>NZ_JBBOTR010000001.1:292500-5353153 GCF_038005725.1 Bacillus sp. FSL R12-0074
TCCGTAGTCAAGAGGGAAACAGCCCAGATCGCCAGCTAAGGTCCCAAAGTGTGTATTAAGTGGAAAAGGATGTGGAGTTGCTTAGACAACTAGGATGTTGGCTCAGAAGCAGCCACCATTTAAAGAGTGCGTAATAGCTCACTAGTCGAGTGACTCTGCGCCGAAAATGTACCGGGGCTAAATACACCACCGAAGCTGCGAATTGATACCAATGGTATCAGTGGTAGGGGAGCGTTCTAAGTGCAGTGAAGTCAGACCGGAAGGACTGGTGGAGCGCTTAGAAGTGAGAATGCCGGTATGAGTAGCGAAAGACGGGTGAGAATCCCGTCCACCGAATGCCTAAGGTTTCCTGAGGAAGGCTCGTCCGCTCAGGGTTAGTCAGGACCTAAGCCGAGGCCGACAGGCGTAGGCGATGGACAACAGGTTGATATTCCTGTACCACCTCTTTATCGTTTGAGCAATGGAGGGACGCAGAAGGATAGAAGAAGCGTGCGATTGGTTGTGCACGTCCAAGCAGTTAGGCTGATAAGTAGGCAAATCCGCTTATCGTGAAGGCTGAGCTGTGATGGGGAAGCTCCTTATGGAGCGAAGTCTTTGATTCCCCGCTGCCAAGAAAAGCTTCTAGCGAGATAAAAGGTGCCTGTACCGCAAACCGACACAGGTAGGCGAGGAGAGAATCCTAAGGTGTGCGAGAGAACTCTGGTTAAGGAACTCGGCAAAATGACCCCGTAACTTCGGGAGAAGGGGTGCTTTCTTAACGGAAAGCCGCAGTGAATAGGCCCAAGCGACTGTTTAGCAAAAACACAGGTCTCTGCGAAGCCGTAAGGCGAAGTATAGGGGCTGACACCTGCCCGGTGCTGGAAGGTTAAGGAGAGGGGTTAGCGTAAGCGAAGCTCTGAACTGAAGCCCCAGTAAACGGCGGCCGTAACTATAACGGTCCTAAGGTAGCGAAATTCCTTGTCGGGTAAGTTCCGACCCGCACGAAAGGTGTAACGATTTGGGCACTGTCTCAACCAGAGACTCGGTGAAATTATAGTACCTGTGAAGATGCAGGTTACCCGCGACAGGACGGAAAGACCCCGTGGAGCTTTACTGTAGCCTGATATTGAATTTTGGTACAGTTTGTACAGGATAGGCGGGAGCCATTGAAACCGGAGCGCTAGCTTCGGTGGAGGCGCTGGTGGGATACCGCCCTGACTGTATTGAAATTCTAACCTACGGGTCTCATCGACCCGGGAGACAGTGTCAGGTGGGCAGTTTGACTGGGGCGGTCGCCTCCTAAAGTGTAACGGAGGCGCCCAAAGGTTCCCTCAGAATGGTTGGAAATCATTCGTAGAGTGCAAAGGCATAAGGGAGCTTGACTGCGAGACCTACAAGTCGAGCAGGGACGAAAGTCGGGCTTAGTGATCCGGTGGTTCCGCATGGAAGGGCCATCGCTCAACGGATAAAAGCTACCCCGGGGATAACAGGCTTATCTCCCCCAAGAGTCCACATCGACGGGGAGGTTTGGCACCTCGATGTCGGCTCATCGCATCCTGGGGCTGTAGTCGGTCCCAAGGGTTGGGCTGTTCGCCCATTAAAGCGGTACGCGAGCTGGGTTCAGAACGTCGTGAGACAGTTCGGTCCCTATCCGTCGTGGGCGCAGGAAATTTGAGAGGAGCTGTCCTTAGTACGAGAGGACCGGGATGGACGCACCGCTGGTGTACCAGTTGTTCTGCCAAGGGCATAGCTGGGTAGCTATGTGCGGAAGGGATAAGTGCTGAAAGCATCTAAGCATGAAGCCCCCCTCAAGATGAGATTTCCCATAGCGTAAGCTAGTAAGATCCCTGAAAGATGATCAGGTTGATAGGTTCGAGGTGGAAGCATGGTGACATGTGGAGCTGACGAATACTAATAGATCGAGGACTTAACCATATAATATGAAGCAAATGTTATCTAGTTTTGAAGGAATATACCTTCATAGTTTGGTGATGATGGCAGAGAGGTCACACCCGTTCCCATACCGAACACGGAAGTTAAGCTCTCTAGCGCCGATGGTAGTTGGGACCTTGTCCCTGTGAGAGTAGGACGTCGCCAAGCAAAAACCTAAGTCGTTTCGACTTAGGTTTTTTTGTGTTTATTTTTATTTACCGAAGGTTAAAATCCATAAATTTAATAACCCTAAAGACGAAAAAATAATGAAATAGAGGCAGTTTAAAATAATGGTAATGATTTTTTGTGCTCCGGATTTTTCGAACGCTCTTAAAATAATCCCTAAGAATAGGAAAGATTATTTCTATCATAATAATGAGAGTAGAAAAAATGGGATGATATAAATAACCATTCAATAATTACAGCAATTACTGCGATAGAGAAAAATAAATAGGATAATAGCACAGTTATTTTTTTTCATGGTTATTCCTCCTTAGAAATTAAATCGTTATAATATAAGTTCTATTGATGTATAGAATACAAGAGAGTATATATATTGATTAAAACATACTGAAGTATTATATAAATAGTTATACGTAAAATAGATCTCTAGAAATATATATTCTAATTCCCTTTCCTTCTTGCATATAGTTGCAATTCTTCTTTTGAATATAACTAAAACACGAACGTTATCGATGACTAATAAAAAAACATTCGATTATTTATTGACATTGTTTATGAAATATTGTTAATATAGCCATAGAAACAATAATATATAAGACCTCATATAATCGCGGGGATATGGCCTGCAAGTCTCTACCTAACGACCGTTATTCGTTAGACTATGAGGGAAAGTCACTCGGTATTTTTCTATTCACAAGGGATACGTATGCCTGAGTAGAGCACTTTCTCTCATAGTAAAAGAGAAACTGTTCTATTTCAGGCTTTTTTTATTTGAATCGGGGGGATTCTAATATGAAATCACTAGTTGGAGTCATAATGGGAAGCACGTCAGACTGGGAAACAATGAAATATGCTTGTGACATTTTAGATGAATTAAATATACCGTATGAGAAAAAAGTTGTATCCGCTCATCGGACTCCGGATTATATGTTTGAATATGCAGAAACAGCTCGTGAACGTGGAGTAAAAATTATTATTGCTGGAGCTGGTGGAGCAGCGCATTTACCAGGAATGGTTGCAGCCAAGACAAATCTTCCTGTAATCGGTGTCCCAGTTCAATCAAAAGCGTTAAACGGCCTAGATTCATTATTATCCATTGTCCAAATGCCAGGAGGGGTTCCAGTCGCAACTGTTGCAATTGGTAAGGCTGGTTCAACAAATGCTGGATTGCTTGCTGCACAAATACTTGGATCATTTCATGATGATATACATGATGCATTAGAGTTGAGACGAGAAGCTATTGAGAAAACTGTGCGTGAAGGTAGTGAGCTAGTATGACGAGAATCATTTTACCTGGAAAAACAATCGGCATTATTGGAGGCGGCCAGCTTGGAAGAATGATGGCGTTGGCAGCTAAGGAAATGGGTTATAAAATTGCTGTTTTAGATCCTACAAAGCATTCACCATGTGCACAAGTTGCTGATGTTGAAGTCGTTGCACAATATGACGATTTAAAAGCAATTCAGCATTTAGCAGAGATAAGCGACGTTGTCACATATGAATTTGAGAATATTGATTATAGATGTTTACAATGGCTTGAAAAACATGCTTACTTACCACAAGGTAGTCAGTTGTTAAATAAAACGCAAAATCGTTTTACAGAAAAGAATGCAATTGAAAAAGCTGGGTTACCAGTAGCATCGTATAGATTGGTTCAAAATCAAGATCAACTTACAGAAGCAATTAAAGAGTTATCTTTCCCTTCTGTCTTAAAAACAACGACAGGTGGATACGATGGTAAAGGGCAAGTGGTTTTAAAGAGTGAAGCTGATGTTGTGAGAGCAAAAGAACTTACTAATAAAGCAGAGTGCATTCTAGAAAAATGGGTGCCTTTTGAAAAAGAAGTATCAGTTATTGTAATTCGTAGTGTAAGTGGTGAAACGAAAGTATTTCCGGTAGCGGAAAATATTCATGTAAATAACATTTTGCATGAATCTATCGTTCCAGCCCGCATTACAGAAGAACTTTCTCAAAAAGCAATTGCTTACGCAAAGGTACTTGCGGATGAACTAGAACTTGTGGGAACACTAGCGGTAGAGATGTTTGCTACAGCTGACGGTGAGATTTACATTAATGAATTAGCACCAAGACCTCACAATTCAGGACACTATACACAGGATGCATGTGAAACGAGTCAATTTGGTCAACATATTCGAGCAATCTGTAATTTACCTCTTGGAGAAACAAATTTGTTAAAACCAGTTGTCATGGTTAACATTTTAGGCGAACATATAGAAGGGGTCCTAGGACAAGTGAATAGACTAACCGGGTGCTATTTACACTTGTATGGAAAAGAAGAAGCAAAAGCACAGCGAAAAATGGGGCATGTTAATATTTTAAATGATAATATTGAAGTCGCTCTAGAAAAAGCGAAGAGTTTGCATATTTGGGACCATCAAGAACAACTGTTGGAGGGAAAAAGATGATTAATCGTTATACACGCCCTGAAATGGGTGCGATTTGGACGGAAGAGAACAAATTTAAAGCGTGGTTAGAAGTTGAGATTTTAGCGTGTGAAGCATGGGCTGAGCTTGGCGATATTCCAAAAGAAGATGTGAAAAAAATTCGTGAACATGCATCATTTGATATTGATCGTATTTATGAAATTGAAAAAGAAACACGTCATGACGTAGTTGCTTTCACTCGTGCTGTATCAGAAACACCAACATTAGGCGAGGAACGTAAATGGGTTCATTACGGTTTAACATCTACAGACGTAGTAGATACAGCGTTATCTTATATCTTAAAACAAGCAAATGAAATCTTGTTAAAAGACTTAGAAAACTTTGTTAGTATTTTAGCTAATAAAGCGAAAGAGCATAAATACACGATCATGATGGGAAGAACACACGGTGTACATGCAGAGCCAACAACATTTGGTTTAAAACTTGGTCTTTGGTATGAAGAAATGAAACGTAACGTAGAGCGTTTCAAACAAGCTGCTGATACAGTTCGCGTTGGTAAATTATCTGGTGCGGTTGGTACATATGCAAATATTGATCCATTCGTAGAAAAGTATGTTTGTGAAAACTTAGGATTAGAAGCAGCACCAATTTCAACACAAACATTGCAACGTGATCGTCATGCACATTACATGTCAACACTTGCACTAATCGCAACATCTGTTGAAAAGATGGCAGTTGAGATTCGTGGTTTACAAAAGAGTGAAACACGTGAAGTTGAAGAGGCTTTCGCAAAAGGTCAAAAAGGTTCTTCTGCAATGCCGCATAAACGTAATCCAATTGGATCTGAAAATATGACTGGTTTAGCTCGTGTTATCCGCGGTTATATGATGACAGCTTACGAGAATGTTCCGTTATGGCATGAGCGTGATATCTCTCACTCTTCTGCAGAACGCGTAATTTTACCAGATGCTACAATCGCGTTAAATTACATGTTAAATCGCTTTGGTAATATCGTTAAAAACTTAACTGTATTCCCAGAGAATATGAAACGCAATATGACAAGAACATACGGCTTAATTTACTCTCAGCGCGTAATGCTTACACTAATTGACAAAGGTCTGGTACGTGAAGAAGCTTATGATATCGTACAGCCTAAAGCAATGGAAGCTTGGGAAACACAAGTACAATTTAAAGAGCTTGTAGAATCTGATGAGCGTATTACAAGTAAGTTAACGCAAGAAGAAATTAACGAATGTTTCAATTATGAACATCATATGCAACACGTTGATACAATCTTTGAACGCCTTGGATTAAACGAAGCGTAAAATTTCATATGGCACAGAATAGAGTCATTCTGTGCCATTCTTTATAAAAATATTATTCACATTTTTCAAACTACAGGGGGCTTGCGAAATGCAAAAGCTAGAATTGCTGTATGAAGGTAAGGCAAAAAGAATTTATCGTACAGAAGCAGCAGATATGGTTTGGGTAGAGTACAAAGATAGTGCGACTGCTTTCAATGGGGAGAAAAAAGCGACAATTACAGGAAAAGGTCGTTTGAACAATGAGATTACAACTTTATTGTTCAGAAAGTTACAAGAAGTTGGAATTAAAACACACTTTGTGGAGAAGTTATCTGATACAGAACAACTTGTCAAAAAGGTGAGTATTATTCCATTAGAAGTTGTCACAAGAAACGTAATTGCAGGTAGTCTTTCAAAAAGACTAGGAATGGAAGAAGGAACTGCTCTTACAACACCAATCGTAGAATTTTACTACAAAGATGATGATTTAGGAGATCCACTTGTAACGGAAGATCATATTCGTTTGTTAAATGTTGCAACACCAGAGCAAGTAAGCGTATTACGAGATGCAGCTCTACAAATCAATCAAGTGATGATTGAGCATTTCGCAAGCTGTCGTGTAAGATTAGTAGATTTTAAATTAGAGTTTGGCGTAACAGAAGAAGGGGAAATCATATTAGCAGATGAAATTTCACCAGATACTTGCCGTTTATGGGATGAAACGAGCAATGAAAAATTTGATAAAGATGTATTCCGTCGTGATCTTGGGAATTTAACAGAAGCATATGAAGAAATTTTAAAACGTTTAGGGGGAGCTTCACATGTATAAAGTTAAGGTATATGTAACGTTAAGAGAAAGTGTATTAGATCCACAAGGAACTGCGGTAAAGGGAGCGCTTCATAGTCTTTCATTTACAGAAGTACAAGACGTTCGAATCGGAAAATATATGGAATTAACAATTGATAAATCAGTATCTGATCTGGATAGCAAGGTAAAAGAAATGTGTGAAAAATTATTAGCAAACGTTGTAATGGAAGACTTCCGTTATGAAGTTGAGGAGGTTGTCGCACAGTGAAATTTGCAGTCATAGTATTCCCAGGTTCGAACTGTGATGTCGATATGTTCCATGCAATTAAAGATGAGCTTGGTGAAGAAGTAGATTACGTTTGGCACGATAGAGAGAATTTAGATGAATATGATGCAATTTTACTACCAGGTGGATTCTCTTACGGTGACTATTTACGTTGTGGTGCTATTTCTCGCTTTGCTAACGCAATGAAAGCAGTGCAAAAAGCTGCTGAGCAAGGAAAGCCAATTTTAGGAGTGTGTAATGGATTCCAGATTCTTGTTGAATCAGGATTACTACCAGGAGCATTAATGAGAAACGAAAACTTAAAGTTTATGTGCCGTACGGTTCAGTTACGTGTTGAAAATAATGAAACTATGTTTACATCACAATATGAAAAAAATGAAGTAATCAATATTCCAATTGCACATGGTGAGGGGAATTACTATTGTGATGAAGCAACTCTTAAACAATTAGAAGAGAATAATCAAATCGCATTCCGTTACGTAGAAAATCCGAATGGAAGCGTTTCAGATATTGCAGGTATTGTAAATGAAAAAGGAAATGTTCTTGGTATGATGCCACACCCAGAGCGTGCTGTAGATGAATTACTTGGCGGTGCTGAAGGGTTAAAAGTCTTTCAATCTATCTTAAAACAGTGGAGGGAAACATATGTCGTTAATGCTTGAGCCAAATCCAACACAAATTAAAGAAGAGCGTATATACGCGGAAATGGGGCTAACAGACGAAGAGTTTGCCATGGTTGAAAAGATTTTAGGCCGTTTGCCGAATTATACAGAAACGGGACTATTTTCTGTTATGTGGTCTGAACATTGTAGTTATAAAAATTCAAAGCCAGTTCTTCGTAAGTTTCCAACGACAGGTGAGCGTGTCTTACAAGGACCTGGAGAAGGCGCTGGAATTGTAGATATCGGTGATAATCAAGCGGTTGTATTTAAAATGGAAAGTCATAACCATCCTTCTGCAATTGAGCCATATCAAGGGGCAGCGACAGGTGTCGGTGGTATTATTCGCGATGTATTCTCTATGGGAGCACGCCCGGTAGCTCTATTAAACTCACTTCGCTTCGGTGAATTACAATCACCACGCGTGAAATATTTATTTGAAGAAGTAGTAGCAGGAATCGCAGGATACGGTAACTGCATTGGTATTCCTACTGTTGGCGGCGAAGTACAGTTTGATCCATGTTATGAAGGAAATCCACTTGTAAATGCAATGTGTGTAGGCCTAATTAATCATGAAGATATTAAAAAAGGGCAAGCACATGGTGCTGGTAATACAGTAATGTACGTAGGAGCATCAACTGGTCGTGATGGTATTCACGGTGCAACATTCGCATCTGAAGAGTTATCTGAAAGCTCAGAAGCGAAGCGTCCGGCAGTTCAAGTAGGGGATCCATTTATGGAGAAACTTCTTATTGAAGCATGTTTAGAACTTATTCAGTCTGATGCACTTGTTGGAATTCAAGATATGGGAGCTGCTGGTTTAACATCATCTTCTGCAGAAATGGCAAGTAAAGCAGGTATGGGTATTGAAATGTACTTAGATGATGTACCGCAGCGTGAAACAGGAATGACTCCATATGAAATGATGTTATCTGAATCACAAGAGCGTATGTTAATCGTTGTGAAAAAAGGTAGAGAGCAAGAAATAGTAGATTTATTTGAGAAGTATGGTCTTGCAGCAGTTACGATGGGGAAAGTAACTGAAGATAAAATGCTTCGCCTATTCCATAAAGACGAAATGGTAGCTGAAGTACCGGCGGATGCTCTTGCAGAAGAAGCACCAATTTATCATAAACCGTCAAAAGAAGCAGCATACTTTGCTGAGTTCCAGCAGATGAAAATGGAAACACCAAAAGTAGAAGATTATAAAGAAACGTTATTATCTTTATTACAACAACCAACGATTGCAAGTAAAGAGTGGGTATATGATCAATATGATTATCAAGTGCGCACTAGCACAATCGTTACACCAGGTTCAGATGCAGCGGTTATACGTGTACGCGGCACAGAAAAAGGATTAGCAATGACGACAGATTGTAACTCTCGCTACATTTATTTAGATCCAGAAGTGGGCGGTAAAATTGCAGTAGCAGAGGCAGCACGTAATATCGTATGTTCTGGCGGGGAGCCACTTGCAATTACAGATTGCTTAAACTTCGGTAACCCAGAAAAACCAGAGATCTTCTGGCAAATTGAGAAATCAGTAGACGGTATGAGTGAAGCTTGCCGCAAGTTACAAACGCCAGTTATCGGCGGGAATGTATCAATGTATAACGAGCGTAGTGGTGAAGCTGTATATCCAACACCAACTGTTGGGATGGTTGGACTTGTACACGATTTAAAACACGTAACAACACAAGAATTTAAACAAGCTGGCGATTTAGTTTATGTAATTGGAGAGACGAAAGCTGAGTTTGGTGGAAGTGAATTACAGAAAATGATCTACGGAAAAATTTTCGGTCAATCACCAAGCATCGATCTAGATGTAGAATTAAAACGCCAAAAGCAAGTACTAGCAGCAATTCAAGCTGGCCTTGTTCAATCTGCACATGATGTTGCAGAAGGTGGTTTAGCAGTTGCAATTACTGAAAGTGCAATTGGTGCTAACGGTTTAGGTGCTACTGTGAAATTAGACGGAGAAGCAACAGCAGTATTATTTGCAGAATCACAATCTCGCTTCGTTATAACTGTAAAACGTGAAAATAAAGAAGCATTTGAGAAAGCGGTTGAAGCAATTCAAGTTGGAGAAGTGACAAATACAAATGAAGTAACAATTCATAATGAAGAAAATGAAGTATTACTTACAGCAAATGTAGATGAAATGAGAAAGGCTTGGAAAGGGGCAATCCCATGCTTGCTGAAATAAAGGGGTTAAATGAAGAATGTGGCGTTTTTGGAATTTGGGGGCATGAAAATGCAGCACAAGTTTCGTACTACGGATTGCACAGTTTGCAGCACCGTGGGCAAGAGGGCGCAGGCATTGTTGTAAATAATGGGGAAAAAATCATCGGTCACAAGGGGTTAGGTTTAATATCAGAAGTGTTTTCAAGAGGTGAGCTAGAGGGATTAAACGGGAAATCAGCAATTGGACACGTACGATATGCAACAGCTGGTGGAAGTGAAGTTGCTAACGTTCAACCATTATTATTCCGTTTTTCCGATCATAGCATGGCGTTAGCTCATAACGGAAATTTAATTAATGCAAAAATGCTTCGTCGTGAATTAGAGGCAGAGGGAAGTATTTTTCAAACAAGTTCAGATACAGAAGTACTTTTACACCTCATTAAGCGTAGTACAAAAGATTCTTTAATTGATAGTGTAAAAGAGGCTCTAAATAAAGTGAAAGGTGCGTTTGCATATCTTTTACTAACTGGAAATGAAATGATCGTTGCGCTAGATCCAAATGGATTCCGTCCTCTTTCAATTGGAAAGATGGGGGATGCTTACGTTGTAGCATCGGAAACATGTGCTTTCGATGTAGTTGGTGCAACTTACATTCGTGATGTAGAACCTGGTGAATTGCTTATTATCAATGATGAAGGAATTCACGTAGATCGTTTTACAAATGAAGTAGACCATGCGATTTGCAGTATGGAATACATTTACTTTGCACGTCCAGATTCTAATATCGCTGGTATTAATGTTCATGCAGCACGTAAAAACATGGGGAAACGTTTAGCGGCGGAAGCTCCTATTGAAGCTGATGTTGTTACTGGTGTACCAGACTCTAGTATTTCAGCAGCAATTGGTTATGCGGAGGCGACAGGAATTCCGTATGAGTTAGGGTTAATTAAAAATCGTTACGTTGGACGTACGTTTATTCAACCTTCTCAAGAACTGCGTGAGCAAGGGGTTAAGATGAAGCTTTCAGCAGTAAGAGGCGTAGTTGAAGGAAAACGAGTTGTTATGATTGACGATTCTATCGTAAGAGGAACGACAAGTAAACGAATTGTTCGTATGCTTCGCGAGGCTGGAGCGACAGAAGTCCATGTAAGAATTGCTTCACCACCTCTTAAGTATCCATGCTTCTATGGCATTGATATTCAAACGAGAAAAGAATTAATCGCAGCAAATAATTCAATAGAAGAAATCCGTCAAATCATCGGAGCAGATTCACTAACATTTTTAAGTGAAGATGGATTAGTAGATGCAATTGGACGCCCATATGAAGGGAAATACGGTGGTCTATGTATGGCTTACTTCAATGGAGACTATCCAACAGCTCTTTATGATTATGAGCAAGAGCTTTTAGAAAGTATGAAATAAGAAGAAAAAAGCTTCTACTTCTTTTGATGTAGAAGCTAGCTTCTTTCTTAAAACGGCCGCCCTGGATGGGGAGAAATTAAAAGACGAGGTGTAAATAACGATGGCGAATGCATATAAGCAAGCAGGAGTAGATATTGAAGCTGGATATGAAGCGGTATCTCGCATGAAAAAACACGTACAAACAACAATGAGAAAAGAAGTGCTAGGCGGTTTAGGCGGTTTTGGAGGTATGTTTGATCTATCAAAATTTGCATTAGAAGAACCTGTATTAGTATCTGGAACAGATGGCGTGGGAACGAAATTGATGCTCGCTTTTATGGCAGATAAACATGACACAATTGGTATTGATGCAGTAGCAATGTGTGTAAATGATATTGTTGTCCAAGGAGCAGAGCCGCTTTTCTTCCTTGATTATATTGCTTGTGGTAAAGCTGAACCTAGTAAAATTGAAAACATCGTCAAAGGTATATCAGAGGGCTGTCGCCAAGCTGGTTGTGCATTAATTGGTGGAGAAACAGCTGAAATGCCAGGAATGTATTCTACGGAAGAATACGATTTAGCTGGTTTTACAGTTGGAATTGTTGATAAAAAGAAAATTGTAACAGGTGAAAAAATTGAAGCTGGTCACGTATTAATTGGCTTAGCATCTAGCGGTATTCATAGTAACGGTTATTCTTTAGTAAGAAAAGTGCTACTAGAAGATGGAGAACTATCTTTAAATCGTATTTACGGACGCTTAGAACTACCTCTTGGTGAAGAATTATTAAAACCAACGAAAATTTATGTCAAACCTATTTTAGAACTATTGAAGAAACATGAAGTATACGGTATGGCACATATTACAGGTGGTGGATTCATTGAAAATATTCCACGTATGTTGCCAGAAGGAATCGGTGCGGAAATTGAATTAGGATCTTGGCAAGTTCAACCGATTTTTAGTTTACTTCAAGAGGTTGGAAAACTAGAAGAGAAAGAAATGTTCAATATTTTTAACATGGGTATTGGTATGGTAGTAGCGGTGAAGGAAGAAGATGCAAAAGATGTTGTTCGTCTTCTTGAAGAGCAAGGAGAAACAGCGCGTATTATTGGACGTACTGTACAAGGTGCTGGCGTTACTTTCAATGGGGGCACAGCACTATGAGTAGATTAGCAGTTTTTGCTTCTGGAAGTGGATCTAACTTTCAATCTCTCGTTAATGCGGTAGAAGAAAAAAGATTGGATGCAGATATTAGTTTATTAGTATGTGATAAACCAGAGGCACGCGCTATTGGACGGGCACATTATCACCATATTCCGTGTTTTTCCTTTTCAGCGAAAGCATATGAGTCAAAAGAAGCATTTGAAAAAGAGATATTAAAAAAGCTAGAAGAGTATGAAATTGATTATGTTATTTTAGCTGGATATATGCGTTTAATTGGGCCGACTTTACTAGGAGCGTACGGTGGGAAGATTATTAATATTCATCCATCACTATTACCGAGTTTTCCGGGTAAAGATGCTGTCGGTCAAGCGTTAGAAGCAGGTGTGAAAGTAACCGGAGTAACGATTCACTATGTAGATGCAGGTATGGATACAGGTCCAATTATTGCACAAGAAGCAGTAGTTGTTTCTGAAGGGGATACGAGAGAAAGCTTACAAAAGAAAATTCAACAAGTTGAACATAAATTATACGTAAATACAGTGAATCAAATTGTTCAGTCTGTGAAAAAACCAACTGTTAACTAACATACAACCAGGGGTGAAGGATAAATGAAAAAGCGTGCATTAGTAAGTGTTTCAGATAAAACAGGAGTAGTAGAATTTGTTAAAGGTTTACTTGAACAAGGGATTGAAGTTATTTCAACAGGTGGTACGAAAAAATTATTAGAAGAAAACGGCTTGCAAGTAATTGGTATTTCTGAAGTAACTGGTTTCCCAGAAATTATGGATGGTCGTGTAAAAACATTACATCCAAATATTCATGGTGGTCTATTAGCAGTTCGTGATAATGAAATGCATGTAGCGCAAATGAATGAATTAGGTATTCAACCAATTGACTTTGTTGTTGTTAACTTATACCCATTTAAAGAAACAATCGCTAAGCCTGATGTAACATTTGCTGATGCAATTGAAAATATTGATATCGGTGGCCCAACAATGATTCGCTCTGCTGCGAAAAATCATAAATTTGTATCGGTAGTTGTAGATCCAGTAGATTATGATGTTGTATTAGCAGAACTGAAAGAGAACGGTGAAGTAACAGAGGAAACGAAACGTAAATTAGCAGCGAAAGTATTCCGTCATACAGCGGCATATGATGCGTTAATTTCTAACTACTTAACAAAGCAAATGGGCGAAGAAAGCCCAGAAACGTTAACGGTGACATTTGAGAAAAAACAAGATTTACGCTATGGCGAAAATCCGCATCAAAAAGCGACATTCTATAAAGCACCATTTGCTGCAACTTCTTCTGTTGCATATGCAGAACAATTACACGGTAAAGAATTATCTTATAACAATATTAACGATGCAGATGCAGCGCTTAGTATCGTAAAAGAATTTACAGAACCAGCAGTAGTAGCGGTAAAACATATGAATCCATGTGGTGTTGGAGTGGGTACGGATATTCATGAAGCATACACACGCGCTTATGAAGCAGATCCAGTATCAATCTTCGGAGGCATTATTGCAGCGAATCGTGAAATTGATAAAGCTACAGCAGAAAAGTTACACGAAATTTTCTTAGAAATTGTTATCGCACCTTCTTTCTCACAAGAAGCTTTAGAAGTATTGCAAAGTAAGAAAAATTTACGTTTACTAACTGTAAATATTGAAAAAGCAACAAGCGCAAGTAAAAAGCTAACTTCTGTACAAGGTGGACTTCTTGTTCAAGAGGAAGATACGTTATCATTAGATGAAAGTACAATTTCAATTCCAACGAAACGTGAACCATCAGAGCAAGAGTGGAAAGATTTAAAACTAGCTTGGAAAGTTGTAAAACATGTGAAATCAAATGCAATTGTTTTAGCGAATGATAACATGACAGTTGGTGTAGGTGCGGGACAGATGAACCGTGTAGGTTCTGCAAAAATCGCAATTACACAAGCTGGCGAAAAAGCACAAGGTAGCGCACTTGCATCTGATGCTTTCTTCCCAATGCCAGATACAGTAGAAGAAGCAGCAAAAGCTGGTATTACAGCAATTATCCAACCAGGTGGATCAATTCGTGATGAGGATTCTATTAAAGTGGCAGATATGTATGGGATTACGATGGTGTTCACTGGCGTACGTCATTTCAAACACTAATAGAGTAATTGTAGAAAAACCAAACTAGGAGCATAGCTTCTAGTTTGTACTTATTTAATTATTGGGGGATGAAATATGAATGTTTTAGTAATTGGCCGCGGTGGGCGTGAGCATGCTTTAGCTTGGAAATTTGCACAATCTGAAAAGGTAGAAAAAGTATATGTAGCGCCAGGTAATGAAGGTATGCGAGATGTTGCAACACCAGTTGATATTGATGAGAATGATTTCGATGCATTAGTCTTATTTGCAAAAGAGAAGAATGTTGAATTAACTTTCGTTGGACCAGAGATTCCACTTATGAACGGAATCGTGGATCGTTTTAAGGAAGAGGGCCTTCGTGTATTTGGTCCTAATAAAGCAGCTGCTGTTATTGAAGGTAGTAAAGCTTTTACAAAAGAGCTTATGGAAAAGTATGATATTCCAACTGCGGCATATGAAACTTTTACAGACTATGAAGAAGCAGTAAAGTATATTCAAAAAGTTGGTGCACCGATTGTAATTAAGGCAGATGGTTTAGCTGCTGGTAAAGGTGTAACAGTAGCAATGACGCTTGAAGATGCATTACAAGCTGTGAAAGAAATGCTGCAAGATGTGAAATTCGGTGAAGCAAGCAAGAAGGTCGTTATTGAGGAGTTTCTAGATGGACAAGAATTTTCATTAATGGCATTCGTAAATGGAACAACCGTACATCCGATGGTAATTGCTCAAGATCATAAACGCGCTTTTGATGGGGATAAAGGTCCAAATACAGGTGGAATGGGTGCATATTCTCCAGTACCACAAATTCCAGAATCAGCAGTTCAAGAAGCGATTCAAACAGTATTATACCCAACTGCCAAGGCGATGATTGCAGAAAACCGTTCGTTTACAGGTATTTTATACGCAGGTCTTATTTTAACGAATGATGGTCCAAAGGTAATTGAATTTAATGCACGCTTTGGTGATCCTGAAACAGAAGTTGTATTACCTCGCTTAGAAAATGATTTAGTTGATGTATGCAACTCTGTGTTAGATGAAAGTGAACTAACTTTACAATGGTCAGAAGATGCTGTTATCGGTGTTGTACTTGCTTCTAAAGGATATCCAGAAGCGTATAAAAAAGGTGAAATTATTAACGGATTAGATGCACTGCAAGATGTGATTGTTTTCCATGCGGGGACAGTAATGAAACACGGTGATTTTGTAACAAACGGTGGCCGTGTATTATTTGTTGCTTGCAAGGCGAATAGTTTACAAGAAGCGAAAGATAAAGTATATAAAGAAATCGGTAAAATTGAGAGTGATGGTCTATTTTACCGAAGTGATATAGGATATCGTGCAATTGGGCATGAGATGATGAAAAGCTAATGTATAAAAAATCCCGCTGATTTCTCAGCGGGATTTTTATGCATCTTTATCTTTTTTTAATTTCCCTTTTTGCTTTGCCATTTCTCGAAGTAAATACTCGATGTGTGCATTGACGCTACGAAACTCATCATTCGCCCATTTTTCGATGACTGCGTGTAATTCAGGATCAATACGTAATGGAAAGCTTTTCTTTTTGGCCATAATCACTTACAACCTTTAGTATAGGCTTCCTGTATTAATAACTGGTTGCGCACCTTTATCTGAAACGATGGCAACTAATAAATTGTTCACCATATTTGCTTTACGCTCGTCATCGAGTTCCAGTACGCCTTCTTCATCTAACATATGGATTGAATCTTTCGCCATCTTCACAGCACCTTCAACAATCTCTTTTCTAGCAGCTAATACTGCTTTTGCTTGTTGACGCTGGAGCATTGCATGGGCAATTTCTGTTGCGTAAGCTAAATGTGTTAAACGAGTTTCTAATACTTCTACGCCAGCGATTTCAAGTCGTGCTTCTAACTCACGCTTTAATTCTTCAGAGATCTCTTCAGTATTTCCTCGTAACGTGATGCAAGATTCATCTTGGAAATTATCATAAGGATATTTTGTAGCAACGTGGCGGATTGCTGTTTCACTTTGAATTTCTACGAATCGATCGTAATGCTCAACACCAAACATTGCTTTTGCGGAATCAACAACTTTATATACGATAACGGCTGCAATTTCAATTGGATTGCCCTCAACATCGTTTACTTTTAATTTCTTACTGTTAAAGTTTTCAACACGTAAAGATACAGTTTGACGAAAAGCGAATGGAATTGTTAAAAATAAACCATTTTGACGAATTGTTCCTAAATAACTACCGAAGAACGTAATAACTTTCGCTTGATTCGGTTGAACGATACCGATACCTGTAGCTAAAACAGATGCTAATATGAGAGCTAAAATAGCTATTACAAACATTTCTTGTACAAGGCAAAATACACCGATAGCGGCTAAAACTAAAATTCCAATAACGCCGAGAAATCCATTAACATAAAATACTTGTTTTTCTTTCATATGATCGCCTCCTTGATATAAAAATGATATCATTTTTATATCATTACATGCAAGAGGGTTACACCTAATTTTCTGAATTTTATTGTTTGATATCTTTTATGTACGTTTTAAGGGTGAAAAACGAGAATGTACGTTCTGTTTCGTGGTAAAATAAAGAAGACTTAGCTGCCCACTGCAGCAGCTAAGTCCCTTTGAGAGCATCTTGCATCGTGACAAATGATTCAAAGCGGTTTTGCCAGGATTAATTCTTCAATCGCTGACTCAATCTCTTTGTCAGAAGTGTCATAACTTCCATCTGACTTTGGCTTGTCATGACTGGAAGCTGAATTAACTTCTTCTTTATTATGTCCTTTTTCAGTGAAATTCATGCTAGGCATTTTAAATGCGCTCATATTCATATATTTTCCAAACTTACAGGCTTCAACAATAGGGCAGAAACGAACGATTCCCTCCGCAATTTTCATGGCACCAATCCATAGCAAAACTTTAGACCAAGTGCACCAAGGTTTACGTACGAGTTTAGCTGTACTACAACCGAAGAGGATGAGTCCGAGTGTAATTCGAATTAGAGCACTAATTGTGCCGATGTTTTGCTTCATTAGAAAAACACTCCTTTTTAATTAACTTCGAAATAGAAAATACTATTTCATTTGTTAGTATTCCGTATAAGTTTTTTGATATGTAATCCAACATTTGACGTTGAAAAAGATGTTGGATTGGGCGTGTGTGTAGGTAGTTTTTTTTGTTATAATGAAAGAATGCGTAAAAGGAAGTTCAAAAAGTCCGGTAAAGATAGCTGTCGCATTTCATCGTTGCATACGCCAGTCCGGTAAAGATATAGCAAGGAATGTAAAAAATCTTGATAAAAATTAACTGTTATTTTGAACAGAAATTATATAACTAGAGAAAAGAAAGGGTGTTTTCATGTACGATATTTCCAAATGGAAACATGTATTTAAGCTTGATCCAAATAAGGAGTTAAGTGACGAACATTTAGAAATGATTTGTGAATCTGGAACGGATGCTGTTATTGTAGGCGGAAGTGATGGAGTGACAATTGATAACGTATTACACATGCTAGTTAGCATTCGTAGATATGCAGTGCCTTGTGTGTTAGAGGTTTCTGATGTGGAGGCAATTACACCAGGATTTGATTTTTATTACATCCCAAGTGTTTTAAATAGCCGAAAAGTAGAATGGGTAACAGGTGTTCATCATGAGGCATTGAAAGAATTTGGGGATATTATGGACTGGGACGAAATTTACATGGAAGGGTATTGTGTTTTAAACCCAGAAGCGAAAGTAGCCCAGCTTACAGATGCAAAATGTGATTTAACAGAAGATGATGTTATTGCATATGCGCGTTTAGCAGACAAGCTATTACATTTACCGATATTCTATTTAGAATATAGCGGGACGTATGGAGACATTGAGCTTGTTAAAAATGTAAAAGCAGAATTGAAACAAGCTAAGCTATATTATGGCGGTGGTATTTCTAATGCAGAACAAGCGAAAGAAATGGCACAGTATGCTGATACAGTAGTTGTTGGAAATATTATTTATGATGATATAAAATCGGCATTAAAAACAGTTAAAGCAGTAAAAGGAGAGTAGGTGCAGGCACATATGAGTACGACAGATAAGTTATTAAATGGTTTAAATCCGCAGCAACAAAAAGCAGTACAAACAACAAATGGAGCACTTCTATTAATGGCAGGCGCAGGTAGTGGGAAAACACGTGTGTTAACACACCGTATTGCATATTTACTTGGTGAAAAAGGTGTGGCGCCATGGAATGTACTAGCAATTACCTTTACAAATAAAGCTGCTCGTGAAATGCGTGAGCGTATTGATAAACTTGTTGGACCAGAAGCAGAAGATATTTGGATTTCTACGTTCCACTCTATGTGCGTACGTATTTTACGACGTGATATTGACCGCATTGGTATTAATCGTAACTTTACAATCTTAGATTCAGGTGATCAGTTAACTGTAGTAAAAAAAATTATGAAGGAGCGCAATATTGACCCGAAGAAGTTTGAGCCGCGCTCTATTTTAGCGGGTATTAGCAATGCGAAAAATGAACTGTTATCTGCAGATAAATATGCAAAAAAAATTACAACCGCTGATCCATATGAAAAATTAACGAGCGATGTATATACAGAATATCAAAAACGTCTTTTGAAAAATAACTCATTAGACTTTGATGATTTAATTATGACGACGATTCAGCTATTTGAACGTGTTCCAGAAGTACTAGAGTTTTATCAGCGTAAATTCCAATATATTCACGTTGATGAGTATCAAGATACGAACAAAGCTCAGTACCTTCTTGTTAAACATTTGGCATCACGTTTTAAAAACCTTTGTGTTGTTGGTGATTCGGATCAGTCTATTTACCGCTGGCGCGGGGCTGACATTTCTAACATTTTGTCATTCGAAAAAGACTATGAGAATGCACAAGTTATTCTGTTAGAACAAAACTATCGTTCATCACAAAATATTTTAAATGCAGCTAATGCTGTAATTGAAAAAAATTCAAACCGTAAACCGAAGAAATTATGGACAGAAAATCAAATTGGAAGCAAAATCTCGTATTATCGTGCTGCAACCGAAAAGGACGAAGCGTATTTTGTTGCGAAAAAAATTCGTGACGATATTCAAATGGGGAACCGAAAATATACTGATTTTGCAGTGTTATATCGTACAAATGCCCAGTCTCGTATGATTGAGGAGATTTTCCTAAAATCTAATATCCCTTACAAAATTGTCGGCGGTACTAAGTTCTATGATCGTAAAGAGATTAAAGACATTTTGGCGTACTTACGTTTAATTGGGAATCCAGATGATGAGATTAGTTTTGCACGTATTATTAACATGCCAAAGCGCGGGATTGGTGCGACTTCTATCGATAAAATTATTAATTATGGTGTGCAAAACGGAATCTCATTAACTGCTGTATTTGATGAGATTGAGCATGTTGGTGTAAGTGCAAAAATAACAAAAGCAGTAAAAGAATTCGCAAGTTTATTACACAACTGGGTAAATATGCAAGAGTATTTATCTGTTACAGAATTAGTAGAAGAAGTTATTGAAAAGACAGGCTATCGCGATATGCTGAAAAATGAGCGATCTTTAGAAGCAGAAGGTCGTTTAGAAAACTTAGACGAGTTTTTATCTGTTACACAAACATTTGAATCCCAAAGCGAAGATAAGAGCCTTGTTGCATTCTTAACAGACTTAGCTCTTGTTGCTGATATTGATCGTGTAGATGAAGATCCAACTGCTGGTGAAGAAGTTATTTTAATGACGATGCACTCAGCAAAAGGATTAGAGTTCCCAGTTGTCTTTATTGTTGGCTTAGAGGAAGGGATATTCCCGCATACTCGTTCTCTTATGGAAGAGGATGAAATGCAAGAAGAGCGTCGTCTTGCCTATGTAGGTATTACTCGTGCAGAAGAAGAGCTATACTTATCCAATGCTCAAATGCGTACTTTATTTGGTAGAACAAGTATGAATGCAGCATCTCGATTTATTACAGAAATTCCGGCAGAATTAGTAGAACCATTAAACGAAACAGCACCGAAGCGTGAAACTTCGTTTGGTGCAAAGGGAAGAACGACAAGCGCAACTACAACACGTTCTCGTTCAGCTTTCGCGCGTCCGGCTGTTAAGACGACAGGTGGCGAGCAAATTGGCTGGGGAATAGGCGATAAAGCAGCTCACCAGAAGTGGGGAGTCGGTACAGTTGTAAGTGTAAAGGGTGAAGGTGATTCAAAAGAATTAGATATTGCATTCCCAAGCCCAATTGGTATTAAACGTTTATTAGCAAAATTTGCACCTGTGACGAAACAATAGGAAAGGACTGAGGATATGTCAAAAGAGATAGCCAAAAAACGTATAGAAGAACTGCGTGATTTGTTAAATACATTTAACTATCAATATCACGTATTAGACAATCCTTCTGTTTCTGATGCGGAATATGACCGTGATATGCAGGAGCTTATAAAATTAGAAGCAGAGAACCCAGAGTTTATGAGTGAAGACTCTCCCTCCATTCGCGTTGGGGGGACTGTTCTTGATATATTTGAAAAGGTAACGCATAAATCACCAATGTTAAGTTTAGGAAACGCGTTTAATGAAGGAGATTTGCGTGATTTTGATCGAAGAGTACATCAGGGAATTGATGATGCGAATGTAAGATATATATGCGAATTAAAAATTGACGGACTTGCTGTTTCACTTCATTATGAAAAAGGGCGCTTCATTCAAGGAGCAACACGTGGTGATGGTATAACGGGTGAAGATATTACCCAAAACTTAAAAACGATTAAAGCTATCCCGCTGCGTTTAAATGAAGAAGTAACGTTAGAAGCACGAGGCGAGGCTTATATGCCGAAGCGTTCATTCGTTAAATTAAATGAAGAAAAAGAGCAAAATGGTGAAGATGTATTTGCGAATCCACGTAATGCGGCAGCAGGATCGATACGCCAACTTGATCCGAAAATTGCAGCGAAGCGTAACTTATCTATGTTTGTGTATGGTCTTGCTAATGTAGAAGAAAAAACAATTCCATCCCACAGTGAATCACTGGATTTCTTAGGTGAGCTTGGATTTAAGACGAATCCAAATCGTCGTACATGTGAAACAATTGAAGACGTAATAGCCTATGTAGAAGAGTGGCAAGAAAAACGCCCGCATCTTGATTATGAGATTGACGGAATCGTTATAAAAGTAGACGATGTTGCTATTCAAGAAAGCTTAGGAACTACAGCAAAGAGTCCAAGATGGGCAATAGCTTATAAATTCCCAGCTGAAGAAGTTGTGACGAGATTAACAGGGATTGAATTAAGTGTCGGCCGCACAGGAGTTGTAACACCAACTGCAGAGCTCGAGCCAGTTAGAGTGGCTGGTACTATCGTTCGTCGTGCTTCTTTACATAACGAAGATTTAATTCGTGAAAAGGATATTCGAATTGGTGACTACGTTGTTGTGAAAAAGGCTGGAGATATTATTCCTGAAGTTGTGAACGTTATTTTTGATAAGCGTACTGGTGAGGAAGAAGAATATCATATGCCAACGCATTGTCCAGCATGTGAGAGTGAACTTGTTCGTTTAGAAGAAGAAGTAGCACTTCGATGTATAAATCCGACTTGCCCAGCTCAAATTCGTGAAGGATTAATCCATTTCGTTTCAAGAAATGCAATGAATATTGATGGACTTGGAGAACGTGTAATTACACAACTCTTTGATGCGGATTATATTCGTACGTTTGCTGATTTATATTCATTGACGAAAGAGCAATTATTAGAACTAGAACGTTTCGGTGAAAAATCAGCAACAAATTTAGTCCAAGCAATTGAGAATTCTAAGGAAAACTCATTAGAGCGATTATTATTCGGTCTTGGTATTCGTCATGTCGGTGCGAAAGCGGCACGTACATTTGCTGAGCATTTCGAAACGATGGATGAGCTTGTGAAAGCGACGGAAGAAGAATTAAAAACAATTAATGAGATTGGTGAAAAAATGGCTCAATCCGTTGTAACGTATTTCGATAATGAAGACGTATTAGAGCTATTACAACAATTTAAAGAGTATGGCGTGAACATGGCATACAAAGGTATAAAAATTGCTGATTTACAAAATGTTGAATCGTACTTCGCAGGAAAAACTGTCGTCTTAACAGGGAAATTAGAAGTTATGGGCCGCAGTGAAGCGAAGAAGAAAATTGAGGCATTAGGTGGAAAAGTAACAGGAAGTGTTAGTAAAAGTACGGATTTACTTGTTGCTGGTGAAGCTGCAGGCTCGAAATTAGCGCAAGCAGAGAAGCACAATGTTGAAGTTTGGAATGAAGAGAGGTTCTTACAAGAGCTGAATAAGTAAGAGGTGCAAACTTACGATGAAAAAAATAGCGTTAGCGGTATTAAGTCTTAGCCTACTTGTAAGTGGGTGTAGTATGGGTTCCAATAAAGATGAAAAAGCAGTTGAGAAATCGGGGAAAGCGAAAGAACAGGCAGTTATCCCGAAATACTCCATTTCGGATGAATATTATAAGACAACGGTTCAATTTGATCCAGGTAAGGCACGTGGTTTAGTTGTACAAGGTTTAAATAGTCGTCTAGATGTAGATGAATTTGAAACAGGATTAATGCGCATTGCCAAAGAATCGTTTAGTACGAAAGATTATTTCTTTAAAGGCGGAAAGTTTCTAGAGGCTCAAGATATACAAATGCTTGTAAAAAGAAAGCGTACAGATGCTGAACAAAAAGAGCTAGAGGATAAGTTGAAAAAAGATGCAGTTAAATTTCCGAATGTAGGGTTGAATCCAGCCTTAAGTGAAGGATCAGAATCGCTAGAAGTAAAGAATAAAAAAAGTCCAATGTATATCTCAAATATTTTAGAACATGACTACTACGTACAAAAAGGTGGGAACGATGCTGAACCTGATGGCATTGTAATTGGATTAGCGATGAATTCTGTTCAATATTATGAGGAAGAGCATGGTTATCCGCGTGAGGCTAAAATCGAGCAAGAAAAAATGTTAGCTGAAGGGAAAAAAATGGCCCAAGAAATCTTGAAAGTAATACAGCAAAAAAAGCCTGAAATAAAAAATATTCCGGTTACATTTGCGATTTATCGTCAAGGTCCAAAGTCTTCGCTTGTACCAGGGAATTTTGTTTCTTATGCTAAGGTAGAAAAAGGTAGTGAAACGGTTGAGGATTGGAAACCAATCAATGAGAAATATTATTTGTTCCCGTCTGAACAAGCAAAAGCGGATAATAAACGTGAAGACCTTGCAAGGGTGTCAAACTTTAAAGCGAAGTTAAGTGAGTATTTCCAAGGCGATTATACAGCTGTTATCGGTACTGGAATGTATAGAGATGATGAATTAAAAGAAATGAAGCTCGATATTCCTGTCCAATTCAATGGGAAAGCTGAAGTGATTGGTTTTACACAATATGTAGCTGGACTTGTTATGGAATACTTCCCGAACTATATGAAAGTACAAGTAACAATTAAATCTGTAGAACGTCCAGAAGCAATTATTATACGTGAAGCGAAGCAAGATGAACCATTTGTGAAAATTTTAGATTAAAGATGAGAGCTGTTCCATAAAGGAACAGCTTTTTTTCTTGAAAAATTTTGTTATAATTTTAAATGTTACAAATAAAGGGGTAAGGGGCAAAGTCATGGAAGAACTAAGCTTTCAAGTCATTATTTTATTAATTGCATTCGGGTTTTTAGCTGCTTTTATTGATTCGGTTGTTGGAGGAGGAGGGTTAATTTCGCTTCCTGCACTTATGTTTGTTGGTTTATCACCAGCTTCGGCAATCGCAACGAATAAATTAGCTGCAACGATGGGGACGCTTACGAGTACAATTTATTTTATTCGATCAGGCAAGGTGGATTTTCGGATTGTAGGAAAGTTAATCCCGTTAACTATTATTGGAGCAGTCGCAGGGGCTTTAGTAGTAAAGTTTATTCCGCCTGATATTTTGCGTCCACTAGTGCTCGTAATGTTGGTTTTTATTGCCATTTATATTATTGCGAAAAAAGATTGGGGAAGTGCATCTACCTATAAAAAGATGACAAAAGGAAAAACATTAATGTTTTTCTTTGTTATTTTAATGATAGGATTTTATGATGGATTTTTTGGACCAGGGACAGGATCCTTTTTAATTTTTGCATTTTTATTAATTGGTTTGGATTTTATTCAAGCGGCAGCATCTGGAAAACTTTTGAACTTCGTTAGTAATATCGTATCTTTAATTACTTTTTTATTTTTAGATGTGATTCATTTTGAATACGGTATAATTATGGGCTTATCAATGATTTTAGGTGCTTATTTTGGATCGAAGTTTGCGGTTCAAAAAGGTGTTGGATATGTAAGGACTTTATTTTTATTAGTTACTATTTTATTAATCGGGAAAAATGTTTTGGAATATACTCATATTTTGTAGATTCATACGTATGTATGAATCTCTTTTTTTTATTATATTTTAAAAATTTATTAATTTTTAAAATATAAGTCTAGGAATATTTGAATAAATCTAAATTATCGTGTAGAATAATGTTGTAAAATGTAAACGTTTTTCTAAGGGGAGGCTAAAAAGATGGTAGTAGCATACAAACATGAGCCATTTACAGATTTTTCAGTAGAGGCTAACAAATTAGCGTTTGAAGAGGGTTTAAAGAAAGTAGAATCTTATCTTGGACAAGACTATCCATTAATTATCGGGGGAGAAAAAATCACTACAGAAGACAAAATTGTTTCTGTAAACCCTGCAAATAAAGAGGAACTTGTTGGTCGTGTTTCAAAAGCAAGCCGTGAATTAGCTGAAAAAGCAATGCAAGTAGCGGATGCAACATTCCAAACTTGGAGAAAGTCAAAACCAGAAATGCGTGCAGATATTTTATTCCGTGCTGCAGCAATCGTTCGTCGTAGAAAACATGAGTTCTCTGCTATTCTTGTAAAAGAAGCAGGTAAACCATGGAATGAGGCAGATGCTGATACAGCAGAAGCAATCGATTTTATGGAATATTATGCTCGTCAAATGTTGAAATTAAAAGACGGTATTCCAGTAGAAAGCCGTCCAATTGAATATAATCGTTTCTCTTACATTCCATTAGGAGTAGGTGTTATCATTTCTCCTTGGAATTTCCCATTCGCAATTATGGCAGGTATGACAACAGCTGCTGTAGTTTCTGGTAACACAGTATTACTAAAACCAGCTAGTACAACTCCTGTAGTAGCAGCGAAATTTATGGAAGTATTAGAAGAAGCTGGTTTACCAGCTGGCGTAGTAAACTTCGTTCCAGGTAATGGTTCTGAAGTTGGTGACTATTTAGTAGATCACCCTCGTACACGTTTCGTTAGCTTCACTGGATCTCGCGATGTAGGTATTCGTATTTACGAACGTGCAGCAAAAGTAAACCCGGGACAAATTTGGTTAAAACGTGTTATCGCTGAAATGGGCGGTAAAGATACAATCGTTGTTGATAAAGAGGCAGATCTTGAATTAGCAGCTAAATCTATCGTTGCATCAGCATTCGGATTCTCAGGACAAAAATGTTCTGCATGTTCTCGTGCAGTAATCCATGAAGATGTATACGATCATGTATTAAATCGTGCTGTTGAATTAACAAAAGAATTAACAGTAGGTAACCCAGATGCAAAAGATATTAACATGGGACCTGTTAATGACCAAGCTGCATTCGATAAAGTAATGAGCTATGTTGCAATTGGTAAGGAAGAAGGTAAAATCGTATCAGGTGGCGAAGGAGACGATTCTAAAGGCTGGTTCATCCAACCAACAATCGTTGCTGACGTTGCAGAAGATGCTCGCTTAATGAAAGAAGAAATCTTCGGACCAGTAGTAGCATTCTGTAAAGCAAAAGACTTTGATCATGCACTTGCAATTGCAAACAATACAGAATACGGTTTAACAGGAGCAGTTCTTTCTAACAACCGTGACCATATTGAAAAAGCACGCGAAGACTTCCACGTTGGTAATTTATACTTCAACCGTGGATGTACTGGTGCAATCGTAGGTTACCAACCATTCGGTGGCTTTAACATGTCTGGTACAGACTCTAAAGCTGGTGGCCCTGACTACTTAGCACTTCACATGCAAGCAAAAACTACTTCTGAAACTTTATAAGAAATAGTAGAAAAGATCTTCACAGACTGTGAAGATCTTTTCTTTTTGAGAAATTCTCTATAATAGAAGCTAGTTAATTTCAATCAAGAAAAGATTTCCAAATATTACTATTTGTTCTTTTGGATTAGTTAAACCCTATTAATATCGGGATAAACATGAAAATAGAAACAAAACAGCGAGAAAAATTGACTTATTAGTCATATTTTTTAGTATTCATTTTGAAGATTTCCTGTATAATACAATTTGAAAGAAAATCTATGGTTAGACAAGAGAACACTCCTTTCGGCTTTGCTAACTGAAAGGAGTGTTTTTTTAGGTCGCTAAAAACTCTTCTGTACTCATTATATTTGCGTATACTCCATTTAAACTCGCCAAAATTGTATTATGAATATAAACAGCTGGTATAGTAGCATTCTTAAATGAAAGATCTTTTGTAGCACAAGCATCGTGTATTACGGTACAGTGAAGGCCAAAATCAAAAGCAGCTCTTACTGTAGCATCAATACACATATGGGTCATCATCCCGCATATTACGACGTGCTCAATTCCTGAACGTTGTAATTGTTCTAGAAGATCAGTTTCTCGGAAGCTATTTGGATAATGTTTAAGGATAACGGTTTCCTCTCTAAGTGGACGGACATTTTCGTGAATATGGACACCTTCTGTATTGGGTAGGAAAAAAGTAGCGCTATCTTTTATAGCTACATGTTGGATATGAAAAATAGGTTCGTTTCTTATTCTAAAATGTTGTAGTAGCTGACTAGCATATTCACTTGCTGCTACTGGATTACGTAATTCCATCATTCCGCTTGGAAAATAATCATTTTGAATGTCGACGAGCAAAAGAGCTGTTTTCATATATCTATCTTCCTCCGATTTCATATTCAAATAATGTTATTCAATGAGTAGAGAAGATTCTCCTTTTTAAAAGTATGAGTGAGAAGGATTTTACATAACTTTAAAAATCACTATTGTATTGTTACTTCTTATTTTAAAATTCAAATAGAGAAATAATTAATATTTTTCCGAAAAATGTATTGACTCTCATTATTCTGAGTTCTATAATAAGACTTAATTAAACGACAATTAAATCGATACACTCTTATCCAGAGAGGTGGAGGGACTGGCCCTACGATACCTCAGCAACGGGTTTTTTAATACCGTGCTAACTCCAGCAAGCCTATAAAGGCTTGGAAGATGAGAAGATGTGAATGAGTACATATAAAAGTGCTCTCCTTCTTATCTTTTATTACTGATAAGGAGGAGAGCACTTTTTATTTTACCTCGAAAGCTCTACTTCAAGTTTTTACAGCATATAGGAGGGAAGAAAATGATTTCTTTTAACAATGTAAGTAAAGTATATGAATCAGGTGGGCAATCTGTTCATGCGGTTGAGGATGTAACGCTGTCAGTTGAAAAGGGCGAAATTTTTGGCATTATCGGATTTAGTGGTGCTGGAAAGAGTACGCTATTACGTTTAGTAAATATGTTAGAAAGACCAACTGCAGGAACAATTTCAATAGATGATAAAGATATTACATCATTATCGGCGAAAGAATTACGGACACTAAGACAAAGGATTGGGATGATTTTCCAAAGTTTCAATCTATTTAATTCAAGAACGGTGTTTGGGAACATTGCTTATCCATTAAGGTTAGCGAAATTGCCGAAGAATGAGATAAAAGAAAGAGTGAATGAACTACTAAAATTTGTTGGTTTAGAAGATAAAGCGAACTATTATCCAGAACAGTTATCAGGTGGGCAAAAGCAGCGTGTTGGGATTGCAAGAGCACTTGCGACATCACCCGATATTCTCATATGTGATGAGGCAACATCAGCTTTAGATCCGGAAACAACAACAGAAATCTTAAATTTATTAAAGAAAGTAAATAGAGAGTACAATTTAACGATTCTACTTATTACACATGAAATGCACGTTGTGAAAGAAATTTGTCACCGTGTAGCCGTTATGGAAAAAGGAAAAGTAATTGAAGAAGGAAAACTGTTTGACGTTTTCACACAACCAAAAACAAAGACAACTCAAAATTTTGTACGCTCTGTTATTAATGATCACTTACCAGAAAGTGTTCTAGCGAAAATTCAAAACGGAGGTCAGATTTATCGCCTGACTTTTACTGGGGAAGAGACAGGGCAGCCTGTACTATCATATATTGCGAAAAACTATAACGTCGATGTAAATGTTCTTTATGGAAATATTATTGAACTCCAAAATGTGCTATTTGGAAATCTTCTTGTAGAACTACAAGGTGAACAGAAAGAAATTCAAAAAGCATTACAACATCTAAGACTGCAAGTGCAGCTGAAGGAGGTAGAAGCTCATGCGAGTTGATTGGAGTATATTTTGGCCTCGCATATTAGATGCGACGGGGGATACCCTCTTAATGGTAATTGTAACCCTTATATTCGCTACAATTCTCGGTATACCTCTAGGTTTACTGTTGTATGTAACGAGAAAAGGAAATTTTTTAGAAAATAAATGGGTCTTTTCTATTCTTAATATCATAATTAATACAATTCGTCCGGTTCCATTCATTATCTTTTTAGTAGCTTTAAGCCCACTAACAAGAAGTGTTATTGGAACGACGATTGGAACGGCTGCAGCAATCTTCCCAATGACGTTAGTTGCATCAATTGGTATTGCTAGAATGGTTGAAACCAATCTTGTTTCTGTTCCGAAAGGAGTAATTGAAGCAGCACAAGCAATGGGCGCTTCACCACTTAGAATTGTTTTTGAAATCCTCGTACCAGAAGCTTTAGCACCATTGATCCTAGGTGTCACGTTTATGACGGTCGGTTTAATTGAATTTTCTGCAGTCGCAGGACTTGTCGGTGGTGGCGGTCTTGGTGACTTAGCAATGACATATGGTTATCAACGCTTTGATACGTCAGTTATGTTTGTAACGGTCGTTTTACTTATTATTCTTGTACAGGTGGCTCAAAATTTAGGGAACTACTTTGCGAAAGTCTTTTTACGCAGATCATAAAAAGGAAGAGGGGAAAAGAAAATGAAGAAAATTTTAGCATTTGCATTATCAGCGATCGTAGGAATTACAGCATTAAGCGGCTGCTCAGGTGGAGACACAGGTGCAGGAGCGAAAGAGAAAGTAGTTCGCGTCGGTGTAACTGGAACAGATGGAGACGTTTGGGAAATTTTAAAGAAAAAAGCTGAAAAAGAAGGGATTAAAATTAAACTGGTTGAGTTCTCTGATTACACAACACCCAACAAAGCGTTAGCTGATGGAGATATTGAACTAAACTCATTCCAGCACATTGCTTTCTTAGAGCAATTTAAAAAGGAGCATAAGTTAGATATTACAGCTGTTGGTACAACGCAAATTGCACCGATGGGCTTATACTCTGAAAAATATAAGAAAGCAAATGAAATCCCAGATGGTTCGGAAATTGCTATTCCGAATGATCCAACGAACCAAGCACGTGCATTAAAACTTCTTGATGCAGCTGGATTATTAAAGCTTAAGAAAGATTTTGGTCTATTTGGGGATCCAAGCGGTATCGCTGAAAATCCAAAGAAGCTAAAAGTTACACCGGTTATCGCACAGCAAACACCTCGTGTGTTAAAAGATGTAGCGGCTTCAGTTATTAATAACGGTGTTGCTGGTCAAGCTGGATTAGACCCAGCGAAGGATCCAATTTTCTTAGAAGATCCAAATAATGAAAATGCAAAGGCCTATATTAATATTTTCGCAGCTCGTACGAAAGATAAAAATGATCCAACACTGAAAAAAGTAATTGAGTTATACCATTCAAAAGAAGTAACAGATGCAATTAAGAAAGAAACAAATGATGGTTCAATTTCAGTAGATCTTTCACTTGATGAGCTTGAAAAAATCGTAAAGTAATTATTGAGTTTAACGACTAACAGTAGGAACCCCTCCGCTGTTAGCTCGTTCAACATATAATCTACTTAACAAACAAAACCCTAATTCTGTACCTTCTAATTTTGTATAACATAGAATCCAATGTTTGTTAAGTAGAGTGATGGACCAGGAGTTTTCCTGGTCTTTTTTTAATTAAAGCAGCTGGCTAATAATAAGGAAATCCAAATTATGATTGGGTAAGAGATTAAACTAAAAATGAGTGTACTTGCTAATTTCTTTTTAGGGATTAATAGTTTCTTTGATGAAAATAAGAAAAGAGAAAATAGGATAATGATAGATGCTGAGATTACTCCTGGATTATAAGAACGATAAATGAAATACAAGATAATATGCTGAACGGCGTTAAAGAAGATACAGCCCTGTATAAAAATGATCAAATAAATAGAAGATATGATGCTTAATTGATATAGAATGACTATGAGTAAGACGAGGGTTGTTAATATGGAAATTGCAATGAAAAATTGTTTGTTAGTTATAAAATGGATCGAAAATCGATTAGCGATATATTGTGGCATTTGGAAAGCTTCTTCAAGGTTATGAAAAAAGAATAGAAGGGGGATTAGCCAGATTGTATTAGTGGTGAAATGTCTTGTTGAAGGTGTTTTAATCAACTTATATCAGCTCCAATAAAGGGATAGAAAGCCTATAAGAAAAGGCTTTCTACAAGGGTATGGTTATTCAATTATGATGCTTTTTAAATTACTCTCAGGTTGCGGTTGTTCTTCAGCATAAGAGGAGAGCTCCTCTTGCAAAATATTTAGTGCGTGCTTAGCTGATTGCTGAATCGGATTCGGTAGCTCTTCTAATATACGCATACCGATTTTTATTTTTGTACGAATTACCTTTCTTAGTAATTCATCATGCATGTACTACACCTCCAAACCGAATGTTTAGTACATCATCTTCAAACTTAGCTCCTTGAATAGAAAGGTGTGTTAATGTTTTTGGTAAGGTGATATTTCGCTTCATAGAGCCGGCTCGAATAATAAGTTCATCACCTTTTTGATTTAATGAAAGTTCACTTTTGTTTGAGAAGGGAATGGACAGAACGAAAATATACTCATCGCCATCTTTTTTTACATATTGTGTGCGGCCATTAAATTTCACTTCAGTAGGGGAAGGGTCTGATTTAAATAAAGCATTTCCTACACGCTCTAACATAGGTAAACCAACAACTTCTTGTTCAAACATGGGAGCATCGTAAATAGGAAGTGGCTGAAAACTATCTTTAATTAACGCCTTATATTTCTTTTGTGTATCTTTCCATGCCTGAAAGTAAGGGTCGGTAACAGTGTTAGGGATGACGCGGTTAATCATAATGGCATCTACGTTATAATCGTATAAGTTTAAATAAGTAAAACTACGCTGAGCTTCTTTAATGACCATTTTTTCAGGATTTACAACAACGCGAATACTCGTTACTTCTCGGTTTGATAAAATATCTCTCATTTCTCCAAGTTGTTCAAGCGTATTCGTTAATTCGTCCATAATATCATCAGTTGGAAGGGGGACACCAAGAAGTGGTTGAGCTACAGGACGAACAACTTTTAAAATCTTCCTTTTAATAGGAAAGAGTTTTTCCATCCACCAGCCGAGCATGTCTGGAAAGCTAAGCATTGCTAAAGTTTCTCCAGTCGGTGCGCAATCAATAATGATGACGTCGTAAGTGTTGTGTTTATAGTAATCGAGTACTCGAAGTAAGCTAATTAAATCTTCCATACCAGGGAACATCGTTAATTCTTCTGTTGTAATATCATCAGCTGCTTTGGAAGTGAAGAGTAGTGTAATATATTTCTGCAATTTCCCCCAGCCTTTTTCCATTTCATAAATAGTGTTAATTTCTTGTGCCCACAAGTTTTCGCGAATTTCTAGTGGCTCAGAAGATAGTTTTATGCCAAATGAATCCCCTAAACTATGAGCAGGATCTGTACTCATTACTAATGTTTTTAATCCTTGTTTTGCACTTTGGATTGCTGTTGCTGCTGAAATGCTAGTTTTTCCAACGCCGCCTTTACCTGTATACAGAATAATTCTCATCATTAATATCCCCTTTGTTTCGAATGTCGAATATTACGAGTGTCGAAATATTTAATTGAATAAAAACCCAACTAGGGTCTTATTCAATCGGAATGTTTTTCATTTTAGGTGTAGAAACCTTTTCTTCTGTTTTTTGCTGTGACGTAGCAATGTGATTCATGATCTTTTGGAATATTTGTAGTAAGAATGCTTTTTCTTCTTCTGACAATGCATCTGTCACTAGGCTAAAGTAATGGGCCGCATTTTGTTTTACTTCTTGAACGAGCATTACGCCGTTTTCTGTTAAACGAATTAATACAATGCGTCGATCGCTTTCATTCCGGTAGCGTTCAATATATCCCTTTTTTACAAGGCGATTTACAACGCCCGTTGTTGTACTCATCGGTATATCAAGAAGATCAGCGATTTTTGTCATTGTAATATCCGTATTTCGCTCCATCCAAAGTAAACAAAATACTTCTGTCTTGGAAAGTGTTAAATCAAGGCTTACCCATTCTTCAGGATAGAAAAGTTTCTTGGCGTTATCTAGCAGTAAGTCTAAAAAATGTTCATATTGCAACAATTATTTCCACTCCCGTATATTTCGAGGTTCGTAATATTTGTTTTTATTTTATGTGGAATTGAAATAAATGTCAATGTTTTTAACTGTTTTTTCAGATTAGAAAGAAAATTATCTTCAAAATAGAAATTTTTTGTGATAGATTAATAAATAGAAAAATGATTTTACATAAAAACCCATTGTGATAAATATATTTATCTATAATAGGTGTACAGCTAACGAGGGGGAGAACGATGAGAAGACGAAATACGCAAGCGTTCACGTTTTTAGCATGGACTTCATTTGTTTGTGCGCTTTCAGGAATGCTAATTGGGATTTACACGTTAGATGAAACGCTTAGTGTAAAAGGGTACTATTTAATCGGAACATTATTTTTAACGATGTCTTGTTTTGTATTACAAAAAACAATTCGTGATAATGAGGAAGATAATGAAAGATTTCCGAAAAATAAATCGTTAGATAAAGAGTAAATTGTAAAGAAAGGCACTTGCCTTTCTTTTTTTATGTAAAAATGCCGTAAGTGCCGTGTGTTGACTTGCTTGAAGTACTGAAAATTTGGTATCATCAATAGTATTGTAGATTGAACGATATATTATGGAGGTGGCCTAGCCGTGTCAAGAATTTCCGTTGAGAATGTAAAGCACGTAGCACATTTAGCACGTCTTGCAATTACTGATCAAGAAGCAGAAAAATTTCAAAAACAACTAGATGCAATTGTTACATTTGCAGAACAGTTAAATGAATTAGATACAACTGATGTAAAACCAACAACTCATGTATTAACTATGAAAAATGTTATGCGTGAAGATGTGCCAGAAAAAGGTTTACCAGTAGAAGAAGTATTAAAAAATGCACCGGATCACAAAGATAATCAAATCCGTGTTCCAGCAGTATTAGAATAGAGGAGGGAATTTCGATGTCATTATTTGATCATTCTGTATCAGAGTTACATAAGAAGTTAAACAACAAAGAAATTTCCGTTACGGATTTAGTAGAAGAATCTTACAAACGTATTTCGGATGTTGAAGATAACGTAAAAGCTTTTCTTACATTAGATGAAGAAAATGCACGCGCGAAAGCGAAAGAATTAGATGCAAAGATTGGTGCTGAGGATAATGGTTTATTATTCGGTATGCCAATTGGTGTAAAAGATAACATTGTAACTAACGGTCTTCGTACAACTTGTGCGAGCAAAATATTAGCAAACTTCGATCCAATTTACGATGCGACAGTTGTACAAAAGCTAAAAGCTGCTGACACAGTTACAATCGGTAAATTAAATATGGACGAGTTCGCAATGGGTTCTTCAAATGAAAACTCAGGCTTCTACGCTACAAAAAATCCATGGAACTTAGATTACGTTCCAGGCGGATCTAGTGGTGGTTCTGCAGCAGCAGTAGCAGCAGGAGAAGTATTATTCTCTCTAGGTTCTGATACGGGTGGTTCTATCCGTCAGCCAGCTGCATATTGTGGCGTTGTAGGTTTAAAACCAACTTACGGACGCGTATCTCGTTACGGATTAGTAGCATTCGCATCTTCACTTGACCAAATCGGACCGATTACACGTACAGTAGAAGACAATGCATACTTATTACAAGCTATTTCAGGTATTGACCGTATGGATGCAACTTCTGCAAACGTTGAAGTAGGAAACTACTTAGCTGGTTTAACAGGTGATGTTAAAGGTTTACGTATTGCTGTACCAAAAGAATACTTAGGCGAAGGTGTTGGCGAAGAAGCTCGTGAGTCAGTACTAGCTGCTTTAAAAGTATTAGAAGGTATGGGCGCAACTTGGGAGGAAGTATCTCTTCCGCACTCTAAATACGCTCTAGCAACGTATTACTTATTATCTTCTTCTGAAGCATCTGCGAACCTTTCACGCTTTGATGGCGTACGTTACGGTGTTCGTTCTGATAATGTAAATAACTTATTAGATCTTTACAAAAACACACGTAGCGAAGGTTTCGGTGATGAAGTAAAACGTCGTATTATGCTTGGTACATTTGCTCTTAGCTCTGGTTACTATGATGCATATTACAAAAAAGCACAACAAGTACGTACATTAATTAAAAATGACTTTGAAAATGTATTTGCTAACTACGATGTTATTATTGGACCAACAACGCCAACTCCAGCATTTAAAGTGGGCGAAAAAGTGGACGATCCAATGACAATGTATGCAAATGACATTTTAACAATTCCAGTAAACTTAGCGGGTGTTCCAGCGATTTCTGTTCCATGTGGATTCGGTGCTAACAACATGCCACTTGGTCTACAAATCATTGGTAAACACTTCGATGAAACGACGATTTACCGCGTTGCACATGCGTTTGAGCAAGCAACAGACTATCATACAAAAAAAGCAAGTCTGTAAGGAGGCGAGCATAGATGAATTTAGAAACAATTATTGGTTTAGAGGTTCACGTTGAGTTAAAAACAAATTCGAAAATTTTCTCTGCGAGTCCAACAGAATTCGGAGCGGAGCCAAATACACAAACAAGTGTAATTGACTTAGGATACCCAGGGGTACTTCCTACTTTAAATAAGGAAGCAGTTAACTTTGCAATGAAAGCCGCAATGGCATTAAACTGTGAAATCGCAACGGAAACGAAGTTCGACCGTAAAAACTATTTCTACCCAGATAATCCGAAAGCTTACCAAATCTCTCAATTTGATAAGCCAATTGGTGAAAATGGTTGGATTGAAATCGAAGTAGACGGTAAAAAGAAACGTATCGGTATTACACGTCTTCATTTAGAAGAAGATGCTGGTAAATCAACGCATGCAGCTGACGGTTCATTAGTAGACTACAACCGTCAAGGTATGCCTTTAATCGAGATCGTATCTGAGCCAGATATGCGTACTCCAGAAGAAGCATATGCGTACTTAGAGAAGTTAAAATCAATCATTCAATATACAGGTGTATCTGATTGTAAGATGGAAGAAGGTTCTCTTCGTTGTGATGCGAATATTTCACTTCGTCCAGTTGGACAAGAGAAGTTCGGTACAAAAGCAGAACTGAAAAACTTAAACTCTTTCACTTACGTGCAAAAAGGTCTTGAGCATGAGCAAGTGCGCCAAGAAAAAGAATTATTATCTGGTGGTATCATCCAACAAGAAACACGTCGTTATGATGAAGCAACGAAGAAAACAATCTTAATGCGTATAAAAGAAGGATCTGACGATTACCGTTACTTCCCAGAGCCAGACTTAGTTGAACTTTACATCGACGATGAGTGGAAAGAAGAAATTCGTGCTTCTATTCCAGAACTTCCAGATGCACGTAAAGCTCGCTATGTTGAAGAAGTTGGCTTACCAGCTTATGATGCGCATGTATTGACATTAACGAAAGAGATGTCTGATTTCTTTGAAGCAACAGTTGCAGACGGTGCTGATGCGAAATTAACATCAAACTGGTTAATGGGTGAAGTACTTGCATACTTAAACAAACAACAAAAAGAATTAAAAGACGTTGCATTAACGCCAGCTGGCTTAGCTAAAATGGTTCAATTAATTGAAAAAGGTACAATTTCTTCTAAAATCGCGAAGAAAGTATTTAATGAATTAATTGAAAAAGGTGGAGACCCAGAAGAAATCGTTAAAGCGAAAGGTCTGGTTCAAATTTCTGACGAAGGAACACTTCGTAAGGTTGTAACAGAAATTCTTGATAATAATGAGCAATCTATTGAAGACTTTAAAAACGGTAAAGACCGTGCAATTGGCTTCTTAGTTGGTCAAATTATGAAAGCTACAAAAGGACAAGCAAATCCACCGCTTGTTAATAAAATCTTACTTGAAGAGATTAATAAGCGCTAAAAAAAGAGAAGAATTCTTATTTTTGAACGCTAAAATAGTATAGATTCTTAAAGATTAAACAGAAAAAACACCCGTATTTGGGTGTTTTTTCTGAGTTAATCAAACGTTTGTTTAAATGGTGAAAAATAATTTAAACAAACGTTTGATTAACTGTCAAAAGTGAAAAAATGTTTGTATAGCAACTATGGTATGATAGTTGCAAAAAGGTGGGAATAATGATAAATCTAGACATAGAGAGTTTTTTCATCTCATGAAATAATAGATAATTATTATTCATTATATGTAAATTGATGTGAGAGAATGGATAGACATAAAGTGAAACTTTAATCAGTGGGAGTTTTACTGCCTGTTAATGCGGGATAAATTTCTTGGTTAAATAAAGCAAAACTATCAGGAGTGAATAGTTACTTTTGATGGGCTACACGAATCGGGTTCTTACTGCCTGTTTGAGCGGAATTAAAGAAGGATAGGAAGATGAGAGGAGGTAAGCATAGGGATACTGAATAAGGGTTCGGTGTATTCGTTTTTCAATGAATAAGGAATTTCCTGTGCTAATAAATGATGAAGCGAGCAAGAATTATTTATAATCCTACTTCTGGGCGCGAGCTATTTAAGAAGAGCTTACCAGAAGTATTACAAAAATTAGAACAAGCTGGATATGAAGCGTCTTGTCATGCGACAACTGGTCCTGGAGATGCGACTGTGGCAGCGAGGCAAGCTGCGGATCGTAAGTTTGATGTTGTTATCGCAGCTGGTGGTGATGGTACATTAAATGAAGTAGTGAACGGTTTAGTAGGACATGAGCATCGTCCAAAGTTTGGAATTATTCCAGTTGGAACGACAAATGATTTTGCGCGTGCGATCGGTGTACCTCGTGTTATTGAAGAGGCTGCGGATATTATTTGTGAAGGAACAACGGTACCGTTAGATCTTGGTAGAGCGAATGATACATATTTCATTAATATCGCAGGTGGCGGCCGTATTACAGAATTAACATATGAAGTACCAAGCAAGCTAAAAACGGTATTAGGCCAACTTGCTTACTATTTAAAAGGAATCGAAATGTTACCATCATTACATCCAACATATGTTGAAATTGAGTATGATGGGAAGTTGCTACAAGAAGAAATTACGATGTTTTTAATTACGAATACTCGTTCAGTTGGTGGATTCGAAAAAGTAGCACCATATGCATCGATTAATGATGGCTTATTTGATTTATTAGTACTGAAAAAAGGTTCTATCGCTGACTTAATTAAAGCAGCAACACAAGCGCAGCGTGGGGAACATATTAACAATCCGAAAGTACTATATACACAAGCGAATCGTATTAAAGTGCATTCACCTGATAAATTAATGATCAACTTAGATGGTGAATATGGCGGAGATGCACCGATGGAATTCGAAAATATATATCATTGTCTGGAACTATTTGTTCCTGAACATCAAGAGGATGCCCTGTAAAGGCATCCTTTTTATTATATAGAGGAATTGTAAATTGGAAGTTAGTTTGATTTTTATGGTATTTTTACAATTCGTTTATGTTATATCCATACTTTATTGATACACTGGAGGAGATAAGAAACGAGAGGTAGGGTAACTAACTGTTACGATTTATTTAACCAATTATAACTAAAGTTAATTAAATATATCAGTAAGCCCTGCTAGTCAAGTGATTGGCTAGTAGTGAGGGTTAACTGCGGGCAATCCCTAAAGCTGATTGAACTACAACGTGGCTAGAAATGGTGAGCGTGAATGTTGCGAAAGCAGAAAAAATCAATCAGATCGTGCAAGGTTAAAACCTAAACACTAGAACAATGGGTCTTCCGCCTCGAATCATCTAAGTCAAAATTGATAAGATGAACGTTCAACGACTATCTCGTATAACTGACGAGAGTACACCACAAGCCTATGGTGGTGGAAAAATCCTCTATCTCTAAGTAGATAAACATATAGTCTGCGCTCATGTGAAAACATGAGAAGTTCATAAGAGAACTGGCTAAGGAATTGCGCCCTTAGTTGAACGAGATAAATTTAATTAAATCTATCAAGTCTCATTGAATCTACCGAATCTATGCATTATGGTAAATGCAATGAGGTGAGAATAATAATGAAATTTTTACGAGTTAGTCAAGTATCGGAATTAACAGGTTTGTATCCTAGTAGTCTTAGGAGAATGCTGATGGAACACGCTACTATTCAGAAGAACAAATCTTTCATTATCTGAAAGGTGAGTGCCGAATAATCGCACAGTAAAGGAGTTAAATTCTGATGATATTGGCGAAGAAAGTCAGACTGATTCCAACGCCTGAACAAGAAAAAGTGCTTAGAAACCATGCTGGTGCTTCAAGATTTGCTTATAACTATTGTAAAAGAATGAGTGATAGATACTATAAGCTATTTGGAAAATCTGTTTCACAGTTAGCTTTACAGAAACGATTTACAAAGATCAAGAAGCGAAAGCGATATGAGTGGTTAAATGACATCAACGCACAAGTTCCCAAACAGGCTTCAAAAGATTTTGATACGGCGAGGAAACATTCGTTCAAAAAGTACAAAAATGGTTATCACACTTCTTATAAATCTAAAAAAGATTTAATCCAAGGATTTTATGCCAATTATGAAAGACTGATTATAGGAAAGAAAGTAGTTGATATTCAGTCCATTGGAGAAGTAAAAACAAGCCAACAACTACCAAGAAACAAAAAACCATCCAATCCAAGAGTTACATTTGATGGTCGTCACTGGTGGATTAGTGTAGGGTTCCAAGAAGACTTTGAATCACAAGAACTAACAAATGAGTCGATTGGTGTGGATGTTGGTTTAAAAGAGCTGTTTGTAGCTTCTAATGGTACGAAAGAACGAAATATAAACAAAGATGCCAAGGTGAAAAAACTTTTGAAAAGGAAAAAGTCAGCGCAAAGAGATATGTCTAGGAGATTTAAAAAAGGTGTAAAAATTCAATCCGCAGGATATGAAAAAGCAAAAACCGAACACCTTCGGTTATCTAGGAAAATTATGAATATCCGAAATAACCATATCCATCAAGCAACAGCTAAATTGGTGAAAACCAAACCAATGAGGATTGTTGTGGAAGACTTACTTATCTCAAACCTGTTAAAAAACAAAAACTATCGAAAGCATTTTCATTTCAAAAATTAAACTTCTTCTTTCAATGTTTATCATACAAGTGCGAGAAGTATGGCATTGAGTATGTAAAAGCTGATAAATGGTTCGCCTCAAGCAAGATTTGCTCATGTTGCGGAGTAAAATACGACCATTCAGTTCAACCAGAAGGACAGTGGAGTTTAAAGATTCGTGAATGGTGTTGTGTTGGGTGCAATAGCCATCACGATAGGGATGTAAATGCTTCGATAAATTTATCAAGATGGGTAAAATAAAAGCTTGATAATATGAGGTAACGATACTGCCTCGTGTGGAGTGTTATACCCCTCGTCCCTTCGGGGTTGCGAGAACACGATGAAGCACTAACTTGTGTAAATTTGATTGAATTGTATAGATTTAGTTAAGTTTATCGTATCGGTGCTATGGAGAAGGTAAAAGCAATACTATTTGATAAAGATGGGACATTAATGGATTTTCATTCAATTTGGATAAAAGTAGCTGAAGAGCTTGTTGCAGAATGTATAAATTTATATCAATTACCAGAATCAATGCAGCAGACTTTATTAAAAGAGATTGGCGTAGATGGAGCATTTGTTCATCCGCGTAGTGCGCTCGCTGCTGGAACGAGTCTTGATGTGGCCAAGGGGCTTTGTAAGCATATTGCATCATCTAGAGAAGAAGAGATGCATCAATGGGTGAGTGAAAAGTTGTTTGCTCTTATGTACGAGCATCGTTCACATATGAGAATGACGGCAGATTTACCGAAAGTTTTACAAGCGTTAAAGGATAGAGGGTTTATTCTAGGTGTCGTTACAGCTGATGATTTCGCGCCGACAGAATTATTTTTAAAGCAATATCAATTGGAAGCTTTTTTTGATTGTGTTATAGCTTCAGATACATTTCCAGCACAGAAGCCAGATAAAAAAATTGTAGAATCATTTTGTGAGAGATTTAATTTAGAGACATGTGAAGTAGCAGTCATTGGGGATACACCGACGGATTTACATTTAGCGAAAAATGGTGGCGACTGTTATGCGATTGGCGTACTATCTGGTACGGGTGATCGTCAAACGTTAGAACCACTTGCAGATTTAGTATTACAATCTGTTGAAGATTTAATTTCTCATTCAGGTGAGTTTATTTGGGAACAAGGAAAGTCTAATGTATAAATGAATAAGTCTATAAGGACTCTATATGAGTCTTTATAGACTTATTTTTTTATGCCGAGATAGTAAGAGAATGGGATGAATACTAGAAAGAAGAAGTTGGCATACATCTTGCAATATAAAGAGAAAACATTGTATAGAAAAGGATGGGGTACACGATGAACACAAAAAAATTTGCTAAAGTAAATGAACAAATTCCAGGACCGAAAGCAGCGTCTTTATTAGAACGCCGCCAAAATATAGTACCAAAAGGAGTAAGTAATGGTATTCCAACATTTGTACAGTCTGCAAATGGTGCACTCGTAACAGATGTGGATGGAAATCAGTACATTGATTTCGCAGGAGCAATTGGGACAATTAATGTAGGACACTGTCATCCAGCTGTTAAAGAAGCGCTTCATAAACAAGTAGATCAATATATTCATACTGGATTTAATGTGATGATGTATGAGCCATATATTGAATTGGCAGAAAAGCTGGCCGCATTAGCGCCAGGTAATTTCGATAAACATGTGCTGTTTTTAAATAGTGGGGCAGAAGCGGTTGAAAATGCAGTGAAGATTGCTCGTAAATATACGAAGAGACCTGGAATTATCGCATTTTCTAAAGGATTTCATGGGCGTACATTAATGACAATGACGATGACAAGTAAAGTAAAACCATATAAATTTGGATTTGGCCCATTTGCTCCAGAAGTATATAAAGCGCCATTCCCATATGAATACCGTCGCCCAGAAGGTTTAACAGAAGAGCAGTATGATGACTTTATCATTGAAGAGTTCAAGAACTTCTTCATATCAGAAGTAGCACCAGAAACAATTGCAGCAGTTGTAATGGAACCTGTTCAAGGGGAAGGCGGATTTATCGTTCCAAGTAAGAAATTCGTTCAAGAAGTACGCAGCATTTGTTCAGAGCACGGTATTTTATTTGTAGCTGATGAAATTCAAACAGGCTTTAGTCGTACTGGAAAATACTTTGCAATTGATCATTATGATGTCGTTCCAGACTTAATTACGGTATCTAAATCATTAGGTGCTGGTGTACCGATAAGCGGCGTGATTGGGCGTAAAGAAATTATGAATGAGTCTGCACCGGGAGAACTGGGCGGAACATATGCAGGAAGCCCACTAGGATGTGCGGCTGCATTAGCTGTGCTTGATATAATAGAAAAAGAGAAATTAAATGATAGAGCGATAGAAGTAGGGAAAGTCGTAATGAACCGATTCCAAGAGATGAAAAATAAATATAATTGCATCGGTGATGTGCGCGGCTTAGGGGCAATGTGTGCATTCGAGCTCGTTCAAGATCGCAAGACGAAAGCGCCTGATAAAACATTAGCGTCTAATTTATGTGCAGAGGCAAATAAGCATGGATTACTTCTACTATCAGCAGGAACATATGGAAATGTTATTCGTGTTTTAATGCCATTAGTGATTACAGATGAGCAACTTGAGGAAGGTTTAACAATAATTGAAGAATCATTGCAAGCTTGTTATGAGCAAGCAAATATCGCTCGTGTATAAAGAATTGGGATAACTTAAAAAAGGGCATAAAGCTTTTCTTTTTAGGCGAAAGAGAGCATCTGGCCATGCATAGAATCGGTCAGCCCCTTTTCCTGCCCCATGCCAAGCTAAAACAAAGTGAGGGTGTGGTTGCGATGGCATTCTGTATTTTTCAATGCAGCGAATTATGTGTTGAAAAATATAAATAGATTTGTATAAATAACAAATTGAAAACATTCTAGCTTACTCTATATAAAATGCAGAAAATTCACTTTATAATAAAGGTAGTGAAGTGAATCGATGGATTTAAAGTAAGGGGTGGCTAGGATGGTTGCAGAAAAGGAACGAATGTTGATGGATTTACAAGATGTATTTGAATATGCATTTGACGAAATTTTTGTTACGGATGATAAAGGAATCGTTGTACGTGTAAATAGCATGTGTGAAAGGCATTACCAGCTCTCTGCTAAGGAATTAGTAGGAAAGCATGTAAAAGAACTACAAAAAGAAGGGATTTTTTATCCGTCTGCAACGTTAGAAGTAATTGAAAAGAAAAGGCCAGTTGAACTTGTTCAAACAACGAAATCAGGAGAGTATTTGCATGTTCGTACAAGGCCTGTTTTTGATGATGAGGGAAATTTAAGAAGAGTGATTAGTTATTCTCGTGATCTTACAGAACTCTATCAATTACGTCAAAAGGTAGAGGAAATGGATAATCAGTTAAAAACATATAAAAAAGAATTAAGAGAAACATATGAACACGAAGGACTTATTTTTAAAAGTATCGCTATGCAAAGAATAATCGAAACAATAAAAAAAATATCTGTAGTAGATAGTACTGTTCTCGTATTAGGTGAGACTGGAGTGGGGAAAAGCCGATTAGTACGCCATTTGCATGAAGTGAGTCACCGAAAGAATGAAAGTTTCTATGAAATTAATTGTGCGGCATTGCCGACGAATTTAATCGAATCTGAGCTTTTTGGATATTCAGGTGGGTCTTTTACAGGTGCAAATCGTGAAGGGAAAAAGGGGCTATTAGAATCAGCGCATAAAGGAACTCTTTTCTTAGATGAAATTGGTGAAATGCCGCTTGAAATTCAAGCGAAGCTTTTGCAAGTATTGCAAGAAAAAACGTTTCGTCCTATAGGCGGAAGAGAATTAAAAAAGGTGGACGTTAGAATTGTAGCGGCAACAAATAGAGATTTAAGTACGATGGTGAAACAAGGAACATTCCGGAAAGATTTATACTATCGTCTGAATGTCATTCCAATTTCAATTCCGCCACTTCGGGAGAGAACAGAAGATATATTGCCGCTCATCTATCATTATTTACAGCATTTTAATAAAAAGTACGGACGTGATGTAAAGTTAGCTCCTAGTACGTTACAAATGTTTGTAGGGTACCCTTGGGAAGGAAATAATAGAGAGATTGAAAATGTAATTGAACGAATTGTTATCACTGCAGATGATTTTGTAACGGTAGAAGATTTGCCACTATCTATGCAAGAGGCCACAGTTGAACAATCCGGACAAAGTCTTTATAGAATGCTGGAAGAGGTAGAGAGAAATATTATTCTTAAAGCGTATAAAACGTATAGATCAAGTTATAAAGTGGCTGAGTTTTTGCAAATAAGTCAATCTGCTGCTACTAGGAAAATTAAGAAGTTTATAGAGGAGGAAGAAAACATTGGATAAAAAAGCGACGTTCGTAAACTTAGAGAAAAAAGCGATGTATATAAATGGTGAGTGGATTACACTGCAAGAACAAATCGAAGTGAATAATCCAGCGACAAAGGAAGTATTTGCAACTGTACCAAAGGGCGGGATTACAGAGGCAAAGCAAGCAGTTGATGCTGCACATGAGGCTTTTAAATTATGGTCAAAATTAACGGCAGCGGATCGCGCAGTAAAGTTAAAAAAATGGTTCACGCTCATTGATGAAAATAAAGAAGAAATTGCAGCAATCATGACGAGAGAGCAAGGGAAGCCGTTTGCAGAAGCACTTGGTGAAGTGAATTATGCAAATAGTTTTGTTGAATGGTACGCAGAAGAAGGAAAGAGAATATACGGTGAAATGATTCCTGCTTCTCATCCGAATAAGCGTATTTTAGTTATGAAGCAACCAGTTGGGGTTATGGCAGCTATTACGCCTTGGAATTTCCCGGCTGCTATGATTACGAGAAAGGTAGCTCCAGCACTTGCAGCAGGCTGTACGGCAGTTGTGAAACCAGCGAGTCAAACGCCATTAACTGCATTGAAGTTAGTTGAATTAGCACATGAAGCAGATATTCCAAAAGGTGTAATAAATATTGTAACAGGTAGTGCAAAAGCAATTGCTGATACGTGGATGGAAGATGAGCGCGTTCGAAAAGTTTCCTTTACAGGATCAACTGAAATTGGAAAAGAATTAATGGCTAGCGCTGCGCAAACGATGAAAAAGGTTTCGCTTGAATTAGGTGGTCACGCTCCATTTATTGTTATGAATGATGCTGATTTAGATAAGGCGGTAGAAGCGGTAATTGGTTCGAAATTCCGTAACGCAGGACAAACGTGTATATGTACAAACCGCATCTTTGTTCAAGAAGAAGTGTATGAAGAATTTGCAGGGAAGTTCACAACAGCTGTAGAGCAGCTGAAAGTCGGAGATGGATTTGGCGAAGGAACAACTGTAGGTCCACTTATTGATGCGAATGCAGTTTCGAAAGTACAAGAACATATTGAAGATGCAATTCAAAAGGGCGGAGAAGTTTTATACGGTGGCCATAAATTTGTAGAGTTAGATGGTTATTTCATTCAGCCAACAGTAATTGGATTGGCAAATGACACGATGCTTTGTATGAATGAAGAAACATTTGGACCGGTTGCACCAGTTGCTAAATTTAAAACAGTTGAAGAAGTAATCGAACGAGCAAATAATACACCATATGGCTTGGCTGCTTATATTTTCACAAAAGATATTAGTCAAGCATTCCAAATTAGTGAAGCGTTAGAGTACGGAATTATCGGCTTAAACGATGGCCTTCCATCAGTTGCACAAGCACCATTTGGAGGCTTTAAAGAAAGTGGTATCGGCCGTGAAGGAGGCCATTTCGGTATCGAGGAATATTTAGAAATTAAATATATTTCGTTAGGACTATAAGTAGTATACTAGAATCTCTATAAGGTAACAGAGAAGGAGATTCTAGTATGGTATATTGGCTATTATTACTCGTAACAATTATTTTTGAAGTAGCTGGAACGATTGCGATGAAGTTATCGAACGGTTTAACAAAGCTTGTTCCAAGTGTACTTATTTTCGTATTCTATGGAATTTGTTTCAGCGTGTTTGCTATCGTTGTTAAAAAGATTCATTTAAGCATTGCTTATGCAATTTGGTCTGGTGTGGGAACGCTACTTATTACAATCATTAGTGTGTACTTTTTTAAAGAGCATATTAATTTATTCCAAGCATTTTGTATTCTCTTTATTGTTTTAGGAGTAATTGGACTGAAAGTGTCATCAGCATCATAAAAGGCTATCTTCCAGCGTGGAAGATAGCCTTTTATTTTTATTAAAACGCCCAGTTACCTTTACGGAAGATCGGCTCATGTCTTCCATCAGCTGTAATGCCGTCGATATCAAGCTCAGCTGATCCAATCATGAAGTCTTCGTGTGTAATACTAGCGTTTGCGCCATTTTCAGCAAGTTCTTCTTTAGACATTGTTTTTCCGCCAACTAAGTTAAATGCATAAGCATTTCCGATTGCAAGGTGGCAAGATGCATTTTCATCAAATAGCGTATTGTAGAATAAAATATTTGTGTTTGAAATTGGTGAATCATGAGGTACTAAAGCTACTTCGCCTAAGAAGTGAGAACCTTCATCTGTTTCTACTAAATGTTTTAAAGCCTCTTCACCAGATTCAGCTTTATAGTCTACGATACGTCCGTTTTCGAATGTTAATGTAAAGTTATCGATAATATTACCTGCAAATGCTAACGGTTTTGTGCTAGATACTTGGCCGTTCACACCTGTTTTAAGAGGCATTGTAAATACCTCTTCAGTTGGAATGTTAGCCATAAATGCTACGTTCTTTTCATTTAAGCTACCAGCACCAGCCCATACATGTTTCTCTGGAAGTTCGATTGTTAAGTCTGTTCCAGGGCCTGTATAGTGAAGAGCTTTATAATGTTTTTCGTTTAAGTAATCTACTTTTGTATGTAGTGTTTCATCATGTTCTTTCCATGCTTCCACAGGATTTTCTAAATCAGCACGAGTAGCTTTGAAGATAGCATCCCATAGTTTTGTTTCTTGTTCTTCTGGCGCTACGTCAGGGAATACTTTTGCAGCCCATTCTTTCGTAGGAACAGAAATTACGCACCAGCTTACTTTATCTGCTTGTACATAATCACGGTATACTTTCATCGCTTCTCCAGCTACTTTATGAGCTGTTGCAATTTTCTTTGGTTCTACACCTTTTAATAGATCAGGATTCTCTGCATAGATGGACATAAATGCAGCGCCTTCTTTTGCTAATTCTTCACGAGCATTTGCTTTCCAAGAAGGGAATTCAGAGAAAGCTTCTTCAGGAGCTAGATCGAACTTTAAGCGTGTTAACGTCTCATCATTCCAATCAACATATACGTGTTTTGCACCAGATTTATATGCTTTTTCTGTAACTAGGCGTACAAACTGTACAGCCTCAAGAGGTGCACTGATTGATAAAGTTTGTCCGGGTTGAATATTAACACCAACATTGACTGCAAGGGCAGCATATTTCTCTAACGTTTGTTCAAATGACATATGTATAATCTCCTTTAGTTTGAAAGATTTCTTACTATATATAATACAAGAAAATTCTAAAAATATATATAAATATAACGTAAAAAGAGAGCTCAAAATGTATTGAGCTCTAATAGTTATTTAATCGAAGAAGCAAATTGTTCTACAGTCGTTGTATGGTGTATGCGAACACGCTTCATTTTTAACAACTCATCAGGTTCACCCTTCGTAATGAATTGTCCTGGCTTCGTTGTTGTTGCAAATTGATAGTGTTTCTTTGTTTCTGCGACAACTTTATCATCTACATGACCGAAAGGATAAGCAATTGCGATAACAGGCTTACCTGTTATTTTCTCTAGCTTTTCTTTTGATCCTTTTAACTCTTCATCATAGTTTGTAATTTTCGGCAAGTCTGCGTGTGTTGCTGTGTGAGATTGTACAGAAAAAATACCTGAATCAACCATTTCTTTTATTTCAGATGTAGAAAGAGCTCCTTCTACATCAACGTTATCAACAATCATATATTCTGTTGCCGCTGGTTTAAATGTATCGTCTTTTAGTTTTTGTAAAACATGAAATGCATTCATATTATTTTTCATACCGTCATCAAATGTAACGAAAATCGGCTTGTTTACTTTATTTATATCGCCCCAGCGTTCAAACGTTAACAAAGTATAACCATTTTCTTTTAAATACTTCATTTGTGCTTCAAAGTTAGCAGGCGATACGAATAAATCTTTAATACCTTGTCCATGATAATCATCAATTGCGTGGTACATAAGAACAGGAACTTTTTGCTCGAAAGTAATAGTAGATTTCGTAAGTGGAATAGTTTTTCCGCCCTCTGTTGTTCCTGTAGCTTCAATTTGATATTCACCGCGTTTTCCTTCAAATTCTTTTATATCAAAGGGAAGTGTAAATTGTTGATTTTTCTCTTTAGAAGAAAAGGATTTAGCACTTTCCTTTCCATCAGCAGTGCGCCAAATTTTATATTGTACTTCGGTTAAAGAATCTTTTATGTCTGTAATATGAATATTTGCGTTTGTAGATTCGTGCGTAATTGGATTATAAGAAATTTTACCTTGTTCCGGCACCGTCTCTTCTTTTTTCTTAACCTCTTGAACCTTTTTTTCTTTTTTAGGCTCTACATTGCTAGTATTACATCCTGCTAGAATGGCAGATGTACATAAAGCAATCGCTGCGTATTTTCTCATAAAATCACCTTCTATTGTGTATTATGTTGCATGCTTACATTAAAATCCCCACCGCTATAAGAGAGGTGGGGATATACCCTTGTTTATCATATCATTTTTAGGTGAATGGTAGGTTAGTGACTTTGAATAGAGGTATTCTTGCGTTTCTTATTTGATTTGATAATGATATAACCTACTACAAAAATAAGAGGGATAATGAATACATAGATTGGCATTCCCCATACATAATAGCTTTTCATGCTTAAAACTAGTAAGTGTAAGAAGTCGAAAAGGGCGTGAGCTTTCATAATATCCTCCAATATATTTTTTACAAATTATAACATTGTTCATTTGTAATTTGTATATTTTGGTAAATGATTTAAGTTAATTTTAAAGTAAGAGAAAGGTTTATTAATATGCAATTTTGCATATGTAGAGTAGTTTCTATTAAAATATCAGGATCTTGGACTATAATAAGAACCGCTATAAATGTAAGTAAGAATGATGTACGGAGTGGAGAACAGAAATGAAATATAAAAAACTAGTATATATCCTTTTCATATCGCTATTCATAGTCGGTTGTCAAAGTGAAGTGAGTAAAGCGAATAGTGTGGAGGAGTATATTCCATCACGCCTTATGAATGCGGAAGTTACGGCGGATATTATGACGCTAGAATTTCCTTATGGGATAAAAGAGAAATTAGATAAAATTGGAAATAAGATGAGCGCTAGCATTACAAATAATTTAGATTGGTATTTGAAGTATGCAGAAGAAGAAATTATCCCGAAAAAAACTTTTCCTTATCATCAAAACTTGGGTATTACAAAAGAAGAATATGATTTTATGATAGATGAAATGAATAATGCAGAATATATAAATACAAAAGACGGAAAACTCTTTTTTAAAAAGAAAGACCATGAAATTCAAATTCTCTCTGATGAGAATTTGAAACTAATTAAAAATATTCGAATTGATACAGAGAAGAATACAATTAAAACTCCTTTTGGAGAGTGTGAATATGAAGGTGAAATAAAGGCATCGGATGAACAAAAAGCTACTGGGCCATGGAGTGGGAAGATGTGGACCTTAAAAAGCGATGGATTACTTTATCATTTTTCATTAGGAAAGTTAAAAAACATAAACAAATCTATCATTTATATTTCAATAAAAGGTATATATAAAGATAGGATTATCAATACAGAAGAAGCGGTCGAATTTCACTCGGTTTCATAAAGAATCAAAAAATCACCTTACTTAAACAAGTAAGGTGATTTTTTTATTAAATAAACAATCCAGCGATTGTTGCAGATAAAATAGAAGCAAGTGTTGATGCAAATAGCATTTTCCAACCGAATTTTGATACGATGCTTCCTTGTTTTTCAGAAAGGGCACGGATTGTACCAACAATCGCACCAATTTGGCTAATACTTGCGAAGCTAATTAAGAATACTGTAACGATTCCAACTGTACGTGGAGCTAATGTTGCAGTAGCGCCTTTTAAATCAAGGATTGCTACAAACTCGTTTAATACAATCTTCGTACCCATAATACCACCAGCTGGGATAATATCTTGAGTTGGAATACCCATTAAGAATGCGAATGGAGAAAGTATATAACCGAAGATTTGTTGTAAAGTAACAGCATATCCCATTGCACCTGAAGCAGCGCTAATTACGTAGTTTACAACTTCCATAACACCAATGAAGGCAATCATTAACGCAGCAACGATACCAGCTACTTTTAAACCATCAAGCGCACCGTTAATCATAGCGCCGATAAGGCTATCTCCGAATAGGTTTCTATCAAATTTTTGAACCACTTCGTCTTCTTTTTTCGTATCAACTGGTGTTAATAATGAACAAACGATTAAGCTTGAGAATAAGTTTAGCGGAAGAGCCGCTAATACATATTTCGCATCTAACATCATAATGTATGATGCTGTTACAGAGGCAGAAACTGAGCTCATTGCAGAACAACAAATGATAAACATACGGTTTTTATTAAAATGTTGTAAATCATTTTTAATAACGATTAACGCTTCACTTGAACCAAAGAATACAGAATTTACTGCGTGGAATGATTCAACGCGTGGTAAACCAGTAATTTTTGAAAGTGCACCGCCGACAATACGAACGATGAATGGTAAAACACCTAAATAACTAAAGATAGAAAGTAGTGCTGAGAAAAATACGATAATTAGTAATACGTTTAAGAAAAAGACAAAATCTCTTTGAATTCCATTAAAGAGAAAATCGACACCTGTCGTACCAAGTTTAATTAGTTTGTTGAAAACTTTACTAATGAAGATGATAATTTGCTGTCCGATCTTTGTGCCAAACATAAACCAACCGATTAAAATTTGGAAACTAATCATAATAGCAATTGCACGGAAGTTGATTTTACTTCTATTGTTTGACAAAGCAAAGCATAAACCTAAAACGACAAGAATACCGATAATGCTCATTACATATTGCATGTAGTTGCCCCTTTCAGAAGTTCGTATAAAGTTTTTACATAAAACGCTCGTTATATTACTAAAAATAAAGTAATGGAAGTTTCATGTCATACGTAAGATGTCTGACCTTTTTGAAAAATAAAAAAAAGACTCCTATGGATTCACTTTCATCTATGAGAGAAAGCTAATCAATAGGAGTCTTTTTTATACATAGGCTAATATTCATTAGTTTTCCCCATAGTCCAGCAATTTAAGGTTGCCGGGTAGAAACTCTCGATCCATATTATCGACTATATATGAGGTAACATCGTCCGTATTAAATTAGTAGTAGCGTAACATTACTAGAGAACTATCGTCAATAGCTTTTTTTCTTCCAATAGAAATAGACCATATAAGTATGATAAAATGTAACGCAGTGTTATGAAAAAGAGAGGTCGGAAAATGAGTATAAAAATGACGCCACCAGTTGAAAAAAACGAGTTTATAGATGTAGTGTTTGAAGATTTAACACATGATGGTGCCGGTGTTGCGAAAGTGAAGGGATATCCTATTTTCGTAAAAAACGGATTACCAGGTGAGGAAGCGCAAATTAAAATTATTAAAGTGAAGAAAAACTTCGCGTTTGGTCGTTTAATGAAGCTTCATCAAGAAAGTCCATATCGCAAAGATGCAGAATGCCCCGTGTACAACGAGTGCGGAGGTTGTCAACTTCAGCACTTAACATATGAAGGACAATTAAAAGCGAAAGAAAAACAAGTACGTGACGTTATGCAGCGCATCGGTGGATTAAGTGATGTTCCTGTTCATCCTGTACTTGGCATGAAAAAACCGTGGGTATACCGCAATAAAGCACAAGTGCCAATTGGAGAACGTGAAGGTGGACTTGTAGCTGGTTTCTACCGTCAAGGAACGCATGACATCATTAATATGGAATCATGCTTAATTCAGGCGGAAGAAAACGATACATTAATTCAAGAAGTAAAACGTATTTGTGAAAAGCACGGTATTTCGGCTTACAATGAAGAACGTAACAAAGGAACACTTCGCCACGTAATGGCTCGCTACGGACAAGTAACAGGGGAAATTATGCTTGTCTTCATTACACGTACAGCTGAATTGCCAAATAAAGAAGCAATCATTGAAGAAATCGCAGCGAAATTCCCAGAAGTAAAATCAATCGTTCAAAACGTAAACACGAAACGTACAAACGTTATTTTCGGAGACAAAACGACAGTACTGTACGGATCAGAATATATTTATGACTTTATCGGTGACATTAAATTTGCGATTTCAGCACGTTCATTCTATCAAGTAAACCCAGAACAGACGAAAGTGCTATACGATAAAACGTTAGAATACGCAAAATTAAATGGTAACGAAACAGTAATTGATGCCTATTGCGGAATTGGATCAATCTCCTTATTCCTAGCACAAAAAGCGAAAAAAGTGTACGGTGTTGAAATCGTCCCAGAAGCAATCGAAGACGCAAACCGAAACGCAGCACTAAACAACATGACAAACGCTGAATTTGGCGTAGGAGAAGCAGAAGTAGTCATTCCAAAATGGTACAAAGAAGGCGTAATCGCCGACACAATGGTCGTAGACCCACCGCGTAAAGGCTGTGATGAAGCATTACTAAACACAATCATCGACATGAAGCCAAAGCGCGTCGTATACGTATCGTGTAACCCAGCAACATTAGCACGCGACTTAAAAGTACTAGAAGAAGGCGGATATAAAACACAGGAAGTACAACCTGTTGATATGTTCCCGCATACGACTCATGTGGAGTGTGTGGCTTGGCTTAAGTTGGTATAATAAAAAAGCAGTTGATATAGAAAAATCTATACCATCTGCTTTTTGGTTTATAAAAATACCATTCAGCAACGATTTTAGTTAAAATGAATATTGCTGATTTTCACAAAATATAAATGTCCAAATGTACTTTTGCTATTTGGCTTTATATTTTTAAATTGAGAGTTTGAAATTGTATTCATATTGAGAGGATTTGAATTTGAAATGATAGATAATTTTTGGAATGATTTACCACGACCATTTTTCGTACTTGCACCAATGGAAGATGTGACAGATGTTGTTTTTCGTCACGTAGTAAGTGAAGCTGGTTGCCCAGATGTATTTTTCACAGAGTTTACAAACTCGGATAGCTATTGTCATCCAGAAGGTATGAAAAGTGTACGTGGCCGTTTAATTTTTACAGAAGATGAACAGCCGATAGTCGCGCATATTTGGGGAGATACTCCTGAATATTTCCGCCAAATGAGTATTGGTATGGCAGAGCTAGGATTTAAAGGTATCGATATTAATATGGGCTGCCCTGTACCGAATGTAGCATCAAGAGGAAAAGGTAGTGGTCTTATTCTACGTCCAGACGTTGCGGCAGAACTTATTCAAGCAGCAAAAGCGGGCGGACTACCTGTCAGCGTAAAAACACGACTTGGCTTTAAAGAGTTAAGCGAATGGGAAGATTGGTTAACGCACATTTTTAAACAAGATATTGCGAACCTTTCTATTCACTTACGTACAAGAGAAGAAATGAGCCAAGTAGATGCGCACTGGGAACTAATTCCGGAAATTAAAAAATTACGTGACCGTATCGCACCAAATACGCTAATAACAATCAATGGAGACATTCCTGACCGTCAAACTGGAATGGAACTTGCTGAAAAATACGGTATTGATGGCGTTATGATCGGACGAGGTATCTTTAAAAATCCATTTGCCTTTGAAAAAGAACCGAGAGAGCATAGCAGTCAAGAACACCTTGACCTTTTAAGACTGCAGCTTGACCTTCAAGATCAATATGCAGAAGTACTACCACGTTCAATCACAGGGCTTCATCGCTTCTTCAAAATTTATGTAAAAGGATTCCCTGGAGCTGCTGAACTAAGAAATCAATTGATGAACACGAAATCAACTGATGAAGTGCGTGCGTTGCTTGATAAGTTTGAGGCGAGTGTTGATAAGGATGGAGATAGTGAAACAGTGTAACTTTTGAAAGTTAGAGGGGATAGGGTGTAGCGATTTTATGAGTGTTTGTTTCATTTTAATTAAGGTGAACCATATCATAAGTAAGTGAGATATTCTATGTAAAACAAGGGTAAGAAAAGAATACAGGAGAAAATTGAAAATGGCAGGTTGGTCTTGATTTTCACTGATATTATCATGTTTATTTTATTATGCCTATAACTTGGAGGCTATGTGAATGGTAAGTGATCAGACGAGATATTCTAGGCTCGCGAATATAACAAAAATAATAAATACAAAATTAGAACTACGTGAAGTATTACAGCGTGTAACAATGGCGATATCAGAGGAGATTGTTAGGTGCAACGCTGTTGGAATTTATTTACCCCAGGAAGATGGAACATTTAGAGGGTTTGCAGGGAAACCAGAGACCATAAATGGCGTAACGCTCGATACTCAGGTAGTTGATCCTGAAATAGACTTACTGGCAAAAGAAGTTATTGAAACCAAAAAAACCATCTATATCCCTGATACCTCAAAGGATCATCGGCCGGATCCGAGACCAGTTGATGCGTTCAAAATTAAGTCCTTATTAGCCCTGCCTATCTCATTTGGGCAAGAGTTATTTGGTCTGGTTTTTTTATTTGATTATGGAGCTCCAATGAACTTAACAGATTCAGAAATTCAAAGTGTTGAAGCTTATGTAAATATGGCTGCGGTCGCAATTCAAAACGCAAATAATTTAACACAAAAGGAAAACCTTATTGCCGAGAAGCAGCTGTTACTAGATGTTACCCGTGATTTATCAATGTGTTCCTCGATACAGGAGAGTTTTGATAAATGTTTTTTTTACTTAGGACAGATTTTAGAGAGTAAAAACATGGCTGCCCACCTTTTAGACCCGATAGACAAAACAACGATTAAAACAACGAAGTTAAGCAAGGACTGTGATTGGACAGAAGCGGATTGGATGGAGAAAAGCTATGAAGCCAAGATCCAGGAGGTTATTCAAGCAAAAAATATAGATAGTAAGGGTCTACTGATGATTCCATTGGTTTCAATGGGAGAAGTATTAGGGGTAATCGTCGTGGGCAAAGAGGGAAAAGCCCACAATTACGATAATTCCCAAATTCAACTGGCAAAATCTATCGTTGATGCCACAGCTCCTACGTTTTCAAACTTGTTATATACGGATCAACTTGAAAGCATGGTGGAAGAGCGAACGAGAGAACTAGCTGCTGCTAATGAAAAAGTTACAAGTGTGATTGAAATTATTACGGATGGATTCTTTACTTTGAATAATAAATGGGAATTCACGTACGTAAATAAGCATCAATATTTTCCACAAAGAAAAACAGCAAAAGATGTATTAGGTAAGAATATATGGGAGGTCTTCCCGAGTAGCGTCGACGCAGTTATGTATAAGGAATTTCATCGTGCAATGTCAGAGCGAATTACAGTTCATTTCGAATTTTTTTCTATCTCTGATGAATATTGGCACGAAGTTATTGCATATCCGTATGATGATGGTATTTGTTGTATTTTTAAAAACATAACGGAAAAAAAGCAATATGAGCAGGAATTGAAAAGGTTATCCAACATAGATTTAATAGGGCAAATGGCAGCAGGTATCAGCCATGAGATTAGAAATCCAATGACAACAGTAAGAGGATTTTTGCAGTTATTAAAAGAAGAGCGCACCTATGAGAAACATAATAAGTACTTTAATTTAATGATTGAAGAACTTGATCGTGCCAATTCTATTATTACTGAATTTCTCTCAATCGGTAATACAAGGAAATCGGATTTGCAGATGTTAGATTTAAATTCAATTATCCACGATATTATTCCTTTAATAAAGATTGATACGTATAATCAAAATAAATCTATTCAAGTCGATACAAATGACATTCCAGAATTATTTTTAAATCGTAATGAGATACGACAATTATTAATAAACCTATACCGTAATGGCTTAGAAGCGATGAGCACAGGGAAAGTTCTAACCATTAGCACCTACAAGGAATGTCAAAATTGTGTGGTGCTTGCAGTGCGGGATCAAGGAAAAGGTATCAGGCCTGAAGTATTAGAGAAACTGGGTACTCCATTTTACACGACCAAAGATAATGGAACTGGATTGGGATTAGGCATATGTTATGCCATTGCTGCCCGGCATAATGCGAAAATAGAAATTCAAACAGGCTCGGAAGGCACTACCTTTTTTGTTAAATTTAATTATGAAAATAATGAACAATAACCTCATTTAGATTAGTTACGGTGAACCGTACCACAAATAAAAAGGAAAACCTAAGTAAACACAATCAATATATTTCACCTGAATTTTGCGTAACATTCATGTTTGAGTTGCCCACTAAATTAGAGTTGCATAAAAAGAAATGGACTAACCTATATCAGGTTAGTCCATTTTTAAGTGTGTTCATTAATAGTAAATCCCCATCCGTAATTTTGCGCGATTATCTCATCCTTTTTTGCTGTTTTAAAATCATCCCCAAAAGCATTAATCCACCTAAGACTACAAAACCTACCTCTAAAATGTTAAAGTAGTAACTTAACGACATTAATTTACACATGCTAAAAGCATTACTATAATCAACATTTCAGGAGGAAATACAATGGCAATGAGCAACAACGATATATTAAAAAGAGTAAGGTACGCTTTAGATATAAGAGATATAGATATGGTAGAAATCTTTGAACTTGGCGGGATGGAAGTAACGAAAGAGGACGTACTTGATATGCTTACAAAAGTAAAGAGAAGTCCACAACATGAAGCTGAAAATGATGATGTAATCGAAGATGAGTACGTATTAACATGCGACATGATGATGCTAGAGGCATTTTTAAATGGATTTATTACTTTAAAAAGAGGGAAGCAAGATCCGAAACCAGGGCAACCGGCACCTGTACAGAGCAAGGAGAGTGCTAATAACCTTCTTTTAAAGAAAATGAAAATAGCACTATCTTTAACGAGTGAAGATGTGCTTGATATATTAGACAGCGTAGGAGTTATCGTAACAAAAGGAGAGTTAGGCGCTTTATTAAGAAAGAAAGGCCATAAGCATTACAAAGAGTGCGGCGATAGATACGCAAGGAATTTCATTAAGGGATTAGGTGTAAAGTACAGAGGATAATAAGTTCGGTGAAACAGTAAATGATATAATAGATAGAGTAGGGCGTTTGTGTCCTATTCTTTTTTATTTGTAAAATAATACACTAGGTGATGAAATGGTACATACATATTTAGGTGAGACAATTAATTTTCATATAACTTATAAGAAGAAAAAGTCGGTGCGTCTTTTTGTAGATTCGTACGGAAATGTGGAAGTGCAAGCTCCAAAAGGAACGCCTGTTGAATACTTAGTCCAATTGTTAGAGGAGAAATGGGATTGGATTCAGAAAACACGTAAGGAAATGCAGGAGCGAGCGCTTGGACCACAGGAAAAGGGTTATGATCAAGGCGAGGGCTTTCTGTATTTAGGGAATACGTATCCGATACAGATTTCTCAAGATGCAAGTATTGAACAAGATAATGCAGTATTTGAAGGGAATAAGCTAAATATTTACGTGAATGAGCTTAAGGATGAGAAAATCCAGCAGGCTTTAAAACGATTTTACTATAAGCAGTGTAAGTCATTAGTAGAGAAGAGTATTAAAGTGCATCAAAGTAATTTTAAAACAAAACCACGTTCTATTCGTATTACAGATAGTAGTCGTACGTGGGGAACTTGTGATTCAAATCTACAGTTAACGTTTAATTGGAAGCTAGCAATGGCACCTCAGAGGGTAATTGATTATGTAGTTGTTCATGAAATGTGTCATATGGTTCATTTAAATCATGATCGATCTTTTTGGCGTCTTGTCGGGAAGATAATGCCTGATTATAAGGAAATGGAAAACTGGTTAGCGTTATCTAGTTGGAAGATGACGGTTTAGTTATTACTTTAGATTGTGGAATGAAATAAAGTAGAACCCTAATGAATTAGGGTTCTCTTTGTACATAGATTATCGTCCAAACTTCACAGTGAAAGTATCGTCTATTCTCTCCATCGCATACCCACGATACCCCTCCGAAAGCAACACCTGCTGTCCACCAGCATCACTCATCGGAACGCTCTTAACATCGGACCAATCTCTTTCCTTATCCCCACGCAACTCCTTCACAAAAACATACCGCAGACTCCCACCATACTTCTCCTTCAGCGCAGCAATTTCCATACCTTGCGCGAACTTATCCTTTAAACTAGGAATGTTGAAAGGTGCAACGGTGCAGCAAACGTAATCGTACTGGCTGTCTTCTTTTTGTAATTCATCCATGATGACTGTGGCTAATATTTTTTGCATGCCATTTCCTCGGCAGTTTGGATGAACGTTTGAGATTTCTTGATAGATGACGCGGTGTAGCTGACTTTCTGGTAGACCAATATCAAGCCCTAAATGTTCATCGTCGATAGGAGGGACTAGTAGGGCACGAAATGCGATGAGCTCGTTTTGTATAAACGCACCGATCATCATGCCATTTCCTTCTAGAATGTATTGAAATTCTTCTAGCGAGAGTGGTTGTAAACGACCTTTATCTTCTAGCGCTTCAACTATAACGTTTTGTAATGATAAAATTTGTTCGATGTGCTCTAGTGATAGTAATGTAACGTGAAATGAATCGTTGTTTTGTTTTAATTTTCCTTCGTAAAGAATCGTCATGCGTTAGTCCTCCTTTAGCGTACAACGTCTTGAAAGACGGTTAGTTCTTGTAATATATTTTCGTTTATTTCAATGCCAAGTCCCGGCTTTTCGTTTAAGCGAATAAATGGTACGTCGTAATGTAAGTTTCCGATGTCTTTCGTGAATTTTAATGGTCCTGTTAGCTCGACGCTAGTAATGATTTTTTTTGAGAAAGCGACATGGAATCCTGCGGAAGAGGCAACAGATGATTCGACCATGGATCCAACTTGGCATTCAATGCCTGCCATTTCAGCTTGATGAGCGAGTTTTACAGCTGGATATATGCCGCCGCATTTCATTAGTTTTATATTCACTTTATCAGCTGCGTCTAATTTAATAATTTGGCGCATTTCACGAGAGCCTTTTAGTCCTTCATCAATCATAAGCGGAAGATCTGTTTTCGAACGAATATGAGCCATTGCATCAATATCATCCGCTACAACAGGTTGTTCAATCCAGTCGATGTTTAAATGACCTAATGAACGAAGTGCTGTTAATGTGTTTGCGCTATTTTTCCATCCTTGGTTTACATCAACACGAATCGCGATATCATTTCCTACACGTTCACGTACAGCTTCAATTCGTTTTACATCTTCTTTTACATTTGTACCGACTTTCATTTTGAAAGATTGGTAACCTTTTAGAATCATAGAGGCAGCTTCTTCAGCCATGTCTTCTGGATCTGCAATACTTAAGACGTGAGTGACAGGAAACTCTTCATGATAGCGTCCGCCAATTAATTGATATACAGGTTGATTTAATTTTTTGCCCATTATATCAAAACAAGCGATATCAATCGCAGCTTTCGCTGTAGGAACACTGTAAATCGTATTGTCCATCATATCGTGTATTTTCTCGATATTCATTGGATTTTTCCCAATTAGAGCAGGAGCTAGTGTATGTTTTAAAACATGGAAAGTACTTTCCCATGATTCACCTGTAACGTGATCATCAGCAACGCCTTCACCGTAACCGGTAATGCCTTCATCTGTTTCCATTTTGACGATAATAGAAGGCATATCAGAATAAGAACCATAACTAATAACAAACGGATCGCGAAGTGGTAAACGAATTGCGTAAAGATGAATAGCTGTAATTTTCATTGAATAAAGACCCCTTCCTGTTTACAATGGTTTTGTACATTTGATATAGTTGACGTTAAATAGTCGTTAATTAATGATAAGGAGTTAGAGAAAATGATGATAAAAATTGCAGTTGTCGGTTCAAAAGAGTTTATGGAGAATCTTTTACCTATTGCTCATAAACTAGAAGAAATAGAGATTGATCCATATATTTACCTTCATCCGGCAGAATCTTCTGAACTATTAAAGCGTTTAAAACCTTGTGATGCTATCTTTTTCTCGGGTGCCCTACCTTATTATATGGCAAAAGAAATAAGAGAACAATTACCAATTCCAAGTGTATATTTGCAGCAAGACGAGACAACTGTCGCATCTTCACTCCTTTCTATAATATACCATCAAAGTATACAACCTCATAAAATTTCAATTGATTTAGTAGATCGTTCGTTTATTACAAATGTGTTCCATGACATCGGTCTAAAAGAAACGCCGCAAGTGATGGATTATGAAAATATGTTATGGAGTAATGATGAAATTAAGAGAATCATTGATTTTCATTTAGCTAAATATCAATCTGGAGAGGTTGATTTAGCTTTAACTAGTATTCACGCTGTCTACGATGAACTTCAAAAAATAGGGATTCCTTCAGAGCGTATGATAGATCCAACGCAATCAATTATACATGGGTTAAAAGATGCAAAAATAAAAGCTGAGTTAGCAAAAAGCCATTCAGCTACTGTTGGTGCTTGTATTATATCCTTTATAGAGTTACAAGAAAGCTCGCTTGAACAATTAAATGTAATTTCAAAAGAATTACGTGGTTCATTTAAACAAGTTGATGAAATGACTTTTATTTTGTATACAACTCGTGGTGATATTGAATTGAGTATAAAAACAAATACGATAGATCGTTTATTTATGAATATAGAAGGCGCAGTATCTATTGGATTTGGTTACGGAAAAACAGTAAATGAAGCGGAACAAAATGCAAAAATCGCTCGAGGTTTCGCAAAGAATAATCCGATAGAAAGCTGCTTTTATATACTAACAAGTGATAAAGAATTATTTGGTCCGTTCCCGAAAGAACAGAGAGTACAAAGTTTAAAAAACGATAATCCTGAATTAATGAAAATAGCGAAGGAAACGAAGCTTAGTCCTGCAAACTTGTCAAAAATCATTCAATTTAGTCAATCGCATCCATCATTGAAATTTACAGCGGCGGATCTTTCTGAGTACTTACAAGTGACTCGGCGATCGACGGAAAGGCTGTTAAAGAAATTAGTTGATTACAGGTATGCAAATATTTGCGGCGAGGAAATGCCCTATCAACAAGGGCGCCCTCGTGCAATATATGAGCTAAATTTACCGTTGTATTCGTTTCAAAAATTTTAAGCTTCTAGTTGTGCTTTTTGTTTTTTCAGTAGGTCTGCTTTTTCAATATCAGATAGCTTCGTAATTGTGAAGCCAGTTATACCATAAATGATTGAGATAATAGGTACGATGAAATTCAATATAGCATAAGGAGCATATTCGAATGCACCGACTCCAAGTGTTGCGAGTATAAATACACCACATGTATTCCAAGGTACGAAAACAGAAGTTAATGTTCCACCATCTTCTAATGCTCTGGATAAATTTTTAGAATGTAGTCCTTTTTCTGTGTACGCATTTGCATACATTCTTGAAGGAACAACAATCGAAATATATTGTTCAGAGCAAGTAAGATTCGTTGCAAAGCAAGATGCGATGGTAGAAGCGATAAGTCCTTTTGATGATGTCGCTAATTTTAAAATTTGATTTACAATTGAGCGAAGAATGCCAGTATGTTCTAGTACTCCGCCGAAAGTCATAGCGACAATTGTCATAGAAACTGTATTCATCATAGAGCTTAAGCCACCACGGTTAAATAGTTCATCTACTAGCTTGTTTCCAGTGTCTATGACAAATCCACTTTGGAGTGCACCGACAGCTGATGAGACAGAGCCACCTTGAATAAAGACTTGTGATAAGAATCCTAAAATAACACCTACGAGAATAGCTGGTATAGCAGGGACTTTTTTAGCGACCAATACCATAACGACTACGGGTATAATTAATAGGAAAGGCGAAATAACAAAGTTTTGTTGCAATACTTGTAACGTTTGATCGATGCTTTTTGCATCGATATTGTTATCGCCGAAGCTTCTTCCTAAGAAAGCATAGACGATAAGAGTAATAATTAAACCTGGAATTGTAGTAAATAACATATGACGAATATGTGTGAATAAATCTGTATTTGTTAATCCCGCTGCTAAGTTTGTCGTGTCTGAAAGCGGTGACATTTTATCGCCAAAATAAGAACCGGAAATTATAGCGCCAGCAACCATTGGAGCTGGGATTCCCATACTTAGGCCAATTCCCATTCCAGCAACACCGATTGTTCCCATTGTAGACCAAGAGCTACCGATTGCTAATGCAACGATAGAACAAATAATTGTAATTGAAACTAAAAATAGTGATGGAGTTAAAAGTTTTAAGCCGTAATAAATCATAGTAGCGACGATTCCGCCGCCAATCCAAGCACCGATCGTTAAACCTACAAGAATAATGATAACGATAGCGGGTAATGCAAGGCGAATTCCTTTATACATCGATTCTTCAATGTCATTCCATTTGTAACCGTATCGCCAAGCGACGATCGAAGCAACGGTTGTACCGATAATAAGTGGGACGTGAGGGCTTTGTTCTAATACAACAATTGTAACCATCATAACTGCAACTGTAATGATAATAGGGATTATTGCTATGCCAAAAGGTATTTCTCTTTTCATAAACTGCCTCCTCATTATGTATGTTTGTATTTTTAGAATTGTCGCAAAATAGACGTTATTAAGTTATAATAACTAAAGATAGATGTAAGCGTCAATATAAAAACAGAAAATATCGAATCTTCTATTTGTATGGATATCTTTATAAGATGAGTTGAAATCGGGTATTAACGGTATTAAAAAATAAACAATTGACTTTTTTCTTAAAATTCAATATGTTCATAAAAACATCTGTTTTTCATAAGTATAATTAATCTGAATGGTTTGTAATTAGGGGAAGGAGAATGAAGCTTTGAAAACATTAGAACTACAAGAGCGTTTAACTGAAATTTTTCAGCATTTACATGAAAACCCTGAAGTAAGCTGGAAGGAATATGAAACGACAGCTTATATTACTAACTTTCTAAAAGAAGAAGGAATTTCATATAAAATATTTGATGATTGCCCTGGCGTGATTGCTGAAATCGGAAGAGGGAATCCAGTTATCGCGATTCGTGCTGATATGGATGCACTATGGCAAGAAGTAGACGGAGAATTTAAAGCGAATCACTCGTGCGGCCACGATGCTCATATGACAATTGTGATGGGCCTTATTTTACAATTGAAAAATATGAGATGGGATAGTGGTACTGTTAGATTTATTTTTCAGCCGGCAGAGGAAAAAGGAAATGGTTCCTTAAAGATGGTAGAGAAGGGCGCCGTGGATGATGCTGATTTCTTATTTGGTGTTCATTTAAGGCCGATTGAAGAACTGCCTTTGAAACAAGCAGCCCCATCTATTCGTCACGGAGCTGCAGCATTTTTAGAAGGTATGATTCACGGAGATGATGCACACGGGGCACGCCCACATCAAGGTATAAATGCAATTGATGTCATTTCGATGATCAATATTGGATTGAAAAATATATGGTTACCGCCGCAGACGTCTTATTCTGTTAAGATGACGAGATGCCAAGCTGGTGGTGATAATCTAAATATTATTCCAGGTAACGGGCACTTTAGTTTAGATGTAAGAGCAGAAAATAACATATTACTAGATGAATTGAAGCGAAAAATAGAGCAAGTAATTCAGTCAGCTGAATCAATGGGATCTAAACTTTCTTATGAGTGGATTGATCTCGCACCAGGAGCTGAAGTGTCAGAAGAAGCTGAGCGTTTCATGCGGAAAGGCATTCTTGAAGTGTACGGGGAAGAGGGATGTACTGGACCACTGTATACGACAGGAAGCGATGATTTCCATTACTATACAGTGAAAAGACCCCATTTAAAAGCTGTCATGCTTGGACTAGGGGCGAACTTACAACCTGGATTACACCATCCGTATATGAAGTTTGATCATAGCTGTATAATGGATGGAGTAGAAATATTGAAACAAACTGTATTGAAAGTATTAGAAGACAGGGGCTAGAAAGCTCCTGTTTTTTTGGTAGGAATTTGTTGTTAAGTCGATATATTCGATTTCGCGATAATATAATTTCACGTACCAATTAATTTGATAAAAATGAGCATTCAGTACGTGGTGTATAATAATAGTAATATTTCTTAATAGGAGCAAACGAATGAACGAACAATATTACGATGCTGTATTAAATATAAAAACTGTCGGTGAGCAAAAAGGATTTAATAAGTCTATGCATTATCACCGTTATGAACCGACGCCATATAGCGGATTAGATGAGTTATTAAATCAATATGAAATAACAAGTAGCGATCGAATTGTAGACTTTGGGTGCGGAAAAGGGAGATTGAATTTTTACATGCACCATAAGTGTGGTGCTTCGGCCGTTGGGATTGAAATGAATGAAGAGTTTTATAAAGAAGCAATGGATAATCGTGATCGTTATGCGCGAAAAGTGAGAAACAGTAAAGATAAAATTCGGTTTGAATGTTGTTTAGCGCAGGAATATGAGATTGATTCGCGTGATAACCGGTTTTATTTCTTCAATCCATTTTCTGTCCAAGTGTTTATGAATGTAGTAAATAACATTTTGCTTTCAGTAGAAGCGGTGGAGAGAGAAATTGATATTATTTTATACTACCCTTCTGAAGATTATATTTTCTTCTTGGAGAATCAGACTGCATTTGAATTGAAGAAGGAAATAAGATTACCGGGTGCTTATGAGAAGAATGGGAATGAGAGGTTTTTAGTGTATAGATTGGAGCGTTAATGTATGGGGGCTTGGGGAGTAGCGATATTGTCAGATGATATTGCTAAAGATATTCAGTTAATTTATAAGGATTTGTTAGGAAATGAATATTCAAATGAAGAAGCAAGTAGGATTGTAATTGAGGAATACCAGACTGAACTAGATGATGAAGAGATTATTGTTTTTTGGCTAGCATTTGCTTGCATACAATGGAAGTTAGGAAGACTTCAAGAGAATGTTAAACTTGAGGCATTGCAAATAATAGAGAGTGGTGCAGATTTATCCCGCTGGGAGGATGAACCTAAATTACAGAGAAAGCGTGAAGTAGTGTTAAATAAACTTAGAGAACAGTTACATTCTCCGCAGCCACAAGCTAAAAAAGTACCGAAGAGATTTATAGCGAATACTTCTTTAAAAGCAGGCGATGCTGTTAGTTACGAATTAGTATCGGGGAATTATATTATTCTTAAAGTCATTGAGATTATTGAGGAATGGTACGGGGATCGATATCCTCTATTTGAAATGTGTGATTGGGAAGGGAAAGAGATTCCTTCAAAAGAACAAATTGACCAATTAGACTTAAAGAAAAGGATTTATGAAGATGGAAAGCAGGAAATAATTAAGCTTGCTATTTATTCTTCAGGAAAAAGAGATACCCCGGCCAAAAGAATACAAGTAGTAGCAGAAGATATAAATGTAGTATTAGATATAGAACCACCGTATGATTTAATATGTTGGAAGGCATTTGACGACCATTTACATACAATGTAATAAAAAAGACGCGTTACCAATAGGTAGCGCGTCTTTTACTCACGTCTATATAATTAGTTACGGATTAAGTAATCAAATGCACCTAAAGCTGCATTCGCACCTGAACCCATAGAGATGATGATTTGTTTGTACGGATTATTTGTACAGTCACCTGCACCAAACACTCCTGGTACGTTTGTAGCGCCGTGCTTGTCTGTTACGATTTCACCGCGAACGCGTTCAACTGTTTCGCCTAACCAGTCTGTGTTTGGCACAAGACCGATTTGAACGAATACACCTTGTAATTCAACATGGTGTACTTCTTCAGTTTCACGATTGATGTAAGAAATACCGTTTACTTTATCAGTACCAGTGATTTCTTTCGTTTGAACGTTTTTCAGAACAGTTACGTTTGGTAAGCTGTTAAGACGTTCTTGTAATACAGCATCAGCTTTTAATTCTGGCATGAATTCAAGAACAGTTACGTGCTTAACAATACCTGCTAAGTCGATAGCTGCTTCAATACCAGAGTTACCACCGCCGATAACCGCTACATCTTTTCCGATGAATAATGGACCGTCACAGTGTGGGCAGTATGCTACACCTTTGTTTTTGAACTCAGCTTCACCCGGTACGCCAACATTACGCCAGCGAGCACCTGTTGAAACGATTACGCTCTTACTTTTCAGAATAGCGCCGTTTTCAAGTTCCACTTCAATAAGTTCTTTTTTCTCTAAACGTTTCGCACGTTGTAGATTCATTACATCGATGTCGTATTCTTTTACGTGCTCTTCAAGGCTTGCTACTAGCTTAGGACCTTCAGTGCGTTTTACGCTGATGAAGTTCTCAATACCCATAGTATCCATTACTTGACCACCGAAGCGCTCAGCAACGATACCAGTGCGGATGCCTTTACGTGCTGCATAAATTGCTGCACTTGCACCAGCTGGGCCGCCACCAACAACAAGAACATCGTATGGATCTTTATCAGAAAGCTCTGATGCATCTGGACCGTTACCCATTTTAGCTAAAATTTCTTCAAGTGTCATACGACCGCTTCCGAAAGATTCGCCGTTTAGGTAAACAGTTGGTACTGCCATGATGTCTTTACTTTCTACTTCCTCTTTAAATGCAGCGCCATCAATCATAGTATGTGTAATACTAGAGTTTAGAACGCTCATCACGTTAAGAGCTTGTACAACATCAGGACAGTTATGACAACTTAGGCTGATATAAGATTCAAAATGATATTCGCCTTGAATGTTTTTGATTTGATCGATTAATTTTTGTTCAACTTTTGGAGCACGTCCACTCACTTGTAGTAAAGCTAACACTAATGAAGTAAATTCGTGTCCTAATGGAATACCAGCGAATACGACACCAGTGTCTTCACCAGGGCGATTTACGCTAAAGCTTGGTGTTCTCTCTAGTTCAACTTTTTCTACTGTAATCTTAGATGACATAGTAGCTAATTCATCTACTAGAGATAACATATCTTTAGATACGTTATCGTCTCCTGCGCTTACTTTAAGTAAAATATCGTTCTCCATTAACTGAAGGTATTGGGATAGTTGTGTCTTTATATCTGCATCTAGTATCATTTTGATCGAACTCCTTAGATTTTGCCTACAAGGTCAAGGCTTGGTTTAAGTGTTGCAGAACCCTCTTGCCATTTAGCTGGGCAAACTTCACCTGGGTTGTTACGTACGTATTGAGCTGCTTTAATTTTGTTAACAAGAATGCTTGCGTCACGGCCGATACCGTCAGCATTGATTTCCATAGATTGGATAACGCCGTCTGGATCGATGATGAATGTACCACGAGCAGCAAGACCTTCTTCTTCCATTAAAACGTTGAAGTTTGTAGTGATTGTGCGAGTTGGGTCACCAATCATAATGTATTCGATTTTGCCGATAGTTTCTGAGCTATCATGCCATGCTTTGTGAGTGAAGTGAGTGTCTGTAGATACAGAGTATACTTCAACGCCTAAGTCTTTTAGAGTTGCGTATTGGTTTTGTAAGTCTTCAAGTTCAGTTGGACAAACGAATGTGAAGTCTGCTGGGTAGAAACAAACTACGCTCCATTTTCCTTTTAAACTTTCGTCAGTAACTTGGATAAATTCTCCATTATGGTAAGCGTTAGCTTTAAACGGTTTTACTTCTGTGCCGATTAATAACATATTAAAATTCCTCCTAAAGGTTGGTTTTGAGCATCAAAAAATAGTTTGCTCATAAAATATATTTTTTAATTAACTATAATAATTCTAATTCGATATTAATTATCATATAGAAGTGGTTATTTTGTCAAGAGAATAAACCAACTTTATACCAATTTAATTAATATTTATTCTCAATTAAGGCTGCTAGGGAATTAAAAGGTAATTTTCAAGTCATAAATTTTCAATGAGTGTTTGAAAGAGTAGTGAGTATGTTAGAGACATGGTGTAAGTATAAATTCTTAGGAAGGGAATATTTCTTAGAAGTTGTAGATTTGAAAAGGAACTGCTTACTTCTATTTTACAAAGAATTGTGCAATAAATAAAACAAAATGTATCGGAATCTTTGTGAACAATTATTGTCATCATAAATATATATAATAAGAAGTATATTGCAATGAGAAATAGAAACATTGACGCTCATTTCTAACAAGATATAATAAAAGCGAGATATGTATTGCAATAGAGAAGATATAGTATAGATTGAAAAAATTTCAGTCTATTATTTTTTACGGCTTTTAGAAAACGTTTACATTTAGTGTGGAGGGGAAACCATGTCTAAGTTCACGAAGTATTTTTTAATGGAAGCTAAAGATGTGATTGCATATGTGCAAGAGAAATTACCTAAGTTCGAGCATGCAAAGGGGCTAAAGTGTAAAGAAATAGGTGATGGTAATTTAAATTATGTGTTCCGCGTTTGGGATGAACAGAAGAACCTTTCTGTCATTGTAAAGCAAGCTGGGGATACAGCGCGTATTTCAGATGAGTTTAAGTTGTCGACGAATCGAATCCGTATAGAATCAGATGTTTTGCGATTAGAAGGAGAGTTAGCATCTGGACTCGTGCCAAATGTATATTTGTTTGATAGTGTGATGAATTGTTGCGTGATGGAAGATTTATCAAATCACACAATATTGCGTACAGCACTCATAAATCATCAAATGTTTCCGAGGCTTGCTGATGATTTAACTACTTTTATGGTAAATACTCTTCTATTAACATCAGATGTTGTAATGAATCATAAAGAGAAGAAGGAACTCGTGAAGAATTATATAAATCCTGAGTTATGTGAGATTACAGAGGACCTCGTATATTCAGAGCCATTCACAAACCATAATAAACGCAACGAATTGTTTCAATTAAATGAAGGATGGATTAGGGAGCATATTTATAGTGATAAAGAGCTTCGTATGGAAGTAGCAAAACTTAAGTTTTCGTTTATGACGAATGCACAAGCGCTACTTCACGGTGATTTACATACTGGTTCTGTTTTTGTAAAAAGTGATTCTACAAAGGTTATTGATCCTGAATTTGCTTTTTATGGACCTATGGGATATGACGTTGGGAATATAATGGCGAATTTAATGTTTGCTTGGGTGAATGCAGATGCAGTGATGCAATCTGGTATTGAGAAAGATACATATATGAACTGGATAGAATCTACCATGATAGATGTAATTGATTTATTTAAGAAGAAGTTTTTAGATGCTTGGGATATTCATGTGACAGAGATTATGGCGAAGGAAGAAGGCTTTAACCGAGTTTATTTACAATCTGTATTAGAGGATACATCTGCAGTGACGGGTCTTGAGCTAATTCGTCGTATTGTTGGTCTAGCGAAGGTACAGGATATTACTTGTATTGAGAATGATGCAGCGCGTGCTAGAGCGGAGCGAATTTGTCTTCAGGCAGCGAAGAAGTTTATTTTACAAGCGAATCAATATGAAACAGGTAGTAGCTTTGTAGAAACGTTAAAAAAACAGTCAATGCATAGTGCGAAATAAGGGGAGAAGATGATGGCAGAGCAATTAATACCAATTCAGTGGAAAGATTATGCTTTAGTGTTATTGGATCAAACGGTATTACCGAACGAAGTAGTCTATGAATCTTTTAAAACGGCTGAGGGTGTGTGGGATGCGATTCAAGTAATGAAAGTACGAGGAGCGCCGGCAATAGGTGTTTCAGCAGCCTACGGTGTGTATTTAGGAGTAAAGGAAGTTGCGGAAAGTTCGGCGGAAGAATTCATAGCGGAAGTAAAAAAGGTATGTGCATACTTAGCGACATCAAGACCGACGGCAGTAAATTTATTTTGGGCGCTTGAAAGAATGGAAAGTGTCGCGAAAGAGAATGCTCACTTATCAATTGCGCAGTTGAAAGATAGATTATTAGAAGAAGCAAAAGAGATTCATAGAGAAGATGAAGAAATTAACCGTCAAATTGGAGAACATGCATTAACATTATTCCATGATGGCATGGGGGTATTAACGCATTGTAATGCAGGTGCGTTAGCAACGACTAAGTATGGCACTGCGACAGCTCCAATGTACTTAGCGAAAGAAAAAGGATGGGACTTAAAAATCTATTCCGATGAAACACGCCCTAGATTACAAGGTTCAACGTTAACGGCATTAGAACTGCAGCGAGCGGGAATTGATGTAACGGTCATTACAGATAATATGGCGGCAATGGTCATGTCACAAGGGAAAATCGATGCAGTAATCGTTGGATGTGATCGTGTAGCTGCAAACGGGGATGTAGCAAATAAAATTGGAACATTAGGTGTTTCGATTTTGGCTAAATATTATAACATTCCGTTTTATGTAGCAGCACCAACGCCGACAATTGATTTGAAAACACCGACAGGAAAAGAAATTCCAATTGAAGAAAGAGATGCTTCTGAAGTGATCAATCGTTTTGGACAATATTCTGCTCCGAAAGAAAGTAAAGTATATAATCCGGCATTTGATGTTACGCCATATGAAAATATAACAGCGATTATTACGGAAAAAGGGATTGTGAGAGCACCGTTTATGGAGAATTTAAAAAAGCTATTTCAATAAGTAGATAGTTTTTAGAAAAATAGTCATCATAAGTTTCTTACTAGGGGGATGTATATGTTACTGCAAAAAGAAAGAGAAGAAGTTGTAGCGTACGGAAAGAAAATGATTTCTAGTGGTTTAACAAAGGGGACTGGCGGTAATATTAGTATTTTCAATCGTGAACAAGGTCTTGTTGCAATTAGCCCAAGTGGCCTAGATTATTATGAAACGACGCCTGAAGATGTAGTTATATTGAATTTAGATGGTGAAGTGATAGAAGGAGAGAGAAAACCATCAAGCGAATTAGATATGCACCTTATCTATTATAGAAATCGTGAAGATATAAATGCGCTTGTACATACACATTCTCCTTATGCGAAGACAATCGCATCATTAGGATGGGAACTTCCTGCTGTATCATATTTAATTGCTTTTGCAGGTCCGAATGTTCGCTGTGCACCATATGAAACATTTGGTACGAAGCAATTAGCAGAGGCTGCCTTTGAAGGAATGATTGATCGTCGTGCAGTTTTACTTGCGAATCATGGTTTAATGGCTGGTGCAAATAATATAAAAATGGCGTTTACTATTGCAGAAGAAATAGAGTTTTGTGCTCAAATTTATTATCAAACGAAAAGTGTCGGAGAACCGAAATTACTGCCAGAAGACGAGATGGAGAATTTGTCGAAGAAGTTTGAAGGGTATGGACAGCAGTAGAATGAAATGAAAACACCCTCAAGAAAAAATCTTGAGGGTGTTTCTTACACTTTCTTAAGCAACAAATACATAAAGTAAGGTGCACCAATTAAAGCAACGACAATACCGGCTGGAATACCGCTAGGTTCGACGATATTTCGTCCAATTGTATCCGCTAGTAGTAATAACCATCCGCCGATTAAAACGGCGATAGGGATGAATATTTGATGCCTTGGACCTACTAAAGATTTGGCGATGTGAGGAGCCATAAGTCCGATAAAGCTAATGCCTCCTGTTACGGAAACAGCAGCGGCAGCAAGTGCAACGGCTGCGATTAATAAGTATCTTCGTTCTTTTTCAATTTCAATTCCAACACCGATTGCTACTGGCTCGTTTAATGCTAGTATATTTAATCGATTTGCTTTATAGAAGACAAATGGGATTAATACGATTAGCCATGGAAGCATTGCTAAAACAAATGTCCAGTCATCTCCCCAAATGTTTCCGGCAATCCATTTGGCAATAAAGTCCACTTTCATACGATCAGCGGATGAGATAAGGACAATCATTATTCCAGATAGTGCAAATGAAAAACCGATGCCGGTTAATGTTAATCGTATTGGCTGAAGTCCTGTTGATTTACTATATGAAAATACGTAAATTAGAACAGCTGTTAGAAACGCACCGATAAATCCAACGACCGGTAGTAGGTAAAGGAATGAACCTACGTCTATTGGGAAGTATAGAAAGAAAAAAGCAACTGCAACACCAGCACCAGAGTTAATCCCGAGAATACCAGGTTCAGCTAAATCGTTTCGGGTAATACCTTGTAATACAGCACCTGATAAAGCGAGTGCCATACCAGCTAATAATGTAATGACGATTCTAGGTAGCCTTAAAGAATATAAAACGAATTCTTCTTTAAATGTACCTTGTCCCATAAGTGTTGGGATTAATCTGTCATAGGAGAGAGCGGCAGAACCGAGTCCCATTCCAATTACAATTGTTGTGATGGTAAGTATGAGTAATGCAAGTATGATAAGGCGTTGTTTCTTTAGAATAGATTGCATCATGAGAAAGTTCTTCCTCCTTTACGTACAATAAATAGGAAGAATGGTAATCCTACAATTGCGACGATTGCAGCAACTGGTGTTTCATACGGAGCGTTAATTGTACGTCCGATTGTATCTGCGAGCAGCATAAAGGAAGCACCAGCGATCGCTGACATCGGTATAACAAAACGGTAATCTGGTCCAACGATTGGACGAACCATATGAGGTATCATTAAGCCGATAAATGCCATGTTTCCGACAAGCGCTACAGAAGCACCTGCAAGCAAGATAATAATGATAAATAAAATCGTTTTAATGACGATAATTTTTTGACCGAGTCCAACGGCAACTTCTTCACTGAAACTAAGAACTGTTAATTTCTTTGCAAGTAAGATAGCGATAAATATACTTATTGAAATAACCGGAATAATAATTTTTAATTGGCTCCAACTCGTTCCAATTACGCCCCCAGCCGTCCACATTGATACATCTTGTGAAATTTTAAAGTAAATGCCAACACCTTCTGAGATTGCAAGTAGAAATGCTGAAACAGCAGCACCAGCTAATACAATTCGAAGAGGGGAAAGTCCGCCCTTTTTCACCATGCCAATTCCAAATACCATAATAGCGCCAATTGCAGCACCGATAAAGCAAGCTAGTGTTAAGTAAAGGTAGCTTATAGAAGGATTGAAGGCAAGTGTTAGTGCAAGTGCAGCATTTGCGCCACCAGTTAGGCCAAGTAATCCAGGATCGGCAAGTGGGTTTCGCGTTAATCCTTGCATAATTGCACCAGAAACAGCGAGTCCAGCTCCTACAAAAATAGCAGCAACTTCACGTGGTAAACGTATTTCACGAAGGATGGATAGCTTATCTCCTTTAGCAGAGGAAGTAAGTGCTAACCATACGTCTTTTATAGAAGTATCTGCAGCGCCTAACACCATTGCAAACATAAAAATAAGAAAAAATGCAATGATACTCAAAATTAATTTGTATGTAAAAGCGTTGGAATGTAGGTTGTCTTGCTCTTTTTTCATTCGTTTCACATCTTTTCTTTTCATAGAATAAAGGAAGAGGAATTCTTAAATTAAGAATTCCTCATGTTTGTATTATTGACCAAGAAAGCTCTTCTTGAAGAAGTCTAGTTGGAAATCTAATGTAAGTGGATCATTGAAATAGAATTCCATCATGTTTGCTTCATATACACGATTATTTTTTACTGCTGGAATGTTTTTATATGATTCTGTCTCTTGGAATGAGTTATCAGTATCTTTGTTTTTACTTACGATTAAGTAATCACCAGCAAACTCAGGTAATACCTCAGTAGATAATGCGTAGTATCCTTCTTTTAAAGCTTTTTCTTTTACTTTTTCAGGCATTTTTAATTTCATTTCTTGGTAAAGAATTTCTGTTCCACGGCCCCAGTTTTCGCCGTATACGTAAAGCTGTTTGTTGAAGTTTTCAACAACAGAAACTGTTGCATCTTCACCAATCTTCGCTTTAATGTCTTTTCCAGCTGTTTGTGCGCGTTTCTTGAAATCATCAACCCAAGTTTTTGCTTCTTTTTCTTTATTTAATAATTTACCGATTTCTAAGTGTTGTGTTAAGTAATCAACTTTTCCGTAAGTGTATGTTACAGTAGGAGCGATTTTCTTTAACTTATCAACATTTTTAATATTTGATAAACCAATGATTAAATCTGGATTTAATTCTGCAATCTTTTCAACATTTTCATCTGATACTTCAGCGACATTTTTCAGTTTGCTATCGAAACGTGGGTTTTGTTTAGACCATGAATCTACCCCAACAAGATTTACACCTAATGACATTACGTTACCAGCGAATGATGATAGGACAACAACACGTTGTGGATTTGCTGGAACTTCTACTTTACCATTTTCAGATTGGTATGTAATTGTTTCTGATTTCTTACCTTTTGCGTCGTTCTTCTTGTCTGTTGAACCGTTGCTACAAGCACTCATAACAAGGACGAACAGAACTGTTAGTGAAATAAATAATTTTTTCATCGTCTTTCTCCTTTTGATAGATGATATGTGATATACAATAAATTGTTTAGCTTTGATCTTTTGAAAAGTTAGTGGTAATACAAAAGTCTTATTAACAATCTTGAACTTGAGATTTTACCATGTAGTATTCACCATAGTAATAGAAGAAGATGTAATCTCGCAGTTGCTAATAATTAACAAATTGATAATGATTATCACTATTGATTCTTTAAATACTATAATTTTATATAGGTGTATTGTCAATAGTGATTTTGATTGTAAAATTTATAAAAACAAGTTATATTTTATTGAGAATGATAATCAATTATTGGTAGCTGAGGAGTGACACGAATGAATCAAGAAGAATTGTTTGATGTAACTGTGATAGGCGGAGGACCTGCAGGGCTTTATTCAGCTTTTTATAGTGGACTAAGAGAGATGAAAACGAAAATAATAGAATTTCAACCACAGTTAGGTGGAAAAATACATGTTTATCCGGAAAAAATGATTTGGGATATTGGCGGATTATTACCGGTTACTGGTGAGAAATTAATTGAGCAACTTGTACAACAAGGATTAACATTTCAGCCTGAAGTTGTATTGAATACAAAAATAGAATCAATTATTCGTAATGAAGAGGGTATTTTTACGTTGAAAACAAGCTCTGGGGAAGAACATTTTTCAAAAACAGTGATCGTCGCAACTGGGAGTGGTATATTGAATCCACAAAAGTTATCAATTGAAGGTGCTGAGAGATTCGAAGTCTCAAATTTAAATTATACAGTTAAATCGTTAAAACGTTTCAAAGATAAAACGGTAATTATTTCAGGCGGAGGGAACTCTGCAATTGATTGGGCAAATGAATTAGAACCGATTGCGAAAAAAGTTTATTTAACATATAGAAAAGAAGAATTATCTGGTCATGAAGCACAAGTAAAACAACTTATGAACAGTTCGGCAGAATGTTTCTTTAATACATCGATTACAAAATTAATTGCTGGTGATAACCATGAAGCGATTGAATATGTAGAATTAACAAATCATGAAACAGGAGAGATTTCTCATTTATCTATCGATGAAGTTATTATTAATCATGGATATGAACGTGATATTACATTATTGGAAAATAGTGAGTTAGATGTTGCAATTATAGATAATTTTTATATTGCAGGTAATGCAAATAGTGAGTCGTCTGTAGATGGATTATATGCTGCTGGAGATATTTTAAAGCATGACGGGAAATTACATTTAATTGCAGGGGCATTCCAAGATGCTGGAAACGCTGTGAATAAAGCGAAACAATTTATTCAACCTGATGCAAGTGAGTACGGAATGGTTTCTTCTCATAATGAAGTATTTAAGAAGAGAAATCGAGAATTGATTAAGCAGATGATGAAATAATAAAGTGAAACTTTAATCAGTGGGGGGGTCCATCCCCCCACTGATTATTAGCCTTCACCAATCGGGCTTTTACGGGCAGGTGATCTCCCACCTAACTCCCTCGCACTCGCTGAATTTTGAGGTGGGGGTCTTACTGCCCACAAATAGCGGGATAAAGGAACAAGTATACCCCCATTTACTTCTCTATTCGTATGGATGAGAGAGGTAAATGGGGGTTTTCCTGTTTATTATATCTTCAATCATTATCATGACACCGGTTTCATTAGTTCTTGTCATATGAATGTATTTCTTTAACAAGGGAATACAAAGACTTGAACGTTTTATTTGTAAATCTGTCTAGAAAATAATGAATCTACATTTGGTTCGCGCTGTCCATTATAAAATTATGCGGTCCCTTTTGCCTGTTCATTAGGAAATGGCATATTTAGTATAGACGTAATGTATTGTTTTCCGTGTTTTCGAGCTAATGATTCTAATATTTGGCGAACGCGTTTTGTAAGATGACCTTGTTTTTTTATAGCCTCACAATATGCGTCATAGAAAACGTATTTAGCCCAAAGGAAATCATCTTGTTGGAATAAGAAATGATTTTTGTACCATTCGCCAATTGTATGATAGCAATTGTTTTCATGTACTGCTGCACTTTGTGAAAGAATACGATCGGATAAAGAATTAGATAGATGAGAAATTGTGTTTTCTGTTTCAACTTGTAATGTTTTTTCTAACATTGTAATGATGTGACGAGTAGCCATATGTTAACTCTCCTTTGTGTAATACCATTCTATATTTAAAAAAATACTTACTATACTATTATACAATATATGGAATGCATCTACCTGCTTTTTAATTTGTATTTACAAAATCTTTTTTATTTGTTTACAAAAATAAAGTAAGATACATTATATATATGAAAAAATAATAAAGGAATGAACACATTGTATATAACGATAGAAGAGGCTGCGGAGTATTTGAAATTACCAAAATCGTATGTTGAAGACTTAATTCAGCAAAAGAAAATTCGTGCACTGTTTGATGGAGAGCAATATTTAATAAACAAGGAACAGTTTAATACACATTTAGAACAAATGGAGAAATATAAGCAGTTAGTGGAAGAAATATTAAACGAACCAATTCCAGAAGATATGGATGTTAAAGACGAAGATTAAATTTATAAAAATCCCCCGTATTAAGATATGCAGAAATGTATCTTAATACGGGGGATTTTTATATTAAGGGATGAAAAAGTCATCCGAAATCCTAGAGTTACTTTAAGGGAAAGAAGATTTTATAGGGATTAGTACTATTAGTTAAAAGCATATTTTTTCATAGCGGGGACAAACATAGCGAACATAACCTGTACAGATACATATACTATCAGTGCAAAAGCTTATAAATTAATGGAAGGGGTTTTCTCGTGAGTTTATTTCATTGGGATTTTTTGAAAGAATTAATTGGATCTTATGTAAGAGTAAACAGAGGTGGACCGGAATCTCAAAAAGGAATAATAGTGTCAGTATGTACGGACTACGTCGTATTACAGAATGAAAAAGGAGAGTACCATTACTACCAGCTTCGCCATCTGAAAAGCATTACAAAAAATACGAAAGATGGTGGGATAGGTGATTCTGTATGGTCGGAAGAAGACAGTGCAGAAGACTTTGAAACGCTACTTCAAGGCTTCAAATACCGCTGGGTGAAAATTAATCGTGGTGGTCCAGAGAAAGTTGAAGGTATTTTACAAGACGTTTCTTGCGATTATGTAACGTTAATTATAAAAGAAGAAGTGGTATTAATTGCACTATCTCATATTAAGAGTGTTAATTATAATGCACCAGTAAGTGGAGAGAATAGTGATGAGAGTAGCGATGAGAAAAGTAATGAAAATAGTAATAATTCAAGTCGCGCTCGTGCACAAAGACAATCAAGTAGAGGAAGATAATAAGAAAGGAGGGTACAAAATTGGAGAGTGTATTATGCTGTGATCAAATTAAAGGTTTAGTCGGTGAAAATGTAAAAGTAAATCTTCGCGGACCAGAAAGTAGAGTAGGTGTACTCGTATCATTAGGAAAAGATTACCTTACACTACAATTGCCTCTTGGAGAATTAGTATATTACCAGTTGAAACATGTGAAGAGTCTAGTTAGGAAAGTGAAAGAAGCACCGGGAGAATATGGTTCATATTTCTATGCTGATGAAGATACTTTTTTAGATGTATTAAATGACTTGAAGTATAAATGGATAAAGATTAATCGTGGTGGACCAGAGTGTGTGGAAGGTTTATTAAGTGATATACATGATGGAAGTATTACACTAGTAAACGGTGATGAGGTCATTTATATAATTAATTCTCATATTAAGAGTGTGAGTCAAATAGTTAAAAACAAAAAGAATGAAGAAGAATAATGTTTAATAAATAAAAGGGGCATTATGATTGAAAGTGAAGAACGATTTCATATTTTGCTGCAATAATTTCGCGGTATATGAAAAAGAATTCTTACTATTAAAAGACAGAACATTGCCCCTGATTATTTTTTTGAAATGGAAGACAGAAAAGCGCAATTTCATAGAAAGGAGGATATAGATGAATGAGTTAAACAAGAACATTGGGGAAAATATATACGTTAAATTAATCGGTGAAAGAAGGTTTAGAGGTATATTAATTGATGTAGGGAATGATATTGTTGTTCTTTACAATGGACAAGACTATGTATATATATCTTTATACCATATCCAGTATTATAAATTTTTAAGAGAGCATGAAGAAGAAATATTAAAGCCTGGTGTGGACTCTGTAATTAAGAGGGAATCACCTTCAATTTCTTTGAGAAAAGTATTAATCACATCTAAAGGGATTTTTACAGAAATTTATGTGGCAGGAAATGTTCCGATACACGGTTATGTTACAAGTGTAATGAACGATTATATTGTTTTTTATAGTCCAGTTTATAAAACAGTATATATATCTTTAAAGCATTTGAAATGGCTAATTCCTTATAAAGAGAACCAAGTCCCTTATTCCCTCAATAAAAATGAACTCCCCGTAAATCCATTAAATATTACTTTAGCGAGAACGTTCGAAGAACAGCTTATTAAAATGTCTGGGAAAATTATGGTGTTTGATTTAGGTGAAGAATCTAATAAAATCGGAAAGATGGCGAAAATTGATGAAGGGCATATTGAAATATTAAAAGCACGTGATGCAAAAATGTATGTAAATATTCAACATGTAAAATCTGTCCATTGTCCGTAGACTAGTTGAAAGGGCTGGCTTTTTCTTTTATATATAGGGAAGAAAAGGTCGAGCCTATTTGTTTAATTCGATTTGGATATGAGGGGGAAATGAATTGAATATCATATAGGTATGTTAGTGTGATCTTTGAAGGGGCAATCTTGTACTAAAGGTGTACGAGCTACCTTTTTGTGTATTCAACTCACTTTTGAGGAAGTGCTGCTCAACTACTTTATTAAAGGGGTTTTGTTTGTGGAGCAGTTTCCAGATTCGTTTTCGATTACATTACTTGGCAGTGCTGGTGGAGCAGCAAAAGCAGTGTTAGCAATTTTGAATCAAGCGGTAGTAAATGAAAAAGATCCAATTTATGAAGTGATAAAGAATGTGAACTTCCATTTAGTGGATATAAAACAAAAAGATAAAAGTTATTATGATGAGTTGTTTCCAAATTTGAAAGAGCAATTTTTTTTATATGAAATAAACCTTCAAGATGTAGTCAAATTTAAACATCATTTAAAGGAAAAAAGAACGAAGGTTGTTATTGATGTTTCAGGTGCAGATACAATTAGGGTACTGAGTTGTTGTAATGACCTTGGCATTTGTTATATTAATTCGGCTTTGGAAAATGAGGCAGTAGATCAAGACGATAGTTTACTTGGTTTTCAGCTTACGGAAAGGTATACGAGGTTTGAGAAGGAGAAAGAAACATTTACAAATACAAGAGCGATTATAGGCTCAGGTATGAATCCTGGTGTTGTTCAATGGATGGTTGTTGAGCTTATGAAAGAACGTCCAAATGAAAAGCCGCGAGCATGCTATATTGTAGAACATGATAATTCATTTTTGAATGATAAAGAGCTTATAAAACCTCATACACTTTATGCATCATGGGCAGTTGAGCGTTTTCTTGATGAAGCGATATGGAGTTATCCTATGTATATGAGTCATCATCGTCCACTTTACTTTTATGAGGATGTATATGCTTCAGAGTATAAAGTAAAGTTAGGTGAAAAAGAATTTTATGGTTGCTTAATGCCACATGAAGAAGTTTTAATTTTAGGGAAATCTTTTAATATGGAAGTGGGTTTTCTTTATCGGATCAATGAGTATACAACAAACTTAATTAGACAGAACTTAGATAAAGTGGAAGATTTATGGAATTGGAATCGTAAAGTATTTAATCCAGCAGAAGATGATATTATAGGAGAAGATTTAGTCGGTGTGTTACTCGTTTATGAACATAATGAGACATACATGTATAATGTAATGAATAGTAGCCAAGTTTTTCAAAAATATAAAACAAATGCGACGTACTTCCAAGTAGGGTGTGGAATTTATGCTGGCTTATGTAGTTTACTGTTAGATACTTTTGGACAAGGGGCTTATTATGTAGAAGAATTATTATTAAATACTGAAAGTAAGTATGGGGAATATTTAAATTTATATATGAAGGATTTTGTAGTAGGACATAATAATTTTACAGATGGATTGCTAAATGATAGGGTAAGATGGATATAAATTGTAACTGAAAAGGAAGGAGCTGTATCTCCTTCCTTTTAGTATTAGAAGGTTACATGTTGCCCTGAAAGCAATTTCATAATTATAATTTAAAGAGATAACACTTGAAATGTTTTTTTGTATTGATCAAGAGGAGTTTTTATATGAACAAATACAAGAGCTTGATTTATGAAGAAAGAGAAGCTTTAAAAGTATTTATATTATTATTCTATATTATATTCTTTTTATATGACGTTATCTATTATTTTGTTTATCCCGCTATGAATATTAATGAAGCAAGGGTAGGGTGGCCAGAAGGTGGTATGGGAATAGGTGTATATATATTAGTAATATCTTTATTTCCTATTTCAATATATCTTCAAAAACAAGGTTATGTATATTTTGTGAAATACTTATTTTTAATTGGGTACATGCTTATTGATCTTATTAATAACTTAATGATTTATTTACACAGTGATCGTGTTTTTGAAAATGGAAATATGGTTGAAATATTTTTAATTCTATTTGCACCGATTTTCGTGAACAGAAAATATTTTTATTTCGTTTCCTGTAGTGTAATTGGAAAATATGTATTTTTTACTTTGATATTACAAGATGTAAAAGTTGTGATTCCGCTTGTATTATGTATATTCTTTTTCATCATTTCGCATTCTTTATTAAAGAGATTTCAATCTTATGTAAGGACAGTTGTTGAGATGATGAACAGTATGAAAGAGACAGAAAATTTAGCGGTTATTGGGACTATGTCTACAACAATCGCTCATGAAATTCGAAATCCATTAACAGCTTTAAAAGGATTTACACAAATTCAAAAAGAAAGAAATCCTGAAGATACGATGAGCTATGAGATTATGCTGCAAGAAATTGAGAGAATTAATGGGTTTGTTAGTGAATTGATGTTATTAGGAAAACCGAAACCAACAAATTATGAATGGTGTAATATAGGGGAAATCCTTTTATATGTTGTACAGTTAATGGAAAGCTATGCGACTCAATATAAAGTGAAATTTAATTTGCAAGTAGATGGAAATTTACCCGTTATAAATGGTGATGATAAGCAATTAAAACAAGTGTTGTTAAACATCATCAAAAATGGAATTGAATCGATGCCAGGAGGCGGGGATATTCGGATTCTGGCATATGAAAAAGCTGGAGAGAACTTGTGTATTTCTGTTGAAGATCAAGGTCTTGGGATAGAAAATGAGAAAATAGAAAAGATCGGAAAAGCTTTTTATACAACAAAAGAGAATGGTACAGGTCTTGGATTAATGATTACATATAAAATTATTGAAGAACATCAAGGGAGTATCGCGATTGAAAGTAGTATGGGGATAGGAACGAAAGTGGAAATTTATTTACCAACAGTGTAGTGCATGAGGCGAAATTACTTTTCAGAAAAGTGTTCTTGTTGTGTAAATATAAACATTTTATAAAATGTTTCAAGAAGGGTTTTTTTTATAAAAAACTTCGTTTATAATGGAGGAAAATATCGACATAGGGCTTTTAGCTCATGTAACGGTTCAGTAGTGTTATGAAAAGAAAAGAAGGGGTGCACGCGCATCCTTTTTTCTATGCAGATATGATGAAAGGGGTGGTATGATGGAATTAACATTAAATTCGACTGTATGTTTACACACGATTCAATTTCGAAAAGAGCAAAAGAACTATATTGTAAAAGATACGATTACAGGAGAGACATATGAAATGCCGCCACTTTGGATTGATGCACTAGCAATGATGCGTGACGGTTTTTTATTGGGAGAAATTGAGGAGAAATTAAAAGAAGAATATCCAGCAGAAGAAGTAAATATGGTAGCATTTACGAGGCAACTGTTAGAGCTAGAACTTGTCGAAATGGTAGATGGAGAAGAGATAGCTTGTACAAAGAAGAAAGATAAAGATTATTTAGCTTGGATACGCCCAAGGGTGGAGCAATTCTTTTTTAACTTAAATAAAAAATATAAAAGCAAAGGTCAAAAGTGATCTTTGCTTTTTTTGTAGACCATGTTTAAAAAATAACAGCGAATGCCCTTGCGAAAGCACCGTCACTATTTTTAATTTTTAAAGGTGCTGCTGAGAAAAAGAATCGTTTCGCTTTAATGGCATCTAAGTTTGTTAAGTTTTCAATTAAGTAAATATTATTTCCTAACAGTATGTGATGAATCGGTGATGTTTCTGTCGTTACCTCATCAGGAGAAATAAAATCTAAACCGACAGATTTTACTTTTAATTGAACTAGTTCTTCAGCTAATTCTTCGGAAAGATAAAACGCTTCTTTCTCATAAGCTTCGGTATTCCATTTATTAGATAGATTGGAATGGAAAATGACAATATCGCCTTCTTTTATGTCGACAGTATGTAATACTTCCTTAGTTAATTTTCGCTCTTGAACATGAGTCACATCGATAAGAACAGCTTCGCCTACAAATTGATTTAGGGGTAATTGATCAATAGTGGTTGCGCCTGAAATGAAATGAGCAGGCGCATCACAATGCGTACCAACATGAACGACAGAATGAAAATTCGTAACTTGATAACCTGTTTCTTCAACGCTTGTAATGGCTTCTAGTTGGATTTTTGGTGTTCCAGGAAATTGAGACATATTATTTTCAAACGTTTGTGATAGATCAATTACTTTCATTTTACATACCTCCAATATATTTTTTCAAATAATAAAAAGCCCATCCTTCATAATCAAGAAAGATGAGCTTTACATACTAGTTGAGTTTTATCTTCCAAAATGCAATGCATTTTGCAGGAATTAGCACCTATTCAGTTTGCATAAACTGAGGTTGCTGGGCTTCAAAGGACCGGTCCCTCTGCCTCTCTTGATAAAGGTTTATTCGGTTTTAAATTCGGAATATTTTTGATATTTAAATTGTAATTCATTTCCTTTTTTCGTGCAATACAAATTAGGTGTTCACCCAAATAAAGTTGCTCGCATATTGTAGCTTATGTAAGTAGACTGTTGCGAAGGAGTGAGTGCAGTGACAGGGAATGTATTAAATTATTATGCCGGTGGAAATACAGCTAGAGGATTTCACAGCTTATACGAAGAGAATTTGAAGGGGCTAGACAGGTTGTTTATTTTAAAGGGAGGCCCAGGAACGGGAAAATCTTCTTTAATAAAGGCAATAGGGCGTGAATGGGTTGAAAAAGGATATGATATTGAACTTTTGCATTGTTCTTCTGATAATAAGTCAGTTGATGGGGTGATTATTCCGAAATTAAAAGTAGGAATTGTTGATGGAACATCACCGCATGTTATTGAGCCGAAAATGCCAGGAGTTATTGAAGAGTATATAAATTTAGGAGTTGCTTGGGACTCAGATAAATTAAGAAAGCAGAAGTTAGAAATTGAACGGTTTGTATCAGAAGCGGGAAAGGCTTTCAAATCTGCTTACGGATGTTTTAAAGAGGCATTAGTTATACATGATGAGTGGGAGAAAATATATATTAATAACATTGATTTTAATAAAGCAAATGAACTAACAGATCGGCTAATTCAGAAATTATTTGCAGATAAAAAGGGAAAACAATCGATTGTGAAACATCGTTTTTTAGGAGCTGCTACACCGAAAGGAGCAGTTGATTTTGTTCCTAATTTAACAGAAGGATTACCACATCGTTATTTTATAAAAGGACGCCCGGGTTCTGGAAAATCAACAATGCTTAAAAAGTTATCGAAGGCAGCAGAAGAAAAAGGTTTTGACGTTGAAGTATATCATTGCGGATTTGACCCGAATAGTCTTGATATGGTTATCGTAAGAGAATTAGGATTTGCAATTTTTGATAGTACCGCACCACATGAATATTTTCCAAGTCGCGAAGGTGATGAGATTATAGATATGTATGCTCTTATTGTTAAACCAGGGACGGATGAGAAGTATGCTACAGAAATTCGTGACGTTTCCATCCAATATAAAGCAAAAATGAATGAGGCAATGTCTTTCTTAGCAAAAGCAAAATCAGTTCGTGATAAATTAGAACGAATTTATATTGCTGCTATGGATTTTTCAAAAGTGGATGCATATAAAGAGGAGATTCAAAATGAGTTTGAACGCATTGCGGCTACTGTAATGGAAAAGAAAAAATAGGTGCTTTATTGAGCTGTCAGAAATTTTCTGACAGCTGTTTTGGTATATAGTAAAATTAGTCGTATATTTGTCGAATTACCAGGGAAATAATCAAAAAATGGAGATGGTATGAAATGAGAGAGAAAATTGAATTAGAACTAGAACGAATTGAAAAAGAGAATGATGTGAAAATTTTATTTGCAGTGGAATCAGGGAGTCGTGCTTGGGGATTCCCATCGAAAGATAGCGATTATGATGTTAGGTTTGTTTATATACATCCAGTAGAATGGTATTTATCAATTCATGATAAGCGTGATGTAATCGAATATCCAATTAGTGATGATTTAGACATAAGTGGTTGGGATATTAAAAAGGCATTGCAACTGTTTGCAAAGTCAAATCCAGCGTTACTCGAATGGATTCGATCGCCGATTTTTTATTCGAAAAACCCGAACCTTCCAGAACAGCTTCAGCAAATGAGTGAAAAGGATTTTAATCCGAAATCAACGATATATCATTACTTACATATGGCTTCAAAAAACTATCGTGAATTTTTACAAGGTGAAAATGTAAAGTTGAAAAAGTACTTTTACGTATTACGTCCTATTTTAGCTTGTAAATGGTTAGAAGAGAAAGGGACATTGCCCCCAGTAGAATTTGACCGGTTAATTATGGAACTATCAGTAGAGCCTAGTGTATTAGATGAAATTGAAAAGTTGTTAATAAAGAAAAAAGCAGGTACGGAATTAGATGTTGGATTGAAAATTGAGGTGTTAAATCAATTTTTAGAAGAACAAATTGATTATTATGAGCAATACGTGAAAGGGATTGAAAAGGGATTAGGGATTGATATTGAGAGTTTGAATACATTATTTCGAAATATGTTGTTTGAAGTATATGAAAAAGAGCACAAGTGAGTTTGTGCTCTTTTTTGTGTTTCAGGAATAAAGAAAACGGTGCTAGTTACGATTAGTCTTACAAAAGGGAGTAAATGAAAATTCACGCTGAATCTGTAATTATTCGTTATCAACTCGCTTTAATGGCTGATCTGCTGGACCTTCCATAACATCCCCATCAATTGAAAAACGGGAACCGTGACAAGGGCAATCCCAAGTACAATCACCGTTATTCCATTCAACTTCACAGCCGAGGTGTGTGCAAGTTGTATCGACGATATGTAATTTTCCTTCTTTATCTTTATAAGCACCTGCTCGTTTACCGTTGACATGTACAACAGATCCTTCGCCAACTTCAAGATCTTCTGGCTTACGTAATTCGGTTTCAATTTTTCCTTCAATTAAGTGTTTAGCAACATCAATGTTCTGAGAGAGGAAAGTTTTTATATCCGGATTTGCATGAAAGCGTGATGGTGCAAACAGTTCTTTATATGGACTGTGGACTTTTAGAATGGAGTCCTTCAGTAAATGAGCTGCTGCAGTTCCAGTCGTCATTCCCCATTTACGATATCCAGTTGCCACAAATATATTTGGATTCCTTTCGTTAATATGTCCGATATAAGGAAGCTTATCTAGCGTGATTAAATCTTGTGCTGACCATCTATAGGGAACTTCATTTACTCCAAAAGTTGCTTCAGCAAAAGAATAGAGTGCTTCGTAATGAAGCATCGTATTTATTCCTTGTCCTGTTTTATGACTCTCTCCGCCAATCAATATCAACTTTTCTCCATTGCTTGTCGTATAACGTATGGAGCGTTTTGGATCATCGATACTTAAATACATGCCCCCTGGATAATCCGTTTTTGCTTTTATTGCGAGGGCATAGGAGCGTTCTGCGTACATTCGCGTAAAGAAAAAGCTATTAGCATCATAAAAAGGAAAATGTGAACAAGAGACAATATATTTACAAGTGATGCGATGGTCACCCTTTGTAATAACTTGTGGATAATCTCCTTTTTCCACATCAATAGCTGTTGTTTGCTCATAAACTTTTCCACCCATTTCCACAAACTTTTCTAAAAGTGTTTTTAAATAAAGGAGGGGATGGAATTGCGCTTGATTTTTCATCACAAGTGCAGATTGTACGGGAATAGGAATCGACAGGGATTGAACATAGTCACAAGGAATATTTAATTTTTGATAGGCTTCATATTCTTTCGTTAAATTTCGCAGGCCATTATTGGTAGTTGTATATAAATACGAATCTTCATTTGTGAAATTACAGTCGATTTTATATGTTTGTACAGTCTCGTTTATGAATTGTAGAGCTTTACTATTTGATTCGTAGTAAAGCCTGGCTTTTTCAACACCAAAATTGTTTATTAATTCATCATAAATAAGATCATGTTGAGCTGTTACTTTTGCGGTTGTATGCCCAGTTGTTCCATTTAAAACAGAACCAGAATCAATTAAAACGACTTTCATTCCTTCTTTAGCGAGTAAATAGGCGGTGGTAATGCCTGTAATACCAGCTCCGATAACAGCAACTTCTGTCTTTATATTTTCGGATAAATGAGGAAAAGTAGGAAATTGAGTAGATTCAATCCAATAGGATGATGGTAACTGCGGAAATGTGTCATCTGTCATTTTGAAAACCTCCAAATTAGAACAATTTTCCTTTTAATATTTCCATATTATATGGAATTCATGTATGTTGTTTTCGTAGCGTTCTATTCTTACTAAACGAAAGAAAAAATATTTTAATATAATTATTTTATTGGGGCAGTATGAAGAAGTAGGATTTATATAAAGCTAAATTCAAGTGATTCCATTTGTTGATTACATAGAGAGTTCTTGAATAAGATAGAGTCTATGTTGTTTAAGTGGATATGTATATATACCTGATAAAGCCTTATGAAATCTATGCTTTTTCTTTAGTGAAATAAAGTATAATTATAAAAATATAACCAACTTTTATTACTAGGTCATAAAAGTTGTTGACAATATAGAAATTCTATTGTTATGATTCATCATGTGGAAAGGTTGATAGAGAGTAAAAAGAGAAATGTTTTTCATTGATAATAAAAGCGAAAATTAAGTGACGATAGAGTGAGTATATTTTCCTTATGATAAATGCTTTTTGGATCACGTAGTAAAATCAATCTGGAAGCAAGAATTGATATATGCAAGTTGCGCGGGGCGCGGCATAAGAAAGGGGCAAAAGGATGAAGGAGCTTCATACGTTTGGGTGGTATGCAGCACGTGTAGCACCACATTTGCCGAAAAAAGCATTTAAACCAGTTCCTAATCGATTATTTGGTGGACTGGCTTATTTACTTGTGGCATTGGCTGGTTTAATAACGATCGGTGTATTTGAATTGAATGTGTGGGAAAATCTAGGAATTGCAATTGTTCTTGGATTATGTTTTGCTTCACTTGGATTTTTAGGACATGAAATTTTACATGGAACAGTTGTAAGAAAGGCATGGCTTCGTGATTTTTTAGGTGCGATAGCATTTATGCCATTATCAACTGGCCCAAAACTTTGGAGAAAGTGGCATAATGCAACGCATCATGTTCACACACAGCATGAAGAGAATGATCCAGATGCATGGCCGACATTTGAGAAACTGAAAAAGAGTAAGTTTTTGAGTTGGGTATATCGCATGCCTCTTCATGTACGTTCATTCTTTAGTTTCCTGTCACTAACAATTCAATTTACGTTACATTCGACTCGAATGTTCTTTCATTTTATAAAAGAATTTAAGTCATCCAATCAAAAATCTGTATGGCTTCAACTTCTTTTGCCCTGGACAGTTTGGATTAGTTTATTGTTTATTATGGGACCTACAAAGTGGTTCTTTGCATACGTGATTCCGTTGTTAATTGCTAACTTTATTGTAATGGCGTATATCGCAACAAATCACCGCTTAAATCCTATTGTTCCAGTAAATGATCCTTTAGCAAACTGTTTATCAGTAACAGTACCGCGCTGGGTAGACGTTTTACATTTCAATTTCTCATACCATACAGAACATCATCTGTTTCCTGCTATGAGTTCTAAATACTATCCATTAGTAAAAGATAAAATTAAAGAAATGTGGCCGGAACGCTATCACGAAATGCCGATGACAAAAGCTTTGGCAGCACTTTGGAATACACCACGTGTGTATTATCACGGAAGTGAATTAGTTGATCCGCATAGGGAGCATTTCTATGGTTCTTTAGGAAATGGATTGGATCCTCATAATATTTCATATCGTGAGGAACATATAGAGGAAAAAGAGACTATAAAAAAAGTAAATCAATAATAGATATATCTTACGATGAAAAAGCAAGCTCTCTTAGAGCTTGCTTTTTGTTATAAAGAGACTTCTTTCTTGTTCTTCGTCTTGACCTGGACAGAGTTATTTTCTTTTCGTTGTAGTCGTTTTTCTAGAAGACTAACAAGATAAGTAAATAGAAGAACTAGTGCGAGATAGTATACACCAACAATGATATATGTATCTAATTGCTGGAAGTTACCTGCGGCAATTGATAAACCGGATCCCCATAATTCGGACATTCCTACATAAGCGACAAGTGAAGAATCTTTTAATCCAATAATAAATTGGTTCCCTAGAGGGGGAAGAGATAGACGAAATGCTTGTGGTAATATAATCCGGCGCATCGCTAAAGGGTAAGGCATCCCTAAAGAGCGAGCAGCTTCCAATTGTCCACGGTCAACGGACTGAATGGATCCGCGGAAAATTTCAGTAATATATGCACCGTTATGGATTGCTAAAGCAATTGCTCCTGCCCAAAAAGGAGTGAAGACAATAATCGATGTAATACCGAAATAGAGAATGGCAATTTGAACAATTAAAGGTGTACCACGAATAATGGCGATGTATACATGAGCAATACTATTTAAAACCTTATTGTTAGAGATTCGAAAGAAAGCGACTAGTAATCCAATTAGTGAACCGAGTAATAGGGATGTTAATGTTAATTGTAATGTGACAATAGTAGCCTTTAAGAGTGTGGGATAGGTAGAGATAAAAATTTCAAACATATGTGTCACCTCATATTGTATGGATTTTAGTAGTGAATGAAGTGCCCCACATACAAAGTGGGGCATGATTTATGAAATCTCTAAATGGCTAACTTACTTTGTTTTTGCCTCGTCTCCAAGAATATTACGCCCAAACCATTTTTTACTGATCTTTTCATACGTACCATCTTTAATGATTTCATCTAAAGCTTTATTTACTTTCTCAACCATTTCTTTATCATCTTTACGAATAGCAATTCCCATTTCATCAAGATTTAATGGTTTTCCAGCTTCTTTTATATTTGATTTACCTTCTTTGATCATACGTAAACCGACCATTTGATCAGTGATTACTGCATCAATACGTCCAGGCTCTAAGTCCATAAGTGCAGTAATATCGCTATCATATTCTGTGATTTGATCTGTATGTTTTGCAACAAGGTCTTTAAAGGTACTAGCTTTTACAACACCAATTTTCTTACCTTTCAAATCTTCTGGAGAAGAGATAGATGTATTCTTTTTAGCCACAAAAATTTGGGCACCAGAGCGATAATAAGGATTGGAGAAACTAACAGCTTTTAAGCGTTCTTCTGTAATTGCCATACTGCCCAATATAGCATCATATTTTTTCGATTGTAGACCTTGAATTAGCGTTTCCCATGGATTTGTAATAGGAGTGGGTTTCATATTCATTTTTTTCGCAAGTGCCTCACCAATTTCCACATCAAAACCGGCAAGCTTTCCGTCATTTTCTTTATAGTTAAAAGGTTTATATAAGCCACTCATCGCATAACGAAATTCTTTTTCACCATTTGAAGAAGTAGTAGCACTTTCCTTACTACAGGCTCCTAGTATGAAGGATGTACATAATGTAATACTCGCAACAATGGTTAATAGTTTTCTTTTCATAAAACCCCTCCTATATATTGATCATACGGATGGTTTTAAGTATGTTACTGAGATATTTTATTTGGACAATTAGTTGTGCACCGTATGGATGTATTTCTTTTCATTTGAAACAGAAGTTACATTATAAAACGTTGCGTAAAAATTGTTTTGCTCGTTCATGTGATGGAGCTGAAAAGAATTGTGCTGGCGGAGCGTCCTCTACAATCTTTCCGTCATCCATAAATATGACGCGATCAGCTACATCTCTTGCGAAATTCATTTCATGAGTAACAATAATCATGGTCATTCCTTCTTCAGCAAGTTCTTTCATAACTTGCAATACTTCTCCAACAAGTTCAGGATCTAAGGCTGAGGTAGGTTCATCAAATAGCATAATTTTAGGATTCATAGCAAGAGCTCGTGCAATCGCAATTCGTTGTTTTTGACCACCGGAAAGGAGGTGGGGAGTTACATCTGCTTTATCTTGTAGGCCGACTTTTTGTAGGAGTTGATTTCCAATCTCCTTTGCATTTGCTGTCTCCAATTTTTTTACGTGAATAGGTGCTTCTATGATGTTTTCTAGTGAGGTCATATGAGGAAAGAGGTTAAAGTGCTGAAAAACCATACCAACATTTTCACGGACTTTGTTTAAATTTGAATGCTTTGGATCAATTCGCTCACCTTGTAAGTGAATTTCACCTTCATCGTACATTTCTAAAAAGTTAAGACAGCGAAGTAATGTACTTTTGCCGGAACCACTGGCGCCGATTAAAACAACAACTTCTTTTTCTTTTACTTCTAAATCAATTCCTTTTAAAACATCAAGTGATCCGAATGATTTTACTAGATTTCGAACTTGAATCATACAAAACCCCCAGTCAAAAATATATTTACAAATATTGCCCCGTATTTCTGTTATTAGTCATAAATTGTCAGAATCCTTTATTTTTTTCGTATAATTTGATATTCAAAGAAATAATGGTTTTTAAAATCCCTATATCTTTCTATAACGAAAATATGGATAATAATATATAGGTAGTACTTATATTGCTTATAAGAAGGGGGAAAGAAGAGATGGGAAAAGAAAGAAAAACATTTTCTTTTGGCTTACGTACACAACTTATGCTATTCACTACAGTTTTAGCTTTAATTACATATTCAACAAGTTTAATTTTCATTTACGTTATATATGATTATTTTCAAAGTTATGTAAGTCAAACTGTTTATAATATTATCGTTATGTTATTAGGTATAGTATGGTCTGGAATTTTAGCGTATGGGGCAGCGATATTTTTAATTAAACCACTTCGAAAGTTGGAAGAAGCAGCAAGGAAAGCGGCTGAAGGTGATATTCGTGAAGATGTCCCATTGCCAAAGACCGATGATGAGATTAAATCTTTAAGTGTTGCATTTAATATGATGCTAGGGAACTTAAGGGGCATGGTAAAAAATATCGATACTACATTTTCGTATACAAATAATCAAGTTCAGCAAATTAGAAGACAAACATGGGAAGCGACAAAGCAAGCACGCGGTGTGTCTGAAACTCTTGCAGAGATTTCTTCTGGCGCCGAGCAATCAGCAGCTTCCATTCAGGCGATTGTTTCAACTGTCGATACAACAACCTCTATTGCGAGTGAAGTAGAAGAAAAAGCAAAACAGTCCGACGAGTTGTCTTTAGAAATGGTTCAAGCTTTAGGACAAAGTACACGTGTCTTTACTTCTTTAATTCAAGGCATTCAAACATTGGCAAAAGAGAATGAAGATTCGATGCAAAATGTACAGAAGTTAGAAGAACGAATGAAACAAGTAGAACATATTGTTTCTGTTGTGAGTGAGATTGCTAGCCAAACAAATTTATTAGCACTCAACGCTTCTATTGAGGCAGCTCGTGCAGGAGAGCATGGAAGGGGCTTTGCGGTTGTAGCAGAAGAAGTACGTAAACTTGCTGATGAAAGTGATCATTCCGCAAGAAACATATCGCAGTTATTACGTAATATGCAAGATGAAGTACAGCAAGTCGCATTGAAAATGACAGAGCAGGTGAAGACAGCTAAAGAAGAGGCGAAACGCGGAGAAGCTACAGAATTAATTTTAAAAGAAATGTCATCAAGTGTTATGGAAGTAGCCGATACAACTAAGCAAATTAGTAGTTATATGAATGAACAAGTGAGTCATATTCATCAAACAGGAGCACAAACAAAGGCTGTAGCAGCAATTGCGGAAGAAACGTCAGCTGGTTCACAAGAAGTGGCACGTGTGACATTGCAACAGTCTAAAAATATGATAGCAATCGATCAATTATTAAAAGACTTAGAGAAGCAATCAGCGGATTTGAAACAAACGATTGAACGATTTTCAATGTAAAAGAGAAGAACAGAATGCTGTTCTTCTCTTTTTTTAGCTAGATTTAATATCTACAGTTAAAAAGTATAAACTATGAACGTTTCCGCAACATTCTTTTCTGTCCCTTTCGGATGAAAATTATAGCGAGCTATAATATTAAAAGGGGTGTCTTTTATGAAAAAAGAAAAAAGACAACGATTAATTAAACAATTTGTAAAGGAGTATGAAATAGAGAAGCAAGAAAGATTAGTAGAATTGTTAGCAAAAAAAGATGTATTAGTAACACAAGCTACAGTTTCTCGAGATATTCGTGAGTTAAACTTAACGAAGGTACCTTCTCAAGAAGGATTAATGATATATAAATTTTTCTCAGAAGAGCATTTACAAACTGATATAAAGTTAAAGAAAAAATTACGAGAGGTTGTTGTAAAAATTGATTGTGTAGATCAATTAATGGTTATTAAAACATTACCCGGTAATGCACATGTTATTGGTGCTTTGTTTGATGAGTTAGATTGGAAAGAAAAAATAGGATGTATATGTGGAAATGATACATGCCTTATAATTTCTCAGTCGAAATCAGATAGGGAGATTTTAGAAGAAAGGTTAAATTTAATTATTTAGATGCAAAATCCTGTTTTTAATAAAAATTAAAAACAGGATTTTTTTAAAAATACGGAAGTTAAATATTCAGCATATATGCGTAATATATGTATTTTTTTATTGAAAAAGCGGGATGGAATGTTATAAAAATACAAATTTATATGATTTTAAAAAAATAACTTGTTTAATATTTCACAATGATAATGTGGATGTTTTCACAAAGATGAAAGCGCGTAGCATTTATTATGTACTTGTAAGACATCAAACATATTTAAAAGGAGGTACAACAAATGAAGCATCCGATACATGTTACTTCAGAAATTGGGGAATTACAAACAGTTTTATTAAAACGACCTGGTAAAGAAGTGGAAAACTTAACGCCAGATTATTTGCAACAATTATTATTTGACGATATTCCATACTTACCAATTATTCAAAAAGAGCATGATTATTTTGCACAAACATTACGCAATCGGGGTGTTGAAGTTCTTTATTTAGAAAAACTAGCTGCTGAGGCATTAGTAGATAAAAAACTTCGAGAAGAATTTGTTGATCGTATTTTAGAAGAAGGACAGGCTGACGTAAATGTTGCACATCAAACTTTAAAAGAATATTTACTTTCCTTTTCAAATGAAGAATTAGTTCAAAAAATTATGGGTGGTGTACGGAAAAACGAAATTGAAACAAGTAAGAAGACACATTTATACGAATTAATGGAAGATCATTATCCGTTTTACTTAGACCCAATGCCTAATTTATATTTTACTCGTGATCCAGCAGCTAGCGTGGGTGATGGTTTAACGATAAATAAGATGAGAGAACCGGCGCGTAGACGTGAATCATTATTCATGGAGTACATCATTAAATATCATCCAAGATTTGCAAATCACAATGTGCCAATTTGGCTAGATCGTGATTATAAGTTTCCGATTGAAGGTGGCGATGAGCTAATTTTAAATGAAGAAACAATTGCAATTGGAGTATCTGCCCGTACGTCAGCTAAAGCAATTGAACGTTTAGCTAAAAATCTTTTTAGCCGACAAAATAAAATTAAGAAAGTGTTAGCAATAGAAATTCCAAAATGCCGAGCATTTATGCATTTAGATACAGTGTTTACAATGGTTGATTATGACAAGTTTACAATTCACCCAGCCATTCAAGGGCCAAAAGGAAATATGAATATTTATATTTTAGAAAAAGGTCCAGATGCGGAAAATCTTAAAATTACACATCGTACTTCTTTAATGGAAGCATTAAAAGGGGTATTAGGTTTAAGTGAATTAGTTCTTATTCCTTGTGGAGGAGGAGATGCAATTGCTTCCGCCCGTGAACAATGGAATGACGGTTCTAATACATTAGCAATTGCGCCAGGTGTAGTTGTTACATATGATCGCAACTATGTATCCAATACTTTATTAAGGGAGCATGGTATAGAAGTCATTGAGGTGCTAAGTTCGGAATTATCTCGTGGTCGTGGGGGTCCACGTTGCATGAGTATGCCAATTGTTCGTAAAGATATTTAGTATAAATAACGGAGAAAGTAGGGATGAAGTATGTTAATGACTAGACCAAATTTAAAAGGAAGAAGTTTTCTAGCTGAAAAAGATTTTACACAAGAAGAATTATTATATTTTCTAGATTTAGCAGCAGAATTAAAAGAGAAAAAGAAAAACGGTGTCCCACATCATTATTTAGAAGGTAAAAATGTAGCGCTATTATTTGAAAAAACCTCTACTCGTACGCGATGTGCATTTACAGTAGCGTGTACGGATTTGGGGGCGAACCCTGAATATTTAGGGAAAGGTGATATTCAGCTTGGGAAAAAAGAATCCGTAGAGGATACAGCAAAAGTGTTAGGACGCATGTTTGACGGAATTGAGTTTCGTGGATTTAATCATGAAACTGTAGAATCTTTAGCACAAAATTCTGGTGTGCCGGTTTGGAATGGATTAACAGATATGTGGCATCCAACACAAACACTTGCAGATTTATTAACAATTAGAGAACATGTAGGGAAATTAGAAAATGTGAAGCTCGTTTACGTTGGAGATGGACGAAATAATGTTGCTAATAGCTTACTAGTTGGTGGAGCGATCGTTGGAATGGATGTACGTATTTGTACACCGGAATCTTTATGGCCAGAGCAAGAAGTAATTGATTTAGCAAAAAAATATAATGAACAGGTAATGATAACAAGTAATGTGGAAGAAGCTGTTGCGAATGCAGATGTAATTTATACAGATGTATGGGTGTCTATGGGTGAGGAAGAAAAATTTGCTGAACGTGTCGAGTTATTGAAACCTTATCAAGTAAGTATGAAAATGATTAAAGAAACAGGAAATGAAAATGTGATTTTCTTACATTGTTTACCCGCATTCCATGATGTTGAAACGATGTATGGTGAGGAAGTTTATGAGAAATATGGGTTGAGGGAAATGGAGGTAACTGACGAAGTATTCCGCAGTAAACATTCAAAAGTATTTGATCAGGCTGAAAATAGAATGCATACAATTAAAGCGGTTATGGCAGCTACTTTAGGAAATATGGAGTAAAGAAGAAAGGGAGTCTTCCTTTCTTCTTTCTCCTCCTTTAGACACTATCATTCACTATGGCTTTCGTATTGTTATTGCAATTAAAGAGAGGTGAGTGGAATGGATGAAGATAAGAAATTAGGGTTGTTTACATTAACGGCGCTTGTAGTGGGGTCTATGATTGGCGGTGGAGCATTTAATTTAGCAAGTGATATGGCAAAAGGTGCTGGTGCTGGAGCCATTATTATTGGTTGGGTTATAACAGGAATTGGGATGATTGCGCTTGGATTATCTTTTCAAAATCTAACTGTAAAACGGCCAGATTTAGATGGCGGTATTTTTAGCTATGCAAAAGCAGGATTTGGTAATTTCATGGGATTTAATAGTGCGTGGGGATATTGGCTATCTGCCTGGCTTGGTAATGTAGCTTACGGTACATTATTGTTTTCTTCATTAGGGTATTTCTTCCCAATCTTTGAAGGCGGTCAAAATGTAGCATCCATTATTGGTGCAAGCGTATTATTATGGTGTGTTCACATGTTAATTTTACGTGGAGTTCAATCAGCAGCACTTGTGAATTTAGTAACTACAATCGCAAAATTAGTACCTGTATTTGTATTTATTGTTATAGGAATCTTCGCGTTTCATATTGATACGTTTCTAGATGGATTTTGGGGACAAACTGGTTCTTTTTCATGGGGAGCGGTTGGCAGCCAAGTTAAAAGTACAATGCTTGTAACTTTATGGGTGTTTATTGGGGTAGAAGGGGCTGTTGTTTTATCTAGTCGAGCAAAAAATAGAAGTGATGTAGGGAAAGCAACGGTTATTGGCTTAATTGGTACACTCATCATTTACATTTTAATTACATTACTGTCTCTTGGACTTATGCAGCAAGCAGATATTGCTAATTTGAAAAATCCGTCTATGGCTTATTTATTTGAAAGTGTTGTTGGAAAATGGGGGGCTATCTTTATTAATTTAGGTTTAGTCATCTCTGTATTAGGTGCTTGGTTAGGCTGGACTTTACTCGCATCTGAAATTCCATATTTGGCGGCTAAAGACGGAGTATTTCCAAAATGGTTTGCAAAAGAAAATAAAAATAAGGCTCCAATAAATTCATTATGGATAACAAATGGCTTAATTCAAATGTTCTTATTAACATTCGTCGTTTCCGATCAGGCGTATAACTTTGCATTCTCTTTAGCATCTTCAGCTATTTTAATCCCATATGCTTTTTCAGCATTTTATCAACTGAAGCATAGCTTAAAGTCTGAAGAAGTGGATCGAAATAAAAATATAATAATTGGTTTGATAGCAAGTATTTATGGTGTGTGGTTAGTTTATGCAGCTGGTTTAGAGTATTTATTATTAACAATGACCTTATATGCGCCAGGTATTTTTATTTTTTACAATGTTCAAAAGCAAAAGAGTTCGAAGCAAATATTTACTCGAGTGGAATTAGCATCATCGGTAGCAATTGGTGCTTTAGCATTCTTTGCGATTTATGGATTAATTACAGGCAGTATTACTTTATAAAGCGCTGTGAAAGCGAAATTAACTGGAGGGCTGAAATATGGCACGAAGAAAAATTGTAGTTGCACTAGGGGGAAATGCGATACAGTCTGGAAAAGCTACTGCAGGGGCACAGCAAGAAGCATTAGAAAAAACAGCGGAACAACTTGTGAAAATAATGGAAAATGATGTAGATATAGTAATTGCGCACGGAAATGGCCCGCAAGTGGGGAATATTTTATTACAGCAAAAAGCTGCAGAAACGGAAAAGACACCTGCAATGCCATTAGATACTTGTGGTGCAATGAGCCAAGGGATGATTGGATATTGGATGGAAAATGCGATTGAAAAGGCATTGAAAAAACGGAATATAAAAAAAGACGTAGCAACGGTTATAACACGCGTTGTCGTGGATGAAAAAGATGAGGCATTTAAAAATCCAACTAAACCAATTGGTCCTTTTTATACGGAAGAAGAAGCAAGAAGATTAATGGAAGAAACAAAAGCAGTGTTTAAAGAGGATGCTGGCAGAGGGTGGAGACGTGTTGTTCCATCACCGAAGCCTGTAAGTATTCATGAGCATAAAGTAATTAATTCTTTAGTTGAGGATGGAAATATAGTGATAGCTGTTGGTGGTGGTGGAATTCCAGTAATTGATTCCGAAGAAGGGTTAAAAGGAACTGAAGCGGTTATCGATAAAGATTTCGCTGCGCAGAAATTAGCTGAATTAGTAGATGCTGATACGCTCGTAATTTTAACTGCAGTTGATCATGTGTATGTAAATTATAATCAACTGAATCAAAAGAAATTAGAGCATGTCACAGTGAATCAATTAGAAGAATACATTGAGGAAAAACAATTTGCTGCGGGAAGTATGCTTCCAAAAATTGAAGCTGCTATTAATTTTGTTAATACAAATCCAAAAAGAAAAACAATTATTACGTCTTTAGAAAAAGTATATGAAGCACTAGAAGAAAAAGCTGGTACTATTATTTCTAAACAGAATGTATGCATGTATGTTTAAATAATTGTGTGCGCTATTTATTAGTAAAAAAAGAATGAAGTTAGTAACTTCATTCTTTTTATTTATTAATATTTTTTGTACTCATTGTTCATAAAGTTTTCATGATGAAATCTTAACATATAAGTTAATTATGATAAAATTTAATTTGAATACGCTTTCTTGATTTTTCGCTCCAACATACAGCAAGAGAGAGGGAATTTTATGAATAGACGGAACGTAGTTAAAGACTTAAAACAATTTGAATTATTTGCTCATTTAACAGAAAAGAAATTGAAAGGTTTGGCGGAGTTTGTCTATTGGCGAACTTATAAAAAGGGTCAATTTTTATTTTTAGAAGGGGATTCAAGAGAAAGAATTTACTTCATGTTAGATGGTTTTGTAAAGTTAGAGCGGGTAAATCAAAGTGGAAATTTATTATATGATGACTATGTAAAGAGGTATTCTATTTTTCCTTATGGTGGTATGTTTACAGACAGAGGATATAACTATACGGCAGAAGCGATGACAGATGTAGAGGTATATTATATTCCGACAGTAATTTTCGAAGATATGGTGAAATCTAGTAGGACGCAATTAATGTACGTTGTTCAGCAATTATCATCAATATTAAAACTAAACGAAAATCGAGTGCAAAATATTACAATTCCTAATGCACAAGATCGAGTCATTCAAACATTAAATTATTTAATGCAAGATTTAGGAGAACAGAGTGGCGAAACGATTGTAATTTCATGCCCACTTACAACAATTGAAATATCAAAAATATCTGGGACGTCCCGAGAGACGGTTAGCGGCGTATTAAAACAATTAAAAAACGATAGTATTGTTACAATTCTGGATAAAAAAATTACAATACATAATCCAACATATTTTGAGGAGATCTCTATGTGAAAATTGCATATTGATTTTCTAATTCATATTGTATATTAATAAGGTTCTTTATATATTTATAAGGAACTTTTTTACGTTATCCTCTATAAAATGATTGTATATTATGGTAATAATAGCTAAAATCGATAATAAAAAAGCAAAAGGAAGGGGAGAAGGAATGGTTCGAATTGAGTATGATCGATTAGTAGCTATTTGTTACAGTATAGGGGTTTTGTTATTATTAAAAATTCCAAACGATAATGAATTAATTGGGGAAAAACTATTCAATTTCTATAAGGTTCCGGTATATACATATATTTATATGGGTTATAAAGTTTCAAATATATTAATTGTTTCTTTCGTACTACATATAATCGCATTTATATTATTTGTAAAATGGCTAGTAAAAAAGAAATCTAGTACATTTAGAACAATGAATAAGATAAAAGTAGTAGGCATTAGTATTTTGATTTTAATGATGCCGTTTATTTTAAATAACATTCTCCATACATTGAATAAAACATGGTACTACGCAGGAAAAACAGGGGTAGAGGCGATAGAATATAAAAAAGAAGATAGCCAGTGTAGAATGGAGAAAAATGGAGAGGGTATCGAACAAAAATGCATTGTGACTTTAAAAAATTATCGTAATCATTCACAGGCATTAAAAGTTGTTTTATATGATAATGCAAACGAGAATTCAAAAGGTTATCCAGTACCGAAACCAGTCTATTTACAAAAACATGAGACAAAACAATTCGAATTTCAAATTCCTGTTGCTTATAATAGCGGTATTGAAAAAGATAAAGTACCAAATATTAAATTACATTCATTGCATAAAAATGATGAGAAATACAATTAATCCGTAATTGAAAGTTTATGAGTAGGAGCAATAATTTGAAAAGATATAGAAAATCAACTTGAATCATCCAACATGCTGTGAGGTAACGGCATATTGGATGGTTTTTTATTTTATCCCCTTTTTTACGTATGAAAGGGTGGGATACTTTGTTGAAAACGAAAAACATTACAAGGGTCATACGCTGTCTTCACTTTATGCAACCTTTGAAAATTAGAGCCATAATAACTAGTTTGCCAATTTTTTATGTCGATATCGGGCCAATTGACATAGTCTCCTAGTGTGTAAGAATCTAAGCTTTCTCTTAAATCTTTAACCCAGCGTATATTTCGATTTTCTTCATCGTTGCATTTCCAAGAAGTAATATATTCTTGAGCAATAATTGCCTTGCGGTGGAAATAAGCTGTTTCATTAGGCGAAATGTTTTCTACAGCACCTACGAGTGATTGGTGCCAAATACTCGCATCTTTATTTGGTGCATGAGAAAGAAAATATTGTAAGATTTGAATACCTTTAAGAGGGATAGGTTTATATACGTAGGAACCAGAACGTTTGAATTTTTCAGGAATATTGCCGCTATTAAAGAATTGAACAGCCTTTATATACGGGACTTCATCTATAAAGAGAGAAGGATTACCAGTTTCAAGAAGAGGAGATAATAGAGGATAGAGTTCAGAAGGAGAGCCGACAAATTCACCTTTCACCTCGATTTTATTTCGTTGTTTAGAGAATAATTCAATTGATGAAGTGAGATGTTCATCTATATAAGGTGCCCAGTTTTGCCAAGCTTGAAATGCAGCAATAAAGTCTTTCCATTCCCATGTAAGTGAGAAAATTGATACGTTTTTAATAGGGTGGACTCGAAAGGTTAAGGAAGTAATAATCCCGAAATTTCCACCGCCACCGCCACGGCATGCCCAAAATAGGTTAGGGTTTTCTTGTTCATTTGCACGAATGATTTTTGCACCAAATTTCCCGCACGCTTGTACCATTTCGACTTCTACTAATTGATCACATGTTAGTCCAAATAAGCGTGAAAGCATGCCAATGCCACCGCCGAGTGTTAACCCCACAATTCCGACACTTGCACTTGTGCCAGCTGGTATTGTAACACCATATTTCCAAAGTTCTTTATACACAGCGCCAAGATTTGCACCCGCTTCAATTGTTGCTGTTAATTTTCCTGTACTAACCGTAATTTGCTTCATTTCACTCACATCAATAATAAGCCCGCCATTTAAAAGAGAGAAATTTTCGTAGCTATGTCGTCCACTTCTTAAGCGAAATGGTATATGACGCTCACGTGCCCATTTTAAGGCGTTACACACATCATTTTTATTTCGACAAAAAACAATAATACAAGGAAATTTTGGAATGCTTAAATTTAAATTTATTCGGGCTATGTCATACCCAGGATCCGAGGGAACGACGATACGACCAGTTAATTTTGTTTGTTTCAATTTATATCTCCTTTCTGAAATAATATGAGCTTGTATTAGTATATGAAGAGTGTATTTAACACGCATGGACGAGAAGAAGAGAAGGGTTAGATTTATCCCGTTATTTGCGAGCAGTAAGACAATCCGGCTGAAACAAAGAAGATAGGGCTGCTCGTAAAAGCTCGATTGGTAAGGGCTAATAATCAGCGGGGAATGGACATCTCCTTAACGATTAAAGTTTCACTTTATCTTTGTGAGAAATAAATAAGGCATAAGAATAAGGAAACTACATAGAGTTCAATGAAAACAGTTGCAAACTATTCATATTTTGTTATGATAGTGTTACGAAAACGTTTGCATAAAAAATCCGATGGGATGCAAAAGGAGAGAATTAGTATGAATAAGACATGGTGGAAAGAAGCTGTCGCTTATCAAATTTATCCACGTAGCTTTATGGATTCAAATGGTGATGGTATTGGAGATTTACAGGGGATTATTGCAAAGCTGGATTATTTAAAAGATTTAGGTATAGATGTAATTTGGATTTGTCCAATGTATAAATCACCTAATGACGATAATGGTTATGATATTAGTGACTATCAAGATATTATGGATGAATTTGGTACGATGGAAGATTTTGATATGCTACTAGATGAAGTTCATAAGCGTGACATGAAGCTTATTATTGATTTAGTTATTAATCATACAAGTGATGAACATCCATGGTTTATTGAATCAAGTTCTTCTAAAGACAATCCGAAGCGTGATTGGTATATTTGGCAGGATGGTAAAGACGGCGCGGAACCAAACAATTGGGAAAGTATCTTTAATGGTTCTGCATGGGAATATGATGACGTGACAGAGCAATATTATTTACATTTATTCTCGCGTAAACAACCAGATTTGAACTGGGAGAATAAAGAAGTTCGTGAAGTTTTATATGATACTGTTAATTGGTGGCTTGATAAAGGTATTGATGGTTTCCGCGTCGATGCGATTAGTCATATAAAAAAAGAAGATGGCCTGAAGGATATGCCAAACCCAAAAGGGTTAAAGTATGTGCCTTCTTTTGACAAACATATGAATGTAAATGGTATTCAGCCATTACTAGAAGAATTAAAAGAAAACACATTTGCTAAATACGATATTATGACTGTTGGAGAAGCAAATGGTGTGAAAGTTGAAGATGCTGATCTTTGGGTTGGAGAAGAGAATGGTAAATTCAATATGGTATTCCAATTTGAGCATTTAAGCTTATGGGATGCAGAAAAGAAGAAAGATCTTGATGTTGTTGAGTTGAAAAAAGTATTAACAAAGTGGCAAAAAGGTTTAGAAAATAAGGGATGGAATGCTTTATATATTGAAAATCATGATAAGCCACGTATTGTGTCTACTTGGGGAAATGATAAAGAATATTGGCGTGAAAGTGCAACGGCTTTAGGAGCGATGTATTTCTTTATGCACGGCACACCGTTTATTTATCAAGGACAAGAAATTGGTATGACAAATGTTCAGTTCCCAAATATTGAAGATTACGATGATGTAGCAATTAAAAATTTATATCGTGAGAAAATTGCAGAGGGCGTATCACATCAAGATATGATGGAAATTATATGGGCTTCTTGCCGCGATAATTCACGTACACCTATGCAGTGGAATGATGAAATGAATGCTGGCTTCACAACAAGTACACCTTGGTTTAGCATGAATCCAAATTACAAAGAAATTAATGTTGAAAAGCAAAAAAATGAAGAAAAGTCTATTTTCAATTTCTATAAGAAAATGATTGCCTTGAAAAAAGAGCACGATGTACTGAACTACGGTACGTACGATTTACTTTTAGAAGACGATCCACAAATTTATGCATATACACGTACGCTACAGGATGAAAAAGTCATTGTAATTAGTAATATCTCAAAAGAGGAAGCTGTGTATAATGAGAGTTTATTCGCATTAGAACGCAAACGTTTGCTTTTAAATAACTATGAAGTTGCGGAACATGAACAAATAATTACAATCACGTTGAAACCTTATGAAACAAGGGTTTATCGCATTTCATAATGAAAAAGGATGCTCCTTGAGCATCTTTTTTTATGAAAAAAAATAAATTTCTATTGCAATGTGAAAACGCTTTTATTAAAATAGATTTATGAAAACGGTTGCGTAAAGGAGAAAAAGAAACATAAGGAATCGTTTTCATAAGAGAAACAGAAATTATAATTTAAATCATTATGTTGTTATAAATAAAGGGGAGGAAAAACAGATGAAAATTACGTCTTTTGATTTTTGGCAAAAGTTCGGGAAAGCGTTACTAGTTGTTGTAGCTGTAATGCCAGCAGCTGGTTTAATGATTTCCATCGGTAAGTTAATTGGGATGTCTGCTGGGGATGTTAACGCAGTTCATACCATTGCTCGAGTAATGGAAGACATCGGTTGGGCAATTATTACAAATCTACACATCTTATTCGCAGTAGCAATTGGGGGATCTTGGGCGAAGGATCGAGCAGGTGGTGCATTTGCAGCACTATTAGCATTCGTCTTAACAAACAGAATTACAGGAGCTATATTTGGTGTAAACGCTCAAATGTTAACGGATTCAAAAGCGACAGTTTCTTCGTTTTTAGCAGGAGATTTACTTGTAAAAGATTACTTTACTTCTGTACTTGGTGCACCAGCATTAAACATGGGAGTTTTCGTAGGGATTATCACAGGTTTCTTAGGAGCTACTTTATATAACAAATACTACAATTATAATAAACTGCCACAGGCATTAGCATTCTTTAATGGAAAACGATTCGTACCATTCGTTGTAATTGTTTGGTCTACAGTCACTGCGATTGTATTATCACTTGTATGGCCATTTATCCAAAGTGGATTAAATGAATTTGGTCGCTGGATTGCAGCATCTAAAGATAGTGCACCAGTTATTGCACCGTTTGTATATGGAACGTTAGAACGTTTATTATTACCATTTGGATTACATCATATGTTAACGATTCCGATGAACTACACAGAGCTAGGCGGAACATATACGATGTTAACAGGCTCAAAGGTTGGACAAATTGTAGCGGGACAAGATCCGTTATGGCTTGCATGGATTACAGATTTAAATAACTTATTAGCAAATGGAGATACGAAAGCATATAACGATTTATTAAATAACGTTGTACCAGCTCGTTTCAAAGCTGGACAAGTTATCGGCTCAACGGCAGCGTTAATGGGGATTGCGTTTGCGATGTTCCGTAATGTTGATAAAGAAAAACGTGCAAAATATAAACCAATGTTCTTATCAGCTGCATTAGCAGTATTCTTAACAGGTGTAACAGAACCAATTGAATTCATGTTCATGTTTATTGCACCGGTATTATATGTTGTGTATGCAATTACAACAGGACTTGCATTCGCATTAGCGGATTTAATTAATTTACGTGTTCATGCATTTGGATTTATTGAGTTAATTACACGTACACCAATGATGATCAATGCAGGTTTAACGAGAGATTTAATCAACTTTGTCATTGTTTCATTAGTGTTCTTCGGCCTTAACTTTACGTTATTCAACTTCTTAATTAAAAAATTCAATTTACCAACGCCAGGGCGTGCAGGTAACTATATTGATAATGAAGATGAGTCAACAGAAGGAACAGGAAATGTACAAGATGGTTCATTAGCAACAAAAGTTATTGATTTATTGGGCGGAAAAGATAATATTGCTGACGTAGATGCTTGTATGACACGTTTACGTGTAACAGTAAAAGATTTAGATGCCGTTGCACCAGAAGTACAATGGAAACAAAATGGTGCTTTAGGACTTATTGTAAAAGATAAAGGTGTACAAGCAGTATATGGCCCGAAAGCTGACGTATTAAAGTCAGATATTCAAGATATGTTAGGTGCGTAATAATATGAAATTGCTAACTTTAAATTGTCACTCTTGGCAAGAAGAGAATCAAATTGAAAAAATAAAGTATCTTGCTAAAGCAATTCAAGAAGAAGATTATGATGTGATCGCATTGCAAGAAGTAAGTCAGTCTATACAAGCTGAAAATGTATGCGGTAACAAGAAAAAAGATAATTTTGGACTTTTACTGCTAGAAGAGTTAAGAGCATTAAATGTAAAAGAATACAATATTATTTGGGATTTCTCTCATATTGGATATGATGTGTACGAAGAAGGATTAGCAATTATAACAAAGCACAACATTGTAAAGGAAGATACGTTCTTTGTCTCAGAAAATAAGGATACAACGTATTGGAAAACACGCAAAATTGTAAGTGCAACAATTGCTTATAATGATAAGAATATAACGTTTTATTCTTGCCATCTCGGTTGGTGGAATGATGAAGAAGAATCATTCAAAGACCAAGTTGATCGTTTAATGGAGCGTGTAAATAGCAATGAACTTTCCTTCTTAATGGGTGATTTTAATAACAATGCTCGTTTGGAAGGAGAGGGTTATGAGTATATGATGCAAAAAGGTTTATATGACACATATGAACTAGCGATAGAGAAGGATGAAGGAACAACTGTCCAAGGAGAGATTGCTGGTTGGGATGAAAATAAACAAAACTTACGAATCGACCTAATATTAAGCAATCAAAGTAAAACAGTTAATTCTTCAAAAGTCATTTTTAATGGAGCAAATCGAAATGTAATTTCTGACCATTTCGGTGTAGAAGTACAATTAGATATATAATAGAAGAAATCCTCACAGATAATGAAAAGCTGTGAGGTTTTTTTGATAAATACAAGTATTCCCAAGAGAAAATACTTGTATTTTTTATGACATTTCCTATATATTTGTTATTATTGAATGTAAAACTAATTTGGTCATTTTGTATGCATACTTTTTTTACTTCGTTATATAATGAAGTAAGTGAAATATTTAATGGGAAAAATAGTATGTTTTCGTTTAATCCACGATGTAGAAAGTGATATAATTACAAAATGTATGTATCATTTTCTAAAGAAGGAAAAATATATAATTAGGTGATAACTTTTATGAAACAAATTTGGCGTATTTATAAGACAGATTTACGGAATGTAGCCAAACATTGGGCTGCAATTGTTATTGTTTTAGGGTTAATGATTTTACCATCGTTATATGCATGGTTTAACATTAAAGCTTCTTGGGATCCTTACGGAAATACGAAAGGAATCCAAATTGCAGTTTCTAACCAAGATGTTGGATCAAATTTAAGAGGGAAAGATATTAACATCGGGGAAGAAATTGTAGATTCACTTAAGAAGGACAAAAATTTCGGGTGGAAGTTTGTTGATGAAAAGCAAGCAATTTATGGAGTAGAGCGTGGAGATTATTCCGCAAGTATTACTATTCCAAAAGATTTTTCTGAAAAGATTGCAACGGTCTTGAATGAAAATCCACAGAAACCAGAACTTGATTACTATGTAAATGAAAAAGTAAATGCGATTGCACCGAAAATTACAGCTAAAGGTGCATCGGGTCTTACAGAAGAGGTTAGTAAAAACTTTGTTAAAACAGCAAACGGTGAGATTTTTAAAATCTTCAATGACCTTGGAATCGATTTAGAAACTAACTTACCGAGCATCGAAAAAGTAAAAGATCTTGTATTTAAATTAGAAGCGCAGTTCCCAGAAATGAATACACTTATGGATAAGGCGTTAGATGATGCGACTCGAGCGGAAGATATCGTGAAAGTAGCACAAAAAGATCTACCTGTTGTAGAGAGTGTAATAAATGATGGGCAAGAAGCGTTGGCAAATTTAGATAAGTTCTTTGCAAGACAAGATCAAACATTAAAGAATGCTCCAGGAGCGATAAGAAATGATTTAGTAGCAGCCAAAGGTGTTATGGATAGCGCAGCTGCATTTACTGACTTTTTAATGAATCCGGGTGTAGATTTAAATATCCCTGATTTTTCTGGAATGAATGGATTACCTGAATTCCCGGCGAGACCGGATCTTTCTAAGTTGAACAATGATGGTTACAAAAGTATAGCGCAAAATATTAATCAAACAGTAAATAATGTTTTAAGTTCATCCCGTGCAGGAACGGCTTATGGGAAAAGTGTTGTAAATGGATTGCAAAATGGAAAATTTGATCCGGAACAAGCAAAGAAAGATTTAAATGCGGTATCAGATCAATTACAATCTCGTACAGAGGGTATTTCGTATCTTATTAATGTATTTACCGAACTTCAGAAATCAGTAACGACTGATTTTGGTAAAAGCTTTTTCCAAGGACGAGTGGATCGCCTGACGAAGCTTAAAGGCGGTATGGAAAATGCAAATAACGGTATTAAAGATATTGTAAATGCTATTGGTACAGGACAAGAAGTAAAGAAAGATGTAACAGATGTAGCTAATCAAAAATTAGATGCAGCAAATGCGTTAATTGATCAAGCTGAAAAAGATTATAATGAAACATTTGTAGCAGATTATAAAAAAGCAGTTAGCACAGTAGATCAAGCTAAAGCTGATGCAAATGCAGCATATGATAATGCAAAATCAGATTACGATAAAGTAAAAAATGGCATTGAAGGTGCAAAAGCTGATTTGCAAAAGGCGAAAGAAGATGTAAAAAATAGAGGTATTAACGATTTAGATTCAACGAAAGTAGCTTTAAATAGTTTAAATGGTCAATTCCAATCTGGAATCGGTTTAATTGATGATATGATTCCAGTTCTAGAAAGCACAAATAAGGTTTTAGCAGATGTAAATAGTGATAAAAACCTTAATAATGGAATTGCAAAATTAAATAAAGCGAAAAGCAGTTTGCAAAAAGGTGTAGAGGCAACGAATAAGGGGATTACACTTCTTAACAATGGCCAGAAACCTACAAAAGATGTAATTGAAAGTATTAACAATGCAGCAAAAGGTGGAGCAGCTCAATTAGCAGATGTATTGTCCACGTATGATTCAGAAATTGTCCCGAACTTTAATACAGCAATTGCTCGTACAAAAGAGATGTCGAAAAATACAACTCAAATTTTAAATGATGCAGACAAAAAGCTTCCAGATGTTAAAAAATTACTAGAAGATTCATCCAAAGGCTTAGTAGACGGTAGAAAGAAATTAGCAGACATTAAAGCTGAAATGCCGGAGACTGAGAAAAAGATTAAAGAATTAGCAGATAAAATTCGTGATTTTGAATCTGAAGAGGATATAAAAGACATCATACGCTTATTAAAGAATGATGTTGAAAAGCAAAGTGACTACTTTGCAAATCCAGTAAATTTAAAAGAGAATAAATTATTTGCAATGCCGAACTACGGTTCAGCAATGTCACCATTCTATACAGTGCTTGCATTATGGGTAGGCGCATTATTAATGGTTTCATTATTAACGGTAGAAGTACACGAAGAGGGCGCGAATTATAAGAGCCATGAAGTTTACTTCGGACGTTTATTAACATTCTTAACGATAGGTCTTTCACAAGCGTTTATCGTATCAATGGGAGATATATTCTTACTCGGTACGTACGTAGTCGATAAGTTCTGGTTTGTGTTATTTAGTTTATTTATTGGGGGAGTATTTGTTTGTATCGTGTACTCACTCGTTTCTATTTTCGGAAACGTTGGGAAATCGATGGCGATTATTTTACTTGTACTACAAGTAGCAGGATCGGGCGGTACGTTCCCAATTCAAATGACACCACCATTCTTCCAAGCGATTTATCCGTTCTTGCCATTCACATATGCTATTAGTGCAATTCGTGAAACAGTAGGTGGAATGCTTTGGGATATAGTAACTAGAGATTTACTTGTGTTAAGTGCTTTCGTAGTAATCATGGTTGTGGCTGCATTATTACTGAAAACACCAATTAACAAATCAAGTGAAAAGTTTGTTGAGAACGCAAAAGGAAGTAAAATTATTCATTAAAAATAAAAGGTTCCTACCGATAGTGGTAGGAACCTTTTTGTTTAATCAAATTTTAATTTCTTTAATGCTTCTGCGAATGGATTGTTTAATGGTTCTTCTTCTTTGTTCTGCTGTTTCATATATTTTTGAACGTCGCGTTTATCAGCTTTGCTGCCGGATTCTTTTTTACGTCTCTCTTGGAATGTAGAAAGTTTCTCACGATAGCCACATTTACATGCGAAAATTTGGCCTGCTCCTTCACCACGAAGTTCTAGTTTCTTTTTACACTGAGGACAGCGTGCATTTGTAGTGCGGGATACATTTTTACGGTGACCACATTCGCGATCTTGGCATACAAGCATTTTACCTTTTTTACCGTTTACTTCTAACATTGGTTTACCACAGTCTGGACAAGACTTCGTTGAAATGTTGTCGTGTTTATATTTCTTATCACTCGATTTAATTTCAGCAACAATTTCTTTCGTATAGTTCTTCATTTCTGAAATGAATACTTCTTTCTTTAATTTTCCTTTAGCGATAGCTTCTAACTTTTGCTCCCATTCACCAGTTAGTGTAGGAGATTTCAGTTCTTCTGGCACTAAATCAAGTAACTGACGGCCTTTTGAAGTAATGTGAATATCTTTACCACGTTTTTCAAGCAAGAACGAATTGAATAACTTGTCGATAATATCAGCTCGTGTAGCTACAGTACCTAATCCACCAGTTGACTTTAACGTGTCAGCAAGTTGTTTGTTTTGCGTATCCATGTATTTTGTTGGGTTTTCCATCGCTGAAAGTAATGTTGCTTCATTAAAACGTGCAGGTGCTTTCGTTTGACCTGATGTTTGGACAATTAGTTTTATGTTTAATGTAGCGCCTTTTTCGATGCGAGGTAAGATTTGTTCTTTTACATCATCGCTTGCATCATCATCTTCAAATCGATTTTCATAAACCTCTTTCCAACCAGCATGTAAAATCGTTTTTCCGCGTGCGATGAACGTTTCGTCACCAATTTTCGTGCGCAATGTTAGTTGTTCATATTCAAAGGCCGGGAATAAAACAGCTAAGAAACGTTTTACAACTAAGTCATAAATTTTACGTTCTTTATCTGTGAAAGCTGAGAAGTTTACATAGCTCTCTGTTGGAATAATGGCGTGATGATCACTTACTTTACTATCATCAACAAATGATTTATTAGATTTTACAGGTTTCTGCAATACTTTATGTGCTAAAGGACGGTATTCTCCAACTCCGCAAGCCTTCAGACGCTCTGGAAGTGTTCCGACAATATCAGATGAAATATAGCGTGAATCTGTACGAGGGTACGTTAAAACTTTATGCTGTTCATATAATTTTTGCATAATGTTTAATGTTTCTTTCGCAGAGTAACCAAATATTTTATTCGCATCACGTTGTAGCTCAGTTAAATCGTAAAGACCAGGAGCGAACGATTTCTTTTGTTTTTTATCAATGTCTACAACAGTAGCATTTTGTTTACTAATTTTGTTCACGATTGCATCAGTTTTTTCTTTATTAAAGCTACGGCTATTTCCTTTTGTATCTTGCCAAGTTAGCTTTAATCTCTCAGCTGTTTGAGCTTCGATACCATAGTAAGTTTGAGCTTTGAAATGTTTGATTTCATCTTCACGGCTTGCAATCATGGCTACAGTAGGTGTTTGAACACGACCACAATTTAGTTGGGCATTAAAGCGAGTAGTTAATGCTCGAGTCGCATTAAGTCCGATATACCAGTCAGCCTCTGAACGTGCGACAGCTGAAGCGTATAGATTGTCATATGCTTTTCCTGGTTTTAAATTTGCGAAGCCATCTTTAATTGCTTTATCGGTAACAGATGAAATCCATAGACGTTTAATCGGTTTCTGCATTTTAACTTTATCGATAATCCAGCGTGCGACCAACTCGCCCTCACGACCGGCGTCAGTAGCTATAATGATTTCATTTACATCTTTTCTAAGAAGCTGACTTTTTACAGCGTTAAACTGTTTCCCTGTTTGTTTAATAACGGTTAGTTTTAAACGCTCCGGTAGCATTGGTAAATCTTCTAAATTCCACTGTTTATATTTCACATCATAGCTTTCTGGATCAGCTAATGTAACGAGATGACCTAAAGCCCAAGTAACAATATATTTACTACCTTCAAGATAGCCGTTCCCTTTTTTATCACATTTCAGTACACGTGCGATATCACGTGCAACAGAAGGTTTTTCAGCAATTACAATACTTTTTGCCATATTTAAAAACATCCTTTCAAATTTCCATACGTTAAATATAGCATACATCTTTGTTCTATTCAGTCTTGCTGACGGTTTGAGTTATTTGTGGTGAAATATACGTGTGAGAGTTTTACTTATATAAAGGCGAAGAATGGTTGAACCAGGAGAGTTCTGATCTCTATCATTCTATAAAAGTAAAGAACTTGTTATTTTACTAGAATAAGAGTAGACTTTGAAGTAGATGAATAATAAACACATGGGAGTTTGTGGATGCAAACTGAGAGTATGACTAGTCCGTCATTGACCATTTGAACCTGTTGGATAATGCCAGCGTAGGGAGAGTGTAAAAGCACATGTTCAGGCACTTTGCGTACGCGCAAAGTGCCTTTTTGTGTATCTCCCATTACTATAGTTAGGAGATGAAAAGGATGAATATGAAAGAAATTAGTAAAGTAGTGGATTTGGTGAGAGAGTCTAATCCACTCGTGCATAATATTACAAATGTTGTTGTAACAAATTTTACAGCAAACGGTTTGTTAGCATTAGGAGCATCACCTGTAATGGCGTATGCAAAAGAAGAAGTAGCAGAAATGGCTAGCATTGCGGGGGCCCTTGTTTTAAATATGGGTACACTTCGTCCTGAAGAGGTAGAAGCGATGTTACTTGCTGGTAAATCAGCAAATAAGAATGATGTACCAGTATTGTTTGATCCAGTTGGGGCAGGAGCAACTTCTTATCGAACAGAAGTTGCGAGATATATTCCAGCTGAAATCGATTTAGCTGTTATCCGCGGAAATGCGGCTGAAATAGCTAACGTTATTAATGAGAAATGGGAAATTAAAGGTGTAGATGCTGGTACTGGAAACGGTAATGTTGTAAATATTGCAAAACAGGCAGCGGATGAATTAAATACAGTTGCGATAATTACTGGACAAGAAGATGTTGTTACAGATGGAGAGCGAACTATTCTTATTCGAAATGGCCATCCTATTTTAACGAAAGTTACTGGAACAGGTTGTTTACTAACTTCTGTAATAGGAGCATTTGTAGCGGTAGAAAAGGATTATGTAAAGGCAGCAGTAGCCGCATTAACATTCTATGGAGTAGCAGCAGAAGTAGCGGCTTCGAAAACAGTAGAGAATGGACCAGGAAGCTTTCAAATTGAATTTTTAAATCAGTTAGCGAATACAACTTCAGATGATATTGAGAAGTATGGAAAGATTGAGGTTATACAGTAGGGAGAGGAACTAGATGTCGCGCATTACAATGGATGAAATGTCTAGGTTATTACCAGTATATTTTATTATGGGAAGTAACAATTGTACGAAGGAGCCACTACAAGTATTGAGAGATGCACTAGAAGGTGGTATAACAATTTTTCAACTTCGTGAAAAGGGAGAAGGGGCTTTAACGGGAGAGAAACGTATTGATTTTGCGAAAGAACTACAAGCGCTTTGCAAGGAGTACGGTGTACCATTCATTGTAAATGATGATGTGGAACTAGCCCTCGAGTTAGATGCAGATGGCGTGCATGTTGGACAAGATGATGAAGGAATTACATCTGTTCGTGAAAAGATGGGAGATAAAATTATCGGTGTATCTGCCCATACAATTGAAGAAGCACGCTTTGCAATTGAAAACGGGGCTGATTATTTAGGAGTTGGCCCTATTTTCCCAACGAGTACAAAAAAAGATACGAAAGCTGTGCAAGGAACGAAAGGTTTAGCCCACTTTAGAGAACAAGGAATTACAATGCCGATTGTTGGTATTGGTGGGATTACAATTGAAAATACTGCTTCCGTTATAGAAGCGGGTGCGGACGGTGTTTCAGTTATTTCAGCAATTAGTTTAGCGGAATCTGCTTATGAAAGTACGAGGGAATTAGCTGAAGAAGTAAATAAAAGTTTGTAGAAAAAGGCCATGTAATATTTTAAATGCTATATGGAGGAATAGACTGCCAAAAAGTTTAAACAAACGTTTGATTAAAAAAGCACAAACCTTTTTAAATAAAGGTTTGTGCTTTTTCTTTAAAACATAATGGAAATTAAGAGCATCCCAATTCCGATAGAAGTGAATGTTGCAATCAGGCCCGGAATCATAAAGCTATGATTTAAAACATATTTACCAATTCCTGTTGTACCAGTACGGTCAAAGTTAATTGCAGCAACGATTGTCCCGTAGTTTGGAATGAAGAAATATCCATTTACTGCAGGGAACATCGCAATAAGTAATGCTGGCGGAATACCAAGTGATAGTCCGAGTGGCACTAAAGCACGAACTGTTGCTGCTTGGCTATACAGTAAAATAGATAGAATGAATAGTGCAATAGCAAATAGCCATGGTGCACTTGTCACTAAGTGTTGAATTGATCCTTGAATTATATTTAAGTTTCCGTTGAAGAAAGTATCTCCCATCCAAGCGATACCAAAAATAGCAACAACTGCTGTTGCGCCTGCTTTAAAGACGTTACCAGTTACAATGCTTTCCACATTTGGTTTACAGAAAATAATAATAAGAGCAGCAATGGTTAACATGACCATTTCAATTGTGTTTGGCATGGAAAGACGAGCTAACTTCCCGTCAACCATCCATCCCGGACGAAGGGCTTCAAATGAACCAAGAAGTACGACAAGGAAAGTTCCTACTAGGAAAAGAATAACTGATAATTTAGCGCCTTTTACACCCGCAAATTCTTTTTTCTCTTCAAGTTTAGGGATCATTCCCTCTTTTAATCGCTTCAAGTATTCAGGGTCTTCATTTAATTCTTTTCCCATTTTACTAGCAACGAATGCAGCTACCATACAAGCAATGAAAGTAGAAGGGATACTGACTTTTAAAATATCTAACAAGGTGATTTTATAGTCGGCTAACATTGCTAAAAGTGCAACTGTTGCAGCCGATATTGGACTAGCTGTAATTGCCTGCTGGGAAGCGATAACGGCAATTGACATTGGTCGTTCAGGTCTAATTCCTGATTCGCGAGATACTTCGGCGATAACGGGAAGTACAGAATAAGCGACATGACCAGTTCCCGCGCATAGCGTGAATAAATAAGTAACAATAGGAGCAAAAAATGTAATACGCTTTGGATTTTTTCGTAATGCTTTCTCAGCAAGGTAGACAAGGTAATCCATTCCTCCAGCAGCTTGCAAAGCACCGGCAGCTGTAATTACTGCTAAAATCATAAGCATTACATCAATAGGAGGGGCTGTAGGTTGTAAGTGGAAGACGAAAACAAGTATTGCCATACCAACGCCACCCATTACTCCTAGACCAACTCCGCCTAGGCGTGCGCCAATAAAAATGCAGAGTAGTAACGTAATAAATTGTAGCCAAAACATGATAAACTACCTCCGAAATTCGTAAGTTAAGATATATTCGAATAATTTAATTTGAATGAAAATTAAATAAACATCCGTAATAATCCTTATTTTATATACATTTTTTATTATATAACACAAGAAATGTAACATTCACGTACTTTGTTAAATTATTTCGAAAAAATAATACATTAAAACTTTATATTTGCATCTTTAAATGGATGGACATTTTAATTTTTATGTTGTAATATTTGGAAGAGAATATTTTAATTCTCATAGAACTCCCATATCGTTCAACTCGTTCAGCGAGAAAGGCAAACTTATGGAAACATGAGGACGCAAAACTACAGGGGCTAAGGTCGAAGGGCTAAGCTAGCCAGTTGCCGGACGGATAGGGTTGGTTTTGGCCAATGCTTTTTCATTGGTCTTTTTTTTTTGGTTTTTATTTGAGAATTGTTATCAATTAAAGTTGTGTTTTGAAATTATTATTTTGTATTAACTGAATTAAGGAAGGTAATGTGCATGAAAACATATTGGCATAAGCTATCGTTTCTTCAAAAGAATGTATTGTTAACTGTATTAGTTATTTTGACGCTTGTTGGTACTATGGGAGCGTTAAGTTTTAACATGTTTCAAAATAGTATGATGTCTATATTCGAAAGGCATTCTTTTGAAACTGGAGATACGGTATTACATAAATTAGACGCAGAAATATTGAGGGATGTTGCAAAAGACCCAACGGCAGAAAGAGAAAAGAGAGAGAAGTTAACAGAGAAATTAGATGAATCAACGAAAGAATTGAACAGTGTTGGACAAACGTATATTGTTGGAGCGAAAAAAAATGAAAAAGGTGAGTTACAAATCGTCGATTTGTCTACAGGTTTAGCAAATGTTGTTGAAGTAAAGCCGGGAGACTATTACAAACAACCAGATCGTTGGATGAAAGCATATGATAAAGTAATGAGCACGAAAAAAGCAAACATAACAGAAGTATATGAAGACGCATTAGGATCATGGGTAACGATATTAGAGCCAATTAAAGATGGAGAAGATAATATTGTGGCAATTGTTGCAGCCGATCTAGATGCCTCTATTGTTCCTATTACAAAGGAAAACTTCATTATACAAGGTTTAATGTTTATTTGTATTTCGGTTTTAATTGCAACTGTTATTCAATTCTTAATTGTGCGTAACGCACTTGCTCCATTGCGAGATTTACGTGAAGGATTGCGCAAAGTCGGTGAAGGTGATTTAAGTATTAAATTAGAGGAAAGACCAGATGATATTGGTATTATTAATGCGTATTTTAATAATACCATCGAGAAGTTTAAAGGAATTATAGATAAAGTGAAGCAGACAGCAGAACAGGTTTCCTCATCTTCACAAGAATTGTCAGTGAGTACGAAAGAGAATAGCATGGCAGTTCAAGAAATCGTAAGTTCTATGGTTGGGTTAAGAGCTGGCGCTCAATCACAAGAAACTTCAGTACCACAGTATTTAGGCATTGTATATGAAATGGAAGATAAGATGGAAGAGATAAAGAATGCTGCAGAACAAATGTCGAAAGAGTCTGAAGGTATGGAGCGTCATTCAGTAAAAGGAAATGGTGTTATTGAACAGGCGATTAATCAAATGAACATAATACAAAATGCAGTACAAGATTTATCTTCTATCATTTATTCTTTGGAAACAAGATCAAAAGAAATTAGTGATATTGTAAATGTAATTACAGGCATTTCAAATCAAACTAATTCGCTAGTTTTAAATGCTTCTATTGAAGCTTCGCGTGCTGAGGCAACCGGAAAGGGGTTTGCCGTTGTTGCTGATGAAGTGCGTAAATTAGCAGAGCAGACGGAAGCATCAGCAAAGGATATAGCAAAATTAATAGGGGAAACACAAGCTGAAACGGAAGAAGCTGTTGTTTCAATGCAAAAAGCTTCAAAAGAAGTAGAATCTGGAATTAAACTTGTTGAAAGTAGTGGTGCTTTCTTTGAAAAAATTTCAAAATCAGCACAATCTGTTACAAATCAAGTTAGAGCTGTTTCTAGCAATTCAAGTGATATTTTGCAAAATAGCCAAAATATTGTTCGTGTTGTAAATGAACTATCACATATCGCAAATATGTATGCGAATAGTAGTAGTAATATTGAAGAGAGTATGAAAGAACAGGAAATGTCTGTACAAGATATTGCTGAATTAGCTAGTTCTTTAAGTTGGCTTTCACAGGAGTTACAAGAGTTAATTGGGGAATTTAAAAGTTAAATGAAATGATTATACATGCTTTTGTTTGTTCAATAAAATAAATCATGCTACAATGAAAACGAATTAAGAACCGGGGAGCCAATTGGCTGAGAGGATGTAAGTATACATCGACCCTCAACCTGATCTGGATAATGCCAGCGTAGGGAGTTACTTTAAAGTGATGTAGCATAAGTTATTATAGAATAACTTGTATACAAGGCTTTCCTACATGGTAGGAAAGCCTTTTCTTTTTTTGAAACCATATTTTGTAAGGGGGATTTTATTATGTCACAACAAGTTACAATTTCATTTTCAGTAGTACCACAAGCGAAGAACAAAGATGTGTATTCCGTTGTTGATAAAGCAATTGAAGTTGTACAACAGTCGGGAGTTCGTTATGAAGTAGGGGCAATGGAAACAACGTTGGAAGGAGAATTAGATGTACTTCTTGACGTCATTAAACGCGCGCAACAAGCTTGCGTCGATGCTGGAGCAGAAGAAGTAATCACTTCTATTAAAATTCACTATCGTCCAAGTACAGGCGTAACGATTGACGAAAAAGTTTGGAAGTACCGTGATGAATATGCAAAACCAGAAGCGATCTAAAATAATCACAACAATTTGGCTTATCCTTCTCATTGCTATATGGGAAGGATCTGTTTCATTATTTAAAATTGAGCCGTGGATTTTACCGAAGCCGTCTGCAATTGTGCAAGAGTTAATTGGAATGAAAGATTTACTATTACCGAATACAGTGCAAACGTTACAGGAAGTAATAATTGGGTTGTTTTTTGCAATTTTACTTGGGACGAGTATTGCTATCATTATGGATGTCATCCCTTTATTTCGGATTTTAATGAATCCATTGCTCGTTATTTCGCAAACAATTCCAATCGTTGTGCTCGCACCATTATTTATTATTTGGTTTGGATACGGAATGTTGCCAAAAGTAATGGTTGTTATTCTTGTTTGTTTCTTCCCAATTGCGCTTAGCATTTTAGAAGGTTTCCAAACGGTAGATAAAAATATGCTGAAACTGTTACAAACAATGAAGGCAACGAAATGGCAAGTTTACCAGAAAGTAAAGTTTCCAGCAGTACTCCCATACTTTTTCTCAGGTTTAAAAATTGCTGTTACATATAGTGTGATGGGGGCGATTATTGGGGAATGGCTTGGTGCCAGCGAAGGATTAGGAGTTATGCTTACAAGAGCAACAAAATCCTTTTTAACGGCTCGAGTATTTGGTGTTGCAGCGATTATCGTCATGGTGACATTATGTCTGTACTTTATTGTTGAATTTATGGCAAGAATAACAGCACCATGGATATACAGAAAGGGCGGCAGAAAATGAAAAAAGGTTTAAAAATTATGTTAGCTGCATTATTAGCAGTAACTGTTGCTGGATGTAATCCGGCGAAGAAAGAAGAAAGTTCAAGTAAAGATAAAAAAGTAAAAGTCGTTTTAGATTGGTTTCCAAATACGAATCATACTGGCTTATATGTAGCGCAAACGAAAGATTATTACAAAAAGCAAGGGCTTGATGTAGAAATTATCCAGCCTGGTGATAATGTAACGGCAGAGCAGATGATTGCTTCTGGGAAAGCAGACTTTGCGATAAGCGCACAAGAAAATGTAACATTAGCTCGTGTTGAAGGAATCCCAGTTGTTTCTGTTGGTGCAATTATTCAGCATAATACCTCTGCTTTTGCATCTCTAAAAAAAGATAATATGACGTCACCGAAAGATTTTGAAGGTAAACGTTATGGCGGCTGGGGGGGACCAGCAGAAGAAGCGACGTTAAAGACGATTATGGAGAAACATCAAGCTGATTTTAATAAAGTTGAAAAAATTATTCTTGGACAAACAGATTTCTTTAAATCAATCGGTCGTGATGCAGACTTTGAATGGATTTATTATGGATGGGATGGAATTGAAGCGAAGCGTCAAGGAAAAGAGTTAAATACAATTATGGTAAAAGACTTAGATCCAGCGCTTGATTTCTATAGTCCTGTTATTATTACAAGTGAAAAACATACGAAGCAAGATAAAGATTTTGTGAAAAAATTTATGACGGCAACGACAGAAGGTTATGATTTTGCAATTAAAGAACCGAAAGAAGCTGCGGATATTTTAATTAAAGCTGTTCCAGATGTGAATAAAGAATTAGTACAAGAAAGCCAAAAGTGGTTAAGTACAAAGTATCAAGATGATGCAAAAGCGTGGGGAGTACAGAAGGAAGAGATTTGGACAAATTACATGAATTTCTTATATGACAACAAAGTTATTAAAAAGAAAATCGATGTAAAAGATGCCTTTACAAATGAATTCCTTCCAAGTGAAAAATGAGTGGATTACAAATAAAAGATGTTGTAAAAGCTTTCGATGGAAAGAATGTATTAGCAAATATTAGTGCTTCTATACAAGAGGGAGAGTTTGTCTCTTTTGTAGGTCCGAGTGGTTGTGGAAAAAGTACATTATTAAATATGATTGCAAGTGTTGAAGAGCCAACGAGCGGAGAAGTGTTTTATAACGAGGAGTATGTAAAAAAACAAGATGTTGTTAGTTATATGCCGCAACAAGATTTATTACTACCGTGGCGATCGGCTTTGCAAAATATCGTTCTTCCATTGGAAATCGAAGGGAAGCCTAAAAAACAAAGGCTGACAGAAGGAATGGAAGCATTAAAGCAATTTGAGCTAGATGAATACGCAGATCATTATCCAGATGAGTTATCAGGTGGAATGCGTCAAAGAATTAGTTTCCTTCGTACGTATTTATGTGAAAAGCCAATTATGCTGCTGGATGAGCCTTTTGGAAAATTAGATGCATTTACAAAAATGGAAGTACACAGTTGGCTTTTAAATTCTTGGCATCAAGAAAAGCAAACAATTGTTATGGTTACACATGACTTAGATGAGGCAATTTTACTTTCTGATCGCATATTTATTTTATCTCAAAGACCAGCATCAATAGTTGGCGAGGTCCAAGTGGAATTACCTAGGCCGCGAACGATGGATATGTTAACATCTCTTGAGTTAAAGAAGGATAAGGAAGAAATTTTAAGAGTATTGGCTCCTTACATGAAAAAATAGAAAAAAGTCTTTTAACAGTTTTTTGTATAATTGCTGTTAAGAGGCTTTTTTCTATTGAAGGAGAAAGATGAAATCTATAGGGGAAATAGTGGGTTCATTAACATCGGATAAATTGGAAGAAGGAACAAAAGAAAAAGTAGAGAATAGAATATAACAGAGTGGTTTATACTCTTAATATAACAAACGTTAAAGGAGTGAAAGGATAAAATGACTTTATCAACTGTTCTTCAAATGGTTTTAGCTTGATACGGGAGAAGTCTGCCCATTTTTAAAGATGAAGCTAAATTGAAGACAGCAGGTAAAGAACCTTAATCCTTTTTTACGATAATATGTAATGGGTAAGGTGTATTCACCTTACCCATTTTTATATGTATAACTAAATAAGGCTTTATACTGTTGTTCTCTCTATTTAGCTTATGGATCATAAGAAAAGGAGAGAGAAAAGATGAGTATATTAACAGTAGAAAATGTAAGTCATTCATATGGTGAGAAAACCATTTTATATAATACGTGCTTTCGATTATTAAAGGGCGAACATGTTGGGCTAGTAGGGAAAAATGGAATTGGAAAATCAACATTATTACGCTTGTTAACGGGAGAACTTATACATGATGATGGAAAAATTGAATGGTTTCCACATGTGAAGATTGGCTTTTTACAACAGCGTATAGATTTACAAGAAGGCATAACAATTGAAGAATACTTGCAAAGTGCGTTTTCTAACCTGTATGAGTTGGAACGTGACATGTTAAAACTTACAGAAGAGATGGCTGGAGCAGGAGAAGTAGCGAAATTGTTAGTAAGGTATGGAGAGTTACAAACTATATTGGAGAATTCTAATTTTTATCAAATTCATACAGAAATTGAGGAAGTAGCAACAGGCTTAGGCTTGTTTGAAATAGGATTGGAAAAGGATGTTTCAAAGTTAAGTGGTGGTCAGCGGACAAAGTTGTTACTTGGGAAACTCCTTTTAGAAAAAGCGGATGTTTTATTATTAGATGAGCCAACTAACTATTTAGATACAGCACATATAGAATGGTTGCAATCATATTTACAAATGTATGAAAAAGCTTATATTATCATTTCGCATGATGAAATATTTTTGAACAATATTACGAATGTTATTTATCATCTAGAAGAACGAAAGGTTAAGCGCTATGCGGGAGATTATGAAACCTTTTTGCAAAGTTATCAATTACAAAGGAAACAATTACAAGCGGCGTATGCGAAACAACAAAAAGAAATTGCACATTTAGAGGGTTTTATTCAAAAAAATAAAATTCGTAAAGCGAAACAAGCGAAAAGTCGTGAAAAAGTATTAGAGAAAATGAAAAAGGTTGAAAAGGTTAACGATGTACCTCGCGTCCGTTTTGATTTTAATGTTTATACTGAGCCAGTGAGTCGTATATTACAGGTAGAGAAACTGAAAATTGGTTATGGTGAACCGTTATTTCGGGAATTGGATTTTCAAGTGAAAAAAGGGGAAAAGATTGCGATTATTGGTCAAAATGGGATTGGAAAAACAACAATGTTAAAAACATTACTAGGACAAATAAAACCGTTAGGCGGCTCAGTTTCTGTTGGGGAACGAGTAAAACCCGCTTATTTTGCACAAGAGGAATTTTCCTCAGAAATAACTGCACTAGAAAGAGTATGGGCAGGGAGACCAGATATGACAAGAAAAGAAATCCGACAAGCATTAGCAAAGTGCGGATTGAAAGAAGAACATGTATTAAAACCTATCCAGTTATTAAGTGGAGGAGAACAAACAAAAGTACGATTATGCGAACTTATCGTAACTAAAAGCAATGTTTTAATTTTAGATGAACCAACTAACCATTTGGATACAGAGACTAAGACGGATTTACAGGAAGCGTTAAAACAATATAAAGGTACAGTTTTAATTGTTTCACATGAGCCCTCTTTCTATGAAGCATGGATAACGAAAATATGGAATATCGAAAAATGGAACGTTTAACAATAATCACAAAGAAAAGGCATTAGCTTTTATGAGCTAATGCCTTTTCTTTGTGATTAACATGATTTTCAAGAACTCTCAAATGAGAATTGTATGAAAAAGAACTCTTATGGTGCGCTTATAAGCGCACCATAAGAGTTCTTTTTCTTTGGTTATATTTATAATAATACTAGATGCCTTTCCCTAATAGGCTACTATCTTTTTTTATATATATAGATAGTTTGAAATAGAATGGAAATGATTCCTATATGTAAAGGATAATGTGATTAGTATGGGAAGACAATAGAACTTAAAGGAAATTCATGTAAAATTCAGATGAACTTCACGCGAACTTCATAATGGAAACTAAATATAACTATAATAGGTTATTATAATATAAAATGTGATTTTTCATAAAATTAAAAGTTTGAATTTAGGATAGAGCACTCAAACCTAAATTCAAACTTTAGTGAAATAATTAATGGAGGTTACGTTTAGTTTTCGTTAATGGATGCATTTACAAGTTCGGCGGGATTGCCTGTTCCTGCCCCTCCGATTGTAACTGATCCACCAGGAGGAATTTCACCATTCCATCCTGCATTCGTAATTACGTAATGATTATTTATTTTACTACTAATTTTAGAATCCCAAACTTGTGTTAAATTGCCGTTATAATCAAATTCTAATTTCCAGTTTTTAATAGGGGTCGTTCCGCTATTTTTAATTATAATTGAGAAGTTGTAACCACTTCCCCAATTTGAAGTGACTGAAAAGGTAGCATTGCCATTTCCACCAGGAGGTGTTGTGTTAGCATCATCTGTTTTTATAAGAATAGAAGTAGGTTGTGATTTGTTACCAGCAGCATCTTTTGCTAATATTGAAAATGTGTATTCTGTATTAGGTTTCAAGTTTTTAATTGTAATGCTACTTGTTGTTGTACTCCATTTCTCTTCTCCGGCAGTAATTTCATATTCAGTAACGCCTACGTTATCAGTAGATGCAGTCCAGTTTAATTGAACTGAGTTTGAATTTTTATTTGTAACAGCAATATTTTTTACGTTTGTTGGTGGTTCAGTATCTTTTTGAGTAATAAGTCCACCAAGTAATTCTTTTACTAGCGTATCAAGTAATTTTGGTCCACTGCAACTATATTTTGGACTTGTACGGCAATCCCCGCTTAGTTCCCAAAACATTGCGCCACTTAAACCCTTTGTCTTTATATAGTCTGTTTTATATTTCATAGATTCATTGTCATCATAGCTAATAAAGGTTCCTGTAGTCGCATTATATAAATAAGGTACTTTCGCTACATCGTTCCATCCGCGAACAAAACCATTTTTATTCACATAATTAGATGCTAAATCACCATAATCGTACACACCTGTGTCACCGGTAGAATAATCATCCCAAGTACCTTTAGAAGCGAGCTTTCCGTCACTACCTGGTTTACAAGGTTGGTATTGCCCATTATTTTCTTTTCCGCAACTTTTCCATCCACGTCCGTAAAAAGGTACACCTAATACGAGTTTATCCGCTGGAACCCCTTCATTTGTATAAATGTCTATCGCACCATCTACGTAAAATTTCGTATCCGCTGCGGGGTCATTTGGATCTTTGTATAGTGCAGCATTATGGTTAGAAGTAGCTTCCCATCCACCGTGGAAATCGTATGTCATAATATTAATCCAATCCAGTATTTGAGAAATCTTCTTTAGCTCTGTATGATCCGCATAACGTTGGCTTGCACCTGACGCGATTGTTAGTAAATATTGTTTACCATCTTCTGCACCAGCTTTCGTTAATGCATTTCGAACATCTTGAAGCAGAAGGGTGAAGTTTTGTTTATCTTCAGGACGATAACTACCACCAGGAATCGTTTCAACACCCGGGTATTCCCAGTCTAAATCAACGCCATCAAATCCATATTCGCGAAGAAAAGCTACTGTAGATTCAGCGAATACTTTTCTTGTTTTTTCATCAGCGGCCATATCAGAAAAGCGGTTAGACCAAGTCCAGCCACCAACTGAAATAATTGTTTTTAAGTGAGGATACTTAGCTTTTAATCGTTTCAGTTCTCCGAGATTTCCACAGCGGGCATATTTATCACAATCTTCCCAAGTTGTACCCGATCCCGGATAAGATTTTGTGACATCAGCCCATGGTTCACCGAGTACGAGAGTGCCATTAGGGACCTCTTTATTTTGCAGTGGTACACCAAATTCTTTACAGTTCCACGTTTGTTTATTTGGATTATCGGGGTGAGTAGAAGGGTTTCCATGTTTTCCATTCCAGCAAATATCAGCGAAAGCATAGTTTAAATGAGTTAGCTTTGATGCATCAATGTCTGCAACTTGATAATTACGTCCGTAAACGCCCCATGAAGGAAAATACCCAACAATTTTTTGACCTTGCTTTGGTGAATCTGCTAATGCGAAATTTGGAGTAATAAAGTTTGTGAGAAAAAGAGGTAAGAAAAGTAGTAGGGATAGTAATAGCAGCGTGAATTTTTTTGATCTCATAGTCATTTCTCCTTTCAAAATAAAAGATATATTTAAAGGCATGCGCCAATAAACCAAAGTGAATCTAGACGTATGAAACGTCTAGAGAAAAATGATCAGACATCACGAGGTCTATACAAGGGAGCTGGGGGTGATTAAATCGTAGCAAATACAAGATTTGGTGTAAACGCTTTATTTGATTCGCAAAGATTTTCTCAATATTAAATGGCTCTAATACAGACTACACATGAAAATAAAATATTGATTAGGGAGGAAAAGGCTCCTTGTAATTAAATTTGAGAAAAAATTGTATAAAGTCAATTTGTAATAGCGTAGCAAGATGAGAAAATATCATGTAAAATAATAGTAAAAATATGTAAAGGAGCGAATGGTGTGGATGTCTTTTTGAGCATTGCTGAAGAAAAAATTCGACAAGCAATACGGAATGGTGATCTCGATCATATTCCGGGGAAAGGAAAACCACTACAATTAGAAGACCTTTCAATGGTACCTCCAGAACTTAGAATGAGTTATAAAATCTTGAAAAATGCAGGTATGATTCCACCAGAAATGGAACTACAAAAAGATATATTAAAAATAGAAGACTTAATTGCGTGCTGTTATGATGAAGTAGAGAGAAAAGAATTACAAGAAGAGTTAACAGCAAAAACGCTGCGTTTTCAGCAGGTAATGGAAAAGAGAAAGATTAAAGAGAGTTCAGCTTTTCGTATGTATCAGGGTAAAGTATTTCGTAAATTACGCTAAGAGGGATAAGATGAATACATTTGAAACGATAGAAGAATTAGCGACATATATTGAAGGACAACAATTAGTACTGCTGTTTATTAAAACGGAAAATTGTGGTGTTTGTGATGTTATGTTAAGAAAAGTAAATTGCGTATTAGAGAATTATGATTACGTAGAGAAAGTAGAAATATTACTACAAGACATGCAAGAGATTGCGGGGCGATATGCAGTATTTACAGGGCCAACAGTTTTATTATTTTATAATGGAAAAGAGATCCTTCGTGAATCGCGCTTCATTTCACTTGAAAATTTAGAGAGAACCATTCAATTATTCGAAGATTAAGGGAGGCTTTTATATGGAATTTATTATTGTCATACTATTATTTGTTGTAGTTGGAACGATCGTAACAGCAGTTCGATCAAACAAAAAGAAGGTAAATCTTACAAAACAAAATAACATTCATAATTCATCCAACAGCTCATCACCATTATTTTTCTTTGCTGGATCGGATAATGATAGCTCGCACGATGGCGGTTCACATGATTGCGGAGGTTCTTTTGGTGGAGATAGTGGAGGTAGCTGCGGTGGTGGAGGCGGCGGTGATTGATGAGAATACGCCTTATAGGGGGGCGTATTTCTTTTTAAACAAACGTTTGATTAGTTGGCTTACATATGCATAAAAACAGTTAAACAAACGTTTGATTAAATATTTTTAACATGCTAGGAGAAATGAAAAGGGAACCGTATTTCTTACTAAATGAGGATTTAAATTTGGAATAATACATATGATTCGAATGTGGTTTGAAAGTACGTTTTCTTAAATAAGGAGTATAGCCTCTTGCGATAGAGGTTTTTTATTTGTTATTATTAGACTGAACGGTCGGTTTAAAGAGGTGTGAATATGAGAAGAAGCGCAGAAGAGATAAAGAAAGAAATTGCCTATAAAGCAGAAAGTCTGTTTTCACAGAAGGGCTATGCAGCTACATCTATGGAAGAGATTTGTGAAATTACAGAGAGAAGTAAAGGAAGCATTTATTATCACTTTAAAAGTAAAGAAGAATTATTTTTATTTGTAGTGAAACAGCATACGTATGATTGGCTTGAAAAATGGAATGAAAAAGAGAAGTTGTATAGTACTAGTACTGAAAAACTATATGGTCTCGCGGAATATTATGTAGAGGACATACAGCAACCCATTTCAAATGCAATAGAGGAATTCTCTATGAGCCAAGTTGTAAGTAAAGAAATTCTGGATGAACTGTTAGCTTTAACTAGAGAATCATATGTTATGGTTGAGAAATTAATTGAAGCAGGTATACAGTCTGGAGAGTTTCAAGAAGATGATACGCGTGATCTTATGTATATTGTGAATGGATTATTATCGGGGCTTGGAGTACTTTACTACGAGTTAGATTATAAAGAGCTGAAACGTATTTATAAAAAGGCAATAGATGTATTGTTAAAAGGAATGGCAGCTGAATAATAGGTCAGTTGCTTTTCTTACAAAATAAATTAGACCGAACGGTCGGTTTATGAAAGGGGAATGAAAATGAACGCTTTATTTAAAAACCGAGCATTTATGCTCGTTATGGCATCTGATATTTTACAACAATTTGCAATTTGAATCAGAAATATGGCTCTTTTGTATTTCATAATGGAGCGAACGAATAATGATCCAGTTTCAGTTTCTTTGTTATCGGTTATGGAATATGCACCTATTTTTATTTTCTCGTTTATCGGTGGGGCGCTAGCTGATCGCTGGAATCCGAAAAGAACGATGGTTGCTGGGGATGTATTAAGCGTACTATCTATTATAGGAATTGTCTTGTTGCTAAAGCTGGATTATTGGCAGGCTATATTTTTTGCAACACTCATTTCCGCGATTGTAGGTCAGTTTTCTCAGCCATCATCTTCGCGTATATTTAAACGCTATGTAAAAGAAGAACAGGTAGCAAATGCGATTGCATTTAATCAAACATTACAGTCGCTATTTATGATTTTTGGACCAGTGGTAGGATCGCTTGTGTACACACAACTTGGTTTATTTACGTCACTATATAGCTTAATTATTTTATTTTTGTTATCTGCTATCGCTCTTTCATTTTTACCAAAATGGGTGGAACAAGAGCAAGTGGCGAGAGGTTCATTAAAAAATGATATAAAAGAAGGTTGGAAATACGTTCTTTATACGAAAAATTTACGTATGATTACGATCACTTTCACCATTATGGGGTTAGCTGTTGGACTAACGAATCCATTAGAAGTGTTTCTTGTAATAGAACGGCTTGGAATGGAAAAAGAAGCCGTTCAATATTTAGCTGCAGCTGATGGAATCGGTATGTTAATTGGTGGTATTGTTGCTGCAGTTTTCGCTTCAAAAGTGAATCCGAAAAAGATGTTTGTATTCGGTATGAGCATATTAGCGATGTCATTTTTAGTAGAAGGGTTATCTACATCATTTTGGATTACTAGTTTCATGAGATTGGGAACAGGTATTTGTTTAGCCTGTGTCAATATCGTTGTCGGTACGCTTATGATTCAACTTGTACCAGAAAATATGATTGGAAGGGTAAATGGGACAATTTTACCACTGTTTATGGGTGCAATGCTAATTGGAACCTCACTAGCTGGAGGATTGAAGGAAATGACGTCACTAGTTATTGTGTTTTGTATAGCGATGTCACTTATTTTATTAGCAATAGGTCCGGTTTTACGTATGCAAATAAAGAAAGAAGATGTTGTTAATCGAGAGGAAATGACGAATTCATTGGTTTCGAAATAGCTATTGTAAGGGGGCAGAACTGTCCCCTTTTTCTGTGGCAATCTTTTGACAATGAAATGTACCAACTATATACTGATGTTGTAAAAATAATTTTACAGGTTAGGAGAAACGGTGTGAAAAATCAAATCTATGAATTGCGCACTGCAAATAATATTTCACAAGGTGCATTAGCGGATAAGTGTAACGTATCAAGACAGACGATAAATGCAATTGAGAATAATAAATATGATCCAAGCTTAGCACTAGCATTCCGGTTAGCAGAAGTATTAGGAACAACTGTCGATAAACTATTTTTGTACAAGCTTTAGAGTTTTTAATTGTGGGGCGTTATCGTTAAAAATATAAGAAAAAGATCCCCTTCTTGTGTGAAGGGGATCTTTTTCTTATATTGTTTTAGTTTTCGGATTAGGTGGTGTAACGGACGTATCATTTTCGGGTACTCTAGTTAATAAGAATCCACCGATAATAAATAAGACAATAATACTAAGGACACCAGCGTTTGTTTTTCCTGTTAATTGTGTTGTGACACCAACTAATACCGGACCCATAATTGCCGCGAATTTACCAAAGATATTATAAAATCCGAAGAATTCATTTGCAGATTCTTTCGGTACTAGTTTTGCGAAATAAGAACGGCTAAGTGCTTGAATCCCGCCCTGAGAAGTAGCAACTAACATTGCTAAAATCCAGAAATCAAACGTCGTTTTTAAGAAATAAGCATATGTGCAAATAATGATATAAATGATAATGCCGACATATAGCATTTTTTTACCGGTAAATGTTTCCGATAGTTTTCCATATAATAAAGCAAATGGACAAGCGACAATTTGTGTTACAAATAAGATGATTAATAGATTGGTTGCACTAATACCGAGATCTGTTCCGTAAGCAGTAGACATAGTGATAATTGTATCTACCCCATCAATGTAGAAAAAGTAAGCTATTAGGAACATAAATACAGTTTTATATTCTTTAATATTTTTAAACGTATTAGCAAGGCGCTTGAAGCTCATTGCAATTGGTCTTGGATGACGTTCAATATAGTGTGTTTGCTCTACATTTTTTAGCATTGGTATCGTAAATAGTCCCCACCAAAGAGCTGTTATTGCAAAGGAAATTTGACTAGCAATTCCGACTGATAAGGGGATAGTTCCTTTTTGAGCAAGAATAATAAGAGCAATACAACCGATAAAAGGAATTGTGCTCCCAATGTAACCTAATGCAAAACCTCGCGTAGAAATTCGGTCCATTCTATCTCCAGAGGTAACATCTACTAGAAATGCATCATAAAAAATATTTGCTCCAGCAAAGCCAACTAATGCGAGCATATAGCATCCTAGTAATAAGTACCACTGAGATGTTGGAACAATTGCTAGCATACTTGTAAATACGATACCGAGTCCAAAGAAGAATGTGAAAAATCGTTTTTTAAATCCCTTATAATCAGCAACTGTGCCGAGAATAGGAGCGAGTATAGAAATTAAAAGTGTAGCGAACGAGTTTGCATATCCCCAATTGGCTGTTGAAGTTGCGCCAGATAGTCCAGCTTCTTTTGCAGCTGCTTTAAAGTAAATTGGAAATAATGCAGTTGTAATGACGAGCGAATATACCGAGTTCGCCCAATCGTACAATATCCAGCTTTTTTCTTGTCTGGACATTTTTTTCATATAATGTTCCCCCTTAAATTTGTTCTACTAACAGTGTACAAAAATAAAAATTATAAAAAGAGAAACAGTGATGATTTTTACATAACTTTTACATATATACACAGTTCTTTACAATTGAAGTAAATCCTCTACAATTGCGCCGTCTGTTTCACCTAAGTGCAAACCGAGTAACCTAGCGATAGTCGGACCTTCATCAATCAGTCTCATATACGGAATTGTAACGCCGCTTTGAATGCCTTTCCCAGCAGCCATAAAAATTGTTTCATAGTTAGGTTTTGTTGGAGAGTATCCATGCGTACCAAATGTATATTTTTTACTAGGCGTAACATCTTTTTCAGTAATTTCTTTTATAAAATCTCCTGTATAGTTTTCAGTGAAATAATATCCCTCTTGTGCTTCTAACATAAATAAACAGTTACCATCTGCACCGCAGTCTTTTGCAGCTTCATCATGAAGTATAAATTCAATTCCGTTTTGTTTATTTTGAAGTAGTTCTTCAAGTAGTAGTTGTATTTTTCGAATTGTATCCGTATCATTCTTGTCCTTCACATATACATAGGCAGAGCCGTCGCAACTTTGGCAATAGACCTTCCAATCTACTAATTTTCCTTTTGAATTTATAGATATAAGCCCTTTTTGATGAAATAGTACATTTAATTGAATGGCTTTGTTTTCACTTAAAGCGCTATGGTCGCCAAGTGCAATAATTGTACTTTCTTCGTATATCCCGCTTTCTTTTAATGCGTGAATAATTTTTCCAAGGCGTTCGTCGTGTCTATGGATTGCAGCTACTGTTTCCTCGGACTCGAAGCCATGGTAATGTCTTTGAGTATCTAAATCAGTAAAATGTACAAACATAACATTAGGCTTTTTCGTATGGATTGTATGTACGGCAGAAGCAAGGACGAAATCATCAAGCTCAGGCTGTGACAATCCATTTCGTATATGGCCGAAACGACGATTTAAATCTAATTGATATAGCGGGCTACCGCTAAACAATGAAACTAAAATTTGATTTTGCCACGGTCTATTTGGAAAAATTTCTGGTAAATTGTAATCGATATTTGCTCTTCCAGTAACAGGCCATAGAAGGGCTGCTGTCGTTAAATTTGCTTTGCGTGCTTCATCATATAAAGTTGTCCCGTTAATGGACTTTCGGTACCAATGCCAATCTGGTGACTCACGTCCTGGTTGAAGTAATGTATTGCTGACAACGCCATGCTTATTAGGATAATTACCGGTTACGATTGTTGAGTGGCTTGGATATGTTACAGAAGGATAAATTGGCTCCACTTTTTTCGCAATCGCGCCCCTTTTTATTAAAGTTTGGAAATTAGGTAGTTTTTGTAATATAGGAAAATCTAAAGCTGATAAGCAGTCAAAAGATAAAATAATGACGCGATTTGTTAATGCTTTATCCATAAAGTTTCCCTCCTGATTATATAAAACCTATTCTTATATATTACTATTAATACCTGGTAATAAAAATATATTTTTGAATAAAATTTTGTTATTTATTTTCAGAAAAATTAAACATATAATAAGTATAAGGGAATGAATGGAAGGAGGGAATACTATGGATTGGCTAGATGGATTTGGTATCTTTTACATCATTGGTGGAGTCACCGTTCTCCTTGTATTTTTTATGTCATATTTACTAAAGAAACGTTTTCCAGACAAACAGTTTGATATTATATTTGCACTTAGTTTAGTACTTCTTTGTTTAGCTTTCTTTCCTGTAACAATGATCGCTATTGGTGGTTGGGAAGGAATGGGATACGGATTTATTTGTTTCTTCGTTTTAATTGGTACACTAATTGGTATGGTTGCTCATCAACTTGTAAAAATAGTTCGGAAAAGTTACGTATAAAACAGTGATAATTGAAAATAATGTATAAAAATAAGAAAATTGGCTCTTGTTTTGAAATAAAATTTATATTATGATATTCAACAAATTTATTTTGTTATAACGATGAAAAAGGAATAGTACATGTCTTACCTTTTTGCAGAGAGAGAATCCTTTTGGCTGGAAGATTCTTAAAAGGCGATATGGAACCTACCTTTGAGTTCTGCATATGCAGCGGGAAATTCCCGTTATCAAAAAGAGAGCATACTCAATTTTTTTGTGTATGAATCAGGGTGGTAACGCCGACAAAGCTCGGTCCCTATTTGGGGACGCGGGCTTTTTCTATTTTCTAAAGGAGGAAGAATGAATATGGTAAAAGAACAAGTACAAGCCATTACGAAGATGGAAGAAGACTTTGCTCAGTGGTATACCGATATTGTAAAAAAAGCGGAGCTTGTTGATTATTCAAGTGTGAAAGGTTGTATGATTTTACGTCCATACGGTTATGCATTATGGGAAAATATGCAGAAAGTGATGGATGAAAAATTAAAAGAATCTGGTCATGAAAATGTGTACATGCCAATGTTTATTCCAGAGAGTTTATTACAAAAAGAGAAAGATCATGTTGAAGGATTTGCTCCTGAAGTAGCATGGGTTACTCATGGCGGAGATGAGAAATTGGCGGAAAGGCTTTGTATACGCCCTACATCTGAAACTCTATTCTGTGAGCATTTTTCAAAAATTGTTCACTCATATAATGATTTACCAAAGTTATATAACCAGTGGTGTTCAGTAGTTCGTTGGGAAAAAACGACGAGACCATTCCTTCGTACAACTGAATTTTTATGGCAAGAAGGTCATACGATTCATGAAACGGCAGAAGAATCTCAAATTGAAACATTAAATATTTTAAATTTATATGCTGCTTTTTGTGAAGAGTATTTAGCGATTCCGGTTATTAAAGGGCAAAAAACAGAAAAAGAAAAGTTTGCAGGAGCGAAGGCGACTTATACGATTGAAAGTTTAATGCATGACGGAAAAGCGCTTCAAACAGGAACATCTCATAATTTTGGAACGAATTTCTCTGAAGCATTTGATATTAAGTTTTTAGACCGTAACGGTAAATGGCAATACGTACATCAAACATCTTGGGGTGTATCAACAAGAATGATAGGTGGACTTATTATGGTTCATAGCGATAATAATGGACTTGTAATGCCACCGAAAGTCGCTCCAGTACAAGTTGTTATCGTTCCTATTGCTCAGCACAAAGAAGGTGTGTTAGAAAAAGCAACAGAGTTGCAAGGACGTATTCAGAAGGTTGCACGTGTAAAAATAGATGCTAGCAATAAAACACCTGGCTGGAAATTTAATGAGTATGAAATGAAGGGGATTCCAATACGATTGGAAGTTGGTCCAAAGGATATTGAAAAGAATCAAGTCGTACTTGTAAGAAGAGATACGAAAGAAAAAGAGTTTATAACAATGGATCAATTAGAAGAACGCATTCCAGCACTACTTGAGGAGATTCATCATTCTTTATTTAATAAAGCAAAAGTATTTAGAGATGAGAGTACTTATAATGTGACGAATTTCGAAGAGATGAAAAAAGCGGCTGATGAAAAGCAAGGTTTTATTAAAGCGATGTGGTGCGGAGAACTAGCTTGTGAAGAAAAACTAAAAGAAGCAGTTGGAGTATCTTCACGTTGTATTCCGTTCGAACAAGAAAGTTTAGCTGACGAATGTATTTGCTGTAGTAAAAAAGCGAAGCAGATGGTGTATTGGGGAAAAGCGTATTAATACTCTTTCTGCTAGATGACAAAAAGGACCTTTGATTGCATAATAAAATGCAATCCAAGGTCCTTTTTAGTTTTATCCCGCTATTTGCGGTCAGTAAAACTCCCACCCAAAAATTCGGCTGGAGCAAAGAAGTTAGGTGGGAGCCCTGCTGCCCGTAAAAGCCCGATTGGTGAAGGCTAATAATCAGTGGGGGATGAACAAAACCTCCACTGATTAAAGTTTCACTTTATAATTTGTTTCATGTATTTTTTAGATGGAAGGATGATGTTTTTATTTTGCGTTTTTACGACGAATAAATAGTAACACACCGATTAGGAATGTTGAAAGCCCAATTAAAATAGATGCAGGATAATGCGTTGCAGTATTAGGCAATTTATTGCCTTGTTTTGTTGCATTATCTTTTGCGTTACCGCTTTGAGAGCCGCTATCGCCTTTAACACGGTTGCCGCCCTGAGAGCCATTACCACCTTGAGAACTGCTGTCGCCTTTAACACGGTTGCCGCCCTGAGAGCCACTGCCACCAGAACCATTGCCACCAGAACCATTGCCACCAGAACCATTGCCACCAGAACCATTGCCACCAGAACCGTTGCCACCAGAACCATTGCCACCGGAGCCACTGCCACCAGAACCATTGCCACCAGAACCATTGCCACCAGAACCGTTGCCACCAGAGCCATTGCCACCAGAACCATTGCCACCAGAACCGCTGCCACCAGAGCCATTGTCACCAGAACCATTGCCACCAGAACCATTGCCACCGGAGCCACTGCCACCAGAACCATTGCCGCCAGAACCATTGCCACCAGAACCGTTGCCACCAGAGCCATTGCCACCAGAACCATTGCCGCCAGAACCATTGCCACCAGAACCGTTGCCACCAGAGCCATTGTCACCAGAACCACTGCCACCAGAACCGTTGCCACCAGAGCCGTTACCGCCAGAACCACTGCCACCAGAACCGTTGCCACCAGAGCCACTGCCACCAGAACCATTGCCACCAGAGCCACTGCCACCAGAACCATTGCCGTCAGAACCACTGCCGCCAGAACCACTGCCGCCAGAACCACTGCCACCAGAACCGTTGCCGTCAGAACCACTGCCACCAGAACCATTGCCGCCAGAGCCACTGCCACCAGAACCATTGCCGCCAGAACCACTGCCGCCAGAACCATTGCCGCCAGAACCGTTGCCACCAGAACCGTTGCCGTCAGAACCACTATCGTCCTGAGAACCATTGTTTCCTGGAGGTTTATTATTATCTTTTGAATTACCTTCTGCTAAAGTATCGTTATTTTGTACAATAGCGTTTGTTATTGGATGGAAGTTTTCAGTTGCAGCATTACCAATATTTAAGCCGCTAAAAAAGGATAAAGAAAGTGTTGATGCTAAAATGAAGATTTTTGTCATTGTTTTCCTCCTGAAGAAAAAATTATTGTTCCATCTAAAATACACCCCTTTGTAATATTTCATAGGAAAAAGAGTTTTATGCAAAAAAAACTATATATAGAAAAAGGTGGTATATTTCTAAAGGGAGAAAAGAGTTAATGTAAATTCCTTGCAAATAGTAGAGTGATGGAGAATTTACACTCATAACAGTAGAGGAAGTGGCAACGGATGAAAGAATATATTGCATTTGATATTGGTGGTACGCAAATTAAATATGGAATTGTTTCAGAAATAGGGGTAGTACTAATACATAAAAAGGTCCCAACAGAAATTCACTTGGGCGGGGAACAAATTGTTCAAAAACTTATATGTTTATCAAAAAAGTTAATGACTGAACATACTATTTCCGGAATTGGTATTAGTACAGCGGGAATTGTTGATATTGATAAAGGAGTTATAACGGGAGGTGTGGATCATATTCCGCGTTATGCTAATATTTCTATTGTTGAGAGATTACAAGAAGTATTAAAAGTTCCTGTATCTATTGAAAATGATGTTAATTGTGCAGCCTTAGGCGAGAAATGGAAAGGTACAGGGAGGGGAGAAAGCGATTTTATTATGCTTACGCTTGGAACGGGCATTGGTGGAGCAATTGTTATAAATGGAGAGTTATACCGTGGACATTCGTTTGGCGCTGGGGAATGGGGGAACATGTTAATAGAAGGGAAAACTTTTGAGGAGGTTGCCTCAATTTCTGGATTAATTCATCTTGTACGAAGATATAAAGGTAAAAAGGAGTGGGATGGTAAAATAATTTTCGAATTATATGATAAGGGTGATAGCGGTGTTACTCAAGCCGTGAAGATTTTCTTTAAATATTTGGCGATTGGTATTAGCAATCTTGCTTATATTTTTAATCCGAAAATGATTATTATTGGTGGGGGAATTACTGAAAGAGGAGATGATTTCTTAAATGAAGTGAAGGAAGAGATAGGAACATACTTAAATCAAGAGATTTATAGTAATTGTGAGATTAAACTTGCGCAAAGCGGTAATTGTGCAGGAATGATTGGCTCTATTTACCACTTATTACATCAGTATAAATAAATATAGTATCTGTTTTCATATAATTGAGAATTTATCCTTTTTCTCATTAGATAAATAATGCTACAATATAAGAGAAGAATACAATGTTTTCCGAGTTGGAAAATGCTTTGTAGAAAGGAAGAAACTTCATGCCTATTATTTTAGAAAAAGGACAAAAGATTGATTTAACGAAAGGACAACCGAGAGTAGCGAAACTACAGGTTGGCTTAGGCTGGGATCCAATTGGGCAATCAGGTGGGTTTCTGTCTTCTTTATTTGGAAGTAAACCAAGTGTAGATTGTGATGCATCTGTCGTTATGTTAGAAGGGGATCGTTTTTTAAACAAAAATGATCTAGTTTACTTCGGCAACAAACTTTCTACTTGTGGTAGTATTATTCATTCAGGAGATAATTTAACAGGTGAAGGCGCTGGTGACGACGAAACAATTTTCGTAGAATTACATAAAGTTCCGAGCCGTATTAATCGTTTAGTATTCGTTGTAAATATTTATGACTGTGTAAATCGTCGTCAAGACTTTGGGATGATTCGCAATGCATATATTCGTATTCAAAACCCACAAACAGGTGAAGAATTAGCGCGTTATAACTTGTCAGATAATTATGCTGGCAAAATGACTTTAATTGCAGGTGAAATGTACCGACACGGAAACGAATGGAAGTTTTCAGCAGTGGGAGAAGGAACACAAGATAAAAACTTAAGTGAGATTGTATCACGTTACCAATAAAATAAACCAAGGAGGAATAGTATAATATGGCATCTATTTCATTGAAAAAAGGACAAAAGGTAGACTTAACAAAAACAAATCCAGGTCTTTCGAAAGTTCTTGTAGGACTTGGTTGGGATACGAATCGTTATGACGGACAAAATGATTTCGATTTAGATGTTAGTATCTTCTTAGTAGGTGCTAACGGTAAAGTTTCAGGTGCAGAGGATTTCGTCTTCTATAATAATCCAAAAGGTGCGAATGGTGCTGTAGAGCATTTAGGAGATAACCGTACAGGTGAAGGTGAAGGCGACGATGAAACAATTAAAATAGACTTAAAAAATGTTCCTGCTAACATTGAGCGTATTTGTTTCACAATTACAATTTATGATGGAGAAGGCCGCAGCCAAAACTTCGGACAAGTTTCTAATTCTTTCGTACGTATTATGGATGAAGAAAAGAATGCAGAATTAATTCGTTACGATTTAGGAGAAGATTTCTCTATTGAAACAGCTGTAGTAGTAAGCGAATTATACCGTCACGCAGGTGAATGGAAATTCAATGCAATCGGAAGTGGATTCCAAGGTGGATTAGGTTCTCTATGTAATAACTTTGGTTTAGATGTAGAGTAATAGATTTATATATCCATCAGTGAAACGCGTATTTACTGATGGATATATTTTTAAAAATTAAAATATAGAGGTGAATATATATGGTTATTCAATTGCAAAAAGGACAGAAAATTGATTTAGCTAAAACAAGCCCAGGTTTATCAAGAGCAGTAATTGGTCTTGGATGGGATATTAAATCTTATGATGGTGGATCTGATTTCGATTTAGATGCATCTGCCTTTTTATTAGATGCGAACGGGAAATGTACGAAGGAAACTGATTTTATTTTCTATAATAATTTACAGTCCCCTTGTGAATCAGTTTTACATACAGGAGATAACCGTACAGGTGAAGGTGACGGTGATGATGAGCAACTTGTTGTCGATTTGAAAAAGGTTCCAGCAGATGTTCATAAAATTGCTATTACAGTTACAATTTATGATGGTGAAGGCCGTAATCAAAACTTTGGACAGGTTGCAAATGCATTCGTTCGTTTAGCAAATGAAGAAACAAACGAAGAAGTTCTTCGTTTTGATTTAGGGGAAGATTTCTCCATTGAAACAGCAGTTGTCTTTTGTGAATTATATCGTCATAATGGACAGTGGAAGTTTAGTGCAGTAGGAAGCGGATTCCAAGGTGGATTAGGTGCGCTTGTAAAAGCGTATGGCTTGGATGCATAAGAAGGGAAACGGTATTCGTTTCCTTTTTTTGACCTTTCTATAAATCTAGCAAAGAATAGGGGATAAAGGTAAGATGAGTATTTTGCAAGGAATCCTTGATACGTATGCTCAGTTTTTCGACTTGGACATGTGGATTAAAGTGTTACAAGATCCAGTATCTTGGGGGTTAATAGGTACACTTGTTGTACTTGAAGGGTTATTATCTGCTGACAATGCACTTGTGTTAGCGGTAATGGTAAAACATCTTCCAGAAGAAAAACGAAAAAAAGCATTATTCTATGGACTTATTGGAGCTTATGTATTCCGTTTTATTGCAATTGGAATCGGAATGTTCTTAATTAAATTGGCATGGGTAAAAGTGTTAGGTGCGCTTTACTTAGCTTGGCTGTCAATTAAATATTTCATTGATAAAAGAAAAGGCACTTCAGAAGAAGAAGAAGCCCATGGTATGAACCAAAATAGTATTATCTTCAGAATGTTCGGTGTTTTCTGGGGGACGGTTGCGATGGTTGAATTAATGGATATCGCATTCTCTGTAGATAGTGTACTTGCTGCATTTGGTGTATCGAATGAAGTTTGGATTTTACTATTAGGTGGAATGCTCGGTATTTTAATGATGCGCGGTATTGCTGGCGTATTCTTAAAATTGTTAGAGCGTATTCCAGAACTTGAAACGACAGCATATATTTTAATCTTAATTATTGCAGCAAAAATGCTACTGTCTGTCATTCATATTGAAGTAAGTCATACGCTGTTCTTTATTATTTTAGTTATAGCGTTTGGAGCAACATTTATACTTCACTACATGAAGAATTCTGGACAAGCTAAAGAAGAAGTTGCAGCTACTAAAAATGAACATAAATAATTGAAATGGGTTTGCTCGTTATGCGAGCGCCCATTTTTTATAACTAAAAATAGTTTATAATAGAAGAGAGACTTTATAAAAAACGTAAATGTTTTTGGAGGTGAACTGTTGTGTTTTCACGTTTTACACTTCAACCATGTGCATTAAAAGATGAATCAGATTTAAAGCAATTTGAAGCGCTTTTAGAAAAACGCCCACAATATGAACTGACAGAGAATGAGATGAAATTTAGTTATATAGCAAGTCGCATTCTTGGTGTTCCGAATGATGTAGATGAATATTTCAATGAACTATTTGATTATAGTGAAGCAAAAGGGATCGAGGTTTTGCATGAACAAAATTTAAATAAGGTGATTGATCCCGAAAAACTGCGCCATATTCAAGAAGTTTTTGCATTACATCAAGAAGCGCCGAATGGACTTACAGTAAATAGGCTTGTAGCACATTTGTCTGGAAAACAACTATTACCGCAAGTAGACAATCCTGATTTACAGCATTATATACATACGACGTTTATTTCTGTATTGAAATTGTATGAGAAACAACATAATCAATCTTTAAAAACAGAAGGATTCCGGCGTTTCTTAATCGATATGATTAAATTAAGTGAAAATTACGTAGCGAAGTGGTTCTCTACGATTAATTATAAGAAACAAATGCCACGTATCGTTTGGTACGGTGATGCGACGGAGAGTCGTATATATTTCTTATACTTTCTTATTATGCTCGGCTGTGATGTGCTTTATTATCACCCAGAAGGAAAAGATGGATTTGAGAGTGTAGATGAGGAAGGAAAGACCTTTGTCGTATCTCATTCAGGCCGTATTTCATTGGAACCATTTCCTGATCGGCGTCGTGAACGCGTCGCAACAGTAGCTTATCAAGCTTCAAAAGAAATCGAGCAAGTACTTCACCACGATAATTCATTATTATACAAACCGTGGCAATTCCGTTCGTATACACCTGTAGCCCGTACGCTCAAAACAACGTACGATGAACTCTTTTTAATTACGAAAGAAAAGGCATTTGTACGCCCAACATTCTTTGTTGAAAATAAGCATATTTATATTCCTTCTTTATTTGCAAAAATATCAGGTGTTTCAAAGAATGATAAAGAATATTTTCAGCGACTAAAGGCTGTTACATCATTTGATAACAGTTTATTAATTAATACATTCCCGTTTACGAAAGAACAAAAAGCGAATTTCCAATATCATTATCGAGATGCATTGGACCGCGGGGGAAAGTTACATCCGGATTTAATTATGAACAGCCATTGGTGGCCGCATAAGCGTTTACCAGAAGGGTTACAACATGGTATTGCAGAAGCAATCATCCATACGTGCGAAAGTGAAATGTGTAAACCAATTGCGAAAGAGACAAAACAAGATGTAGCACTGTATGTTTTCGCACAACTCTCTCAAATACCACCGAACATTTTAGAGCAGCTTGAGAAATTTGATTATTCGCAAGAAGTACCGAAAATTGTTATATTTAATAATGAGAAGAGCGGAGAATTAAGTCGTTCTGATGCTGTGTTATTACTATTTTTAAATCAAATTGGAGTAGATGTATTCCACTTTAATCCAACGGGGAGAAACGATATTGAACCGTATATTCAATCAGGAGCATTTGATTCACATTGGCTTGAAGAAGTTAATTTCGATCTTGAATTTCATGGTTCATCAGCCTATAAAAATTTATCACAAACAATAAAAGGACTATTTCGTCCATTTTTATAAGGAAAGGGAGAATACCATATGAATAACCCAGTCGTACTAGATTCGAAAACAGAATTGAATGAGCAAACCGCACAAGATGTTCGCTTGCAACTTAGACAAGATGCAGAAGTGCAACGTATTTATAACGCAGTAGACATTAAAGATCAATTAGAATTAATTGAACTCGGAAAAGAACCTTCTATGGAAATTTCACGTTTCGCTGATCAAATTTTACATACAATGTCTTTATCGAAAGTAGAAGACTCTGGTGAATTATTAAAACAGCTTGGTAAAATTATGGACAGATTTGATAGTAAAGACTTTGCGGAAGAGAAAAGTGGTTTCTTCTCACGTATGTTCAAAAAAGCAGATAAAATGATTGAACAAATCTTTAGTAAGTATCAGACGATGGGTCGCGAAATGGATAAAGTATACGTAGAAATTACGAAGTATCAAGATGAAATGAAAAAATCAATTGGTACGTTAGATGGTTTATATGAGCAAAACTTAAAGTATTATTTAGACTTAGAAAAATACGTAGTAGCAGGGGAAATGTTATTAGAGCGTTTAAATACAGAGTTAGTTCCGATGTACGAAGAGCGCATACGTAATAATGATCAGTTAGCGGGTATTGAATTAGAATCGCTTAAAAACTCTGTTGAAATTTTAGAACAGCGTATTGATGATTTAGAAAAAGCACGTATGGTTGCTCTATTAACAGCACCACAAATTCGTATGATTCAACGCGGTAACAATAAATTAATCGGTAAAATCAATACGGCATTTATTACAACGATTCCTATCTTTAAAAATGGTATCATTCAAGCGGTAAATGCGAAACGTCAAAAGCTTGTTGCGGACTCTATGGCTGAACTTGATCGCCGTACAAATGAATTACTTAAGAAAAATGCACAAAATATCGCAACTCAAAGTGTGGAAGTAGCGAGATTATCAGGTTCTTCTAGTATTAAGATGGAAACACTTGAGGAAACTTGGAACATTATTTCAAGAGGTATGCAAGAAACACAACAAATTGAAGAGCAAAATAAACGTGAGCGTGAAGAAAGTCGTAAGCGTATGGCTACATTAACAGAGAATATCAAAAAAGAATTACAAGGATAAAGTGAAACTTTAATCAGTGGGAGATGTTCATCTCCCGCCTAACTTCTTTGCTCTAGCCGAATTTTGAGGTGGGAGTCTTACTGCACGGCAAATAGCGGGATAAACAAAAAGGCAATGAGGAATATTCCTCATTGCCTTTTATTTTCTCTTAAATAATTTAATGATTTCATTCACAACAAGCGGAATGATACTTAACAAGAGAACAAATCCCCAATCTCGCATTGTTAATGCGTGCACACCAAATATATTGGCAAGAGGTGGGATGGAGATGATACACACTTGCATAAGAACACCGATTAGAAGTGAGAAGACTAAATATTTATTTGTAAATATCCCAATTGAAAAAATTGATTTCGTTCTTGAACGTAAGTTAAATGAATGAACGAGTTGAGAAAAACTAAGAACGACAAATGCCATCGTTTGAGCGTGTAATAGAGCGTCTTCATCAATTTGATCTGGGAAGAGAGGAAATAAATTTGTATCTCCTGTATAGAGCTTTGCCCCAACGATAAAGGCTGTTAAAGTAAGAAGTCCAATTACAACCCCATTGAAAATAAGAAAAGGAACGCTGCCGCTAAATAAGCTTTCTTTCGCATGTCGTGGTTTTTCCTTCATCACATCTGGATCTTCAGGATCAACACCGAGTGATAATGCAGGTAGTGTATCTGTAATTAAATTTACCCATAAAATGTGAATAGGGCGTAGTGGTGTTGCCCAGCCGAGTAAAATAGCTAAAAAGAGAGCTATAATTTCGCCGAAGTTACAAGAGAGTAGGAAGAGAATAGACTTTTTAATATTACGATAAATATTTCTTCCTTCTTCAACAGCTTTCACAATAGATGAGAAGTTATCATCTGTTAAAACTACATCTGCTGCGCCTTTTGCGACATCTGTTCCTGTAATTCCCATTGCTACTCCAACATCTGCTTGTTTTAAAGATGGAGCATCATTTACACCGTCACCAGTCATGGAAACGATATTTCCTTTAGCACGTAATGCTTTTATAATCTTCACTTTATGTTCTGGAGAGACCCTAGCGAATACATTTAAGTGATTAATTTTACTTGCTAGTTCTGTATCTGAAATGGTATCTAATTCAGTTCCAATCATAATTTCAGATATTTCTTCAGCAATGCCAAGTTCTTTGGCAATTGCAAAGGCGGTATCCTTATGATCACCCGTAATCATAACTGTGCGAATACCAGCCTTTTTACATTCTATAATTGAATCTTTTACTTCTGTACGTGGTGGATCAATCATACCGACAAGACCGATAAAGATGAGATTTTCTTCGAGATGATTTATATCCATATCGTTTAAATCGTATCGTTTATATGCGAATGAGAGTACTCTTAAGGCTTCTTGCGATATTGATCCGGCAGCTTCTAATATTTGATTTTTATCAGAATCTTTTAGGACCTCAAGTTTATTATTTATAAAGATATGGGTACAGTGAGGTAAAAGTTTATCAATAGCACCTTTCGTCATGCTATAGTAGCCTTCATCGTACGTATGTACAGTTGACATCATTTTACGATCAGAATCGAAAGGCAATTCGTTAACACGTTCATGTTTATTTTCTAAATGATCTTTTTGAATGTTAAAAGAGCTTCCGGCAACAAGAAGGGCAATTTCTGTAGGATCCCCTGTTTGTGAGTCGGCACCGTAAGAGGCATCGTTGCATAAAACCATATTTTCTAATAATAGACGGTGTGCATCATTATTTACATTCAAATTTTCTAGCTGGTCGTATGTGCGATCACTATAAAAATGAGTAACGGTCATTTTATTTTGAGTTAATGTACCTGTTTTATCTGAACAAATAATTGTGACAGAACCGAGAGCTTCAACAGCTGGTAGTTTACGAATGATAACGTTTTGTTTAATCATACGCTGAACACCAATTGCAAGAACGATGGAAACGATAGCTGGTAAGCCTTCTGGAATGGCTGCAACAGCTAAACTAATTGCGGTCATAAACATTTCTAACGTATCCCGGCCCTGTAAAAAACCGATGAGAAACATAGTAGTGCAAATAGCTACAGCGACAAATCCTAAATATTTTCCTACTTGTGCTAAGCTTTTTTGAAGTGGTGTCGTATCATCGTCTGCTTCATGTAAAAGGGTAGCGATCTTGCCAATTTGTGAATGCATCCCAGTTTCAACAGCAACACCGATGCCACGTCCGTATGTTACTAACGTCGACATAAAGGCCATGTTTTTTTGATCACCTAATGGTACTTGCTCATCATTTTGCATGGAAGGGTGGTAGACTGCATCTTTATCGACAGGGACAGATTCACCAGTTAGAGCAGATTCTTCAATTTTTAAATTCGCAGTTTCGATAAGTCGTAAATCGCAGGGGATATACCGCCCGGCATCAAGCATGACGATATCACCTGGAACGACGTGCTCAGATGGAATCTCTTTTAGTTCACCATCTCGCTTTACGATAGCTTTAGGTGTTGCCATCTTTTTCAATGCTTCTAAAGCCTGTTCCGCTTTCGATTCTTGGATTACACCGATAACAGCATTTAAAACTACAACGAGCGCGATAATACTTGCATCGGCCCATTCACCTACAAAGGCGGAAATAAGGGACGCGATAATAAGGACATATACGAGGACATCATTAATTTGGGCGAAAACGCGCTGCCATAAAGTACGTTTTTGTTTGGTAGCTAATTCATTATAACCATATTGCTTTAAACGTTCATTTACGATTTTATCTGTTAAACCGTGTTGTTCATTTGTTTCTAGGTCGATTAATGTTTGATTTTTCGTCTTACTGTACCAATTGCTCATAAGTAAGCACCTCCAGTAAAAACAGTTAGCAATGGTAGTGTGGCAATTTTTTGAGAGTAGTATGTATGGAGAAAAAATCTAAGGTGAGGTTCTACTTTCATTGTACAGTAATTTAGAATGTGAGGAGGAAAAGAGAAGAGTTGTCATGAATTTGTTGAAATTAAAAGAGCCTCGAATACGTGAGGCTCTTTGTCATTTTTTAATTAATGTACCTAATTCCTCAGTAATAGCTTGCATTTCACTAATACTGAATGTTTCACGTTTCATAACGTGCTCATAAATGTCACGTAAGTCCTCGTACATTTCTTCGTTAAAACTAGCAGCTCTCATTGCTCCAGCATTAACCATGCGTAATTTTTCTTTAATAGCTTCTACCATATATTCAACGTTTGCTTCTGATTTTACGGATAAATCCACCGAAGTGTCCCCCTTTAAAATAACATAAGGTTATCTTAACATTTTTTTATCATTTTCGTTAATGAAACTTTTCAATCCTATTAAATTAGTAGGGATTTCCTTTATAATTAATAATTGGTTGTTTATACTATATAAGTATATAGTAAGAAATGCACCAAGAAGGGAAGATACAAAAATATGGTCCGAGTATTGTTTGTTTGTCTTGGGAACATTTGTCGTTCTCCAATGGCAGAAGCAATTTTTCGGGATCTTGTCGTAAAAGAGGGACTCGAAGAGAAAATTGTCATTGATTCTGCAGGAACTGGAGATTGGCATATTGGTCATCCACCACATAAAGGAACAAAAAAAATTTTAAAAGAAAATGAAGTCTCTTTTGAAGGAATTAAAGCACGCCAAGTAGAAAAAGAAGACTTAACAAAGTTTGATTATATTATTGCCATGGACAACAAGAATATAGCGGATTTAAAAAGTTTTGGTAAAACTGAAGGCTATATTGGTAGACTGTCCGATTTTGTTCCAGACGGTGGCTGGACAGACGTTCCTGACCCTTACTTTACAGGGAACTTCCAAGAAGTGTATGACCTTGTAACAGAAGGGTGTGCAAAGCTAGTAGCTTTCATTCGAAATGAACAAGGAATATGAGGAAGCTTAGAAAGTAATACTTTCTAATATAAGAAATGAAAGGGTGAAGGAATATGGCAAAGAAAAATAATATTGCTCGAAACATTGCGATTGGTGTAGCTGCAGGTGTAGCTGTATCTATGTTAAAGAAAGAAAACCGTGAAAAAGTAAAAAACACGGCAGAAAAAGCAAAAACAAAGATGATTGAAATTGGTGAAAATTCGAAGATAAAAGAAAAAGTGCAAACTGTTACAGATAAAGGACGCGAACTTGCTGATTTCAATGTAGTAAAAGCGAAAGTAGCAGAAATCAAAAAATTGACGCCGTCTGTTGTAGAAACGTTAAAAGAGACGAAAGAAATTTTTAGTAAGAGAAAAGTTGTGCCAGTAGAAAAGCCGGAAACGATTGAAATTCAAGCTGTATCTCCAAAGGTAGATGAGCTTAAAGCAGAAGAAGAGCCAGTAGTAGCTGAAGATGGTGGTATGAAAGAAGCGCGTGAATTATTTATGAAGGACTCAAATGCAGAGGAAAAAAAAACTGAAGCATACATTGAGCTAAAGCAAAATAAAGAAGAGAAGAAAAGCGTCTAAAAAATATGAGGAAATTTCTAGAAAAAGCAAAAAGAAATCGCACTTTTTCGTTTGGGAAAGATTTATATGACCGGACGATGCGCGATGATGTAGCGGGCTTAGCAGCACAGCTCGCTTATTTCTTCTTGCTTGCGATTTTCCCTGGGCTTGTTTTCTTAATTACGCTTCTTGGCTTTATTGACCTTCAAACAGAAAGTGTGCTCAATTTATTAGAACCGTACGTACCAGAAGATGCGATGAACTTAATTGAAGTAAACGTAGATAAAGTTGTAAACGAACAAAATGGTGGTTTATTATCATTCGGTTTACTATCGATGCTATGGTTTGCTTCAAACGGGGTGAATGCGGTTATGAACGCTTTTAACCGTGCTTATGATGTAGCAGAAACCCGTTCCTTTATTAAAACAAGAGCTTTATCTATCGTGTTTACGTTAGCAATAATTTTTATGATTGTGTTTGCACTAATCGTTCCGGTATTTGGACAAGTGATTGGGGCAGCTGTGTTTAAAGCAATTGGTTTATCGGATAGTTTTTCTTACGTTTGGAGTATTACGCGTTTAGTAGCGAGTTTCTTCGTTTTGTTCGCTTTATTTAGCTTTTTATATACGTTTGCGCCTGATCGGAAATTAAAGCGAAGAGAAGTCATATCGGGGGCTTTATTTGCTACTGTAGGATGGATTGTGGTATCGTACTCATTTGCCTATTATGTAGATAAATTTGCAAATTACGCTAATACATATGGTGGTCTCGGTGGTATCATTATTTTAATGTTATGGTTTTACTTAACTGGGTGGGTAATTTTACTTGGCGGTGAAATTAATGGTTTACTCCATCATTATAGAACGGGTGACAATAATTCCCGTAATGAAAAATGAGCTCTTGTTCCATAATAAAAGGGAACAGGGGGGATATTTCATGAGTAATAATAAAAAGAACCACAATAATAAAAGTAACAATAAACAAAAGAGCAGTTCGCATCCAAAGCATAAAACGAGCAGCAGTGCGAACGGTCATAATAGCTACCATTAAAAAAAGCGGGTCCTTTATCAGGGACCCGTTACTTATTTCCTTTTAATAATCGTAAGCCATTCAAGATTACAAGAATGGTACTTCCTTCATGTCCAATAACACCGAATGGAAGAGCTAAAAACTGCAAGAAATTAGAACAAATCAGCATTGCAATTACAGCTAGCGAAAAGATTACATTTTGCTTTACAATACGGTTCATTCGTTTTGATAAACGGATTGCTTGAGAGAGACGAGATAATTCGTTCTTCATGAGAACAACGTCTGCAGTCTCTAATGCTACATCTGTTCCTTCACCCATTGCCACACCAATACTAGAAGTAGCGAGCGCAGGTGCATCATTTATACCGTCTCCGACCATTGCTACTGTACCGTACTTTTCTTTTAACTGCTTTATCGTTTCAACTTTTGTTTCCGGTAAACATGATGCGTAATATTCTTTTATATTACTTTCATTGGCAATTGCTTTTGCTGTTTCTTCATTATCACCAGTAATCATGATTGCTTCGACACCAATGCTTTGCAAATCACGAATAGCCGCTATCGTTTCTTGGCGAAGGGTATCTTTTAAAGCGATCAGTCCAAGAATACCATCCTCATCACTAATATAAACGACAGTTTTCCCCTCTTTTTCAAGTGAAGCAGAAATGCCATTATGAAATGTCTTTGTTTCTTCTCCAATAAAATCAGCTTTACCAATTTTATAAGATTTGTTTTCTAATATTCCTTTTAATCCAAAACCAGTTACATCTTCAACGTTTTCTGGTTTTTTTATCGTAATGTCGTAAGCATGTTTTGCATATTTAACAATCGCTTCTGCTAAAGGATGTGTAGAGTGACTTTCAATCGCTGCTGTAATAGAAAGTACTTCACTTTCTGTTATGCCTTCTCGAACATATACATCTGTTACAGTAGGTTTTCCTTGTGTTAATGTTCCTGTTTTATCAAAGGCAATCGCCTTTACTGAAGCTAGACGTTCTAAATGAATACCACCTTTAAAGAGAATACCGTTTCTCGCTCCGTTTGAAATTGCTGATAAAGTTGCCGGTGTAATGGCTGCAACTAGCGCACAAGGAGAAGCGACTACAAGTAAGATCATCGCGCGATAAAACGTTTCATTCCAACTCCAATCAAGTAAGAAATGAGGAACAAACATCATAAGCGCAACAACAAGTAGTACACCTTTTACGTATGTTCCTTCAAATTTTTCGATGAATAGTTGTGATGGGGATTTTTCGCTTTGTGCACTTTGAACGAGACGAATAATCTTTTGGAATAATGTTTGATCGCTCGGCTTCGTAATTTTAACTTCAATAGCACCACGTAAATTTACAGTGCCGGCAAATACTTCATCGCCGAATTTTTTCTCATTCGGAATGGGTTCTCCTGTAATAGCAGCTTCATCAATATTTGTTTCACCAGTATGAATTGTGCCATCAGCAGGAACACGCTCACCTGGCTTAATTAAAATAATATCGTTAATTTGTAATTGTTCAACTGGAACACGTTCCTCAATTCCGTTTGAAATACGTAATGCTTCTTCAGGTTGTAGATTAAGAAGCGCTGAAATTTCTTTTTGGCTTTTACTTAATGTATAAGATTCCATTGCTCCGCTTAATGCAAAGATGAAGATTAAAATAGCACCCTCTGCCCAGTAACCAATAACTGCGGCACCGATAGCTGCAAAAATCATGAGCATTTCAACATTTAGCTCTTTCTCTTCAATTGTGTCTTCAATACCTTCTTTCGCTTTTGCAAATCCTCCAATTACATAAGCAAGGATATATAAAGTAATACCTGCACTTATTGCATTATTTTTTGTGAATAACCAACCAGCTAAAATAAAAATACCAGATGCGATTGCAAATATAAGTTCATAATGTTTCTTTAATGTATCCCATAAAGAGGGATTAGAAATATCTTTTTGTGCTTGTAATGTTTTTACTTCTGCGTTCATTAATACTCGCTCCTTCCGAATTCTTATTGAGAAAAAGAATCAAAATCGAAACCCCTATAAAACGACGAAAGCTGCCATCCATAATGGATAGCAGCATTTCTGTTGAATCTGATTTTAATAGTTATTATGTTGTAATTATTCTATAGTATAGCATATGTTTTTCTTAGATGATATGTTTTTGTTTTAGTATAAAGTGAAACTTTAATTAGTGGGGGTTTTGTTCATCCCACGCTGATTATTAGCCCTCGCCAATCGGGCTTTTACTGCCCGGCGAATAGCGGGATAAACTGAAAACTTGTGTTTTCGCATTTCCTTTGGTATATATGAATATTGTTCATAAAAAGGTCGGAAAGGAAGACATCAAGTTGAAGACAGAGAAATTTTTTACCCATCCGATTGGCGTGTTTATTGCTGCAATAGTAGCAACATTTTTATGGGGAAGCGCATTTCCCTTTATTAAATTAAGCTATGCTGAACTTGGAATTCAGCCACAAGAAGTCGGGGAACAAATATTATTTGCTGGCTATCGCTTTTTCTTATCTGGTGTAATGCTCTTATTATTTTTTAAAGCGTTAGGAAAAGATATGAAGTTCAAAAAAGGAACAGGAAAGCAGTTAGTTCAAATTGGCTTGTTTCAAACTTTTCTTCAATATATATGTTTTTATATTGGAATGAGTTACAGCTCAGGAATTGAAGGAGCGATTATTTCAGGAACATCATCATTCTTTCAAATTTTACTCGCACACTTTTTATATAAAGATGATGCTCTAAATAGGCGAAAAGTAATTGGAGTAGCTATCGGTTTTTGCGGTGTGATTTTAGTGAATGTACCGAGTGATGGAAGTTTATCATTTCATTTTGGAATAGGTAGCTTATTACTTCTTGGGGCAGCCATGATGTATTCGTATGGAAACATATTAGCGAAAGAAGGTAGTAAAACATTAGATATTGGGTATATGACAGCATATCAGATGATTTTCGGATCAATTGGGTTGCTATGTATAGGTGCATTTCAAGTTGGAATGATGCCATTCACATTTAATCTACATGCGATACTTATGCTCATATATTTATCGTTCTTATCAGCAGCCGGATTCTGTATATGGAATACAATTATGAAGTATAACAAAGTAGGGAAAGTCTCGATGTATATGTTCTTTATACCAGTGTTTGGTGTGCTACTATCAAGTCTAATTTTAGGGGAAGCAATCCATTCCTTTGTACTATTTGGTTTAGCATGTGTCGCAGCGGGAATTATTGTAGTAAATCGTAACCCGGTTAAAAAGAAAGTTGAGCAAGAAAAACAAGTAGCATAGAGAACAGAAAAACGATTAAAATGGAAGAACAGTATTGTTCTTCTTTTTTTACATAGAAAAAGGAGAACGTGATATATGTAACGAAAAAAGATAGAATAAAGCATTTATTGAGGAGAACATATTATGAATGTACTTTACATTGTGTTAGTCGGGCAAATTATTCTTTTTTTAATGGGAGCAATTTATGCAATAGGACAGACGAAGAGAACGAGAAATAATATGCCGTTACCTTTAGCAGTTCGTCTTATTCTTAGTTTTTCTTTAACAGGAAGTGCAATTTGGATATGGTTACAAGATCCATCGGCTGAGTACAGTACGTGGGTTGCACTCGGTATGACTTTATCAACTGTAGGGGATTTATTTATGGCAGGATTAATTCCAATTGGTCATCGATTAATTGGAGGAATGGTTACTTTCGCTCTTGCACATTGTTTCTATGTGAAAGCATTTTTACAAACAGGTATTTCATGGAATGGTTTTTGGATCGGTTTATTCGTATACGGACTCTTTCTAATTATAGGGTGGTTTTTCTTTATTCGAAATGAAAAACAAGACAAACTTTTTACAATAGGCGCTCTAATTTACGGTTTGTGGGTTGGAGGAATGGCATGTTTTGCATTCGCCTTATATTACGAGAATATAGGAATATGGTGGATACCAGCACTTGGTGGTTTACTGTTTGTGATTTCTGATTTTATTATCGGCGTGACAGATATCGGAGGGCGCAAACTGAAGTATGAACCGCTTTGGATTTGGTTTACATATGTCGCAGCGCAGATGTGTATTGTATATGTAGGATTATAAAAAGATACTCTCAAAAATAGTTGATAGACTATTTTGAGAGTATCTTTTTTATTGCTATGCTATTATATTTGTTTGTTTAATTTGTGCAGTATCTTATACTTTCTAAGCATAAATTTCATAGGAAAAGTCCTGTTTGATAGATGGAAAACATAGTATATAAAAATAGTGAATTTATAGGGATTATTATTTTTATATTTGTAATATTCTAATGTTATAATTCAGAATTTTGTGGAAATTAACCAGCCGGAGTACTTATAATAAAAATAAAAAGATGATGAGATGGTGGAATGATGCAAAAGAAAAAATGTTTGCGTGAATTCTTTGGAATAATTGCAATTGCATGTTTATTAGTGTTTTTGGCAAAAATCTTTTTGTTTTTCCCTACGACTGTAAAAGGAGCATCGATGAGGCCGACGTTACAAGATGGAGATAAAGTAATTATTAATAAACTTGCAAAGAGATTTGAAAGTTATGAGAGAGAGGATATTATTGTCGTGAAGACAGATAATTTCTATGTGAAGAGAGTTATTGGATTACCAGGAGATGTAATTGAGATGAAGAATGATCAATTATATGTTAATCATCAAGTGAAAAATGAAGAGTATTTAAAGAATAATAAAAAACAGGCAGAAAAATTACTTATCAATTTAACTGAAGATTTTGGACCGATTACAATTCCTAAAAATAAAATTTTTGTGATGGGAGATAATCGTTTAGTTAGTAGGGATAGTAGGAACGGCTTAGGGCTCATTGATAGAACAGAAGTATTAGGAAAGTTCATGGCGATATATTATCCATTTGAACATGTGAAAATTGTAGATTAAAAATAAGAAAAACCAAGCGAATTAGTTGCTTGGTTTTTCTTATTTAAACAGTTGGTGTTTTATTTATTGTTTCTTGTGAAGTAATATGTTCATTATTTTGGTCGATATTTAACATGAATTTTCGTTGTAACAATTGCAATTTAAAGAGTGTTAAAGGATCATGATAAGTTTCTGGGTTTGTTCTTAGCTTTGTTAATGTTTGCTCATCTTCTTGTATTTCAAGTTGGGCCGCTTCTACGGTTTGTTTCAATATGCTAAGAGGGTCTTTAAAGAACATCATGATATCCCGTTCTAGCGCACCTTCAAATACTTCAAATTGAAGGAAGAATTGTTTTGAAATCATCTGAGCAACTTCTGTATAATCTTCTGTTTCAATATATTGTTTATATTTATTTGATAGCATAGATTGATTTTTTTGCATATTACCGAATAATTTCCCTGCACTCTTTAAGAAAAATTGTGTCGGTGTAAAGCGTAATAAAATATTGATGTTAGCTACTGTAATTCTATTCGTCATTCTTGCAACATCTCTATCCCAGTCATCTAGTAATTTGAAATCACAAGGAAGTTTAATACGCTCTTCCTCATAGAGCTTATTAAAGGTATCGCTCATTTCATCTAAATAAGCTTGAGCTTGAATGAATTCATTATGAGCAGTTTCAATCCATTCTTGAATAGACCCAGTAAATTTAGGAAGAAGCACTTGCTGTACATGTTTTTGAATTCTTTCATTCATTGCTACATTGAGTTCTTCATGGACCAGTTTGAAATCACTATCTTCTTGAACGAGGTCAGAGCAACTCTGCAACAATTCAGGAATTTGAGAATGTATATCCTGCGTAATCTCTTCTTTCGTTAAGAGATAAGATTCTGTAATAGAACGAATTTTATCTTTTTGAATGGCAGTAAGATTATTAATAAAACCATCAAGTTTTACTAAAATATGTTTATTCCAGCGAACGGATTTCACTAACGTATTTTCTAATTCCACACGTTCATTTACAAGGTATGCAATTGTTTTTTGGATAAACCATAATAATTTTTCAATGCGTTCTTTTTCCACGTTACGCTTAGTAAGGTTAGAAAGAATAGAGTCTGTTACGTTACCTAGCTGTTCACTACTCTCTTGTGAAGGAGAGTAAGGGAAAAAGTGTGCTTCTGGGAAATGTACGAGTATTTTCTTTTTAATGCTGTTCGTGATATTTTCACTAGTATTCGTATCAATTGTTTGTAAGACGAATTTAATTTGTAAATTTGGTACTTGCTCACGAATATATAATAATGTATCGAGCTCTTCATCATGTAATGGTGAAGCTGAATTTAGGACATAGATGAGACTATCTGCTGCCTGTAAGTATTCAAAGTAAGAGCTGTTTTTGTCAAGTTGTCCATGCACAGTAGGTGTGACAAGGAATGAAAACTTATTTTTTCGTAAAAATCTACTTGGTAATTTAACTTCAATACATTTTCTTTCTAGTTTTGACTGAGAAGGTACCGCTAGTATGTTATGAAGTTCGTCAAAGTTTGGTATATTTCGTATATCTAGTTCTGTAAGCTCAGTTATTTTAGTTTGACTATCATCTTTAAATGTAATTGAAGTTGTTATAGCCTCATTTAATATATTTTCTCCTAGTATAGAGTTAATAAAGGCTGATTTATCATAATCGCTAGCTCCTGCTACTAGAAGTTGTGTAACAGTTAAATCGTATAACTCACGAACAAGTAGTGTGAATTGATGACCTAAATCTACATCATTCTTCTCAGCCCATACAGCAATCGTTTCAAATAATGCTGATACGTCTGCCATATCAACATTTGCATGAGCTGATGCATTTGAAAGTAAGGCACCTGCGCTTTTTACGAGTAATGATTCTAGAGTTGTCGGTGAAACTTCATTCCATGCTAATACTGCTGCGGATACAAGTAAAGAATCTTCCGCTCTCATTAAACTAAACCAATTTGTTAATAAATCTGGTACAAGTCCTTGTAATTCGTGCATGAAATGTTGTCCAGTAATCAATTCGAAGTACGTCTCTTGATAGCGAGTAGAAATTTCATTCCAATCGTCATGAGCATCTACTTCAACATGTAAGAATAGGTGATTTATTGTTTGAATCCAAGGGAGATGGAATGATTCATTTTCATAGCTGTTCCAAAGTGAGATAACAAGCTCTTTAAATTGAACTTGATCAATTGTATATAAGGCTTTTAAAGATTCATAGAAATACTCAGGTTTAATTTTTTTAGTAAAGCCTCTGTTCACATAATTGATTAAAGTATCGAACCAGTGTAATGATTTTGTTCGAATTCCTTCTTGAACAGCGAGTTCAATAGCATTATTCCAATCTTCTTGTTTTTCATAGAACGATCGAGCGATTGCAGTAATATTTGGATAGTCTGGTTGAAATGCAACAGCCTCGCTAATCGTCTTAAATGCTAGTCCTAAACGATTTTGCTCTATATAAAGGGAAAGAAGTTGTAGGGAAACTTCCATTGTAAGAGTTGTATCTTCTGTTTGGATAGATGTATAAATTTCTTCTGCTTTTGGCAAGAAATCTAATTCGAAATAAGCATCTGCAATATTCTTCATAGCCCAGAGAGCAAGTTCATTATTTACTTTCTCCCATTTGAATATAGCGGCTTCAAAGTCGTTAGTTTGAAAATAAACTTCACCTTGTGCAAAGCGAATATTAGATATATTGGAGAATTCATTTTTTGATTCATTTATATATGCTTCACCGAGTACTTCCGCTACCGGAATGGAAGAGTCTTCTGTTAAAAATGTTTTATAGTAAATCTTTTGGATAAATTGTTTTTCAATGGTCATGTTCGTTCCCCCTGTATAATTTAGAAAAATGATGTTGTATGTAAAAGGGTGCATGTTACTCTAATAGGTAGAAGTTGCATTATATAGACCAAACTATGTTTTTGCTAGATATATCATTTTTCTTGAGAGTTAAACCGTTGCAAAAAGTAACTTCCCTTTATTGTAACAAAAAAATAAGCCTATGAATTTTTATTTTTTTATCTCGCTATTTATAGGCAGTAGGACTCCTACTCCAAAATTGAGCGAATGCAAGGAAGTTAAGTGGGAGACCTGCTGCCCGTAAAATCCCGATTGGTTCAGGCCAATAATCAGTAGGGATGGATAAAAAACCACCGATTAAATCTCTATTTAAGGAATGGAATAGAAGTAGAGTTCATTATAAAAACAATGTATAGTGAATATGTATACCATGTTTGTCTTAAAGATAGAATGGGCACAATATGGGATAACGATCGTGTATAGGATGTGTCTTCCGAATGGAACAACATATTGGCGAGTTAATCGCACATTATGGATATTTTGGAATTATTATAGCTTTAGCTGGCGGGATTGTTGGATTACCTATACCGGATGAGTTTTTATTGACTTTTATTGGATATAACATTTCAAAAGGAGTTATGTCAGGAACAGCTGCTTTTTTAAGTGGAATGGCAGGTGCAATGCTTGGCATTACATTAAGTTACATATTAGGTTTAAAACTTGGACTCCCTGTTTTAAAAAAATATGGTCCGAAAGTTAGAATTAAGGAACATCATATTGAAAAAACACATATTTTATTTGAAAAATACGGTCCATTTCTTTTAATGATTGGCTACTTTATACCGGGAGTACGTCATTTAACAGCATATTTTGCTGGAGTTTCAAATTTAACATTGTGGCGATTTTGTTTGTATGCTTACGGTGGTGCACTAATTTGGATAAGTGTTTTTATTGGCTTAGGTTGGAAACTGGGAGAGAAGTGGCGCTTTGTTGAATATAGTTTACATCATTATGGAATATGGATTTTATTAGTTTCGGCAATTGTAATATTGATTGTGTGGATTTACATAAGGAAAAGAAAAAACCGCTAATAATAGCGGTTTTTTTAGCTGAAAGCAATAAATAATACACCAGCTGTAATAAAGACTACACCAATACCGGTCATAAAGTTTAACTTTTCACCTAATATAATCATCGCGAGAATAATGGAAAATACTACACTTAATTTATCGATAGGTGCTACTTGTGAAACTTTTCCTGTTTTTAACGCAAGAAAATAAAATAGCCATGACGAAGCACCAGCGATTCCACTTAATGTGATAAATAGCAGTGCTTTTTTATTTAGGAGGACATCACCGATATTTTGAAATTTACCTTGTATAATAATAACTCCTACCATAAATAATGCCATAATAATAGAGCGAACCGTTGTTGCGACGTTGGCATCGATTCCATCTAAGCCAATCTTTCCGAAAATAGATACGAGGGCAGCAGCAATTGCTGATAATAGTGCGAATAATAGCCATGAACTCATAGTGAAACTCCTCCAATCTTACATTATTATACATGAAAATCATTCTCATGTATAAAAACGAAATAAACCCCCGCCCTATATTTTTAATAAGGTGGGGGTTTATTATACTACTCTGCTATTTCTTCATATAAAAAGTACGTTACATTATAAATATGCTCTACTTCATCATCCGTCATAAATAATAATTCGTCACGTTCAATCCCTTTTTTCTTTTCAATAAACTCAATCATGTTTTTTCGTTCTTCTCTTTTCATCAATTTTAATTTCTCCCCTCAATCTGTTTTAATACAGTTTATTTAAGTTACTGCTATTATATAACAGAATCTTTAGAAAGTTCCACCTATTTTATTGTTTTTTCAGAAGAACCTTTCGACAAAACAAGCCCACCTAAGGGGGGCTTGTTTTTATTTTATAGTCGTAAAAACTCGGGCTCGGTCGTACCAGCACTATCGATGTAATAAATTGTATCGGGATTGATTTTTATTAGTACGTAATTAGGGTCTTCCGCACCGAGTAACCAGCGTTTTAAGCTATTAGTCCAAAATTTGTTTTTTAATGTTTGATCTTCTTCGATGGAAGCTATACCTTCAACTTCAATGTAATCCTCATCTAATTTCTTTCCTTCACGTCCAAGTAGTACATGTACATTGGGATTTTTTTCAATATCTGTTATCTTTTTTGAATTTCGATCTGTTGCAACATATAGTACAAAATCTTCGTGGAAAAACATCATAAAGGCGCTATGTGGCTTATCGTTACGTACAGTAGATAATACACCAGTGCGTTGACCTTGAATAATAGTTGCGATTTTTTCTTTTAAGTGCATATTTTTAGCCTCTTTTCATAATTCATAATTTTTTCTGTCTGGACAAGATAATTTAAATATCTTTCATACTGTTTTCTTCAATCCGATTTTTTAAACGTAATTGTGATGAAATCGGACAAGTTAGGAGATGAATAATAATAATATCGAGGAGAAATACATACGATGGAAGGATGAAAAGCATGTTTAATAAAATATTTCTCATAGTAGCGCTTATAGGTGTACCACTTTCTGTAATCGGAAAAACACTTCATTGGCCACAAACTATTATGTTTGCTGTATACTGCATTACTATTATTGCATTAGCTGGTTTTATGGGGAGGGCGACAGAAAGTTTAGCAATTGTTTCTGGGCCTCGGATAGGTGGTTTATTAAATGCAACTTTCGGTAATGCCGTGGAACTTATCATTTCAATTTTTGCACTCCAGGCAGGATTAACAGAAGTTGTTTTAGCTTCCTTAACTGGTTCTGTACTTGGAAACTTATTACTGGTAGGAGGGTTATCCTTCTTTATAGGTGGCCTTAAGTATAAAAGACAAAGTTTCAATGTTTATGATGCAAGACATAATTCAGCTTTATTAATATTTGCTGTTGTCGTAGCCTTTGTTATTCCAGAGATTTTTTCAATGAAGATGGATGCTGGAAAGACGTATCAATTAAGTATTGGTGTTTCTATTATCATGATCATTATGTACCTTGCTGCATTGCTATTTAAGTTAGTTACGCACCGCGGTGTATATCAACATAAGAGCGATGAAGAAGTACATGAGGAGGAGCCTGAGTGGTCGAAAGGTAAAGCGCTACTCGTTTTAGCGATAGCAACAATTGCGGTAGCTTATGTTTCAGAGGCACTCGTACATACTTTTGAAACGGTTGCAAAGTCATTTGGCTGGTCAGAGTTATTTATAGGGGTTATCATCGTTGCGATTGTTGGTAATGCAGCAGAACATGCATCTGCGATTATTATGGCATATAAAAATAAAGTAAATATCGCAGTAGAAATTGCAGTAGGTTCTACATTACAAATCGCCATGTTTGTTGCTCCTGTGTTAGTACTTCTTTCGATGCTTTTTGCACAAAAGATGCCTCTAGTATTTACAATACCAGAACTTGTTTCTATGATTACAGCTGTTTTCTTAACTATCGCCATTTCAAATGATGGGGATACAAACTGGTTTGAAGGAGGCACTTTATTAGCTGCGTATGTCATTATGGGAATTGGTTTTTATTTATTATGAAAAATAGGGATAACAATGCTTCAGAGGGAAAACACTAAATACAGTAATTTATATACCTTTACGTAGGAAGGAGCCAGACAGGTGAAACGAGTATACAGCATATGTCTTTCAACCATGGTCTCGTTTATTTTATTATTTCCTAACAGTAGTTTTGCAAAGACAACGGTAGAAGTAAAAATGCCTTCATCTGTTTTAAATATTTCAAAGGATAATACATTTCCAAATGACGCACAAGATTTACCGCGTTTACAGCCAAGTAAGTTTGCGCAAGAACTATTGAAAACAGCAAATATTAAAATTGAAAACCCAGATTTAATTCGAATGTTTAATGAAACGACAATTTCGAATGCACCGCTTGCAGTAGGGTACCGAGCGAAAATTTATTTAGGACAATGGGCATTAAATTATGAGTCAATAGACACATCGATTAATTGGGAATATAAGCAAGTAAATCGAAATGTATATGATAATCGCGGAGGGGATCGCTTATACCCACTTCGCTATAAGCAAGAAACCCAAAAGACAATCGAAGGTGATTTAACAGCAGATATGAAAGATACTACAGATGTGAAAAAAATGATGCTTCTAAAAGCGCTTGAAAAAGTACAATTGCCACTTTCATTTAAAACAACCATTGGTTATGGTACCGGACATGAGCGTGTTTATAATATTAGTCCAAGTCAACTTGGATATTTATATGCGTATACACCAGCAGTAAATGAAAAAGGAAAAGTAACATTTGGAGAAGTCTACCTTGTGTTAAAAGGGAATCAAAAAAAGCTTGTCGTGAAAAATATTACATCTCAAGGAATCGGAGCCGCTATTCCAATTCATGATCATTTATTTTTTAAATTTGTTTCTTCATCGCATGCACAATGAAATAAAAAACGTCAGCCTATAAGCTGACGTTTTTTATTTATCCCGCTATTTGCGGGCAGTAAAACTCCCACCTCAAAATTCGGCTGGAGCAAAGAAGTTAGGTGGGAGGCCCTGCTGCCCGTAAACTCCCGATTGGTGTGGGCTAATAATCAGTGGGGGATGAACAAAACAACCACTGATTAAAGTTTCACTTTATAACATAATGTTTGATGTTTTTGATAAGAAATCTTCTTTTGGATAGTAGCTATTTTTTACAAGAACGTTTGGTCCAAGGCATTTCACGGCAGGACAATGGCAACTTAATGATTTTGCTGTTTTTGAGTCACACCATTTGTCGTAAGCTTCTTGTAGTGTATTTGTTTGTACATTACCTAGAAGCGGGACATCACCGAAGTCGGTCACGATAATATTTCCATCGAAAATATTTACGTTCAAACGAGAACGACCATCTGGATCATTGCGGACAGTTACATTTTTACTTTCATGTAATTTCTTTAGTGTAGCTAAATCGTGTTCATTATCACTACATGCATAGAAAGGTAATGTTCCGAATAACATCCACACATTTTCATCACGGATCTCTAATAAATGTTCAACTGCATTTCGAATTTCTTCTTTTGTTAAAATTTCAAGTGTGCTAGCGAAGTCACTCGGATACATCGGGTGAACTTCATGACGTTTACAGCCCATTTCTTCAACGATTTGACGGTGAATATGTTCAATATGTGGTAGAGTTCGTTTGTTTAACATAGTTTCGGCTGATACGAGTACACCTGCCTCTGATAGAGCTTTACTATTTGTAATCATTCTTTCAAATAATTTAGCGCGCTGTTCATAAGTAGGCTTACGCTCCATCATTGCAAATCCGCCTTCAACGAAGTCATCGATTGTTCCCCAGTTATGTGAAATGTGCAATACATCTAAGTAGGGAATAATTTGTTCGTAACGTGCTAAATCTATAGTTAAGTTTGAGTTAATTTGAGTGCGAACGCCTCGTTCATGGGCGTATTTTAAGAGTGGTGTTACATAGTTGTCGACGGATTTTTTTGAAAGCATAGGTTCTCCGCCTGTAATACTTAAAGAACGTAAATGAGGAATCTCATCTAATCGTTTTAATAAAAGCTCCATCGGAAGCGGGTTTGGATCTTTCGGCTGTAATGTGTAACCAACAGCGCAATGCTCGCAACGCATATTGCATAACGTCGTCGTTGTAAACTCAACGTTTGTTAATAGTAGTTTGCCGTACTCTTCAAGGTCCATATACGCTTCCCATGGATCGTAAGAAGGAGTAATCGGCTTCATTATTTGTGATATCGTCATATGAAATACTCCTTTGACTATTGAAATAACAATTTGTCCATTCTCTATAATAGAAGAATATGAGCTTTTTATAAAGTGAAACTTTTTTGTGAAAAAAGAGAGAGGGCTTACATTATAATGAATTACTGTGACGAAATTGATGAAATTACATGCCCATAGCAATCATTTTTGCGGTATAATAAAAGCAACTCGAATTAAAAGGAGAGTGCCTTCATGGGAAAAGCAATTCAAGGTAAAGATTCACAACTAGTATATTTGAAAGAACGTTTAAATATGTTCATTGAAGTAATTGATACGATTGAACCAGAAGAGGTAGAATTAGAAGATGTAGATCGTCTTCTTGCAATGTTAGATGAATTAGAACTGAAATGTGAGCAATTTAAAAAAGACGAATAATATATTAAAAAGGCTGCCACTACAAAATTGGCAGCCTTTTTCTGTACGGATAATAGAAGGAATATAGAAAAAAAGGTATAATCAAGTTGTGAAAAATTTCATTTAACCTTTAATGGCGTGAAATAAATAAACAGCTGAAGAGTATAACAATGGAATTTTCATTTCATAACGTTTTGGTAGCGTTCACAATTGAGGGGGAAGTAACAATGGAAAAGCTTCAAGAAAGCATGTATCAACTAATTGTTGAAACGTCAACGAACTTACCGAAAGATGTTCGTCGCGCAATTCAACAAGCGAAAGAACGAGAAAATGCAGGAACTCGTTCGGCGATGGCACTTGGCACAATTACGAATAACATTAAAATGGCAGATGATAATATCTCGCCAATTTGCCAAGATACAGGGATGCCAACGTTTAAAATTTATACACCAGTTGGTGTGAATCAATTAAAACTGAAGGAAGCTATCTATAGTGCGCTTGAGCGGGCGACAAAAGATGGTAAACTTCGTCCAAACTCTGTTGATTCTCTTTTTGGAGACAATAGCGGAAACAATTTAGGACCAGGTACACCTGTTATTAAGTTTGAACAATGGGAAAAAGATTACATTGATGCACGTTTAATTTTAAAGGGCGGCGGTTGTGAGAATAAAAATATTCAATATAGCCTGCCTTGTGAAATAGAAGGACTTGGACGAGCTGGGCGTGATTTAGAAGGAATTCGTAAATGCCTTCTTCATGCAGTATATCAAGCGCAAGGTCAAGGGTGTAGCGCAGGAGTAATCGGCGTCGGTATCGGGGGAGACCGCACATCAGGTTACGAATTAGCAAAAAATCAATTATTCCGTACATTAGATGATGTAAATCCAGTTCCAGAATTACACAAGCTTGAAGAGTATGTATTAGAGAATGCGAATAAGCTTGGCATTGGTACGATGGGATTTGGCGGAGAAACAACTTTATTAGGTTGCAAAATTGGAGTATATAATCGTTTGCCAGCGAGCTTCTACGTATCTGTTGCGTATAATTGTTGGGCATATCGTCGTCTTGGCGTAACAATTCATCCTGAAACAGGTGAAATTATGGATTGGTTATACCAAGAAGGTGAAGATACACTTCAACAAGACGCTGCGCAAGAACAAACAGAGCAGCGTGAAATCGTATTACAAGCTCCAATTACAGAAGAGCAAATTCGTGAACTTCGTGTTGGTGACGTTGTTACAATTAACGGCATGATGTATACAGGACGTGATGCGATTCATAAACATTTAATGGATAACGATTGTCCAGTAGATTTAAAGGGACAAATTATTTATCACTGTGGTCCAGTTGTAGTGAAAGATGAAAATGACAATTGGCAAATTAAAGCGGCAGGCCCAACGACAAGCATTCGTGAAGAGCCATATCAAGGCGATATTATGAAAAAGTTCGGTATTCGTGCTGTAATTGGTAAAGGCGGTATGGGTGCTAAAACATTAGCAGCTTTAGAAGAACACGGTGGTGTGTACTTAAATGCAATTGGTGGTGCAGCGCAATATTATGCTGAATGTATTAAAGAAGTGAAAGATGTTGATTTCTTACAATTCGGTATCCCAGAGGCAATGTGGCATTTACGTATCGATGGTTTTAAAGCAGTTGTAACGATGGATTCTCATGGTAAAAGTCTACATGCTGATGTTGATAAAACATCACTTGAAAAATTGGCGAGCTTTAAAGAACCTGTATTTAAGTAAAGAGAAGTGCATCTCGAATTATTCGAGGTGCATTTTTTTGGTATATATAGAAAAACATGTTCAGCATGAAAGAAAGCAGGGAAACAGAAACTACAGGTACGATTATATATGGAAAGGAGACTATTTATGAAATATAAATGGTTATATATAGGTCTCATTTTTTCAATTATGATGGCACTTGTTCCAGTTTCAGCATTTGCTTATACGAATACACCACATAACTGGGGAATCCCACGTCCTAAAAATGAAACGGTGCCAGATGCAGGGAAACTATATACAGAATTACTACAAAAAAATGGTGGGTTTTATTTAGGAGATACGAAGAAAAAAGATATTTATTTAACATTTGATAATGGATACGAAAATGGATATACAGGAAAGATTTTAGATGTACTGAAGGAGAAAAAAGTACCAGCAACTTTCTTTGTGACGGGACATTATATAAAAACACAAAAAGATTTATTATTAAGAATGAAAAATGAAGGACATATTATTGGTAATCATTCTTGGAGTCATCCAGATTTTACAACAGTAAATGATGCAAAACTTCGTGAAGAATTAACGAGCGTAACGGAAGAGATTAAAAAAGTTACTGGGCAAAAAGAAGTGAAATATGTACGCCCTCCGCGAGGCGTGTTTAGTGAAAGAACGCTAGCGCTTACGAAAGACATGGGATATTATAACGTGTTTTGGTCGCTTGCATTTCTTGATTGGAAAGTAGATCAGCAAAGAGGATGGCAATACGCTCATAATAATGTAATGACTATGATTCATCCAGGATCTGTTTTGTTACTTCATGCAATATCAAAAGATAATGCAGAAGCACTTGCGAAAATCATTGATGATTTGCGCGAGAAAGGGTATCATTTTAAAAGCCTAGATGATTTAGTAAAAAGCAATCAACCGTAAGCATGTATGCTTGCGGTTTTCTCATGCTATAATGATGTGTAAAAAGGATGGGGAAACGTATGTGGAGCGAACATGTTACGTTAGAATATCCGTACCATTTTGAGGAAGTACTAAAGCGTTTATCTTTCGACCCGTTAAACGTTATTCAATTAGACGAGAAAGTAATTTATGTCCCGCTTTTTATAGACGAAGAACAGATTGTTGTTCGTTTGCAAGGGATTGGTACTGTTCAAAATCCACAGTTTTGGATCTCTAGTCAGGCAGGAGATCAAGAGAAAGTAATGAAACGAATGAGATCCATTTTTCACTGGAATGAACCGTTTCAAAATATACAAAATCATTTTTTAAACACATCATTACGTCCACTATTTGAAACATATGCTTATACTCCAATTATTTTAGAATTTGATTATTTCGCTTGTCTTCTTCGCTGTATTATTCATCAACAAATAAATTTGAAATTTGCTACTGTGCTAACAGATCAATTTGTAAAACGATATGGGACAGAGAAGAACGGCGTTTTCTTTTTCCCAACACCAGAAAGAGTAGCAAACATTTCAATAGAAGAATTGAGAGAGCAGAAGTTTAGTCAGCGAAAAGCCGAATATATAGTAGGATTAGCAAAACATATTGTAGGCGGTAAATTAGATTTAGCAAGGATACAAAACGAAACAGAAGAAGAAGTATCGGCACAATTGTTACCAATAAGGGGTATTGGAGCATGGACAGTGCAAAACTTTTTAATGTTTGGGCTTGGTCGGAAAAATATGTTTCCAAAAGCAGACATTGGAATTCAGCGCGCAGTGCAAGGTGTATTTCAATTAGATAATAAGCCTGATGATGCATTTTTAGAAAAAGTGAAACAAGAGTGTGAACCATATTGCAGTTATGCAGCGTTATATTTATGGAAAAGTATAGAGTAGAGGTGTAATAATGATACAAAAGCAACAAGAGAGTAAGTTGGAAGTTGGTCAAACGTTTCCTGTGACAATTAAACGTCTTGGGATTAACGGAGAAGGCGTTGGTTATTTTAAGAGACAAGTTGTTTTCATTCCAGGGGCATTACCAGGAGAAGAAGTTGTTGCTGAAGCAACGAAAATTCAGCGTGGCTTCGCTGAAGCGAAAGTGAAAAAAGTTCGTAAATCCTCACCACATCGTGTGAAAGCACCATGTTCAGTATATGAGGAGTGTGGTGGCTGTCAATTGCAGCATTTGGATTATAAAGAACAATTAAATCAAAAGCGTGATATCGTTGTACAAGCATTTGAGAAGTACATGAATAACAGTCTGGAAGAGAAAATTCGTCCGACGCTTGGTATGGAAAATCCATGGCATTATCGTAATAAAAGTCAATTGCAAGTGGGGCGTAAAGACGAAAAGGTTATTACAGGGTTATATAAGCAAAACTCACATCAGTTAATTGATATTTCTCATTGCATGATTCAACATAAAGCAACGAATGAAGCGACAAAAGTTGTAAGACGTATATTAGAAAAATTAAATGTTTCTATTTACAATGAGAAAAAACAAAAAGGTTTAGTACGCACAATTGTGACACGTACTGCAGTTCAAACAGGGGAAGTGCAAGTCACACTTATTACAACAAAAGAAGAATTACCAAATAAAGATCAATTTATCGCAGAAGTGCAAAAACAAATGCCAAGTGTTAAATCAATTATGCAAAACGTAAACTGGCGTAAAACATCTGTTATTTTCGGTGATAAAACATTTAAATTAGCTGGAAAAGAAGTAATTCAAGAAACACTAGGTGATTTATCATTTGAATTATCAGCACGCGCATTCTTCCAATTAAATCCAGAACAAACAGTTGTTTTATACGATGAAGCAAAAAAAGCAGCTGCTTTAACAGGAAACGAGAAGATTGTGGATGCGTATTGTGGTGTCGGTACGATTGGACTTTGGCTTGCGAATGATGCAGCGGAAGTACGTGGTATGGATGTAATTCCAGAAGCGATTGAAGATGCAAAGAAAAATGCAAAACGCCACGGATTCACAAATGCAAAGTATGAAGCTGGTAAAGCGGAACAATGGTTACCAAAGTGGGTAAAAGAAGGCTGGCGTCCAGATGTCATTGTTGTCGACCCACCGCGTACAGGTTGTGATGATAAATTACTTGAAACGATTTTAAAAGTGAAACCGAAACAAGTTGTTTACGTGTCTTGTAATCCTTCCTCATTAGCACGTGATGTGGAAACATTAATGGAGAGCTATGAAGTGGAGTATGTACAACCAGTTGATATGTTCCCGCATACAGCTCATGTAGAAAATGTGGTGAAACTTGTTAGAAAGTAACATTCAATAAGGATATGTCCCTCACAAAGCAAGAGCTATGTGAGGGTATATTTTATTTAGCGAATGGAAGTAAGGAGAATATAATGAACAATTATAAATTGACGATTCAATATGATGGTGCGCGTTATAAAGGGTGGCAACGTCTTGGTAATAATGACAATACGATTCAGGGGAAAATCGAAAGTATAATATCTGAAATGGTCGGAAAAGAAATTGAAATTATCGGCTGTAGTAGAACGGATGCTGGTGTACACGCTTTGAATCAAGTAGCTAACTTTCAAAGTGATGAGAAGTTAGTAGAACATAAAGTGAAAAAGTATTTAAATCAATATTTACCAAATGATATTAGTATTACGAGTGTAGAAGAAGTACCAGATCGTTTCCATGCTCGTTACAATTCTAAAGCAAAAACATATCTTTATAAAATTTGGAATGAAGAGCATACGAACCCATTTATGCGTAAATACAGCATGCACGTGAATAAACAATTAAATGTGAAAAGCATGAAAGAAGCTGCGAAACATTTAGTTGGTTCACATGACTTCACTGCCTTTTCAAATGCAAAGTCTAAGAAAAAATCTATGGTTCGAGAAGTGTATACACTTGATGTTTCCGAAGAATCAGGATTTGTACAAATTAGAGTAAGTGGTAACGGATTCCTTCATAACATGGTGCGGAAAATTGTTGGAGCATTAATTGAAGTTGGATTAGGGCAATTAGAGGCGGACGCAATTCCAAACATTTTAGAGGAAAAACAACGTAATCAAATTAATTGTCTTGCTGAGGCGAGTGGATTGTATTTGGAGAATGTTGAATTTTAATAATAAGTAAAAAAATCGAGCTGATAAGGCTCGATTTTTTTGCACTCTGAAATTAAGAAGATTTCTCTTTCTTCATACGTAGCTTCAAATTCCAAAAAGCAGCAAGCATAATAGCTGCAAAGGAGCCGCTAATTGTGCCTAAGAGCTTTGCATGAGGAAAGCTGCTCATATCAATGAATAGCATTATACATAGAATGGTAGGGAAAAGACCTAAGTAGTGTAATAAATTCAACTTTTTATCATTACTCATATACATTGCCCCTTTCTAGCATATTATACGTTTATTATAACATATTTTACCAGTTTTTTTACACTTGGAGAAAGATTCATTTCATATGTGTAAGTGCAATTTTTTAATTCGATATTGTAAGTTTTGTCTACTCAATCCTAAAAATTTTGCGGCTTGTGAGATATTACCTTTATTTTCTTTAAGAATTTGATGGATATATTTCTTTTCCATTTCTTCGATTATACGTTTTAAAGTTTGTGGCGTATCAGTATTGTGACTAGTTAGCGGAGTCTGCATATTCAGTTCCTTTTTTGCTAGTTCGCGAAAGTGCGTTGGCATATGGAACGCTGTAATGATATCTTCATCTTCTATTAAGTTCATGGAGCCTTCAATTATATGTTCTAGTTCTCTCACATTACCAGGCCAATCGTATTTATAGAAGAAGTTATTTACGTTTAAATCTACATCTTTTACGCTAAGATCAAATTGGATATTGTATTTTTCAATAAAGTGTTGAACAAGATATGCAATATCTTCTTTTCGTTCCCGTAAAGGTGGAAGACATAAAGTAACAACGCTTAATCGGTAATATAAGTCTTGTCTTAATCGATTGTGTGCTATGGCTTCAAGAGGATCTTCATTAATAGTTGCTATAATACGAACATCAATTTCTTTTTCTTGCGCCCCCCCAATTCTTCGTATTGTTTTCTCTTGTATAGCACGCAATAATTTAGCTTGAAGTGCTGGGCTTAATGAGTTGATTTCATCTAATAACAAAGTTCCCCCATTTGCCTCTTCAAATAAACCAGGTTTATCTATTGCTCCTGTAAAAGCACCTCGATTTGTACCAAATAGTAAACTTTCCATTAAGGTTTCTGGTATAGCGGCACAGTTTTGCGAAATAAATGGTTTTGTTGAACGCTTGCTTTCATTATGGATGCTTTGCGCAAATAGCTCTTTACCGGTCCCTGTTTCCCCGATGATAAGTATGGAGGATGGCGTACGTATTACTCTCTTTGCTTCTGTAATGACCGATTGAATAGCTCTAGAATCACCAATTATGTGATCAAAGGTAAACTTAGTATTTTGTTTTCGAGAAAGGTTCGTTTTCATTGTTTGCTTTAAATGACTAATCTCTTTTGAAATTTCAATAGCGCCTTTAATTTTTCCATTTTCTATTATAGGAAAAGTATCGTTAATCGTCGTAATCTCTTGTCCTTTATTGTTAAAATACGTTTGTTTTATATTTTTGTTTGTTTTTCCAAGTTTTAAAGCCTCTATAAGAGTACTATTTTTATTTTCTTCAAATGCAAATACTTCTAAAGGATTTTTATCTAGCACATCTAAGCGATCCATTGATTCAATTTCCATCATTTTACGGTTATAGATAATCGTTTTACTTTCCTCATTAATAATATGGATCCCAATATCTAGTTCATTGAGTAAAGTTTCGTATAGCACATTCATTTCAATAATCTTTTTAAAATTGATTTCTTCTGTATGCATGTATTATCTTCTCCTCGTTATACCCTATGAAGACTGACTTTTTATAATTTTATTAAAATTCTTATAAAATCGCAAAATTTTTTTGCTATTTTCTCTTAAAAATTTTCAAATGATAGAAAATTTTTGCGGTTATGCAGATTTTTTTCGTAAGAAATCCTAATTTTACATAGGTATTGAGGTTGGTACGTATTTTGCATGAATAGTAGTTAAGATCTCTAAATTTAAAGAGTAGGGGGATTATGAATCTTCATAGTGTATGCAACGTTTCAGTTTCAATTAATAAGAGGGAGGAATTTATAAAGTGAAGACGGTTATAGAAGGCGTGTATAGTCCTTGTTACGGGAAAGTAGAGAAATTATTTGTTACTGAAAGTTCTTACGTATATGAGTGGGAAAAATTAGCGTTAATTGAAACAATAGATAAGCAGCAGGTGGAAATTAAAGTGGGAATCAGTGGTTATATCGAATCATTAGAAGTGGTAGAAGGACAAGCTATCGCTGATCAAAAACTATTAATAACATTGAGGGATGACCTTTTAATAACAGGTAGTGATTAATATAAGTAGTATGTATTTTTGCTCTTTTAAATAATTATTTTTACTATGAAGAATTTTAAAAACGCTTACATTAAATGGGTTTGCAAAGTGAAAAGGGGGGATTTATATGATGGATCAAAACCAGGGATTAAAAAGAGAATTGAAAAGTCGGCACATATTTATGATTGCACTCGGAGGGGTTATTGGTACTGGGCTTTTTTTAGGATCCAGTTATACAATTCATGAAGCTGGACCTGGAGGAGCGATTGTAGCGTATCTTGTCGGTGGATTTGTTATGTATTTAACGATGCTCTGTCTTGGAGAGTTAGCGGTTGCGATGCCTGATGCAGGGTCGTATCAAACATATGCTACAAAACATATTTCACCTGCAGCGGGTTATGTAGTGGGATGGATGTCGTGGCTAAACTGGACGGCTACGATAGGCATTGAATTAATTGCAGTTAGTATATTAATGAAACGTTGGTTTCCAGATGTATCATCATGGATTTGGTGCGTAGTGTTTGCCGTATTGCTCTTTGCTATTAATGCGTTATCTTCAAGAAGTTTTGCGGAAGTTGAATTCTGGTTTGCAAGTATTAAAGTAATTACAATCATTGCATTTATTATTTTGGGCGGGGCAGCAATGTTTGGTTTTCTAGATATGAAAGGAAATGAACCAGCGCCGATGTTTTCTAGCTTTACTGATTATGGTGGATTGTTCCCAAATGGATTATCAGCCATTTTAGTTACGATGATTGCAGTTAATTTTTCCTTCCAAGGAACAGAACTAGTTGGTATTGCAGCTGGTGAGAGTGAAAATCCAGAGAAAACTATCCCGAAGGCAATTAATAATACAGTTTGGCGCATACTTATTTTCTTTGTACTATCTATTTTTATTCTTGCGGGACTATTTCCTTGGCAGCAAGCAGGCGTGATAGAAAGTCCATTCGTAGTTGTATTTGATAAAATTGGTATCCCTTATGCGGCTGATATTATAAATTTCGTTATTATTACAGCTGTACTATCAGTTGCGAATTCAGGATTATATGCAACTTCCCGTATGCTATGGTCGATGTCTAATCAAGGAATGATTAGCCCGATTTTTGGTAAATTATCTAAAAACGGTGTTCCTATTTATGCATTGATTGTAAGTACGTTTGTAGGGTGTCTCTCATTACTATCAGGTATTTATGCGGAAGATACAGTTTATTTATGGCTTCTTTCTATTGCTGGGTTTGGAGCGATATTAGTTTGGGCATCTATTGCTTTATCTAACCTATTAGCTAGAAGGACATACGTGAAGCAAGGGGGAGATATTAAGGATTTGAAATTTAAAACACCACTGTATCCATTTGTTCCAATTCTTGCTTTAGTATTAAATTTAACAGTAATTGTAGCTATGGCTTTTATTCCAGAACAAAGAATGGCATTATATTGTGGTATTCCATTTATGATCGTTTGTTTACTGTTTTACCGTGCTACAAGAAGTAAGAAAAGTAAAATAGAACATATCGAAAAGATGAATACAACAGAATTAGAAAGTTTATAGTTGAAATTGAATTTATAATAACAAGGAATTTAGAGACTGTAGAATTGTAAACAGTCTCTTTTTTTGTAAAAATAAAGCTGGAAACATACTACGTATGCAAAGGGGAATTAGCAATGAATCAAGAAGTTTCACAGCTATTAGAACAGATTGATTTACGAAAAGAGGAGCTACTAGAACTTACAAAAACTTTAATTCGTTTTGAAACACCAGCACCACCAGCAAGAAATACAAATGAGGCGCAAGAATTTGTTGCAGAGTTTCTAAAAAAACGAAATTTTAGTATTGATAAGTGGGATGTATATCCGAATGATCCGAATGTTGTTGGAGTGAAAAAAGGGACAGCAAGTGAGTCACATAAAAGTCTCATTATTAATGGACATATAGATGTTGCAGAAGTATCAAAGGACGAACCGTGGGAAACAAATCCGTTTGAGCCGTTTATAAAAGATGGTTGGTTAGTTGGGAGAGGTGCGGCAGATATGAAAGGTGGACTAGCTGGAGCCTTATTTGCTATTCAACTTTTAGAAGAAGCGGGGATTGAATTACCTGGGGATTTAATTTTTCAATCGGTAATTGGCGAAGAAGTAGGAGAAGCAGGGACACTTCAATGCTGTAAACGTGGTTACGATGCTGATTTTGCAGTAGTAGTTGATACAAGTAATTTACATATGCAAGGGCAGGGCGGCGTAATTACTGGATGGATTACAGTGAAAAGCCCACAAACGTTTCATGATGCAACACGTAGACAAATGATCCATGCTGGAGGACGTCTATTTGGAGCGAGTGCGATTGAGAAAATGATGAAGATTGTCCAAAGCTTACAAGAATTAGAGCGTCATTGGGCAGTCATGAAAACATATGAAGGCTATCCATCTGGAACAACAACAATTAATCCAGCTGTTATTGAAGGAGGACGTCATGCGGCATTTATTGCGGATGAGTGCCGATTGTGGATAACCGTACATTTTTATCCAAATGAAACGCATGAACAAATAATAGAAGAAATAGAAGAGTATTTAGGAAAAGTGGCAGCAGCAGATCCATGGTTAAGAGAGAACCCACCACAATTTAAGTGGGGCGGAGAATCAATGATTGTGGATCGTGGCGAAATTTTTCCATCTTTAGAAGTAGATAGCGAACATGTTGCTGTAAAAACGCTAAGTTCAGTACATGAATCTATTTTATCTAAAAATGCAATTTTAAATATGTCAGCAACGGTAACTGATGGCGGATGGTTTAGTGAGTTTAACATTCCAGCTGTTATTTACGGACCAGGTACATTAGAAGAAGCTCATTCAATAAATGAGAAAGTTGAAGTTGAGCAGTTAATTGAATTTACAAAAGTAATAACAGCGTTCATATATGAATGGTGTCATACAAAAAAATAGATTAGTATATTGAAATTGTACAGGTATGTACTTGTACGCTTTTTTAGTGAACTATTTCAGAGTTGAACATAAACAACTGAAATAGTTCTTTATTTTTCTATGTTTTTCGTTTTATTTCAATTAATTTCTCTTTAGCTAATTCAACGGCAATCGCATCATCTAAATAGCCGATTGGAAAAAGATAATCGGGGATAATGTCTGTTGATAAAATGAAATATAGTAAGGCACCCCCAATAATTGCACGCTCTTCGGTTGAAATGGTTTCTGTACAAAATTGTTGGTACATATTTGTTAATTGCTCAATGAAAGGACCAGCACTATCAATTTGTTCTATTTTACTTTTGAAACTCTCGTGAATACGCTTTTCGCCTTCAGTAGTTTGAGCATAGCGCTCGTAATTTTCAAGTTCTTGTTTTACACGAGTTGTTGTGTATTCGAAGTCGAATAGGTTAGAGGATTGTAATGTTTGTTGAATTGTATCGAGAGATGTGTACATATCTGCTTTTTCCTTATTTATGTGTGGAGAGTCAGGGTACATTTCATCAAGTAATAATTGCGGTGGAACTTGTAGACAGTTTGCGAATTTTTGTAAATGGTTTTGCTTCGGTTGTTGTTTGCCATTAATTATTCTTGAAATTGTTGCAGGATCAATATTTGTAAGTGTTCCTAGTTGGCGCATAGATAGAGCACGCTCCTTTAACAGTTTCTTTATTAATTTACCGAGCCGCTCATTTGGATTTTCATTGGGCATAATGTAGGCACTCCTTTTCTATTGTCTATCGTTGAAAAAATGTTGAGCATTTATTACAAGTATATGAAACAGACAGGCACAGTTGCTCAACATTTTCATAATATGCAATGAAAAGTGAGAAAAGGGGTGACTGTACGATGAGTACGGCAGGTTTATTTTCAATTTTTTTAATCGGGATTGCGTCTAATTTAGATAATGCAGGTGTTGGGATTGCATATGGCATTCGTAAAATTCGAATTTCGTGGCTTAACAATTTTATCATCGCATTTTTTGGATTTTTATTTACTTTACTAGCTGGATTCTTTGGGAATTGGATCGCATTATTTATTTCAGAGTTCACAGCAAACATTATTGGAGCAATCGTTTTAGGAATAATCGGGGTGTTTATTTTATGTCAGCCTTTCTTGAGTCAAAAAGATACCGTAGAATCTAAAGATAGTAGTGTACTTATGGGGGTTTTACGTAATCCAGAAAAAGCAGATTTTGATGGTTCTAAAACAATTAGTTTTTCTGAAGCAATTGTTTTAGGAGTTGCATTGTCCATAAACAATATTGCAGGTGGATTTGATGCTGGAGTAACAAATTTAAATCTTTGGCTTACGGCATGTATTTCTGGAGTTTTTAGTTTTATTTGTATTAGTGGTTTTACGTATGTTGGTAAAAGATTTTTAGCTGAATACTTAGGGAAATGGGCAACTATAATTGCAGGTGTGTTATTAATTCTTATTGGAATTGATCAATTGTTGTAAGAAGAATAGAATACAATGTTCGAGTATTTCCTTGGAAATTTGGTAAGGGATTGCATATATCGACATACTTTTCTTCATACTAATACTGATTTCTTTTAAAGAAAGGGGGATCCGTATGGGACGTGGGAAAGCATTTGATCATAAGAAAAAAGGGCATGATCATCAACCGCCTAAAGGTGCTCATATTCATAAAGATGTAAATGAGCATACATTAGAAGAGGAAGAATTACCTGTTAATATTGAAACGTATAAAAATAGTTTAAAAAAACATTAAAAGCACCTACATAGGTGCTTTTTTAACGTATATCTTCAATTAATTGTTCCGATTCTTCATGCATACTGTACTCACTTAATACTTGGATACAAAGCCACTTTAATTCTTCGATAGTATGCTCAAGTTCTTCAGGAAGCACATGATGAATGTCTTCAAGTCCCATTCCGAAATGAATAAGCTCTAGTACTTGATCATCGATGTTCCGATCCATTAATAATTCAAGCACCTCTAAATTGAATATGTATCGGTGAGCTTCATCGAGTGAAACAACTTTTAACTTCAAGCTTTCTACAATACTCAATATAAAAAGAAGAATTGTTTTTTCAAGAACAGGTTGTTTTTCCATTTGAAATATCAGTTTCATCTTTTACACCTCCACATATAGCGTTAGGTTGTACTATATTATTCAGGAGGGGGGAGCAAATATGCATAATAAAGAGAACTTTTATTACTGTTTTTTTGAATTGTGTTGATGCCTAGTAGAACGGATTTTTTGTGAAATAAAAAATCCTGCCAATATAGCAGGATAACTTCTAAATTAAAACATACTCCAACCTTCTTGGGCAGAAAGTAATTCAAGAATTTTAAAACCAGCGATACTATTTCCGTTTGCATCTAAAGCTGGTCCGAAAATACCGATTCCCATTTCGCCTTTTACGCAGCCGAAAATGCCGCCCGCTACACCACTTTTTGCAGGGATTCCAACACGAATTGCAAATTCACCAGATTCATTATACATCCCGCAAGTAACCATAAATGTTTTACAAATTTTCGTAATATGTTTAGGGATGATCTGTTTCTTTTTATAAGGATCATATCCATCCATTGCAAAGATTAAACCAATACGTGCTAGGTCGATACAGTTAACCTCAATTGCACATTGACGCGTATATAAATCCATAAGTTCTTCAATATCGTTATCGATGATGCCATTTTGTTTCATATAGTAACAAAGTGAACGGTTTAAGTAAGCTGTTTCTAATTCAGAAGTGGCAACTTTAGAAGAATAACTAATAGTAGGATTGTCTGTTATATCACGCACAAATTGAAGAATGCGTTCCATCTTCTCCTCGTTATCATTACCAGCTAGCATACTTGTAATAGCTAATGCACCCGCATTAATCATTGGATTAAGAGGCTTGGAAGAACTTGTCGTTTCAAGCTTAATAATAGAATTAAATGGGTCACCAGTTGGTTCCATTCCAACCTTAGAAAATACATATTCTTCACCACGGTCTAAAAGGGAAAGAGCAAGTGTAATTACTTTAGAAATACTTTGAAGAGTAAATAGTGTTTGTGAGTTACCAGCATGGATATATTCTGTTTCTTTATGGAAAATGGCAATCCCTAGATCATTTGGATTTGCATTTCCTAGTTCGGGGATATAAGTAGCAAGTTTTCCTTTTTTCGTATATGGTTTTACTTGTTCTAACAACTGCTGTAAGTTGTTTGTTTCAATGCACTGCATAGTACCAACGCTCCTATTTCGAATTAACTAAGTTTACTTTTCCCGATATGCTCGGAAATAAATAATAACATGAAAAAGTGGAATGATAAAACGAAAGTTGAATGTCCTATAGTGAGTCTTCAGTTTCGATTATTCCATGTTATAAAAGGAAAATTTTCCTTTTATATAACAGTTTGGAAATAGGAGATTTATCCATAAAAAGTTCGGAAATAAAAACTACACATCTATACAACTATATGTTATTATGGTTATGTAAATAGAAAGCGTTTTCTAAGGCGTACTTATAATGATAACGATTTCATAAATTTGATAGGGGGAATTAAAATGTTGCAGTTTTTACAACGTATTGGTAAAGCGTTAATGCTTCCAATCGCAGTGCTACCAGCAGCAGGATTATTGCTTCGTTTAGGGCAACCAGATGTATTTGATATTCCTGTTATGGCACAGGCCGGTGCAGCTGTTTTTGATAATTTAGCACTTATTTTTGCAATCGGTATTGCAATCGGTCTTTCAGTTGATGGTAGTGGTGCCGCAGGTCTTGCAGGTGCAATTGGTTATCTGGTTATGAAAAACAGTATTGATGCACTTAGTAAGGGATATTCTGCTGCAGAATTACAAGATAAATTAGGTAAAGTTCAAGATTTAATAGGTAATAGCGCAAATGTAGATCCATCTAAGCTTGCAGATACAATGACACAAGTATCTAAAGCAGCCGAATTATCGACTAAAGTGGATATGAAAGTTTTAGGTGGTATTATTGTCGGTGTTATAGCAGGATTCCTTTATAATAAATTCCATAAAATTAAACTTCCAGAATGGTTAGGTTTCTTTGCTGGAAAACGTTTCGTTCCGATTGTTACATCGGTTGTAATGCTAATATTAGGAATTCTATTCGCACAAATTTGGCCAGCAATTCAAAATGGTATCGATGCATTAGCTCATGGAATTGTTAATTTAGGTGCAGTTGGTTCAGGTCTATTCGGTCTATTAAACCGTCTATTAATCCCAATTGGTTTACACCACGTAATGAACACATACTTCTGGTTCGTATTTGGTGACTTTACAAATGCAGCAGGTAATGTTGTAAATGGTGATATCGCTCGTTTCCTTGCAGGGGACAAAACAGCAGGTATGTTTATGACTGGTTTCTTCCCAGTTATGATGTTCGGTTTACCAGCAGCATGTTTCGCAATGATTGCAGCTGCTAAACCAGAAAAACGTAAAATGGTTACAGGTATGTTAGGTGGCCTAGCATTAACTTCATTCTTAACTGGTATTACAGAACCTATTGAATTCTCATTCATGTTCTTATCACCATTATTATATGGTATTCATGCCGTGTTAACAGGTATATCTTTATTCGTAACAACATCACTTGGCATTCACGATGGTTTCACATTTAGTGCCGGTGCAATTGATTACTTCTTAAACTTTGGTATTGCAACAAAACCAGTGTTACTAGCAGGAATCGGTTTAATTTACGCAGCAATTTACTTCGTAGTATTCTACTTCTTAATTAAGAAGTTCGACTTGAAAACTCCTGGTCGTGAAGATGAAGATGAAGATGAGTTAGCTGAAGAGGGTGATGCACCAGTTGCAGGTTCAATTGGTGAAACTTACGTAGCAGCTTTAGGCGGAAAAGAAAACTTAACAGTTATTGATAACTGTGCAACGCGTTTACGCTTACAAGTGAAAGATGCAGGTTTAGTAAATGAACCAGCATTAAAACGCGCAGGTGCAAAAGGCGTTATGAAATTAAGTAACACAAGTGTACAAGTTATCGTAGGTACAAATGTTGAATCTGTTGCCGATGATATGAAAAAACACGTGTAAATAGTTAGATAAGAGGATATCCAAAAAGATTGATAACAACAGTCTTTTACAGGATATCCTCTTTTTTTGTTAATTTTTTAAAGGGAATCTTACTTTTATAAATTTTCTTTTTCTTTTTTGAACATATAGGTTGGTAATATGTTCGGTGCGTGATACAGTAGTGATGACATAAAATGGAGTGTCCATAATCTGCGGAAATGATTTGAAATAAGTCTTGTGTAGATGAATTAAATTATCGGTAAATAAGGGGAAAAAGGTAATCATGGATCAGGAAAAAAATACTGTTAATGGGAAAGCAAATCGGTCGATTGTATACATAAAAAGAACAATCATTCTAGCCCTACTACTGTCACTTGTATATTTCATGTATACAAAAATTGTTGCGCATAATAAAAAAGAGGAAACTTTAAAAGCAGCAGCAGAAATGAAGAAGCAAGAAGAGATAAAAAAGATAGAAGAAGTGAAAAGGCAAGAAGCTGAGAAACAAAGAAAACAAAAAGAACAGGAAGAACAGATAAAACAGGCGCAAGTTATAGAGAAACCTGCTGAGGGACCGCCTCAAGAAATTAATGAAAACGCTCAATTGGATCAATATTTACAGAGCATGGGATTTAGTGGGACAGCTGTTATTGTGAAGAATGGGAAAGTTCTTGTGAATAAAGGATACGGCATGGCTAATAAAGAGAAGCAAGTGCCGAATAATTCAGAGACGACCTTTTATATTGGTTCTATTTCAAAAGCATTTGTGGCGACTGCTATTATGCAACTCAAAGATCAAAATAAGTTACAAGTAGAGGATACAGTTGCAAAGTATATTCCAGACTTTCCTCAAGGTAATAGCATTCAGTTAAAACATCTATTAACACATACATCAGGCATTCCGGAATATGAGCAGGGAAAAGAGGATATTTCTCGTGAAGAACTGATAAAGCGGATAGGAAATCAAAAGCGTATCGGGATTCCAGGAGAGAAATGGAAGTATTCCGATTCGAACTACTCTATACTTGCTTACATTGCTGAGAAGGTAAGTGGACAGTCGCTCGAAGAATATATAAAACAACATATTTTTGCGACTGCGGGTATGAAACAATCTGGTTTCGGTACAGCGTTGGAACAAACAAGATTCCCATCAACGGGTTATAAAATAGTGAATAACAATATGACAACACCTAATATTCCGAGCATGTCACAACTATATGGTTGTGGTGATATATATACGAGCGCGCATGATTTATATTTATTTAATGAAGCACTCTTTTCTGGAAAATTAATTTCAAAAGAGAGTTATAATCAAATGTTTACAGCCGTGAAAAAGGATTATGGATTTGGCTGGTATGTAGATCCAGGAAGCTATTCAAATCACGGTGTAATGCCAGGTTGGAATTGCTTAAATGGTTTTAGTAAAAATGGTAGTGTATATGTGGTTTTATTATCTAACATTCAAAATAACATTAAATCATTTGGTAAAGTGAATAACGACATTTATACGATGTTGCGGAATATTGAAGTGTAAGAGGCTATCCTTTTGGATAGTCTTTTTTCATGCTCAGGAAATATATCTACAATTATTACTTAATATAATACAAAAATAATGAATATGTTCTATAAAATGTATGTCTTACCTATCACAAAAAAAGCCGTTTTGTATACATTAAGATGTATGGATGTAAATTTTTATACTTTAAAAATAATAGGAGGAGAAGCATATGTGTCTGTTCAGAAAATATTGGCATAAATTATCCAGACTGTTTAATAGACAATTAGGCTATTTTTTAGATGACAAGTTACTGCCTGCTGTGGAACGACTTTTATTTTCACAAAACTTTGCGAGATTTATTCAAAGAAATTCTAAGCAAGCTACGGAAGAGTTTATAGAATCAAGTCAATTTCAATCTATTATTTGTAACATTTTAAAAGAATGCAATACATCACCTTTTAAGGAAATTGCAAAGCAATATTTAGGTAAAAACGTAGAAATTACTGTGACAGTTGGACAGTTAATAGGTGTTATTGTAGCAGTTGGTGACGATTTTTTAACGCTGCAAGAAGGAATAGGAACTGAAGTTTTATTACCATTTACAAGTATTATATCAATGAAAGAAGTGTAAGAAAGGAGACTTATATATGTTATTTACTGATGAATTGCGTAACCATGTTGGTGAATTAGTGCAAGTTGTGACAGCTGTTGAAATTGTTGCAGGTATTCTTTTATCTGTTACGGACGGGGCAGTAAGTGTTCGTACATCTCCTTCTTATGGACCACCTGAAGATGTACTTGTGCGTATTCCTATTATTGCTTATGTTCGCTTGGAAGGGTAAGAGTGATACAAGTATGAGAATATCAGTTGTTATTCCAGCGCATAATGAAGCAAGTACTTTATCACAAGTTTTAGTAGAAGTGGAGAAGCTGAAGCCGTATGAAATTATTGTAGTAGATAATGGATCGACAGATGGAACGAATGAAGTCGCATTACAGCATAGTTGCCATGTAATTTATTATAAACATTCTCTTGGTAATGATGTAGGAAGGGCAATTGGAGCTAGAGAAGCAAAAGGTGAAATTGTATTGTTTTTAGATGGTGACATCGTTATTGAGAGTAAAGAGCTACAACGTTTCGTGAAAGGAGTTCAGCAAGGGCATCAAATTGTTGTGAATAATTTAACATGGTCTGTTTATTTAAAGATGAGACCTCACTATACGACAGTTGGAAAATTCATGTTGAATCGTTATTTGAATAAAAAAGAGCTTGTTGTTGGTTCTTTAATCGCAATTCCACATGCGATGAATCGGGATGTTATTGAGAATCTTGGGTGGTGGAATTTAGCAGATCCAGCACTATTTCAAGCGATGGCGATGTCTAGAGGAGTAGATATTGCCGATATGGCTTCGGTCGATGTAATTCACACGAATAAGGTTCGTCCTGTGCATATGGGTACATCACCTGGTTCTCCTTATCCGAAGGCGACTAGTCGTATTATGGGTGATCATTTGTGTGCTTTGCAATACGTAATCGAAACATATGGTAAACGTGGCGGTTTTTCGGAGGGAAACAGGGATAGAGAGTTTATAGGGAAGTATAAACCAGTTTTATTACAAAAGGAAAAAGCGAAATACAGTGCTATTATACCCGTATCAGAAGAAAAAATGACTATAAGATCTGTCATACAGGAAGTGAAAAAGGCAGGTGTAGATGAAATTATAGTTGTTGCGAATGGAGCAGATGCCGAGACAATTAAACAAGCAAAGCTAGAGAATGTTATTGTAGTTGAATTCGAGAAGGCACTTGGACATAATGTAGCACGAGCGATAGGGGCTATGCATGCTACGGCAGATATTTGTTTATTTGTTGATGGTGATTTTGCTATTCCGGCAAAAAAGCTAATTCCATTTTTGCATGCTATTGAAGACGGAAATGATGTGGCGTTAAATGATTTGCAATGTTTGTTAGATATGTTTCACCCGGCAGATCCAATTAGTATGGGGAAATATTTCGTGAATTTGGTAGCGAAACGACCAGATTTATGGAACAACTCATTAACGGCAGTGCCACATGCTATGCATAAAAAGGTAATAGAGAAAATTGGATATGATTCCCTTATCATTCCGCCATTAGCTCAAATGAAAGCTATTTTAGAAGAATGCTCTATTACAGCAGTGGAATTTGTAGATGTTATAAAAACAAATCGAGTACGTCCAGAGCAACATGGGTTTGTAAATGGAAGAATTCCTGCATTTGATCGTATTTTCGGTGATCAGCTTGAGGCGATTGCTTATTTATTACAACATACGAATGGGCGCGGGAGTTTTACAGACGGAGAAAGGGATAGAGATATAATACTAAAATTGAGAAGGGAAGAAGAGAATATAGATGAATGCTAGTAGTAAAGTAACCATTATTGGATTAGGATATGTTGGCCTTCCTTTAGCGGTCCTTTTTGCAGAAAGAGGACATGCTGTACTTGGATTAGATAAAGATACTAGGAAGATAGAATCAATAATTAAAGGAGAAAGTTATATTCCTGATGTTTCTTCTAACGTATTACAAAATTTATTGAACGAGAGAAAATTAATAGTAAATACACCAGATAAAGGTGTTGCGGAGTTCCAAAATAGTGAGTATGTTATTGTGACTGTGCCAACGCCAATTAATGAGAATAAAGAACCCGATTTAAGTGCACTCGTTTCAGCCTCCCATTATATACAACAACACCTTCAAGAAGGACAAACCTTCATTTTTGAAAGCTCCACATATCCAGGTACACTGGAGGAAGTTATCATTCCGATTATTTCTCAAACAGGCAAAAAGGTAGGAGAAGATTATTATATTGGGTATTCTCCAGAGCGAATTGATCCAGCGAATAGCCAGTATTCAGTTGAAACAATTCCAAAAGTTATTAGTGGACAAACCGAGCAGTGTAAACAAAAAGTACAGGATTTGTATAGCACTATATTTGATGTAGTCGTTCCAGTTAGCTCTCCGAAAGTGGCCGAGATGTGTAAGCTATTTGAAAATATTCAGCGCTTAGTTAATATTTCATTAGTAAATGAGTTAAATATACTTTGTGAAAGTTTGAATATTAATTTTTATGAGGTGCTTGAAGCGGCATCTACAAAACCGTTTGGATTTACTCCGTATTGGCCAGGACCAGGAATAGGAGGACACTGTATTCCGGTAGATCCTTTATATTTTCAATGGAGAATAAGAAAGGCTGGAGCAATTAGTCAATTAATTGAGGCAGCACATGTAATTAATGAAGAAATGCCAGCGAAAATAATCGGGAAAGTAAAAGGTGTGGTGCAATCACCCGCAACGGTTTTAATAGTAGGGATTGCATATAAGAAAGATGTAAATGATTTGAGAGAATCACCGGCGTTGCCAATTATTCAATTATTAATAAAAGAAGGATACAAGATAGAATATCATGATCCGTATATTTCTACAGCGAAAATTGGAGATACACTATATCAATCTGTTCCATTAGATGAACAAAGAATTAAACAAGCAGATTGTATTTTAATTGTAACGGATCACTCTAGCATCGATTGGAATCTTTTTAAAGGGATTGAGCGATTAATAGATACACGTGGAATCGTAAAGAAGGTGAGTGTATGAGTGAAAAATGTTTAATTACAGGTGGAGCAGGATTTATTGGTTCGCATTTAGCTGAAGAGTTGGTGAAAAGAGGTTATGAAGTTACTATTGTGGATAACTTCTATAAAGGAAAAAATAAATATCATAATGAGTTAATGAAAGAGCTCCGGGTTATTCCAATAAGCGTTTTAGATAAAAATTCAATTTATGAATTAGTGAATCAACATGATGTGGTGTTTCATTTAGCTGCAATTTTGGGAGTCAAAACTACAATGGAAAAAAGTGTAGAGCTTATTGAAACAAATTTCGATGGAACGAGAAATATTTTACAAGCAGCGTTAAAAGGGAAGAAGAAAGTAGTATTTGCATCTACTTCTGAAGTATATGGAAAGGGAGAGCCGCCATTCTCTGAAGAAGGAGATCGTTTATACGGTGCAACTTCCAAAATACGTTGGAGTTATGCAATTTGTAAAACGTTAGAGGAAACATTATGTTTAGGGTACGCATTAGAAGGTTTACCTGTAACGATTGTTCGTTATTTTAATATTTATGGTCCAAGAGCGAAAGATGGTCCGTACGCAGGAGTAATTCCACGATTTATTCGTGCGGCTTTGCAAGGTGACGATATTCTCGTGTATGGAGATGGAAAGCAGACACGCTGCTTTACGTATGTAAGTGATGCGGTCGAGGCAACAATTCGTGCAATGGATGAGAAGGTAAATGGTGAAATTATTAATATAGGTTCTGAGAATGAAAAAAATATAAGGGTAGTAGCGGAAGATATAAAAAAATTAACGAAGTCTATTTCCAAAATTGTGCACGTTCCATTTGAGGAAGTATATCCACATGGATTTGAAGAGATTCCAAATAGAAGACCAGACGTAACGAAATTAAGAGAACTCGTTCAGTTTCAAGCGAAAGTAACGTGGGAACAAGGATTGAAAGAAACTATTAAATGGTTTCGTGAAGAAAACAATGGCTAAGTCGTTATCAGTTATTATTCCCGTATGTAATGAAGTGGATACGATTTCAGATGTGGTTCAATCGGTAAAACCATTGAATCCAGTAGAGATTATTGTAGTAGCAAATGGTTGTAATGATGGTACAGAAGCGACTGCTGAGAGCTTAGGATGTACAGTAATCCAGCATAAAGAGTCACTTGGTAACGACGTTGGACGCGCAGTTGGTGCAAAACATGCGATAGGTGATGTATTACTGTTTGTAGATGGAGATTTTGCTATTCAAACTTCAAAATTACAATTATTCCTTAATCCGATTTTACATGATCAGGCGGACATCGTTTTAAATAATTTGGACGCATTATTTTTAAAGAAACAAAAACCGCACTCCGTGACAGTATGGCGCCAAATATTAAATGCAATGTTAGAGCGTGAAGAATTAAAAATTGATTCTTTATTATCTGTACCTCATGCGCTGACGAAGGAAGTTGTGCAAAGTATTGGAGACGAATGTTTTGTTAATCCTATTGTGGCTCATCTACGCCTAGCACAAAGTAAATGGAGAATTAGTCGTCATTGTGCAATTGACGTTATTACGCCAAATAAATTTCGTCCATTCGAGCATGCTGCATATGGCACGGATCTTTCTCAATCTGAAAAACGAATGATAGGTGATCATATAGAAGCTGTAGCAGAGCGGATATTAGGCAGCGATGGGCGCGGAGGATATTATGATGGAAATAGGAAAAGAGAGTGTGTCTATCATACTCTAAATTTTGAAGATTTTTATCAAGGATGGGGCGTTACATCTAATTTGTATAAAGGAGAGCAATTATCGGTAATTATTCCTGTGCAAAATGAAGAGAAAACAATTGGAAACGTTATAGAAGAGCTTCGCAAAATTGAACCTTTTGAAATCATCGTTGTTGTAAATGGTTCGTCCGATAAAACGGCAACAATTGCAAAAGACAAGGGAGCAACAACAATTGTGTATAAAGAAGCACTTGGAAACGATGTGGGGCGTTCGCTTGGAACTTATTTTGCAAAAGGAGAAATTGTTTTATTTATAGACGGTGATTTTGTTATTCCAGCTAGTGAGCTATATCCTTTTGCAAAAGCTATTGCAGATGGAACGGATGTCGCATTAAATGATTTAAATCATTATTTAGATTTGAGAGTACCACTTCATCTTGTAACAGCATTTAAATATGCATTAAATTTAGCTTGTGATAGAAAAGATTTAGGAGTAGGCTCTCTTATTGCTGTACCTAATGCGTTTAGTCGTACTTGTTTGAAGGAAATAGGGTATAAATCATTATTGTCACCTTGTGTAGCACAAGTGAAAGCTGTACTTTCAGGTTTTGAAATCGCTTGTGTAAGTCGTATCGATGTTGATAAGATGAACCGTATTCGTCCCAGTGAACATTTCGCAAAAATAGGTCATCCTCCAGCTGTCCTTCGAATTATTGGTGATCATATAGAAGGATTAGAGCAATTAATTGCATTAACAAACAGTCGTGGTGGATTTTACGATGGAAATAGAAAAAGGGATGTTTTATAGTGGTAACAAAAAAAGTGTACAACGTATGTACACTTTTTTGCTCTGTTATAAAAACTATAACAGATTAGGAGATAAGAGTATTACAGCTCTACAATGGGTATCGTTCTTATATTACAAAATAGGACTCGTATATAAGAATACCAAAAAAATACAATTAAAGAAAGGGTTAATTATAAAGAGTTTTATATGAGGTTAACACTATGTATGTAGTAGTTTGCTCAATATTTCACAAACATGTCACAACTATTTCATCCACTTCCGAAAAAAAGTAGTATTCTAAGTGTGTAAGCTGTTATATAAAAAATCGTAGTCCTGTACTAATCAAAAATGGAGGAGATTAGGATGACTCAAGTATTAGAAAATGTAAAAAGCGCGTGGGAAAACTTTAAAGGTGAAAAATGGAAAGCAGAGATTGATGTTCGCGATTTCATTTTAAATAATGTAAACGTTTACGAGGGAGAAGACTCTTTCTTAGCGGAAGCAACTGAAGCAACGAAACAACTTTGGGATCAAGTAATGGATTTAACAACAAAGGAACGTGAAAACGGTGGCGTTCTTGATATGGATACAAAAATTGTTTCTTCTATTACATCACATGAACCAGGATATTTAAATAAAGATATTGAAAAAGTGGTCGGTTTCCAAACTGATAAACCATTTAAACGTTCTTTACAACCATATGGTGGTATTCGTATGGCAGAACAAGCTTGTGAAGCGTATGGATATGAAATGGATAAAGAACTTAGCAAGATTTTCAGAGACTGGCGTAAAACTCATAATCAAGGTGTATTTGATGCATACACACCAGAAATGAAAGCGGCTCGTAAATCAGGTGTTATTACTGGTCTTCCAGATGCATATGGACGTGGACGTATTATCGGTGACTATCGCCGCGTAGCGCTATATGGTATAGATCATTTAATTGAAGCGAAAAAAGCTGATTATAATTTAACTGGCGGTGTAATGAGCGAAGATACAATGCGTTTACGTGAAGAATTATCTGAGCAAATGCGTGCACTTCAAGAGTTAAAACAGATGGCTGCTTCTCATGGATTCGATATTTCTAAGCCAGCTACAAATGCACAAGAGGCCTTCCAATGGTTATACTTTGCTTATCTTGCAGCAATTAAAGAGCAAAACGGGGCAGCAATGAGCCTTGGACGTACCTCTACATTCTTAGATGTTTACATTGAAAGAGATTTAGCAAATGGTACTTTAACAGAAGAAAAAGCACAAGAAATTGTTGACCATTTCATTATGAAATTACGTCTTGTGAAATTTGCAAGAACACCTGATTATAATGAACTATTCTCTGGAGATCCAACTTGGGTAACTGAATCTATCGGTGGTATGGCGTTAGACGGTCGTCCGTTAGTAACAAAAAACTCATTCCGTTTCTTGCATACATTAGATAATTTAGGACCAGCACCAGAACCAAACTTAACAGTTCTTTGGTCTAAACAATTACCAGAGAACTTTAAAAACTACTGTGCAAAAATGTCTATTAAAACATCAGCAATTCAATACGAAAATGATGACATTATGCGTGCTGACTACGGTGATGACTACGGTATTGCTTGTTGTGTATCAGCAATGAGAATCGGTAAACAAATGCAGTTCTTCGGAGCACGTGCAAACTTAGCGAAAGCATTACTATATGCGGTTAACGGTGGTAAAGATGAAAAGTCAAAAGCACAAGTTGGTCCTGAATACGCACCAATTACTTCTGAAGTATTAGATTATGAAGAAGTTATGCGTAAATTCGATATGACAATGGAATGGTTAGCTGGTCTATACTTAAATACATTAAATGTAATTCACTATATGCACGATAAATATAGCTATGAACGTATTGAAATGGCACTTCATGATACAAATGTTCTTCGTACAATGGCAACAGGTATCGCTGGATTATCTGTAGTAGCAGATTCTTTAAGTGCAATTAAATATGCACAAGTAAAACCAATTCGTGATGAAAATGGTATTGCAGTTGATTTCGAAATTGAGGGAGATTTCCCTAAATACGGTAACAATGATGATCGTGTAGATGAAATTGCAGTAAATCTTGTGAAAACATTTATGAACAAGCTTCGCAAACATAAAACATACCGTAATTCTGTTCATACAATGTCAATCTTAACAATCACATCTAACGTTGTATACGGTAAGAAAACTGGTAACACTCCAGATGGACGTCGTACTGGAGAACCATTTGCACCGGGCGCAAACCCAATGCATGGCCGTGATACAAAAGGTGCATTAGCATCATTATTATCTGTAGCTAAATTACCATATGAAGATGCACAAGATGGTATTTCAAATACATTCTCTATTATTCCAAAAGCACTTGGTAAAGAAGATGATGTACAAGTACGCAACTTAGTATCTATGCTTGATGGATATGCAATAAAAGAAGGACACCACTTAAATATTAACGTATTTAACCGTGAAACATTAATGGATGCAATGGAGCATCCTGAAAAATATCCACAATTAACAATTCGTGTATCTGGTTACGCTGTTAACTTTATTAAATTAACTCGTGAACAACAAATTGATGTAATAAACCGTACAATGCATGAAAGCATGTAAGTGAAAAAAGTATCCCTCCGCTTTTAATATATAGCGGAGGGAGGCTGTTTCAATAAAGGAGGAAGTAACATGGTAAAAGGAAGAATACATTCTGTAGAGTCTTGTGGTACTGTTGATGGCCCAGGGATTCGTTATGTCATATTTACACAAGGGTGTTTATTACGTTGTCAATATTGTCATAATGCTGATACATGGGAAATCGGTAAAGGTAAAGAAATAACAGTTGAAGAAGTGATGCAGGATGTGACATGTTACCTTCCATTTATTGAAGCTTCTGGAGGCGGTATAACAGTTAGCGGTGGAGAGCCACTATTACAGCTAGACTTCTTAACCCAGTTGTTTAAAAAGTGCAAAGAAGCTGGTATCCATACAACAATCGATTCTTCTGGCGGTTGTTATTCTGAAGAACCAGAATTCCAAAATAAGCTAGATATTTTAATGGAGTATACAGATTTAGTTTTATTGGATTTGAAGCATATTGATTCAAAGAAACATCGTAAATTAACAGGGAAACCAAATGAACACATTTTACAATTTGCTCGTTATTTATCGGATAGAAAGAAACCAATTTGGGTAAGACATGTATTGGTTCCCGGTGTTACCGATGGTGAAGAGGATTTGCAAAAATTATCAAACTTTATTCAAAGTCTATCTAATGTTAAGAAAGTGGAAGTGCTGCCATATCATAAGCTCGGTGTTTATAAATGGGAGGCACTTGGACATAAGTATCCACTTGCGGATGTGAATCCACCGACAGAAGAAAATGTTGAACATGCAAAACATATTTTACAAGCAGTCTAACCTAAACATTTGGTTAGGCTTTTTGTTTCTTCATAATAAAATCTAGAGTATATATTTAGAAAAGAGTATACTGAAAAGGGAATATCCATATTTTTGTAAAGAATAAGCGGAGAAATTTACATAATTGTAAAGGGAAATCAAAATAGTAAAAAGAATTAAGAAGTAAAAGAGTGAGTATTATGGAATATAGAACATTTGTAAGTTATTGCGAAAGCTCTTATAGGAAAGTATAATGTAAAGATATGAGCACAGATAGGATTAAGGGGTCAATCTTATATGCTTTGCATATCCACGACAGATACATAGCTAACAGGAAAGTATTAGAATCCGAGTATGTAGTTTTTAAGGAAAATGTTTTTCCTATTGTCGTATATGCAATATGGAGAAACAAAAAGCTAGGAGTGGATTTGTTTGATAAAAAACCCCAAGGTTTTAATATTAACTGCACATTACGGTAACGGTCATGTGCAAGTGGCAAAAACATTAGAACAAACATTTCGCCAAAAAGGAATCGAAGATGTAATTGTATGCGACTTGTTTGGAGAATCACATCCAGTTATAACCGATATTACAAAATATTTATATTTAAAAAGCTATACGGTAGGAAAAGAATTATATCGTTTGTTTTATTATGGTGTAGAGAAAATTTATGATAAAAAAATAGCATCTTGGTATGCGAATTTTGGGAGAAAGCGTTTGAAGACGCTATTACAGGTGGAGAAACCGGATATTGTTATTAATACCTTTCCAATCATCGCTGTACCAGAATTGAAAAAGCAAATAGGTATTTCTATTCCTGTTTATAACGTATTAACGGATTTTTGCGTGCATAAAATATGGATCCATCGAGAAGTAGATCGTTATTTTGTAGCAACCGATCATGTGAAAAAAGTGATGGTTGATATCGGTGTACCTGCAGAACAAATTGTTGAAACAGGGATTCCGATTCGTAGCAGTTTTGAGCTAAAGATAAATCCAGCAATTATATATAATAAATATCAGTTATGTAAGGATAAAAAGATGTTACTAATTGTAGCAGGTGCTCATGGTGTGCTAGGGAGTGTAAAAGAGCTATGCCAGTCATTTATGTCAGTACCAAACTTACAAGTAGTTGTCGTTTGTGGGAAAAACGAAGCTTTAAAGCAGGATTTAATGGAACTACAGGAACAAAGTTCTGATGCTTTAAAAGTATTTGGTTATGTTGAAAACATTGATGAATTGTTCCGTGTTACTTCTTGTATGATTACGAAGCCAGGTGGTATTACATTAAGCGAAGCAGCAGCATTACAAGTACCTGTCATTTTATATAAACCTGTCCCAGGACAAGAGAATGAAAATGCGTTGTATTTTGAAAAAAAAGGGGCTGCAGTTGTAATTCGTGATGATAGTGAAGTTTTTGCAAAAACAGAGGCGTTATTACAAGATGATATGAAGCTTCTTCAGATGAAAGAAGCAATGAAAAGTATTTATCGTCCTGAGCCAGCTGGTCATATTGTGGATACAATTTTGGCAGAAAATCATGCAGAGCCGAATCATATACCTATTAAATCACCAGTTCTTGCCGAATCTTTTACTTAATATGAAACCCTCTTTTAAGCATTTAAAGAGGGTTTTTTTTATTGTTGTAAAAAAATAAACGTGAATTATTAACTTATCCCGCAAAAGCCCGATTGGTGAGGGCTAATAATCAGTGGGGATAAACAAAACTCCCACTGATTAAAGTTTCACTTTATCCACAAGGGATTACGCTTTCATTAGACAGTAAAATCGGAATATTAACAGCTATATCCACATAATCCACAATTTTTAGAAAATTATCCACAATTCTCACGTTTAGAATTCATTTAAATAAATGAATTCGTAAAATACTTTTGTAATTTATGCACAATTCTACGGTTTTTGTGGATAAGGTTGTCCACAAAAAAGGTTCCTTATAAATAAGGAACCTTTTTTGCTAATTCATTGGAAAATCTTATGTAATGAAACTGAATAATTAGGGGGGAAACCTTCTAATTATTCAGTTTCACTTTAAATACTTTTTGAGCGATAGCCCGCTGCACGATCTGCTTTTCGAAATTCTCGCTGATAGAGAACTTCTTGTGTACTAGATAATGTGTTTTTTGCTTTATCACGTTTCTTTTTATCCATTACAAATCACCTCGTGTCCTAAAGTCACTATCTATCGTTTCCAAAGACATAGGGTGATATACATATATGTCAAACTAGTAATGATTAATTATCATTTCTGAATTTTTAGATTACGCTTCTTTTAATTGGTGTGCTTCTTGGAATGTTGTATCTCGCATTGTTGCAAGTGTATACTGATCTTTTGGAATTTCATATAAATTATATACTTCTTCATGCGCGTTAATTTCATCATAAACGGCTTTTCTTGTTTCGTTTGCTAGATTTACATATTGTAGTTTTTCGGCAGCTTTAATAGACCGAATATTTATTTTACGAATACGCATAAAAATCGTTTCAATATCTAATTCATAGAAAAGTTCGCTAAAAAATGAATCTTTCGCCAATTTATTATATCCTTTACCATGATATGGTTTGCCAAGCCAAGTTCCGAGGAATCCAGCTTTTTCTTGCACATCAAATAAAGTAATTGTGCCGATGGGGTTACCCCATTCATCTAAAATTGTGCGTGAGATTAATTCTCCACGTTCTTCGGCTTCGATTGTTTGTTTCGTTAAAAATAAATATTCTTCATAAGAATAGGCCTTTTGACGCACAAAAGGGAAGACAGCAGGATCCACCATTAATTCGTATAGAACGTGGCTGTCGTGTAAGTCGCGTTTTTTCAACACACTAACTCCTCCTCACACGAGGGTAGCATGACGAAAAAGCACCCACCCTCGAAATTTTTATATCAATCTTTAAAAAATTTCGGGGTGGGAATCGAACCCACTAGAACCAGTTTCTAACGCTGGTGGCGCACCATTTGCCTTCCCCATTCATCAATTTGAAAATGATAATCACGACACAAATTGATTATGGTTTCATTCAGTTTATAATCGTATAATACTGTATCTAGTCAAAAAAATAAACTAGTTTTTTTTATTTTTTTTGTAAATTATTTTTCCGTCAATCATAGTGAGTACAGGCTTGGCTAAATAATGGAAAGGATGATGTGTCCATAACACGAGGTCAGCATCTTTTCCAACATCAATGCTTCCAATTCTATCCTCCAAACGTAAATTTCGAGCTGGGAAAATAGTGATTCCTTCCAACGCTGTTTTCTCATCTAATCCTTCTCTTACTGCAATGGCAGCGCAAACATTTAAATATTGAATTGGTGTATAAGGGTGGTCGGTTGTAATAGAAACTTCTACTCCATTTTTCGATAAAATATGATAAGTATCCCACGTTTTGTTTTTTAATTCAATTTTTGAACGTCGCGTAAGAGTAGGTCCAACTGAAACTTTTAAATTGTGTTTCGAAAGCTCTTCAACAATAAAGTGTCCTTCTGTACAATGTTCAATACGTAAATCAAGATTGAATTCTGTCGCAAAGCGTAAAGCTGAAGTGATATCATCTGCGCGGTGAGCGTGGATACGTACCGGTATTTCTCGGCGGAGTGCTTTTAAAATAGGTAGCATTCGAAAATCAGCTTCATGCCCGTAGTGTTGTGCGTCATAGAATGATTCACGAAGTAACCCCATAATTCCCATACGTGTTATTGATTCTTTTGTGCCGTTGCTATGGAACTTTTTAGGGTTTTCTCCAAAGGCAATTTTTAAACCAGCAGGTTCCTGAATAATCATATGATCAATACAAGTTCCAGCAGTTTTTATTACGCAAGTAGTACCGCCGATAATGTTTTGGCTTCCGGGCATCACGTGAACAGTCGTAACACCATTTTGTACAGCGTCTTGAAATGCAATATCAAAAGGATGAATCCCGTCTAAAGAACGGATATGTGGTGTTGAAACTTCGGATGTTTCATTTGCATCATTACCAGCCCAACCAGTACCTTCATCGTAGAGGCCAAGGTGAGTATGAACATCAATAAATCCAGGCAAGAGATGAAGAGCTCGTGCATCTATAACGGTCATATCCTGAGTAGTATCAATATGAGGTTTGACCGCGGCAATGCGTTCTCCTATAACGAGTACATCTCCTTGAAACTTTTGGGATGTAATAGGATATACAATGGCTTGTTTGAGCAATATTTTCATAGAGACCTCATTTCCGTCACCTTGTAATGTGTAGAATAGGTTTAGACAAAGTAACTGAAAGGTTTTTCGTGTAGTAATGCTCCGGTGTTTAAAAAGTAAGAAGTCTTGGAGGAGATAGACTACCCGTAAAACTGTATTTTAAAAGTACTACATTGTATGCAAGAGGATATTTTGTAATGCATGGTTAACTGTTGGAAATGTGTATTGATATCCATGTTTAATAGCTTTATTGGGTAATACATGTTGCCCTTCTAATACAAGTATACTCATCTCACCGAGTAAAGCGCGAAGTACAAATGAAGGAACAGGTAGCCAATGAGGTCGCCCAGTTATAGTGGCAATAATTTCACCGAACTCTTTCATCCGTATTGGCGTTGGCGCTGTAATATTAAAAGGTCCGTCAATTTCTTTTTTGTGAATGATGAAATCAATCATGCGAACGACATCGTCTATATGAATCCATGATAACCATTGGTTTCCAGATCCAAGTGTACCGCCGATATATAATTGATAGGGAAGTAGCATTTTTGGAAGAGCTCCTCCATCTGCGCCCAATACGACTCCAAATCTTGTGTAGACAGTTCTTATTCCAATGGAGCGGGCTTTAGATGCTTCTTGCTCCCACAAATATACTGTGTTTGCTAAAAAGTCATCTCCTGGAGTCTCTTGCTGTTCTGTAAAAGATTCGGTTTCAGATGTCCCATAGTATCCAATGGCACTTGCATTAATAAATGTGTGTGGCTTTGTTTCAAGGGTTTGTAATTGTTTAATGAGTCCTTTTGTTGTTTGAATTCTACTGTTTAAAATTGATTCTTTTTGTTTTTTTGTCCATCTACTATTAATAGATTCTCCAGCTAGATTAATAACTACATCGATAGAGGAGAGAGGGAAGGTCTGTAAATCCGGTGTCCACTGTACGTATTGAAGGTTAGTTTGTGAAGTTTCAGCAATTTTTTTTCGAGTAAGAATGTAAACAGTAAATCCCTTTTGAATAAAAAAACTAGAAAGGGATTTGCCTATAAAGCCAGAGCCACCAGAAATTGCGATTTTCACAATTATTTCCTCCTCATTATATATATTCTTGAAAAGCAAAAACGTTCCTTGACTATGTTAAAATAATAGAGAGGTGAGAGTATGACTGTCATTACAAAAATAGAAGTGCAAAAACGATCGAAAGAACGATTTAATATTTATATTGATAAAGGTCAAGGTGAAGAGTACGGGTTTAGTGTGAATCAATCAATCTTAATGAAACATGGGTTACAAAAAGGCTTAGAAATTGATGAAGTAGCGTTAGGGAATATTTTGTACAATGAAGAGGTACAAAAAGCATATTTACAAGCGATTTCCTATTTATCCTATCAAATGAGAACAAAACAAGAAATAGAAGATTTCTTACGAAAAAAAGAAGTGGGACAGGCCATCATCTCTGAAGTCGTTTCGAAATTATTACATGATCGATACATTAATGATAAAGAGTACGCTATTTCATACGTGCGAACGCAAAGTAATGTGAATCAAAAAGGTCCAACTGTTATTAGGAGAGGGCTATTAAGTAAAGGTGTTCAGGATTTAATCATTACACATAGTTTACAAGAGTATCCAAAGGAGAAGCAAATGGAGAATGCTTTGTTTCTTATAGAAAAGAAGAAAAAATCTTATCAAAAGCATTCATTTTTACAAATGAAGCTAAAGTTAGATGAAATGCTTGTTCGTAAAGGATATTCTAGAGATGTGATTCAAATTTGCTTGGAAGAATTGAAAGACGAAAAAGATGACGAACAGCAAGAAGAAGCGTTACACTATCATGGGAATAAATATTATGAGAAATATAAGAAGTATGATGGTTGGACATTCGAAAATAAGGTGAAGCAAGCGTTATATCGAAAAGGATTCTCTATTGATGAGATAGATATATTTTTACAAATGAAACGTGAAGAGGGATGAGGAAATAAGATGGGTACGCCAAAACGCTACAGTGAAATGACGCCACATGAGCTAAGGGAAGAAATTGGGGTTTTGAAGGAGCAAGCAGTAAAGGCTGAGCAACTTGGAATTGTAAATGAATTCGATGTATTAATGAGAAAAATGGCTATGGCTCGTGCTTATATGATAGATATAAATAAATTCCATATTGGTGAGACATATGAATTAGTAGAAGAACCTGGTGTGGTATTTAAAATTACGTATTTCAATGGGGTATTTGCTTGGGGATATAAGCAACATGATAATGAAGAGATTGGAATACCAATTTCCTTGCTACAAGAAAAATAAAAACCAGAGAGCGAATCTCTCTGGTTTTCATCTTTGGTAGGCGTTAAAGGAGATAGGAGATTCTAAAATTGGCGTTTTTTACATTCGTTTGCCAGTATAATGAGAGACTGGGTTTGTTGCGTCTGTCCGTTAACTTGCGCTTTCGCATGTTTTGGGCGAGTCCACGTATGGTTAAATAATTCAGAACGACGATCTAAATGGTCACGGTAGCTCATCTTTATCACCTCGTGTAGGAATTTAATTTGTACTACTCTTCCTGCTGATTTGCAGCACGCATACGCTCTTGTGGGTGCGTGTTAATTGTGCCGTTAGGTCGTTTCGAAGCGAAGCGTGATTTCGCTTTCGGTTGACCGTCGATTTTGCTGTTGTTTTTTGACTCAGACCAAAATTCGGCTTGTCTACCCATTAAGAACGCCCCCTCATTATCAGTCGATACCCCTTTAAGAAGTATCACTTATAGAATGTGCAAAATAGAAGAAACTATCCTTTAGAAATTAAGGGAATAAATAGGTAAAAGGAGAATAGAACATGAATGATATTTATGAAACATTAACGAAAGAATTATTAGATAAAAATGACAACCTTTCTTACGCACAAGCTCGTGCATGGGTTGAATTACTGTGGGAAGACTTCCGAACAACTTATGCTAAATCAGGTCGTTACCAAGGTGAGGAAATGACTGAACAAGTGGTACGAACATGGGTTAATAATCATGGAGGGCGCCTTCATGAAATGCGTACAAATAATCCGAAGTATAGTCATTTAATCAATCAAGAAGATCATTTGAAACATTAAAAAAAGCGACGTAGGTCGCTTTTTTTAATGTGGAAGCAATTCCAGTTTCTTTCGAAGTTTCTCTTCGCTGAAAATCCATCCTGTATATGAACTAATAATATTTAAATTTTGATCGAGCTGAACGATTGCGACGAATGGATAATAATCTTTACTTCGATACCGCAAATCAATAAATCGAACTTCATAATAGTTATCATAATCGAAAATATCCCAGCGATATACAGGCGAGAAAGATAAGAAAGCAGATATATTTTCATCTCGCACAGCGGCTTGCATAATGGCGGTATTCGGGAACGGTACGCGATTAAATTTATCGTATACAAGGATGTTACCGCGGTGCCATCTTGCTACGTAGTAATGTTCAGTTGTAACGACGGCTAAATGATAATGATAAAATTTGTAAGAAGGAGAAATAATTACTTTCTCTACATTTTTGAAACGTTTGTATACTACACTTTTAATATTTCGATGCATCATAATGCGGCCGATATAGTAAACAAACATTAATATATACGCTGCTAAAGCAGTATAGCCTTTATGTGCTCCGACAAGCATACAGGCGATAGCAAGTATATGGATAAAGAAAATGACAGTATCAAACGTATTAATTATGCCGAGCGCTACCCATTTTTTTGTGAAGGGCCTTAATGCCTGTGTACCATAGGCATTGAAAATATCCACAAAGACATGAAGAAAGACGGCAATAAATGACCAAAGTAGTAGATGCAGATAGGGAGCGTCTGAAAAGAAGGCGAAAGAGATGCCACTTATAAGGAGTGACCAAAGGATCACTGCAGGGATGGAATGAGTAATCCCGCGATGATTTCTTATATATTTAGCGTTATTACGCAATTTTAAAACTGTATCGATGTCAGGAATATTGGAACCGGCAATTGTTGCAAGCATCACTGCTTGTGGCCCAATATCACTTTGTGCTATAGCTGGATCTAATGTTGCCAAACTGCCTAGAGTAACGCCCATAACAAGGTGAGTGGCTGTGTCCATAGAAATCCACCTCCGTTTTTTATTAATGTAACTCTTTTTATTCGATACCTCAAGTCCTTTGCCTTCTATTTCCTATGTCATCTTACTTAAATTTTTTCCTAAAATCTTTATAATAGTACGTATATGCAAAAAAATGAGGGGGATCAAGTTTGACACTTGAAATATTAAATGAGTTTAACATAGAACAGTTTCAAAATGATTTAATTGGTTGGTTTGAAAAAGAACAACGTGATTTACCGTGGCGAAAAAATAAAGATCCATACCGTGTTTGGGTTTCAGAAATTATGTTACAGCAAACAAGGGTAGAGGCTGTAAAACCATATTACGCAAATTTTATGGGGAAGTTTCCTACGCTTGAAGCGCTAGCAACTGCCGATGATGAAGAAGTATTAAAAGCATGGGAAGGCTTAGGTTATTATTCTAGAGCACGAAATTTACATGCTGCAGTAAAAGAGGTAAAAGAAGTATACGGCGGGACAGTACCGAGCGATGTAAAGAAAATTGAAAAATTAAAAGGAGTGGGACCATATACAAAAGGTGCCATTTTAAGTATTGCATATGGCATACCAGAGCCAGCGGTTGATGGAAATGTTATGCGCGTATTATCTCGTATTTTATCAGTGTGGGATGATATTGCAAAACCGAAAACGAGAAAAGTTTTTGAAGAGATTGTGCGTGAAATTATTTCTATAGAAAATCCATCTTATTTTAACCAAGGTTTGATGGAATTAGGGGCATTAATTTGTATACCGAAAAATCCATCTTGTTTACTTTGTCCTGTACGTGAACATTGCAGAGGGTATGCTGAAGGTGTTCAAAAAGAACTACCAGTGAAGAGTAAAGCGAAAGCACCTACAATGGTACCGCTCGTTGCGGGAGTACTTCAAACTGAAGATGGCCGTTACGTAATTAATAAACGCCCAAGTACGGGATTACTGGCTAATATGTGGGAGTTCCCGAATATTGAACTAAGTGAAGGTATTCGTAATCAAAAACAACAGCTTACGGATTATATGAAGGAGAGCTTTGATCTCTCTGTTTCTATTGATGAATACGCGATGAATGTACAACATACTTTTACACATCGTACTTGGGATATCTTCATATTCTACGGAAAAGTAACAGGTAATATTGTCGAAACGGATACATTAAAGTTTGTATCGAAAGAAGCGTTTGAACAGTTACCTTTCTCGAAATCACATCGTACAATTTACGAAAAGTGTGTTGAGAAAATTACAATGCAGTAAAGTGAAACTTTAATCAGTGGGGGTTTTCTTCATCCCCCACTGATTATTAGCCCTCACCAATCGGGCTTTTATGGGCAGCCCGACCCCAACCTAACTTCTTTGCTTTCGCTGCATTTTGAGGTGGGGTCTTACTGCCCGGCAAATAGCGGGATAAATAATAAAAACGTGTTCCAGAACTTTGGAACACGTTTTTTTATATTGAAAATAAATTTGTATTTTGAGGTTGAAAATCCACGCGTTTATAATCCGCCCCGTGACTCGATTTCTTTAACAACTTCTTTATAAATCGTTTGTCCCTCTACATTTAGATAAGGCATAATTTGCTGAAATGAATGATGAAAATAAGCTAATTCATCCTCTTTCCATTCATTTTTGGAAATCATAGTTAGCTCAGTCATATCACGTCCAGTATACATATTCCCACCTCCATCATATGTAGTTTGAATGAGTAATAAGAGATATATACGTGAATTTTTAAAAAGAAAATTAGGGATAACTTCTAAGTGAATTGGTTACATTATTGATTGTGGAGGTGAGAAAGATGAGTAAAAAACAACAAGGTTATAATAAGGCAACTTCTGGTGCTAGCATTCAAAGTACAAATGCTAGCTATGGTACAGAGTTTGCAACTGAAACGAATGTACAAGCAGTAAAACAAGCGAACGCACAATCAGAGGCACAGAAAGCACAAGCTTCTGCTGCTCAAAGTGCAAATGCTAGTTATGGTACAGAGTTTGCAACTGAAACAGATGTGCATGCAGTGAAAAAACAAAATGCACAATCAGCTGCAAAACAATCACAATCTTCTAGTTCAAACGAGTAATGAAAGAAAAACACTTCTCCAATTCGAGAGAAGTGTTTTCTTTGTGTGCGTGTCACTGTAATGAAAATAAAGGGAACGACATAACTTCTAATAAGTCAACAAATATAGTCAAAGGAGAAAGAAGTTCACGATTAGAAAATATGTAATAGGAATTATAAATGGCGAATGAATTAAAAAGGGGGTAAGTGATGAACGATTTTGATAAGTTGGTAGGAGAGCAGTTGGAAACGATGGATGAGCTTTTAAAGTTACAATCACATTTAGAGAAGTATCAGCAAATTGAAATGAGTGGAAGGGATACGTGCGATAAAAAAGAATTGCATTTTATCCGTCAAGAAATATACAGAACAGAAATAGCATTAAAACTTTTGCATGAAAAATTTGAACAGCAAACGAATAATGTGATTCAATCTTTTGAAACCGAAAAAATAATTTCAAATTAAGGGTGAGATATGTTGTTGATTTTAGGTGAAAAGTCCTTTCTTAAACAGAGGTGAGGGGGCTTTTCTTTTTGTTATATCTTCGTTTAATCTTCTAAAATACGTATTGCTAATTCATAGGAAATGTTCCTTCGTTAAAAGGGTTAGTGATGGGGTATTCAATAATACAAACTTCATTATATTCCTCATGAAAACAAGTGTCCTATCGCTTTAGTTTTAAAATTTTGACAAAAAAGTTATAATAGAAAAAAAGTGAATGCAGTTCAAGGGGTAGTTAAGACAACTTAAGAAAAGCATTTGCGGTTGAAAGAAGGGAGCATATATGGGATTTCCCAAAGAAGGAGAAAAGGTACAAATACATAGTTATAAACATAATGGCTCCATTCATAGAATGTGGGAAGAGACAACAATTTTAAAAGGGACGCAGAGCCTTGTGATCGGAGCAAATGATCGTACAGTAGTTACGGAATCAGATGGTCGAACATGGGTTACTCGCGAACCTGCGATTTGTTACTTCCATGCTAATTATTGGTTTAATGTAATTGGAATGCTGAGAGAAGAAGGAGTATATTATTATTGTAATTTAAGTTCTCCTTTTGCATATGACTCTGAAGCATTAAAGTATATTGATTACGACTTAGACATTAAAGTGTACCCAGATATGACATATACACTTTTGGATGAAGATGAGTATGAAAAGCATAGTCAAATCATGCAGTATCCACCTGTTATTGATACAATTTTAAAACGAAATGTAGCACATTTAACACAGTGGATTCATCAAAGAAAAGGTCCATTCGCACCGGATTTCGTAGATATGTGGTACGAAAGATATTTAATGTACAGAAATTAAAACAAACCTGCAGGGAATTTCCCGGCAGGTTTGTCCTATTAGAGGGGGGATTATGTGCAAGGTATAAAAAGATATTTACAATTTGTTAAACCATATCGATGGCTTATTGCTATTACAATTATTATTGGTCTTGTGAAGTTTGGTATCCCGCTTATTATGCCATGGTTATTAAAGTATATTATTGATGATGTTATTCAAGGCACGGGATCGCTTCAAGAAAAAACGTCTCAATTAATAACCGCAATTGGGATTGCTTTTTTTATTTTTGCAGTAGTAAGACCGCCGATAGAATATTATCGTCAATATTTCGCGCAGCGCATTGCCAATACAATACTATACGATTTACGAAAATACATTTTTGGGCACTTGCAAAAATTGAGCTTACGTTATTATTCGAACACAAAAACAGGGGAGCTTATTTCACGTGTAATCCATGATGTAGAACAAACGAAGGACTTTGTAATTACTGGTCTTATGAATGTCTGGTTAGATACTGCAACAATTGTTATTGCCATTATCGTTATGTTTTCTATGAATATAAAATTAACCTTTGTTGCTTTATTAATCTTACCTATTTATGTAGTTGCAGTGAAATATTTTTTCGGGCGCCTTCGAAAATTGACGAAAGAGCGCTCGCAAGCGTTAGCAACTATGCAAGGGTATTTACATGAACGTATTCAAGGGATGCAAGTGACACGTAGTTTTGCATTAGAAGAGTATGAAAGAGGACAGTTTGAAAAGAGAAATAATGAATTTTTAACGAAAGCACTAACTCATACGAGTTGGACGGCGAGAACGTTTTCGGTAGTGAATACGTTAACGGATTTAGGGCCGTTACTTGTTATTGGTTTTGCGGCATATGAGGTAATTCAAGGGTCGTTAACACTGGGTACGATGGTTGCTTTTGTTGGATATATGGATAGTTTATATAGTCCGCTTCGTCGCCTTGTTAATTCATCTACAACATTAACACAGTCTTTCGCCTCGATGGATCGAGTGTTTGAATTGTTGGATGAAAAATACGATATTGTTAATGTGCCAAATGCGGTGCAAACGAAAAGGCTAGATGGGGAAGTTATATTTGATAATGTTTCTTTTCGTTATAATGCGGATGAAAAAGAAATATTGCATAATCTGTCATTAACTATGCGCCCGGGAGAGAAGGTTGCGCTTGTAGGGGCAAGCGGAGGAGGAAAGTCATCTCTTGCTAGTTTAATTCCGCGTTTTTACGATGTTTCTGAAGGTGCAGTTTATATAGACGGGATAGATGTAAGAAAGTATAATATGAGAAATTTACGTAGTCATATTGGAATTGTGCTACAAGATAATTTATTATTTAGCGATACAATCGGGGCTAATATTTTATATGGCAATCCGAAAGCTACAGAGGCGGAAGTGATTTCAGCTGCCAAAGCTGCACAAATTCATAATTTTATTACAGAGTTGCCAGAGGGCTATGATACTGTCGTTGGGGAACGTGGTGTGAAATTATCTGGTGGACAAAGACAGCGTGTAGCAATCGCACGGGTTTTTCTAAAGAATCCGTCTTTACTTATATTAGATGAAGCAACTTCCGCTTTAGATTTAGAAAATGAACGATATATTCAAGAGGCACTGCAAACGTTAGCTGCAGATCGGACAACAATTATTATTGCACATCGATTAGCGACGATTACGCATGTTGATACAATTATTTATGTTGAAGATGGTGAAATAAAAGAAAAGGGTTCTCATGAAGAGTTAATGAAAAAGAGGGGGTTTTATTACAATCTATATCAACTTCAGCATATAACAGAAACAGCTCCTTTAGCGTAAAAGGAGCTGTTTTTTTATTCGTCTTCTTTTTTATCTTCGATTTGGAGTTCGCTTTCTGGTTTATGGTATGTGTAGAAGCTATCCACAAGTAAATCTAAATGCTCTACTTCCTCACTGTAGTTAATAATTGAAGAAATAAGAGGGAAGAGGTGTAACCATATTTTATATGCTTCCTCATCGTCTTTATTTTGATAATCCATAAAGATATCAATCAATTCTTGTTTACCGGTTTCAACTTCATCAAGCATCTCAACGGATTGTTGTTTCTTTGCTTTACCAATAAATTTTAATAACACTTGTTCGTGATAATGCGTTAATGAATCAAGTTCGTTTTGAATAGATTCCTGAAACTCTTCTGGCATATAGCGCAGTTCATTTTCGGTGCGATGTAATGATTTTAACGTGCTTAAAGCGCGGCTTGTTGTCGCTAACATTTGTCTGAATAAAACGAGCTTACGAATTTTCGCGAATTGTATTTTTTTCGTATAGCTTCTTTCTTCTTTATACAGCAAATAGTAATGATTTAGTTTAATCATTTTTTCTTTCATGCGATCGATATCGGTTTTTAGCGTTGTAAAATCAGAAGCTTGCCTACTGTTCATACGAATCCATTTAACAATTTCCTCTGTATTATCAACGATGCGATGGTAAAGTTTTGTTTCATATTTTGGCGGCATAAATACTAAATTTACAAGCGAAGCCGCAATAATTCCAATCATAATCGTCGCGAATCGAAGTAAGGCAAAATTAAAGAAATCTTCGCCTTGATACTCCATAATGGCGATAACTGTTACTAAAGCGAGTGATATTGTTTTTTCTAAGCGTAATTGTAAAGTAAGAGCAATTACTAATATACACGTTAATCCAATAATAAAAGGATTATGTCCAAAAGCAGTAGCAAATACGATAGCGAATACAGCACCAATTACGTTTGCTTGAATTTGCTCAAGAGCAGTTAAATACGAGCGGTATACAGACGGTTGAACAGCAAAGATAGCTGAGATTCCCGCAAATACAGGACTCGGTAATTGAAGTAAAATACAAGCAAATAAAGCTAATGTAATGGCAATACCCGTTTTTAAAATGCGAGCACCAAGTTTCATACCCTTATTGATATCCTTTCTCTTGTCATAATGAATGTACAACATGATACTATACATTCATTACAATATGTTAGCAAGTGATATTTTAGTGACGTTAAAAAGTTTAATAAATAAATTACAATCAATTTATAATTTCTCCAAATTCTCTTTAAACATCTATTCTTTAATAAAAAAACCTGCTGAATTTCAGCAGGTTTCAAATTGTTATTCTAGATTACTATGCGATGCTCGCTTCGTCAATTTTTTTATGAAAATAAATATTGTACATGTCATTCGGTTGAAATAGATGGATCCGCCTGTTCTTTTTTCGGGATAATTTCATAGAAGTGAAGCTGGATATCATCTAATAATGGTGTTAACAAAGCGACTTCTTCATATTGTTCGTGCTCATTTAATACACGAATGTAGTCTAATAATAATTCATTCACATCTTGCAAACCATTTTTACTAATTGGCTGCAATGTTACATTTGCACCTTTAGCAATTCTTCTTTTTAAAGCGTGTTCTGTTAAACCTAAGTTTGGCTCATGATGTAAATAAACAACACCACCAGTCATGCCGGCACAAATCCATGGACCAGGATCTCCTAAAACAAGAGCGCGACCATTTGTCATATATTCAAAAGCAAATCCTTTTATATTAGAATATACTCCGATATTTCCTTGTTCTTTTTCGCGGAGTGGTTTTGTAATTCTGCCTCCAATTATCATATCTGCTCCAGAAAGGCGAATGCCAGCACGAGCATCAGCGTTACCTTGCACGTATAATGCACCTTTTTGAGCACCGTATCCAAATCCTTTTCCGACAGAACCGTTATAATATGTTCCATCTGTTCCTTTTGCTTTCGTTATATAAATGCCACCGCCAAATGAAGTTTTTCCAATTCCATCTTGCGCGCCACCATTTACGTGTATAAATAAGTTCTCGCTATTGTACGCGCCTAATCCGTTTCCAGGAACAGATCCGTTTGTATACTTTAATGTAAGTGGTTCAAGATGAGTGTTTTCATATAATTTGCTACGAATACGATAACAGGATTCTAGACCGCCCATTACGCGTTGCTCTACGCCGACGCTTACTAATTCTTTTGACTGGAGAGAATTTGTTGTTTCAAATTGTTTTTCTTGTACAGATGCCGTTATTTTCACAGATGAATCTTCTATCGTTTGTATTAAATTACGTAAGTCTAATAAGTCCTTGCCTCGAGTTTGTTCTAATAAATCCGATCGTCCGATAATATCTTGTAAGTTTGTGTAACCGAGCTGCCCTGTTAAACGTTTCAATTCTGTACCGAAAGTAGTGAATAGGCTTAATAGCCCTGTAACTGCGCTTTCTAATTCACGTGGAACGAAACGGCGCAGTCCATGTTCTTTCGCTTGAGCTTCAGATTCAATTTGTGTTGCAATTCCGACGTGGCACGTATCAAGATGACAACCACGGCAAGTTGTACAGCCAATTGCAATCATTGATAATGTGCCAAATCCGATCCGGTTTGCTCCGAGGAGCATGATTTTTAAGGCGTCATTTACACTTCGAATACCGCCATCTGCCCAAATCTCTACTTTATGTCTCATATTTGCTTCTAGTAACGCATTGTGAGCAGCTTTAACACCAATCTCTACAGGAAGACCAACATGTTGCAATGCGTGAATACGCGCAGCACCTGTTCCGCCATCAAATCCGCTAATGTTAATAAAGTCAGCGCCAGCTTTTGCGATACCGACAGCAATTGTTCCGATGTTAGGAACGACAGGAACTTTTACAGCTACTTTTGCAAGATGATTAGCCGTTTTAATTTCTGTAATCATTTGAGCCAAGTCTTCAATTGAATAAATATCATGGTTGTTAGAAGGTGAAATTAAATCCGAACCAATTGTAGCATTACGTGCTTCCGCAATTTTGGCAGTCACTTTTGAACCAGGCAAATGTCCACCTTCACCAGGCTTTGCTCCTTGACCTATTTTAATTTCAATTAAATTTGATGAATTTAGTAGTTCAGCGTTTACTCCAAATCGGCCAGATGCAACTTGTTGTCCGCGTGTATGTGGGTACTTACCAATCATATCTTTAATTTCGCCGCCTTCACCGTTCAAACTAATCATATTTAGCTGATCGGCAGCTTCTGCATACGCGCGAAAGGCAATTTCATTTTGAGAACCAAATGACATAGAACTAATAATAAATGGTAAATCATGATTGTGAATGCCGATGGACACTTCTTCAGTCGGAACTACATGCTGTGCTTGTTTTGTTTGAACAAGGTGCCTGATTGCGATGGGAGTGTTTTCTTCTAATTCACTTAACTTGTCGCGATAATCATCATAAGAGTTTCCTTTTGCAACATCACCAATTGCTTTCCAAATCCGCGGGAATATATGAAATGATTTTCGCATTCTAACTTTTGGATTGTTAAAATCCTCAGCTCGAATTTTTGCATCTTCAGCAAGTGATTCAAGTGAAAAAGCTAAATTATTTGAACCGCAGAAGTTTGTAATTTGTAATATATTTGCGATTTCCTCATGTAATCCAATAGAGGAGAAGAGGCGACCGTAACCGCGTAATTCATGAATTCCAATCGTTGAAATTACTTTCTCTAGTCCTTTATTAAGTGCGGTATACAAATTAGTAATTGGTACTTTTGTTTCATCATTTACCGTTGCGAACAATAAATATGGATTAATACCATCTGCCCCTAATCCGTATAGCGTGACGATATCGTGTAAGGAGCGAAGGGCACCGGAACGTATAACGAGAGAGCATTTCCGGCGTAATTTATTTTCAGTTAATGCTTGATGTACTTTAGCAGTAACTAGATGTGGGTCAATCCATAACAGTTCATTTTGATGAGATTTAGCGTCATCTAATAATAGTAGGGAAGCACCATTTTTAACGGCTGCTATCGCTTCGGAACTAATTCGATTTAATGCGATTTGTAGAGTTTCTGATGGACTAAATGTAACAGAAATTGTAGAGACAGAGCTATGAGTAATGAATAGCTGTATAAGTTGTTCGTACGTAATCGTGTGTAAGTCTGCCGCGATAGATTGAGCTAAATTCCCTTCTAAAATAATGGGTGAAAGCATCTCGATTACAAATGGTTGTTTAGAGTTATCTAATAAACCCGGACGCTCTCCGAGTACAGTACGTGTGGAGAAGTGTTCAACTTCTCGATCGCGATCGATTGCTGGATTTGTAACAACGGCTACACTTTCCTTAATGAAATCAGCAATATTTCGTCTATCTGTATCAAGTGCGGCAAGTGGTGAGTCATGCCCAAGTGACCGAATTGGTTCGACGCCTTTTGTCGCCATTTGTTCAAGGAGCTGAATATGTTCTCGATCCCAGCCAAAAGCGACGTATTGATTCGTTTCAACTTGAACCGAAGCACATAATCCCTCAGTTTCTTTCGTTTCAGGGATAGATAAGTTTACATGATAATTGGTAACATCGATTCGTTTCTTAAAACGGTTATATACTTCAATTTGATAATTGTCGTATTCATAGAGAACGAGCTCATCTTGTTGATTCCATTTTAATCCAACTTTTTCTCCAGGAGCGAGTGGTTTCGGCTCTGCTACATATTCAGTTGGTGATACAACTCCAGGTTCAGAAGAGAAAATATAGGAGCTCTCTGTCTCTACTTTCCAAACTGGGCGTAATCCAAGGGAATCGACACTGAAAACAGCTTCATCTTTATAACGTGAAATAATACCAGCTGGACCTTGTGCGAAATGCCCCCAAGCCTCACGTATATAAGTGTATAAGTTTTGTAAGTTTGTTTCGTAAAGTTTTATTTCATTAATAATTGGTGGAAATAATATATCCATTGCTTCAAATAAACTGTAGTTATACTGAACGAGAAGGGTTTCTAAGGTGCGGTTTAAATCTTGGGAATCACTGCCCCCGGCAGTAAGTGGTACATTAATCATTTCAGCTTGATCGCGTAATTTTGCAATCGTGTTAATTTCGCCATTATGCCCGAGAATGCTAAATGGTTGTACACGAAAAAAATTAGATAACGTATTAGTAGAATAGCGATTATGTCCTAGTGTCATAGTTGAAGCGATAAGTGGGTGTTGTAAATCATTGTAATAAGCAACGAGTGTATCGCCAGCACCGAGAACTTTATATACAACATGTTCATGACTTAATGAGGCAACATGAATTGCTTCATTTTCTTCGATTTTTATTGTTACAGAAAATAATGTTTGTTCAATATTTTTAACTTCACTTTCGGCGATAAGGGCAATTTGCCAAAATAAAGGTTCTTCTTGTTTACCAAGAGGACCGAGTGCATCTGAGTTTATTACATCATCATTTTCGAGAACAATTGTAAAGCTTTCATTGTTTAGTTGCGTACGAATGTAACCTTTTAACTCAGCAATGTTTTCTTTTTTGTTTAGAAAAAAATGTCCAACGATAAAGTGGGGATGATCCACAAGCGTTGGATTATATCCGCTACTTTTCAGTTTTTCATTCCAAAGTGCTTTTGGCATGTCGATATGAATTCCGATACCATCTCCTTCGCCATTAATGAAACCAGCTCTATGATTCATTTTGACTAGCGATTGTATACAAAGATCGATGTTTTCTTTTGTAGGAATTCTTCGTTTTTCCATAACGGAAACGATTCCACACGCATCGTGTTCTGCATTTTTATAATTCCGAAATAAAGACGGTGTCCATTTATTTTTTTTGTTGAGCATCCGTCAAGCCCCCCTCTGGAAAATGAATTTTGAATAATCTTACTATTTAAGGCGTGAACTGCCTTGTATACATGGATAGTAAGGATATAAAAGAATATAAAACAGATAATTATGAATAATTATACTATTAATGAGGGATTTATGAAATAGAAAAAAGGAAAAAAGAAAGATGGGCTTTCTTTTTTCCTTTTGTAATGAAGAGATTATTTATTGTTCGCTAGGGTAGAAAATGCTCTGCCAACAGCTTCAATTGTATATTCAATATCTTCTTTTGTATGTTCTGTCGTTAAGAACCATGCTTCATATTTAGAAGGTGCTAAATTAATACCTTCTTGAAGCATCAGCTTGAAGAATCTACCGAACATTTCACCATCTGTATTTTTGGCTGCATCGTAATCTTCAATTGTATTTGTTGTGAAGTATACAGTTAATGCACCCTTTAGACGGTTTACTGTAATATCGATGTTATGTTTTGTAGCTTGATCTAAAATTCCTTTTTCAAGCATTGCGCCAAGTGCATCTAATTTCTCGTATACGCCTTCTTGTTGAAGTACTTCTAGGCAGGCAATCCCTGATGCCATAGAAGCAGGGTTCCCAGCCATTGTACCAGCTTGGTATGCAGGGCCGAGCGGTGCAACTTGTTCCATAATTTCTTTCTTACCACCGTAAGCACCAATTGGAAGTCCACCGCCGATAACTTTACCAAGTGCTGTTAAATCTGGGGTTACGCCAAGTAAGTCTTGAGCGCCGCCATACATAAAGCGGAAAGCAGTAATAACTTCATCATAAATTACTAGTGCACCAGCTTCGTGAACAAGTTCATTAACTTTTTCAAGGAAGCCAGGTTTTGGCTCAACAATACCGAAGTTTCCAACGATTGGCTCTACAAGGATAGCTGCTACTTCATGTCCCCATTTATCTAACGCTTCTTTTAAAGTTTCTACATTATTAAATGGAACAGTAATAACTTCTTGAGCGATACTTTGTGGCACACCCGCTGAATCAGGAATTCCAAGAGTAGAAGGACCCGAGCCAGCTGCTACAAGTACTAAATCGGAATGACCGTGGTAACAACCAGCGAATTTCATAATTTTTGTGCGGCCAGTGTAAGCACGAGCAACACGAATGGTTGTCATAACGGATTCTGTACCAGAGTTCACGAAGCGGACTTTATCTAAAGCGGGCATTGCTTCTTTTAACATTTTTGCGAATTTTACTTCTAATGCTGTTGGAGTACCGTATAGTACGCCGTTTTCAGCCGCTGTTTTAATTGCTTCTGTTACGTGTGGGTGAGCATGTCCAGTAATAATAGGGCCATACGCTGCTAAATAATCGATATATTTATTTCCATCTACATCCCAGAAATAAGCACCTTTTCCACGTTCCATTGCAACAGGAGAACCGCCTCCAACTGCTTTAAAAGAACGGGAAGGACTATTAACACCACCAACGATATGTTCTAAAGCTTCTTTATGTAACGCTTCTGATTTTGTGAAATTCACTACAATTCATCTCCTTACAAAAATCTATGTATTATTCTAACATGTTTTTTGAAAAGACGTATTGTTTGTGATAGAAGGAGCAGTTGGGTAAACTATTCGTTGTGACATTTAGGAAGGGGGTCCGATTATGAAATCGGTAATTGAGGTACAAGGGTTACGTAAAGAGTTTACAGCTTATTCAAGTCGTCCGGGATTAAAGGGTGCATTTCGCGATTTATTAAATCGTAATTATAAAATAGTACCAGCAGTAAATGATGTTTCTTTTACTGTAAAGCAAGGTGAAATGGTTGGTTATATTGGTGAGAATGGTGCTGGTAAATCAACGACGATTAAAATGCTTACAGGGATTTTGACTCCGACATCAGGACAAATTACAGTGAATGGAATGAATCCACACAAACAGAGAGAAGAATTTGTAAGAACAATCGGCGTTGTGTTTGGTCAGCGTTCCCAGCTTTGGTGGGATATTGCTGTACAAGAATCATTTCGTTTATTGAAGAAAGTGTACGGTGTATCAGACGCTCAGTATAAGGAACATATGGAACATGTTATTGAAACGTTAGATATCGGTCCTTTGTTAGATAAACCGGTACGGAAATTATCTCTTGGTCAAAGAATGCGTTGTGAATTGGCAGCGGCGTTAATTCATAATCCGCCGTTATTATTTTTAGATGAGCCAACAATTGGACTAGATGTTCTTGTGAAATTGAAAATACGAGAATTCTTAAAAGAGATGAATGAACGTTATAAAACAACAATTTTATTAACGACACATGATATTACTGATATTGAAGCTTTATGTGAACGCGTCATCATGCTTGATGAAGGGAATATTATGTATGACGGATCTTTAGATAATCTTCGTACGCAGTGGGGAGTAGAGAAGGAAATACATTTTCAGTTTGTTGCCCCAGTTTCATACCAGGAGTTATCAATGGTTATGCCAGATAGCCATGTTGTTTGGTTAAAAGCGAAAGAAGAAAACGCATGGGTTGCAAAAATACCGAATGAAGAAGTTATCATTTCTATGTTGATTTCTAAAGTAGTACAAGCCTTTCAAATTAAAGATTTGAAAATTAACGAAGTGTCTACAGAGGAAATTATTCGTAACATTTATGAAGAAGGTATTATGCATGGGTAAGTATATTGAAATGATTCGGATTCGCTTTTTAATGATGCTTGCTTATCGTACAAATTATTACAGCGGGATTTTAATTTATACGATTAACATTGGTGCGTATTATTTTTTATGGCAAGCAATTTATAGCGGGAAAGAGAATATTGAAAGTTTATCTATTTCACAAATGACTACGTATATTGCGATCGCATGGATGGCACGCGCTTTTTATTTCAATAATATAGATAGAGAAATTGCGATGGAAATTCAAGAAGGACGTGTGGCGGTAGAGCTAATTCGTCCGTACAACTATTTAGGTATGAAAGTTATGCAAGGGCTTGGAGAAGGGATATTTCGTTTTGCTTTCTTTTCGATTCCGGGCATGGTTATTGTTACGTTATTATTTTCATTACAAATTACAACGAATTTTCAAACGTGGTTATATTTCTTCTTATCTTTAATATTTAGTTTTATCATTAATACACAAATAAATTTAATGACAGGAATGCTTACATTCTTCTTATTTAATAATAGTGGAATTATGTATGCGAAACGTGTTGTTATCGATTTATTTTCTGGTTTATTATTACCGATTAGTTTTTATCCGTTATGGGCCCAAAAAGCAATGGTGTTTTTACCGTTTCAAGCAATTAGTTATATTCCAAGTATGATTTTCTCTGAAGGTATACAAGGAAGTAAGTTATATGAAGCTTTATTATTTCAAGTGATTTGGGCAATTATACTTATTATTCCAATTGTACTGATGTGGAAAACGGCGAGAAAACGTCTAATCGTACAAGGGGGATGATGAGATGATATATATAAAATTATTTTTGCAATATGCAAGTCAATATATAAAAACAAAATTGGAGTATCGTGGCGATTTTATCGTCGGATTACTTTCAGATTTATCACTACAAGCTGTTAATTTAATCTTCATTCTCGTTGTGTTTGGGCATACCCAAGCACTAAAAGGGTGGAGCCGAGAAGAAGTAATCTTTATTTATGGGTTCTTTTTAGTACCGTTTGCCATTTTTTCAGCTTTCTTTAATATATGGGACTTTAATGATCGTTACATTATTAAAGGAGAAATGGACCGTATATTAACGAGACCGATTCATAGTTTATTTCAAATTATATTAGAAAGAATGGAACTTGAATCTTTAATTGGAGCTATTACGGGGATTATTGTGATGGGTTATGCAGCAATGGAGCTGCAATTATCTTTTTACTGGTATGATTTCTTCTTATTCCTACTCATGGTAGGGGGAGGGGCACTTGTGTACGGCGGGATATTTGTTACGCTTGCAAGTTTTGGCTTTTGGTCGGATGCGAAAAGTTCCATTATGCCGCTTATGTATAACATAGGGAATTATGGACGCTACCCTGTTGATATTTATAACCGTGTTATTCGCTTTGTTTTAACGTTTGTTTTACCGTTTGCATTTGTTGGGGTATATCCAGCAGCATACTTTTTAAGAAAAACAGAGTGGAATAGCTATGCTTTCGCAACTCCAATTGTTGGTGTTATCTGTTTTACTATTGCAATTACCCTCTGGAATCAAGGGGTTAAACGATATCGTGGTGCAGGAAATTAATTATAGAAGCTTGTTCGTTTCTAAGGGATAAATCAGCTACAGTCCTCATACATATAAAACGAGGTGGAGGACATGTTATGGGGATTTATTCTATTAATTGCAGCAATCGCTATTTTGAGAAGTGTCCAATTATTATGGAGTTCATATTCAAATTCCAATCGTTTCTTTTCGCTGTACAATTTAGCTACGTTGTTTTTGATTTATACAACGGTACTGATTGCGTTTGGATTAAGTTATGTTGTGCTAGAGGAAATGGGTTTTGCAGTTTTAAAAGAAGATGGGGATAGGTTAAGTGCTCATTCCTTTCAGCTCGTTGAAATATGTTTATATTTTAGCGCGGTTACTTTATTGTCCGTTGGATATGGTGATATAGCTCCGATTGGAATCGGAAGATGGATTGCAATTGGAGAAGCGCTAATTGGATATACATTACCGTTTGCCTTTGTGATGAGATCTGTAATAGACAATGAAAAATAAGGTCGCATTTGATATAGTAAAAGAAAAGAGAAGGAGTGATAACAATGATTACAGTAGGAGAAATGGCACCAGAATTTACATTAGAAGGAAGTAACGGAGAACAAATTCGCTTAGCTGACTTTCGCGGTAAAAATGTAGTCCTATATTTTTATCCGAAAGATATGACTCCGGGATGTACAACTGAAGCATGTGATTTTCGTGATGCATATGGATTATTTCAAGAGAAGGATACGGTTATACTTGGTGTAAGTCCAGATTCAGCAAATAGACATATGAAATTCATTGAGAAGCATGAGCTTCCATTTGTACTTTTAGTAGACGAAGATCATAAAGTAGCAGAATTGTACGATGTTTGGAAGTTGAAAAAGAACTTCGGAAAAGAGTACATGGGAATTGAGCGTTCTACATTCCTTATTAATAAAGACGGTGAGCTTGTAAATGAGTGGCGTAAAGTGAAAGTGAAAGGGCATATTGAGGATGTTCTTTCTTATATAAAATAAATCTATATTAATGAGGAGAAAAAATACATATGTAAGGCATGCGTCTATACATATTTTCTTGCGATACATAAAGTGAAAGTGTAGGGCATACCTCCTCAGATGATAGTATTCCAAGTGCGATTATGTCGCACTTTTTTCTATGTAAATGTATAGGGAATGGGGGAAGATACATAAGAATAAGGCTATATACGAAAATAAACCACATACTTATAGTAGAAATATTGACGATTTATAAGAAAAAGAGTACACTCTTTATAAGAATTATAAAATAATAATCCGTATAGAATCGGGGTGCATGACGGTGGTCAAAGAAGAATTAAAAGAAGCGCTAGAAATGCTGAAAAATACGGGTGTACGCATTACTCCACAGCGTCATGCTATTTTAGAGTACCTTGTGGAATCTATGACGCACCCAACAGCGGATGACATTTATAAAGCATTAGAAGGTAAGTTTCCAAATATGAGTGTTGCAACTGTCTATAATAACTTACGTGTGTTTAAAGAAGTTGGACTTGTAAAGGAATTAACTTATGGGGATGCTTCAAGTAGATTTGATTATGTTACAAGTCAACATTATCATGTGATTTGCGAAAAATGTGGTAAGATTGTTGATTTTCCTTATGGAGGATTGGAACAGCTTGAAGAGGAAGCTGCAAAAACGACAGGCTTCGTTATTAATAGTCATCGCTTAGAAATTTATGGCGTTTGTCCAGAGTGTCATAAGGCGTAATATATAATAAAGAAAGAGGCTGACGGCTATACGTCGACCTCTTTCTTTATTATATATGGGAATCGTGTTAGACTCATGAGGATTTAAAATGTTAAGTGAAGAATCAAATTTAATAAGAACAAATACAAGAGGTGATTTCTTAGTTAAGAAATCACCTTTTTAATGAGATGAAACTTCTTTAGTTTTGTAAGCTCCATATACCTATGATTTATAACTCTTCTTATTATATTTCTCATCAAATTCTTTTCCTTCTAGATTTCGATCAAGTGTTAAAGGTTGATTGCAATGCATACATGCGTCGACACGACCGAGCATTTTTGTTGGTTTATCGCAGCTTGGACAAATAATTTGTATCGTTTTTGTAGATAACATACCAATCCAAAAGTAAACAACAGTGCTAGCGATGACAGCTAAAAAACCAACCATCATAAAGGTTGTCATAATAATGATGTTTTCGCGAAAAAAGACACCTAAGTATGCAATGAAGAGGCCGATAAATACTAAACTTAATGCAAAGGTCCGAATTTTATTGATTTTGTTCGAATATTTAATGCTCATTCTTAGCACCTCCTATAATAATAATATAACATAAAATTTAGAATTTTCACTCGTTCAGAAACGTGATAAAGCGATAAGATATGAAATGTGGAGTATGATGAAGAATGAAGGGAGGCTATAATGATTTTTGAAACGAGTTTTTTAACATTTAACGGGATGTGAAATTTTTTTATAAAAAGTATTGACCCTATATATACTGCGTGATATATTAATAAACGTCGCTGATGCGGAAACGCAGTAAACGACAAAAAAGAAATTTGAAAAACTTAGTTGACATCGAAAAACGAAGATGTTAACATAAGGAAGTCGCAATTGAGCGGCGAAGTAGTTCTTTGAAAACTGAACGAAACAAACAACGTGAACGTCAATTTTTATTTTTAGATGCTAGACAAACTAACTTTATTGGAGAGTTTGATCCTGGCTCAGGATGAACGCTGGCGGCGTGCCTAATACATGCAAGTCGAGCGAATGGATTAAGAGCTTGCTCTTATGAAGTTAGCGGCGGACGGGTGAGTAACACGTGGGTAACCTACCCATAAGACTGGGATAACTCCGGGAAACCGGGGCTAATACCGGATAATATTTTGAACTGCATAGTTCGAAATTGAAAGGCGGCTTCGGCTGTCACTTATGGATGGACCCGCGTCGCATTAGCTAGTTGGTGAGGTAACGGCTCACCAAGGCGACGATGCGTAGCCGACCTGAGAGGGTGATCGGCCACACTGGGACTGAGACACGGCCCAGACTCCTACGGGAGGCAGCAGTAGGGAATCTTCCGCAATGGACGAAAGTCTGACGGAGCAACGCCGCGTGAGTGATGAAGGCTTTCGGGTCGTAAAACTCTGTTGTTAGGGAAGAACAAGTGCTAGTTGAATAAGCTGGCACCTTGACGGTACCTAACCAGAAAGCCACGGCTAACTACGTGCCAGCAGCCGCGGTAATACGTAGGTGGCAAGCGTTATCCGGAATTATTGGGCGTAAAGCGCGCGCAGGTGGTTTCTTAAGTCTGATGTGAAAGCCCACGGCTCAACCGTGGAGGGTCATTGGAAACTGGGAGACTTGAGTGCAGAAGAGGAAAGTGGAATTCCATGTGTAGCGGTGAAATGCGTAGAGATATGGAGGAACACCAGTGGCGAAGGCGACTTTCTGGTCTGTAACTGACACTGAGGCGCGAAAGCGTGGGGAGCAAACAGGATTAGATACCCTGGTAGTCCACGCCGTAAACGATGAGTGCTAAGTGTTAGAGGGTTTCCGCCCTTTAGTGCTGAAGTTAACGCATTAAGCACTCCGCCTGGGGAGTACGGCCGCAAGGCTGAAACTCAAAGGAATTGACGGGGGCCCGCACAAGCGGTGGAGCATGTGGTTTAATTCGAAGCAACGCGAAGAACCTTACCAGGTCTTGACATCCTCTGAAAACTCTAGAGATAGAGCTTCTCCTTCGGGAGCAGAGTGACAGGTGGTGCATGGTTGTCGTCAGCTCGTGTCGTGAGATGTTGGGTTAAGTCCCGCAACGAGCGCAACCCTTGATCTTAGTTGCCATCATTAAGTTGGGCACTCTAAGGTGACTGCCGGTGACAAACCGGAGGAAGGTGGGGATGACGTCAAATCATCATGCCCCTTATGACCTGGGCTACACACGTGCTACAATGGACGGTACAAAGAGCTGCAAGACCGCGAGGTGGAGCTAATCTCATAAAACCGTTCTCAGTTCGGATTGTAGGCTGCAACTCGCCTACATGAAGCTGGAATCGCTAGTAATCGCGGATCAGCATGCCGCGGTGAATACGTTCCCGGGCCTTGTACACACCGCCCGTCACACCACGAGAGTTTGTAACACCCGAAGTCGGTGGGGTAACCTTTATGGAGCCAGCCGCCTAAGGTGGGACAGATGATTGGGGTGAAGTCGTAACAAGGTAGCCGTATCGGAAGGTGCGGCTGGATCACCTCCTTTCTATGGAGAATTGATGAACGCAGTTCATCAATAAACGTTGACTTGTTTTGTTTCGTTCAGTTTTGAGAGAACTATCTCTCAAGTTTAAATGTATGTTCTTTGAAAACTAGATAACAGTGTAGCTCATATTTTTTTAATTTTAGTTTGGTTAAGTTAGAAAGGGCGCACGGTGGATGCCTTGACACTAGGAGTCGATGAAGGACGGGACTAACGCCGATATGCTTCGGGGAGCTGTAAGTAAGCTTTGATCCGAAGATTTCCGAATGGGGAAACCCACTATACGTAATGGTATGGTATCCTTACCTGAATACATAGGGTATGGAAGACAGACCCAGGGAACTGAAACATCTAAGTACCTGGAGGAAGAGAAAGCAAATGCGATTTCCTGAGTAGCGGCGAGCGAAACGGAATCTAGCCCAAACCAAGAGGCTTGCCTCTTGGGGTTGTAGGACATTCTATACGGAGTTACAAAGGAACGAGGTAGACGAAGCGACCTGGAAAGGTCCGTCACAGAGGGTAATAACCCCGTAGTCGAAACTTCGTTCTCTCTTGAATGTATCCTGAGTACGGCGGAACACGTGAAATTCCGTCGGAATCTGGGAGGACCATCTCCCAAGGCTAAATACTCCCTAGTGATCGATAGTGAACCAGTACCGTGAGGGAAAGGTGAAAAGCACCCCGGAAGGGGAGTGAAAGAGATCCTGAAACCGTGTGCCTACAAATAGTCAGAGCCCGTTAATGGGTGATGGCGTGCCTTTTGTAGAATGAACCGGCGAGTTACGATCCCGTGCAAGGTTAAGCTGAAGAGGCGGAGCCGCAGCGAAAGCGAGTCTGAATAGGGCGTTTAGTACGTGGTCGTAGACCCGAAACCAGGTGATCTACCCATGTCCAGGGTGAAGTTCAGGTAACACTGAATGGAGGCCCGAACCCACGCACGTTGAAAAGTGCGGGGATGAGGTGTGGGTAGCGGAGAAATTCCAATCGAACCTGGAGATAGCTGGTTCTCCCCGAAATAGCTTTAGGGCTAGCCTTAAGTGTAAGAGTCTTGGAGGTAGAGCACTGATTGAACTAGGGGTCCTCATCGGATTACCGAATTCAGTCAAACTCCGAATGCCAATGACTTATCCTTAGGAGTCAGACTGCGAGTGATAAGATCCGTAGTCAAGAGGGAAACAGCCCAGATCGCCAGCTAAGGTCCCAAAGTGTGTATTAAGTGGAAAAGGATGTGGAGTTGCTTAGACAACTAGGATGTTGGCTCAGAAGCAGCCACCATTTAAAGAGTGCGTAATAGCTCACTAGTCGAGTGACTCTGCGCCGAAAATGTACCGGGGCTAAATACACCACCGAAGCTGCGAATTGATACCAATGGTATCAGTGGTAGGGGAGCGTTCTAAGTGCAGTGAAGTCAGACCGGAAGGACTGGTGGAGCGCTTAGAAGTGAGAATGCCGGTATGAGTAGCGAAAGACGGGTGAGAATCCCGTCCACCGAATGCCTAAGGTTTCCTGAGGAAGGCTCGTCCGCTCAGGGTTAGTCAGGACCTAAGCCGAGGCCGACAGGCGTAGGCGATGGACAACAGGTTGATATTCCTGTACCACCTCTTTATCGTTTGAGCAATGGAGGGACGCAGAAGGATAGAAGAAGCGTGCGATTGGTTGTGCACGTCCAAGCAGTTAGGCTGATAAGTAGGCAAATCCGCTTATCGTGAAGGCTGAGCTGTGATGGGGAAGCTCCTTATGGAGCGAAGTCTTTGATTCCCCGCTGCCAAGAAAAGCTTCTAGCGAGATAAAAGGTGCCTGTACCGCAAACCGACACAGGTAGGCGAGGAGAGAATCCTAAGGTGTGCGAGAGAACTCTGGTTAAGGAACTCGGCAAAATGACCCCGTAACTTCGGGAGAAGGGGTGCTTTCTTAACGGAAAGCCGCAGTGAATAGGCCCAAGCGACTGTTTAGCAAAAACACAGGTCTCTGCGAAGCCGTAAGGCGAAGTATAGGGGCTGACACCTGCCCGGTGCTGGAAGGTTAAGGAGAGGGGTTAGCGTAAGCGAAGCTCTGAACTGAAGCCCCAGTAAACGGCGGCCGTAACTATAACGGTCCTAAGGTAGCGAAATTCCTTGTCGGGTAAGTTCCGACCCGCACGAAAGGTGTAACGATTTGGGCACTGTCTCAACCAGAGACTCGGTGAAATTATAGTACCTGTGAAGATGCAGGTTACCCGCGACAGGACGGAAAGACCCCGTGGAGCTTTACTGTAGCCTGATATTGAATTTTGGTACAGTTTGTACAGGATAGGCGGGAGCCATTGAAACCGGAGCGCTAGCTTCGGTGGAGGCGCTGGTGGGATACCGCCCTGACTGTATTGAAATTCTAACCTACGGGTCTTATCGACCCGGGAGACAGTGTCAGGTGGGCAGTTTGACTGGGGCGGTCGCCTCCTAAAGTGTAACGGAGGCGCCCAAAGGTTCCCTCAGAATGGTTGGAAATCATTCGTAGAGTGCAAAGGCATAAGGGAGCTTGACTGCGAGACCTACAAGTCGAGCAGGGACGAAAGTCGGGCTTAGTGATCCGGTGGTTCCGCATGGAAGGGCCATCGCTCAACGGATAAAAGCTACCCCGGGGATAACAGGCTTATCTCCCCCAAGAGTCCACATCGACGGGGAGGTTTGGCACCTCGATGTCGGCTCATCGCATCCTGGGGCTGTAGTCGGTCCCAAGGGTTGGGCTGTTCGCCCATTAAAGCGGTACGCGAGCTGGGTTCAGAACGTCGTGAGACAGTTCGGTCCCTATCCGTCGTGGGCGCAGGAAATTTGAGAGGAGCTGTCCTTAGTACGAGAGGACCGGGATGGACGCACCGCTGGTGTACCAGTTGTTCTGCCAAGGGCATAGCTGGGTAGCTATGTGCGGAAGGGATAAGTGCTGAAAGCATCTAAGCATGAAGCCCCCCTCAAGATGAGATTTCCCATAGCGTAAGCTAGTAAGATCCCTGAAAGATGATCAGGTTGATAGGTTCGAGGTGGAAGCATGGTGACATGTGGAGCTGACGAATACTAATAGATCGAGGACTTAACCATATAATATGAAGCAACGTTATCTAGTTTTGAGAGAATATAAAAAACTTATTGACTTTCAGGGTGAATAAGTTATAATAATGATTGTCTCAAAAGAATAATGTCTGGTAATGATGGCAGAGAGGTCACACCCGTTCCCATACCGAACACGGAAGTTAAGCTCTCTAGCGCCGATGGTAGTTGGGACCTTGTCCCTGTGAGAGTAGGACGTTGCCAGGCAATATTATTCCGCAGTAGCTCAGCGGTAGAGCTATCGGCTGTTAACCGATCGGTCGTAGGTTCGATTCCTACCTGCGGAGCCATTGGAGAGCTGTCCGAGTTGGCCGAAGGAGCACGATTGGAAATCGTGTATACGTCACAAGCGTATCAAGGGTTCGAATCCCTTGCTCTCCGCCATAAGGAATTTATAATATTTGGCCCGTTGGTCAAGTGGTTAAGACACCGCCCTTTCACGGCGGTAACACGGGTTCGAATCCCGTACGGGTCACCACTTTTGGAGGATTAGCTCAGCTGGGAGAGCACCTGCCTTACAAGCAGGGGGTCGGCGGTTCGATCCCGTCATCCTCCACCATATAAATTATATGAATAATATTGTCGCGGGGTGGAGCAGTACGGTAGCTCGTCGGGCTCATAACCCGAAGGTCGCAGGTTCAAATCCTGTCCCCGCAACCAAACATTCTCGTAATGTGGTTGCTAATACTTATCATATAATTATTTAAATAATATTATCGCGGGGTGGAGCAGTACGGTAGCTCGTCGGGCTCATAACCCGAAGGTCGCAGGTTCAAATCCTGTCCCCGCAACCAAATGGTCCCGTGGTGTAGTGGTTAACATGCCTGCCTGTCACGCAGGAGATCGCCGGTTCGACCCCGGTCGGGACCGCCATTTTAATAAGGCTCGGTAGCTCAGTCGGTAGAGCAGAGGACTGAAAATCCTCGTGTCGGCGGTTCGATTCCGTCCCGAGCCACCATTTTAATAAAATATGCCGGCTTAGCTCAATTGGTAGAGCAACTGACTTGTAATCAGTAGGTTGGGGGTTCAAGTCCTCTAGCCGGCACCATGTAAGTTTCGGAGGGGTAGCGAAGTGGCTAAACGCGGCGGACTGTAAATCCGCTCCTTCGGGTTCGGCAGTTCGAATCTGCCCCCCTCCACCATTTTACATAGGGGCATAGTTTAAAGGTAGAACTGAGGTCTCCAAAACCTCCAGTGTGGGTTCAATTCCTACTGCCCCTGCCAAATATATAAACACAACATGGCGGTTGTGGCGAAGTGGTTAACGCACCGGATTGTGGCTCCGGCATTCGTGGGTTCAATTCCCATCAGTCGCCCCATTTTTATTTTTTAAAAATTACAAATAAATTAATGGATACTTACATATAATTAAGTAAAACTTCGGTGGGCTATAGCCAAGCGGTAAGGCAACGGACTTTGACTCCGTCATGCGCTGGTTCGAATCCAGCTAGCCCAGCCATTTTTGCGGAAGTAGTTCAGTGGTAGAATACAACCTTGCCAAGGTTGGGGTCGCGGGTTCGAATCCCGTCTTCCGCTCCATTTTAACTTCATATGGCGGCATAGCCAAGTGGTAAGGCAGAGGTCTGCAAAACCTTTACCACCGGTTCAAATCCGGTTGCCGCCTTTCTTTTATGCCGATGTGGCGGAATTGGCAGACGCGCACGACTCAAAATCGTGTTCCTTCGGGAGTGTCGGTTCGACCCCGACCATCGGTATCACGAACGGCGTAACATCAAGGCTCTACACTAATTGTGTAGAGTTTTTTTGTATTTTCTTCACACTACAAAATAAGCACTAATAGTGCGTTGGGGTAGTGTGCGGTGAGTAAGTGACGAACTTTAGATACAGTTGGAAGAAACTATGAAGTATTAAAAGGATAAAATTTCAGTAGAATATTACATATACAAGAATTTTTTCGAGCACTCTAGAGAGAATCTCTCCACCCTGGTGACATGAAGTTAAATCCGATACCACCAGTTGAAATTACCACATTATCAGCTGGTAATTTCGTAATTTCGAAAAACTTCTTTTCAAACTCTTCTCTGTTGTACTTGTACATAGTTGAGTGACACGACGATATTTGCGTTGAAGTACTCAACCAGTCCCCTAATTCCTTTAATTTAGGGAACGACTCAAATTGAATTGGACCATCCAATTTCATGAATCTCACTTGATAGATAGTTGGGTTTAACTTCTCTCCTATTCCTTTAAAACCATGTGATTTTTTTTCATTTGAATGTGTCATAATTCTCTCCCATCTTTTCTTCAAATTTTTCCCTATTTTAATTATACAGCAATAGAAAGTAATTAAGGAAATATTATGGGATTAGTAGAGGAATGAAAAGGAATAACTTTAGTTTGATAATGAATAGTTCATAACATACTACATAACAAATCTTTAAAAGGACATGGCAGCTTTGCCCTGTTTCTTATTGTTTAGCGAGAAATAATAAAATAAATTATCACAGTAATAAATGAAATATGATAAATTTAATCAAGGGAGAGAAATGAAAGTAAAAGGTGTCAGTTATTTAATATGATTCCATTTTGGCTCCGTTTCATTTTAATTTATCATGTTTAAAGAAGCTCAAAATTTTTAAAATGCTTTAAAATAAAGGATTTTAAGGGTAGCACTCTATATAAATGTCACCTAAAAAGACCCTAACAGAAATGTTAGGGTTTTTATTGTTAAATTATGCTATGTGATTTTAAAATTCGTAATAAACTTAGGAATTCATGTATAATATAACTTGTCGAAAGAACAAAATGATAGTGATTTATATTATGTCTGTAATATGAATCAAAAATGAACTTTTTATATTTCTTTTAAAAATGTGTTGAATACACATTATATTTCATATTAATATTTTTATGTAGATTTAAAATGGGAAAGAGAGTGGAAAGTATGGGCCGTAAATGGAACAATATTAAAGAAAAAAAAGCATCAAAAGATGCAAATACAAGCCGTATATACGCGAAATTTGGACGTGAAATTTATGTGGCAGCAAAACAAGGCGAGCCAGATCCAGAATCAAACCAAACGTTAAGAGTTGTATTAGAACGTGCGAAAACATACAACGTGCCAAGAACAATTATTGACCGTGCGATTGAAAAGGCAAAAGGCGGTTCAGAAGAAAACTATGACGAGCTTCGTTATGAAGGCTTTGGACCAAACGGATCTATGGTAATTGTAGATACACTGACAAATAACGTAAACCGTACTGCAGCAGATGTACGAGCTGCATTTAGCAAAAACAGTGGTAACATGGGTGTAAACGGTTCTGTCGCTTACATGTTTGATGCGACAGCTGTTATCGGTCTTGAAGGTAAAACATCAGATGAAGTTCTTGAAATCTTAATGGAAGCAGATGTAGATGCACGTGACATTCTAGAAGAAGAAGATTCTGTTATCGTTTATGCTGAACCTGATCAGTTCCATTCAGTACAATCTGCACTTAAAGGTGCTGGTGTTGAAGAATTTACAGTTGCAGAATTAACAATGCTTGCACAAAGTGATGTAGAACTTCCTGAAGATGCTCAAGTACAATTTGAAAAAATGGTTGATGCATTAGAAGATTTAGAAGATGTACAGCAAGTTTACCACAACGTAGACTTAGGGGAATAATATAAGACAGAAGACCCTTTCCTTTAACGGATAGGGTCTTTTTTTATGGAGTTAATTAAGGTGGTAAAGTATTAAAGGTATTTTGTAGCTGCTAGGGAATATGGTTATAGGTTTGTATTTTAAATAATCATATTTCTAGGAGGTATTTCTGTGGAGCATAAAATACCAAAGCATATTGTTGCCGTAGCAGGTTATTTAACAAATGAAAAGAATGAGGTGCTTTTAACGAAAGTGCACTGGCGAGCAGATACGTGGGAAATGCCTGGAGGACAGGTAGAAGAAGGGGAAGCGCTCGATCAAGCTGTTTGCAGAGAAATAATGGAGGAAACAGGATTAACTGTGAAGCCTATCGGAGTTACAGGGATTTATTATAATGCTTCTATGCATATTGTAGCTGTTGTTTTTAAAGTAGCATATGTTAGTGGTGAAATAAAAATTCAATCTGAAGAAATACAAGAGGCTAAATTTGTTGCTTTAAACGAAGAGAACATTGATGAGTATATAACGCGTCCTCATATGAAATCAAGGACACTTGATGCGATGAAAGCAATGCATTTTATTCCATACGAAACATGGGAAGTTCAGCCATATAATCTTATAGGAAGGTTGTAAAGAAAAGGTTAGTTATTTGAGGACAGCTCAAATTGCTAACCTTTTCTTTATGTATACTGTTTCAGAAAAAGGTCACAATAATAAAGTGTAGGCTAATAATTGGTGGAGGAAGCAGGACTACCACCTAATTTCCTAGCTTTAGCCAAGTTTTGAGGGAGAATTCTTACTGCACACAAATAGCGAGATAATCCGAAAGCTGGTATTGATTTATAGAACGTTCGTTCTGTATAATGGTGATATATCGTATATAATTAGATTGCTAGATGTTTAAAAGTATAAATGTATAAACTGATATAATAAAAGAATAAAGTGAAATTAAGGAGAGTCCTACTTCCTATAAATAGTGTGATAAATAAATGTATATTCAACATTTCATATGAATAGTAGATAAAAAGGGACTGTGATACAATACATTTTTACACCTTACAATGTTGTAAGGTAGGTGTAAGAGAAATCGATGGGATATTCTTTTATAACAAGGTATTCTTAAATTAAGAGTTATATGCTGTGTGGAAAAGAGGTGTTCGAGATGAAAGAACGAGTATTATCTAGAGTGAATTATCATCAAAAAGTTGCATTAAATCCATTAACTAAATTTCTTTATAAAGCCATTATATTATTATTATTGTTAAGTTTTGCATTATTATTCGTTGGAAATGTAATGATTGAGCGAAGTGATATTAGTAAATTACATGTACCCGCTAAGTTAGAGGTGCCAGAATCATTAACACACGCATTTATTGCGACGGAAGATAAAAGGTTTTATCATCATAACGGTTTAGACTATATAGCGATTATCAGGGCGTCTATTGAAAATATAAAAGCTGGTGGTGTTGTGCAAGGAGGAAGCACGATTACACAGCAGTTATCTAAAAATGCTTTCTTATCTAATGAACGTACATTTTCCCGTAAGTGGAAAGAAATTTTTTATACGAAAAAGATTGAACGTACATTCACAAAGGATGAGATATTAAAATTGTATGTAAGTAATATTTACTACGGAGAAGGCGCATGGGGGATTGAAAAAGCAGCAAACCTTTACTTCGGTAAAAAAGTGGATCAATTAACACTGGCTGAAAGTGCAATGATGGCTGCTATAGTAAAAGCACCGGCTTATTACTCACCTGCACAAAATTATGATAAAGCAGTTGAGAGACGGAATGTAGTTTTAAGGCTAATGGAGAAAGAAGGGTATATAAATCATGATGAATATGTGCAAGCAGTTAGTGAGAAATTAGTAATTCGCCATGATATAAAAACAGAGCAATCCATGTTAAAAAATGCCCGTGAAAAAGCAGTAAGTTAAAAGAAGTTCCTACATAGGAGCTTCTTTTTTTAATAATTTGTGACAAAAGGCGACACAATATTGTCACAAACGTTGTATTTTTGTAATTTATGTGAGCGTGTTCATTGCGTGACCTATGTAAGTATTGATATTATGTGTATTGTGTACAATGATGTATACAGAATATGAAATTAAAGAGGAATGTATATGAAATCATCAAACAAACTCATGGCTCTTGGTATAGTTTTTTCTATCGCAGTATTGATTGTAATCGGGACGATTGTGTATAGCATCATAAATGACAAGAAAGATAAAGGGAATGAGATGTTTGCTTATTCTACGCAACAATCTTTAGGGAAAGATGATGCTCCAGTTAAGGTAGTTGAATTTGGAGACTTTAAATGTCCAGCTTGTCGTACTTGGGATGTAACAGTATTACCACGATTAAAAGAAGAGTATATTGATAAAGGTAAAGTGCAGTTATATTTTATTAACTTCCCGTTTATCGGAAAAGACTCTGATTTAGGTGCAGCTGCCGGTGAAGCAATTTATAAACAAGATCAAGATTCATTCTGGATTTTCTATGATGAGATTTATCAAAATCAAAAGAAAGATACGGAAGAATGGATTACAGAAGAATTACTTCTTAATATTGTGAAAGAAAAGCTTCCGAAAATTAATGTAGAACAGTTTAAAAAAGATTTACACAGTAAAGAAATGAAAGATAAAGTACGTAAAGATTCAGATCGTGCTCAAAAATTAAAAGTTCAAGGTGCTCCTTCAGTATATATAAATGGGAATCTTGCAAACCCTGATTTCGATAGTATGAAGAAGGCGATTGATAAAGAATTGAAAAAGTGATGAGGTATCTCATCACTTTTTCGACTTTTTTCGATAAATTTCTTGCTTCGATTTTTTTTACATGCTATACTACTTTACATAAGTTATTTCAATATCTTATATTTTTTTCATATTTGCGGGTGTAGTTTAGTGGTAAAACAAGAGCCTTCCAAGCTCTGGTCGAGAGTTCGATTCTCTTCACCCGCTCCAAATTTTATTTAATGTTTTTCTAATAAATTGTGATCAACGCAGTGTTTCGTTTCTAAGATAAACGAAGCATTGCGTTTTTTAATGTTTGAAAATCATAATTGTATGCGAAAATAGAAGTGAAGAATATTATTCCAAAAGTGAATTGATAACCAGTATAGTCGTTACATAAGGGATGGATTCATCGGTGGAGGCGATTGAAAATGGACTTTGAACAATTAAAGCAAGATGTAATTGCGTATAGTAAAACGATTGGTATAGATAAAATAGGTTTTGCCAGTGCTTCACCATTTGAGGAATTAAAGCAGCGCCTAATCCAGCAACAACAATTGAATTATCAGTCTGGATTCGAAGAGCCTGATATAGAGAAGAGAACGAATCCACAGCTATTGTTACCTGGTGCGAAATCAATTATTGCGATTGCTTTAGCATACCCTTCAAAATTAAAAAATGCACCATTAAGTAAACGAGGGGAACGACGTGGGATTTTTTGCCGTGCTTCTTGGGGCCAAGATTATCACCTTGTTCTACGAGATCGTTTGCAAAAGTTAGAGGCATATTTAATCGAAAAGCTGCCGGATATAGAAGTGAAATCAATGGTTGATACAGGGGAGCTAAGTGATCGAGCTGTTTCAGAGCGTGCCGGTATTGGATGGAGTGGTAAGAACTGCGCTATTATTACGCCGGAATTTGGTTCGTATGTATACTTAGGAGAAATGATTACGAATGTTCCATTCCCTCCTGATCGGCCAATAGAAGATCAATGTGGAAGTTGTACGAAATGTATTGATATTTGTCCTACAGGTGCTTTAGTACAAGGCGGGCAGTTGGACTCGAAGAAATGTATTGCATTTTTAACACAGACAAAAGGGTTTCTGCCTGAAGAATATCGCGATAAAATAGGAAACCGTATATATGGATGTGATACGTGTCAGACTGTTTGTCCGAAAAATAAAGGAATGGATTTTCATAACCATCCTGAAATGGAGCCTGACCCTGAGTTAGTTAAACCGTTATTAACACCACTTTTAACAATTAGTAATCGTGATTTTAAAGAGAAGTATGGAATTATGTCTGGTTCATGGAGAGGTAAAAAACCATTGCAACGAAATGCTATTTTAGCACTTGCGCATTTTAAAGAAACAGCAGCAATTCCTGATTTAATCGGTGTTATGAAAGATGATCCAAGACCAGTCCTTCGTGGAACAGCAGCATGGGCACTTGGGAAAATTGGTGGAGATGGAGTAGGAGAAGCGATTGAAAAAGCGATGGAACGTGAGAAAGATGAAGAGGTTCTTCATGAAATGAATCGTGGACTTGAATTGTTAGCACAGAAAAAAGAGTAGATAATATCTCCCTTTTTCATATTGTAATATGGGAGGGAGACGAAATGGTTGTAAAAGCGAATATTGAAAAGCAAGTGCAACAGTTTTTAGCATATATAACAGAGAAACGAACAGATGTAGACGGTATTGCAGTAGATTTGTTACAAATGGTACAGAGAAAGAAACAATTGTTTCAAAAGCGTAGTGCACATATAGTGAAAGCAACTGCAGATATTTCTTTCGTTAGACAATTAAATAGTAATGAGCATCAAGAAATTGATTATCAAATACACTTGAAATATTTAATTAAGCATAAAGAATTATTTTATATCGAAGAGGAACAATTAAAACGACGAGTTTGTTTAAAAAATAGTTGTATAATAGATGATTATGCTCTTGAAGTGTCAGAAGAAATAGGAATAGGTGAAACGTTAGAACGGGAAGTCACGAAAGAAAAATACGGTTCATATCAATATAATCGTTTAGAGGCAGTGAAATATGCAGAGCGTTGGTGGGATGATCGCAATTCTGCATACCGTAATTTTCCGGATAATTGTACAAATTTTATTTCACAATGTCTGCACACTGGAGAAGTACCGATGAATGGACATCCTAACATTCGTAAAGGGTGGTGGCAAAGGGGAAACCAGTGGAGTTGGAGCTGGGCTGTAGCACACTCTTTTTATTGGTATTTGTCAGGTGCTACAACAGGGCTTCGAGCAGAAGCAGTAGAAAGGCCAGAAGACCTTATTCTTGGCGATGTAATTGCGTATGATTTTGAGGATGATGGTAGGTGGAATCATACGACAATTGTAGTAGCAAAAGACGCAGATGGTATGCCGCTTGTAAATGCACATTCAGCGAATAGCCGCAGGCGTTATTGGAACTATGAAGATTCTAGTAAATATACACCACAAATGAAATATAAATTCTTTCATATTATTAATGGGTAGAGATTTTTCGTTCAAGTGGTATAATACGTAGTAGATAAAAAATAGAGGTGAATATCGCGTGGGAGTACATGTTGTTTTATATCAACCAGAAATTCCAGCAAATACAGGAAATATTGCACGTACTTGTGCAGCAACTGGAACAGAATTACATTTGATTAGACCGCTTGGATTTTCAACGGATGACAAAATGTTAAAGCGTGCAGGATTAGATTATTGGCAGCACGTAAAAGTTACGTATTATGATTCAATCGAAGAATTTTATGAAAAAAATAAAGATGGTGAATTCTTTTATTTAACAAAGTATGGCGAGAAAGCTCATACAGCATTTGATTATAGCAAACGTGAGAAGGATTACTATTTCGTATTTGGAAGAGAAACAAATGGATTACCAGCTAATGTAATTGAAGAAAACTTCGATCATTGTTTACGTATTCCAATGACGGATAAAGTACGTTCATTAAATTTATCTAATACAGCAGCAATTTTAATTTATGAAGCGTTCCGTCAACAAAATTATCCAGGATTAGATTTAGAAATCGTGTATTAAAAGTCGCCATTTGGCGGCTTTTTTATTTTTTAAAAAAATATGTAATCATACATTTTAAAAAAGGTACATATTCATATAGAATGAGATATATGAATAAAAATAGATAAGACGGGTTGAGATAAATATGAAGGAACAATATAATAATCAAAATACCTTTTTAAGTATGATAGATATGGATTTAGTAAGACAGGGATTGTTACATGCTATTCAAGATTTAGTTTTTATTGTGAAAGTTATTGATGATGAAACTTTTAAATATATTTATGTGAATAAAATAGGAATGAATCACGCCAGGATAGGGAAAGAATGTTATGGGAAAACTTTCGCAGAAGTATTACCAGAAGATACGGCAAGGTTATTGCAAGGACACTATGCAAAAGTAATGAGAGAAGCGAGAGCAATTACATTTTGTGATGTAATTAGTTTGCCAACTGGTGATATACATTATGAATCTTCACTTAATCCAGTATGCGATGTAAATGGAACATGTCAGTTTATTATTTGTATTACTAGAGATATTACAGCACAGGTTAAGAAAAAAGTGGAAATAGAAGAAAAACAAATGTTATTTAAGTCATTACTAGAATATAATAATGATTCCATTATATCTGTAGATTCTATTGGAAGAATTACATATGCAAATCCAGCGACTTATGAAATTTTTGGGTATCGATATGAAGAGTTAAAGGACCAATTTATTTGTCAGTTTATAAATAAAGAATATGAAAAAACTTTTCAAATTATATTTAAAAATGCTTTACAGGGAAGAGCAAAACAAATTGTTGCAAAGAAATATATTCATAAAGAAGGATATGAACTTTATATTTCCGTGAGGACAATCCCCATTATTGTGAATAGTGAAATCGTCGGGGTGTACATTGTTACGAGGGATGTTACGAGGCAAGTATTAAATGAGATGAAAACAGAATATTTAGCTTACTTTGATCAGTTAACGGGGTTAATGAATAGAATATCATGTACAAATAAGCTAAATGAATTTTTAGCTGAGAATAAAGAATTCGCATTGGTTTTTATAGATTTGGATGAATTTCACCTTATTAATGATACATTTGGTCATAAAGAAGGGGATCAAGTCTTAAAAAAAGTTACTGAATGCTTACGAGACCTAAAAATAGAAGATATGCATTTATTTAGAGAACATGATGATCAATTTGTTATGTTAATAGAAAATATAACGAGAGAATACGTAGAGGAAGTTGCACAAACAATATTAAAAAAAATTAGTGGGCATTTTGTAATAGAAGAAGAGGATGTTTATTTGAGTGCATCAATTGGGATTGTAATGGCCCCAGAAGATGGAATGGATGAAAAAATGCTTTTCCAAAGAGTCGACGCAGCTTTGGAAAAAGCAAAGGAAAAAGGAAAAGGGTATTATCATTTTTATTGTAGTGGATTAGATTGTGAACGTGAACAAAGGTTTATAATAGAAAATCAGTTACATCGTGCTATAGAGAAAAACGAATTTTCCCTCTATTATCAACCTCAAATTAATATTGAAACGGAAAAGATAGCCAGTATGGAAGCCTTAATAAGGTGGGAGAATAAGGAGCTAGATTTTGTCTCGCCCAATCAATTTATCCCACTTGCTGAAAGAACAGGGTTTATTATTAAACTTGATGAATGGGTAGTACATCAAGTTTGTGAACAGATACGTGAATGGTTAAATAAAGGATATGAGGTTGTACCAATCGCAGTTAATATTTCAGCTAGACATTTTCGTTCTATTACATTAATAGAGATGATTACACGTGCTTTAAATAAGTACAACGTTCCCCCTCATTTATTAGCAATAGAAGTTACAGAAGGGGCTCTTATACATAAAGATGTATCAAAAAGAGTGTTACTGCAGTTAAAAGAACAAAATTTAAAGATTCATTTAGATGACTTTGGAACGGGATATTCATCTTTAAGTTATTTAAAAACATATCCGATTGATACGTTAAAAATTGATCGTTCTTTTATGGAAGGTATATATATAGATGAAAGAGATACGAATATTACGGCTGCAATTATTCATTTAGCACATACTCTAGGGTTAAATGTAATTGCAGAAGGAGTAGAAAAGGCGGAACAAATACAGTTCTTAAAGGAAAAGAATGTGAAAATCGTACAAGGTTATTTTTATAATCGCCCTTTATCGATATACGATGTGGAAAATATTTATTTTAAATAGTGTATAAAAAACAAGAAAAAAAGTGATGTGCTGAAAAGCACATCACTTTTTTTGTGTACCTGGTTTATCGTTATAACCAGATGTAAAAATAGCTGTAAGAAATGTGATTGATACACCTAAAATTAATAATAACTTCATACTAATTTCCCCCTTACTTTTTCGGTTTACGAATCCTATTTGTGAATCGAAATGTATGTAAGGTTCCCAGAAGAAAAGAATTTATTTACAATGAATAGCAGCGTGAAAACTTTAATACCTTTATTATACAGAATTTTCTTTGAATTTTGGAGAGAATTTTATAGCGCTATTATATATTTCGTTTTGATTTAAAGAATGTTTAAGGACATCCTAGCATACCTTTTATAATAATCCGATTGAACAAGGAGATGGGGGAGGAGCTATAATGGATATTCTAAAGAAAATTGAACAATATCGGGAAGCAGAAGAACGTTTACAATGGGAAGGTACGTTTGCGGAGTATTTGGAGCTTGTGAAAGAAAGACCATGGGTGGCTCAAACAGCACACTCTCGCATTTACAATATGATAAAAGATGCTGGAATTGAAGAAGTTGATGGTAGAAGAAAATATAACTTCTTTAGTAATCAGCTATTTGGATTAGAGGATGCTTTAGAACGCCTTGTGGAAGAATATTTTCATCCATCTGCAAAACGATTAGATGTTAGGAAACGTATTTTGTTATTAATGGGTCCTGTTAGTGGGGGGAAATCAACATTAGTTACGATGTTGAAACGAGGATTAGAAACATATTCACGAACAGATCGTGGAGCGATTTTTGCAATAAAAGGATGCCCAATGCATGAAGATCCACTTCATTTAATTCCGCAACATTTACGGAATGATTTCTTTGATGAATATGGAGTAAGGATTGAAGGGAATTTATCACCATTAAATGTTATGCGTCTAGAGCAAGAATATGGGGCAAGAATTGAGGATGTAGTTGTAGAGCGTATTTTCTTCTCTGAAGATCGCCGTACAGGAATTGGTACATTTAGTCCTTCTGATCCAAAATCACAAGATATTGCCGATTTAACAGGTAGTCTAGACTTTTCTACAATTGCAGAATACGGTTCGGAATCAGATCCTCGTGCATATCGATTTGATGGAGAATTAAATAAGGCGAACCGCGGCATGATGGAATTCCAAGAGATGTTAAAATGTGATGAGAAATTTTTATGGCATTTACTATCGCTTACACAAGAAGGGAATTTTAAAGCAGGAAGATTTGCGCTTATTTCAGCAGATGAATTAATTGTAGCGCATACAAATGAAACAGAGTATCGTTCCTTCATAGCAAATAAGAAAAATGAAGCATTGCATTCACGAATTATTGTAATGCCAGTTCCATATAATTTACGGGTTAGTGAAGAAGAACATATTTATGAAAAAATGATTCGTGAAAGTGATGTGTCCAATGTTCATATTGCACCGCATACACTTCGCGTTGCAGCAATGTTCACTATTTTAACTCGTTTAAAAGACCCGAAGCGTCCAGATATTGATTTAATTAAAAAGATGCGTTTATATGATGGAGAAACGGTAGAAGGATATAATACGATTGATGTAGAGGAACTGCAACGCGAATATCAAGATGAAGGTATGAAGGGGATTGACCCTCGTTATGTCATTAACCGAATTTCTTCTACAATTATTCGAAAAGAGGTACCATCTATTAATGCACTAGATGTACTGAGATCGTTAAAAGACGGATTGGATCAGCACCCATCAATTAGTAGTGAGGACCGAGAGCGCTATATGAATTTCATCTCATTAGCGAGAAAAGAATACGATGAAATTGCTAAGAAAGAAGTACAAAAAGCATTTGTTTATTCATACGAAGAATCAGCTAAGACACTTATGGATAATTACTTAGATAACGTCGAAGCATACTGCAATAAATCAAAATTACGTGATCCGTTAACTGGTGAAGAAATGAGCCCAGATGAAAAACTTATGCGTTCGATTGAAGAGCAAATTGGAATTTCAGAAAATGCTAAAAAGGCATTCCGTGAAGAAATTTTAATTCGCATTTCTGCTTACGCACGTAAAGGGAAACGCTTTGATTATAATTCACACGAACGTCTTCGTGAAGCGATTCAGAAAAAATTATTTGCCGATTTAAAAGATATAGTGAAAATTACAACATCAACGAAAACACCAGACGAAAATCAGCTTAAGAAAATCAATGATGTTGTTGCACGCTTAATTGATGAGCATGGCTATAATTCTTCATCTGCGAATGAATTGTTACGATATGTAGGTAGTTTGTTAAATCGATAGTTTGATAACAAAACGCTGTCTCTTATTCTTGGGGCGGCGTTTTGTTATCTATTGATATTTGTAAAAAATGTCATAGCTTGTCCGAATATAATAAATTAAGATGCGATTTTATGAATTTCTTGTCAATTATTTTTACAATATGCATATGATAGAGTAACCAACCATTCATACAAAAAAGCCAACACAATACAATATGTTGCAAAACGAAAATGTGTGCAACAATGCATTGTGTTTCTTTCTTATCAACGGCTGAATGTTTCTTTCTTATTATGTGAGTGGCAAAATTTTGTTTAGGATGCTCGGAGTATTGTATGAAAAACGCTATATATGTTTATGGGATGATTTTCGATGAACAGTTATTTTTCAAATATTCTAGTTACGCACACTAGAAAACAAAATTATAGATTGCTGTTCATAGGGGAAGACAATTACAGTAAGGAGGGAAAGGAATGAGCGAAGAAAACCAACCAAATTACACGATTTCACAGGAAAACTGGTCCCTCCATCGCAAAGGATATGACGACCAACAACGCCATCAAGAAAAAGTGCAGGAGGCAATCAAAAATAATTTACCAGACCTTGTAACAGAAGAAAGTATAGTTATGTCTAATGGCAAGGATGTTGTGAAAATACCGATTCGTTCTTTAGATGAATATAAGATTAGATACAATTATGATAAAAACAAACACGTTGGGCAAGGAAACGGTGACAGCAAAGTTGGTGATGTTGTTGCAAGAGATGGATCAGGTGGTCAAAAGCAGAAGGGACCAGGAAAAGGGCAAGGGGCAGGAGATGCAGCTGGAGAAGATTATTATGAAGCAGAAGTCTCAATTTTAGAATTGGAGCAAGCGTTTTTCAAAGAGTTAGAGCTGCCTAATTTAAAGAGAAAAGAAATGGATGAAAACCGGATTGAACATATTGAATTTAATGATATTAGAAAAACAGGATTATGGGGAAATATTGATAAGAAACGGACGATGATATCTGCATATAAACGAAATGCAATGCGTGGTAAAGCATCTTTCCATCCAATTCACCAAGAAGATTTAAAGTTCCGTACTTGGAATGAAGTGTTAAAGCCAGATTCAAAAGCTGTTGTATTAGCGATGATGGATACGAGTGGATCGATGGGGATATGGGAGAAGTATATGGCACGTAGCTTCTTTTTCTGGATGACAAGATTTTTACGCACAAAGTATGAAACCGTAGACATTGAGTTTATTGCTCACCATACGGAAGCGAAGGTCGTCACAGAAGAAGAGTTTTTCTCAAAAGGGGAAAGTGGCGGAACGATCTGTTCTTCCGTATACAAAAAAGCACTTGAGTTAATCGATAATAAATATTCACCAGACCGTTATAATATTTATCCATTCCATTTTTCAGACGGTGATAATTTAACTTCGGATAATGCTAGATGCGTAAAGCTTGTGGAAGAGTTGATGAAGAAGTGTAATATGTTTGGGTATGGGGAAGTGAATCAGTATAATCGTTCATCATCTACCCTTTTTTCTGCTTATAAAAACATTGAAGATGAGAAGTTTAAGTATTATATATTGCAAAATAAGAAGGATGTTTTTAAGTGCCTTAAAAAGTTCCTTAAGAAATAAATTTAGACATAAATATTACTAACTATATTGGATGGAGGTCTTGCCGCATACCAAATAACCCCTAATAGACTTTATTTTTAAAAATTAAGCTATACGGATTATGAGATATTTAATAATTGTATATGACGCCCAAGATATCAAAAACGCTATTCTTTCTGTGCATTTTCACAAAAGAATAGCGCTTTTTTCATAAATTAAAAGGTTATTTAAGTGTCTTTTTTACAAACAAAATAAAAAGTAACAAACTTATAAACCCAGAGACCGCACAAACAATAAATAACATTTGATATCCCATGAGTTGTGAAACAAATCCTAGAAGAATAGATCCTAAACCAATCCCTAAATCAAAAGCAGTAAAAAATGTAGCGTTCGCTACTCCTCTTTTCTCTGGTGGAGCTAATCGTATAGTTGCTACTTGGAGAGCAGGTTGTGCCGATCCAAATCCAATTCCGTATAAAATAGCAGTAATAACGAGTCCAACAAGCCCTTTTGTCATTGCTAGAACGAATAGTGCAATTATCATTATAAAAAGCGCAGGAACAATAATGATCCCTTCTCCACGCTTATCGGATATTTTCCCTGCAATCGGTCTAATTACTATAAGTGTGGCAGCATAAACTAAGAAAAAAGTACCAGCATTAGCTTGAATTTGTGCTGCAAACAGTGGTAAAAATGTTGTAATGCCGCCAAAAGTAAGGGATAGGAAAAATGTCACAATAGCGATTGGTAAAACCGTTTTTTCAAAAAATGATATTGGTTGTTTTGATGCACTTTGAACTGCTGGTATTTTTGTACCAAGCGCAAGTATGAATGCTATAATTGCTAACGCTGTGCATAGAAGGAATAGATAATGAAATGAAAATGATTTTGCGACCCAAAGACCTAATATTGGTCCTAAAGCCATGCCCAAAGTCATTGCAAGTCCATACCATCCCATTCCTTCTCCGCGACGAGATGGTGGAATCACATCAGTCACAGCCGTTCCGATCGAAGTTGTAGCAATCGCCCAGCCGATTCCATGGAGGATACGTAATACCACTAAAAATATAATTCCTGTTACCCAATCATAAAAATACATTGTAATTGCAAAAAATAGTAGTCCGCTTATTATAAATACGCGCCTGCCATATCGATCCATTAATCCGCCAACAATAGGACGTAAAATGACTGCCGATATTGTAAACACTCCAATAATAAATCCAACTTGAGATTCACTCCCACCTAATTGTTTAATAAAGATCGGTAGTGTTGGCATGAGTAAATAAAAACCACTAAATAGTAATAATGCTGTAATTGTCAGCATTATATAGTTTTTTGTCCATAAACGTTCCATTGTAATGTAAATCCTTCTTTCTATCGTTTAATAAGTTGAGAATGAAAAGCTCGCATCAATTAGGTTCTTACTGCTCCAAAGTAGAGGATAAGCGAATAAAAAAGCAGTACCACCGCTATAGAAGTGTTGGTACTGCCATGCCATAATGAGTGACAAGTATTTTGTTAATTAGAACGTACTTGCTACTTTAATCGCTTTTTCAAGCCCTGCAGCAATAATTTCTTCTGCTTTATCTGGGAATTGGTTGTGACCTTCAATTACTATTTTTTCTATATCTTTTGCACCGAAGAAGCCCATCATACTTGCTACATATTTAACAGCCATTTCCATTTCAGCTTTTGGTCCTTTAGAATATACACCGCCACTTGCGTTTAATAATGCAATTTTCTTATTTCCAATAAGACCTACTGGACCTTCTGGCATATACTTAAATGTTTTGCCCGCGCGGTTTAAGTAATCAATATATGTGTGTAGTACAGCTGGGATTGTTAAATTCCATAACGGGAAACCAAATACAACTTTATCAGCTGCAAGGAATTGATCTAAATATTTATCAGCAACAGCTACTGCCTTTGCTTCTTCTGCTGTTAAATCAAATCCTCTACCAGACTTAAATGTACCGTTAATCATATCTACTCCTACATATGGCAATTCCTCATTGTATAAGTCAAGCTCTACCACTGTATCATCTGGATGTGATTCTTTATAACTTGCTAAAAAAGCATAATATAATTTCACACTAACTGATTCAGCTGCTGGACGATTGTTTGCCTTTACAAATAAAACTGTTGTCATTCTCTTTTCCTCCTGTTACTCACTTTTACGTTGTTCTATATTTACCCATTAAAAATGGGTATTTCTTTTATAATAAAAACAGTGTAGTCAATTTAGTTGACTATTTTTGAATTTTATATATGAATTATCAAGTATTTATAGCATTAACATTAACATTAACAATCTCCGTATACATTACATTGCAGTCCATCTAACTCATTCTCTTTACCCTTTTCTAATTCTTGATCAATCACCTTTGCTAATCTTTCTTTGCTAGCAAATCCTTGAATGACTTCGTCACCAATAATGAACGTTGGAACAGCCATAATTTGTACTTCTTGATGGGCATGTCTTATAGCTCTTTGATGCATTTCTCGGTACTTTCGTGATATTAATGCTTCTTTAAATACATCTTGAGAAAGTCCCACTTCCTCCGCCAATTTTGTTAACACTTCAATGTCTTCAATATTTTGTTCCTCTTGGAAATGTGCAATAAACACTCTATGGTGAAACTCATTTCCTTTTCCATGTTCCTTTGCAAATTGATAACCTTCAAACGCAAGGTGCGTATATGAACGAAAATGTGGTAACTTTATTTCTAATCCTAATTTTTCAGCAGTAGGATAAATAAATGAATTCCAAGCTTCCATTACACGAGGTTGTGTACGTGGATCAATTTTCGGAGATGGACTAGGACGCAATTCAAATGGCATCCATTCTACTTCTACATCTTTTTCCTTTATAACCTCATCCAAAGGGCCTGTTGCCAAAAAACAAAATGCGCATACAAAATCAGAATACACTTTAATTTTTACAGTCATATATACGTTTCCTCACTTTTCTTTTTATCGCACCATTTGTAACTATATAAGTTATAAGTAGCGTAAAAAAATATACACTTTATACGAAGAATTTATTTTATTTACTAATAATATAACGAGTTGTTCCATTGCCATATTCTCTAATACTTGATCCATCGCTTCTTGTGTAGGGGCTAAAATAAACCTAAAATAATTTGTATATTTGCTCCCGTAGGATAAGTGAAATTTAGTTTTTTATCGAAATAAAACAACTTTTCCTGTTCTTTTATTAACTGAACCATCTAGTGTTGTGACTTTTTCTGTTGTTATACCCGTATTTGCATATGAGAAAATTTCTTTTTTATAAAAATCTACAACTACTTTCTGTTCAACTCTTGAACGCATAGTGTTTACAATATAAGGGGTAAATTCACTTGAATCACCTTCGAATTGAATTGTATTATCCGTTTGAGTATCCTTCATGGGTTCAGTCCAAGAACTTGCTTTAATTTCAGAAACAGCATAGTCAGTTTGATTGACTATATTGTTTATAGTACAATGAGATTTAAATAAAGTCAACTAAATTGACTTTATTCGAGGAGGTTTTATGTATGAATCATCAAGTGTTTAGTGAATTAGATCTTACATCACTTTTGTCATTATCCTTTAGTACATCGATTAATGAACTACATGACAGATTGAGTGAATTGGGATTCGGAGATATTAGACCTGTACATGGTTTTATGTTTAAATACATCACTACTAATGGAGCAACAGGTATAGAACTGGCTGAATATTTAGGGATTACAAAGCAAGCTGTAAGTAAAATGGTGGATTTTCTTGAGAAAAGTGGTTATGTAATGCGTAAAACTCATCCCACTGATAAGAGAGGGAAAATTATTGTTTTGACTGAACGAGGTTGGTTAGTAGTGCAAGCAAAAGAGAAGATACTAACTGAGATTGAGCAACGTTGGATTGAAAACATAGGTGCTGAACGAATGCAAATGCTCAAGGAAGATTTAACAAAATTAGTTTATGAAGCAAATGAAGGTAATTTACCATTGAAGTTTAGACCTGTCTGGTAAATATAGATTGCCTCAAGATCTTAACTTGATGCATGCCCATCAAGTTAAGATCTTATAATACCCCTATAACAAAAAAATTGTGCAGTTTGCTTGTTTTATTGTTTGGGGGTAACTCGTTCTTTTTAGCCTAATGGCAATGGTGCAGGATTCCAAAATGAAAATTCTATCTCTCCACAGGTGTCTATGAAAATTTAATTCATTTTTTGGTTGAAGGAACAATGATGAATAGGTAATAAAAACGAGGTCAATATAAATCGAGAAAAGAAGATAACTGTATGTAATAGGTAGTTATCTTCTTTCTCTATTAATGGGCATTTTGGATGGATACTGTTATATAGAGGTGATTTTTATGCTTATATTCTAGTATATAATTCCACTACAAATTCATCTTTTCTTTGCCAGCTTTTTTTTCTCAAATATGTTGTCTTTTCAAGCACTGACTTAAGAAGGCGGTTTTTCTTTTCTATATCTTCAGTCGCATGGTATGCTTCTAATACATTTTTAATTTTGGGAACAAACTCATGTATATGTTTTTCTCTTTCTAATACATGCTTAAATTCATGCTCGAGTTGTTCAATTTCTTCCTGGGTAGTTTTTAAACGTATTACAATAGATTTTTGTCGTTCTAAAAAAGTCTCAATATCGTATACACCCTTTTCCAATAAATCATGGAGTCTATTTTTTTGCTTTTGTAAATCGTTAACTTGTTGTTCTTTCTTTTCCAAAGCTTTTTGCTGCAACTGAATATTATTTTCTTTTTTCTTTTTTTGTACCATATTTTCTTGTATCTCAAAGCTTTCAATGATTTGTTTTAATCCATCAAGGATACGCTGTTCAACAAGTGTTAAAGAGGCACCTTTTTGAACTCCTTTACACGATGGTTGTACGCAACGTACTTGAGGATTAGGACGATCTTTTCGAGGTTGATAAAGCATGGAATGACCACATAGTTCGCATAATAAGATGCCCGCCAATGGATTGGAAAGTTTTTTTGTTTTGATTGTGGGAGGTCTCCACCGTTTACTGTGGGCCATATTGCCCTTTTGAAATAACTCTTCTGATACAAGTGGAGGATGAGCATTATCGTGTCGTTGCCATCTTTCTTTCGGTACTTTTTTTCGAATATATTTCCCATTTTGTTTGGTATAACGTATTTTCCCCCAAATAATATGACCAAGATATACTTCATTTTTTGTAATGGATGAGATAGTTGAAGGATTCCAATACTCACCTTCAGGGGGAGAAATTCCTAGTCTATCTAATTCTTGGGCGATTGCCTGTCTTCCCATTCCATTTGCCATTAATTCGAAAATTTTTGGTATCACCCAACTCTTTTCAGGATCAGGATAAAGTTTTAAGTTATTATCTCGTAAGTATCCATAGGCTGGAACTCGAGAGATGGATTTTCCTTCTTTTGCAGATGCTCTTCTACCACGTTGCATACGTTTAACAATTGTTTTTAATTCTTCTCGGGCAATTAAAGATTTGATACTGAAGGTTAATTCTTGATTTTCATCATTTGGATCAATAATTTCTGTGGGTGTAATAATGAATGTTTCTGAGTAGCGAAACACACGATAAATAGTTCCCTGATCTACCATATCCCCACGGCCAAGACGGTCTAAATCCATTACTAATACAGCATCAGCGATACCTGATTCTACTTCGCGAAGAAGTTTTTGCATCATAGGTCTTTCAGATATATATTCACCAGAAACAACTTCTTCAAAAATATCAATGATATTATGATGCTCTTTGTGAGCGAGTTCTAATAACTGGGTACGATGACGTTCAAGTGTATCATAATGTTGTCCATGTTCTATCGCCTTTTTTTCTTCTTCAAGGTCTTTTCGACTTTTACGTAAATAGATGAATACATCAAGTTCTTGTGGACGGTACATTCGTTTCACCTACCAGCTTGTCTATTATTATTGTTGTTGTTATGAATATGTATGACTAGCTTGTCCTATGAAAATGATAGTTCGTCTTTTTTCTTGTCCTGCATACATATAGTGCAAGGGGGGATATGATGAAAGAATTTCAATTTGGTAATACAAAGGTCATTATCCATTCACCACTTGCATCAATGGAAAAAGAAGAACAAAAAGAATGGTTCCAAAAAGAATGGGAAAAGAAAAATCCGATTTTAAAGTCTATAGTTGAAGCAGCGGTGAGTTGCCAGGAAGACGAAAAATAAAAAGAGCATCCTCTTTCCTTAAGAGGTATGCTCTTCTTTTTTTGATTAAATTATTCACTAACATAAATAATTGTTTTTTATTGTGAATAGTCTTTTTAGTTTTGTAAATAATAATTCCAATCATTGTTATCGGAAGGAGGCGATACCTGAGATAGATTAATACCCTTTTCTAAGGTTTCTAATAAGTAGTATCCAAATGCTTCATTCTGTTGTATCAAGCTATGTAAGAGAGTGCTTGCCCGAGCAATTCTATATTTTGTTTCATCTTGTATTAATGAAAAGTTATCTATTGTAATGAGGTGAAGTTCGTCTTGTAGTTTTTGTAGTAGTGAAAGTTGAATGGTATCTGTCTTTCCTGTTTCAAGATTACTTAAGTAAGCTGGTGACACACCAAGCTGTTTTGCAAAGGTGTTCAATCCAATACCTTTTTGATTACGAAGTGTACGAATGTGTTTACCAAGTTCATTTAACATAAAACTAACCTCCGACAATTTATTGAAAGGGACAAAAATAATGAAAAAGCAAAAAGAAATTACAATTAAAGCAGTTAGTTATATTCACGATCCAGAGTCAGCTCAAAAATGGTTTGAAGCTTATATAGAAATTGTTAAGAAAGAATTAACAAAAGCAGTTGAAAAGGACTAGCAAACATTTTTTATACATACAGTGTAAATAGAACACCATGAGAGGAGGTCCTGAATTGAAGACCGTTGCATATTACCGAAGTTCAATTGATTTACAAGAAAATTCTATTGAAATGCAACAAAATTCAGTTCTTACTTGCTCCATCGATAGGGCATTGATTATTGATGAAGAGTATATTGACGAAGCGATATCAGCTCGAAAAGTGAACTTGAAAAAAAGACCAGCTTTACAAAAATTATTGCAAGATATCAAGAATAAAAAGGTGGGAACTTTATTTTTATTTAAACGAGATCGATTAGCTCGAAATGTAATGGAGTATTATGAAATTTATCAAATACTAAGAGATAACAATATAAATGTTGTTTTAACTGCACCAAATGAACCACCGATGTACTATACACCGATTGGTGAATATATCGAGTTAATTATGGCGGGCATGGCTCAACGTGAAGGTGAACAAATTATTGAACGTTTAAAACAAACATTAAAAACAAATTTTCAAAGTGGGAAAAATCCTGGACGTCTTCCATATGGTTACAAATGGAATAAAGAAACAAAAGAAATTGAACTAGTAGATGAACAAATACAAATAGTAAAAATGATTTTTCAAGAACTTATAGCAGAAAAGTATGAATCTCTAAAAGAACTTTGTAATGTGTTGGGTTTAAAGGAAAATGGAAAGACTTGGACCTCTATGGATATTAGGAAAATTGTATTGAATCCAACATATGTTGGATTACGCACAATGACTATTTTTGGTGAAAATGTCACTAGTAAATATGAAAAACTGTCTATTATCGATCAAGATACATGGGAGAAAGCATGTAATATCGTTTCTATTTTATCTCCTCCAAAAGTTACTCAAGATTATGTATTTGAACAAGTGTTTTTTCCGTTACAAGGATTGTTAATTTGTTCGGAATGTAATGGATTCTTACAAAAAGTTAAGGCTAGAAAAAAAGAAAACTTAAAATACAAATGCTTAAATCATTCTGCTGTTTATGTTCTGAGAAGTGTAATTGAACCGCTAGTTTTTGAACGGTGTAAGAAATATTTTCATAGCCTACTTACTTCCCATTTTCATGAGCTATTTGAGCAATATGAACAGAATACTAAGGAGCAAGTGAATCGAAAAATACAAACTGTTGAAAAGAAAATCCAGTTTATTAATGAAAAATTGATTGCTAAAGTAGATACGTGGTATCACGAAGTAGAAATACAATGTAAGGAACAGAGTGAAATTGAAATTATGGCGTTGTATGACGAACTTGCAAAACACAAGCAACAAAAAGAACAGATCATTCAGGAATTAAGTGATTTAGAACAATTACGTGAAAAGATAAGCAAGTATCAATGCTCTATGTCATTATCTTATGACGAGATAATGGATAATCAGCAATTAGGCTTCTTTTTTCAAGATTTAATACAACAAGTAAATATTGATGGGAAACAATGTGAAATTGTTTTTAAACACCCATTTTTACGAACTCAAGAGGTGCTGGCACCATGAAGCTATCTCATATATTACAACCAAATATGAAAGCTGCTTTTTACGGGCGACATTCTACTGATAAACAAGACATGGATATGCAATTGAATTCTGTTATGGAAGTTATTCGGAAATATGATTGCATTCATACTCATTCCTTTCTTGATAAGGCGGTTTCAGCTCGTAAAAATAAACTCACTAGTAGAAAAGAACTTGAAAACATGTTTGAAGCGGCGAAACGACAAGAGTTTGATTTTGTGATTGTTTATAAAAGCGATCGTCTTGCTAGAGATCCTCTTGAACATCAAACTATTCGTATTGTCATGAAGACACTTGGTATTCCGATTATTATTAGTTCGACTGAAAGTGAGTACAATACTGATAATGATTTGATTGTGCAACTCATGGAGGATGGTTTTACTAAATATGAAGTAGACACCATCATTGCAAGAACACGATCGGGACTGGAAAACAAAGCAAAACAGGGAAAATGGCTTGGTGGAAAACCGCCATTTGGTTACACATATGATAAGAATAGTGGGCATTTTATCGAATACCCCGAAGAGCTTGGTTATGTAAAAGAAACTTTCAACTTATATTTAAAAGGTCACGGTTTTCAGTACATTGCTAATACATTTCCTAAGGGTTCCCGCCGTGGAAAAGATTGGGATAAAGAAAATATAAAGGCGATTGTGCTAAATCCATTTTATTGTGGTTTGATATCATGGCGAAGACAAACAGATGGAAAACTAAATGCGCGAGATATTTGGATTGAAGCACCTAATCATTATGTAAAACCAATCATTCCACGAAATACATGGGAAGCATGTTGGCGTATATATTCAGAGAAACGCAATGGAAATACGGTACCTAAACATTACAAAACGAGTTTTTTACTTCAGGGATTGCTGTCTTGTGAAAAATGTCATGTATTAATGAGAACAAAGAATCAACAGACAGTGAGTTCTACAAATAAAAAATATGGAGGGAAAATTTATTTCTGTTCTAACTGTAAAGTAAGAGTAGATGCAGACCTCCTTCATGATAAAGTAGTAAATCAAACCCTTACTGATGTGAAAGTAAGTGGTTTTCATAATGTGTATCGTGCTATAGAAAAGAAAATTCAGCATGAAATAAAGGAATTAAACCACAACATTCAAAAGCATCAACAACTGTATGAAAACTACACCATCAAACTTCAAAATATTACAGAAGAACTGAAACAACGTATGAAAAATAATGATGATAAACGTTTCTTAAAGTCTTTGGCTATTTATCGCTTAAATGTACAACGAAAATTAGATGAAATAATACAACAAATAAATGAGTTTAAGAAGCAAATTACTCTCAAAGAAAAAGTTGAGAAAAGCAAAGAAACATGGCTGCATACTTTGAATGAAGTATTTCAAGATGATGTAAAACTTCAAGAAATAAGCGATATGGACAAAAGAAGATTTTTACTACCTTTAGTTCAATCTGTATCCGTTAAAGAAAATAAAAAGCGTGATGAATATGATATTTCATTACAATTACGAACAGATTTTTCGAAACGTGATGTAAAGAATCAAATCAGCTTGATTTTGTAAGGCAGCTATCGACATTGGTAGCTGTTTTTTGTTATTAGAGATATCGGTATTTAGGTTGAACTGTAGATTGAAATTCTTCTTTTACTCGGTGATTGGGGGGCTGTGGTATACCACTCCCTCCTAATCACCGAGTTTGATACCATTGAGAAAGCGTCTATATCTTAAGGATAAAGGGTTTGTCTTTGTTTATTATTATGGACAGTAATTTGGAGAAATAAACGTACTCGGTGATTAGGGGATAAGAAACTATTTAAAACATTTGAGACTTCGGTAATTGAGTAAATAAAAAATACGTTGTTATTCTCGTTGTAAGGAGAGAGGAGAATTTAGTGATTATTGGGATCCCACCCCATGCCCATCAACCCAATATTTTGGAGTACCTCCAAAAAAATTCACCTCAGATACAACAAAAGAGCCTTACCTCTGTAGGTAAGGCTTCACTAGTATAGTTGTATATATTTACATAACAAATAAGAAACATAAAACATATAATACCAAGTAGAAGAACCCTAATATTCCGCCTATAGCTAGTACCTGTTTAACCCAGCTCTTGAATTTCAGATTACTGTCAATAATCGCTTGCACTCTTTCCATATCCGTTTCCTCCTATTAAGGAGAACCCTTAAAGACTCTCACCTCGCTATGGTACCATTAAAGAATGACTAATAGATGTCTAATTTTTGTCTAAATGTATAATATTGCCCTATATGCAATATTGCATATAAGAATGTATTGATAAAAATGTAAGCGCTTACTATAATGAAAGCATAAAGATAAATCACATCTTAGCATCAACAACAGAGGAGGAAATAATATGACAATCGCAATGGCAGTTTTAAAATTTGTAGGTGGAATCATTCCATTTGTACAAGAACTTTTAAAAGCAGTAATGTAAATTCATTATTCCGCAATTATTTATAAAAATTATCATACCTTAATACGAAAAAAAGGAGGAAATAATATGGCAATCGCAATGGCAGTTTTATCATTCTTAGGTGGAATCATCCCATTAGTAGGAGAACTTTTAAAAGCAGTAATGTAAGTTCATTATTCCGCAATTATTTATAAAAATTATCATATCTTAATACGAAAAAAGAGGAGGAAATAATATGGCAATCGCAACGGCAGTTTTAGCATTCTTAGGTGGAGTACTTCCATTAGTAACAACACTTATAAAAGCATTCATGTAATATAATTCTCTGCACTTATTTTTTAAAATTATCATACAAATGATCTGTATATCAAAGATGAATTGATGTGCAGATCATTTGTGTGAGCAAAGTCCCTTTAACATTATGAAGGGGCTTTTTTAAATTTCTACATACTGAGGTTCCGTCACATCAACATCAAGTTAAAGCACTTTTAAAACATTAAAAAGTGCTTTTTATTTATTATAAATACGAATGTAAACTTTTACATATTAGTTTACATTCAAACCTTTGGTTTTATTAACTTCATTACAACTTACTCATTTTTCCCAAAACCACTGGCAAAAGTATACATTCAAAACACGATAAAACAAGGAATAAATAACCAACTAATAAATATATTTTTTCTGAAAACTTATGCTATAATTAATCTGTACAAAGGTTGGTATCCTTTTACTTCTAATATTGTATTGATTTATATGTAGTACCCTACTACTTAAATATGGATCTACAAACAAAAAGAACTAGTATGATACTAGTTCTTTTTGTTTGTTTAGAATAAATAAAATTTAAAAAACACATAAATATCCATGTTACCATATATTATGACACTCAATTTTGTTTACACCATACAACAAAATTAAACTAATCCCTTATCTATTATAGATAAGGGATTAGTTTGTATAAATAATTTTTATTTAACAATTTTAATCCTGTCCAAAGATTAAAAACCATATTAAAAGTTTACATAACCCCACTTATCAGCAGTCACTGTATCTAAAAACCTAGAAAAAGTCCCTTCGAATCTTCTAAAGGGACTTTTCGTTCACATAATCAATTGTTATTGGAATTTCTTTATTTATAAGTTAAACTCATGGAAATCTGCCGATCTACAAAACCAAATTCTTTATATAGTTCTCTTGCAAAGTTCATTGCATGAACATTTAATCGTATTTCTTTATGTCCTTTTAAAGACAACTCATCTAATCCTGCTTTCATCAATTTCTTTGAAAGCTTTTGACCACGATACTCTGGTAAAACGTATAATTCGTAAATGAATCCTACACTCTCTTGTGAAAAATAATCTTTACCACTGCCAATTAGAATCCATCCCTTTAAGTCATCATTTAGATTGTCATCGTCTTTGAGTACTAAGTAGTATGCTCCTTGTTCTAATGTTGTTTGTATAATTTCTTTTACTCGTTTTTGTGTAGGTTTAAAAGTCTTGACTGTTCCTTCGTATAGAGCATTATCTGATTTTGCTAGAATTTCATTCAGATCATTTTCACTAGCTTGTTTAATCATATTTTTCCCCTTTGTTTACATAATTTTCGTTATTGGCACTCGACAAATGTTACTTTAATACAATTAAAGCTATTTAGAGTTTAGTTTTTTTCGAGAAGATATATAGAAAGCTGTTCCTCCTATGAATAGCCCTGTACAAAGCCACAATGCAAATCCATTCCACTCCCCATTAAACAAGGTAATATTTATCAATGTGACCAATTGCATCAAACAAATAATTACATACAATCCCGCAATATTTTTCAACTTGGATACCCCCTTTTTCTAACTAGCTCATACGGAAATAAATCCAAATCACCTTATATAACATTATTCTCTTTTTAATTCATAAAGTCCTTTTCTTATTGAACTATCTTATTTTCGGGTGAATATTGTATACATATGTAGTTAATATAACGTCTCATTATTAGCAATCGTATATTCGTTAAAGCTTTTTGGGATAGTTATGATCCTATTGGGAACATTAATTTTTATGGAGGTGATTGTAATGAATAATAACAAACAACCAAACAAAACTTCTGCAGGAACAAACGCTGCATCTGCATCTAACAAATTTGGAACGGAATTTGCTAGTGAAACAGATGTACAAGCAGTAAAACAACAAAACGCTCAAGCGGAAGCTAAAAAGAACCAACAATCTAGCCAACAATAAAGAGTTAACAAACAAAGAATATTTTCTATAATTGTGGAAAATACCCTTTGAGCAAAAACTATTCAAGATGCGATAAAGCATCATTTATGGAACCCAATTACGTAATAGAAAAAGACTACTTCTTTTAACTGGGAAAAGGTAGTCTTTTTCTGTTTTTAAGATGTATATTCTATTCATGTGAGGTTAACATAACGTCCCATTATCGGTAGCAAGGACAAGGAGGAATCTTACCCTTACAAGGGAACCTCCTTTCTTTGTTCTATCGACCTATGCATTTTTTATACATTCCTATCCTGGCATGGTTTTAGGGTTCTTCTTTGTTATTGGATTAGCCGAAAAACTGTATAAAATCTTGCATGCTCTTATCGTAGTTTTTTTCCGAAATGTTAGCGGTATCCCTAATAACATTTACTATCCGTCAATCCGAAGAACAAAAAGAACTTGTAGGAATCCTACAAGTTCTTTTTAGTTTCAGGTGAATATACGGGACAAACAAACTATCATCATAGAAACTACAGGGGTAATGCTATGATAAGTTTATTATATAACAAATATTAACATCCAGAGATTTTATTTTTGAAAATTATGCGAATTAAGAAAACAGAGTGGTATATCGTTTTCTCTTCCTAAAAAATGCACTTAGTTATTTTGTATAAATAACTTTAAATTAACATCTACATCATAATAAATTAAACAAAATATAAATATAGGTAAATAGAGAAGAATATAGTATTCTTATAGAAAGACATATATTTATATTTAGGATTAATTAACTATAAGAAAATGAATTTCATGTTATTAAGAACTATAATTCTTGGATATACGTAAAGAACTGACGTACAAAAGAAGACCCCTTACTGTTGCTTTGAAATAAAGTTTGATTAAAATGCATGGGTTGATTTTTTTGAGCTATTTATTTTTGTTATTAAGTTTGATAATTTTGATAAGCAAATAGTGGAGATTAGCTCCCTGTTCAGTATTATCTACATTTACTACATAAAATTTCGTTTGCTATCTTAGCTAATACTTTATCTAATTGTCCAACAGGCATATTTTTTTCTTTGGATAATACTAAAGAAACTGCAAATCGTTCACCACGTTCGATTGTTTTACCACATTGTGAACATACTAAATTTACATCTTTAAAATGATTTATTAATGTATCTAACATATTATTTATTCCTCCCGCTTAATTGTTTAATATAAAAATATATAAATATCATTATTTTCATTATACAAAATTAAAAAGAAAAGATGGAGTGAAATTCCAATTCACACCATCTTTAACAAGGGATCCCGCCAACAAAATGACATAAAACTCACGTTAAGGAATTTCGGTTCTTATGTTTCATAGTATATTTACAGCATCATTTTTCAAAAAAATAGAAAGACCTCATTCAAGGATACTTATCATGAATGAGGTCTTTCTATTTTAAAAGTTGTTTAATTTCCCCCTTAAAAATGCTGTACATTCATTGGCTTTAAACAATTAGATCAAATTAACTCTGTTGCATTAAAATCGCATTTATACCTTTTTAACAAATTCAGATTTTAATTTCATGGCTCCAAAATCATCAATTTTGCAATCAATATCATGATCTCCATCAACTAAACGGATACTTTTTACTTTTGTACCTATTTTTACGACTGATGAAGTTCCTTTTACTTTGAGGTCTTTAATTACTGTTACAGAATCACCATCGTTTAAAACATTTCCATTTGCATCTTTGATTACCTTTGTATCTTCACTATTTTCAGTTTCTGATTCTAAAGTCCACTCATGAGCACATTCTGGACAAACAAAAAGATTCCCATCCTCGTAAGTGTATTCTGAATTACATTTTGGGCAATTTGGTAAATTAGACATATTTTTATTTCCTCCACTCGTTATCATTCATTCTAATATATAAGCATTATTTTCAATTTCCTTTTTACAACTTCGTAAGAAAAACAATTACTAAGTTGTAATTGTTTTTCTTATTTGTTTCTCAAACATCTATTTTATTGCATATCTTTCAATTTTTTAATAATCATGTTTGGTGTCGCCCATTCATCACGATCGAAATCAGAAATAGAGACTTCAATGTCTAAACGTTCTTGAAATTCTACTAATAAGGATACTGTACCAAAAGAATCTAGAATCCCTTCTTCAAATAATTGCACATCTGGGTTATCTTTTACGATATCATTTTCACATACTTCTTCTAAAATATTTAATACTTGATCTTTAAATTCAGACATTGTTCATTCTCCTTTATATTCATGATTTATAATGAATTTCTTCTTAGAAATCAAACAAACTTTGTATGTTGAGTAAATTTTTTAAAAATCTAATGCGTTTGCTTTATTATTTATTGTATTCCCTTCCTGGGATTGCTGAGAAAGCCCGGTACATTCATGAAAAGCGAAATGCTTACACCCTATACATTTTTTTGTATTCAAATGTTCTAAAGCACAGTTAATTGCTTCCCCGGTATGGTCAAAAAAGTTTTCTTCCCCAATCTCAGCGTACAATCCATTCTTATCTAGAGTTGCTTTTAGCTCTGATTGAATTCCTGAAATGAGAAGTACGCCACCTTGTTTTTTAAAATGCTGAACAATATTCCTAAAGTAAGACTCTCCTGTTGTATCGATAAAAGGAACTTTTCCCATACGTAAAATTAAAACTCTGGGTTTATAATGAATGGTTGCTAAAATATTTTGTTCAAATGTTTGGGCAGCCCCAAAGAATAATGGACCTTCTATTGTGTAAATACTAATTTGTGGGCAATCATGAGCTTTATTTACCACATGTGGTAGCAATTTTTCATTCTTTTTTGTATGATCAGGAAGCACTTTAGATATGACAAGCATATTACTCATACGTTTTGTAAATAAAATAATAGCTAAAATAAGACCGATTTCCACAGCTGTTGTCAAACTAGTAAATACAGTGAGCAAAAATGTTACCAGTAATACAAGAGAGTCTCCTGTCTTCATTTTAAGTATGTGAACAAAATGTTTTTGCTCACTCATGTTCCAAGCTACTACCATTAAAATAGGAGCCATGCTAGCAAGCGGAATATGTGAAGCATATGGAGCTAATAGTAGAAGTGTAAATAACACAAATCCTCCATGAATAACACCCGATATCGGAGATACAGCTCCACTCTTAATATTTGTTGCAGTGCGGGCAATCGCTCCAGTTGCCGGAATTCCTCCAAATAACGGGGTAACAATATTGGCAATTCCCTGACCAATCAGCTCTTTATTACTGTTGTGTTTACTATTTGTCATACCATCTGCTACGACAGCGGATAAAAGAGATTCAATACCACCCAACATGGCAATAACAAATGCAGGGCCAATTAACTGTTTTATACGCTCTAATGTGATTTCTGGTATACCAAACTGAGGAAGTGTATTTGGAATCGTACCATATGCTGTACCAATAGTAGGCACATGACCTGAGAAAAATAAAGTTGCAATTAAAGTTGAAATAACAACACCTACTAATGAACCTGGTACTTTGGGAAAAATTTTTGGTGTTATGAGTATAACAAAAAAGCAAATCAAAGCAATTATGACACTGTAAGAATTGGTAGTACCGATATGAGTAAAAATTTCCTTCAGATTCGCTATAAATTCCTCATGCTTTTTTATACCTGTTAAACCTAAAAAACTAGCAATTTGTCCCGTAAAGATACTGACGGCAATACCTGACGTAAAGCCAATTGTTACAGGACGTGGAATAAATTTAATTAAAGATCCTAGTTTAAAAATTCCCATAAGGCATAAGATAATTCCAGCTAATAAACCAGCAAGTAGTAAATTTTCATATCCATAGGTAATTACAATCCCTAAAAGAATAGGAACAAAAGCACCTGTAGGCCCTCCAATTTGGTACTTTGAACCACCAAATAGCGAAATAAGTATCCCGGCAATACATGTTGTATAAATCCCATACTCTGGCTTAACACCAGAGGCTATAGCAAAAGACATAGCAAGCGGAATCGCAACAACTCCAACAATCATTCCTGAAAGAAGATCTTTTTGAAAATGTCCCAATGAATATCCTTCAAATCTTCCCGTAAATAACCCTTTCATTACAAAACCTTCTTTTCTATTTTTAATAAATCTTACTTCTTCTGAAAGAATATTTTCTTTTGATAAATTTGAGTTACAAATGCATTTCTCATACTCTTATACAGACGCTTTTTATCTCTTTATAAGAGAGCATCAATCTAATATTAGTTATACGTTTTGCTTAAATGACGTTCTAATTTACCTATATCTCCTCCTTCTTGTATGTAGGAATTTAACCTTTCTACTAGAAGTAATCCACCTCGACTATCTAGCTTTTTCATATCTATAAACGATTTAATTCTTACGTTATCTGGGGTACTATCTCTACGAAACATTTGTCCTGGAATTTCACTCCAGAAACTATTCCATTCGTCCAGTACCCCTATTTGATCAAATAAAAAACTTTGAATTCCACATAACCAAGCTGTACAAGCTGTATTTCTCTTTTGACATCCAACTCCATCCTGTAAATGCTCGCATGAAAAACAACAAGAATTTCCACTTTTAATACAAACATTACAAACGTGATGAGCTCCTATTGAGCGAAATATTTCCATTCCATGTTGAATGATATCTTTTTTCTTAACTTCAATGCTCAACTTAACCCTCCTTAACTGTCGTTTCACGTTCTGTTTCATCTAGTTCTTCTAACATTGAAATCGTGTCGATTAAATGGTTGTTAAAAATTTTCCGTGCAACTACCAGTAAATCCACAATCATAGGGTCTCGTAGAGAATATAAAACTCGTTTTCCATCTTTAGTACCAACAACAATGTTTTTTGAACGTAGTACACTTAATTGTTGAGAAACAGCTGAACCTTCCTTGTTAAGGATGGTTTGAATTTCATTTACACTTCTTTCACCCTCTGACAATAGTTCTAGAATACCTATTCGCAGAGGATGTGATAGGGCTTTAAAAAAATCAGCTTTAAATTGTTGCATTTCATTTCCCATTAAAACACCTCTAGTACTTATTTTTAATTTAAAACCCAAAATCATCATATACATCTTCAAATGTTTGAATATGTATATGATACTTCTATAACTTACTATTTTCAATACAAATTTTGAAACGTTGAAAAAGAACCAGAAACGACCGTTTTTGGTCATTGAGAGGTACATCCCCTATAATTTGTCACTTTAGGAGTTATTTTGTGTTGATTTTAAAAGATAAAATGCATATTATGTATTTACTATGATATAAGAAGCTACGAATATAAATTTAATAATTTATCGGTTCTGTTGCAAAGTTTCTTAAGAGATAAAAAGATGAAGTTGAGTATATCTGAATCTTATGCAATTGTGAGTAATTGCTGTAATTCATTGTAGGGGTACGACAACGATTCGTTCTTTTCCGGGCCACTCGTAAAAAACTTTAAAATGTATGATAAAACGATGATTTTAAGGCAATTAGATTTGAAGTCTTCAAGAACATTTTCTTTAAATATGTTCCGTAAACTTATTTTCATCAATGTTTACAGGTGTTCTGTAAACAAATCTTGTCAAATTCATCTCAAAAAGTTAACGGAATTCTAGTTCTGTTAACTTAAAATGGCGAGTGGCCCCAAAAAGCAGTAATCGTTGCCGTGCCCCTGAAGAGATTCCTAACGGAATCCGCTTTTATACTGGAATACCGAATAGTTGATGAATGAGGTTCACTTGATTTTGGACAGACTTCCCTCCTTGAGAGGTTTGTCCTTTTTTCATCATATGTATGGCTTCAACACCTCTCAATATAGAAGTTGCCGTTTTAAATGACTTGAATCCCAACATAGAACGCACGCGTTTCTTAATAAAACGATGATCTTGTTCCACTATATTATTGAGATATCTAACTTGCCTTAGTTGTATGCCTTCTTTTAACTCTTGAATCGCTACAGGGTAGGCAGGGTTCTTATCTACTGTTATCACACGGGGTTTAGACACGTACGAAAAAGCCAAGGCTTTCTTGAAAAAGCGCTTGGCTGCTTGTTTATCTCTTGATTTACTTAGATAAAAATCAATGGTGTTCCCTTCGGAATCTACAGCACGATATAAATACATCCATTGACCTTTTACTTTGATATAGGTTTCATCAACTCTCCATGAGTCATTTGTTGATTTAAGATGATATCGTACTTTCTCTTCTAATTGGGGCCCATATTGATGAACCCAACGCATAATGGTTGTGTGAGCGATTGATACTCCTCGTTCTTCCATCATTTCCACCAGGTTACGAAAGCTCAAATTGTACCGCAGGTACCATCTTACTGTTAATAAGATCAGTTCAGGCTGATAATGTTTCCACTTGAATAGATTTTGCTTTTCCATACCAATCGCATCCTTTTTTAAAGTACTAGTATCAGTATGTCCAAGTTTGATAGACCTTTTTCATATACTTCAAAGTTTTTGCACCAGAACCCAAATTTTGTTGCATGAGCAAAGAAATTGAGTTAGATATATAAAAATGAGATACTCCCATTTTTTTCGGTTTGGGGGTATCTCATTTTAGTTAGCTTGATGGCGATGTGGTACGGCAACATCGCCATCAAGCTAATATTTTAGATTATCCCCGAAACGAAAGTTTTATCTCTTCATATTTGTCCATGAAAATTCAGTTCATTTTTTTTATTTAGGGGAACAATTAATTTCTTATAAGTTGATGGGCATGTATGGTGACCCCATATAGATGATTTCGTTCTGTACAGTTCTGACAACTTAGTGCAGGCTATAAATCTTTACATGCTTGAAGATATGTACATATTCATTATTGAATTTCTTAATATTAAAATGTATTATAAAATAGCGCAACTTCTAATGCATGTAAATAGGACTATGAATTTTGAATAAATAAAATATTTTGAAGTAATATAGTTGCCGAAAAATGAGGTGGAATTAATCGAAACAGTACATATTAAATGGTATGGATCGTATAGTTTTAATGATTTTTATAATAGAGAAGAAGCTTTTAAGAAAGGAATATTTGCAATCTTTAGAGTATGTGCTGGAAAAGAAACATTTCTCTATATAGGAAAAGCCCAAGGACACTTTATACAAAAGATAAGGGAACTTCATAAGGAGTGGCTGTTTGATGCAAGCGAAATAAAGATTAGATTAGGAATAATAGAATTCCCTAATGGTGAAAGTTATTCTGAAAAGAAGATAGAAGAGGTTAAATCCCTTTTGATTTTACGGCATACCCCATCAGAAAATACCAAACCTTCAGTATACTATAGAGGACGGTTTAATTTAAAAATTATAAATAAGGGAAGAAGGGGCTTAATTGTTAAAAAGCTTTCCCCAGAAGATCTAGTATGGATATAAGTTGAATGGTTCTGGTGCAAATACTTAGGAAAGATATAAAGAGGCGAAAAGTTTCCTAGTGGAATCTAGCCTTAAGCAGCAATTCCAAATAGTTGATGGATGAACTTCACTTGATTTTGGACAGACTTGTCCAGTAAAACAAGTTGCTCTTTTTTTACCATATGCATAGCTTCTATTCCAGAAATAATGGATGTAGCTGTGCCAAAAGACTTGAATCCTAACATAGAACGCACACGTTTCTTAATAAAACGATGATCTTGTTCCACTATGTTATTGAGATATCTAACTTGTCTTAGCTCTATGCCTTCAGGCATATGCTTTTCTTCTTTCAACGCTCGAATTGCTACAGGATAAGCGGGGTTCTTATCTAATGTTATCACACGAGGTTTAGAAACATACGAAAAAGCGCTTGGCTGCTTGTTTATCTCTTGATTTACTAAGAAAAAAATCAATGGTGTTCCCTTCGGAATCTACAGCACGATATAAATACATCCATTGACCTTTTACTTTGATATAGGTTTCATCAACTCTCCATGAGTCATTTGTTGATTTAAGATGATATCGTACTTTCTCTTCTGATTGAGGCCCATATTGATGAACCCAACGCATAATGGTTGTGTGAGCGATTGATACTCCTCGTTCTTCCATCATTTCCACCAGGTTACGAAAGCTTAAATTGTACCGCAGGTACCATCTTACTATTAATAAGATGAGTTCAGGCTGATAGTGTTTCCACTTGAATAAGTTTTGCTTTTCCATACTAATCACGTCCTTTTTTAAAGTACTAGTATCAGTATGTCCAAGTTTCGAAGATTCGTCACATGAGCCTTATAGTTTTTGCACCAGAACCGTTATAAACTTATAGGCAAAGTCGAAATCATAGCTACAAGTTTATAAAAATAGATTATACTTTATTTAATTTTTTATAAATGAAAAGGAGTGATATTTATGCAATTAAAAAATGTAACACCTATGGGATTAAATGATGAAGTGTTCAAAACAATTATTAATAAAACTGAAAATACATTTCCAACATTTTTTTTTATTAACCCATCAGGTAGTGTTGTCATACCAAAACAGTTGAACAAGGATATATGTATGTATGCAGTTTTTGGTGAAATAATGGCTATAATTGATAATGAAATCGAGATATTAAGGAATCAACAAATATTGTATCTCAATGCTAATGTATACATTGAATTGAGAAATAATACAACTGACAATGTAATTGTATACATTGATTGTGTAAATAAGTAATTGTTGATTAGAATTATTGTATTCTTTGTGAAATGTTTCACAAAGAATACACAAAAAAAATTAGTTATTTCATGTATAGTAAGAGTAGTTAAAAACTTCACATTATTATTTGTGAAATACTTCACATTCTTTAAGCTTTTACTTAATATGCAAGAGGAAAATAATAAGTTCCAACATTTTAAATCTATTTTTATAGTGATCTGGAGGCTTTAATATGACAAACAAGACAGATGAAAAAGAAGTACAGGAAATTGTTAATACTTTAGTTGGAAATGGAAAAGAAGCACTAAAAGCGCTGGAATCTTATACTCAAGAGCACGTAGATCATATTGTTCATGAAATGGCACTATCTGGATTAGATCAACATATGCCATTGGCAAAAATGGCGGTTGAGGAAACTGGCCGAGGTGTGTATGAGGATAAATGTACAAAAAATATATTTGCGACTGAATATATTTGGCATAGCATAAAAAAAGATAAGACTGTAGGGATTATCCATGAAGATCCACATGAAGAAGTTATTGAAATTGCCGAACCAGTGGGTGTAGTTGCTGGTGTGACACCAGTAACTAATCCTACCTCAACTACTATGTTTAAAGCAATAATTGCAATGAAAACAAGAAACCCAATCATTTTTGCTTTCCATCCATCTGCGCAGCAATGCTCTGTTGCAGCGGCTAAAGTTTTACGTGATGCAGCAATTAAGGCAGGGGCACCAGAAAATTGCATTCAATGGATCGAAAAACCTTCTGTTGAGGCAACAAAAAGATTAATGAACCATGAGGGGGTTGCACTTGTTCTTGCAACCGGAGGTGCTGGAATGGTGAAATCAGCATATTCTACTGGGAAACCGGCTTTAGGAGTAGGGCCTGGGAATGTACCTTGTTATTTAGAGAAATCGGCACATGTAAAACGCGCTGTAAATGATTTAATCTTATCAAAAACATTTGATAATGGTATGATTTGTGCTTCTGAGCAAGCGATTATTGTAGATAAAGAAATCTATAATGGTGTAAAGAAAGAAATGCAAGACAACAATTGTTATTTTGTTACAGAAGAAGAGAGAAAAAAATTAGAGAAGCTTGTCATTAATGAAGATACTTGTGCAGTAAATAGTGATATCGTTGGGAAATCAGCACATTATATTGCATCATTAGTAGGCATTAAGGTACCAGAAGATACAAAAATACTTGTAGCTGAAATTAAGGGAGTGGGTGCAGAATATCCACTATCGCGTGAAAAATTAAGCCCAGTATTAGCTTGTATCAAATCAAATTCACGAGAAGAAGGATTTAAATACTGTGAGGAAATGTTAAATATGGGTGGCTTAGGGCATTCAGCGGTTATCCATTCCACAAATAAAGAAGTACAGAAACAATTTGGTTTACGAATGAAAGCTTGTCGTCTTATTGTAAATTCACCGTCATCACAAGGTGGAATTGGTGATATATATAACGCATTTATTCCATCTTTAACATTAGGGTGTGGATCATACGGTAAGAATTCTGTTTCACAAAACGTAACAGCTACACATTTAATAAATGTAAAGCGTTTGGCGAATAGAAAAAATAATATGCAATGGTTCAAATTACCGCCTAAGGTTTTTTTTGAAAAACATGCGACACAATATTTAGCTAAGATGCCAAACATTTCACGAGCATTCATTGTAACGGATCCAGGAATGGTAGAACTAGGATATGTAGATACAGTTACACATTACTTACAACAACATTTAAATGATGTAAAAGTAGGTGTTTTCTCAGAGGTAGAACCAGACCCATCAGATGAAACAGTTTTCAAGGGCGCTGAGATGATGAGAAGTTTCAAACCTGATGTAATTATTGCATTGGGCGGAGGTTCAGCGATGGATGCAGCAAAAGGAATGTGGCTATTCTATGAATATCCAGAAACAAAATTCTTTGGAATAAAACAAAAGTTTTTAGATATTAGAAAACGTACATGTAAATTTCCAACACTAGGGCAAAAAGCACAATTTGTTGCGATTCCAACAACGTCGGGAACAGGGTCAGAAGTGACACCATTTGCAGTTATTACAGATAAAAAAAATAATATAAAATATCCACTTGCTGATTATGAATTAACACCAGATGTAGCGATTATCGATCCACAGTTTGTCATGACAGTGCCACCTCATGTAACAGCGGACACTGGAATGGATGTGCTAACACATGCGATTGAAGCATACGTGTCTATTTTGGCAAATGACTATACAGATGGGTTGGCTTTAAAAGCAATTGATCTCGTATTTAAATATTTACCGAGAGCATATAAAGTTGGAAATGATGAAAAGGCACGTGAGAAAATGCATAATGCTTCTGCAATTGCAGGTATGGCGTTTGCAAATGCATTTCTTGGTATTAATCATAGTTTGGCACATAAACTTGGACCAGAATTTCACATTCCGCATGGACGCGCTAACGCGATCTTAATGCCGCATGTAATTCGATATAATGCTATTAAACCGAGAAAACATGCATTGTTCCCAAAATATGAGCACTTTGTAGCAGATGAACGTTATGCAGATATTGCAAGAGCACTGGGATTGCCAGCGAGTACCGTAGAAGAGGGCGTGGAATCACTTGTACAAGCAATTATCAGTCTTGGGAAAGAATTAAATATTAATATGAGCATTGCAGGACAAGGGGTAAAACAAGAAGCATTTGAAAATGTTGTGGATGTTTTATCAGAAAGAGCATTTGAAGATCAATGTACACCAGCAAATCCAAAACTGCCATTGATTTCAGAATTAAGAGAAGTATATAAACAAGCATATCAAGGTGTGTAATAAATTCAGTGTGTATATCTTTTTTAGTTCATAGATTTTGTATTTGATGTGTGAAGAAATTCCGCCTTGATGACCTTTATTTAAGTAATATGGGAGTGTATAAAAAATATGTCTAATTGTAAGAAGTTAGATCAGGTGATTGAAAAAAAAAAGAATTGATATCGCTTGTTAAACAGTATGGATTCACTCATGAAAAGGTACTTTTTTTTAGTAGGGAATTAGATTCTTTACTAAATGATTTGATAAAATCTAATAAACAAACAAAATAAATCAGATTTATATAAAAAAGAAATAAAATATAAATAATTAAGATATATAATAAATCAAAAAATACTCTCCTAAAAGTAGGAGAGTATTTTTTGATTTTAACGGATTACCCGAAAGAATTCTCCTTCCTCAAGCGTGCGCAGGACGTAGCCCAACGATAGGTGGGAGATGAATTTCGGTTTGGCGTAGCCAAAAAGCACGTAACTGTGCTTTTTATTTTGGGTGTTTTTGCCCAAATCCCCGAAAAGGGGGAATTAGCTAAATTTATACACTATGTCAAAAAGTACACTTTATGACATAGCTAAAAAACCAGAATTTTCCGTTTCAAAAATACAACTTAATAACATTTGAAACACGTTAATGCAATTGTATACATTTTGAAATATATATTTTTTAAAAGTAACCCAAAACCCTTATTTATACGGATTTTTCACGATATGTTTTTGCCCATCCCCTCTTCGAGGGGATGGGCAAAAACACCCAATGTACTTCTGATTTTACTCAAATGTTCTCGACGAGTTGCATCACGCCCACGTGCATAGTTCTGTATAGCTGAAGGTAGAATCCTTAATTGTTTAGCGATTGTATGTACAATAAAATCTGGAACTTTTTCATTCGCAGATAAAGGCCGTCCAGGAAAGCGTAAGTAAGCGATTTGTATGGCAAAACCTAATCGATTGGCAGCACCGCGTTGTTTATTTATAATTTGCAATTCTTCATCAGATATAGTGTAATAGCGCAGAATTTCTCTCTCGTCCATATGATCAGGAACTTCATAAAAGTATTCCCTTTGTTCTGCAGTAAGAAGCTCTCTCGTTTTCAACTTCCCATTTCCCTTCGTATAGTATTTATTATAGAATGCAACGATTTCCTTATAATTTAAATTTTTAAAAATTTCACTTACTTCTATAATAATAATCAAATTTAGCAATTAATACAAAAAATACAAAATCGTTTACAAAGGTATACCTTTACAAACAGTTTATTTCTTTGAGTAAAAGCAAGCATGTATCGAAAGGTATTAATATTTTAAGGACGTTCCTAAAATGGATTTTTGATGTTTTGGAATGCTATGTTTGCATTCCTTTGCGTAATAACAAAAAGTGTACTTTTCGGCACATTTTTTTAAAGGGATTTTTTTAGAATTTTAAATAAACTTAAAATTCTGTTTTATATTTATAAATTTCTTAATATTTACATAATTAGGTAAATACTGTATTGTTTTAGATAATTGAAAAATATTAAAGATATTGAAAGGGGAAAATTCACATGTTAAGTAAAAAAGTTTCTTGTTTAAGTCTAGCTACTGTAGTTCTTATGAGTGGAACAGCTAATGTAGCATCTGCAATGGAGCAAAGTTCAACTCTCAATTACCCTATTTCTTCTATTGAATCTACAAAAAAAACAGATACATTTTCAGATAAACTAATAGATTTTAAAGACAAAGAAAAAGAAGCAAAAAATTATGGGAAAAACCTTCCTAATCACAGAAATAAAATTGTAGTAACACCGAAAGCGAAAGAAGCTTTTGATAACTATGAGATGAATGGAACAAGAATGAATCAAGCATTAAGAGAAGGGAAAGTAGATGGATATCCTAAAAAGTATGTAGAAATATCAAAAGAATACGCTAATGAAATGGATAAAGTATTTAAGCAAAATACTGCTAGTGTACCAGATACAATTATGGTGTATAGATATACAGATGAAAAACAGTTTGGAATTAAACCGGGTACATTTTTTCCAAAAGATCCAAAAAATCCAAAAGAAACAATAGTTAATAAAGAATCAATTGAAAAATTCAAGAAAAAATATGAAGGAAAAGCTGTTAAAGACAAAGGTTTTACAAGTACTTCACTAGCTATTCTTGATAAATACCTAGGAGGACAGCCAAAAACAATTCGTATGGACATTGAAGTTCCAAAAGGAACACATGCTGTATATATGGGAAATGAATATGCAGAATTAATATTACCAAGAAATGCTTCTTTAAAAATAAAAAAAGTTTCAGGAATTGTTGAAAAAGGAAAATTGATTGTAAAAGTTGACGCGAGTGTGGTAAATAAATAGTTTAATAAAGCTTGGAGATAAAGAATTAAGAAAAAAATCAACTAGGATGTTTGCGCTCTCACATTAATTGCTCCTAGTCCGTATATGTGATAATTTCAATAAAATAAGAAAAAATACCTTCCAACGGATAACAAAAATAACCAAACGTTTTTATAAAATTTGTATATACTTAGCAAGCGAAGAATCTATTTTAATCAATCTATTTTCAAAATGGATTCTTGTTATTTGTTGTTAAATAAGGATTAGATATGCATTTAAAAAAATTTAAAAGGAGCCGAAATAATGAGCCGAAAAAGAAAGATATTTACTGTTATATGCGCATTTGGAATAGGGTTAGCAAGTTATACTAATTGTACTGCTGCCGAGGTTTTAGATAACACTTCATTAAGAAATACTGGAGACATAATAAATTCTTCTACTACACCAAACAATTCTCAAGTAGCAGCTGTTGCTAAAGAGATGAAGCCCTTTCCACAGCAAGTCAACTACTCTGGTATTATCAAACCGAATCATGTTTCACAAGAAAATTTGAATGCTTCAGTTAAAAATTATTATAATAATTGGAAAAATAAATATCTAAAGAATGATCTTTCTTCACTTCCTGGTGGCTACTACGTCAAAGGAGAAATCACAGGAAATGCAGATGGATTTAAACCGTTAGGAACTTCAGAAGGACAAGGTTATGGTATGATTATCACGGTCTTAATGGCAGGTTATGATGCAAACGCCCAAACTATTTATAATGGCTTATTTAAGACAGCGAGAGCTTTTAAAAGTTCCGAAAATCCTAATTTAATGGGTTGGGTTGTAGCCGATAGTAAGAAAGCGCAGGGGCATTTTGATTCTGCGACAGATGGGGATTTAGACATTGCTTACTCACTTCTTCTTGCTCATAAGCAATGGGGATCAAATGGTACAATCAACTATTTGAAAGAGGCTCAAAATATGATTACAAAAGGTATTAAGACTAGTAATGTGACCAAAAATAATAGTTTGAATTTGGGTGATTGGGGCTCAAAAAGTACATTTGATACTAGACCTTCCGATTGGATGATGTCTCATTTAAGAGCGTTCCACGAATTTACTGGGGATAAAACTTGGCTTAATGTTATTGACAATCTCTACAATACTTATACACAGTTTACAAATAAATACTCGCCAACTACAGGATTGATTTCTGATTTTGTTGTAAAAAATCCCCCACAGCCTGCACCTAAAAACTTTTTAGACGAATCAAAACATACCGATGCATATTACTATAATGCGAGTCGTGTACCACTCCGAATTGTTATGGACTATGCAATGTATGGAGAAAAGAGAAGTAAGGTGATTTCTGATAAGGTTACTAAGTGGATAAAAAATAAAACTAATGGTAATCCATCTAAAATTGTAGACGGTTATAAACTAGATGGATCAAATATTGGTGATTATCCAACAGCCGTATTCGTTTCACCCTTTATTGCCGCTGGTACAACCAACAGTAATAATCAAGATTGGGTAAATAGTGGATGGGATTGGATGAAGAATAAGAATGAAAGTTATTTCAGTGATAGTTATAATCTATTGACCATGTTATTCTTAACTGGGAACTGGTGGAAACCGATTCCTGATGAAAAAAATATACAAAGCCCAATACATTCAGAAGTTCAGTCTGAATTTAAGGAATAGAATTCAGATTTCTATGAATATCAAAGTTGAAATTTCTCATCTCTCAAAAAATATAGAGATAGGCGTTTGATGGCAACGCTTATAGTAAAAAACGTAGGAATACATATTCCTACGTTTTTTGTTCACACATTTTATTGTTTATATGAGGGGTAGTACTATATCACCATCAACTAAGAAGTTGGTTGTTCCCCAAACGGAAAAATGAGCTGAATTCTCATAAATAACTGTAAAATAATAAAATTTTTGTTTTGGGGACAATTCAAAATACTATCTTGATGACGATGGGATGAACCCTAGCTGTTTTTATTTTCAAATTTCACAACTGGATGTTTCTCCTTATAGAGTGATGAAAGGAATTTCTTGTCCACATCAAGGGTTTCAAGAACTAGCTGTGGAGGTGTAAGTGCCAGCCACTGGTTTAATGAAATATCAGCATAATTATCACTTTTAAATATTTCAAGAAAGAATAATGATTCATCACCAATATTTTCTACATAATGTCCCATTGCAAATGGAACATAGCCAACCCACCACTGTTTGATTGTGGGGACCGATGAATTTTTATAAGCACCCCTTATAGGGGTACGACAACGATTCTTTCTTTTTCGGGCCACTTGTAAAAAACTTTGAAATGTATGATAAAACGATGATTTCTAGGTAATTAGATTTGAAGTCTTCGAGAACGTTTTCTTGAAATATGTTCCGTAAACTTATTTTCATCACTGTTTACAGGTGTTCTGTAAACAAACCTTGTCAAGTTCATCTAAAAAAGTTAACGGAATTCTAGTTCTGTTAACTTAAAATGGCGAGTGGCCCCAAAAAGCAGTAATCGTTGCCGTGCCCCAATAACATCTAAAATACCCAAATTACTCTTCGTTTATTTCACTTTCATTAAGATATTAATAATTGGATGTATCTGTTCATGACATACCTGATATGTTTTAAATGTCCCTTGGTTAATACTTCTCACAATACGAGCTCTTTTCAATTTTGCAAGGTGTTGAGAAGTAGTAGATTGAGGGATTTTTAATATATGACATAGTTCGGTCACATTACAACCACCTCTTCGTATCAGTTCCTGAAGTAATTGAAGTCGGACAGGGTGTGCAATATGTCTAAGTACATCCGCTTGTTCTTCATATATATGAAAATCATTCATTTTGGTTTATCCTCCATATATTTTCTCTTTCCTCTATTATACCTAATATATTTATATAGGAGCATTGGATGTATGAATTTTCAGAAATAAAAACTGTTATCAATCAAACGTTTGTTTAAAATATTTTGGTATGATACGTGTGAATCGGGAAGATCATACATACGTTCAGCTAACTTCCAAATTTGATATACTAAAAGAAAAAATAGGATGATAAGGCTATGTTAACAAAGGAATTCCAAGACACAGTACAGCATTTTTCTTTATTCTTACTAGATAAAGGAAGAAAACCATCTACAATTAAACGATATGTTTATGATATTGAAGATTTTGGCCAGTGGTTGCAAAAATCTAAAAAACTCCCTACATGCAATATATGGACGACACTTGATACAAAGGATTATGAAGCGTATTTTTACAATTTAAAGAGCCAACGACAGTACTCTGACAAAACAATGCATCGTGTTTATATTGTCTTAAATAGACTGTATCAATATTTAAAACTGCCAAATCCGTTAGAAAGCATGCAACTTAGCATTCAACCTAATCGCGCGTTACGTGATGAAGATTTTATTTCAAAAGAGGAAGAGAAAAGATTAAAGTACATTTTAACTTCATTAGAAGGATTAACAGAAAAACAACGTTCCGTTCGTCCAGTACTTATGGATCGTAACATTTCTATTGTGCATTTGCTCATTTATAATGGATTATCCTTACAAGAACTTGTAGGTTTACAGATGAAGCACGTCCATTTTGAAAACAATACGATCTCAGTACCAGGAATAGTGGGTATAGAAAGAACGATTCTTTTAGCTGAAGACGATAAAAAGCACTTATTTAACTATTACAAAACCATTCCTGAACCTGTTCGTCCAAGGTACCATAGCAATGATCCATTGTTCGTAGCCTTTGATTTTACTCGGAAAACTTATCATTGGTCATATGAAAATGATGCGCCCAAATCTCTAACAGAAATTGCCGTTCAAAAGATGATTCGACTAGAAGTTTCAAGGGCAAATTTACGAAAAGGAATTTCAGCACAACATTTGCGGAATACCTTCATTTTAAGGCTAATAAAACATCAAATTTCAGAGGATGAAATAATAAAACGGGTAGGATTTAAATCTAAACTTTCGCTAAAAAGATATTATGATTATTCTAATCAAAGAAGATAAGATGAAGGTTTTTCATTTATCCTGGAGAATGTTACAAGGTTAGAATAAACATAACTAAAGATATTGGCGATTATAAAATAAAGAAATGATTAAGGAGAGGATCAAGATGAAAAAGGGAAAAGAGTTATTTGTACTTCTATTTTCACTCGCTTTATTATGTTCCTGTCAGAGCGATAAAGAAGAAGCCAAAAGTGAAGAAGCAAAAGTTATGGACACTATTATGGAAACGGTAGATGAAAAGGACTTCCTTAGTGCCTCGATGAGCGATACACCAAGAACCGTAGACTTAGAGATAGCTGATACTGTAAATACAAGTAAGTTAAAAAAAGTGATTAACTTTCAACTGAAAAATCAAGATATTAAACCCTACACAATTAATGTGAGTGAGAGAAATATGGACATTGTAAAGAAAGAGAGGCAATGGAGCAAAGTTTACAGTTCTATTTTTAATGAAGTGTTTACCAAAAATGGATACAAAGGTTTTGGAATTCAGCCAGTTAATTTCGAATCGAATCAACCATTTCCTCTTGCTATACATACTACAATAAACAATTCAGATCCAGGAGCCAAAGACCTTGGAAAGAAAATAGAAAAAGAGGTTGATGATTTACTAAAAACAACGAAAGTAAACAAATGGATTGAAAATGATTCATATACTGTTGAAATTTATACCACTCTACCCTAATCACCGAGTCTGGTGCTCTTGAGAAAGAGCACGTATCTTTAGGATAAAGGGTTTGTCTTTGTTTATTATTATGGACAGTGATTTGGAGAAATAAACATGCTCGGTGATTGGGGAGGACTTACAAAAAGAATAGTATAAAATCTCGGCTTTTAAGAGGGAGTAATATGACAATTAATCAGGCCGCTTGTTTAACAACAGCGAGCCTTTTTACGTATGTAAACTTTAGTTGGTTAGTTTATGTTAGCTTCTGTTTTCGAATCTTATGTCATCAACGCTTATGATAAAATAACTAAATGGAGTCACCATATCAAAAAAGAAAATTGTACGTTCAGACACATTTTAGATGCATTTTACTTTCTGTAAGTTAAGGAATTAGTTTATATTAATTGAGAGATGTGAACAGCTACTGAGAAATTGATCACAGATTAAACAAAAGACGAAATAAAAAAAGAATCCAAAATTATATGGATTCTTTTTTTACCAAATTCAAATTTAAAAACTTTTCAGATGAGGCGAGTTATTCTTTGAATCGCTGATTTACGCCAAATAGGCTATAAATGATACCTTTGGGAACGCATTTGAAATGCTTTTTCTCCACCCTCCATGATAGCACAGATATCATTTTTCACTTCATTATTTTCAACCGTACCTTCCCTTAATACTTTAATTAACTTTGATTCAGAATTCATTACAATAATATATTCTGAATCACCATTAACAGGGATATTAGCGTTATGCGTTGCTATTATAATTTGTCGTTTGTTCTTTGTATCAGAAAGTTTCTTTACTATCAACTCATAGATAACATAGTTATCCATATCGTCTTCAGGTTGATCTAAAATTAAGGGAACTGAACCATGGGATAGTATAAAAGCCAAAATAGCTGAAGTTTTTTGACCAGCTGAAGCATTAGATAATGGTTTCCATTGTGTGGAATTATTTTGTTTGTAAGAAACTTTTATTTCATCCTCTGGCATTAAAATTTCTAATCTATCTATCTGATCATCGCTTAATTTACGAACCATATTCCGAAATCTTAAGCCATAGTTTCCATCCTCTATAGAATGATTAATATCGTGAATCTCTTTTATTATCTGGGGTAATTGGACTTCCACTTTACCGTTGTGAAAAATCTTTTCAAGTATCATTTCAATCTCATTTACAAAGTTATCATCTCTATTTATAATATTCCTAAATTCTAATTCATAATGTTGTGAATCTCTAAATGGTACAACCTCAATTTTCACAAAATCAACATCAATAACGTTGTGTAAAAATCCCCTTCTTTTTTGAGTTATTTCTTTTCGAAGGTTTAAAAATTCTTTTTTAAAATTATCTTTTTTTATTTTTAACTCTTCTAACATGTTTTCCTGATCAGTAATTTTCTTTAATTCTTTTAGTATTTCCTCTCTTTTTCGGGTCAATTTTTCGATATTTTCTAAATCCAGAATACCCATTACTTTCAATTCATTCTTCTTTTCTTCAAACTCCATATTAACTGCTCTAAAATCCTTAGTCCAAGCTGATGCTCCAAACTTATCCCTACTATCTTTATGTAGATTAGTCATCCTGGTTTTAGTTCTTTCCAAATCATCCTTTATATCAACTAACTCTGAATATATATGTGATATGGTATTGTTGATTTCTTCTTGATATAAATCATCAAGTTCCTCTGTATGATATTGATTTATTAGAAATTCGCTGGTAACTTTCTGTAATAATTCTTCTTTTTCTTTAAGACTTTCTGTAACAACTTTGAATACATTTTCTATATCTGAATTGAATTTTTCCTTTCTTTTTATTAACTCAGTTACACCACTTTTTTGATATGATGATATTTGTTCAACAATGTCTTCTAAGGAAATTTCAAATTTCCCTTTTTCTTTTATTAAGGTCTGTAGTCGGCGAATAGTCGCGGAAGCTTCACAATATTTTGAGCATGCTTCTTCACATTTCTTTTTCAATTTATCTAAGCCAGTTATAGCTCCATCTATCATATCCCTTAGAGCATTGGGTGTTTGAGCTACTTCAAAAATTTGCCGTTGAGAAAATATATCAAAATCAAGAAAACCAATAAAATCTTCTGCATTTGGCATTCTTAGATATTTTTTTGTCTCTTCATCCCATTTTTCAACATTGAAATTATGTCGTTTAGTCAGGATCACATTTTTAGTATCCTCATTAAATTCTGATGCAATCACTTTATAACGAATTCCATTACGAATAAATACTGCCTCAATTTTAGTGTCAGCTTTCAAAATACCACTTTTATTTCTATTATTTTTCAATTGAAAAAAGTCATAATGCTCTGTTAGCAAAGAATTAAATTGTTTTAAATCATTATCTTTTCCGAAGATTCCTCGTAATAATTTTATAACATTTGATTTTCCAGTACCTCGTCCCCCTATAATAGTCGTCATCTGGGGGCTAAAATTGTATTGTACTTTTTCTTTACCAGTAATTTCTGAATTGTAAATCGAAACACTTTCTAACCAAATTTCCGGAAAATTATAGGGAGCGCTAGGAGAAATAAAATCGGTTTTAACTCTTAAATCTTGTAAGAGTAAAGCTTGTCTCAAACTTTCTAGATTAGGTCTTTGTTCCATTTTAATCCATGTATACCTGGAACCTATCCCAAAAATTCCATGTTTTGAATCACCAGGAGCATGGGGATTATCAGAAAAGGTTAAGATGGCTTTTCCACTTTTTAAAGCTTGCTGTACAGTACTTGAATATTTTTTTATATCTGCTTCACTTATATCCGTCCCATAATATAACATTAATTTATCTTTTAAGGCTTGCTTTTCTTCAGCAGATGGAGAAGGATTTAAAAATTCAGGATGGACTACTTGCACCGCATTAATATCGTTGGTATTAAATATATTTTCTCTAATTTGGTAGTGTGCATTTGAAATACCATTAAATTCATCAATATGAGCTGGAATAACAAGTGCCCCACATGACTTAGCTAAATTAGTTATGTCAGACAAATTTTTTGAAGTATGGGCAGTTTCCTTCCCAAAGTCATTGCGTGGTATACCAGACTGGATTAAGAAATCTTCAATATCTGTAGATTTCTTATTAGTATCAAAGAGAATTAACATATGTATTTTAGCGTCACTACAAGTAATTTCTACACCTGGAAAAACGGTCAAACTTGTTCCGTTAGAAGCTGCAATAATTTTATTGATCCATTCACCACTATTATGATCGGTAACTGCAACACAACTTAATCCTTCATCAATTGCTTTTTGAACCCATTCTTGGGCAGAGATATTTTTATCCGTGAAACACCTACTAGCAGGTGTATGTAGATGTAAATCACATTTATGCCATATAGTTCCATTAATGATATCCACGTTTTGTCCCCCTATAATTGAATATATAATATTATTATAGAGGTCGTTTCACACATCCAGCAACTTTAGCTATATTTTTATACAAAATGAGCATTAATAATTGATTGTTTATCATGCTCATTTTAAGTTTGACTTGGTTTCTCTAAGGATATGTTAGTGTATCTAGCCATATCGCATATTTTTAGTTCAGAAAAAGCAAATTATTGATTTTAAAAGATTTAAAGATTATCAAACAGGGTTACGGAAACAATTAACAGAAATTATACAAAAAAGAAGAAGCTAACATGGATCTGTTTTTTCTTTTCTGTTCATGGTTTGAATGTATATTTTTGTTAGTGTTTTTGAAGAAAAGGAGATAATTATAATGCATTCAATAAAATTAAGGAAATGAAAGTAAACTAATATTCAAAGGTTTACTTTAGAATTTGATAAAATAACTAATTATATAAATATTCTTGGGGAGAGGTAATAAAAAGAATAAAATTTAAAAATGGAGAATTATAAAGAAGTTTACTATAATATGGATTTTAATTTAAGTATAATAACTTTATCATTACATATTGAAAGAGGGGATAATTGTGAATGATTTGATTGAACGTTTTAGATCGGCATTAGAAGATGATTCTTTAAATGAAAATGATATACAAAGGTTTCTTGAAGAAAATTCTGAACTTATTTCTACCCCATTTTTACTTAATCACCATCTACACTTTAATGTTTTAATATCAAAATTCAAAATAAGTGATGGTCTCATCTCAGATTTTGCATATCTTACTAAGTCTTCTGATTTTTGGGATTTAGTCCTAGTTGAGATAGAAGATCCTAAAAAAAGAATATTCACATCCAACAGCGAACAAGTGAATTTTCATTCTAACTTTAATCATGCAATGGACCAAATATTTGAATGGAAAGGATATATTGAACAAAACTCGGAGGAAATAAAAAGAAGAATAGATCCTCTTAAAATTCCTTTAAAGGATAGACCGATTAGGTTTAAATATGTGTTAATTTATGGAAGGAACGCTGAAAAAGAAAATAATCTTAGAAAAACTAGAATGTTTGGACAAAAGACGATTGGTGACGTAAGAGTTTTGACCTTTGATTCGTTAATTTCAGAATTCATGTGTTCAAAATACAAGTATGGAAAAATGATATTATCCCATTGGCGGGAAGGATATAAAGTTAAATCGGTTCCTTCTAATATAGAAACGAGTATATTTGCATATCTAAACAGCTCGATGCTGAAATTAGACGCAGAGCAAAAAAGGATGTTAATTCAACAAGGTTACGATATAGAAAAATGGGAAGATGGTCATTCCTTAAGTTATAATAGCAAATATGCATCTCTTACAGATTTTATGGAATCAGGGACATTTCTTTGATATTTAAACCTTCAAAAATTATTGTTTTGGAGGTATTTCTTTTCACCAGCTTGATGGGCATGCGGCAGGCCCACAATTGGAGCTGTTTATTTTGTGTTAATTATTATAAAAAGCTTTTAAATAAGTATTAAAGGGTACATCCCAGCTAACTAAACCAGTACAACCGCCACAGTACGCTTATGTCAGCATATAAAAATATTAAAGACGAGAATTTCAGATATTATATTTTAAAGCAAAAAGCAGATGTATTTCATGCGATGAAGAGCTTTTTTAAAGAAGAATCAGGAGAAAAAATGGCATAATCCCTTTTAAAGGGATTATTTTTTTGTAAACTTTTTATTTTTTTAGTTGACAATGATAATGAAAATCATTATCATTTATTCGAGAAATGATTACATTTTGATTTATATATTTTGGAGGAGATGTAAAGTTGGAAAGAAATAAAAGAAAACATATAAATGCGATGATTATCGCTGCGGCGTTATCGCTTCCATTTGCTACGTATTCAACGCCTGCTTTAGCAGCTGTAGCAATTGAGGCGAACAAAACTGGACATGCTTTAGAAGATGGTACATATGATGCTGTTATTAAAGCGTATAAAGATAAAATGAATGAAGAGTCTATGGCAGCTGTTTATATAAAAGATCCTAAATTAAACATTGAGAATGGGAAGAAAATTGTAACGGCAACGTTAAGTGATAGTGATTTCTTCGAATACTTGAAAACAGAGGATATTGATACTTCTGGTGTATTCCATGATGTAAAAGTCATATCAGAGGATAAAAAGAAAAATGGGACGAAGGTTATTCAATTTGAAGTTGGAGAATTAGGAAAAAGATATAATATGCAAATGCATATTTATATTCCGACAATGGCCTATGATAATAAGTACCAGGTGCAGTTTGAAGTAAATGCGTTAAATCTAGAAAACAATGTTCCAAAAGATCAAAAGGAAAATAAAGAGGATAAAGTGGATTAACAAGATGGAAATGTAATAGTAGATAAGCAATTGCAAATGCATATTAATAAATATAACTTGAATAGAGAGAATCTAAATACGCCAATAACTAAGGAAGATTTATTAAAAGTTAAATCTTTAATAGTTGTTGAGGCAAAAAGTAAAGGAATAAAAGACGTAAGCGGTCTAGAATATATGACAAACTTAGAAAACTTAACGTTGGAAGAAGTTAAGTTAGAAAATATACAGTTTATCTCGAAGTTGAGACAATTAAAATCATTAAGTATAACTTATGGTGAACTCGAAGATATTGGACCTTTGGCTGAGTTAGAGCATGTTGAGATTTTAAGTTTGAGAAACAATAAAATTTCAGATTTAAGCCCATTGAGTCAAATGAAGAAGATTAAAATGTTAGATTTAAATAGCAATTATATAAAAGATATTAAACCATTATTTACAGTAACGACTTTAAGGACTTTGACTGTAGCAAATAATCAAATTAGTAATGCTAATCTTGCTGGGATTGAGCAATTGAAAAATGTGAAAAATTTATCTTTAAGTAATAATGGACTTACTAATATCGAGCATATTACCTCAATGAAAAAGTTAGTGGAGTTAGACCTTTCTAAAAATGAATTAAAAAACATCGAACCTTTATTAAGATTATCTACTGTACAATCACTTAATTTAGAGGAAAACTATATTTCAGATATAACACCACTTAGTCAATTAACAGGTTTATATGATTTAAAGCTGGGTTCAAATGAAATTCGTGATGTTAGACCTGTCCAAGAATTAGGAAAAAGAATGTATATCGATATTCAAAGACAAAAAATCTTTTTAAATGATTCACAAGTAAACGATGAAGTTAAAATACCTGTATACGATTTAAAGGGGGAAACTATCGAGACTGTTAGAATGAAGAGTGAGGGTGGAACAGTTAGTAACGGTACAATAAAATGGAGTACGCCAGGTGAGAAAATGTCTGAGTTTATGCTAGACATAAACTCAGATGAAAACCGTATAAAATTTAATGGGACAGTAATCCAAAATATAGTTAAAAAAACAGAAGAAGTTAAAGAACAAGATGAAAGCAAAAATGTGATTCTTGATAAGAGTTTACAACAACATATTAACAAATATAATTTAGGCAGAGAGAATCCCGATGCCGCTATAACAAAAGAAGATTTATTGCAGATTAAAACATTAAAGGTACTTGAAGGAAAGGGTAAAGGGATAAAAGATGTAACTGGTTTAGAGTACATGACGAATTTAGAAAGCTTAACTTTAGAAGGAGTTGGCTTAAAAAATATAGAATTTATCTCGGAATTGAAACAATTGAAAGCTATGAATTTATCTCATAATCAAATTGAAGCTATTGGACCAATTTCTAATTTGAAACAGATTGAGAAGTTGGATTTAACCGATAATAATATAAAAAATATTAAGCCATTATTTACAGTATCCTCATTAAAAAATTTAGCATTATCAAATAATCAAATTAGTAATGTTGATCTTCAAGGGATAAATCAACTAAATCATTTGGAGGCACTATTCGTAAATAATAATACAATTAGTAATCTAGAAGCGATTAGTGAGATAAGTAATTTGAATGAACTTGAAATTGCGGGTAATGAATTAACTGATATAACGCCATTATCAAAACTAGTAAACTTACAGTGGTTAAACATGTCAGATAATCGTATTTCTGATATATCAGTTCTTAGTCCAATGACAGGGTTATTTAGTTTAAAACTTGCGGGGAATGAGATTCGTGATGTAAGACCAGTACAACAGTTAGGACAATGGATGACTATTGATATTAAGAGACAGAAGATAGTTTTAAATGATGCAAAAGTTGATGAAGAAACTCAAGTCCCTATATACGACTTAGAGGGAGAAATTCTTGAGAATATTAAACTGACAAGTGATGGTGGAACGCTTAGTAACGGAGTAATAAAATGGAGTACCCCAGGTGAAAAGGTGTATGAATTTGATTTAGATACCGATGAAAATGGTATAAGATTTAGCGGAACAGTTATCCAGAATATAGTTGAAAAAGTAGAAGAGAAAGAGCCGATAAAAGAAATTGAAGAGCCGAAAGAAGAAGTAAAAGAACCAATGAAAGCAGTCGTTGAAGAGCCGAAAGAAGAAATAAAAGAGCCAACGAAAGAAGTCGTTGAAGAGCCGAAAGAAGAAATAAAAGAGCCAACAAAAGAAGTCGTTGAAGAGCCGAAAGAAGAAGTAAAAGAACCAATGAAAGCAGTCGTTGAAGAGCCGAAAGAAGAAATAAAAGAGCCAACGAAAGAAGTCGTTGAAGAGCCGAAAGAAGAAATAAAAGAGCCAACAAAAGAAGTCGTTGAAGAGCCGAAAGAAGAAATAAAAGAGCCAACAAAAGAAGTCGTTGAAGAGCCGAAAGAAGAAATAAAAGAGCCAACAAAAGAAGTCGTTGAAGAGCCGAAAGAAGAAATAAAAGAGCCAGCAAAAGAAGTGGAAGAACCAAAAGAAGAAATAAAAGAATCAGCAAAAGAAGTGGAAGAACCAAAAGAAGAAATAAAAGAATCAGCAAAAGAAGTGGAAGAACCAAAAGAAGAAATAAAAGAATCAGCAAAAGAAGTGGAAGAACCAAAAGAAGAAATAAAAGAATCAGCAAAAGAAGTGGAAGAACCAAAAGAAGAAATAAAAGAACCAGTAAAAGAAGTGGAAGAACCAAAAGAAGAAATAAAAGAACCAGTAAAAGAAGTGGAAGAATTAGAAAAAGTAACAAAACCAGTTGAAGCAACAAAAGAGGACTTAGTAGGGAATCGAAGTGTAAAGGAAAACACGGTGGAAAACCAAAATGAGAATAAACAAGAAGTGAATAAGAAGTCTTTAGCTGCAACAGGTGGCAAACAAAATACATTATATATGCTTTCTGGACTAGCATTCGTTCTGCCATCATTAAGTATGTTTGTATTTAGAAAGAAATTGTTTAAGAAATGATTATAAATTATAGTAGAGATTTTCTTCGATAAGGCATTATCATAGCAATTTCACTTCGAAATACGCTTACGATAATGTCTTTTTTGAATGAAAGAGAGTCAGAAAAGACATTATGTAAGAAGGATATTGATAGAGGTAATGTAAATGCATTAGGGAGGAGGACTGAACTATGTTTGAGTACGAATAATGAGAATGCCATGAGATTATATAAAAAATTAGGGTTTCACGAAAAGGCTTGTTTGCAGTGCTATACAGTAGATTAAATAATAGCAAAGCACCTCTTTAATTAAGAAGAGGTGCTAATTATTACATAACTTTTTTGATTTTTTGTGGTACTTGTTTCGTTTGGATAATGATATCTTCTTTACGTAATTCTTTAAAGAGCGACGTGACCATAAGAACGACTACAATAGAGAATGGTAAAGCTGCTATGATCGCTGCGATTTGCAGTGCATTTAACCCACCAGCTTGCAAGAGAATAGCTGCAATAGCTGCTATCGTTAATCCCCAAATAAGCTTTAAGCTGTTTTTCGGCGATAAATTACCATTACTCGTTTGCATAGCAACAACAAATGTTGCAGAATCAGCAGAAGTAACGAAAAATGTCGCAGCTAAAATTAAGCCGATAATGGTTAAAAAAGTTGAGAATGGTAAGTGTGAAATGACAGCGAATAGCCCAATTTCAGTACCATTTTTCGCGATTTCATCAGCGATTCCAAGTGATTGGAACATTTCCATATGAATAGCTGTACCGCCAAAGACAGCGAACCAAAATGTACAAATGAATGTTGGGATTAATACCACGCCGATAATAAATTCACGAATTGTACGTCCGCGAGACACACGAGCAATGAAAGTACCGACGAATGGAGACCAAGAGATCCACCAACCCCAGTAGAAAATAGTCCAATTTTCAATCCAAGAAGAAGATTCTTTACTAAAAGCACCTAAATTTAATCCCATGCTTGGTAGTGCTCCAATATAAGAACCTAGTGTAGAAGTAAAATACTTCATGATAAAGACAGTTGGTCCTAAAATTAAAAAGGAAACGAGTAATATTCCGGCGAGGGAGAAGTTTAAGTTACTCAAATATTTAATCCCACGATCTAAGCCAGTTTGTGCACTTGTTAAATAGAGTACAGTGAAAATGGCAATAAGTACGAGTTGTGTACCAATTGTATTATTGATAGAAGGGAATAAATAGCTTAATCCTCCAGCGATTTGTTGTGCACCGATTCCGACAGAAGGTACAATCCCAAATACAGTTGCTAAAACAGCTAAAATATCGACTGTTTTTCCGATAGGAGAATTTTTCGATCGATTAAATAATGGAGTAACTGTAGCACCAATTGTACTACCTTTTTGTTTTCGGAATGTAAAATATGCAATTGTTAGAGCGACCATTGCATAAAGTGACCAAGGGAAGAGACCCCAGTGAAAAAATGAGTATTGCATAGCAAGTTTAGCACTTTCCTCAGTTCCAGGTTCGCCAGTAAGCGGTGCCCCAAAGTGTGAAATGGGTTCAGTAATTCCATAAAAGAGAAGTCCGATTCCCATTCCTGCTCCAAATAACATGGAAAGCCAAGAGAGGTAACTATATTTCGGTTTTTCATCATCTTTACCAAGACGAATGGATCCATATTTTGAAAATGCTAAATAACCAGCTAAAAAAATCATTGTGGTCATAAGTAGAGAGTAAAACCAACCAAACTTATTGAGGATAAATGAGTTTAAGGAAGAAGTAACGCTTTGTAAATCATAGCCTTGTATCCAACTTGCTGGGGTAATTCCCCATATGATGAATAATGTTGTTAGCAAGATGGAGATATAGAATACACTGTTCTCTTTTTTTATCATAGAATCCCACCTTTATTTAATAAAGTTAACAATTATATTAATCATAACAATTAAAGGTTTAATTGTCAAAAAATTCGTTTTTTTATCGTGTGTAAAAGGACAGTTTAATCGCTATAGATTCATAATCATTGGAGGTTAGATAAAGGCAAGGGTGTTCACGATATGTACAAAATGTAGGAAGAAATAATATGAAATATTGCATTTTATATCTCTGTATCTAGATTTTATGTTAAATTCTTGGATGGAATATTTAAATAGGGGGACAAGGATATGAACAAGAAATCAAAGATTAATAAAGTTATGCTTAGTATTAGTACAATGGCTCTATCGTTAGGGGCACTTCAAACTCATGCATCAGCGGAAGAAAAAGTACCGTATAATGTGTTGAAAACGAAGCCGGTTGGAATTGAAAAACCAGTAGATGAAGTTGGGCATATTTCGAAAGTTGATGAAACATTATCGTTTCAAGAACGTTTAAAAGTAGGAGATTTTTCACAGCGACCAGCATCTATTACGAAGAACTCGGCAGTAAAGCAAGCTAAAGAAAGCTATTCAATGGCTGATTTAAACAAAATGAATGATCAAGAATTAATTGAAACGTTAGGCAGTATTAAGTGGCACCAAATTACAGACTTATTCCAGTTCAATGAAGATGCAAAGGCTTTTTATAAAGACAAAGGGAAAATGCAAGTAATTATAGACGAATTAGCTCATAGAGGTAGTACATTTACGAAAGATGATTCAAAAGGAATTCAAACGTTTACTGAAGTGTTACGTTCAGCTTTTTATCTTGCATTTTATAATAATGAATTAAGTGAATTAAATGGAAGGAGCTTCCAGGACGAATGTTTACCAGCGTTAAAAGCTATTGCGAAAAATCCCAACTTTAAGCTTGGAACAAATGAGCAAGATACAGTCGTATCTGCATACGGAAAATTAATTAGTAATGCATCAAGTGATGTTGAAACGGTGCAATACGCATCGAATATTTTAAAACAATATAATGATAATTTTAATGCATATGTAGACGATCGTATGAAAGGACAAGCTGTATACGATATGATGCAAGGCATTGATTATGATATACAGTCTTACTTAAATGAGGCTCGTAAAGAAGCGAATGAAACGATGTGGTATGGAAAAGTAGATGGGTTTATTAATGAAATAAATCGTATTGCTCTTTTAAATCAAGTAACACCAGAAAATAAGTGGCTCGTTAATAATGGAATTTATTTTGCTAGTCGTTTAGGTAAGTTTCATAGTAATCCAAATAAAGGATTAGAGGTTGTTACACAAGCAATGCATATGTACCCGCGTTTAAGTGAGCCGTATTTTGTTGCAGTAGAACAAATTACAACAAACTATAACGGGAAAGATTATAGCGGGAATACGGTAGATTTAGAAAAGATACGTAAAGAAGGAAAAGAGCAATACTTACCAAAAACGTATACATTCGATGGTGGATCTATTGTATTTAAAACTGGGGATAAAGTGTCAGAAGAAAAAATTAAGAGATTATATTGGGCTGCGAAGGAAGTAAAAGCACAATATCATCGTGTGATCGGAAATGACAAAGCTTTAGAACAAGGTAATGCAGACGACGTATTAACGATAGTAATCTATAATACTCCAGACGAATACCAGTTAAATAGACAATTGTATGGATATGAAACAAACAACGGTGGAATTTATATTGAAGAGACAGGGACATTCTTTACATATGAGCGTACGCCAGAGCAAAGTATTTATAGTTTAGAAGAGTTATTCCGTCATGAGTTTACTCATTATCTTCAAGGGAGATATGAAGTTCCCGGTTTATTTGGAAGAGGAGATATGTATCAAAATGAAAGATTAACTTGGTTCCAAGAAGGGAATGCAGAATTTTTCGCAGGATCTACTCGTACAAATAACGTTGTACCAAGAAAGAGCATAATTAGTGGATTATCATCTGATCCTGCAAACCGTTATACAGCAGAGCGTACACTATTTGCTAAATATGGTTCTTGGGATTTCTATAACTACTCGTTCGCATTGCAGTCTTACTTATATACTCATCAATTTGAAACGTTTGATAAAATTCAAGATTTAATTCGTGCGAATGATGTGGGAAATTATGATACGTATCGTGAGACTTTAAGTAAAGATTCTAAGTTAAATAAAGAGTATCAAGAGTATATGCAGCAGCTAATTGATAATCAAGATAAGTACAATGTGCCGGAAGTAGCAGATGATTATTTAGCTGAACATGCACCAAAAGCACTAACAGAAGTGAAGAAAGAAATTAGTGAAACGTTGTCTATGAAAGATACAAAAATGACAAAGCATACATCTCAATTCTTTAATACATTTACATTAGAAGGCACGTTTACAGGTAGTGTAACAAAAGGTGAGTCAGAAGACTGGAAAGCAATGAGTAAAAGAGTAAATGAGGCTTTAGAACAATTGACGCAAAAAGAATGGAGTGGCTACAAAACGGTTACAGCATACTTCGTTAATTATCGTGTGAATAGTTCAAATGAATTTGAATATGATGTAGTCTTCCATGGTATCGCAAAAGATGACGGAGAAAATAAAGCTCCGACGGTTAATGTAAACGGACCTTATAATGGGTTTGTAAAAGAAGGAATTCAATTCAAAAGTGATGGATCAAAAGACGAAGATGGAAAAATCGTTTCTTATTTATGGGATTTTGGAGACGGCAGAACAAGTAAAGAAGTTAATCCAGTACATGCATATGAAAGAGAAGGAACTTATAAAGTAGCGTTAAGAGTAAAAGATGATAAAGGAAAAGAGAGTAGAAGCGAAACAACTGTTACGATTAAAGATGGAAGTTTAACAGAATCTGAACCAAATAATCGTCCAGAGGAAGCGAATCATATCGGGCTAAACACTACTATAAAAGGTAGCCTTATCGGCGGGGATTACACCGATGCTTATACATTTAATGTAGCATCAGCGAAAGATATCGATATTTCTGTTTTAAATGAGTATGGAATCGGGATGACATGGGTGCTTCACCATGAATCAGATATGCAAAATTACGCAGCTTACGGTCAAGCTAATGGAAATCATATAGAAGCAAAATTTAATGCAAAACCAGGTAAGTATTACTTGTATGTATATAAATATGATAATGGCGATGGAGCGTACGCATTATCAGTAAAATAAGTGCTTTTCCAATGTATGTTTAACTTTACTTTTTGTGGAAAATAGTATATTATATAGATATACAATATATCGGTTATTTACTAGGAGGAGCCTGTCACAATAGGTTTCTCCTGTTCTTTTTTAGAGGCCTGTCTTACAGGCTTTTCTTTAAAGGATAAATAACTGAAAATTAAGAACGGAAATCTTTGAAAGAGGTGGGGCATACATATAACAAAAAAAGGGATTGTTTAAGAAAGGGGGATAAGAAATGGTCTTGTTTGGTTATCCACTTGAAACAATTTATTTATATGGATTTATTATTGCAACTATACTTACTGTCATTTATATCTTCTTTGGAGATATATTTGAATCAATATTTAGTTTTGGGGGCGGATCTGTATCCGTTGTTACTTTACTACTTAGTTTCTTCGCCATGTTATGTGGACTTAGTTATATAGGAGAATATTTATTTTCCTATAATAGTACTATTATTTTTGCTGGTTCATTTGCTATATCTTTTATCGGTGTTTTCATAATGAAAATATTAATTTTAAAACCGATTGCAGAAGCGGAACAAAATACTGTGCAACGTATGGATGAATTCATTGGTTGCAAGGGGGAAGTCATTACGACAATTCCTACAGAAGGATTTGGTGAAGTATTAATCTCATCCCAATTTGGAAGTAATGCAATACCAGCGAAAACAATTGGAAAAAAAGATATTTCACAAGGAACCGAGGTCATTATTGAGGGCGTTCAAGATGGTGTTTTGCTTGTACAAAATATCGCTTATTCTTTAAAAAAACCAAAATTATAAGGGGGAATTTACATGACGATTCCATTAATTATCGGTGGAGTTTTACTCGCAATTTTACTTCTACTCATTTTAGTATTTATTACGAAGTATCGTACAGTTGGCCCAGACGAAGCATTAATTGTAACAGGGAACTGGCTTGGTGGTGGAAAGAATGTCGTTACCACTGATGATGGAAAGAAGATTAAGATTATCCGCGGTGGTGGTACTTTCGTTGTGCCAATTATGCAACGAGCAGAACTTCTTAGCTTATTAAACTACAAATTAGAAGTTGGAACACGTGATACGTATACGAAACAAGGTGTACCGATTACAGTAAACGGTGTTTCTATTATTAAAGTAGGATCGACAATTGAAGAAGTTTCTACAGCAGCTGAACAATATTTAGGAAAAGAAACGGAAGAGTTAAAAGTGGAAGCAAAAGAAGTTTTAGAAGGGCATCTACGTGCTATTTTATCTTCTATGACAGTAGAAGATGCTTATAGTAATAGAGAGCAATTCGCACAAAAGGTGCATGAAGTGGCTTCTACTGATTTGAAGAAGATGGGACTTCGCATCGTTTCCTTTACAATTAAAGAAATAATGGATAAAAACGGTTACTTAGATGCACTTGGTCAGCCGCAAATTGCAATGGTTAAGCGTGATGCAACAGTTGCAAATGCAGAGCGTGAAAAAGAAGCGCGAATTGAAAAAGCTCGTGCTGAGAAAGAAGCAAAAGAAGCAGAATATCAACGTGATGCACAAATTGCTGAAGCTGAAAAGCATAAGGAATTAAAAGTACAATCTTATAAGAGAGACCAAGAACAAGCTCGCGCAGATGCAGATCTTTCTTATGAATTACAACAAGCGAAAGCGCAACAAGGTGTTACAGAAGAGCAAATGCGAGTTAAAATCATTGAGCGTGAAAAGCAAATTGAGTTAGAAGAAAAAGAGATTGCGCGTCGTGAAAAGCAATACGATGCAGAAGTAAAGAAAAAGGCAGATGCAGATCGCTATGCTGTTGAACAATCAGCTGAAGCGGAAAAAGTAAAACAAATGAAAAAAGCAGATGCGGATCAATATAAAATTGAAGCAGAAGCAAGAGCACGTGCAGAAGAAGTTCGTGTAGAAGGTTTAGCAAAAGCAGAAATTGAAAAAGCACAAGGTCAGGCAAAGGCAGAAGTACAAAAAGCACAAGGTACAGCAGAAGCAGATGTTATTAGATTAAAAGGTTTAGCAGAAGCGGAAGCGAAACAAAAAATTGCAGAAGCATTTGAATTATATGGGCAAGCGGCAATTATGGATATGGTTCTAAAAATGCTTCCGAGTTATGCGAAAGAAATTGCAAGTCCACTTAGCAATATTGATAAAATTACAGTTGTCGATACAGGCGGCGGTGGTAAAAATAGCGGCGCCGGAAAAGTTGCAGGTTATGCGACTGATTTAATGGCAACGATGCAAGAAACGTTAAAAGCTTCTTCTGGTATTGATTTAAAAGAATTACTAGAAGGATTCGCTGGAAAAGGTGCCGTGCAACAACTATCAAATGATAAACCTGTAGTATCAGTAGTAGAAGATGAGAAGAAAGAAATAAACAAAGATAAAGAATAGCAAGATGAAAAGAACCTCTAGTAAATGGGATACTAGAGGTTCTTTCGTGAAATGTAATATTTCAAATAATGTACATTTTTATATATTGTTTTAATTATTTAAATTCTATAGAATGAAAAAGGTATGTAACAATACTTTAAATGTAGAGAAAGATGAGGGAAAAGAGAAAGAGGGTCTCATCAATACATTTAAATCGTATGATTTGTATAAAAAGATTAAGTGTAAAACAATTGCATTTAAAACGGTATGGAGGGGTAGGAATATGTTTCAAGGAAAATTAAGGAGTAGAAGCTTAAAAACAAAGTTACTTGTATCATTTATTATTATTTTAATTCTTCCAAGTATTGTAATTGGTTGGACGTCTTATCAGCAGGCGAAGACAAATTTTAATGAAACAATTTTGCATTCAGCAAAAGATAACGTGAAGGTTTTAAATAATGTAATTAATAAAGAGTTAGATAGTAAGAAAGTAGACGCAGCATATTTTACAAAATTATTCACTGGAGCGAGCTATCAAGCAGATCAGCTTCAAAACGTGCAAAATAAATTAGAAGAATATAATAAATTACATCCAGAAATGGAAGCAATCTATACTGGATCTAGTAATGGACAATTTATTCAATCACCGGTACTTCAAATGCCAGAAGGGTATAATCCTACAGAAAGAGATTGGTATAAAGAGGCAGTGAAAAAAAGTGGTGAAGTAATTATCACAGCTCCATATAAATCAAAAACGACAGGAAATATTGTTGTTACAATAGCAAAACAAAATGAAGATAAAAGTGGCGTTCTCGGTATTGATTTAATTATTAATGATATTGTAAATACTTCAAAAATGGTTAATATCGGTAAAGAAGGGTATGTTGCAATTTTTGATCAAGATAAAAATGTAGTAGCACATCCAGCGTTAAAGCCGGGGGAGAAGGTAGAAGAGAAACTTGAAAAAGAGCTGTACAAGCAGGAAATAGGTGATTTTAAATTCTCATTAGATGGTGAGGATCGTAATATTACCTTTAAAACAAATAAGCAAACTGGATGGAAAATAGCAGGAATTATGCCTTCAAAAGAAATAATTGAAGCGGCTGAACCTATTTTCTATAAAACATTAACTGTTATTGGTATCTCGTTAATAATTGGTGGAATTATAATTTACTTCATAATCGCTTCTATTATTAAACCGTTAAAGCAACTTGTTATATCAGCGAGGAAAATTAGCGAAGGTGACTTAACGGAATCAATTGCTGTTCGTTCGAGGGATGAAATTGGACAGTTAGGTGAAAGTTTTAATGAGATGGCGGCATCATTACATGATGTAATTTCAAATATTAATACTTCAGCTGGTCATGTAGCAGCTTCTTCGGAAGAATTAACGGCTAGTATGAAGCAAGTGAAGCAACAGAACAAATTACAAGGGCGATGGAACAAGTATCGAGTGGGGCAGAAATACAAACGCGGGAAGTTGAAGAAGGAGCGACTCTGTTAGAAGAAGTTACAGAAGGAATTCAGCGTGTTGCGGATAGCTCTTCATTAGTATCCACAGCCTCTATGTATACGAAGCAAAAAGCTGAAGATGGTGGAAAGTTAGTTGAACAAACTGTGAATCAAATGCAATTAATTCATGAGTCTGTGTCACAGTCAGACGAAGTCATTTCTTTATTAGATGATAAGTCGAAGCAAATTGGAGCTATTCTAGAAGTGATTCAACATATTGCACAGCAGACAAACTTATTAGCATTAAATGCTGCAATTGAGGCTGCAAGAGCTGGAGAGCAAGGAAGAGGTTTTGCAATTGTAGCAGATGAAGTACGTAAACTAGCGGAACAATCGGGACAGTCTTCTACGGAAATTGGAAAGTTAGTGAAAGAGATACAATTTGATATAAAAGAAACTGTAAGTTCTATGAATCAAGTTGGTACAGAGGTACAATCAGGGCTTGTAGTTGCAAATGAGGCGAAGCAAAGCTTTGTAGAAATATTGAAATCTACAAATGATACAGTTGTACAAATTGATAGTATGGTAGATGTAGCGAAGCGAATGACGATAGATACAAAACAAGTAAGTGCATCTATTAATGAAATTGCAGCAACGATTGAAGAAAATGCAGCAAGCGTTCAAAATATTGCTGGCTCCTCTGAAGAACAAGTAGCTTCAGTAGAAGAAATAAATTCAGCAGCAGTTCACTTATCGCGAATGGCTGAAGAATTACAAGAGATGATTGGTAAATTTAAAGTGTAATAACAAGCATTAAGAAACGAGGTAGTAATTTTACTTCGTTTCTTTTTTTATCCCGCTATTTGTGGGCAGTAAAACTCCCACCTCATAATTCGGCTGGAGCAAAGAAGTTAGGTGGGAGTCGGGCGGCCCGTAGATGCCCGATTGGTGAAGGCTAATAATCAGTGGGGGATGAACAAAACCCCCACTGATTAAAGTTTCACTTTATGAAGATAAAGATAAAGAAATATATAGTAACCGTGTTATGATAAAAGGTGATAATTAAAAAAACTGTATTTTCTTTAAATTCTATCTTCAGTAATGTTAGGGGAATGATTTTGAAATTGAAGAAATTGAAACTGCAACCGAGAATTACATTAACTATTAGTACACTTATTCTTGTTGTACTGCTGTTAACGAGTTATTTATTTTACTACATATTATCTGAAACAGTAGAAGACCAAATCGGAAAAAGAGCGCTGTATGTTGCGAAAACAGTTGCTGCTATACCGGAAATCGGGGAAGCTTTTCAAAAAGAAAATCCAGCTTCTATTATTCAGCCAATTGCAGAAAAAATTCGAATCGAAACAGATGCTGATTTTATTGTAGTTGGAAATAAAGATGGTATTCGTTATGCGCATCCTAAGCGAGATAAAATAGGAGAGAGAATGGTTGGCGGAGATAATGAAGGGGTTCTATTAGAAGGGGAATCTTACGTTTCGAAAGCAACGGGATCATTAGGGCCTTCACTACGCGGAAAAGTCCCGATTCGTAATCAGGATAATGAAATTATTGGTGTAGTATCTGTTGGTTTTTCAATGGATGATATTCATGGAGCGATAGAAGTGTATGGAAAGCGTGTGTTTTGGGTTACAATAACAGGTCTGTTAATTGGGATAATAGGCTCTGTATATTTAGCAAAAAGTATTAAGCGGATGATGTTTGGAATGGAGCCAGAAGAAATTTCATCTTTATACGAGGAGCATAGTACAGTTATTCAATCTGTACGTGAAGGGATTGTAGTAATCGATAAAAATGGAATGGTTAGTTTAGTAAATCAAGCGGCATACGATATCCTTTCTTTAGATAAACAACAAAATATAATGGGAGAATTTATTTTAGATGTTATTCCTAATTCATCGATACTGGATGTACTTCAAACCGGAGAAGAACAATTTGATCGCCAATTAAATATAAAGGGACAGGATGTTATTGCCAATCGCCTACCTATTAAAGTTAATCATAAAGTAACTGGTGTAGTATCCAGCTTGCGCTTGAAATCTGAGATGGATCAATTAACAGCGGAATTATCTCAAACACGGCAGTATACAGAGGCATTGCGGGCGCAAACGCACGAATATAACAACTTATTGTATACGCTTTCAGGTCTTATTCAATTAGAGTCTTATGAAGATGCTTTAGAGCTTATTCATAAGGAAACGGCAGTATATCAAGAGTTCGTTCAATTTATTATGAAACGAATTCAAAATCCATGGTTAGGTGGGATTTTAATTGGATTTTATAATAGGGCGCGAGAGTTGAAGATTGATTTTATGTTAGATCGGGAAAGTAGTTTAGAAGAGTTAAGTCCGCATATTGAGAGTAATTACGTTGTTTCTATTTTAGGGAATTTGATCACGAATGCATTTGAAGCAATTGAAAGAAATCAAGATCATGATAAGAAAGTAAGAATGTTTGTAACAGATATTGGGGAAGAAATATTAATTGAAGTAGAAGATTCAGGACAAGGTGTTCATGATGAAATAATTACAAGTATATTCTATAAAGGTTTTTCGACGAAAGTGGGCGAAAAACGTGGATATGGATTAGCGAAAGTGAAAGAGTTAGTGGAAGATTTAAATGGAAGTATTGCGATTGAAAAAGGGGATTTAGGTGGTGCTTTATTTATCATTGCATTACCGAAAGAGAGAGGCGAATTGTAATGAATGAGGGGATTGAAGTATTGATTGTAGAAGATGATATTCGGATTGCGGAAATTCATCGTCGTTTTACTGAAAAAATTGAGGGGTTTAAAGTAATTGGAACAGCAACGACTGGGGAACAGGCGAAAGAATGGTTAGAGTTTGTAAAGCCACAACTCGTTTTATTAGATGTATATTTACCTGACATGCAAGGGACTGAACTCGTCACATATATTAGGCATAATTTGCATGATACAGATATTATTATGATTACAGCCGCATCAGAGACGGATGTAGTGCGACATGCTTTAAGAGGCGGAGTAACAGATTATATTGTAAAGCCACTTACATTTGATCGGTTTAAAACAAGTTTAGAAAGTTATCAAAAGAAGATTACGAAGTTAAAGAAAAATGCTCAATTATCTTCAGAACAGATTGAACATCTATGGTCCCAAAGAGGGGTGCAGGCAAATCCAATAGAATATGCGCCAAAAGGAATCGATCCTTTAACGTTAGCAAAAATAAAAAAGCATATGCTAACTATTAATGAAGAGGGAATTACTGCAGAGATACTAAGTTCAATGGTAGGTGTAAGCCGATCAACTGCTAGGCGCTATTTAGAGTATTTGATCGCTGGAAAGAAAGTGCATGCGGAGCTCATATATGGAAGTGTGGGAAGGCCAGAAAGAAGGTATTTCCGCGTTTCTTCATAGGGGATTTTTACAACAATAAAAACAGTAGAGAATTATTACATTTCCTCTACTGTTTTTTCTAGTTTCATCTTATATTGGAATAATTCCAATTACAATTCCAGTAATCAACATAACCATTGTCGTTCCAACAGCCCAAAGTAAAGTGAATCGTTGGTGTTCACCAAAATCAACCTTGGCCATTCCGACTAATAAATAAGTGGAAGCCACGAGGGGACTCAGTAAGTGAACAGGTTGACCGAGTAACGAAGCACGTCCCATTTCTGCTGCACTAATTCCGTAAGCGGCAGCAGCTTTCGTTAAAATAGGTAATACACCGAAGTAAAAGGCATCATTAGACATGAAAAATGTGAACGGCATACTTAGTAAAGCTGTAATAATTGGAAGTTGGGGGCCAAGTGCATCTGGTATAAGAGTAACAACACTTTGAGCCATTGCATCTACCATTTTTGTTCCAGATAGAATACCTGTGAAAATTCCAGCAGCAAAGACGAGAGAAACAACCGCTAATACGTTTCCAGCGTGAGACGCAATACGCTCTTTTTGCTGTTCTAAGTTAGGATAGTTAATCATAACAGCAATAGCAAAAGCGACTGTAAATAGAACAGGTAGCGGCATAACTTCTAGTATGAGACAGACAAGTAATGTAGCGGTCAATAAAAAGTTAATCCATAGAAGTTTAGGGCGTTTATGCACGGTAGCTTCAACTGTCGCAGCTTGCTCATCCATTGTTTGCATTTGTTTTAAATATTGTACATCCATAATTCCTAAACGTTTTCTTTCTTTTTTTCCAAGATAATAGGCAACGAAAACTACCCAAATTGCACCAGCAATCATTCCTGGTATAAGTGGTGTGAAGAGCTCTGATGCATCAAGTCCAAGAGCACTCATAACCCGAGCAGTTGGTCCACCCCAAGGTGTAAGATTTGTAACACCTGCTCCTAACATAACAACCCCAGCTAATATAAGTGGATTCATTCCAAGACGTTTATATAGTGGATACATTGCGGAAACTGTAATCATATATGTTGTTGTTCCGTCCCCATCTAATGAAACGATAATAGTAAGAATAGCTGTACCAACAACAATTTTTAAAGGATCACCTTTTACAAATTTTAAAATTTTACTAATAACAGGATCAAATAAACCGCTATCAATCATAATTCCGAAATATAAAATGGCGAACATAAGCATAATACCAGTAGGTGCTAGCTTTTGAATTCCTTCTAACATCATCGGGCCCATATTGGCATAAAAGCCACCAATTAATGCGAAAATAATTGGAACTAATATTAATGCTACTAGTGCAGACATACGTTTCGTCATAATCAAAAACATAAAGACAAATACCATTGTAAATCCGAGTAATGCTACCATGTAATCTCCCCCTCAAAAAATGATTACGCTTTCAAAATAAAATAAAAATTCAGATAAAAGGTTTTTTGTTTATAATAAAAGGTTCAATTGGAATGGTAAATAATTTGAAAAATAACATCATTAGAAGCATAATCTTTATTTTGATCATTTTGTTCACAGGGTAATTTTGAATTTTTAAAAAGATAAATGCCTTCGTACAAGAATGATAGAATAAGATGGAAATAGCGAAGCGTGAAGTAGGGAGTAGGTTTTGAATGGAAACAAGAATAGAAGAAATTTATAGTTCGTGTAAAGGAAAAGTAGAGGAGATTTTTATTAATGAATCCTCTTACGTATATGAATGGGAAAAGTTAATGATGATCCGAAAGTACGATGGTGAGCTTGAGAAAATCGGGGTAGGGATCAGTGGAAATATAAGATTAGTAAATGTAGAAGTTGGACAGGAAATTGATACGGATACATTATTAGTTAAGTTAGAAGATGATTTATTAATTACTGGTTGTGAATGATGAGAGATGTGTAGAAGTAACTGCACATCTCTTTTTTGTTCCATATATTACAAAAAGAACATTGTTTTTTCACAAATCTCACACAACCTTTTGGTATTCTTTTCGTGGAGTATACGGTTTCTAGGGAGGAATATTGATGAAAGTAAAATATGTCGTACTTGCTATATGTTTATGTTTCATATTTACGATAGTAGGATGTGGGAAAAAAGAACTAACAGCTGTTGCGATTAATGAGAAAAATGATAAGTGTGACATTTGCCAAATTGGGGTAATCGATAATCAATTCGCAACCGAAATTATTTTAGAAAATGGAAAAGCATTAAAGTTTGATGATATTGGTTGCATGTATAAATGGATGGAGATCAATTCAGGTGAAAAGACGAAAGAAAAATTTGTTCGAGATTATGATTCGAAAGATTGGGTTTCGTTGGAAGATGCTACTTACGTATATGATAAAACAATAACGACACCGATGGCTTATAATGTCATTTCATTTAAAAATAAAAAAGATGCAGAGAGTTTTGTATCTAACTATAAGGGGAAAGTTCTTTCGTATAAAGAGCTATCAGAGCATAAATGGGAAATGAATAAAGAGACGATGGGAAAATCGAAAACAGGGAATCACGGTGGGCATCATTAATAATAGAAAAAGACAACTATATAGTTGTCTTTTTCTATTATTACTCAGGTGCAAATATAGAAAAGGTGTAAAAATTTTAGAAGAACGGTTACAATGGAATATAGTAACCTAAAGCAATCATTTATGTACTTTTTAGAAATGTATACAAATGCGGTAAAAACGTGCTAAACTAATTGCTTCATAATGTTAATGATGAGGCCATCAGGCGTATCATTCCAATAGGTTGAGAAACATAGTATAAGTTTAAGATAATCCGATTAAAGAAGGAATCTAAAGGGCTTATGGATAAATGTACTCAAGAAGAGTTATTGTATGTGATGGAGGAATGGTTAAGAAAACATTATCTTTCATAGGAGCTGTAGTTGTGAGAAAACAAAAAATTTTATTATGTATGTTATTAGGACTTTTAATGACGGTAGTGGCTTGCGATAAGCAAGAGGAGCCAGAATCAAAACCGGTTCATGTGAAAAACGAAAAGAAAAAAGAAAAGCATAAAGAACAGGAAGAATCTAAAGAAGAAAAAAGTATAAATTTAATGGACAAACAGTTGCTACTTTCTGCGACGCTTGGAGACACAGAAACAGCTATGAAGCTGATCCAAGATGGAGCGAATATCAATGTAGAAGGTGACAACGGAGAAACGCCTGTCCTTGCAGCGACGTATCAAAATCATGTAGAGACAGTTAAAGCATTAATTGATGCGGGTGCTGATATTGAAATTCAAGACGAAAAGCAAAGCAATCCATTTCTTTATGCAAGTAGAGAAGGATATACGGATATTGTAAAAGTATTAATTAATGCAGGAGTTAATACGAAGGAAACGACTAAGTCAGGTGGAACAGCACTTATTTCTGCATCTGAGCGTGGCCATGTAGAGGTTGTTAAAGAATTATTAGAGCATACAGATATTGATGTGAATTATAAGAATGAACGTGGTGGAACAGCTTTATTAGAAGCAATTGTATTAGGAAATGGTAGTGAAAGTCATAAGAAAGTAATTCAAATGCTTATTGACCACGGGGCAGATGTAAATATGGCCAATAAGGAAAATATTACGCCGCTGCAATATGCTGAAAAAAGAGGTTTTAAAGATATTGCGAATATGTTGAGGATAGCTGGAGCGAATGAAGTAGTACAGCCGCAACCACAACTGGCGGAATAACAAGCTGAAGAAATAAAAAGCACGAAATAATCCCATTTAGATAGACAGAATGAAGAAGTCATTTTAGTATGATGGATTCAGTAATGTGTATTTAAATGGGATTTTTGTTTTGAAAAAATGGATGGATGCTATATCGAGAAGGCTACAAATAGTAATTAAGGAGGGTATAAATGCGATTTTCAGAACTTGAGTTAATAGCAATTCAGGCAGAAGTTTTATTTGTTCATAATCAAGTAGGAAGAATAAAGTGTTTAAATGAAAATGGAAATCTGAAAGCACCACGTTTTTTTCTTAGCAGAACTCGTGAAGGGAATATAACGAGGTATCATTATAAACTGAATGGTGAAATGATAAGTAAGATTGAGAAATTAATTCGAGAATGCTCAAATCACATTGAGATAGCAAAGATCATTAAAGTATTAAATGAAGAGAGAACGGTGGAGAATATTTGGGTGGGTCCTGCTTTCATGTTCCCTAATAATTTACATAAGCCAACTAGAACAATACAAATAACAGAGAAGAATAAAGAGCTTTTGCGAGAAAATTTTTCTAATCTAATAGAACAGATGGAATGGAGGCGACCTTATTTTGCAATTGTAAATAATGAAAAGGTAGTTTCTATATGTTGCAGTGCCAGAAGTACGCCCGTAGCTGCTGAGGCAAGTGTGGAAACTTTAGTGGAGTTTCAAGGGAATGGATATGGTGCTGATGTCGTTACAGCCTGGGCACTATCAATACAAGAGGAAAAGCGCATTCCGCTTTATAGTACTTCTTGGGATAACTTTGCTTCGCAAGCAGTGGCAAGAAAACTAGAATTGATTAATTATGGAATGAATTTGCATATCACTTAAATTTTAAACACAGTTGTTTGCTGTTGGAGTTTATTCGTATATCTAGATTATTGTAAAAGTGATATGGTGAATATTAACATTCGATTAACATCTAATTAACAATTTATCAAAACTGACTTAATAAATGCGTAATATAGTAAAGGTAACAAAATAACTAGGGTAGAGAACATTTGAGAACACCCGCTTACATATAACGTGCCGCTTTCTTAAGTGTGCTCTATTCCCTAGAGTTCAAATAAGGAGAAAGGTGTTCTATGTAAGTAGGTGTTTTTAGTTTGGATAAAAATAGAAAAGCTAGGTGGAATAAATGTTTAAAGAACCTTATATTGCGATGATAAAGGATTGGAAAGGGTACAAAACATACAAAAAATTACCGAAAACAGTTTTTCTTATGACTGGTTCAATGCTGGAGTTACCAGAGCGTGTATATGAACTACAGAGACATGGACACGATGTATTTCTTCATTGTGATTTTATACAAGGCTTAAATACGAACACAGAGGAAGCACTTTTATATATTCAAGATGTTATCGGAGCACAAGGTATTATTTCGACAAAGGGATCGACAATTCGAAATGCCAATAAAATTGGATTGAAAACGATTCAACGCATTTTTATTGTTGATACTTTATCTCTTACAAAATCAATTGAAAATTGTAAAACGACTAAACCGAATGCAGTAGAGATTATGCCTGGCATTATGCCTTCTATTATTAAACAGCTAGCGGAGGAAATAAAATTCCCTATTATTGCAGGTGGGCTGATTCAAACGCGAGAGGATGCAGAAATCGCAATTCGTGCAGGAGCAAGTGCAATTTCAACGAGTCATTATGAAGTGTGGATACAAGAAGAAAAAAGGAGTGCAACCTTGTGATTGAATTGGAAAATGTTTCAAAGGTATATAAAAATGCGGAAGAGACAGCAGTTAAAGACGTATCAGTTCATATTAAAAGAGGAGAATTTTTTGTTTTAGTTGGACCTTCTGGATGTGGAAAAAGTACATTATTACGAATGCTGGCTGGTTTAGAAGAAATTTCTTCGGGAGATTTAATTATTAATGAACATGTTGCAAATGATTTAGAGCCAAAAGATCGTAATCTATCAATGGTATTTCAAAATTATGCGCTATACCCACATTTATCTGTAGAAGAAAATATTTTATTTGGACTTAAGGTAAGAAAAGTACAGAAAGAAGAACGACAAAAACGATTGATGGAAGCTGTTGAGATGGTAGGGTTGAAGGAATATGTCAAAATGAAGCCTGGGCAACTATCAGGTGGACAAAGACAGCGTGTTGCACTTGCTAGGGCCATCGTCAGTCAAGCACCGATTTGTTTAATGGATGAACCACTTTCGAATTTAGATGCGAAATTACGTGCCCAGATGAGGATTGAAATTAGAGAAATTCAGCAACGATTAGGAATTACGATGATTTACGTTACTCACGATCAAATAGAAGCAATGACTATGGGAGATCGTATTATGGTTTTAAATAAAGGAAGTATACAACAAGTGGGAACACCGCTTGATATATATAACGAACCAGCAAACGAATTTGTTGCAAGTTTTATAGGTTCTCCTTCTATGAATATAAATGATGGGGAAGTGGATAAAGAAAAAGGCATATTACATATAGGGCAATTGCAAATTCCATTATCTATTGGACAGTTAAAGCAATTACCAGAAGGAATAATTCGAATCGGCATGCGTCCTGAGCATATTGCATTGTCTGCGGAAGGACAAGAAGTTACGCTGCAATCTGTAGAAGTATTAGGGAATGAATCTATATTAAACTTTGCGGTAAATGGAGCAACTTGGAGTGCGAAAGTCATCGGACAGTTACTCCTGAACAAAGGTGACAAAGTAAAATTATTATTCTCGCAAGAAAAACTATGCTTCTTTCACCAAAATACGAATGAACGATTAAAAGTGGTGGCTGAAGAAGAGTTGAAAGTGGTGGCGAAATAATGATTGAAGTAGGTAAGTTACCAGTTCAAACAACAGTGTCAAAAAAGAAGAGTTTATGGGGCAGAACGAAAGATTTAAGAATAGGATTATTGTTTTTGGCGCCATCTATTTTGTTATTTTCAATTTTTCTTTTCTATCCATTGTTTAGGACGATCTACTATAGCTTTTATTTAACAGATATACACGGAGAAGCTAATCTTTTCGTGGGCTTAGAAAATTATCAATATTTATTTTCGGATCCTGCTTTCTATAAAAGTATAAAGTCAACTTTATTATTTGTTTTATATACAGTGCCTACTAGTATTGTATTCGCCTTATTTCTTGCATTACTTGCAAATGAAAAAGTAAGAGGGATCGGATTATTCCGAGTTCTCTTTTCTTCAACGATGGGAATATCAGTAGCTGCTAGTGCAGTGATTTGGCTATTTTTATTTCATCCAAGTGTAGGGTTATTTAATAATATATTAGCCTCTATGAATCTTCCTGCAATCGCATGGTTAACGAGTCCAGAATGGGCACTGTTTTCTGTATCGGTTACAACGGTTTGGGTGAATACAGGATTTGCATTTTTAGTTATATTAGGTGGTTTACAAAATATTGATACGTCTTTATATGAGAGTGCATCTATAGATGGTGCCAGTTATTTGTATAAGCTTCGCCGCGTTACATTACCGATGCTGTCACCAACTTTATTTTTTATCGTGACAGTAACGTTAATTAGTGCGTTCCAAAGCTTTGGACAAATTGATATTTTAACGCACGGTGGACCAAATGATGCAACGAATTTAATTGTGTACTCGATTTATAAAGAAGCATTTGTGAATCATCAATTTGGAACAGCAAGTGCACAAGCAATGGTATTATTCGTTTTCATTTTTATTGCTACATTGATTCAATTCAAGTTTGCTGAGAGAAAGGTGCATTATAAATGATCGTTAAACAGTGGAAACAAAATTTCCTATTATACATGCTGCTCATTATTAGTGCAGTAATGGTGTTTTTTCCTGTACTCTATGCGTTTTTAATAAGCTTTATGACACCAGATGATATTCAAATGAGAAGGTTATTTCCAACTCAATTTACTTTCGATAATTTTATTAATATCTTTCAAAAAGTACCGCTTTTTACATACTTGTATAACAGTTTAATTGTATCGACGATTGTTATGGTTGGACAACTTATCGTATCCAGTTTAGCAGCTTATGCTTTTGTTTTTCTTCAATTTAAAGGGAGAAACGTAATTTTCTTCCTGTTTATTTCAACGATGCTTATTCCGTGGGAAGCAACGATGGTACCGAATTTTTTAACGATTCAAAACTTTGGTTGGATCAATAGCTTTGCTGGGATGACAGTGCCATTCTTTGCAACAGCTTTCGGTATTTTCTTACTACGTCAACATTTTATGACACTTCCGAATGAACTGAAAGAAGCTGCTTTTATTGAAGGGATTGGAAATGTAAGGTTTTTATTCAGTGTTGTAATTCCGTATTGTAAAACGAGTTTTATTACGCTTGGAGTATATAGCTTTTTAACAACGTGGAATATGTATTTGTGGCCGCTCTTAGTAACCACTGATGAAAAAGTAAGAACGGTTCAAATTGGTGTAAAGCAGCTTCAATCTCAAGAAGTTGCAACTGATTGGGGCAGTGTAATGGCCGGTGTTACGGTTATCGTCATTCCAACGTTGATTTTACTATTTTTAGGGCAAAAGCAATTACAAAAAGGATTAACAAAAGGTGCAATTAAATAAGCATACATAGGAAAAGGTGGGATTGAGATGAGTTTATTGAAAAAAAGTGCTGCTCTTTTAATGGCAGCCACAATGGCATTAACCGGCGCAGCTTGTTCAAATAGTAAAACAGAGGGGAAACCTGAAGCACAGGCAAAAGTAGCTCCAGTTGAAAAGAATGGTGATAAAACTGTAATTCGTTTCTGGCATGCAATGGGTGGAAAAACACAAGGTGTACTAGATGGGCTTGTTGCAGACTATAATAAGTCGCAGAATAAATACGAGATAAAGGCAGAGTTCCAAGGAACATACGAAGAGTCTTTAACGAAATTTAAAACGATGTCTGCAACGAAAGAAGCGCCAGCTCTTGTTCAATCGAGTGAAATTACAACGAAGTATATGATTGATAGCAAAAAGATTACGCCTATCGATAGCTGGATTAAAAAAGATAAGTACGATACATCAAAATTAGAAAAAGCAATTACGAACTATTATTCAGTTGATGAAAAAATGTATTCTATGCCGTTTAATTCATCTACACCAGTATTAATTTATAATAAGGATGCTTTCGCGAAGGCTGGATTAGATCCAGAGAAAGCTCCGCAAACATATGATGAGTTAAAAGAAGCGGCGAAAAAGTTAACGATTAAAGAAGGCGGAAATGTAAAGCAGTATGGATTTTCAATGCTGAATTATGGTTGGTTCTTTGAAGAGTTGTTAGCGACACAAGGTGCTTTATATGTAGACAACGAAAACGGACGTAAAGATGCTGCAAAGAAAGCGGTATTTAACGGAAAAGAAGGTCAAAAAGTATTTGGGATGTTAGATGAATTAAATAAAGCTGGTGCACTTGGAAAGTATGGAGCAAGTTGGGATGATATTCGTGCTGCGTTCCAGTCTGGACAAGTTGCTATGTATTTAGATTCTTCAGCTGGTGTTCGTGATTTAATTGATGCATCTAAGTTTAATGTAGGCGTTTCGTATATTCCGTATCCAGAAGATTCGAAACAAAATGGTGTTGTTATTGGCGGTGCATCATTATGGATGACGAATATGGTTTCAGAAGAAACGCAGCAAGGTGCTTGGGACTTTATGAAATATTTAACGAAGCCAGATGTACAAGCAAAATGGCATACTGCAACAGGATATTTCTCAATTAATCCAGATGCATATAATGAGCCGTTAGTAAAAGAGCAGTATGAAAAGTATCCGCAGTTAAAAGTAACGGTAGAGCAATTACAAGCAACGAAGCAATCTCCAGCAACTCAAGGTGCATTAATTAGTGTATTCCCAGAATCAAGAGATGCAGTCGTAAAAGCATTAGAAGCAATGTATGACGGGAAAAATAGTAAAGAAGCGTTGGATGAAGCTGCAAAAGCAACAGATAGAGCAATTAGTATTTCAGCTCGTACGAATCAAAAATAAGAGAAAGCCGTATCCTTATGAGGGATACGGCTTTCTTTATAAGGAGATAAGGGATCAAAGAAATGATGAATTCTTATCTATTTTATATGAGTAAAGGGTCCAGGAAGAGTATTGTTCTTTTCATTATTTGTTTAACTCCATTGCAACTTGTTTACCATTTACGAAAACCTCTGCCACTGCTACTACAACTTCCATCACTTTTTTCATATCTCATCTCTCCTTGTTTTTTGTTTCATTTCTTACTTTTAGTATAAAGAAATATAGTAATTGCAACTATCGAATTGGATGACAAGAGACTTACAGTGTTGTAAGGATAATAGTTTTATTTGTAATAAATGCTATTTTGGATTATGATTCAGAAATTTCTGTCGTTTTAATCTATAATTAGAAAGAGAATGGTTTAGAAAGAAGGGGAAGAAATGAAGAGAATACTTGTTATTAGTGATATTCATGGAGAAATAGAAAAGTTCGAACAGTTATTGGAAGAAGCTCAATACGATGCAAGACAGGATCAATTGATTTTATTAGGGGATTATGTAGATCGTGGTCCAAATGCGTGTGCAGTAATTGAAAAGGTAAAAGAGTTAAAAGAAGCGGGAGCCCTCGTTCTAAAGGGCAATCATGAAGATATGATGATTAAGGCGTTAACGACAGATGAGGAACGTTCATGGAACCATTGGGTAAAAAGGAATGGTGGGGATAAAACGTTATATAGCTATGGATTTGTAGAAGAAGACATTGCGGTTAATGAGGAAAACTTCCAAAAACCGATTTTACAATCTCATATATTAGAGGAACATGTAACGTTTATTCAAGAATTAGATCATTACATTGAAACAGAAGAGTATATCTTTGTACATGCTGGTGTTGAGCCGATGAACCGAGTTTCTGAATCTGAACCATATACATTAATGTGGATCCGTAATGAATTTCATAATGGATATAGCGGCGAAAAGGTTGTTGTATTTGGTCATACGGAAACAAAAACGCTTCATGGTAGTGAGAATTGCGGAGTGTATTTTGGTAGTAATCGTATTATTGGAATTGATGGCGGGGCTGTGTATGGTGGTCAGTTAAATTGTTTGGAGTTGCCAAGTAAAAAGGTATATGTAGTAAAAAATTGAAAGAGATAAGAGGAATCTTATTTCTTTCAATTTTTTATTAAGCAAAATTTAAGAAAGAGCCTTTATAATAAAGGTTCAAAATTTTATATCGAGCAAAACTTTAGAAGGAAATAGTTGAAAATGAAATTACATAATATGATTACATTATTTCGTTATGAAGAGAAGAGATGCAATAATAAAGAGAGTTGAAATAGATTGTGGAAGGTGAAAATATGCGCTTACTTGTAGTAGAAGATAATGCCTCGTTATTAGAGTCTATCGTACAAATTTTACGTGATGAATTTGAAGTGGATACGGCAATGAATGGGGAAGACGGCTTGTTTTTAGCGCTGCAAAACATTTATGATGCAATTTTGCTTGATGTGATGATGCCAGAAATGGACGGATTTGAAGTGATTCAAAAAATACGTGATGAAAAGATTGAAACGCCAGTCCTGTTTTTGACAGCGAGGGATTCTTTAGAAGATCGAGTGAAAGGATTGGACTTTGGTGGAGATGACTATATTGTTAAGCCGTTTCAGGCCCCTGAATTAAAAGCGAGAATGCGTGCATTACTACGCAGAAGTGGTAGTTTAACAACACAGCAGACCATTCGCTATAAAGGAATTGAATTGTTCGGAAAAGATAAAGACATTCAAGTAGATGGACAAGGTATTAAGCTGACATTAAAACAATACGAGCTACTAGAGTATCTCATTCAAAATAGCGGGAAGATTTTAATGCGTGAACAAATTTTTGATCGTGTTTGGGGATTTGATTCAGATACGACAGTAGCAATTGTAGAAGTGTATGTACATCATTTACGTAAAAAATTAGAACCATTCGGTTATCAGAAAGATATTCAAACAGTTCGAGGTATTGGATATATATTAAAAGAACAATGAGAAAGGGAAGCATGTTTCAAAAGACACGTATTCGTTTGACTATAGTAAATTCATTAGTTTTCATCGTATTAATTGGGGTATTAGGCAGTATAATTTATTTATACACATATAATCGAATTTATGGTGCAGTAGATAAATCATTTGAAAAAATAATTGAATATAAAGATGGGGTTAAATCTAAGAATCCTCCAAAGGGAGGCATGAAAAATATTCAAATTGGGGATCCAAGAGTCATGAAGTTGTTCTGGAAGGGAAATACAATCTCAATGGATGAGAAAAACCCTAGATTTTTCTCTATTTTTACAGAGAATATTCCAGCTTTTGCGCCAAAGAAATTAGGAGTTCTTCAGGATATAGAAGTAAAGGGGCATTATTTCAGAACATTAGCGTTTCAGGATGACGGACAAATTGTGCAAATCGTACGCGATACAACAGCCGAAAAAGAAATGATAAATACTTTATTTTTAATTCTCGTTATAGGTTGCAGCATAGGAAGTCTATGTGCAATAGGAATCGGCTTTTTCCTAGCGGGTAGAGCACTCATACCGATTCAAAATTCATGGGAGAAACAGCAGCAGTTCGTTTCGGACGCATCGCATGAATTAAGAACACCACTTGCGGTTATTCAATCAAAAACAGATGTATTATTCCAGTCACCATCTGCGACGATAGAAGAAAAGGCGATGGATATTTCTACAATTTCAAAGGAATGTAGACGGCTATCAAAACTAGTTAGCAATTTATTATTGTTAGCACGTTCGGATTCTAATCAAATCGAGATGGATAAGAAAACATTTGAAGTGGATAAATTGTTAGAAGAAATAGTAGATCCATATAAAGAGATTGCTTCTTATCAAGAAAAAGAGATGATATTAAAAGTAGAACGTGACATATCGTTTATTGGCGATAGAGAGAGAATTCATCAATTGATGGTCATATTGCTAGATAATGCAATGAAGTATACGAATGAAGGTGGACATATTCAAATTACTTGTATGCAAACGAGTAGTTCGATTCGCATACAAGTGAAGGATAACGGGATAGGAGTTAAAGAAGTGGATATTCCAAAGTTATTTGATCGTTTTTATCAAGGAGATAAAGCAAGAAGTCCATCAGAAGGAGCGGGGTTAGGTCTTTCAATCGCTAATTGGATTGTAGAAAAGCATTATGGAAAAATATCGGTAGAGAGCAAATGGGGAGAAGGAACTTGTTTTGAAGTGATTTTCCCTAAAAACCAAAGAATATAAGTGAGAAGACGATCTTGTTTTTACAAGGTCGTCTTTTTTTAAGGGAAAGTTAAGAAACAACTTGTACCATGTATTACATCATGGAAACTTGTAATAGAAAGAGATGTTGGAGTAGATATTTTTGGATGAATTAGATGAATCATACTGTTATTTTTAACGGTGATGAAGTTGATGTATAGTATTAAAAAAATTATGGGAAAGATGGAAACAGAAAGCGTGAGAAGGAGGAAGAAGTATTGAAAAAGAAGATGATGACGGTATGTACTATTGGATTTATGAGTTTAAGTATATTAGGGGGCGCCTCTCCTTCTGGAGCGCCAAAAGGAAAGACAGATTACGCGCAACGTAGTAAAGAACAATTAAACGATGGGAAAATACATGCAATGCATACAGAAGAAAAAGCGGAAAAATTAGGCATTGAAACGGATGGGAAAGAACAAATTACGTTAGAAAAGGAAATTCATGAAACGGAAGTAGGAAGAGAAGCGGAAAAATTAGGTATCTCGGTAGAAGGAAAAGATGTTGGAATTCTTTCAGAAGAAATTTATGAAACAAAAGTGAGGCAAGAAGCGTTAAAATTAGGAATATCTATAGAGAATACGTCGATTGTAAGTTTAATTGATCAAATTAATAAGATTAAAATTAATAATGAAGCAGAAAAGCTTGGTGTTTCAACTGAAGGAAAAGAAATAGAAGAAATTGAGGAAGAAATCTATGGAACAAAAGTTAGAGAAGAGGCAGAAAAGCTAGGTATCGCTCAACAAGGAAAAGAGATAGAAGAGTTAGTACAAGGAGTGTACGAACAAAAAGTGCAGGAAGAAGCAAAAAAATATCATATTGATTTATATGGCAAAGATATATATCAAGTATTAAGAGAAATCAATGAACAAAAAGTGATACAAATGGCGGATGAGCTTGGTATGGATAGAGCGAATTTGAATATTCAAGATTTGGCGGAGAAGATAAATCTTGAACAACCTGAAAAGGGAAAAGAGCTTAAGTTTGTTCCTATGGTTCAAACAGATGCTGATGCGTTTTATTCGTATTTAACGAATTAAAAAGGGCGTGAGGGTGATACGAAAATGGAAGTGGTATATATGTATGGCCTTACTATGTATAGGAGTATGGGGTGCATATACAAATGGAATTACAAAGTATGTGAAGAAAGTAAAGGGGTTACTATTTTCAAGTGTACAAAGTCAAAAACGAATAGAGTTTAGTAATAACGATGAAAAAGTCATGTTATCAAATGTGCCTTTAATTCAGCAATTACCAGAGTTAGATAGAGGCTGCGAAGTAACAAGTTTAGCGATGATGTTACAATATGCGGGTGTTTCTATAGATAAGATGAAATTAGCGAGTGACATCAAAAAGGTAGATTTTTTAGACGATGGTGTAAGAGGAAATCCGAATGAAGGATTTGTGGGGAACATTTATACGTTTTCTGAATCGGGATATGGTGTATATCATGGACCACTTTTTCAATTAGCGAAAAAATATTTACCGAATAAAGCTGTGGACTTAACAGGGAAGAGTATAGAAGAAATTTATAAGAGTGTAAAAGCAGGGCACCCGGTAGTCATGATTACGAATGCAACATATGCTCCTTTAGATGAAGATGAATTTACTACATGGGAAACAAATAGTGGGGATGTTTCTATTACGTATAATGAACATTGTGTTGTACTTGTTGGGTACGATAAGGAATCTGTATATATTCGAGATCCCCTCGATGATAGCTTAGATGTAAAAGTGCCAAGAGGAAAATTTGAACAGGCATGGGTGCAGATGGGGAGTCAGGCAATTAGCTATGTAAATAACTCCAAATAAATTAGGAAGAAGAGCATGAACTATATAACTATAAGGTGAAGGATAAAGATTTAAGGAATTGTAAGAGAAGTTTTGCAGATTTTTTTGAAGAGAAGCTGTTAAAAAACAAGAGAACTTTAGCTTATTATATATGCTAAAGTTCTCTTGTTTTTTAGGATTAAAATGTTTAGGAGAAGTGGATATGTAAAAATGCATAATTGACGAAAAAATTACATGTTATCATTATATATTGTTTTATATATGTTGATTGTATAAAATTACACAAGTGTTCTATTACATAAAGGAGGCTTATTATGCAAAATATATTTAACTGGGTTAAAAGTATGAGTATCAAGAAAAAATTAATCATTTCATTTTTTATTATTTTAACTATACCAGGACTTATTATCGGTGGTGTTTCATATCAAACTGCCAAAACAAATTTTGAACATCAAATGACCGATAAAGCAAAGGAGAATATTTCAGTTTTAAATACTGTTATTTCTCAAAATATAGAAGAGAAATTTGTTGATGCGACGTACTTTGCAGACATCTTAACAGAGGATACATATCCAAATGGACAAGAAGAAATAGTAAGAACGAAGTTAGCACAATATATAAAGCTTCATCCAGAAGTAGAAGGTATTTATATTGGAACGCAGACGGGGAAGTTTATAAGAGAACCATTTATTCAAATGTCTGATGGCTATAACCCAATAGATAGATCATGGTATAAAGAAGCGCATGAAAATAAAGGAAAGGTAATTGTTACTGCACCGTATCAATCAGCATCTACAAAAAATATGGTAGTGACAATTGCTAAAGAAGTAAAAGATGGTAAAGGTGTTATAGGTATTAACTTGAATTTGGATAATATCCTAAAGGTTTCAAAAATGATTAATATTGGTGAAAAAGGCTATGCAGTTATTTTAGATCAAAATAAGCAAATTGTTAGTCATCCGTCTAGAAATCCAGGTTCAAAGGTTACTGATCCTTGGATTAAACCAATTTATGAAGACAAACAAGGAAATGTATCTTATACAGAACAAGATGATAAAAAGAATTTAATCTTTGCAACAAATGAGAAAACAGGATGGAAAATAGTTGGAGTTATGTTTGACGAAGAAATTATGCAAGCTGCCAGTCCAGTGTTTTATAAGACTTTGATTGTCATAGCCATCGCTATTGCATTTGGTAGTGTATTAATTTATTTCATTACAAATTCTATTACAAGGCCATTACGAAAAATAGCTGAATCGGCACATAAAATTAGTAAGGGAGATTTAACAGAGAAAATTACAATCCATTCCAAGGATGATATAGGGAAACTAGGGAATTCATTTAATGAAATGTCTACGTCTTTACAAGATGTGATTACCCAAATTAGCTTTTCAGCAGAACATGTTGCAGCATCGGCAGAAGAGTTAACAGCGAGCGTACAGCAAGCGAATGATGCGACAGATCAAATTACAATTGCAATGGAACAAGTATCAGGTGGGGCTGAATCACAAAGCCAAGGTGTTGAAGAAGGCGCGGCTACATTACAACAAGTAAATACAGCAATTCAAGATGTAACTGGAAGCGCAGAGTCAATTTCTATTTCCTCATTACATGCGCGAGGAAGAGCTGAAGAGGGAGAAGATTTAGTTGAACAAACCGCAAAACAAATGCAGTCTATTTCTAGGTCGGTATCCAAGTCAGATGCTATTATTAAACTTCTTGATGAGAAATCAAAGCAGGTAGGAACTATTTCTGAAGCAATTCAAAACATTGCTACTCAAACGAACTTATTAGCTTTAAATGCAGCTATTGAAGCGGCAAGAGCAGGGGAACAGGGCCGAGGCTTTGCTATTGTAGCAGATGAAGTAAGAAAGTTAGCAGAGCAATCAGGAGAATCATCTGGAGAGATTGCAAATTTAATTGCAGAAATTAAGGCTGATATTGAACATACTGTTAAGGCAATGGATAATGTGAGTGGGGAAGTTCAACAAGGCTTAGATGTTGTAACAAAAACGAAAGTAAGTTTTACAGAAATTTTAAGTTCTACTACTCATATTGTTTCTCAAGTTAATCAAATGGTAGAAACAACGAAGAGAATCGCTGGAGATGCAAATGAAGTGACAAACGCTATTGATGAAATTGCAGCGGCTGCAGAAGAAAATACAGCTAGTATGCAAAGTGTTGCAGCTTCAACAGAAGAACAAGTAAATTCGATGGAAGAAATTAGTTCGGCTTCGCAAAACTTAGCTGAGATGGCCGAAGAACTACAAGCAATGACTAGTAAATTTAAAGTATAATAACAGCAAATAAGTAAGGTGAAAATAATATCACCTTACTTATTTTTCTATTCAGTAATTAGGGGAGTCATTAACGGGATGAAAAAAAGAAAAAGACTATGGAATTTATGGAAAACGATTACATTGTTAGTTTGTACAGTTGTAATTTTTTCTTTACTTGTGACAGATATATTAATTAGTCATAATGTAGAACGGACAACGGAGGAAAGCCAAGCAGAGAAAGCGAAAACAATTGCACACATTGTGGCGAATGATTCAGTTGTAATCAATGGTTTGATTGGGAAAGCAGATACTTTAGCAATCCAAACGTATACAAATAGAATATTAAAAAATACAGGTGTTCAATTTATTGTAGTTATGGATATGGATGGAATAAGAAAATCTCATCCAAATCCTCAAAAAATAGGTCATCATTTTATTGGGGGAGATGAAGGACCTGCATTGAAAGGGAAGGAACATGTATCGCTAGCAGAAGGAACTTTAGGTATTTCAATGCGAGTGTTTGTACCAATATTTTCTGAAACAGGTGAACAGCTTGGAGCAGTAGCTGTCGGTATTTCAGCAGATAATGTAAAAGAAAGAGTTAAGCAAAGTAGACATATTATTTATATTGGTGTCGGAGTTGGAGTATTAGTTGGGATTATAGGAGCAATATTGCTAGCTAGACATATAAAGAAAAGTTTATTTGGTCTTGAGCCGCATAGGATAGCAAAAATTCTTGAAGAAAGAAATACGATGTTGCTTTCGGTGAAAGAAGGTATTATTGCTGTAGATAAAGAGGCGAATGTAACTTTAATAAATAATGAGGCAAAACGATTATTTAAGAAAAGTGGACTTGAAGAAGACTTTATTGGTAAAGATGTTGAATTGTATATGCCAAATTCACGTATAAAAGAAGTGTTGCAAACAGGCGAGGTACAATTAAACGAAGAACAAAATATTTACGGAATTACGATTGTCACAAATCGTGTTCCTTTATATGTAAAAGGAGAAATAGTTGGCGCGATCGCAACATTTCGTGATAAAACAGAAATTAGAAAATTAGCAGAAGAACTAACTGGTATTAGGCTATATGCGGAAGCGTTACGGGCACAATCTCATGAATTTATGAATAAAATGCATGTTGTATTAGGGCTAACACATATGAAGCAGTATGAAGAATTGCAGAAATATGTAAGTAGTATGGTATCAGAGCATCAATATGAAATTGGCGGGATTATGAAAAAAATTCAAAGCCCAGTATTTGCTGGATTTTTACTAGGTAAACTTAGTTATGCTAGAGAGAAAAATATAAAGTTAGTTATAAAAGAGGATTCTTACTTACCAGAAATATATGATGAACGTATCATTCATGAACTGATTACCATTGTCGGAAATTTAATTAATAATGCATTAGACGCAGTGACGAATTGTGAGAAGAAGCAGGTTGAAGTTGGAATACAATATGGGGATACATTAATAATTACAGTACAAGATACGGGGAAAGGCATACAAGAAGATAAAATTGATGCATTATTTATAAAAGGTTATTCTACAAAGGGTGATAATCGGGGGTATGGTTTGCATCTTGTAAAGGAAAGCATACAGCGAATAAATGGGGAAATTTATGTTCATTCATTGTTAGGAACCGGAACGACAATAACGATTGAAATACCTAAAAGTAGGGATGAGAGATAAGATGATCAAAGTTTTGATTGTAGAAGATGATCCGATGGTTGCGATGTTAAATAAGCATTACTTAGAGCAAGTGGGAGGATTTGAACTTGTTCATGCAGCTAAATCAGTAAAAGAGGCGATAGAAGTATTAGAGAAATCACGAGTAGATTTAGTATTACTTGATATTTTTATGCCTGAAGAGACTGGATTTGAGCTGTTAATGTATATTCGGAATCAAGAAAAAGAAATTGATATTATGATGATTTCAGCTGTACATGATATGGTGAGTATTAAAAAGGCATTACAATATGGCGTAGTAGATTATTTAATTAAACCATTTACATTTGAACGATTTAAAGAGGCATTAACTGTATATCGAGAAAAACTTACTTTTATGAAAGAACAACAAAAAATTAGTCAATCGGAATTAGATTCATTAATTTTGCAAAAAGAAAAAAGAGAATCTTTTGTTAATAAAGAACTTCCAAAGGGATTAACGAAGCAAACATTGCAATTAATTTGGAAGAAAATCGAATCACTTAATGGACAAGCATTTACAACTGATGAAATGGCGCAATTAGTAGGGGTTTCGAGAGTTTCTATTCGAAAGTATGTAATGTTTTTGACTGAAATCGGAGTATTAGAGAATGAAATGGTGTATCAAAATGTGGGAAGACCGGTGAGTAAATTAAGGTGTATTGACCGGAATAAAATAGACTTTTACGTATAAGCGGCTTATTATAAGTCGCTTATACTTTTTTTAATTACAAAACCAATTACAAAACTTACAAAAACTATTTTTACTATTGAAAGCGTTTTAATATTGTTATTAAGAAAACAAGGGGGTGCCATATGGGAATTCAAAAAAATGTGGAAGCGGTATCATTTTCTGAAGGCAATGAATTGAAAAGTGAATCTTTCGCTTCTAAAATTATGAACGTTAAAATCGGTGTTATACCTTTACCGTTATATGTAGTATTGGCTGCTATTATTTATGGAGCATCTGTATATAATAAATTACCAGCAGATATGATTGGTGGTTTTGCAGTTATTATGATCATGGGTATTTTCTTAGGTGATATTGGAATGAGAATTCCAATATTAAAAAATATCGGTGGTCCAGCAATTCTCTCATTATTTATTCCATCGTTACTTGTATTTTTTAACTGGATGAATCCAGCTTCAATGGAAGCTGCGACTATGTTAATGAAAAAATCGAACTTTTTATATTTATATATTTCTTGTTTAGTAGTTGGAAGTATTTTGGGAATGAACCGTAAAGTGTTAGTGCAGGGGTTCGTTCGTATGTTTATTCCTTTAGTAGTAGGAACGTTAGCTTCTGTAGCAGTGGGCTTATTAGTCGGTTCACTATTTGGATTTGAAATGAAGCAGACATTTTTCTTTATCATCGTACCAATTGTGAGTGGTGGTATCGGAGAAGGGATTTTACCATTGTCGCTAGCTTATAGTGATATTTTAAATGAATCATCAGCAACGTTTGTATCACAGCTTATTCCGGCAGCTATTATTGGGAATATGTTTGCAATCGTGAGTGCAGGGTATATGAAGCGTTTAGGTGAGAAGAGACCTGAGCTTAGTGGTAATGGTGTATTAGTAAAAACAGACAATCAAGCAGATTTATTAAAGGAGCAAAATACAGAAAAACCAATTGATTTCTCATTAATGGGAGCAGGATTATTGATTGCATGTACATTCTTTATTTTCGGAGGATTCGCTTCTAAGTTTATCGGTATTCCAGGAGCAATCATTATGATTTTTTCAGCGGCAATTGTGAAGTACTTTAATCTAATGCCAGCAAAAATGGAGCAAGGAGCATTCCATTTATATAAATTCATTTCAAAGAATTTAACATGGCCATTAATGGTCGGTTTAGGATTGCTATATATTCCGTTAAAAGACGTAGCAGCAGTTCTTTCGGTAGGATATGTTGTTGTGTGCGCATCGGTTGTTCTTACAATGGTAGCGTCAGGTTTTCTTGTAGGGAAAGTGATGAAAATGTATCCAGTTGAATCAGCGATTGTAACTGGATGTCATAGTGGTTTAGGTGGAACTGGAGATGTTGCTATTTTATCAGCTTCAAATCGTATGGAATTAATGCCGTTCGCACAAATTTCAACGCGTTTAGGTGGGGCTGCAATGGTCGTAACAGCGACAATTTTATTAAAAATGTTTTCATGATCAAACAAGCTAGCTATATTCATATAGCTAGCTTGTCAAATTAAGGGGAGATTATAAGTATGTTAGAAAAACAAATTAATGAAAGATCATTGTTATTGCATAAAGAATTAGTAGGGAAAATTGAAATTACAAGTAAAGTAGAAGTGAATACAGCGGACGATTTAAGTTTGACTTATACACCGGGGGTAGCAGAGTCTTGCAAAGCAATTGCGGCAGATGAAGAAACAGCGTATGACTATACAGCAAGAGGGAATATGGTTGCAGTTGTTTCAGATGGAACAGCAGTACTTGGTTTAGGGAATATTGGGCCGAAAGCGGCTATGCCTGTTATGGAAGGGAAAAGTATTTTATTTAAAAAGTTTGCGAATATAGATGCTTTCCCGTTATGTTTAGGGACGACGGATGTGGATGAAATCGTTACCCTTGTGAAAAATTTAGAGCCTACATTTGCAGGTATTAATTTAGAGGATATTGCAGCACCACGCTGTTTTGAAATTGAAAAACGATTAAAAGAAGAAACGAATATTCCTGTATTTCATGATGATCAGCATGGGACAGCTATTGTTGTTTTAGCAGCTGTTATTAATGCATTAAAAGTTGTAAGTAAACAAATGGACGATGTGAAAATTGTTATTAACGGTGCGGGTTCGGCAGGAATTGCAATTGGGAAATTATTATTAAAAGCTGGCGCAAAACACATTACGTTAGTTAGTTTAGAAGGTATTGTTTGTGAAGGTGAAACATGGATGAACGAAGCGCAAATCGAAGTTTCAAAGAAGACAAATCGAGAATATGTACGTGGAACATTAAAGGAAGCGATTCATCAAGCTGATATTTTCATCGGTGTATCTGCTCCAAACGTATTAACGAAAGAACTTATACAGACGATGAACGAGAAACAAATTGTGTTTGCAATGGCGAATCCAATCCCAGAAATATTCCCAGAGGACGCATTAGCAGCTGGGGCAGCTGTAGTAGGAACTGGGCGTTCTGATTATTCGAATCAAGTAAATAATGTATTGGCGTTCCCTGGAATATTCCGTGGTGCGTTAGATGTTCGTGCGACTGATATTACAGAAGAGATGAAATTAGCGGCAGCATATGGGATCGCTAACATAATTACGGACGAAGAGCGTAATGCGAATTATGTAATTCCAAATCCATTAGATAAAAGAGTTGTTCCAAGTGTTGCAGAAGTAGTAGCGAAAGCAGCCATTGATTCAGGTGTGGCACAGATTACGAAAATGCCAAGTTATAAATAGTCAAAAGCAGCGCCTTAAAAAGGCACTGCTTTTTTTGAGATAAGAAATCAAAATAATGAAGAAGTGTAAATGTATTCAAGCCCCGTTCATTATTTATTTAACTCCATTGCAACTTGTTTACCATTTATTAAAACCTCAGTTACTGCTACGATCACTTCTATCATTTTTTTCATCTCTCATCTCTCCTCGCGTCATTTCTTACTTTAAGTATAAGAGAAGAGAGATAATCCACCTATCGAAGTACGTGACGTAGAAATTACATTGTTGTAAGGAAGTGTTTCAGTTTTGTCACTTTATTCGGCATTGATTACAAATTGATCATAATATCTTTCATTCACATATATGTTTAATACCCATAATCCAGATGAAGGTAGTGACATTACGAGAGGGAGTTCCTTTACGGTTGTATCGACTGTATTTGAAGTAGTCCAAGTTTGTTTGGAGGTTTCTTTTTGAAAGAGTACTGGTGTTGGAGTTGTAGTTCCTTGTTTTAACGCGATAATAGATAGTTTTCCAGTTGGCATTTCAGGATCCAGGAAGAACCACATTATTTCATTTTGCTCATTTGCGATAATAGAGCTATCAGCCATTGCAATTTTTCTTTCAATGCCTTTTAACGGTATTTTTCCTTCTACGAATGATGGTGCTTCTTCCCAATTTACATCTTTTAAGACACTAAGGTGAAAAAAGGAAGGTGCGTTAATTTGAGAGGATGACGTTTCTATTACTTCTTTTTTAGGTGCTGTTGAATCGGGTTGCGATTGCGCGCAGCCAGTAATGAGGAAGGAGAAAAGTAGCATAGTTCCGATTTTTTTCATGGTGCCACACTCCTAAATTTTATTGTTAGTGTAATTGTATTTGCTAGAAGACGAGACAATTCCTTTAAATCATAAAAAGAGGTCGTAAGTTTTGTACGACCTCTTTTGACATTTTCTATTCCAATTGTTGAGGGCTAATAATCAGTGGGGGATGGAACCCCCCACTGATTAAAGTTTCACTTTATATTTGCTCAGTTGAAAAGGTTGGTTCTCTCTCTTTTTGAGGCATTGTTAAGAAAATAACAGAAAGAACGATACATACTCCGCCTAATAATTGATATGCTCCAAAAGACTCATTAAGCCAAGCGATTGAAACGATGGCAGCTACAAGTGGTTCAATGCTAGATAAAATACTTGTTTCTGTTGCTGCTAAATATTTAAGACTACCGATATAAAGAAGGAAAGAAAGAGTGCCGCTTATAATGATAAGAATAAGCATAGAAAAAGTTTGAAGTGTGAAAGTTTGCGAAATCTGATTCCATCCAAAAGAACGATTACAAATAAGCAGTGCAATCCCTCCAATTAACATCCCCCAGCCAATTACTATAGTTGTTCCGCATTCTTTAATAAGGGAAGCCGGATGAAGGGTATAAAACGCAAAACCAATCGCTGTTAATAGGCCGAAAGTAATAGCTGCTTTAGATAAAACAATATTTTCAATTGAACCGTTTGTAATAATAAAGTATGTCCCTGTTAGAGCAGTTATAATTGCGAGTATTTGCATAGAAGCAGGGAATTTCTTTTGCTCAAACGCAACGTAAATGGTAATAAGAACAGGGCCTAGAAATTGAAATAGCGTTGCCGTTACGGCATTACTAATATGAACTGTTTCGATAAAAGCGTACTGCGCACCAAGCATGCCAAGAATAGAGAAAATAATAAGCTGTATAGAATGTCTAGGGTGTCTCCAAATTTGAAATATGTTTTGTTTCTTTATTAGTAAGAAAGACAAAATAAATACTCCTGCAAGCAACAAGCGAATTGTTAAAAAATCAAGTGATGATACGTTAGTATGTTGAAATAGCCATTGAATCATCGGTCCAGATAATCCCCATAATGTGGCTCCTGTAATAATCATAATGAGTCCAATACGTCTACTTTTGTTCATTATCATGCATCTCCTCTCTAGTATTTGATTATTAATGCGTTACATGATAAAAGGAATTATATAGAACTTCTGGTACTGTAAAAAGTATCAGTTATGTGTTTTTGAAAGGGGTCAGTTATTGTGTTAGAATTAACGCCTAATTTGAATGCAAATAGTAAGACGGCATTGTATGTGCAGTTGTATGAGTATATAAAAAAAGAAATTAAAGATGGAACGATTCCGGCTTTTATGAAATTACCGGCTAAGAGGAAGCTAGCAACACATTTACAAGTAAGTAAAAATACAGTAGAGGCGGCTTATGAGCAACTTCTTGCTGAAGGATATATTGAGTCGATTTCTAGAAAAGGTTATTTTGTATGCGAAATCGAGCAAATGATTCATGCGGAAGGTAGCGAAGAGGTAATAGGGGAAGTACCTTTTCAAGAGCAGGTGTATAAATTTGACTTCACTCAAACGGGTGTGGATACTAGCACTTTTCCGTTTCATGTATATCGAAAAATTACGAACGAGGTATGGCAATTTGAAAATAAAGATTTACTTTTTATTGGACATCCGCAAGGGGAGGTAAGTTTACGAGAAGCAATCGCGAGCTATTTGTATGAATCTAGAGGTGTGCGATGTTCGGCTAGTCAAATTGTAATCGGAGCTGGTACGCAAATATTAGTGAAGTTGTTATTTCAATTGTTAAAAGGAAGTGGTTATGCAGTTGAAAATCCAGGCTACCACCGAAAGATGGTTGTTTTCGAGCAGGGTGAACAAAATGTTCAAATGTTATCTTTAGATAAAGATGGTATTTGTATTTCAGAGTTAGAAAATAGTTCAGCTAATATTGTGTTTGTTACACCTTCTCATCAGTTTCCATATGGGATGATTATGCCTATCACGAGAAGGATGCAGCTTTTACAATGGGCGAAGAAAGAAGAAGGTAGGTATATTGTTGAAGATGATTACGATAGTGAATTTCGTTATTCGGGAAAACCTATACCGGCACTGCAAGGGTTAGATACAGACGGGAAAGTTATTTATATGGGGACGCTATCTAAAGCATTGTTGCCATCATTACGGATGAGCTATATGGTGTTACCAAAGAAATTGATTAAAAAGTATCAACAACAATATTTATTTTACACACAAAGCGTTTCAAGAATGGATCAAGAGATCATTAGGAAATTTTTAAATGACGGGCATTGGGAAAAACATATTCATAAAATGCGTGTTGTGTACCGAAAGAAGAGAGACCGTCTTGTTTCGGTATTAGAAAAATATTTTTCTAATCGCATTGAAGTAATAGGGGAAGATTCCGGCCTACATATTTTATTAAAAGTGCATAATGGGATGGAAGAGAAAGAATTAATGGAAGCTGCAGCTGAAAGGAGTATTAAAGTGTATCCTGCTTCGATATATTATAAGGAAGGGACTTCTCCCAAAAGTACAGTATTGCTTGGATTTGCGACTTTATTAGAGGAAGAAATTGAAGAGGCCATTCAATTATTATATACAGCATGGGTTACAAGAAAGTAAAAAAACATCCTCATAAATGGAGGATGTTTTTTTATTACTTTTCTTCATCTAGGAAAAGAACCATATGCTCTTCATCCCAATATTGTCCGTTATATTTTAATGAACGTTCTTGCACGCCAAACGTTTTAAAGCCTAATGACTCATAAAGTTTTTTTGCACCATCGTTTCCGACAACAACATCAAGCATAACTTGCTCTACTTCTAAAGATTTAGCAAGCTCAAGACATTCTTTAATAAGTGCTTTTCCCGCTCCAAGTCCGCGTGCTTTTGGAGACACGTATACTGAACCGATTTTTGCTTTATGTTCTTGTTTTACATATGGTTTCGTTTCCAGTGTTGCAACTCCGATTAAAGTGCCATCTTTAAATGCACCTAGTGTATAGTTCTCATCTTGTGCTAATTTTTGGGCTTTATATTCAATAGCACACTCTTTATTAATAATATCTTCATAAGAAGAGCTGAAAGCTTCCGGATTTTGTTTTAATCCTTCTACTCGAAGTTCTAAGTAAATTTCTGCTTCGTCTTTTGTTAATACATGGATATCCAATTGTATCACCCTCCAAATCTTTGACAGTTATACCTATATTTTATATTGAAATAAGAATAATTTCAAAAGCTTAGCTTATAATAGTTGGTTTTATAAATAAAATAGCACCAGTAGTGTTGACTACTACTGGTGATTTCACGCATATATTATACAAATGGTAATTCAATTATAAATTCTGTTCCGACTTCTAATTCGCTTTTAACTTCAATAGAACCATTATGAAGTTCTACAATTTCTTTTGCAACAGCCAGTCCGATACCTTTTCCACCTGTAGCTCGTGTTCTGGATTTATCGACACGGTAAAAGCGATCAAAAACATGTGGGATATCTTCTTTTGGAATACCTTCACCTTCATCTTGTACACTTATTGTAAAAGTATTCGCACTGGTTAGTACACGTATTATTATAGAAGTGTTTTCTGGTGAATGTTGATAGGCATTGTGTAATAAATTTAACATAACTTGTTCCATACGTCTTTCGTCTATGCAAACTTCTAAATCATCTTTGCAATGTACATGGAGCTGCATTTGTTTGTTTGTTAATGTTGTTTTTGTTTTTTCAACCATTCGTTCTAAAAATGGTTTAAGAATCACTTTTTGTTTTTTTATAACAAACTGGTGTTGCTCTAATTGTACAAGCATAAATAAATCTTGTACGAGATCGGTTACACTATCCGTTTCGTCTTCAATGATTTGTAAGTATTCTTCACGTTCTTCTTTCGTTAGAGAATCTCTTTTTGCTACCTTTGCATAACCTTTCATATACGTTAATGGAGTTAGTAATTCATGCGCTACACTAGCGAGAAATTCGCTTCGTTCTTTTTTCATATACGTAAGTTCACTAGATAAATCTTCAATCGTTTTTGCTAAGCTTCCAAGTTCATCATTTCGTTTAATTCCTAATTGAATCGGCTTATTTAATTTTGACATTTTTTCTGTCGCCCGCTTCATTTTTATAAGCGGTTCTGTAATAACACGAGAAAAAACAAAGACAGAAATAGTAGTTAAAATAATTGTCAAAACACTAATGATAAGAAATTGATTCATGAGTTTAAGTAACATATTTTCTAAGAAAGATGTCTTTAATAACATATATAACTTACCTTGAAATCCTTGAATTTCCAGCGGGCTTACTGTTGAGATGAATTTTGATTTTTTCCAGTTTTTTTCAACGATTAATCCACCTTCTGGGATAGTCTCTGTTTTACAAGTAAGTTGTTTTTGCATTTCTTTCGTTACGGGTTCTGAGGTAGAAATAATTTTGCCGTTATTGTCTGTTATAATGATAGCTATATCAGAGTTAGCAATTAATTCTGATTCAACTAAGTGTTCAGCCTCAGTGTTGATATCAAACTCGGGGTACACAGCACGTTTAGGCCGTTTACTGTGTTCAGCGCTTTCTGTGAGTTGCCTTTCTTTAGAATATGCACCCCACTTCGCGCGGTTTTTAATCATTTTACTATAGCGATTTCCTTTCTCTAAAAGAGCAAGAGTTTCCTCTTCAATGCGTATGTTTGAAAGGTTCTTATAAAAAGATACGAAGGCAATTGTTTCAATACATAAAGCTAATATTAAAAAGTATGTCCCAACTTTAAGGGAAAGTTTGCTCATTTTCTCACCATACCTTATTTCATATAGAGTGAAACTTTAATCAGTGGGGTTTTATCCATCCCCACTGATTAAAGTAATTATTCACTTTTCCATTTATATCCGACTTTATAGACGGTTTCTAAGTAATCTTCAACTGGAAATTCTTTTTTGCGTAATTTATCACGGATATTACGAATGTGTGAATCGATAGTTCTGTATTCGATGTCTGTTTGATATCCCCAAATTTTTTCAATTAAATCATCACGGCTGTAAGCACGGTTTGTATTTTGTAAAAAGAGTCCAAGTAACGAGAATTCAATAGGAGTTAGTGAGATTCTTTCACCATAAACTGTAACAGTATGTTTCGTTTTATCCCACTCAATACCATTGAAGCTAACAAAGCCATCTTTCTTCGTACGGCGTAATATAGCCTCGATTCGCGCGACTAATACATGCTCATCGAATGGTTTTGTAATGTAGTCATCTGCTCCCATAGTCAGACCTTTGACCATATCATAATTTTGGTTGCGAGCTGTTAGCATAATAATTGGAACGTTGGAAATTTGACGGATTTGATAGCAAGTATCCCACCCATCCATATTCGGCATCATAACATCTAATAAAATAATATCGAAGTCCTTTTGTTCGATTAATTCTAGCGCTTCAAGGCCAGAAGTAGCTTTCATACAAAAATAGCCACGAGGGCTTAAGAACAGATCTAACAATCGTAACATACGTTCTTCATCGTCTACTAATAAAATTTTCACCATAATCTTGTGCACCCCAAACTATTCATTCTACTTGTATAGTTTACATGAAAATAATAAAAAACTCTTTTTATGTGATTGAATGGATGGCTGATTTTTTCAATCAGGGCAATTGACATAAAAAATGCACTAGTTTTGCACAACTATTTTTTATAATAGAAAACGTAGCGACACAAATACCCTATGTTGCGACATAACGTCATGTCATTTTATTTATAAAATGACAATTCCATTCTATTGTGTATGTGAGATAGAGAGGGTTTTCGTATTCACCTCGCATCGGATAAGAAAAATTTCCTATCTCACACTTTTTTTAAAAGGGGATTGTACACATGAGTAAAAAAGTAGAGCATTTACAAAAAGAAAAGCAAGAGCGTAATGCGGTTGTAATGTGTGTTGCGGTATCTATGCTTATTATGATAAGTTGTGTAAATAAATTTTTCGGGATTTTATAATAGAAAAAAAGCTTATTGCTTCTTAAGGAGCAATAAGCTTTTTTAATGTGTTCTATATAATAAACCAAGGTAGAATTGCCAGTCCAGAAGTTACAATTGCTGTAGCAAATATTAAAAAGATAGCTTGTTTGTTTTGTTTCATGTTACATTCTCCTCTACATATCAATTGCATGCTATACGTTCATTTAATAATTAGCGGGAGACGGATCCTACTCGCTGAGTGAAGTTTCACTTTATATTTTTAGTATAACGAATGGAAAGGATTGGAACGATCGATAAAGGTGACATGAAGATTACATTGTTGTAATGAAAAAAGCATCTTAATTAATAAGAAGATGCTTTTGAAAAATTATATTAAAATGTTAATTATTTAAGAATAAAACCATATGCTCTTCGTCCCAATACTGGCCATTATGTTTTAAGGACCGTTCTTGTACACCGTAAGTTTGGAAGCCGAGGGACTCATATAATTTTTTTGCAGCAGTGTTATCAGCGACAACATCAAGCATAAGCTGTTCTACATGTAATTTATCGGCATTTTCAATAATCGCTTTAATTAAAGCTCGTCCTGCACCGAGGCCACGCGCTTTTGGAGAAACAAAAACTGAGCCGATTTTTGCCTTATGCTCCTGCTTAATAAATGGCTTTGTTTCTAGAGTAGCAATACCGATTAAATCATTATCTTTGAAGACACCTAGAGTATACTTATCCGGATTGCTTAATCGCTTTGCCATAGCAGCGACAGGGTTTTCCTGTTTAAGAACATCTTCATAAGAAGAGCTAAAAGCCTCAGGGTTTTTCATTAAACCTTCCATACACACTTTCAAATAAATTTCTGCATCCTCTGTTGTTAATAAGCGAATTTCCATAGTTGTAACCTCCTAGATTGATTCAAATTTAATTCATTAACTTTGTAAGATTAAGTTTAGTTAAATGTATTCTGTGACTATTCTTTCTTAATTTGTAAAAGAATGAAAAGATTATGCTACTATGTTTTCATTTTATTTATCCCGCTATTTGTGGGCAGTAAAACTCCTACCTCAAAATTCGGCTGGAGCAAAGAAGTTAGGTGGGAGTCGGGCTGCCCGTAAAAGCCCGATTGGTGAAGGCTAATAATCAGTGGGGGATGAACACCCCCACTGATTATAGTTTCACTTTATGTAATGAAATTATATATTAACTTTATTAACTATTCAAGGTTTTAATATGTTACATTTTTATAACTAAAATTTCCGCTTTGTAAAGGAGTCATTTTTATCCAACTATTCGTGGGAGTCGGATTGCCCGTAAAAGCCCGATTGGTTGGGCTAATAATCAGTGAGGAGGGAAAAACCCTCCACTGATTAAATTTTCACTTTCTTTTACGTATTCAATCGTTTATTTTGTAGCCATCGATTCGTTCCGGATGTGTATAAATATTGCAAGATCCATTTCGAATAAATCCTACTACGGTAATACCTAAATCGTGGGCGAGTTGCAGAGCTAGTTTAGTTGGAGCTGATTTAGATAGAACAATTTCGCAACCTATTTTTGAAACCTTTAACAAAATTTCAGATGAGATGCGTCCGCTAAACGCAATGATTTTCCCTTGAACAGAGATATTGTTTCGTAAACAATGACCGTATATTTTATCTAGCGCATTATGTCTTCCGATATCCATTCTTGATAAAAGAATGTTATTTCGATCACATAAAGCGGTATTATGCACACCACCCGTTTGGCGAAATGTAGTTGAAGATTGTTGTAAGGAAGTCATTAGGTGAAAACATTCTTCCGGAGTAATAGTTATATGTATATCATGTAACTTTTTTGCTTTTGCTGCATCGTTGACAAAAACAAAACCTTGTCTACTTTTCCCACAACAAGAAGTTACGTACCGTTTATTATATAAAGTTTGATAGAGCGGATTAATTTTTGATGATTTTACATGGACAATTCCGTTTTCTTTTTGGATCCATATTTCTTCAATATCTTTATAAGAAGAAATAATTCCTTCAGAAATTAAAAAACCGGTTACCATATCTTCAATGTAATTAGGAGTGCATACAACTGTTACGTATTCTTCGCTATTTAATTTAATTGTAATAGGAGATTCCGTAACAACCTCATCGGTTTGTTTTGAAAATGTACCAGATTGATAACGTACAATTGTATATGTTTCTTGAATAGGTCCCATATTAAATTCCCCTTTATATGTATTTTTCTCCATATTTATCATAAAACATCGAAAAAACAAAAGCATCTACTAACAAGAAGATGGCAGATTATTTTGGTTATTATTGTATATGTACGATATAATAGATTTGTAGAATAGCGACATTTTCAAGCTTTCGTAGTTATACCTTATAACATCTAGAATCGACTTCCAAAGGAAAGTATTTCAACAGGGCGCTTCAAAAATATGTACAACACAATTATGAAAACGGATTCATAATTGTGTTGTACAGTTAGTTGTAAGGAGAGGGGAAACTATGACAGAACAGACAGTCCGTGTAACCGTTGATGGTAAAGAATTTTTCGTATCAGGTGAAAAGACGATACTCCAATTGTTTAACGAAAGTAATTTAGAACATCCTCAAATTTGTCATGTACCAGAGGTAGATCCTATTCAAACTTGTGATACATGTATTGTAGAAGTGAATGGAAGTTTACTACGTGCCTGTTCGACGAAGTTGGAAGATGGTATGCATATTGAGAGGCAATCGGAACGTGCAAAGGAAGCACAAACTGAAGCGATGGATCGAATATTAGAGAATCATTTATTGTATTGTACAGTATGTGATAACAATAATGGTAACTGTAAAGTCCATAATACAGTACATATGATGGAGATTGAAGAACAGAAATATCCATATGAGCCGAAAGTAAGTGCATGCGAAGTGGATACGTCGCATCCATTCTATCGATACGATCCAAATCAATGTATTGCTTGTGGGCAGTGTGTAGAAGTATGCCAAAATTTACAAGTAAATGAAACTTTATCGATTGATTGGAGTTTAGACCGTCCACGTGTTATTTGGGACAATGGTGTGAGTATAAATGACTCGTCTTGTGTTAGTTGTGGGCAATGTGTAACAGTTTGTCCTTGTAATGCATTAATGGAAAAAACGATGCTAGGAGAAGCTGGATTTATGACTGGTTTAAAACCAGATGTGCTAAATCCAATGATTGATTTTGTAAAAGATGTAGAGCCTGGATATAGCAGTATTTTAGCAGTTTCAGAAGTAGAGTCCGCGATGCGTAAGACGAAAATTAATAAGACAAAAACAGTTTGTACATTTTGTGGGGTAGGTTGTTCATTTGAAGTATGGACGAAAGATCGTCAAATTTTAAAAGTGCAACCTGTTTCAGATGCACCGGTTAATGGTATTTCCACATGTGTAAAAGGAAAATTCGGATGGGACTTTGTGAACAGTGAAGAGCGTATTACAAAGCCGTTAATTCGCCAAGGAGATATGTTTGTTGAGGCTTCATGGGAAGAGGCTCTTGAAGTTGTTGCATCTAATATGCAACATATTAAATCAGAGTATGGTAGCGATGCGTTTGGGTTTATTTCTTCTTCGAAAGTAACAAATGAAGAAAACTATCTTATGCAAAAACTAGCTCGTCAAATATATGGAACAAATAATGTAGATAACTGTTCCCGTTATTGCCAATCTCCAGCAACAGACGGTTTATTTAAAACTGTCGGTATGGGCGGAGATGCTGGAACAGTGAAAGATATTGCTGAGGCAGGTCTTGTTATTATTGTTGGGGCAAATCCAACAGAAGGACATCCTGTACTTGCAACTAGAGTGAAGCGTGCTCATAAATTACATGAACAAAAACTAATTGTCGCAGACCTTCGTAAACATGAAATGGCGGAGCGTGCTGATATATTTGTTCACCCGAGTCAAGGGACGGATTATGTATGGCTTGCTGGGATAACGAAATACATTATTGATCAAGATTGGCACGATAAAAAGTTCATAGCTGAAAATGTAAAGAATTTTGATGAATATAGCAAAATGCTAGAAAAATATACGCTTGATTATACTGAGGGAATTACAGGGATTTCTAAAGCTCAGTTAAAAGAAATGGCTCGTATGGTATATGAAGCAGATGGTACTTGTGTACTTTGGGGAATGGGTGTAACTCAAAATACAGGAGGAAGTACAACGTCAGCAGCAATTTCAAATTTACTTCTCGTTACAGGTAACTACCGTCGTCCTGGTGCCGGTGCGTATCCGTTACGCGGGCATAATAACGTACAAGGTGCTTGTGATATGGCGACATTACCGAACTGGCTTCCGGGTTACCAAGCTGTTTCAGATGATGTGCATCGTGCGAAATTTGAAAAAGCATACGGTACTACCATTCCGAAAGAACCGGGATTAAATAATATCGCAATGTTACTTGCGGCCGAAGAAGGAAAACTACGTGGTATGTATGTTATGGGAGAAGAAATGGCTTTAGTAGATTCAAATGCCAACCATGTACAACATATTTTAGCGAATTTAGACTTCCTTGTTGTTCAAGATATGTTCTTATCGAAAACAGCTCGTTTCGCCGATGTTATTTTACCAGCGGCACCAAGCTTAGAAAAAGAAGGAACGTTTACGAATACAGAGCGCCGTATTCAAAGATTATACGAAGTATTGAAACCGCTTGGTGATTCAAAACCAGATTGGTGGATTTTACAAAAAGTAGCTCGTGCACTGGGCGGAGACTGGAATTATGGAAGTCCAAGTGAAATTATGGACGAAATTGCATCGCTTACACCGTTATACTCTCAAGCGACGTACGACCGTCTAGAAGGCTGGAATAGTTTATGTTGGGGTAGCCATGATGGTAGTGATACACCATTATTATATGTAGATGGATTTAACTTCCCAGACAAACTAGCACGTTTATCACTAGATGAATGGGTTCCGCCAGTTATAGCACCAGATGAGTATGATTTACTATTAAATAATGGCCGTATGCTAGAGCATTTCCATGAAGGGAATATGACGAATAAGTCGGCTGGTATTTTATCTAAAGTGTCTGAAGTATTTGTTGAAATTTCACCTGAACTTGCTAAAGAACGCAATGTGAAAGATGGTGGTCTTGTAGAGTTAGCATCACCATTTGGAAAAATCAAAGTACAAGCGCTTGTTACAGATCGTGTAACTGGAAATGAGTTGTATTTGCCGATGCATGCGACAGTAAATGAAGAGGCAATCAATATTTTAACAGGAACAGCAACAGACATTTATACGTGTACACCAGCTTATAAACAAACAATGGTGAAACTGCGCGTATTACGTGAAAAAGGAAATCGTCCGTTACCATCTTCAAACCCGAGAGATAAAAAACGTCATCCGCAAAATGGTGTTGAAATCGAGCGAAAGTGGCAAAGAAAACAATACGTATCACTTGTGGACCAGAATTAGGGGGCGGAGATAATGGCAAAAGAGATTACTTTAATTAAAAAGAAGATTGTAACAGAAGAAGAAAAAAAACAGCAAGTAACAGATGAGTTGTTAAATGATCTAGCTGAGAATAGAGAAGCAGTAGAAGAGACGATGCAGCTATTAGCGCAGTTGCAAAAAGCAGGAATTTTAGATGCAGCAATTAGTTTACTTGCTGCAAAAGAAGATGTTTCCAAAATAGCTGTTGAACAATTGAATCGTGAACCAGTAAAAAATGCATTAAACAATATGATGGGGGCAGGAGAGGCATTATCTTCAGTGGACCCAGAAATAACGAAACAAATAACATCTAGTTTAGTCACTGGATTACAATTTGCAACAGAGGAATTAAATAGTGGTAAAAAAACAAAAGTGATGGATTTCTTTAAAGTGTTAAAAGATCCAGATATCAATAGAGCAATTACATTCGGTTTTAGCTTCTTGAAAGCATTTGGTCAAGGGTTAGAGAAAAAATAGAGTAAATGAAAAAGTGATGGCAAGTAGCCATCACTTTTTCATTGTATGTATAAGAGTGTTCATGTTAAGCGGAATATATTATTATTAAAAAGATGGGTTGGAAATGGAAATGTGGAATCCATCTCAAATATCGTTTTAGAATGTGGAGGAATATATGCAACACCGTAAAAGACTATCTATACCAGGGGTAATGGGACATTCCTTTCAAACAGTTAGATTTGCTTTTTGGAATGTATTAACCTTTCAACTTGCTTATAAATTATTAGCAGCGATTGTATTTGTCCCGCTATTTGGGATCATTTTTAATAAGTTATTGTATTTTGGTGGTTATGCAAATGCGACGAATGATGAATTATTAGCGTTTTTAAAGACACCATACGGCATTTTGGCAATCGTAATTTTATCATTGTTAGCACTGTTTCTTATCTTTACGGAATTTGCGGTGCTTATTATCATTTCGTACTTCGCTCATAAAAGACAAAAGGTGAAATTACGTCCGATTTTATATAAAACCGTAACGTATTTACCTACTCTTTTCACATATTGCTTACCAGGATTTATTTTATATGCTGTCGTATTGTTACCTCTTTTAAATCTTGGATATGAAACGGCATTAATTCCGCAAATTCAAATTCCTAACTTTATTACAGGAGAACTGTTTAAGACAACGATGGGACAAGTTGGTTATTACACGTTCTTTGCTGTAGTTGCGTATTTGAACCTTCGCTGGATTTTTGTTCTACCTATTGTTGTTTTAGAGCAAAAGCCGTTTCGCACAGCAGCACGTAAAAGTGCAACGTTAGTAAAAGAAAGTTTTTTTAAAGTACTATTCTTTTTAGTAGGATTTTTTATTTCAATAGGGATTGTGTACGGTGTATTTTTTGGAATGTATTTATTGTGTCTATGGGGCATGTATGAATTTACAAATCCACAGGGAACATTTGCATTATTAGCAGAATCAACAATGTCTGTATTTTTAACGAGTACATTGTATTTATTTAGTTTTATCGTGACGCCATTTTATATTATGGCAATAACACGATTGTATTTACAAAAGGTTCCGGTTGAAGATGTTTTATTAGAAGAAGGATTAGATTATTCGAAAACAAAAGCAGATAAATGTTTCTTCCAAAAACATCGTTGGAAATTTATGGGTGTATATATTGTAGGAATTATTACTGCCGGAATGGTCGTTGCCTTCATTGTAACGTTTATTTCAAATTCATATAAAGAACCAATTATTATGGCTCATCGTGGTTATATTTCAAAAGGTGTAGAGAATACGAAAGAAGCTCTGCAGGGGGCTATTGATGCCAAAGCAGACTACGCTGAAATTGATGTACTGCAAACAAAAGACGGTGAACTAGCAGTTATACATGATTTGAAGCTAAAACGTCTTGCGAATGCTAATGTTCACGTGTCAGATTTAACGATGGAGGAGTTAAGACAGCTTACCCTTAGTCAAGATGGGTTTTCAGGACAAATAAGTACACTTGATGAGATCATTAAGCTGGCAAAAGGAAAAATCAAACTTAATATTGAAGTGAAGCTCCATGGTGGCGAAAAAGATTTCGTAAACAAAGTATTAAAAGTGATTAAAGATAATGAATTTGAGAAGCAATGTGTCATTCAAACGTTACACTATCCGCTTATTAAAGAGTTTAAACGTGCAAATCCAAATATAAAAGTAGGATACATACTGTATGCGAGTAGAGCTAACTTAAAGAATGTGAAGGCTGATTTTTATGTAGCAGAAGAATACATGTTAAATAAGAAATTAGTAAAAGAAGCAAGGAAGCTAAACAAGCCAATTTACGTATGGACAGTAAATGATATGGAAAGTTTAAAGGCATATTATAAGTTAAACGTGGATGGTATCATTACCGATTATCCTGAAGACGCACGTGAAACAATTAAGATGTTAAAAGAGCAAGAAGATCGTGAAAGTGATATGTTTGATAAAATTACCGAGACGACAGAAGATCTATTTTCAAAGTTATTTATGATCTATCCAGCTGCTGGCTAAATGCTAGTAGCTGTTTTTTTATGGAAAGAATATATTTCTAAAGTATTGTACAAAGTAATAAGTGTATATGTATACGTAACTACTTAGTTTTTTGCATTGTTACATTATTGTCAAATAATAAATAATTACTATGCGTTTTGAATGGATATAATGTAAATAGAGTGATAGATAATGAGATGGTACAAATAACCCAATAGAATCAATGTTTCGTATATTTACACTATTCTAAATATATAAACTTTAAAAAAATGGTATGTTAGCGTTTTCATAATTTTTAAGTTATGCTAGAATAAGGACATAAGTTATTAATTATTACAAAAAGAAAAAAGAATTCCTTTTTTCTGTTAATTATAAGGGGGCATTTCATTATGCGTATTGGGGTACCAGCAGAAATTAAAAACAACGAAAACCGTGTGGCAATGACACCAGCAGGTGTTGTACATTTAGTTCGTAACAATCACGAAGTATTCATTCAAAGGGATGCAGGTGTAGGATCTGGTTTCACAGATGCTCAGTATGTTGAAGCGGGAGCAAAAATTGTTGATACAGCTGAAGAAGCTTGGAACATGGAAATGGTTATGAAAGTTAAGGAACCAGTTGAAAGCGAATACAAACACTTCAGCGAAGGTTTAATCTTATTCACATACTTACACTTAGCTCCAGAACCAGAATTAACAAAAGCGTTAATCGAGAAGAAAGTTGTTGCTATCGCATATGAAACAGTACAATTAGAAAACCGTTCATTACCATTACTTGCACCTATGAGTGAAGTAGCTGGTCGTATGGCTGCACAAATCGGTGCGCAATTCCTTGAGAAAAACAAAGGCGGTAAAGGTATCTTACTTGCAGGTGTTCCAGGAGTTAAACGTGGTAAAGTAACAATTATCGGTGGTGGACAAGCTGGTACAAATGCTGCTAAAATTGCAGTTGGACTAGGTGCGGATGTAACAATCATCGACTTAAGTGCAGAACGTCTTCGTCAATTAGATGACATTTTCGGAAACCAAGTAAAAACTTTAATGTCTAATCCTTACAATATTGCAGAAGCTGTAAAAGAGTCTGATCTTGTAATCGGTGCAGTATTAATCCCAGGTGCAAAAGCGCCAAAACTTGTAACAGAAGAAATGATTAAATCAATGGAACAAGGTTCTGTTGTTGTAGATATCGCGATTGACCAAGGTGGTATTTTCGAAACAACTGACCGTATTACAACTCATGATAACCCAACTTATGAAAAACACGGCGTTGTTCACTATGCAGTTGCAAACATGCCAGGTGCGGTTCCACGTACATCAACTCTTGCATTAACAAACGTAACAGTACCATATGCAGTACAAATTGCTAACAAAGGCTACAAAGAAGCTTGCCTAGGCAACACTGCATTATTAAAAGGTATTAATACATTAGAAGGCTATGTAACATTCGAAGCAGTTGCAGAAGCTCACGGTGTAGAGTACAAAGGTGCTAAAGAATTATTAGAAGCAGAAACAGTATCTTGCTAATAGAAGCATTATACAAAACAAAATCGAACAATATATAAAACAACATGATAAGAGCTAAGAGATAATACCTCTTAGCTCTTCTTGGTAAAAGGGGGCATTCATCGTGGCCAACCTATTTAAAAAGAAATCCGTTACGCAATTGTTAGGGGAAAGTAAAAGTAAAACTTTGACGAAAACGCTAGGGGCATTTGACCTAACAATGCTAGGGATTGGTGCGATAATTGGTACAGGAGTTCTAGTATTAACTGGATTAGTAGCAGCAAGAGATGCTGGTCCAGCAGTTATTTTTTCATTTATGATTGCAGCAATTGTTTGTGGATTTGCAGCTTTATGTTATGCAGAGGTTGCATCTGCACTTCCTGTTTCAGGTAGTGTGTACACATATTCATATGCAACAATTGGTGAGTTTGTTGCCCATTTAATGGGATGGACATTGCTATCCGTATATGTCGTAACGACTGCTGCAGTAGCTGGCGGATGGACAGGTTATTTCAATAATTTAGTGAGTGGATTGGGACTTGAAATTCCTAAAGCATTGTTAACGATTCCATCGCAAGGTGGTATGGTGAACTTACCCGCAGTTATCATTACGTTGGTGATAACTTGGTTATTATCACGAGGTACAAAAGAAAGTAAGCGTGTGAATAACATAATGGTATTAATTAAAATTGGTATTGTTGTTTTATTCATTGCAGTTGGTGTATTCTACGTGAAACCAGAAAACTGGATACCATTTGCACCGTACGGCTTAAGTGGAGTCTTTGCCGGAGGAGCAGCAGTATTCTTCGCTTTCTTAGGATTTGATGCATTAGCAACTTCTGCTGAAGAAGTAAAAAATCCGCAACGTGATCTACCGATTGGTATTATTGCTTCATTAGTCATTTGTACAATCATTTATGTTGTAGTTTGTCTCGTTATGACAGGTATGGTTTCTTACAAGGAATTAGATGTACCTGAAGCGATGGCCTATGTACTAGAAGTTGTAGGACAAGATAAAGTAGCTGGTGTAATTGCTATTGGAGCTGTAATTGGTATTATGGCTGTAATTTTCGCATACATCTACGCTACGACACGTGTATTCTTCGCGATGAGCCGTGATGGTTTATTGCCAAAATCTTTTGCGAAAATTAACAAGAAGACAGAAGCACCAACATTTTCAGTTTGGTTAACAGGAATTGGTAGTGCTTTAATTGCTGGATTTATCGATTTAAAAGAATTGTCAAATTTAGCGAATATTGGAGCGTTATTAACATTCGCGATGGTTGGTGTAACTGTCATCATTCTTCGTAAAACGCATCCGAAATTACAACGTGGATTTATGGTACCATTTGTACCAATCTTACCGATTATTTCAGTTGCATGCTGTCTATTCTTAATGGTAAATCTACCGTTAAAAACATGGATATACTTCGGTGTTTGGTTGGCAATAGGAGTAGTTGTATACTTTGTATATTCGAAAAAGCACAGTCATCTAAAAGAAGATGGAAGTTCGCAAGATAGTTTAGAAAAAGCTAATTAAAGGGATATAAGATAGTAAGCCTTGTGCGTCTAGGGAGCGCGCAAGGTTTTTTCTTTTGGGGAAATAAAGGGGGTCAATGTTACTTTGTCGAACTTTTTATGTCGGAATATGAAAAAGGGGTGGAAAGATGGAGACGAAAGTTGTCGTTGGAGCAGAGGGATATAATAATAATCCAGGTTGGTTACATACAAATGAGGATGAATTAAATTTATTAAAAAGAGAAACGTGGCTTAATAAATTTCAGCCTAATTCTTTATCGGTAATTTTAGCTGAACATGTATGGGAGCATTTATCGTATGAAGAAGGTATAGAAGCAGCTAAAATATGCTTTGAGTTTTTACAAGATGATGGTTATATTCGTTGTGCAGTGCCGGATGCATTTTTCCCCACAATGAAGAATATCAGCGTGGTGTGCAAGTGGGAGGACCCGGTCCGTTAGATCATCCAGCTGCAAGTCATAAAATTGTACATAACTACAAAACGATTATATCTATGTTTGAAGCAGTAGGTTTTCAAGTAAAGCTTTTAGAATACTGTGATGAGAATGGTGAGTTTCATTATAGTGATTGGAAAGAGAACGGTGGACTTATTTATCGTTCGAAACGTTTTGATCATAGAAATCAAGATGGTAAATTAGGATTTGCTTCGTTAATTGTGGATGCAGTGAAACTTTAATCAGTGGGGGGGCTTCATCCCCCACTGATTATTAGTCCTCGCCAATCGGGCTTTTACGGGCAGTTAATCTCCCACCTAACTTCTTTGTTCCAGCTGCATTTTGAGGTGGGAGTCTTACTGCCCGTTAATGCGGGATAAATAAGAAAAGGATGTACGATATTCGTGCATCCTTTTTGTATGAAGAGCATGATAGACGTGGAGAATATTTATATGTTTATTTTGAAATGTGAACGAAATGTTTTAAAAAATGTATGAGAATTCATTGACACATATGAATGGACGCTCATATAATAAAGGTATAAGACATATGAATAGTTGTTCATATGTTCAAATAAAGAGGTGAGCTGTGATGGCTGAAAATAAAGTAGAAACGCAACAGGAAGCATGTTCTCAAACGGTAATTCACGAGGAAATCGTGGATCAAGTAAAACAAACAATTCCGACTGATGAAAGTTTAAGTAAAGTAGCAGAATTATTTAAAGTATTAGGTGACCGTACACGTACGAGAATATTACATGCATTATTTGAAGCTGAAATGTGTGTTTGTGATTTAGCTTATTTATTAGGAATGACGCAATCTTCAATCTCACATCAGCTTCGTGTATTAAAGCAAGCAAAGCTTGTAAAGAACCGTAAAGAAGGAAAGGTAGTTTATTACTCATTAGCTGATCAACACGTAATTCATATCTTCGAGCAAGCGTTTGAACACGTAAACGAGGAAGAATAAAAAAGCGAGGAGGGAGAACGATGCCAGAAGCATTAGTGAAAAAGAAACTTATGCTAGAAGGTTTAGATTGTGCAAATTGTGCAATGAAAATTGAAAAAGGTGTTGGGAATATAGAAGGGGTAACATCTTGTTCCGTAAACTTTGCAACAAAAACGATGCTTTTAGAAACACCGCAAAATAAAGAAAATCAAGTTGTTACGGAAGCGAAGCAACTTGTTACAAAATTAGAGCCACATATTAAAGTGCAAGAAGAGCAAAAAACAAAATCAGTAAAAGAAGTATTTGTATTAGAAGGCTTAGACTGTGCAAATTGTGCAATGAAGATTGAAAATAAGGTAAAAGAAATGCCAACAGTTTCAGAAGCGACTGTTGATTTCGTATCAAAGAAATTAAGAGTAGAAGTTGCAAATAAAAGAGAACTTGAATCGACTGTGCAAAATATAAAAAATGTTGTTCAAAAGTTAGAGCCGGATGTAAAAGTTGTTCGTGAAGAGGAAAAAGGACACGACCACGGTCATGATCATGGTGATGGAAATGTGAAAAAGATGATAGGACGATTAGTAGTCGGTGGAATTTTGACAGGAATTGCTGCATTAGCCGGATTACCGCAAATGATAACAATTCCATTATTCGTCCTTGCTTATTTATTAATAGGTGGAGATATCGTTTGGAGAGCGGTAAGAAACATAACTCGCGGCCAAGTGTTCGATGAAAACTTTTTAATGGCAATTGCAACTTTAGGAGCTTTCGCGATTCAACAATATCCAGAAGCGGTAGCAGTTATGCTATTTTACCAAGTAGGGGAACTGTTCCAAAGTATTGCAGTAAATCGTTCTCGAAAATCAATTACGTCATTAATGGATATTCGTCCTGACTATGCGAATGTGAAAGTTGGAAACGAAACGAAACAAGTATCACCAGAAGATGTGCAAATTGGTGAGTATATTATCGTAAAACCAGGTGAAAAAGTACCGTTAGACGGGAAAGTAGTTGAGGGAACATCAATGATGGATACTTCAGCGTTAACAGGTGAGTCTGTACCGAGGGAAGTAGAAGTTGGTAATGACGTATTAAGTGGTTTTGTAAACCAAAATGGTGTATTAATTGTCGAAGTTACAAAAGAGTTCGGTGAATCCACTGTATCGAAAATTTTAGACTTAGTACAAAATGCAAGTAGCAAAAAAGCGCCAACAGAAAACTTTATTACAAAGTTTGCACGTTATTATACTCCTGTTGTAGTTATAACAGCGGCAATAATGGCATTTATTCCACCACTTATTTTAGAGGGTGCTACATTCTCCGATTGGATTTATAGAGCTTTAGTATTCTTAGTAATCTCTTGTCCATGTGCGCTCGTTGTATCGATTCCTCTTGGATTCTTTGGCGGTATTGGTGGGGCATCTAAAAGTGGTATTTTAGTAAAAGGAAGTAACTATTTAGAAGCATTGAATGATGTGAAATATATCGTTTTTGATAAAACAGGAACATTAACAAAAGGTGTCTTTAAAGTTACGAAGATGGAGCCTAGTGAAGGTATCACAGCTGAAGAGCTATTAGAATATGCGGCATTTGCAGAAGTATATTCAAATCATCCGATTGCACAATCTATTCGAAATGCATATGGAAAATCAATCGATGAAAATGCTATTGAAGACTATAGTGAAATTTCTGGTCATGGTACGGTTGTAAAAGTACAAGGAAAAGAAATTTTCGCAGGTAATGCTAAATTAATGAGCAAAGAAAACATTACATTTAAGCAACCAAATACAGTAGGTACACTAGTTCATGTTGCTGTAGATGGTAAACATGCAGGGTATATTGTTATCTCTGATGAGGTAAAAGAGGATTCAAAACAAGCAATTCAAAAGTTAAAAGAACTAGGTATTAAGAAGACAGTCATGTTAACTGGTGATGCAAAATCAGTCGGGGAAGCTGTTGGTAAAGAATTAGGTTTAGATGAAGTTCATGCCGAATTATTACCACACCAAAAAGTAGAAGAAATCGAAAAAATTGATGCAGCAAAACGCGGTAAAGAAAAGATTGCATTCGTCGGTGATGGTATTAATGATACGCCAGTACTAGCAAGGGCAGACGTTGGTATTGCGATGGGCGGCTTAGGGTCGGATGCAGCAATTGAAGCTGCTGACATCGTTATTATGACTGATGAGCCTTCAAAAATTGTGACAGCAGTAAAAATTGCAAAACGTACACGTAGCATCGTATGGCAAAATATTATATTTGCATTAGGGGTAAAAGGGTTAGTGTTATTACTCGGCGCCTTTGGTATTGCAACAATGTGGGAAGCAGTCTTCTCAGATGTTGGTGTGACGTTACTTGCAGTATTAAATGCAATGCGTGTACTACGAGTAAAAGATTTATAAAAAAGAGGACGCAATTGCGTCCTCTTTTTATTGGTTATTTTGTTGAAATTGACTCAAGAAAATAATATCAAATATTATTTTGTTTTTAAATAATTTAATATATAAATTTACAAAAATATAATATTCTTCTTATTATTTTAATATATTTTTTACAAATATCCATATAGTATTGAAAAATGGATAAGTGGGGGAGGGACAAAACCCCACTGATTAAAGCTTCACTTTATTTTTGTATGTTTTTTTCAACCTGTTCTCGAACAGTTTGAATATAATTCATTTTATGATCCCAACATTCTTGGCTTAAATCGACAGGGTACTCTTCTGGGTTTAAAGTTCGCATATACTCTTCCCAAAATAGTGAGAGGCTGCGTTCATTATACTTTTGAATATCTAATATATTAGGTAATTCATACGCTCTTTTACCGTTAATGAAAATATCTTGATGTAGTTCGCGTGCTTCAAAGCTTGTTACGAATTTACTTATATATGTATGAACTGGATGAAACATTTTTAAACGCTCTTCTTTTCCGGGTTCTTCTGACTCTAAAGCAATATAATCGCCCTCTGCATGATCGTTAACACGGTTAATAATACGATAAACTCGTTTAAGTCCTGGGGTTGTAATTTTTTCAGGATTAGATGAAATCTTAATCGTATCATTTAATTTTCCGTCAGTATCTTCAATAGCGACTAGTTTATAAACAGCCCCTAATGCTGGCTGCTCAAAGGATGTAATCAGCTTTGTACCAACACCCCATACATCAATTTTTGCCCCTTGAGATTTCAAGTGCATAATCGTATATTCATCTAAATCGCTAGAAGCGATAATTTTTGTATTTGTAAATCCAGCTGCATCAAGTTGTTTTCTGGCCTCCTTTGATAAATATGCCATATCACCACTATCAAGGCGAATGCCATAAAAATCGATACGATCCCCGAACTCTTTTGCAACACGAATCGCATTTGGAACACCAGATTTTAATGTGTCGTATGTATCGACAAGAAATACACATTTTTTATGTGTTTCAGCATATTTTTTAAATGCAACATATTCATCGCGATATGCTTGAACGAAAGAATGGGCATGTGTGCCAGCTACAGGGATGCCAAATCGTTTCCCTGCGCGAACGTTACTTGTAGATGAAAAACCACCAATAAAGGCAGCTCGTGTTCCCCAAAGGGCAGCATCAAACTCATGAGCTCGTCTTGTACCGAACTCTAAAAGCTCATCATTATTTGCAGCGTGCTTCATACGTGCAGCTTTTGTAGCAATTAATGTTTGGTAATTTACAATATTTAAGAGGGCGGTTTCAATTATTTGTGCCTCGCCAAGCGGTGCATCAACACGTAATAATGGTTCGTTATTAAAAACAACTTCGCCTTCTTGCATACTACGAATCGTGCCAGTAAATTTCATGTTTTGTAAATAATGAAGGAAGTCTTCTTCGAATTGCAGCTCTGCTAAATAAGCGATGTCACTTTCGGTAAAGCTGAAATTTTCTATGTACTCTACAATTTTTTCAAGACCAGCAAAAACAGCATAGCCGTTTTCGAATGGAAGCTTTCGAAAGTATAGATCAAAAACAGAACGGCGAGTATGAATACCATCTTTCCAATATGTATAAGCCATGTTGATTTGATATAAATCTGTATGTAAGGCGTAACTATCGTCTTTATAATGATTCATTGCGAAAACACCTCCGTAATTTGATTATAGTATACCAATTTTTCCCCTTTCGTAGCAAAGAAGTAATAGGGGATTGAAGTCAAGAGAGAAAAAAATGAAATAATGCATATTTTTTAGAAAATTTACATTTATCAATTTATATTTCTCTAGATTTTATGTATTATTAGAGTAGTGGGGGTAATGAGAATGGAGGAGGACAATGCAACAAACATTAGAAAAAATAGGCAAGCAAGTTTTTTATAAACGGCTACAGCAAAAAATGACACAAGAAGAATTATGTCAGGGCATTTGTTCTGTCTCATACTTAAGTAAGATCGAAAATGGAAAGATTGAAGCATCAGAAGAAATTCTACAATTGCTCTGCACAAGACTAGAAATTGCTGTGACGGATTTGAGAGATGTAGAAGAAGATGTGAAAGTGAAGTTGGACGAGTGGTTGAATGCATTAGTTCATTTGGACAAGCAACAAGTAGAGCGCATATACGAAGAGTTGCAAGGTGAAATGAAGCATGTGTTGGATTTTGAAATTATAAATTATTATAAACTGCTGTATACACGTTATTTAATGATGAAGCGGGATCTCCCTGCTGTTGAAGAAGAATTGGACGGATTGAAGAAAGTGTATAAGAAATACTCGCCTTTTCAGAAGATGTTATATACGTATAATAAGGCATTATTATATTCTGTGCAGTACAAATATACGCAGGCATTAGAATATCTGTTAAAGACGGAATCGATGGCGAAAGAGTTAGGATATTATGAAACAGGAATATATTATAATTTGGCATTGACATATAGTCAGATGGAAATAGACCATATGACATTATATTTTGCTAATGTGGCATTAGAAGGTTTTAAAAGTGAATATAAATTTAGAAATATAATTAATTGTAAGTTTTTAATTGCGTTTAGTTATACTAGAAAAAAACAATATAATGAAGCTATGGAAATCTATAATCATATCATAAGAGAAGCAACTTCTTTTGCTGATAAAGATAATATTCTTTCTATTGCTTTAAATAATATTGGTTATCTGTACTACCGACAAAAAAATTATGCCAAGGCGAAAGAGTATTATATAGAATGCTTAAAGTATAAAAAAGAAGAGGATATGAATTATATTGATGCCATGTATGAGCTCTCATTACAGTGTATTCAATTAGGAGAACTTGAGGAAGCAGCTGAATGGATTGAAAAAGGTATCATTGCTGCAAGGAAAGATGATAGATACAAAGGGATGTTATATTTATTGTTAAATTTAAGATATAAATATTTTGAAGAAAGAGACCTCTATAAAAAATTTCTAGAAACAGAAGTAGTTCCTTTCTTTAAAACAGAGGAAAATATAAAAGATTTAAAGAAAGTATACTTAGAACTAGCTGAATACTTAGAAGAGTGCTCAGATTTTAAAGAAAGTAATCGCTATTATAAATTAGCGATTACTTTATTAGAAGAGTAAAGAGGAGGGATAGTATGAAAAAGTTAATTGCAGGAACATTTGTGGTTATGGCAATTGCAGCTGTAGTATTGGATATTCAGTATGCTTGGAAGCCGGATACTCTAGGGCAAGAAGCTAAAACAGTTGAACAAATTAATTTATAAAAAAAACCCTTTCCCAACGGAAAGGGTTTTTTTTCAATATTTGTTCCTCAAAATTCTACAACACTTGAGAAAGAAATTAATTGAATTTTTAGTATATTAATAGTGGAAACATAATGATAATATGAAACTACTCTTTTTCAAAAATTTTTTATTAGGGGGAATGTTAGATGAAAAAGAAGAGTTTAGCGTTAGTGTTAGCGGCAGGAATGGCAGTTACTACGTTCGGAGGGACAGGCTCTGCATTTGCGGATTCTAAAAATGTACTCTCTACTAAGAAGTACAATGAGACGGTACAGTCACCTGAGTTTATTTCTGGTGATCTAACTGGAGCGACTGGTAAGAAAGCGGAATCTGTTGTGTTTGATTACTTAAATGCGGCAAAGGGTGATTATAAGCTAGGGGAAAAGAGTGCGCAAGATTCTTTCAAAGTAAAACAAGTGAAAAAAGATGCTGTAACTGATTCAACAGTAGTACGTATGCAACAAGTTTACGAAGGAGTACCTGTATGGGGTTCTACTCAAGTAGCTCACGTAAGTAAAGATGGTTCTTTAAAAGTGTTGTCTGGAACAGTTGCACCTGATTTAGACAAGAAGGAAAAATTGAAAAATAAAAATAAGATTGAAGGCGCAAAGGCAATTGAAATCGCGCAGCAAGATTTAGGAGTAACGCCGAAGTATGAAGTAGAACCAAAGGCGGACTTATATGTATATCAAAATGGTGAAGATACAACATACGCATACGTTGTGAATTTAAACTTCTTAGACCCGAGCCCAGGAAACTACTACTATTTCATTGAGGCAGAAAGCGGTAAAGTGTTAAATAAGTTTAATACAATCGATCATGTGACGAATGATGATAAGTCTCCAGTTAAACAAGAGGCTCCTAAGCAGGATGCAAAAGCAGTTGTAAAGCCTGTAACAGGAACAAATAAAGTAGGGACTGGTAAAGGTGTATTAGGAGATACGAAGTCGCTTAATACAACATTATCTGGATCATCTTACTATTTACAAGATAATACACGCGGGGCAACGATTTTCACATATGATGCGAAAAACCGTTCAACATTACCAGGAACATTATGGGCAGATGCAGATAATGTTTTCAATGCAGCGTATGATGCAGCAGCGGTAGATGCTCATTACTATGCAGGTAAAACATATGATTACTATAAAGCTACATTTAATAGAAATTCTATTAATGATGCAGGAGCGCCGTTAAAATCAACAGTTCATTACGGAAGTAATTATAATAATGCATTCTGGAACGGATCACAAATGGTATACGGAGATGGTGATGGTGTAACGTTTACTTCATTATCTGGTGGAATTGATGTAATTGGTCATGAATTAACGCATGCGGTTACGGAAAATAGCTCGAATTTAATTTATCAAAATGAATCAGGAGCATTAAATGAAGCAATTTCTGATATCTTTGGTACATTAGTAGAGTTCTATGATAACCGTAATCCAGATTGGGAGATTGGTGAAGATATTTACACGCCTGGTAAAGCAGGAGACGCGCTTCGCTCTATGAGTGATCCAACGAAATATGGTGATCCAGATCATTATTCTAAGCGTTACACTGGTTCAAGTGATAACGGTGGCGTTCATACAAACAGTGGTATCATTAACAAACAAGCTTATTTATTAGCAAATGGCGGTACGCATTCTGGTGTAACAGTAACTGGTATCGGTAAAGATAAGCTAGGTGCAATTTATTACCGTGCAAATACACAGTATTTCACGCAATCTACTACATTTAGTCAAGCTCGTGCTGGTGCAGTACAAGCTGCAGCTGATTTATATGGTGCTAGCTCTGCAGAAGTAGCAGCAGTTAAGCAATCATTTAGTGCTGTTGGTGTAAACTAAGGCTTTAAGGGATAGTTATTAATAAAATACTTCAAAAATAAAGAAGGAGCCTATGCTCCTTCTTTATTTTTTTCTCCATTTTTTCCACAAATAAAATAATCCAACACAACCTGCGATTGTAATAATCCATTTCGCTTCATTTGTTCCGTTTATGACATGATATGCAGAATATACTTCGATCAATAAGGCCGGTATTTTCCCTATTGTGCTAGCAATACTGAAAGAGAGTAATGACATTTTGCCTAGAGCTGCAAATAAAGTAACGATACTGGACGGAATGAAAGGAATAAAACGAAAAGATAGGACGAGTAGAAATGCCTCTCTGCCTTCTACGTAAAGAAGGCGTTCTACCTTTGGATACTTATTTACTTTATCGTGAGTGAACCTTTGAAGGCCTATACGATAAATATAAAACGAGATAATAGCCCCCAATGCCTCACCTGCGATCGAAATGATTGTACCATTTGTTACACCGAAGAGTTGTATATTAATAGCGGTCAAAAAAATACTAGGGATAAAACCTAAAAGACTGATGATGATGTTGATTAATATACTAAGTGGAATTGCGATTGAATAATAGTCTGTTAAGAAGTTTTGAATTGTTTCAGCCATTTTATAAAATCCTTTATCTTTTTTTGCATTACACCATATTTACATTGTATAGGCAAGTGCAAATTTACATAATGTAGAAAACAGTTGATAGAAAGGGATTTTTATACCTTATATAGGTATTGGGTATATGAAAGTAGGGGTATATTTAGTTTATTTAAAAAACACTCCATAAATCCTGTGTTTAAAGGGTTTATGGAGTGTTTCGATTGGTGTTTTCATCTGGGAAATAATTATAAAAACACGGGGGTATATTTTAAAAAGGGCAAAAAACAGTGATTTGATGAAAGGGGGGTGGAAAATATAGCAAAATGAATGAGGATTTTAAAACTGTATACATTTTTTCTTTGTGAAATTGACTTTTAGTGGAGTTACGATAATAATCATGGAAGAGGTGATACGATGAAACGATTAAGTAGTCTTTTCTTGAGTAGTTTATTGGCACTAATGCTGATTTTAAGTGGATGTGCAGGAAAAGAACAAAAAACAGAAAAACCAAAAGAGGATCATTCTACATCAGTAGAAAAAATTAGTGATAATATTTTAGATGAAATGGAAGGGCCACCTAAAAATGGTCATACGATTGAAAGGCATGTAGGCAAATCAGAAGAGGATTTGAAGAATCGTTTGAAGACAGATAAAGTTTCAGCGGCAAGTACATACTATGATAAGGAAACAGCGACAAAGGCTGTGAAAGATAGTTTAAAACAACATGATAAAGAAATTCAGGATTGGTTGAAAAACTCTAAAGAGGCTCGTCTTGTATTGAATACAACTCATTCATTCCCAGTTGGAAAAACAGTAATAAAGAAAAATATGATTGTAAAAGACAAACTAGTAAAGACTGTTACTGTTTTAGCGAGAGATAAATCAGGAAATCTAGGATTTAAGATTATTACTTCTTATCCATCAGATAAATAAAGGGGGGAGTATATATGTATCCAACATTACAATACTTTCTTAAATCATACTGTACGTTAAGTATTCATGAGGATGAAATAGTAAGCGTGATGGAAGAGTTTATAGAGCAAGAGGACGAAGAGATTGTTTTGAAATTACGCGATGAATTAGTAAATATGAAGAAAAAGAATGCGTGGGAAGAAGCGTGCGTATTAGCTGCGAAGCAAGGCAATCGTGTGTGGTCTTTAGAAGAAACGAAAGATCATTTGGGAATTTTTTTACTATTATTGCAAAAGAAAAAGGCGTGAGTAGATCACGCCTTTTTGTATACGCTTTTTGAAATTTGTCCGTTTGATATTATCTCATTGTTTTGGGGCACTTTTATATACGCTTTTTGAAATTTGTCCATTTGAGAGTACTTCACCGTTTTGTGTTACTTTTTTATACGTAACCGCTGTTATTCTATCACCAGTATTACTAATTACTTGAGAAGAAACTTCAACATTTTTACCAGTATTTGTACCGAAAATACGTGTAGTAATACTACCGCCATTTGAAAATGCTTGAATGTAAATATGCTTACCTGTATTGTTTTTAAATTTTAAATCCGGACCATAATCTGCCACTGCTGCATCCTGCCCAAGTGGTAAATAATTTACGGGCATAGAATGATTGCTTCGAGAAACAATTCCTAAATCTGCCCTTAAAGCTGCGCTGTATAAAGTACTACTTACTTGGCAAACGCCTCCGCCTGCACTTTGTATAACTTTACCTTGTGAATATACTGCTGCGGATTTATAACCATGTGCAGCATCAGTTACGCCAACACGGCCATTAAAACTAAACGTTTCATCAGGTGCTACAATAACTCCACTTAACGTATTAGCTGACTTATTTACGTTATAGGATTGATTTCCATTACGGCCAGCCATTGGGGTAGAATATTCAGCAATCACTTCTTTAATCCCCATTTGTTGTATATCTTCTGTAGAACGTTCAGGTTTTATTAGTGTAACTGGTAATACAACATCGGGTGTGCCAGAAGTAATAGCTGCGCTTGTTAAATCGGTTAATTTTCCTTTATCAATTTTTTCTCCATTTTGACTTTGGCTAATATTTACTGTAGAGCCTTCAACACTTAATTCGGCGTTGACAGGATTTTTTAATGTTTCATTATATTTATCCTTTATAAAGGTTTCATAAGTTGTTGTATTTAATTGTGGTGTTAATTTATAGTCACGTTTTACTTCACCGTTTTCAGCTTGCTTACGCATGTTGTAACGATTCATTACGTTCCCTTCTTGTTCTTTAAAGATATTGTCGACAATATCCTTCTCTTTATAATCTACTCCTAAATCTTTCCACGTGTAATTTTGCTTATCATTTTGGAATACGTAGTTAAGAGGTTTTTGATTTAATTCATTCACCTTTTGATTAACAAGGGCTTGAATATCTGCTTTATTTTTTCCATCAAGAGAAATACCTTCAAATGTAGTGTTTGGTAGTGCAGTTGTATTTAGTTGATTATTTAATTTGGATACATATTGATATCCACCAATACCACCAACACAAAGTAATATGCCACCAGCAATAGCGGAACCAATCAGTATTTTGCTTAGCTTCATTTATTTCCCCCCAGAAAAATTTGTATAAATATATGTATTACATTTTTTGTATAAAAATGATGAAAATAACATTATGTACGTCCTAGTATACTATTATTTTCACTACGTGTGTAATGTTTTCATAAAAAATGTTACACTGCTGTAATAATTGTCTCTTTTTGTCACAATATGCATGAGAAATATGTTGAAAATTATAATAAAAAGGCTGCTTAGAAAAATCTAGCAGCCTTTTTATTATAATTTTTTATGCTCATTTTTATTCGTAACACCGAGATGTTCTTGAAGTGTTGTCGATATATCATTAACACTCTTTTCGTTTGGAACGTAATAATAAATACCACCTATATATTTATCAGTACCTTCCACTTGCAATTTATCCATTTTTAAATTTGAATCCATTGAATTTTTTGCAATAGTCATCATATCATCAAAAGTTAAATTTGTTTTTAAGTCTGTATCGACAGCATCTAATAGGCTTCCGATTTTATTAATGGAATTGAGAGATAGGGCTTTTTCAGCAATAGCCTCTAAAACAAGTTGTTGTCGTTGACCACGCATATAATCACTATCAATATGACGCGTTCTAGCTAGTGCAAGTGCTTCTTCTCCATTTAAATGTTGACGCCCTTTTTTTAGGTGAATTGCATCTGCTTCGTCGCTACTATTTTGTTCTGTGAACTCAACTGGAACGTCGACAGTTATACCACCTAGAGAATCAACAATCTTGATAAAGGATTTGAAATTAAATTTTACATAGTAATCAACTGGTACATCTAAAAATTTTTCTACTGTATCAATTGTGCTGTCTACACCACCAAATACATGTGCATGTGTAATTTTATCATATTTATCACGTGATTTAATGAAGACGCGTGAATCACGTGGAATGCTGACTAGTTTAACAGATTTATCATTTTTATTAATTGTTGCAAGTAGTAATGCATCTGTACGAGTCGCTTTTCCGTAACCTTTTTCCCTGATATCACTTTCATCAACACCCATGATCAGGACAGAAATATTATCAGTCATAGGTTTAACAGCTTTTTCACGTTTGCTGGATTTATCTCCTCGGCCGAGTTCAGAATAAGCGTTGCTTAAGACGGATTTTGCTTTACTGTATATATGGAAGGAATAGCCTCCTGCTCCCATTGCTACAATAAGTAAGGGAATAAGAATGAACCAAAGTAGGCGCTTTTTCTTTGAGCGTCCTTTTTTGGCTCGAGTTTCGTTGTTAATGTCGGATTTCATCATTTTTTCTCCTTTAAAACAATCAAAGTGTATACATCTAGAAGCGTATTAAAACACATAAAAAATATTTTACGCTAAATAAAAGGTATTGTACATGTATAAAAAATAGATGTATTGATTATTTATAAGACATCTATTCGTTATTGTATACAAAAGACAGGGATAAGAAAATGATAAAATTTTACCTAATTAAAGCATAATACTTACAATAATCGCAGATAAAATACTAACAAGAGTAGCGCCGTATAGTAATTTTAGGCCGAAGCGGGCAACAACATTTCCTTGTTCTTCGTTTAACCCTTTTACCGCACCGGAAATAATTCCAATGGAAGAAAAGTTGGCAAAAGAAACGAGGAAGACAGAAATAATACCAACTGTACGGATAGAGAGAGTGCTGGAAATTTTACTAAGATCCATCATTGCTACAAATTCATTTGTTACAAGCTTTGTTGCCATAATGCTACCCGCTGTGACAATTTCAGAACTTGGTACGCCGATAAGAAATGCAATAGGGGCGAATACATAGCCTATTAATTGTTGGAAAGTAATGCCGAATATAATGAGGAATAGGTCATTAATGCAACTCATTAATGCGACGAATCCAATGAGCATAGCACCGACGACAATTGCTACACGAAAACCATCAAGAATGTATTCTCCAAGCATTTCAAAGAAACTTTGTTTTTCCCCTTTTATTACCAAAATGTCTTCATCATCGTTAACGTCGTAAGGGTTAATAATGAGTACGATAATAAAACCACTAAATAAATTGAGAACGAGTGCGGTTACTACATATTTTGGTTCAATCATTGTCATATAGGCACCGACAATGGACATAGATACTGTTGACATAGCAGAGGCGCAAAGTGTATATAGTCGATGTTTTGGAATTTGGGCTAATTGTTTTTTAACCGTAATAAAAACTTCTGATTGGCCGACAATAGCGGAAGCGATGGCGTTGTAAGATTCTAATTTCCCAAGACCGTTTATTTTACTAAGAAAGAAACCAATCCACCGAATAAAGAATGGTAGTATTTTGAAATGTTGTAATATACCAATTAAGACGGAGATAAAGACAATCGGTAATAATACGTTAAGGAAAAATGGCATTTCCCCTTTATTTGCAAGACCGCCAAATACAAAGTTTATACCACTGGCAGCATACTCAAGTAGCCTCGTAAACAGGCTAGAAATTACCGTAATAAGTATGAGACCAATTTCTGTATTTAATAATAAATAGGTTAAAATTAATTGTATAATAAGCATGATAAAAATTGGTTTAAATTTAATATGTTTCTTATTGTTGCTAGCAATATAAGCAAGGAAGAAAACAACGATAAGTCCCACGAAAAAAGTAATAAATTTCATAGTAAGCCCCCTAAAAGAGATATTCTGCTATATATGTTTTTCATTTCAAGGGAGAATATGCATCTTTGGTAAAGAAAGGAATAGAGAGAGCATGAATATATGTAGAGTGCACCACGTTGCAATTATTTGTTCGAATTATGAACTGTCAAAGGATTTTTATACTCGGATATTAGGTTTTAAAGCGATAAATGAAGTATATAGAAAAGAACGAGATTCTTATAAGTTAGATTTATGTGTAGGGGAAGAGTATCAAATTGAATTATTTTCATTTCCTAGTCCACCTGAGCGCCCAAGTTTTCCAGAAGCAGCTGGACTTAGACATTTAGCATTTGCTGTTACAAATATAGAAGAAGCTGTAAACCATTTAAAACAATGCGGTGTGGAGACTGAAGCGATACGTATGGATGAAATTACGGATAAAAAATTTGTCTTTTTCCAAGATCCAGATGGCTTGCCTTTAGAATTGTATGAGGCTTGAAATTGGTGAATTTTATATAGGGTTGCTTTCAAATAAATGAAGAAACTAAAGTGAAACTTCTTTTTTAAAGGAGGTGTAACTTTAGCTAAGAAAGCTAAAGGACATATGTGGATATTTTAAAATTACTGATGGTAGCCATCCTTATTGCGTTAACAGCATTTTTTGTGGCTGTTGAGTTTGCAATTATTAAGGTGCGTAGCAGTCGTATTGATCAACTCGTTAGTGAAAAACGACGAGGAGCATTGGCAGCTAAAAAAGTAACTTCGAATTTAGATGAGTATTTATCAGCATGTCAGTTAGGTATTACAATTACTGCTTTAGGGCTTGGGTGGTTAGGAGAGCCCACTATAAAACATATACTCGAGCCGTTGTTTTTAAAACTACACCTATCTCCTGCAATTGCAAGTACAGTTTCATTTATTATTGCCTTTGCAGTTATTACGTTTTTACATGTTGTCATTGGTGAACTTGCTCCGAAGACGCTCGCTATACAAAAGGCAGAGCAAGTTAGCTTATTATTATCGAAGCCAATTATTTACTTTTACCGAGTAATGTATCCGTTTATTTGGGCTTTAAATGGTTCTGCAAGGCTTGTAACAGGGTTATTCGGATTACATCCGGCTTCTGAACATGAAGTAGCTCATTCGGAGGAAGAATTACGATTAATCTTATCTGAGAGTTATGAGAGTGGAGAGATTAATCAAAGGGAATTTAAATATGTAAATAATATTTTTGAATTCGATAATAGAGTCGCAAAGGAAATTATGGTACCTCGTACGGAAGTTGTAGGTTTATATGAGGACGAACCATTTGAAACACATATTAAAATAATCGCACAAGAAAAGTACACGAGATATCCCGTATTTGGTGAAGATAAAGATGAAATTATTGGGATGGTTAATGTAAAGGATTTATTTATTCGTTATATGGATGGTAATCGAGACGAGGGGTGCTCGATTACGCCATATACAAGGCCAGTTATTGAAGTGTTAGAAAATATCCCTATTCATGATTTGCTATTACAAATGCAAAGAAAACGAATTCCATTAGCTGTATTATATGATGAATATGGTGGTACAGCGGGAATCGTTACGCTAGAAGATATTTTAGAAGAAATTGTTGGAGAAATCCGAGATGAATACGATGAAGATGAACACCCGCCTATAGAGCATATAAGTGAAGGGTGTAAAATTGTAGAGGGAAAAGTGCTTATTAGTGAAGTAAATGATTTATTTGGCATACACTTAATCGCTGATGATGTAGATACAATTGGTGGGTGGATTATGGTACAAAAGCAAATCGTTGCTGAGGGGGATATTATTGAGAAACACGGCTTTTCTTTTAAAGTTCTTGAAAAGGATATGCATCAAATTAAGCGAGTTGAAATAAAGAAAGTAGAAGAATGAATGGATTTTCTATTATATAAACTTTAATAAAAAGTATATATAGAAAAATAAATGTTTGCGCTTTCAAAAAGGGTGCTATATAGTGAAAGTGGATACTGAAGAATTCATTTAATGATACTCGTATTTTATAGGGCGAATTCTTTAGATAAGGATTTAGAATGAAAAGTATAGGTGATGAAAAATGGTAGCAACGAAGGATATACGTATAGAAAAAGATTTTTTAGGTGAAAAGGAAGTACCGAGTGTAGCTTATTATGGTGTACAAACATTACGTGCCGTAGAAAACTTTCCTATTACAGGATACCGCATTCATCCGTCACTCATTACGGCAATGGCAATTGTAAAAAAAGCGGCAGCGCTTGCGAATATAGATACAGGTTACTTAGCTAAAGATATCGGACAAGAAATTGCAGAAGCGGCACAAGAGATTGTTGATGGAAAGTTCCATGATCAATTTATCGTAGACCCGATTCAAGGCGGAGCAGGTACTTCAATTAATATGAATACTAATGAAGTAATTGCAAATAGAGCCTTGGAACGTATGGGATACGAAAAAGGTGAATATGCGAAAATTAGCCCAAACACTCATGTGAACATGGCCCAATCAACAAATGATGCGTTCCCAACTGGGATTCATATAGCAACTCTTATGATGCTGGAAGAACTTCTTGTTACAATGGAAGAACTTCACTCTGCTTTTCATGATAAAGCAAAAGAGTTTGATCACGTTATTAAAATGGGGCGTACGCATTTGCAAGATGCAGTTCCAATTCGCCTTGGGCAAGAATTTGAAGCATATAGCAGAGTGCTAGAGCGTGATATAAAAAGAATTAAACAGTCTCGTCAACATTTATACGAAGTTAATATGGGTGCGACAGCTGTTGGTACGGGATTAAATGCAAACCCTACTTATATAGAACAAGTTGTGAAGCATTTACGAACTTTTAGTGGTTTCCCTCTTGTTGGTGCAGAGCACTTAGTTGATGCGACGCAAAACACAGATGCATATACAGAAGTATCTGCAGCACTAAAAGTATGTATGATGAATATGTCTAAAATTGCAAATGACCTTCGTATTATGGCGTCTGGTCCACGTGTTGGGTTGGCGGAAATTCAATTACCAGCTCGTCAACCAGGTTCATCTATTATGCCGGGTAAAGTAAATCCAGTTATGGCAGAAGTAATTAACCAAGTTGCTTTCCAAGTAATTGGAAATGATCATACAATTTGCTTAGCGTCAGAAGCTGGACAATTAGAGTTAAATGTAATGGAGCCGGTATTAGTATTTAATTTAATTCAATCCATCAGTATTATGAATAACGGTTTCCGTGTATTCCGTGAATACTGTATAAAGGGAATTACAGCGAATGAAGAGTTGCTTAAGCAATATGTTGAAAAAAGTGTTGGAGTTATTACAGCAGTGAATCCTCATATTGGTTATGAAGCAGCTTCTCGTATTGCACGTGAAGCAATTGCGACAGGAAAATCTGTTAGGGAGCTATGTTTAGAACATGGTGTACTTACAGCAGAAGAGCTTGATATTATTTTGGATCCATACGAAATGACACATCCCGAAATTGCTGGTGCTTCTTTATTAAAGGATAAAGTGAAACTTTAATCAGTGGGGTGGGAATCCCCCACTGATTATTAGTTGAACCAATCGGGCTTTAACGGGCAGTTGATCTCCCACCTAACTCCCTCGCATTCGCCGAATTTTGGGGTGGGAGTTTTACTGCCCGTTAATGCGGGATAAAAAAATGTAATGTAAAAAGCACCGATCCATTTGGATCGGTGCTTTTTTTAGAAGATATTAAATACAGAGTTAAGTTGAAGTAAGCTAATAATAGCTAAGAAGATTAAACTATATTTCATTACTATTTTAAATAGAGCAGATTCTTGACCAACTAGTCCAACTGCTGCACAAGCAACTGCTATGGATTGTGGTGAAACCATTTTTGCGATTGTACCACCAACTACGTTTAATGAAACGAGAGTAGATGGAACGATGTTTAACTGATCGGCAGTTACTGCTTGAAGTGGTGCGAATAATGAACCACTTGATACTACTGATCCTGTAATGAATACGCCAATCCATCCTAAAATTGGAGAAAGAACTGGGAATGCATTTCCTGTAGAAGAGAATGCAAGTCCAAGTGTAGATGACATACCAGAGTAGTTCTCTACGTAAGCTAAAGCGATAACGCTACAAATTGTATATACTGGAACTTTTAGTTCTTTTATTGTTTCGATCATTAATTCTTTAATCATTTTGCCGTTTACACGGTAGACGATAAGTGAAACGATAATTGCTAATACAATCGCAGTAGTTGTAGAAGAGAATACATCTAGTTTGAAAATCGCTGCGAAAGGTGTATCAGCCTTTGTAATTGGTGCAGTTTTCATAACCGCATTATGAAGACCAGGGAATTGAATGTTAAATACTAAGTTTGCCAATGGACCATCCGGAGCAAATAAAGCTTTAATTGGTTTTAAATTAAAGATTGTTACAAATGCAGTTAAGAATACGAATGGAGACCAAGCATATAAAATTTGATTGAATGTATGAGATTCTTTTTCTTCTTGTTTTTCTTCTTTAGCAGAAGATTTTGGTTGCCAAACACGTAAGAATAATGCAAGAGAGACCATACTTACGACTGCTGCGAAAATATTAGTAAGTTCTGCACCTAAGAAGTAAGTTACAAGGAACTGAGTAATTGCGAAAGAAACACCACTTACAAGAATACCTTGCCAAGTTTCTTTAATGCCTTTAAATCCATCTACCATTGAAACAAGTAAGAACGGTAAAACAATGCTAATGAATGGCAAAATGTAAACAGCTTGACGACCGACAGTTAATGCATCTAGCCCAGTTAATTGTGCAGGTACTGTAACTGGAATACCCATAGCACCCATAGCACCACCAGCGATATTAGCTACTAAGCAAATACCTGCTGCTTTTAATGGATTAAAGCCCATACCTACAAGTAATGCAGCTGTAATAGCAACTGGAACACCGAAACCAGCTGCGCCTTCTAAGAAAGCACCGAAAGAATAAGCGATTAATAATACTTGTAAACGCTGATCATTTGTAATACTTGAAATGCTATCACGAATGACATTGAATTGTTCTGTTTTAACAGTTAATTTGTAAAGGAAGATAGCTGCGATAACGATAGTACAAATTGGATAAAATCCAGATAAAACACCGAATCCGGCAGATGCTACTGCTACAGTTGCAGGCATTTTATAAACAAATATTGCAAGGATAATAGCAACAATTACACTGTAAAGACCAGCCATGTAACCTTTCATTTTGAATCCCACTAAACAAATAATGAAGCAAAAAATTGGGAGTGCTGCGATTAGTGCAGATAACCAAATATTGTTTAATGGGTCATAAATTTGTGTCCAAGTACTCATAATAATGACAACTCCTATCTATTATATGTGAAGAAATTCACATTATTTGTGAAACTATTCACAATCAACTTACATGCTTAGTATATTCTCCTTCAACACTATTGTCAACGTGAAAAAGTATAATTATTCCATAATAGTATTAAAAGCAACATTTTGTTCATAAAGTAGACAAAAAACGTAATCAAATTGATTTGATTACGCTTCTATAAATTATTGACATATTCTTTCATTTTTTCATATGTCATTGGTCCTACATGCTTATATTGAATGACACCGTTTGTATCGATGACAAAAGATGTTGGGATGCTGATGATTTGATATGCGGCACTTGCCTGACCTTTCTGATCTAATAGGACGGGGAAGGTGTATTTGTTTTCTTCAAGAAATTGTTTTACGTTGTTCGGGTCTTTTTCAGTAGCTGTCGCATTTACAGCGACAATTTCAATCCCCATATCTTTAGTATCGTGATAAAACTTTTCCATATCAGGCATTTCTATTTTGCATGGACCACACCAGCTTGCCCAAAAGTTCAATATTACTTTTTTTCCTTTATAGTCTGTAAGACGAACTTCTTGACCAGTGGTTGTTTCCAGAAGGAAATCGAGGGCAACATTGCCAACTTCAGTTCCAATGGGGATGTTTGATTTTGAAGCTATATCTTCTTTTTTGTCTAATAGGAAGTGATTGATAATAGTCCAGCCAACCGCAATGCTAAGTAACACAATAATAAACCATTTTTTAATACTACATCCTCCTCCTTACTTAAATTTCCATTTCCATCGTAACAAATTGGTTAAATATGGTCAAATTACTTTACGATAGGTTATCAATTATGGACGGTATTTTACAATATCATTACTGTACATTTCAGTAAGGTGAAAATATAACAAAAAGGCTGATAAAACAACGTTTGTAAGCAAAGTATCACTAGCCCTTTGTTTTGCTTTTTTATTGTATCATATAGTATAATATTCAAAATCAGGAGGGATTTTTTCCTGAACTGTGTGCTGATAAAAGGAGGAAAAATTTTTCAGCATTATAGGTTGATAAAGTTATGTCGTAACAGGAAATATAAGAACAGATATATAAATAAATAATAAAGAAAATAAAAAACGAAAATGAGGGGAACTTTATGAACCAAAATCAATTTGACTGTCGTATTTCAGAAGAAGACGTACAGATGTTAAGAGCATTAGCTCATCCACTTCGTCTACGTTTAGTAATGGAACTAATGCAGCGTGGAACATGTAATGTAACACAATTACAAGAGGTATTAGAAATACCACAATCAACTGTTTCACAGCATTTAACGAAATTAAAGCAAAATAAAGTAGTACGCTTTGAGAGACGCGGGTTAGAAGTGTATTATCAAATTCATAACGATAAAGTAAGTGAAGTAGTAAAAACATTATTTTCTTAATTTTTGAATATTATGGAAAAAAAGACGTATGGAATATACGTCTTTTTTTATTTGGAAAGGATGTAATAATAGGAAGAATTGAGAACGTATATATTAGCGCGTGAGCAAGAAACAAACTATCGGTTGAAGTGCTAAATTGATGGAATATATTTTGAAGGGATATGAAAAGATAGAAAGGAGTGTAGTAAGAAAAAGGAGGGATAGTAGTATGGATGTGACACGTGTGAAACAAATCTTATCTTCTTCAAGTAGAATTGACGTTACATATGAAGGCGTACCAGTATGGATTGAGAGCTGTGACGAGCAGAGCGGAGTTGCTCAAGTGTATGACGTATCTAATCCTGATGAGAGCGTTCATGTGGACGTGACGGCTTTAGAGGAGAAATAATAAAAAAGACGCTTCTAAAATTAGAAGCGTCTTTTTTGTGTTATTCCATCATACTCGCAACTTTTTTAGAGAAGAGAAGGAGTACAAATCCTAAGACGATAACGATAATACCGATACTTGCAAATACTTCAAGGTATCCTAATGATTGTGTAAATGAAGCAAGTTTACCTGCTAACCAGTTAGCCATACCCGTACCAGCTAACCATACCCCCATTAGTAATGATGCTAATTTTACAGGAGCAATCGCACTTACCATTGATAGACCGATTGGTGATAAGAATAACTCACCAATTGTATGGAAGAGATAAGTGATAACGATGAATAATAAGTTCGCTTTTACAGTTATATCTGCTTCACTACTTCCAGTCTTTAGAACTGCTAATGTTAAAGCAAGGTAACCTATACCTAGTAAAATCATACCTAATGCCATTTTTGTTGGCACTTTTAAATCACCGCGTTTTGTTTTAGAAAGTTTTAACCATAACATAGATACGAATGGTGCAAGTAGTACGATGAATGCTGGGTTAACTGATTGGAACCAAGAGGTTGGAACTTCCCAACCGAAAATTGTACGATCAACAAATTTATCTGTATAAAGTGTTAGAGAACTACCAGCTTGTTCAAATCCTGCCCAGAAGAATACTACGAAACAAGTTAAAATTACAATTGCCCAAGTACGATTTTTCTCTTGCTTTGTTAAAGGTTTCTTTTCGATTACAGGTTGATTTTTTGATTTTTTACCGACAACTGTTGTTCCTGCTTTACCAAGGTAACGAGGAGCTAATAAGTTGAAAACAATTTGTCCAATAATCATACCGATACAAGCTGCTAAGAATCCGTATTTATATCCCATAACAATAACGCCATTAGCGCTTGTTTTAAAGAAATCTTCTGCTAAAAATCCACAAATAAGTGGAGCGAAGAAAGCACCTACGTTAATACCCATATAGAAGATAGTAAATGCACTGTCACGACGTGAATCATTTTCACCATACAATTCACCTAACAGTGTAGAAATATTTGGTTTGAAGAATCCATTACCAATAACTAATAGTATTAATCCAAGGAGTAGTCCTGTTTTTGTATTCATTGAGAATAGTACAAAGTTTCCGATTGCCATAATAATTCCGCCGAGAGTAATGGCATGACGTCTTGTAATATAATGATCCGTTAGCCATCCGCCTATAATTGGCATGAAATATACTGCCGCTGTAAAAGTACCGTATAATTGTACTGCGACTGCTTTATCAAATCCTAACCCGCCACTAACAGCAGCAGTTGTTAAATAAAGAACTAAAAGGCCGCGCATTCCATAGTAACTAAATCTTTCCCACATTTCTGTTAAGAACAACAAATACAACCCTGGTGGATGTTTTTTTGGTGATTGTTGCTCTCCAGCTTTGTCTAATTTTAAAGCTGCATCCATTTTTGTTTCCCCCTAATCCTGTATAACGGATATTTATGTAATCATTTTAATTTACAAAATATTTAGAAGTCAATAGAATTATATGGAAATAGAAAGAAAATTTCTAAAAAAGTTCTATTGTTCTTCAACCGTTATTGTATTTTTCCCTGAAAACAAGATAATAAGCGTTTTCAAATGTAGTAATTGAATTCTAAACGAATTCAAAATAGTGATTAATCAGAAAATTTAGATTAAAATATTTATTCTGATATAGAGAAAAAATATTTTATTTACTTTTATAATATAACATATTGGGAATAAAAATACAAAATGAAATAATGTGACACTTCAGTGAAATGAAAAAAAACAGCTCCATAAAAGAGGGAGCTGGTTAGAATGAAATTATTTAACAAAGCGTTTTTCAATGTCGTCTAGTAGTAAGTTAGCAGCCATTACACCGCCAGCTGTATTCCAAATAACGTCGTCAACTTTGTATGCTTTTCCGTTCTTTACTGCATTTAAGTTTTTAAAGAGAGGGTCGTTTATATATTCTTTTTCTAGTTCAGAACCTTTTTTCTCATTGCCTTTATCGAATGTGAAGTAGAATAATACATCGCCATCCATTGCCGAAATACGCTCTTTAGATACGTTACGTTCTGCGAAATCATCTTTGTTTTGATCTCCAGGACGTTTAAATCCAAGTTCTTTTAAAATAACACCAGAGAATGTATCGCCATGATAAATACGAACATCACCAGGCATAAAACGTACCATAGAAATTTCTTGATTTACTTTATCGCCAAGTTGGCCTTTCAAATCTTTCATACGTTTTTCGTAATCAGTTAAAACCTTTTGACCTTCTTTTTCTTTATTTAAAGCCTTTGCATAAAATGTGAAGTTATCTTTCCATTCACCGCGTAATGTTTCAGAGAACACAGTAGGTGCGATTGCTTTTAGTTGCTCGTACACTTTTTCGTGACGCATTTTGTTACCGATAATTAAGTCTGGTTTTAAAGAAGCAATCGTTTCAACGTTAACTTGTCCTTCGTCGCCAACAACTTTTACATCTTTCATTTTATCCTTAATATGTGGATACCACGGATCACGAGTCCAAGACTTTACAGCACCAACGGGTTTCACACCTAATTCAAGTAAAGCTTCAGTTCCTTCATTCGTTAAAATAACTACACGTTTTGGATTAGCAGGAACTTCTGTTTTACCCATTGCGTGTTCAACGGTAATCATTTCTTTTTTATTATCTTCTTTTGTTGATTCTTCTTTGTTATTTGATTTTCCACAAGCACTTAAAAGAAGTGAAAAAGCTAGTAGAAATACAAATACTGTAAACGATTTCTTTTGCATGAAATTCATTATGTACCCCCTACATGTTGAGAATATTTTTCAATAGCAAGCATGATATTAAGCCTTTATCTTTTGATTGTCAATATATATTACTGAAAATAGTTCTCATTATCGTTGACAATGAGAATTAAGTTGAAATACACTTACAACGTATCATTATACATTGAAGGGGAAACGCTGCATGTTATTAAAAACAAATCAAGCAAAATGGATTGGATTATTTGTTGGAATCGTTGCAGTCGTTATTTGTATTTGGGGAAGTATTATTTTCGGATATACAAATACGAGCTGGAAATTAGCTTTAGATGCTTTTTTCCATTTTAATGGTTCAAATGAGCATATTATTATTCAAAATGTGCGTCTACCAAGGGCGTTAATTGCAGCAAGTGTTGGTGCTAGTTTAGCCATTGCGGGTTGTTTAATGCAAACTTTAACAAAGAATCCGCTTGCTTCTCCAGATTTTATTGGATTAAATTCAGGCGCTGCGTTCTTTATAGTTGTAGCAATTGTACTCTTTTCCGTGACATCATTATCAGCTTTCACATGGATTGCCTTTTTAGGAGCGGCAGTTGCAGCAGTACTTGTATTTGCCTCTAGTTCTTTAGGAAAAGAAGGGACAACGCCTCTTAAGTTAACATTAGCAGGTGTAGCGATAAGCGCTTTATTTTCATCATTAACACAAGGGTTACTTGTATTAAATGAAAAAGCATTTGAAGAAGTGTTATTTTGGCTTGCCGGATCTGTGCAAGGAAGAAAGTTAGAGATTTTACAATCAGTATTCCCGTATTTATTAATAGGCTGGATTGCATCTTTTATGATGGCAGGGAAAGTAAATACATTAATGATGGGGGAAGATGTCGCAAAGGGGCTCGGACAACGAACGATTTTAATGAAATCATTCGTGTTACTTATTATTGTACTGTTGTCTGGTGGTTCAGTTGCGGTTGCTGGTCCAATTGGATTTATTGGCATCGTTACTCCTCATTTCGCAAGAGCTCTTGTTGGGGTAGATCACAGATGGAGAGTACCCTATAGCGGATTGTTAGGTGCAATACTATTAATCTTGGCTGATATAGCAGCAAGATATGTCATTATGCCACAAGAAGTACCAGTAGGGGTTATGACAGCATTTATCGGGGCCCCATTCTTTATTTATATTGCACGTAAGAGAGGGCTTAGCAAATGAAGAAGTATATTCCGTTTCGTATTGGAAAAGGCGAGCTCTCGTTTTTAATGTATAAACGAGCTTGTCTCGTCTTATTGAGTTTACTAGTTGTTTTAATAGGATTATTTTTTGCGAGTGCAGGTATGGGGGATATGAAAATTGCTCCTTATGACGTATGGCAAGCGATTACCGGAAGTGGTGATGCGATGTCAAATATGGTTGTAAATAAATTTCGTATGCCGCGTATTTTAATTGCTATCCTCGTAGGAATTGCGCTTGCGGTAGCGGGCTGTATTTTACAAGGGCTCGTTCGAAACCCGCTTGCTTCTCCTGATATCATCGGAATTACGGGCGGGGCAAGTGTTGCAGTTGTACTCTTTTTAGCTATATTTAGTGATAAAAACAATGCGTTAACAGTAAGCATTCATTATATGCCGCTAGCAGCTTTTGCTGGGGCAACAATTGTAGCGTTTTTTGTATATTTATTTGCCTGGAAAAATGATGGATTATCACCGATTAGTCTTGTTTTAATTGGTGTTGGATTTTGGGCATTAACGAAAGCAGCAACAACTTTATTTATGTTGTTAGCGCCAATTTATCAAGCAAGTCAAGCGAATGTATGGATCACAGGTACTGTTTACGGTTCTTCATGGCAAAATGTTATGGTACTTGCGCCGTGGGTTCTCATTTTAACGACAATATCATTTATCGCTGCGAGACATTTAAATGCACAAGAGCTAGGGGATGATATAGCAGTGGGACTTGGTGTTCCTTTAACGAAGTCGCGTGTATTTATGTTGTTACTTAGTACAGCTTTAATTGGCGGGGCAGTTGCCTTTGCAGGAGGAATTGGATTTGTTGGTTTAATGGCACCTCATATTTCGCGAAGATTAGTTGGCTCTTTCTACGGTGCATTGCTCCCAGTTGCGGCGATTATCGGTGCAATTCTAGTACTCGCTGCAGATTTAATGGGGCGTACAGTTTTCACACCACTCGAAATTCCAGCAGGGGTATTTACATCAGCAATTGGTGCACCTTATTTTATTTATTTACTTTATAAAAGTCGGAATTCATAAAGGGAGATGAATATGCAAAAAGCATTGGAGACGAAACGCTTGACGCTGTCGTATGGTGAAACGATTATTATTGATGAGCTGAATTTAGAAATTCCAAAAGGGGAAATTACAATCTTCATCGGTTCTAACGGTTGTGGGAAATCAACTTTATTACGTTCACTAGCTAGATTATTAAAGCCAACAACCGGTGACATTTTGTTAGATAATCAAGCAATTCAAAGTATGCAAACGAAGCAAATCGCTCGTCAAATGGCGATTTTACCGCAAGGGCCACAAGCACCGGAAGGACTTACGGTATTACAACTTGTAAAGCAAGGACGTTATCCATATCAAACATGGCTGAAGCAATGGTCCGAAAAAGATGAGGAAATGGTACAAAAAGCGCTTGCTGCAACGGGTATGACAGAATTTGCTGAGCGTGATGTTCATGCCCTTTCAGGTGGACAACGTCAACGTGCTTGGATTGCAATGACCCTTGCACAAGATACAGATATTATTTTGCTTGATGAGCCGACTACATATTTAGATATGACGCACCAAATTGAAGTGTTAGATTTATTATTCGAATTAAATGAAACAGAGCAAAGAACGATTGTTATGGTATTGCACGATTTAAATTTGGCATGTCGTTATGCAGACAACATTGTAGCTATTCAAGATAAACAAATATATGCGCAAGGTAAACCAGAAGAAGTTATTGACCAGAAGTTAGTTCGGGATGTATTCCGTATGGAGTGTCAAATAAGCGCTGATCCGTTATTTGGGACACCGCTCTGTATCCCGCATGGAAGAGGAAGACGTGTACTTAAAGAGGCTGTTCAGGCGATGAGATAACGAAAAAAGACGATGAGGATTCATCGTCTTTTTTACCCCGCTATTTGTGGGCAGTAAGATCCCCATCTCAAAATCCAGCGAAAGCAAAGAAGCTGGTTTGGGGATCAACTGCCCGTAAAAGCCCGATTGGTGAGGGCTAATAATCAGTGGGGGATGAACATCCCCCACTGATTAAAGTTTCAATTTATTTTCGGCAAGAAAATAATAGAAAAAGGGGAATACGTAAACGTCGTTCATATTCTTCTTCATCTTGAAAACAGTTTCGATTTGGTGTAGCTTCTTTTAAGCTTGTAATCGTAAATCCGGCTTGTTGTAATAATGTAAAATATTCTTCCGTAGTCCGGTGATATTTAATAACTTCTTGATCAATCCATGGCTCAACTCGTTTTCCTGTTTCGAAATAATCATCGACGAGCCAACTAGTTCTTTTACCACTCGTTTGCAAGCTTTCAAATGAAGAGGTAATAATGGAATGTTGAACGCTAAAGGTGAAGGTTCCGTTTGTTTTTAAAGTTTGAAACACATTTTGAAAAATGATATCAAGGTGTTCAATATAATGTAGGGCGAGTCTAGATGTTACTAAATCAAAAGTAGAAGGAGGGTATGTGTAGTCTTTGAGGTTTAAAAAATGAACGGTGCCATTTTTATTTTCTAGTTGTTTTTTAGCTTTTTCATACATAAGCTCGGAGCCTTCAATACCAGTGTAAGAGTGGCATCCATGTTCTAATAATTCTTCGCCAAATTTAGCATCACCACAACCTAAATCGAGGATTTGTTTTCCTGTTACATTGCCAATGAGCTGAAATAATGCTGGTTTTTCAAGGGATTCGTTTGGACTATTTTCTCGATATCTTCGCTGCATATATTGCTCTAAAAACGATTCGTTATTATATACATCAGATTCAGTAAATACCATTTTAAAAGCCTCCTAAATATTTTTTTAATTCTATCAAATATGAAAAGTAAATGATAGATTTCTTGTAATGAATCATATATAATCTAAAAATGTAAGCGGTTTCTTTAAACTATTTTTCTATAATAAATTCTGAAAACGTGTTAAGCTAGTAGAGGGATTATTAGAACTATTAAGATAATAATCCGCTTACATGAACGATGGGAGGCTTCACGATGTCTAGTAAAACACTTGCAAACTTTTTAGAAGAAAATTTAGAGGATTTAAAATCAAAGGGGCTTTATAACGTAATTGATCCGCTTGAAAGTCCAAATGGACCGATTATTACAATTGGCGGAAAAGAATATATTAACTTATCTTCAAACAACTATCTTGGATTAGCGACTGATAATCGCTTACAAGAAGCAGCAATTGGTGCAATTCATAAGTACGGCGTTGGAGCAGGAGCTGTTCGTACAATTAACGGTACTTTAGATTTGCATATTAAATTAGAAGAAACAATTGCAAAGTTTAAACATACAGAAGCAGCAATTGCTTATCAATCAGGATTTAACTGTAATATGGCAGCGATTTCAGCTGTTATGGATAAAAATGATGCGATTCTTTCAGATGAATTAAACCATGCATCTATTATTGATGGTAGTCGTCTATCAAGAGCGAAAATCATCGTTTATAAGCATTCTGATATGGAAGATTTACGCAAAAAAGCAATCGAGGCAAAAGAATCAGGTCTTTATAATAAATTAATGGTTATTACAGACGGTGTTTTCTCAATGGATGGAGATATTGCAAAATTACCAGAGATTGTTGAAATTGCAGAAGAGCTGGATTTAATGACATATGTAGATGATGCACACGGTTCAGGTGTACTTGGCAAAGGTGCAGGTACTGTAAAACATTTCGGCCTTTCTGATAAAGTTGATTTCCAAATCGGTACATTATCAAAAGCAATTGGGGTAATTGGTGGATATGTAGCTGGGAAACAAAACTTAATCGATTGGTTAAAAGTGCGTTCACGTCCATTCTTATTCTCAACAGCTTTAACACCAGCTGATGCAGCTGCTTGTATGAGATCAATTGAAATTCTAATGGAAAGCACAGAGTTACACGATCGTTTATGGGAAAATGGTCGCTATTTAAAACAAGGGTTAAAAGAACTTGGCTTTAACATTGGAGAAAGTGAAACACCAATTACACCTTGTATTATTGGTGATGAAGTATTAACACAAGAATTTAGTAAACGTCTAAATGAAGAAGGCGTTTACGCAAAATCTATCGTATTCCCAACCGTAGCAAAAGGAATGGGACGCGTTCGTAATATGCCTACAGCAGCTCATACGAAAGAAATGCTAGATGAAGCAATTCGTAAGTATGAAAAAGTAGGGAAAGAAATGGGTATCATTTAAGTAACGACATCTTTTGAATAGCTTGCAAATGGGGAGTGGGAAAAATGAAAAAAATTCTAGTAACCGGTTCTTTAGGGCAAATTGGTTCTGAACTAGTAATGAAACTTCGTGATGTATACGGCGCATCAAATGTTATTGCAACAGATATTCGTGAAACAGACAGTGAAGTAGTAACGTCTGGTCCATTTGAAACGTTAGATGTAACGGATGGACAAAAATTACATGATATTGCAAAGCGTAATGAAGTAGATACAATTATTCATTTAGCGGCTTTACTTTCAGCAACTGCAGAAAAAAATCCGTTATTTGCTTGGAATTTAAATATGGGCGGACTTGTAAATGCATTAGAAGCAGCACGTGAATTAAACTGTAAGTTTTTCACGCCAAGTTCTATCGGTGCATTTGGTCCATCAACGCCAAAAGATAATACACCACAAGATACAATTCAGCGTCCTACTACGATGTATGGGGTAAACAAAGTAGCAGGAGAATTACTATGTGATTATTATCATCAAAAGTTTGGCGTTGATACGCGCGGTGTACGTTTCCCAGGCTTAATTTCTTACGTAGCTCCTCCAGGAGGCGGAACAACTGACTATGCAGTTGAAATTTATTATGAGGCGATTAAAAAAGGTACATACACCTCATACATTGCAGAAGGAACATACATGGACATGATGTATATGCCAGATGCTTTACAAGCAATCATCTCATTAATGGAAGCTGATCCAAATAAACTAGTTCATAGAAATGCGTTTAACATTACAGCAATGAGCTTTGAACCAGAGCAAATTGCAGCATCAATCCGTAAACACATTCCGAACTTTACAATGGATTACGCAGTAGATCCAGCTCGTCAAACAATCGCTGATAGCTGGCCGAACTCTATTGATGCAACAGCAGCAATGAAAGAGTGGGGCTTTAAAGCAGAATATGATTTAGACAGAATGACAACTGATATGCTGGCTAAGTTAAAAAAAAAGCTCGCATCTGAGTTAGTAATGAATTAATAAGAAGAGCCGATTCTTAGGAATTGGCTCTTAATTATTTTAGGAAGGGAGAAAAGCAACATGCAAAGAGTTGATGTTGTATATGCATTAATACACGATAGCGAAAAAGATAAAATATTAATGGTACATAATATAGAACAAAACGTTTGGTCATTGCCAGGCGGGGCTGTTGAAAAAGGTGAAATATTAGAGGAAGCACTAGTAAGAGAAGTGAAAGAAGAGACAGGTTTAACTGCCGCACTCAGTGGACTTGTCGCATTAAATGAGAAGTTTTTTGAAGAGAAAGGACATCATGCATTATTTTTTACATTCCGAGCAAATGTAGTAACAGGTGAACTTCGTGCAGAAGATGAAGGAGAAATTTCCGCAATCGAGTGGGTAGATAGAAAAATCGCGAATGAGCGATTCCCATACTACGATGGAGGGTTCGAATTATTATTAGAAGTTTCCATTCCATACAAGTTTCAACCAGAAACAAAGTAAGTTAACGAAGAAAAACAGGAGCCTCGTGGCTCCTGTTTTTCTATTCAATCGTCTTCAGTAATAGTTTCTTCAACAATGGTTTAATCTTCAGGCGTAAATCTTCAGCATGATTTGCAACTAAGAAGTGATGGTTATAAATGTTTTTCATTAGTTGATAAGTCGCTTCTTTCGCTTCGCCTTCTTCGATAAAGATGCCGATTACTTCCATACCACTTTTGCGAGCAAGTTTGACTGCTTCGTGCGTATCTAAAATTCCGTCTTGTTGATAGTCTAGTGCAGAAGGTTCACCGTCTGTAAAGACAAGTAAGAATTTATGTTTTTCTGGTCTTTTCGCAAGCTTTTCGGAAACGATACGAATAATATACCCGTCGCGGTTATCTTCTTCTTCGCGAAGTTGCATAATTTCTGGACCGACGTTTGGTAACGTTGAGTTTTTATACGTAACAACTTCATGGATAACGTTCGGTTTATCTTCAGGTTTAGCACTAGAAGCATCTTCCCAAAATCCACTAATAGCGTGCGGGATTTTTAAAGATTTTAAAGCTTCATGGAATAGGACCACACTCTTCTTCGTTTCTTCCATTTTGTTATACATAGAACCAGAGCAGTCCACTAATAGTTGGAATGCAACGTCGAGCTCTTGTGATTCTTGTCCTTTTTTATAAAACATACGCGGCTGCTTTTCAGTATAAATACGAAGGAATTTCTTACGAAGCCTTCCATAATATTTATCACTGTTTGCATTCGTTTTGTTTTCAATTGTTTTTTCGATAATTTTCTTTAATTCTTTTACATCTTTATTAACGACTGATTTGATAGCTTGGTAATCTTTTTTCTCATCAGGATTCGATTTGCGAGCTTCTTTAAATGTATGAGAAGCTCCCACATTATACTTGCCGTATGCACCGTCGTTTTGGCTAGAAGCATGAGACGCTCTTGCTTCCTCTGTATCAGCACCATCAAAGTTAGATTGTGTACTTTTTTGGGAAGTACCTTGTACAGAACCAAGTGCTTGGTCACCATCTTCTGATTCACGAGCAGTATCACCCATCATATTTGTTTTTGTTCCGCTTTCTAAATCAAAGCGTAAAAAGTTCTCGTTTTCATTGTTTTTATTTTCACGGTGCCATGTCGAGAAGCTTTCATCCATTTTGTTTTTGTTATCATCGTCATCTAGGAGCTGCGTATCATCATTTGCTAATTTTTCAGCGCGACTGTCTTTCTCATCTGCAATCACAGATAAATAAAGCGGTGCATGTCCGAAATAATTATTAAGCATATCACTTTCAAGAAGTCCTTCTAAACGATAGCGAATTTTCTCAACAATATACATAATATCTTCCGTATTACGAGCTTGGAATGTTTCATGCAAAATTGATTCAATTTGCTCGAAATATTCATTATTAAACATTTCATATTTATCACTCGTTAATGAAAGATAGCATAGACAAAATAGACGATCACCGTGATAGTTACGAACACGATTTATTTCATTTTGTGAGCCAAAGTAATTGCGATACATTTCTTTTCGGCGTTTAAAAATATGTTTTGTGCCAGGACGTAAATTTTTGACGATTTCCTCAACACGTAAATCTTCTAATAGAACAAATAATTGTGTTAAAAACTTTTTTAGAGGTGATTCTTGTAACTCAATCGCATAAGAACGAATTAAAGTCATGTCCGAGTAATGTTTATTACCAAGTGCCTTTAAGAACACTTCGCTTTTTAATCCGATTACTGTATCCTCTTCTTTTCGATCATCCCAAAAGTGACTAATGACAACCTTTTTTTCAATTTCGTCGTAGTATGCTTTATAGCCATACTCAAGATAGGCATCGTCTTCTTTTAGAAGAGCATACATTAAATTTTCCATTTGTAGAAACAGCGACGCATCAATTTTTTTGTCACTAAAAATTTGTCTCATGAATTATCCCTCAAAGAAATAACTTTCTGCTAATTCACGGACAGTCATTTGTTCTGTTTCATCGTTTAATTTTGCGATAATACTACGTTCAATTGCACGCATAACAGGAATATATACACCTAAATCACATGCATCGATAATGCCACGAATACTAGCTGCTTCTTCACTTACGCGCCCATCACGAGCTAAAGGCATAAGATCGCTTGCGAATGCAACGAACTTTTCAATTGTTGCAACATCATTTAATTTTGATTCAGATAGTAATAGTTCTTTTAATGTATCACCTTGAATGTAAGGAACTTCAATAATAACGAAACGGTTTTTTAACGCTTCGTTTAGTTCACTTGTCCCAACATAACCTTCGTTAATCGCAGCAATTACGCGATATTCGTCATCACCGTATACAACTTCTTGTGTAAATGGGTTTGTAATCATTTTACGGTAATCTAACGCACCATGAAGAAGTGGTAACGTTTCAGGTTTTGCCATATTGATTTCATCAATATAAAGGAAATGACCGTTTTTCATTGCCTTCATAAGAGGACCGTTAACGAACGTAACTTCAGATGCGCCGTCCTTTGTTTGTAATGTGTTGTACCCTAAAATACCTTCTACATCTAAGTCGACAGAACAGTTAATGCTATGCATTGGTTTTTGGAATAAAGAAGAAAGAGTTTCCGCTAGTACTGTTTTACCACTACCAGTTGGTCCTTTTAATAGAATGTTTTTACCAAGTAAAAGTGCTGTAATGGCATCTTCAATAATGCTATTATCAGATGCTTTATATATTTTCTTGCCAATTAAATGTGCATTTTCACCAGCTTCTTGTTTATTCTTTTCATGAATTGTAGAAAGCTGCTGTTTTAAATCAGAATGTATATGAAATTGTTCTAACATGTATTTCCCACCTAACATTATTTTCATAAAGTAATACATCTTATGATAACTTGTTTTAATATGGTATGCAAAGAAAAGGAGAAGGGGGAAATATAAAAGAAAAAGCAATCAATATCACATTGATTGCTTATAGTAAAGGAGAAATGAGTCGCATAAAGGACTCTAATATTCTTTTTTTGATACTTCTTTTTTGGAACGAGTTCCATTTAATTTCAGTGGAGTGTTTAAAGTCTTCTTCAAAATCGCGTTTAATATCATGAACGGTTTCTGATTCATATAGTACGCTAATAATTTCATAATTCAATTCAAAACTACGTACATCCATATTTGCTGTTCCGATTGTTGCAATTTTATCGTCAACGAGTACAATCTTTGCGTGCATAAATCCATCTTTATAACTGTAAATAGAAGCACCAGCTTTTAAAAGTGGAGTGAAATAGGATTGAGATGCTTGATCGCTAATAATACTATCACTCTTACCAGGATATAAAATGCGTACATCTATGCCAGATATTGCACTTAAGCGTAATAATGTTAAAGTTTCTTGATCCGGAATAAAGTATGGTGTAGCGATCCAAATAGATTTTTTGGCTGAGCCCATAACAGCTAGTAATGTATTCCGAATACTTTTATCATCTGAGCTTGGTCCACTTGCTACAATTTGCACCGCACCTTCTGCATCCGGAATTTCTTTTCCTGGGAAGTAGTGTCTATTCATAAATTGATCCCAAGAATAAGTATTCAATCCACTAGACGCATAAAGCCAATCTTCTAGAAAGATGGCTTGTAATTTATACAATGCTTTTCCTTCTATTTTTAAATGACTATCACGCCAAACCGGGAATTTTTTTGAGCGACCAAGATATTCATCACCGACGTTGAGCCCTCCGGTAAAACCAATTTCTCCATCTACAATGACGATTTTACGGTGATTACGATAATTAACTGTCTCGAGTAACCAAGCTGAAAAAATAGGGTCAAATTCGACAATTTCAATTCCAGCTTTTTTCATAGGTTGTAAAAATCGTCGTCTTAACGTATTACTTCCGAGTCCATCATAAAGGAAGCGTACAATAACACCATCTTTTGCTTTTTGTATTAAAGCATCTCGTACTTTTGTACCAATCTCATCAGATTTATAAATATAGTATTGAATATGTATGTGATGTTTTGCATTCTCGATTGCGTTCAAAATTTCTGAGAATGTTTGATCTCCGTTTGTTAAAAGTTTTGTTGTCGTTCTATCTGCGGCAGGCCCGCCTCCGAATTTTTGTACGACTTCTGTTAAATGTATAGAACGTTCATGTAATGGGACTGTGAGTGATAATTCTAGTCGTCTTCCTTCTAATATTTCGCGGAATAACTTTCTTTGTTCTTCTGAACGGTGAAGATGTTTTTTTCTTCTCCAACGGCTACGCCCGAAAATAGAGTATAAAAGTACACCTACAACAGGAAGAAGTGCTAATACTAAAAACCACGCTAAGGTGCTTTGGGGTGATCTATTTTCGATAAAAATAACGAATGAAATTCCTACGATTGTGATGGACCATAGAGCACCAACAAACGTATATAACGAAATAACCGATGTATTTAATAGGAAAAGAACGATAGATACGATTGTAAATATTAATAATAATTGAACGATAGGTTTCTTCATTTCTATATAATTCCTCTAATCTTTCTTAAATATAGACTTCTTAAATAGAAGATATAATCTGACATCCTTATTATAAAGTGTTTTGTTTTTTTTACAAAATATAGACATTTGTCCTATACTTTCCGCATTTGTCCTACATACAGTATATTGTTACGTTGTTATCCCGCTATTTGCTGGTTAATGATCAGTGTAGGAGGGACAAAAACCTTGCCTCTTATATAGGAAAGGGAATGAGGCTTCTTTCCTGGATTTGTAGCAGGTGCATTATGAAGCCCAGGATATGGTTATCCATATTACGCGAATTCTTCTTATTAAGGTGAAGAAATGGAAAGGAAAGGAAAATAATGAATTATATAGAAAATAACGGATTGTATTATCGTCATAATCATGGAGGGCACCATCATAATGGCGGACATAATCACCATGGTGGGCACAATCATTATGATCATCATCATCATCATCATCACAGTGGTGGATGGGGCTGGGGTGGCGGCTCGTGGGGCGGAGGATTTTTCCCAGGAAGTTTTGCTGGAGGCATGTTAGGTGGGCTTACAGCTGGCGCATTAACGGGTGCAGCAGGTGGAGGCTACTATCCAGCGCCGTACCCAGTAACATATCCAGCACCATATCCAATGCCATACCCGGGTTATCAGCAAATACCATATCAGTATTAAACTAAAAAAGAGGATATCCTCTTTTTTAGTTTAATAATTTATTTATAAAATATTTCCAAAAACAAGGTGAAAATATGTTAATATTTTGTTATTATAATTCAATATGTTAAATGAAAATTTTGGCTTTATCCCGCTATTTGTGGGCAGTAAAACCCCCATTGATTAAAGTATCACTTTATATTATTATTCGTGAATCGTTGCATTTTGTATATTAATCTCTATTTCATTATGTATCGGCAGTTAGATTTATATCTTAACATTTAATGAAATAAAAGAGGTTAGGTGTGAGGTCGTATTAGTAGGGAGCAGAGGCTAATAGTGATGAAATTGTCACTTTACAAATTCAAAGAATGTAAGAGAATACTGTATAATAAGCTTAGATAAGTAGAGAGATGAGAAGCTTCTACTATAATTAAAACAGCACCATATTGCTTTTTTTTATAAATAATATTATGTTATTTTAATCGGCCTATTTAGAAAAAAATTGTGATTTATCCCGCATTAACGGGTAGTAAGACTCCCACCTCAAAATTCGGTGAATGTGAGGAAGTTAGGTGGGAGATAAAAGCCCGATTGGTGAAGGCTAATGATCAGTGGGGAATGGACAACCCCCCCCCACTGATTAAAGTTTCATTTTATGTAAAGGCGTATTGTTAGAACATGAAATATCTCTATTTCTATGAAGAGAAACGAGTTGTGTTTTAGTCAGATAGGAAGCAAGGAGAGGTGCGCATGCTAGAACAAAGAGGTCATGCATTATATGACTCTTCATTGCAAGATTTAAAATTAGCATTAGATGAGTCTTCAATTGTTGCTATTACAGACCGAAATGGTCTTATTACATATGTGAATGATAAATTTTGTAAAATCTCAAAATATAAAAGAGAAGAGTTAATAGGAAAAGATCACCGTATTTTAAATTCCGGATATCATCCGAAAGCATTTTTTCAAATCCTATGGAAGCGTATTTTGAGTGGAAAAGTCTGGACAGGGGAAATTCGAAATCAAGCAAAAGATGGTACGTATTATTGGGTTAAAACAACAATTGTTCCATTTTTAAATGAAAAGGGAGAACCTTATCAATTTATTGCAATTCGAAATGATATAAGTAGTAGGAAAGAAGCAGAACAAAGATTACGATTAAGCGAAAGTCGTTATAGGGAACTTGCTTATCATGATGCGTTAACAAGTTTACCGAACCGTTTACAGTTAATTACGACTGTAAATAAGATGATTGCAGAGAAAATAGAGTTTGGCATGATTTACTTTGATTTAGATCGTTTTAAATTAGTGAATGATACGTTAGGTCATATGATAGGAGATTTACTTTTAAGCGAAGTTGCTTCACGGTTGCATTATGTGCTAGGAGAGAAAGATGTTCTGGCTAGGCTTGGTGGCGACGAATTTGTGCTGTTAACAAAAACTCATACACATGATGAGATGAGGTAGTTAGCGACATCCGTGTTATCATGCTTTCAAGCGCCATTTATGCTTGAAGGTCATGAAGTATATATTTCAGCTAGTCTAGGACTTTGTTCCTATCCGCAAGATGGAAAAGACGTTGAAACGTTATTAAAAAATTCGGATTTAGCCATGTATAGTGCGAAAGAGCAAGGAAGAAATGCGGCGTGCTTCTTTACAGATGAATTACGTGCGAAAATAAACCGTAGAATGAAAATAGAATTTGCTTTGCAAAAAGCGATTCGTGACGAAGAATTAAAAGTGGCATTACAACCCATTATTGATTTGAAAACAAAGAAATGTACTGGTATTGAGGCTTTAGTACGCTGTAAGACAGAAGAAGGTCCTATTTCACCAAGTGAATTTATCCCTGTAGCTGAAGAGTGTGGACTTATTATAAAACTAGGAGACTGGGTACTAGAAAAGTCATGTCGACTGTTTAAAACTTTACCAGATTATCAAGAGGGACTGAAGTTATCTGTTAATTTATCAATACAACAATTGATGCAAAAGCGATTTATTTTATCTGTTCGTAGTATATTGAAGCGAACAGGGTTTCCGCCAAATCGTTTAATATTAGAAATAACAGAAAGTATAGCTGTACGTCATTTTGATTATATTATTGCTACATTACAAGAATTAAGAAGTATGGGAATTTTAATCGCTTTAGACGATTTCGGAACAGGGTATTCCTCATTATATTATTTAAAACAACTACCACTTGATATTGTGAAAATTGATCGTAATTTTATTCGTGAGTTTCATTATGATCATGCACAACCAGAGCGAACGATTGTAAAATCGGTTATTGAAATCGCCCATAGTTTAAATTTATTAGTGGTTGCTGAAGGGGTAGAAACGGTAGAACAAGAAAGTTTATTAAAATCAATGAGTTGCGACTTTGTACAAGGTTTTTATTATGCGAAACCGTTAGATATAGGGGAACTAAAAGAAAAGTTATTAACTGATTTTTAATAAAAAAAGAGAAGCAAAAAGCTTCTCTTTTTTTATTGTTTTTTTTGTGAATCTTTCATTAAAATTGGATAAAGAATAAGGCCTAATACAAACAACCCAATTCCTAAGAAGAACGTTTTTAAATCAGCAGTTCCTGTTTTAATAACCCAAATGGAATATAAAAATGCTAGTGCAGTAATGATTCCATCTTTTATTCGAGATCCCGGCATTATATCATACGTTTCCCCCGTAATAACTAATTTTAACTGATACAAGGTAGAAACAAGGTACGGGATTAAATATGCTAATGTCGCTACAACAATAGCGAAATTATATGCTTCTGAAACAGTACCAGAAATCGTTGAGAATAAGAAAATTTGCGTCATCACATTTGTAATAAATAATGATTTTGAAGGACTACCTTTTTTATTTGTTTTACTGAAAAACTTAGGGAAAAGTCCATTTTTAGCAGCCTGGTAAGGTACTTCTGAGCTAACAACGATCCATCCTACAGTAGAGCCGAATAAAGATACGAGTGCAAGTAAGGCCATTATATAAGCACCTTTAGTACCAATTGCTAAATTTAATGCATCTACTAATGGTTTTTGAGACTCTTTTAAAGCGTCTTGTGGAAGAGCGCCCATTGTTAGTAGAGTAATTGCCATGTAAATAAGAAGAGCGATGATTAATCCGAAAATCGTAGCTTTCTTAACATCGTGCTGAGATTTTGCACGGTTAGAGAGCATAACTGCTGACTCAATACCGATAAACGCCCAAAGTGTTGCAATAGCAGCGGAATTTATTTGTCCACCCAACGAAATAGGTTGTCCAGCTTCATTCATAAATGTTTGACCGTCCCCGAAATTAGAGGCATTGAAAATGAATAATGTGATTACAATAAACATTGTAAATCCGATGATTTTTGCGATTGTTGCAAGAAGGTTCATATTTCCGGCTCTATCAATATTTTGAGAAAGAATATATTGAATTCCCCATAGCATCATACTACATACTATGAAGGTTAAAGCTTTTCCAAGTTCTAATGAAAATCCGTTTGTTGAAAAGAGAATTTGCTTACTTTGTAAAACTGGGAAGAATGTTGATAAATATCCTGCAAAGGAAATAATTACAGATGCTGTAGCAGCCCAGTTAGCAGCCCAGTATCCCCAAGCCATACTATATCCTGCAACTTTACCTGTCTTTTGAGAAGTAAACATTGCTTGGGCGTAACTTTGTGGTCCTGCTTTTAATTCTGGTTTACGAATTGCTAAATTTCCAAATACGAGTGCAATCATAAATACACCAAGTCCTGTAATACTCCATGCCAGTGTAGATCCCATTGGACCTGATACGTGTGCTAAATTTGCTGGGAGCATAAATACGCCACCGCCAACCATATTCCCGATAACAAAAGCTGTTAAAATCCATAATCCCCATTTTTTCGTTTCCATTTTTGTTAACTCCTTTGTAGTAAGTTTTGCTTAAACATCATTTTTTACTAGCATTTTTGGCAATAAAAAAAGAGCCATGTAGATAAAAAATACCTACATGGCTCTTTGCCAAAGCGTAGGTACAATGGGAATAACCCTTGTACCTACGCGTAATTTTTCCGCTAGGTTTCAAGGGTTAAGTATGATGATGATGTTTTTGTGCAAATGTAACTACAGTTGTATAAGTAAGCATAGTTCTTTGCTCCCTTTCTCCTCTGATTTTGAAGTTAGTATACTACATGTTTTTTTGAATGAAAAGAAAAATTTATAAAAATACGTTTTAGAGACTAAATATTTACCTATAGTTTTCTTGTACTGGAAAATAAGTGAGAGATTGGCAGAAGAGTATAGCGTGGTATAATATATATAGAACTAGAAGGTGACAAGGGGCTATTGTAGATGATGAGTAAGTATGAACAAATTTATACAGAAATCAGCAAGTCTATTGATAATAAACAATTAAAAGAAGGATGTAAAATCCCATCAGAAACGGAATTAATGAAGCAGTATGAGGCAAGTAGGGGTACTGTAAGAAAAGCTGTAGATTTATTGCAAGAGCGTGGATATGTTCAAAAAATACACGGAAAAGGTGTTTTTGTATTAAAGCGCAAAAACATTGAATTTAACTTTGGTGGTATTGTAAGTTTTCAAGAAGAAAATGAACGTTTAGGACGTCATTGTATTACAGAAGTCGTGGAAATAGAGAAAATGAAAGCGACACAAGATGTAGCAAAGTTATTAAACGTGAAAGAAAAAACGGAAATAAATCATATTAAACGTGTACGAAATATTGATGGAGAAAAAGTAATTTTAGATATAAACCATTTTGTATCGGAATATATTCCAGGATTAACGAGAGAAATTGCAACTGCATCGATTTATAAATACATTGAGAAAGAATTAGGGCTACATATTAGCTATTCACAGCGGGTAATTGAAGTACAACCATGTACAGAGGATGACCGAAAGTATTTGGATTTAAATGGAACAGACTATGTTGTCGTTGTAAAAAACTTTACTCATTTATACGATGGGAGTCAGTTCGAATATACGGAATCACGTCACCGTTTAGATATTTTTCACTTTTCGGATGTGGCGCGAAGAAAATAAAGAGATGGAGCGAAATAATCGTTCCATCTCTTTATTTATAAAAAATCACCAACTTATATATATGAGTGTTGACTAACTTATATATACGAGTTAATATGTAAGTGTAAACGGTATCAAAAAAAGAAAAGAGGGACGGGAATATGGGGAAAGACTATCGTAAAACAGCAAAAGAAGTGTTGCAGTATATTGGTGGGAAAGACAATATTGAACAAGCTGCGCACTGTGTAACGAGGCTACGTATCGCTTTAAAAGATGAAAATAAAATAGATAATGATAAATTACAGTCTGTTTCATTAGTAAAGGGAGCGTTTCATAACGCTGGGGTATTTCAAATTGTAATTGGTCCAGGTGATGTCGATCGAGTATACGCTGAATTGATAACGCTTGCAGGTATGGAAGAATCGACAGTAGCTGACGTAAAAGGTTCAGGGGATAAAAAATTAAATCCAGTTCAAAAGTTTGTAAAAGTATTTTCAGATGTATTTATGCCGATTTTGCCAGCAATTATTACGGCAGGTTTACTAATGGGGATTAATAACCTGTTAGGGGCAAAGGACTTATTTTTTGATGGGAAAAATTTATTAGAAGTATATCCGAACTTAGGTGGGCTTTGGGATTTAATTAATATGATGGCCAATACAGCATTCGTATTCTTACCGGCACTTGTTGGTTGGTCAGCAACGAAGCGCTTTGGTGGTAGTCCAATACTAGGGATTGTTATGGGATTAATGCTTGTGCATCCGGCCTTATTAAACGCGTGGGATTATGGAAAAGCAGCGACTGGTTTAGAGGGACAAAAGATTGAGTACTTTGATATTTTAGGGCTATTCCAAATTGAAAAGGTAGGGTATCAAGGCCAAATTTTACCCATTTTAGTAGCAGCATTCGTATTAAGTAAAGTTGAAATCTTCTTAAAGAAACATGTGCCAAACGCAATTCAATTATTAGTTGTACCAATTACAACAATCGTTGTAACGGGTGTGTTAGCGTTAGGAATTATCGGTCCAGTTACACGTCATATTGGCGATTTATTAACGGCTGGATTAGTTGGCGTATATGAAACGGTACCAGTAGTTGGAGCAGTATTATTTGGAGCATTATATGCACCGCTCGTAATTACAGGAATGCATCATATGTTTATTGCAATTGATTTACAGCTAATTGCACAGCACGGCGGTACATTTATTTGGCCGATGATTGCTCTTTCTAACATTGCACAAGGTAGTGCGGCACTAGCGATGTTCTGGATTTCTAAAAATCAAAATGATAAAAGTATGGCATCAACATCAGCAATCTCAGCGTACTTCGGTATTACAGAGCCAGCGATGTTCGGTGTGAATTTAAGAAATAAATTCCCGTTCTATGCAGCGATTATTGGGTCTGCTATAGCGGCGATATTTATTACATTAAATGGTGTATTAGCACCAGCAATCGGAATTGGCGGATTGCCAGCATTTATTTCTATCATTCCGAAATCGATTCCAATGTTTATTGTAGGGATGATAATCGCAGTAGTAATTCCATTTACATTAACATGGTTATTTGCGAAACGAGTAAAACAGAAGTAGGAGGAAATTAAGCATGAAAGATTGGCATAAAAGTGTAGTCTATCAAATTTATCCGAAGAGCTTTAATAGTTACTATAATAAAGAAACCGGTGATATAAAGGGAGTTACAGAGAAATTAGATTATTTAAAGGAACTTGGAGTGGATTATATTTGGTTAACACCGATATACCGATCACCACAAAATGACAATGGATACGATGTAAGTGATTATTACAGCATTGATCCATCTTACGGGACGATGGAAGAGTTTGAAGAGCTTTTAAAAGAAGCGAAAGTACGTGACATTGAAATCATGCTTGATATCGTTGTAAATCATAGTTCAACGGAGCATAAGTGGTTTAAAGAATCAAAAGAAGATAAGAATAGTCCGTATCGAAATTATTATATTTGGCGTGATGAAAAGAATAATTGGCAGTCTAAATTTGGAGGATCTGCTTGGAAATATGATGAGAAAACAGGGCAATATTTTTTACATCTATTTGATGAGACGCAAGCTGATTTAAACTGGGAAAATGAAAAGCTTCGTGAAGAAGTGTACGATATGATGCGCTTTTGGTTGGAGAAAGGTGTAAAAGGATTCCGCCTTGATGTTATTAACTTAATTTCAAAAGATCAAAGATTTTTAAGTGATGAAGGCACCACGGCTACAAGTGATGGGCGTAAATATTACACAGATGGTCCACGCGTCCATGAATATTTACAAGAGATGAGCCAAAATGTTTTTGAAGGGAAAGATGTAATTACAGTTGGAGAAATGTCATCTACGACAATTGATAATTGTATTAAATATTCGAATCCTGAGCGCAATGAACTAAGCATGACGTTTAGTTTCCATCATTTAAAAGTAGATTATCCGAATGGTGATAAGTGGACGCAAGCTGATTTTGATTTCATTAAATTAAAAGAAATTATGTCTAATTGGCAAATTGAAATGCAAAAGGGCGGAGGATGGAATGCGTTATTCTGGTGTAATCATGACCAGCCTCGTATCGTTTCACGGTTTGGTGATGATGAGAAGTACCGGAATGAATCTGCGAAAATGTTAGCGACAGCTATGCATATGTTGCAAGGAACGCCTTACATTTACCAAGGTGAAGAAATCGGTATGACGAATCCTAAATTCGAGTCCATCGAGCAATATCGTGATGTAGAATCGTTAAATATATATGATATAAAGCTAGAAGAAGGATTATCAAAAAAAGAGATTATCGGGATTTTAAAACAAAAATCTCGTGACAATTCCCGTACTCCGATGCAGTGGAATGAAGAGGTGAATAGTGGTTTTACAACAAGTACACCTTGGATTTCTGTGGCTGAAAACTTTAAAGAAATAAACGTAGAGAAGGCATTAGAAGATAGAGAATCTGTATTTTATCATTATAAAAAGCTAATTGAACTTAGAAAAAAATACGATGTCCTTACAGAAGGGAAATATGCTATTTTAGATGGAAATCATCCTAGCATTTGGGCGTATACACGTACTGTAAATAATGAAGTATTACTTGTTATCAATAACTTCTACGGAGAAGAAATAACGTATTCTGTACCAGTTCATGTTCAATTGGATGGTATGAAACAAGAAGTAGTAGTATCAAATTATAAAGATCCAAGCAGAGATATTACAAATCTTAACTTAAGACCTTATGAATCAATTGTATATCTATATACAACCTTTTATTTTAAGACACCGCTATATAAAATATTTACTTCTAGTTCTGGTTTGAACTTCACTTTTGCATAATCTTTATTCCAATTTTTTTTCTTCCATAAATCAGGATGATAAGCGATAAGATGTCTGCCAATCCCTAAAGCATCACAATTTGCTTTTTGTAACTTTTTCGTTATCTTTTGAGCTTCTTTCGTAAGCTGTTTAGACAGTTCTTTATTTAGTTTTTTTCTTTCATCCATCTTGTAAAGATTATCTCTTGGAGCTTCAAGGGCGATTACTTGCAGTTTCAGTTTTAGATGGGCGTAAACATTTCCTTTTTTGTCAGTTGTTATTTTTAAGTCTCGTTTTAACTTTCGATTGCTGATTTCCATTGTTAAATAATCAGATGTCTTCTCAGACTCATCACTAGTAAGTTTTTGGGTTATACGGGCACTTGTTCCCATTTTTCCGGTTAATAACACGAATAGAACAGATTGTTTCAAAGGTAAATGCCCAGTTAATTTATCGTTGTTAAATAAAGCTAACCCGTTTGTAATTACTTCTTTTCCTTTTATTTTTATAGAAGGGAGGGTAAAGTCTTTACCGGGATCTAACATTTTTGTAGCGGCTGTTTCTAAAGTTTCTTTTGGAAATACACTCATATCTTCTAAGCTTTTCACTTTTTTCTTTAGAAAATCTCCAATTAGTAAATTTCCTACTTTCTTTTTTTCGAGTATCTCGGATGTTTCACCATCTACTGCAATAAGTTTTACTAAAGCAGTTGGGTTTGTTGGATCCCGAAAGCTAACATCTAAATAGGATAGTATACCTTTTTTTAGAATTTTGGTTCCTAGTAATTGAACACCATATTTGAAATAGCGAATATTACCGGTCACATTTTTTTTTAGGGCATCGCTTGTATCCCTTATGTTATGCCCGGTTGCTGAATGTATTTCATTCTCGAATGAAGATTGCTCTCCGCTTGAACTTTTTACGAGCTCGACTGTTTGCTGGAGTTTATTCTCTTCCGTAATATCAGATCCAATGCTATAAGCTAATCTGGCTTCTCTTAATGGTTCTTGATCCCAACAGCCAGAAAGGAATGAACTAGCACATAATATACAAAGTAGTTTAACTCTTTTTTTGAACATACTGTTCTCCTTTCTTATTTCTTATTACTGAATAAAGTAGAAATAAAAGAGGGAGAACAACTATGAAAATATAGGTGAACTTATCAGTGAAAGTTGAAATTACTTTTAATTCTTCAGGTGTATCTATAAATAAGGCTACACTAAAAGCAATAATACCAACGATTGGAACGGCCTTTTTATGATTAGCAAGGTTGAATATATGTCCAATTCCTATTGAGGCAGCACAGTAATAACTAGCAATAGAAGCGACAACTGTTATCATCCATATTGGTATGAATAGTAAATCAGTTCGGTCTATAATCCCGATATGCAAGGAGCGTAATAAGTAAGCAACTGGCTCTGGAATAAGTTCAACTTGTTTTGGACTAAATACGATAAAGCAAATCCAAACAGTAAAAGTATAAAAAAGCGTTACAAATCCATTAGCGATAGAAATGGCCTTCAGTTTTGCCACAGAACTGCCATTTACTTTTGGAAAAGCGATAAGAATAATTTCAAAACCATACATGGCTGTAATTGTTTCCTTGGATGCTTGAATTATATTCCACCATCCGGCTTCTGTAATGGGGAAAATATAAGAAAAATCAGCTCGGGAAAGCCCTAGGGCAATTAAAAGCGCCATAGGTAAAATGAGAATAGAGGCCATGACATAAAATCGTACAATCACTTTAAATGTATTATAGGCTACGTAGCAACAAGCTATTGTAAATAGTATGAGAATTGCAGACCAAGGGGTGGCTTGTAAGACCCATACTTTAATGACATTACAAGCATTTAACATAACCGTCATACCGATAAGGGTAAAATAAAAAACATAAGCAAAACCTAGTAGTTTTCCAAACTTATTACCAAATAGCATACAAACACTTTCATACATATCAGCATCAGGAAATCGTTTTAAGAAAAGCCAAATAAGTAAAATAATAAGTTGAATCGCAAGCCCAGCGATGAGAGCAGAAATCCACCCACCACCTTTCGCTATTGGGTGAAGACGGTTTGGTAGAGAAAGTATACCAACCCCGATTTGGCATTGAATAACGAAAAAGGTAAATTGAACAAGTGAAATTTTACTTTGCGTGTTTGTCACCGTTCTCATCCTCTCTCGTTACATGTTGTCGTTGCATTTTTTTCGGCTTTGGATCATGAGGTCGTTCCCAAAACGACCAAATTGGAAGTCTTACAAAAGAATCTTTCATATCTTTTATTCGCATCGGTGCAATAGGAGAAAGATATGGTGTATGAAATGAATGTAGCTGGCATAAATGAACGAAAGTTATAATTAGACCAAATGATATTCCTACGTACCCGAATATAGCAGCAAGAATCATTAATGGAAAACGAAGAATTCGAACTGCTGAACTCATATCGTTTGATGGAACGAGAAAAGATGAGATTGCAGTTAAAGCTACAACGATAATCATTGTGTAAGAAACGAGTCCGGCTTTTACAATTGCATCACCAATTACTAAACCACCTACAATACCGATTGTTTGTCCAACGCGGCTCGGCAGACGAATACCAGCTTCCCGTAATAATTCGAAAATTAACTCCATTAAGAGAGCTTCAAAAATAGGAGGAAGTGGCACTTTCTCTAATGAAGCTTTAATTGTATACACAAGTTCGAGCGGCAGCACATCAGGATGAAAAGCGACAGTTGCAATATATAAAGCTGGTAAGAGAAAGGCAATTAAAAAACTTACTAAACGAATCATTCGGACGAAAGAACCGACAATCCAGCGGTTATTATAATCATCTGGTGATTGATAGAAAGCGAATAACGTAACAGGTACGATGAGCGCTGTTGGATCTCCGTCAGATAAAATAGCAACTCGTCCTTCCATTAAATTTGCTGCGACTCTATCTGGACGCTCTGTATTTAATTGCTGCGGAAATGGTGAGAAAGATGTATCTTCTATAAATTCTTGTATATATCCTGGAGGCATAAGTGCATCTGTCTTAATCATTTCTAACCTTCTTTTTACTTCTACAACTAAATCGTCATTCGCTATGTTTTGCATATAAGCAATTGCCACTTTCGTGTGCATTTCTTCACCAAGTGTGAAATATTTAACGACGACATTTGGACTTTTTATGAGTTTACGAATAGAAGCTAAATTGGGTGCTAAATCTTCTACGAAACCAGTATGCGGCCCACGTACAATCCCTTCATTATCAGGTTCTGTTATATCTCTCTTTAAAGATAGAGCTGTTTCGAAAATACAAAAACTGTCGACTTGTTCATGAAAATATAATGATTTTCCTTGTAATAAAAGTTGCACACCATAATTTAAATTCGTTTCTTTTTTCATATTCAAAGTAGAAAAAGCTTTATCTAAAGACAACTCTGATCGAGTTAATAGAGGCTCAAGAGCTAATTGATGAATTAAATTTGGGTCTGCTAAAGATTCGATATATAAGATTGTTCCTTTTCCATTTTGGAAAGGGACATCTAATTTTTTTATATCATCTGAATGACAGAGCTTATTTTCAATGTAATTAATATTTTCCGGAAGTGATGGAAACATATGCTTTTGGTTCTTGCTTTCTTGCTGTTCTTCGTGTTGTGTCATAAATTCCACCTCTTTTAGAATAAAATTCCTTCTGTTAATTTTTGTTTTTTATAAGGAATTTATGCTTGGATTATTTGAAAAAGTAGCTTGAAAGTTCTGTTACGTTATCTTCTATACTTAAAGAAAATGAAAATTAGGGGAATCGAAAGAAAGCGTATAGTTAGATTGGCGATATTAATATATATCTTTTGTACTATAGGAGGGTAAGCCTAGCTGTATGCATAATTACATCATTCGATGAATAGGAAATTTAAGAAAAGCGATTTATACTACAAGTATTGTGTCTTGCCTTTTTAGGTGTAGTACACAGCCGGTGATTGGCTAGTGGAGGTTCTTCCATTTTGCCAGTGCCGGTTTTTTATTGGATAATAGAGAAAATGAAGTTTAATAAAGAAAGAAGGGGTTGTTTTGAAAGAAGTAAATTCTATCTTTATGAGAGAAAAGATTGCTAGTTTTTATCTTTATTTTATTTCTTTTCTTGGTTTGATTACTATAACTATATCTTTACTTGAAATTAAAATCCCTTCTCATCCAACAATACTAATATTGTTATTAATATTTATGGGGATTGCAGAGTATTTTCCTGTACGATTTTGGAGAGGAACTAGCTCGCTTACCTTTCCGATAATTTACGCTATGAGTTGGCAGTTTGGAATCCATATAACTATTATTGCTATTGTACTCGTAACGCTAATTATTCACCTGCATCGTCGTTCACCGATACAAAGAATGTTATTTAATAGTACTCAGCATGCGCTTAGTTTGATCTTGGCCGAATGGTTTTCAAATAAATGTATGTCTTTATTAATTAACAAGATAGATATGTCAGTTCTATATGAAAATTTAATATCTTTGTTGTTATTTTGCGTGTTTTTTGGTTTCTTCAACAACCGCTTTTACGATTTGTTAATGATAATTCTTCCGCAGCCATATTCAATCTATCAGTGGTATAAAAAAACTGTAACGGTATTTCTTTGCGAAACTTTTGGTTTCTCTTATGCGGCCCTGATGCATGTATTAATTAGTACATATAGTGTGGAAATAAACGAGATTACAGTACTGTTTTTCTTTTTTCCACTTGTAGCAATTTCAGTTATTAGTTCTTTTTCTGTACGGATAAGGATGGAGAAGGAACGATTATATGAGCTGTTTCTTATTACGACAGAAATTAGTCGTGGACTAACCGGAGGAAACTTGAAACATATTAAACAAGCACTTAAAGGCTTTTTTGGCATACAAGCATATGTAATATGGACAAAAGATGATGGGAACTGGAATCTTCTATTAAAAGATGGGAAAGTTCGTCTTGATATTTCTGATCATTCAGAAATATCAGAGGCGTTTGAGGGAATCTCTAAAAATCTTGTGTTTAATGATTGGAAAAATGGTACGGCTCCTGGAGATGAAATATTTGATAGCATCATACGCTCGCTTGTATATTTTCCTCTTATTGTAAATGATGAACTAGTCGGAATGTTTGTTGCAGGAAAAAGTAGAACTGCGGGTTTTTTTCCGGAAGATGTACAGTCGTTAGCTACGTTTTCAAACCAATTAGCTAACGTAGTTAAAACAAGGATATTGATTTCTGAACAGGAAAAAAGAATGATTTTAGAAGAAAGAAATAGAATCGCACGCGAAATTCACGATGGTATTGCACAAACATTGGCCGGGGTGATATACCAACTAGAATCCGCGCAAAAAAAATACCGTGATAAACCAATAGATATGCAGCAAATAGTAGAGAAAAGTATAAAAGATTTAAGAGGAAGCCTAGGAGAAGTTCGTTATTCTATTTATGCTTTAAAACCATATCCGACACAACAATTAGGGCTTAAGCAGGCGATAGCAAGTAAAATAAAATCTTTAAAACAAGAATATGAACTAGATATTACATATCATGAAAGAGGTCATGCACGTGCGCTTAGCTTTTCAAAAGAAAGAGTTATTTTTGATACATTACAAGAGAGTTTGCAAAACATTGTAAAACATGCACAAGCAGAAAAGACTGATGTTTTACTTAGCTATCAAAGTGAGCACGTGCTTTTAAGGGTTAAGGATAATGGAGTTGGCTTTTCACTATTTGAGTCTATGGTTAAAACGAAGAATGAGCCACATTATGGTATATTACATATGAATGAACAAGCTGAACAATTAGGGGCTACTTTACAGATTGATAGTTCTGTAGGGAAAGGGACAGAAATTACACTATTAATTCCAGATTCACAAACAAGGGGTGCGTAAAATGATTAAAATATTAGTAGTGGATGATCATGCTTTTTTACGAGACGCAATTCGGAACATACTAGAGGATGAATCTGATATGAAAGTGGTTGGAGAAGCTAGCTCTGGGGACGGAGTATTGGGAAAAGTAGAAGAATGCAGACCAGATTGTATTTTGATGGATATTAATCTTCCAGGGAAAAATGGGATTGAAGCCACAGAGTTAGTAAAAAAAAATTATCCAAATTGCCGAGTACTTGTGTTTACAATGTATGAGCATGATGAGTACTTAATGGATGCACTCCAAGCTGGTGCTGATGGTTATTTATTGAAGGATTCATCATCGGAGCAGGTAGTGGCAGCAATTCGAATGTTATATCAAGGCGATTCAGTTATTCATCCGCGTATGACTAAAAAATTAATTACATATCATCAGCAAAAAATGAAATTAGAATCAAATGAAAATGAACTGACGGAACGTGAAAAGGAAATTCTCTTTGAATTAGTAAAAGGACTTAGTAATAAAGAAATTGCTGAAGCTCTATATATTAGTGATAAAACAGTTAAAATTCACATCAATAAAATTTTTAAAAAACTAAATGTAAAAAGTCGATCGCAAGCGGTGATTTATGCTGTTCGAAATCAATTGGTTCCGTTGGATTAAATAAGAGATGTTTAAAAGAACTATCGTGTTTCTTTATTCTATATTACAAAGAATAAAGGGCAAGGTAGTTCTTTTGTACTATTTGGGCATAGAATCATTAGAAAAAAGATACTCCTTTTGATTAATTTTCAGAAAAATCAGAACGTGAAATAATAAATATGGAATTAGATTTTAATCCTATTAATAATTCATTTTGTGAAAATCTTTTAGTGAAAATAAATTATGGGGGGCTTCTATAGAAAGATTAAAGGGACTGATTAGCTATATGGGGATGGTAGTAGTGTTGGAAATTCTTAATGATACAAAATAAAAGTTTAAGATTAATAGAATTTTCAATGATAAATAGGAATTTAAGAATCAATTTGTTTAGAAAAATAATTTTAGTAATGGGGAGATGCAATATGAAACGAGGGAAATTTGGAAAGATTCTTATTGGAACGCTAACAGTTGGAATGTTATTGTCTCAAGGGATTCCATATAACGTATTGGCCGAAGAGGTAAATACAACTACTTTAACTGGGATTGATGATGCAAATGCTATATTGAAAGGTCTTACAAAGGAACAACGTAATGCCTTAAAAACGTTAGATACAAAACCAGGTTTTGTTATTTCACCGGGCATCAATACAGCAAGTCCTGATAATGTGAATGTGATTGTAGAGTTTAAGCAAGCACCTAGCAAAATCGAGATGTTAAAACAAGCAGCTAAGGGGAAAAAAATAGCTCTTTCAACTGCGGAGCAAAAGGTAGAAGCATCTCATAAAGAATTTAAATCAGAGTTTGAACAGCTTCAAAAGAATAAAGATAAAGGGACGAATTTTAAATCTGCCAAAATAACAAGAGAATATAAGAATGCTTTTAATGGTGTAGCGATTTCGTTACCTGCGAATACGATTGAAGACTTAGTTCGCACTGGTATTGTTAAGCGCGTATGGGAAGATAGTGAGGTCAAAATTGATTTGCCGAAAGAAACAGCTAAGACTGCTGCCGAGCCCAAAATGGCAGATAGTGTACCGCAAATTGGTGTGGACAAGCTGCATGATGAAAAAATAACAGGTAAAGGAATTAAGGTAGGTGTACTGGACACAGGTATTGATTACAACCACCCGGATTTGAAAGATGCATATAAAGGATATCGTGCAAATCAAGGTGAAGATCCAAGCAAAATAGATCCGAACTCAATAAAAGGATGGGACTTTGTTAATAATGATGCTGATCCAATGGAGACAACGTATAAGGATTGGCAAAATTCTGGAGGATATCCCGAGATTTATGATGGAAGTGCATATTATACATCCCATGGTACTCATGTAGCTGGGACAATTGCTGCAGACAAACAGAATAGTGTGGATTATGCAGTTAAGGGCGTTGCTCCAGATGTAGATTTATATTCATATCGTGTATTAGGTCCATATGGAAGTGGACAAACAAGCGGTATTCTTGCTGCGATTGATAAAGCAGTGAAAGACGATATGGATGTTATCAATTTATCACTAGGTGCGTCTATCAATGATCCTTTATATCCTACTTCTGTCGCAGTGAACAATGCGATGTTAGCTGGTGTTGTTACAGTAGTAGCAGCAGGTAATAGTGGTCCGGGAGAAGGTACCCTTGGATCACCTAGTGCAGCGGCACTTCCGATTACAGTTGGAGCAAGTGACGCTGCGATGACTATCCCAACGTTTTCCGCCAATGCAGGTGATTTACATGTGGATAAGATGATGCTACTTGGAAAAAGTTTTACTGATAAGATTGAAGATTTGAAAGGTCAGTCCTTATCGGTTGTATATGCAGGGCTTGGGAAATCAGATGATTTTACAGGGAAAGATGTTAAAGGGAAGTTAGCTCTTATCCAACGCGGTGAGATTACATTTGATGAAAAAATTAAAAATGCTAAGGAAGCAGGCGCAAAGGCGGTAATTGTATACAACAATGTAGATGGGGAAATTACAAGTTATCTTGGGGAAAGTACTGCATCTATTCCATCGTTTCGCTTAACAAAAGTAGATGGTGAGAAATTGCAAGCAAAAGCTGTACAAGGAGATGTGTCGTTAGCGTTTGGAGAACTTAGTAATATAAAAACAGAGGGAGATCACTTAGCTGATTTCAGCTCCCGTGGTCCTGCAACTAAAACAGATGATATTAAGCCAGATATTGTAGCACCAGGTGTGTCTATTTTCTCAACTGTTCCTGAATATATTAATGATCCAAAGGATGGAGAAAATTATCCGATAGCGTATGGACGTATGTCAGGTACATCTATGGCAACTCCTCATACTGCGGGGGTAGCGGCACTCATTTTACAAGAACATCCAAACTATAGTCCATTTGAAGTAAAAGAAGCACTTATGAATACCGCAGTTGACTTAAAAGAAGAGCGTTCTGTATTTGAGGTGGGCTCAGGACGAATTGATGCATATCGTGCAGTTCATGCAGATACATCTATTGAGGTTATCGATAAAACATCAAACGTTGTAGATGATGAAGAAGTAGAAATTGAAGAAAAAACAGGTTCTATTGCATTTGGGTATAAAAATCAACTTGAAAATGGACCTATTAAAGGTAGTCGAAAAGTCTTAATTAAGAACAGCAGTAAAACAGATGGGAAAGAGTTTAATTTAGAAGTAGAGTTTTCATCTACAAGTGTAGGTGTGCAAGATGCAGCGAAGAATGGTGTGAAGCTAAACGTACAAGATTCTATTAAAGTGGCTCCTGGTACATCAGGGGAAATTAGCCCTGAAATTATCATTCCAGAAAACGCTGAATTCGGTAGATATGAGGGATATATTCATATTTCAAATAAAAACAATGAAAAAGAAGTATATCAAGTGCCATTTGCAGTTAAATTCACAGAAAAAGGAATTGCTTCTGTAGATTTACTGAGAGATGCAATGGCAACAGATGCATCTAAATTCCATCCATTTATGGAAAGGCCAAGTTCGCCGTTGGCATTTAAATTAAATAGTCCTCTTGAAACCATTGATGCAGTTGTGAAGGATCGAAAGACAGGGAAGGCATTAGGAGTCGTTGGTACACTTAATGCAAGTAGTCTAACACCGAATGTTGAATATATGATGTTTTCTGGTATGGGAGGGTATGTACTTCCATTCACGGGAGATCCAGCTCATCCAATTGGGGATAAACCTGTTATGTTGCCTGATGGAGATTACGAATTGAACTTCGTTGGATATGACAAAGAAGGAAAATCTTATACAAAAGGCGATAGCATTATCATTGATAATGTAATACCTGAAATGAAATTTAAGGATGTACAACCTGGTATACACGAAGTCAATGATTCCATGTTTAAAGAAGAAGACGGTCAGCGAGCATTATGGGTGCATGGTAATATTTATGATTCTACAGTGGATGCATTAAAGGCAAAAGGCCTGCAGTATGATCAAAAAGCTAATCAAATTGTATATTATCAGAACTCGGCCTTTCCATCAGGTTGGCTGAATACAATTCAGGCCAATGGTGACTTTAAATTTGGAGTACTTCCAGAAGAAATAAATGAACCGTTAAATTTAAAATTATTTGGATATGACCTCGCAACTGCAGGGAATATGGCAACTGGATATAAAGATTACGTCTTTGTAAAAGAAGGGACAGAATACGTTGTTCCAAGTTATGACAAAGATAAAATAAAATTAGGAGAAAAAATTACGTTAACTTTAAATCTCAATAATGTAAAACAACTTACGGCAGGTACATTTGAAATCCCTTATGATAAGCAGCTATTTAAATTTGCAGATGTGAAACCAAATTCAGCGCTTACGGAATATGCAAAACAACATGGATTAAACTTGAAATTAGAAGATCCGGCTATAAATACAGAAGGAACTTGGGAAAACAAGGTGAAAGTTGGCGCATCATTGGAAGGAAAAGAATTTAAAGGATTAGATGGAGATACACCATTTTTAGATGTTACATTCGAAATGAAGAGCGATGAATATTTTAATGATTTAACTGCATTTGGAGCAGATAAGTTCTCTTATACAAAAGCTGGTGCATCAGAAGGTACTGAGATTCCTGTGTTTAAAGATAAATCTTTTGCTATTGTTTCGAAACATTCAACAGTTACAGGATATATTGGTCCGGAAGCTTTCTTGAATGAAGAGGGGTATTTAGGTAAGAATGATTACACAAAACTAGGAGCAAAAGTGTACGCAGTTGGCAAGGATGGAAAGAAATATACAGGAACGGTTAATGATAATGGGCGATTTGAAATTCATAGTGTTCCTGTAAGCGATAAAGAATATGATATTTTCGTAGAAATGCCGGGTCATTTAAATAGTAAATTAACTACAAAAATAGGGAAAATGCAAGATGGAGAATTAGTGGGACAAAACTTTAGAGCCGATATGGATGACAACCTTGCAGGTGATGTAAACGGAGATAAAATGGTGGATATTCAAGATGCTAGAATAGCAGCTCTTTCATATGAAAAAGGAAAAGTGGCTGTTAAAGATGGAGATGTCAATCAAGATGGTGTTGTAAATGAAACAGATATTCGTTTTATCGAGAAGAATTTCTTGAAAAAGGGTCGAGATGCTAAAGAAAATCAGAAGCCGAAAGAAAATGTAGGGCCAGTGACGTTAGATAAAATCTTACGCTCTATTGGTTTAGAACCAAAAAAATAAGTGGACAAACTTCTAGAGTAAATAAAGCAATAAGACAATGAATATAAAATTAAATGAGATCGGTTAACAAATAGCCGGTAATGATTTACGGTAACATTACCGGTTATTTTAAAAGTAATAGTCGTTTGGGTACATGAAGTAACTAGTTTAAAGTTAGTTCGCTTTCGTTGTGGGACAAGGTAGTTGCTTAATTATTATTGTTTGTGGGATGGAAATAAGGTTTGTAGTTTAAACTTTAAAAATAGGGGGACTTGTGAAATGAGTATTAAGAAAAAACTTGGTATGGGTGTTGTAACTGCAGCGCTTGGCCTATCTTTAATTAGCGGGGGAACATATGCGTATTTTAGTGATAAGGAAGTATCACAAAACACGTTTGCAGCGGGTACTTTAGATTTGAGTGTTAATCCTGAAGTTGTTATTAATGTCGACAATATTAAACCAGGTGATGAAATGGAGCGTGGTTTTCAATTAGTAAACAAAGGAACCTTAGCAATAGGAGATGTGAAACTTCTGACAGATTACAGTGTAATCGATGCTAAAGGAGATAATGGAAATGCTGATTTTGGTGATCATATCCGTGTTGATTTCTTGTGGAATTTGGATAAAAATGAGGTTCCAATTTGGTCTACTACATTATCTGAATTAAAGGTAGCTACGCAAAACGGAAGTATTCCTGATCTTGTACAAAAAGGTGTTGTAGACCGAGAAGGAAATGGACTTGCTCCTGGTGATGATGATACTTTCTACGTAATGTTCACATTTGTAGATATCGATGAAGAGCAAAATGTATTTCAAGGAGATTCATTGAAGTTAAATTGGACCTTCAACTCAATGCAGACAAAAGGTGAAGAGAAATAAAGATAAATGTTATATATGAGAATGAATTGATGAAGAATTGAGGAATAGAATTTTTAATAGTGTAAAGGTTGATTGAGTGAATCAACCTTTTTTTATTTTGTGAGAAAAATACGCTTGAATTATTTGAAAAAAGTAGCTTGAAAGTTACGTTACGTCATCTTTTATACTAAAGAAAATAGGATATAGGGGGATGGTGTAGATGACTTTAAAATGTATGTGGGGATGGAAAGAAATTTTATATTTATTTGTTTTCGTATTTCTGATTGTACCAGTAATGGTTGAATCTCTTTTTTATGATTATGCTTTAAAAATAATAGGGAATTCATTATATGCTGGAGTGTTAATGGGACTTATAATGGCATTGATATTTACATTTTTAGTTTATCTTTTTTGCATAAAAAGATATAAACTGTCGTGGAAAGATATTGGAATTCGGAAGCTTTCATGGAAAGATTTATTGTGGACATTTGTAGCGGTTATTTCTTTGATTGTAGTGAGTGTTGGAGTATTAATGATAATGGAGAAACTGGGGATTTCTTTCGAAAATAGTAAAACGGAGACGGTCCAAAATAATAAATCAATCTACGCATTTTGTATCGCGGTAATTGGAGCGGCGGTTATATCTCCAATCTACGAAGAGATTTTATATCGAGGTGCTTTTTATACGTTTTTTCGTGAGAGATATGGCATATGGGGCGGCATACTTATAAGTTCCATAATATTTACAGTTGTTCATATTCCAACATATAACACATTACCGGTGAATTTTTTAAGCGGAGTAGCATTTGCTTGGTTATATGAGAAAACAAATTCTATTTTATCGGCTATGATTGCCCACGCACTATTTAACTTCATAGCAGTACTTCTCACATTTATGTCGAATTAAGAAGAGATATAGGAGGGATACATATGGAAATAGCTGTAGAACGTGTTTTTACACAAGAGATTTTAGCAAGAGCAGCAAAGGCATATCATGTAACGGTGGAAGAAAAGCCACTTGGTGATTTTGAAAATTATATTTTTAAGGCGAAGGATAAAAATAATGAAGATTACGTATTACGCTTAACCCATTCTTCTCAGCGGTCTAAAAAAGAGGTAGAGGCCGAACTAGATTTTTTACGGTATGTTGCAGAGCATGGGGCAAAAGTGGCGGGACCTCGTAATTCAATATCTCAAAACCTTGTAGAAGAAATTGGAGCGGAAGATGGCACTTTCTTTTTCGCGTCTTTATTTACATATGCACAAGGTGAGCAAGTAAAAGGAGAAGAATCGCCTTATTGGGGAGATGCTTACTTTGAAGCGTGGGGAAAAGCGATTGGACAACTGCACCGCCTTACAATGGATTATCCTAAAACAGACTACCGTGATACGTGGGAAGAGGATGAAAGTAGCATTGTTAATGGATTAGAAGATGAGAAGGTGAAAGGGATTGCCACTGTATTAATGGATGAAATAAAGGCTCTTCCAATCGAAAGAGAAACGTTTGGCCTTATGCATGGCGATATTCATCCAGGTAATTTTCATTATGATGGAAAAGGGCTAACAATCTTTGATTTTGATGACGCAGCTTATAATTACTTTATACATGATTTAGCAATGGTTCTCTATTACTCTGTTCTATTTACAACGTGGACTGCGGAAGAGAAGACAAAATTTGCTTGTAAACAGTTACAAGTGTTAAGAAAGGGGTACGAATATGAGCACAGGCTGGCGGATAGTTGGTATGAATCGTTACCGTTATTTTTACGGTTACGTGATATAGGCCTATACGGTACGCTTCAAAAGAAATTTAAGGGGAAAGATATGCCAGAGGATTTTCAAAAGTTATCAGATGAGTTGTATGAAAGAATTATAAAGCAAGAGGCAATAGTGAATATATAATACAGAGATAAGGGAACAAAGTATATAAAATAAATATATACTTTGTTTTTTTATACAAAAATATGTTTACTTTATTAAAATAATATTGTTATAGATTCGGTATACACTTATAATTTTATATATATTCTGAATATTCTTTATAAAGGAGGAGGGGGAAAGTTGGAGGCTATCGTAAGTTGGATAAATAATATTGTTTGGAGTCCAGCACTTGTCTATTTATGTTTAGGAGTAGGTCTATATTTTTCCATTCGAACAAGGTTTTTACAAGTAAGACATGTAGGAGAAATGGTGAAACTTACATTTCAAGGGGAAAAATCGGATGCGGGTGTTTCTTCGTTCCAAGCTTTAGCACTTTCATTATCAGGGCGCGTTGGAACAGGAAATATTGCAGGTGTTGCAACGGCTGTTGCATTTGGTGGTCCAGGAGCTGTCTTTTGGATGTGGGCGGTAGCCTTTTTAGGAGCAGGATCGGCTTATGTAGAATCTACATTGGCACAAATATATAAGACGAAACATCAAGGACAATTCCGCGGTGGACCTGCTTATTACATTGAAAAAGGACTAGGTGTTAAATGGTACGCTTTAGTATTCGTCGCAGCGACAATTCTTGCAACAGGAATGCTGCTTCCAGGTGTTCAGGCGAATAGTATTGCTGTAAGTCTAGAAACAGCTTTTGGTATTAATACTTCTGTATCCGGGGCGGTATTAGTAGCGGCATTAGCACTTATTATTTTTGGAGGAGTTAAGCGAATTGTTAACGTAGCGCAAGTTGTAGTACCGTTTATGGCGCTTGGCTATATTTTAGTAGCTTGTGTAATTGTAGCTATGAATATTGAAAAATTACCAGACGCTTTCATGTTAATTTTAAAAAGTGCATTTGCATTAGAAGCAGCTTTTGGCGGGATTATTGGTTTAGCAATTTCTTGGGGTGTAAAACGTGGTATTTATTCAAATGAAGCAGGGCAAGGAACTGGGGCCCATGCAGCAGCAGCTGCTGAAGTATCGCATCCAGCTAAACAAGGGTTAGTACAAGCATTTTCCGTTTACATTGATACATTATTTGTTTGTTCAGCAACAGCATTTATGATGATTATTACAGGCATGTATAACGTATTTGATGCAAGCGGAAAAAACTTTATCGTCAATAAATTAAATGGTGCACAGCCAGGTCCTGGTTATACACAGGCAGCAGTAGAATCTGTTTTCCCTGGATTTGGAAACGGTTTCGTAGCAATCTCTTTACTATTCTTCGCATTTACAACAATTATGGCTTATTACTACATTGCAGAAACGAATATAGCTTACTTAAATCGTGATAAAGACCGTCCTTGGATGTCTATCGTACTAAAGTTTGTATTCTTAGGAGTTGTATTCTACGGTTGTGTAAAAACAGCAGAAACAGCATGGGCTTTAGGAGATATTGGTGTAGGAATTATGGCATGGGTTAACATTATTGCGATTCTATTATTACAAAAACCGGCATTGATCGCATTAAAGGATTATGAAAAGCAGAAAAAAGAAGGAAAAGATCCAGTATTCGATCCGCAGAAATTAGGAATTAAAAATGCTGATTTCTGGGAGCATGAATACGGGAAAGACAAGAAAGAAGAAGTATCTTAAGAGAATAGAAATGAAGGAGCAAAGGGAAATCCCTTTGCTCTTTTTTATGGACAAAATGAAGATGAAAGTTATTTTTTTGCCTATTTTTGAATATAAAAAGAATGTACATGCTTTGTTTAGGGGAGGGGGGAGTATGGTGATAGAGTTTCGTAATGTAAATAAATATTATGGTAACTTCCAAGTTTTGAAAAATATTAATATGCAAGTGAAAAAAGGTGAAGTGGTAGTAGTTGTTGGTCCTTCAGGATCAGGAAAAAGTACATTGCTTCGGTGTGTAAATCAGTTAGAGGCGATTACCGATGGAGAATTAATCGTACAAAATACAGACGTACACAATAAAAAAACAGATATGAATGAATTACGCCGAAATATTGGTATGGTCTTCCAGCATTTTTACTTATACCCACATAAAACAGTTCTGCAAAATATTACACTAGCACCAATTAAAGTAAATAAAACTTCAAAAGAAGAAGCAGAAAAAACAGCGATGGTTTATTTAGAGAAAGTAGGAATCCCGGAGAAGGCAGGTATATATCCTCATCAATTATCCGGAGGTCAACAGCAAAGGGTAGCTATTGCTAGGGGGCTGGCAATGCAGCCGGAAATTATGCTATTCGATGAGCCTACGTCTGCTCTTGATCCAGAGATGATCGGGGAAGTACTTGATGTTATGAAAACGCTAGCTAAAGAAGGGATGACGATGGTTGTTGTCACGCATGAGATGGGATTCGCGCGGGAGGTAGCCGATCGGATTTTATTTATGGATGATGGTCAGATTATCGAAGATACAACACCATCACAATTTTTTGCAAATCCTGAACAAGAAAGAGCACGTCTATTTTTAAGCCGGGTGTTAAACCATTAAAGGAGGAATTTCATGCTTAAAATGAAAAAGTTGTTTACGTTAATCGTATTTTCATGTTTATTCGTACTTGTCGTTGCCGGGTGCGGAAGTAAAAAAGATGAGGCGAAAGAAACGAATACGAAGCAAGGCGGGGCTGTGGAGCAAATTAAGAAGCGCGGGAAATTAGTAGTTGGAGTGAAGAATGATACGAACTTATTCGGATTGAAAAACCCTTCAACAGGGCAAGTAGAAGGATTCGATGTTGATGTTGCAAAGGCGCTTGCGAAAAAAATTCTCGGAGATGAAAAGAAACTAGAATTAAAAGAAGTAACATCTAAAACGCGTATTCCACTATTGAAAAACGGTGATATTGATGCAATTATCGCAACAATGACAATTACAGAAGAACGTAAAAAAGAAGTGGATTTTTCAGATGTATATTTTAAAGCGGGGCAATCGTTACTTGTGAAAAAAGGGAGCGATATTAAAAGTATTGATGATGTGAAAAAGGGTGTGAAAGTGTTAGCTGTAAAAGGTTCAACGTCTACAAATAATATTCGTCAAAAGTCACCAGAAGCGACTGTATTAGAGTTTGAGAATTATAGTGAGGCATTTACAGCGTTAAAAGCAGGTAAAGGCGATGTTTTAACTACAGATAATGCGATTCTTTACGGAATGGCAAAACAAGATTCTAATTATGAAGTTGTAGGGAAAATTTTTACGGATGAACCGTACGGAATTGCAGTACAAAAAGGTGCAGACGATTTAACGAAAGAGATTAATAGTTTATTAAAAGATATGAAAGCGAATGGAGAATACGATAAATTGTATGAAAAATGGATTGATCAAAAACAAGAGAAGTAAAATGAAACTTTATTTCTCGTGATAAATAGTAAGAGTGAGAGGATGAGAGTACTCATCCTCTTCTTGTAAAGAAAGAGGGGAGAATATGTGCCTGATTTTTCTATATTAACGAATAATATTGATATGTATGTAGAAGGATTTAAATATACAGTGATGTCTAGTGTAATTGCATTAATAGGAAGCTTTATCTTGGGAGTAATTTTGGCTGTAATGCGTATTGCACCGATTCGTATTTTAAATTGGATAGGATCAGCTTTTGTGGAGTTTGTAAGAAATATTCCACTCGTATTAATTGCATTTATATTTTATTTCGCTTTACCTGTAATAGGAATTACTTTAAATGGGTTTGTAGCAGGAACAGTTACGCTTACCGTATATACGGCAGCGTTTATTGCGGAAGTTATTCGCGCTGGTATTTTATCAGTCGCGAAAGGTCAGATGGAAGCAGCACGTTCCTCAGGATTGACGTATACGCAAGCAATGTACCATGTCGTTTTACCTCAAGCGATGAAAATCGTAATCCCTCCTCTAGGAAATCAATTTCTCAATTTAGTAAAAAACTCTTCCATACTCGGAATTATCGCTGGTACGGATTTAATGTATCAAGGAGACTTAATTTCAACGAAGACATTGGTTACGTTCGACGTCTATATATTTGTCGGGATGTTTTATTTAATATTAACAATTCCGCTCAGTATGCTAGTGCGTTATTTAGAAAAACGCTTAGCAAAGGAGGCGGTGTAAATGGATTTTAAGGGAGCAATTACAGGAGATCATATTCTGTTTTTATTAAAAGGATTACTTATAACGCTAGAGGTAGCGCTCGTAGCAATTGTACTTAGCTTTATTATTGGTAGTGTAATAGGGATATTGCGCTACATGAAAATACCTGTCGTCTCACAAATATTAGGAATTGTCGTTGAAGTAATTCGAAACTTACCACTACTATTAATTATATTTTTCACATATTTTGCACTTCCAGAAGCAGGCTTGAAATTAGAAATTATAACAGCTGTAATTGTTGCTTTAACAATATTTGAAGCAGCAATGATATCTGAAATTGTTCGAAGTGGTTTATTATCGATTGAAAAAGGACAGATTGAGGCTGCAAGATCTTCAGGATTAACGTATGTTCAAGCGCTTTGGCACATTATTTTACCACAAGCATTAAGAAGAATGGTCCCGCCGCTTGTTAGTCAGTTTATTTCATTGCTGAAAGATACATCATTAGCAGTTGTTATATCACTGCCAGAGCTTATGCATAATGCTCAAATTATTAGCGGACAGAATGTGAATTATATGATTCCAACGTTTATAGTAGTAGCTTGTATGTACTTTATCATAAATTATAGTTTATCAATTTTATCGAGAAGATTAGAAATCCGTTAACCTTTACAATATATGTAAAGGTTTTTCCTTGTTTATCCTTATTTTCCTTTAATTATAATCTAAATCTCGCGATAATTCGATTTTTTATATTGTTTTATCAGAAAAGTTTTAATTTTATATAGAAATTGTAATCGCTTTCGTGTATATTTTTATTATCAGAAAATTTTAAAAAGAGATAGGGGTACTTGTAGGGGGAGGATTAAGATGCAGCAAACAACGAATGAGCAATTACATCGTACGATGAAGAGTAGACATTTATTTATGATCGCACTAGGTGGTGTAATCGGAACTGGTTTTTTTCTAGGTTCAGGTTACACCATTAATCAGGCTGGACCAGGGGGAGCCATCCTTTCATATTTAGTGGGCGGATTTATTATGTATTTAACAATGCTTTGTCTTGGAGAGCTAACGGTAGCAATGCCAGTTTCAGGATCTTTCCAAAAGTATGCGACGAAGTTTATTGGACCAGGAACTGGATTTATGATCGGTTGGCTATACTGGATTGGATGGGCAGTAACAGTAGGATTAGAATTAACATCGATCGGTTTAATGATGAAAAGATGGTTTCCGAATGTTGATGTTTGGGTATGGTGTCTCGTATTCGGAGTTATTTTATATGCTTCAAATGCAATATCAGCGAAGAGTTATGCTGAATTAGAGTTTTGGTTCTCTAGTATTAAAGTAGTTACAATTATTGCATTCATTTTACTTGGTGGTAGCGCATTACTAGGATTCTTACCATACGATGGAAAAGAAGCAGCGCCTCTTTTCTCTAACTTTGTAAGTGATGGTGGGCTATTCCCAAATGGACTAGCTGCAGTGCTTCTTACGATGATTACAGTTAACTTTTCCTTCCAAGGAACAGAGTTAATCGGGATTGCAGCAGGAGAGAGTCAGAATCCTGAAAAAACAATTCCACGTGCGATTCGTAATACAGTATGGCGCATTATGTTATTCTTCATTTTAACAATGACAATTTTAGTAGGGTTAATTTCTTGGAAAGAAGCAGGGATAATTGAAAGCCCATTCGTAGTTGTATTTGATAAAATCGGTATTCCATATGCAGCTGATATTATGAACTTCGTTATTATTACAGCTCTTCTATCTGTAGCGAACTCAGGGTTATATGCAGCAACGCGTATACTATGGTCACTTGCAAATGAAGGAATGGCACCAACTTCTTTCAAGAAAGTAAATAAACGTGGTATTCCGATTACAGCGTTAGTCGTAACGATTGCTGTAGCGGCGTTATCTTTATTAACAAGTTTCCTTGCAGAAGATACAGTATATATGTATTTATTATCTATAGCTGGTTTATCGGCTGTTTCAAGTTGGATCATTATTGCTTTATCACAACTTCGCTTTAGAAGTCAGTATTTAAAAGGCGGAGGAAAATTAGAGGACTTAAAGTATAGAACACCACTATACCCGCTTGTTCCAATTTTAGCTTTAATTACAAATAGCATCGTTGTTATTAGTTTAGCGTTTATTCCAGAACAACGAATGGCGTTATATTGTGGTATTCCATTTATCATTTTCTGCTATATATATTATTATATGAGTAAGAAACGGAAGAAGCCGATGAAAGTGGAGATGGAAGCGAAGTATGAAAATAAAAATTAAGCATGATGATATAGAGGCAGATTTATCGTATGGTCCATTAGCGATTGGAAAAGAAAATGGGTATTCACCGTTACAATTACTCGTTTCTTCTATCGCAGGATGTAGTGCAATTGTTTTTCGAACGATTTTAGAAAAGAAACGTATTGCATACGATATGTTTACAATTGAAACTGAAATTGGTAGAAGTGAAGCTTTATCAAAACCAGTTGAAAGTGTTCATTTGCACTATAAAATTAAAGCGCAAAACATTACAGAAGAACAATTAGACAAGGCACTGCAACTTGCGGTGAAAAATTGCACGATTGTTCAATCGGTAAAAGATAGTATAAAAGTTACGGAAACAATTGAACTAATAAAGTGAAATATAAAAACGTGAGAATATAGCTCTCACGTTTTTATGTTTTAGAGAGAGGGGAAAGTGTGATGGAATGTTTAGGATGTAAATTAGCCAACGAAGAAGAAATTATATATAAAATATATGAAGATGACTATGTAACATGTTTTTTAGATCATGAACCTTTCTATACAGGGCATACTTTAATCGTTCCAAAGCAGCATGTTGTAGAAGTGGACGAATTAGATGATTGTGTAGCAAAAGCGATTATGGATGCTTCTAAGCTTATTTCAAAGGCTATTAAATTACTGTATAAACCAGATGGAATTACAATTTGCCCCGCATTAACGGGCAGTAAGATCCCCTACCTCAAAATTCAGTGAAAACAAAGAAGTTAGTTGGTAATCCAACTGCCCGTAAAAGCCCGATTGGTTCAACTAATAATCAGTGGGGGATGAACAAAACCCCCACTGATTAAAGTTTCACTTTATCAAAATGGTGGAATCTTTAACGAGTTAACTCATTATCACATGCATATTGTACCGAGGTATAAAGAGCGTTCGTTTGCTGAGTTTTATACGGTACAACCGGGGGAAAAGCAGAATCATAACTTTGAAGAGACAAAGCAGTTGTTAAAAGAAGTGATAGAGCAAATAATACATAGCGAAAAGGCGTAAGGGGGGTTTTCTTAAGGGGACAGTCAGGAAAATTCTAATATTAAAAAGCCCAATTTCTCAGTTAAAATAGAGAAATTGGGCTTTTATTTATTCTATTATTAAATTTTATCTATGAAAAGATTTTGCAGTGTCACAAAGTATATTGCTCATTCGTTATATAGAGTGAGAGGAGGAATTATATGAAAGGTACAAACAACGATTATGAAAAAATGGAAGAGCTGTACGAGTTGTATGAACAAAAAATTTATTATGTAGCTTATTCTATTTTAAATAATATTCAGCAGGCTGAAGATGCAGTTCAAGAGACGTTTATTACTCTTTGTGAGAATTTGGAAAAGGTGCATAGTTTGAACACTCAAGAGCTTAAACGGTATATTTTGAGGATTGCGAAAAACAAAGCGATTGATAGCTACCGGAAAAATAAACGACATGAAACATTTTTAGAAGAATATCAACGAGAATCAACAGAAGTAGTAGATGAAAATATTGATGAGTGGGAAAAACGTCTAATGTCTGAGGTTCAAATTGATACATTGCTAAAAGAGTTAAATGAATCTAACAGACAAGTTTTTAAGTACAAAGTTTTCTATAACTTAACGTATCAGGAAATTTCAAGTGTAATGGGGATAACAGAGGCTAATGTCCGCAAGCAATTTGAGCGCGCTCGAAAACGAGTACAAAGTATTATAGGAGGTATACAAAATGACGAATTCAAAGAACTCCAAAGAAATGTATGACCTTGCTGAAAATATTGCTTTAGATGATTTTGATACACTTGAAGAACAACATGAATTTTCACATACATATACACACAAAAAGAAATTGTTTATGGAGGAAATGAAGCTGAAAGGCGAGCAACCACAGACAAAGCGTAAAAGACATCGTATGTTAATCGCTGCGGCCTGTTTATTGATTGGTATGCCGACAACCGTTTTTGGTGCAGTAAAAGTCTATAATATGATTGTTCAAAAACAAAATTACGAAGTAAATGTTTCAGTAACGAATAAGGAATCGAAAAATATTGATAAGTGGTATAAGTTGAAAGTTGGTAAATTACCAGAAAATATGGAAGCAATTGATGACTCGGCTATGAAATATTCATTTAAAGATAACGACGCAATGGGTGGATTTTCATTCGCTCTTTGGAGAGTGGGGGGAAATGCGGACTTTCAAACTTTATATTCAAAAAGCTATGAAGAAAAAGAGATAAATGGCAGGAAAGCAGTAATTGTTCATAAAGAAACTGGAAACAACAATGTAATGTTTGATAGGAAGGTCTTTCTCTTTTTTGAGAAAGAAGGGATTATGTTAGAAAGTTTTATTGGATCAGATGTAAATGAAGAACAAATGATGGATGTGTTAGGGAACATTTCACTTGAGCCCACATCAAAAGAAAAGGCAGCACATATAACAGATTATGATAAAAAGTATTTTAGTGAAGCGGATGAACCTAAAAAAACTAAGGTGATTCCTTTGAAAAAAGATAGTAAACGACTATTTCACATAGGACAAAAGGTTCCAGTAACGATATCTATGGATAACAGCCAAATTGAATATGTGATAGAAAAGGTTGAAGTTTTTGATTCGATTAAAGATTTTAAACAAGAGAACTTTAATGAACTTGGCTTAGGGATATTAAGCAAGAAGAAGGCTTTAGATCAGACGGGAAAATTGCTATCGTACAGACGGGATGTATATAAATTAGGGAATGGTAAAGATTCAATTGATACATTAGTAGATTCGAAATTAGTTAATGTTAAATTTGTCTACCTGACAACAACAGTGAAAAATATAGGTAAACAGGTGACAGAAGAAATCTATATGACTCCATCCATAAAACAGCTTAAATTTGAAGGAAATGCATGGAACTACGCTAAAGAAGAGGGAATGGACGCAACGCGTATTATGACGGGCGAAGTCGATTATTTAGAACCTCATGGAGATGGAAAAAGCTTTTACAATATTGGCAGTATCCGACCTGGCCAAACGATGAAAGTTAACTTGGGTTATTTTGTGGATGAGGATAAACTAGATTCAATTTTCCTTGATGCTTTTCATTACAGAGGGAATGGAAGTACTGAAAATATGAATGCGTCATATCGTTGGTGGATTGATATTCGTCAACAGTCAAAACAATAGGAACAAATACACAAAAAGCTGCTTATATTTAGCAGCTTTTTTCGTCTTCATACATATGTAAAACTTCTTTCGCACGTATACGTAAACCATCTATTAATTCTTTCGGTTCTAAAACTCGTGCATCTTTTCCAAGTCTATAAAATAAAGGGGTAATAAAGTTAATTTCACCTTTATCAATTGTTGAATGTATATAACCTGTCCCGTCTTCGTTTACTACCACGAATTCTTCAAGGTAAGGAACGCTTTTACATTGGCGCACGCCTTCTGTCGTTAATAAAACATGTAATTGGATAGGAGTGTGTACTACGTTAGAGTTAGATTCGAACCATTCTTCTAAATTCATGAACGTATCTTTATTTTCTTCTGTTGATAATATAGAAAGAATACGATCAACGCGATACAGTAATACCTTTTTTTTACTAAAGTCATAGGATGGCAAATACCATAAACCGTCGTGAGCATATACACCGATAGGATGAACATGTTTTGTTTTAATCCCCGATTTAGACTCGTATTGAAAGTGTAAGTTTTTATTTTCAATAGCCGCTGTTAATACTTCGTTTAAAAAAGTTGTCTCAATTGTTCTCTTCGGATTCCAAAAAGCGATATAAGAACGTATTTTATCAACTTTAGCTTTCGCATCATTTTGTAGAGAGCTATACAGTTTATGAGTAACAGAATTGATTTCTGTATTAAAAGGCAAGTTACGATAGTAGCTTAAAGATTGGAAAGCAAAAAAGATGGAGACCGCTTCTTCTTCGGTAAATAAAATGGGGGGAAGCATGCTGTTTGTTAATACTTTATATCCCCCGTTGCGACCTTGTTCAGCGTAAATGGGTAACCCCATATCACTTAAATCTAAAATATATCTATGGACCGTACGAACGGAAATATTAAATTCATCAGCTATTTCTTGAGCTGTAAATGTTTTTTTCGTAGAAGCAAATATAAGAATGTCTAGTAAACGTTTTGCTTTTGACAAGGATATCACCTTTTTCTTTTTTAACATGACATAAGTTGTCATGTTTTATGGTTAGTATAGTGCTTATAAGATGATTTTATCAATAGAAGCTGTAAGGAGGAAAAGATATGTCACGTGAAATTGTTTTATTTATTGCAGCGAGCTTAGATGGATTTATCGCGAAAGAAGATGATGATTTAGAGTGGTTAATGGAAACAGAAGGTGAGGGAGACAACGGTTATACAGAAATGTACGAAACAATTGATACGATAATTATGGGAAAGAGAACGTACGATTATGTGGTAGAGCATACGGAAACATTCCCGTACCTAGATAAAAAATGTTATGTTTTTTCTAATTCAGAAAAAGGTTCAAACGAACATGTAGAGTTTGTAAATGAAGATGTATTAGAGTTTACAAAAAGGTTGAAAGAGCAGGGAGGATCCAAAATATGGATGGTCGGTGGAGGGAGTCTACTGAGAGAGTTCTTTAAGAATAATTTAATTGATGAATATGTTGTTACGATTACACCTCACATATTAGGTTCTGGAGTTCCGTTATTTAAAGAAAAGAACCCGGAAATTCATTTAACTTTAACGGATACGAAACGTTTTGGCCAATTCGTAAATTTATATTATAAAGTAAAGTCCTAAAGGATAAGAAAACACGACTATTGATGATAGTCGTGTTTCTATATAGATGGCAATGAAATTGTAAAGCAAGATCCGTGATTAATTTCACTTGTGACAGTAATATTCCCGCCGTGTAGTTCTACGATTTCTTTTACGATGGAGAGCCCTAAACCAGTGCCTCCTGTAGCTCTAGAGCGCGCTTTATCAACACGGTAAAAGCGATCGAAAATGTGAGGGAGGTCTTCAGGCGGAATACCTTCGCCTTCATCTTCAATTGTAATGGAAATACGTTTATGTTCTTCTGTAACAGAAATATTTATATGAGAATGTTCTTTTGAATGTCTATACGCGTTATTTAAAATGTTAGCCATAACTTGTTCAAAGCGTTGCTCATCTAGCTTTACTAAGAGTGAGGAAGGACATGTGAAAACAACTTTAATTTGTTTTTCTCCGTACATCACATTTATTTTTTCAGTGATGCGAGTAAGGAAGGTGTGTAAATGCACTTCCTGTACTTGAATGAAAAAGTTATGCTTTTCCATTTGAGCGAGTGAAAATAAATCTTGGACTAAGTTTGTAATATAATCAGACTCGTCTTTTATAATGGATAAGTATCGTAAACGTTGCTCTGGGGGTGTGTTTTCTTTTGATGCAATGTCAGCATAACCTCTTACGTACGTTAATGGTGTTCGTAATTCGTGAGCAACACTTGCTAGAAATTCACTTCGCTCTGTTTTCATATAATGTAAATCATTTGCGAGAGTTTGGATAGATTGTGCTAGTTCACCAATTTCGTCATTTCGAGTAGTTGTTAATGAAACGGATAAATCGCCCTTACTCATTTTTTCAGTCGCTTGTTTCATGTGTAACAATGGTTTTGTTAACAAACGTGATAATAGAAAAATGGTGATGGCTGTTAATAGAAAAGTAATGACTCCTGCGATAATGAATTGTCTTGTTAGCCCGTTAACCATTTCTTCGATTGATTCCGTTCCGAGAAACATATATACATAGCCTTCCGTTTTTCCTGCCACTACAATTGGGCTAACTGTACATATATAATTAGATGTTTTCCAATGATTCTCTATAATTGCTCCATCATGATCTGTTCGTGTTTGCATTCCTTCAATATGTTTTTTTATAGTAGTATTTATTTCGTTGGATTTAGCTAGTATTTCCTTATTTGCATTTGTAATAATAACAGTTGTTTCAGCTTCGGATTCCATTAAAGCAACATGGGAGATTGTTTGCCTGTCAAAATATTTTTCAAGGACATCTCGGTGACTATTTCCACGCTTTAATAAAGCAGTCATTTCTTCATTCACTCTATTGTTTACAAGGCTATAATAGAGCAAGACAAATAGAACACTTTCGATTAAAAGTGTAACAATTAGAAAATAAAATCCGAGTTGAATAGAAATTCGCTTCATCGTTTTGCTCCTTAGTTTTCAATATCAATCCATCGATATCCTACTCCGTAAACAGTTTTTAAATGGTGATCAATGGGGAAATTTACTTTTCGTAATTTATCACGTAAATTACGAATATGTGAATCGACTGTTCTATCTTCTGTATTTGTATTTAATCCCCAAATTCGTTCAATGAGCTGATCACGGCTTAATACGTAGTTCACATGGCGTAAAAATAATCCGAGTAAAGAGAATTCGATTGGGGTGAGAAGAAGTTCTTCATTATGGACAGAAATGAAATGCTTGGCCTCATCCCATAAAATGCCGTGATATTGGATTTGTGCATGTTGATTGGTTCGGCGTAAAACAGCTTCAATTCTTGCGAAGAGCTCCTCTTCGTGGAATGGTTTCGTCACGTAATCATCAGCTCCAAGTTTTAACCCTTGAACGACATCTACCGTCTGATCACGAGCAGTTACCATAATGATAGGAACGTTACTAAATGATCGAATTCTTTTGCAAGTTTCCCACCCGTCCATCTTTGGCATCATAATATCGAGTAAAACAAATTTGAAGTTTCGATTTTCTATATGTGAAATAGCTTCTTCTCCGGATGCTGCACATACGCAGTTATATCCGATTGGAGTAAGATAAAGCGTTAATAATTCAAGCATTCTCGGTTCATCATCTACGAGTAGTATATCGATCATAGAGTACCTCCGCATTTGTAGTTATTACTTAAATTGTAAGTCAAAATCATGAAGAAATGGTGCAGATTATCATGCATCTGCATAATTTCTTCAGAATTGCTTGTTATTGTAAAGTTGAAATTCTATTTTAGGTAATAATATTGGCTCGAAAACGAATAATACGGAGGCGATATAGTGAAAAAGATGATCCGAATTTTGGGGATAACAATAATTGCGGCGGTTGGTCTTGCGGCGTGTGGACAAACGAATACAGATCATAAAAATCATGAATCTAAAGAAGAGAAGAAAACAGAGCAAAAGGAAATGAAAATGAATCAGGAGGTAACTGCGCCGAAAGAAATGAACGAAGGTGCATCGAATGATTTATTAACGACAAGCTTAAAAAATGTAACGAGATTAAACACAAACGATCCTCTGCAAATGGCAGTATTAACTTCGCAAACGATATGGCCAGCAACGCATAAAGAGAATCAGCCAGGCGCTATTATTTTAGTACCAGTAAACGAGTGGCAATTAGGTATTGCGAGTGCGGATCTTATTCACCATCCGAATAACGGGCCGATTTTATTTATAGAAAAAGAAAAGGTACCCGAAGTGACGTTAAAAGAAATAAAACGATTAAATCCGCTCGGAACGAAAGATGGAACACAAATTATGGTGATGGGGGATGTAGGTGCATCTATCCTCGAGCAATTAAAAGAATATAAAGTAAAGCAAATAAAAGAAACGGACCCAGCTAAATTTGCTAAAGATATTGATAAAGAATATGCCGATATAACAGGAAATTATCCAAATAGCGTTATTATCGGTTCGTCTGAAGAAGAAGGACGTTTATATACAACACCAGCTGTAAATTGGATTTCTCATATGCCAGAACCTCTTCTATATACTGAAAAAAATAAAGTGCCAGAAGCGACAATAGAGGCATTAAAGACGAGAAAAGATAAAGCGAATATATATGTGTTAGGACCAGAAAAAATCGTTTCGAAAGAAGTAGAAAAAGAGTTAAGTAAATACGGGAAAGTAACGCGTATTAGTGGGGAGACTCCAACAGAAAATTCGGTTGCATTTGCGAAATTTAAAGATGAAAAAACGAAATTTGGCTGGGGATTCACAAAACCAGGTCACGGTTTGTCATTTGTTTCAAGCAAAACACCAGACTTAGCAATTGCGGGAGCACCGTTTTCACATATGGGTAAACATGCCCCTGTTGTTTTGCTTGAGGAAGGAAAAGCAAAACAACCAGTGTATGACTTCCTTGCTACTATTCAGCCGAAGTTTAAAGATGATCCAGCACTTGGACCGTATAATCATGGTTTCCTATTAGGAAGTACTAGTGATATTTCATTTGAAACACAAGGTATATTGGATGAGAGGTTAGAAATTGTTCAGGAAAGTGGTCAAGGTCACGGTGGACATTAATGAAATGAGAAAAGACGCTGCTAAGGTAGCGTCTTTTCTTTAGGAAACTTTTACATAGCACAACATCCTTTGCTCGTTATATAATAGCCTTCGTGCAGTCGGCCTAGATTTTCTTACGGAGAAAATCAAACTATAAAAAATGAATGGTTCTCAAATATGAGAGGGGACGTGCTATCGGGGGTTGTTGTTGCTTTAGCATTAATTCCTGAAGCGATAGCTTTTTCTGTTATTGCAGGTGTAGATCCGACGGTTGGATTGTACGCGGCCTTTTGTATTGCGGTTACAATTTCGTTTGTCGGCGGAAGACCAGGGATGATCTCGGCGGCAACGGGTGCGATGGCTTTATTAATGGTCACTCTTGTGAAGGATCACGGTTTACAATATTTATTTGCTGTGACAATAGTAACAGGTATTGTTCAAATTATTTTTGGAGTGTTCAAGCTGAGCGCATTTATGAAGTTTGTTCCTAAATCCGTTATGAGTGGTTTTTTAAATTCACTTGGAATTTTAGTTTTTACAGCACAATTGCCGCATTTTAAAAATGCAACTTGGCAAATGTATGCACTTGTCGCATTAGGACTTGCAATTATATATTTATTTCCACGTATTACGACGGCTGTTCCGTCTACACTTATTTCAATTATTATTGTGACAAGCATTGCACTTATGAGCGGATTACAGTTAAAAACAGTAGGGGATATGGGAAGCTTACCGAAAGAATTACCGTTCTTTAGTATTCCTGATGTTCCATTTACACTTGAGACATTAGCAATTATTTTACCGTATTCAGTTATGCTAGCGGTTATAGGTTTACTAGAGTCATTATTAACGGCGTCGGTTTTAGACGATATGACACATACGGAAAGTAATAAGCATAAAGAGGCACGTGGACAAGGGATTGCGAACGTTGTTGCTGGTTTCTTCGGAGGAATGGCAGGATGTGCAATGATTGGACAATCTGTTATTAACATTAAATCAGGTGGTCGCGGGAGATTATCGACGTTTGTAGCCGGTGGTTTTTTAATCGTATTGCTATTTGTTTTAGGTGATTACGTTGTTCATATTCCGATGGCAGCTTTAGTTGCAGTTATGATTATGGTTTCGATTGGGACGTTTGATTGGAACTCTGTAGCGACGATTCATAAAGTACCAAAAGGAAACGCATTTGTTATGATCGTAACAGTTGTGATTGTCCTAATTACACATAATTTAGGATTAGGTGTAATTATCGGAACGATAATTAGTGCAGTTTTATTTGCATTCAATATGGCAAAGATTCACGTGAAACATTTGTATATTGAAAATAAGAAAATATACGAAATTCACGGCCAACTATTCTTCGCATCTACGGCAGAGTATATAAATGCTTTTTCATACAATGAAGATGTGAAAGAAATTGAGATGAACTTTACTAACGCACACGTATGGGATGATTCAGCAGTAGCGGCAATTGATAAAGTTATAATGAAGTATGAACAGAACGGTGTGAAAGTAAGGATCACAGGGTTAAATGAACGTAGCTCGAAGCTCGTTGCGAATTTAGCTACTTATAATAAGAGAATTGCTAGTTAGAAGCCTCCTTTTTAGGGGGCTTTATTATATAATACGGATAGGATAACGAAAAGGGGATTCAGCATATGTACAAACAAATTTTATTAGCATGCGATGGTTCTGAACATGCACTTCGAGCAGCCGAGCATGCAACATATATTGCGAAATTTAACGAAGAAACACATGTTGAAGTTGTGTACGTAGTAGATAATAGAACGGCAAAGTCAGATATTATACAAGGACAAACGGATTTAGAAACAATATCAGCTAGTCGAAAAGATAAATTAAAAGAGATTGAGGGTTTATTAAAGAAAGAGAACATTCCCTACAAAATTACGATTCTACATGGCGATCCAGGAGATACGATTGTTCAATATGTAAATACAGGAGATATAGATCTTATTATTGCTGGGAGTAGAGGGCTAAATACACTGCAAGAGATGGTGCTTGGTAGTGTAAGTCATAAAATAGCAAAGCGTGTGAAATGCCCGGTGATGATTATAAAGTGAAACTTTAATCAGTGGGGGTTTTGTTCATCCCCACCTAACTTCTTTGCTTTCACTGAATTTTGAGGTGGGGGTCTTACTGCCCGGCGAATAGCGGGATAAAATAAGTTGAGTGAGATATTATGTAGTGTAAGCAGGACCTTGATATAATTCGAGGTCTTTTTTGATGTATTAAGAGGGAGAATGTGGACAGAATATATATAAGTTTAAAAAAATGTTAACTTACAAATTTGTAAGTTAGCTGTCAGCGAAATCGATGTTATGAAATTTTTCCCATTGATACAATAAGAATATCAAAGGGGATATGGGGAGGATGGAAGGTATGAAATCATTTCAAAATTTGTCTTATAGCCAAGGGGTAAGTTTAATTTGTTTAGGTGGATTTGCTGGATCTGTTATGTTAGCTGTTTTAATAAAGATGTTTCAGCAAATGTTTTAATCGTATGAATAGAAGGGAAATGATTAATATAAATAGCAAGAGAAGAACGATAAATAAAAAATAGCTCTTAGCATGTAAGTAAATGCTAAGAGCTATTTTTATGTTTATTTTTCTACACATTATATTTTGTTTAAACTTCTTTTGATTTAGCAGATCCTGTATTTAAAGTAAGAGCAAGGAAGAACATTGCAAGCACACAAGAAGCAAGGAGCAAAATGAATCCGCCGTCCCATCCGAATCCATCTACAATAAAGCCCATAGCTGCGCTAGCAAAAGTAGCTCCCCCTAGGTAACCGAAGAACCCAGTTAACCCAGCGGCAGTTCCAGCAGCTTTTTTGGGTGCTAAGTCAAGCGCGTGAAGACCAATTAGCATAACAGGTCCGTAAATTAAAAATCCAATGGAAACAAGTGCGATACTATCAATGATTGGATGCCCAGCAGGATTTAGCCAGTAAACAAGAACGGCAATGAATACACCGACCATAAATAGAATGCCAGCAGGTGCGCGGCGCCCTTTAAATAGTTTATCACTCATCCATCCGCAAAGAAGTGTACCTGGAATACCAGCCCATTCGTATAGAGCATAAGCTGTACGTGAGCTACTGTGAGTAAAGCTTTTTTCTTCTACTAAATAAGTAGGAGCCCAGTCTACAACGCCGTAACGAACGAAATAAACAAAGACATTAGCGATAGCGATGTACCATAAAAACTTATTGTTTAATACGTATGTAAATAAAATTTCCTTTACCGAAAGTTCGCGTTCACGGTCCGCTACTTTTTCATCTGATGGATATTCCCCAGTATGTTCTTCAATAGAAGGTAATCCGCAAGATTGAGGTGTATCTCTCATCGTAATTAATACATAAATCCCCACCAAAATTGAAAGAATACCTGGGAAGTAAAATATACTTTTCCAGTCATTTGCAAAGAAATATAAGCCTAATGTAACGAGAGAGGGCATAAGCGCGCCGCCGACATTATGAGCGACGTTCCAAATAGACATTTTTGTACCACGTTCACTAACGGAGAACCAGTGAACCATCGTACGACCACAAGGAGGCCATCCCATACCTTGTACCCATCCATTTAAAAACTGAAGTACAAACATAAGTATAATGCTCGTTGTAATGAAAGAAAATGAGCCGAAAATAATATTAATGATACCGGATAAAAATAGCCCAGCTGCTAAAAAGTAGCGAGGATTACAACGATCGGATACGATACCCATAAGAAATTTACTTAATCCGTAAGCGATAGATACTGCTGAAAGGATAACCCCAAGTTCCCCTTTACTAAAGCCTTGTTCGATTAAGTATGGCATTGCGAGTGAAAAGTTTTTTCGAACAAAGTAGTAACCCGCATAACCGATGAAGATGCCTAAGAATACTTGCAAACGCAATTTGCGGTATTCGCTATCAGTGCGATCAGCTGGTAAGCGTTCTGCGTGGGGCGCAGGTTTAAATAATTGTGTGAAAAACATAAAATGAAAATCCTCCCCTAATTAATTGGAAGCGTTTTAAGACAGAGAGAATACAAAAAGGCTATGAAATATAAAAAAGTTCCCTTTTTTATGATTCATAGCCATATACTCCGATTCTCCGTGACTGTCAATATTAACTTCGACGAAAATTATACAACTTTGTGACAAGAATGTAAACGTTTTTATAAAGAAAGTTGTTGACGTATTTTGTTTGTGGGATTAATATTTAAATACGTTAAATATTTTATTGCTTAAATAAGAGGTGGATAGCATGCCAAATGATATGACTCATATTGATAAGATTCAAGCTCTTACATTCGCTATAGGAAAGAAAATGCAAACAGAGCTATTAGAACAAATGCAAGCATCAGGACTTACACCACCGCAGTTTTATATTTTAAAGATTTTAGATCATTACGGAGCTTCAAGAGCGACACAATTGGCGGAGAAAATGTACGTGAAACCGAGTGCGATTACAGTAATGACTGATCGTTTAATTGATCATGGGTTAGTAGAGCGCTATCACGACGATAATGATCGCCGCGTTGTTGTCATTGAGCTAACGAAGAAGGGGAAAGCTACAGTAGAAGAAGCGATGGCGGCTCGTAATGAGCATATTGCAAAATACTTCTCACACTTAGAATTACAAGAGAGGGAAGATTTGTTGCGCCTCTTTGAAAAGCTAGAAACAATTATTTGCGGGAAACCAGAGAAAAAAGAGAAAAACTAAGAGGAATTGAGGAGATTACATGGAGCAACAAGAAAATCAGAATAGAAAGTTGTTGTTAATCGGTTTAGTAATCGCAATGCTATTTGCTGCATTGGACGGAACAATCGTTGGTACAGCAATGCCGCGTATCGTCGGTGAACTAGGTGGATTAAGTTTAATGACATGGTTAACAACAGCTTACATGTTAACATCAACAACGGTTGTACCGATTGCAGGTAAATTAGCGGATTTACTTGGGCGTCGTAACGTATATATAGCAGGATTAATTATCTTTATGGTTGGTTCAGCGTTATGTGGTATGGCAAACGGTATGACAGAATTAATTATTTTCCGTGGTATTCAAGGTCTTGGTGGCGGTATTATGATGCCAATGGCTATGATTATTATAGGAGATATGTTCACGGGAAAAGAACGTGCTAAATGGCAAGGTATTTTTGGAGCTCTATACGGTCTTGCCTCTGTGATTGGACCACAAGTTGGTGGTTGGATTGTAGACGCAGTGAACTGGAGATGGGTATTCTATATTAACTTACCAGTTGGTATTTTAGCGACAATCTTCATTGCAATGGGATTAAAAGCACATAAACAAACAGGACCAATTAAAATTGATATCGCTGGAATCTTCACGATGATTCTCGGTGTTGTAAGTTTATTACTTGCGTTAACGTTTGGCGGAAAAGATTATGCATGGGGTTCTTGGCAAATTATCGGGTTATTTGCACTAGCTGCCATTGGTATTGTTAGCTTTGTTATCGTTGAAACGAAGGCTGAAGAACCAATTTTACCGATGCACTTCTTTAAAAACCGCACATTTACACTACTGAATGCGATCGGTTTCTTTATGAGTATCGGAATGTTTGGAGCAATTATGTTCGTACCGTTCTTTATGCAAGGAATTGTAGGCGTAAGTGCTGCTGAATCAGGAACGATTATGACACCGATGATGATTACAATGATCGTTATGAGTATTATTGGTGGTCAGCTTGTATTAAAAATTGGTGTGAAACCACAAATTATTACAGGGATGCTTATTATGGCTAGTGGTTTTTGGTTATTAACAACGATGGATATGCACACAACTAAGCTTACCGCTACTTCTTATATGATGGTTATCGGTTTAGGAATGGGTCTTGTTATGCCGATATTAACATTAGCATTACAAGAAAGCTTCCCGAAAAAAGATCTTGGCGTTGTAACATCATCAAGTCAGTTCTTCCGTCAAATCGGTGGAACGTTTGGGATTACAATTTTAGGATCAATTATGAATAATACTTCAGGCACAACGTTAACAAATAAATTAGTACCTGTATTAGACACATTCCCAAAAGAAGCGGGACAAATGGTAACAAAATTTAAAGATATGATTCATACAGATCCACAAAGTTTATATTCTATGCTATTTAGTCCAGAGGCATTAAAACAAATGCCAGAAGCATTTTCTAATAGCATCGTACCAATTTTGAAAAGCTCTTTAGTGGACTCACTTCATACTGTATTCTTAACAGGATTGGTATTTATCGTAGTAGGTGCTATCTTTACGATTTTCTTACAGAAAATTAAACTGTCTGATCGTAAAAAAGATGCTGAAGAGCCTGCTGTAGAAGAAAAGGAAAAAACTGTATCATATTCGTAATAAAAAAGCATTGCCTTATGGCGATGCTTTTTTTGAGTATAACCTTAAAAGCTTTTTAGTTAGAAATGATTGACGTATTTTTATAAATGCGTTATATTATTTTCTGTAAACGGTTACATGAAATGAGGAGAAAAGAGAATGAGTACGATTAAAGACGTTGCAAAATTAGCAGGGGTATCTGTTGCGACCGTTTCCAGAGTGTTAAATAAAAATGGATATGTCCATGAGGATACATTAAAGAAAGTAGAGCGAGCAATTGAAATGCTAGATTATAAGCCTAGTACAGTAGCGCGTTCTTTATATAATAAAAAGTCTCGTTTAATTGGCTTAGTTGTTCCAAATATCGTGAATCCATTCTTTCCGGAAGTTGCACGTGCTGTAGAAGATGTAGCACATAAGCAAGGATACACAGTTGTACTTTGTAACTCTGATGAAAATTTAGAAAAAGAGAAGCAATACATTGATGTGCTTAGACAAAATAATGTGGACGGATTTATTGTAGCAACGAATCCACAAAATAGTGTTAATTACATGAATTTGTCTATTCCAGTTGTTGCGATTGACCGTATGTTTAATGAGCGCATTCCTACTGTATATGCAGATAACTATGCAGGGAGCCAGGCGGCGACAAAGTTATTAATAGACAAAGGGTGTAAACATATTGCACATATTCGTGGACCGCGTGATGTGAGCACAGCTAATGAACGTTTTGAAGGTTTTGTAGACGTTATTACGCAAAATAATCTTTCTTATATGATTGCAGAGAGTACATTCGATCCAGCTAATAGTGAACGGGTAGCGGTGGAATTATTAGAAGAATATCCGCATATTGATGGAATTGTTGCTGGGAATGATTTAATTGCAATTGGTATTGTAAAGGCTGCACTTCAAAAGGGAATTTCTATTCCAGACGATTTACAAATTATTGGATTCGATGGGATTTCTTTAACTGAAATGATGTATCCATCTATTACGACTGTTGCACAGCCAATTTATGAAATGGGGAAAATTGCAACAGAATTGTTGTTAGAGCAGATGGAAGGAAATCCATTAGAAGAGAAACACTATCGTTTACCGATTGAAATTATAGAACGAAATACAACGAAGTAAGGAGATGAGACAGATGCCAAATATTGCAGTAGTAGGTAGCATTTCAATGGACTTAGTGGCTGTTTCAAAAATACGGCCGAAAGCAGGAGAAACAGTAATTGGTGAAGCGTTTCATACGATACCAGGAGGAAAAGGGGCAAACCAAGCAGTTGCTGCAGCTAGATTAGGAGCAAATGTAGCGATGGTTGGTGCAGTAGGAAATGATGATTACGGAACAGTAGTTAGAAAAAACTTGGAGAACGAACGCATTTTTATCGACTATGTGGTACCGGTTACAGATAGGACGACAGGAATCGCTCATATCGTTTTAGCAGAAGAGGATAACAGTATTGTTGTCGTACAAGGAGCAAATGCTCTTGTAAATGAGTCGGTTGTAGATCGTTCAAAAGACCTTCTTGTAAAAGCAGATATGGTTGTTCTTCAACTAGAGATTCCGCTTGAAACAGTAAAATACGTTCTGGCTATTTGTGAGGAACATAAAATTCCAGTTATGTTGAATCCGGCTCCAGCACAATTTTTATCAGAAGATATTTTAGAAAAAGCGACTTATATTACGCCGAATGAACATGAATGTCGCATCGTATTAAATGATTTCACATCACCAATTGAAGAGTTACTGGCTAAATATCCAAATAAGCTATTGATGACAGAAGGGTCTAATGGTGTTCGTTTCCATAATGGAACGGAAGTTGTTCAAGTTCCAAGTATTGCTGTAGATGTAGTAGATACGACTGGAGCAGGTGATACATTTAACGGTGCGTTAGCAGTTGCGCTTTCTGAAGGAGCAACACTTCAAAAGGCAATTCGTTTTGCAAATATTGCTGGTGGTCTTTCTGTAACGAAACTTGGGGCACAGGGCGGTATGCCAACGAGAGATAGAGTACGTGAAGTGCAGGTGATTGTCGGATGAAAAAGCACGGTGTATTAAATAGCGAAATCGCGGCAGTCCTTGCTTCACTTGGACATACAGATACGATTGTAATTGCTGATTGTGGGTTACCTATTCCTGATGGAGTAAAACGAATTGATTTAGCAGTTGAAATCGGAAAGCCTAGCTTTTTAGACGTATTACAAGTAGTTGCTGATGATATGGCAATTGAAAAAGTGATGTTAGCAGAAGAAGTTATTATAAATAATGCAGAGGTAAATAAAGAAGTTGAGATGCGATTAATAGAGCCAGCATTTGAATATGTGTCTCATAAGGAATTTAAAGAGCATACAAAGAGAGCGAAGGCGATTATTCGTACAGGAGAAGCAACGCCTTATGCGAATGTTATTTTACATGCAGGCGTGATTTTTTAATAAAGGGATGTGATGAGAATGCATATTGAAATGAAGAACATTTCAAAAGCGTTCAGTGGTAATCCTGTTCTAAAAAACGCACAGTTTATGATTGAAACAGGAGAAGTCCATGCATTGATGGGGGAAAATGGAGCGGGGAAATCGACGCTCATGAAGATTTTAACAGGTGTATATAAAAAAGACAGTGGAACAGTCATGATTGATGGGAAAGAACGAACTTTTAAAAATGCGAAAGAAGCTGAAGAGTATGGTATTGCATTTATCCATCAAGAGTTGAACATATTACCGAATTTAACGGTAGCTGAAAATATGTTTCTTGGAAAAGAGTTAATGTATGGGAAAACGGGCATTTTACGTACGCGTCAAATGAATGCGATTGCCCATCAACAATTAGCAGATCTTGGTCTACATGTGAGAGGTGCTATGCAAGCAGGTGAATTATCAGTTGGACAACAGCAAATTATTGAAATTGCTAAAGCATTAATGACAAAGGCGAGCGTTATTATTATGGATGAACCTACAGCAGCATTAACAGATCGCGAAATTGAAACGCTGTTTATTGTTATTAATAAATTACGTAAAGAGGGCGTTTCATTCGTTTATATTTCACACCGGATGGAAGAAATTTTTTCAATATGTGATGCTATTACGATTTTGCGTGATGGAGAATATGTAGGGAAGAGATTAATTCCAGAAACATCATTTGATGAAGTAGTTAGCATGATGGTGGGCCGCAGTATTGGTGAACGTTATCCAGAACGAAATAGTCAAATTGGCGAAGTGATTTTTGAAATGCGAAACGGAACGAAAAAAGGAAAATTTGAAAATGTTTCGTTTCAAGTTAGAAAAGGTGAAATCCTTGGTGTTGCGGGCTTGATGGGAGCTGGTCGCACGGATATTATGAAAGCAATATTTGGATATGAACCGCTCGATTCAGGAAAAATTTTTATGAATGGACAAGAAATAAAAATTGATAGTCCAATTGATGCGATTAGACAACGAATTGCCTTTATTACAGAGGATAGAAAATCTGAAGGGCTTGTGTTAGATTTTTCGATTCGGGAAAATTTAGCTTTACCAAATTTAGAAAGTCTTTCAAAGGGAAGCGTTGTTAATAAAGGTTTAGAACGGCAATTTACAGAGGATATGATGAAGCTTCTTAATGTGAAAGCAGCAAACGGAGAGCAAGCTGTAAAATCTCTTTCTGGTGGAAATCAGCAAAAGATTGTAATTGCAAAATGGCTAGGTATTCATCCGCAGTTACTCATTTTAGATGAGCCAACAAGAGGTGTAGATGTTGGGGCTAAAAAAGAAATTTACTCTATTATGAATAAGCTTACTGAGCAGGGTGATGCCGTTATTATGGTATCGTCTGAGCTTCCAGAAGTTTTAGGAATGAGTGATCGTGTTCTCGTTATTCATGAAGGGAAAATCGGTGGTATTTTAGAGAAAGATCAGGCATCGCAAGAGTCTATTATGGCACTAGCTACAGGGGGAGAGTAAGATATGGCTAAGAAGGGGAATGTATTACAACAACTTGGTTCTTTAATTGGGTTAGTATTAATTATCGTAGTAATTACAGCTTTAAATCCAGCATTTATTGAAATTCCAAATTTATTTAATATACTGCGCCAAGTATCGATTAATGCACTCATTGCATTTGGAATGACCTTCGTTATTTTAACAGGGGGTATTGACTTATCGGTAGGTTCTATTTTAGCATTATCAAGTGCACTTGTTGCCGGAATGATGGCAAGTGGCATGGATCCGTTCCTTGCAATGGTAGTTGGATTATTAGCAGGTCTTGCAATGGGGATTGTAAACGGTATCATTATTGCGAAGGGAAAAGTAGCTCCGTTTATTGCAACTTTAGCAACAATGACTATTTTTCGCGGGTTGACGCTTGTTTATATGGACGGACGTCCGATCACTGGTCTTGGTGATCATTTAATGTTCCAAATGTTTGGCCGTGGTTATTTCCTTGGTATTCCTGTGCCAGCCGTTACAATGATGATCGCTTTTGCAGTACTGTACTTTATTTTAAAGAAAACAACGTTTGGTCGCCGTACGTTTGCGATTGGTGGAAATGAAGAAGCGGCAGCTTTATCAGGTATTAATGTTACGAGAATTAAAGTAATGATTTACGGTCTTTCCGGAATTTTGGCAGCGCTTGCAGGTATTGTCTTAACATCAAGGTTAGATTCTGCACAGCCGACTGCTGGTACTTCTTACGAATTAGATGCAATTGCTGCAGTTGTGTTAGGAGGAACGAGTCTTTCAGGTGGAAGAGGATGGATTGTTGGTACATTCATCGGTGTGCTTATTATTGGTGTACTAAATAACGGTTTAAATTTATTAGGTGTATCTTCTTTCTTCCAACAAGTTGTAAAAGGACTTGTAATCTTACTAGCTGTACTAATTGATCGTCGAAAAGAAGCGTAATGGAGGGGCAATTCATGAAAAAATGGTTACTGATACTCGTTGCATGCATCATGGTAGTTACTGCTGGTTGTTCAATGGAACCACCAGAATGGGCAAAGGATTCTAGCGATAAAGGTCGAAATAAAACTATTAAAGTTGGATTTTCTGTTTCAACTTTAAATAATCCATTTTTCGTCACGTTGAAAAAAGGTGCAGAAAAGAAAGCAAAAGATAGCGGCATTGAATTAATTGCTGTTGATGCACAAAATGATGCAGCGAAGCAAACAAACGATGTTGAAGATTTAATTCAAAAAGGTGTCGATGTAATTGTTATTAATCCAACGGACTCAGATGCTGTTGCTTCAGCGGTAAGTGCAGCCAATGCAGCCAATGTTCCTGTTATTACAGTAGACCGAGTTGCGAATTCAGGTAAAGTTGTTTCTCACATAGCTTCCAACAATGTAGAAGGTGGTCAAATGGCTAGTGATTACATTCGGGAGTTAGTTGGTGAAGGAACAAATGTCGCTGAGTTAGAAGGAATCCCTGGATCGTCTGCTGCTCGTGAGCGTGGGAAAGGATTCCATAACGTAGCTGATAAGTCTTTAAAAGTAGTAGCAAAACAAGCAGCTGATTTCGATCGTGCAAAAGGATTATCCGTTATGGAAAATATTTTGCAAGCAAATAGCGATATAAAAGCAGTGTTTGCTCATAACGATGAAATGGCATTAGGCGCAATTGAGGCATTGAAATCTGCTGGTAAAACAGATGTGGTTGTTGTTGGATTTGATGCAACAGATGATGCTGTAAAAGCGGTTAAAGATGGGCGTATGGCAGCAACAGTCGCTCAAAAACCGGAATTAATCGGAGAGAAGGCGATGGAAACAGCGAAAGAGATAACACAAGGTAAAAAAGTGGACAAATTTATTCCGATTGAATTAGAGCTTATTAAGAAAAAATAAATAAATATAAAATGAAAATTAGGAAGGAAGAATAACAAATGAAATTTTTTATTGATACAGCAAACATTAACGAAATTAAAGAGGCAAATGCATTAGGCGTAGTAGCTGGAGTAACGACAAACCCATCACTTGTAGCAAAAGAAGGCGTAGATTTCCATGAGCGTATTCGTGAAATTTGCAGCTTTATTGAAGGACCTGTAAGCGCAGAAGTAATTAGCTTAGAAGCTGATAAAATGATTGAAGAAGGAAAAGAGTTAGCAAAAATCGCTCCAAATGTTGTTGTAAAAGTTCCAATGACAACAGAAGGCTTAAAAGCAGTAAAAGCATTCTCAGATTTAGGAATTCGTACAAACGTTACATTAGTATTCTCAGCAGTGCAAGCATTACTTGCAGCTCGCGCTGGTGCGACATACGTTTCACCGTTCTTAGGTCGCCTAGATGATATCGGTCATAACGGTATGGACTTAATTCGTCAAATCGCAGAAATCTTTGCAATTCACGGCATTGAAACAGAAATCATTGCAGCATCTGTACGTCATAGTGTTCATGTAACAGAAGCAGCATTAAACGGTTCACATATTGCAACAATCCCAGCAAACGTAATTGCTTCATTAGTGAAGCACCCATTAACAGATCAAGGAATTGAGAAATTCTTAGCTGATTGGGAAAAAACACAAGAGAAATAATACGAAATGGAGAACCCAAGTTTAATTAACTTGGGTTCTTTTTTTGTTTGAAAGAATTTTCATGCAATTGTGCATATTGTCTTTTAAATTTTTAATATAAGCTATTTAATATATACAAATCACTCTTTATTTTTCACATTTCGACATAAAGTGAAACTTTAATTAGTGGGTGGTTTGTCCATCCCCCACTGATTATCAGCCCGCACCAATCGGGCTTTTACGGGCAGTTATCTCCCACCTAACTTCCGCACATTCGCCGAATCTTGAGGTGGGGGTCTTACTGCCCAGCGAATAGCGGGATAAAAAGATAGAGGGTCTGACCAGAAAACTGGAGGACATGATTCTATAACAGAAAGCTTATTGCTTATAGAATCATGTCTTTTATTATACAAGGGAGGATAGATTACGTATTTTTATCTGAAGTTTAAGATTGATACAAGGGGATGAGTAAAATGAGAAAAAAAGCGCCATTTAAAGTGTTGTCATCATTAACGATCGCGACACTCATCGGATGCTCAGCTGTAATGAGTGCTCCGTTAGCATACGCAGAAACGCCAGCAAAAGAAAGTGTGTCTACAACACCAATTGATTACAATTTAATTCAAGAAGATCGTTTAGCGGAAGCACTGAAGGAAAGAGGAACAATTAATCCAGCATCTTCTAAAGAAGAGACGAAAAAGGCTGTAGAGAAATATATTGAAAAGAAACAAGGGGATCAGGCAAATAAAGAAATTCTTCCAGCGGATACTGCTAAAGAGGCATCTGATTTTGTGAAAAAAGTAAAAGAGAAAAAAATGGAAGAAAAGGAGAAAGTAAAGAAACCTGAAAAAAATGTTAGCCCTGAGCAAAAACCGGAACCAAATAAAAATCAATTGAATGGGCAAGTTCCAACTTCTAAAGCAAAGCAAGCGCCATATAATGGACCGGTTCGAAATGATAAAGTATTAGTATTACTCGTTGAATTTAGTGATTATAAACATAATAATATTGATCAAACGCCAGGGTATATGTATTCGAAAGACTTTAGTAGAGAGCATTATCAAAAAATGTTATTTGGTAATGAGCCGTACAAACTATTTGATGGTTCGAAAGTAAAAACGTTTAAACAATATTATGAAGAGCAGTCTGGCGGTAGTTATACGACAGACGGATATGTAACCGAATGGCTAACTGTGCCAGGGAAAGCGTCTGACTACGGTGCTGATGGTAGTAGTGGTCACGATAATAAAGGACCAAAAGGCGCACGTGATTTAGTGAAAGAAGCTTTACATGCAGCTGCTGAGAAAGGGTTAGATTTATCTCAATTTGATCAATTTGATAGATATGATACAAATGGTGATGGAAATCCAAATGAACCTGATGGTGTAATTGATCATTTAATGGTAATCCATGCTGGTGTTGGTCAAGAAGCTGGTGGCGGTAAATTAGGTGATGATGCAATTTGGTCACATCGTTCAAAATTAGCAATAGATCCAGTAGCGATTGAAGGTACAAAATCAAATGTAGATTACTTTGGTGGAAAAGTAGCAGCGCATGATTACACAATTGAACCAGAAGATGGAGCAGTAGGTGTATTTGCACATGAATTTGGACATGACCTTGGCTTACCGGATGAATATGACACGAAATATACTGGAACTGGTTCACCTGTTGAAGCGTGGTCATTAATGAGTGGAGGTAGCTGGACAGGAAAAATCGCAGGAACAGAGCCAACTAGTTTCTCACCACAAAATAAAGATTTCTTACAAAAAAATATGGGTGGTAACTGGGCGAAAATTTTAGAAGTAGATTACGATAAAATTAAGCGTGGTGTAGGAGTTCCTACATATATTGATCAAAGTGTTACGAAATCCAATCGTCCAGGCGTTGTACGTGTTAACTTACCAGGTAAAAGTGTTGAAACAATTAAACCGGAGTTTGGAAAGCATGCATATTATAGTACAGGAGGAGATGATATGCATACGACATTAGAAACACCATTCTTTGATTTAACAAAAGGAACAAATGCAAAATTCGATTATAAAGCAAATTATGAGTTAGAAGCAGAGTGTGATTTCATCGAAGTACATGCTGTAACAGAAGATGGAACGAAGACGTTAATTGATAGAGTTGGAGAAAAAGTAGTACAAGGAGATAAAGACACGACAGATGGAAAATGGATTGATAAATCATACGATTTAAGTCAATTTAAAGGGAAGAAAGTGAAACTACAATTCGACTATATTACAGATCCAGCTGTAACATATAAAGGTTTCGCGATGGATAATGTAAATGTAACAGTTGATGGACAAGTAGTATTTTCTGATGATGCAGAAGGAACATCTAAAATGCAGTTAAATGGATTCGTTGTTTCTGATGGGACAGAGAAGAAACAACATTATTATTATTTAGAGTGGAGAAACTATGCTGGATCAGATAATGGATTAAAAGCAGGAAAAGGTCCGGTGTATAATACTGGTCTTGTCGTTTGGTATGCAGATGATAGTTTCAAAGATAACTGGGTTGGGGTACATCCAGGTGAAGGCTTCCTTGGTGTTGTAGACTCTCATCCAGAAGCGTTTGTTGGTAATTTAAACGGGAAACCAGCGTATGGTAATACAGGCATGCAAATTGCAGACGCTGCCTTTTCATTTGATCAAACACCCGCATGGAGTGCAAATTCATTAACACGTGGACAGTTTAACTATTCTGGATTACAAGGTGTTACAACTTTTGATGATTCAAAAGTATATAGTAACAAACAAATTGCAGACGCGGGAAGAAAAGTTCCAAACCTTGGACTTAAATTCCAAGTTGTTGGACAGGCAGAGGATAAATCGGCAGGCGCTGTTTGGATTAAACGTTAATAACATAAAAGCACATTCTTCATATGAAGAGTGTGCTTTTTAATTTGTACATTAAGTTATTATTTTAGCTTATGTAATACAATTGTCTGTTCATATGTAGTGTATCAAATTATGTGGGTAAAGGAAATATTTCCGAGGAAATTGTCGAAGTATCGTCGGTATTTATACACTTTCTTTGTAGAAGAAGAAATGTAGTATTGCCTTTACAGTTTAATTTATTTACATTGTTATTTGGCTATACACAAAAGTGATATATTCGGCAATCAAAGAGCTCTATTCGATAGGGCTCTTTTTTATGGATAGAAAGGAGTGAACTAAATGAAAGAAATAATTGAATGTCCACAGTGTGAAGGGAATATTACTGCACAACATATTATTGATCTCCCGCATCCTTTTTCATTCAGGTGTCCACACTGTAAGGTGAAATTAAAAGAAATGAGGATCACACCATGTTTAATATTAGCGGCAATTTGTATAATTCCACTGTTTATTATGATTGGAGAGAGTATTAAGGAATTACTAGTAAAATATTTTTCTATTATAGATGATGTACCAACTGTACTTATTTTCTTCTTATTTTGTTATCCGTTGTATTATCTTTATGAAAAATATAATGCCATATTGTTTATTAAATACGGCTTGTTGAAAGTCAAAAGTTGAATAGGAGCTTATCATTATGTTGTGGAAAGTTTATTTAGTAATTATAGCGATATTAACTATAACTTCGCTAGTAAGAGGCATGTTTCAAACACTAATTCAAAAGTTTGATTTTGTGGTGACTATAATCACGTGGATTGGGCTATTTGGTTTTGTCTTTGATGTAGAGATAGTAACCCCACTCGTTTGGAAATGCATCTTCCTGTTTAGTGTTATTTGGACTTTGAGTGCCGTTTTTGTTTTACGTTTATATGAAGAGAAGGATGACCCATTACCTTTTATATTCAAATTAATTGGTATTATCCCAACGCTGCCATTATATTACGGGTTATATCAATATGCATTTTAAAAAAGACAATGATGGAATTAACCCATCATTGTCTTTTTTACTTTGCTTCTTACAAAAATCATTCCAGCAAATGTTAACAAGAATGCAGTTCCGATAACGAAGCTAGCGCTAGGTGATGCTCCGATTGCTCCAACTGTAAAGGATCCAGCAACAACTCCTAACGAGAAGAATGCATAAAACAATCCGAATGCTTTCCCGCGATTATTATCTGTCGTATTTTCAACAAGTAAAGCATTAATTGCTGGGAAGAGGATAGCGAACCCAATTCCATAAATCATCATAACGATAAAGAGCATGCCTTTTGTTGCAAATAATCCGAGTAAAGATAATGCTAGTGCCATTACTGCAATCCCGATTAGCATTAGTTTTGAACGATTAAATCGATCGTAAATGCGATTTGTTGGCAGTAAGAAGAAGAGGATAGCGGTAATTCCGAATACACTTAACATCATGCCTGTTGTAGATGCTTTAAGTGCTAAAGCCTCAACTTTTACTGGTAACATATACGTGACAATTCCTTGTGAAAACATTAATGTGAAGGCACCAATATATGCTTGTAATAACGGTTCTGATTTCAATAGTTCAATCATATCTTCTTTGTTCATCATTTGAGTTCTTGATGTATCTTTTCTTGATACGTTATTTGGTAAGAAGAATAGAGATACGATTGTACCAAGGACCATTAAAATAGAAATAGTAATGAACACCCACTCTATACCAGCTGTTGCTTTCATAATACCGCTGAAAGCAGGTCCTACGATTGCAGCTGTTCCAACAGCAGCACCAGATAGAGCCATTGCCTTACCTTGCCTTGCTGAATTTGTTTGCTTTGATAAAAACGTAAAGGCAGCAGGAATTAAAAATCCGTCACTAAAACCGTGCATAAAGCGCACAACTAATAGTTGTTCACCACTTTGAACAACGGTGTATAACAAGACTATGAAACTCGTAATTCCCATGCTTATATAAAGGATTTTTTTTGCGCCAAATTTATCGACAGCGGCTCCAGCGATAATATTACCGATCATATTAGCGAATGAGTACATACCGATAACTAGTCCGATAACAAGAGGGGTTCCTCCAAGACTTTGAGCGAAAGTACTCATAATAGGTAATTGTGAAAATGTATCTAAAAACGCTACGATAACAATAAAGTAAATAAAATATTTCAAGCGATATTCACCTCTCCTATGCTATTATGGCATAATGCTAATTTCAACCGCAATGAAATTAGCATTAACAGATGTGGAAAAAAGTACAAAGTGACAAAATATTGAACGTTATTTGTTAAAATTTAGTGGAAATGAAATTGTTTTTTTGAAATATATGGATGAAAGTATTATAATAGATTTGTAAACTTCACCAGGTTAAGTATATACATAGAGAGGGATGTGTAAAATGAAAGCATTACTTTGGCATAATCAACGTGATGTACGAGTAGAAGAAGTACCAGAACCAACTGTAAGACCAGGAGCAGTTAAGATTAAAGTTAAATGGTGTGGTATCTGCGGGACAGACTTGCATGAATATTTAGCAGGACCTATTTTTATTCCAACAGAAGAACATCCATTAACACACGTAAAAGCACCGGTTATTTTAGGTCATGAGTTTAGTGGTGAGGTAGTAGAAATTGGTGAAGGAGTTACATCTCATAAAGTGGGACACCGCGTTGTTGTAGAACCAATTTATTCTTGTGGTAAATGTGAAGCTTGTAAACATGGACATTACAATGTTTGTGAACAGCTTGTTTTCCACGGTCTTGGTGGAGACGGCGGTGGTTTCTCTGAATATACAGTAGTACGAGAAGATATGGTTCATCATATTCCAGATGAAATGACGTATGAACAAGGGGCGCTTGTAGAACCAGCAGCAGTAGCAGTTCATGCAGTACGTCAAAGTAAATTAAAAGAGGGTGAAGCTGTAGCTGTATTTGGTTGTGGTCCGATTGGGCTTCTTGTAATCCAAGCAGCAAAAGCAGCAGGAGCAACTCCTGTTATCGCAGTGGAACTTTCTAAAGAACGTCAAGAGCTAGCTAAATTAGCAGGTGCTGATTACGTATTAAATCCAGCAACTCAAGATGTACTAGCAGAAATCCGCAACTTAACAAATGGTTTAGGTGTAAATGTGAGCTTTGAAGTAACAGGTGTTGAAGTAGTACTTCGTCAAGCGATTGAAAGTACAAGCTTTGAAGGCCAAACTGTAATTGTTAGTGTATGGGAAAAAGATGCGACAATTACTCCAAACAACCTTGTATTAAAAGAAAAAGAAGTTATCGGTATTCTTGGATACCGTCATATCTTCCCAGCTGTTATTAAATTAATTAGCTCTGGCCAAATTCAAGCAGAGAAGTTAATTACGAAAAAAATTACAGTGGATCAAGTTGTTGAAGAAGGATTTGAAGCACTTGTAAAAGATAAAACACAAGTGAAAATTCTTGTTTCACCTAAATAATAGAGAATAGTAAAAGTAGCTCTTTTCTAGAAATAGAAGAGGGCTACTTTTTTTCTATACAGAAAGGTGATAGACTTTCCTTTAACTAAAGGTATTTTGTTTGGAAGGGGAAGTCTAATGCTTTCATTTATGTTGACATTGAAACGGATGCTAAAAGCTTGTTTACGAGCGTGGAAAGATAAAGAATTTCAAGTATTATTCGTATTAACATTTTTAACATTAACATCTGGTACGATTTTTTATAGTACAGTTGAAGGATTACGTCCTCTTGACGCTCTATATTTTAGTGTGGTTACGTTGACGACTGTCGGTGATGGAAATTTTAGTCCGCAAACTGATTTCGGAAAGGTATTTACGATCTTATACATATTTATCGGGATTGGATTAGTGTTTGGATTTATTCATAAATTGGCAGTTAATGTGCAACTGCCAAGTGTATTATCGAAAAGAAAAAAAGAGTAAAGCGGTTAATCGCTTTACTCTTTTTTACATTAGTTTAGACAAATATTTGCAGTAGCTTAACAATATTTTATTACAATGTAAGTGCATTCAATTATTATATTCACTATGTATAAAGTTATAATGATATGAACATTTGCATATTTTAATTTAGTGATAGAAATTTCGTGAAAGGTGGGATATTCTAGTCATAGGTTAACCAGACGACATCATAGGATCCTAACAAAAAGTTTACAATAATTCAATTAAAAAATGGAGGATTTTATATGAAAAAGAAAGTACTTGCTTTAGCAGCAGCTATTACATTAGTAGCTCCGTTACAAAGTGTTGCATTTGCTCATGAAAATGATGGGGGAAGTAGAATAAATATAGTTCACCGCTGGTCTGCTGAAGATAAGCATAAAGAAGGCGTAAACTCTCATTTATGGATTGTAAACCGTGCAATGGATATTATGTCTCGTAATACAACACTTGTAAAACAAGATCAAGTTGCACTATTAAATGAATGGCGTACGGAGTTAGAGAACGGTATTTATGCTGCTGACTATGAAAATCCTTATTATGATAATAGCACATTTGCTTCACACTTCTATGACCCTGACAATGGAAAAACTTATATTCCATTTGCAAAGCAGGCAAAGGAAACTGGAGCTAAATATTTCAAATTAGCAGGTGAGTCATACAAAAATAAAGATATGAAACAAGCATTCTTCTATTTGGGGTTATCTCTTCATTATTTAGGGGATGTAAATCAACCGATGCATGCGGCAAACTTTACAAATCTTTCTTATCCACAAGGGTTCCATTCTAAATATGAAAACTTTGTAGATACGATAAAAGATAATTATAAAGTAACGGATGGAAATGGATATTGGAACTGGAAAGGTACAAATCCAGAAGATTGGATTCATGGAGCGGCAGTAGCTGCGAAACAAGATTACTCTGGCATTGTAAATGATAATACGAAAGATTGGTTCGTGAAAGCAGCTGTATCACAAGAATATGCAGATAAATGGCGCGCTGAAGTTACACCAATGACAGGTACGCGATTAATGGATGCACAACGTGTTACTGCTGGGTACATCCAGCTTTGGTTTGATACGTACGGAAATCGTTAAGTATTTGAAAAAGGTCAAATCTCAGAATAGAGTATTTGGCCTTTTTATCACTACACAGTACATGGAGGTATGAAACGTGAAAGGTAAATTGCTAAAAGGTGTACTTGGCTTTGGTATTGGTTTAGGAGCTTTATATAGTGGATCTTCAGCTCAAGCAGAAATGTCTATAAATCAAAATAATACATTAAAAGTGATGACGCATAATGTGTACATGCTATCAACAAACTTATATCCGAACTGGGGACAAAATGAGCGTGCTGATTTAATTGGAGCAGCAGATTATATAAAGAATCAGGATGTTGTTATATTAAATGAAGTGTTTGATAATAGTGCTTCAAATCGCTTATTAGGAAATTTGAAGAAAGAATATCCAAATCAAACGGCAGTATTAGGTCGTAGTAGTGGAAGCGAGTGGGATAAGACGTTAGGAAACTATTCATCTTCGACTCCTGAAGATGGAGGTGTGGCGATTGTGAGTAAATGGCCAATTGTTGAAAAGATTCAATATGTATTCGAAAAAGGCTGTGGACCAGATAACTTATCAAATAAAGGATTTGTATACACAAAAGTTAAGAAAAATGATCGTTTTGTACATGTGATTGGGACTCATTTACAAGCTGAAGATAGTATGTGTGGAAACACTTCGCCAGCATCTGTACGTACAAAACAGCTACAAGAAATTCAAGAGTTTATTAAAAATAAAAATATACCAAATAACGAGTATGTGTTAATTGGTGGTGATATGAATGTAAATAAAATAAATGCTGAGAATAATAGCAATTCAGAGTATGCATCGATGTTTAAAACATTACATGCGTCTGTTCCATCTTATACAGGACATACAGCAACTTGGGATGCAACGACAAATAGTATTGCGAAATATAATTTCCCTGATAGCCCGGCCGAGTATTTGGACTATATTATTGCAAGTAAGGATCATGCGAATCCATCATATATAGAGAATAACGTTTTACAACCGAAATCTCCAGAATGGTCTGTTACTTCATGGTTCCAAAAATATACGTATAATGATTACTCCGATCATTATCCAGTAGAGGCGACTGTTTCTATGAAATAGAGTAGTCTTAAAAAAGTTTCTTCGTGAAGAAGAAACTTTTTTTATTTGCAAACAGGAAAATCATTTTTTCTTTCCAATATGTATAAGACATATATAGAAGAGGAGAGAAAAATGTGGATAGAGGAATTTTTAAGGAAGTTCCATTACCGTGTGCATTTTTAGATGAAGTGGCTTTAGAGAGAAATATTCAATCGATTATAGAGTTAAGTGGAGATAAGAAGATTCGTATAGCGAGTAAATCATTACGCTCTGTCCCAATTATGAAAAAGATTTTGGCTGCAAATGATCGGTTTCAAGGTATTATGTGTTTTTCTCCTAGAGAAGCTTTGTTTTTAATTGAACAAGGATTTAATGATTTATTGCTCGGATATCCTGTTTATGATGAAAGAGCTTTACATGAAATTAGTTTGCTGACAAAGCAAGGGCACATTATAACTTGTATGGTGGATTGTGAAGACCATATTACTTATTTAGAAAAAATTGCTGAGAAGTCTAAAGGGTGTTTTCGCGTTTGTTTGGATATTGATATGAGTAGTCGTTTTTTAAAAATTCATTTTGGTGTAAAAAGATCCCCGGTAAAAGATGTGCAGAGCGCTTTGAAAATAGTAGAAAAGGTGAAGGGCTCATCATATTTAATACTAGATGGTGTAATGGGATATGAAGCTCAAATTGCCGGGGTAGGGGATCATATACCGAATCAATGGATGAAAAGTAAAGTGGTTTCGTATTTAAAGAAGAAATCGGTGTTAGAGGTTAAAGAAAGAAGAGGACGTATCGTAAAAGAAATACAAGGCCTGGGTAGTGAACTAAGATTTGTAAATGGGGGAGGAACGGGAAGTATAAAAACAACTGAGCAAGATAACGCAGTTACGGAGATGACTGTAGGATCCGCCTTTTACTCTCCTAAACTGTTTGATTATTATAAAGAAGTGAAATTTCAGCCAGCTGCCGGATTTGCTTTACCAGTTGTACGTAAACCGGATCCTTTTATTTATACTTGCCTAGGTGGCGGATATATTGCCTCAGGTGCAGTTGGTAAAGATAAAGAGCCTGAGGTTTGGATGCCGCATGGTGCAAAACTATTAGCTTTAGAAGGTGCTGGTGAAGTGCAAACGCCAATTTTTTATAACGGCGAGGAACGAGTGGATATAGGAGATTCTATCTTGTTTCGCCATAGTAAAGCTGGGGAGTTATGTGAGCGTTTTCCTATTTTGTATCGCATTAAACAAGGGGAAATTGTTGGAGAGTATTCAACATATCGGGGGGATGGACAATGCTTTCTATAAAGGGACAAAAATGGAGAAATTGGACAGGGAATGTAGAAGGAACGCCGCATTATACGATGTATCCAAAAAGTATACAAGATGTAGTAGAAGTTGTGGGGCTTGCACGAAAAAAAGGAAAGAAAATTCGTGTTGTCGGTTCAGGGCATTCGTTTACACCTCTTGTGCAAACGGAAGAAATTTTAGTTTCTTTAGATGAATTGAAGGGCATTGCAAATATCGATGCAGAGAAGAAGGTTGCCGAAGTATGGGCGGGAACAAAGCTACATGATTTAGGGAAGTTACTTCAGGAAAAAGGTTATGCGCAAGAAAATTTAGGGGATATTGATTCACAATCTATTGCAGGAGCGATTAGTACGGGGACTCATGGGACGGGTGTTACATTTGGGAGTTTATCAACACAAGTTATAGAGATCACGGCAGTTTTATCAACAGGTGAGAGTATAGTTTGTTCAGAAACCGAGAACGCCGAATATTGGAAAGCATTTCAGTTGTCGCTTGGAATGCTAGGTATCATTGTAAAGATAAAATTGAAGGTTATCCCAGCGTATTCGCTTGTTTATGAAAGTGAAAAACAATCATTGTCTACTGTAATGAACAAACTAGAAGAATATAAGAAGAATCGTCATTTTGAATTTTTCGTTTTTCCTTATTCAGATGAAGTACAAGTGAAATTTACAAACGAAACAACGAGTAAAGAAAGTGATTTGAAATGGCATAAACTAAAGGTGGAGTTACTTGAAAATAGGATGTTCTCTTTATTATCTAAAGGGTGTAAATGGTTTCCTTCTATAAGTAAAGGAGTAAGCCGATTATCAGCTAAGGCTGTACCGAACACGAAAATAATTGGACCAAGCTATGAAGTGTTCGCTACATCACGTACAGTTCCATTTTATGAAATGGAGTACAGTGTCCCTTCAAAGGATATGAGGGCTGTTGTAGAAGAAATTTCAAATCTTATTGAAAAGAAAAAGTATAAGGTGCACTTCCCGATTGAATGCCGCTACGTGAGATGTGATGATATATGGCTCAGTCCAGCATATGGAAGAGATTCAGCGTATATAGCTGTTCATATGTATAAAGGTATGAAGTATGCCGCTTATTTTGGTGAAGTGGAGAAAATTTTTCTAAAGTATGAAGGGCGCCCACATTGGGGGAAAATGCATACGTTAACGTACGAAAAATTGCAAAATATATATCCAGAATTGCATTCGTTTCTAAAAGTGAGGAAGTCACTAGATGAAACAGGAATATTTTTAAGCCCTTATACAGAAAAGTTATTTACGATTATGAAAAAAAGCTGACAAATTAGTATTTGTCAGCTTTTTTAAGTGTAATTGCATTTCTTGTATGACTAATACGCTCGTAAAATAGTAATTTATCACTGCTAAATACATGTAATAAAACATGAATAATAAATAGCCCGTTAATTACAAATTGGAATAACAGTATAACTAGTAATACTAAAGGCTCTGTATGGTTTAAAATAGAGCTACTAGAAAGAATGTAATTGATTCCACCTAAAATGAAATAGAATATACCGTAACGAATGAATAATTCTTTTAGTGTAATACGCTCTGCTTGTCCTTTAATGTAAATACGAAGCAACGCTTTCCCTATTGTTCTTCCATTTGTAAAATATGGGATGATAATAAAGTAAATTAAGATTGAACATGTAATGAAAAGGAGTTCGTATACATTTGTATAAGATTGGATGTTAGAAATAAATAGTGAGTTTCCTTTGTTTTTAATGAAAGGTACAACGATAGATAAGAAAATCCAATCAATTTGCATAGCGATGAGACGACGAACGAATCCGACTGGTTTCGTTTCCAAATCAATATGACTATCTAATTCGCTTGTTTTTGGCAGGAAGTACGTAAATATTGGTGCAATGATAAAACCGATTACGCCGCCTAGTGTGTTTAAAAACAGATCGTCGATATCGAATAAGCGATATGCACAATTATAAATACCATATAATCCAGTTACTTGTGTTAATTCAAAGAACAGTGAAAGGCAAAAAGAAATGCACACTGTTTGGAAGAAACTACGTCGGAAATAATAACGTAAATAAATACCGAATGGAACGGTTAGTAGAACGTTAAAAGCGACTTGTAAAAACGCAGATTCCTTTAATAAATAGAAATAGGTAGTTGGCTTCGTCAAAATTGCCGATGTATGATTACTAATCTCTTGTACGAAATAAAATGGCGAGAGTTGCATATGCTGTGTATTAGCCGGTTGTAGGCTACATGTGTCATATGTTTGTGGTAAAGGTAAAATAACAAGAAAATAGGCATTTAATAAATAGAGTAATAATGAATATAAAATAAATGAACGCCATTTATTTAAATAACCGTATTTTCGATAATTAAATATTAAAAAAGGGATTAAGAGAAACATTGCTAAAATAGGAAATAAAATAAAAGCTGTTTTTACTGGAAATAAATATGCAGTCAAAATGAAGCTCCTTTCAATGAAATTCCGTTTATCATTATAGCGCTTAAAAGAATGTAAAACAAAGTTGAAATAGCTCGAAATAGAAAAAATTACAAATTTAAAATAGATTAAGTTATAATAAGTTTAATATAAACATATTATGATTATACAAGTTGAAAGAGGGTACATGATATGCAATATGAGCTTTTTTCGGTAAGCGGGGATCATATTACAACTTTTGAAAGCACATGGCGTTTTCAAGAGGGGGAACAGATTTTTGTTCATGATGATAATACAAAACGAAATTTTATTATTATTCGCTTAACACATGATTTATTTCAAAAAAATACACATGTTATTCGCTTGTATTGTCAGGAAAAGAAAGTTTATGCATAAGGAAAAACCACTTACTGTATGAGGGCAGTAAGTGGTTTTTTATCCCGCTATTTGTGGGCAGTAAAACTCCCACCTCAAAATTTAGGTGGAGCAAAGAAGTTAGGTGGGAGCCCTGCTGCCCGTAAACGCCCGATTGGTGTGGGCTAATAATCAGTGGGGGATGAACAAAACCCCACTGATTAAAGTTTCACTTTATAAGAAAATGATAGTTAGCACACCTACGATAATACAGTAGAAAGAGAAATATTTTAAATTTCCTTTTGCCATAATGTTCATAAACCATTTTAATGAAATATATGTCATGACAAATGTTGCGATGAAAGCAACAATATAAGGTACAAATAATGTATCTAAATTTGGATCGTTTGCAATGTCTGTAATACTTAACAATAAACCACCTAAGCTAACAGGGATGTATAGTAAGAATGAGAAACGAAGAGCTGTTTCTTGCTTCATGCCAAGTAACATTGCTGCTACGATTGTAGCACCTGATCTGCTTATACCAGGAATTAGTGCGCAAGCTTGTGCTAGGCCAATAATGATTGCATCTTTCATAGAAAGGTCGCCATCATTTTTACGCCCACGCAAGTTTCGAATAATCCAAAGGCCGATAGCAGTAATAAGAAGGGAAATCCCAACCATTTTAACACCTTTTAAATAGTGGTCGATATAATCTTTAAATAAAACTCCAATTACACCTGCTGGAATGGTTGCAATAACAAGGTAAATAATAAAGAAGAAATCTGATTTTGCGTCTTCTGCTCTTGTAAATATATAAGATAGACCATTCTTCGTTAGACGAATTAAATCATTTCTATAAATAAGTAATACAGCTAATAATGAAGCTGAATTAACAAGTAGTTCGAAGCTAAACCCTTCTATTTTTAGTCCTAGCAAATGCTGTGCTAAAACGAGGTGACCGCTTGAAGAAATCGGAATTGGCTCTGTTAGCCCTTGGAACAGACCAAGAATTAAATATTTTAAAATGTAGTAAAATTGTTCCATAATAACCTCCTTGTTTATTAGTCGAAAGAAACAACTTTTCCATTATAGCAAAAGAGAGGATGAATATTGAGAAGAAATAAATATTCGAAATATAATAAAAATCCCTTATACTGGTATAAGGGATTTTTATTATTAATGAGAAGCTACTGTTTCTTGAAGACTTTTTGATAATTGAACATCGACTTTTTCAGCATCATGAATGTGATTCATAATAGTAGTATTTAATTTTTGGAACATTTGCTGTGTATTTGCAAATTCTCGTAATATATCATCATTACAAGATTTTTGGTTTTCGATAGCTTTAATAACATTTGTAGCGCCACTTTGTAATGTTTGAATCATTATTAAAATATTTTCAATTCTAGCGTTAGTATCGGCGCTTATTTCTACACCTTCATCAACTAAATGTAAATTATCTTTTGTATTTTCGTACGCTTTTTCAATTTCCTCTTGGATTTTTTTCGTTAAATTGCCAATGTTTTTTGTACTCTCCGCTGTGCTTTCTGCTAGTTTTCTTACTTCATTGGCAACAACAGCGAATCCTTTTCCATGCTCTCCAGCACGTGCAGCTTCAATACTTGCATTTAACGCTAATAAATTTGTTTGCGCTGCAATGTTTTGAATCACTTCTACAATTTGTTCAATTTCTTTAGAGCGTTCGCTTAAATGATTCATACTATTAGAAGTACGTTGAGATTGTTCACCTAATCTATTAATTACAATGAGTAAGCGATGAACGGATTCTTTTCCTTCATTAGAGCAATCGATAATTTCTTCAATAGACTGAATTAAGCTTTGTTCTTTTTGTAACATTTCACTATTTAATTCATTGGAATGTGTCGTACGTGTTGAAACATTTTCAAAACATGAGTTTAAATGTTGAATTAAATTTTGGAGTGTATGGTGCTGGTTATTTACAAGTTGATGCTCTTGAACAACGCTTTGTACACGGTCGTGGATAGAAGAAATAGTCTCTTGGCTTTCAATATCTTTTTGTTTTAATTCTGTTTCTAGCTCTTGTATACGATTTTCTAATTGATCAATTTTATGTTGGAGTGCTTTCTTTTGAGTAAACATGTATTTATCTCAACCGCCTTTAGAAGTTATATTTTCTCTATATTTGGATTTTAGCATCTTTTATAATTTTTGAATATAGGAATTGTTAAATATTTAAGAATCTATTACATTTTATTCATAATCCCCTTTTTTTGTCATGAAAAATAAACTGTATTTAATGGTCCTGTAAAGAAACTGTAAAATAAATCATGTATAACTGTATAAGAAGGGAGTCGGATTATGAACTATTTTAAGCGAATCAGTAGTCTAGTATTAGCAGGAATGATTGTTCTTTCTAGTACAGTCGCTGTAAAAGCAGAGTCAAACGACGAGAAACTTAACAACATGCAACAGCAATTGCAGCAAAACGATGCAGATATGCAGAAGAAAGAGCAAGAGAAGCAAGCTGTTAGTAAAGAAATTCAAGGTATCGAAAATGAACTACATAATTTAAATAATACAATTGCAAAAAATAAAGAGGATCAAGCTGCTATTCAACGTAAAATCGATGAAACACATAAGCAGATTGAACAAAAAAAAGCAGATATTATCGTTTTAGAAGATAAAGTCCTTGCTCGTAAGGATATTATGAAAAAACGTATGGTTTCTGTTCAAAATAGCTCAAATACGAGTTTAGTAGTAGAAGTTGTTGTAGAATCAAAAAACTTTGCAGATTTCATACAACGTATGAATGCAGTTACGACTATTCTAGAAGCAGATAAAGAAATTTTACGTCTACAAGAACAAGATCTTCGTCAAATTGAAGAAGATAAAAAAGCAATTGACGAAAAAGAAGCATCTTTAGTAGTAGATAAGCAAAAATTAGCAAAAGCACAAGCGGATTTGCAAGATAACTTGAAAAAACGTCAAGATAACTTACAAACGGTTCAGGCTAAATATAATCAGATTGCAAGCCAACTTAATTTAGCAGCGGAAGAGAAAGCAAAAGTTGAAGCAAATATGAAAGCAGTACAAGAAACAATTGCTCGTGAACAAGAAGCAGCAAGAATTGCAGCAGAAGAGCGCGCAAAAGCTGAAGCAGCTGCAAAGGCTGAGCAAGAAGAGTTGGCAAAAGCGAAGGCAGCAGCAGCTAAGCAAAAAGAAGAACAGGCAGCTAAGCCGGCAGAGCCTGTAGCTAAAGATACAACACCAGCTAAGCCGGATCCAAAACCAGCTCAAGGTGGAAAAGAATTTTATGTAACAGCAACTGCTTATACAGCTGATCCATCTGAAAATGGCTATAAACCGGGTGAAACTGTAAAGTCTAAGTTAGGACATAATTTGACTGCAAATCCAAACATGAAACTAATTGCTGTAGATCCAGCTGTGATTCCATTAGGTTCTACTGTATATGTGGAAAATTATGGTACGGCGATTGCTGGAGATACTGGTAGTGCGATTAAAGGTCATATAATTGATTTATTAATGCCAGATTCAGCTACAGCTAATAATTGGGGCAGAAGAAGTGTTAAAGTTACAATTTTAAACTAAAACGAAATCCAACTTTACAATACGTAGAGTTGGATTTTTTTGTAAAAATAATATTAAGTTGAGTTTACATTTTGTTAAGGACAGCATACAATGATGGTAAGAGGTGGTAAATTTGACCATTTACAATAAGGTGAAGGAATTAAGAGCTCGTTTTAATTTTACACAAAGTGTATTAGCGGAAAAAGTCGGAGTGACGAGACAAACAATTGCAGCAATTGAAAAGGGGGATTACGTTCCTTCATTGTTACTAGCATTGACGATTTGTGATGTATTCGAGTTAAAGATGGAAGATGTGTTTGTTTTAAATAAGGAGGGGGAAGAGGATGAATAGAATTGGGGTTTCTTATATCTTAAATGTGCTGAGATTTGTGATAGCTTTTTGGGTGTTTATTGAGCTCTATTATGCTTGGATAGAGCTGGCAAATATTATTGAAACTGAGAAATTACCGTTTGAAGTAACAATCAATATGATGCCATTAGGATTGTTAACAATTGTAGCTATTATAACGACGATTTTTTATAAAGTTCAAAAGAAGAAACATAAAGCTCTTTCTTATTGGATGTACCCGTTATTATTTCCACAAGAAGACGAGCGGGAAAAAGCAATTACACAAAAGGCATGTCGGACAACATTTATTTCATTCTGGTATGGAATAGTTATTGCTATTGGATTTTTAACACTTTCTCCTGTAGCTAATTTATATATTCCTGGATATCCATTATATATTTTATTTTTCATGCTTTTTATTCAAATGACAGTCTTTTACGTATCCCTGTACAGAAATAAATTAGTCTAAAAAAGAAACCTTCTTGCTGATGCAAGAAGGTTTCTTTTCAGCTTATACTTGTACATACAGCAATATTGTCTTATCATTTTATATAGAGTAAGATTTTGTAACGGAAAGGAATTGTATATGAATAAGCAAAGAATTTATAGTATAGTAGCAATCCTTCTATTTGTTGTAGGTGGTGTATTAATCGGAAAGCCATTTTATGATGGATATAAGGCAGAGAAGAAGCAGACAGCGAATGTACAAGCTGTTCAAAAGATGGAATATGAAAAGCATGATACAGAATTTGTAGATGCTTCAAAAATTAATCAACCAGACTTGGCAGAAGTAGCGAGTGCATCGTTAGATAAAAAACAAGTAATCGGTCGTATTTCAATTCCGAGCATCTCATTAGAACTTCCTGTTTTAAAAGCGTCGACTGAAAAGAATTTATTATCAGGTGCGGCAACTGTAAGAGAAAATCAAGTAATGGGACAAGGGAATTATGCACTTGCAGGGCATAATATGTCAAAAAAAGGTGTTTTATTTAGTGATGTATCAATTTTAAAGAAGAACGATAAAATTTATTTGTATGACAATGCAAATGAGTATGAGTATACTGTTACCAGTGTATCTGAAGTGACTCCTGATAAATGGGAAGTTGTAGAGGATCATGGGAAAGATGAGATAACACTTATTACATGTGTATCTGTTAAGGATAATTCTAAGCGTTTTGTTATTACGGGTGATTTAGTAGGAACAAAGGCTAAGAAATAAAGAAAAAAGAAGGTTCACTCTTTAAAGAGTGAACCTTCTTTTTTTATCCAATGTTGAGAAATAAAAGAATATTTTAGTTGGTATTTAAATATTTTTCTATTTTTATATAATAAAGTAATGATTCTAGATTGTGGGAGGAACAAAAGTGAAACAGCAAGTAAAAAAACTTCTTTTAACAACAAGTGTAGCGTTATTGGTAGCACCAATTTCTGCTTATGCACATCCAGGACGTACAGATGCTAATGGTGGACATACGTGTCGTACAAATTGTGAAAAATGGGGATTGCAGTACGGGGAATATCATTATCACAATAAACCAGCTTCTAGCGGCGGAACAACAAGCCCTGCGCCTAGTCAAAATAATAATGGTGCTGTAGAAGCGGAGAAACAAGCAGAAGCACAGCGTAAGGCGGAGGCAGAGAAGCAAAGAGCTGCAGAAGAACAACGTAAAGCTGAAGAAGAGAGACAACGTGTAGCCGAAGAGCAAAGAAAAGCAGAAGAGGCACGTAAGCAAGAGGAAGCCCAGCGCCAAGCTGACATGGAAAAAGGACAGCTTGAAGGTCAAAAAAGTGGAGAGACAGATTTTAAAGCAGGGAAAAATAATGCGAAAGGGTATTTGACTGGAAAATCTGATACATATAAACAAGCATTTACAACTGCGTATGCTGCGGCATGGTCTTTAGAAGAACAGAAAAAAGCACATTTTGAAAAAGGTAAAGAGCAAGGGTTAACACAAGAAGCAATGGACGATAGTCAAATTACTCCTGAGTTTAAGGTGAACTTTGCAGAAGGTTTCCAAGTAGGTAATAAAGAGAGAACCGAAAAGATTGAAACAGAACAAGCGGAACTTGGTGAAAAGGCTGGTAAAGAATTAGCTGAAAAGAAGCCTGGAAATACTGAAAAGGATACATATGTGAAAGTATATGAAACCGCGTATGAAAAGGGATATAAGTCTGCTAAAAAGGCAGCGGAAAAAGCTGGATATACATATGCATTTGAAAACTACGACTTAAAAGTTCCTGCTAAGTATGAAAAGAATGAAACATTAAAGAAATGGTTTACTGAAGGATTTAAATCAAATAAAAAGGCAGCGGAAATTCGAGAAGAAGGATATAAAAAAGGAGACAGCTGGCTTTCGTTCTTCTATAAGAGTTTCGTGCCAAGTGAATATAAAGAACATAAAGGCTTGTATGAACAAGCAATAGAAAAGGGAAAGAAAGCGTAAAAAAAGATGAGGAAAATTCCTCATCTTTTTTTAATCCATCCATTTCACTAATTTCTTAGAAATTGATAATAAAACACAACCTAAAACGATCGCCACAGCGCCAATAACTGTGAATACTTCAGCATATCCAAGTGAAGTTGTGAAGCTTGCAAGCTGTCCGCCTAAAATATTAGCAATACCTGAGCTTGCTAACCATACGCCCATTAATAAAGAGGCTAGTTTTACTGGAGCGAGAGCACTAACCATTGATAGCCCGACAGGTGATAAGAATAGCTCACCTAACGTATGGAAAAGATACGTAAAGACGATAAATAGTAAGTTTGCTTTTTCTGTAATGTTATGTTCGTCACTGCCTGTTTTTAATGTAGCGATAACAAGAACAATATAACCGATACCGAGTAAGATCATACCAAGTCCCATTTTTGTTGGGATTTTCATGTCACCATTTTTTCTAGTTGCCAGTTTCGCCCATAATGCTGAAATGGCTGGTGCAAGTAAAATAATAAATAACGGATTGACCGATTGGAACCAAGATGTTGGAACTTCCCATCCGAATACGGAGCGGTCAACGAATTTATTTGTATATAATGTTAACGAACTACCAGCTTGTTCAAATCCAGCCCAGAAGAAGACAACAAAGCATGTTAAAATGACGATAACTGTTGTACGTTGTTTTTCTTTTTTTGTTAACGGTGTATTTCCTATTGTTTGTTGTCCAGCATCCGTTTGCAAATCGCGAGTTGGTTTTTTACCGATATCACCAAGGAAGCGATTTGATAGTGTTGTAAATAAAATTTGTCCAATGATCATTCCGATTGAAGCGGCTAAGAAACCGTAACGGAATCCGAAATGAGCAACGCCATCTACTGTTGTTTTGAATAAATTTTCTGATAAAAACCCGCAAACGAGTGGAGCTAAAAATGAACCGACGTTAATACCCATATAGAAAATTGTAAATGCACTATCACGTTTTGGATCATTTTCTTCGTATAATTCTCCAACAAGTGTAGAGATATTCGGTTTGAAGAATCCATTACCGATAATAATAAGCGCTAATCCGAGGTATAGACCGACTTGGTTTTGCAAGGCAAATAGTGTAAGGTTACCGATTGCCATTGTTATACCACCAATTGTGATGGCTTTTCGTTTGCCTAGAAAACGGTCCGTTAAGTATCCACCGATCAATGGTGTGAAATAACAAGCACCAGTATAAAATCCGTAAATAGAGAGTGCCCAAGCGGGACTAAACCCAAGACCACCACTTACTAAAGCTGTTGTTAAATATAATGTTAATAATCCTCGTAATCCATAGTAACTAAATCTTTCCCACATTTCTGTAAAGAAGAGTAAGTATAAACCTGGAGGATGTTTCTTTTTTCTTTGTTGTTCTCTTTCTAGTTGTATCGCTGATTCCATAATATTTTCCTCCTGACACAAGCAAAAAACAAAGTTAATAGTATTGTATGATTAATATTTTACCTTATTAACTATTATAAGTCAATAAAGGTTGATTTTTCAGAAGAAATTTGAAAAGGGAAATAGCTATAGAATGGGTGTTTCTTTTGTGATAGACTATGGACTATGTTTTCTTTGTAAGGAAGCGGATTACCGCATTTTTTTATTTGTGGAATTGATTTCATGTAAGGTGAAATTGAAGAAGGAGAAAGAAATGAAATTGTTACAGAAAAAAGAAATTTTGCTTATTAGTCTTATGTTATTCTCTATGTTCTTTGGGGCCGGAAATCTTATATTTCCACCTTTCCTTGGATATGAAGCAGGAGAACATGTATGGATTGCATTGTTAGGTTTTATTATATCAGCAACAGGGCTTCCTATATTAGGTGTTATCGCTATTGCGAAAGCAGGGAGTTTTCAAACGTTAGCGGGCAGGGTTCATTCTTCATTTGCAATTATTTTTCCGTGTATTGTGTACTTATTTATTGGACCAGGTCTTGGTATACCACGTGCAGGAAGTTTAGCTTTTGAAATGGGGCCAGGTCAGTTGTTCCCAGAAGCGGGTAGCGTAGTTTTGTTATTGTACACGGCTATTTTCTTTAGTATTGTTTACTGGTTAAGTTTATCACCGTCTAAATTAATGGGCTTGTTTGGAAAGGTGTTAACGCCTTTATTATTATGTATGATTGCTATTATATTTATAAAAAGTATGTTTACATCAGTAGGCGGTGTGAAAGAGCCTGCAGGAAATTATGGACAAGCTCCTATGTTCCAAGGATTTTTAGATGGATATTTAACGATGGATGCGTTAGCAGCTTTAATATTTGGGATTGTTATTGCAAATGCTCTGCGTGCAAAAGGTGTAGCGGATGATAAAGGTTTAGCGAAATATATGAGTATTGCTGGTATTGGAGCAGGGCTTTTATTATCTATTATTTATGTCATTCTTGGATATGTTGGTTCAATTAGTGGTTCATTGGGTACATTTGATAACGGTGCGAAAGTTTTAGCACAAGTTATGACGACATTATTTGGACAAGGCGGAGTAGTATTATTAGGCCTTATTTTTACTATCGCATGTTTATGTGTTTCAATCGGGCTGGTTACGTCTTGTAGTCAGTTTTTTGCAAGTGTATTTCCGAAAGTATCTTATAAAGTTTGGGCATTTATATTAAGTTTTGTTAGTATGGTTTTAGCTAATTTAGGATTAACGCAAATTTTAAAAGTATCGGTACCGATTCTTGGATTTATTTATCCAGTTGCACTAACGCTTATTATTTTAGGGTTATTCCATAAGTATATTGGAAAGTATGTATACGTATATTCGGTAACGATTGGACTCGTAGCGGTATTTAGTGCGATTGATATTTTAAACAAAAGTGTACTGATGAATAAATGGACACCACTACTAAAAATGCTTCCGTTTTATTCAGAAGGTGTAGGTTGGATTGTTCCGGCATTTGTAGGTGTCTGCCTCGGTGTAATTGTTAGTATTGCTATAAATAAGAATAAATAAGTAAGAGGTGTTTTCCTATTTCGGAAAACACCTTTCTTTTTTTGGAAAAATAGTATTGAAAATGAATAGACTAAGAGTATGATAAAGGTAATTGGTAATATATAGGTTTTACATGAATGATGAGGGGGGAGCATATGAAGGAGGATTTGAATAAGAAAATAGAAGCACTCGAAACGGCAATTGAAACGATGCAAGAGGCACTTTATGAATTGAAAGCGAAACAAAGAAAAATAGAAGTAGATAAAGTTCAACAAAATGTTAATAAGGAAAAGAAAGAATATATTGAAGCGGTAAGTAATGAAAAGTTACAAGAAGATGTAGTTAAGACGAGGAAGTCCATGCAAGAGCCAGAGGTGAAACAAGTAGATATATCTGCATTTAAACCAGAACCATTTAATATTATAAAGTTTTGTCAAACGTGGTTACCACGCATATTTGTCGGTATTATGCTACTTGGCGTTATTTGGTTATTCAAAGCAGGGGTAGATGCCGGATTATTGACACCAGCGATACGAGTTGTGTTTGGTATAGTACTATCTGCCGGTTTGTATTACGTAGGAGATATACAAATTAAAAGAGAGCGGCAAGCGTTAGGGTTAGTATTAGCTGGAGGAAGTATTACGGGAATTGTTTTAACAACGTTTGCGGCACATTATTTATATGAGTTTATTCCTGCAAGTATTGCGTTTGTTTGCAACATTATATGGGTTGTTTTAGGGATTTATTTAGCGAAAAGATATAGATCGGAATATCTCGCTATTTTCGTGGCGGTGGGAGCATTTTTTGTTCCTTTCTTGTTAAATAGTACGACTCCTAATACGTATATTTTCTTTAGTTATGAGACGATATTAACAATTAGCCTATTATGGTATGCATTGAGAAACCTTTATAAGTACTTGTATATGATTTCTTATGTTGTTGCGGCAATTGTCCTATTTGTCTTCTTTGTTGTTATGTCAATATTAGTAGAGAATGTGCAAGTACAGTTAACAGTTGTATACGGTGCAATTCATTTACTATTATTTTGGCATATGTTTTCGGAGAGAAGTTTTATACAAGAAGCACGATTGGCGATATTTAGTGCGAATGCAGTTTTCTTTATTTTAGCCATTTCTCAAATTCCTGAATTTACAACGTGGGGATTAGTTATAAGTGCATTTGTGCATGCTGTTATGTTTGTACTTGAATATAGGAAGAATAAACATTCTGTATTTTCAAATCTAATATTTGGCTTTGCAATGGGATCATTTAGTTTAGCGATTTTATACGAGTATAGTTTGGTGAATGCAGCGATCGTATTATTGTTACAAGGTTTCCTCGGTATGGTTACTGCTATTAAAGTAAAGCAAAATATTAAGTTGTATGTAGGTGCAACGATTTATGCGATTGGAATGGTACAGACGATTTTTAGCCCGTTTGATGAGTTCATTTCAGCAGGGTTTGTCGCTCATATTATTTTAATAGGAACGTTCTATTATTGCATGATACAAGCAAAAGAAGTGTTAGCGAGTTTAGGTAAATATGTCTATTCTATAGCGCTCTACTCGTTAATGGTTATTGTATTTATTACAATTACTAGGATCGGTGAAGTTCTTTCTACAGATGGAAGTATAATTAGTGTATCTGTATCATTATTATGGATGGTATATGCTTTATTTGCAGTTTGGTTTGGCCGTTATAGACAGATGAACGAAATATTATATGCTGGATTAGTCGTATTAGTAGTAACAGTAGGGAAGTTATTCCTTCTCGACCTACCAGAGGTGTCGATGATGATTAGAGCGGTGTTATTCTTAATCGTAGGTAGTATAGGTATCGTTATTTCAAGAATGTTTTTCTCAAAAGAAGAGAAGTGAGAAGAAGGCAATCCCTTTATGGATTGCCTTTTCTTTTACTTTACTTCTTACCAATCGTTACAGCCTCATTATATTTAGCTGTTGTGCTTTGTCTTAGGCGAAGTGTTGCTTGTCCAGTTGTATTTGGATCAAGTTGTACGTTCACAATTTTTTCAGCAGATCCTTGGCTATTTGTTATGAAAGAGAATGTACTGCTATATCCGAAAGAAGATGGCCAAGTACCATTTGTATTTTGAACTTTTGCTACTTGTGTTCCACCAGTTGTGAAAATACCTAACGAATAATTATTGTACGTTGTATTTGGTAATAAGTTATTTACTTGAATCGTCATTTGGAACACTTCATTGTTTGGTAGAATGCTAGGGTGCGTAATTACGTAATCACTCGTTGTCACGGCGCCGTTATAGCCGTATGAACCAGATTTGAAAGTATTTGTATTGAACCACTGGTAACCTTGACTTGGTGCACTCCAAGGTTCTGGTTGTGGTTCTGTTGATAAACTTGGTTGTTCAAATGTTTGTAGAGCTGTAGGTGCATCAAGCTGTAAACCACTTACTTGATCTAAGCTTGTAAATGTTTCTTGCTTCGCTAACCAATTCACTATGTTTTCTAATAGAACAGCATCGTTTTCTTCTTTATAACCATCATAAGTTTTCTTTGATTGACCTGAATCTTCACGAACATATTTTGGCGAGGCATCTTCAACAGGAGAAGAATCACCAATAAAGGCTGCTTTTCCAAGGCCAACTTTCGAAATAGCAGCATAAGGACCCTCTGCAACGCCACCACCGTTATAAACGCCGCTATCAACAGCGTTATTCCATTTTGATGGATTTTCTGGAAGATATACAAGGCCTTTCGCTAGTTTTGGATTTGTAATCGCAAGAGTAGAGCCGGCATGCATTGCTACAGATGATACACCTTCTGTAATTCCGAATGATTGTTCAGGTGAAACAATATTTTTAGCTGAAACATCACCAAGTGCGTTATAGCGGAAGCGAATACCGAAATTATTGGATAGCCAATCAGAGCTTTCGACTCCTTGCATAGCTTGTGAATTTGCTTCCTCGTTTGACATTCCTTTTGCTGGATTATCCCAAGCACCGCGTCTATATCCATTGAATACTTCGGAAGAGTCCCAACGGTTTTTATTACGATCTGCATTATAATGATCGGCAATGAAGAAGATACTGCCGCCATTTTTCACGTATTGTAACATTGCATCTTGTTCAGATTTTTTGTAAGGAATATTAGCTTCTGGAACGATAAACACATTGTAGTTTTTTAAATCTTCGTATGTAATAGGTGCTGATTTACGAAGTTCTTTTACATGATATCCGTTTTGGGCAATGCCGTTTCCGAAATCAGAAAAACCGCCATCAATAACCCAATCAGCCGTCCCGGCAGTTTGACCGTGCGTATTATCGAATAATACTTTTTTCCCATTGTTTTGATTTACAATTTTTGCAGCAATTTCAGGAGATGGGTCTACAGAGCTTTCGGCATAAGTAGACGGTATGAACGAACTCCCCATACTAAGTGTAATTGCTGTTGCTAAAGAAAATGTGATCCATTTTTTATTCTTCATAGAAGAATCCCCCTAATAATAAATATATGTGCTTTAATAATGTAATTTATTTTTCTGAAAAAATAAAGACAGAAAACGTAAAAAATATTAAAAAATTGTAAAAATACCGTGAATTTTGTTGAGAAATATTTATATAGGCAATAAAAAATCCCCTCCAATTAATAAGGAAGGGATAGCTTGTTTAACTAATCTTTGAATTAGGTGTTTCATCGATCTTATGAAACCCTTTCATGTAATACACGATAGCTAAGCCAATAAGCCAAATTGGGCCAACGATTAATGCAATTCGTGTATCTTCTGAATACGCCATAATACCTAGTACAAGTGCAAGGAAGCCAAGTGAGAAGTAAGAGCTTAATGGATGTAAAGGCATTTTATACGTTAGCTTGTCTTTTTTCTCAGTTGGCAATCCTTTACGGAATTTAATTTGAGCGACTAATATTATACCCCAAGTCCAAATTGCCCCGAAAGTTGAAATACTAGTTAGCCATGTAAACACTTTTGCAGGAACGAGATAGTTTAATATAACGCCAACGAGTAAAACAATCGCAGTTGCTACAATACCTTGACTTGGAATGCCATTTTTATTTAAACGTCCAAATCGTTCAGGTGCTTTCTTTTGTTTTGCTAGTGTAAATAGCATACGGCCTGTACTAAACAAACCACCGTTACAAGATGAAAGAGCCGCTGTTAAAACGACAAAGTTAATAATACCTGCTGCCTTTGCAATACCGATTTGCTGGAACGTTAGTACGAAGGGACTTCCTTTCTCACCAAATTCGTTCCAAGGATAAATTGCCATCATAACGAATAATGCCCCGACGTAAAAGATTAGGATTCTCCAAAATACGTTATCGATAGCTTTTGCGAGTGTTTTCTTCGGGTTTTGAGCTTCACCAGCTGTAACACCAATTAGTTCAACGCCTAAATAAGCGAATAATACCATTTGTAAGGAAAGCAATAATCCAGAGAAGCCATTTGGGAACCAGCCCCCATGTTCCCAAAGATTTGAAATACCAGTTGCAACGCCGCCATTTCCAAATCCGAATAGAATAATACCAAAGCCAATTACTATCATACAGATAATTGTGACAATTTTAATGAGAGCAAACCAAAACTCAAGTTCTCCAAATACTTTTACTGATAAGAAGTTGAAAGCGCTCATTAATAATAGAGCGAGTAGTGCCCAAGTCCAGCGCGGGATATCTGGGAACCAGTACTGCATGTAAATTCCAGCCGCCGTAATTTCAGCCATACAAGTAACAACCCATAAGAACCAGTAGTTCCAACCAGTAATATAGCCAGCAAGTGGGCCGATATAATCATTAGCATATTTACTAAAAGAGCCGGCAACCGGTTGTTCAATTGCCATTTCTCCGAGCGCTCGCATAATGAAAAAAATAACGAGTCCAGCGATCATATAGCCTAGTAAGATGGAAGGACCAGCTAGTTTAATAGCAGAAGCAGATCCTAAAAATAGCCCAACGCCAATAGCCGAACCGAGTGACATTAAAGTAATATGTCGTTCTTTTAAACCTCGATTTAAAGTTCCAGATTTGTTTGTGTGCTGCATAAGAAGAATCCCCCTTGTAGAATGAGCTACCTAAATATTTAACTATTTCAAATTATAAAACATTTCTATCTGTTATGCTACAAAAATAATCAAAATGAACTGTACTACATCTGAACTTGTCAGACTTAAACTTAAAATTCTCACTATTAGAGAATATATTGACTCTTCTTTTTATTGATTGTTAAGATTAAGTATTATATTTTCTCACATACTAGTAAGAAAAGAATGTGTGATAATAATTCAGGTGTAGGAAGGGTACATAGCCATGTTTCAATTACAAAAATATAACACTTCTGTGAAGCAAGAGCTTTTAGCGGGCATCACAACTTTTTTTACATTTGCGTATATTCTTGTCATCAATCCGAAAATATTATCTGATGCAGGTGTACCATTTGATCAAGCGTTTACGGCAACTATTATTGCGACAGTTATTGGGACGCTATGTATGGCGTTTTTAGCTAACTATCCAATTGTTATTGCTCCAGCTATGGGGATGAATGCATATTTTGCTTATTCTGTCGTTCAACAGGCAGAGGGGATTACGTATGTCATTGCGTTTTCGGCAGTATTTGTAACAGGTATCATTTTTCTTTTATTATCTTTCACTTCATTTAGGCAAAAGCTAATTATCGCAATTCCTGACAGTTTAAAACATGCAATTGCAGGTGGAATTGGACTATTTATTGCTTTTATTGGATTACGTCTATCTGGAATTATCGTGGATCATCCATCTAACTTAGTTACGATTGGTGATTTTCATTCTCCAGCCGTTATTTTAACTTTAATTGGTTTAATTTTAGCGGCAGTATTAATGGTATTACGTGTGAGTGGTGCATTATTTATTAGTATGATTGTGACAGGAATTATCGCCTTCTTTACGGGGCAACTGAAGTTTGAGGATAAAATTGTAGCGATGCCTCATTTACCAGAGGGTATTATCGTTTCAAATCCAATCAATGCTTTTTCAGATGTAATTCAGTATGGATTATATGGTGTTGTATTTTCATTTTTACTTGTACTTTTATTTGATACGACAGGTGCATTACTCGGTTTAATTAAACAAGCTGGTTTAATTACAGATAATACAGAGAAACGTTTTGGCAAAGCGTTTATTGCAGATGCGATTGGCGGAACGACAGGTTCTATCTTCGGAACAAGCCCAACAGCAGCAACGATTGAATCGTCAGCTGGTATTGCTGCAGGTGGTAAAACTGGATTAACAGGTATTGTAGTTGTTGGTCTAACGATTATAACGGCATTTTTCAGCCCTGTTATCGCGTCTTTATCAAGTGTAGCTGCTATTACAGCTCCTTCATTAATTATTGTAGGTAGTTTAATGGCACAAAGCATTCGTGATATTAATTGGAATGAATTTGAAGATGCATTACCAGCATTTTTAATTTTCGTTGGTATTCCGTTAACGTCTAGTATTGCAAATGGAATTGCAATTGGATTTTTAGTGTATCCAGTATTAAAAATTGTGAAGGGGAAAGGGATGGAAGTACATCCGTTACTATATTTATTTACAATTTTATTTGGATGTCATTTATTCTTATAGTATAGAGATAGGAAAGGGGGCTTCTTATGAGAGGCTCCTTTTTTGTGTATAATAAAGTGAAAAAAACAAATCAATTACGTAAAATATAAATTGCTTAATGGAATATATATGTTACTATAAAGGTAGAGGAGGAACATGAATGGCTGTAAGTAAAATAAAAGTCGCACGTGTTCAGTTAGATTTAACACAACAACAATTAGCAGAAAAAGTAGGCGTCACAAGGCAAACAATTAGTTTAATTGAGAAGGGGAAATACAATCCATCTTTAGATTTATGTTTGAAAATTTGTTATGCAGTAGATAAAACATTGAATGATTTGTTTTGGGAGGAAAAGGAGTGATAGGGTGAAAATCGTGAAAGATGAACGTTTAATGATTGAGGGATTAAAACATATTAGATTGGCTTTCATCTTACAAAATGTCGTCATACTAGGCATTGTTTTTTACCGTTACGTCTTGCAAGGGGCAGGGTATGAAAGTGTTTCGGATTTATTAATGGTATTTATGGGCGGGATAATAGTTATTAACTTTTTAAACTTAAAAAATTCGGTGGAAGTGTATGAGCATACAGGTGGAGTATCGCGTAGTTATTTCATGAAACTATTATTAATTCCAGTAGGGATTGTTATTGGACTGTTAGCTATTTGTATTATTGTAACACCAGGTATTTCGATAAAGGAAATTAGTATAACAGGACTTATTATGTTTGTTTGCTTTTTAATTCCTAGTTTGTTTATATACATATATATGAAAAAAATAAAAAGTGAAAATGAAATATAAGAAAAGCTTTCTGCAATATGCAGAAAGCTTTTCTTATATTTCTTTATACATTACTTTATGTAGTCCTATTGGATCAATCTCGAAGATTTCACCATGCTCATGGAAGCCTAATCGTTTGTAATAATCCGCTACGGTAATTCGCGCATTACACCATAGAATATTTGCTTCGCGTTCTTGGAGGACTTGTTCAGCTTTACGGATTAAGGAGCTGCCAGCATGCTGGTTTCGGAAATTAGGTAATGTTGCCATTCCTCGTAGACGATAGTGGGTACCAGCTTGTAAATCAGGATGTATTTCTTTAGAGAAAGAGGCGATACTAACAAGTTCATCATATAAAAATGCACCTAAATGAAAGGCGTCTGTTTCGTAATCTGAATCGTATTTACAATCTTCTAATGATTGATTGGGGCGCAAAACCTTTTGACGTAATAAGTATGTTTCAGATGCATCAATATGTTTCACTGTAATCATAATATCATCCTTTCTTATAAGCCTTTTTCTATAAGTTGTAAGAAGAAATATGCGGGTGCAACGAGAAGTCCTAGTATGCTAGCTGTTCCGAGAAGGAGTGAAATTAAGAGACAAAAGTACTTAATTCTATTCGATTTTTTCCATCCGTAACTACAAATTTCAATGCTAATACCGATGAGAATAATAGCGACGAGTACTTCTGCTAATAATAAGAGAGCTAAAGTTGAAATAGACATAATGTGATTCATCCCCATAATATGTGATAGTAACATTTTACCATATGAAATTGAAAAAATGCCCCTCATTTATGTGAGGGGCATTTTCTATTCTAATATGCTTTTCATTGTATCAATATGTTCTTTTGAACCCGTTACAAGTAAAGTATCGCCATGCTGTAACTTCGTATCACCATGTGGTATTAATGCTTTATTACCACGGTAAATTTGAATGACAAGTACATCACCTAGAAACGGAAGGCGACGAAGTGCTAAGCCGTTATATTTATTACTTCGTAGTTCAACCTCACGCACCGTTTCATTTGCTGTTGTAATCAAGCGAACGAGACTCGGTTTATCAATAAGTGCACGTAATAAAATACGTGTAGAGTTAATAGTCGAGAATACAGCGATATGTTCTTGAGTCGCTTTTTCTTGTAGAAGGGGATCTTCTACACTTGCGATGACGTGTTCAACACCTAATTCTTTTGCGTGTTCTGCTAATAATAAGTTTTGTTCATCATCACTTGTCGCAACAACAACACGGTCTGCTTCGAAAGCTTGTTGCTCCATTAAAGATTGAATAGTAATCTCATCTAATTTTACAATAGGGAAGTCATGAGATTTCGCTTCCTCATCATTTATTTTATTTTGACGTATCATATATAGTGTTACGTCATAATCTTCACGTTTTAAATCAAGTGATAACGGAAGGGTAATTCTGCTTGCACCAATAATAGATACTTTCGGTTTTGGTGTTTCCACTTTTGGAAACATCTTTTTAAATAATATAGGTGCAAAAATACAAGTAATAACTGCACTTAAAATAAGAGATGCTGATAAACTTGGGCTAATGATGCCTAGCTTTTCACCGATTTGTGCAGCCGCAATAACTAAAGAAAGTGTTGATGTTAACAAAATAGCACTTCCGAGTACGATATTGCGTGGGTACCATTTTCGTAAGACGAGTGATGGCAACAGTTTTGAAATAAAGAGTCCCACAATTAGAATTGGGATCATTAGCATACTAGAAGGCTCGTTAAAAATAGACCATACTTCTAGATTTACACCAACCATTACGAAGAAAATAGGAATGAAGAAGCCATATCCGATGGAATCAAGTTTTTCAATCATATCTTCATTTGGTGATAATAAAGATACGAGTACACCTGCTAAAAAGGCTCCCAAAATATTTTCTGCCCCAACAGATTCAGATAATCCAACTAATATTAAGATGAGTGCAAAAACAGCTCGTGTATCAATTTGTACACTACCGGCTTTTAAGCTTTCTAGGTATGGAATATTTTTAAACCGTCTTGCGACAAAGTAAATTACAATACCAGCACCGAATAGAAGAAGTAGAAGCCACATGCTTTGGCCACTTTCGGAATTTAATCCGACGAATACAGCGAGTAAAATCATTGTAACTAAGTCTGCAATAACAGCGACTAATAAAATGATTTGCCCGATTGCGGTTTTTCCTAAGTTATTTTCTTTCAATGTTGGTACGACAACACCTAAAGAAATAGTTGAAATAATTAAAGTCATGAACATTGCATTGTCTACGAATCCTAGCCATACGAATAGTAATGATAGGGCATAAGATAAAATGAAAATAAACAAGAAGATAATGCTTGCTGCTTGGAATGTGTTCGGTTCGTTTGTCGTATTCTTTTTCCCTTTTTGTTTAAAGATCGAAAAGTCAATTTCTAAGCCACTTAAAAACATTAGGAAGATAAACCCTAGTGTTGATAAGACTTGAAGCCACATATCGGGCTCAATGATGTTAAATCCACTTTTACCTACAAAGATTCCTGCGATAATTTCTGCAACAACGACAGGAAGTGCTTTTAATTTAAAGCGCTGTAACAAAAGGGGAACGAAAAACGCGATTGCGACGACAACCATAAGTGATAGAACAGAAGAATGATGTTCCATTGCGTTCTCTCCCTTCAAATAAATATAGTAACTATTTAGCCATATAATAGGAAGAAAAGCAACGGATATGGTTTCGATTTCATAAAGAAAGAGTTTTCTTAACATTTGTCATAATAAGTATATTTTTCATGATTTTGTTGTTAATTCCGTAATGTGGATGTAATAGGGGGAGGGGATAAAGTGAAACTTTAATCAGTGGGGGTCTTACTGCTCGTTAATAGGGGATAAAAAAAGACTGCTGAGGAATCCCAGCAGTCTTTTCATGCAAATTACATTGAGAAGAAGATCCATACAGTAAGTCCAACTGTTGCAGTTGCAACGAAGAAACTGTATATCATTGTAAGAACTTGAATTCTTCCTTCTCCTTCTTTTAAGTGCATGAACATAATTAATTGTAATAACGCTTGCGCAACTGCCATTATGATGATAGTTGTTAATATCGTTGAAAGTGGCAGGTTTGTGTAAAGTGCCACGTATAACGCTAGAAACGTTAGTGCAAGCGATAAAATAAATCCGAAAACGTGTGACCATGGGAATCCGCTATGCCCATGCCCGTTTGCTTGGTTGTTATTTTGACCCATTTACGCCACCATCCCGTTCAAGTAAACTAGTGTGTAAATAAAGACCCAAACAAGATCAAGGAAATGCCAGTATAAGCTGATAATAAATACTTTACGAGCTGTAACTGGTGTTAAACCTCGTTTTAAAATTTGGATAATAACACAAGTTGCCCAGATGATACCACCTGTTACGTGGGCACCATGCGTTCCAAGAAGAACGAAGAATGCCGATAAGAAAGCACTTGTTTGAATCGTTGCACCTTCACCAACGTACAAAATGAATTCTTCAATTTCAAAGAATAGGAAGCCTGCACCTAAAAGTAAAGTCAGGATAAACCAAGCTAACATTCCTTTTTGATTGTGTTTACGCATTTCGTGAATTGCGATCCCACATGTAAAGCTACTTGTTAAAAGTAACAGTGTTTGAATTAAAAGTGTTTTAACTTCAAACAATTGCGCTGGTGTTGGGCCATCAGCCGTACGACCAGCAAGGACTAGATAAGAGGCGAAAAGTGTTGCGAACAGCATAATTTCAGCCCCAAGAAAAATCCAGAATCCTAGGATATTCAATCTGCTTTGCTCGGATTGATATTCCAAAGGTAAGCTTTTATCTAAAGCCGCCATGTCATTTCACCTCTCATGCTATATGTTCTGTTTCTTTAATTTCATCAACGCTTACGTAGTAGCCATCATCATAATCGAATGAACGATAGATTAAGCAACCTAAAATACCAATACCACCGATTGCTGCAATCCAGAACCAGCTAAATACTAATGCAAAACCTGCAAGACCGAAGAATAAAGACGCAATAATAGGCACACCAGAATTACTTGGCATGTGAATTGGTTTTAATTCATCTGCTGTTGGTGTAATTGTTTCTCCACGTTTTTTCATGAACCAGAAAGCATCAGCTTCTTTAATTTCAGGAAGTTTCGCGAAGTTGTAATGTTGTACAGGAGATTGAGTTGCCCATTCAAGTGTACGGCCGTCCCATGGATCTCCAGTTGTGTCACGCTCACCGTGACGTGCACTCCAAATTACGTTATAGCAAAGGATTAGGAAGCCAATAGCCATCATTACAGCACCAACAGATGCGATTTGGTTTAGCCAGCCCCATCCAAGACTTTCAGAGTAAGTGTACATACGACGAGTCATACCGTCTAAACCTAAGAAGTACATTGGGAAGAAACAGATGTTAAATCCGCTCATAAAGATCCAGAATGTCCATTTACCTAGGCGTTCATTTAACATATGACCGGTCATTTTTGGATACCAGTATGTGAATCCAGCAAGCATAGCGAATACTGTACCTGCGATTAATACGTAGTGGAAGTGAGCAATTAGGAAGTAGCTGTTATGGTATTGATAATCAGCTGCTGCCATTCCAAGCATAACCCCTGTAACTCCACCAACTACGAAGTTTGGAATAAATGCCAATGACCAAAGCATTGGAACTGTAAAACGAATACGTCCTTTATACAGTGTAAACAACCAGTTAAAGATCTTAACACCGGTTGGAATCGAAATCGCCATTGTCGAAATCGAGAAGAATGAGTTAACCGCTGGACCTGCACCCATAGTGAAGAAATGGTGAAGCCATACGACGAAACTTAGTAAAGAAATTGCAACCATCGAGTACACCATCGCACTGTAACCGAATAGACGTTTACGTGAGAATGTACTAATGATTTCAGAGAAAATACCGAATGCCGGTAAAATAACAATATATACTTCAGGGTGACCCCATACCCAGAATAGGTTGGCCCATAACATTGGCATACCGCCGCTCGCCATCGTAAAGAAGTGAGCATCGAATAGACGGTCAAATGTCATTAATGCAAGAGCAACTGTTAATACTGGGAAAGCGAAAATAATGATAATTGTTGTAATTAAGATTGACCAAGTAAACATTGGCATTCTCATTAATTTCATACCAGGTGTACGCATTTTTAAGATAGTAACAAGGAAGTTAATACCCGTCATCAGTGTACCGAGACCTGAAATCTGTAATGCAATTGCGTAGTAGTTATTTCCTACACCAGAAGTAAACTCTGTACCTGCCATTGGGAAGTAAGAAGTCCACCCAGCGTCTGGAGAACCACCGATTACGAAAGCGATGTTGAATAACATTGCTCCGACAAAGAATAACCAGAAACTTAAAGCATTTAAGAACGGATATGCAACGTCACGAGCACCAATTTGTAATGGTACTACAAGGTTCATTAATCCCATAACGAATGGCATTGCCATGAAAAGAATCATTACCGTACCATGTGTTGTAAAGATTCCGTTATAGTGTTCAGCGTTTAAATAAGTTGTTTCCGGGAATGTTAACTGGGCACGAATCATTAAACCATCCATACCACCACGGAATAACATTATAACGGCAGAGATAATATACATGGTCCCTATTTTTTTATGGTCAACAGTTGTCAACCACTCATCCCAAAGCCATCTCCATTTTTTGTACTTTGTTAGTACGAAAAGAATCGCTAATGTCACAAGAACGATAGAAGCGTCAGCTCCGTAAATAATCGGGTCACCTGTGACAAAAAATTCATCAAGCTTCACTGTGTTCACTCCAATCTGTTGGAATAATAGCTATTATTTTTTGTTTTTGTAGTAGTTGTAATCACAATATTCAAGTGATTTTGGATCTACATAACTTAAGTGGTGACTAGAGAACGTCATACGCCCCACTACACCAGGTTTAATAATTTCGTTATATTTCTTTTCTGATAATTTAGGGGCAGTTTCTTGTACTTCTTTTACCCACTTATCATATTTCTCTTTAGTTTTTGCTTCAACTTCGAATTCCATGTGAGTAAATCCTTCACCAGAGAAGTTCGAGCTACGACCTAGGTAAGAACCTGGTTTGTCAGCTTGTAAATATAAGTCCATGATCATGCCATCCATTGTATACTTCATACCACCAAGTTCTGGTACCCAGAAAGCATTCATTGGACCTACAGAAGTCAGTTTAAATTGAATTGGTACACCAGCTGGGATGTTTAAATAGTTAACGGTTTCAATTTTTTCCTCCGGGTAACTAAATAACCATTTCCAGTTTGCAGATGTAACATAAATTTCAACTGGTTTAATATGTTTGGACTCTTGCGGAACCTCTTCCGAAGCATAAGTTGCTTTAACTGTTGGAATCGATAATGCGATAACGATAATAACAGGAATAATTGTCCAAATGATTTCTAATAATGTGTTACCATGTTGATCAGGTGGCTCATAGTCCATATTCTCTGGTTTTTCACGATAACGAATCAAGATGACTGTAAACAAGATGAATACAATTGCGATAATTAATGACATAAGCAAGAATGACCAAACAATTAAATCATACTGTGCTTTTGCAACAGGTCCTTGCGGATTTAATACTGCGAGTTTTTTATCACAGCCACCGAGGAACAGAAGTAATGATAACGGAAGAAGCGAAGCCAACTTCCAAAATGCTTTCTTTAGTTGCACGATTGAAAATCTCCTTTCTCCTTGGATTGAAACTATGCCAATAAAACAATATAAACCTATTAATTTATAGATGGCAATAGTTTTTGTTATATTGTTAAAAAATAGACACAAATGCACGCTTTTTAAGGTGAATATCATTTGTAACTTGATAACATTGTAAACTATTTTCCAGATAAAAACGTGATTGTGGGAATTTTAAGATAAATAAAGTTATACCAACATACCCAATAAATAGAAAAAAATTATCTTATCATAAGGAAAAATACTGAATTTTTAATATATTCAGTTTGTTACCCAAGTTATATTTCTTTTTTGCTCAAATGTGACAACTTTCCGAAACTTTAACTCGGTATAAAATGTAACAAATGATCATAAATGGAACCCCGCAATAAAGAGCAATTCTCTGATCTGGAATGAAAGCTAAACTAACAAATGTAAGGAAATTGAGTGAGAAAGCTATGATTGGAACTATTGGATAAAGTGGTGTGCGGTATTTTAATTCTGCTTGTTCTACTTGTTGATTCATATGTTCCTCCCCCCATATTTTTTTGTATGTTTTAACTAGATTTTATTCGGTGCTTTTAATCATTAGTGGGGGTGAAAAACATACTTGGTTTATTTTGTTGTGAACTGAGTATGTAAAGGAAAAACTAACTATGACTAAATACCTTAGAATGTTTATTAACCTAGTGAAGGAAACGTGATTCTTTCACTAGGTTAATAATTTTGTTTTTTAGTAAAAAATTCTGAAAAATTATATTTTTTCTTTCTATTTCAAACAATCGGAATTTTAAAAAGGTATTTATGAATAATAATTCACAGAATCTTTCTAGCAAACTAGTAAGAAGAAAGGTACAATGATAGGAGTTGTGCCTTTAAAATAATTGATATAATGGAGTTTGGTTTATGATGAAAAAGTTAAAATATATTTTTATTTTCGGTATTATATTTGCTGTCGTGTTCTTTTTCGAGAAAGATAAAATTATGAAAAAGGCACAAGAATTTCGGTTAGACCTTTTCTCTGAGATGAAAGAAAGTGCAATGATTACAGAGGTTCCGTTTATTAGACAGTTACCTGAATTACCTAGAGGTTGTGAAGTGACAAGTTTAACTATGCTACTACAACATAAAGGTGTACAAGTAGATAAGATGCAACTTGCTAGTGAAATTCATCGCGTTCCATTTAAACAAGATGGTTTGCATGGAAATCCGTATGAGGGATTCGTTGGAAATATTTACACGAAAGCTGAGCCGGGATACGGTGTATATAATCAACCGATTTTTAATTTAGCAGAAAAGTATGTTCCTGAAAAAGTAATTAATTTAACGGGTAGAGACGTGCAAGATCTATATAAAGTAATTAGTTCTGGTTCTCCGGTATGGGTAATTATTAATACAACGTTTAAACCATTAGCCGAAAGTAGTTTTGAAACATGGAATACGAGTTCAGGTGAAGTGAAAATTACATATTATGAGCATAGTGTTGTAGTAATTGGATATGATCAAAACTTTGTATACGTAAATGATCCTCTTGCAAACAATCCACGAAAAGCTGTTCCTCGTGCTGAATTTGAAAAGGCATGGGAGCAAATGGGGAAACAAGCAATTACTATTTTATAAAATGAAAAGTCATCTTGAGATGGCTTTTTCTTTTTGAATATTCGTTATAGAAAATTCTGAAAATTCTTTCAGAAGTTAACAATTCACGCTATAATAACATTTAACTTGGTAAAGAAGGGGAGAAGAGAAATGGATGTCGCAAAGGAACTTGTTTTATCAAAGAATCAGTTGATTGAGTGGAGAAGGCATTTTCATAAGTATCCAGAGTTATCTTTTCAAGAGGAAAAAACATCTCAATTTGTATTCGACATACTTCGGGAAATCCCGTATTTAGAAGTCTCAAGGCCTACTAAATATAGTGTAATGGCAAGGTTAATTGGTAGGCAGCCTGGTAAAACTATCGCGGTTCGTGCTGATATGGATGCTCTTCCTATTCATGAAGAAAATAAGTTTGATTTTATTTCTATATATCCAGGTGTGATGCATGCGTGTGGTCACGATGGTCACATGGCAATATTGCTTGGTGTAGTACATAAGTTGGTAGAGGAAAGAGAGAAAGTTAAAGGAGAGATTCGCTTTTTATTTCAACATGCAGAAGAAAACTTTCCGGGCGGTGCAGAGGAAATGGTCGCAGCGGGAGTGATGACAGGTGTGGATTACATTATTGGTGCTCATCTTTGGGCGTCATTAGAGGTTGGAAAAGTAGGTGTAATTTATGGTCCTGCGATGGCGGCGCCGGACGTTTTTAAAATTACGATAGAGGGAAAAGGTGGGCATGCTGGAATTCCGCATGAAACAGTTGATAGTATCGCCATTGGTGCGCAAGTAGTTTCGCAAATTCAGCAAATTGTATCTCGCCTCACGAATCCGTTAGATTCTCTCGTAGTATCTGTTACGCAATTTCATTCTGGGACAACACATAATGTTATCCCGGAACAAGCGGAGATTGAAGGGACAGTGAGAAGTTTAAGGCATGAATTAAGAGAAGAAACAAAGAAGAAGCTTGAAAGGATTGTAAAACATATTACAGAATCCTACGGTGCTAAGTATACATTTTCTTATGAATATGGATATCGCCCAGTTGTGAACGATTATGAAGTTACAGAGCTTATTGAACATACAGCATTACAGCTGTATGGAAGAGAAAGAGTTGTTCGTTTACAGCCAACGATGGCAGGGGAAGATTTTTCAGCATTTTTACAAAAGGCACCAGGGACGTTCTTTTTTATAGGGGCAGGAAATGAAGAGAAGGGAATTATATATCCGCATCATCACCCTCGTTTTACAATTGACGAAGACGCATTACCAATTGGAGTGGAAGTCTTTGTATCATCCATTATGAATTTTATAAGTAAAGGAGAATGAGATGAAAAAAATACACGTGCTAGCACTTATTCCAGTTCTTTGTTTAGTAGTTGGACCAGTATTTGCAAATTCGGTCACTCCTTACGTATGGGGGATGCCATTTTTATTATTTTGGGTACTATTATCAGTGCTCATTACGTCTCTTTGTATGGGTCTTGTGTACGTATTCGATCCTGCTAATAAGGGGGACGTAAAATGACTGCATTATTTATCATTATTATATTTTTGTTTCTCGCACTATTTTTAGGAATTCGGGCACAACATGGAAAAGATATGAATTTAGAACAATGGTCAGTTGGAGGAAGAGGATTTGGAACTATTTTCGTTTTTCTCCTTATGGCAGGGGAAATTTATACGACGTTCACATTTTTAGGAGGAAGTGGCTGGGCTTATAGTAAAGGAGCTCCTACATTTTATATTTTAGGGTATGGTGCATTAGCTTATATTTTATCGTATTTCTTATTGCCTCCAATTTGGAAGTATGCAAAAGAACATAACCTCATTTCACAATCAGATTTCTTTGCGAAGAAATACAGGAGTAAGACGCTTGGGGTAATTGTTTCAATTATTGGTGTTATTTCGATTATCCCGTATCTTGTTTTGCAATTAAAGGGATTAGGAATTATCGTTTCGGAAGCTTCCTATGGAAGAGTGACACCTGTTATTGCGGTATGGATTGGTGCTATTGTTATAACTATTTATGTAATGGTTTCAGGTATACATGGATCGGCTTGGACAGCTGCTTTGAAGGACATTATGATACTATTTATCGTTATGTTTTTAGGTATATATTTACCGTATCACTATTACGGAGGATTTCAACCGATGTTTGAAGCTGTAGAAGCTGCAAAACCAGGTTTTTTATCTTTACCTGAAAAGGGAATGAGTATTTCTTGGTTTGTTTCTACTATTATATTAACGGCTCTCGGTTTTTATATGTGGCCTCATACATTTGCCTCAGCTTTCTCAGCGAAAAGTGAAAAAGTATTTAGGAAAAATGCAGCAATTATGCCTCTCTATTCTTTAGTTTTGCTTTTTGTGTTCTTTGCAGGTTTTGCTGCTATCTTGCAAGTTCCAGGGTTAAAGGGAGCGGATGTAGATCTTTCATTATTCCGTCTGGCTCTTCAAACGTTTGATCCATGGTTTATTGGTATTATTGGTAGTGCAGGAGTGTTAACGGCATTAGTTCCAGGTTCCATGCTTGTTATGGCGGCATCTACGTTGTTAGCAAAAAATATTTACCGAACAATGGTGCCATCTGCTTCAGATAGACAAGTTGCAAAAGTAGCTAAGTTATTTGTACCTGTTGTAACGCTTGTTGCAGTATTGTTTACATTTAAAGGGGGAGAAACGATAGGGGCTCTTCTTTTAATGGGGTACAGTATAGTTACGCAACTTTTCCCTGCACTTGTATGTAGTTTGTTTCCACGTCAAATTATTACGAAGCAAGGAGCGATTGCAGGAATGGGGATTGGGTTGTTAATTGTCGCATATATTACCTTATCTGGTTCAACTATAGCTACGATGTTTCCAAGTTTTCCGCAATATATAAAAGATTTAAATGTAGGTATAGTCGCATTGTTAATGAATATGATTGTGATGTTTATCGTTAGTGGATTCACAAGAAATGTATCTGTAAAGACCGACAATATAATAGTAGAAAAGTAATTCGTATGTTAGAGCTATCTTCGAAAAGAGATAGCTCTTTTTTGTATATATTTTCTTCTATTAGCGGAATCTAACTAAAAACTTGTTGAAAAGGAAGTTAGGTGGGGAAATTGTTAGAGCTAAAAGGTAACTTGTTTGAAGTTATGAAGGAAATTAGAGATGAGTTAGGTTCACCTAATGATTTAACAATTAGAGAAGTTGCTCTTGCTGGTAGTTTTACACGTTGTGCGGTTGTTTTCTTATGTGGATTGACAGATAAGGATAATGTTTATAAATATGTAGTTCGTACACTTCAATATGAAGAAATACCAAATGAAGCAGCTGTGGTTCAGATATTATTGGATCGTTTTATTTCTATTGCAGAAGTCGGTATGAAGACGACTTTTCCAGATATTATAAATGCGGTTTTAGCAGGAGATACAGTCATATTAATTGATAATATTCAAACGGCTATTGTTGTTAACAGTAGGGCTTGGGAGAAAAGAAGTCTAGAACCGCCAGTGACAGAAGATTTAATTCGTGGACCGAGGGTTGGGTTAAATGAAGATATTAATGTGAATAAAATGTTAATTCGCCGTGGTTTACGTGATCCGAAGTTACGGTTTCAATCTTATATTATGGGGAAGCGATCGCAGAAAGAAGTAACCCTAGTATATATAGAGGATATTATTAACCCTTACATCGTAAATGAGCTAGATCGGCGTCTTCAATCAATAGTGACAGATGTCATTTTTGAGACAGGAACGATTGAGCAATTAATTCAAGATAATAATTTATCGCCGTTTCCGCAGTTTTTAAATACAGAAAGACCAGATAATATAGTGGCTGCATTGGCGAAAGGGAAAGCGGCCATTTTAGTAGATGGGTCACCATTTGCTCTTATAGCTCCACTAGTGTTTGTTGATATTTTTCAATCTGTAGAAGATCATTATGAGCGTTGGGTAATTGGAACGTTATTAAGAATGTTACGTATGGGATCAGGTATCGCTGCTGTTTTATTACCTGCCATGTACGTAGCGCTTGTATCGTATCATCAAGGGCTTATTCCATCTAAACTAGCTTATTCCATTGCGGGAGCGAGAGAAGGGGTACCGTTTCCTGCTTATATAGAAACGCTAATGATGGCATTAACGATGGAATTAATACGAGAAGCCGGGATTAGGCTTCCGAAACCGATGGGACAAACAATTGGCATCGTAGGCGGTCTTGTAATTGGAGAAGCGGCAGTAAATGCGGGGATTGTAAATCCGTTTTTAGTAATTATTATCGCGGTTACCGCAATTGCTACATTTTCACTTCCTGTATATAGCATTACGATTACATTTCGAATTTTACTTTTCGTCTTCGTGTTAGCTGCAACTGCTTTTGGGTTGTACGGAATCATTTTAGCTCTTATTGCACTTGCGGTTCATATTACAAATTTAAAGAGTGTTGGGGTTCCGTATACAACACCTATTGCTCCTGCTTTTTATAAAGATTGGGAAGAAGAATTGGTTCGCTTACCAAAATCAATGTTAAAAGAGAGACCAGAATATTTACAAACGAAAGACTCTACATTAAGTCCAAAGGAGCGAGAGTAATTGAAACCATTTGAATATGGGGATGAGGAAATTGGATCTCGGGAAATTGGGTTTGCGGTATCGTCAACCATTATTGGTATAGGGGCATTGTCTATGCCGAGAGATATTGCTGATCAAACTTTATTTTCGGACGGTTGGATTATTTTACTTTTGGGTGGATTGATATGTGCGGTTTTAGGTTGGTTTGTAACGAGGGTAGCTATTTTATTCCCAAAACAAAACTTTGTTCAATATACGAGTGCACATTTGACGAAACCTGTTGCATACACAATTAGTAGCATTTTAGTATTAACATTTGCTGCTTTGACCGCATATGAATCGCGAATGATTGCAATTATTTCACAAACATATTTATTTAGTGATACACCAATACAGCTACTCTCTTTCTTCTTCTTATTAGTTGTTATTTATGGAGTAGCAGGATCGAGAGCGGCTTTATTAAGGTTAAATGTTCTATTCTTACCAATTGTTTTAATTGCGATAGTGCTTCTTTCTTTATTGAATGTGAACTTAATGGAAATAGATAATTTACTACCGGCTTTTCAAACGAATGTCAGTCGGTATGCTGTAGGAGTTAAAAATTCTATTTTTACATTCATCGGATTTGAGGTAGCTCTGTTTTATGCTGTGTTGTTGAATGATAAGACAGCGAAAAAAGCGCCAATGGCAGTTGCAAAAGCGGTGATCGTAAACGTGTTGTCATACATTTTAATTTATGTAACTTGTATTAGTGTTTTTACGTATATGACAACACGTGGATTGACATATCCAACAATCGAATTAGGGAAAGAAATTGAAATTGGTGGAGGTTTTTTAGAAAGATTTGATGCGATTTTTTTTACTACTTGGATTATTACTATTTATAACACTACAGCAATGTATTATGACGTCGCATCTTTATTATTTTGTGCTATGTTTCCAAAAGTGAAGAAACATATTTTTATTTTTGTAAGTGCCCCGATTATTTTTATGGTGAATATGATACCTAGTAATTTGAAAGAATTGTCAAGTTATGGGACTTATTTAGCTTGGATAGATATGGGGTTTGTCGTGTTAGCGCCTTTGTTAGTTTTTATTGTATATAAAATAAAAAGAAGGAATGGTAGAAATGAAACACCTTCTTAAAATAATAATGGTTATGGTTTTAGCTGGATCTATAAGTGGGTGCTCTGAGCTAGAAGAAATAGAAGAAAGAGGATTTGTAGTAGGTGCAGCTTACGATATTGTGAAGGCAAAGAAATCAAATCCAATTATGAAAGGGACGTATCAGATGGTACTTCCCAGTAAGTTAGCGCAACAAGGTGGCCAAGGCGGTGGAGATAGTGAAAATTATATTAATGTTAGTGCGAAAGCAGATAGTGTCTTTGAGCAAATACGAATTATTGCTAAAAAAATTAGTCGCTCATTATTCTTTCCGCATATACAAGTGATAATTTTTTCTAAAGATTTACTAGAGAATCCATATGTTTTACAAAATACGTTAGATGTATATATTCGTGATCACGAGATGAGAAGAAATATTCGTTTGTTCGTTTCTAAGAAAAATGCAGAAGCTATTTTAAAGCAGAGTGCCAAGCCTGAGAACTTACCGGCACAGTATATTGATATGTTAGCTGAGCATCCTCCGAAAAATGCTCAAATGATTGAAGCTGCAAGAATTGGTGAGGTACAGCAAAAAATGATTGCTAACCAAAGTTTCGTATTACCTATTCTCGAACTAACAAAGCAGGGGGTACAAATGAACGGGGCAGCGTTGTTTCGTGGAAAAGATAATAAGTGTGTAGGCAGTTTGAATGGAGAAGAAACATTAGGAATGAATTATGTAATAGGTAAAAAAATTGGAGGGTTCTATACTATCCGTAAACAAGGTCAGCTTGTTACATACGAAATTCATAAGATGCACCGAAAGATTAAAGTATCTACGGAAAATGCTACAAAACCGAAGTTTGATATCCATTTATCTTTGGAAGGGACCTTAGCAGAGTTGCATTTTAGTGATCATAAACAAATTATGAATGAAAAGCGATTAAAGAAAACCATTGCGGAGGAAATGGAGAAGCGTATCCAAAAATCGATTAAGCTTGTTCAAAAAAAATATAAGGTAGATGTATTAGCGTTAGGAGAAGTATATAAGCGGCATAATTATAAAGAATGGAAGAAGATAGATAAGAATTGGGATCAAGGTGAAAATTATTTTAGTAATGCTGAGGTTACTGTTCATGTTCATCCGACAATTGAGCATTCAGGTTCAGCTTTACCGAAGAGAGTGAAATAAGGTGATTTAAGTTGTTTACTGGACTAGGAATTAGTTGCACGATATTAATGGCGATTCTTCCGGGGACCATATATTTTATTCATAAAAAAATCACAACGTATGGAGCTCAGCCGCGGAAAGATAAAAAGAAACCTGAATGAGTTTCAGGTTTCTTTTATGCACAAAGCATATGGTGAAGGGGGATACCTTCTATGTATGCTTTGCTTTTATACAAGACCTAACCAATGTACCAATTGTGTAGAGAGGAATGTAACAACAATGGCAATAACAGTAGGGATTGCAAACGATAAAAATGTCCATTTTGCACTTTTTGTTTCTTTATATATGTTAACTAGTGTTGTTCCGCATGGGAAATGAAGAAGTGAGAACAACATTGTGTTTAACGCAGTTAACCAAGTCCAACCGTGTTCTAAGAATAGATTTTTAATTTGATTAAAATCATCTATTTCAGTTAAAGCACCAGTTGATAAGTAAGACATTAATAAAATCGGGATGACAATTTCATTAGCTGGTAGCCCAAGAATGAATGCAGCTAGAATAAAGCCGTCAAGTCCTAACATTTTAGCGAATGGATCTAGAAAGTTTACAAAATACATAAGTAAGCTCGTGTCATCGATGAAAATATTAGCAAGTAACCAAGTTAATGCAGCTGCAGGGGCAGCTACAACTACAGCTCGTTTTAAAACATATATTGATTTATCGAGTGTTGCACGTACAATTGTATTCCAAATTTTTGGTTTGCGATATGGCGGTAACTCTAGTGTGTAGTGAGTCGGAACACCTTTTAAAGCTGTTTTCGATAGTACCCAAGAAACAGTTAATGTCATAATAACACCAATTACAACCATTCCAACTACGACACCTGCAGTAACAAATGTTTGCATACTTCCTGTATAGCCGGCAGCCATAAATAGTGAAGCCATTAAAATTAACATAGGCCAGCGCCCATTACATGGAACGAAGTTGTTTGTTAAGATTGCAAGCATACGTTCACGTGGTGATTCAATAATACGTGTTGACATAATGGCAGCTGCATTACAACCGAATCCCATTGCCATTGTTAAAGATTGTTTGCCGTGTGCACCAGATCGTTTGAATAAGCGGTCCATGTTAAATGCGACACGTGGTAAATATCCGTAGTTTTCTAATAGTGCGAACATAGGGAAAAAGATTGCCATAGGTGGTAACATAACGCTTATAACAGCACTGGTACCACGGAATAAACCAAGTATTAAAATACCATGTAACCATTCAGGTGCATGCATTGCTTGGAACCAAGATGTTAAATATCCTTCTACCCAGCCAAAGAACTTAGCGATCATATCAGAAGGTACGTTAGCGCCTGCAATTGTGAGATAAAAAATAATAGATAAAATACCGAGCATAATTGGGAATCCCCAGATTGGAGATGTGAAAATTTTATCTAGTTTTTCGGAACGATACAATTTATCGGTATTTGTATATTGGACAGCTTCTTTACATATACTTGCGGAGGTTCGATAAATATCTCCGACAATATCATCTCGTATATCTTCTTTTGAAAGTGTTTGTGCATGTTGAACAATATAGTCCAGCGGAAGAGCTTTACTGGCTGAGTGAGATTCCATTTATTACGACCTCCCTTACAAGTGGTTCGTTATGATGTTTTTGAAGTGCAGTTAAGAAATTTTTATCTCCATCTAAAATACGTAACGCAATCCAACGTGCTGGATACGTATTGCCGAACACTTTATAAATTTGTGGTTCTAATTCTTGAATCATATTTTCGATTTTATCGTTATAAGTAATTTTAATTGGTGTTGGAATTAGTTTTTTATTTGCTACTTTAGCGATGACATTTAGCAAATGACCAATGCCTAATCGGTTGCGAGCAGAAATCTTCACTACAGGTACACCGAGTGATTTTGCTAATTTCTTTTCGTCAATAATGATTCCTTTTTTCTCCGCTTCATCAATTAAGTTAATACAAATGACCACATCGTTTGTCATTTCCATCACTTGGAGTGCTAAATTTAAATTTCTCTCCATTGCAGTTGCATCTATAACAACTACAGTTACTTCTGGTTTTTCAAATATAATATAATCTCGTGCTACTTCTTCATCTGCCGAATTTGAATACAGTGAGTAAGTTCCAGGTAAATCTATTATTGTATATATATTTCCGCCATGCTTATATTCCCCTTCAGCCTTTAAAACAGTTTTCCCCGTCCAGTTTCCAGTATGTTGTTTTAAGCCTGTTAAAGTATTAAATAATGTACTTTTCCCGGTATTCGGGTTACCAGCTAACGCAATGCGATGGTTACTCATCTGAAATCATCTCCTATTAATACCCCGAAAATAAGGGAGCTTTCTTCACTACGCAGTGCAATAGTTGTGTTGCTTACTTGATAAGCGACTGGGTCTCCAAGTGGACTGCGTTGTAATACTTTAATTGTCGCTCCAGGAAAAAAGCCTAAATCTAATAAACGTCGTTTCATAGTTCCTTCTAATTGTATCTTCTCAATTTGTACAAATTCCCCTGTTCTGAATTCGGAAAGGGGTTTAGTATTAGCCGATACCATAAAAGTTACCTCATCTCTATATTTTTAGTTTTAGTTTAAAAAGTTTCCTTAGGTAAACTTTTTGATACTAATATAGTAGACTACATTTAATGATGCTGTCAATTAGTACTTTAAAAATATTCAAATATTTTTAGAATTGTTCCAATTTATTGAGTTGTACCGAAAAATATTACTGAAATTCTTCTTAATGTAAATAAAGTAAGAGTGTAAAATTTAAAAAATATAGTGGATTTGTAAATATAGTTTTAACTTAAAGGGCAAAATAAAGAAAAATATTTACATTGGATTTACATTGTTAAGAATAAATTTACAATACTCCGTGTTTAGTGTGGGTTTTGTTGGCTTTTTCAACTGTAAATGTTGGAATGTCTAGCTTTTATGGGATGTTATCTCTATTTACTTAAACTTAAAAATTGCTTAACACTCACATAATATTGTTGTCCTACAATGAATTTGTGTTCGAAAGAAGATGAATTCGAAAAGTGATAATCCAAATGGGGGTACAAGACATGGTTATGAAAAAGGGTATTAAATTTTCTTTAGCGGCTTTAGTTGTTGCAGGTGCATTAGTTGGATGTGGAAAAGCAGAAAGTACGGATAATAAGGAAGCTGCTAAAGGTAGCGATGCAAAACAAGAATTATCAGGTACGATTGCAGCGGCTGGCTCTACAGCTCTTCAACCTCTTGCGGAGGAAGCTGGAAAGAAATTCATGGAGAAAAATTCAAAAGTTTCTATTCAAGTTCAAGGTGGCGGTAGTGGAACTGGGATTAACCAAGTAGCATCTGGTGCGGTACAAATTGGTAACTCAGATGTTCCAGCTGGAGATAAAATAAAAGATGCTGAAAAAGCAAAAGAATTAGTAGATAACAAAGTTGCGGGTATCGCATTCGCACTTGTCGTAAATAAAGATGTAAAAGTTGATAACTTAACAGTAAAACAAGTGCAAGATATCTTCACTGGAAAAGTGACGAACTGGAAAGAAGTAGGCGGAAAAGATGAAAAAATCAATGTAATTAACCGACCAGCTTCATCTGGTACACGTGCTACTTTTGAAAAGACAGTGATGAAAGACGCGAAGATTAATGATGGAACTGGTACAACACAAGATTCTAATGGTGCTGTAGAGCAAGCGATTAACTCTACTCCAGGTTCAGTTAGTTACTTAGCGATGTCTTACATGGTTGGTGAGAAAAAAGGTGCGTTACAAACGGTTAAAATTGATGGATCTGAACCGAAAGTTGAAAATATTTCTGCTGGTAAATATCCATTCTGGTCTTACGAGTACATGGTAACTAAAGGTGAGGCAAAAGAAGCGACAAAAGCTTACATTGATTATGTAAAAGGTAAAGATTTCGAAAAACAAGTAGAAGATATGGGTTACATCCCAATGTCTAAATTAAATAAGTAATAAAATTTTATGGGGCTGGCTGCAAGGCCAGTCCTGTTCAATGCAATCTATGAAGTGGGGTCTGTCCTGTGATGAAGGGGAAAAAACAAATTAATTACGTAAAGAGTGAATATATAGGTAGATCACTTGTTACGTTTTGCGGTATCTTTATTGTTTTTATTACATTAGCTATTATTGCGTTTATTTGCGGCAAAGGAATTCAATCTTTCACGCAAAGTGGTATCTCGTTTTCTGAGGTGTTAACTTCGACAAAATGGAATCCAAATGCTGATCAAGGTACGTATGGTGCTGTTATCTTTATTGTCGGTTCTACGCTTGTGTCGTTAGGTGCTGTTGTCATTAGTGCACCAATTGCTATAGCTCTTGCTATATTCATGAATTTAATTTCGCCGAAGTTTGGGAATAAAGTATTAAAGCCTGTTTTAGAATTATTAGTTGGTATTCCATCAGTTGTATACGGATTATTAGGGGTTACGATCTTGGTTCCTCTATTACGGGATTCGTTCGGTGGAGTGGGATTTAGTTTAATTGCGGGTATTATTGTCCTGAGTATTATGATTTTACCTACTATTGCTAGTATTGCCTCTGATGCAATACGCTCTGTTCCGTTTGATTACTTGGAAGCTTCTTACGGTCTAGGATCGACGAAATGGCAAGCGATTAGCCGAGTTATTGTTCCTGCTGCAAAACAAGGAATTTTAACAGGTATAGTTTTAGGGTTAGCGCGTGCTTTTGGTGAAGCGTTAGCGGTTCAAATGGTAATCGGAAACACGATTAAATTACCGGAAGGAATATATAGTCCAACAGCAACGTTAACAGGTATTCTGACAATGGACATGACGAATACATTGAACGGAACAGCTTGGAACAATGCGCTATGGACGTTAGCGATGATTTTACTTGTTATTTCATTCCTGTTTATTTTAGTAATTCGAGCGATTGGTCAAAGAGGTGAGCGATAATAATGAATGCAAGAACGGTAAATAAAGTTTGGACAGGTATCTTTTATGGGGTTGCAGCTTTAGTTGTAGCTTTGCTGGCTTTTTTAATGTACGAAATTCTGCAAAAGGGATGGGGATTTTGGGATCCTAGTTTCTTATTCGGAGAACCAAGCAATACAAGAGCTGGTGGGGGAATTGGTCCACAGTTATTCAATTCTTTCTACATGCTTGTTATAACACTTATTATATCTATTCCTCTTGGACTAGGGGCTGGAATATATTTAGCGGAGTATGCAAAACAAGGTCGTTTTTTAAGTTTTGTTCGTTTATGTATTGAAACAATGGCGTCTTTACCTTCTATTGTTGTTGGACTATTTGGTTTATTAGTATTTGTTACAATGACAGGCTGGGGATATACAGTAATGGGTGGAGCTCTTGCTTTAACTATTTTGAATTTGCCTGGTTTAACACGTGTTTGTGAAAATGCGATTTCTGAAGTTCCTCATAATGTAAAAGAGGCGAGTCTTGGACTAGGTGCAACGAAATGGCAAACAATTGCCCGCATCATTATCCCGTCTTCGTTACCACAAATCATTACAGGTATTATTTTAGCGGCAGGCCGTATATTCGGTGAAGCTGCGGCGTTAATTTATACAGCGGGTTTAACATCACCTATTTTAAATTCAGCAGCGGACTTCTCGAGCCCCTCGCATCCTTTAAATCCATTTAGACCAGCTGAAACGTTAGCTGTTCACATTTGGAAATTAAACTCTGAAGGGATTATCCCGGATGCGAAGTTAATTGCAACAAAATCTGCAGCTGTATTAATTATTATGGTATTACTCTTTAATATCATTTCTCGTTTCGTAGCATCTGTATTACACAAGCGTTTTACAGGAGCGAAAAAAAGTCGTAAAACGACGAAGAAGGTAAAAGTGGCATAAATATCCGTAAAAGAACTCTCTGTTTATAAACAGGGAGTTTTTTTACGGACATTTATTAAAATCATTAACGGTAAGGGGGAGTGAATCGACAGTTGTTGGGGGAGTCTCCTATGATATTGAGTGGAAACTGATAGGTTTTTTGTTGGAACAAGAACATAGTGTTATATTAGATAGCCCATGTCTCTATGAGGGGATGCTTGAAAAGGAATAGGTTTATGTCGGAAGTATGGGGCTACATATAAATATATTGAATGTTATCTTAATAATATAGAAGAAATTAATCGTAGGTTACAAACACGTGAACATAAGATAAGTCAGTAGAATCAGGAGTAGCGTTTGAAAAAAGTGGTTAGATGGCAGTAAAAGGCTTTTAAATGATGAATATCTTCTTGTAGATTCTGGTAAGCCACTAGAGCGATATACGAAAAAAGTGCTGGATTATATCGATAGGTAGGGAATTCTAAAAGGCGTTATCTTCAATTATGAAGATAACGCCTTTTAGTTTAAATATCAGGTGTTTCTGTAGAAGTGCTTATTTTTCTGCGGGAGCGTCTTTTTCTCCCGATTTTATCTAATAGTTCATACATAACGGGAACGACTACTAATGTAAGAACGGTTGAGACTGCCAAACCACCGATTACAACGACGGCCAGACTTTTCGATACCATACTTCCTGCTTGAGATTGCCCGAAGAGGAGTGGTAGCATAGCGACGATTGTTGTTATAGCTGTCATAATAATTGGGCGTAATCTAGTAGATCCTGCTTCTAGTAAGGCTTCTCTTGTTTCCATACCGTTTTCCCGATTTTGTTGCACTCTTTCTATTAATACAATAGCATTTGTAACGACAATCCCGATTAACATTAATGCGCCGATTAATGAATTTACGTCAACAGGTGTTCTTGAAATGATTAATCCTAAAATACCGCCGACAGCAGCTAATGGTAAAGAGAATAAAATCGCGAAAGGAGCACGTGCTTGCCCGAATGTGATAACCATAATTAAATATACAATCCCGATTGCGATCCCCATAATTTTGAATAAATCTGTGAAGTTCTCTTGCATAGATTCAGTAGCACCTGCGACATTTACTTTTGCTCCGTTAGGTAAATCTAAGTCGGCTATCGCCTTGTTTACTTCTGCGCTTACTTTGCTTAAATCTTCATTTGAAGCTTCTGCGGTAATTTGAATCGTTTCTTTCCCATCTTTATGGAAGATTTCCGTTTGAAGTTGTTTTTCTGAAATAGTTGCAATGTCTTTTAAAGGAATTGGTCCGTTAATAGGTGATAGTATGTTTGTGTTTAAAATATCTTCTTGTTTGTTAATGGATGCCTTTTTATGTTCTATCATAATGGTTGTTTTTTCATTATTGATTGAGATTTCCCCAAGAGGAGATTTCTTCATAAGGAATGATACTTGTTGTGCTACTAATTCTGGTGTTAAACCATGTTGTTCCGCTTTTGTTTGATCGATATGAATTTGCCATTCTTTTTTAGAGTCTTCTATATTTGTTTTTACTTTAGAGAGATCGTCCATACCTTTTAGTTTTGTTTCGACGATGTTAGCGGCCGTTTGTAAATTTGTTTCGTTAGTAGCTGTTACATTAAATTGTAAGTTGTTTCCGCCTCCGGAGTCAGAGTAACTCGTTTTTATATAATCAAGTTCAGCTGGTTCGAAAGCTGTATGATCCTTTTTTAATTCTTTAATATATTGGTCGATGTCAGATCCTTTTTTAAAGACTACAAATATAGTTGCAAGATTGTTTTGAGTTGTCTGTCCCCATTGTGCATCTTCTGCGCTAGATCCCATTCGCAAAATAACATCTGTTACATCAGAATTAGAGAGGAGTTTCTTTTCGAAATCAAAGGCTTTTTGTTTTTTAGCTTCAGAATCATAATCACCTGGAAATGTCATGTTAACGGAAAGCATTGTATCGTCCTCAGACTTTATGTTAGCTTTCGGAAGTAGTATGTAGGCTGCAATTGATCCTGCAAATAATAAAAAAGAAGTGAGTAGAATGATAAACTTATGAGAAAGAGCCCACTTTAATGTAGTGACATATCGCGGTGAAGAATGTGAATTGCGACGTTTTGTTTTTTTGAGCAGTAAAAAAGCCATAAGTGGAACGACCGTTAATGCCACAATTAAGGAAGAAAGTATAGAATACACAACTGCTAACACCATAGGTAACATTAGTTTTCCGATTACTCCCGATACGAGACCGATAGGTAAAAAAACGGCGACTGTCGTTAAAGTAGAAGAGGTAATTGCGACGGCGACCTCTTTTGTTGCATCGAGAATAATATCTTTAGAGAAAGATCCTTTTTGTAAACGACGGAAAATATTCTCGATGACAACGATACTATCATCGACGAGACGTCCAACTGCAACGGCTAAGCCACCAAGAGTTAGAATGTTAAGTGTGATGTTAGATTGATGGAGTAAAAATAGTGTTAATAAAATAGATAATGGAATACTAACGACAGCGATGAGTGTTGTTCGGAAGCTGCGTAAAAAGATTAAGATAATGAGAGTTGCAGCAATTGCCCCAAGGATTACTTCTTTTCCCATACTAGTAACAGCATTTTCAACTTGCTCATGAGTTGAAGCTAAAAGTTTAATAGAGAATTGATCTTTATATTGCTTGCTTATATCTTTAATCTTTTTATCAATCTCTTTTCCGATTGCAACCGCATTTTTACTCGGCTCTTTCATGATGATTAATCCTGTTCCTTCTTCCCCGTTTATGTGCGAGATTGTATCGTAATGTTGTTTTAATTCAATTTGAGCAACATCTTGTAATTTTACTTGAGGTGTAACGGTGATATTTTTTATGTCATTTACATTTTTTATATCCCCGATGACACGAAGATTGTATTCGGCCTTATTAACGGTAATTGCTCCGGCTGGAGTGGAAGTTTCTTTTCCTTGTAAAACTGTTAATACTTGCTGTGATGTTACGTTTTTATCTTTTAGTTGGTTAGGATCAAGTACGATGGATAATTCGGAAGTTGATTTTCCGAAAAACATAACATTGGCAACACCATCAATGCTTTCGAGTTGTGGTACGATTTCTTTCTCAATTTGTTTTTCGTCAGCTTTTGAAAATCCGTTTTGCTTCTGGATGGTAATTTGAGCGAGTGGAATCATAGAAGTGTTTAATTGGCTAACAACAGGTTTAGTTACATCTTTAGGTAATTTAATCGTATTAATTGTTTTTTCGACTTCGCGTGCCGCGTCTTTCATATTTGCCTTGGATGTATATGCAATGTCGATGCGTGATAATCCCTCATGTGTGGAAGAAGTGATGCCATCGATATGTTCTAAATTACGAAATTGTTTTTCAAGGGGGTCAGTTACGTCCTTGGTCATCGTTTCAGCATCGACCCCTTGAGATAATGTCGTAACAGTTATTGCAGGGTTATCGATGCTTGGTAAAAATTCCATAGGTAATTTAGAGCCGGAATAAACACCGAGTATGGAAATGAGAAAAACCATAATAATAATAGCGGCTCGGTTTTTTAATGAAAATTTTGTTAACCTATCCATAAAATAATTCCTCCATTAGTTTATTTATAGTTTTGTGGGCACTTTCTTACTATATAACAAAAATTGGATATCTTTCATTAATTAAATGTAAAAAAATTCTAACAATAATCTTAATTTAATATTTCGAGGGGAAGTTTGTTATTTGTGGAAGCAAAATTCCTGATTGGAGAGAAAAATCAGGAATTAAAGTTTTGCTCTAGTATAGTGGCTAAGTTTTTTTTTACTCTACATTTAAATGATTATTTGTCCTTCTTAAGCAGAACTATAGTAATTATAAAATTAAAAAAAGGAGAAGACTAAAGGTTAGGAAGTTATTGTGAAATACTGCCTGGTTGATGATAGTGTATAGTAACTTGTATACAATCAAAATGAATGTTTTTAGTAGAAAGGATAAGGGTTCTTTCTATAGAAGAAAGTAGGATAGATAACTTTTTGTATTTTTTTATAAAAAATACTTGTTATTTAAAAACCATGATGGTATATTAATAAACGTCGCTGATGCGGAAACGCAGAAAACGACAAAAAAGAAATTCAAAACATAGTTGACATCGAAAAATGAAGATGTTAATATGATGAAGTCGCTTTTGAAGCGGCAGACAAGTTCTTTGAAAACTGAACGAAACAAACAACGTGAACGTCAATTTTTATTTTTTAGATGCTAGACAAACTAACTTTATTGGAGAGTTTGATCCTGGCTCAGGATGAACGCTGGCGGCGTGCCTAATACATGCAAGTCGAGCGAATGGATTAAGAGCTTGCTCTTATGAAGTTAGCGGCGGACGGGTGAGTAACACGTGGGTAACCTACCCATAAGACTGGGATAACTCCGGGAAACCGGGGCTAATACCGGATAATATTTTGAACTGCATAGTTCGAAATTGAAAGGCGGCTTCGGCTGTCACTTATGGATGGACCCGCGTCGCATTAGCTAGTTGGTGAGGTAACGGCTCACCAAGGCGACGATGCGTAGCCGACCTGAGAGGGTGATCGGCCACACTGGGACTGAGACACGGCCCAGACTCCTACGGGAGGCAGCAGTAGGGAATCTTCCGCAATGGACGAAAGTCTGACGGAGCAACGCCGCGTGAGTGATGAAGGCTTTCGGGTCGTAAAACTCTGTTGTTAGGGAAGAACAAGTGCTAGTTGAATAAGCTGGCACCTTGACGGTACCTAACCAGAAAGCCACGGCTAACTACGTGCCAGCAGCCGCGGTAATACGTAGGTGGCAAGCGTTATCCGGAATTATTGGGCGTAAAGCGCGCGCAGGTGGTTTCTTAAGTCTGATGTGAAAGCCCACGGCTCAACCGTGGAGGGTCATTGGAAACTGGGAGACTTGAGTGCAGAAGAGGAAAGTGGAATTCCATGTGTAGCGGTGAAATGCGTAGAGATATGGAGGAACACCAGTGGCGAAGGCGACTTTCTGGTCTGTAACTGACACTGAGGCGCGAAAGCGTGGGGAGCAAACAGGATTAGATACCCTGGTAGTCCACGCCGTAAACGATGAGTGCTAAGTGTTAGAGGGTTTCCGCCCTTTAGTGCTGAAGTTAACGCATTAAGCACTCCGCCTGGGGAGTACGGCCGCAAGGCTGAAACTCAAAGGAATTGACGGGGGCCCGCACAAGCGGTGGAGCATGTGGTTTAATTCGAAGCAACGCGAAGAACCTTACCAGGTCTTGACATCCTCTGAAAACTCTAGAGATAGAGCTTCTCCTTCGGGAGCAGAGTGACAGGTGGTGCATGGTTGTCGTCAGCTCGTGTCGTGAGATGTTGGGTTAAGTCCCGCAACGAGCGCAACCCTTGATCTTAGTTGCCATCATTAAGTTGGGCACTCTAAGGTGACTGCCGGTGACAAACCGGAGGAAGGTGGGGATGACGTCAAATCATCATGCCCCTTATGACCTGGGCTACACACGTGCTACAATGGACGGTACAAAGAGCTGCAAGACCGCGAGGTGGAGCTAATCTCATAAAACCGTTCTCAGTTCGGATTGTAGGCTGCAACTCGCCTACATGAAGCTGGAATCGCTAGTAATCGCGGATCAGCATGCCGCGGTGAATACGTTCCCGGGCCTTGTACACACCGCCCGTCACACCACGAGAGTTTGTAACACCCGAAGTCGGTGGGGTAACCTTTATGGAGCCAGCCGCCTAAGGTGGGACAGATGATTGGGGTGAAGTCGTAACAAGGTAGCCGTATCGGAAGGTGCGGCTGGATCACCTCCTTTCTATGGAGAATTGATGAACGCAGTTCATCAATAAACGTTGACTTGTTTTGTTTCGTTCAGTTTTGAGAGAACTATCTCTCAAGTTTAAATGTATGTTCTTTGAAAACTAGATAACAGTGTAGCTCATATTTTTTTAATTTTAGTTTGGTTAAGTTAGAAAGGGCGCACGGTGGATGCCTTGACACTAGGAGTCGATGAAGGACGGGACTAACGCCGATATGCTTCGGGGAGCTGTAAGTAAGCTTTGATCCGAAGATTTCCGAATGGGGAAACCCACTATACGTAATGGTATGGTATCCTTACCTGAATACATAGGGTATGGAAGACAGACCCAGGGAACTGAAACATCTAAGTACCTGGAGGAAGAGAAAGCAAATGCGATTTCCTGAGTAGCGGCGAGCGAAACGGAATCTAGCCCAAACCAAGAGGCTTGCCTCTTGGGGTTGTAGGACATTCTATACGGAGTTACAAAGGAACGAGGTAGACGAAGCGACCTGGAAAGGTCCGTCACAGAGGGTAATAACCCCGTAGTCGAAACTTCGTTCTCTCTTGAATGTATCCTGAGTACGGCGGAACACGTGAAATTCCGTCGGAATCTGGGAGGACCATCTCCCAAGGCTAAATACTCCCTAGTGATCGATAGTGAACCAGTACCGTGAGGGAAAGGTGAAAAGCACCCCGGAAGGGGAGTGAAAGAGATCCTGAAACCGTGTGCCTACAAATAGTCAGAGCCCGTTAATGGGTGATGGCGTGCCTTTTGTAGAATGAACCGGCGAGTTACGATCCCGTGCGAGGTTAAGCTGAAGAGGCGGAGCCGCAGCGAAAGCGAGTCTGAATAGGGCGTTTAGTACGTGGTCGTAGACCCGAAACCAGGTGATCTACCCATGTCCAGGGTGAAGTTCAGGTAACACTGAATGGAGGCCCGAACCCACGCACGTTGAAAAGTGCGGGGATGAGGTGTGGGTAGCGGAGAAATTCCAATCGAACCTGGAGATAGCTGGTTCTCCCCGAAATAGCTTTAGGGCTAGCCTTAAGTGTAAGAGTCTTGGAGGTAGAGCACTGATTGAACTAGGGGTCCTCATCGGATTACCGAATTCAGTCAAACTCCGAATGCCAATGACTTATCCTTAGGAGTCAGACTGCGAGTGATAAGATCCGTAGTCAAGAGGGAAACAGCCCAGATCGCCAGCTAAGGTCCCAAAGTGTGTATTAAGTGGAAAAGGATGTGGAGTTGCTTAGACAACTAGGATGTTGGCTCAGAAGCAGCCACCATTTAAAGAGTGCGTAATAGCTCACTAGTCGAGTGACTCTGCGCCGAAAATGTACCGGGGCTAAATACACCACCGAAGCTGCGAATTGATACCAATGGTATCAGTGGTAGGGGAGCGTTCTAAGTGCAGTGAAGTCAGACCGGAAGGACTGGTGGAGCGCTTAGAAGTGAGAATGCCGGTATGAGTAGCGAAAGACGGGTGAGAATCCCGTCCACCGAATGCCTAAGGTTTCCTGAGGAAGGCTCGTCCGCTCAGGGTTAGTCAGGACCTAAGCCGAGGCCGACAGGCGTAGGCGATGGACAACAGGTTGATATTCCTGTACCACCTCTTTATCGTTTGAGCAATGGAGGGACGCAGAAGGATAGAAGAAGCGTGCGATTGGTTGTGCACGTCCAAGCAGTTAGGCTGATAAGTAGGCAAATCCGCTTATCGTGAAGGCTGAGCTGTGATGGGGAAGCTCCTTATGGAGCGAAGTCTTTGATTCCCCGCTGCCAAGAAAAGCTTCTAGCGAGATAAAAGGTGCCTGTACCGCAAACCGACACAGGTAGGCGAGGAGAGAATCCTAAGGTGTGCGAGAGAACTCTGGTTAAGGAACTCGGCAAAATGACCCCGTAACTTCGGGAGAAGGGGTGCTTTCTTAACGGAAAGCCGCAGTGAATAGGCCCAAGCGACTGTTTAGCAAAAACACAGGTCTCTGCGAAGCCGTAAGGCGAAGTATAGGGGCTGACACCTGCCCGGTGCTGGAAGGTTAAGGAGAGGGGTTAGCGTAAGCGAAGCTCTGAACTGAAGCCCCAGTAAACGGCGGCCGTAACTATAACGGTCCTAAGGTAGCGAAATTCCTTGTCGGGTAAGTTCCGACCCGCACGAAAGGTGTAACGATTTGGGCACTGTCTCAACCAGAGACTCGGTGAAATTATAGTACCTGTGAAGATGCAGGTTACCCGCGACAGGACGGAAAGACCCCGTGGAGCTTTACTGTAGCCTGATATTGAATTTTGGTACAGTTTGTACAGGATAGGCGGGAGCCATTGAAACCGGAGCGCTAGCTTCGGTGGAGGCGCTGGTGGGATACCGCCCTGACTGTATTGAAATTCTAACCTACGGGTCTTATCGACCCGGGAGACAGTGTCAGGTGGGCAGTTTGACTGGGGCGGTCGCCTCCTAAAGTGTAACGGAGGCGCCCAAAGGTTCCCTCAGAATGGTTGGAAATCATTCGTAGAGTGCAAAGGCATAAGGGAGCTTGACTGCGAGACCTACAAGTCGAGCAGGGACGAAAGTCGGGCTTAGTGATCCGGTGGTTCCGCATGGAAGGGCCATCGCTCAACGGATAAAAGCTACCCCGGGGATAACAGGCTTATCTCCCCCAAGAGTCCACATCGACGGGGAGGTTTGGCACCTCGATGTCGGCTCATCGCATCCTGGGGCTGTAGTCGGTCCCAAGGGTTGGGCTGTTCGCCCATTAAAGCGGTACGCGAGCTGGGTTCAGAACGTCGTGAGACAGTTCGGTCCCTATCCGTCGTGGGCGCAGGAAATTTGAGAGGAGCTGTCCTTAGTACGAGAGGACCGGGATGGACGCACCGCTGGTGTACCAGTTGTTCTGCCAAGGGCATAGCTGGGTAGCTATGTGCGGAAGGGATAAGTGCTGAAAGCATCTAAGCATGAAGCCCCCCTCAAGATGAGATTTCCCATAGCGTAAGCTAGTAAGATCCCTGAAAGATGATCAGGTTGATAGGTTCGAGGTGGAAGCATGGTGACATGTGGAGCTGACGAATACTAATAGATCGAGGACTTAACCATATAATATGAAGCAACGTTATCTAGTTTTGAGAGAATATAAAAAACTTATTGACTTTCTAAGTGAATCAAGTATAATAATGTTTGTCTCAATCGAATATAGTCTGGTAATGATGGCAGAGAGGTCACACCCGTTCCCATACCGAACACGGAAGTTAAGCTCTCTAGCGCCGATGGTAGTTGGGACCTTGTCCCTGCGAGAGTAGGACGTTGCCAGGCAAAATGGAGGATTAGCTCAGCTGGGAGAGCACCTGCCTTACAAGCAGGGGGTCGGCGGTTCGATCCCGTCATCCTCCACCATATATGTCGGAGGGGTAGCGAAGTGGCTAAACGCGGCGGACTGTAAATCCGCTCCTTCGGGTTCGGCAGTTCGAATCTGCCCCCCTCCACCATTTCTTAATTATTGGGCTATAGCCAAGCGGTAAGGCAACGGACTTTGACTCCGTCATGCGCTGGTTCGAATCCAGCTAGCCCAGCCATTAAGAGCCATTAGCTCAGTTGGTAGAGCATCTGACTTTTAATCAGAGGGTCGAAGGTTCGAATCCTTCATGGCTCACCATTTTCTTAAAAAATATGCGGGTGTGGCGGAATTGGCAGACGCACTAGACTTAGGATCTAGCGCCTTTGGCGTGGGGGTTCGACTCCCTTCACCCGCACTTTTAATAAAATAACTCAAACATGTCTTGCGGAAGTAGTTCAGTGGTAGAATACAACCTTGCCAAGGTTGGGGTCGCGGGTTCGAATCCCGTCTTCCGCTCCAATTTTCAGTATGACATGCCGGGGTGGCGGAACAGGCAGACGCACAGGACTTAAAATCCTGCGGTGGGTGACCACCGTGCGGGTTCGACCCCCGCCCTCGGCACCATATGCGCCCGTAGCTCAATTGGATAGAGCGTTTGACTACGGATCAAGAGGTTAGGGGTTCGACTCCTCTCGGGCGCGCTTTTATTAACGGGAAGTGGCTCAGCTTGGTAGAGCACCTGGTTTGGGACCAGGGGGTCGCAGGTTCAAATCCTGTCTTCCCGATTTTTCCAAAAACATGGGGCCTTAGCTCAGCTGGGAGAGCGCCTGCCTTGCACGCAGGAGGTCAGCGGTTCGATCCCGCTAGGCTCCACTTTATTTTTTATATGTCGGAGGTATACCCAAGTTCGGCTGAAGGGATCGGTCTTGAAAACCGACAGGCGGCGAGAGTCGCGCGGGGGTTCGAATCCCTCTACCTCCTCCATTTTTTTAAAAAGTGGTTTAGTTACATATAAAAATGAATAAGATATTAATTTTTTCTTCATGGAGGTATACCCAAGTTCGGCTGAAGGGATCGGTCTTGAAAACCGACAGGCGGCGAGAGTCGCGCGGGGGTTCGAATCCCTCTACCTCCTCCATTTATTTTTAAAACATAATATCGTCGCGGGGTGGAGCAGTACGGTAGCTCGTCGGGCTCATAATCCGAAGGTCGCAGGTTCAAATCCTGTCCCCGCAACCAATGGTCCCGTGGTGTAGTGGTTAACATGCCTGCCTGTCACGCAGGAGATCGCCGGTTCGACCCCGGTCGGGACCGCCATTTTATGTTGGCTCGGTAGCTCAGTCGGTAGAGCAGAGGACTGAAAATCCTCGTGTCGGCGGTTCGATTCCGTCCCGAGCCACCATTTTTTTGTTTTTTTTTTATGCCGGCTTAGCTCAATTGGTAGAGCAACTGACTTGTAATCAGTAGGTTGGGGGTTCAAGTCCTCTAGCCGGCATCATTTAGGGGCATAGTTTAAAGGTAGAACTGAGGTCTCCAAAACCTCCAGTGTGGGTTCAATTCCTACTGCCCCTGTAAAGTATGGGCCTATAGCTCAGCTGGTTAGAGCGCACGCCTGATAAGCGTGAGGTCGATGGTTCGAGTCCATTTAGGCCCACCATATATATTCCGCAGTAGCTCAGTGGTAGAGCTATCGGCTGTTAACCGATCGGTCGTAGGTTCGAGTCCTACCTGCGGAGCCATGGCCCGTTGGTCAAGTGGTTAAGACACCGCCCTTTCACGGCGGTAACACGGGTTCGAATCCCGTACGGGTCATAAAAAAAGAGTCAGCATATTGCTGACTCTTTTTTATTATGTATAAGCCTCTTTTTATCACCTTATTTTCCTGAAATAAATAAAGGGATTTAGGAAAAGCTATGGTATGTATTAAAAGGAGGAGATGAAAAATGACACAAGTTAGAGAACTTATGAGTACTCATATCGTACATTGTACACCATTAGACAATGTATATGAGGCAGCTGTAAAAATGAAGGAAGAATCGGTTGGATTGATTCCTGTTATTGAAAATAAACAAGTTGTTGGGCTTGTTACTGATCGAGACTTAGTTGTTCGTGGGATTGCTGAAAAACATCCTGGATCTAATCAAATTACAAATGTAATGACAACAAACATTGTTTCAGTTTCTCCAGATGATTCTATTGAAAAAGCTACAGAATTAATGGCACAATATCAAATTAGACGGTTACCGGTTGTTGAGAGCGGTCAACTTGTTGGGATGCTAGCACTAGGTGATTTAGCTATAAGAAAATCAGCTGATGATCAAGCAGGGTTTGCTTTAAGTGAAATCTCAGAGCATACGGAATAAATTATGTATAAAGATCAGATACATTATTCTAGTATATGCGGATTAAACTAATATATTAGCGTGATGTATCTGAGACATTATATAATAAGTATAGAGTCAATATTTTTGAAAGTTTTTTTAAATTTGTCATTCCTAATTTTTAATAAGAGAAAAAGTGATATACTGAGAGATATAAGTATTATGATAGAATTTGAATATAACAATATTCATTGTTAATGATGTAATAATGAATTAATATTTCCTACATAGATAAAGTGAAACTTTAATTATTGGGGGGTGTCCATCCCAAAATAATTATTAGTTGAACCAATCGGGCTTTTATGGGCAATTTTATCTCCTACCTAACTTCCTCGCATTCGCAGAATTTTGAGGTGGGAGTCTTACTGCCCGCAAATAGCGGGATAAAAAGGGAAGGGGAATTATATGAGGGCTGTACAGGGCGATCCAAATTGGAATTTGGTTACAGATACATATATAGAACCAAATGATTTCGCTGAGTTATTTTCTTTGCTTGTACCTTGTCATCCAAAAGGTGAAGGGAAAGAGCGAACTATATTAGTATGGAAAGAAAAAGAATTTTATAAAGAAGAAAATTTAGCGCCATTTATCGTATATGGCATGAATAAAGTAAAGAATTTACCGCAGTTTCATAAAGATGAAATTCCAACTCTAGTACGTATTCTTCGTTTATGTCAAGAGATTGGTTGGTATGAAGAGGCAAATGCTTTTATGATAACCCAAGGGCTAGATGAATTTGTCCGAACTTCATTGGAGTATGAAACATGGGATCTTTTGACGAAAGCAGTTGCTTTAAACTATTTAATTATTAAATATCGTATTGGTGAATTAACAGCTGAGGATGTAGAAATTTGGGATCGAGTTAAATTTAATGAGAAATGTATAACAGATTGCAAACATCTATTATCTCATAAAGAAGTATTGGAATTTACATTCTTTTATATGTGTAAGCGAGCTAAGCTACTGTCAAAAGAGCAATTAAATAGTGATATGATGAGTCTGGCAATGTATTGTAATACTTTTGTGTATGATTTATATACACATGACTTATTACGAAAGTATCGTAAGTGTACAGACTTCCTATCATATTATGGACCTAGTCAAGCGGTTTTAGCTTGTCAAAGAGCTGTACTTTCACAAATTTCCGATCGATTAGACCCTTTAAAGACAACTCATGTAGATGATTATTTATATGTGATGAAAGAAATGATGGAGCATATGACGATAGGGGTAATGGATCGGTATGGTCATTTTATTGGAAAGCTACTATCATATGTACCATTTTTCGAAATGATCCAAGTTCCACAGCATGCATATTATTGTGAAGAATTACTGTATATTTGTAAGGGAATTGAATACAAAGAAGAAATACTACGCAATTATATATTTATACAATTACATGATTGTTTACCATCATTCTTTAAACTATTTCTTAAAAATAAACGTTATGCAACGATTCATGATATTCTTTTCTATTGGTGCGACGATGAACAAAGAATGAGCTTAGAGAAAAAATATAATCTTAGTTTCATTTATGAAAAATATGCTTGTGGATAAACCATATTTTACATATTAAAAATTAATATAAATTAAAAAGGATCTCAAGTTTATGTGAGATCCTTTTTTTGTTAGTAAAGCAAGGAGAAAGTAACTAAGATAAGAAATAACATTCCATAAAGGAGAAATTGTGCAGTATAACTTCCTTGTATACCAAAAAAAGTATTCATTTTTTCATATAAATTCAATATATATTTCATTGGATTATCTTTGAAAGATTGGTACACAGTGTCTCCTCTTTCTAAGCTTCTTGTTCATGTTTTTGGTTATTAGGAACATGAACATATCTAGCTATGAATAATAAAACACCTATAAAGAATACAGGAAGTACGGTAGATAAATAAAAACCATTACTAATTATATTTGTTATAAGAGCACTTAAAAGAAAAATTACATTATAAATATGGGCAATTTTTTGTTTTAGCCGCATTTGTAATGCTTCCATAATGATTTCTAAAGCAACAAAAGCAATAATAATAGATAAAAATACAGTGTTCGTATTATAGATGATTAAACAACAGATTAAACCTAAAAAGGCCAGGTATTCAATAAAGAGAGGTATATTGCGTGGCATATAATTTACCTAACTAAATATGGCAGTGGGTTTACTGCATTTGTTTTTTCAAAATTCCATTCCCCATTATGTAATTCAAAATGGAGATGTTGCCCGTATGAATGACCTGTGTTTCCCATATGACCTACTAATTGTCCAGTTTGTACTTGATCACCAGCTTGTACAGTGCGATCCTTCATATGAGCATAAACTGTTGTATATAATTTCCCATTTATTTGATGGGCGATGAACACGACATTGCCGTAGCTAGCCGAATAATAAGATTTCACAACCTTACCTGCAGCAGCAGCTTGAATAGAGACATTTCCTTGTGCTGCTATATCTATACCATAATGCATTTGCTCCCAGCGCATATCAAAAGTGGAGCTGATTTTCCCTTGAGTAGGGAATTTGAAAACTGCTGGAATTGATGCAGGTGGAGCTGTTTTAGCGTGTGCTTGATTTTGATTTTGCACTACATAGTGTTTTGCTACATATCCGTATCCTGTGCCAAAACGAATTTTATACCAAGTACCTACCGTTTCTACTACTTGTACTTGTGTACCATTTTGTAATGAGCCAAGTAGAGTGCCACTTGTGCTAGCATTGCTACGTACATTTAATTTTGGTGTTGCAACAGTATACGAAGGAGAACCTTGTACTGTTACACCTTTTACTAGAGGTGTGGATCCATTAGATACAAATGTTTTTTGTACGTAACCAATTTGACCGTTATGTAATATTTTGTACCAATCTCCTTGTTCACCTTGAATGGTAATGAATTGACCATTTGGTAATATATCTAGAATAGAAGACTCTGTATTAGGTTCAGAACGAACGTTTAATGCGTTTGCATTTACGATATATTGAGACTTTGGTTGAACATTTTTTTTGAATAGAATTGCATCTTTTTTCATATAGCCTGTTTTGTTGTTAACAGATACTTTATACCAATCTTGAACTGTTTCAAGAATAGTAACCGGGCTATTAAATCGAATGGTATCAATTATTGCACTGTCTGTATGGCTATTTTGATGTAGTGCAACGTTGTCAATTTTTACATATCCAGTTTTTACTGTAGATGGTTGCTTAGCAGCCGCTGTTTGTATATCGGATTCTCCCATAGAAGGAAGTAAAGAAGCAATTGCGATAGTAGTTGCTGTTAAAGCTGTGGCTTTCATATTCATGTAATAAAGACCTCCTCTAGTTGTATAGTTGTAATTTTATTATAGTATAAAGATATAATATATTGGTCGTATTCACATAAATGTAATATGAAATCAATAAAAATAATGTCAGAAGAGAGATTCGTATATAAATATTGTATATATCATTTGTGAGGTCGCATTTATATTTGTTTAACATGTTAAGAATTAATTCTCAATTAAGAAAATTAAAACAGTTGATGATGTCTTATGGCGGTGTTATACTGACAGTGATAATTTTATAGTTTGCTAGGAGGGCTGGTGTTGCCAGCTGAGAGTAGGGCCGTAAGCCTTTGATCCTTTTTATTACCTGATCTAGATTATGCTAGCGTAGGGAAGCAATTCGGACATTAACAATGAGTCCCCGTTTCTTTGCGTATAGAAACGGGGCTTTTTTATTTGAAAATTTCATATTAACACCACTAGGGGTGCTTTTCGTGCTGAGAGAGGAATAATCCTTAACCCTTACAACACCTGATCTAGATAATACTAGCGAAGGGAAGTGGAACAACGAATAAATTATAATTTTATTTGCTGTAACCACTTCTTTTATACAGAAGTGGTTTTTTTATTGAGATAAATAGATATATAGGAAGGGGAATTATTAATGAAATTTTGTGAAAGATTATTTGATACGGTGCAGCCTGTTTGGGAGAAAAGTCATAATCATCCGTTTGTAGTAGGTATGGGGGATGGTACGTTGGAAAAAGACAAATTCCAGTACTATATTGTTCAAGATTATTTATATTTGTTAGATTATGCAAAGCTATATGCAATTGGGGTTGTAAAGGCAACGAATCCACAAGTTATGGCAAAATTTGCAGAGCAAATTGATGGGATTTTAAATGGTGAAATGACGATTCATAAACAGTATGCAAAAAGACTTGGCATTTCTGTACAAGAGATGGAATCTGCGAAACCATCTGCTAAAAATTTAGCATATACAAATTACATGATGTCTGTATCTCAAAATGGCACAATTGCTGAATTAATATCAGCTTTACTTCCATGTATGTGGAGTTATTGGGAGATTGGAAAGCGTTTAAATGATATTCCTGGAGCAAGCGATCATGAGTTCTTTGGAGAGTGGATTCAAGGATATAGTTCTGAAGAATACGGTAACCTTTGTATTTGGTTAATAGATTTATTAAATGAAATGGCAGTTGGAAAGTCAGAGAAAGAGCTAGACCGATTAGAGGAGATTTTCTTATATTCCAGCCGATTTGAATATTTATTCTGGGATATGGCTTATCGTAAGGAGATGTGGGGTTTTGAGGAGCAAGAACATACTACAGTTTCATAATGTTTCCTTTCATTATGATGAGAAACCAATCATCAATGAATTAAATGCTTCTATACAAGATAAAGAGTTTGTAAGTATTATCGGACCGAGTGGATGCGGGAAAAGTACTTTATTTCGCCTTATTACAGGCTTAGAAGAGGCAAGTACTGGACAGATAGAGCTGACAGAAACAAAGAGTCATTCTGTAGGGTATATGCCCCAAAAAGATATGCTCTTGCCGTGGAGGACGATTATTGAGAATGCGGCCCTGCCGCTAGAGTGCCAAGGTGTGCAGAAGAAAGAAGCGCAAGTAAAAGCGAAAGAACTGTTACATAAATTGGGTTTACAAGGGTACGAGAAAAAATATCCGAAAGATTTATCTGGTGGTATGAGGCAACGCGTATCTTTTATCCGAACTTTATTAACAGGCGGGGAGATATTATTGTTAGATGAACCGTTTAGCGCATTGGACGCTTTAACGAAGGCATCTTTGCAAGAATGGTTGTTTGAACAATGGAAAGAGTGGGAAAAAACAATTTTATTTATCACTCATGATGTTGAAGAAGCATTGTTTCTTTCTAATCGAATTTTGGTTGTAGAAAATCAACCGATAGCAACTTTAACTGAGCGAATTGTGCCGCTTGATCGTAACCGAACAAGAAAAGATTTATATATGCCTGAAGTGTTAGCGCTTAAAGAAGAGCTCCTTAGTATGTTACAAAGGCAGGTACTCGTATGATGAATCGTTTGAAGGAGTTATTACCTGCCCTTATATTAAGTGGAATTTTACTTGCTCTGTGGGAAGTAGGAGCAAGAATTGTAGATGAGATGTACATTTTGCCATCACCTTCTGCAATTGTAATGAAGATATGGGCGCTGAAAGATATATTATTTACGGTTCATTTACCTGCAACGTTGTACGTCGTTTCAATAGGCGTTGTTATTTCTATCGTACTGGGCGTAGGGCTAGCAATGTTAATGAATGCGAGTACGTGGATGGAAAGAGCATTTTATCCGTTATTAGTTGCTTCACAAACAATCCCGATCACTGCGCTTGCACCGCTCTTCGTTTTATGGTTTGGATATACCATCTGGAGTAAGGTTGTTGTTACCGTTTTAATTACGTTTTTCCCAATTGCGGTCAATACGTATGATGGACTGCGCAGTACGAAAAAAGAATGGGAGGAGCTATTAGTTACATATGGTGCAACGAAAAAAGATGTTTTTCTAAAGCTAAAGTTGCCATCTGCTCTTCCTTACTTTTTTTCAGCGTTAAAAATTGCGATACCACTTAGCGTTATTGGGGCAGCGATTGGTGAATGGCTCGGTGCACAAGCTGGGCTTGGATATTTCAGTAAAAGAATGATGACGCAGTTAGACGGAGCTGGTGTATTTGCACCAATTGTATTGTTATCATTATTAGCTATTTTCTTCGTCATACTTGTTTCGATATTAGAAAAGAAATTTATTAGTTGGAGGAAACATTCATGAAATTATTAAAACGCATCTTTGTGTTTACATTATTAGTTGCAATGATTGCAGGATGTTCGAGTAACTCGGCATCAGATAAGAATAAATCAGAAAAAGAAATAACAGTAATGCTTGATTGGTACCCGAATGCGGTACATAGCTTTATTTATACGGCAATTGAAAAAGGATACTTTAAAGAAGAAGGAGTCAAGGTGAATATTAAATTCCCTTCTAATCCGACTGATCCATTAACGCTAGCGGCGGCAGGGAAAGTGACAGTTGGTTTGTATTATCAACCAGATGTTGTCATGGCAAAAGCAAATGAACAAATTCCAGTGAAATCAATTGGAGCTGTCGTACGTTCACCGTTAAATCATGTTGTATCACTGAAGTCAGCAGGCATTCAATCGCCAAAAGATTTAGAGGGGAAAACAGTTGGATATTCTGGAACACCTTTAAGTGAGATGTATTTAAAAACGATGGTAAAAGAAGCTGGTGGTAATCCAGATACAGTGAAAGTAGTCGATGTTGGCTTTGATTTAGTACCAGCATTAATTACGAAAAAAGTGGATGCGGTAACAGGAGCATACATTAACCATGAAGTACCTGTTATGCGTCATGAAGGTCATGAACCAGCATACTTTAATCCAGCAGATTATGGTGTACCGAACTATCATGAGCTTGTGTTTGTAACGGGTGATAAAACGTTGAAAAAAGATAAAGAAGCATTGCAAGCCTTTTTACGTGGGGCACAAAAAGGGTATGACTTTATGAAGAAAAAACCCGATGAAGCATTAAATATTTTATTAGATCATCAAGAAAAAGAAAACTTCCCGCTTGTACCAGAAGTTGAAAAAGAAAGTATGAAAATTTTATTAGAGAAGATGGAAACGAAAGATGAGCCATTCTTATCGGATTCAAAAGAGTCATGGGAGAAACAAAACAAATGGTTGAAAGACAAAGGAATGACGAAAGAAATCGTTCCAGCCGATGAATTATTTGAAAACATTTTAAAGTAGGCGAATGAATATGAAAAATGAGCTCCATGTAATCTCAAATGGCCATATGCCATTCGAAGAGTTAGTGAATGTAGCGATGCAAATTGAGAGTGAGATCGATTATTTGCATATTCGTGAGCGTGAGAAAAGTACGAAGGAATTGTATGAAGGTGTGGAAAGTCTTTTGGGGAAAGGCTTTCCAGCATCGAAGATAGTGATAAATGATCGAATTGATATTGCTATTCTATTAAATATTCCGCGTGTGCAGCTAGGATATCGAAGCGCAGATGTAAGGTCGGTGAAAGAAAAGTTTTCTTATTTGCATGTTGGCTATTCAGTACATTCTTTAGATGAAGCGATAGTAGCATTTAAAAATGGAGCAGATTCACTCGTTTATGGTCATGTATTTCCGACAGATTGTAAAAAAGGTGTGCCAGCGAGAGGATTAGAAGAAATTGCTCATATGGCAAGTTGTTTATCCATACCAATAACTGCAATTGGTGGGATTATCCCTGAAAATACAGGTGATGTTCTTGCAAATGGTGTAAGTGGCATTGCTGTTATGTCCGGGATTATAAGCAGTAGTAATCCGTATAGCAAGGCGAAATCTTATAAGGAATCAATAAGAAAGTGGGCGGAAAAACATGTGTAAGAAGTATGATGTAGCGATTATTGGCGGAGGTGTAATTGGTAGTTCAGTTGCACACTTTCTAGCAGAAAGAGGGCATAAAGTAGCGATTGTAGAGAAGCAAAGAATCGCATCTGAAGCTTCGAAAGCAGCTGCTGGTTTGCTCGGTGTTCAGGCAGAATGGGATGCATATGATCCGTTGTTTGAGCTTGCTAGAGAAAGCCGTGCTATATTTCCACAACTTGCAGCAGTTTTACGTGAAAAAACAGGCATCGATATTGGGTATGAAGAAAAGGGCATTTATCGCATCGCTCAAAATGAAGATGAGAAGAAAAGAATTCTTCATATTATGGATTGGCAGCAGAAAACAGGTGAAGATTCCCGATTTCTAACGGGGGACCATTTACGGGAAAAAGAACCGTTTCTTTCCGAGTCAATTATAGGAGCGGTATATTATCCGAAAGATGGTCACGTTATTGCACCAGAGCTTACGAAAGCATTCGCACATTCTGCAGCAATTTCCGGAGCTGATATATATGAACAAACAGAAGTGGTTGATATTCGTATTGAAAATAATAAAGTGACTGGAATTGTGACAAGCGAAGGTGTAATCACATGTGAAAAAGTCGTTATCGCCGGAGGATCATGGAGTACGAAATTGCTACATTATTTTCAGAGTGATTGGGGTACATATCCTGTTAAGGGGGAGGTTGTTGCAGTAAGAAGCAGGAAACCTCTGTTGAAAGCTCCTATTTTCCAGGAGAGGTTTTATATTACGCCGAAGCGCGGTGGCCGTTATGTGATTGGGGCAACGATGAAGCCTCATACGTTTAATAAGTCTGTACAACCAGAAAGTATTACTTCCATATTAGAGCGTGCCTACACAATATTGCCTGCTTTAAAAGAAGCAGAATGGGAAAGTACGTGGGCTGGGTTAAGACCGCAGTCTAATCATGAAGCTCCTTATATGGGAGAGCATGAGGAAATAAAAGGTTTATATGCTTGTACTGGACATTATCGAAACGGCATTTTATTAAGTCCTGTTTCTGGTCAGTATATGGCTGATTTAATAGAAGGGAAGCAGGAGAATCACTTGCTAGATTCATTGCTTTCTAAAACGGTTTAGAAAGGGGATGGAAGTTTGAATTTGAAAATTAATGGTAACCAAATTGAAGTACCAGAGAGTGTAAAAACAGTAGCTGGGCTACTTACACATTTAGAGTTAGATAACAGAATTGTTGTAGTAGAACGTAATAAAGATATTTTACAAAAAGATGATCATAACGATACATCTGTTTTTGATGGGGACCAAATTGAGATTGTAACTTTCGTAGGAGGCGGTTGATTATGTTAAACATTGGACAATTTTCATTTCATTCTAGACTTTTATTAGGAACAGGGAAATTCCCTGATTTTGATGTGCAGCAAAAGGCAATTGATGTTTCTGAGGCTGAGATTTTAACATTCGCAGTACGTCGTATGGATATATTTGATGCGAAGCAGCCTAATTTATTAGAGAAACTTGATGTAAAAAAATATACGTTACTACCGAATACAGCAGGAGCAAAAAATGCTGAAGAAGCTGTTCGTATTGCAAAATTAGCAAAAGCTTCTGGACTTTGTGACATGATAAAAGTAGAAGTTATTGGTGATGATAGAACGTTATTACCTGATCCAGTAGAAACGTTAAAGGCATCTGAAATGTTACTAGAAGAAGGATTTATCGTTCTTCCTTACACATCTGATGATGTTGTATTAGCACGCAAACTACAAGAACTTGGTGTGCATGCGATTATGCCAGGAGCATCACCAATTGGATCAGGACTTGGTATTGTAAATCCATTAAATTTAAGCTTCATTATTGAACAAGCGACAGTACCAGTTATCGTTGACGCAGGTGTTGGTAGCCCAGCTGATGCGGCATTTGCGATGGAATTAGGAGCGGATGGTGTGTTATTGAATACTGCAGTATCTGGAGCGAACGATCCTATTAAAATGGCATACGCAATGAAATTAGGTATTGAGGCAGGACGATTAGGGTTTGAAGCAGGTCGTATTGCACGTAAACGTTGTGCAACAGCAAGTAGTCCTTTAGAAGGAATGAGCGTAGTTGAATAATCGATATTCTCGCCAAGAGCTATTTTCTCCAATTGGGGAAGAAGGGCAACAAAAGATAAGAACAAAGCATGTACTTATTATCGGTGCAGGCGCATTAGGTAGTGCAAACGCAGAGATGTTTGTAAGAGCAGGCGTTGGTCAAGTAACAATTGTTGACCGTGATTATGTCGATTGGAGTAATTTACAAAGACAACAATTGTATGCAGAGAGTGATGTAGAGAATAATCTTCCGAAGGCTGTAGCGGCAAAAAAACGTCTAGAAGAGGTTAATAGTGAAGTAAGAGTAGAAGCTCTCGTTCAGGATGTAACGGCTGAAGAGTTAGAAGAACTCGTTACAAATGTTGATGTAATCATCGATGCGACTGACAATTTCGAAACACGTTTCATTGTGAATGATGTATCGCAAAAATATTCTATTCCATGGGTTTACGGGGCATGTGTAGGAAGTTACGGGCTTTCTTATACTATTCTTCCAGGAAAAACGCCATGTTTATCTTGTTTATTACAATCGATTCCGCTTGGCGGAGCGACATGTGATACAGCGGGTATTATATCACCTGCTGTATCTCTTGTCGTTTCTCATCAAGTAACGGAAGCTCTTAAACTGTTAGTGGAAGATTACGAATCACTTCGAGAGGGACTTGTATCATTTGATGTATGGAAAAATGAGTATTCATGTATGAATGTGCAAAAGCTTCGTAAACATAATTGTCTATCGTGTGGTGAACGGGCAGTATATCCGTATTTAAATAAGGAAAACACTTCAAAAACAGCAGTGTTATGCGGGAGAAATACAGTTCAAATTAGACCACCTCATAAAGAGGAAATGGATTTTGAACAATATAAAAAATTGCTGAATAATCGCGTGAATGATTTGAATGTAAATTCATATTTATTATCATTTTCGGTTGAAGAAAAGAGATTAGTTGCTTTTAAAGATGGCCGTGTACTTGTACATGGCACGAAAGATATAAGCGAAGCGAAAACAATTTATCATCGCTATTTTGGGTAGAAAAGGATGAGTGGGATGAAAGTGAATAAAGCTTTAACAATTGCAGGGTCTGATAGCGGAGGCGGCGCTGGGATTCAGGCGGATTTAAAAACATTCCAAGAGCTTGGTGTGTATGGAATGACGGCTATTACAGCAATTACTGCTCAAAATACGCTAGGCGTTCAAGGGGTATATCCTGTTTCTTTAGAAGGGATTACGGAGCAGCTTAATTCAATTGGTACGGATTTAACGCCAGATGCTGTAAAACTGGGAATGTTATTTAGTAGTGAAATTATTCAAATTGTGGCAGAGCATATTAAGAAATTTGGCTGGAATAATATTGTGCTAGATCCTGTTATGATTGCTAAAGGCGGTGCGTCATTATTACAACAAGAAGCAGTACAAGCATTAAAAGAATATTTATTGCCAGTAGCAACTGTTGTAACACCGAATGTTCCTGAAGCAGAAGTGTTAACTGGAATGGAGATTCATAATGTAGAAGATAGTAAGGAAGCTGCAAAAGTATTGCACGAATTAGGTGCTAAATATGTTCTTATGAAGGGCGGACATGCAGAATATCAAGGTAATGAAGTAATTGATTTACTCTTCGATGGTGAGCAGTTTATTGAATTTAGAAGTGAACGAATTCCTTCGAAGCAAACGCACGGAAGCGGGTGTACATTTGCGTCTGCAGTTACAGCAGGACTTGCTAAAGGGTATTCAATTGAAGAGGCAGTTCAAGAGGCGAAACAATTTATTAGCATAGCGATTGAAGAGCCATTGAATATTGGAAGTGGTCATGGGCCGACGAATCATTTTGCATATAAATTGAATAAAGCGCGTGCATAAGTGAAAATTCAACCAGTGGGGCTATATCCTCACTGGTTATTAACGTTAATGATTAATAGAAGTTTAATATATGGTAGTGAATTTGATTGGGGTATCTTGTTTAAATGCGCCCTTTTAGATAAATAAAGTATATAAAAGGTGTGATGATATTAATATTAAAAATATAAGGTATGGAATCATAGCTTTCTTATTATTACTTAAGTATTTACTATAAATTAATAACAAACAAGAAATTTAAAAAATGATTTCTAGTGTAGTACGGAATTCAGTATAACTAGTAATAGTAACTAAAATCGCTAGAATTAAAAGTAACGAATTACTTAGAATGTTTATTATTTTAATAAAATTATTCTTTTTATCCTCGGTCATATAGCATCCTCGTTTCACGTTTGATTTTTAATCATTTCTTTATTTAGTATTATTACAATACGACTCATGAAAATTCCTATTGAATATAAATATTTATAATGTCTAGCAACAATGAAAAATCCATTTTAAGGATTTTTCATTGTTTACTTTTTCCAAATACAGGAGTAATATATCAGCCAGAATACATTTTTTGTAATACGCTGAATTCAAATTTATGGAGCGGAGGAACCAATTTGTGCGTCGTCACTAGGGGTGAATCTTTCAATGTTGAAAGTAGGGCTACTCTCAAAGTCCGAATCCGACAGCTAACTTCGTAAGCGTCTTGAGAGAGGACGGTGCCATGATGGATACATCACTTCATCGGTCTGATTAGTATAGGAGAATATCAATCTATGTTTGAGTTCTTTTATGCTAAGGAGGATGAGGTACATGGAACTAACACTTATTTGTGTTGGAGAAAAAAACAAGGTAAAGAGTTTAAGAGAGCTAGTAGCATTTCAGCATGAGTTAATTATTTTTACAGCAAATGAAGAGATAGCAGATCAAGTTAGAAATTGTGGATTTGATTGGACTTATAGCTGTACTAAGGAGCAGGATTTTACTAGTATTTGCGAGCATATTAAGAAGGTGATTTTACTAGGGGATGAGCTTCCGATAGTTAGTTTCTTCACAGAACACATTCGTTTTTCTTTTCAAGCGCCTATTACTGTTGTTACAAAGAATAAACGCTATCCGGCCAGGCTCTATGAAACAATTGGAGCTAAATTTGTAGTGTTTACGAACTGTGATAATATTTCTTTTTTATTTTTTGAATAAGGTGGGGGAAATGAAGATGAAAGTGTTGTTACTAGGAGATATAGCGAATCGTTGGGCGATATCGGTAGAGAGAGTTCACGAATTGGTAGTGCTCGATCCTCTTTTTCCAGGGCCATATATTATATTACCATCAAAAGATGTTTTGTATTTAGAGACGGATATTACCGAATATGAGCAGTTACATGCAGAATTATCACAAGTTTATATTCGAGGGAGAAATTTGCGTGCTTTTTTGCGTGGAGAATAAAGGTTGAATGAAAAAAGAGCGAATGCTGAGTGCAACAAGCTATGCACTTCATGTAATTCGCTCTTTTTATTTCATATTTAAAAGATCATTTTTATGAAAAAGAAAGAAAAGACAAGAAAACAGATGAAAAAATATTAATAACACTCAATGTAAACGCTTAAATGACGGAATGTTTTCGTATTTTAAGAAATTCTCCTCTTTACAAGTTAAATATAGAGGAGTATATTTACTCTCATAAATCATTCATGAAATTTCCAAAAAAAACCTAAAATCGCTGAGTTCCAGAAATGGAGCGGGGGAACCAATTTTGTGCATTGTCACTTGGGGTGAATCTTTCAATTTTGAAAGTAGGGCTACTCTTTAGGCCCGAATCCGACAGCTAACCTCGTAAGCGTTTAGAGAGGAGGTTTACTTTGTGTTGTTCGTTTCGAACACTAAGTAGAGCTTAGTGTTCTTTTTTTGATAACTAAATGGTAAATTTTAACAAAAGGTGAGGGGTAGTTATGTTAGATGTTGTAATGATCGGTATTTTTGTTGGGTTAGTCGCATCAATGGCAAGTCTTGCAAGTTGGTCAGATAAAGTTGTGAAAGAAGGGAAGCAATCATGATGATTGCCTTATCGGTTATTGTTGCAGCGATTACGGTGTACTTAGTGTACGCATTATTAAATCCAGAAAAGTTTTAATTAGGGGGAATCATTCATTATGATTTGGGTTGCAGTCGTTATTACAATGCTCTTGTTTATTCTAGTAGCAAAGCCAACGGGGATTTATTTAGAAAAAGCTTTTCAAGGTAGCAAAACGCTAGATAAAGTATTCGGGCCTTTTGAAAAACTTATTTTTAAAATTACGGGTGTAAAAGAATACAATCAAACGTGGAAACAGTACGCATTATCACTCGTTTTACTCAACGGATTTATGATTGTTGTTGTATATTTCATTTTCAGATTACAAGGTGTGCTGCCGCTAAATCCAGCGCATATTGAGGGAATGGAGCCTACGCTTGCTTTTAATACAGCAATTAGTTTTATGGCTGATACAAATTTACAGCATTATAGCGGTGAAAATGGTTTGTCTTATTTATCACAATTAATCGGGATTACATTTTTAATGTTTGCAGCACCAGCAACGACGTTAGCGCTCGTTATGGCTTTTATAAGAGGACTCGCTGGAAAAGAACTCGGTAACTTTTTCGTTGATTTTACGAGAGCATTAACGAGAGTTTTTCTTCCTATCGCATTTATTGCGGCGTTAGTCTTTGTCGCACTTGGTGTACCACAAACGTTAGACGGAGCAGTTACAGCACAAACAATTGATGGTGCGAAGCAAAGTATTTTACGTGGTCCAGTTGCATCATTCGTTTCAATTAAGGAACTTGGAAATAACGGCGGTGGATTTTTCGGGGCAAACTCTACACATCCTTTCGAAAATCCAGGGCAAATGAGTAATATTTTGCAAATGATGCTTATGATGTTATTGCCAACAGCACTTCCATTTACGTACGGACGAATGGTAGGAAATAAAAAACAAGGTCGTATCCTTTTCGTTTCACTATTCATGGTGTTTTTACTAGGATTTATAACGATTACAACATCTGAATTACATGGAAATCCAGTGTTAAATGGAATGGGTATCGAACATGTGCAAGGAAGCACAGAAGGAAAAGAAGTACGATTTGGAACAGTATTTTCTTCACTATACGCAACAGTAACGACAGCTGCTGAAACAGGGGCCGTGAATACGATGCATGATACGTTAACACCAATTGGTGGTTTAGTACCACTCGTAAATATGATGTTAAATACAGTATACGGCGGTGTTGGAGCAGGATTTGTGAACATTATTATGTATGCAATTATTGCAGTCTTTATATCTGGGTTAATGGTTGGACGGACACCAGAGTTTTTAGGTAAGAAGATTGAAGGTAAGGAAATGAAATTAATTGCGGTAACGATATTATTTCATCCATTGCTTATTTTAGGATTTTCGGCATTAGCTCTTTCAACAAGTTTAGGAACGGATGCAATTTCTCATTCAGGTTTCCACGGTTTAACGCAAGTTGTATATGAGTACACATCGTCAGCTGCGAATAACGGATCTGGATTTGAAGGTTTAGCAGACAATACACCGTTTTGGAATATTACGACTGGTTTAGTTATGTTTTTAGGACGTTATTTCAGTTTAATTACTATGCTAGCTGTTGCAGCTTCACTGAAAGAGAAGACGGTAGTACCAGAAACAGTCGGGACATTCCGTACGGATAATGGTTTATTTGGAGGGATCTTTATCGGAACAATTGTAATTGTTGGTGCGTTAACATTCTTCCCGATGTTAGTACTTGGCCCAATTGCAGAATTTCTTACATTGAAGTAATGGAGGGTAAATGATGAGACCGGTAGTAGTAAAAGAAAAAAGAGTAAATGAATCACAAATACATGCTGTAGAAGATGAGGTTAGACAAGCGAAAACGATGGATCGTGATATCGTGACACATGCGATGAAACAATCCTTTGCGAAATTGAATCCGAAAGTAATGATAAAGAATCCGATTATGTTCGTTGTGGAAATTGGATTTATCATTACGTTAATTTTATCCTTTCTTCCAAGTAGTTCTAGTAGTGTACCAGGGTGGTTTAATATAACAGTTTCTCTCATTCTATTATTTACAGTTTTATTTGCTAACTTTGCAGAAGCTTTAGCTGAAGGGCGTGGTAAAGCGCAAGCTGATTCTTTAAAACAATCGAAGAAAGATGTGTTTGCAAATGTTGTAAAAGAAAATGGAGATATTGTTCAAGTTTCAGCAACTGATCTGAGAAAAGGTGACGTTGTTATTGTAAAACAAGGAGAAATGATTCCAAATGATGGTGAAGTAATTAAAGGTTTAGCGTCTGTCGATGAATCTGCAATTACAGGGGAATCAGCTCCTGTAATAAAAGAGGCGGGTGGCGATTTTTGTTCAGTAACAGGCGGTACGATGGTCGTAAGTGATGAGATTACGATTGTAATTACGAGTAACCCTGGCGAATCATTTATTGATAAAATGATTTCTTTAGTAGAAGGAGCTGCGCGTCAAAAAACGCCGAATGAAATTGCCTTAAATACAGTATTAACGAGTTTAACTCTAATTTTCTTAATCGTCGTTGTGACGTTGCCGATTTTTACAAACTATTTAGGGTTTCAAATTGATACAGCTGTACTTGTAGCATTGTTAGTTTGTTTAATTCCAACGACAATTGGTGGGTTATTATCAGCGATTGGTATTGCTGGGATGGACCGCGTAACAAAGTTTAATGTATTAGCGATGTCAGGGAAAGCAGTAGAAGCTGCGGGTGATATTAATACGATTATTTTAGATAAAACAGGTACAATTACTTTCGGGAACCGGATGGCACATACACTGCTCCCTGTAGGGAATGAAACGATTGAGCAAGTAGGAAAATGGGCGGCGATTAGCTCAGTTTTAGACGAAACACCAGAAGGCCGATCAGTTATAGAATATGTACAAACGAAATCTATATCATATAATAGAGAACTTGCAGAACAAGGTGAATTTGTTCCGTTTAAAGCAGAAACGAGAATGAGTGGTGTTGATTTAAAGGACGGAACGAAAGTGAGAAAAGGTGCTGTTGGTGCCGTGATTGAATGGGTTCAATCGCAAGGCGGGATGATTCCAAAAGATGTGAATCAAAAAGCAGATTTAATTTCAAAAGAAGGCGGAACACCACTTGTAGTTGCAGTAGACAATCGTATTTACGGTTTAATATATTTAAAGGATACAGTGAAACCTGGTATGCGTGAACGTTTTGAACAATTGCGCCAAATGGGGATTAAAACGGTTATGTGTACAGGTGATAATCCGTTAACAGCAGCAACAATTGCAAAGGAAGCAGGAGTAGATGAATTCGTTGCTGAGTGTAAACCAGAAGATAAAATTGCGGTTATTAAAGCAGAACAAAAAAAAGGGAAACTTGTAGCGATGACAGGTGATGGTACAAATGATGCCCCGGCATTAGCGCAAGCTGACGTTGGGTTAGCGATGAATAGTGGTACGACAGCTGCGAAAGAAGCAGCAAATATGATCGATTTAGATTCGAATCCAACTAAAATTATTGAGGTTGTAGGAATCGGTAAGCAATTGTTAATGACACGAGGTGCGTTAACGACGTTTAGTATTGCAAACGATATAGCAAAATACTTTGCAATCATTCCAGCGATGTTTACATTAGCAATTCCGCAAATGGAAGCATTGAACATTATGAAATTAACATCGCCACTTTCAGCGATTTTATCAGCATTAATATTTAATGCAGTTATTATTCCACTACTAATTCCGTTAGCGATGAAAGGTATTGCATATAAACCGATGAGTTCTAATGCATTGCTTAGCCGAAACTTACTCATTTATGGGCTTGGTGGAGTTATCGTTCCATTCATTGGAATTAAAGTAATTGATATAATTGTCGGCTTGTTCATATAAGGAAGAGGGGAAAAAGATGGCGAAAAAACAAAGTATACTTTCACCAATTATTCGTATTACTTTTACATTTCTAGTTTTGTGCGGCCTCGTATACCCGCTTATTGTAACTGGTATTGCGCAAGCGGTAATGAAGGATAATGCGGATGGAAGTCTTATATATAATGATAAAGATGAAGTAGTTGGTTCAAAATTAATCGGTCAAAATTTCACAGATCCACGTTATTTTCATGGACGTGTCTCTAGTATAGAATATAAAGCAGAAGCATCTGGTTCAAATAACTATGCACCGTCTAATCCAGATTTAGCAAAACGAGTTGAGAAAAGTATTGATGACTGGAAGAAACAAAACCGGGCCGTTCCAGTTACAGAAGTACCGATAGATTTAGTGACGAATTCAGGTTCAGGGCTTGATCCTGACATTAGTCCGAAGGCGGCTTCCGTACAGGTAGATCGCATCTCGAAATTAACGAATATTCCGAAAGAAAAGCTAGATCAATTGATTAAGGATCAAACAGAAGGAGCTGCACTCGGTTTATTTGGAGAGGATCGTGTAAACGTCTTAAAGCTAAATTTAGAATTGCAGAAATTAATGAAATAGTAACAGTGCTACCTCAATCTAACGGATTGAGGTAGCGTTGTTTCGAAAGAAAGGTTGTGAGTGTTTTGTATGCGGATGACTATAAACCGACGTTTCAAAGGCGAACGCCAGAAGAGTATTTAGAATATATTCGGCAGCAAAATCGCGGAAAGTTAAAGCTATACGTAGGGGCTGCACCTGGAGTTGGGAAAAGTTATAAAATGCTATTTGATGCAAGAGAGATGAAAAAAGACGGTATTGATATTGTAGTTGGTTTAATTGAAACACACGGTAGAAAAGAGACGGAAGAAGCAATTGCTGATTTAGAAAAAGTTCCTTTAAAAGAAATAGATTATAAAGGGAAAGTATTTTATGAACTTGATGTAGAAGGAATTATAAAGCGGGCACCACAAATTGTTGTTGTGGATGAACTTGCGCATAGTAATATTCCCGGGTCGAAAAATAAGAAACGTTACATGGATGTGCAGGAATTGTTAGATGCCGGTATATCTGTATTATCAGCGTTTAATATTCAACATTTAGAAAGCGTTCATGATATTGTAGCTCAAATTACGAATGTCAAAGTACGAGAGCGTATTCCAGACTTTATTTTACAAAAAGCAAATGAAATTCAGCTTGTTGATGCAACACCTGAGGTACTCCGGAAGAGATTAATAGATGGAAAGATATATAAGGAAGAAAAAATTCAACAAAGCTTACAAAACTTCTTTACGATAAATAATTTAGGGGCATTAAGAGAGTTATCACTTCGAGAAGTTGCAGATGATATGGATGAGAAAATTAGCCAAACAGTAATAGAACCGATCGGTGTGAAAGAAAAAATTCTCGTTTGTGTACAATACAGTTCAACAGCAGAGAAATTAATACGGAGAGGTTGGCGCATGGCTGATCGGCTAAATGCTGAATTGTATGTGTTAAACGTTGAAAGAGAAAATATAGATTCTATTTCAGCAGGCAAAAAGCAAACGATTGAAGAATGGAAATCGCTAACGAATCAATTTGATGCGAGCTTTGTATTAGAAGAAGCAAAGGGAAGAAAGCCCGCTGATGTTATTATTGAAGTTGCAAAAAGACTACAGGTGACACAAGTTTTACTTGGGCAATCGGCGAGAACACGGTGGGAAGAAATACGAAAAGGTTCTATTGTAAATGAAATTATGAGACAAACGAAGTATATTGATATTCATATCGTTGCTGATCAAAGAGCTTAGAATAGAGACTGGATTGTTGAGGAGTCTCTATTTTTCTTTATTTCAAGCCTTTTGAATATAATTTCTGAAAGAACTCATATATAATAGAAAAAGATACTTAACATAGTGAATAATTAAAGAGTCAATATATATAAAGAGGAGAGAATAACATGCTTGAAAATACGGGGTTAGTATTAGAAGGCGGCGGTATGCGTGGTGTATATACGGGCGGGATATTAGAATATTTTATGGAACAAGATTTATATTTTCCATATGTAATTGGTGTATCAGCTGGTGCTTGTCATGCAGCGTCGTATCTTTCCAGACAAAGAAATAGAAATAAAACAGTAAATATTGATTATGCATCACATCCGCAGTATTTATCGTATAAAAACTTGTGGAAAAAACGTCAGCTATTTGATATGGAATTCATTTTTCATGAAATTCCAGAAAAGCATGTACCGTTTGATTTTGAAACATACTTTAATAGTCCAGAGCGTTTCCTTGTAGGAACAACTGATTGTGAAACAGGACAGTCTGTTTATTTTGAAAAAGAGGGAACGAATGATGATGCACTAAATTTATTGCAAGCATCTAGTTCATTACCTTTCATTGCACCGGCAGTAAACTACCGAGGTAAGCAATTGTTAGATGGCGGGATTTCAGATCCGATTCCAGTTCGTAAAGCACAGGAAGATGGATTTGAAAAATCAGTCGTTATTTTGACGAGAAATCATGGTTACGCGAAGAAAAAATCAAAATTTGGTTGGATTGCAGCAAAGGCTTATAAGAAGTATCCAAACCTTGTAAATACGATGCTGAATCGTTATGAAGTGTATAATGAAACACTTCACTACATTGAAAAAGAAGAGCAAGCGGGTAATTTATTTGTTATTCGCCCAGAAGTGCCGCTTCAAGTAGATCGTATGGAAAAGGATACGGCTAAATTACAAAGTTTATATGAGCAAGGCTATGAAGATGCAAAGAGACAATTTGCAGATTTACAGGCGTTTTTGCAAAAATAATAATTAGGCTGTGGAGAAGGAGTTCTCTGCAGCCTTTTTTATTATTGGTTTCAATACCGAATGTTGGTTATATACATTTTTGGGTTATGGTATAATATGGATAAAAGTATGTAGAGAGGTGATACATATGGAAAATGTATATAAAGGGCTTAGACATACTGGATTTACTATGTTGCTTATTTTTGGTGGCGTATTTCTACTGCGCTGGTTCATTCATGATGAAATGTTATTAGATCAGCTTATTGGTTTTAGTATAGGAATGGTAATGGTTATTTCATCAGTGTTCATTCAAAAGTATAGTAAAGAATTGCAGGTAAATGAGAAATATTAAAGGTTTCTAACCTCTTTTAAGTAGTTTGGTCGTAGAGGAGGCTTTCATATGACTTTTTTATTTGCGGTATATTTTGTTTTTATTATGACATTGTTAATTACATTTCTTCTTTCTAAAAGATCATTTGAGAAGCCTTTTATTAAATATATACCAGCGTTCATATTGTTTATTTTGGCTTTCATTTCTTCTATTATTTTTATATTTAATAACGGAATGGGAGAGCTTATGATAGCAATCTTCTTAGGTGTTACAGCAATAGCGAACGGTCTTTTGCTTTTTGCGTTGAAAGTAGTTAGTGTGATTGTTGCAAAAGGAAAGTAGCGCATCGGAATTCGATGCGCTACTTTTTTATTTACGCTTCTTTTTAATAAATGAAAAGGCTAAAGCTGCAATTAAAATACTGCCTTTAATGATATCTTGCGCATAATAAGGAACGTTCATCATTGTAAGGCCGTTTAATATGATTCCAATTAATACGGAACCAAGAAATGTTCCGATGACATTTGGTTTCTTAGCACCGAACATTGCATAACCGATATAGGCAGCTGCAACTGCATCCATTAATAATGGGGCGCCAGCTGAAACTTGTCCTGTTCCAACGCGGCTACATAGAATAATACCGCCAATAGAGGCAAGTAAACCGCTAATCATATAAGCATATACACGGTAACGATCAGTAGGAATACCAGCTAGTCTAGCAGCTTCTCGATTCCCACCTGTCATATAAAAGAAACGACCGTACGTTGTTTTTTCTAAAAATACATATGCAATTAAAACGACGATAAGCATGATAATGACAGGGACTGGAATTCCTAACACAGAACCTTGACCGATAAATAAAAAGGATGGAATAAAATGTCCTTTGGCACCAGACATTCCTTCATAAATAGAAGATCCTTTTGAAAATGTTAAGTGTAGTCCATTCACGATATACATGATACTTAATGTAGCTAGTAAATCTGGTAGTTTAATTCGGATAACGAGTAGTGCATTTAATAATCCAACTAATAGCCCACAAAGAATAGGAACAAGGAGTGTGACTAATAGTTCTTGTCGATATAAAACGAGACAGGAAGCAGCGGCAATGGTTGCTAAACTAGCGGTAGAGCCGACTGATAAATCAAATCCATCTACAATTAATGTAAAGGTAACACCAATTGCAAGTAACGTTACGATAGAAATGGAACGTAAAATATCACTAATATTGTTATATGTTAAAAAAGAATCGTTGACGATAGAGAAGAAAATTGTAACACCTATAATGATAGCAATCGTACTAAATTGATAAAAAAGATGAGTAGGTAAATATAGTTTCTTAGTTTTTGTTTTATGAACGAGATTCAATGGAATAACTCCCTTCAGATAAATGTAAAAGCTGTTCAGGAGATAGTTCGTCTGGTAAGTATTCACCTACAAATTCTCCGTTTGCGAGTATAAGAATGCGATCAGCGATATGTAGTGCTTCATCTTGTTCTCCTGTGAAGTAAATTACGGAACTTCCGTTTTCAGTAATGTTACGAATGAATTGAAAAATGTCTTGTTTTGCAGCTATGTCTACACCTTTAGTTGGCTCGTCCAAAAGAAATAGATTCGGTTTGAATCCATGCCACTTTGCAATGGAGACTTTTTGCTGGTTTCCACCGCTAAGTGAATGGATAAATGCTTTTGGGTCATTGGGTGAAATGCTGAAAGAAGAAATTGCTGTAGTAGCATTATTTACTTCGGTTTGCTTTCGTCTCCAACCTGATTGGTGTAAATTAGTGTGGCTTATAATATCTTCCGAAAGAAATACGCCTTGTTTTCTTCTTTCCTCTGGTACAAGTGCGATCTTTGCTTTAATCGCATCTCGCGGTGTTTTAATTGTTATTGTTTGACCATCTATTTCTGCGTGATAAGTATGACGAGTACCAAATAACGTTTCAGCAAGTGTTGTTTTGCCACTGCCAATTAATCCGTATATCACAACAGTTTCACCTTTCCGTACGGTGAGAGAAAGGGGAGAATGGTCTTTGTGTAATGGAAGTTCTTGTACTTTAAATAATTCTTCGTTCCCTCGTTTTGGCGCTGTATTAATAGGAAGTGTAAGTTGTTTTCCAGTCATCGCTTCCACAATTTGTTGATCTGTAACCTTTGTAATCGCTTCAGAAAGTGCAACTTTACCGTTATGTAATACGGTTACATCATCCGCGAAATTTCGAATCTCTGATAAACGATGAGAAATTAAGATGATGCCAATTCCTTTCAATGTTAAATCTTTTAATAGTTGCCCGAAGGTTTCAACTTCTTTCGGTCCAAGAGAAGAAGTAGGCTCATCTAATAAAAGATAATTTGTATTGTTGGATAAAGCTCTTGCGATAAGAAGTAATTGTTTTTCATGTAATGAGCAGTTTGAAACATCTTCCGAAACATTTAAATCAGCCTGTACAGTTTGCAAATGTTGTTTAGCGAGTGAGACTAATTTTGACTTTGAAAATAGTACTTTATTTTGCATTGCTAAATGATCGATTAGTACATTTTCTAATACAGATAATCCAGGAATAAGTCCGTGATCCACTTCTTGTGTTACGAAAGAAATACCATGCTTTTTTGCATCGCGTGGTGAAGTAAAGGAAATAGACTGATTATCAATTTTTATATTCCCAGCAACTGGTTGAATTTCACCAGTTGCTATTTTTAGTAAAGTACTTTTTCCTGCACCATTCATTCCTAGTAAAGCGTGAACTTTTCCTTTTTGTATGTTAATAGAAACATTTTCTAGTACAGGGGTAGAGATGTGATAAGAATGTGTAATGTTTTGAAGAGAGAATGTCATCATTTTTTCTCCTTCTCTAATTTTTTCATCCAAGGTGAATATGCATCTTTCGAGTCTCCCCAACCGTTTATATGTTTTGATAATTGATCCATCGTTATATTTTCTTGTGGCAAACTATTTTTCTTTACTAAATAAGGTTCTAGTGAATAAATATCTGGCGTTTGTTCACCAGCGATTTTCTTGTATAAGAAACGCACTTGAACTTTACCGACTTCAGCTGGATCGGTTGCAGCCGTAGCAGTCCAAGGTGAATTTTCTTTTTGCATGAGTTGTAAATCTTCATTACTTAAGTCAATGCTGTATACTTTTATATCTATACGACCAGCTTGTTCGAGTGCTTTGACGGCCCCCTTAGCAAACTCATCCCACGAAGCGAAAATAGCTTGTAAATCACCTTTTTTCGGATATTTTTTTAGTAAAGCCTCTACTTGTGTTTGCGTATCGAGTGGTGTGTTATTACTAGCGGTACCAAAGCGTGCAACTTCTTTTATATTTGGATAACGTTTATAAAAAGCATCAATGATAATATTGCGACGTTCCATTGGGGCAAATCCGCCAACCCATACGACGGCGATATTCCCTTGTCCATTCAAATCTTCCGCTAACGTTTTTAATGATTTCCATGCAAGACTATAGTCATCTTGATCAATAATCGTTACGCCTGGTAAGCGTAGGTCGTTATCAAATGCAACTACAGGAATATTCGCTTGTAATGCTTTTTCTACTCCGGGTTTTAGTGCTTCAGAGCGACCGTGATCAATTAAAATACCATCAACTTTTGAATTAATAGCAGTATCTAGATTTGCTGCCATTTTTGCTAAATCATTATCAGAATTGTAGACTTGCACACTGCCGCCGAATAGCTCGACTTGTTTTTTGACACCCTCAATATATTGAGAGGAAAAAGTTCCGATGGACATTTGCATAATTAATGCGATTTTTAATGGCTTTTTTACTTGGCTTGAAATTTCTGTTTGTAAATGATTTGCTGCTGTAGTAGTTTCTTTCTTCACCGTTTGTTGCTTTTGTGAAGAGATAGCATCTTGTTCATTTGTGCAAGCTGTTAATGCGAGTAAGAGAATAATGAGTACGGTGGAACATAATTTTTTCATAAAAAAATCCCTCCTAAATTAAGAAAAGAGAGGAGGGAGTGAAAATAAAAACGTCTTTTCATATAGAAAAGACGTCTTATCATATTACTCTTATCTTTCAACACAATGTGTTGTAAGAATTAGCACCGTGCCCATAAATGGGTCGGTTGCCGGGCTTCGTAGGGCTCATCCCTCCACCTGCTCTTGATAAGACATCGAATATTTAACTATTTCGAATTATTCCATAAGTGTATGCTGTTGTCAAATGTTTTTTTGTAAATAAAAAATCCCTCACAACGAGGGATTTTAATGTGGTAAGAAAACTAATTGATAAGCGAACAAGATCCCGAATAAATACACAAGTGGGTGAACAGCACGGAATTGTCCTTTTGCCACTTTCATAAGTGGGTATGAAATAAATCCAAGTGCAATACCTGTTGAGATACTTGATGTAAGTGGCATGCTTAAGATTACTAAAAATGCTGGGAATGCTTCATCGAATGTATCCCAATCGATGTGGCGAACTGAGCCCATCATAAGACTACCAACGATAATTAGTGATGGTGCTGTAATAGCTGAAACGCCAGAAACAGCGCTCACTAACGGTCCGAAGAATGCTGCTAATGCAAATAGAACAGCTACTGTAACAGTTGTTAAACCAGTACGACCACCAGCTGCAACACCAGCAGATGATTCAATGTAAGCTGTTGATGGTGTTGTTCCGAACATAGCTCCAATTGTTGCTGAGAATGAGTCAGATAGAAGAGCTCGTCCTGCTTTTGGAAGCTTTCCATCTTTCATAAATCCACCTTGTTGTGCAACGCCAAGTAGTGTACCTGTTGTATCAAATAGTGTAACAAGGAAGAATGAGAACACAACGCCGTATAATCCGTAGTTAATTACATCAGATACAGCAGTAATTGGATTTGAAACGATAATTCCTTCTGGTAATCCAGGCATTGATGTAACGCCGCTTGAGAATGTTAATTGACCTGTGAAGTAAGCGATAATACCAGTTAATAACATTCCGATAAATAGTGCCCCGTTTATATTTAAAGACATAAGGATAATTGTAATTCCAAGGCCAGCTAATGCTAGTAGAACTGGAGCAGAGTGAAGATCGCCAAGCCCAACTAAGTTTGCATCATTTTTTGTAACAATTCCCGTTAAGCGCAAACCGATAAAAGCAATAAAAAGACCGATACCAGCAGTAAGTGCATGTTTTAAGTTCTCAGGAATTACTTCCATTAATTTCGTACGGAAAGATGTGAATGATAACAAAATTAAAATCATACCTGCTACGAATACAGCAGAGAATGCAATTGCGAAAGTCATGCCTTCATGGGCTTTTACAACAGAATAAGAGAAGTAAGCATTTAATCCCATACCTGGTGCAATTGCGATTGGTAAATTAGTAAAGATCGCCATAAATAATGTTCCGACAACAGCAGCGATAATTGTAGCTGTAAATGCTTGTTCAAACGGAACACCTGCATCCCCAAGGATGACAGGGTTTACGACAATGATATATGCCATTGTTAAAAAGGTAATAATACCTGCCATAATTTCAGTTTTAATAGAAGTTTTATGTTTTGAAAGGTTAAACATATAAACATCCTTTCTTTTTACGAATAATTTTCACAACAGTTATATATAATATTCGTTTTTTAACTATTTTGCAATAGTTTTGCATAAAAACTTTAGAACAACTCATATTTTATGTCGTAAATTCGAATATTAATCGTAAAACTGTGTGTGAATTGCGGTTCTTTAATGTGTAAGTAGTTTTTTTTATTGTGCGCATTATAAGGGGAAAGGAGTTGAAGGAAGTTATGCCGCAGCAAAAAAACTTTTTAACAATGCCAGCACAACATCAAAATAAACAACCTGGTATTGAATCGTTAATGAATCCTCTTCCAAAGTTTGAAGATCCTAATTATAAAGGAAGCGAAAAGTTAAAAGGAAAGAATGTATTAATTACAGGGGGAGATAGTGGGATTGGGAGAGCAGTGTCCATCGCTTTTGCAAAAGAGGGAGCAAATATTGCGATTGCTTATTTAGATGAGGACGAAGATGCGAATGAGACGAAACAACTTGTTGAGAAAGAAGGCGTGAATTGTGTATTGCTGCCGGGGGATTTAAGTAATGAGCAACATTGTAAAGATATTGTGGAAGAGACCGCCCGGCAGCTGGGGAGTTTAAATGTTCTTGTGAATAACGTCGCACAGCAATATCCACAGCAAGGGCTAGAGTATATTACAGCGGAACAGTTAGAAAAAACGTTCCGTATTAATATTTTTTCTTATTTTCATGTTACAAAAGCAGCCCTCTCTCATTTAAAGCAAGGGGATGTAATTATAAACACGGCATCTATCGTTGCGTATGAAGGAAATGAAACGTTGATTGATTATTCTGCAACGAAAGGAGCGATTGTCGCTTTTACAAGATCGCTATCTCAGTCGTTAGTACAAAAGGGAATTCGTGTAAATGGTGTTGCACCAGGCCCAATTTGGACACCGCTTATTCCATCCAGTTTTGATGAGAAAAAAGTATCACAGTTTGGGAGTAATGTTCCTATGCAAAGGCCTGGTCAGCCATATGAATTAGCGCCTGCATATGTATATTTAGCGTCTAGTGATTCGGCATATGTAACGGGACAGATGATGCATGTAAATGGTGGAGTAATTGTGAATGGATAGTTTTCATTTATAAGAGCAAAGTAAAGTTAATTGTATTTATCCCGCTATTTGCGGGCAGTAAGACTCCTACCTAACAATTCGGTGAATACAAGGAAGTTAGGTGGGAGATAAATGTCCGTAAATGCTCGATTGGTGAAGGCTAATCCTCAGTGGGGATGGACAAAATCCCCCAACGAGTAAAGTTTTACTTTATTATGATGTTAGTGCTAGGGAGGATTTAGATGAAGAAAGTATGGTTTATCGTAATCCTATTTTTCTGCCTGCCAGCTAGCGTTTTTGCTAATACAGATCATTTAATATTAGTTAACCTTACGACGAATCAGCTGTCTTTTTTTGAAGATGGAAACTATACTAAGACATTTCCGATAACGACAGGAAGAGACAGGACCCCGACGCCTGAGGGTAATTTTTGTATTATAACTAAATATAAAAATAAAGAATACCATCGTAAAAAAATAGCTGGGGGTGCTCCGAATAACCCTCTCGGTACGAGGTGGTTAGGTCTAGATAAAAAGGAATATGCAATTCATGGAACAAATCGGGAATGGACGATTGGAAGCAGGGAGTCGAATGGTTGTATTCGCATGCACGATCGGGACATACAATGGTTATACGACAGGGTACAATTACAGACGAAAGTAATTATTTCTCGTTTTCATACGAGTCCCGAATATGAAGCGTATAAGCTTGGTTATCGGGTTGTGAGTTGGAATGGTCGTAAAGTAGAAGAAGAACAAATTGGAATGCTTACGTTAGTAGATCGTGTAAATATATATTGGCAAGAACCAAATGGACAATTGACGAAAGTAAAAACGGTATTGCCAAATGAAAAATATACAGTGTATTCAAAACGAAAAGATGGAACCTATTATATAGGAAACAATTTGTATATTGTAGATGTAACGGGAGAAAAAATTCGTTATGAGCAATTACCTTATTCGATTTTAAGTAACATATATAAAAGGAAATATAATGTTCCATAATAGCTACCGTGTATAGGCGGTAGCTTATTTGTGATGAAGTTTAGTTGGTTTTAATGATTTCATACCAATCGAGCGCCTGTAAATAGTGAGATAAAAAAATTGAAACAGCAACTATTATGTTTTGCTGAATATAATACAGTACAGACTGGGGGGCGGTCACATTATGAAAAGTGAATTTGCATTTAAAATTTTCTTAATCACGACTTGTTTATTTATCGTGTATTTATATGCGTTACTCGTCTTCTCCTTTTATGTTCCATATATTGATTTAATATTGTTCGTTGGATTTATTTGGGCATTTGTTAAAGCGAGGGAAGGGGAGAAGAGTGTATATCGGCGCATTACTTTATGCGGGACGGTCCTTCTCGTTATTTTGTACTTTTTTATGATGCATGATGTTTGGAGAGGAATGTAAAAAAGCATACGACAATCGTATGCTTTTACGTTTAATATTTCGGTTTAAATGTATGACAACACGTTTCTACACTCGTTGTTACAGAACTTTCAAGCGTCTCGTTTGTTAAAGTAGCGTTTGTATATGAACTGTTTTCAATTTGACCTGCTTCTTGTGCATCAGGTTGAACAACGATTGCACTTGCTTGACAAAGGTTACCTTGTCCCCAAAATGAACAATTGGAAACAGAGCATTTCACTTCTGGCATAAAACCCCCTCCTCATACATTAGTGTGGGGATTTTACGCCCATTTCATGTATAGAAGGAGTTTCCTTTTCTTATTATTTTTTCGTTTGCTCAAGCCACTCTTTTAATTTGTCTTCCGGTTGTTCGCCGCTAATACGGCTCACTTCTTTACCATCTTTAAAATGAATGATTGTTGGAGTTCCTTTAATTTTATATTCATCCCAAGGAGCATCTAATTTTTCAATATCCATAACTTTCATATCAACATTCAAGTCTTTAGCCATTGGTACTACGATAGGAGATAATTTTTGGCAATGAACGCAAGATGTTTGATAAAAGTATACTGTTTCTTCTTTTTTCTCTTTTAAATTCTTTTGGAGATCTGAAAGAGAAATTTTGTTTGTGTAGTAGTCAGGACCATCTGATTGACTAGTAGCATTATCAATTTTTTGGCTTGTTGAAGCATTTTTTTCTTCCATTTGTGTTACAGCGAAAATTGCTGCAAACAAGGCGATAATAATACCACCAAATATAAGCATTTTTTTCATTCTTTCATCTCCTTATTTGTTTTTAATTACAATAAAGCTGCAAATAGCGATTGTGATAAAGCCAATAAGAGCTAAAAACGGGATTGTTACAAAGCCGAACCAGTTTATGTATTCTCCCGTACAAGGTACGCGGCCGCAAGCTGCCCCAGCAGCTGAAAATGCTGCGATTTTTTGAATTGCATAGTGATATAAAGAAATACAAGCACCAATACTTGCGATTGGTAAAGAATAACTTGCAATGCGATAGTCTTTCTTTACTACAGCGATACCGAGCCATAAAACAAATGGATACATAAAAATACGTTGATACCAACAAAGGACACAAGGCTCAAATTTCATAATTTCGGAAAAGTATAGACTTCCTAATGTAGCAATAAACGAAGCTCCCCATGCAGTAAGTAAAGCATATTCTTGCTTTTTTTCTCGTCCCATATTTTATACCTCACTTATAATAGTTACATACTAAATTATAGTATGAAGTAGTAGGGAAAAGAAAGAAAAAATATGTTTATCAATAAAAGTTTTATAAGGAGAAACTTTTATTGATATAAACATTTTAAAAAAGCGCTATTCTCATAAAGAGAATAGCGCTATATTTTACATTTGAAATTGCTCTACTTCTTCTACATGTGACTTTTGGGATGCGTGGTCAATATATTGAAATAGGAGCTGCAATTGTTTATCAACTTCTGGTAGTTCTTTACTGTATTGATAAGCGTGTAAAAAATGCTCAATACGCTTAGAAAATAATTGATCGTTCGTTTGAACCATGAGAACGAGTAATTTATCCCAATTACAGCAATACGTGTAATAGAGAGCTTTATCATAGTCGTTATATGTTTGCACTGTGTACCCTCCTTACCGAGGAGTTATATATAGTGTGTGACAAGTAAGGAGAAATACACTTGAAAGAATTTGTTAAGAAAAAAGGTGAATGAAAAGAGAAAAACGAGGGATTTCCTCGTTTTTATGCTTTTGGCATTGGCGTAGGTGTTGGCTTGCCATACCCTTCTTTGTATTTATTGTCGATATAGTTACGAATTTCGAGCGTTGATTTTCCTTTTTGTTTCATGGAAGCCGATTCAACCGCGATTTCTAGGCAGTTGACACAAGTTGTTGCGTGGGAATCCCAAACAACTTCACCATTCTTTTTAATTTCACGAATAAAGCAGTTTTTATTGTTTTTATGTCCTACACTCTCACCGCAACCGCAGTAACATGGAATCCAATCTAATAGCTCTGCATTTTGTCCAGCGACAGTGTAGATATCTTTCATTTGCGGATCAAGCTTGTCTAGGAAGGTAGGGAGTGTGTCGACTCCTTTTGTCTTTTCTTGAATATCAGCTTGCTGAGTGTGCGTGGCATGATCATGTTCTTCTTTTGATTCAGAAGATTTTTTTTCATTTGTACCAGTACTCCCGCATCCAGCAAGGATTAAGCTTAGTACTACAAGTAAAGAAAATACATACTTTTTCATTCGCTTGTCCCCTTTACAAATGTATTAACCAAATTGTATCAAATATCATGGTGTGTCGGGTGAAGATTTTTTCGACTGATTTTTGAAGCGCCATCGTAGTGAATGGAATAGAAATAAAATTGGTACATAAACGTAGACAATATACAGACCAGCTTGAGATAGTATTGTATTTAATGTATTGATACTCTCACGGTTTGTGAAAAATAAGGATGAAATAAATATAGCTGCAATAAAAAATGGAAGTGTAATTTTAAATGGTACGTGAAAAGACCTTTTACTAATGCAACAAGAAGACCAAATTGTTAAACAAAGATTAGGTAAAATAATAAGATACCACATGAAAATAATGATGTACTCAAACCTTTGGATAAAAGGAATCTTTATGATTTTTAGCATTGTTAATGTTGGCCAAATTGTATGATGTAGTTGTCCTTGGCTATAGTACATAAGGGAAACAATGGCTAGTATTACGTATAGAATTGTTGTAAAAGCAATACCACCGTGCGCCCATTTATTTAATGATTTTTCTTTTTTTATAAATGGATAAAAAACAAGAATTGCTTCAAATCCAAGAAATTCTAATGCAGATGATTTCGCTGCAGTTAGAATTTCTAAAGGTGAATGAGTTAGAATTGGGAGAATGTTACGGACATGCGCGTATTTCATTGGGAAAACTAAGAAAAATAGGACGAAAATCGGTATTACGACGCCCCAAAAACACATTCCTGTTACAGAGCGAAAACCACCTTTAATTATGTAGTAAGTCACAAGTAAAAATAATAAAGTTAATTTCCACGGTTTAATTGTAGGGAAAACCCAAACTTGAATGACTTCAATATATGTACGAAGGACAGTAAGGCAAAATAATAGAAGGTATGCAGCAAAGCATACGGACAAAAATGTTCCAATCCACTTTCCGAAACATGTCGTATGAATATTCATTAAATCATTATCTTTTTCTAACATTTTAAGCATGCAAAATAGCACGATATGAGTTGCAATGCCCGCAACAATAAGAGAAATCCAAGAATCATAACCGGCATATTGCGCAATAATCCTTTGGTATCCTAACACACCTACTCCAATTTGAAGGGAGTGTAATAGAAGAAATGTGAAATAAGGGGAAACAGTATGTGTTTTATCTTGTCCAGCCATTACAGCACCTCACTATTCTCCGATACCAGATTGTACGACATTAATTTTCACATTAACTGCAACGTCTACGCTAGGATACATTTCTTGAATTTGTTTCATGCTCCATTTTCTTGAGTGACTACGAATTTCTTCACGAATACCGATTGGATCGATTTCTTGTTCTTGGAATTGTTTTATTAATTCGTTCAAATGTTTTTCAAGTGTCTTTTCTACATGTTTTTTTACGTAAGTTACATTTTCGCTCTTTGATAAATCAAGCCAGTCAGGGGCATTTTTTATAAGTCCATTTAATTTCAGTCGAATGTGAACTTTCGGAATGTCACCGGCGTCGGAAAGGGAACAAACACTATTTCCAGATAAGTTTTGGGTTGCGATTAAGCCTTTATGTTTACCTTGACGTATCGGAACTTCGTAACGTCCATTGTTAGTTGGATTAATGAGTAATTTAAATAAAAAAGATCCTGTTTTATCTGTATACATAGCTACTTTATCCTTTTTTAAAAAAGCGAGTCCTTTAATGGAAGCAGACTTGTCTTCTGCAACTTGAATGTAAGGAAGAAATGGATCACGGCCAGATGAATAAAAATCATATAGAAAAATATTTAAAGCCATCCGAGGGATTGTCTCCGTTTCTATATTTTGCTCCAATAAATCAGATAGATATAGCGATCCATTTGTTTTGACATGTTTAAGTAATTCTTCTGTTGAACCGTCTACAAGCGCTAGCTGCACATCTCGGCCAATGTTAGGGTCACGTTGTAAGTTGTTAATAATATCTCCGATTCCACGTTCACCGAATGATTTTCCAAATAGGACAACGCGCATTTGACCTACAGCAATCGTATGTGGTGATTTTGCGTTTAGAAGTGAAGAGATTGTTTCAATGGTACCAGCAGTAGTGGATTGAGTTTCTGGTTTTGATTGCACTCCTTTTGTGTAATCTGGATAGAGAATCGTCCCACGAAATTTCTTCTCTTTCGTTATATCGAATCCACCCACATGAATAATCCGCTGTGTATCTACTATGTTAGGTTGTGTACAGCCAGATAGAAAAATTAAAATGATGATGGAAAAGCGTAATAAAATATTTTTCATTTTTCCTCACCGTCGCGTTTTTCTTTCGCTTGGTTTGGATCATAGCGCCATTTCTTCTTTGGTCTTAGAAAAGAAGCCCGTCCTGCAGTTTGACTAAATGGAAGACGAAGGAGCCCCTCAGCTGTACCTAACCCGCGAAATGGATATAAAGGTAATAAATAAGGTGATCCAAGTGATTTTAAGCGAATTAAATGAGCTAATATGAATACAAATCCGACGATTAGCCCTACACCTCCAAATGCTCCAGCTAAAATGATGAGAGGAAATCGTAATATCCGGATAGTGGAAGACATTTTTACTGTTGGTGTTGTAAAAGAAGCAAGTGCAGATAACGCAACCGCAATTAATAAAATAGTACTCGTTAAAGCAGCCTCAACAGATGCCTGGCCAATGACAATCCCTCCAACAATACCAATCGTTTGACCAACTTTAGTCGGTAAACGAGCTCCAGCCTCGCGCAGTAATTCGATTGTAATTTCTAAAAAAAGTGCCTCCAAAACAGGTGGAAATGGTACATTGGCTCGGGAATAAATAATTGGTCCAAGTAAATCTGCGGGAATCATTTGATAGTGATACGTTAATACAGCTGTATAAATAGCTGATGAAAATAGAGAGAATGCTGCTCCGAAAAAACGAACCAATCTAAGAAATGAGCCTGCTATCCATGGTAAATAATAATCTTCTGGAGATACGAAGAAATCGAGTAATGTCGCCGGTCCAGCTAATGCGTATGGTGAACCATCTGTTAAAATGACAACACCACCATTAATGAGTGCATAAACAGAACGATCTAAGCGCTCTGTAGGTAGTAAAACAGGGAAGGGAGAGTTACTATTATCGCTAATAAATTGTTCGATCATAGTCGCATCGAAAGGAACATCAAAGTCAATGCCTTGTAGGCGCTGCATTGCAGTATTGACGTGCTGATCATTTGTAATGCCTTCGATGTAAGCAACTACGACCTTTGTTTTTGATATAGAACCAACTATAACTTCTTTGAAAACTAATTGTTCTGTTACGATATTTCGCCGAAGTAAGTGTATATTTGTATCGATATTCTCAACGAAGCCGACTTTTGGACCGATGACACTATATTCATTCTCTGTATCGTTATATAACCGTGTACCTAAAACCGAACTTTCAGCACGAATAAGTGCATATTCTGCTGAGTGAGAATCATTTTTTAGCTGAATAAGTACATACCCACTTAATAATTTTTCACGAATATCATCAATAGAAGGGTTGGTGATGATGTCCTCGAGTGTTACGATATTTGCTATATCACTTATATTTTCAATGTGATCTAATTCTCTTTTTATAGGTGTTAAAATGAACCGATTAATGAGGAGTGATTCGGCTGTAGATTTATAATAAAACAAACACAATGTTCCATCGTCTACTACGTTATAAGACACGAAATCACTGGATTCTTTCATAGTGTGGATAAACTCTGGAATAGAACAGAGTGCTTTTTTCTTCTTTTTAGATGATACACGGAACATTTCCTCACCCCTTACACACATCATTTACTTGTGTTAGTTTTTGGGAAAGACGGGAATTTATACTTGAAAATTGAAAGTTCATAAAGTGAAGGCTAATAATAGGGATTTTACGGGTAGCACGACTCCCACCTAACTTCTTTGCTCCAGCCGAATTTTGAGGTGGGAGTTTTACTACCCAGAAATAGAGGGATAAAGAAAAGGAAGAGTATTGAATATCTCTTCTTTTTTGACAGGCTAATTTGTTTTCTTTTCTTTAATAGACTTCACTAATTTAATCATTTCTGCCCGTATATCTTCTTTTTTAACATTTAATTTTTCCGCAATTTGTTTAATATCCATCCCATCTTTTTTCATTTTTAGTACATCGTCAAGAGGGGTATTACTTTTTTGAGAGATGATTGTTAACACGGTAAGTTGGCGTAAGCCGATGTTATATTCTTTCATTTTTTGTTTCAGTCCATCTGGTGTGGACTTTTGCATATTTGCTAATTTTTGCAGTAGTGCTTTTTTCGTTTCTTTATTCATATGATGCTTTTTCAATTTACTTGGGTCTACACCGAAATGCTCGGCTGTTTTCTCCCAAGATTTATTTTGCTTATAGTAAGCTAAAACGTCCTTAATTTCTTTTTTACTTATTCTTGCAATGTGGGCAGCTTTCCAAATTTCATGTTTATTATAGCCGAGTTTTTCGAGCGACTGCATTTCTTCTTCTGAAATAGGCTTATGATGGTGCATTGTTACTTCTTTTGGCGTGGCAGCGGAAGTAGGAAAGACAGATATTCCGCACAATAATGCTGCCATAGTCATACTTACTGCGATTTTCTTGTACATATAAACTCCTCCTAGATGGGTAATGTGTAAAACTTACACATATCATTTCCATAAAATGTGAAAAACTTGTGAACAAGTTAAGTTTTTTTATTCACAGTATAAAAAGAAGTTTTTCATGGTTTTCCAACATAAAACATTGATTAATAGTGAAAAACTAGGTTATAATCGAAATTGAAAATCAATATCAATGACGGATTTATACATATAGATAAAAATAAGGGAGAGAAAAATATGACTACATATACTTCCATCGCAAACGTTATTAAAGAAAGACGTTCTGTTCGTACATTTACAAATAAAGCAGTAGAAAAAGAGCTATTAATTGAACTATTAAACGACGCAACATGGGCACCGAATCATAAACACCGTGAACCATGGAATTGTAAATTATACATTGGAGAAGGCCGTCAGAAATTAGTAGATGCAGTATTAAACTCTTTCACAGAAGAAGAAAGAGCGAAACGCGGCAAGATTTTATCTGATCGTTTCTTAAGCACACCTGCACAAATCGTTGTTTACATTAATGAAGATCCGCGTCAAATTCAACGTGACGAAGATTACGCTGCAACATGTGCATTTATGCAAAACTTCCAATTACTTGCTTGGGAACGCGGCTTAGGGTGCGTTTGGAAATCAGGTGGATTAAACTACAATCCACTATTTATAGAAGGAATTGGTTTAACAAGAGGTCAACGCATCATTGGAATTCTTCATATCGGCTATTTCGATAAAGCACCAGAAGGAAAAGCTCGTACACCGATTACGGAGAAGATGGAGATCATTGAAGGTTAATTAGAAAGAGGCATTCTCGTTTTTTTAGAGGGTGTCTTTTTATTATGCAATCAATCCTCATGAAAGCTTGTTCCTCATCATACACTTTCTTAAGGGAAAGTGTAAGGAGGGAAAATAATGAGAGCAAGTGATGATAAAGCACTACAATATGCGATTGCTGAAATTACGGAAATTGCGACTGGATTTGGTCTTGATTTTTATCCGATGCGCTATGAAGTATGTCCAGCGGAAATTATCTATACATTTGGTGCATATGGGATGCCGACGAGGTTTTCGCATTGGAGTTTTGGAAAGCAATTTTTCAGAATGAAATTACAATACGATTTAGGACTTAGTAAAATTTATGAACTCGTTATTAACTCTGATCCATGTTACGCCTTTTTATTAGATACGAATTCTTTAATTCAAAATAAATTAATCGTGGCGCACGTTTTAGCACATTGTGATTTCTTCAAAAATAATATTCGTTTTTCTAATACGAAACGCGATATGGTGGAGAGTATGGCAGCGACAGCAGATCGTGTGAAGGCGTATGAACATAAGTATGGAAGAGAAGAGGTAGAAACATTTTTAGATGCCGTACTTGCCATTCAAGAACATATTGATCCATCGCTTATGCGTCCGAAACTTGCATGGAGTATTGAAGATTTAGAAGAGGATGTAGAAAAGAAAAAGATATCACAGTACGATGATTTATGGAATTTAGATGATCGAAACAAAAAGAGAGAACGACCTAATATGCATAAAAAGAAGAAAATCCCACCGCAGCCAGAAAAAGATTTACTCCTCTTTATTGAAGAATATAGCCGTGAGCTAGAAGAGTGGCAGCGCGACATATTAACGATGATGCGTGAAGAAATGTTATACTTCTGGCCACAGCTTGAAACGAAGATTATGAATGAAGGTTGGGCTTCCTTCTGGCATCAACGCATACTTCGTGAAATGGACTTAACATCTGGTGAAGCAATTGAATTTGCGAAATTAAATGCAGGTGTCGTACAGCCATCAAAAACAAGTATTAATCCATACTACCTCGGTATTAAAATGTTCGAAGATATTGAAGAGCGCTATAACAACCCGACAGAAGAAATGAAACGACGCGGTGTGAAACCTGGTTCTGGTCGTGACAAAATCTTTGAAGTACGGGAAATTGAATGGGATGTATCGTTCCTAAGAAACTATTTAAATAAAAAACTTGTAATGAGAGAGGATATGTACTTATTCCAGCGCCAAGGAAAAGAATATAAAGTAATTGATAAAGAATGGGAGCATGTGCGTGATCAACTCGTAAATATGCGTACTAATGGAGGTTTCCCGTACTTAGTAGTAGAAGATGGAGACTACTTAAAGAATGGGGAATTGTACATTAAACATAGCTATGAAGGAATTGAGTTAGATTTAAAATACTTAGAAAAAGTATTACCTTATCTGCATCAGTTATGGGGTAGAACGGTGCATATGGAGTCCATTGTGGAAAGTAAGGGCGTTGTGTTTTCTTATGATGGGAAGATGGTGCATCGGAAGTATGTGTGATGAAAAGAACGGACATAGAATTTCTTGTCCGTTCTTTTTATTTTGAAAATGGTAAATATGCTATTCTTGAAGAGAGGGAGTTACATAGAGAAATGGAGCGATTCAAATGAGCAAAGTAGGGGTATGTCAGGTGGATATTACGCCGCCTTTAGGTATTGATTTTATTGGATACCATAGAGATACAGGAATTAATAATATTGAAGAGCACATTTACGGGACAATCTTTGTATTTGAAAAAGATGAAGTGAAGACTGTATTTATAAGTATTGATAATATCGGAATGTTAGTAGAAGATACGAATATTATTCGTGAACGAGTAGCTAGTGAGCTTCATGTACCATTTGAGCAAATAACTGTCGTTTATACACATACTCATTCTGGTCCGGAAACAGTCGGTGATCATCCTTTAATAAAGTCGTATAAAACGATTTTACTAAATAATGTAGTGCAGGGTGCTATTACTGCGAATAATAATATGCGGTCATGTGAAGTTGGGTGGGATGTTACGACAGGTGATATTGGAGTAAACCGAAGAGAGAGGACACCTGATGGAAAAGCAAAGATGGGCATAAATATAGAGGGTATTGTAGATAAAAGAATTGGTGTTTTAGCAATGAGAAATGCTGAGTCAAAGGAGTTAGCTGGGGTCATTGTATTTTGTACTGCTCATCCGAATGTTTTAAAAGGGGATAGCGATGTATTATCAGCAGATTATCCTGGAATGACGCGAGAGATTCTGGAGAAAATAGTAAACTGTCCTGTTATTATTGTTCAAGGTGCCACTGGAAATGTGAATGCGAAGTATCGTGGTTCACAGGAAGCATTAAAACAAATGGCTTACGTAATCAGTGGACATGTGTTAACGATATTACCAACAGTTACATATAGACCAATTGTAAATCTAAGAACTATTTCGACGATGATGCAAATGAAATTGAAGGATATTCCTGAAATTGAAGAGATAGAAAGAATGGCTCAATTAGCTGAGAAGCAGTGGGGCGTGAATACTGATGAATGGCTTACTATCGTTTTAAATAAATATAAGCAAAATATTCGGCAGTTAAATATCGATTTAGAAATTCAAATGTTTCAAATTAATGATGGTATGTTCTCGGGTATACCGATGGAACCTTTTTCAGAAACAGCGTTAGAAGTGAAAGAGAGTCTTCAAAATGACCTAGCTTTCTTTGGTGGCTATACGAATGGATATATTGGTTACTTACCAATAAAAGAGGAGTATGCATATGGTGGATATGAAGTGGAATTAAACCCAATTGTGTATGGAACGGTTACAAACTTGTTGATGCCGCCAGAGGAGAATACGACGGGATTGGTTGTGAAGAGAGTTATGGAATTATATAATGCGTAAAATATGTTATCTCATATATTTAAAACAAAATTTAAAGAAATCTATTTTTATATTTAAGGGGAAGTGAAGAGGATTAAAAAGTAATAAAATTTGAGAAAACAAGTGGATTATACATAAAAATAATACATGTAATCATTAGAGTAATCGTTAAGATTATTAATAATCCATTCCCGCTATATAAATTTTTCACAACATTCACCTCGATTTTTCCATTTATACTAAGAAAGGTGAACTCCCCTCAAAATTTGGGGGAGTTCATTAATATATACTTTTTAAATTAATTTATAGACTCTTTCTTGCGAGAAAAATAATAAGCAAAGTATCCTAATACATTAAATAAAGCAAATAAAATTACCCAACCAATGGTGAATCGTTTCTGATGATACGCATTGATAGTTGCCCAAATAGTGAATAGAACCGCATATACTGCAATACCTACGAATAATAATAGATCCATAAAATTGCGGACATCTTTGAATTCTAAATTGATATACCATCCTGCCTCTGTTTTTCCAGAATGTATAAGATCAACAGGTAACCATCTAGAACCCCATGTTGTTCTTTTATATTGATAGTTTGGTTTTACTTCCCCTTTATAGTCAAATATAGATGTGAAACTTTCAGCCTGTTTTTCAACATCTTTTACGTTATAAACTTCAACTTTTGAAATGTAGTTTGTATCGTTTACTAATTTGGAAATTTCATTTTTCATATCTTCAGAAATTATATCTTTGTTGCCTAGGATTTTTGATGTTTTTGTAAGAACAATTGACTCTTCTTTTGCAATTTTTTTGTCTGTTACCTTAATAAGTCCAAACACAATTGAACTAAGAACTAGAAACGTTATTGCTAGATAAAGCACCCATTTTGCAAAGGTTTTTTGTGCTTGAAACAATTGACTAACAGTAGCACGCATTACTTTTTCTCCGCCAAATCGGTTGATAGCAATTTCAATCGCTTCTTGCTCAGTCTTTCCTTCTGCTTTTAATTCGTGAACAGCTTCTACCAAATGACCTTTCATCTCTGCTTTTAACTCTTGTATCTCTTTTTTATTACCACCAACATTTTGATAAACAGAATCTATAAATACATCAATTTCCTTCAAGTTTTTTTCCTCCTTCTAAAAACGAATCAATAATTTTCTTTACAAACTGCCATTCTAAACGCTTTTCCTCAAAGCCCTCTTTACCTATTGAAGTAATTTTATAATATTTTCTTCTTCCGCCAGGTCCTTGTTCACTTCCCCAATAAGATTCAATCCATTTATTTTTTTCAAGTCGCTTTAAAGAAAGATATAACGTTCCTTCCTTTAATTCGAATTGCTCCTCACTTTTTTCGCGTACTAATTTTGCTAATTCATAACCATACATGTCCCTGTCATGCAATAAGGAAAGGATTATTGTATCAATATGACCTTTCAAAACTTCTTTATTAATTTCCAAGACTGTCACCTCCGCATATATTTATAGCATCAAATACCTAATAATGCAAGGTATTCATTTTGTTGAAAATCACTCCTTGTTTTCATGGAGTGATTTTAACTACTTTTTTTAAATTAGGTCTTAATTAACTTTGAATCAAAACAGATCCGTTTTTATAGGAGTTTGGTTAATTTAAGGTAATTGTTATTTACCAAACAGGTCGTATGTTTGATGATAATTTCCCTGTATCTTCTTTAGTAACGAATGTTGTTAAATCCTCTTTAAGCATTTGCATTCGTTCTGCACCTATGTTTTCAATCCATCGCTGTTCTATTTCAGCTACTATTTCTTCTTTTGCTTTCATTACTGCTAAACCACGCTCGGTTAAAACAATAATTTTACCTCTTTTATCAGTAGGATGCGTTTGGCGCGTGACATAACCACTGTTCTCAAGAGAATCTACCATTTTACTTATGGCTTGTTTTGAAACCCCTAAATATTCAGCTAGTTCTATACCGGTTGCTCCATTAGGAAGGATGCGTTTGAACATAAAACCATGCGCTGGCCTAATATCTTCAAATCCTAATTCACTTAATTTGTCATGTAGTTCAGTAATTAATGTGCTGAAAGATAGTGATAAAAGTGATGTAAGATCTAGTTCGTTAAGTGTTTGATGATCCATATATATAACCTCCGTGATTATAGTCAATCAAGTTGACTATAGGTGGAACCTATTGTACTATATAGGATATAGTCAATCAAATTGACTATATGTTAGTGATAGAGCAAATAATGATTTATCTAAATAAAATCAATGAATTATGGAGGTTTCACATGGTTAATATCGTTAAAATTAGAGGGAGTGTATTTGCACCGTATGCTTTGCTGAAACCTATTCAGGATCCTGCGACGGGAAGAGTGTTTGAATATGCCGGAGATGCACGTGAATTTACACCATACGCTGTGAACACAAAGCGTTCAAGATTAGAACAAGAAGTGGTTGTTGATTTTTATAAAAGAGAAATTTTCACATATGCAGATGCTTGTATCGTTACTGTGAAAATTACAAATCCAGATGGCTCAATTGAGTATCAAAAAGGAGAAACAAGTACAGAAAACATTGCATGTACAAATATTGTATGGAGTGAAGATGAAGTTTCCTTTGAAATGAGAGCAAGTGCAAGTAATCCGTTAAACGCGGCAGCACCTGCAGCTGATTATTTTTTGACTATACGAGTTAATGAAAGTGGTACTGTGCATGTTGAAGGTTTACATGATGGTTTTCCTTGCTATGAATTTTATAAACAAATCGACTTTGGTTCATTTGAATTAATATATACACATGATTTCAGGAAAACGGATGATACCCCAGCAGCACTAGCTGGAGAAATGGAATATAGCTTTAAAACGAAAATCTAGATATAAATATAGCGCTATTTTTTAGAAGGAAGTAGCAAACGTAAAAGAGAAAGCTATTGGTTCTAGGATTGAAATTGTGGTCTATTTTATTCAATAGTATGCAGTATATAAAATTAGAATTACAGGGGTGTTTCTTATGACGAATATCGTTAAAATTAGAGCCAGTGTATTTATTCCAATGTCTTGGACAGAACCACAGAAGGATGTACAAACCGGAAAAGTAATCCAATTCGAAGGTGATTCACGTGAATTTACACCACATGCGGTAAATACTATGCGCTCTAGAGTTGAGCAAGAGGTAGTAGTGGACTTTTATAAAGAAGAAGTGTTTTCATATGCAAACACGGGTATTACGACAGAGAAGGTCACAAATCCAGATGGTTCTGTGAATAAAAGAACAGGAAAAGCGAGTACTAAAAATATTGTGTGTACGGATATTTCATGGAATTCTGACGGTGTGCAATTCAAAATGAGTGCAAGCGCTAGTAATCCGTTAAATATGTATGCCCCTCCTGTGGACTATTTATTAACTGTATGTGTGAAAAAGGATGGTAGTATTGATATTCAAGGAGAACATGATGGATTCCCTTGTTTCGAATTTTATAAGCAAGTAGATTTCGGTTCATTTGAACAAATTTATACACATGATTTTAGAGAAACTGGTGATACACCTGAAGCGTTAGGTGGAGAAATGGATTATAGTTTTACAAAGAGTTTATAGGAAGTATGACAAATTACTTCATTCGTAAATGAATTCAGCCGTCAAAAATAAGTATTACTCTATACTACGCCGCCTTTAGGCATGGATTTAATCATACAGAAAGGAACCTGGAGATATCTAGGTTCTTTTTTGTTTCGAATTTGTGAACAAAAGATATATATATTGAAAATGATTTTTGTATATTTTATTATATACCCATACGGGTATGAGTTTTTTGTTTGTAATACATGGAGAAATTAAATAATAAACAACATGGAGGTTTAAAATATGTCTAGAAAAATTGTTGTAGTAGGTGGAGTTGCTGGTGGAGCATCAGTAGCTGCAAGGCTTCGTCGCTTAAGTGAAGAAGATGAAATTATTATGGTTGAACGCGGTGAATATATTTCATTTGCAAACTGTGGATTACCATACTATATTGGCGGTGTAATTACAGAAAGACAAAAACTATTAGTGCAGACAGTTGAAAAGATGTCAAAGCGCTTTAATTTAGATATACGTGTATTGAGTAAAGTAGTAAAAATTAATAAAGAAGAGAAAACAATTATTATAAAGAATGTAACTACAAATGAAACATATAACGAGGAATATGATGTTTTAATTCTTTCACCAGGGGCGAAACCAATTGTTCCACCTATTCCGGGTATTGAAGAAGCGAAGGCGTTGTTTACGTTACGAAATGTACCTGATACAGATCGTATTAAAGCGTACATTGATGAGAAGAAACCACATCATGCGACGGTTATTGGTGGTGGATTTATTGGAGTAGAAATGGTTGAAAACTTAAGAGAACGAGGAATTGATGTTACTCTCGTAGAGATGGCCAATCAAGTGATGCCACCGATTGATTATGAAATGGCGGCATATGTACACGAGCATATGAAAAAGCACAATGTTGAGCTTATTTTTGAAGACGGTGTAGATGCATTAGAGGAGAATGGGAGTATTGTACGTCTAAAGAGTGGGTCAATTATAAAGACAGATATGCTTATTTTAGCAATTGGTGTACAACCAGAGAGTAGTTTAGCGAAGGATGCAGGATTAGAGCTAGGAGTTAGAGGAACGATAAAAGTAAATGAGAAATTTCAAACATCGGACCAACATATATATGCAATTGGTGATGCGATTGAGGTGAAAGATTTTGTTACAGAAACAGAAACAATGATTCCTTTAGCGTGGCCGGCTAATCGTCAAGGCCGCATGTTAGCAGATATTATTCATGGTCATACGGATTCTTTATATAAAGGTACGATGGGAACTTCAGTGGCTAAAGTTTTTGATTTAACAGTTGCTTCGACTGGAGTAAATGAAAAAATATTAAAACGATTAAATATACCCTATGAGGTAGTACATGTACAGGCCAATTCTCATGCTGGATACTATCCAAATGCTACGCCAGTACTAATAAAATTAATTTTTAATAAAGAGAGTGGAAAAATTTATGGGGCACAGGCTTTAGGACGTGACGGGGTAGATAAGCGTATCGATGTTATTGCAACGGCAATGAAGGCGAATTTAACTGTAATTGATTTACCGGATTTAGAATTATCATATGCACCACCGTATTCTTCCGCAAAAGATCCAGTAAACATGGTAGGGTATGCGGCAAGTAATATAGTAGATGGTTTTGTTGATACAGTACAATGGCATGAAATTGATCGTATTGTTGAAAATGATGGATATCTGATTGATGTTCGAGATCCTAATGAATTAAAGCAAGGAATGATCAAAGGTTCTATTAATATTCCATTAGATGAATTACGTGATCGCTTGGATGAAGTGCCATTAGATAAAGAAATATATATTACTTGTCAGCTTGGTATGAGGGGATATGTTGCAGCACGTATGTTAATGGAAAAAGGATATAGGGTAAAAAATGTAGATGGTGGCTTTAAATTATACGGAACAGTATTACCAGACCGGATTGTATATTGATATTTGTTCATCTTTCACTTCAAAATTTGGTGGAGGATGAACCCCCATGGATTAAGGTTTCACTTTTTGTTTTGCGAACATGTAAGATGAAAAATAAAAATAAGGGTTTACAAAATACCCTGTAGGGTATAATATATTGTCATAAGTTATAAATGGTGACATAATGGTAATGAGGTGATTATAGAATGGAATATAATCAAGATATGAAAAATAGATTGAAACGTATTGAAGGTCAAGTTCGTGGTGTGCTTCGCATGATGGAAGAGGGAAAAGATTGCCGAGATGTTATTACACAGTTAACTGCATCCCGTTCTGCACTTGATCGTACAATTGGACTCGTTGTTGGAACAAATTTAGAGCAATGTTTGCGCGAGCAGTTTGAGACAGGTAATGGCTCAAATGAAGAGTTAATTAAAGAAGCTGTTCAATTACTTGTAAAAAGCCGATAATCTGTCAAACGTATGTGTTGACAGATTTTCAAAAACATTCTATCATACCCCTACGGGTATATGTATAATGATTAGGGAGGAAATGATTATGAGTATAAAAGTGGATATGAGTTTAGATTGTAAAGGTTTGGCCTGTCCGATGCCGATTGTGAAGACGAAGAAGGCGATGGAAAGTCTCGCATCAGGGCAAGTGATTGAAGTTCAGGCAACAGATAAAGGGTCTACTGTAGATATACAAAGTTGGGCGAGTAAAGTAGGTCATCAATATATCGGTACGAAACACGAAGGCGATTTATTGATGCATTACGTTAGAAAAGCACATGAACATGAAATGAATGAAATAGTGAAATATCCTCATACAATTACGAATTCGGAATTGGAAGAGATATTATTAAGTGGTGAAGAGTGTATTATATTAGATGTTCGTGAAGCGGCGGAATTCGCTTTTGGTCATATTCCATCGGCTATTTCAGTTCCATTAGGCGAACTGGGCAGTGCAGCGTTAGATCAGACGAAGCAAATTTATGTTGTTTGTCGAACTGGTAACCGTAGTGATGTAGCTTGCCACATGTTGAAAGAGAAAGGTTATGCAAATGTGAAAAATGTCATTCCAGGCATGTTAGAGTGGCAAGGGAATGTGGAAAAATAAAATTTTTTAAACAAAAACATACCTATGGGGGTAATAAGATGAATGTTAAACCGTTACAAGCAAAAGATGTTGCAGAGAAAGTTTTATTCGGAGAGTTATTTATTTTAGATGTTCGTAATGAGGCGGATTATGAAGATTGGAAAATTGAAGGAAAAGAAGTTACTTCAATGAATGTGCCGTACTTTGATTTATTAGAGGGTGTAGATCATATTGTTAGTGAACTACCTAAAGATAAAGATGTTTTAGTAGTATGTGCAAAAGAAGGGTCTTCTATATTTGTGGCAGAGCAATTAACAGAGGCTGGATTAGAAAATATTTATTATTTATCTGGTGGTATGAAGGCTTGGAGTGAATATGTAAAGCCTATAAAGGTTGGAGATTTAAAAGATGGCGGAAGTATGTATCAGTTTAACCGTCTTGGAAAAGGTTGCTTATCATATATGGTCATTTCTAAAGGACAAGCTGCTGTTATTGATGCAGTACGAACAGTTGAGGCATATGAGGAATTTGCAAAAGAACAAGGTGCTGTAATTACAAATGTAATGGATACACACTTACATGCGGATCATATTTCAGGAGGTCGTAAGCTAGCTGAGAAAGTAAACGGGACGTATTGGTTACCGCCGAAAGATGCGGAAGAAGTTGTATTTTCTTATGAGCCACTTGTAGAGGGTGCTGTAATTACTGTTGGACAAACAAAGATTGATATTGAGGCAATCTATTCGCCTGGACATACAATTGGTAGTACTTCATTTATTGTAGATGATGAGTATTTATTATCAGGCGATATTTTATTTGTGGATTCAATTGGGCGTCCAGATCTTGCTGGAAAGGCTGAAGATTGGGTAAGTGATTTACGTAATACTTTATATAGCCGATATAAAGAGCTATCTCAAAGTTTAATTGTGTTACCGGCTCATTATTCAAAAATAAGTGAAATGGATGAAAATGGTGTTGTGAGCGCAAAGTTAAAAGATTTATTTGTGTATAATGCAGGGCTAAATATTGAGGATAAGGAAGAGTTTCGTAAAGTTGTAACGGAGAATTTACCACCTCAGCCAAATGCTTACGAAGAAATTCGTCAAACGAATATGGGTAAAATTCATCCGAGTGCAGATGAAGAGCGTGAAATGGAGATTGGTCCAAATCGTTGTGCAGTTCATGAATAATAAAATAAATGAAACATGGAGGAATAGATGATGAATGTAAAACAAGTATTAGATGCGAAAGGATTAGCATGTCCAATGCCGATTGTAAGAACGAAGAAGGCAATGGAAGCATTACAATCAGGGGAAGTGTTAGAAGTACACTTAACAGATAAAGGTGCGATTAAAGATATTCCAGCATGGTCACAAACAAGCGGTCATGAAGTGTTAAAGCATACAGAAGAAGACGGCGAATTAAAGTTCTGGATTAAGAAAGCTTAATTATAAAAATAGGAGGCATATAAGATGAAAGTGAAAGAAGTATTAGATGTAAAAGGATTAGCATGTCCAATGCCAATTGTAAAAACAAAGAAGGCAATGGAAGTATTACAATCAGGAGAAGTATTAGAAGTACACTTAACAGATAAAGGTGCAATTAAAGATATTCCAGCATGGTCACAAACAGGCGGTCATGAAGTGTTAAAACACACGGAAGAAGCTGGTGAATTAAAGTTCTGGATCAAGAAAGCATAGCAGTTCAATAATAAGTGGAAGATTACATCCTCTGCTTATTATTGAAAGTAAAGAGGATAATCATATATGTCTTATATAGTTATATCTCTAATAGTATTGATGCTGGGAAGTTTAGTAAAACGTTACATTCCGGTTTTAAACGTTGCATATATTTCGTTAGAACAAGTAAGGGAAATTGAAAGTGTTGTTGTAGATGTACGCAATTATACAGAGAGTCACAGTGATAACAATTCTAGAATTATGTGTATACCGTATGCGTATTTAAAACGGTATTATCATGAAATACCAAATAAGCCTTTGCATCTTATTGTTCATAATAAAGTGGATCGGAATTTAAGCGTTCGTTTTTTAAGAAAGAAAGGGTTCCATATTCAAAGTTATAGTATATATTTGGACGGGAAAAAAGCACAGAAGGAGTTTAAATAGCTTTATGGATGTAAAGACAATATTGAATGTAATCTTAATTGTACTTGTATCGTGGTTTATTATTTCTCGCCTCTTACCAGTTAGAGGAGTGAAAAATATTACAGGGAAAGAATTAAAACGTATGATGGAGCAAAAGAATAAACAATTTATCGATGTTCGTACAGTAGGTGAGTATAGAGGGAATCATATGAAAGGATTTCAAAATATCCCGTTAAATGAGTTAGCGAGTAAAGCAAATCAGTTAGATAAAAATAAGGAAGTAATCGTTATTTGCCAGAGCGGGATGAGAAGTAAGCAGGCTGCAAAAGTATTAAAAAAATTAGGATTTCAGCACGTTATCAATGTTTCAGGCGGTATGAATGGTTTGTGAGGAGGGAATTTAAAATGAAAGAAATGAAAGCAAAAGAATTAGAAGGAAAATTGTTACGTAAAGAAGCAGTAAATATTGTGGACGTACGTGAAGTAGAAGAAGTAGCTGAAGGGAAAATTCCAGAAGCGTGTAATATTCCACTAGGACTATTAGAGTTTCGTATGCATGAGTTGGATAAAAAGAAAGAGTATATTATCGTTTGTCGTTCTGGCGGAAGAAGTGCACGAGCAGTTCAATTTTTAGAGAGCTACGGTTTTCAAGCAATCAATATGGTAGGCGGTATGTTAGCGTGGGAAGGTAAAGTCGTATAGTACAGAGATAAATGATTTGAGCCTTTTTATAAATGATAAAATACCCCTATAGGTAATTAGGAGGAGAAAAACATGGAACAACAGAAGAAAACAACAATCGTTTTATTTAGCGGAGATTATGATAAAGCGATGGCTGCTTATATTATTGCAAATGGTGCAGCGGCGTACGATCATGAAGTGACTATTTTTCATACTTTCTGGGGTTTAAATGCTCTTAGGAAAGATGAGCATGTGAAAGTAAAGAAAACATTTATAGAGAAAGTGTTTGGAAAAATGATGCCGCGCGGCGCTGATAAGATGGGATTATCAAAAATGAATTTTGCCGGTATGGGACCAAAGATGATTAAAGGTATTATGAAAAAACATAATGCGATGCCTTTACCAGATTTAATCGATTTGGCGAAAGAACAGGGAATTAAACTTGTAGCTTGTCAAATGACAGTAGATTTATTAGGGTTAAAAGAGGAAGAGATTATGGATGGGGTAGAGTTTGCAGGAGTAGGAGCTTATTTAGCAGATGCTTCGGATGGGAATGTAAACTTATTCATTTAATTCACCTTCTTTTTAGAAGGGAGGGGATGTAAGATGAGCTTAGTCGTATTACTTTTTATAATTGGGTTTATAGGATCGTTTATATCAGGAATGGTTGGAATTGGTGGTGCAATTATTAATTATCCGATGATCTTATACATTCCGGTATTGCTAGGATTTGCTGGATATACATCACATGAAGTGAGCGGTATTACAGCGATTCAAGTATTCTTTGCAACTTTTGCAGGCGCGTGGGCGTATAGGAAAAGTAACGATATGGATAAAACTTTAGTTGTGTATATGGGAGCTAGTATATTGATAGGAAGCTTTGTAGGTAGCTTTAGTGCGAATCTATTAAATGAGCATGCTGTAAACGTTGTTTACACAGTACTAGCTACTATTGCGTCTATTATGATGTTTATACCGAAGCGAAGCAATCGTAAGGGGACAGAAGGAATTACGTACAATAAGTGGCTCGCTAGTTTGCTAGCTTTTATTGTAGGAAGTGTTTCCGGCATTATTGGGGCTGGTGGTGCATTTCTTTTAGTACCGATTATGCTAGTTGTTTTAAAACTACCGATACGTACAACAATAGCAACATCTATCGCTATTACTTTTATTTCCTCGATAGGAATTACTACTGGGAAAGTGATTACTGGACAAATAGTTGTTATTCCGGCTCTTATCGTTGCGATAGCAAGTTTATTTGCCGCTCCTCTTGGAGTGAGAGTAGGGAAGAGAGTGAATCAAAAAGTTTTGCAATACGTATTGTCTACTTTAATTGTAGGAACTGCGATAAAGATGTGGGTTGATATGATATCGAAATAAAAAGATGGTGCTCTTGTAGCACCATCTTTTTATTTACGCCCAAATAACTTTCATTAAGTTCTTATATTCATCGTTTGCCAGTTTATATAGCATTCTCGTATGTTCAAAGACAAGTGCGGGATTAAAGTTTGGTTCTGAGAATGCAAGAGATGTTGAAATATCAATTGCATTTTGTTTGTTTAGCGTGAATTTTGCAAATCGATAAGATGTGTTTAATTCATTGATGACATGTAAAATATCATTTGTTGATGTTGAATCAGGTACAAGAGCAACATTGAAGCAGTATATATCCACAGCAGGATGTTCGCTTTGGAAAGCAGCGATAAGTTGAATTTTTGCGCCAGCTTCTGTTTCTAATCCTACTGAAAAATGTACCGAACCATCATTTTCATCTATATTTTCTTCCATGTATATATCGTTTGATTTTAAGTACTCTTTAAAATCTGAAATGTTATGTTTTACTGCAGCTTTCATATGCGTAGGCCCCCTGATAATTGGAATAGATTACTATTATTTATTATAATTTAAAAATATTAAAAAAGATAGTTGGAAAGTTCTGATTTTTTTGTTTTGAAAGCATTAAAAAGAAGCAGTGCTCTACCTCCATAGAGCACTGCTTCACTTTATTCATTGTCATTAGACGATGTTTCTGTATCTTCACTGTTATTCTTATTTTGAGTTTCATCGTTACTTGATTCGCGTTCACTCGTATTTTCAGACTTAGATTCTTTTGTTTTCTCTGAGCTTGTTTTTTTCGAATCAGAATCAGATTTTGTATAGGCAGGTAGTCCAAGGTGACTACGAAGTTCGTTTGTAACATTAGCTAATTCTTTTTTATCTGGATTGTAGTAGTAAGTTCGACCACCACCAGCTGACTTACTACATGTATCATCACCTTTTGCCATGTAACAATCTTCACCTTGAAGTTGTAATTTCTCAATTTCCGAATCCGATCCATATTTATAGAATGAAAGCATGTCATCGAATGTTAAGTTTGTAACGAATTGTCCGTTAATATCATCAATTATGTTACCAACTTTTGTTACGGATCCAACGCTTGTTAGTTTCTTTAAAATGGCTTCAATAACGAGTTGCTGACGTTGACCACGCATCGCATCACTATCAACGTGTCGTGTTCTAGCAAGAGCAAGAGCTTCTTCACTATTTAACTTTTGAACACCTTTTTTTAAGTGAATTGCTTCGGCGTTATCATTACTATCTTGTTCAGTAAACTCAACTGGTACGTCAACTTCAATGCCGCCTAAATCATCAACGATTTTCATGAATGATTTAAAGTTGAATTTTACAAAGTAATCGACGGGAACATTCATTAATTTTTCAACTGCATCAATACTAGCTTGTGGTCCACCATCTTTTCCGTTTTTAGTAGAACCAAATGCATGAGCGTGTGTAATTTTATCTTTTTTCTTTTCTACTGGAATATAAGTATATGTGTCTCGTGGAATACTTAATAGTTTTACAGTTTTGCTATCTTTATTAAACGTTGCAAGTAATAGTGCATCCGTTCTTATAGCTTCACCATATTCTTTTCCGCGGACATCGCTTTCATCAACGCCCATTATTAAGACAGAGACGTTATTTGTAATAGGTTTTACAGCTTTAGCACGTAAATCAGACTTATCACCGCGTGCTAAATCGTGAGCGGCGTTTCGAACAGCAGAAGATGCTTTATTTACTAAAAACCATGTATAACCGCCACCTATTATTAAAACTAATAGAATAACGCTTATAATAATTTTTGTTTTTTTCTTACCTTTTTTCGGTTTATTGCGTGTATTTTCTTGCAAAGATGGGTTTTGCTCCATTTCTTGTACTCCTTCATTTGAATTGAAATACGACACTCATATCCACTTATTATAATGAAATTTAGCGAAAAAAAACATTACAAATCATTTACATTTCGTAAAAATTCAATTTATTTATAAAAAGTCAGATTTTCTATATTTTATTTTTAAGATGTAGAACAAGTATAATGTGTTTTAGTAGAAATGAAAATATGTAATGTGAGAAAGTGATAGAGAAGTAAGATTTGTTGAAATATAGCCAAGAAGATGTGATTAGCTGTATATGTACTTCTTATATAATAAAGAAAGATTTTACGGATGAAGGAGAGAGCATAATGAATCATACATCATTCCGAGCAATTGTCGTGAACGAAAAAGAAAATAATCAATTTGAAAGAAAGCTTGTTGAGAGAGAAGTCAATAGTTTACCTGAAGGAGACGTATTAATACGTGTTTATTATTCTTCATTAAATTATAAAGATGCCCTTTCAGCTACTGGTAATAAAGGTGTAACGAGAACATATCCTCATACACCAGGCATCGATGCAGCGGGAGAGGTTGTTAGTAGTAGGAATACCGCCTTTCAGGAAGGCGATCAAGTTATTGTAACTGGATATGATTTAGGTATGAATACTTCTGGTGGTTTCGGAGAATATATTCGCGTGCCATCATCTTGGGTTGTTCCTTTACCGAAAGAAATGTCTTTGAAGGAAAGTATGATGTACGGGACAGCCGGTTTTACAGCTGCCTTATCGGTATATAAGCTCATTAGAGCGGGAATTACGCCTAGTATGGGAGATGTTTTAGTAACGGGTGCTACGGGCGGAGTAGGCAGTGTAGCAGTTAGCATTTTAGCGAAGCTAGGATATGACGTAGTAGGATCAACTGGGAAAATGGAAGAGGAACAGATGCTGCTACGTTTAGGTGCAAAAAAGATGATTCATCGCGCGGAGTTGAGTGATGAATCAGGAAGACCGATGCTTAAAGGAATATACGCTGGGGTTGTCGATACCGTAGGCGGAAGCATGTTAGAAAGTTCTTTAAAGGTAGTTAAGTATGGAGGCTGTGTAACAACGTGTGGTAACGTAGCAGGGCATGAATTAAATACAACTGTATACCCATTCATATTACGAGGGATTAGCCTTTTAGGAATAGATTCAGTTCAATGTCCAGTAGATGTGAGAAGAGACGTGTGGGCATTGCTAGCAGGTGAGTGGAAAAATTCAGAGCTATTATCTTATACAGAAGAATGTACATTAAAAGAATTAGATGAGAAGTTTGCACTTATACTGCAAGGAAAGTTAAAAGGAAGAACGGTTGTAAAGATGAAATGAAAAAAGAGACGCTTACATTAGCGTCTCTTTCCTATTATAATGATTGTTTTAAATTTACTTTTCCTTGTTCGCCTAAAACACCATCAGCGATATTTACAGCGTGATCACCGATACGCTCTAAGTTACTTACCATATCAACGTAGATGATGCTTGCATCACCTGAACAGCTACGTTCGTTCAGACGTAATACGTGACGTTTACGTAGAACACGTTCCATTTGGTCAATTTTACGTTCTTTTGCAATAACCGTTTGTGCTAGTTCAGTATCGAAGTTTGTTAAAGCATTGATTGCATCTTGTAATGTTGAAATTGTTAATTCAAGCATTTCATTTAATTCAGCTAGTGCTTCATCTGATAGTGAAACGCGGTTTGAAATTTGGAAATCTACAAGTTCTACAAGGTTTTCTACATGATCACCGACACGTTCAATATCTCCAACAACACCTGCTAAAACTGAATGTTTTTCAGAGTCTGTAGGTGAAAGTGGTTTTTCTGATAGTAAAACTAAATACTCAATAATTTTTTTATCTAAATTGTTAATAGCTCCTTCTAATTGAGTAGCCATGTCAGCATGTTTTTTATCTTGTGTATTTAAAAATTGGTTTGCTTCTTTTAATCCATGTAATGAAAAATCAGCCATACGAATGATTTCTTTTTGAGCCTCTGTTAAAGCGATAGCTGGAGATTGCTCAATAAAGATTGGATTTAAATGTTGCGGTTTGAAGTTAATAGATGCATCTTCACCACGAATAATTTTTGTTACAATCCAGGCTAATACTGCAATGAATGGGAACTGAATGATTGTATTCGTTACGTTAAACGTCCCGTGTGCAAATGCAATTGTCATTTCTGGATTTAAGTTTAATGACGTTTGGAAATATTGAATTAAACTTGTAAATGGTATTAATATAATCGTAAAGATAATGGTACCGATAATATTAAAGATAACGTGAACTAATGCTGCACGTCTTGCTGCAATTGAAGTACCGATTGCTGCTAATACGGCTGTAATTGTCGTACCGATGTTATCACCGAACAATACAGGAAGAGCAGCTTGTAAATCGATTGCACCTTGACCGAATAGTTCTTGCAAAATACCGATTGTCGCACTTGAACTTTGTACAATTAAAGTGAAGACTGTACCAACAACAATTCCTAAAATTGGATTATCACTCATGCTAACCATTAACTCTTGGAATGACTCTAAAGAACGGAGAGGTTTCATACCTGCGCTCATTAATTCTAAACCGAAAAATAACATACCAAAACCGAATACGACTTGACCTACAGAATGTACTTTTTTATTTTTAAAGAAGAATAGTAAGATAGCCCCAACTGCCATAATTGGGAGAGCGTATTCTCCGATTTTAATCCCGATAATAAATGCAGTAACTGTCGTACCAATGTTCGCACCCATAATAACACCAATTGCTTGTCTTAATGTCATAAACCCGGCACTTACAAGTCCGACTGTTAAAGCGGTTGTTCCTGAACTTGATTGAATTAATACTGTAACTAACATACCTGCTAGTACACCCATAAGAGGATTTGTTGTAAAACGATCTAGAATATCGCGAAGACGATCTCCAGCTGCTTGTTGCAGTCCATCGCCCATGTATTTAATCCCGAATAAGAAAATACCTAATCCACCAATGAACTGGAAGATCATATCTTGAATATTGTATTCCACGCATTCCACTCCTTAAATTTCATGTACGATGTAATTATTAACTAAACCTTGAGGCACTGTAAACGGTTTATCAGTAAAATTTACACTAAATTTACAAAGGGATAAAAAGTTTACAAATCTTTAAAGAAACACCTGGATTTAATTGGTTTTTTAGATGATATATCTGATCGGTTTGTAAAGAAGTCACATTCATCACACTATTTGCGGATAGTAAAAATAGGAGAGGTAAACTATCCAAATTGGATGCGCTAAGTAAAGTGTCACCTTATTTATAATAATGGTTCTTTGCATATTTTTTGATTAAAGTTAGAAAAATATGTAGGGAAACGGGGGAGGTTTGAAATGGATTTATTTAATGAAAGTAAAAAACGATTAAATTATTTTAAACTGTTTTCTTTTGAGATGCTCACAACAATAAAAAAGAGCAATTCGCATATGAATTTGCTCTGCCTTTTTATGTTAAAAACTTTCGGTGCTTTGCATTTTAACAATTATGCAAAGTGTTTTTTCTTTATTTAGAATCGTCATTATGCTCCATAGTGATGACGACATTTCCCTTCTTATGTCCTTTTTCAACATATATGTGAGCTTCAATAATTTCCTCAAAAGTGTATTGCCTATCAATGACCACTTTTATTTTACCGTCCTCAACAAGTTCTTTAAGGAAATTTAATGCTTCGGAAGTTTCAGGTGCGTTTTGACTTAATATGAGTTTCACGCGACTTGTCAATTTAGTCCAGAACATTTGAGCACTTGGTAACGGTTCAACGATATTTATATAGGTACCATCTTCCTTTAACATTTTAATACACTCTGAAAAGGAGCTCCTGTTTACCGCTTCAAAGATAACATCATAAGTTTCGTCTGTAGTAGAAAAATTTTTTGTGGTGTAATCAATTACTTCGTCAGCTCCTAGAGATTTGACCAATTCTAAATTGGAGCTACTGCACACAGCTGTAACTGTTGCGCCGAAATACTTGGAAATTTGTACTGCATAACTTCCGACACTTCCAGAAGCTCCGTAAATAAGAATGTTTTGACCGCTTTGAACGTTAGCTTTCCTAAGGAAAAACAAAGCTGTACGTGCTCCAATTGGGATGGCTGCGGCTTCTTCATAGGATATATTGGAGGGCTTCATGCACACTGCTCCATCTTCAGGTAGACAAATATACTCAGCATAAGAACCAAAATTTACTTGGGTAGCTGCAAAAACTTGGTCTCCTTTTTTAAATCGTGTGACGTCTTTTCCTACCAATTCAACTTCACCAGCTAATTCCATTCCAAGTATTTGTTTTTTCGGTTGCTTAAAGCCAAGTGCGATTCGAGCGGGTAGCCAAACAGAAGAGGGGACCGTAAAACTTCGTGAGCGAATATCTCCTGCTGTTACGGTTGTCGCTTTTATTTTTACTAGTATTTCATTGTCCTTAGGAGCAGGTTTTTCTATCTCTTTCAGTTGAAGAACGTCGGGGAGACCGTATTTTGTATACACTATTGCTTTCATTAATATTTCCTCCAATTCGTTCTATATATTAATATCATACGAACAACATGAATAAATAGAACAGCGGTTCACTCTTCAATACAATGCAAAAAGCAGTGTGATTTTTTTAGGAATCCACTGCTTTTTACAAATGTGTATACATGATTTTTTGGTCTAAGTACTTCGAAAAAGAACCAATTAGCATTACCCAACGGCTTTTTCTTTTGTTTTATCCCCCTGTTTTTGCTTCCGTAAGCTTGTGATGTAAATGAAAAGAAAAGCGATAAGTAATAGAGAGGAATATCGATATACAGTTGCATAGTTTGTAAAGTGTGCAATGAATCCAAAAATAATCGCTCCAGCACCAATTCCAAGATCAAATGCTGAGAAGAATGTTGCTGTTGCTACTCCTCTCCGGTGCGGTGCTACTCGGTCAATCATCCATGCTTGTAGTGCCGGTTGAATTGCTCCGAAACCACTGCCGTAGCACGCTGCGGCAATAATTAAACTCGGAATTGTAGTTGTATACGACAGCAAGATAATACCTGTAAACGTAATAATAACTCCTGGAATGATGACGAATGTATGGCCTTTCGTATCATATAATCTTCCAGAAAACGGGCGAGTTACAGCGATTGCAAGTGCGTTAAATAAAAAGAAGAGACTGATATCAGCAATCCCGACTTCCGTAGCAAATAATGTGATAAAGCTCCCAATTCCCCCGTACATTAATGTAATACATAATATTAATAATGAAGGAAGTAAAGCTTTACGCTCAATAAATCCATCGAGAAAGGTACCAGATGTTTGCTGTGGTGGTTGCGGCGATTTTTTGATTTGAAGTAGTTTCGTTAATATTAATGAAACTATTGTGCATGAAAGTGCACATAAAAAAAGAATCGTGAAGTTATATGCTTGCATAAGCCAAAGTCCGATAAGCGGACCGAGCGCCATGGCGATAGTTCCAGAAAGACCGAAATACCCCATGCCTTCACCGCGGCGAGCTTGCGGAATTAAATCTGAAACGACAGTTCCGTATGTAGTCGTTGTAATACCAAAACCAGCTCCGTGTAAAATTCGAACGGCAAGCAATAGAAAAACGGTTGAAGCGAAAAGATAACTGCCCATAGCGAGTAAACAAATAGCGGTACCGATCATTAAAATGATTTTTTTGTTGAATTTCTGCAAGGCATTTCCAGTTAGTGGCCTAATAAAAAGTGCTGCAACGGTAAACATGCCGACAACGAATCCGATATTTGAACTTGTGCCCCCAATTTCTTTCACATAAACAGGTAAAGTTGGAATTAACATTTGAAATCCTAAAAACATACATAAGTTTGCTAGAATTAGCGCAATAAACTCTTTTGTCCATAACGGTTCTCGTTTTACGAGTACTGCCTCTCCCATATATTCATCCCCTATATAAAAGTTTTCTCTATTCTTTCGAGTATATGTATTGGTCAACGTAACAGTCAAGGAAGGTGCCTTGAAAACGTATAACAATTTTCGAGGCAAAAAAACTGACAAATTTGTGTAAAAGCTACACAACTATGAAAAAAAGATGTAAAGTATAGATGTATAGACTAGTAGTTGTTATGAATGATAGAAATTGTTTTTTCTTTAAAGAAAGCGGATTCAAATTGTAGTGGAAGAAAAGGGATACATACTTTTTCGCTACATATATTTGAAAAGGTTTACAATATGATGGAGAAAGAGGCGTGTACATATGAGACGATTAGGTATTTCTATTTATCCAGAACATTCGACAGTAGAGAAAGATAAAGAGTATGTAACATTAGCGAGTAAATACGGATTTACACGTGTATTCACATGTTTATTATCTGTAGATGGCGAAAAAGAGAAAATTATAGAAGAGTTTAAAGAAACGATCTCTCATGCAAATGCATTAGGGTTCCAAGTATTAGTTGATATTAGTCCGTCTGTCTTTACACAATTAGGTATTTCATATAATGATTTATCGTTCTTCCATGAGTTAGGAGCGTACGGTATCCGTTTAGATGTTGGATTCTCTGGTTTAGAAGAATCGATTATGACTTACAATCCATACGGCTTAAAAATTGAAATTAATATGAGTAACGGTACGAAATATGTAGATAACATTATGAGCCATAGACCAAATCGTGAAAATTTAATTGGTTGCCATAATTTTTATCCACATCGTTATTCAGGATTATCATACGATCATTTCATTAAATGCTCGAAACAATTTAAAGATTACGGTATGAGAACGGCTGCTTTTATTTCATCATTTGATGCAACATATGGACCTTGGCCAGTAACAGAAGGGTTATGTACGTTAGAGCAGCATCGCGAATTACCGATGACAACACAGGCGAAGCATTTGTTTGCAACAGAATTAATTGATGATGTTATTATTGCGAATGCTTATGCTTCAGAAGAAGAATTACAAGCACTAGGTGCGTTAAATAAAGAGAAACAAACATTTGATATAGAACTATACGATACAACAACAGATTTAGAAAGAATTATCGTATTAGAAGAACCTCATTTTTATCGCGGGGATGTATCTGAATATATGATTCGTTCTACACAGAGTCGTGTGAAATATAAAAAAGAAGAGTTTAAACCGCATAATACGCGTGAAATTAAGCGTGGCGATCTTTTAATTGATAATGAGAAATATGGCCAATATAAAGGTGAATTGCAAATTGCTTTAAAAGATATGGTGAATACAGGAAAAACAAATGTAGTTGGCCGAATTATAGAGGAAGAAATCTTCTTATTAGATTATTTACAAGCTTGGGATAAGTTTGGATTTATGCTAAAGAAATAATGAACGCGGGATAAAAGGGAAAAAACTACTGATTTCAGTGGCTTTTTCCCTTTTATATAAAGAGCGAGAGGAAGAGCTATGACAAAAGTGCATCAGCGATTAATTTCCATTTTAGAGGAGTTTTTAGAAGAGAAATCGATGCTAAATCGAGCTTTTTTAGCGAGCCGTTTACACGTATCAACGAAGACGATTCAAAAGGATATAAAATTATTAAATGATATATTGGAAGAAAACGGAGCGAAAATTGAATCACAAAGAGGGAATGGGTACGAACTAGAAATTATACAAACTAAGAAGTTTGAAGATTTTTGCGTAAATGTATTTCAAAAACAGACAGAAAAGATTCCAACTTCTTATGAAGAAAGAGTAGCTTATATTTTACACCGTATTTTAACGACAGATGGGTATGTGAAGCTTTCACAGCTAGCGGAAGAGATTTATGTGAGTAAATCTACTGTAAACTTAATTATGAAAGATGTTACGGATATTTGTAGTCGCTATGAGTTACAAATTGAAAAAAGACCATATTATGGTATATGTATTGTAGGAGAAGAATTTAATATTCGTTCTTGTTTATCACAATATGGTTTACCGCGTTATGACCATACTCCGTTTCATGAGAACTATGAGCAGACGGACACATATTTATCGTTACCCCATATTTCTCTCATCCGCTCAGTTATACTAAAGTATATCGAGGGAGGAACGATATATTTATCAGATATAGAAATTGATAATTTATCAATTCATATTGCGATTGCTTTAAAGAGGTGCAGGGATGGTCATTACATTCAAGCACTGCATGTAGAGGAATCTGAACTTATAATAAAGAAAGAATATAAAATTGCGAAACAAATTTTAGGGAATTTAGGGGAAGAGCTAAAACTTCAATTTCCAGAAGAAGAAATTTTATATGTGACGATGCATTTATTAAGTACTGCTGTTACAGCGAGAGATCGCTATGAAAATGTGGAAGAGTTATTAGGGAAAGACGTATATGCATTCATGCAGCATATTCTTTTCAAAGTAGCGGAAGAACGGAATCTTACTTTTTATTATGATGAAGAATTATTATTTGGTTTTGGTGTTCATTTAAAAACGTTATTAAATCGTTTGAAATATAAGTTAAATACGAGGAATCCTCTTTTGGCAGAAGTGAAAAAAAATTATCCATATGCTTTTGAAATTGCAGTTCTCGTTGGAGATATAATTGGTGAATATACGGGTGAATCCATTCCAGAGAGTGAGATTGGTTATATTGCCATTCACTTTGGCGGGGCGATGAGCCGCTTGCAGGAAAATAATCAAAAGAAAAGATGTTTATTAGTTTGTGCAACTGGTCAAGGGAGTGCACAACTACTGAAATATAAAATTTTATCACATTTCCGAGATAAACTAGAGATTGTAGGTATTACAGGGTACTATCAATTGAAAGTGGAAGATCTTTATAAAGATAAAATAGATTGTATTATTAGTACGATTCATATACCGAGTGGTTTGCCTGTTCCGGTTATAAAGGTAAACTCAATATTTGATGATAAAGAGATTAAATCGATTGGTCAGCAGTTATTTACGCATGTGGATAATAGTGTGAAGCAATATGTTAAGGAAGATTTGATCTTCTTAAATCGTAGTGCTTCTACGAAAGAAGAGGTTATCCAGTTTTTATGTGAGAAAGCTGCTGAGAAAAACTATGTACCCACAAACTTTTATGCTTCTGTTATGGAGAGAGAGAACACATCTCCTACAGCGGTTGGGAATTTAGTTGCGATTCCACATCCGATGCAGTTATTAAGTGAACAAACATTTTTGATGTTTTGTACACTTGATAAAGCTGTTGACTGGGGAGATAAGAAAGTACAAGTTATTATTTTATTTAGTGTGAAGCGCAATAATAATGAAGATTTACAAAAGCTTTATGATTTTTTATATGATATTATGTCTAGTCAGAATACGATAGAGAGATTAACTCAGGCTGAAATAATTGAAGATTTCCAAGAGATATTATTATCTTTATAAGAAAAGTATATAAAAACTTCCGTTACATAACGGAAGTTTTTTATGTTTAATTGTATGCGTTTTCATAATAAGATGAAAATATAGAAAAAACATATCTTGGAGGAATTTAAAATGACTGATATGCAAACTCCATTTGCGTTAATTTTACATGGTGGTAACGCGAGAAGCGCGGCACTTGAAGCAATTGCTTTTGCAAGACAAGGAGATTTTCAGAATGCGAGTGAAAAGATGGAACTTGCTAGTGAGGAAATATCATCCGCTCATCGTATTCAAACCGATTTAATTCAAGAGGAAGCAAGAGGCAATCATGCAGAAATAAGTTTATTATTAGTGCATGCACAAGATCATTTAATGAATGCCATTACAGTGAAAGAACTTGCTGAAGAATTTATTACTCTTCATAAACGAGTGGAAGAGAAAGTGACAGTATAATATGTACATTTTATTATGTTGTGCAGCAGGCATGTCAACGAGTATGGTTGTAAGAAAAATGCAAGAAGAGGCAAAGAAACAAGGGAAGGATTATAAAATTAAAGCAGTTGATTCGGAACTTGTGAAACTGGAAATAAAAAATGCTGATGTTGTTTTAATTGGACCACAGGTGAAGTATTTGTTTCCAGCGGTAGAGTTTCTTGCAAAGTCATACGATATACCAGTTGCAATTATAGAGCAGCGAGATTATGGTATGTGTGATGGTTTGAAAGTACTTAAGCAAGCTGAACAATTAGTTTTAGCGTAATTATATTTTTTTAAATATAAACATTATAATGTTATAACTTTTACTTTTGTCAGATTGAACATAGGGAGGGTTATCGATGAATGGTTTTATGAGTTTTATGGAACAGAAGATTATGCCAACAACGCAAAAGATTGCGGGGCAACGACATTTATTAGCAATTCGAAATGGAGTTATTTCTACATTACCGTTAACGATTGTCGGGTCATTTTTCGTTATCTTTTTAAACTTACCAATTGATGCATACATGGAGTGGATTGCACCGTTTCGTCATATTTTAGATATTCCATTCCGATTTACAGTAGGCTTAATGGCTTTATACGCAGCATTTGGGGTAGGGGCCTCACTCGCGAACTTTTATCAGCTCAATCAATTAAGTGCAGGATTATTATCTGTACTCGCCTTTTTACTAGCATCAGTTGAACCAATTCAAATAACAAAAGCTGTACCAGGTGTTATTGATGCAGGAAGATATATTTCAGTAGGGACATTAAGTGCTACGTCTTTATTTGGAGCTATTGTGACAGCATTAATTGCAGTAGAAATTTATCACTTTATGATTAAGCATAATATTTCGATTAAATTACCAGATAGTGTACCACCAGCAGTTGCAAATTCATTTGCAGCATTAATTCCAACTTTAGTAGTTATTCTTTTATTCTGGGGTATTCGTTACGGTTTGAAATTTGATGTAAATACAACGATCACATATTTAATTGCACCATTAAAATCAGTATTAGTAGGAAATAATTTATTCGGCGGTTTATTAACAGTATTCTTAATCGTGTTCTTCTGGTCGTTCGGTATACATGGCCCAGCGATTTTAGGACCAATCATCCGTCCGATGTGGGATTCAGCAATTCTTGAAAATATGGAAGTGTTCACGGCTACAGGAAATGCACATCAATTACCAAACTTATTTACAGAGCAATTTATTCAATGGTTCGTATGGATCGGTGGATCAGGCTCAACGTTAGCTTTAGTAATTATGTTTATGTTCTCTAAATCTAAGTTCTTAAAAGAGTTAGGTAGATTATCATTCGTACCAGGATTATTCAATATTAACGAGCCAATTATTTTCGGGGCACCAATTGTAATGAACCCGATCTTAATTATTCCATTCGTTATTACACCGTTAGTTACAACAACGGTATCATATTTCGCAGTTGTTTCAGGTATGATTCCGCTCATGATGGCGAAGCTGCCATTTACGATGTTAGCACCAATTGCAGCGATTATTAGTACGGACTGGACAATTATGGCTGGTGTACTTGTACTTGTTAACTTTGTTATCTCATTCGTTATTTACTATCCATTCTTCAAAATGTATGAGAAGCAACAATTAGCAGGAGAGGAGAAAACAGAATGCTCGGAGCAATTATCATCTTAATTACATTCGTGGCGGGGCAGTGTATTGCACATTATTCAAAGTGGGTACAAAGTAAATCGCTATTAGTTTTACTACTTGTGTCGATATTATTTATTGGATGTTCAATGGGAGCTTATGTGGCATTTAGTTTAGAATCACCGTACTTTATAATCGTACCAACGATTTTATGTGCAACATGTTTATCTGCAAAATATAGATTTACGAGCATGGCATTAATACAACGTGTGAAGGAGATGCAAAAGCATGGAGCGTAAATTAGGAATTTCACTTTATCCAGAGCATTCAACGAAAGAACAAGATATGGCATACATTTCGACAGCGGCACGCCACGGTTTTTCAAGAATATTTACATGTCTATTATCTGTGAATCGTCCGAAAGAAGAAATTGTAGCTGAATTTAAAGAAATTATTGGGCATGCAAAAGAGTATAATATGGAAGTTATTTTAGATGTAGCTCCGGCTGTATTCGATCAACTTGGTGTTAGTTATAGTGATCTATCATTCTTTGCAGAGTTAGGTGCAGATGGAATTCGTTTAGATGTAGGGTTTGACGGGTTAACAGAAGCGAAAATGACGAATAATCCATATGGCTTAAAAATTGAGCTGAATGTAAGTAATGATATTGCCTATTTAGAAAATATCCTTTCGCATCAAGCGAATAAATCAGCTTTAATTGGTTGCCACAATTTTTATCCGCAAAAATTTACTGGTCTTCCGTATGATTATTTCATTCGCTGTAGTGAACGCTTCAAAAAGCATGGTATTCGCAGTGCAGCCTTTATTACATCGCATGCAGCTGACATTGGTCCATGGGATATTAATGACGGATTATGTACGTTAGAACAACATCGTAACTTACCAATTGAAGTACAAGCGAAACATTTATGGGCAACAGGGCTTATTGATGATGTTATTATCGGAAATGCTTATGCGAGTGAAGAAGAGTTAGAGAAACTAGGAAACTTAAATCGTTACATGTTACAGCTAAAGGTACAATTTGTAGACGAAGCGACTGAAGTAGAGAAGAGAGCGACACTGCAAGAATTACACGTAAGACGCGGTGACATAACAGAGTATATGGTACGTTCTACAGAAGTACGTAAAAAGTACAAAGACTATGACTTCCCAGTGCGCGAAAGTGTACGACAGGAAAGAGGGCAAGTTGTAATTGGTAATAACCTATTCGGAAAGTATAAAGGTGAACTACAAATCATTCTGAAAGAAATGCCAATAGATGAACGGAAAAATATTGTCGGTACAATTGCAGAAGAAGAGTTATTCTTACTAGATTATGTAGGAGCTTGGACACAGTTTACTTGTGTGGAATAGGGAAGGTAAGAGAGGATGCTATAGCATCCTCTTTTTTCTGTTGAAATAGTAGTCTATCGTATATAGAATTCAAAGGGATAGATTTAACTTGGACGGGGGAGAAGGAGATGGAAGAGTATATAGATGATTTATTAAGGCGGATGGCGGATGAAGAAGCAGGTATTCGGCAATGTGCGTATGAAGAAGCGAGGCAGTTAAATGATGTATCGCTTTTTTCTTGTTTCCAAGAGAAAGTAATGGAAGCACGAAAAGTATATATAAAAACAAATCTTTATTTTTTAATTACACGACTTGCAATAAATACTAAAGAGATGTATATTGCAGATTATTTGATAGATCGGTTAGAAAGTGAAGAAAGCAGGATGGTGTTAGATAGCATGCTCATAGATTTAAGTAAATTATCTGAAGCAAGCAATGCACATAAAATTATTCCTTACATATATCATAAAAATAGTGGAGTTCGTTATTCTGCTGTCATCGCTTTAAAGTTGTGTAAATCGTTGGAAGCAGAAGATGCTTTATTGAAGTTACTTACAGTGGAAGAGAATCGAGATGATATTGTAAATATATGTGCCACTTTATATGAGATTGTAACAAAGCGATCAATCTTACCTTTAACAAAGCTTTTACATTGCGATAGTGCTTATGTTCGTTCAACTGTTATTGAGGTTTTAGCGAAAATAGGGGGAGCGGACTTACAAATAGTTTATATTGAAGCTTTAAAGGATAGAAATGTTATGGTGAAATACGAAGCTGTTCGAGCTATTTATGCATATGGAGATGAAATGGCGATTCAACCAATTAGCGAACGTGTAACTAAAGTTGTTTCTAGAAGACGTAAAAATGAAGTAGAGCCTACTGATGAATCAGAGATCGTCATTGCTCTTCGTTTCTTACATAAGTTTGCTACTCATGAAGAAGTTTTAAAGACGTTTGATAAAGTATATAAAAAACGAGGAAACTTGTTTATGTCAGAGAGAAAATGGATTCGGGATAATATTAGTTACTTTCAAGAGAAAGAAAGAGTGTAAGAATCATAAAAAAAGAGTTAGCCTCAATAATGAGACTAACTCTTTTTTTAATAATTAGTTTAAAATTTTCACTGTAACTGTTTTACGTCCCCAGTTACTTGATGTACCTTTATCTGGCATTAAAACATCGATTTTATTTCCTTTAATAGCTCCACCAGTATCACCAGCGATTGCTACTCCGTAACCTTCAACCCATACTTTTGAACCTAATGGAATGACACTTGGATCAACTGCAATTAGTTTCATGTTTGGATTAGCTGTTAAGTTATGACCCATAGCTGATTTTACTTGGTCTCCTGCTTTGTAACCATTTTCAAGTGGATCTGCTGTGTAAGCTGTTGCTACAACTCTTAATTCACGAGAAGAAGATGGTGCACTTGTTTCAGTTTCTTTCGCAACAGGTTGTTGTGTAGCTGGTTTTTGAGCTTTAGCCGCTTCACGAGCTTTAGCTGCCTCTTGAGCCTTAGCTGCTTCACGAGCTTCAGCTGCCTCTTGAGCTTTAGCCGCTTCACGAGCTTCAGCTGCTTCTTGAGCTTTAGCCGCTTCACGAGCCTTAGCTGCTTCTTGAGCTTTAGCCGCTTCACGAGCCTTAGCTGCTTCTTGAGCCTTAGCTTCTGCTTGAGCTTCAGCTTCTGCCTGAGCTTTAGCTGCTTCACGAGCTTTAGCTGCTTCTTGAGCCTTAGCTTCTGCTTGAGCTTTAGCTGCTTCAGTTGCTTCTTGAGCTTTAGCTGCTTCACGAGCTTTAGCCGCTTCTTGAGCCTTAGCTTCTGCTTGAGTTTCAGCTGCTTCACGAGCTTTAGTTGCTTCTTGAGCCTTAGCTTTTGCTTGAGTTTCAGCTACTTCCCCGGCTTTAACTGCTTCACGAACTTTAGCTGTATCTTGAACGTTAGTTACTTTTTCAGCTTTAACTACTGGCTGAACTTTAACTGGTGCTTTTCCTGTTAAGTAAGGAATGTGTACATAAGCTGTTTGGCCGTTATATTCAAATTGGATCCAATCATTTTGTACTTGGTGTGTTGTTTCGATTACATCATCTTTTTTCAATTTACCAAGAATCGCTGAATCTGTATTCGCTCCAGCACGTACGTTTAATACGTTTGCTGTTACGTAGTAAGTATCTTTTGTGTAGTCAGCGCTTATGAAAGCCTCTTTACCACTATTTAATTTAACTTTTGACCATCCGTTTTCTGTATGTAAAACGTTAACTTTATATCCATCTAATAACTTTCCGACAACTTGTGATTCAGTAGTTGGGTTTTCTCGTACATTTAGTACATCAGTCGTTACGATTGTTTCTGCTTTAGCAGATGTTGTGAAAATCCCAAGACCAAAAACCGCTGCTGTTGCTATACCCATAAATTTTTTCATAATAGCCTCCATTGCATTTGTTTTCGTTGACCTCATTATAGCAACCATTATTTTCTTATTTGCGGAAAACACAAAACTACAAAGCATTCGTAACGAGGCATTAATATTATGTAATAATTCCATTAATATCCTGATAGCGTTTTCTTTGCGTTTTTGAGGGGATTAGAACATACGATTCATAAAATCAATACTTTTTTAATTACTAATAGATTAATAATGTATCAATGGTATTACTTGAATGTTTCTATAACGTTACAAAAAAGGCGTATTTAACTGTTTGAATCGTAATGTAGTTATGAAAATATAATCTTCTTGTGTGTGAAGTCGTATATATAGGGGGGATTTTAATGAAATAGAGATGTAATTGTTACAAAATAAGTTGTAGTATGGAAAAAATTACGCCTTGAATTTGTTCTTTTACATATTATTTTTGCAATAATAGGATTGTAGGATGGTGGTAATGCGAAATGAAAGTTGCAAGGATAAAAAGATAATCGCAACATGAAACATATATAATAGAAGAAACATGATTTAAAGGGATGATATGGTTATGAATTGGTTCGCGAGTTGCAGTAGAATTATCCAGCTATTTGTGGGCAGTAAAACCCCCACCTCAAAATTCGGCTGAAGCAAAGAAGTTAGGTGGGAGATTAACTGCCCGTAAAAGCCCGATTGGTGAAGGCTAATAATCAGTGGGGGATGAACAAAATCCCCACTGATTATAGTTTCACTTTATATAATAGAAGTTAGAGGTTCTTATTTTTGTCAAAACGTCGATGAAATTACATTTGCCTTCAACAAAATAAAAAACGTAGGAGTGTAAACTCCTACGTTTTTTATTTACTCATATCGTAAACATTCAATTGGATCAAGTTTAGCAGCTTTGTTTGCTGGTAGTAAACCGAATGCAATACCGATTAGCATTGAGATACCTACTGAAAGAAGTCCAAGTTCTTTTGAGATAACGAGTGGCCATCCGGCAAAGATTGAGACGATCCAAGCGAAGAAAATACCAAGCATGAATCCGATGAAACCACCGAGTCCTGTTAAAATACAAGATTCAATTAAGAATTGTGTTAATACTTTACCGCGCGTTGCACCAAGTGCTTTACGAATACCGATCTCACGTGTACGTTCTGTTACAGATACAAGCATGATGTTCATTACACCGATACCACCAACAAGTAAGGAGATAGCGGCAATGCCACCGAATACCATTTTCATCATACCGATGGATTCGTCTAATTGCTTCGTAAATTCACCTAAGTCCTGTGCTTCGAATTTGTGCTCGAATTTAGGAGCTTTCATGTCGTTTAAAACAGAAACAGCTTGTTTTTCTACACTTTTACGTTCTGTTGGAGAGGTCATTGTTAATTTTACAGAGTCATACTCATTTACTCCTGAAATGACAGGCGCGTTTTCAAGAGATGTATAACCTTCAGGCATAGCCATTCCAAATTCGTTTTTCGTTTCGTATACACCGACTATTTTATACGGCTTTCCTTTTACATCTGTGTATAGATTTGATTCCCAACCACTAAATAATTTGTTGAAAGCTTCTTCATTTAATATAACAGCAGGAATTGCTTGGTTTAATTCGCTGTCGTTTAATTCACGACCGTGAACTAATTTTATTTTCGAATCTGTCATAAAGGCGCCTGTTCCACCTTTTAAATCAAGAGAGACATCTTTTGAACCAGAAGATGCTTTTACTTTCATACTTACATCTGGATAAACATCTTTAACGCCTGGTACAGTTTGAAGACGTTTTAGCATATCAGGTGTGATTTTGGCACTATCAGTTCCATAATCAGGGTTGTTGTAGTAAATCGTTACTTCAGTATCTTTTCCTTGGCCTAACTCTTTTTTAAACTTTGCATTTGTACCATCACCCATTGAAATGATAGTAATAATGGCGCTAATACCGATAATAATACCTAGCATTGTTAATATAGAACGCATTTTATGAGCAAAGATAGAGGAAAGGGCCATGCGTATATTTTCACTCGTGTTCAAAATTAACCTCTCCAATCTTGGACGATATTTCCGTCACGAATTACAATTTGACGTGCTGCCGCTTCCCCAATTTCACGATCGTGGGTAATCATAATGATTGTTGAGCCTTGTTTGTTTAATTCGTAAAAGAGATCCATAATTTGTGTACTTGTTTTCGTATCAAGTGCACCCGTCGGTTCATCTGCTAAGAGAAATTTCGGGTTATTTACGATTGCACGTGCGACTGCGACACGCTGCTTTTGTCCACCTGACAATTCATTTGGTAAGTGAGTAGCACGATCAGCTAAACTGACTTTTGTTAAAGCTGCTAATGAGCGCTCACGTCTTTCTTTTTTATCGACTCCAGCGTAAATAAGAGGTAGTTCTACATTTTGAAGTGCTGTAAGTCTCGGTAATAACATAAAGTTTTGGAATATAAATCCGATCTCTTTATTACGAACATGTGCAAGTTCTGTTTCAGACATGTTTGAAATGTTTTGACCAGCTAGTTCGTACGCACCTGTCGTTGGTTTATCTAAGCAACCGATAATGTTCATTAATGTTGATTTACCAGAACCAGATGGTCCCATAATAGAAGTGAATTCTCCTTGGTTTAGTGTTACATCAATTCCGTGTAATATTTGAACGGACTCTGCACCATTTTGGAAAGATTTCGTGATGCCTTTTAAGTTAATCATTGAGTGACAACCTCCATACCGTCTTTTAAGTCTTTTTCAGGTTTAGAGATAATTTCCTCTCCTTTTTTCACTCCAGAAACTTTTGCTTCGCTATCTGTCTCGAATTCAACAGTAACTGCTTGTTCTTTCGCTTTACCGTCTTTTACAATGAAGACAACACTTTTGTCACCTTTTTTCACAATGCTGCTTTTCGGAACAATTGTACCAGTTGCTTCGCCGGATTTACTTGTTACGTAAACATGGAAGCCGTTTTGTAATTCTTCACTATTATCTAATGTGACAGTGAATTGATAATTAGAAACAGTTTTATTTTCGTCCATGCTCTTTAATGGTGTAGAACCGATTTCTGTTACTTTTCCTGTCCAAGTTTTACCAGCGACAGTTTTTGATGAAACAGTTACTTCTTGCCCAACTTTCATACTAGCAAGTTCATATTCAGAAAGTTGACCTTTTACTTTAAATTGACCAGCGTGACGAAGTGTAATGCCACTCATACCTGTTTTTTCATCAGCAGTTTTTACGATATCATCAATTACACCGTCGGCTGGACTCGTTACAGAAAGTGTGTTTACTTTCTCTTTTGCTACTTTAATCATTTCATCAGCTTTTTCTACTTCAAACTTCTTCATTTCAAGTTGTGATTCTAATTGTTGTACTTCAATTTCTGATGCTTTTAATGCTTCAGCTGGAAGGCCTGCATTTTTATCTTTTTGTAATTTTTGTTTCGCTGCATCAATTTGTTTTTGGAACAATGTTACTTCTTTTTGTGCGATTTTCTTTTGCATTTCTGCTTCTGTTACACCTTGTTTAGCAGTAGGATCATTATATTTAAATAGAAGCTGACCTTTTTTCACTTCATCACCTTTTTTAACAGCTAATTCATACGTACCTTTTGTTGGATCGAATGAAATTGTTTCAATACCATTTGGAATAACTTCGCCGCCAAATTTTTGTGCATTTTCAATTTGTTTTTCCGTAATTTTATAACCGCTATATGCCATTGCTACTTCTGAACTACCGCCAGCAAATGCAAAATATGATCCAGCTGCAATTCCGATCGCTACTACACTAGTAATTAACACTTTATTTTTCTTCTTCATCTATTTATCACCTTTTCGTTCGTTTTAGTATCTACATTAAGTATAAAAGAGGTGAAGAATCTGACAAATCGTTTTAGCTTACAATAACCTTACAGTTTTGTAAGGTATCGATATGTAAATGTAAGGTGGAGGTTGTCCATAGTTTAAGCAGATGAATTGGTGCGTTATTTATATTTAAACATACGATGTGAAGAGCCTAGGAAACTAGGTTCTTTTATTTTGTTATATTACAATATCGTAAGAGAGGTGTAATGAAAATCGATAGGGAAGAAATACAATTTCGTATACACTTCATGTATAGAGAAACGCGAGAGCAGGTGAAGGTATACGATGGATTTTTTAGAAGTATCAAAGCGTAGTATAAAACGAAATATTAAAGATTATTTTCTATACTTTATTTCTTTAGTAGGCAGCATTATTATTTATTTTACATTCGTATCGATTAAACGAAATGAAAGTGTAGTAGCGCTTTTGAAAGAATCGGATAAAGTGGAAACGACATTTACGTTTGCACAAATTCTGTTGATTATCTTTTTAACGATTTTTATTTTTTATTGTAATAGCTTCTTTTTGCGAAAGAAGAAAAAAGAAATTGCGTTATACAGTTTATTAGGCATTCGTAAAGAGGAAATTGCTAAGTTACTCTTTTATGAAACATTACTAGTTGGTGCTGCTGCAAGTGTATTAGGTATTATTTCTGGTTTATTTATAGCGAATATATGTGCAGGGCTTCTTGTGAAGCTAATGGGAAGTGCGTTTACTTTTACATTTACGATTTCATTTTTGTCTATAGTAGAAGTTCTTATAACGATAGGTGCAATTTTCTTTATTGCATCATGGAAAAGTAAAAAGTTAATTTATGAGCATCGTTTAGTTGAATTATTATATGGTGAAAATCAAAAAGAAGAGGCACCTACTTATTCAAGTAAGAAGGCAAAACGAGCAATTATTTTATTAATTACAGGTTATATAATTGCGTTACTCACACAAGTTTTTGGGTTTGGAGCAATTTTTATTACAGGTCTAATTATTTTTGGGTGTATTGTAAAAGGTACGTTTTTACTATTCGAGCAGTATACAGTGAAATCACTCCATAAAATAAAGGGAGATAAACCGAAATATTGGAATGGAACGAACATTTTATCCATTTCTTCATTGTTCTTTAGAATAAAAGGGAACGTAAAGATGCTTGCGCTATTATCTTTATTAAGTGCAGTGACACTATGTACAATTGGAATTAGTTCTAGTATGTATTATGGAGCGCAGAAAACGGCGACATTAATGAATCCAGTTAGTTATGAGTATGTAACAACTGGAAAGGAATTAGATAAGAAAGTTAGAGAAGAAATTCAAAAACATGAGTTAGGAATAAAAAATGAAACGTCCGTAGCTTTACTTTCTATGCAAGGGAAGATAGATGGAGAACAAATATTAACTGGGTATTTAATAGGTAATGGTAATGTACAAGTTATAAAAGCGTCGGATTATAATAAAGTAGCTTCTATGTTAGGGAATAAAAAAGCTGTTCTGGGTTCTGAAAAAGAAGTTATTTTATTAGATCCGTATAAATCATATAACATCGAGAAAAATTCGCTTGATGGAAATAACGTGTCTTTAAAAGGGATGAAGAGCGGCGTAACAATTGTTGATCATCGTGAGGAAACAATTGTTAGTGCGAAACTGGCACCGGTTGGACTTGTTGTTCAAGATTCGTTATTTAATAAGTTGCAGCAAGGAAATGTTGTTTCAAAGGTAAGTGGATTTATCGTTGAAGGAAACGGTAGTAGAGAGCTAACGAAAGAGCTAGAGACTATTCTTTTTAAGGAAGCGAAATTCCAATCATTTGAACAGGCGAGTCAAGCTGAGTTGCAAGATGGTGCAGTGTTGTTATTTGCAAGTATATTTTTAGGGATTGTTTTTATTCTTGCTACTGGCTGTATTTTATACTTTAAACAAATAACAGAAGCGCTGGCAGAGCGACCAGCATACGGAATGTTAAAGAAAATCGGACTAACGAAAAGAGAAGCAACAGAGTCTGTAAGAAAACAAGTAGGAGCGATTTTCGTAGTACCATTACTGCTTGCGATTTGTCATACATTCTTTGCATTTTTAAGTTTGATGGGCTTTACAGGAATGTTTGAATATAGTCTTCCTTTACTAGGTAGTATAGGAGTGTATATCATGATTTACTTAGGCTACTATATGTTAACTGTTCGCTCATATACAAATACTGTATTCAGCGATAGAAAATAAAAAGAAGCAAGCATGGATTTCATACTTGCTTCTTTTTTTTATTTTGTAGAAACTTCACCTGCAGCTTCTGTTTGCGGAATACAGTATCCGATTATACCACCGATTATTGCTGGAACGATCCAGCCGATTCCTAAGTTATAAAAAGGAATTGTGTGTACGATATTAGCGATAAAACTTGGTATCATTCCCACATTATCAAGTGCATGAATACAGCTAATAATGAATGCTGCGATCATCGCTCCGATATAGACAGAAGGTTTACGTTTCGTATATTTATCGATAAATGATACGAAAATTAAAATGATTGTAATTGGATATAAAATAATTAATACGGGTAATGTAATTTTGATTAATAAACTTAATCCTAAGTTTGAAATAACGAAGCTAAAAATACAAACGTATAGTACAAGCTTCTTATATGAAACATTTGTTAATACTGTTGTGAAATAGTTGGCGAATGCACTTACAACACCGATTGCAGTCGTTAAACAAGCAGCTATAATTGCGATACTTAATAAAACATTACCGCTTGTCCCAAAGAATTGATACATAATAGTTGCTAATAGTTGACCGCCATTTTCAAATTGTCCTAAGTTTCCGTTTGAAGCGCCGATATAACCTAGTAAGAAGTAAACAATTGTTAAGAAAAGAGCCGCAATGCTTCCGCAAATAATTGTATATTTCGCAATGGATTTCTTATCTTGTATACCGTTTTGGCGAATTGCATTTACAACAATTGTTGATAATACGAGAGCTCCGATTGCATCTAATGTTAAAAAGCCTTCGAGAAATCCTTTGAAAAATGGGATTTCTTTATAGTCACCAACAGGTTCTGCGAACGATACTGGTGAAAGAATCGCCTTTGTTGCCATAATTGCAATAATTCCAAGCAAAATTGGCGTTAATATTTTTCCGATATGATCTACTAATTTGGATGGATTTAACGATAAGAAGTAGACGACTATAAAGAAAATCGCACTAAAAACTAACATAGAGTACCATTGATCTGGGAAAAGTGGTGCAATCCCAATTTCATAAGATACAGTTCCAGTTCGTGGAATAACAAATAGTGGGCCGATGGAAAGATAAATAATGATAGCGAATACTGCTGCGAATTTTGGGTGAACACGGCTCGCTAAAGTATTAAAACTACCACCAGCAAGGGCAACAGCGACGATAGCTAGTAAAGATAAACCGACATCTGTAATAATAAATCCTGTAATGGAAACCCACATATTTTCTCCGGAAGAAAGACCGAGAAGAGGCGGGAAAATCATATTACCAGCACCGAAGAAAACTGCGAATAGTAATAAACTAATCGAAAGTATTTGCGCTGGTTTTAAAGTTGTACGCATATAAAGAAAAGCCTCCTAATGAGCGTTTTTTGTCGAAAATTCAAATAATTTGTCGATTAACTGTTATTATTTTAAAGGTCTGATGACTAGAAAGCAAGAGGGAATTTTAAAAATATTTTAAAATAATGCGTAAAATTGAATAAATATACTATTTATATGTTAATGCAGGAAGAATTTCACTTTTAACGTAAAAAAACACATATCGCTAGGATATGTGTATTAAAAATAAATTTGCCTATCACGTTCTTCTTTTAAAATTTCTACAGCCTCTCGGAAACGTTGAGAATGGACAATTTCTCGTTCGCGTAAAAAGCGTAAGCTATCATTTATATCGGGATCGTCTGATAAATCAATTAGCCATTGATAAGTCGCTCGTGCTTTTTCTTCAGCTGCAATATCCTCGTATAAATCTGCGATAGGATCTCCTTTCGCTTGAATGTAAGTGGCAGTAAAAGGAACACCACCTGCATTATGGTAAAACAAGGCGCTATCATGATTCGCATAATGCGCGTCTAATCCGGCAGCTTTCATTTGTTCAGGTGTTGCATCTTTTGTTAATTTATAAATCATTGTAGCAATCATTTCTAAATGTGCGAACTCTTCTGTACCAATATCGGTTAGTAAGCCAACGACTTTATCAGGAATAGTATAACGCTGATTTAAGTAGCGCAGAGCAGCAGCTAGTTCGCCGTCCGCACCACCGTACTGTTCAACTAATAATCTTGCGAGTGCTGGATTACAAGTACTCACCTTAACAGGATACTGTAATTTTTTTTCATAAATCCACATAGTTTCTCTCCTTCATATTTGCCATGGCCACGGTCCTTTGCTCCATTCCCAGGGAGCGTTAGAATAACTATTTCCAAACTGCTGAAGTGGTCCGTATTTTTCTTCAATTTTTTGTTTTAATACTCTTCGTTTATAAGAAAAATCGTTGAATTGATTTATAGCTGCAGTATCGTCGGGATGCGTATCTAAATAGAGAGTAAGTTCAACTAATACAAAGTCTAATTCTTGAAGTTCTTCAATCCATTTGTAATATTCATCAGGCAATGTTTGTGTCACGTCTTGATTCACCGTCCTTTTTTGTAAGGATTTTCATAATAATCATAAAAGGCAGGCCATAAAGTCCCTTTTCTTAAAGCTTCTTTTGGTGTGAATTGGGGTAAATTAGTTGGTTGAAAGCCCATATATAAGTGCGGGGGAGTTGAGTAATATTTCTTTCCAATTGGAGGACAAGGATCGTTTGGACCATGATAAGGTATGAAGGATTTCATGAATTTATCCATGTTACACGCCTCCTTTATAAATGAAATATCCATTACTATGTATTGTATTCGTACATAATTGTCATTTATGACTCATATAAAAAACTAATAGAGACAGGGGGAGTTGAGGATGGAAGGCATTACAACATGCATCGTATTAGAATCAAAAAATTTAAAGGAAACATTGTATTTTTATGAAGGGATTTTAGGCTTTAAACCAAGCAAGGAGAGACCTCAACTACATGTAACAGGTGTTTGGTATGACGTTGGTTTAACGAGAATTTGTTTTGTGGTAAATCGGAATTTACGAGGGCGAGAGAAGGTTGCTAATTCTTCGTGTGAATTAATAACCTTTTCAATTTCTGATATGGAAAAAGTAAAGAGAAAATTACAGTTTTACAAAATATCTTTTGCGGAAGAACAGCATGCGGATGGGGTGGTAATTACTGTGTATGATCCAGATTGCTATAAGCTTCAAATTTCATCAGAGGCATGAGTAACCATAGGGGGGATAGTGTGGATAGAATGTATGAAGAAAGCGCACTGTTTGAACATAAATTTTGGCTCAAAGTTCTTGGGGATCATGCTCAGTTTTTACTAGATGCTTTAGCTCCACAGGAGAAAGAAGATATACAGAAAGCCACCTATTTTGTAGAAAAATTCACGAACTTTTTAAATGAAATTCATACTGTAAATTTTATTGCATTTTCAAAAGATGCAGAACAAGCTGCAGAGGAGATTCGAGCATTTAAATTAAATATTATACAAAAGCAATTGGAAGGTAAAATTGTGATTCATTTTACTCCGACTTTTATTAATCATATGGTAAATGAAGTGGAGGAATATATAACAGTATTAGAATACTTAGGGAGGGGAGAAGTCCCGCCCGTTTTTCATGAACTACACTATCATCTCGCGTGGTTAACGGATGCAGCAGGGCATGCTGGTTCTATTTCAGGCGGATTAGATGTTGTGGAAAAAAGATTGAAGGAGAAAAGTGATTTGTTTGCTAAACATTTTGAACAATTTTATTTAAAAGCAGTTGAAATGACAGGTTATTTACGGTCAGAACTGAAACATTTTCCAGCTTTGAAGAAGTTTACAAAAGACGTTTCACTAGAGCTAAAGTTATTCTCGCATTTCCTTCGAGAAGTAGAAGAATTAGAGTTGTCTGAGCAAATATTAAGTTCATTATCAGCCAGGATGGCGGATCATATGGCGAGGGAGGAGTGTTACTATTTATTGAAGTTAGCACAATCCTCAGGGTTAGAGATACCGAAATGTAATCCGCTTTAAAAATAGATTGTAGGGAAGATTAAGCAGACAAATTGTAACAGTGATAGAAGTATGTGAACAGGTTTCATTATGAAAAAAATATTGACAAGCTCCTCCAAATATCTTAATGTGATTGTATAAAATTGTGTATCTAAAGGGGAGTAACTTATTACAGTAAAGTCGTCATTACAGGGAGAAACCCTCGGCTTTATTGGCAACGTTTCGTTGTTAGTGAGACCTTTACCAGCAATGGTAAAGGCCCCTTATTGTCTTTTTAGGACCCTTACCATATTTGGTAGGGTCCTTTTTGTATACAAAGAGAGGAGCTAGAAAATGAAAAAACTTATTAGTAGATTAAGAGTTATATTTCATGTCCGCCGTTTTGTTCCATTTCTATTTGACTTTTTTACTTCAAAAGAGGTTTCCATAAAGAAGAAAATCTTATCTATTGCTTTTTTAGTTGGTTATGTAGCGATGCCGCTCGATTTAATTCCAGACTTCTTACCGTTTATCGGTATTTTAGATGATATTGGAATTGTGTTATTTATTTTAAATCGAATTGTAAAAATGGCGCCAGTGCAATTGCAAGAAAAGCATAACGTAAACGTAGGATAGGAGTTGAAAATATGGAGCAAATTATTTTAGATATAATCGAGTTTTTAAAGCAGTTTTCTTATTTTGGAGTCGTGTTAGCTTTAACTTTTGAGTTTATTCCAGCAGAGGTAGTTTTGCCTATGGTTGGATATTGGGTATACGAGGGTGATATGAATTTTTGGCTAGCTGTATTAGCTGGAACACTAGGGGGAACGACAGGACCATTAACGTTATACGCACTAGGTTATTACGGTGGTCGTCCTCTATTAATAAAATACGGGAAATACTTCTTTATTAAAGAAGAACAAATTCAAAAAGCAGATGATTTCTTTGAGAAATATGGGCCGGTTGTAGCATTTTTAGGACGCTTCATCCCGGGAGTTCGAACGCTTATTTCCGTTCCATGTGGTATGGCGAAAATGAACATATGGAAATTTAGCATATATACATTTGTAGCAATGTTCCCATTAACGACTTTGTATATTTATTTTGGAATGAAATTAGGTCCGCATTGGGAAAAAGCAGCGGGTGTTGTTGGACAATATATGTTACCTATATTAGTGGTCGTTCTTATTATTGTAGGTGGTATTTTAATCTATAAATTTATGAAAAAACGAAACAGATCGGAATCTATCTAGTCATTGGTAATGGAATTTGCATATTTTTTGAAAATAGATGAATAGTACAGGCAAAAGACTCTGAGGGACATACACATATAGGGAATATAAAAGAGAGAGGGGAAACAACTATGTCTTGTGAGTGCTCAGGGTCAGCATTAACTTGCTGTCCAGATAAAAATTATGTGCAAGATAAAGTGTGTAGTCCGTGGTCTGCTACTGTAGTTGCAACAGCAATTGATAATGTTCTTTATACAAATAATATTAACCAAAATGTAGTTGGTACTGGTTTTGTTAAATAGGATGTTGGTCCAGGTCCAATTACTGTAGAAGCGCTTGATTCTGCTGGGGCTACAATTGATACACAAACATTAAACCCAGGAACGAGTATCGCTTTTACGTATCGCCGCTTTGCTAGTATACAAGTTGTGTTACCTGCAACACCTGGTGGAACGTATCAGGGAGAATTTTGTATTACAACACGTTATCCACTTTCATAGTAGAATAGGAGAGGATCGAAATGGGAATGAGAAGTTCCGGTTTGTCTTGTTGTTCTAATAAAGCACTTGTGCAAGATCAAGTATGTACAGACTGGTCTATTACAGGTGCTGGTACTCAAATTGTATATACGAATAATATTACACAAGAAGTATATGGTTCAGGTTATGTGAAATATGATGTAGGCGCGAATCCTATTACAGTTGATTTTTTAGTCGGTGCTACAGTAGTTGATACAATTACTGTACAACCACAAAGTAGTGGTACTTTCACTGTACGATATTTTACTACTGTCCGAATTACTACGACAGGAACAACTGTTAATCAAGGCGAGTTTTGTATTACAGTACGTTATCCAATTTCATAAAAAAAGCATACCGTAAATGGTATGCTTTTTTTAAATTGAGGAAGTAATAAAATTGGTATTCTATAAGCAACATGTAAATTGGCAACAGTACTTGCCTTCTAAATATAGTGAAGGATTATTTTGTATATTAATAATACTAACGGATTTTAAATCTTTACCTGTGTAAGATATTGTATTGCCAGGAAACACAGTGAAAATATTGGTTACTGCTCCAATGATTTGAATTGTAATTGCTTCAGTGCTGCTAGTACTATTGTAAACCGAGACAGTACCTGATATAAGCAGTATCCCATCACTTTGCCACAGTATCATTGATTGTAGTGCATCTTTGGTAGAGGGAATGGTGTTGTTAGTTATGAGGAAATTCCCTGCAAATTCATTTGTTACTCGCTCACAACTTGGATTTGGAGGAGGGGGCGGTGGACAAGGGTCTGGACAAATGATAGATAAAGGAGCGAAACAGCCAATATTTTTTTTGTTCTTCAATACAACCCCTCCTTTTTAAGTTGTCTTTTACTACTATTAAATGTAGAAGCATGGCCGATGTGTTAAGAAAAGAAGAAAATTTTTAAAATTAAGATTGTCTAATAGGCTTACAGCTTAACTTATCATTAATGTTATAGAAAAGATTATATGTAAATAGACATGGGAAAAGAATGATCAGACTCTTTTAGACAAAAGGTGGTTGTATAACAATAGTACGAGTAATGTTGGACTTAACACTTAATTAACTGTATATTTACAAAAATCTAATAAAATTCATTTGTTATTTAAACGATATTAATATGTTTAAGATAAAATAGCCCTTGTAATGAATCAATTATTATGAGGAGGATTCACGTGGAAAGAACTGCTTTACGAAAAGTAAAAGGTCTTATTGGATTATTAATGGTGTTTGTATTGGCATTTGTATCATTACCGTGGAGTACGTCGGTTAAAGCGGAAGAGAAAAAGCAAGAAAAGGCACCAAGTGAGAAGAAGATAGTTTTTCCAGTTGTAAGTGATGTGCATATTAAAGATAGTGGAACAGATGATACGTTCCGCTGGAAAAGAGCGATTGAGCAATTTAATACGCTTGCACCGAAGCAGGATGCATTTGTTATTGTAGGTGATTTTACAGATTCGGGAACAGTGCAGCAATACGACCGTTTTATGCAAGTTTATAATGAAAATGCAAATAAAGATGCGGTACGAATGAATTCTCTTGGTAATCATGATTATTGGAACGGCTTATCTGTAGAGGGAGCACAGAAGCGTTTCTTAGAAAAGACAGGAATGGAATCGGTTTATTATCATAAGGTGGTAAAAGGGTATCATTTCCTTGTTATGTCTCCAGAGGATGGGACAACACATGGCTATTATTCGGACAAGCAAATTAATTGGTTAAAAGAAGAAATAGCAAAGGCACAAAAAGATGATCCAGAAAAACCGATTTTTGTATTTTTACATCAACATATTAAAGATACAGTGTACGGTAGCCAAGAATGGGGAACGAAAGATAGTGCGAAAATTAATGCAGTGTTAAAAGAGTACCCACAAGTCATTACATTTTCAGGTCATTCACATTATCCATTAGATGATCCAAGATCGATTCATCAAAAAGATTTTACATCAGTTGGAACATCTTCTGTAAGTTATATGGAAGTTGAAGGTGGTAAAGTACAAGGAAATATCCCGCCAGGAGCTAGTACATTAAGCCAAGGTTTATTAGTAGAAGTGGATGATAAAGAAGTAACGATTAATCGTCGTGACTTCCATACGAATTCTTGGACAGGTGAACCTTGGAAAATTAAATTACCATCAAAGAAAGAAACATTTACTCATGTAGAAGATCGTAATAAAGAAAAACCATACTTTGCAAAAGATGCAAAGCTTGCTGTATCAAATGTAACAGAAAATGCAGCAACAGTAACATTCCAGCAAGCGTTGGACAACCTTCTTGTTCACTCTTATCGTGTACAAGCTAGAGATAAGCAAACTGGAGAAATAAAGAATAAATTGTTAGCATTCTCAGAGTTTTATCGAGATCCAGTGCCGAAAGAACTGACATTTACACTTGCAGGACTAGATGGCGGGAAAACATATACACTTGAAGTTGTTGCGATTGATTCATTCGGCAATGAAAGTGTACAACCATTAACGGCAGAAATTACTACGAAAAAAGATAATATTGACCCGAATGTGAAAGTACCAAAGGCAGATGTTTTTGATGTAAACTTTGCAGATGGTACATTTAAAGACAGTTCATCATTTGGTACAAAAGGTGATGTTAAGGGCAATGTGACTATTGAATATGATAAAGCATTGAAAAAGAATGTTATGAAGTTAAACGGAAAAGCAAATACATTTGGATACCTTCCATTTTCAGCAGCACAAAAAGAAAAAGTAGCAAATTCATTTACGTTAGAAACTGTATTTTCAATGAATGAAATTCGTGGACAAGGTATTTTGCAAAATACAGAGAGCGGTGGAATTGGTTTTGAGTCTACAGGAAGTGGCTATGTAGAATTATGGGCTCATATTGGTGGAAGCTATAAACGTGTGGGTGTTCAATTAGAAGCAAACAAAACGTATCATTTAACAGGAACATATAACGGCAGTGAAGTAGCAATTTATGTAGATGGTAAAAAAGTAAATAGTCAGCCGGCTCAAGGGAAAGTATATCACCCGAACGTACCATTCGCACTTGGTGCAGATCCTGATAGCAACGGAAATGGCGGTATTCCGTTAAATGGACAAATTGCATTAGCAAAATTATATAGTAAAGCATTAAGTTCTTCAGAAGTAGTAGCGGCATATAACGAGTTTTCTACTCGTACAAAATTAGAGCAAGTAAATACGTTATATGAAGAAATCGGAAAAGTGAAAGAAGTATTGGCAGGTACTTATGAATTTGGTGAAAAGCCAGGTCAGTATTCACAAGCAGCTTTTAACGAATTACAAAGAAGCTATGACAATGCAAAGAAAGTGTTTGAGAATATAGCGAGTACAGGAGAACAAATTGTTCAAACGTATAATGAATTAAAAACAGCAAACCAAACATTTGTACAATCAAAGGTAGCAGAAGAACAGCCAAAAACACCGAAAGAAAAATTACAAGTGAATATTGAATCTGCAAAAGCAGTAGTGAAAAAAGCACAAGCTGCAAATGTAACGGACGGTTCAGTGAGATCATTGAGTCAAAAAATTACAGTTGCAGAAGCTGTATTAAAAGATGTGAAAGTAAAAGATGCACAGGTAGAAACGATGAATCGTACGTTAGAGTACGCTATTTCACTGGTTGAAAAAAGCATCAACAAATAAGGTATAAGAAAAAGAAGCTTATCATGATAGGCTTTTTTTTTGTTATACTAAAAGTAGTATAGAAAAAGGGAGCGAATAATTTGGAAGAGAAAAAGCTAAAAAGAATTCTTGAATATGTATGGATCGCCGTTGTGCTCCTTGTAGGATATTATTTATTAAAAGATAAAAGTATATGGATTCTATTTTTAATGACATTTTTATTAGCGGGATTAGGAACGCTATTTATTAACTTTTTCTTTGATAGTGTAAACGCGTGGAGAAAGAAAAAGAAAGAGACGAAGTAAGGGGAGATAAGTATGCAAAAGTTGCAGGTTATGTACTCACTTGCATCGGTATATTTATCATTTTACAAACGTTAACGAAAAAACATAATAGAACATGAAAATAGCTCGCCGTTTCATAGGCGAGCTATTTTGTTATGCTTCTTTCGTCTCATCATTTGTTTTTTCATTAGCTAGATGACTATGTTTTCTAGAGTAGAAGAAGTATACGCATAAACCGACTATAAGCCAAAATGAAAAGCTGATCCATGTCGTTTTGGACAAATTAGTCATTAAATATAAACAACAAAGAATAGCGACAACCGGTAGTGCAGGTACGAGTGGTGTGCGGAAGCCTCGTTTTAAATCAGGATGAGTTTTCCGTAAAATAAGTACAGCAAAGCAAACGAATGTGAAGGCTGTTAACGTACCGATGTTTACTAAATTCGCTAGTAAATGTAGGTCTAAAAGTCCTGCTAATAAAGCTGCAAATACTCCAGTAATCCATGTGTTTAATAAAGGGATTTTTACTTTTTTATTTACGCGTGATAAAGCTTTTGGGAGTAAGCCGTCTCGGCTCATTGCATAAGAAACACGAACTTGTCCATACATAACGACTAAAAGAACGGTTGTCATTCCTGTCATCGCACCAACTGCAAGTAGCCCCGCAATAGTATCTTCACCAACGAAATGTAGTGCAAATGCAACTGGATCAGAAACGTCTAATTGCGTATAAGGAACCATGCCTGTTAAAACGAAAGATACGATCATGTATAAAACTGTACAAATAAGAAGGGAACCGATAATACCAATTGGTAAATCACGCTGCGGTTTTTTCGTTTCTTCTGCCGCGGTTGCGATTGCATCAAAACCTAAAAAGGCGAAGAAGACAGTGGCAGCTCCGGTAATAATACCGTCGTACCCGAATGGAATGAACGGTGTCCAATTTTCAGGCTTTACATATTTTGCGCCTGCTACGATAAAGGCGATAATAACTGCTAATTTGATAAGGACCATAACATTATTAATGCGTGCGCTTTCGCGTATACCAAAACTTAAAAGACCAGTAATGAGAAGTAAAATACAAACAGCTGGTAAATCAATGAGACCACCTTTTCCTGTACCAGGGGCCGAGGCTATTATGGCGGGCAGATGGATGTTAAATCCTTGTAGTAAAGATTGTAAATAACCAGACCAACCGACAGCTACTGCTGCGACGGCAAGTAAATATTCGAGCATTAAACACCAACCAACGATAAAGGCGACAACTTCTCCGACAGTCATGTATGCATAAGTGTAAACACTGCCTGAGACTGGTATAGAAGAAGCGAATTCGGCATAACAAAAGGCTACACAAGCACAAGTAAATGCAGCAATAAGGAATGATAGCATAATACCAGGGCCAGAATGTTTTGCCGCTACGATACCTGTTAATACAAAAATCCCTGTCCCAATTACGGCGCCGATTCCTAAAAATGTTAAATCGAGTGCTGTTAATGTTCTATCTAGCTGTCGTGGTGATTCAGTACTAAGCGCTTTTTTTCGTAATAATGACTTCACTTTGGACTCTCCTCCCGTTTTTCATCTCCATAACTGCGAATAGTGTGAATCCATTGGAAAAGAGTACGTCAGTGAATAAAGGTACAGTTATGGTATGTAGTTTTTTGAAATTTCTGGATTAATTTTATTATAATTCAGAATATTTTGTCAAATAAAAATGTGACAAATAATATTCGAATGAATAGGGGAAACTACTTGCAGGAATGGACGAGGGTTAACAGAGTGACAAAAACACTCATTAAAGTTTCACTTTATCCCGCATTAACTGCCCGTAAATGCCCGATTGGTTTAACTAATAATCAGTGAGGATGGGGAAATTCCCCACTGATTAAAGTTTCACTTTATAAAGTAGGAGAAGATGTTATGTTATTTTATTTTGAACTTGTCGTCATTTTACTTTGTACGAAATTAGCTGGTGATATTAGCGTAAGACTCGGCCAGCCCTCTGTACTTGGTAAATTAATCGTTGGTATTATTATCGGTCCTGCTGTGCTAGGTATTATTAATAGTTCAGAACTTATTGATGAGCTTAGCGAAATCGGTGTTTTGCTACTTATGTTTATGGCAGGACTCGAAACTGATTTAGAAGAGTTAAATCGTAATTTAAAATCTGCATTCGCAGTAGCGATGGGAGGAATTATTTTCCCATTCCTTGGTGGGTATTTAGCAGGGCTTGCTTTTGGAATGTTACAGTCGCATGCGATCTTTTTAGGGTTATTACTTTGTGCCACATCGGTTAGTATTTCTGTTCAAACGCTAAGAGATTTAGGGAAAATGAATACGAGAGAAAGTACGACGATTTTAGGTGCAGCTGTATTTGATGATGTAATTGTCGTTATTTTATTAGCGTTTGTCATGAGTTTTTTAGGCACACAAGATGTAAATGTAACGCTAGTCATTGCAAAGAAAATCATCTTTTTTGTAAGTATTGTTTTCATCGCTTGGAAAGTTGTTCCGTGGATTATGAAAATGCTCGTACCACTTCGCGTAACAGAAGCGTTAATTAGTGCTGCACTTATTATTTGTTTCTCTTTTTCATATTACAGTGAAATGATGGGAATCGCAGGTATTATTGGGGCATTTGCAGCAGGAATTGCGATTTCGCAAACAGAGTATAAGCATGAAGTGGAACATAAAATTGAACCGATTGCTTACGCGATATTCGTACCGGTTTTCTTCGTAAGTATTGGAATGGAAATTACATTTCAAGGTATTGGAAGCCAACTTTGGTTCATTATCATTATGACGCTCATCGCAATTTTCACAAAGTTAATCGGATCAGGTTTAGGAGCAAGATTAACAGGGTTTAACTTACAATCTTCTATTAGTATTGGTGCGGGAATGGTGTCGCGCGGGGAAGTAGCGCTTATCATTGCAGCAAATGGACTTGCGGCGAATTTGTTAGCGAAAGAAAATTTCACAGCGATTGTCATTGTTGTTATATTGACGACAATTATTACGCCGCCGCTTTTGAAGAAGTATTTTGTATAGAGAGGAAGGGCTTATCTGATGTAGGTAAGCTCTTTTTTTATTGCAAAATGCAGTGGTCATGTAGCATGAATGGATTGTAATTATGATAAAATCTATGTATGTGATATGACAAGGAGAGGGAAGTGTGAAGATTACAAAGGGGAAAGTTATAGGTGTAATCATACTTATTGCACTATGTATACCATTTACTACATGGAAAGAGTCAAAAGTAAAAAATTTTCCAGTTTCTATTTTTTCTTCCTATGTAGAAGACGAAAATCCGAAAGACTATAAGTACACTGCTTTTGTACCTGACTTTGCAATTTGGATACATGGATGGGAAAAACAGCGATCTGAAGGTGAAATAACGTCATATAAAAAAGGGGATCGAACTGTAATTGTTCACCATCCACCTGGCAATGATGGTTTTTATCTATATGATACAAATGATATTAGAGAATATACGCAACCATAAGAAGTGGAGGTTAAATAGTGAAAGCTTCAACATTACTATTTAAAATTGAAAGTAATATGGATCAATTTTCACCAGCCGAAAAGAAGGTTGCCATGTACATAATGGAGAATGCAGAAATTGTTCCGAACTTAACGACGAAAGAAGTGTCAACGAATGCAGGCGCAAGTGAGGCAAGTGTTGTTCGCTTTTGTAAGTCGATTGGGATTGGGAGCTTTAAATCATTTAAAATCGCGCTCGTTCGTGAATTAACGATTGCTGATTATAATATTAATGATTTTTCAGTGATGAATACGGAAGATGGACCGTACGACTTGTTTAATAAAGTTACATATGTGAATAAAGCTGCAATTGAGGCGAGCGTCACGGCGATAGATAAGAAGGAACTTGAGAGAGCTGCAGATCGTATTGTAAATGCGGATAAAGTTATATTTTACGGAGTAGGTGGTTCAGCTACTCCAGCGATGGACGGGGCTTATAAATTTACACGACTCGGATTTACAGCGATGATGCTATCTGATTTTCATATGATGTTACCGCTTGTGACGAATTTAAAAGAAGATGATATATTTGTTGCGATTTCAACTTCTGGTCGTACGAAAGATGTACTTGAAATGGCGCAATATGCGAAGAAGCGAGGGGCTACAGTTATTGCGATAACGAAGCTAGACCAATCATCTCCGTTATATAAAGCGGCAGACATTCTCCTTTGTATGCCAGATGTAGAGCAAGACCATCGCATTGCGAGTATTGCTTCGAGAATGACGCAACTGAATATGATTGATGCTTTATATGTGATTACTTTCAATCGAATTGGTAATAAAGTATTAGATCAATTTATGGAGACGAGAGAAGAAGCATTACGGTTACGGAAATTGAAGTAGAAGAAAAGATGGGGAGACTCATCTTTTTTATTATCTTTGACACAAATATGTCATGTTGTGAAATTTTATTTCATAAAATAAGAAAGAGTTATTGATTTTTAGTTTCTTGAAGTTATAATGAAAGTGTGAAATATAATTTCAAAGAGGGTGACAATATGTTAGAAAATTTATCTACAGAACATCGCAATGAGAAGACGATGAATTTAGATGAGATGAGTATAAAAGAAGTGTTACAAAGTATGAATGAAGAAGATCGAACTGTTGCGTTAGCAGTTGAAAATGAAATAGAAGAAATTGAAAAGGTTGTACAAATTGTTACTAAGTCTTTTGAAGAAGAAGGCCGTTTAATTTATATTGGGGCTGGTACGAGTGGCCGTTTAGGCATTTTAGACGCAGTAGAATGTCCCCCGACATTTGGAACAGATGATAACATGGTTCAAGGATTTATAGCAGGTGGATTGAAAGCGTTTACTAAGGCGGTGGAAGGTGCCGAAGATCGTGAAGAGTTAGCAAAAGAAGATTTAAAAAGTATTGGATTAAACGAGAAAGATACGGTTATTGGAATTGCAGCAAGTGGTAGAACACCCTATGTAATTGGCGGATTGAAATATGCAAGTAGCGTGGGAGCAAGTACAGCTAGTATTTCCTGTAATAAAAATGCTGAAATAAGTAAATATGCAAAACTAAATGTGGAAGTGGAAACAGGCGCAGAAATATTAACAGGCTCAACACGGTTGAAGGCTGGCACAGCGCAAAAGTTAGTACTCAATATGATTTCTACAGCGTCTATGATTGGTGTAGGGAAAGTATATAAAAACTTAATGGTAGATGTTCAATCTACAAATGAAAAATTGGTAGAACGCTCAAAACGAATTATTGTTGAAGCGACAGGCGCTAGTTATGAAGTAGCTACAGAGTGTTATGAGAAAGCAGATCGAAATGTGAAAGCTGCAATCGTTATGATATTACTACAGTGTGAATATGGGGAAGCACTAGAAAAATTAAAAGGTGCGAAAGGATTTGTGAAGAAAGCACTTTAAACTTTGGGGAGGGGGATTCTATTATGAAGAAAGAAGAGAGAATGGCCAAAGAAATTTCAGAGCAGCTTGGGGGAGTAAAAAATATTCGTGGCATTGCTCATTGTATGACGAGGTTACGATTAACGCTTCATGATGAAAGTAAAGTGAACATGGACCTTTTAAAAAAGGTTGAAGGTGTTATGGGAGTGATTGAAGATGAAACGCTTCAAGTTGTTGTTGGACCAGGGACAGTAAATAAAGTAGCAGCTGAGATGGAAGGTTTAACGGGACTGCGAATTGGTGAGGTGGCAGATCACCACCTTGAAGATCTTGGGCAAGAGATGAAGTCAGAGATTAAGAAGAAAAATAATACACCAGTGAAAAACTTTTTAAGAAAAATAGGAAGTATTTTCATTCCGCTAATTCCGGGGCTTGTTGCGTCAGGAATTATAAATGGGGTTGCTAACTTTGCGAAAAACGCAGGTGCTGACCCGAATGCAACGTGGCTACAAATGCTACTACTTATTGGCGGCGGTATCTTTACATTCTTAGGAATTTTAGTCGGTTGGAATACAGCGAAAGAATTTGGCGGGACACCAGTTCTTGGGACAATTGCAGGTATTTTAATTTTCAACCCAGCGATGGCGAATGTAAAATTATTCGGTGAAGCGCTCGTACCCGGACGGGGCGGATTATTTGCAGTTATTTTTGCAGCATGGCTTATGGTTGTAGTTGAGAGACGAGTGCGAAAAGCTGTGCCAAATGCAGTTGATATTATCGTAACACCACTCATTACTGTATTAGCTGTAAGTATAGTAACGATGTTAGCGATTCAGCCAGTAGCAGGCTTCTTATCTGATGGTATTACAAGCGGTATTAATGCAATTTTAAATGTTGGCGGAGCATTTGCTGGAGCTGTGCTTGCCGGAACATTTTTACCTCTCGTAATGGTCGGATTACATCACGGTTTAACACCGATTCATATGGAATTTATTAATCAAACGCACGTAACGCCTTTATTACCAGTATTAGCAATGGCTGGCGCTGGGCAAGTAGGAGCAGCAATTGCGATTTATGTGAAAACAAAAAATAAACGCCTTCGTAATGTGATTAAAGGTGGATTACCAGTAGGATTTTTAGGAATTGGCGAACCGCTATTATACGGGGTTACATTGCCACTTGGGAAACCGTTTATTACTGCTTGTTTAGGAGCGGCTGTCGGTGGTGCATTCCAAGCTGTTATGAAAACGGCTTCACTCGGAATAGGTGTATCAGGATTATCATTAATTCCGTTAATTGCTGATAATAAATATTTATTATATTTCCTTGGATTAGTAGTTGCATATATTTTCGGATTCATCTTTACGTACTTCTTCGGCTTTAAAGAAGAAATGGCAGAAAACATATAGAGAAAGGGATTCCTTTCTCTTTTTTTTATATTAATAGAAGGAGAGATTTATATGATAGGAGTTTCAATTTATCTTTCAAAAGAGCGAGTAGAGAAACAAGAAGCATGGTTAAAACTAGCGAAAGAAAACGGATTTTCATCTGTTTTTACATCTCTTCACATTCCAGAAGATGATCCGAATACGTATAAGGAGTTAATTCAAATACTTGGGAAACAAGCTCTCGAAAATGAAATGGAATTAATGGTTGATGTCTCTCCAAAATCGTTAAACCATTTAGGGATGACGTATGAAAATGTGGAAGAGTTATTAGACTTTGGCATTACTGGTTTACGAATGGATTACGGTATTACGCCAAAAGAAATCGCACGTGTATCTCATAAGATGAAGGTAGCTTTAAATGCGAGTACGATTACAGAATCATTTTGGAAAGAGTTACTTGCGGAAAATATACGAATAGATCGAGTAGAAGCGTGGCATAATTTTTATCCGCGTCCAGAAACAGGACTAGCCAAATCATTCTTGCAAAAACAAAATAAATATTTACATGAGTGCGGAATAAAAACGATGGCGTTTATTCCGGGAGGTGGTGAAAAACGCGGTCCGTTATATGAGGGTTTACCAACTTTAGAAAAGCACCGCTATATGCGCCCGCTTGAAGCATATTTAGAGCTTGTGCAAGAGTGCGATGTTGATAAAGTGCTAATTGGAGATATAAGCGGGAGCCTAGAGAGTGTACAAGAAATCTCGAGTGCGAGTGGTGGGATTATTCCAGTGCGATATGAGTCATTTATAAATGCAGGTGAAGTATTAAAAGTGGTAGAGCAAGTGCATACAAATAGGTTAGATCCGGCTCGTGATGTAATTCGTTCTGTAGAATCGCGCGAAGAAAATAAAGTTGCATTACAACCGATGAATACAATTTCAAGAAAACGAGGCAGTATTACAATTGATAATGAATTGTACGGTAGATATGCTGGTGAAATGCAAATAGTTATAAATGATTTACCTGAAGATAGGAAAGTGAATGTTGTTGGAATGGTGATGGAAGAAGATGTGTCTTTATTGTCTTATATAGGTGCTGGGAAAAATTTTCAACTTTTTTCTAAGTAATAGAGCGAAAGCTTGAATTAGCACTATTTTATAAAAAACATTATCTGCAAAAAGGATAATGTTTTTTGGTTTCTTTAAAAAAGTATTTGACGAATGAAAAGAAATACCGTATTGTTTTGTCTTGTGAATAAATGTTCACTATAACAAAACAAAAAAGGAGAGTTCAGAATGAATCAATATATTGGGAATTTAATTATTCGTATCGTATTAGGAGTTACTTTTTTTGCACACGGTTTAGCAAAGTTTCAATCAGGTATAGATAACGTAGCAGGATGGTTTACAAGCATCGGTTTACCAGGTGGTCTTGCATACGGCGTAGCAACAGTTGAATTAGTTGGTGGTATATTATTGATTATCGGTTTAGGCGTGAGGTATGTAGGATTGTTATTCGCTCTTATTTTGGCTGGAGCTATCGTAAAGGTAAATGGAGCAGCAGGCTTATTAGGAGATGGAAAGAATCCGGGATATGAATTAGATCTTGCATTATTATCAATGAGTGCGTATTTATTCGTTGTAAAAGCAGAAGGATATGTAGATCGTTTCTTAAAAGAGAAAGTAATGAAAACGAAGTAAATTTCATTTTTTAAGTGTTGACTTGATGACTTGGTGTAACTATAATGATTACATCAAGTCGATTAGTAATAAAATGATTCATATATTTTTTTATTATAGTTGTAACTAAATTAGTTACAACTATAATAAAGCTTAAAGAATAAAGGAATATAAAAGAGTAAATAAAAAGTGGAGGAAATAACATGTCAAAATTACATTTAGAGGTTTTTACAGGATCTGAGCAAGCATTTCAAGTTACATCCACAATTGTATACGGAGAAAAAGATGCAATTCTTATTGATGCACAATTTTTATTAAGTGATGCGCACCGTTTAGCAGCTCAAATTATTGAAACAGGAAAGAATTTAACTCATATTTATGTGACTCATTTCCATCCAGATCACTATTTTGGATTAAATGTATTACATGAAGCATTTCCAGAAGCGAAGATTGTTGCATTACGGAATACTGTTGAAGATATTCGTAACACATTTGAGAAGAAAGTGGAACAGTGGAAACCATCTATTGGGCATAATGTTCCTCATCAACCAATTGTTCCAGAGGAATTAACAGAAGAGAAATTGATTTTAGAGGGAAATGATTTAATCATTAAAGGTGGTTTGCAAGGTGATACACCGAATAATAGTTATGTATGGATTCCATCATTAAAAGCCGTTGTTACAGGCGATATCGTTTATAACAATACTTTCGTATGGACGTTAGAAACAGATGCTGAAGCTCGTCATAAATGGTTAGAAACACTAAGTGAACTTGAAAATCTTCATCCTGAAATTGTTGTAGCGGGTCATCGTGATTATGACGTACCAAATACAGCAGACGCGATTAAACATACTCGTAAATATTTAGTTGCATTTGATGAAGTTCTTGCAGGAAATCCTTCAAGTGAAGAAATTCAAACGGCAATAAAGGAGCGGTTCCCGCACGTTAAAGCGTTAGAAATTGGACTTGTTTTAGCCGCAAACGCGTTTGGGGTGAAAAAATAATGAAGCAAAAAACAAATTTAGAAATTGTTCGAAGCACATATGAAGGACCATCTTCTTCAAATGCAAAACATTTAGCGGAAGCTCTCTCTGAAAAAGTAGAGTGGACAGAGGCAGCAGGTTTTCCGTACGGCGGAACGTATATAGGTACAGAAGCTATAATGGAAAATGTATTTAGTCGTTTAGGATCAGAATGGGATGATTATAAAGCGAGTGTAAAGACGTACCATGAAGTAAACGGAAAAGATGTAATTATTGCTGAAGGTGTTTATTCAGGAGTTTATAAAGAGACGGGAAAATCATTTGAGGCGGAATTTGTTCATGTATGGCAGCTTAAAAATGGAAAAATCGTGAAATTTAAGCAATATGTGGACAGTTACATTGTACGAGAAGCGATGAGGGCTTAAAATAAAATAAGGAAACAAATGGAATCGACTATGTGCAGGCGATTCCATTTGTTTATGTAATTATTAGGGGGAATGGGGAGTACATAATATGAAAAAATGGATAATAGGGACAATTACAATGATTGTAATTGCGGTAGGAGCTGTATTCGGTGTTACTAAACTTCTTAATTATATAGAGGAGGAGGAGAAGAGCCTTAAAGTACAAAAAGTAATGGATCAACAGGAGAAGAAAGTAAAGGAAGAGAAGCCACAAGTTAGTGAAGATGAAATTATTTCTACAATGCATAGGATGGTACATCAAAAAGTGAAATCCTCTGAGAAATGGGGATTTATCGAAATGACAAATAAGGAAATTAGTAGTGCGAAGAACGCAGTAGAAAGCAGTACTAATTTTAAATATAAATCAAAGCTACTTTCTACTTTAGAGCGCTGGGAGAAAGGGGATTTTTCACAGACGGTTGAGGAGCATAATTTTTTGTGGGAAATTCAAGGTGGTGATACCGGAAAGGCAACAGAACGTTTATCGCCAGAAGAAGAAAAACAGTATGTGAAAGAAATGAAAGGTAAATAAAAACATCGCCACTCTGGTGGCGATGCTTTTTCATTAAGAATGCTTTCGTACTAAAGCTCTAGTCGTCTGAGGAGAAACAGTTTTAAAATGAGAGAATAAATAGCACCCTGTAACGACGATAATTGTCCCGAAAATTTGAATCCATGTTAGTTCTTCTCCAAGGAAAATAAATGCTAAAATAGCTGTGAAAATTGGATTGAAATTTAGAAAAATCCCCGATGTAGTAGCGCCTAATTTCTGTACACCAATATTCCAAAACACCATACAAAGTACTGTTGAAATGAGTCCTGTATATAAAAGTGATGTAATGAAAGAAGAATTAATATTGGAAACAGTGAAGCTTCCTATGTTAAATGGTAGTAATAAAATAACGCCGAAAATACCAGAATATAATGTTGCCATGAGTGGTGTAGTTGTTTTTGTAGCCCATTTACTACAAACAGAATAGATTCCCCAAATACAAACAGCCGCAATCATCCATAAATCTCCGCTATTAAAATGTAGTGAAAATAAAAGAGCGAAATTTCCTTTTAAAAGAACGAGGATGACCCCAAAAAATGAAAGAATCATAGAAAGAATTTGAAGCGTATTTACTTTTTCTTTTAGAAACAGCACAGAAAATAATGCAATTGAAATAGCGTTCAATGTAGAAATAAGACCTACATTCGTTGCGGATGTTTTTTCTAGTGCTAAAAATTGAAAAATGTTGAAAAGAGCGACGCCTGTAATTCCCATAATTACTAACGGGATTATAGCAGCACGCGGTGGAATAATTTTCTTCTCTTTAAACCATACGAGTGGTAATAAACAAACAATCGCAATCATCCATCTTAAACTTGTCAGTGTCATCGGAGACGCATGATCGACAAGTGATTTCCCAACGACAAAATTTCCTCCCCATAATAAGCTTGTTAATAATAGTAAAAAGACGTAAAAATAAGGCATACTAAAAACCCCTTTGTTGAAATAAGAATGAACTGTAAATAATTTTAGCATTTTTCTTTATTTTCTAATATATTCTTTTGTATAATGGTAAAAACTCGATAAAATGTTTCGTTAGAAATCTATTTTGCAGAAAAACATTCAGTTTTATATAAGTTATGAGATGTTTCTTCGAATAATCATCGGTAAGAAAAAAGGAGGAATTTTGATGGAGTCATCTGTTATTAAAGTGTTAGATGATTTAGATGTACAAATTTTAGATATATTGCAGAAGGAGTCACAAGTAAGTAATGCAGAACTAGCACGCCGCGTTAATTTATCACCAGCTGCTATGCATGCAAGAATAAAAAGATTAGACGGGGAAGGATTCATTGATAAGCAAGTAGCAATTTTAAATCAAGAAAAGCTTGGATTTGATTTATTATGTTTCATTTTTATGAGCACGAATATTCATCAGTATGAAAAGCTTGAAGTGTTAGAACGAGAATTAGAATCTATGCCTGAAGTGTTAGAATGTCACTGTTTAACAGGAGAGTATGATTATTTATTAAAAGTTGCAAATCGTGATCGTAAGGAACTGGAGCATTTTATTAGAAAGCTGAATAAGCTTGGTATTACACGTATACAGACGAGTTTAGCACTTCGTGAAATTAAATATTCGACGGTATTGCCGATACGAAATGAGGAATCAAGCATTGATTAAGTTGCTTGGTTTTTTGTTTGTGTAAAGTGAAACTTTAATCAGTGGGGGTTTTGTTCATCCACCACTGATTATTAGTTGAACCAATCGGGCGTTTAGGGGCAGTTGATCTCCCGCCTACATTCTTTGCTTCAGCCGAATTTTGAGGTGGGAGTCTTACTGCCCGTTAATGCGGGATAAAATTCAGAAAAGTGATTGACGGAGAGAAAAGAGAGATGTATTATCATATGAAACTATGAATTAAAATTCATGTAATGTTATAAAAATTAACACTGGGGGCAAGGGGATATAATATGAAAATCTTTAATGCGGTTACAAGTGATGTGAAAGAAATTTATAATCTCATTGAAATGTACGCGAAAGAGGGAGTTGTTTTGCCACGTTCTCTCTTGTCTCTTTATCAATATTTACAATGTTTATATGTCATGAAAGAAGAAGAGAATGTTATTGGAGTTGCTGGTTTACATGTGTTAGGAGAGGATCTTGCAGAAGTACGATCGTTAGTAGTTTCGCATACATATGCAGGAAAAGGGATAGGGCGTATGTTAGTGAATCATGTAATGAATGAGGCAGCAAAAATAAAAGTGAATAGAGTAATTTCTTTAACATATGAAACGGATTTTTTTCAAAAGTGTGGATTTGATTTTGTGAATAAAGAATCATTAACAGAGAAAGTATGGATTGATTGTAGACATTGTCCAAAAGTTGATTATTGTGATGAGGTGGCGATGATACGGTATGTTGGGTGAAATTTTTAGAGAGAAAAAAGGCCCACTATTATTTAAGAAATAGTGGGTATCTATATTTTATTCAGAAATGAGATGTTGTTAAGAATTTGAATTCGTTTTTCTCACGGCAAAATTATAAAGTGGATCTCTAAGTTCATAGTTATACGTAGAACCATCGACAAGTCCTACAACTTTATCGCTATCATAAAGGTCGAGCATAAATTGTGCCATTTGTTTTGCAGTGTGGAATTTCGGTACAACATTAGCGTATTGGAACTCATCAATATTAAATGAACGTTTCGCAAATTCTGTTTCAGTTGCACCAGGAGCTAAAACTTTTGCTTGTAGTTTTGCACCTTGTTCTTTCAGTTCGTGAGATAATCCTTCTGTAAATGCACTTACATAAAATTTCGTAGCGCAATACGTAACAGCATTGGCAACAATCGTGTATCCACCGCCTGATGAAACGTTAATAAGCTGTGTTCCTTCGGTCATTGAATAATCTCGAACGAAAAGGGAAGATAGTATTGTTAGTGCTTCTATATTTACATGCAACATCGTTTCTATCTTGTTTAAATTTTGTTCAGCAATTGAGGCGAAATTACCAAAACCTGCGTTGTTAATCCACGTTTCAATTTGAAAACTTTGTAGACTTTCATAAAATTTATAAACTTCTTCAGTGACGGATAAATCAGTTCTTCGAATGACAACATCCAATTCCGGATGCATTTCGTTAATTTTCAATTTTAATTCTTCTAATTCTGCTTGTCTTCGAGCTACAAGTATTAAGTTTTTTCCGCGAGATGCAAAGGCTAAAGCGGATTCATAGCCAATTCCTGAACTAGCACCAGTAATAACAGTATATTTCATATAAAAGCCTCCTAAATTCAAATTAATTTATCATGGTTAGATTGTATTTGTTAGAGTATACTCTAAGTCAAATGTTTTTTATAATTTGGATAAGGCAGTAAAATATATGAGAGTAAATGGCGTGCGGAGGGAGAATGGTTATGTACACAATTAGCGAGGTAGCTAAATTATTAGGAGTGAGCACACATACATTACGTTATTATGAAAAGGAGAACATATTAATTGCAAATCGCGATGCAAATGGGAATAGATTGTATGAAGAGTCACATATAAAGTGGTTGCAGTTTGTAATGAAATTAAAACAAACGCAAATGCCGATAGCGAAAATAAGAGAATACGCTAGATTATATTTAGAAGGAGAGCATACAACCGAAGCTCGTTTACAACTGTTAGAAAATCATAAAAAATCTATTCGAACTCAAAGAGAAAACTTAGAAATTACAGAGAAGATGCTCGAAAATAAAATTATTGCATACAAAGACTCGTTGAAAAGTAAATAGCGTACAAAATATTTCGTTCTTTGTTGCATGATGAAAAGGGAGTACAGGTCTTTGTTTTGGAATTTATCTATGAGTATTTTATTATAATGTGCCGATAAATTAAAAAAGAGCAGTTAGCTAAAAGCAACTGCTCGATTCAAAGGGATCTCCAAGGGGGGAATGGAGAAAATATTATGTTACTACCATTATTGACAGATTATTAAGAAATATTCATGTGGATTTAAGAAATTTAAAATATTTTTTGGTTAATAGAATCCGGGTGTTGACACTTTATCAATTGGTCATGTAGAATGTTTATGAATGACATTCAGTCATTTTTTTCTGTGAAAGGGTGTAGATAAGCAACTTTTATATGTAGTTAGCTTAATAACGGAACAAATATAAGGATAAATGAGGATGATATTGGTTTTTTAAATAGTAGTTAGAGTGAGGTTATATTTTTTAAATTAAAAATGACTGACGGTCAGTCAGTAAATAATAGAAGGTGAGAGATATGAAAAATAAAGCTTGGTTATATGTCATATTAACATGTATTTTTGAAGTCTTTTGGGTGTTTGGTTTTAATACAGCTCATACTTGGTGGCATTGGGTCATTATTGTAGGAGTTATCGCTGTTGATTTTTACTTCCTATCGAAAGCGTGCGAACATCTTGCAACAGGGACTGTATATGCTGTGTTTGCCGGAGCTGGTACGGTAGGTACTTTCCTAATGGATGTATTCCTTTTCGGCGGCAGTTTCAGTGTAGGAAAACTATTCTTTATCGTGATGGTCGTAGCGGGCGTTATCGGTTTAAAATTGGCTGATAATAAAGAAGAAACCGCGGAAGAAACTATGGAAGGAGCTGCTTAAAAATGGGTTGGTTTTTCGTATTTTGTGCTGCAATTAGTGAAATAGTCGGTGTGATAGGCCTTAAAATGTATAGTAAAGATAAGACGTTAGCAAATGGAGCGATTTATATAGGTGGATTTGCAACTTCCTTTGCATTCTTATACACATCTTTCTTGTTCTTACAAGTAAGTGTAGCTTATGCGGTTTGGATTGGCATTGGAACAGCAGGAGCTGTTTTATTAAATATGTTTCTGTTTGGTGAATCAAAAAGTAAGGCACGTTTGATTAGTGTAGCTCTTATCGTATGTGGAGTTACGGGATTAAAGGCTCTTTCATAAGAAAAGGATATTAAAGTTAAATCTCCTAACGATTTGTTGGGAGATTTTTATTATGAAAAGTGCACTATAATTGACAGTACAGCTAGTTATTTTATAAAATGAGTGACAGTCATTCAATACGCGTGTGAAAGGGTTTAGATGATGAATAAAAAAGAAAAAATTGTCTATGCAGCTATTGAAGTGTTTCAGGAAAAGGGCGTTGAAAAAACGAAGATTTCTGATATCGTGAAATTGGCTGGCATTGCACAAGGAACGTTCTATTTATATTTTCCTTCTAAGTTATCTGTTATGCCTGCAATAGCAGAAGTGATGGTTGAGAAGATGATACTTGCAGTGAAAGAAAAAGTACAGAACGATTCACCTTTTTCAAGTAAAGTTGAGCAAGTAATAGATGCAGTATTTACCTTTATAGCTGAATATCGTGAAATACAAGCATTAATGTATGCGGGCCTTGCATCAACTGAACATATAAAAGAATGGGAAGCTGTATATGAGCCTCTTTATATATGGCTAAGTGACTTTTTAAGTGAGGCAAAAGAATCAGGTGAAATTCGTGATTCGGTTCACGCAGAGCGAACAGCGAAGTTATTCATCGCTCTTGTTGAATCAGCAGCGGAACAAGTTTATTTATATGATCATAAAGATGATGAGCAAGTCGAGCTACAAAAGGCAGAAGTACTAGATTTTTTAACACATGCACTACATATAAAGAAGTAGTAAGATGAACCTGTCTGAAAAGGTAGGTTCATTTCTGCGGGAAACTGAATGATAGTCATTCACCCTGTGTTTATGTATGTGTGGAAGGATAGAGTGAAATTCTAATGAGTGGGGACATCTTTACTCAGTATGAGCCCACAAATAGCAGGATAAAGAAAAAGCTTCTTGGGCATTATTTTTGAGAGGAACTACGGGAAGAGGTGTTAAAAATTGAAGAAACCGATAAAAGAACAAAAGATGGTATTGATCATTCTTTTGAGTAATATATTTATCGCTTTTTTAGGGATTGGATTAATCATTCCGGTTATGCCATCCTTTATGAATGATATGAATTTAACAGGAAAGACGATGGGTTATCTCGTTGCAGTGTTTGCAATGGCGCAGCTTATTACTTCACCTATTACGGGTCGTTGGGTCGACATTTACGGTAGGAAGAAAATGATAATCATTGGATTATTTATTTTTGGTGTTTCAGAGCTTCTTTTTGGATTAGGTACAGATGTGTGGATGCTTTATGCAGCGAGGGTGTTAGGCGGAATTAGTGCCGCGTTTATTATGCCGGGTGTTACGGCATATGTTGCTGATATTACTTCTATTCAAGAACGTCCAAAGGCGATGGGCTATCTTTCAGCAGCTATCAGCACCGGATTTATTATAGGGCCTGGAATCGGCGGGTTTATTGCAGAATACGGTATACGTGTGCCGTTCTTTGTGGCAGCAGTGATTGCCTTTATAGCATGCGTGATTTCTATATTTATTTTGAAAGAGCCGTTAACGAAAGAAGAACTTGCAGAGATTTCTGCTAATACGAAAGAATCCAGCTTTATCGGAGATTTAAAGAAATCATTAAATCCAATGTATGCAATCGCATTTATTATTGTATTTGTACTCGCATTCGGTTTATCAGCATATGAAACTGTTTTTAGTTTGTTTTCTGATCATAAATTTGGTTTTACACCGAAAGATATTGCTGCAATTATTACGATTAGCTCCATCTTTGGGGTAGTTGTGCAAGTATTTATGTTTGGCAAATTGGTTGACATGTTCGGTGAGAAAGTATTAATTCAAATATGTTTAATTGTAGGTGCAGTATTAGCATTCGTCTCAACTGTAGTCTTTAATTATTGGATTGTACTTCTCGTTACTTGCTTTATTTTCCTAGCATTTGATTTGCTTCGTCCAGCTTTAACGACATTTTTATCAAAAGCAGCTGGAAAAGAGCAAGGATTCGTTGCTGGTATGAACTCAACGTATACGAGCTTAGGAAATATCGCAGGACCAGCGATGGGCGGAATATTATTTGATATAAACATTAATTATCCATATGCATTTTCAGGTGTTGTTTTAATCGTTGGTCTCGGCATTACATTTATGTGGAGAGAGAAACAGCTAGCTCAAAGTTTTGCGAAGTAATGTAGTGAATAACGAAAAGCCTCTTACTATTTTTATGGTAAGGGGCTTTTCGTTTATAAACTTAATCCAAACCGCTTTAATTCAATAAATATCCCCTCTAATTGCTTTCCTTTATCCGTTAACGTGTACTCTACGCGAGGCGGAACTTCTGGGTATACTTTTCGCGTTATAATCCCTTGCGTTTCCAATTCTTTTAGGCGAAGCGATAAAGTTTTCGGACTAATCCCATCCATGGATTTTTGTAAATCACTAAATCGTAACGTTCCTTCGATAAGAAGGTCTCGAATAATTAAAAACGTCCATTTTGTACTAATTACGTCAAGCGTTTTAGCGATAGGACAAGGTATACCAGGTAAACCTTTCGTTAATACAACTGGATCTATATTGCTCATGGAAATAGCCTCCATAAAAAATTTTTGAATGAATTTGCCTTATCGTATCACAAAACTATCTTTTTGGTAACTATATGAAAAAAATATCACTACTTCCATAAAGGAAGTTAGTGCATATACAATAGCAATACGAAATACAAAGGGTTTGTATGAGGAGGAGGTGATTTCCATGGGTATGAAAAAGTTGTTTATGTTTCTTAGTTTTTTTGTCATTTGTATTGTGCTTGTAGCATGTAGTGGTGAGCAAAAAACTGAAATTCAGTTAGTAAAGGAAATGCCGAAGCCAAAAGCAATGACAATTGATTCTTCATTAAGTAAAAAGGAAGCGACAGAAATCGTGCATGCAGCTCAGCGTTTTTATGCATTTTGGGATACAGGTAAAGAGGAGCTTATTCCGCAGACGGTTACTGAAAATTTTTTCGATAACACACTGCCGAAAGGTCGACCACAAGGCACTGAAGGATTAAAGCTTGCGGCGCAAAACTTTCGTAAAGTAGTTCCAGATATACATTGCGAGATTGAAGATTTATTAGTGGTTGGTGATAAAGTAACAGCTCGTCTTTCTTTTACAGGAACTCATAATGATAAGAAAATCAATTTTTTTGCAATTGATATTTTGCATGTGAAAGACGGAAAGGTAACGGAAGATTGGCATTTAGAAGATAATCTTACGCTGAAACAACAACTTGGGTTAATAGCTGAAGAGTAAAATAAGGGAGAGAAAAGTTATGAAAAATATATTCATTATAAATGGGCATGAAAAATACGGTTCAAAGGAAGGTCGATTAAATAAAACGCTAGCTGATTGCATGATAAGTTTACTAAGTGAAAATCATCATGTGAAAACAACAACGATTCAAGATGGATACAGTATTAAGGAAGAGCAAGAAAAGTTTTTATGGGCTGATGTTGTAATTTATCAAACACCTATTTACTGGTTTAGTGTACCGGGATTATTTAAAACATATATGGATGAAGTGTATGAATACGGTTTGTTCTTTAAAGGTGCAGATGAATATGGAACAGGTGGTTTATTAAAAGAGAAGCAGTATATGTTCTCTACAACTTGGAACGCACCTGAAAAAGCATTTGGAGATAAGACGAAGTTCTTTGAAGGAGAAAGTTTAGAATCAGCACTTAGTCATTTACATCGTGTGCAGAAGTTTCTTGGCATGAGTCCGTTAAAGAGTTTTGCTTGTTATGATGTGGTGAAAAATCCGGATATTGAGCAATATTTATTGAACTTGAGAGATCACTTAGATAGAGTAATTAAATAATAGTTTGTATCTGTATGTGAAGAAGGTACTACTAAGGATGTAGTACCTTCTCTTTCATGAAATACGTTGAAAATCTTTACTCATACAGGACGGTTTTAGTTTTTTTGATTTGATTAAATGTTTAATATCAGAGATGTTATCGTATGAAAGTTGAGTATGATAATAGTTAATGTACTCAAGTAATGCAAAAATATAAATAAATAGAGTGAATGATACCCCGCCTAAAGGTAAGTGGGGATACCAAATTACAAAATCAATAGTAAACGTAATAAATCCCGTGACAATCAATGCTATATTTATCTTTTTAAGTACTTTTAAATATTGAATCATCCTAATAGGTGTAATAGATGTTTTCTCTTTTTTTAGTCGTTTCCGCTTTACGTACCAGTAAATTGCTCCTTGTAATAAGATAAACTCTAAAAGAAGAAATGAGATCCAAAAAGAAAATAGGGAATATAAATGTAACGTAGGATAAGCATAATTAAGTAAGTAACTTGTGAAAATAAAAGTAATGACTGAAAATAACTCACCTGTGTATAGATAGGAAAGTCTTTTTTCTAGGTTGCGTTTCATGGTTCTTCTCCTTTTATAAAAACTCATATTTTAATACGTGGATGGCTGTATCCATAACTTCGCAAAATTCGCCCAACCGAATGAATCAATTGTTACGTTTTTTAAAGAAGAAGGGTATGTTTTTCTTTTTAAAACGTGATAGTTAAATAAAATGATGTTTTCAGCTTGTAAAAACTCTTCAATCTCATACATGAGCTTATACCGTTTTTCTTTATTGTCTTCTAATAAAAAGGTATCAAGTAAACAATTAATTTGTTTTGCATAGTGTGGGTCCATGAATCGATTTACGAAGCAACTTTTATTTTTAAATACATTTAAAAATGCAATTTCATGATCGGTAGCAAATACTTCCCCCATGAAAATAATATCCGCATGTTTATCAATAGAACGATCCATATAATCTGAAACGAGAAATGGGTGAAGTTCTACGTGTACTCCTAATTGTTCGCAGCGTTCTTTTAGGAAATGTGCATCATTTGCACTATCTTTAAATGCGAAGAAATAAATATGTATCGTTTCTCCATTATAGGTGCTCTTTTTTAAATAATCTTTCGCTTTTTCTAAAGAGTAGGACCTGTTAGGAAATTGGCGGCTTCTTTCAGGAAAAAAGCTTGATGCAGCAATGGTTCGTCGCCCCTCTATATTACAAAGTATCGTTTTAACGTCATACATTTCTCTCCAAGCTTTACGAAAATAAATGTCGTGGTGGGGACCAGGCTTTGTAAAGTTGAAGCTAGCATAAATACAACCTATTTCTTCTATTTGTATATCATGCCTTTCATTTTCCTCTTCATTTGGTAGTTCATAATCAGCATCTATTTGCAAATGATCAGGAATACCCCAAAATTCAATACGGTCTAATAACGCACGCTCTTTAAAATAATGGGTGAACGCTTCGAGTACGATATTGTCTTCAGAGTAATGAGTAAGTTTAAAAGGTCCAGTACCTATGTAGTGATGATTTTGAATAACTGCATCATGCGGTAAAATTGCGAGTTGCATGGAACTCACATAACGTAAGAAAAAAACGTTAGGTTTTGCTAAATGAAATCGTATTTGCAGTGGTGATGGTGTTTCAATTTGAACAATTTCCTGTGTTAACCATGCGTAAGGAGATTGAGCTTGCTGCAATCTTTCAAATGAAAATTGTACATCTTTAGAAGTTAGAACAGTTTCGTTATGAAAATATATATCTTTTCTTAAATGAAACGTCCACGTAAGCCCGTCTTCGCTTAATTCCCACGTATGTGCAATGTGTGGTTCCATTTTTTCTGTAATATCGTTATAAATGACTAATGTATCAAAAATTTGGTTAATAAGATGACCCTCTGTTGTTACAGCCGTAAAAGCGGGATCTAATGGTAATATCTTTCTTGATATAGGGATCTTCAATATGTCATACATATCATTTGAAGGTTCGTATCCAAAATGATGATGTAGTTTATTTTCTATCTTTTTTTGAATTGCAAGAGGAAGGGGCTCTTTTAAAAGAAGAAAGACATCTTTTAATTTTTCTTGGGTTAACAGTTCATCTGTATAGGATTCAATCGCTTCTGCTAAAGTATGTGCAAATATAATTTCTGTTTTATTTCCGCGACCACGCCCTGGTGTCCACTTAATGAATTGCTCCTCGTTCATTTTCTTTAATAAAATCTTTACGTTTTTCGTACTGCAATATAAAACATCCGCTAATTCTTGTAAGCTATTTCGTATATGTTGTTGGTCTTGTGCATGTAATCTTAAACGAATGTAATAGTCCATAATTTTCATATATACACTTCCTTCTATAATAAAGTGAAACTTTAATCAGTGGGGGTCTTACTGCCCGTTAATGCGGGATAAAAGGGGAAACTCTTTAGAATATTCTAACCTTTTTCTTCCTCTTTTTCAAAGTAAAATGAATAAGCATAAGGAGGGGGAAACAATGGGATTTTGGAGTATGCACCGAAATATAAAAATCAGAATTATAACTTCGTTTTTAACACGCACTGTATCCACAATGATTTTTCCATTTATGGCGATTTATTTTTCAATAAAATTAGGTAGTGCGATTGCTGGTGCTTTATTACTCATCAATGTGCTAGCTGCATTAATTATCGGTTTATATGGTGGGTATGTTGGAGATCGGCTCGGTCGTAAAAAAGTAATGATTATCGGCCAAAGTATACAAGTCGTTTCCATAGCTTGTATGGGAGTTGCGAACTCAGATTATGTAGATTCACCGTGGCTAACATTTGTGTTTATGTTAGTGAATAGTTTAGGATCTGGACTTATGAATCCAGCGACGGAAGCGATGTTAATAGATGTGAGTACACCTGAAAATCGAAAAGTGATGTACAGCATTAACTACTGGGCTATTAACTTATCAATTGCGATTGGAGCAATATTTGGCGGATTACTATTTGAGAACTATAGATTGCAATTGTTTATCGGATTAACAGTTATTGCAGTTATTACTTTATATGTGATGGCTGTATATATGGAAGAAGTGTATGTGGCACGAAAAACGGTGGAGAAGAAAAATGTATTAAAAGATATGGCAGATAGTTATAAAGTCGTGATGAAAGATAGAGCGTTTTTAATTTTTTGTGCAGCAAGTATATGTACACTATCGTTAGAGTTTCAAATTAATAATTATTTAGGGATACGTTTACAGAAGGAATTTGAAACGGTGCACTTTTTCTTCGGGAATGGTTTTACATTCGATTTAACAGGTATTCGAATGCTCAGCTGGATATCGGCAGAGAATACAATTTTAGTTGTGTTATGTTCAGCGCTTCTTATTAAAATGCTGAAAAGCTTCAACGATTTGAAAATTTTATATGTAGGTTTATTCATTTACACGATTGGATTTACAATACTCGGAACGAGCAATAGTTTATGGATCTTATTAATTGCAGGGCTTTTCCAAACTGTAGGAGAGATGATGTATGTGCCGGTTCGTCAATCTATAATGGCGGACATGGTGCCGGATGAGGCAAGAGGTTCATATATGGCGATTAACGGAATGGTCTTTCAAGTGGCAAAAATGAATGGGGCATTAGGTGTTATGCTAGGCTCGTTTATTGCATCTTGGGGCATGAGCGCTCTATATTTCATCGTTGGTATGAGCAGTATTTTATTATTTATGAAGGCGATAGGGAAAGAGAAGTATCAGAATGAAGGAAATGTTTCTCAGATTGGATGAAACTATATAAAAAGCGAACCAGTTATACTGGGACTCGCTTTTTATATAATTTTTAAAACGGATCAACTTCAGCTAAATCAGGATTGGCGTTAGGGTTTGTTAATAAGGTTTTCAGCTCACCTACTTCTGAGAGAGCGACGAGAATATAACCACTAATAAGGACGATGAGTCCGATGACTCGTAATGTTTGCAATTTAATGTCACGGCTATTTTTTTCTGAGTTGTTTTGGGGCGTTGCAGGTGGATTGTTGTTCATAATAGAGCTCCTATCTTTTTTATTTATATGTGCGAAATCATTATTAACTTATGGATAGGAATCGTATAGTCATTTTCACTATATGAGAAATGCCTATGAAAAGTGATTAGAAATTTTGGGACGAGAAAAGAGGCTGTCTCAAAAAATCATTAAAGATGAAGAAATGTTTCATATGGTGTTAATTTTGTTTTTTACAAATAAAAAGGTTAACCAAAGTAGTTATTTAGCTACTTTGGTTAACCTTTAATAACTACCCTAATATACGCAATGATTCTTCAATAAACACTGGGATGTCCTCTGGTTGTCTACTTGTTACTAGCTGATTTTGGCATACAACCACTTCTTTATCATGAAAATTTCCACCGGCATTTTTCAAATCGACCGCAATGGATTTATATCCAGTCACATCGCGTCCTTCAAGTGTTTGTGCAGTGATGAGTAATTGGGGGCCGTGACAAATAGCAAAAACAGGTTTTTTCGCATCCATAAATGCTTTGCTAAAGCGAACAAAACGTTCATCTGCACGAAGTATATCTGGGGAAAATCCGCCTGGTATAAAGAGGGCATCAAAGTTCTCTGGAGAAACATCATCAATACTTTTATCAATTACGACTTCACTTTTTCCTTGTTTACCGTGTACCGTTTTACCTTTTTCCATTTCAATAGTTGTTAATTCGTATCCCTTTTGATTAAAAGCTTCTACTGGCTCTGTGTATTCTGTGTCCTCGAAATAATCCGTTATTAAAATAGCAATTTTTTTACTCATTGCAATCAGCTCCTTATATTATATAATCGGTTCCAGAATCGTCCTTGAGCAACGCCTTTTATAAAGTGAAACCTTAATTCATATTTTTTCATTCCCTCCAGTTCTTTTGCCCTGTTAATTTAATAACTACCCTTTTTATTAGGACGTAAACATGTATTATCGTTTTTGTATGTAAAAATCATAAAATATCGGTTGTTTCAGTGATTCTTGTTTGAGGAAGAAAAATAAAAAAGCCAAGGAGATAATTTATTTTCTCCTTGGCTTTTAAGATAATTCTTTTCGTTAAAACGAAGAAACGCGTTGCTTCGTTTTTGGTACAATAATAAATTTGATCCAGATTAACCCGATAATCATAATGATAAGACTATGTGAGAATTGCCCTGTAGCAATGAGTATAATACTTGAAAATACAATGAGTTGAATGCTTAGCAATATAAAGATTAAGCGGAGAAATTGATTCATTCGTTTTTCAGTATCAATTGGATATAATGCTACAATAATATTTCCCGAAAAATATTTCCACAGGGAACGGAGCTGCATAGAAATCATATATAGGACGATATAAGCGAAAGCACCTTTTACATATATATTCGGAATAAAATATAGAGCGAAAGCACCGATCAACCCTAAGCGAATATATATACCGAAATAATCATTACCGCGTAAAAATGCTAGTGTATGTAAATAGAAGAAAGTTGCTCGTTTTTTATGTAATAAAGGTTCAATCCAATTTGTAAGCCATTTTCTTTTATTTACTTGCTTATTCAGTTGCGGAACATCGGTGAAAATGCTAGCAAATTGATAGAAATGAACGTCCATTTTTTCTTCTTGTTCGATTATGTAATCCCACGGTATTCGTTTTGTAGGTTGTTTCTTCGTGTATAGAAGCAGGAAAGCAAGAAGTAAGAGTAGTCCGCCTAACACGATCACATTTGCAGTATAAAACAGCATGTAAATGATCAGGGCGTTACAAGCAATGCGAATGATAAACCATATGCTTTTTTCATAACTATCACGCCACATCCAATGTATGTATATGTTCCAGCCCTTTAGAATCATTAAAATTATAAAGATTGTACATAAGAAAGGTACGGTTAGTTGTAATGATTGCATGGCAAGCGGTACGATAAAAAGGAACGTAAATATAAGCGGGAAAAGCTGAATGATGTAATTATATAGAAGAGATTTTTTAAAATAAGATGTTAATTTCTCTTCTAATGCAAGTAAATAGACAGCGTCTGGTTTTTGAATAAATGTGCGAACTTGGCATCTCGTTATAATGAGTGTAAGTACGATCGTGATGAGTAATAAAGATATTCCTTTAGAAGGATCCGTTTTAAGAAACTTAGCGTAATAATATGCACCTACACATGAGACGAAGATGAAGCTATATAGTAAACCGTTAATCATACGTGCAAAGTATGTGATGGCATTTTGAATATGTTGTTGAAAGCGAGAGCTCCATAGTGATTCGATTGACATGTTTTTCACCTCTTTTTTCTATTATATATGTTTTATAAAGTAAAAAACGAGCAAATTGCGTTACGCAACTTGCTCGTTTTTCTTTTCTTTATTTTTTTTCTGATCACGATTCATTAATGGATAGAAGGCAAAGCCAATTCCGAATAAACCAATTCCGAGAAGAAATGTTTTTATATCGGATGCGCCGGTTTTAATAACCCATAGTGCATAGCAAAGTGCGATAACTGCAACTACACCATCCATAATTCTTGAACCCATTTCATTCTTATATGTTTCACCAGTTGCGACTAGTTTTAACTGGAATATTGGTGAAACGAGATATGGAATGAGGTAGGCCAGTGTTGATACGGTAATAACGAATGTATAAGCTTCCGCAATTGTTCCTGATAATGTTGAGAATAAGAACACTTGCGACATAATGTTTGTTAATCGTAGTGAATGAATTGGACTTCCTTTTTTATTCGTTTTTGCGAAGAAGGAAGGGAAGAAACCTTCTTTTGCTGCTTGATAAGGTACTTCTGAGCTTAATAAAATCCAGCCTAATATTGAACCGAATAGGGAAGTAAGAGCAAGTAATGCCATAAGTTTCCCGCCGCCATGACCCATTGCAGCGTTTAATGCATCTGCTAATGGACGTTCAGAAGCTTGTAATTTATCAACGTGAAGTACACCCATTGTTAAAATTGTAATTCCTAAATAAATTGCAACTGTTATTAGTAAACCGGCAACAGTCGCACGTTTTACCGTTTTGGGAGAAGTAGCTCGGTTTGATAAAAGAACGGCTGATTCAATGCCGATAAATGCCCAAAGCGTTGTAAGAGCCGCTAAATTTACTTGTGAAAGGAGACCGTGTGATACGCCTTCTTTATCGATCATCGGTGTGTACCATTGTCCAAACTTTGAAGCTTCGAACGCAAATAACGTAACGACAATGAATAGAAGGAATCCAGTTACTTTCGTTGTTGTCGCTAAGAAGTTTAGCTTCCCAGCTCCGCTTACACCGTTTGTTAAAATTAAATGTGTTCCCCAAAGTAAGATGGAACAAATAGTAAATGTAATTAGTTTTCCAACTTCTATATTGAAAGAGCCAATTGAAAATAGTAGTCGTGTATCTTTCATAATTGGGAAGAAGAGCGATAAATATCCCGCGAAAGATGTAATAATGGCAACGTTACTTGCCCAGTTTGCAACCCAATATCCCCATACCATGCTGAAACCAGCCATTTTCTTTCTTTTTGGTGTTGAGAATAAAGCATATGCATGACTTTGTGGTCCTGTCGTTAAATCAGGACGACGAATTGCTAAATTACCGAAAACAAGAGCTAGCATTAAAACACCAAACCCTGTTGTTAACCAAGCTAAAGTGACACCGAGTGGGCTTGCTGTTTGTGCTAACGTACTTGGCACCATGAAAATACCAGCGCCAACCATGTTACCGACAACGAAAGCTGTTAGTACCCAAAAGCCCCATTTTTTTTGTTGCATAGAAAATACCTCCAAAGTTAGTATAACCAAGTCAAGCGAGGAGATATGTATGTCTTCCTGATAAGGAAGAGAAGGTCCAAACAAAACAAAAAAAGCACGTAATTTGCCGCTACATGCTTTCTATCTTATAAGAAACCCACGACATACCTCTCGATAGCTCTCCACAAACGAAACGTTTGTGACAGTTCTGCACTTATTAAATGCAGACCCAGCAAGCGTGCATGGTGGACACGACTTACTTCGGCAATCATTCCTTTCTCATTTCTTCATCAATGCCACTACATCTCCTGAAATGATACTCTTAATGACTGCAACCTCTACCTCACCGAGATACGAATGAGGATTTATGTATTAAATTAACATGTTTAAGAGTAACAAATGTATTTTTATACGTCAATGGATATAGTAATAATCAGATTATAGAGAAGAATTTGTTATTAGGTCCCGGAGGATTTTAACTAAAAAGCAGCTGACCTAAATATTAGATCAGCTGCTACATATAAGATTAAACTAAGTTTAATACAGTTACTTTTTGACGAGTCATAGACTCAAGGCTCTTACGAATACCTTGTGCGCCCATACCTGAACCTTTTACACCGATGAATGGGAAGTGGTCAGGGCCGCGCTCTGTGCGTCCGTTAATTTGAACAGAACCAGTGTCGATTTTGTTAGCAATTGCAAATGCTTTGTTAATGTCTTTTGTGAAGACACTTGCTTGCAGACCGAACTCTGATTTGTTAGCAATTTCAATCGCTTGTTCGTCAGAAGAAACACGGATGATTGGAAGGATTGGGCCAAATGGCTCTTCCCAAGCAACTTTCATTTCTTCTGTTACGTTGTCGATTAATGTTGGATAAATTAGGTTGCGCTCACGTTTGTTACCGATAACGATTGTTGCACCTTTTTCAGCAGCATCGTCAATTAAACCTTGAACGAAGTCAGCAGATTTGTCGTCGATTAATGGAACGATTGTGCTGTTTTGTTCTGGAGATCCAACTGATAGTTCAGCTACTTGCTCTTTTAATAAGCCAGCTAGTTCGTCTGCTACATTTTCATGTACAAGTACACGCTTAATAGCTGTACAACGTTGACCTGAGTAAGAGAATGCACCGCTTACGATATGCTTTGCAGCTTCTTGTAAGTCTGCATCTTCACAAACGATACCAGGATCTTTACCACCAAGTTCTAATACAAGTGGAATCATCGCAGCTTTTTTCGCTAAATGTTTACCTGTATTTGTACCACCTGTGAACGATACCATATTTACGCCAGGATGTTCTACTAAGTAGTCACCAATTACAGAACCGCGTCCTGTAGCTACGTTTACAAGACCTTTTGGAAGGCCAGCTTTATGAAGTGCTTCAACCATTTTAACACCGCTAATTGCACCTTGAGTTGCTGGTTTGAAGATAACAGCGTTACCCATAATAAGTGCTGGTGCAAGTTTTGCAGCAGATAAGTTTACTGGGTAGTTAAATGGTGCAATTGCTAATACAACACCAAGTGGTGCGCGCTGAATAATCGCAAGTTTAGATTTAGATCCACCAGGGAAGCTATCACCCATCATGCTTTCACCGTGCATGTGAAGTGCTTCGTCAACTGTGTAACGAATTAAGTCAGCTGTACGAACGACTTCTTTTTGCGCATCTTTATAGCCTTTACCGACTTCTTTCATAATGATATCGGCAATTTCATCTTGCATATTTACGAGCTCATCAGCCCATTTATATAAATATTTTGCGCGATCTTGTAGAGAAGCTTCAGCCCATGATTTTTGAGCTTCTTTTGCAGATGCAATTGCTTCATCTACTTCTCCTTGAGTAATTGCTTGTACTTGCCCAATTACTTCGTGTAAGTATGGAGATGGAATGTCGATTGTTTGACCTGAAGAGCTTTCTCTCCATTCTCCGTTTAAATAAAATTTGTACGTATTGCTAGTTGTCATGATTAGTCCTCCTAAAATAGCAACTTGTAAGAGTGAGTATAAGGTGATTGTAGGTGGTTTGATAATATTTTTCAAATGAAATGTTTGTGAAAACGATTTCTTACTATTTTTTTATTTTGTATGCCCTTTCTTACAGAAGATTCTCTTATTTCAAACTGAATTATAAGCAGAATGCATCACTTTTATTTTTTGTGATAAAAGATTATTTTATTCTAAAGCGAAAAAAATAATTGACAGAATACTCAATAAAGTTGTAAGATTATAAATGGAAAATAAATGAAGGGGGTGTGCGTAATGATTGTAATCGTAAATGTAATGGGCTTAGCTCTGTTAAATGGCGGAAAACATTCATATCATTACGCAACCCGTGCGGATATATAGGACCTTTTTGTCTTATGAGAAGCGTACGTTGCGTATATCGTAACGTACGCTTTTATGCATTCTATTGCATATCGTCAAGCGGCGGTATGCTTTTTTTTGTTTATCCCGCTATTTGGGGGCTAATAATCAGTGGGGAATGAACAAAACCCCCACTGATTAAAGTTTCACTTTATTTTCCTTGTTTGCGTGGTTACTATAAAAAATCAGAATTTGGAAGGTGGAAAAATGTGATGAAATTGTATGGCTTACGAAATGTAAATGTGATGGGTTTGGATAGCGGATAAAGAAATGTGAATCAAATGAGAACGAGAAAGGAGAGATTACATTGTTTTCAGTATTACTAAAGTTAAGCTGGTTTTTTAGGGAGCATTGGAAAAGGTATAGTATCGCAATTGGGGTACTTTTAATTGTAAACGTGATAGAGGTAATTCCACCGAAAGTGTTAGGAATTACAATTGATAATATTAAAACAGGAGCTTTAACGAACGAGGCGATTATACAATATATTTTTATTTTACTTGGGGTAACGATTGGTGGGTATGTGCTTACCTTCATTTGGCAGCACCAACTATTTGGCGGTGCGTTCGTACTTGAGAAAACGATGCGTTCAAAATTTATGGGACATTTACTTAAGATGACACCGACGTTTTATCAAAAAAATCGTACTGGCGATTTAATGGCGAGAGCGACAAATGATTTAAAAGCAATCTCCATGACAGCTGGTTTTGGTATATTAACGCTCGTTGATTCTAGTCTATATATGCTTACAATCGTTTGTATGATGGGCTTTTCAATTAGTTGGCAGTTAACATTTGCTGCGCTTATACCGCTTCCGATTATGGCGTATGCGATGAATAGATACGGAAAGAAATTGCATGAAAGATTTACAGTCGCGCAAGATGCGTTCGGGGATATGAACGATAAAGTACTTGAATCAATTGCGGGTGTACGCGTTATTCGTGCGTATGTACAGGAGAGCGCTGATCAAGGAAGGTTTCATCATTTAGGAGATGACGTATACGAGAAAAATATGAGAGTAGCAAGAATCGATGCATTATTCCAGCCAACTGTAAAAATGCTCGTCGGTCTTAGCTATTTAATTGGTTTAGTGTACGGTGCATATCTCGTATTCCAATCAAAGGTGACACTTGGTGAGCTCGTTTCTTTTAACGTCTATTTAGGGATGATGATTTGGCCGATGTTTGCAATTGGTGAATTGATTAATGTTATGCAAAGAGGAAATGCGTCGCTCGACCGTGTAAATGAAACGTTAGCTTATGAACCGGATGTAAAGAATCCGAAAGATCCAAAGGTTGTACAAGAGCCAGATTACATTCAGTTTGATAACGTTACTTTTTCATATCCTTCATCAAATGAAACGAATTTGAAAAATGTTTCGTTCTCTTTAAAACAAGGAGAGACACTTGGAGTTGTTGGGAAGACAGGAAGCGGGAAAACGACGCTCGTTCGTCAGCTTCTTCGTCAATATCCACTTGGAGAAGGGGATATTGCAGTTTCTGATGTGAAGCTAGATAAAATTCCGAATGATAACGTACTTGGCTGGATTGGGTATGTACCGCAGGAACATATTTTATTTTCAAAAACAGCGAAGGAAAATATTTTATTTGGAAATAGAGAAGCGACTGAAGAAGAGCTTGAAAAAGCGATTGAAATAGCTGCGTTTAAAAAAGATTTAGAGTTTTTACCGGAAGGTTTAGAAACGCTTGTTGGGGAGAAAGGTGTTTCTTTATCAGGTGGGCAAAAGCAAAGGATTTCAATTGCAAGGGCTGTTATTCAAAATCCGGAAATTTTAATTTTGGACGATTCTTTATCAGCTGTTGATGCTCGTACGGAAGCAGCAATTATTGAAAATATACGAACAGAAAGAAGCGGGAAGACGACGATTATAACGACGCATCGTTTGTCAGCAGTGCAGCATGCTGATTGGATTCTCGTTATGGATAACGGTGAGGTTATTGAAGAAGGTTCGCATGAAGCGCTCGTTCGAAATGGGGGCTGGTATGCAGAGCAGTTCGAAAGACAACAAGGTGAAAGTGAAAGTACGGATAGTGGGGTGAAAATATGAGTGTTTCAAAACGATTGTTTCAATACGCGATGAAAGTAAGAGGGCCGATTTTTGCAGCGATGGCGATGCTATTTGTTTTCGTTATTGCAGAACTCGCGGGTCCTTTCGTCGCAAAAACGATGATCGATGAGCATATCGTTGGAATAGAGAGACCCTGGTATGAAACAGAAAAGAGTGAGGATGCTGTTTCATATAATGGCGCCTTTTATAAGCGAAGTGATCGCTTTGAACAAGGTGAGCAAAAAGGGAAAGAAGTCCGAGTGATTCAAGTTGGTTTTCAGTACTATTTTGTACCGAATAAAATAACGCTTGAAGGAACTCGTTCTGTTAAGGGTGATGTGCTTACAGTACAAAGTGGTAAGGCAGTGCAAGTGTATAAATCGAAAGCCTTAACGAAAGAAGAGGTATTTGCGTTTTATAAACCAGAAATAAATAGGTTATTACTACTTGGCGGTGGGTATTTCGCTTTATTAGTAGTCGTATCATTATTTGCATACGGAAAGCAGTTCTTCTTACAGAAGGCGGCAAACAAAATTATTCAAATTATGAGGGAAGACGTCTTTTCCCATATTCAAACGTTGCCAATTCGTTATTTTGACCATTTACCAGCAGGGAAAATTGTATCGCGTGTAACGAATGATACAGAAGCGATTCGTGATTTATATGTAACAGTGCTTGCGACATTCGTCTCTAGTATCATCTATATTATCGGGATTTTCGCTGCGCTATTTTTACTTGATGTAAAACTGGCGGCACTATGCTTGCTCATCATCCCAATTTTAATTGTTTGGGCGATTATGTATAGAAAGTATGCGTCTGTATACAATCATAAAATGCGTTCGCGTTTATCAGATATTAACGGAACAGTGAATGAATCAATTCAAGGGATGCCAATTATTCAAGCATTTCGTCAAGAACATGAAACGAAGAAGGAATTTGAAGAGTTAAATGGTGATTATTTTAAATATCAAAATAAAATTTTAAATTTAAATGCAGCAACTTCGCATAATTTAGTGTCTGTATTAAGAAACATCGCTTTTACAGGTGTAATTTGGTATTTCGGTGGTGCTTCATTAAGTACTTCTGGCCTCCTTTCTCTAGGGATACTGTATGCTTTCGTCGATTATTTAACGAGATTGTTCTCGCCAATTACGAACATGGTGAACCAACTTGCTAACTTAGAGCAATCGCGTGTTGCATCAGAGCGTGTCTTTGAATTGCTAGAGGAAAAGGGAGAGGCAGTAGAAGAAGATCGTATGCCTCGCTTAACCGGAAATGTGAAATTCGATAATGTTTCGTTTTCTTACAATGGAAAAGATGAAGTATTAAAAAATATTTCTTTCGAAGCGAAACAAGGGGAGACAGTGGCACTTGTCGGTCATACTGGATCAGGAAAAAGTTCCATTATGAATGTGCTCTTTCAGTTTTATGAATTTCAAAAAGGGAAGCTTACGATTGATGGTCACGATGTAACAGAGATGCCGAAACAAGCAACACGTGAACATATGGGAATTGTATTGCAAGATCCGTTTTTATTTAGCGGGACAGTGGCATCCAATGTAAGCTTAGAAAATGAAAAAATTTCAAAAGATCGCATCGTAAAGGCGTTACGTGATGTTGGTGCTGAAAGGTTTGCGAACAATATAGATGAAAAAATTACGGAGAAAGGAAGTACACTTTCAACCGGAGAACGTCAGCTTATATCGTTTGCTAGGGCACTTGCTTTTGATCCTGCTATTTTAATTTTAGATGAAGCGACTTCCAGTATTGATACCGAAACAGAAGCGATGATTCAACAAGCGCTAGAAGTTGTGAAAAAAGGACGAACGACGTTTATTATCGCTCATCGTCTTTCAACAATTAAGAGCGCTGATCAAATTATTGTGCTTGATAGAGGAACGATTTTGGAAAAAGGTTCCCATGATGAATTAATGAAAAAGCGCGGGCGTTATTACGATATGTATAAAACGCAAATGGAAGGAAACCAGAGCGCTTAATTTTTAGAAGAACTTGCGATTTTCGCAAGTTCTTTTTTGATTGGATTGTCCGCTCAGAAGTTAATATATTTTACCGGCTGAAAAACTTATAAATAAGTAAGTATTGTTTTACCTTTTTCTTTATAAATGCTATATTAAAAAATGTTACTTATTTTTTGTATGTAGCGTTATTTTTCCATTTTGTTTGATTATGAAGAAAAAGGTTAAACTAAATAAGAACATTTTCATTGAAAAATTGTTCGAAATTGCATACAATCAATATAGTTTTTAAATTCCTATCAGAATACTTGGAGGACTACTATCATGAAAAAATTATTTTCAGTGCTTGCAGTAACTACATTAGCGATTGGGATTGTAGCGGGCTGCGGTAAAGAAGAGAAAAAAGATACAGCTAATCAAGATGCATTACAGAAGATAAAACAAAGCGGTGAGCTTGTAATTGGTACAGAAGGTACATATCCACCATTTACGTTCCACGATACAAACGATAAATTAACTGGGTTTGACGTTGAATTAGCAGAAGAAGTTGCAAAACGTTTAGGTGTAAAGCCTGTATTTAAAGAAACACAATGGGATAGCTTACTTGCAGGAATAGATGCAAAACGTTTCGACATGGTTGCGAACGAAGTTGGTATTCATGAAGATCGCCAAAAAAAATATGACTTCTCTAGTCCATATATTTCTTCTTCAGCAGCATTAGTTATTGCGAAAGATAAAGATAAACCTGCTACATTTGCTGACGTAAAAGGATTAAAAGCAGCACAATCTTTAACAAGTAACTACGCAGATATTGCTAAGAAAAATGGTGCGGAAATCACAGGTGTAGAAGGATTTAGCCAAGCAGCAGAATTATTAAGTTCTGGCCGCGTTGATTTCACAATCAATGATAAATTATCAGTGTTAAACTATTTAGAAACGAAAAAAGATGCAAAAATTAAAATTGTAGATACAGAAAAAGAAGCGTCACAAAGTGGATTCTTATTCCGTAAAGGTAGCGACAAACTTGTCCAAGAAGTAAATAAAGCGTTAGAAGATATGAAAAAAGATGGTACGTACGATAAAATAACGAAAAAATGGTTCGGTGAAAATGTATCTAAGTAGCGCATTGATGTCAGATCGATTGTCTACTTGGATAGATATTATGCAGACTTCCTTCGCGCCTATGCTGAAGGAAGCTGTCTTTACGACAATTCCGTTAACGCTTATTACATTTATTATCGGTATTATACTTGCGACGTTAACAGCGCTCGCACGTATTTCAGGTAGTCGTATTTTACAATGGATTGCTCGTATCTATGTATCTATCATTCGCGGAACGCCACTTCTTGTACAGTTATTTATTATTTTCTATGGTCTTCCAACTCTTAATATTGAAGTTGAGCCATATACAGCAGCAGTTATTGGATTTTCATTAAATGTAGGTGCATATGCATCTGAAATTATTCGTGCTTCTATCCTTTCAATCCCGAAAGGACAGTGGGAAGCAGCTTACACAATTGGGATGACATACCCGCAAGCATTAAAACGTGTTATTTTACCACAAGCAACACGCGTATCAATTCCGCCGCTTTCGAATACATTTATTAGTTTAGTGAAGGATACGTCATTAGCGTCGTTAATTTTAGTAACAGAAATGTTCCGAAAAGCGCAGGAAATTGCGGCAATGAACTATGAGTTTTTAATTGTTTATTTTGAAGCAGGTCTAATTTATTGGGTAATTTGCTTCTTATTATCTATCGTGCAACAAATATTAGAAAAACGTTCAGAACGTTATACTCTAAAATAACCCTTTCATAAAAGGAGTTTTTGTTTTTATGATTTCAATTCAACATTTACAAAAAAGTTTCGGAGATAATACCGTATTAAAACATATAGACTTATCAGTTGAGAAGGGCGAAGTGGTTGTTATTATCGGGCCATCTGGATCTGGTAAAACGACATTCTTGCGTTGTCTCAACGTGTTAGAAACGCCGAACGCTGGTAACATTCGCATCGGCAATAAAGAGCTCGATTTCTCTCAAAAAGTATCGAAGAAAGATATTGTAAATCTTCGTACGCAAACAGGTATGGTATTCCAACACCATAATCTATTTCCTCATTTAACAGCAATTCACAATGTAATGGAAGGGCTCGTTACAGTGAAAAAGATGGGGAAAGAAGAAGCGAAGAAAAAAGCAAACTATTTCCTTGAAAAAGTTGGTCTTGCGGATAAAGTAGACTTATATCCGTTCCAATTATCAGGTGGACAACAACAGCGCGTTGGAATCGCTCGTGCGCTTGCGATGGAGCCGGAAGTTTTACTATTTGATGAGCCAACGTCAGCACTTGATCCTGAGCTAGTTCAAGAAGTTTTAAAGGTTATGAAAGAACTTGCTAAAGAAGGAATGACGATGGTCATTGTAACGCATGAAATGCGCTTTGCTCATCAAATTGCGAACCGTGTTATTTTCATGGATGGCGGTGTCGTTGTCGAACAAGGTACACCGGAAGATGTATTTACAAATCCAAAAGAAGAACGAACGAAGAAGTTTTTACAAATGTTGCAATAAATTAAGGAAGGTCTCAAGGCATATGCCTTGAGACCTTTTTGCCATATATATTTATTTTTGGAATCCGCCAAGGCTTTGCTCAGCCATTGCAACTAGACGTTTTGTAATTTCTCCACCAACAGAACCGTTAGCGCGAGCCGTAGAATCTGCTCCTAATTGTACACCAAATTCTTGAGCGATTTCGTACTTCATTTGATCGATTGCTGCTGTTGCACCTGGTACTACTAATTGATTGTAAGAACTTTGGTTTGCCATAGGAATATATCCTCCTTAGAGTTATAAAAATTTTTTTGGTTGGACTAGCTGGATTTGAACCAGATTATCGCCCCGTTTGGCGCTAATCCATCGGTAATTAAGTTTGTACTCATAGTATGGATGTTACCTAGAAAGATATACAAAAAAATAATTTGTAAATTTTGTAAAAAATATTTCATCATTTCGTAAATTATGAAATAAGAGTAATCGTTGTATTTTTAAGAAAGAAGGCTAAACTAAGAGCGAAATCATATGCGTTTTTTTCTTTGTATAACCAGCTTGGCTTACTTAACTTATGATTTGTTAAAGTGAGACAAATTCCAGTTTAGTAAAATGAAAATTAAATCGGGAGCAACTGCATAGTTCTGTTTTAACCCAGGATGGGGCAGAAAAAGGAACTGACCGCGTCTATGCACGGCTAGATGCTCTCTTTAATCTAAAAAAAGGGCTTTTTAATTGTTTTTAAACGATAACGTATGGAGGAATCATGATGGGAATTTGCCCGCTTTGCAACGCGCTAGAATCACAAACATATTCTTGTCAAAATTGCCAAGGTATACTCCAAGATTATGGGAAAACTGTAGATTACATAGACGATTACAGTGCATATATGGATCAAGAATTATTAAGTGCAGTAGACGGTTTAACACATAATAATTCACAGGAGTATTGCAATCATGTTTTTTATTGCGGAGTATGTAATGTGGAAACAGAAGTTGTAGTGAAGCTCGTTTAAATAAAAAACTTCCACCTTATGAAGGAGGTGGAAGTTTTTGTTTTTGTATTTGTGAGTTAATCATAGGGGAAGGGATGTTTTCGGTATGTGACGAAGGACCTGATTTTATTTGTGACATTTTTTCTTTCGTGTCGCGCAAAGAGTGTTCAGTTAAATAGATGGCATATTCATAAAATAATTGGCGCGTAAGTTCACTTTGTTCTTTTAACTTTTCATCTTGGAATACAGTTCGCCCCGGTTTAGAATTTGCTTCAAATAGCCACGGGTTTTCCGTGGTGTCTAAACCAATGTCAAAACCAATTTCTCCAATGTTCCCGGTTACTTGCCCATCAAGTGCATAACTGATCTGTAAGGCTGTTTGTTTTAGTTTATTTTCAATTTGAACTTGCTTTGTTGAATCAGGAAATAGTTCCTGAAGTAATTTCGTATCACCGCCGCTATTTACATGAGTTGTTAAGCTACCTTTGCCGGCGATTTTTGCGACGATTGCACTGACTACCCAATTACCAAAATGGTTTTTATTTGTATGAATGCGAAAATCGACGGGTTGCCCTTCGAAGCGGAGCAGTGAGATACCTTGTTGTACGATAAACTTTTTTAAATCATGTCCTTTTAACACATGGTTAAGAAGGGCTTCTAATGATTGATACTTTCTTAGTTTGTTTTGTTCATTTTCACGATAACGACAATAGTAGCAATTATCAGTTTGAGAATAGAGTATTTGATGAATATTTCTTCCGAAGCTACCGTGTATTGGTTTCATATAAATGTACTTATACGTACCGAGAAGTCGTTCTACTTGTTCAAAATGTTGAAATACTTCTGTATTTGGTAAGAATGGTTTAATTGAATCTTCTTTCATTAAAAGTTGATGCACTTCCCATTTATTGAAAAATCCCGGATTAAACCACGGAATCCCATAGTCGCTTTCTAAACGTTTTTTTGCTCTTACGATAGGTTTGTAATTTTCTGCTTGCCGATTTGGTAATCGGTCGTAAATGACATTTGGTAAAGGGACTTTGTTTTTTACCCATTTTCCTTCTTGAAAGAAGTACCCTTCAATTGTTTCCTCTTCCCAGTTTATATGTTGAATGCCAAAGACAAATACAAATGGCTGCAATGTGAATGGTGGTGTTAATAACTCACTGAGAGAGATGGAACGACTTCCTAAAGGAGAATTAAAATCATCGTTAAAGCCAGTTGTAAAAATCCCGATTAATGGGCCGAAAACAATGGTTTGATTGTGTAAGAAGGCATGGATTGTTGCTGAATGCGGTAGTAAAAGATCGGCTGCAATCTGTTCGCCAATAATAATTTCTCGCGTGAATGAATAATGAATTTTAATATTCTCACATGTAATATAACGTAAGCCAAAGAAAAAGGATGTAATTGGTGGTGTAATAGAAAAAACGTAAGGTAAAGTAATACTATTTGGATGCTCATCTGAAATACTTAATGTATATATGTGCTCTTTCAACGGGGATTTCCTCCTTTCGTTATGGTGTAAATCGGCTAAACTTTAATGGACCATGAAAAATTTGTTCAGCCAGTTCGTCGTTGTACCTAGTATAAACATCGTAAGAAGGCATCGTATTGACGTACATAAGCCAAATGGCACCTTTTTGATCCATAATGGTAGAAAGCTCTAGTTCAAATAATGAAGAATAGGACTGATCGAGTGTTTTAAACACTTCATTTACAACATCATGTAAAGCATCTTTTAATAATTGAACGCCAGTTGGAGAAAGTAAATATTTAATTTTAGAAAATGGATGTAACATAGAACGTTCTGTTGCTGAAAGTAAAAATTGTGCTGGGAATGAAGATTTTTGTATAAATTGACCGAGCACTTTCCAATTCTGTTCTTTATTTTTTTGCATAATGGTTCGAATATGAATCGGATATGATAGTTGATTTGGAGGTTGTAACATTGGATGAATCATATAACGGAATGAGTGTATGTTCGATTTGCACCATGATATAAATTTATCTGTTCGTTTGAATTGAGTAGAAGTATGATGTTGTTCATTTATTGTATCGATATGAAATGTTTTATTTTTGTAAGTGGCCCGATATAAATTTTCATTGGAGTGTATATTGATTGGTCTTATAATAATATCTCTTGTTTCTAGTAGTAATTTAAAAATTCCTTGTACTGTTCCTTTTATTATTTTTGGTACGTAAGGGGAAAGACGTTTATTAGTAAGAAAAAGATTGTGTAAATCGCTTGGGTTAATAAGTGTGTTGTTTAAAAAAGTAGTGGAAGAACGTTTGTGTAATGAATGAATAATCGCATTTGCTTGTTGGAATTCCTCATCCTCTTTGAAATGACAACGATCATATATATATGAAGGAATGGGAAAGGTTTGATCTATCCAATTTCCTGTATCTGTATCGTAAATAAGACCAGAAACAAGATCTGTCTTTGAATCAATGCTAAACGGTGTGAATTGGGCAACGACGTTATGATAAAGACGAGCTCGCTTAGCGATTTCGGTGTAATACGTTTGCTCGTGATGGAGCCCGGAAGTTAAAAGACCAAGAACCAACGAAATCACTCCTTTAGTAATAAGATGTTTGCATTATAGGCGAAGCTATATATTGCAAATACGTTTTTATACCATTATACTTTTGTCCGTATGATGATATGCTATAGTTTTGGAGAAGTGAAAGGTTGATTGTGATGAATATATGGTTAAATATGTTAATAACGACAGGGCTCGGGGCAATTATTGGAGGATACACAAATCATTTAGCGATAAAAATGTTATTTCGTCCTCATCGTCCGATTTATATTGGGAAGTTTCAGGTTCCATTTACGCCAGGATTAATTCCGAAGCGCCGCGATGAGCTTGCTGTTCAATTAGGTAAAATGGTTGTAGACCATTTGTTAACACCAGAAGGAATCGGAAAAAAACTAACAAATAAAGAGTTTCAAACCAGTTTAATTCGCTGGACACAAGTGGAAGTTGATAAAGTAATTACAAATGAACAGTCGTTACGGGATATGTTAGAAAAATGGAATTTAGAACATGTAGAAGAAGAGGCGATCGGGAAAATCGAACATGTTATTACAGAAAAAATTCATGCATTTTTAGCAGAGTACTATACATATACATGGGAACAGGCGTTACCTCATTCTATACATGAAAAAGTAGAGAATACGATTCCGAATGTATCGGCGTTTATTTTAGATCGAGGAATTCGCTTTTTTGAAAGTGAAGAAGGGAAAGGTCGTCTTTCAAAAATGATTGATGATTTCTTTGCTTCTAGGGGAACGCTACTTAACTTAGTCGGAATGTTTTTAGGGAATGTCAGTTTAGTGGATCGAGTACAGCCAGAAGTCATTAAGTTTTTAGGACAAGATGGCACGAAAAAGCTTTTAACTGATGTACTGCAAAAAGAGTGGGAAAAGTTAAACGGAAGAGATGTAAAAGAATTAGAGACGTTTGTAGAGAAAGAAATGATTGTGAAATCCATACTGTCAGCAGTTAAAGTAGAGGAAACAGTGAGTAAATTTTTAAATCAGTCTGTTCAGCAAGTATGTGAACCGGTCCGAGAAACAATCATAGAAAAAATCGTCCCAAGTGCAGTAACGAAAGGCTTGAAGTGGGGAACAGAAAATGTAGAGAGCATACTAAACAATCTACACCTTGCGGAAATTGTCCAGCAAGAAGTTTCTACATTTTCAACGGAGAGATTAGAAGACCTACTTCTGTCCATAACGAAAAATGAATTGAAAATGATTACGTATTTAGGGGCATTATTAGGAGGAATGATCGGACTCGTGCAAGGGGTGTTACTTCTGTTCCTTAGGTAATAAAAGCGAATACATAGAAATAAAAGTGAAATTTCTTCACATCTCTTGCATAGTTTGATATGGTAAGAAGAGGTGCGTATGTAAATGCACTTAAAAGGCAGTGCGAGCGAAAAGCGCTAGCCTTCTAAAGGAGGAAAAATAAAATGACAAAAAACATTCATGATGTTGCATATGAATTACAAAAAACAATCGCTGAAAACGAAGATTTCCAAACTTTAAAAGCAAGCTACGCAGCAGTACAAGGAGATGCAGAGTCAAAGAACTTATTCGATGAGTTCCGCACGATGCAACTTGGCCTACAACAAAAAATGATGCAAGGTCAAGAAATCACTGAAGAAGATAACCAAAAAGCACAAGAAGTTGTAGCTCGCATTCAACAAGATGCTAAAATTACAAAGTTAATGGAAACTGAGCAACGTTTAAACATCGTTATCACTGACGTTAACAAAATTATCATGAAGCCACTTGAAGAATTATATAACGCGCAACAACAAGCGTAATGATGAAGATGCTCCTAGTATAGGGGCGTCTTTTTTATTGTAGAAAAATGTAAGGGTTTTCCTTTCGGTTGTCAAAAAACTGTCAAATTCATATCGTTGGAAAAATAATGCATTTGTAATATAATGATAAATGATACTTCACCAAATTAATTAACTAGGTGAAATTAAAAATCTTTATTACACACATTATGAAATAAAGGGATGATTAGTTTGAGTACAGGTGTAAAAGCAAACGACGTGAAAACAAAAACAAGAGGAGCAGATCTTGTTGTTGATTGTTTAATTAAACAAGGTGTTACACATGTTTTCGGTATTCCAGGAGCGAAGATTGACTCTGTATTTGATGTACTGCAAGAAAGAGGACCAGAGTTAATTGTTTGTCGTCATGAGCAAAACGCAGCATTTATGGCAGCTGCTATTGGTAGATTAACAGGGAAACCGGGCGTATGTCTTGTAACTTCAGGACCAGGGACATCAAATTTAGCGACAGGTCTTGTTACTGCGAATGCGGAGAGTGATCCCGTTGTTGCTTTAGCTGGTGCAGTTCCGCGTACAGATCGATTAAAACGTACGCATCAATCTATGGATAATGCTGCATTATTCGAACCAATCACTAAATATAGCGTAGAAGTCGAGCATCCTGATAATGTACCAGAAGCACTTACTAATGCATTTCGAAGTGCTACTTCTACAAATCCAGGAGCAACACTTGTAAGTCTTCCGCAAGACGTTATGACTGCGGAAACGACAGTAGAATCTATCGGTGCGCTTTCTAAGCCACAGCTTGGAATCGCTCCCACAAATGAAATTACATATGTAGTAGAAAAAATAAAATCAGCGAAATTACCAGTTATTTTACTCGGTATGAGAGCAAGCACCAATGAAGTAACGAAAGCAGTTCGTGAGTTAATTGCTGGTACAGAACTTCCTGTTGTTGAAACGTATCAAGCAGCTGGTGCAATTTCACGTGAGTTAGAAGATCATTTCTTCGGCCGCGTTGGATTATTCCGTAACCAACCAGGTGATATTTTACTAGAAGAAGCGGATTTTGTTTTATCTATCGGCTATGACCCAATTGAGTATGATCCGAAATTCTGGAATAAACTTGGCGATAGAACAATTATTCACCTTGATGATCACCAAGCAGATATCGACCATGATTACCAACCAGAGCGTGAATTAATTGGCGATATCGCTTTAACTGTAAATAGCATTGCGGAGAAATTACCGAAGCTTGTATTAAATACGAAATCAGAAGCAGTTTTAGAACGATTACGCTCGAAATTATCAGAGCAAGCAGAAGTTCCAAACCGTGCTTCAGAAGGTGTTACGCATCCACTTCAAGTCATTCGTACACTTCGTTCTTTAATTAGTGACGATACAACCGTTACATGTGACATCGGTTCCCATTCTATTTGGATGGCGAGATGTTTCCGTTCTTATGAACCACGTAGACTATTATTTAGTAACGGTATGCAAACGTTAGGTGTTGCACTTCCTTGGGCAATTGCCGCTACTTTAGTTGAACCGGGCAAGAAAGTTGTTTCCGTGTCAGGTGATGGTGGTTTCTTATTCTCTTCGATGGAATTAGAAACAGCGGTACGTTTAAATGCGCCTGTTGTCCATCTCGTTTGGAGAGATGGTACATATGATATGGTTGCGTTCCAACAAATGATGAAATACGGTAGAACATCAGCTACAGAGTTTGGCGATGTTGATCTTGTGAAATATGCAGAAAGTTTCGGTGCAATAGGTCTTCGTGTCAATACACCAGACGAATTAGAAGGTGTATTGAGAGAAGCGTTAGAAGCAGAAGGTCCTGTCATTATTGATATTCCAATTGACTACCGTGACAACATTAAATTAAGCGAAAAATTATTACCAAACCAATTAAACTGATGGGGGCATGAGTGAGATGACTGTTGCGCAATTAATTGATATTGATGCAAAAAGAACGAAAATGAGTAATGAAGTATATCAAACATCTACAATGCTTGCGCTATTAGATGGTATATACGATGGTGTTATTAACTTTGAGGAACTGAAAGAACGTGGTGATTTTGGCATCGGTACATTTGATCAATTAGATGGTGAAATGATTGCGTTTGATAATGAGTTTTACCATTTACGTTCAGACGGTTCAGCGGAAAAAGTAGAACCGGAAGAAACAACACCTTTTGCGACTGTAACGTTTTTTGAAAAAGAAATGAGTTATACGGTAGAGCGTCCGATGAATCGTGAAGAAGTGGAAGCATTATTACATGAGTTAATGCCAAGTAAAAACTTATTTTATGGTATTCGAATGGACGGTACGTTCCGTGAAGTTAGAACGAGAACTGTTCCAAGACAAGAAAAACCGTATACGCCGCTCGTTGAAGTGACGAAATCACAACCGATTTTTTCGTTTAAAGATACGGATGGAACGATGGCTGGATTTTGGACACCGGATTACGCGCAAGGTATTGGTGTAGCTGGTTTCCACTTACATTACATTGATGATGAAAGAAGCGGGGGCGGACATGTTTTCGACTATGTTGTAGAAAACTGTACGATCCAAATTTGTCAAAAAGCTCATATGCATTTAGCACTTCCTGAAACAGCTGATTTTATGGCGGCTGAATTATCAAGAGAAAACTTAGAGAATGATATTGCGGCCGCGGAAGGTGCGGAGTAAAAAGGAATCGAAATTATGTATTCTCTATATAAAGAACCGAAGTCTTGTTCAGACTTCGGTTTTTTTCATTGATTCACAATCTTCGAGTAAAATACCCCTATATAATTTCACTGCACCGCCTCATTATGTTTCTTTTGTAAAATGAAAACTCAATTTTGAAGCAAAAGAAATATAAATTTCTCTCCAAACATATACATCAAAAAGATAGGGGGGATATGATGGGAAACTCAATTACTATTAGTTTATGCATGATTGTAAAAGATGAAGAACAAACTATATCAACATGCTTAGAATCGGTCAAAAGTGTTGTGGATGAAATTATTATTGTAGATACAGGTTCAACAGATGGTACAAAAGAAATTGTGAAGAAGTACGACGCGAAAGTTTATGATTTTCAATGGATTGAAGATTTTTCAGCGGCACGAAATTTTGCATTTTCTAAAGCTACAAAAGAATACATTCTTTGGCTAGACGCAGATGACATAATAGATACGGAAGATATAAAGAAATTGTTGCAGTTAAAACATACGTTAGATCGTAGTACGGATGCAGTATCTATGAAATATTATTTAACTTTTGATATAGAAGGAAATCCAACACATTCTTTAAGGAGATATCGATTAGTAAACAGAAGTAGAAATTTTCAATGGTATGGATTTGTTCATGAATATTTAGAGGTGCATGGAAATCTTATAAATAGTGATGTAGGGGTAAGTCATAAAAAAATAAAAGCATATACTAATCGTAATTTGAAAATATATGAAAAACATCTTGAGAGTGGAAAAGAATTTAGTCCCCGTGATGTGTACTATTATGCAAATGAATGTAAGGATCACAGATTATTTGATAAGGCTGTTAAGGGGTATTCTAAATTTTTAGATGAAGAAAAGGGTTGGGTTGAAGATAATATTCAAGCTTGTTTAAAAAGAGCCGAGTGTTATTTAGAATTGGGAGACTTAAAAAAATCTGTACAGTCTTGTTTACAATCATTTACGTATGACACGCCTAGAGGAGAACTTTGTTGCCACTTAGGACGTGTATTTTTGCAACAAAACGAATATTCCAAAGCGATATATTGGTACCATGCAGCAATTGATGGGCCACGCCCAAAGGATTCTCCATTTGTCCGGGAAGAGTGTCATACATGGTTGCCGCATATTCAACTATGTATTTGTTATGATCGAATAAAAGAATATGAAAAGGCAATTTATCATAACGAACAAGCTGCACAGTTCATACCTAATAATCCAAGCATTGAATATAATAGAAAATATTTTGATAGTTTATCGGAAAAATAATATTTAATAATACTAGATAATCATTTTGGCTGCTGAGAGGAGTTTGATTCATGCTCACAAGTATAATTATATTGACTCATAATCAATTACAATATACAAAAGAATGCATCCAAAGTATTAGAACGTATACAGTGGAACAAGAGTATGAGTTAATAGTTGTGGACAATGCGTCAACAGATGGTACTGTAGAATGGTTACAAAAACAATCGGATATTATGCTAGTGAAAAATGCGGAGAATATGGGGTTTCCAAAGGGATGCAATCAGGGGATTAAAGAGGCAAAAGGTGATAATATTCTATTATTAAATAATGATGTGGTCGTAACTGAAAATTGGCTAAGCAACTTAATTCGGTGTTTATATGAAAGTAAGGATACTGGAGCGGTAGGGCCCATAACTAATAATGCCGCTTACTATACTGCTATACCAACCTTTTATAAAGATATTGAAGGAATGCAGAAGTTTGCAACTTTATATAATCAAAGTGATAAAAATAAATGGGAAGAACGTATGAAATTAATCGGATTCTGTATGCTTATAAAAAAATCAGTGTTAGATGAAGTTGGATTATTAGATGAACGATTTACACCGGGGAATTATGAAGATGATGATTTGTCACTAAGAATGTTTGAAAAAGGATATAAACTGTATTTATGTAAAGATACATTTATTCATCACTACGGAAGTGTCTCATGGAAAGAAGATAGTATGAAATTTTCTGTAGTTTTACATGCAAATAATATAAAATTGTATGAAAAATGGGGATTTTATGGTGAAAGTTTATACATTCATTATGATTTACTAGCAATTGTAGATCGATTTGCGCCTGATCAAGTGAATATTCTTCATATAGGAGCTGGATGTGGTGCAACTTTATTAGAAATGAAAAGGCGTTATCGAGCAGTTTCCATATTTGGAGCAGAAATTAATGAAAAAGCAGCAGCTCTTGCAAATAGGGTAGCTCCTACAACTTCTGCTGAGTATGACAAGTTACATGAGGTATTTACAGATGAAAAATTTCAGTACATTTTGTTATCACATCCTATTGAGCCAGCGAAATTACCGCAGGTCATACAATCTATGTCACAACTTTTAACGCCAACAGGAACCTTCATTATGTCGAAATTCAATTTAGATAATTATTATGCATTAAAAAAATAATGCTTTTAAGATTTTCTCTTTGGAGATGAGCTGTATTTGGCAATGTTGGAGGAACAACGGTTTCTTTTATAGAAACAAAACCGAAATCCGAGCCCGGATTTCGGCTTTTCGACGTGTGATGAATTACGAAAAAAGAGCTATCCTATAAGTTGGTTTCACTGACTTATAGGATAGCTTCTTTATTTTGAAACAAACGGATGCTTTTCATAATAAAACCGCCATGGATAGTGAACGGCTTCTTCTGCATAATCAATATTAATACGAGGGCCAGCTATTATGTTATGTGTGGATGATAAATGGTCTTCTTCAGGAACTAATTCAATATGTAACGTATCACTTTGAAGTGATATGCCGCGCTCTTCTAAAGTGATTCCGAGCGCGCGGCATAGTTTTCCGGGGCCATTTGTTAAGTTTTTATACTGAGCTTTCGTAATGTCGGTTTTGTTGTAGCGCGCTAGTTTCATGTCTTCGATTCCATCTACAGGTTCAAGAGCACGAATGAGAACTCCTTGCGGGGTGCCGATTGGTGCTGTAATTACGTTAAAGCAATGATACATGCCGTAAATTAAATATACGTAAGCATGTCCGGGTGCACCGAACATTACTTCTGTTCGATCAGTCCGTCTGCCTCCGTAACTATGAGCGGCCTTATCATCTGGACCTTTGTATGCTTCTACTTCTACAATAATTCCGCTCCGCTTTATGCCGTCTACAATATGAACGAGTTTATGTCCGAGTAACTTCTTTGCGACCTCTAACGTATCGCCTTCATAAAAAGAAGAAGGTGCCTGCATTGTACTATCTCCTTTGCCAGTTGTATATGTATATAGTAAACCAAATTTTCAGTAGTAATTCTAACTCGTTCTATTTACTACATTTATTTCATAAATTATGGATAGAGTACAACAGCGAAGAGGGGGAGTGCGACATGATTTATCGCTTACTAGCTCTTAATATAGATGGGACACTACTATACAACAACGGAAAAATCGCAAAAGGGATACGAGAAACAATTGACTTTGTGAAAAGAAAAGATGTATACGTTACATTATTTACGAATCGTAATTTTCAATCTGCTCATAAAATAGCGAAGGCGTTAAAATTAGATTCTATATTAGTTACGCATGGCGGTGCTTTCGTTTCAGCATCGTTAGATAAGCCGTTCGCTCAAAGGAGATTATCTGAAGAGAAAACCTTTAATATTGTGCAAGTGTTAGAGCATTTTGATTGTAATGTTCGCATTTCTCATGAACGATATTCAATTGGGAATCGTGAGAGAAATACACCAAACTTAATTGCGCGTACTGTATTATCAAGCGCAGATCCGTTATTTTATCCAGTTCAATTTGTAGATTCGCTAGGGGATGCACTGCGTGATCATCCAGTAGCTGCGCCAAAAATTGATATTGTTTTCCATACGAAAGGTGAAAAAGAAAGAGGGATGAATACGTTAAAAAAGGCATTTCAAGATGTAGAGTACGTCGAGTGTGATGAAAGACATATAGAAATTCTCCCTCAAAATGTATCAAAACTACGTGGTTTACAATTACTTGGGGAGCATTTAAATATTAACCTTAGTGAAATGGTTGCGATTGGAGATAGCGTAGAAGACTTAGAGGTAATTGAAAATGTTGGGCTTGGGGTAGCGATGGGGAACGCTCCTGTAGAATTAAAGCAAGCGGCGGACTGGATTACACGTTCTAATACTGAGAACGGCGTAGAGTACATGATTAAAGAGCATTTTCGTAAGCAATTCCCGCTTCCTTTTTTAAAGAATCATAAACATACACCGAAACGATGAAAAAAGAAACGTAGCATTTTGGCTACGTTTTTTTGTCGACTTTATTTGAAAAGTTTAAATCAATATTCCAATAAGAAATGAAAGCGTTTCAGGGGATGAATTGTGTCTGGAATCTATACAATTCACTTGAATACTCTAGGAAACTACTGTAGAGTGGATGATGTTGCCGAAATAGTTACACCACATGAAATATTCTTCAGATTAATTTTATTGAGCTCCCGTACGTAAAAACATTTCCGCGTGATAGTTTAGTTCACGTATTATCTCAAAAATGAATTGTAGTAATTTTATTAATTAGTTGTAGAGTTTCTTTGTTTTATTTAAATGGATTATTTTAAATTAATGTGAGTAAGACTTGGTACATATGAAATGTACTTCTTTTGTGGGTTTAGGAAGTTTAAAAGGGGGAATGAATTTCTTGAGGAAATCATTTAATCAAAAAGTAAAAAAAATAAGTAGTAGTTTTATAGTTGTATTACTAATATGTATGAATTTTTTAATCCATTTACCATTTAAAGCAGAGGCAGCTACAACAGAATTAAAAGGTTTAGGTGATGTATCTTATTACAACGCCATCATTTTTGGAGATCATAGTGCAACGAGTGCGGATATTGAGGGTGCGATGGCTGTTCAAAAAAATATGAACGCATCAAGTTATACAGTCGTAGCGGCTGCAACTGGAGCAAACAACTTAGCTGGAGCAACATGGAAAGATGAAGGATATCCATCATTATTACTAGGTGGTCAATTTACGAAAGCGGGAGCAGGACAAGTAATCATTCAAGATGGAACAGTGGCGATGACAAAAGATGGTGACCCAGAAGGTGCAATGAAGTCATCTTATGACCGTATCTCTTATAAAGAGCAAGCAGAGATTGATGCCAAGTTCAAAGAATTTAGAAAAGACGTTGATGGTGTAATTGGAGATGCGAGTCAATTACATACTGATAAACCAAAACCTAATATGAGTTTTGGCATCGGAGAGGATGTAAACAATCCTAATATTTATGTTTCTTCAGGCTTAACAGGAAAGAAAACATTTGATGTAAGAGATGTTTATCTTCCGAATGTAAATAACAAAGACTTTATTGTTATTTATTCAGACGCAGAAGAAGTGAATTTTGGTAGCGGTGCAATTTTGTACGATACGAAAAATACTGGGATGGCAACAGACTTAATTAATACATCACAAGCATATGATCCTAATTCACCTTTTACTGAGTTAGCTAGTAAAGTAATTTGGGCGTTTCCGAATGCTACAAAAATATCAACAAAAGGATATGGCGTAGTAGGAAGTGTATTTGCTCCAAATGCTGTTGTAGAGACAAAGGGTGGTTCTATTAATGGACAAGCCTATGTTGGGGGATTACACCAAAGAGATGGGTTTGAGGTTCACAATTTTAAATTTAACTGGCCGAAATGGAAAAATCCATCAGTTGAAAAAGGAAATTTACAAATTAAAAAAGTTGATGCAAACGATGAAAACATTGTTTTAAAAGATGCGAAATTTGATGTTATAGACAAAGACAATAATGTTGTAGCTACTGTTACAACGAATGAAAAGGGTATTGCTGAAGTCAAGGATTTACCACTTGGTGACTATTTTGTAAAAGAAATAAGTGCACCAGAAGGATATATAAAAGTTGATACACCAGTAAAAGTAACAATTAATGGTACAAACGTAATTGAAATTGTTATGAAGAATACGAAAAAAGTAGAGAATGGCCAATTTAAATTATTGAAAAAAGATAGTGAATCTGGTCAACTTCTACCAGGTGCAAAATTTGATGTTATAGATAAAGATGGAAATGTTGTTGAAACAATTATTACAGATGGTAAAGGTGCAGCTTTATCAAAACAACTTCCAGTTGGAACATATACATTAAAAGAAGTTGAAGCACCAAAAGGTTATGAACTATCATCTAGCTCAGTTCGTGTTGATGTAGAGGCTAATAAAGTAGTTACTGTAGATGTGTTGAATAAAAAGATCGTTGAAAAAGTAACAGGTCAATTTGAAATCGTAAAAGTAGATGCGAATGATAAAACGAAGCTATTATCGGACGCAGAGTTTGAAGTGTATAAAGATGGTAAAAAAATAGATACATTACGAACAGATAAAACAGGTAAAGTAATCTCTAAGAAATTAGAACCAGGAAAATACACATTAAAAGAAACGAAAGCACCACAAGGATACAAGTTGTTAAAAGAAGAAATTGAAGTCGTTGTGGAAGCAAACAAAGTAGTACAAGTACAAGTAGAAAATGCGAAAGAACTAGGAAGCTTACAAGTAATCAAAAAGGATGCAGAGAGTGGAAAAGTTCTAGAAGGCGCAGAATTTAGACTGAAAAACGAAAATGGTCAAGTAGTTGGGGAAGCGAAAACAACGAATAAAGATGGTGTTGTGACATTCGAAAACTTAGTGCCAGGAAAGTACACGTTAGAAGAAACGAAAGCGCCGGAAGGCTACAAAGCGGTAGAATTAAAAGTGGAAGTAAATGTTGTAGCGAATGAAGTAGTAAAACAGGAAGTTACGAACGAAAAAGTAACAGGCCAATTTGAAATCGTAAAAGTAGATGCGAATGATAAAACGAAGCTATTATCGGACGCAGAGTTTGAAGTGTATAAAGATGGTGAAAAAATAGATACATTACGAACAGATAAAACAGGTAAAGTCATCTCTGGAAAATTAGAACCAGGAAAATACACGTTAAAGGAAACGAAAGCACCAAAAGGATATAAATTACTAAAAGAAGAAATTGAAGTCGTTGTGGAAGCAAACAAAGTAGTACAAGTACAAGTAGAAAATGCGAAAGAACTAGGAAGCTTACAAGTAATCAAAAAGGATGCAGAGAGTGGAAAAGTTCTAGAAGGCGCAGAATTTAGACTGAAAAACGAAACTGGTCAAGTAGTTGGGGAAGCGAAAACAACGAATAAAGATGGTGTTGTGACATTCGAAAACTTAGTGCCAGGAAAGTACACGTTAGAAGAAACGAAAGCGCCGGAAGGCTACAAAGCGGTAGAATTAAAAGTGGAAGTAAATGTTGTAGCAAATGAAGTAGTAAAACAGGAAGTAATGAACGAAAAAGTTCTGGGTCAATTTGAAATCGTAAAAGTAGATGCGAATGATAAAACGAAGCTATTATCAGATGCAGAATTTACTGTGTATAAATATGGTAAAAAGGTAGCAGAGTTGAAAACTGATGAGAGTGGAAAAGCGATGTCACCGAAATTACCATTAGGTGAATACACAGTGAAAGAAACGAAAGCACCAGCAGGTTACAAGATTTCAAATAAAGAATGGAAAGTAACAATTCAAAATGAGAAAGAAGTAGTAAAAGTAGAGGCAGAAAATGAAAAACTCTTGGGCTCTCTACAAATTATTAAAACAGATGATAAAGATCAAACGGAACGTTTAGCAGGCGCAGTATTTACATTGAAAGATGCTAAAGGAAATGTTGTAAAAGAAAAAATTACAACAGATAAGTCTGGAACGGTTAAAGTAGAAGGACTAGTACCGGGTGAGTATACGTTAGAAGAAACAAAAGCACCAGAAAATTATGAGTTAACAAAACAAGTAATTCATGTAACAGTCGACGGTGAAAAAGTTGTTGATGTAAAAGTAACGAATAGTAAGAGCCTTGGTCAATTTGAAATCGTAAAAGTAGATGCAAACGATAAAACGAAGCTTTTATCAGATGCAGAATTTGAAGTGTATAAAGATGGTAAGAAAGTAGAGATGTTACGAACAGATAAAACAGGTAAAGTAATCTCTAAGAAATTAGAACCAGGAAAATACACGTTAAAAGAAACGAAAGCACCAAAAGGATATAAATTACTAAAAGAAGAAATTGAAGTCGTTGTGGAAGCAAACAAAGTAGTACAAGTACAAGTAGAAAATGCGAAAGAACTAGGAAGCTTACAAGTAATCAAAAAGGATGCAGAGAGTGGAAAAGTTCTAGAAGGCGCAGAATTCAGACTGAAAAACGAAACTGGTCAAGTAGTTGGAGCAGCGAAAACAACGAATAAAGATGGTGTTGTGACATTCGAAAACTTAGTGCCAGGTAAGTATATGTTAGAAGAAACGAAAGCGCCAGAAGGCTACAAAGCGGTAGAAGTTACAGTAAAAGTAAATGTTGTAGCAAATGAAGTAGCAAAACAAGAAGTATTGAATGAAAAAGTGAAAGAAAAAATCACAGGTCAAGTAGAAATTACAAAGATAGATGCTAATGATACAGATAAAAAATTAGAAGGTGCAGTGTTTGAAATTCTGAAAGATGGAATAAAAATAGACACATTAACATCAGATAAAAATGGTAAAGCAACTTCGAAGAAACTGGAACCAGGAGATTACGTTTTAAAAGAAGTCCAGGCTCCAGAAGGATATAATTTATCTGATAAGGGAATTGAATTTACGATTTCTAATGAGAAAGTAGAAGTTATAAAGCTTCAAATTACCAATGAAAAAGAAACAGGAAAAGGTCCAGAGAAACCAGGTGGAGAGACAGAAACACCAGGTGGAGAGACAGAAACACCAGGTGGAGAGACAGAAAAGCCAGGTGAAGGAACAGAAAAGCCAGGTGAAGGAACAGAAACACCAGGTGGGGAAACAGGAACACCAGGTGAAGGAATAGAAAAGCCAGGTGAAGGAACAGAAAGCCCAGGCGAAGAAGTAGAAAAGCCTAACTTACCAGAAAAAGAACAAGGCGGTTCTAATAATCAAAAACTTCCAGCTACAGGGCATAATACGGATTACCTTCCATTTATAGGTGTCATTCTGGTGTTATTAGGAATACGTTTAAGATTTATGATTAAAAATAGCTAATAGGTTTATAAAAGGCATAAGAGAAATGCTATCTCTTATGCCTTTAAGTATTTAATAGAAGAAATAAGGTAAAACCTTCTGTATTGACCTTCAAACGCCCTTCAAGTAAACTAAAGAGAGTTTGCAAATGAAAAGGTGATAATGTTGTTAATTTCAATTAAGACGTTACAAGATGATCGTTTTTTACGTCCGCTACAAAATATTGGCGGTTTATTTTTTGAAGAGAGCACGATAGGGTTTGAGAAAGAAGAAGCAAATCTTATCGTTGATATACAGATAGAAGGTAATGTGACAGCATCGGCTCGTTTAACAGATGTTGCAACCGGAAATGTATATGAAGAAACATTCGCAAAAGATTTATCTGCTTTCACAGAAGAAAAAGAACGTATGAAGCAAGTGAAACATGTTGTTTCTTACGTATATCTTTCTGTACTTCAACAGCTAACTGGACTTGAACAGAGCTGGGGAATATTAACTGGGGTACGCCCAACGAAACTTCTTCACAAACTGCTTCAAAATGGTATGTCAAAAGAAGAAGCGCATAAAGAACTTCGTGAAAGTTATTTAATTCATGAAGAGAAAATTGAACTTCTTCAGCGTATTGTTGATTGCCAATTAGCGGTTGTTCCGGATTTATACCGTTTGAAAGAAGAAGTAAGTATTTACATCGGTATTCCGTTTTGTCCTACAAAATGTGCGTACTGTACGTTCCCGGCTTATGCAATTAACGGACGCCAAGGATCAGTTGATTCGTTCTTAGGCGGGTTACATTATGAAGTTCGTGAAATTGGTAAGTTTTTAAAAGAAAAAGGTGTTACAGTTACGACGATTTATTACGGCGGCGGTACACCGACGAGTATTACAGCAGAAGAGATGGATATGTTGTATGAAGAAATGTACCAAGCTTTCCCTGATGTGAAAGATGTACGTGAAGTAACAGTTGAGGCAGGTCGCCCAGATACGATCACACCAGCAAAGCTAGAAGTGTTAAATAAATGGAATATTGACCGTATTAGTATTAATCCGCAGTCATACCACCAAGAAACACTAAAAGCAATTGGACGTCATCACACTGTAGAAGAAACGATTGAGAAGTATCATTTAGCACGTGAAATGGGAATGAACAATATTAATATGGATTTAATTATTGGTCTTCCTGGTGAAGGATTAGACATCTTCAAGCACACGTTAGATGAAACAGAAAAGTTAATGCCAGAATCGTTAACAGTTCATACGTTATCATTTAAACGTGCTTCTGAAATGACGCAAAACAAACGTAAATATAAAGTAGCAGGTCGCGAAGAAATTACTGCGATGATGCATGAGGCGGAAGAGTGGACGAAGAACCATAATTACGTGCCATACTATTTATATCGTCAAAAAAATATTTTAGGTAACTTAGAAAACGTTGGGTATGCAATACCGACGCAAGAAAGTATCTACAATATTGTTATTATGGAAGAAGTACAATCGATTATCGGACTTGGTTGCGGGGCATCAAGTAAATTTGTTCACCCACAAACAGGAGCAATTACACACTTTGCGAATCCGAAAGATCCAAAATCATATAACGATGGCTTCGTGAAATATACAGAAGATAAACTGAAAATTTTAGAAGAGCTATTCGTGTAAGAAGAAGGGGGTTGTTCCGATTTGGAACAGCCTCTTTTTATATTGTCAGTTTTTGTCGGTAAGTCGATATATTCGAAAAATAGCTGATATAAATTGAGTTGCGTTCAATATATTCAAAAATCGCCGATATAATTTCATTTACCATCAAACGGTCCATTTGTAAAACTATGTCGATAATAATCAGAAAAATTAGTCATATTATTAGAGGACAATGTCTACTTATAGACGAAATGATAGATTTATGAAAGAGAAAAGGGGGAAATTGTTGGCATGTACATGACGATAGGGAGAATTTTTGATTTGACAGTTGGCAAGTATCCGAATAAAGAGGCGTTAGTAGAACCAGAAAAAAATATTCGTTGGACATATAAACAGTGGGATGAGCAAATAAATAAAACGGCGCAAGCTCTATTGAAAGAAGGAGTAAGAAAGGGAGATTGTGTATCTGTTTACCTATATAACTGTCGTGAATTTGTAAACGTTTACTTAGCCTGTGCGAAAATTGGCGCGATCTTCAATCCAATTAATTTCCGCTTAAAAGCAAAAGAATTATCGTATATCCTCCAAGATGCAGCCTCGAAAGTAGTTGTCTTTGAAAAAGCAGTCGAATCAACAGTTGCTATGATTGAACGAGATTTTCCAAATTCGTCTTTTTGGTACGTGGAAGACGATACACCTTCCTATGCGAGTTCTTACCATGAAAAAGTAAATGAAGCATCAGCTGAAAAAGTAGATATTGTAGTAGATGAAATGGATTATTGTTCTATGCTTTATACGAGCGGTACGACTGGTCATCCAAAAGGTGTACTACATCGCCATCGTGATATGGCTGAGCATAGTATGATTTGTACGTATTTCATAAAATATAACAGGGATAGCGCCGGGCTTGTGGTAGCACCTTTATATCATTGCGGCGAGTTAAATGCTGGAATCATACCGCGCATTCAAGTTGGCGGAAAGAATGTTATTTTACATCATTTTGATACGGATAGAGTATTACATACCATTCAAGAAGAGAAGATTACGACGTTTTTTGCAGCACCGACGATGTGGAATATGTTACTGCAAAAAGATCTAACTAAGTATGATTTAACTTCAATGAAAATCGGTGTATACGGCGGAGCTGCAATGGCACCGGCGCTAGTGAAGGAATGTAAAGAGCGCCTTTATATTGATCTTGTTCAAATTTACGGAATGACAGAAATGGGACCAGTTGTTGCGTTTCTCGTAGAAGAGGATCAAATTACGAAAGCTGGTTCAGCAGGAACACCGTGCTTTAGCCATGAAATTCGAATTGTGAAACCGAACGAAGATGGACCAGCAGAGCCAGATGATACGTTGCCTCCTTATGAAGTAGGGGAAATTATTTTGCGCGGTCCAACTATGATGGCTGGTTATCATAATCGAGAAGAAGCAAATGCAAAATCGATGTATAAAGGCTGGTATCATTCTGGTGATTTAGGATACTTCGATAAAGACGGCTATTTATTCGTTGCAGACCGCGTTGATGATATGGTAATTAGCGGTGGCGTAAATATTTATCCTCGCGAAATTGAAGATTTTCTTCATAGTCACCCTGGTGTATTAGATGTTGCAGTACTTGGTGAGCCAGATGAACTATGGGGAGAGCGTGTCGTTGCGGTCGTTGTAAAGAAAGATGAAAATATTTCAGAAGTCGATTTAGAAACGTATTGTAAAGAAAGTGATGAATTAGCAGATTATAAACGTCCGCGTCATTACTTATTTGTAGATGAACTTCCTCGTAATGCGAGCGGAAAATTACAAAAATTTGTCCTGAGAGAGTCGTTAAAAGGCGCGAAAAAATAGGGAGCTATCTTTACAAATAAGATTATCTTTCTTAATAAGGAAATAGTGTCAAGCTCTTGTGTTTTTAGTTTGAGAACGGGCTGTATATAAAAAGTGGAGACTATGTGTCCCCGCTTTTTATTATTCTTGTACGCATATAAGTTTGTTGATGAAAGATTTAATTTATACCTTTTAAAATCACATGTTTTATTTTTTTGCGAAATCGGGTGATTAGCGTAATGATAATAATACCGAAGATAATTTTCCAAATGTGTTGTTCAAGTACGATGAATATATCTTCTAAGTTTTCCCCTAACCAGTAACCACCGATTAGGAAGAAGGATACCCAAAATAGGGCACCTGAATAAATTGTCATCGCAAAGCGGCGAAACGGTAAGTTGATAATTCCTGCAAAGTATCCTGTAAAGTGGCGGACGCCTGGAATGAAAAAGGCGATAAAGATTAGAAAATATCCGTATTTATCAAACCACATTTTCGTTAAATTAATTTTTCGTTCTGTTAAAAATACATATTTCCCGTATTTCTGAATGAAAGGCATGCCAAGTTTATTTCCTAAAAAGTATTGGAATGTCATACCTACACTTGTCCCAATAAAGGATAAAATAATTAAAATTGGTAAACTCAAATCACCTTGATGTGATAAAAATCCTGCATAGGCTAATGTTGGCTCTCCTGGAAACGGAAGAGCAATATATTCTAAAAGTAATCCAATAAGTACTACATAATACCCATATTGCTGAAATAATTCTTGAATCCATTCCATGTTGTGCGCTCCTTTTTAAATTGAAGTTGTTACACATCTTCCTCTTTTTCACGCTAATCGAACTGAAACAATAGTAGTAGAAGAGTTTGGCTGGAGGATTTAAGCTAGTATGATTTTTTGACAACCACTCGCGAGTGATATCATACTTAATATAGCTCTTTGCTAATTAGCAAAGAGCATTGAAGTGTAAATGTTACTATTAGTTAAAGTTATAGCGGTACAAAAATACGTTGAAATCTTCTTCTTTTGGTCCGAAATTAACTGCTTTTTCTTGTATACGTTGGAAGTTTTGTCTGTCATAAAATTCATAGTTGCATTCATTATCTGTATATAAATATAAAGATGTCACTTCTTCTTTTGTCATGTATTGGAATAAATGATTTAATAAAGATTTCCCAACTCCAAGACCTCTAGATTCTTCGGATACGATGAATAATTGTATACAGCCTTGAAAATGATCTTCTTTTCCTTGAATTAGTTCTTTATATGTTTTTTGAACTTTTATAAATGCTTTTAAAAACTCTCTATTCTCTTTATTCGTCATGAATAGTTTCAGCGTGTTAAAGGCAAAGCTAACAGTATTATGGAATCTCTTTAAACGGTTTTTATCTTTTTCGGAATCGCCTAAAATGACACCGATAATTTTATTATCGTTTTCAGCTACCTTACTAAAGGAGCTTCCTAAAATGCAACTGTGTAGGTAGAAGTTTAATATTGAATTTAAAAATTTTTTATCTGTAATGAATTCATTAAATCTAAATGCCTCACCAATTAAATGTTTTATAGGCTCATAGTCTTCTTTGACAAGATTTCTATATTTTACTGTGTTCATAATTGTATACTCCCTTTATTAATGTAAATGACTTATTATAAATAGTAAGGTCTCCTCTAAGGGGAGAGTCAATAGTTGCATGCGAAAAAATAAAAAGGAAGAGATTCAGGTGAAAACATTATTTTCTATTGGAGAAGTTGCAAAAATAAAGGATATTACGATAAAAGCGTTAAGGTACTATCATAAGATGGGGATTCTTATTCCAACATATGTTGATGAATCAACAGGATATAGATATTATTCTATAGATCAATTCATTCACATTGATATTATAAAAAGCTGTAGAGAGTTGAATACCAGTATAGTAGAACTTCAAGAGATTTTTAAGGAATGTGATATGGATAAATTGCTGCAATTTTTGCAATTAAAGAGAGCGGAAGCGGAAGAGCATATAAAGAAAATGAAAGAGGTAATTGAAACGATTGATGGGTTAAATGCGAAAGTAGGGAGTTCACAGGAAATATTAAAAGGTGATGAAGTGTGTATTCAGTTCTTTGAACAGCGGAATGTGATTGTAGCACCTTGTAAAGAAGTGGGGAGTTTACAGGAGTTACTGTATTATTCCGATTTAGAGAAGATCGTGCAAGATTATGAAGAGAAAATGGCAATGGAAATGGGGATTCTCTACAATGTAAATGAAAATTGGGATGTAGAGCCGAAGTATGTTTTTAATAAAGTACGAGATGATGTACATATGGAAAAGATGCAAAATATAAAAGTATTACCGGGCGGGAAATATATAACATTAGCGTATAGTAAAGAAAATGAGGAAGAACGTCGAAATACCATAATTAAATACATAAAAGAAAATAATATAGAAGTGGAGAGTTTTATTGAAGTGGAGTTAGTTAGTGATATTTTTAATACGGAGACGTATAGTTGTCAAATTCAAATTTTTATAGGGGATAGTGAGAATAAGAAGTTTTGATGCCATAATTTAATGGATGGAACTGTTCCAAAAGCCTAATTCCTAAATATATCGACTTAACTGCAAAATACGACAATAATAACCTGCCTATTAATAAGAGAGGCCGTCCCAAAAAACTTTTGGGACGGCCTCATTGGATCGTATTATTTGCGTGAGAAACCTTCTTCATCAAGGTATTCCGCAGCTTCTGGATAAGAGTTGAATGTACCGTCTAAGTTTACGCCAGCGTAAACGTTCCACATGTCATCCTCTTGAATAAGAGTTAGGATATGACCGTCTTCGTTCTTCCATTCCTCTTCGGCAGCAGGTTCTATTGGTGCTACAATTTCCTCTTGCTCCTGTGATAGACGTTCAATTACTTTTTCAATTAATGAACGCAGTTCTTCTTCTGAAAACTCGCGGATGTTAATCATGCCTTTATCATCTGTTCTATAACCTTTAATGAAGTTTGCATATACAAATCCGTTTCCATTTGGGTGTAAATGATATACAACGTTCTTTTTATCTAAACGACTTTCTTCAAAGTGAAAGTTTACGCGTTTTAATGATACGTTCTTTCTTTCTAATTCCGGGAAAGATTCAATAATCGATAATTTTTCTTCAAAAGTTAGCATAGTGCCTCCAAGTATATAGTAAAAGATTTAATTTGTTCATTATAGCATAGTCAAGTTTGTTTCCAAAGGTAGATTCGTCATATTGCTGTTTTTTAGTTTGACTTGGGAAGGCTATTTATCAATGTAGACGCTTACTTCACGAGACTGTAAAGAGTTTTTTATAAATACGCTAACGAATGATTTGTTTTAGATGTACAATGGAACATGGACTTTATAAGAAGGTGGTTATTTATATGTTTCAAAAAATAGCAAAGGAATGTTTAGCAGGGTTTACTGTTGCGATTGTTGCCTTGCCGCTAGCGATTGCATTTGGTATTGCTGCAACGGGAACGTCTGAGGGAGCACTTGTCGGATTGTATGGTGCAATTTTTGCAGGTTTGTTTGCGGCGTTATTTGGCGGTACACCGGGGCAAGTAACGGGTCCTACTGGGCCGATTACAGTAATTGCAACGGGCGTTATTGCAACTCACGGATTAGAAGCAAGTTTTATTGCATTTATGATGGCAGGGTTATTTCAAATTTTATTTGGTGTATGTAAGCTCGGCTCTTACGTTCGTTACATTCCGTATCCTGTTGTTTCAGGGTTTATGAATGGGATTGCACTCATTATTATTTTAGGCGAAATGAAGCACGTACAAAATAGCTTTCTGCTTGTGTTATTAACGATCATTGTAATGATTGTTTCTGGAAAATGGATTAAGGCCATTCCATCAAGTTTAGTAGCATTAGTAGGTGTTACAGTAACGTTGCCGTTATTTTCTTCTATGCTACAAGGAATTACGGTAAACTTACCAGTTGTAGGAACTCTTTCTTTAAATAAGATGATTGAAAAAATAGGTGCAATTCCAGAGGCGATGCCATCTCTTCACGTACCGAATTTAGACGCAAATGGCATGTTAGCACTTGTATTACCAGCACTTAGTATTGCTTTACTAGGATCAATTGACTCGTTATTAACGTCTGTCGTAATGGATAATGTGACGGGGACACGTCATAAAAGTAATAAAGAGTTAATCGGACAAGGTATTGGCAATATTGCGAGTGGTTTGTTCGGTGGATTAGCAGGAGCAGGTGCAACTGTTAGATCTATCGTCAATATAAGAAGCGGGGGGAAGACGGCACTGTCGGCTTGTATGCATAGTGTCATATTATTTATTTTCATTATGGGACTCGGTTCAGTGGTACAATATATTCCGCTTGCGGTATTATCAGGTATTTTAATTTTAACTGGCATCGGGATGTTTGATTGGGAAAGCATGAAGAAAGCACATGTAGCACCAAGAGGTGATGTGATTGTTATGTTCGTGACGATGGTTGTGACAGTGAAATTCGATTTAATGGTTGCTGTTGCGTTTGGCATTATTCTTTCCTTCATTATATACATGGTGAAGTGTAAAGAACGTAAAGCTTCTATTATAAAAGAAAAAGAAGCGACGTATACGATTCAGGGACCACTTTCATTTCTATCAGTAGATCGTATTTTTGCTTCTTTACAAGATGTGAAGTCACCAGTTAGTTTGCGTATGAAAGATGTACATTATATGGATGTATCAGGAGCTATGGCGTTATTAAACTTTGTTGAGCAATCGGATAAAGCAGGAGTGCGTGTGACACTTGAACATGTACATCCGCATGTTGAAAAGACGATAGTAATGATGGCGAATGATGAGCAAAAAGAGAAGCTGCAGTTTTTAAAAGTTAAGGCAATATAACAATAAGAACCTTCACATGAATTGCGTTATAGAGTGTGAAGGTTCTTGTTATTTGTATATGTGCTTACTATGTATAAAATCATTATATCTAAATGTTATACGTCTGTTGACAATTGATTTTCTACACAGTATAGTAACATCTTAGATTAGCAATGTGCTATTATAAGAAGGTATATGAATTTTGAGATTCCTTTATATTCAGAAGGAAGAGCTTTAAGCTGGAGGGAATATTTGATGTACAAACAGTTACCACATGGAGTGAAGATCGGGATTACACGATCAATTGTTGTTTCTTTTGAGAGATATATGAAAGAAATTGAATGGAATGAAGAAAAATTTGATATGCAGCAATTTGTTGAACAGTGGAAACAATATTTATACACAAAATCAACTTGGATTAATAAAGTTGATGACGAGTTGAAAGGACATCCAGATTTCCATCAAGCATTAGCGATGAAAGTAAATGAAAAAATTAATGAGCTTATTAGTGAGCAGCCGAGCGAAGAACAATTAGAGCTGTTAAACAAGAGCGAAGTAAAGCATGTAGATGAAATGTGTAAACTAGAAGCTGAGTATCATATTGAACGTTTATTAGTAACGAAGTAGATTTTACATAAAAAATAGAGCCTATCCTAAAGGTGTGATGACCATCTTTTAGGATAGGCTTTTTTGTATATTAGTCTTGTGGTACAAATGCTTTCCAGCTAGATAAATCCATATTTTGTTTCAAGACGGATGAAGCAGGGAAAACAAATGACCACGGTTTTGTAGTATTCGCTTTAATTTCAAGATTCGGTAACGTGAAAGCACCTTTAACAACGACTTCTCCAGAAGCATCTTCAATATGAAGAGGAAGTTGTTCTAGTTGAATGTTATCTTTACAGCCGTTACGAATTAGAAGTGTTGTATGTAAATCGCCGTTCTCTTTCAGTGCGGCTTGTAAACCTAGGAAGTTAATTTCACCTTCATTTGGAGGTGTTAAATTGTCTACAAAATTACGTAAAGCATCTTTGCTTGCTTCAGGTAACTGAGATTTCCAAGATGGATCTAAATCTAGTTGATGCTTACTTTCAAGTTCGAAAGCTAATTCCCAATCTGATTGAGATAGTTCAGCTTCCGTTATTGTTTCTTGCTCAAATGTAAATACGAAAGGCATATTCACGTTTTCAGGAATATCGCCAAGTGCAGATAGGTTAAATGTTTTACGTGCGCACAGCTTTTTATCTTTGTTTAATAGGAGTAATGTAACTTCTTCGAAAGAAATTGGTTTTGGGACACTGCTGCGAATGAATGCAGCTACATCGTATGCGCCATCACGTTTTTCAATTTCAATTCCTGATAAAGAAATTTGATATTCTTGTAAACGTGGTAATTCTTTATGTAAAAATTGATAAATGTATTTTTGTTCTGGTGCTACGTCACCCCAGCTAGGATGGAAGTAAAGAACTGGCTTTACCGTTTTATTTTGAGAAGTAGTTTCTTCTTGTCCAAATAATTGATTACTAGAAACAGTAGTATCTTTTCCTTTTTTCTTTGCCTTTTTCAGGAATGATAACATAAATTTTCACCTCATGATTGTACGTTTTCTGGAACTGCTAAATGTCTCGCGATATATCGGCACATTTCTTTTTCAAAATTACCGTAAGTGTATAAGAAAATATCCAAACCTTCTTTTTGGTAAAGGCGAGTTGGATCTTCTTGTTGATATTGTCTTAAGCCAATACCTTCTTTCAAGTGAGTCATTGCATCTAAGTGATTTACCCAGTTTTGATCTAGGAAGTGTAAACCAACGTAGCGCAGTGATTGTTGTAAATCCACATGGTCATTTAATTCTTGTACACGTTCGATATAACTAGAAATTGTATCTTTTAAAACGATTTGTAAATCCTCAGGCGAATGTACGTCGTTCGCAGATAATGGCGGCAAAGTTTCAACCGCTAAAACTTCTTTAATAGATGCTGTTAAACTAGTGAAATCCCATTCTTCAGGAAGCATTCCTTCGAAAAGGTGCTGCTTAGCAATTGCATCCACAGAGTGTTCAATCATTGGAATAACAAGTTCTATCATATTTGTTTCTTCTTTTAGAAGGTTGTTACGTAGTGTGTATATAACATTACGTTGATCATTAATTACGTCATCTAATTTTAAATTATATTCACGCATTGAGAAATGACCACCTTCACAAATTAATTGTGTACGGTTAATGAAATCATGAACTTTAGGTGTATTAATAAGTCCCGTTTTGTCAGGTTTCAGTGATTTTTCCAACTTTTCTACTTCTTCGTGAGCGAAGCGCTTTAGCATCTCATCTTCTAAAGATAGGAAAAATTGAGAGCTTCCCGGATCACCTTGGCGACCAGCTCGTCCTTTAAGCTGGTTATCAACGCGGCGAGATTCATGACGTTCTGTTCCAATTACATGTAATCCACCAAGGGCGTGGACACCTTCTCCTAGTAAAATATCAGTACCTCGGCCTGCCATATTTGTAGCGATTGTAATTTGACCTTTTTGCCCAGCAGTTGCAATTAAGTCTGCTTCTTGCTCTGCACTTTTAGCGTTTAATAATTGATACTTTATGTTTGCTTCATCTAAATAACGAGCAACAGTTTCAGATTGCAAGATAGACATCGTCCCAATTAAAATAGGGCGCCCTTGCTTATGCTGTTTTAGAACTTCTTCACGCACAGCTTTATATTTATCATCAGCTGTTACATATACTACGTCATTTTTATCTTCACGAAGAATAGGACGGTTCGTTGGAATTGGAATAACTTCCATATTATATACACGGTTGAATTCTTTTTCTTCCGTTTTTGCGGTACCTGTCATACCTGATAATGCCGGATACATACGGAAGAAGTTTTGAATTGTAATAGAAGCTTGTGTTTGGTTTTCTTCTGTAATTTCTAAACCTTCTTTTGCTTCTAGTGCTTGATGTAAGCCGTCACTTAAAGAGCGACCATCCATAACACGTCCTGTGAAAATATCTACAAGTAGTATTTTTTCATCATGCACAATATAGTCAACGTCAAGCTGGAAAGCGACATTGGCACGTAATGATTGAATCATATAATGGTATAGAGTTTGATGCTCTAAATCATATAAGTTATCGATGTCAAATAAATCTTCTATTTTTGTAATACCGTCTTCTGTAAAACTAGCTGATTTCGATTCTGCATCATATGTATAGTGAAGGGTATCTTGGAATGATTTAATAACTTTTGCACATAAATAATGCAAATCAGAGCTACCTGATTTCTTCCCAGCAATGATAAGTGGCGTTTTCGCCTCATCAATTAAAACGCTATCAATCTCATCGATAATAGCAAAGTGATAGGGGCGCTGAACTTGATCATTTTGTGAAGCAGCCATATTATCGCGAAGATAGTCAAAGCCAAACTCTGTTCCAATACCGTATGTAATATCAGCTTTGTACGCAAGTTTCTTTTCAGAAGGATCGATTTGAGGAATATTTAATCCAACTTGTAAGCCTAGAAATTCATGAACTTGGCCAATTAACTCTTTATCACGCTTCGCTAAGTAATCGTTTACAGTAATAACATGAACGCCTTTTCCTTCAAGGGCACGTACATATGTTGGGAGAGAGGAAACTAATGTTTTTCCTTCACCAGTTGGCATCTCTGCAATATTACCTTCTAGTAATACAAGTCCTCCGATTAACTGCACATCGTAATGGCGTAATCCAAGCACACGTTTTGCGGCTTCGCGTACAACAGCGAATGCTTCTACTTTTATGTCATCAACTGTTTTACCATCCTTAAGCATACTTTTGAATGTGACAGTTTTGTGACGTAATTCTTCGTCAGGTAAATCAGCCATTTGTTTTTCCAAATCATTAATATCTTGAACGAGTTGTTCATATTTTTTTAGCTTTCTTTTTTGAGAATCTCCTAACAATTTCTTTACCGAATTCAGCATGTTGTAAACACTCCTCTTACTGACAATAGCTACATTATAGCACATGTTTATCCTGAACAAGTAGAAGTAGTAAATTGAAGAAAATACTGGATAAAAAAATATATATATGGCACATATTATATTTAAAACATAAAAAGAAAGAGAGTATTCAATATATAAGAAATTTGGTATGATAACTAAATGAGATAAAGTGATGATTCTCAAGTTGAATGAATAATATGGATTTAATATTTTATGTAGATTATATATTGAAAGAAAAGAGATAGAAGATGAATAAAAAGTTTGTAAAAGGCGCTGCGATTTTAACCGTTACAACGTTTATATCGAAAGTAGTGGGGAGTTTTTTTCAAATTCCATTGCAAAATATAGCAGGGGATGAAGTACTTGGAATTTTTCGCCTTGTTTTTCCTGTATATATGATAGCCTTAACTTTATCAGTAGCGGGAGTCCCGCTAGCAATATCCCAGTTAATAGCTGATCTTCATGAAAAGAATGATCGTGACGGAATAGCTAAATTGTTTACGTCCGCATCTATTATCGGTGTTATATTTGGGGTGCTCGGATTTTTAATTATTATCATTGGATCGAGTGGCATTGCAAATATGCTTGGTGGGCAAGAGACGAGGCTAGCATTAATTGTTACTTCGTTTGCTTTATTAATCGCACCGTATATGGCAGTGTACCGTGGATATTTCCAAGGGTTCGGAGATATGATACCTACTGGTGTATCACAAGTAATTGAACAGTTGATACGCGTATTCTTTATGCTAACAATAGCCTATATATTTGTATATTGGAATAAAGGTAGTGATATCATAACAGGCGGAGCAATGATTGGTTCTTGTTTTGGTGTTATTACGTCACTCATATATTTGCGAATGAAATATGTGAAAAGCACGTATCGCTATAAGAGCGAAACATATTCATTACAAGATTTTAAGAAAAACGCGAAAAGTATACTCCGTGTTTCAATTCCAATTGCAATCGGAGCGTTATCGATGCCTGTTTTAAATTTAGTTGATTCTGTAACAATTCCACATGTGCTACATGAATCTTCTACAACTATTCAGGAACAATTTGGTATATATAGCCGTGGTTTTGCATTTACGCAATTAATTGTTGTATTTGCAAGTGCGATAGTATTTCCATTAATTCCATTATTAACAGCTGCTTTAACAAAAAAAGATATAGCTTTAGCTAAACTGACAGTAAAACGTACAAATGAATTTGCGCACGTTTTAACAATGCCGATAACGATATGGCTTATGGCGCTTGCAGTACCGCTTAATGTTGCATTATTTACAGATACAAAAGGAAGTGGCATGTTAGCTATTTTAATTGGTAGCTCGTATTTCACATCACTTATGGTATTATCAATAGGAATCTTGCAAGGGATTAATCGTTCGATGCAAGCAGCATGGATTGTCATCGGTGTAAGTTTTGTAAAAATTGTATTAAATATAGCGCTAGTAAACCAATTCGGTATAAATGGAGCAGCGTATAGTACTCTAATTATTTATATAATGATTTGTATCGCAAATCATATTTATATTAGAAAAGATCTTTCCTATCCAATAGCTATAGGGAAATTTTTGGCTGTGATTGGAGTATCTAGTATTTTAGGTATAGCATTATACTTTGGGTCTACATTAATCAATGTGACAGATTCCAGGATTTTAGCAATGATATATAGTGCTGTAGCGCTAAGTATAGCTTCAGTGTTATATGGCATATGTGCATTGAAACTAAACTGGATATCGAAAGAACAAATTCCATTTTTACGTAAATAAAATCGTTGATTATAGAAAATGAACAATATTATACATGGGTATGACTTGTTAGATGTTTGTGAAAGAAATCAATTTGAAGTTATCAAACCTTTCTCGGCAAGGAATGGATAACAATTTGTTTAATTACAAAAAGAGTTGATTGCGAAATGTTGGAGGAGATTAAGAGTGCGGTTAGTTTTATCAGGATATTATGGTTTTTATAATGTTGGGGACGAAGCAATTTTGCAATCAATTATTAAAGCGCTACATGAAGAGGATCCTACTCTTGAGCTTGTTGTACTTTCAAATGACCCCGACTATACAAGAAAAATATACGGTGTAGAAGCAGTAAACCGATGGGATATAAGAGCGATTTACCGAGAAATAAAGAGAAGTAATGGTTTAATTAGCGGAGGCGGAAGTCTCTTACAAGATAAGACGAGTATTAAGAGTATTTTATACTATACAGGTATTATGCGGCTTGCTCGTTTTTTGAAAAAGCCGTATTATATTTACGCCCAAGGAATCGGGCCTATCACGAAGAAGCAAAATCGTTTATTAGTGAAATGGCATGTATCAAAGGCTGAATATATATCAGTACGTGATGAAGACTCTTTTTTGTACTTAAAAGAAATTGGTATTAAGAAAGACATCGAACTTGTTCCAGATCCAGTATTAGCTTGTCAGCCAGAAGAAAAGAAATCCGATTGGCTTCAAAAACATGCGCTGCAAGGAAAGGTCGTTGCGGTTAGTGTAAGGTACTGGGATGCAAAAGAAGATTATATGAAGAAGTTAGCAGATACGCTGAAAAAGCTTAAGCAAGAGGGATACCATATTTTATTTGTACCGATGCATGGACCATTTGATCAAAATGCATCAAGGGATATCATTAATTTGATGGGAGAAGAAGCGCACATGCTCCCTTATAAAATGGATATTCATGAGAAAATCTCTATTTTATCAGAATGCTCTCTTTTAATAGGAATGAGACTGCATGCTCTTATATTATCGGCAGTTGCAAACACGCCTATGGTTGGAATTTCGTATGATCCAAAGATCGATTCGTTTTTACAACAAGTAAATCAGCCGATTATTGGGAATGTGGATGGAGACTGGACGACAGAAACATTACATAGTATGGCGATTAAACAATTAGAGCAGACAGAATATGTACAGGAAACGTTAGGACAAAGGGTAGAGGAATTGCGAGAGCAAATTTCCATAGCGTCCAAATATATTATTAATGACTTACATGCAAAAGAGTCTATAAAAAGAGGAATGGAATAGAGGCCATTCCTCTTTTTATTCAATAATTGAGTAGAAAAAAGAACAGGGATCACCTGTTCTTTTTTGCTATGTAAGTAAGAATTCGAAAGAGAAGCGTATGAAAGAAAAAATAAAATGTCGACAAAAAATACAAAAATGTAGAATAATGTCGAAAAAAATAACAGATTAAAGGTTTGGTTGTTCCGGAATAGGCATGTTTTTATCTTAAAATCTTAACATTAGCATATATGGAATATTGATATAAAGCGTTTTATACAAAAACACTTGGATAACGAGGCAGGTTTTGTTCAAAAAAATGAATTTAAGAATAATGTCGAAAGTTATAAAAACGTCGTGTCGATTAATGTCGTAATATCTTCATAATTAGATATCGAAATTGCAAACGTTTTTCTGCTATAGTTGTAAATGGTTATACAAATATTGCTCAAATGTAGTTCTGACGCATTGTTTCGTACATTTGAAATATTCTGATTTTATAATCGGGTTATTTGAATTAAAAGTCGAAAAAAGTGAACGTTAGAATTACGAAAATTCACTTTTTTGTCGAATTTAAGGATTTAAATTCGGGTAAAAACGGTGTAATATGTTTATTATTCTATATTATGGAATCATTTCTATATGTAGGATATTAACTACATTTATATTTACTAGTTTCAACATTAAATAGAATATCTATTTAAAACATTATGGAACTAGTATTACATTCCTGAAGGAGGAAATATATAAAATGGCAAAGACTAACTCTTACAAAAAATTAATCGCTGGTACAATGACAGCAGCAATGGTAGCAGGCGTTGTTTCTCCAGTAGCAGCAGCAGGAAAATCATTCCCAGACGTTCCAGCTGATCACTGGGCATTAGATTCTATTAACTACTTAGTAGAAAAAGGCGCAATTAAAGGTACAGATCAAGGTACATTCGCTCCTGAACAAGAAGTAACTCGTGCAGAAGCAGCTACAATGATGGCTATCACATTAAACTTACCAATCGAAGAGAACGCTAAACCAACTTACAAAGATGCTCAAAACCACTGGGCTTCAAAATACATCGCAGCTGTAGAAAAAGCTGGTGTAGTTGCAGGTAAAGGCGACGGCACATTCGCTCCAGATGGAAAAATCAACCGCGTTTCAATGGCAGCAATGCTTGTACCAGCTTTCAAATTAGACACTAAAGTAGCTGGTACTCCAGAAACTAAATTCGAAGATTTAAAACCTAGCTGGGGTAAAGACAAAGCTAACATCCTAGTTGAATTAGGAATTTCTGCAGGTACTACAACTACTACTTGGGAGCCTGAAAAAACTGTAACTAAAGCAGAAGCAGCTCAATTCATTGCTAAGACTGACAAGCAGTTCGGACAAAAAGCAGAAGCTAAAGTTGAGTCTATTAAAGCAATCAACGCTAAAGAGATCGAAGTTAAACTTGGCGCTACAGTGAAAGAAGAAGATGTGAAGAACGCGAAATTCACTCTTTCTCAAGGAACTAACGCAACAGCAGTTACTACAAAAATCGGTGAAGATAAAAAATCTGTAATCGTAACTTTAGATGGAGATGCAAAACTTAAAAATAAAGAAGCTTACGTTCTAACTGTTGAAGGCTTAAAAGCTGCTGATGGTAAAGAAATTCCAAAAGCATTAGAAGTTATCTTCTTTAATGACGAAGTAGCTCCAACTGTATCTACAGTATCTACTCCAGACGGAAAAGTTAAAGTAGTATTTAGTGAAAAATTAGATACAGCAAAAGCTGTAACTGTAATCGTTAATGGTCAAAAAGTAGACGGAAAAGTTGAAAATAATACTTTCACTTCTACTAACACTTTAAACCTTGAGAACGGTAAAGAATTCTCAGTTATCGTAACGGGTGCTCAAGATTTATCAGGTAACGAAATGGAAATGTACGAAGGTAAAGCTACTTACAAAGTAGAAAAAGACGTTACAGCTCCAGAAGTAAAAGAAATTAAAGTAAAAGACCTTGCTAATGGTACAGCTACATTAGAAGCTACATTTACAGAGGAACTTTCTGCACAAGGTACAGTAGTTGTAAAAAAAGGTAATACAGTAGTAAAAGAGGCTACAATTGCTCTTGATCAAGATAAAACAAAAGCGCTTGTTACAGTACCGGGTGCTCTTACAGATAAAGAAACAGCTGCAGATCTTACAGTTGAATTTGTTGGCTACAAAGATTTAGCAAACAATGTAGGTACTAAAGTATCTAAAGCAGTAAAAGTTACAAAAGATGTTGTAGCTCCTAACTTAGTTAAAGTTGTGGCAGATCAAAATAAAGAAGCTACATTTACTTTTGATAAAGATGTAACTAAACAAGACGGAAAAATTCGTGTAATCAATTTAGATACAAGCAGAGATGTAACTGGTGAAGTGACAATCGAAGCAGCAAAAGACAACAGCAAAGGTATTACATTAACATTCCCAGCAAAAGGTAACTACAAAGTAGCTGCTACAAAAGGTCTTGTAAAAGATGCAGCTGGTAATGAGTCTGCAGCATTTACTAAAGAAGTGAAAGTTGTAGAAAAAGAATCTGAAAAAGAAACAGATAAAGTAGCTCCAGCAGTAACAGGCGTGGCTTTTGATAAAGCTACAAATAAAATTACAGTAAACTTTGATAAAGAAGTAAAAGGTGGCCAAGTAGCTGAATCAGCTTCTAATGTAAACAATTACACATTAGCTGGTGCTAAATTACCAGAAGGTGCTCTAATCGTATTAGACGGTACAAATGCAGTTATTGAGTTACCATCTACATTTACTTTCGAAAAATCAGAAACAGTTAAATTTACAGTAGCTAATGTTGCAAACAAAGACGGAGTGAAAATGGGTACGAAAAACCTATTATTAAACGTTGTAGATACAAAAGCTCCTGAATTCCAGTCAGCTAAAATTACAAAAGTTGACGCTAAAGAAATTACTTTAACATTCTCTGAAGCTGTGAACGTTGATGCAACTGACTTTGTTATTGACCTAAATGGTGTAGCGTTAACAGTAGCAAAAGCTGATGACAAAGCAGCTAAAGAAGTAGTACTTAAAGTAACAGCTCCAACAGATGTTAACTTAGCAACTGGTACATTAACACTTAAAACTAAAGAACTTAAAGATAATGCAACTTTAAATACGGTTGATACAGCAGCTAACAAACTTGTTGCTTTCAAACCAGTAACAGTAGCTCGCTAATTGAAATTTATTTCAATGGAAAGAGTCCACATTATGTGGGCTCTTTTTTTATGGTCTAATTTTCATATAAAACATTCTGTGAAAAAATGATCATATTTTGAAGATTGATAGTTAGTTTATTGAGAAATAAAATGACAGCGTTTTCAAAATTAAAAAATCACCCTATTAATATGTAAATTTTTTGTAAATTAACACCTTTTTTCGTTAAAAAAACATTCGAAAAGAAGTAGAAAATGTCGAATTATAATAATTTAATTCGAATGTAGTCTGAAAATTGTATTTATTGCAAAAAACATTTAGGTGATGAAGTGGAAATATGTGCTATAATTCCAATTGTGTATTTGATATGAAAAATATACGAAGCGCGGTGATAGTAGTTTTTAGGAAAAAAGTTTGTTCATTTCTATATTTTAGTATTATTAATATCTTAATAATACAATAAAAAGACTGAATTATCAGAATGTGTCGAATCTTCTTTTGAGAAAGTTCTTGATAACGAATAGTTTTGTATAGTATGATGAACTTGTTTCAAAAAATGGTATTTAAACCTTATATTTACATTTAACGGTTTGTATCATTTTATTATGTGAACTACTTTTCGCATGATATTTTGTATTTTTATTGTTTTATGGCTTTTTAAGTAACTAGTTTTCAAATTACATATGATATGAAACTAGTAGCACATAGTCCTAAAGGAGGAAAATAATAAAATGGCAAAGACTAACTCTTACAAAAAAGTAATCGCAGGTACAATGACAGCAGCAATGGTAGCAGGAGTTGTATCTCCAGTAGCAGCAGCAGGTAAATCATTCCCGGATGTTCCAGCTGATCATTGGGCATTAGATTCTATCAACTACTTAGTAGATAAAGGTGCAATTAAAGGTAAGCCAGACGGTACATATGGCCCAGCTGAAGCAATTGATCGCGCTTCTGCAGCTGTAATTTTCACTCAAATTTTAGGATTACCAGTTGATGAAAATGCTCAGCCATCTTTCAAAGATGCTAAAAATACATGGGCTGCTAAATATATCGCAGCAGTTGAAAAAGCAGGTATCGTTAAAGGTGACGGTAAAGATAACTTCTATCCAGAAGGAAAAATCGACCGTGCTTCTTTCGCATCTATGCTAGTAGGTGCTTATAACTTAAAAGAAAAAGTAGATGGCACATTAGTTACAACATTTGATGATTTAAGAGGACATTGGGGTGAAGAAAAAGCAAACATCCTAATTAATCTTGGAATCTCTGTAGGTACTGGTGGCAAATGGGAGCCAAATAAAACTGTATCTCGTGCAGAAGCAGCTCAATTTATCGCAGTAACAGATAAAAAATTCGCAAAATCAGATAACAGTGTTGCGAAAGTAACAAACGTTACTGCTACTGAGCCAACACAATTAACCTTAACTGGTACAGGATTAAACAACCTTACTGCTGAAGATGTCATGCTTGAAGGAAATAAAGCAATCGCACTTGAAGCAAGTAAAGATGGAAAATCTGCAGTTGTAACGTTAAGCGGAAAAATCGCTCCAAATAAAGAGCTTCCTGTTAAAGTAAAAGGCGATTCATTTAATGTGAAGTATGTATACGAAGTGAAAAAATTACGCGTAGAACAACTTACATTCGATGACGATCGTGCAGACCAAGCAGTTGTTTTCAAATTAAATGAAGAAAAAGGCAACGCTGATATCGAGTATTTAGATATCGCTGGTCATGATGTGAAATTTGTTGCGAATAATTTAGATGGTACTCCAGCAAATATCTTTGAAGGTGGTACTGCAGAGTCAACAACTGGTAAACTAGCAGTTGGTATCGACGAAGGTAAATACAAAGTTGAAGTACAAGTTACAAAACGTGGCGGCATCACAATTTCAAACACTGGTATCATCGAAGTGAAAAATCTTGATGCAGAAGCAACAGCAATTAAAGATGTTGTATTTGCGGTAGATACAGATAAAGCTGGTGTAAATTATGCTAAAGCTTTAAGTGGAACTGACTTCACATTAAACAGCAAAACATTAGTTGCTGGTGAAAAAGCTGGTATCCATAAAGTTGTTGCTCAAATTAACAAAGAGAACAAAGTTGTTGATCCTAGCGCGATTATCTTAAAATCATCTAACCCAGGTGTTATCTCTGTTAAAAACGGTGAAATTAAAGCAGAAGCAGCTGGTTCTGCAACAATTACTGTTAAAGTGGGCGATGTAACAAAATCATTTGATTTCGTTGTAAAAACGGATACTCGTAAACTTACAACTGTAAAAGCTAACCCAGATCAATTAAAAGTTGTAGATGGTAAAGAATTACCAGTAACATTCGTAACAACTGACCAATACGGCGATCCATTTGGTGCGAATGAAGGTGCTATTAAAGAAGTGTTCCCACAAACAGGCGCTGTAACTGAATTAGAGGTTATTACGACAAATGAAGGTTCTATCGGTACATCTTCTATTAAAGTTAAAGGTGCGAAAGTTGGAGCTGGTACAATCCACTTCCAAAATCCAAATGCAAGTGGTGAAGGTTACGGATCACTTCATGTTGAAGTTACGAAGAGCAACATCGGTCATGAAGCTCCACGCTTAGAGCTTGTTTCTAAAGCTGGTCAAAAAGGTGAAGCTGCTGACACTACACTTGGTGCTGGAAATACAGTAAACTATCAATTATCTAATTACACTACAGAAGGCGTATATGCTGATGCAGCTGATTTAGCAGGATATGAATTAAGAGTAGGTAATGAAGGTATCGCTTCAGCGAAAATCGAAGGAAAAACATTAAAAGTAACAGGTAAAAAAGCAGGTGTTACAGATGTTATCTTAACTAAAGATGGCGCTACAGCTGGACACGCAACAATTACTGTTACACAAGAAAACATCCAAATTACATCTGTTAAATTTAAAGATGTAGAAGTTGAGCAATTCGAAAACCGCAAAGTTAATATCGACAGAGTACTAGACGTTGTGAAGAGTGATAAAGATGATGTTCTAAATGGCATCAAATTAAACATCTCAACAGAACATAAAGTACGTATCGTTGATGAAGGTACAGAGCAAGGTAAAGTTTACCTAGATCGTGACGACAATGCTACATTTGACGGTAACGATGTTGCGCTTGGTTATGTAACAGCTGTTAAATCAAATGATACAGTATCTAAAGAAGGAAACGAACTATTTAGTTTCTTAACTGACGAAACTGTTACTGAGAAAAATGACGTCTTCAAAGGTGTAACAACTGCGTTTGGAGATAAAGGTACAGTAATCTTTAAAGTTGTGAAAGACAGACTTGCACCAACTACTGAGTATGGTACAAAAGCTGTAACAATCAACGTTATTAAAGAAAACATCTAATAATTAGATTTGCAATCCCCATGTCATTATGACATGGGGATTGTTTTTGGTTTCGAAAAAAATAGGTCTCTTTAGAGGATTCTAAAGAGACCTATTTTTAATAATTATTTCTTAAACTTAAACATATCCCCGCTCAAATTCGAATCACTATACACGAACAATACCATGTTAATGTTGTTGTCTTTAATGTATTGATATACATCTTTTTCGTGATAGTGACGCAGGTCGAGGATGGATGTGTGTTTGAAGCTTTGTGCTAAGTGAGGCACGATTGCGTTTGCGAATGAGTCTTTTAGGACTAAAGCTCGTACATCATTTGGTGCATTGTTATTTTCGATGACGATTTCTGGATAGTCATTTGCATAATAACCTGCGTATGATGTTGTATCATTTTGTTTTTCTACGCCGTATAGTTCATCTAATGTGCGATATACAGTGCCATTTACATCTTTTGCGGCTACGCTCGTAAAGTTGAAACCGTCTTTCGGTGTGTAGTAGCATAGTTTTTCACCAGTTGCATCGATCAGTTGGTATAACTGGTTGTTAAAGCTTCCGACTAGATGTTTATTTGGAGCACACGTACGAGTGTAATCTTCTTTTTTTATTTCTTTTCCTTTATATATAGAAGATTGTTGCGCGATTGTGTTCATTATATATTGATAGCCTAAGAAGGCACCATCCATATTCCAGTGATGGTCTGTTTTAAAGTACATACTTTGTATTTCTTCATTTGTATAGTTTTTCTTAAAATAATCCATGAGTTTAATTGGCTTTACGTCCGCTGGAATTTTATTTAGAAAGTAATTTAAATTTTCCTGTGCATATGTGTGAATATGAGAAGGTAATTTAAATGATAAAGCATTCGTTTTGGACGGTGGTAAAGCAAAGTAAAACTCAATGTTTTGTTCTTTTAAAAACTGAGATAAGTCGTTTACAGCTGGCATAGCTTGGTCAATCTCATTATATTTTGTAGTCCAAGCAGGGTTTTTCAGAAGCCATTTATCATCAGTTAGAATAATATCGTTAATGAGAGACTTGCCCATTTTAATTTGGGTAAGTGTATAGTTTTTTATGAGATCATCTCTTCCGATTAATTGATCGTTTGTATATGTCTCAAAGTCTTTAAAGAAATTACCATTTAAGGCAGCTTCTTTTGTAAGAGCTGGTTTTTGAGCGAGCGGACGATTTTCAACGGGCGAAACTGCTCGGTCAGTTTTGAGAAGCGATAATATGCCAAATGAAAAGATAATGGTGAGAAAACCGATAAATAGGACGATGTTCCCCAATTTTTTCATAATAACTTTTCCTTCCTACATAAAGTGAAACTTTAATCAGTGGGGGTTTGGTTCGTCCCCACTGATTATCAGCCTTAACCAATCGGGCTGCCCAGAAAATAGCGGGATAAGTTAAAATCTGAAGTAAATAAATGGATTATACGTCGAATTAATTAAATACATAATCGAAACCATAAATAATGTTAGTAATAATATAGGACGTACAACTTGCATCGTGAATGTATACGTTTTTGGTGCAAGTTCTAATATGTTTTTAACACGTTTCAAAATTGGTGTCGCTGCGATAAAGGCGATGATAAATATGACAATGTATTCATGTATATATAGCATTGTGTTGTCATCGATGAAAGATTGCCTCTCTATGCCAAACATCGCTTTTAAATATTGGAACGAGTATGCGAAGTTATCAGCTCGGAAGAAGACCCAACCGATCATAACGATGATTAGTACATATGCATGTTGCAGCGGCTTCCATAGCTTATTTAATATTTTCTCGAATCCAGCTTTTTCAATCGAGATAATAAAGCCGTAATATAATCCCCAGGCGATAAATGTCCAGCTTGCTCCGTGCCATAAACCGGTTAATCCCCATACGATGAAGAGGTTACGGTAATTTGCTAGTTTGGAAACACGATTTCCGCCAAGCGGAATGTATATATAGTCGCGGAACCAAGAGCCTAGTGTAATGTGCCATCTTCTCCAAAATTCTGAAATGGATTTTGAGATGTACGGATAATTGAAGTTTTTCGGGAAATCAAATCCGAACATTTTTCCAAGTCCAATTGCCATATCAGAGTATCCAGAGAAATCGAAATAGATTTGAAGTGTATAGGCGATAATACCAATCCAAGCCGTTCCAGCGCTCATTTCAGACGGTGGTAAGGCAAAGATTTTATCTGCGACAAATCCAACTTGATTGGCGATTAACATTTTTTTCGCTAATCCTAAAACGAAAATTTGGATACCTTCTGTAAATCGTTCAAAAGAATGGATGCGCGTTTTAATTTGATCAGCAACGATATTGTAACGAACGATTGGTCCGGCAATAAGCTGCGGGAAAATTGATATATATAGTGCTAAGTTAAGTGGATTCTTTTGAACTGCGCCATCTTTACGGTATATATCGATGACGTATGACATCGCTTGGAACGTATAGAATGAAATTCCAATTGGTAGTGGAATAGGTTCCACATGAATAGATAAATGTAAAGTTTGATTCAAAATATCTGTGAAAAAGGAAATATATTTAAAATAAGAAAGTAATAAAATATTCCCGACCACAGCCATAATTAAAAATGTGACTTTCATATTTTTTCGTTTATCATAATGATGCACGAGTAGGCCGAAGCAGTAGTTTAATATAATAGAAAAGAGCATTAAGAGGACGAATCGAGGTTCTCCCCATGCATAGAAAATTAAACTAAATGCAAGTAATACGAAATTACGTAGCTCGGCACGCACTATAAAATAGAAAAATAATACGAGAGGTAAAAAGATAAATAAGAAAACAGAACTACTAAATACCAAAGGACTCTCCTCACTTTTTTCAAAATACATTTCGTGCAAAAAACCGACATTTCTATTATATATTCTTTTAAATAAAAGTGCCTTTAATATTTTATCATGTTAATAATTCGATTGAAATGATTATCCTATATAATAGAAGAAAAGGGGAGCGGAATCCTTTTGACACTCACTATTTGGATAAGATAAGATGAATAAGGTGTGATTTGTTTAGAAGGGAAGAGATGGTGTGTTATTTAACTCATTTGAGTTTATTTTTTTATTTTTACCGATAGCATTTCTTTTATATTTTCTATTAAATAAATTTGGACATGCTACATTAGCGAAAGCTTGGCTCGTTGCGGCCTCTTTATTTTTCTATAGTTATTGGAATGTGAAATATTTACCGCTTATGTTAGTGTCGCTCATTGTGAACTACTTTATCGGAATGAGGCTCGTAAAACATAAGAGTAAACTTCTTTTAACGGTAGGGTTAATATTTAATATAGGAATGCTTAGTTATTTCAAGTATTATGATTTTTTCTTACAAAATGTTAATGCATTAATTGGAACTCATTTTACATTATTATCATTAACGTTACCGCTCGCGATTAGTTTCTATACGTTTCAAAAGATCGCATTTTTAGTAGATACGTATCGCGGGGAAACGAAGGCATGTCATTTTCTTGATTACGCATTGTTTGTAACGTTTTTCCCGCAGCTTATTGCAGGGCCGATTGTACATCATGCGCAAATTATGCCGCAGTTTGCGGATAGTAGCAAAAAGCGCTGGCAATCGAAGTATATCGTTCTTGGTATATTTGTATTTGCAGTTGGTATTTTCAAAAAGGTAGGTATTGCAGATGTATTATCACCCCTTGTACATGAAGGGTTTGATGTGCAGCAATCATTAACATTTGTCGAAGCATGGCTTTCGTCGTTAGCGTTTACGTTCCAATTGTATTTTGATTTTAGTGGATATAGTGATATGGCAATTGGAATCGCTTTAATGTTTAATATTAAATTACCTCAAAACTTTAATTCACCGTATAAAGCAGTGAATATACAAGATTTTTGGCATCGTTGGCATATGACGCTTAGCCAGTTTTTAACGAAGTACGTATACATTTCTCTAGGAGGAAATCGAAAAGGAATTACGCGTACATACGTAAATATTATGATTGTATTTTTAATAAGTGGACTTTGGCACGGAGCTGGTTGGACATTTGTTTTTTGGGGATTCTTGCACGGTTTGGCTTCTGTTATTCATCGCTTATGGAGTAAAGCAGGAGGGCGCATGCCAGCCTTTGCTGGTTGGTTCGTTACGTTTTTCTTCATTAATATAACGTGGGTATTCTTTAGGGCAACATCTATGCATGATGCGGTGAAAGTGTTAAAAGGAATGTTCGGACTAAATGGAATCGAATTAGCAAATAGCGTATTCCCAGCATTTATAATAGAGAAGCTGCAATTTTTAAAAGAGTACGGTGTTTCATTTACAGAAGGGTACCATGTCTCTTTATTAGCTCCGAAAATGGTAGCGTATATTTTCGGAGCGTTATGTATTAGTTTCTTCTTAAAAAATTCAATTCAGTTAAAAGATTCATTCCGTCCGAATGTATGGACTGCTTTATTTACTGCAGTATTGCTCGTATATAGCGTGTTACACTTAACGAGTATTAGTGAGTTTTTATACTTTAATTTCTAGGTGGAGAATATGAAAAACAAACATTGGCTTATTTTCGTTTTTGTATGTGTTTTTGTTCCTCTGGCAGGTGTCGGGATATTTAATAGCTATATAGATTCACTTTGGTTATTCCCGCATAAAAATAAGTGGAATGATGTTCAGTACGGGTTTAACGAGAGACAACAGAAAACAAATTATATAACGTACCGTCCGTTTACATATGATGGAGTTATACTTGGAAGTAGTAGAACGACTTTTATTAACGAGAATGACTTCACCGGGTTAAACGCATTTAATTATGCGGTAAGCAGTACAGATCCGCGTGAGTATGATGCATATATTGAATATGCAAAAGAACAAAAAGGTAGTGGACTCGAGTCTATTGTACTTGGTTTAGATTTCCTTGGAACGAACAAAAATAGGGAAATTGGTTTTGATAAACCAGAAGCGTATATTAAGCAGGCGCAAAGTTTATTGTATCCGATTAAATCGTATGTAAGTATGGACGGGATTACTTATTCAAAGAATACAATTGCAAATTCCACCCATCATAGTACGAATCTTGACCGGTACAATCGAGAGAATATAAAATCGATGCGCGATTATACGAAAGAAGAACGTGATGCGCAAATAGCGGCGCAAGTAGATAAGTTTAGTAAAGAGATTTACGGCGGGAATTATGAGTATCAAAATATGAAAGAAATATTAGGAACAGTAAAGGCTCATAATCCGAACACGAAGTTTTATATTTTTACAACGCCTGTTTCAGAGCCTCTGTTCCGTACGATGATTCAATCAGGGCGATGGGAAGATTATAAAAAATGGCTTCATGACGCTGTAGATGTATTTGGAGAAGTGCACCATTTCATGTATCTTAATTCCGTTACAACGAATTTAGATAACTATATGGATGGGCATCATTTCAGACCGGAAGTTGGAAAGTTGATTGCGCATAAAGTTGTAAATGAGGAAGATAGCAACGTCCCGAAAGACTTCGGTATTGTTATTACGAAGGATAATATTGATGAGGTGTTGGAGGAGATTCGGGCGTCTTTTCAATAGGGAAAGTTTGAAAAGCTAGATCATAATGTGATCTAGTCTTTTTTTTGTAGATTGCTGCTTTGTCAAACTTTGTCGGTAAATCGATATCTTCTATAGAATCGTTAATATAATTTCATGTATTACTTTCAAAAGAAGAAGCAGCATCCAAATGGATGCTGCTTCACTTTATTCTGCCTCTAAATCAACAATTAAGTAAGCGAGTATAACGACGAAGAAAATACTAACGGACGGCGCTGTTAATACGTGACCGGACATAAAGCCGATTCCGAGTGATAGTACAACGGTGCTAGCTAATAGCATATATTTCACAGTTAATATTTTCTTAAAGTTTGTTATGATGCTGAGTAATAATTTAATACCGAAGTAAAGGAATGGTATGAAGTAAATAAGAGAACCGATGATTCCGAATGCAAAGAATATGTCATGGAAGTCCATTTCGATTAATTTAATTTTAACCGTATAGTTACCAGCATAGCCCATTCCGAATAATTTTTGTGATAGTGGTGCGTCTTTATAGTATTGTTTGTATACTTTTAAAAACTTATCGCGATCACTGTAAATTAAACTTTTGACCTCAGAGTCTGTTAGCTCACCTTTTGCATGTTTTTTCTCTGCGTCAGGATCTTCTTTAATTATTTTTCCTTCTTTTCTATCCTTTTCTTCTTGTACTGATTTTTTGTATTCGTATATTTGCATGTGGATGCCCATATTTTTTGCGATAGGAGTATGCGGTGTAAGGGCAATTAAACCTCCTAAGACAATAGCGGCAATAACTGTATTTACGAGATATGTGAATCCTTTTCCTTCTTTTTTGCGATGAACCATATATTCAATGAATGAGAATAAAAGTGCCACGCCAAGCGTTAGAACAATTGCACCATATCCTACTTTTGTTCCGACCATAATACTTGCATACATCGCAAGTATTGTTGGAATCCAGTAATAGATTTTCGAGAAAGAAGTTGTTTTATGAATCGAATAGAGCACTACGATTGGAAACATAATTGCAAAAATAGAACTTAAATCATTTCCAGCAAAGAACCAACCTCTTGAACCGATCTTTGAGTGAGGGTAGCTTGGGAAATCTGTACCAGTTTGCATTGCAACAATTAGTGTGATGCTTAAAATTAAAGTTGCATATAAGAAATATGTAATGATTTTATGAAATGCATATTCTTTATTTTTTAACTCTTTAAAGACGATAATATATCCAAACAGTAGCACAATTGGATATATGCTCTTTAAAATAAATTTCACTTCTTCGCCAAATGAAACTGGAGATTTAATCATTATATTATTTGCAAGACCAATTGCTAGTACGATACCGAGTAGGCATAAATAGAGAATGTACTTTTTCGCTCCATGTTGATTTCTATGAAGAAGTAGATAACCTAATGCAAGAAGCATAAAGGCGAAACGGACTACGATTCCAACTGTTGCGCTCATGTGTAATACATAGATTGAAAAAGACGTTAATAAATCTAAAATTGGTTGAAACACAATGAATAGCAATAGGAAATGCGGGAAGTAGTTATCCGTTTGTTTCAACTTATTAACCATATGTTCCTCCATTTCTTCATTCCTTTATTTCAACACCCAAGAGATGGGTATAAAAGCCTTTTTTTGGCATAGTAAGGTGAATGAATTTCAATGTTTGTTTTTTTGCATCAAACTTAAGAATACACCATTTTATTGCAATGGTAAATAGACGAAAAGCAATGATAAACCGACTTTAATTTCTATATTTTTTAACGGAATTGTATGTTTTATACAGAGCTATATACAAATTACGAGAATATTAGACAGAAAATTAAGAAAAAAGAAGGGTTTTTGACATGTTTTCTATAATTATAGAAGTATAATCTTTATGTAGAAAAGAGGGGTATATATAATGGAAGTAACAAGTAAAACAGAATCTGTTGTTGTGAAATATGAAGGGCGCGTAGCAACGGTTATGGTCAATCGCCCAGAGGTTTTAAATGCATTAGATGAACCAACGTTAAAAGAGTTATTACAAAAGTTGAAAGAAGTGGCGGAAAGTTCTGTTCACGTTGTTGTGTTATGCGGAAGTGGCCGTGGTTTTTCTGCGGGTGGAGATATTAAATCGATGCTTTCAAGTAATGATGAAAGTAAGTTTGAAGGCATCATGAATACAATTTCTGAAATCGTTGTGACGTTATATACGATGCCAAAGCTTGTTATTAGTGCAATTCATGGGCCGACTGCTGGACTTGGATTAAGTATTGCATTAACAGCTGATTATGTCATGGCAGATATATCATCAGTTATTGCGATGAACTTTATTGGAATCGCTTTAATTCCAGATGGTGGCGGCCATTTCTTCCTTCAAAAGCGCGTCGGTGAAAATATGACGAAGAAAATCATTTGGGAAGGGAAGAAATTATCAGCGACAGAAGCGTTAGATATTGGTTTAATTGACGAAGTAATCGGTGAGGATTTCCAAACGGCTGTGAAGCAAAAAATTAATGAATGGTTACAAAAACCAATCAAGGCGATGATTCAAACGAAACAAATTTTATGTGAAGTGAATCGTTCTAATTTAGAACAAACGCTTCAGCTCGAAAAGCGTGGTCAATATGCGATGAGACAAACAGCGGACCATAAAGAAGGTATTGCTGCTTTTCTAGAAAAACGTTTACCAGCATTTAAAGGGGAATAAAGTGAAACTTTAATCCGTGGGGATTTGTTTATCCCCCGTGGATTATTAGTCTTACTGCCCGTTAATTCGAGATAAAGGGAAGAAAGTGCTAACACATTTTAGTATAATTGTGTTAGCACTTTTTTTAGGAGTAATAAATGAAGAAAATTATCGGTGTTATCGTTATTATTTTACTAACATATTATGCTTTGCATAGTACACCATCTCTTGCGGTACGGACTGCATTATTCTTTGAGGGACATCCAACTGTTGCTTTCTCTGGTGAAGTGAAGAAAGAACGGGATGTGAAAAAAGAGGCGATTCCTGATGAGTACCAAACCTTATACGGCGATAAGAAAGAAGAACCAGAGCATTACTTCTTTCCGGTAGTAAAGGCGCACGGATCAGGAATTGATATGTTAAGTGCTTGTGTGAAAAAAGAGTGGTTTTTCTATAAAGCAGAGCTTGGGTGTTATTAAAAGTGGGAGGAAAAGTGATGTCAACTTATAACAGATTAGTAAGAGATCGTGTCCCAGAGAAAATTTTGATGTCTGGAAAAACATATACAGCACAAAAATTAACAGGACAAGCTTACATACAAGCGTTAGCGAAAATTGGTACAGAAGAAATTCGTGAATTTGCTTCGATGAAAGAGCGTGAACATGCGCTAGATTCACTTGCAGATGCACTTGAAATTATTATTTCATTAGCGCGTGCAGAAGGTGCAACAATGGAAGATGTAGAGCTTATTCGTAAGCAGAAAGAAGAAGAGCGCGGCGGATTTACAAGAGGGATTTATTTGATGGACGTTTCGGAAGAATAGTTTTATCCCGCTATTTGCGGGCAGTAAGACCCCCAACTCAAAATTTGGCGAATGCGAGGGAGTCGGGCTGCCCGTAAAAGCCCGATTGATGCGGGCTGATTAAAGTTTCACTTTATAGAAAAAGCACAGTGTTAATGGAGATAATGCGGTGCTTTTTTGTCATTGAGATTAGGATAAAGTGAATTTTATTATAATTTAGAAAATTAAACTATATGAGTAGAGGTTTTATCGTAATTTCGCTATACTGAATAGTAGAGAAAATGAGGAGGAAACGACAATGGCACATCATACGAAAGAAACGATGGAACTTATTAAGGAGCTTGTCTCTATTCCAAGTCCATCTGGAAACACGGCGAAAATTATTAGTTTTATTGAAAACTATGTAAGTGAGTGGAATGTAGAGACGAAGCGTAATAATAAAGGTGCTCTTATTTTAACAGTTAAAGGAAAGAATGATGAGCAGCATCGTTTATTAACTGCACACGTTGATACGTTAGGTGCGATGGTGAAAGAAATTAAGCCTGACGGTCGTCTTCGTCTATCTATGATTGGTGGATTTCGCTGGAACTCTGTAGAAGGGGAATATTGCGAAATTGAAACGTCAAGCGGTAAGAAATATACAGGCACAATTTTAATGCATCAAACTTCTGTCCATGTGTACAAAGATGCAGGGGAAGCGAAGCGCGATGAGAAAAATATTGAAGTGCGTATTGATGAACGTGTCTTTTCAGCAGATGAAGTACGTGAGTTAGGAATTGAAGTAGGAGACTTCGTTTCATTTGATCCACGCGTTCAAATTACAGAGAGTGGATACATAAAATCACGTCATTTAGACGATAAAGTAAGTGTAGCAATTCTATTAAAATTAATTAAAAGATTGCAAGGTGAAAAGGTAACATTGCCATATACAACACATTTCTTAATTTCTAATAATGAAGAAATTGGATACGGTGGAAACTCAAATATCCCAGAAGAAACGGTAGAATATTTAGCAGTTGATATGGGAGCGTTAGGTGATGGACAAGCATCTGATGAATATACGGTATCCATTTGTGCGAAAGACTCTAGCGGTCCATACCATTACGCTTTACGTAAGCATTTAGTTGAACTGGCGAAAGCGAACGCTATTGAATATAAAGTGGATATTTATCCATACTACGGATCAGACGCATCAGCTGCGATTCGCGCCGGATTTGATGTGAAACATGCGTTAATTGGAGCTGGTATTGATTCTTCTCACGCATTTGAGCGTACGCACGAAAGCTCGATTGCACATACAGAAGCACTTGTTTATGCATATGTGTTATCAGAAATGATAGTAGAATAGTGAGAGGGTGGTTGATTCTATGAATCAACCACTTTTTTGTGTATAAAAAATACTCTAAGTGTATTTTATTTTACAATATTAAGAAAGTAGGTTTACTACAGAATTCTAGTATTATAGAATGATAGAGGCGCACTAATTTTTTTTGTCCGGATTTATTATGATTTGCATATTAAGATTACGCGTTATTATAAATGATTTTTGAGAGGAGTATTATTATTTATGAAGTATCGTGCAGTCGCGGCTGGTATTTTAGCCGCAAGTTTATTATCATCTCCAGTAAGTAGTTTCGCAGCAGGGAAAAAGTTTTCGGATGTTCCTACATGGGCGCAGGAATCGGTTGACTATTTAGTAGGGAAAAAAGCGCTTGATGGAAAACCAGACGGAACTTTTTCTCCATCTGAAGCAGTAGATAAAGGATCAGCTGCAAAAATATTAGCAGTCGTTCTTGGTTTACCAATTGATCCAAAAGCGAAACCATCTTTTAAAGATTCGCAAACTCATTGGGCAGCACCATATATTGCTGCGGTAGAAAAAGCAGGTGTAATTAGTGGAGATGGTACTGGGAAATTCAATCCATCAAGCCAAATTAACCGTGCATCTATGGCATCTATGCTTGTACAAGCATATTCATTAGATAAGAAAATTATTGGAGAACTTCCAACACAGTTTAAAGATTTGGAACCTCATTGGGGTAAGAAACAAGCTAATATTTTAGTAGCTTTAGAGATTTCAATGGGTACAGGAAATGGTTGGAAGCCTGATGGTACTGTAAGTCGTGCTGAAGCAGCTCAGTTCATCGCGATGGCAGATAAAAATAAAACAAATACATCGAAAAGAATGTATATGAATAGAAACTTTATTACATATCATCAAGCATCGTTATCATCTGGTATTACTGACGTTCAACATAAGCCACAAATGATTGAAGTGAAAGAGCAAAGAGCGGACGGTTGGTTGAAGGTTGTAACGAGTAAAGGTGAGAAGTGGACACCATTACAAGAAAAAACAGAGTCTATTAATCAAGAATTCACTACATATCAAGAAGCTTCACATACGTCTACAGTGGCAGGCACACATAAAGCACAACAAGTAACTGTTATTGAAGAAAAAGATAGCTGGATTCGTATCCGTATGGGGGCTGGTTTCCAATGGGTGGATAAAAATCAATTAAACCCAGTGAAGCAAGGTAACTTCCTAGAAGGTAAAGCGATTATTATTGATCCAGGTCATGGTGGAATTGATTCGGGGAACCCTGGTTATTATGAGAAAGAAAGTAAAACCGTATTAGATGTATCATTACGATTACAGAAAATATTTGAGAAAAAGACACCGTTTACTGTGTTGTTAACTCGTGAGAATGATACACGTCCAGGAAACACTGCAGCTGAGTCTTTACAAAAACGTGTAGAATTTGCTCAGGCAAATAAAGGTGATATTTTTGTAAGTATTCATGGTAATGGTACGGATAGTAAACAAGGACAAGGTACAGAAACATTCTACTATGAATCAGCGACAGCAAGAGGGACAAACCCGAATGTATCAGAAAGTCGTTTATTAGCAGAGAAAATTCAAGAGCGTCTTGTAGATGCACTTGGAACAAAAGATCGCGGTGTGAAGAAAGGCGATTTATATGTAATTAGAGAAAATACGATGCCAGCTGTATTAGCAGAATTAGCATTTGTAGATAATAAAAGCGATGCTGATAAAATTGCTAAACCAGAACAGAGACAAAGTGCAGCAGAAGCTATTTATCAAGGTATTTTAGATTACTACGAAGCAATGGGTAACAACGTATCTTCTTTCCGTTAATGAATAAAAGAGATTGCCATAGGCAGTCTCTTTTTATTTATAAAACAAATTATAAAGGTTTCTCTTTATTTCGGGCATATGATATCATTTAATTTTATATGAAAAAAGTATTTGAGTAATTTTGATCATAACAATTTTAAACGATAAAGGATGATAATAGATTGAGTAATCATAGTAAAACACCTGCATGTATATATACGTATGCATTTCGCGAAGAGGAGCGTGCTTTATGTTACTTGGAAATGCGCTCGTTCTTTGGAATGGAGTCTCACGTTAATATTTTAAAAAGTGAAGTCAAGATTGCTCCGAGTAGAAGTCCGTTTATTAAAGAGCGCGTCGAGGTTATGTATGAAGGGGACGACTTAGAAAGCATTTTAGAACAAGTGGAACAAATTGATTTAGCGGGAGCGACATTCAAAGTTATCTTCGTTAAAATCAATGATCTTGGTAAAGAAAATAAAATTGAATATGGAGAAAGACGCCTTATTGAACGAGACCTCGGTATGCATATTGAAGGAGAAGCGGATGTTCGTAATCCAGAGCGTGTATTCGGGATTGTTCCTCTTGGAGGACGCTGGTACTTCGGACACTATGTAGAAAGTGATCCAGTTTGGTATCATCACATAAAAAAACCGCATAGCTATTCGACATCACTGAGCACACGTGTTGCTAGAGCTGTCGCAAATATCGCTGTACCAAACCCAGAGGGAGTACGAGCGATTGACCCGTGCTGCGGAATTGGAACAGTAGTAGTAGAAGCACTTTCTATGGGAATTAACATCGTTGGTAGAGATATTAATCCACTTGTAGTTCTTGGAACGAGAAAAAACATCGTACATTTCGGGTTTGAAGGAACAGTAACAAAAGGTCCAATTGAAGAAATTACTGAGAACTACGACGTTGCAATTATCGATATGCCCTACGACTTATTTACGCATGCAACACCAGAAGACCAGTTCTCCATTCTTTCAAGCGCGCGCCGCATCGCTAAAAAGGTAGTCGTTGTCACGATGGAAACAATGGACGACATGATCCATGAAGCAGGATTTGAAATTGCAGATCGCTGTATCACAAGAAAAGGATCATTTTCTAGACAAATTCTTGTTTGTGAATAGGAAAGGTCACCCGTTTATTAAATTAATAAATTACAGGATAGTTAGTCCATTATGAGGCTGATTATCCTTTTTTATTTAACAACAAATACAAAAACTCCATTTTGAATAAAGATTGATCAAAATGGAGTTACCCTTTTTAGCTAAGTATGAGATTTTTATAAAAAAGTTTGATTATTTTACTGAGCCTTAATGAATAACATTTCAAGAATACCAATAAAAAGCATAATCAGTCATAACTGAAGAATCACCCAACTGATGTAACATAGCTGAAATATTCCCTCTATGATAGGTTCCATGATTCACAACGTGTAAGACCATTTCAGATATACTTGTTTCTCTTAATCCTGCCCATGGATTATCCAACATTATTCTCTTTTCCATATCTTCCTGTCTGTTCAAAAAGGTTTTAAACCGGGATGTTAAAGTATGAAATTCCGTTTCTAAGTCTTCAATGGGCAGTTTCTCAATCTTTTCTTGAATTTGAAATGAAGATTGCATTGCTTCATTCATACTCTGCCCCTCAAGGGTATGAAGCCATCCATATTCCACCAAATAGAGATGAGATAAAACCTTTGAAACAGAAGAAAAGACACTTTTCATTTCCTTTTGATATTTCTCAGGAGAAAGTGTCTTAAGATGATCAATAATCCGTTGATTTGCCCATACATGATAGTTATATAGATTTTCTACATGATTTGCCATACAATCGCCTCCTTATCATCACGTTTTTTAATGTTCTTTATCAGAATGAATTATTCCTTTAAATATCATTACTTATTTGATGAGATCTTCAACTAAATGGCCCAATTGTTGAACAAAGGTCAAAGCAATCTTCAACTAACCTGCCCCGTTAGTTGAAGTACATTTCTTCACAATGTTTATCGTTAGATTAACATAAATATCCAACAAGAAAACATCAAACCTCTAAGAAATCTATAGAGGTTTGATGTTTTTAATCAATCTTTTTTACAAAGCTACACTTGTGACAAAAAAGCTTATTTTTTCATTTTGTGGTGATTCTGAATTCTTAAGTTGATGGGCATGCCTGTGTAGGTGACCTTTTTTTGGTTTGTATCAATGTGTGATTAGTTGGTAGTTTAGATGGGAGATTTGACGGGATTTGTTGAATAGACGATATATCTCGAGAGTTGTTTTGTTAGTAAATTACTCTTCTTTCGTTGTCTCTTGTTGTGCGATTAATAAATTGCGTAATACGTGTGCGCGGTAACTTTCTAGTTTTCGTCCTTCATGATAGCGAACACCTAATTTCTTTAGTTCAGCTACGTACCAGCCTTTCGTTCCGTAATACATGAGACCACTTCCTTCTTTCTTTTGAACAGTATATGTGCCTGGGCGAGAGAATTTTCTTGTTTATTCATGAAATTCGCGGAGTTTAATATTGAATATTCAGTTTATTTTGATTATGATTAACTTATTATCGGATGACAGTGATTAGCCTCGCTGTAAGCCCAGATTTATGTTTGAAAATGAAGAGAGTAACTTCTTTCCACTTGAGCTTCTTTAGCAAAAGTACGAGCTATAAGGATAAGGGTAGTAAAATTCAATGCAAATGTGTACATTGTTTTTCTGGCTCTTAACATAGTAATGGAGGATGAAATATGCGTAAAGGGACTTTTTTTATGGCAGGACATTCGAGACTTCCGAAAGGGATGGCTGTTCGCAGTATGTACGAGACACTAACAATTACAATTGAGGCAGATCATAAATATCATGTCATTATTGAAGCGTCATGTACGCTTGCGACAGAGCATGGTAGAGACTTCGTCGCTCAAATGTTGAGAGGACATAGTTTGCAAGATGGTATTGAGGAAATCGTTCAAGATATTACGGACCATTATCAAGGAAAAGCGCAAAATGCTATCGTCAGTGCGGTGAAAGATTTACATCGCCAATATGTAAGTTATTTAAATGATGAACAGCCCAGGGGAGAGTACGAGGAAACAACACCATAAAAACTATCTAGTTTACAACCATAAACGAGAGCCAGTTGTATTTCTTTTAAAGAGATATGACTGGCTTATTTTATTGAGGAGGCAAGAACTATGAAAAAGTTAAATGAAGTGTAAGTTGTAAAACAAGAGATGAAAATAAGAGGGTGCGTAGAAAGTAGTAGAGAAAATAATAAAAAACGAATTGACAGTTAGAATATTTTGAATTATTATTTAATTAATAAGATCCATACGAGAAATTAGCCTTCTCTATATTCGATCTTGCTTTCCTGTTTTACAAATATTTTCATACAAACTGTCTATTATTATTGTACTTTAAGAGATTAAAGAACACTCGTAATTATGAGCCAGTTGTACGTTTCTACGATTTTATGTCGTGGATGCGTATGACTGGCTTTTTCGATGTTAGGGCAGTAAGACCGAATCTCAGCATAAGAAGACAAGGATAACTGTCTGTAAAAAACGTCAATAAGTTCTTCATATTTAAATTAGGGAGGAATTGAAATGTCGATTATTACAGAACAAAGTACGAAGATGAAATTTGCAAAGAAATATGAGGGGTATGAAATTGCTCCTCATCCAGAGCATAAGCGTTTATACCATATTGTGTTAAATCAGCAATTGCTTAAGCAGTTTTTTAAAGAGGTAAAAGAGCATTCAGAGCAGTCATTACAATACATTCCTTATTCTCGGTTTAATCTTGCGGATGGAATGAGAAAGATTTTTGGGCAATCATTTATGGATAACATTCGCGGCATTGTTCATGACCGTGAAACGGGCGGATTTACAATTGGGGTACAAGGTGAAACGTCAGATCCAGCAGACTACGTGAAATTTGCAACAGCATTAACACATTTAATCGGGGAGCCAAACTTTGATGCAATGACAGGAACGTATTATGCTAGATTTAATGTGAAAGATACGGATAGTAGTGATTCTTACCTTCGTCAAGCGTACCGATTGTTTACACTTCATACAGACGGTACATTCGTTGATGAACCGACAGATTGGCTTCTTATGATGAAAATTGAAGAGCAAAATGCAGTAGGAGGAGAATCCCGTTTACTACATTTAGACGATTGGGAAGATCTTCAGAAATTTAGAAATCATTCGCTCGCATCTGTTAAGGTTACGTATAAAGCACCACCAAGTAAAAATGCGCAAGAAATCGTCTATCGTGAAACATTTTTTGATGTGAATAACGCACCATGTATTTGTTTTATTGATCAGTTTGCCTATCCAGATAATATTGAACAAGCAAACTATTTGAAAGACTTATCATATTCTGTTGAAAACTCACCAGCAACACATGCATTGAAATTACCAATTGGTGACTTAGTTCTTTTAAACAACTTATTTTGGATGCACGGAAGAGCTGCATTTGAAAAAAATAAAGATTTATATAGAGAACTAATGCGTCAACGTGGTTGTTTTTCTAAATAAGTTTGTATGGCGGGTCTTAAAAAAGGCCTGCCTTTCATCATATTAAGGGGGAAGTAGGATGTGTGACTTTATAATTATTGGCGGAGGAATTGTTGGCCTTTCAACGGGAATGGCTTTAACGAAAAAATTCCCTCGTGCGAAAATCGCGATCATTGAAAAAGAAAAGGAACTTGCACATCATCAAACTGGACATAATAGCGGAGTAATTCATTCTGGAATTTATTATAAACCAGGGAGTTATAAAGCGAAGTTTGCCAAAGAAGGAAATGCAGCTATGGTTCAATTTTGTAAAGAAAATGACATCGCTTATGACATGTGCGGAAAAGTAATTGTCGCTACAGAAAAGGACGAACTTCCTCTTTTACATAACTTATATGAAAGGGGCTTACAAAACGATTTACATATTGAAAAAATAGGTAAGGAAGAATTAGCTGAAATTGAACCTCATGTAAAGGGACTAGGAGCAATCCGTGTTCCTTCTTGCGGAATTGCTGATTATAAAGGAGTAAGCTATGCATTCGCTCGCTTAATTCAAGAAAGCGGCGGAGAAGTACATTTAGGAACAGCCGCAGAGCGCATTACTGAGAAGAAAGACGCCGTAACAATTGAGACGAATCAAGGTGTATTTAAAACGAAATTTCTCATTAACTGCGCTGGATTACATAGTGATCGTATTGCGAAAAAGACAGGTATATTAACAGATATGAAAATAGTTCCGTTCCGCGGTGAATATTACGAACTTGTCCCAGAAAAACGCAATCTCGTCAAACATTTAATTTATCCAGTTCCAAACCCAGAATTCCCGTTTTTAGGTGTTCATTTCACAAGAATGATAAACGGGGATGTACATGCAGGACCAAACGCAGTAGTAAGCTTTAAGCGCGAAGGTTATACGAAAACGGACTTTGATATGAAAGACTTCATGGAAACAATGACATACACAGGCTTTTGGAAAATGGCGATGCCAAATATGAAAGAAGGCATAAAAGAAATGGTGCGCTCATTTAGTAAACAATCATTTTTAAAAAGCTTACAGCGCTTAATACCAGAACTTACAGAGAAAGATATCGTGCCAACCCATGCAGGAGTAAGGGCACAAGCCATTTTATCAAACGGAAATATGGTTGATGACTTTTGTATTATCCCCGGCATCAATTCTCTGCACATTTGCAATGCACCATCTCCAGCCGCAACGGCTAGTATAAAGATTGGTGAGGAGATTGCTAAGCAAGTGCCAGATGTGGTGGCGGTTAGGGTTTGATGGGTCAGGGTGATTTGAGTCATAAATCCGCCTCGTTTTGAAGCGTAATATTACCGTGAATCATGAATTTGAAGAATCCCTTCTCACAAAGTGAAGCTTTAATCAGTGGTAGTTTTTCCTCAGCATTAGGGCTACGAAATTGAAAAATATTTAAAGAAAATACGATATCACTTCTATTTCTAGTTTATTAAAGTAGGCTTTATAGTAAGGATTTCTAAAAATATAAAGGAGGGATATGCTTTGTTTCCAGGTACTTTATATGAAACACATGTTAAAACAAAAAATTTAGAAGTGGCAAAAGAGTTTTATACTAAACTTGGATTATTTCATGCTCGCACTATTGAAGAACGCCGTGTAGCTTTCTTTTGGTTTGATAAAGAAAATAAGAAGGAACAAATGCTGGGCATTTGGGAAGTATCGGAAGAAGCATTCCATACAAGTCACTTTGCATTCAAGGTTAACTATGAAGAAATCATTCATGCAAGAGAATGGCTTCTTAATAAAGGAATAAACCCAAGGGCTGCTTTCGGTCTTGAACCTTCCGAGCCTATGGTTCAAACTTGGACACCTAGTGCAAATCTTTATTTTTATGATCCTGACGGCAATTCTTTAGAATTTCTATGTTTACTTCCTGAAAAGAAAAAAGTAAAACAAGACGTCATGTATTTGAGTGAGTGGGAAAGCTTGGAGAGTGAAGAATAAATTCGATTTTTAACTCAAACCCCGTAAATCTATGGCTTAAATCACCCCCTGAGTTTTCGGGGGATTTTTTTGTTTTAGGGTCAATAATCACCTACTGTATAAAAAAATAGACAGTAGTGTGTATTTTTTAAAAAATGTATACAGATTTATCCCGCATTAACTGCCCGTAAAAGCCCGATTGGTGTGGGCTAATAATCAGTGGGGGATGAAGCCACCCACTGATTAAAGTTTCACTTTATACTCTATGCGTTGGCATGATACTTGCAATGAAAATAGTATTAACATATAGGGGAGAGATAGAAATGAAGGTTAGTAAAATATACACAACAATTGATGCTCACGTAGCTGGGGAACCACTTCGAATCATTACGGGCGGGGTAGCAGAAATAAAAGGAGAAACGCAGCTGGAAAGACGCGCATACTGCATGGAACATTTGGATCATCTTCGTGAGGTTCTTATGTATGAACCGAGAGGACATCACGGAATGTACGGTTGTATCATTACTCCGCCCGCAAGTCCTCATGCTGATTTTGGCGTATTATTTATGCACAATGAAGGCTGGAGTACGATGTGTGGTCACGGAATTATCGCTGTTATTACAGTTGGAATTGAAACAGGTATGTTTGAAGTGACAGGTGAAAAACAAAAATTTATTATTGATAGCCCTGCTGGGGAAGTCATTGCGTACGCAAAATTTAACGGGAGCGAAGTAGAGTCAGTATCATTTGAAAACGTTCCTTCGTTCGTATACAAAAAAGACGTTCCTATCAAAATAGATGACTTTGAATTTCAAGTAGATATCGCGTTTGGCGGAGCTTTTTATGCGGTAGTAGATAGTAAAGAATTTGGTTTGAAAGTCGATTTCAAAGACTTATCTGCTATTCAAGCGTGGGGCAGTAAAATTAAGCACTACATCGAGAGCCAAATGGAAGTAAAACATCCACTTGAAGAAGGGTTAAAAGGAATATACGGCGTTATTTTCTCAGATGAACCGAAAGGGGAAGACGCAACTTTTCGAAATGTAACGATCTTTGCTGATGGGCAAGTGGACCGTTCTCCTTGCGGTACAGGAACTTCCGCAAGAATCGCAACTCTTTTTGAAAAAGATGCGTTACAAAAGGGAGAAATTTTCGTCCACGAATGCATTACTAACGGGAAATTCGAGGGGGAAGTATTGTCGGTAACCGCAGTAGATACATATGAAGCTGTCATTCCGAAAGTAACGGGGAATGCATTTATTACAGGATTTCATCAGTTTGTTGTAGACCCGAGAGATGATTTGAATCGGGGATTTTTGTTAGAGTAGAAGGAGGAGGTGGAAAGATATGCTAGTCATAAGCGCGAACGAACAACGAAACTTAGTAAATATGAAGGAAGTCATTGAATACGCGGCGCTTGCTTTAAAAGAATTTTCAGCAGAAAGAACGATCACACCAATTCGCGGCTCATTACCATTTGCGAACGAGCAAAATACCGCATTAATTATGCCTTCAGTAGCGGAAGGACTCGAAGCGCTCGGTTTAAAAGTAGTAACGGTAGCTCCGCATAATAAAAAGATAGGAAAGAAAACGATAAACGGGATCGTTATGCTATCAGACTTTCAAACGGGAGAACCACTCGCACTTTTAGAAGGATCGTACTTAACGATGATTCGAACAGGCGCCTTATCAGGAGTAGCGACAAAACATTTAGCCCGCCATAACGCAAAAAACTTATGCATTATCGGTACCGGTGAACAAGCGAAAGGAATTGCAGAAGCTGTACTCGCCGTTAGGGATATCGAAAAAATCATTCTATATAACCGAACGGAAGAAAAAGCCTATGCATTCGCGCAATATATACAAGAGAAATTCAATAAACCGGCTTACGTCTACAGGGATCCAAATGAAGCGATAAGCGAAGCAGACATCATCGTCACAACAACAAATGCATCCACACCAGTCTTCTCAGAAAAACTACAAAAAGGCGTCCACATAAACGCCGTCGGTTCATTTAGACCGAGCATGCAAGAACTACCATCTCACGCCATCGCTAACGCAAACAAAGTAGTAGTCGAATCAAAAGAGGCAGCACTAGAAGAAACAGGTGATCTTCAAGTTCCTATAAAAGAAGGATTATTTGAGGCGAGCGACATCCACGCCGAACTTGGTCAGATTATAAGCGGGGAAAAAGCTGGTAGAGAGAATGATGAAGAGATTACTGTTTTTAAATCGGTTGGTTTGGCGGTAGTGGATATTATTGTCGCGAAGTATTTGTATGAGAAAGCGGTGGAGTGTGGAGTGGGTACTACGATTCAGTTGTGAGGCTGCCCTTGGGTGGTCTTTTTGTTTATAATGCGCGTATGCATCTCAATTGTAATGTGTAGTGTTTGCAAAGAAATTATGTGATGTATCATATATTCTGTTAAAATTAAACAAAAATGCATATAAGAAATTGCAGGTGAGAAACCTTGGATTTAGTTCGAAAATTAACTCGTATTTATGGCTTAGGGCTTTGCTGTGGGTTATGGAGTAAAGCTGAAGTAATTCAATGGTGTGATAAATTGATTGAAGCAAGTGACAGTCCGCCATATGAAATAATTGAGATATCCTTAATGTCTAAAGCAAAGATAGATGATATTGAAGGGAAGTTATTTGAGTTTAGTAGCACAGTTGATGAAGAATACACTGTTAAGTTAACTCTTTCCGTCATCCATGAAAAACTAAAAGAACATGAACTGACCATTGAAGAATCAATTAAATGCACCACCAGACTTTTAGTCAACAGGGGGGTGCATTGGGAGGCGGAATACTTTGAATTGTATAGTCTAGACGATAGCTATGACTTAGCTAAAGATGGTATTCATTTTGATTTAAGTCAAGTTATTCATACATATATTGAAATGTTAAGTATTTATAGTAAGTATTTTAGTAGGTTTGAAAAACTGTATTTTAAAGTAATGGGAAATGAATGGAGATTTTAATGTATATCAGTATTTGATTAGCTTTGTTTGTCCCTTATTTTCCAATTGGAGAATAAGGGACAAAGTTTTATGAAGGAGTAAATTTAGATATCAAGTATGCAGATTTTTTTACCATTCTCGCCATTCTTCTGTTATGTCTTCTTCGGACTCTAGGCCAGCTATTCGTGCTGCTGTATCGATAAATTCATAGAAATCTTCTCTTTCCATTGTTTCGATAAAATAGTCATGTTCGTCATTTAATTCATTTATATTAACAACTACTTCTTTAACGACTTGCATTATTTCGACTTCGGTTGGATTCTCACCCAATAGCTCTAAATTGTTAATGTAAGTGTCGAGAACTTTATTTGTTGCACTTATATTTTCTTCAGTGAAAAACTCGCCATCTTCATCATTCTCAATCCATGGGGTTGTGGGTTTGTTTTTTTTCAATTCATCAAATGTCATAAGAGCCTCCTAAAAGTGTTTTTTATCTTTAATCCCATTCTACATTTTCAATTATATATAACAACCATTTCAGAGAAACTTTCTGTAGGCTGCTAGTTTTTCAACTCATTTTACGAGGCTACCTTTTCGTGGTCTTTTTATTTTACCCTCCGCATAAATATATTTTATCGCAAGAATTCATTAATAGATTTCAAACTGTCTATCTTTGCGAAAAAGTTTGACAATACATACGGGTAGTGGTAATTTAAAACCTATAAGAAAACTCGGTATTAATTCCAAGTTTTCTTATAGGTGTAAATAGTCGAGAGGGGTCGAAATATGAAGAAGAAGTTGTTTGCATTACCATTTGTCCTACTATTACTTATTGCATTAGCGGCTTGCTCAGGGGAGAAAGATTCTTCGAAGCAAGCAGGAACTAGTAAATCAGGGACTCCGAAAGATGGAGGAACGTTAACAGTTGGTGTTAGTGATAATCCAGATACGATGAACCCGCTTTATGCGAATGATCGAGTGTCATTAACGATACAGCAAGCTTTATATGCACCGCTGTATCATATGGAAGACGGTAAGAAAAAATTTGTTCTTGCTGAGAGCTTTACGCCTTCAGAGGATCAATTAACATGGACTTTAAAATTAAAGGATAATTTGAAATGGCATGATGGTAAGAAAATTACATCAGATGATATTGTATTTACATTCAAATCTATTCTAGATGAGAAGCAAAATAGTTCAAGCCGTGAAAACTTTATTTTTAAAGGAAAGCCGCTTGAGGTGAAAAAAGTGGATGAGCTAACGACTCAATTTGTATTACCACAAGTAAGTGCATCTTTCGAAGGGGTTATGAACGATTTCTTCCCAATTCCGAAACATGTATTTGAAGGTGAAGCAGATTTAGTGAAGAGTAAGAAAAACCTACAACCTGTAGGATCAGGTCCATTTAAGTTAAAAGAGTTTAAATCAGATGAATATGTTGCGTTAGAGCGATTCGATGATTATTTTGCTGGTAAAGCGAAATTAGATTCTGTCGTGTACCGCGTTGTAAAAGACCGTAATACAGCAAACGTTTCATTGCAAAATGGTCAAATTAATATGAAGATGATCGAACCGCAAGACTTTAAGAAATTAGATAGCACTGGGAACTTCTCAATGGTCACATTCCCTGAAGGTAGATTATTCTACTTAGCTTATAACTTTAATACAGATCTTATGAAGAAAAAAGAAGTGCGCCAAGCAATTGCGCATGCATTAGATAAGAAAGAAATGATTAACTCAGCGTTCGTTTCTAGTCAATTTGCAGAACCGGCAAATTCAATCTTAACGCCAGACGCTATGTATTATGCGAAAGATATTAAAGAGTATAAGTATGATCAAAAAGAAGCGAAAGATTTATTAGCAAAAGCTGGTGTGAAAGATAAAGAAAAAATCCGCGTTATGTATGTAACGAATAATAAAATCATGGAAAGTCTAGCACTTTATACACAGCAAAAATTACAAGAAGTTGGCTTACAAGTTGAACTGAATGCATTAGATGCTAGTGCAGCAAGTGAAAAAGGCTTAGATAAAGAGAATAAAGAATATGACATTACATTTGGTGGTTACATAATGGGACCAGAGCCAGATTCATATAAGAGCTTATTCTTAAGCAATGCGGAATACAATTATGCACGTTATAAAAATGCTGACTTTGATAAGTTATGGGAAGAAGCTGCGGTTGAAACAGATAAAACAAAACGCGCAGAGCTATACCATAAAATCCAAGATACAGCGAGAGAAGACTTACCTTATCTACCAATCGCATATCCGAAAGCAGTTATTGCAGTAGATAAAAAGTTTGATGGGTTAAAAGAAGCAAAAGCAATTCCAGTTACAATGTTTGAAGATCTATCGAAAATTTATGAAGTGAAATAAGAAACTGTAAAGAAGCTGGTGGAAATCAGCTTCTTTATCCCGCTTTAACGGGCTAATAATCAGTGGGGATGGACAAAACCCCCACTGATTAAAGTTTCACTTTATCTTGAGGGGGGAAGTTTGTGTATAAAGTAATTGCAAAGAGGCTTTTAAATGCGATTCCGCTTTTATTTGTTATTTCTATTATTTCTTTTCTATTAATAAAACTAGCGCCGGGCGATCCTGTTCGAAACTTTGTAACGCCGAATATGAGTCCAATTGACGTTGAACGTATTCGCAAAAGTTTAGGACTAGATCAGCCGATTTACGTGCAATATTTTTTATGGTTAAAAAATATTTTAACAGGGAATTTTGGATACTCACTTCAAAACCATCGTCCTGTTTTAGAACTTATTACAGAAAGATTACCCGCAACAATCGGGTTAATGGGATCATCTTTACTCGTCTCATTTGTAATCGCAATACCGCTTGGATTATTTACAGGTGTGAAAAAGAACTCGTTCTTTGACCGCATTGTGAACTTCATCTCCTATGTGGGAATCTCAATGCCAGTCTTTTGGTTCGCGTTACTATTAATCTACTTATTCTCTTTAAAGTTGAACATGCTTCCGAGTATGGGTATGCGCACAGTCGGTCAAGATTCCTTCTGGGATATTGTCCAGCACGGTATTTTACCTTGCATGGTGCTAGCGTTCCAAAACATCTCTGTCTATATGAGATATATTCGCTCAAGTACCATCCAGCAATTAGAGGAAGATTACGTACAAATTCAATATGCGTACGGTGCTTCACAGAAAACAGTTTTATTTAATCACGTACTTCGAAACGTATTAATACCGATCATTACAATTTTCGGATTATCCATTCCAAGTTTAGTAGGCGGAGCGTTCATTACGGAAACAGTATTCTCATGGCCGGGACTTGGTTCACTCGGGGTAAATGCTATTTTTAGATTTGATTATCCAATTATTATGGCAATCACATTATTATCATCGTTCATGTTAATTCTCGGTAATTTAATTGCTGATATTTTATATGGCGTAGTAGATCCGCGCATTCGAATGAGGGGGTGATGGAATGAACAATAGGAGATTTCAAACGATAAAAAATAGTTTTACGAAAAATAAGTTTGTAGTAATGGGAGTTATTATACTGGGTGTTTTAACAATCGCGTCTCTTTTCGCATTCGTATCACCGTACGATCCTAGTAAAATGTCGATTCCAGATCGTTTACAAGAACCGAGTATGAGTCATCCGTTCGGCACAGATGATTACGGAAGGGATTACTTAACGAGAGCGTTATATGGCGGACGAGTTTCCCTTGCTGTTGGTTTTCTAGCGATGGTTGTTTCCATTACAATCGGGACCGCAGTAGGAACAATTAGCGGATATTTTGGCGGAAAGTTAGACAACTTCTTAATGCGAATTGTTGAAGTTCTTATGTCGATTCCATCATTCTTCTTAATGCTGTTATTAAATGCGTATTTAAAACCAGGAATTACAACGCTTGTTCTTATTATCGGATTATTAACGTGGATGGACACCGCGCGTATCGTAAGGGCAGAAACGTTATCTGTAAAAGAGCGTGAATACGTGTTATACGCAAAAGTATCTGGACAAAAATCATTGATGATTATTGTAAGACACATCATTCCGAACATTTTATCAACCATTATAATCGCAGCGACATTAACAATTGCGACATCGATTTTAATGGAATCATCACTTAGCTTCTTAGGATTAGGTATTAGAGAACCAGATTCTTCTTGGGGCAGCATGCTAAATAATGCGCAAGGATACATAGGTGAAGCTTGGTATTTAACACTCTTCCCAGGGTTCCTTATTTTATTAACAGTACTAAGTTTTAACGTAATCGGTGAAGCGTTGAAAAAAGCTTTCGCGCCAAAAGGGGCTCATCATGAGAACTAATGCTTTAAGTGAGGGGGAGTGAAAAGCGTGTCTGAAAAACTATTAGAGGTGAAAAACTTAAAGACTTCTTTTTTCATAGAAGACGGCGAAGTAGAAGCGGTTCGCGGCGTTTCATTTAGCTTGAAAAAGGGTGAAGTCGTTGGGATTGTTGGCGAATCGGGAAGCGGAAAGAGTGTTATGGCGAAATCGGTTATGGCTCTCGTTACGTCGCCAGGGAAAGTGAAAGAAGGAGAGATTCTTTTTCAAAACGAAAACGTGCTTTCTAAATCGGAGAAAGAATTGCGTTCTATTAGAGGAAATCAAATTTCACTCATATCTCAAGATCCAATGTCGGCATTAAACCCAGTTGTGAAAATTGGTAAGCAAATGACGGAAGTAATTATTCGGCATCAAAAAGTGAAAAAGAAAGAAGCACAAAATATCGCGGTCAACTTACTAAAACAAGTCGGTCTTTCTTCACCAGAAGAAAGGGTAAAACAATATCCGCATGAACTAAGCGGCGGTATGAAGCAGCGGGTTATGATCGCAATGGCAATGTCTTGTAATCCAGACCTTCTCATTGCGGACGAACCGACGACTGCGCTTGATGTAACGATACAAGCACAAATACTAGATTTAATGAAAAACTTAAAAAACGAAACGAATATGTCGTTACTTCTTATTACACATGATCTTGGAATTGTTGCGCAAAACTGTACACGCGTCATCGTTATGTACGGCGGACTTATTATGGAAGAAGGACCTGTACTTGATATTTTTCAATCGCCGAATCATCCATACACGAAAGGGTTATTAAACTCTCTGCCAAAAATATCGAACGGAGTAAAAGAAAGACTAGCACCAATTCAAGGTGTGACGCCCAACTTACTACATCCGCCGAAAGGTTGCCCATTCGCAGAGCGTTGCCCGCATAAAATGGACATTTGTGAAAAAGAACGTCCACCATATTTTGAAATCGGAAACGGAAGACGCTCTATGTGCTGGCTAAACGATAGGGCGGTAGGTGATTCCCATGCATGAAGAAAACTTAATTGAAGTTCGGAACTTAAAAAAGTATTTTCCTATTAAAAAAGGACTATTCGGCAGAAAAACAGAGCAATTAAAAGCAGTCGATGACCTAAGCTTCACAATTAAAAAGGGTGAAACATTCGGACTAGTAGGGGAATCAGGCTGCGGGAAATCAACGACAGGAAGAAGTATCATTCGTTTACATGATGTAACGTCAGGTAACATCCTATTCGATGGAAAAGATATCGCGGATCTAAAGGAAAGTGAACTAAAAGAATACAGAAAACGAATGCAAATCATTTTCCAAGACCCATACGCATCATTAAACCCGACAATGAACGTATTCCAAATTATTAGCGAACCGATGAACATTCATGGCTCTTACACAGCCGAAGAAAGAAAAGAAATCATTCTAGACCTTCTCAAAAAAGTAGGACTAAAAGAAGAACACTTATATCGCTACCCGCACGAATTTAGCGGAGGCCAAAGACAGCGCATAAGCATCGCGCGCGCACTATCTGTAAAACCGGACTTTATCCTATGTGATGAACCAATCTCAGCACTAGATGTATCAGTCCAAGCACAAGTCGTAAACATGCTGCAAGATATTCAAGAAGAAACGGGCGTCACATACTTATTCATCGCCCATGACCTATCCATGGTAAGACACATATCAGATAGAATCGGAGTCATGTACTTAGGAAACATAGTAGAAATTGCCGACAGCGAAGACCTATACACAAAACCGGCACATCCATACACACAAGCACTACTCTCATCCATGCCAGAACCAGATCCAACAAACACAGGCAAAGAACGGATCATTCTGCAAGGGGAAGTACCAAGCCCACTCAACTCACCATCCGGCTGCAAATTCAGAACGCGCTGCAAATTCGCCACTGAAAAATGCGCACAGGAAGTACCGAAGATGGTTGAGATTGCGAAGGGGCATGAGGTGGCTTGTCATTGGTTTTAGGGGGGAAAGCATCGGGGGGACCTGGTGCTTTTTTCTTTTGTGTGGGGGTGTGGGATTAGTTGTAGACTAATGGTCAGCGACTGTCTATATTTGCATCTCCTATCATATAATTCCCCTTATTTTTTAACTATGATTTTAATGAGGAACTTCTTTTTGTTGGGAAAGCACGTAAAGTAAGACAACGTATTAAAAAGCATTTTGAAGATAATGTATCACCAATTAAAAATCATCGTGATGAAGTGTATTGTATTGATGTATGTATTGTAGAAGATCCGATGGAAAGAGAAATTTACGAAACATATATGATTAACGAATTTCAAGCGAAGTATAATGTGGATAAAGTATTTTATAAATAACATCAACGTAAAACATGATCTTGGTACTACATCAAGATCATGTTTTTTATATGCAATAAAAACGATTGATTATTCTTAATCATTCGACAAAATACAACAATTTAAGATCGTATTTTTTGCTATGATAAGTAAGGAATTTATATATCGTGTTATTGGGGGATAAAAAGAGATGTTGAAAAAATTTACTACATGTATTTTAGGGGGCGCTTTAGTATTCAATTTATCTGGTTGCGGCAATACATCCGACAAAACTTCTTCAGAATCTAAAGAAACCAATTCTAAACAAGAAGAAAAGAAAGTGCAAACAACTGATGAGGCGAAACCGAAAGAGAATGCAAAGCAGAAAAATACAGAACAAACAAAAGAGAAATCAAAAGTAAAAGAAAAAGAGTATGCTGTAAACAAGGATTTTCATACACCTAAATTTGATGTAACTGTAAAAAGAGTTGTAGAAAGAGATAAGGTTGGTAAAGAAAGTATAGGAATCCAAGAACCTGAAAATGGACATGTCTTTATTGTTGTAGAAGTAGAAGGGAAAAACATCACAAACGAATCGATGAAATTAGCTGTTTTACCATCAGTGGATTTAGTGGATGAAAATGATAATGCTTACCAAAGTGATGTGTGGGCAACTAGTAGTTATGAGGTTGAAAAAGGCGAGACTTCTACTATTACTAAGGAATTAAAACCAGGAGAGGTAAAGAGAGAAAATAAAGTTTACGTGATTAATAAAGAGAAATTTGATACAGGAAAATGGTATGTACTTGTTAACCATGAGTATAAGGAACAAATTAAATAGTGTTTATTTATTAAGAGGAGATGGCTCCTCTTTTTTTTGTTACAAGTTAACACAAAATTTCGTTTTGAGGACACTATTAAATTTTTAAGTTGATGGAGATCATTATGAAAGAGTTAAACGCAGAAAAGTACTTGCACCAGATGTAGAGTATACATCACCATCAGGTCATACTTATAAAACTGATAGTGAGAGGCGAATTACCAGTGTAGAAGGAGAATTAAAAATAGGGGATGCTAAAAGAAATCCTTATGCACAACGAAAAGCTGGGCAAAATGGACCAAATGGAAGAAATGATAGATTAAAAGATGATGGGGGTCATTTAATCGCAAGTATGTTTGAGGGATCTGGTGATATTGATAATTTAGTAGCAATGAATTCACAAATAAATCGTTCTGGTGGTAAATGGTATAGTCTTGAACAGGAGTGGGCAAAAGCTGTAGCTGATGGTAAAACTGTGAAAGTAAAAATAGAACCTAAATATGCAGGGGATAATATACGGCCAATATCATTTGATATAGAATATGAAATTAATGGTATAGAAAAATTAATGCGAATAAAAAATCAAAATGGGGGTTAAACCGTGGAAACAAAAGAAATGGAAATCATCTATCAAGAAATAGGAACAAGGGTTGATGAGATTATCCCAGGTGATTGGGAAAAAATTTATCTATATGCAGAAGTATTAAATGACTCAACAGAAGTATTTTTCTACTTTTCTATCCCTACTAAAGAAGAATTCATTTATTCAAATGATATCCCAAAAGTTTATAATGTTGATAGAAAAATTTATAAAGAATTACTATTTGAGCTATTTGATAAATTTGAAGAATTGCGTGAAGAATTTAGAAAAAACGAACAGGAATTATGGACGAATTTGACTTTAACAATAGATAATTCTGGTAAGTTCAAAATAGAATATAATTCTGAAGATATTTTATCTTCAGAAATAGGAAGTATGGATAGACAAATAATATGGATGTATAAAAACCTAGGTATTTTACCAGATAATGAAGTTGATAAAAAGTTTTTAGATAATTATCTTAAAAATATAGAAGATAAATAAAAATATTGATAATTGTGTGTTATGTTACCCTCTATGAATTATCATTCATAGAGGTTTTTTTTATAAAATTTAATGGTTAAAAATGAATAATTCTCATACTTAATTATGAGAGGGAGTAGATAGGAACAGAATATAATCTCGTTTGGAGCAATGACGTTTAAGAGCCCACTTCATATCTTCGATTTGTTTTTTGCTACGGATGGATTGGACATCAATGAGATGTTGTTTTTTGTTCACGGATTTTTAACATCTTTATTTACAGTGTTTTGAATGTAAACTAATAATAAAAAGTTTGCTTTCATATTAGAAAAGGTTAGTCCCTCACTTCACTCCAGCTAAAAACCTCACACCCAAAAACAAAGGGGAACTCAATTGTTCAAACTCATATAAAGTTTCAATCTTGTCTAAGCATCCATTAGGATATACAATTGATCATCTATTTTTCTTTACATAATCTCCAGATACAGTCCATATCAACTATAGATTCTTGTCTTATGCTAAATGTAATCAAAAAGCAAGTAGATAAAGATAATGACTAAAACATTAACTCTAGATACTTTTTTGATGAATATTACAAATAAACAGGAGGTAATGAAAAATGATTAAAACATTATTAGCAGGAGCACTTTTAAGTACAGGATTGGTAGCGGGAGGTGCAGTAGGTGCAGATGATGCGAAAATGGACAATTTAAAGTCAAATGAAAATAGTTCAAATCAAGTAATTACACAAAGTGCAGATGGAACAACGTCTTTCTCACAAAACTTTGATTTACCTAAAGATGCAGTGCCAGCAACTCCTAAAGGAGACGCAAAAACTGTTGAAAGAACAGAAGGTACAGGTTCTCAGGAAGGAAAAATGGTACCAACAAAAGAAGGTACAGATTCTCAACCTGGATTTGAAATGGGAGCCCCTGAAAAACCAGAGCATGCAAAAACTGTTGAAAGAACAGAAGGTACAGGTTCTCAAGAAGGAAAAATGGTACCAGCAAAAGAAGGTACAGATTCTCAACCTGGATTTGAAATGGGAGCCCCTGAAAAACCAGAACATGCAAAAACTGTTGAAAGAACAGAGGGTACAGACTCTCAAGAAGGAAAAATGGTACCAACAAAAGAAGGAAATTAAATACTATATAGTTATAACGAAGAGCATCCAAAAGGGGTGCTCTTTTTATATTGTAGGGATTAACTAGTTTTACTCAATATAGAACTGTAGGAGGAATTGAGGCTAGAATATAGGTTACTGTCTCTTCAAATCATGGTGTTGGAAGCACTAGTTTTGGTGGTAACGTTACAACATAAACATTTTATTAGAGATTTTTTTAAATTTACATACACTCTAGATGGACTACATATCAACTTCAGATACTTGTTTTATGATACAAGTAATCAAACAAAAGGAGGGCAATACAAAATGATTACAACAGTATTAACAGGGCACTCTTTTAAGTACAGGAGATTATTAACAGGTGGAGAAAATGTTGAAGATGTACAGACAGATAAACATATTCCATATGAACAAAATGAATTGCAGCAAACTCTAGAAAAGTACGATTCGAAGAAATTTGAGTTATAAAAAGAAAATAGATAAATATAGTGAAAATAGATAAATTGACAAGAGAAAAGCACTTTGTGTATATCACAGGTGCTTTTTATTTTCATTTTGATATAGGGCTTGAATTAAATTTTTACACTAAAATATATACGGCAAAAAGGGGGGAGTTCATTGCACAAAGTTATTTATGGAATATTAATTTTAACTTATACTTTGTATTCATTTTTTGTACAAACCTTTCGTCCTTTAGCGCAAGGAATCATTTATTAATGATGTAATAAATGGAGATGCTGAAAGTCGTGCTAAATGGGGAAGTTATGCTTTAACACAAGTTGGATTAGGATTTATTGGTGATAAAGGATTAAGTAAAGCAAGTAAATTAGGTCAAGCGGGTAAAGTGACCAAACTAGCAAAAAACGAGATTCCGCAAACTTTTTCGCATATTACAAGTAATTTACAAATGGGGGATCGCTTTGCTTTTGCAGGTATGGGTACATTCAAAAATGAATTGCCTAGAGTTGAAGATTTGTTTGTATATGCAAGTAGAGAAAAAAGTAAAGGATTAAATGATAATATAAATCAAACCTTTGGAGTTAAGAAGATTGAGGGGGAAAGTTCTCATGAATCTAGGGGAGCTAGTTTAAAAGAAATTAAAAGACAATTAAATATACCTAGATTTCAACACCCGATTAGTCAAAAAATGGTACCATTAACAGATAGTAATGGTAAAAGGATATTAAATGATAATAAACAGCCTATTATGACTCGAGAATTAACATATGAAGTAAAAGGTCAAAAAATTATAATTCAAGATCATTCAGAGGGTCATAAGTTTGGAGAAGGTGGAATTGGAGATCAGCCACCGCATCATAATGTAAGACCTGAATACAATACACGAACAGGACAGGTAGATGGTATGGAGGATCATTATTATTTTGAGAAGAGAAATAAAAAATAGGGAGTATAAAAATGATTGATCAATTTAAATTTTTAAATCCACAAGCGTTAATTAGTATTTTTGGGAAAATACCAAAGTTTGAAGAATCAGAGTTATTAGATGTGCGTCTTAAAAGAGATGGTCCTACTTTAGTTATTCAATTGATGACAAAGGAAAATGTTGAAAACAAGCCAAAACGATGGAATAAGTGGGATGTAATTTATGTAGAGATATCTTTCTTTACTATTCATAATTTAACAATAAAAGGTTTAGGGACAGAAAATATAATTGATTATTTTGAAATAAATACGATAGAAGAAGAAGGTTTATTAAAAATTAAGTGTAAGAATCAAATGTTAGTTGAGTGCTCGTTTGAATGGGCAAAGGTAGAAGGGGTAACCCCAGGCTTAATAGGATTACCATAATTTTGATGGGAAGTAGATAGTTAATTTTTATAGTATTCATATTTTAATATTTTTGGATTAAATAAGGAATGTATCAAGGACATTATCTTTTTCTTCTTTATTGATACCAATGTATTTAAGTGTAATTTGTGGTGTGCTGTGATTGAGTATGTCTTGCAACATGTATACATCTTTAGTTTGTTTATAGAACCAATAGCCGAAGATTTTGCTCATGGTGTGAGTCCCAATAGATTCGATACCAGCAAAATCTTTGGCTTTTTGAAATTTTTGATAAGCCTAGATCTTATTAATGGGTTGATCTTCTTTTCGAGAAGGGAATAATATTTCACAGAAGGTGTAAAATGGGATGTTGATTTAGATGGTGATGGTGAAGATGATAGTATTAAGGATATGGTGAAAACGGGTGCGAAAAAAACTTGGTCAACAGTAGCAGGGGGGGTAATTAACATGAAAAAAAATACAGATTTTAATAAAAAAGTTTTTGAATATTATATGGCTCTTTATGCTGTAAATGATATAAGATCAACTATAATTACTCTTGTCATTGGGATAGCAGATATATTTGTGCTTTTGCCTGCTTTTGCGAATCCTGTTCAACCAATATATATGTACATAATAGTTCCACCAGTTGCTTTTTTAAATGTATGGGCAATATGGATTGTTATAAATCCTAGGAAGCGGCAATTACAATACACTCTATTTCGTGGGGTATTTGGCATCGTATGTTCAGTAGGATTATTAGTTATAACCCAAAAGTTTGCATATGGAATGTTAGGATTACAAACTCCCATCTATTTTATTTTTTCGGTTGGTTTGTATATTTTTGCTTTGAATTATTATTATAAAAATCATATTAAAAAACTTCAGGAACCAATCAAAAAATCAAAATCATCGAAAAAAAACTCTGGTTTCGGAGTAGTGGCTTTTATAGGGTTGGGTCAACTCGTTGCTAATATCAGTCTTGGTTTTGCAACACAAAAGATGGTAGCAATTGTATTAATGTGTGTATACTCCATGCTTTCGTTTATTTTGTTTCATTTCATTATGGAACTCCATAGGTACTATTATTTAAGGAAGCATATAGAAGATGGGGGTAGAACACATGAAACCTTTTAAAGAGTCTGTATTGAATATTCAGTATATAATCGCGGTTCTCCTATAGTCAGTAAAGACTACGGAAAAGAAAAGGGAGAAGCAACATCATGAATATAGAATTACATTTAGATAAAGGAAGGATAGAAAAATAACAAAGGAGAGTAAAAATGAAGATTTGGGAATTAAAGAGTTCATTTGATGACTATGAATCCTTTCAACTATTGAATTTAGAAGAAGATTCTAAAAAGTATTTTGAAGGAAAAATGGACTCGGCAGTAAAAGCATCTGATTCATGGGGAGAAATACGTATTAAATGTGTAGAAGAAGGAAATCAAAGTGATTTTCCTCATTTTTGGGGAGAAGTTGGTACACCAATGGTTAGTGGAAAAGCTAAAAAATTCTTAGAGTCTATGCTCGGTGATAATGTAGAATTTCTTCCCCTAATTCAAGATGTGACGGGAGAAGTGTATTATATAATTAACGTTCTAAATGCAATAGATGCTATTGACTATGAGAAAGCTATACTAAAGAAACTACGTTCTGGCTTAGTAATAGATTTCAAAAAATACGAATTCTTACCTAATATGGTTAAGAACCAAACAATATTTAAAGTTTACTTAAATGAAATATTACATATTCCTTCCGTTTTTGTATCAGATGAATTTAGAAATACAGTGTTAGAAAGTGATTTAAAAGGTTTTGAATTTATAGAGGTATGGGATTCAGAAGCAAACATGTAAAAGAAAGTCCTAAAATAACTGATAGAAGTTGAAGCGATGGTTTACATTAACTAGACACTTACAAGATGGAGATAGTGCAGATATAACTTGGTCTATACCCAAATATAATACCTATCCTAAAGGAGAATAAATACTCTTAGAAAGAAGTTTTTTATATGTGGAAAAATATGATTTTGGAAATTGGAGATATATTGAAAAGTGTTAATTATAAGCTGAATACACCCGCAACGGATACTGAAGTTCAAAGATTAAGAGAACATGTAAAAGAGAAATTTAATGTTGATTTACCGAGGGAATACGAAGAGTTTCTTAAAACTGTAAATGGTTTAGACTTTGATGGACTGGTACTTTACGGAGTTGATTCTTCTTTACTAGAAACAAAAAAAGATGAACATATTTGCGGCTTTATAGACACGAATGAGATTTGGTATGAAAATGAATTTCAAAAAGAGTATTTTTTCTTTGGCGATTCAAATATTGCGTGGTTTTGTAAAAGCTTATCAGACGGTACTTATTTAGAACTTGATAAACCATCAGGTACGGTAATGAACACATATAATGATTTTAATACAATGCTTGAGGAAGCGTTAAAAATAACCCTTCTTTAATAGGAGGTAGTAAAAATTATGTTTAATTTTTTGAAAGAATATGTTGTAGCAGACAGAAGTGTCCGTTCTAAACAAAAACCTATTTTCTATCCTATATATCAAGATGAGATAGATGAGGCAGAAAGCTTATTACAAATGGAACTTCCAAAAGAACTGAAACGCTTTTATCAAGAAATAGGTTGTGGGTTTTTAAAGTATGACAAAAGAACGTTTTTCAACAGATTTATGGACCCGATTTCAGTTGCAGATTTCCGTTTAAGGCAAGATATTTATGAATATAATCCAAACCTAGATGATGTAGATGATGATGAATCATTAGTGTTTTTTGAAGTAACAGAACTTAACTTTTTAACCATTAAATTTAAAGAGGAAAATGAATTAGATCAATGTCCTATTTACTCTGAGGATGAGAAAATAGCGGATTCTTTAGAAGAATTTTTAATTAAAATGGATGAAAATCCTGACTATTATATTTAATCTTTTTAAGACTTGCTTTAAGGTGTAGCATTTGAAAAATATCTAATTATGAGTAAAAAAGCTTATGTATAACCTGCATAAGCTTTTTTAATGACATGTTAGATTGTATATTCCGTTCGTAATATATTTAAAGGGTGATTGGGTATTAAGATTAATTAATGGAATGAAAGATTTGGATTAAATGCACCTATTATTAAATTCGGGAATAATATCTCTAACGCTGAAAAATATTTGATTTAGGGTTTATTTTCAGTATTTTAGAAATAATCAAAGCGAGAAAAAGTAGAATGTTTCATGATTAGAATTGATTATATGCTAATATTCAATAGAAGATTAGAAGTTTGAAAATTCATAATAAAATCTTATAATGCATTCGGTAAAATCAACCAATTTATATTTTACTCATTATGTATTAAAGGGGAAATGAAAAAAACTTGGTCAACAGTAGCGGGGTGGTTTAATTAACATGAAAAAAAGTATAGATTTTAATAAGAAAGCTTTTGCACATTATATGGCACTTTATCCTGTAAATGAAATAAGGGTCCAAGTAATTGTCCTTGTCCTTTTGGGGGCAGACGTGTTTGTGCTTTTGCCTGCGTTTGCGAACTCTTTTCGATTACTCTATGTATATATAGTAACTCCTCCAGTTATTTTTTTAAATTTGTGGGCGATATGGATTGCTATCAATCCTCGGAAACGACAATTACAATACACTTTATTTCGAGGAGTATATGGCACCATATGTTCAGTCGGATTATTGGTTATAACTCAAAAATATGCTTATGAAGTGTTACAATTACAAACTCCCATCTATTTTATTCTTTCATTTGGTTTGTATGGTTTTGCTTTGTATCATTTTTATAAAAATCATATTGAAAAACTTCAGGAACCAAGAAAAAAATTAAAATTATCGAAAGGAACTGGTGGTGTAAAAGTAGCAGCTATTGCAGCGGGATTGGGGCAGTTAATTGCTAATATAATTCTTAGCATTGCAACACAACAGATGGGGGCAATTGTATTTATGTCTGCATGCACAGTGATTTCGTTTGTTTTGTTTTATATGATTATAGAACTCCATAAGTACTATTATTTACGGAAGCATATAGAAGATGGAGGGAAAATACGTATAGGCTTTTAAAGAGAATTTGTTGCATTTCAAGTATATAAGCGCATTCTTCTTATGGAAGCCATTCACGAGGCTTATAGCAATAAAAGATGTATAAGTGGAAGATTATATTCTGGTAAAACATCTGAAGGAATGGAAATTAGGTTTGTTCTTATTAATGATAAGATTATAACTGTTTATTCAATGTATTAAAGAATGTGAGGTACTCAAAAATGAAAGTAACTACTCAGCCCATAGTTAAAAATGCAAGACAATATAGAGGTAATTGCTAAGAAGCACTCCCCCTAAGTTTCAGATGAAATTAAATGATTGAATATTTATATTTAAATAACCGACTATTTATGCTTTAATATTTCTATGTACATAACTGGGATGATTAGGAAATTATATTTAATGTGTTTTAAGAAAGGGGAATGTTTTTTATATGGAAACTCCAGAAAATCAATTTAAACGTGCACTTAATCCTTGGTTCTCCATTTGGACAAAACCACGTGATACAATGAAAGAAATTTTTATATCCAAACCTAAGAATGTGTTTTTACTCATTTTATTAGGCTCATTCGTACAGACTTTAGATCGAGCATCTTCTAAAAATATGGCGGATTCAATAAGTAGTCCATTTTCAATAATCTCAATAGTTATATTCGGTACCTTCGTTGCTTTCTTAATTTATTATTTTTTGCTACCAGCGTTATTCAATTGGGTGGCAAAAAAACTTGGTGGACAAGGTACCTTTGAAAAAACACGTTACTCAGTTGCCTATTCTTATATCCCTTACGTTTACTCTCTTATATTAGTTTGGGTGCCTTCATTTTTCTTGTTTGGGATAGAAAACTTTACGAGTGAGACACCGGAAATGGATAGTAGCATAACTTTAACGATTTTGTTTCTTATTTTTGCCATAATTGATATAGTTATTGGAATTTGGACAATCATTATTTCCTTAAAATGTTTAGGAGAAGCACACCAATTTTCAGCATGGAAAGCATTATTAACAATAATAGTGTCCTTTATGATTATCATTCTTCCTTTGGTAATAATAGTATTTCTTATAGTAGGGGTTACAACCCTTTAATAATTTATTTGCTTCGTATGAACTTAGAAATTTAATTGAGGTTTGGGGACAAGAACAAAAAATGTATAAAAATAATAACTAAAAAATTAACTTTTATAAAAACATTTAAATTAAAATTCTTCTTAAGCGTGAGCCCAATAGCTCACGCCTTTTATTTTGGTTGACTATAACATTTATTTTTAAAATTTATAATCATACTATTTGTTACGAACAAACTATCAAAGAATCCATTGGTGTTACAGCTAATTGAAGGTGCTTTTTTCTTTTGCGCGGGAAGGAGTGGGGTGGCTTGTGTAGGATTGTTCTGGTTGCCCGTTCAAAAAGTATTTAAAAGTAAAAAAAGGTCGTCAAACTCACCACAATCGGTATCTTAAGAATTAAAAGAAAAAGCAAAACATGGGGTTTGCTCGGAAGAAAGATTATAAATCTAGACCGAGTGAAAATTGAAAAATAACACCCCTCAAAGAGAAAAAATTCTCTTTGAGGGGTGTTATATAAAGAAGTCATCCTGTTCAAGATGATCTTCTATACTTTATTATTTTGAACTAGTACCATTCTTCAAGCTATCTCCACTACCAAGCTCCGCCTCAATCTGCGAAGTCTTCGATGACTCATCCATACGCCAATACGTAATAAAGCTTATTGCGATACATCCAGCTACGTAGAAGTAGAATAGTGATTCCATTCCGATACTTTTTAGCCATAAAGCGATGAACTCAGCTGTTCCACCAAATATCGCAACGGTTAGTGCATATGGTAAACCTACGCCGAGTGCACGAATTTCAGTTGGGAATAGTTCTGCTTTTACAATTGCGTTAATGGAAGTGTAGCCAGTAACGATAATGAGACCGACCATCATGAGTAAAAATGCTACGATTGGTTCTGTCGTTTTTTCCATGAAGAAGAAGATTGGTGCTGTTAGTAACGTTCCGAGAATACCGAATGCCATTAATAGTGGGCGGCGTCCAATTTTATCGGATAATAGTCCAGCAATTGGTTGAAGTACAACGAATATAAGTAGTGCGACAAAGTTAATCCAGCTTACAACTTCTTTCGGGAGACCGACTGTGTTTACCATGAACTTTTGTAAATATGTTGTGTACGTATAGAATGCAACAGTGCCTCCTAGTGTTAGGCCGACTACTGTTAATACTGCTTTCGGGTGTTTCATAAGAGCGCGAACGGTTCCTGCGCTTTCGCGGTTTTTCGATTCCATATTTGAGAACTGCTCTGATTCATCCATTGTACGTCGAAGCCATAATACAGCTACTGCTCCCATCGCACCAATAATGAATGGAATACGCCATCCCCAAGCTTTCATATCTGGTTCGCTTAGTAATTGCTGAAGAACAATTTGAACGCCTAACGCAACCATCTGTCCAGCAACGAGCGTTACATATTGAAAACTTGAATAAAAACCACGGCGTCCACTACTAGCCATCTCAGATAAATATGTTGCGGAAGTTCCATACTCTCCGCCAAGTGATAACCCTTGAAGTAAACGAGCAAGAACTAAAATAATTGGCGCCATAATACCGATGCTTTCGTAACTAGGTGTACAGGCGATAATTAAAGAACCACCGGCCATAACCGTAATAGAAAGAGTTAATGCTGCCCGGCGGCCGTGCCGATCCGCATAACGTCCCATTAATAAACTTCCGATAGGGCGCATTAAAAATCCGACTGCGAAAATAGCTGCTGTGTTCAGTAACTGACTCGTTGGATCTCCTTTAGGAAAGAACTCTGCTGAGAAGTAAACAGCGAAAGCAGAGTAAACGTACCAGTCGTACCATTCAATTAAATTGCCGACGGAACCTTTAAAGATATTGCCGGCGACTCGGTTTGATTTTGCTTGAGCCATAATAATTCCTCCTCTTGCTTATAAATAAAACGATAATTATGAAAGCGTGTTCAATGTAGTTGAATTGTACTGTTCTTTAATTGAAATCTCAATATTATGACAATTTTATTCTTTTTGTACTTTATGTACATGGATAGTTTTAATAGTTGCTTCATTATTAGTTTTGTCATAATAATAGAAAAAGGAGATTGATAGTTTTGAATATTTTATCAAAGGATATGGAGTATGAAGAAATCACGCAAGGTGTCATTACAAACGAAAATAGTAAGCTTAATTATTACGTTAATTTTATTTGTTGTTCTTCTATTAGCGGGAATATTTGTTTACATTCAGTCCGTTGATACGAAGCGGCAAGTGGAGCAGTTAGCACTGCAAACAGCTAAATCCCTTTCTTTTATGCCAGCTATAAAAGATGCTTTTCAATATAACGAGCATAAAAGTACTATTCAATCCATTGCGGAACAAGTTCGTGAGCAAGCTGGTGCAGATTATGTCATTATAGAAGATCGTTATGGGGTTATGTATTCACATTCTAATTCTGAGTTGATTGGAACAAAGAGTAACAATTTATATAACTATGAAGCACTTACTTTTGGTGGCTATTATACACTCGAAGGAAATGGTGCAAGTGGCCCGGCCTTAATGGCGAAAGCACCTATTATTGTTCATAACGGAGACTACGATCAAGTCGTAGGCGTTGTGACAGTAGAGTTTTTAATAAAAGGTATTGAATCTAACATATTGAGTAGAACGAAAGAAATTATACTTTTTTCTTTAGCGGTGTTACTAGTTGGAATTGTTGGCGGCATTCTTTTAGCACGTAGCATTCGTAAAGATACACTCGGTTTAGAGCCGAATGAAATCGCAGCGCTATACCGGGAACGAAGCGCAATACTACTATCTATAAAAGAAGGAATTATCGCTATCGATCAAAACGGTTTTATTACGATGATGAACACGTCGGCAGAAGAGATGCTACATGTAAATGATGATTATATGCAGCAGCACATTTCAAAAGTTTTACCGAATTTTAATATGGAAAGAGTGCTAGAAAACGATCAAGAAATCGCATTTCAAGATAAAGTGTTTATTTTAAATATGACACCGATACTCGAAAATAACAGTACGGTAGGCGTTGTATGTAGTTTTAGAGATAAAACAGAACTGCAAAACCTTGTTAACACAATATCTGAGGTAAGAAAGTATTCAGAGAACTTACGCGCTCAAACACATGAATTTACAAATAAACTTTTCGTCCTATCAGGATTACTCCAGCTAGGGCACTACAAAGAAGCGATTGAATTTATCCAACAAGAATCTAACATTCATCAAAGCCAAAACCATATTTTATTCCATCAAATTCATGATGCGAAAGTACAAGCTATTTTATTAGGAAAAATCGGAACAGCATCTGAGAAGAAAATTGATTTTCATATTGAAGGAGATAGTGCGCTTCAACCGTTACCAGAACATATAAAAGTTTCGCACCTTATTACAATCCTTGGAAACATAATCGACAATGCGTTTGATGCGGTGAGTGGACAAGAGGAAAAGAGTGTTTCCTTCTTTGTTACGGATATTGGGCACGATATTGTGTTTGAAGTGATAGATAACGGGATAGGAGTACCAGCAGAAAAAATAAGTACCATTTTTCAAAAAGGATTTTCAACGAAAGGAAATAATCGTGGTTACGGGCTAGCAAACGTGAAAGAAATGGTAGATCTACTAGAAGGAACAATTGAAATTCAAAACGAGAAAAATGGGGGAGCTATTTTTACAATTTACCTTCCGAAAACATTGAGAGAAAGTACATGACAAACAGGGGGATGGGCATATGTTGAAGGTGGCAATTGCAGAAGATGATTTCCGCGTCGCGCAAATTCAGGAAGAGTTTTTATCAAAAATAAAGGACTTAAAAGTGATCGGAAAAGCATTGAACGCAAAAGAAACGATGGAACTACTACAAAGGGAAGAAATCGATTTACTTCTATTAGATAATTATTTACCAGATGGAATTGGAACAGACTTATTGCCGAAAATTCATGCGGATTTTCCAAACGTTGACGTCATCATGGTTACTGCGGCGAATGAAAACCATATGTTAGAAAAAGCAATTCGAAATGGCGTAAGCAACTACCTTATAAAACCGGTCACGTTAGATAAATTTGTTCGAACCATTGAAGACTATAAAAGAAAGAAGCAATTATTACATATTAACAATGAAGTAAATCAAGCACTTATCGATAACTTTTTCGGCATTTCGCAAACACAAGACGTAAAAAACTTACCGACAGGTGTAGATCCGCTAACACTGCAAAAAGTGAAAGGGATTATAAAAGGATTCGAAGAGGGAATTACAATAGAAGAAATGGGAGAACAAATGGGAGCCTCCAGAACAACCGCAAGAAGATATTTAGAATACTTAGTAGCGACAAACGAATGCACAGTAGAGTACACATACGGCATTATCGGACGACCAGAACGAAAATATCGCATAGGACGAGGATTATGAAAAGACGATTATTACTATGTATATGGATCATGACAGGAGTACTAGCTGGTTGTTCTGTAGAAAAAACGCATACGAATAAAGTGAACATAGAAGAAGTAGAGATTGTTGCACCAAACGTTCAAGGAGCAGGATGGGACTTAACAGCACGAGCGATGCAAAAAACGCTGACAGAAGAAAAAATCTTCACAAAACCAATCACTGTCACAAACAAAGTAGGTGGCAGCGGTGACGTCGGATGGAAATATACGAAACAAAAAGGCGGTCACGTACTGGCGATTAACTCAAGCTTACTCATAACGAACAATCTACTAGGCCACAGTAAACTAACATATAAAGACTTCACACCGCTCGCGCTACTTGCATCGGATTGGGAAGTCGTTGTCGTATCAAAAGACTCAAACATAGAAAACGCAAACGAACTAATGGAACAACTAAAACAAGACAAGAAAAACTTCAAAATCGGCGTTGCCCCCGGCCTAGGAAACGACGATCATTTATCCTTCGTACAAGTAAGTAAAGCGTTCGGCATAAACCCTGCCGAACTACAATTCTTCGTCTACGAAAACAAAGAAAAAATCATAAACGCCCTAACGAACAAACAAATCAACGCCGCAACCATGACCCTATCCGAAGCCGAAAAACAATACAAATCCGGCAAAATAAAAATACTAGCCGTATCAGCACCAAAACGGCTAGACCGACTACCGGACATTCCGACGTGGAAAGAACAAGGAGTCGACGTTATATTCCAGCACTGGAAAGGAATTATGGGCCCGAAGGATATGACGGAGGAAGAGGTTGCTTATTGGGATGATGTGATTAGGAGGATGGTGGAGAGTGAGAGTTGGAAGGGGATTTTGAGGGAGCGGGGGTGGGATTCTTTTTATAAGAATAGTGGGGAGACGAGGGTGTTTTTGGAGGAGAGTAGTTTAGGGTATGGTGAGTTGATAGGGGGAATTGGTTTGAGATGATGGGAGGTAGTACTTCTATAATAAGCTATGTAAAAAAACACCTTCTCACTGTATGTAAATCATGTGAAGTGAGAAGGTGTTTTTTATGGTTATAGAAATTATAGATTAAGGTTAAATTATTCGTTAACGTTATTGGCAACAACAGAAGCAATATAAGAATTATTCAACCAATAACACTGCTTTGTAATTTGCTGACCATCAGGTAAAGTTACTTTGTCAGAGCCATTACGAGCTTTTGGTCTAATATGAGCAACGCCGTTGAAATTCATTTTTGGTAGGTTATTTACTTCAACGGTTTTATCACCACGTGTTTTATATTCAAGTTGAATGCCGTCATTTATCACTGTATTTACTTCTTCCCAAAGTCCCCGCATTTCTTTTTCTATTGTAGGAACAGGCATGTTCCAAAGTTTAATACCTTTAAAGTAGAGCTCGCGGTTTGGGTTTTCTTTTTTTGTTTGTTTGAATTCAAAAATTACAAATAAAAACTTAGTTTGATAGAAGCGTTCACGGATTTCACTTTCTTCCCATGATTCGTTTGTCCATTGATGAAAATCAATCGTTTCAAATGACATGCTTTGTTCTGGTTTTCCGTTTGGCTCTAAACGAATTGTCTTAAATTCTATATTGGCTTTCGCAAATTCATCAATATTAGTAAGGCGTGTGTTTTTTATACCTAGTAAAGAACTTACCAATGATGGAACGAAATTTTTTGCAGTAGGTTTAGAATCTATATCTAGTGATTGGGAGATTTCTTTATCTGTTAATCCTATATAAGGTTCGAATTTGGAATGAAGAAATTCCTCTAATGATTTTCCTTTTAAGTCGTTGGCTGTTGTGAAGCTTATTAACTCTTCATTTTTGATATATCTGCGAACTAATGTAGTCATATAAGAAGGTTTTAATGAAAATGCTCGTTGCATTGCTGGTATTTCTGAAAATGGTTGTGAACGAATTGAATTTTTATTTGCTCCTTTTGTACAAGCTCCTAAATAATTTGTATCGCCTTCGGATAACTCGTGTGCTTTTCCAGAGCGAATCTTAGATACGATTGTTTCCCAATCTTGTTTTATTATTTCTAAATCAGCTTCAGGATATGAAAATAGAACACTTTTTGTGATATGGAAGTCTTGACGATTTACGTCTGCTTTCCATTCGTAGAACATAAGTAATAATTTTTGGTTCTTTTCCCAGAAGCTAGACTCTTCGAAGGATGTATTAACTTCCTCCATGTAGTTAATGATATTTAAAACTAAGCGTTCTTTAGAGGATAAAGAACCATTTTTATTTTGCTTAAAAGGTGTTACTTTCAGTTTGACTCCAAGGTTTTTAAAGTTAATGTCCGCATCCGAGGGGCTTGCATACCCAAAAAATCTCTCTTTGACTAATTGACCAAGTTCACCTTTTGAATTTGCTGTTGCAAGTTTATTTGTTGAATTGATTTCACTAAATTTGTGTCCTTCAGCCTTTTTTGCTTTTAACATTAGTTCATCTAGTGTAGCGTATGTAACCATAGTAATCCCCTTTCGTTATCTATATTAATCGGTTTGCTTAGAAACCTTTAAATGAAAAGTTATGATATAATAAAAAGCTGTTTCAATTTTGTGGAGATAAAAACTCTGTAAAGGAAAAGCCGAGGATTTCTTATTAAATAAGATATGGAAATCAAAAATCTATATTATGGAACGGAAGTATGTACTCTCATAATATAGGGATTGATCTTTTCCTTACTTTTTATTATAATGAAGCATAAAGAAATAAAATACCGAAAGGATGTTCGTGTATTTATGGTGAAAGTAGTAGAACTTTTTGCGGGAGTGGGGGGTTTTAGGTTAGGACTTGAAGCGAACGGGAATTTTGAGGTTATTTGGGGAAATCAGTGGGAGCCTTTAACTAAAGCGCAACATGCATTTAATTGTTATGCCACTCAATTTGAAAATAGAGGAATACATGAAAATAAAGATATAGCAGAGGTTTGGCCAGAGATACCTGAGCATGATTTATTGGTAGGTGGCTTCCCATGTCAAGATTATTCAGTAGCACGTACTATCTCAAATGAAAAAGGGATACAAGGAAAAAAGGGTGTTCTTTTTTGGGAGATAATAAACATAGTTAATTCTCGCAAGCCAAGATTTGTTTTGTTAGAGAATGTAGATAGATTATTGAAGTCACCAGCAAAACAAAGAGGTCGTGATTTTTCTATTATGCTGGCGAGCTTTAGAGATGCAGGATATGCAGTTGAATGGAGAGTTATTAACGCCGCGGATTATGGAAATTCACAAAGAAGACGAAGAGTATTTATTTTCGCATACTTAAAAGAATCTCATTTCGCATCTGTTCAAAGTGAAATGAAGTCATTAGGGATATTGTGTAAAAATGGATTTTTCGCTCCGATTTTTAAAGTGCATGAAGCACCTGAGGAAAACAAAAAAAGAGGAGAATTTGTGTTGCCGGTCGATATTGTTGAGGTTTCTGATACATTTAAAGCTGAATACTATAATTCTGGCGTGATGATAGATGGACAAGTATATACTGAAGAATTAGTTCCAGTAACTGAAAATCCAGAGACTTTAGGTGAAGTTGTTCAAAAAGTATATGATAAATTTGGTCCTGCAGATGAATCATATTATTTGAAAATGGATAAGGTTAACAAAAAGGGAAGAACGGAATTTGAGGAACTAAAGTATCTTAAAGGTCCTAAAAAAGAAGAAAGAGTATCAAAGGCGACGGGGCATAAATATTTCTACGCTGAGGGAGGAATGGCTTTCCCTGACGATTTAGATAAGCCTGGACGTACCATGTTAACAAGTGAAGGAACATGTAATAGAAGTTCACATGTAATTGAAGATCCTTATTCAAAAAAATTAAGATATCTAACACCAGCTGAATGTGAGTTGTTAAATGGATTCCCAATGGACTGGACAAATACAGGTATGCCACAAAGAAACAGATACTTTTGTATGGGAAATGCTTTAGTGGTTGATTTGGTGGAACGAATGGGTCAAAGGATTTTAGAGATTAACAAAGAAGAAGAGAAGATGGATAGTGTTATACAGTTAAGTTTATTTTAGAAATTAATATAGCATATGTTTGTGAGAATTTTAAAAGTATAAAGCGTTGGATAACCTGGGTTCTATAGTTATAGACTCAGGTTATTTTTCATGTAATTTTTTAAAATGAAGAATGGAGTAGTGGGAAATAATTAATTTTATCATGAATGGATAATCCACTAATTTCCTTTTTTCTTAATACCAACAATTCTTCTATAGATATTGTATAATATGGAATATATTCGAAACGTATTTTTATATTAAGAGGTGTTACATCATTGGAGAAATATACATTTGATTTTCTACAAGAGATATTCCCTGAGTTAGCGGAAATTGGTAGGGATATTGAAAATATTTTTTATCAAGATCCCCAATCGGTTTTAATTAAGGGAAGAGTATTCTCGGAGTTATTATCAAAACGCATTGCAGAAGAACATGAATTGTATGACATACAATACTTAAAGCAAGTAGATCGTATTCAAAAATTAGAAAGAGAAGATATTTTATCAAAAGAAATTTCACGTTCATTTGATACAGCTCGCTATTTAGGAAATAAAGCGGCACACGAACATATTGAAAGTGGGGTAGAGAGTGCTTTTAAAATGCATAAAAATCTATTCCAAATTGCAGTGTGGTTTATGGAGGTATACGGGAGCTATGAATTTGTTGCGCCGAAATATAAGCACCCACAGCCGAAAAGTAGCCTACATATTGTAGAGAGATTGGAAGAAAAGTTATCTGCTAGTTTAGAAGAAAAGCTAAAAATGCTAATTGAGATTGCAAGTAAACAAAATACATCAAATCAAACTGAGGAATTAACAGAAATAAATAACGCTGAGATTGCGGTAGGGTTAGAAATTGAAGATAAACAGTCTGTGGATAATGAAGAAGAAGCAGATAACAATTTTGTGTATGATGATTTTATTTTAGGAGAAGGAGAGAGCTATCTACTAGCAGAACTCTCGAAGCTGAAAGAATCATCTCAAGAGGCTATCGAAAATCCTAATGAATTTAGTTCGTTTAAGGATTATTTACATGTTGAAAGAACGATACAGGACGATATGATGTCTGCTCTAACAGCAGCAGCTGGGCAAAATATAAGTCAATTAATTTTCTTGTGTGGTAGCGTTGGAGATGGGAAATCACATTTATTATCGTATGTGAAAAATAAATATCCTGAATTGATGGAAGAGTTTTCGGTGCATAATGATGCTACGGAAAGTTTTGATCCACAAAAGAGTTCCCTTGATACATTAGCGGAAGTATTAAAGCCGTATAGTGATAGTGAGATTGATGGTTCTAGATGCAAGCTAATTTTAGCTATTAACCTAGGAGTTCTGCATAATTTTATTGAATCAGATTATGCAAAAGAGCACTATCAAATTTTAACAAAATTTATTGAGGAATCAGGAATATTCGAGGCGAATGAAGTTGCTACTAATCAACAAAGCGGTAATTTTCACTTAATTAGCTTTAGTGATTATCAACCTTTTGAATTAACTAGTGAAGGGCCAAAATCAGATTACTTTTCATTAATTTTAAAGCGAATTGTGGTTGAGTCAGAAAAAAATCCATTTTATCAAGCTTATTTGAAGGATAAGCAACGTGGTATAAATGGATTCTTTATGGTGAATTATGAGTTATTGCAACAGCAACAAATACGAGATGGTGTTTTAAGCATTTTAGTTGAAGCAATAGTTAAGCATAAGATGATTATTTCGACACGCTCCATGCTTAATTTTATTTATGATATTTTGGTCCCCTCTCATGGGAATGAAGATTTTCTTGGGGCAGGTATGATGGAAAAAACCGAAGCTTTATTGCCGAATTTATTATTTGATGGTCAAGAGAAATCAAATTTACTAGCAGTTATTTCTAAAATGGATCCTATTCATCTTCGATCAAATAGTGTAGACCAAATGCTAATTGAGCTAAACAATTCAGTAAATATGAAGAATACTTTCCAAAAGCATTTAGTTTTAAATGGACTTGATGGATGGATAGAAGGGCTAGAAGAGATGGGACCTTTCTTTGAGTTAAGTGATTCATCTAGACAGGTATTTAATAAAACATTAATACGTATGTCATTCTTTTTATCTCCTGTTTTGAATGAAATGTTCGCGGATGAAAATTATAAAAAATATATGGAATATTTATATGCTTTTAATAAGGGGAATCGATCTGATTTAAGAGAGATGTATAATTTAGCGAGAGAATCGATATTCTTGTGGAACGGACGTCCGAAATCAGATTATGTATTTATGGACTATTCAAATGATACTACTCAGGTGGCACAGTCTCTTAAAATCAAGCCATTTGTAGGACATTTGAAAGGGGTAGAACCAGAGGTTTTAAATCGATTTAAATTAAATATATTACTTGCTTTTTCTAATGAAGATAAAGTAGCTCCTGTATATTTAGAAATTGATTATCCGTTATATGCAATGACGGTTAAACTTTCAAAAGGTTATCGTCCGAATAAAAAGGATAAAGAAGATTGTATTCAGTTCGTTGAATTTGTGGATAAGATAATGAAATTAGGAAATAGAGAAAAAGAATTATTGTTTGTTCAATCTAATGAAAATGGAATGTTTAAACTAACATACGATGAAGATTTTGAAGAATTTACGTTTAGAAGGGATTAAAAAATGATTGTAAGAGAGAATTTAGAGGATTTAAAAAGCTCGCTGAGTATTAAACCAGAAAAATTAGGATTAAAACATACAATAAATAAAAAAGCTCCTCTGTTACCTTTCTCTACCCGAGGAACAGAGCGGGCAAAATTCGCAAAAGGGTTTCAGGGAGTATTAGGAGAGTTTACGCGTCTAGTCAGCGGAAATAAGTTAAAAATGGAAGTTAACCTAGAAGAACTTATTGGAGAGATTAGTAAATCTGTTGATGTATCAAAGCAAGATAAGTCGCAATTTGAACAAATACTACGTACCTTTCTGCAGGATAGTGATAATACAATTAAAATTTTTCATTTGCATTTGTTTCAATATTTACCATTAAGTGATAAGGCTGATAAAAAAGGAGAACAAGATATTGCTAGATTCCTTTTAGACGTCTTATTAGGTGAAAAAGAAACAGTAGAAGAGATTTTTGGAAAAAGCGATTCAACAGATTTAATGTCACGTCTTGTGTTAAAACAATTAAATCATTTGGAGAGCGACGAAAAAGAACGCCGTCCTTATATTAATCAAATTCCATTTATCTCGAAGCTATTCAAAGAAGATTTTCAATTTTTAGTGGAACATAAAGATTATTTTAGAACTCATTATCACTTGTTTCTTAGTTATTATTACTTTTTATATATTACTCAATTGACTTTAAAGCTTTCACAAGTTGGGAAAGCGAACTTTAGTGAGAACAATGAAGTTTATTTTACACTTGACTGGGAGTCTACGAGTAAGAATAGAAAAGGTTATACTCATGGTTATCAAATGATTAAAGATACAGGTAGACATTTACTACTACATATTAATTGCTTAGAACATTTAAATTTCCTAATGGGAGCAGAAAAAGCAGGTGGCTATCCTGAATTAAAGGAAACATATCAGCAATTATCAGATGAGGATAAAAAAGTATTTTTAGAGATGCTTTGTGATTGGGTTATGGAATATAGAGGACATTTAGGTCTTGGGGCTTATGAAGGAAATTTAGAATTAGAATATGATACGCTTGTACAATCCTTATTCCGTAGTATAGAAGAAGCCTATGAAAAAGATACGATGCAAGGACCTCGACATAGATACTCTTTATCAATAGAAGAGGTTGGAAAAAAATATTTCTTAAAAACTCGAGGTTCACTTGGTTATATGCTTAATATTAGTCAAGATATGTTGTTGCTACTAACAGCATTGAGTTTAAAAAAGGAAAGAAAACCTTTGAAGCAAGTATTCATAGATTTAGAGGCTAGAGGCTTATTCTTTGATCGGTACTCAAAAGAAGAAATTGTACAGTTATTTGATAAGCTGAATTTAATAGACAAAAAAAGTGATAGCGGTGATGCACAGTATGTTAAACCAATTTTATAATTATCTTTCAGATAAACTAATAAATTATTTAGAAGCGGAAAATCTTAGAGGTGGAGAGCGATTTTACCTTCAATTTGATAATCATGAACAAGTGCAAGCATTTTATGACACATTAAAAGAACAAGATTTATCGCAGGCGTTTTATTACCAGCATAAGCAAGGAACTCCATACGAAACGATTGCTATTAAGGTTTCAGAGGAAATGAAAGTAGTTGTTGCGACTACATCGGCAAATGTTACTCCTGACTTTTTAGTAACACTTCGTAATGAAGTCGGTGAACAAAAGGATGTTTGGGAGAAAACAGCTTTACTTAGTATATGTCATGAGACACTGGACAGTATTAAGGGTGGTAGCAGTGATTTGCAAAAAGAAGGTATGCCATTTAATGTGAAATCAATTTTGAAAACATTAAAAGAAGAGATTGAAACTTCTTCTCTAAATAAAGAGGAGAAGGAAGTACTTTCATTTTATTTACGTAAAAAATTAGATGATACAATTGTGCGACCATCTCTTTGGGATTATGAAGAAATTCTTGGATTTTTATCAAAACAAGAGATTGCGAGAGAAGATTATTCTAATCTAGGTATTTTTTATGATGAAAATTTAAATCAATTTACTTCAGCTCAAATGAAAAAAAGGCTAGAAGAAAATGTTTCATTTTTTGAGAAAGTACAACATATGCACGAGTATGAGCATTTAGAGAGTCAATTAGAAAAATTATTCGATGAAAAAGGTGTGTCTCGTCTAAAGAAGGAAGATTGGCAGCAAGCGGATTATGTTCTTATTAAAGATTCTTACGACAAAATGACTGAAATAGATCACCCTTTAGAATATATTGAATCAGCAAAGAAATATTCAAAAGAAGGTTTGCTATATTGGGAAAAAGCACAAGCTGAGACAAAGGCTGGGAGACGTAAACGTCATATTATTGTTTTTAATCCTACACAGATAGAAAATATCAACCTAAACTTTGAATTTGAAGAAAAGTTAAAGAAGGAATACATTCATAAAAATTCACAAGGTTTTTGTGGAGTATCTGGGAAAAAGCTAACTGTTAGTTTAGCGCATAAGCAAAATGTGACTTCATTCCATAAAGTTGTATATACGCATAAAATGCAATCTAAGTCGAAATATGAGTTTCATATTGCTGTTGTAGAATGTGAAGCCGCGTTTTTACAATCACTTCAAACAATTTATGAAGTGAATGTGAATAAGAAAAATGTAGTTATGAATAAAGCTGAAGAATGTATTATTTTTGGAGATATTTCTAATGACCCAGAAGAAGTATTTATTGAGGAAGATGCGCAGATTATAAATTGGCAAGGTGGAAGTTTTGAAGTCTCTGAATCTTCCCCTGCATGGAATGATGATAGTTTATCGTTTTCTGTTCAAATTGAAACATCTTTAATTCCTATTCTTATTAGAGAGCAAGTTGCAAAGACTGTTCCAGTATCAGGAGAAAGGATATGGAAATTAAAAAGAGAACATCAAGAAAGCTTTGAATATAACCTTGATACAAATAAATTAAAACAAGGTGCAAGGGAATTTTCAGCACGAGAAGGATTCCGAAATTATTTACAAGACGAGAGAGTATGGATTGAAAATGAAATCGCTTTTGCAGTTAGAGGAGTATCAGGCCTAAATAAGGTTGAATTATCAATGAACCCATCATTGAGAGAGGCGTACCAACAATTATTAAATTACTATAAATTTAATAATACGGTTCCTAGTCTTTGTTTTGCGGATGATCAATTAAGAGAGCTATCTATAAGATACTTGAAAGCTTTTAACGAAAGCGTTGCTCATGTACAAGAAAATGTAATGCCCAAAGAAGAAGAAAAGAATCTGTTTAAATTGGGAGTTATTGAAGAGGAACAAAGAGTCATACTGACACCGTTGCATCCTCTTAATGTTGCCTATCAGTTAAGTATTAATGATGAAATTAAAAACGAAGTAGTTGAAATGCATATTTTAAATCGTTTGCATCCTAACAATCTATTGCCATATATATATGGACAGAATGATGAATTGTATAGGCCAGTTTCTCAAAATGAAGCGCCTGAATGGACTGTTTATGAACCGCTTCATAAGGTTGCGATTGGAGAATCTAATGCGTTTTTAGCTAATGTAGTTGAAGAAAAGCTTCAACAATTTGTGGAACATTTCCAATACTTATTTTTACAAGAATCTAAGTCTCCGATACGAATCAATGTGATTAATATAAATAATGATAAAGAAGTTGTAAGAGGTTTAGTACAGTTTATTAAGAAGCAGATAGATAAAAAAGGGCCATCAAAAATTATACCAGTAGAGGTTGCTTTATATCATGAGAGTAATATACTAAGCGCTTTTGAAAAATTTTCTATATATGATGATGTTCAAAAATTCGAGGAGTTCTTTGAATTATCGTTAACATCAAAGAATCTTGATGCTGTAGACGTATTAAGGCTGATTCGAGAAAATGTTTTCTATTATAAACTTATTGGTACGAAAGAATATGGTTACGCTCATATTTCATTCTATAAAATGATTTCAAATGAGAAGCATGCGAAAAGTACAATGGAAGATATTGAAACAGGATTATCTTTAAATGGAATGTTATCATCTCTATCATCTATTAGTACAGAAGTAGATTATCGTACAGGATTTGGATTGAAAAATGTATTGAATAATGAACATTTGTTAATTCGAACTGCTAGAGGAATGAATGAATTAGGAAGTAATTTAAATAACGATGGTACAAACCCTTACCGTAAGAATGAAACAATTGTTACGAGAACATCTACCTATGATGAACAAGTTCTAGAACATTTATATGAATCTTCTTATTGGGTAACCTTTATTGAGCCTAATGTAGGTTTAGATTTCTTCCAAGATTCATCACGTAATTTATTGGTCATTCATTATAGTGATCAATATTCTTCATCAAGCCAGTATGATGCAATTACAGTAACGGATAAAGCAAGACAATACCGAGCGGTTATTGAACAGTATTTGGCAGAAAAAGAAATTGTATCGACACCTGAAAAAATTAATACAGCTATTAGAGCTTTCAATAGTTTAAATGGTGAGTGGTTACTACGAATTATAGGAAGTAAGGGACAATTCTCAAGAGAAAAGTTAAGTATTATTTCAGCTGTGAAATATATATTAAGTGCTTTAGATCATGAGAATATTTTATGGGTTCCTATCTCATTAGAAGAAATATTGCGTGTTGCTGGAGCGGTGAAATTAACGAAAAGTGAAGGTGTATTTTCTGCGAAAAATCTAGGCGGAAAAGGTGCACATAGTGACGATTTACTGTTAATCGGAGTAGAAATGCAAGATGATAAATTATCAGTGCATTATTATCCAGTGGAAGTGAAAATCGGCTTAAATCAAGACAGTGCTATTGCGAAAGCAAAAGAGCAAATTAATGCTACTAAGCAACTATTTGATACGCAACTTTCTAAAACAAGTGAAGATGGTTTACATGTATTTAAACATAAGTTTTTCCGAAATTTCTTTGTACAGTTACTGCTAGCGAATGCCGAGAAATTTATTGCAAACAACATTTGGCCAGAAAAATCTTATGAGAAAATTGAAGAACTAAAGAAAAGATTATTAAATGATGATTATGAAATGAGTGGACATTTGGATGATAAAATCGGAAAAGGAGCAATTTTATCCTTCAAAAAGGAACAATCATGGAGATCCATTAAAATCGAAGAAGATATTTTATTAGTAGAATTAACCGAAGAGGATGGATATGAAGGAGTGATTGAAGAAATTGAAGCACTCAAAATGAAAATCCATTCGGGTAGAACTGATATTAATCCGGATAGATTATTGAATAAGAATCATGATCCTAATCAAGAGTTAAAAAACACTAGCAATAAAGTCGTTCCAACTTTACCTCATTCTGAAGAAAAAAACGAAGAAAAAGAAGAAAAAGAAACGAAAGAATTAAAAGATATCCGTGTTTTATTAGGAACAGTAGAGGGCTCGACTCAAGAAATATATTGGGAATTCGGAAACCCGGAGCTAGCAAATAGACATATTTTAATTTCGGGTAAATCAGGACAAGGTAAGAGTTACTTCATTCAATGTTTACTTCTCGAACTGGCGCAAAACGGAATTTCTAGTATGATATTTGACTATACAGATGGATTCAAGAATTCTAAGTTAGAACCGGAATTTAAAGAGAAACTTCAAGATAATATTGAACAATTCCTAGTAGCAAAAGATAAATTCCCAGTAAATCCATTTAAACGGAATCAAAAAGAATTGGATGAAGGAATTTATATCGATGAAGATAATACTGATGTTGCTGAAAGAATTAAAAGTGTATTTTCTGCTGTATATAAAGATCTAGGTATCCAGCAACAAAACGCTATATATGAAGCGGTAATGCGCGGTTTAGATAAATATGGCGAGGGTATGAATTTAAATTATTTATTAGCAGAGCTAGAAGAAGATACTTCTGGGCCGGCTAAAACAGCAAGGTCACAAATTAAGCCGTTTATTGATAAGAATCCATTTAACCCCAATTCTGTATATGATTGGGGAGATATACTGAACCAAAAAGGTAAAGTGTTTATTGTACAATTAACAGGCTTTAATAGAGATGTACAGCTCATGATTACAGAGTTTATCTTGTGGGATATTTGGAACTACCAATTACATCATGGAGATAAAAATAAACCATTCCCAGTTATATTAGATGAAGCGCAAAATCTTGATCATAGAGAAAAATCACCAAGTGCCAAAATTTTAACTGAAGGAAGGAAATTTGGCTGGTCAGGTTGGTATGCGACACAATCATTAAAAGGCCAATTTACAACGGATGAAATTTCAAGATTACAGAATTCCAGTCAAAAAGTGTATTTCATGCCACCGGAAAATGAAATTAGTGCCATTGCATCAAATCTTGCTCAAGATTCAGCTGTACGAAAAGAGTGGGAAAAACGACTTGCAACATTGAAGAAAGGTCAATGTATCACTTCAGGACCAATGTTACAGAAAGATGGTACGTTGAAGTCGGGTAGTCCTGTGGTTATTAATATTAGTGCTTTGCAGGATAGGTTGAAGTAGTAATTTAATAGTGATATGGAAGTTTTAGAGAACCACCTTGGACAGTATATTTGTTTGGGGTGGTTTTTGTATTTTTAAAATATGTTGAATTTAAAGGTGAAAAAGGCGGAATTCAATTCTTAGCCAAAATCAAGCACATTCAAATGCAACAAGCCGATGAATACGTACATTTCGAACTAGAGCCATGGAAAAAATTAGACCATCTCATCCATCCAGTAGGATATGGCATTCAAACATACACAATAACAACTATGTCGTTATTAAAAGAAGTAAAAGAACTCCCGGAACTCTTCATGAAATGCAAAGAAGAGCGAATTCTTTGGAAAACGCTGCGCCGTTTTACGAAACAGGTTAAGGTTGAGCCGGATCATCTCAATTTAGATGAAGCATCTTCTATTAAGAGTTATTATGTGCAGGATGTTCAGATTTGGGTTGATTATGAGAATGAGGTTGTTATGGTGGGGAGAGATGGGGTAGTTAAAGAGGTTGCTTTGGAGTTGGTTGTTGGTAGGGGTTCGGTGTTGTTTAGGGAAGTTTTAGAGGTGTTAAATGCTGGGGAGTAGTGCTTAAATAAAAAAGGATTTTAAAGATTGGCGTGAATCTACAAAAATGAAATAATGGAAATATCATGAAGGATACATGTAGTATATGTACCCTTTACTTCATATTTTTTATCCATTCTTCTCGTTGTAGCCGTCGAGCTTCACGCTCCTGTTCATGTCTTATAGTTTCATCGTTTTTATGAAACAAATCGTCCCACACGTTCATGGCGAACATTACCATCATTATTATTACCGACAAGAACAACAATATCGTTTTCGTACGGTCTTTCATTTTTTTTGTCCCTCCTGATACAATCTTTCATCACGTTCAACTAGGGCAAGCAAATCTCTTATCATTTCAGGTGTTTCCACCAGCACATATATTTGATATTTGGGATTGGAACGGTTACGCATTGTATGATGAAGGTCGTGACCAGCTCGCACTAAATCCATTGCGAGACTTTTTTTATAGATGTTTTTTAGTTTTGGTTTTTTTTCTTCCTGTGGTTGATCAAGCGTATTTTCAAACTCTTTGTTAAGGGGTTCATCATTTTGTTTTTCCCATCCAGAAATGAATTTTGTATATACTTTTTGCATGGCCGCAGGTGTTAAATGCGTGTAAATGTAATAGTCGGTTGTAACAAGGATATTTTTCTTTTTACTTCCATTTATAGATTCAAAGAATGGAAGATTAGATGTTCGTATGCCTACAAGTTCAATGGTTGTAATCGTTTTTTGTAAATCTTTTTCCATGAAATATTGCCAAAAGTTACGGAAGATTTGTGCATGTGATTTTTCTTCCCATGTGATTGTTTCCCCGTCAACTGTCATTTTGAATATTTGGAGATTTTCTTCTTTCTGTGACTGATTAAGCACAAGTATTTTTTCAAGCTCATTGTTAAGTGTTAAATCATTTTGCTGTTCCCAGGCAGAAATGAATTTTGTATATACTTTTTGCATGGCAGCTGGTGTTAAATGTGTGTAAACATAATAGTCAGCTGTAACAAAGATATTTTTCTTTTTACTTCCATTTATAGATTCAAAGAATGGAAGATTAGATGTTCGGATGCCTACAAGTTCAACGGTTCTAATTGTTTTTTGTAGATCTTTTTCCATGAAATATTGCCAAAAGTTACGGAAGATTTGTGCATGTGATTTTTCCTCCCATTCAATTGTTTCTCCATCAACTGTCATTTTGAATATTTGATTGCTCATTTTAAACGCTCCTTTATGTAGTGAAGTTTGCGAAATAAATTATAGACCACGTAAGTGCTGTTCGATTTTCTCAGCAGTAATCATATCGTACAATGCTAATGGCGCTAAGAGCCCAAAGGCTGTTTGTCTTTCTATTTCTTCAGCCACAAGCTTTGCGTCTTGGAATAAGTTCAAATCAATATACATTTCTAGCGTCTTCATAGCTAGAAAATGATTTTTATGTTCAGTGTTATGGAAGAGTTCTTGCAAGACATGAATCGCGCTAGATATATGTTTATATTTCATGTAATTGCCTCCTATTGAATTTTTAATGTAAGTTTTGAAAGAAATGAGAGGGGAAAGTATCCCTGTTATATAATTATTGTTAGCGTATATGGTAACGATAATTATATGGAATAGAATATAGGGAGTCAATAAAAAATTTTATTTAGTGGAATATAATGTGGTTAATTTTGGGGATGTATTATTCTGGTAATGGTAATTGAATAGGGTTGTTTGACTATGATTTTAATTGGATGTTATTATATACGATAACCATAACTGGAGGTGAATTTAGCTATGGATAATAAGAAGCACAGTATCTCTGAGTTCATTAAGATTCCAGATGAATATCATCATATAACAACTCCTAAACAAGTTATATCTGAGGAGGTACGTCAGGGGTTAAAAGATAAAAAATTATCTTTACGAAAGGCAGCAGATAAAATTGAGGGAATGAGTTATCCTCAAATTGCTCGAATTACTGCTGGTGAAAACTATAATATCGATACGCTTTTAAAGATCTTAAATATATTAGATTTGGAAATTCAAATTGTACCAAGAAATAAACAGTGATTTTACTTTTGCGAAAAGTGTATTCACACTTCTTAACAGAAGTGCTAGAATTTATTTAGAAATACCTTGTTTTTGTAGATCATTGAAAAGTGCATATAGGGGGATACATAATGAAATTTGTTACTATTGTGGAGTATTCAAATTTATCTTTTGGAGTGAAAGTATTGCATGATCTTGCTGACATTGAGCTTTCTATTCAAGAAAGATGTGAGCTTTTAGATATCTTTTATCGAGTAAATCGGTATGGTCTTGATAGGAAAATGTTAGGAGAGCGTCTTCAAAAAGATGTAGATGAAGAGCTTGGAACTATCAGTATGGTAGTAAACAGTAGTAATCAGGTGTTAGAATTGATAATTACTCAAAATACGGCATCTGAACTTTTTATAACGAATTGTTATAAAAGAAAAAATTGAAAATTTTAGGGGTCTAGAATACGTGCTTTCGTATTCTAATCCCTAAAAGTAATTACCCTTATATGAACGAAAATGATACAGACAAGGCTATAAGAGATTGAATAAAAAGGAGGTACTATTGAAGAGAGGTAAGCTTAACTATTCGTTTAAATGGATTGAGATAGTGGAAATAAGTATAAAAAGATATTTAATATTGAGTTTGACTAAATAAAAGATAATTTAAGTTTAGATAAGTGTATATTATTGTAGGGAAATAAATAGTTATGTTTTACTAATACTTCTATAGTCTCAGGAAATCCAATCTCTTAGAAAGAGCCTCTAATATTATTTAGAGGCTCTTTTATTTTGTGAAATTATAATTTATATGTGATAGATAGCCCCTCCCATACCCCTACAAAGCCCCTACCAAGTAATAAATCACTAAGAAAAAACACAACAAAACAAAAACACCAACAAACACCGTAGTAGTAGTCAAAAAAAATTTGAAATAACACGCCAAAAACCCACTCCTCCTTCCTATATATAGTACAAAGAAGAATTTTTCATTTTTGAATGAGAATGGGAGGAATTGGGATGGCGGTGTATCGTAATGTGCAGGTGAATTTTTGGCAGGATGATTTTGTTTTGGATTTGACGCCGGAAGAGCGGTATTTTTATGTTTATTTGTTAACTTGTTCGAAGACGACGCAGTGCGGGATTTTTCCGTTTCCGAAGCGGTTAGCTGAGATGGAGACTGGTTATAACAGGGAGACTGTAGATAAGCTTGTACAGCGCTTCATCGATTATGGAAAGATTCTGTATGATGCGGAGACGAGGGAGTTATTTATTTTAAATTGGCTTCGTTATAATCCTGTGACGAATACGAATGTGGAGAAGTGTGTGCTTCGTGAGCTGAAGGGTGTGAAAAATAAGGAGTTTGTACATATGTTTCTTCAGAAGTGCGTAGAGGAGGAGCTGAATGTTCCGATGCTTTTAGCACATTTCGGTATGCCGAGTGATTTGGCTGTTGATGTGGATGTGGATCCAGATCCGGTTTGTGAAGAGGCGGAAGAAGAGGTTATAGAGGAAGAGACGGGAAGTCGCGTGTTTTCTTTTTATGAACAAAATTTCGGTAGTTTGTCTCCGTTTACGGTAGAGGAACTGAGTGCGTGGATGGTTGATTTATCAGAGGAGCTTGTGCTGAAGGCTCTTCAAATTGCGTGTGAGAATAATAAGCGGACGGTTGCTTATGTGAAGGGGATTTTGAGGGGATGGCACGGGAAAGGATTTACGAAAGTGTCTGAGGTTGAGGCAGATACGGCTCAGTTTAGGAAGAAAGAGTCGTCTGTTAGTAGCGGGGAGACGGAGGAGTTTTTGACGAGGTGCGAGGAGTGGGAGAAGAATGCGCTGTCAGAGGAAGAGTTGCAGCGATTCTTAACTGAACGTGGGTGGCGTCCATGAGTATTCAAAATGTGGAGGCAGAAAAGACGGTGTTAGGTTCTCTTTTAATTGATGGAGAGCTTATTAAGGAGTGCCGTTTGACGGAGCATTATTTTTCTATGCCGGTGCATAAGTCTATATTTCGGTTAATGCGAAAAATTGAAGATGAAGGGCAACCAATTGATCTTGTGACGCTCGTTTCTCGGATGAATCCGAATTTTTTGGAGAATATCGGGGGAATGGAGTATTTTATAGCATTAATAGAGGGTGTGCCTACAACTGCCAACTTCTCCTATTATGAGGGGCTTGTTCGAGGTGCATGGAAAATGTATCAGGCTGGCGTTCTCGGGCGCAAGATGGGAGAGCGTCTTATTGCGGAGAAGAATGAGAAAATTATTGGTGAGACGATTACGGAGCTTTGTGAGTTAGAGGAAAAGGACTGTGTATGTGAGTTTGATTTGAAGGATGCGTTAGTTGGTTTGTATGAGGAGCTTCATCAAGATACGAAAGAGAATACTGGTATTGAGACTGGTTATACATCGTTAAATAAGATGACGTGCGGATTGCAGGAAGGTGATTTTGTCGTTCTTGGAGCGCGTCCTTCTATGGGGAAAACGGCGTTTGCGTTAAATATTGCACTGCATGCGGCGAAGTCTGGAGCGGCAGTTGGATTGTTTTCGTTAGAGATGAGTAGTAAGCAACTGTTAAAAAGGATGGCGTCTTGCGCGGGCGAAGTGTCAGGAGGTAGGCTGAAAAATCCGAAGCATCGTTTTACGATAGAGGACTGGGAAAAGGTGAGTAAGGCGTTCGCGGAGATTGGTGAGTTGCCTCTTGAGATTTATGATAAAGCCGGTGTTACGATGCAGGATATTTGGATGCAGACTCGTAAGTTAAAGAGGAAGCACGGGGATAAAAAGCTGTTAGTTATTGTAGATTATTTGCAGCTTATTACGGGCGATCCGAAGCATAAGGGTAATCGATTTCAAGAGATTAGTGAAATTTCACGTAAGCTTAAGTTATTAGCGCGTGATTTAAATGTTTGTATAGTAGCATTGTCGCAATTGTCTCGTTCCGTAGAGTCACGGCAAGATAAGCGTCCGCTTTTATCTGATTTAAGAGAGACGGGACAAATTGAGCAAGATGCGGATGTCATTATGCTTATATATCGTGAAGATTATTATGATAAGGAAACGATGCAGAAAGAGATGACGGAGATCCATGTGGCGAAGCATCGGAATGGGCCTGTGGGTAGTTTTAAGCTGAGATTTTTGAAGGAGTTTGGGCGGTTTGTGGAGATTGGATGATAAAATAGAAGAAGGCATATAAAAAGGTAAAGGAGTGGTTACGGTTGACAAAAGTAGGTCGTTTATATGAGCAAGAGAAGCAAGAAGAAATAGATAAAGCACTTTCGGCAGCTGGAATGCTCTTTAAGGGAATGAGTATAGAGGAAGTGGCTAAGAAATTAGATGTAACAATTGAGAAGGTGAAAGAGTGGGAGAAGCGTTTATCTCATTAATCGCTGGGTTAATGGCAGCGTCTGTATAAATTTATATAAAAATAGCCGACTATTTACTATATAATAGTCGGCTATTTTTGTACGGAGAAGTTGTTAGGTTTAATACGGAAATTTTTTGATTTTATCTTGAATATATTTCTTATTTTTCCATAAAGAAGGATTTTCTCTCTGTAGTAATCCATTGCTCCAAATCATCTTGGCTACGTTGTACAAGTCGATTCACTAAAACATCATGCCATACATAATCCTCTAATAGGTATATATGAACAGGATCATCTGTATAAAAAGCAATATTACGCTCCTCAAGTGATGGTCCATAAATCATCTCTTTAGAATCTATCGATAAAATAAACCAATGTTCTGTAGACAGGGTTTCTGTATAAGGTGTTATACGATGGGCTTCTAGATTTTTAATGGGATTTTCAACATGCAGGGTAATACCTTGTACTGTAACTTTATCAGCTACCTCAGATAGTTCCTCTTTTAACGCTTCATACATCTCATCCCACATTGAAATGACAATACGTTTTTGGGCTTTTTTTATTAATGCCTGACAGTAGCTAAGTATTGTTTTATTGTCTTTTAAAGTAATCACTCGATTATCCGTTTTTTCCTCGGAAGTTTCTAGTTTTTTTAATGAATCACTGATTACTTCATAAGTAGACTGCCATTCTGATTGCGCCTTTTGTAAAAAGATTTCAACAGGTAGAGGTGAATAGCGAGTGGTGTCATTTATTTCTTCCTTCATGACAATTCCTTTTTCTACAAGGTTACCCAAAATCTCATAAATTCGCGCTCTTGGGATACCCGAATCCTTACTCACTTGGTAGGCTGTGACAGGCCCCTGTTTAACAAGAGATACATAAGATTTAGCTTCATATTCATTAAAACCAATTTTTTTAAGCTGTTGCACTATGTAGTCCACTTTTTTCGTCCTCCGATGTTTGCTTTTATATTTCAACGTTACAATAACTGTTTACATTTAGCAAATTATTAGTTACTATTCGGATAGTGACTAAAGGGGAGGTTAATAGTATGGATTTTTATTTAGACCCATCAGTATTAATTATTTTGATTGCTTTTGGATTTTTAGCTGCATTTATTGATTCAGTTGTAGGTGGTGGAGGACTCATTGCCTTACCCGCTTTATTATTTACAGGACTGAATCCAGCAAGTGCAGTAGCTACGAATAAACTAGCGTCGACAATGGGGTGTGCAACTAGTAATATTGTGTTTTATCGTTCTGGTAATCTTGATTTGAAATCGGCGTTTAAATTATTTCCACTCACTTTCATAGGTTCCATAATAGGGGCATGGACCGTTCATTTAATGAACCCAGAAGTACTGAAGCCATTGATGCTGATCATGCTTGGTGCGGTTGCTATTTATACGATATTCAAAAAGGATTGGGGGAGTATTTCCACTCATAAAAAATTGTCCGGTCGACACTTCATTATTTTTACTTTTTTTATTTTTATTATTGGTTTTTATGATGGGTTTTTAGGCCCTGGTACAGGTTCATTTTTAATGTTTTCTCTTTTATTTATTGGGTATGATTTTTTAAAAGCAGCAGGTAATGCGAAGCTTCTTAATTTAGGAAGTAATGTTGGTGCATTGTTGATGTTTATGTATGTAGGACAAGTAAACTATGCGTATGGTTTCATAATGGGAATTGCTCAAATTGCTGGAGGGATTGTTGGCTCCAAATTTGCTATAAAAAAAGGAAGCGGGTATGTTCGTGCTCTTTTCATTACAGTAACTTGTTTATTGTTAGCGAAAAATCTGTATGACTATATTCAGTAAGTAATTTTGAACATCTTCACTTCAAAGAACGTAGAAAAGGTCAAATATGAAGGCTACATAAAATATAAGAAGATACTAGGGGCAAATTTCTTTTAACATTTTTTAGATGCTACCTTATTCGAAGATAGCATCTAAAAAAGTCTCATTTAAAAGAAAATCTAAGTGAAGAGAATGATATAAACTCATATTTTTCTGGGGTATGTTTATTGATCATAGTGAAATGTTTACTCTATATTCTTCTTATAATTAGGCCTCAACAAACTCTTAAAATCCACCTCAGCAATCAACACACTTACTAATATAAGCGTCGCCCCTAAATACCCTTTTCCTGTGAGCGTTTCACCTGTGAAAACAAAAGCAAAGCCTGCCGAAAAGACAGGTTCTAATGAAAAGATAAGTCCTGTATGTGTAGGCGTCGTGTATTGCTGGGCGATAACTTGCACGATGAAAGCGACTGCGGTGCAAAATATGCTTAAGGCTAATATGATTAGCCATGAGTTGATCGTGCTAGGCAATTTTGGGGTTTCCATCACTAATGAAAAAATAAGACTAAATAGGCCGACGAAACCGAGTTGTATGACCCCGAGCGCAATCGAGTTCACATGTTTTGTTACGTTTCCAGTAATGATGACGTGAATGGCATAAAATAAAGCAGACAGTATGCAAAATATATCGCCGTTACCGATTTTGAATTCACTAGTTAATGTTAATAAGACAATTCCTATTATCGTTAACAAAATTCCTAATATAACTTTCTTTTCAGGAATGTGTTTTAAAAATATAGCTGATAATATCGGAATGAAAATGACTGTGAGACATAGTAAGAAACCAGCATTAGACACACTTGTATACTTTGTACCGAATGTCGCGAAAATGTAAACGATAAATAAAACGGAAGCTAGTATAAAAGCATATTTTACAGTTTTAAAATCGACTTTGAATAAGTGTTTGTAAAATATTAAACCTGATAAAAGAAAGGCAATAATAAATCGTAATGCGATTAAATTATATTCTTCTATGCCATCAAGTCCAAGCTTTGTAAGTAGGATGGATGCACCCCAAAAAAATGTAACTAGTAGTAGCATTAAATCAGCTTTTAATTGTATTTTCATTTCTAGTCCCTCGTTATGTATAATTTATGATTCCATACCCCTATCCCCATTTTCCATTTTAATATTAATTCTGAATATTTGGAACGAAAATTTATCGACGCTTTTTTCTCTTCATAATAAAGAGGCTATTTTATAATCCGGTTCAATCGGTTTATCCCGCTATTTGCCGGCAGTAAGATCCCTACCTCAAAATTCAGCGAAAGCAAAGAAGTTAGGTGGGGGATCAACTGCCCGTAAAAGCCCGATTGGTTCAACTAATAATCAGTGGGGGAGGAACAAAACCTCCCACTGATTAAAGTTTCACTTTATAAAATAGCCTTTTTCCATTTAAAAATTTCGTTTCGTAAAGTACCTCTACCAACCTTGGAGCTAGTTCAAGATTGGATCTTATGACGTAAACTACTAATCTCTCAGAGAAGCTTGGCTAATAATTAGCATGAACTGAAAGGTTTAACGAGTCCACCAATCAATGGCACATTGGAATGGTAAAATCTAAAATGTGGCATCTTGATAGGGGAAAAGTATGCTCCATTACCAGCAAAAAAAACTTTGAATTGTACTACACCGATGATAAGGAATCAAAGGTTACGTTCTAAGTTTGTGGTTAGGATCTCCAAACCCTTTCTTGTTAGATTAATTCCTGCCCTACCTCTTTTTATTTGCAAATACCCTTTAATTTTCAGGAAGTTCAACCGGTGTCTAACCTGTGCCTCAGATAATTTCATTTCGACTTCTTGGCTCTTTTCAGAAATAATCCTTCTTCCGATTGCCCTTCCGTTTTCTTCATAATTCATGATGAGGTTAAGGATGAAAAGTGATTCTTTATCAAGAGCGGTTGAACTTGAATAAAAGGGTGGTATGTTCTTGACCGGGTCGCTATCTGTTTTTCTATGTGGAGGTTTTTGAAAATAATGTTGATTAGGCAAATCATTTTTTGTTATTTGGTTTCCGGTACGGACAGCAAGCATATAATCTATGGTATTTTTAAGTTCTCTTACATTTCCATACCATGGATATCCGTGAAGTTCTTCAATTAATTCTTGTTCAATTTTGACTTTAGGGTCCGATAGCGCAACAAAATGTTTAGCCAATAATTCAATGTCATTTCGACGAGCCCTTAATTCGGGAAGGTGTATAAAGAGTACCTTAAGCCTATGGTATAAGTCCTCTCTAAACACATTTTCTTGAATCATTTTCAGTAAATCCTTATTGGTTGCTGCAATAATCCGGACGTCTATCGGGATAATTTGGCTTCCGCCAACACGCATAATCTCTTTTTCCTGCAATACTCGAAGTAGTCGTGCTTGAAGTTTAAGGCTAATATCTCCAATCTCATCTAAAAAAATAGTGCCACCATTTGCTTGTTCAAATAATCCCATTTTCCCGCCCTTTTTTGCTCCTGTAAACGCTCCGTCTTCATAACCGAATAATTCACTCTCGACTAAATCATCCGATAAAGCACTGAAGTTAACGGCAAGAAAAGGGCCGCTATTTCGCTGGGAAGCATTATGAATAGCACTTGCAAACAACTCTTTTCCGGTACCACTTTCACCCTCAATTAATACAGTTAGATCAGTCTTAGCTAACCTTTTGGCAATTTGTTTCGTGTCTTGGATAGTAGAACTAATCCCAACGATATTATGAAAGTTGTATTTTGCTACATATCCTTTTTTGACAAATTCTTTTCTCAATTTACGTTCAAACCCGATGGTCTTAAGGGCATTTCTAAAAGTAACAATAATCGATTGATCATTTATATGGAGGCGTTCCACTATTACATCCAAGCCGTTTACAACAAATATACCGCTTTCTTGTTGCTTATTTGAAAGGATGAAGTTCACTAAATCAATATTATCAATAATGGCATCAATAGGATGACCAATAGCATTTTTGCTTTTTATTTTCAGCATGTTTTCCAAGAATTCATTAAAGACAACAATTCTTCCTGTATAATCGATAGCTAGTATTCCATCACCAACACCATCAATTACTTGATGAAGCTGTCGATGAGCTTTAGCTAGATTCTTTGTTAAATCTACTATTTTTCGATAGTATCTCTCAGAAACGTGGTTACCTGATTCCTCCATTAAATGAAATCGATCTAGAATGGACATGATTGTAGTAATATCTATTAACCTATGACCAATATTAATCACTTTTTCTACAAAGTTAGGGATAATTTCAAGTTCACCAGGTGTGATTGCAAGCTTGATCATTTGTATATTCGTTTTTCCAGGATAGTATGGGAAATATTCAATGTGGTTCAGCCCCAATTGACGCATAGTTTCAATTGATTCGTATACTGTTTCATGATTATCATTCACATATAGAGCTTGTGTTCCTTCTGGTAAAAATAAAAGCTGGTCCACGTTTTCATAATTTAATGTTCGTTTTGCTATTATTACTTCGCAGTTTTCCCCAATAAAGTCTTTAACCGTATCTATAGTAAATTTATTAGGTAACACAATTAATGTAGAATGAAATACTTTTGGAATAGTTTCTTCTACAGAAAAACTTTCGATATCTATGAGGTCACCTACCATCTCCGTTAGTTGTTGATGTAGGGCTTTTCGTGTTTCTTTTAAAACGGTGATCAATACAATGTGGTTGTTTTCAAATTTGTTCATAGAACACCTCTTTAGTTGAATGTAATTGGTCTAAAGTTGGTTATTAATTGGTTGTTATGTAACCAATTAATAACCAATTATAATACATTTCAACATAGCAAACACCGATAAAGTGACAAAATATTTAAAGATGTGTAAATAATTATTTTAATTTTAATGTTGGCACGATATTTGCTTATATCAATGGTGTGTAAAGAAATAATGAAATGAGTAGAGTAGTAATTTATATATTTAATTCTTTACCACTTGCTAGAAAAGGGAGGTTAAGAGTATACAATTTCAACAGAGAAAGACAACGAAACCATTTAAATTATGAGGTGAGAGAAAATGAAACCACTAATTGGTGTTACTGGGTATTATATTGATCATAGTGAAATAGGGAAGGAGGGCTTACGAGGGCTACCAGGTCAAGATATGGCTATCTTTTCTTATGACTACATCCGTTCACTTCAACGAGCAGGTGCAACGGTTGTTCTACTTCCAATTGAGGAAGCTGATCAAATTGAGTCCACACTTAATCAATTAGATGGGTTGTTATTGGCTGGTGGTGCGGACATCAATCCAATTTATTACGGTGATATTCCAAAATCGTATATAGGCACTGTAGAGGAAGAACGAGATAATTTTGAATTAAATCTGGCAAGACAGGCTTTAGAAAAAGATATTCCTATTCTAGGAATTTGCCGAGGATTACAGGTGTTAAATGTTGCAGCTGGTGGGTCTCTTTATCAAGACTTAGAGCACGAGATGGGGCCAGAATATTTCCATGTTCGGGAACAGTTTCGTAAATGGCAAGGCTCTCATTCCGTAGATCTTCTTGAAGAGGGAAAAATTTATGAGGCTATTGGCCAAAAATCCTTAATGGTTAATTCTTTTCATCATCAAGCAGTGAAAACGCTGGGGAAAGATTTTGAGGCGATCGCATGGTCCTTTGATGGTGTGATAGAGGCCATTGAATCCAAAGCTCATCGTTATGTAGCAGCGGTCCAATGGCATCCAGAAATGATGTCGGAAAGGGATGCTCTACAGCAGCTTTTATTTAACCAATTTGTAAATGAAATTAGTAAAAAGGTGGTTAAATCCTAGAGTGTTATAAGTAAAAGAATTGATGGATAGCTTGGTACGCCATGGTAGTGGGGCAACCAGACTGCCGGCTGCCCGTAAACGCCTGATTGGTGTGGGCTAATAATCAGTAGGGGATGAACAAAACCCCTACTGATTAAAGTTTTACTTTATTGAAAAGGGGATTGGTATATGAATCAAGTGTCAGAAAAAGCAGTTTCATTCGAGCCAGAAGAAAAAAAGGAAAAAAAAGAATGGAAAATAAACGTATTTGCAATGTTACTTGTCTTGTTAGTTATTGCAGCTGTTATTACACATATATTGCCAGCTGGAGAATATGCACATATTGAAAAAAATGGGTATACAACAGTAGATCCAAATTCATTCAAATGGATTGCATCAGCGCCACTTGGATTCTTTGATACGGTAAAATCTATTCCTACAGGGATGGTAGAAGCTGCTAATATTATCTTTTTTATTCTTATTATCGGAGGTTTTTTTGGTGTATTAAAGGCATCAGGTACGGTTGAGGCTCTTGTTTCAACGATGGCAAAAAAACTTGCTAACCGTGAAAAGTTAATGGTCCCTATTATAATGCTGTTCTTTGCACTTGGCGGGTCATTAATGGGGATGGCTGAGGAAGCTTTAGTGTATGTACCTCTATTTATTCCGCTAGCTCTTGCGGTTGGATTTGATACGATAACAGGAACCGCGATGGTACTAGTGGGAGCGTCCGTCGGATTTACAACTGCAATTATGAATCCGTTTACAGTCGGGCTTGCGCAAGGGATAGCGGGTCTTCCTATGTATTCGGGGATGGGGTTCCGCCTAGTTTTATTCGTAGTCATATATGTAATTGCTGTTACATTCGTCTATCGTCATGCTATGAAAGTAAAGAGGGATCCTTCAAGTGGAATTTACGGAAAATTCGATACAAATAAGCCGGATAGTGTCTTAACAGCGAAAGTAGAGTTAACGAAAAGGCATAAATGGATATTAACGGCCTTTTTAATCAATTATATTATTCTTGTATTCGGTGTTATTAAGTACGAGTGGTATATAACAGAAATTGCAGCCTTATTTATTATTTTAACTATAATAATTGCAATCCTTGGCAAGATATCTCTTGATGATACTGTAGAATCTTTTACACAAGGATCGGCATCTTTAATCGGTGGAGCTTTAATCATTGGTGTATCACGCGCCATTTTGGTTGTATTGAATCAAGGGCATATTATAGACCCACTACTTTATCAAGTATCGGAAGAAATGAAACATGTGTCTCCTTTTTTAAGTGTTGTTGGAATGTACAACTTCCAAGTAGCTATTCATTTTATTTTAGCATCAGGTAGTGGTCATGCGATGTTGACAATGCCTATCATGGCGCCACTTGCAGATTTATTGGACATTACACGCCAAACAGCAGTATTATCCTTTTCATTCGCCGATGGTATTGGAAATATTATTTTTCCGACAGGTGGTACGCTAATGGCTGGGTTGGCAATTGCAGGAATTTCATGGACAAAGTGGGCAAGGTGGATTCTCCCTTTGATTCTAATTGAATACTCAATCGGTTTAATAGCGGTTATAATTGCTCATCTTATCGGTTATGGTCCATCCTAATAAAGACTATACATAAATATAAAATTGAAGAGACTCGGAAGCATAATTACTTCAGAACAGTTGGGAAGAGCTATGGTGCGAGTTGGGAAAGATGGATATTCTCGTTCAATTATAGAAAGCTCGGATTTGAAGAAGATTGGGAAGTAATAGTATGTAAAAAACGCCTATTTCATATAGGCGTTTTTTTGATGGTGAAGTTATTCCTTTTCAAACTGAAAAATATCCCGGTTAATAAGTTGGTGAAGATATTGGTCCATTTCAGCAGCAGAAACGCTTCTTTCATTTTTAAACCACCACGCACTTAATGAGGTGATTGCCCCTGAATAAAATTCAATGGTTAAATCATTTGGCATCGTATGATTTTTACACAGTTGATTTAACGCTTCTATTTCTTGTTTTCTTGTTTCGTGACTTAAATACTGTGTCCGGCTAATAAATTGTTCATCAGACATTTGTGTCTCTAATATTTTACCGATTTCTTCATGGTGTAGAAATTGTTCCATCACTTGAAATGGTTTACTTAATCGATCTGAAACCGGTATTTCAGCAATCATCTTGCTGTAGCGTTTAAATCCAAATGCTAATAAAGCATCTTTATCTTCAAAGTGTTTATAAAAAGTTGTTCGGTGTACCATTGCACGATCACAAATTTGGTTAATCGTGATGGTACTATATTTCTGTTTTGATTGCGTCATTAATTCAAATAAGGAATCCCATAGTAATTTATGTGTACGTCTAATACGTAAATCAAGTTGTTTTTCATTATCATTCATCTACAATTCTCCTTTTTTGTAGATTAAATATACAATGGCTGAAAATTGATTCTCCCTTTTTAATCTACATATGTATATTATATTACATGTGTTCCGTTGTATTTAAAGCTTTTTAAGTAAGAAACAGGAGGAGAATTTGCAAATGAATATAACAACTAAGAGCCCTGCAAGTGGCAAAGTTGATACTTCTAATATGAAACATACCCCGATTTTAATTGCATTACTTTTAGGGGCAATGGTTGCATTATTAAACGAAACATTACTTGGTAATGCGTTAACTGTATTAATGAAAGAATTCGACGTAACAGCTTCAACGATTCAATGGCTTTCTACAGCATACATGTTAGTGGTTGGTGTTTTAGTCCCGATTACAGCGTTACTTCAGCAATGGCTCACAACGAGACAAATGTTTTTGATCGCTATGGTAACGTTTTTAGTCGGTACATTAATTGCGGGATTTGCACCGACATTTTCTATTTTATTAGTTGGCCGTATCGTCCAAGCTGTAGCGACGGGGTTAATTTCACCGTTATTAATGAATACGATTTTACTTATTTGTCCGCCAGAAAAACGTGGTGCCACAATGGGATTAATCGCACTTGTGATGATGTCCGCTCCAGCAATTGGCCCTACATTATCTGGAGTAATTGTGGATTCATTAAATTGGCGATGGTTATTCTATATTGTTATTCCTATCGTGATCATTTCCATTATGATTGGGATGAAGTACATTCAAAATGTTTCAGAGTTAACAAGGCCAAAAGTAGATTATCCATCTATCCTTTTATCGACATTAGGATTTGGCGGGTTTGTGTATAGCTTTAGTGCATCAGGTGATTTAGGATGGTCCGATGCGAAAGTGTATGGCACTTTAATTGTTGGGCTTATCTCATTATGTATTTTTGTCGTGCGACAATTAAAAATTGAGAATCCAATTTTAGAATTAAGAGCATTTAAAGTTCCGATGTTTACAATATCAGTTGGATTGATCGTCATTGTGATGATGTCGTTATTTTCAACGATGACTTTATTACCGATGTTCCTGCAAACAGTTTTAATCGTTACAGCTTTTAAATCAGGAATTATCATGCTTCCGGGAAGTATTATTAGCGCCATAATGGGACCAATCGCAGGTAAACTATTTGATAAATTTAGTCCGAAAGTTATTATCGTTCCCGGTATTGTGTTAGTAGGTATTGCAATGTTCTTATTTAAAGGCATTACTCCTGATACATCAATGGTACAAATTATTGTCATGCATAGCGTATTAATGGTCGGGCTCATGTTTGTAATGACAGCACAAACATATGGATTAAATCAATTAACACCAGATTTATATCCGCACGGAACAGCACTGTTTAATACGTTACAGCAAGTAGCTGGCGCAATTGGTACAGCTATCTTTATTTCGAAAATGTCTTCAGGAACAACTAAGTATATGGAAAGCTCAGCAAATCCAATGGATCCAGTAGAGAAGTTAAACGGTTTAACATCGGGATTCCAGGGTGCATTTACACTAGGTTTAATCTTTATCGTTATTGCTTTTATCGTATCGTTGTTCTTAAAAGAAGAGAAAAAGGAAGTAAAGGCAGCGAGGGTTTTACAGAACGAAAATTAAGGTTCATATTAAAAAGACATCTTTACAAGATAAAGATGTCTTTTTACATTTCTTTCGTAATATCATACTGCAACAATTGCCGTTGATTATAAAACTTCTCAAAAACGATGCCCATTACGTAGAAGAACAACAGACCGAAGCAAATGTGAATGAGCGTAAAGGTAGCTCCGAATGAAGAAAATTCATACACCATAATTGGTAATTTCGCAGTTGTCCAAACACCTAAGAAAAATACGATGTACCTAATGCTGGCACCTTTTTTTAATAGTAGTGCTGCAATCGGAAAGGCAACATAGAGGGGACCAGCTGCAATTCCGCCTAATAATAGAGAGAATAATATTCCATATATGCCGGACTTTTCTCCCATGTATTTCATTAGTGTTTCTTTCTTCACCCACTGATCAAGTAACCCTACAAATATTAGGACAGGGGGGAGTAGAAACAACATATCTAAAATGCTATTCCCCGTTAATTGTAATGCGCTCCATCCTAAAGATTGGTTTATAAAAGTTAGAATGATAAGTCCAATCAGCAAAATGAAAAAGAAGCGATATCTTTTTAGTTCCTTCATACCATCACCACCCAAATGATATATGAGAATAGGAGTGACATGAGTAATGCAGATGCATTACGAGCGTAAGCAAAGCTTCGTCCGAATATCTTTTGTTCCATCGGCAAGGTTGTAATTCCTACTGACATTAGTGTAGACATGAGTGCCGCAACTTGAGGAAGACCTGCGCCGTGCTGTACTAACGTATTACCAAGAGGAAACACGACAAAGCTTGGAATGAGTGCAACGGAGCCGAGTATTGCTGAATAAATAATACCTAACAATCCAGACCGTTCTCCAATGATGGAAGAGATGAAGGACGGCGTTAAGATAGAAAGTGATAGTCCGACGAAAAGCATAATGGAGAGCATGGCAGGGAGGAGGTTTCGAAATATTTTCCATGATTTTAATAGGGCAAATTTCGTTTTATTCCGATCCTTCATAAAAGAAATCCCCGTAAGAATAATGGCTAAAGTGTAAAGGATAGCACCATTAATCATGATTAGATTCCTGTAAGTCTTTATATTTGTTTAAGAAAAAGGTTAAGTTTTTCATTTTTTCCTCAATATCTATTTGAAAATCTGCTAATTGTTCTTTTCCGGCTGTAGTAATTTTGTACATCTTTCTCGGCTTATCTGGAACGGATGTACTTACATAAGATTCAATAGCACCTTCGTTTTCTAATTTCTTCAGCGTGCGGTAAAGGATGGCACTATCGATTGGATTGACCGGAAGTTCTTCTTCACATTTCTGAAGTAGTTGCCCGCCATAGTTATCACCTTCTGCTAAAAATAACAAAAGAAATGCACCTGTATGTCTTCCTGTATGCTTCATGAATATACCTCCTAGAATGAATTGGAATATATACTGTTAATGACAGTATACTGTTGTTAACAGTATATGGTGCATGAAGTGCTATGTCAATTTAAAAATGTTACTGAGGGGAAATGGCAATTCATGTTTTAATCTTGTTAAATAACAAAATAAAAGCCTACTGTTTTCTTGTGACAGTGGCTTTCATAGTTGGTAAACTACTATATTACGCTTAGGGAATCTCGCCTTTTGATAGTAACACATATATGTTAGTTGCATATTGAGAAATAAAAAAAAGACACTCTCAAGAGTGCCTCTTATTAGCAGCCGAATCCGCCGCCCCAACAGCTAGCTCCAACGATGATTAATAAGATAAAGAGCACAACAAGTAAGGCGAATCCACCGCCAAAACCACAGCCTCCACCACAACTACCACCATAGCCTCCACAACTACCACCATAGCCCATATTAACTCCTCCTTCCATAAAGTCCATATATTAATGGATTTATATCACTTTATGTTTTTACGGATAAACTTGAGCAGGTCCTTTTGAAAAAATAAAAGTACTCGGTATTTTAAAAGAGTTGACGAACTTATTTTTGTCACGAGTATTCCGCTTATTACATATGGTATTTTATTCTGTGCATTGGGGGAAAGGAGATCGTTATGGCTAATTCTGAGATGATATTACGTTTACTTACGGATTTAAAGATTGAGCAGCAAGCTTTAAAAGAACAGCTGGAGAAAATGCAAACAGCTTTGAGTATTCTTGAAGAAAAACCAACTATTTTTGAAGAGAAATCAACTACTCTTCAAGAGAAACCAGTTGTTACAAAGCAACGTGGACATTCTGGGTTTCCAACATCTTTTCGTGATTGGAGAGCATCTTCTCAAAAGAACTAAGGAAGCCTGTTATAGTGAGTTATACAAAATCACAAATGAAAAAGTACAGTCTACTGTAGTTAATACAGAGGCTGTACTTTTTGTTATGTTAGTATAAGTTGTGATAGGTGGTTTATCTATTTTGTAGAAAAGCCACTTTTACATTTTCTTTTGACTATTCCACTTTTAACTCGATCCCTTTATCCAACATATCTCCATTAATTTTTAACGTTAATCCTTGCGTATTTTTCGGAACATCGAATACAATGTTCCCTTCCGAATTTTCATTAGGATTAAGAACACCAAATTTAAATGTAGCAGTATTTGCAGCTTTAAGTACTAATTGAGATTCATTAGAAATGTGATATTCTCTTCCGGTTCCGTCAATTAATTTAAAATTATTGCTATTTAGTGTAATGGGTTCCTCTTGACGATTATAAACTGCGACGTCTAATACTTTAAATACACCTTGTGCTTTAACTTCTCCATTACCTATAACATCTAATGAATCGGCAGAGCGTATTGATATGTATACATCAGAAGAATCTCCATGGGTGGGAAGTTCTTTTTGAGGATCCTTGTTGCTAAGTTCATCATTTTTTGTTTCTTTAGAAGTCTCCTGTTCGTTTTTCGTGTTACTGCTAGATGTATCATGTGAACTGCAAGCTGATAATCCAAATAAGAATGTGCTACATAATAATGATGTTAATAACTTTTTGTTCATAGTTTGTTCCTCCAAAATAGAAGTACCTTCATGGGTGCCATAATGATTTAATAAATCTGTATTTTTCTTTATATGTATTAAATGTTGCATTTTATTATATTGGTTTTGGGATAAAAAGGAAACTTGATGCGAATAAACAAGACACTTTGCAGTGTCTTGTTTATTTAAGTTATGCGCATTACTTAATAAGACGCTAGTTTCTCATCCTGAACATGAGTAACTATGTAGGGTGGTTTAATTATAACATTTTAACCAGTAATGGGTCTATATGGAATTTTTAATATTTGTTTTTAATTATTCAGAATGATACATGTGGTGAAAGATATATATTATCTATAATAATTGTAAAATATAATTGTGTATATAACTAGCCTTGTAATGAGTTTCTACTATATTTAAAATTGAAATATAAATGAAAAGAAAAGCACAAAGAAGGGGCTGTGGAATATGGGCGCTTGGGGAACTGGATTATTTGATGATGATACAACTTGTGATGTGAAGGATCAGTTTATTGAGTATTTAGATGAAGGAAACAGTGCAGAAGAAGCAACTAAGCTCGTTTTAGAAGAGTATTTAGATGAGTTCGATATTGATGAAGATTTAGAGGAGATGTCTTTAGTGTTCATCGGTCTGGCGGCAATACAACTGGAGAAAGGTTGTATTCAAGAGGAGGTTCGCAGCAATGCGATTACATTAATCGAACGCGGAGCTGATCTTGAACTTTGGGAAGAAGCCGGTGAGGAAGATTATGAAGAGAGAAAGAAAGTTTTAAATACATTAAAGCAGCAGTTGATAAACTGTTAGTATTTTGAAACAGTAGAAGTAGATAGTATCGGATATATACGTTGATAAGGACAATGAAGGAATAGGCTCGTTAAAAAGATCGAAGAAGAATAGTTTCAATTGGTATAAAGAAGTAGTTGAAAAGAATGGTGAGAGCCTGAAATATTAAGTATAAAAAAAGACATCAATTAAGATGCCTTTTTTTGTACAATTGTAAGTCAAGGATGGAGCGAGACTTCCCTTTACACGAACATAAAGGTATAATATAGTTTAGTTAAGTTAACTAAACTATATTACGAAACGAAATAACAGCATGACTGGAGGAAGATTACTATGACTAGATCGTATAAAGAAGTAATTAATGAAATGAATCGAGCCTACAATGACTTCTACATTTTACTATTTCAGGAGTTAAAGGATGAGTTCGGTCTTACAGGGCAGCAAGAGAGCATGCTATTTTATATCAATTTAAATGAAAACACGACAGCAAATAACATTGCGAGTACTTTTAATATATCGAAAAGTGCTGTGAGCCAAGTTTTATCGAAATTGGAAAAACAGAAGATGATTTCGAAACAAATAAACCCTAATAATAAACGGGAGTATTTCCTTACACTTGGTCCAAATGGTAGTAAGTATATAGATCGGTTATCTGAATTAGATGATGTACTAATTGAGAAATATTTTTCTAAAATTGATATCGAAGCCTTAGAGCAAATGACTGAGACGTTAACGAAAATAAATAAAGTTATATTGGAAGAAAAACAGAAGGACATTAATCCGAATGAGTAAGAAAATCTATATGAAGTGGATGGGTGAGAGGAGGAGAAGCGTGTTATGAGTTACATACCAAATATGATTACGATAGCAAATTTTGTATGTGGGCTTTTGGCCATTTTCGCTATCCTCGTTCACGATATGTATTTGGGAGCAGTTTTTATTATTACAGGAATGCTATTTGATTTTTTTGATGGCATGGTCGCTCGGAAACTTGATTCTGTTTCGGAAATAGGTGGAGAGTTAGACTCATTTGCGGATTTAGTTACCTTTGGTGTGGCACCGTCTATTCTTGCATATAGTGTCTCTTTAAAAGATTTACAGTTTATCGGGATGTTATGTGCGCTTGCTTACAGTATTTGCGGAATGCTGCGGCTTGCTAGATTTAACACACAACAAAGCAAACTCCCAACGTTTATCGGAATGCCCATTCCATTTGCGGCAATGTGTCTCCTTATTTTATGCTTTTTGAATAATCCAGTTTCTGTGGCGTTTAGCACATGTATACTCGCTTATTTAATGGTGAGTAAAATGAAATTTCCTCATTTTAAAAAAGATATATCGGAAAGCTTGAAGTCTGAAAGATGGAATTGATGATACGTAAGTACAATGAGAAAGATAAAGGGGTACAGCATGATTCGTATGGCACTAAGATCATTTAACATACAAATGTATTGTTTACTAGGTGTGATGTTATTGGGATGGTATATAACACCTTTCTCAACCCATTTTGTAGGGATAAGCATTGGCCTTTTGGTGAGCATGTACTGTACTTGGATTTTAGGAAGGCGTATTGAAAAGTTCGGAGATAGCATTGTAAAAAAAGAAAAAGCACCGATGCTTGGAATGATGAATCGATTTGCAGCCGCGATACTAGGTGCGATTATTATGTATGAAATTGAACACCATGATTTCATGTGGACATTTGCTGCTGGAATTATGGGTGGGTATTTCTTGATTATTATCAATTTAGGATATTACAGCATGAGAGATGCGAAGAAATAAAGTGAAACTTTAATCAACACACACTAATCGGCCTTTTAAAAATATGGTTACCTATGGAATGATACTAATCTGTTTAAAGAAGATTTGCCGGATGTATCACCTGCTGAAAATAATGAGAAGGAAAGGGTATTAGAAAATAATGAGTGAAATTAAGGGATTGTTTCAAAAGATGCTTGACGAGTATTATTTTAAAGAAGAAGGCGATTTTTATGTCGTTGATACTTTTCCAGCGGTAGTAAAGAGTGAGAAGTATTTTGATTTCGAAGATAATGTATTGATACCCAATAAATATAATATTTTGAACAAAAGTGTGTTAGCTTTAAGCAAGTTATATTTATATGATGAGAATATATATGTTTTAGATGATGTAGAATCTTTAACATATAGCAAGTACACCAAAAACATAATTGAATTTAATGATGATGTGTTAAAGTTTTTACCAAGTAGAGAAGTTGATAAACTTATATTAATATTTTCTGATTTAAGAATAGGTGTATTAATTGGTGATGGGTGTTTTAATTATATAAGTTTTGAATCTAAGGAATTAAAGTTAGTTGAGCAACTTTGTGTAGCGGAAGGCTTATTTGTATTTCACACTAAAGACCGAAAGTGATGAAGTGTTGCGTAAATAACTAATTTGGATGACTTGAATGTATAAACCTAAAAACTTTCCTTTATGAAGAGCTTTTTATTACAAAGAAAAGACACCCATATAAGAGTGTCTTTTCCGATAGTTTTTTAGCAGAAGCAAGAAGCTCCAACAATGATCAATAAAATAAACAATACAACTAGTAAAGCAAAGCCGCCGCCACAACTACTACAACTACCACCAAATCCCATAATAGTTCCTCCTTTAATAAGAGGGGAAAACAAGGGGTCACTCATGTATTTTAACGGATTCAATTTACTTTATGTTTTTTACGCAATAATTGAGCAGGTCCTTTTGAAAATAAAGAAAAGACACCCTAAGGTGCCTTTCTCCGACTTGAACCATCTTAATTTTAATAATATTGGTCATTGAGAAAAAAGAAAAAGCCCTATATAGGGGTATCACCACATCACCATCAAGCTAAGATTATATAAGTTTAATTTCACGTGAAGTTTTTTCTTTTTTCTATAGATCCAGTGTAAGTTCTTTAAAGATTTGCATACCAAATAAACCCTATCGGGTTTCAATTTTTTAGATTATGCTACATGATTGTGAGACATAGTAAAGTCGTATACGATGCCTAAGATATCAAAGACTGTTTTCTTCTTGTACCGGTGAGATTTTCTCCCGTTTTTCTCTAAAAGATAAAACAAACGCAGTAAAACTTTTAATAATTCATGGATGCCCTTCTGTAAACCTTCATAAAACAATAGATAATAATTCTTTATCATATAGATGGACTTGTATTCACTAAGCTCTTTCTTTTTCTTATCTAAGAGTAACTCAAGATTTTGGTTCGTTGGTATGAAGGCGATTTCTCTCAATCGGTTGAGGAGCATAATTTATTATGGGAATGGGACAATAACAGCACTGGTAAAGCATACGAATTAGCGACACCGGAACAAGAAGAAGCATACATTTTAGAACAAGCGAAGTCTGAAAAACAATAAAGGGGTATCGTCACCTCGGTATCAAACTAATAAAAAGAAATGCCCCCTAAAATGAAAAAATACGCTATTCTTTCTGTAGAATCATAGGAAAGGATGGCGTTTTTTTATGTCTGTTTCTGTCGCGATTTCTGATAACTTACATGTAGAGGTATCACTCAATATAACAAAAATGTAATGTTAATGAAATGTAATTCCATCGATACTATAAATGAAATTATATAAAATGAATTACATAAATGAATGGGAGTTAAAGAATTTTTATAATGAAAAAGGAGAAGTATTAATGCGAAATATATTAAGTGTAGAAAAAATTGAAAAATATTATGGTAATAAAGATAATGTAACAAAGGCTATAGATAATATTAGTTTTAAGGTAGATGAGGGAGAATTTGTTGGGATAATGGGGCCTTCAGGAAGTGGCAAAACTACATTACTTAACTGTATATCAACTATTGATAATGTTACTACGGGAAAAATAATAATAAATAATAGTGACATTACTCGGTTAAAATCAAAGTCATTAGATAAGTTTAGACAAAATGAATTAGGGTTTATATTTCAGGACTTTAATTTATTAGATACCCTTACTGCTTATGAAAATATTGCCCTAGCGTTAACAATAAAAGGTGAGAAAAGTTCAAAAATTGATGGAAAAATACAAGCAGTTGCAAAATATTTAGACATTGAACAAGTATTAAGCAAATACCCTTATCAAATGTCAGGCGGACAAAAACAAAGGGTTGCTTCGGCAAGAGCTATCGTAACAGATCCATCTTTAGTACTTGCAGATGAACCAACAGGATCGTTAGATTCTAAATCAGCTAGATTATTACTCGAAAGATTTGAAAGTCTAAATAAGGATTTAAAAGCTACAATACTTATGGTTACTCATGATGCATTTACAGCAAGCTATGCTCGTAGAATTCTTTTTATTAAAGATGGAAAAATATTTATTGAGTTGGTAAGAGGGAATGATTCCAGAAAAGAATTCTTTATTAAAATTATCGAAGTTATAACCATTCTTGGAGGTGACGATAATAGTGTATTCTAAGATTGCTATTGGGAATGTAAAGAAAAGTCTTAAAGATTATGCAATATATTTCTTAACACTAACACTGGCTGTTTGTATATTTTATAGCTTTAACTCAATAGAATCACAAAAGGCACTTATGGAAATTAACGCTTCAGATAGAAAGTATGTGCCTACAATAATGAACGTTATCTCAAATGTGTCAGTATTTGTATCCGTAATATTAGGTGGTTTAATATTGTATGCAAATAATTTCTTAATCAAAAAACGTAAAAAAGAATTAGGAATATACATGACTTTAGGTATGGGAAGAAGAAACATATCCAGAATATTAGTAACAGAGACATTTCTAGTTGGTGTTATATCTTTAGTGAGTGGGCTTATAATAGGTATTGGAGTATCACAGGGATTATCTACATTTGCATTAAAGTTATTTGACTTGCCCATCAATAAATATAAATTTGCAATTTCAACAGGTGCTATAGGTAAAAGCGTATTATACTTTGGAATCATGTTTTTGCTTGTTATGTTATTTAATGTATATGTTGTTTCTAAATACAAAATAATTGATTTGTTAACAGCAGGTAGAAAAAACGAAGATGTAAAATTTAGAAATCCTCTTATCTATGTAATCACATTTATTATGTGTGTAGCATCACTTGGATATGCATATGTGACTGTACTAAAAATCGGATTGAATTTTAAAAATCCTATGCTCATGGTATCAATCATTCTTGGCATATTAGGTACATTTCTGTTTTTCTTTAGTTTATCTGGATTTATATTATATGTTGTAAAGAAGAATAAAAAAGTCTATTTTAAAGGGTTAAATATATTTATCATCAAACAAATAAATAGTAAGGTTAATACAAATTTTATATCCATGTCTTTAATCTGTTTAATGTTATGCCTTACAATGGTGGCTTTATCTACAGGAATCAGCTTTAACAGAATGATGGACGCAACAATGAAAGAAGTAACACCATTTGATGCCAGTATTAAGTTGGAGAATAAGGATGAAAGTTACACTATAGAAGACGTATTAAATAAATTTCATTTTAAAATAAATAATAACGAAAAATATGTATCTTATAATGTATATCGAACAGGGATGAAAGTGGTGGACTTTGTACCAGAACGTAAAGATTATAAGAATAGCGGTATGGATTTCATTAAAGTATCTGATTATAATAAAATTTTAAATCTTAAAGGTGAAAAGGAAATCACTTTAAATAACAATGAGGTTTTACTTTTATCAAATGAAAGCCGGTTGGTTAATTCGATAAATGAAAGATTAAAAAATAGCAATAAGGTGAATATTAAAGAAAAAGAATATCTGGTAAAAAACGCTAAAGTTATACAAGAGAATCTTTACACTGCTGATGTGCGAACTAATTACTTCACAATCGTTATAAATGATGAGTTTTTATCAGGCTACAAAATTATTGCATCCATACTTAATGTAAATTATTTAGATGGAAATAGAGAAGAATATAATAAAAAATATGATAACGTTGCACGGGGCTTTAATGACGAAAATGGCCCGAAATTAAATATTAATCGTATATCAGGCAAATCAAAGGATGAAGTTTGTGCAGAAAGTAAGGGATTGAAAACTATCGTACTGTTTATTGGGATATATATAGGTATTGTATTTTTAATAACGAGTATGGCTATATTAGCTCTTCAACAATTATCAGAAGCCAGTGATAGCATAGATCGATATAAATCTTTGAAGAGAATTGGTTCAAACGGAACAATGATCGACAAAACGATTTTTATTCAAACTTTCGTATACTTTAGTCTTCCAGTTATTCTTGCTCTAATCCATTCTGTAGTTGGAATTTATGTAGTCAATAATTTTATTAACGCATTTCAACAAATAGACATTACTTTACCAGCATTGATGACTGGCTTAGTATTTCTTGTAGTTTATGTAGGATATTTCTACACGACATATGTTGGGTATAAAAATATTGTAAAAAGTAATACTTGATTTTATAATGCTCATTAAGGCTATTACACCTTGTTTCTCAAGATGTAATAGCCTTATATTCTATATAGGAAGGGAAAAGTCATGAAAAAAATCATTCTTATTGAAGATGATGAAATCATCAGAGAAGAATTACAAAATTTTTTTATAAAGTATGGATATGAAGTAAAGGCTCCCACAGATTTTAATCATATTATCGAATATATAGAAAGTGAGAATGCAGACCTTATATTACTAGACATAAATCTTCCTGTGTTCGATGGCTATTATATATGCAGAGAAATACGTAAAACTTCAGATGTTCCAATCATCATGGTTACAAGCAGAGATAGTGATGTAGATGAACTAATAAGTATGAATTTAGGAGCAGATGATTTTATAACAAAGCCTTATAATACAGAAATACTATTAGCAAGAGTAACAAACATTTTAAGAAGAACATCTGGAGATTTAAAGACGAATAATATCTTAATTTATAGAGATTTTAATTTAAATCTTTCAAATGCAACAGTTACTTATCAAGACAAGTCTGTAGAGTTAACTAAAAATGAAGTTAAGATACTCTCATGCTTAATAAATAATCGCGGTAATATTGTAAAAAGAGATTCACTCATGGAAACCTTATGGAAATCTGATTATTTTGTGGATGATAGCACTTTAACTGTTAATATAAATAGATTAAGAAAAAAGCTTGAAGAGATAGGTATAGAAAATCCAATTGCAACAAGAAGAAGGTTAGGGTATATAATGCCATGAATATAGGTGAATTTTTTAAAGATAAAATGGTAGTAATACTATCTAATGTACTGGTATTTATTATACTAGCAGGTATATTGCTGACTGCGAATGTTCAGTTCATTATAATATTCTTTGTCTTTTGTATTTGGTTTTTTCCATTGATTTCATATATGGCTATAGAATTTATAAAATGTAAAAATTATTATAATGAGATTAATGGTATATTAGAAAACTTGGAGAAAAAATACCTACTTCCAGAGGTAGTAAAGGAAGCAAACTTTATACATGGGGAAAAGCTTAACGCTATACTGAAAGAAATAAGTAGAGATATGCATGAAAATGTAAAATATTATAGAGATATGCAAATAGATTACAGAGAATATATAGAGACATGGGTGCATGAAATTAAGACACCGATAGCTTCTACAAAGCTAATAATTGAAAATAATCAAAATGAAGTAACTAATAAAATTGACTCTCAAATGGATCGAATCGAGGGATTTGTAGAACAGGTTCTGTATTATTCTCGAAGCAATAACGTTAATAAAGACTATATTATAAAGCCAATCAACCTTGATAATGTAGTAAGGAATGTAATTAAAAGAAACTATAGGGATTTTATTCATAAGAGAATAAAATTAGACATACAAGATATTGATGAAATCGTATATAGTGATGGAAAATGGGTTGAATTTATTATTAATCAAATAATAGGAAATTCTATAAAGTACTCAAATAACAAAGAACAAATGATACGTATATACTCAATTAAGAAAGCTAACTCAGTAATACTAACTATAGAGGATAATGGAGTAGGGATAATAACTAAAGATATAAATAGAGTTTTTGAAAAAGGATTTACTGGAGAGAATGGAAGGAGATTTAGCAAAAGTACAGGAATGGGTTTGTATCTATGCGAAAAACTGTGCTCCAAATTAGGAATGAAAATTGGCATTGAATCTGAAGTGAATAAAGGAACTAGAGTTACATTAATATTTCCTTTATCAGGTATGGTAACTTTTGAGCCTTGTTTATAAAAGAGATGCTGCCACCTTTCCACGAATTTCGTATGAAACTTATAAACAAATTTAAAACGGTATGAAAAGAGTAGAAATTCTCTTCATACCGTTTGTATTATTTAGCCATTTTACATATTGGTATATTTAATTGTGAATCGGATGGATGTTAATCTGGATTAGTCATTACTATTTTTGATGTCCACTAATACTTAACGTACAATAAACCCAAGTTTTTCAACTTAGAAAATCCTTAGCGTACAAAATTCGCGTTTTGTTGGCGGGATCCCATCGCCATCAAGCTAATAGTTGGGGCACACAGAGAGCCGTAAGTGCGATCATGTTGTTTACCTGGACCAGTATGAATATGTAGGAACTGTCCACTTAACAAATCATACTCAAGTTGAATTTTTATCCCAGCTGTATGGCTGCATCCTCCTGCACCTGGATAAACCGATGAAAATACATCCGGGAGTTGAAATGCAGTTGAATCTAAAATACGAATACGCTTGAAAACAGAAGTGTATGGAGAAGAAATCGGCATAGATGCGGCCAATTTTTTGCTTAGTAGTTCGGCTAGTAGGTGTTGTAAAAGTTGGACGGCCGCCTTATTAAACCGTTGATTCAGTCCCTCAGGACTGATGAGTACTTCTGTTGATGCTTCTAAACAGCTAGATAACTGAGTTAAAGAAGTCATAGCTACATTTTGGCTCAACCATACACATAAAGCTACTAAATCTTTTGCTTGGTACTTACTGGTTCGTTGTACAAAGCCAACATCTCTAGCAAGATCCCGTAAGGTATTTGGAGATAAAAAACTTTGAATCTCTTGAGCAAATAGTTGTAATTCGTCATACACAGAAACAGACATAAAAAACGCCATCCTTTCCTATGATTCTACAGAAAGAATAGCGTATTTTTTCATTCTAGGGGGCATTTCTTTTTATTATTTTGATAGCGATGTGGTGGTACCCCATTTATTATTTCCAAATCCATTTAGAATGTTCAATAAATGGGGGCAGATTATGTTGATATTCCGTATAAATAATATCATTACATTAATTTTCTTTCGGAAGTACAATTCCTTTGTACAATTGAACTGTAATCAAATAGTAAATCGAGTAAATCACTACGAAAATAATAATTGGTAGCCAAATACGAAAGTACGGATCAGCCAAAAGAACGCTGAACATGTTCATACCAACTAATACGTGAACAATACCCACAATTGCTGGGACTAAAAATATAAAGAATAACTCCTTATAAATCGATTTTATTAATAACTCCCGGCGAACACCGATTTTACGAAGCATTTGATAACGTGTACTATCTTTGGATGCACCGGATAGAATTTTAAACATTAAGCAGCTTGCCATCATTGCTAAAAATGCAACTCCAACGAAAAAACCCATAAACATTAGTCCGCTGGCAAAATCATGACTCACAATATACGCTTGATACTTACTATCCAATTCTTCCGCCTTCACATTTTTATATTTTGATATCTGTAATTCATCAAGTTTTTTCCATTCTTTTATGTATGATCCAAAATCATCTGTTTTCCCCATAAACACAGTACTTTCTTTACCCTTCAACCCATCGTATATGTTTTGATCTACAATTTTCATTTCATAATCAGGATATAAATAATTTGGCTGGATCGTTCTGAAAGCCTGGATCCATTGTTTTGTGTCGGTCTCTCCTTTAACCCATTTTATTGAAAATGCACCAATGGGTAATCCCTCTGAAACTTTTTCTATTTTCATACCTTGCAAGAAAGGGCGATTTTTTTCTAAATCTTCTTTAAGATAATAAACATACCTATCATCAACTTTGTAATGATATTCAAGTTTTTCTTGAAATAAGATACCACCCAAAATTTTCTTTTCTTCCGCTGTTGGATTATGAATGACTGAATCGTAAATTCGCATTTGATCTGTCATTTTTAGGATGTTGTTTTTAAATGCCATACCACAAGCAATTCCACCAGCACCAAGAGCCACTAAGATTGCTACTGTTGCAAGCACATTTGTTAGACCATTAATGCGGAAATTTAATTGTGCAAAAGTAAAAGCATTGAGGCCTTTTTCACTACGTTTTTTATTACTCTTTAACTTGTTTATCATAACTGGGAGAAGTGATCCAAATATAAGGTAAGTACCAACGGTTGCTGTGATTAATCCAAGGGCCATTAATCCCAAAACAATTAGCGAATTTGCATGAGAAATATAAATCAGTGATGCATAACCAATACCCAATAAAATAATACCAAGGAATGCAACTACAACTGTCATTTTTCCTTTTACGGCGACACGTTCTGTTTGTGCATCTGCATGTACAAGTTGTAATACAGAAATACGCGATAATTTAATACTATTCATAATTGCTGATAATACAAATAGTGCAAAGAAGAAGGCACAAGTAATAGTCATAGATGGCAGATAAAATGCTTTATAACCTTCACCAGCAAACTCGAGTTGTTTCATTAATAACTGACCGATACCTTCTGCAAGTCCTACACCAATTGTAATTCCAATCAAAAGAGATGTGGCACCTAATATGATTGTTTCGATAAACATAAGTAAGGTAACTTTATGCTTTTTTGCTCCTAACATCATATACATACCAAATTCTTTTTGACGAAGAGCTGATAAGAAAGAGTTTGCATATAGAATATAGAAAAATGTGATAACCGCTAACAAAAAGGAACCAATTTTAAATACAGACACAATATCCCTAATAGAAGAGTTAGATTCAAGGAACGTTTTATTGGATGCTAGCGTTTGAAACATATAAAAAGTTGAAATAGAGACAATAAGGCCAACAAGTAAGACAATGTAATCTTGGAACTTACTTTTTAGGCCTGACATGGAAAGCTTAAATAGCATGATTGAACTTCCTTCCTTACGCTTTTTGTGTGCCAATGTTTGCAAGCACGTCTAAAATTTCTTTATAGAACTCTTCACGTGTACCACCGCGATAAATTTCTTTATATAGCTCACCATCTTGAATGAATAAAATACGCTGACAGTAACTTGCACTGTACGGATCATGCGTAACCATCATGATAGATACACCTTGTTCTTTATTTAAGTTTGTCATCGCATCCAGTAAACTTGTTGCATTTTTAGAATCAAGCGCTCCTGTTGGCTCATCCCCTAAAATAATTGCTGGCTCATGCACTAACGCACGAGCTGCTGCTGAACGCTGCTTTTGTCCACCAGATACTTCAGATGGATACTTTTGAAGGATTGCTGAGATCCCTAACATATCAGCTACCTTTTCTACTTTCTGTCCAATATTTCGTGATGGGACACCTTGAAGTGAAAGTGGAAGTGCAATATTTTCGTAAATAGATAAATTCTCTAATAAGTTAAAGTCTTGGAAAATGAATCCTAATTTTTGCGAACGGAAATCAGAAAGCTCACCTTGCTTCATTTTCGTAATATCCGTTCCTGCAATTTCAACAACGCCGCCTGTCGCTTTATCTAACGTTGAAATTACATTTAATAATGTTGTTTTACCAGAACCAGATGGCCCCATAATACCGACAAACTCCCCCTCTTGAATTGAGAATGATACACCTTTTAACGCATGCGATTGATTCTCACCTTTTTTACCGTACAATTTTTGAATGTTTTTTACATCTACAACTGGTTTTATCATATATATCCTCCTATGTTTGTTTTTTCATTTCTTTAAAATAAGCTGCTATTCATATTTGCTACTAACAAAATAGTCATGTTGCATCTACCTTTTCCATAAGGCTGTCACGATGTATCCAATTGAAAGCTGTAAAGAAAATTTTATTTTAATTTCTCCACTCACCTCATCGCTTTGAATACATACATGATAAACTATAAAAATTAGGAAACACCCTTAAGAATCCTTAAGAATTCTTAAGTTTTATAAAAAAAAGCTTATGGAACCTGTAATTCCATAAGCCAATCTATTTGATTGGATGTTCAACAATAAAGGATATCCAACCTTCTTTATATTCTGCATATATATTACCTTGATGAAGTTCAACAATTCTTTTTGAGATAGCAAGTCCCAGTCCATTTCCTTGATCACCTTTTCTTGCCTTATCACCCCTGAAAAATCTTTCAAACAATTTATTTGGTTCGCTAACAGGCGGCTTCTCGACTTTATTTGATACTTTCAAAATTGCTTTGTTACCTATTAGTTCAAGACATACGGATAATTCGGATGGTTTCATGCTGTACTTTATCGCATTCATAAACAGATTTTCATATACACGTACCATTTTTTCTACATCCATGAAAATAGGTATTGTTTCTTCCGTTATTGATTTTTGAACGATTAAACTTTCCTTTTCAAATATGGGAATGTATTCTCCAACTATTTGCTCCAACAAACCTGATAAATCAACTTCATTAAAGTTTAACTTAGCATCTATGCCTGATAAACGAGTATATTCAAACAGCTCATCAATTAAATATTTCAGTCTCTGTGACTTTGAATAAGTGGTTTCAAGGTATTCCTGTAATTGTGTTTTACTGTTGTATTGCCCTCTTTTTAATAAATCTATATAGCCAATAATAGATGTTAACGGTGTGCGTAAGTCATGAGATACATTGGTTATAAGTTCATTTTTTGTACGTTCTAATCGTCTTTCTTGTTCAAATGTATTTTCCAATTCCTTGGACATATAGTTGATATTTTGAGCAAGTTGGGTCAATTCGTCCTTCCCCTTAATCCCAATTGTCAAACCTAGTTTTCCATTTGCAATATCATTTACATTATCCGAAATGAGCTTCAAATATACTATTTTCTTTCGAACCAATATCAAAAAAATTATTATAAAGTTAAAGATTGCGAACGCGAATAAGAACAACAATGCCAAATTGAATTCAAACATACCAAATTCTTCGTATTTTACAAAAAATGGATCTATGACGTATACCAAAATGAGGATTGTTAAACCAAATGAAATAAAAAAACTAACTGCAACAGCACCAAGAAGTTTTATAATGATCTTATTTCTAAAACTAACATTCTTCATATTTTATATCCAATTCCCCAAACAGTTTTAATATAAATAGGATGTTTAGAATCCTCTTCAATTTTGTCTCTTATTTTTGTAATATGCACCATGACGGTATTATCCGATTTATAAAAAGCATCTTTCCAAACTGCTTCATATATTTTTGCTACACTCAGGACAATCCCTTTGTTACGGGCAAGTAGTTCGAGTATATCAAACTCTTTTGGAGTTAGCCTTGTTTCCTTTCCCCTTACCCATACTTGACGTGTATCTGTATTCACGGCTAAATCACCAATTTCTAGGATACTTTTATTATGATCTATTGACGTATTGTATTTTTTAAACCTTCTTAATTGGGATTTTACCCTAGCGATTAATTCCAATGGGTTAAACGGTTTTGATAAATAATCGTCGGCACCAGAGGCTAGACCCTGAATTTTGTCTATATCCTCTGATTTTGCAGATAGCATAATGATAGGCATATTGCGGTCTTCTCTAATCTTCATGCAAGCTTCAATACCATCCATATCTGGCATCATAATATCTAAAATAATAAGATCAAACTCCTTTTCTTCTAACAGTTGTAAAGCTTCCATAGCATCTTCTGTCTTTTGAGTTTTCAGTCCTTCATTTTCCAAGTAAACAGAGATAAGATTTCTAATCTCTTTATCATCATCAACAATAAGAATTCTTGAATCCATATTATTCCTCCATATTTTTTCTCGTATTGAACAACTAAAGACATAAGCAGGGGAGACATTTCTATCTTACTTTCTTCAAATTAATTCCTTCAATTATTTCGTCTCCAATAAACCTTGAATTTGAAAGGGCTGCAACAAATGATTTCTAGTTCATTATATACATGAAATAAGAAAGTTAACTATTTTCATACTTAACTCCTCACAGGTTTGAATTCATAATCATACACTAGCATCCAAATCTTAAGAAAAAGGGGAAAAAGTTCTTAAGAATTCTTAAGCTTTCTATAGCATTTTGTCATAAGAATATATGGTGAAAGGGAAATTAAGTTGTCTTAGTTTAAAAAAGGCAGAAAGGATAATGAATTGAATGGATAAATGGGAATGTTTAAAGCAACAAATAAAAGAAAAGTATAAAAAGCATTATGTAGATAGGTCCTTTGTTCTTGCGATAGATGGTTTAAGTGGTGCTAGGAAAACGACACTAGTACATCAACTAAAAAATATCTTAGATAATATAGTAATTATCCATATAGATGATCCTATTGTTGAGAAAGCTAAGAGGTATAATACAGGGCACGATGAATGGTTTGAATATTATCAGTTACAATGGGATACTAATTATCTAAAAGAACACTTATACGACAAATTGTATCAAAATGAAAAGTATCTATCTTTGCCATTTTACAACAAGGAAAAAGATACATTTACACAGAGAACGATAAAGATAACACCTAAAAGTATTGTAATCATTGAAGGCATTTTTCTTTTGAGGGAAGAATGGAAAACATTTTATGATTACGTAGTATTCTTAGATTGTCCTAGGGATATAAGATACGAGCGTGTACTTCATCGTGATACATACATAGGGGATTTGGAAGAGCGATTAAAGAAATACCAAAATAGATATTGAGTAGCAGAAGATTATTATTTAAAAAAGCAACAGCCTTTAGAATTTGCTCATTACGTTCAACAACTAGAGGGGGCTAATTAATAATTATTCGCTATTCTAAAGAATAAGCGTATTCAAATTTCATTATTTAATGCTTACAAAAAGAGCACTAAAAATCAGTGCTCTTTTTTATATTTAATTGGGGGTCTTATCGCATGTCTATCAAGCTAAGATTTTAAAGTACCCCCATAACGAAATTTTTCTCTCTCTACAGTTATTTATGTGAATTCAGCTCGTTTTTTGCGTTTTGGGGGGTGACCTATTTTTTTAGCTTGATAGCGATGGGGTATCACCACACGACTAGCCAGCACTCACACCCAAAAACAGGATGGAATGATAAAATGCAAGTTTAAGGAGGGGGAAGAATGAAAAATGTACATAGATGGTTAAATTATTTTGGTTTTATATGTGTGTGCATGTCTAGCTTCGGTTTTGTTTCTCGTTGGATTTTTCGTGATGTGATTGCACTCGATCAATTACTTGTTTTGAGTATATTTAATAACAGTATTTTTTGTAAAACGTTGTAGTAAAGAGTTACGAGGTGATAAAGGTTAATCGCCCTAAATGTAGTTTTAGAATTTCGCAATCGGAGTATATTGTTGAAAAAGGCTTATTGAATAATGACAGTTTATTTTAAGAAAGTAAATCGATAATATAGTAAATAATACTTTCCTTGACCCTGTACTATGGCACAGGGTTTATACTTTATATGAGGTGAGACAGATGCAATATCTTATTATCGAAACTTTAATAGATTCAGAAAAGAAAGTAGAAGAATATTTATAAAAATAATAAATTGTAAAGGTGGGAGAATAATGGAAGATTGTTGTAGTAACCTTAAAGGAATAAAAATTGAAAATAATGGTCATTGTCCATCATGTAAAAATAAAGCTAAGAATGTAAATTTGATTACACTAAAATCATTGCTTAAACCATCGGCATTAGAAACATTAAATGCTAAAGAAAATCACTATTTTTGTTCAAACGAAGATTGTGATGTAGTCTATTTTGATACGAATAATAAAAAATACTTTGTATCTGACATAAAGGTAGCTGTAAATCAAAAAGATGACTCAGCAACTACACCAATTTGCTATTGTTTTGATTGGACAAAAGAAAAAATCAAACAATATGTGAAAAATGGACTTACTCCTAATCCAGTAGAGCATATTCGCGAAAACATAAGAGAAAATCGATGTGGTTGTGAAGTAAACAATCCACAAGGTAGTTGTTGTTTAGGCAATGTTACAACTTATATTAGAAAAATGTCATAAGGAACTTAAATGTTGCTTTTTTTCCCAAAAATACTTTGGGGTATTTCAAAATCTCAAGTCGATGGGCATGTGGCGTTGCCTCATGCTCACCAAGCTAGTTAGGGTATGTTAAGTAAACCTTATGGATTTGTATATCTCATCCATCCACTTTCAGATTGTTTCGCTTTATACTTCCCATAAGACAGAAGCTTCATTGCCGAGCGATTGGCCGCATGAAAAACCAAGTTCAGCTTCCATTCTTCCTCCATTTCACTGGGATAGGTGGTAGATTCATAAACATAATAACCCGCCATGATACAGGGGATTACTTGCTCCGGTTCAAATCCATAAGCAGTTGCATCATCCACAACTAAATCAATGATGCATCGGTTTCCATCTTTAACTTTTTTCTGGAGTAATTTTTTTACCGATCCTGGTACTAATTCTAATATTTTATCCTTCATGTCAGTCACCTCATCTTTTATCATGTCCAGATAGCCTGGGGATATGTGTCAAACAGGATGAAGTTCCAACCGTAATTACACTGGTTTAACAAGATCTTAAGGACTATATCACCCTAAAAGAGAAAATGGCTTTAAATAAAAGAAATCCCGATTGTCTGCGGGGCTCCTAAGGGTAATCGTCAAGTAATGACGTACTCGACTAATTAACGATATCATGAATTTTTTGGTGAAAATAATGGTAAATGTGTCCAAATGAATAAGGGCATTATTTGGAACAAAAACGCTATTTTAATTTCAAACAAAAGAACAGTCAGCAAAAGCTAACTGCTCGGTTCTCCAAGGGGGAACAAGGAGAAAGTAACTTAATCGGTTGTCTACAGTATTGACGGAATATTGAATTTTATTCAGGGGACTATGTTATATGATTGATAAAAAATCCCTTTATTAGCAGTAAAACTCCGAGGAGAGACAAGACTTCAATTGAGAACCAAAACATGCTTTTTTGAGGTTTTTTAAACTCCATTATTATGGAAGAAAATAAAAAGGTTGCAATCATCATGATAATTAAGAGACGGATTATATCAGACATTAATAGCACTCCTAATATTTAATCAGTTTCATTATATAGTTATTTCCAATGAGATGGAATTTAAGAATTGTTTTATTGAAATTCGAACAAAAAAGGTCCTGTTGTCTCCAACAGAACCTTTTCTAAAATGGCAAAGAGTAACTCTTACCTTACTCTTCTGCTATATAATACACAAAACACGTATAGATGTGTAGAACAAGAAATTCCAATATAATTATTTGAATAAAGTGTTTAAAAGTATCTTGTCGGGGTTTAATATAAGGAGTTAAATTACAAACGTTGATTTATCAATGGATATTAATGATGAACTAGAAAATGATAGTTAATAAAGGAATATCACAATAATGAAATATGAAATATTGCATATTCAATTGAAATAGAAATTTACAAGTAGAAAGCGAGGAATAACAATGGGGCTAGGAAACCATAGAACAGAAAATAGTTTGAGTGTAAATGACAGGTGTTCCGGGTTCTACTATTTATGCGAAGAATGTCATTGGGAATTCCATAGACACTTCGAAACAGTTAAATCACACGAGTATGTTACGGAGACACCTAAATATACAGAATTGATAGGATTATGGGAAGTATTGAATGATCCATTATCTATGAAAGAGTTCAAGGAACTTGTTTATAAAGGATTGTATTTAAAAAGAAATGTACAAAAATCATTTAATGAAGAAGAAATAGAAGCAAACAACAAACAATTAAAGTAGCGAATTCGATGCTTTTTTATTTTACATAGAAAAAAGGAAACCGCAAAGGATCCTTTTTATATTAAGCTGCTTTATAATTTTTATTTTTAATCCTATTTCTAGTATCCATAAATGCGGCGAATGTCGCTATAGCACCACCTAAATCATAAACTTGGAATTTGTGGACAAAAGCAAGTCCTACAATGAAATTGTAGCTGTATATAAAGCATGTAATACCGAACAGCCATAACATGAACTTTAAATCTTTTAAGCTCAATCTATAATTCTTAATTTTTTTCCACATATGTATCAACTCCTATTGTTCTGAGGTTCTATAGTTTTTCTTGCAGATCTCTCGCATGTTTACGATAAAGAATAGAAAGAAGATAACAGCTGCGATGCCATTAACCCAGTAATACGTATGTCCCATCGTGAATCCATCATAGAAGGAATAGGCATTCCAAATTATAAGGATTATTGAGCAGATAGTAGAGATCATTAATGAGCCAAAACTTCTCATGCTTTTCACCTCGATTCAAAGTTTTAGAACTTTTCATACAATTATACATTTAAATAAAAAGATTTACAAAAGGAATTACCATAAGGAGGGGGGGATGACTATACGCTCTAACGGGACAAACTGTTGGGAATTGTGAAGGAAACGGCGGTTCTAATGTGGATATCAATATGTTAAGTCAGGTGGATTCGATACTAACTCCTTAGATGAAGCTATTCAAGCTATGGCAGAACGAGGAATAAAAGGTAGCGTTAATGTTGATTCACTTTCTGGACTGTGTTATATCCAAACCGATGTCCTACCTAATACAGAGTTAGATAAGATTACTTGGTGGGTGGATACTTGATCAGGTGGTAAATGGTGGTATGAATATATCAAAGTTAGATAATAGTTGAAGCCGTCCTTAATCGGGCGTTTTCAACTATTATCTAAATGCTTCTTTAGTTTTCTCTATTGTGTTCTGTTCCTCTTTTGTATTTGTAAATTCGATAACGATAACAGACAGTCCAAAACCTAAACAAACAGCCTTTATCTTGCTAATTCTCACAAGAACTTACACTTTTTCTCTATCTGTATTTAACCTAGAATACAAGATTCTTTCATTTTTATTCCTGGATATATTTGAAAAACTGTATGTTTTTTATCTCAAATCAATTACATCTATAAATTTAAGGAAAACTCTGTTATAAGATGCATCAGTGCAAGTTATTAAATTCTTTATCGGATTTATGTCAGTTACAGTCACATATCTAGTAAGTAAATGACCATCTCTATAATAAGTAATCAATACCTTCTCTTCAGAAAGAAATGAACATAGTAACTTGTTTTCAATAATTTCTTGTTTGTCTTGAGTTAATGTAGGGCGCTCCACTTTTGTTTGTTTTTTAACAATCTTACCAATACCGATGAATTTCTTCGGTATTGAAGCGAATGGAGTCCGCTTAATCATTCCTATTTCTTTTGGCATATGTGTATAGTTCATGCTGTATATCTCCCTGATTGCTATTAATAACTGTATCATTATATCAATTTTTGGAGATGTTAGGATTATTTATATAATTATAAAATAAACATTTAGAGGTTTTTGACTCCTTATAAAATCAACCCAATTTAACTAAGCATGATTTATATATATATAATTGAGTAATGCACATGAATCAATTATTACCATAGATGTAAGCAATATTTATAATGCAAAAGAATTGCATTTACTTCTTAAAGAGAAGCTTGAGTTTCCTAATTTGTACGGGGAAAACTGGGATGCTTTTTGGGATTGTATTACAGGATTTGTGTGTCCTTTGCCAAACAAAATGATCTTCGACGGATGGTCAAAGTTTGAAAAAAGGTTACCGAGAGATACGAAAATAATGAAAGAGTGTCTTCTTGATTATAATGAAGAGGATAGAAAGGATCCTGCATGAGCGTCTTTTTTATTAAAATTTATATTTTAAAGAGTTACCTAGAAGAGAACAAGCTATTAATTAACAAAAAAGAAAAGACACCCTAAGGTGCCTTTCTCCGACTTGAACCATCTTAATTTTAATAATATTGGACTCCCGTCCAAATATTATTTTACCATGTTAAGTTGTTTTTGGAAATATTTCATATCGATAATTACAATACACGTTTTAGTTTTTAAATTATTCATCTTTCTAAAGGTTGAAATTAATAAGAACCCCATAAATGATAAACCATTCCACTAACAAAAAACACTAATCCTAAAAACAAAACAATTAAAGCAAGTACTCCATTTTGATTATGTTCCATAAAATTAGCTCCTTTTAGATTTATTTTTATCCCGCTATTTGTGGGCAGTAAAACTCCCACCTCAAAATTCAGCTGGAGCAAAGAAGTTAGGTGGGAGCCCTGCTGCCCGTAAACGCCCGATTGGTGAAGGCTACTACTCAGTGGGGGATGAACAAAACCCCCCACTGAGTAAAGTTTCACTTTATATACAAAAAAGCCTTTAGTCGTAATTATGGCTAAAGGCTTTGATCATTATACTTTTTAGTTTATAAAATTTGAAACTGAAAATGTACTAGCTTGATAATGAAGCTTGGCTATTAGAATTGAAAAATTTTAGTTTTATTATAATTAACAGAAATGAGAGTAGTGTGAAAATGAATCCGCTCCAAATAAGCTGGTGAATACCTAAGTTTGAAATGAACCAGCCTCCAATAGTTGTTCCTAAAGTAATTCCGAGATTTGAGAATGAAACGAATAGGCTATTACCGAATTCAGGTGCTTCTTTTGCTTCGCTTATTAACCATGCTTGACCAACAATTAATCCACCAGCATGTACGATTCCCCAAATGAATACGATAAAAATCATTGGAACAAGGTAGGAACCTAAATAATAAACCAATATGTAAACAATAGAATATAGGATAGGGAATAATATTACTGTATTTACTATACTTTTTTGCAGGAGACTACCAAATAAATGATTGCCTAAAATCATAACGATACCAAATATGAACAGCATGATACTGATGAGAGATCCATTCATGGAAGTTACTTTGGCAAGGTACTCAGCGAAGTAGCTGTATACGGAAAACATGGCTGCAAAAAGGAATGTGACGGTTAAAATATTCAACCATAATCCTGGTTTGCCGAGTATACGAATTTGTTTGCCGAAAGACATTTTTTCTTTAACAGGCATAGAAGGAAGTAGGATTAGTATTCCAATGAATGCAAGAGTGTTAACAAGCGCTCCGAATAAGAAAGCAATTTCGAGTGAAAATTGGTCTGCAAGGTAAGAGGTTAGTGGTACACCTAAAGCAAAACCAACAGTAATTCCCATGAAAACTTTTGTAACCGCCTGACCGCTCTTTTCTGGAGGGACAAGTTTAGCAGCTGTTACAAGAGCGATTGAAAAGAAGAGTGGGTGAAGTGCTGCCGGTAAAATACGAAAAATAAGCATGATTTCAAATTGTGTTGTATAAGCGTAGATTATATTTGAAATAACAAATGCAAAAATTGCTGTTAATAAAATTATTTTGCGATTAATACTAGAGACGAGCAGAATTAAAAACGGACCAGAAATAGCAACAACTAGTGCAAATATACTTACTAAAAATCCAGCTTGTGTAGTTGAAATTCCGAATTTTTGAGTGATTTGTGGTAATACGCCGACAATACCCATCTCGGTAGTAATAATTCCGAACACACCTATTGCGAGTGTCAGAATAAGTAAAGGATTTACTTTTTTCATTTATAAAACTCTCCATTCGTATCAGTATTTTGAAAGTAAATTCATTAACAAAGAAGCATTATTACAAGTATGATTGGATGCCAATATTATCTGGACTATGTAATTTTAAATACAATAACAGATATCTAAATAACTAGATATGATATATTAAAAAATTTTCTCCTTTCTATGTTTCTTGCTTTTATAGGTAGTGCAATCTTATAAAAAAGTAATTGGATACCTGTAAAAAAGCAGAATGTGTGAAAGCTAATAATCAATTGATATGTAGATTGATTATTAGCTTTCATTTTATAATTCGTTTTGAACGTATTCAGAAAACTCTCGTATTGTTTTTTCATTTCGGCGATAGTAGGTCCATTTTCCAATTCGGTCAGAGTCTAGTAATCCTGCCTTTTTCATAGTTAATAAATAACTAGAAATCACCGATTGGGCTAAGCCAGTTTTAAGCTGGATATCTCCTACGCACACTCCAACTTGAAAGCTAAGGCCTTGCTCTAGATAAGGTTTTTCATCGAAATGGTTTTCTGGATTTTTCAACCATGATAAAATTTGACATCTTGTTTCATTTGACAATGCTTTATAAATTAATAAAGGTTCCATAAGGATATTATATCTACTTTTATAGATTTGTAAATGGGTTTTGGTGATTTTAAGGGGAGAAGGTATACGTGAGCCCCTTAAATAGGAATGAGGTGCTCTTGATCTGTACCTTTTGTAAAGGACATTCTAAAAAAAGTTAGGCAACCTAAAAAAGATGATTTCGGTATGCAAACAGGAGTCATCTTCTTTAAATTCTATTGATAGCAAGAGTGATTATAGTACGTCATATATTTCTTAATTTCATGTGTTAACTGAACAAACGATTCACATGATTTTATATATGCTTCATCGGTTAAAGTACTACGAGGATTACGTGTGCAAATGATAATATTGTTAGGTTTAAGCATGTTGTTGCCTAGCTATCAATGGCGGATTCCTAAGAAGAGTAATAATAAAACCCAACTGAAGATTTAAGAAAAATTTTATGTTTACCCCATTTTTTATTTTAAAAGTTTTTCCTATCCTATAAATGAGTTACATCAAGAAGGATACTAAAAACGATAAAGTCATAGATGAAAATGTAAAGTTAGGGGATTCTGCATGGATACAGAAGTTTTGATGAGTTATTTGTATACTTATTTCTTTACTATTATTTTTTGTATTGTGTTTCAAATTGGGTTTTATTTTAAAGCGAAAAGAAATATATCTATTGGGCATTTTCTATGGGTATATGTTTTTCTATTCTACCTTTCGCTAGTATATGGGGTGACGCAAATCGCAACTGTATGGGATATAAGTAGATATGAAACGTGGATTCGTGTCAGTCAAATTAACTTGACTCTATTTGATACGGCAGGTAGTACGACGTATCTTTTGAATATTGTACTGTTTATGCCGTTAGGTTTTTTATTACCGACTATTTGGCCACAGTTTAGAAAAATGAAAAACACAGTATGTGCAGGATTCTTTTTTTCATTGGCAATTGAGTTAAATCAATTATTAAATAATAGAATTACAGATATTGATGATCTATTTACGAATACCCTCGGGGCAATTGTTGGGTATGTAATATATAGAGTTTTATTTGAAATGTTTAAAATGATATGTAAAAGAGAGGGGAAAAAGCTTGATACGAACTCTTCTTTAGTCATAAAATACGAAGCTATTTTTTGTTTAGTTTGTTCATTTGTAGGTGCGATGTTAATTTATTATCCTGGAGACCTGTAAGCTTCCAATGAGATACGATCTCGTTTATAAAATGAGTCTAGTATTTCTTCCAATCAGCACAAGATTCTCTCTATACGTTATTAAGTTATTCAGCGGACTGTAAGATTATCAGCAATAATACTGGTGAGATTGGATTAAAGGCTGACAGTTTCTATCCAAGCTTTTCATTTATGTATGATGCGCAAGAATTATTTATTATTGGTGGAGAAGAGAAATGGTCACATATCCATTATATAAAAAGATTTTTTCATCTTGAGCAGATTACAGATGAGCTAACTATTGATGTAAGAAAATGAATTTAATGATGATGTGTGTGTTAATTATATAAGTTTTGGATCTAAGGAATTAAAGTTAGTTGAGCAACTTTGTGTAGGGGAAGGATTATTTGTATGTCACACTAAAGACCGAAAGTGATAAGGTGCTGTATAAATAACTAATTTGGATGACTTGAATGTATAAACTTAAAAACTTTCCTTTATGGAGAGTTTTTTATTACAAAGAAAAGACACCCATATAAGAGTGTCTTTTCCGATAGTTTGTTTAGCAGAAGCAAGAAGCTCCAACTATGATTAATAAAATAAACAATACTACTAATAAAGCAAAGCCGCCAGAAAATCCACAGCCGCCACAACTACCACCAAATCCCATAATAGTTCCTCCTTTAATAAGAGGGGAAAACAAGGGGTCACTCATGTATTTTAACGGATTCAATTTACTTTATGTTTTTTACGCAATAATTGAGCAGGTCCTTTTGAAAATAAAAAAAAGACACATTAAGGTGCCTTTCTCCGACTGGATAACCGCATTTCGAAACTGGTGGATAACTTGCAAATAGTATGTATGCTTCGATTTATTTACAGATACCTAAGATTTATACATTCTTCCATATAAGTCAGTACTTTTGATTACTAAACGTTCAATCATCATAAGGTTTAGTTTATTGTTACCAACCACTCGCTCCAACATCCGTCTTCAACCACTTCACCCAATCCAAATCCTCTACCTTAAGTAAACTCAGCGAAACACCTTTCATATCTAAAGAAGTGAGAAGGGTACCAACCTTTACGAACTTCACATGTAAGCCTTCCAGCTCACATAAACGGCGAATATCGTTTGCGAAAATGTATTGTTCCATTAATGGTGTCGCACCTAGTCCGTTAATGAGGATGGCAAAGTTGTCGCTTTTTCTCCAGCGATAAATGCTTTTTAATTTGTTCATTAGTTCAATCGCTAATATTTCAGAAGAGGATAGTGCTTCTTTACGGTATCCTTTTTCGCCGTGGATACCGACTCCATAAAATACTTCATCATAGTTTAATGTGAATGAAGCTTTTCCTTTTACTGGATCGTTTGCAGGTGAAAGGGCGACTCCTAATGTGTGTAAGTTTTCGGTGATAGAACGGCCGAGTGCTGTTAGTTCGTCTAAAGAGTGATCTTCAAGAGCGGCCGCACCAAGTATTTTTTGAATGAAAACAGTACCAGTGACGCCGCGTCTTCTTTTATTAAACGAAGCATCATCTTCAATTGAAACGTCGTCATTTACGATGATGTGGTCAATTTGTCTTCCTTCTTCTTTTGCGATTTGTTCTGCCGCTAAAAAGTTTTCAACGTCATCTTTAAAGTTTTTGATGATGAATAAAATACTTTTATCTTTTGGCATGAGGCGAGTTGCCATTGTAATTTGTTCCACTGTAGGCGGAGTGAAAATATTGCCGTTTACGGCCGCTGTAAGCATTCCGTTTCCTACATAGCCAATATCAGCTGGTTCGTGTCCGCTACCACCGCCGCTTATAATGACAACGTTTTGCTTCAGTTTTTCGATATCTTTTACATAAATGATGTTATTTGTTTCATCGTAATTCACTTTGTCGTTATGTTCAAAATAAAAGCCATGCAGCATATCTTGAACAATATTTTCTACATCATTCATAATCTTTTTCATTGCTTTTGCCACCCTTTAATTACTTTGCTGATTGCTCCAGTAATAGTAGTAATTGATTGTTTATCATATTTTTCATGAGAGAAGACATAATGGAAGGATCTACTTCGCACTTGCTTTCAATCCAATCTTTTATCGTTCCAACGAAGCCGTGACTATAAAAGGAGGCAATCGTATTTTTTGTCTCATCAGAAAGGCTGAATCCACAGCTCATCGATAGTTCATCAATAATCTTCATATATAAGTTTTTCGTATGCTCAAATAAATAGTGATTAAACGAGTTTTGCTCAATGACTTTAAATGCATTTCGGTAAAATTTTTGATTTTCGTAAAAGTAATCAAATAATAAATCGAAAATGTTTTCCCATGTTTCATAATCAAGAAAGTCTATAATATTTTCTTTCGTTTCTTCTTTATAAATCCAGCTTAATAGTTCGAATTTATCTTTAAAATGATAATAAAAAGTTTGCCTACGCATTTGACAGTGTAACATAATATCGCTCACTGATATTTTATGAAACGACTCTGTTTCCATTAAATACTTCAATGAATTCGCGATTATCTTTTTAGAAATTATAGAAGAAGTCATCTGAATCATCCCTAGAATGTAGTAATATGAAAATCTTATCTATACAGTGAAACTTTAATCAGTGGGGAGGTTCATCCCCCACTGATTATTAGTTGAACCAATCGGGCATTTACGGGCAGTTGATCTCCCACCTAACTTCTTTGCTTTCATTGCATTTTGAGGTGGGGGTCTTACTGCCCGTTAATGCGGGATAAATGAGAGCGGTGTCTTTAGACAGATTGTCCATTTTGTCCGTTTACTATAAAACGCTTTCATTTTAACATGAGTAGTAAGAAGAAGATTTCAAATATATCACAATATATTAAAGGAATTGAGGGAGAAGCACAATGAAAAAAATTATAAACAAACCAGAAACATTAGTAATGGAAATGTGCAACGGAATGGTTATGGCTCATCCAGAGCTGGAGCTTTTGAAAAAATATAAAGTCATTAAGAAGAAAGAAATGAATGAAAATAAAGTAACGTTAATTAGCGGCGGCGGTAGTGGTCACGAGCCAGCACATGCAGGTCTAGTCGGAAAAGGAATGTTAGATGCAGCAGTGTGCGGAGATGTGTTTGCTTCGCCTTCACAAATTCAGGTATACCAAGCAATTAAAGAGACAGCTAGTAAAAAAGGTACGTTATTAATTATTAAAAATTATAGCGGCGATATTATGAATTTCAAAAACGGTGCGCATTTAGCGACGGAAGATGGAATTGAAGTTGACTATGTAAAAGTGGACGATGATATTGCGGTAGAAGATAGTCTGTATACAGTAGGACGCCGCGGTGTTGCGGGAGTTATTTTAGTGCATAAAATTGCCGGCGCAGCAGCGGAAGCAGGAATGGATTTAGGAGCGGTGAAAGCTGTAGCGGAAAAAGCAGCGGCTAACGTGCGTACAATCGGTTTAGCATTAACTTCTTGTACAGTTCCAGCGAGCGGATCACCTACTTTTACACTTGCGGAAGATGAAATGGAATACGGCGTAGGTATTCACGGTGAACCAGGTATTAAACGTGAAAAAACGATGTCAGCAGATGAATTAGCTAACCGTATGACAAATGATTTAATAAAAGATTTAGGAGTAAAAGATGGCGAGGAAATTGCGCTTCTTGTAAATGGTTTTGGCGGCACACCACTGCAAGAACTATATCTATTTAATAATGCAGTTACGAGAGAATTAGCTGATAGAAACATTAAAATTAATAGAGTATTCGTCGGTAACTATATGACGAGTATTGATATGGCAGGTATGTCTTTAACAGTAATGAAGTTAGATGACGAGTTAAAAACGTTGTTATCGAAAGAGTGTAATACACCAGCGTTTAAAGTAGATGGACCAGTTGAAAGTGTAGAGTACGTGAATGTGCTTGAAGATGTAGAAGAGAAGGAAGTTTCCTTCGAAATAGAAACAGCGGAAGAGCACGCTGTTATTAAAGATAATGTCATTACATTAAATAACATGATTTATCTCGTTGATAAAATGAGTGACATTATTATTAAAAATGAAGTACCGTTCTGTGAGTTAGATACACATGCAGGTGACGGAGACTTCGGAATGAGTGTTGCAAAAGGATTTAAGCAATTAAAGCGTGAGTGGCATTCTATTTTAGGACAAGAGAATGTAACGATCGGATCATTCCTTGACGGTTGTTCAATGATTATTATGGAACATTGCGGCGGCGCTTCTGGTCCAATTTGGGGCGGAGCATTCCGCGCAGCTAGTAAAGCAGCAGGCGAAAAACGTGAGCTAACAGTGAAAGAATTCGCTGAAACGTTGCAAGCAGCTCTTCAAGGCATACAATCTATCGGTGAAAGATCATTCGGTAGAGGAGCAGTAGTTGGTGACAAAACACTTGTTGACGCACTTGCTCCATGTGTAGACTCTTGGTTAAATAGCGCTTCAAACGAATCAGACATGAAAACTGCCTTTGAAAAAGGAGCAGAAGCAGCGGTTAAAGGTGCAGAGTATACGAAAGAAATCGTAGCTCGTATGGGTCGCGCTGGTACAGTTGGTGAAAGAAGCTTAGGCTATCCAGATGCAGGTGCGCATGCGCTTGGGGTTATCTTTACGGAGATTGCGGGTAGTTTGAAATAGGAATTAGAAAGTCCCTCTGCCTTAAGGCGGAGGGACTTTTATATATTCTTCATTTGTATCTATATCAAATTTTTCATTGCTTTTTGCTTATTTGAGACTTAGTTTTTTTGTGATTGCAGCTTATCGATTTTCCAGTTTGTTTCTAGAGGGTCTAAAGAGCTTTCAATATAGAACATATATTCATCTGTGGTACCTGGTACTTCAAAAGCTATTTTCAATTCTACTGTTTCATTTGGTTTAACTTGTATATCAGAAAGGTTTTGGTCAAGCACCTTGCCTTCATAGGCCTTTCCGTCTTTTTCATCTTTTAGGTTATATTTTAATTCTGATAGTCCAATCGTTTGACCTCGTACATTTTTTACAGAGACATTAACAACGACGGAATCGTTGTTAGCATTTAAATATGCGCTTTGAACGGTGGCCAAGTAATAGCCTCCTTTAACACTCTCACCAACTAATAAAATACCTTGTTCCAAGCGGCTCATATCTTCTTTTTCTTCAAAATTTATTAATTCTTCATTTTCATTTTTTGCGGTTGGTTCTTCTATTGGACCATTTTCAACGGCACTATCTTTTTTATCTTGTGTACAAGCAGCCGTAACACTGACTAATACTAGAATTAAAGTAAGTAATATGAATGATTTTCTCATAAAATTGATCTGTCTCCTTAAGTTTCTCAATTTTGTGCAACTATACATATAAGATTAACATAATGTCTCATTATTGGCTCAAAATAGGGAATCTTTTAGACACCTTATTCTTTTTCCTTTTAATATATATTCGATTGGTTCTCACGATATTTTTTAATCTTTTAAATCATTAGCTTAGTAATACCAAGGGTTATTATAGATATATTAATCATATAATTTGTCCATATCAAAATGAACGTTTCTTGCATCTAATATATTGTAAATATATTTTATTTTGAAAGGATGTGATTATATGGCCCATAAATCTACTGGAGTGTTTCGAGTTCCAGTTTCTGAAAATGGGATTATTCCAACTGCTCTCAACATTATGTTAAACAATGATTCACGCTGCCATACTAGTAATGTAACGGTAACTGTTAAGAGAAGTCGAAACACTTTTTTCCCAACTCAAAATGAATTAGTTGAAATCTCTCGTACTTTTGTTTCTTTAGAACCAAACAGAACAACTAAGATTGTGTTGTTTACGCCAGAATTCGAAATAGAAGATTTTCTTGATGTCATCGTTAGTGGAAATAAAGATGATGTTAAGGAGGTTCTTGTATATTCTTTCTTAGCAGATTCAGCAGGTCACAATCTGCCATCTACTGTTTTCAGAAATGCAGAATACACTTTTGCTTGCTGACACCGTGATGATGTATTCTTTACTGTCATATATCTGAAGGGAAATGTTAAATAGGAGTCGATTTAACTTTTATTTGGGTTCTCCAAAGAAGTCAGCTTTAGCTAAATAAACAAGGAACCAACTAATAGGTTCCTTGTTTATTTGTATTTAACATGAAATTTAGTGTCTATTATTCCGAAAACAACTTTACAGAGGAACGGATTTTTCCTAGTGAAGCAGCACCTATAGATGAAAGTACCCAATATTCCAATTCTAAAGGTAGGCAAAATGCTTGAATGCTACCATCATTGTTTTTTTATTAATATGATTGGTGTATTTACTCTAGTTGTAGCGAAATCGTCCGTTGTTATCATTCCTACTGTATCATTAATAAACATCTGCATAATATGTAATTAGTATTATTTTATTCTTTAAATAGTTCCGGCTTCTCCACTCTAAATGATTGCACCTCACCGCACTCTAAACAAAATGTGGTTAATAGTTTGGAACGCTTCCCTCCTGAAAAGAATCTACTAGATTCATCCTCACAAACATATGCATGATAAGCAGATCCAACCCTTCCTTCTTTAAATGTAGTAGAACCACAATTCTCGCATCGTTTATTTTTCATGTTACTAACACCTCATTTGATTGATATTTATTTTTCTGTGTTTTTAAGATAGAAGTAAAGCAACTTGGTTATAAATGATGTTTTCGACATGATACAACATACCCCTTTATATATCCGCAAGTAAAACAACACCCTATAAATCTCTATAACAATATGATGTTTCATATATCATTTAATGTTTATCGGAAAAATAAGTATTAAAGTATTGAGTTTTATTATTCTGATGATTATAATAAATAAAAAACAAACAATTCTTATGTTGAGAAGTGGAGGGACGGGCCCTATGAAACTTCGGCAACCTCGTTTTAGACGAAAGGTGCCAAATCCTGCAGGTGAAAAACACCTGAAAGATAAGAGCGGTTCATTTAGTCAAGAAGGCTAATCTTATTTCGTTAAGAGTAGCTTTTTTTATGGCTAAAAGTTAAAGGGGGAATATGTAGTGGAGTATGGTTTTTGGTTACCGATTTTTGGGGGATGGCTTCGAAATGTAGATGATGAATCTATGCCACCTACGTTTGAGTATGCAAAACAAACAGCGCAAGCGGCAGAACAATTAGGTTTTTCAACAACACTTATTGCGGAATTAAACTTAAATGATATAAAAGGTGTTTCAGCACCAAGTTTAGAAGCGTGGACAACTGCGGCAGCACTTGCTGCGGTAACAGATCGATTAGAGATTATGACAGCTGTAAGACCTGGTTTTCACAATCCAGCAGTTACAGCGAAAATGGCAGCGAATATTGATCAATTAAGTAATGGCCGTTTTACATTGAATGTAGTTTCAGCATGGTGGGAAGAAGAAGCGAGACAGTACGGCGGCGTATTTACCGCACATGATGAACGATATGATCGCACAGAGGAATTTGTAACAGTTTTGAAAGAGCTTTGGAAAGAAGAAGAGTTTTCTTATAAAGGGAACTTTTATGAGCTTCATCATACACATTTAAGTCCAAAACCTGTGCAGAAACAAGGCATTAAGATCTATGCAGGTGGTGAGAGTGAGCGAGGAAAAGAAGTAATTGTAAATCACGCGGATGCATATGTAATGCATGGCGGAACAGTGGAAGAAGTATTTGTGAAAATAGAAGATATGAAGAATCGTAGAAAGAAAGTCACAGAGGAGCCATTGCAGTCATTCGGGCTTGCGGCTTACGTCATTTGTCGTGATACAGAAGAAGAGGCATTAGAGGAATGGAGACGCATAACGGATGTGAAAGACGATGCTTTAGGTTACGCAGGTTATCAAGATTTTATTAGTAAATCGCATTTGGAACAGCAAGTGAAGTTCAATGATTATTCTGTATCTAATCGCGGGTTACGTCCTAATTTAATCGGAACACCAGAACAAATTGCAGAAAGGATACTTGCTTTTGAAAAAGTGGGTGTTACGTTATTACTTTTACAATTTTCTCCACAGCTTGAAGAGATGAAACGATTTTCTGAAAAAGTGATGCCATTAGTTGAAGCAAAAAGAAAGGAATTGATTACAAATGAGTAAAATTTACATATTACATGAGAATAAGGAATGGACGGATCATTTAGTGAAAAGGTTGGAAGAACTGGGGTTACCTTATGAGGAATGGTCTTTGGATGAAGGAACTGTTTCGTTAGAACAAGAACCTCCCCAAGGTGTTTTTTATAGCCGCATGAGTGCCTCTTCACATACGAGAGGGCATCGATATGCACCTGAATTGACTGAAGGGGTTCTTGCTTGGCTAGAGGGATACGGACGAACAGTATTTAATGGGTCTCGTGCATTACGCCTTGAAGTAAGTAAATTGAATCAATACGCAGCATTAAGAAATTTTGGGATACAAGTGCCGAAAACAATTGGTGCTGTTGGCCGTGATAATATAGTAAAAGCAGCAAGGGAGTTAGGGGAAGTACCGTTCATTACAAAGCATAACCGTGCAGGTAAAGGCCTTGGTGTTCAACTTTTTCATTCTATTGATGCTTTAGAACAATATTTGGATGGTCCGACGTTTGAAGAGCCTATTGATGGAATTACTTTAATCCAGCAGTATATTGAAGCGCCAGAACTATATATTACACGTTGTGAGTTTGTAGGCGGTCAGTTTGTATATGCAGTTAAAGTAGATACATCAGAAGGATTTGAGCTTTGTCCGGCAGATGCGTGCTCTATTCACGATGCTTTTTGCCCAGTAGGAGAAGAGAGTAAGAAAGAGTCGTCAACAAAATTTGAAATTATATCGGACTTCCAAGAGCCAATTATTGAACAGTACAAAGAGTTTTTGAAAGAAAATAAAATTACCGTTGCTGGTATTGAATTTATTCGTAGTGCGGATGGAACAATTTATACGTATGATATTAATACAAATACAAACTATAATTCTGACGCAGAGTCTGTAGCTAATCAATTTGGTATGCTTGAGCTTGCTAAATTCCTTGGAATAGAATTAGAAAAACAAGTAGAGTCAGTTAAATAATGTTGATTAAAAAATAAGGTTCTGGTGCAAATATAAGAAAAAAGAAGAGATAGCACATTTTATCGGTGAAAGATCGTTCGGTAGAGGAGCTGTAGTTGGTGGGAAAAGTTTAGGATACCCTGATGCAGGTTGGGGTTATCTTTACGGAGATTTCGGGTAGTTTGAGATAAGAGTTATGTTAGTTTGATAGAATCACCTTCATAGTGAGTTGTTTACTGTGGAGGGGATTTTTCTATATAGTTAATGGATATTTATTTAAGGGTTTCAACAGAAACTAAAGCAACGTGAGTTCCTAATAAATATGGAATTCAGGTTGTTTAATTGTGTTTATTACATCCCTTTTTAGTACTAAATTTAAACAAAAAGAAACAGACTAATTAGTCTGTTTCTAACAATCATAGATTTATATTTTCGAACGTGTTGCGCAAATGATTACCCCTATAAAACAACTTAAACTTATAATTAAAGCTACTATAGATCCGTAATTTAAATTAAGTACATATGTGCTTAAAGGAGATATAAGATAAATCATATAAAAAATAACAATAGCTTGATATGCCAGTTTATATTTATTTTTAAACATAATATCACCTCGCATTAAACTGTAGGACGTTTGTTTACCACATTTCCAAATTTAGAATATACTAATCGTCCACCTGCATCCCATACAGTCCATAAACTAACCCATTGGTTTTTAGAAGGGTGTTTGTATATAGCGATTGTTCCATAAAATCGTTTGTGACCAGCTAAAACATTAATTAATCTTGTTGCTAAATCATACCCAAAGCCAAAATAACTTACGGGTGTATATTTGAAACTAGCTGCTCATATGCCAATTGCAGGAGTAAGTCAAGCCGCTCTATATCATAGGGTAAAAGAACATGAATAAAGTTCTTTTTTAATTTGTAATTAAATCCCAGAACGGCCCTTATACGTTAAGGAACCGATTATTTTTTATTGTTGTGTAATAAGAAGGAAAAACACTCTAATCAATTTGTAATTTAAATCCTTGAAAACATGTTCGCACCAGTCAATGTTAAATGTAAGAGGAACTGAAAGTGCAACTATTATTAGTAAAACTAAAAATTTTAGTGAAAACGAAAATCTAAAACAAATTAATTCTAGACATCCTTTTTAAGATAGTGTAATATGAAGTCTACTTCATGTGAAGCAAACTTCATATACAGTTGTGTTAGGAGGGGTTTATTTGAAAAATAAATTTAAAGAGCTTTATTTATGTTCGTTTGCAATTATTGCAATGGGTTTTTTTGAAATATTTTTTAATCATACTAAAGCGGATTTCAGTGAGGGATTTTATTTAGGGAATTTAAAGATTCTTACAGGAATAATCTTTTTAATTTTTACTTTAGTTTCTCAAACTAAATATAAGGCTAATCATAAACAGTTAGAAAGAGAGCAATCAATGGAATATGATGAGAGGGATGATCTGATAGAAGGAAAAGCTTCACAATTTACCATAAGTATTCTAATGGTTATGATTCTTCTCATGATGTTTCTATCGAAATGGATTATAATCTCAATAAATACAGGGTTATTTATTATTATAATAGGTTGTTTAATTACTAAAATGTTGGCCAAAAAATATTATAACTATACTCTTTAATTAGGAGATTGTTATGAAAAATAAAATAAAAGAATTGCGTTCAATATATGGAATAACACAACAAGAATTAGCTGATAAAGTATTTGTATCTTCAAGAACGATTATTTCATTAGAAAAACAAAAATATAATCCATCTGTTTTACTGGCATATAAAATATCTGTGGTTTTTAACCGATCAATTGAAGAAGTTTTTATATTTGAAGAAGATGATTAATTTTAATATTTAAATGTAAAATTTTAAAAAGAAACAATACAGCGAAATACAAATAATGAATAGAGGTAAATATATTATGATGTTAAAGTTATTTTTAATACTTTTTGGGATAGTGTTAGTATTATGGGGAATATATAGAATGAAAACGGATGCTGCATTTGTAGGGAAAAACCAAACAAGAAAAAATCTTTTCAATTTATTGATTTTTGGACAGGCTTCTGGAATAGGGCAATTGTTAAGCGGAATTTTGTGTATAATTTTAGGGATTGTAGCTTTTATAATTAAATAATTTATAAGTAAAAGGAGCTAAGATAAATAATTTAGCTCCTTTTGTTGGTATAAAGCTTTTGGCAAGACGGCTAATTTATTTTAGAAATATACATAACATATAATAAGTATAAACGACACCCATTGTTACTCGTTCTTTTCATAACCATTTCGTTTTAATGTGCGATAGATCGTCGTCCTGTCCTCTTGTTTCCGAGTATCAAGTATCAATGTTGTCATTAATAGCAATGACGCTGATAAGCTTTTCATGAGTACCGATCATATCAGGGGTACGCCACATGCCCATCAAGTTAATATTTTGAAGTATTCCAAAACGAAGATTTTACCTCTTTATAGTTGTCCGTGGGAATTTAGTCCGTTTTTTCATTTTGGGGGACAATGCATGTCTTAAGTTGATGGCAATGGTCGATCAGGACTCCTTTTTTAGTTACAAGTAATGTAGAATTATACATGTGTATATTTCGTTATTATAATCTTAATATTCTTTAATTATGATTAATGATGGATTGTAGGGGGGAGAACCTTACAGTCCATTTTTTATGGTTTCCTACAAGCTTCCTTATATAGTCAGATGCAATTTGCATTAAGTATATTGTTAAATCTTGATTCAAATAATTATAAAGTCCCAACAGTCTTCTTTTTTGCTATCCTACGTATCCCACCCTGCACAAAAAAATATTTCTCAACATTTAATTGTTGAAAAACATTGAATATTCTCTATAAAGAGAATATTATGTTGCTATCGGCAAAAAAAACGATAATTCGCAGACACTGGGGAGGAAATGCATTGAAAAAGAATAAGAAGTTAAAACCATTATCAGTTTTAGCAACAGCGGCAGTACTAAGTAGTAGTTTTGCTTTTGGAAGTCATGCGGCGTATGCTGATTCGCCATCATCTCTACCAATAGATGAGCATTTAATACCGGAGGAGCGTTTGGCAGAAGCGCTAAAACAACGGGGCGTAATTGATCAATCTGCATCACAAGCTGAGACGTCAAAGGCTGTCGAGAAATATGTTGAGAAAAAGAAAGGGGAAAACCCTGGTAAAGAAATCTTGACAGGAGATAGTCTTACGCAAGAAGCTTCTGATTTTATGAAAAAAGTAAAAGATGCAAAAATGAAGGAAAATGAACAGGCGCAGCAGCCAACAGTAGGGCCAGTAGCTGGACAAGGTGCAGGATTGAATTCTAGTAAATTAAATGGAAAAGTACCTACTGCACCAGCGAAGCAAGAAGAGTACAACGGTGCTGTTCGAAAAGATAAAGTACTTGTTTTACTTGTAGAATTTAGCGATTTTAAGCATAACAATATTGATCAAGAGCCAGGATACATGTATTCTAAGGACTTCAATCGTGAACATTATCAAAAAATGTTATTTGGTAATGAACCATTTACGTTATTTGATGGATCGAAGATTAATACATTTAAACAATATTATGAAGAACAATCTGGCGGCAGCTACACAGTTGATGGAACTGTAACGGAATGGCTTACTGTTCCAGGGAAAGCTTCGGATTATGGTGCGGATGCGGGTACTGGCCATGATAACAAAGGTCCTTTAGGGCCGCGTGATCTTGTGAAAGAAGCATTAAAAGCAGCGGTAGCAAAAGGAATTAACTTAGCTGATTATGACCAATTTGATCAATACGATCAAAATGGTGATGGAAATAAAAACGAGCCAGATGGCATTATTGATCATTTAATGGTTGTACATGCTGGCGTTGGTCAAGAAGCTGGCGGCGGTAAATTGAAAGATGATGCGATTTGGTCTCATCGTTCAAAACTTGGATCAAAACCATATGCGATTGATGGCACAAAATCTTCTGTTTCGAATTGGGGCGGAAAGATGGCTGCATACGATTATACAATCGAGCCTGAAGATGGAGCAGTTGGTGTGTTTGCGCATGAGTATGGTCATGATTTAGGCTTACCAGATGAATACGATACGAAGTACTCAGGACAAGGTGAACCTGTTGAGTCATGGTCTATTATGAGTGGCGGCAGCTGGGCTGGAAAAATTGCAGGAACAGAGCCAACAAGTTTCTCACCACAAAATAAAGAGTTTTTCCAAAAGAATATGAATGGCAACTGGGCGAATATCGTTGAGGTAGATTATGATAAACTTCGCACGGGAGTCGGTGTTGCAACATATTTAGATCAAAGTGTTACAAAATCAAAACGACCAGGAATCGTTCGTGTTAACTTGCCAGACAAAGATATTAAAAATATCGAGTCAGCATTTGGTAAGAAGTTTTATTACAGCACAAAAGGAAATGATATTCATACAACACTTGAGACACCAGTATTTGACTTAACAAATGCCAAGGATGCTAAGTTCGATTATAAGGCATTCTACGAACTTGAAGCGAAGTATGATTTCCTTGACGTATATGCGATTGCAGAAGATGGAACGAAGACACGTATTGATAGAATGGGCGAAAAAGATGTAAAAGGCGGCGTGGATACAACTGATGGTAAGTGGGTTGATAAATCATACGATTTAAGCCAATTTAAAGGGAAAAAAGTAAAACTGCAATTTGAGTATTTAACAGATATTGCAGTAGCTTATAAAGGATTTGCGTTAGATAATGCTGCATTAACTGTAGATGGAAAAGTTGTTTTCTCAGATGATGCAGAAGGCGGGCCAGCAATGACGTTAAAAGGATTTACTGTATCTAACGGATTGGAACAGAAAAAAAATAACTACTATGTAGAGTGGAGAAATTACGCTGGTTCTGACACGGCGTTACAACATGCGCGTGGTCCAGTCTTTAATACAGGAATGGTTGTATGGTATGCGGATCAAAGCTTTACAGATAACTGGGTAGGTGTTCATCCAGGTGAAGGATTCTTAGGAGTAGTAGATTCTCATCCAGAGGCAATCGTAGGTACATTAAACGGACAACCGACTGTGAAGAGCAGTACGCGTTATCAAATTGCCGATGCGGCATTCTCATTTGATCAAACGCCAGCATGGAGAGTAGATTCGCCAACTCGTGGTATCTTTGACTATAAAGGATTACCAGGCGTTGCAAAATTTGATGACTCTAAGCAGTACATCAACAGCGCGATTCCAGATGCAGGACGTAAGTTGCCGAAATTAGGATTAAAGTTTGAAGTAGTAGGTCAAGCTGAAGACAAGTCTGCAGGTGCAGTTTGGATTCATCGATAGAATAAGGTGAAACTAAGAGGGAGTTGCCTCATAAGTCGGTGAAACTGACCTATGGGCAGCTCTCTTCTTATTGTAGAAATAGGCAGTCTAGGAACCAGTTCATTGGAAAGCAATTCTTTGAAAGCGCAAGAGACTATCGTAAAAAATATATAGACTATCAAATATGGAAATGGAATTAAAACTCTATACTTTCGGAATTTTTTACGCAGGCAAACCATTGACCGATTATCTCGTTATGATGCTTAATAATTTGAGACGCCGATAATATTGTAGAATTATATGTACTATGCCCATTCTTTACAAGAGTAACGTCATACCCTAAGCTGTATGCACGCCGGCATGTTGCATCTATACAAATTTCAGATTGGATTCCTGCTATAACAACTCGTTTTATATTTCTCATTTCCAGCTCTTGTTGAAGACTCGTTTTATGAAAAGAATCCGGATGATTCTTTTCAAGAACGACATCTCCTGTTGCTGGAGCAATTGATTTATGAATTTCCCATCCAGGTGTCCCTTGGCTAAGCAAGGAACCGGACTTCCCGTTAAACTTCATATAAAAAATAGGAGCTGAGGCAGAACGGGCTTTAGAAATCAATAATTGAATAACTTTTAATAATTCCGTTCTATTATATAGGACTTTTTTCTCTTCAAATGAACCTATCTGTACATCAATAATAAGGAATGCTGTACAGCTTTTCATCATAAATACCCTCCTAATACTTGGTCAAAAAATACAAAAGTGAAATATATGTAAACTACAATGCTATGCATATTTAATGTATCCAAAAGTTCCAAAGAATATTGCATGGAGGTATGAAGTGGATGCAAATAATTACAATTAGTAAAAACTGTTTTAAATAAAGGACATGAAATTTGCAATCATATAATGAATCATGTTAAAAGGTATGTTCTCAGGATTCTATTGCGATTTTAATGGGGATAGTATTGTACATTTTAGCGAAATAAAAGCTCAAAAAGAGATATGTATATTAACAATGTTACATTAGTGTTTTTCTTTTTATTTATCCCGCTATTTGTGGGCAGTAAAACTCCCACCTCAAAATTCAGGTGGAGCAAAGAAGTTAGGTGGGAGTCGTGCTGCCTGTAACCCCCTACTGATTAAAGTTTCACTTTATATATTCGCAACATAATATTAGTACGAATTACTATAGTAATATGAGTTTTTGCATATTTTTAAATTTAATATATCCTCCGAAAAGTTTTAATTGTATAATGTGTTTTGGCATATTCTTTTAGATTTTTCGACAAAAAATAACACAAATAGAGAACGTATTGGGAGAATGCATTATGTACACAAAACTATTAAAATCAATTACATCATTATCACTTATAGGTGGTGCTTTATTATATACAAATGGCAGTGATATGAAAGCTGCTGAAGCGGGCGTTTTTTCTGATGTACCAACATCGCACTGGTCCTATCCTGCGATTAAAGACTTAGCGAGCAAAAATATTATTTCAGGTTATGGAAATGGGATGTTTGGTTTTGGTGATGTTGCGACGAGGGAGCAAGTTGCAGCATTAATTTATCGTGTGTTAGTACCGAATAAGCAAGGCGGTACGTTTAGTAATGATGGTGCTCGTTATGTATTACAAGATGGGTCTACTTTAAATAATCCGTATGGAGATATTCGCTCAGGTTCTACAATGTTTCCGGAAGAGGTTTTAACGTTAACGAAATTGGGGATTTTTAAAGGTGATGGAAATGGCGGTTTTAGACCGAAAGATTCTGTTAGCCGCGCAGAAATGGCGCAAATTATTAAAAATGCATTCCAAGTTTCAGCTAAACAAAAACATACATTTAATGATGTTCCAAATGGATTTTGGGCAGAAAATGCGATTAGTGCGGTGCAGTCAAACGGGATTGCATCTGGTACAGGAGACGGGAAATTTGAACCAGCTAAAACGGTAACGCGTGAACAGTATGCACAGTTTTTATATAATGCATTGAAATATAAAAAGCCTGAGGTTGCGGTGCAAGATACAGGAGATGCGGCATTATTAGCAGCATTCAAAAATGAAGTGCAAACACGTATTAATACGTACGAAACGAACATTACACTTCCATATAAAACGAAAAACAGTAATACAAAAGAAGTGATGAATACACTTTTCACCGCATATAAAGAAGTCGCAAGTAAAAATGAGTATACAAATTATAATAGATCGAATGTTTCATACTCACTATCTGGATCGCCAGGGAATTATACGTTTACGCTAAATATTACGTATCGTGAAACGAAAGAACAAACAGAATATGTGATGAAACAAGCGAAAGCGATCGTTCCTTCTATTATTCAAGTCGGGATGGATGATCATGAAAAAGTGAAGGCGATTCATGATTATGTTGTAAAACATGTTTCTTACGATACGTCTTATAAAGCGTATACAGCATATGAGGCACTCGCGAATCGTTCTGCCGTTTGCCAAGGTTACACACTATTAACCTATCAATTATTAAAAGAAGCTGGAATTGAGAATCATTTTGTAGTAGGAACTGGAGACGGTCAGCCTCATGCTTGGAACTTGGTGAAAATCGAAAACAAATGGTATCACCTTGATACAACATTCGATGATCCAGTGCCAGATGAACAAGGCCGCGTAACGTATTCTTATTTCAACTTATCTGACGAGCAAATTGCAAGAAATCATGAGTGGAACCGCGGGGACTATCCGCAGGCTACAACAAATTATTATAGTACATTAACAAATAAAATTGCGACAGGTGGTACGAAAACACCTGCATATCAGCAAATATTGAAAGATACAAAGTTAAATTATTTAGGAAATGAATATATCGCAAATAACTATAATGAATTCAAAAATAAAATGCAGCAACGTTATAGCACAAAGTCAGCAAAGATTGAAATTCTTTATAAACAATCAATGGATGGCGCATTGCAAGATGTGAAAAAAGTAATTGGAGACATCGGTTATCCGCAAGGAGCGAACCGTGTTTCTTATAAAGCGGAGCCGTATAATGCGAAAGAAGGATATTCTTTAGTGACGATTACGTTTATGTATTAAAAATAATCTAGATCCATTTAAGGGATCTAGGTTATTTTTTTATACCTTAATTTGACATATACAGTCTAACTGTATAAAATCAAACTATACAGTTAAACTATATAGTTTGGCTATATATTTATCGTTACACTGGAGGTCTTTATGAATAGAGATAAAAATTTACCATTAACGGAAACAACGTATTACGTTCTTTTAGCTTTATTAGAGCCAGCACACGGATATTTAATTATGCAAAAGGTGGAGGAACTTAGTAATCATCAAGTGAAAATTGCGGCGGGTACATTATATGGTGCGGTTGAAAATTTATTAAAGCAACAATTAATAGAATCGGTAAAAAGTGAAGATAAACGAAGAAAAGTGTATGTCATTACTGAACGCGGGAAAGAAGTATTACATTTAGACTTTATGAGAATGCAGCACATTATTGGGGTTACAAAAAGCTTATTAAATGTATAGTTAGGGGGAAGCGAAGATGTGGAGATTGAAATTCTTTTTAGACTTTGAGAAAGAGGAAAAATGGTTAGAAGAGATGGCTTGGAAAGGCTATCAACTAAAAAGTAATACATTCGGTTATAAATTTAAAATCGCAGAACCAGAGAATGCGACAATTAAAATAGATTATAGAATATTTTATAGACGAAGTGATTTTATTAATTATTGTACGTTATTTGAAGATAGCGGCTGGAAGCATATAGCCGGTAAATGGTGGGCAGGCACGCAATATTTTAAAAAGATAGATGAGGAAAGTGAAGATGACATTTTTTCAGATCAAATGTCACGAGCAGGGAAGTATAAACGTTTATCTAAGACATTTTTAGAATTAGCAATATGTTATTTTCCTCTATTAATGCTATTTATGTTTAATAATACAATTGATTTAGGAGTGATGTTAAATCCGAAAGGCCTATATTATACACCAGGATTATGGGATATGCACGGCGCAGCATTTTTAGGATCATTTTTATTTGAAACACCATTTGCATTAATGAGAGGTATTTTATGGTTATTTATCCCAGTTGCGGTGGGTATGTTTTTATTTTTTTCGTATAAAGCAAATCGATTGTATGAAGAGAGAAAATACTAGGAGGACCCCCTTAAAGCTGATGCTTTGAGGGGGATTCTTTTGAATTTGTAAATGGTGTACTTGGTTAGCTTGATGGGCATGGGGTAGAGTCAGGAAAATGTGGATTTACAACACTAAGAAAGTTTCAATGGTCTTAGAGAATTTAATGAGACCACTTTTTCTGAATTAAAATGGTATTCTCCTAGTAAATTGATATGTTCCCAACCTAAAGATGACATATGATGCAATAAGTTCTCATTAAAACTACCTATCCGTTTTTGATATTTAACTGCTTTTGTTAGATGTAAAGTATTCCAGATACTGATGGCATTGATAATTATGTTTAAGGCACTGACCCTTTGCAATTGATGCTGTATGGTTTGTTCCCTAAGCTCACCTTGTTTTCTGAAGAAAATAGCTCTTGCAAGTCCATTCATGGCTTCTCCTTTAATTCGAATGGTGGCAGCACCTTTTATTAGAATTGTCCCCTTGGTGTAACAAATGCTTTTTTGTAAATAATATGTTTGTTAAACAATTAATTAAGGGGGACTTGTATGCCACAAGATCGAAAAGCAGAAGTTCAAAACGATGCATACGAAGGAAAAGAGATCTTGCCAGATAATCCACAATATCTACCGCGTCACGTGCAAATGGAGCTGCCTCACGAGTTTTCTGTAAATCCTCTGTTTGCCCGCGAAGGAGAATCAGTCGTTCCGCGCTTTCAGATGCCTGATGAAGGTATGTTACCAGAAACAGCGTATCAAATCGTCCATGATGAAATTGCTCTTGATGGCAATGCCCGCTTGAATCTTGCAACATTCGTTAGCACATGGATGGAGCCTGCCGCAGAGCACTTATATGCCAAATCATTCGACAAGAACATGATTGACAAGGATGAATATCCACAGACAGCCGAAATTGAGGAGCGGTGTGTCCGTATTTTAGCAAACCTCTGGCATTCGCCCACTCCCCTTACGACTATGGGCGTTTCAACAACTGGATCGTCGGAAGCATGTATGCTCGGGGGGCTTGCGTTAAAGAGACGCTGGCAAAATGCACGCAAAAGCGAAGGGAAGCCGGTGGATCGGCCCAATATTGTGTTTAGTTCTGCTGTTCAAGTCGTGTGGGAAAAATTCGCGAACTATTGGGAGGTTGAACCACGCTATGTGAAGGTTAGCCCAGAGCATCCCCGATTGGATCCTCAGGGGGTCCTCGCTGCCGTGGATGAAAATACGATTGGTGTGGTACCGATTCTCGGTGAGACTTATACCGGGATTTACGAACCGGTTGCCGCCATTGCGAAAGCGTTGGACGATTTGCAGGAGAGGACGGGCCTCGACATTCCTATGCATGTGGATGCGGCTTCGGGGGGATTTATAGCACCGTTTCTTCAACCGGATTTAGTCTGGGACTTTCAATTACCGAGGGTGAAGTCCATCAATGTATCCGGACATAAATATGGATTAGTCTACCCTGGGTTGGGTTGGATAATTTGGCGGGAAGCTGAAGATCTCCCTGAGGATCTAATCTTCCGCGTCTCCTATTTGGGCGGGAACATGCCGACTTTTGCCCTGAATTTCTCTCGTCCTGGCGCACAAGTGCTCCTGCAATATTACAATTACCTGCGTTTGGGGAAAAGTGGGTACTATGATGTCCAAAGAGCTTCTCAGAAAGTCGCTCTTTTTCTTAGCAAGGCGATTCAGAATATGGAACCGTTCGAACTTTTGTCCGATGGTTCGGATATTCCGGTTTTCGCTTGGCGACTGAAAGATGGTTACACATTAAACTGGAATCTTTATGATTTATCTCGACAATTGCGTGTGTTTGGCTGGCAAGTACCCGCCTATCCATTGCCTCCAGATATGGAAGCGGTGACGATTATGCGCGTTGTGGTTCGAAATGGATTTTCCATGGATCTCGCGCATTTATTTTTGAGGAACCTCAAACAGACCGTTGCCTTTCTGGATTCCCTGGACGGGCCGATGCCACATGATACGAAATGTGATAATGGGTTTCATCACTAAATGAAAAAAGCCTAATTTCTTCATATTTAATTGAGAAATTAGGCTTTTTAATATTGAAATTTCCTTAACGTTGTAAATCGGCATTTTTCTCACGCTATCCCATAAAGAAAAGACACCCATATATGAGTGTCTTTTCTAATAGTTTGTTTAGCAGAAGCAGCTAGCTCCAACTATGATTAATAAAATAAATAATACAACTAATAAAGCAAAGCCACCGCCACAACTACTACAACTACCACCAAAGCCCATAATAGTTCTTCCTCCTTTAGATAAGAGGAGAAAACAAGGTGTCACTCATGTATTTTAACGGATTCAATTTACTTTATGTTTTTACGCATGAATTGAGCAGGTCCTTTTGAAAATAAAAAAAAGACACCCTAAGGTGATCTTCTTATGTAGGGCGGGAAGACATCGGCCTTCCTTTCGGGTTGCCATCAAGGGATTCAGCCGAGTTACGTATAAATTGCATCAAAAATGTAAATCAGCATTTTTCTGTTGTTGTCCTTTATTAAGGCTTTGTCTTATAAATAATTCTGCAATGATTAAATTTGGCACCCACGCTAACCAAGCAATAACAGCATAACTAAGTTCGAAATGCTTCAGTCCAAATAGCAATACAAATAAAGGTAGCCAAATTCTTAATGTAACTGCCGCAAAGGTTAAGGAATAATTTCTGATCATCCAATTCCGATGGTCTTGAATTTTTTTATTCTTAACTCTGTTTAATGCTTGATATGCCGATGTGGTACTACCCCATGGCTATCAACCTAAAATTTTATAGTACCCCCAAAACGAGAAAATTGGCATCTCCAGGTGAAAATATACATTTTTTGTTTTGGGGCAACTAGTTTCATTAGCTTGATGGGCATATTGGTGGAACCCCGAAATGGACATTTGAATAGATAATGCCTTCCTTAAAATAACCTTAATTAAAACATAGTTTTGATAATATATGGAAAATAAATGGTGCAATTTTCTGGTATAACCTAAATAAAATTTATTTTAGAAAAGGGGTAGAAGGGAAATGTTCCAGAAGTTCAAGTTTTATTTAATGAGCATTTTAATTAGTTCAATGTTAGGCGGAATTATTATAGGTGCTAATTTCTTGGTCCATAACATATATAATTTAGTTGCAGGTAAAGAATATCATTTTAATATGTGGTCTTCTATTATTATATTTAGTGTTGTATTTATTTCGGGTTTCTCGTACGCGTTGAAGAAGGGGCCAGATATATTTGTTAATGATTAAACCAATAGCAATTATTGTAGGCGCTGCCGTGATCTGGGTGGCGTCTTGTTTGTTGTTAAGAAAAGATAACAAAACTAAATTTCCTTAAAATGAAAAAAACGCTATTCTTTCTGTAGAATCATAGGAAAGGATGGCGTTTTTTTATGTCTGTTTCTGTGTCTGACGAATTACAACTATTTGCTCAAGAGATTCAAAGTTTTTTATCTCCAAATGCCTTACGGGATCTTGCTAGAGATGTTGGTTTTGTACAACGAACCAGTAAGTACCAAGCAAAAGATTTAGTAGCTTTATGTGTATGGGTGAGCCAAAATGTAGCTATGACTTCTTTAACTCAGTTATCTAGCTGTTTAGAAGCATCAACAGAAGTACTCATCAGTCCTGAGGGACTGAATCAACGGTTTAATAAGTCGGCCGTCCTACTCTTACAACAGCTACTAGCCGAACTACTAAGCAAAAAATTGGCCGCATCTATGCCGATTTCTTCTCCATACACTTCTGTTTTCAAGCGTATTCGTATTTTAGATTCAACTGCATTTCAACTCCCGGATGTATTTTCATCGGTTTATCCAGGTGCAGGAGGATGTAGCCATACTGCTCGGATAAAAATTCAACTTGAGTATGATTTGTTAAGCGGACAGTTCCTACATATTCATACAGGTCCAGGTAAACAACATGATCGTACTTACGGTTCTCTGTGTGCCCCAACTGTGACGGCAAATGATTTATGTATCCGAGATTTAGGTTATTTTCATTTAAAAGACCTTCAATATATACAAGATAAAGAGGCCTACTATATCTCTCGTATCAAGTCGAATACACGTATGTATCAAAAAAATCCTAACCCTGATTATTTTCAAGATGGAAGAATTAAGAAAGGTACAGAGTATATACAGTTAGATATGGAGATGTTACTGAACTCTCTTCAACCAGGACAAACATGTGAAATAGCTGATGCTTATGTAGGAATGATTGATAAAGTGCCAGCTCGTGTAATTGTTCATCGATTAACAAAATAACAGCAACAAAAACGATTACAAGATCAAGCTGTAAGAGAAAAAAAGAAAGGAATGAAGTATTCTTCTCGTAGTAAACGACTCAGTGGTATCAATGTATATATGACAAACACCCCCTACAGATATTGTCCCGATGGGACAGGTACATGACTGGTATTCTTTGCGTTGGCAAATCGGCGTGTCCAGATAAGGACACATTATCTAGTTGGTGAAAGTCCAATCGGGAGAATAGACTCCACTCCCGTAGCCTGAGAGGCGCCATGAAGTGAAAGCGACACGGCGAAGCCCTCTGACATCACATGCAAAAGGCATGTGGGCAAATCTCCAGGTTGTAACGTACAGTGAACGTAGACGTAGCCTCGTTACACGCAATTCCGGTGGCTGAGACGGTCGATAACGTGCGAAAGCAGCAAGAACTGACCGAAACGAGTCTGGAACGGCAGTTCTCACCGGCGGGGTATCAGCGGCGACATGGAGAGAAAGATAATGTGGAAACTGGAGAAGCCCTCGACACCCGATGAAGAAACCTCATCGAGGAGACCGTCTCTATAACCGCGATCGGGAAGTGAGAACGGTAGGTGTCAGGGTGGCGGAACGGATCGTAGTACCAGAGATCTGCGTGCAGCAAAACGCGCGGGGAGGGAAGGGTCCGAACCTGTAAATATTTCGTACGACCAAAGGAGGCAAGGGTGCCATGATAAAAACACCTATTACTTTGCAGGAACTAAGGCGACGAATCTATCAAAAGGCGAAGTCTGAACCTACGCATCGGTTTTGGGGAATATTTTCCCACATTACCAAAATAACAACCCTTCATGAAGCATATCAGCAAGCGAGGAAAAACAACGGTGCCCCAGGCATCGACGGGAAAAGTTTCGCTGATATAGAGCTAGAGGGAGTTATGCCGTTTTTAAAGAATATCCAAGCAGAACTACAGGCTGGAACATATCAACCACAAGCTAATCGTAAAGTAGAAATCCCAAAAGAAAACGGAAAAATGCGGACACTACAAATCCCGTGTATACGGGACCGCGTGGTCCAAGGAGCGCTAAAACTCATATTGGAAGCCATCTTTGAAGCTGATTTCTGTTCAAATTCCTACGGATTCCGACCAAAACGCTCTCCACATCAAGCACTGGCAGAAGTGCGACGTAGCATATTGCGCCGGATGACTGTAGTAATCGATGTTGACCTGTCACGCTACTTTGATACAATTCGACACCACATACTTTTGGAGAAAATTGCAAAGCGTGTCCAAGATTCGCAAGTTATGCACCTTGTAAAACAGGTAATCAAGGTGACAGGAAAGATTGGTGTCCCGCAAGGGGGACCATTTTCTCCCCTAGCCGCAAACATCTACCTCAATGAAGTAGATTGGACATTTGATGCCATTCGACGTAAGACAACAGAAAACCATTACGAGGCTGTAAACTATCACCGTTTTGCTGATGATATAGTTATCACTGTAAGCGGACACTCTAGTAAACGTGGATGGGCTGAATTGGCATTGCGACGACTGTGGGAACAATTAAAGCCTTTGGGAGTTGAACTGAATCTGGAGAAGACCCGAGTGGTTAATGTTTTAAAAGGAGAATCCTTCGGATTCCTAGGATTTGATTTGAGGCGAGTACTTAATCGAAATAAGAGTAGATACTTTGTTCTTATTACCCCGAAGAAGAAAGCCTGTACGAAAGTGAAAGCAAAAATCCGAGAATTAATCAGAAACGCAGGCGCCAAGCCTGCACAAGATTTAGTAAAACAAATCAATACTGTACTGATTGGATGGGTGAATTACTTCCGGGTTGGGAATTCTAGTCGAGCTTTTAGTAAAGTACGAGACTATACAGAGATGAAAGTCCGTACGTTATTGACGAGAAGGAAACGGCGACAAAAGCGTAGCATTGGATGGCAGAGATGGAGTAATGAATATCTCTATGGTGTACTAGGACTCTACTGGAACTGGAAAGTTCGTCCTCTCGAAAGCTCGGGAAGATATTGATAAAAGTGTCTGCCATCTGATAGGTCTCATAACCCTTTTGATGAAGTTTATGGGGTGAGCTGCTTGAGGGAAAACTTCACGAGCAGTTCTTATGGGGAGGGGCTGGAGACGGGTCATAACTGATACCGCGCCAGTTCTTTACCCGACAAATTTTATTTAAAACGTGGAAGTCATTATTTCAAATTCATCATTGTAAAAAGATAAAACCAGAACGATTGGAGTGCCATTTATATGGTCAGTTGATTGCCATTCTACTCTGTTCTTCTATCATGTTTCAAATGCGCCAATTGCTCCTCATGAAGAAAAAACGAGAGCTTAGTGAGTATAAAGCCATATATATGATTAAAGACTATTTTCTTCTTCTATTCCAAACTATACAAAAAAACACCCAAGAGCTATCAAAGGTGTTACTTCGTCTGTTCAATCTCCTACAGCAAAACGGGCGGAAATCTCATCGATATGAGAAAAAAACGGTCTTTGATATATTAGGTGTCGTTTACAATTCCATGTCTGATAATCAAGCCGCTTAATTCAAAAAAGTGAAACCCATTAGGGTTTATTTCGTATGCAAATCTTTCAATCACCTACACTTGCCCCTTAGAAAAAAGAAACAATCTCGCCTAAAATTGACTTTGCATAAGCTTAGCTTGATAGCGATGTGGTACTACCCAAAATAACAATAAAATCCTTTGAAAATTAATATAGTTTTTTAAAAATAGAGATGATATGATGGATAATCATACCATTTTTTAGCTTCATGTATGATTTTACAGTAGGATACCTCTATATTAAGATGATATAAATAAGGGGATATATTAGTAACAGGGGGAGAATAATGAAAAAGTTATTACAAGAAATTATAAATTGGATCAGTATGACCGATGAACAGATTGTTATTGGCATTTCAGGACACGGTGCTGCGGGAAAAACAACGTTCGCCAATAAGCTCATAAACCAATTAAATCAAAATAAAGTGAGTTATATTAATACAGATCCATACATTGTTAGTTCAAATGTACGACAGTATACAAATATCCACTATACATATCAGAATGAAAATCATTACGATAAAATGACAGCTTGTCATCCATCAGCCCATCATTTGTCTGCGTTAGAAAGAGATGTTCAAATGGTAAGAGCTGGTTTAGATTTTTATACAATGGATACACATTATATAAAAAGTGAGTTAATTTCTTCGAAAAATAAGGTGACGATTGTAGAAGGAATGAGTGTCGCATTTATTAATCCAAATTTATTTGATTTGAAAATTTACTTCTATACAGATGGAGAAACAGAATTAATGAGAAGGTCTAGCCGTGATATTATTGAAAGAGGAGCCGATATTAATTACTTAAGGAAGTCTCATGAAGAACGTCGGATTCAGTATGAAGTGTTTATGCATCAGTATAGTCAACGTTTTGATATTATTATCAAAAATTCCAATGAAACAATATGTTTAGAAAAAAATACATTTGAGTTTTATAAAGTTTAAATACAAATACTTTATTTACTAAAATAGCAAGTTAGTGAATAAATTTTTCATATTTTTTCGGAAGGATGTTAAGCAATGAGAGCACCGTATCAAGTATTGATATTTCCTTATATAAAAACTGACGATTCCATTCAATATGCCATTTTTAATCGAAGTGATTATGGTTATTGGCAAGGAATAGCTGGTGGTGGAGAAGATGGTGAGACTCCTATTGAATCAGCAAAACGAGAAGCGTTTGAAGAGGCTGGTATTACAAGAGAAAGTCCATATATAAAACTAGATTCTGTGTCTTCACTACCAGTAGAGGATGTAGTTGGTGAATTTCTTTGGGGCGAAGATGTTTATGTAATAAAAGAATTTTCTTTTGGAGTTAAAGTTCCTACAAAAAATATTAAATTATCTAAAGAACACTTCAATTATAAATGGCTGTGCTTTGAGGAAGCCGTAACGCTTTTAAAATGGGATAGTAACAAAACGGCTTTGTGGGAATTAAACAAAAGGCTGTTAAAATAATTAAAGTGTTAGTTAACAAAGCCGATAGTGGAGTGAGAATTAAACAACTTAAAAAGCCTTGCTACATTACCTATGTAGCAAGGTTTTTTTCTTAGCGTACGAAATCGCGTTTTGTTGGCGGCACCCCGCTAAGAGCATGCAAGATTTTATACAGTTTTTCTGCTAATCCAATAACAAACGAGAACCCTAAAACCGCGCCAGGATAGGAATGTATAAAAAAATGCATAGATCCATAGAACAAAAAAGGAGATTTACTTGTGAGATTAGGGTTCCTCCTTATTATTGCTACTGATAATGAGACGTTATGTCAACCTCACATGTATAGAGTATACAGTCAAAAAGGTACAATACATCGCTTCTTCTAAATGGTACAATTAGGAAAAGGGGGGAAGAATATGTACGATTACAAATTCGTGAAAGTCGAAATTGTTGGATGGACAGGGCAACCTAAAGAAGATTATAAACGTATTATTACCGAACATGCTGAAGATGGTTGGGAATTTGTTCAAGTCCTTACTCTAACAATGGCAGGATACACGAGTTCTTTGGAGATTATCTTCAAACGAACCAAATAACTCCTTTCAAAAACAAGAGAGGTTTGCTTTAAATAACATACAAAAAGAACTGGAATATTTGGGGATCTAATTGTTCTCAATTTAACTTATAAGACAAATAAGCTAATATTAATCAACTTCTAATAACAAAAATTATGTGAACACTAAAGTCCTCCAGTTAAACAATCTGGAGGACTTTTAATAGTCTTCTAAATACATTGAATCCCGATAATGAGACGTTATGTTAACCTCATATGTATAGAATATACAATTAACTAAAAATGTAAATTATTTAAATTCTTGTCTATATAATTTAAACGAATAAATAGCTCCAACGAAGAATACAAAGGCTTCAAATAATATAAAGATTTGACGGAAATTCTCGATATCTTTACCAACTAAAGAAATAAATATGCAATTCATTAGAATTTGAGTAGTAAACATACAAGAAATAATTTTAAAATAAATAGGATTTGTTCTTTCATCTGGTTTACCAATTTTTTTGTAAATAATAATAAGTGCAATTACTGAACCCAAAAATAGAAGTGCTGTAAGTCCTACAACGATATTGAAATTGCCTGTACTTTCTAACATCCATTTATTTAATAGATCAATCATCATTATCTTCCTTTCCTACATAAGAGAATATTTCGTTCTTCTTTTTCACTATAATAAAAAATGAAAAAGGAAAACATCGAACTTTCTTACAAACATTCGTGCATTCTTACAGTTTTGTCACTTTGTAAATGTATTCATCGTCTTGCCTTTCGCTATTTTCTTTGAAAAACATAGTGAATTACGAGAAAGAGTGCTACAAGATCAACTTCAAAGAAGTAGTGCACTAAACCTCTTAATTAATGCAATTAGTATGTGGAATATTATTTATTTAAGTGAAGTAATAAAAGCTTTGAAGAAAAAAGAACAATTTGATGAAGAATTATTAAAACATAGTTCTCCAGTAAGGTGGAAACACATTAACTTTCTAGGAGAATACCGATTTAGCAAAAGAGAAAGTGCACCAGTAGACTCTCTACAACCACTAGAAACAACTAAACAGTAAGAAACCGATGATCTCTTAGCGTACGAAATTCGCGTTTTGTTGGTGCTCCCCCATCGCTATCAAGCTAAGGTTAGATTGGGAAGAGAAAGAGAGCTATTATGAATGATTCTCTTTCAAAATCAAATAAATTTATTATTCCTGAAATATTGTACGATGAAAGCAGAAAAAAGATTTTTAAATAACTTTAATAACCACCTATCCAGTAAATTTGATAGGTGGTTATTGTATTTCTGTGGCTTTAAAATAAAGTTTGATAATTTATAAAAAGTCTGAATATTTAAAATAAAGATTGATAATATGCAAAAAAACACGGCTCTCTTTTTTTTATTTTCATTCGACAAAATATGACAATAATATGATTGATTGTTTGATACGATAAGTTCGGAAATCTTACATTTTACATAACTGGAGGAAACATAATGTATAAAAAAATGGGTACAATTGCATTAGCTGGAGCACTTACTTTTAGTTTAGCTGCTTGTGGTGAAACAGAAGTAAAGGAAGTAAGTAAAACTGATGCCCCTAAACAAGAGGAAAAAAAGGACAAAAAAGCATCTACTGAAAACAAAGTTTATAAAATCGGGGATACGGTAGAAGTTAATGGTCTACAACTAACTTTCAGTTCAGCTAAATTCGTTGAACCTAACGAATACATCAAGCCTGAAAAAGGAAAAGTTCTAGAAATCGCGTTCAATGCTAAAAATAATGGAAAGAAAGATATATTTTTCGGAACTTCTGAATTAAAAATCGCTGATGCAGAGGGTAACCAATTCAAAGAGTACTTTGGCGGAGAAAACACTTTTGTGACTGAAAATATTGCACCAGGTAATCAAATCACAAACAAAATGTTGTACGATGTACCAGAAGGCGATAAATTCACAGGTACATTCAAACCTACATTTACATTTGATGAAAAATCTGTGAAATTCGAATTCGAAGTAGCTAAATAAGGAGAAATTAAAATGAAAAGAACAACTGAATTTGTATTAGGACTTATTGGTGGTATTTTTGGTATTATTTGTGCGTTTATCGCTTTAATGATCGGTGGTATGGGAGCTGCGTTTGAAGCTGAAGGTGCAGACAGCATCATTGGTTTAGGATGGGGAGCTGTTGCTCTATCTATCTTAGGAATCGTTGGCTGCGTAGTAGTTAAGAAGAACGCTAAAATTGGCGGTATCATGATGACAGTTGCTGCTATTGGCGGATTTATCTGTATCTCTATCGTTTACTTATTACCAGGAGTATTATTATTAATTGGCGGGTTAATGGGTATCTTCCGTAAAGATAAAGCTGCTGTATCTGCTTAAAATAGGCACTCGAAAGAGTGCTTTTTTTATTTCTCAATAATCGAAATTACTTAACGTGGTAAAATAATATTTGGATTGGCATCCAATACCATATTACTATATGATGGTTCAAGTCGCAGGAAGGCACCTTAGGGTGTCTTTTCTTTATTTCTTAAAGGACCTTCTCATTCATCATTAAAAAGCATAAGGTTATGTAAACTTCATTTTTATTTTTAAAACAAATTGGTTAATTGATTTAGATCATTTTAATAAAGTATTGCATACTATGAAACTATAATCTATAGGTTATTAATCCTTTAATTTAGTGGGAGGTGAATTTAATATGCCTTTCTCTACTGGTCCAATTGAAAACGTAGGAAATCAACCTACTAATGCAACTAGAGCTAGGGTTAAAATTCTCAATCGTACTGCAGGTCCACTTACTGGGGTAGTTAGATCTTTTAGACTTGACGGTACAAGAACATTAATCGAACAGATAAACTTTAATGTGGCTGCTAATGCTTCTGAATTTATAAATCTAAGTTTAGTTCACTCTACTTTGGGACAAGCACTTCAATATGAAGTTGAAATTGTTCCTAATCAAAACGGTGGTTTATACAGTGTCTACGGAATAGCACCTGGTAATGTTATTATTACTGCACAACGAGTTTTGAATTCAGAACTAACGCAGATTCTTTAGTTTTAAAAGTAAAGTGGTTCAAGTCGGAGGAAGACACCTTAGGGTGTCTTTTCTTTATGCCAAAAAATGTCATATTTAACTTATGGAAAGGGGAGAAAATAATGTTAAACGAATTAATAGCAATGGATAAGGATTTAAAAGATTTTCTTTGCAAACAAATATTCGAAAATCGTAATGCTGTAGAAATGAACTTAATTTTTGAAGGTGAAGATTATGGACATAGTGAACAAGCTATAACAAATGCGTTATACATCTTTAAGAATACGGGATTAATAAATCAACCTCCAATGGGAGTATTAGGAACAGTTCCTGGAAACTATGATTTTCTAATTGACGATCCAAGGTTCAACGAATTAAAGGGACAAGGATATCTATAAGGGGTACCTCCACATGCCCATCAAGTTAATATTTTGAGTACCCCCAAAACAAAAATTTTATCTCTCCACAGTTAGTTGTCTATGAGAATTCAGTTCATTTTTTTTTGGGGATAGTTGCTTTTCTTAGCTTGATGGGTGTGTGGTGCTCCCCCTGTTAGTAGTAATTTTAATATCACTATGGATAAATTACTTTTAAAACTTTACTTCCGAGAACGATAATTATGTAAATAAGCTGTCCATATGGGCAGCTTATTTTATTTTTTATTTAGCACGGGGATCTTTTCCGATAGTTTTTTAGCAGAAGCAAGCAGCTCCAACGATGATTAATAAAATAAACAATACAACTAATAAAGCAAATCCTCCAGCGAAGCGACAGCCGCCACAACTACCACCAAAGCCCATAACAGTTCCTCCTTTAGATAGGAGGGGGAAGACAAAGGTTCACTCATGTGTTTTAACGGATTCAATTTACTTTATGCATTTATGAATGGAGCAGGTCCTTTTGAAAATAAAGAAAAGACACCTTATAAGGTGTCTTTCTTCGATTTGAAACATTTTAAGTTTAATAATATACGGTCTCGCCACTGACCTATTAGGCTGGAATTTTATAGTGTTTCTGAACAAAATTTTGTGCTAATTTTGAATTCTTAAGTTGATGGGGATCCTTTTACGTTTTATCATTTTTAAAAAAATCCTTCATTATCTTAGCGCCTTTAATATTCACCGTCACAGCTTCTACTTTATCTTTCTTCTCATCTTTAGCAATCGTAATTTGTTCCTTATTATCAACCCACACAAGAAACTCTTCTTTTGAGTCATTTTTATATGTAACGGTTATAGTAGAATGCGCAGATTGTTTCTTTTTTTGATCTAGTGTGATTGTTTTTGGTGTTCCGTTTTGGACTGCTGAAGCGATTGATTGTATCATTTCCTCGTTATCTGTTTGAGATTTGGAACTAGTATTACTTGTTGTTCTAAGCATCTCAATGTTGGTAATGTCTGCAGAGTTTAATTGAATGGTATTTTTCGTATTTTCTTGCTTAGTTGTTGGAGTATTGTTTGTAGTAGAAGTGCTTGTACAACCTATTAAAGTGAAAGATAGAACACTTAGAGCGCATATAGATATGATTTTTTTCATAGTATCCCTCCTTATGTTTAATTATAACAATTTTCTGTTATTTTAGGTGGTTATTATAAGGAGATCATTTTGTAAGTCGTAGGGAGACATGTTTACTAGTTTTAATGATGTTCGTATGAATAATATGAAGCGTATATATGAAAAATATGCGGTTCATTCTCTATCAAAATCAAAATTCACATAATTTTTTTCATATTTTATGTTTAACATTTCGAAAATGAGTGTATTACATATAATATAACAAATAATTCATTTTAGAGGAGGAAGTTAAAGATGGAAACGAAGTATAGTAAACCTTTTGTATATGAATTTATTACGGAGAAAGAGGTCATGAATGCGGCGAATGATCTAGTGAAGAAAGGAATCGACCAAAAAGATATTTACGTATTAACACATGAGAAAGAAAGGACAGATAGAATCGCAGACAATGCAGACGTGAATACAATTGGAATAAAAGAAGAGGGACTTGGGACAAGTATTATTAATGTTTTTCAAAAAACAGGAGATCAGTTAAGAAATAAGATGCAAGAATTAGGACTTAATGAGGAAGAAGCTAACTTTTATGAAGAAAAACTGGATGAAGGGAAAATCTTGTTATTCGTTAAGGATTTAGAAAGAGTCGGTGAATGGTTACAAGAAAGAAGATGCACGTATTCTATTTAAATTCATACTCTTTAAATCTACAAATCTATTACGAAAAGGAGATTGGAAATATGAGTGAGAGCGGGCTAAAAGAACAAATTACTGGTAAAGTTGAAAAGAAAAAGGGGCAAGTAAAAGAAGGAATTGGTGAAGTTACAGAAGATAGAGAGTTGAAAAATGAAGGGAAGTGGGAGAAGACGAAGGGAACTGTAAAAGAAAAAGTCGGAAAAGTGAAACAAAAGATAAGTGATGGATTGGATAACAAAGAATAATACATGTTTATCAAGCTTTGGTTAAACGCCAAAGCTTGATAAATCCATTATAAAAATATATAGGGGGTCTAATTGTGGGACTTATTATTACGTGTATTGTAGGTGGACTTATTGGTGCGTTAGCTGGAATGATTACGGGAAAAGACTTTCCTTTAGGTATAGTTGGTAATGTGATTGCCGGATTAATCGGATCTTGGGTAGGTAGTGCGTTATTTGGTCATTGGGGTCCTGAATGGGGAGGCATCTTTATTCTTCCAGCTTTATTAGGTGCAATCGTCTTTATTTTAATCGTTACATTCTTTTCTAGAATGCTACGGAAAGCGTAAGTATGATAATGAATAGTAATCTTAAGTTTATTATATGTAGCTATAAAGTTAATAAACTGATAAAAATACATAAAAAAGCATCCAATTAAAATAATTTGGATGCTTTTTTAATGTATTTTACATAGGAATCAGTGAGGATGTCCCCACTGATTGAGAGTACATATTAAGCTATCGTTACTTTTTTACAATTATTTATTCTTACGACCTGCCTCGGTTCTATATGAGATAAGTCCTCGCTATTACCTATATCAACTACAATTGTATTCGTTAGTATGTTAATAATGGAACCAATTAATTTTGTAGCATGATCGTGTCGATAAGAAAATTGAACAAAATCTCCCTTTTTAAAGTTGTGCTCTTCCATAGATAGATCCCCCTAAAAATAATGTTTATACATTATACATACACAAATTTATAAAGTTTAAACATTTGGTAGTATTTTTTTTAGTGTTAAGCTGAGAAAGGTGTAGAAAATTTATTTATAATTAAAATGAAAAAATATGTTTAAAACTAATTTTTATGGGTAATTAAATAGTAGTAGTTTGAGATAAGGGGGCGGAAATGATGAATTTGGCAATAAATATTTTGCAAAATGATTTAGGTTATACAGTACAACTTAATGGTGAGATTGATGCGTATACGGCATCAGATTTGAAAAATAAGATCATGCCTATTGCAAGTGAGAAAGAGGTTTATATAGTAGTAGATTTTAATAAGGTAGATTATATGGATAGTACAGGTTTAGGCGTGTTTATAGCTCTATTAAAAGCAATTAAGAAAAATGATGGAAAGCTAGAGTTTATTGGTGTATCTAAAAGACTAAAAAGATTATTCGATATTACAGGATTAACGGAAATATTGAATTTGAATTCCGATTTTGAAAAAGTAGAAAGAAGGTGACTAGGGATGATGGAGAAATTTGAAAAGATAGAAATGAAAATTCCTGCAAAAGCAGAATATGTGGCTATTATTCGTTTAACAATGGCTGGTGTTGCGAATCGATTGGGCTTTGCTTATGACGATATAGAAGATATGAAAATTGCTATTAGTGAAGCATGTACAAATATTGTACAACATGCATATAAAGAAGACGTTGGAGAAATTACAATTGTCTTTGGTCTATATGAAGATCGATTAGAAATTATGGTTGCGGATAATGGGGTTAGCTTTAATTTTAGTACCTTAAAAAGTAAAGTTGGTCCGTATGATATTAATAAACCAGTAGAACATTTGCCGGAAAATGGTTTAGGTTTATATTTAATAAATACGTTAATGGATGATATACAAATTATGCATGATGAGGGCATGACAGTTTTAATGACAAAATATATACAAAGAGAGCAGGTGGAGAATGATGGAAATCCAATCTCAACCTACAAATCTTACTAAAGAAGATGTTATTAAACTAATTGCAGAATTCCAACAAAACCAATGTGATGAAGCACAGGAAAGGTTGGTTAATCACTATAAAAATCTCGTATATTCCATTGCATACCGCTATTCAAAAGGTGGGCCGATGCATGAGGATATTATACAAGTAGGGATGTTAGGGCTCTTAGGCGCAATAAGAAGGTATGATTATTCGATAGGGAATGCTTTTGAACCGTTTGCAATACCTACGATAGTAGGGGAAATAAAGAAGTATTTACGTGATAAAACTTGGGGCGTTCATGTTCCAAGGCGAATTAAAGATTTAGGCGGGAAAATTAAACTTGCGATAGAGGAGCTAACAGATCACCTACAACGTTCACCGAAGATTATAGAGATTGCGAATCATTTAGGACTATCCGAAGAGGAAGTTCTAGAAATTATGGATGCTAAAAATAATTATCAAGTATCTTCCTTAGATGATGTAGTTGAAAATTCATCTGATGGAAGTTCGGTAGCGAGAATTGAATCTGTAGGTGAAGTAGAACAAGGGTATGAACAGACAGAAAGACGTCTCGTTTTAGATGATATTTTTAACGTATTAAATGATACGGAAAAGAGTGTTATTCATTATATATTTGGAGAAAATTTAAATCAAAAGGATACAGGGGAACGGTTAGGTATTTCACAAATGCACGTTTCTCGTATTAAAAGACAAGCGATAAGTAAATTGAAGCAAGCGGCGTTTTTAGATACATAAAAATTTTAAATAATTATGTTTAAAACATGAGAAAAGGGGTAGTTATTAAGTATAGGAGGAGATATTAAAATGTCACACGATGTGAAAGAACTAATCGAAGGATTGAATGAAGATTTAGCAGGAGAATACTCGGCAATTATAATGTATAACCATAATGCAGCTACAGTTTCTGGTATATATAGACAAGTGTTAAAACCTTTCTTTGAATCTGAAATTAGTGATGAACAAGGACATGCCCTATATTTAGCGGAGAAAATTAAGACGCTAGGTGGTACACCTACTACAATCCCTTTACCAGTGAAACAAGTAGAAGATGTTAGAGAAATGTTAGAAGAAGCTAGACAATCAGAATATGCAACAATTAAGCGTTATGAAACGAGAAAAGAACAGGCAGCGAAATTAAATATGACAGAGCTAGTTGTAAAGTTAGAAGATATGATTGCAGATGAAACAAATCATATGGAAGAATTAGATCGCCTTTTAAATGACAAAGCAATGGTGTTAAATTAAAAGTGGAAATTTATAGAGTGAAAGAACAAACTCTCATTTCTAGGGGGTTTGTTCTTTTGCTGTGTAAATATGTTTGAGTAGGAAATTTTCATTTTATAACTGAGTATGCAATACTAGAAAAATAGAAAATGATAATAGATTTACATTTTAAATAAGAAAAGGGGAAATAACTTGTGTCCATTTTAATTGTCGATGATAATCCGGTTAACATCTTTGTAATTGAAAAAATTTTAAAACAAGCCGGATATCAGGATCTTGTATCGCTTAATTCTGCACAAGAGCTTTTCGAATACATCCATTTTGGAAAAGATTCTTCCAGGCATAATGAAATTGATTTAATACTATTAGATATTATGATGCCTGAGATTGATGGACTTGAAGTTTGTAGGCGATTACAAAACGAGGAGAAGTTTAAAGATATTCCTATTATTTTTGTAACAGCTTTAGAAGATGCGAATAAATTAGCTGAAGCGCTTGATATAGGCGCAATGGATTATATTACGAAACCTATAAATAAAGTTGAATTGTTAGCTCGTATGCGTGTGGCATTACGCTTGAAATCGGAATTGAATTGGCATAAAGAACAAGAGGAAAATCTTCGTAATGAATTAGATTTAGCTACACAAGTACAAAGAAACTTATTAAGTAGCCCATTAAGAGAAGATCATATAAAAATTGAAGCAAGTTACTTACCTTCATTCAAACTAGCTGGAGATATGTATTATTGGTATAAAATCGATGAAAACCGCTACGGTATTATATTATTAGATGTGATGGGACATGGTGTATCTGCTTCATTAGTTTGTATGTTTATTTCGTCTGTATTACGTGAAACGATTAAATGTTTAATTGATCCAGAACTTGTCATTAAAGACTTAAATAAATATATGACTCTTTTACATAATGAGAATGACAATATTCCATATTATTTTACAGCAATATACTTAGTAGTGAATACAGAAAATAGAACAATTGAATATGTAAATGCAGGACATCCTTCTGGATACGTTTTAGTTGATGAAGAGAATGTAGTGGAACTAAATCGCGGGAGTTGTGCGGTAGGATTTTTTGATGAAATAAAAGTTGAAAAGACAGTTATACCTTTTGAGAAGAACACTCAAATTGTATTATTTACAGATGGTGTTCTTGAAGCAATTGCAAATGATGAATTTGAGTCTGAAGAGAAATTACGTGCTTTTACAGAAAGAAAATGGGGAGATTTAGAAGAAGAGATAGAAGGGTTTTATAAGGAAGAACAGAAGAAAACACAATCAGATGATATGTGCTTAATTATGATACAAACGAATGCGAAATAAAAAGCGTATGAAATCCAAACAGAGGATTTCATACGCTTTTTATTGTATTTTTTGATAGATTTGTTCGTTAGGGTTAAATTGGATATAATGCGGCATTATACCTGAAAAACGAAGAGTTTCTTTATTTCCTAAACATAGGAATCCATTGTGACCTAAGCTTTCATAAAATAGTTGCTGTACTTGGTTTTGAAGTTTACTCGTAAAGTAAATTAAAACGTTACGGCAAAGTATAATATGAAATTCGTTAAAAGACTGATCAGTTACTAAATTATGTTGCGCAAAAATAATGTTTTGTAACAGGGATGGATTAAAATAAGCAAAACGACTATCTGTTGAATAATAGTTAGAAAATGCTTGTGTACCGCCAGCTTGTAAATAGTTTTTCGTATAAGTTTGCATTTTATTTAACGGAAGGATGCCTTGTTTTGCTTTTTCTAACACATTTGTATTCATATCTGTTGCGTAAATAACAGCTTTTTCACTTAATCCTTCTTCGTGAAGTAAGATGGACATTGATAACACTTCTTCACCAGTTGCGCATCCAGCATGCCAAATTCTAATTTCAGGATACTTTTTTAATTCAGGAATAACATGCTCTCTTAACGCTTTAAAAAAAGTAGGGTTACGAAACATTTCAGTTACATTAATGGAGAAATCATTTAATAACTGTTCTAAAAACCCTTCCTCATGAATTACTTTTTCAATTAATTTTGAAATGGTAGGGATATTAGAGAGCTGCATTCTATTACAAATTCTTCTATAAATAGATGTGCGAGCATATTGGCGAAAATCAAATCCTGACAGTTTAAATACCGCTTCCAATAGTAATTCAATTTCTAAGTTCGTACGCTTATCCATATCTACGGATGGATCAAAATTATAATACTTATTTTCCACTTAAACTAAACCTCACTTATTTTATTAACCATACACTCATTACCGAATAGAGTTGATGTAAATTTAATGGTTTACTTATATAATCTGAAGCGCCAGCAGATAAACATTTTTCTTTATCATTTGGCATTGCTTTAGCAGTTAATGCGATAATAGGTATTTCATGTAACCCTAAATTCATTCGGATATGTTCCATCGTGTCATAACCGTCCATATTCGGCATCATAATATCCATTAAGATAAGGTCAATATTTTTATTGCTTTTTAGTATTTCTAAACACTCTATACCATTTTGTGCAGTAATAATGTTGGCATGTTGTTTTTCTAATGCATTTTGTAATGCAAATATATTTCGATGATCATCATCGACAATTAAAATAGTTTTCTCTTGGAAGACGTTATTTGTTTCTGGAGTAACTATAGTTTCCTCAACAACTTCAACAGGAATAATGTCATCTATCGTTGCTGCGACTTCTAAATTGGATAACTGTATATCATTTAACCCATTTGGAAGGTTAGGAATATATACTGTGAAAGTACTGCCTTCTCCTAAATTACTCTCTAACGTAATCCAACCGCCTAATAATCTAGCAAACTCTTTACAAATAGATAATCCTAAGCCTGTACCACCATATTTCCGAATCGTTGCTCCATCTGCCTGTTGAAAAGCTTCGAAAATAAGTTGATGCTGTTCTGTAGCGATACCAATACCAGTATCTTTTACTGAAATTGTAATCCAATCATTACTTATAGACTGCATTTCATTACTCAAATTGGTTGTTTCTATCGGATCGAAATGTAAAGAGACGGATCCTTTTTCCGTGAATTTAAATGCATTGGATAATAAGTTTTTAATAATTTGCTCAATCCGCTTTGCATCTGTATAAAATAAATCAGGAATAATATCACTGTCTTCAATAGTAAATTCGACATTTTTTTGTGCAGCTATATGTAAAAAGTTTTGATGCATATTTGCTGCCATGTCACTTATGTTCGTTGCTTCAAAAATAACATCTAGTTTCCCAGCTTCTACTTTAGATAAATCTAGTATGTCATTAATTAAAGTAAGTAAATCTTTCCCTGATGAATGAATGACGGTTGCTAATTCAATTTCATCATCGGATAAATGATTATCATGATTTTCTCTTAACATTTCAGATAATAGTAAAATACTATTTAACGGTGTGCGTAATTCATGTGACATATTTGCTAGGAATTCTGATTTGTATTTTGAGCTACGTAATATTTCACTTGCTTTTTCTTCTAATTCTGATTTAGTAATTTGTAAGTCAGCTGTCTTTTGCTCGGCCTCTTCAGTTCTAGACTCTAGTTGTTCATTAGTTGTTCTTAATTCTTCGGCTTGCATTTGTAGTTCTTCAGCTTGCGTTTGTAATTCTTCTGATTGAACTTGCAACTCTTCTGTCATTGCTTGTGATTCATGTAAAAGAGTTTGAATTCGCATACGTCCCATAATACTATGGATGGTTAGACCTAGGTTATCAACGGTTTGTTGAATTAAATCTTGATGTAAGTCTGAAATCTCAGTTACACTTACTAACTCCATTACTGCGATCACTTCATCTTCAAATAAGATAGGGACGACTAGTAGGTTTTGAGGGCGTATTTCTAATAAGCCGCTAGTGACATAACGAAATTCTTCTGGTATTTCTCGAAGAATAAAGCTTTGTTTTTCTAAAGCACATTGCCCAATTAAACCTTCACCCATTTTAATGGATTGTTTTCCAATATCAGCACCTTGATCAGCGAAAGAAGCTTTCTTTACATAGTAGACAGTTTCTTCAATTTCTTCACGTACATAGAATGCACCGCAAGAGGTTTGCGTTTTTTGTATAACTCCACTAAGAATTTTTTTACCTAACATCTCAATAGAAGGTATACCTTGATACATTAAAATTAATTCTGCAAGCTCGGTTTGTAACCACTCTCTTTTAGATATTTCGTCTAGTAGGTGGTTCGTTGTATGAGCAAGCTCTTTTATTTCATCCCGCGTGTTTACATGAATTCTTTCAGTAATTTTTTCTTTAGAAGAAATGGATTTAATAGCTTGAATTACGTTTTTAATCGTTTTTGTAATGGAATTCGAAATATAGAGTGAAATGATAATAGAAATACAAGAAAGTAAGAACAATAAACTGTATAACCAAATCTCTAATTTATTATTTTCAGTATCTAATTGTGCAGCTCTTTTTTTCGTTAGTTGCTCCTCTACACCACGGAAGTTAGTTAGCTGCGATTGTAATGACTGAATTTGAGTCGTGTCAATTGCTTGTATGTTATTACTATTGTGATTTGTAATTAATGGGTGAATCTCTTTATTAATCCAACTATTGATGTTTTCATTAATCTGTTTTAATTTTTCTTGCTGAGAGGGGTTATCCTCTAATAGAGCCAAAAGATCTTGATAATGTTTTTCGTAATCCTTTTCCGCAGTGTTAAGGGATTGCACGTAATTTGCATCATTAGAAGTAATAAATCCTTTCGCTTTATTTTCAATTGTTAGCAATTCTTTCTCCACTTGATTCGTTAAATTAAGAACTTTAAAATCGTGATCAATAATAAAATTACGAGATTTTTGTAAATTGGAAATCTCATTGTTTAACATAATGAAAGAAATAAGTAAGAACAAAATCATAACTAAATAACCAGCCATAATTTTGTAGCGAATACTAAATTTTGCTTTCGATTTCATTAAAAATTCCTACCTTCAAGGTTATTCAAAGTTTTCTATTGTAAAGAATGAAAAACGTAATATATATTATATCAGTTTTCATAAGGCCAAACTAGAAATCCCCCTATTGTATAAGGGGGTCTCGTTTTGAATAGAGGAAATCATTTTGAAATATAAACATATATGAAAAGTAACGATCGAGGGAATAGGGGGATAATAAAACTTTTAAGAAGGAAAGAGTGTGCTTAAAGCTTTTTTTGCATCTATTCCTTCAAAGATAAATAATACAAGCTCTCTCTTTTTTACAGTAAGGAAAAAGGATATTAATGTGCTTAAGCTTTTAATAGAAGTAAGTGTTCCATGTTTACTTATAAATAAATTAGTTTGAAATGTTGTCATTAAAGCATAAAAATGATGAATCTGCTTTATTGTAGGTGTTTCATTATAAAGAATAGTAGTAGATTGGATTGCATTCATCGAAATATTCCTTTCTGTATAGTAAGCATAACAATATAAACATACCCGTTTTAAAAAATGTTAAACATATAAATAAGAAAAAATATAATTATAGTTTTTTACGTTTAGAAAGGGTTACAAAGGGTATACATATACTACAAAGAGATTGACTGAAGATGAATTGTAAGATTTCTAGTCTATAAAAATATACTTTTACTTTAAATAAAAAGGAGTCTGGTATACATGAATGAAATGATGATTGATATTACATTTGATTTAATTTACTTGTTAAGTAGTTCGCTTGTAATGCTGTTACTATTCGCTTTTTTCGTAAATGGTTATGTTAATAAGAAGGTTAGTGTATACAGAAATGAAGAAAGATAAAGATACATTATATAAAACTTTAGGAGGTTAATAGTTATGGATGTAGATAGAAAAATAGTAGGTATTTTTAGAACAATTGATGATGCGGCATTCGTTATTAATGAATTAAAAGATAAAGGATACTCGGCGGGTAACATTTCAGCTATTGCGAAGGATCAAAAGGAAATTGAACATCTGGAAGAAAAATCGGGTGAAAAAGTGAATAGTGAAACGGCACATAAAGCGGATATCTTTTCAGCGACAGGGCTTGTGGCAGGAGGAGTAGCAGGCGGACTCGGTGGTTTATTAACAGGTCTTGGTATACTTGCCGTTTCTGGAATGGGTCCAATCGTAGCAGCGGGACCTATCGCAGCAGCTATTGGAGGAGCCGGTATTGGCGGAGGAGCTGGAAGTTTAATAGGAGCATTTATCGGATTAGGAATTCCTGAAGAACATGCTAAGAAATATGAAGAATACATTTACGATGGAAATATATTAATTTTAGTAGATGCAAAATTAGATGATAAGTTAGAAATCTATAAAATATTTGATAAGCATAATGCCTATAACTCTGATTTCTTTAAATAATATTTACTTCACATATCAATTATGCAAAATGTAAACATAGTGAATATCGTTTTTTGATCTTACAACTTTGGCGCGGCCGAGGAGTCGTATGACTATAAGAGAGGAAGGGCTTATAGTAAAAGATCAAGTTCTATTCTGTTATCCCGCTATTTGTGGGCAGTAAGATCCCCACCTCAAAATTCAGCGAAAGCAAAGAAGTTAGGTGGGGGTCGGGCTGCCCGTAAAAGCCCGATTGGTGAGGGCTGATAATCAGTGGGGGATGAACAAAACCCCCACTGATTAAAGTTTCACTTTATTGAAAAGGAAAGAGGTGTCTTTTCGTGATTGTAAAAATATTAAAGGATAGTAGTAATAGTTTCCTTTGTATGGTTCAAAATAAAAATGGAGAGAAGTATGTGAAGAAATGGTTTAGTAAACATGAAAACAATGAAGAATTAGGGCGACCAACCTTTAAAGAAGTAGAAAAGGACTGGAAAGAAAATAGAGAATCATTTGTGTATCCCGAGATTAAAGCGCTTCATTCTTACAAAACTGTCACATTCATGTAAGGTAATTGAATAGATTCGTTACTTTTTTCATGTCATAATAAAGACATAAGAAAGTTAATCAAAAAACTATAAGTTATTAGGAGAGTGTCAGTCATGATTGTAACAACAACGTCTGGAATCCAAGGTAAAGAGATTATTGAGTATATTGATATTGTAAATGGTGAAGCTATTATGGGTGCAAATATTGTTCGTGATTTATTTGCTTCAGTTCGTGATGTTGTCGGTGGCCGTGCTGGTTCTTATGAAAGCAAGCTAAAAGAAGCTCGTGATATCGCAATGGATGAAATGAAAGAACTTGCAAAACAAAAAGGTGCGAACGCTATCGTTGGTATTGACGTAGATTACGAGGTTGTTCGTGATGGAATGTTAATGGTTGCTGTAAGTGGTACAGCTGTACGTATATAAGTAAGTAAAAATACAGGCTCACCCCTTGAAGCTTATGCTTTGAGGGGATTTTTTTGTTTCGTGATTAAAGTTAAAATGAAGAAGAGTGGACGGATTTTTATAAGTGGAAAAAATAAGATGAGGGCGGATGTACTAAAAAATGCTAGGATTGCTCCTAGCATTTCGTGAGGGGGTATTGCACGGGAATTTAGATAATAAGCAGACGTACCCGCTTATTTCAAATGTAGTATATATTGTTTTCAAGGAGAAAAGTAAGAAATACAACAATCTTTATATATGTTTAACGAGAGTGTTAACTTTATGATAAATAATAAAATTGTTATTTGAGATAAGGAGAGGGAAATCAATACAAAAGGTGTATAGGATATGAAAGGGAAGGTGATAGTGTTGATGCAAAAATAAAGGACAGTACATATTGTATATGGCTACTATGTACTGTCCTCACTTATTTCTTTTGGATTATGAAAACTCATTACCTGTCTTGCTATAAATTTCATAGGCGAAATAACCAAATAAATAGCCTATTCCAGATCCTAAACTAATGGAAAGTAGTGAGGAATCCGGAAAAAACATACCGAAAATCAAACCAATCATACAGCCAACAAGCATTCCCATAGGTATGAAACTATCTAATAACAGTTGAGCTTTTTGAGATTTTTTCTTACCTAATTTTCCGTTCTTATATTTATGTTCCAATCTTTTAATTACAAATACTACAATTCCACCAACTATTACAACAGGCGCGATTGCCGAAATGAACCACATGTTAGAAGCTCCTTTCGTTTTTAATTAAATTACACCATATATTAACATTTTAAATTTAAGCGGAGACAAGATCTTCTGCATTTCTTTTCCTTTTATTCATGACTAAAGTTAATAGGAATAAAATGAAGCTTAAAAGTGCCATTATAATAAAAACTTGCGTATAACCATCAAAATAGTCACGAGCGATTCCTGCTAGGACAGGAATGAATCCGCCCATAATGTATCCTCCGGACTGCATCATAGCAGTCCATGCACTCGCATCTTCTGAAGTTTTTGTTTCATATAGCGGTAGCATGAGAGCGAGTGGAAATACGCCGCCGAGCCCGATACCTAGCAAAATAGAAGGGATCCATGGTGTAGTTAGTGGGTAAATCATAAGCGATAAACCTACGAGTACGAAGCATATACTCCCTAATAACCAAAGTGCGCGGTTTTTATAAATATCTGCTAATGTTGGAATTAAAAAGCTACATATCATTTGAATCACTGTAAAAACAGTTATAAGAGTACCCGCGTGTTCGCTACTCACACCCATACTTTGATTTGCCGGCGCAAGCCAAGTCGTAATGGAATAAAAGATTCCTGATTGTAGTCCGAAAAAGATTGTGAACAACCATGCTTTTTTATTTCTTAAAGGTAAACTATTATTCTTTTTATCTTGTGTACTCGTATTCTTTTTTCGTTTCATAACCGGATACCAAAATATAATAGCGATAATAGTAAGTACACCCCAAAAAGCGAGTGCCATATTCCAATCGTCTTTTAATACATGTTGTAAAGGAATCGTTAACCCTGCACTTAAAGAAGCGCCAGTCCCCATACCTACTGAATATATTCCAATCATTAAGCCGATTTTCGTAGGGAATTTTTCTTTAATAAAACCTGATAGTAACGGACCTGCAAGTGCAATTCCAATGCCGATAAATAAAGAGCTCGCGAATAATGTGGAAATGGAAGAGGTAAAAGCCCTCATACATGTAGCAAAGCCAATTAAAATAAGACAAGCCATAATTGCTTTTTCTGCCCCATATTTTTTAATTACCTTCCCAGTCAGTAAGGCGAATGTCCCCATACAAAAAACAGGAATAGCTGTTAAAAAACTAACGGAAAAATTGCTTATATTTAAGTCTTGTCGGATGGTTTCTAATAAAGGTGAAATAGATGTAATTCCGATACGTAAATTAATGGAAACAAAAAATAGTGCTAGTATATACAAATAAGTTCGTCCTTGATGTTTCAATTTGATTTTCTCCTCTCATAAACATCAGATGTTATTGAGTATATCATCTGATGTTTAAGTGTAATATATAAGGAGCTTATTTCAGCTCCAAATTTTGAACGGCGTATGTTCGTGCCTCTTCGGCATTTTGTTTTAAAATAGCTTGGAATAATTTTTCATGAATTTCAGAGTTATCTTCATAGTTCACTGTATTTAATATTAATTGGCTTAAAATGTGGCGAAGGGCAGGTACGAAAGATTGATACAAATCAAGTAGAACTTCGTTTTTGCTCGCCTTTGCAATTGCTAGATGAAACTGAATGTCTGCATCTATGTATGCTACATAATTTCCTTCTTGAAGGGCATGTTTTCTTTTATTCAAATGTCCTTTTAAGTATAAAAGATCTTCTTCACTTCGGCGCTGTGCCGCTAACATCGCTACTTCTTTATCTAACATATTTCTTGCTTCATACACATGATTAATATTAGCTGCTTGCAGTCGTTTTTCAAATGAATCTTGCGTTGTATTGAGTGAGACAATACGAGTACCTTGTCCTTGTCGAACCTCTAATATGCCAGCATGTACTAATATCTTTATGCTTTCTCGCAGCGTTGAACGTCCTACTCCTAACTCTTCCATTAATTGCGGCTCTGTAGGGAGGCGATCGCCAACTTCATACTCGCCAGAAAAGATTTTCTCTTGTAGACGTTCCAACACTTCATCGACTAATTTCCGCCGAGAAACTTTTGAAAAAGATTTCTTTTCGTTTATATTCATCTGCTCATCTCCTGTTATATTCGCTTTTATGATAACCAATTTAAGTTCTGTTGACAATGTTATTTTTTAGGTAGTGGAAGCCGGGATACTAAAATAGGGTTTATAAGACATAAAAAAATCTATTTTGAAAAAATCAATCAAAATAGATCTTTCAATAGCATTTACTAACTCGTCAAAAACACTTTCCCCTTCGTTTTCTCAGCAGACTGCACGACATCAACCGCTGTTTTCACATCCGCTAAGTCATATGTAGAATGTACCGTCATAAAACGTAATTGCTTATTTTCCACTAGGCGAATTAAGTGACGAAACGTTTCTTGCCATTTATATGGTGATACTTCTTTATTCCAATGTCGTAAATGAAATATATTCGCGTGCACCTTTGCTTTCGTGACAATCTCTGACCAGTTTACTTGTATACCTGATAGAAGGCCGATAGTTAAAAAGCGCCCATTTGGACGTAAGGAGAAAGCTAATTCATTTCCATCCGGTCCCCCGATAGAATCAATCGCTGCATCTGCACCAAGCCCGTTTGTTAATTCCATAACGGTTTCATAAAGCGGGGCAGTGGAAGTATCAATTACATATTCGGCACCGAGGCGCAGTAATTCTTCTGTATGCTTATTATTTCTCGTAACAGCAATTAATCGGAAGTTTAAAATTTGTGATAACTGAGCAAAAAGATGCCCAATAGCGGATCCACAAGCATTCACTAATAAAACATCATTTTGTTTTAAGTTTAGCGTTTCTGTGCATGTGACCCACGCCGTAAGGGGATTAATATACATTTGTGCCGCTGTGAAATCATCGATGGAATCAGGAATAGGAACTACAAAATCAGCTGATGTTGTAACGAACTCTTGCCAAGTACCTTCTCCGCGTAAAGGTAAAACACGTTTACCGATAAGATCTCTAGTAACGCCCGCGCCTACATCTTCTACAATACCAACACCTTCATAACCAGGGATGTTAGGTAAAGGGATTCTATGTGCATACGCTCCGGTTACGGGAATTAAGTCAGATGGATTAATCGGTCTAACTAACATACGAACTAAAACTTCATTATCTTTTAATGGTTCTATATTTTTATATTCAACTTGTAATACATCTTTTGGGTGACCAAACTCATGAAATTGAATGTATTTTCCGTGCAAGATAAACGTTCCCCCTTAGTTTGATTGGGTTAATTATAGCATTTTTGGTTTAAATGATTATTTCATTAGCACTAAATAAAAGGGAACAGAAAGTCGTCGTTTATACTTTGAGGAGATTTTGATTGTGCAAACTTTTAAAATATACATTAATTATGTAGCATTGTATGGATTGCTGAATAATAATCTTACATAAACATCAATGCATTTCGATATACAATATTTCATATTTGTATTTGGTAATGAGGATGAAGAGGAATCAGTGACTTATCCCGCTATTTGTGGGAGTCGGGCTGTATGTAAAAGCCTTCACTTTATCAAAATGTAAGTTGCATCTTGTATAATGTAATAGTGGAGGTCAGATATGAAAAAAATAAGTTTAAATATAGATTTGGATACAAATGTATTGGAAGTGGTATTTATTCCAAGAAGGTTTATTATTTTATGGGTTACACTCGTATATATAGCTTCAATGCTTTTAGAATTTCGTAATAATATTTTCTCTATGGATAGTTTTTTCTTTACAATAGTCATTGTTATTCATACTATTTTTCATTGGTATGCGAGTTCATTAAAAAATAGGCAATTGTTGTACTTCTTTTTTGTACAACTTTTCATTGTGTTTTTGGCTGCATTTATTGCAACAAATGCTTCGATAGCGATTTTTGTTGGATTAACTCCTATTTTAATCGCCCAAAGTTTATATGTTTATAACAATATATTTAAAGTAATGGCATTTTTTACTCTTATGTATGCAATATTTTGTGCTGCAATTAGTATCAATTATGGTGTGAATAAATTAGCTATTCTTATCTCTATGTTTCTTTTAGTGTTAGCAATTATTATTCCTTTTTCTTATATTAATAAGCAGCAATTTGATGCACGTAATCGTATACAAAGCTATATTCAAGAGTTAGAGTCTGCATATATGAGAGTGGAAGAATTGACATTAGCTAATGAAAGGCAGCGTATGGCAAGGGATTTACATGATACGTTAGCGCAAGGTTTAGCAAGCTTAATTATGCAATTGGAAGCGATAGATGCCCATATGCAAAAAGGGAATACAGGACGATCTCAAGAGATTATGAAACAAACTATGATAAGAGCGAGACAAACTTTACATGATGCAAGGTTGGTTATTGATGATTTGCGTCATACTACTAATTCATTTAATGGAGCAGTAAAAGAAGAGATTCAACGTTTTTCTGAAGCTACGTCTATACATGTGAGATTTACTATCCAAAGTCCACCGTATATTTCAAGCGTAGTAAAAGAGCACTGCTTATATGTAATTAGTGAATGTTTAACGAATATCGCAAAACATTCACAGGCAGCAGATGTAAATTTAAATGTTGAATATATCGATAACATTGAAAAACTTACTATAGAAGTTGAAGATAATGGAATTGGGTTTGACACTGGATATATCGGTAAGAATCCTGGACATTATGGTTTAATTGGTCTAAATGAGCGTGTTCGATTGATTAAGGGAGAAATACATATATTGAGTGAAAAGATGAAAGGTACGAAAGTGTATATTCAAGTGCCTATAAATAAAGAAGGAGATAGCCATGAAACATAACGTATTAATTGTAGATGATCATTTCGTTGTAAGAGAAGGTCTGAAATTAATAATAGAAACGAGTGATTCATTTCAAATTATAGGTGAGGCTGCAAACGGAGAAGAAGCCCTTTCTTTCATAGAAAAGAAGAAACCTGATGTCATTTTAATGGATTTGAATATGCCTAAAATGAGTGGTTTAGAAACAATTGAGGCTTTGAATGAAAAACAAAACCATACGCCGATTATTATATTAACTACTTATAACGAAGATGAATTAATGTTAAAGGGAATTGAGTTAGGGGCAAAAGGATATTTGCTAAAAGATACGGATCGTGAGAATTTGTTTCGAACATTGGAAGCGGCTATTCGAGGTGAGATTTTACTACAACCAAATATTATGGAAAAGATAGTGAAGTATAAAAGGAAAGAAGTACATGCTGATAAGGTTGCAGAAAATAACTTAACGGTTAAAGAATTGTTTGTGCTGAAAGCTATTGCGCGCGGATATAAGAATAAAGAAATTGCATTTGATATGGGAATAGCTGAGCGAACGGTAAAAGCATATTTAACAAATATATACAATAAATTAGGTGTTAATTCACGGTCAGAAGCAGTAGCTGTATCTATTGAAAGGAAGTTAATTCATTTTTAAAACATTATATATGCCCAATCGTACATTATAGGCTTGCCCTTTTGTACGATTTTTTTATTTCTTTCTCATGTTATGCTTCAGAAAGTATGAGAGATTTAAGAACAATCTAATTGCATTACAATTATAGACGTTTCTAATGTAGGAAAGGAAGAAGAATAATTAAATGGAAACTTTGCTTTTAATTCCTGTATTAATTTTCTTTATTTGGCTGCAAAGCAAACAAAGAAAAATAAACTGGATAGATATTATAACTTTTCTCATGATGATAGGGATTATTACTTATACGGCGCCGCAACCAATAACTAAGGATTTACAAGCAGAGCTACTGGCAGTTACGCTTTTTTCTTTTGCTATTGGTGTTTGGCAAGGTGGGGGAATTACAGTCTGTTATGAGGATGAAATTTTATATATTACAAATGGAAAACAGTATTCCATTTCATGGATTCTCTTAATAATTGGCAACATAATTATTATTAATATATTTGAAGGTGGATTTACATTTAATGGATCGTGGTTTCTTTTGTGTGGTGTTGTCATTACATCTGGGGTGAAAAACAGTATTCTATGTGTTCTGTACAAATTAACAGTGCGAAATTGAATGGAAAACCAAAGCTGTTTTCTTTTACCCCAACATAAAACGTATTGCTGTAAGTTCATTAAAAGACCGTAGTTGATAAAAAATGAGATGGAAGTATTGGAAGAATGGGGGAGTTAACGTAGATGTTTCTACCTATTACTACATTTGATAGGTTTAGTTGGCTGGGGAATGTTGCTTTCTCTTCAGAAAAGACTAGTAGGAATCGAGCGCTATCGAGGGCTGAAGAAAGAGATGTTAATTTGTGTAATAAGAACTGTATAGGTTCAGTTAATAATATGCATCAAAAAATAACGATAGATTCTGTGGAATATGGTGATAATTGTGTATTGGGCCGTGCAGAACCTCATTCAACAATTGTCATAACGAGTGGCGATATGTATGTTGGAAGCGGACCGGTTAATAAGTATGGAGAATTTAAAATATATACAAATGATTATCTGGAAGAGTATTCGGTAATAGAGATTCAGTTGATAATGGGCGGTTTCTATCAAGGAAGTATAACGGTAAAGTTAAGGTATGATGATTTCCTTTTTATTTAGTAAATAAAAAGGAAGCAACCGTAGTCGCTTCCTACATCTATTAAGCCGAAGCTTTCTTCATTCTCTCAAGTAAACTAGATAAAATATGTGTACGATAAGATTCTAGTTTTTTACCTTCGTAAGTACGAATCCCTAATTTTTTAAGTTCTTTTACATACCAACCTTTGCTTCCGAAATACATGTGATCGCTCCCCTTCAACTTTGTTTATTTGTCCTGATTGTACTTGGAGGTACGGGTAATATAATGAAGGAAATGAATTTCGCGCGAAAATGGTTAACTTTGTTGCAAAAGACATATATACTAAGGATAGTATACAACGAGGTGGGCAAGACGTGATTATAGAGAAGCACGAAATTCAAATTGACCAAATTACGAGCGGTAAAGTGAATATCTTTACTTTCTATAGAAATAGAAAGCAAGTTGATGATCATTTTTTACGATTACAAGAACCATCGCTTACAGCAAACTACTTCTTCCATTTTCATTTTGATGCAGAGAGCTTGCATCTTCTGCAGGAAGAGTTTCCAGGCGTATATCCGTACGACCGTAGTGACACGATTCACGACTGGACGGAAAAGATGAAAGCGGAATTGCAACATCAGATCCAAACAGGTAAATGGAATAAACGCGTACGTATCGGTAATCGCATTCTAGATGTGGTGTTTACGTGGTGTGACGAAGATATAGTAGAGTGAAAAAGAAGCGGATGACGCTTCTTTTTTTAGCGCTGGAATAAAACGAGCTTACCTGCAGAAGATGTGCAGCGATGTGTTTTTTCGTACAATCCTTTTTCTTGTAAAATAGATTCACCTTTTGCTTTCGCTTCTTTTTCAGTTGCTGCCTCGAATGATTCGTCTAATGCTTTAGAACCATCTTTTTCAAAGACTGTTAGAACGTATACTCCCATGAAAATTCCCTCCAATAATTAAAATCAGAATCTTATAACTATTTTGGCATAAATCAATAGAATATGCAAAGAAATATATGACATTGCGTGGTAAAATAAAAGGAAAGTTTTATGAGCACTAGATTTACTATTCGTAGTAAAGTACGGAAAAAGAAAGGATCGTTATTTGTGAAACAAGTGAAGTTTATACATGCGGCTGATTTGCATTTGGATAGTCCGTTTAAAGGGATGGAAATGAATGTATCACAGTCTGTTTGGGAGAGAATGAAGCAGAGTACGTTTGAGTCGTTCGAGCGTATTGTTGATAAAGCGATTCAAGAGCGCGTTGATTTCGTATTACTAGCTGGGGATTTGTATGATGCGGAGACGAGAAGTTTGAGAGCGCAAGTGTTTGTGCGTGAGCAAATGAAGAGACTTTCGCAGTACGATATTTCCGTTTTTATTATTCACGGTAACCACGATCATTTAGGAGGAAGCTGGGCAGCAATTGAGTTTCCGGAAAATGTTCATGTGTTTACAGAGCCTTATGTAGAAGCGAAATCATTTTATAAAAATGGTGAGCTTGTAGCTTCTATTTACGGGTTTAGTTATTTGCAGCAAGCGGTAACGGATAATATGACAGTGCAGTATACGAAAATGAGTGATGCGCCTTTTCATATTGGAATGCTTCACGGAAGTGTGGAAGGGGATGCAGAGCATAATCGCTATGCACCGTTTCAAATTCGTGAGCTGAAGGAAAAGCAGTTTGATTATTGGGCTCTTGGTCATATACATAAACGTGAAATTTTATCAGAAGAGCCGTACATTATTTATCCAGGTAATATACAAGGGCGTCATCGTAAGGAAACAGGGGAAAAGGGTGCGTACCTTATTGAACTCACGAAACAAGGATCGCATTGTTCATTTTTCCATACGGCGGATGTAGTGTGGGATGAGATTGAAGTTAGTATCGATGGACTTGAAACTGTTGATGATCTTATGACGAGCGCGTCAACTGCGATGAATGAATGCAGAAGAGAAGAGGAAGGCACACTTTTAACTGTCGTATTTACAGGACAGGGGCCACTTTCTCCTTATTTGCGTGAAGACAAGCGCGTGGAAGAGATTTTTCATATTTTAGCAGCTGGCGAAGAGCGAAAAGACTTTGTGTATGCGATGAAGTGGAAAAATGAGACGGTTTCTTTTGCGGAAATTGAACGTTTGAAAGAAGAAAATCATTTCGTCGGTAGTGTGCTGAAAGAGTTAGAAGCTTTCACAAATATGGACGGAGTATTGCGCACCATTTGGACATCTCCTGTAGCACGTAATAGCATTGAAGCTTTTACGGAAGAAGAGAAGAAAGAGATTCAAAAGGAAGCGGAAAATATTATTTTAGAGCAATTATTCCAGCAAGAGAGGGATAAAAAATGAGAATTGAAAAACTCCATATTTATGGCTATGGAAAACTAGAAAATGTGGAAATGGATCTTTCATTGCTGACGGTGTTGTACGGTGAAAATGAAGCGGGTAAATCGACAATTCGCTCGTTTATGAAAAGTATTTTATTCGGTTTTCCGACGAGAGGACAGCGCCGTTATGAGCCGAAAGAAGGCGGGAAGTACGGCGGAGCGGTCACTGTACAAACAGAGAAGTACGGTCGTTTGAAAATTGAACGATTGCCAAAGACGGCAGTTGGTGAGGTGACCTTTTATTTTGAAGACGGGAAAACTGGCGGCGAAGATATTTTAAACGATATATTAAGCGGTGTGAATGAAAGCTTATTTGATTCTGTTTTTTCATTTGATATGCATGGTTTGCAAAATATTCATCAGCTCGGCGAAGCGGATATCGGTAATTATTTATTTTCGGCAAGTGCAGTCGGAAGCGATGCGTTATTGCAGTTAGATAAAAAATTAGAAAAAGAAATGAATCAGCGCTTTAAGCCGAGTGGTCGTAATCCTGAAATTAACGTGTCACTGCAAGAGATGAAGAAAATTGAGGAAAAGATGAAAGAGTGGCAAGGGAAGATTGGCACGTATGAAAAACAGGTCGAGCAGTTAAAAGAAAGTGAAGAGAAACTTGCTTCTGTTCGTGCGGAGAAAGAGTCAGCCGAAAAACGAAAGCAAGACTATGAAATATTAGCGGCGCTTGAGCCTCTCGTTATTGAAAAGAGTGCGCACGAAAAAGTGTTAGAAAACGAGAACGGGCAGTTTCCTGTAAATGGGATGGCGCGCTATGAGGCGGTAAAGGCAAAGATAGAACCGCTGCAAGTACAAGTAGATTCGCTTCAAAAAAAGATAGAAACAGTGCAATCAGAAATTGATTCCACAGAAATAGATGAAGTATTTTTACAAAAAGAAAGTTACGTAGAAGAACTTCGTATGCAGCATATGTCTTATGAAAATGCACGCCAAGAAATGCGTGATATGACGGGAAGTATTGCGAATATAAAAGAAGAAATCGCAGAACTACAGCAACAAATTGGCGCTACTTTTGAACAAGAGACTGTTCTGTCATTTGATATAAGTTTAGCGACGAAAGAATTAATTACACAAACGGTGCAAAAAGCGAGAGAGTTAGAAACGCAAAAAACGCAGCTTGATGAACGTTTCAAAACGGCTCAGGAGCAATTAGAAGAGCAAGAAGAAAATACAAGACAAATAAGTCAGCAAATGTTAGCTGATGAAGAACGAAATACGTTAGTTGAGAGAGAAAAATCATTTCAAGATGCGGCGTTTATCGGTATGGGCGCAGAGAGAATGAAGCGCAAGTATGAGGAAAAAGCAGGAGCGGCTATGCAAAAGAAAAAACAGTGGCAGAGAGTTTGTCTGCTGTTACTTCTTATTAACACGCTTGTTTTATTCACGAGTCTATTTATAGATAACCGCGCGCTATTATTTATTAGTGTCATTGTTTTTGTAGGGATTGTTTTAGCACTCGTTTTATATAAAGATCCTTCGGGTGGATTACAAGAAGAGCTCCTTACTCTTCAGCAAAGTGCTGGCGGGCGTCAAAGTGAAGAGGCGATGTCTGTGCGTTATCAGCTAGAAAAAGATGAAGAGATTCGTAAGCTATTTGAGCGTGAGTCATATAAGTTACAGCAAATGGAACGAGCTTATGATAAAGTCGTTTCATCGTATGAAGAATGGGAGAGAGAAACTTTCCAAATAGGAGAACAAGTAGATGCGTATAAAACGCGCTATATGTTCCCAGAATTTTATACGTATGCGCACATATTGCCGGCGTTTGAGCGTATTGAAAAAATGCAGCAATTATATCGTGATTTAGAGAAGCAAAGTAAGCGGAAATCTTCATTATATGAAATGATTTCGCACTTTGAGCATAAACTAGAAACTGTTATCGGTAGCACGGAGTATAGCAATTTGCATGAGGCGCAAAGTCGTATGCAAAACGAGAAAGAGAAGCGCCAAACTTGTAAGCAGCTGAAAGAGAAGCTGGCGGAATGGCAAGAAGAATATGAGTTCATGCAAGAGCAATTAAAACAACTACTAGTAGAGCGAGATGGGTTATGGCATATCGCAGAATCTACAGATGAAGAGATGTTTTTAGAAGCAGGAAAATTGGCAGAGAAACGTGAAGACGCGGATAAGCAAGTGGGGCGTTTATTACCTCAAATTGATTTGTTAGAACAGCGCTTAACGAGTTTGTCATTAGCTGAGCATTATGAGGCTGACGGTTATGATGAAAAATTAAAGCAAGAAATTACAGCCGCGCAAAGCTGTCTGGCGCAAGAGAAAGAACTGACAGAGCGTATTGCGAAGCATCGAATAGAAATTGCGAATTTAGAAGAAGGCAGTACGTATGGTGATTTACTACATGAGTGGGAAATGAAAAAAGCGCAAGTGCGCGAACAAGTGAAGAAGTGGGCTGCATATGCGGCCGCAAAGACAGTGCTAACGAAAACGAAGCAGTATTATCATGAAGTGCATCTTCCTCGTATTTTACAAAAATCTGAAGAGTATTTCGTATATTTAACGGGCGGGAGATATAGTAAAATATTCTCACCGTCAGAAGCGGAACCTTTCATTGTCGAGCGTAATGATGGTATGCGTTTTTACAGTCATGAACTGAGCCAAGCGACAGCGGAGCAGTTATATTTATCGTTACGATTTGCATTAGCAAAAACGTTTGAGCATGATTATCCATTTATTATTGATGATAGTTTCGTGCATTTTGATGCGGTAAGGACGAATCGAACGATTGAACTTATAAAGGAAATTGCGAAAGATAGACAAGTAATCTTCTTTACGTGCCATGCACATCTACTCACGTATTTTACAGAAAATGAGATTATAAAATTAACACGTAAGCGTAAAGAAAACGAGTTGTAGTGTGCTATACTAATAATAATTGATTTGGTGGAGGAATTCGAATGAAAAAGAAAATTGCAGAATATGAAGTTGGTGAACAAGTCGATGTTTTCTTGTTAATTAAAACAGCGACAAAAGGTCTTGCAAGCAATGGCAAGCCATTTTTAACAGTAATCTTACAAGATCCAAGTGGAGATATTGAAGCGAAGTTATGGGATGTATCACCAGAAGTTGAGAAACAATATGTAGCGGAAACAATCGTTAAAGTAGCTGGAGATATTCTAAACTATAAAGGACGTATTCAATTACGTGTAAAACAAATTCGTGTTGCGAATGAGAATGAAGTAACGGACATCTCGGACTTTGTAGAAAAAGCTCCAATAAAAAAAGAAGATATGGTTGAGAAAATTACGCAATACATATTTGAAATGAGAAACCCGAACATACAGCGTCTAACAAGACATTTGTTAAATAAGCATCAAAACGAATTTTTAGAATATCCAGCAGCGACGAAAAATCATCACGAGTTCGTATCTGGACTAGCTTACCATGTTGTATCAATGTTAGATTTAGCGAAAGCTATCTCGGCTCTGTACCCATCGTTAGATAAAGACTTACTATATGCGGGCGTTATTTTACACGACCTTGGTAAAGTATTTGAGCTATCTGGCCCAATTTCTACAACGTATACGTTAGAAGGAAATTTACTAGGCCATATTTCTATCATGGTGAACGAAATTGGTAAAGCAGCAGACGAACTACAAATCGATGCAGAGGAAGTATTAATCCTTCAGCACATCGTCCTTTCCCATCACGGAAAAGCAGAATGGGGTAGTCCAAAACCACCATTAGTAAAAGAAGCAGAAATTCTGCACTACATCGATAACTTAGATGCAAAAATGAACATGATGGACCGCGCATTAGGACGCACAAAACCAGGTGAATACACAGAGCGCGTATTTGCTCTTGATAACCGTTCGTTCTATAAGCCGACGTTCCATAATTAAAATGATAAATAAAATGGCCTCATTAAGTGTTAATAAGCTTAATGAGGCTGTTTTTATAGGAAGTAAATAATACGATACAAAAAAATATCTCGAATTCAAGATAATTTACTTGCTTTTTAATCACTTGAGTTGTAAAGTGATAGTAACGAAAGTGATTGAGTCATATGAAAAACATACACTCAGTTGCTTTCGGTATACAAAATAAAGTAATTTATAAATGGATTCAGTGCAGCTTATTCAATAAAAAAATACGACTAAGCTATAAAAACATAATGAGCATAAATTGAAAAGTTAATAACCATATTATTTGTTGGAAATATTATTTTTTAGGCATCACTTGACTAGTAAAATGAAGCGGAGGAATTATCAATGTATGAAATTAAAGGGCATCATCACATTTCAATGGTTACAAAAAACGGAAGTGAGAATAACCATTTTTATAAAAACGTGCTAGGTTTACGTCGTGTGAAAATGACGGTAAACCAAGATGATCCGTCCATGTATCACTTATTTTACGGAGATAAAACAGGAAGTCCAGGTACAGAATTATCATTTTTTGAAATGCCTTTAGTAGGAAAAACGTACCGTGGTACAAATGCAATTACTCGAATTGGATTACTCGTTCCGTCAGACGAAAGCTTATATTACTGGAAAGAACGATTTGAAAAATTTGATGTAAAACATAGTGAAATGACAACATATGCAAATCGTTCTGCTTTGCAATTTGAGGATGCTGAAGGTCTTCGCCTCGTGCTACTCGTTTCAAACGGAGAAAAAGTAGAGCACTGGGAAACGTGGGAGAAATCAGAAGTTCCTGCTGAACATCAAATTCAAGGAATGGGTTCTGTGGAAATGACAGTGCGTAGACTTGATAAACTGGCGAGTACACTTACAGACATATTTGGTTATACAGAGATTAGCCGAAGCGATGAAGAAGCGATTTTCCAGTCTATAAAAGGAGAAGCTTTTGGAGAAATCGTTGTGAAATATTTAGATGGTCCTACTGAAAAGCCAGGCCGCGGTAGCATTCACCATTTAGCGATTCGCGTGAAAAACAGTGAAGAGCTTGCTTATTGGGAAGAACAGGTGATGCAAAAAGGTTTTCATTCTTCAGGCATTATCGATCGTTTCTACTTTAAAAGCTTATACTTCCGTGAATCAAACGGAATTTTATTTGAAATTGCGACAGATGGACCAGGATTTACAGTTGATGGAGATGTAGAGCATTTAGGAGAAAAACTTGATTTACCGCCGTTCTTAGAAGATCAGCGAGCAGAAATTGAAGCGAATTTAGCTCCAATTGAAGAGAAGTAATCAAAGAAAAAATAAATTTAGCATATAAATGAAAACTATTGGAGGAATATAAAATGAACCAATTAAAAGGAATTCACCACGTTACAGCAATTACAAGTAGTGCAGAAAAGAACTATGAATTTTTCACTTATATGTTAGGAATGCGTTTAGTTAAAAAAACAGTAAACCAAGATGATATTCAAACGTATCATTTATTCTTTGCAGATGATAAAGGTAGTGCAGGAACAGATATGACATTCTTTGACTTCCCAGGTGTTCCAAAAGGAGTACACGGTACAAATGAAATTTCAAAAACTTCATTCCGCGTTCCAACTGACGCAGCACTAGAGTATTGGGTGAAACGTTTTGACCGTCTTGAAGTAGAACATACAGGAATTAAAGAGCAATTTGGTAAGAAAACTCTTTCTTTCGTTGATTTTGATGATCAACACTATCAATTAATCTCTGATGAATTGGATAAAGGGATAGAATCAGGTACACCTTGGCAAGACGGGCCAGTCCCATTAGAATACGCAATTACTGGCTTAGGACCTGTATTTATTCGTATCGCGAACTTTAGTTATTTCAAAGAGGTGCTAGAAAAAGTTCTATTATTTAAAGAGATTGCTCAAGAAGGCGAATTCTACTTATTTGAAGTAGGTGAAGGTGGAAACGGTGCATCTGTCATTGTAGAACATAATACGGTTCTTCCTGAAGCACAACAAGGTTTTGGTACAGTGCATCATGCTGCATTCCGCGTAGAGGATCGCGCTGTATTAGAAGAGTGGATTGAGCGACTAAGTCGAGTTGGACTCCCTTCATCTGGTTATGTAAATCGTCACTTCTTTGAGTCATTATACGCAAGAGTTGCGCCACAAATTTTATTTGAATTTGCAACAGACGGCCCAGGGTTTATGGGAGATGAGCCATACGAAACACTTGGCGAAAAATTATCTTTACCTCCATTCCTAGAGCCAAAACGTGAAGAAATCGAAAAATTAGTTCGTCCGATTGATACAGTGAGAAGTACGAAGGAATTTATTAAAGAGTAAAAATAGAAATAATAAGTAGAAGAGCAAGTAGTTTTAGCGAATCGCTGGAATTGCTTGCTTTTTTATTTGGTCTATAAAATTTTCTGAAAAATGTTTCTCAAGTTTTTAAAATAGAAATATTTGGTATAATTCATTTGAATTATAAATTTTCTGACAATTATTTTTCAATACATAGAAAAGGGGTGATAATATACAATTTGAATAATTGTATAAATATCCTAATTTTGTAATTTTGGAGAAAAGGGGATGCGAAGGTATGGGAACAGATGTAGTAACGAAGGAGCAAATGAAACATTCTTTAGATAATTGGTATCGTGTAATGTTGCAGCAAAACATAGAGAAAGCTACGGAGATGAAAGAAGAGATTGGTAGTAAGATTAGTGGTTTGGAAGTGGATTCGGATGTATTGCTTTATCATGCGTTATTGAACTTCAGATATCAAGTTTTGAGTGATTGGGTTTCCATTAAAGAAGGTAGTTTTAATCAAGTGGAATCTTTTGAAGCTCCGCAAGAAGGTATGCTAGCGTATTGTTATCATTTGTTTAAAGCGCTTTATTTTAGAATGATTGAAAATTATGAGGAAGCTAGTAAAGAATTTGAACATGCAGAAACATTATTAAAATATATTCAAAATCCTTGCGAAAAAGCAGAATTTAATTATCGTTTAGGCGAATTTTACTATCATACGTATCAGGAAGTAAAAGCTATTCACCATATTCAAAAAGCAAAAGCAGAATTTTTAAATCATCCTGGGTATCAAATTAATGTTGCATTATGTGAAAATATATATGGTTTATGTTGCGTGGAATTAAAGCAATTTGAATTAGCAGAAGAAAGTTTTAATATTGCTTTAGATGTGTTCCAAAGAGTAAATCATAGAAAGTACGTTCTGATGATTAGAAACAATTTAGGTTGGTTATATGGTACTCAAAATCTATCTGATTTAGCAATTCGTCATGCCTCTGAAGTTGCTGAGAAATTACCTAAACATTATAAAGCGATTTTTACAGTGGCTGAAGAGTATTGTAAATTGGGTAAAACTGAGTTAGCAGAAAGATACATTGCATTGGGAATTGAAATATGTAATGAATTAAAAAATAGAGAATTTCAATATCGCTTTATGATATTGGAAAAATTAAATAAAGGCTCTAATGCGAATGAAATGGAGAAAATTATATTAGAAGGCATTGCGTACTTTGAAAGTAAAAATCTCTTAGAATGCGTAAAAGAATACAGTGAAAAATTAGCAATGCAATTTTATGAAGAAGATAATCATATCAAAGCAAGTAAATATTTTTATATAAATAATAAGGCGAATAAAAAATATTTAGAAAAGGGAGCTTTGAAATAATGAAAAAACTTAGTGGAGTAATAACTGGACTAGCACTTTTGGGGACTTTAGCGATAGGTTTAAACAGTTCTGCTGAATCAAATCAATACGCTTCTCGAGGAGACACAGGCGGAGCACCAGCAAGACCAGACTACGTTAATATTGATGACGGAGGAGCACCAGCAGATAATAGAGGCGATGGAGGAGCACCAGCTAACTTCAATAAAGGAGACGGCGGCGGTATTAGCAAGCAAGATTCACACGCTGATCATTTTTAAACTAAATAATAAAGTGAAGGGACCTCACAACGAGGTCCCTTTTCTTTTTACGGTTAAAAAGAATTGACTTACTTTAAATGTGTAACTATAATAGTTACAAAATAACCATTTGTAATAGAAATGAGTTATATTTTTTTGATATAATTGTAACTAAAGTGATTACAATTAAAAAAGAACATAAAACAACCAAAAAATGTAAAACCTTTAAATAGCAACATGAGAAAGGAGACGGGGATTTTGAAACGGTTTAAGTTTTATATGATTAGCGGTATTGTTCTTGTTTTATTAATAGTATGTAACTTCGTTGATAAGCCGATTGCGAAGGTTGAAGAAGTGAAAGATACTGTGATGATGAGGCTGAATACGAAAGAGAGTATGGCGCAGATTGATGGGCAGACGATTTATTTTAAGCAAATTGGTGAGGGGAAACCGCCTTTACTTATGCTTCACGGGTTCGGTGGTTCTTCAGATGGGTTTAATGATATTTATCCGGAACTTGTAAAGGACCATACGATTATTGCGGTTGATATTTTAGGGTTTGGGCGTTCTTCTAAACCAATTGATTTTCAGTATTCGTTTCCCACGCAAGTGAATTTATATTATAAGTTAATGAAGAAACTCGGATACGATCAATTCGCAGTACTTGGTCATTCGATGGGCGGAGAGATGTCTCTAAATTTAGCGTATTTATATCCGGATGCAGTAACGCATCTCGTTTTAGCGGATTCTACAGGAATAGAGTCTTTCCAGCAAAAAGAAAGTTATGAAGTGCCGCCAATATCGACAGACTTACAAACTGTAACAGAGATTACGGATTATAATAAAAATGAAGTGAAAAATAGTCGCGATGATAAAGAGCATTATGATCAGCTTACGAAAATGAGAGAGCGCCGCATTGCGATGGAAGCCGATAAAATTAAGGTACCGACTTTAATTATATGGGGACGACACGACAAGAGTGTTTCTTGGAAAAATGGTGAACTGTATCACGAGCTATTTGCAAATAGTACGTTCCATATCATTGAAAAAGGATACCACGCACCGTTTCGCCAGGAACCAATAGAGTTTATGGAATATGTACAAGCGTTCTTCGCGAAGAATCCACAATAAAATTTTAAGCATAAATCCACTTCTTTCCTCATAAAGTGAAACTAATAAGGCTTGTCTAAGGAAAGGGATGAACGAAAGTGGAAACTTTACCATGGTGGATTTATCTTGTAATCATTGGGATCGTATTGAGTGGCTACATGGTTTTATATACTTCGAAAAAAGAGCAAGAGATGGATAATGATTTTATCGAAAAAGAAGGCGAAGTATATATGAAGCGTCTAGAAGAAGAGCGAGAGAAACGGAATCAGGATAGTGATAAAGATTCGGTATTGCTTTAATAGAAATTTTGACAGGCTACCAACTAGTAGAACTTTACATCTAGCTGGTAGCCTTTTTTGCTGGAGGAGCAGTATATGTTCATCAAGCTAAGCTTATACAAGTTGAATTTTACATGTATACAATATTCATCATGAACTTTTATTGATGGTATTTATATATTTTTTTACTCATAAGAATGGAACTAGCGCAGTATTTACTGGGGGGGATTAACAATGCATAGGGATGAAACATCATTACATCCTGATACAGGTGTTACATCTGTAATGTTTGTTGAGCGTTCATTAAATGAAATTCGTTTTTGGTCTAGAATCATGAAGGAGCATTCTTTTTTTCTTCGCTTAGGGTTTAGATGTGAGGATACTCAACTAATTGAAGAGGCTAATCAATTTTATCGATTGTTTGAACATATCGAACAAATAGCGCATTCCTATACAAATGAAACAGATCCTGAGCAAATAAAAAGATTTAATTCAGAAGTACAACAAGCCGCAACTAATATTTGGGGATTTAAACGAAAAATTTTAGGATTAATTCTCACATGTAAATTGCCAGGACAAAATAACTTTCCATTGTTAGTTGACCATACGAGTAGGGAAGCTGATTATTTTAGAAAACGTTTAATACAATTAAACGAAGGTAAATTAGATGCTCTTCCTGATGCTATTATTAAAGAAAATGTTTTCTTTTTAAGGATTATGGCAGACCATGCTAAATTTATTGGTCATCTTCTTGATCCATCGGAAAGAAAGCTTGTAGACACAGCGCGGAATTTTAGCAATGATTTTGATGAATTGATGTATCAAGCAATTGACTTAGAATCTATGAAACCACAATCTCAAACAGTCCCACTTTTAGATCAATTTTTAGATCAAAATCGTGTGTCGGTTGCATCTCTTCGGGATTTTAAGAAAACAGCACGTGATTTAATTGAGCAATGTAAAATAAAGAGTATCATTCATCCATTATTAGCAGACCATGTTTTCCGTGAAGCTGATAGATTTCTTGAAATAATTGATATGTTTGATGTTCATCTTACAAATATTCAATCCCAACCTAGATATTAGAAGATAAGGAAAGATAATATTTTACTTTCAGCTGAGAAGTTAACAATTTATTGTTAGCTTCTTTTCTTTGTGAATAAAATTTCTTTTCATTTAGTAAATTTCCCTTCAAAGACTACATAAATCCCTTTGACCAAATATGTAATTCTCTGTAAAATGATATATATGGAAAGATTATGAATATACAGGAAATCTATGGATAGTAGATTCTAATAAATTATTCGGGGGGATTTATTAGTTAAGTATATTAACTTGTTTGCACTGAATTTTACACATAAAGGGGTATTAGTAATCATGAAAGCAAAGAAATTAGTAAGTTTAGCGTTACCAGTTATGTTATTGAGTGGTTGTATTACAATTGAAACTGATGGTAAGAAAGCTGAACCAAAGAAAGAAGAAACGCAAAAGGTAGAGAAAGAGAGTAAGGCTGCTGAAAAAGAGAGTAAGTCAACGGATAGCAAGAAAGAGGATAGCTTATCTGTAGCGAAAGGTGAAGATACAAACAGTAGTTCATCAAGTAGTCAACAAAGTTCTTCTTCAAATAATTCTACTTCTTCTAATTCTTCAACTGGTAAGGTAACTGGTTCAGATGTTGAAAGGTACAAGGCAGATATTATAAACAGTGCCACTCAAATTGAAGATACAATGAAATTAATTGAAGGAATAGCAGATTCAGACGTAAAATCATACAAACAAAAGAAAAGTGAAGTACAACTGAGTTTAGGTGGAGCAAAGGCAACCGCAACGAAATTGAAGAATCTACAAGCACCTCCTGAGTTACAAGGAGAACAGGCGAAGATAAAGCAGTCGATGGAACTGTATGCGGATTGTTTTCAACTTCTCTTTGATGCATTAGACCAAGAAGACGAGAGTAAAATGCATCAATCATTAAGTAAAGCACAAGAAGGCTCAAAACTGTTTGAAGAAGCAGCGAAGAGTATCGGTAGCAAAACTAACTAAGAATAAATTACTTAAAGGGGTATGAGGTATGAAAGTGAAAAAACTAATAGCTGCTGCAGTTCCAGTTGCCATATTATTAAGTGGTTGTGTTACAGTACAAGATTCGGCAAGTAAAGAAGAAAAGACAGAAGAAACAAGTAAATCTAAGGCTGCTGAAACGAAAGAAAAATCAACTAATTCGAAAGAAGAAAGTAAAGATGTTCAAAAGGTTCGAGTTTTAGATGAAGATTATGCACAATATTTATTAGACATTGAACAGGATATGTTAAGACGATTTGATTACTATGATGCTTCTGTAAGAGATTTGAGAAATGGAAGTAAATCAAAAGCTGAGGTATTAGATAGTATTAAAGACATCTATAAAGTATTTGATAAGATAGAGAAGATTTACGCACCGCAAAAACATAAAGAAGAACAAAAAGAGATTGAAAAAGCGACAGGTAAACTAAGAGAAACATTCGGTGAAATAGAGAAGTTATTCAACGATAAAGGCTTCAGCTTAGAGACCGATAAGGAAATCTTAAATAAAGCAAATGCAAAACTAGAGGAAGCAAAACGCATTTGGAAACCTACATTCGATAAGTTAAGATCCGAAATAAAAGGTGATACAGCCACAGAAAAATCTACTAGTACAACAAGTAGTTCTATATCGACAAACCCAACTACTGATAGTCAGGCTCAAACAGATAAAAGCCAAGCTAAAACGGGGGTATTTGTAGGTACAGTTGGTACAAGTGAAGAGTTAGGAATTAGTTATGGAAACATGGAGAAGAACATCAAAGATGGGACTGAGATTATTGGTAACTGGGGTATTGATTACGGTAGTGGCATAAAAACTACGTTAGTACTAAAAGGTGATAAAACATTTGAGTCCTATGCGAACGGTTCTTATCCGAATAAAGATAACTACTTAACAGGAACATATGCGGTAGATGTTCCATCATTCCAGTTATCTTTAAAAGTAACAAAAGCAGTTAAAGACGGTCAAGAAGTAAAGCTAACAAATGATAGTATGATGTATAAATTACAAAACTATGATGGAAACACATTACAAATTTATCATATGGACGATAACGTTCGTATTCGTTATGCAAAACAATAAATAGTTGGCAAAAAACTCTGTAATAAATTTTACAGGGTTTTTTGTTAGTTCTAATTGTATTTCTTCATTAATTTCCCTGGCGCTATCCATATTAGTATAAGTTGAGAAATCAACAAAACGATTTTCTTTTTGGAGAATGATAAGGATTCGGTTTTATTATAATTAGGGGAGAGTGGATAACGTATTGTTATCCACTTTTTTTATTTCCTAAAATATATCAACGATTTTTTCAATATATCGACTTACTGACACAAAGCGACAATGTTAAGAAGCACGATTATTGTTCGGGAAATTATTATAGAAGAAAAATATATGAAATCCACATGATACATAGCGTGCATTACGCTGTAACGCACAAGTTGCACAACCTATGCAACGATAACTAGCTTTACTCTTCATCATTTATTTGACCATACTAGACATAGAGAGGTGATAAACACAGTATGATTTTTAGTGAACGTTTAAAAGAAGAAAGGGAAAAAAGAAATTGGTCGCAAAATGATTTGGCTGAAAAAATTCATGTAAGTAGGCAGTCTGTTTCGAAATGGGAGACGGGAAAGAACTATCCGAGCATTGAAATTATTATTCATTTAAGTGATCTGTTCGGTATTACAATTGATGAGTTATTGAGGAGTGATGAAGAGTTGACGCAGAAAGTAATTGAAGATAGTAAACAATTAGCGCATCCAAAATGGAAGGTGTTCTTTGATGGTCTATTCATGCTGGGGGTATTTTTGTTTATTACAAAAATCGTTGTATGGGCGTTAAATAAGTTTGCAGGAGCAAGCATTACAATTGTTGCAGAAGCACCGTATGTAATGAATTTTTTACCGCTCCTATTAATGATTATAGGTGGTACGGTTTCTGATAAGTTGAAGAAAATATATAGATAAGAGAAAGATTTGTAAGAAATCCCCTACACTAGCTGTTCTTTTCACCCAAATTGTGTACTATAAAGGATAGGATGATATAAAGAAGGGGACGTTTAGAATGGAATTTCATGAGCAAAAGATTTTGCCGGCAGTGAGGCAAATTAAAGATTTGGAAAAGCTATTACATAGTTCGTATGAGTATATTGTTATTTTAGATATTCATGTCGGTCAATTGAAGAGTGTTGTGTCGCTCGCGAAGCAGCATAATAAAAAAGTATTTTTACATGTGGATTTGATCCATGGATTACAAAGTGATGGGCATGCGACGGAGTTTTTATGCCAAGAATATAAACCGTACGGGTTATTATCGACAAAGGCGAGCGTAATTATGAAGGCGAAGCAAAAAGGTGTCGTCTCCATTCAACGTATCTTTTTAATTGATTCTAGCGCAATGGAAAAGAGCTGTAATTTGCTAGAAAAGACGAAGCCGGATTATATAGAGGTGCTTCCTGGTGCGTTAACGGGTGTCATTGCTGAGGTGAAAGAGCGTACAGGTGTACCAATTTTAGCAGGTGGTTTTATTCGAACGGTAGAAGACGTTGAAAGAGCGTTAAATGCTGGTGCGACAGCAATTACGACATCGAAAAAAGAATTATGGAAACATTACCAAAAAAAGTGACGAAAATGTGAAAAAATTCTGTTGACACCGCTTTCATTAAGGGTTAACATTATAGACAAGTTAATAAACGTGACGGAGAAAAGAAGAGATCCACATTTTATTGTTTCTATATATATTATATAGAAGCATGTAAGCTGTGGATCTTTTTCTTTTGAAAAAAAACGAATGGCCATTCATTTTACCTCTATCACTTTTCGAAAGCATTTAAATTGATTGTGGAGGGATTTTATGTCAGCATTTTTAGGGGAATTAATAGGGACTGCATTGTTAATCTTACTTGGTGGCGGCGTTTGCGCTGGTGTAAGTTTAAAGAAATCGTTTGCGAAAGATTCTGGTTGGATTGTAATTACAATGGGTTGGGGTCTAGCGGTTGCTATGGCAGCGTATGCAGTTGGATCAATTAGTGGGGCACATTTGAATCCGGCTTTAACGATAGGACTTGCTTTTAAGGGAGCGTTCCCATGGAGTGATGTACCTATGTATATCGCAGCACAAATGATTGGGGCAATTATCGGGGCAGTTCTTGTATATTTACATTACTTACCACACTGGAAAGAAACAGAAGATCCAGGAACAAAGTTAGGTGTATTTGCAACAGGTCCGGCAATTCCGAACACATTTACAAACCTTTTAAGTGAAATGATTGGAACATTCGTTTTAGTATTTGGTATATTAGCAATTGGAGCAAATAAATTTGCAGACGGTTTAAATCCATTTATCGTAGGTTTCTTAATTGTAAGTATTGGTTTATCATTAGGTGGAACAACAGGATACGCAATCAACCCGGCTCGTGATTTAGGTCCGCGTATTGCACACTTCTTCCTTCCGATTGCAGGAAAGGGCGGTTCAAACTGGAAGTATGCATGGATCCCGGTAGTTGGTCCAATTCTAGGTGGATCACTTGCAGGATTATTCCATCAAGTTGTATTTGAAGGAAAACAAAATTCAGCACTTATTTATGTGATTATTACAACTGTGATTGTACTAACAATCTCTTATATGACAAGTAAAAAAAGTGAAGCTACTACAAATAGTAGAAAAGTAGCATAGGGGGAAACTGATATGAAAAAATATATTCTTTCATTAGACCAAGGAACAACAAGCTCACGCGCAATTCTTTTCAATAAAGAAGGAAAAATCGTTCATTCAGCTCAAAAAGAGTTTACACAACATTTTCCAAAGCCAGGCTGGGTTGAGCATAATGCACAAGAAATTTGGGGATCTATTTTAGCAGTTATCGCAACTTGCTTAAGTGAAGCAGATGTGAAGCCAGAACAAATCGCTGGTATCGGTATTACGAACCAACGTGAAACAGCGGTTGTATGGGATAAAACGACTGGAAAACCAATTTATAACGCAATCGTATGGCAATCTCGTCAAACAGTTGAAATTTGTGATGAGTTAAAAGAAAAAGGTTATAGCGAGATGGTTCGAGAAAAAACAGGTCTTTTAATTGATGCATACTTCTCTGGTACGAAAGTAAAATGGATTTTAGATAACGTTGAAGGTGCAAGAGAAAAAGCAGAAAACGGCGAGTTATTATTCGGAACAATTGATACATGGCTTGTATGGAAATTGTCTGGCGGTAAAGCGCACATAACAGACTACTCAAATGCATCACGCACATTAATGTTTAACATTCACGACTTACAGTGGGATGATGAGCTTCTAGACATGTTAACAGTACCAAAGAGCATGCTTCCAGAAGTACGTCAATCATCTGAAATATATGGAGAAACAATTGATTATCACTTCTTCGGTCAAAATGTACCGATCGCAGGTGTAGCTGGTGACCAGCAAGCAGCATTATTTGGACAAGCTTGTTTCGGTGAAGGTATGGCGAAGAACACTTACGGAACTGGTTGTTTCATGTTAATGAACACAGGCGAAAAAGCAGTAGCTTCTGAGCATGGCCTATTAACAACAATTGCATGGGGTTTAGATGGTAAAGTGAATTACGCATTAGAAGGAAGTATTTTCGTAGCTGGTTCTGCAATTCAGTGGTTACGTGACGGACTGCGTATGTTTAAAGATGCGAGCGAGAGCGAAGTGTACGCTAACCGTGTTGAATCAACTGAAGGTGTATACATAGTACCGGCATTCGTAGGACTAGGTACACCGTATTGGGATAGTGAAGTACGCGGCGCTATGTTTGGTGTAACACGCGGTACGACGAAAGAGCATTTCATTCGTGCAACGCTAGAATCTTTAGCATACCAAACGAAAGATGTACTATGCGCAATGGAAGCAGATTCAGGTATTGAACTGAACACATTACGCGTTGATGGCGGAGCAGTTAAAAATAACTTCTTAATGAAGTTCCAAAGTGATATTTTAGACGTTCCTGTAGAGCGTCCAGTGATCAATGAAACGACAGCTTTAGGTGCAGCATACTTAGCTGGTCTTGCGGTTGGATACTGGAAAAACCAAGATGAAATTAAAGCACAGTGGCATATGGACAAACGCTTTGAACCAACGATGGAAGCGGAAACAAGCGAAGAGCTATATGCTGGATGGAAAAAAGCAATTGAAGCAACTAAAGCTTTCAAATAATCATAAACAGTGTTATAATGATGACAAGTTAATAATTCGGTAGGAGATTTGGAGAGACCACAACACGCTATAGAGGCGAAATCTATAGCGGAGCTTGTGGTCTCTTTTTTCGTTATCAAAGGGAGGAATTACCATGAAATTTTCAAGTAAACAACGTAAAGACGTATTAAATGGAGTAAATAAACAAGAGTTAGATGTGATCGTAATTGGTGGAGGTATTACTGGTTCTGGTATTGCATTAGATGGGGCAACACGCGGTTTATCAACGATTGTGTTTGAAATGCAGGACTTTGCAGCAGGTACATCAAGTCGTTCAACGAAACTTGTACACGGCGGTTTACGTTATTTAAAACAACTTGAAGTGAAAATGGTAGCAGAGGTGGGGAAAGAGCGTGCGATCGTATATGAGAACGGTCCCCATGTAACAACACCGGAGTGGATGTTACTTCCGTTCCATACAGGCGGCACGTTCGGGTCATTCAGTACATCAATTGGTCTTCGTGTATACGACTTCTTAGCAGGTGTAAAACGAAGCGAGCGCAGAAAGATGTTTAACCGTGAAGAAACGCTAAATAAAGAGCCTCTTGTAAAACAAGAAGGATTAAAAGGCGGCGGTTACTACGTAGAATATCGTACAGACGATGCGCGTCTTACAATTGAAGTAATGAAAGAAGCGATTGAACATGGTGCGAAAGCTGTTAACTACGCAAAAGTAGACAGTTTCTTATATAAAGATGGAAAAGTATGCGGTGTACGTGTAATCGATTTACTAGATGGAGAAGTGTATGAAGTTTACGGTAAGAAAATTGTAAACGCAGCTGGTCCTTGGGTAGATACACTTCGTGAAAAAGATAACTCTAAAAAAGGGAAAGTACTTCAGTTATCAAAAGGTGTGCATTTAGTAATTGACCAAAAACGTTTCCCATTAGGGCAAGCAATTTACTTTGATACACCAGATAAACGTATGGTGTTCGCGATTCCTCGCGAAGGAAAAACGTACGTAGGTACAACAGATACGTTCTATGATAAAGACGCAGCTGTACCACACATGACAACAGAAGATCGCACATATATTATTAATGCGATTAATTACATGTTCCCAAGCGTGAAAATTACAGAAAAAGATGTGGAATCAAGCTGGGCTGGTGTACGTCCGCTAATTTATGAAGAAGGTAAGAATGCATCTGAAATTTCTCGTAAAGATGAAATTTGGACTTCTGAATCTGGTTTAATTACAATCGCGGGCGGTAAATTAACAGGATACCGCAAAATGGCTGAAATGGTAGTAGACTACGTAACGAATCTATTACAAAAAGAAGGCCATAGCGCATATAAGAAGAGCGATACGAAACATATGCCAATCTCTGGTGGTCATGTAAGTGGTTCACACGGATTCCCGGCATTTGTTGCGAAAAAAGCAGGCGAAGGTACGAAATATGGTTTAACGACAGCACAAGCGGAAAAATTCGCGAAATTCTACGGCTCTAACGTTGACGTACTGTTTGACTTAGCGAAAAAACATAAAGACGAAGCGAAAGAATACAACATGCCGCTAGACGTTCTAATCCCGCTTGTATACGCAATGGATTACGAAATGACAGCGAAACCAGTTGACTTCTTCGTACGCCGCAGAGGCGCTGTATTCTTCAACATCCACTGGGTATACGAGTGGAAAGAAGCAGTAATCAACTACATGGCTGCGAAACTAGGCTGGAGCAAAGAAGAGCAAATGAAATACACAGCTGAATTAGAAAAAGCGTTAAGAGATGCTGTAATTCCTGTAGATCAACAAGAGCAAGCAGCAGCGTTAGCATAAAAATAAACCGCGTGAGGGAGAGCCCTCGTGCGGTTTTTTGTTTTATTATATTTGTATAGAGTGTACTGAAGTTAACTGAGTGTAGATTTTTGTTGCTTAACAGGATATGGATACGAAAGGTATAATAAGTATTATTATACCGTTTGAATAACTTAACAATTGTAGTAGTGTATTGGAGTTGAAATGAATCAATTTATTAATTTGCTTCTACAATATCCTTATTTTGAAAAACTTAATAAAACAGACGTATCGCAAGCTATAAAAAGTGCGGGGAATATTAAAAGTTTTGTTTTAGAAAAAATTAAATAGTAGAGGATGAACAAAACGGTATGGACATTTCCAACCGTTTTTTTATGAATTTATAAAACTTTTCCATACAGTGCGTCGTCTAATATATGGGAAGGAGGAAATGATGTGGGTGAATTAACGGTAGAAGCGTTTGAAATAGAAGATAAGGAACTCCTTATCGATGAAATAATGAACAAGTATGGGCAGGAGATCTTACAACTTGTTTATTCATATGTGAATAATAAAGAGGTCGCTGAGGATTTAACGCAAGATATATTTGTGAAATGTTATAAATCTCTTCATACATACAACGGGAAGTCGAATGTGAAAACGTGGTTGTGGAGAATTGCGATTAATCAATGTAAGGACTACATAAAAAGTTGGTATAACAAAAAGGTGATCGTGACAGAGGATGAAGCTGCTTATATTGGGGTTCAAAATGATAGTGTCGAACAAACTGTTATTCAAAATGCGAAGGACCGTGAACTGGCTTCTGCAGTAATGAATTTACCGATAAAATATCGAGAAGTCATTTATCTATTTTATTATGAAGAACTATCAATTAAAGAGATTGCTATCGTAATAGAAGTGAAAGAAAACACGATAAAAACGAGACTGAAAAAAGCGAAGGAGCTTTTGAAGAAAGGATTGGAGGAATAATCAAATGGAAGATCGATTAAAAGGCCTGCGAAAATCAATGGAGAATACAACGTTTAAACATTTGAGTTTTTCTGATCAACACCGAAAGCGGGTGCGCGAAAAAATCAATGCATCACACGAAAAGGAAGAAGACATCTCGTTAGCGATTTTACAACTCCTCAGTAATGAAAAAACAGGATACGAATTGTCACAGCTACTACGAGGGAGAGGGATTCGAAAATTCGAAGGGAATGAAGGGTTCTTATATACCGTATTACATCGTCTAGAACAGAATCGTTTTATCCAATCAAGTTGGGATCATTCAGGAGCTAAATATTATCAATTAAATGATAAAGGAAACAAGATGCTGCGAAAGGCAGAAAAAGATTCTACGAAGGCACGGTTTATATTAAAAGGATTAGTACAGGAGTGAGATAAAATTGAACAAAAAAGGGGAGCGTTTTGTAAGCGAAGTTACGAATCATATTAAATCAAAAGAAGCAAAGAGCTTTGTAGCAACTGAACTAGATTTTCACTTAAAACAGGCGAAGAACACGTGGATAGAAAAAGGATTAAGTGAGGAAATTGCTGAAAATAAAGCTGTTGAACAAATGGGAAGTCCGATCAAGCTTGGCAGGGAACTTAACAAACTTCATAAGCCAAAGGTTGATTGGTTCTTACTTATTTTATTAGTGGCTGCTATGGGGTTAGGGTTTTTGCCAATAATAGCTCTTGGGCATACGAATGATTTATTAATGAACAAAGTAATTTTTGTTATTCTCGGCATTGCAGCAGCTGTTGGGATAATGCTACTTGATTATCGAAAGTTAGAGAGGTTTGGATGGCTGTTTTATACAATCGGAGTACTTATTCTGTTAACGTTAAAATGTTTTCCAAGTGGTTACGTGAATGGGGAAGCGCTCATAAAAATTGGTCCCATCAAAATTGACTGTTTAATGACGATACCATTCTTTTTTCTAGCCTGGGCTTCATTTTTTAATAACAGTAGATTAAAATTTATACATCTTTTCATGCTGTACGTATTTTCTTTATATCTATTTTTAACGACATCAATTCTTTTACCAATTTTCATTTATATTACGATGGTATTTGTTATGCTTTGGTGGAGTAAGTTAGGAAAGAAAACGGCATGGCTCATTACAATGTTACCAATTTGTTTCTTTATTATTAGGGATTTACTTTCCTGGTCTGCCGTAAAAGAATACCGGATAGCTAGAATTTTAGGATTTTTAAACCCGGAGCATGATCTATGGGATTTACGTTTAAAAGAGGTAATGTCGTCGGCAGGTTGGTTTGGTACATATGGAAATATAAAGTCTATCCCTGCTGCTCATACTGATTTTGTATTCGCAAGTTTGACTTACTATTATGGATATGTGCTTGCGCTAGTTCTTGTCTTGATTCTTTCTCTTTTTGCAGTGAGAATAATGACCATATCGTATAAAACAAATGATGGTTATGGTAAATTGCTACTCGTTGGTGGAGTAACTCTTTTTGTAGTCCATTTCATTTGTAACGTTGGAATGATCCTCGGGATATTACCACGTGTTTCTATATCATTACCTTTTATTAGTTATGGATTAGTACCAACTCTGTTTCATGCATTTATAATGGGGATCGTGCTGAGTGTATATCGGCGTAAAGATATTTCGTTTAGGATGAGAAAAACACCTTGATAAAAATCAAGGTGTTTTCGTTATACATTCAAAACTCTCCGAAGCAGCCCCCGTTACAAAAGGACTAACCTCACCAACGCTATAAAGCTGCAATTCATGCATTGCGCGCGTACAAGCAGTGTAGAACAATCTACGTAGGCTCTCATCGCTGTACACATCTTTAGAAGCATCGTAAATAATAACAGCATCAAATTCGATACCCTTCGCTAAATAAGCAGGGATAACGACGATGCCTTGCTCGTACTCGGCTGAGTTACTTTTCACAAGTTTAATATTCTCGATATGACTAAGTGCTTCGTAGGCAGCGGCGCTTTCAGCTGCGGATTTACATATAATTGCGATCGTATTGTGCTGTTGTTTTTGTAGTTCAGCAACTTTGGCAGTAATATGTTCGTGCAGTTCGCTGTCATTCGATACTTTCGTCACTGTAGGTTTCTCACCGTCACGTTCAAAGGCGTGAATGTTCTCTCCTTCTGGTACGAGAGCACGTGTAAATTCAATAATCGGTTTTGTTGAGCGATAGCTACGAGTTAAGTTGATGCCGTTCGTTTCATCTGGTCCGTATAAGCTAGTAAGCGTATTGAAGTTCACTGCTTCACTCGCATGGGCAAATATCGCTTGGTTAAAGTCTCCGAGTACAGTCATTTTTGCGGCAGGGAAGAGACGTTTTAAAAACTCGAACTGAAACGGAGAATAATCTTGTGCTTCGTCTACAAGTACGTGTTTAATTGATCTGTTCGTTTGGAAGCCTTCAATTAATTCTTTTAAAAGTAAAAATGGAGTCGCATCCTCGTAATGTAGCTTTCCTTCATCAAGCATGTTCAAAGTTAGTGAACAAATGTCATCCCATTCTTTAGGCTTTTCTCCAGTAACCCATGATTCATCTGTGAAGAGTTGTTTATATATGCCTGTAAAATTGATAAAACGTAGTGTTTGAACGCCTTTACGTAACGGTTTTAATTTTTTACGGACAATCATACGACCAAGTACTTTCGTTTCTTTTTCATAATCATTAAAGGAGTTGTCATCAAACTCGCCTTTTTTCTGTAAGTATTTATAAGCTTTTTGATATTCATCTTTACTAAGTAGTTCAATTTCTTCTTCTACCCAAGGCTTTTTCAGTTCTGTTTTTTCAATTGTGTCTGTTTGTTTATTTAGCCAATCCGTTAACTTCTCGATTCTATTATGGAAGCGGAGGGAGGAATCAGTATTATAAAATTGCTCTGTAATTTCTTTAGCAGAGGCAATCAGTTTTCCTCTAAATTTCATTCCTCTAAATAGCATGCCTGAAGATTCAAGAGATTGTCTGTACGCTCTAATCATCTCGAAAAATTGAGTAGATGCTTTAAAGCGAATGCTCGCATTTCTAGTTTTATAATTTGCGCTATTCGTTTCAGTTAGCATATATTCTAATTGCTCGTAAGGATCCTCAACATCAAATGACTTACTTAGTCTATGGTTTAAATATTCTTGGAATGTAACTTGCTGCATATTTTCTTCGCCGAGTTCTGGCAGTACGTTAGATACGTAGCTGTTGAACATGGAGTTAGGGGAGAAGAGAATGATTTGATCTGCTTTTAGCCATTCGCGATATTTATATAGTAAGTAGGCGATTCGCTGCAGGGCAGCTGACGTTTTACCGCTACCAGCAGCTCCTTGAACGATAAGTAGTCGCCCTTCATCGTGACGGATAATTTCATTTTGCTCGCGCTGGATAGTAGCAACGATACTTTGCATATGTTTGTTTGTTCCTTTTCCGAGCGCTTGTTGCAGAATTTCATCTCCAATTGTGAGGCTCGTATCGAACATGGAATCAATCTCGCCATTCTGAATAATATATTGTAATTTTTTCTCCACATTGCCGCGGATTACGCCTCCTGGTGTACTGTACTCAGCCGGTCCTGGCGGATAATCGTAGTAGACACTTGAAATAGGTGCGCGCCAATCGTATATAAGAAAGTTTTCTCCGCTTGCATCGGTAAGTGTAGCAACGCCGATATAAATTTGTTCTGCACCAATTTCTCCTTCTTCTTTGAAATCAATTCGTCCGAAGTAAGGTGCTTTATGCATACGGCGTAGTGCGGCAAGTCGATTAAAGGTGTGCTTATGGGTGATTTGTGTTACGGCTAGTGACTGAGCTTGTTGTCTTAAGTTGATAACTGTTTCAAGATAATCGTCAAAAGTATCAGTGTTAACTTTAACATCATCCCAGAAGTGTTTACGAATGTTGATTACTTCTGCCCGGCGTCTGCCAGTTTCGCTTTCCAGTTTATCGATTTGCTCCGTAATCGTTTCTATTACGTTATCCAATCGTTTTTGCTCTTGATCAAGTTTTTTGTTCATACGTAAGCACTCCTTTAAAAGTGAAAAATAGAGGTTGACTGAAGATGTGTTTTGGTGTAAAATTAAGATACGGATAAATACATTCTTTTATTTTTAGTGAATGCGTTTCTGTACTAATTTAACATAGTTTTTTAATTTAATCAATGATAATAAGATAAACCTTGGTTTCGTGCTGTACGAAATCAAGGTTTTTTTGTGTTGAATGGAGTAAGAAGGGGGAGTATATCGATTTATCGGTAAAAAACTACTACAAAATAAAAAAAGCTTGGGGCTACCCAAGCTTTTTTTACTTCATTATTTCTTTGCGTCTTTTTTAGCGTCAGCTTTTGGTTCTTCGAAAAGATCTTTCAAATCTTTGTCGTCAACTTTTACGTCAGCTTTTTTGATTTCTTTCATCATAAGATCGTTCATAAATTGAGCATCTTGTGTTTTTTCTTGAACTACTTCTTTTTTGATGTCAGCTTTTGCTTTATCGAAAGTTGCGTCAGCATGAGTCTCAGTTACTTTAATGATATGGTAACCATGCTGTGTTTTTACTGGTTCACTTACTTCATCTTTTTTCAGCTTACGAGCAGCTTCATCGAATTCTTTTACCATTTTATCTGGTCCGAAGAATCCTAAGTCGCCACCTTTTTCTTTTGAACCTGGATCTTCAGAGTACTTTTTCGCTAACTCTTCGAAAGATTTACCTTGTGCAAGTTCTTCTTTCACTTTTTTAGCAGTCTCTTCATCTTTTACAAGAATATGGCTTGCTTTAATTTCTTGCTTATAGTCCTCAAATTTTGCTTTTAAGTCTTTATCAGTAATTGCTTTTTCAATCGCTTGTTCTTGAGCTAATGAAGCGCGAACGCCATTTTTAACTGTTTCTTCTTTAAGGCCTTGTTGTTTCATTAGTGTATCGAATTGGTCACCGACTTGCTTTTTCATTTCATCGAACTTTTTGTCTACCTCTTTTTCATCGACTTTGTAGTTTTTAATAAGTACTTTTTCCATAACCATGTTATTTAGTACTTGTTTACCAGCTTGTGTCTTCATTTGATTGTAGAACTCTTCTTTAGTGATGTCACCAGCTTTAGATGTAACAATTTTGTCTGATGATGATGTTCCACATGCTGATAATGCGATTACACTTGTTGCGGCTAAGGCAAGCATAGCTTTCTTCATTCAATAAACACTCCTACTATTATGTATTTTTAATTTATCCCATACGAATGAAGAAACGCCTTATGATAGGTTATTTTCGTTCATAAGAACCTGATTAAGTCTCACTGATGTCTTTGCTTTTTTTATATGTAAAAGCACGCTTAACAGGACTTACCGAGGCTTTAGGATAAAGTTTAGATGCGTGTCGTTTATTTCATAGTATAAGCAATATGTACAAAATTTAATATATCATATTTCGACGGGTTTTCCTATTGATAAAGAAATTTTAACCAGTTTGTGTCAGATTTTGAAAGGGTACCATATTGGGCGCATGTCGCATATACAGAAAAGAGGAGGGGATGGGGGATGAATTCAAAACTTATTTTATTACTTGTACTGTTTATTTTATTAGTTATAGTAGGTATAATTTGCTTATAGAGGAAAAAAATGAGGAAGGGGCTTCCTTCCTCACTTTCCATGAAATATAATTTCTACATAACTAGAAATTAATAGAATGGTAATACATACATTAATAACTCGAAAGACACCGGGCTGGCGGCTCGCAGATATTTGTTTTCGCTCACACAGTGTATGTGTCATGAAATTCGTGTAAAATATAACAAGAAGTGCGAATGCAACAAAAACAACGGTTATAAGAGTCATGAGGCGAGACCTCCTTTTGGCTAAAATACATATACTTTATATATTGTATCATACGATATTTTGTTCGTGTTACAAAATTCAGAAATAGAAGACTTTGTGTTAGGAAGCGAGGGAGAAAATGGACGTTGTAAGAAGACTAGAACAAGCTGAATACTACGTAGACCTACTATTTAAAATGATTGATGAAGAAAAGTGTCCATTTTATTCTTTAATCATAAAGAAAAAAGCTCGTAAAAAAGACATTGAACGTATACTAAAACTTTGTGAAAAGCTGAACGAACAATATGTAGTGGAGAAAGCAGAAGGCCTTCTATTGTTTGATGCGCTATTAGATCAATTTGAAAAAGCGCTTCCACATCAGCTCGAAGTACACGAAACTGCGGAAGCGCTAGCAAAACAGGGCTTATTTGTGCCACTTATGAATGAATTCTTACGCATGATTGCGAAAGGATAAATAGATTATTTCTTAACTAATTTTTGATCGGTCTCCGTAAAGTTCTCCTCAATATTCTCTAATGATTTCTCAAAAATATCGATGAAGTCCTGTCCGTAAATATTGCGAAGGATCGCAATAAGTTCGATATTTTCTGGGAACTTACCGTAAAAATTACGAAGTTCAAGTGCCCCATTAAAAACAGAATTATTTTCAGGGTCATACTCCTCCATTAAGCGAAGTAGTAACTCTTCCCCTTTGTCTGTAATTTCAATGTACGTATTTCGTTTATCATCTTCTTTTTTAGAGAATACAAGATAGCCGCGTTCTTCTAGCTTTTTAGAGAAGTTAAACGCCGTTGATACGTGCATAACTCCAAACTTAGCAATCTCAGAAATAGAAGCCCCTTTTAAATGATAAGCGATTGATAAAATATGATGCTCGTTAATGTTTAAATCGTAAGGTTTAATCCATTGTTGCCAATCTTTCTCTACGCATTTCCATAACGCTTTCGATAATTGAGCAATACGTTGGCTGAAAATCATCGCTTCTTTTACCGAGTAATTTTTTTCTCCACTTTTCATTTACTCACCCACTTTAACATTCTTTTTTCATTATTATCTATTATGCCAGTAAAATAAAAATTAATAAAGTCTTTTTGTGAGAATTGTGAAAATTTTTCGGAAAAATAACATTCTATACAAATCATGCATAACTATGGAAGCGTTTTATGAGTCGAGAATACATGTGTTGTCTTTACATGTTAAGGGATAACATATATTGTAAATGCATAAAAACACGGCATATCTATGTGATATGCCGTGTTAAGGTCAATTCGTATGAAAAATATTTGTTATATGCAAAAAACTAAGCAGGAATATGTTTACGCTTTTTCTGGAACGGCTTCTTGTAGTTTCTCAATTGACTTTTGAATGTCTAAAATTTCTTTTTCAATATGTCGTTTGTTTTGAGAAATATCTTGTTTCCAGTTAGAAAGCGTGTCATGCATATCGTCTTTTAGTTCTTGGAATACTTCTTTACCTTCTGAAGCAGTTTCAACGATTTGACGCTTTAATAACTTCGTATCAGCTGTAATATCAGCCAATGTCTTTTTAATATCAGTTCCTTTTTCTTTCAGCTTACCGCGCATAGCTTTACCAGAAGAAGGAGTTGAGAAAAGAACGGCTAGTCCAGCAACTGCTCCGCCGCAAAGTACACCTGTAATAAAGGATTTAGCTTTTGACATAAAAGGAAACCTCCTTATTTTTCGTTCGTATTCATGATGTATAAAAGTGTGCATATCTTTAAGACAAGGGGAAGAAAAGCGAGCTTTTCTCTCTTGTACATGCTATGCACAAAAAATCATACCCCCGGCATTTTTTGTGAAGAAAGAAGCCATACAATAAATGCCAGAGGAATGGGCTTATTATGTATTACTTCTTATTATAGTGGCACTATTTCACACTATTTGCAATTGTACTTGCGATGTTTTGTAAATTTTCCATTGTGTATTCATTTTGGTGTGATTTCCAAACAGCACCGAAACCATCGTTTTCACCGTAGCGTGGAATTAAATGAAGGTGGAAGTGGAATACAGTTTGTCCAGCTTTCTCGCCGTTATTGTTAAGTAGGTTGAAACCAACTGGATTAAATTCTGCTTTCATTGCATTTGCGATTTTTGGAACGACCGCAAAAATATGTGATGCGATTTCTGGCGTTAACGCAAAAATGTCTTGTTTGTGAACTTTCGGAATAACAAGAGTATGTCCTTTTGTTACTTGACTAATATCTAAAAATGCAAGTACATGTTCATCTTCGTATACTTTTGAGCAAGGGATTTGCCCGTCAATGATTTTACAAAAAATACAATTGTCCGCTGTATGATTCATCGATCTCATCCTTTCAAATAGTCTTAGCCGTATTTTACCATAATTACATAGGAGAACAAACACGAAAAACAGGAAGCTGACTCAGCTTCCTGTTTTCTGAAGATGGATTGAAAAAGCATTTTTTATAATTTACGGTTCGCAGACACCTCATTTATTTAAGAAATGCACGGTAAATCGGCTAAAGTTTCTGCCGTAGACACCCCATTTTCAAGTGAAATGAATTGCAATCTTTTTTTAAAATGAAATTGTTTATTTTTTAAAACAGTATATGCTCTTTCGGAGACACCCCGTTTCGAAAATGAAACAAATTATCTGGTTATGTGTAAATTTCATTGTCCAACTTGGACACCCCATTTCATGATGACTTCACTATGTTGTTGTACTCATCAATTGGTGGTTGCTTTTTCAATGTGTTCCTTCTTCACTAATTATGATGTCCGCTTTTGTAAAAATATATGCCAAGAAATTTAAATTTTTTTTTAAGACATCGATACTATGTAGTACAGCGTCATTTTTGGTAAGATGAATGTAGAATGAATACTAATGAAGAAAGTGGTGTCGTATGAGCGAGTTATTGCGTGTAGAAAATGTTACAGGAGGATATACGAAACGACCTGTACTGCAAAATGTTTCGTTCTCTGTTAATAAAGGCGAACTTGTCGGCTTGATCGGTTTAAATGGGGCTGGGAAAAGTACGACAATTAAACATATCATCGGTTTAATGGAGCCGAAAAAAGGAACTGTCACAATTAATGGGAAAACAATTCGTGATGATATGACAGCGTACCGTTCTAGTTTCTCCTTCATTCCAGAAACACCAGTATTATATGATGAGTTAACGTTAGAAGAGCATTTGAAATTAACAGCGATGGCGTACGGTGTAGATGAAAAACAATATGAAGAACGTGTAGGACAACTATTACAAGAGTTTCGCATGAAAAATCGCTTAAAATGGTTTCCGTCTCATTTCTCAAAAGGGATGAAACAAAAAGTGATGATTATGAGTGCATTTTTAGTTGAACCATCACTTTACATTGTGGACGAACCTTTCGTTGGGCTTGATCCGTTAGCGATTCAATCACTTCTTCAAATGATGGATCAAATGAAAAAGAGTGGTGCGGGCATCTTAATGAGTACACATATTTTAGCGACAGCAGAGCGCTATTGTGATTCATTCATCATTTTGCATCAAGGTGAGGTGAGAGCGATGGGAACATTATCAGAACTTCAATCCGGGTTTAATATGCCTGGTGCAACACTTGATGATATTTATATTGCGTTAACGAAGGAAGAAGATTATGAATAGCACAGCGTTATGGAAAGAACGATTTCGGCACTTTCTAAAAGAAGTTCGTACATATAGTAAATACGTATTTAACGATCATTTGAAATTTATTTTCGTATTTATCATCGGTGCAGGAGCGTATTATTACCAGCAATGGTTACAAACGTTAACACCTTCGTTTCCGACAGCGATTGTTATGGCAGTCATACTTGGCCTCGTATTAACGGCCGGGTCAGTCCAAACGTTATTAAAAGAAGCAGATCTCGTGTATTTACTGCCAGTTGAAGAAAAGTTAAAGCCTTACTTTACGAAGGCATTTCTCTTTACGTTTATGATTCAGTTATACATAATCGCAATGGTAGCAGCTGCACTTGCCCCGTTATACTTCCAGCAAATGAAACAAACAGGAGCCAATTACATATGGATTGTAATCGCGTTTGTCATTGTAAAAGCGTGGAATTTATTCGTAGCGTGGGAAAAATCATTTTTAACAGATCAAAATGTACAAAGAGTGGATTGGTTTATTCGTTTTATTTTAAACGGCATATTTGTGTACGTCCTTGTAGAACGTACTTCAGTCATTTTTACCGGTGTGATTGTCTTTTTAATGGCGCTATACCTTGCTGTTATGCATCAAAAGGTGAAGGGAAAGCCGCTAAACTGGGAGTATTTAATTTCTGAAGAGGGTAAAAAAATGATGCTACTGTACCGCATTGCGAATATGTTCGTTGATGTACCAGCGTTAAAAGAGAGAGTATCACGTAGGAAATGGCTTGATTTGATTCTTTCGATGATTGGTGAGAAACGTACATATTTATACTTATATACGAGAACATTTTTAAGATCGGGTAACTATTTCGGATTATATATGCGTTTACTCGTTCTTGGGGGAATTATTCTTTACTTTATCCCATTTTTATATGGACGTTTTATCGTAAGCCTTGTTTTCTTATACTTAATCGGCTACCAGCTCTTAACCCTTTGGAAACATCACCGTATGAAAGTTTGGCTTGATTTATATCCGGTAGGGGGAGACGAGAAGAAGAGAGATTTCCTTACTTTATTAAATGCGATTCTTATCATTGGTAGCGTTGTATTTACAATTATATTTGCACTTGCGACGAAAGATTTCATAATGACCGGCATTTTATTTGTCGTAAGCATATTATTTAGTATTGGTTTCGTTTATCAATACGGTGCAAAGCGAATTGAGCGTTTAAACTGAAAGGAATGAACCTATGATTACATATGAAGAGAAGGTTATAAAAGAATTGGAGCAGTGGAAAGCTACATTCATGAAAGATTCTTCTATGATGACACGGTTCTCTAAAAAAGTGCAGGTGAAAGTGCAACAACTAGTGCCCGCGAAAGTGCAAAAGGTACTAACAGAAACGATTCGGATGATGGTGCAAACAATTAGCGCTGGATCAAACTTCATAAAACCGAAGCTAAAAGAAACGAACTGGTCACTGCAAAGAAGAGATGATGAAGTACGTAAAAAAATGGATGAGTACAAAAAAGTTGCAGCGGCAGAAGGGGCAGGAACAGGAGCAGGTGGTATTCTCCTTGGCCTTGCCGATTTCCCGTTATTACTTACTATTAAAATAAAATTTTTATTTGATGCAGCAACATTGTACGGATTTGATACGAGTAAAAAAGAAGAACGTCTTTTTATTCTTCACGTTTTCCAGCTTGCTTTTTCAAGTGACGATTACCGAAAAGAAGTATGGAAAGCGATTGAAACGTGGGATACAGAAGAAGAAAATCATATGGACTGGGAAAAGTTTCAAACAGAATACCGAGACTATATCGATTTAGCAAAAATGCTCCAGCTCGTCCCGATCATCGGTGCCCCGGTCGGCGCATATGCGAATTATCAATTGTTGCAAAGGCTTGGGGAAGTGACGATGAATTGTTATCGTATGCGCTTGCTTAATAGAAATTAATTTGTTTTATCAAAAAAGAAAGCCTCTTAAATGTGTAATTTAAGAGGCTTTTCTATTTATTATTTTGGCTGTTTTCGTAGATATTGTTGCTTTTGATGCAAAAACGAAGAGGGGTAAAGCCCCTTTTCGTTCCTACTTCCTCATCGAACTCCCTACGATCTTACCTGACGGTTCGTCCACGAGTTTATTTATATCGCCTAACAACTCTCGCTGTTTAGCCGGAAAGGTAACGAGTGTTACTTCTTTTCCTTTGAATGACGCATCATCGAGTTGATATTTGGTTGTATCCGCTATTACCTTGCTGACTTTTGCATCTTTCCAACTACCATCTACTCCATCTTTCGCTGCTTGCGATAACGAACTCCAAACCAATTCCCTTACATCCTTTGTCGTTTGTGCTGTTTCTGTTTTCGGGGTTTCGTTGGTTTTTGTTGTTCCACAACCGCTTAAAAAGATGGATACACAAGTGAATGCAGATACAATCATGCCGATTTGTTTCTTCAAGATGCAAAACTCCCTTCATCGCATAGATACTTCCATATTCCACGTCCTGATACATATCCCTTCTTCACACCAAGGTATATCAATATACGATATTTCAGGATTAGCTCATACACATCTCAAAGAAGAGACGGTATGAAAGTTCGCTCGTTGACACACTTGCAGAAGCAAGAGCGTTGCTTGTTCCGACTTTGGCATTTAGTGATTGAGATAGTTCTCAATCACTTTTTTTATATTTTTATTCATATTTTTAATTTTTTTACCAATAATATACAAATAAAGTTACTTGAGCTTACTTTACTGTATTTAGGGGTGCAAAATATGAAAGTATCAATATTTATTACTTGTGTTGCAGATATTTTTTATCCAGAAGTAGGGAAAGATGTTGTGGAAATTCTTGAAGATTTAGGGTGTGAAGTTGATTTTCCTAAAAATCAAACTTGCTGCGGACAACCTGCTTATAATAGCGGGTATGTGAAAGAAACAAAAACAGCTGCAAAACATATGATTGAAGCCTTTGCTAGTTCAGAATATGTTGTGGCACCATCGGGGTCTTGCGCTATGATGGTTCACGAGTTTTCTAGCTTATTTTCTGAAAGTGAAGCGGATTGGAAGAAAAAAGCTACTGAACTTGCAAGTAAAACATATGAATTCACACAATTTCTAGTTGAAGTATTAGGAAAAGAAGATTTAGGTGCGGAGCTTCATAAAAAAGCAACGGTTCACACATCTTGTCATATGAGCCGATTAATGGGGATTAAGGAACCACCGCAAAAACTATTAAAGTGTGTAAAGGGACTGGAAGTTGTTTCATTGCCGCATAATTATGATTGCTGCGGATTTGGAGGGACATTCTCGGTGAAAATGCCAGAAATCTCTGAGCAAATGGTTGAAGAAAAAGTAAAGCATATTATGGAAACCGGTGCGGAATTGTTAATTGGGATGGATTGTAGCTGCTTAATGAATATAAAAGGACGTTTAACACGTAATGGTTATCAGATTGATGTAAAACATATTGCTCAAGTATTAAATGAAGATCGAAAACAAGGGGGGATATAGAGATGGGAATGAAAATTGGGAAAGATCCCTTTCATAAGCGTACTGCAACAGGTATTGGGGATCAATTTATGCGACAGGCTGTCAGGAAAGCGCAAGATGGTCTTAGAGTTAAGAAATTAAAAGCTACTGAGAGTCTTGGGAACTGGGAAGAATGGCGAGCTTTAGGAGAAGAAATTCGAAAGCATACATTAGAAAACCTTGATTATTATTTATATGAGCTAAGTGAAAATATTGAGAAAAACGGTGGTTTCGTTTATTTCGCAAAGACTGCAGAAGACGCAAGGGAATATGTAAAAGAGATTGTAAAAAAGAAAAACGCGAAAAAAATTGTGAAATCAAAATCGATGGTAACGGAAGAGATTAGTTTAAATGAAGCGATTGAAGAAGCTGGAGCGGAAGTGTTAGAAACAGATCTTGCTGAATTTATTCTACAAGTGAACGACCACGATCCTCCCTCGCATATTGTTGTTCCGTGCCTTCACAAAGATAAAGAACACATTTGTGAAATATTTAAAACAAAGTTAAATTATACTGGAACATCTGATCCTACGGAAATGGCGAGGTTTGTAAGAGATTATTTACGTGATGATTTTTTTGCAGCGGATATAGGGGTGACTGGATGTAACTTTGCTGTTGCAGAGTCGGGATCAATTTCTATCGTAGCGAACGAAGGAAATGCAAGACTTACTACGACACTTCCGAAAACGTTGATTACAGTTATGGGGATGGAACGTATTGTTCCAACATGGGAAGAGCTTGATGTTTTAGTAACACTTCTATGCCGAAGTTCTGTAGGACAAAAGTTAACAAGTTATATTACAGGGTTAACTGAGCCTGGCGGAACAGATGGACCTGAGGAATTTCATTTAGTCATTGTTGATAATGGTCGTTCCGATATTGTAGGAACGGAATTCCAAAGTGTCCTTCAGTGCATTCGTTGCGCGGCATGTATTAATGTGTGTCCTGTATACAGGCATATTGGTGGACATGCATATGGCTCTATTTATCCAGGACCAATTGGAGCTGTGTTGACACCGCTTTTAGGGGGATATGATGAATATAAGGATTTACCTTATGCATCTAGCCTTTGTGGTGCTTGTACAGAAGCGTGTCCAGTGAAAATCCCGTTACATGACTTATTAATTAAACACCGCAGCCGCATTGTAGAAGAAAAACAATCACCTGTAGCTTGGAACGTGGCTATGAAAGGTTTTGAAAAAGCGGTGAAGAGTCCTAGACTATTTTCTTTTGCAGCGAAGAGCGCTCCGTATGCATTAAAACCTCTCGCAAAAGGAGATAAGATTGAGCGCGGCATTGGACCGTTAAAAGCTTGGACGGATGCGAGAGATTTTCCAGTTCCGAAAAAACAACCGTTTCGAGAGTGGTTTGAAAAACACGTAAAGGAGAACGATGATGGCAATCCAAAATCGTGAGGAATTTTTACTCCAATTATCAGAAAAGCTTGGTAGGAAACGCCCAGAAGCAGTGGGAAAACCGAAATGGTCTTTTTCCCCGCAGTGGAATGTTTTTGAAGGATTAACACAAGACGAACTTGTATTACAGTTAATGGAGCACTGTGAAGTGATTCATACAGAAGTAAAGCGAACAACAAAGGAAAATCTTGTTGAAACATTGGGGTCTTTTATAAAAGATTGGAATATCAAATCTGCTATGTATTCGAACGATGAGCGCTTTAATGAGTACGGTCTTACTTCATGTTTCAACAATGAAGGAACAACACATTTTCGTACATGGGGATTAGATCATAAAGAAGAGGACATAAAATTTGCGAAAGCTGCTGACCTTGGCATTACGTTCAGTGATATGACTCTGGCAGAATCAGGAACCGTTGTGCTATTTAATGATGGGTTAAAAGGAAGACATGTGAGTCTTCTTCCGGAGTCATATATTGCAATCGTTCCTAAAAGTACGATTGTACCAAGATTAACCCAAGCTACAAAACTGATCCATAATCAAAATAAAGCGGGAGAAAACTTGCCGGCTTGTGTGAACTTCGTTTCTGGTCCATCAAATAGCGCGGATATTGAAATGAACCTTGTCGTAGGTGTGCATGGGCCAATTAGAACAGCGTATATTATTGTGGATGATTAATAATGATTTACGTGTGCGGCAGAGCGCGAAATATAGCTGAAACATTATAAGAGTACTGAAAATAGAAAGTGCTGGCTGTTAAATATAACCGGGGCTTTTTATTTTGTGTGCCCTTATTGGTGAAGAAACCTTAAGAAGGAAAATTTTAATCTCTGTTTCAGTTTTCTACGCTACTATAACTAACTGAATTGTGTCTTTTCTTAGAAGCTAAACACACTATAACTAGCTCCAATTATAATGAATACGATAAAGAGCAGAATGAGTAATAAAAGCCCACTACTATCGCTCTTACCATCTTCACCGCCGCTACCACCTTTACCGCCAGATCCCATATGAAAACCCTCCTTATCGTTATACATTGTTTTTACTTTATATTTTTCTAGGTTCATCAAGAAGTTCCTCTTAAAACTCTAATTAACTTGCAAATCATTCATTTTCATTTTACAATTTACTTACCGACCGGTAAGTAAAAATAGAAGAGGTACAGTATGACAAAAAATTTACAAACATCGCAGCACATTGTAGATGCATCATTTAAACTAATGGCAGAGCACGGCATTGAGAAGATGAGTCTTTCAATGATTGCGAAAGAAGTAGGTATATCAAAGCCAGCTATTTATTATCATTTTCCGTCTAAAGAAGCGCTAGTTGATTTTTTATTTGAAGAGATTTTTTCTGGCTATTATTTCGTGGGTTACTTCGATAAAGAACAATATACGAAAGAAAACTTTGCAGAAAAGTTAATCGCAGATGGTTTACATATGTTGTCTGAGTATAGAGGTCAAGAAGGCATATTACGCGTTATAAATGAATTCATCGTAACTGCGACGCGAAATGAAAAGTACCAGAAACGCTTATTTGAAATACAAGAAGATTTCTTAAATGGATTCCACGATTTATTAAAGAAAGGTGTGGAACTTGGTGTTGTGTCACAACATGCAACTGAAGAAAACGCGCATACGTTAGCGCTCGTTATTGATAATATGAGTAATTACATATTAATAGGATTCGATTTAAAGTATAAAGAAATTTGGATTCGAAATGTGAAAAACGTAATGAAGGAGGGGGAATAAAAATGAAAATGCAGAAAAACTGGTGGCTCGGTTTCCTTGGATTTGTGGGAGTGTATAAAATTCCAGGTATGATTGAAGCTTTCCAAGCGGATAAAGGTTGGCTCGCATTAATTAGTTTAGTTTGGCTCCTTTGGTTCGGATATTTTATTCCTGAGAAAAAAACGGATAAATAATAAATTTTCAATTTTATGTAAAGTTATGTAAAATATAGATTGAGACAATTCATATATTAGATTAATAGATTTGGAGTGGTTACATGGATCCATTGAAAAATGAAATTCATCCTGACATGGTCAAGGTGTGGAAAGTTCGTGCTGTAATTGAAGAAGGGATCGGTATTCTCGTCATTTTAGCTTACCTGTTCCTTATGATAAAGTTTGATTGGTGGGCGTGGATTTTGTATGTGATGGTTGGGTTAACAGTTGCGCTAGCACCATTTTCGTACTTTGTATTCCCGAAACTACGTCAGCGTTATTATAGCTACCAACTAAATGAAGAAGAACTTGAAATTCAGCACGGTCTTTTCGTCGTAAAGCGCGTATTAGTACCAATGATTCGTGTACAGCACGTTACAATTGAACAAGGACCAATTATGAGAAAACATGGATTAGCAGAATTACATATTTCAACAGCGGCAACTTCTCACAGCATTCCAGGCTTAACGATGTATGAAGCAGAAATGTTAAAAACGAGAATCGCAGAATTAGCGAAAGTGAGTGATGAGGATGTATAAGAGGCAACATCCAATCACGATGTTATTAGAATTGAGATTGACAGACTTTTTACCATTACTTATTTTCATGTTTAGTTTAAATGGAAAGTTTCCATTTTGGTATTTAATTCCCGCTGGATTCGGTTTACTCACCGTTTTTTCAGCGTTTGAGAAATGGTATTACACAACATACTGGGTTGAAAATAACGTATTACATGTTAAACAAGGGCTCTTTGTGAAGAAGGAGAGCTACTTAAATAAAGAACGTGTTCAAACGATTAATACAAGTTCAAACGTGTTATATCAAATGCTGGGTTTAAAGAAAATTCAAATCGAAACAGCTGGCGGAGGCGATGATGCCGAAGTAAGCCTAGCTGGTATTACAGAAGATGAGGCGAAGGAGCTTATTTCCTTACTAAATGAGCCAACTCCAGAAGTAAAAGCAGAAGAAACATCAGAAGAAGTAGTAGAAAAAGAAGTTATGACAGAGGAAAAGCAAGCGACAGAGTACAAATTAACTTTGAAAGAAATTTTATTAGCATCTGTTACATCTGGTCAGTTTGGACTATTATTCTCATTAATCTTTTTCGTGTATCACCAAGTAGATGAGTACATTCCGAAATGGATAAAAAATAGCGTAGAGTCGTATGTAATGGATCATGATATATACGGCTGGATTTACATGGTAGCTATTTTACTCGTCCTTTCGTGGATTATATCTACAATTGGTTACGCGTTAAAACATGGTAATTTCACAGTAAATCGAAAAAACGATGAAGTGCGTATTTCTCAAGGATTACTTGAAAGGAAAGAACTTGTACTAAAGTTACACCGCATTCAAGGGATTACGATAAAAGAAGGTATTTTCCGTCAGATGTTCGGTTATTGTGCTGTGCAAGTCGAAGTCATTCAAAGTAAGGGATTGGGAGAAGAGAAAGACAAAGTTACGCTGCATCCGATTATTCGAAAAGATCGTGTGCAAGAGTTACTCGCTCATTTACAATTGCCATATGAACTGAATACAAATATTACTGCATTACCAAAAGTAGCCTTGCGCCGTTATTTAATTGATAGTTTTATATTCTTCGCAATGCTAGCAGTCCCGCTTACTGGGATAAGCATATACTTTGAAAAGTATTTCATCATGTGGGCGTTGTTACCGCTAGCTATTCTCATCTTTACACTTGGATACGCAACATTTAAAACAAATGGTTACGGTGTAAACGGAGAACAAATTACGATTATACATCGTAGTATTGGGAAACATACAGGGCTTGTAAGAAGAAGACACGTCCAATCAATTGAAAAAACACAATCATATTTCCAGCGCCGAGCGGATTTATGTACGTATACGTTTTCTAGTGCATCATCGAATTATAAACTAGAGCATACGAGAGTAGAAGATGCGGAGAGAATGCAGGATTGGTATAAGAAGAGAATAAGTGAGAATTAATTTGAAAAGGCTTGCCTAGTATGAAAGGCAGGCTTTTTTGTTATGGAGAAATGAGTAATTTGATTCATATATGGGTGCAAATACAGCTCACATTTCTCAATACGTATCAGAAAAAAGTAGTACCTTTCTATTTCAGGGAAATTCGTGAAATTTTTGATATAAATGGTATACTAATATAGAAATAATATTAGGAGGTTATATATGATAAGTCAGTTGAAAAGAGAAGCACTTGATGCATTAAAAGGAAAATGGGGATTAGCGGTAGGGGCAACCTTATTACTTGGAATCCTTATTGGAGCTGTTGAACTTCTAATTACAGGTGTTTTCTCGATGTTTTGGGGTTGGGAAGAAGCAAGTGATTCGCTTACAGTAAGTATTATTGCAATGCTTGTTATTGGTCCGTTAACAATAGGCGCCTACTATCTTGTTTTAAATGTAATCCGTGAGACTAGTGCTCGTATTGGTGATTTATTTAGATGGTTTAGCGATGGAAGTAAGCTTATGAAGTCGTTTTTAACATATTTACTAATGTATGTATACTTGATGCTATGGACATTACTTCTTATTATTCCGGGTATTATTAAATCATTTTCTTATTCTATGACGTATTTTATTTTGAATGATCGTCCAGAATACACAGCGAATCAAGCGATTACCGAAAGTCGCCATATGATGAATGGACATAAAATGGATTACTTTTTACTATGCTTAAGTTTCTTAGGTTGGTTCATTTTAAGTATTCTTACTTTAGGAATCGGTTTCTTATGGTTAGTACCTTATTTCTACACGACATCAGCTGCATTTTATGAAGAGATTTCAAAAGAATATTATAAAAAAGAAGGTACTACCTTCTAATAAAACACCTAAACCACTTATCTCCTAAAGAATATAGGGGACAGACGGTTTAGGTGTTTTGATATGTGTTCTGTTTTCGGGGTTCACTTCAGGATAAGGTATAGGTTTTTATATAGAAATTCTTCCCTCTATTTTTTATCATAGAGGGTTATTTTTTTATGTAATGATGAGAGAATTAACGCCGTCTTATAAGATAAAACAGTAAAGATGATACAGTAATAGGAAGGCCAGTATCCAGAAAAGCTTCTAAATAAAAGGATAGAAAATCTCTGTCATTAAACCACATAAAGAATAAATGATTGTAGGAAATACCTAACAGTATAAATAAAGGAATACCGATTTTTAATTCGTGACTTCCTTTTATTTTTCTATAACAAAATTCACCTAATAAACAACCGATAAGAACAGGAATGCTTCCAAGAATTGAAAACATAATAATAGATACCCAAATCGGTCCCCATGAATCCGCATAATTTGGAACGCGTGCATACTGTAAGACATTCACAGCAGTAGAGAAAACTAGTAAACATGCTATATAGCTAACAGTAAATTTCTTCAATATAATCCCCCGAGACTATGTAAAATAATATAAAATGGCATGTAGCAATAGAACTAAATACAAATAAAAATCTTCCGTTTCCTATATGTAATTATATCAAGTATATAAAAAACTAGCTTTATTTTTTCGCTTCTAATATAAACAGTAAACTGGTAGTACATTCTTTCTTTTTAAATCATCTATTGGAATATTTAGGATAAAAGGTTATAATTAACATTTATCGATTTATGATTACGATAGATTTTGTGAAATGAATCACAAAAGGTCGTGGTACTACAATTTAGTTTAATTAAGAAAAGGGGAACATGTATAAATATGAAGCTTATAAAAATAGCAACGATAGGTATGATTGCAGTAGGATCTCTTTCTATTTCTTCAAGTTCTTTAGCTGAAATGGAAAATGTAACTAAGAATGAAGCACAAGCAGCTCCAAGTAGTTTCCCTGATGTTCCGGGGTGGGTAAAGCCATCAGTAGATTATCTTATAAATAAAAATGTATTGTCAGGTATGCCTGATGGCACGTTTTCACCAAATTTAGAGATAGATAGAGGCTCAGCCGCAAAAATGATGGCGAAAATATTGAACCTTCCTGTCGATCAATCGGCAGCGCCTACTTTTGATGACTCAAAAAAGCATTGGGCAGCTCCGTATATTGCGGCTATAGAAAAAGTGGGTGTTATTAAAGGAGAAGGGAACGGGAAGTTTAACCCTACTGGAAAGTTAACGCGAGGCGCCATGGCTTCTATGCTAGTAAATGCATACAAATTACAAGAGAAAGTGACAGGGAATCCTCCAACAATATTTAACGACTTAAAAGAGCATTGGAGCGAGAAATATGTAAATATCTTGGTTGAATTAGGTATTTCAAGTGGATATGGTAATGATAATTGGAAGCCTGATCAAACGATTACTCGTGCTGAAACTGTAAGTTTAGTCGCTCGAACAGACACTTCAAAAGATAAAGAGTTTAAGCGTAAACAAATTCAGATGTCCAAAGATTTCTTTGCTTATCACGATGCATCATTATCTTCAGGAATCGCTTTTGAAGGTGCCCCGCAAACTGTCACAGTGTATGAAGAAAGAGGAGATGGCTGGGTTAAAATCCATACATATCAAGGGTTCAAATGGATCTTATTAAACGAGAAAAGAATTCATATTAATAGAGACTTTTTCACATATGATTATCCAGCGGACTCAGCGAATGTACTTGTAAAATATACATCGCAAACGGTAACAGTAGTTGAAGAAAGAGGTACGTGGTTGCGTATAAGAACTGGTTCAGGTCTACAATGGATGAATATGAATGAATCTCGAACAGTTATTGATAACTTAAAAACAATCCAAAATAATCAACAGGTTATTTTAGTTACAACAAAAGGCTATAATACGGATCAAGCTCAAGTTCGTACATTTGAAAATTCAAATGGGAAATGGAGAGAGCGAAAGAATATAAGTGGATATATTGGGAAAAAAGGTTTTGCAGTTGAGATGAGTGAAAGTGGTATGAGTTCGCCAAGAGGAAAATACACAATTGGTGCAGCTTTCGGTAGACAAGGGAATCCTGGTACGAAACTTCCCTTTATTAATTTAACGCAAAATCACGTTTGGGTAGATGATTCGACATCTCCATACTATAATACTTTACAGGAAAAGCCTGTAAGAGGTAGATGGAAATCAGCTGAAAATATGTATATTCCAGCATATGATTATGGATTCGTAATTAATTATAATACTGAATCACGTACACCATACAAAGGAAGCGCAATCTTCTTCCATGTTTCTACTTCATGGACAGAAGGGTGTACAGGTGTAGATAAACAAAATGTTATTGATATTTTAAGATGGATTGATCCAGGGAAAAACCCTGTTATTATTCAAACTCCTGAAAATGAACTGACAAACTATTAATTTGATAACTTTAAAGATTTTCATGTCATCTTTTCGTGATAACCAATTGCACGAAAAGGTGGCATTATTTTAAGTCTACTTTAATTAGTAGGCTTTTTTTATTAGCGTATGAAATTCTTGTTTCAGAGTACTGTTTACTTTTCAACTGGATGACAATGAGGAAAGATCCCCTGTATGCTTTTATGGAGAATCCGCATTTACACTAAGGGTTGGTATCTTATTGACGCTTAAAATATAGATGTCGGAAAATAATGTAAAAAAACTATTGTATGTTTAAAAATCTTATGTTACATTTTCGTTACAAAAGAGTTACGAATCGTGACTTTTGTTACGGTTTGTTTTCTGTTGCTTTTCGGTATGTTACAGATTATAGTTTGTATTCCAATTAGCTGAGAATATTTAAAGCTGAAGAAATAGCAAACTATAAACGAAAAATGATTTTTCTATGTGTATAAGAGTGTGTGTAGTAAAGATTCTGAGTAAGGGCTTTATTAAAATTCCTTTCTGTCTTAAAAGAAGAAGAAAACCAACTACCAACTATTTAGGAGTTTTAAGTAATGATAGTAAATGAAATGTACAGTACATATTTACTTTCAGTCTAATTACTACACAGACTTTTATACATATGATGTTATTGTTTTAGTTATATATAGGGGGAGAGAAAATGAGAAAGTTATTAACGGTAATTGGACTTACGTTTTTAATGCTAGCTGGATGTAGTAATGGGGATTTTGACAAAGCAATGGATGAAGGGAAGACCGCGTTAACGAATAAAGAATATAAAAATGCTTTATCATCATTTGAACGAGCATTAGATGAGAAAAAAGATGATTCAGATGTAAAAGTGCTTGTAGAACAAACGAAAGTAATGATTGAAGCAGTGAAGTTAAAAGAAGAAACAAAGGTAGAAGAATCAATCAAGTCATTTGAAAAAGTAGAGAACATGAAGAATGGAAATAATACGCTTATAAAACAAGCCAAGGAAGAACGAACAGCATTAGTAGCGATCTTAGAACAAAAAAAGAAGTATGAAGAGCAACTGACAAAAAGTGAAGAGTTAATAAGTAAGAAAAATTATGCAGAAGCGAAAGAGATGTTAAATAAGGTAGTTTCAGAAACAAAAGATAACAAGAACCTTGAAGAATATAATAAAAAGGCTTTAGGATTAATCACTAAAATTGGTGAAGAGGAAAAAACTGCAAAGAGTGTAACGACAGCAGCGAAGGCACAAAAAAATGATGCAGTAACGAGTCAAAAGGTAGCGACAGAAAAGAACCAAAAAGCAGAGACAGAAAAAAATCAAAAGGCAGTAACAGAAAAGAACCAAAAAGCAGAGACAGAAAAAAATCAAAAGGCAGTAACAGAAAAGAACCAAAAAACAGAGACAGAAAAGAATCAGAAGGTAGTAACAGAAAAGAACCAAAAAGTAGAGACAGAAAAGGATCAAAAGGTAGAGACAGGAAAGAATCAAGATGCATTTACTTTTGAGAAAGCTAAAGAATATATCAAAAAAGAATATAAAGAAGAATATAATTACACGCTAGAGGATACGCAAGTAGAAAATGGAAAGAAATATTATCAAATTAGAGTGCGTACGACATATAAAATAGAAGGTGCAGCTGGATCAGGATTTACTGGAGTATTCAAGGTGTTCGAAGATGGTACAATTGTTGAAATGCACTAAATTGATGAAAAAGGTATCCTCAAAGTATTTGAGGGTACCTTTTTAGCATAAAAAAAAGCATCTAGCAAAAGTACTAGATGCAAATAAAAACACAAGGGAAGATAAATGTCTTCCCGTTTCCCGTAAGTAATTATATCAAAAAAATTATAAAAAACTAGCTTTATTTTTAATATAATGAATGTGTGAGGCTATGATGTTGTAGGATTACATTGTTTTCATAGTGTTTTTTATTAAAAGGAGTGAATTATAGTGCTCGAAGTAAAATTTTATGATTGGAAAAAACAACGTCCTAAAAAACATTATTTGCGTGTGCATGAAATTAGGATTTTTGAGTTAATTTTCTCAAAGAAAATTAACGAGTTTGAAATGGGATTAGGAGAGATTGAGCAAGTTACTGTCTATTGTTTAGCTAATGAAAATACTGATATTTCATATAAAGTGAATAGAGATTTAGGTGAAATTTGTGTATATGTTCCTTACGATTTTATGGGATTTTTAACACGTGATTCAGTTGAAGAGAAATACAATGAGTTTTGTAAATTAGTACATCAATATGTTATCCCCGGACTTGAAGAAAACTCTACTCTCTCACCATCTATTGTTAGAGAGTATGTCGAAGAGTCTTTGGGAGAAATTGTGAAACAAAACTATGAAGGGATATTTTTAGTAGGGAAGACACCTAAAAAAAGCCCAAGCCGTAAGAAGATAGCGATATTAAAAGGAATTCATCGTGTTAAAGGTTTCCAACTACGATGTGAGGTGTACGATGAAAAGGGTTTAAAGATTCGCGATCAATTATTGGTGGAAGAGGTAGGTAACGAAATGGTGTATTCAAGATTTTTAGGCACATTAAAATGGGAAAGTGAAAATTTAATTGTGGTCAAATCAAAATCTAGTAGTTGGAAAGAAGAAATTTATATTTAATAATAAAGCTATTATAGAAGAAATGATTTGTAGAAAGAAGAGATGCTATTGCTTCTTCTTTCTTTATGTGTATTCGATTAATGAAGGGAATTTTAAAGAAATGCTCGACACAATGTAAGAAACTATAATTTTACAAAACTGTATATAACAACTAATATATAATTAATAAATTCATATAATTGGAGTGATGAGATGCAGCCGTTAGAAAAGGAGATTCATTCTAATATGCTAAAAGTGTGGAGAATTCATGCTTTAATTGGGGCGGCAGTTATACTAGCAGTCGTAATTGCGTATTTCTTTTTTATGATTAACTTTAACTGGTGGGGCTGGTTGTTTGGATTGTTAGTGACAGGAGCAGTTCTATACATACCACTCGACTATTTTGTATTTCCAAATTTACGTCAACGTTATTATAGTTACAGATTAAATGAAGAAGAGATTGAGATTCAAAAGGGAATGTTCGTTGTAAAACGCGTACTTATTCCGATGATTCGCGTGCAGCACGTAACGATTGAGCAAGGGCCAATTATGAGAAAGTATAATTTAGCAGAATTACATATTTCAACAGCGGCAACTTCTCATAGTATTCCAGGTTTAACGAAAGAAGAAGCAGAGCAGTTGAAAAGACAAATTGGAGAGCTTGCGAAAGTGAGTGATGAGGGTGTATAAGAGGCAACATCCGATCACGATATTGTTAGGTATTCGAATTGCGACTTTGTTGCCTTTTATTTTTCTTGTTTTATTTCGTTCAGATGGTGAAGTAAAACCTTGGTATTTCTTACATCTTGTTCTTTTGTTTGTATTATTTATTATGGCAATTTTCTCAGCTATAAAATGGTATTTCAAAGTGTACTGGGTTGAAAATAATATTTTACATATAAAACACGGTGTTTTTGTAAAGAAGGAAAGTTATTTAAATAAAGACCGTGTGCAAAACATTAGTACATCTTCTAATGTCATTTATCAAATGCTTGGGCTTACGAAATTAAATATAGAAGTAGCGGGCGGCGGTAGTGAGCCGGAAGTGATGTTAGCTGGTATTAAAGAAGATGAAGCGAAGGAACTGATTGCCTTATTAAATAAAAAAAGAAGCGCTGCGAGTGAAGAAGTACCCATGGCAGAAGAAAGTAAGACGATTTATCAGTTAACGATGAAAGAGATTTTAGTAGCTTCCATTACGTCTGGTAGATTCGGATTAGTGTTTTCTGGATTACTTCTTATTTACACAGAGTTTAATCAATTTCTTCCAGAATGGCTCATAAATAAAGTGGAAGCGTATGTGATGGATAACGGTGTATATGAATTAATCGTTATGGCCGCGATTTTAATGGCAATTTCGTGGGTCATTTCTACGGCCGGCTATGCATTAAAATACGCGAACTTTAAAATTGAGCGAAACGGAAATGAAATTCGTATCGTTCAAGGGTTATTTGATAAGAAAGAGTTTGTGTTAAAATTACACCGCATTCAAGCGATTACTGTAAAAGAAGGAATTCTCCGCCAGCCTTTCGGTTATTGCTCTGTCGAAGTGGAAGTCATTCAAAGTATAGAAGCGGCAGGGAATGAAGTGATGTTACATCCTTTTATGAAGAAAAAAGATGTACAGCAGCTACTTGCCTATTTACAGTTGCCATATGAAATAGAAGAGGAAATCGTTCATTTACCGAAGGCTGCATTACGCCGTTACGTCGTAATGGGCTGGATTACAAATGCTGTGCTCGCTGTGCCAATCGCTGGTGCGAGTATATATTTTAAACAACATACTGCGTTGTTCGTTCTTATACCGCTATTTATTGTATTTACAATACTTGCATACGCTAGATATAAAAGTGGTGGATATATGATACGAGACAATCAGTTAGTAATGGTGCACCGAGGTCTCGCGAAATATACAGGGATCATGCGAAGAAGGCATGTTCAAGTAGTAGGATATAATCAGTCGCATTTTCAAAAGAAAGACGAGTTATGTACAGCTGCTGTAGCGGTGGCGGGACATGGTTATGAAGTGAAGCATATGCGAAAAGAAGACGCGCTTCGCATATATAATTGGTACAAAGAAAAAGGAAACACCAGTGTGTAATGGTGTTTCCTTTTTGTGTGTCGTCATTTGTCGATAAGTCGATATATTCGAAAAATCGCTAATATAATTTCATGTACCGTGGTCTCTAAACTCAGAAACTTAAACTAACACATCAAAAGTAGTCACGAACGACGGGCGAGAGAAAATGCTTTTTTGCTGTTCTGCATGTGGATGCGCTTGTGCTTGTGCAGGGCGTTTTTTATGAGCGTTTTCGAATGAACGTGATTCTGTCCAGTCTTTAAAGTTTTGCTCAGTTTCCCACATCGTTAAGATGACATATGTATCATTACTTAATGGGCGAAGAACACGGATTGCTTGGAAGCCAGGCTCATTTTCGATTAGACCAGCACGGTTTTTAAAACGGTTTTCAAATACAGGGCGACCTTCGTCTGTTACAGAAATGTTGTTACAAACGATGTAGCCAGATTGTCCTTTAAATTCTCCAACAGCGTCTAATACGTCATACTGAAGTGTCGATTCTACAGATTCTTCAGTATTTTCTTTATAAAACATATCTTTTTCGTTATTTTTTGCAGTGAAATGTGCTTGTTCTAGAGGTGTTTCGTATGAAATAATAGCCTTCATTTTAATGCCCCCTTTATGGTTTGTCTCTATTATATCAATTCTCTTAAAAAACTTCGAAGATTATATACATAAAGATACTTCTTTTTCAAATAATAAATGTACCATCATTTGGAAAGAAGGCCGATGTATGAAGAAAGCAAAGTGGACTTTATTAGGCGGGGTAGCAACGTTCGTAGTAGCGATTGTACTCTATAAACTTATTGTGTTAACTGGTGGCTATATGATGGATGAAAAGCAGCTTGTTTTCCACTCTTCATCACGTATCGTTGACCAGAAAGGAAAAGAAATTACGAAGTTATATGTAGAAAATAGAGAGCTCGTGCCGATTGAAGAAATTCCAAAGTACGTGCAGCAAGCATTTATTGCTGTGGAAGATTCTCGTTTTTATGAGCATCAAGGAATTGATTACCCTTCTATATTTCGGGCGCTTTATAAAGACGCGTTAGCTGGAGAGAAGGTAGAAGGCGGTAGTACGATTACGCAGCAACTGGCTAAAAACGTCTTTTTAACTCGCGAAAAAACATTTACGCGCAAATTGAAAGAGGTCGCAATTTCTCTTCAATTAGAGCAAAAATATACGAAGCAGCAAATTCTTGAAATGTATATGAACCATATTTATTTCGGTCATGGGGCATATGGTATTCAAGCGGCAGCAAAGTTGTATTTTAATAAAAATGTAGAAGATTTAACAGTGGAAGAGGGAGCTATGCTTGCAGGGCTTCCGAAAGCGCCAAATGGCTATTCACCGTACTTATCCCTAGAAAAGAGTAAAGGGCGCCGTGATCTTGTTTTGTCACTTATGCATAAACAAGGCTATTTAACAGCGGAAGATAGTGTTCGTTACCAAGGGAAAACAATAGCTCTTTATAAAAATTCAGATGAACGTGAACTCGCATATATGCCGTATATCGATATGGTTATAGATGAAGCGGCGCGTTTATATGGTTTATCGCATCAAGAAGTACTGCGCGGAGGATATACGTTTGTCGTACCGATGGATGAAAAAGTTCAAAAGGTAGCATATAACCAGTTTCAAGATGCGAGAAATTTCCCTGGTAAAGAAAACGGGGCGCAAGGTGCATTTTTATTAATGGATAATCAGACTGGCGGAATTAAAGCCGCGATTGGCGGAAGAGAGTATGTTCCGAGAGGGCTTAATCGCGTTTTTGCAAAGCGGCAGCCTGGTTCTGTTTTAAAGCCACTTATCGTATATGGACCTGCACTTGAGACGAAGAAATATAATCCATATTCTTTATTAACGAATGAAAAAAGTTCGTTTGAAGGTTATGAACCTCGAAATTATAATCATGAGTATACGAAAGAGATGACGATGTACGATGCGGTATTAGAATCAGCAAATGTGCCAGCTGTATCTTTATTAAATGAATTAGGGGTAGATGAGGGAAAGCAATATTTAGAGAAAGGGAATGTTCATATTGCGGACTCAGGTTTAAGCACAGCACTTGGCGGGCTGAAAAATGGTGTGTCTCCATTTGATCTTGTCAAAATGTACCGATCTTTTTTAGCAAACGGGAATATTATCGAACCGCACGTTATCGATAAAGTATTAAATAGACACGGAGCAGTCATTGGAGAATCATCAAAAGCTGAAACGAAAGTCTTTTCGAAGCAAACGGCATGGTATATGACAAAGATGCTTGAAGGAGTTGTGAAAGAAGGTACGGCGAAAGCTGGCGTATATAATGGAGCTTTAGCTGGAAAAACAGGCACAACTTCACTGCCGAATGATGACAATGGTGCGCGTGATATGTGGTTCGTTGGATATACACCGAATTTAGTAGGTGCAGTTTGGATTGGCTATGACCGCACCGATAAAGAGCATCAATTACAAGATGGAAATGCATCTGCAACGATGTTATTTAAAAAGATTTTAACGAAAGCAAATATACAAGATAAAGCGAGTTTTCATAGGCCAAAAGGTGTTGAAACAATTGGACTGCCAATTCGTTTAGATAAGATTCAAAACGTGGAAGTAAAACTAGCATTTAGTCCTTTCGGTTTATTTGCAATGAAACTAAGCTGGACGCCGCTTCCTGATGAGCGAATTATGTACCGGATTTATAAAGTTGAAAAAGGAATTCATACTCACGTTGGAACGGCAAAAGGAACAGGGAAATATGAGGAAAAGTTTATTAATATATTCTCAAAACCAAGTTTTTACGTTGTACCATATAACACACAAACGAACCGTGAAGGAGAAAAGTCAAAAGTAGCTAAACCGTAGTTTTTCTCTGTGCTATAATAAGAATGTTGTGAAAATAGTAAACGTTTTTACGAACGTTTGTGTCAATTTAATGAACAACGTACATAATGTTATGCATTTTGTTTTTACAAGCTGTATAGTAAAAAAAGATAAATATCGGAATAGAGCATATTTAAAGAAAAAGCATTGGTAAGGAAGGGAGCTAGGGTCTTGGTAAGAACTATAAATGAGACATTTTTAAAAGCATGTAGGGGGGAACGTACAGAGTATGTACCAGCATGGTATATGCGTCAAGCAGGTCGTTCACAGCCGGAATATAGAAAAATAAAAGAGAAATATTCTTTATTTGAAATTACACATAATCCAGAGTTGTGCGCTTACGTTACAAAGTTGCCAGTTGATCAATATAACGTAGACGCAGCAATTCTTTATAAAGATATTATGTCACCACTACCTGCAATTGGTGTTGATGTGGAAATTAAATCTGGCATTGGTCCAGTTATCGATAATCCAATCCGTTCTTTACAAGATGTAGAAAAATTAGGGAAAATCAATCCAGAAGATGACGTACCTTACATACTAGATACAATTCGTTTATTAACGACAGAAATGTTAGATGTACCGTTAATCGGTTTTTCAGGAGCTCCATTTACGTTAGCGAGCTATATGATTGAAGGCGGTCCTTCTCGTAACTATCATAATACGAAAGCGTTTATGTATGCAGAGCCGAAAGCTTGGTTCGCTTTAATGGATAAGCTTGCAGATATGGTTATTACATATTTAAAAGCGCAAATTAATGCAGGAGCAAAAGCGGTTCAAATTTTCGATTCTTGGGTTGGAGCAGTAAATGTAGCGGATTACCGTATATTTATTAAACCAGCGATGGAGCGTATTTTTGCAGAAGTTCGCCCGATGGGTGTTCCAATGATTATGCACGGCGTAGGTGCTGCACATTTAGTGAATGAATGGCACGACTTACCGCTTGATGTAGTAGGTTTAGATTGGCGCTTACCGATTGAAGAAGCACGCGCACGTGGTGTTCACAAGGCGGTACAAGGAAATATGGATCCTTCATTCTTATTAGCACCTTGGCCTGTTATTGAAGAACATGTAAAAGGTATTTTAGATCAAGGGATGAAGCAGCCAGGTTATATCTTTAACTTAGGTCACGGCGTATTCCCAGAAGTAAATCCAGATACATTAAAACGCTTAACTACATTTATTCATGAGTACTCTAAAGAACAGTTAGCGAAGTAAAGGAGATTGTCTGTATGAAAAAGAAAATTGGTTTGCTTGTAATGGCATACGGAACGCCATATAAAGAAGAAGATATTGAACGTTACTATACACATATTCGCAGAGGAAGAAAGCCAAGTCCTGAAATGCTAGAAGATTTAACAGAGCGTTACCGTGCAATTGGTGGTATTTCTCCTTTAGCTACTATTACATTAGAGCAAGCTAAAAAGTTAGAGACGCGTTTAAATGAAATACAAGATGAAGTAGAGTACCACATGTATCTTGGTTTAAAACATATTGAACCGTTCATTGAAGATGCAGTACAAGCTATGCATAAAGATGGAATAGAAGATGCAATTGCACTCGTTCTTGCCCCTCACTATTCTACTTTTAGCGTGAAGTCGTATGTAGGACGAGCGCAAGAAGAAGCAGGAAAACTTGGAAACTTAACAATTCACGGCATCGATAGCTGGTATAAAGAACCGAAATTTATTCAGTATTGGGTCGATGCAGTGAAAGGTATATATAACGGTATGTCAGAAGCAGAACGTGAAAAAGCAGTGTTAATCGTATCTGCACATAGCTTACCAGAAAAAATTATCGCACTCGGCGATCCATACCCGGATCAATTAAACGAAACAGCTGACTATATTGCACGTGGTGCTGAAGTAGCAAACTATGCAGTAGGTTGGCAAAGTGCCGGAAATACACCAGATCCTTGGATTGGTCCAGATGTACAAGATTTAACGAGAGAATTAAATGAAAAGTACGGCTACAGTTCATTCGTATATGCACCAGTTGGATTTGTTGCGGAACATTTAGAAGTTTTATATGACAATGACTTTGAGTGTAAAGTGGTAACGGATGAAATTGGCGCGAAATATTATCGTCCAGAAATGCCAAACGCATCGGACGCATTTATCGACTGTTTAGCAGATGTTGTATTAAAGAAAAAAGAATCTGTAATGTAAGTAGAAAGGGGGAGCTTACTTGAGGAAAAAAGTTGTGATCATCGGCGGTGGCATCACAGGATTGACAACAATGTATAACTTACAAAAAGAAATTCGTGAAAAAAACTTGCCGATAGATGCATTGCTTATAGAAGCGTCCGGTAAACTTGGCGGGAAAATTCAAACCGTTCAAAAAGATGGATTTACAATTGAACGTGGCCCTGATTCTTTCTTAGCAAGAAAAGAGAGCGCAGCTAAATTAGTGAAAGAATTAGGACTTGGCGATGAACTTGTAAATAATAAGGCCGGTCAATCGTTCGTTCTCGTAAACAATCGGTTACATAAAATGCCGAGCGGTTCAATGATGGGAATTCCAACGCAAATTACGCCGTTTCTATTTTCCGGATTGTTCTCCCCAATTGGTAAACTAAGAGCTGGTTTTGACTTATTAATGCCTAGATCAAAACCAGTTTCTGATCAATCACTCGGGCAGTTTTTCAGGCATCGCCTTGGAAATGAAGTCGTTGAAAATTTAATTGAGCCATTATTATCTGGTATTTATGCAGGGGATATTGATGAAATGAGTTTAATGTCAACATTCCCTCAAATTTATCAAATTGAACAGGAGCACCGTAGTATTTCACTCGGTATGCGTACGCTCGCTCCAAAGCAAGAGAAGGCTGAATTGAAAAAAGGAATATTTAAAACTGTGAAAACCGGTTTAGAATCTATAGTAGAATCTCTTGAAACGAAGATTCCTAATGATATGATAATGAAGGGAACTCGTATCGAAAAGGTTGCAAAACTTGGTGATAGTTATACGATTACGCTTAGTAACGGAAAAGAAATGGAAGCAGACGCGATTGTAGTTGCGACGCCGCATAAAGTATTGCCATCTATGTTTGCGCAGTATAAGCAGTTTCGTTTCTTCCGTAACATTCCGTCTACATCAGTTGCAAACGTGGCACTTGCTTTCCCAAAGTCTGCAATTCAGCGTGATATTGATGGTACCGGATTTGTCGTATCAAGAAATAGTGATTATACAATTACAGCGTGTACGTGGACACACAAAAAATGGCCACATACAACGCCAGAAGGAAAAACGCTTCTTCGCTGTTACGTCGGACGCCCAGGTGATGAAGCGATTGTCGAACAAACTGACGAAGAAATTGTGCAGCTCGTACTCGAAGACTTACAAAAGACAATGGATATTACAGAGGATCCAGAGTTTACAATTGTAAGCCGCTGGAAAGAAGCGATGCCTCAATATACAGTAGGCCATAAAGAGCGAATGAAAAAGCTCACAACATTTATGGAGGAAGAATTGCCAGGTGTGTATTTGGCAGGTAGTTCTTACGCTGGTTCTGGTCTTCCGGCTTGTATTGAGCAAGGTGAGTTAGCGGCGAAACGTGTGTTATTTCATTTAGAGAAAGTAATGGAGAATAAATTAGTCGCACATTAAAATATTTCAAACAAAACGCCTTCAATTATATTGAAGGCGTTTTGTTTATTGGATAAAATACCTTTAGTCAATAAACCTATATAAGTTATTTTGTATTATAGTTTGAAAACTTGTAAATTAAATAAATTTTGTGTAAAACTTGTCGAAATATAGTTCTATATAACGAATCATTTGATATGATAGAAATGTTGAGAAAATATGAAATAGGGAGAGGGAAATGGCTGTGAAGAAATTATTAAGTGTCTTTTTATCATTGATGTTATTGCTTTCATTTACTGGAACTTTAGCGCAGGCGGAAGAAACTACTTCTATGTCAGTAGAAAAAGCAATTCAAGTATTTAAGCAGCAAGGGAAAACGAAGGGGATAGTGGAAGGATATATCGTTGGGTATACGCAAAGTCCTTCTAAATACACGAAAGATCCGGCTAAGTTTGACGACACAAACGTGGCAATTGCCGATTCGCCAAACGAAACGAATCCAGACAAAATCATGCCTGTTCAATTGCCAAAAGGCGATGTGAGATCGGCAGTAAATGTGAAAGACCATCCTGAAAATATCGGGAAGAAAGTTAGGTTGACAGGGACGCTTGAGTTATATTTCGGTAGCCCAGGTTTAAAATCAGTAACAGCTCATAAGTTTCAAGGAGAAGAACAAAACCGCGTTAGCGATGTAGTGGCATCACCAAATGGTGGGGAAGTTGCAAAAGGAACAGCAGTAACATTAACAACGAATACAGAAGGAGCAACAATCTACTATACGTTAGATGGCTCTAATCCTACAAATAAAAGTGTTCGTTATAACGGACAAATTGTAGTGAATGAAAATAGTGTAGTGAAAGCAATCGCTGAAAAAGAAGGGCTTACTTCTTCAGCAGTTTCGACATTTTCATTTATAATCGTAACAAATGAACCAGTTCGTATTCATGATATTCAAGGGAAATCACATATTTCTCCTTACAATGGGAAGAAAGTAAACAATGTGGAAGGCGTTGTCACAGCGCTTGATAAAAATGGTTTTTATATAGAAGATAATCAGCCGGATAATGATCCAGCTACTTCTGAAGGTATTTACGTATACAAAAAAGATGCGAATGTAGCAGTAGGAGATCTTGTCCAAGTTGATGGAGAAGTAGAAGAATATGTTGGGCCTGGATATGCAGAAAGGTTTGACACAGATTTAACGACGACGGAAATTAAAGCGAGCCGCGTTGCTGTCATCGCAAAAGATCAACCTTTACCAGCGCCGATTGTACTTGGAGAAAACGGTGTGAAAATTCCTGATCAAATTATCGATAATGATGCATTCGGTTTATTTGATCCAAATGAAGATGCAATCGACTTTTATGAAAGTGTAGAAGGTATGCGCGTTACGATGCCAACGCCAAAAATTATTGCCCCTCAGAAAAACGGTAATTTATATGTAACAGTAAAAAATGGCGGAGATAAAGTAGTAACGAAGTATGGTACACCTTTATTAGATAAAGAGCAATTAAATCCAGAGCGCCTTTCTGTAAAAGTACCTCGTGATTATGTCGCGAAAGTAGGCGATACGTTCACTGGAGATATAACAGGCGTAGTAGGATATGACTACGGTTCGTTCCGCATTTCGCCAGTAACGGAATTACCATCTGTAGTGGACGGCGGATTTAAGCAAGTAGGGGCAAATATTCAGCCGCGTCTTGATAAGTTAACAGTTGCTACATATAACATTGAAAACTTCTCAGCGAACAAAAAAGAAACAACAGATGAAAAAGTAAAAGCGTTAGCTTATTCTATTAAATATAATTTAAAAATGCCTGATATTATCGGTGTACAAGAGATGCAAGATAATAATGGAGCAATCAATGACGGTACAACAGATGCTTCATTAAGCGCAAAACGTATCATTGATGCTGTATTAGAAATTCGTGGACCGAAGTATGAGTATGTAGAAATTGCGCCGAACAACAATCAAGACGGCGGGGCACCTGGAGCGAATATTCGCGTCGGTTTCTTCTATAACCCATCTCGTGTGAAATTAGCGACAGTACCGAAGTTACTAGATAAAAATGTAGTTCGTATTGGAGACGAAAATCCTTTATTTGAAAGTACACGTAAACCGTTAGCTGCAGAATTTACATTCCAAGGACAAAACGTTGTTGTCATTTCAAATCACTTAAACTCAAAACTAGGAGATGCAACGCCATTTGGAAAAGTGCAGCCGCTCGTATTAAAGAGTGAAGAAAAACGAGTTCAATTAGCACAAGAAGTGAATCATTTCGTACAAGGTATCCAAGAAAAGAATACAAATGCACCAGTTGTTGTATTAGGTGATATGAATGACTTTGAATTCTCTAAACCTTTAGAAGCACTAGAGGGAACGATATTAAAAGATATGTTAAACACAGTGCCGAAAGAGAACCGCTATACGTACATTCATGAAGGTAACGCACAAGTGCTAGATCATATTTTAGTAACGAATAACATCGCACTGCACACAATTGTAGACCCAGTACACTTAAACTCAAACATTATGAAAGAAAATGGACGTGTAAGTGACCACGATCCAGTACTTGTTCAAATTGATTTGAAGAAGGCTTCTTAAATAGTCGAGAAAGAACGCTTAGAAATATACTAAGCGTTCTTTTACATTATTAGGGATTTTTATGATAAAATAGATTGAATATTCATTCTTCAATACAGGGAGGTGTAGACATATGGTAGCCCGAATAAACGGGAAATTAATGAATCAGCTTGCAATTTTTTTTAGCATGATCGTCATGCTTCAGTTTGTAGCCGATATAACAGGGCTTACACAGAATCTAGATAGTATGTATTACTTAATAAATACCGCAACTTCCTATATAACGTTTAGTTTGGCGGTTATTTTTACTTTAATCGGTGCAAGAAGAGAATTAAGTAAATACGCAATTATTGCACTATGTTTAGTGGTAGCTATTAAAGCGATTTATTTTGCGGCGATCGTTATTTTATGGGGATTGGCAGGTACGCCGTAAAGGGGAGAGGATTATATGAGTATTGAAAATATAAGATTGATAAATGTAAATGATAATAAGAGCGTAATTCTCTAAGCTAACTTAGGGAATTACGCTCTTATTCGTTCAATTATTTAGTCCGAAATTGCTTGAAACGCTTTTCTACACCGATCTCTTTTTTGCAGTCTTCTTCTATATTTTTTTCTATCCCGCTTTACTCCTTGTATATACATAAATAAGCTAACGAGAAGGAAGAAAGCACATTGCATCGTTAAAATGTACGGTGACATGCCTTGCAATGGTTGTTTCGGATCATATAAATGAATAGGTGCTCCGCCTATTGAAGGAAATATTGTATTTAGCAGGACGTAAGGAATGGAGGCAACTGCAAATGGAAAGAGAATTGCCATATAGTCCTTTTGTGACCATACAGATGCAGCAAGTCCTAAAAGAGCCATTAAACCTGCAAATAAAAAATTAATTCCGATATATACAGTAATGTAAGTGAGAGGCGCATCGAAATATAGGTTTGCGAACATTCCATCAGCATTTATGATGCCTGAACCAATCGTAGGTGTTCCGTCTGGAATGGTTAATTTGCAAAATAATAACGATAAGATGAATGGAAGCGTATAAAGAAATCCTCCGCAAAAAAACGTAACGATATATTTCGTTACTGAATAAGGAAATATAGAAATTCCCTTACTCACAAACGGTTTAAAACCATCTGACTTATCCGAATTGTAACTTGTACTAAAGGGGAAACTCGCAATAACTGGCATTAATAATAAATAAACATCCATTTCATTGTCGCGAAATCCAATCCATTTTAAATCTGTTGAAATAGGTCCACTCGCTGCGTCTCCTAAATAACGAATTACATAGTAATAGTGATAAATACAAATAAGAACGAATCCACTAAACATAATAATTAAAGAAATACGACTACAAAAAGCTTGCTTTATATTTAAACGAAGCGCACGCATCATGACTGAAAAAGCCTCCACTATTTTGATAAACTTGTCTATTTTCTATATTACTATTAAATGTAAAGATTTTCTTGTTTTTTTATTTGATTATTTGAAAAAAGGGAAATTTGTTGTCGTTAAGTAAGGTTTAATCATATATCTTAAGAACACCTTTTCTTTTTCTCTTTTCTTCTGATACACTATGACAGTATTATATAATTTGACTGGAATTTTTTTATACTGGAAATAATAAAAAAGAGAACTTGTCTAGAATGTAAGCGTGTGGTAATATCAAAGATGTACTGATTGACTATATTATCCAATTGGTCATTTTTGGAGGTGACGATGTGGCGATAGATCGAAAACGTTCTATTATTGAAGCTGCAACAAAGTCTTTTTCAGCGTTCGGTTATAAAGCAACAACGATGGATCAAGTAGCGAAGTTAGCGAATGTAGGAAAAGGAACAATTTATACTTTTTTCAAAAATAAAGAAGAGCTATTTGGTGAAATTATTTCTAATTTAATTACAGAAATGAAGCAAGTTGCAGAAAATGCAATTCGTTCAGATATTTCATTTTTTGAAAATGTACATAGAGCATTATATAGCATATTAGAATTTAGAAAAGAACATCAGCTCATGATTAAACTAATTCAAGAAGAGCGTGATATGGGAACGAAAGAAGTACAAGAAGTGATGCAACAAGTAGATGTGGAAATCGTTTCTGTTATTCAATCGTATTTAGAAATTGCGATTGAAAAGGGTGAAATTAGCAAATGTGATCCAGAAATTACAGCGTTTATTATGCTTCGCCTATACGTATCACTTATTTTTGATTGGGAAAAAAATCATGAACCGTTAGAAAAAGAAAAAATATCGGAATTATTCGAACTTTATTTACTAAAAGGATTGTCAAATTAAGATAATCCTTTTAATATTATAAAAAAATGACTAATTGAACAAATTGGTCAATCGTATAAGGGGGGTGGTTAAATATAATCATGTAGATGAAAATGTGCATAGTATAAATTCGGGGATAAGGCATATGTATGAACAGATATAGCCTTTTTATTTGGGTAAAAATGACCATAAATCGATTTTGGTCATTTTTAAAAAGGGGGATAAATTATGAAATGGCATAAGTTGCTTAGTAAAGAATTTGCAGAGATTATAAAAAGTAAAAAAATATTAATTCCAATTATCGCGGTTTTATTCGTACCGATTTTATATGCGGGTATGTTTTTATGGGCCTTTTGGGATCCGTATGAACAGCTAGATGACTTGCCAGTTGCGGTAGTCAATTTAGATAAAGGTGCAGTATTTGATGGGAAACCAATTGAGGTCGGAAAAGGGCTCGTTGATAACTTAAAAGATAATACAAGTTTCAAATGGGAATTTGTAAGTGAAAAAGAAGCGAAAAAGGGAATGGAAGGTAGAAAGTATTACATGTTAGTACGCATTCCAGATAACTTCTCAAGTAACGCTACAACGTTATTAAAAGATGATCCAAAACCATTAAACTTAGAATACATTCCAAACGAAAGCTTGAACTTCTTATCTTCACAAATTGGCGGAACAGCCATTGAAAAAATTAAAGGTGAAGTATCAAGTACGTTAACGAAAACATATGCAGAGAAAATGTTTGATTCTATTCAAGACGTCTCAAAAGGATTAGCAGATGGGGCGGAAGGAGCAAATAAACTACACGACGGATCAAGTGAACTGCATGATGGTTCAAGTAAAGTGACGGATGGCCTTCATACACTTCAAGGGAAGTCTGGAGAGATGAAGGATGGAGTTCAGAAATTAGCAGATGGATCTAATAAATTAGTAGATGGGTCAGGAAAAGTAACAACAGGTTTAAATACGTTAAATAGCAAAACGGGTGAAATGCAGATAGGTATAGGGAAATTACAAGATGGATCTCAGAAAGTAACTGATGGTTTGAATACATTAGCAAATAAATCAGGTGAATTAAAAACAGGAACGAATGAATTAGCGAACGGTATGGAAAAGCTTGTTGGAGGACAAAGTCAATTAGAAGAAGGTTCTCAAAAAATTGAAAATGGTTTGCAAGATTTAAATAGTACAGTAAAGCATTCTGTTGTAGGTTTAGAGGAAATGCAGGCGAAAGTTCCTTCTATATTAAATACTGTAAATGAGAAAATGAACGGAGCTGCAGAAAACGTAAATCAGTTAAATGAATTTACTCAATCAACAGCAGGAGATGCAAAAACTGCAGCGCAAGATGTAGCTAATTTGCAAAAGCAAATCGAGAGTTTACCGAAAGAATATCAAGAGAAGTTACAACCATATATAACAAATGCGGCGAAAAGTACAGCGACAGTTCAGCAGAAAGCTATTGGAGTAGCAGGTGGAACAAATAAATTAAATGAAGAAGTAAGACAATTAAAAGGTGAAATAACTCAAACAACAAGTGATGCGCAAAACAAACTACCGAATACAGCGAAATTGCAATCTTTAACGGAGGGTATTGAGAAATTACTGAATGCGCAAAAAGAATTTGTAAGCAAATTTCATGGATTTGGTGAAGGATTAAGTAATGCCAAAGTAGGTGTAGATAAATTAAATAACGGGTCAGGTCAATTAATTGATGGAGTAACTCAATTAGCAGATGGCTCAAGTAAAGTAACAGGCGGTTTAGGTACATTATCTGTAGGAGCAAGCCAAATGACAGGAGGAATAACGCAATTAGCGGATGGCTCAAGTCAAGTAACAACAGGCATAGGTACTTTAAATGGTGGTCTAAATAAAATGTCTACTGGCTCAACCCAGCTAATCGACGGAGTAAATAAACTAGCAGACGGATCCGGAAAAGTGACAGATGGACTCATAAAGGTAAATGATGGATCAAGTACACTTGCTGAGAAACTTGGTGAAGGGGCAGAAAAAACAGGAGAAGTAAAAGGAACGGATAAAACATATGATATGTTTGCAAGCCCAGTAAAAGTGAAGACGGAGAAAATGGCGGAAGTTCCAAACTACGGAACAGGATTCACACCGTATTTCTTATCACTCGGTTTATTCGTTGGGGCATTACTATTATCTATCGTATACCCATTACGCGATACAGTCGGCGTTCCGAAATCAGGATTCAGCTGGTTTATTAGTAAGTTTGGTGTTTTACTATCAGTCGGTATTATTCAAGCAATAGTAGCAGATGTCATATTACTATTCTGGTTAGGTGTAGAAGTACAAAGTATTCCATACTTTATACTCTTTAGTATTGTTACGAGCTTAGCGTTTATTTCATTAATTCAATGTTTAGTAACAGCATTCGGTGATGCAGGGCGTTTCATCGCAATCATCACATTAATTATTCAGCTTACAACAAGTGCTGGAACATTCCCGTTAGAATTAATTCCGAAGTTTTTACAACCATTTAATGCTTGGCTACCGATGACATACTCTGTATCAGGATTTAAAGCAGTCGTATCAAGCGGTGATTTTAATTTCATGTGGCAAAATATAGGGATATTAATGATCTTTATCGTTGTATTATCACTTGGAACAATTGCTTCATTAACTTGGATGCACAAACGACAGTTTAAAAATATTGCTGAGAATCAATCGGTTGAAGCTTAAATAAGACCAATAAAAAAAGGCGCCGAAATGGTGCCTTTTTTTATTGGTCTTGTTTTATTGGTTGAGAAAGTTCATTTGTTTTTCTATTTTTACGGAACAAGTATATAACAATACTTATAAGAATAATTGTTGCTACAATCCAAACAAATGGACCATATCTTTCAGCAAAAGTATATAGTTTCATGTTGCTGGAAATGTCCTCTTTTGTTTTTCCTATTAGAATTTCAGAGCTACTATAACCTTCAAGTGTATCTCCTTTTTTTATACCAAAAATAAGAGTGTCTGATTTGTTTTCTATTCCTGTGTATCGGTATCCTTTACCTTTAATTGTTAATTGAGTATCATCTTTTTTTAGTGTGTAGTCTTCGGTGGATATATCTTTTCCTGACAGTGTAATTGGTTCCATTGAGAAGCGGATTTCTTTTAATGCAGGAAGAGCCTCATTGTTTAGTAAGAGCTGCTTTGCAATATGCTGCTCGGTATCAATGTTTTTCCAATTTGCCTTTCGTCGTTTATATGTATTAATTTCAAGAAGTGCAAATTCTTTATTTTGAAGTTTTTCCTCTGTAATAGGTTGTGTAGTAGTTAATGTTCCTTTTAATAAAATCACACCGTCTTTTGCAGATTGAAATGAAGAGACTTCCTTCGTTTCTTTTAATGTATTGATAGCATCTCTATAATCTTCTTTTCCTAAAAGAACAGCTCCTGTATGTACAGTTAAAATAAGATATAGGATGCTTAATACTATAATAGCTTTTTTCACTATGTACCCTCCAAAGTATGTATAAATGGATTATAACATAATTTACCATATGAAATTATTAATTTGAATAATAAGTTACAAATATAAGGGTGATAAATAAATTAAAAAAGTGTGGATGAGAGGAGTAAAAGTGAAAAGGAATTACAACAATTTACAGAGAAAACTAGAATAGAGGAGTTGATACGATGAAAGGAAATCTTACTTATTATTTTATCGTAAATCCGCTAATCATCTTTCTTGTTTACGCCCTTTCACCTATCTTGTTTCATAAAGAAAAATATACAAATATGAAAGATGCACTAGGAATACTTGTAGTTTACTATGTGCTAATTATTGGGTATTACTTTATGGATGTTGTAAGTAAAAGAATGAAGAAAAATAGTAAGGACAAACAATAAAGTTTTATTACATAAAAACTGATGGAGGACAACAAAATGACCGAAAGCCAAATGAAATTTCGTGATACGACCATTCGCAATTTTTTTGATAAAGAGGACCGTTTAAAATCGATTCCAGGTCAAAAAAAGAAAAAGTTAGTATTGTTAGAGCATTTGATTAGCAAATTAAACGCTGAAAATCAGTATACGGAAAAAGAAATTAATACATTCATAAAACAATATCATGATGATTTTTGTACGATTAGACGAGAGTTTATCGTGCATGGATTTATGGATCGGGAGGATAATGTGTATCGTATAAATGAGAGAGAAGTATGGAGGAAATGGGAAGAGTTATAAATGTAATGAGGAAGGGGGATTTTCTTGCAAGCTAGTAGTCTTATGCATGAAGAGATTTCTGGAAAACCATCGATTTTTGGGATATTCACTTCGCCAACACTACAATTCAAAAGGATGAAGAATCAAAGAAATATATTCTTTCCACTAGCCTTTTTAATTGTGCTTATTATAATTTCAAGTGCCTTAATGTCTTGGAATTCTTTAAATAATCCTGCACTCAGTATGTTTCATGATAAAACGGGATTTACTGTTCCGAAATACATAACTTTCTTTACTACATTTGGATTTTCAGCAGTCAGTGGAATCGTAGCTATACTTTTTGCACCTATATTCTATAAGAACATTATGATTTTCTTTGGAGTTGATATTAACTATAAAGAAACATTCCCGATAATCATTTATGCTTCGTTTGTATTAAGATTAGGGATGATTTTAAACGGATTAATTGCATTTTCTCTAAGTGGGTATGAGATATCTTATACAGGTTTAGGTGCAATAGCGACAGATAATATGATTCTACATACAATCGCTCAAAGAATAGATATATTTAATATTTGGTATTACGTTTTATTAGGAATAGGTTTAAGAACGATAACGAATTTAAATAAAGACAAACTTATCCCTCTTATTATTGTACTTTTCGTTTTCACTAGTTTATTAGCGAGCATGTCTGGATTTATGCAGGAAATAGCTAAAGCGTAAGGATAGGTGGGAGTCGGGCTGCCCGTAAAAGCCCGATTGGTGAGGGCTAATAATTAGTGGGGGATGAATAAAATCCCCACTGATTAAAGTTTCACTTTATCGTGCATGGGTTTATGGATCGAGAGGATAATATGTACCAAATAAACGGGAGAGAAGTATGGAAGAAGTGGGAAGAGTTAAAATAACGAATCAGCGGGGGGATCCCCACTGATTATGAATCCGTGCTAGTTTTGCATTTTCTCTGTAGTAAGTCTATGAACTCTTCAATATTTGAACTTGTAATGTATCCCACCGTTATATATTCATCTTCATAATAAAATATTATTTTTTTATCAAAGATTCTTCTCTTCGTTTCTATAGATACAATTTTTTCATACTCAAATTCGGCAATTAATGTATTTTTATATTGGCTAAAAAAGAGAAGTTTTCTATTAGTAGCAAGTAGCATGCCTGGATACGGAACTTTATGCGTAATAATATAGCCAGTAAGTGAACAATTTAAAGTAGATATAATAACTTCGTCTTTATGTAATAGTTGTTTTGCAGCTGTTAAAATTGGATTCATTTTATACATTCCTTTTATATAGATGTAAGGATATTATATCGAAAGTGAAAAGATTCTCAATATGTAATGTTGCATATTGAGCGCTTTAGAGATTCTTAGTTTGATAGTTCCAATATTATTTTTAAAAGAAAAAGGTACGAGGTGATTCGGTGATACGATTAGCAAAAGAGGTTGATGCGGAATCAATTATGGATATTAGAAAAGAAATTATATTATCAGAAACTACTACAAAGTTTTTTATATCATCTCCAAATAAATTACCAAATGATATTGATTCAGAAAGAGAAAAGATACAGACAAGTAGTGAAAAAGGCAACCTTTATATAGTTTACGAGGTAGATAGTAAGGTGGTTGGCTTTCTGGTTTTCAAACGATATGAACTAGAACGGTTACGACATGCAGGTACAATGGGAATGGGGATTAGAGAGGCGTACTGTAATCAAGGCATTGGTACGAAGCTAATTGAATTTCTTATTAGCTGGGCTAAAGGGCAGAAAGGTTTAGAGAAAATTTGCTTAGGTGTAGTTTCTATTAATGATAGGGCAATTCAAGTGTACAAACGTATTGGCTTTGTAGAAGAAGGAAGACAAAGAAAGCAAATTAAATATGAAGATGGATCATATGGAGACGACGTATTGATGGGTTTTTATATTGAATAGAATTCTTATTAATTAAGAAGGTGTATATGCGTTATGGTATGTACATCTTTTTTCATATGCATATTGTGAAATTCTAAAAGTAGTGTGTAATTCCCTGCCATTAACAGACTTTTCCCTATGTATAATATTAATATAGTAAAATCATAAGAACCTATATTGCAGTTTCCAATAATATACTATATAATCAGGATAAGAAAACGTTTTCATTCAAAGGGGGAAATTTCGTGTCGACTATCGAGGACGTGGCGAAATTAGCGGGGTTATCAAGGACAACGGTTTCTAGGGTGATCAATAATCATCCATATGTTTCAGATGAGAAGAAGAAAAGGGTTCAATTAGCAATGAAGCATTTAGGCTTCGTTCCTAATTCTGCGGCGAGAAGGCTTCGTAAACAAAAAACAGAAACAATTGCGGTGCTTGTTCCAAGGATTACAAATCCTTTTTTTAGTAGATTTATTGAAGCAATCGAGATTGCTGCTTCTGAACATAAATATAAACTGATTATTTGTCAAACAAGATATTTACCGGAAAAAGAGATGGAGTATTTACAATTATTATCTACGAAACAAGTAGATGGGATTATTCTATGTTCACTAGAAAATCCATGGGAGAATGTGGAGCCATACTTGCAACACGGTCCAATCGTGTTATGTAATGAATATATTGAGGAAGCAAATGTTCCAACAGTGAAGTTCGATCATGCACAGGGTGCATACATAGCTGCCAATCATGTATTAGAACAAGGATATCGTAATCTGATTTTTTGCCGTGGCAACGAAACGAAAGTAGTGAGCCAACAGCGAAAAATGGGCTTTTTACGCGCTATTACTGAAAAGAGTAGAGAAGTGGAAGCGATCGATTTTCTTGAAAACGCTTTCTCTTGGGATGATGGAAAACGAATATTCAATGAAGTATTAAAGGACAAAAAAAATCCTACCGCGATTTTGGCAGGAGGCGACGAGGTTGCAGCTGGAATTATCTCAGAGGCGAAACGCCATGGTTGGAGTATTCCAGAAGATCTCGCTGTGATCGGTTTTGATAATCAAATTTTGGCGCAGATTACAGAGCCAGGTATTACGACAATTGAACAACCAATCGACGAGATGGCCCGAAAAGTTGTCGACTTAATGATGGATAAAATCCATACGAAAAATTATCGACAAAAAGAATTGTATGAGTTTGAACTGGAGCTCTTGGTGAAAGGTTCAACGATGAAGGATACGATGTTATTAGCCTAGTAGACTATGTCTGCTAGGTTTTTTTATGTTTACAAACTACTATTCTTCGTGAACGCAATCGTCACATTTGTTATGGTATGCTTCGTGCTGCTCATCAATTTCCTTCCCGCAATGAGCACAAGTTTTCGTCGGTAAATTTCGGAAAAACTCCATTGGTTGATCGATCATGTCAATCCCTCCATTTCCATTTCTTACTATCATTGTATTAGTACAAAAAACAAAAGTCAACAACTGTTTTATAACAAAAGTGAAAATTAATGAAAAAGTTTAGGAAATGGATTATAGTTAACAATGTAGGATGTAAGTAAAAAACTTTCTCAAGTACGGAAAAAAACGGCATTCCTACGCGGTTTTAGAAAGGATGGATACATATGAAGATGACTGTTGTCGGCTTTTGGGGCGGCTTTCCAGAAGCGGGAGAAGCAACGTCGGGGTATTTGTTTGAACACGATGGTTTTCGTTTACTTGTCGACTGTGGTAGTGGTGTACTAGCACAGCTTCAAAAATATATAACACCATCTCATATAGATGCAGTTGTACTGTCACACTATCATCATGATCATGTTGCAGACATTGGGGTGCTGCAATATGCAAGATTAATTACGAGTGTGACAAAAGGACAACTACCGGAATTACCAATATACGGTCATACGTTTGATGAGAATGGATTCCATTCTTTAACACATGAACCGCATACGAAAGGAATCGCGTACAACCCAGAAGAACCACTTCAAGTTGGACCGTTCTCCATTTCATTCTTAAAAACTGTTCATCCTGTTACATGCTTTGCGATGCGTATTACAGCTGGTAGTGACGCTGTAGTATATAGCGCTGATTCAAGTTATATTCCTGAGCTTATTCCGTTCACAAAAGATGCTGATCTTTTCATTTGTGAGTGTAATATGTATGCACATCAAGAGGCTGCAAAAGCAGGGCATATGAATAGTACAGAAGTAGCAAGTATTGCGAAAGATGCAAATGTAAAAGAACTTTTATTAACGCACTTACCGCATACAGGAAACCCATCTGATTTAGTAACAGAGGCAAAACAAATTTTCAGTGGCCATATTACGCTAGCGCATAGTGGCTACATTTGGAACTCATGAGGTGATACGATGTTATTTATTGATAATAAAGGGATTACAGATCCTAGAATAAACTTAGCGATTGAAGAATATTGTGTGAAAAATTTAGATATTAACGAAACATATTTATTGTTCTACATTAACGAACCTTCAATTATCATTGGTAAAAACCAAAACACAGTAGAAGAAATTAATGCAGATTACGTAAAAGAAAAAGGTATTCATGTTGTTCGTCGTCTATCAGGCGGAGGTGCAGTATATCATGATTTAGGAAACTTAAACTTCAGCTTTATTACGAAAGATGATGGAGATAGTTTCAGCAACTTTAAAAAATTCACAGAGCCTGTAACGAAAGCTCTTAGTAAACTAGGCGTAAATGCAGAACTAAGTGGTCGTAACGATATTTTAGCTGAAGGTAGAAAAATTTCAGGTAACGCGCAGTTCTCAACGAAAGGTCGTATGTTCAGTCACGGTACGTTACTATTTGACTCTGAAATCGATCACGTTGTATCGGCACTTAAAGTGAAAATGGATAAGATTCAATCAAAAGGCATTAAATCAATCCGTAGCCGCGTTGCGAACATTACAGAGTTCTTAAACGAAAAAATGACGACAGAAGAGTTTAGACAACTTCTTCTAGAAACAATTTTCGAAGGGGAAACAGAAATTCCAACGTATGAGTTAACAGAAAATGATTGGAAAGAGATCCATAAGCTTTCTGAAGAACGTTACCAAAATTGGGATTGGAACTACGGAAAATCTCCGAAGTTCAACTTACAACATTCACACCGCTTCCCAGTTGGACAAGTTGACGTTCGTCTTGAAGTGAAAAAAGGAACAGTAACAGAATGTAAAATTTACGGTGACTTCTTCGGATCACTAGATGTTCATGACATTGAAGAACGTCTAACAGGCGTACAATTTGATAAAGATACATTCACCGTAGCTTTAGAAGGCGTAGATATCGCGCGCTACTTCGGTAATATTACAACAGAAGATTTCTTGCATTTATTCTTCTAAAAATAAGGGAGGCTGCCGTAACGGGCAGCCTCTTTTTTGCGTAGATTGTCACGTTTTATCGGTAAGTCGATATATTTTAAAAATCGCTTATATAATTTCATTCACCATAAAATCACAGGACATTTGCCCCTCATAAAGGAATATATATATTCAAAAGGAGGCGAATTGAAATGAAAAGGATAATGTACGTTGTATTACTGCTCAGCTTCGTCATCGGAATGACAGCCTGTAACGATGAAACGTCCTCAAGTCGCACACTTTTATCTATTGGAAAGCCAGGGAGGGATAATGTCATATATTTTACGCATACGGATAACAAACGAAAGATAGATGATATACAAACTATGTTTCAAAATAAGAAATGGAAAAGAAATGAAGCTTTTAGTACGATGAATAAAACGCCAGATCTTGTTTTGTCAATAGATGAGGCCAATACCGGGTTACTGACATTATATGTAACATTGTTTTTTCATGAAAACGGAGCGGATGCAATCAACTTGTATGGGGAGCATACGAGCTTGAATAAAGAGGAACTAGAAAAACTTAGTGAAAAGATGAGTGCATATTATCTTGAAATGATTTTAGCCTTTGGTTCATCATTTGCTAACGAATGAAATTTCCGTATCCTTCCAAAGAGAGTCAACAGGAGGTGATCGTTGTATATGCAGTTAATGGAATATCACTTGCTACTTTAATTTTCTTTTAATATAATTAATTTAGAATTTTTAAATATTCTAAATTTTATAAAGGTGGGGTTTGTGTGAATCTCGTTCAATCTTTGGCTGAAACGGCAAAAAAGAAGGGGGATAAACCGGCGTACATATTTATGGATCAGTCGGTCTCTTATGACCAATTAAACAAAGTGGTCACTAAGTTTTCTAGTAATTTAGCAAAAATGGGCATTGGAAAAGGGGACAATGTCGCATTAGCTGTAGGCAATTCACCACATTTTTTAGTAGGTTTATACGGAACGATGAAAGCCGGAGCAACTGTCATTCCGATTAATCCAATTTATACAGCAGACGAAATACATTACATATTACAAAATGGAGATGTAAAAACAATCATCGTACTCGACGTCCTTCTACCTGTTATACAATCTCTTACAACAAGACTTCCTTCACTTGAAAATATCATTATATGCGAAACCTCATCAGATTTTACTCATACAGAAACTGAAAAAATGAAAACGTTTACTAGTTGTATAGGAACTGGAGATGTAACTTACGAAGGTCCTGAACTAGAAGAAGAAGATGTAGCTGTTATTTTATACACTTCAGGTACAACTGGAAAGCCAAAAGGCGCTATGTTAACACATAAAAATTTATATAGTAACGCAAGCGATGTGGCGTCGTATTTACAATATACTGCGGACGATCGCGTCGTTGCGGCACTGCCGATGTTCCATGTGTTCTGTTTAACTGTTGCGGTAAATGCGCCGATTGTGAACGGGGCAACAATTTTAATGTTACCGAAGTTTAGTCCGAAAGAAGTATTCCGTATTTGTCGTACGTATGACCCAACGATTTTTGCGGGTGTACCGACAATGTACAATTACTTATATTTATTTGAAGAAGCGAGCGCAGAAGATGTGAAGACGCTTCGCCTTTGTATTTCAGGTGGTGCGTCAATGCCTGTTGCCCTTCTCCAAAACTTTGAAAACCGTTTTGACGTTATCGTTTCAGAAGGATACGGTTTATCAGAAGCATCACCAGTTACTTGTTTTAATCCATTAGATCGTCCTCGTAAACCAGGTTCGATTGGTACAAATATTTGGCACGTAGAAAATAAAATTGTGAACGAACTTGGGGAAGAAGTACCTGTTGGTGCAGTTGGGGAATTAATTGTTCGCGGACCTAACGTTATGAAGGGTTACTATAATGCACCAGAAGATACTACGGCGACAATTAAAGATGGCTGGCTATATACAGGAGACTTAGCGAAAATGGATGAAGAAGGTTACTTCTATATCGTCGATCGCAAAAAAGATATTGTTTTAGTTGGCGGTTATAACGTATATCCTCGTGAAGTAGAGGAAGTATTATATACTCATGATTCGGTAGCTGAAGTTGTCGTAATCGGTGTTCCTGATGAAAACTTAGGAGAAGCAGTGCGAGCTTACGTCGTTCTGAAACAAACGAGCGTAACAGAAGAAGAGCTTATGCATTACTGCACGTTACATTTAGCGAAATATAAAGTGCCAATGAGCATTGAGTTTTTAACAGAATTGCCGAAGAATACAACTGGTAAGTTGTTACGAAGAGCTTTGAGAGAGAAGGCATTGCAAGTATAAAAATAAAGATATCCATCTCTATGACTACATGTTTAGAGATGGATATCTTTTTGTCCCAAAAAGCTGGATTAGTTTGGATGGACAAAATTCTTACTCATTAAAGTTTCACGTTATTTTTTAGAATTGGTTAAGCTATAAGCCCATATATTTAAAACGTAATATTGCTAATAAGGAGGAGATATACGTGGAGCAGAAGGAATTACGCTTACGGAAAGTACAATATCTTATTTGTGACATTATGGATGAAATGAATATGGAGAGTGAAAAGAAGAACTTAGAAACATTGCAAAAGGTAATTGATCACCTTTCAGGAGCGATTGGGGATTTAGTAGATCCATCGAGTACGTATTCGTTGGACTATTTAGAGAGAAAAGTGCATACGGCTCATTATTTATTGTTTAAAAATGACCGGAAAGCGTATTTATGTAATAAATAGGAGTATTCGTTTAATTTTTTTATTTGACATTGATAATCATTATCAATATGATAGTTATGTTGGGTATATTCATATAAAGGGAGATGTCATGTTGATAATGATTAAGAAAAAATATATTAATGCATTCGTTATAGCAGCAACTTTAGCAGTTCCACTAAGTGGTTTCAATGCGCCAATTGCAAAAGCAGATGTGATTGAAATGAAGGCAGCTAGCAAACTTGCAGATGGTACATATGACGTTATTTTAAAAACTTATAAAGATCAAACGAATGAAACATCTGTTGCTTCTACATATTTGAAAAATGCAAAAGTAACAATTCAAGGTGACAAAAAAATCGTTACGTTAACAATTCAAGATAGTAGCTATTTCCAGTACCTTAGAGTAGAAGATACTAATAAAGTAGGGACATTCCATGATGTGAAAGTGATCTCTGAAGATAAAACAAATAATGGTACGAAGGTTGTTCAATTTGAAATCGATGAGTTCTCGAAAAAATATAATATGCAAATGCATATATTAATTCCAGCAATTAAATATGATCATAAATATCAGGTGCAGTTTGAAATCGATGCGAGTGCAATTGAAAAGAAATCTAAGTTCTCAGATGTACCGACTTGGGCACAAGAGTCAGTTCAATATTTAGTAGACAAAGAGGCAGTACACGGTAAGCCAGATGGTACATTTGCACCAGCTGAAAATATCGATCGTGGTTCAGCAGCAAAAATATTAGCTACTGTTTTAGGATTAGAAATTAATAAAGATGAGAAGCCATCATTCTCTGACGCGCAAAATCATTGGGCTACACCATACATCGCAGCAGTTGAAAAAGCTGGCATTGTAAAAGGTGATGATAAGGGTAACTTTAATCCGAGCGGGCTAATTAACCGTGCATCGATGGCTTCTATGCTTGTGAATGCATATAAATTAGAAAGAAATGAAAATATTAAACTACCAAAAGAATTTGCTGACTTAAAAGATCATTGGGGTAAGAAGTATGCGAACATTTTAATCCAAGAAAATATTTCAGTTGGAACAGATAATGGATGGGCTCCAGATAAATCGGTAAGCCGCGCAGAAGCAGCTCAATTTATTGCGAAGACAGATAAGTTAAAGAAATAAATCGAAACTAAAATCAGTGGGATTCCATTCCCGCTGATTTTTAGCTTGTATGAAGTTTCTTATATAATAATTCTAAATTCCAAGTTGACACATGTGAATTACGGAATTAAAATGGAAAGAAATCAAACAGAATACAATAGAAGCTCATCAGAGAAACTGAAGGCGCACAACGTTCACTTTTGTGAATAGATTGTGTGCCTTTTTCTATTGTACAAACTAAGGGGGCTTTATATATGAAACAGTGGAGTAAGACAGCATTAATGAAAAGTACAGGTGTTTTATTATCAGCATTTGTCCTTTTGTCAGGGTGTGGTTCGGCAACATCCACTAACAATTCTGAAGGAAGTGCAGATAAGAAGACAGTCGAACTTTTAAATGTTTCATATGATCCAACGCGTGAGTTATATCAAGATTTCAATAAAGACTTTGCGAAGTATTGGAAAGAGAAGCATGGTCAAACAGTAAATGTAAAGCAATCACACGGGGGATCTGGAAGTCAGGCACGCTCCGTTATTGACGGCTTAGAAGCAGACGTTGTAACACTAGCGCTCGCTTATGATATTGACGCGATTAGTAAGAAGAAACAACTAGCAGAAGATTGGCAGAAGCGACTTGCGGATAATTCTACTCCGTATACATCAACGATTGTATTTCTTGTGAGAAAAGGAAACCCGAAAGGAATTAAAGATTGGGATGATTTAACGAAAAAAGGTGTGTCTGTCATTACACCAAACCCAAAAACATCTGGGGGAGCACGGTGGAACTATTTAGGGGCGTGGGGATATGCACTGAAGAAATATAACAATAGTGAAGATAAGGCGAAAGAGTTTGTTGGCCAAATTTATAAAAACGTAGAAGTACTAGATTCAGGAGCACGCGGGGCAACGACGACTTTCGTTGAAAAAGGAATTGGTGATGTGTTAATCGCTTGGGAAAATGAAGCGTTATTATCACAAAAAGAACTTGGAAAAGATAAATTCGAAATTGTAACACCTTCGATTAGTATACTTGCCGAGCCGCCAGTAGCAGTTGTAGACAAAGTCGTTGATAAAAAAGGAACGAAAAAAGTAGCAGAAGGATATCTTGAATATTTGTATTCAGAAAAGGGGCAAGAAATTGCGGCGAAAAACTTTTATCGCCCCCGTAATGAAAAAGTAGCAGAGAAGTATGCATCACAATTTCCGAAAGTTCAATTATTTACAGTAGATGAACTATTTGGAGGCTGGAAAAAAGCACAAGAAAAGCATTTTAATGATGGCGGCGTATTCGATCAAATGTATAAAAAATAAGGGGGGATGAGGTGACGTTATATGAGGAAGAAGCGTGTCTTACCAGGGTTTGGATTATCTCTTGGATTTACAATGCTATATATGAGTTTATTCGTACTTATACCACTTTCTATCGTATTTATTCAAACTTCGCAGCTAGGCTGGAAGAAGTTCGCACAAGTTATAACGAGTGAGCGCGTGTTGCATTCCTATCAAGTAAGTTTCACAACTTCACTTGCAGCGGCAATCGTCAATGCCATTTTCGGTTTATTAATTGCTTGGGTACTCGTTCGCTACACATTTCCAGGGAAACGGTTATTAGACGGACTAATCGATTTACCATTCGCTCTTCCGACTGCTGTAGCTGGTATTACACTTACGACGCTTTATGCGGAAAATGGCTTTATTGGAAAAATATTTAGTGTGTTTCATATAAAAGTAGCTTTTACCCAGCTCGGCATTATTGTTGCACTTACGTTTATTGGCTTACCATTTGTCGTCCGAATGGTGCAACCAGTACTACAAAGTATTGATAAAGAAGTAGAAGAAGCAGCTTCTAGTTTAGGGGCGTCACGCTTTCAAATATTTGTGAAAATCATTTTGCCAGAAATATTCCCGGCTCTACTTGCTGGTTTTTCACTCGCCTTTGCGAGGGCGTTAGGGGAATATGGATCTGTCGTTTTTATTGCAGGTAATATGCCAATGAAAACAGAAATTGCACCGCTTATGATTATGACGAAACTAGAACAATATGATTATGCAGGCGCAACAGCTGTAGCGGCTGTGATGCTTATTATTTCTCTCCTTTTCCTACTATTTATTAATATGATTCAAACTTGGAGCAGAAGGCATGAACTGAAAAGTGAATAGGAGGGGAGAAAATGGAACCAACATTATTAGAAAAGAAAATAGTAAAAAGCGTATCAGTTAAAAAAGAATCTAAATTTGTACCAATTCTATTCATTACGATAACAATTTTATTTTTATCTCTCTTTCTATTACTGCCGCTCGTGACAATTTTTATGAAAGCGTTCGAACGAGGAATTGATGTATATATTGCCGCTGTAACAGATCAAGAAGCATTTTTGGCAATCAGGTTAACACTTCTCGTTGCATTAATTGTTGTACCGCTGAATACGATATTCGGAATAGCAGCTGCTTGGCTTATTACGAAGTTTCAGTTTAAAGGAAAGCAAGTATTATTATCTCTTATTGAACTGCCGTTTGCTGTATCACCAGTTATCGCAGGATTAGTATTCGTTTTACTTTTCACACCTCGTGCTGCTCTTGGCGGATGGTTAATGGAACACGGGATAAAGCTCATCTTCTCTGTTCCTGGCATTATCATTGCGACGATATTTGTTACGTTTCCATTCGTTGCGCGTGAATTAATCCCAGTTATGCAGGCGCAAGGGAAAAGTGAAGAAGAAGCGGCGCTATCACTTGGCGCAAGCGGCTGGAAAATGTTTTGGCACGTCACATTGCCAAATATAAAATGGGGTCTATTATACGGCATGATTTTATGTAACGCCCGGGCCATTGGTGAATTCGGAGCCGTTTCCGTTGTGTCTGGTCACGTGCGCGGCATGACAAATACAATGCCGCTTCATATTGAAATTTTGTACAATGAATATCAATTTTCAGCAGCGTTCGCTGTGGCGACTTTAATGTCACTCATCGCAGTTTTTACGCTCGTTATAAAAAACTGGATTGAATGGAGAATGGAAAAACGACAATAAGGAGTGAGTGCGGTGAGTATTCAAATTCAAAGTGTATCAAAACAATATGGTACATTTCAAGCGCTGACAGACATTCATTTGGATATTCCAAAAGGTGAACTGGTCGCTTTATTAGGCCCATCAGGTTCTGGGAAAACGACGTTATTACGAATTATTGCAGGACTAGAAGAAGCGGATGGAGGCTCTATTTCATTTGATGGAGAAGATTTAACTGATATTCACGTGAAAAACAGGCAAGTCGGTTTCGTCTTCCAGCACTATGCACTTTTTAAACATATGAATGTATTTGAAAATGTCGCTTTCGGTTTAAAAGTAAGAAAGAAAAACTTACGACCTTCAGCTGAAGTAATAAAAGAAAAAGTAACAGAACTATTGAAACTAGTAAAAATGGATGGTTTCGCAAAACGTTATCCAGCGCAATTATCTGGCGGACAACGCCAACGTATCGCACTAGCCCGGGCACTTGCAGTCGAACCGAAAATTTTATTGCTAGATGAACCGTTTGGTGCACTTGATGCAAAAGTACGGAAAGAATTGCGAAGATGGCTCCGGAAACTACATGACGAATTTCAAATTACGAGCGTATTCGTAACGCATGATCAAGAAGAAGCGTTAGACGTTGCAGACCGCATCGTTGTAATGAATGAAGGACGCATTGAACAAATGGGAACGCCGGAAGAAGTATATGAAAAACCAGCAAGTCCGTTCGTATATGACTTTTTAGGAAACGTGAATTTATTTCACGGCCGCGTTCATAAAGGTAAACTAAATGTAGGATCGGTGGAGCTAGAAGCACCAGAGCATAAGCACGTTTCAAACGTAGACGGAGTGGGATACGTAAGACCACATCACTTATCAATCGATCGTACGAAACAAAGTATAGATGCCATCCCGGCGAAAGTAACATACTCACATGCAGTTGGCCCTGTCGTATATGTAGAATTGAAGCGCGACGGAACAGATGAGTATCTAGAAGCAGAAATTAGTAAAGAACAGTTTAGACAACTAGGCATTCAAACAGGTGAGTTTGTATACGTACATCCGAGAGAAGTGAAAGTGTTTATTCCGGAGGATTTTGTGATTTAATAGTGAAAAGCCACACCTATATGAGTATTTATAGGTGCGGCTTTTCTTTGTTTACGTGAATGTCTGATTTTTATATATTCCGCCTCATCAATTCCCCAACCTGCGTCGCAATAAACGCAACATCAATGTCAATTTCATCCAACACGTAAGATTCTAAAATGCCCATTACAGCCGTTCCTAAAAACTTTAAAACGATGTGTTTATCAATGTTTTTATTGTGAAGATTGATGTGCTTAATATTTACGTTAAACGTGCATAACAAGTTATAATAGAAGAAATCAATAAGGAGGCTGGTTGTGAAGAATCTTCGTTATTTCAATATATTTACTATGTTACTTGTATACACACTACTTATGTTTTACATCGGCTGGAACGGATGGGTTTGGCTCAGTACGGTGTTCGGCTGGGAATCTTGGGGATATTACGCTTTCGTAGTTGGCTTCATTTCATATGCGTATATTCTCGTACAAGTATTTAAATTCCTTCCTTTCCTGCGAACGGTCGGTTCAATTTGGTTTGCGGTTATACAATACGCGCTTATGTTATTGCCGTTAGCCGATATTACAGTTTTCCTTCTACAGTTTTCAATGGAGAAAGAGACGGCAATTATTTGGACAGGAACGGTCGTTTTACTCGTATTCATCTTTATCTTTGCATATGGAGTATTCAACGCATATAGTCCAGTAGTAAGAAAGTACGAAGTGCACATACCGAAAAAAGTAGAAGGGCGTAAAAGTTTACGCATTGCGATGGCCTCTGATATGCATTTCGGTAAACTGTCTGGAGTTGCTCATTTAAAGAGATTGGTTCGTCATGTAAATGAAATGAAACCCGATATTATTTTACTGCCGGGTGATATTATCGATGATCATCCAGGTGTGTTCATTCAGAAAAATATGGGACCAATCATGAAACAGATGAAAGCTCCATTAGGCGTATATGGTGTGTTAGGAAACCATGAATATTACGGCCGAGCTGTTCCTGAGTTTTTACAAGAGATGGATAAGATTGATATTCGTATTCTTTTAGATGAAGTCATTACAATTGAAGATGATTTTTATCTCGTTGGAAGAAGGGATAAAACAGAGCGAGATCGTCAAAGCTTTGAAAATCTAATGAGTACGGTAGATAAATCGCTTCCTGTTATCGCAATGGATCACCAACCATTTGAATTAAAACAAGCAGCGGACGCCGGCGTTGATTTATTATTATCCGGTCACACGCATCGCGGACAAATGGCGCCGAACCATATTGTGACGAGAAGAATGTACGAACTAGACTGGGGATACGCACAAAAAGGTGCATTCCACGCAATTGTTTCTTCTGGATTTGGATTCTGGGGACCACCGCTTAGACTGGGAAGTAGATCTGAGATTGTGCAGGTTGAAGTTACATTTGAATAGGATTGTGAAATAGAGAGCTGAGTGCTCTCTATTTTTTAAAATGAAAAAAGGCTCCATATAAGGAGCGCTCAATAAAAACAAATGAATTAAAACAAATAACAGACATTTATAATATATATAAATAAACGTGAAATCAATATATTTTTAATTATAGATATATAAGAGCGGAATGTCCGTATTTACTCTCCTTGGAAAAAGAGATACTATAAGAAGACTCTGCTTGAAAAGGGGGATTTTAAGTGATCATATCAGATGTCATATACGGTGAGTTTAAAGTAGATAAAGTGTTAGAAGAATTAATTTTAAGTAAACCTGTGCAAAGGCTGAAAGGGGTTCATCAAGCCGGAGCAAGTTACTTAATGAATGAGAAATGGAATGTAACACGTTTTGATCATTCAGTTGGTGCTATGTTGTTAATTAAAAAGCTTGGTGGTTCAGTAGAAGAACAGATTGCGGGTTTACTACATGATGTATCGCATACTGCTTTTTCCCATGTGATCGATTACGTTTTTGATAACAAAAATGAAAGTTATCATGAAGAAATATTTAGTTCTGTCGTGAAAAACTCGGAAATCCCGGCGATTCTTTCAAAACATGGTTATAACTATGAAGATATTTTGTTAAATGATTCGAAGTGGACATTACTTGAAAAATCTGCGCCAGAATTATGTGCAGACCGAGTGGATTACACATTGAGAGATATGTATACATATGGATATATTTCTTTAGAAGAAGCTCAAGACTTTTTAAATGATTTAATCGAAGTTAATGGGAAAATGATTCTTCAAAATATTGAAATTGCAGAATGGTTTACGAAGACGTATTACAAAGAAGTAATCGATTTCTTTATGAAACCAATGAATATTTATGGAAACGATATGTTAGCTAAAACGTTAAAATTAGCTCTTCATAAAAAGGTTATTCATGTAGATGATTTTCTTCTCGAAGATGATAAGCTTATAGAGAAATTGCAGCTATGTAAAGATACAGAAGTACGTGCTTTATTAAGCAAAGTTCATCCGAATGTAAAAGTAGAAGAAGATAGAAATGATTATGATTTATATCAGAAAAATAAAGTACGTCTTATTGATCCTCCGTTACTTCATGAAGGGGAAGTTGTTCAATCGTCTATTGTGTCAGAAAACATAAGACAGATGAGCGATATCGCTTATGAAAAAGCAGTAAGAGGGATGTATGTGAAAGTGATTTCTGAGTAAAAAAGGTAGAGCATCCAATAGGGATGCTCTACCTTTTTCTCATTAATGATCAAACCAATTCCAAACCTCAATATCTCCAAGAGTAGCATAACGTATGTGAGGGGAATTTTGTAATTTTAATAACTCTTTCGACGGCCCAGTAATGACAATTCCGTATACTTTGACGCCGTTATCTTTTACATACTGATAGCGTTTATCTAAGTTTAGTTCGCTTTCAGGAAGCATAGCAACTGTACTTACAGTTTTTTTATGTGTAGAAAGAATACGCATCATTTCAATTACTTTGTCTTCTTGCGTTTTCTGTTTTTCTGTTTCATCATCAAGGAATCTTATATGTTCTGGAAAGCCTATAAAGTCGCTTCCAGATAGTATGAAATCTTCTTCATTTATTCTTTCTTGTCCTGTGTCTAAAGCGTACCATACAGGAGTTGGAGGGAGTTCTTGTGCTTCGAATATGCTATATAAAAGCGGTTCTAATTCTTTTAAAGTGTAAGTTTTATCAAAAGAAATTGCTACTTCTGCAACGGTTCCATCATGTACTTTTGCAAGTGTATCCCATACTTTTTTTGAGGAATCCTTTAAATAATCACCCTGCTTTGTTTTGGGATGAACAAAGAAGAGTTTTGGTTGATAGAACGGATTCATCCAAGTTTGTTTCGTGACATCTACAGATGATAAGAAGCTTTTTGTTTCTATTGTACCGAGTGGCATTTCTTTTTTACCGACGGTTCTTACTAAATCGAAGCTGCTGTTCGTACGGAAAAAAGCTTCTACACTTGTTCCGCCCCCCATAACACGGCTATTTGGGATAGTTGCCTCAAGTGCAAGCGAAGGAACTTCTCTAATTTCTTCTAGCCTTCTATCATTATTAGCTTGAAAATAAAAGGCTGATAATACCCCGCCGATTATATATATAACGATGCAAATGGATAATATAAAACCAAACGTTTGTAACCGATGTTTCCACTTAATTCTCCAAAAAGGAACTTTAAGATCTTTTGGCGGTAATTTTTTCTTTACGGGTTCACTCTTCGCAAGCAATTCATCTAAATGAGCTTCACATTCTGCACAAGTTTCTATATGACTTTCTAACTGTTCTTGTTCGTCATGTGTGAGTGTTCCTTTTTCGTATTTCGTCCACAGTTTTTTAAACTCTGCACAACCCATCTGTATCACTCCTTTATGCTTTTCGTTTCTTTTCGTCCTCGGTGTAATTCAATTTTTACTTTTGCTAACGAGAGACCAGTCATTTCTGCTATTTCCTTATAAGAGAATCCGTAGTAATCTCGTAGTAGTAACACATTTCGTCTTTCGAGCGGAAGAGAGGATATACTTTGTAACCAACTAGTAATCTCATATTTTACGAAATAAGAGTGTTCTGTACTTGGCACGTTTGGTAAATGGAATTCTTCAATTTGCGTTGTTTTATACTTCTTTTCTTTTCGGTACCAATCGATAAAGGCGTTGTAGGCGATTGTAAATAACCACGGCCTAATTTCTTCTCCTTTATAATAGTCAATATGGACGAGCATTCGGTAAAATGTTTCTTGCATGAGATCTTCAGCACTATGAGAATCTCCGGTTAGGGAGAGAAGATAGCGAAATAAATCTTGCATATGCTCGGAGTAAATTTCTTCTAATGATTGTTTGCGTTTCACTACATTTCCCTCCCTTCATACATAACAACGAAATACATATAAAAAAGTTACAATTTTTATGGAATTATAGTAAAAAACGTCAAGAATTGGATAGGATTCTCTTTTATCATAATACATATAAGGCGGGTGAACAGAGATGGAAAGCTATGAAACACAAATTCAAAGGTCAATTGATTATATTGAGGAAGATGTAATGGAAAAACAAACGCTGCGTAATTTAGCACGTGTTGCAGGTTTTTCTGAGTCGCATTTTCATCGTGTATTCCAGGCGTTAGTAGGCGATACAGTAATGGAGTATGTTCGAAAGAGGAGGTTAGCCCGGGCAGCTTATCAACTTTCTCATACGGATGAAAAAGTTATTGATATCGCATTTGAGCATGGCTTTCAATCTCACGAAACGTTCACGAGAGCCTTTAAAAAATTATTTCAAATGACACCAAGTGAATATCGAAAACAAGAAATCGAAACACCAATGTATTATAGAGTGAATGTAAAACAAAGAAAATTAAATCCATATTTAGGGGGCATACAAATGGAATATCGTATTGTAAATAAACCAGAATTTTTAATGGCGGGTTATGAGCTGAAGACGACAAGTAAAGAAGGAAAAAACCATCAAGACATTCCAGCATTTTGGCAAGAATATTTACAAAAAGATCTTGGAACGACGATTCCGAATCGTAAAGATACGAGCCAATGGGTAGAACTTGGATTATGTACTGATTTTAATTTAGAAACAGGGGACTTCACTTATATTATCGGAATGGAAGTTACAGACTTTGAAAATGTACCAAATGCAGTTGCAAAGCGTACATTCCCAGCGGCGACATATGCAGTATTTACAACGCCGAAAGTTCCTCATGAAGAAATGGTATCGTCTATTCACCATACGTGGAATGCAGTATTCTCAGAATGGTTCCCGCATTCAGGATACGAACATTGCGGCGTTAATGAGTTTGAGCTATACGATGAACGTTCCCATGCAGACAAAAGTGAGTTCGCTCAAATTGAACTTTGGATACCGGTGAAGAAGAAATAATAGAAAGAAAGACCGTTCAAAAGGTATTTTTGGACGGTCTTCTTTTATTAATAGGTTGCTACTATTGTTGTATTTTATAGTTAAGTCGATATAATTTCATTTACTAGCGCGCTGCTCCAAAAAGAGAAAGGTGCTTTATAAAAGCACCTTTTCCTACGAACTAAATGGAAACACAAGTATAATCGTCGTTCCTTTTCCAACTTCACTATCAATGAAAATCGTTCCGTTATGGGCATGAACGAGCTGTTTTGTAATGGCGAGACCAAGTCCAGTTCCGATGTTGCTTTCTTCTGTATTCGTTCCTCTGTAATATCGCTCGAATAGAAGTTCTTTCGTTTTATCATCCATACCTTTTCCATTATCTGAAATAGATAGTGTAAATGAATTTGCATTTTGCGAAAGTTTTACGATTACGTATGTCGTTTCATTATTATGTTTTACAGCGTTTGCGAGTAGGTTTTCGATAATACGTTGGAACCATTTTTCTTCAATAAAATATTGGATTTTGCTTGAACTTGGCACGAATTCAATGTTTTGATTTTGTAGTGTCGGGTTATTAATAAATTGTAATAGTACTTTTCGGACGAACTGATTAATTTCAACATTTACATGTTGCGCAGGAAGAGTATCATTTTTTAATTGATATGTTAAGCTTAAGTCATCAATTAATGTAGTCATATATTGAGATTTTTCTTTCATTACATGGCCAAATTGTTGAATGTCTTGATCCGTCCAATTATATTGCTTCGATTCTAGTAATAATGCATAGCCGTATATAGAGCTAAGCGGTGTTTTTAGATCATGCGTCAGGCCGGTAATCCACTCTTCACGTGTTTGTTGCAGTACTTTTCTCATTGCATCGTTCTTTTTCAAAGTAATAGAAAGGTGCTCTAGTGAGTTTGTAACATCTTTAAATATGCGGAACGACCATTTTTCTTTACCGGAGCGCCGAAACCGAACAGGTTTGCCTTTTTTACTAACAGGTTCTTCATATTTTCCTCCGGCTATGTTTTTAAGCCAGCGCATCGTGTGTAATAAAGGCTTTCCAAACTTATTTCCATACCAAATTGAAAGAATGACTAAATAAGCAAACACAATAAGGAGGATTAAGCTGCATCCGATTAGAAGTTTCTTGGTAAATATATCATCTAATTCATCATCTGGATAATAATGAGCGTTTGGGGCGGATACAACGACGAGATGACCGCTATTTGAATCGTAAAAACTAGATGTATTTTCTTTATAATTCCACGGTTCTTTTTCATTAAGAGCCGTTTTTATAGCCGAAAATGTTTTTTTCTTCCCAGTTGGATAGGAAAAAACTTCTTCGCCATTGTTATTAAATATTTGCAGTGTTGCTTTTTCTTTAGAAAGTAATTGTTTTTCTTGTTCAGTTAATGCAAATTCATTTAATGATAAAGAAGGGTGTCCTTGTTGTATCGTTTTTAGTAATACATTACTTTTTAGTTTGGCACCGTAAATAACGATCACTGGTTTCTTTTCTAATTTAATTTCCCAATAGTTAAATTTATAAATGTTGTTGTTACTATTCTGTAAATACGTAAGTAAGGATGTCTTTGTGTAAGAGGTCGGAACATCGTTAGGCGTATTAAAGTTGTAAAGGACCTTTCCATCTTCATCTACAATTTGAAGCCAATCACTCTTTTCTGTTATTAAATCTTTTACCTCAGATTTTAAAGTAATGTTATTGTCTTCAGAAGAAATATATTCGGAGATTGTAAAGGTATCATAATCAGAAATATTAGGTTCATATAAAGTACTATTAAGAAGAAAAATTAAATAAGAAAAAGAAGCAATTACTGCGATAAGTAACGTAACTAAGACAAAAACGTGTTGTAAAATAAACTGGATTATAAGTCGTTTATTAAAATTCATATCTTTAACCTACTTTGTAATGAACTTATAGCCAAGTCCACGAACTGTTTTTATGTATTCTGGTTTACTTGGATCTTGTTCAATTTTTTCACGTAGTTTTCGAATGTGAACCATAACAGTATTATCATCTCCATTATAGGCAGGTGCTCCCCAAACTTTTTCATATAATTCTTCCTTCGAAAATACGTAGTTCGGATTCTCACAAAAGAATAGTAGTAGTTGAAAGAGTTGAGCGGAACATTCGACAACGTTTCCATCTACTGTTAGTTCCGCAGAATGTTGATCAATTTCAAATCTCCCAAAAGAAAAGGAGTATATTCTTTGTTCTTGTATGTTTTGTTTCATATGTCTTCGGAGTTGAGCTTTCATACGAGCGACTACTTCTAGTGGATTAAATGGTTTCGTAATGTAATCATCCGCACCGTATGAAAATCCGGAAATTTTATCTACATCAGATGTTTTTGCTGTTAGGAAGAAGATAGGGCAATCCGTTTTTTGGCGAAGGATTGGACAAATGTCAAAACCGGATTGTCCAGGAAGCATTACATCTAAAATAATTAAATCGTAATTGTTTTGCTCGGTGAGAGATAAGGCTATTTCCGCAGATGTTGCAGTTGTAATATGAGAAAAACCTTCTTTTTCAAGAATGGTAGTTAGTAATTGTAAAATTGCTGTTTCATCATCAATGAGTAGAATATTTGCGTGATACATATGAATCCCTCCTAATTTCCTCGAATATCATATCATCTTTTTGTAACTTATGGAATTTTTAAGGAAATTTTAAGGTTTTCTTTCACAAAAAATTAAGATTCAAATGATATGATAAAAGTAACATGGGGAGGAGATGAATGTGAATCCGTTTCAAACGATGCGAGCTAGATATTTTTTAATTGTATTTGCATTACTAATTTTAATAGCACGAAGTAGTAATGAAGTGCTAGAAAATACATTTCATATACAGAATTCATCTTTTATAAATATGCTTATATTTTATATCCTTCCAATAATATGGCTTTTTTACGGATATAGAAAGCATCGTGTTTCATTTTCATTATTTATTAATAGAAACGAAACATTTAACCTAGTGCAAGTTTTGTACATCGCGATTATGCTTTGTATGTTTAGTTACGGCTATCTTATTTTATATATGTACAGCTTTGCATGGATTACACCAGATTTTATTATGAATGCCTTGCATGAACCGATTATAGATAGTACCGGGGGATATGTATTTCAATTTATTAGGGTTGTATTTATTGCGCCTATTGTCGGAGAGTTTGTTTTTCGAGGGTTTTTACTGCAGCGTTTTGCAGCAAAATGGGGTACTAGTATAGCAATGGTCGTTGTAGCACTTTTATTTGCTTGCTTACATGTTGATTTCCTTGGTGCAGTTGTGTTTAGCATCGTACTATCAATTGTATATATTCGTACGAAAAGCTTACTCATGCCAATTGCTATTCATATGTTAAACAATGCGTTTGTGCTTAGTTCTTCTTTTTTAGTAAGTAGAGAAAAGATAATGAGTTTTGCCGATTTTTCGCACTATACGACGTTCTTTCCAGGACTTATTATTTTTATAACGGGATTAAACTTAGTACTCATCTTTTTATTTGTTAACCGCAAATATTGGAATAAAGAAATGCCAGCTATATATGTAGAGCAGGGAAAGAGTTTTTCAGATGTAGTGGGGGGTAAGTAAGATGAAGAAAACGTTTGAAAAAATATTGAAAGACATTATAGAGTCTACGTCTCTTACAGATATGTGTGATAAAAGCGTTTGTCATTGGGTGCAACCTGTAGTAGATACAATTGTGTTTCCAGAGTATTACTTATTTTCTAGTACTCATTTAAAAGGAAATATTATTTCTCTTCTTATTGTGTTAGGGGTTTTACTAATATTTGGTCTAATTGTAGAAGAAATGATGAAGCGCATCTTCAAAAAAAATGAAGAGAAGTATATGTGGGTTCATAAAGTATTCGAGAAAGTAATGGTGGCTTTCCTTTTGTTTTATGGCATGAAAACAATCATTTACTTTATAGCTTTGAAACATCATTAATTCGAAATTTGAAAGGGATGTATAAAATTATATGAATGAAACAATATCATCAAATAAGTTTTTTTATTTGATTGTGCTTAGTATAGTGCTGATAACGACAGTCAATGTTATTCTTCGCTGGGAGGAAGCTTATTTCTTTATGTATTTAGCACTCCATTTGTTAGGAATATTATGTATAAGCGGCGGAGTAGTTGCTGAGAAAAAGCATGAAGAAAGTATTAATTATATGTGTGTGATGGGTCTTATTTTACTTCTAACTGTACAAGGTATTATGAAATATAGTTCTTTTTCTTTGCAAGATTTTAGTTTGTTAATAGATGTACTTCCTTAAGGAGAGGCTCTTTATTTTATCTAAAAGGCGGTTTGCCAGTGCATTTCTTATCCCAGATTATGAACCGAATAAAGTGTCTAAAGGTAGGTGAAACTCTTCTTATGTAGAAGAGTTTTTTTATGTAAGTAGAAGGCTCTCGAGCAATTCTCATAATAAGCTTGTTCTAATTTAGCATGTACGAACTTACAATAATAATAGACAGGCAGCATAGAGGAGGGAATAGCGTGAGGAAAGTTATTGGGTGGTCGTTTTTTTTGTACGTTGGGTTTGCGTTACTTATATATTGGTATTTATTTGGATGGAATCATGAACTCATTCCGGACATGTATAAAGGAACGAGTGCAGATCCAGAAACTTTTATGAATGCGAGGGAGCTTACGCTAAGCCAAGATTATTCGCGCGTGAAAAACTTACTGTTCTTTTTAGCGACGCCTCTTGAATGGATTATTTTATTGTTTGTACTTGTGCTCGGTATTTCAAAAAAGTTTGAGAAATGGTCGAAGGAAACGACCAAAATAAATGTCTTACAAGTTGCGATTTATTTCTTTTATTTATCACTACTAACAACAGTTCTTGCATTACCGATGCAATGGATCGGGCGTAAAGTATCCGTTGATTACGGAATATCTACGCAAAGCACACAAAGCTGGATAAAAGATCATGTCATCGATTTTTGGGTGAACTATGCGACTATGTTACTCATTGTTTCGGTTCTGTTATGGCTCATCCGTAAATTTCCGAAGAGATGGTGGCTAGCAGGATGGGCGCTCTCTGTTCCGTTTACGATTTTCTTAACGTTTGTGCAACCTGTTGTAATTGATCCACTTTATAATGATTTTTCAACGCTGAAAAATAAGGAATTAGAAACGAAAATTTTAGCGATCGCAGATAAAGCTGATATTCCAGCTAAACACGTATATGAAGTAAATATGTCGGAAAAAACGAATTCGTTAAATGCGTACGTAACGGGAATTGGCCCTAACGCCCGTATTGTAATGTGGGATACAACACTTAAGCAATTAAAAGATAAAGAGATTTTATTTATAATGGCTCATGAAATGGGACATTACGTAATGAAACATATATATTGGGGCGTTGCGAGCTATGTGTTGCTATCGTTTATAGGTATGTATTTAATTAGTCGTATTATAAATATGTGTATTCGAAAATGGGGAGATACACTGCAAATTCCAAAATTAGCATGTTTCTCAATTTTACCTTTATTTTTCTTAATTTCCTCTTTATTATCTTTTGCAGCACAACCAGCAACAAACTACGTTTCTCGTATAGAGGAACGAGCGGCAGATCAATATGCTTTAGATATGACGAAAGATGGAAAATCAGGTGTGAAAACTTTTCAATATTTATCAAAAACGAGCTTAAGCCAAGTGAATCCGCCTGCGTTAGTGAAGTTTTTCTTATATACACATCCACCAATTTTTGAAAGAATTCATACATTTGAACAATATGAAAAAGAGAAGAAGCAGTAGTGTACTGCTTCTTTTTATTGTGGATGATTCGAGTTTTGGAAAATTATAGTGTATAATACGTAGAATATTCAGTTAAATATTTAGGAGGTTAATATTTTGTTTCATTCAAAATCAATGCCGGCTATAAAAATGATCCTTTCGATGTCTATTTTCGGATCGATTGGATTTTTTTCTGTCCAAACGGGTTTACCATCTTTTGAATTAGTATTTATTCGTTGTATTTGTGCGACTTTATTTTTAACGCTATGTTGGTTTGCAACAGGACAATATAAAAATGAGAAATGGAATAAAAAAGAAATTGTACAAATATTAGCGTGTGGCGTATTTCTCGTTTTTAACTGGGTGTTTTTATTTAAAGCGTTTGAAGTCATGTCGATTACAATTGCGATTTCTGTATATCATCTTGCACCGATCATCGTATTAATGATTGGTAGTATTGTATTTAAAGAGAGGTTAACAGCATTTGCGGTTCTGTCCATTACCATATGTTTCATCGGTACAGTTTTAGTAGCTGGGGTAGATGGAAGTATGTCGCTTGAGAAACTTATGTCGTCTGGAATGGTGTGGGCGCTTCTTGCGGCTTTATTTTATGCATTTACAACGTTGCTCGGAAAAGGAATTAAGCATACGAGTGCATATGCGATGACATTTTTACAAACTTTTTTGGGTATATTTTTATTGCTACCATTCGTAGACTTCGGGAAGTTTCAAGGATTAACAGAGATGAACTGGATGATGATCACAGCGACAGGACTTATACATACGGGATTTGTATATTACTTATTTTTTGACAGTTTAAGAGATTTATCGACGAGATTAATTTCGGTATTAGTGTTTTTAGATCCTGCGGTTGCAATTTTGTTAGATACGGTCTTTACCGGTTTTAGACCGACTAGTATGCAAATTGTAGGGATTATTCTTATATTTGTAGGAATGGCGTTTACTTTTCGAAAAACGAAGGATGAAAAAATGGTGGTAAAAGAAAATACGTATTATGAAGTGTGAAAAATTACCTCCTAACGTATTGAGAATTTTCTTATTTTTTGTACAATATAAAAGTAGGAAAATAAAGGAAGAGGCGGATGAGAGAGATGAAAAAGTTATTAAAGATAGCGACATCATTAACTTTAATAGGGGGGATATTTGTTAGCGGTAATATTGTTTCAGCAAATACAGATGGAATTCAACAATCTCCACCTCCACCTGATATTATGCTAGAATTTGATGATTTAGCAAATGATCATTGGGCTTATAATGAAATTATGAATTTAGTATATCACCGTATTATGTATGGATATGGAAACGGTAAGTTTGGGGTAGAAGATAATATAACACGTGAACAAGCAGCAGCAGTACTACATCGCGCACTCAATTTAAAAAGAAGTCCATTTGAAGAGAATCCATATGGAGATATTAGTGGGAAATCAACAATGTTCCCTTACGAAATTTTACATTTAACAAGCCTTGGTATTTTTAAAGGAGACGAAAATGGGAATTTCCGTCCGAAAGCAACATTGACTCGTGCAGAATTAGCACAAATTTTAACGAAAGCATATACGTTAAAAGCAAAGCATCCGCATACATTTACAGATATACTAGAAAACTATTGGGCAAGAGATGCAATTAGTGCATTGCAGTCTAATAAAGTCGTAGTAGGAACCGGAGATGGTAAGTTCGAGCCTGAAATGCTCGTTACACGTGGGCAATTCGCTAAGTTTCTACAACAAGCAATTTATAATTCACCAGGGAAATGGGAATAAATAAGAGTATAAAAAAGTACAAGTAGATTATACTTGTACTTTTTTGTCTGAAAGGTGAAGTTTTTAGAAATAAAGGTTTTCTAAGTGAAAGAAAAACATACATTTACTGACATACCAGAAAACCATTGGGCTAAAGATGCGATAAGCACCTTACAATCTAATAAAGCTATAGTTGGAACGGGTAATGGTTTATTTGAACCAGAAAAACTTGTAACCCGTGAGCAGTATGCGAAGTTCTTAAATAATGCACTTCATAGATTCTACGCAAACGATTAATCTATGAAGCTCGAAAAAAGCGCAAATATGATATTTGCGCTTTTTTTGTCTATAAAGTGAAATTTTTATAAGTGAAGGACTTGATTAGTAGATAGTAGAATATTGTATATATAACATCTTTGCAAAAGCTTTTGTTTATCCTTTTTGAAAATCAAACAGAGAAACTAGAGCGCAAAGATAAGAATATTTCTTCAAATGATTTGCATGCAATTCAGAATACCAATTGGAATTGAGAGCGAATTGGCTCACCTAGTAATCTTCAAAATAATAGATGTTAAAAATGAAATATATTACATACGGTTTGCAAATGCAGCATATGTAATATGGGAAAAGAATTTAGTCTATTATTTTCCACTTTTAATAAAGTGGAAATGAAGGAGAGAGGACAATGAAGAAAAAAGTGTTCCGTATAATGGCGGCAGCGACTATTATGGGTGGATTATTGGTAAGCGCAAATGTTCCTAATATAAAAGCAGAAGAATATCCAGAAATGATTGTATTTGATGATGTTCCAGTAGACCATTGGGCATATGAATATATTATAGAAGTGGCGTATCATAAAGTTATGCTAGGTTATGGAAATGGAAAGTTTGGTGTAGGTGATAATGTAACCCGTGAACAAGTGGCGGCAATACTGTATCGCGCACTTAATATAAAACATGAAGGCCCATTAAAAAATCCTTATAAGGATATTTCTGAAAGATCAACAATGTTTCCAAATGAAATTTTAGCATTAACAGAGCGCGGTATTTTTAAAGGTGATGAGAAGGGGAACTTTAGACCTAGAGAAACAATAACACGTGCAGAGGTAGCGCAAGTTCTTACACAGACATATTCCTTTGAAGCGAAGCAACAGCATACATTTAAAGATGTACCAAATAATTACTGGGCAAAAAATGCAATTAGTGCTCTGCAAGCTAATAATGTCATAGTAGGAACAGGGAATGGAAAGTTTGAACCAAATAAAGTTGTAACACGTGAGCAATATGCAACATTTTTAAATAAAGCTATTATTAATTTTAATTTGAAAGATGAATAACATGAAACGGAAGTTTTTAAAAATATAGTACAAGAAAAACAAAATTATATTAATATATCATATTTCTTTAAAAAAAAGCGCGGAAATTACGCGCTTTTTTCTTATTTTAAATTGTTTATCTGTATGTTTATTCTACTGTTCATAGTTCGGTGGTTAGTATTTATGGAAAAAACAGGTTAATTATAGTTACTTTTTATGAGTGAAAAGTACGGTTTAGTAACTTTATTGTTAATTAAGTATAAAGATAAGTATGTGAAATACAGTTCACAAATTAGACAAATATTATATGGATAAGTGTATTGTTAGTTTTCCATAAATTCTTTATATTAGAAAAAAATATGTTTTTTTTAGGGAGAGAATACAGTGAAGAAAAAGATTTTAAAAGTAGCAACAGCTTTAACAATTATGGGTGGAATTGGATTAAGCGGACAAGGTACTACAGCAAATGCTGAAGTAGCTGTGAAACAACAACAAGCTACTCCTGTTACATTTAAAGATGTACCGAAAGGGCATTGGTCTTATGGAGCGATCCAAAATCTAGCAGATTGGGGAATTATTGCTGGTTACGGAGATGGAAGATTCGGTTTTGGTGATAATGTAACACGTGAGCAAGTAGCGGCGTTAATTTACCGTACAATTGATGGGGACCAATACTTTGATGAAGATCATGAGTTTGTAAGTACATATAAAGATATCGTTGATGATAACTCAACAATGTTCCCAATTGAAATTTTAGCATTAACAGAATTAGAAATCTTTAAAGGTGATGGTAGTGGAAACTTCAGACCAAAAGATACGTTAACACGTGCAGAAATGGCACAAATTTTAACGGAAACATTTGAGTTACAAGTGAAAAGTACACCAGGATTTAAAGATGTACCAGCAGGACATTGGGCAGCTAAAGCAATTAATGCAGTAGGTTCAAATGGCATTTCAGCAGGTGATGGTTCAGGTAACTTTGCACCAGGTATGAAAGTAACACGTGAACAATATGCACAGTTCCTATACAAAGCAATTTTAAATGATCAGCAACAATAATTTATCCCGCTATTTGAGGGCAGTAAGACTCCCACCTCAAAATTCGGCGAATGCGAGGGAGTTAGGTGGGAGATCAACTGCCCGTAAAAGCCCGATTGGTGAGAGCCAATAATCAGTGGGGGATGAACAACCCCCCCACTGATTATAGTTTCACTTTATAAAAAAGAGCCAGTGTTATATAACACTGGCTCTTTTTTTGCTTGGAATCATAATGGATAAGCACAGTTTTGTAAAAAAATCATTAAATTTTCAAAAAAAACTTCCTTTTCTGAAGATTTGTTATATAATATAAAACATAAAATCAAACCTGTTATAAGACAGTTTAAAAAGGGGATGCTAATATGTCGACGCAAACTTCACGGGTTACACTGGCCGGAGAAATGTTACCAGCGTACAACGAAATATTGACACCTGAGGCGCTTAGTTTTTTAAAGGAACTGCATGAAAATTTCAATGAACGCCGCACGGAACTTTTACAAAAGCGTGTGGAGAAACAAAAAAGAATTGATGCAGGGGAGTTTCCTACGTTTTTAGAAGAAACAAAGCATATACGTGAAGGGGATTGGACAATCGCCCAGCTTCCGAAAGATTTAGAGGATCGCCGCGTGGAGATTACTGGACCGGTGGATAGAAAGATGGTCATTAACGCTTTAAATTCAGGAGCACATCTTTTTATGGCAGACTTTGAAGATTCGAATGCACCAACTTGGAGAAATGCTGTCGAAGGTCAAATTAACTTACGAGATGCGAGTAAGGGAACGATCTCACATAAAAATGAAAACGGAAAAGAATATCGTTTAAATAGTAAAACAGCTGTATTAATTGTGCGTCCGAGAGGGTGGCATTTAGAAGAAAAACATATGCAAGTTGACGGCAAGAACATGTCTGGCAGTTTAGTAGATTTTGGTTTGTACTTTTTCCATAATGCGAAGACGCTTTTAGCAAAAGGAAGTGGCCCATACTTTTACTTACCGAAAATGGAAAGTTACTTAGAGGCAAGATTATGGAATGACGTTTTCGTATTCGCTCAAAAGTATATCGGTATTCCGAACGGAACGATTAAAGCGACTGTGTTAATAGAAACGATTCACGCTTCATTTGAAATGGATGAAATTTTGTATGAACTAAAAGATCATTCTGCTGGTTTAAACTGCGGACGATGGGATTATATATTTAGTTTCTTAAAGAGCTTCCGTAATCATAATGAATTTTTACTTCCGGATAGAGCGCAAGTCACGATGACAGCGCCGTTTATGCGCGCGTATTCTTTGAAAGTTATTCAAACGTGTCATCGTCGTAACGCGCCAGCAATCGGAGGGATGGCGGCGCAAATTCCAATTAAAAATGATCCAGAAGCAAATGAGGCAGCTTTCGAGAAAGTGCGTGCTGATAAGGAGCGCGAAGCTTTAGACGGTCATGATGGGACTTGGGTTGCCCACCCGGGACTTGTACCGGTTGCAATGGAAGTATTTAATCACATAATGAAAACGCCAAATCAAATTTTTAGAAAGCGTGAAGAAATACGTGTAACAGAAAAGGATTTATTAGAAGTACCGATGGGAACGATTACAGAAGGTGGTCTTCGCACGAATATTAACGTCGGTATTCAATATATTGCATCTTGGTTAAGCGGGCGGGGAGCAGCTCCAATTTATAACTTAATGGAAGATGCAGCAACAGCGGAAATATCAAGAGCACAAGTATGGCAGTGGATTCGTCATGAGGGTGGAAAGCTAAGTGATGGCCGTAATATCACTTTTAAATTAATGGAAGAATTGAAAGAAGAAGAACTAGCAAAAATAGAAAGAGAGATTGGTAAGGAAGCATTTAATAAGGGGAGATTTGAAGAAGCTACAAAACTGTTTACAAACCTTGTTCGTAATAACGAGTTCATGCCGTTTTTAACATTACCGGGTTATGAAATTTTATAAGAAACAAGAAAAGGGGATGGAACATATGAAAAACGAAAGAATTGATAAATTGCAGGAAAGCTGGGAATTAGATACGCGCTGGAAAGGGATAACACGTCCATATACAGCTGAAGATGTAATTCGTCTGCGCGGATCGATTGATATTGAACATACGTTAGCGCGCTGCGGTGCAGAGAAGCTTTGGAAATCACTTCATACAGAAGATTATATTAATGCACTTGGGGCATTAACAGGAAACCAAGCGATGCAACAAGTGAAGGCTGGATTAAAAGCAATTTATTTAAGCGGTTGGCAAGTAGCGGCAGATGCGAATCTTTCTGGACATATGTATCCTGACCAAAGCTTATACCCAGCGAACAGTGTGCCAGCTGTTGTAAAACGAATTAACCAAACACTTCAACGTGCTGATCAAATTCAGCATATGGAAGGTAGCGGTGATACGGATTATTTCGTTCCAATTGTGGCGGATGCTGAAGCTGGGTTTGGTGGACAGTTAAACGTATTTGAATTAATGAAAGGGATGATTGAAGCGGGTGCATCTGGCGTGCACTTTGAAGACCAATTATCTTCAGAGAAAAAATGCGGGCATTTAGGCGGAAAAGTATTATTACCGACGCAAACAGCGGTGCGTAATTTAATTTCGGCACGTCTTGCTGCGGATGTAATGGGTGTACCAACAATTATCGTCGCAAGAACAGATGCAGATGCGGCAGATTTAATTACGAGCGATATCGATCCAGTTGATCAAGAGTTTATTACAGGTGAAAGAACGCCAGAAGGGTTTTATCATACGAAAGCAGGTCTTGATCAAGCAATTGCACGTGGTTTAGCGTATGCGCCGTATGCAGATCTCGTTTGGTGTGAAACGTCGGAGCCAAATTTAGAAGATGCAAAACGCTTTGCGGACGCAATTCATAAGAAATATCCAGGGAAGCTACTTGCTTACAACTGTTCCCCTTCTTTTAACTGGAAACAAAAATTAGATGAAAAAACGATTGCAAGCTTCCAAAAAGAAATTGCATCGTACGGTTATAAATTCCAGTTCGTAACGCTTGCTGGATTCCATTCATTAAATTACGGCATGTTTGAATTAGCGCGTGGTTATAAAGAGCGCGGCATGGCAGCGTACTCTGAATTACAACAGGCAGAGTTCGCAGCAGAGAAATACGGTTACTCTGCAACGCGCCATCAACGCGAAGTAGGAACAGGATACTTTGATGAAGTAGCACAAGTGATTACAGGCGGTACTTCATCAACGACTGCTCTAAAAGGATCCACAGAAGAAGAACAGTTTACGAAATAAAGGTATAAGTAGGTGCCCCAAAAAATATTTTTGGGGCACTTTTCTTATTTATTATTACGTCGCTGACATTGTTAAACTTTGTCGGAAAGTTGATGTAATTTTATTTGTCGTCGTATTGTGGGACGTTCACTTCTATTTAAAATATCCAATCCAATATAGTGAATATACCAACGATAGCAGTAAAAAGAAGGAATGCGAATAATGATAGACAGCCCCATGTAAATAGTTTGTCTTTCCATGTTTCTTCATAATCATCAATTAGTTCCTCTATCACTTTTTTCTGCAATGGCTGTAAGGGACGTTCGGTGTGTAGTCCTGTAATAATGTTACGATCTCCTTTGAATTTTAAAGCACGTACAATATGATAAGAGTCGTTTCCCATCGATTTTTCAAATTGTAGACATGCCGCGTGCATAACATCTGTTTTCTCTTTTTCAAGATACCAATACCGTCCAGCCATTTCTGGGTATTGTAATGTAAAGTAAATGTCACCGAGTTTTTTCCTAAGTGCTAATTCATTCGGATAAGTAGTGATTAATCCGTGTAATCTATCTCTTGCTTTTCCAAGGTTGTTATTTTCAATATCTTTTTCAATTCTCTTTAATGTTTTTTTAGGGATTATTTCTGTCATACACGCCTCCTTATTAGAATAGGTGTGGTTATATTTTATAAGAAATACTAAAATTTAGAAATTTTATTTTTAAAAAGGATTGTACATTCTATTTTAAGTATGTTATGATAATACCAGTTGAATAATTAAATTAAGCAATCCATATATTATCAAATGCCGAAAACAAACGGGAAAAAGTATGTGAGAACTAGTTTATGTTTCGAATTTGATAATGTGTGGATTCTTTTTTTATACATGAAGACTAAATAAAATGTATTTTCGTAGGAGGAAATAATTATGACAGTTACAGGACAAGTAAAATGGTTTAACAACGAAAAAGGCTTCGGTTTCATCGAAGTTCCAGGCGAAAACGATGTATTCGTACATTTCTCTGCAATCGAAACTGATGGTTTCAAATCTTTAGAAGAAGGCCAAAAAGTTAGCTTCGAAATCGAAGATGGCAACCGTGGACCTCAAGCTAAAAACGTAATCAAACTATAATTTTATAGTTTATTATAGAAAAAAGGATGGCTTATGCCATCCTTTTTTTTGTTGTTGAGATATACGATATTTATATTAGTAATAAAGACAGCCTAAAAAGTACGATTGAAGAAATAAAGGCGTACTCGAAAACTTATGAAAATGATAAAGTGACGGTAATTGATTTGAGGAAGTCTCATTCTCGGTATTTAGATCAAGAACCATATATAATCATAGTACAGGTTGAAAGAGATACAGAGAATATTGGAAGAAAAAATAGTAGGTTTTTTTGAGGATGAAGAAGAATGAAGGAAATGGCAATCAGTATGTAAAAAGGGCTTTCCGTAAAGGAAGGCCTTTTAGTGTTCTTTCACAGCTTTTTTCTTTTCACGTTTCTTGCATTCTGGACATTTAGATTTACGAAAAGGCTTCGCGAAGAACAGTAAAATAAAAAATAAACCGAATATAATACTCGCTGAATTTTTTACGATAACAATGCTACTATTTTTCATTTGAATTGTTGGATGATCTTGCTTTTCTTCCATGAGAGACCTCCGTATATTTGATTTATATTTTAATTATAGCAAAATTAATTGCTGTAATTATATGAAAAGGGGAATGTGTTAAACATATTACAAATGATATAAATTCTTTTTTCGTATATAGAATCCTCTTTTTATACAGATTATTCTTTTGATATCCATACATTGTTATTAATAGATTTGTATTATATTTGATTTATTATAAGTATTTGTAAAGAATCGCAGAATGTAAACCATTTCCTTTTCGTAGGTGCTACTATAAAAGGGAAATGAAGAAGGGAAATTAAATAGCAATCGAAAATTAAAAAAAGAGAGGTGAAAAATCTGTTACTAACAAAAGAGCGAGTATAGATAAAAATATTCTTAGCGTGCAAAAACTACATACTCTAAGGATATACATTTGCCTATATTTGTAGTAACAGACAGTAGACTATGGAAAGTAAAGTAGAACGTTATGTCGAAAACTATGTTGTAAGCAAAAATACAATGGCCTTACTTCCTGTTGTTCTAGGAGAAAAGAAAGTTGTTACGCGAATTGTAGAAATGGAAGATTCTTTTTTCGTATTTCAAAAGCCTCTTGATATTATAGAGAGAAGTTGCCGGAAGCATGGTTCTAGTTTCTTTGGAAGAAAAGAAGGAACGAAGGAGTTAACTCGTATTACACATAAAGCTCCTATCGCAATTAGCCCGACAGATCAACTTTATTTTTTCCCTACGTATTCTTATTCTCGAAAAGAGTGTGCGTGGTTGTCTCATTTTCATATTGAAGATAATAAAGAATTAAAAGATGGAAATCTTATTATTAGATTTATAAATGGTTTCGCTGTGAAACTAGAAATGTCAAAAAGTAGCTTTGAAAATCAGCAAAATCGTACAGCGAAATTACGGACAGAGTATGAAGATCGTAAGAAAAAACAAGGAAATCCTTGCTTTAAAGAGATTGATAAAAATGAAGAATCTAAATTAACACCAGCATATGAGAAAGTGTATTTTGTGAAGGAAGGCGAAGTGTGAGAGGGAAAGGATGGGGAGACTCATCCTTTTTATTTGTCTGTTTTTGTCGGAAAGTCGATAAAAATCAAATTGTGGTCGATGTATTCAGAAAATCACCGCTGTAATTTCATTTACCGAAAAATCATCAAAAAATATTGTTCCTCAAACAACCAAACGTACAACAAACCTTGTCGAATATTGAAAGATTATCATAGCATAATAATGAAGGAATTCTAGCGAACGATATGGAAACTTTAATAAATACATCTCCATATGTCGTATCTACCATTTCCTCTTTCATTTAAGCAATGATACAGTAGAGGTAGTAATTAGAGTAAAGGGGTAAAGTGTAGAATGGATTTTCAAAAGATCAAAGAGTATTTTTCACCAGAAAATATGGATCATATTGTTGAAAGTTATCGTGCGTTCGGACCGCTTCTCGGTATTGGCTTACCGATGATTGAGGCGCTTATTCCGGCATTGCCACTCATTGTGTTTGTGTTGGCGAATGCTGTTGCATTTGGTTTTTGGTTCGGTTTTCTTTATTCATGGATTGGGTCAGTAATTGGTGCAATGCTTGTATTTTTCATTATTCGTAGCTTTGGAAGAAGTCGTTTCTTTTCTTTTGTAAATAAGCATGAGAGAGTGCGAAAAGCGATGGGATGGATTGAAAGAAAAGGGTTCGCGCCAATCTTTGTTATATTTTGTTTTCCGTTCACACCATCTGCGCTTATAAATGTTGTAGCTGGTTTGTCTCGCATTAGCGTAAAACAGTTTGGACTAGCATTAGCATTCGGAAAGCTTGTTATGATCTTTATTTTAACGTATATCGGTCATGATTTAGTGTCATTTATTCATAAGCCGGTGAAATCGGTTATTGTGGGCGTTGTTATTTTTATTTTATGGTATGTCGGTAAAAAAATTGAAGTAAAGTTAGAACTACATTAGGAAAAGTCTTCTTTGTAAAGATAAGCTTCATCATTAAAGGGCGAGGGGAGAAGCGAATGAAGAAAACTTTGAAAAAAGAAGGGCTAGAGTGGGTAAGAACAATTTTAATTGGTGTACTATTAGCTGTATTTTTTCGAACGTTTTTCTTTTCAACGTACGTTGTAGAGGGGAAGTCAATGATGCCGACATTGCAAGATGGAAATATGCTCGTTGTGAATAAGGTGAGTTATCAAGTAGGGGACTTGAATCGATTTGATGTCGTCGTTTTTCATGCGAATAAAAAAGAGGACTATGTAAAGCGAATTATCGGTTTACCTGGGGATCATATCGAATATAAGCATGATAAATTATATATAAACGGACAATTCGTGGATGAACCTTATTTAGAGACGTATAAGAAAGAGACAAATGGACGGCAATTAACAGGCGATTTTAAACTAGAAGAGTTAACGAAAGAAAAGTTTGTACCACCCGGTTCTATTTTTGTAGTTGGTGACAACCGCCTTGGTAGCTGGGATAGTAGGCACTTCGGTTTTGTGAAAGCTGATACAGTTGTCGGTAAAGTTGATTTACGATATTGGCCGATTCAAGAGGTACAAACGAATTTTTCAAAAGGCTGATATAATAAAATGAAGTATAAGGAAAAGACAAACGAGTATGTTTGTCTTTTTTATCGTCCTATAATACAATTGTGATAGCAAACTAACGTTCGTTATGTAAGTGAAAGGTGGGGTTTCATGTCACTTCGATTTGTGATTGGTAGAGCTGGAAGTGGAAAAAGTACACTTTGTTTACACGAAGTGCAAGAAGAGTTAAAACAGCGCCCAAGTGGGAAAACAATATTATATCTTGTGCCAGAACAGATGACATTCCAAACGCAGCAGGCGTTAATTGGGAGCGAAGATGTAAGAGGTTCTATTCGGGCACAAGTTTTTAGTTTTTCGCGATTAGCGTGGAAGGTGCTGCAAGAAGTTGGCGGAGCGAGTCGTCTTCATATTGATGAAGCGGGTGTACATATGTTGCTTCGTAAAATTGTAGAATCTCGTAAAGATGGACTATCTGTGTTTCAAAAAGCAGCGGAGCAAAACGGTTTCTTTGAACACCTTGGTAGTATGATTGCTGAGTTTAAACGTTACAATGTGACGCCGTCTAACGTATATGAAATGTGGCAACAATTAGACACGCATAGCAGTAGTGCAGAGCAAAAGCTACTAGCGAATAAAGTGTATGATTTACAGTTACTATATGATGATTTTGAACGTGCTTTAATCGGAAAGTATTTAGATTCAGAAGACTACTTACAATTATTAATTGAGAAGCTTTCAGACTCTGAGTATGTAAAAGGCGCGGAAATTTATATAGATGGATTCCATTCATTTTCTCCTCAAGAGCTAGAAATCGTTAGAGGGCTAATGAGATTAGGAACAAGAGTAACAATAACATTAACGATAGATGAAAAAACGTTAGCGCAGCCAGTGAATGAACTAGATTTATTTTATGAAACGACATTAACGTATGAAAAAATAAAACAAGTAGCGCGTGAAGAGAAAATAGAAATTGAAAAAACAATTCCACTTATGGAACAACCGCGTTTTCATTCTCCAGCATTAGCTCATTTAGAAACGCATTATGAAGCGCGTCCGAATGAAAAGTATCATGGTGAAGCGAGTGTAACAATTAGTACAGCAGCTAATTTACGAGCTGAAGTAGAAGGTGTAGCTCGTGAAATTAGAAGACTTGTGGCGGATGAAGACTATCGTTACCGAGATATCGCAGTCCTTCTTCGTAACGGAGAAAGTTATTACGACGTAATGCGAACGTTATTTACGGATTATAATATCCCGCATTTCATCGATGAAAAACGCCCAATGTCACATCATCCGCTAGTAGAATGTATTCGTTCTGCACTCGAGATTATTAGCGGGAATTGGCGTTATGATGCAGTATTCCGCTGCGTGAAAACAGAGCTTTTATATCCATTAGATGTAAGAAAAGAAGCGATGCGCGAAGAGATGGATGAGTTTGAAAACTACTGTTTAGCGTACGGTGTACAAGGGAAGAGATGGACTTCTGAAGATCCGTGGATGTATCGTCGTTATCGTTCTCTTGATGATGCGAGCGAAATGATAACAGACAGTGAGCGTGAAATGGAAGAGAAAATAAATCGACTTCGCGACGTTGTAAGAACGCCAGTTATTCGTATGCAAAAAAGACTGAAGCTTGCTGGAACAGTTATGCAAATGTGCGAAGCGGTATATTTATTTTTAGAGGAGCTTGACGTTCCGAAAAAACTAGAAGAATTACGTGTTCGTGCAGAAGAAAATGGAGATTTCTTATTTGCGACAGACCATGAGCAAGTATGGGAAGAAGTGATGAATCTTCTTGATACGTTCGTTGAGATGCTTGGCGAAGAGAAGATGTCCCTTTCAATGTTTACGGAGGTTATGTCGACAGGACTTGAGGCACTTCAATTTGCGAACATTCCGCCGTCACTAGATCAAGTGTTAGTTGCTAATATTGATCATTCTAGATTATCAGATATTAAAGCGACGTTCATTATTGGAGTAAATGAAGGAGTGATTCCAGCAGCGCCTATGGATGAAGGTATGCTTTCTGATGAGGAAAGAAATGTTCTCACCGCTGCAGGTATCGAATTAGCACCAACGACGAGACAAACTTTATTAGAAGAACAGTTCGTTATGTATCAAATGGTGACGAGAGCATCTGAGAAGTTATACATTTCCTGTCCGCTTGCGGATGAAGAAGGAAAGACGTTACTTGCTTCTAGTTTTATTAAAAAAATAAAAAGAATGTTCCCTGATGTGAAAGAATCGTTTATTACGAATGATGTAAATGACTTATCGCGTTCGGAACAAATCTCATATGTAGCAACGCCAGAAGTAACGTTGTCTTATGTCATGCAGCAACTGCAAACGTGGAAGCGATACGGATTTGAAGGCAATTTAGACTTTTGGTGGGACGTATATAACTTCTACGTTACTTCAGATGAATGGAAGCAAAAAAGTAGCCGTGTGTTATCAAGTTTATTCTACCGAAATCGTGCACAGAAACTAAGTACAGATGTAAGTAGGGATTTATATGGAGATACAATTAAGGGAAGCGTTTCTCGTATGGAACTATTTAATCGCTGTGCGTACGCTCATTTTGCTCAGCACGGTTTATCGCTAAGAGAGCGTGATATTTTCAAACTTGATGCGCCAGATATCGGTGAATTATTCCATGCAGCGCTGAAGAGAATTGCAGACAAGCTATTACGTGAAAATCGGACTTGGGCGGATTTATCAATAAAAGAGTGTGAACACCTTTCTGCTTTAGTAATAGAAGAAATTGCACCGTTATTACAAAGACAAATTTTATTAAGTTCGAACCGTCATTTCTATTTAAAGCAAAAACTACAACAAATCATTTTCCGTACGTCACTTATTCTTCGTGAACATGCGAAGTCGAGTGGATTTGTACCAGTTGATTTAGAAGTACCGTTCGGTATGGGCGGGACTGGATCTCTTCCGCCAATGGAATTTGCGTTGCCAAATGGTGTGAAGATGGAAGTAGTTGGCCGTATTGACCGTGTTGATAAGGCGGAAGATGAGAGTGGTACGTTCCTTCGTATTATTGATTATAAATCAAGTTCGAAAGCGTTAGATTTAACGGAAGTGTATTACGGACTCGCACTTCAAATGTTAACGTATTTAGATGTTGTTACTTCAAATGCACATACGTGGATGAAAAAGGGCAGTACTGCATCACCGGCGGGTGTATTGTATTTCCATATTCATAACCCGATTGTTGAGATGAAAGGCGATGCATCTGAAGAAGAAATTGAGAAAGAAATTTTAAAGAAATTTAAAATGAAAGGTCTCGTACTAGGAGATGCTGACGTTGTGCGTTTAATGGATAATAAACTTTCAACAGGAAGCTCTGATATTATTTCTGCTGGTCTGAAAAAAGATGGTAGTTTTAGTGCGCGTTCTAGCATTGCAAGTGAACAAGAGTTTAACGTACTTCAAAAATATGTACACCACTCGTTTGAAAATATCGGAAAAGACATTACAGAAGGTGTTATCGATATTGCTCCTTACAAAAAGGGGAATAAAGCGGCATGTACGTTCTGTAACTTCAAATCTGTTTGTCAATTTGATGAATCACTTGAAGATAACCAATTCCGTACGTTAAAAGATATGAAAGATAGCGAAGCGATGGAGAAAATTAGAGAGGAGGTTCGCGGAGAATGGTAGAAAATTGGCCTCAGAAACCAGAAGGTAGTCAATGGACAGATGACCAGTGGAAAGCGGTTGTAGCGAACGGACGTGATATTTTAGTCGCAGCGGCAGCTGGATCAGGGAAAACAGCGGTATTAGTTGAACGTATTATTAAAAAGATTATAAGTGAGGAAAATCCAGTCGATGTCGACCGCCTGCTCGTTGTAACATTTACGAATGCAGCGGCGCAAGAAATGAAAAATCGAATTGGGGAAGCGTTAGAAAAAGTATTAATTGATGGGCCAGGTTCACAGCATATAAGAAAGCAGCTTAGCTTATTAAATAAAGCTTCCATTTCTACAATTCATTCATTTTGTTTACAAGTTATTAGAGGATATTATTACATGCTTGATGTCGATCCTCGTTTTCGTATTGCGAACCAAACAGAAAATGAGTTATTAAAAGAAGAAGTGCTAGATGACATATTAGAAGAAGAATATGGAATCGAAGATAATAGTATTTTCTTTGAACTAGTTGATCGTTATACGAGTGACCGTAGTGACGATGACTTACAACGAATGATTTTAGCGCTTCATACAGAATCAAGAGCGCATCCAAACCCGGAGAAGTGGCTTGATAAATTAGTAGAAGCATACGACGTTGAAGGAAAGACGATTGAAGATTTAGTGTACGCTTCTTACTTATTAGAAGATGTAAAATTCCAGCTTGAAACAGCGGAAAAGCATATTCGTAAGGCGACTGAACTCGCAATGCTTCCTGATGGTCCAGCGCCTCGCGTTGAAACTTTACAAGCGGATTTAGCTTTACTTGGAACGTTATCCTCAGCAGCGCGTGGATCGTGGACAAGCGTTTATGAAGCGATGCAAAATGTATCGTGGCAAACGTTAAAGCGTATTAAAAAAAGTGATTACAACGAAGATGTTGTAAAACAAGTAGATTCTCTTCGTAATAAAGCGAAAGATGAAGTGAAGAAATTACAAGAAGAGCTATTTAGCCGCAGACCCGAAAGTTTCTTACGAGATTTTCAAGATATGCATCCTGTATTAGAAAAACTCGTGAAGCTTGTAAAAGTATTTACAGAGCGTTTCCAAGCGATTAAGCGAGATAAAGGAATGGTCGATTTCACAGATTTAGAGCATTTCTGTTTGCAAATTTTAAGCGAGCAAAGTGAAGGCGGTGAAATGAAGCCATCAGCAGTAGCGCTTCAATATCGTAATAAATTTGCTGAAGTACTAGTTGATGAATATCAAGATACGAACTTCGTACAGGAATCAATTATTAAATTCGTAACGAAAGATTCTGAGAGTGAAGGAAATTTGTTCATGGTTGGTGACGTAAAACAGTCAATCTATCGTTTCCGACTAGCAGAGCCTGGTTTATTTTTAGGAAAATATAAACGTTTCACACAAGAAGGATCGGGCGGCGGAATGAAGATTGACTTAGCGAAAAACTTCCGTAGCCGTCATGAAGTGCTAGCAGGTACGAACTTTATTTTCAAACAAATTATGGGCGAAGAAGTCGGCGAAATCGATTATGATGCTGACGCTGAATTAAAGCTAGGTGCTAGCTATCCAGAAGGTGAAGATGTAGCGGCAGAGCTATTATGTATTCAGCAAACTGAGGAAGAAGTGCAAGACGGTGAAGAAGGTGCCGAAGTAGAAAAAGCGCAGCTTGAAGCTCGTCTTATGGCGCAGCGTATTAAAGCAATGGTCGATTCAGGCTATGAAGTGTATGATCGAAAAACTGATAGTATGCGCCCAGTGCAATATCGTGATTTCGTTATTTTACTTCGCTCCATGCCATGGGCGCCGCAAATTATGGAAGAGTTAAAACTACAAGGAATTCCGGTATATGCTGACCTTGCGACTGGTTACTTTGAAGCGACAGAAGTAAATATTATGATGAACGTATTCCGCGTCATTGATAACCCGATGCAAGATATTCCGCTTGCAGCTGTACTTCGTTCACCGATCGTTGGACTAAATGACGAAGAACTTGCGACGCTTCGTGCTCATGGAAAGAAGGGCTCGTTTTATGAAGTGATGAGCTCATTCTTAAAGGGAGCGCCGCTTGAAGAAGAACAAGAACTGCATGATAAATTAGAGTGGTTTTATAACTTACTGCAAGGGTGGCGTGAATTTGCGCGTCAACAATCTCTTTCTGATTTAATTTGGAAAGTGTACGGTGAGACAGGCTATTACGACTTTGTCGGCGGTTTACCAGCCGGAAAGCAAAGGCAGGCAAACTTACGCGTACTATATGATCGCGCAAGACAATATGAAGCAACATCGTTTAGAGGATTATTCCGCTTCTTGCGCTTTATTGAGCGTATTTTAGAACGCGGAGATGATATGGGAACGGCGAGAGCCCTCGGAGAACAAGAAGATGTTGTTCGCATTATGACGATTCATAAAAGTAAAGGGCTAGAGTTTCCAGTCGTATTTGTAGCTGGACTTGGTCGCCGTTTTAATACACAAGATTTAATGAAGCGTTTCTTACTTCATAAAGATTTCGGTTTCGGTTCACAATTTATCGATCCTCGTAAACGAATTAAATATACGACATTATCGCAACTAGCGATTAAGCGTAAAATGAAGATGGAATTAATTGCGGAAGAAATGCGCGTACTATACGTAGCGTTAACACGTGCAAAAGAGAAGTTAATTTTAATTGGAACAGTTAAAGATGCAAATAAAGAAATGGAAAAATGGCTCGATGCAAGAGAGCATAGTGAATGGTTATTACCAGACCATATTCGTGCCGGAGCGTCTTGCTACTTAGACTGGATTGCACCTTCCTTATATAGACACCGTGATAGTGAAATGCTTCTTGAATTAGGACAAGGAAATATTCCAGGCGAAATTTATGAATATAGTGCTAGCTGGAAAGTAGAAGTTGTTGAAGGAAAAGATTTACTTGCACCAGAACCAGTTCAAGAAGAGAAACAAGAGTTATTAGAAGCGCTTCGTGATAAAAAAGCTGTTCCGTTAGAAAGTGAACGGAAAGAAGAAGTGTACGACAGATTGATGTGGGAATACGGGTATGCGGACGCGACATCTCACCGTGCGAAGCAGTCTGTTACAGAAATAAAGAGAAATTATCAATCTGAAGAAGGTAGCGATAACGCCTTTATTAAAAAACTTCGTGCACCAATTAAAACACGTCCGCGCTTTATGGAGAAAAAAGGGCTAACATACGCAGAGCGAGGAACAGCAGTCCATGCCGTTATGCAGCATGTAGATTTGAAGAAACCAATTACGATTGAAGTTCTTCAAGAACAAATTGCAAGAATGGTAAATGAAGAACTATTAACATTTGAACAAGCTGAAGAAATAGCGATTGAAAAGGTAATTTCATTCTTTGACAGTAACTTAGGTAAAAGGGTATTAGCAGCAAAAAGTGTTGAACGTGAAGTACCATTTACGATGATGCTTTCAGCAGAAGAAGCGTATCAAGATTGGCAAGGGAAGAAAGGCGAATCAATACTTGTCCAAGGGGTTATCGACTGCATGATCGAAGAGGAAGACGGAATTACTTTAATCGACTTTAAAACAGATACGATTGAAGGAAAGTTCCCAGGCGGATTTGATCAAGCGAAACCAATTTTAGAAGACCGATACAAAGTACAGCTTTCACTATATGCAAAAGCACTCGAGAAAAGCTTAAAACATCCTGTGAAAGAGAAATGTTTATATTTCTTTGATGGAAATCATGTTGTAAATATTGACGAATAGAGCTTAGAAAGAGGTTATGGATTATGGCGACGTTAAGAACTTGTGATCAAGGACACGAGTACTACAAAAGTAGCGATTGTCCAACTTGCCCAACCTGTGAGAAAGAGAGAAAGCCAAAAGAAGGCTTTCTTTCTCTTCTTTCAGCACCAGCAAGGCGAGCGTTAGAGCACCATGGAATAACGACTGAAGCAGAACTTTCAAAGTATAGTGAAAAAGAAATTTTGAAACTGCATGGTATAGGATCAGCATCTTTACCTAAATTGAGAGCGGCTTTAGAAGATAAGGGATTATCATTTAAATAAAAAAACTAATCACTAGCGGGGAGTAGAATCTTCATTAATGATTAGTTTTTATAATCGGTATTAATTAGCTAGATAAACGCGTATAACGAAATCCCATTTTGAAAATCGTAAATCGATGGACAAAACGCTTTAAAAGATGGAGTTATGAAGTATAGAGAACTTGATAAAGAAGATAAGCGAATTGATTATAATATTAAGGAAGGAAGTGCAACACGATGGATTTTGAAACAGTAATGCAAGAGCTTGAAACTCTCGGCAAGGAACGAACTAAAAAAATATACATATCCAATGGTGCAAAGGAACCACTTTTTGGAGTAGCTACAGGTGCTATGAAACCAATCGCGAAGAAAATAAAAATCAATCAAAGTTTAGCTGAAGAGCTTTATGCTACGGGTAACTATGATGCGATGTACTTTGCAGGCATTATTGCAGATCCAAAAACTATGAACGAATCGGATTTTGATCGTTGGATGGATGGGGCGTACTTTTATATGCTGTCCGATTATGTGGTGGCAGTAACTTTATCAGAATCAGATTTTGCACAAGACGTTGCTGATAAATGGATTGCAAGTGGTGACGAACTAAGAATGTCAGCGGGATGGAGTTGCTACTGCTGGCTTTTAGGGAATCGAAAAGACCATGAATTTTCCGAAAGTAAGATTACCAATATGCTAGAAGTTGTGAAAAATACAATTCACGATGCGCCAGAACGAACGAAATCCGCTATGAATAATTTTCTAAACACCGTGGGGATTTCATATGTGCCGCTACATGAAAAGGCGGTTGAAACTGCAAAGGAAGTAGGCATAGTGGAGCTAAAACGGGACAATAAAAAAAGCAGTTTTCTAAATGCTTACGAAAGTATTCATAAAGAACTTGATAGAGGAAGACTCGGATTCAAACGTAAATATGTAAGATGTTAAAATTAAAAGAAACAGCCCTAGCTCTACACAAAATAGAGCTAAAGCTGTTTCTTTTTTACGCTGTTCCAATTTGATCTTGGTCTGCAACGTCCGAATCAAATGTATTTGTTGCGCTAACGCCGCTAAAAGTGTTGACGACAAATCCGACATTGGAAGCCCCAGAGCCGTTATAAGCTTTCGTATTTTCTTTCGGAGACACGTTATAAAAATCTCCTAAGTTGAAAGAGCCGTTACTGTTTTGAACGACAAGATTTCCTACAACCGAAGGCATACCATCCACCTACTTTACTAAGCTTTTTAATTACTATATGAATTATTTATTGGAAGGTTCATCAGTAATGTATTGGCGGATTTGCATAATACGAGAGTTATTAAAAGCATAATCAACATTTCCAATTTGAAAGCAACCAGAATTTAAAAGTGTCCGCAAGTGAACATCATTTACTTCAATAAAAGGGCACTCATTTACAATATTCATTCTTACATCTGTGGTTCGTTTTGGAATAGTAATGTGTTCATCTGTGAAAATTTCAAAAGCATCTAAGCGACCTTCTCCTTTTAAATAACAAGGAATTTCCCGATGAACCAAAAGCGCCCTGCTTTTTAATTCCATTTGATTTGCATCACCAACTTGAAATACTGCAGCAATCCCCAAAGAAATAATAGAAACATTTTGGACAACTGAAACATGATGTAACATAATTTTGAGTCTCCTCAACCTGGAGTCGTAGGGACAGCTGTTACTAATGGTACAAATGGCCCCTCTGTAACGGATTCGAATGGCGTATCAAGAATAGAAGAAAGGATGAGAAGGTTAGCATCTCCAATTAAAAATAATGCGGAAGAAGAAACCCCGTTCATTTTAATCTGACCTACTTTTAACTCGCGGTTTACAACATTTAAATTCATGCATACTCACTCCTTTCGGAAATTGCCCGGTATGTGTTGAATAAAGGAAAGGAACGCCTTGTCAATATCTTGTTTCATCGCTTGAATAATGATGTCTCGTAAATAATCGGGATCTGTGGAAATACCCTCATACGATTGAACTTGTGATAAATAATATGGAAGTCTATGTTCCATCTGTTTTTTTATGTCATCCACCATCATTTGTCGATACATCTCATCAAGCGGCGTTCTCTCTTCTTGTTCAAAATGGAGAATTCGACTATATGCTTCTTCATCTAAATAGCGATGCATTTCTTGAAGGATACCTTGATAAAAGTCTGGATTTGTTTCTGTTTCAGGATTTACTTTTAATGTTTCTGTATCCACTTGAAAATCTTCAATTTGTTGCCCCTTTGATGAAAATGGATTCAAGCCAATATTTAAAGTGCCGTTTAAATTTTCTACTTTTAATTGATCGAATTTATATTCCACTTTTCCTATAGAAGAGGAGGGACGACTTTTTAACTCATTAAGCTCTTCTTGTAGTAGGCGAACTTGCTCTTCAAGGTTTAGAATAGTTTGCTGCTGTATTTGGAGAGCTTGTTGAAGTTGGTGTAGGTAAGTATATATATCTTGATTCATTTGTGAAACCTCCTTTTCAATAGGGAGGGGAAATATATTCCTGCTATATATTTATGACAAGGATACCTTAAGAAGAACTAGTTGATGGTTTGATGGAAATAATTTGTCCTTTCGCATGTAAAGGGCGAAGCGGTTCTGTAAATCCGCCAGAATTTGAGAATTTAGAAAGAGCCTTAATACTACCTGCAGTTCCAATTTGAAAAACGGAAGAGGTCGTAATGCTATCGATTTTAATGCTGTTAATGATGATACTTTGGTTCACATAAAAATTCAATGCAATCGCCCCCTTTAGTTCGAACCAATTATTGCTTGATCAATTACATCTGAATCATTGACGGTCGTTGAGCTTTGATAATTGTAGACAGAGACGTTATCCCCAACATTAAATGAACCGGCTCCGGCAAAAGCGCGTGAATAACTAATAGGCCTAATCGCAAATACATCTCCAATATGAAAAATACCACTTGATCCAATATTAACGATACGAATATGTCCGACCATAGCTGGCATACAAAACACCTTTCGTTTTTAAAATTTTCTTTTCTACTATTGTATGGGCGTTTTCAATAAAATGTGTATTTTTTCGAAATAAAAGAAACACATACGTTATTGAGTATGTGTTTCGAACATTTGAGTATGTGTGCAATCTGTATGTATAGGCCAAACAACATTTAAGAGCCTGTCCAATTCCTGGCTACAATCTACTGTTTTTTGAGAAGTCATTCCGTAGCGTTCAGCAAAATAGATCATTTTTTCGCGTTTTTTTTCGATAGCTTGCTCAAACATTGAAATCGGCTCCATCTCTCAATAAATTTTATGTATATATGTAGTACATATTATACAAAAATCCCATAAAAAAGAAACATCTTCGCTAAAAAAAGTATAATTTCTACATTTTATGTCAAATAACGGATGAGGAACAAATATAATAACGGTTGAATATTGTAAAAATTAGCGTGTATAAGAAGGTTTTTTTCTTAAGGATGCGAATACAATTATAGGGTATGAGTTTTAGGATGGAGAGTGGAAGTATTGCGTTTTGTAACGGCTAAGAAAGAAGAAAAAGTATTTGTAGGTATTGTGGATGAAGAGGAAGAAAAGGTATTACATTTAAGAGAAGCGCAAAGACAAAAAGGGGAAAAGGTTACTATCCCAATTACCATGTTAGAGTGTATTGAAAGAGGAAGTGAATGTCTGGAGAAAGTGTACGATATTGTAAATTGGGCGAAGGAAAATGCGGGATCGGCGTATTATCCGTTAGCAGAGGTGAAAATATTAGCACCGATTCCAAGGCCGAGAAAAAATATTCTTTGTGTTGGAAAGAACTATCGTGAGCATGCGGTAGAAATGGGCGGAGTAGAGTCTATCCCTGAAAATATAATGATTTTTACAAAGGCGCCAACAACAGTGATTGGAATTGATGAGCAAATTAATGGTCACCCTCACGCGACGAATGAACTTGATTACGAAGGTGAACTAGCAATCGTTATCGGTAAGCGAGGGAAACAAATAAAAATAGAAAAAGCTCTTGATCATGTTTTTGGATATACAGTTATAAATGATGTAACTGCTCGGGATATTCAAAGAAAACATAAACAATTTTTCCTAGGGAAAAGTTTCGATACATTTTGTCCGATGGGACCGTATTTAATTCATAAATCGATGGTTAGAACGCCGAATGCATTACACATTGAAACAGTGGTAAATGGAGAAGTAAGGCAAACTTCAAATACGAGAGAAATGATTTTTTCAGTAGAAGAAATTATTTCAACTATAAGTAAAGGCATGACATTAGAGCCAGGAGATATCATTGCAACAGGGACACCAGCTGGTGTTGGTAAAGGTTTTACACCACCGAAGTTTTTACATGCTGGTGATGAAGTTGTTATTACAGTAGAGGGAATTGGTACGTTAAGAAATATAGTGAAATGAAAAAAGAGCTATCTTGTGAAAAGATAGCTCTTTTCTATGGGCGTGGATTAACGGAGTAATCTATGATGGCGAAAATATACAATCCGATTAATGCTAAAGTACAAATTCCAATTAGCATAACTGCAAGTGCGCTTCTCTCACGGCCAAAACCGATAATTGTAAGGAAAACAGCAGCCCAAAATGATGTTTTGAGTAGTGTGAATGTATTAGGAGTTGAATAATGACTGAGTAAAGTTGTAGATAATATGAAGCCGATGAATGTCATAGAAATAAAAATTGTAGCTAAATTGTTAATGTGTTTACCGTATTTCAATAGCATACAGTTACCCCCTTTTTGACGAAAAACAGAATATTCAATTTTATTTTACGATAAACTACTAAAAAAAGAAAGAGGTTGTCCTATATTTAGGACAACCTCACTATGATTAAGATAGTACAGCTTTAATTTTTTGGAACGCCCACTCTAAATCTTCTTCAGAGATTACTAGAGGTGGTGCAATACGAATTACGTTTTCGTGTGTTTCTTTACATAATAGACCAGCTGCTTTTAGTTGTTCACAGTAAGGACGAGCTGGCTCGTTTAATTCGATACCGATGAATAAACCTTTACCGCGAATGTCAGTAATCATTGGGTTATCAATTTCTTTTAATTGCCCAACTAGTTTTTCTCCTAATTGAAGAGAACGCTCTGTTAATTTTTCTTCTTCTAATACTTCAAGAGCTGCAATAGAAACAGCACATGCAAGTGGGTTACCACCGAATGTAGAACCGTGAGAACCTGGCTCGAATACACCTAAAATGTCGCTGTTTGCTGCAACACAAGAGATTGGGAATACGCCGCCGCCAAGTGCTTTACCAAGTATGTACATGTCAGGAGTTACATTGTCCCAGTCACAAGCAAATACTTTACCCGTACGGCCTAAGCCTGTTTGGATTTCATCTGCTACGAATAAAACGTTTTCTTTTTTACATACTTCAAAAGCTTCTTGTAAGAAACCAGCTGGTGGAATGTTAATTCCTGCTTCACCTTGGATTGGCTCTAAAATGAATGCAGCTGTATTTGGTGTAATCGCAGCTTTTAATGCTTCTAAATCACCATAAGGAATTACAATAATGCCAGGAAGCATTGGACCGAAGCCGCGCTTGTACTCTTCGTTTGATGACATAGAAACAGCACCCATTGTACGTCCGTGGAAGTTATCTTCACAAACGATGATTTCTGCACGGTTTGCTTCTACCTTTTTCACATCATAAGCCCAGCGACGAGCTGTTTTAATTGCAGTTTCAACAGCCTCTGCACCTGTATTCATAGGAAGTACCATATTTTTATTTGTTAGTTTCGCAACTTTTTCGTACCAAGGACCTAATTGATCGCTATGGAAAGCACGAGAAGTTAACGTCACTCGATTAGCTTGGTCAATTAAAGCGTTAATGATTTTTGGATGACGATGACCTTGGTTTACTGCAGAATATGCACTTAATAAGTCCATATAGCGGTTTCCTTCAGGATCTTCTACCCAAACGCCTTCTGCTTTAGAAATAACGATTGGAAGTGGATGGTAGTTATTTGCCCCGTATGTGTCTGTAAGTTCGATAATATCCTTAGTTTGAATCATGATTGTTCCCCCTTTTGTTATTACAAGAAGTTTGTAAATACTCTAAATATTATAGCATTTAAATATAAAAAAGCGAAACATTTCCTGAAAATATATGAACATGTTATCATATAGAGTGAAAAAGTGTGAAAAAGAGGAGGTAGGGATACGATGGTACATATGCATATTACAGCATGGGCGTTAGGATTAATTTTATTCTTCGTTGCGTATTCACTTTATTCAGCAGGAAGAAAGGGTAAAGGTGTACATATGGGGCTTCGCCTTATGTATATCATCATTATTGTGACAGGTTTCATGTTGTACATGAGTATTGTGAAGACGGCAACAGGTAGCATGCACATGTGGTACGGCATGAAAATGCTAGCTGGTATATTAGTAATCGTTGGAATGGAAATGGTTCTTGTGAAAATGAGCAAGAACAAAGCAACAGGGGCATTTTGGGGATTATTTATTGTTGCACTAGTAGCGGTATTTTACCTTGGACTGAAATTACCGATTGGTTGGAAAGTATTCTAATAAAAAATAAAACCACCTTATGATCTCAAATATTTGGGAGATAAGGTGGTTTTTATTTTATGTCGCATCAATATGCAACTCTTCTCCGTTTGCTTTCGTAAACCGCAAAATATTTTTATTAGAGGAAGAGTGGCGTACAAAATGATGCTGCAATGTACAAATCATTTCGTCGTTATCGAATAAAAGAATATTTACTCCTTCGCATGCTTCCTCTTTTGGCAAGAAGGATAAATAATTATGACAATACATGCAATCATATAAAGAGTAATTAAGTGATTGCAATGATTCGGTTAATAATGTAAAGACAGAGTCAGGTAATTCCTCAAGCCATTCATTATAGCTAAGAAGTAATTTTTTTCGAATTCGTATCATTTCCCCGTTTTGGAGAGAATGTTGTTCATTTGCAATTTGTAATATATCTTGTTCATAAAAACGAGCTGGTAGCCAATTGTTGTTATATAAAATTTCAAAACCATCTTCAGCAATATCTTCTAATAGAAAAGCCTCATCATTTTCATCATCAAAGAATACCCATTCTTTGTTTATATATTCTACATTACCGACTGTATGAGCGCGCGGTTGGTTATACAAAATGTGTTTGCGTTGTATCATAGTTCATTTCTCCTTTTATAGAAATAGTTATTCTTGTTATGGACAGTTCGTACGTTCTTTATAACTAGACACACCTAAAGATAGATGGGCATACAATAAAACACGCTTTACACTGTGAAACTGCTATTCCATATGTGGATAGTTAGTTATCGTCAAGTTTGTTGTTTTTATGTATCCGCACTCATAGGGTGGGGATTACTGCACGTTCAGAAACAGATATTAGATTAGGAAGGATGATTCTTATGTGCGGGATTACAGGATGGGTAGATTATAAACGCTCATTAGAAGGGGAAAGGGACATCGTGACGAAGATGGCGGAAACGCTAGCGAAACGCGGTCCAGATGATAATAAAGTTTGGATTAAAGGGAACGTCGCATTTGGGCATAAACGGTTAATCGTTGTAGATCCTGAAGGTGGTAAACAACCCATGACTTGTTTAAAAGACGAAACGAGTTATGCGATTTGCTATAACGGAGAGCTCTACAATACAGAAGATATTCGCAAAGAGTTATTAAGAAGAGGTTATACATTTAAAGGGCATTCCGATACAGAAGTACTATTGGCATCTTATATTGAATGGAAAGAAGAATGTGTCGATCATTTAAACGGTATATATGCGTTTGCAGTATGGGATGAGAAAAATGAACGAGTCTTTATTGCCAGAGATCGATTAGGTGTAAAACCGCTTTTTTATAAATATGATAGCGGACGATTATTATTTGGTTCAGAGTTAAAAGCGATACTAGCGCATCCAGATGTGAAGGCGGAAGTAACGTTAGAAGGGTTGTCAGAAATATTTGGCCTCGGACCATCTAGAACGCCTGGTCATGGTGTATATGCTGGTATTCAAGAACTGCGTCCGGGTCATGCAATGACGTTCTCAAAAGACGGTTTATGCATATGGAGATATTGGAATGTAGAAAGTAAAAAACATGAAGATTCATTTGAAGAAACAGTAGAGAAAACTCGTTTTTTATTACAAGATGCGATTACGAGACAATTAGTTTCTGACGTACCACTATGCACTTTTTTATCAGGAGGTGTAGATTCAAGTGCTATCACAGCAATTGCCGCGAAAGAGTATGAAAGATCAGGGAAAGGTCAATTGCACACGTATTCTGTTGACTATGAAGATAACGACAAATATTTTAAAGCGAATGCGTTTCAGCCAAATTCAGATGCACCATTTATTAATTTAATGACAGAGACATTTCAAACAATTCATCATCGCTGCGTCATTTCTAATGAACAACTAGCACAGTATTTAACAGAAGCAGTACTCGTTCGCGATTTGCCTGGTATGGCAGATATTGATTCTTCATTATTATGGTTTTGCCGTGAAATAAAACAAGATTTTGTCGTCGGTCTATCTGGAGAATGTGCAGATGAAATATTCGGAGGTTATCCGTGGTTTTATAGAGAAGATGATTTACAATCAAGTGCATTTCCGTGGATGCGTTCTACAGAAGCGCGTGAACAACTTCTGAAGAAAGAATGGAGAAATAAATTAAATTTACAACAATATGTACAACAACGCTATGAAGAATCCATTCAAGAAGTTCCTATTTTAGAGGGAGAAAGCCCATTAGAAGCGAAGAGACGACAATTATTTTATTTAAACATGGTATGGTTTATGACAACATTATTAGACAGAAAAGACCGTATGAGTATGGGGGCAAGCTTAGAAGTACGCGTTCCATTTGCGGACCACCGACTTGTCGAATATGCGTGGAATATTCCTTGGGAAATGAAAATGTATAAAAACCGCGAAAAAGGTCTATTGCGTAAGGCTTTAGAAGGATTACTTCCAAATGATATATTGTATAGAAAGAAAAGTCCGTATCCGAAAACGCATAACCCGCACTATACGAAAGCAGTAACAGTATGGCTCCAAGATTTATTAACGGATAAAGGCTCAATTTTGCATGAATTGTTCGATAAGGAGCAATTGAGCGGATTGATCGAGTCTGGCGGCAGTGCATTTCAAAAACCATGGTTTGGTCAATTAATGACTGGGCCGCAGCTTTTAGCTCATTTAGCGCAAATTCATGTTTGGTTTAAAGAGTATGGGGTAAATATTAAGGAATAGGGAAAGAGCGGCTTATATTTATGTGAGCCGCTCTTTTTCTTAAATAAATTGTCATATAAAATTCGAAATCATATTAGAAATAATACTTATTTATAATTATTATTTTGACGTACTTATTATTGCTTGTTATAATTGGAAACAAATGTTCTTGAAAAAGATTCTCATTTCCAAAATTGAGGTGCTATATAGATGACGAAGAAGAAAATAGGTTTGCTTGTAATGGCATATGGAACACCGGAGTCATTAGATGATGTAGAAGCTTATTATACTCACATTCGTCATGGCCGTAAGCCATCTGAAGAAGCGCTCCAAAATTTAATCGGACGGTATAAAGCAATTGGTGGAATTTCACCGCTTGGGAAAATAATGAAAGAGCAGGTGCATAAATTAACAGATTCAATGAATAAAATGTTTACAGAGTATGAATTTGTTTGTTACTTAGGTTTAAAACACATTGCTCGATTTAGGAGTTTTATATGACACCGATTATGAATGTAAAGTTGTAACTGATGAATTAAATGCCGCATATTTTAGACTAAATATGCCCAATTCACAATCTGTATTTATTGATTGTTTAGCTGAAATTGTTTCCAAAAAAATGAAGGAAATAGTTGACAAGGATTTAAATTTGAATAATAATTAGTTTATAATAATTTTAAATAAATAATAATTACTATGAAGGAAAGAGGAGGATCACCCTTGATGAATCCAAATAAGCGCTTAACAACAAACCAAGGTGCTCCAGTTGGAGATAACCAAAACTCTCGTACAGCTGGTCGCCGTGGACCGGTATTGTTAGAAGACTATCATTTAGTAGAAAAACTTGCTCACTTTGATCGTGAACGTATTCCTGAGCGTGTTGTGCATGCACGTGGTGCAGGTGCTCACGGTGTATTCGTAACGAAAAACAGCATGCAGCAATATACGAAAGCAGCGTTTTTACAAAATGAAGGAACTGAAACACCTGTATTCGTTCGTTTCTCGACGGTTATTCATGGTCAAGGTTCTCCAGAGACAGCTCGTGATCCGCGTGGGTTCGCTGTTAAATTTTATACAGAAGAAGGAAACTATGATATCGTAGGTAACCATTTACCGGTTTTCTTCATTCGTGACGCAATTAAATTCCCTGACATGGTGCATTCTTTAAAGCCAGCACCTGATACAAATGTTCAAACACCAGATCGTTACTGGGATTTCATGACGTTAACTCCAGAATCTACACATATGATGACGTGGGTATTTTCTGATTATGGTACACCGGCAAACTACCGTGAAATGGAAGGATTCGGCGTACATTCATTTAAATGGATTAATGCAGAAGGTAAAATTGTTTACATTAAATACCATTGGAAGCCACAGCAAGGTGTACGTAATTTAAGTGCGAAAGAAGTGCAAGAAGTGCAAGGGAAAGACTTCAATCATGCAACTCGTGATTTATTCGATGCAATCGAAAAAGGAAACTATCCGAAATGGGATTTACACGTACAAGTAATGCAACTAGATGAAACGGACTCTTTAGACTTCGATCCACTAGATCCAACGAAAGTATGGCCAGAAGATCGTTTCCCATTAATTGAAGTAGGGACGATGACGTTAAATCGTAACCCGAAAAACTTCTTTGCGGAAGTAGAACAAGTGGCGTTCTCTCCAAGTGCAACTGTAAATGGTATTGAACCATCTGAAGATAAATTATTACAAGGTCGTTTATTCTCTTACCCAGATACACAGCGTTACCGCCTTGGTGCAAACTATTTACAAATTCCTGTAAACTGCCCATACGCAGCTGTTCGTAATCAACAACGTGATGGTGCGATGCAAGTGGATCAAAACCCATCTACAATAAACTACGAACCGAGCCGTCATACTGAAAATCCAGTGGAAGATCCGGCTTACCGCGATTCAACTATGAAAGTAGAAGGCTATGTATCTCGTGAAAAAATTGAAAAACCAAATGACTTCAAACAAGCGGGTGAGCGTTACCGTTCATTCTCTAAAGAAGAGCAAGACAACTTAATTGCGAACTTAACAAACGACTTAAAAGGCGTAAATGAGCAAACAAAATTACTAGCTATTTGCAACTTCTTCCGCGCGGATCATGACTACGGAATGCGTTTAGCAGGGGCGTTAAATGTTGATATTACGCAGTATGTAGGGAATGTTCCGAAGTAAATAGGAAAAGACGACTGTTAAACGGTCGTCTTTTTTGTGTAAAATCATGCAGGGTATTTTGCGTTTTAGCTATGTCGGAATTCGTCGGTAAATCGATATATTGAAAGAAACGATCGATATATTTATGGGAATACAGGGTGGGGTATGCTAATCAGTGCGATAAAAGAGATGCAATCTACTATTAATAGATTGCATCTCTTTTTTAATTTACTCGCTCTGTATACTCATAAGCTTTCTCTCCGTGCATCGAAATATCAAGCCCCATTTGTTCTTCGTGCTCATCGACGCGAACAGGAAGGAAGAAGTTAATGGCTTTAATAATGGCGTACGTCATTATGATTGTGAATGCATATGTTGCTCCGATTGCTACAAGTTGTTTGAAAAGGAGAGTGGCGTTTCCGTAAAATAATCCGTTAGCACCATCGCTATTTATAGTAGTAGTAGCAAATAGTCCAGTTGCAATACCGCCCCAAGTTCCTCCGATGCCGTGGCATCCAAATGCATCGAGTGTATCGTCGTATCCGAACTTGTTTTTTAAGAAGAAGACAGCTCCGAAGCATAATATACCGCCGATTGCTCCGATAAGAAGAGCGGAGAAAGGTGTAACGAATCCACAAGCCGGCGTAATTGCGACTAAACCAGAAACAACCCCGGAAGCAGCTCCCATCGCAGTCGGTTTTGATTGGAAGAACCATTCAGAAAGCATCCAAGTTAGAGCTGAGGCAGCGGCGGCTATATTTGTATTAATAAATGCGGTTAAAGCTACGTCATTTAAAGATAATGCACTACCGACGTTGAAACCGAACCAGCCGAACCAGAGTAAGCCTGCGCCTAACATTGTAAATGGTAAATGATGAGGGGAGGTACCGCTTATGTTTTTTCGTTTTCCAAGGAAAATAGCTAATACAAGACCGGCAACGCCAGATGTGATATGAACGACATTACCGCCAGCGAAGTCTAATGCGCCGAGTTCTCTCAGCCATCCGCCAACGCCCCATACCCAATGAGCAACAGGATTGTAAACGATTGTTGTCCAAAGAAGGATAAAAATAAGAAAGGCAGAAAATCGCATTCTTTCGGCGAATGCCCCTGAAATTAAAGCGGGAGTTAAAATAGCGAACATGAGTTGGAACATCATAAATAAATTGTGAGGAATAGTAGATGAGTAGTCTGGGTTTGGTGCGTAGGTAACTCCGTTTAGACCGAACCAATCGAGATTGCCGATAAGTCCGTGCCAATCTGGCCCGAATGATAAAGAATAACCGATAACAATCCATTGAATCGAAACGATAGCCATTGCGCTATAACTGTGCATTGTCGTGCTGAGTACGTTTTTACTGCGAACCATACCCCCATAAAAAAGTGCCAATCCTGGTGTCATCAACATGACCATTACTGTCGTTACAAAAATAAAAACTGTATCTCCCGTATTCATTCTCTCTCCTCCTATGATGTTAGAAAAAATAACATCTATATGTTATGTTTCGTATCATATTCGAAATAAAAAGAAAAATCAACTAAAAATTCAGAAAACTTTTTAGGAGATGTTAGAAAACCTAACATTATGTATTTTTTGGGGATAAAATCAACGTATGCGATTTGTTCTAAAAATTGGTATAATATTCTTACAATTGTAAGTTTGGGGGATGCGTGTGAAAAAAATATGGACTAAGGAACTATTCATTTGTTTTTGTTTAGCTGTTATTTTGTTTGTACCAGTACATACTTTTGCGGAAGAAAAAAGGGAATGGCGAGATGAAGTTATATATTCCATTATGATTGATCGCTTTAATAACGGAGAATCGAAAAATGACAAACAGTTAGACGGTGGTAATTTAGAAGGGTATCAGGGCGGAGATATACGTGGGATTATAAAAAGATTGGACTACATAAAAGAAATGGGATTTACTACTATTATGCTTTCGCCGCTTTTTGAAAGTGAAAAGTATGATGGATTAAGCGTTCGAAATTTTCGAAAAGTAAATGAACATTTCGGAACAGAAAATGATGTGAAAGAACTTGTAAATGAGGCTCACAAAAAAGGAATGAAAGTTGTCTTTCAATTTCCGTATGAAGAAAATGAACAACAATTAATAGACTCGATGAAATGGTGGATAAAAGAAGTCGATTTAGACGGAAGTTATGTGATACATAGTGAAAAAAAGTCGCGTGCTTTTTGGGATGAAGTGCAAAAGGATTTGCAGAAGGTAAAGAAAGATTTTCACATTATGACAAAGGAAGATAATGAGTACTATAAAAAAATAGTAGAGTCATTTTCAAAAGCAGATATGTCTGTGAAACCTTTATATGATGTGAGTGGAAAAGAAGAGGAATTCGCTACGTTTTTAGATAATCAAGAAACAAAGCGATTTGCACGTATTGCAAAAGAAAATATGTATTACCCGCCGTCTCGTTTAAAACTAGCGATCACTTACTTATTAACATCCCCGGGGATACCGAATTTTTATTACGGAACTGAAATCGCATTAGATGGGGGAGATGCTCCAGATAATAGACGATTAATGGATTTCAAATCTGATGAAAAGTTTATGCAGCACATAACGAAGCTAGGTGAACTTAGACAAACGAGACCATCTTTACGACGTGGTACGTTTGAACTTCTATATGATAAGGATGGAATGAGTATACTAAAAAGAAAGTATAAAGATGAAGTAACACTAGTAGCGTTTAATAATACGAAAGAAACGCAAAAGGTCTCCTTACCTGTAAGTGCAATTGGTGAAAAACAAGAGTTAAGAGGATTGTTAGAAGACGAAATTATAAGAGAAGAAAACGGAAAGTTTTATCTTGTTTTAAAGCGCGAAGAGTCGAATGTGTATAAAGTTAGCGAAGAAACAGGTGTGAATTGGTTGTTTATCTCCTTAATAGTCGGTGTGAACGTATTATTTATTGCTTTTTTAATTGCGGTTAAAAAGAAAAGATCCTCTGTATAGATAGAGGATCTTTTTTTCTTAGCGATAGTTAATGAATTGTACGTCGATTGGTAAGTCGACGCTGCGAACGGCTGCGATTACTGCTTGTAAGTCATCACGGCTTTTCGCTGTTACGCGTACTTGGTCATCTTGTACTTGCGTTTTTACTTTTAATTTCATTTCTTTAATGATGTTGTTAATTTTTTTCGCGTTATCTTTATCGATACCTTGTTGCAGAGTTGCACGTTGGCGAACAGTATTACCAGATGCAGTTTCAACTTTTCCATAGTCCAAGTTTTTAATTGGAACGTTACGTTTTACAAGTTTAGAAATTAGAACGTCTTTTACTTGGTCTAATTTGAACTCGTCATCAGAAGTTAAAACAAGTACTTCTTTTTCTAATTTAATATCACTTTTACTACCTTTAAAGTCATATCGGTTTTGGATTTCCTTTAATGCGATGTTAATTGCGTTTGTTACTTCAGGTAATTCTACTTTCGAAACGATGTCAAAAGAACTCTCTTTTGCCATAGTTAGCACCTCCAAATAAATTTCTATCTTTTCATGCACCTAAATAGGCTATGTAATATACATATTAAAGTATAGCGGAAAATACATCGATTAGATAGAGTGTTGCAACTTAAGTGTTTTGACGGATCATCCGTAGGGGAATATAGTCCTATAGATACAGTCTTTATTTAATTATAGTGAATTTTGGGCAGTTGGACAAATAAAGGAAAAATCGTGTTATAATTAACTTTTGTTTGGAATGATAAAAAAGATAATTTTATATATATAGAAGGGAATTAAAAAATATGTATTTGCAATTAGGATCGATTGAACAGGTAACTGTTTTACGCGAAACGGAAATCGGATATATGGTTGGAAACGAAGAGGAAGAAATCTTCCTACATAAAAACGAATTAGCTGGAGAAATTGCAGAAGGCGATACGATTGATGTATTCTTATACCTTGATCACCAAAATCGTATTTCAGCAACAATGAAGGAACCAATTATTACAACACATGATTGGAATTGGGTAAAGGTTGTAGAAGTTATTCCTAGTTTAGGTGTGTTTGTTGATATTGGTGTATCAAAAGATATACTAATTCCACTTGATGAGTTTCCAATTTATATGCCAGTATGGCCTCAGGAAGGCGACGAATTATATTGTACGTTAAAATTAACGAATCGTGATCGTTTAATTGCTCTTCCGGCAAGAGATAGTGATATGCAAGAAATTATCGTAGATGCAACGCCATCTATGCGTAATAAAAACGTAAATGGACGTGTGTATCGCTCACTTCAAGTTGGTTCATTCATACTAACTGACGAGCATTTCCGTGCTTTCTTACACCATACAGAAAGAAAAGAACAAGTCCGCATCGGTGAGCGCGTAACAGGTCGTATTATTGACGTGAAAGACGACGGTACAATTAACATTTCACTTCTTCCTCGTAAAGAAGAAGGAATGGAAGATGATGCAGCAGTACTTTATGCATATATGGAAGAACGAGGCGGAGCAATGCCGTTTTGGGATAAGAGCAACCCAGAAGACATTAAAGAACGTTTCAATATGAGTAAGGCTGCATTTAAGCGTGCACTTGGTAAACTGATGAAAGAAGAAAAGATTTACCAAGAAGAAGGCTGGACTTACTTTAAGAAATAAGATAAATGAAAAAGAACTATTTTTTCTCTTAATTTTTAAGAGAAGAGATAATTCTTTTTTTTATTATAAAGTACATAAAAAGTAAATAAGGTGTAATAAAATTCGCAAAATCTGAAGATATACAAACGACTAGAATACGTTATGGTTTTTATTATAACAAGAAAGAAGAGTATTTCGAATAAAAAGAATATTAAAATGAGTTTTTGGGCTTTTAGTTAACAAAGTTTCGAAAATACACACTTTATAAAGGTTTCCTTTAAATATGATTATTGTGTTTCGAGGGTTTCCTTATAAATCTTAGCTATATATTTTACAAAATCAATGATGGGATAGTGTATGAGCGAGCGGTGCTGCGTAAAACGAACTCCTGATTTTTCCATTTTTGAAATGATTTGTTCAATTCCCAACTCTTTTTGTTGTATCTTATTATAATTTTGATATACAATGTTTTTCCATTGATAGGAAGAACCATGAAAATAACTCTCTCCTTTTACCCTGTGATTAAATATTATTTCTATTTTTTCTCTACGTTGTCTTTCCTTCATATACGATTCCGTTGACTGCATGGTTATCGCCTCTTTCCTTTGTATTGTATACTGTTTCCGAAAATTCGGTCTAACTCATCATAGCCAATGTACAGTGATTTTGTTGGGGATTGTCGTTTAAGGCTATCTTATCAACTGTATATATTTTGCAATTTCTTAATCTAATATCTTATATCTAAATAAATTGTTAGTGTGTATAAAACGCCATTAATCTTTTAAGTTTTTGCTACCAATAACAAAATTAGAAAGTAGTGAAAACGGATGAAAGATAAATTGTTTATCAATCTTTATTATAAAACGATTCTTTATGGATATGCACCTTTTTATACTCACCAAGATTTACAATATGACGAGTATCTTCATCCATGAATGTTATCCTCTATTTGCTGAGGATAGTTTTTTTATTTAGGCTAAGCAACATATCGTATGCCTCAGAACCCTTTTTATAAAAAAGGACAATATATGTAACGGTTTCCCTTTTGATATGAAAAAAATCATATAGAAATAAAGCGTTCTTAAAGTGGTTTGTTAAAAATTTGTTGTATTTGACTTAAAAAAAGGAAAGTAATATTTATTTGTAGAAAATTTTTAAGGATACAAATGAATGTAAAAATAGAATGACTATCTACGATAAAAAAGGGGGCACTTATATATGCTAACAAATGATTTAGATTTCCGATTAGAACCACGTTTAAAAGAACTGTATGAACAACATAAAATAAGAGCGCGGAAGATAGACTGGGGTTATCATGAGTTTTTACCATGGGATAAGGGAATGGACTTTAAAAGAGTTCCTTGGGATGAAAGTCAAGTTACTCTTCCTTCTGGTGTAATTACGGCTATTGAGACAGCTTTATTAACAGAAGTGAATTTACCGTGGTTTACAACGTATTTATCGGCGACCTTTAAAGGATCCCTTTCTGTTATTACAGACTTTATTCATACTTGGACCTCAGAAGAGGATCAACATTCGAATTTATTGGAGACATATTTACTACTCACTCGAAGTGTGAACCCTAAACGAATACATGATTTAAGAAAGTCAGTCGTTGAGGGTGGATTTGAGCCTGATTTTCATACACCAATCGAAGCAATGACGTATACGACGCTACAAGAACTTGCAACGCTGGTGTTTTATAATAACGTAGCTAAGGTTTCAAGTAAGCATGATCCAGATCTTGCTACATTATTACGTCGTCTCGCCAAAGATGAGACTCTTCATTATGCGTTTTATCGAGACGTCATTCGAACACATTTGGAATTAGAACCTAATTATTGCTATCATATTGCCAATGTGATTAAGAATTTTAAAATGCCAGGTGCCGTCATGCCTGATTTTGAAAATAGAATGGCTGTGATTGCAAAAGAAGCGAATTATGGACCACTACAATATTTTGATCAAGTACTTGATGTAGTGGTTGATTATTGGGGGTTAAAAGACTTACGACCAATTGCGCCTTTAGCTGAAAAAGCAAGAATTGAGATTTTGGAATACCACACAAGATTGAAAAAAATACGGGATCGATTTGGTCGTTTTCAAGGGAAAACTGATCTACGTTAATGAGTAGAGATTTCTGAATATAAGTGGGGGAATCTGACACACTCCCTATTGTTTTTGGGGTGTTTTTTACTTGATTTAATTTTTGTCAAAAAAGTAGTTGACGATAAAAACAATTTTATGATATTATAAAATATTTGATAAAAAATCACATATATGTTAAACTTGAGAAGGTTACCATATATGGAGGTGGATTATATGTTTCAAATTGGCGATAACATTGTTTATCCAATGCACGGAGCAGGTATAATTGAAGCCATAGAAGAAAAAGAATTCTCAGGAAAAAAACAACAGTATTATGTTATAAAAATGTCGATCAGTAATATGCAAGTCATGATTCCTATGGGGAAAATATTAAGTTCGAGTATACGCCCAGTTACTGATATACTTGCATTAAAACACATTATACAAATTTTTCAGCATGGAGAATCAGATAAATTATTGCCGTGGAAACAAAGGTATAAAGTGAACACGGACAAAATAAAAACGGGTGAAATACAAGAAGGTGCTGAAGTTGTACGTGATTTAATGCGTATGAAGAAAGAAAAGGCACTTAATACAAGCGAAAAAAAAATGTTGGATAACGCACATGAATTTTTGATTAGTGAACTAGGATTAATTAAAGGAATCACTGAAAATCAAATAAAAAGTTTCTGTTAAGATTCATTATAGATAATGTATTACATCCCCCGAAAATATCCTGAATTTTTCGGGAATATGATGATTATTAAAAGTAAATCATTTCAAAGACATTCAACTTCTTTAACTCACTTTTAGAGTAGGAACCTCTTTTGTTATTACTTCAATCTAATCCATTTTTATTTTTAAATTTCTTTTACGAACGTTCGAAGTTTCATCAAATAACTCGATTAAATAGTCACTTGATTTTGCAATCCTGATTCACACTGGCACGGACAAGGAGCCGTAAGGGTGAAAGAGAGGTAGGGCTTTCATTGTTTTAGGTAATATACTATCTAAGTCATTATTTCTAGAAGAAAACACAATCAATCTCACCGCTATCTTTAAGAATTTCTTACATCTACTGAGACAGTGAATAGTAATTGTTTATCTTCTTTACGTAAAATTGATAAGCGAACTGGTAACACCATATGGTTAACTACAAAAAATGGTTTCCAGACCAGGAAACCACTTTTAATTTTATTTACATAACAATAGTAAATTAAGCAGTAAGAAGGAGTGCACACATGAAAAAAATGTTAACCAAAGAATTAAGTAAAGAATTAAAGAAGCGGGAAGGGGTCATTTCTATTACAGTTGAGCCTTATGAAAAAATCGAAGTTGGTGGAATTCGTGTAGATGGACCAGCTGTTATTCTAATTAATCAAGAATAGCTAAAAATAGTTGAATGCACGAAGAAAAGGATCAGCCTTTAAGAGAAGGGAGGATCCTTTTTGTTTGCTGCAGCTAATATGGGATACACATAATTTTCATCTGATGTGTTGGGGTTAATAGGAAGGAGAGGGTCGGGGATTATCAAAGTGGAAAGCTTAACATTGGTAGGATTTCTTTTCATGTTATATACATTAGTTGCTAAAAAACAAACTAATTATTTAAAACGATATATGGTTTCCTTTTTAAGGGCGAGATTTATTTGATAGTGAAATGGATAATGTAAAGGAGGAATTTAGATGGATGCAAGGAAAGAACGCATAAAATACGAAAAGATGTCAAAGAATTATGACCGTATTTATTCAGTTTCGTTTCTCCTATTAATTGTACTTGTTTGTAGTAGTGTGATTATCATAGGAGCTACAGGGGGAAATATGGAGTGTTTTTATTGTTAGCAATTTTACTTACCGCACGTATTACGAAAGAATCTCAAAAAAAGTATGAGCAGTATTCTAATAAAGCGCGTATTTAAAATGATACATATCTTGAAAGGAACAACCTGGATGTACATTCAAAATATCCCTATATCATCACCTATTAACTAGTAAAAGTAACCTTATATAAATAATTTTTTAGCAATTTAGGAATAGAAAACGCACCTTATTAAAATGTTAGTTTCGTTTTTTATAATGAATTATCCTTCTAGTATAGTTATAAGATTTATATCATATATTAAGAGAAAAAATGTAAGTTAGAAAGGAGTCCTATAGAATGAGCTTTTTAGAGGCAAATGACTTTAGTGAACAAAATATGGTAAGTGTACCTAATCCCTACGTATATTAGACATTACAATCGGTAATTGGTAAACATGTGGTTATTGAAGCTGTAAGAGGTAATGTAAGAGGAAAGTTAAAGAATGTGAACCGGATCATTTGCTCATTGAAGATAAGGTGCCGCATATTGTACGTATTCAACAAATTGTATGGATTATGCCAAAACAATGATCAAATTACATCTAATTTGATTTATAACAGATTGGCGTCATAGACGATCAAGTAAAAACACAGGGTTTTATCTCTGTGTTTCTTCAAATTTTCGTTTTTGAATATATGCTTGAGCATGAATGATTTCTTCCTGAAGTGCTTCTAATTCTTCCGTAGATCCTGATTCAATCCTCATATAAGTAGTAACTAAACTAATCATCATATCCATCTTCTCTACTATATTTTGAATGACCTGTTCAGATTGCTCTTTTTTAGGGTGTTGTATTGCTATTAATACATTTTCCATATAATTGTTCTTTCTTTGCTGGATATCATAAATAAACTGTTTTGTGTTTGAGTTCATTTGTTGTTCCTCCTTTTGGATATATTTTCATTCTATCATATTTGAATAGAAAATATTGGATTCCCCTAAATTCACACCTGTCTCGTATATCTCCACAAATATACAAACTAATTCCTTAACGTACAGGGAATAAATTGAAATACGTCAATTTAATGTCTAAATGTACAGTTTTCTTTTTTGGGTATGGTGCCCCTAATAGCTTCAGTTGAATTTTGTATGCTTTTGTTACAAGAGATTAAGAAAGAATAGATGAGATATTGAAACGGAGGTACGGAAGTGCAAGATAATGTACTAGAACAATTAATAAACCGTCTTTCCGTAGTATGCCCTGAAAAAGAACGTGAAATATTAGCGGTGGATTTAAATGATATATATGAGAGTAGTGAAAGATTCGAAAAATTGCTTGAAAATATTATGAAATCTCAGCAAAATAAAGACGACTTAATAGATATATTAATTGAAGTAGAGATAGAACTAGATCACATCAATTGGCATTATAAAAGTCTGAAGAAAAAGCTGAAAGTATTAATGAAAGAATAAAAGAAGTAGGCTGCTCAAGCAGCCTACTTCTTTATGTTGTTAATTTTTGTCGGTAAATCGATATATTCGAAAAACCGCCGATACAATCTCATTTACCATCATGCATACTGTTCAAAAAGTTTGCACCCTCGTTTTTTAGTTCTCTTTCCCAAAAAGATGAGAAAATGTATCTTTCAAGTCACTATCGTTTATTTTAATATCCGCCTTTTTTAATTCATCTTGTAATAATTTTTGACCGAAGGAAGGGTCGGCAAGACGTTCTTCTTCTAAGTCTTTACGTATAGAGTCTTTCACTTTATCGTAAGGTTGTAAATCTTTTTTATCAGTTAGTTTAATAATGTGATAGCCGTTTGGTGATTTTACGGGATTGCTAATTTGGCCGGGCTTTAATTTGTAGGCAGCTTTTTCAAATTCAGGTGTCATTTTGCCTGCCCCGAAGTATCCGAGGTCTCCGCCATTATCTTTTGATGCTAAATCTTGAGATTCTTGTTTTGCTAATTCTTCAAATGAAGTGCCGGTATCTAATTTCTTCTTTATCTCTTTCGCTTCATTTTCGTTACTTACTAAAATGTGACTAGCTTTAATTTCTGGTTTATAGTGGTCTTTCACATCTTTTTCTGTAACGCTTTGTTTAATCGCTTCATTCAATGCAAGTTTGAATTTAATTTGATTTTTGAAATCTTCTTCATCTTTTAAACGATTATTTTCTAGTGTTGCTTTGAATTGTTCTCCATATTGATCTTTTGCTTTTTCTACTTCTTTATCTACTGCATCATCAGATACTTTATATTTTTTAGTAATAACATCTTGTGCTACCATTTCGTATAGCGTGTCTTTTCCGTATCGATCTTTCAATTGTTTTTCGAAATCGCTCTTCGTAATGGTTGAGTTTGTTGTTGTAGCGATTGTGGCCGAGTCATTTTTTTGTCCGCAAGCAGATAGCATTAATATACTTATTAGTGCAGTGATAATGAATGTACTTTTTCCTTTCATGCTAACACCTCATCCGAATATGTTATCGCTATTGTAGAATATAGAAGTGAACATGAAGTGAATTTTTAATGTTTTTTTCCTGTAAAATGTAAAAAAAGTACATCAACATTAACGTTGATGTACGATGTAATCAAAGGTGATCGGTTTTCTTAGAATATGCACGTTTTCCTTGCTGAATATTTTTTTGCTCTTGTTCATTTTTTTGAGTGCGCTTTGCATTATTGTCGCGTGCTTTTTTGTCGTTATCGCTAGTATGTGGCATATGTATCAACTCCATTTCTAAACGTTGTATGTTTATCATTTCCTTTTTCGTAAAGACTATGTATAGCGGTGCATTCATGAATACTAAAGGTGGATTAGAAATGGATTTGAAGCTGAATTATACTGAACTTATTAAGAAGTTAGTCGTTGTAATTATTGCGGGTTTATTAAATGCGATTGGGATGAATTTATTTTTAACACCAGCGAAAGTGTATGCGAGTGGTTTTGCTGGATTGTCTCAATTATTGTCACAAATATTAGGTGACTTTTTATCTATTCATATATCTACGGGGGTATTGTTTAGTTTGTTTAATATTCCTGTCGTTATTTTAGCGTGGAAAAAGGTTGGGAAGGCCTTTACATTTTTTAGTTTTCTTTGTGTTGTATTTATGACTTTGTTTTTAGAAATTATCCCAGTTAGAGCGGTTTCGCACGATATTATATTGAATGCGATTTTTGGTGGTATTATTTCAGCGATTGGGGTAGGGGTTGCTTTAAAGTGGGGGGCTTCTACAGGTGGTCTAGATATTATTGCCATGATTTTATCAAAAATAAAAGATAAGCCTGTCGGCACGTATTTTTTCTTCTTTAATGCACTTATCATTATCGCTGCTGGCTACGTGTATGGATGGGAAAAGGCATTATATACTTTAGTCACTTTGTATGTATCAACGAGAATTATTGATGCGATTCATACCCGTCATGTGAAGATTACGGCATTAATTGTTACAAAGAACGGGGCAGATGTGCGAAAAGCGATTCACTCTCGCTTAGTGAGGGGGATTACAACTATACCAGCAACAGGTGCTTATACAAATGAAAATAAAGAAATGTTAATGATTGTTATTACTCGTTACGAGTTGTACGAATTAGAGAGGGTTATTAAACAAGTGGACCCAGGTGCATTTACAAATATACTGCAAACGGTCGGTGTGTTTGGATTGTTTAGAAAAGATTAAAGAGGACCAAAGCTGGTCCTCTTTTTTTAATGTGAATTCGTAATGTTTTGCAATTGCTCCTGCATTTCACGTAGCTGAACTTTTTCAGCAGTTGAAGAGTTTGCATAAGCAGAGTGCAAAGAGTTTTTTGCTCTATAAACGAGTTCCTGTTGTTCAGCGCCACTTGAACAAGAAACGGCACTTGAAACAGCGTCTCTAGCTTGTTGGAATAGTAAGTTCCCCATTTAAACCCCTCCAAATGAAGAGTTACTTCTCGCTTTTTCTGCCTCAGCTAATGTACCTCTGTACGGGAATCTTGCATCATGCTTCATAACAGCATCGGCTCCTTGCTGGATAAAACGCTTTGATTTGTTCTTTTTACCCATTCGAAAAACCCCCTTTATTTAGCTGAAAACAATTGACGCGCTTTCTCTTGCGTCTAATAATAGTATGAGCGTTTGGCGAGAAACTATAAGCAGGGAATTTTTAGATTACAATCCAAGAACCTCTTCTAAATATAGAGCGATACCATCTTCTTCATTCGTTAATGTCGTATGATTTGCGAGTGATTTTAATTCAGGAATCGCATTACCCATTGCGATTCCATGACCAGCAAATTCGATCATTTCAAAGTCGTTATCCTCATCACCAAAAGCGATAATTCGCTCTTTAGGAATATTATAATGGCCTGAAATTTTTTGTAATCCGACAGCTTTATTTAATCCGCTTTTTACAATTTCAATAATTGGCCAAGGCGCACCCCATTTTCTATGGTCGATGACTTCAGCATGCATATCTGTTAAATGTTGGCGAATTGCAGCAGAATGCTCGTCATGTGCATCGATTAATAAGCAAGTTGGATGGTCATTTAAAGTATTTAATAAATCTCCTGTGAAAATCTTTGGAGAACCGAATTCAAAAATATGTTTTTTATCTTCATCAATTTCACGGACATACACATCATCGATGACTTCAGCATAGACATTTTTCACGCCGAAATCAAAGCAAGCTCGGACGATTTCTTGCGCTGTTGAAAGTTCAAGAGGAGAGTGATGTGTTCCCCAACTTGAATCAAGAGGGTGATGAACGTAAGCTCCATTAAAGTTTACGATTGGTGTGTTAAGGCTAAGTTCTTTATAATAATCGTAACTAGCGCGGAATGGACGTCCTGTTGAAATAACGACAATATGTCCTTGTTCTTTTGCTTTTGCAATTGTGTTTTTCGTTCTTGGAGAAATTATTTTGTTGTCTGTTAATAAAGTTCCGTCTAAGTCTAATGCGATTAAATGTTGTTTATTCATAATTTCACCTCTTATAATAATTTTTTTGTTTCTATCTGTATTTCCGTTTTTAATATGCAGAAATAAGAGGTTAGACTGGGTGAAACTACTGTAAATGAAAGTTTCACTATATATCCATCTTACGTCGCGAAGCGCTGTGGTGTCTACTATTTCTCATTGGAAATTAGGAAAAGTCAACATATTTTTAGAAAGTTCAAACAATGTTTCTTTCATTATGTACAATTTGTGAAAAGGGTTACATTGTTTGAGCAATGCGACTTATAATGAACATGTAATCTTCTCGTATATGTTTGACTCTCCTTTGAAACTGGCCTAAAGTAGGTTGGTTTCTTTTTTTTCAACAAATATGCCAATAATTCCTGCTTAAGCTTGTGTAATTATATATATGTACATGGGTAAACGGTAGTACTTGTTTCCTAAACATGACAGAAAAGCTTTCTTTTAAAATGGATATACTAATGAGGCAAGACGTCATGGAAGGAGAATGGAAATGGGACAAAATCGCAGGTTTCGTTCAGGGCAAAAAGCGCCAAATGATGGCATTTACGTAGAAATTGGTGAAACGGGAAGTATGGTGAAAAATCCGCAAATGGTACAATTAACTGCCGGTGAAAAGTTTCCAGAGAACGCAAATCATAACCGTCAGTGGACATATAAAAGAAAACCGTAACAGAAGCCGCAATCGTTATTGCGGCTTTTTTGATTAGGAAAATGAATGTTACTTTTTTCTTTTTCCAATAATAAGTTTGAACTACATAAGCAAAATTATTGTATAAAAAAGTCAGTTGGCGTATAATCAAATCAAAGGTCAAAGAAAGTCAAACATTTGGAGGGCTGTAAAGATGGACTTAAATCAAATGACAACGAAAACACAGGAAGCGATTATGAGTGCTCAATCTTTAGCGGTATCTCATCATCATCAAGAAGTAGATACTGTTCATCTATTGCTTACGTTATTAGAGCAACAAGACGGATTAACGGTACGTATTTTTCAAAAAATGAATGTCGATATAGAAGCGTTAAAGCAAGGTGTAGAAAGTTTAATTAAGAAAAAGCCTTCTGTAACTGGAAGCGGGGCAGAGGCAGGGAAATTATATGTAACAGGTGCCTTGCAACAACTGCTTGTAAGAGCAGGAAAAGAAGCGGAGAAATTGCAAGATGACTACATTTCAATCGAACATGTATTACTTGCTTTTTCTGAAGAAAAAGGCGATATAAATCAATTATTCGCAAAATTTTATATTACGAAAGATAACTTATTACAGTCTTTAATGACAGTTCGGGGGAATCAAAGAGTGACTAGTCAAAATCCAGAAGCAACTTATGAAGCGTTAGAAAAATATGGCCGTGATTTAGTGGCTGAAGTAAGAGCGGGGAAAATTGATCCTGTAATTGGCAGAGATAGTGAAATTCGCCGCGTGATCCGCATTCTTTCACGCAAAACGAAAAATAACCCCGTTTTAATCGGAGAGCCAGGTGTTGGTAAAACAGCAATCGTTGAAGGATTAGCGCAGCGTATTGTGAAAAAAGATGTCCCAGAAGGATTAAAAGATAGAACAATTTTCGCTTTAGATATGAGTGCACTTGTGGCCGGAGCAAAATTCCGCGGTGAGTTTGAAGAACGTCTGCAAGCTGTATTAAATGAAATTAAAAAGAGTGAAGGTCGCATTTTATTATTCATTGATGAACTTCATACAATCGTCGGCGCTGGTAAAACAGAAGGAGCGATGGATGCGGGAAATATGTTAAAACCAATGCTAGCGCGTGGTGAACTGCATTGTATCGGGGCAACGACATTAGATGAATACCGTAAATATATTGAGAAAGATCCAGCGTTAGAAAGACGTTTCCAACAAGTGTTAGCAGAAGAGCCAACTGTTGAGGATACAATTTCCATTTTACGTGGTTTAAAAGAGCGTTTTGAAATTTATCACGGTGTAAATATTCATGACCGCGCGATTGTAGCGGCATCTGTTTTATCAGATCGATATATTTCGGATCGTTTCTTGCCCGATAAAGCAATTGATCTTGTTGATGAAGCCTGTGCAACAATTCGAACAGAAATTGATTCTATGCCAACAGAACTAGATGAAGTAACGCGCCGCATTATGCAGCTGGAAATTGAAGAAGCTGCTCTTGGGAAAGAAAAGGACTTAGGTAGTCAAGAGCGCCTAAAAACATTGCAACGTGAATTATCGGATTTAAAAGAAGTTGCAAGTAGTATGAGAGCGAAATGGGAGAAAGAAAAAGAAGACATTCATAAAGTGCGTGACTTACGTGAACATTTAGAGCGCTTGCGCCGTGAGTTAGAAGAAGCAGAAGGAAATTATGATTTAAATAAAGCAGCTGAGCTTCGCCACGGGAAAATTCCAGCTATCGAAAAAGAGTTAAAAGAAGCGGAAGAGATGGGTGCACATAATAAACAAGAGAATCGTTTATTACGCGAGGAAGTAAGTGAAGAAGAAATTGCAGACATTGTTTCAAGGTGGACTGGTATTCCTGTCGCAAAACTCGTTGAAGGTGAACGTGAGAAATTATTACGTCTTGAACAAATTTTATCAGAGCGTGTTATCGGTCAAGAGGAAGCGGTAAGCCTTGTATCAGACGCAGTACTTCGTGCTCGCGCTGGTATTAAAGATCCGAATCGTCCAATTGGTTCATTTATTTTCTTAGGCCCTACAGGTGTTGGTAAAACTGAGCTTGCAAAAACGTTAGCGCAAACATTATTTGACAGTGAAGAGCAAATGATTCGTATCGATATGTCTGAGTATATGGAGAAACACGCAGTGTCACGCTTAATTGGAGCGCCTCCTGGATATGTTGGATATGAAGAAGGTGGTCAATTAACAGAAGCAGTAAGACGTAAACCATATTCTGTTATTTTGTTAGATGAAATCGAAAAAGCACATCCAGAAGTATTCAACATTTTATTACAAATGTTAGACGATGGACGCATTACAGATTCACAAGGACGTACAGTAGACTTTAAAAATACGGTTATTATTATGACTTCAAATATTGGATCTGCTCACTTATTAGAAGGGCTAGAAGAAGATGGTTCTATTAAAGAAGATTCAAGAGAACTTGTAATGGGACAATTAAGAGGACATTTCCGACCAGAATTCTTAAACCGTGTCGATGAAATTATTTTATTCAAACCTCTGACAAGGAATGAAATTAAAGGTATTGTTGATAAGATTGTACAAGAATTACAAGGGCGTTTAGCAGATCGCCACATATCATTAGAATTGACGGAATCTGCAAAAGAATTTGTTGTAGAAGCTGGATTCGATCCGATGTACGGAGCTCGTCCTTTAAAACGATACGTACAGCGTCAAGTTGAGACGAAATTAGCGAGAGAATTAATTGCAGGAACGATTACGGACAATAGTCACGTAGTTGTTGATGTAGAAAATAACGAATTAGTCGTTCATGTAAAGTAAAAAAAGAGTTCGGATAAAATCCGGACTCTTTTTAGTGTTGTTCTACTGGCTCGTTTGGAATCGCAGCTGCAATCGCTAATACTAATACCGCAAGAACAACTGAGAAAATAGACGCTTGGTTAAAATCGTATGTACCGCCAGTCATAGAGCCGATTACATAGCTCATCATATGTACAAGTGCGAACGACCAAATTAATGCCCAAATGAAACGCATATTTTACACCTCTATTCGTTCAATCTGTCCTTATTGTAACACAATTGAAAAAAGAATATAGAAAAATATTTGTAGATTTTTCAACGCAAATTTGCATTCTGTTCATACATTATAAAAGAGTACTTTTATACGTTTAGAAAATAAGGCGGGAGAAAAATGAGTATTACGGAACGTTTTTTTTACTTAGAAAAAGAACCATGTGTAATTTATTTACCAGAAAAGCCAAATGGATTTTCTGTTATGCTCCTAGGGGATTATAACTATTTTATTGAGAATGGTACAAGTTTATGGACACAACATACAGGGAGAGCTTATTTTTTACAGGGTCTTATTGAAAAAGGCTATACGGTCTTTTCATCTAACTTATACGGAAGGCATTGGGGAAACGATCGAGCTGTTCGTCTTGCAAAACGTTTGTACGATGTCGTTTTAAGAAAAGAGACATTAAATACGAAAATGCACATTATGGCAGATGGTATGGGGGCGCTTGTAGCACTTGAGATGATGAACAAATACCCGGAATGTATACGTTCTGTCGTTATGTTAAATCCGTGTTTAGATTTACCAGAATATGTGGAGTTTGAGAAAGAGCATAAGTTTTTTTACAAAAGATTAGTGAAGGAATTAAGTTTGGCGTATGATTCCAAAGAAGAAGAATTAGAATCAAAAATAAATAAGAAATCATTTGCGCTTCTTCCGTCTTGTGTACCTGTTAAGATTTTCGTATCAACACAGGAAAAAAGAGGAAGAAAACAATTGTTACGTAAATACGAGAAAATGAGGCAATTCAATCAATGCGATACTTCTGTTTTATTCCATCTGCAAGATGTGAAATATAAAATGGTTAGACAAACAACTGATTTCTTTAAAAAATATGAAGAAGAATTGTGAAGCTCCCATATACATAAATGAGGAGCTATTTGTTTCAAGGGGAAAGGGTTGGTGGTATGAAACGCGTGCTGATTATAGGTGCACTTACGTTTGTAGGTTATCACCTTGTGAATAAAATGATTGCAGAAGAAGTAGAAGTATATGGTCTTGATTTTGATGAATTTGATAGTATGACAAAAATTAATGAAGAGAAATTATTGTTGATTGGACGGAATGCGTTATTTACGTACTATTCTATAAGGGATGAAGACGGATGGCGATCGGTTGAGGAAGAGAGTTTCGATACGGTTTATTTTTGCTTGTATGAGCCGAATCAGCAAAGTGGATTTCGGAATGAAAGGGTCATATTACAATATTTAAAACGAATCGTAAGGATGTGTGAAAAAAATAAAGTAAAGTTAAATCTAATTTCTTCTATTGAAATAGGAAGCACTGAAGAATCCGAAAACAAACATCTATTTTCGAAAGTGGAAGAAGGGTTGAAAAAAGGCGAATTACAATATAGTGCATATCGAGTTCCTACATTATATGGGCCGTGGCAACCGTCGTTTATGATGTATCATCAGCTTATTTTATCAGAACTTGATGAAAAAGAGTGCCGTTGTATAAATGGAGAAAAAGGAATCGATTTACTTTACGTTGAAGATGTATGTGAATATTTATGGGAAAATGGAATGAATGTAAAACACCTCGGTATATATAACTTACTTAGCGGAAAAGAAGCGTTATGGGAAAAAGGTATGACCTTGCTGCATGCAGATGATAAAGTAAATAAAAAAAATGTGGAAGTAAGAGATGAAGCTGTAGAGGTTATTTCTATTCAAAAAAATACACCAGTAGAATTCGGTTTAAATAAACAATTAGCACATATGAAAAAATATAAAGAGTTATACGAAGGGTAGCGCACGTGTTAAACTATTGTATGGATAATTGATTGAAAAGCTTTAATGGAGAGGAAGAGATTACATGAACGAAAAAAGTATGCAATTTTTACAAATCGCAATGAAGCATTTACCAGAAGCAAAGGCAATTTTAGATTCTAATGGAATTGCACTTGATATGGAGAAAGCACAGCCGGTGTTAGAGCTATTGATGAAAGTAATGGGCGAAGCATATGAGCTTGGGAAAGCAGATAAAGAATAAAAAAACCTTCTTTTTTGATGGAAGAGAGGCTCGAACCGTGGATAGAAGCGGTAAGGGCCTTTTTTTATTTCGAGCGAGGTAAGACCAGAGGGATGATGAGGCTAAAGTGGAAGGTTATGAGGAGAAGGTCTTAGTTTTGAAGGGAAAGCAGATAAAGAATAAAAAAAACCTTCTTTTTTGATGGAAGAGAGGCTCGAGCTGTGGATAGAAGCGGTAAGGGCTTTTTTTGTTGCGGGCGGAGTAAGGTCAAAAGTATTGGGAAGTTTATCTTTTGAAAGGATAGGGATTTTTCTGTTTCTTTTAATGAAAAATAAAGTTAGTAATACGCTGTCTTATTTTTTTAGCTGAAATATATCCTAGACAAAAGTACATTTATGTTTTAAAATTAGTACCAAGTCATAATAATTGATATAAAACGGAGGGCTGCGATGTGAACGTGGGCATTTTAGGGATCGGAAGATATGTGCCAGAAAAAGTAGTCACAAATCACGATTTAGAGAAAATCGTAGATACATCTGATGAATGGATTCGTACGAGAACGGGAATTGCAGAAAGACGCATTGCCGATGATACAATAGATACTTCATATATGGCGGTAGAGGCTTCTAAAAAAGCACTTGAAGATGCCGGGATTAGCGGAGAGGATATCGATCTTATTTTAGTGGCAACAGTAACGCCAGATCGCGCATTCCCAGCAGTAGCTTGTGTAATCCAAGAAGCAATTGGCGCAAAACACGCAGCCGCAATGGATTTAAGTGCAGCATGTGCTGGCTTTATGTACGGAATGATTACAGCGCAGCAATTTATTCAAACGGGAACTTATAAAAATGTATTAGTAGTTGGTAGTGACAAACTATCTAAAATTGTAGACTGGAACGATCGAAATACAGCAGTACTATTTGGAGACGGAGCAGGTGCTATCGTAATGGGAGCTGTTTCGGAAGGAAAAGGTGTACTTTCTTTTGAATTAGGAGCGGACGGAAGTGGCGGTAAGCATCTTTATCAAGACGAGTATGTTATGATGAACGGCAGAGAAGTCTTTAAATTTGCTGTTCGCCAACTTGGTGATTCCTGTCTTCGCGTGTTAGAAAAAGCGGGACTTACGAAAGAAGATGTGGACTTCTTAGTACCACATCAAGCGAATATTCGTATTATGGAATCTGCAAGAGAAAGATTAAATTTACCGAAAGAAAAAATGAGTATGACAATTGAAAAGTTCGGTAATACATCGGCTTCTTCAATTCCAATTGCAATGGTAGAGGAATTGCAAAATGGACGTATTCAAGATGGTGATTTAATTATACTAGTCGGTTTTGGCGGCGGGTTAACATGGGGAGCAGTAGCTCTTCGTTGGGGTAAATAAGGACTGAGAGAAAAAAAGGAGTGTATTTTGTATGGAAAAAAAGAGGGTCGTAATTACAGGGCTAGGAGCTGTTACACCGATCGGAACAGATGTTGAAACAGCTTGGGAAAACATTAAAAACGGTGTATCCGGAATCGGACGACTTACAAGAATAGATTCAGAACAAATTCCTGCAAAAGTAGCAGCAGAAATTAACGACTTTGAAGTCGAAAAATATATAGATAAAAAAGAAGCGCGCCGTATGGACCGCTTTACGCAATATGCAGTAGCAGCAGCGAAAATGGCAGTTGCAGATGCGAAGCTTGAAATTACAGAAGAAAATGCACCACGCATTGGTGTATGGGTTGGTTCTGGTATTGGTGGTATGGAAACATACGAAGAACAATTTAAGATTTTTACTGAAAAAGGTCCGCGCCGCGTGAGCCCATTCTTCGTACCAATGATGATTCCAGATATGGCAGCAGGTCAAGTGTCAATCGCTACAGGAGCGAAAGGAATTAATACTTGCTCTGTAACAGCTTGTGCATCTGGAGCAAACTCAATTGGTGATGCGTTTAAAGTAATCCAGCGCGGTGATGCTGATGCGATGATAACAGGCGGAGCAGAAGCGCCATTAACAAGTATGGCATTCGCTGGGTTTAGCTCAGCGAAAGCATTAACATTTAATGAAGATCCAGCAACAGCTTGCCGCCCATTCGATAAAAATCGTAGCGGTTTCGTAATGGGTGAAGGATCAGGAATTCTTATTCTTGAAGAATTAGAGCACGCATTAGCACGTGGTGCTCACATTTATGCGGAAATTGCTGGTTATGGTGCAACTGGTGATGCGTTCCATATTACAATGCCTGCTCCTGGCGGTGAAGGCGGAGTTCGTGCGATGCGTCAAGCTTTAGCTGATGCAGGTCTAGAGCCAAAAGATATTGATTACATTAATGCACATGGTACAAGTACAGATGCAAATGAAAAGTATGAAACGATGGCAATTAAAGAAACTTTCGGTGAGCATGCATATAAAGTAGCGATTAGCTCAACGAAATCAATGACAGGTCATTTATTAGGAGCAGCTGGTGCTGTTGAAGCGATCTTCTCAATTAAATCAATTACAGACGGAGTAATTCCTCCGACGATTAACTATGAAACACCAGATCCAGAATGTGATTTAGATTACGTACCAAATACAGCGAGGCATCAAGAAGTGCGGGCTGTATTAAGTAATTCATTAGGATTCGGTGGTCATAACGCAGTATTAGTATTTAAAGCATATAAATAATATGTACAATAAGGTGTCTTTTCGTAAAGTATTACGAAAAGACACCTTATTTATTTTTAATCACCTTTACGTTCCTTTCTTTTTTGCATATATATAAGAAAAGGAGGGATGAAGGTTGGGGGTTGTTGAAACGGCAGAATGGTTACATCTGTATTATGGACGTCCAGAGAAGCTTTGTGAGAAATTTACAAAGTATATTCCATTACCAAAAGAGAGACTGTATCGCTTTTTAATCTCTAAAGGTATGTATCGCCCAGTAATGCGGGGGGAGCAGGAAATTAAAGAGTTAGAGAAGAAAGAAATTTGGAAAGAACTTAGCATGGAGTATGAAAAATTGAAAAGTTGGCTAAAAGGTCCAGATGTCCCTATCTTTATTTTATTATCAGATTCATACAATCGAACTGTACAAGAGGAATATAACGGGAAGGCTGGCTTATCTATGCGTCACGTTATTTTCTTATTCGTATGTGGACGTAATTCAGTAGAGGAACTAAAAGCTTTATTAACGCATGAATACCATCATATATGTAGGTTACATCAAATTGAGACGAAAGAAACAGAGTATACATTACTTGATACGATGATTATGGAAGGGTTAGCTGAGCAAGCTGTGTATGAAAGGTATACAGAAAAAAGATGTGCACCGTGGACTACTTACATTTCAAAAGAAGATGCTATTTATTATTGGAGGAATTCAATACAAGAACGAATAGGCGTAAAGAGAGGTACGAGGGAGCATGATGTTTTATTAAATGGACTGCACTCGTATCCGAAAATGCTTGGCTATGCACTTGGATTTCATATTGTGAAAGATTGTGTAGCATTTGAAGGAGAAAATACACTTTCTTTATTATCTATAGATGCGAAAGAAATATTGAATAAAGCAAATACATTTCATGTTTCATGAAAAACAGGGGAGCTATCTCCTGTTTTTTTAATATTATAGAAGAAAAAATAATAATTAGAATATATTTCCTCAAGTGGAATAAAGTTAAGCAAAACTGAACATAATGATTGGTACAAACAGTAGTGAAGTGAGGGGTAGTGAATGTTATATCTACATGATGTATGGGTAAATTGGTTTGAAGGTGAAGAGAATGGGTATAACGTTTGTCATTTTTACGAATGGCGGAAAGATGATACGATTGAGCTATTAGATCAAGTGCCATTATTAAAAGTAGATGCCACATTATATCATTACATCGAGAACGAATTATTAGAGCTTCCGCAAAAATTATTGGAAGACGTATATCATAAGGCTTATATTCGTAAAAATCACGAACGTTTGCAACAAGAATATTGTTTTGTAGTTACAGATGGAAAAGGAATTATTGCGATTGATTCAATCGGCTATAATGTGCCAATTAGAAAAAGTAGGCTTATACCGCGTCAAGAACAGATGGTATATGAGATGGTAGAGAATGTGCAAGCAGAAAAGTATGAGTTCCAAGTGGAAGAGATTGAAAAAGAACATCATATTTTATCGCCGTCGCCTTTCATTATGAATGGCCTAACTCGTAAAGAAAGACAGTTAAAACAATTATTATTTATGGCATTAGATCAATTACATACAACGAAAAATCCAGCTGAAATTCGCTATTGGTTCACAGAGTGGGATCCATCAGCGTACGGAATGGTCCAACATATGGAGTTTGAAGATGTTTGGGCTAAACTTTATGATGAAGCGAAAACTGGATGGTCTGAGAAGCACGAGCAATTATGTGAGCGCCTTGTAAAAGGACAGCCGTTTTTTGAAAAGTTATGGGAAATGGAAAATGAGCAGAAGGTAAATTAAAAAAACCGCCAATTGGCGGTTTTTTTTATGGAGGTGACAAGAATGTTCGGTGGCTTCGCGCCTTCCTGCGAGGCAAAACCCGCCTCTACGTCAGGAGCTCCATCCCCCTCACATTCTGAACGAGCCGCTTCCGCTTTATAAGAAATCCAGCTCCGGCTCCTAGCCCTTCGCGTCTAAGAACCTTCCCCACGAGAAGGTAAAAAGCACCTTCTGTGGGAAAGAACCTTAGCCGTCAGGGCTAAGCAGTCGCCTCCGCTTTATAAGTTACCTACGCTTTCTACTCAATCCCATTGCGTTTTCTACTTTACGTAGTTGTTTGAATGCAACGTGGTTCGCTTTTTCGGCACCTTTGTCTAGAATTTCGTCTAGTTCTGGTGAGTTGATTAGTTCGTTATATTTGTCTTGGATTGGACGAATTGCTTCTACGACTACTTGTGCTAGGTCGCCTTTGAAGTCTCCGTATCCTTTTCCTTCGTACATTGCTTCTATTTCTTCAACTGTTTTTCCAGAGAATGAAGAGTAGATTGTTAATAAGTTAGAGATTCCAGGTTTGTTTTCTTTATCAAATTTCACGATACCTTCAGAATCAGTTACAGCACTTTTAATTTTCTTTTCAATTGTTTTTGGTTCATCAAGCATACTGATCATTGCTTTTGGATTCGGATCAGATTTACTCATTTTTTTCGTAGGTTCTGTTAATGACATAACGCGAGCTCCTACTTTTGGAATACGAATTTCAGGAACAGTGAACACTTCACGGAAGCGTTTGTTGAAACGCTCTGCTAGGTCGCGTGTTAATTCCATATGTTGTTTTTGATCATCACCAACAGGTACGATTTCAGTGTTGTAAAGTAAAATATCAGCAGCCATTAATGGTGGATACGTTAGTAATCCAGCTGGAACTGAATCTCTACCAGAAGATTTATCTTTATATTGCGTCATACGCTCTAATTCTCCAACGTAAGCAACTGATTGCATAATCCATCCTAGTTGAGCGTGTGCTGGTACTTCTGATTGTACAAATAAAGTAGCTTTTTCAGGATCGATGCCGCATGCTACATAAAGTGCAGCAAGACTGCGAATGTTTTTACGAAGTTGTACGGGATCTTGAGGTACTGTAATCGCATGTTGGTTTACAATACAGAAATAACAGTCGTGTTCATTTTGAAGCTCTGTAAATTGCTTCATAGCTCCTAAATAGTTTCCAAGTGTAATTGTTCCGCTTGGCTGAATACCAGAAAAGATAACTGACATAAGTAATTCCTCCTAAATTTGAATGCGTGATGGGGAAGAGAAGGCATACAAAAAAGCCCATTCATCCCAAATTACATAGGGACGAATGGACCGCGGTACCACCCTAATTATTTCACAGCTGTGAAATCTCTCAAGATCCATAATAACGTCTGGATATAACGCCAAAGCCTACTACTTTCGGTTCGGTTTGGTGCTCAAAAGCCCATTCCATACTGCGCAATTACTTGTTCACACCAGCCACAAGCTCTCTGAAATTGCCTCAATATGTACTCTTCTTTATCATCGCATACATATAAATTTATTTATTGTTACCTAAGCTCTTTTAATATGAAAGAACTAAAGTTTTATAACAAAATGTTTTGCTGATTATTATATCATATGGGATAGTGTTTGCAAACTACATCAAAATAGTAAAGCTAATGAGGATCGAGAACAACCCAAGTACGATACCGGTAATACAAATCGGATACGTCCATTTGAATGAATATGTTTTATAAATACGTTCTTTCTTATCGATAGGTTCCTCTGCTTCTTCAATTAAAGAGTCAATTTTTTTATTCGTACCAAATACTCTTTGGAATGCGTAAATTGTTACGTTAAAAAATCCGTTTTGAAATATGAATAAAAAACCACCTATAAGAATAAAAACCAATGCAATATAGAATGAGATGTTGACAAAATTCAACAAAAAATGAGATGAAACGAGGAATGCGCCCACACTAGAAGCGATTATCGCAACCAAAAATAGTATACAAGTATGAAAAAAAACTTTATTCAAAATATTCCCCTCCGTCAAAATATTACTAGAATTATTATACTATAAAAGTTATAATAAGTAATATAAATAATTTTTTGAAAATTATACGCAATTGAGGTTCTAATTTCAAGATGATGGTAGCAATGTTACCGTATCCCTTTACAAAAAATTAAAAATATAAACATTTTATTAAAAATTTTAACAAAAAAACAAAAAACTATATTCACAATCGTCATATTATATGTATAATGAAAATTGTAGAAACTTGGAGATTATTCTTTCAATTCTACTTTTCTACAAGTGAGGGTACAGTAAGTGCAATTAGGGGAGGCAACACAACATGAAGAAAAGGATACCGTTATTACTTGCATCAACTTTAACTGCAAGTATGTTGCTTGGCGCGTGTAGCTACCAGAAAGAGGACGCTAAAGCAAAAGGAAAAGAAAACACTACTAGTAGTAGTAACGGAAAACAGATTCTTAATTTAACAGAGTTATCTGAAATTCCATCAATGGATGCATCGTTAGCATCAGATTCTGCATCTTCAACAGCATTAAATAATACGATGGAAGGTTTATATCGTACTGGCAAAGATCAAAAGAGAATGCCTGGGATTGCTGAAGATGTCCAAAAGCTAGATGATGGGAAGAAATACATATTTAAGTTAAGAAAAGATGCGAAATGGTCGAATGGGGAACCTGTAACAGCGAAAGACTTTGTGTATTCATGGAAAAGAGCAGTAAATCCAGATACAAAAGCGACGTATTCATACATTATGTTCGATATTAAAAATGCAGAAAAAATTCATAAAAAAGAATTACCTGCTGACCAATTAGGTGTAAAGGCGATTGATGATTATACATTAGAAGTGGAATTAGACAATCCCGTTCCTTACTTTATTGATTTAACGGTTTATCCGGTGTTCTACCCACTAAATGAGAACTTTGTGAAATCACAAGGTGATAAGTTTGGTTTAGAGGCAAATACAACATTATATAACGGGCCATTCGTTATGAGTGATTGGAAACATGAACAAAGCTTCCAATTTAAGAAGAACCCATCATATTGGGATAACAAGACGGTTAAAATCGAAGAAATAAATTTCAATATTGTGAAAAATACATCGACTGATGTAAATTTATATGAGACAAATTCGATTGATCGTGCGGCTCTAACATCGGAATTTGTTGATAAATTTAGACAAACTCCAGAGTTCCAAACACGAAAAGAAGCTGGAGTTGCCTACTTAAGATTTAATCAAAATAATAAGTATTTGAGTAATAAAAACTTAAGAAAAGCAATTTCAATGTCCTTTGACCGTGATAACATTGCAAAAGTTATTTTAAACAACGGCGCAATCGGTGCTTACGGATTTGTTGGAAAAGATTTCGCTGAAGGTCCGAATAAAAAAGACTTCCGTGCTGAAAATGGAAATCTAGTTGAAACGGATTCAAAAGAAGCGAAAAAACTTTGGGAAACAGCAAAGAAAGAGCTTGGCACTGATAAAATTGAACTAGAATTCTTAAGCTTCGATAATGAAGATGCGAAAAAAATTGGCGAATTCTTAAAAGGTGAGATGGAAAAGAACTTACCTGGTTTAACGATCAAAATTAAACAGCAGCCATTCGCACAAAAAAATAAGTTAGAAGACTCTCAAGAATATGATATGGCGTTTGGTATTTGGGGTCCAGACTTCCCAGATCCAGTCTCATATTTAGATATGTTTGTTACGAATGGTTCACAAAATAAAACAGGATATTCTAATCCGAAATATGATGAGCTAATTCTAAAAGCAAAAACAGATACAAAAGATTTACAAGCTCGCTGGAACAACCTTTTAGAAGTAGAGAAAATATTAATTAAAGAGGATGCAGTTATTGCTCCGATCTTCCAAAAAGGTTCAGCATATGTGGTAAAAGGTGCCGTAAAAGATATTATCCCAATTAACTATGGTGGTAAATTAACTTACAAATGGGCATCTGTTGAACAAAAATAATCTTTTTTCCATCGTTTACAAGGGTATATGCCTATGATGGGCATATGCTCTTATTTTAAAAAAATAAAAGTAAGAATATTTTAAACTATCTTATTGCTTTTGAGAAAAACGGGGAGGTGCTTGACTATGGGACGTTATGTATTAAAACGTTTCGTGTACATGGCTTTGACATTATTTTTAATTACTACACTGACTTTCTTTTTGATGAAATTACTACCGGGTTCTCCGCTTAAAAACCAGGAGAAGCTATCACCGGCACAAAAAGAAATCATTCTTGAAAAATATGGTTTAAATGATCCGGTACCAGTTCAATATGCACGTTACTTAGGTAACTTAGCAAAAGGTGATTTAGGGGTATCATTCCAATATGATAACCGCCCAGTAACAGATATGATTGTGGATCGTATTGGACCATCAGCACAACTTGGTTTACAAGCGATTATATTAGGAACATTTATCGGTTTAATTTTAGGAATCGTTGCGGCGCTTCGTAACAATACGTGGGTCGATTATGGGGCGACAATTATTTCCGTACTCGGGATGTCGGTACCCTCATTCGTATTCGCCGCATTACTACAATATTTCGTAGGGGTAAAACTTGGTTGGTTCCCAGTAGCATTCTGGAAAGGACCGGAGTTTACAGTAATGCCTACAATTGCCTTATCGATGGCAGTTATCGCAACAATCGCACGTTTCGCTCGTGCAGAGTTAATTGAGGTTATGCAAGCAGACTACATTTTAACAGCGAAAGCGAAAGGAATTAGCCAAGGCGTTATCATTATCAAGCACGCACTGCGTAACGCATTAATTCCAGTTGTAACAATTTTAGGACCAATGGTTGCAGGATTAATTACAGGGACACTAGTTATTGAGCAAATTTACGCTGTACCTGGACTTGGGGAACAATTCGTTAAATCGATTACAGTGAATGACTATACAGTTATTATGGGAACTACAATTTTCTATAGTGCGATCTTCATCTTAGTTATTTTCATTGTCGATATTTTATACGGAATTATTGATCCTCGTATTCGTTTAGCGGGAGGGAAAAAATGATGAAAGATGTACAAAAATTATCTCCAGATTTATTTCAACCAGCCAATCAGAGTAATGTTGATAATGAAGTCATTGCCCGTCCAAGCTTAACGTTTTGGCAAGATGTAAGAAGACGTTTGTTCCAACATAAAGGTGCAATGTTTGGTTTCGTATTATTAATGCTTATTGTACTACTAGCAATTTTAGGACCGATGGTAAGTAAGCATTCTTATAAAGAGCAGGATTTAGGTCGTGCGAAAATGCCACCGAAAATTCCAGTGATTGAAAATGTTCATTGGCTACCATTTGACGGTACAGATCAATATGGTGTTGACCAATATGAAAAACGTGATATTAAAGAGTACTTCTGGTTTGGTACAGATGATCTTGGCCGTGATTTATGGACAAGAACATGGGAAGGTACACGAGTATCATTATATATCGCTCTTTTAGCAGCAGCGATTGACTTAGTAATTGGGGTTGCATATGGAGGTATTTCAGCCTTCTATGGCGGCAGAGTAGATAATATTATGCAACGTATTATGGAGATCATTAACGGTATTCCATACTTAATCATCGTTATTTTAATGGTAATCATTATGGGATCAGGTATTTGGTCAATTACACTTGCGATGGCAATTACAGGTTGGATAGGGATGTCGCGTATCGTTCGTGGACAGATCCTAAAATTAAAAAACCAAGAATATGTATTAGCATCTCGTACATTAGGGGCAACGAATACACAGTTAATTGTGAAGCACTTAATTCCGAACGTAATGGGACCAATTATCGTAATGACAATGTTTACAATTCCAACAGCGGTATTTGGTGAAGCATTCTTAAGCTTCATCGGACTAGGTATTCAGCCACCATTCGCATCACTTGGTTCTCTTGTAAATGATGGTTATAAATCAATTCAAACGTATCCACATATGATGTTCATCCCAGCGGTTGTCATCAGTATGTTAATCTTAGCATTCAACTTAATTGCAGACGGATTACGCGACGCGTTAGATCCAAAAATGCGTAAGTAAAAGAGGGGAGAAGTAAAAATGAAAACATTGCTAGAGGTAAAAGATTTGCAAGTCTCCTTTGATACACATGCAGGTGAAGTACAAGCTGTACGCGGTGTTACTTTTGATTTGAAAAAAGGAGAAACATTAGCGATTGTAGGAGAATCTGGTTCTGGTAAATCAGTTACTTCTAAAGCGTTAATGGGATTAATTCCGAATCCTCCAGGGCGTATTAAAAACGGTGAAATCGTATTTGAAGGTCGTGACTTAACGAAACTAACAGAAAAAGAAATGCAACAAGTACGCGGTAAAGATATTGCGATGATTTTCCAAGATCCAATGACATCATTAAACCCAACGATGACAATTGGAAATCAAATTATGGAAGGCCTTATTAAACACCAAGGGATGAGTAAAGCAGATGCACGTAAAGTTGCGTTAGAATTAATCGACCTTGTAGGTATTCCGAATCCAGAAGCGCGCTTAAAACAATATCCTCACCAATTCTCAGGTGGTATGAGACAGCGTGTAGTTATTGCGATGGCGTTAGCTTGTAACCCGAAATTATTAATTGCCGATGAGCCGACAACAGCGCTAGACGTTACAATTCAGGCGCAAATTTTAGAACTTATGAAGGACATTCAGCAAAAAACAGAAGCAGCAATCATTTTCATTACGCATGACTTAGGTGTAGTGGCAAACGTTGCAGACCGAGTTGCGGTTATGTACGCTGGTAAAGTTGTTGAAATTGGAACTGTTGATGAAATTTTCTACAATCCAAAACATCCATACACATGGGGCTTAATCGCATCTATGCCAAGCTTAGATGGTGCAGAGGACGAGCTATATGCGATTCCAGGAACGCCTCCAGACTTATTAAAACCGCCAAAGGGTGATGCTTTTGCACCACGTAACCCGCAGGCATTAAAAATTGATTTTGAAATGGACCCACCTTTATTTAAAGTAAGTGATACACACTATGCGGCAACTTGGTTACTTCACGAGCAAGCTCCAGAAGTAAAACCACCGGCAGTCGTTGAAAAACGCATTCTTCAAATGAAAGCAGGTGAACAACATGACTAAACAACGTGAGAAATTAATTGAAGTAAAAAATGTAAAGCAGCACTTCGACGTGAGTGGTGGTGTTGTCAAAGCGGTTAATGATATTTCATTTGATATTTACCGCGGAGAAACATTTGGTCTTGTAGGAGAATCAGGTTGTGGTAAATCGACAACTGGAAGAACGATTATTCGTTTATATGATGCAACTGCCGGTGAAGTGTTGTTCGATGGTGAAAATGTACATGGTAAAAAATCACGTGCAGAGCTGAAGAAGTTCAACCGTAAAATGCAAATGATTTTCCAAGATCCATATGCATCATTAAATCCTCGTATGACAGTAGGGGATATTATCGCAGAAGGTATTGATATTCACGGACTAGCAAAAGGCAAAAAAGAGCGTATGGACCGTGTTCATGAATTATTAAATACAGTTGGTTTAAATAAAGAGCACGCAAACCGTTTCCCGCATGAATTCTCAGGCGGACAACGTCAACGTATCGGTATCGCTCGTGCGCTAGCTGTAGAACCTGAATTTATCATTGCTGATGAACCAATCTCAGCACTTGACGTATCGATTCAGGCGCAAGTTGTAAACTTACTGAAACAGTTACAAAGAGAAAAAGGTTTAACATACTTATTCATCGCCCATGATTTATCAATGGTAAAATACATTAGTGATCGCATTGGTGTAATGTACCGTGGTCAAATCGTTGAGTTGACAACAAGTGAAGAGCTATATGCGAATCCAATGCATCCATATACAAAATCACTACTATCTGCAATTCCGCTTCCAGATCCAGATTATGAGCGCAATCGTAAACGTATCGTATACGATCCATCTCAACATCAATATGGTGAGGAAGCACCAACAATGCGTGAAATTCGCCCAGGACATTTTGTATTATGTTCTGAAGCAGAGTATAAGAAATATAAAGAAATCTATCAATAATAAAGTAGAGCCATTCTTCTATTACAGAAGGATGGCTCTATTTTTTTATACTAATTAAACTTAATTTAGTATAAAGAGATTTTATCCAAGTTCTTTTTCTGTTTAAAGACAGCAAATTAAGAGTTTCCAAGAATGAAGAAAAGGCGACTGAAATTCAGCCGCCTTTTTCTTCATTTAGAAACACTTTTATTTTACTGCGCTTGAACAGAAACACTCTCATCTTGCTCATTTGGTTTAACAAGTGCATAATTTTCCCACGATCTACTTCTCCAGCGGAAGAACATAATAATTGCTCGCGTCCATTCGTCGATAGCAATCGCTAGCCAAATACCAACGAGCCCCATGTCTAAATGGAAGGCGAAAAAGTAACCGAGTGGTAAGCTCATTAACACCATGGAGAATGCGCCGATTAAAACAGGATATTTTGCATCGCCAGCTGCACGAAGTGAATTAATGATGACGATGTTCATCGTCCGTCCTGTTTCAAGTAGTACACTTAGTAAAAGAACGCTTGCCCCTAGAGCGATAATATGAGGATTATCCGTAAATAGTCCCATTAATTGTGTGCGGAATGTAACAACGAGCATGACCATAAATAAAGTTACACCAATCGCCCATTGTACACTTTTCCATACGCGTGTGTAAGCTTCATCTTTTTCATTTCCGCCAACTAGGCGTCCAACGATAATAGCTGTTCCCATACCGATAGCAATGGCGAATAAATAAGTGAACATGGAAATGTTAGTAGCGTATTGTCTTGCAGCTAACGATTCCGTACCTAAGTATGTTGCGTAATATAAGAAGACAATTTGACAAGCTTGATACATGACTTGTTCGAATGCAGATGGAATGCCAATCTTCAAAATTTTGCCAACATATTCTTTTGATAAAGTGAAGTAATATTGTAATTTCACACGGTATTCCATAACGCGGTACAGTAACCAGAAGAAAATGATAAGTGCGATTAACCGGCTGACAGCGGAAGAAATCGCGGCTCCTTGCACACCAAGTTCAGGGAAACCGAATTTCCCGAAAATAAGTACGTAGTTTCCGGCGATATGAATAATATTCATTCCAAGCGAAACAAACATCGCTTGCTTTGTAAAGCCGTGAACGCGGATAATTGCGGCTAATGAGTTAATAATAGCTTGAAGGAAAATAGCACCTCCGACGATGGATAGATAGCTTTGTGCATACGTTAGTACATCGCCTTGTAAATTCATTGCCGTCATCATATGTTTTGAAAATAAAAGAAAACCAGCGCTTATAATGAGTCCGACCACTAAATTTAATGTGACGGCTAATGCTGATATTTTTGATGCTTCCATAAAGCGTTTAGAACCGAGGTATTGGGATACAACGATAGCTGCACCATTCCCTATGACTTCTAGTACTAAAATCGCGATATGAAGGTATTGATTCGCTGCACCAACCCCAGATACAGCATCGTCTGATAATGCACTTAACATGAAAGTATCAGCGATCCCCATCAGCATAAAAAGAAAAACTTCTAGAAAAATAGGCCATGTTAATAAGAATAAACTTAATTTCTCTGTTGGCCCGTTTTTTGAGCGAATTGCTGTCATGTCCGTCCCCTCTTTACCGATATCTATTTTTAGCAAAGTGTATCGTAACACACTTTCATATCCTTTGCACTTATTTTAGCCTACATAATTTCAATATGAATAAACCTTCATTTTATGACAAAAAAGGAGGAATAATTATGCATAAGGTATTATAGAATATAAAATTTATTTTTCTCTGATAATTTAGAAAAGTATAAAAATGGACATTTTTAACACTTTAGTTCAATAAAAACGCAGTGTGAAACGTTTACAAATGCACGTGGTGTTAACAGAAAATTTTAATAAAATAGAAATATAAATATACAAAGAATATATTTGTGTGTATAATATGAATTATTAGAACATATATATATTTCTTTCTGTTTGAAAATGAAAGGGCTAACATTTTTTTTGGAGGGTGGAAGTATGAAAAAAAAGATACCAGTTTTTGTAGCATCAACAGTAGCAATGAGCATGATTTTAGGGGCATGTGGCTACCAAAAAGATGAACCGCAAGCGAACGCAAAAGGGGATAGCGGGAAAAGCGGTGCGAAGCAAGTTATTAACTTAATTGAAACACAAGAAATTCCAACGATGGACCCAGCGTTATCAGCTGATGCAGTTTCTTCAAAAGTAATGAACAATACGATGGAAGGCCTATACCGCCTTGGGAAAGACGATAAATTAGTTCCAGGTGTAGCGAAGGGATTCCAAAAGTCAGAAGACGGTAAAAAGTATACATTTAAATTACGTGAAGATGCAAAATGGTCAAATGGTGAACCTGTAACGGCGAAAGATTTCGTGTATGCATGGCAAAGAGCAATTAATCCAGATACAGCTGCGAAATCGGCTTACATTATGTACGATATAAAAAATGCTGAGAAAATTAATAAAAAAGAGATGAGTCCAGACCAATTAGGTGTAAAAGCGATTGATGATCATACACTAGAAGTAGAATTAGATAATTCTATTCCATATCTTGTTGATTTAATGGTCTATCCGATCTTCTATCCTGTTAATGAAAAGTATGTGAAAGAGCAAGGGACGAAGTTTGGTTTAGAAGCAAATACAACACTTTATAACGGACCATTTACATTAAGTGATTGGCAACATGAACGTAGCTTCAAAATGACAAAGAGCTCATCATATTGGGACAATAAAGAAGTGAAGCTTGAGGAAGTAAACTTTAATATTGTAAAAGATACGTCTACGCCAATTAATTTATATGAAACAAACGCAGTCGATCGAGCGACGTTATTAGCAGAGTTCATCGATAAATATAAAGGAAAACCAGATTTCAAAACGGTAGAAGATACATCTGTATTCTTCCTTCGCTTAAATCAAAAAGACCCAGCTTTAGCAAATAAAAATATTCGTAAAGCAATTTCTCTTGGTTTTGACCGTAAACCATTCGTTGATACATTATTAAATAACGGTTCTAAGCCAGCGACGGGATTAATTCCTGACAATTTCATTAAAGGACCGGATAAAAAAGATTTCCGTGTTGAAAATGGAGATATTGTAAAACCAAATGTAAAAGAAGCGAAAAAGTATTGGGAAGCTGGTAAAAAAGAGCTTGGTAAAAACGAAATTGAATTAGAGCTATTAAATGAAGACGTTGAATTATCGAAGAAAACTGGTGAATATTTAAAAGGTGAGTTAGAAAAGAATTTACCAGGTTTAACAGTGAAAATTAAACAACAACCATTCGCGCAAAAACTAAAATTAGAAGATGCGGGCGACTTTGTAATGTCATTCTCTGGATGGAGTGCAGACTTCCCAGATCCAGTTACATATCTTGATATGTTCGTAACTGATGGGGCACAAAATAAAATGAAGTATTCTAATCCGAAGTACGATGAGATTATTATGAAAGCGAAGAAAGATGGAAGCGACGTAAATGCTCGTTGGAAAAACTTACTTGAAGCAGAAAAAATGTTACTTGATGACGCTGCGATTGTTCCAGTATATCAACGTGGTAGAGCATATTTACAAAGAGAAACAATTAAAGATATGTACAACCATAAGTATGGTGGCGAAGTAAGCTTCAAATGGGCATCAGTAGGAAAGTAACAAAAAAAAGCAGGTAATTACCTGCTTTTTTTAGTACGTACGTTTTTTATAAATGCCTTTTCCGCCAACTTGGTTCCAGCCAGATTGTACATCTAAACTTTTGTTAACAAACTTCATTTTTTCTTTCCCACCAAAGAGTTTTTCACCGATGCTATTTGTAATGACACCAATCAATGCTGTTATTCCGATGATGAGGGTAGCAACAATGATAAAATCAGTAAAAAAAGCGATCATATGCAAATTCCCCCTTTGTCTGTCTGTATTTTTATTGTATGAGATAAATGGTAAAAAAGAAAGAAATGTCAGAAAAATATTCGATTTGCTTTAGAAAGCATATAGACATGAGCGGGGAGATTTGTTAAAATAAGAACAAATGTTCCTTTCGTTTCTAACCTTTAGAGTCTTACATTTCTCAATTGTTTTGTTGGGAAAAGGTAAGAAAACGCTCTCTTTTTAATGGGGAAGATTATGAAACTGTAATTGTATATCAAGTGAAGATTATTGTAGAAAGTAAGTATCAAAAGGGTTGAAGACCGTTGTTAAAGGACAGTTTTACTGAGTATAATCATGTTGCATAGCAGTGGAGTACACGGAGAAATTTTCTCAACTAGCAGTAAATTCACTGTATATTTCTTGCAAAAACTATTGTATAATGATTATAGAAGTTACTTATTAAAAGTAATTATTGTTGCTTACATGAATTGCGATTTTTTACTTTGCTATAAGACAAGTTATCGCGAAAAATTGCGGAAGTTAGAAATTTAAACTGTAATTAGTACAGAATTTGTACTCTTTAAGGAGAGTGAGCTTTGTATGGTAACATTATATAGTTCTCCAAGCTGTACGTCTTGTAGAAAGGCGAAATTATGGCTAGAGGAAAATCATATTCCTTATACAGAACGTAATATTTTCTCAGATCCATTAACGATTGATGAGATTAAAGAGATTTTACGTATGACAGAAAGCGGAACGGATGAGATTATTTCTACTCGTTCAAAAGTTTTCCAAGAATTGAATGTGAACTTAGAGTCTTTACCACTTCAAGATTTATATAAGATGATTCGTGACTATCCAGGTATTTTACGTCGTCCAATTATGATTGACGAAAAACGCCTTCAAGTAGGCTACAACGAAGATGAAATCCGTCGTTTCTTACCACGTACAGTAAGAACGTTCCAATTACGTGAAGCACAGCGTCTTGTAAATTAATTATAATAATATGAAAACCTTCTACCTATTATAGAGTAGAAGGTTTTTTTTTACTGTTTAACATTACGTAATCGCACTTGTTGAACGATAAAGCCTATGCATAAAATGGTGAAAATGAACAAATAAGGGATACTTGTGGCAAAACTAGGATTATGATGAAAAAACGTTGCAAGTCTGTCTTCATGTGTAATCATTTTTCCTGCTGTATAGGCGAGAACTGCTGCTCCGCAATAAATGAGAAATGGAAAGCGTTCCATGAGTATTAAAATAAGTTTGCTTCCCCAAATGATAATCGGGATAGAAATGAATAAACCGATAATTACGAGTGAAAGTCTTCCGTGAGCTGCTCCGGCAATGGCAATAACATTGTCAAACCCCATAACGAGATCCGCGAATACAATTGTACGCACAGCTTGGAATAAAGTCGTTTTTCCTTTGATAGAAGAAAGATCGTTGTTATTATCAGTGAGTAAATTGACCGCAATTAATGTGAGTAAAATTCCGCCGATGAGTTGTAAAAATGGGATATCAAGTAAATAGACAGCTAGTATCGTGAGGAGAATTCGTAGCACAATTGCTAACATAGTACCAATCAAAATGGCTTTATTTCGTTTTGCTTCAGGTAAATTTCGGCTAGCTAATGCGATGACAATTGCGTTATCGCCACCTAGTACAACATCGATACCGACAATCAGTAGTACAGATGTTAAAAACTCTAAGTCCATTCGTCTGCCTCCATTTATGATGTTTTAATAAGCGAAATATATGTATGTGGTGAAGAAAGTTTGTCTAGTTTTGATCCCGCGCTCCCAGGGACAAAATAATCACCTCTAATAGAAGTTTCACTTTATTACAGTGTACGAGGGAATATGGGAATGTATGTCCAAATTTTTTGCGAGCAGTGAATTGGTATAATGGTATATTTATTCCGATTGGTGCGAGCTAATAATCAGTGGAGGATGAAAAAAATACTGATTATTGTTTCACTTCATGTAAAAAGTCGAATACAGATAGGTATATAACTATTTTTGTAAAATAAATCGATTTTATTTCCCTTCTGGAGAATCTTATCATAAAATGAGAGTACAAGAATCTATTGTTTTGTCATATGAGTGGGGAATCCCTTCATAACAATTCTAAGCAGGAAGGGAGCGTTGTATTTTGGATATTGAAAGAATTAATGACCATACGATGAAATTTTTTATTACGTACATTGATATAGAGGACAGAGGGTTTAATCGTGAAGAAATTTGGTATGATCGCGAACGAAGTGAAGAGCTCTTTTGGGAGATGATGGACGAAGCTCGTGATCATGATGATTTCTTTATCGATGGGCCGTTATGGATCCAAGTGCAAGCAGTCGATAAAGGGATTGAAGTACTTGTAACGAAAGCGGAGCTTTCAAAGGATGGACAAAAGCTGGAACTACCAATAGGTGTAGACAAAATTATAGACATTCCTCTAGATGAAGGCATCGAATCATTATTCCAGCAAGAATTAGTGGAAGAGGTAGAAGAACAAGTAGGAACAAACTTTAATGAAGATGGTACGTTTGGCTTTTTAATTAAGTTTAATGATTTTGAAGATGTTATTTCATTAAGTCATCGTCTTATCTTTGAAGATATAAAAGATGAATTACATTCATTTGAGGACCGATATTATGTATATGTGGAATTCGATGAAGTGCTACATGATGAAGAAGAAATTGATCGTATTTTAAGTATTGTTTTAGAATATGGAGAAGAATCTACTTTAACGATTCACCGTGTAAGTGAGTATGGGAAACAGGTTGTGAAAGAGCGTGCGCTTGAGACAATTCGCAACAATTTCCCTCCTAAAATGTAGGCCGATTTCTATAGTATGAAATCGGCTTTTTTTATGAAGAATAGGAAGGCTTTCTTAGTAAGGAGGTAAGAGATGAAAAACACGTTAAAACTACTTTTCTTTTTTCTACTATTGTTCGCATTATTTGTTTCATTACGCATGTTTATTGATGTAGCATTTTATTCGGATGTCATTGGGATAAAGGATGTTTCTATTTTAGGTATTATTAGTATTTTATTTACGGTTTCCGCATTTTTAATTGGATGTGTTATTTTCTTAGAAAACCGCCATCCGTCTAAAACACTTACGTGGTTAATCGTACTAGGTATTTTTCCGGTGTTCGGTTTCTTTGCTTATCTTTTATTTGGACAAAATTTTCGTAGAAAAAGAATGTTCCAAAAGAAGGCATTACTCGATGAACAGGCGTTTTTACAATATAAGGGACACGAAGATTACGAAGAACGGATTTTACGAAATCATAAGCATCAAGAATTGTTATTTCGTTTAGCAGATCGACTAGGTGCTTTAAATATTTCATTTCAAACTGAAACGAGGACATTAACAAATGGAGACGAAACGTTTCAGGCAATTTTAGATGGGTTAAATCGAGCGAAACACCACATTCATATGGAGTATTACATTGTGCGTGATGACAAGCTCGGTACAGAAATTAAAGATATTTTAATAAAAAAATCAAAAGAAGGCGTTGTCGTTCGTTTTTTATACGACGCGGTTGGAAGCTTTAAATTATCAAATTCGTATATTGAAGAATTGAATGATGCAGGAGTAGAAATGATTCCATTTTTCCCTGTGCGCTTTCCAATTTTAAACGATAAAATTAATTATCGAAACCACCGGAAAATCGTTATTATAGATGGAAATGAAGGGTTTGTAGGTGGATTAAATATTGGTGATGAGTATTTAGGGAAGGATAAATATTTCGGTTTTTGGCGAGACACGCATTTATATTTACGCGGTGAAGCAGTTCAAAGTTTACAGCTAATTTTCCTTCAAGACTGGTTTTATATGACTGGTGAGGCGGTATTAGCACCTGAATATTTACAAGCGGAAGCAGTTGAGGGTGATCATTGGGGCGGAGTCCAACTTGTTGGAGGTGGACCGGATAATAAATGGGAAACAATTAAACATTTATATTTTGCAATGATTGCTTCAGCTAGGAAATCGATTTGGATTGCAACACCATACTTTATCCCAGATGATGATATTTTATCTGCATTAAAAGTAGCTGCACTTGCTGGTATTGATGTTCGTTTGTTAATGCCAAGTAAGCCAGATAAGCGGACTGTCTTTTATGCATCAAGATCGTACTTTCCGGAGTTATTAGATGCAGGAGTAAAAATATATGAATATGAAAAAGGTTTTCTTCATAGTAAAGTTGTCATCGTGGATTCTGATCTCGCATCAATTGGGACAGCTAATATGGATATGAGAAGTTTTCATTTAAACTTTGAAGTAAATGCCTTTTTATATGATACAGGTAGCATTCGAAAGCTCGTTCAAGATTTTAAAGACGATTTAGAAGAATCCAGTGAAATTCATGTTGACCGATTTCACAAGAGACGTCTTCATAGGCGGATTGTTGAATCGACGTATCGGTTATTATCACCTTTATTATAGAAAGAGATGTCCTAATTTAGGACATCTCTTTTTTTGAGAGGAATTTGTAGTAAATTGTAGAATACAAGAAGTTGAAAGGGTGTGATGGTGATGTTTATTGCAAGGAGAGAAAACGGAGAGAAAATTCATCTATTATATAACCGGGATGAAGAACGTTTACGCGAAATGCGTAAACGAGAAAAATTCTTTTGTACAGCTTGCGGAAAAGAAGTGCAAATGAAATTAGGAACACAAAAGAGCTGGCATTTTGCTCATAAGAAAGTGGATTCATGTCTTACCTTTTATGAAGCAGAATCTATGTATCATATGCACGGTAAAGAATTGTTATATAGATGGTTGAAACGTCAAAATTTTCATGTGGATATAGAGCATTACCTTCCAAAAATCCAGCAAAGACCAGATGTTTTCGTAGAGAGAGCAGGTAGGGAAATTGCGATTGAATATCAATGCGCCAATCTCTCCATAGAACAGCTTTCTAAACGAACATACTCGTATTGGCAAGCTGGTATACAGGTCATCTGGATCATTGGTGGAAATCAATTAAAAAAGCAATCTGCATATTGGATGAAATTTTCCTCACTTCTGGCTTTCTCCTTACAATCTTATCCTCAGCCATTTCTTATTTTCTTCTGTCCGAAACAAAAATCGTTTATGAAATGCGCATTTATCACTCCGTTTTCTACAAATGTCTCTTTCTCACATACTATTTATTTACCAACTGATACGACTACTGTTGACATGCTCTTTTCCTCTGTTCCTTTCCAAAAAGAGGTATTAGGACAAGAATGGAAGAGAAAAAAGAACCATTTTCGGCAAAACGCTCTATCTATCTGGAATTATAATCATAAGTCACTACTCCGCCTCTTATATCAATATAAATGTACCCCAGCGAGCTTTCCTTCTGAAATCGGTGTTCCGCTCCCATCCACGTTTGCTTTTCAAACAAATCCATTTACATGGCAAGCTTTTCTATACATGAAGTGTATAGGTGAGCTTGCGGTAGGGAAGTGTATTTCCCTTCAATATGTGTGTAGTTATGTAAAAAAAAATACGGAAATGCGCTTACTTCCGTACTTTTCACAACATATATGGAAAGTAGCGGTTACTGAATATATGACTTTTTTATGTTTTGTAGGCGTGTTGCATAAAGTAGGGACTTATACGTACCGAAAAATGAGGAATATAGTTATGTTACAGGCGGAGGAGGAAGTTAGGAAATATGATGAGATTTGCCTAACTTATGCGCTATCTCTATTTGAGACAAAGTTCAACATGAGAGAAGAAAAAGGGGATATAATAAAGAATGAACGTGAAGGAATTACATAAGAAAAACAGAATTGTACTTAAGTAGAGATATTTAAAGGAGGGCTTACAGAATGTCTGAACAAAATAAAGCAAAAACATTACCAGATCGCAATGAGATTGAAGAAGCAAGCACATGGCGATTAGAAGATATTTTCCAAACAGATGCAGAATGGGAAAAAGAATTCCAAGCTATTAAAGAGCTATTGCCAAAGTTAACTGAATTTAAAGGGAAGCTTGGCGACTCTGCAGACAATTTGCTTGAGGCATTGCAATATGAAGATGAAATTTCAATGCGATTAGGTAAGCTATATACATATGCACATATGCGTTACGATCAAGATACAACAAACTCTGTGTATCAAGCACTGAATGATCGCGCAACAAATTTATACTCACAAGTATCTAGTAGTACAGCGTATATCGTACCTGAAATTTTATCTATTTCAGAAGATACATTGCAAACATTTTTACAAGAAAATCGAGAACTAAGTGTATATGAGCATGCATTAGAAGAAATTACACGTCAACGCCCGCACGTATTATCTGAGGCAGAGGAAGCGTTATTAGCAGAAGCATCTGAAGTGATGAGTGCATCAAGTAATACATTCGGTATGTTGAATAATGCGGATTTGAAATTCCCATCTATTAAAGGTGAGGATGGAGAAGAGGTAGAAATAACACATGGCCGTTACATTCAGTTTTTAGAAAGTGATGATCGTCGTGTTCGCGAAGATGCATTCAAAGCTGTATTTGAAACGTATGGGAAATTTAAGAACACATTTTCAAGTACGTTAAGCGGGGCAGTGAAACGTAATAATTTCAATGCACGTATTCGTAAATATGACTCTGCTCGCCAAGCAGCATTAAGCAATAATAATATTCCTGAAGCAGTATACGATCAACTCGTTGAAACGGTAAATGACAACTTACATTTATTACACCGTTACATTGATATTCGTAAGCGTGCACTAGGACTTGATGAGCTTCATATGTACGATTTATATACACCACTTGTACAAGAAGTGAAAATGAATGTGAAGTATGAAGAAGCGCAAGACCTGTTATTAAAATCTTTAAACGTACTTGGTGATGAATATGTTGAAATTTTAAAAGAAGCATATGAAAATCGCTGGGTAGATGTGTACGAGAATAAAGGCAAACGAAGCGGAGCATATTCATCTGGTGCATACGGAACAAATCCGTATATTTTAATGAACTGGCATGATAATGTAAATAATTTATATACACTTGCTCATGAGTTTGGTCATTCGGTGCATAGTTATTACACAAGAAAGACACAGCCACACGTATACGGTGATTATTCAATCTTCGTTGCAGAGGTAGCATCAACTTGTAATGAAGCGCTTCTAAATGATTATTTATTAAAAACAACAGAAGATAAAAAAGAGCGTCTATATTTATTAAATCACTATTTAGAAGGATTCCGTGGTACTGTATTCCGTCAAACAATGTTTGCAGAGTTCGAGCATATCATTCATAAAAAAGTACAAGAAGGACATGCGGTTACGCCAGATATGTTAACGGAGATCTACTACGATTTAAATAAGAAATATTTCGGGGATGCTTTAGTAATCGATAAAGAAATCGGTTTAGAATGGTCTCGTATTCCGCACTTCTATTACAACTATTACGTATATCAATACGCAACAGGATTTAGTGCAGCGACTGCGTTATCTAAACAAATTTTAGAAGAAGGGCAACCAGCAGTAGAACGTTACATTAACGAATTCTTAAAAGCGGGAAGCTCCGATTATCCAATTGAAGTGTTGAAAAAAGCAGGAGTTGATATGGCATCTCCTGAACCAGTGAAAGAGGCACTTCAAGTATTTGAAGAGAAATTAAATGAATTAGAAGCGTTATTATTTGAAGAAAAGTAATGAGAAAAGACGAGGGATTTTATCCTCGTCTTTTTTGTTTGAAAATGTTTTTTGTCGATATTTGTCGATAAAATAAGGAGGATTTCCTTACTTTTTCTAAATTAGAAGGCAGTTTTACAGTTGATTTTTGTAATTAAAATCCTTTAAATCGTTTTCTATAGTTGAAATAAGAGACAGCGATGACGATAACTCCGAATAAAAGAGGAAAGGCAATAATTTTAGGGAAAGCTTGTAATAGAGAGAGGATATACAAGAAAAAAGAAACAATAACACATAGAAAGATAAGAAAAATATGAGATTTTTTCATAAGGAAACCTCCTAAATTGCTTTTTTTATAGCTTATTCAAGAATGAAAACGTTTAGAATGTGACAAAAATGTGAAATTCGACAAAAGGGGTTGTCATCTGACGTCGAATCTTGTAATATAATAAGCGTGAACGAATTCACATACAAACATATACCCCTTTGTTTGAACGTGAAAATTTCTCCCATCCCCTTTAATATTTTTATAAGCCGTAAAGAAAAAGACCTGGTGTTTACACCAGGTCTTTTTCTTTTGCTATCCATTTCCAATAACGCTCGCACTTCACTTCAATCATTTGTACTTTTCGTTTTAGTTGTAATTTTTTTAGTTCACGCTCTATTTCTTGCTGAGGGTAGTCATATATAAATGAGATTTCCTTTGAAGAAATAAATTGTGTTGCTTCTAGTAATACTTCTAAAGGAGGTAATGGTTCTGGCTCAATTTCGCATTTTACCAGTTCTTTTAATAGCTGTACGTATACATCATAGGAATAAATCCCTGTGATTTTAATACCTTCCTCATCTGAATTTGCATGAAAAAATAGGAGGGAAGGTATTTCTGTAATATGCATCTCATTTGTGAATTTTAGGTCGCATTGGAAAGCTTTTTTTGCGCTAACTGAGTGTAGGTCTTTTTTAAATTCCTCTACATCAATGCCACTATCTTTAGCACATGTAAGCAATAATTCACAGTCAGGGTTTGATACATTTTCAAGAAAAATGTATTCTTGGAGTTTTCGCAAAAACTTCGAACCTGCTTTTCGGCCTTGCAACTCCGCCGCCTTAATTGCCATCGAAACTAAATACGGTGTTGACGACGCCTCTTGCATATGTACTTTTCCATCACATGAAAAACCTTGTAAACTAGTTGTCTTTTCCCACACAAATCGAATATTAGCAGGTTTATTCCATTTGTGTGAGGAAGCGTTTGCCCCGTCCACTTTTCCTGTTACTATATGACGAATAGAGAAGTATTTCCCATACTCAAGCCATAGTTTAATAATAAATGGCTCGATATCCCAGCAATCTTTACAAAGTGGATCAATAAATAAATATGCTTCTACAGATTTATGCTCGCATGTGGAAGGAGAAGGCATATTTATATGCTTTGCTTCCTGCTTATCCATTACACTTCACCTGTTTCATTTGGAGTATTGACCATATGTTGAGCAGTTAATGCTAAACGTTCAAAAACAAACTCTCTTATATGACCGTGCACTCCTGTATCATCCATTGCTTGCTCCATACATGACAGCCAAGCTTCTGCGCGTTTTGGAGTAATCTCAAACGGAAGATGGCGTGCTCTTAGCATAGGATGCCCATGTTCTTCAGTGTATAAATTAGGACCACCTAAATATTGTGTTAAAAATTGTTTCTGCTTCCTAGCAGTTTCTGTTAAATCATCCGGGAAGATCGGAGATAAGTCAGGGTGTTCACTGACATAGGAATAAAATGTATCCACTAATGTTGCAATGCATTGTTCACCGCCAATTGCTTCAAATGGTGTCATCGGTTGCTTGCTCATCCTTTATAAACTCCTTTTTCCATGAAATGTATATCTATTGTAGCAATGGAATGTTATGAAGAGCAACTAAACAGCCTTCATAACATTCTTTGCTTATTCTATATGTTGCTAATAAATCTTTTGCTTTTCAAAAAGGTGAAATGTAGCCGTAAGTACAGCTCTTCTTCACTGATGGAAATTTTACTTTAGCGCTCTTCGTTTTGTTTGGCAAGGAAAAAGCGTTTTACTTTGTTGTTTGTATGACGAACTGGTACGTTATGTTGCTTTAATAACCTTATAAATGCTGCTTTACCGGTCTTTTCATCTTGCACTTCGTATTCAATTTCATAATCATCGTGATTGTAATAGAAACTATGATCAAAGACAAGCGTTCCGCCTTCAAATAATATTTCAGCTCTTTCTGTTGTTAAACTACCCATATAAGTTAAAGAGGAAACGGGAATTTGTAATTTGTGTAGCTGATCCATTACAGTTCCTTGAATGATTGTGTTTGTTTCCATCATAAGTTGTGCTTCTTTTTCTGTTATAGATTGATGGGTTTCTAATAAACCAATTTCAGCAGGTTGTTTTAATGTTAATGTATAAGTTCCATCTTTATGACGAATACGAAGTGCAGAGCCTGCATCTTTTAAAGAGAAGTGAGGCGTTTCAAAGTAGTGATTTACTTGTTTTGTAAATGCTTCAATAGAAAAAGATTTGCATAATGTTTGGAATTCTTCCTCTGTAACCATATTTTTAAATTCAATTTCAATTTCTTGTGTCATTGTATGCGCTCCTTTTGAAAAATAATTCTTTCCACATTATCGCTTTTTCGCAAATTTGGTTCAATGTTTTATTTGTTTGCGTCCATGTTATGATACAATAATACTGTTAAGTAAGACAGGAAGTTGAGATGGAGGAGTTCGAGTATGCAAAATAAAATTCAAGTTAAGAGCGTAGAAACGAGAGAGAATGCGCTTATTTTTTGTGCGGAAAATACTGAAATAGAGGTAAAGGAGTTAAGTGCGCGTAATCACGTACTTGTAGACTCAGACAATTTATCATTTTTATATATCTTAGAAAATGAATCATCTTTCATTTATGTAAGTATTCCGCATACATGCTGGGAAGCAATGCATGAAGCGATGAATAAAGATACAGCGATGTTTATTCGCGTGAATGATGTTGAAATAGAATTAGAAGGATTAAAAGAAGAAGTAGAATATTTAGTTGAAAATATTGAAGGTAATGCAAATTACGGAGAAGAACTAGTAACTGCTGTAGAAAAAGTGTTTCTATAAGCAAATGGATTGATTTTGGTGGTGGTTGAAATGAATCGTAATTGGGAAGAATTTTTAGCACCGTATCACCAAGCGGTGGCGGAGCTGAAAGTGAAACTAAAAGGAATGCGTACTCAATTTGCAATGTTAACGGAGCATTCTCCAATTGAGTTTGTAACAGGAAGGGTAAAGTCGGTTGCAAGTATTATTGATAAAGCGGAGAAGAGAAATGTACCGCTAGACCGAATTAGAGAAGATATGCAGGACATCGCGGGCCTTCGAATGATGTGTCAATTCGTAGATGAGATTAAGCCTGTTGTAGAATATCTTCGAAAACGAAATGATTTTGACATTGTAGAAGAACGTGATTATGTAACGCAAAAGAAAGATAGCGGCTATCGCTCTTACCACGTTGTCATTAGTTATCCTGTTCAAACGATACAGGGGGAGAAAAAAGTGTTAGTTGAAATTCAAATTCGCACGTTAGCAATGAATTTTTGGGCAACGATTGAGCATTCTTTAAATTACAAATATAGTGGACGTTTTCCTGAAGATATTAAAATACGCTTACAACGTGCAGCGGAAGCGGCGTTTTTATTAGATGAAGAAATGTCTTCCATTCGTCTTGAAATTCAAGAAGCGCAAAAGGTCTTTTCACGAAAGCAGGAAACGAAAGATTCTGAATCATAAACTAAAGGGTGTTGGGCGATGAAATTTACAATTATGTCAAAGGGAGATCAATCATCAGATACACTAGCAAGTACGATGAAAGAATACTTGTTAGATTTTGGGTTTACAATGGATGAAAAGGAACCTGATATTGTAATTTCTGTTGGGGGAGATGGAACGCTTTTATATGCATTCCATCGTTACTATAATCGATTAGATGAAACCGCATTTGTTGGTGTACATACAGGGCATTTAGGTTTCTATGCAGATTGGTTACCGACGGAAGTAGAGAAGTTGGTGATTGCAATCGCTAAAACACCGTTCCAAGTGGTTGAATATCCACTTTTAGAAGTGATTATTCGCTATGTGAATGGTAGTAAAGAGTCGCAGTATTTGGCGATGAATGAAGCGACTGTAAAAAGTGCAGAAGGTACATTAGTAACAGAAGTGGAAATACGCGGAGAGTATTTCGAAACGTTTCGCGGAGATGGTCTTTGTATTTCTACTCCTTCAGGAAGTACCGCGTATAATAAGGCGCTTGGCGGAGCAATTATTCACCCTTCTATTGAAGCGATTCAAATTGCAGAAATGGCATCTATCAACAATCGTGTATTTCGTACGGTAGGTTCGCCGCTCGTACTGCCGAAGCATCATACATGCGTTTTAAAGCCGGCTGCAGGAATGAACATGCAAATTACCGTGGATCATTTGACGATGGTTCATCAAGATGTGAAATCAATTCAGTATCGCGTTGCAAACGAGAAAGTACGATTTGTTCGTTTCCGTCCGTTCCCATTCTGGAAACGTGTTCGTGACTCGTTTGTTGCAGATAAATAGAGAGGGTTTATATATTTGAACAGATTTACATTGAAATGGGATATAGGGCTGGCTGAAGAGGGAACTTTAGTTAGAGAATTTTTGAAAACAAAAGGGATTTCGAAAGCTGCTTTAACGGATATAAAGTTCCGCGGGGGAGCAATTGAAGTAAACGGTCAACACACAAGTGTTCGTCACAAGTTACAAGCTGGTGAAGAGTTACAAATCTTTTTTCCAGTGGAGGAAAGAAGTGAAGGGATGGAAGTGGAAGAGATCCCTTTATATATCGTATATGAAGATGATGCGGTTCTTGTTATAAATAAAGAAGCAAATATGTCGACGATTCCGTCTAGGGAGCACCCGTCAGGAAGTATTGCAAACGCTCTTTTATATCATTATGATAAACAAAATCTTGCAAGTACGGTGCACATTGTGACGAGGTTAGACCGTGATACTTCAGGGCTTATGTTAATTGCGAAAAATAGATTCGTTCACCACCTTTTATCGAAGCAGCATCAACAAAAAGGGGTGAAACGAACGTATGAGGCAATCGTTCATGGGACTATTTTAGAAGAAGTAGGAACGATTGACGCGCCAATCGGACGAAAAGCGGATAGTATTATCGAGCGAACTGTCTGTGAAGATGGTCAAAGAGCTGTTACTCATTTTAGAGTGATGGAGAGTTCTTCCGATAAGACGCATGTAGCGCTTGAGCTCGAGACGGGAAGAACACATCAAATTCGTGTACATATGGCATATATAGGACATCCGCTACTTGGGGATGATCTATACGGTGGCCGAAGAGATGTGATAAAACGTCAAGCGCTGCATAGTACATCTTTGACGTTTTATCATCCTATTTTAGAAAAGGGAATGACTTTTACCGTAAGTATCCCAGAGGATATGCAATACGCTTTACATAACAATTAAAAGGGAACAAAATTCTTATCATAAAAAGAATTTTGTTCCCTTTTTTTAGCGAAATAATATTAAAATTTGATTTTCACCAGTACGTTTTATAACGAAAAAGCCACTTTCAGCTTTCGTGGCAATGCCGTCATCATTTGGAAGACAATATCCGTGTGTTTCGCAAGTGCCGTCATCACGTACTAACATTTGTCCAATTAATCCGACAGGAAGCCACTCGGTGCGATTTCGTCTCGATATATATTTGCAAGCTGGATCCCATTCTATATTTAAAAGTGGCTGTATTTCTTGCGTATCAGTACGTGTATATTGGCGTTTTCCGAAGCTATCTGTTTTATAACGCTTTGCCCAACTTAAAGCACCGCTATTTCCTATGAGAGCGGGGGTAGCGCTAGATATTCCTAATATGAATGAATCATTTGAAGTAGCTTTTCGAATTTTTTCTTCGCTACTAAATGTAATGAAATAGCCGATATCAATAGGGCTATGATCTGCTGCCTCAAACATTTGTGCAAAATCAGTACCACCTGCATTGTAAGAAGCACCATCGATATACATTTCTCCGTTATGGGCAAGCCATTTGGCACCTATATTATAATCAGTGTCATTTGTCCCATTTGCGATAAACCAGGAATAAGCTTCTTCTGCTGTACCAAATTTACCCATAATATGGCTGCCCGCAAAATTAGCTGTTGATGTATGATTTCCTTCCGCATGAGATGAGAATCCGTTAGCGATAGTTGCGGTTCCTTCTGCATGTGCTGCTTCGCCCAAAGCAATTGCATGTTTTCCTTCTGCATGAGAATAAGAGCCGCCTGCTGTCGTTTCACTTCCTTCGCTATGCGAACTATGTCCAGTTGCCTTTGTTTTTGTCCCTTCTGCATGAGAAAAGGGGCCCGTTGCATGTGTAAGAAGCCCTTCTGCATGTGAAGCGATTCCATCAGCTTTAGAGTGAAGTCCTTCTTTATATGCGTGACGAGCTCCTTTGTTATTTTCTTTTTTTATAGGTGTAGGTACAGGAGCCTGAATAGGGGCGGATCTTTCTATTTGTACATCGTTGCCCGAGATTAATGCTTCTTTTATTTTTTTTACTTGATTTATAATAGTAGCTGGAATTTCTGGTTGTACTTTTTCCTTTATTGCTGCAGGAATGTTTTCTTCTATATTTTCTTGTATCTTTTCCGAATTAAGCACAGGTTCATCATTATTAGAAGCGAGCTTCTTTTTTTGTTTTGCTTTTATTTTCCTGCTATCTATAATTCGCCTCATAACAGCATTTTCTAAAGAGACATATGTTTCTCTCGGTTTGCTTTTTTTTGATGACTCTTGTTCTTCTATTTCTTCTATAGCTGCAGCTCGAATACTGCACCAGTTGTTAATTCCATACATGGGATGGTATAAAGGGTGGAATTTTCTTTTTTGTTTAGAAGATTTTTTCTTCATTCCGTCACCTCCTGCGACAGTATATGCCGTGCAATTAAAAAAAGATGCACTTTATTGCATCTTTTTTTAATTGCTTTATCTAGTTTTAGTGTGGAATATGTCTAGAAAACACCATGATCCTCTGCAAATCGTGAATTGTATTAAGTAGAGGTATTTATCCCGATTGGTGCGGGCTAATAATCAGTGGGGGATGAACAAAACCCCCACTGATTAAAGTTTCACTTTATGAAATTGGGCGGAACTTTTCAGGGACAAAAGGTAGGGAAGAAGGGACAGAAACGGTCTCCAACTCAGGGTAACGTAGTCCAGTTAGTTTACCACCAAATACAGCACCAGTATCAATATTGACTGTATGATTCACAAAGCGAGGTTCATTGACAGGTGTATGTCCATAAACAATCCATGTTTCACCCTTATACTCTTTCGCCCAATCTTGGCGGACAGGTGAGCCGTCAGGGTGTTTTTCGCCTGTAATATCACCATATAATACAAAGGTTTCTACTTTTTTATCTTGTCTTCCTATGTAATCTTGCCGAATACCAGCGTGACAGACGGTTAATTTTTTTTCATCCAGTATGTGATATAGCGGTGATTGTTCGTAAAGAGTAATGAATTTTTCTTTTATTATTTGTTGCTTATTAGAAGGCAATGCTTCATATTCTGCAACAGTTGTTTCGAGCCCATGAGCGATTGTAACATTACGTCCAAGGAAGAAACGATACAGTTTATTACAGTGATTCCCTGGAGCATAATAAGCATCTTTTCTATTTATTACGAGCTCCCATACAATTTCAATCATCCGTAATGAATGAGGACCTCGGTCTGTAATATCACCAACGAATGCAAGCCTTCGTTTTGCGTTATGAATTGGGATACCACTATCCCAGCTATACCCTAGTTTCGTTGTTAAATCTTGAAACTCTTGGAAGCATCCGTGAATATCACCTATAATGTCATATTTCATATTTAAACCTCCAGCTCATTTTTTCATTAGTATATCTAAAATGGACATAGAAAAAAACCATACCGTTTTTCGATATGGTTCATTTAAACATAAAGATTTTAGTTCTTGAGCGTACGTTTAAAATAAATCCAATAGCAACCATATATGTGAGCAGTGAACTCCCGCCGTAGCTCATAAGCGGTAACGTTATTCCTGTAATAGGGAGTAAACCAATTGTCATCCCAATATTTTGGAATACTTGGAACGTAAACATTCCAATTGTACCAGCGCAAATATAACTACCGAAAGGTTCATTGCTTTCTAAAGCGATATGGATCATTCGATAAATGAGTAAGAAAAAAAATGAAATAATAACACTTGCTCCTAAAAAACCGAATTGTTCAGCGATATTTGTAAAAATAAAATCTGTATGTGGCTCTGGAAAATATACTTGTCTATTTTCCCATCCTTTTCCTTGCATCTCTCCTGATCCAGTAGCTAAAAATGCTTGTCTTAATTGATATCCTTGTGCGTCATATTCATAAGGTGCAAGCCAACCATAGAAGCGATTTAATTGATATTCTTTTAGAATGTGCTCTTTAAAGAACTCTGTATGCGTGAAATAAATATATGTTAAGGTAGAGCCTATGGCGAAAATACCGGAGGTTAATCCGAGGATAAAGCGCCAACGTATACCAGAAACTAAAACCATTGTTGCAAGCATCGCTGAAATGACCATTGTGTTTCCTAAATCAGGTTCTTTTGCGATTAGAAGTAGTGGAGGTAAACTAGCTGCAAATATTTTTAAAAGTAAAATGAAATCTTCGCGAGTTGTCCGAAAAAGGTATTTTTCATTATGATTCGCTATAATTCGTCCAACGACGATAATCAAAAATAATTTCATAATTTCAGAAGGCTGAAAGTTTCCGATGCCTGGAAGTCTGTACCACGCGGTAGCCCCTTTAATTGTAACGGCGCCAGGAACTTGAAGTTCTAGGCCAATTAGAAGTATGAGTGCAAAGCTATATAAATACCAAGCAATTTGTTTATAGCGATCGAAATCAATAACCATAATAACACCAATGGCGATAAATCCAATGGCATACCATTGGATTTGTTTTAATACAAAATTTACGTTTTGTAAAAATGGTGGTAAAGAAGCTTGTGCACTTGCGATAGCAAAGCAGCTAACAATCCCAATGGCAAATAAAATGAATATTAATATGTAGTCTATTTGATATTGAGTGTTCGGATCTTTCACTGTATGAATTCCTTTCTACTGCTCTCTATATTAGTGGGTTTTAGTTGGTGCATCACATAGTTTAAAAAGAATGTATGAACTATACGCATTATTCACGTAAAGCTCACACATTTTATTTTCACAGAATAGACTAATGATGTAGCTCTTTTATAATTATGTCCAAACAATGGGAAAGACGTACATGTGCATCTGGAATGAGGTTTGGTAACTGGCTATAATATTCTAAGGAACCTTTACACCATTTATAAGCGCTAATTAGACCTAGTCTATAATCTGTATTATCTTGTAAAAATCCGTATTCTTTTGAAGTTATAACGAGGTGCGTAAAATCCTCAGATCCTTCAAGGAGCTTGCTGTGTATTTGTTGCCCAGTATGGTAGCGAAATTGGCTTAAAGGTTCGGATATGTATACTGCGTCTCCTTTAGAAAGTAAGGAAATCCATGATGCCATATCGACACTACAAGAATAGTGCCTTCCTTTTAGCGTGCCGAAAGGTTCAGTGAGTAACTGTTTTCTAAACAGAATAGTTGTAGGCTCACCGATAATGTTATGTCCACCTTTTAACATCCAGTCGCCTAAAAATATTCCGTTTAATTGAATGTCTTCGCTATATAATCTTTGTGTTGGATGAGCATCTCCAATTAAATTCCCGTGATCATCAATACGTACTCGATAAGAAGTTATAAGAGCGAGATTTTTATTTGTGTCTTGCTCAAAATAAGCCATCATTTTTTGTATTTTATGATTATAAAACACATCATCGTCCATTAAAAAATTTATATACTCCCCATTAGATTTCTCTAAGAGCATAAGATCGTTATGAAATTGTCCTAAAGTAGTGGTATTTCGAATGTATGTTATGTTTTTATAATTAGGTAAATACTGTTCATTTATTAAGATTTCTGTTTCATCATTTGTACTATCGTCTCCTATAATAATTTCAATGTTTGGATAAGTTTGTGCTAATGCACTTTCTAGAGCAATTTTGAAATAGTGTGGTCGATTATAAGTGGGAATAAGGATGGAAACGAGAGGTGACTTTTTTTTATTATTCATACGAAACTACCTTTCAGAAGCTTTTTTTGTAAGAACGATATCTTGATAACTTGTATACTCATTTCTGCCGCACCATAAACCATAATGCGGTTTATTAATTACCTCTAAGCCATGTTTATTTAATAAGGTGCGGATATCTTCTTCAGGATAGGCAACTGCGAAATTAGGAATATCTTTATTCACAACATAACAATTTTCAATTTGATGATAAAAACCTAATGTACTTAGCCCAGAATTTAAGTAATAGGACGATTCAGGGTTAATGAGAAAGAAGGTAATAAAACATCTCCCATCTTTTTTTAGAACACGTACAATCTCAGATACGTAATGTTCTAATTCTTTCGGAAGAAGATGGGTAAATACAGAAGTTAAAAAAATAAAATCGAATGAATCGTCTTCATATGGAAATTTGTATTGAGAAGCATCTTCTTTTCCTTCTGGGTTGTAGAATTGATTATATATATCAACGTGTTCAAAATGGAAATTGCTACGGGCAGTTGAAATATTATTTTTGCACCATGTAATGCCATCTTTAAATAAATCAAATCCATAATAAGCTCCATCATCACCTAAGTAATTCATTAATGGAACCGCCATTCGACCGACACCACAACCTACATCTAACACTGTTTCATTGGATTTTAAACTACCAATTTGAATAAAATGCTTTATGAATTCTTTTCCAACCTTTTGAAAGTCGCCACCTACATATTGGACGAGTTCGGGAGGTGGGATTAATGCGATTTTTTTTTCAAGCTCGCTCATAATTTCACTCCTTCCTTGTAGTAAATAGGGAACCAACATTTTTAATATGCAGCTAACATTTTATAGTGGGAGGGGAAACGATATTAGAACTGTTACGATATGTAAAAAGCTCCCTAGAACAACTGGAAATAGTAATGGGAGCTTTTGTTTTTATTTATCATGCTATTGGCGAAGGCTAATAATTAGTGTGAGATGGAGAAACCCTAACTGAATAAAGTTTCGCCCTATTCTTTTCGCCAATAAACCCCGAATACATCAATTTTAGTAATAGGAGCTTTTAAATTTCTTTGATTTCTAAAGTCTGTCACGGCCTCTGCACAAGCTGGTAGTCCATAGTCATCAATAATAATATAGCCGCCCTTAGAAACTTTATCGTATAAGTTCACGAGACCATCCATTGTGGATTCGTACATATCACCGTCAAGGCGTGCAATTGCAATTTTTTCTATTGGTGCTGTTGGTAAAGTATCTTTAAACCAGCCTTTTAAAAATTTTACTTGATCATTTAATAAATCATATTTTCTAAAATTCTCTTGTACTTGTTCTAAAGAAACGCGTAAGTAATCGAAAGAGTGTAAATAATCTCCGTAATCTTTCGGATAGTGCTCTAAATTCGGTGTTGGCAAACCTTCAAATGAATCTGCAACCCACACATTACGATCAGTAATGTTATTTGCCTGTAAAAAACCATTCATAAAAATGCACGATCCCCCACGCCACACACCTGTTTCAATAAAATCACCTTCTATATTTTCACGGACAACTGTTTCTAGTGCTTCATGTAATTGATTCATTCGTTCCCGGCCGATCATACTGTGTGCTGCTCTTGGCCAATCCATTCCATCATGGCGTTCACTTTTTGAAACATTTGGTTTTACAATTTTTAAGTTATGGTTTTCAGCATATTGCTTAATGAATAAAGGGAGGGGGACTGTAACTGGCTCGAATTCTAGTTCTTTTGAAATATGTAGAGATGCGGGTAAGTATGCCTCATATTCTAACCATATTTCAAATAAAATGGTCTTCTTTAGCAATTCGAGATAAAGCTGAACAGCAGATTTACTTTCCATATTTGTGCCTCCTGCAAAATGTCATACAACAATATGATTATGTAGATAGCGAATGTTTCATGATTGAATTTGAAATTGAAAAAGCAGTAAAACTGATATCAGTTTTACTGCTAAGTAAAAAATTAAGCGATTTTTTCAATAATAATAGATGCATTTGTACCAACAGCTAATGATAGCCCAAGCCCTGTAACGATTACTTCAACTAATGATGGAGTTGTCGTAATTTGCGTAATTGCTTGAACAACGATAGGTGCTCCAACTGAGATTAAAGTGGCCCCAGTACCTGGAACAGATACCCCATTTACTTGGATTGTAAGTCCTCCTAATAGACTTACTGCTGCAGTGTATACGATAACGGTAATTTTATAGAATCCAGTTTGACTAATTACGAAAGTATCAGGATCTAATTGAGAAATTGCTGTACCAAACTGAGATCCAACAGTATTAAATGGTACTGGAGCATTAAGTCCAATATCCAAAGAAATCCCAGCGGAGTTAAATGCATACAATCCTGCTGGAAGCCCTAGTCCAGATGGTCCAGTCGGTCCCGTAGGTCCAGTCGGCCCCGTAGGTCCAGTAGTCCCAGTGCCACCAGTCGGCCCCGTAGGTCCAGTAGCACCATTGTCACCAGTCGGCCCCGTAGGTCCAGTAGCCCCAGTGTCACCAGTCGGCCCCGTAGGTCCAGTAGCCCCAGTGTCACCAGTCGGCCCCGTAGGTCCAGTAGTCCCAGTGCCACCAGTCGGCCCCGTAGGTCCAGTAGTCCCAGTGCCACCAGTCGGTCCAGTTGGCCCGGTTGGCCCCGTAGGTCCAGTCGGTCCAGTCGGTCCAGTTGGCCCGGTCGGCCCCGTAGGTACAGTCGGCCCCGTAGGTCCGGTCGGTCCAGTCGGACCGGTCGGCCCAGTCGGAAGGGTAAACGGTGGTATCGGTGGTAATGTTGGTCCTACAAGATTAGGGTCAAATGCACTAGCAGATAAAGATTCATCGGGATTTAATCCATTTGAATAATTATTATTTGACATAAATTCACCTCCATAAAGCGTTCATTATATAGTAGATGCAAAACCGAAAGAAAATGACACGGACATTTGAATTATTGAAAAGAAATCTTAAACTACTTGAACAATTTAAAAAAATGGAAAGTTTAGTATATGTATAACATATGATTGATTTGGAAGAGGGTGATTATGTTGAACAAGCAAGGAATTACAATTAGTTTATGTATGATTGTTCGAGATGAGGAGGAGACAATAGCCCGTTGTTTAGAAACAGTTGAAAAAATTGTGGATGAAATTATAGTAGTTGATACAGGTTCCGTCGATCGAACGAAAGAAATCGTAGAGAAATACACTTCTAACATATATGATTTCCAGTGGATTGATGATTTTGCAGCAGCAAGAAATTTTTCTTTTTCAAAAGCGACGCAAGAGTATATATTGTGGCTAGATGCAGATGACGTCTTATTAGAAGATGCTCAAGAAGCATTGAAACTTTTAAAAAGAGAATTAGATCCTAAAATTGATGCTGTTTCGATGCCTTATCATCTTGCAATGGATTCTAACGGGAAACCTTTATATTGTACAAAAAGAAATCGACTTGTAAAGCGTGAAAAACAATTTCAATGGTTTGGAAAGGTTCATGAGTATTTAGCTATTTCTGGTGAGGTTTTTAGTAGTAATGTTGCTATTACACATAAAAAAGAAAAAAAAGTAACAAATCGTAATTTGAAAATTTTTCAAAATACTGTAGCGGCAGGTGAAGAATTAAGTCCGAGAGATTTATTTTATTACGCAAATGAATCTACGGATAACCAAAAATATGATGATGCAGTTCTTCTATATGAAACATTTCTTAATCAAGACGAAGGATGGTATGAAGAGAAAATTTATGCATGTGGTAAGTTAGGAGATTGCTATGCAAAGCTCGGAATGTGGGAGAAGGCAATCGAATCTTGTGTGAAGTCGTTTCGGTATGACGTCCCTAGAGGAGAGAATTGTACAAGAATAGGATATATATATATGGAACAAGAAAAATATAATGAAGCGATATTTTGGTTTAAACTTGCTACGGAAGTACCAATGGCAACGGAAAGTCCTTTCCATAGTCCAGCTAGCTACACATGGCTACCCTATTTACAAATGTGTATTTGTTATAGCAGGTTAGGGGAGCAGGATAAAGCGTATTATTACAATGAATTAGCAGCTTCTTATGTTCCGAATAATGCTGCAATTGAATATAACCGTAAATATTTTCGGGGAGTTTTTGATGAACCATATAAAGTGTAATAGGTTTCGTTTTTTAGAAATGATTTATCGCTATTCTAACTCTAATAGATTGGTTATATATTAGAGTATCAGTAACGTAACCAATATAAATAAAAGATTTTATACTGCTATTTGCGGGCTAATAATCATTGGGGGATGAACAAAATCTGCACTTTATAGAATTCATATGAGATTTATATTTCTAATTCAATTTGCATAAGGAGTGTGTGAAATGAATCGCGAAAAAAGTTCTTTATATGAAGAAAAATCCGAGCATTATTATAATGCAGCGAATCCGAATTTATTAAAGCATATAAAAAAGGAATGGAAAGAAGTTCTTGATATTGGTTGCTCGAGCGGTGCATTGGGAGCGGCTATTAAAGAAAATGGTACACGTGTATCAGGAATTGAGGCATTTCCAGAGGCGGCAGAAAAAGCGAAAGAAAGACTAGATCATGTTATTTTAGGGGATATAGAAAAAATAGATCTTCCTTATGAGGAGGGGCAATTTGATTGCGTCATATTTGGGGATGTATTAGAGCATTTATTTGACCCGTGGGCTGTAATAGAAAAAGTAAAGCCATATATAAAGCAAAATGGTGTGATTTTAGCAAGTATACCAAACGTTGCTCATATTTCAGTATTAGCTCCCTTACTTGCTGGAAATTGGACGTATACAGAATATGGTTTATTAGATAAAACACATATTCGTTTCTTTACATTCAATGAAATGCTAAGAATGTTTTTAAAAGCAGGATATTCAATTAGTAAAGTAGATCGTGTATATGTTGATCATAAAATGTATGAGCCACTTATTGAGGAGTTATATGGAATTTGTAAAAAATATCGTCTTGGAAGTGGCTTCATGGCTGAGACAGTTGTATTTCAGTATATTATTGAAGCTGAAAAATCACAATTATGAGTGCTGCAGACAAGACAATATTATTTGTTACATGTATAAATGATCGGAAATTGTATGCAAACTGCGTGCGACATATATTGCAATTGTTAGTACCGCCAGGGTATATTGTCCAATTTATGCCGATTCGAAATGCGAAAAGTATGACGAGTGGATACAATCAAGCCATTTCGCATCCAGCGAAGTATAAAGTTTATTTACATCAAGATGTTTTTATTATAAATAGGGCTTTTTTATACGGATTACTTCAATTATTTGAGGAACATGAACATCTTGGGATGATTGGGATGGTTGGAGCGCAATATGTTCCTCCGACTGGTGTATGGAACGAAGGGCGTGGAATTGTAGGAAAGGTCATTGGTTATATGAATGATTTGTTTTATATGGCAAGTTTAGAACAACCGTATCATGAATCAAAAACATTTATTCCTGTAGAATGTATTGACGGTTTATTAATGGCGACACAATATGATGTTCCGTGGCGAGAAGACTTATTTGACGGATTTGATTTTTATGATGTATCTCAATCATTTGAATTTAAAAAAGCAGGATATACAGTCGGTGTACCTGTACAGCGCGATGCTTGGTGTATCCATTATCATTTTGATGTGAATATGACGAACTATGAAAAGTATCGGAAAATATTTGTGGAACACTATATGTCAGATGTAAATAAGGAAGAATAAAAGGGGGGACAAAAATGAAAGATCATACAATATTAGTCGTTGTTTGTGTAAATAATGAGGAGCTTTTCAAACAATGTGAGAGCCAAATAAGAAACATTTTTGTTCCCCCTGGTTATGTCGTGCAAATTTTTCCGATACGAGATGCACAAAGTATGGCAAGTGCATACAACCGAGCCCTTTCATATCCAGCGAAATACAAAGTGTATATACATCAAGATACATATCTTATTAATCGAGACATGTTTTCTACACTTATATCTCTTTTTAAAGAAAATGAAAAGCTTGGTTTAATAGGAGTCGCTGGGGCTCAGTTTTTACCGAATAACGGGATATGGTGGGAAGGAAAAAATTTAGTAGGGAAAGTGATTGAGTATAGAAGACAGAATTATCAATTATTAAATTTAGATCAGGTTTTTTATGGTAATCAACCATTTTTGTCAGTTCAGGCAATTGATGGTTTATTCATGGCAACGCAGTATGATATTCCGTGGCGAGAAGATTTGTTTCAAGGGTTTCACTTTTATGATGTGTCACAGTCTTTAGAGTTTCAAAGGGCTGGTTATTTAATCGGTATCCCAAATCAAGCAAATTTATGGTGTATTCATTACAACGGGGATGAGTTTGATGCGGATACATATGAGAAGTACCGGAAAGTGTTTGTAGAACATTACAAAGATATATTATCTCCATCATAAAGGAGAGATGCAAAGTGAAAGGAATTATTTTAGCAGGTGGTACTGGATCGAGATTATATCCAATAACGAAAGTAACGAATAAACATTTACTTCCTGTTGGTCGGTATCCGATGATTTATCATGCGGTATATAAGCTAAAACAATGCGATATTACAGATATTATGATTATTACAGGTAAAGAGCATATGGGGGATGTTGTTAGCTTTTTAGGGAGTGGTCATGAATTTGGAGTGTCCTTTACGTATCGTGTGCAAGATAAAGCGGGCGGGATCGCACAGGCGTTAGGGCTTTGTGAAGATTTCGTCGGGAATGATCGTATGGTAGTTATATTAGGAGATAATATCTTTTCAGATGATATTTGCCCGTATGTTAAAGAGTTTGCAAGTCAAAAAGAAGGGGCTAAAGTGCTGCTTCAATCTGTAGAAGATCCCGAGCGATTTGGTGTAGCGCATATTAAGGGCCGAAAAATAATTGAAATTGAAGAAAAGCCGAATGAGCCGAAAAGTTCTTATGCTGTTACGGGAATTTATTTGTATGATTCGAAAGTCTTTTCTTATATAAAAGAATTAAAACCTTCCGCAAGAGGGGAACTTGAAATTACAGATATAAATAATTGGTATTTAAAACGAGGGGTACTTACTTATAATGAAATGAGCGGCTGGTGGACTGATGCGGGAACTCATGCTTCTCTTCAAAAGGCGAATACGTTAGCACGGGATATTAATTTTGGGAAACAGTTTAACGGAGAATAGGTGAGAATATGAAAGTTGTAGAAACAAATTTTACCGATGCAAAATTGTTAGAACCAAGGTTATTTGGAGACGAGCGTGGCTTTTTTTCAGAGAGCTATAATAAGCAGTTGCTAGAAACATTAGGGATTACGTATTCATTTGTACAGGATAACGTATCTTATTCGGCTAAGGCAGGAACGATTCGAGGACTACACTTTCAAAAAAAACCGAAAGCACAAACGAAACTCATTCAAGTTATGCAAGGGGCAATTTATGATGTTATCGTTGATTTGCGAAAAAAATCACCAACATTTAAACAATGGAAAGGGTATATTTTAAGTGCGGATAATCATAGGCAATTATTAGTGCCGAAAGGATTTGCTCATGGTTTTTGTACACTTGTACCTCATACAATTGTTATGTATAAAGTAGATGAGTATTATAGTGCTGATCACGATTCCGGTTTGCTTTGGGAAGATAAAGAATTATCAATTCCATGGCCGGTAACAAATCCTATCTTGTCCGATAAGGATCGAATATTACCATTACTTCAGGAATATGAAGATAGTTTTTAAGTAGGAGAGTTGTTTATGAATATATTAGTTACAGGTGGAGCTGGATTTATTGGAAGTAATTTCATTCACTATATGTTAAAAAACTATGAAACATATAAAATCATTAATTACGATGCATTAACATATAGCGGGAATTTAAATAATGTAAAGTCTATTCAAGAAAATCCTAACTACTCATTTGTAAAAGGGAAAATCCAAAATGGAGAGCTGCTGGAACATGTTGTTAAGGAACGTGACGTGCAAGTAATTGTAAATTTCGCAGCTGAATCACATGTGGATCGTAGTATTGAAAATCCAATTCCTTTTTATGATACGAATGTAATAGGTACAGTCACGCTGTTGGAGTTAGTGAAAAAATATTCACATATTAAACTCGTGCAAGTATCAACAGATGAAGTATACGGTTCTTTAGGGAAAACCGGGAAATTTATAGAGGAAACCCCGCTAGCTCCTAATAGTCCATATTCTTCAAGTAAAGCGAGTAGCGACATGATAGCCTTATCTTATTATGAAACGTATCAATTACCAGTTATTATAACGCGTTGTTCTAATAACTACGGACCGTACCAATATCCTGAGAAATTAATTCCGTTAATGGTTACGAATGCGCTTGAAGGAAAGAAACTACCATTATATGGTGATGGATTGAATGTAAGGGATTGGCTGCATGTAACGGATCATTGTAGTGCAATTGACACCGTTTTGCATAAGGGATGTGTAGGAGAGGTGTATAATATCGGCGGAAATAACGAAAAAACAAATGTAGATGTTGTGGAACAAATTATAAAACTTTTAGGAAAAACGAAAAAAGATATTGAATTTGTAACAGACCGTTTAGGTCACGACCGTCGTTATGCGATTGATGCACAAAAAATGAAGAATGAGTTTGAATGGGAACCGAAGTATACGTTCGAACAAGGATTAAAAGAAACGGTGGAATGGTATAAAAACAATGTGGACTGGTGGAAACCACTAAAAGAAAAGTAAGGGGCATGTAGATGAAAGAACGGATTATCATAACGGGAGCGAACGGTCAGCTAGGGAAGCAACTACAAGAAGAGTTGAATTCTGAAGAATATGATATATATCCATTTGATAAAAAGTTATTAGATGTGACAAATATATCCCGAATACAACAAGTGGTGCAAGAAATAAAACCACATATAATTATTCATTGTGCTGCCTATACGAAAGTAGATCATGCGGAGAAAGAGCAGGATCTTGCATATAGAATAAATGCAATCGGAGCTCGAAATGTAGCGGTTGCTTCACAATTAGTAGGGGCGAAGCTAGTTTATATTAGTACTGATTATGTATTTCAAGGCGCCAGACCAGATGGATACGGCGAATTTCATAGTCCAGCGCCGATAAATATATATGGAGCCTCTAAGTATGCTGGGGAGCAGTTCGTCAAAGAGTTACATAATAAATATTTTATCGTTCGCACATCGTGGCTATATGGTAAATATGGAAACAATTTCGTGAAAACGATGATGCGATTAGGCAAAGAAAGAGATGAAATATCTGTTGTAGCGGATCAAGTTGGCTCTCCTACGTATGTGGCGGATTTAAATATGGTTATTAATAAGCTCATTCATACTTCTTTATACGGTACATACCACGTATCAAACAGAGGTTCATGCTCTTGGTTTGAATTTGCACAAAAGATATTTTCGTACGCCAATATGAAAGTGAATGTATTACCTGTTTCAACGGAAGAATTCGGGGCTGCGGCTGCGAGGCCAAAATATTCTATTTTTCAACATAACATGCTACGATTAAATGGTTTTTTACAAATGCCGTCTTGGGAAGAAGGATTAGAGCGGTTTTTTATAGAAACCAAAAGTCATTAACAAATTTCTGTTAATGACTTTTTTGTTTGCCTTTAAGCGGTTTTATGGTACTATAATTATAGTATCAGGTACTAATAACAAGTATAAGTATTTCTGGGAGGATATATCATGGAACTATTACAAGGGAAAACATTTGTTGTTATGGGCGTTGCGAACCAAAGAAGTATTGCATGGGGAATTGCTCGCTCTTTGCATAATGCAGGTGCAAAATTAATATTCACATATGCAGGAGAGCGTTTAGAAAGAAACGTTCGTGAACTAGCGGAAACATTAGAAGGACAAGAATCACTTGTATTACCTTGTGATGTAACGAATGATGAAGAACTTACAGCTTGCTTTGAAACTATTAAGCAAGAAGTTGGTACAATTCACGGTGTTGCACACTGTATTGCTTTTGCAAATCGTGATGATTTAAAAGGTGAATTTGTAGATACTTCTCGCGATGGATTTTTACTTGCACAAAATATTAGTGCATTCTCTTTAACAGCTGTAGCAAGAGAAGCGAAGAAAGTGATGACAGAAGGCGGAAATATTTTAACTTTAACATACCTTGGCGGCGAGCGCGTTGTGAAAAACTATAACGTTATGGGTGTTGCGAAAGCTTCGTTAGAAGCTAGCGTGAAATATTTAGCGAACGATTTAGGACAACATGGCATTCGCGTTAACGCTATTTCTGCAGGACCAATTCGTACGTTATCTGCGAAAGGTGTAGGCGACTTTAACTCAATCTTAAAAGAAATTGAGGAACGCGCACCACTTCGTCGTGCGACGACTCCAGAAGAAGTTGGAGATACAGCAGTATTCTTATTCAGTGATTTAGCACGCGGAGTAACAGGTGAAAACATTCATGTTGATTCAGGATATCATATTTTAGGATAAATATAATAGGAATTAAAGTTTAAAAAGGACAGTCTCTAAACGTTGAGACTGTCCTTTTTAATTGTTCCCAGAAAGAACGATTTTTAACGAAAGTTCTAGCCACGTTATGAATATAACTATAATAGTACACGATTTATCCAGCTACGTATGGAAGTGGGAGGGACGAGTGTGAAGAATAAAAATAAAAGTTCAACAGTTGGAAAACCGTTGTTATATATTGCACAAGTAAATTTAGAACTCGCTGCACCGAAAATAAAAAGAATTATTTTAACGAATTTCGAAGATGAGGATCAAAAAGAGCAAAGTAATAGAAATGAAAGTATTGTAAGTAGTGCTGTGGAAGAAGTGGTAGAACAAGAGAAACAAGAACCACGAGAGGAGCCTCAAGTGGAGGTGGAAGAAAAAGTAGAGGAAGAGCAAGTGAGAACGGTCCCTTACAATAAATCCTTTAAGGATATGAATAATGAAGAAAAAATTCATTTTTTATTAAATCGTCCTCATTACATTCCAAAAGTAAGATGTAGAATAAGAACGACGACCGTCTCATATATAGGATCGATTATATCTTACCGTAATGGCATTGTATCCATTATGCCACCAAATAGTATGAGAGATATTCGATTATCTATAGAAGACATCAAATCGATTGATATGGCCGGCTTTTAAATATGTAAAGGTGGTAGAAAGCTTCTACCACCCCAATAGTTTTTTAGTTTACTTAACTATAGAAACGTCGCGTAAGCACTGAATAGCACAGAAGCAGCTTAAATCAACAGTAATACAAGTAGATGTCGAGATTAATCTTGCATTTGGTATAGCTAAAAACGTACAAATTGGATCGTCGCCAGGTGGTACAGGAGACCCATCACCTAATACTACAGTTAACACACGTAGGACAGCACAGCTATCGTCATCTACGCTTTCTACACGGAAAATTGGAGATTGGCAGTTAGTAAGGCTTGAAGATGGTGCAAATGCTTCAAATGGCGTTCCAGCTTTTGTGTATAAAATAAAAGGGCGTGTATTTGCTACTGCTGCTGTATTGTGTGCTCCTAAAAATGGAATTTCACAACCAGAACCACATGTTGAACTAGAGCAATCTTGTAGTTCATTGATGAATTTTACGACGTCAACTACGCAGTGAGAAGAGCTATGGTGTTTATTTTCGTTACAACTCATTAATGTCACTCCTTATCTTCTTGTTTGTATTTACATTAATAAGATATTGGAGTGGGGGAGATTTGGTCACAATCTTAAGACCTTTTTTTTTAAATAGGCTAAAGAGGATAGGGAAGGTGGAATTATGTTATTTACAAGCTGGCTTTTATTTTTTATTTTTGCGCTAGCTGCATTTAGGTTAACTCGTCTTATTGTTTATGATAAAATTACAGCTTTTTTGCGAAGACCGTTTATTGATGAGTTAGAGATTACAGAGCCTGATGGAAGTGTATCGACTTTTACAAAGGTGAAAGGGAAAGGATTAAGAAAGTGGATTGGAGAATTATTAAGCTGCTATTGGTGTACAGGTGTGTGGGTTAGTGCTTTTTTATTAGTTTTATATAAATGGATTCCTATTGTTGCAGAGCCTGTACTAGCATTATTAGCCATTGCAGGTGCAGCAGCGATCATTGAAACAATTACAGGATATTTTATGGGAGAATAATAAAGTGAAAATTTAATCAGTGTGGGGCATCCCTCGCTAATTATCAGCCCTCACCAATCTGGATAAATTTTCATGATGTTAGAAAAAGCGGAGTTTAAAAGAATGAGGGAACGGAAATAAGGAGTTGTTCATATAGTGAATAGACAGAATTGACAGTAGAGGAGATGTTTGCTGTGAGCAATAATCCAAGGCGAAATTCATATGACCTGCAGCAGTGGTATAACATACAGCAACAGCAACAAGCACAACATCAGGCATATCAAGAGCAATTACAGCAACAAGGGTTTGTGAAAAAAAAGGGATGCAACTGTGGGAAAAAGAAGAATACAATAAAACAATATGAAGAATGAAACACTCATGTTACGGTGAGTGTTTTTTATTGTAAAAATAAAAAGCGGTATTTCAATTAAGAAATACCGCTTTTTACTAGCTAATTTGTGCAACTGTTAATGCTGCAGCACGGATGTCTACAGTTCCAAGCAGTTCAACTGGTACAATTTGAATTAAGTCACCAGGGTTTAAGTTAATAAGAATAACACCGCTGGATACGTCTACTTCACCAGTACCAATAACGTTAGAGCGAACCGCTGTACCTGATCCAGGAATAATGTTAGCTGGTGTACCTAATGATAAGAAGAAACGACCAGCTTCTGGTGCAGTAGGAACGTTATCAAGACTGATCGTTAATGTATAACTGATTTGATAAATACCAGCTACTTGAATTCGAATACCGTCTCCGACACTTACTGTATTATTTATTACAGGAACAGTAATATTTGGGTTTGGACTTACGCTAGGTAATAGTAGTGGTGTGAATAGTGAAGCGAACTGAGGTGCAGAAGCGTTGAAAGCAAAACCGAAGGCAGGTAGTGTACTAGCTGGTTTCGCCTCACAATCAATGTTATTAAATTCGCAATCAGAAGAGAACATGTTTTTCACTCCTTTATCTGTTTCTACTTTTAGTTAATGAAAAGGACAGGTTCTATGTTCTAGACAAGTTCCCAATTTTATAAAAAATACATAATAATACCTTTTAAGCATGGATTGGGTGGCAGAATCATCTGCCACCCAATCCATGCTTAAATTAGTATTCAGTTTTATATAGAAACATCGCGTAAGCATTGAATAGCGCAGAAGCAACTTAAATCAACAGTAATACAAGAGGAGGTTGATACTAATCTTGCATTTGGTACAGCTAAAAATGTACAGATTGGATCGTCACCAGGTGGTACAGAGGTACCATCACCTAAAACTACAGTTAATACACGCAATACAGCACAGTCATCATCATCTATACTCTCTACACGGAAAATTGGAGATTGGCAGCTAGTAAGGCTTGCAGATGGTGCAAATGCTTCAAAAGGTGTTCCAGCTTTTGTGTATAAAATAAAAGGACGTGTATTCGCTACTGATGCAGTGTTATGTGCTCCTAAAAATGGAACTTCGCAACCAGATCCACATGTTGTGGTTGCACATTCTTGTAGTTCATGTATAAAACGAACGACATTAGATACACAGTTGAAATCACAATCATGGTGTTGATGATCTTCATTACAATTGCAGCTCATTATGTTCACTCCTTATCGTGAGTTCTGACATACACTATTACAATATGAACGGGATATGGTTGATATTACGTTAATTCTCAGGATAGAAACAGGGAATTTATATAGAGGGGATGTACATATCGTGATATGGAAAAAGACACCCATTATTTAATGGATGTCTTTTCAGGTAAATCTTTTTGGGTAGTATATAGAAAACGAGATATATCTAGTTTCTTTCCTCTGAAAAATTGCGGGGAGGAAATGTAAAGTTCTTCTTTTGCGCGTGTAATGGCGACATAGAGTAATCGTCGTTCTTCTTCTAATGCTTCAGAAGTCTCCGTCACACGGTCATTTGCATCTTTTAAAGAAGAAGTATGCGGCAATATACCATCGCTTGCTCCGAGTAAAAAGACGCATGGAAACTCAAGGCCTTTCGCGTTATGAATTGACATAAGCGATACGGTATCTTTTTGCGGCATTGTTTTTAATGCTTCCATTTCTTTTTGACCTTGAATGGCTTCATTAATAAATTGTAAGTAAGCTGGAATATCCGTAAAGCGAGTTGCTGATTCCATTAATTCTTCTAACATTTCTTCTTGTATGTCCTTATGCATCGTAAAGGAAGAACGATCATTACTTTGTAAGTACTCTAAATACTTTCCTTTACCATGAATAATTTCTTTCAATGCTTTTTTCGGTTCAAGTTCTTTTATAAACTTAATAAAATCGATTCGCTCATTTACTTTTTTAACTTGAAAAGGTTTCAAGCTTGGGTTTAGTAATAGAAAATGAAGAAGAGAAGGGAAACGGCCCTCACCATATTTCCATTGTTCACGTTCAATAAATGAAATGCACTCATCACGGCCAATATACATTGTTGGTAATATATTTGAAAGTGATTCGAGGCGGAACGGTTCAAGCACGAGTCGTAAGTGATCTAATACGGGCCTAATTAAAGAATGTTCGTAGAACGATTGGCTCGCTCCATGTTTAATAAATGGAATCTTATGAATTGTAAGCTGATCAAGTAAAGAACGGCTCACAGAATGTGTACGATATAATAAACAAAAATCTTTATAATTTCGTTCACCACTATCTACTTTTTCCTGAATGAGTTGCAAAATTTGATTTGCTTCATCAAGAGTTGTCGCAGGTCGTGCATAAAACGGCTGCATGCCATCGTTACGAACAGAATATAGCTCTTTATCAAAACGTTCTTGATTGAGCTTAATAACTTCATTTCCAAGTCCGACGATAAATGGATTAGATCGATAATTCGTATTAAGTGCGATAATCGTTGTATTATCAAATTCCTTTGGAAAAGATAAAATAATTTGGTGACTTGCCCCTCGCCAGCCGTAAATCGCTTGATCGTCATCACCTGCGATAAATAAATTATTTCTTGGCGTGGCTAACAATTTTACAATTTCATATTGTGCATACGACGTATCTTGAAACTCATCTACTTCAATGTAATGAAAACGCTCTTGTAATTGAGTAAGCAGGGGAGCGTTATTTTCTAACATATAATACATTTCTAATAAGATGTCGTCAAAATCGATATAATTGTGTCGTTGTTTTACCTCTTCGAAACGTTCGTATACTTCTTTGAACTCTTGTTCAACCGGTGTTTTCGCTTTTACATCTTTCGGACGATTCAAGTTGTTTTTCTCAAGTGAAATCATAGCGAGTATCGTTTCGGCATCATAATCGTCTTTTAAGCGTAATTCTTTCAAAATTTTCTTTATCATAATTTGTTTATGTTTTTCATTTGCTAAAATTTGCTGATTATATCCTTGACTACGAAGCAATTTTAAAAAGACAGAGTGGAATGTACCAGCAACGACATAGCTACTTGCGGCATGATTCATACCAGGTAAATTCGCTACACGACTTCGAATTTCTTCAGCTGCTTTTTGTGTAAACGTCAGCAGTAAAATATTTCGCGGATGGACATGTTTTACATTAACTAAATAACCAACGCGAGTTGTTAAAACAGATGTTTTACCACTTCCAGCACCAGCTAGTGTAAGGACAGGTCCTTCTGTCGTTTGCACTGCTTCTAACTGTTTTTCATTTAAATAAACACCTTGCTGTTCTAAAGCGCGGAAATACGCCGCATCTGCATCTTCTTCCATAATTAAATGGGTAGATGTTTTCGGAATATGATACGCCGCTTGCGGAATGCCAGCGTGTGTTAACGGTTTTTGTGAAAATTTTTCTTGTGTCATATATTCACCTTCAAAACTATAGCATCAACATTTAACTTTAGCGGAAGAAAAAGAAAATAGCAATGTAAAAAACAGGAGGGGCTACCTCCTGCTACAAAATTACCCCGCTATTTGCGGGCAGTAAAACTCTCACTTCAAAATTCAGGTGCCCGTAAACGCCCGATTGGTGAAGGCTAATAATCAGTGGGGGATGAACAAAACCCCCACTGATTAAAGTTTCACTTTATAATTCTTTTATCATTACGACGTGTGGGATATTTGCTTCCATAAACACATCAGAAGCCGTCACGTATCCTAGCTTTTTATAGAAAAATTCAGCATGTGTTTGAGCATGGAGTTTCAATTTCGGTAGAGACTCTTCCTTCGCATACGCTTCAAGTGCATCCATAATGATTTTGCCAATGCCTTTTTTGCGATGGGAAGCTAGTACGCAAATGCGTTCCATCTTTCCAACTCCATCAACGATGCGGAAGCGACCAGCACCAACTGGAACATCATTATCATATATAACAACGTGTGTTGAAATTTCTTCAAACTCATCATACTCTTCTTCTGCAGAAACACGTTGCTCATTCACAAATACTTGCTTACGTACAGAGAATGCATCTCTTAGTTGTTCGTCCGTTTGTACGATTTGTGCGTGCAAATTAGTTGTTCTCCTTTCCAAGGTGGAATGTTTCATGTACAGTCCATGTTCCATTTTCTAATTGGTATAGAAGGTGGAAACGATCGATTGGTTGTTCATAATAGAAATCTTTCATACGTAATCGACCTAATACATCAGCGTGCTCTGCGTCTGATAAGTCTTGACCGATTGTTAAATGAGGTACGAAAGAGTACTCGCGCTCTTGTGTAAAGAAACCATTATGCATTTCTTCATTTAAGAAAGTAAGTTCAGGTGTTTTTTCTACTTTAAAATAAAGAACATTATTAACAGGTGCGAATGAACCGACTTTCCCAACATGAAGGGTGAAAGGGTTCGTTTTATTTGCGATTGTATGTAACTCATTCACAATCGATTCTAATTGTTCATCTTGCGTCTCAAAGGGTGTTTTCAATGTAATATGTGGCGGAACTAATGCGTAATGCGGATCATAACGTTTACGTAATCCGTTCGCTTTATCTTGAATCATTTTTGATGGGAAAATTACAATTCCTAATTTCATGTTCCAATTCCTCCCTTTGCAAGTCTAGTTAGATTTTGAGAATAAATCTCTTTATCTATTATATCAAATTATTCTGAATACCGCTCTCTATTATTTCATTGATAGAATATGAGAAAATGCTTTTGGTAAATCTGCTTGCCAATATTTCCATGTGTGATTCCCTTCAAACTCTTCATAATGCGTGATGAAATTTCTATCTGTAAGTAGTTTATTTAACTCGCGATTTGGTTCTACGAAATCAGATACTTGTCCGTCTGTACGCTTGACAGCTGTTTCTTCGGTCCCAATTACGTGATAAAGATCTAGCGCCCCCGGATTTTTGAAATCTTTTGCTAAGTTCATGACTGTTTCATCAACAAATGGTGATTGCATAACGACCTTACCAAATGTATGCGGATACATAAGTGCGGTCATGAAGGAAACTGTACCGCCGAGAGAATCTCCAATTAAAACGCGTCCTTTACCCATTTGATATGTTGGATAATTTGCATCAATATATGGAGCAAGCTCATGAGCAAGGAAACGAATGTAAGCAGCATTCTTTACATCATTTGGGAAATATTTTTCCTTACGATCGTGTACATTTTTATATGGAATACCGACAATAATTGTGCGGTCGATTTCTTCAGTTTCACGAAGACGCTCAATTACACGGTGCGCTTTACCAAGCTGAAAATAATCTCTACCATCTTGTGCAATAACAACCGTATGCTTATGGAGAGGTGTGTAATTTACTGGTAAATAAACAAGAAGTGTAAGCTCCTCTTGAAGTGATGTACTAAAAAATGAAATTTCTTCAATTCTCCCTATTGTTTGATTCATGTATATCCCCCTAAATAAAAATTTACTGTAATGATTGTAAGAGCAACGCTTGTAGTGAAAAGGAAAGAAATAATCACTAATAGGTGCCTTAATTTCTATTTTACCATAATGGTACGAAGAATCTAAAAAATTAGTATTTAAGTTGTGAAAGAAAACGGATATAATGAAGTGGGATTTTTTACAGGTGAGAGGGGAGACAGGATTTGAAACAAGAAAGATCAATCGCACTACCACTAGCAATTTCCATTATAGCAATTTCATTCGCAGCTGTTTTTGCAAAGATGTCCTCAGCACCATCTTCCGTTTTAAGTATGTATCGATTATGGATTATCGTACTTATTATGCTGCCGATCGTTTGGAAAAAACGGGAAGAGTTTAGTAGGATTCAAATAAAAGATTGGGGATTTTTAATTGGATCTGGTTTCTTTTTAGCTCTTCATTTTCTTCTATGGTTTGAATCCTTAAAGCATACGACAGTTGCTAGTTCGACGATTATTTTAGCACTTCAACCGATCGTATCTTTAGTGGGAGGTTTTTTCTTATTTAAAGAAAGAACAACCTATTCAGCAATTGCGACGATGGGAATTGCGATACTAGGCGTAATGTGTATTGGCTGGGGAGATTTAGGGCTAAGTGAGCAAGCAATTTATGGGGATATATTATCCTTTTTAAGTGTAATAGCAGTTGTCGGTTATTTATTTATCGGACAAACGACAGTAAAGAAAGTATCTCATTGGATTTATAGTTTCACTGTATTTGCCTTCGCTGGTATATTTATAGCGATTTATAACGTTATACTTCAAGTGCCATTTACAGGCTATACGAAGTGGGATTGGAGTATTTTTCTTTTACTTGCGATTGTACCGACAGTGTCACACGTCATTAATAATTGGTTATTAAATTACGTAAATGCAACAACGATTTCAATGAGCATTTTAGGAGAACCAGTTGGGGCATCTATACTAGCGTTCTTCTTACTTGGAGAAAAATTAAATGCAATGCAAATTATCGGTAGCATGCTCGTATTGTTTGGTGTATCTGTTTTCTTACTACAGCAACAAAAGCGAACAGCAAAAAATGTGGTGAACGAACCGGCTTATACACAGGAATTATAACGAGTTTATTCTAATATACGAAAAGAGAAGTTATTGGTAACTTCTCTTTTTTTTGTTCCATGCAGAAAATAAAACAGCTTAATAGGGGGAATTCCCGCCATGTAGCATGAAAAAAGATAATATATAGTGGAGTTACATCATACGTTTCTCATACAAATATAGAGGGGGAAGGAGAGACCAAATGAAAGAGATTTTAATGAAATACATGACAAATCTTACAACATTAAGTGAAGAGCAGCAGCGCATGATCGTAGAAGAATTACAAATTGAAGAGTATAAAAAAGGAACAGTGCTCTTAAGACAAGGAGATGTTCCGTCTAAATGTTATTTTGTATTAAAAGGATGCGTGAGGCAACATTGTATAGATGAATCTGGAAAAGAAGTTACATCAAATTTTTATACAGAAGAACAAGCAATCGCAAATTTCAATCATCATAAACAAGATAAATTATCCCCACATACGTTAACGTGCCTAGAAGATTGTCTAGTTGTAGTTGGCGATCTGTATAGTGAAAAGGACATGTATAAGAAATATTCACAGTTAGAAGAAATGACGCGCCAAATGATTGAATACAATTTTGGTGAAGTACAAGAAGAACTTACATTATTTATTACATCGACACCAGAAGAGCGCTACAAATCATTATTACAAAAACGACCGCATTTAATCGATCGTGTTCCTCAATATCAATTGGCAAGTTATCTAGGTATTACGCCAGAATCATTAAGCAGAATTAAGAAACGACTCAAACAGTAGAGTTTTTTCCACCTCTAAGCAATAGCCATATACTAAATCCTAGTTCACCTGTGATCATCGGTAGTTGAAAGACAACGTTAAGAGTGGAAATAATCGCATCATATTGTGAAAACATCGTATTCATTACGTTAATGATGATATAGCCGATTGCAGCAATGAGCAGTAATATACTAATAGTCTTCGGTATGTTTTTAGATTGAAAGGTTACGTATCCTAAGGTGAGAAGATGTAAGCCGAAAATGATTAATCCTACAGACCAAATGTATTCAAAAGCTTCTAGAAATAACATTGTATATGCTTCTGAATTAGCAACTGTGCTTTTTGAAAGAAGTAATACAAATGTTAAATTGAATATAGCAATACTAAGTATAGCTGTATACATAAGACGAAGACAGGTAGCTAGCAATGAGAGGCTAGTATGGATAGGTTTTAGAAAGAAATAAAGAGCCCACGAGGCGATAATATCCGTAATAAAAATGATAATCCATCCGAAAATTGCTGCTTTGAAAAGTGAACTTGAAGTTTGAATATTATGGAGTGTCGTGCTCGCATTACTTGGTACAACGAGATTTCCATGAACAAAACCGTAAGAAAAAAATGCAGTGAATGCCATGATAAGAAGAGAAGTGCCTGCAAATAAGGCAAAATTTCGCTCAGTCATAATACGTCCTCCTATTCTAATGTTGTTTTCATTGTAATAGGGAAGAGGAGGAGATTCATTGACTTAAATCAAGGGAGAGGAAGTTTAGTGGAATTTTCATCAAAAAAAGATGTATGGTTATATCCGATTTTTTTCGTTGTCATTGGAGCGTGTTTTGCGCCCATATTTGCAGGGAGAGAATATTTTTTCTTATTTTTTACAATTCCGTTGGCTATACTGTTTAGTTGGAGTTGGTTTTCAACAAAATATATCGTTAAGGAAGAAATAATTATAATTACATCAGGTCCCGTTAAAAAACGTATATTTATACGAGACATAAAACGAATTTCCAATACAAAAAATCCAATCGCAGCTCATGCACTATCATTCGATCGATTAGAAATTGTTTACGGATCATATGAAACAGAACTTATTTCTCCAAGAAATAAAGAAGAATTTATTTTGTTGTTAAAAAGAAAAAATCCTGGGATTGAAATAAAGTAAGAGAGTGGATTCATATCTACTCTCTTTATGTCACTTTGGATTTGTCATATAAGGTTGCACGTGAACGACACATAAGTCGCGGAATTTTCCTTCAGCAGTTGTGACAATTACGACTGCTCTCCCTGCACTTTTTCCAGTAATCGTTACTGTCTCACCTTTCGGATAGATGGTGATGACGTCGGAGTTCATATTTGTCCAAATAAGCTCTTGATTCTTTGCCTGCATTGGCAAAACGGAAGCTGATAAATCGGCACTTTGTCCGGTTTTTATTTTAAGCTTATTTTTCTGTATATGAATACCAATTACAGATATAACAGAAGGAGCAATTGAAATTTTGGATGGATTAGGTTGTATGTTTAAACGAGAAGTAGAAGTGTTTGTGATAGGTGAAAATTTTCTTATATGTTGTTGCTGTAAAGATGCTAACATTGTGGAGTCCCCTTTCTGTATAGGTGTCGATACTAATAATATAAAGGAAGAATGTTATAGTAAATTTAACGAAACATAAAGAATTTGTTAAATTTGAGAAGAAGATTGTCGAACTGTAATAAAAAGAAAGCTCTGCTGTTATCGTAACAGCAGAGCTTTCTTTTTATAGATTATGAATATGTTGTTTTTCAAAATTCTCAAATTGCTCTTCAACTTCTTTTGAAGGTTTGGTTAGTAAACTAACAATTATGATCACTATTAAACTAATAGCGAAACCAGGAATCATTTCATATAAGAAATCTTTTAGGAACTTAAACTGTGTCCAAATAATTACTGTGGCTGCACCTGAAATCATACCAGCAAGCGCGCCCCATTTCGTCATACGTTTCCAATATAAGCTTAATAAAATAGCAGGTCCAAATGAAGAACCAAATCCAGCCCAAGCATATCCAACAAGAGCTAAAATCGTATCATTTTGTTTAAGCGCTAATGCACACCCAATTAAAGCAACACCAAGAACAGCCATACGACCGACAAATACAAGTTCTTTATCAGAAGCAGAACGCTTAAAGAATGTTCTATATAAGTCTTCTGTTACTGCACTTGAAGTAACGAGAAGCTGAGAAGAAATTGTACTCATAATAGCGGCTAAAATAGCGGCTAATAAAAATCCAGTAATAAGTGGATGGAATAAAATTTTTCCAAGTTCAAGGAAAATTGTCTCTGGGTTAGATAATGTCAAACCTTGTTGTGAATAGTAAGCAATACCGATAAGACCAGTAAACATAGCTCCGACAACAGAGAAAATCATCCAGCTCATACCAATTCTTCGCGCGCTTTTAATTTCTTTTACAGACGAAATTGCCATAAAGCGTACGATGATATGAGGTTGTCCAACATAACCAAGGCCCCATGCGAATAAAGAAATCATTCCTAAAGTAGAGGCACCTTTAAAAATATCTAGACGTGTTGGATCTACAGATCGAATTGTATCAAATGCAGGTCCAAGTCCGTTTGTATTCATAATTGTTACGATAGGAACAAGAATAAGGGCAACTACCATAATGATTCCTTGCACGAAGTCTGTCCAACTTACTGCTAAGAAACCACCAAATAATGTGTAAGCTACAACAACGCCTGCTACAATGAGTAATCCAACATGATAGTTCATACCAAATGAATTTTCAAATAATACAGCGCCTGAAACTAATCCTGAAGCTACATAGAAAGTAAAGAAAATCATAATAACAAGTCCGGATACTAAGCGTAGCATGTGAGATTTGTCGTGGAAACGGTGTTCCAAAAATTCTGGAATAGTAATAGAGTTGTTTGCAATTTCAGAGTAGGTACGTAAGCGAGGAGCGACATAAAGCCAGTTTGCGTATGCGCCTAGTGTTAGGCCGATCGCAATCCAACTACTACTTAATCCAACGCTAAACATTGCACCGGGTAATCCCATTAAAAGCCAACCACTCATATCAGATGCTCCAGCACTTAATGCTGTTACTGCGGGGCCTAGTGTACGCCCGCCAAGCATATAATCTGTTAAGTTGGACGTTCGTTTGTAGGCGAAATAGCCGATTACTAACATCCCGAGCATGTAAATAGAGATAGAAGTTAAAGTTAACATCTGCGTACTCATGTAGTTCCCCTTCCTTTTGTCATGTCTTTTGATGCATTTTGCATATTTATAATCTATCATGATTATTCTGAAAAATCCATATACAAATATGAATTTTCAGAAATGTAAGCGTTTTTTGACATCATTTTACTTTTTAAATATATAAATTTCAGACGAAAAAACCTTAATTTTAATAGAGTATTTATTATATTTACATAAAAACACGTTGTTTTGTCAATATAATATTGAAAGAAGGGAGAAATAATTTTTTTTTAAAAAGTATTGACTTGTGAAAAAAGTTAGGTCTATAATGAGTGCAACTTAAAAAAATGCAAGCGTTGATGAAGAAGAGTACACATGATGAACATGTCAGAGAGCTGATGGTTGGTGCGAATCAGTATGGGATTGATGTGGAATGGGCTTCGGAGCTTCCAAACCGAAACGAAAGAAGTAGGCTTTGGCGACATGATCTCATCGATACAAGAGACACGTATTATTTTTTGATACGGCAAAGTGCGTTACATTCGTAACGAATTAAGGTGGCACCACGGGAGTACCCGTCCTTTCTATAGGATGAGTACTCCCTTTTTGTGTACAAAAAATTAAATATGTTAAATCGTTTAAGTAAGAAGAGTACGTATATTGGAGACGTTTCAGAGAGCCGGGGACAGGTGGGAGCCCGGTGCGGTGCCATATACGGAATGGGCTTACGAGAGGTATGCTGAACAATTATTTTCAGTAGGCAACCCGGGTTCCGCCGTTACAAGGATAAGGTATATATTTTGTACCTGAATAAAGCGGGATGCTTTTGCGTCCAACCTGAGGTGGTACCACGGTAAATTTATCGTCCTCTACATATTTCGATATGTAGGGGACTTTTTTATTTTTCAGAGTGAGGTGAAAGGCATGATGACAAAAGAGGAATTTATGAAGCAAAAAGAACAAAGAAACACATTTTTAGTAATTGCTGAAGAAGAAGGAGATAGCATTACGCCAATTTCTTTATATAGACGTATGAAGGGAAAGAAAAAGTTTTTATTAGAAAGTTCGCAGCTTCATCAAGATAAAGGGCGCTATTCTTACTTAGGGTGTAATCCTTATGGAGAAGTGAAAAGCGTTGGTATAGAAGTAGAGCGAATGATGTATGGGAAAAAAGAAAAGCTGCAGGGTAACGTACTGCAAATGCTAGAAGAGGTAATCGCACCAGCGCAAGTAGACAGTCCATTTCCGTTTTGCGGGGGAGCAGTTGGTTATATTGGCTATGATGTCATTCGGCAGTATGAAAACATTGGAGCAGATTTACACGATCCATTAAATATTCCAGAAGTACACCTTTTACTATATCGTGAGTTTACCGTTTACGATCATTTACGCCAAAAGTTGTCATTTGTATATGTATGCAGGGAAGACGATTCAGCTTCTTATGAAGAAGTATACGAAAGATTGCAAGTATACAAAGAGGAAGTGCTAAAGGGAGAAGAAGCGGAAGTAAATGAAATACAATCAATATTATCATTCACTTCTTCAATAACTGAAAAAGAATTTTGTGAAATGGTAGAAACAGCGAAAGAATACATTCGGGCCGGAGATATTTTCCAAGTTGTATTATCCCAGCGTTTGCAAAGTGAATGTAAAGGAGATCCATTTGCATTATACCGGAAACTTCGAATTGCAAATCCATCACCATATATGTTCTATATCGATTTTCAAGATTATGTTGTACTTGGCTCTTCGCCGGAAAGTTTGTTATCAGTAAGAGAGGATAAAGTGATGACAAACCCAATTGCTGGTACGAGGCCGAGAGGGAAAACGAAGCAGGAAGATGAGGAAATCGAAAAAGAACTGTTAGGAAATGAGAAAGAGCGAGCAGAGCATATGATGCTTGTGGACCTAGGACGAAATGATATTGGCAGAGTAAGTGAAATTGGCTCTGTGACGATAGATAAATATATGAAAGTAGAAAAATACTCTCACGTTATGCACATTGTATCTGAAGTTTACGGAACATTGCGAAAACAAACGAGTGGATTTGATGCATTAGCGTATTGTTTACCAGCTGGTACAGTATCAGGTGCTCCGAAAATAAGGGCGATGGAAATTATTAATACGTTAGAGCATGAAAAAAGAAATGTATACGCCGGAGCAGTTGGATATATTTCATTCTCAGGAAATCTTGATATGGCGCTAGCAATTCGAACGATGGTTGTGAAAGATGAGAAAGCGTACGTTCAGGCAGGAGCAGGTATCGTCTACGATTCAGACCCGGTTGCTGAATATGAAGAAACATTAAATAAAGCGAGAGCGCTTTTGGAGGTTATGAAATGATTGTACTGATTGATAACTATGATTCCTTCACATATAACTTGTATCAACTATTAGGCGAGTACGAAGAAAACATCGTCGTCGTAAGAAATGATCAAATAACAATTGAACAATTAGAGGGGATGAAGCCGAAAGGAATTGTGCTCTCACCAGGACCTGGGAAACCAGAAGATGCTGGAATTTGTATCGATGTTATTCGTCACTTTTATAAGAACGTTCCCATCTTAGGAATTTGCCTTGGCCATCAAGCAATCATATCCGCATTTGGAGGAGAAATTGTTAGAGCAGAGCGCATTAAACACGGAAAAACATCGCGTGTGAAACATAACGGAACGTCAATCTTTTCGTACGTTACGCAGCCGCTAACAGCGATGCGTTACCATTCACTCGTCGCAGTGCAAAATAGTTTGCCGCAGTGTTTTGACATACTAGCGACAGCGATGGATGACGGAGAAATCATGGCAGTTCGTCACAACTATTATCCGCTCTTCGGATTACAGTTTCACCCAGAATCAATTGCAACAGAAGAAGGCGGAAAGTTAATACGTGCCTTTTTAGCAGAAGTGAAAGAGGAGGAGAGAGTATGAACAGTTATCTTCGAAAATTAGTAGAGGGACAACATTTAACAGAAGAAGAAATGTATGAAGCGGGACTTCTTTTATTAAGTGACAACATATTGGAAAGTGAAGTTGCAGCTTTCTTAGTATTGCTGAAAGCGAAAGGCGAAACAGCAGAAGAAATATACGGTCTCGTTCGTGCTCTTCGCGAAAAGGCATTACCGTTTTCAAATCATATAAAAGGCGCGATGGACAATTGCGGAACGGGTGGTGATGGTGCGCAAACATTCAATATTAGTACAACATCGGCATTTGTACTTGCCGGAGCTGGTGTAAAGGTTGCGAAACATGGAAACCGCGCTGTTTCTAGTAAAACAGGAAGTGCTGATTTATTAGAAGAACTCGGTGTAAACATAAGCTGTACGCCGGGTGAGATTGACTATTTATTAGAGAATGTAGGTATTGCCTTCTTATTCGCACCAGCGATGCATCCAGCATTAAGACGTATTATGAAAATAAGAAAAGAATTAAACGTTCCGACGATCTTTAACTTAATTGGACCGTTGACGAATCCGGTTAATTTAGAAACACAATTTGTCGGTATTTATAAGCGAGATATGTTATTGCCGGTAGCGGAAGTATTGCAGAAACTTGGCAGAAAACAAGCGCTCGTCGTAAACGGAAGTGGCTTTTTAGATGAAGCATCATTACAGGGAGAAAATCATGTCGTCGTTTTAAAAGATAATGAAATAGTAGAAATGAGTATTGATCCAGAAAAGTATGGTTTTTCAAGAGTGAAAAATGAAGAAATTAGAGGTGGGAATTCAAAAGAAAATGCAAAGATTACACTCGGAGTATTAAGCGGAGAAAAGAGTGTCTATCGCGATACTGTTTTATTAAATGCAGGTCTAGCCCTTTTCGCAAATGGAAGAGCAGAAACGATTGAAGAAGGAATTACACTAGCGGCACATAGCATTGACTCTGGAAAAGCATTAGCCAAGCTAAACTTATTAATTGCAGCAAGTCATGAAAAATTAGAAAGGGTGAATTAAAATGGGGACGATTTTAGACAAAATTGTAGAGCAAAAGAAAGTAGAAGTTGCGGAGTTATATGAAACATATTCACCAGTGAAAGAAAAAAGGAAAACACACTCACTTGTAAAAGCTTTAGAGCAGTTTACTGTAATAGCGGAGGTAAAGCGAGCGTCTCCATCAAAAGGCGATATTAATTTACACGTTGATGTGCCAAAACAAGTGAAAACATATGAAGAATGCGGTGCTGGAGCAGTTTCGGTTTTAACAGACGATCAATTTTTTAAAGGGTCGTTTCACGACTTACAAACGGCAAGAGCAGAAAGTAACATTCCGCTTTTATGTAAAGATTTTATAATCGATAAAATCCAAATTGATAGAGCGTATGAAGCAGGAGCAGATCTTATTTTATTAATTGTTGCAGCATTGTCAAAAGAGAAATTAAACGAGCTTTATAACTACGTGCTAGAAAAAGGATTAGAAGCGATTGTTGAAGTTCATGATGAACAGGAATTAGAAATTGCAATCGAATTAAATCCGCACGTTATCGGTATTAACAATCGTAATTTAAAAACATTTGAAGTAGATTTAAGCCAAACTGAAAAGCTCGGAAAACGACTGAATGAGGAAAACCTACTTTGGATTAGTGAAAGCGGCATTCATTCAAAAGAAGATATTATTCGCGTCAAACGAGCTGGTGCAAAAGGTGTATTAGTTGGAGAAGCACTTATGACATCATCTTCTATAAGTAACTTTTTCGAAGACTGTAGGGTGAACATATGAAAGTGAAAATTTGCGGCATCACTGATGTTGAAACAGCAAAACATGCTTGCGAATACGGAGCAGATGCAATTGGATTTGTTTTTGCAGAAAGTAAGCGGAAAATCACCCCAGGGCTAGCGAAAGAAATTATTGGGGAAATTCCAGTCCACGTTTTCAAGGTAGGTGTTTTCGTAAATGAATCAGTAGAAGTGATCCAGAAAATTGCAGAGGGGTGCGGGTTAACGCATGTGCAACTACATGGGGATGAAGACAATCATCAAATTAGGAGATTGAATATTCCGTCTATAAAAGCAGTAGGAGTAACTTTAGAGAAAGATATTGAATGTGCGAAAAAATACGATACAGATTATCTGTTATTTGATAGCCCGAAAGAAAAGTTCCACGGAGGAAACGGAAAGACATTCTCATGGGAGTTACTCGCACATATGCCAAACGAGTTGCGAGAGAAAACGATATTAGCTGGCGGATTAAACATCCTTAATATAGAAGAAGCAATTCGAACCGTTCAGCCATATATGATCGATGTGAGCAGCGGAGTAGAGACAGAAGGAAAGAAAGATCTAAAGAAAATAAAACAATTTATTAAAAAAGCGAAGGAGTGTTCCAAATGAATTATGCATATCCAGATGAAAAAGGTCATTACGGTATATACGGAGGACGATACGTTCCAGAAACGTTAATGCAATCTGTATTAGAACTAGAAGAAGCATATAAAGAAGCGATGCAAGATGAAGCGTTTCAAAAGGAATTAGATCATTATTTACAAACGTATGTTGGAAGAGAAACACCGCTTTATTTCGCTGAAAATATGACGAAGTATTGCGGCGGAGCAAAAATCTATTTGAAACGTGAAGATTTGAACCATACGGGAGCTCATAAAATTAACAATACAATCGGTCAGGCACTTCTTGCGGTAAGAATGGGTAAGAAGAAAGTTGTCGCTGAAACAGGAGCAGGACAACACGGAGTTGCAACAGCTACTGTATGTGCACTTTTCGGTTTAGAATGCGTCATCTTCATGGGAGAAGAAGATGTGAGACGACAAAAATTAAACGTGTTTCGAATGGAATTACTCGGAGCAAAAGTAGAAAGCGTTGCGGCAGGTAGCGGCACGTTGAAAGATGCGGTAAACGAGGCGCTTCGTTACTGGGTTTCACATGTACACGATACGCACTACATTATGGGATCAGTTCTCGGGCCACATCCATTCCCGCAAATTGTTCGTGATTTCCAAAGTGTAATTGGGAAAGAAACGAAAAAGCAATACGAAGCGTTAGAAGGGAAATTACCAGAAGCAGTCGTTGCTTGTATTGGCGGTGGTAGTAATGCAATGGGAATGTTTTATCCGTTCGTACACGATGAAGAAGTTGCTCTTTACGGTGTTGAAGCAGCTGGAAAAGGTGTTCACACAGAAAAGCACGCAGCCACTTTAACGAAAGGAAGTGTCGGTGTTTTACACGGATCGATGATGTACCTTCTGCAAAATGAAGAAGGGCAAATTCAAGAAGCGCACTCTATTTCGGCAGGGCTGGATTACCCAGGTGTTGGGCCAGAACATAGCTTGCTAAAAGATATTGGCCGCGTTTCTTATCATTCCATTACAGATGAAGAAGCGTTAGAAGCATTTCAATTATTAACGAAAAAAGAAGGGATTATCCCGGCATTAGAAAGTTCACATGCTGTTGCATACGCTTTAAAACTAGCGCCGCAAATGAAGAAAGACGAAGGACTTGTCATTTGTTTATCCGGCCGCGGTGATAAAGATGTAGAGAGTATAAAACGTTATATGGAAGAGGTGTAAAAAATGGGAGTAGAAAAAATTATAGCAGCGTTTGAAAATGGCAAGAAAGCATTTATTCCCTATGTAATGGGCGGAGATGGTGGACTTGAAAAGTTAAAAGAAAGAATTCGTTTTCTTGATGAAGCAGGAGCAAGCATCGTTGAAATCGGTATTCCGTTCTCAGATCCAGTCGCAGACGGTCCAACTATTCAAAGGGCAGGAAAAAGAGCATTAGATAGCGGTGTAACATTGAAAAGTATTTTTCAAGCATTAATAGAGGTGAGGCAAGAAGTTCAAATTCCATTTGTACTTATGACATATTTAAATCCAGTACTCGCATTCGGAAAGGAACGTTTCATTGAGAGCTGTCTTGAAGCAGGGGTGGACGGTATTATCGTTCCAGACTTACCGTATGAAGAACAAGACATTATTGCACCGCTCCTTCGCGTGGCGAATATCGCTTTAATTCCACTCGTTACCGTAACGAGCCCTATTGAACGAATTGAAAAAATTACGAGTGAATCACAAGGATTCGTCTATGCCGTTACAGTAGCGGGCGTAACGGGAGTACGTCAAAACTTTAAAGATGAGATTCGTAGTTACTTAGAAAAAGTAAAAGCACACGTCCACTTACCAGTAGTCGCAGGATTCGGTATTTCAACACGAGAGCAAATTGAAGAAATGATTACAATATGTGACGGCGTTGTCGTTGGAAGTAAAGTCATTGAGCTGTTAGAAAATGAAAAGCGAGAAGAAATTTGTGAGTTAATACATGCAGTAAAAGAAACAGAAGAGGCTTAAGTCTCTTCTGTTTCTTTTGTGTAATAAATGTTAAAATATACAGAAAATACTTATAAATTAGAGGGTGAGAAGGCATGCTAAGACGTAAACTATTATATCTTCTTTTAACTGTACCATTATACGCTTGGCTTATTAGCATGACGAAAATAGAGTTGATGGCTCTGTTTTTAGGATATGTATTCATCTTTTCCCAATTAAATCGAATACAAGAGCAATCTATTTTAGAAGTATGTATATTTTCGGTTAGTATAGAACTATTTAGTATCGTTTCGATTGTATTATTAAGTGAATTATTCCAATGGATCCATTCATTTGAATTAATAAAACTTGGGAATATTGTATTGCAAGTAATATGTGCTTATATTGTGTTTGTTGTACTAGAAAAAATGATTGGACAGCAGACGGTTTTTCAGGATAAAAGATAAAATATTAGTTATTCAAAAAAGGAGCCAAGCGGCTCCTTTTTTAAATCTGTTATAAAAATAATTGAAAATCATAACATCTGTTATATAATAGTTAAAAATTGCAATTTTTACGAAAAGAGATGATAGCATGGCCATATTGTTGGCACTTATCCCAATTATGATGATTTTTATTTGTTTATTTTTGTTTAAACAAACGTCATTAAGGGCTTCATTAATTTCTTATGCCGTTTCTGTCGGAATCGTTTTACTTTCGCCAACGTTCCAATTAGGGATAAGTGAAACTGTGCACGCAACGATTAAAGGTTGGTTAATTTGTTTTATTGTCGGATACGTGTTGTTTTTTGGTATTTTTTTATTTCACCTCATGAACAAAATGGGATACATCGATCAAGTAGCACGATTTCTAGAACAAGTCACGCGCGATCGATTATTGCAAATGCTTCTTATGTGTTTTGGTATTTGTCCACTCATTGAATCAGTAAGTGGATTCGGAATTGGTTTTATGGTCGCAGCACCTATTTTTCTTTCGCTCGGTTATAAACCGTTTCAAGCTGTGCTACTATCGTTTATCGGTTTACTTGCAAGTTCATGGGGCGCGATGGCAACGGGTACGATTATCGGTTCTCAGCTTATTAACATGCCGCTCACAACTCTTGGTACAAATACAGCATTATTAAGCATCCCGATTTTCGCATATTTTATCTTCCTTTCTTTATACGTTGTCGGTGGCTGGCAGGCAGTTATAGAAAAGTGTAAGGAAGGAGTAGGATTCTTTCTATTATTTTCTCTCGGAATCTATCTTTCTAACGCATACGTAAGTGTTGAACTTGCAGGGATATTAAGTTCTATCGTTACCATTACATTTGGCTTTCTAATCATTAAATTAAAAGGCAAAAGTGAGCAAAACTTTATAACAGAACATGCGGCGACTGCAGAGAGAGAAGTATCTATTATAAAAATTATTAGCCCTTATATCTTTTTAACAGTTTGTATTTTACTTTCCCGCCTCGTTCCAGTATTACATGATTTTCTTAGGTCATATGCAGTTCTCGATTTAAAATCATATTCTTACAAACTAGAGCTACTATATTCACCAGGATTTTGGCTCGCTATGACTTGTTTATTTACAATTATTTTCTTCCGCATTCCATCAAATATTATTAAACAATCACTCTCACAAACGATAAAACAATGGATTCCTTTCGCTATTACAACGACAATGTTTATCGCAATTTCAGAACTAATGGGTGCATCTGGTATGCATTCATTACTCGCAAAAACAGCTGGTGAAACATTTGGGACATTTTTCGTTTTCGCTGCTCCTTTCATAGGCGGAATTGGCGGCTTTTTAACAGGTAGTAACGCAGGATCAAATGCGATGTTTATAAAACTACAAATGCAAACAGCGCAAAACGTAGCGCTCCCGTGGCAATATGTCACAACACTCCAAAACACCGCATCATCAGTAGCCACAATCGCTTGTCCATCACGGATTACACTAGGCGCGTATTTATGTAATATCCCTTATCGTGAAAATGAACTATTAAAGAAGACGACGTTAATGATTTTTGGTGCGGTGTTGCTTGTAGTGGTGGAGGTTATTGTTTGGTATATGTTGAGAAAATAAGAAATCCTCCTGGGAAAGGAGGATTTTCTTTTTATATGGATAATGCCTAAAGTATGAAAAGCTTCTACTAAATGAATAGGAGATGAAAGAGATGCCCTTAAAAAACTACGGTGTATTAAAAGGTACAGTTGTACAATCTAAGATTGGAAAAGGGAAAACAGCTCATTATCAAGTTCATTTACAAGGCGAAGCAGGAGTTAATTATCGCATTGCAATTAACGTGAAATCGCAAAGCTATCCGTCGGAAGTTTTATATTTTGCAAGCGAACATATTGATTCAGAAGCTATTCACATTTTACCGACATTACCGTTCGGTTTTACGGAAGTGAAAAACAATGAGCCGAAAGTGGCTTTAGATTATGTAAGAGGTAATTTATTTGATTCGAAGCAAATGATTCCTTTGCCAGCTGAAAAAACGGGATCTGATAATGATTTAAATGAAAAGATAGAACGTTATATAAAACGAGCAATAGATGAGAAAGCAATTATTTATGCGTTTGGTGAAAGGTGGGGACCAGAAGAAAAGGTTCCGGATTCGTATTTTCATTTTACACCTGGAAACGGTATACACGATATTCATATGAATCAAGGGAATGTAGAGAAATGGCAAGGTGATGATGGCAAATGGCAAGACGGTGGGATATTGATTCACTTTGAGAAGAAGGAAGAGTGGATTGGTATTTTTCTTGCCTTTCAGTCACAGTCATGGTGTACCGATGAAGAAGGGCACGCTCGTGTTCCGGTTGAGCATTGTGATTATAAGAGAAATAATTGATGAGAAGAGGGCGTTCACAATGAACGCCCTCTTCTTATTTTATAAAACACAAAACTCACAAGTGTAGAAATACAAGAGAAAAGAAGCGCCACACTAGAAAACGCGATGAAATACATATTATACTTCATCATTTTACCGATTAGTTGGTTACTATCGTACTGAAACAGTCCCGCTATTATATTGAATAAAAATAATAAGATAAACATGACGATGACGCCGTCTATTGATCCTTTAATGTCTGGTTTACTTAAAGCGATATGTGCGGAAATACAAATAGCGATAAATAAAAATAACCAAAAAGAAGGGGTCAATAAATTGTTCATTGTAAACAAGCTTTTTAATAAAAAGAATGTTGATAAAAACATGTTTTGGATCATGTCTAAGTTAATAGAAGTCGATGCAACAGTTGTTTCGAGAGTTGTATTAAATAAAGAATATGACTCTGGTACGAAATAGCGCATTAAAAGTATTAAGGCAGTAATACCAGAAATAATAGGACCGATGCCGATAAAGAAATTACCGATTCGTTGGTATATACTTTTTTGATTGTATTGATGTTGTACGTAACCTAAAGCTCCCTGACTTGTATCTGTTGGGAAAAACTGCGTTGCTACAATTTTATGACGAAATACTAGACACATAATTGCATGCCCAAGCTCATGAACGGGAACACCAATCCACGCGGTTAAAAGAAAACCTTTCCTACCAAAAGCTCTCGACCAATACGTTCGTGTGAGAGATTCTAAATAACCTAATATAAATCCAATTACAATGATGACACCAATTAAAGAAAATAATTGGATCACACTTGTAAGGAGTGTTTGAAAAATCGAGTTTACAAATTCCACTGTCTTCATCCAATCTGTTTAAAGTTTCACTTTATTTGCTCTGTTTCATAATAACATTATTTTTCTATATTACTAGCACACATAGTTTCGTTTAAAAGAAGGATTTCATATTCTTTTTCTTGTAGTCATGTTTTATGTACAAAGTCATATATTGAATTTGTAACACCCTATAAGGTATATGCTTAAGGAGGGATGAGAGAATGAAATGTCCGGCATGTAATACTGAAAATGCAGCGGAAGCAAGGTTTTGCGGAAATTGTGGACATTCGTTAACGGAAGAAGTGGTAGCGAGTGGTGGGCAGGAAGAAGGGCAGCTATCGCGCCCGGCACGAGTAAAGGAAACTCGTCCGAATGAAACGGTAGAGCAAGTGAAACAATTTGCAAGTGGCTATTTTCAGTTCTTTAAAAATGCTTTTAAATCACCATCGGCCATTATGGAAAGTGGAAATATTGAAGTGCGAAATGGAATTGTAAGTCTTGTGCTTATTTGCTTTTTAGGAGCATGTATTTTTTATAGAATGATGAGCGCAGCGGCGACTGTTACGAGGACATTAGTGCCAGATATAGCTACTCCTACTTTCTTTGGAGAATCTGTAATGGTCTTTTTCTTTTTATTAATTTTAACTTTATTTGTCGGATTTATTATTTTTGTAAGTGGTAAGATGATGAAATCATCTTTTTCTTTTCTTGAGGCATTCGGTATATGGGGGACGATAGCGACGCCAGCTATTGCTATACTAGTTCTTTCTTTTCTATTTAGTTTCCTATTGATCTTTTTTTTACCAATCTTATTAGGGCTGGCTACAACGTATATGGGAATTAGTATAATTGTAGCTATATTAAAACTAGACAACGGCGGAGTAGATCTTGTTTACACACTTATTATCGCAAATGTTTTAATCGGAATTGCAACGTTTATCGTGTTTTGGTCTTACATTAAAACGATAATCCAAACCTTTATCGGGGGATTAACAGGCTTCTAACGAAAAGGTGGTTGAATGGATGAATGTATGTACAAAATGCGGAGCTCAGTATGAAGATGGAGTGCAATTTTGCCAAAACTGCGGGATGAAGAGGGGGAATCCTGTAGTAAAGAAGCAGAAAGTGTTAACTAATATTGAATCTTATAATTTTGAACTGATCAAATCAAGAGAATAGAGTGCATGATAAAGGTACAGTGCATAACTGTACCCTTTTATGGTTATTTAGCTGGACCAGGATCCCTTGAGAAAAAGATATGAAAGAGGAATGTGACTTTGCTTGCTCCTCCTGATGTACTTGCTTGCACATCAGATAATGCACTAGATGTTAAAACACCTTCAGAACGAGGGGGTACGACTATTTTGAGAGTATCATCTTTTTCTGATGATGCAGTAACTGTTATTGTATCATCAGATAAGTTCAAAATTTTAACAGTACCGATTGGTAAGATGGACTTGCCAGCGTGTGATGCTGAAGCAAAGCGAGAGCCTTTCCAAATCGTTTGTGCGAAAGTCTCATCATTAGATAACCAAGCACGAGCGCTGTATAATGTTGCGTTAATAGAAAATTCTTGATCAAGTGGCATGGCGGCTTTCGGTTCTTGCGGTTCCTCTGGAGTTTGAGCGAGAAGGCCGGCGCACATGTATGTTTCACCTACTTTCAATAGTTGCTGTTATAGCATATTAAATATGTTGTTTATAAGACACGACACTTACCTATTAAAGCATAGGTAAGTGCACCAAATTTGAAGATGAAAGTCTCATTCTTTACAATGGAAGTAGGTGTTATTTCTAAAAAATATGGAAAACGTAAAGAGTATGTAAAAAAAGAAGGAGTGGTAAAGTGAACTATGTCATTATTGGTGGAGATGCAGCTGGTATGAGTGCAGCTATGCAAATTGTTAGAAACGATGAAAATGCAAATGTTGTAACATTAGAAAAAGGTGAAATTTATTCGTACGCTCAGTGTGGATTACCGTATGTGATTAGTGGTGTTATTGCTTCTACTGAAAAGTTAATTGCACGCGATGTAAAGACGTTTCGTGATAAATATGGAATTGATGCGAAAGTACGTCATGAAGTAACGAAAGTAGATACGGAAAAGAAAATGGTGTACGCAGAGCATACGGAGACGAAAGATGTTTTTGAATTTCCGTATGACCGTTTATTAATTGCGACTGGAGTGCGTCCTGTTATGCCAGAATGGGAAGGGCGAGATTTGCAAGGCGTTCATCTTTTAAAAACAATTCCGGATGCTGAGCGCATATTAAAAACGCTAGAAACGAATAAAGTTGAGGCTGTAACTATTATTGGCGGCGGTGCAATTGGTCTAGAGATGGCAGAAACATTTGTAGAACTAGGAAAGAAAGTAAGAATGATTGAGCGAAACAATCATATTGGCACAATTTATGATGCCGATATGGCGGAATATATACATAAAGAAGCAGATAAACATAATATTGAAATTTTAACAAATGAAAATGTAAAAGCGTTTAAAGGAAAAGAGAGAGTGGAACAAATTGAAACAGATAAAGGTACGTATAAAACAGATCTCGTTTTAGTATCTGTCGGTGTACAGTCAAATACTGATTTTCTTGAGGGGACAAATATACGTAAAAACCATAAAGGTGCAATTGAAGTAAATGCTTATATGCAAACGAATGTGAAAGACGTATACGCTGCTGGTGATTGTGCAACGCATTACCATGTTATAAAGGAAATGCATGATCATATCCCGCTTGGAACGACTGCGAATAAACAAGGGCGACTTGCCGGACTCAATATGGTTGATAAACGAAGGGCATTTAAAGGTACGTTAGGTACGGGCATTATTAAATTTATGAATCTGACGCTCGCAAGAACAGGCTTAAATGAAAAAGAAGCGAAAGGGCTAAACATCCCGTATAAGACGGTCAAAGTAGATTCAACAAATATGGCAGGCTATTACCCGAGTGCTTCGCCACTTCACTTGAAATTACTATATCACACCGATACGAAACAATTGTTAGGCGGACAAGTAATTGGAGAAGAGGGCGTAGATAAACGTATTGATGTTATCGCAATGGCACTTTTCAATAAAATGAGTATTCACGATTTAGAAGATGTCGACTTAAGTTACGCACCACCATATAACAGCGTTTGGGATCCAATTCAACAAGCAGCAAGGAGAGCGGAATAGCACTTTTTAAGTGCTATTTTTTTGTTAAAGGGGAATAAATAAAGTTTCACTTTATTTTGAATATACCGTTCACCCTTGAAAACATAGTACGTATCGCTTATATTGTCATATAGTATTTATTTTTTAACAAAGCAATGAACGAACCAGGGGGCACAGTATGGCAATTAACATGAATACAATCGAAGAATGGATTGCTGAATCAAATGCAAGAAACGAAGAAGACTTAGGAAACGTTGTTGAAGAGATGAAAGAAGTATGTGTCGGACTTGATAACGCGACATTAATTTATACGAAAAACGTATTTTGTTTCGGTAAGAAAGTAGAAGTATTCTTCTTCTTCCAAGATCACGTCGTTATCGGAGAAGAGAAGGAAGAGTATATTGAGATTGAAAAATTAAAGTATGATGACATTACAAATAGCAACTTAAAAACAAATGACAAAAATACAACGTTAGAACTAAAGTTTTCTAACGGGAAAGCTATTAATTTAGATAGTCTAAATGATAACTACGGTACGAAAAACTGGTTATTTGCAAGACAAATTAAGAGTATTTTTAAAGTAATCTAGTAAAAAAGCAGACCTTGAAAGGTCTGCTTTTTTACTTATTTCCTATTAAACAAAGGCACCCTCTTTCTTCGTAACATTTCACGCTTGTAAATCCCGTCTCATAAAAAAGGTTTACTAATTCTTCGGTCGTCTTAAATTTATCCATATGATATTGGATTTTGAAAGTTTCAGCGACTAGTAAAAAGGATCCATTCGGTTTTAAGACGCGAAATACTTCTTTCATATCATTCTCAACATCAGGCCAAAAGTAGTGGGTTTGAAAAGCGGTAATGAGATCAAAGAAGTCCGGATGATATGGAATAGAGGAGACGCTTGCTTGATGAATAATTACTTTCGCTGCTTTGACATCCTTCATATTTGCTTTCTTTGAGTTTTCAACAGCTTGATTGGAGTAGTCGATCCCGTATATTTTCCCAAGTGGAGTTCGTTTTGAAAGAGTCTGTATGGTTTTACCACCCCCACAACCAATATCTAAAATAATTGCATTTTCACGTATATGTATTTTTTGTAAAGCCCAATTTGTTAGTCTCGTATGCGCAGCATTCATAATGCAAAGCATAGAGGAACCAATTGTCCCGCGAGGATTTTTCGCTTGCTCGATTAATCTTTGTAAAATACTCAATTCAAACTCTCCTTTTATATAAGAATATGTATTTATTTCGCTTTTAATAATTTAACTCCTTTAAAAAAAGCACGCCATTAATCGGCGTGCTTCTAATTATGCAAGGACCCTTTTAGCCAATTTCGCGCTCGATACGCCCCAACCGGAATTTGAATGAGTGAAGTTTCATTTCCGGCATCAATCCCGTACAATTGATCGCATGAATTTGTATCAAAACTTAGTAACGGGTGCCCGCCCATCCCCATAGCGGTCGCAGCTAAAACGAGTTTATGAACGAGCATGCCAGCTTCCATTTGATGAATGCGATATCCTCTATAACCTAATTTATTTTTATAGTAATCTTTATTTCCGACTACATGTAGACAAAGTGGTACTTGAAAAAGGTTTACGTTATCCATCGTCATACTGGATTGCAGAGAATAACGAAGATCTCCGTACCGAATTGGCTGTATGGAATGTGTCCTACTGTTATAAGCGTAAGCGCCGTTTTCTATGTCTTTTACGTTATAAAAACATCCATATAGTGAGACTCGTGCGTTTTCATTTACATACTTGCCATCAAGGTCGTTGTAATAAGGGAAGGAGAGGCTCGCTGCTTGTAGTAGAGTAGCAAGCTCGGCTGCATCCCATTTCGTTAAAATGAAGTCAGAATCAGGTGAATATCGTTTTTTACAAAGTTGTAAGAAATCATATGATAAACGTTCCACTTTAGGTAGCTGCATAGCGTGTGTACTATATTGTTGTCGTTCTTCACAGGTAAATGTTTGGAAGTGTTCTGTCGATTCAATCATAGATGCCGCGGTTATTTTTTTTATCATCGGATAGTCATCTACATGTTTTGAACGAACGAAATGCTCATGTGTTAACGGCGGGATTTGTTGCAACAAGTCATGAGAAGTAACGGTTTTATTTTTACGATGATCATCATGAAACCAATCTGTATTCGGTTCTGTACTTAAAGGAATAACAGCATACACACTTTCTTCACCTTCTGACAGTCCAAGTAAATGATTCATTGCCCGATCTAGAAACTGAAAATACACACCATTTGTATAACCAAATTGTTTTGCGCATTCAAGTAATTGACCGATGAGAACACCGCTATCTAATCCTTGAAGACGATACGAAAAGTTATTGTATTTAAAGAAGTTTTTCCAAAACATAGTGGATACAAATGCAGCACCAAAACAAGAATGTATGTTACAACGATTGCCGAGTGCTTCTGTAAGATAAGAATCGAAATTTCCTTCGCGAAGTAAGATAAGACGGTGATGCGCGGCGTCGTAATGGTAAATGCCGTCTGGATAATGATCAATTTTTAAATACATATATAATTCATTCGGATATAAAGCACCCCCAGAAGGGATGAATCTTCGAAATAGAGTCGTTGTTTTATTATTTTCTAGGTTAGTAGTAGGCTGACATAATTGTGTTAAACCAAATGAGTACCAAAGATAATGACCGATTTCCTCTAAGTTAGGTTTAGTAGAAGAATTCCGCAAAGTTAATGGGATTTCTAAAGAGAGAGGGATTACTGGTAAATTTCGATATAATTTATAAGGAAGTGGTGCGTCTTCCCAGTCAATCTCTTTATCGGACGACATAATTTCATTAATAGAAAAATGGAGATGATGTAAAAAAGTATCAGGTTGCATCAAATTTCCCCCTCACTATGAATTATGGAAACGGATGCGGATGTGGATTTAAACTTTCATTCGTTAAAGGCTCAGCCCAATATCCAAGTGTCATCGGTACGGTATACACTCTATCCAGTCCTGTAACCCGAGTGAGATGGTGACCGAACGTCATCGGTAACATGCCTGGAATAATTACTTTTACACAATGTAAGCCGTTCTTTTCTATAAGGGGGACCGTTTGATCTACAACAATTACTTCAAGTCCAGATTGATGTAACCTGTTTAAAAGTTGATGAAGATCAGATGTTAAATCCATATCAAATGATTGTAATGCATTCATTTCTTGGAACGTTTGCACTGGAGCATCATCACGTAAAAGGAAGTGAAGACGCTCTTCAGCTTCTTTCAATCCGTACAGCATACTATGATCTTCCATTTGCGAAACAAGATAGGGATCTTGTAAACAGTGTTCATATTTCTCTCTTTTTTGTTCAAGCTCTTCATCTGTTATAAGTAACATGCCTGCTATTTCGTGAATTGCATTTTTTACAGCTCGAATTGGTTCCATATGTGCGCCGCCAGCACAGACGAGATTCATACCATCTTGCCTTGTATTTTTCGCAATGACCCATATGCTCGGAATACCATGTTCCATCGTCGCGTTGAAAACGTATAATTCATATCCAGTAATTGTGCGTAAGCGTTCCAACATTAGTTGCAATTCAGTATCATTGGCTGAACTAAGATCGAGACGGGGAAGAGGTAATTCGGCATACCAAGTGAGCAAAAAGGCGTCACGCTCTACAATTTCTAAAATGCCGTGAAAAATTGCTTCTTCTAAACTACCACCAATTGCACATCCATTTGATGTTTCATACACGAAAGCATCTCTATGACCAAGGCTATAATAAGCGATTGATTCTGGAACTAGAAGTGGTCGGTTTTGTAATAAAGAATATCCCCATACCCAGTTTTGCTCATAATCAGGATCAAACGGCTTAAATGGAAAACTATCACGATTGTAATGTTCATTTGTATGCACACCAAGTGTGAGGGGATTCAGTGCAATATCTTCTAGCTCACGAAAACTGCCATGTACATTTGTTTTTTTTCCACGAGGCGACATACCGCAATAGCGTTCTAAACCTTCTAAAATAGCGGTTGCTTCACTAAGTGAAAATGAATGAGTCCGGCCCGCGACACCTTCATTTCCAAACAGTAACGGCATGTTTATAATGACATCAGCAAACGGTAATAGAGAATGTTGCATTTTACCGTTTAAAATACCAGTCCGGTAATCTAAATAGTCTCTCGTTAAAAATGTGTTTAGCTCATGAATGGAACGACAGCGATACGTTTCAGTACTCGTTTTCAAACTTGGTTGTAAAGAAATTTGCGCTGCATCTGCTGTATCGTCAGGCAAATTGCTGCATACCGGACAGAGAGGGTCTGGAAGAAACGAATTCCGGGTACATTGTAACGTTTGTAAGTCCAGTAAAATGAGTTCGTTTTCTAAAGAAGAATATCCATGAGCTAATATTTTCTCTGTTTCAGCATGAATGAGCTGGCACATTTGTAACATTCCATTTTGGGTGGCGCGTACATCACGCCTCGTCACGTTCTCTGCTTTTAATGCATATTTTCGTTGTAGTTCCCACATTTCTTTTTGATCAAAGCCAGCTATAAACCGGCGTCCATCAGCGCAGTGGGAACATCCAGTTGTAAGAGGCTTCACGTAAGGACCGATAATACCTTCACCAAACGAAGTAAACGCGCGAAGCCACGGAATATTATTTGAGCGAAAGATAAGCTCAGCATCACGATGTACGGAAGAAGGAGACCCGTCATGTAAGACGAGAGCAAGATGAATGTTTTCAGGGAGAGCTTCTGTAATTGTATGCTGGCGGATGAGTGAATATTGCTTGCACAATTGCTCATGTACATAGTCTGTGAGTAGGCCATCTCCTATAAGTAGTATGTTTTGAGTCATTGGTCATCCTCCTTTGCAATTAATACCCCATATACACCGTCTAAGTTGTCTCTTAAAAATGACTCAATAGCTAAATCAAAAACGAATGGATACAAGTTGTTTTCCGTTAAATTTTGCAAAGCAACTTGTAAAGACTGTACGCCTGGAATTTCTTCCTCTTCTTGTATTGCTACTCTAACAGGATCCGTACTATATAAAACAATGGATGATTCCGGTAACATATTAGCTTTATAAGGAATCTCTTCATTTTGAATATGAAGGAGTGCTTGTTGCAGAGCATTTCTTAATGCGAGTGTTATATTAATATTTGCCGCACCATACCATCTATCATTAATACCGATCCAAACGACAGGAAAACCAAGTAACTCCTCACTCATTCCTACTTTAGGTATTTCATGAATTGTAGAGAGAGCATCGTAGTAAAACCTACAATGTTTATCATGAATTTCGGTTAAATAAAGCTCTGTAATCTCTTCTAGCATATGTGATTGGCGTTCATATAACTTATTATTTAAATGTTTTTGGAGTGCTCGGTATACACCTTCTGTCATCGTTTCCCCAGCACCAATACCGATATCAGTATGTTCGGGGATAAGACGATGAATCATTTCAGCTACATATGTTTCAACGCCTGTTAAACCAGCTTCGCGGCGTGCTTCATTATGAGTTAATCCACCGCAAGTTATAGTAGGAAGGGGAGAGGTAGGTCCGTCTGATAATGGATTTGCAACTTGAATATTGCACTGTGATAAAGGCAATTGGTATAAATCTTGTTCATCCCACATGTGGAATATGCCAGCTTCTTTAGAAGTTAACGCATCAAAAAAACGAAAAAGTTCAGTTGAAGTATATTGTCCGGAACGTTGGGCAAGGTTTTCTTGAAGATTTTGCACCGTATCAATTGTAAAGGTTTCATCGGTTGCGAGAAGATGTTTTATGAAAGGGTGCCACTTTCCTTCAAGTGTTTCCAAGTTTAATAAAAAGAATTGAGGATTATGCTGCCTATGTGAATCTTCAGCGACATGTTTAAATAACTCAAAAACGATAACATTTGCTAACATTGCAGATGCAATTGGTGAGAAAGGTTCAGGTGGATTTTCACTTTGTAAAGTAGTTTCGTGTAGACGATGCCAAGCTGATTCCCAGCATTCTTCACGGTCTGCGGTTACGACGGGTCCAGCTAAACCAATTCTTGATAAGCAAATAGCTGGTATGAAATTTTTCTTAAACTCTCTACAAATAGTATGGATTGCTCTTAAACTTTCAATATCTCCATTTTGGGAAACGTATAAAATCCAGTCGAAAGGCTCGAATACTTCATGTAAAGGGCGATCAATTGTAATATCTATTTCTTGAATGAGTACATTGTCATCATTTGCATATGCACGTTCGCTTAATTCATGAATTCGATTGTAGTTTGTTTCAGCACGATCTGTAACAAGATAATGAAATGTAGGTAAACCAGATTCTAATAAAGAAGAAACTAGGGAAGTAAGCATATCGCCAGAACCAATTATAAGCACATTTGCTGCGCGGTACGTTTCGAATTTTAAAGCGCCTGAATGGGAATCAGCTTCTAAAAACTCAATTTGCGAAGCATATCTGTCGAGTAATGCACTGTTTAATTCGTGGGGAGCATCTTGGCTTACATCACGAACGAAACCATTTTCATATAAAATCTCTCCAATTTCAAATACACGATTTTGATAGGGGAGAGGGAGACCATCGGTTATTTCTGTCAAAGAATGATTACCGTTAAACATAGGCATTAATTTCTCAATCCAGTCATAAATTCCATCACCATCCATACGGAATGAACTGGAGTTATTTCGAAAGTAAACACCCCCGTTTGAATCGGGGAGGAAGAAAGTATCCTTATTTGCTTTAAGTTTTGCATGAACTGGAAGGTTATTCATGTTTATCCCCCTTACGTTTTAGGCATACATTATTAGTCTATGTAGTGTGATTTGTCCCATATGAACATAATGAAAAAAGGCTGTAGAATGATTCATTCTACAGCCTTTAATAGATTAATAATCTATCAACCTTCTAATAATAATGATTTTGGATCTTCAAGCATATCTTTAACAGCAACAAGGAAGCTAACTGCTTCTTTACCATCAACAATACGGTGATCGTAAGATAGTGCAAGGTACATCATTGGACGGTTTTCCATACGCTCGTTATCGATCGCAACTGGACGTACTTGGATTTTATGCATCCCTAAAATACCTACTTGTGGACTATTTAGGATTGGTGTCGACATTAGAGAACCGAACACGCCACCGTTTGTAATTGTAAATGTACCACCTTGTAGCTCTTTTAATGAAAGTTTATTATCGCGTGCTTTCAGACCTAAATTACGAATCTCGCTTTCAATTTCAGCGAAGTTCAATTGGTTAGCATCGCGTACAACTGGAACAACTAATCCATCTGGAGCTGCTACTGCAATACCGATATCATAGAATTTTTTAATGATAAGCTCATCGCCTTGAATTTCAGCATTTAATAATGGGAACTGTTTTAATGCTGCAACAACTGCTTTTGTGAAGAATGACATAAAGCCAAGACGTACATCATGTTTTTTCTCGAAAGCATCTTTGCGTTCTTTACGTAATTCCATGATTGCACTCATATCAACTTCGTTAAATGTAGTTAACATTGCAGATGTTTGTTGAACTTCTACAAGACGTTTTGCAATTGTTTGACGGCGGCGGGACATTTTCACACGCTCAACTGGTTTTTCAAATTCAGTTTTTGCAACTGGAGCCGGACTTTGTTTTGGAGCAGCTGGTGCTTCTTTTGGCGCTGCAGCGTGAGCTTGTACATCATGTGGTCTCACACGTCCAAGTGGATCTGTGCTACGTACTTCGTTTAAATCGATTCCTAATTCACGAGCCATTTTGCGAGCAGCTGGTGATGCGATAGGACGATTTGTATTTGGTAAACCTTGCAACGCTTTATTTTGTTCAGCACTTGGAGCTGCTGCTTTCGGTGCTTCAGTAGTTTCTTGTTTTGGTTGCTCATTAGCCGGAGCAGGTGTGCTTACTTCAACCGCTGCGCCGTTTGCATCTAAAATTGCGATAGTAGCACCAACTTCAACTGTATCTCCAGGTTCGCCTAGTAACTTCGATACAATACCTGAATCCTCTGCAATGATTTCTACATTGACTTTGTCAGTCTCAAGCTCAACAACGCTGCCACCTTTCTCAACTTTGTCGCCTACGTTGATAAGCCATTGTGAAATAGTTCCTTCTGAAATAGATTCTGCAAGCTCAGGTACTTTAATTTCGATCATTTTAAATGTCCTCCCCTTATTTGCCTAACGGTGTGTTTTATCTTCTTTAATCTTCGGTAATCTCCATTTGTTAGCCTGGCTGTGGCAGACTATCTGCCACAGCCAAGCCTGAAAAACTCATTGTTACTTTCAGTTGCTGAAAACTTCAATTTCTTGTTTATCTTGACGGAAGTTGTACTTCACATCTAAAGCGTGTGCAACGATTAATTCTTGCTCAGCTTTGTGAGCGAATGGATCGCCACCAGATGGGCTAGAACGATCCGGGCGTCCAATGTAACCTGTTTTCACTTTATCCCCAGCTAGTTCGAACAGAATTGGAGCCATGTAATGCCATGCGCCCATATTACGAGGTTCTTCTTGAACCCAAATGATTTCTTCTAAGTTTTTAAAGCGTTTAATAATAGATTGAACTTTTTCAGCAGGGAATGGGTACAACTGCTCGATACGAACCATATGAACTTCATCTAGGCTGTACTCATGCTTACCACTTTCGATTTCTGCTGCTAAGTCAATTGCCATTTTACCTGTACTTAAAACAAGACGTTTTACTTTGTTTGGTTTCGCACCAAGGTTTTCTTGTTCTAAAGCAGGTTGGAAACGTCCTTCGCTTAACTGACTAGCAGTTGAAAGCGTAAGTGGATGACGTAATAAACTCTTTGGTGTCATAAGCACTAACGGTCGAACAGCTTCTGTTCCTAAGATAGATGCTTGACGGCGCAAGATATGGAAGTATTGTGCCGCGCTCGTTAAGTTTGCAACTGTCCAGTTGTTCTCAGCAGCTAATTGTAAGAAACGCTCTGGACGTGCACTAGAGTGTTCTGGCCCTTGACCTTCATAACCGTGTGGTAATAGAAGAACTAAACCAGATTTTTGACCCCATTTTGCTCTTCCTGCTGAAACATATTGATCAAATAATGCTTGCGCAGTATTTGAGAAGTCACCGTATTGAGCTTCCCACATCACAAGAGTTTCTGGAGCAAATACGTTGTAACCATATTCGTAACCAACAACAGCAGCTTCTGATAACGGACTGTTATGAACAGAGAATGATGCGTTAATGTTCGGTAAACGGTGTAATGGTGAATATGTTTCGTTTGTATCAGTATCGTGTAATACGATATGACGGTGCGCGAATGTACCACGCTGTGAATCTTGACCAGTTAAACGAATTGGCGTACCTTCTTGCAAAATAGAAGCGAATGCTAACGATTCAGCAAGTGCCCATTCAATTTTACCGTTCTCTTCAAGAGCATCTTTACGGCGCTCAAGAATTTTCTTCACTTTTGGATATACGTTAAAGCCTTCAGGCCAAGATAATAGTCCTTCATTAATTGCACGAAGTGATTCAATTGAAACACCAGTGTCAATCGGTTGAATTCCTTTTGCAACAACCTCTGGAACTTTAACGTGAATTGTTGCAGCACTCGTATCAGCTGGTGGCACTTGTGCGTATTCAGCCTTTAATTCCTCTTGTATAAACTGAGTAATTGTTTCAACCTCATCTGCATTCAGAACGCCAGCAGATTGTAATTGATCTGCATAAATTGCTCTTACAGTTGGGTGATTTTTAATTTTTTTGTACACTTGTGGTTGCGTAACTGCTGGATCATCCATTTCGTTATGACCATATCGGCGGTAACCGATTAAATCGATTAAGAAGTCCTTTTTGAACAGCGTACGATATTGGATCGCAAGGTTTGCAGCAGCAAGACAAGCCTCCGGATCATCAGCATTTACGTGAACAATCGGAATATCGAAACCTTTTGCAAGGTCGCTTGAATATTTAGTAGAACGAGAATCATAGCTATCAGTCGTAAAGCCGACTGCATTATTTGCGATAACATGGATCGTTCCGCCAGTTTGGTATGCATTCAATCTACTTAAGTTGAGTGTCTCAGACACAACACCTTGACCAGGGAATGCAGCATCACCATGAACTAAAATTACGAATGATTTTGTAGTATCTTGTTCTGGAAGACCAGATTTTTTACGATTCTCTTGAGCTGCGCGTGCGAAACCTTCAACAACAGGGTTAACGAACTCAAGATGACTCGGGTTATTTGCTAATGTAACACGAGTGCTAACTTCTTCATTACCAACGACTTGTTCTCTACCTAAATGGTATTTCACGTCGCCAGTCCAGCCAGCATTTGCCACTGCACCTTCTATTTTTGCATGTTTGAATTCTGCAAACATGTGATTATATGGCTTTTCTAATACGTGAGCGAGTACGCTTAGACGACCGCGGTGAGCCATACCAATCATGACATCTTCTACGCCGCCTTTAGCACCTTCAGAAACAATTTCATCTAGTACAGGTACAAGCATATCAACGCCCTCTATTGAGAAACGTTTTTGACCAACGAATGTTTTATGCAAGAATTGCTCGAAACCTTCAACAGCAGCTAAACGTTTTAAAAGAGCAGTTCGTTTTTTATTTGATAATGGTTGACGCAATGAATTTGATTCCACCATTTGATGCAACCACGCGCGTTCTTCACTATCTTGTATATGTGAAAATTCATAAGCTAAAGATTTTGTATAAACGTCTTTTAATCTATGAATTACATCAAGTGCAGTGTGAATACCCTCTGGTGCATCTTGCCATACTGTTTTTGCTGGAATCGCTTTCAAGTCAGCATCGCTCAGTTCGTTCATTGTTTTCTCGATAAGAGATTGGCCGTTTGCAGCATCTTCCATCGGATTAATGTGAGCCAATGTATGCCCGAAAGAACGGATCTGTTCAACAAGTTGAACGACTTTAAGAATCTTTTCAATGTTCCCTGTGTTTTGAGGAGAAAAATGTGTTGCTGTGTTGTCCCCTGTTACGACATCATCTTGAAACGAAGGAGCTCCAAAAATTTCAAAAAGCTCTTGTAATTCCGGATCAACAGAACCTGCTCCAGTTACGTAAAGATCATACTGTTCAATAACATAACCAAGGTTCGGACCATGGAACTTGGCCCAAGGGTTTGTCGTTGTATTCTTCCTCGTCATTTGTTTAAACCTCCCAATGCATATAATCCTTTTTCCATACAAAAAGGTGCATTTTGCTCTTTTCAATAATTGATGAACCAATAATCAATGTAAATGTTTTTCTTTACTCTTATGTTATTACAATAATTTACATAATACCAAACACTATTACTTATCTGTTTTGTAAAAAAACATTCACAATAACTTATCACCCAAGTTAATCTTTCATGTTATAAAGTAATTTCACGGGAAAACGGGGTGGATATATTTGGTATACCTACATTAATACCTATAATTGTTGCATTTAAATATAAGTATAACTATCAGAATGTTTCGATAAAGTTTAGTTCGAATTATGTATATTGGAATAATAAGCGCTTTCATTGATATTATACAACAATATAACGGAATATAGTATAAAAAATAAAAAATTATGAATTTACCATAAACTTTATCTCGATAGTGTTAAATATCGAAAGGAAAATGAAGGATTTCTACAAAAAAAGTGGCTATACATAAAAAATGCTTCATAAACCGTTAGTTTCTATAAATATGGCGAAAAACAACGTAAAAACAATAGCGCATTTCACCCGATAAAGAGCAGAATGAAACATTTTAAAAGGATAAAACAAATATGGAGATATTAAATTTTCATAAAAACGGAGAGGAGATATAGTAACGGCTATATACATTGTTCCATGTTTCATTTCAAAATAGACGTGCTGAATTTGAAAAAGTTTCTTCTATATAAATAGAATGAAAAATAGACGAAATGAATGTAAAGGAAACTTGACGTAAAGTTTACTTTACATATATACTCGGTATAAGGAAGGAGGGAGAAATTTCCTTGGAAAATAAAATGGTTGAATACCGAAAAAAATTTGGACTATCTCAAGAAAAATTGGCTGAGAAACTTGGAGTTTCCAGACAAACCATCATTTCAATTGAAAAGGGAAAATATGATCCATCACTTCCGTTAGCATTTGAAATAGCAAAAACATTTCAGACAACGATAGAACATGTATTTATTTATGAAGGAAAGGAAGAGGGGGAATAAAGATGAACTATTCACAAAAGTACTTCGTTATGATGGGAATTATTTTTCTATTTATGAGTGGATTTATGATATTAACAGGTATAATGACGCATTCTGCACCACCGGCTCCAACGTATACATTGCTTGGGATGATGATTATGAGTTTCTGCCTAAGTTACTTGCACCCACAATTTAAAGAAAAAGACGAGCGAATGAAGCTTATTCGTTATAAAGGGATGTTCGTGACCTTTTTTGCACTAACCGCATATTATCTTCTTTTCTCTATCGGCTTAAACTTAAAAATACTTACACTATCTGCTACTGAACTATTGAACATACTTATGGCACTCACGATGAGTACAGTTTTTATATCGTTTGTTGTTTTATCGAAAAGATATTAAGATGTAAAAGAGAAAGGAAGATTAACATATGCAAATGATGTATGCTTTTGGCATGGGCCTTGTATTATTTTTAGCCGTATTCTTATTTATTCGTAAAGACGTTCAAGGCGGGACGTTAACGAAAAGAGGATTTTATAAAATGATCGGCTGTTTAGTTGTTATGTTTATAGCGATTATCGTAATGATCGTTTTAATAAATCAGTCATTATAGAACTTAAAAACGGAACCTTACTTTATAGTAAGGTTTTTCTATTTGAAATTAATACTAAAAAACACCATAAAAACTAGTTGGTGACTATATTTCCTATTATATAATCCAATAAAATGATAGATAAGGAGAATAGTATATGAACAAAAAAGCTATCTTCTTTTTATTAACATGTCTACTACTGATAGCTAGTATTACTTATATAATATGTAACAAACGAGAACATGTACCACCTATATTAGTATGGGAGGGCTAGGAATACTACGTTACAAATGAACCTGCAAAAGCAGAAGAAGTTGGGCAAAAACTTGGCGAAGTGACGAAGAAAATTGAAACAAGCAAAAAGCCTACTAACAATAGCGAATCTAATACATTAAAAGAAAAAACAGAAGTATTCACAATGATTGAGGAAGAAAAAAATGCTCATTCGCCATTAATCATAAAGGAACCTTATGGTGACGAATATAGAATAGTAAGGCTGATGTTAAAGCAAGTATTATAATATAAATGAAGAAACAAATTTTTAATAGGGAGTAGTGGCGTTATGAGATGGAAAGTAGGGATTTTTGAAAAAATAGAAACAAACCATTCATCTATTGAGCAACTTATAAACACATTTAAGAAACAAAACTTAAATGGTGGAGCAGTAATAAGCTGTTTTAAAGTACATAACGAAAATTTTTCCAAAGAAATACCTTATGAAATAGATAGATACGAGCACTTTTTCAAAAAAGTCTTCAACTCTTTAGATATAATCAATAACTTAGAGGAATTAAAAATACATACATCAAAAAAATATAAGTTTCAATTTAAATATAATAGTGCGGTAATACTTGATGGGAGTATTGCATTTCAAATTATAAGAAGCGGAGCATATAAATATTTTCCAGAGAGAATGGTAGTTGCGAAGCAATTAGCGAGCGATGTATGCCAATACATGTTCCAAGATCGTTATGAGGATATTATAGTGTTCGAAAGTCAAAGCCCTTGGACGGACTGGTTTTACGATGTTGCATGGGATAATACTTGGATGGTGTTAGATAGTAAGGGGCATAAAATGTGGTTAATTTGCGCTACGGATACGGATTGATAGAAGAGGGAGCTTTGTAGAAATGCTACAAGGCCCTTTATCTTCTGGGAATGAATAGAAAACGAATCATATAAATGCTATACTAAAAAATGTTTGTAATGTCAGTTTCATACTATTGTATAATGCTGACTTACTAGAAAAGATAAGAGGAGAATGAACGTGAAAAAGATACAGAAATTATTGCTGTTAATGATGGTAGTAGGATTGACAGTAGGTGTTTTAGCAGGGTGTGCAAATCCGAAAGATACTACAGAAGAATTTTTAACAGCGATACAAAAAGGTGATGTAGAAAAGGCTCGTACATTTGTTGAGAGTGACAAGGAATTTAATAAACTAAATGAAAAAACAGATGATGCTGAGGCAAAAGCAATGCTGAGTGCAATTACGAAAAACTTTAAATTTGAAAAGCCAGAAGAAGTATCGAAAAAGGATGACAAAGCAGAAGTGAAAGTGAAAATTACATCTGCTGATCTATCCGTTGCTGTAACAAAAGCAGTGGGAGAAGTTATGCCAATGGCCTTTGCTAGTGCTTTTAGCGAAGACAAAGAACAATCTGAAAAAGCAATCGAAAAAACAATGACATCAACTATCGTCAAAAACTTAGCGGATAAAGATGCAGCAATGGCAACTCGCGAAGTTACATTGAACTTAAAGAAAAACAAAGATGGCGACTATAAAATCGTTGCTGATGATAACTTGAAAGAAGTATTATTTGCCAATGCGAAGTCTTTGGAGAAGATGTTTGGTGGGAAGTGATTAACTGGTAAGATTTTTAGTTTTTATAAGAAGTGCCTTGGATAAAAAAAGACACGATATCACCTAGTAGGTTGATATCGTGTCTTTTTTTATGACCCCGGAGAGGTTCGAACTCACGACCTCCACCCTGTCAAGGGAACTTCCCAGTGAACTGTAGAGGTTTGGGATCAGTAAAACTTATATGCATCAAGGCTCTCGAGTTATTATCCTCATTGAGAACCACTTCAGTTAGAGTTTCTTATGGAAAATAATAAAGTAGTTTTAATATTTAGTCAACCCTCTTTTGCTACGACCTCCACAGTTTTAACTTTTGAGTTAACGTTCTCAAGGGTGGTATTGATAGGGAAAACTTGGGAATAAATAGAATAACTATTTATGAGAACTAAGAGGAGGAATTATAATGTTCGGATGGTTTAAGAAGAGGGTTAACTGGCACGATAATCTAGATCAGGCAGCTATTGAGTTCTACATTGGTGACGATAGAGTCGTTCTCATAGGTGCTGATGCAAGGAACTTTGTAGCTAACTTTAATAAGAAATACAAAACTCTATATGTTGAAAATAAATTAACTGGAATGAATATACGGTTCAAGGTGTACCACGTGGGTACCTACAAGAGAACAACTTATAAAGTAGCAACTGGGAGGTGATACTAAATAGCAAAACCCCCACCTCGATGGACTGACTTTCCCTACACTAGGATATCGAATAGTATTCACCCCATCAGCTACTACCCAGTAGTTATCCTCCCTCATATGTACTGTATGAGATAGTGCATAACCAACCGACTAAACCCTGTAGGTACAACGACGGGATGGTATATCTATACAGCACTATACAGCCGTACTCATAGTGATAATTATGCATTATATACCCATACAGGTAACCTATCCCTTGTGGCTCTAAGGCTCACCTCTTGGATGTAACTAATGCGGTTACTTATTATAAGATATGTTATGTTAACAAGGTAGGTGATACCTGTTATGCTATCTATCTCTACTGAGTATGGCTAAGTAGTACGCAATGTACCCATAAGAATGACCTCACAGGAGTCTATCTAAGTGTATCTAATGAGATAGCAACCATTTGTACTACTCCATAGGATAAGGCCTCATAAAGGGAAGCCTGATAAGCCTCAGAGGTATCTTAGTGAGTTTGCTTCTCGTGTCTGGCTCGTTAGGTGATCAAGTAGGTCAGCTCCCTCGAATATTAGAAAGTATAGGGGGGTTCTCCCACTCGGTAGTTGCCAAATGTAGTAGAAATATAGTAGGAAAATCGCCCCCTAGGTTCTATTTTAGTAGGGGTCATTTTGCCACTTACTAAAATCTCTCTAATTTCTTTGCCATCTTAGTTTTGCCTCCTCGTATTTATTTAAAATATTTATCTCCCAAAGTTGAACTTGTCGTTATCACCTCCAGAGATCGGCTACCTCAGGTATTACTCAGGGACTATGCTCAACATAGGTCGTCCTTATAAGGTATTTAAATATATTCATATATGAGATGGTAACCCCTAGAGTCGGCAACCTACTTGTATATACCTGTGAGTTATCCTATCTCGTATCACTACCCGAGTTAACTAGTGAGACTGATACAAACCAGTAACATGTAGGAATTGATACCTAAGTTACACAACAGTCCTCCTTAGATGTTAATACTGAGGAGTGAAATACACGTAATGTGCCATAAAGCACTACACAAGTTTTACAATATACTAAAAAGAGTTAACTCGATAGGTACCACTTGATAGAAATACCTAATTAGGAATAACCAATAGGTAATCATAGAGAAAGAAAAATAAAAAAGGTCTATAAGAGGAGTAGCTCTAAGAGTAACCTATCAAGTAGTAACTATCCGATGAATCGGAAAGAATAACCCTGATAGGATAAACTAAGAGATGCCAGCTCATATAGGTATTAGGTATTAAATGATTTTAAAACAATAACCATGAGGAAGCAGATATAGAGGTTAAGCTATCAGGTTGTACTAGCCGAGAATCGGCAGAGAATCCTTGATAGTAAATCTATATAGATTCCCCGTCTCAGGTTTTGTATTTATTGTTTTGAGAAAGTAGAATCTAATTAGGAATATCCCAGGAGGCAGCCAATCAGGTTTGTCTCCTTTTGTTATGCCTAACGAGGACGGACAAAGGAGTTTGCCTCCAAAGGTAAAACTCATAGGTTGCTGGAGAGATAGCCTAGTAGGGTTGTCTAAGAGTAAAGAAGGGTTTACAAGCCGAAACAGGCTCAATCCCTTGGGGGAGTAAGGCTGAAGCCTATTTGAATCGACGCATTTTTTTTACACTTTTGGAAGAATCGACGCATTTTTTTTACAGGTTTTATTGTATAGTGTGCTATTAGGATATATCTATACGGATACTATATGTAGTTTGTAACACAAAAGTAACATACTAAATATTGAATATCTATTGAAATTGAGGCCTATATATGGTAAAATATAGGTATCCGGTAAAACGAAATCAAGAAACCTATAGAGAGAAAAAACAGGCTTTCTCGTGGACTGACTACCCACTGAGGGAGCCAAAACTATTTATAGGAGGAATATTCATGAGTAAACGAATTGGAACACTTTTAGGAGCTGGAAAGATTAACTTTGAGGACATTAGGTACAAGCCATACCCTCAATTAAGCCCAGCTGAGATGGACTATCTCGCTAAACTACATGTAGAAAACGGAGGTGGAAAAGTAACCACTGGAGCACAATTGGAACAACAAAAGAAATACAGTGAGAAGAAAGCTAATCAGGATAGTAAACATTTTAGCATGCAAATACTAGAAAGATATGAAGCTTTGCAGGAAAATCTAACATTACAACAACATGGATTACTTTTGTATTTATCAACATGTATGAGACTCAGCAAAAAGAACGAGTCAGGTAAGAAAAAAGGACAACTCTATGATGGAAGAGGAAACCGAGTTAGCGTATCACTATTAGTAAAACAACTAAATAAAACACGATCTCAGATAAACAGAATTATCTCAGAGTTAGAATTGAATGGAGCTATTACTCGAGTAGCCGAGGGAAAGACAACCTATATAGATATGACTGAAATGTTTTATGTCTGTGGTAAACTCGAGGAAGATTATAAAACAGTTAAACTATTTAAGGCTCACCTCCACGACAAGGCACAGGAGCTACCTTTGAACGCTCTAGGATTATTCGCTCGATTGCTAACATATATGAGCTGGACGACAAATCTAATTGTAGAGAATCCTGATGAGCAGGACACTAGCGAGCTTGTACTATTAAAGCGATCTCACTTGGTTGACCTGTTAGGACTATCAAAACCAACTGTAAATAAACTTATGGGAGAATTAAACCGAGCTAGATTGATTGTAGAGGTTAAAACTATAACGGATGCTATCTGTTTAGATCCCAAAGCAGTAAGCAGACAAGCTAAGAAGATAACTTTCGAGGAGCTTCTTGACAATATCGAGGAAGCTTCTCTTTCTGTAATTAACTTTAAGGCAAACAAAAAGGCTGTAACCTTTGCAGAGGCACAACCTATAAATGTAATAGCTATGTAGTTTTAAACTTGGTAGGCATTGTAGTGCCTACCTCTATATTATCAGATAACTTGTGAGAATGCAAGTACTTTATTGATAAACTGAGGAGGAGCTGGCCTAACAGGTTGGCTCTTTTTGTTTGTCTAAGGGGGAATATTAATGAGTAACTTAACAGTCGTACACCAACAAGAAGTTTTAGGTCAAGGATTCAGGGTTTATGGATCTATTGAGGAACCGATTTTTTTAGCAAAAGATGTAGCTGAGTGGATTGAATATCCAAACGGAAACATAACTAACATGCTAAGAAGTGTCGATGAAGACGAAAAGCTGAAATTAAAATTCTTAATCTCAGGTCAAAATAGGGATACAATGTTTTTGACTGAAGAGGGTATCTACGAAGTTATCATGCAGTCACGAAAACCAATCGCCAAACAGTGGAAAAGGGAAGTAAAGAAAATCGGATCGAACGGACTAGATTTAATCTAGGTCTACTGGGTTACCTGAGAAGGGTAGCTCCTTTTAAAACCTTCTAATTGGAGGTTTTGTTTTTTACCTGATGGCGTTATATATCTATCTGACTATTGTTATTTATAAGGGAATAAATTAGCACACACTACGGTCCCCTTACTATAGTTATGTAGGCAGTTAACACATTAGTTAACTAATCGTGTTCTTTCCTATACTCCAGTTACTCATAGTATCGTCCCCCTTTAGTCTTGCTGAGAACGGAAAACTCAGCAGGGCACCCTTTTTAGCATTGCATTACCTACTGAGTCCTCCAGAGAACGTTCACTTCCTCAGTAGGTAATGGAGTGTTAAACTCCAGTGTTGAACCTAAGATTAAATCTGACATGTATTTAACCTCCTGTGGATGGTGATGGGGATCACCTACATAGGCTACCTCACTAGCCTTCAGCCAGCTGGTGGGGTCTTCTTTTTAATTAACTACTCTGTAGTACAGAGTATCATATATAGATAAACGAAAGAGGAGTGATTGTATGCCAATCAAGTTTAGTAACGAAGAGTTAGATATCAAGTTAGCAATGAATCAGGCTACACGAGAACGCTATAAAGCTTACAAGGAGAGAGTAGGTTGTACTAACTCAGCGTTTGCATCTCGTGTAGGATTCTCTAGAACGATTATCCAGAGATGGATGAATGGCTCATTTGATTTCTCTCAGCAGAGTTGTGAACATATGCAGTTCTATATGAGTTGTATTCATGACAAGTTGGAGGACATCAAAGGGTGATAGCAATGTAGCAATAACGAGCTGGCAACTGCTGAAGGTACTAGCTACTGGAGGTTTCCGTTCTCGTAGTTGTTACAAAGAGAAATACTGTTAGGTTTTCCTCCTCCTGGGGTTTTCCTAACAAGTATGTCTTTTTGTAATGGCTTAGCTACTGGGTAGCACTATTTCGTCATTACCAACCCCAGCGGAGACCGTACTCTTGCGGTTATCCCAACAAATCAACTAAATGGATATATCTTCACATGAGGATATACGAGGAGGAACACACATGGGATATGATTTAACACTTGGTAACCATCCAGCTCTTAAAAAGATTATGGCTCCACGTATTCGTGAGCTATCAGAGAAACGCTTTGTTGCTGATGCTTTACTAATGAAGACTACAGCAGATGCTCTAGCAGTTAAGTACTTTAAGGATGCTGAAGGTTACGGAGCTTACGAGGAAGTGCCCGAAGTAGGTGAAGGCTCAGGATTCAAACGTATTGGCCTATCTGAGGAAGCTCGCTTAGAGATGATCCGTAAATACGGTTTAGAATTTACGTACTCTTATGAGATGCAACGATGGGGTTCAGCTGGACAGTTTGAGAAAGCTTTCCGTAAGTTGTCTAACTCAGTAGTGGCCATGGTGAATAATTTAGTTTATGACAAACTACATGCAGCAGCTACAGCAGGTAACGGCAACCTAGTTAACAAGACAGACAAGTTCTGGGATGCTCCTATCATGGCACCTACAGCAGGACAGGCAGTACCTCCAACAGGTGCAGATAACATGATCGCTGACATTGTAGCGGCTAAAAAGGTTGCTAAGTCTAAAGGGTACAAGCTAGACACGATGGTAATCGGCATCGACGTTGAGGCTGTCTTACTATCTAGTAAATCTGTTCGTGATGCTCTAAGCAAGAATAACGAGGACGTATCCTTCTTAGAGGGCTACCTTGGAGACTTCTTAGGCTTATCAGTTATCGTCGATGAGAACTACCCAGGAGACCAGGCTTTACTAGTAGAGCGTAACATCGTAGGTGAGATTGCTGATGCTGAACCTCTTAAGTCTAGCACGTATAACCATGAGGAAGACATGACTACAATTGGTCGAGTTACTCGCTTCACTACAGCATATGTAACTGACGAGTCAGCGTTATTCCTAATCAAGAACGTTATCGCTTAATCTAATAACTAGGAGCTTGCCTACTCGGTGGGCTCCTTTTTTTATTATCCATAAGAGGTGAAACATATGAATTACAAAATAGAGAGATTCAACGAGTCAGGGAAGCTACAGGAGTCTTCTAGCTCTAGTGGTAAAGACTTGCTAAAAGATGCAATCTTATTCGAGGCAGGCACCCACAGAGGAAAAGAATACACTGTAGATCACCTACAGGCGCTTGCTAGCTCGTTTAACATTGAGGATAGCGTACCAGTACAGCTTGACCACTCAGAGAGCGCAAAGGACACTGTAGGCTTCCTCGAGTCGGTATACGTGAAAGGTAATCAGCTACTAGGTAAGCTACGTGTTATCGAGGAGTTCGCAAAGGAGAAAGTCTCCAAAGGCCTTATGAAGAAGGTGTCCATCTCGTTTTATACAGACAAACAGGGCAACCCTAATAGGATTCGAGAAGTAAGCCTAGTAGCATTTCCGCAGCTCAAGGGGGCTACCTTGTTTAGAGAGGGTGCAAGATGCACCTCACCTCAGCATACACCTGAGGAGGTCTACAAGGCTTTCAAATTAGTACTGGATGCTGTCTCTCGGGAGGAGCAGGACTTAGAGAAAGAACTACAGCAATATAAAGAATCATTGGGATTAACTAGGAGGCGGACTATATGAACAAAGTTAAGATTGTAACTATTTCAGGTGGCACATTAGAGGTTTCCCTATCAGATGACAAGCTACAAGAGTTTAAAGCTTGGCTAGAAAGTGAATCCAGCTCACTGTTTACTATAGAGGTAGACGACAAGAAGGAAATTAATCTAACATGCGTATCAGTATTACTGTTTAGCGTGACTAAGGAGGGTAACTAATATGGGACACTTTAAATCAGAGGAGTCAAAGGCACGAGCTGTAGCAGGACTAACACACCATACTGGCCCGAAAACTCCAGAAGGAAAAGCGAAGGCATTAAAGAATCTAACTCCAGGGAATTACGTCCACGGTATCTACACAAAGACGTTCAGAGAGGAATGGAATCCTGAGGAGCAAGCATACTATAACGACTTCATGGATCATTACCAAGAGGAGTATGAACTTAGCAAAATGGATATTGACATGCTAGACCGCTATCTCGTGGCAATGATTAAGACGAGAAGGGTAGACTCTGTGGGGATGAAGTACGCATTAAACCGTCCAGCTAGTATGATTAACTTTGACCAGGAAGCGGTAAGAATGGCACAGGAGCTGGGCTTGTCGAGACGTTATAGACTAAGCAAAGGTAACTCTGAAAACAAATCAGAGGTTGACCTGTCAGTGTTGTTTGACGGTATGAACGAGCAGTAATAAACCTAGAGGGGGAATGTTTATGAAGGCTTACAAGTGTTTCGTGAGATGGTCTAATGGTAACAATGAGTACCTGTCAGAGTTTACTGTAGAGACGAAGAACTCTGAGAGCTGGCTATATGAGGATATAGCTAAGAGTTACAATAATCAATTTAGGTACTTGCTAGATGGACGACTAATAGGAATTGAAATAGAGGAGATAGCTGATGTATAAAATATATATATCAGGTGGATGTACGTGTGGGTGTATGGATCACTATTCTGGTTCATCGTATTTCTGCTCATGTAGGATATCCTAAAAGTACAATACCGAGATAGCATATTCTGAGGAGATTAACTTTCCCTAGTTGATACTAGGTAGGGCTAACTCTGTAGAATATGCTATCTCGGTATTTTTTGTACACAACAAAAGACACGATCATTTAATTAGAGACATGATCACTTAATCAGGGATATTGATAATTACGTAAGTGTTTTGACTCAAAACCCAAAATTGGGGTCTGATAATTTCTTCGTAGAAACGACTTATACAGCTGGAACTGGAAAGAAATACAAGAGCTACCTTCTAACTCGTAAGGGTTGCGATATGGTAGCGAACAAGATGACTGGTGAGAAACATGATAATTTAGTTAGAGATATTGATAACTACATCAATGTTACTATTACTTCAGTATTACCATAATAAGTCAAGAAAGTAAATGTTTACATAAATAGAGAAACAGCCATATAATTAAAAGAAATACTATCGAGGGGGAGTTGTAGTGTTCGATATTATAAAATCGGAGTTTGGGGATTTGAGAACTCAAAAGGTCAATGGTGTTGAATGGTTTGTTGCAAGCGATATTTGTAGAATGATAGATTATAAAAACCCTTCGGATGTGTTCAAAAAGGTTGATCCTAAGGAGCTAAAAAGGGTTAGGGAGGCTACAGGGAATAAACTGTTAATTGCAACATCTACAGGGTTAGAGCAATTTTTTGAGACTAATAAGCGCTCCAAGAAAGAGGATTTTAAGCGTGTAAGGGAGTGGGCTTTTGAGGCTAATATTATTCAAAATTACGAGAGGGACGAAAAGGTAGTGAATAATGTTCACACCCTTGGAGGGTGTTTGCTTCAGATGAGTTTAGTAAACGTCAAGCTCTTGAGACTAATGGTAAACTACAGTTTTCAACTATGGAGGTAATTAGATAACTTGTTAATAAGTGCAAAGAGGACATCAGGAGATGTTGAAAAGGGTGCCGATTAAAACGACACCCTCTAGAGATTTCTAGACCTCTCAAGTCTAACACCATAGCCTTCTTAACTTCTTCGGAGAAACTCGGGAAGTGACTGTGAATAAATTCTTCCTCACGGTCAACCTGTACGTGTCCTCCGTTGAGACGAATATTCTTTAGGATTTTCTTTACTTCTTTTTTCCACTGTTTGGCTATTGGCTTGCGGGAAAGCATTAATAATTCATAGATGCCTTCCTCTGTTACAAATGTAACATCTCTTCTTTGACCTGCACTAAACATTGTTTCGACCAGCTTTTCGTCCTCGTCTACACTTTTAAGCATCATAGTTAAATTACTGTGTTCAATCCACTCAGCCACATCCTTCGCCAAAAATAACGGGCTCTCGATAGTTCCATAAACTTTAAAAGGTTGCCCTAAAACTTCTTGCTGGTGAATTACTTGTAAACTATGAATGTTAATCTGTATAAATTGAACCTGTGGAGTTAACAATCTTCCTCAGTTAATTCATCTAAATCAAAACTAAGAGTTTTAGAGATTTTGCCAGCTCGTAAGATAACCACGTATGTAGAGCCTAGTTGTAATGTATCTACTTTGCAAATTTTATTAGTGATACGAGATAGTGAGTCTTGGAAGTTAGATACCAGAGTGTCGATTTCCTCCATAATGATATCTAAATTAGTTGGTTGAATAGTATTTGTTGTCATAAAAAATCTCTCCCTTTAGTTTTTATTTGTTTACACGAGATAGGACAGCACCAGTTAGCGGGGATTAATACTTATCAGTAATAACAGTGCGTAGTTCTCCTTAGATTAATCTTGTAGGAAATTGAAAAATTTATTCTTCAGCTTTCTTTGCTCAACAGACATCATCTTTGCGAGAACGCCAAATAGGTAACCTTTGAAGTCTTTTCTAATCTTGTTCATCTTCAGAGCAAATACAGCTTGTTTAAACGCAGAAATCGCCACCTCAGTTGTATCAATTAAATCGGGTGCATACTTGTTTGTAGCCAATTTAACTTTCCCCCACATAGCATAGATTTCCTTAGCTGTATCAAAGAAAGGGGATACTGTTTTGATAAATTCCATTGGTACACATGAGTTAGCCAAATAAGATACATCTAACGCATCCAGCTCAATAGGTGCGCTATTACGTATCTTTAATTCTTTAGAGCTTTTAGCTTTAAGTGTAATGGCTTCTTCCCTGTGAGATGGCTCGTCAGGTTGCTCAGGAGTAGGCTCTACAGCTTCCTTACAAGATGCCAGCTCATGGTGACGCTCAAAAGGATTAATTACACAGATAAATGCTGAGTAGCCACCCTTAACAGGTTTGAATTGTTCAATGCGAGTAATGATACCTAGCTCGCTAAAATGTTTGAGGGCACGCTGAATTGTACGTTTAGAGTATCCTGTTAGATCTGCTAACGTATTATTTTTTAAATATGAAACTCCTACAAATTTACACGAATAGTTTGATAGCTTTAGAAGTATTACTCGCTCGCTATCTTTTAAGTGGTATTCTTTTAGAGTAAAATCAATAGTTTTGTTCATCGCAGCTACTGAATCAAATGATATGTATTTTCGTAGTTCCTTCATTATAATGTTCCTCCTATATAATTAAGAAGGAACACCCCTTGAGCTAGTACCAATAAGCATGATACAATAGCAAACAAGAAAGCTCCTTCAGAGTTTTCCTCCAAGAGAGAGCCCTGTCTGGTCGCCAAACTAAGAGCAGGGTTCTCTTTTTATTTGTCTTAAATCTCAAGTGAATTAAGTGGATTAAACTTATCGTTTTGTTCTTTCAAGGCAGTTCCCCAAAGAGCAAGATACCTCTCAGTCATTCTTAAACTGCTATGTCTCAGCATTCTTTGGAGAGTGAAAACATCCATACCAGCCATTAAGCAACGATGAGCAAAAGTGTGACGGAAAGTATGAGCCGATAAGCGAACATCAGTAAAGTTCATTACCGCTTTGAGTCGTTTAAATATGAGTTTGATACCATTAGGTGTAAGCTGAGTACCTTCCCGAGTAGTAAAGACGTACTCAGGGGTTTTACCTAGCTCACGTCCTGCAAACACCTTGTACTCACAAAACTCTTTTACAAGCTTGTCCGTGAGAGGGACAGTCTGCTGCTTACGAGCTTTACCGAATAGGGTTACTGTTTGGTTTACCAAGTCCAATTCACTCCATTTAATGTTAATAAGCTCTCCTAACCTTGAGCCAGTTCCTAAAAGGAAAACTATAATAGTGTGATCTCGATAAGCGTAGAAGCTTTTATTCCTTGCTTTCAGTCTCCTATAGTAGCGAAGCATCTGTTTGATATGCTCATCTTGGAATACCTCTATCTTGATTTCCTCTTTAGCCAGTTTCATTTTACGAATAGGGTTTTCTTTCTCAGTGATAATCTCCTCATGTTGTAAATAGTTAAAGAAAATCTTTAAGTGATGAAGCTTTGTGTTTCTTGTTACTACATTGTTTTTTCTTGTTCGTTGGCAATACATGAGATAGCTCTTAACAGTTGCTTCTCTAATATCTCGTGTATCTATCAGTTCTCTCTCAGAGCAGAAGATCTGGAACTCATGCATGGTAGCCATATAAGATTGAATTGTACGAGGGGACAGATTAGCGAACTCTTTTTCCTCCTTGAAATCCTTCATAGCAAACTTAAGTAGCATTTTCTTTTCAGTCCTTTCTCAGTTTTATGGAAACAAAAAAAAGAGGACTACCCCTTAGCCAGCTGGTTTGCTGACTAGAAGTAGTCCTCTGTTAACTTGTGGTGTCTGATGGAGACCTCCACAGTTTTAGCTTTTGAGAATACCCTCTCAAGCCTTGATACTATTAGGTTTTATGACCCCGGAGAGGTTCGAACTCACGACCTCCACCCTGTCAAGGTGGCGCTCTCCCTGCTGAGCTACGGGATCTTAAAAAATGCTTATGTAATAGCATCTTTAATCATTATGCTAAAGTAATTATATATAATTAACTGAAATTTTACAATATTTTTATAGTAAGTTTTTAAAGAGGTAGTCCAATATCAAATAGGTTTTATTTCAGAGGTATACTAGTATGTATGTTTTTATATTTAATAAATAGAAGATGCTGAAGTGTTATGATTTCCGATACCACTCCAAAGGACCCTCATCACTTAAATCAACAAGAAAAGGGAGTAAGAAGTGTAAAGGTAAGCTTATAAGTTCTGGCATAGCGTTCAATGTTTTCTTTGATAGATATTGTCTTTCGAAGCAATACGGACAATCTTTTTCAAATGTTACGAGTATCGACCATACATCTTTTACTTTCCACTTCGTTTTACAATATGTACAACGCGCCATGGAGTTCCTCCTCATTTTAAGGTGTTTTCTAATATATTCTATTTGATTGTACTAAAGTCAAGTGTAGTTAGTGTGATAGAATGTAAGTTGGTTTGTTTTTTTATATGGATGTCTTCCGTAATTTATGACTAAATGAATGTAGTGTGAGGGTCATATAATAAGAGATTTTCATTTTTAATATGCAAATTGGCCAATATATCCTTTTTACAATTTTCAAGAAATCATGTATAAAAGAAGTACAAGATATTTATAAATATTCAGGAGTAGAGGGAGAATAATTGTAATGGTAAGAAAAACGTTTAAGATGCGTGTGTCTAGAAATAGAACGATTTCGATTGATGGTTCGATTCTTGATGTGGATGTGACGCATGATGAGTTTTTACAAGAGTTCGTTGAGTGGGTCGATTCTAAAGGTTGGTCGTTTATGGGTATGACGGACGAGATTACGCCCGAAGAAGCTGGGCAAAAGTTAATAGATTCGTTGATTGATGAGAAGGATAAGAAAGAGTAATTCCTTCTTATTTTTTGTTGTATATTTATGTTCCTAATCGTAAAAGTGTGATATATTAAAAAAGTGAATATTCTTCCAAATTAATACAAATTACATATAGGTTGGTAGAGGTATTTTATAGAATGTGAAAGTAAAGGGAAAAGGGAGAGTCATATGGTAAATTTTAAGAAAATTTCGGTTTTTGTTATGGTTATTTGTTTATTTTTTTTGACACCTATGACGTTATATGCTGAGACGAATATTGGAGTAAATCCGGAGCAAGTGGCACCTCCACCTGCGGAAGGGCCGAATGTTTTTAGTCAGTTTGCGACTACGATTGATGCGAAAACAGGAGATATGTTGTACGACAAAAATGCACATCATCGTGCGTTCCCCGCTAGTATGACGAAAGTGTTAACGGCGATTTTACTGATGGAGCATACGAAGCCAGAGGATCAATTTACGTTTTCACAATTAGCATTAGATCAAGAGAAGAGTAATTATCAAATTGAGTTTCACCCTGGTGAGACTATTAATAGAAATACTGCACTTATGATTTTAATGGTGCTGAGTGCGAATGATGTGTCGTATGCGATTGCGGAGCATATTGGAGGAAGTGTTGAAAACTTCGCCAATATGATGAATGAAAGGGCGAAGCAATTAGGGGCTAAAGATAGTCATTTTGTAACGCCAAATGGATTGCATGATCCAAATCATTATACGACGCCATATGATATGGCCATGATTACGAGAGGTGTGCAAAAGTATCCTGAAATTTTACAAGCGATGAATACGAAAAGAACGACGGTTACGACATCTACGCAAACAGTTTCTATTTTTAATAAGTCTACTTATTTTGAAAATCCATATAGCATGGGTGGTAAGACAGGATTTACGAATGAAGCACGCAATACGCTCGTTTTATTAAATGAGAAGGATGGTAATCGTATTATAAATGTAGTAATGGCTTCTCAAAGACCTGAAATTTATGAAGATTTGAAGCAGATGGCGGAATATTCTTTTGGGCAATTTACGAAGCAAACTGTACTAGATAAACATAGTTGGCACCAAAAGGCAAAGTATTTAAATAAAGATGTTGATTCTGAGCTGGAAAAAAGTGCAGAGCTTATGCTAAAGAAAGATGAAGGGAAAAATATAAAAACGGCTTTTCGGGTTACTTCAGTGGATAAAGAATCTTTGTATCAAAAAGGAATTCATCGCGGTGAAGTAGTTGGTGCGGTAGATATTATAAAGAATAATCAAACGATTGCGACTATAAATGTTCTTTCAAAAGAAGATGTTACTTTTGCGATGCCTAAAAAAGATACAGTTGCACCTGAAGTAAAGGAATCGAATGTGAAAGTGATAAGTGTTGGAATAGGTGCGATTTTATTATTTGGAGCGATTTTATATGTAGTGCTGCGCCGAAATAACCAAGGGATGAAATCAGAAGAAAAATAAATTGCTAGTAGACCGTGATGAGATTTTGTCACGGTCTTTTTTGTATGCATTTCAAAAATGATTTAACTAATAATTGTAAATTTTCTTATTGCATTTCCAAATCGTTCGTTATATTATTTACTTGTGTTCTTGTTAGAGAACTAAAGTGGATATTGTATACTTCAAATAACATAAAACAACGGAGAGGGAGAGAGACGATGAAATTAATTTGGAAGGTGATTAGCAACGTTATCTCATTTGTTTTATTTGCGGTAATGGTTTGTTTAGCTTTTGTAGTTATTTCTTCAAAAGCGAGTGGCGGGGATCCAACAGTGATGGGATATCAATTTAAGAGCGTTCTTTCAGGATCGATGGAACCAACATTTTTAACAGGATCAATCATTGCGATAGAGCCAACGAAAGATGGTTCTAAATATAAAAAAGGTGATGTTATTACGTTTAAAGAGAAAGATGACAAAATTATCACTCACCGTATTATCGGTGTGAAAGATACAAATGGAAAAGTAATGTATGAAACAAAAGGGGATAACAACAACGGACCAGATTTAGCACCAGTACTTGCAGAGAATGTAATTGGAAAGTATGCAGATATTACAGTTCCATACGTTGGTTATGGACTGAATTATGCGAGTTCAAAAGCGGGAGCAGCATTACTTCTCATTATTCCTGGAGTCTTTTTACTTGGCTATTCCGCAATTTCTATTTTTGGCGCTATTCGTAGCATTGACGGAGAAAAGAAAGATAAAAAAGTAGAACAATCCGTCTAGTTCGTTTGGTTATACTTTCCGTTTAGGAAGTTAACAAATATATATATATATATATATATTAAGGGGAAATGGACATGACTTTAAAGAAAAAATTAGGAATGGGTATCGCATCAGCAGTATTAGGAGCAGCATTAGTTGGTGGAGGAACATTTGCATTCTTTAGCGATAAAGAAGTGTCAAATAATACATTTGCGGCTGGTACGCTTGATTTATCATTAAGTCCATCAACAGTTGTTAATGTATCGAATTTAAAACCTGGTGATACAATTGAAAAAGAATTTAAACTAGAAAATAAAGGCTCTTTAGATATTAAAAAGGTTCTATTAAAAACAGACTATAATGTAGAAGATACGAAGAAAGATAATAAAGATGATTTTGGTAAACATATTAAAGTAACATTCTTAAAAAATGTAGATAAGCATGAGACGATTGTGAAAGAAACTACATTAGATAAATTGAAGGGTGATACACTTACAGCAGTAAATAATGATTTAGCTGCTTGGTTCTGGGATGAAAAAGTTATTTCTGCAGGTAAATCTGATAAATTCAAAGTGAAATTTGAATTCGTTGATAATAAAAAAGACCAAAATGAATTCCAAGGCGATAAGTTACAATTAACTTGGACGTTTGATGCACAGCAAGGCGATGGTGAAACGAAATAATAATGACAACAAAAAGAGACTATCAAAAGTGGTAGTCTCTTTTTGTGTTAAAAGAGAAATGTAAAAAGAAACATAATTTTTATATCATTTTGTAATTCACTTTATTATAATAAAGGTATAGTTCTTGATAAAGAACAAGTTGTTCGATAGGAGAGATTAAAATGCTGAAGGCACCTCGCAAATTCAAAAAGATGCTTATATTGCCATGTTTGTGCTCTATTACTTTTTATTTAGGTTCTCAAATGATGACTTATACAGAGGCAGCTTTCATTCATGAGACGAAAGTGCAGGCAACAATTTCTACAGCAAGTATTTTTCCAAAAACAGTTGATCAGTTGACAGAACAAGCTAAGCAACATAAGGAAGTAATTTTGCATGAGTATGAAGAGATGAAATCGAAAGTAACTTTCACTTCCACTCAAGAATTAGAACAGGCGCTTGTTACGTGGAAGCAAGGACGTGAGAAAATTGTTACTGAGAGGGAACTGTTACAAAAGGTATATGCATCAATAGAAAATCCTTATAACAAAGTGAAAGAAGAGTTAAAGGGAAATAAAAGTGAATCTAATAAGCAAGTATTCTCGTATGTGAATGCTGGTTTTCATATAGTTAAAGAGCACTGTGAGTATGTTGATAAAGAGGTTAATTTACAGGTGATTGATAAACAAATTCAAGCTTTTGAAAAATTATTAGTAGATGAAACAGCAAAGCAAGTGAGTGAGGCTGAGAAGCAAAAGAAATTAGAAGAGGGTAAGAAGCAAGAAGAAGCGAAAAAGCTAGAAGAGAGCAAGAAACAAGAAGAGGCGAAAAAGTTAGAAGAGAGTAAGAAGCAAGAAGAAGCGAAAAAGCTAGAAGAGAGCAAGAAGCAGGAAGAGGCGAAAAAACTAGAAGAGAGTAAGAAGCAGGAAGAGGCGAAAAAACTAGAAGAGAGTAAGAAGCAAGAAGAGGCGAAAAAACTAGAAGAGAGTAAGAAGCAGGAAGAACAGAAGGAATAGTAAGTAAAATACAGCAGCATTTCGGAAGGAATAAATACAATGATAAGACAAATAGGTGAGAGAGCCTTACGACTCACCTATTTGCTTTGTTTTTCTTATTTCACTATTCGTGGGTATAGGTCTTCACCTAAAAATTTAACGAATGCGAGGAAGTTAGTTGGCAGCCCACCGCTTGGTGAAGGTTAATGATCAGTGGGGATGGACAGAAAAACTCTGATTAAAGTTTCACTTTATTTCTCAATACTTTTCTGAAAAAAAGGAAAAAATGTTGAGAAATAAAAATAATCAAAATATATATATTGTATTTATATAGTCTTGTTCGTTATAATGAACTTAAGGTTTTAAAAAAAGAACAAATATTAGCTAAGCTAATATAGTTTTAGTTACACCTCTTATTTTGAAATAAGAGATAAAAATACAAAAAACAGCTAGGGGGAATTGATTGTGAGTCTGAAAAAGAAATTAGGTATGGGAGTTGCATCAGCAGCATTGGGGTTATCTTTAATTGGTGGAGGAACATTCGCTTACTTTAGCGATAAAGAAGTATCAAACAATACATTTGCAGCTGGGACGTTAGATCTTACATTAAACCCTAAAACGCTTGTAGATATTAAAGATTTAAAACCAGGGGATTCTGTTAAGAAAGAGTTCTTATTAAAGAACGACGGTACGTTAGCAATTAAAGATGTTAAATTAGCGACAAAGTATACTGTGAAAGATGCAAAAGGTGATAATGCTGGTGAAGACTTCGGTAAGCATATTAAAGTGAAATTCCTTTGGAACTGGGATAAACAAAGCGAGCCTGTATATGAAACAACTTTAGCTGATTTACAAAATGCTGATCCAGATCTTTTAGCTAAAGACATCTTTGCTCCTGAGTGGGGAGAAAAAGGTGGCTTAGAAGCTGGTACAGAGGACTATCTATGGGTACAATTTGTATTCGAAGAGAATGGTCAAGATCAAAACAAATTCCAAGGCGATTCATTGAACTTAGAATGGACATTCAATGCTAACCAAACAGATGGAGAAGAAAAATAATAAATAAAAAAAGCGGGGGATTCCCCGCTTTTTTTTATAAAGAAAAAAAGAAGTGCCCGTTTTAAGCACTCTTTTATATGTATTATTGTTGATTTTTCTTCCATTGTGTAAATTCGAGAAATTCACGAAACTGTTCTTTTGAGACACCAGAGCTCATCGCATCTTTAACGAGCTGTGTCCATTCGGAGTCTAGGTGACCCTCCGTTGTTGTTTCATCGTGAAGTAAAGTATCAACTGGAATTTGTAGAACAGCTGCAATTTTTTCAAGAAACTGAATAGAAGGGTTTTTTTGTAAATTCCGTTCTATAGAACTAATGTAAGATTTAGCGACACCAGCTTTTTCGGCGAGTTCTGTTAATGAAATGCCTTTTTGTAAACGAAGGCGTTTTATACGTTCTCCTATCATATTTGCGCACCTTTCTATCAATATGTAGTCGTCTTATGATGTGATTATTATAACATAAACTTCGTTAAAAAGAACGAGGCTATTGAGCCTGGCTCGTATGCTTCATACGTTGAAAAAAGTGTTCAATATCTTGCAGGGCAATGCCAGCATCTAGAGCTTCAAGTATTAAATCAATCCATTCTTGATCTAGTGAGTCAGCCTTATCTTTGTACAAATGTAATTCCTCCCTAATTAGTGGTCATAATTGCTGCTACAGAATATATGATAATGCAATCGGATTTTGTATTTTATATAGTGAATTATCAAATATTTTGTAGATGAAACAAAGATAAAATCCCCATTAAATTCCCTCTATGGCGATTATAAAGTTTCTGACAAATATTTTCAATATTTTCCGAAAACATTGTTGAATTGTGATATATTCGTATGCTAACTATGAAATTTTTACAAATATATTAAAAAAATTACATAATATAACTAAATATTGAAAATATATTGAATTTTTAATAATATAAAGTATGTAATACATATTTTATATTAGGGGAGGCAATAAGGGATGAAAAAGAAACCATTTAAAGTGTTATCATCAATTGCTTTGACAGCTGTTCTAGGCTTGTCGTTTGGTGCTGGAAGCCAGTCTGTATATGCTGAAACGCCGGAGAACAAGACAGCTACAAGCCCAGTTGATGATCACTTAATCCCAGAAGAGAGATTAGCAAATGCGCTAAAAAAACGTGGGGTAATTGATTCATCTGCTTCAGGGACAGAAACAAAGAAAGCTGTCGAAAAGTATGTAGAGAAAAAGAAGGGTGAAAATCCTGGGAAAGAAGCGGCAAGTGGGGACCAACTTACGAAAGATGCATCTGACTTTTTAAAGAAAGTGAAAGATGCAAAGGCAGATACGAAAGAAAAATCAGAGCAGCCAGCAAACGGGACTACAGCAGGAACAGGTCCAGTTAGAGGAGGCTTAAATGGGAAAGTACCAACTTCACCTGCTAAGCAAAAAGGGTATAACGGTGAAGTTCGTAAAGATAAAGTACTTGTTTTACTTGTAGAGTACGCTGATTTCAAGCATAACAATATTGATAAAGAGCCTGGCTACATGTATTCTAACGATTTTAACAAAGAACATTATGAAAAAATGTTATTCGGTAATGAGCCATTCGCGTTAGAGGATGGAAGCAAAATCGAAACGTTTAAACAATATTACGAAGAGCAATCAGGTGGTAGTTACACAGTGGACGGAACAGTCACAAAATGGTTAACAGTTCCAGGTAAAGCTGCTGATTACGGTGCAGATGCTGGTACAGGTCATGATAATAAAGGACCAAAAGGACCACGTGATCTAGTAAAAGATGCATTAAAAGCGGCTGTAGATAGCGGACTTGATTTATCACAGTTTGATCAGTTCGATCAATATGATGTAAATGGTGATGGGAATCAAAATCAACCGGACGGTTTAATCGATCACTTAATGATTATTCATGCGGGTGTTGGACAAGAAGCTGGCGGTGGTAAATTAGGTGATGATGCAATTTGGTCACATCGCTGGACAGTTGGACCAAAACCATTCGCAATTGAAGGTACACAAGCGAAAGTTCCATATTGGGGCGGAAATATGGCAGCTTTCGACTACACAATTGAACCAGAAGATGGCGCGGTTGGTGTATTCGCACATGAATATGGCCATGATTTAGGTCTTCCAGATGAGTATGATACACAGTATAGCGGTGATGGTGAACCGGTTGAAGCTTGGTCTATTATGAGTGGCGGAAGCTGGGCTGGTAAAATCGCAGGAACAACGCCAACGAGTTTATCACCACAAAATAAAGAGTTTTTCCAAAAAACAATCGGTGGTAACTGGGCGAATATCGTAGAAGTAGATTACGAGAAATTAAATAAAGGTATCGGTCTTGCAACATACTTAGACCAAAGTGTTACGAAGTCAGATCGTCCAGGTCTGATTCGTGTTAACTTACCAGATAAAGATGTAAAAGGAATTCAGCCTGCATTTGGTAAACAGTATTACTACAGCACAAAAGGTGATGACCTTCATACAACGATGGAAACGCCACTATTCGATTTAACGAAAGCAACGACTGCAAAATTCGATTATAAGTCATTGTATGAAATCGAAGCAGAGTACGATTTCCTTGAAGTACAAGCTGTAACAGAAGATGGACAAAAAACGTTGATTGAAAGAATTGGTGAGAAAGCAAATAGTGGAAATGCAGCTACGACAAATGGAAAATGGATTGATAAATCATATGATTTAAGTCAGTTCAAAGGTAAGAAAGTGAAATTAACATTTGAGTACATTACGGATGGTGGTTTAGCGTTAAACGGATTTGCTCTTGATAATGCGTCATTAACAGTAGATGGTAAAGTTGCATTCTCTGATGATGCAGAAGGTACACCACAATTCAAATTGGACGGTTTCGTTGCATCTAACGGAATGGATAAGAAAAAGCATAACTACTATGTAGAGTGGAGAAACTATGCGGGTTCAGATAACGCATTGAAATTTGCTCGCGGTCCAGTATATAACACTGGTATGGTTGTATGGTATGCGGATTCAGCTTACACAGATAACTGGGTTGGCATACATCCAGGACATGGTTTCCTTGGTGTAGTTGACTCTCATCCAGAAGCAATTGCAGGAACTTTAAATGGCAAACCAACATTTACAAGCAGTACGCGATTCCAAATTGCTGATGCGGCGTTCTCATTCGACAAAACGCCAGCTTGGAAAGTTGTATCTCCAACGCGTGGAACATTCGTATACGATGGATTACCAGGGGTACCGAAGTTCGATGACTCTAAAAAGTATATTAATGAGCAGATTCCAGATGCAGGACGTATTTTACCGAAGCTTGGTCTGAAGTTTGAAGTAGTAGGACAAGCTGATGATAATTCTGCAGGTGCTGTTCGTTTATACCGTTAATACAGTAAAACTACCGGGAGATTTTCTTTCGGTAGTTTTTTGTGAGCAATGAATTTTATATAAAAGAAAAAATTATATATAATGTAATTTTACGAGTAAAAAAGTTCTATATAAATAATGAAAGAATTGGATAAAAATAGTGGGAGAAGGTGAATAGATGAGCATTTCTTCTATTGTAAATAAACAAAAGCAATATTTTTATAATGGATATACGAGAAGTATAGAAACAAGAAAAAATAATTTAAAAAAGCTTTATGATGGAATTCAGCGTTTTGAAGGTGAGATTTTTCAAGCGTTGAAATTAGATTTGAATAAATCAGTTCACGAATCATTTACAACAGAAATTGGATATGTACTAAAAGAGATTTCTTTTCAAATGAAGCATATTTCATCTTGGAGTAAACCAAAGCGTGTTCGCACAGCTCTTACTCATTTTGGATCGAAGGGGAAAGTGGTGCCAGAACCGTATGGTGTGACGCTTATTATCGCACCGTGGAACTATCCGTTTCAATTAGCAATTGCACCACTCGTAGGAGCATTGGCAGCTGGCAATACAGTCGTTTTAAAGCCGTCAGAGTTAACGCCAAACGTTTCAAAAGTGCTTACGAGAATGTTAGGTGAATTATTCCCAGAAGAGCTTGTATCGGTAGTAGAAGGCGGTGCTCAGGAAAGCACTGCACTTTTAAAGGAATCGTTTGACTATATTTTCTTTACAGGTAGTGTTGGTGTCGGAAAAGTTGTTATGGAAGCAGCGGCGAAAAAATTAACGCCTCTTACGTTAGAGCTTGGCGGGAAAAGCCCATGTATTGTACATAAAGATGCAAAGCTAGATGTAACCGCAAGACGTATCGTTTGGGGCAAGTTTTTGAATGCTGGGCAGACGTGTGTAGCGCCTGATTATATGTATGTTCATTCTTCAGTGAAAGAGCAGTTAATCGAGGCATTAAGACATGAAATCGCAGAGCAATATGGAAAAGATGCTTTGCAAAATGACAATTATGTACGAATTGTGAGTGAGCGTCATTTTGAACGCTTATGTACATTTTTGCAAGATGGTAAACCTGTGATTGGCGGGAATTATACGAAAGAAACATTACACATCGAGCCGACAGTGTTAACGAATGTTACATGGCAAAGTGCTGTTATGGAAGATGAAATTTTTGGGCCGATTTTACCAATTATAGAATATGACAAAATAGAAGAGGTAATTGAAACGATTCAGCACCATCCAAAGCCGTTAGCACTATATGTATTTTCTGAAGATAGAAAAGTGCAAGAGAAAGTGACGAGTAATATTTCATATGGCGGAGGATGTATAAATGATGTCGTATATCATCTTGCAACGCCATATTTACCTTTTGGGGGCGTTGGAAGTAGTGGATTAGGCAGCTATCATGGTGAACAAAGTTTTCGGACTTTTTCCCATTATAAAAGCATTTTGTCCCAATCTACAGCATTCGACATGAAAATTCGTTACTCTTCTACAAAAAGTGCTTTAAAATTCATACGAAAGTTGTTAAAATGATGATGGTGTTTATCAGTAGGCGTAGCCGTATGATAAAAACCCCTTCGCAACTGAAGGGGTTTTTCTGTTCGACATATGTATCATGCGAAAATGAATCAAACATACTACATAAAGAATAGAAGAGAACGCTGCTAAACAACCATTTTTGTTTGGATCGAAACAAAAAAATAGTCTATAGAACATAAATATTTATTCATGAATATAAAAATTAAAATTTAAGGTAGATAGGACGGGAAAATGAAAAAGATTATTAAAGTTGAAGCAGTAGAAAAACATTTTGGAAATCAAGTGATTATCCCCCCTCTTTCTTTAGATATTAAAGAAGGAGAATTTTTAACAATTTTAGGACCGAGTGGTTGCGGGAAAACGACTTTACTTCGTATGATCGCAGGATTTGAAACCCCAACTAAAGGGAATCTTTTATTAGATGATGAAAAGATTAACGATTTGCCGCCATACAAGCGTCATATGAATTTAGTGTTCCAACATTACGCACTATTCCCACATATGAATGTTGAAAAAAATATTTGTTTCGGTATGAAAATGCAAAAAGTATCAGCAGCAAAACAGAAAGAACGTGCGGAAGAGGCAATGCGTTTAACGCAGTTACTTGAGTTCCGTAATCGTAAACCTTCGAAGCTTTCTGGTGGACAGCAGCAGCGTGTAGCAATTGCAAGAGCAATTGTAAACAACCCACGTGTATTACTATTAGATGAGCCACTTGGAGCGCTTGACTTTAAGTTAAGAAAAGATTTGCAACGTGAATTGAAAAACTTACAACGTAATTTAGGAATTACGTTCATATATGTAACGCACGATCAAGAAGAAGCGATGAGTATGAGTGATCGTATTGTCGTTATGAATAAAGGGCATATCGAACAAGTCGGCACGCCTAAGGAAATTTACAATAAGCCGAAAACATTGTTTGTTGCGACGTTCATCGGTGAAAATAATATCGTGAAAAATGGGGAAAACTACGTAGCAGTTCGCCCTGAAAATGTAAAAGTTCGCTCGGTTGAAGAGCCAATTTTAAAAGAATACCATCTTGGACATATTGAAGATATTGAATTTGTTGGAAATATGGAAAAGCTATATGTACGTGAGGAGAAAACAGCGGAATTACTAATGGCATACCAAACTGCTGAAGAAGCAACGCAGTGGAGCATTGGAGATAATGTATATGTAGGCTGGGAGCAAGAGGACGAGGTGACCTTAAATTGAAGAAAGGGAAATTACTCGCATTACCTACAGTCGTATGGCTGTTACTCTTCTTCCTAATTCCACTTCTGTTCGTATTAGCATTTGCCTTCATGCAGCGCGGAGCATACGGGACAGTGGAAATGAAATTTACATTAGATAACATAGCACGTGTGTTTGACCCATTATATATGGGGACGTTATGGGAAACAGTGAAGATAGCTGTTATTACGACAGTACTATGTTTATTAATCGGTTATCCATTCGCCTATACAATTACAATTGTTGATCGTAAATATCGTTCTATCCTTCTATTATTGGCAACGATTCCGTTCTGGATTAACTTTCTTGTTCGTTCATACGCATGGATTGTTATTTTACGTTCACAAGGTCTTGTAAACACATTGCTATTGAAACTAGGTATTATTAGTGAACCTTTAAATCTGCTATATAATACGCCTTCTGTAATACTCGGAATGGTATATTCTTTATTACCATTTATGATTTTACCAGTGTATGCAGCAATTGAGCAGCTTGATAAGCGTAAGCTAGAGGCGGCTTATGATTTAGGAGCAACACCAGTAAAGGCATTTTGGAATGTAACAGTACCGATGACGATGTCAGGGATTACAACTGGTTCTATTTTAGTATTCGTTTCTTCTATCGGAATGTTTGTTGTATCAGACGTTATGGGTGGATCGAAAGTAGCATTAATCGGAAACGTAATTCAAAACCAATTCTTAGGTTCACGTGACTGGCCGTTTGGTTCCGCGTTATCTATGATTGTTGTTCTATTCTCTGTTCTGTTAATTTACTTATATTATCGTGCAACGAAAGTATATAAATATGATGGAAACGGAGGGGAATAGGCAAAAATGAAGAAGTTTTTAGTTTCTTATTCTTGGTTAATCTTATTGTTTTTGTATTTTCCAATGATGGTTTTAATGGTATATTCCTTCAACGATTCTCGCATTAATGCGGAATGGGAGGGCTTTACACTCCATTGGTATACAGATTTATTTCAAAAACAAGATGTTATTGATGCGTTTGTAAATAGTATGACGATTGCTGTTATAACGACAATTGTGACGACAGTTCTTGGTGTGATTTTTGCTATTGCATTACACCGTTACAAATATCGTTTTGAAGGGGCCATTAACGGTCTTGTATATTTACCAATTTTAATTCCTGATATTTTAATGGGATTATCTTTACTTATCCTATTTAGTCAATTAGGTATGGAACTTGGAAAAACAACAATTATTATTGCACACATTACATTCAGTATTTCATTTGTTGTTGTTATTTTAGCGGCACGTCTTTCTGGTATGGGACGTGATTTAGAAGAGGCTGCAAACGATTTAGGAGCAACGCCGTGGCAAACGTTTCGTTATGTAACGTTTCCAGCAATTGCACCAGGAGTTATTTCAGCCGCATTATTAACATTCACATTATCGATTGATGATTTTGTAATTAGTTTCTTCGTATCAGGACCAGGATCAACAACATTGCCATTATACATTTATAGTATGGTTAAGCGTGGAGTATCGCCTGAAATTAATGCTCTTTCTACAATATTAATTGTTGTAATTGTAGGATTAATGGTGCTATCGGAAATTTTCCGTAATAAAGGTGCAGACGGTGAAGAGAACCCTGGAGGACACCTTCCTTTATAATACGAATGATATAGAAAGAACGAGGAGGTAATAAACCGATGAAATTAGTGAAGAGATTAGCTGGTATAGCAATTAGCTTCAGTCTTGCTGCAGGTGTACTTGCTGGTTGTGGTGAGAAAAAAGAAGAATTAAACATTTATAGCTGGGCTGACAATTTTGATGAGCAAGTTTTAAAAGATTTTGAAAAGAAATATAACGTGAAAATTAACTACGATAAATATGCAAGTAATGAAGAAATGCTTGCGAAATTACAAGCTGGTGGCGCGACATATGATTTAATTCAGCCATCTGATTACATGGTGAAAACGATGGCGAAGATGGACTTATTAGCGCCTTTAGATAAGAAGAATATCCCGAACATCGAGAACCTTGTTTCTAACTTTAAAACACCTGCGTTTGATCCAGAGAATAAGTATTCTCTAGTATATACTTGGGGTGTAACAGGAATTGCATACAATAAAAAGTATGTGAAAGAAACACCTACAAGCTGGAATGATTTATGGAACGAGAAATATAAAGGACATGTTACTTTATTAAACGATTCTCGTGAAGTATTAGGAATGGGACTTAAGAAAAACGGTTTCTCTAATAGCACGAAAGAGGATGCACAGTTAAAGACAGCGTCTGCTGATTTGCAGAAGCTACTTCCAAACTTATTAGCATTCGATACAGATAATATTAAACAAAAATTCATTACAGAAGATGCTTGGATCGGGACAGTTTGGTCTGGAGACGCAGCATTCATTGCGAAAGACAATAAAGATGTAGGATACGTTGTACCAAAAGAAGGTGGCACAATTTGGGCTGATACGTTAGCAATTCCAAAAGGTGCGAAAAATAAAGAACTTGCAGAGAAGTTTATGAACTACTTATTAGATGAAAAAGTAAGTGTGAAAAACTACGAGTCAATTGGTTACAGTAATCCAAATGAAAAAGCTTATCCTCTTCATAGTAAAGAATATCGTGATAATCACATGATCTTCTTAACAAAAGAAGAATTAGATCGTACAGAGTGGCTTGTTGATGTAGACGATAAGTTAAAAGACTACGATCGCTACTGGACAGAGCTGAAAACAAAAGGTAAATAAGTAAGAAAATGCGGTTTCTAAAGTAGAAATCGCATTTTTTCATAGTAGGAGGAAATCGATTGAAGAAAAAGTTACATCAGTATGAGTTAATGTGTATCATTTTATTGTTTGTTCTATTTAGCATCATCGCTTGGAGGGTACATGTAGGTGGTGTTACAATGATGGATACATACGTACGTGATATGGTAAAAGGATTACAAACGGAAAGCTCACTTACATTCTTCTCATACTTTACAAAGCTAGGATCTGCAATTGGAGTTATAACGACACTAATTATAAGCTTGCTCGTTTTTTGGAAAAAGCGTTATTATGCTGCTATGATTGTGTATCCAATGGCTATATTAACGACACACCTTGTTAATAAGGGAATAAAAGAAATTGCAAAAAGAGACCGCCCATCATTAAATGAGGCACTTGACGCACTTGGGTATAGCTTCCCAAGCGGACATGCAATGCTATCTATTATAACATTCGGTTTTCTTGCCTATATCATTGCTGCCAATTTGAAGAGTGTAGCTGGAAAATGTGGTATTACGATTTCGATGGGCATATTAATTATATTGATTGGATTAAGTAGAGTTATTTTAAATGTTCATTACCCGACTGATATTTTAGCTGGTTACTGTGCAGGTGGCATTTTGTTAATCATCGCAATTTATTGTCATCGTTTACTTACCGAGAGATTGGGACTTAATAACGAGAGATAAAAAAACGTCTAGAAAAACTAGTATTATAGTTTTTCTAGACGTTTTTTGTTTATGGGGAGATGTGATAAAGTATAAATGACAAGTGAATTATATAAAGTAGGTGAAAATGTGTGAAGACAAATGTACATAAAATTGATAAGTGGGGGAAGTTAGGAACTTTTTTGTATCAATTTCGTTATACAGTAATTGTAGCATTACTACTACTTGCGATAGTGCTCGGTATTTTTGCTCCAAAACTTCCAGGAGTATTGGGCGGTGATGGTTTCCAAACAGAAGGGGATTATCAAAAGACGAAAGAAATTTTAGATAAAGATTTTAAGCAGTCTCAAGATACACTTTTACTCGTTTTTGAGAAGGAAAAGGATACTTCGCATGAGGAGTTCCAAAAGCGTATAGAGGGGATAATAAATCAAATTGAAGAGAAAGAAAAATACGAATCTTTCCATCATCCAATGCAAAATAAAGAGATGTTACAAGATGATATCGGTTATGCGACGATTTTATTTTCCGGGAAAACAAATAAAGAACGAATGGAAAAGACATTACAATTTGCCGGGAAAATCGAGAAGGAAAGTAATAGCGTATTAAAAGTAACACCGACAGGATATCCGAAAATTAATCAAGAGATTAATGAAAGAACGCAAAATGATTTAAAAGTAGCAGAGATGATTGGATTACCTATTGCTTTTCTCGTACTATTATTCTCATTTGGTAGTCTGATTGCGTCTATTTTACCGATTGTAAATGGCGCGCTTAGTGTCATTAGTACGATGGGGATTTTATATTTTATAGGTAGTGATAAAGAGCTATCTATTTTCGTGTTAAATGTTGCACCGATGATTGGGCTCGCATTATCAATTGATTTCGCACTGTTATTTGTAAATCGTTTTCGAGAGGAAGTTGCGAAGAGAACAGTGAAAGAAGCGATAGCGATTACGTATCAAACGGCAGGGCGTGCTATCGTATTTTCAGGGTTATGTGTATTCGTCGGTTTATCAGGCTTATTTTTCTTTAAGATAGATTATATTCAGTCTGTTGCTATTAGCGGGATGATTGTCGTTATTATGAGCATTTTGTTTTCGCTCACACTTCTTCCGGCGCTATTATCTTTAATTGGTAAAAGGATATTAAAAAAGAATCAGGCGGCGCCTACGCCATCAAATGTATGGCGTAAATTTGCACAGTTTGTAATGAAACATCCAATCGTCATGATTATTGTTGTTACAACATTTATTGTTATTTGTTTATTACCACTACGTACAGCTAACTTGCAGTTTCCTGGTGTTGAAGCGTTACCTGAAAAGAGTGATACGAGAGTTGCATTTGAGAAGTATGAAGAAGCCTTTAATAAAACTGTCCAAACACACGCTGATGTGACATTAGTAGTAGAGACGAAGAAAGATATAACAGAAAAAGAAAGTTTACAAAAGATAGAAGCTGTTGTTCAAAAGTTAAAAGACGATAAGCAAGTATATAAGGTGAAAAGTGTATATGACGGGCTAAATGGAATGAAAGCAGATCAAGTTGCTGGAATGTTACAGTCGCCAGAAGCTGCGAAAATAGCTCCTGTATTTGAAGCGTATACGAAAGGGAATAAAACAACAATGGAAGTCTTTTTGGATACGAAGCCAAGTACAGAAACCGCAAAACAATGGGTTCGTGATTTCAAAAAGAATTATAAAGAAAATGATGTTACTTATTATTTGGGCGGTATGACGACGTTCCAGCAAGAGTTAGAAGATGAAATTAAAGATAAAGTTGCAATTGGTATGTCTGTTATATTTGGATCAACCTTTGTCATTTTATTATTCGCATTCCGCTCTATACTCATTCCAATTAAAGCTATTATTATGAACGTACTTAGTTTAAGTGCAACAATTGGAATTGTAATTTGGTTATTTGAAGGTGGTCATTTCGGATTAGAAGAGAGTTCAGTTTTATTTGTATTACCAATCTTTATTTTCGGCCTCGTATTTGGGCTTAGCATGGATTATGAAGTATTTCTTATTTCACGTATTCATGAGCTTTATGAAGAAACAGGAGATAACGATCAAGCAACGTTAGAAGGACTTGTTTCGACAAGTAGAATTATTACGTCCGCCGCTTTAATTATGATTGTTGTTACCGGTGCGTTCGCCTTTACTGATATTTTACCAGTAAAGCAGATGGGGCTTGGGGTTGCATTAGCAATATTTCTTGATGCAACAATTATCCGTCTTATGCTCGTACCAAGTTTAATGAAATTGTTTGGGGATTGGAACTGGTGGCTACCATTTCGAAAGAAAAGAGAAAAATCATCGTAAAAAACTCATCTATAAGATGAGTTTTTTTTATGAATAGCAGGGCCCATATTTTGCGCATAGTATGTGATAAGAACATTACATACAAGTAGGTGAAGGCAATGTTTCGTTATTTTAAGTTTAAGCTAAATGATACAGTACAGTTTGCTGAAAACGATGGGCATATGTATCGCATTGTCGGTTATCGGTTGGAAAAAGGGTTTTACCCAAAAGATGAATGGACTCATATTATTTATGAACTGCTTAGAGACTTTGACGGGTATACGATGGATGCGGAAGAAGAGGAACTTGTAAAAGTCATTCAAGTAGAGGATGAGTATTACAAAATACAAGAAGTATCGGGGTATCGCTATCCAGTAAAAATGAAGCAAAAGCAACAAGTTATGAAAGGAGAGAAAATAGACGACTTATTAGATACGTACAACGACTATAAACGATTGGCGGATTTCTTTAAAGATTTATTGTATGAACAAAAAGCTGAAGAAGTGTTGCAGGAAATGAAAAGGCTTAGAGCGTGAGGGGACAGTCGATTATAAGGCTGTCCTCTATTTTTGACGGTGCATCAAAGTATGTTTTCCGTTACAATGAGAGAATCAATAGAAATAAGGTGATTATAGTATGGAAACAAAGAAAAAGGGCGAATGGTGCGAAATTACGGTTCCAGCGACGTGGAATGGTATAAGTATTGAGTCGTTGTTAAAAATGGAATGGGAAGTACCAAAAAAGTTATTACATCAGCTTCGTATGGAAAAAGGTGTTACGGTTAACGGAGAACAAAGGAGATGGAATGAACTTTTAAAAGAAGGGGATAAGTTACAAGTTCATATGTTTATGGAGGAGGAGTACGGCGTAGAGCCGGAATATGGTGAATTAAATGTAGTGTTTGAAGACGATCACGTACTCATTGTAAATAAGCAGGGGCAAATGGATACACATCCTTCTGAAAAAAATGGGACGGGAACACTTGCCAATCTTGTTGCTTTTCATTTTCAAATGCAAGGTTTAGAGACGAAGGTTCGGCATATCCATAGATTAGATAAAGATACGACGGGTGGTGTTGTATTCGCAAAACATAGAATTGCGGGTGCAATTATGGATCGTTTATTAATGGAACGGAAAATTAAAAGAACGTATGCGGCACTTGTTGAAGGAAAAGTAAAAAAGAAGCAAGGGACAATTGACGCGGCCATCGGAAGAGATCGACATCATGCTACAAGGCGCCGTGTTTCTCCAAAGGGAGACAAAGCTATAACGTACTATAAAGTAGAGAAATATTTTAAAAAACAAAATGCGACGCTCGTAACGTTACAGTTAGAAACCGGTAGAACACATCAAATTCGCGTTCATATGAGCTATAATGGAAATCCATTAGTTGGGGATGTATTATATGGTGGGCAAACAACATATATGTCCGGGCAAGCGTTACATGCGATGAAGATTAATTTTTTGCATCCGATTACGAAAGAAGAGATCGTTGTTGACGTACCTTTCCCTACAAATTTAAACGATACAATGAAAAAACTTGAAAGAGAAAATAGGTAAAGTGTAAGTTTAAAGTTGAAAAAGGTAGATTTTTGCAGGGATTTCTCTGAAAGAGGCGAAGCCGTTAAGAGAAAAGAGAGGTGAGAATTACTTGATCAAATATAAATATATGCTAGGGATATTTTTCGCTTGTCTCTTACTTACTCTATGTATTTATCCATATTTACCAACTCGTATGGCAGTGCATTGGAACGAGAATGGTGGAGCGAACGAGTTTATGAGTAAACAAGTTGTCGTATTATTTATCCCTGTCCTTATTATTATTTTACATGGATTAGTATATGTTATTTTACATAATATATATAAGTTTAATGAAGGGGAGTATTTCATTATAAATGGATTTATAAAGAGTATTACTTTATTTATGATGTTTGTCCATATACTAATTCTCTTTATTAATTTGGGAAGTATTATATCCTTTCAGACAGGACTAACGATTGGAATTAGTATGTTTCTTTTTATGTTTAGTAAAGTGTTTAAAAAGGTGAAGGATAGAGAGAAAGAACCGATCAAATTACAAAAAATCCGTTTAGTTAGTAGGCGAATCTTTCAAGTGATGGCATGTAGCATATTATTTTCGTTGCTTTTGAGCCTGAAGTGGGGATTTTACTTGTTAATTAGTGTAATAAGCTGCGGGTCTATTTTGTTTATGTTCTACATTTTATACGCATACATATTAGAAAGCTATGAAACATAAAAAAAGAGTCTTCTCCTAGAAGACTCTCTTTTTTTTTACTTCGTAATAAATTGTTGTGTCCAGTAGTTGCCGCTTTCTACATAGCCAACACCAATATGAGTGAAGCCACTATTTAAGATGTTTGCACGGTGTCCAGCACTGTTCATCCAAGCTTGTACAACTTCTTCTGGAGTACGTTGTCCTTGGGCGATGTTTTCACCTGCAGATTTATAAGAAATACCAAATTTCTTCATCATGTCAAACGGAGACCCGTATGTAGGGCTGTTATGATCAAAGTAGTTGTTTTTTTGCATATCTTCAGACTTAATGCGTGCTACTTTGCTTAATTCAGTATCGATTTGTAATGCTGATAAGCCTTGTTTTGTACGCTCTGCGTTTGTTAATTCAACAACGCGTTGTTCGAATTCGCTTAAAGATTTTGCTTCTTCAGCAGGCTTTTGTGTTTCGTTTTGAGTATTGTTGTTTTCAGCTGGTTTTTGAGCTTCTGGTTTAGCAACTTCTTCAGCAGGCTTTTGTTCAGCTGGTTTTTGAGTTTCCTCAGCAGGCTTTTGAGCTTCTGGCTTAGCTGTTGGTTGTTCAGTAACAACATTTTCAGTAGGCTGTTGACCAGGAATGAAGCAATCCTGTTGGAATTGTCCTTGGTTCCATTGTGCTAATGATTCAACTCCCATAGATTGTAAGAATGCTTGTAATTCTTGTTGGCTCATTTGCTTCATCATCATTTTTGAATGCTGAATATTTTGAACCTTTATGTTAGATGGTTGTACTGTTGCAGCTTGTGCATCTAAAGAAGATACTCCTAAAGTAAGAGCTGTTGCAGCAGCTACAGATAATAAAACACGCTTTTTCATGATGTGTGTCCCCCTATATAAAGTTTTAATTTGTTTTCACACGATTTGTTTTTGACAGCCTGTCTGACTGACCAATTCATCGTAGCATACAATTTGCGAGAAAAAAGATGGAAAAAAATTCATAGACTTAAAATTTTCCTAATTTATCCTAAGAGGAGGAAAGGGATGAAATAAGAGAAACATAGAGTATAAAAGGAATTTTCAGCATTTTTATACTTGGTTTTAAGAGGGGGTTTTTGGATAAATGTACCTATATTAAAAATGAAGAATCCTATTGTATCAATGATTTTAGCATTTTTTTGAGGAATATACTGGATGTATTTTTACAAAACTGTAATGTTTCTGTTGTTCTTTTTTATAATAAAGTAACATATTTTTAATGTTGTAGCGGACAAAAAAGCGGCTATCTCTTTACATAGACGAAGGAGATAGCCGTTTTCCTATTATTACGTATGTTACGAGTTGGTTTCAATTGCTTCTAATAATAGATCAACAATGTGAATTCCTCTCATTTTATGAGAAAGACCTTCACGTTCAATACCTAGTTTCATTTGTAATAGACATCCAGGGTTTGCAGTAACAATTGTCGCTGCATCTGTTTCATGTACACGGTCCATTTTGTAATCTAGAAATTCCATTGATAACTCCGAATGGACAATATTATAAATACCAGCAGAACCACAGCAACGGTCCGCATCTTTCATTTCGCGGTATGTTGCGCCTTGAATGGCCTCTAGTAACATACGAGGTTCCGAAGATGTTCGCATAACATTACGTAAATGACAAGAGTCTTGATACGTAATGATTTGCGGCGTGAGTCGTAAGTCATTACGTTTATGGAAATCTAGTTCTACTAGTATAGCAGTAATATCTTTAATTTTAGAAACAAATTGCTTTGCGCGTTCAGCCCATTTGGGATCATCTTTTAACAGATAATCATAGTCTACGAGGTAAGCTCCGCAACCACCTGCATTCGTAATAATATAGTCGATGTTTAAATCTTCGAATGCTTCTATATTTCGTTTTGCTAATTCTTTTGCTCCACTCTTTTCACCAGCATGCCCATGTAATGCCCCGCAGCAACTTTGTGTTTTCGGAATAACGATATCACAACCAGCTAACTGAAGAAGTTTCATCGTTGCGTTATTTGTTTCTAAAAACATCGTATCCATTAAACAGCCTGTGAAGAATGCAACTTGTTTCTTCTTTGCCACCTCAGCAGGTAAAAATTCAGGACGATCTTTCATCGCTTTCATTTTAGGGACTTTTGGCAAAACGAGGTCCATCGTTGCAAGTGTTTCAGGGAATAACTTCATAATACCTGTTTTATGTGTTAGCGTTTGTAAACCAGAACGCTGGTAAAATCCGATTAGTCCTGTTAATGTTCGCATTCGGTTTTGATGCGGGAATAGTCCTTCAAAAACAACTTTACGAACAGCTCTCACGGGCATGGAGAACTTTTTATTTTGATTAATAATATCACGAGCTTCTTCTAATAAATGTCCATAATTCACACCAGATGGACAAACAGGTTCACAAGCGCGGCAGCCAAGGCAAACATTTAATGTATCTTCAACATCTTCATCCGGCTCAATTAAACCATCAACGACGGCTTTCATTAAGGCGATACGTCCGCGTGGGGAATGTGATTCTTTATACCCAGATTGAATGTAAGTAGGGCAAGTTGGTAAACAAAAGCCGCATCGCATACAGTTTAGTAGTTCATCTTCACTTAATCGTTCTTTAAATTCCTTTTGAATGTTTTCTTTATTTAATGTGGTCATCGCTCAACCACCACTCTTTTACGAGAGTCTTTCGCGAACATCTTTCCAGGATTCATAATGTTGTTTGGGTCGAAGGCTTGTTTAATCCCTTGCATAGCAGCGATACCTTCTTTACCTAATTTCATTTCTAAATACGGAGCTTTCATCGCGCCAACACCATGTTCGCCGGTAATCGTACCACCAAGCTCAATCGCTTTCGCAAATATTTCAGCAAAAGCCTGTTCAGCACGGTGCATTTCGTCTTCATTACGGGCATCTGTCATACAAGTCGGATGCAAATTACCATCACCAGCATGACCAAAAGTACAAATAGGAATATTATATTTCTTTGCAATTGCATTAATTGCTTCAACCATTGGAGCGATTTGTGAACGTGGTACAGTTGCATCTTCTAATATTGTTGTCGGTTTTAGTCTTGCAAGTGCTGATAGTGCACTCCGGCGTGCTGTACGAAGCGCATCTGCTTCGGCTTCATCTTTTGCAACGCGAACATCGACCGCATTCATAGCACGGCAAACGTTAGCCATTTTTTCGATATCTCGATTGACAACCTCGGGCGGGCCATCTTGTTCAATTAATAAAATTGCTTTAACGTCAGTTGGTAAACCGATTTGTGCAAACTCTTCTACAACTTCAATTGTTGGTTGGTCTAAAAACTCAAGTGTCGCCGGAATAATTTTATTTGCAATAATAGCAGAAACAGCTCGAGCAGCTTCGTTAATATCTTCATATAGCGCAAGCATCGTTTTCTTCGTTTCAGGCATAGGGACAAGTTTTAATATAGCTTCCGTAACAACACCAAGTGTTCCTTCAGAACCAATAAATAAACGAGTTAAATCATAACCAGCTACATCTTTTGCTAATTTACCACCAGTGCGAATGATATCGCCGTTCGGTAAGACAAGTTCAAGCCCCATTACATAATCACGTGTTACGCCATATTTTAAACCACGTAATCCGCCGGAGTTTTCATTAATGTTACCGCCGATTGTAGAAATTTTCATAGAGCTTGGATCTGGTGGATAAAATAAACCTTTTTCTTCTACTGCTTTAATAATATCAAGTGTAATAACACCAGCTTGTACAGTAATTGTTAAATTCTCTTCGTCAATTTCTAAAATATTGTTCATATGGCGGAAAATAAGGACGATACCACCTTCAAGTGGACACGTTCCAGCGCAAAGATTTGTTCCAGACCCGCGAACGTATACTGGGATTTTATGAGTGTTACACACTTTTAACACGTCTGCTATTTCATTTGTATTACGAGGAGCGATGACTGCATCAGGCATCGCTTGGAAGTTTGGAGTGGCATCATAACTATAAGTTAAACGCCCCATATTGGATGTATCTACATTATCTTCGCCAACAATAGATACGAATGAATCAATAATTTGCTTTTCTAACATTGGAAATCCCCCTCAAACTGTTAACGTATTTCGTCATAATAAAAAACGTTGTAACAGTGCTTTCATTATAATGATAAAAAAGTTGGAGGATTCTTTCTATGTACAATCATCTAAAGATTAATCAATTTTATCGTTATTTTTTGTATGATTATCTAATAAGAGGAGTGCGAAGTATAAAACATTTAAATCTTTGAATTGTTTCGGGTCAAGTCCTGTATGTTCTTCAATCTTTTTTAGCCTGTAATGCAATGTGTTAATGTGTATATGTAATTGCTCAGCTGTCTGCTTATAAGATTGGTTATAATCGATAAATAAACGTAAAGTGTGCATAAGCTCAGGAGATGATACTAAGTTTTCAATGGTACGCTCTAGAAACTGTTCTCGAGTTTCAGTAGAAATATCTTGTAAGCACATTTCTAAACGTAAATCTTCATTAAATACAATTTTTTTCGTTTCAAGTGATACTGAAAGGGCGCGTAATGCTTGTTCGTACGATAAGTTCATATTGCTTGGCGTAACTGTTTGTCCAATCCCGATATATAAAGTAATAGAAAATAAAGTTTCACAGTCTTGTTTTAACCGTTTTAAAAATTGAAAGGTTTGCTCTTTGGATTGGATTGTTGTAAACAAAATAAACCGATCATTTCCCCAGCGAACAAATAAATTTTCTTTTGCTAAAATGTTGCGCATATGTTGCCAAATTTTACGCTGGAGCATCGTATTATCTTGGGCGATTGATAATAAAATAAGTTGTTTCTTCTTATATAAATCAATGCCAAGCGTTTTTGCACGATCGAGAAAACTTGGAGACCAGTCTGTATTTTGAAGCCAATCAAAGACAAATCCTTCATAAGAACGGTGCTCAAGTTCTAGTTGTTCTAAAAAGTAGTTTTCATGAATTAATAATTCGGTCATCTTACGTAATATTTCTCCGTATTGTGAAATATTTTCAGGTTCTCCTGTAATTCCAATCACGCCGATTACTTCGTCATGGAATAGTAAAGGAAGGTTCATCCCAGCTTTTACACCTTGCAGTCGTCGTTCATCGTCTTTTGTAATAATGACAGTTTTCTTTTGTTTCGCACAGCGGAGTGCACCTTCATGAAATTGACCGATTCTTTCCGCATCTGTACTTGCGATAATAACGCCTTGTATAATAATAATGTTTTCAGTAATTAATCTGCGTACTTCACGTACAATTTTATTCGCTAAATCAGGAAAAAGCATAATTTACACACCTCAAATTCTATTTGTTGTACATTATATATGTAAGTTTATTAATAAAGGAAGATTTCACATTTTCCACACATTTATTTGTTATTTTACAATTATAACGAAATCATCCGAAGATGGAGGGAATCTTTTGAGAAAGTATGTTTTTCTTCTCTGTTTTTTATTTCTATTAGTAGGGTGTCAAGGAAGTTCGTATACACCGATTGCTAAAGATAAAAGTGTTATTATAACAACAAATATAAAGGAAGGTAGTATTAGTTTTATTGATAAAAAAACAAAGAAGCTATTAACAACATGGGAATTAAATGAGCCGATTGCGGGGGTTACGCTACTTCCAAATGGCGAGGAAATACTTGTTTATGGTAAGCAATTAGAATATATGTATGTATATTCACTAGCAGAAGGAAGACAAGTGGACAAATATAAGATTGGAAAAGGAATTGCTAATGTTATCGCATCAGATGATGGAACACAATTATTTGCTGCCGATCAAAATGAACAAAAGGTAAGGTTCTTTACGATAAAAGGAAAAGAGACAGGGAGTGTTTCAGCAGGAAAAGGGCCGATAACGATGGTAGAGCATCATAACCAGTTATCTGTACTCAACTTTTATGATACGAAATTAACGACCATTGATACAAAGAAAAAAGAAGTGATACAGTCCTTTATGATTCCACCAGCATCAACAGGAGCAACGGTTAGCGCTGACGGGAAAGAAATATGGATTGGTGGACATGGTGATGGAAGTCAAGTGAATGAGAAAGTATTAGTGTATTCTTTACAGAGCGGAGAGATGATGCGTTCTTTACATGCTCCGTTTATGCCTGTGAATATAACAAAGGATGATAAGTATGTATATGCGCTAAGTCACGGTTCAAATACGCTTAGAAAGTTTGATGCAAGTACGTATCAAGAGGTAGGATTTGCAGAAGTAGGATCTAATCCATTTGCATTTTTGAAAAGCGGTGCAGAAGGATATGTAGCTAGTTATGATAGCGATGAAGTATGCGTAATGGATATGAAGAATATGAAAATAAAACAAACAATTAAAGTCGGAAAAGGACCGTTTCAACTCATAGAGAGAGAAGGGGAAGGACAATGAGTAAATATAACGTGCTAGTCGTAGATGACGAAAGTGATATGAGGCAACTTGTCGGAATGTACTTAGATAACTTCGGATACGAGTGGGGAGAAGCTGAAAATGGAAAAGAGGCACTTCGAAAATTAGAGACGGATCATTATGATTTCGTTGTACTAGATATTATGATGCCTGAGATGGATGGGCTTTCAGTTTGTAAAGAGATTCGAAAAACGTCGGATGTACCTATTATATTTTTAACAGCAAAAGGTGAAGAGTGGAATAGGGTGAACGGCTTACGTATGGGAGCAGATGATTATATTGTAAAGCCATTTAGTCCTGGGGAACTAATTGCTCGTATGGAAGCTGTTTTAAGACGATATACAAAGCAAGAACAGCAAGAAGAGATTCAATTTGGACCGATTCTTATTAATGAAAAAAGTAGGAGGGTCGAGACGAATGGTGAGACGATTCCTCTTACGGTAAAAGAGTTCGATTTACTATATTTTCTTTGCCAACATAATGGACAAGTATTTAGCCGGGAACAATTGCTTGAAAAGGTGTGGGGATATGATTATGCAGGAAGTACAAGAACGGTAGATACGCATGTGAAAACGATGCGTCTAAAGCTAGGAGAAAGTGGAAACTACATTCAAACCGTTTGGGGTGTAGGTTATAAATTTGAGGTGTAACGTATGTTTACGATGGTACAAAAGCTTTGGCTTACAGTAGTATGTGCAGTATGTGTAACAGTTTCCTTTCTTTATTTTGTATCTTTATACTCATATGAAAAGTTATACGTTGATAATTTAAAAGATTCATTAGTAATGGAAGGGAAACGTCTTGCCACGCAATATGATAAACGTGAAGGAGTATCCACTTTTGAAGAGAAAGTAAGGGCATATGATCAAATATCTAGTTCAGATGTCCTTTTCGTATACAATCCGCGTGATTTAAGTGCATGTTTGCCTTTTGATGTTCACCATCATTCTCTTATAAGTGAAGGGGATAGACAGGCGCTATTAGATGGGAAAACTGTGACAAAGATAGGGTATGAAGAACATTTTGATCGTAATATTATGGGTGTTGTCATCCCTGTTTTAGATAATAAAAAATTAGTTGGTATTGTATACTCTTATATTCCTTTAAAAAGTATAAAAGACTTAATATTTGATATGGGTCTTATTTTAGCGCCGTTAGCACTTGCAATGATTTTAATTACAATATGGATTGGTAGAAAAATTATTATCGCCATTACGAGACCGCTTTCGCAAATGGAACGAGTTGCAAATCATTTGGCTACTGGAGATTTCTCAGAGCGGATTACAATTTCTTCAGAAGATGAAATTGGACGATTGGGAAAAGCCTTTAATAAAATGGCAAACTCCTTAGAAACAGAAGATGTAAAGCGTAAGGAATTTTTAGCTAATGTTTCGCATGAACTTAGAACACCGCTTAGTTATATTAAAGGATATAGTGAAGCTATTTTAGACGGTGTAGCGAAGGGGCCGCAGCAGGAAAAAGTAACGCAACTTATTCATAAAGAAGCAGGTCGCATGCAGCGCCTCGTTCATGATTTATTAGATCTAGCGCAGCTAGAAGGTGAACACTTTCCCTTAAAGAAACAACCTATCGTTTTTTCACAGCTTATTGAAGATGTACTAAATACGTACGAGTTACAGTTTGTAGAAAAAAACCTTCGTATTTCAACGAATTTAAATCCTGAAATTATCGTAATGATTGATGAGGATCGTATGCAACAAGTACTTCATAATGTATTAGATAATGCGATACGTTATACAAATCAAAACGGGGATATCATAATAACATTAAAGCAAATCGATGATTATTGTGAATTGCACATAAAAGATACAGGAATAGGTATTGATAGAGAGCATTTAGAAAATCTGGGGGAACGCTTTTACCGAGTAGATAAAGCGAGAAGTCGTCAACATGGTGGAACAGGTTTAGGTCTTGCAATTGTAAGGCAAATTGTTCATATACATGACGGTGAGTGGAGAATAGAAAGTGAAAAAGGTAAGGGCACGACAGTTAGTATTAAATTAAAAGCACAAGATGAGGAGAGCATATTCTAACTTTTGGAATATGCTCTTCATATTGAAGGTAAATAGTTACGCGTAAATGTATTAATTAATATCAAACAAATATCAAAAATTTGACTATTTTATGAACAAAACATTTGTACTTCTTACTAATTCGTTCTAAAATAGTTATGGATGCTAAGTTCTTATAAAACGTTACAATTGTTGTTTGGAAGATACTGAGGTGATTTAACTGGAGTACAAATCTATTAAACCGAAAAAAATTTACGAAGAAGTATCTGAAGCTATTTTAACAATGATTAAAAATGGTACGTTAAAACCTGGTGACAAACTACTTCCTGTTCATCAATTAGCTGAGCAGTTTCAAGTTGGCAGATCTGCTGTTCGTGAAGCGCTAAGTGCGCTAAGAGCAATGGGCTTAATTGAAATGAAACAAGGAGAAGGTACATATGTAAGGAATTTCGATCCTTCTTCATTAACAAAATCACTAAATAACAAGTTATTAATGAAGAAAGAGGATATTTTGAATTTATTAGAAGTACGGAAGGTGCTCGAAGTGGGGGCAGTTCGAGCGGCAGCGGCAAAACGTACGGAAGCTAATTTGCAAAATATGAAGCAGTGGTTAGATGAAATGGCAAAGAGCATTGGAGATGAGAAGGCTGGCGAAAAAGCAGACTTTCATTTTCATATGGGAATTGCAGAATCTTCGCATAATAACATCTTGCTTGAGCTCATGAATCATGTTTCAGAGATGATTGCTGAAACGATTGGTGAATCAAGACGCATTATTTTATATGGTGAACAAACAACATCAGAACGACTTTTAGAAGAGCATCAATCTATATATGATGCGGTGTTAAAGCAAGATGTGGAATTAGCGCAGCAAGCGATGCTAGATCATTTAACAAATGTAGAACATATTGTCACAGGTAAAAGCGATATAAATTCGTAATTTAATCTTTTAAAAATCTAATTTTCTGATAAAATAGAGAGAGATTAAGTAAGCGTTTTCTTTAGAATAGGGAGAGGATAGGCCATGGTTGAGCCTACTTCTTCTAATCTTAGTCATCTGATGACCATATGATTTTTGGCGGAGTTGTAATGAGGGGGAATTATAGTTATGAAAGTTACTTTATTTGTTACTTGTTTAGTCGATATGTTTGAAACAAACGTCGGTAAAGCAACAGTTGAAGTATTGGAGCGTTTAGGTTGTGAAATTGAATTTCCAGAAGCACAAGTTTGTTGTGGTCAGCCTGCTTATAATAGCGGCCATGTAGAAGCAGCAAAAGAAGCGATGAAACATATGATTGAAACTTTCGAAGATGCAGAATATATCGTTACGCCATCTGGATCTTGTGCGACAATGTTTCATGAGTATCCGCATGTTTTTAAAGATGATCCGAAGTGGGCTAAACGTGCACAAAAGGTTGCTGATAAAACATATGAATTTACACAATTTATTGTAGATGTTTTAAAAGTTACAGATGTTGGTGCAAGTTTACCAGGGATAGCTACTATTCATAAATCTTGTCATATGACACGCCTGCTTGGAGTAAAAGAGGCACCAGGAATTTTATTATCAAGCGTAAAAGGATTAATTGTGAGAGAACTGCCGAACGTGCAAAATTGTTGTGGGTTTGGGGGAACGTTTTCAGTTAAGATGACTCCAATTTCTGAGCAAATGGTAGATGAAAAAGTAGATAGTGTAATGGAAACAGGTGCAGATTATTTAATCGGTGCAGATTGTGGGTGTTTGTTAAACATTGGCGGACGTATTGAGCGTTTAGGAAAAGAAGTAAAAGTAATGCATATTGCTGAGGTCTTGAATAGTCGCTCATGAAGGGGGAACATAAGCTATGTCTATGAAAATCAGTGAGAAAAAATTTAATGATCGCGTTGGCGATGGAATTCAAGATTCGTTTATGCGCGGAGCGGTATCTTCTGCACAAACGCGTTTATATACAAATCGATTAAAAGCAGCTGACGAGTTGGGAAACTGGGAAGAGTGGCGTGAACTAGGTGAACAAATTCGTCAACATACGTTAGAAAATCTTGATTATTATTTAATGCAGTTAAGTGAAAATGTATCAAAAAGAGGCGGTCACGTTTACTTTGCGAAAACGAAAGAGGATGCAGCAAAGTATATTCAAGACGTTGCAAAAAAGAAACAAGCGAAGAAAGTTGTAAAATCAAAATCAATGGTAACTGAAGAAATTAGTATGAATCATGCCCTTGAAGAGATTGGTTGTGAAGTGTTAGAGAGTGACTTAGGAGAGTATATCTTGCAAGTAGATAACGATCCACCATCACATATTATTGCGCCTGCACTTCATAAAAACAGAACGCAAATTCGTGATGTATTTAAAGAAAAACTTGGATATGAAAATTCTGATGATCCATACGAAATGACAAAGTTTGTTCGTAAACAACTTCGTGAGAAATTTATGGATGCAGAAATTGGTGTGACAGGTTGTAACTTCGCTGTTGCAAATACTGGCTCTCTTTGTTTAGTGACGAACGAAGGTAATGCCGATCTTGTCATGTCGATTCCGAAAACACAAATTGCAGTAATGGGTATGGAACGTATGGTTCCGACAATGGAAGAATTAGATGTTTTAGTTGGTTTACTATGTCGTAGTGCGGTAGGTCAAAAATTAACAAGTTATGTAACAGTAGCAGGACCAATTCAAGAGGAAGAGGTAGATGGACCAGAAGAGTTTCATTTAGTCGTTGTTGATAATGGCCGCTCTCAAATTCTTGGATCGGAATTCCGTTCAATATTGCAATGTATTCGTTGTGCCGCTTGTGTTAACGTATGTCCCGTATATCGTCACGTTGGTGGACATTCGTATGGATCTATTTATTCAGGACCAATCGGTGCGGTATTAACACCACTTTTAGGTGGGTATGACGATTACAAAGAGCTTCCTTATGCATCTAGTTTATGCGGAGCATGTACAGAAGCTTGTCCAGTAAAAATTCCATTACATGATTTATTATTAAAACATCGTCAAGTCATCGTTGAGCAAGAAGGTCGTGCCCCACTTGCAGAAAAATTAGCAATGAAAATGTTTAGTATGGGTGCTTCTTCAGCAGCTTTATATAAAATGGGATCGAAAATGGCACCGGCAGCAATGAGTCCATTTACATCTGGTAACCGTGTATCAAAAGGTGTTGGACCACTTAAAAACTGGACGGATATTCGTGAATTCCCGGCTCCAAGTAAAGAACGATTCCGTGATTGGTATAAAGATCATAAGAAAGGCGGGGACAAATAATGACAGGATTAATTCAAAACCGTGAGTCCTTTCTAGATAATATCGCAAAAGAACTTGGGCGCGCGCGTAAAACAGAAGGTGTAGAACGACCAGCATGGAAAAGTAATGTGAATGTAGAAACGTTAAAAGATTATTCACAAGAAGAATTGTTAGAAGTATTTAAAAAGCAATGTACAAACATTCATACAACTGTTGTGGAAACGACAAACGACCGCTTACGTGAAGATATTCAAAAAGTAATCGTTGAAAACGGCGGAGGACCTATTATATTATCAGCAGATGAACGTTTTGATTCCTATGGATTGACTTCTTTATTTAAAGAAGAGCTTCCAAAGCAAAATGTTGAGGTAAATGTATGGGATCCTGAGAAAAAAGAAGAGAATATGCGTATAGCGGAAAAAGCGAATATCGGTATTGCATTTAGTGATTATACTTTAGCTGAATCTGGTACGATTGTTGTACAAAGTCATAAAGGACAAGGGCGTTCTTTACACTTTTTACCGACTGTATACTTTGCTATTATTCCACGTGAAACACTTGTACCGCGTATTACACAAGCAGTTCAACATATGAACTCTCGTGTGGAAAAAGGTGAAGCAGTCGCATCTTGTATTAACTTTATTACAGGACCAAGTAACTCTGCGGATATTGAAATGAATCTTGTTGTCGGAGTACACGGGCCGTTAAAAGCAGTATATTTCATCGTATAAAATAGGGGAAAGCAGGCCGGAAAACGGCCTGCTTTTTTAATAGAATAAAGATAATATGAAGTAGAAGTTCTCTCCTTTTTTTGTTATGTTCTTTTGGAAAGGAGAGGAAGGGATGTTCACTTATTTATATGCATTGTTAATAGGTATGGTGTTTGGTTCTTTTTTTATGGTGATTGCGATGAGAGTTCCAGTAGGGGAATCTATTATTACACCGCGTTCGTACTGTCATTACTGCAAGTATACGTTACAGCCGAAAGAACTTATTCCAATCATTTCATTTTGTATACAAAAAGGGCGTTGTACAAATTGTAAGAGCAAAATCTCAAGTTTGTACATAGTATTTGAATTTGTTACAGGCAGTTTATTTTTTCTTACTGTATATGTAATTGGAATGGAAAGAGAGCTCATCATCATTTTATCGCTTTTTTCGTTACTTCTAATTATTTCAGTTACAGATTTAGTATATATGCTAATACCTAATCGTATTTTAATTTGGTTTGCGCTTTTGCTTATTTTAGAATGTATTTTTGTACCGTTAGTTACTTGGATAGATAGTTTAGCTGGTAGTGGAACTATATTCATTTTGTTATATTGCATGCAAAAGATTTATCCAGATGGTCTTGGCGGAGGTGATGTAAAATTACTTTCGTTACTCGGATGTATAGTCGGAGTGAAAGGGGTTTTTATAACTTTATTTTTAGCATCTTGCTTTAGTCTTTGTTTTTTCGGGATAGGTATAGCGCTAAAACGTATAAACATAAGAACTCCAATTCCGTTCGGACCTTTTATTAGCCTTGGAGCAATATGTTATGTGTTGGTCACATATGCAAAATAGAGAGGAGATAGAAAATGAATGTATATATGGATGATCAAAGAAGTTGCCCATACGGATATGTTTTGGCAACTACAGTAGAATCTGCCTTGCAAATTGTTAGGGATAATGAGGTGAATATTATTTCCCTCGATTATAATATGGGATGGCGACAAAAAAGTGGGTTAGATTTCGTAGAAGCTTTCTGCAACGAAGGTTTATATGTTAATGAAATTCACCTTCATACAAATGATGTCATCGGTATGCATCAGATGAAAAAGAGCATAGAGAGAGGGAAGGAAAACGGGGAAATTAATCCTTATATTGCCTTGAAATATGTAGGGAGCTAAAAACTCCAAAGTAAAACTTTGGAGTTTTTAATGTTTCATATGTGCTTGTAAAGGAATAATTTCCTCCGTTTGAGCTCCAACTAATTGAGTTTTCTCTTGTTCAACAACAGGTGCTTTCTTTGTTAAGTAATGATATACCATACCGACAAATACGGATCCGCCAATAATGTTACCGATTGTAACTGGAATTAAGTTATGAATAGCGCCCGCAAAAGAAATTGTCTCAGGATGTGGTGATACTAAAGATAAAGCAAACAGTGATAAGTTTGCAATGCTATGCTCATAACCAGATAAAAAGAAAGTGAAAACGAGCATCATCATCATCAATATTTTTGCTGTGTCACCTTTCACTTGAGAAGGTAAGAAGCAGGCAAGACATACGAGCCAGTTACATAAAATCGCTTTAAAGAATAATTGCATTGTAGGTGTATTCATCTTTCCTTCAACAACTTTATTCATTAAATGACTGTGATCAATTGCTTCGAAAATTCCAGTTGCGTAAAATAGTAAGGCAAAGAATAAAGCGCCAGCTAAGTTACCTGCATAACAAGCAACCCAGTTGCGAAGTGTATCAGAAATCGTTGTTTCTTTTCTTAAAGTTGCCACTGTGAAGTACATTGTATTGCCAGTAAATAATTCAGCGCCGCCATATATAATAAGTACGAGAGCAATTCCGAAAAACATGGAGGAAGCTAAATATGTTGCTGGTGAATCTGCAATATGAAAAAAGTTACCTAATTTAAAACATAGTACAATAATAAAACCGATATAAATGCCTGCAAGTGCAGCACGAATGAAATATTGCATTGGATTTATATCTAGCATTTGTTTTTTGCTCTTAGCCAGTTTTACAACGTAATCTAATCCTTGTTCTAGCATGAGTAATACGCTCCTTTAATACATCGTCTATAAATACTCCTTATATGAATAAGGTACATGGATTTGTTCATAGTTTCAATAAGTTTGTGCAATATTTCACAAAAAGGACATACATCTAGAAAGGAAGCGTTTACAAAAGGTAGTATAATGGAATTTTTTCTGAAAATAGAGAGGGGAATTGAAACGAGAAAAAAGAAAAAGCGCTGTAATTACAGCGCTTTTTCGTCTAAATTCTTTTCTACTTTTACTTCTACTTCTTTCGAGAAGAACCAACCGCAAACTGCGATTCCAACTAATACAATCCAGAATGTAAGCTTCCACGGAGTGGATTCTGGGAATGAATGCGGAAGGACATTTAAAGCAGGGTGTGCTAGCGTATAAACTGTTAATTTCACACCAACCCAACCTACAATTAAAAATGCTGCAGTTTCAAGTCCTGGTTTACGTTTTAATATTTGTACGAAAGCAGTTGCTGCAAATCGCATTATAACTAATCCGATAAGTCCACCTGTAAAGATAACGATAAATTGACCTGTATCAAGACTACCAATCGTACCTAATCCTGTTTTCGGTAAAGTCACTGCTAATGCAACAGCAGCTAAAATTGAATCAACTGCGAAGGCGATATCAGCAACTTCGACTTTAAATACAGTCCACCAAAAGTTCTCTTGTTTTTTCTTTGCTTCTTTTTCTTCTGTTTCTTCATGTGTATTCTTTTTAACATACGTTTTAAATAAGTGATTCCCCGCGATAAACATAAGATAAATCGCACCAATTGCTTGCACTTGCCATACATCTACTAGGAACGAAATCATAAATAGTGATCCGAAGCGGAAAACGAACGCTCCTGCTAATCCATAAAATAGTGCTTTCTTTCGTTTTTCTTCTGGTAAATGTTTTACCATAATTGCGAGAACGAGAGCGTTATCAGCCGCTAAAATCCCCTCTAGTGCAATTAGGATGAGTAATACCCAACCATACTCCAATAATAATGATACATCCATGTACATTCTCCTCTCATTTCTATAAAGACTAAACAAGTGAAGAAGTTCCCCACTGTTTAGTTTCCCCATACTCCTGCGTATCAACGGTGGAAGGAATTTGAAAACAAAAAAGACCTCTGCCGTTGATAGGCAAAGGTCTTGCTAGACATATGTAATGAAAATGCCAACAAAGCCGGAAGAACTAAGTTCTACGTAATGACGACTTTGTTTCCAAGAAATAGTTCTTGGACGCTACTCCCCTTTGGAGATATGCTATTGTACTCTCATTATATGGATAATTTATACGGTTGTCAACCTGTTAAAATATCTTCGTTGGGATATTTTATTTTTCTTTGTTTTTTACGTGCAAATGAAAAGGCTAATGTTAAAGGCCCCATCTTTCCAAAAAACATCATAAAGATAATAATTGTTTTGCCGATGATTGTTAAGTGTGGCGTCAAATTCATGCTAAGGCCGACAGTTCCAAATGCTGAAAATACTTCAAAAGCACTCATTAATAAAGGAACCTTCTCAGTGATGCTTAAAATTAAAATGGAAAGAAAAATAAACGAAATTGAAATAATAGTAATTGTTAATGATTTGACAATGAGCGTATCTTTAATGGATTTTTTAAACACGACAATATCATCTTGTTCTTGCAAAAATTTAAATACGCCGAAAAACATAATCAAAAAAGTCGTTAACTTAATCCCACCACCAGTTGAAGCACTGCCAGCACCAATAAACATAAGAAGCATCATTAATAAAAGTGAAGGTTTTGATAATGCAGAGATATCAACAGTATTAAACCCGGCAGTACGTGTTGAAACCGCTTGAAAATAAGCAGCCATACCTTCTTCAAATGGTGTAAAACCTCTCATGGAAATTGAATTATGGAACTCAAATATAAAGATAAAAGCTGTAGCAATAATATTGACGATTAGAGTAGAAGAGAGCATAAGCTTTGAGTGCAAAGTAAGGTTTTTAAAGTTTTTCTTTCTTTTTATATCTACGATAACCGTAAAACCAATCCCACCTAAAATAATGAGGGAAGAAATAACGAGATTGACGAGAATGCTATGGGAGTGCGACATTAAATTATCGCTCCACACAGAAAACCCAGCATTGTTAAAGGCTGAGATAGAATGAAAAAAGCTATAATATATACCTTTGGCAACCCCGTATTTTGGTACCCATTCAAAAGAGAGAAGTAAAGTAGCGATACATTCTACAGTAAAAGAAAATAAAAATAATGCTTTTGCAAGACGAATGATTCCGCCGACATTTGTTTGGTTTAATGCTTGTTGTAATAAAATCCGGTTTTGAAGGCCGATTTTTCTGCCGAGCATAATTGCGATTAAAACAGCAAAGCTCATAATGCCAAGCCCGCCAACTTGTATAAGTGTTAAAATGACACATTGGCCAAATAAGGTAAATACTTTACCAGTGTCCACAACACCAAGCCCTGTAACCGTACAAGCAGAAACCGTTGTAAATAAAGCATCGAGCCATGAAATAGACGTTGTTGTAGCAATTGGCAATTTCAATAGGCATGTACCGATAATTGATAGCATAATAAAAGATACAATAAGAACACGGGGAGGACTCATGCTAATGTTAATCCGTTTCATTTCACATATCGTTCCTTTCGATTTGCTCTTACTAGTATGTGAAGAAGCACTATTATGTATGTTAAAAAAGAAAGAGGCAGAGAATATCTGCCTCTAAGCCATAGGTTATATAGTTATCCGCGTAATTGTTGTTGAGCTAAAGCAACAAGACGTTTCGTTACTTCACCGCCAACTGATCCGTTAGAACGAGATGCTGTATTAGATCCTAAGCTTACACCGAATTCTTGTGCGATTTCATATTTGAATTGTTCAAGTGCTTGCTCTGCACCCGGAACTAGTAATTTGTTTGTTTTCACCATGTTGATACACATCCTTAAAGAGTAATCCAGTTTAGCTAAGTGCTATCTGGTAATGTTATTTTATGTGTAAACGACGTACTCATACACGGAAGTAAACGGTGTGATTAGAAGTTCTTGGATAGAAAAAAGAGTAGCAAATTTGCTACTCTTTTTTCAGTATTGTCGCTGTACCTTCTACGACAATATCATCAGATTGATTATATATGTTTGTTTGCAATGTGATAATTTTTTTATCGTCCCGTTTTTTAATAACTTCTGCCACAACGCGAAGTGTATCACCGATTTTGACAGGAGCACGGAATGAAACGTTTTGTGATAAATAAATCGTATTTTTGCCAGGAAGTTTCGTTCCAAGAATGGTAGAAATAAAACTTGAAACGAGCATGCCATGGGCAATACGTTCTTTGAACATTGTCGTTTTTGCAAAAGAGTCTAGAATGTGAATAGGATTTACATCTCCAGTCAATTTTGCAAAATTGATAACGTCCTCATCCGTAATTTTTTTTGTCAGTGATGCTTGATCACCGACTTGAATCTCATCGTAACGAAGCTCCGGAACAGTTTGTGCTTCTTGAAATGGATTCATTTTGTCCTCCTTCTTTTCCATATCGAAAAATGTAAGCCATCTTGATGTAGTAGGAGGAAGAAAGAGTTTTGTTTGTGCTGCAGTTAGTTGCCACATTTTTCTTACTTGATGGAAGTAAATAGATTTTTTGAGTTTTCCTCGAACTGCTTTGCAAGTTCGAGTTGTTTGGACTTGAACTCTCCCAAAAAAACTTCTAACTGTTTTTGAACCTCTTCACGTTGCGACTGTTGTTGTTCGATAAAGTGTTTTGTTGTTTCTTCAAATTGGCCGCTAGTTTGAGTAAGAATAGACAAAGATGTTTTCGTAGGCGAAACAGTAAGTTGGTGCATTTGATTAGAAAGCTCATTCCACTTTTCTTGCCACTCGTTAATTTGATCATTTAAGGAGTTTCCAGTTAATTGCTTCACATAGTCTGTATATTGGTTATTGAACTGAGCAGTGAATTGGTGTAGTTCTTTTTCTAGTTCATCTACTCCTGATGTTAATTTATGCAAAGCGTCTTGTTGTTGTTTTAACGTTTCTAAAGTAAGTTGCTCTAATTGTTTCCCAGCTGAAGAGAAGAGGGAAAGAGATTGAGACCAGTTTTTCCAAAATGCATCGACTAATTCGTATGGCTTAGTTTCCATTGTTTGACCTCCAAATGTTTTTTTGCATATTGTGAACGCAGATTACTCTGCTGTACCACCAGGTGAAGATGAAGAATCCTTTTCATCCTTTTCTGGAGAAGTAGAAAATGGAAAGAATGCATTGGTGTATAACGTGAAAAACGTCCGCAACATATTTTGATAATGTTCAAAAGAAGTCGCACATGTTGTTAAATATTGCTCTCCATATTCTGTTAAAGAATAAATTCGTTTCGCTGGCCCGCCTTCGCTTGTATCCCAAGTAGAAGAAATAAGATTTTCTTTTTCTAATTTGCGTAGTGTCCTATACACATTACCTTGGTCAACAGAAGAAAAGCCGATGTCCATTAGCATTTGAATAAGTTTGTAACCATGAAGACTCCAGTCTTTTAGACAGAGAAGTAAGAAAGGAACTAAGAAGTTTTTTGGCATGGAGTTTGGTTGTTTCGCTTGGTTTTTTTCCAAACTTTCTGGGTGTTCTGGTTCATTATGTAGCATGATTGTGCATCACCTCATGAATCAGTTAGATGGAATTTTTTGCTTATAAGTGCAATTTACACCTATCTGTTTTTAATGTCAATACATTTGTTAGAAAATAAAGAAAAATAAAATATATACTTGAAGTTTTATTCGGAATATTAGAAAATAGTGAATAGGTTGAATTGTTTCAAAAACGAAAAAGGGAGTGTAGTCGAAGTGATTGATCAAAAATTCGATCCATTGCAAGCATGGAAAAATGCTTATGAACAAACCGAAACATTTTGGGGAAAAGCGCTCAATGAAACAATTAAAACAGAAGAATATTCTGCTTGGATGGGCAGCGTTCTAGATTTGAATTTGTTTTATCAAAAAGCATTAAATGATACGACAAAAAATTATTTAGAACAGGTGAATGTGCCGACGAGAGAGGATATCGCTAGAGTAGCTACGCTTGTTATTAACTTAGAAAATAAAGTTGATAACATCGAGGAAATTCTAGAAGAGAAAGTGGATTCATTAGGACAAGCTCCTACATTAAAGCGTGATGTTACGAAAGTAAAACAAGATATGCGCACGTTAGAAACGAAAGTTGATCAAATTTTAGAATTGCTAGAAAAGCAAAATGCAGTACTAGCTAAACTACAAGTACCTGTAAAAGAAGAAGTAAAGCCTGTAAATAAGCCAGAAAATAAAAAATGATAATGGCGTTTGTTTATAACGTGTAAAAGAGAGAGGGAGAATCTCTTTTCATGTATAAACAACGAAACATAATTAATATATGGACTCAATTAGTATGAGTACCAAAATGATTCATAACAATCGTTCACAAATTCATTTAAGGGGGAAAAGAAATGGTTCAATTAAATGGCAAAGTAGCAATCGTAACAGGTGGGGCAAAAGGAATTGGAAAAGCAATCACAGTAGCATTAGCACAAGAGGGAGCAAAAGTAGTTATTAACTATAACAGCAGTAAAGAAGCAGCTGAAAACTTAGTAAATGAATTAGGAAAAGAAGGACATGACGTTTATGCAGTTCAAGCGGATGTTTCTAAAGTAGAAGATGCAAACAGACTTGTAGAAGAAGCTGTGAATCATTTTGGTCAAGTTGATATTCTTGTTAATAATGCTGGTATTACAAGAGATCGTACATTCAAAAAATTAAATCGTGAAGATTGGGAGCGCGTAATTGACGTGAACTTAAGCAGTGTATTTAATACGACAAGTGCGGTACTTCCATACATATCGGAAGCAGAAGAAGGAAGAATCATTAGTATTTCTTCTATTATTGGCCAAGCTGGTGGATTTGGACAAACAAACTACTCAGCAGCAAAAGCAGGTATGCTAGGATTTACAAAATCATTAGCGTTAGAACTTGCAAGAACAAATGTAACTGTAAACGCAATTTGCCCAGGATTTATTGATACTGAAATGGTAGCAGAAGTACCAGAAGAAGTGCGTCAAAAAATCGTTGCGAAAATCCCGAAAAAACGTTTTGGTCAAGCTGATGAAATTGCAAAAGGTGTAGTATATCTATGCCGTGACGGTGCGTATATCACAGGTCAGCAATTAAACATTAACGGCGGATTATACATGTAATGAAGTAAGAAAAAAGTGCATATCCATAGCAGGAATGCACTTCTTTTTTTAGAAAGAAATTGACCAAAAAGGAGATAGGAAAAATGACTACATTCGTAACGGAATGGGAAAAGCAATTGGAGTTGTACCCAGAAGAATATCGTAAAGCATATCGCCGTGTGAAAAGAGCGAGCGAAGTTTTATTACGCGAACCAGAACCACAAGTTGGTTTAACACCGAAAGAGGTTATTTGGACGAAGAATAAAACGAAGCTGTATCGTTACATTCCAAAACAAGAAAAAACACAGAGAGTTCCAATCTTATTAATATACGCTCTTATTAATAAACCGTATATTATGGATTTAACTCCAGGAAATAGTTTAGTGGAATATTTAGTAGATCGTGGTTTTGATGTGTATATGCTTGATTGGGGCACATTCGGTTTAGAAGATAGTCATTTGAAGTTTGATGATTTCGTGTTCGATTATATTGCAAAAGCAGTGAAAAAAGTAATGAGAACTGCAAAATCGGACGAGATTTCTTTACTTGGTTATTGCATGGGTGGAACGTTAACATCTATTTATGCAGCGCTTCATCCGGACATGCCAATTCGTAACTTGATTTTTATGACAAGTCCTTTTGATTTCTCTGAAACAGGATTATACGGTCCTTTATTAGATGAGAAATATTTCAATTTAGATAAAGCGGTTGATACATTCGGAAATATTCCGCCAGAAATGATTGATTTCGGAAATAAGATGTTAAAACCAATTACAAACTTTGTCGGTCCATATGTTGCTTTAGTCGATCGTTCAGAAAATGAGCGATTCGTCGAAAGTTGGAAATTAGTTCAAAAGTGGGTAGGCGATGGTATTCCGTTCCCAGGTGAATCGTATAGACAATGGATTCGTGATTTTTATCAAAATAATAAATTAGTGAAGGGTGAACTCGTTATTCGCGGACAAAAGGTAGACCTTGCAAATATTAAGGCGAATGTCTTAAATATTTCTGCGAAGCGTGATCATATCGCTCTGCCATGTCAAGTAGAAGCTTTACTTGATCATATTTCTAGCACAGATAAACAGTATGTATGTTTACCGACAGGACATATGTCTATTGTGTATGGTGGAACGGCTGTAAAGCAAACATATCCGACGGTTGGAAATTGGCTTGAAGAGCGTTCTAATTAAAGAGAAGAAATCCAACTAGCTTATGTTAGTTGGATTTTTTTATGGAAAATGACGAAACATAGGAAGGAGAAAATACATTGTAGGAGTATAATATATGAAGCTTATGACTGGTAAGTTGTTTTGGAGTGCTGGAGTTTCTGTACCTTGTTATCCAACGTTAGAAAATGATATGATATGTGATGTACTAGTAATTGGAAGTGGAGAAGCAGGTGCTCATATAGCGTATTCGTTAGCTAAAATTGGAATGCGTGTTATGCTCATTGAAAAAAGAGCAATTGCATGTGGTAGCACAGCTGCAAATACAGGATTATTACAATTTGTTCATGATAAATCGTTGACCTCTCTTATTCATACATTTGGTGAAGAGAAAGGGGTACGAGCATATAGACTTTGTTATGAAGCGCTGCAAACAATGGAAAAGGTTGTGCTAACTCTCGATATTGATCCCCATTTTATTCCGCGAAATAGTTTGTATTATGCAAGTAGAGATGAGGATATTTCATTTTTACAAGAAGAATATAATACGTTACGCCATTATGGATTTCCGGTTGAATATTTTACAGAGTCTGATATTAAGAAACGTTATTCATTTACAAAACAAGCAGCGTTATATACAAGCGGTGATGCAGAAGTGAATCCGTATTTATTAGCGCATAGTCTTTTGCATAAAGCGAAACAAATGGGCGCTACTATATATGAACATACAGAGGCATTACATATTAAACAAATCCAAAATGATTTAATTTGTTACACGAAAACAGGAAATAAAATTGTAGCAAAGAATATTATTATGGCGACAGGTTATGAAGCAATTTTTGGAAAGAAAGAAAAAAATACAACAGTAGAAACGTCTTATGCCGTTGTGACAAATAAGATAGATTATTTTGAAGGCTGGCATGAGCAATCGTTAATTTGGGAAACAGCACGTCCGTATTTGTATAGTCGAACGTATCAAAACCGCATTGTTATAGGCGGATTAGATGAGGCGCTGAAAATTCAAAAAATCGGCGATACGAAATTATTGCATAAGCGTGATCTTCTTATTAACATTGTAAAAGAAATGTTCCCGCAGTATAAAAATATACGGGCAGAGTACTATTGGGCAGCAGCATTTGGTGGCAGTCATGACGGTCTTCCTATTTTAAAAGAAGATAAAAAAATACATAATTTATATTACGCACTGCCGTATGGGGGCAATGGAACTGTATACGGAATGGTATTTGCGAAACTATTTCAGCAGTTATTTACAAATGAAGAAAGTGATGATTTTTCTTTATTTAATCGATAGAAAAAAGGTAGCGAAGTGATGGAATGAGAGATATAAAAAAGTTTTTACAAAAGTTACGTCCCGTACAACTTATCGTTGTATTTTATTTACTAGCAGTAGTCGTATCGGTAATTTTGCTTAGTTTACCATTTGTTACGAAGCCTGAAGTGAAATGGACATTTATCGATGCACTATTTACATCTGTTAGTGCGGTAAGTGTTACGGGACTGTCTGTTGTTACGATTTCAGATACGTTTACAACGGCAGGAATTATTGTTTTAGCTCTTATTTTACAATTAGGCGGATTAGGAATTATGGCGCTTGGTACATTCGTCTGGATTATAACGGGGAAAAAGATTGGTTTGCAAAGAAGAAGATTAATTATGGCAGACCATAACCAAGGGAATTTATCGGGCCTTGTAGAATTGATGCGTTCTATTTTAATTGTAATTATTTCGATAGAACTCATTGGAGCAATACTGTTAGGTACAAGGTTCTTACTATATTTCCCGACTTGGCAAGAAGCTTATTTTCACGGTTTCTTTGCCGCTGTGAGCGCAACAACGAACGGAGGATTTGATTTAACAGGACAATCACTTATTCCGTACAAAAAAGATTATATTGTTCAAATGATTCATATGTTGCTTATTATTTTAGGAGCTATCGGTTTCCCAGTGTTAATGGAAGTAAAACAATTCCTTAGTAAAAGGCGACAACAACTATTTCGCTTTTCGTTATTTACAAAATTGACGACAACGACATTTTTTGTACTCGTTATTGTTGGAACAATTATGATTTTTCTATTGGAACGAAATCATTTTTTAGTAGGAAAGTCATGGCATGAAACTGTATTTTATACATTATTCCAATCTGTGACGACGCGAAGTGGAGGACTCGCTACAATGGACATACGTGAATTATCACAACCAACGCTTTTATTTATGAGTATATTAATGTTCATTGGGGCATCTCCAAGTTCAGTTGGGGGCGGAATACGTACAACAACATTTGCAGTTAGTATATTATCGTTATATACATTTGCAAGAGGCGGGAGAACAGTCCGAGTTTTCAAACGTCAGCTACATGAAGAGGACGTGTTGAAAGCATCTGTCGTTATGACGATGGGGATTTTATTATGTGCCTCAGCGCTATTCATTTTATCTATTACGGAAAATGTACCGCTTATGAGCTTAATCGTTGAAGTTTGTTCTGCTTTCGGAACGACGGGACTATCAACAGGTGTTACTCCTGATTTAACAACTGTTGGTAAACTTGTACTTATTGTACTTATGTTTATCGGACGCGTCGGTATTTTGACATTTATTTTAGCTAGTGGTGGAAGAGAGCAACCAGCTCGCTATAAGTACCCGAAAGAGCGAATTATTATTGGATAGTATGAAACCATTCTACCTGCGTTAGGTAGAATGGTTTTTTAGTCGTTAATTCCAAATTGGGGATGCATAAAAGCATCATTTTTATTATCAACTTCGTTTTTAAGTAATTCTTGATTTTCTTCTGCAATCCATCCGATATCATTTGTAGGATGGATCCATTCTTCCCCAGCCATAATGGCAGGATCTACCTCATCACTCCAATTATTAAGAGGACTGTTAGTGGAATCGTATTTACTGTCTCCAATTACAACATCATATTGATTTATAAAAGGTTGTTGCATCTTTTTGCCTGTGCCTTTAAAAGAAGGAAAGTTCATTTGATGAGGGAGCGTCTCGTCTAAAATTGGCGATTGTATCGTTTCTTTTTCTTTCAAAGTAATCGCTCCTTTTTGTAATGGCTTGTTCGTATGTAGTATTTCCATCTATAAGCTCTTATGTACTTGTTAACACTTCCCAGTAATAATTACTGTAAGTTGTTTCAAACTAGAATAGAAAGTTATTTCGTGAGAGCAGGTGAATATGTTGGTAAAAAGAAAAGTAAAACAAAATGCAGCAATTAATAATAATAAAACTCCGAAAGAAAGCTTACCAGATGCAGAATTTGCATTAGAGTATGAAGGAGAAAATAGTGCGAAGTATGCAAATCGTAATTCAAAAAAAGGTAAACAAAAATGAGGCGTTTTTTACAAACGCCTCATTTTTTTGTGGGATTATAAAGGTTTTTTTAATTATTTGTAAATTTCACGTTTGATATTAGCAGAAAAATGCGAAAAAACATAGAAGTAGCAACGTATTACACAAAAACAAACAACAAACAAAAGATTAATGTTGGTTTAATACTGCTTTTACACTAGTTGTTTATATTAGAGTTGTACATAAGATTTGTAAAAGGAGAGAGAGACAGTGAAAAAAACAATCTTTAAAGCTGTAGCAACTGGAATGGTATTTTCGTTATTAATGGGGTGTGGTGCAAAGAAAGAAGAAAGTGCTGGAGCAAAAGTAAAAGATGATAAATTATCTGGATCATTAACTGTTTACACAGCGATTGAAGAAGAGCTTGTACCGATTTATCTTGATTCTTTTAAACAGAAGTACCCAGACGTGAAGTTGAACATTGTTCGTGATTCAACAGGAGTTATTACAGCGAAATTGCTAGCTGAAGGAAAAAATACACAAGCAGATGTTGTATGGGGAACTGCAGCGTCTAGTCTATTAGCTTTAGAGAAAAAAGATATGTTAAAAGGATACTCTCCAAAAGGAGCAGATCGTGTCCTTTCGCAATTTAAAGACGATAAGAAACCAGAAAAATGGGTAGGAAATACTGCATTTATGACGGGGATTGCTGTAAATAAAGAAGAATTGAAGAAGAAAAATTTACCGATGCCAGAATCATATGAAGATTTAACGAAGCCAGAATATAAAGGAACGCTAGTTATGCCGCATCCGGCTTCTTCTGGAACAGGATTTTTAACAGTTTCTGCATGGCTACAAATTATGGGAGAAGATAAGGGCTGGGATTACATGAAGAAACTTCATGATAATATGGCAACTTATACTCATTCAGGTTCAAAACCAGCGAAATTAGCAGGCGCAGGTGAATATCCAGTTGGTGTATCAATGGTTTATAGTGCTTTGAAAGAGAAACAAAAAGGTGCACCAGTTGAAGTTGTACTGCCGAAAGAAGGATTAGGCTGGGAAGTAGAAGCGAACGCACTTATTAAGAAAGATAATGCTAAAAATGATAAATTAGCGCAAGCATTTTTAGATTGGGCAATTACAGATGATGTAATGAAGTTATACTTCGAGAAAAATGGATTTGCGACAATTAAAAATGATTATAAACTTCCAGATGGATTCCCTAAAGATGTGACAGAAAAGTTATATAAAAAGAATGACTTTAAATGGGCAGCAGAAAATCGTGACAAAATTTTAGAAAAATGGGAAAAAGAGTTTGGCCAAAAAGCAGAACCGAAAAAGTAAGTGAGTGGGAGAGAGAAAAATGAGCGAATATTTATCAATTCAACACATCCAAAAACAGTTTGATGCATTTACAGCGTTAAAGGATATTTCTTTTACTGTGAAAAAAAATGAGTTTGTTTGTTTATTAGGCCCAAGTGGTTGTGGGAAAACGACATTGCTCCGAATTTTAGCGGGGCTAGAAGAGGCAACAACAGGTAGTATTGCTGTGAATGGAAAAGATATTACAGCATTACCACCTGGAAAGAGGAACTTCGGAATGGTTTTTCAATCGTATGCATTATTTCCGAATTTAACTGCACTTGAAAACATTGAATACGGCTTAAAAACAAAAAAATATGGAAAAGCAGAAGTAAAAGAAAAAGCGCTAACGGCGTTAGAACTTGTTGATTTGCTGAATGTAAAAGATAAATATCCTGCTCAAATGTCTGGTGGACAACAGCAGCGAGTAGCACTTGCACGTGCGCTCGCTCTGTCTCCCGATATTTTGTTACTTGATGAGCCGTTATCTGCTTTAGATGCAAAAGTGCGTGGAAAGTTGCGCAGAGAAATGCGTGATTTGCAAGAAAAAGTGGGAGTAACAACTATTATGGTAACGCATGATCAAGAAGAGGCATTAACGATGGCTGATAAAATTGTTGTAATGAATCATGCGGAAATTATGCAGATTGGAACACCAGAGGAGATTTATCAAAGACCAGCCAATCCGTTTGTGGCAGATTTTATTGGTTCTATTAATTTCTTTTCGAAAAATAACGAAGAACATGCGATTCGTCCTGAACATGTAACAGTTGTACAAAATAATGGTATTAAAACAGTTGTAGAAAGCATGGAATTTCGCGGTTCTGTATACCGGACGGAAGTGCGGGTCATAGAAGAGAAAACACACCTTTATAATGAGAAAATTGTAGTGGATATATTGGCATCAGAAGTAGAGGAAACTGCTATTAGAAAAGGAAAGCCAATTCAAATCTCTTTCTCAGAAAATCATATGTTGTCATATGGAAAGAAGGTCATTGTATAGATGGAGATGTTAGAAAACTTTAAGGCAGAAAGTACAAAAAAAAAGATTAAGAGACGTATCGGTAAAGAAGAGTGGATACAAAGACTATTAATTATTGGTATGCTTCTTTCATTTTTTATCATGCTTGTATTGCCTTTATTACAACTGTTTACACAAGCCTTTTATGATAAAGATGGAGCTTTTGTTGGTGTTGCGAATTTCAGTAAATATTTCACAACACCAACGCTAGTTCAATCACTACAAAATACGATATGGATTTCGGGCGCTACAACAATTATTTCGGTTACACTCGCTTTCGCTTACGCATATGCGATCGCTCGTACAAATGTTTTTGGAAAGCGCGTATTTCAATACATAGCATTATTACCATTATTCGCACCAACGATGATGCACGGTATTGCGCTTACATATTTATTTGGTAATCAAGGGTTAATAACAAAAGGAATGTTTGGTTTATTTGAAGGAATACAAATACCGTTATACGGACCAGTAGGAATTGTAATGGCTGAAGTTATGTATACATTTCCGCAAGCATTCCTTATTTTATTAATTGCTCTCCAAGGTTCTGATTATCGTTTATATGAAGCTTCTAATATGTTGGGTGCAAGTAAAGTGAAACAGTTTTTTACGGTTACTTTACCTAGTGTGAAATACGGATTAATTAGTGCGATGTTCGTTGTATTTACACTTAGTTTCACTGATTTTGGGGCACCTAAAATTGTTGGAGGACAATATAACGTACTTGCTACTGACGTATATAAGCAAGTAATTGGACAGCAAAATATGTCCATGGGCGCAACTGTCGGAATGATTTTATTGATCCCAGCTATTTTCGCATTTGCAGTTGATCGTATTACGCAAAGAAAACAGGCAAATCTCTTATCTTCAAAAGCAGTACCTTACAGAATAATAAATAATAAGAAAAGAGATGTTATTTCATTCGTATATTGTAGCGTAGTCACGTTTATGATCATTCTTTTATTTGTGGCAGTTGGTATTGCTGCAAGTGTGAAAGTATGGCCATATAATATGAGTTTTACACTTGAGCATTTTAATTTTTCGAGTTTGACAGGAGACGGAATTGAAGCATTTAAAAATAGTGTAATTGTCTCAGCTATTACGGCAGTTATCGGGGCGATTTTAACATTTGTGTTCGCTTATGCGATTGAAAAAATAGAACAGCTACAGTTTTTCAGAAAAGTAGGTTACTTTTTCTCTATTGTACCGTTAGCGATTCCTGGATTAGTACTTGGATTAGGATATGTCTTTTTCTTTAGTCAACCAACAATTCAAATTCTAGGACTTTCAGTAACAAATCCGTTTCATTCCTTATATGGCACAATTGCTGTTTTAGTATTAGTAAATATCATTCATTTTTACTCTGTAACGTTTGTTACCGCAACGACTGCTTTAAAGAAACTAGACCGAGAGTTTGAACTTGTTTCACAGTCGATGAGCGTACCGTTTTATAAAACTTTCTTTCGAGTAACAGTACCGATGTGTTTACCAGCTATTTTAGAAATGGTTATGTACTATTTCGTAAATTCAATGGTGACTGTATCGGCAGTAGTGTTCTTATATGCGGCTGATTTTAAACTAGCTGCTGTATCAATTGTAAATATGGACGATGCAGGAAATGTAGCACCAGCAGCTGCAATGAGTGTACTTATTGTTGTTACAAATATTGTAGTGAGGGTTGTATATGAATGGGGAACGAAAGCACTTCGTAACCGAACGTCACAATGGCAAAAAAGATAAGTAAGAAGGGTGATGGATAGAATGAAAATTGAAGCAGTTATTTTTGATTGGGCAGGTACGACAGTTGATTACGGATGTTTTGCACCATTAGAAGTATTCATGAAGATTTTTCATAAACGCGGTGTTGAAATTACAGCAGAAGAAGCTCGCAAACCAATGGGGTTATTGAAGATTGATCATGTTAGGGTATTAACGGAAATGCCCCGTATTTCGAATGAGTGGAAGCGTGTCTTCGGACAATTACCAACAGAAGAAGATATTCATGAGATGTATGAAGAGTTTGAAGAAATTCTCTTTGCTATTTTACCGTACTATGCCACGCCAATTGATGGGGTAAAAGAAGTGGTTTCTTCACTACGTGAAAGAGGTATTAAAATTGGATCAACAACTGGTTATACGAGAGAAATGATGGACATTGTTGCAAAAGAAGCAGAAATACAAGGGTATAAACCTGATTTTCTTGTGACGCCAAATGATGTTCCAGCAGGTCGTCCATATCCGTGGATGTGTTATAAAAATGCGATGGAACTCTGTGTATACCCAATGAATCATATGATAAAAATTGGAGACACCGTGTCAGATATGAAAGAGGGCAGAAATGCTGGAATGTGGACTGTTGGTGTAATCCTCGGTAGTAGTGAGCTCGGTTTAACGGAAGAGGAAGTTGAGAATATGGATCCGTTAGAGCTTCGTGAAAAAATAGAAGTAGTTCGTAATCGTTTCATTGAAAATGGGGCTCATTTTACAATTGAAACGATGCAGGAGCTCGAAAACGTAATTGAACATATCGAGAAACAAGAACTTATTATTTCATAAAGGGGGCACACGATCATGAATGAAAATCACTATTTATTATTAACACCAGGACCATTAACGACAACAAAAACTGTAAAAGAAGTTATGTTATACGATTGGTGTACGTGGGATGTTGAATATAACACGATGGTGCAAGATGTAAGAAATAGGCTTGTATCGTTAGCGACAAAGGAAGAAGAAAAGTACACAACAGTTTTAATGCAAGGAAGCGGTACGTTTTCGGTTGAAGCAGTAATTGGTTCTGTTATTCCTAGAAACGGAAAGCTGCTAGTTTGTACAAATGGTGCGTATGGTAAGCGGATTGTACAAATGGCAGAGATGTTACATATAGATGTGGTGGTCAGTCAAACAGAAGAGTGGGAGCCTACTAATATTGCAGAAGTAGAACAGTTATTACAACAAGATAAAGAGATTACGCATATTGTAGTTGTTCATTGTGAAACAACTACAGGTATTATTAATCCAATTGTAGACGTATGTAAATTGGGAAAACAATATGGAAAAGTTACACTGGTTGACGCAATGAGTAGTTTCGGTGGTATTGAAATAGATATCGCTGAGTTGCAAATTGACTTTCTAATTAGTAGTGCGAATAAATGTATTCAAGGTGTTCCCGGATTCGGTTTTGTCATCGCAAATCGTGATGAACTATTGAAATGTAAAGGGCAAGCTCGTTCTTTATCATTAGATTTATATGATCAGTGGGAAACGATGGAAGAGCAAAATGGGAAATGGCGCTTTACTTCACCTACACATGTTGTACATGCTTTTTATCAGGCATTGCTTGAATTAGAAGAAGAAGGCGGGGTAAGAGCCCGTTACAATCGATATTATAGCAATCAAAAACTACTAGTGCACAAAATGAAAGAAATAGGCTTTAAGCCATTATTAGATGAAAAATATCAATCTCCTATTATTACATCTTTCATTTATCCAGAAGCAGGATTTGAATTTTTGCAGCTATATAATAAATTAAAGCGATATGGATTTGTTATTTATCCAGGTAAAATTTCGAAAGTAGATACGTTCCGCATTGGAAATATCGGTGATGTACATGAAGACGATATTAATCGCTTAGTTGATAGTATTGCTAAAGGGGTTGTTATAGGGTGAAAGTATTTTGCTTAGGTGGAGCAGGTAAAATTTGTCGTGAAGCAATTTTAGATTTAGTTCAATTTTCATCTTTTGAGACGATTACGGTAGCCGATTTTAATGAAGAGGAAGGCCGAAAAGTAGTAGAGTGGTTAAATGATTCTCGTGTTGATTTTGTGAAAGTCGATGTGACAAATCATGAGGATACGGTCGCAAAAATGAAGGGCTATAACATTGTAATGGATGGTACGACGATAAAGTTAAATGGATTGTCTACTCGCTGTATCGCAGATGCCGGTTGTCACGGTGTGAACTTAAATGGATTTGGTGAAGAAAATGAATTCCACTCTAAATTTGTTCAACATGGAACAACATGTTTACCTGGGTTTGGTATGACACCAGGTGTAACGCAAATGATGGCCATGTATGCAGCAAATCAGTTAGATACTGTAGAGTCAGTTCGAGTAAGTCATGGCTCGTATCGTCCAATTGCTTTTTCTGCATCAATTACAGAGACAACGACATATGAATATGATCCACATTTGCCGACGCGTACAGTGTATGAGGAAGGTGAATTTAAGCAAGTACCTCCGTTTGCGCGCCCGAGAGAAATTGAATTACCAGCACCTTACGGAAAAACAATGCAGTATATAATACCGCATTCAGAAACGATTACGTTAGCGAAGGCACTGGAAGATAAAGGTGTACAGCTTATTGAAACAAGAGGAACTTGGCCAGAGCAAAATATGCAGCTCGTTCGTGCTTTATATGATTATGGTATATTGCGTAATGATCAAATTGAAATAAACGGTAAAGAAATTGGTATTATGGATTGTATTTCGAAGTATCTATTAAAATCGAAAGAAGGACAAGCAACAGAGCTTTATGGTTATGCACTTCATGTAGAAGTAGTAGGTATGAAAAATAATCAAGAACAAAGGCATGTGTTATACCATACGCATCCGCTATCTGACGGTTCTGTAGTAGGTTGGGAGAAATTAAGGGCCTATACAAGAAATGTTGGTATCCCATTTGGAAACGCTACAGAGTTAATTGCAAAAGGAGTAGTTAATAAAGTCGGTGTTATTACTCCTGAAGAAGCTTTCGAAAATCCACAAATTATTTTTGACGAACTAGAAAAGCGCGGTATTTATATTCATGAAGAGATTTTCACTGAAAAAGAAAATTATAACTTTGTATAAGTAAGACAGTTTATGAGGTAGATATAAATGGGGTGAGGCTATGTCTGTAGTAGGTGAAGAGAGAAAGAGGACAATTCTTGAGAAGGTAGAGTTTAAAGGAAAAGTAAAAGTTTCAGAATTAGCGAGAGAGTTCGCAGTATCAACAGAGACGATTCGTCGGTATTTAGAAGAATTAGATCGTGAAAAAAAATTGAAGAAAGTGTACGGTGGAGCCGTTCAACTTCCGGGAGCTGGGATAGAGGCACCGATGTTAGAACGAGAGATGCTGCATATAGAAGAGAAGAAAAGAATTGGGTACAAAGCAGCAACGTTTGTGGAAGATGGAGATGTTATTGCGATTGATGATGGAAGTACACCACTTCAAATGGTGCCATATCTTGTTCATCGTAAAAATTTAACGATTGTAACAAGTTCATTTCCAGTAGCAACACAATTAATTTCTTCTATTAATAAAAAGATGTTTCACGGTGAAGTTTTATTTATAGGCGGGAAAGTATCTCCAAAACATTCACGTGTGTCGGGGTCTATTTCACAGCAAGTAATTCATCAATTTCATTTTCATAAAGCATTCGTTTCGATTGATGGGTTGTTGCAAGGTTTTGGGGTTTCTAGCTTTGAATTAGAAAAGGCGAAACTGTCAGAAGCGATGATGAAATTAGCTGAGAAAACGTATATTTTATGCGATCATACAAAGGTAGGCGTCAAAGGGAACTACCGAATAGCAGGATTTTCTCGTATTCAACATATTATTTGTGATAAGAAAATGCCCTATAGTTTTGAAGAAGAAGTCAAAAAGCATAATATTCAATGGACAGTTTGCTAAATGAATTGAATACGTTTAGACTCCCACCTAATTTTTAGGTGGGAGTTTTACTATCAGCAAGTAAAAAAATAAAAGCTTTGTATTTATGCAAAAAGTGGACACATTTTCTCATCTCGTTCATATAATTTACCAATACAAAAAAAGTTGGTCGAAGGAAAGAAGGGAAAGTATGTCGGAACGGATATATAATAAACTTGTATTGTATGCAAACATTTTGCAAAAAATTGGTGTTATTAATGAAAAAGAAAAAAGTGAAATCCTTCATACGATAGGCAAAAAAGCCCTTTGAGTAAAGGGTTTTTTATTTTTTATCTATGGAAATATAAACTTAATGTAATATTCTTATTGACAATGATAATGAGATTCATTATCATTTGTTATGTTAGCAATTGATAGTAATTATCAATTGAAATATATATAAGATAAGGGGATATTATTTTGAAAAAAGTTATATTAAAGCTCTAGTAGTAGCAACAACATTAGCTATTCCATTTGCTGCGTATTCTACTCCAGCGTTAGCAGCAATAAAAATTGAAGCAAACCAGTCGGTAGCAGCAGCCAGTGATCGCACGTATGATACTGAGATTAAAATATATAAGGATCAAAAAGATGAGCCATCTATGGTTTCTCAGTACATAAAAAATCCTAAAGTAGCAATTGAAGATGGGAAAAAAATCGTTACTGTAACAATACAAGATAGCGATTATTTTCAATATCTTAGAATAGAAGATAGAAATCAACCTGGTGTATTTCATGATGTGAAAGTTCTGTCAGAAGATAAAAGAAAAAATGGAACGAAAGTAGTCCAATTTGAAATTGGCGAATTTGAGCAGAAGCACAATATGCAAATGCATATATTTATTCCGGCTATTGGATATGATCACAAATATCAAGTTCAATTTGAAATTAAAGATCCAACTGTAGGTGAAAAAGAAACAGAGAAACCAGATGATAACTCTAATTCAGGCAATACGGAAACAGATAATCCAGTTGATAATCAAAATATGATAACAGATAACAAATTAAGAGAACTTGTTAATAAAAAAGTATTTAATAGAAAAGATTTAAATACACCAATTACGAAAGAAGAGTTATTACAAGTAAAGGACTTGTTTTTAAACACGAATGAGATTCTGGATTATAGTGCATTAAAATATATGCCAAATTTAAAATCTTTAACAGTTGCGAATGCGAAGATAACAGATCCGTCGTTCTTTGCGAATTTAAAGCAATTAAATCATTTAGCTTTGCGAGGTAATGAATTTTCAGATGTAACACCACTTGTTAAGATGGAAAATTTAGAATCTCTTGATTTGAGTAATAATAAAATTACAAACGTTGCACCACTAATTGAAATGAAAAATGTAAAAAGTTTATATCTATCAGGCAACCAAATAGAAGATGTAACAGCATTAGCGAAAATGGAACAACTAGATTACTTGAATTTAGCAAATAATAAAATTACGGATGTTGCTCCATTAAGCGCATTGAAAAATGTAACATACTTAACTTTAGCAGGTAATCAAATTGAAGATATTAAACCGTTATATTCATTACCTTTAAAGGACTTAGTATTAACGCGTAATAAGGTTAAAGATTTATCGGGTATTGATCAAATGAATCAATTAAATAAATTATTTATCGGTAAAAATCAAATTGAAGATGTGACACCACTTGCTAAAATGACTCAGCTTACAGAATTAGATTTACCTAATAATGAGTTAAAGGATATTACTCCATTATCAAATCTAGTAAACTTACAAAAACTTGATTTAGAAGCAAATTATATTTCAGACTTATCGCCAGTTAGTAAGTTGAATAAGTTAGTATATTTAAGTTTTGTTGCAAATGAAATCCGCGATGTTAGACCAGTAATAGAACTAAGTAAGAAAGCTTATATTAATGTCCAAAACCAAAAAGTCTTTTTAGAGGATACAGAAGTAAATAAAGAAGTAAAAGTACCTATATACGAAAAAGACGGCGAGGTATCTACAAAAATCCGTCTGAAGAGTGATGGTGGTACGTATAGTAATGGTGTAGTGAAATGGAGTACACCAGGTGAGAAAGTATATGAATTTGGAGTGAAAGATCCATTTGCGGATACAGGAATCTTCTTTACAGGATCTGTAATTCAAAATGTAGTAGAAAGTAAAGGGGACAACAATTCTAAAGAAGACAATACTTCTAAAGAAGATGAGAAAGTAGAGGTAGTAGAATTTAAAGATGTACCAAAAGGACATTGGTCAGAAGAAGCAATTCATTATTTAGCGAAAGAAAATATTTTCAAGGGATATGGAAATGGACAATTTGGATTTGGGGATAATATTACTCGTGGACAAGTTGCATCTTTAGTACAAAGGTACTTGAAATTAGAAAGTAAAGTAGAGCAGAAAGAGATATTTACTGATACGAAAGGGCATATGTTTGAGCAAGATATTGCTACAGTTGCACAAGCTGGAATTATGCAAGGAGATGGTACAGGTAAGTTTCGTCCAGAAGGAGTATTAACTAGGTACGAGATGTCAGTAGTATTACAAAAAGTATTTCAGTTAAATGAAACTGAAAATAATTTGGAGAACTTTACAGACGTACCAACAGGTCATTGGGCAGAAGGATATGTGAAAGCATTAGTGGATAATAATATATCAAAAGGTGACGGGAATGGGAACTTTTTAGGGGATGATTTCGTAACACGTGAGCAATATGCGCAATTTCTGTATAAGGCAATAAAAAAATAATAAATGAGAAAAATACGTTATTCTTTAATAAGAAGAATAACGTATTTTTTATATGTACAAAATCAAGTGCTAAATAGACAGGAGTGTTTACATGTGATAGGCCTATTTTTCCGATAGGTGCTGAAACCATATTGACAAAAAGGCATTCTCGTGTGATAATTCAATTAAATTTTTAGAATAATCAAAAAACATTCCTTTTATATAGAAAGGATTTGAATATTATATTAATATTACGCCGGGGGTGACGAAATGTTATTTTTTCTGAAAAAATGGAACGAATTAAAAGATGTGAAAGCAGAATTGGCACTTCGCGATTGGTTTTATGGTACGAAAATTAGTTTATCGATGTGTACGTCAAAAGAGCCATTAACATTTTTAGTGAATGTAGAGGGAAGAGATAAAGGGGTATTTTCTGAAGAAGATTTTATTGTCGTAAATTGCATGTGTGAGCCAGTATTTGAAAACGAAGAAAAACCAGCTATAGAGTCATTTATGCATGCGGATATTTATAAAAAAAGTAGTGCAGAATGCATTTTACAAGTCCAGACTGTAGATAGTCATTTAATGTCAGAGCTATATGGGAAAGAAGGAGAAGTAACATTCGAAAAACGTAGTGTGGAACGTGTTTTTGGAAAAGACGGTATTACAGAAATGACAATTCCAATTGTAGAAGATGAAAAGAAATTCGCTAATTTATTAGAAAATAATGTTCCGAATTTTATTGAAGGTGGAGGAGTAGTCCTTGTTCATAATTACGGAATGATCGTGTGGGGGAAAACTCCAGAAGAAGCGAAAAAATGGTTGGAAGGTATAGAGTATTTAATGAACTATCACGTAAAGCTTTTAATGATAAAAGGGGCAAAAAGTTCTGTTATATAAAGATGTATTCACAGAGATTACCATCCCTTAAAAATGAAAGCGTTTTAAAAAGAGATTTTACTCATAAAATATAGGTCTCCTTATTATATATAGATTACATGTTGACATGTAAGGAGGAACATATTTTGCGAGTTAAATATCATTTTCTGCCAAAACAGCAGGTGACATTTTGCAAAACGAATGATTCTGGTGAAAAGGCGTTACAAATTATGAATGAAACGGGATTTCGCGCAATTCCTGTATTAGCAGAAAATGAGAAGGAATTCACGGGGATTATTTATAAAGTAGATCTTTTAGAAAAGAAGTGTAATAGCAGATTAGAGGATGTAAGTACAGAAGATGTACTGGAAAGTCCAAATTCGTTTATTTTTGAAAAGGATTCTTTTTTTAGAGCTTTTTACGTTATTCGTCGTCTCCCGTTTTTAGCGGTTTTAAATGAGTATAATGAATTTGTCGGCATTTTAACACATTCTAATGTATTTGATGTCATTGAGGATTCGTTCGGTATGCGGACGGGTGGTTATATATTAACAATTGCAACACAAGATTGTAAGGGAACAATTAAAGAGCTTGGGACATTATTAAAAGCATATAATATCGGTGGACTGTTTACGCTTGATAACGGTGATCAATATATTCGCCGTGTTATCGTAAATATATCGGATGAGTTAAATGAAAAAAAATTAAAGCAATTAATTGAAAAGATAGAGAAAAAGGGATTCAGGGTGAGTCATGTAGATTATATTTAAGTTGAAAAGGAAAGGTACCTATCTGCTATGTGTAGATAGGTATCTTTTTTAGTGCGAGAAATGAATTTTATTTTGAAACAGAAGGTGGAGATAATGCTAAATCAGATAAAAAAATAAAGTCTGCATGCTCACGAATTTTAGGAATAGAAGTTTCGATAATACGTGATGTAATTTCACCTGGAGCCCCAACGTGTCCGATAGCTACCATAATGGGTTTGTCTTGGATTTTTTTTATGAGTAATTGTGCTTGTTTTGAAATGTGACTTACCGTATATACATCATCAAAAAATAATTGGTTTTCAATAATAGGAACGCCTAATTCTTTACCGATTTTTGGGACAACACTATTAGGGTTTGTTTTACTATCTAAATAAAATAAACCGTGCTTTTTACAGGCAGAAAGTATAAGACGTACAATCCTTTCATCAGCGGTTACTTTTGATCCCATATGATTGTTCATTCCTATTGCATGAGGTATTTCTTGAATTGCTTGTTCGAGTCGGTTGTTTATTTCTTCATCGCTTAAATCTGTTGTAATCGCTTTTGGTCCAAGCCACTCTTTTTTTCCTCTAATTGGTTCCATTGGCATATGTATAATAACTTCATGCCCTTTTTTATGGGCAGCTATTGCATCTTGTTTAGTAGAAGGAAGAAATGGCATAACAGCAACAGTGAGTGGAATAGGAAGTGATAACATCTTATCTGTGCCTTTCATATTATTGCCGAAATCATCGATGACAATAGCAACTTTATTCGTATGAGCGTTTGCTTGAATAGGAAAGAGGAAGAATGGTATGAACAGGGTGAAGATGAGAACTGTAATAGTATATTTGCGCATATAAATATTTCCTTTCTATTTTATCCCGCTATTTGCGGACAGTAAGACTCCCAACTCAAAATTTGGCTGGAGTAAAGAAGTTAGGTGGAAAATCCACTGCCCGTAAACGCCCGATTGGTGAAGGCTAATAATTAGTGGGGATGGACAAAACCCCCACTGATTAAAGTTCACTTTATCAATCATCATTATGTTTTGCGTTTTTACATAAATTAAACAAAAAATGTCGAAGAAAAGTACATTGAAAATAGAGAAGCCACTGTTTACTGAGTATTTACAAAAAAGAAGATGAAAAAAATGTCTATTATTGCGAATGTATTTACAAAGATAGAATAATTTGTAATAATTCTCAAAGTGAGGGTAAAGATTTGTAAATTACAGGGGAAAAATGTTAAATTTTCTGATTCTTCAATTTTAAATAAAATTAAGTGTTTAAAGGGCTAAAGTAGAAGAGGCGTTGAGAGTATGGAAGAAAAATAAGGGGGATATGGATGTTTACTGTAAAAAGGAAGTACACATTAGAAAAGCTTTCGCATGATATTCATATGAAACGTGAAGAAATGATTCATTTAGGATTAACAAGTGGGTTGAATAGTATGGAGACAATTCAAGTTAGTCAAGAATTGGACAAGCTTATCGTACAGTATCAGCGTTACAAAGAAAAACAAACACCGAAATGGTTTTCAATTATAAAGGTTCCTATTTTTCAAATTGGGTATGAAGGGAAATCAAACAATTTTTGGAGAATGTTTGTAGCTGGTTTTATGAAATAAGTATAATTACCCTTTTAGGATAAGGATAATTATACTATGTGTAATGGAATCTCTATATGAACTGTCGTTCCTTTGTTTTCTTTACTATCAATAAATATATGCCCATTGTACATCTCTACAATTCGTTTACATATAACAAGCCCAAGACCTGTTCCAGTATCTTTATTAGTAAAGAACGGATGAAAGAGGTGTTTTTGAATATGTTTAGGAATCCCTTTTCCAGTATCAATAATTTGCAAGTGTGCGTGTTTTTCGTTGTTTGTTACTACAATGGTTAATGTATCACCAGAAGCCATGGCTTCAATTGCATTTTTTGTAATGTTTAAAACCACTTGTTTCATATGGTCTTTTGAGCAACGTATATGAACAGGGTGGTCTGGCAAATGTAAATGAAATACAATGTTATGTAGATTCGCTTCAGATTGGATAATTAATGCTACCTCGTTAAGAATCGTTCTTACATCATATGTTTGTTCAATGATGGCAGTTGGTTTTCCAAGAATAAGAAATTCGCTTACAATTTCATTAATCCGCTCTATTTCTTGTTCGATTACGGAAAAGTAGAACTGATCCTGTTCATCTTTATATTTCTCTTTTAACAGAGAAACGAGTCCTTTAATTCCAGTAAGAGGGTTACGGATTTCATGAGCTGTACTAGCTGCAAAAGTTCCAACCAATTCAATTTTTTGTAGTTCATTTTGTTGTCTTTCTAGTTTTGTTTGACGTTTTAATAACATATATTGAGCAAGTAAAAATAAAATAGACATTAAAAATAAAGTAGCTATACATTCTATTGAAACTAACTGGTATAAAGTTTGTTGATGAATAGGTAACGGAGAAACAGAGACTTTCCAATTTAATCTTTGGAGTGGGGTAGTAAGCATGTTAGAATGCCCATCGCTTGTTTCGTTATTATCATCGGTTAGAAAAACTACATCATGTTTATCAGTCACTTCGAAATGATATTGTGGTTTAATAGCATTTAAAGAGGCTGAAATGTAGTCAAAGCGTAAACTTGCTAATAATAAGCCTGAGAGTTCCTTTTGTCTATTAAATATTGGAGACGCAATCATAATAGCTTGATGTCCAAGAACGCGATCTGTAATAACTGATGATACAGTTGTTTTCTTAGATTGCAATGCATCTTGGATGTATTGGCGGTCAGAAACGTCAATAGGCGGCGAATCGCCTTGGGATGCGAGTGTAATCATCCCATCTGTCGTAGCGTAATATAGACCGGAAAAACGTTCATCATTTCCATCGGTATCATGTACAATCTGTTTAATCCCATTGATGTTTCCAGTTTCGGTCCCTACGACTTTTGCGAGCATTTCTAAGGCAGATATAGCTTCACCAAGGTGATGGTCTAAATAGTCTCTATATAAAAAGAGAACAGTGTGAGCAGATAGTTTGTTTGCCTGTTTCATTTGATAAGTGTGATATGAAAAAAATGTGGCACCAATCCCTATCGTTGGCAGTATAACAAGCAGTATGTAAAAAACTATGCTTTGTAATTTGACTTTCAAATTTGGTACTCCTTCTTTTTTTATTATCATTATATATAAACTATGTTAAAATTGTCATGTTTTTATTCAAGAATCATTTGCATTACATTAGGGAAAGGAAAAGGAATGAGTGAATATTCATTCGGAAGTTGTAATGAAGTGCTACGTTGCTTTTCTTTTTGTTGCGGAGAATTTAAGTGAAGGGTTGAAATGGTATGACATCAAATAATGAGCGAGAAGACATTTCTCAATCTTTAAAAGTATTTATTGCATTATCCCGTGTACATCGTTCTGTTATGGATACTACAAATAAATCCATACAAAGTAACGGATTAAATCCAACTGAGTTTGCTGTATTAGAATTACTATATCATAAAGGGGGCCAACCACTTCAGCAAATCGGTGAGCGTATTTTAATAGCTAGTGGCAGCATTACATACGTTGTAGATAAGCTAGAGAAAAAAGGGCTTGTAAAACGAATTCCATGTCCAAATGACAGGCGTGTTATTTATGCACAATTAACGGAGTCTGGAGAGAGCTTTATTGCTTCTATTTTTCCAGGTCATGAGCAAGTTATATATCAGTCTTTTGAAATGTTAACGAAGGATGAGAAGGATGAATTACTCGAGCTATTGAAAAAAATTGGAAAGTATGAAAAATGATGATATGTTCCAAAGGAGCTTTGGATAAAGAAATCCAAGGCTTTTTTGTGTGCATGTATTTATGACATCATCTACCGCATTTTGCTGAAGAATAAGAGGAGATTTGTAAGTAAGAATTGAATTATAATAATGATGCATATAATGGAGAGGGGGCTCGTTCATGTCATTTAAAGACTATGAATATAAACGGCCAAATATTGAAGAATTAAAAGGGAAATTTACTGTTGCTTTAGAGAAGTTTGATAACGCAAAAACTGTAGAAGAACAAAAACAAGTTATCAATTCAATTAACGAAATTCGTAATGACTTTGGTACAATGGGTAACCTTTGTTACATTCGTCATTCTGTTGATACGACAGATGCCTTTTATAAGGATGAGCAGGATTTCTTTGATGAATTCTCTCCAGTTGTACAAGGGTATGGTACAAAGTATTATAATGCGTTAATTCATTCTCCATTCCGCGAAGAATTAGAGGCGTATTATGGAAAGCAATTATTTGCTCTAGCTGAATGTGATTTAAAAACATATTCAGATGAAGTAGTGAAAGATTTACAATTAGAGAATAAATTGTCTTCACAATATACACAGTTATTAGCATCTGCAAAGATTGACTTTGCAGGAGAAGAAAGAACGTTATCGCAACTTATTCCGTTTATGCAAGGAAAAGAAAGAAGTGAACGTAAAGCAGCAAGTGAAGCATACTACGGATTTTTAGCTGAGAACGAGGAAGAGTTAGATCGTATTTATGATGATCTTGTTAAAGTGAGAACGAAAATCGCAAAAACACTTGGTTTTAAAAACTTTGTTGAATTAGGATATGCAAGAATGTATCGTACAGATTATAATGCTGAAATGGTAGCGAACTATCGTCAGCAAGTATTAGATTATATCGTTCCAGTTGCAACAGAGTTAAGAAATAGACAAAAAGCACGCATTGGTGTAGAAAAGCTCGCTTATTATGATGAAAACTTTGAGTTTGCTACAGGTAATCCAACTCCAAAAGGCGATGCAGATTGGATTATTAATCATGGGAAAACGATGTATAAAGAATTATCAGCTGAAACAGATGAGTTTTTTAATTTCATGCTCGATAATGATTTATTAGATTTAGTTGCGAAAAAAGGAAAAGCTGGTGGTGGATATTGTACATATATCGAGAATTATAAAGCGCCATTCATCTTCTCAAACTTTAATGGAACGTCTGGGGACATTGATGTATTAACACATGAAGCTGGTCATGCTTTCCAAGTATATGAAAGTCGTAAGTATGAAATTCCAGAATATAATTGGCCAACATATGAAGCATGTGAAATCCATTCAATGAGTATGGAATTCTTTACATGGCCATGGATGAAGTTATTCTTTGAAGAAGATGCGGATAAATATTATTTCTCACACTTAAGTTCAGCACTTCTATTTTTACCGTACGGTGTATCTGTAGATGAATATCAACATTATGTATATGAAAATCCAGAAGCATCGCCAGCAGAACGTAAGTCAGCATGGCGTAACATAGAGAAGAAGTATTTACCACATCGTGATTATGAAGATAATGATTATTTAGAGCGTGGTGGTTTCTGGCAACGTCAAGGTCATATTTATAGCTCACCTTTCTATTATATTGACTACACGTTAGCTCAAATTTGTGCACTGCAATTTTGGAAACGTGCAAGAGATAATAGACAAGAGGCTTGGGAAGATTATGTGAATCTTTGTCAACAAGGTGGAAGTAAATCATTCTTAGAATTAGTAGAAGTTGCAAATTTAACATCACCATTCGCTGAAGGGTGTGTAAAAAGTGTAATTACAGAAATTGAAGCGTGGTTACGTGCTGTTGACGACACAAAATTGTAAAAAAACATGCACTTTTTTCCTATGTTTAACATCGACATAATAGAAAAATGATGAGATAATAAAAGAAAATTCAGAATTATTTTAGGGGTGTTTCTCATGGGGAGCGCCCCTTTTCACCAACAAAAGGGGGGAAAGCACTATGCTTCAATCTAATATGGATGTTAGTTTAGAAACTTTAGTCCACTCATTACAGTCTACACGAAGCACGCTGTTATCAGAAATTGAAATGTTAAATGATACGGAGGTGAATGTAAAGCCACGCCGTGATAAATGGAGTATTATTCAAATTTTGCATCATTTGCATTTAGTTGAACAGTCTGTCACATCTGCCCTTGTATATGCTTTGCAAAAAAAAGAAAGAAAACTTGCTCCATTTAAAGACCTCCAACTTACGCTTGATCGCACACATAAAAGGGAAGCTCCTCAACAAATGAAACCAACAGAAACATTAATGAAAAAACTGCAAGGAATTCAATTACTAGAACATTCACGACAAGAATTATTACATGCCCTTCATAGTGTAATAGATGAAAAAGAATTATTTGAAAATGGATTAAAACATCCTATTTTTAATGATTTGAATTTATATCAATGGGTTCAATTTCTAGATTTACACGAACAAAGACATCTTACACAGCTAAAAGAAGCGAAACATGCAATTTTACAGCGTTAAAATGAAAGAAGTGGGGAACCGCTTCTTTTCTTTTTTACTCATGCATAGTTTTCTTTCTCATTTTGGAATACTACATGGAGAAAAGAAAAGAAGGAGTTGAAAAACATGTCAAAGAAAAAGAGAGAAGAAGAGCGCGCCTGGAAAGCTCGGAAAGAAAATCAAAAGCCGCATGGGAAAGTGAAAGCTTTTGCAGAATTAGTTGAAGGAACAGAAAAAACGTGATGAAGTTCATCACGTTTTTTGTATGAGTGGGAAAGTTAATAAGAAAGTTGTACCTGTCCCTTTTTCGCTTATAATATCAATCTTTCCATCCATTGCTTGAATGACGCTGAAGACGACCATCATTCCGAGTCCGGTACCTTTTTCTTTCGTTGAGTAGAAAGGTGATCCAAGGCGTTTGATTTGTTCTTGATCCATACCAACTCCTGTATCTTTTATATATAATTGTATATGTTTATGGTCTGGAACTAATGTAAGAATAAGGTCGCCACCTGTAGGCATAGCCTCAATACAATTTTTAAAAATATTTAATAAACATTGGTTCAGTTTTTGCTTTTCGCCAGCGATAAAGAAAGATGTACTTTGTTTTATATAATTTATACGAACATTTGCTAAATTGGCGAGAGGTGTGATCAAAGACAACGCATGAAGTAATTCTTCCTCTACTTGTAATTGTTGTTCTTTTTCAATACTCGGTTTTGCAAAAGTTAAGTAGTCTGTAAGAACGTGATTTGCTTGTTCGATACCATTAATGGCTATGTCGATATATAATTTTCGTTCTTTCTCAGAACATGTATCTGACTGTAAAAGTTGTAAAAAACCTTTCGTTGCAGTTAAAGGATTACGAATTTCATGAGAGATAGAAGCTGCCATTTCGCCGATTAAATGAAATTTCTCAGCGTTCATAAGTTCATTTTGGAGACGAACTTGCATTTGTAATATGTGTAGTAAATATAAAATAAGGATTGTGCCAATCATCGTACATAGTTCGTACACAATGATATGTGGTATATAATCTGCCTCATTTGTAACACTTGCAAGGAAAAATGGTATCCAACTAAATCCATAAGTAAGACTGTAAAAAATAGCAAGTGTTATTTTTATATGATTAGAACTTCGATTAAAAAATTTGTATGTTAATAGTAGAACAATAAATAGGAGAATAGAAGCGATAAAGGATGGAAACGCACCTATTCCTCCCAATAAAAAGCGATAAATGTTTAATACAGCTAAAATAGAACCACCAGCAATAGGCCCTCCCGTTAACGTGCCGACAATTAATACGATATGTCGCATGTCGAACTGAAAACCATTATTTGTTTTTGCTGCGAAAGTGATACATAGTATGGTAGCGAGGCAACACAATACAATAAATATGGCTGAATTTAATTTAGGAGATCGTTTCCCTTTCTGATTCCAAAATAAATGATATACGAGCATTGTAACGAGAATAGATAATATATTTAAAAAGAGGTAAATAATAAAGAGTTCCAGTGGGATGCCTCCTCTCTTCTAACATTAAATTAATCATACTATAAAATGAAATAAATGAAATGCGAAATAGCGGAAAAAATCAGAAATTTTTTCTGGTAGTATACAATATGTTACAATAATCTTTGTCAATGAAAGAAGAAATTCCGTGCACTGCATGGGAGAGGTTCGCGAACTCCCTCTATAAAAAACTATGGAAACAACAATATCATTAGGTATTGTTTTGTTTTTTTATTGTGACAGTTCAAGAACGTTCTTTCTTCTTATTCGTAGTAGAGAAGGAGAATGAGTGAAATGAAAAAAGAAAAAGCAGTTGTTGTTTTTAGTGGTGGACAAGATAGTACAACATGTTTATTTTGGGCGATACAGCAGTTTGAAGAAGTGGAAGCTGTAACATTTAACTACAATCAACGTCATAAATTGGAAATTGATTGTGCAGCGGAAATTGCGAAAGAGCTAGGAATTAAACATACGATACTAGATATGAGCCTATTAAATCAACTTGCTCCAAATGCGTTAACGAGAACGGATATGGAGATTACACATGAAGAAGGTGAATTGCCATCAACATTTGTAGATGGACGAAATTTACTATTTTTATCATTTGCGGCTGTATTAGCAAAACAAGTTGGAGCACGTCATATTGTAACGGGTGTATGTGAAACTGATTTCAGTGGTTATCCAGATTGTCGTGACGTGTTTGTGAAATCATTAAACGTTACATTAAATTTATCTATGGATTATCCGTTTGTTATTCATACACCACTTATGTGGATTGATAAAGCAGAGACATGGAAATTATCTGATGAACTTGGAGCATTTGAGTTTGTTAGAGAAAAAACATTAACATGTTATAACGGAATCATTGGTGATGGTTGCGGTGAATGTCCAGCATGTCAACTTCGTAAAGCGGGATTAGATACGTATCTACAAGAACGCGAAGGAGCGAGCAACTAATGGATAACTTTTTTGGATTTCGCATCGTAGAAAATTTGCAAAAAATGGACAAGGATATTCAGCGTGAACAACTCAAATATCATAATAAAAGAGTAATGGTCAGCAAGGAATTTACATTTGACGCAGCGCACCATTTACACTGCTATGAAGGGAAATGTAAAAATTTACATGGACACACATATAAAGTCGTATTTGGAATTAGCGGATATGTAAATGAAATAGGCCTTGCAATTGACTTTGGAGATATAAAAGAGATTTGGAAAAATGAAATAGAAATTTATTTAGATCATCGTTATTTAAACGAAACATTGCCAGAAATGAATACGACTGCTGAAAATATGGTCGTTTGGATTTATGAAAAGATGGCAGAAGCATTAACGAAAGATAATCGTGCGAACGAATATAAGGGAGCTCGTGTTGAATTTGTTCGTCTTTTTGAGACGCCGACTAGTTATGCGGAAGTAAGACGGGAGTGGATGCTCGATGAGTAAAATCCCCGTCTTAGAAATATTTGGTCCAACCATTCAAGGAGAAGGGATGGTTGTAGGACAAAAGACAATGTTTATCCGTACAGCGGGCTGTGATTATAGCTGTGCTTGGTGTGATTCTGCTTTTACATGGGATGGATCGGCCAAAGATCAAATTAAACAAATGACACCGGAAGACATTTGGAATGAGCTTGTAGAAATTGGTGGAGAAAATTTTTCTCATGTTACGATTTCGGGTGGAAATCCTGTTTTGCTGAAAAATATGCAATTTCTTCTTTCTATATTAAAGGAGAATGGAATGCGAACAGCGGTAGAAACGCAAGGGAGTAAATGGCAAGATTGGTTGCTTCAAATTGATGAGGTAACGATTTCTCCAAAACCACCAAGTTCAACTATGAAAACAGATTTTCAGATGTTAGATTCTGTTATTCATAAACTAGCAGGGAAAGATTTTAGTTTAAAAGTAGTAGTATTCGATGATCAAGATTTTGAATATGCAGTTAAGATGCACGAGCGTTATCCGAATGTACCATTTTTCTTACAAGTAGGGAATGATGATACGAAAACAGTGGATGATGCGGTGCTTATAAAAAAACTATTAGAAAAATATGAGTGGCTTATTGAAAAAGCTGTGAATTGTAAAGAAATGAATGATGCGAAAGTACTGCCTCAGCTTCATGCGTTAGTATGGGGAAATAAACGAGGGGTATAATGAGAAGGGATGTTTAAAATGGCAGGAAGATTAGATGAAGATTTAAAAGATGTAACATTATTAGGAAATCAAAATACAAAATATTTATTTGAATATAGCCCGGAAATTTTAGAGATATTTGATAATAACCATCCAAACCGTGATTACTTTGTAAAATTCAATTGTCCTGAATTTACAAGTTTATGTCCGAAAACAGGACAACCAGATTTTGCAACAATTTATATTAGCTACATTCCAGAACAAAGAATGGTAGAGAGTAAATCTTTAAAGCTATATTTATTTAGCTTCCGAAATCATGGTGACTTCCACGAAGATTGCATGAACGTTATTATGAATGATTTAATTAAATTAATGGATCCACGCTATATTGAGGTATGGGGGAAATTTACACCACGTGGTGGTATTTCAATCGATCCTTACTGTAACTACGGCCGCCCAGGAACTAAGTATGAGAAAATGGCAGACTACCGCATGATGAATCACGATTTATATCCAGAAAAGATCGATAATCGTTAATATAGAAAGAAAGGATCTGTATGATATACAGATCCTTTCTTTCTATTATATTATGCATGTTGATTAATGACAGTATAGTTTTTATGGCTTACAACTGTAAGAGGTTCCATATCTAGTTCTCTAAAATTCTCCATAATTGTTATATCAACAATAACGGAGTTTTGATTTACCTTTTGAACACGGCCTTGCATTCCACCTTTAAATTCAATGATATCTCCAGTTTCTGCGATCTGCATAAGCAACTCTCCTTGTTCCAGTTTTCCCAAAAAAAGAATAATTTGGGCTTTTTTATTTCTTCCTATTTTGAACTATATTTACCACTTTGTAAATGTTTCCAAAGTAAAAATTCGAAAAATATTCACTTTTTGTAAGAAAATATGTAAAAAATATTGTTTAGGAGAAGAATGATGAAAATGCATACATCTTTATACGGGAGTATAATAAAAGATACAATGACCTACTAAAGTGGGAGAAATTAGGGGCTGGAAAATGATGTTTGAAATTGTGGGGAGCTTTATAGCGATTTTATTATTTTTATTTTCATATATACAGTTGAAGAAAGTGCGTCATCATGAAACAACTACATATTTTGATGGACTGGATGGTGTGCACACTTCGATAACACATGATAGTGGTGGGGATATATAACTTTCTTTTTATGCATGGTATGATGGCAAGAAGAAATAGTACGTAATATAGTTCGTAAGTGATGAATCGGGAGTGGAAAGAATGCGAATTTCTTTTATTCGTCATGGTCGTTTGGACAGTACTATAGAGCCAATGACAATTATTTCATTTCGTGAATGGATGAAGCAATATGATTTAGGGACTACAGTAAAAGAAACTCCTATACCAATTGAAACAATTGAGGCGATTGAATCAGCGAAACTGGTTGTAACGAGTGATCAAAGGCGCGCTGTACAGTCAGCGGCTGAGTTATTGGATTCCCTATCTTTTGTGCAAAATCCTCTTTTTAGGGAAGCTGAAGTTCCAACGAGTTTTTATGCTCCAAAATGGTTGAAATGTAAACCGAATGTATGGATGTTTATTGGACGTACACGATGGATAGTTGGTTATAGTAAAGAGGTTGAGTCTTATAAGGAAGTACGAGAAAGAGCAAGGCAAGCCGCTAATATGTTGCACCGCTATGCGCTCGTACATGGACATATTGCCCTTGTAGGTCATAGTTATTTTAATGCAATGATTGGGACTGAACTGAGGGCAATGGGGTGGTCTGGTTCGCCTATTTTTCATAGGAAGCCATGGGGATGTACAACGTATACATTTCATGAGGCGATGGATGGAAATGTATTAAATACAAAATTAATTTAAAAGAGGCTGTCCCTTTGGCAGCCTCTTTCTCTACATAACAAGTAAAAAAGAATTGTCCTTTTAAGATATAGAAACCAATGACCGTAATGGTTTTATTAGATGGGCATACGGTTCACCGACGAGCATAACGGTTTTATCTTCTTTGTAACCAAGTTTTTCATATAGTGAAAAAGCGCGTTTGTTTTCTAAATTAACAAGTAAGGCGATTTTTTCATGCCCTTTTTCAGTTGCATGAAGTTCAGCTGCATCGATTAATTTAGAGCCAATAAAACGTCCACTGTACATACTTGAAACTGACAACGTGTCAATATAATACTCATCAAGTTCAGATTCTTTTTCTAACGTAATGGATTCGTCTTCATGTAGTTCTCTTAAGTAGTGTATGATTGGTGCATCAAGTTGTTCAGCGTCACTACCGTGATAAACGACAATAACCCCAACTACCTTTCCACCTTGTTCAGCCACTAAACAGTTTTCATAGCTCAATCGATTATTTTCTTTTACGAACCATGTTTCAAGTCCTAGTATTACTTTTGCTTCAACTGTGCTACCTGTGATTTTTTCAGCAATCTCGTGCAGAGCGTTATACAATAAAGGTGCTACTTCTACCGCATCTGTCTTTTTTGCTTTCCGAATCATAGTATCCCTCCTAGTTCTAAATGTATATTGTAGCATAAAATAAAATATCAAACAGTGATTTGGAACTTTGTTATACAGGGCATCAAAAAGTTTGATATAGAGAAGTAGCTATGTTAGTATATGATATTTAGTGCGAATATAATAAAGTGATATAGATATAAAAATAATGAAAGTGAATTACATAATAGTAACGGGATAATTTTACCGTTGTCGACCTATAGAAGATGCGATAGAATAAAATATTGCAGAGAGGTGAAATACATGGATAAACAATTAGCAAATACAATTTTGGATCAGCTGAAAAATGATGAAATAAAGGAGTATGTTGCGACGAAAGATGTATTTTATACGTTCAGAGAAGTTGTTGTAAATCGAGAAGATTTTAAGCATATTATCGGGAACGCACAGCGCGGTGGACAGGTAATTTATACATATTCAGAAACACCACGTTCATAAATAGAAGATAAAGGAGAGGAGAATTATGGGAGATTTTAAACAAGGCATATTGCCACATTGGGATTACATGTGGAAAGATAGAGCTGGGAATAGGTTTATGGGAATGGTTATGTATCCAGAGAAACGAAAATGTTCAGCAAAAATGCTTCAGAAAATAAAAAGAGCATATGAGCAAGCAATAGAAATTAAAGTAACTGTACAAGTTCAACATACATATCAGTACGTAGAAGGAATGATCGTATACTTTGATGAAGAAGCTCCTGTATGTACAATGCTCGATAAAGATGAGAATCCACATCATATATTTGTAAGAGATATTTTGCGTATTGAGCAGCCTGAATGATTTTTTTCATAAATAAATTGAAGTTCCATAATAATAATAATCTTTTTCTATAATAGTTATCTTTTAGTATGTAACGAGGAACGAAAGAGTATGTATAAATATTTAATAAAGTAAAATTGATAAATGTAATCGTTTTTTGGAACAGATTATCGTTTAAGGTCTGTTCTTTTTTGCGTGATGCTGGAGAAATATATTACTCCAGCATTTACTGTTTTATGACAAAAAATATTGTTAACTTTTTTTAAAATAAGGTTAAATTCGTTGACAACTTTTTTGAAAAGCACTTTATTGACATGAGTTTTAGAATGTTGTTTCATAGTCTTTGTATTGAAAAAAATCGACGGTCATGTCGAAAAGTAAAAGTTAAAAAAAGAAAGAATTTATACATATATCTTGTGTCTTATTTTGAAACGTAATACAATATATAGAGAAATCAAGAAACGACATACAGAGAATATAGATCGGAGAGGGAGGGTCGGAAATGTTAGTTGCATATGATTCTATGACAGGAAACGTGAAGCGTTTCATTCACAAATTAAATATGCCGGCCGTTCAAATTGATGAAGCTCTAGTATTAGATGAAGACTTTATTCTTATTACGTATACAACAGGTTTTGGAAATGTACCGGAACGTGTTTTAGACTTTTTAGAACGCAATAATGAAAAATTAAAAGGCGTATCTGCAAGTGGCAATCGTAATTGGGGAGACATGTTTGGTGCAAGTGCTGACAAAATCTCTACTAAATATGAAGTGCCTATTGTATCAAAATTTGAGTTATCTGGAACAAATAATGATGTAGAATATTTTAAAGAAAGGGTGCGGGAGATTGCGACACATTGAACTGAATAATGAAATCACGCAAATGCAGGACGGTTTTTATCAGCTTCATAAAGATAAAGAGGCATTAGAAGTCTTTATGGAAGAAGCTAGAGAGAATACCGTTCATTTTAATAGCGTGGCAGAGCGAATGGAGTATATGAAAGAACATGATTACTATTACAACGTTCTGGACGAGTATAGCTTGGAGGAAGTAGAAGGAGTTTATAACATCGCTTATGGTGAAAACTTCGAGTTCCAATCTTATATGGCAGCATCTAAGTTCTATAAAGATTATGCGTTAAAAACGAATGATCAAAAACAATACTTAGAAAGCTATGAAGATCGTGTAGCAATTGTGTCATTATACTTAGGACGCGGTGATGTTGCGAAGGCAAAACACTTCGCAAGCATGATTGTAAAACAAAACTACCAACCAGCGACACCAACCTTTTTAAATGCGGGACGAAGCAGAAGAGGAGAAATGGTGTCTTGTTTCTTGTTAGAGATGGATGATAGCTTAAATTCAATCGGCTTTAACATTAATACTGCAATGCAATTATCGAAAATCGGTGGTGGAGTAGCTTTAAACTTATCTAAGCTACGTGCACGTGGTGAGCAAATTAAAGGTATTGATAACGCCGCAAGTGGTGTAGTACCTGTTATGAAATTACTTGAAGATTCGTTTTCGTATGCGAATCAGTTGGGTTAACTTTATGGCTCAACTATAAAACCAGGTCAATTGCTGGAACGCCTGAGTATATCAAGGTAGGATACTACGAAGAAATTACGTAGCGAACCCTGAAAATCCAAGATTGCAGGAAATCAGCAGCCGAGCTCCTAAATTTATTAGATAAGGAGAAGGTTCAACGACCAAGTGGCTATGTAGGTGACTAAGTAGCTCGAACCTGGCTTCTCAAAACAACCAAATTCAAAGGGTGTATACAGTTATTATAGTTTATGCCATATTCATGTGCATCAAACATATGATAAATGGTTAAATGAAGAATTTGGCGAGAAGAAGATATGGTCTGAACTCTATAGCGATATAGAGAGGATAGCAGAAATGACTATCCCCCATACGTTTTGACGATATGGAGTAACAATATGCAACGAAAAGGTGCAGGTGCAGTATACTTAAACATTTTCCATTGGGATATTATTGAATTCCTTGATACTAAAAAAATCAATGCCGATGAGAAGAGCCGTATTCAGTCTCTATCAATCGGAATTATCGTTCCAAGTAAGTTCTTTGAACTTGCTGAGAAAAACGAACCTTTCCATGTTTTCGCGCCTTATACAGTATTTAAAGAGTACGGAAAACATTTAGATGATATAGATATCGACGAAATGTACGATGAATTAATGGGCAATCCGAAAGTGAAGAAGAAACCATTAGATATTAGTGCGCGTGATATGCTGATTAAAATTGCTATGATTCAGCTTGAGTCTGGTTACCCATACTTAATGTTTAAATCAAATGCAAATAACCAGCATCCACTGAAGGATATTGGAACTGTGAAGATGTCGAACTTATGTACAGAAATCTTCCAACTACAAGAAACTTCTGAAATAAATGATTACGGTACAGAAGACATTATCCGTCGTGATATTAACTGTAACTTAGGATCGTTAAATATCGTAAACGTAATGGAAAATAAAGAAATTCGTGAAGCAGTTCATGCGGGAATGGAAGCTTTAACAGCTGTTTCTGATATGACGATCATTCCGAATGCCCCAACTGTGAAAAAAGCAAATGATGAGCTTCATTCAGTTGGACTTGGAGCAATGAACTTACACGGATATTTAGCAAAAAATAAAATCTCTTATGAAAGTGCAGAAGCGAAAGAATTCGCTCGTACATTCTTTATGATGTTAAATTACTACTCGATTGAGAAAAGTATGGAAATCGCTAAAGAAAAAGGCGAGACATTTAAAGACTTCGATAAGTCTGATTATGCAAACGGCACATACTTTGCAAAGTATGAAACGACAGATTACAGCCCAGTAACTGAAAAAGTTCAGCAATTATTTGAAGGAATTCATATTCCAACAAAAGAAGATTGGACAAGTTTAAAAGAGCAAGTACAGAAGAATGGTTTATACAACTCATATCGTCTTGCAATCGCTCCGACACAATCGATCAGTTACGTTCAAAATGCAACTTCAAGCGTAATGCCGATCGTAAATCAAATTGAATCAAGAACATATGCGAATGCGACAACATATTATCCAATGCCGTATTTATCAAAAGATACGTTCTGGTACTATAAATCTTCTTATGATATGAATCAGTTTAAATTAATTGATTTAATCGCAGAAGTTCAAGAACATATTGACCAAGGAATTAGTACAATTCTTTATGTTAATAGTGATATTTCAACACGTGAGTTAGCACGTTACTACATTTATGCACATAAAAAAGGCTTGAAGAGTCTTTATTATACGAGAACACGTAAATTAAGCGTGGAAGAGTGCGTGGCTTGTACCGTTTAATATAAAAAATGAGACATTATGAGCAGGGTTTTTCTGAACCCTGCTCATGCTTAGTTATCAATTTTTTATGTTTATTTAGAGAAGGGGCGATTTAATGCGTGCGGTAAACTGGAACAAAAAAGAAGATGATTTTAGTTTAATGTTTTGGAAGCAAAACATCGCTCAGTTTTGGACAGAAGAAGAAATCGCAGTGTCTTCTGACAAAAATACTTGGGCACAATTATCAAAAGAAGAGCAAATTGCTTATAAGCGTGTATTAGGTGGTTTAACACTTTTAGATACGAAACAAGGTGGCGAAGGGATGCCACTTGTACTTGTTCATCTTGAAAATTTACAAGCGAAAAGTGTATTAGCTTTCATGGGCGCTATGGAAGAAGTACATGCGAAGAGTTACAGCCATATTTTCACAACGTTAGCTACTGAAGAAGAAATTGATGATATTTTTGAATGGGTAGATAACCATCCATTACTTGAGAAAAAAGCTGGTATTGTTACTAGTTACTATCGTCGCTTATTAAAGCCTGAAGTAACGAAAAAAGAGTTATACATGGCAATGGTAGCAAGTGTGTTCTTAGAAAGTTACTTATTCTATAGTGGATTCTTCTATCCACTTTACTTAGCGGGTCAAGGGAAATTGACGGCAAGTGGTGAGATTATTAACCTAATAATTCGTGACGAGTCAATTCACGGCGTATTCGTTGGTATTTTAGCACAACAAATCTTCACAGAACTTTCTGCAGAAGAGCAACAAGAAGTACAAACGGAAACGCAAGAGTTATTAATGGAACTGTATGAAATTGAATTGGCATATACAGAAGAAATTTACACTTCTATCGGTCTTGTAGAGGATGTAAATCGTTTCGTTCGTTACAATGCGAATAAAGGACTTATGAACTTAGGACTTGAGCCGAAGTTTGAGGAAGAAGAAATTAACCCAATCGTTTTAAATGGTTTACGTACAGATACGAAAAACCATGACTTCTTCTCTGTAAAAGGAAATGGTTACGTAAAAGCAACGAATGTTGAAAAGTTAGCAGACGATGACTTCGTATTCAATTTTTAATATAGTGTTATAGAAAAAGCTGTCTTTATAGAAAAGACAGCTTTTTTGCTATGAATAGTTTACATAATGTTATTATTTCATGGAAATATTTTAATCTTGTAAAAGCCCAATTTTTGAGGAAGTGGGAATCAAGAAAAAACACGGATTAAGGTTTTATTTTCATATTTAGTCGTATGAGAGATTGAATAACTTATGTCAAAATGAATAAAAAATGAGAAGAAATGAGGTCTAATTCCACCTATACGTTCTTTTTAATATTGAATTTTTAAACTCTAGAAATTTTGGCTTGAAAATTGCATGAATATTTAAAAAGTAACAAAAAGGGAGGTAATACTCGGTGTGATATATAGTTATTTGAAAACGCTTCCTTTTGATTGTCGATTTTTAAATGGAAATTAGATAGAGAAAGTAGGAGGAATGATAGGTGGGGAAAGTAGTTGGTTTAAAACGTTCATTAGGGCTTTGGTCAATTGTTATGCTAGGGGTCGGGTATATGACACCGATGGTTGGGTTTGACACATTTGGAATCGTTTCTGAAAAAACGGGTGGTCATGTTCCAGGAGCTTATCTTATTGCATTAGCGGGGATGTTGTTTACCGCTGCAAGCTACGGAAAAATGGTAAAGGCTTTTCCTACCGCAGGATCTGCTTATACGTATACACAGAAGACAATTAGTGCAAGGCTTGGGTTTCTTGTTGGATGGTCCGCGTTATTGGATTATTTGTTTCTACCAATGGTGAACGCACTATTAACGAGAATTTATATGTCAGCATTTTTCCCAAGTGTTCCTAGTTGGGTATGGGTCATTGGCTTTGTTCTCCTGGTTACATTAATAAATATGATTAGCGTAAATGTTACTGCTAATTTCAATACGTTCTTAGTAATATTTCAAGTGTTAGTAATGGCCGTATTTGTTTTTCTAGTTATAAAAGGCTTATTAGCGGGAGAGGGAACAGGAGAAGTTTTTTCCATTCAGCCGTTTTTTCAATCAGATATACAAATATCACCGTTAGTTGCAGGTGCAACAATTCTTTGTTTCTCATTTTTAGGTTTTGATGCAGTAACTACATTTTCAGAAGAGACACCAAACGCCAAAAAAACAATTCCTCGAGCTATTTTTCTTACTGCTTTAATCGGCGGAGTTTTATTCATTACTACAACGTATTTTACACAATCTATTTTTCCAGATACATCTGTATTTAAAAATCAAGAGTCAGCATCCCCAGAAATTGCGCTATATGTTGGCGGGAAATTATTTCAAGCTTTCTTTTTAGTAGGAACCCTTATGGGGACACTTGCGTCTGGTTTAGCTTCTCATACAAGTGTATCTCGATTATTATACGTAATGGGGCGAGATAATGTAATTCCGAAGAAAATATTCGGATACATTCATCCTCGCTGGAGAACCCCAGTATATAATATTATTTTTGTAGGAATTATTTCGCTCTTCGCTATATTCATTGATTTAGAAACAGCAGCATCTCTTATTAACTTTGGAGCGCTTATTGCATTTACATTTGTTAATTTGTCTGTAATTTCTTACTATATAATCAAGAAAAAAAGATATAAGACGATAAAAGATTTCTTAAATTACTTAGTTATGCCTATTTTGGGTGCTGCTACTGTAGCCGTACTATGGTTTAATCTCAATATCCATTCACTTATTTTGGGACTTTGCTGGGCTGCTATTGGAATTGGGTACCTTCTATATGTTACAAATATGTTCCGTTCAGCTCCTCCGCAAATGCATTTTGAAGAAGCACAGGAAATATAAAAAGAAAAAGGCATCGGATAAGTTCCGATGTCTTTTTTTATATTTGATAATCATGCAGCATTGCATAAGTCACTCAAAGATTCATAAGTAAAGGGGATGACACGATATGATTAACGTAGTATTTTCACTTGGCACGATTATTGCTTTGTACAATTAGTAAAAGTATAAAGAGGGGTGTTATCGTGCCGATTCAATCAGAAAAACATACAAATACAGTTGAAGTTGAAAATCCTTTAGAGGAATTTCAAGCTATATTAAAAGAGGCGCTTCATTTTTTAAGTTATCCAGACGAAGTATTCGAATTTCTGAAAAAACCAATGCGTTTTTTAGAAGTAAGCATTCCTGTTCGAATGGATGATGGAACAACAAAGGTATTTCAAGGGTATCGCGCTCAGCATAACGACGCAGCAGGGCCAACAAAAGGTGGTATTAGATTTCATCCAGATGTTACGGCAGAAGAAGTAAAAGCACTTGCTGGCTGGATGAGCTTGAAATGTGGAGTGACAGGACTGCCATATGGAGGCGCAAAGGGCGGGATTATTTGTAATCCACAGGAGTTGAGTTTTAGAGAACTAGAGTTACTGAGTCGTGGGTATGTAAGAGCAGTAAGTCAAATTGTGGGGCCGACGAAAGATATTCCAGCACCTGATATGTATACAAATGCGCAAATTATGGCTTGGATGCTAGATGAATATGACCATATCAGGGAGTTTGACTCTCCAGGCTTTATAACCGGGAAGCCATTAATGCTAGGAGGATCACAAGGGCGGGAAACAGCAACGTCTAAAGGTGTATTGTATACACTTCAGTTAGTAAGTGAGTTAAAACAAATTCCGCTACAAAATATGCGAGTTATTATTCAAGGGTTTGGGAATGTTGGAGGTTATTTGGCAAAATATTTATATGATATTGGTGTGAAAGTAGTCGGGGTATCAGATGCTATAGGAGGAATTTATAATCCAGACGGTCTAGATGTTCCTTATTTACTAGAAAACAGAGATTCTTTCGGTGTAGTATCGAATCTCTTTAGTAAAACAATTTCTAATCAGGAGTTGTTAGAAAAAGAATGTGATGTACTCATTCCGGCGGCAATTGGAGGAGTCATTACAAAACATAATGCAGGAAAGCTTGGATGTAAGATTATCATTGAGGCTGCAAATGGACCAACAACAAAAGAGGCGATAACCATGTTAGAAGAAAAGGGAATTTTGGTTGTTCCAGATATTTTAGCAAACTCTGGTGGCGTGATTGTTTCATATTTTGAATGGTGTCAAAATAACCAAGGATATTACTGGACGGAGCAATATGTTGATCAATGTTTAAAGGAGAAAATTACATCTAGTTTTTCTAACGTACTTGATACTTCTAAACGCTTTGGAGTAAATATGAAAATTGCTGCCTATATGGAAGGGGTTCGCAAGATTGTAGAAGCATCGCGCCTAAGAGGTTGGTTGCATTTTTAACCTAAAGGGAGGGCTAAAATGAAACTGGATATTTTATTAGAAGAAGTGGAGAGACAACAAATCGGTTATTACTGTATTGTGTCGAATAGTCATCGTTACGATATAGCTGTTACGTATTCGCAACAGTTTCTTGGAAAAGCAATGGTTACCTCAATTCAAAATGGGAGAATGGTTTTATTAAGCCAAGAAGATATTGGAGAGGAACAATATTGGGCAACAAGGCTAGGCATTGAGGTAGAGGACATAGAAGAGTTTCAAAGCTTTTTCTATATGATTCTTCAGTCACAAAGGTTAGAAGAACAATATTAATAGAATAAAAGAAAGGGATGATTGATTATGTATTATGATATTATTACGAGTCCGTGTTATGGAATAATTGAAAAAGTGTCTATCGATAAGGATTCTCGAATTTATGAATGGGAGCCATTATTCGCTATTAAAGATATGAATGGTAAACTGGAAGTAATTAAGATGGGATGTAGTGGAGAAGTTCAATCTTTAGAAGTAGAAGCGGGAGATAAAGTAATTCCAGGTATGGTATTGGCTTATATTCAAGAAGATCTTTTCGTTAGTGGTAGTGATTAATGATAGAACTATGGGGAAGATGGAGGCACTCATCTTCCTTTTTTTATTAAATAAAGAAAGAAATGTTTTATTTTCGGATTAATTAAAAAAATCTGTATTTAATGATACAATACAAATTAAATAGTTCAAAGGAGGAATAGCAGAATGTTTTCCATCGCTCATACAAAAATTAGACCCATAGTTTCTCTACCTATCGATCAATCTGAAAAGGAATGGAATATAGATGTTAAAAATATAAAAGAATCGTTTCTATTTTTAAAAAGAGGAGAGAAATTATTTGCATACGTTCATGTGAAGGATCTGCTATCAAATAGTAAGGAATTAACTTCTAAGCTATTACTTTCAAATGCTGTTTCACTAGATACAATATGTCATCTTAGTAAAGATATTTCTTTAACAGCTCTTTTTCAAATTATTGGAGCGCCGATTGCCATAGTAAAAAATGAAGTGGATGAGCTAACAGGATATATAAGAAGAGAGGATGTTTTTGCAGAACTATTTAAACAAGAAAATCAGAGTGTTGATATATTGAAAATTATTTTAACGTCTATTCCAATGGGGATTTTTGTAGTAGATCGAGAAAAGAAAATTGTAAATTGTAATGAATCTGGTTTGAAGATGATTAAATCGACTCCTGAAAAAGTTATGAATGTACCAGCAGAACTGATTTTTAATGGAGAACACATTAATAACGTATTTACAAAGGGAAAAACGATCTTGAATCAATTACAAATCACAAATGAGATGGGTGTATTAGTTGACTATAGTCCGATTCCAAACTTTGATCAAAGTATTGAAGGAATGGTTATTATTGTGCAAGATTTGCCGATGGTCGAGGACATGGCGATGGAAATTGAATATATAAAGGATTTAAATAAAGATTTACATGCAATTTTGTCTAGCATTTATGATGAAATATTAGTTGTTAATCATAAAGGGGAATTAATTCGTTATAGTGAAACTGTTATCAATGATTTTTGGGGGAGTAATTTGAAGGACTTGTTAGGAAAAAATCTTTTAGACCTAGAAAAGAAAGGATTATTTAGTCCATCGGTTACGCGATTAGTGTTGGAAAAACAAAAAAAGGTATCAGTTGTACAAGAAACAAAAAGCGGAAGAAAAATATTAGCAGTTGGAAACCCTGTATTTAATGAAAACGGAGAGCTTCATCGTATTATTATTGCCTCCAGGGATATTACCGAAGCAACGAGATTGAAGACGGAATTACATGAAATAAAGAAGATATCAGAGCAATATAAGAAGGAGTTAGATGACTTTAAAAATAAAGATCGTTTTCTTAAGAAGCTTATTTACTGTAGTCCGAAAATGGAGCAAATTATTAACCAAGCTAAAAAAATAGCAGATTTTTCTTCCAATGTTCTTATTTCTGGAGAATCTGGCGTCGGAAAAGAAGTAATTGCTCAGGCAATTCATCAACTTGGAAACCGATCTTCAAAGCCATTTTTAAAATTAAATTGTGGTGCAATTCCAGAAACTTTGCTAGAAAGTGAACTATTTGGTTATACGAAAGGTGCTTTTACAGGAGCCGATAAAAATGGAAAAGAAGGATATTTTAAGCGAGCTGATCAAGGTATTTTATTTTTAGATGAAATTGGAGAAATGCCTTTACATTTGCAAGTAAAATTGCTTAGAGTCCTGCAGGAACAAGAAGTAATTCCTATTGGAAGTACAACACCTATGAAAATAAATGTACAAATTATTGCTGCTACAAATAAGAGCCTTGAAAAGATGGTCGAATCTGGAACATTCCGTGAAGATTTATTTTATCGCCTCAATGTAATTCCACTGCGAGTTCCTTCTTTACGAGAGCGAATGGAAGATGTTCCGGTACTTGCCTTTCATTTCTTACAACAGTTAAATGAAAAATATAATAAAAATTATCATTTAACTCCAGATGCACTTAATTTACTAGAGTTCTATTCATGGCCAGGAAATGTCCGTGAATTACAAAATATGATTGAACGTTTAGTAGTATCAGCAGACGATCCAGTAATTGAAGCGGAGTTTGTTAGTAAGTTTTTAACACCCGGTTATGACTTTAATAAATCAAAACCAGTTATTACAAGAGTATTACCATTACAAGAAGCACTACATTCTGTAGAAGAACAATTGATTTTGCTTGCAATGAAGCAGTATAAAACAACGACTAAGGCTGCAAAAGCTCTTGGAATCAGCCAATCTTCAGTGAGTCGTAAATATCAAAAGATTGTTAGTGAAAAAGAGATAGCGGCTGATATCATCTCATATTCCTAAAAAAGGAGAAGGTCACATAGACTTCTCCTTTTTGTGTGCGCTCAGCATGTACATATTCTCTGGGATTCAAGTCCCGAGTGGTGAAGGCGGTAGCGGAAATGATTAAAGTTTCACTTTATGCAAAATGGAATAGTGTATGCGGAAATGCATAAAATGTTTGTTGTTTTTAAGAAAATAGTCAGTTTATCCCGATATTTGTGGGCAGTAAAACTCCCACCTCAAAATCCAGTTGGAGCAAAGAAGTTAGGTGGAAGCCCTGCTGTCCGTAAACGCCCGATTGGTGAGGGCTAATTAAAGTTTCACTTTATGTATGATTCCTTTGGATTTTAAATATTGGCATGAAAATTGCTTATAAATATATAAACGATCGATGAAGGGGGATTCAATATAGTGCTAGATTTAAAAATGTATGTAAACGGTGAATGGAGAGAGTCTAGTAATCAAGAGAAAAGAACGATTATTAACCCTGCGAATGGCAAGGGTATAGCATATGCACCTGAGGGAACGATTGAGGATGCAAAATACGCGATAGAAGTGGCAAGAACGGCTTTCGATAGCGGAATTTGGTCAGCAACATCCACTGCTGAAAGGGCATCATATTTATTTAAAATAGCAGATGAAATTGATAAAAATATGGAAGAATTAGTATACCTTGAAACAATGGATAATGGAAAAACATACCGTGAGGCAGAAGGAGATATTGGAGATGCAGCGGCTTGTTTTCGCTATTATGCCGGATTGATTACAAAGCCAGATGGTCAAACATATCATGTAGCCGATCCGATGCAAGCGATGGTTGTAAGAGAGCCAGTTGGTGTTTGTGGATTAATTGTTCCATGGAATTATCCGCTATTGATGAGTGTATGGAAAATTGCACCTGCTTTAGCGGCTGGAAATACAATTGTGTTTAAACCTTCTGAAGTGACACCAATCACTGCAACAAAGCTATTCGAAATCCTTGAAAAAGTAGGGCTACCAAAAGGTGTTGCCAATATGGTAATGGGGGCCGGTCCAATAGTAGGAAATGAAATTGCAGCGAGTAATAAAGTGGACATGATTTCCTTTACAGGTGGAACAAAAACAGGTAAGCACATTATGAGAACAGCGGCAGATAATATGAAAAAGATTTCGTTAGAACTTGGAGGGAAATCTCCAAATATTATTTTTGCAGATGCAGATTTTGGGACCGCTATTGATTATGCTCTATTCGGTATTTATGCAGGTAGCGGACAAGTATGTTCAGCAGGATCAAGAATCCTTGTAGAAGAAAAGATTTATGATAAATTTGTTAATAGTTTTGTAGAGCGAGCACAGCAAATTAACGTTGGACCTGGTGATAATCCAGAATCAGAAATGGGGCCACTTGTAAGTCAAGAACATATGGAAAAAGTATTACGCTATATTGAAATTGGGAAAGACGAAGGTGCAAACGTTGCTTGCGGAGGTAGACGAATAATGGAGGATGGAAAAGGTGATGGTTTCTTTATTGAACCAACAGTCTTTGTCAATGTAAAACCTGATATGCGCATTGTCCAGGAAGAAATCTTCGGTCCTGTTGTAGTAATTCAAAAGTTTAAAGACGAACAGGAAGCAATTGAGTTGGCAAACGGTACAGACTATGGTTTGGCTGGAGGAGTATTTACAGTCGATGGTGCAAAAGCAATGCGTGTGATTCGCAAACTTCGCGCAGGAATTACGTGGATTAATAGTTATCATCCAACATACAATGAGGCACCTTGGGGCGGATATAAGCAAAGTGGTATAGGTCGTAGTCTAGGAACGTTTGGGTTAGAAGAATTTCAAGAAATTAAGCAGATTAATATAAATCTAGAAGTAGAACCAATAGGTTGGTTTACAAATAAAAAAAATGTAGGAGTGAATTAGATGGAAACGAACGTGAAAAATAAATTGAATGAGAAAGAATCGAATGTAAATGAGTATATTACGAAAGTACTACAGTTAATTGAAAAAGAAAAGGTTACTGAAGAAGAGGCAAACTGGATTCAAAAAGAAACAGTAGACGGATTTAGAGAGCATGTAAACCCTGGTTTTCTTGCTTATAGAAAAACAGTAACAAAAGATGGACAATTTGCAGCAGTAGAGTGGTCAGATGAAGGATCTTGTTTCATGGATATTAACGGTAAAAGATATATTGACTGTTTAGGTGGATTTGGAATTTATAATGTTGGTCACCGTAATCCGAAAGTGGTAAAAGCTGTGACAGATCAATTAAAACGTCAAGCATTGCACAGTCAGGATTTACTGGATCCACTTCGAGCAATGCTTGCAAAGATTTTAGCGGATATTACACCTGGTGATTTGAAATACGCCTTCTTTACAAACAGTGGTACAGAAAGTGTGGAGGCAGCACTAAAACTAGCAAAAATGTATAGTGAACGAACAACGTTCATTGCTACAACGCGTGCTTTCCATGGTAAGAGCCTTGGTGCTTTATCTGGGACGGCAAAAGGAATGTTCCGTAAGCCATTTTTACCATTAATTCCGGGTTTCCGTCATGTTCCGTTTGGCGATATTGATATGATGAGAAAAACATTTGAGACATGTGCATTAGTGGGAGAAGATGTTGCAGCAGTTATTTTAGAACCAATTCAAGGAGAGGGCGGTATTATTTTACCTCCAGAAAATTATTTGAAACAAGTACGAGAGCTTTGTGATGAGTTTGGATCACTCCTTATCTTTGATGAAGTACAAACTGGAATGGGACGTACAGGAAAAATGTTTGCTGCAGAATTATATGATGTCGTGCCGGATATTATTTGTCTTGCGAAGGCGTTTGGTGGAGGTGTAATGCCAGCGGGAGCTATTGTTGCGAAAGAAACAGTATTCAAAAGTTGGTTTGAAAATCCATTTATGCACACAACAACATTTGGAGGAAATCCACTTGCATGTGCTGCTGCAATTGCAACAATCCATGTTTTATTGGAAGAGAAATTACCGGAACGAGCGATGGAAGTTGGGGAGTATTTCTTAAAAGGATTGAAACAAGCAGCAGAAGGACACGAAGATAAAATCTTTGAAATTCGTGGTCAAGGTTTAATGATTGGGATTGAATTCCATAAAGACGAGATTGGTTATGAAGTGTCAAAGGCGATGTTTGATCAAGGAATTCTTGTTGCGGGAACATTAATTAATTCAAAAACTATTCGTATTGAACCATCCCTTACAATTAGTTATGAAGAAGTAGATACAGTTATTAATACGTTTAAATCTGTGCTAACTCAAGTAAAAGTAAAATAAATTTTGTATAAGGTTATATGTGAATTCAAACGATTGAAACTATAATTAGAATAGATTTACCTGTATGTTATTACAGGAAGGCAGTGTAACGAAAAGTTACACTGCCTTTTTATTACATTTTTTATTGTAAGTATTTACATATAATTTGTCTTAGTGTACTATTTAACTAACACACTAAGACAGGAGGGGAGAAATGAAAATCGAGTTTTCTCCAAATACACCAATTTACATTCAGGTAATGGAATACATAAAGAAAGAAATTGTAACGGGTCATTTATTGCCTGGCGATAAAATTCCCTCCGTACGTGAATTAGCGAGTGAATTACAAGTAAATCCAAATACGATTCAACGTACATTTCAAGAGTTAGAGAGGGATGGAGTTGTTGTAACACGTAGAGGAATGGGGCGATATGTAACGAATGAAGGGGAGAAAATTATGGAGCTGCGAAAAGATATGGCGAAAGAATTACTTCATTCTTTTATAGATGGAATGGACAATTTAGGTTTTTCAGAAGAAGAAATTCTTACAATCCTTCGTTCTTCATTACATGAGAAAAGGGAGGAGAGCGAATGACAGAGTTATTAAAAATAGAAAATCTATGGAAGCGGTACGGATTAAAAGCAGTGATCCGTGAGTTAAACATAGAGATTACAGAAGGAAAAATCGTTGGGCTTGTTGGAGATAACGGAAGCGGGAAAACGACGTTATTAAAAATGATTGCAGGCCTACAACACCTTTCTGAAGGCAGCATAGTAATTAACGGTAAAAAAGTAGGGTTAGAGACGAAAGAAATCGTTTCATTTATGTCTGATAAGCCAGTCTTTGATGATTGGATGACGGTAAAAGATTCTTTATTTTTCTATCGAGATTTTTATAAAGACTTCGACATTCAAAAAGCGGTAGACACGATTGCGGAATTTAAAATACCGTTAGAAGAAAAAATTACAGCTTTATCAAAAGGTATGGTTGAAAAGCTACAAATTATTTTAACATTTTCGAGGAAAGCGAAGTTATACGTACTAGATGAACCGCTTGGCGGAATTGATCTTGTTTCTAGAGAACACGTATTGAACCTCATTCTACAATTTTATAGAGAAGATTGTACGATACTAATCTCGACTCACTTAATAAATGAAGTTGAAAATATTTTTGATGAAGTAATCTTTTTAAAAGATGGGGAAATTGTATTGTATGAAAATGTAGAAGAGTTACGTTTTCAGAGAGGGAAAGCTGTCACAGATGTGTTTAAGGAGGTGTTTAGTAGGTGAAGTCGAGCTTAATATATATGTACAATGTGAATAAAAAGCAAATTATTATTTCATTATTATCATTTATATTCGTTGTAGCTGTCGCTTTCGTAAGCTTGGGAAATTATATTAAGCAAGAATCAGGAGAGGTAAGGCAAATAATTATAGTTTCCTTAGTCATCTTAGTATATATAATTTTTATAGCATTGATATTTATTCAGGCGATATCTGCATTTGGAAAAATGACTGAAAGTACATTATTTCGGTTAACACCGACATCAGGTAAAAAGATTGTTTTAGCAATATTGTTATATACTGCAATTAGTTTACTTATTTTTGAAGTAATAGGTTCTATTTTTTTATATAGTATTTCTATGAAAATAATAAAGGGTACAGAGCTCTATGAAGTGTTATTTACCCAAAGTGTATTCAATCCATTAAAGCACCTCTTTAGTACTATGTTATATGTATTTAAATTATCTAGCATATTGCTTGTATTACTTTTTGCAGTAGCTAGCGTTAAAGTTTTTTCTTTGAAAAAGAAGAAGCTAGAATATACGATTATATTTTTGTTGTTTTTATTAGTAACAAAAGTGATGAGCGTTATATATGAAATGTTGGGTGGGCTTGCTCCTATAGTGCCCTTAATAAGAAATTTAATTTATATAGATGAATCGTCAGATGGAGATATAATGTTATTCCCGGAAAAGCTTATGAATTTATATAGCCTTAGTTTTTCTATAGGAATATTTATCCTACTTGTTTATATAACAGGGCGCATCATCGACAAAAAACTAGAAGTTTAAAGGAGGAATCATCATTGGGAAATGTAGTAGTGAAATTAGAAAATGTCCGAAAAAAAATCGGTAGAACAGAAATTATTCGGGGCTTATCATTTGAGGTTCGTGAAGGAGAGGTATACGGATTCCTTGGACCGAACGGTAGCGGTAAGACGACGACAATTCGTATGATGACAGGTCTTATTTCGATGACAGAAGGCGATATTACAATTTGTGGTCATAGTATTCGCACAGAGCGTGAAAAGGCGCTAGAGCAAATTGGAGCGATTGTAGAAAATCCCGAGCTATATGATTATATGACTGGAATGCAAAATTTAAAGCATTTTGCGAACATGGCGATTACCCCAATTAGTAAAGAGCGCATCGCTGAAATTGTAAAGCTTGTTGAATTAGAGCATGCGATTCATAAAAAGGTGAAAACATACTCACTTGGTATGAAACAGCGTTTAGGAATTGCGCAGGCGTTACTTCATCAGCCGAAAATCTTAATTTTAGATGAACCGACAAATGGATTAGATCCAGCTGGTATTCGCCAAATTCGTGATTATTTACAACGATTAGCGAAAGAAGAAAATATTGCAGTCATTGTATCAAGTCATTTATTAAGTGAAATTGAATTAATGTGTGATCGCGTAGTTATTATAAAGCGAGGTGAGTTTGTACAAGAGTATAACTTACATGAACAAGCGAAGCATGATGAAACAGTTGTAGTTGCATTTGAAGTAGATCAAGTTCAAAAAGCGAACGAAATTATTAAAGGTAAAGTACAAGGAAATGTAGCTGTGGCATCTGTAATGAAAGAAGAGATTCCGCAAATTGTAAAACAGTTAGTGAATGCTGATGTACTCGTATACGGTGTTACTGTTCAAAATAAAACGTTAGAGGATGAGTTCTTAGCGATTACAGGGGGAGTGAAAGCGTAATGTTTAAATTAATTCAAAATGAATTTTTAAAGTTACATGCGAAAAAAGGTATGTACATTTTAATAGGTGTAATTGCAGCATTGGAGATTTTGGGAGTTTTAGCGATGCTGAAATGGGGAGGAGGAAATGAGTTTAAAGGATCATATTTAGATTTTGTAAGTTCAGAGATTGGTTTAATTACCTTATTTGCAACAATTTTTGGAATTACGATTGCGTCTCGTACAATTACTGATGAGTTCCAAAAAGGTACAATTAAGCAGTTATTAATCCGTCCGAGAAAACGAATTACAGTTTTGTTCTCTAAATATATTACAGTGTTACTTACTATATTATTTATCATATTTGCTAGCACGTTAATCGCAATGATTATTGGCGGGATTGTAATGGACGGTAGTAAAACAGGAGTAACGTTAGGAATCGTAATGAAGTCCATTTTATATCAAGTACTTTCACCGTTCTTCTTTGCAACTCTTTCATTTTGCTTAGCTAATGTATTTAGAAATTCTGTATTACCATTAATTATTACGATGTTCCTATTTTTCTTACAAGGACCAATTAATATGGTACTAATGATGTTTGCAAAAGGTGTAGCGAAATTTGTGGTGTTTTTCCATTTAAATTTAAGTGTTTACGACAGTAATAAATTAGTAAGCGGTGGAATGGAACCACCATTTACAGAATTTACGTTTACAACTTCATTATTACTTGTGGTTGCATATTTTGCTGTATTACTTGTAGCATCAAGTGTATTATTCCAAAAACGTGACGTATTATAGTAGAAAAATCCCCGTGTTAACGGGGATTTTTATTAACCAGCTTTTTTGATTTATGTAGCTTTTAAGTGTGGCAGATACATATTTACTTAGGAACATAATTGTAACTAAGTTGAAGAACATTGATATGGTATATCAAATAGGATTGTTATTATGTAATTTAATACGTATATTATTCGGAATAAAGTGAGAAAAATAGGAAGATTTTCAACTATATTCATATTATAATTTAGTTATCCGGCCATTTGTGGAGAAGGGCTACCCATAAAATACTGATTAAAGTTTCACTTTATATCATCTCTGGAGGTGTTCAATATGCAACATGCATTTTCACGTATAAGGCTACGTAGTTTTTTTGGATGGATGATTATAGGGATGTTCCTGACGATGATTCCATTAAGTTTATCAGGTGCTTCTGACAATACGATAGAGTTGCTGTCACAAATATCAATATTTTTTGCATTTCCACTATTGTGGCTATATTTAAAAACAAGTAAAAATAATGTTGTTTTTAAAAGTTTTTTTGATAAGCCCGGACGTTTACATTGGGGGTTAATTGTATTAGCAACGATCATGGGAATGATTTTTGCAGTCGGTATATCCCAAATTCAATTTTATATTTTAGCACATACTTTACCTAATTTCTTAGTTACCATGTTAGAAGATGGAAATGTAATTAATACGAGTAGCATATACATGACGATATTTACTTTCATTTCAGCATGTGTATTAGCCCCAATAATGGAAGAGGTTATTTTTAGAGGTTTTTTCTTGCAGCGAATGGCTTACAAATGGGGGATTAAACGAGCGGTTATTATATCCTCTCTTATTTTTGGACTAGGACATTTTGATGTTATCGGTGCTTTCATGTTCGGTGTTATTATGTGCCTTCTATACATAAAGACAAAAAATATATGGACGAATATTGCTGTGCATGCTCTAAATAATTTGATTGCAATGAGTATGCAATTTGTAGGTGGAGATGGAAGTGACGCAATCTCGATTACTGAATTACAAGCACAAAGTAATTTATGGATCGGCATTGGTCTTGTGATTATCGGTTTATTATGGTTCATTCCTTTTACTTGGAACCAATGGCGTACAGTAAAAGAAGTTGGTGTGCCACCGATTCGTTTCATAAATGAAGAAAAAGTAGTGAATACATCAGAAGAAAATGAAATATATAGCCAAGTGATAGTAACAGATAGATTGATGGCTGTAGAATTACCTGATGAAGCTGTAAATAAGCTTCGGTTAGAAGAAAATGATTATGTAACAGTTTCTGTAGAAGAAGATAAAATTGTTATAAAGAAAGCGCATAATAGATAATTAAAAAGTAGCTCCTAAAGAGCTACTTTTTAATTTGTAATAATCTCTACACGAAAATTATTACCGTTCTTTACATATTTAATATCTGTAACGATCCGAACGGTTTTTAGAAGTTCAACTTTTTCACCAATTCGAGGGATGGTCGGAACATTGTCCCAAATACCAAGCAAGTCATCTAATTGTGCCGTTTTTTCATAAAACCAGATTTTCAATGTAAAGCCCCTTTCTCGAACTTTATGTATTTTAATACATGATATATCATTTTTATTCTTAATGTAAGGGGTTTTTACTCTTTTTGTGAATAAAGATGAATTAAACTTCTGGGAATATATGTTCAATGTCCGGAGTAAGAGCTACTTCTGATAATACGATATGAGAAACTGTCGTTGCATATGAAGAAACATCATTGATAAATTCTTCAAGTTCAACGAGTGAAGGAACAGAGATTTTTACAATGTAGCATAAGCTTCCTGTTACTCGGTAACAAAAACTTGCAGATGAATAAGACTGAATAAACTGTTGCATACGTGTTGTATCACCATTTTTTAAAGTGATTTCTAAAATACAATCTAAAACAAGTCCTGCTTTTTTATAATTGATATCGATTGTGTATTTTTGAATAATCCCCTCACTTTCAAGTTTACGTACACGTTCTGTAGTAGACGGAGCCGATAAGTTTACTCGTTTTGCTAATTCACGCATCGAAAGGCGGCTATCATTATATAATTCATTTAAAATTTTTCGATCAACACGGTCTAATTGCATTTGTAAATATACCTCCAGTAAAATGATAATTTTTGTAAAGAAAAATTTAAAATTAAGATTCATATGAAATGTAAAGTGAACTTTATTTATTTTACAATAAAAAAGAAGGAAATAGGAGGGGAAATGATGGAGAGAATTACATTATCAAATGTAGGAGATACAAAGTTTCAAAAATTATTAGGTCATAATCCAGATATATTAAATTCGTGGAGTACGTTAGAGAATACACTGTATAGTACAGGGGCCCTTTCCGTAGAGTTAAAGGAGCAAGTAAGAAGAACATTAGCGTTTGGGAATGAATGTCCGTACTGTATGGCAAAGGGAAAGCCGGATGATATACAAAAAATAGAAGAAATTAGCGTAGCCGTTACTTTTGCGCATGCATTTGTTCATGACCAAAAGGCGATAGATGATAATATGTTTCATATATTAAAACAATATTGGACTGAAAAAGAAATTGTAGAGCTTTGTGCCTATATTTGTTTTATTACTGCTTCGCAGCAACTTGGTTTTCTGTTTCAATTACAGCCCAATTAATTAGGAGGATATTATGCTTAATCAAGCAGCACTTATAATCATTGATGTACAGGAAGCATTCAACTTACCATACTGGGGCGTGAGGAATAACCTTTTGGCGGAAGAAAATATGAAAAGTTTGTTAGAAGAATGGAGAAAAAGAAAACTACCAGTTTTTCATATTCAACATGTAAATAAAGAAAATGTTCAATCGATGTTTTATCAACATGCGGAAACGGTAAACTTTAAAGAAGAAGTGCAACCAATGCCAGATGAAATAATTATCCAGAAATCCGTTAATAGCGCGTTCATTGGGACAAATTTGGAAGAACAATTAAGAGAACAAAATTGTAATACGGTAGTGATTGTAGGATTAACAACAAATCATTGTGTGGAGACTACAACACGGATGGCAGGTAATTTAGGGCTTACAACGTATTTAGTGAGCGATGCGACGGCTACATTCAATCGTAAAGGTCTGAACGGGACAGAGTATAGTGCAGAGGACATTCACAATATGACACTTGTAAACTTACATGATGAATTTGCCAAAATCGTTACGACTGAAGGTGTTTTGAAATTATTTTAAGAAAATAATTGTGGAATTATGTAGAAAAAAATAAGAATATTTCGTATAATCTAAGTATAATCATTTTGAAAATAGGGGTGGCATCATATGGAGCAAATTCCAGTAAAGAAAATAGAAGAAGTACTCGTTTTAGCAGGAGATGATAAACAAAAGCAAAAGGAATTTTATGAATTGCTCTTAACAACGGAGTTTTATGTTGCTGGTTCACTTGAAGCAGAAGACGGGGCAACGGAAGGAACACTTCGTTTGCGTCATTTCCAAGGAGAGGGTAGATGGATCGTTCCGTTCTTTACACAATTGAAATTTGTAAAAGATGTGTTGCCAGAAGGTACACCCCTTATTACGATACGTGGAAAAGAATTATTGGGTAGCATCGAGAAAGATGCGACAGCTGTATTAAATGTTGGAACAGATATGAGTAAAACATTTATTCCAGAAGAAATTGCAGAGATAGCATCAGGACGAATCTTTAATTATTATAAGTAAAAGGAAAAGCTTAGCAGCTTTTCCTTTTTAATTTGAACATGGAGTGGCTATACCAGAAGAAATAGAAACAGTTTTGTTAGTTGTATTTATTGTTGCTGTAGCTCCGAGGGGAATACCGATATTTGGACTTATATGTCCAATCGGTAAACCGAATAAAACAGGTATATTATATGGCGTGAAATATTCATATAATATTGTTTGCAATGATTGAGATGGCTTAGAAGGGTTGCAGTCGTGACAACTTGTAAAAATAACGCCGCTGCATTCATTAAACTGTCCAGATAAAAGTAGTTGATTTAACATCCGGTCAATGCGGTACGGTTCTTCACCAATATCTTCAAGCAATAAAAGTTTATTTGACGTATTTATCTCATAGGGCGAGCCAATTATACTTGTTAACACAGTTAAATTCCCTCCAACTAATGTGCCTGTAACTGTACATGGAGAGGTAGGTACGATACATTCTGATGCATATAAGATAGATGAATACGGATGGAATAGTTGATTGAAAGAAGATAAAGAGAGAGAATCTATACCTTTTCCTAATTCTTCAATCATTGGACCATGAAAAGTAACCAGCTCCGCATAACGTGAAAAGGCAGTATGTAAAGCGGTAATATCGCTATATCCCCAAAAAATCTTTGGATTCCGTTGAATGATTTCATATTGAATGTAAGGGAGGAGACGAGCGCTGCCGTAACCACCTCGTGCACAAAAGACTGCTTTGACCTCAGTATTTGTAAATGCTTCATGTATATCATCAAGACGAACTTGATCACTTCCAGCTAAATATCCATATTTTTCATAAACACTCTTTCCAATTATTACGGATAATCCCATCTCTTGTAATACGTTCACCCCTTTTAATATATTCTCAAGTGTTGGTGGGCCAGACGGTGCAATAACCATTACTGTATCACCTTTTTGCAAAGCATTTGGATAAATCATTGTTCTTAGCCTCCTTCTCTTTCAATATATTCGCTTGAGCGAAAGTTCAATCCTTGTAAAAGAAGGGGAAAGCATGTCATATAAAGAAGGTATAGGGAAAGTAGGAGGGAAAATGATGTTTACAAGTCGAGTAATAGATATATTACAAATTAAGTATCCGATCATTCAAGCAGGTATGGCAGGAGCGATTACAACGTCAGAACTTGTTGCAGCTGTGAGTAATAGCGGAGGATTAGGTACGCTTGGAGCAGGGTATATGAGCCCAGAACAAATCCGTGAAGCGATTTATAAAATAAGGGAACTAACAAATAAGCCTTTTGGTGTTAATTTACTTTTAACGAAAGAGATACAGATAGAAGAAGAGAAGGTAAACGAGGCGAAAGTATTACTTAGTGGAGTGAATAGAGAATTAGGTATAGAGGAAGAAAAGACTTTAAAACTTCCAAAAAGCTATAAAGAACAATTACAAGTATTATTAGAGGAAAAGGTACCAGTCGTTAGTTTTGCATTTCAAACGTTAGAAAAAGAAGAAATAGATGATTTGAAAAAGGAAGGGATAAAAGTTATCGGAACAGCTACCCATGTAGCGGAAGCGAAAGCACTTGCTAAGTTAGGCGTAGATATTATTGTCGGGCAAGGTAGCGAGGCAGGAGGGCATAGAGGAACGTTTATTGGGAAAGAACAAGATGCGATGATTGGTACATTTGCATTAATCCCGCAATTAGTAGCGGAAGTACCTCATATCCCGATTGTTGCAGCAGGTGGTGTAATGAATGGGCAAGGGCTTGTTGCGGCATTTGCGTTAGGGGCAGAAGCTGTTCAAATGGGATCAGCCTTTTTAACGAGTGAAGAAAGTATTACGCATGACGTGTATAAAGAGGCGATTTTACATAGTACAGATACGAGTACAACGGTAACCCGTGCGTTTTCCGGGAAATATGCACGGGGTATTCGTAATGAATTTATAGAGAAACATGAAGGAAGAGAAGAGAATTTACCGATGTATCCAGTGCAAAACGTATTAACTTCAAAAATACGTCAAGAAGCAGCGAAGCAAAATAAGGAAGAGTATATGTCGCTTTGGGCGGGACAAGCATCATCATTAGCACGAACGGAATCAGCTCAGCACGTAGTGAAACGTGTCATGAAAGAAGCAGAGAACGTAATTGAACAATTACAAGATGTATATAAAAAAAGACCACTTGAATAATTCAAGCGGTCTTTTCGTTAGTTTGCTTTATAAAATTGTTGGATAGCTTCGTCGATGTAAACCCAGCCTTTCCAACCTAAGTGCATATGATCTTTTAAGAAGTACTTATCATATTCATGATTTGAGAAATCAGCAATTGGATAGCCAGCTTGCTTAATTTGCTCATGAACTTTATTGTAGTATAATTCGCGTTTTTCTTTCGGGAAGCCAGCGTAATCATACCAAGGACCTTTTACAGGAACAGAAATGAAGAGCGGTTTTGCGCCAGATTGTTTTAATAAATCAAGTACAATTTGTAAATCTTCATATTCTGGTGATTGGTCATAAGCATCATTTTTTAAGTAACCTTCACGTTGTTTTAATTTCTTCTTAATTTTGCTATTGAAGTAATCATCTTCGATGCCATATTCGTTAGAGCTTGATTCTACTGCACCTGTTTGATCAGCATGCTTACGAGCTTCTTCCCAGTTCATTTGTTTCAATGATGGATCAAGCTGTTCTTTATGCGGCTTAATATTAAACATAACTGTAAATAAATCTTTACGATCTAGAATGTTACGATAAATATAAGCGAAAGGTTTAGCAGCAAGTGCTTTTACTTTATACTTTGTATCATCGTAGGCGATACCTTCAAGCGAAATTTTTAATAAAGTTTCTTTTTTAACAATCTCAAAGTTTAATAAGCGTTTTGCAATTTGTTTTTTCATTTCAGGTTTTAAATCATCGTTGAAAATGAAGTGGTAACCTTGTTGTTTTGAAAAGTTAGGTGCAAAGTGTGTCTCATCAATACCTTGTGGTACAAACCATTGCGGAGAAAGAACGAATATCATTTTCTTATCTTTCAATTGATCCATTGTAGATGTGAAGTTTAATACATGTACAAGGTCTTGTGTTCCACCGCGCCCAAGTAGGAATGGTGTGAATCCTTCAGGCTTTACTTTGAAATAATTCGATGGATGGAAAGCATCCATACGTGCGAATTCCGATGAACCGTACATCGGAAGATATTTCGGGTCTGCTAACATCTTTTGCTGTAAAATCATACTTTGAATCTTTTCTTCTTTTAAAGAAGTCGCAGCTTGTTCTACTTTCTCATCACTTAAAAGTGGGAGTAGGAAGCGCGTAGGAATAAGTAAGAATACAGCAAAAAGGGCCAATGCTAAAAGCATCGGACCAAATTTCACTTTGTTCATCGGATTTCTTCTAACTTTTTAATAACCATATTTGGTGTAGCCCACTCATCGCGGTCAAAATCAGAAATAGAAACTTCAATCTCTAAACGCTCTTGGAATTCTACTAATAAAGATACTACAGCGAAAGAATCAAGAATACCTTCTTCAAATAATTGAACATCTAAGTTTTCTTTCACAATATCGTTTTCACATACTTCTTCTAAAATATCTAATACTTGCTCTTTGAATTCTGCCATTTTTAAAATCTCCTTTATATCCGAAATATATTATATGTGCAACTTCTTAATAGTATAAGAAGGGTGCATTAAAAGTATCTGTTAAGGTGTCCAGAGAAGATCAGGAAACCGAAACATACAACGTGGAACGTAATTACAATCGCAAGGACGTGTGTAAATTTATTGTTTGGCCAAAACTTATGCTTCTTGTTTTTTCGTTCGAAAATATCGAATAAGATAAACAAGGCAGCGTGATAAAGACCATAAATAATGTATTGATACACATGCTCACCAGTAATATGCCATATTCCCATGATGAAAAAGTTTAAAAATGCACCGATATACGAAATTGTGTAACGGTTTTTAATTAACTTTTTCTTCGTTGCGAAAAAGACGAAACGCATGTAAATAAAGTCACGGAACCAGAATGATAAACTCATATGCCAGCGGTTCCAGAAGTCTTTAATGTTACGACTAATGAATGGTTTATTAAAGTTTTCTGGAGTTTTAATTCCCATCATATAACTTACACCAATTACAAATGAGCTATAACCAGCAAAGTCAAAGAATAAATATAAGCTATAGCTATACATGTAAATCATATTTGATAGGATTGTATCTTGCTGAGCGAATGCCGGATCCATAAAATATTGCTTTATTAAGTAAGCAATAATAAATTTATACAAGAAACCTTGGAAAATACGGTTTAGCCCTGTATATAGTAAATTTTGATATTCTTCTGCACTAGGTGGCTTTTGAATATCTTTTTGGAATCTGCGGTAACGATCGATAGGTCCCGTTGAGATAGCTGGGAAGAATAAAACGAATTCCCAGAAATTAAAGAAGGAAAGTTCTTTAATTAAGTTATCACGAACTTCAAATACCATTTGTACTGCTCTAAATGTTACATAGGACATTCCTAAAAATACAACAAACTTTAGCTCAGGTACAAACGGTGCAATTTTTGCTAAAACAAGCGGTAAAATCGACAAAATAACAGCCATATAAAACCTAAATGTACTATTATTTTGTTTTCTTAACATTAAATAGCCTTTAATAAGGGTATATTGCCAAATAATAAATGCGGCTAACATGATTGCTTGCTTCGGTTTATCAGAGAAGATAATAACGAGCATTACTAATGTTAAAACGGCATTATATTTACGCAACATTTTACCTTTTAATCCAGCTATGATAGTAGGTATTAATAAAATGCCTACTATAGCGAAAAAATAAAATGATCCATATGCGGTCATGCTGTAACCTCACTCAATAATTTTTTGCGATCTACCTTTCCATTTGGTGTCATTGGAATAGAAGATTGATACATGAATTTACGTGGAATCATGTAATTTGGTAATCGCTCATTGAGTTCTTTTTTGATTGCAGATGTTAATTTGAATTCTTTTTCAAACGAATGCTCTCCAGGAACAACAACCGCTAATAAGTAATCATATTTTTCACCTTTTTTAATTGGAACAACAACTGCACCTTCTACGTAAGAACACGCGCGAAGATGATGTTCGATTTCTTCTAATTCCATTCGATAACCATGAAGCTTAATTTGGAAATCAAGACGACCATTATAGAATAGAAGACCATTTTCTACATAGCCAGCATCACCTGTTTTATAGGCACGCTCACCATCAATCATGGTAAATACTTTTTCTGTTAATTCAGGGCTTCCTAAATAGCCAACGCTTACGCTTGGACCGACAATTACGATTTCACCTTTTTCACCGTCAGGTGCAATTGTACCATCTTCTTTCATAATAAGAAGGCGACAGTCTGATTTACAGTAGCCAACTGGAAGTGATTTGTATTGATCAAGCACTTCTTCTGTAACGTGAATGCCTGTTACAGCAACAGTAGCTTCTGTTGGACCGTACGTATTCATAATTGCTGCTTTCGGGAAACGCTCAATTAATTTTCTAGCTACTTCATTTGGCAACACTTCACCGCAGAATAAGAATGTTTTCATGTTTGGTAGCATACTTTCAGAGAAAGAGGCTTCCATTAAACACATTTCTGCGAAAGATGGTGTCGAAGTCCATACTTGTATATCCGATTGCTCTAAAGAAGCAAACAAGTCTTTTGGACGTGCAATCATATCTTTATCGATTGCCCAAAGTGTACCACCTGTTACTAATGATGGGTAAATATCCATTACAGATAAATCGAATGAGAAAGGTGCTTGGTTTAAGAATACTTGCCCTGTTTGTAAGTTGAAATCTTCTACAGCCCATTTTGTAAAGCTAACAAGACAGTTATAAGTAATCTGAACCCCTTTCGGATTACCTGTACTTCCTGATGTGTAAATAATGTAGAAGTTCTCATCACCTTTTACCGCATGTTCAGGATTTGGAATGTTCCCTTTATGAGTAAAGAAAATATCTTTTAAGTTGTCTTCACTTACGATACGAACTGGTAAATCAGTTACAGTTACTTCAGTTCCTGATAAAAGTAATTTCGCATCAGAATTTTCAGCGATACGTTGTACGCGATCAGCTGGGATAGATAAATCTACAGGAATGTAAGCATGTCCAGCTTTTACACAACCTAAAAAGTTAATAATCATTTCAGGTTGCATATGGCCATAAACCATAATTGGTGAACGATCATCTGGATACTCAGAAGAAATCCAATGTGCTAACGCATCAGAATCTTCCTTTAATTGTTTGTACGTAATTTTCGCATCTCGCCAAACAAAAGCGGTTTGATCAGGCGTTTCTACAGCCCACTTTTCAATTTGTTCTAATAACTTCATAACGTTCCCACCCTAGAATTCATTGTAAATAAATGTACTTGTGTTTGTATCATGGAATCCATACAACCAAAGTAATGCAAATAAAATTGCAAGGTAATAAACCGTCTTTGCAACCCATTGTGTGAGTGGTTGAGACCATATCTCTTTTAATCTTTCCATGTCTTTCCCTCGCTTAATGAAATAATAGCTCTTTGTAGGTATCATGTCCTACATTATTGTGAAAAAAACAAAATCCCACATTTTAGGTAAAAATAAGTCAAAAGGCTCTTTTCTGATATTAGCACTAAATACTAAAAAAGAAAATCCCTAACTTAGCAATTATATTACATTCAGCATGAATTTGTAATGGGTTTGACATGTAAATAGGAAGTGGATTGTGTGAATGTATAAAAGTGGATTGTGAGAAGGCGGGAAAATATAATGTTTGTTTTGTTATTCCTGAATTGGAGTGGGTTAATAATCACTGGGTACTTAGTACATTTTCAAGGTATAGAGCCTATTAAAAGGAGGTAATTATTATGAAAAGAGAGTGGAGGAGTTTTATTTCAGAGGAAAATATCATTAAATGGAGACGGCATTTCCATAAGTATCCGGAATTATCGTTTCATGAAAAAGAAACTTCGCAATTTATATATGAAACATTATGCTCATTTTCTTCTTTTGAAGTAACAAGACCGACTAAGTACAGTGTACTAGCAATTAAAAGAGGAAGGCAACAAGGGAAAGTAGTTGCGATTCGAGCTGATATAGATGCTTTACCAATCCAAGAGGAGACAAGGAAACCTTATACGTCTGTGCATAAAGGAATAATGCATGCATGCGGGCATGATGCTCACGCAGCTATTTTATTAAGTGCAGCAGAGACGATAGCAAATATGAAGGAAGATTTTGCAGGCGAAATCCGTCTGTTCTTTCAGCACGCAGAGGAAGTGTATCCCGGTGGTGGACAAGAAATGGTGGAGGCCGGTGTTATGGACGGCGTCGATTATGTAGTAGGTTTGCACGTTATGTCTGGATTAGAAAGTGGAAAGATAGGAATTGTATATGGCCCTATGATGGCAGCACCAGACGTATTTACAATTGAAATTTTAGGAAAGGGTGGTCACGCGGCACGACCAGAAGAAACGATAGATCCTATTGCTATCGGAGCACAAATTATTACAAATTTACAACATATCGTATCAAGAAATACAAGTGCTTTTATGCATAGAGTAGTGTCAGTTACACAATTTCATGGGGGGATGGCCGATAATATCATTCCTAGTGCAGCAGCTTTAATGGGAACTGTTCGATCTTTTAATCAAACATTAAGAGAGGAAGCAAAAGAGAAAATTGAGCAAATTGTAAAAGGAATTACAGAAGCACATGGGGGAGATTATACATATACGTATCGTTACGGATATGATCCAGTTGTTAATAATGAGTACATTACGAAAATAGTAGAAAAAAGTGCGATAAAATTGTTCGGAAATCAGCGTATTGTGCATCTTGAGCCTTCTATGGGAGGAGAAGATTTTTCAGCGTATTTAAGAAAAGCACCTGGTTGTTTCATTAAATTAGGAACAGGGAATAAAAATATTGATACTTGTTATCCACATCATCATCCGAAATTTGATGTGGATGAATCGGCTTTAATTAATGGAGTGGAACTATTTTTAGAGACAATTATACGACTACTAGAAACTGATAAAGCATAAAAAAAGGCAACTGCACTCTATTGCAGTTGCTTTTATTTCTTCCGTCAGAGAGGGCTGAGAAAGAACTATGCTCATTTATAGTATATGAATAGCTAACGGACAAGCTTGTACATTTTAACTATTTTAAAAAAAATAGTTATTGACTTTGATAATCAATTTCAATTAATCTAATGGTATAATTGAATTGATAATTATTATCAATGAAATAGATGAGGAACCTTAATGAGAAAAACATTTCACCTTTTACGAAGGGAATTAAAAAATAAAGATGTTGATAAGCATATTGAATGGCAACGAAATGTAATTCGTTCTGAATATGTAGGTGAGAAGAGTACACTTCAAACAGAAAAAGAGATACAAGGTAAAAGGAGAGGTTCAGTTGAGTAAGTTAGTAATGATTTTTGCAAGTATGAGTGGAAATACAGAGGAAATGGCTGACCATATTGCGGGTGCGATTCGTGAAACAGAAAATGAGATTGAAGTAATTGATATTATGGATACACCAGAAGCTTCTATATTAGAGCAATATGACGGGATTATTTTAGGTGCTTATACTTGGGGAGATGGTGATCTTCCTGATGATTTTTTAGATTTTTATGATGCAATGGATTCAATTAACTTAACTGGTAAAAAAGCAGCTGCATTCGGTTCTTGTGATTCGGCTTATCCGAAATACGGGGTAGCGGTTGATATTTTAATAGAAAAGCTGCAGGAGCGCGGGGCAGCAGTTGTGTTAGAAGGATTGAAAGTAGAATTAACGCCAGAAGATGAAGATGTAGAAAAATGTTTACAGTTTGGAGCTGAATTCGTAAAACACCTTTCTTAATGGCAGAAGGGAGATGAAGAGCAATTGCATGAGAAAATCTCAATCAAAACGATGACAGATTACCATTTGTATGATTTTATGCGTTGTCCGCATAAATTTTATTTCCGTCATATAAAAAGAAGAGAACCTTCTTCATTTGAATGGCAACAAATAGCGCAAATGATTGTGAATCAAATTATTAATGAATATTACACGCTACCTGCGGGCCAACAAACGAAAATTGTACTTTTAATATTAATAGAAAAGTATTGGAAAAAAGTAAGGATTAATATGTTTGCTTCAAAGGCGGAGTACTATATTGTTTTAGCAAAGCTAACTGATCACTTATTACAGTTTGTTGAAAGGGATGATAGTCAGGCACCGCCGTTATTTTTATATGAGAAGTTTCAAACATATATGGAAGAGTTAGGTGTCCACATGTCATTGACATTTGAAGTTGGTGAGTGGAGTGCTGAATCGTTTGTAATTAAAAAGTATGTTATCGATGCGGATGAGGAAATGCTTGCTCTTTGTCAGAAGCTAATGACAGTATTCAGTTATAAAGCTTTCGGTATTCTTCCAGGGAAAATTGAAGTTATTAATTTAATAGAAGGAACTAAGTATGAGTACATTCCAAAGCAGGAAGATATTATAACTGGAATGGATGATTTATTTAGAATGAAAGAAATGTTGCAGCAACCTGAGCACTATACAGAGCGTCATTTTCGTTCTGAGTGTATGAGTTGTGCGTTTCGTAGTGAATGCCAAAGGGAAGAAGTAAAGAAAGAAGCGAAGCAGAAGAAAAATATAGTACATTAAAGGATGCAAATTTGCATCCTTTTTTGTTATTGACATGAAAAGCTTTTCATCATTTACCGTATATTTGTAGCAGATTAATAAAGGGAGGAATAATCAATGAAAGATGAAATGAAAGTATTTCAATGGTTAAAAGAACAGAATGCTCCTTTTGGAATTCAACTGCAAATTTTACAGGCGTTTCAATTGTATAAAGTTATTGTTGAAATGGATAAAAAGTTAATGATGTATGAGGAGAGAGAGTATAGGGAGAGAATTTAATCTCGTCCCTGTAGTATTGCTTTAAGCTGTTCTTCATTCTTCTTTAATATTATTTCGTTGTTTGTTTCAATGTTATAAATAAGGTTATGTAGTAAAGGGCTGTATTGATAAAAGGTAGTGATGCGGTGAATGAATAATGGATCGCGGTGAGAAATAAGTGCACTGTATTGTTCATATACAGATGTAGTAAACTCACGACCGAAATCATAATATAGCCCAGCAAAATCAAAAGCGGGATCGCCAATTTAAGCATCTCCAAAATCGATAACACCTGAAATGGTTTTGTTCAAGTTGTTAAATAAAATGTGGTGATGTGTAAAGTCAGCATGGATGATTGTATTTTGAAAGGTAGATTTAGCTATACAGGTAAAGAAATTTTCGAATAAACGATTTAAGGCTGATTTCTGTAATGAAGTAAGATTGTTAGTAAAATATTGATTTAATTTTGTTTGTAGTTCTTTCCAGTAGGTAAGTGTTTTTTCGATAGGGAACCCTAGCGTTTCAGTACGTTTTAAAGGAATACTATGTAAAGCCGCAAGGAAAGTGGCTAATTGTGTAATAATTACTTCAAGTTCTTTTTTCTCTAGCTTTGCAACTAGTTCAGTTGTTAATGGTTCACCATGAATGAGAGGGTAATAGCTGCAAAATGGAACAGTATTACAATCATTCTTATACAATAAATGATACTTAGGAATCTCGATTTCTTGTAATGAATGAGAAAGAATTGTGCACAGTTCTTTTTCTAACGGAATTCGGTTTGCATATTCAAGTTTTCGTGGGAAACGAAATAGTAGTTCGTCATTTATAATAACCGTTATATTATCCCACCCTTCTTCATTTTGCATATATGAATGTATAGAAACTTTAACTCATAAAGAAATGAAAAATGTAGGAGAACACTTTGTGACAGCGCAACTAGCAGTGTTTGAGTTTAATAATAAAGAAGATGTGAAACGAAAAGGTGAAGAAATATTTGTAAATAGAGGGTATGAACAGTTAATAGAAAATTATTACCCAAACCGTTTTCGGGATTTAGAGTATAAATTTACAAACGAAGAGATACGTGAAGAGACAGATGAGAGTTTTCGCTATCATGCTGTAGCGTACGTTGCTGGTATTGAAAATGGTAAGAGAAGTGAAATGAAATTAAATTATGACATGAAAATTGTAAAGGTTAATAATTTATTCATGGTGTTAGAACAAAAACAATATGTACAATAAAAAACCCTCTAGAAGCAGAGGGACTTTAAAGATTTTCATTTTGTTGACCAAGTTCTTTTTGAGCAATGTATAAATTTCCTTGCTCAACTTGTTTCAGTGTATGAACAGAATCTCCTGCATATCCTTTTTCTGTTTTAACAGTTCTTTTTGAACGATTTGAATCTTGTTTCTTCATATAATAGACCACCCTTCCTTAAAAATAGACGAAAATGATGAGCACGAGTAATACAGCTGCAAAAATGGTAATGCCCATTAAAAAAGAAGTGTTTTTATATTTAGGTGGCTTATGTACATCTTGCCGATATCCAGGTGAAATTTCAGGGGCGAATTCTTCATCGAATGATTGTTTCTTTTGTTTTTCGTCCATATGTATCCACCTTTCTTTTTCATTATGTTACACGTTACAAGAAAAAATATGCATGAAGAAAACAGCCGCTATATCATTAGCGGCTGCTTTGAGTTGTATATTTTCTTTGTACTTGAAAGAGACGGATAAGCAGGAAGATTGCTCCAAATGCTAGACCGATAATAAGACCAATCCAATAACCTTTTGCTGCCCAGTCAGTATAAATTGCTAACATGTAGCCAAGAGGTAGACCTATTACCCAATAAGCTATTAATGTCATAATTAAGGCAACATTTACGTCTTTATAACCACGAAGTGCTCCTTGTACTGGAGTTGCAATAGCATCTGAAATTTGAAATAAAATCGCGAATATAAGAAATTCTTTAGCTAAATGATGGACATTTGCATTTGTCGTATAAATAGAAGCAATTTCATCATCAAAGAAATAAAGAAGGATTGAATATAAAAGAGCGAAAGCAAGGGCTAACCCAATTCCGATAAATCCATATTGTTTCGCATTATTGTATCGTTTTGCTCCAACTTCAAATCCAACGGCTATCGTCATTGCCATTGCTAAACTTAAAGGAGTCATATATAACAAGGAAGCAAAGTTCATAGCTGCTTGATGTGCTGCTATTGTTGTCGTGCTAAAATTACTCATCATAAGTGTTACCGCAGCGAAAATACTCGTCTCAAAAAAGATAGCAAATCCGATAGGGACGCCAAGTTTCAGGAATTCCTTCCAGATTGTAAAGGAAGGGCGGTATAACTGTTTAAAGATATTGAAAGAAGCGAAAGGCTCTTTCGTACGAATAATAATAACCGTAATAATTAAAATACACCAATAGGTTGCTGCAGAAGCGATTGCCGCACCAACACCACCGAGTTTTGGAAAGCCAAAGTGACCAAAAATTAATAAGTAATTTAATACTACATTAATTGGTAATGATAGTAATGTAATAATCATCGTTGTTCGAGTTTTTCCTAATGCATCAATAAATCCACGTAAAACGGTGTAAGTAAATAAAGGGATAATTCCAATCGCGATAATAATTAAAAATTGTGCTGCAATACGTTCCACGGGTTCTTCTAATTGCATGCCATTTAAAATAGGTGAAACAGCGAAGAATCCGATAAGGATAACAACGAAACTAGCACAAATTGCTAAATATACTGCTTGTATGACAATGTGGGGAACGTCCTCCTTTTTCTTTGATCCAACGAGCTGTGCAACAATAGGAGTAGTAGCCATTAAAATTCCTGTTAAGCCGGTACTAACGGGAAGCCATATACTTGTTCCGATAGCAACACCCGCTAAATCAATAGGACTCGCATGTCCTGACATTGTCGTATCAAAAAAGCTCATCGCAAATAATGACATTTGCGTTACAAAAATCGGGAAAAAGAGTAATAAAAATTGCTTTAACTTTTGTGAGAATGAATTAGTTTCTTTCATAAAATCCCCTTTCAACGTAAAAAACAAACTCTTATTATCATACAATTTAATCAAAAAATAGAAAAGAAATAAGCGTATACAACAAATGAAATCAATAAAAAAAGGATGCACTTTGAAAAGGGATAAGGTATTATGATAAGGTGTGAAAAAATTACATATTCGTTATTAAGGAGGCACTACTTGTGGCTGATTGGTTAATTGGATTAATCATGGGTGCTGTTGAAGGTTTAACAGAGTTTTTACCAGTATCATCAACAGGACATATGATTTTAACAGGACACTTAATTGGATTTGAAGACGATAGAGCGAAAGTTTTCGAAGTTGTTATTCAGTTGGGATCGATTTTAGCAGTTGTTGTTATATTTTGGAAACGTTTATGGTCATTAGTTGGAATAGGGAAAGTAACTGATGGACCATCTTTAAATTTATTACATATTATTATCGGGATGATTCCTGCCGGCATACTCGGCGTACTATTCCATAGCGCAATTAAAGAAGTTTTATTCGGTCCAGGACCGGTTGTTATTAGTTTAGTAGCTGGTGGTATTTTAATGATTGTTGCTGAGAAGTTTTCAAAACCAAGTACGGCAAGAACGTTAGATGAAATCACATATAAGCAAGCATTTACAATCGGAATGTTCCAATGTTTAGCACTTTGGCCAGGATTTTCTCGTTCTGGATCAACAATAAGTGGTGGTTTATTAGCACGTGTTTCGCATACAGCGGCAGCGGAATATACATTTATTCTAGCGGTGCCAATGATGGTAGCTGCAAGTGCCTTAGATTTAATTAAAAGCTGGGATATATTAAGCGTGGCTGATATACCGTTATTTGCAACTGGATTTATTACAGCATTCGTTGTTGCGATGCTTGCAATTGTTTCATTCTTAAAATTATTAGGTCGTGTAAAACTAACACCGTTCGCTTACTACCGTTTCATTTTAGCTGCGGTATTCTATTTCTTCATTATGTAATAAAAAAACATGCCGAATTCGGCATGTTTTTTATTTTACTACTTTCTCAATCATGCTTTCCATTACATGTTCCCAAAGAGAAGTATCATCAGCTAATGTAGCACGGAAATTAGCATACATTTCTTTTTGTTTCTCTTCGAATGTTGGATCTTCTTTTTCAGGTAATGTAGCGCGCATTGAAGTTACTAATTCTTGTACTTTTGGAGCGCGTGGTCCAAAGACGGCTTGTTCATTTCCATCTTTATCAATGAAAATAAAGATTGGAATCGCACGTGCTGTTCCGTTTGTTAAGTATTGATCCATTAACTCTAAGTTTTCATCGCGAATTAATAAACGCATATCAATATTTGCAACTTCAGAAATTCGTTTCATAACAGGTACACATAAAAGAGCGTCGCCGCACCAGTCAGCTGTTAATACGATAACGCGCCAGCCATCATTTTGACGTTCTTCTAAAACTGGAAGTAATTCATTTGGAATTAAAAAGTTATTGTAAATGTGTAGTAGCTCGTATTGGTTTACTTTCATTTCATTCACATATGTATCAAAGGACATGCCTTTATCGGCCCATTGTAGTAAGTTCATAAGTAACACCTCTTTAGTATGATTTATTTTTATTGTACCAATTTTTATATAGAAAAGCTTGTATTCTTACTCTTTCTTATCACTAAATAATTTATTTAGTGTGTAAAGGAATAGTGCGACACATAATTCAGCTATGTTGGGCATTTGTACACTCTCTATCCAGTCATCGGCGGTATGTATGACAAACCAATCTAACGTAATTTCAATTATAGAGAGCAGAGCAATTGAGAGCCAATTGGGCATACTTGTCATCATTGGATGTAGGAGCACTTTAAAGAAAATGAATATAAAATATGTAATACCGTCTAATAAAAGAATGAGTAAAAAAAAGAGTAGTAGAGCTGTTCTTGATGAATATTCTATACCTGTAATATGAAAGATTCCTACATATACAAAAAATATAAATGCAAAGAATATAATGAGAATAAGAATAACAACACTAATAATAATAGTCTTATCTTTTAGACTGAGATTAGAAAGTTTGTCTTCTTCACTCATTGCCCCAACTCCTTTTTCTGGAAAATCAATTTCATTGTACCATGAAATATCTATTAAAAAACTACGAATTATGGGGAAATAAGGTGACAAAAAGTAAGATTTCGTGTAAAATTATTAATAAGGTTTTTATTTAACTAAATTAAATAAAAGGGGCTGTCAAAGTTGTCTCAAAATCGAGAACAATTAATGGAAGAACTATCGACAAATGTTTTTGCAATGTTTCGCACGTTGCGTAATGATATTGGAAAAATATTTGGTGGTTACATACCGTGGAATGAGTTCATTGTCCTTAGAATATTGAACCGTACGAATAAAGAAATGGTCTCACGTGTAGCTAATGAGTTAAATGTGTCGAATAGTCATATTACAGCTGTTACAGAAAAATTAATTAATAAAGGCTTTGTAACTCGTTCACGTTCTACATCAGATCGCCGAGTTGTATATTTAGAGATTACAGAACAAGGGAAAGAGTTAGTTGCGAAAATGGAAGGTGAGAAAAAGAAATATTTACAAGAAAGATTTTCCGCACTTTCAGAAGATGAAATGGATATAATGATATCTATTTCTAAAAAACTTATTTAAATAATTACAAATAAGAAAACGCTTACCTAATGAAAAAGAAGACCTTCCTCATATATGGAAGGTCTTCTTCTGTGTGTAATAGATGATAAAAAATAAAATGTGTATGAAAAAAGATAGAGCGCCATACTACTAATAAAGGAAGGGGGGAGAAATATGACGAATCGTAATGGTAGTCAAGGAAGTGGGAATCAAGGTTCACCAAAATCAGGGCAATTCCAGCAGGAGTTTAGTACTGAATTTGAAACGGGAAATGATAATAAAGGAAAAGAATATCGTTCGAAAAAAGGAAGTAAATCAAAAAAGGAGTGAAATGATTCACTCCTTTTTTGATTTAAGATGCTGCAGATTGATCCGTATTATATTTTTCTTCTGATTTTGCGACAATCATTGCGCAAATTGCATCACCGGAAATATTTACAGCTGTTCTAGACATATCTAGGATGCGATCAATACCGATAATTAAAGCAATACCTTCTACTGGTAGGTTTACTTGATTTAAAACCATCGTAAGCATTACAAGTCCAACACCTGGTACACCAGCAGTGCCGATACTAGCTAGTACAGCAGTTAATACGACCATGGCTAATTGTGCTAATGTAAGTTCAACTCCGTACACTTGAGCGATAAATACAGTTGCCACACCTTGCATAATGGCAGTGCCATCCATATTAATCGTTGCACCTAGTGGTTGTACAAAAGAGCTTATCGCTTTTGGAACTCCAAGTTTTTCTTGTGCGGTTTTCATAGCAAATGGAAGAGATGCATTAGAGCTAGATGTACTAAATCCAATTGCCATTACCGGTCCGAAATGTTTAAAGAAACGAATAATACTTTCTTTTGCCAATACCTTTAATAAGCCGCCGTATACGAAGACACCGTGAATAATGAGTACCAACATAACGACAATCATATACTTGAACATCGCAGCGACGCCTGCAAGACCCATTTTACCAACGGACGAAGCGAGCAACCCGAATGTTCCGATTGGAGCTAATTTCATGACGAGATTAACAAGATACATCATTAATTCGTTGCCCTGTTCAAGTAATGAATGGATACCTTGAACTCGTTTTCCTAAAACAGCTAAACCGAGTCCGATTAATGCGGCAAAGGCAATGATTTGTAACATGTTACCATCAGCCATCGCTTTTGCTGGATTATCTGGCACAATATTCAGCAATGTATCAACGAAAGATGTTTCAGTTTTTGCACCTTCATACTTAAGCCCGTCTGTTTTAAAGTTACCGCCAGCTCCTGGTTTTATGATAAGTGCAAATGTAACTGCAATAGAGATAGCGACAGCTGTTGTTACGAGAAAGAATGAAATTGATTTTAAACCAATTCTTCCAAGTTGTTTCGGATCTCCAAGACCAGCAGCCCCAAGTACGATAGAAATGAACACAACAGGAACAACTAGCATTTTAATAAGTCGAATAAACAATTGACCAAGTGGATTGAACGCATATTGATTCAATGGCTCAAAAATAGATGGAGCAGCTAAATTTAAAGTGAGTCCGACAACTAGACCGAGAAATAATGCAATTAAGATTGCCTTTGTTTGTTTCAATAAAAGTCCCCCCTTTGTTTTTGTAAAATTGTTTTCTAAATTAATTATACCGAAAAAATACCTATTTTGACAATATTTTCTGAATATTTAGTATAAAACTGTCTATTTCAATGTATATAGTCCAGTTTTGCTGAAATATGTGGAAAGAATACATTTATGTATTTGGAAAAAAAATAGACCATCACATGATGGCCTAGGGAAGGGGACAATTTATATCAATTTAATTAGGGATGGAAGCTATTCAAAGACACTGGGGAATGTCTTATAAATTAGGGAGGAACAGCTTCGATACATATACTATAAAAGATAGATGTGATCATAGAGTGAAAGAGAGAGGGAGTTTTAAGTAAGAAGAAAGAGAGAATAAAAAATAAGACCATCACATATAGGATGGTCAAAGGAAGGGGACAATTTATGTCAATTTAATTAGGGATGGAAAGCTGTTCAAGACACTGGGGAATGTCTTATAAATTAGGGAGGAACAGCTCCGATACATATACTATAAAAGGTAGATGTGATCCTCATGTGAACATGGAGTGAAAGAGAGAGGGAGTTTCAAATAAAAGATAGAAAGAATAAAAAAATAAGACCATCACATATAGGATGGTCAAGGGAAGGGGACAATTTATGTCAATTTAATTAGGGATGGAAGCTATTCAAAGACACTGGGGAATGTCTTATAAATTAGGGAGGAATAGCTTCGATACGTATACTATAAAAGGTGGATGTGATCCTCGTGTGAACATGGAGTGAAAGAGAGAGGGAGTTTCAAATAAAAGATAGAAAGAATAAAAAAATAAGACCATCACATATAGGATGGTCAAGGAAGGGGACAATTTATGTCAATTTAATTAGGGATGGAAAGCTGTTCAAGACACTGGGGAATGTCTTATAAATTAGGGAGGAACAGCTCCGATACGTATACTATAAAAGGTAGATGTGACCCTCGTGTGAACTTGGAGTGAAAGATATGGGGATTTGAAAAGGGATAAAATAGTTTTTGTAAGAGTTATAGTATAAGTGGAGATATAATAGAAAATATTCTTTTGTAAAACGATAGGAGTCTGAATATAAATAAAAGTTGAAATCTATGAAAAAAAGGATTATGCTCAACTATATTATAAGAATATAAGGTTTATCCCGCTACTTGTAGGCTCTTAAAGAGTCTTTATTTATGAGGGGATAAAAGCTTCACTTGATAAAGGGAGTTAGTGATATGGAAGTAGCAAAAAAACAAGGGTTGTATAATCGCTTTATACGATTAAATCCACCACAAATTTTAGCATTAGGCTTTTTTTGTTTAATTGTGGTCGGAGGATTGTTATTAAAGTTACCGTTTGCAACGAAAGTACATATTAGTTGGGTAGATGCTTTCTTTACAGCTACGTCGGCAGCGACTGTAACCGGTTTAGGTGTTGTAGATACTGCGAGTACGTTTACGATGTTTGGTGAAATTGTTATTATGTTTTTAATTCAAACGGGTGGTCTCGGTCTTATGACGATAGCCATTTTAATTGTTTGGGTATTAGGGAAAAAAATTGGTTTACGCCACCGATTATTAATTGGAGAAGCATTTAATCAAACAAATATTGGTGGTCTTGTGAAATTAGTAAAACGTGTTTTTATTTTTTCTATTTGTATTGAGCTAATTGGAGTTATCTTTTTATCGATTCGCTTTATTCCAGAGTTTGGTTTTGGAAAAGGTTTATACTATAGTATTTTTCACGTTATTGCGTCATATAATAATGCCGGCTTTGCGCTTTGGCCAGATAATTTAACAAGATATGTAGGAGATCCTATTATTAATATTGGGATTTGTTCTTTAATTGTAATAGGAGGGTTAGGATTTACGGTATTAATTGATATATGGTATAGCCGTAGTTTCCGAAAATTATCACTGCACTCCAAAATCATGATTGTTGGAACGATAGCACTTAATGTTATTGCGATGATTGTGATTTTTGTATTGGAATATAATAATGTGAAGACTTTGGGGCACTTATCTTTAAATGAAAAATTATGGGCTTCGTTCTTCCAAGGAATTACACCTCGTACAGCTGGTTTTAACACGGTAGATTATGGGGGGATGGAAGAGTCATCGATACTATTTACGATGGTATTAATGTTTATTGGTGCGGGAAGTGTATCGACAGGCGGTGGAATTAAGTTAACGACATTCGTTATTTTAATTACATCAGTTCTTTCTTTCTTTAGAAAGAAAGAGAATTTTGTTTTATTTCAGCGTACGATTAAAATGTCGACAGTAACGAGAGCGTTAGCAATTGTCGTTGCTAGTCAAATACTTATTTTTACAGCGGTATTTGTATTAATGCTTACAGAAGACTTCAGTTTTATTCAGTTATTATTTGAGACAATTTCAGCGTTTGGTACAGTAGGGTTAACAATGGGGATTACTGCGAAGCTATCGGCGTTTGGAAAATGTATTATTATGTTTGTTATGTTTTGTGGATTAATCGGACCGTTAACACTTGTGTTCTCTTTGGCACGACCAGCAAAACAAAAAATTAAATATCCATCAGAAGATGTATTTACAGGATAAGGTATCCCGCATAAAGCGAGATACCTTTTTCTTTTTAAAAAAGAGAGAACAATAAACCAATAAGCGCCACTCGGAATAAAATCGCAATGAGTGCAGCGATACCACCCACAATGGCAGCGGTACCGCCAGTTACAGTAGCCCCGCGATTATAAGCGTAAATACCAAGTAGAACAGACACAAGACCAAATAGTGTTGGGAATGTGAATAATGATAATATTGCTAAGGCAAGAGCAATGAAACCAGCAGTCGATCCAGCTGCAGACGATCTTACCTCAGCGTTATCTTTATCATCATAATCGATATGCTGTGGTGCAACTTCAGCTGCGTATTCTTCTTTATAATCACTATCTATTCGATCTCTTTTTTTATATTCATCAAATTTCTCAGTCAAAGTAAGGACTCCTTTCATAACAAGGTTTCAATAGTAGTATGTATCTCTTTTCCCTTTTTATCCGAGCATGTACAGGGAGTAATATCCAATTGGAAAGTGGAAAATGTTTTTTCAAAATAGGAAAACTTAGTATGACTTCCTCTATTTTGGAAAGTATAAAAAAGAATAATGAGGAAAGGGTGTAGTACATAATGGAACATCCAATTGAAAATTTAATGAAAACAGCAATGACAAATTTAAAAGAGATGGTAGATGTAAATACGATTGTTGGAAGTCCGGTTTCAACAGCTGACGGAAATGTAGTATTAACAGTATCTCAAGTGGCTTTTGGTTTTGGAGCTGGTGGAAGTGACTTTAAAGGGGATTTTATTTCTGAAAAACATAACGGCGGACAAGGGCAGCATAAAGAGAACAGGCAAAGTCATCCATTCGGAGGCGGAAGCGGGGCTGGGGTTTCTATTAGCCCAGTTGCTTTTTTAGTAGTTGGTTCTAACGGTGTGCAAGTGTTGCATCTCAATAGTGGTACACATTTAATTGAAAAAGCGTTAAATACTGTGCCAAGCACTGTGGATAAATTTGTGAATGGTCGCCAAAAGTGAACTTGCATTTTTTAGGAATTATGATATATTAGAAAAAGTGCGCTTTATGACGATCGGAATAATTGAACTGTAAATATATATGATGTGTGGAATAAGGGAGAGGAATTTATGATTAATATCAAAAACTTAGTAGTTGGCTTATGTATGTTAGTAAGCGGTTTTGTTGTATATGTAATAAAAGAAAAAGCTCCATTCTAAAACAGACAAACCGTTAATGTCTGTTTTTAATTTGTAAAAAATGTTGACAAGTTATTGTATTGGTGTTATAATTTTAATTCGTGTCTCGGTTAAAGCTAGTGTAAAGTAAATAAATCTTATGAATATAATACGAAAAGTTTGCGAAAGATCGGGTAGTCTTACCAACAACTTTTGTGAACAAACCCTATAAATTGTATATGTAAGCTTTATATGTATACTAGTGAATCAAGGAGCGGTCAGTGGAACCGTAATGATGAGAGAGAGGTAGGGCTTTCATCCAGTATATGTTACTTTCCCGTTAGGTGAATATAAAAAAGAGGGCTCCTTTTGAAAAGGAGCCCTCTTTCTATAAATAAATTGAAACTATAATCAGTGGGACCATTCTATTTCCTTTACATGTTAGCTCACAAATAATGTGATAAAAATGATTAAGTGCGGTTTTCAACTTGCTGACAAATTTCATCTGTTGTTAAACCATGTGCTTTAATTACAGATCCTTTTATCGATGTATCTGCAATGCCCATCATATTAGAATCTTGCCCGGTTACAACGCAACAATCACACCCATGTGCATCATTTTCAGAGTTAAGTGAAACGACTTCATGTCCTTGTTGCTGAAGAGCTTGTTGAACATCTGTTAAAGAGTTCTCAACACCAATTCTAGCCATAATTTTCACCTCCTACCATCTAGTTGCTAGTATGCTCAAGTTCATAGCATATATTTATGAAAAGATGGTAGGAAGAGAATATTTGTTTAGTCGTTATATACACCAGTAAGCATTTGACTTACGAATTGATCGTTTAATGTATCTTGTGCTGAACTGTTATTAGACTGAATATCGATTGAAGCTGTGTAGTTGTTATGTTTTTTGCTATGTGGTTCTACTTCAACGTAATTATCGAATTTACAAAAACCTTTCGTATCCATTAAATCAAATAATTGAAGCATTTCTACTACCTCTTGTCTCGTTCCTTTAATTTGTACACACGCCATTGTTATTTCCTCCTTCAATTTGACAAATTGTTTTTTAAAAATAGGATTATGATTACTAAATGAAAAATATGAATGTTATTTTTAGACAGCGTTATTTTTGTTATTTTCCCCCTTTTTCACCAAAAGTCGTTGTATATTACCGGATTTATAAAATCGGACGTCCGTTTATTGAATACAATAGATTCGTATCAATTGGCGAAAACCCTTCTTTTGAACAAATATTTTTTTTAGTAGAATTTGACGAAAAAAAATTTTGACTTTTTGTAAACGTTAACAATGTTATTAAATCAATATAAACAAAGATGTACGTACGATTAAAAATTAAAAATTTTCTAAAAATTCACTTGATTTATTTGAAAAGGAGAGTAGACTAGGAAACAATAAAAAACTCATAGAACATAGGGGGCGCTTTCAAGTGAACGAGCAGTGGATTTTCTTAAATGGAGAATTTGTTCCAAAAGACGAAGCAAAGGTTTCAGTATATGATCATGGCTATTTATATGGCGATGGAGTGTTCGAAGGAATTAGGGTATATAGCGGTAATGTTTTCCGTTTGAGAGAGCATCTTGTCCGGTTATATGAATCAGCGAAATCCATCATGTTAGAAATTCCATATACGTTGGAAGAAGCAACGAAAATCGTTGTTGAAACGATTCGACAAAACAAAATATCTAATGGATATATCCGCCTCGTTGTATCAAGAGGACCTGGGAACTTGGGATTAGATCCCGATTCTTGTACGAAACCAAATGTAGTAGTAATTGCAGAGCAATTATCTTTATTTCCACAAGAATATTATGAAAAAGGGATTCCGATTATAACAGTTGCAACGCGTCGCAATCGCCCGGATGTTTTATCGCCTCAAGTAAAATCTTTAAATTACTTAAATAATATTTTAGTTCGCATTGAGGCGAAATTAGCTGGAGTACAAGAAGCACTTATGTTAAATGACCAAGGATATGTAGCTGAAGGCTCTGGAGATAATGTATTTATTGTGAAGGGAAATAAATTAATTACACCACCAAGTTCTGCTGGAGCGTTAGAAGGTATTACACGAAACGCGATTTTAGAAATCGGCGAAAAACTTGGATATGACGTAAGAGAAGAATTATTTACAAGGCATGATGTATATGTAGCTGATGAAGTGTTTTTAACAGGAACAGCTGCTGAAGTAATTGCTGTTACGACAGTAGATGGAAGAACGATTGGTTTAGGTAGAACAGGGCCACATACGAATCGTTTATTAGAAGAATTCCGTAAATTAGTTGTAGAAGATGGAGAGAAAATTTACGAAGAAAATAAAGTTGGATAATAGCTCTTATGACATGATAAAGCGTTGATAGGGAGGAGTAGTTGACTGTGAAGCCTCACAGAGAGTCGGTGGTTGCTGGAAACCGATGGTTCACGTCGACGAACATCACCCTTGAGTGCTAAGCTGAAACGTTTGTTTAGGCTTAGACGGTAGCTCCGTTATTAGCTAGACTCATATCCCGAGTCACTGAGGCAAGAGTAATCTTGCAAAGAAGGGTGGTACCGCGAAATCTTTCGTCCCTTCAGCACATAGCTGGAGTGTGGACGTAGGATTTTTTTATTTTATAAATGTTTTAAAAAAGGGGGCTTATAAGAAAAATGTCTTCAAAAACGGAAGAGAAACTGGCAACTGGTGCACAGCTATTGTTAGAAGCGCTAGAAAAGGAAGGAGTAGAGGTGATTTTTGGTTATCCAGGTGGTGCGGTTTTACCTCTATATGATGCGCTTTATGATTGTGAAATTCCGCATATTTTAACGAGGCATGAGCAAGGTGCAATTCATGCTGCTGAAGGATATGCAAGAATTACAGGCAATCCAGGAGTGGTAATTGCAACAAGTGGACCGGGTGCTACAAATGTTATTACTGGTCTAGCTGACGCGATGATTGATTCATTGCCACTTGTTGTATTTACAGGGCAAGTAGCAACAACGTTAATCGGGAGTGATGCTTTCCAAGAAGCTGATATTATGGGGCTTACGATGCCGGTGACAAAACATAATTATCAAGTACGAAAAGCATCGGATTTACCCCGAATTATTAAAGAAGCATTTCATATCGCTAGAACAGGAAGACCAGGCCCAGTCGTAATTGACCTTCCGAAAGATATGGTAGTAGAGAAAGGTGAGCGATGTAGTGATGTACAAATGGATTTACCAGGATACCAGCCTAATTACGAACCGAATCTACTACAAATAAACAAATTATTACAAGCGATTGCGACTTCAAAAAAACCGTTAATTTTAGCAGGAGCAGGTGTATTGCATGCAAAGGCATCGAAAGAATTAACAAGCTTTGCTCGTAAATATGAAATTCCTGTTGTTCATACATTACTTGGTCTTGGTGGTTTTCCGCCAGATGATAAATTATTTCTTGGGATGGGAGGAATGCACGGTTCTTACACGGCTAATATGGCGTTATATGAATGTGATCTACTTATAAATATAGGAGCAAGATTTGACGATCGTCTTACTGGAAATTTAGCTTATTTTGCTAAAGAAGCGATTGTCGCACATATAGATATTGATCCAGCGGAAATCGGAAAAAATGTGCCGACTGAAATTCCAATTGTTGCGAGTGCGAAGCAAGCATTAGAAGCTCTACTCAACTTTAAGGAAGGGGAAGTAAATCACAATGATTGGCTCTCATTATTGAATAGTAGAAAAGAAAAATACCCTCTTTCTTACAAAGAGCATTCGGAATGTATTAAGCCTCAATATGCAATTGATATGCTATACGAAATTACGAAAGGGGAAGCGATTGTAACGACAGATGTTGGGCAACATCAAATGTGGGCAGCTCAATATTATCCGCTGAAAAATCCAGATAAATGGGTAACTTCTGGAGGCTTAGGAACAATGGGCTTCGGGTTTCCAGCAGCAATAGGTGCACAAATCGCAAAGCCTGAAGAACTAGTTATTGCAATTGTCGGTGATGCTGGATTTCAAATGACCCTGCAAGAACTTAGTGTGTTAAAAGAGCATTCTTTACCAGTTAAAGTTTTTATTTTAAATAATGAAGCTTTAGGGATGGTAAGACAATGGCAAGAGGAATTTTATAATGGGCGATATTCGCACTCCTTACTTTCATGCCAACCAGATTTTGTTGCGCTTGCCAATGCTTATGGCATAAAAGGTGTTCGTATTGAAGACCCACTTCTTGCAAAGCAACAATTACAGTATGCAATTGAGTTAAGAGAGCCTGTTGTAATTGATTGCCGCGTACTTCAATCCGAAAAGGTAATGCCGATGGTTGCTCCAGGAAAAGGCGTTCATCAAATGGAGGGAGTGGAGAAAAGGTGAAGAGAATTGTAACAGCGACAGTTCGAAATCAAAGCGGTGTGTTAAATCGAATTACAGGTGTTATGACACGTAGACATTTTAATATTGAAAGTATTTCAGTAGGTCATACGGAATCATCGGATATTTCGAGAATGACGATTGTTGTACACGTTGAAAATGAACAGCAAGTTGAGCAGTTAATTAAACAACTTCATAAGCAAATCGATGTACTGAAAGTATCAGATATTACAGAAGAAGCGATGATCGCTAGAGAACTTGCACTTATTAAAGTAGCAACGTCTGTAGCAAGAGCAGAATTATATAGTTTAATTGAACCGTTCCGAGCCGCTGTAATAGACGTTGGGAAGGATTCCATAGTTGTGCAAGTAACAGGTACCCAGGAGAAAGTAGAAGCGTTAATTGAATTACTTCGTCCATATGGTTTGAAAGAAATTGCTAGAACAGGTGTAACAGCATTTACACGTAGTATGAAAAAACAAGATAAACAAGTTATGTTAATTCAATAATTATTTAAAAAATAGGGGGAAATGAAAATGGCGAAAGTTTATTATGAAAAAGACGTAACGGTAAATGTATTAAAGGAAAAGAAAGTAGCAATCATCGGATATGGATCGCAAGGCCATGCGCATGCGCAAAACTTACGTGATAACGGATTTGATGTGGTAGTAGGACTGAGGAAAGGGAAGTCATGGGATAAGGCGAAAGAAGACGGTTTTTCTGTATATACAGTAGCGGAAGCAGCAGAAAAAGCAGATGTAGTAATGATTCTACTACCTGATGAATTACAGCCGGAAGTATATGAAGCTGAAATTGCACCAAACTTACAAGGCGGCAATTCTCTCGTTTTCGCGCATGGATTTAATGTTCACTTTGATCAAGTAAAACCGCCAGCTAATGTAGATGTATTTCTAGTAGCACCGAAAGGTCCAGGACATCTAGTACGTCGTACGTTTGCGGAAGGGGGAGCTGTTCCTGCATTATTTGCAGTATATCAAGATGCAACAGGAGTTGCGACTGAAAAGGCACTTTCATATGCAGATGGAATTGGGGCGACGAGAGCAGGTGTATTAGAAACAACGTTTAAAGAAGAAACAGAAACAGATTTATTTGGAGAGCAAGCTGTACTTTGCGGCGGAGTGACTGCACTAGTAAAAGCTGGGTTTGAAACGTTAGTTGATGCTGGTTATCAACCGGAAGTTGCATATTTTGAATGTTTACATGAACTAAAACTAATCGTTGACCTTATGTATGAAGGCGGACTTGAAAATATGAGATATTCAGTTTCAGATACAGCGCAGTGGGGCGACTTCGTATCAGGACCACGCGTTGTAACGGAAGATACGAAGAAAGCGATGGGTGCAGTGCTAGCAGAAATTCAAGATGGTACATTTGCAAGAGGCTGGATTGCAGAGCATAAAGCAGGAAAACCAAATTTCCATGCGACAAATGAGAAAGAGAATGAACACGAAATTGAAGTAGTTGGACGTAAATTACGTGAAATGATGCCGTTTGTACAGCCGCGAGTAAAGGCAGGGGTCAAATAATATGAAGCAAATTTTGTTCATGGATACGACGCTACGTGATGGCGAACAATCACCAGGAGTTAATTTAAATGAACAAGAGAAATTACAGATTGCGAGGCAACTAGAGAGACTTGGTATTAATGTAATGGAAGCTGGATTCGCAGCAGCTTCTGAAGGTGATTTTCAATCGGTAAAACGTATCGCAAATACCATTCAAAATGCTACGGTTATGAGTTTAGCTAGAGCGAAAGAAAGTGATATTCGAAGAGCCTATGAAGCTGTGAAAGGCGCTGTCTCTCCTCGTTTACACGTATTTTTAGCTACGAGTGACATTCATATGAAATATAAGCTTTGTATGTCAAAAGAAGATGTATTAGATAGCATACATCGCTCGGTTACGCTCGGGAAATCACTATTTCCAACAGTTCAATTTTCAGCAGAAGATGCAACAAGAACATCGAGAGCATTTTTAGCTGAAGCAGTAGAAGTCGCGATTCGCGCAGGAGCGAATGTAATCAATATTCCTGATACAGTTGGATATACGAATCCAGAAGAATATTATTCTCTTTTTAAATACTTACAAGAATCCGTTCCGTCGTATGAAAAAGCAATTTTCTCTTGTCATTGTCACGATGATCTTGGGATGGCAGTAGCGAATTCGTTAGCTGCGGTTGAAGGCGGAGCGTTACAAGTAGAAGGAACGATTAATGGAATTGGAGAAAGAGCGGGGAATGCGGCGCTAGAAGAAGTCGCGGTTGCTCTCCATATTAGAAAAGATTTCTATGAAGCAGAATCCTCTATGACATTAAAAGAAATTAAAGCGACGAGTACGTTAGTAAGTCGGTTAACGGGTATGGTTGTACCGAAAAATAAGGCGATTGTTGGAGCAAATGCTTTTGCTCACGAATCAGGTATTCATCAAGACGGTGTATTAAAAGAAGTAACGACGTATGAAATTATTGAACCATCACTGATTGGAGAGTCACAAAATTTATTTGTATTAGGAAAGCATTCCGGGCGCCATGCGTTTACTGAAAAAATGAAAGAACTTGGTTATGAGTTTACAAAAGAAGAACGAGATGTGGTGTTTGAAGCATTTAAAAACTTGGCTGACCGTAAAAAAGAAATTACAGAAGAAGATTTACGTGCGCTTATGCTTGGTGAAGCAGCATTTGCGGCCCAGCAATATAGCATTACTCAATTGCAAGTACATTTCGTATCAAATAGTACACAGTGTGCAACGGTTGTACTAAAAGATGAGGAAGGAAATATGTACGAAGATGCAGCAACTGGTTCTGGAAGTATTGAAGCGATCTATAATGCAATTCAAAGAATTTTAGGATTAGAATGTGACTTAGCGGATTATCGCATACAATCTATAACGCAAGGTCAAGATGCACTTGCACATGTTCATGTTGAATTAAAAGAAGGAACTCATCAAGTATCAGGTTTTGGTGTTGCGCAAGACGTATTAGAAGCATCGGCGAGAGCGTATGTTCATGCGGCCGGAAAATTAAAATCTTTTATTACTCTTGTGAAGTAACTGTTTGATAAGTGAGGGGATCGTCCCTTACTTATCGAAATATATTTCTGAAAATTCAGATAAAAAGGAGTGTTTTAATTGGAAAAACGTATCGTTTGTTTAGCGGGTGATGGTGTTGGTCCGGAAATTATGGAAAGCGCGAAGGAAGTATTGCATATGGTAGAGAGGCTATATGGACATCACTTTCATTTACAAGATGAGTACTTTGGCGGAGCGGCTATCGATTTAAATGGGCAACCATTACCACAGCGAACACTTGCCGCTTGTTTAGCGAGTGATGCGGTTTTACTTGGAGCGGTTGGTGGACCGCGTTGGGATGATGCGAAAGAAAGGCCAGAGAAAGGATTATTAGCTTTAAGAAAAGGACTTGGTGTATTTGCGAACGTTCGTCCTGTAACAGTAGAAAGCGCAACTGCACATTTATCGCCATTAAAAAACGCAGATGAAATTGACTTCGTTGTCGTTCGTGAACTAACAGGCGGTATTTATTTCTCTTATCCGAAAGAAAGAACGGAAGAATCGGCAACTGATACACTTACGTACCATCGTCATGAAATTGAACGTATCGTGTCGTATGCTTTTCAATTAGCGAGTAAGAGAGAGAAAAAAGTAACCTCTATTGATAAAGCGAATGTTTTAGAATCTAGTAAATTGTGGAGAGCTGTTACGGAAGAAGTAGCTCTTCGTTATCCTAATGTTGAATTAGAGCACATTTTAGTAGATGCAGCTGCTATGGAGTTAATTCGAAACCCAAGGAGATTTGACGTTATCGTAACAGAAAATTTATTTGGTGATATTTTGAGCGACGAGGCTTCTGTATTAGCAGGGTCATTAGGAATGCTTCCATCAGCGAGCCATGCGGAAAACGGGCCGTCTTTATATGAGCCTATTCACGGATCAGCGCCAGATATTGCAGGTAAAAATAAAGCGAATCCAATTGCGATGATGCGTTCAGTAGCGATGATGCTTGGGCAATCATTTGGATTAACGAGAGAAGGGTATGCGATTGAAGAGGCAATTTCTGCAGTTCTTCAATCTGGGAAATGTACAGCTGATATTGGGGGGAATGAGACGACAACTTCATTTACGAGGGCAGTTATTCAAGAAATGGAAGAGCAGGCACTAGTAGGGAGAGGAAGATAATGGGGAAAAGGTTACTAGATAAGCTTTGGGAAAGACATGTAGTTGTAACGAATGAAAATGGATTGGATTTATTATATATCGATCTTCATCTCGTTCATGAAGTAACGTCACCGCAAGCCTTTGAAGGCTTGCGGCTTGCAAATCGAACTGTTCGGAGACCGGAATTAACGTTTGCAACGATGGATCATAATATTCCAACGAAAGATGTTTGGAATATTACCGATCGCATTGCGAAGCAGCAATTGGATACACTTCGTGACAATTGTAAACAATTTAAGGTGCGATTAGCCGATATTGGTGATGAAGAGCAAGGAATCGTTCACGTTATAGGACCAGAACTTGGGCTCACACAACCGGGGAAAACGATTGTATGCGGTGATAGCCATACAGCAACCCACGGTGCTTTCGGTGCTTTAGCGTTTGGTATTGGTACGAGTGAAGTAGAACATGTATTAGCAACTCAAACGTTGTGGCAACGAAAACCGAAAGCGATGGGGATTGAATTAAAAGGAAAGTTACCGAAAGGCGTTTATGCAAAGGATATTATTTTGCATCTTCTCTCAAAGTACGGTGTAGCGGTTGGAACGGGGCATGTAATGGAATTCTACGGAGAGACGATTCGTGATATGGGTATGGAAGAGAGAATGACACTTTGCAATATGGCAATTGAAGGGGGAGCGAAAGCTGGCATCATTGCACCAGATGAGAAAACATTTTCTTATGTAAAAGGGCGTGAATATGCACCGAAAGACTATGAAACGTTTACGGGAAAATGGTCGGAGCTTTATACAGATTCAGATGCAATTTATGATTTACATATTTCGGTAGATGTTACGGATTTAGCACCGTATGTCACTTGGGGAACAAATCCTAGTATGGGTGTTCCTATTGATGAAAAATTACCAGAGAAGCATAACGAAAATGATGAGAGAGCATTTTCATATATGGGATTGAGCCCTGGGCAAAGTACGTTTGAAATTCCTGTTAAGCACGTCTTCATTGGTTCTTGTACAAATTCACGTTTATCTGACTTAGAAATTGCTGCATCTGTTGTAAAAGGGAAAAAGGTAAAAGAAGGTGTGCGAGCACTCGTTGTACCAGGATCAAAAAGTGTGAGAGAGCGGGCGATGCAAAAAGGCTTACATCGCATATTTGAAGAAGCGGGATTTGAATGGAGAGAGCCTGGATGTTCAATGTGTCTTGGGATGAATCCAGATCAAGTACCTGAAGGAGAACATTGTGCTTCTACTTCAAATCGTAATTTTGAAGGAAGGCAAGGGAAAGGAGCACGAACACATTTAGTAAGTCCAGCTATGGCTGCAGCAGCTGCGTTATATGGTCATTTTGTTGATATTAGAAAGGAGAGTTACGATGGAACCATTTCATATTCATAAAGGTACTGCCGCAGTACTTATGAATGATAACATTGATACAGATCAAATTATTCCGAAGCAATATTTGAAGAGAATTGAAAGGACGGGATTTGGAAAATATTTATTTGATGAGTGGCGTTACGATAATGAGCGCCATGAAAATCCTAATTTCCCCCTTAATGCACAAGAACGAAAAGGAGCAAGTATATTAATTACAGGTGATAATTTTGGATGTGGTTCTTCAAGAGAACATGCTCCATGGGCGCTTGCGGATTATGGTTTCCGCGTTATTATCGCCGGAGGATTTGCAGATATTTTTTATATGAATTGTATGAAGAATGGTATGTTACCGATTGTAATGGATAAAGAGATGCGTGAACAACTTGCCAAAACGAATGCGAGAGATCAAATGGAAGTTGATTTAGAGAATGAAGTAATTATTACGAATACGCACAGGTTTCATTTTACAATCGAGAAAATGTGGAAAGAAAAATTATTAAATGGTCTAGATGAAATCAGCATTACAATGCAATATGAACAAGAAATTGAAGAGTATGAAAGAAAAGTAGCTTCACATTAACTGAAAGTAGAATATTCAAAATGTATTTACATTCAGAATTAACTGTTATATAATATGTAAAAAATCAGAGGAGAAAGGGAGTAAGTATTATGAATATCGTGCAATCTATTAAAATGCTTACAAAACTACATCATCATACATGAAACCCTTGAACCTAACGTGAAAACGTGTAGGCACAAGGGTTATTCCCGTTGTACCTACACTCTACTAAAGAGCCTTGTAGGTATTTTGTCTACAAGGCTCTTTTTATTTTCGGTTTGGGTGGATGGAATGGGCATAAATTAAAGAGGGAAGGGTGTGTGAATTCAGATGACAAAGTGGAAACGGGCAAATCCGAATGGAACGAGAGATTACTTATTCGAAGAATGTACGTTAATTGAAGAAGTGGAACAAAAATTAAGACGGACCTTTTTAGAGAGAGGTTATGAAGAAATAAGGACACCTACAATTGAATTTTATGATGTTTTTGCATTTCAAAACAGGCCGATAGATGAAGAAAAGATGTATAAATTTTTCGATGAAAAAGGACGGATTATCGTTTTACGCCCAGATATGACAATTCCTTTAGCAAGAGTAATTGGAACACAGAGAGGGGATATTCCTCTTAAAGTAACTTATAGCGGGAATGTATTTCGGGCGAATGAGTCCCTTACTGGGAAATATAATGAAATAGTGCAAAGTGGTATTGAAATTATCGGGATTGAAAATGTAAGGGCCGAAATTGAATGTGTGATAAGCGTAATTCAAGCACTTCAAAAATTAAAGGTGCAATCTTTCACAATTGAGATTGGGCAAGTGCAGTTATATAAATGTATCGTAAAAAAGCTCCCCATTAATGATGAAGAAGAGAAGTTACTTAGAACGTATATTGAAAGTAAAAATTATGCCGCACTCTCACACTTTATAGAAGAAAAGAAATTAAATCGATGTGATGAAACAGTAAGGTTACTTGAGAAACTACCAAGGTTATTCGGGAGTTTAGATGTTGTTGAGGAAGCAGAAAAACTCGCCTCAAGTAATGAAATGAAAATGGCCATTGCGAGAGTGAAAGAAATATATGAAACAATTGAACAGTTAGGATATGGCTCTTACATATCAATTGATTTAGGTATGGTTCAACATTTGGATTATTATACGGGTGTTATTTTCAAAGGGTATATATATGAAATTGGAGAAGAGATTGTTAGTGGCGGAAGATATGATGAGTTAATTGGAAATTTTGGAGAGATGATGCCAGCGGTTGGGCTCGCGGTGCAAGTAAATCAAATAGTTAAGGCACTTCAAGAGCAGCAAGAACCATATAAACGAAAGAGAATAGATATTATGATTCATTATGAGTTAAATAGATTAGCAGAAGCGGAAAGGTTACGAAATTTACTTCAAAAGGACGGGAAGAATGCCCAGTTATCTTTATTCTCTAATTTAAACGATACTTTTCAATTTGCAAACAAGAATAAAATAATGACAGTCGTTGAGGCGAAGAGTGAGTCACTAGTGGAATATGTATGGAGAGAGAAATGGATCATCCAGAAAGAAGGGGAGGCTTCATGCGTAACATTCAAATTGCGTTAACGAAAGGAAGATTAGAAAAGCATGTTATTCCACTGTTTGAAAAAATTGGAATTGATTGTTCAGAGCTCAAAGATAAAGGAAGAAAACTTGTGTTTAAAAGTAAAAACACAAACATTTCATTTATTTTAGTGAAAGCGGTAGATGTTGCTACTTATGTAGAACATGGCGTAGCTGATATTGGAGTCGTTGGAAAAGATATATTAATGGAATTTGAGAAAGATATATATGAGATGGTCGATTTAGGAGTGGGCGTGTGTAAATTTTGTGTCGCTTCTATTCCTACGTATAATCCGAAGAGTTATCGAAAAAAACGAATTGCTACGAAATATCCGCACATTACTTCTACATATTTTCATGATAAAGGGGAGGATGTAGAAATTATTAAAATAGAAGGATCTGTAGAGATTGCTCCACTTCTAGGTTTGGCAGATGCAATTGTTGATATTGTTGAAACAGGAAAAACATTACAAGAAAACGGGTTAATTGTATTTGAGGAAATGTGCTCTATATCAGCTCGAATGATTGTGAATAAGGCTGCATTGAAAACTAAAAAAGACGAAATATTCTGTATTATAAATATGATGGAACAAGAAATTTTGTCAGGGAAATAGGGGGATTTTAAATGGAGATAGTTTTTGAAGATTTCCAAGAGGCTTTATCGAAAATAAAATCGCTACGAGAAAGCGCTAATATAATAGAAGAAACTGTTCAAAAAAGTGTAAGTGAAATTGTTCAAAACGTAAGGGAGAGTAAAGATGAGGCTTTATCGTTCTATACAAAAAAGTTTGATGGTGTAGAGACAAAAGATTTTCGTGTAAGTGAGGAAGAAATAAAACAAGCAAGTAAGTTTGTAGAACAAGCTTTTTTAGAAGCGTTAAAAGAGGCGAAGAAAAATATTATCTCGTATCACGAAAAGCAAAAAAGACAATCTATGTTTGATTGCGTGAGTGAAGGGGTAATTAGAGGGCAGCTTATTCGTCCGTTAGAAAATGTAGGTGTATATGTGCCGGGCGGGACTGCCTCGTATCCTTCATCAGTATTAATGAATGTATTGCCAGCAAAACTCGCAGGAGTGAAAAAAATTGTAATGGTAACACCGCCGAGGCAAGGAGGAATTGATCCGCATATTTTAGCTGCTGCAAGTCTTGCAGGTGTAGACGAAATTTATATGGCCGGTGGTGCTCAAGCAATTGCTGCTCTAGCATATGGAACGGAATCGATTCCTAAAGTAGATAAAATAGTTGGACCTGGAAATTTATATGTTGCTCTAGCGAAGCGAGAAGTATATGGGATAGTCAATATCGATATGATTGCTGGACCATCAGAAATTGTAGTTATCGCAGATGAAACAGGAAATGCCGAATATATTGCTGCTGATTTATTATCACAGGCAGAACATGACGAGAGGGCAACAGCTATTTGTATTACAACAAATATAAAGCTTGCTAAAGAAGTAGAAAGAGAAATAGAAAGGCAGCTAGAGACGTTGCCTAGAAGTGAAATCGCTCGTGAATCCATAAAAAGAAATGGAGCAATTTTTATTGTCCCTTCTTTAGAAGAGGCGTTTCATTTATCAAATGAAATCGCTCCAGAACATTTAGAGTTACACATAAAAGAGCCAATGAATGCTCTAGCTTATGTAAAGCATGCAGGATCAATTTTTCTTGGCCCATATGCACCTGAACCGCTCGGAGATTATTTGGCGGGGCCGAATCACGTATTACCGACAAGTGGAACGGCAAGATTTTTTTCTCCGTTATCCGTCGATGATTTCGTAAAAAAATCAAGCTTCGTTTCGTATACGGAAGAAGCGTTAAGAAGTGTACAGCATCATATTGTAGAACTTGCAAATAAAGAAGGTTTACATGCACATGCAAGAGCAATCCAAATTAGGTTTAAGGAGGAAGAATAATGCGCGAGTCTAGTCAAGTACGTGAGACGACGGAAACAAAAATTAAATTAAGTTTGCAACTTGATGAAAGTACGAATGTTTCTGTGCAAACGGGAGTTGGATTTTTTGATCATATGCTAACTTTATTTGCTAGACACGGAAGATTTGGTTTGCAAATTGAAGCTGAAGGTGATGTATTCGTTGATGCTCATCATACGGTTGAAGATGTTGGAATTGTACTCGGAACTTGCTTGAAAGAATCATTGCAAAATAAAGAGGGGATTAACCGTTACGGCTCAGCGTATGTACCGATGGATGAATCTTTAGGATTTGTCGCGATTGATATAAGCGGGCGCTCATATATTGTATTTCAAGGTGAATTAACAAATCCGAAGCTAGGGGATTTTGACACAGAATTAACGGAAGAATTTTTTAGAGCAGTTGCTCATGCTGCAAATATTACGTTACATGCTCGCATTTTATACGGAAGCAATACACATCACAAAATTGAAGCTTTATTTAAAGCGTTCGGTCGAGCGCTTAGAGAGGCAGTCGATAAAAATGCCAATATTAATGGTGTAAATTCAACGAAAGGGATGTTGTAATTGATTGCAATTATAGATTATGGAATGGGAAATATTCGTAGTGTGGAACAAGCATTAAAATATATTGGAACAGAGTACATCATAACGGATGATAAAAAAGAAATATTGAGAAGTGATGGAGTTATTTTACCAGGAGTAGGCACATTTCCGAAAGCGATGGGCGTTTTAGAAGAAAAAGATTTAGTATGTGTGCTAAAAGAAGTTGGGAGCTTAGGAAAACCGCTTCTGGGTATTTGCTTAGGAATGCAGCTTTTATTTGAGAAAAGTGAGGAACTACAAAATTGTAACGGATTAAATTTATTGCCAGGTGTTATTCGAAAGTTAAAAGTTCCTTATAAAATTCCACATATGGGGTGGAATGAATTAAAAAAAGAAGGAGAAATATCGCTTTGGAATGGAGTAGAGGACGGTTCTTTCGTATATTATGTCCACTCTTATTATGCAGATTGTCCGAATGAAATTGTGTATGGGGCAAGTGAATATGGTGTGAAAGTACCTGGTTTTGTAGCAAAAGGAAATATATTTGGCGCACAGTTTCATCCTGAAAAAAGTGGGGAAATTGGGATGCGAATGTTGAAAAATTTCAAAGGGGTGGTAGAAGCATGGAAATCTTCCCAGCTATCGATGTAAAAGAAGGACGATGCGTCAGGCTTTATCAAGGAGAGTTTAGTAAAGAAACGGTGATGAATGAAGATCCAGTCGCACAAGCAATCATATTTGAAAAACTTGGAGCGAAAATACTACACGTTGTTGATTTAGATGGAGCAATTGTTGGGGAGTCAGTAAATTTACCTGTCATTGAAAAAATATGCAAGGCGGTACGTATTCCGGTGCAAATTGGAGGAGGAGTTCGGTCACTCGCGGCAGTGGAGAAGTTGTTGTCAGTAGGTGTAGAAAAAGTGATATTAGGAACGGCTGCCCTTTACGATAAATCATTTTTAGAAGAAGCGGTTCGTCTATATAAGGAGCAAATCATAGTTGGAATTGATGCGAAAAAAGGTTTCGTAGCAACGAGGGGCTGGTTAGATGTGTCTGAAATTTCGTACATCGATTTAGCGAAGCAAATGGAAAGTGTAGGTGTTCAAACGATTGTGTTTACGGACATTTCAAAAGATGGGACACTTGCAGGACCAAATTTTGAGCAATTAGAGTTACTGCAAAAAAGCGTGGGTATTCGTGTGATTGCATCTGGAGGTGTCGCATCTATTCAAGATGTGAAAAGATTAAATGATATGAACATATATGGCGTCATTATTGGGAAGGCACTTTACGAGAAAACGATTGATTTAGAAAAAGTGTTACAGGTAACAAAACTATGTTAGCAAAACGAATTATTCCATGTCTAGATGTGAAAGAAGGGCGGGTAGTAAAGGGTGTGAATTTTATAGGGTTACAAGACGTCGGTAATCCTGTTGAAATAGCCGCATTATATAATGATGCGGGAGCAGATGAAATCGTATTTTTAGACATTACTGCGACGCATGAAGGGCGAAAAACGATTATAGATGTTGTAGAACAAACAGCCTCAAAGGTGTTTATTCCTCTTACAGTTGGCGGGGGGATTTCAAGTGTTAAAGATATGTACAATTTACTAAGAGCTGGAGCAGATAAAGTTTCAATAAACTCAGCGGCAGTGAGAAATCCGAAGTTAATCCAGGAAGGTGCGGAACATTTTGGCTCACAATGTATTGTCGTAGCAATTGATGCTAGAAAAGTAGCAGAAGATAAATGGAATGTATACGTAAATGGCGGAAGACTTAATACGGGAATGGATGCAATCGAATGGGCGAAGCGCGTTGTTAAGCTCGGGGCAGGAGAAATTTTGTTGACGAGTATGGATGCAGATGGAACGAAAAACGGATATGATCTTCGTTTAACAGGAGCAATTTCAAACAGCGTTTCTGTTCCAGTAATCGCATCAGGTGGATGTGGTCATGTGGATCACATTATAGAAGTATTTCAAAAGACAACAGTTGATGCAGCATTAGCGGCATCAATCTTTCATTATGGTGAAGCGACTGTACAAGATGTAAAGAGAAAATTAAGAGAAGCAAACGTTGAGGTGCGGTTATGAAACCTAATTTTGCAAAAGGATTGATACCAGCTGTTGTTATCGAGGAAGATACGAAAGAAGTTTTAATGTTAGCTTATATGAATGAAGAAGCGTATGACAAGACGCTGGAAACGAAAAGAACATGGTTTTATTCCCGTTCGAGACAATCGTTATGGAATAAAGGAGGTACATCGGGAAATGTCCAATATGTGCAATCACTTTATTTAGACTGTGATCAAGATGCAATCGTTGTTGTCGTAAAGCAAGTAGGGCCTGCTTGCCATACGGGAGAAAAAACGTGTTTTCACTACAAAATTATATAGGGGGATACATATGGAAGATATCCTTAAGTTATTATTTGAAACAATTGAAGAACGAAAGAAAAATCCACTCTCTGAATCATATACGAATTATTTATTTTCAAAAGGTGAAGATAAAATTTTAAAGAAAATTGGTGAGGAGTGCACCGAAGTAATTATTGCGTCTAAAAATAATGATAAAGAAGAAATAGTAAAAGAAATGGTTGATGTGTTCTATCACTGTTTTGTTCTATTAGCCGAAAAAAATATTCCATTAGAAGATGTCATGCAAGAAGTGAAAGAAAGAAATGGAAAGCTTTCGCGAGTAGGGGACAGAAGAGAAATAGATACATTATAAGGGGGAATATGGATGAAAGTGGACTATCACATTCATTTAGAAGAAGGACCATATTCAATAGGGTGGCTAGCTAAAATAAATGATGCGCTACAATATTTTGAACCGCTTAAAGAAGAAAAATATTCTATGGAATGGCTTATGAAAACACAAGAACGCCTGCAAAGACGTGTGAAGGAAGGTCCATTTACAGCGAAATGGATTGATTTATATTTAGAAGAAGCTGTGCGAAAAGGTATAAAAGAAGTTGGTATTGTCGATCATTTATATCGTTTTCATGAAGCGAAAGGATATTATGAAAAGTATGTAGATATTAGTGATTCTAAGCTTGGTCGCCTGCAAAAAGAATGGTTAGATCAAGTAAGAGTAACGTCTATTTATGATTTTACAAAGGCGATTGAAGTGGCAAAAGAGCGATGGAGTAAACGAGGGATAACGCTCAAACTTGGAATTGAAGCGGATTATTTTATCGGGGGTGAACAAGAGTTAAAAGGTTTACTAGCATTAGGAGACTTTGATTATGTAATCGGTTCGGTCCATTTTATAGATGGATGGGGATTTGATAATCCAGATACGAAAGAGTATTTTGGTACGCATGAGTTACATACTTTATATCACACGTTTTTCGCTACAGTTGAAAGTGCTGTTCGTTCCGAGCTTTTTGATATTATAGCTCACCTCGATAACATAAAAGTATTTAATTATCGATTGGATGAGAATGAACAGCTTTCTTATTATAAGGAAATTGCTCGTGCGTTAGTGGAAACAAATACAGCAACAGAAATAAATGCGGGATTGTACTATCGATATCCTGTGCGCGAAATGTGCCCAAGTCCGCTTTATTTACAAGTATTAGCTAAGCATGGAGTTCCGATTACTCTATCCTCAGATGCCCATTATCCGAATGATTTAGGAAAGTATGTGGAAGAGAATATAAAGACATTACGCAATCATGATATTTCTCACATAGCTACATTTACGAAACGAGTAAGAACGATGAGATTGCTTGAAGAAGAAGGAATAATTTCAAAACGAAACACGATTTTTTGATGAAAATCACCCTTTTTGTTCAAAATAAGAAAGAATGAAAAGGAGGATGAAAAATGGTGAAACAACAAAATAAACAAAACGTACAAGCGGCAGATCAAGCCTATACTTCTGAAACAAATAATACTGCTAACTCAGTTATTGAGGAACAAATTAGCGATACAGTTGCAGAAGGAACAATCGATGCGAAGCTTGGGAAAGAATCGCAAGAAAAAGCGTAAAAAGAGGGGAGAGTTGCATCTCCTCTTTTTTTATGGAAAAGTGTCGATTTTCAAAACTATAATCAAATTCCTTGGTTTTTATATGTAGATTTCTTACAATGAAATATAAGAGATATCATATTTTGTATAGAAGAGGTGTTAGTAGTGGCGAAAATATTAGTAGCAGGGAAAATTCCAGAAATCGGATTAGAATTATTGAAAAATCATGATGTAGAAATGTACAATAAAGAAGAATTAATTAGTGTAGAAGAGTTAGCAGAACGTGTAAAAGATAAAGATGCACTTTTAAGCTTACTTTCTACGAAGGTATCGAAAGAGGTTATTGACGCAGCACCAAGCTTGAAAATTATCGCAAATTATGGTGCTGGTTACGATAATATTGATTACACATATGCAGGAGAAAAAGGAATTGCGGTAACGAATACACCGAAAGTATCAACTGAAGCGACAGCAGAATTAACATTTGCACTTCTTTTAGCAGCTGCACGTAGAATTCCTGAAGGTGATACGTTATGTCGTACAACTGGATTTAACGGATGGGCACCGTTATTTTTCTTGGGCCGCGAAGTACACGGTAAGACAATCGGAATTATTGGCCTTGGAGAAATCGGGAAGGCAGTTGCAAAGCGTGCGAGAGCATTTGGAATGAATGTTTTATATACAGGACCAAATCGAAAGCCTGAAGCTGAAAGTGAACTGGAAGCGACATACGTAACGTTGGAAGAATTATTACAAACAGCGGACTTTATTACAATTAACTGTGCTTATAATCCGAAATTACATCATATGATTGATGAAGAACAGTTTAAAATGATGAAGAAAACAGCATATATTATAAATGCTTCACGTGGACCAATTATGAATGAATCAGCACTTGCTCATGCACTAAAAACGAATGAAATTGAAGGTGCAGCTCTTGACGTATTTGAATTTGAACCGAAAATTACAGAAGAGCTAAAAGGATTAAAGAATGTAGTACTTGCTCCTCACGTAGGAAATGCAACATTCGAAACACGTGATGCAATGGCTGAAATGGCAGTAAGAAATATTTTAGCTGTATTAAATGGTGAAGAACCTGTAACACCTGTAAATCAAAAAGTATTAGTTACAAAATAATAAAGAAACCTTCCGAAATACGGAAGGTTTTTTTATTTTTCTTTATTCGCTTTTTTAGAAGGTCTTTGTCTAATAAATTGAGATAACATATACAAAATGTATAGTGGAATGGCAATGAATAAGAAAACAGAAATGTTGCCAAAACTTGTTTGGTACATTGTGATAATAATTCCAACTAAAAATAGTGTAATAATTATGCTATATCGTGGAATTGGTACATCTTTTAAACTTGGGATACGAACACGGCTCACCATTAAAAATGCGAACGTTACGAATACGGTAATGAGAACGATTTTTGGAATGGTATGTGAAAATAATGTTAAGAAAGCAACAAGCCCTCCTGCTGCAGTAATCGGAACTCCAGTGAAATATTTCATAGAAGTAGAAGATGGTGTTACATTAAATCGTGCTAAGCGATATGCTCCGAACAGAGGGAATAATCCCGCTATGTATAGTCCAATGATTCCGTAGTTGGAAAAAGATGTGTAATACATTAAAACAGCAGGTGCTGCGCCAAATGTTACAACATCCGCGAGTGAATCAAGCTCTTTTCCCATTTGTGAATCAACGCGTAATAAACGAGCGACACGACCATCAAGACTATCTAACATCATCCCGATCAGTACTAAAATAGCAGCTGATTTATAATATCCTAAAGATGCATAGCCGATTGACAAAAATCCGCTATATAAATTCCCGAGCGTAAATAAGTTTGGAATAGCTGCTCTATACAAAATCTGATCCCTTGCTTTCTGTTATAAATTCTTAATTAGTGTATGAAAGTTTACTTATTTTATCATACCATAAATTTCTTTCTCAGACGAAAAAAATTCCCAATTTGTGAAAGATTGTATAGAAGAGAAATTTGAAAAATAAGTAAAAAAAGGAAGCAACTTTTGTAAAGTTGCTTCCTACACTATTCAAATTTCGTTGTCATCGTTCCGGTTTTATATCGATTGTTAGGATCAAAGCGTAATAAATCTCCATAAATGAGTTTGTCGGATAATTTTAATTCTGTTTTTGCTTTTTCAATATAAGGCTGACATAGTGTTAAATCAGCTTCTTCACCTGTGCTTCTTTTATAGCACATATTTTTTGTATAAACATAATCTTCCGAAACAAAACTGCCGTCCCGCATTACCATAAGAGGGTCTTTTTCTTTCGTAAATAAGTCTGTTCCAAATTCTACGGATTGATTTGTTTTAATACCAAGTAAATGAAGTAACGTTGGTTTAATATCAATTTGACCAGATACTTTAGAGATGACTTTTCCTTCTTGGCCAGGCACATGAATAATGAGAGGGACGCGTTGTAATTGCATAGAATCAAACGGTGTAATAGCGTCTTTCCCAAGGAACTGAGCCATAGCTGCATTATGGTTTTCAGAAATGCCGTAATGATCACCATAAATGACAATAACGGAATTATCATATAGTCCTTCGTCTTTCAATTGTTTAATAAATAATTTAAGAGCTTCATCCGTGTAACGAACGGTTGGGAAGTAGCGATTTAAAACACCACTTTCGGAATTAAATTCATCAACATATTGATCTTCTGGATTTAGAAGAAATGGAAAATGGTTTGTTAACGTAATAAATTTTGTATAGAACGGTTGTGGTAAAGATTTTAACTTTGGAATAGATTGCTCAAAGAACTCTTTATCTTTTAATCCCCAACCGACAGACATTTGTTCCGTTCCTACGTAATCATTTAAATTAAAGTAACGATCATATCCAAGCGCAGGATACATTACGTCACGATTCCAAAACGTTTTATCGTTTGAATGGAAGACAGCAGAAGAATATCCGTATTTCTTTAATTGTTCTGGTGTGGCAGTGTATTCATTTGTTGCATGAGTAAAGAATACAGAACCACGGTCTAACGGATAAAGGGAATTTTCAACGATAAATTCAGCATCAGAAGTTTTACCTTGTCCCGTTTGATGATAGAAGTTATCGAAATAAAAACTATCTTTAATAAACTCATTTAAAAATGGAGTAATCTCTTTTCCATTTATTTTTTTATTAATAACAAAACTTTGTGTAGATTCCATTGAAATTAAAATTACATTTTTACCCTTTGCAGCTCCAAATAAGTTTTTATCAACTTGTTTATCTTTTGAGTCTGTATAGTTTTTAATTTCAGAGAACCCGTCTCCACTTGCAAATACACGCTCAGCTGAAGACTTAGATTGAAGTGTAATATCAAATAGATGATATGTGTATAACCCTAAATTTTTCACGACAGTTTGACGATCAAACGAGCGTGAGAACATTTGTGGTTTATATATAACTGAAACAACAATTTGTAGTGCTAATAATACTGTTACGCCGCTAAAGAAAGTTCGCTTCTCAGAGCGAGAAAGGGGTGTTTTATCACCAAATGATGGGAATTTACGCGAAATAAACATTAAAATAATTGCGTCTGCAAATAAAAGTAATGTTTTATACGTAAAGAGTTCTTTTATACTCGTCCCTAAGTCAGCCATATTATTTGTTTGGAATAAAACAGGGAAAGTAACAAAATCGTTATAGAACCCGTAAAACATTGCATTTCCAAATAAAATAAATGACAGTATAAAACTAATTACAATAATAATTCGGTTTCGGTACTTAGATGCAAGTAAAGCGAAACCAAAAAATAAAAGTAACGAAGCTAGTGGGTTAATAAAAAGCATAAACTCTTCAAAGAAGTTATCAATTCTAATATCAAATGCTAGCTTGTACACAATATATGTTTTTATCCATAATAAAACGACTGCAACTAGTGCAAATCGCAGTTTTGGAAACAGATTTTGTAGCATAATATACTCCTCTCCTAAAAGCATGACGGTTCTTGTGAGCCGGTTTGATTAGCGCCTCATTTTATATATACGAACAGTCCTTTGTTATTATGTTTATTATACTATGAGTATCATTATACGAAAATAAAAGAGAGTTGTGGGCTTTTTTATAATAATTGAGTAGAAAAAGGGCAGTGGGAGACAATAAAACGGAGTTTCTATGTATGATAATTATCGTGCGCAAAAAGAATCGAGTAATAAAACGGAGGTTATAATGCGAAAATTATTATATTTTATAGTATGCAGTAGTGTTATACTTTTTGCTTCACCGAGTGTGTCGGTAGCACAATATGATGCACCCCTTATGGAAGATGCCCTTTATTCTGTTTTATTTCCAAAAATAAATAAGGCAATTGAAAAACAATATGGGAGCTTGAAGCCTTATCAATGTCCTAAAATTATTAGTTTAAAAAAAGTGTATAGTGGTACATATTTATTTCAAGCGAGTATTGAAGTAACGAAGTATGAACAGGTTGGTGGGAAAATTGTTCCACCATTTGAGAAGGTAACGGTTACATTTAATAACGAAGAGGGCGAATGGGAAGTGACAAAGGTTTCAGTAAAGCGCTTACCAAATGATACAAAATTAAACTGTAAAAAAACAATATAAAAAATTGTTTGACAAATAAAATGGTCCTTTGGTATTGTTAATAGCAACAATTAGATGTTTGAAAATTAAATAGACTTACCTCATCTACTCTCAAAGGTAGAGGCCGCGATAGGAAAGAGTAAGCTATGGGAGATTTAATGGAATCTGTGATCATAGGTTGAAAGGGACTATTGCCGAAATATAAGAATAACCATCTTATTCATATATTGGGACTGCATTGAATAAATGTAGTACTGTCATAAAATTTATTTTATGAAGAGCTATTTGGAGATGTTGATGCGGTTTCTTATTTTGAGGAGATAACAACTCGTTTATTTTTTCAATATATATTTTTCCTAATAAGAAACGCGTGTGAACATTGTTCCGCGCGTTTTTTGTCTATCTAAAAGCGTGCTGCAATGAATAGAAGATTGGGGTTATGAGTTTTAGAGGAAATAAGGGAGGAATTCAAATGTATTTACACGGCACAAGCCGAATCAATGGGCAAGGACACTTAGAAATTGGTGGGTGCGATACGACGCAGCTAGCAAAACAATACGGAACACCACTTTATGTATACGATGAAGAGTCTATTCGAGGAAAGTGCCGCGCGTTTCATCGTGCTTTTAAAGAAAGTGGTTTCTCTTATCAAGTAGCATATGCAAGCAAGGCGTTCTTGTGCATGGAGATGTGCCGAGTAGCTCGTGAAGAGAATATGTCTTTAGATGTTGTTTCAGGAGGAGAATTATATACTGCGCTCCAAGCTGGTTTTCCGGCATCGCGTATTCATTTTCACGGAAATAATAAAACAGAAGAAGAAATGATTATGGCTCTTCAGGCGAATATCGGTTGTTTTGTAGTAGATAATTTCTTAGAATTAGAAATCTTACATGATTTAGCAATGCAACATGGGAAATTTGTGAACATATTAATTCGTGTAACGCCTGGAGTAGAGGCACATACACACGAATATATAACAACAGGTCAAGAGGATTCAAAATTTGGATTTGGTGTTTCAAATGGTCAAGCGATGCAAGCAATTGAGCTTGCCTTGCAAAAATCAAATTATAATGTGCTAGGAATTCACTCGCACATCGGATCACAAATATTTGAAACGGCTGGATTTGTTCGAGCAATTGAAGTACTCCGCCAATTTTTAGAAGAAGTGAGAGAGCGAACACATTATGTGATGAAAGTATTAAATGTGGGCGGAGGTTTCGGTATACGTTATACGGATTCAGATACACCGTTAACACTTGAAACGTATGTGCACGCTGTAACAAGTACGATAAGAGAACAATTTACATTATGTGAATATCCGCTTCCAGAAATATGGATTGAACCAGGTCGTAGTATTGTAGGTGATGCTGGAACAACACTTTATACAGTCGGAGCGGTGAAAGAGATTCCTGGCATTCGGAAATATGTTTCAGTCGATGGTGGAATGACAGATAATTTAAGACCAGCGCTATACGGAGCCCGTTATGAGGCGATGTTGGCGAATCGAGGGAATGATGAGAATGAGGAACTCGTTTCGATTGCTGGGAAATGCTGTGAAAGTGGAGATATGCTGATTTGGGATATTAACTTACCGCAAGTTGTTTCTTCTGATTTACTAGCAATTTCTTGCACGGGGGCATATGGGTACTCGATGGCGAATAATTATAATCGTATTCGTAGACCAGCTGTCGTCTTTGCAAAAGGCGGGACGTCACAAATTGTCGTAGAACGTGAAACATATGAAAATATCATTGGGAACGATCGCATACGTATTAAAGAGCTGGTGTGAATGAGAAAGAAGGAGTTGTCTAGTAAAGGCAGCTCCTTTTAAAAAAATAAAAATAATTAAATATATCGGAAAACTAGGATTGAAAAAAATCAGAATTGTGATAAAATACAAATACAAAGCTTATCAAGAGAAGCTGAGGGAACTGGCCCTACGAAGCTCGGCAACCTGCTTATAGAAAGCAAGGTGCTAAATCCAGCAAAATGGAATCCATTTTGAAAGATAAGGTAAAATATATTACCGAACAGTCTTTTCGAAATGGGAAAGATTTTTTTTATGAATAAAAAGGGGGGCTGTTTGCGTGAGCGTACGGGAGCATTTTGATGAAGTATCTGAGAAAATTCAAGCGATGCTTGCTGATATGAAATATGGTTCCATTACAATTGTTGTGCAAGATGGAAAAGTGATTCAATTAGAAAAAAGTGAAAAGGTTCGTTTAAAGTAAAAAGCGCTGACTAGAAAAACTAGAGGCGGTTTTAATCTATTTTTAATAGGTTAAAGCCGTCTTTTTGCTTTTACAGGGGGAAAAAACATGTTGACGTACGAAACGTGGAAAGAAAATAGTGTTTCATTTTCTGAAGAAGATGAAACGAAAGGCGCGCTATCAGTATTAAGTTGGGCTTATAACGAATATAAAGATGAAATTGTATATGCATGTAGCTTTGGGGTGGAGGGAATGGTTTTATTGCATCTTATAAACCAAGTAAATCCATCTGCTAAAGTTGTATTTTTGGATACAAATGTTCATTTTCAAGAAACGTACGAATTAATTAAGAAGGTACGCGAGAGATTTCCTTCATTAAATATTATAGAAAAACAGCCAGAACTTACACTCGATGAACAAGCGAAGCTTCATGGAGAGAAGTTATGGGAAAGTAATCCGAATCTTTGCTGTAGTATTAGAAAAATTTTACCGTTAGAAAAATCATTAGCAGCGGAAAAAGCGTGGATATCAGGCTTAAGAAGGGAACAATCAGAAACGCGTAAGCATACACAGTTTATAAATCAAGATCGTCGTTTTCAATCTATTAAAGTTTGTCCGCTCATTCATTGGACTTGGAAAGAAGTTTGGCGATATGTATATAAACATAGTTTGCCGTATAACCCATTGCATGATGTTGGCTATCCGAGTATTGGGTGTGAGAAATGTACATTACCTGTAGGTGATGGTGGCAACTCAAGAGATGGAAGATGGGCTGGGAAAATGAAGACGGAATGTGGCCTTCACTTTCAATGAGATAGATTTTGAAATAAAGCTAAGAAGGGATATAAGAAGATGAGTACAACAAATGAATTAGTAAACCGCATTGATGAAACATATGAAATATCGAACATTGTAAAGGAAATCGAGATAGACAAAATTGCACTTAGTGATTTAGAACTTTTGGCGACAGGAGGATATAGCCCTCTTACAGGATTTTTAGGGAAGAGAGATTATGATTCAGTAGTAGAAACGCTTCGTTTAGCAAATGGTAGCGTATGGAGTATACCGATTACACTACCGGTAACAGAAGAAGTAGCCGAGAAACTGCAGGCTGGAGAGGAAGTAAAACTTGTCAACGCCGGAAATGTATATGGTGTTATTCAAATAGAAGATATTTTTGTACCCGATAAAGAAAAAGAAGCGTTACTTGTATATAAAACGACGGATGAAGCACATCCAGGGGTGAAAAAATTATATGAACGACCAAACGTTTACGTTGGAGGAGCTATTATTCTTACAAAACGCTTTGGAAATAATCCGTTTCCTTCTTATCATTTAGATCCAATTGAAACGAGAGAAGAATTTAAAAAACGCGGTTGGAAAACAGTAGTTGGATTTCAAACGAGAAACCCAGTACATCGTGCCCATGAGCATATTCAAAAATCTGCCCTTGAAATTGTAGATGGTCTCTTTTTAAATCCGCTCGTTGGGGAAACGAAGTCAGATGATATTCCTGCTGATGTAAGGATGGAAAGCTATGAAGTATTACTTCAAAACTATTATCCGAAAGATCGTGTCTTTTTAGGTGTATTTCCTGCAGCAATGCGTTACGCAGGACCAAGGGAAGCGATATTTCATGCACTAGTAAGAAAGAACTTTGGTTGTACCCACTTTATTGTAGGGCGTGATCATGCTGGGGTAGGGGACTATTACGGAACATATGAAGCGCAGGAAATCTTTACGAATTTTACAGTAGAAGAGTTAGGGATTACGCCGTTATTTTTTGAACATAGTTTTTACTGCACGAAATGTGAAGCAATGGCTTCAACGAAAACATGTCCGCATGGAAAAGAAGACCGTGTCATTTTATCGGGTACGAAAGTACGAGAAATGTTAAGGAATGGTGAGATTCCGCCAAGTACATTTAGTCGTAAAGAAGTAGTGGAAGTGCTAATTAAAGGTTTGAAAAAAGAAGTAGTAACAGAATAGGGAGAGAATGAGATGGATACGAATATTACTTGGCATACAGCTTCTGTTTCAAAAGATGAGAGAAGAGTGAAGAATGGGCATCACAGTTTTGTAGTTTGGTTTACTGGTTTATCAGCTTCGGGTAAATCTACAGTAGCGAATGCGGTTGCTCGTAAACTATTTGAAAAGAATATAGGAAATTATGTGCTAGATGGGGATAACATTCGGCACGGTTTAAATAAAGACTTAGGTTTTTCTGAAAGTGATCGTATGGAAAATATAAGACGTATTGGCGAAGTGGCGAAGCTATTTGTAGATCAAGGTACTGTTGTCCTTACAGCGTTCATTTCACCATTTCAAGTAGATCGAAAACAAGTTAGGGATTTATTAGCGGCAGATGAGTTTATAGAAGTGTTTGTAAAATGTCCAATTGAAGAGTGTGAAAAACGTGATCCAAAAGGGTTATACAAAAAAGCGAGAAAAGGTGATATTAAAGAGTTTACTGGTGTTGATTCACCGTATGAGGAACCAAAACAAGCAGAATTAATTGTAGAAACGCACAAGTATTCTATTGAAGAATGTGCAGAACAAATCGTGAAATACTTACAAGAGCGTAGTTTTATATAGGGGGATTAAAAATGACTTATGAAAAAGTATGGGCAAATAATGAAAAATTGAATCCGTCCGAGAAAAAGAAATTAGAAAAAGATGGATTAGAAATCTTTAATGATATTCCTTACTATGCGGAGAATGGATTTAAATCTATTCCGAAAGAAGAGTGGGACGCTTTTAAATGGGCAGGATTGTATTTGCAAAGGCCAAAAGAAGCGGGCTATTTTATGATGCGTGTCAACATTCCTTCTGGAATTATTACAAATGCGCAGGCAGAGGTGCTGGCTTCCATTGCTGAAGATTATGGGCGTGATGTGTTAGATATTACGACAAGACAGGCGATTCAGTTTCATTGGTTAGAAATTGGGCAAATTCCGGATATTTTTAAGAGGTTAGCTAGAGTTGGTTTATCTTCAGCGGGGGCATGCGGTGATATTACGCGTAATATCACAGGAAATCCACTTGCTGGAATTGATGCGAATGAACTATTTGATACAACATCGATTGTTAAAGAAATATACGATTACTTCCAACATAATGAAGAGTTTTCTAATCTACCACGTAAATTCAAAATGTCTATTAGTTCTAACATTTATAATTCAGCAAATGCAGAGATTAACTGTGTGGCATTTACACCTGCTACGAAAGAAATAGATGGTGAGAAAAAAGTTGGTTTTCATATAAAAGTAGGCGGAGGCTTATCAGCTCGTCCGTACTTAGCGGAAGAATTAGATGTATTCGTTTTACCAGAAGAAGTGAAGGCAGTGTCGATCGCAATTGCTACTATATTCCGTGATTTTGGATATCGTGAAAAACGCCACTTAGCACGTTTGAAATTTCTTGTCGCTGACTGGGGCGCTGAGAAATTTAAAGAGAAACTAGTAGAATACACAGGCCTATTGCAAAGTAAAGGGGAAAGTGCTCTCAAAGGCTGGAATGCAGGATACTTTTATGGCGTTCAAGATCAAAAACAAGCAGGATTAAAGTATGTCGGCTTTAATGTACCAGTAGGGCGTTTAAACGCAGAGAAAATGTTTGAGATTGCAAGAATTGCAAAGAAATATGGAAACGGGCAAATTCGAACTTGTAACTCTCAAAACTTCATTATTCCGAATGTTCCGCCAGAAAATACTGAAGGGCTATTAAGTGAACCGTTGTTTGAAGCAATTTCTGCAAATCCGAAATCATTTATCGGTCATGCGGTTTCATGTACTGGTATTGAGTATTGTAATCTTGCGTTAGTAGAAACGAAAGAAAGATTACGCAAAATAGCAGAGTACTTAGATACACAAATTGCACTTGATGTACCAGTTCGAATTCATATGGTAGGATGCCCGAATTCCTGTGGTCAACGTCAAATTGCTGATATTGGTTTGCAAGGAGTGAAACTGAAAACGAAGGAAAAGGGAATCGTTGAGGCGTTTGAAATATATGTGGGCGGAACACTATTAGACGGAGGAGCATATAACGAAAAATTAAAAGGGAAAATAGATGGAGAAGATTTGCCGGATGTTCTCGTTTCCTTTTTAAGTTATTTCCAAAAGAATAAATTACTAGCCGAAACGTTTTATGATTTCGTCGGACGTATTGGAGTGGAAGAATTACAAATTATACTAAACCAAGTAGTAGAAGAAGTAATAGCGTCTTAGGAGGGACAATATGGATTTATATCGATTTGAAGCTGTATTAGTGAATAGTGTTGTTCCAATTGTTGTCGTTGCTCAGAGTGAAGAACAGGCATTTAAGCTTGCGGAAATTGAGCTTGAAAAACATTTTTTACCGTTACCAGAAGTGAAAGAGATTTCTTTGTTTGAAAAAAAGAAGATTCGAAAAGGGGCGGCATTTGTTATTCATGAGTAGAGAACATGTAATACGAAATAATAGTAACTTCCATTCGTGATTAAGAGTGGAAGTTTCATTTTATAGTAGAAATGAGGAGAGATTATGGGGAAGGTTTATATTGTCGGGGCGGGTCCTGGTGATCCGGATTTAATTACTGTTAAAGGGTTGAGATGCATCGAGAAGGCTGATGTTATATTGTACGACCGTCTCGTAAATAAAGAATTGCTTTCTCATGCAAAGCCTGAAGCGGATTTAATTTATTGCGGGAAACTCCCAAATTATCACACGATGAAGCAAGAGACAATTAACACATTTCTTATTAAATATGCGAAAAAAGGAAAAGTTGTAACGAGACTTAAGGGCGGAGATCCATTTGTATTTGGAAGAGGTGGAGAAGAAGCTGAAGCGTTAGCGAAGCAAAGTATCCCATTTGAAATTATTCCTGGTATTTCAGCTGGTATAGCTGCTCCTGCTTATGCTGGAATTCCAGTAACGCATCGCGATGCAAGTGCAAGTTTTGCTGTTGTGACAGGGCACCGGAAAGAAGGGGCTGAAGAGGAAGTGAAGTGGGAAAGTTTAGCGAAAGGTGTAGATACATTAGCGGTCTATATGGGGGTTAGTAATTTACCTTACATATGTGAACAACTAATAAAACATGGAAAAGATCAAAGTACACCTGCCGCTATCATTGAGTGGGGAACGACATCTATGCAGCGTACTGTTACAGCGACGTTAGGAACAATTGTAGATGTTGCCAAAAAAGAACGAATTCAAAATCCAAGTATGATTGTTATTGGAGAAGTTGTCCGTTTTAGAGAAAAGATACATTGGTTTGAGAAACAAACGGAAAATGCATATCAAGTAAGCGGAGTATTGTAAAATGAAGGCTGTTATATATATATGTCATGGAAGCCGTTTGAAAGCAGCAAAAGAAGAAGCGGTTGCATTTATTACGTCATGTATGAACCGTGTAGAGGTAAATATTCAAGAAATTTGTTTTTTAGAGCTAGCGAATCCTTCTATTGAAGAAGGATTTCGTACATGTGTGAAGCGTGGTGCTACAGAGATTGTCGCTATTCCTGTTTTTTTATTAGCGGCAGGACATGTAAAGAAAGATATTCCGTTTGAATTACGAAAGTTAAACGAGGAATATCCGGATATCAAAATAGTGTATGGTAATCCATTTGGTGTATCAGAAGTGCTTGTAAAAGCGGTATATAACGGAAGTGGTATTAAAGACTATAAAGAAGAAGTAACACTTTTGCTCGTTGCAAGAGGGAGTAGTGATCCGGAAACTTTACAAGATATAAAGTGGATTTCTTCTTTATTTCAAAAAGAAGAGAACATTAAAGAGGTGGAAGTTTGTTATTTAGCAGCCGCGGAGCCGAAGTTTGATGAGAGGTTGAAAGAAATTGTAGAACAAAAAGAACGGAACATTGTTGTGTTACCTTACTTATTATTTACAGGCTTACTCATGAAACATGTTGAGAAAGAAGTGCGTCAATATGAGTCGGAAGAGATAAAAATAAGTCCCTATTTAGGAAAGAATGTAGCGTTTCGAGAGATGTTAATTCAGAAAACAGAGGAAATATTGAAGGGAGATCAATATGTATCCACTTACAGTGCGAGTTGATAAGAAACGTGTTGTTGTCATTGGTGGAGGGAAAGTAGCGGGGTTTAAAATTATTCCTTTACTAAAACAAGGTGCGGATATTGTTGTAGTAAGTACAGAATTAGATGCAAATTTAGTGAAACTTGTAGAAGAAAAGCAAATTCGTTGGTATCAAAGAGAGTATGAGAAAAGTGATATTAAAGATGCTTTTTTAGTAGTTGCAGCGACTAGTGATTCGGTACTAAATGAACAAATTGCTGAAGATGCCGCAGTGAATCAATTGGTAAATGTTATTACGAATCCGGAAAGTGGAAATGTTCATTTTCCGGCGGCAATTCATCGTGGATTACTTAATGTAGCTGTTTCTACTGGAGGGGCAAGTCCGAAACTTGCAAAAAAAATTCGTGATGATATCGCAAATAAATATGATGAGAAGTATGAATCGTATCTTGATTTTTTATATGAAGTTAGACTAAAAGTGAAAGAATTACAAGTAGAGAAAAGGCAAAAAAATATATTGTTACAAGAAGTATTAAAGTCGATATATGTTCAAAGTGAACAAAAAAGAGAGCTTTTTTTACAAGAATTAGAGAGGGGAATTTATATAGGATAGTGAGTGAATTGTGCTTTACAAATATAAAAATATAATTTATAATCACAAGTAACTTCAAAAGATGAAATCGATGAGCAAGAAGAGTACGTATATTTGATGCGTTCAGAGAGCTGGGGTAAGGTGTGAGCCCGGTACGATAAAATATACAGAATGGGCTTGCGAGAGGTATGCTGAACATTGCAGTAGGCAACCCGGGTTCCGCCGTTAAAAGGATAGGGTATCGGAATTTTCCTGTACCTGAACAAGTGGGATTTATTGATCCAATTGAGGTGGTACCACGGTATTCTATTACATATATCGTCCTCTACATGCATATTTGCGTGTAGGGGACTTTTTTATTTTCTAAAGGAGGTGTGCGAGTATGAAATGAAAGTGTATAATTGATAAAAGTTATAATATTCAGAAAAGGAGAATTTATGATGAAAGAAACACAGCAATGGACGTCGAAAATTGGCTTTGTACTCGCAGCAGCCGGAGCCGCAGTAGGTCTTGGTGCAATATGGAAGTTTCCATATGTTGCAGGTAATGGTGGAGGAGGCGCATTCTTCCTTGTATTCTTACTATTAACTTTATTTATTGGTATGCCTCTTCTTTTAGCTGAATTTGTTATTGGCCGTAGTACTCAAAAAGAGGCCGTTACAGCTTATAAAGTATTAGTACCGAATAGCAAGTTATATCCTTGGATTGGTCGTATGGGGGTTGTTACTTGTTTTAGCGTACTATCTTTTTATAGTGTTGTAGGTGGATGGATTTTACTTTATTTATACTATAGTGTCACAGGTAGTTTCTGGAACGGAGTAGTCGATTATGGACAATTGTTTGCTGAAACAATTTCAAATCCAGTAAGTGCGATTGGGGCGCAATTCATCTTTATGCTTTGTACCATTTTTGTTGTTAGTAAAGGTGTGGAAAAAGGCATAGAAAAAGCAAGTAAGTACATGATGCCGTTATTATTCATTTTATTTATTGCTATCATTATTCGTGCGTTAACACTTGATGGTGCTATGGCTGGGGTAGAGTTCTTCTTAAAACCAGATTTTTCAAAGCTTACAGCAGATACGATTTTATATGCGATGGGACAATCTTTCTTCTCACTAACGGTAGGTGCCTCGGTAATGGTAACGTATAGTTCGTATTTAAAGAAAGAAGAGCATTTAGCTAAATCAGCAACATCTATTGTAAGTTTAACTGTATTTATTACAGTACTTGCAGGATTAGCGATTTTTCCAGCGATTTTCGCATTAGGAGTTAAACCGACAGAAGGACCAGGACTACTGTTTATCGTTCTTCCTGCTGTCTTTGCAAAAATTCCATTTGGACAATTTTTCTTCATTATGTTTTTAGTTTTATTCTTCTTTGCGACTTTAACATCTGCGATTTCAATGCTTGAAATTGTAGTAGCATCTGTTGCGAAAGATAATGAGAAGAAGCGTCCATCAGCTTCGTTATTAATTGGTATTCTTATTTTTGCAGTTGGAATCCCATCAGCGTTATCGTTTGGAATTATGAGTGATGTGAAAATATTTGGTAAGACATTCTTTGATTTCGTCGATTTTTCGGTAAGTAATGTATTACTGCCACTCGGAGTACTAGCCATTTCGTTATTTGTACCAAATAAAATGAGTAAAGAGCTATTAATGAAAGAATTAGAAGTTACGGAAACGAAAGGGAAAACATTGTTTAATATTTGGTTCTTCTTGCTTCGTTATGTTATTCCGGTAACTGTAATTATCGTATTTTTAAATGCGATAGGTGTATTTAAAATGTTTGCATAATAAAAAGACGGAGATGTGGATTCTCCGTCTTTTTATTGTGTTGTAGAAGTATTTAATAAGCGATTATATGCTTTATAAGCTGTGACAACTGCGATAAATGATCCAATTAAAAATAACGCTGAGCCGCCGAATGTAAATAGCCGGCCAATGTATGTTTCTCTAGCTTCTTCTATTTCTTCTTGTAATTGTGTATTCATATTTATCCCCCCGCAAAATATAGGCATTTAGTTGTAGTTTATGTAAAACGCCTAAAAAGTGTGAAGTAGTAAAAAAAACTCGGTATGCACCGAGTTTTTTATAATCCGATATAAGGAGATGGATCAACTGCGTTTGTCTTACCGACATTCCATTCCCCAAGGTGAAGTTCGAAGTGTAAATGTTGTCCGTATGATTGGCCAGTGTTCCCCATAAATCCAAGTTGAGTGCCTTGTTTTACAGTTTGTCCATTAGATACAGAACGGCTACTCATATGTGCATATACAGTTGTATATGTTTTTCCGTTTATACGGTGAGATAAGTATACAACATTTCCGTAACTAGATGATAATTCTGAACGGATAACGACGCCATCTGCAGCAGCTACGATTGGCACTGTTCCTGAAGCTGCGATATCGATTCCTTTATGGTTATCTAAAGAACGTGTACCAAATCCTGAAGTTTTCGATCCAGCGGCAGGTTTAATAAATCCACCTTTGTTCGTATCTTGCGGTGTTGGTGCGGATTGTGTGCTTTCTTTAGCAGAAGCGGCTACCTGTTTTTTTGCTTCCTCAGCCTTACGTGCCTCTTCAGCTTTACGCGCTTCTTCTGCACGTTTTTCTTCTTCAATTGCTTTTTGAACAGCTTGACGCTGGTTTTCTAAAATGCCTTTTGATTCTTCTAACCCTTCAATCTCTGAATCTACTTTTGCTACTTTCGTATGTAGATCGTTAATAAAAGTTTGTTGCTGTTGTTGGTTACTTTGTAATTCTTGCTGTTTTTGTTCTAATTTTTGCTCAGATTCTTTCAGTTGTTGCTCTTTTTTCTCAACAGCCTCTTTTTCTGTCGTCACAGCATTTTGATCGCTTGTTTGTTTTTTCACAATATCTGTATCGTTATTTAAAATTAAACTTACAGAATACATATTATCAACAAGATCGGCAATATTTGCAGAACTTGTTATTACTTCTGTAATGATACTCGTACGAGGCTTTTCTTGCATAGATTGTAGTCGTTGTTTAATAACTTCCTGCCGTGTATCTATGTTCGTTTGTAATTGCTCTATATGTTTCTTTTTTTCAGTAATAACTTGCTGTGTGTTGCTAATTTCTTTTTTTGTATCGTTTAATTCAGCTTCGTTTTTATTAATAGAAGTAGTTAATTCGTCGATTTTCTTTTGTAATTCCTGGATTTCTTTTTCTATTTGTTCTTTCTCAGCTGATTTATTTTGTAAGTCATTTTGTTTGCCTTCTAATTCGGATTGAATATTAGATAATTTATTCTCATTCGTTTCAGCGTATACGGGTGAAAGTAACGGGGAAACGAAAATCGTTCCAGCTGCTAAAACACTAAATGCTGCAAATTTCTTTTTCATGGTTGTCTTGCTCCTTTCCCTATGAATGTTATATATCATAAGAAGAAGAGTGTCTATCGTTGTAATCATAATGTAAAGAAAATTTTATAATTTTGCTAAGTTTTGTCGGAATTTAGTATCTTTTCGTAGTGTTTGTCATAAATTTAAAATTCTTGAATGTATAGAAAAAGATATCAATTTCTATATTTTTTTAAAAAAACATGGAAAATGATGGAATTTTCCATAATGAAACAGTATTTTAAAAACCTATCAATCACTAGTAAGGAATCGATTTCATGTGAGGTTTTCTGACATGAAGTTTATTTTTGTCAAGAAAATTATTTGCATTCGTGCAAACTTATTTTGTTGTCAGATTTTAAATTTTGATTTATGATTTTCAACAGGGACAAAATGTAGTGAATTGTCGAATAATATGTAATACTCTTAATTTCAAGTTTTATAGAGATAGAATGAGAGATAGAGTGACACATCGAAGAGGGGGTTACCACAAGTATGAAAAGAATAGGACTTGCATGGCAAATTTTAATAGGACTTGCGCTTGGTATTGCAGTTGGGGCGATTTTCTTTGGCAATCAGGAAGTGGTGAAGTACTTACAACCAATTGGTGATATTTTCATCCGATTAATTAAGATGATTGTTGTACCGATTGTTGTAGCGAGTATTGTTGTTGGGGTTGCTGGTGTTGGCGATATTAAAAAGTTAGGTCGACTAGGCGGAAAAACAATTATTTACTTTGAAATTATTACAACGATTGCAATTGCTGTCGGTCTATTAATAGCAAACATTTTCCAACCTGGAAAAGGCGTTGATATGGATAAGTTAACAAAAACAGATATTTCTAAATATACACATACGACAGAGCAAGTACAAAGTCATTCGTTCGCAGATACGTTTGTAAATATTGTTCCGACGAACATTATGAAATCATTAGCTGAAGGTGATATGCTTGCTATTATCTTCTTCTCAGTATTATTTGGTTTAGGTGTAGCAGCAATTGGTGAGCGTGGCAAACCAGTTCTACAATTTTTCCAAGGTGTAGCAGATGCAATGTTTTATGTAACGAACCAAGTTATGAAGTTTGCACCATTTGGTGTATTCGCATTAATTGGTGTTACAGTTTCTACATTCGGATTAGCTTCATTAATTCCATTAGGGAAATTACTCATTGTAGTATACGGAGCAATGATCTTCTTCGTTGTAGTTGTATTAGGACTTACAGCGAAAATATTCGGTATTAACATTTTCCAATTCTTTAAAATTTTAAAAGACGAGCTGATCTTAGCGTACTCTACAGCAAGTTCAGAAACGGTTTTACCGAAAATTATGGAGAAAATGGAGAAATTCGGTTGTCCGAAAGCAATTACATCTTTCGTTATTCCAACAGGTTATTCATTTAACTTAGATGGATCAACTTTATATCAAGCAATTGCGGCAATTTTCTTAGCGCAAATGTACGGTATTGAATTATCCATTACACAACAAATTACGTTATTACTTGTATTAATGGTTACATCAAAAGGTATCGCGGGTGTACCGGGTGTATCATTCGTTGTATTATTAGCAACACTTGGTACAGTAGGTATTCCAGCTGAAGGTTTAGCGTTTATTGCAGGTATTGACCGTATTCTTGATATGGCTCGTACAGCAGTTAACGTTGTAGGTAACTCTTTAGCGGCTGTAGTTATGTCTAAGTGGGAAGGTCAATATGACGCTGAAAAAGGACAAGCCTATTTAAAAGAGATATCTGAAAAGGGTCAAGCAGCTTAATTATAATATGAACAAGCTCTCACATAATATGTGGGGGCTTTTCTATATATAGAAGAGGAGCGGACGTAATGAAACGTAAATATGGTGACGGTTCTTCGTGGAAGCGACTAATAGAGAAGGATTATAGGGTTAAGCAAGTAGAGGATGGAATGTTAGGAATACTGGACATAAAAAAAGTGAGAGAACCTAGTCATAAAGAATACAATGGTAAACAGCTTTGCATTGCAGGTGATGGGTATACATGGATGCAATATTTTATAAACGGGAAAAACTTTGCAATTACAGCTATGTTAGACAATCAAAAACAATTAGTACAATATTATATCGACGTGACGAAAGAATATAAAATAGACGAGCGTGGTTTACCTTATTTTGATGATTTATATTTAGATGTAGTATTGTTACCGAACGGTGAGATCTATGTACTGGATGAAGACGAGTTAGAGGATGCCTATAAAATTGGTGATGTTACAAAAGAAGAATATGAGTTAGCATGGAATACAACAAAATGGATTATCGCGACGATAAAAAATAGAAAATTTTATTGGATCTCAATATTGGATAAAGAAATCGAAAAGTTAAAATGATTGGTTTATTCATATTTTTGTATAATTACCAAAAAAATCTATACAAAAAATAATTGACTTTTGTTTTGTAAGCGAGTAAAGTTAGGAAAGAAATTATTATTGAAAAATAAATATGAAACCTTCTTATAAAGAGAGGCGGAGGGACTGGCCCTACGATGCCTCGGCAGCGGACTCGATTTCAGAGTGCTGTGCCAAATCCAGCAAGCATGTGCTTGAAAGATGAGAAGAGTGTTTCTTATAGATGTATAAGACCTCTTCTCATCGGAAGAGGTCTTTTGTTGTTCATTAGAAAAGGTTGAAAACTAGGGAGAGATGATACTTTGAAAGAAACGAGAGGAAATGGTTTAGCGTTATTACCACTTGGAATATTTTTGGCGCTATTTATTGGTTCTGGAATTATTACAGGTGATTTCTATAAATTGCCGATACTTGTAGCAATTTCAATTGCTGTAGGAATTGCTTTAGTGATGAATCGTAAGGAAAGCTTTAATGTGAAAGTAGAACGATTTGCTAAAGGTGCAGGAAACCCTGATATTATGATCATGGTTCTGATTTTTGTACTTGCAGGGGCGTTTTCTGAAACAGCAAAAGGAATGGGCGGAGTTGATTCCACTGTTAACTTAGCGTTATCTATTTTACCCCAAGGATTTATCGTTGCTGGAATTTTTGTTATAGGGGCATTTATTTCATTAGCGATGGGAACTTCAATGGGAACAATTGCTGCATTAGCACCGATTGCTGTAGGTATTAGTGGGCAAACAGATATCTCAATTGCACTTACGATGGCTACTGTTGTGGGCGGAGCGATGTTTGGCGATAATTTATCATTTATTTCTGATACGACAATTGCTGCTGTTCGTTCGCAAGGAACAGAAATGAAAGATAAGTTTAAAACGAATTTTTTAATTGTATTGCCAGCTGCAATCATTACAATTGTAATATTAGTAATGATTACTTTAGGCAATGATACAGAAATTAAAGCTCATACATTTGATTGGGTGAAGATTTTACCATATGCAGGTGTACTTGTTACAGCGCTACTTGGCTGGAATGTACTTATTGTATTAACCGGTGGAACGGTACTATCTGGTGTTATCGGTCTTATAGATGGAAGTTATACGTTAGAGAGTTTCTTTAAAAGTGTAACGACTGGAATGAGCGGTATGATGGAGTTAGTGTTACTTGCCATTTTAATCGGTGGTATGGTTGAACTTATCCAGTATAATGGTGGCATTCAATATTTAATGAATCTTTTAACACGTAATATTCATTCGAAAAAAGGAGCGGAGTTTGGTATTGCTGGCTTAGTGAGTATGACGAATGTGTGTACAGCAAACAATACAATCTCTATCATTTTTACAGGTCCGCTTGCGAAAAATATTGCGGATCAGTATGAAATTGATCCCCGTAAATCAGCGAGTGTACTGGATCTTTTCTCTTGCTGTGTACAGGGGTTAATCCCGTATGGTGCTCAAATGTTAACAGCGGCAGGATTTGCTGCGTTATCTCCGGTCGAATTGTTACCATATGCATTTTATCCAATTTTAGTTGGAGTATGTGGAATCATTTCTATATTAATTGGTTTCCCGAGATTTTCTAAAGTGGCGGAAAAAAAAGAGTATCATAAAACTGCATAACATAAAGAGACATTTATTATTAGCAGTTGAAAACGCTCGGAGAACATTCTCTGAGCGTTTTTTATTATTTATAAATCCTTTTTCAAATAGTAGTGTTTATAATCTCTTCCTACGTTATCGAGGATACCATACTCTTTATAACCATATTTTTTATAGAAATCTAATGCTTGAAAGCTTAAAGTGTCAACTTTTATAAAATCACAATTTCTTTCTAAAGCGATTTTTTCTACTTCTAATAACAGTTTAGTTCCATACCCTAATGCACGTATACCTTCATCGATGATAAAAGAGTGAATCTCTAACCAATTCCAACAGACTTCACCTAATATTCCCCCGCATATTTTACCATTTTCATCTTTAAGAAATAAATGAATCTCTAAGTATCTGTCTCTTAAATCAGATGGAAAGTGCTTTAAATTATATTCATAAAGCTGATTGTTTATATAGTTTTTAGCGGCGGTATTGATTTCTTTCGTAATGTGTAAATTCATGATATATCCCCTTTAATTTAAATGTAGCCTTCTGATTTATTTTAACATAATTTTCTTAATAATATATTTAATGTAATTTAATAAACATTTGTATGTATTGCTAATTTTTTGGACGCGCAAGTTGAGATTTTCATCCGTTATTGAATAAGAATTTTTCTGTATCTATACGCATCGCATACATGTTCGTTTTGCAAAAGGCTGAATTTAACTCAGTCTTAAGTCTGAGTTAAAAACGGTTCTTAAGCTCGTTATGAAAAAATGAAAAAATAGTTAAGATAAGAGTATCAAATCGAAGGGAGGCAAGCACAAGATGAAACAATTTCTAGCGTTTATCGCAGCTGGTATTTTGGCTTTAATTGCTCTTGGTAGTCTTGCTGGTATTGTAGGATTCGCCATTGGAGCAGGAGTTGTGTACTGGAGCTATAAATCATTTGTGCGAGCTAAATCATTCTTTGGAAAGTTAGCTTGGGGTATTGTTGGTTTAATCGGTTTGTCCATTGCACTTTCTCATTCCCCAGCATTAATCGGTATCGCAGCATTAGTAGTTTTATACTACGGATACCGTGAGTGGAAAAAAGAAAAAAATGTAGTTGTTGATTCTGCTCCAGAAAGTGCTAAACCATATAGCAACTTTGAAGATGAGTGGAACAAGTTAATGAAAAACTAATATAAAATAAATCAAATTATAAAGTAGAAGAGAGGAAGATTATAATGAAACAATCTTTATTCGGACGTGTACGCGATGCAATTTTAGCTGATTTTCATAATGTGTTAGATGAGAAAGAAAGAAAAAATCCAATTGCTATGTTAAACCAATATTTACGAGATAGTGAGCGTGAAATAACAAAAATTGAGAAGTTAATTCAGCGTCATAAAACATTAAAATCTAACTTCGCTCGTGAGCTTGAGCAAGCACGTTATTTCGTTAATAAAAGATCAAAGCAAGCTATCATCGCACAAGAAGCAGGCGAATTGCAATTGCATGAACGTGCATTAGAAGAAGTAGCGTATTATGAAGGGCAAGTAACTCGCTTAGAAGAAATGTATGCTGGTGTTGTAGAGCAAATTGATGAGTTAGAGCGTCGTCTTTCAGAAATGAAAAATAAATTAAAAGAAATGAACGCAAAGCGTATGGAATTAATGGCACGTGAAAATATGGCGCATGCAAACCGCCGTATGAATACTGCTATGCATAAAATGGATGAAAATAATCCGTTCTTACGATTCGAAGAAATTGAAGATCACATTCGTGACATAGAACTTCGTATAAATGAAGAGCATGAGCGTGATACATTTGATATGAAAATTGCAAAACTAGAGAGTGAAATGAAAGAGAAAAATGAAGTATCGTTAACGAAAGAAGTAACAAAATAATTGTAGTATATAATAAAACAGGCTTATGATATAGTGATAGGAGAAAAGGTGTTGGAAAGCAATGCCTTTTCTTCTATGTATATGTGACAAGGAGGGGGGAGCTGAAATGAAGAAGCAATTTTCAAAAACACAATTTATGGGGATGCTCCTCATCATATTTGGATTCGGTCTTTTTCTTGATATGATACTTGGACATTTTGAACCAGGTGGTCTAATATTTGCATTTATTATGATTATGTTTGGAAGACATTATCGAAAGAAGAACCGTTATGTAAGAGGGAATGTATTTTTATTTGTCGGTGGTATTGTCTTCTTATTCTTCTTATTTTCATCAGCGGCATTCGTACTTGTTGTGTTTGCTTGTTTAGCTTTGATTGGTTATCAACTTATTCAACAAGGACATCGGCAAAAAGCAATGAAAGTTGAAATTAAAGAAAAAGGATATATAAATGAAGAAAAACAAATATATCGTACAGAACCGTATATAAAAAATATGTTTGTAGGTAATGTACGAATGATGGATCATATTTATGAAATAGAGGATATTAACGTCCAATATGGTGCTTGTGACGTCGAGATTGATTTAACAACTGCTATGATTCCAGAGGGAGAAACGGTTATTGTGATTCGGGGCGTCATTGGTAATATTCGCTTATATGTACCATATGATATTGAATTGTCTTTAAATCATTCTGTTATTGTTGGGCGAGTGCTCCTGCCAGGACACGAAGAAACTGGATTTAACCGTAATGTTACGTTTAGAACAGAACAGTATAAAGAAGCCCCTCGTCGTATTAAAATTATTTCTTCGCTTGTCGTAGGCGATACGGAAGTGAGGAAAGTATAATGAAAAAACAAAGGAATATTTCGTGGATGTATATTCGTTATTCTATGTTGTCCTCTGTGAGTATCGCACTTATTTGTACAATTGTATATGTATGGAAAAGCGAGCAACAAGTTTATGATTTACTCTGGAAAGAATCCATTGCTTCTGTTCCAATTGGCTTGTTTATTATGAGTACGAGTCTTCTTATCGGAGGAATTGTAGGATATGCAATCGGTTATTATATAGAACAGCGTATACAAGGATTAAATACTTTTCTATTTGAAGTAGAGCGAGGGAATTTTCCGAGTGATGTTTCATTTACTGCGGACGATGAATTTCATGAAGTGGAACGAAAAGTAATTGGTCTTGCTCGTCGCTTAGAGGAGCAAGCTGGGCTATTTCAAAAAGTAACGAATGAACGAGCCCATTGGAATGAAGAGATGAGACAAGAAGCGATTTCTCAAGAAAGGCATCGATTAGCGAGAGAGCTGCACGATTCTGTAAGTCAGCAGCTTTTTGCAATGTCGATGATGATGTCAGCCATTAATGAGCAAGCAGCTGAAATTCCAGACACGACGAAAAAACAGTTGCAGCTTGTTGAGAATATGGTTGTAAATGCACAATCAGAAATGAGAGCATTGCTCCTTCATTTACGCCCAGTGCAGTTAGAAGGTAAGAAACTAACAGAGGGTATAGAAGAATTATTAACAGAACTGTCTAGAAAGCAACATATGAAAATTGAATGGTTAATTGAACCGATTCAATTAAAAAAAGGTGTAGAGGATCATTTATTCCGTATTGTACAAGAGGCGCTGTCTAATACTTTACGGCATGCGAAGGCAAAGAAAACCGAAGTACGTCTTCGGAAAATTGATCAATATGCGATTTTGAAAATTATTGATGACGGTGTTGGGTTTAAAGTTGGTGTTAATAAGGCTGGTTCATACGGTTTAAGGTCAATGCAAGAGCGAGTTCATGAAATTGGTGGTACATTAAAAATTCTTAGTTTTCCGAATAAAGGTACGCAAATAGAAGTGAAAGTACCTATTATGATTGAGAGAGGGGGAGAATCATGATAAAAGTATTACTAGTTGATGATCATGAAATGGTTCGAATGGGTGTATCAGCATATTTATCAACGCAGCCAGATATTGAAGTAGTTGGAGAAGCTGAAAATGGAAGAAAAGGTTCAGAGTTAGCTTTGCAATTAAGACCGGATATTATTTTAATGGACCTTGTTATGGATGAGATGGATGGGGTTGAAGCGACACGTGCTATTATTCAAGAATGGCCAGAAGCGAAAATTGTAGTTGTCACGAGCTTTTTAGATGATGAAAAGTTATATCCTGTTATTGAGGCGGGGGCGACAAGTTATTTATTAAAAACATCAAGAGCGAGTGATATTGCAGATGCTGTAAGAGCTACTTATGATGGGGAAACGGTATTAGAGCCGAAAGTTACTGGCAAAATGATGTCTCGTATGCGTCAGAAGAAAGAACAACCTTTGCATGAGGAGTTAACAGAAAGAGAGTCTGAAATTTTGTTATTAATTGCGGAGGGGAAAAGTAATCAAGAGATTGCAGATGAGTTGTTTATTGCCCTTAAAACAGTAAAGACACATGTGAGTAATATATTAAATAAGCTAAATGTAAGTGACCGGACACAGGCGGTTATTTATGCGTTTAGACACCAATTGACGAAATAAGAAGGAAGCTTTGACTATATATGGTCAAAGCTTTTTATTGACGGTTATTTATGTAAGCGTTATCATTAAGGTGTTAACAGTACATACAAAGGGGAGAGAGTGTATGTTAGTTCAAACGATATTTGGAATGGATGAAACGAAAAAATTAGGTAACTATGTGGATGCGTTGCAAGCACTTTGTGAACAATATGATATTGAAACAGATCGTATTGCAATTATTGAGGCGACAGAAGAATATTATTTATTTCTAGTGAAGCAAGAAGATTGCTATGATGTTGTAAAAGTAGAAACAGTGGATACGAATATTGATTACTATACGAAAGCTTATAAAGTAAGTAGCTTTAATCATACTTCTTATCAAATGTAAAAAACTCCCGAAATGGGAGTTTTTTTATGATACTTTCGATTCAGGTGAATGATCCGTTAATGGTACTGCTTTGGCGCCACTTAATTTTGCGATAGCAAAACCGATAATAGCCCCAACTAATGCTGGTACTAACCAGCCAATTCCTTCATTATATAATGGAATAAACTCGAAATAAGATGTGATAGATGAAACAGGAATATTCCCTTGTTTTAATCCATCAAATACGCTCACAACTGCAGAACCAATTAACGCACCTACATAAACAGAACGATATCCACCGAAATATTTATGAAGTAATGATAGTAATACGAGTACAATCGCAATTGGATATACAACAAGTAAAATAGGAACAGAGATTGCGATAATTTTTGTTAAACCTAAGTTGGCAACTAATAATCCTAATGTGCAAATGACACTTGCTAACGTTGTGTATGAAAATTTTGTTAATAATGTTGAGAAGTATTGACTGCATGCAGATACAAGTCCAATACATGTTGTTAAGCAAGCGAGTGTAACGATAAGAGATAATAGAATTAGACCATATGGACCGAGTAATTGTTGTACGATAACGGTAAGTAGCTGTCCGCCGTTTGTTGCGTATCCGAGAGAGACACTAGTTGTACCGAGCCAGCCAAGTGCACCATATACAAGTACGAGACCAGTAGCGGCAATAAGTCCTGCTTTTGTTGTTGCGATGGCAATTGATTTGCGGTCATTCACACCTTTTGAGCGAATTGCATTTACAACGATAATTCCAAATGCAAGCGCTGAAATGGTATCCATCGTTAAGTATCCTTCCATAAAACCTTTGAAAACTGGAGAAGTTTGATACTCTTGCATTGCTGGTCCTGATTGCCCAAGTGGTGAAAATACACTCTTAAAGAATAATAAGAAAATAGAGAGTAATAAAATAGGTGTTAATACGCTTCCGATACGATCGACGAGTTTAGAAGGATTTAAACTAAGCCAAAATACGATAGCAAAGAAGATGACTGTGTATAAAAATAGCGTTAGGCTGCTAGAGCGAATAGTTTCTGGTAAGAAAGAACTAATTCCCATTTCATAAGCGACATTAGCAACACGTGGGATGCCCATAGATGGACCGATTGCAATGTATACAACTACCGTAAAGAATATTCCGAATAATGGGTGAACATGACTCGCAAGTTGTTGCATTCCATTTCCTGATAGAGAAATAGCGATAACAGTAAGTAGTGGTAAGCCGACTCCTGTTAGTAAAAAACCAATCATTGCTGGCCAAAAGTTTTCACCAGCATTTTGTCCAAGCATTGGAGGGAAAATCAAATTTCCTGCTCCAAAAAATAAAGAAAACAGCATAAGACCTGTGAAAAAAACATGTTTTTTTGATACAGTGTTCATTGTTTTTTTTCTCCTTTTTTGTAAATTCATTGTAAGAACACAAAAAACTCGTCCCTTAAGAAAGGGACGAGTTATATTTACCCGCGATACCACCCTAATTTATACATGTAGAAATATATCTATATGTATACGGCTTTACAACGTACAACATGATACGTGTTCCTTGTAACGGGGGACGACCGGTAAGAACTTACTTTAGCATTCGGTTCTACTTCTCGGAGATGATTTTCGGTTACGAACTGAGCGTTGGCTTTCAGCAAAATACCACCTCTCTGGGGAACAGCTCTATAACATACTCGTTCTCGTCAATGAATTTTTATTCAAGTATTCTGACAACATTTTTACATGTTTTTTTTAGAAAGTCAACATATTTTTTGGGAAATACACTTTCCTGTAGAAATATAGCTGAGAATATAAGGGTTAATACTATTTATAAAAATGCTGTAAAACATTATAGAGAATTGTAAAGTTTATGGAGAAAATCGATATTTATAGGAGTAAGGAAGGAATTGTTTGAATTTGCAGAGAATAATACAACAATCCACTTGCTGGAAAGAACAAACCAAAAGAGGTGACTGAAATGCTTGCGATGGGAGTATTATTTGGCATTATTGCTATAATTGGTTTTATGTGGTTATATTATTCGCGTTCGTTTAAACAAGCAGAAGTTTTACTCTTTCAAAAAGGTAGTTTGTTGACAAATCAGTCTAGATATTTAGTATGTCCGAAGTGTGGAAGTGCACAGGCCAGGAGTGGAGGATATCAAGAGTGTTGCAAAATTAGATTATGAAAGAAGGAAGCCTCACATTATTTTGTGAGGCTTCCTTCCTTACAATTTTTTCGCGCTCCAAATTGTCCAACGATCTCTTTCGATGATAGGAGAGACGTTTTGTAATGCCGTTTGGATATGATGTAGAAGTTGAGAAATTTCATTATCTGTTAGTTCATATAGAATGGATCGACCTGTTCGAGGAGATAAATCTTGTAGCAAAGCCTCTACAGAATCATGTACTTTTCGTACTTCCCATTGTGTTTGAATGGGGAGCGCTTGAAGAGGATATGTTTGTAATAATTGCTGTATAGTAGTGGTTTTTGGTCTTCTTTGCGCTTCTGTTTCAATGAGTTTTGGAAAGACCGAGAAAAAATATCCACGAAGGTGTTCAGGACTTCCTGGGATTATACAATCTTCAATGGTCCGGTCTTGTAAAATAAGTAGACCGTCTTTTTTTAATATACGAGAAGCCTCTCGTATAAATGTGGGAATATCATGCAAATGATGAATGACTGCACGAGAAATGACAAGGTCGAATGTTTCATTAGGGAATGAGATATTATGTGCATCACCGTGAATGAATGAAATGTTTGGGAAGGCATTACAATTTTCTTTTGCAGCTTGTAATATTTCTTTTGAAAAATCAAGCCCAACAACATTTTTGGCTCCCATAAGAGCAAGTTTTTTCGTATAAATGCCTCCACCACAACCTATATCAATTATTTGTTTGTTTTGTACATCTACAATATTGTTTATTGTTTCCTGCCATGAAATATGTGCGTTACGATTTGCATACGTATACTTATTATTTGCATCATGAAAATTAATGGACATTGTAAAATCCTCCCTTCAGTTTATAGTATAGCTCATTCTATATAATATAACGTTTTTGTTTTATGCATGAGGATTATAAGAATTTCTTATTGGAAAAGGAGAATCGATTTGAAAGGGAAATATTTAATGTTTTTATGTGTTATTTTACTCGCGTCGTGTGGTCAATCTGAGCAAAAGAAAGAACCGAAACAAGTAGAGGAGACAGTGAATGAAATGAGAGAACCATTACAAGTAACTGTTATGCAAAAAGGTAAAGAAGAAAAAAATTTAAAGAAAATGGATGCGGAGTTGGTGGTGGATATTATAAACAAAGCGGAAAAACAAGAAGTAACGGGTAGTTTTGGTGAACCAGAATATGAAATACAAATTAGTAGTGATGGAAAAAAAGAAACATATTATGCATGGTTAAGAGGAGAAGATCGCCGAGGATGGATTCAATATAAGAAAGATATGTATATGCTTAACGAAAAAGATACGGAAAAGCTTTTGGCTATCTTTCCAAAGATTTCAGAACAAAAAGAAGATGAGATGCAGGTAGGTACTTTAACGGAAGTAACAAAAAAAGACATGCAGATTACTGCGTTTCATATTAAAGCAGGTGATCAAAAAATGAATTATACAGTACGTTATACGATTTCACAATCACTATATAATAAGTTAGCAAAGGAACAAGAATATTATTTGCAATTAATTTTCCCGGAAAAGGTTCAAAAATTAATTGGCGCAAAAGAGAGTGAGATAATTTCAGCTGAAAAAGTAAAGGAAGGGTATAAACAGTATGAGTTGAATGTTACTGTTCCGATAAAAGATGCTTCAGAATCACAATTAAAATCACTAGAAACCTATTATGATAATCACGATTTACAAATATTAAATAGTAAGAAAGAAAAAGTAGGAGCATTTCAAAACATTATTCAAATTGTTAAAGAGTATGGTGAAAAAATGAATTTACAAAGATAAAGTGAAATTTTAATCAGTGGGGGCATCCCCCGCTGATTATTAGCACGACTCCTACCTAAATTCTTTGCTCCAGCCGAATTTTGAGGTGGGATTCTTACTGCCCGTAAATAGCGGGCAGTAAGAATCATAAAGTCTATATGGCCTTTCCTAGGAAATGATAATAGAGGGGAAAGATCCCCTCTATTATTTTGCTTTTGCAGATGGCTCATTCATTGATTTTCGTGTAATTAGAAAGGAAATCATAAGAGCAGAAAGAATAATAAGGGCTATAAATAAGTGATTTGGCAACCAATCTAATAATAATACGTAGCTGACGGTATAAAAAATAAGAGTTGAAGCTAAAAACGATAGAGCGCCTATCATAAGAGATTGTAATTTCATTTGTATTTACCTCCTTTTATTTTTATTTTTGGCTAAAAATGGATGTAATAAACATTATTTCTAACAATAGAAAAAAATATGTCATAATAGAGAAAAAGAATAAGTTTTGATGAGTGTATATGGCTCAATAAAGCGAGATAAAGGAGAGGAATATGAAAAATAATAAAAAAGGATTATGGGGAGTTATCGTTGCAATAGGGTTATTTTTACTATCTAAGTTAAAATGGGTATTTGCAATTTTTAAGTTAGCAAAATTTTCAACAGTATTTAGTATGTTTTTATCGCTTGGTGCATACGCAGTCATATATGGTTGGAAGTTTGGGGTAGCACTCGTATATTTATTGTTTGTACATGAGATGGGGCATTTATGGGCAGCGAGAAAGAAAGGTATACCAACATCGCCAGCAATCTTCATACCATTTATGGGAGCTCTTATTGGGATGAAAGAGATGCCGAAAAATGCAAAAGATGAAGCTTACATTGCATATATGGGACCTCTTTTCGGATTGCTTTCGTTTTTACCCGCGATCCCACTGTATATAATAACGAAAGAGCCGTTTTGGGCGCTTATTATTTTACTTGGAAGTATGATTAATTTCTTTAACTTAATTCCAGTTTCTCCATTAGATGGTGGACGAATAATTTCAGTTGTAAGCACGAAAATTTGGGGGGCAGGGCTAGTTTTACTACTCGGCTATTCTATTTACTTCAAAAGTATTTTAGGAGGATTTATTTTTATTATCGGCTGTATGGAACTATATAGAGTAATAAAGAGAGATGAGCCGATTAAGGAATTAGGATATAAAATCGATGGAATGAAAGAATATGTTGCTAGGCTTGAAGAGGAATTAAAAGAAACTGGTGCGGTGCATCGAACGATTTATATGATTCACCATGAAATGAATGTATTAAGACAAAGAGAACGTGAAAAAGAATTAAAAACAGGAGAACTTCAAAAGATTGAAGTGCTAGAGTACCTTTTACCAAAATTTGAGCCACTTGATTATGTCCCATATGAAGATGAAAAAGAAATGCATACAATTCATATAAGAGAAGCATTTGAAATGTCAGAAAGAAAATTAAATGAATGGGAAACAGAAAAGGAACAACAAGAAAATTATTATAAAGTCGATACGAAAACGAAATGGACAGTATTTGCTTGTTATATCGGATTAATGGCTATACTCGGTTATACAGCTTATGAAGGTTATGTTGTTTTACAAGAGCATTTACCAAGGAGAAGTTTGTAGAAAAATAGTGTCGAAATGAAAAGGAGGATTTAAACAGGAATTACATTTCTACGAGAGAATGTTACAAGTGTAACAGTACATTGTAATATTCATAGTAGAAAAGGGGTTCTGTATATGAAGAAATTGTTAAGTGTATTGGTAACTATTACTGTGATGGCAATAGCGAGCTATAGTCTTATGAAAGTACTATTATATTATGCGAATAAGTCTGCTGGAGTAAATACAGTAGCACAAATAGAAGAGGTGCAAGAGAAGAAGAAGACACTCGATTTTGTTCGTACGACACATGAAAGTTATAATAATTTCTTGAATTATGGCAAGGCAGAGAAATATACAGATGGGGATTGGAAACATTTTAAACAATGGTTTCAAGAGCAAGAAGCCTCTTTAAAAAATATACATAAAGAAATAAAAAATGAAAAAATAAAACGCGATGTGAATAGAAGTTATGAAATTGTAAAAAAAGGTGTGGAGCTTCAGAATATGGAGTATGTAATCTATGCTCATCGCGTATATCATGACTTGGATATACTTGTAAATAAATATAAAGGTGAGACGAATGTATGGGGGTATACCGAGTTTGGAGATGGGCAGAATATACAAGTAATTGAACAAGCAATACAAACGAAGTAGTAGGCTAGCTAGAATTCTAGTTAGCTTTTTTTTGAGCACTATTAATGATGGCTAATTAAAATTTACTTAATATGTGCATTGTTCATATATTTTTCACAAAAACACCATGTTAATAGTGATTAAAATCACAATATGAATTATACAATTCAGTTAAACTAAAAACAGTTAAGGAAATAGAGGAGTGGGATACAATGTTAAGTGCAAAAACAATTGAAATCGTAAAGTCAACAGTACCGTTATTACAAGAAAAAGGCGTTGAGATTACAACGAGATTTTATCAAATTTTATTTTCGGAACATCCGGAGTTATTGAATATTTTCAACCATACGAACCAGAAAAAAGGAAGACAACAACAAGCATTAGCAAATGCTGTTTATGCAGCTGCAATGTACATTGATAATTTAGAAGCTATTATTCCAGTTGTAAAACAAATCGGTCATAAGCATAGAAGTTTAGGTATTAAAGCAGAGCATTATCCAATAGTAGGTACATGCTTACTACGAGCGATTAAAGAGGTCGCAGGCGCACCTGATGAAGTTTTAAATGCATGGGGAGAAGCGTATGGCGTCATTGCTGATGCATTCATTAGCATTGAAGCGGGTATGTATGAAGAAGCTGCACATAAAGAAGGTGGATGGAAAGATTTCCGCAACTTTGTGATTGTTAAAAAAGTGAAGGAAAGCGACGTTATTACATCATTTTATTTAAAACCTGAAGATGGCGGGAAAGTTTCTTCATTCATCCCAGGACAATATGTAACGATTCAAATAAATATTAAAGGTGAGACATATACACATAATCGTCAATATAGCTTGTCTGATGCTCCAGGAAAAGAATATTATCGTATTAGTGTAAAGAAAGAAAAAGGTGTAGATACACCAGATGGTAAAGTATCTAATTACTTACATGATCATGTAGGGGAAGGGGATGTCTTACCAGTAAGTGTACCAGCGGGAGATTTCGTATTAAATATGGAGTCAACATTACCTGTTGTACTAATTAGTGGTGGAGTAGGTATTACACCGATGATGAGTATGTTAAATACGTTAATTGAACAAGAATCAAAGCGTAATGTATGCTTTGTTCATGCGGCGATAAATAGTAATACACATGCGATGAAAGAGCATGTTGAGACAGTAGAAAAAGAGTATGAACAAGTTAAAGCATATACTTGCTATTCTTCACCGACAGAGCAAGATGTGGAAATGAAGAATTTTGATCAAGAAGGATTCATTGAACGTGAATGGTTACAAACTATTATTCCAACGACTGATGCAGAATTTTATTTCTGCGGTCCAGTACCATTTATGAAACATATAAATGCTGCATTAATTGATTTGGGTGTTAAACAAGAGAACATTCATTATGAATTTTTCGGTCCCGCAGCAAGCTTACAATAGGTTAACGTTGCCAAGCGAAAAACGAGGTATTATTTTACCTCGTTTTTTGCTTGTTCTCTAAGTAAGCGATTTACTGTTTCGCGGCGTACACCTATGAGCTGACCAATTTCAGTTTGTGTTAATATTTCATAAATAGGGATGTCACCTAAATAAAAGGTGAACCACTCTTGTAAACGATGAAGGCGCTCTTTAGGAGAGACAGTTGTCAATTGATCGATACGCTGTTGCATCATTCTTAACTTCGATTGTAATTGTATAGCGATATTTTCATATGATGCAGGATTTGCCTGAAGTTTGTCGTACCATTCATTGCTAATTATAGGCTCCACTTCTGTTTTCATTAAAGCGATAGCTGTACCGTGATATTCCTTCGGTGAAATTAAAGAGTGGTGAGGTATCGTTTCACCAGGAACGATAATATTAAATAAAAATGGTGTTCCGTCTTCTTCTAACCGAATAACTTTTAATAAACCTGTTTTTATAAAATATAATGGACCGTCCTCACCTTGACGGAATAATACATCTCCCTTATGTAGAATCAATGTTAGCCCCCCATTAAAACATTTCTATTTCTTATATTTTAGCGTATATGTATAAAGACAATATGCTCTTTAAACAGCAATTTCATTGACGAAATGTATGCTATTACAGTAGTATACTATTTAGTGTGTAATAGTACTAGCAATGAATACGCTGTAGGGGGTTTAGTATATTGTTAGATGCGATGAAGATGACGGATATGAGAATTCCGGCGAATGCTATCATTCATGTGGAAGAGATGAAAGGTGGAGTCGTTTTATCCGTTGAAATAGACGGCCAAATTATTTATACGATGGCTTATGATGAAGAAACAGATAGTTATGCTGAATTATATGATCGAAACGATAAGAGGGCGTGCCAGGTACATGAAGACTTTATGGGATGGTCACTTCTTCACTAAAAAGATGTCAATATGACATCTTTTTTTATTGAATCGATAGATTATACAAAGAAATGAAATATAAGGATAAAATTTGTAATAAATGATTTTGCATTGTTAGCGCTTTGTAACTGTAAGATAACTGTTTTTTCGCTATCATAAAGATAACAGTCATAGCTATAGGAGTGATCTACTTGAAGAAATTACATATTTCAAATTTTATGCTATTAAGTGTTTGTTTAGTTTTATTTGTTCTCCTAGGAGCCTTTTTATATTCATGTGTATAAGAAAAAACGCATTCTAGAAAGAACGCGTTATAAAAATGAAGTAATGATTAATCTAGTTCCAAGAATAATTAATGTGATACGTAATAAATTAATTACTGCATTACCGCTTAATTTTGTGTTAATATAAGCCCCGATTTTTCCGCCAATCCATGCACCAGGAATAAGAATTAATGCATAAGCCCAGCTGACATTTCCTAGAGAGATGTGAGTTAAAGAACTTACAATTGCTGAGAGAAATACGATAAACATTGAAGTTGCTACAGCAATGTGTGCTGGGAACGCAAAAAGGAGCATCATCGCTGGCACAAGTAAGGCACCACCACCGATTCCAAATAATCCGGATATAAATCCAACTATAAAGGCAATAAAGATAGCGAGAAATGGTGGAAATTGATAGTCTACAGTATTTCCTTCGTTATCTGTAAAAGATCGCTTAATTACAGTCATATTTGATAGGGAAAGAGGTTTCAATTTGTCTCGTAGTATAAGAAGAATGGAGACGAATATAAGAAAAATCCCAAAGTATAAAGAAAATGTATCTTGGTTTAAAAATTTGTTTGCCCATGATCCGATAATACCACCAGGGCCACTCCCGATAAATAAAATAAGTCCACTTTTGTAATCTACCCGTTTATGTTTCATATAAGTAAGGGTAGAAGCCAGCCCTGTAAAAACGACTGTTACCATAGAAGTTCCTACTGCGAGTTGTGGTGATAAACTGTGTAATCCAATTAATAACGGAACGATAATAATTCCGCCTCCAAGTCCGACTAGGCTCCCGACTGTCCCGGCGATTAATCCGATGAAAAGTAACATGATGTATTCCAAAATTGCCAACTCCTCTATATAACTTATCCATCAATCATTATACACGCTTTTTAATAAGAAATAGGCTTGTTCACAAAAAAGTCGTCTTCCTAGAAAAATAAGGAAGACGACTTTTGATTAAAAGATTAAGTGTAATAAGTAGTAAAATAATGCAGCTAAAGAAGCTGAAATAGGAAGTGTAATAACCCATGTAATTAACATGCGTTTTGCAGTTCCCCATTTTACACCTTTCACGCGATGTGAAGCACCAACTCCTAAAATAGAAGAAGAGATAACGTGCGTCGTACTAACCGGTAAGTGAATAAATGTTGCGCCGAAAATAACAAGTGATGATGATAAATCGGCAGCTACACCATTTACAGGACGAATTTTCATAATTTGTCCACCGACAGTTTTAATAATTTTCCAACCACCGACAGAAGTACCAAGACCCATTGCGATTGCACAAGATAATTGTACCCAGAAAGGGATATCGCCAGAAGTATGATAGTTATTGGCCATAAGAGCCATCGTAATGATTCCCATTGCTTTTTGTGCATCATTCGTACCGTGCGTATAAGCTTGTAATGCAGCGGTGAAAATCTGGAATATACGGAAGTTCTTGTTCGTTTTCGTTAAGTTAAAGTTTTTAAATACCACTTTAAAAATACTATATACGATGTAACCAATAACAAAAGCGATAATCGGTGAAATGATTAAAGCTTCAAGAATTTTTATAAACCCTTTATAGTTTAATGAGCTAATACCAGCAGCAGCAATTGCTGCACCAGCGATTGCGCCAATGATTGCATGCGAAGAACTACTTGGAATGCCATAGTACCAAGTGATCAAATTCCAGACTATTGCCGCAAGCAAAGCAGCTAAAATTACAAGAGAACCATTTTGCAAGGCAAACGGGTCAACAATATCTTTTGTAATCGTTTTTGCTACACCTGTAAATGTCATCGCACCTAAAAAGTTCATAATAGCTGCCATAACAATTGCATGTCTAGGCTTTAGAGCTTTCGTTGAAACAGCCGTTGCAATAGCGTTTGCTGTATCGTGAAATCCATTGATAAAGTCAAAAGCTAAAGCGCAAATGACTACTAAAACGGTCAGTATCAAGAGTGTATCCATGATCAAACTCCTTACGCGTTCTTCATAATGATTGTTTCTAATACGTTTGCAACGCTTTGACAGCTATCAGCTACTTCTTCAAGCTCTTCGTAAATCTCTTTAAATTGAATAATCTTAATCGGATCTTTCTCACGAGAGAATAAGTGCTTAATCGCATGACGGCGAATATCATCACATTGTGACTCGTAATCCTTAATCTTGATCGCATTTGTGCGAATATCGACTAATTTCTTTTTAGAAAGTAGTTCAACAGAATTTGCAATCTCAATCGCACATTGATTAATTGCTTCAACGAATTTAATCATGTATTCATCAGCTTCTGTAATAGAATACATTTCGAATAGACTAGCACTGTGATCTAATCCGTCTAATACATCATCCATACTCATTGCAAGTTGTAGGATGTCTTCACGTTCAATAGGAGTAATAAACGCTTTGTTTAGCTCCATAATGATTTCGTGAATGAATGAGTCACCTTTTGACTCATACTCTTTCATGCGCATAGAAAACTCTTTTAAATCGCTAGCATTTTTAATTTTATACTCCACGAAAAACTGCGCGCCTTCTTTTAAATTTTCGGAAACGTTCATAAGCATTTCAGAAAATTTATCTTTTTTTGATTTAAAGACCATTATTGTTACCCCCACAAAAGTAATATATGTAAAATATATTGGCTAATCAATTCTAACAAAAAACTGTCGTTTTTTAAAACATTTTATCGAAAAGTTTACAAAAACTTAACATAACTCTCATTGTTGTATTAATAATATTAATACTCAACAATGAATATCTTACTTGTAGAATGTCCTTTTCTTGCAAAAAGTATGAATGTGAAAGAAAAGCTTTACACTATAGGAACGACTACGTTATTATAATAAATTTAAAAGGAGGTATATTCTTCCTTTTAAAAAGAAAAGTGTAAACAAATGAAGGAAGTGAACCAATGAAATTGAAGAACACTCACTTTAAAAAAACGCTTGAGTGGTTCAATAAGAGGAAGAAACTACGCAATTCATTAATTGTATTGGGAAGTTTACTTGCTACTCTATTTATTGTTGTAAATATAATAATTTCCATTCAAGATATATCTGAATTAAAACAAGCTGTTCCACAACCGACTTTAATTTATGATGCAAATAATGAAGTTGCGACTAAATTAGCTTCTTCTAAAACAGAAGGAGTTAAAAGGAAAGATATTCCTGATATTATGGTTCAAGCAATTGTTGCAGTAGAAGATAAGGAATTTTTTAGTCATCATGGTATTTACTATAGTGGAATTATAAGTGCTGTATTTAAGAACATTACAGCCGGTGAAGTTGTGGCAGGTGGTAGTACAATTACACAACAACTTGCGAAAAATGTATTTTTAACGCAAGACCGTACATTCTCGCGTAAAATAAAGGAATACTTTCTAACGAAAAAAATAGAACGTACTTATACGAAAGATGAAATTGTTGAAATGTATATGAATCAAATTTATTTTGGTGAAGGTGCTTGGGGGATAAAAAGAGCAGCTAAATCTTATTTTGATAAAGAAGTAAAAGACTTAACGATTTCAGAAGCTGCAACGATTGCAGGATTAATTAAAGCGCCATCTGCGTATTCGCCGTATAAAAACTTTAATAAATCAATTGAAAGACGTAATGTCGTATTAGGTTTAATGAAGGAGCAAGGATATATTTCTGAAGAACAATATAATCAGGAGAAAGAATCAGGTCTTGTATTACGACGTGGTGTTGACGATAAATATAAGGGGAAATATTCTCAATACGTAGATTATATTGTTAGAGAAGCGATGGACAAGTATGAATTAACACAAAATGAAATTTTAGCAGGTGGCTATCGTATTTATACGGAACTTGACTCGAAAAAACAACAAGCGGTTGAAGATGTTGTGAATAATGATAGTTATTTTAAAGATAGTAGCTCAGATCAGCTTATGCAAACTGGAGTGGTCCTTATGAATCCAAAAACTGGCGGTGTTCCGGCTTTAGTTGGAGGCAGAGGTCCTTATCAATTTTTACAGTTTAATCATGCAACACAATTAAAAAGACAGCCAGGTTCAACGTTAAAGCCTCTTGCAGTGTATGTACCAGCGTTAGAACAAGGATATGAAGTATACGATGTCTTAAAAGATGAACCGTTTAATATTAAAGAATATGCACCACAAAATAGTGATCATACGTTCCATGGTAATGTGACGATGTATGAAGCGGTGGCAAAGTCATATAATGTTTCAGCAGTTTGGCTATTAGAGAAAATTGGATTAGATAAAGGATTGAAATCTTTAGAGCGGTTTGGTATTCCATTAGAGCCTGAAGACCATACGTATCCGATTGCTTTAGGAGGTATGCATGTAGGGACTTCACCATTTGTAATGGCTCAAGCGTATAGCGCACTTGCAAATGATGGTGTCCAAGTAGAAGCTCATGCCATTAGAGAAATCCAAAATGCTGAAGGGGAAACAATTGGAAAATGGTATAAGAAAGAAACTCGTGTGACGAACGAGAAAGTTGCCCAAAAGATGACATACTTATTAAAAGGTGTTATTGAAAGGGGAACAGGTGAAAAAGCGAAAGTTAATAATATCGATACCGCAGGCAAGACAGGGACTACCCAGCTTGTAAATGGACCAAGCACTGGTGCGAAGGATTCGTGGTTTGTTGGATACACACCGGATTTAGTAGGTGCGATTTGGGTAGGGTATGATAAAACGGATAGTGAGCATTATGTGCCAGGAGGCAGCCAAATTACAACGACAATGTTCCGGGATATTATGAAGAAAGCGAATGGAAATCCAACTCAAAAGGCATTTCAGTTATCACTAATACCTGAGGCGGATTATACAAAACAATTAAAAACGATTGAGGAAGAAAAACGAAGGAAAGAAGAAGAGAAAAAACGAAAAGAAGAGGAACAACAAAGAAAAGAACAGCAAAATGAATGGATAGATAAAGTGAAAGAGTGGATTCCATTTTGGTAAAAAAAGAGGCGAATAACGAGTTCGCCTCTTTTTTATGAGAAATGAGCGGTTTTATCTCGGTTCAAAATGTGGCAACAGAAAAGAAGTTAGGTGAGAATCGAGCTGCCTATAAAAATTTGATGGGTTTAACTTAATAATCCGTGGGGATGGGAAAAGCGCCACGGATTAAAGCTTCAGTTTATTTATTTAGCGTAACATTGGTCCTACCGAAGGATTGAGAATCATACGTGACGGTTATTATTCCTTTACTAATAGGTTCATATGGCAATTCCTCTTCGAAACTTCCAGTATTTTCATTATGGATAGAGAGTGTTATTTCATCAACGTCTTTATTTTTATATTGATCTTTAATCGTTTCAGCGATTTGAAGTAGGTTTTCATAACTAGAAGCTTCTGTAATAAGCATTCCTTTTATAACTTTTTTTTCATTTTGTGTGGAAGAGGAATACGGGATGTTGTTTGGTTTTGTATACAGAAGTTCGTATGGAATTGTTTTTCTTTCTGCTTTTGAAACATTTGAATAGTTTAGAGTTAAAAGAAACCCTATACATAAAATTATGCATACCATAAGAACAAACCAAAAACGTGTCAGTGATATAATTCGCATTGTCATCCCTCTTTCATGTCTTTGTCTTCACTATTCATCATACAAAAAGAGGATTAAGCTAGAGTAAATTTGAAGTAAAGAAACGTAAAGAAGGAGCACTTATCCTCCAAAATAAGTGCTCCTTTTTATTAAAAGAAAGATTTAACATACAATCAAAATAATACAAATTACTATAAATCAAACATTCTTGGTCGTTCAAAAATAAAATGAAAACTAAAATTAGTAAATTCGGAAGACTGATAGTGTAGCTGTTGTGTCACCAGTGTTAGGGATGGAAATAGTATTTACTGTAGGTTGTACAGAGATTGTTGTACCAGCTGTTAAAGTAACAATTGTGGAGAAAGAAACCGCACTACCGATAACGTTAGTTGAAAAATTACGAGTAGGTGGTTGACCGTTGAATGAAATACCGAATCCAAATGGTGAAGAACCCGGGAAGGTTGTAGATGCTGAGAAACTAATATCGTATACTCCTGTTTCTAAAATAGTTAAAGTATCTGAATTGTCATTAAAAATGAGATTATTTAGTTCGAAAACTTGATTAAATTGGATGTTCGTTCCAGGTGATATAGTTTGTGGATTAGAATTTCCTATTGCTGCTATAGTTACAGGGAGTGGTTTGCCCGATGGTCCAGTAGCCCCACGAAGTCCTTGAGGTCCAGTAGCGCCGGTAGCACCAGTAACGCCACGAAGTCCTTGAGGTCCAGTAGCGCCGGTAGCGCCGGTAGCACCAGTAACGCCACGAAGTCCTTGAGGTCCAGTAGCGCCGGTAGCACCAGTAACGCCACGAAGTCCTTGAGGTCCAGTAGCGCCGGTAGCGCCAGTAGCCCCACGAAGTCCTTGAGGTCCAGTAGCGCCGGTAGCGCCAGTAACGCCACGAAGTCCTTGAGGTCCAGTAGCGCCGGTAGCACCAGTAACGCCACGAAGTCCTTGAGGTCCAGTAGCGCCGGTAGCGCCAGTAGCCCCACGAAGTCCTTGAGTTCCAGTAGCGCCGGTAGCGCCAGTAACGCCACGAAAGTCCAGTAGCGCCGGTTAGCCCCACGAAGTCCTTGAGGTCCAGTAGCGCCGGTAGCGCCAGTAGCGCCAGTAGCACCCACGCCACGAAGTAGCACCAGTAGCCACGAAGTCCTTGAGGTCCAGTAGCGCCGGTAGCACCAGTAACGCCACGAAGTCCTTGAGGTCCAGTAGCGCCGGTAGCGCCAGTAACGCCACGAAGTCCTTGAAGTAGCGCCGGTAGCGCCAGTAGCCCCACGAAGTCCTTGAGGTCCAGTAGCGCCGGTAGCGCCAGTAGCCCCACGAAGTCCTTGAGGTCCAGTAGCGCCGGTAGCACCAGTAACGCCACGAAGTCCTTGAGGTCCAGTAGCGCCGGTAGCGCCAGTAGCCCCACGAAGTCCTTGAGGTCCAGTAGCGCCGGTAGCGCCAGTAACGCCACGAAGTCCTTGAGGTCCAGTAGCGCCAGTAACGCCACGAAGCCCTTGAGGTCCAGTAGCGCCGGTAGCGCCAGTAGCCCCACGAAGTCCTTGAGGTCCAGTAGCGCCCGGTAACGCCACGAAGTCCTTGAGGTCCCACCGGTAGCCCCACGAAGTCCTTGAGGTCCAGTAGCGCCGGTAGCACCAGTAACGCCACGAAGTCCTTGAGGTCCAGTAGCGCCGGTAGCGCCAGTAGCCCCACGAAGTCCTTGAGGTCCAGTAGCGCCGGTAGCACCAGTAACGCCACGAAGTCCTTGAGGTCCAGTAGCGCCGGTAGCACCAGTAGCCCCACGAAGTCCTTGAGGTCCAGTAGCGCCGGTAGCGCCAGTAACGCCACGAAGTCCTTGAGGTCCAGTAGCGCCAGTAACGCCACGAAGCCCTTGAGGTCCAGTAGCGCCGGTAGCGCCAGTAGCCCCACGAAGTCCTTGAGTTCCAGTAGCGCCGGTAGCGCCAGTAACGCCACGAAGTCCTTGAGTTCCAGTAGCACCGGTAGCCCCACGAAGTCCTTGAGGTCCAGTAGCGCCGGTAGCACCAGTAGCACCTCCACCAAGGCAACCAGAGCCATATTTAACTAAAATGGTTTGGATTTCTATAATCAGCTTAATAAGTTTGTCTATAGTACAGCAATTAACTTTAAATAACTTAGCGATATACAGTAAAAAATTAAGCAGGCTTTGCAGTTCAACGTATAATGCTCCGCACGAGAAAGGTTTTGTTTTTAGAATAGTTAATAGGTGAGTAATAATAGAAGTTCCGATTTTTTCTTGTGCAGGTGATAAGTCTAAACATTTGAGGGATTTTTGTAGATTATCTAGGGTAGCTATAAGTTTATCAATATTACTTTGAGAAGGATTTTGGAATATATCTTTAATATTTTGTCCAAGAGCTTGAAGGATTTTAATAAATTCTTTAAGTTCAGATTTAGAGATGTTAATAAAACTACAAGCCCGGACTTCGCAACAATCGTTACCGAAGAATACTTTCCCTCTATTTTTATTGTTCATCTTTTCATTCCTTTCTTTTATAGAATAAATAGTCTCAATATAATAAAATGAAAATAAAACTAAATTCGTGATGGACAAACTACTATTTCAAAAAAAATAAGGGTTTTACCTACTTAGTAAGGGGAATTAAAGAGATTGAAAGATTTCTATCTAGCAAAAGGCTGATTAGTTAGGGTTAATAAGCAGTAGGAGATGCAAAAAACGCTGATTAAAGTTTCATTTTGTATAGTTTTTTAGGAAAATGATGAGTTAAACAAAAACAGTGGGGCAGTTAAAAACTGCCCCCACTGTTTTTGTTTATCGACACTTTAACTATCTCTTTTGGGCAACGATGGGATAGATATTGTAAAAGTTGTCCCACTGTGATTACTAGTAACTTTTAATGTACCATTATGATTTTGAATAATTTTCTTCGTTACTGATAATCCCAGTCCCGTTCCTGAGTCTTTTGTAGAGAAAAACGGATCAAATATATATTCTTGAATAGATGGAGGAATGCCGGTTCCATTATCTTTGAAAGTAATACGGACAAAATTATCTAAGCGATAACTAGTAATTTGAATAGAAAGAGGTTCTTCACCTTGAGCGTCGACAGCATTTTGAAATAAATTTAAAAAAACTTGCACGAGTTCATGGCGATCAATATTGACGAGTACACCATCTAATTCGGTAGAAAAATCATAGTCAATAGAAATGTTGTGCAAAAAAACTTCACTAGCAAGTAGTTGTTGAATATATTCGCGTAAAAACGTATTGATGGGAAAAGGTTCTCTAGTAAATTCACGCGTTTTTGAAATGGCTAAAAATTTTGTGATAATACTATTTGCACGATCTAGTTCAGGAATGAGTAGACTTTTAAACAATTCTTTATTGGATGGAGAAACGTTATCTTGTAGAAATTGCAAGTATCCACGTACCGTTGTAAGGGGATTTCGTACTTCATGAGCAATCCCAGCTGCGATTCGTCCTGCTAATGAAAATTTTTCTGCATCACGTTCTGTGTTTAAATAATGGAAGACACTAATAACTCTAAAAATCTCTCCGTTATAATCTCGAATAATTCGATTGTTTAAAATACCATAGTTTTTGTCTAACACTTCTTCATTATATATTTCTGTTCCTGTTCTTAATGTTTCAATCGCTTTAATTTGTTCTTCTGGCAAGTTTAGTAATTGTTGAATTGGCTTTCCAATTATATCATTTCGTACTACACCAAAATCATCTGCTGCAGCTTGATTACATAAAGTTATATTTCCTTTACTATCAACAAAGGTGACATGATGTGAAAAAGCATCAAAAATATGAACAAAGTATGTTTCAAGTTGTTCAAATAAAAATAATGAATCGCAAGTAAGTTGAAAATCAGCCTTTTTATTCTCTTTTTGTATGTTTTGAATGGAATGAGTCGTTCTCGTTTTCTTTATTTGTAAACCAATATGTGGATTTTTGTATGTGAAATGATGTGGTAATTGATTCACAAGCTCTTCATATAACCGCACTTTATTTTCTAGTTCTTCTATTCGTTTTTCATGAGATACAATATCATCGTTTGGAAGCATAAATAAATAACCCCTCAATTTAAAAATTCTTCCATTTAGTATATCATATTTTTATACGGATACTCTTAAAGTAGGGGCTACTTAATGAAATTGATTAGCTGAAATGTCCGGGAAGTGAGTAGAATGGATAGAAGGTGAAGTTAAAAAGGGAGGGATATATTTGCTTTTCATTGGAGTGACAGGGTGGGGAGATCATGATTCTTTATATATAAATCCCTATGAAAATAGAAATAAATTGCGAACTTATAGTGAACATTTTCCCATTGTGGAAGTAGATAGTTCATTTTATGCGATACAACCTGCGCGGAATTATACAAAATGGGCGATGGAAACGCCGAAAGATTTTTCTTTTATAGTAAAAGCCTATCAAGGAATGACAGGACATATGAAAGGGGAAATCCCTTTTTCTACGTTCGATGAGATGTTTGATGTGTATAAACAATCCATTCTTCCTTTAATAGAAGCAAATAAATTAAAAATGATTTTATTTCAATATCCACCATGGTTTGATTGTAAAGTGAAAAATGTAGATTTACTTCGATACACGAAAGAAAAAATGGAAGATTTACCATGTGCAATAGAATTTCGAAATCAAACATGGTTTTATCCAGAAATGAGAGATAAGACGTTACAGTTTTTGGAAAAAGAAAACTGGATTCATACAATTTGCGATGAGCCTCAGGCTGGAATAGGATCAGTACCGCTTATATTAGAGGCAACAAACTCGGACATGGCGTTAATACGTTTTCATGGTCGAAATGTTCATGGTTGGCTGGATAAAGGAGAAAATTGGAGAGCGGTTCGCTGTTTATATCGTTATAATAGTAAAGAATTGGCGGAATGGGTAGAACGATTAGAGCGATTGAAAAAGAAGACGAAGGATATATTTGTATTGTTTAATAATAATTCGGGCGGAGATGCAGCGGATAATGCGAAACAGCTTATGAAAATGATGAACATTACATATGGTGAGCCGAAGCCTGAGCAATTAAATTTGTTTGAATAAATACAAACAAGAAAAGCACTGTACAAACAGGGGGAATGTACAGTGCTTTTCTATATGAAAAAGAGGGGTAACAATGTTACTGAGCGTTTGGTTGATTCATCAATTGTTGGCTTCGTAATAAATGATAATGGTTATCATTATCATAGTCAATAGTTTTTCGGAAAATAAATAAAAAACTTTTGATATTTTGAAAATAAATAAAAAAAGAACAGCAATTACTGCTGTTCTTTTCCATTGATGATTTGTTGTAAATCAAAAGGAGTTATCGCTTGGATAAATTCCTTTGAGATAAGTGTTTGAACGAGAGTGCTTTCAGAAATTGTAGCACCTGTTTTCTTTTCATAAGATTTCTTTAATAAATCAAGTTTTTCAGCCGTTTCTTTCGGTAATTCAATTGTTAATGTGTTCATAATTTCTCCCCCTTACTATTAGAGTACCACTACAGTATAGGAGAGACAAGAAAAGAGAATATGAAACATAAAAAAGGTTACCAAATTTACAAATGGTAACCTTTTTATGTATAAGAGTTATTAAGCAATACCGATATACTTTAAAGTTTTGGATGGAGTACTGTGATCAAAGAAGTGTTGTAAAAATGCAATATCAACACCTGATTTGTATGCACAATAGCCCCAAGTTTTTCGAAGTGTATGTGAGCTAATCCCTTCTAATCCAACTTCTTTTGCAGCTTTGTTTAAAATGTACCATGCATGTTGTCTCGTAATAGACTTTGTTCCTTTTTGAGACTTTAATAATGGTTCATTACGTTTCCAAGTTTTACGTTCTTTCATGTAGTCTTCGATTGCGTGCTGTAAGTCTTCATTTACAGCAAACCATTTATGTTTCTTTACTTTTTCATTGTAAAATAAAATGGAATGGCGAACATTTTCGTCTTCATCGATTACATCACTAACTTTTAATTGTAAGATTTCACTTACTTTTAAGCCAGAATTTACAGCTAATACGAATAATAAGCCATCACGTTTCGAAGATTGTAAAAGTATATTTTTGATAGTTTCTAATTGTTTTTCATTTTGAATAGGTTGTCCTGCTTGTTTCATTTCACGCACTCTCCTCTTTTATATGTGTAAAGGAAAGGATTAACTTGTTTCTTACTATAAAGGGAGAGTGTGAATTTCATGTGAACTCCTAGTGAAATTAAGACAAATTATTTGACTTCTTTTACTTTTTGTAAATTAAAATAAAATACAACGCTATTAGTGGTATTATACACGCCGTATTCAGCGTGATGGAGATCTAAAATGTTTTTCACAATGGATAACCCAAGGCCAGTACCCCCAGTATGACGGCTACGAGAAGCGTCTAAACGGTAGAAGCGATCCCAAATTTTTTCAAGGCTTTCTTCTGGAATAGGATTACCTGTGTTTTCAATTTTGATTTTCACTGTATCTTCCGTTTCTATAACAGAGACGTGTATTTTTTCACCATCTGGAGTATAGCGAATTGCATTGCTAAGTAAGTTTACAACGACTTGCTCAATACGGCTACGATTTGCTTTAACAAATAGAGAAGAGTCAGCATGGATGTCCACTTGTAAATGTTTTTCCTCCATGCTAAATAATAATTTTGTATAGACTTGTTGAATTAATTCACCGATCGAGAATGTCGACATTTCTAGTTTGTACGTACCTGATTCTAGTTTTGCTAATTCTAACATTTCAACAATGAGCCTGTTCATATTATCTGTCTCTTCCAAAATAACATTTGTATAATATGTCGTATCTTTACTTACGCCATCTTGAATACCTTCAGCGAAGCTACGAATAACACTAAGTGGTGTTTTTAATTCATGAGATACACCAGAAATGAATTCTTTTCTCGTTTTTTCCAATTGACGTTCGCGTTCAATATCTTGTTGTAATTTTGTATTGGCAACATTTAATCGGTCGATTCGATCTTTTAAATTTACAGAGAGTGTATTAATACCACTTGATAACCCGCCAATTTCATCGTCTGCTGTAACAGGTAACTTCTCGCTAAAATCAAAGTTGGCCATTTTTTTTGTAACACGATTTATCTTAATTAATGGTTTAACAATGATTTTTGAGTAGTAGAAGGATAACAAAATAATAACGAGAAACACGATAATTAAGGCATAGACATAATAATCTTTTAAAACGAGCATCGCTTCATTAACAGGTTGTAAAGATGCTATCACAAAAGCGTAATCCTTAATTTTTCCGTTTTCCATAATAGGTTTTACAAAGATACTATTTTTTATATTCTCTCCGCCATCTAGTATATAAGTGTTTAATTGCTGCGAGTTAGCAGTGCCATTTCTAATAATCTCTGCAAAATATTGAACGGCTTGTAATGTTTCAAAATCATTTGCAAGACGAACCTCGGCTTTTGATGGAAGCTGTAACTTAGATACAATACCAGTAAAATCAATTTGAGTCGCAGTTTTGTATCGGTTTGTAAGTCTATTTTTAGAAGGGTTGCCATTAATGGATTGAAAATCCGAATTGACATTTTCATTTCGCCATCGATTATAATTAGTCGTCAGTTCTAGTGGCGTTATTATATTATCTTGTAAAAATCCCTCTACGTGAATCATGCCCTCTTTTTTTAAGCCTAAATTTTCGAATTTATTATATTCTTCGGGTGTTAAAAGGTTATTAAGTGGGATGGAATAGGTTTTATTGTTATTAGGGTTAATTACCTCAATGTAGTAATTGTTTTCACTTTTAATAATGCCGTTAGAATCTAAAAATTGCATTTCAGCATTCGTTTTATCGTGAAATTCTTGTTTTAGCTTTCTGATTTCCTCAAAACTTTTGTCGCTTTTTTCGTAATTATCTACGAATTTTTCAAAAGCCGTTTGAACGGTTTTTATTTTTTTATTAATATAAAACTTCTCTAAAAATAGAGATTGTCCAAGGAAAAAAAGGAGAAATATGATTGTAAATAAAGTTGATGTTAATAAAAATAGTTTAAAGACGATGCTTCTGTTCTTCACTGTTTCACCTCGTATGAAAAATACTGTAATATAAATGATTTCTTAATTATAACAAAGGTTACAAAAAAGTAGAGGGGATAAATCTGTCTCTCTCTAAAGTAGTTTTTTATAGAAAGTCACATAAAGAGACGGTACAGTGACTATAGAAGTATTTTAGCATAAAAAAGAACTCGCCAGACGTATGACGAGTTCTTTAGTGTACTATTGCTGAATTGCTGCATCTAAAGCGATTTCAATCATTTCGTTAAATGTAGTTTGACGCTCTTCAGATGTTGTTTCTTCACCAGTGAAGATATGGTCGCTTACTGTTAATACAGATAATGCATTTACACCATATTTAGCTGCTAATGTGTAAAGAGCAGTCGTCTCCATCTCTACTGCTAATACACCGTAATCTCCAAGTTTTTTAACCATGTCCATGCTCTCACGATAAAATACATCCGCTGTTAATACGTTACCAACACGAACGTGTAATCCTTTTTCTGTTCCAGCATCGTAGGCTTTCTTTAAAAGATCAAAGTTTGCAGCAGGAGCAAAATCAAAACCCGGGAATGTTAAGCGATTCATATTAGAATCTGTACAAGCCGTCATCGCAATAATAACGTCACGTACCTTAACATCTTTTTGAATTGCACCACATGTCCCAACACGAATTAAATTTTTTACTCCGTAGCTTTGAATTAATTCGTTTACATAAATAGAAATAGAAGGAACACCCATGCCTGTACCTTGAACAGATACACGCTTTCCTTTGTAAGTTCCAGTGAAACCTAACATGCCACGCACGTTATTATAACAAGTAACATCCTCTAAAAATGTTTCAGCAATATATTTTGCACGTAATGGATCACCAGGTAATAGAATAGATTCAGCAATTTCGCCTTGTTTTGCTTCAATATGTACACTCATGAAAAATCCTCCTTATAATGTATTGATAGAAATCAATATCATTTGCATTATACACTACGACTCCTTTCAATTAAAATCTTTTTTATTTGTAATATGTGCAAAAGAGGAGGATTTCATAAATCATAATCTAGAATATATATTTAAGAGGTTTTGCATGGATAAAGACAATAAAAATGGTAGGTGATATTTTGAAAAATCTTGTCATTGGGCTTATTGCACTAGTACTTATTGTGGCAGGAGGATTTTACATAAAAAAATATCAAGAAACTGTAGAAACGACCGGAGATGTTCAAGAAGTGAAATGGGATGTGAAAAATAAAAAGGGAAATGAAAAAGCCGATATTTCGTTTCAATTGCTAAATAAAATGAATAATGAAGTTCGTGGTGTGAACGATCAAATTCGAGCAGTGATAGTGGATGGGAATTTGAAAAACATACAACAAACGAAGCCTATATTTGCTGGAAATGGATCGTATAAGCTATCTTCAGATGTAGCAAAAGGTGAAGGGTACACGATATTTTTGTATGAAAATGAAAACAAGTCCGTGGAATCATTTGCTAAGAAAGATTTTGGTGAAGAAAAAAAGGAGACAAACAAGGACAAGAATAAAAAGAAGCTACCTGTCGATACTGTACTTACAAAAAATATAGGAGAGCATCAAGTGTCTCTTTTATTTGGTGCATTACATCCGAATGAGGCAACGACATTAACATTTCAGTTTCAAGCGAAAAAGGGAGAAAAGCTGAAATTAAATTCAGGGAGAGGCGAAGTCAACGCGCTATATATCGTTGATGAAACGAGGGGACATTTTTTATATGCCATTCCTGTTGATACGGATGAGCAATTACAATATCGTATTACATTTCCAGAAGAAGGAACATATAAAATATGGGGGGATTTCTATATAAATGGTAAGAAGTATGAAAAGGAGTTTAGTATACAAGTGCAAAAACGAAAAAACAGCTAAGTACTTAGCTGTTTTTTCGTTTTCCTATTAATTTTGTTACAGAGAGCATTGTAATTGGTAAAGAATGATTCTTTCGAAATGCTAAATACTTTCCACTCCATGCAGGTTTGTATTTTTCTTTAAAATGTCGTAAACCGCTGAAGCTATATGTGTAACGAACGTTATTAAATATTGCAGCAGCAACTCGTTCAGACCAGAACGATTGCGTTGATAAACCGACATTTGAGAGTGGTGCCATACCAATATTAAAGGAATGGTATTCATTTTCTTTTGCCCAGTGGAATAAGTGGATAAAAATTGCATCCATAATTCCGCTAGGGGCATCTGGATAATAACGCATTAAATCAACAGATAATATGCCACTTTGATATACTGGCATAAAGGTTGTGAATGCAATAATTTTTCCTTCTGCATCAGATAATGTAGCGATAGGGGCACGACTAATATACTCACGATCGAAGTACCCAAGTGAAAATCCCTTCTCTTTTTTTCCGCCGAGCCAAGCATCAGACACTTTCTTTAATTCCTCGTATAATTCGTCTGAGAATGGTGGCTCATGAATAGAGAATGTATAACCTTCTCGTTCAAAACGGTTGAAAGTGGCGCGCATACCAGCACGTTTCTTTCCTGTTATTGTAAACGTATTTAAATCAACGACAGCCTCTTCACCAAGTTTAAAGAAGTTGTAGCCAAAATCGTGGTATAAGCTCATCCATTTGCTTTCAATTTGATAGAATACGCAAATATACCCAAATCGATCAGCTTCAGTTAAAAATTCTTGCAACACAGTGCGATAGGAGGATGGATCACCAATTGGATCACCTAGTACAACAAGACGTTTTCCAGTAATTGAAAAGAGAAGAAGTGCTTTTCCGTCACTACTGAAGAAGAACTGTTTATCTCCTAAAAAACCTAAATGACTAAGTACATTCCCGCCATGTTCATCTAAGAAGTTTTCTAACCTTTTATCATTAGCTGGTTGCCCGGGAAATTGACTACGGTAACGATTGGCAATTAGTGAGCCGATAAGTAAAAAAGTAGGAACGAAAAAGGCTGCTGCTAATGCACTTCGTTTAACTTGTGTAATATTTCGAACGACAAAATCAGGTTGGAACGCTTCTTTTGCACCCGCAAATAAAATACCTAAGTTTTTATATAAATATAGCGTAAGTAATAAGAAGATAAATACTTTTACGATATCAGAAAGTGAGACTTCCATTTTCTCGCGTATAAATCTTTTACGAAGCATATACAACACAGCAAGTACGATTAATAAAATAAAGGTTTCTTCAATGTCAATTCCTTTTAGGGTATTAAAGATTGCTGCTCCAATTAAAGAAACAATCGTCATATAGTAAGAACGCTTTGTTCCATAATATATGCCTCGCGAAAGAATCAGGAGGAGAATACCGAATGTTAATGATAAGCTAAAAGAAAATTGAATAAGGTGCTTTGGAGCTAAAATATGTAAGGCGTGAGCTCGATTTATACTAGTCGGTAAAATTGTTGATAGAATAACCATTAAGCCAGCGAATACTGTTAAAGCGGCGGATGCCCATGAACCTAATTTTCCTAAAAAATCACGTTGTAAAGTCCAAATTACACCAGTTGTTTCTAACGCAGGTGCAATAAATGGTTTATCTTCAATTTTTTTTATGGCAGCTCCTGTCATTTCAAAGGCTGCAAAAATGAGACCTAGGCAGAATGGTAAGATGTAATAGACAAGTCGGTATAATAACATAGCAGGTAGTAATACGCCTGTATCAACGCCGTATTGTCCTAGTCCAGTTAAGAAAACAAGGTCAAATGAACCAAGGCCACCAGGAACAAGACTTACGACACCAGCTAAAGCAGCAATTACGTAAACACCTAAAAACTTTTGAAATTCGATATCAATTCCAAACAATATTAAAATGACGTACATAACGATACCGGCAGATACCCACTCGACTAATGAAACTAATGAATATAAAACAGTTGGATTTTTCTCTTCTTCTTCTTCCTCTTGTCCGTCTAGCTGTTTTGTTTTTCTATTTTTAATTTTAGAAAACCCAATATATATAGGAACGAAAAGAGCAAAGAAGATAAGAACAGGCCATAACCACGGTTTTTCGTGCAGAATAAAACTAGTGTCTAATATTCCAATAAGGCCGAGGAATGACAGAATGGCTAATCCGTTAATAAAAGCGGTTGTCATCCAAGCAATACTTTTAATAAGTTTTCCATTATCTTTTATATGCGGACGATATAGCATTGTACGTACACCGGCACCAACAAGACCACCAAAACCGATAAATCCATTTAAAGTGTTGGCAATCCATGAGATGCGGAAGATCTTTTGTACAGGTATATCTACTTTTAAGTAACGAAGCATAACAAAGTCATAAAAGAACATTGTTGAAACGGCAAATGCACCGAGTGTAATCGCTAAAAATACCCCACCAGTTGGAATGTTTTTAATTGTTTCAATTGCTTCTAAAAAAGAAATGCCTGCTAATTCTTTTTTAGCTTGAAAGAAAACAATTGTTAAGACAACAAATGGGAAGATTATTTTCCCGATTTGTAAGAAACGTTTCCATGAAAACGACATAAATACAACTCTCCTTGTGTAAGAAAACTGAGACAATAATATTATTATGACAAACTTCAAGAAAAATAAAAAGGTAAATTCCTGTATAGGGAAGCTATTTTTTATATAGGTTATATTTAAAAGAATATTTCGTTTATTAGAAAATTGAGTTAAGATAAGGTGAAAGAAGGAAGAGAGGGGAAGTAGATGATTATAATAGGTTATGCAGGATATGAGTTAGAAAAAGCAAAATCGAATACATCAGAAGATTTTTTTAATAGATCTGAAGTAACATATATATTAAATAATCAAGAGAAAACCTTTTCTGTCTTATATGTTCGATATTTTGAAGAAATTTTACAAGAAATTACCCCTTTTGAAGGAAATCCAGTTTATAAAGTAGAAGAACAAGACGTATATTTACGAGATATTGTAGCGATCGCTTGTTTAGTGAAAGATAAAGAGCTACGCGCGCAGAAGCGCTTGTATCTCAATGAAGTAACAGACTTTCAACGATACTTTGACGAGGGAACAGTGGTGAAAGTACAAGAAATATTAGCTGAATTACATAAAAATAAGAGAGTAGAAATAGCGTAAAACGGCAAAGGAGAGAGAAGCCATGTCTAATTTGATGGTTGAAAATCAAACAGAACAAGTTTCTATATTTTTAGAAGATGTAATTTCCTTGATAACTAATTATGTAAATTATCATACGTTACCTTCTTTATTGGAGGAGACACCAACAGGAAACGAGCAATATTATAAAGGGATATTAGCGTCAATAAGAAGACTTCTTGTTTTTTGTGAAGAAGGACTTGATGCATGTTTTGTTTTGCTGAATAGCCAACCATTTCGAAAGACCGCAGCTGAAACAGTTTTATATAAGATTTACCATCAAGTAATTGCAGAGTTTTTTTCGCCAAAGAATGATCATTGGTATGAAAATAGTCGTTCTGCTTATACAGGGAAAAATTCTATTGTTTTTCAGCAAATCCCCCCTGGTTCTATAGAACGAATAATGAAGGATTTAGAAGGGAAATTTCAATTGATGCGTGAAGAACTAGAATATTATGAGACAGATTACCAAACAAAAATGTTGCACAAATATTAATTAAGGAAAAGAAGCTAAGGAAACTTAGCTTCTTTTCCTTTTGTCCAGTTATATAAGGGATTTTAATTGAATATAGTTAAAGTGGATAGCATCAAGGAGGTGTGACATGAGTCAGCAAGGTGTATTTACAGATTACTTTCATGAAGTAGAAAGCTGGTGTGAAAGTGTTCTTCAAGTATTAGATAGCCGTGCAATGGAAGTGTATGATGTCCATATGCTTGCTTATAAAATTCAAACGTTATTAGAGCGTATGAAAGAGCATGAATACGACACAGATGCCGAGTTTATGTATGAAATAAGTGATGATGTAGAACATATTCAACACCATTTACAGGAAGTATTTATGCAAGAAGGAGAGGAATATGAACTATGTGAAAGAGGGGATAGCGAACGAGCTGTTCCGATTGGGGGGCATACCCTTCCGCCATTACCTTATCCATATAATGCGCTAGAACCGTACATTTCACGAGAAATTATGATGTTACACCATGATAAACACCATCGTAGTTACGTGGAAGGATTAAATAAAGCAGAGAAGATGATGGAAGAAGCGAGAAAAACAAATCAATTTGATTTAATTAAGCATTGGGAAAGAGAAGCGGCTTTTCATGGATCAGGTCATTACTTACACACGATATTTTGGAATAACATGAAAAAAGATGGTGGTGGAAGTCCGAGAGGGGCTTTTTCACAACAAATTGAGCAAGATTTCGGAAGTTTTTTACGTTTTCAAAAGCATTTCACGGAAGCCGCTTCTAAAGTGGAAGGTTCAGGATGGGCAATTCTTGTATGGGTACCCCGTTCAGGAAGGTTAGAAATTTTGCAAAGCACGCTTCATCAATTGTTTACACAGTGGGATACGATACCACTCCTTGTACTGGATGTATGGGAACATGCGTATTATTTACAATATCAAAATCGAAAAGATGAATATATTAAAAATTGGTGGAATGTTGTAAATTGGCCAGATGTAGAAAAGAGATTTGAAAGTGCGAAGCAAATTGAATGGACACCGTATTAGACGCATATCTCATGCGTCTTTTTTAGTGGAGGTGGAAGGAAGATTTCGTTCATATTTTAAAAGGCCAAGCATACACTTGTACAAAAAGTGCCAAAAGGACGTGGGGGGGAAATATGAGACGAATTTGTATAATAATTACGCTAATTATAATGTACGCAAGCGTTATGCCAATTCCTGCATATGCAAAAATGAACGGTGGTGTCAGTGCTCGTAACGCAGTCTTAATGGAACAACAATCCGGTCGTGTGCTATATGGGAAATTAGAACATGAGCCACAAAAAATTGCTAGTATAACAAAAATTATGACAGCATTGTTAGCTGCTGAATCAGGAAAAATGAAAGAATTAGTATCGGTTAGTAATGAAGCGGTACGAGTAGAAGGATCGGCAATTTATTTAAAACCTGGACAAAAAGTTAAGTTAGAAGATTTAGTTTACGGATTAATGCTTAGATCTGGTAATGATGCAGCACAAGTAATTGCTGAAAATGTGGGAGGGAGTATAGAAGGATTTGTATATTTAATGAATGAAAAGGCGAAAGAAATCGGAATGAAAGATACGCATTTCTCAAACCCGCATGGCTTGGATGGGGATGGATCGCATTATTCGTCGGCTTATGACATGGCATTATTAACGAAATATGCAATGGGGAACGAGACCTTTAAGAAAATTTTTGGAACAAAAACGTATAAATCAGATTCTTGGGATTATCCGTGGAAAAATAAACATAAGCTTGTGACATCTTATTATGAATTTGCAACAGGGGGAAAGACAGGTTTTACGAAGAAAGCAGGACGGACGCTTGTCACAACAGCTTCAAAAGATGGACTAGATTTAATTGTCGTAACTTTGAGTGCTTCTAGTGACTGGGATGATCATATGAATTTGTTTGATAAAGGCTTTGAACGCTATAAGCAAGCGAAAGTTTTAGGACAAGGCGCACTCGCTGAAATAAATGAAAAGAAATATGCCAATCATGTTTATACGAAAAATAGTTTTTCTGTACCTTTAACTGAAGAGGAAAGAAAGAGCGTGTTATTGAAAGTTGAGCTCGATAAAAGTGCAAAACTTACGGATGGAGTAAAGATTGGGAAGACAAAAATTTATGTAGGGAACGAGAAAGTTGGAGAACGAAATTTGTTTTACAGTAAACGAAAGTTAGTAGCTACAACGGGAATGTATTGGAATAACGTAAAAGAAATCTTCTCTTACATGATAGGTGTTGGGATAGATGGTTAATCTCGTATGGGCAGCGATGGCAGTTATAGGGATTGTGTATGCCATGATAAATGGAACGATGGAAGAAGTGACCAAAGCAGTGTTTGAAGGGTCAAAAGATGCTGTAACGATTTGTATTGGACTTATTAGTGTTTTAGTATTTTGGCTCGGTTTAATGAAAATTGCTGAGGAAGCTGGATTGTTAAAGAAGTTAGTATCACTTTTTATGCCGATAGTAAAAAGATTATTTCCAGAAATACCGAAGGATCACCCGTCAATGGGATTCATTTTATCAAATATGATGGCGAACTTTTTTGGGTTAGGTAATGCAGCAACACCTTTAGGTATTAAAGCAATGGAACAACTGAAAGAGTTAAATGGTGGAAAGGATTCAGCAAGTCGTTCTATGGTGACGTTTCTAGCATTAAATACTTCAGCGATTACATTAATTCCGACTACTGTCATTTCGATTCGAATGACTTATGAATCAGCAAACCCTACTGAAATCGTTGGCGTAACATTTATAGCACAAGTGTTATCGATGATTGGAGCGATTTGGATTGACCGCTATTTTTACCGGAGAAGGAGTAGAAAGGGGCGGAAAAAATGAGTATTGTAAATACAATTTCATTATGGGTAATTCCTTGTGTAATTGGTTTTATCCTTTTGTATGGCACGATAAAGAAAGTTCCAACGTACGAATCGTTCGTTGAGGGCGGAAAAGAAGGGATTCAAATTGCGGTTTCCATTTTGCCGTTTATGGTTGGAATGCTTGTATCTATTTCTATTTTCCGGGCATCAGGTGCTTTAGATGCGATGATATCGGTAATGAAGCCGATGTTAGACTTTATTCATGTACCAGCCGAAATCGTTCCACTTGCACTTATACGTCCGATTTCGGGATCTGCTGGTTTAAGTATTACGACCGACTTAATCGCTACATATGGGCCAGACTCGTTTATTGGTAGGTTAGCTTCAACGATGCAAGGTAGCACAGATACGACTTTTTATATATTAACAGTATACTTTGGGGCTGTCGGTATTAGAAAAATGGGAGATGCATTAAAGGTAGGACTTTTTGCAGATTTAATCGGAATTATTTGTTCAATTGTGTTTGTTTCCCTATTGTTTCGGTAATGCTATTCATTTTTTGCGCTATTTAGCTTATAATACGTATACGACCACTATTAACGTGTAGTTTAATAGTGGTTTTTTTATGCGGTGTTTTTGACAAAATGATGAACTTTTATCGTGGACAACATGAAAAAGTGTAAACAATAATAAAGGGTGAAAACGTGATATGCCTTTAGACGTTTATCATCATTGCTATGTTGTTAAAGATAGGCGAAGTAAATGGCATAAAGCTTAGGCGGTTGCCAAGTCTTTCTAATGTAAGGTAAGATAAATTTGAGGTGAAAAAAAGAAATGGAACGATTACAAAAAGTGATTGCGCAAGCAGGTATTGCATCGAGAAGAAAGGCTGAGGAATTAATTCAGCAAGGGAAAGTGAAAGTTAATGGGAAAATAGTGAAGGAGTTAGGAACAAAAGTAACTCCTCAAGATAAAGTGGAAGTAAATAACATCCCTCTTGAAAAAGAAGAACCTGTTTATTTTTTACTATATAAACCAACTGGTGTAATTTCAAGTGTATCAGATGATAAAGGAAGAAATGTTGTAACAGACTTTTTCCCTGAAATTAGACAACGTTTATTCCCAATCGGACGCTTAGATTATGATACGTCTGGCGTATTATTGATGACAAATGATGGTGAATTTGCAAATGTATTAATGCATCCGAGATATAAAGTTGAAAAAACGTATGTTGCGAAAATTAAAGGGCCATTAACAGGTGAGAAAATTCGCATGTTAGAACGAGGTGTTGCATTAGAAGATGGGAAAACAGCACCAGCACAAGCGAAAATTATTTCTTGGGACAAGCGTAAAGAGATGGCAATTATACAATTAACGATTCATGAAGGACGTAACCGTCAAGTACGCCGCATGTTTGAAGCGTTAGATTGTAAAGTAATGAAATTAAAACGTGAACGGTATGCCTTTTTAGAAGTGGGTAGCTTGCGTCCTGGCGATGCAAGAGAATTGACACCACATGAGGTGAAACAATTACGTGCATTGGCTTCTACAAAGCCTCGCTAATCTATATTGTGAAACTTTCACCAGTGGAATGCTCCGCTGGTGATTTATTAAAAAATACATATATTTATCACTCGTCGAAGAGAGGGGAGACAACATGAAAAAAAATCGCTTATTATTTCGTGTTATCATTTTGCTCATTTTAAGCGGTGCGGTAGGGTTTACGCTATATCAAGGATTTTTTACTGATAAAGAGAAAATGCAAATTGGAAAAGAAGCACCTAACTTTGTTGTAACTGATTTAGAAGGAAAGAATATTGAATTAAAAGATTTAAAGGGAAAAGGTGTATTTTTAAATTTTTGGGGAACTTGGTGTAAACCCTGTGAAAAAGAAATGCCTTATATGAATGAGTTATATCCGAAATATAAAGAAAAAGGCGTTGAAATTATTGCCTTAGATGCAGATGAAACGGATATCGCAGTGAAGAACTTTGTGAAACAATATGATTTGAAATTCCCAGTTGCAATTGATAAAGGGCAAAAGATCATAGGTACATATGGAGTGGGACCATTACCAACAACCTTTTTAATTGATAAAGAAGGCAAAGTAGTAGAGCAAATTATAGGTGAGCAAACGAAGGAACAATTGGAAGAGTACTTAAAGAAAATCACTCCATAATTAAGAAAGCCTTTACATAAGAGGTGCTTACGTATAGCGCCTTCGCTTTTAAAATTCTGAGTATTGCGGTAACTCTAGGCTGGAATATACAATAGTACATATAGATAAAAGGGCGGTGAGAGCTTTGAAAGAAATTAAGTGTGAATGTGGACATGTTAATCCGATAGGAACCATTTTTTGTGAAGCATGTGGGAAACCATTTGAAAGTAATGAAAATATAAAATTATTGGATATGAGATATGAGGGGAGTGCTCGGAGATCTCTCACACATACAAAAACGATAGTCGATAAAATTTGGAGTTTTTTCTCTTCTGTAAAAGTAGGTGTATGGTTAATCGTAATAACTTTAGCTTCATCGGCAATAGGAACTATCTTTCCCCAAGAAATGTACATAACTCCAGGAATCGAACCAGCTGAATATTATAAGACCGAGTATGGATTTTTAGGACAATTATACTATCAATTAGGATTTAATAATTTATATGGATCATGGTGGTACATGATTTTAATTGCTTCCATTGGTATTTCACTTGTTATATGTAGTTTAGACCGTGTCATTCCTCTTTATAAAGCTTTAAAAAAACAAGGGGTGAAAAGACACCCAAGTTTTTTGAAAAGACAGAGAGTGCACGGGACTGGTACGCCGCATGAAGGTGACTTAGAACGAGTTCAAATTAATTTAAAGAAACGTAATTATAATGTAAAAGTGGAAGACGGGAACGTTTTAGCGGAAAAGGGACGTTTTTCACGTTGGGGTCCATATGTAAACCATATTGGTCTTATTATCTTTCTATTCGGTGCAATGCTACGTTTTTTACCGAGTATGTATGTAGATGAAGCACTTTGGTTACGTGACGGTGAAACGAAAGAAATACCAGGAACAAATGGTCAATACTATTTGAGAAACGAAAAGTTTATCAAGGAAGTTTATGATAAGAGTAAGGATAAAGAAGTTTTTGATGAAGCAATTGATCGTGTTGGTGATAAAATGATTGCGAAAAACTTCCAAACAAATGCTGTATTATATAAAGCGGTAGGAGAAAATATAGCGGGTCAAAAACCAAAATTAGAAAAGGTAAAAGAAGCTGAAATTCGAGTGAATGAGCCACTGAAATTTGATCAATTTGCTGTTTATCAAGTGGATTACAAAGAAAGTGAATTTAAAAGCATGTCTTTCCATTTGCAAAACAAAGAAAATAATCAAAAGTTGGGACCGATTAAAGTAGATTTAGCGAATCCTACAGAAAAATATGATTTAGGAAATGGGTATTCTCTAGAACTATTAAGCTATTTTCCTGATTTTTATTTTGATGAGAATGGAAGGCCGAATACGAAAACAAAATTACCGAATAATCCTGCATTCGTCTTTAAAATGTTTACCCCGGAAACACCAGATGGTGAAGTTAGTTTCGTCGGTATTCAGCAAAACATAGAGCCTGACGGGAATAATAAATATAAAATGTCATTTGCAGGTGTGGAAATGCAAAATGCAACAGCTCTTACAGTAAGAAAAGATTTGACGCTTTGGATTCTCGGTATTGGAGGATTTATATTTATGGTTGGTGTGATTCAAGGTATGTATTGGAACCATCGCCGTATTTGGATACAACGTGTTAATGATGAATGGTGGGTTGCAGGCCATACGAATAAAAATTGGTTCGGCTTAAAGAAAGATATTGAAAGAGTACTAGAAGGAACAGCGATTCCACAACCACACGATAAAATGAATGAAAAAAATTAGTTAAGGTGGGGAAACGATATGGTACAAATAAGTAGTAATTTTCTGTTCGCGGCGTTTATCTTATATTTAATTGCAACTTTATTTTTTGGAGGAGCAATTAAAGAAAAAGGTAACAAGTGGGCAAATATAGGTATAACTATAACAATTTTGGGGTTTATTGCACAAATAGTATATTTTATTACAAGATGGATCGCATCAGGACATGCACCGGTTAGTAACTTTTTTGAATTTGGTACATTTTTTGGCATGATGCTTGTGGGAGCTTTTATCATTATGTACTTTGTATATCGTGTAAGTATTATTGGTTTATTTGCTTTACCGGTAGCTCTTTTATTAATCGCTTATGCAAGTATGTTCCCGAGAGAAATTTCGCCGCTTATCCCATCTTTAAAGAGTAATTGGCTACATATTCATGTAACGACAGCGGCAGCGGGACAAGCAATATTAGCAATTAGTTTTATTACAGGCGTAATGTATTTACTGAAAAATGTAGATCAATCAACAAGAAGTAAGCGTACATTTTGGTTAGAGACAGTAGTTTTCACACTTGTTTGTACAGTTGGGTTTATTGGAATAACAACGGTATTTTCTAGTATGAAATACGAAGCGAAGTTTCAATGGATTGATAAAAATGAACAACAAGTTGAAATGAAGTATAATCTCCCTGCTTTAGTTGGACCGCATGAAGGGAAGTTAATGACAGAAAATAAATTAGAGCCAACAGTTGAAGTTCCAGCGATTGTAAATGCGAAAAAATTAAATACTGTTATTTGGTCAGTGTTAGTGGGAACGCTACTTTATATTGTATTAAGACTTGTTTTACGTAAGCGAGTGTCAGCGGCACTTCAGCCGTTAGTAAAGAATACGAATAGTGATTTATTAGATGAAATCGGATATCGTTCTATTGCGATAGGATTCCCGGTGTTTACATTAGGAGCATTAATCTTTGCAATGATCTGGGCTCAAATCGCTTGGACGCGCTTTTGGGGTTGGGATCCAAAAGAAGTTTGGGCGCTTATTACTTGGCTCTTTTATGCTGCGGTATTACATTTACGTTTATCTAAAGGATGGCATGGAGAAAAATCCGCCTGGCTTGCAGTGATTGGTTTTGCAATCATTATGTTTAACTTTATTGTAGTAAACTTAATTATCGCGGGTTTACATTCATATGCATAGAGAAATAAAATAGGAGAGTGTATGTCACTTTCCTATTTTATTTTTGTCAAATTTTCTTCTTTTTTGAGAAAAACATGACAAAGTAGCGGTTGATTCTGTAAAATGATGTCGAGGACCAAATATACTGTTCAAAAAAAATACATAGTTTTGGAAAAAAAATGAACAAACTTTATTATTCTTGTGAAGCATAATATGGGAAGTGGAACGTTAAAAAATGCTTAATTAAACGAGGATAGGTGCAACATTATATTGTAGAAGGGTAGGTGTAAACCGTTGTGGTAAAAGTACGCAGCGGGTAGAAATGGAAAATGAATCAAGAATTTTAATTGTAGACGATGAGGATCGTATTCGTCGTTTATTAAAGATGTATTTAGAAAGAGAGCAATACACAATTGAAGAAGCGGATAATGGTGATACAGCTTTAGAAATGGCGTTACAAAATGATTATGATTTAATCCTACTGGATATTATGATGCCTGGTAAAGATGGTATCGAAGTGTGTAAAGGGATTCGTGAGAAGAAAGCGACGCCAATTATTATGCTGACAGCAAAAGGTGAAGAAGTAAATAGGGTACAAGGGTTTGAAGTTGGAACTGATGATTATATTGTAAAGCCGTTTAGCCCGCGTGAAGTAGTACTTCGTGTGAAAGCGGTATTACGCCGCGCTGTACCAACGACATTCTTTACACAAGATACAACGACGAAAGATGTTACTGTTTTCCCTCATTTAACAATTGATAATGATGCGCACCGCGTTACAGCGGATGGTAATGAAGTAAACTTAACACCGAAAGAATATGAATTACTATTATTCTTAGCGAAATCCCCGGATAAAGTTTTTGACCGTGAGCAATTGTTAAAAGAAGTATGGCAATATGAGTTCTTCGGAGATTTACGTACAGTTGATACGCATGTAAAGCGTTTACGTGAAAAGTTAAGTAAACAATCACCAGATGCAGCGAAAATGATTGTTACCGTTTGGGGCGTAGGTTACAAGTTTGAGGTTGTGAACGACTGATGCTTTGGAGAAGTGTAGTAGGGAAGTTATGGATGACCATATTACTTCTCGTTTCGTTTGTTCTTGGATTTGTTGCTATTTTACTTTCACAGTTTTTTAGAACGTATTATGTTGATATGAGTGAAGCTAGGCTTCAGAAAGTTGCAACAAGTGTCACGGAATTAATTGAAGAAGGTGCCGATGTAAAAACGATTGAGGATATTGCTTACAAATTTTCTGATCCACTTTCAAGGATTATCATTGTAGAAGACGGTAAGGAAATTTCTTCTTCGCCGAAACAAGAAGGATTAGTTACTCTTACAATAGATTATTTGAAAAATGATAAAGAATTAGCAGCTGTTTTTACAGATAAAAAGGATATTAAGAATAATATTAGAAAAGCTTCTAATAGTAGGAAGAATAAAAATACTGAAAATGATATTATGATCGTCGGGAAACCAGTACAGTCAAAAAATCAAAGTGCAGTGTTTGTATATGAATCATTGCAAGTTCCAATACAAGGTATGGAGAGAACGACTGATTTTATTTTCTTATCAGCCGGGATTGCGATTATTTTAACAACTTTCTTTGCATTTTTCTTATCTACTCGAATTACGGCACCGCTTCGTAAAATGCGTGAGGTTGCATTTGAGGTAGCACGCGGGAAATTTGATACGAAAGCCCCTATGGTGTCGCAGGACGAAATTGGTGAGCTTGCAACTGCTTTAAATCAAATGGGGAAACAGTTGAAGTTTAATATGAATGCCCTGCAGCAAGAAAAAGAGCAGTTAGCTAGCATTTTGAGTAGTATGGCAGATGGTGTTGTTACGTTAAATCAAGAAGGTGAAGTCGTTGTTATCAACCCACCGGCAGAACACTTCTTACAAGTTTGGCAAGAAGAAAAAGAAGTAGAGTTAATTAAAAAACTGCCTTCTGAACTTGTTGAACTATTCCATCTCGTTGTAGAAAGTGAGCAACAACAAGTTGTTGAAATTAATTTGCAAAAAGGTAACTACGTAGTTCTTATGACACCGCTTTACAATCAAACAAAAATTCGTGGAGCTGTAGCAGTATTGCGAGATATGACGGAGGAGCGTCGTCTTGAGAAAATGCGTCAAGACTTTATTGCGAATGTATCACATGAACTTCGTACACCGATGGTAATGCTTCAAGGATATAGTGAAGCGATTTTAGATGATATTGTGCAAACGAAAGAGGAAATTAATGAGTTTGTTCAAATTATTTATGATGAATCTGTTCGTTTAGGTAAACTTGTAAATGAGTTATTAGATTTAGCCCGTATGGAAAGTGGACATGTAGAGTTACATATAGGTGAAGTAGATATTCATCCATTTGTCGAAAAAATTGGCCGTAAATTCCAGGGGATTGCAAAGGATAAAGAAGTCCAATTAACAGTGGATTTCCAAAGTCCAATTGAACAATATCCGTTTGATGCAGACCGTATGGAACAGGTACTGACGAATTTAATTGATAATGCAATCCGTCATACAAATGCAGGTGGACATGTTACACTTGTAATTAATACGAAAAATAGTGGCCTTACTTTCGAAGTGCAAGATTCAGGTGCTGGTATTCCAGAAGAAGATATTCCGTTCTTGTTCGATCGATTCTATAAAGCTGATAAAGCAAGAACGCGAGGGAAAAAAGTTGGAACAGGACTCGGGCTTGCGATTGCTAAAAATATTGTTCAAGGTCATGACGGGAAAATTTCTGTATCAAGTGTCGTTGGAGAAGGAACTACATTCTCTGTATATTTACCAAATCGTATAATTTAGATATATATGTTTTTTAAAAGTTGATCATGAATAAAAGCTTTACTGTTTTTTATTTTTTTGTAAGTGCAATTAAATAAAGAATGGTAGAGTTTTTTTTCTTTAATAATCAGAATGAAAATAAAAAGAGAGGTGTCATAATGAAATGAAACTTTATACAAAAACAGGTGATAAAGGGGAAACGAGTGTCATAGGTGGCCGAGTGGATAAAGATCATATACGTGTAGAAGCTTATGGAACAATTGATGAGGCGAATTCTCATATCGGATATGCCATGTCTAAATTACAAGAGGAATGTTTTCGTAACATTTATAACGAACTTGAAAATATTCAACATGAACTATTTGATTGTGGAGGGGATTTAGCAATAGTAGAGAAGAAAATCCCTTATAAAGTAACGATAGAGATGGTCGAGTATTTAGAGAGACGAATTGATTCGTATACAGAAGAAGCGCCGCCTTTAGAGCGTTTTATTTTACCAGGCGGTAGCGAGATATCGGCTGCACTACACATTGCACGTACAGTTATAAGAAGAGCAGAACGTTGTATAGTGTCATTGCAAAAAGAAGGAGAAACCAATGAAATTGTTCTAAAGTATATAAATAGGTTATCTGATTATTTATTTGCGCTTGCTAGAGTAATAAATGCGCGTTTACAAGTGAAAGATGTGGAGTATAACCGCAGTGCACTTGTTTTTCGTAATAAAGAAGAGAAGGAAGTGGAGTAATACACTTTCTTTTTTTTGTATACTTTTTTCTGTAATATCCCACAATAGAGAAGGTATGACGGTTATTAGAAAACGGAGGATGTATATGAAAGCGTTAAAATGTGGCGTGGTGATATTGAGTGTATTATTTTTATCTCAATTACATGTTTACGCTGAAGGGAATCAGTGGATATGGCCTGTTGATGGGCAGATAAGTGATTATTTTGGGACAAGACATGGGAAACACTATGGTATTGATATAGCTGCGCCTATTGGAACGCCTGTTGCAGCTATTCAAAATGGTAAGGTGACAAAGTCTTATTTTTCAAGTAGTTATGGAAATGTTGTGTTTATTAAACATGGAGAATATGAGGCTGTTTATGCGCATTTAAATAAGAGATATGTAGTTCAAGGTGATAACATTTCAAAAGGAGAGCTAATTGGAGAGGTAGGGAATACAGGAGAATCGCGAGGAGCGCATTTACATTTAGAAGTGCATCAAGGGAGATGGACGATGGAGAAAAGGAATGCGATGAATCCGTTGCTTGTTTTAAATGAACAAAAAAATCAAGTTGTGTCATCATCACTATATATTGTACAAAAAGGTGATACTTTAGTTGGTATTGCCCGGAAATTTAGTATGACGGTTGAGGAAATTAAAGTGAGGAATGGATTGCGACAAGAGCAAATCTATCCGAACCAACAACTATACGTCAAGTAAAGGCAACGTCTCAAAAGCATAACTTTTGAATAAATTTATTTTTTTCTTATTTAAGATTGCGATAGTAAATGAAATTATATCGACGAAAATTTATATCGAACATAGCTATTATTATATCGACATTTCGACAAGAAATATCGACTAACAATAAAATGCGACAGTAAGAGTAACCTATTCCTAACGAAAAACCGTCCCAAAAGATCTTTTGGGACGGCTTCTTTTACCAAAAAATAAAGACACATATAAATCCAGTAATAGCTAAGTAGCTATATAAGTAAAAGACTTTTGTTCTTGTTTTTTCTTTTGTCCGAAATAGTACGATAGTTGGTTCGATTAGACCAATTGTAAGACAAAGTAAACCAAGAAGCATAAAGCCAATTGAAAGAGAATACAGGGCGATTTGTGGTGCTTGAAATGGAATCATCCATTTTAATAAAAATGCAATAAGTGCAGTGTAACAAATGCAACCGATGTATTTATTCAATGGTGTATCAGAACGGAAACCAGGAAGTTTCTTGGAAAACGGACGGGAAACAACTTCCGTTTGTAAAGATGTATGTTCTTCAATTATTTTTTGAGCTTCTTTTCCTTTTTGGAAAAGGGATAAAATCCAGTTTCGCTCACCTTGGAAAATAAATTGAGAAGTTGTTAAATAGTGATCAACTTTTACCTTATTCCAACTCTTCCATGGATGACGCTCACACAATTTTAATTTACTTTCTGTTTTTTTATCATACTGATAAATACTTATGCCATCTTGGTCAAAAGTAGCGTAGTATGTCTCTCTTGAGAATGTGCCTAGATCAATTGGACAGTAGAAAAGTAATTCTTTTTTCAAATAAAAGTATTCTTTTCTTAAGTTCTTTTTCATTGCTTCTCGAATAGAGTGTCTTTTATCTTTCTTCATGACATTTCCTCCATAACTCAGAAAATGTTCTTATCTTAACAATTCAACATCTTATCACTTTTGACGACATATGACTAGGGGGATTCATAAGAGAAATACCGAATTATAAAAAATATGGGTTGTATTGTAAAATATAGTGATCGTTTCTTTAATTATATAAAATCAATAACTTATTTTTAGTAAGTTACACTTTTTTTGTTCACAATACGATCATGTTGTTGTATAATGAAGTGGAAAATAGAATATCGGTCTATCTTCGGGGCAGGGTGAAAATCCCGACCGGCGGTGATGAACATTTAATAATTTCGTTCTAAGCCCGCGAGCCGTTAAGGCAGGATTTGGTGTGATTCCAAAGCCGACAGTACAGTCTGGATGGGAGAAGATGGAGGTTCAAGCGTTCAAAAAAGATAAGTATTTGAACGTCTGTTTGATGTGCCTTAAAATTCTCCCTTTGTGTAAATCACAAAGGGTTTTTTCGTTCTATGAAAAAATAGGCATAGCAGAACCTTTCCACTTTCCATGAGAAGATCGATGGAAAAGGAGAGAGAAAGATGAAACAAAAAAACAGTGTAGTGCAGATGGTGAGTGTAGCGATGCTAAGTAGTATTGCGTATTTACTAATGATGTTGGATTTTCCATTCCCAGGGCTTCCGCCATTTTTAAAAATTGATTTTAGTGATGTGCCAGCTTTAATTGCGGCGATAATTTTTAGTCCAATTGCAGGTGTAATTGTAGAAGCGATAAAAAATATTTTGCATTACGGAATTCAAGGAAGTTTAACGGGAGTACCAGTAGGAGAAGTAGCAAACTTTATAGCGGGATGTTTATTTATTGGTCCAGCAGCATTCTTATTCCGAAAGTATCGCACAGTAAAAAGTTTAACGACAGGATTAATGCTAGGTACAATTACTATGACAGTTATTATGAGTGTGTTAAACTACTTTATTATTTTACCAGCGTACACTTGGTTTTTAAATTCACCAGCTATGTCTAGTGATATTATGCGACAAACTATTGTAACGGCGATATTACCGTTTAATGTAATTAAAGGAATTGTTGTAACAATTGTATTTGTAGCATTATTTTCACGCTTGAAAGTATGGGTATTTGCAAAAATGAAAAATGCTTAAAAATATTAAACCATTGGCAGCGTAACTGCTAATGGTTTTTTTGTTAGTGAGAATGAAAAAGAGTGCAAAAAATCCCCCTCATAAGTATGAGGGGGATTTTTTGAAGTTAATAAAAGACTATTCGAATTTTAAAGAGTCGCCATCAAATGATTCGTCAGCAACTTTAATTGAGTCAGTTGGACAACCTTCGAATGCATCCATCATATCTTCAATTAATACATCTGGAATTTCAACGATACCTTGGTTATCGTCTAATGTTACAAATGCAATGCCTTCATCATCATAGTCATAAATGTCTGGTGCAGCAGCACCACAAGCACCGCATGCAATACAAGTATCTTTGTCAACGATTGTATATTTTGCCATATTTTTTCCCTCCTGATAATATGTATGTGAAAAGTTCGCCAAAAAATTATAATCTTATTGTAAAACGGTTTTAAAAACTTTTCAACATAAAATTATAATGATAATGCTTATCAATTAGAGTGTCAACTTATTTTTGAATTATTTCATAAGATTTTCAAAATACTTAAATGTTATTTCGTTTGATACAATAGAATATATACAAGCATGTAGTGTGAATATGATAAGTTAAATGAATAGCAGTTAATGTGCAATCGTATTGAAAAAGGAATGAAGTTAGACTGAGAGGTGGAAGCGGTAATGCAGCTACAATATACTTTATTATATTGTTTAAAACAATTGAATGGTGAAAGAACCGTTTCTTCGATTTATTATTTATTAAAAGGAAAGAGATCGTCGCAAACATTACAAGATGGGAATATGTTTCAAATTTCTTTTTTGTTTGGGATTTATAAGTCATTAAATAGAGCTGATTATGATCAAGAAGTTGCAAAGTTGTTACAAACGGATTTAGTTCAAGGTATACATGATAATACATATGTGTTAACGACTGCTGGTAACGTGCAATTAAACAAATGGGAAGGTGACTTTGCCTTTCCGACATATTTAAATGGTTTACACTATGGTGAAATAGGTGAAACGTTTTGGAAGAGATTATCATTGATCGTTCAAACCATTTCGAATTTACAACAGGCGAATACGAAATTTATTCCAATTCAACAGGATACAGAAATAATGATGTGGGTGAAACGTTTTCTCACTGGAATACCGTATATGAGAAGTGAATTGGCTAAAAGATTATGGAAGGAAATGCATACTCTTTTACAAAAAAATAATCCAGTAGAGGCTACAATCGTAATATATCGGTTAACTGGGTATAAACGTATTGGGTGTACTTTACAACAATTAGCGGAAATTACGAAACAAGATATATTTCGAGTGTATTTTTTATTTTGGGGTACAATTCATTTCCTTATTCAAGAAGTTCGCAATAAAGAAAATGAGTTTCCATTATTAGCTGAAATTATATCTTATCCAAATGAGAAAGCTGATTTATTTAGTTTATCAACGAAAAAAACATATAATCTTTGGAGACAAGGACGCTCTTTAGAAGAAATAGCAACAATTCGGAATTTGAAGGTTGCCACGATAGAAGATCATTTTGTAGAAATTGCTTTACGAGAAAAAGAATTTTCTATTGAAATGTTTATGGAAAAAGAAAAAAAGGAAAAAGTAACAAAAGTAATTGAAGCATTACAAACACGTAAATTGCGTGTGTTGAAGCAAGCGGTTGGAGAGGAAATCTCTTATTTTGAAGTACGTCTTGTATTGGCACGGATGGAGGGTATAAATGAAGCTTGAGGAATATTTATATAAGTGGTTTGGATATTCTGAATTTCGTCCGGGGCAAAAAGGAGTTATTACGGACTTATTGGAAGGAAAAGATGTTGTAGCAATGCTTCCGACTGGAAGGGGAAAGTCAATGTGTTATCAACTTCCGGGGCTTCTGCAAGAGGGTACGGTGCTTGTTGTATCACCATTATTATCTTTAATGGAAGACCAAGTTACGCAATTAAAGTATGTCGTGAAAAATCGAGTTATTGCATTGAATAGTTTTCGGACGTTAATTGAAAAAAGAGAAGCGATGAAAAAGCTATCTTTTTATAAATTTGTTTTCGTATCGCCAGAGATGTTGCAGTCGGAACTTCTAATAAGAGAATTGAAAAAAATTCATATTTCATTATTTGTCGTAGATGAAGCGCATTGTATTTCACAATGGGGCTATGATTTTCGGCCAGATTATAAAAAATTAGATAAAGTAATTGAGAGTATCGGATCTCCGACAGTACTAGCATTAACAGCAACTGCGACAAAGGATGTATTGCGAGATATAGCGGAAAGTTTAAATCTAAAAAATATTGCTGAGCATGTGTACTCAATTGATCGTCCAAATATTGCGATGGAAGTGCAATTTGTGGAAACAATAGAAGAAAAAAAAGAGGCGCTTTTTGAGCATGTAATGTATTTGCAAGGGCCTGGTATTGTTTATTGTTCAAGTAGGGCCTGGACAGAGCGTTTAACCGAGTATTTAAGAGGAAAAGGAATTACAGGTGTAGCTTTTTATCATGGTGGTATGGAACATGAAGAGCGTATGTTAATTCAACAACAGTTTATGAATGACCAGTTGCAAATTGTAATATGTACAAGTGCTTTTGGGATGGGGGTAAATAAGGCGAATACAAGATATATTATTCATTTTCAATATCCGACAAATGTAGCTTCCTATTTACAAGAAATTGGAAGAGCGGGAAGAGATGGAGAATTGAGTATAGCCATTTTATTATGTAGTCCATTGGATCACGATTTGCCAATTTCAATCATTGAAGATGAATTACCAAGTAAATCGCAAATACAATTTTTATTTTCGTTACTACAAGAAAGAATGTTTCAAACGAAAGTATTACCATTAGAAGATGTAGAAGAAATTTGTTATAATGCAGCAAGATTTAATGAACAGTATTGGCGCTTTACACGTTATCATCTCGAACATCTTGGAATCATACAACAGCGAAATCTCATGCTAGAGAGCTTGTCAGATGAAATAATGCACAGATTAATAGCGGAAGTGGAAGTGAGAATGCGTAATAAATATAGTGAGCTAGAAAATATGAAGTCATGGATACAAGTTCAAGGATGTAGACGTGAATATTTATTACAACAATTCGGTTATAGAAAAGAAAAAGAGATAGAAAACTGTTGTGATTACTGTGGTATTACAAAAACGGATTATAAAAAAAGACGAGCGCAACAGTTAGTTTTCGACTATAATTGGGAAACAGAGTTACAAAAGCTTTTCGGCCTAGGAAAGATGGAGGAATGATGAACATTCAAAGGCATAATGTTGAAGATATGAGTCCGAGAGAAATAAGACTGAATCTCTACATAACACAACTAATCATTATTGGTATCGGTTGTTTACTAGCATATATATTATTTCAAGATAAAAGAGAAGTTTATAGTTTATGGAAATGGGAACCGGTTTCTATACTTTTAATAGGTAGCTTGTTAGCGATTTGTATTGTGTTATTAGATTATGTTGCAATGCGAGTGTTTCCAGAATCTTGGTTTGATGATGGTGGCATTAACGATAGAATGTTTCAAGGGATTTCTGTCATGCATTTACTCGTTATCACGTTTATTATTGGCTTTGCGGAAGAGTTTTTATTTAGAGGTGTAGTGCAGACTCATTTCGGAATTGTAATAGCGAGTTTAATTTTTGCTGTGTTACATATTCGGTATATAACGAAGCCTTTTTTGTTTTGTTTCGTCTGCTTTATTAGTTTTGTTTTTGGTTATGTATTCGAGTGGACAGGAAATTTGTTTATAACAATCTTTGCACACTTTCTTGTTGATTTTATAATGGGGCTCCAATTAAGAAAATAAATGGAAGGTGGTGGTGAACAACATGAGAAAACGAATTCCTGATTTTGAAGAGGAGTTAGAAGTTGAGCAAGTGGAAGAAGATGAAAGTTTACCGCCGCGTAGTGAAATTCATAGAAATAAAGAGAACAAACCAAAGTTTAAAATGAATCACATTTTCGTCCGAGTGTTAACATTTTTGTTCATATTGTTACCTATTAGTATCCTATGGTATACGGATAAGTATATACAGGTAAAAAGTGATAGTAATAATGCTGAGAAAAGTGCGTTTGAAGTAATTTTCTTTGATTCCGCTAAGACCGAATCAAAGAAGCAGCCTGAGAAAGTAGCAACTCATGTTGTGAAAGATGGAGAAACTTTAGAAAGTATAGCGAAGCAATATTTCTCAGATGAAGATGGGATAGAAATAATAAAAAAGTATAATGATTTACAAGAAGACGAAGTGAAGGTAGGACAAGAATTGAAAATTCCTATAAAAGATAAGTCCACGAAGTATGAGAGCTAGCTAAATGAGTGATATATAGCTCCACATAAAATTAAGGACTATACTTTACGAGGAGGGAGAGTAAAAAATATATGTCATGGATTATATTATTATGTACTCTCATAAGCATTGGTTTTGTATGTCTTCTTGGAATGTATAAAGAAGCGATGCGTAATACAGTGTTGGAACATACTTTAGTATTCGAAGAATTTCCGGAAAGTTTTCAAAAAGTTAAAGTTTTTTTTATTTCGGATATTCATAGAAGGATCATTTCTAGCTCGCTAATTGAACGAGTGAAAGGAAAAGCAGATATCGTAATTATTGGCGGTGATTTAGCTGAAAAAGGAGTACCTTTATTGCAAATCGCTTTAAATATTCAAAAGTTAAGAGAAATAGCCCCTGTATATTTTGTATGGGGAAATAATGACTATGAAATTGAGTATCACGAATTAGATGCTTTATTAATAGAAAATAATGTGAAGGTATTAGATAATACAAGAGTTGTATTTGAGTCTGAATTAGGAGAGAAAATTTGCTTACTCGGTATCGATGATGTTGGATTAGAACGAGATCGTTTAGATTTAGCGTTGTCTGATTGTAAAGAAGAAGGTTTTCGCATTTTAATTAGTCACAACCCAGATATAATAAAGAAAATGTCTGGTAATGAACAAATTTCGCTCGTATTAAGTGGACATACACATGGAGGTCAGATTCGGTTGTTTCCATCTGAAAAGTATTTAAAGGGTGGCGTATATAAGCATTCTAATACGACTCTCTTTGTTAGTAATGGGTATGGAACAACATTGTTCCCTCTTCGTTTTCGGGCACCTTCCCAAACACATATCATTACGTTATGCGGAGGGAAATAATGCCGAATTCAAATGGAAAATATAATATAAAAGCTGTCTCAAATATACTCGGAATTCAACCGAGTACACTTCGCGCATGGGAAAGACGCTATCATATTATTGCCCCAAAGAGAAATCGTGCGGGGCATCGTTTATATACAGAAGAGCATATTCATATTTTGAAATGGTTAATGAACAAAGTTTCTGAGGGGATGATGATTGGACAAGCAGTTCAGTTATTAGAAGGGAATCGGTTGCAGAACAACGTTCAAAAAGAAAAAATTACTGATACAGAAGTTGTTTTAGTGGACGATATACTACAAGCTTTGTTAGAATTTGATGAAATTACAATTTCTGCATTATTAAACGAGGCTTTTAGTATATATTCAACGGAAAAGGTTGTTACAAGCATCATTCTTCAAGTGGCAAACAAGTTGTTAACTTTAAAAAGTAATAATGAGATTACAATGTCGCAATTCAAATATGTTGTATCATTCTTACAAACACGTTTAGGGATGATCTATCATAATGCGTCGGTGTATTCTTCCGTTAACAAAGTTTTCGTTTTAGAAAATAATATATTAAAAGGATTTATTTTCGCGACGTATTTACGACTAAAAGGATATCAAACAATGTATATGGGGACAAGTTTAGATGAAGAAGGTATTTTACTAGCTATTGAACAATTACAACCTAAATATTTGTTTATATCTTTTGATGATGAACGAGAACTTGAAGAGGCAGTAGAATTTATTGACTTGTTGCAAGAAAAAAATGAAAACATCTCTGGTGGTTTTATAGGAAGAAAAGGCATTGGAGATCAATTAAATCTTCAAAATATCCTAATTGGTAACACGAAAGAAGAATGGGATGGATGGTTAAAGATGCCGGAATAGTCGTTCGAAAAGAACCATCTATTTTCTATTTCATATAATAAAAATTAGATGCAATGGTTACGTAGGGAGGGTATGAGATGAGACTGGAACGTTTAAATTATAATAAGATTAAAATTTTCCTAACATTTGATGATTTATCTGAACGAGGATTAACGAAAGAAGATTTGTGGAGAAATGCACCGAAAGTACAGCAACTATTCCGTGATATGATGCAAGAAGCAAATACAGAATTAGGGTTTGAAGCGGATGGACCGATTGCTGTTGAAGTATTTTCTCTACAAGCTCAAGGTATGGTTGTAATTGTAACAAAAGAAAATCACGAAGTGGACACAGAAGATGAGTTCCGTGACGAGTTTATTGAAATGCAAGTGACTCTTGATGAAAGTGAACATATACTTTACGAGTTTGCTACATTAGATGATGTAATCAATTTGTCAAATCGCTTATATAACCTTGGTGTAACTGATGGGAAGTTGTATACGTGGGATGATCGTTTTTATCTTTGGATAGAAGAAGAAGAGCAATTTCAATTATTGAAGGCGGATTTTATAGCTATTTTAGCGGAGTACGGTAATCCGTCAACAGCAACAATTTACCGCGTAATGGAATATGGTAAAGAATTAATGGATTCTCAAGCGATTGAACAAATATACAATTACTTTGTGAAAAAACAAAACCTCAGCTAATGTAACGTAGCTTGAGGTTTTATTTTTATTCAGCTGAAAATCTAAAATCTATAAAACGAAGTGTAGGTAACAAGACTAGCCGATCTGTATGTTAAAATGTAATCATTATTTCTTGATGAAATAATGGTTTTATCGAATGTATTTTGATGAAAATAAAAAATATTTAAATATTTAAGTATTTTACTTTTCTAAAAGCGATAAAAGGACTATAATAATAGTGAAAACGCTTGCAATACAAAATAGTTTGTATATATTTGTTAGCGTTTTCTATTGCATTCCAAATTTAACGGTGTATACTAGGCAATGAAGGTTTACTAAACAAGTGAAATTACAGGGGGTTTACTTACTATGGTAGCCGAAAAGGGAACTCAAACGAAAACACAACAACAAGGGGAACAACATTTTGAATTGTTAAATTCAACACAAATTGTAATTAATGAAGCATTAGAAAAATTGGGTTATCCAAACGAAGTATATGAATTATTGAAAGAACCAATTCGTATGATGACAGTGAAAATTCCAGTTCGTATGGATGACGGGACTGTTAAAATATTTACAGGATATCGTGCACAACATAATGATGCTGTTGGTCCAACGAAAGGTGGAATTCGCTTCCATCCAAACGTAACAGAAAATGAAGTGAAAGCACTTTCTATTTGGATGAGTTTAAAATGTGGTATTGTTGATTTACCATATGGTGGAGGTAAAGGTGGAATCATTTGTGACCCACGTGAGATGTCTTTCCGTGAATTAGAAAGATTAAGCCGCGGTTATGTACGAGCAATTAGCCAAATTGTTGGTCCGACAAAAGATATTCCGGCTCCAGATGTATTTACAAACTCACAAATTATGGCATGGATGATGGATGAGTATAGCCGTATCGATGAATTTAATTCACCAGGATTTATTACAGGTAAACCACTTGTATTAGGTGGATCACACGGACGTGAAACAGCGACTGCAAAAGGTGTAACAATTTGTATTCGTGAAGCTGCGAAAAAACGTGACATTGATATTAAAGGTGCACGCGTTGTTGTTCAAGGATTTGGTAATGCGGGTAGCTTCTTAGCTAAATTTATGCATGATGCAGGCGCGAAAGTAATTGCAATTTCAGATGCTTACGGTGCATTACATGATCCGAATGGATTAGATATTGACTACTTACTAGATCGTCGCGATAGCTTTGGTACTGTAACAAAACTATTTAATAATACAATTTCAAATACAGAACTGTTAGAACTTGATTGCGACATTTTAGTTCCTGCTGCAATTGAGAACCAAATTACAGAAGAAAATGCTGATAAGATTAAAGCGAAAATTGTGGTTGAAGCTGCAAATGGTCCAACTACATTAGAAGCAACAAAAATCTTAACAGATCGTGGTATCTTACTTGTTCCAGACGTATTAGCAAGTGCTGGTGGCGTTACGGTATCTTACTTTGAGTGGGTACAAAATAACCAAGGTTACTACTGGACTGAAGAAGAAGTAGAACAACGTTTAGAAAAAGTAATGGTAAAATCATTCGATTCAATTTATGAAACATCACAAGTTCGTAAAGTGAACATGCGCTTAGCTGCATACATGATTGGTGTTCGTAAAATGGCTGAGGCTAGTCGCTTCAGAGGTTGGGTATAATATATAATGTTTTGAGAAAACGTGATTTCCTTTCGAGGGAATCGCGTTTTTTTGTTGAAGTATTAAATGAGGTGTTGTATATGGGGAATGAAATAATGGAACGAGTAGACCAATTAGAAGAAAAGGTTAAGGTGTTAGAGGGTGAACTTGCAAGAGCTAAGAGAGCCCGAAAAACAAGTGTCGTTCGGGTGTTCGGCGAAGGATTATTATTTTTAATATTTGGTGCAGTTGTAGTTGGACCAATTATCGCGTTTATATTCACAATTATTACTTGGTTTGGTGAAAAATAGAATAAAAAATAAAAAAGAACGCTTGTTCTGCACGAACAAACGTGCTATACTTTCCTTAGATAAGCAAAACGGAAATGATTTTAAGGAGAGATAAATGATGAAAATGACAGTAGACCAAAGATTTATGATGCCAGCAGATGTTGTAGAACGAGTGGAAGTATTACGAAACAAACAAAGCAAGCGTGGCACATTATTACAATCGGTAAATAAATTTTTCGGTTTAGATACGAAAGAAGATTGTATTTGGTTTTACGGTTTTTACGGAGTGGCTGTAAGTATTGTATTATTTATGGTATTCACATCAAATATTTTCGATGTTCTCTTCGCATAAGAAATATGCCATAAGGACATTGCCACCGAATACATATATAAGGAAGTAAGGTAATTTTTTAGAGCGGGAGTTGGTAGTAATGGCGATGTTCCCTATAGAGCGTAACTATATTGGGTATGGAAATTCACGACCAGGAATTCCTCTTTCAAAAGTAAGATTTATTGTAAGTCATGACACGGGGAACCCTGGTAGCAATGCGATAGGAAATCGGGATTACTTTAATGAAATACAACCGAAAGCTTCAGCGCATACATTTATTGATGATAAAACAATATTAGAAATTGTCCCTATAAATGAAGTTGCGTACCATGTTCGATACAATGTGCCAACGGATAATGAGTTATTCGGTTATGATGCGAATAAGGCTGCAATTGGGGTTGAACTTTGCTATGGTGGCGACGTAAACTTTTGGGAGGCGTATACTCGTTTTACGTGGTATCACGCTTATTTATGTCAAAATTTCGGTTTAAATCCTAAAAAGGCTATTGTGTCACACAAAACGTTGGATCCTACTCGGAAAATCGATCCTGAGAATGTATTAGGGCAACAAGGAATTAAATTTCAGCAGTTTTTAGCAGATGTCTATCGGATGTATGTTTCGTTTAGATGACAAATATATGAAAAATGAATACAATAAAGATAGATGCCTACTGCTGTAAGTAGGTTTTTTCTTGTTTATATAAATAGAGCAGAGGTAGAAGACTAGGAGTGAACTAAGTATGCAAAAAGAAACAGTTATTATTATCGGAGGCGGTCCATGCGGATTAGCAGCGGCGATTTCGTTGCAAAAAGTGGGGTTAAATCCGTTAGTAATCGAAAAAGGAAACATTGTAAATGCAATTTATAATTATCCAACTCATCAAACATTTTTCTCCTCTAGTGAAAAATTAGAAATTGGTGAAGTTGCTTTTATTACAGAAAATCGTAAGCCATTTCGTAATCAGGCGCTTGCGTATTATCGTGAAGTAGTAAAGCGTAAATCTATACGTGTAAATGCATTTGAACGAGTGGAACAAGTTCAAAAAGATGGTGATGTTTTTAAAGTTGAAACGACGAAGCGTGACGGAAACAAAGAAATATATGTTGCGAAATACATTGTTGTCGCAACTGGATATTATGATAATCCGAATTATATGAATGTACCTGGTGAGAAACTTGAGAAAGTAGCTCATTATTTCAAAGAAGGACACCCTTATTTTGATCGAGATGTCGTTGTAATAGGTGGTAAAAATTCAAGTATAGATGCAGCGTTAGAGCTTGTTAAATCGGGTGCACGTGTAACAGTTCTATACCGTGGTGGGGAATACTCGCCAAGTATTAAGCCGTGGATTTTGCCGGAATTTGAGGCGTTAGTACGAAATGGGACAATTCAAATGCATTTCCATGCGCATGTAAAAGAAATTACTGAGCATACGTTGACGTATACAGTAGATGGTGAGGCAAATACAATTCAAAACGATTTTGTATTTGCTATGACGGGTTACCATCCAGACCACAGCTTCTTAACAAAAATGGGAGTTCGGATTGATGAAGAAACAGGGCGCCCGATTTATATAGAGGGTAGTATGGAAACAAACGCTGAAAATATTTTTATTGCAGGTGTAATTGCTGCGGGGAATAACGCAAATGAAATATTTATCGAGAACGGTAGATTCCATGGAGATGCGATTGCGCAAACCATTGCATCAAGAGAAGAATAAAAAGAAGCTGTCGAAATCTTCGACAGCTTCTTTTTAATCGTGCATAAACATATGTTGGATTGTTTCGTGAGAGTTTGTGTTTTCTAGTGCGACTAGTAATTTAATTCGCGCCTTTTGAGCGTTTAAACCGTAGGTGAAAACAATGCCCATATCTTTTAATTGTTTTCCGCCACCTTCATAAGAGTATACGTCTTGAACGATACCGTTAAAGCAGCGTGAAACTAATACAATTGGAATGCCTTTTTCTATTAATCGCCCTAGACTAGGAAGTGTTCTTGGAGGTAAATTACCTTGTCCAAGTGCTTCAATAACAATTCCGTCTACTGGTAGTGTTTCGATTGCTGATAATAATGTATCATCCATACCTGCGTATGCTTTTAGAACGACAACGTTTTTAGAAATCTGTCGTACTGTGCATGTTTCGTGATGCACTAAAGCATGATGGAAAACAACACCACGTTTTGTTACCATGCCAATTGGTCCGTACTGTGGACTTTGGAATGTCGCGACATTACTTGTGTGCGTTTTTGTTACATTTGTAGCACAATGTATTTCGTCATTTAATACGACTAGAACGCCTTTTTCAGCAGCTTCATTACTACTAGCAACTTTTACAGCTGATAAGAAATTATATAGACCATCGGCACCTAATTCATTACTAGAACGCATTGCCCCTGTCACAACGATTGGGATAGTTGCTTGAACTGTTAAATCAAGAAAATAAGCTGTCTCTTCTAATGTATCGGTACCATGCGTGATGACTACGCCATGAATATCGTCTTGTTTTACTCTTTCGTCAATGATGACTTGCAATTGTAGCATTTCGCTAGGAGTCATGTGAGGAGATGGAAGATGGAACACATCTTCGACAATTAAATCAACATCGCCTTCTAAATCAGGAATGAATTTTAAAAGAGGATTCTTTTTACCTGGTTGTACGACCCCAGTTTCTTTATCTTCCTCCATTGCAATTGTTCCACCTGTGTGTAAAACTAGGATTCTTTTCAATGCTTATACCCCTTTCAAGTTGAAAAATACATTTAGAACATAACATGTTTTGAGTAAATTCGACAATGAAAATGTATAAAAGTATGCTTAGAAAATGACAATAAAATAAATTACCTTAAGTGTGCTCCGGTAAGTGGTTATTAGGTTAGGTTTTGTTTATGGGAATTTATGAGAGTAGATGTGTAAGTGTAGAGAGGGAAGGAGTGAGTTTTTTTGAAAAAAGTGGAGAAAATTATAATTCGTATATTACTGATTCAATTTATTTTTCTTTCTGTCGTCCAACTGCTTTTTATACATAAATCTTCAGTGAAATATTTATCGAAAATTGTTTATTACGAAGGTGTCGTCACGAAAAATAAGGCGGAAATCTTACAGGTGAATAAGTAGTTTTCATTTTCTTCTATGATGGATTATGCTACAATTATTGAGGATTTAATGACGTGAGGCAAATGAGAAGAAGCAGGGGGAAAATACCTGCTTTTCGTTTTGTTTTATAAGTGAAAAATGAGGTGTTACAATGGATAAACGAATTTCGATTGCTATAGATGGTCCAGCGGCTGCTGGGAAAAGTACAGTGGCAAAAGTTGTTGCAAAAAAACTTTCATATGTTTACATTGATACAGGCGCAATGTACCGTACTATTACATATGCAGCCCTTGAACAAAAAGTGGATATTGAAAATGAAGAAAAGTTAATGGAAGTTGTAAAAAATGTAAATATTGAATTCCAGCAAGGGGAAAATACACAACTTGTATTTTTAAATGGACAAGATGTTTCTGAAGTGATTCGTACGCCAGATGTGACGAATCGTGTATCTATTGTAGCAAAGCATCGTCTTGTTCGTGAAGAAATGGTACGTCGTCAACAAGGATTAGCTAAAAAAGGCGGCGTAGTAATGGATGGCCGTGATATTGGTACACATGTACTACCAGATGCTGAAGTGAAAATCTTTATGCTTGCTTCTGTAGAAGAAAGAGCGGAAAGAAGACATTTAGAAAATATGAATAAAGGTTTCGATTCTAATTTAGAGCAGTTAAGAGAAGAAATTGCTAGGCGTGATAAATTAGATTCAGAACGCGAAGTTTCTCCTTTGAAAAAAGCTGATGATGCATTGGAATTAGATACAACTTCTTTATCAATTGAAGAAGTTGTCCAAAAAATTATGGGTATTGTTTCAGGAGTATTTGCGAAATAAAGAAAGAGGACTATCCTCTTTCTTTTTTTTTTTTTTTGAAATGTAAAGGATAAGTGAATTATAAGTCTCTTTTCTTGACAAATGGGCTAATTTGTAAGAAGTTAGTTACAGAGGAAAAAAACTGTCAGAATATATTCGCTATTATATTTCAAATCATACTTTCTTCAAGATGATTTTGCTGTATACTATTTATATAGATTTAATATAGTTTCTTGTGAACTGTATTGAAACAGAATATGTGATGATAAATTCTTAAACATGCAAATGAAAACATTTGTTTTCATTTCGTATATACATAAAAATGCTTTGTCAATTCTGTAGGGAGGTATTTCCATGGTAGAGAAAATGAATGAAGAAGTTATGAATTCAAAAGAATTACAAGTTGGTGACGTTGTTACAGGTTCTGTAACGAAAGTTGAAGAGAAACAAGTTCTTGTAAATGTTGGATACAAAACAGATGGCGTAATTCCGATTAGTGAATTAGCTAACGTTCATATTGAAAAAGCAAGCGATGTTGTAGAATTAGATCAAACACTTGAATTGAAAATTATTAAATTAGAAGATGATGATCTTGTTTTATCTAAGAGAGCTGTTGACGCAGAAAAAGCGTGGGTAGAATTACAAGAAAAATTTAATTCTGGTCATGTATTTGATGTTATTGTAAAAGATATCGTGAATGGTGGGTTAGTTGTGGACCTTGGTGTTCGTGGTTTTATCCCAGCTTCACTTGTAGAAGTACATTATGTAGAAGACTTTGCTGACTATAAAGGAAAAACATTAGCGGTGAAAATTGTTGAATTAGACCGTGAAAAAAATCGTGTTATTCTTTCACATAAAGCGGTAGTAGAACTAGAACTAGATTCTAAGAAAAAAGAAGCAATTTCTTCGTTAAAAGAAGGGGATATTGTTGAAGGAACAGTACAACGATTAACGGATTTTGGTGCTTTCGTTAACGTTGGTGGTGTGGACGGTTTAGTTCACATTTCACAAATTTCACACGAACGTGTAGAGCAACCTTCTGAGGTATTAGAGCAAGGTCAAAAGGTAAAGGTAAAAGTGTTATCTGTTGATGCTGATACGCAACGTATTTCTTTATCAATTAAAGCAGCTCAGCCAGGACCTTGGGAAAATGTTGCTGGCGAAATAAAAGCTGGAGATATTCGTGAGGGAGTAGTAAAACGCCTTGTTACATTCGGTGCGTTTGTTGAAATTTTACCTGGTGTTGAAGGGCTTGTACATGTATCTCAAATTGCAAATCGTCACGTGAAAAATCCAAATGAAGTATTGGAAATGGGACAAGAAGTAAAAGTGAAAGTACTTGAAGTCCATGTAGCAGAAAAACGTATTTCTTTAAGCATAAAAGAAACGCTTGAAGAAAATAATGTAACAGAAGATTATAGCCAATATGAGCCAAATGCTGATTCGGCTACTTTCCAGTTAAGTGATATTATTGGTGAACAACTGAAAAAATTAAAGAAATAAAGAGGGGTACAAGTGGTAAGGGCAAAACGTAAATTAGATCATATTGAATATGCTCTTTCTACTGGTCAGTCTCGTACGCATGGCTTTCATGATATTGATTTTGTGCATCAAAGCTTGCCAAATTCAAGTTATGACACTATAACATGTGAAACAAAAATCGGCGAACTTTCACTAAGTTCGCCGATTTTTATCAATGCGATGACTGGTGGTGGAGGAGAGCAAACATTACATATTAATGAGCAATTAGCATATGTAGCGAAACATCATAACCTTGCTATGGCTGTAGGTTCGCAAATGGCAGCTTTAAAAGATGAAAGTGAAGCGGCTTCGTATAAAGTTGTTAGGAAAGTAAATCCGAATGGGATTTTTTTCGCAAACTTAGGAAGTGAGGCAACTGTCGAACAGGCAGAGCGTGCCGTTGATATGATTGAAGCGAATGCACTGCAAATTCATTTAAATGTCATACAGGAGTTAACGATGCCAGAAGGAGACCGTGATTTTACTGGTGTACTTCAGCGGATTGAGAAAATAGTTTTAAAAAGTAAAGTACCTGTCATCGTAAAAGAAGTCGGTTTTGGAATGAGTAAGGAAACAGTACAACAGTTAGCGAATATAGGTATAACAGCAATTGATATTGGCGGACAAGGTGGTACGAATTTTGCTGCTGTTGAAAATGAAAGAAGACAGCGAATGCTTTCTTATTTTAATAACTGGGGCATACAAACAGCTACCTCGATTATTGAAGCAACCTCTACAAATAATAACCTCTCTTTTATTGCATCTGGGGGTATACAAACAGCACTTGACGTGGCGAAGGCAATCGCATTAGGGGCGAATACAACTGCGTTTGCTGGATACTTTTTACGTATTTTAATGCAAGATGGTGTTGAGAATTTAGTGGGTGAAATTGATCTTTTACATACAGATTTAAAGTTTATTATGACAGCTCTTGGCGTGAAGACGATAGAAGAGTTTCAATCTGTACCTCTTGTTGTAAAAGGTGAAACGTACCATTGGTTAGCGCAGCGAGGGATTGACACTGCACATTATAGTAGGCGATAAAAAATCAACCATCCGGTTGATTTTTTTGCGTTTTATTTTCGTAAAATGAAGAGGGGAGGCGAGAAGTTATCATTCTATATAATTCTATAAATGGAAAAAAGAGAGAGTTTACATTATAATAAAAGTATATATAAATATCGTACAGAAAAGCTAAAATTGAAAAAAAGGGTTATAGAAATGAAGAAATGTAAAAAATATGCCGCTGAATTATTGGAGTATTCTTACTTTTGCCATGTTTGTGGAGAGAAACATGGCAAAAGTAAGAAAGTATTCCTCTCTATATAGCTGGTTAGCGATAAAACAAGATAAGAGATTGCTATTTAAGAGTCAAAAGAAACAAGGGAAAATTTACTATAATTTTGAGGATGAGGATGTTAATAAAAAAGGAGATAATGTATCTTCAAATAGTAAAAATACAATAGGACGCATTACATATAATAGTGAAGATTTTAACATCCATGCACGAAATATAAGAGAAGATACAGCGGTTTCTGGATATAAGAAAAAGGTTGGAATTTCATTAACTTCAAATGTAAGAGAAGGAGATTCTAGTTCAACAACAGCACAATCAGCAATTAAAACGGCGAATATTGCAATTGCAGTCGGGAATAAATTGTATAGGAATCCAACGGTGAATGCAGGAAGTGGAATAGAAGCACTAATTTTGCCAAGGGAATTAGGAGAAGACAAAAATCCATCGGAAGATTCGTATACAATTTATTATTTTAATATACCAAATGAAGTTAGTTTAAGTAATGCTGAAGTAGTATTACTTTCTGATCAAGGAAATACCATTGTGAGTAGGGAAATTAAAGGAGAAAAAGAAGATATTGTAGGTGCGAAAAAAGAGGTTGAGCGAAAGTTAAATGAGATAAGAGAGACGGATTATGTACGTGTAGAGGTAAAGAGTAAAGATCCTTCTCTACATACGTATTATGTTATTACATATTCTAAAAAACAACAGGTGTAGTTACGATTAATGCCTCGTTGAGTGATAGGGTTTATAATGCGAAAACAAAAGAATTATATTACGAGTAGAAATAAATAAAATAATCGTGTAAAAAGACGGTTTCGTACAATATCGAAACCGTCTTTTTGTATTGCCTATTTGAGGGCGGCTCGATTGGTGTGGGCTAATAATCAGTGGGGATGGATACCCCCCACTGAAGTTTCACTTTATTTAATGCTGATTCTGCTTTCGAGCTTGCTCCGGTGTATCAAGACTTGTTGCACCGGGATATTGAAGTGATTGGTCGCGATCAGATTCAACGCGGCGTGATTCTCTTAGCTTTCGTTCTTGGCGATCTTTACCCATTGTGAGTTACACCTCCTTATTAAAAGTTTTGCTGTTATGAGAAAAACTATGCACAAAGAAAAGGAGGATTAACTTTCATAAAAAGTTCCCATAATGGAAATCATAGGAGGTGAAATGATGGATGGGAGTACTTTTTATTTTGTTGCTTGGATAGGGTGGATTGTCGTGACCTTTTTTATGAAAAAGGAATCTATTCGTTGGAAGATAAGTGCTTGTATATTAATTTTTATTATTTGTTCTCCGTTAAATGTGACGATTGCTTCTTTCACAATATCGGTAAATGCCCTTTTGCTTTGTATTATTTCTTTTGTAGGTATCGCGTTATATTCTATTTGGAAAAAATTATATACCTTACTTTCGGCACTTATTATTGCAATGTTATATACAAGCTTTCATTTGTTAGAAGTATATGATCCAATTTGGATTGTGGTTGATAGGTTGTTGCTGTTAAGTGGTGCACTTGTGTATGCATCGGTTTTATTGCACGGGGATCGCATATTACGATTATGCTCCTTATATATAGGGATGTTACAAGGAGAATTATTGGTGACGCTGATTTTTCGTAAATTACATTTTCCTTATGAATACGGCAGTTTAGCTTTTTTAGATGTTGCTGCTGTTTCCACTTTATTTATGGCGATTTTACTTTGGATTACAAAGGCATCGGTATATATGGAACAATTTAAGAGGAAAACACGTAAAAGAAAGGCGAGGGTAATACATGACTGAATATACACCAGCTATTTTATGTGGCGTAATTGCAGGTACAATAACTAGGTTGTTAATGCTTCGTACCGATACGAGACAATATCCGACGAGGCTTCACGGGAAAATTATTCATATCGCGATGGGATTAATTGCGGCTGCCTTAGGAGCAATTGCGATTCCGTCTGTTTTGAAAAAAGATTTCTCTGCAATTACATTTCTTACGTTAGCAGCGACGCAATTTCGTGATGTGCGCAATATGGAAAGAAATACACTTCAACAATTAGATGGATATGAGCTCGTACCACGTGGTAATACATACATTGAAGGAATTGCATTAGTATTTGAAAGTCGTAACTACTTGGCGATGTTAACGTCGTTTGTAACAACGTTTGCGTATATAGGATTCGATTCATGGATTGCCGGGGTAATTACTGGTATAGTAAGTTTTTTCATTGCGAAAAAATTAATGTCAGGTAAAAGACTTCATGATCTTGTAGAAATAGAGCACGTTCCACTTCGTTTTGAAGGAGCGGGACTTTATATTGATAATATTTACATTATGAATATTGGATTGCCAGCAAGGCAAGAAGAAATTATGAAATATGGAATGGGATTTATTTTAAAACCGAAATCGATAGATGCGATGGTTACAATCTCAAACTTAGGACAACGGCAAGCTATTTTACATGATGTTTCGGTTGCTTTAGGAATATATAGAGATTCTGGAACGCCGGCACTTGTACCGTTAGCGAAGCGTGATTTAGAGGATGGGAGAGTTGGGATTTTTGTTCTGCCGCAAGATCAAGATGCAGAAAAAGCGATAGGGGTAATCGGAAATGTACCAACATTAGAGAGTGCTGTTCATATGTCATCAGAAGCTCCGAAAGGAAGGGGAGATAAGAGATGATGTTAGAAAGTGTTATTCTCGCAGTCATTACAACAACGCCAGAGAAATTTGCAGGTGGTGCCCCTTTATTTATTTGCGAGTCGACAGAGGAACTGGAATTTGTTGCAAATAATTTAGAGGCTATTTTAGATGGTATTGCACATCGCTTACAAGATAATGTATATATTATTGTGAAACATTAGTAACGTGTGGTATAATGTGAGGTGTTTTGATACGTTGAGAAATATTCTGGAATGCAAATCCCTTCTTGCACAAAGAAGGGTTTTTTACATAATAAACAGAAGCAAGTTGAAAGGATGAAAGTATATGCCGAAACCAGTAATAGCGATAGTAGGCCGCCCGAACGTAGGGAAATCTACTATTTTCAATAGAATTGTTGGAGAAAGAGTTTCAATCGTAGAAGATATACCAGGTATAACGCGAGACCGTATTTATAGTGCGGGAGAATGGTTAAATCATGAGTTTAACATTATTGATACAGGTGGAATTGATATTGGAGACGAGCCGTTCTTGACACAAATTCGTCAACAGGCGGAAGTAGCGATTGATGAAGCAGATGTTATCATTTTTATGACGAATGGTCGCGATGGTGTAACTGCAGCAGATGAAGAAGTTGCTAAAATTTTATACCGTTCTAAAAAACCAATTGTACTTGCGGTAAATAAGGTTGATAATCCAGACATGCGTAGTGATATTTATGATTTTTATGCATTAGGATTTGGCGAGCCATTCCCGATTTCAGGTACACACGGTTTAGGACTTGGTGATTTGTTAGATGAAGCTGCAAATCATTTTCCAAAGATTGAAGAAGAAGCGTATGACGATGAAACAATCCGTTTCTCTTTAATTGGACGTCCAAACGTAGGGAAATCATCACTTGTAAATGCACTTCTTGGTCAAGAACGTGTAATTGTAAGTAATATAGCGGGAACGACACGTGATGCTGTTGATACACCATATAGTAAAGATGACCAAGATTATGTAATCATCGATACAGCTGGTATGCGTAAAAAAGGGAAAGTATACGAAAGTACAGAAAAGTATAGTGTACTTCGTGCACTTAGAGCGATTGAACGTTCTGACGTTGTTTTAGTCGTTTTAGACGGAGAAGAAGGAATTATTGAGCAAGATAAAAAAATCGCTGGATATGCTCATGATTCAGGACGAGCTGTTATTATCGTTGTAAACAAATGGGATGCAGTGAAAAAAGATGAAAAAACAATGAAAGCATTTGAAGAAAACATTCGTGCTCATTTCCAATTTTTAGAGTATGCACCGATTGTATTCTTATCTGCGAAAACGAAAAAGCGTACACAAACGTTATTACCGGTTATCAATGAGGTAAATGAAAGCCATAGCATCCGTGTACAAACGAATGTATTAAATGATGTAATTATGGATGCGGTAGCGATGAATCCAACGCCGACACATAATGGTAGCCGTCTGAAAATCTTCTATGCGACACAGGTTGCGGTAAAACCACCAACATTTGTTATATTTGTAAATGATACAGAATTAATGCACTTTTCATATGAGCGCTTCTTAAAGAACCGTTTACGTGAAGCGTTCGGTTTTGTAGGAACGCCGATTCACATTATCGCTAGAGCAAGAGACTAATGGAGAGGATGTGATTTTATGACAAAAATCACAGTAATAGGAGCAGGTAGCTGGGGAACAGCGTTAGCGATGGTATTAGCTGACAATGGGCATGATGTACGTATTTGGGGAAACCGTCCTGAACTCATGAATGAAATTAATACGAAGCGTGAGAACAGTAGATATCTTCCAGGGATTACATTGCCAAGCACAATCGTAGCCTACTCTTCTTTAGAAGAAGCATTAGTAGATGTAAATACAGTACTGCTAGTAGTACCGACGAAAGCGTACCGAGACGTATTGCAAGAGATGAAAGAAATTGTTACAGAGCCAATTACTTGGATTCATGCAAGTAAAGGAATCGAACCAGGTACGTCAAAACGTATTTCGGAAGTGATTGAGGAAGAAATTCCAGAGAGCTTGATTAAGGATGTTGTTGTACTATCTGGGCCGAGTCACGCTGAAGAAGTTGGATTGCGTCAAGCGACAACTGTTACGTCTGCAGCAAAGCGTATGGAAGCGGCTGAGGGAGTACAAGATTTGTTTATGAATAGCTATTTCCGTGTATATACAAACCCAGATATCGTTGGAGTTGAACTTGGTGGTGCTTTAAAAAATATTATTGCACTAGCTGCGGGGATATCTGACGGGCTTGGATTAGGTGATAATGCGAAAGCGGCATTAATGACACGTGGTTTAACAGAGATTGCTCGTTTAGGAAGAAAAATGGGCGGAAATCCGTTAACGTTTGCTGGTCTAACTGGTATGGGAGACTTAATTGTAACTTGTACAAGTGTGCATAGCCGAAATTGGCGCGCTGGAAATATGCTTGGAAAAGGGCACTCTTTAGAAGAAGTGCTAGAAAGTATGGGTATGGTTGTAGAAGGTGTAAGAACAACGAAAGCTGCTCATGAATTGGCGGAGAAAATGGAAGTTGAAATGCCGATTACAGCTGCTTTATATGACGTGCTGTTCAATGGGAATAATGTGAAAGATGCAGTAGGCTCATTGATGGGACGTGTTCGAAAACATGAAGTTGAAGCGATACCTGATTTGTTATAAAGAAAGCGGTAGAAGTACATTTCGTACTTCTACCGTTTTTTATTTTTTATGGGTCTTTTCACCAATTTTTCATCTCTGCATAGGATGAAGAGTAACTTGAGGAGAGGGTGAAAAGAATGGATAACAACATTTTTAATAACATTGAAAAAGAAGCGAAAGTGAACAAAGAAGATATTTTTAAATTAGCGTCGTCTGTTCAAAATGCGAACTTACGTGATGAGACAGTGCTTCGCCAATTGATTCATCAAGTTGCTCTAATGGCAGGACGCGAAGTGCCGAAAGAGCAAGAGGATCAAATTGTAAAAGCGATTATTAACAATAATATGCCGGCGGATTTTGGTTCGTTAAGTAAAATGTTTAAAAAATAAATTATGAGAAACAAAGAGTTTAGAGAATGCATATGATAGTTATGAAAGAATGGGAATAGAGCTGTTAAGGGCATATTTGGTCAACCGAAGCGCATCATTTCGTGCTTCGGTTTTATTATTTTAAATAAAAATCATCAATTCACGGAAAAATGATGATTTTTATTTGTTTAAAGATTTTAATTTGTTAAAATAGTATAAAAATAGATTGAAAGTAAAGGGGTGTATATATGTCGGAAGGGCTTATGAAAATGTGGTTTGCTTTAGGGGCAATTGGATTTATGTTTCTTGCAGTAAGTTTTATTTTATTGAGTAGGCATAAAATGAAGAATAAATTTTTGAAAGGGATTACAGCTTTAGTAGCGTACACCCTCATGATTGTATCGGGAATTGTTATTTTCCTTGTTGTATTTAGTGGCCCTATTGAGCAATAAAGGATGTGTAGTCGGTAAATGTTACAAAAGCAACAGTCCATACTAGCATGAAAAGGTGATTGTCAGTGAAAAAAATCCATATTATTTTAATATTTTGTTGCATGAGCATTTTAACAGGGTGTATGTATCCAAGAGAAAATATGAAACAAAGTGCTATTCCTTATGAAGACCAGTTGCAAGTTGTACAAAAAGCCATTAATACATATAAGGAGCAAACGGATGGTTTATTACCAATTAAGACGCGTGATATGAGTACGCCGATTTATCAGAAGTATCCAATTGATTTTCAAAAAATTGCTCCAAGGTACATACAAGAGGCACCAGGGAATGCGTATGAAAGTGGTGGAGTATATCAATATGTATTAATAGATGTTGAAAAAAATCCGACAGTAAAGTTAATTGATGTGAGAATGGCGGAACAAATTCAAGAAGTGGCATTGAAGCTAAGAATGTATCGTGATGAACATCAATATCCACCTTTTAAAAAAGTGATCACAGATGGTGTTTATGAATTAGACTTCAAAAAACTGGGATATAAAGATGTACCACAAGTGACAAGTCCGTACTCAGGAAAAGGTCTCCCTCTTGTAATTAATGAAAAAGGAGAATTGTTTGTTGATTATAGAATCGACTTATATGAAGCGTTGAAAAAAAATGAAGGACAATTTAAAGAAGGTGAAGATATCCGGAGTATACTATCGAAGGATTCCCCGTTTGTTCCTGCATACTCTTTGCCGTATACAGTAAAAAATGGAGAACCAATTTTTTTGAAATCATAAGTCATGAACCTTTCTTTTAGTGAATAAGTTCTAGAAGAAAGGTTTTTTATGTTATACAACTTGCGATGCAAACAAAAGGTATTTTTAAATAGTCATATGAAATTGGACAAAATTATATGATATATTGTCCGAACTTCTAGAATACCATTATATTATATCAGATATTATAGGCAACGTTAGAGAAGGTATTAGTTGACTATAAACGTGGAATTATTCCCAAAAATATTGAGGGAGGGAATCACTTGGAAAAGGTAGATATTTTTAAAGATATTGCGGAACGCACAGGCGGTGATATTTATTTTGGAGTTGTAGGAGCTGTTCGAACAGGGAAATCAACATTTATTAAAAAGTTTATGGAACTTGTTGTTATTCCCAATATTGAAAATGAGTCAGACCGTCAAAGAGCGCAGGATGAACTGCCTCAAAGTGCTGCTGGTCGTACAATAATGACGACGGAACCGAAGTTTGTTCCAAACCAAGCGGTTTCTATCGAAGTAGATGAAGGTCTTGAAGTGAATATTCGATTAGTAGATTGTGTTGGATATACGGTTCCAGGAGCAAAAGGCTATGAAGATGAGAATGGTCCGCGCATGATTAATACTCCTTGGTATGAAGAGCCTATTCCATTCCATGAAGCTGCAGAAATCGGAACACGTAAAGTAATTCAAGAGCATTCAACAATTGGTGTCGTTATTACAACAGATGGAACAATTGGTGAAATTCCAAGAAGAGATTATATAGAGGCAGAAGAACGCGTTGTAAATGAGTTAAAAGAAGTAGGAAAGCCTTTCATTATGATTATCAATACTGTACAGCCATACCATCCAGATACGGAGCAGTTACGTCAAAGTTTATCAGAAGAATATGATATCCCAGTAATTGCGATGAGTGTAGAGAGTTTAAGAGAAACAGATGTGTATAACGTACTGCGAGAAGCATTATTCGAGTTCCCGGTTTTAGAAGTGAATGTAAACCTTCCGAGCTGGGTAATGGTGCTAAATGAAGGGCATTGGTTACGCCAAAGTTATCAGGAAGCGGTTCAAGAGACTGTAAAGGATATAAAACGTCTTCGTGATGTGGACCGTGTCGTTTGGCAGTTTAGTCAATATGAATTTATTGATCGAGCAAGTCTAGCTGGCATCGATATGGGGCAAGGTGTGGCAGAGATTGATTTATATGCGCCAGATGAATTGTATGATCAAATTTTAAAAGAAGTAGTAGGAGTAGAGATTCGAGGGAAAGATCATTTATTAAAGCTTATGCTCGATTTATCTCATGCGAAAACAGAGTATGACCAAGTGGCGGATGCCCTGCGGATGGTAAAACAAACCGGATATGGAGTAGCAGCGCCTGCATTAGCTGATATGAGCTTAGATGAACCGGAAATTATTCGTCACGGCTCAAGGTTCGGTGTTAAATTAAAAGCGGTTGCGCCGTCTATTCATATGATTAAAGTGGATGTAGAATCAACATTTGAACCAATTATCGGTACTGAAAAACAAAGTGAAGAACTAGTTCGTTACTTGATGCAAGATTTTGAAGATGACCCGCTATCAATTTGGAATTCTGATATATTTGGGCGCTCTCTTAGCTCTATTGTTAGAGAAGGAATTCAAGCGAAGTTATCTCTAATGCCAGAAAACGCTCGTTATAAATTAAAAGAAACGCTAGAAAGAATTATTAATGAAGGATCTGGCGGATTAATTGCGATTATATTATAAGAAAAAAATCCCTCTAATTGTAGAGGGATTTTTTTCTTTTTGAGTACGTAATAGAAAAATAAACAGTCATTATCTAATATTTTGTTGTAAATTGTCAAGTTTCATCAGAATTTCACATTTTTAGAGTAACAATTTCCTTAAAAATATTGAATTATAAAGGAGAATCGTATAATATAGGCGTTGATAATGATTTATCTACATCTTTGTAGTATAGAATTTGTAAAAATTGCCTACAAATGAAAGTAAGACTCATTTTATGATCATTATACAGTCTTATCTTTGGGAGGAGGTGAATGGCATGAACAAGACAGATTTAATCAATGCTGTTGCAGAAGCAAGTTCCCTTTCTAAAAAGGACGCAACAAAAGCAGTGGACGCTGTTTTTGATTCTATCTTAGAAGCTTTAAAACAAGGTGATAAAGTACAACTAATCGGATTCGGTAACTTCGAAGTTCGTGAGCGTGCGGCTCGTAAAGGTCGTAACCCACAAACAGGTGAGGAGATTGAAATCGCTGCAAGTAAAGTACCTGCATTCAAACCTGGTAAAGCGTTAAAAGATGCGGTTAAATAATCCTTACATATTAACAGGGAAGAAGAGTTTCCTTTTTGGAAACTCTTCTTTTTGCTTTTAAAAACATAAATATGCTAGAATGTGTTCGTATCACTTTTAGGTTTTTCGGGAGGGCTAGCGGATGGCAAAAGTTAATTTAGAACAAATTGAACATGCAGTACGTCTTATTTTAGAGGCAATCGGAGATGACCCAAATCGCGAGGGAGTACTTGATACACCGAAACGTGTTGCGAAAATGTACGCAGAAGTATTCTCAGGAATGCATGAGGATCCGAAAGAGCATTTACACAAAGTATTCGGAGAAGACCACGAAGAGCTTGTGCTAGTAAAAGATATACCATTCTATTCGATGTGTGAGCATCATCTTGTTCCGTTTTATGGAGTTGCTCACGTTGCATATATTCCGCAAGGTGGAAAAGTAACGGGACTAAGTAAATTAGCTCGTACTGTAGACACAATTGCGCGTCGTCCACAACTACAAGAACGTATTACATCAACAGTAGCTAACTCTATTATGGAAGTACTAGAGCCGCATGGTGTAATGGTAGTAGTAGAAGCAGAGCATATGTGTATGACGATGCGTGGTGTGAAAAAGCCTGGTGCGAAAACAGTAACGACTGCAGTGCGCGGCGTGTTAGAAAATGATGCAGCAGCACGTAGTGAAATTTTATCGTTTATTAAGACGAATTAAAGAAGAGCGGGAAACTGCTTTTCTTTTTTTTATATACAAAAAAATGATATAGTTTTAATGTTAAAGAGCAAGAATATAAAGGTTGAAAATTACTTCTGCCTTTTGTGTAAATGAATGTTTGTAGTTGTTAGAGACGAAGATAACTTGTATGAATAAAAGTTGAGGCTTTATTCGGTGGCAGTTTGGCAGAAGTAGCCAAGTTTTGATTATAGAAAATAGAATGTATGTGTTATAATAAATTTTATGAATTAGAAAACAAGGGTGATTTTTTGTGTGTGACATCTACGGAGGGTATGCGGGTATTAAAGAGAAATTGATGGAGAAATTACGCCATCCTTATTTTATAAACTATATTGAAGAACCATTTATTGATGAAGAAAAAATAGCGCTGTTATACGGTGCATTAAAAAGTGCAAATATACATAAAGAACAAATTGATCATTATGTCGTAACGATTATGCTTGTACAAATTGCTCTTGATACACATGAAAAAGTATCAAATAAAGCAAACGAAGAGACGAGTGGATTCCATAAGCGTCGTCAATTGACAGTTCTTGCAGGGGATTATTATAGTGGTCTATACTATTACTTATTGTCAATGAATTGTGATATTATCTTAATTCGTGCACTTGCTGAAGGAATTAAGGAGATTAATGAACATAAAATTATGCTGTATCAAAAAGCACATGTGACGATTCAAGACATAATGGAAAGTGTAGTAATAATTGAATCTGCGCTTTTGCAAAAAACATGTGATCATTTTCAGTTATCTAATTGGAAACCATATATAACTTATGTGTTAGGAAAAAATCGTCTTCAAAAAGAGTGTCAATTGTATGCTGATAAACAAAATTCACCTGTTTTTCAAGCAGTCCAAAAAATCTCATTGGATGATGATAAAAATTTGGAAACAGTTATTAATGAATGGCTTATGGAAATGAGAAAGCAAGAAGAAAAAATTTTAGAGAATCATACAGAAGTTAATGAGATAATTTCTATGTTAAGAGATAAATCAAGGACATAAGCAACTTTACATTGGAAGAAGGTACGAGCATGCAACAATCAAAAGAAGAAAGAGTACATGACGTATTTGAGAAAATTTCTGATAAATACGATGTGATGAATTCTGTAATTAGTTTTCAAAGGCATAAGGCATGGCGCAAAGAAACGATGCGAATTATGGATGTGAAACCCGGGAGTAAGGCACTTGATGTATGCTGCGGGACGGCAGATTGGACAATTGCACTAGCGGGAGCTGTAGGTGAAGATGGGAAGGTTTACGGTTTAGACTTTAGCGAAAATATGCTAGCTGTCGGTAAACAAAAGGTAGAAGCTTTAGAATTAAAGCAAGTAGAACTTATGCATGGAAATGCAATGGAACTTCCTTATGAAGATAATACGTTTGATTATGTAACGATTGGTTTTGGGTTACGTAACGTTCCGGATTACATGCAAGTATTAAAAGAAATGACGCGTGTAGTAAAGCCTGGTGGAAAAGTAATTTGCCTGGAAACATCTCAACCAACGATGATAGGTTTTCGTCAAGGATATGTCTTATACTTTAAATATATCATGCCGTTATTTGGAAAGATGTTTGCGAAAAGTTATAAAGAATATTCATGGCTTCAGGAATCTGCTAGTACATTCCCAGGGATGAAAGAGTTAGCACGTATGTTTGAAGAAGCTGGGCTTAAGAATGTGCAAGTGAAACCATTTACTTTTGGTGTAGCAGCTATGCATTTAGGTATTAAACCAGAATCAAAATAGAAAATAGAAAAAAGACGTTTTAGGTTAAGGTGAACAATATGAAGTTACAACTTATGTACTCTTTTTTACGATCGGATATTAATGTTATAGAAAAAGAATTGAAGAAGACAGTTGCTTCTGAGCAGCCGTTAGTAGAAGAAGCGGCATTACAGCTTATTGAAGCAGGTGGGAAGCGGATTCGCCCTGTTTTTGTTTTGCTTGCAGGGAAATTTGGGGATTATAAGTTAGATGCAATTAAGCATGTTGCGGTTGCATTAGAACTAATTCATATGGCTTCGCTTGTTCACGATGATGTCATTGATGCTGCGTTTTTACGACGCGGTAGCGCAACAGTGAATGCGAAATGGGGAGATCGTATTGCAATGTATACAGGAGACTACTTGTTTGCGAAGTCTCTTGAATGTATAACAAATATAGAAATTCCAGATGCACATCAAGCGTTGTCTCATACAATTTTAGAAGTTTGTAAAGGTGAAATCGAACAAATTAAAGATAAGTATAACTATGATCAAAATTTAAGAACGTATTTAAGAAGGATAAAACGAAAAACAGCATTGTTAATCGCCGCAAGTTGTCAGTTGGGGGCAATTGCTGCTGGTGCTAATCGCGATACTGTAAATCGTCTATTTTGGTACGGATATTTTGTTGGTATGTCTTATCAAATTATTGATGATATTTTAGATTTCGTATCGACAGAAGAGAAGCTTGGAAAGCCTGCTGGTGGTGATTTATTACAAGGTAACATTACATTACCTGTTTTGTATGCCATGGAAGATCCAGTTCTTCGTCAAAAAATTACATCTGTGCATGAAAATACAACAGCAAGTGAAATGAAAGAAATTATTGATGATATTAAAGCGAGCGAAGCTATTGATAAAGCATTTTCGTTTAGTGAACGTTATTTACATAAAGCATTAGAAATAATAAAACCACTCCCTCGTGGACAGGCGAAGTATGCGTTGCAAAATGTCGCAAAGTATATTGGAAAACGAAAATTTTAGTGTTTTGTCTAAAAAATAAAATAATCTCTCTATTTCAAAACTATTGCGCAATTGTGATAAGGGTGTTAATATGTGTGTGGGGATATACAATTACATACATAATTCAGAAGTGGAGAGATTTTTTATGGAAAAAACATTTCTAATGGTAAAACCAGACGGTGTACAACGTGCCTTCATTGGGGAAATTGTAGCTCGTTTTGAGAAAAAGGGCTTTCAATTAGTTGGTGCAAAATTAATGCAAGTTACTCCGGAAATTGCTGAACAACACTACGGTGAGCATAAAGAAAGACCTTTCTTTGGTGAATTAGTAGACTTTATTACATCTGGTCCTGTATTCGCAATGGTATGGCAAGGTGAAGGTGTAGTAGATACAGCACGCAATATGATGGGTAAAACACGACCACATGAAGCTGCTCCTGGAACAATTCGTGGAGATTTCGGTGTAACTGTTGCGAAAAACATTATCCACGGTTCGGATTCTTTAGAAAGTGCAGAACGCGAGATTGCTATTTTCTTTAAGGAAGAAGAATTAGTAGACTACTCAAAATTAATGAATCAATGGATTTACTAATTATTTTGAAATAATTTGTAAACGCTTTAATAACTGTGATAATAGTAAAAAGTGCGAGAAGAATAGGGGTATTCTTCTTGCACTTTTTTTATTTCAATCAGTTACGAAGTTAGGACTGTTATGATATATTGGTATGTAAAGTAAAAGGTCTAATATTATGAAAATAATCGAACAATTACAAGTAGGGAAAGCAAACATTCGATTTACTATATAATTTCTTTGTATTTTAAAGAGTGATGGAAGGTAATATAGCTGCTTTATGTAGCGGGATAAATACATATGCGAAAAGAGGAATAACGTATGCGATATATTACAGCTGGTGAATCCCACGGTCCGCAACTTACGACAATTTTAGAAGGTGTTCCGGCAGGGTTATCTTTAGTAGCGAATGATATAAATGAAGAATTAGCTAGAAGACAAAAAGGATATGGACGCGGTAGACGCATGCAAATTGAGAAAGACCAAGTACAAATTGTAAGTGGTGTTAGGCATGGGAAGACGATGGGGTCACCGATTGCACTTGTTGTTGAAAATCGTGATTTTACACATTGGACAAAGGTTATGGGTGCAGAGCCGTTAACTGAGCAGGAAGAGAAAGAAATGAAAAGGCAAGTTACGAAACCTAGACCTGGACACGCAGATTTAAATGGTGCGATTAAATATGGTCATAGAGATATGAGGAATGTATTAGAGCGTTCTTCAGCACGTGAAACGACAGTTCGTGTTGCAGCTGGTGCAGTTGCAAAAAAAATATTAGCGGAATTAGGTATACAAGTAGCGGGACATGTTATCGAGATTGGTGGTGTACAGGCAGCAAATATTAAATATAACTCTATTGTGGAATTACAAAGTACTACAGAAGCATCTCTTGTACGTTGCTTAGATGAAGAGGCCGGTAAAAAGATGATGCAAGCAATTGATGATGCGAAGGCAAATGGTGATTCTATCGGTGGTATTGTTGAAGTAGTTGTAGAAGGAATGCCAATTGGAGTAGGTAGCTATGTACATTATGATAGAAAATTAGATGCAAAATTAGCAGCGGCAATTATGAGTATTAACGCTTTTAAAGGTGTTGAAATTGGAATTGGTTTTGAAGCAGCACATAGACCTGGAAGTGAAGTGCATGATGAAATCCTTTGGGATGAAGTGCAAGGGTACAGAAGAAAAACGAACAATGCAGGTGGATTAGAAGGTGGCATGACAACTGGTATGCCGGTTGTTGTGCGCGGTGTTATGAAACCGATACCGACATTATATAAACCGCTTCAAAGTGTTGATATTGATACGAAAGAACCTTTTACAGCGAGTATTGAACGTTCAGATAGTTGTGCAGTGCCAGCAGCTAGCGTTGTGGCTGAATCTGTTGTGGCTTGGGAGCTCGCAACAGCTTTAATTGAACAATTTGGATTAGATCGTATCGATCTTATACGTGAAAATATTAAGAAACATAATGAATATGCGAGGGGATTTTAATGGAGAACATACATATTCAAACGAAATCAAAAGAATATGATGTACATGTTGGAAGGGAGGCGTTGTCACACTTAACAACGCTTATTCAAAAAATGAATCCTGCAGTATCTAACATAATGATCATTTCTGATGAAGCTGTTGCATCACTGCATTTACAGACAGTTGTTGATGCATTGCAAGTAGAGCAAAAAGTATTTTCGTTTGTTGTACCGAGTGGCGAAAAAGAGAAGTCTTTTGAAAATTTCTATGAGGCTCACACTTCGGCTCTTGAAAATAAATTAGATAGAAATTCTTTAATCATCGCACTTGGAGGCGGAATGATTGGAGATTTGGCTGGATTTGTTGCCGCGTCGTTTATGCGTGGTATTCGCTTTGTCCAAGTTCCAACGACTTTATTAGCTCACGATAGCGCAGTAGGCGGGAAAGTAGCAATTAACCATCCACTAGGAAAAAATATGATTGGAGCGTTTCATCAGCCAGAAGCTGTTGTATATCATACGCCATTTTTACATTCACTTCCTGAAAAAGAGTGGCGATCAGGTTATGCAGAAGTGATAAAGCATGCTCTTATTGGTGATGTAGAGCTATATCATTGGTTAAAAGAAGAAGTGCAAACGTTAACGGATCTTCGTGATGAAAAGTTAATTCATATATTAACGAAGGCGATTCCTGTGAAAGCGAATATTGTGTCGCAAGACGAAACAGAAAAAGGTGTACGTGCCCATTTGAATTTTGGGCATACGTTAGGACATGCTCTTGAAAAAGAGTTAGGATATGGGAATATTACTCACGGTGATGGAGTAGCGGTTGGCATGCTATTTGCTATGTTTTTAAGTGAGCAAGTGTACAAAGTTGATCTTTCTTATGAAGAAATGAAGCAGTGGTTCTTGAAATACGGTTATCCAAAAATGCCAAGTGACTTGAATGTAGAACGTCTCGTTCAGTTGATGAAACAAGATAAAAAAGCAAATGCTGGAACAATTCATATGGTGCTTATGCAGGAATATGGGGGAGTGAATGTCGTATCTATTTCAGATGAGACTGTTCATATTGCGTTAGAAGCATTTCAAAAGGATATGGTGTAAAAAGTCATAGAACAGGTATGAAATGCATATTTAAAGGTATTCTCGTAATGGTGACGGTTATGATTAAAGATGACAGTAAGACATTATAAATCATATCAATGACTGGGGGAAGAAAAGTGAGAGTAAAAGAGCAATTGTTAACTTTGAGAGCATATGTACCTGGGAAAAATATTGAGGAAGTAAAAAGAGAATACGGATTGTCAAAAATTGTAAAATTAGCATCGAATGAAAATCCGTTTGGCTGCTCTGCGCGTGTGACAGAAGCATTAACTTCGTTAGCTAATCAATATGCACTCTATCCGGACGGGGCGGCATTTGAGCTTCGTGAGAAAGTAGCAGAGCATTTAGGTGTAAAAGCGGAACAACTTTTATTTGGTAGTGGGCTAGATGAAGTCATTCAAATGATTAGTCGTGCTTTGCTACATAATGGAACAAATGTTGTAATGGCGAACCCTACGTTCTCGCAATACCATCACCATGCTGTTATTGAAGGAGCAGAAGTTCGTGAAGTACCACTTAAAGATGGCATTCACGATTTAGATGCAATGTTACAACAAGTAGATGAGAAAACGAAGATTGTATGGGTTTGTAATCCGAATAATCCGACAGGTACATATGTAGAAAAACAAAAATTACTTTCATTTTTAGAATCAGTTCCAAAGTCAGCGCTCGTTATTATGGATGAAGCATATTATGAATATGCTGGGGCAGAAGATTATCCGCAAACATTACCTCTTCTTGAAAAGTACGAAAATCTTATGGTGCTACGCACATTCTCAAAAGCATATGGATTAGCTGCTTTTCGTATTGGATATGCGATTGGTGATGCAAAGCTTATTGGGCAGCTAGAGGTAGCAAGACTACCATTTAACACATCAACTATCGCCCAAGCGGTAGCATTAGCGGCAATAGAGGATCAACAGTTTTTACAAGAGTGTGTGAAGAAAAATGCCGGAGGATTAAATCAATATTATGCATTTTGTAAGGAATATAACGTATTCTACTATCCATCTCAAACGAATTTCATTTTCTTGAAACTTGGTATACCTGGTAATGAAGCTTTCGAACGATTAATGAAAAAAGGATATATCGTTCGTTCTGGTGCAGCATTTGGTATGCATGATGGTATTCGTATTACTGTTGGATTAAAAGAAGAAAATGATGAGATTATTGAATTACTTACGGAACTTGTAAAAGAACAAGTGAAGAAAGAAGAAACGTATTCTTAAGAAATGGTGGAGGCTCCTGTTACAGGAGCCTTTTTCATTTGAACTGCAATAAGGGGAGTTGTTTGCACGTTCAAGAAAGAAAACGTTACAATAGAAGTAGACGTATAAGAAGAACTATTGTACATATAACTTATTTAAAATGTGAGGAGGATACAGTTTGAAACTAGTAGGACGAAAAAATAGTTTGAATGGGAAAATTGTTGTTCCAGGTGATAAATCTATTTCGCATCGCTCTGTTATGTTTGGAGCGATAGCGGAAGGGACGACGAAAGTATCAAATTTTTTATTAGGAGAAGATTGTTTAAGTACAATTGCATGTTTTCAAAAACTAGGTGTCCAGATTGAACAGTTTGGTAACGATGTCACGATTTACGGTAAAGGATTACATAATTTACAAGAACCGAAAGAAGTATTAGATGTGGGGAATTCAGGGACGACTATTCGTCTTATGCTTGGGATTTTAGCAAATACGCCGTTCCATAGTACGATAATTGGTGATGCATCAATTGGAAAACGTCCTATGAAACGTGTTACAGACCCGCTTAGTAAGATGAATGCTCAAATTGATGGTAGAGAAAACGGACAATATACACCTTTATCTATTCGCGGTGGTAAGGTAAAAGGTATGCATTACCATTCACCAGTAGCAAGCGCACAAGTGAAGTCAGCAGTTTTACTTGCGGGTTTGCAAGGGGAAGGGATTACTACGGTAACAGAGCCTATGCAATCTCGTGATCATACGGAAAGAATGTTGCGTGCATTCGGTTGTACCGTAGATGTTAATGGACGGACTGTTTCATTACAAGGTGGACAACAACTTAAAGGTGCAGACATAGAAGTTCCAGGAGATATTTCTTCGGCGGCATTTTTCTTAGTAGCTGGTGCAATTGTCCAAAATAGTAAGCTTGTATTGGAAAACGTTGGTTTAAATCCGACGAGAACAGGGGTTTTAGATGTATTAACAAAGATGGGTGCACTTATTTCTATCGATCATATTAGAAATGAAGAGTTTGAACCGTGCGGGGATATTACGATTGAAACATCTAAACTAAAAGGAATAGAAATTGGTGGAACTCTTATTCCAAGATTAATTGATGAAATTCCTGTAATTGCTTTATTAGCAACGCAGGCAGAAGGAATTACTGTTATTAAAAACGCTGAGGAGTTAAAAGTAAAAGAAACAAATCGTATCGATACGGTTGTAGATGAATTAGGCAAATTAGGTGCGAAGATTGAAGCTACACCAGATGGTATGATTATATATGGTAAACAAAGTTTAAAAGGAAATACTGTTAATAGTCACGGCGATCATCGTATTGGGATGATGCTTGCAATCGCATCGTGTATTATAGATGGAGAAGTGAAAATAGAGAATAGTGATGCGGTCGCTGTATCGTATCCGGAATTTTTCGAACAATTAGCTGCGCTATAAGGGAAAGTATAGGAAGAGGTAGCTCACTCAAAAGGTTGCGTTCTTACACCTAGTTGCTTATGATAAATGAACAGAAGAGAATATTTTTTGAATTAAAGGAGACGTTTATGCAAAAGTTTGAACAGGCTGTTTCTTATATTGAAAACGGTGAAGCAGAAAAAGGATTACAATTATTAAAAGAACAACTACGAGTTGCTAATGATGAAGAGAAGTATGATATCGCTCGTTACTATCATACACTTGGGTTTATGGATGAGGCGTTAGCAATTACTGAAGACTTACGCTTGCTATATCCGGAAGAAAGTGAATTTACGGTATTTTTAGCAGAATTATATATTGATTTAGATAAAGAAGATGAAGCGATTGAAGTGCTTCATGATATTCCAGAAATCGATGATTTATATGTTCAATCGTTATTACTTGTAGCGGATTTATTCCAAATGCAAGGTTTTGATGATGTAGCAGAACAAAAACTATTAAAGGCGAAAGAAATGATGCCAGACGAACCTGTTATTACGTTTGGGTTAGCAGAATTATATAGTAGTAAAGGTGAAGAGCAAAAGGCAATCACTTATTATGAATCGTTACTAGCAGAACATAAAGTTATGGGTGGTGTTGTCATTGCGCTTCGTCTAGCAGAAACTTTAAGTGCTATTGGAAACTGGGAAGAGGCAATCTCTTACTATGAAGCGGGGTTAGAAGAGCAAAAAGATATTCACTCATTATTTGGATATGCCTTCACATTATACCAAGGAGAAGAATATCAAAGAGCAATTGGTGCTTGGCAAGAATTAAAAGAATTAGATCCTGAATACGCATCGTTATACATGTATTTAGCGAAAAGCTATGAAAAAGAAGGCATGCTTCAAGAAAGCTATGAAACACTTCAAGAAGGAATTAAAGTAGATGAGCTGTCTGTTCCTTTCTATGTAGAATTAGCGAATATTGCGGCGAAATTAGGTAAAATAGCGGAGGCAGAAGAAGTGCTTCAAAAAGCGCTGGAGCTAGATCCGGGACATTTAGGTGCGATATTAAAATATGCGTATATTTTAAAAGAACAAGAGAAATACGAAGAGCTAATTGCAGTTGTAGAGCGTGCAATTGACAGTGGAGAACCAGATACACAACTACTTTGGGATCTTGCATTTGCAAAAAAACAATTAGAAATGTATTCGGATGCATTAAAACACTATGAAAGTGCATATACTTCTTTTAAGAATCATCCAGATTTCTTGGAAGAGTACGGTTATTTCTTATTAGAAGAAGGAATGCGAAAAGAGGCGAAAGAAGTATTTACGCAGTTAATACAACTAGACCCGACACAAATTCATATTGAAGAATTGTTATATAATTTAGAGGATTTTTCATAAGTTGGAAGGAAACTGAATGCCGCTTCTTGAATCTAAAAAGAAAAGAGAAAGACAGAGGAGGGACTTAATCGCTATGAATACCCCTGTTTCTGTAAACGAGAAGAAGGATTTTGTAAAATGGTTTTTGAATAATTACCAACTGAAACAGCGTGAATGTGTATGGATTTTGAATTATTTAATGAGTCACGATCAATTAATGCATAAAGTCCACTTCGTAGAACATGCAAAATATTGTCCGCGTGGCTTAGTAATGTCAGCAAATTGTGTGAAAGACACACCGTTTCACTTTTTCAAACAAAATGTAATGACAACAGATGCAGAAAAATCGTTTCATGATATTCGTTTGAATCGAGATGAGGATATTTATATTCAGCTTAATTTTAAATCATCGTTCCAAAATGCAAACTATGTAGCTGTATTAGAAGAAAACCCATATTTGCCAAAGCATATTGAAGTGAATGAAAAAGATCGGTTGCTTGCAGAACGATTTTTAGAAGAAAGTGTATTCTCATTTAGAAGAGAACGTCTTTTGAAACAAATTGATGAAGCTTTGGATAAGCAAGATAAGGAAGCATTTCATAGGTTAACAGCAGAGTTAAAAATTTTATAGAATTCATTTTGATTATGTAATCTTTACGAAATTCAGACTTTTTAAGAAAAACTACTTAATAATAGGTAGTTTTTCTTTTTTTACCTCTTTTAGTATGGTTTAATATATATAAAGTGAAAGTTCTGTTATTTCGAATGGAGGAGGGGAGAAAAGGTGAAATGGATTGTAAAAGATGTAGAACAGTTTGAGCAAGCGAGGGAGTATGTAGATACAGGGATTATACCCCTTTTGTCTATTTCGGCAGCAAAAGAAATGAAAATGGTTGTAGAGCAAGGTGAATTTATTGAGGCTTTGAGTATGGAGTTGGAAAGGGAGTATAAAGGAAGAGTGCTTTTACTGCCCGCATTTACGTATTTGGTAGAGAGCCAAAAGAATGAAAAAGACCGTTTGCAAGAATGGACAGATCATTTGCAAAGGCAAGGTTTTAAGCATATTGCCTATGTGACAAGTGACTTTTCATGGAAAGAAGATATGAGAGATGTGCAGGGTGATTTATTTTGGTTTCCATCGTTATCATTAGAGCAATTTAGTGACCAAGCGAAAAGGGAAGTTATTCGTGCACACATAAAAAATATTATGGAAATGTTGGAAGAAAGATGGATAAAATAATAATAAACAGAAAGTTCTTATTATTATGAGTAGTATGATATTGACCTATACAAGAGGGTATTATATCATGATAGTGTCCTAGTTTTTATTTTTTATATAATTTTTTCACGAGGGGACAATTTCTGATAGAGGGGGGAAATTTTCGTGAGCGAGAAAGAACATCGTGTGTCAAGAAGACAGTTTTTAAATTACACACTTACAGGGGTAGGAGGCTTTATGGCGGCGGGTATTTTAATGCCGATGACGAGGTTTGCGCTTGATCCGGTGTTAAGAAAAGAAGCGGGAACAGATATGGTTGCTGTTGGACAAGTAAAGGATATTACAACAGAGCCGAAGCGCTTCGATTTTAAGGTGAAGCAGGTTGACGGGTGGTACAAGTCTGAAGAGCCAAAATCTGCTTGGGTGCATAAAGATGAAAGTGGAGAAATTGTTGCGTTTTCGCCAGTATGTAAACATTTAGGTTGCACAGTGAACTGGAATTCGGACAAAGCACATCCTAATCAATTCTTTTGCCCGTGTCACGGGGGACGTTACACAAAAGATGGGATGAACATTAAAGGCACACCGCCTCTTGCTCCGCTTGATGTGTACGAGTCTAAAGTGAAAGATGGAACGCTGTATTTAGGAAAAGCGAAGCCAAGAGGGGGTGCAAAGTAGATGCTAAATAAAATTTATGATTGGGTGGACGAACGTTTAGATATTACACCGATATGGCGTGATATCGCTGATCATGAAGTACCTGAGCATGTTAACCCGGCACATCACTTTTCTGCATTCGTCTATTGCTTTGGAGGACTTACCTTTTTCGTTACAGTAATTCAAATTTTGTCCGGAATGTTTTTGACGATGTATTATGTGCCGGATATTAAAAATGCTTGGGAGTCGGTTTATTATTTACAAAATGAAGTAGCTTACGGGCAAATTGTTCGTGGTATGCATCACTGGGGTGCTAGTCTCGTAATTGTAATGATGTTTTTACATACACTCAGAGTTTTCTTCCAAGGTGCGTATAAAAAGCCTCGTGAGTTAAACTGGATTGTTGGTGTTCTTATTTTCTTTGTTATGTTAGGTCTTGGTTTTACCGGATATTTATTACCGTGGGATATGAAAGCGTTATTTGCTACGAAAGTAGGGATTCAAATTGCAGAGCAAACGCCGCTCATTGGTCCTTATATTAAAACATTACTCGCTGGTCATTCCGAAATCGTTGGCGCTCAAACATTAACTCGCTTCTTTGCTATTCACGTCTTCTTCTTACCAGCAGCACTTCTAGGTTTAATGGCCTTCCACTTCATCATGATTCGCAAACAAGGTATTTCCGGTCCGCTATAAGAGATTGCTAAATTAAAGGGGAAAGAACAAAAGGAGGGAGATTATGCATCGCGGCAAAGGGATGAAGTTTGTAGGAGATTCTCGGGTACCAGTAGCCCGGAAACCAAATATTCCAAAAGATTATTCTGAATATCCAGGGAAAACAGAAGCGTTTTGGCCGAATTTCTTGTTAAAAGAATGGATGGTTGGTGCAGTTTTTTTAGTCGGTTATTTATGTTTAACAGTGGCGCATCCGTCACCGCTTGAGAGAATGGCGGATCCTACAGATGCAGGATATATACCACTTCCAGATTGGTATTTCTTATTCTTGTATCAGTTATTAAAGTATTCGTATGCTTCAGGCTCATTTACTGTAATTGGTGCGTTTATTATGCCGGGGATTGCGTTTGGAGCGTTACTATTAGCTCCGTTTCTAGATCGAGGCCCAGAAAGAGCACCATTGAAGCGTCCTGTAGCAACGGGGTTTATGCTTTTAGCAATTGCATCGATTATTTTTTTAACTTGGGAATCTGTAGCACACCACGATTGGGAAGCTGCAAAAAAACAAGGAGCAATTGTAAAAACAGCACCAGTTGATAAAAATGATGACGGCTACAAGTTGATGCAAAAAAATACTTGTTTAACATGTCATGGTGACAATTTACAGGGCGGAGCGGCAGCACCGGCTTTGCAAAACTTAACTTTAAAACCAGAAGAAATCGCTAAAATTGCGAAAGATGGAAAAGGTTCAATGCCTAAAGGTGTATTTAAAGGTACAGATGAGGAACTGAAAAAGCTTTCGGAATTCGTTGCAAAGTATAATAAAAAATAATAGAAAAGCTGACTACAAAATCTGTGGTCAGCTTTTTATTTTGCGTGCCCAGCGAAGCTGGGCACTGTTTGATGGTGAAAGGTTTAAATAGAATTCTACAAGGATTCAAAATTATTATAGCCTATCTTCAATTGGACAGAAGTGGCTCGGTAAAATAGATTGGTACGTCTTAGAACGGCTTAACCTTTTCTGGATAAGAAAAGAAATGTTCGAAAGAAACATGGTCGTATCAAGGACTTGATGAAGAAAATAACATACACACTCGTGAAAGTAGGAAGCTAGAACAAACTGAAAGCTAAAGAAGGAAGAGCATCGGAAAGCCGTATGAGGGAAAACCTCACGTACGGTTTGATAAGGGGAAGCTGAAACAGAAAAGGGATAGCAAAGCCATCCCTAAAGAAAATTTAATCTGTTTCAGTTTTCTACTCTACGATGACGGAAAGTTTGCTATATAATAGAGTAGAGTTCGATGAAAGAATTACTTTGTTTGAAAGGTGTTGGACATACAGATTGGCTTACTTGTATGCAATGTTAAGGCAACGTTCGGTACTATTATTTTTATTGGTTGTTAACATATTAGGTACAATTTACGGATTCATATGGTATGGAAATCAATTAAAAGAAACCTCACCTATATTTTGGCCGTTTGTACCAGATAGCCCTATGGCGACTCTCTTTTTTGTCTTTGTTTTAATTGCTTTTTTGATGAAGAAGAACTGGGGGTTAATAGAAGCGCTAGCGATAGTTACTTTAATAAAATATGGTGTTTGGGCTGTTGTTGTAAATGCAATTATGATTTATGTAAAAGGCCCTATTGGCCTTATGGGATATATGTTAATGTTATCTCATTTTGCGATGGCAGTGCAGGGAATGTTATATGCTCCGTTTTATCGGATAAAAAAATGGCACTTCACTGTAGCTGGCATATGGACATTACATAATGATGCAATTGATTATTTATTTTGGCAAATGCCGAGATATGGGATTATGCATTTATTTGTAGAGAAAATTGGTTATTTTACGTTTTGGTTAAGTATTGCTGTACTGTGTATTACATATTATTATTGCTTACGTGAGAACCGAAAACAGTTTTCTTTATGATGGTGAGGACATTTAGGGGGAGAAAATGAAGAAAAATAAGAGCGGTATAAACATATTGGATCGATTGATCACTTTAGTAGTTTCCTATAGCATAGCATTTTCTGTTTTCGCTCTCGCGACAACGGTAGTTGTATATGGAAAATGGTTGTATTATTTTGAAATTGATTTTTTAAATATTCCAGATTTAGCGGATATGACGAAAGATGAAATTAAGAGAAACTATGATGTGCTTATTACATATTTATCGCCGTTTTATGAAGGTGCATTACAATTGCCGACATTAGATATGTCCACAAATGGACGCATTCATTTTGTAGATGTTAAAAATATTTTAGTAAAGATTCAATATATAATGTATGGAACGATTGTAATTGCTGTATTAGGAGGAGCGTATTTATTAAAAAAGAAAAAAGAAAAGTTTTTACTTCACGGAGCGATTCTTACAATTATTTTTCCAATAGCTCTTACGTTACCAATCGCTATTAATTTTGAAAAGAGTTTCGTATTATTTCATAAGCTTTTATTTAGCAATGATTATTGGATGTTTGATATTGAAACAGATCCGGTTATTTTAATGTTACCGGAAGAATTCTTTATGCATGCTGCATGTATTATTTTATTATTGATTTTAGGTGGTAGCATGCTTTGTTACGGTGTGTATAAATATTTAGTGAAAAAGAAAAGGGTTTCAAAGAAAAAATTCTCTGTTTAAAGAGAATTTTTTTGTTTTCATAGAGATAATATATTTTTTGGTTTTGTTCTGTTCTATTCTTGTCCAATTCCACATATTTTGTACTAGTAGTTATAGGGGGGACCGGGATGAAGAGAACATTAATTGGACTGATAGCATTTCTAATTATAATGTTTCCAGTACGTATATATGCTGAAGAGTGGAGTGAACTAACTGGATTGCTAGATGACTCTTTGCAGTTAGTGAAGAAAAAAGAAGATGAAAAGGCAATACAAGTACTGTACCATTTCTCAGAGCAATTTCTATCAAAGGAGAATGAAAATAATTCAAAAGTAACTCCGGGACAAATTAGAGTCGTTTCTTTAGCATACGATAAGGCGAAACAATCTCTCGCGGAAGATTCAGATAGGCAAGTTAAAGTGGATAATATGTTAGCGTTACAACTTGCTGTTGATGCACAAGTATCTAAATATCAGCCACTTTGGATGGAAAGAGAAAGAAAGATAATGAATGCTTTTTCTCAAGTAGAAAAGGCGATGGAAAAAGAAGATGATGGACAGTTCCAACAGACGCTAAATACATTTTTAAATGAATTTAATATTATTTATCCTAGTTTAATGATTGCTCTGCCAGAAAACGAAGCGCAGCGTGTAAATGCACATTTATCTTATTTGGATGAATTTCGTAACGTTATGTTAAAAACGAAAGGTGGACAAATGCAACTAGGGATTATTAAAGGTGATTTGCAAAAAATATTTCATACAGTAAAAAAAGATGAGATTGCTCCCTCTCTCATTTGGTTTATGACAATTACTGGAGGACTTATTTTGTTCACTTTAACGTATGTTGGATGGAGAAAGTATAAAGGGGAGAGAGAGAAGCGGAGAAGCAACTTGCATTCTAAAGATAGATAATACGCATAAATAAAGATACGGATTGTAAGGTTTATTTATTGACAACGGTGGAAGAAAAAAATAGAATGAGAAGTACTATAATTAAAACTTCAATGGAGGTTTATGATGTTTTATTTAATTTACTTCGCGATCATTTTGATCATACCGTTGTATGCACAGTCAAAAGTACGTAGTGCCTATAGCAAGTATTCACAAGTTTATTCAACATCAGGTATGACAGGAGCGGAAGTGGCTCGAAAAATTTTAGATGAAAATGGATTGTACAATGTAGCCGTAGAAGAAACACCAGGTCATTTGTCAGATCATTATGACCCGCGTGTAAAGACGGTTAGATTATCGACAGATAACTATTATGGTCATTCAGTTGCTGGTACAGCTGTAGCAGCACATGAAGTAGGACACGCAATTCAAGATGCGAAAGATTATAACTTTATGCGTGTACGCCATTCGTTAGTGCCAGTTGCTAATTTTGGTTCAAACATGTCATGGGTTTTTGTCCTAATTGGTGTATTTGCACAAATGTCTGGTTTGTTGTTACTAGGAATTATTTTAATGGCAGCAGGTGTTATTTTCCAACTTGTTACATTACCAGTTGAGTTTGATGCATCAAAACGCGCAATGCAACAAATTGAAGCACTTGGTATCGTATCAACAGATGAGTACGGTCAAGCTCGTAAAGTATTAAATGCGGCAGCATTAACATATGTAGCAGCAGCTGCTGTAGCAGTATTTGAATTATTACGTCTCGTATTAATTTATACTGGTATGCAGCGTAGCGACGATTAAAGACTATCAATTTTGATAGTCTTTTTTTGTTTTGTGGATTGAATCTTATAATATGTTACAAATGGAAATAATAGAGAGAATATGGGGTGTAGAACTAGTTAAAATAAAGATAAGCATGGAATGATGAAAGAAGGTGACGGACATAGAATATCCATATTATTTAGTTCAACAAGTGAAGGAGCGTAGTGCTACATACCAATTAGAAGGTTTTTTAAGTGGACAGGGCCCTAAAAATCCAAAATTAATGCTTGTTGGAGAAGCACCTGGTGAAACAGAAATTCATAATGGGATTCCATTTAGTGGGAGAGCGGGAAAACATTTAATGGGATTTTTAGAACGTATTCACGTTACAAGGGAAGAAGTATATATTACGAGTGCGGTCCGAAGTAGACCTTATAAATGGAGAGAGAAAAGGGAACGAAATGGCGAAATAATACAGAAGAAGTACAATAGAACACCGAATCAAGGTGAGATACTTGCCCATGCACCTTTGCTAGATTATGAACTGGAATTTATACAGCAGCCGGTTATTGTCACACTTGGTAATATTGCATTACAGCGTTTAGTTGGTAAAAATAATAAAATTACGGATGTTCATGGGGAATTGTTAAAGCAACCTGTGCAGCGATTGAAAGATAGCAGCAGTACAGAATTTATTTGGTCAGAAAAAGAATATCATATTTTTCCGACCTTTCATCCAGCTTCTATTTTCTATAATCGGAGTTTGTTGGAGCTTATTTATGAGGATTTGGAGAAACTTAAAAGATTTATAATAAAAAACTAGAAAAGCTACAGAGCTTTTCTAGCTGAATTTAATTATGTAACGGTTTTTTATTTTCATCTAATGTAAATCCTTCACCAACAACATCGTGTACATCACTTACAGCGACAAAGGCATGTGGATCTACTGAAATAATGATATTTTTTAATTTTACGATTTCATTTTTAGCAACAACACAATATAGTACATTACGTTCTATTTTTGTATAGGATCCAACTGCTTTTAAAAAGGTTGCTCCGCGCTCCATTTCTGATAAAATTTTTGAAGCAATTTCATCGTTTTTATCAGAAATAATAGTTGCTCCTTTTGCTGCATAAGCACCTTCTTGCATGAAATCAATAACCTTAGCCCCGATAAAAACAGCAACTAACGTATACATGCCCTCGCGATATGATAAATATGTAAGAATAGAGATAATGATAACGACCGCATCAAACATAAACATCGTTTTTCCCATACTCCAGCCAACATATTTGTGAGCTAGCCTTGCGATAATATCAACACCGCCAGTAGTCCCGCCGTATTTGAATATAATTCCAAGTCCTATGCCGATAAATGCCCCAGCGAATAAAGCAGCCAGTGTCATATCATTTTGCAAGTTTAAATGTAAGTTGAGAACCTCGTAGCGCTGAAACACCCAAAGGAATAAAGAGACGCTAAATGTACCGATTAATGTGTATAAAAATGTTGTTCGGCCGAGTAATTTCCAGCCAATGAAAAATAGAGGGACGTTTAAAATTAAGTTTGTATAGGAAGGATCAAGTGAAAATTTAAAATATAATAATAGCGTAATGCCGGTAAATCCACCCTCTGCAAGATGATTTTCAATATTAATATTCACAATACCGAAAGAAAAAATAGCGGAACCGATTAAAATAAAAATGATATTTCGAATCTTCAAATTTGATGTCATTTAGAAATCCCCCTAATTATGTAATGATTGCATTGCTCCTCTTAAACGATAGAACATAATAATAAGTTATTTCTAGTTGATAGTAAAAATAGAGAATGGTATAAGAGCTTAATTAGTTCAGCCTGATATTGTGCGGAAAAAATGCAAAAGAAAGTTTCACTTTATCCCGTCCCAACGGCTGGTAGAGGGAAAAGCGAAGAAGAAAAGGTCGAACCAGCCGCAGGGACCCGATTGGTTCAGGTTGATTTTTTGCAAAAATCACGAAAAAGAAGTTTCACTTTACCCTCTAACGGCTGGTAGAGGGTAAAACAGTGAAGAAAGGTCGAACCAGCCGTAAGAGCCCGATTGGTTCAGGATGATTTTTTGTAAAAATCACGCAAAAGAAGTTTCACTTTATTATAGTCTATCCTAAAAAGAGTCGTAAATAGTGATATGAGGGAATAATATTTGTCAAATCGCGATGAATTGGCTAACATGAAAGAGGAAGGAATAAGAGGTGACTAGTATGGAAGCAAAAACGATGAAAGATATGCAGAAAGAAGTAGATGCATATATCGGTCAATTTAAAGAAGGTTATTTTAGTCCGCTTGCAATGATGGCTCGTTTAACTGAAGAAATGGGAGAGCTTGCAAGAGAGGTTAATCATTATTATGGTGAGAAACCAAAGAAAACGACTGAGAAAGAACGAAGTGTTGAGGAAGAGCTTGGAGATGTTTTATTTGTTATGATTTGTATGGCAAATAGTTTAAATATTGATTTAGAAACAGCGCATAACATTGTAATGAATAAATTTAATACACGTGATAAAGATCGTTGGACACGTATTGATGAGGGAGAGAAAGACGCATGAAAGAAATTAAAGTAATTATCGCTGGACCACGAGGACGCATGGGATATGAAGCAGTCCTTCTTATGGAAAGAACAGCGCATTTCAATTTAGTAGCAGCAATTGATTATAAGCATGGCGGAGAAAAAATTTCTGATTTACCGGGAATGCCAGCGCTAGATGCACCTATTTACGCGGATTTACATACTTGTTTAGATGAAGTAGAAGCAGATGTATTGTTAGATTTAACAACACCAGAAATTGGAAAGAAACATGTGACACTTGCAGTTGAACGTGGACTTCGATCAGTTATTGGTACAACTGGATTTACTGAAGAAGAACTAAAGCAATTAACAGAAAATGCAAAAGAAAAAGAAGTAGGAACAATCATTGCTCCAAACTTTGCGATTGGTGCAGTTCTTATGATGAAGTTCTCTCAAATGGCAGCGAAGTACTTCCAAGATGTTGAAGTAATTGAATTACACCATGATCAAAAATTAGACGCACCATCTGGTACAGCTGTAAAAACAGTAGAATTAATCCGTCAAAATCGTGTGCCAAAAGAGCAAGGGCACCCTAATGAAACGGAACAATTAGAAGGGGCACGTGGTGCAAATGTAGACGGTATTCACATTCATAGCGTACGTCTACCAGGGCTTATTGCACACCAAGAAGTAATGTTCGGCGGAGATGGACAAATGTTAACAGTTCGTCATGATTCATTCAACCGTGCATCATTTATGTCAGGTGTAAAACTATCAATTGAAACAGTAATGAACCTTGATCATCTTGTGTACGGTTTAGAAAATATTATCGACTAAAGGGGGAGACAACGGATGAAAATTGCCTTAATCGCACATGACAAAAAGAAAGATGATATGGTTTCGTTCGCATACGCATATAAACCAATTTTTGAAAAACATGAACTTTTTGCAACAGGAACGACAGGACTTCGTATTATGGAGGCAACTGGTTTAGTTGTAACAAGATATCAATCCGGTCCTCTTGGTGGAGATCAAGAAATTGGTGCAATGATTGCAAAAAATGAGATGGATATGGTGATTTTTTTCCGGGATCCACTAACAGCCCAGCCGCATGAACCAGATGTTAATGCGTTACTTCGTTTATGTGATGTATACGCCATCCCATTAGCAACAAATATGGCAAGTGCTGAAATGCTAATGCATGCATTAGAGCGGGGAGATTTAGATTACCGAAAGTTAAGAAAATGAGGGGAACAATTATGAGTGGATTACATATATTAGCGTTTGGTGCTCATGCCGATGATGTTGAAATCGGCATGGCAGGTACCATTGCAAAGTATACGAAGCAAGGATATGAAGTAGGCATTTGCGATTTAACAGAAGCTGATCTTTCTTCAAATGGAACGGTAGAACTAAGAAAAGAAGAAGCAAAGGCTGCAGCTCGTATTATGGGAGTAAAAACGAGAATTAATTTAGCAATGCCAGACCGTGGTTTGTATATGAAAGAAGAATATATACGTGAAATTGTAAAGATTATTCGTACATATAAACCAGCACTAATTTTCGCACCATATTACGAAGATCGTCATCCAGACCATGCTAATTGCGCGAAACTTGTGGAAGAAGCTATCTTTTCAGCGGGAATTCGTAAATATATGCCTGAACTTCCGCCGCACCGTGTAGAGTCTTTTTATAATTATATGATTAATGGTTTTCATAAACCGAATTTTTGTATAGATATTAGTGAATACCTTTCTAAAAAGGTGGAAGCGTTAGAAGCGTATGAAAGTCAGTTTTCAACAGGGAGTGATGGTGTTAAGACGCCATTAACCGAAGGATACGTTGAAACTGTAATCGCTCGGGAGAAGATGTTTGGGAAAGAAGTTGGAGTGCTGTATGCCGAAGGATTTATGAGTAAGAAACCGGTTTTATTACATGCTGATTTAATAGGGGGATGTAAATGAAATTGAAAATAGGTATTACATGTTATCCTTCTGTAGGTGGTTCTGGGGTTGTTGGGACAGAGTTAGGAAAGCAATTGGCGGAACGCGGGCATGAAATTCATTTTATTACATCGGGTGTACCATTTCGGTTGAATAAAGTGTACCCGAACATTTATTTTCACGAAGTAACAGTAAATCAATATTCTGTTTTTCAATATCCACCTTACGATTTAGCATTAGCGAGTAAAATGGCAGAGGTTGCTCAAAGAGAAAACCTTGATATTTTACATGTGCATTATGCAATCCCTCATGCTATTTGTGCATATTTAGCAAAACAAATGATTGGGGAGCGTATTAAAATTGTTACGACCTTACATGGAACGGATATTACTGTGTTAGGTTCCGACCCTTCGTTAAATAATTTAATTCGCTTTGGTATTGAACAATCTGATGTTGTTACAGCTGTGTCACATTCGTTAATTGAAGAAACAAATGAACTTGTAAAACCAGATAAAGAAATTGAGACGGTATACAATTTTGTAGATGAACGTGTTTATTTCAAACGTGGTATGTCTCAATTAAAAAAAGAATATGGTATACGAGAAAATGAAAAAGTGTTGATTCATATTTCAAATTTCCGAAAGGTTAAGCGTGTACAGGATGTTGTGCAGTCATTTGCCAAAATTGTAAAGGAAGTAGATGCGAAATTGCTTCTTGTTGGTGATGGACCAGAGTTCTGTACTATTTTACAATTGGTGAAAAGTTTACATATTGAGGAACGTGTCTTATTCCTAGGAAAGCAAGATAATGTTGCAGAGCTTCTTGCGATGAGTGATTTAATGCTACTTTTATCAGAAAAGGAAAGTTTTGGTCTTGTTATATTAGAGGCGATGGCGTGTGGTGTGCCTAGTATCGGAACGAGGGTTGGGGGCATTCCAGAGGTCATTCAACATGGTGAAACAGGATATATATGTGAAGTTGGAGATACAGACGGAATAGCTAAGCAAGCAATTCAGCTACTAGAAAATGAAGAACTTCACCGTAATATGGGAGAGCGAGCGATGAAATCTGTATATGAGCAGTTTCGTTCGGAAAAAATCGTTTCACAGTATGAGGCGATTTATTATGACATACTAAGGGATGACAAGAATGGAAAGATTTAAAAAAGCTAGTTCAATTATTGAGATGTTAAAACAGCACGGACATGAGGCTTACTTCGTTGGTGGAAGTGTACGCGATCTTATTATCGATAGACCGATTGGAGATATCGATATCGCAACATCTGCTTTACCAGAAGAAGTAATGGCTATTTTCCCAAGACATGTTCCGGTTGGTCTTGAGCATGGAACTGTAATTGTTGTAGAAAATGGTGAACCGTATGAGGTAACTACTTTTCGAACAGAAAGCGAATATGAAGATTTTCGAAGACCTAGTAGTGTTCAATTTGTCCGTTCATTAGAAGAGGATTTAAAACGACGTGATTTCACGATGAATGCAATTGCAATGACAGAGGAAGGCGAAATGGTTGATTTATTTGCTGGGAAAGAAGCGATTCGTCTGAAGGAAATTACAACGGTTGGAGATGCTGCAGACCGTTTTCAAGAAGATGCACTGCGAATGATGCGTGGTATTCGGTTCGTAAGTACGTTAGGTTTCTCTTTGGAAATAAAGACGAAACAAGCAATTGAAACGTATGGGCATTTGCTCGAACATATAGCGATTGAAAGAATTACAGTTGAATTTGAAAAATTGTTGACCGGTACATATTGTGTGAATGGTCTTCAAGAGTTAGTAGAAACTAAGCTATTTTCTCATCTGCCATATTTGCAAATGTCAGAAGAAAGACTCTTGAAAGCTACGCAGTATAAATGGGATTCTTTCGAAACAGACGTTGAGGCGTGGGCATTTTTCTTATATTGTATCGGCGAAGAGCATCCATCTGTCTTTTTGCGTCAATGGAAGTTCTCGAATAAAAAGATTAAAGATATCGTAGCGGTTTTATTAGCAATTCGTTCTAGAAAGGAGAAGGAGTGGGATACAATCCTTCTTTATAAAACTGGGATTCGCATCGCTGAGATGGCGGAAAGAGTATATGAAGCGATAATAGAAAGCTATAATAGTGCGTCTGTTAAGCAAGTACAATCATTATTTCATGCATTGCCGATAAAAAATCGTCAAGAAATGAATGTGACTGGTAATGATTTATTAAGCTGGACAGATAAAAAGCCAGGTCCGTGGGTTGCCGAAATGCTTCAAAATATTGAAGAAGCAATCGTACAAGGAGATTTAGTTAATAAGAAAGAGGATATAAGGGAGTGGCTACAAAGATGCAATCTACTATAAGAAAGCAGTTATTACAAGTTTTTTCTGAAGCAGATGGTGCATTTGTATCTGGTCAAATACTTAGTGACAAACTTGGTTGTTCGAGAACCGCTGTATGGAAGCATATGGAGGACCTTCGTAATGAAGGATATGAACTAGAAGCTGTACGCCGCTTAGGGTACCGAATTGCTAGTAAACCAGATAAAGTAACTGCGAATGAGATTCAATTAGGATTACAAACAGAGCGTATCGGGAGAACGGTTTATTTTGAAGAATCGGTTGAGTCTACTCAGCATATTGCAGCGAGACTTGCTTATGAAGGCGCAGAAGAGGGAACAATTGTCGTTGCTGAAGAACAAACAGCAGGTAGAGGACGTTTAAGTAGAAAATGGTATTCCCCAAAAGGAACAGGAATTTGGATGAGTATTATTTTGCGTCCCTCGATTCCAGTTCATCATGCACCACAGCTTACTTTATTAGCAGCTGTTAGCGTAGCGCAAGCAATTGAAAAATGTACCGGTGTAAACGTAGGGATTAAATGGCCGAATGATATTTTAATTCAAGGTAAAAAAGCTGTCGGTATATTAACGGAGATGCAAGCTGATCCAGATAAAATTAATGCTGTTATTATGGGAATTGGCATTAATGCAAATCAGAAACAAGAACATTTTGATGAGGAAATTCAGCAAATTGCAACTTCATTAGCAATTGAATCGGGTAAGCCGATTGTTCGTGCGGAACTTATGCAACAAATTTTCTTGCAACTAGAGAAATTGTATGAAGAGTATTTAAAAAATGGCTTCTCTGTTATTAAAATTCTTTGGGAAAGTTACGCAGTAAGTATCGGAAAAGAAATTACAGCTCGAACGATGAAGGAAACTATTAATGGGCTAGCAAAAGGAATTACGGAGGATGGTGTATTGTTACTTGAGGATCATCAAGGACAAGTGCACCACATTCATTCTGCTGATATAGAAATTAAGTAAAAGAAGTTCCTATTTTGGAGCTTCTTTTTGTCATTTAGATACTAATAAATTTCACATACCGTAATAGGGATAAAAAATTATTTTTTCGAAAAAATGTAGCAATTCCTTTTCAGAGTTTGCTATAATTAGTTCGAATATGGGCAGTATCAAAGCGAACTGCACCATTATTTTACGCAGTATGAAAAAATAATAATTTGGATTCTGCCTTGATCCAATAATGGACTGGGACAGAGGGATGAATAATGCCGACTAACACACAACCCTTCTGCCCTTTTATGGCCAGAGGGGTTTTTTATATGATTTCGGCCATCTCCTCTCTCCTGCATAAAGGAGGAGTAGTTTTTGAAAACAAAAACAGATTTTTTGAAAATGAAAGAGCAAGGTGAGCCGATTACAATGCTAACGGCGTATGATTATCCATCTGCTAAATTAGCAGAAGAAGCTAAAGTCGATATGATTTTAGTGGGTGATTCTCTAGGAATGGTTGTACTTGGGTATGATTCAACAGTTCCAGTAACAGTAGAGGATATGATTCATCATACGAAAGCTGTACGCCGCGGAGCGAAAGAGACGTTTATTGTAACTGATATGCCATTTATGTCTTATCATGTCTCATTGCAAGATACGATGATTAATGCACGTCGCATTGTTCAAGAGAGCGGGGCACATGCATTAAAGGTAGAAGGTGCTGGAGAAGTTATATCAACTATTCACTACTTAACGAATGCGGGAATTCCCGTTGTGGCGCATTTAGGTTTAACTCCTCAATCTGTAGGAGTGCTAGGTGGGTATAAAGTACAAGGGAAAGATGCTGAAAGTGCAAAAAAATTAATAGAAGATGCAAAGAAATGTGAGGAAGCTGGTGCGATAGCACTTGTGCTAGAATGTGTGCCAATGCAATTAGCAGAACTTATTTCAGAGCAGTTAACAATTCCTACAATCGGAATTGGAGCAGGACAAAAAGTAGATGGGCAAGTTCTTGTATACCACGATCTTATCTCGTACGGCGTAAATCGTGTTCCGAAATTTGTGAAGCAATATACGTCTGTTCAAGAGGAGATTGTGCGAGGGATTTCGCAATACGTTACTGAAGTAAAGACAGGGCAATTTCCTGAAGAAAAACATTCATTTACAATGAAAGAGGAAGAGTGCTTAGCGTTATACGGAGGAAAACAATAATGAAAATCATAACTACAGTGCAAGAGATGCAGCAAATTACAAACGAACTGCATGCAAGTGGAAAAAGTATCGGTTTTGTTCCAACGATGGGGTATTTACACGAAGGGCATGCTACGTTACTACGTAAGGCAAGGGAAGAAAATGAAATTGTAGTTTTAAGTGTATTTGTAAATCCACTACAATTTGGACCAAATGAAGATTTAGATCGATACCCACGTGATATTGATAGAGATGAAAATGTAGCAAAAGAAAATGGTGTTGATTATTTATTTTATCCGAGTGTAGAAGAGATGTATCCAGCAGAACAAACGACAACAGTAGAAGTTGTGAAGCGTACCGACGTATTATGTGGCAAACAAAGACCTGGTCATTTCGCTGGTGTTGCGACTGTACTAATGAAACTATTTAATATTACATTGCCAACGCGTGCTTATTTCGGTATGAAAGATGCACAGCAAGTAGCTGTAATTGAAGGATTCGTAACTGATTTTAATATTCCCGTTACGATCGTACCAGTTGATATTGTAAGGGAAGAAGATGGATTAGCGAAAAGTTCTCGTAATGTGTATTTATCACTAGAAGAACGTGAAGAGGCTCCTCATTTATACGGCAGTCTATGTATAGCGAAAGAACGAATTGAGGCAGGCGAACGTAATCCGGAAATCATTATGAATCTTGTGAAAGAGCATATTGAGAAGTATACGAAAGGCACTGTAGATTATGCTGATTTATATGCATATCCTTCATTAAAAGCAATAAATAAAATTGAAGGAAGAATCATTTTAGCGATTGCAGTTAAGTTTGAAAATGTACGATTAATTGACAATATAACATTAATGGGGAAATAAGGGGGAGCATCTATGTTTCGCACAATGATGAGAGCGAAGTTACATCGTGCAACTGTAACAGAAGCAAATTTAAATTATGTAGGTAGTATTACAATTGATGAAGATTTAATGGATGCGGTAAATATTGTAGAAAATGAAAAAGTACAAATTGTAAATAACAACAATGGAGCTCGCTTAGAGACATATGTTATTAAAGGAGAGCGCGGTAGCGGTGTTGTGTGTTTAAATGGTGCAGCTGCAAGGCTTGTACAACCGGGGGATAAAGTTATTATTATTTGCTATGGTTTAGTGGCAGAAGAAAATATTCATAAACAAGAGCCGAAAATTGCAGTATTAGACGATGATAATCAAATTATTGAAATGTTAGGTGCTGAAAAAGCTGGCACGATATTATAAGTAGGAAGGCTATCTCTAATTAATGAGATAGCTTTTTTGTGCATCTTTTCATTAAGATGAGGTAAAACGTGGTATAGTAACATTATATAATTTTTGTGTTTGATAGGTAAGAAATTGAGGTGTTACATATATGAGTAAGCGTTATGTCGTTGTTGATTTAGAGACGACAGGGAACTCCTGGAAGGATGGGAAGGATAAAATCACCCAAATTGCAGCTGTTGTAGTGGAAGATGGAGAGATATTAGAGATTTTTTCATCTTTTATTAATCCGAAGAGAGAGATTCCCCTATTTATTACAGAATTAACTGGGATTGATGAAGATCTTGTAAAACAAGCCCCGTTATTTCGAGATGTAGCCCCGATGATTGTTGAGCTATTACAAGGTGCGGCTTTTGTTGCACATAACGTTCACTTTGATTGGAATTTTTTAAATGAAGAATTAAGGCAGGCTGGATATACAGAAGTACATTGTCCTAAAATTGATACAGTTGAATTGGCGCAAATTCTTTTGCCGACAGCTGATAGTTATAAATTACGTGATTTAGCTAGGCAGCATGAACTAGAGCACGATCAACCACATCGTGCGGATAGTGATGCTCTTGCAACAGCGGAGTTGTTTTTACAATTTTTAAGTGAAATTGAAAAGTTACCACTTGTCACATTACAATCGCTTTATGAATTAAGTGATGTTTTCCAAAGTGATATAGCTGATGTACTTTCTGAAAATATTTTAAAGAAAATGATGCATGGTAAAGAAGAGGCAGAGGAGTGTGAGGTGTATCGAAATATTGCGCTTCGAAAGCGGAATTATTCTTTAAGCCTCAGTGAAACATACTCATCTAAATTTGATGCTTTCTTACATAAGACAATCGATAAACTTGAATTGAATATGCCAAAGTTTGAAAAAAGAGAAAGCCAACAGATTATGATGAAGGAAATATATACAGCGCTAAGAGATTCTAGGTTTTCACTGATTGAAGCAGGAACAGGTACGGGGAAGACGCTTGCATATTTACTTCCAAGTATTTATTTCGCAAAGAAAAAAGAAGAACCTGTCATTATAAGTACACAAACTGTACAATTGCAACAACAAATACTAGAAAAAGAAATTCCTTTATTAAAGAAAATAATGCCATTTTCATTTGAAGTAGCTCTTCTGAAAGGAAGAAAGCATTACCTTTGTCTACACAAATTTGAATATGCTTTGCAAGAGGAAGAGAAAAATTATGATATGGCGCTCACAAAGGCAAAGATTTTAGTGTGGTTATTGCAAACGGAAACTGGCGATCGTGATGAATTGAATATTCCTGAGGGCGGCAAGTTACTTTGGAACCGTATTTGTAGTGATGTACATAGTCCAGGCGGGATGCAAAGCAACTGGTATAGTCGTTGTTTTTATCAAAGAGCAAAGAATAAAGCACTATTTGCAGATATCGTTATTACAAATCATGCGTTATTATTTCAAGATTTTTCAAGTGAAGAACCACTATTTGCTTCATGTGAACATATTATTTTTGATGAAGCTCATCATATCGAGGAAGCGGCGAGTAGAACATTAGGTGAACAGTTCTCATGCATGTATTTTCAATTAGCTTTATCTCGTCTTGGTACGCTAGAAACAGATGATGTACTTTCTAAAGTATATAAAATGATGAAAAAATCAGAGCAAGCATCGCGTTCGACTTTCCGTATGGTGAGTCATAGTTTGAAGGAATTGAAATTTGATGCGGATGAACTATTTCAAATGTTACGGACTTTCGTATTTAAACAAACAAAGCAGGAACAAGGGATGAGCAATATGCCACTCATTTATCGATATAACACGGAAGTAGAGAAAGGTAAGTTATGGGATAGCATTACCGAGTTAACAAATCGATTTGTGTATGATGTAAGAAAGTTATTGACTACACTTGAGAAGCAAGCTGAAATATTGCAAAGTAAATTAGAATGGGAGATGCATGTCGTTACAGGTGAATTTATGCATCTAATTGAGTTGTTGAGAAAGATGGCACAATCTTTACAATTACTCATTTTAGAAAAAAATTCATATGTGACATGGATGGAGACTGAAACGAAGGGAACGATTCATTCAACAGTTCTATATGCGCAGCCTGTTCATATTGGTGAAAGATTTGCTGATGAATTTTTAACCCAGAAAAAGAGTGTTATTTTCACATCAGCAACGTTAACAGTTAATGATTCATTCGACTATATAAAAGAGGAGCTAGGTTTACATGATTTTGCTCCCAATACATTAAAGGTTCCATCACCATTCCGTTTTGAAGAGCAAATGAAATTAATGGTTTCAACGGATGTACCTTTTATTAAGAAAGCAAGTAATGAAGAATATATTGAGTCTATATCGGCACATATTGCGAAAATAGCGAAAGCTACAAAAGGTAGAATGCTCGTTTTATTCACCTCGTATGAAATGTTGAAAGAAGCGTATACGAATTTGAAAAATGATGAGACATTAGAAGGATATTTATTATTAACGCAAAGTGTGAATAATAAGAGCCGAAGTCGTCTAATCCGCAAATTCCAGGAGTTCGACAAATCGATTTTGTTAGGAACAAGTAGTTTTTGGGAAGGGATAGATATACCTGGAGATGCCCTAAGCTGTCTTGTCATTGTCCGTCTGCCTTTTACCCCTCCTCATCAGCCGATGATGGAAGCAAAAGGAGAGTGGTTAAAAAATCAAGGAGAAGACGTATTCGATAAGTTGGCGCTCCCGCAAGCAATCTTGCGTTTCAAACAAGGGTTTGGTCGTCTTATTAGAACAAATACAGATACGGGAACTGTATTTGTATTAGATCGTCGTTTGACAAGTTCTTCCTATGGAAAACGATTTTTACAATCAATCCCAACTGTACCGCTCTATGAAGGACCGTTAGAAGAATTGTTAGTACAGTTAGAAGAATCGTCAAATGAATAAAATTGGAAGAAAAATACGCCTGAAGTACATTTAAACTTCAGGCGTAAAAAATGTGGGTAGGAGGAATTTTATTTTTCTTACTTCTTGTATACAAAATATATTGCTTTTCGATTTGAAACCTTTTTTTGCTGTACATGTCCTGCTATAATAGATGGGTGATGAAGCAGGGGTTGTAAAGAATGTACTCTTATTGTAACCGCATTGCGTTCTTCTATAATTAGAAATTTTTGTGTAACGGAGGAGTTTTTTCATGGATAAGAAAATCGAAGTCCTATCAACGACGCGTATTAAATATTCGTCTGACTTGTATAAAATTGTTGATGGTTTGAATCGTACGTTAAAAGAGCAGGACCTCATGTTCGGATTAGCATTAGACGAAAAAGATAAAGAAATAGCTGTATTTACGATTTACAGAACGTAGTGATACAATGAAAAAGTGGATCTTTACAATCATTATCGTTATCGTTGCTAGCGGAATATATGGGGCATATGTTTATAATAAAGCGATGGAAAAGAAAATTCCAAAAGAGTCAAAGTCTGTAGAAATTGCGAAAGAAAAGGCAAAGCTTACAAAGGTAAATACCGTTGATTATTATAACGGAAAATCTTCATATACAGTCGTACAAGGTACAGATGAAAAAGGAGAACAACTTATCGTTTGGGTGCCTGAGAAAAAAGGGGAAACTATAGTAAGGAAAAAGAGCGAAGGTATTTCTGAAAAAGATGCTTTACAAAGAACGATTGAACAAGTCGGAGATGAAAGTAAAGAACCCAAAAGTAAGCCGAAAGAAATTTTAAAAGCAAAATTAGGCTTTGAAAATAATATACCATTATGGGAAGTTACATATATTGATGATGACAATCGTTATAGTTACTACTATCTTGAATTTAAAGATGGGAACTTTTTAAGACGATATAGCATTGAAAAATAGATGTAGGGGGAACTACAAATGAAATTAGCAAAGCGAGTAGCTGCTTTAACACCATCTGCAACTTTAGAAATTACAGCAAAGGCACAAGCATTAAAAGCAGAAGGTCATGATGTAATTGGATTAGGAGCAGGAGAACCTGACTTTAATACGCCAAAACATATTATGGATGCTGCGCATAAAGCGATGTTAGAAGGACATACGAAATATACACCAACAGGTGGATTACAAGCGTTAAAACAAGAAATTGTGAAGAAGTTTACTCGTGATCAAGGAATTGCGTATGATCCATCTGAAATTATTGTATGTAATGGTGCCAAGCATGCATTATATACATTATTCCAAGTGTTACTTGATGAAGGAGATGAAGTTATCATCCCAACTCCTTATTGGGTAAGTTATCCTGAGCAAGTAAAGCTTGCTGGTGGTAAGCCAGTTTATGTAGAAGGTCTAGAAGGCAATGAGTACAAAATTACAGCAAAGCAGCTGCGTGAGGCAATTACAGAGAAAACGAAAGCTGTTATTATTAATTCACCGAGCAATCCAACAGGGATGATTTACAGCAAAGAAGAATTACAACAGCTTGGAGAAGTATGTTTAGAGTATGATATCTTAATCGTTTCAGATGAGATTTATGAAAAATTAATTTATGGTGACGCGGAATATACTTCAATTGCCCAGCTTTCTAATGTATTAAAAGAACAAACACTTATTATTAATGGTGTATCTAAATCACATTCTATGACAGGTTGGCGTATTGGATATGCAGCAGGAAATAAGCAGCTTATTAAAGCGATGACGAACTTAGCGAGTCATAGTACGTCAAACCCTACTTCAATTGCTCAATACGGTGCAATTGCTGCATATGCAGGCTCACAAGAACCTGTAGAAACAATGCGTCAAGCGTTTGAAGAAAGATTGAACATTATTTATGATAAATTAATTCAAATTCCTGGTTTCACTTGCATTAAGCCACAAGGTGCTTTTTACTTATTCCCAAATGTAAAAGAAGCCGTAGCGTTAGCTGGGTATGATACAGTTGATGAGTGGGCAAAAGCATTATTAGAAGAAGAAAAGGTGGCTCTTGTTCCAGGTACAGGATTTGGTGCACCAAATAACGTTCGATTATCGTATGCGACATCTCTTGAGCAAGTTGAGAAAGCATTAGAACGAATTCATACGTTCATGAAAAGTAAAGTACAGGCTTAATCGTCTGTTTCTTGTAGTAAATGGCAAAAAACCTCCCTATATATAGGGAGGTTTTTTTGACGAATTGTGGCAAAAAGAAATGGCTAAAGGTGTGTTATACTAGAGAACGAGGTGTTTGGTGATGAAAAAGAAAATGATGTTACAATGGTTTGAACAGGGAAGCATAGCGATTCCTAAATTGCTTATGATGCATTATAAAAAGCTAGGTTTAAATGAGACGGAATTTATGGTAGTACTTCATGTACACACATTTTTAGAATCAGGTAATTCGTTCCCGACTCCTTCAGAGATTTCAGAACGGATGACGATAACAGAAATGAAATGCATGGAAGTGATTCAGACTTTAATCCAAAAAGGTTTTTTAGCACTAGAAGGTGGACGAAGATCTGAAGCGATGATGTGTGAAAGTTATTCTTTACAACCACTGTGGGAAAAAATATTGCACTTTTTAATGAATGAATCTATAGAGGAAGAGCAAAAAGAACAAAAACAAATTCAAGTAAATTTATATACAGTATTTGAAAAAGAATTCGGAAGACCACTTTCGCCATTTGAATGTGAAACATTAGGGATGTGGGAAGATCAAGATCAACACCATCCGAATTTAATTCAAGCGGCTCTTCGTGAAGCTGTTATGAGTGGTAAACTTAATTTCCGGTATATTGATCGTATTTTGTTTGAGTGGAAAAAGAACGGAATTAAAACGGTAGATCAAGCGCAAAATCAAGGCCAGAAATTTAGAGCGAATCAACAACGCACACAACAAACGACAAAACAAGAGACGAAATTTACTGGGAAAGTGCCTTTTTATAATTGGTTGGAGCAGTAGTGTAGGAGGAAAGATATGTTGAACAAAACGCAAATTCGTTATTGTTTAGATACAATGGCGGATATGTATCCAGAAGCGCATTGTGAATTAATTCATGATAATCCATTTGAACTTGTAATCGCAGTGGCATTATCTGCGCAATGTACAGATGCACTTGTGAATAAAGTGACGAAAAACTTATTTCAAAAATATAAAACACCAGAAGATTATTTAAGTGTGTCTTTAGAAGAATTACAACAAGATATACGTTCCATTGGATTGTTTAGAAATAAGGCGAAAAATATTCAAAAATTGTGCCGGATGTTACTAGATGATTATAACGGGAAAGTTCCAGAAGACCGTGATGAGCTGACGAAATTACCAGGAGTAGGGAGAAAGACAGCGAATGTAGTTGTTTCGGTAGCGTTTGGGATTCCAGCGATTGCTGTTGATACGCATGTAGAGAGAGTGAGTAAACGGTTAGCAATTTGTAGATGGAAAGATTCTGTGTTAGAAGTGGAAAAGACATTGATGAAGAAAATTCCAATGGATGAGTGGGGAGTTACACACCACCGTATGATTTTCTTCGGACGTTATTACTGTAAGGCGCAGCGACCACAATGTGAAGAGTGTCGATTACTAGAAATATGTCGCGAAGGAAAGAAACGAATGAAGGGGAAATAAAGGATGGAGCGAGTTATAGAAATACCGAAAGAGTTTCGGTGCGTACCATTTTTTAAAGAGAGTGCAAATTCGATTAGGTATCACACAGACCAATCTTTTGAAGAGATAATACAAAATACTTACTTTATATTTGATATTGAAAGAAAATATGAGCCATGGAATGAAATTGAAACAAGTATTCCAGCGGTGTTAAATATATGGAAAAGCAGGCATGAAGAAATTGCTACACTATTTCGAAACCGAAAAAAACAAGAAGCTGAGGGTCCGATGATTCTTTTTGCAGCACACTTGCTATCGATTGTATATTGGCTAAATGAGAAGCCTGTTCATAGTTTGTATGAGATACAAGTAAATACGAATGAATTGGAAGCACAACCTGTTAATTTTATAGAACGATACTCATTTATTATAAAGAAACCGAGTAATTATCATTCGTATATTCAATTAGCACAGTTGTATATTGAAATAGAAAAGCTACATGTTAAGAAAATGATAAAAAAAAAGAAGTCCTTTTCTCGTTAAGAGTAAGGACTTCTTTTTTTTTATTAAGACTCTGATGTAACAACATCTCCGTCTGCGTGAGGTGTATCTCCTCCGGTATTCTGTTGGTGCTGCTCTTCTTCAGCTTTTTTTCTAGCTTCTTCTTCAGCTTTTTTCTTAGCTTCTTCTTCAGCCTTCTTCTTAGCCTCTTCTTCAGCAGCTTTCTTTTGAGCTTCTTCTTGCTGTTTACGTTGTTGTTCTTGTTGCTGTTGTTGTTGTTGCTGTTGTTGTTGCTGTTGTTGCTGTTGTTGTTGTTGCTGTTGCTGTTGTTGCTGTTGTTGCTGTTGCTGTTGTTGCTGTTGTTGCTGTTGTTGCTGTTGTTGCTTACGCTGATCTTCTTCAGCTTTTTTTGTAGCTTCTTCTTGTTTTAGTTTATCTTCATTGGCCTTTTTCAGGGCCTCTTCGTCAGCCTTCTTCTTAGCCTCTTCGTCAGCTTTTTTCGCATCTGGAGTTCCGCCAGGGGCAGTGAAGGATGCACCAACTGCAGGGCTTGTTCCAGTACCCTTTTTCGCTACTACAGAGAAACTGTAAGTAACACCTGGTTTAATACCACCAAGAGTAGCTGTCGTACCGCTTACTGATAAGCTACCACTAGAACCGTCAGTAGCTTTATAGCTTGCTGCGTATGCATCAACATCTGATGATGGTCCAGACCAGTTCAGTGTCACTGTGCTAGCGCCATCGAAAGCGACATTAAGGCCACTAGGTGGATCTACTTTAATTTGTTTAACTGCATCTTTTTTCGCACCTTTTACGTACAATTCTCCGTTTATTTCTTGAACAGAAGAAGGACGTTCGAAACGAGATTTATCTGTAGCGAATTTGCTCATCATTACTTGGAACATTTGTTGTGCAATTTTAGTATAACGATCGCTAATGTAATTTTCTGGACCATTCTTTTCGTAACCAGTCCACACAGCCATCGTATATTGTGGTGTATATCCAGCGAACCAGCTATCTCTGTTCGCATCAGCTGGGATGCCATATTTTTTTATATCTTTTGCATCAAAGTTTTGTGTTCCTGTTTTACCAGCAACGTCGAATCCAGAAACATATGCTGTTGGACCTGTACCGCCAGAACCAGGTTTTACTACGTCACGAAGAACGTCAGTGACCATGTAAGCTGTATAGTCATGCATTGCGCGTTGTTCTTTCGGTTTAAAGCTTTTCTTTTTTCCATCTGGGAAAATAACTTCTTTAACGAAATGGGGTTTATTGTATACACCGTCATTTCCAAATGCTGCATAAGCTCCAGCGACATCTAACGGAGAGCCTTCATTACTACCGATTGCAGTAGATTCATATGCTTTCCCATCTTTAAACGTCATTCCTAAACCTTCAGCAAACTCTTGTGCCTTAGGAATACCGACTGTTTGAGCTGTTTTTAAAGCCGGGATGTTTAATGACTTCTTCAATGCTTCACGAAGTGAAACGTCACCTTTAAAATTACCCGTAGCATTTTTAATCTTTGTGCCATCAGAGTAAGTATATTCAGAGTCATTTAATTGATGATAAGTAGACCATTGAAGGTTTTCAATTGCAGGACCATAGTCGAAAATTGGTTTCATTGTTGAACCAACTTGGCGTTTTAAATCAACTGCCATATTATGACCTTTGAAAGTAGATTTACTTTCTTTACGACCAGCGCCGATTGCTCGAACTTCTCCAGACTGAGTATCCATAAATACGAATGATCCTTGGAATTGATCGTTTGGATACTTGATGAGATTCCCATCCATAATTTTCTCAGCGTAATCTTGAGCATCTTGATCAAGTGTTGTATGAATCGTTAAACCATCTGAACCGATATTTACATCAGGGTATTCTTTTTCAACTTCCTTTACAGCAGCATCTATAAATGCTTGATACTTCATTTCAGTCACTTCTGAAGATGGAAGAAGTCCTTGTGTTACAGAGATTTGCATTGCATCATTCATTTCTTGTTTCGTTATATACCCGTGTCGGTTCATTAATGTTAATACGATATTACGACGTTTCGTTGCTCTATCAACGTTATCTGGTTTTGTTGGATCATAAATGTTAGGACCTTGGGGTAAACCAGCGAGCATAGCAGCTTCGTGTAGTTGTATGTCTTTTAAATCTTTGCCGTAATATTTTTTGGCAGCTGTTGAAATACCATAAGAGCGATTACCTAAGTTAATCTTATTTAAGTACATTTCTAAAATTTCATGTTTTGAGTACTGTTGCTCTAACTTATAAGATAAGTACCATTCCTGCACTTTTCTTTTTGCAGTTTTGTCCATCGTTAGAAAATAGTTTTTAACTACTTGCTGTGTAATCGTACTACCACCTTGTGATCCAAAACCACCAGTGACATTTTCCATGACTGCCATTCCAGTACGTCTAAAATCAATTCCATTATGATCGTAGAAACGAGCATCCTCAGTCGCAAGGAATGCACTTTCAATTACTTTTGGAATTTGATCGTATGTAACATGGGTTCGTTTTTCAGCACCGTATTCATAGAAGAAATTCCCGTTTTTATCAAGGAATTTTGTTGATAAAGGATTGACAAGTTTTGATTTGTCTAATTTCGGAGCGTCCTTTACCATAACAAAGAAAGCCGAAACGCCAGCTACGAGGCCGACGATACCAAGAAGTAGACAACCTATAAGGAATTTCTTGAAAAAGGAACCTTTTTTCTTTGGCTTTTCTTCTTTATGAGTTTCTTTCGTTTGATTTTTTACATGATTTCGTTCTGTACGAGAACGATAATTATCTGACATTATACTTTCTCCTACCTTTCATTCTCTCCCCCAAAAGTCGAAAAAAGAGCCTTAGTGATGACTCTATCACGAAAAATAAACCGTGTCTAGTACGCGGATATAATCAATTCGAGGGTGATAACCGCATGATAATAAAGACCCATGCTCTTCTATTTCTTGTTTAGTAATCGATTTACGTCCACCAGTATTTTGACGATTCCAAAATGCAATAATATGTTTTGCATCTAATAAATAAAATTCATCAAAAAGTGTAAATTTAATAATAACAAATGCAATTCCATTATGAGCGACTACTTGCTTCATATGTTCAATTTGATGAAGGTGGAAGTTTTGAAGTGGAAAACTGGTTTTATTTTTAGTTTCTTTCGCTTCAAAATCGATGTATTTCCCTTTGTATACACCGTTGTAATCTGTTGTAGAAGGTTGTTTGAAATACGCTTCTTTTACCACTGCAGCACTTCGAGCGGGGTAATCTACTTTTACAATTTGAAGAGGTGTAGGTTTTTTATGTACGCATGCAATATTATGGGTTAAGTAATATTGATTGGTGTCATTCAATTCCTCTTCAAGGGACATACCTCTATTACTGTAAGTATGTTTTTTTATTGGTGTTTTATGAGGTTGTGAAGCTTGATCGTACCTTTTTCCATTTGGGTAACGAATGGTCATATTTTGTCCACTCCCAACTTGATAAGATTTACTTACAAAGGTGATTATATCAAAAAATGAAAAAAGATGTGACCTTTTTCAAGAAAGGTATGGTGACTTATTCATGTTTCGATGGAATGATTACGAAAAAATTAAACAGACCCGTAATGATATTTTTTGTACAGAAGAGGAAAAAGCTATAGTTCTTAATATTAAGGAGAGCACGGATGTAGCTAACGTAGATAATATTTCACGTACACAATCTTACCAAGAATATTATTTGAGAAATAGAGAAATTAGATGGTCTTTTTTAGCAAGCATGGTTTCAAGGAATGGGGGATGGAACATGACAGATTTAGAAGGAGAATATTATTCTAATCTTTTATCTCAAACAGTTAAGAGACGATTATTTCATTTGTATGAGAAAGCCAATTGGCTCATTTTTTTAGATGCATTTCCTCAACTATTACTGTATGAGGAAAGTAAAAAGAGATGTGCGCCGCTCTTTCATTTGTTACAATTTTTCAACATATCAATTTTTATGGAAAAAGAATGGGGCGCGTTTTGGGAGAAAAAAGATATAAATAGGCTTATGACGGCACTTATTATTAATGAACAAAATAAAATTCAAAAACCAGTAATTGAGAATGCATACTTTCAAAAACATGTATTTGATACTGCACTATTCAAATTTCAAGAAATATTTCACGTTAGTGCAGTTATTTTTCCAACGGTGGAAGGGGGAATGTATGGATTTTCAGTTTATCAATTTGAAACGTTGCAAAAACGTATAGAACTGGGGAAACAATTAGCTTGGTTATTATTTCATTCAAAGTATAAGGCTTCTTTTTATAAATTTGCAGTGCAAACTAGGCATACAGGATCAAGGATGGATTATGAATGTAATATAAGGGGAATTAGAAAATCATGTACGCCGGCTCTTCGGGATGTGTATTCTATTGTCACTCATGAAAAATTAATTGAAAAAGATTGGTTTAGTGAAGGGGTGGAAATAGATTCATTATTTTTACTTGAAAAACCTAAGGGGGAAATTAATATAACAGAATGGTATAGAAAGAAGAGGGAGCAAATACATACTCTTTCTATATTAAGTAGTTTTGTTAAAAGAATAGATGAGTTCATGATATAATAAAGAAGTCCCGCCTTCTTAAATGAAGGCGGGACTTCTTTATTAAAAGTAATATGCTCTACAACAAGTTACTTTCTAATCGGCTATTTGCCAGCAGTACGACTTTAACTTCAACACTTATCGAAAGCGAAGAGGTAAGGTAGACTAGAAAATAGTTGTTTGTAAAAGCCACTTTGGTTAAAGTGTCTTTTTATCCCGCTATTTGCGGACAGTAAAACTCCCACCTCAAAATTTGGCTGGAGCAAAGAATGTAGGTGGAAGCCCTGCTGTCCGTAAACACCCGATTGGTGCGGGCTAATAATCAGTGGGGGATGAACAAAACCCCACTGATTAAAGTTTCACTTTATGTAGCGGGGAAATTTGGACCATCAAGCTTTGGATTACCAGTCTCAGGTTTGTTTTGTTGTTTGTTTTGCTTTTTCTTTTTTTCGTTTTTATTTTTTGTCATCGTAATACACCTCCTTTTTGTATTGTTACCATTTCTAAAAATGGCATACTAAATGATTTCTTTGACGAATATCAACTAGTTTTGTCATGTGAGAAGGAGTAATTAATCAATCGGCGAAATTACATGACAAAGGAAAGGCAAAGAAGGGGGCGTTTTAAATATGGCGATGGTTCAGAAGGAAGATGTTATGAAAAAAATGGATCAAATGTTAAGTTCTCTCGATTTGCTGGAAATGAAGATTGGGATTAGAATGAATCATGCATTGAAGGATAAAGGTGAAAAAATATGCAATAAGATAGAAATAACAGAAATGCATATAGAACATATGGAAAATAAATTAGTGCATCACGAAGAAAAAGGGAGCTGGGTAAAGACATTTCAAAACGTCGTAGTGAGTGCATAATAAGGTGGGAACAAAATGGGACATGAAGCATTAATCCAGTCTTCGGAGAAGTTAATGCAGTATAATGATGAAGCGAATGTGAAAAAAAGAGAGATGGCTGAATATGATTTTTATAAGGATATGAAGCCATTTGTTGATATTGTAGATGCGGAGTTAGAGATGTGGAAAGAATTAGCTTATAGGTGGATAAAGGAAGAACGACCTAAGTATATACATGTACAACAAATTGATCAAGTGTATGATAATTTACAAACTAATGTGCTACAATGTTTTGTTAATAAGGGAAAAGGCAAACGTTTCTTTGAAACTCATCAAGCTATTTCGTACACTTTGCAAAATATCGTAGATCAATGTAAATAACAAGAGGGAAAACCCTCTTGTTTTTTTATGCCTCTGTCACTGTTGTAGGTTTTGTTGCACCGTTTATTTCTAACTCTCGTATTAATGTTCGGTAATCTGATATGCATACTTTTCCTTCAAGATAACAATGTCTTGCAAAGTCTAACAGTTCATTCGAATTTTCTGTGTAATACCCCTTTTTTTGAGAAAACGCTTGTTTTAAATCCCCTAATACCATGTTGATTCCTCCCCCATGAGAATCTTCTTCCTTATTATCATAGCATGGAAGGGTTTACTTTCTAATTTTTTTAAAAATTTAAACTTCCGACAAAAACAGACAGGTACTCCGTCACACATTTTATTTTATAGGTACATATTCTATATGTAGAAACTTATGCCAAGGAGGAGAGAATGCATGTTTCAACAACCTAATGTATATCAGCAAGCAAATCCATATGCACAGCAAAATATGTACCAATATAATGAGGATACATATTTACGATATAATATGTATCCTTTCGAGCCTCATTATGGAAACCAAAATTATTATCAACCATTTGAAGTGTCGTTTGGGAATCAACCGCAGCAAGCGCATATGAATCAGCCGCAACAAGCATATACGAATCAACCACAGCAAGCGCATATGAATCAACCGCAACAACCGCACATGAATCAGTCGCAACAAGCGTATATGAATCAACCGCAACAACCGCACATGGATCAGTCGCAACAACCGCATATGAATCAGCCGCAGCCAATGTATACGAATCAACCACAGCAAGCGTATATGAATTCACAAAACTACATGTCGCCAGCTCAATATGTAAATCAACAAGCTATGTTTTATCCACCAAAACAACCATATCCAACGATGAATAAACAAAAGCAACAGCAACAGCAACCAAGTCAGTTTTCTAGTTTTGTTTCACAATTTAAATCATCAGATGGTAACTACGATGTAAATAAAATGATGAACACGGCTGGACAAATGATGAACGCGATGAATCAAGTAACAGGGATTGTTAAGCAAGTCGGGGGCTTTTTTGGTAAATAATAGTAGGGGGTTGTCTATAATAGGTATTACGTATGAAATTGGATACTAGACAAATTTCCATGAAATAAATGGGTATATATAACAAGCGGCTTTAGCCCCTCGCTCATATTGTAAAGTGTAGTCAGATTTTTTTAATGAGAGAGGAGAGAAAAAACTATGCATCATTGTCATCCTTGCTTTGGAGGGCATAAGCCTGTAGGACCTATTTGTACGACAGCGCCTGTCATTCACCCAACGAAACAATGCGTAACACATTCTTTTTCAACAACGGTGGTGCCACACATTTTTCCAACTCATACAACGCATGTTCATCATCAACAAATTAAAAATCAAAACTTCTTCCCACAAACAAACTCGAACGTAAACGTTGTAGATCCTGGTGATCCAGGATTCGGCGGAGGATGTGGACCATGCGGTCATGGCCATCATCACCATGGGCATCAAATATCACCATATGGACCAGGACCGAATGTATCACCATATGGACCAGGACCGAATGTATCACCATTTGGACCAAATATCGGACCAAACGTTGGTGGAATGTTTAAAAAGTAAATGATATGTTAGAACTAGCGAAATGCTAGTTCTTTTTTTGTAATTGGAGTGTTGATATGAAGGTTGTTGCTGTAACAGGATATAAGCCGTTTGAACTTGGAATATTTAAAAATGATCATCCAGGAGTAGAGTGTATAAAAAAGGCGCTGCGTCGTAAATTAACTGTTTTTGTAGAAGAAGGTTTGGAGTGGGTTATTATAAGTGGTCAGTTAGGAGTAGAGCTATGGGCTGCTGAAGTTGTTTTTGAAATTCAAGTAGAATATCCAAATTTAAAATTAGCTGTATTTACTCCTTTTTTAGAACAAGAGGAAAATTGGAAGGAAGATAACCGTGAATATTACGAATTTATTCTTTCACAAGCAGATCACATTGATAGTATTACGAAACGGAAGTACGAAAGCCCAGAGCAATTTAAATTAAAGAATCAATTTTTTATTGAAAAAAGCGATGCACTTTTAGCTGTATATGACGAAGAAAAGTCTGGGAGCCCTAAATATATTGTAGAAGCAGCTAAGAAAAAAGGAGAAATAGAAAATTATCACAGTTATTTCATTCTTTTTTCTGATTTACAAGATATAATGGAAGAGGAACAGTGGAATAATGCAGAGTAATATGTAATATAGTACTCGTATATTTGATTGACAAAAGGCGTTGTTTCTGAAAAAATTTAGTTAATGAAAGCTTTGGCAAAAATTTGAGGTGAAGAAAATGATTTCGGATAAAATTAAATTAACAGCGAAAGATATTTTAGAAAAAGAATTTAAAACAGGTATGAGAGGTTATCAACAAGAAGAAGTAGATAAGTTTCTTGATATGATTATTAAAGATTATGAAGCTTTTCATAAGGAATTTGATCAATTAAAACAACAAAATGCTCGTTTGAAACGTGAATTAGAAGAACAAAAAGTAGCGGCAACACAAGTTCCGCAACAACCGGTACAAACACCAGTTGCACAACCAGTGTATAACAATACGAATACGGATATTTTAAAACGTCTATCTAATTTAGAAAAAGCTGTATTTGGAAGTAAGTTATACGAATAAATTAAGGTAACAAAAAGGTTAAAGCATTTTACATAGAAAAAAACATTGCAAAATCTTTTTGTTTCCACTATACTAATGTTTGTCATAACGTTTGGGTAATCGCTGCAACGCCAACGTTGTAGAGGAAAGTCCATGCTCGCACGGCCTGAGATGGCTGTAGTGTTCGTGCCTAGCCAAGTCATAAGCTAGGGTATTCTGGCTGCAAGGCTGGTTTAACGGCAGGGAAAAAACCTAAGTCCTTTCGGATATGGTTTGACTACCTTTAAAGTGCCACAGTGACGAAGTCCTTGAAGAAATGATAGGAGTGGAACGAGGTAAACCCCACGAGCGAGAAACCCAAATAATGGTAGGGGAATCTTTTCCAAGGAAATGAACGACGGAAAAGGACAGGTTTTCGTAACCTGTAGATAGATGATTACCACCGGAGTACGAGGCGTGGGCCGTTTGCAGTACAAAGGAACAGAACATGGCTTACAGAACGTTATGAACCAACTATGAAATAACTCAGCTCTCCTTTGTTAGAGGAGGGCTTTTTATTTGTATGAAGTTATAAGTTGTGAGTTAAAATGGTAAGTGAGAATATTCTTCGTAATATGTGATAATTAATAGAACAACATGTTATTAATTATTGTTTGATTATACATAAGAGGTGAATGCAAATGGGAAAAGTTACTTTAATTGCAACAGCGGCAATGGGTATTGAAGCGTTAGTTGCCCGAGAAGTTCGCGATCTTGGTTATGAATGTGAAGTGGAAAACGGAAAGGTAACGTTTGAAGCGGATGAAAAAGCGATTTGTCGTACGAATTTATGGTTACGTACTGCAGACCGTGTGAAAATTAAAGTCGGTGAATTTAAAGCAACAACATTCGATGAGTTATTTGAAAAAACAAAAGCGTTAAACTGGGGAGATTATATTCCAGAGAATGGAGAATTTCCTGTTATTGGGAAATCTTTGAAATCAACATTATTTAGCGTTTCAGACTGCCAACGTATCGTTAAAAAGGCTGTTGTTGAGAAATTAAAAACAACGTATAGACGCACAACTTGGTTTGAAGAAGATGGACCGTTATTCCGTATTGAAATTGCAATGCTCAAGGATATTGCGACGTTAACAATCGATGCGAGTGGTGTAGGTCTTCATAAACGTGGATACCGTCTTGAGCAAGGTGAAGCGCCTTTAAAAGAAACATTAGCTGCTTCTTTAATTAAGTTAACAAACTGGAAGGCGGATCGTCCTTTCGTTGATCCTTTCTGTGGATCTGGTACAATTCCAATTGAAGCTGCATTAATTGGACAAAATATCGCACCAGGATTTAACCGAGGCTTTGCATCGGATGAATGGGGCTGGGTTGGTAAACAAAATTGGCGCGAAGCTCGTCAAGAAGCTGAAGATTTAGCTAATTATAATCAACCATTGCAAATCATTGGATCAGATATCGATCACCGTATGATAAGAGTTGCCCAAGATAACGCAGAAGAAGTTGGATTAGGGGATCTTATATCATTTAAACAAATGCAAGTAAAAGATTTCACGACAAAAGAGGAATATGGCTATGTTGTAACGAATCCTCCATACGGAGAACGTTTAAGTGAAAGAGCGCTTGTTGAAAAATTATATAAAGAAATGGGAGAGGTATTCCGCCCATTAGATACGTGGTCAATGTATTTATTAACAAGTTATGAAGCATTTGAGAAATGTTATGGGAAAGATGCATCGAAAAAGCGTAAACTGTTTAACGGATTTATCCGTACAGATTACTATCAATACTTCGGAAAGCGTCCACCGCGTAATTCATAGTATAAAACTCCTCTAGCACGCATATACTGGCTATTATGTAATGCGTAAAGGAGGAAGTGATATGGATAGTTTCCAATTATCGATGATTCAAAAAGCTATTCACCGTACGTATGATGAGCTCGGAAAAGAAGTGGATAGTCAAGGTGCAATTGTAGATGGAATACAAAAAGCGCAGGAAGAATATTTGTCAGCTCTTTCACATGAAACAGCGATTGATAAACGTTATTTAAGGTCATTAATATAGAAAAAAATTTTCCTTTTTCGAAAGGAAAATTTTTTTTCGTGTATTTCTATGTATTGTAACAGGGGAAAGTGGCTGCGCACATGTGAGTAGCAGTTGCTATATCTTTTTATAGAAAAACTGTTTGGTTGGAGGCTAAGGATGTTTACTGAGAATAGGTTACCATTTGAAGTAGGAAAACAAGATAATTTTTATGATAAGTTGAATGAGTGGATTGGAGATGTGTTTTACGACATTCTTCCGGAAAAAGGCTTTGAAGAGCGTGATGAACAGATTTTTATGGCGTTTCAGTTAGAGCGCGCTTTCCAAGAGAAGAAAGTTATGTTTGCAGAAGCAGGTGTAGGAACAGGGAAAACAATTGTATATCTTCTATATGCAATTTGTTATGCACGTTATACAGGGAAGCCGGCTATTATCGCTTGTGCAGATGAAACGTTAATTGAGCAGCTTGTGAAAGAAGAAGGAGACATTGCTAAGTTATCTGAAGCATTAGGGCTATCTGTTGATGTTAGACTTGCGAAGTCAATGGATAATTATTTATGTTTACGTAAACTTGAAGATGTTATGAGTGGACGAGCTCCAGAAGTAATTGAAGATGTATATTACGAATTACCTCAGTTCGTATTCGATCATGGTACGATGCAGAACTTTACTCACTATGGTGATCGAAAAGAATTTCCACTGTTAAATGACGAGGAATGGTCAAAGGTAAACTGGGATTACTTCCAAGATTGCTTCACTTGTGATTCTCGTCATCGTTGTGGTCAAACTCTTTCGCGCGAGCATTATCGTAAAGCGGCAGATTTAATCATTTGTTCTCAAGATTTCTATATGGATCATATTTGGACGTACGAAGCTCGCAAACGTGAAGGACAAATTCCGTTATTACCAGAAAGTAGCTGCGTTGTATTCGATGAAGGGCATCTTGTAGAATATGCAGCTCAAAAAGCTTTAACGTACCGTTTAAAACAAACGATGATGGAGCAACTTTTAACGAGATTATTACAAAATGATATTCGTGAAGAGTTCGCACATTTAGTAGAAGAAACAATTTGGCAAACTGAACAATTCTTTGGGGTACTACAAGAGAATAAAAAGGAAATTGAAGGTTCTGATCGTTTAGAAATTACTGTGACAGAAAAGGTAACTGCAGAAGCGAAAAGACTTTATGCGAAAATCGGTGAAGTCGGTGATGCATTAGTATTTGAAAGTGAAATGCATACAGTAAACACATACGATTTAAATATTGTTGATGAGCATTTAGATGTGTTAGAGCATTCGCTTCGTCTTTTCATGCACGAGAAAAATGTAATTACGTGGGGTGAAGAAGGCGATGGTGCTTTCACGTTAGTTATTATGCCGCGTGCAGTTGAAGAAGTGTTACAAGAAAAAGTATTCTCGAAGAAGATTCCATATATTTTCTCTTCTGCGACATTATCTGACAATGATTCGTTCGCATTTACTGCAAATAGTCTAGGGGTAAAAGATTACTTATCATTCTCAGTTGCTTCGCCGTTTGATTATGAAGAGCAAATGACAGTAAACTTACTTCCGTATACGAAAGAAAATGAATGGGAAAGAAAGTGTCAATATACACTTGAAAATATACAAAAAACAAATGGACGTACACTCGTATTATTCCGTACAACGCAAGAACTTGCAGCGTTTAAAGAATATGTAAGTAAAGAGCAAATGTCAGTTCCGTTCCTATATGAAGGAGATCAAGAAATTAGTCAGCTCGTTTCTCGTTTCCAAAATGAAGAAGAGACTGTACTTTGTGCCGTTCATTTATGGGAAGGTTTAGACATTCCAGGTTCATCATTATCACATGTTATTATTTGGTCATTACCATTCCCTCCAAACGATCCTGTGTTTGAGGCGAAGCGTAAACATGTGAATGATCCATTCTGGGATGTAGATGTGCCTTATATGATTTTACGTCTTCGCCAAGGAATTGGACGTTTAATTCGTACAAGTGAAGATAAAGGTGCTATATCATTATTCTTATCAGATAATGAAGATGAAAAAGTGATAGAAGCAGTGAAGAAAGTACTTCCGGTAGAAGGAAAAGTACTTTAAGCGAAAAAATGTTGTAGGGAAAAGTTTGGCATTTGCCAAGCTTTTTTTCTATTAGAAAAGGAATTTATGTTTCAGTGTCGAAATAAGTTTGAGGTAGAAAAAGGAGGTTTTTTATACTATGACAGTTGCTACATATGAAGTGGAAAAACAATTTTTAACATATGTGAAGAAGATAGAGAATTACGGAGAGGCATTAAGCTTAATGTTTTGGGATTTAAGAACAGGTGCACCAAAGCAAGGAGTAGACCAGCGTTCAGAAGTAATTGGAATGCTTTCATCCGAAGTGTTTGTGATGTCGACTTCAGATGAGATGGGGAACTATTTAACTGAACTAGAATCTTTAATTGTTGAAAATAAACTTTCTGAAACGACAAAGAAAATGGTTGAAGAGTGTCGTAAAGAATATGATAGAAATAAGAAAATTCCACAAGCGGAATATGAAGCGTATGTGAAATTAGAAGCGAAAGCGGAAAGTGTATGGGAAGAAGCTCGCGAAAAATCTGACTTCGAAATGTTCCGTCCGTATTTAGAAAAAATTGTTGAATTCAAAAAGAAGTTTATTACATATTGGGGTTACGAAACGTACAAATATAACACGCTATTAGACATGTATGAGCCGGGAATCACAGTAGAAGTGTTAGATCATGTATTTGGTCAACTACGTGAACGTATCGTTCCGCTTGTGAAAGAAATTTCTGAGTCTAAAAAAGAATTAAAAACAAATGCTTTAGCTGAACATTTTTCAAAAGAAAAACAAAAGAATTTTACTTTAGAGTTATTAAAACAATTGAACTATAACTTTGAAGCGGGTCGTCTTGATGAAACGGTACATCCTTTTGAAATTACATTAAATAGAGGGGATGTTCGTATTACGACTCGTTACGATGAGAAAGACTTCCGTATGGCTGTTTTCGGCACGATTCATGAATGTGGTCATGCTGTATATGAACAAAATATTGCAGAGGAATTTGAAGGTACACCGCTATGTAGTGGAACTTCTATGGGTATTCATGAGTCACAATCATTATTCTTTGAGAACTTTATCGGTCGTAATAAATCATTCTGGAAGAAAAATTATGATTTATTAAAAGAGTATAGCGATGGTCAATTCAATGATATATCAGTAGATGAGTTTTATGATGCGATTAACGAATCGAAGCCATCGTTTATTCGTATAGAAGCAGATGAGCTTACATATCCGCTTCACGTCATGGTTCGTTATGAACTTGAGAAAGAATTATTTGATGGTACATTACAAGTGAAGGATTTGCCAGTGGCTTGGAATGATAAGATGGAAGCATATTTAGGAATTCGTCCGGAAAACGATGCACAAGGTGTATTGCAAGATGTTCACTGGGCTGGTGGTTCATTTGGATACTTCCCATCTTATGCGCTTGGTTATATGTATGCAGCGCAATTTAAACATAGGATGCTAAAGGATATTCCAAACTTTGATGCATTATTAGAAGAAGGAAACGTGACACCAATTCGTGAATGGTTAACAGAGAATATTCACCAATATGGCAAAACGAAAAAACCACTTGAAATTTTAAAAGATGTGACAGGTGAAGGTTTAAATGCAAACTACTTAGCTGATTATTTAGAAGCTAAATATAAAGAGATTTATGAGTTATAAAACAGGAGCTGCTTAATTGCAGCTTTTTTTTATGAGGGAGTGAGAGAAATGGGCTATATGTTTACAGTAATGTCGCAAGCGGAAGCAGAAGAAATTGCATATAACTGGCATTATGAAGGGGAGTATTCCTTTTATGATATAGAGGCAGATGAAGAAGATTTAGCTGAGTTTTTAGAGGATGAGAGTAGAGGGAATCATACATTTTCTGTGAAGGAAAATGGTACTCTCATTGGTTTCTTTAGTTTTAGTAACATAAATAATCAAACGGTTGATATAGGTCTTGGAATGAGACCTGATATAACTGGGAATGGATTTGGTCTACAGTTCGTAAAAGCTGGACTAGCTTTTAGTAAAGAAAAATACGGATGCAATTATATAACACTATCAGTAGCGACATTTAATGAAAGAGCGATTAAAGTGTATAAAAGAGCAGGATTCGAAGCTGTTGGAACGTTTGTACAGAAAACAAATGGTAGTTGTTTTGAGTTTTTGAAAATGAATTATATATGTAAAAATGATTAAAAAACAGAGGAGAGCTTCTGTTTTTTTTTATTTTGATGTAGAAATAAATGATGTTTGTTTTTGTACTTGTTGTAATTAGAAGTTTTGAAATTTTGGAAGAGGATGTGTATGATTGAAGTTTAGTAGCAAATAGCAAGTTTAGTAAGGAGAGGTAGTATGATTACAATTAAAACGAAAAATGAAATAGATTTGATGCATGAATCTGGGAAGTTACTAGCTTCTTGTCATAGAGAAATTGCAAAAATGATGAAACCAGGAATAACGACACAAGAAATTGATACGTTTGTTGAAGCGTATTTAGAAAAGCATGGTGCAACATCTGAACAGAAAGGTTACAACGGGTATCCATATGCGATATGTGCATCTGTAAACGATGAAATGTGTCACGGTTTCCCTAGTGATGTACCTTTACAGGAAGGAGATATTGTGACAATTGACATGGTAGTAAACTTAAATGGTGCGCTCTCGGATTCTGCATGGACGTATATAGTTGGAGATATTTCTGGTGAAGCAAAAAGGTTATTGTTAGTAGCAGAGAGTGCTTTATATAAAGGGATTGAGCAAGCAATAAGTGGTAACCATGTTGGAGATATTGGATACGCAATTGAAAGTTATGTAGCCTCTGAAGGGTTTTCTGTTGCAAGAGACTTTACGGGACACGGAATTGGTAAAGAAATTCATGAGGAACCAGCAATTTTTCATTTTGGTAAGCCAAGGCAAGGACCAGAATTACAAGAAGGAATGGTAATTACAATTGAACCTATTGTAAATGCCGGTATGCGATATTCTAAAGTAGATTTAAACGGATGGACTGCACGGACGATGGATGGGAAATTATCTGCACAGTATGAGCATACAATTGCGATTACGAAGGATGGTCCTATCATATTAACGACGTTGTAATATGAAATGTGAAAGTTTGAAAAACTCGAACAAAAATGGTATTTTCATAAAATTCGTACGTGTTTTTTCGATAAATGCTTTTCAAAGTGAAAAAAGTGCGTTATAATCCTTCTATAAATAAATAAGTTAGCTACACTCATATAATCGCGGGGATATGGCCTGCAAGTTTCTACCGAAGTACCGTAAATACTTTGACTATGAGTGAGGACGAATATATTTGCTTGTTTAGCATTCTTTTTTGCGAAACTCCAAAAGCACGTCTCTCACTTGTAACGAGTGGTGGCGGCTTTTGGAGTTTTTTATTTGCATAAGAGGAGGAACTAACATGAAAGTATTACAAGAAAAGATTTTGAACGAAGGAAAGGTTTTATCTGGTGATGTATTAAAGGTAGATGCATTTTTAAATCATCAAATTGATCCAGTACTTATGCAAGAAATCGGAAAAGAATTCGCTAAGCGTTTTAAAGAAGAGAACATTACAAAAATCGTGACGATTGAATCTTCAGGCATTGCACCAGCGGTTATGGCTGCTTTAGAGCTTGGTGTAAAAGTAGTTTTTGCAAGAAAGCGTAAATCGTTAACGTTACAAGATAATATGTATGTTGCAAACGTATATTCATTTACAAAACAAGAAACGAACGAGATTTCATTATCTCGAAATCATATTGATGAAAATGATCATGTATTAATTATTGATGACTTTTTAGCAAATGGTCAGGCTGCTTTAGGTTTAATGAGTTTAGTAGAGCAAGCCGGGGCAAGTATTGCGGGAATTGGTATTGTTATTGAAAAAGCATTTCAAGATGGAGGAAAGAAGCTGCGTGAACAGGGTGTTCGTGTTGAATCACTAGCAGAAATTGCATCACTTGATAACGGCACAGTTACATTTGTACAGCAAGAAACTGCGGAGGTGAACTAACGATGAAGCAGCACCCATTTAAAATCGCATCGCTTGGTATTCAGCACATGCTTGCCATGTACGCTGGCGCAATTATTGTTCCTCTTATTGTCGGCGGGGGACTTGGTTTAAATCAACAAGAATTAACGTATTTAGTATCGATTGACTTATTAATGTGCGGCGTAGCAACGATTTTACAAGCATTATCAAATCGCTTTTTCGGTATTGGGCTTCCGGTTGTACTTGGTTGTACATTTACAGCGGTTGGACCGATGATTGCAATTGGTAAACAATACGGCGTGTCCTCTATATATGGAGCAATTATTGCTGCGGGATTATTTGTTGTTATTTTCGCGAAATTATTTGGGAAGCTTGTAAAACTGTTTCCTCCTGTTGTAACAGGATCTGTCGTTACAGTTATTGGGGTTACACTTGTTCCAGCAGCTATTAATGATATGGCTGGAGGAGTTGGAAGTAAAGATTTCGGAAGTCTAGAAAATTTAGCGTTAGCATTTGGTGTTTTATTATTTATCATTATTATGTATCGTTTCTTTGATGGATTTATCCGTTCAATCTCTATATTACTTGGTCTTTTGTTCGGTACAATCGTCGCAGCATTTATGGGGAAAGTAAGTTTGCAAGCGGTTGGAGAGGCAGATTGGTTCCACGGTATTCAGCCGTTTTACTTCGGTACACCAACATTTGAATTAACGCCAATTATTACGATGATTCTCGTTGCTTGCGTAGGAATTGTGGAAGCAACAGGGGTATATTTTGCATTATCTGATATTTGTAATAAAAAGATCGGTGAAAAAGAATTAACAAAAGGTTATCGCGCAGAAGGATTAGCAATGGTTCTAGGTGGTATTTTTAACGCATTTCCATACACAACATATTCTCAAAACGTAGGACTTGTTCAATTAACTGGAGTAAGAAATCGCGTCATTATCTATACTTGTGGTGGTATGTTAATTGCTCTTGGGTTTATTCCTAAAATCGCAGCCATTACAACAATTATTCCGAAATCAGTACTTGGCGGTGCAATGCTAGCAATGTTCGGCATGGTTATGGCATATGGTATTAAAATGTTAAGCAGTGTTGATTTTGGAAAACAAGAAAATTTATTAATTGTTGCATGTTCTGTCGGAATCGGACTTGGAGTTACAGTTGTTCCAACGTTATTTTCACAGCTTCCGGAAAACATTCGTATTTTAACAGATAACGGAATTGTACTTGGAAGTGCATCAGCAGTACTTTTAAATATTGTATTTAATATGGTGCCGCAGCGTAAAGTAAAAGAAGAGCCAGTTCCGATGCAAAGTGCAGTAAGAGAAGCATAGAAAAGCAAGGTCTCATTATGAGACCTTGCTTTTCTTTTTAAGTGGCATCATCTTACCGTATGTACCAAGGCGCCAAATGTATTCAAGTGGCCCATATTGGTAACGTGAAAGCCACCAGCGGCTAATAAAGATTTGTAACGTATAAAAGCCGATGCAAAATAGTGGTCCTACCCATAATGGAGCGGGATAATAATTTTTGAAAAATAGGCCGAATACAAGTAACGTAACAATCGTATGCGTGATGTAATTTGTTAACGCCATTCGTCCGACATATTGGAATGGTCGTAATAATTTTTGCCATCTTTCTTTTTGTAATAAGCGCATGAGTGTAAAAATGTAAAAGATGAATAATGTTTTTCCACTAAACCTTGTAAAGGCGCTCATATAAATCGGATCATAAGGTTGTTTTGACAAGAAATAACGAACCATAAAGAACCACATTGGTAATGTTAAAACGAACATAATGATTTGCCATTTTTTTAGTTTTGGATCTAATTCTTTTGAGCGGCGGAAAATATCTTTTTTACCAGCATATAAACCAAGCAAAAATAATCCAACTGTTTCTGGAAGCATGAATGCACTTAGCCCAATTGCTTCAGAATAAAACGCATGGAAACGATTTTGTATTTGTAACATCCAGTCTTCTAATGGCATGATTGGTAAGGAGAGTCCTAGCTCATCTCTTGGCATTAAGGCAATTCCAATGCTAGTAATTAGCATTAAAAATTGAAAAATGCTTAGTAAAACTAATGCCCAAATCAAAATAGTACGAGGTTCTCTCTTATAAAATAACAATAAGAAAAATCCAGCGATTGCATAACTATGTAAGATGTCCCCGTCCCATAAAAGAACGTAATGCAAGAACCCAAATAATAATAAAATAAGCAAGCGGCGAACAAATAAAGTTTTCGGACGATCTGTTTTCGCCTCAGCACGATTCATAAAGATATAAAAACCTAATCCGAATAAAAATGAAAAAATAGTATAAAACTTCGTTTGAATAAACATGTCATAAAATAAGCGAATATAGCTGTCTAATCCATCATAAACGCCGGAAATGTCTCGAGAATCAACACCAGCGATAACTGGCCAGTTAACAAGAAAAATACCTAGTACAGCTATTCCTCTAATAATATCGATGGAATGTATCCTCTCGCCTTGTGAAATATTTTGTGTCATTATTTTCCTCCTTGTTAAGTAATTCCCTTTTATCCCGCATTAACAAGCAGTAAGACTCCCACCTCAAAATTCAGTGAATACGAGGAAGTTAGGTGGGAGATCAACTGCTTGTAAAAGCCTAATTGGTTCAACTAATAATTAGTAGGGATGGGAAATATCCCCACTAATTACAGTTTCACTCTATTATACAAAATGTAAAGAGGAGGGTATATAGGTAATTTCCAATTTTTAAAACTGCTAAGATGTGCATTATGAGATATAATAAGGGTGCACAGCAAGTTTTAAACTTCTTTAAAACAGGCAGTAAAGCTCCTTTTCCCGAAGGAGCTTTCTTTTTTTAGAAATTTGTTGATAATGATTCTCTTTAATGATAAAATGTATTCAAAAGTGATAATCATTATCAAAAAAGGTTGGTGTGTTAATATGGTGTATGCACTTGTTGCAGGAACGATTGCTATATATGTTGGTGTTACAAAGTATGTTTTAAATGGAGTAGGAACAACAAAATGAATACTATTACATAAAATCCCTTTCATTTGTAAAAAGAATGAAAGGGATTTTTTATTTTTGATGTGAATATGCTGAAAATTTAGTATGATAATAAAGTGAAACTTTAATCAGCGGGGAGGTCTATCCCTCACTGATTACTAGCCCGCACGAAACGGGTTTTTACTGCCCACAAATAGCGGGATAAAGTATATACATCTTGGATAAAGGGGAACAAGGGGATGACAAACATAGTACAGACAAACGGTATGAAAAAACTTGTTTGTTTTTATGAAGAGTGGCAAAAAAACGGCGATGTAGAGAATAGTTTGAAGTTGTTTGAAGTGATTCAAAAGTATAAACAAGAGCAGCTTATGCTAGCTTTTTGTGGTCATTTTTCTGCGGGGAAATCGACAATGATGAATCACCTATATAAAGCGCAATTATTACCGACAAGTCCGATTCCAACGAGTGCTAACGTTGTTAAAATTGAAAGAGGATCTGATCGTGTTGTTGTAACGATTAAGTCTGGAGAACAGTATGAATATGACGGCGCATATTCAGCAGAAGAATTAAAACAAATATGTAAAGACGGTGATGAAGTAATTGGTGTTCATATTTATCGAAATGATGCGCCAATTCCTGATGGGGTTATGTTAGTTGATACGCCCGGAATTGATTCTACGGATGATGCCCACCAATTAGCGACGGAATCAACACTGCATCTAGCAGATGTTATTTTCTATATGATGGATTATAACCATGTCCAATCAGAGGTTAACTTACAGTTTGTTAAAGAATTGAAACAACGTAATAAAACGGTTTATCTCGTTGTAAACCAAATAGATAAACATAAAGCAAATGAGTTATCGTTTGAAGAGTATAGAGATAGTGTAAAACAGTCTTTTTCTAACTGGGATATTGAAGTAGACGGTATTTTCTATACATCATTGCGAATGATGAATCATCCATACAATGAAATTCAAAGTTTAGAAGCATTAATCTTTTCTATCATGAAAGAAAAAGAGCAGTATGTAAGAAAGGGAATGGAGCGAGAAACAGAATATTTACTGCAAGAACATTGTTCGTTTATTCTTTCTGAAAATGAAAAACATCTCATGAAATATGAAGAAGAATTAACATCACCACTGTCACTTTCAGAGATAGTTGAAAAAAAGGAAGAGTTAACTGAAAATAAAAATCGGGTGGCTAGTAAAGAATCTGATGTGAGAAATGAATTTATAAAAGGTTTACAAGCCATATTAGATAACGCGTATTTAATGCCATTTGAAATGAGAGAATTGGCAAATAAATATTTAGAAACGAAATTAACGAAGTTTAAAGTTGGCTTGTTATTTGCGAAAGGAAAGACGGAGCAAGAAAAACAGAGACGTGTAGATGCTTTTTATTCTGCTCTTCAAAAGACTGTTGAAACGCAACTTGATTTTCATGTGAAAGAATTTATTGTAGCCTTCTTAAAAGAAGAAGGGTTATTTACAGAGGAAATAGGGAAAGACATATATGCGTTAGAAATTGCTTTCGGACCGGAAGTGTTGGCTGAAACAATTAAACAGGGGGCTGGATTTACCGGTGATTACTTACTTCTTTATACTGCTGACGTTGCAAATGAGTTAAAGAAAAGATACTTTATGAAATCTCAGCAAATCTTTGGAAAAAGTACGGGTATATTGCAGAAGAAAGTGAAGATAGAGATTGCTCGTATTGAAGAAGAAATTGAAAAATACACGATGTTACAAACAGCAAAAGAAACAAAATTACAATACATTAAGACGTATGAGGAATATGAGAGCTATTTAGGAGATATTTGGAATGAAAATGTTTCTATACCAGATGGATTGCAAATAGACGAAATATTACAAAGTAAAAAACAAGTTGTTAGTGAGAAGTTTAAACTACAAGAGCAAGAAATTGTAAATGATAACGTAGCGGCTAGTGAAGAAGAGATTAAAGGAACGAAAGCTTTAAATATTCAGCGTATATTAGAAAAAGTGAAGAAAGCTGAAACGATATTAGATCCATTGCCTACACTGAAACATCTACAGCAAGAAGTAGTTGGAAAAAGACAGCGTGTAGAAACGAAGCAATTTACAGTAGCGTTATTTGGAGCTTTTAGTGCTGGGAAATCATCATTTGCTAACGCATTGCTCGGTGAAAAGGTACTTCCTGTATCACCAAACCCAACGACAGCAACAATAAATCAAATTTTGCCAGTTACAGAAGATAAACCACATGGAACGGTAATTGTCCAGTTTAAGTCAGAGCAAGCGCTGTTAGAAGATATGAAAGCTGTTTATAAAATGTTTCACTATGAAATTGCTACATTGGAAGAAGCGTTAACGAAAATTGATCAAATTATGAAATACCCTTCACCAAGCGGGAAGCAAAAAACAACATTTAGCTTTTTGCGAGCGGTACAAAAAGGATATGACGCAGTTGCTAATCATTTAGGGGAACAATTACAAGTTACGTTAGAGGAGTTCTCTGATTATGTAGCTAATGAAGAAAAATCATGCTTTGTTGAGTACATGGAGCTTTATTATGATTGTGCTTTAACAAGGCAAGGAGTAGCTCTTGTAGATACACCAGGGGCGGATTCTATTAACGCGCGCCATACGGATGTTGCATTCCAGTATATTAAAAACGCAGATGCTATTTTATTCGTAACATACTATAATCATGTTTTCTCTCGTGCGGATCGTGAATTTTTAATTCAGCTCGGTCGTGTAAAGGATACATTTGCACTTGATAAAATGTTCTTCTTAATAAATGCTGCCGATTTAGCACAATCTGAAGAAGAACTTGAAATGGTAAAAGGTTATATTGCGGATCAGCTCTTGCAATACGGTATTAGAAATCCACGTTTATTTGCAATTTCAAGTTTATGTGCGCTTGAAGAAAAGCAAGGGAAAAGTATTGATAAAGAAAAGTATGGTATTTTACAAAACTCCGGGATTACTAAGTTTGAAGAATCATTTACGTCCTTTATGATGAGGGATTTAATGCTTGTATCTGTGCATGCTTTATATGGTGCATTGCAAGGAGCGAATCAGCTTCTTGTAAATATGATAAATGGCGCAAAGCAGGGAAATGATGAGAAAGAGAAGCAAACAAAAAAATATGAAGCAGAGCGTAATCAGCTACTTCATATTATTTCATCATATAGTGTACTTGCTGAAGAGCAAGCAATGCAAAATGAAGTGAAAGAATTGCTTTATTATGTACACCAACGTCTATTTTTACGCTATAACGATGTGTTTACTGAATTTATTAATCCGGCGTCGTTACGAACAGATGGGAATGTGAAAATGCAGTTGCAGCAATGTGTAATGGAATTAGTTTCATTTATTCAACATGATTTATTACAAGAAATGCGTGCGACATCATTACGTCTTGAAAAATGGATAGATGAAGCGATGAAGCGTGCAAAGGATGAAATTGTTGTGAATTGCAAAGTGGAAAATGAATCGATTTCTATGGGTGGAACAGTGGATTATGAATATAAAATTATTACACATAAAGAGCCGTTTCCTTCAATAGAAATAAAAGATTTTAAAAAGGCACTAGCACATTTTAAAAATGAGAAAAGCTTTTTTGAAAAAAATGATAAAGCTTTTATGCAAGAAGACGCTAAAGGAGTGTTAGAACCTTTCGTATCAAACTATGTAGTTGATGAAGAAGATTTATTCGTTCATCATTATAAGCAAGAGTGGGATGCAAAATGGAACCTATTCCAAAAAGTGATGCAGCAAGATGTTGAGAATTATTATGAAAGTATATTATTCGCTTTAGCTGAAACAATTGATGTATCACTATACGAACAAAGTAAAGAAGAGCTACAAAAGCAGTTAGTAGAAATTGAAAAAGAAATTTATATTAAATAGCTGTTATGAAAAAAAGATTCGTTCAATTTTCTTTTGTAGTACAGTATCTAAAGATTTTACAAACCCTGCAAACTCATCAGTAGAAATCATATGGGTAAGAACTAAGCGTCTGCCGTCTGGTGTTTCACCGCATAAGACGAATGAAGAAAACTCATACGTTTTGCTTTCTACTACTAATTTTGGATAGGAATATGTGTCGCTCTTCTTTTTCTTTCCATCAATAGAGATGACGTTGCATGTTTTCTCATTGTTGTCCATGGTGAATCCCTCCTTTCTATTATCTATGGTAGACAAGGGGGGGTTAGAACAATAGAGGAGGGGGAATTTTTATGTCTGTTGTCATAGAGCGTATTTCGAAAGAAGCTATACCGAAATCTTTATTACTCCTTGCTGATCCAAGTGAAAGCCAAATTGATGCATATGTAAAGAGTGGGTTTACGTATATAGCTAAACAAGAAGAAAGAATCATCGGCGTATATGTGCTTTTGGAAACAAGACCAAGGACAATGGAAATTATGAATATTGCGGTTGTAGAGCATTTGCAAGGAAAAGGGATTGGAAAGCAGCTATTAAGTCATGCCGTAGAAACTGCTAAAGGATATGGTATGTCAAAACTTGAAGTTGGTACAGGCAATTCTAGTGTTTCACAACTTGCTTTATATCAAAAATGTGGATTTCGTATTTTTTCTATTGATTTTGATTACTTTTCAAAGCATTATGAAGAAGAGATTATTGAAAATGGAATTGTATGTCGTGATATGATTCGGCTTGCAATGGGATTGAATAAGAACGTATAACTTATTTAGGGGGAAGAGAAGATGGAAGTACATAAAGCTATTACAGCACATTCTCGTAAACAAAATGAAAGTGTAAAAGCATGTTTACAATTAGATGCGCAGCGTGAAGCAGCTATTGAAGCAGCCGTATCTCTTGCGTCAAAGGGGAAAGAATTTTCGGTTGATGTTATTAATGTTGTAACAAAGCAAATTAATGAACTTGCAAAAAATGGTGTTACACTGCAGCGTAAATTTGTTACAGAAGAAATGGTTATGGAGTATGTAAGTCGTTTGCAAGAGAAAGAAGGTCGTTAAAGATGATAGTTACAGTCGAATGGTTACGTGAGCATATAGAAGATGAGAATGTCCGTATAATCGATTGTCGTTTTGATTTAGCGAATCCTAATTGGGGTAGAGAAAAGTATGAGGAAGAACATATTCTTCATGCGTTATATTTTGATTTGAATGTAGATTTATCAAGTCCTGTAACAGAACATGGTGGTCGCCATCCATTGCCGAATATAGAGGAGTTTGCAGACAAGCTTTCACAAGCTGGTATTGGTGAACATACGACAGTAATTGCATACGACAGTCAAGCGGGTGCAAATGCTTCTCGTCTCTGGTGGTTATTAAACTATGTAGGACATGAGAAAGTATATATATTAGATGGCGGATTTCCAGCTTGGAAAGAGAATGGACTACACACAACGCCGAATATCCCAGTTATTGCACGAAAACCTTTTATACCGGAAATACAAGAAAATATGCTTGTAACGATGGAAGATGTGAGAGGGAATATTCGTGCAGGTGCAAATATGACATTAATTGATTCTAGGGAACCAAAACGTTATGCTGGTGCGGAAGAGCTCGTTGATTTGAAGGCAGGGCATATTCCGACGGCAGTAAACTATTTTTGGAAAGATGGGATTTTAGAATCGGGACACTTTAAAAACGAAGAGGAACAGCAAGGGCGTTTCCAAAATCTTGATAAAGAGAAGGAAACAATCGTATATTGTGGTTCTGGTGTTACAGCGTGTCCGAACATAGTTGCATTAAAATTAGCTGGTTTTCAAAATGTTAAATTGTATACAGGTAGCTGGAGTGATTGGATTTCTTATCCAGAAAATCAAATTGCAAAAGAAGAAGATTAATCACTTGCATGCAAAAATAATTTGTATTAAAATAAGGTCACAAGCAAGAGATTGCTTCAAAAAAATTATATTTTACACATTGGAAACAATGTGATAATATAACGACAAGTAAATAATACATCCTGCGGTGTGCGTAACTTATTTATGTCTAAAACCGATGTTAGTTTTACGGAAGCTCAATATTTAGTGACCATTATCAAGCCTTCCTTGTGGAGGAAGATATACGGTAACTGTGAGGGCATCCACCTGCGAGTAGCGGGTTTTTGGACATTTACGAGAGACGGCACTTGCGGGGGTCTTATTTCAACTAATAGTATATAAAATTCCTACGGTGTACGTAGCTTGTGTATGTCTTAAACCAATAAGTATAATGCGGAAGTTCAATATTTAAATGTAGATAGCAGGCCATCTTTTTAAGAAGGAAGTTACAAACATTTGTGAGAACATCCACCTGTGAAAGCAGGTTTATGGACATCTATAGATAACGGCATATGTGGGACTATATAAAAAACCTTACGTTTTATACGTAAGGTTTTTTGTTGAATAAATATACTCATGTTATCTAGATTTACCTGTAAAGTTCCCATAATAAATATAGCACTTGCGGTCTTCATCAATTTCTCTTGAATCGAGGGTGAATTCCAAATGTATTCCATCCCGTTGAATATGTATAATATCTGAATGGAGAGAGGGTAAGATATCCTCGTAATTCCAAATATCTTTACTTTCTATCATAATTGAGCAGGTTTCCTTTAGTTCTCTAATTTCAAAACCTATGTGCGAGTATGTAGGATCTGAAGGGTCGTTGGAAAAAACTTCTTTTTGTATATATAACACTGCTGTTCCGTCTGGATCTACTGAAGTTGCAGTAACGATATATGTATTTCCATCTTTTGTAAAATATTCACAAGTCATGCGCGCGACAATTTCAGAATTAGAAATATTTGCGTAGTTCCATAAAGCTGGATACCCGTTTGTTTCATCATTGAGCCGATATTCCAATCGCATTTTATCCCTCTTCTTCCTTTTTCTTCTACTTTATCATGACATCTTATATAATAGAAATATAATTTAAAAAGGGGAGTGCAAAGGTGACAAAAACGAAATGGCTAGTAGGTGGTGTCCTAACATCTTTAATGACGGGCACTTTATTTGGCTGCGCGCAAGATATTCCCCCCGAACCGAATGATAATAGTTGTTCTGATTGGGATTGGGATGATGAGCTTGGTGTTTGGCAGTGTGATGATAGTAGTTCAGGTTATCGTGGACATTACTTTTATGGTGGTACATACTATCAAAATAAATCCACCTTCAAAAATTCATCAGAGTTTAAAACTTATCAATCTTCGGCCGAATTTAAAGGTGGAATTGGAAGCGGTTCAAAAGGTGGATTTGGAGGTTAAAATATGTCGCAATACATAAAGAAAAGAAAAGAATTTTATTCGAATTATCCTCATTTCTGGTCGGATTTATATGAATGTGAGTATAGTTTGTTTCATGTTTTCCCGATAACAGAGCAAACGATGAAACAATTACAAGTAGCAACTGAACGAATGGGAAAAATATTTTTTAAGACTGCTAGGGTTCTTCGGAATTTATCTAATGAACAGCTTCTTGAACTCGGTTTTCCAACTGCAAGCTTGCCTTTTATTAGACTGAAAGGGATGTATCCTGAATCTGTTATTTCACGATTTGATTTTGCTTTAACAGAGGATAATCGTATTAAAATGCTTGAGTTTAATAGTGATACTCCAACTTTTATTGTGGAATGCTTTCAAATGAATGGAAAAGTTTGTGAAGAACTTGACTATGATGATCCAAATGCAAATCAAGAGCGCTTACTTTCTTCTGGTATTACAAAAGCCGTAATGGAGTTTACAAAAGGAATGGAAGATCCAAATGTTGTTTTCACAGCTCATCCTGAACATATAGAAGATTGGAATACGACTATGTATTTGAGTGGGCTATGTCATGTTGAAAATAAAGTGATGCCAATGACAGAACTTAGAATTACAGATGATGCTTTAGTAGATAGAGATGGTTTACCAATTGATGTTTTGTATCGCCAAACATATCCAATTGAAGACTTAATTGAAGATCAAGATCCCGAAACGGGGGATTTGGTGGGAGTAGAACTTTTGCAACTTGTAAAAGAAGGAAAGCTTTTTATTATAAATCCTTTGTCGGCCTTTTTACTTCAGCCGAAATCAATTCAATGTCTTATTTGGGGATTAGCAGAAGAAGGTGCTTTTTACACAAGTGAGGAACAAAAGTGGATTAAAGAATATATGCTTCCTACATATTTAGAGCCAGATTTATTTTTGGGGAAAAGTCCTTTCGTTCAAAAACCTTCGTTCGGTAGGGAAGGTGACACGATTACGATTCGTGATAAGAATACAAATATTATGATTCGAAATGCACATGAAACATATAAATCGTCACTGCCTATATTTCAGAAATATACAGAGCTTCCAGTTGTATTTTTGGAAACTGAAAAAGGAATTGAGAAGCTGTCGTACGTGTTTGGGGCTTTTTTAATTGCTGGAAAAGCGAGCAGCATCGGTATACGTGCCGGAGAAAAAATTACGGGAAATGAATCGTATTATTTACCGGTAGGTATTAAGAAGGAGGAAAATAAATGATTAATTTTTTACTATATTTAGCAGTATCACTTGTACTTTTGTGTATCGGTCTTTTTCTTATGGAAGTGACAACGAAAGTTAAGGAATTTAAGTTAATGGCTCAAGGGAATAAAGCGGTAAGCTATGTACTTGGAGGAAGACTACTTGGTCTTGCTATCGTTTTATATTCAACGGCTGCTAATTCTATTTCAATTCTTGATATGGTTTCATGGGGAGCTGTTGGGATCTTAGCTCAAATTATTGTCTTTTATTTAGCGGAATGGCTTACACCACGTTTTAATATTAATAAAAGTCTTGAAGAAGATAATCAAGCAGTTGGTCTTTTCCTTATGTTTTTATCACTTTCCATCGGAATTGTAATTGCTGGTTGTGTAACGTATTAAAACCCTTACATTTTAACGTAAGGGTTTTATTTTTCATTTGCTAATTTTTTGCAATATGTGTTCAATTAATTTATGTAGCCGAACGCTGAGCAGGATGCGTATTAGTGTACTAAACTCGAGATAGTTATTGTAATAAGGAAAAGTTTCCATACAAAGTGTTGACATCTATTTTAAATAAGAGTAACATTTTCTATGTAATTATAATAAGTCTCTGTTAGGTGAGGCTCCTGTATAGAGAAATGCTACTGCCCAAAAATGTCGAGAGACGCCAATGGGTCAACAGGAATGATCGAATTAAGGTTTTTCTTAACGTAGCTGGTAATGAACCTATGCTATACAGTGCTAAAACTCGGCGAGGGAGAGGTCCGTAGATTTCTAATTGTTATTATATTAGGAATCGCTTATTTGTGTATGCAATGACCTTTGCTCTCTTATGAGTAAGGGTCTTTTTTGTTAGCAAGCTATGAGTAATTTCATAGTATAGATTATAACTAAAAAATTAAAGAGGAGGTGAGGAGCATGTCAAATTCTGACTCGGTTCCGTTACCCATATACTTCAAATCAAAAATATATGATGTAGGCAGGAAACGACTTGTTCCTCCCTCTATATTTATCATAATGTAGCGTTTATTCGAGTATTTAAGCGCTAGACACTTTCACAGTAAAGTGGATAAATTGAGAAACAAAGCGTTTCTTCCTATGTTGTAAAGGAGGAGACGATAATATGTTATATGTAAATAAAAGTGTGGGTAACACTTCGTATAAATTAAGTAAAAAAGCAATGAAAGAACAAACAATGCTTCAAAAAAATAAAGATTTATTAATTGAAATTGCAACAAGAGATGTAAAATCTGTATTTGCGTATTTTAAAACAACAAGAGACGGACTATCTATGAAAGAGGCACAAAAGCGTATTCAAGTATACGGTCGAAATGAATTAACTTCAAAAAGAGCGCGTATTGCGGAAGTAATGATGAAGCTAAGTGGAATGATCCCAGGTCTTTCAAAACAAAATATGGGTGATGAATTACAATGTGAAACAGTTACTGTTTCTAGAGTAGCTGGCTGTAGCGTAACAGGGCTAAACAGTGAACTGAAAATGATGAAATTACCAATACAAGAGCTTGTACCTGGAGATATGATTTTTCTTTCAGAGGGCGATACAGTGCCAGCAGATGTACGTATTATTTATGCAAATGATTTATTAGTAAATGAATCTATGCTGACAGGAAATGATGCTAGTATTGAGAAATTTGAAAGTTGCTATCATCTTGAACGTAAACGATTTATTCCATTAAAACGGATGAAAGACTATAATCCACTTGAACTTGAAAATGTATGTTTCAAAGGTACGTATATTGTTGACGGAAATGCAAAGGCTGTAGTTGTTTCGACAGGTAAAAATACGTATTCAGGAATACTTCATACGTGCTGCGATAGAATGTCTTAATGTGTTAATGATGCTAAATATACAAAAACAATGTATAATAGACAAAGTTGAACAGAAACGTAGAATGGTAATCTATATATAACCTTACGTGATAACGTGAGGTTATTATTTTTTGTTAGTAGGAGAGGAATTATGAAAAAAGTATTATTAGTTGATGGTATGGCACTATTATTTCGTGCTTTTTACGCAACAAGTGTATATGGACAATTTATGAAACGACAAGATGGTACCCCGACGAATGGGATTCATGGTTATATGAAGCATTTATTAACAGCAACACAAGCAATCGAACCAACGCACATTGTAACGTGCTGGGATATGGGAAGTACGACATTTAGAACGGAATCTTTCTCGAATTATAAAGCAAATCGTGCAGCACCGCCGGAAGAATTAATTCCGCAATTTGATTTAGTGCAAGAAATGACTGCGAAATTATCTATGCCTGTAATCGGTATGAAAGGTTATGAAGCGGATGATTGTATCGGTACGCTTGCAAAACAATATTGCAATGAAGCGGAAGTTTATATTTTGACAGGTGATACAGATTTACTTCAACTTGTTGATACGAATGTTACAGTTATGCTTCTTCGTAAAGGAATTGGAAATTACGAGTATTACACACCGGAAAAAATCATGGAAGAGAAAGGTGTAGAACCTTGGCAAATTGTTCATGCGAAAGCTTTCATGGGAGATACAAGTGATAATTATCCGGGTGTAAAAGGTATTGGTGAAAAAACAGCGTATAAGCTGATTCAAGAATACGGGACAGTATCGGCAGTGCTAGAAAATATAGCATCATTAACGAAAGCGCAGCGCACAAAAATTGAAAGTGATTTAGAGAATTTAAATATCTCTTTACAATTAGCGCAAATTCATTGTGAAGTTCCAATTTCATGCTTATTAGAAGAAGGGTTACACACAATGGACGAAGAAAAACTACGCTTTGTTTGTAACGAAATGAATTGGGGAAGACCTGAAATATTAATTAATATGCTTTAAAGAGCATGGAAAGGTTGATCAAATATATTTTTGATTAACCTTTCTTTTTTTTGTTCACAAAGTTGTCAGAAAATAAACGGAATTTTCATCTGAAGTTCAAATGGAATTCACAACAATCAATTATTATAAGAACACACAGATAATTCCTTATCTTTTATATAAACCATCCCCCAAGGAGGAAAATAAACATGCGAAAAAAAGTGAGAAAATCCTTTAAACAATTATTAATAGAAAATAAACAATCCCTACTAACTAATAAAGAGAATATGAAAGAAATTGAAGAACGGATTGAGAAACGACATGTAGCATATAATGGTGCTAATAATTAAATAAAATAAAAAAGATAGCCTATAAATAAAGGCTATCTTTTTTATTTTATATTGAAAAAACACTAGTCCTCTCTTTAATTTTGTAAGTATGCAACATATTTTTATAGTGTTTTTCTAACAATATTACCCATTTTTCGAGGTTGAAATTGGTATATACCAATTTCGAAGATTCGCTATTCATAATATTACAAAAAATGTTACAATACACTCAAATTTATACTATAAAATCATTTTAATATGAAAAATTGGAATGAAAAGAAAGGAGAGGAATATGAATAAAGATGTCGCTTTGAAATGATTATTATCATTTCATTAGGAGTTGATGTAAAACGATGGAGAGGCATGAAGAACTGGATTCTATAAGAGGAATTTCTTCATTGGTAGTAATGATTGGTCATTATTTGATGATTTTCTCAGCATTTCAAAATTACAGTTATGAAGATAATAAACCATTTGTTGTATATCTATTAAAAGAAACGCCTGCACGTCTTATTTTTAGTAGTGGTAACGAATCTGTTATTATCTTTTTTGTTTTGAGTGGATTTGTTTTGTATGAATCTATTCAAAAAACAAATAGTAGCTATGGATCATACCTTTTAAAACGTATATGCAGAATATACATTCCATATATTGTGGCAATAGTCATAGCTATTATATGCCAGACTACAATAAGTAAATATGGTATTTCTTATTTAAGCGAATGGTTTAATCGCTCATGGACGATTGAAAGTTCTTTAAGTCTAATAGCACAGCATGTTTTATTGGTTGGGAAATATAATACAGATACATATAACAGTGTGATTTGGTCACTTGTACATGAAATGCGAATATCTATAATTTTCCCGTTAGTTTTGATGGTTTGTTTACGCAAAACAGTAAGGGGTTCATTACTATCATTGTTTAGTTTTAGTATATGTTCTGTCGTGATATTATTTTTATTTCGCTCGAGTTTAACATTAACAAGCTATGTATTAACGTTGCATTACACAGTGCTGTTTTTACTAGGAGCACTAGTTGCGAAGTATAAAAATAATTTAATAGCTTTTTATAGTAATTGTACTAAAAATACGAAAATCACATGGTTTTTATTTGCGATTTTACTTTATATGTATGAAGGGCTTATTGGAGAAATTAAAGTGCTCAATAATTTTATATTTCGAGACTACGTAGTAGCGATAAGCGCATGTCTATTTGTCATATTAAGCCTTTCAGTGTCAACATTTTCAACCTTGCTACGCAATAAATACTTGTTGTATTTGGGGAAAATTTCTTACAGTCTTTATTTGTATCATCTTATATCATTATTTTCCTTAATATACATGCTCAATGAAATATTACCGCTAACTATTATTTTGATTATGTCGCTCATTCTTTCTTTTATACTTGCAACGATTTCATATTTGTTTGTAGAGAAATTTTCATTCAGATTAGGAAAGTATATAACAAAACAAGCAGATATAGAAAAGAAAGGGTTATCTGTACAAAATGATTAACAGGATGCTATTCATAAAAAGGCGGTGGAATCATTGAAGCAAGAAATTAGTATGAAAGATTTTCAACAGTTACTGAAAAGAAGATTCGTAACGATCATTTTGACGATGTGTTGTTTAACCGTTTCTCTAGTTATTATTTCTATGTATGTGCTAAAGCCTTCTTATCAATATTCAGCGCAAATTCTTGTTGGAAATTTAGATGAGTTTAATAAGGAAAATACAGCGAATAAAACACAAGAAAATAAGCAACTTGTAACATCGTTTGTTGACATTTTAAAAAGTCCACTTATTATTTCGACAGTAAGAAACACTTTGAAATTAGAACAATCAAGTTATGAATTAGCACAAAAAATTTCGGTGTTGAATACGGACAACTCACAAATTGTTACTGTTACAGTAAAAGATTCGGATCCTAAAATCGTGAAAGAAATTGTAAAGTCATTGGCAGAACAATCTCAAAAAAGCTTTCAACAGTATACGAATGTACAGGGGGTAAAAATATTAACTGACCGAGAGTTACAGGAAGAAGCTGAAAAGCTGTTTCCGAAATTTCAACTTATCATTCCTATCTCTTTAATTGTTAGTTTTTTTGTTGGTGTAGGTTTAGCTGTATTTCGAGATTATTTTGATGAACGTATATACGTGGAACAGGATTTAGAGAAAATAACGACAGTCTCTGTTATTGGTCATATAAATATGAAACCGAAAAGAAAAAAGAAACCTACAGAGGTTGATAAGCAATCATCTATATATCGAGGTGAACATGTCGATGTTTAAGACAAAGAAAAAGCTGCCATTCGATCCGCATGATGCTCTGATGAAAGAGCAATTTTATACTATATATCATGAATTGAAAAAATCAGGAAGACGAGTATTCACAGTTAGCTCAACGAAGGATAGAGGTGTTGTTGCTTCACTTATAGTAAATATGGGATTAGTTTTTGCGGAAATGAAAAAAAAAGTATTACTTGTCGATATGAATTTTTCTGATCCTAAACTCCATCTACTATTACACAGCAACCATATGACAACAGTAAACGATATATTAAGCTCTTCCGCCTTAAATTATGAATCTTTTTCTAGTCCTTTTTCTGAATATTTATATTGTATTCCCGCAAAAAAAAATGTACATACTGGGACGCCCTTAGTTGCTATGGATGAATTTGATAATGTAATAGACAAGTGGAAAGTAGACTTTGATTATATTTTCTTTTATTCATCCGAAGTATTTGAGCTTCCTGCTACGTATATTATTGCGGAGAAATGTGATGGAGTAATTTTGGCAGTCAAAAAACGAAAAGATTCGCTGCGTACAGTGAAAAAAGTAATAACGGACATAAAGAGGAAAGAATGTGAATTGCTAGGTATAGTTTTATATTCTTGAATTTGGGGGTAACGATCCATGATTCGTGAAACAAATCAAGCTAAGTTGTATGCTATTCCGGCTCAAGAAAAGGATAAGGTTTTGAATCGAAGTGTAAAACGCTTGTTTGATATTATATTTTCACTCATATTGTTACTTTTTACGATACCAATTATGTTGTTTTTTTGTATTTTGATTGCTTTAGAAACATCAGGGGCTCCAATCTATTTTCAAGAGCGTTTAGGAATCAATGGAAAGAGATTTTATTTATTTAAATTAAGATCGATGGTTAGCGATGCTGAAAAGAACGGACCACAATGGGCAAATGAAAATGATCCGAGAATTACAAAGGTTGGATTGTTTATAAGAAAAACGAGAATGGATGAATTACCACAACTTATAAATATTTTAAAAGGTGATATGTCTTTTGTTGGTCCTAGGCCAGAGAGAGAGTATTTTTATGAAAAATTCGAAGTTAATATTCCAGAATTCAGGCACCGTTTATTAGTAAAACCAGGGTTAACAGGGTGGGCACAAATAAATGGAGGATATAATCTTGATCCGAAAGAAAAGTTGGAATTGGATATGGAATATATTGAAGTGAAGACGATTAGAATGGATATTCGTATTTTATGTAAGACAGTTTTTATTGTATTGAATGGGAATGGCGCAAGATAAAAACATAGTAAATATAATTTTATGTAAATATTAAATTAATACACAACAAATATAAGTAGGTTACATGCAAAGGAGAACTGGTATGGGTAGATCCATTCTAAACAATATTGTACATCTATTTTATAGTACGATTTTAGCTAATCTTCTTCAAGCCATTAGCTTAATTGCTTTAGCCAACTTTTTTAATGCACAAAATTACGGGATGTTTAGTGTTGCGATAGCATTTACGTTTGTAATGTTATTTTTTACAGATTTAGGGCTTAGTAATACATTTCTTCGAGAAGGGGCAAAGGATGGAGTAGATTTAGGGACGATTGTATCTTCATACATAAAGATAAGGATACTTCTTCTTATTTTTATTTCTGTAATTGGTTATATAGCTATTCATTATGTGTACGAGGATAAGAATTTAATTTATATGATGTTAAACGTAATGTTCCTGATGTTAATAGGCCTTACATGTCAAAATATAGGGATTGCCTACTTTCAGCTTATGGAACGTATGAAATATATAGCACTAATTAAAGTTGTATCCGCAACAGTTGTCATTATAATTACATGCTTTTGCATTTTCGGAGAATTACCAGTGTATATAACAGCTCGCTTATATGGTTTTGGTTATATGATTGGCGGTTTATTTAGCATATACGTTATGAGAAAAAAGACGAACATTAATATGAAAGTAGCAATTCATAAAGGATTGTTTTGGAAATTAGGTCCTTTTATTGTTAGTGGGTTTTTAATAATGAGTACGCCACAATTAGCACCCATCTTACTCAATTATACATTACCATTAAGTATGGTGGGTGTTTTCGCGGTAGCTTATCGGATGCCAGCGGCTTTATATCAAGTGCCAGGGGTAATTGCAGGGGCATTTTTCCCAGTGCTCTTTAAACACTATAACCAGAATAATTTAGAAGAGCATACGAAATTAAATATGATTCAAATAAAATCAATGGCGGTCGTGGGAATATGTATGACGATAGGTTTATATAATTTAGCACCCTATTTTATTTCTATATTTTTTCATGCGGAATGGAGTAATGCAGTAGAGCCGCTCCAAATACTATCTTTTCTCATTGTATTACAAAGTTTAAATGTTGCTATTGCCGATGGTTTAACAACGAGTGGATTTCAAAATAAGAGAACTGCCGTACAGTGTGTTGCTTTAGTAATTGGAGGAATTATGCTATATAGCTTCAGTAGCATTGGTGGAGTTAGAGGAGCGGCTTACGCTATGGTTTTATTTGAAATAGTGGCTTTGATTGGATATACAGCAGTAAGTACAGTGAGGAAAAAAATTGTATTCCAAATTGTAATACCGTATACAATTTATTTTGGTGTAACTTTTATTGGAGTGCAATATGTATTAAAGACATATAATTTGATTGCACTTGTTCTTAATACGTTTATCGTAGTAGTTGGTATATTCCTATATGATTATGAGTTAAAAAAACTTATTCTTTCATTTATAAGAAAAATACGAGAAAAGGATTATATTACGAAGCAGGAGATATAGCCTATGGAAAATAATATGCAAATTTCAATGAAATGGACTTTTCTTCTAATCTTGTTTGTTATGTTAAGTAAATACAACATATATATAGGGTTTTCTTTGAAGATATATATGATTTTTCTAGTCATTTATTTTTGTTTAACAATTAAAGATTTTTATATTCGAAAGCTATATTTTCATGAAGTTGTATTTTTACTGTTTTATTTCATCTATTGTTTAAGTGGCATTCTTTCTATATATTTAAGTGCTAGTATTCGTATGATTTTCGGCGTATTACTTGTTTTAGGATGTTATTTTATTATGAGGAATTTACTGGGGAACACCGAAATAGTAGTGCTCGAGTCAGCCATTGTCTATGTAGGATTAGTATTTAATATTGTAAGTCTCATACTCTATATAGTTGGATTACAACATTTTGGATTATATGGCGGAGAAGAGAGAGAGATTTATGCTGGATTATTAGTAGATAGAGGATATCCGAGATTAATTGGATTATTAGATGATCCCAACATCTTTATTTTTTATAATACAATATTTTTTATGTATTATATGACAAATTTATATAATATCACCAACGTAATAGGATTGATTCTATGTGTTACAACGAGTTTATTAACTTTTTCAAGAGGTGGTATTTTAGCAATTGTGCTCGTCATTTTTGTATATGTATGCATGTCCAGTTTTGCCAAAAAAGTAAAAATAATAATGGGCTTAGTATTGTTTAGTGTTGTTATTTTTAGTTTAGCGAATGTAGTAATGGGTGGACAACTAGATGATATATTGAACGGTCGAATTTCTGATTTTTCACGCGATAATGGGAGTGGCAGATTTACACTATGGGAAGCTGCTTTCAAATATTTTTTATCTAATCCATATATCGGTATCGGTGCTTTTAATTTTTCGAGTTATTATGAGTATCAGTTCAATGAAAAACTATATGTGCACAATACATTTTTAGAAATTTTATCTGAATCGGGTACAATTGGTTTTCTTTTATATAGCGCTTTTTTATGTATTTTAATGGTGAAGTTGACTAAGTATAACTTGTTTTGTGAAAAGCCATATCTTTTATTGACTATGATTGCATTTTTATTTCAGATGATGTCATTATCACTTATTATTAACGAAGCTTTCTTTCTATTTTTAGCAGTTGTTGTGAAGTACATTTCAACATATGAAGGAAGGGGAATGATAGATGGTAAAGTGTCTATCAGTACATAATGAGGTGCCTTGTATTTCTATAATAACACCTTCTTATAATAGTTTACGTTTTATTGGTGAGACAATCAGATCTGTGCAGAGTCAATCTTATAAAAATTGGGAAATGCTTATCGTTGATGATGCTTCAACGGACCACTCAGCTGTAAAAATTAAAGAGATGATAGAAGGGGATTCACGAATTCGGTTATTATCATTAGAAGAAAATATGGGGGCTGCTAAAGCTCGGAATATAGCGATTAAAGAAGCGAGAGGAAGGTATATTGCTTTTTTAGATAGTGATGATATTTGGCTACCAAATAAATTGGAGACGCAATTGTTATTTATGGAAGAAACACATGTTGCGTTTTCGTATACGTCCTATAGTTTAATAGATGAAAATAATAATGATCTGAATAGAGAGGTGAACGTACCGGAATTTGTTGATTATCATTATTTAGTGGGAAACACAATTATTGGGTGTTTAACAGTGATGCTTGATCGTGAGAAGATTCCTTGTATTGAAATGCCCAGTGTGCAGCCTGAAGATACAGCGTTATGGCTACAATTGTTATATAAAGGATATGAAGCGAAAGGGATACAGCAGGTATTGGCAAAATATAGAATTGTTACAAATTCTGTTTCAAGAAATAAAATAAGGGCGGCCTTCCGATATTGGAAGCTGTTAAGAGCACAAAAACCACTTAATTCATTGCAAACCTTTTTTTATTTTAGTAAGTATGCTTATCATGCTTACAGAAAAAATAAAATCAATGTAGTTGGGAAGACGCAAGTATGAATATATTGTTGATGACAGATAAATTGATAACTGGGGGAGCCGAGAGTTACTTCTGTAAATTGGAAAACAATTTGCAATATGAAAACATTACGGTTTATACAGCTGCAGGTGAGGGAGAATTATATCAATCTCTTACTAGAAAAGAAAATTTCATGTTACTTAGTCGATGGAATCATTTGAGAAATATTCATTACTTACGAAAAGAGATTTATAAACGAAAGATAGAACTTATTCATGCAAATAGTTTGCGAATGGTATTATATGCTTTTCTACTTCAAAAGTTTATTAAAAGAAAGATAAAAATCGTGTATACGAAACATAATGTAACGATACTAGAAAAGAAAATGCCAATTCTTTTTCGTTATGTCATGAATAAATATGTGAACAATATTATTACAGTAAGTGAATTTGAAAAGAATAACTTAATTTCAATTCATGTAGCTGAAGAGAAAGTAAAGACAATTTACAACGGTGTGGATATTGAAAAATTTTTATTCCAGCAGAAAAAGAAAGAATCTACTTATAAAGTAGGTATATTAGCTAGATTATCCAAGGAGAAAAATCATCAACTATTTGTTAAAATTGCAAATGTGTTGAAAAAGAGAAATGATTTTATGTTTTATATTGCTGGTGATGGACCAGAGAAAGAATCTATTATGAAAGAAATAGAAAAATATGACTTGCAACAAAGTGTAAAGATGTTAGGAAATATTTCAGAGCCACATAAGTTTATAGGAAATATGGATGTATTACTTTTATTATCTTTTCGTGAAGTGTTTCCAATGGTAGTAATTGAAGCAATGGCTACAGGAACACCAATTGTTTCAATAGATGTCGGCGGAATAAATGAAGCGGTAATAGATGGAGAATCAGGTGTTTTAATATCTGAATATTGCGAATCTGAATTCGCAGACGTGCTGGAGGAATTACAAGGAAATGAAGAAAAGGTGAATGATATTAGAGTGAAAGCGCGAGAAAAAGCGGAAAGAAATTTCTCGTTAACTAAAATGGTAGAAGAAACGAAGGATATATATGAATTAAACAAATGACCGTGGAGGTCGTTTGTTTTTTTTATGATACAAACTTTTAAGAGAGAACTCACATATTATATGAAAAAGGCAATATGAGGAGTGAATTTATTTTGTCAGAATATATTTCTTCACAAGAGGAGTGTGCGCCAGAAAATAGTGTTCATATTGATTGCTTTGGTGCAGTTCCGAATTCAGGAAGTGATAGTTCGTTAGCGATTCAACAAGCGATTAATTATTGTGTAGCGAACCGAATTTCGAAGGTAAGAATTACAGGGGTTAATACGTATAAAATATTGAAGCCGATTGTTATTAAATCCAACGTAAGATTAGAGTTAGATCCTACCGTAACGCTGCAAATTGATGGAGATTTTAATGCGTTTGAGTTACAAAGTAATGCTTCTATAACTGGCGGTACTATTCAAGTTATTAATCAAGTATTTCAGTCATCTGTTATTTATGTTTCCGGTTCACAACAAATAGAAGTGCCTAATCAATCTGTCATATCAAATATAAATATAATAAATACCACACCATCATATAAAGGAAAAGCTATACATTTTTATTGTCAAAAAGCGTGGGATTATATTAGTTTCTTTCAAGTTAACTATGTTCAAGTTAAAAATTTTCAAACTGCAATATATTTAAAAACGGAATATATAGACAATATAAATACACCTTGCTGGATTAACGCAAATGTATTTCAATCTATATTTATTGATGGATGTCAGTATGGAATAGAAGTAGATGGGAATAGTGATTTACCAAATGAAAGTTCAGGAAATACGTTTCATGATATTCAAGTGCAATGTAGACAACAAACGAAAAAAGCAATTCGTTGTTCAGGTGCTTATAATACATTCAACTGTATGATTTGGGATACGTACAGGATGAGTAGTGAACAAATAGTAATTGAATTTTCTTCCAATTCCCATCGTAACTACCTTTTTTCAAATTTACTTTCAACAACTATTGTAGATAACGGACAATACAATGTTTGTAAGTCTACTTATGAAGAATCACTTCGGATTCAGTTACCTTTGACGCTGAATAAACCACATTTAATAGGAAATCAAGATGATATTTTAGTAAATGCTCAGCTGAAGTATAGTGTCAAGCAAGTAAGTGGGAAATTACCTTACGGAGGAAATATCGCTAATTGTTTTAATTTAATAGATGAACAAAGTGTGAATTATATTGATGTTCCAGATAGTAATCCAGTTGTTATTGAATTGGACTTTACGAAAAATCCGATCAAAATGTTGAATTGTATTGGGATGTACTTTGGATGGGGAGAGAGCCCAAAGAAAATTAAAATTGAATATGCATTAAGTGCAACTGGGAGTTGGATTATCGCGGCAGATGTTCCATTAAATGTTGGAGATACAGTTATATCGAATATGAAAGCTAATCAGTTATATAAAGTAAGAATTACATTGAGTGGTTACTCTCAAGACCATAAGCGTTTTCGAATTAATCGTATTTTTGCAAGGTCTTCTATGGAAAATGGAAATGCTTGGTTAGCGACAACTGGCGGAAGAATGTTTGGAGATATTGAGCTGGAAGCGAGTCAAGGTGTAATTATGAAGACTGCTAGTGGAGCGAAATGGAAAGTTACTATTAATGAAGTTGGTCAGCTTATTACGACTAAAATAACGTGAGATGATCCTGTCTTTGTATAATTTTGGACGAGTACTAGGCGACGTGATAAAGTGAAACTTTAATCAGTGGGGTTTTGTCCATCCCCCACTGATTATTAGCCCGCATTAATGGGGCTTTTACGGGCAGCCCGACTCCACCTAACTTCCTCGCATTCGCCGAATTTTGAGGTGGGAGCCTTACTACCCGCAAATAGCGGGATAAATTCAATTTAAAAGAGAAATGTGTAGTCTGTGGAATGAAAAAAAGATTGTAATTTGGTCCAAATCAACCAAAATACAATCTTTTTTGTTGTACTGAATTACTGCCACCAAATCCAAGTCCAAAAGTAATTTCGTATATTTCGAGGAGTAATGCGTATGAAACGTTCACCGTCAAAGAAACAATTTAAATTTGGAAGTGTTTCATCTGGATTTTCTGGAATAAAGGTGACGATGTTTTCGTTACTTGTAATGGTTACTGTGATTGGTGGATCGGTAGGAGAGACTTGAAGTTGTAAAGAAACGTTTGCCTTGTTTTTAAATTCATTATTAATAGGTGGACTTATCACTTGTACTGTGAATAACACGATAATTGTTTCGTTCGGTTCCAAATTAGTAGCGACTAGGAAACCGATATTCGGATTCGCTAGTGGAGAGCGTTCCCCATTAATGAAGACCGTACCGTTCATAAATTGTAAACCTGCTGGAATGGTGTCTTGTAATGAAATATTTGAAAGTGAAATCTCGGAAGTATTCGTAATACGCACTGTATAATCAAAATATTGGTTTAAATAAGCAGAGCTGACGGAAGCATTTTTTATCACTGCTGCCGTTATAAATTGAACTGGTATACGAACAATATTCGAATTAACGATGAAAGTAATAATCGGATCCTGTGGTGTCAATTGGAAAGCAGCTGTAACTGTTGCGGAATTGATAATTGTACTGTTTGAAGGGATAGAAGTTACGAGAACTTTAAATGTTATAGTTGCTACTCTATCTGCCGATAAGGAACCAATGTTAATACCAGTGTCTGGTCGAATATTTGGAAATAGTATTCCATTAATTGTTACACTATTTTCAATAAATGTTGTACCCGCTGGAATCGTATCTAAAATGGAAGTACTTATAGTCGGAATCGGAGAATGATTAAATACGTCTAGTGTGAATGTAATGATATCTCCTGTAATAGTAATAGATTTGTTAGCGATTTTTGCAATACCAACCATTGGATCCACTATTGTTGTTGTGACGACATTTGTTTGCTTTGTAATTGTAATAGGTGGTTCATTCGGATCAATGGTAACAGTATAGGAAACAGAAGCATCGTTATTGATTGCAGGTAGAAGAGTCGAAGAAGATATTGTTACTTGGAACGTAATGACAACAGATTCATTAGGAGCAAGGTTTCCTAATGGAATACCATTTTCAGGATTCGCATTAGGCTGATTGATCCCGTTAATCGTAACACTGCCAGTAATGAAAATTGTATCTACTGGTACGGTGTCTATGGCAAGAAGGTCTTCAATCGTTACATTACCGCTATTAGTAATTGTAATTGTATACGTTAAAGTTTGACTAGGTAATGCATTCGTGGCATTAACAGATTTTATGGCAACGACATTATCATTTTGGACAGTTGTTGTGACAGTATTTGTTGTAGTCGTATTTGTAACAGGTAAGTTATTTGGATTGACTATATAGTTAAAAGTAGTAATTGCTTTGTTGTTGAGTTCATTTGGTGTTGGAATAGAAGTTACAGTTACTTGGAATGAAGCGATGGCATCTCCACCTACAATTATAGTACCAATTGGTATGCCGCTTACTGGATTAACTCCCGGAACAGTTTCTCCGTTTACAATGACACTATTTTCTATAAACGTAGTACCTTGAGGAATAATATCTTGAATGACTACATCATCTGCTGAAACATTACCAGTTTGATTTAGTGTAATCGTATACGTTAACGTATCACCGACCGTTGCAAATGCAAGGTCAACAGTTTTATTGCTATTTAAATTCGCGTGATGAATTTCTGTTACGGCAGCTGATGAAATAATAGTTTCGGTAATAGGTGGCCTATCTGGTACCGTGTATTCATATTCAATTGTACTCGTGTTAGAGATTGGATTTGTTTGCGGAATGGAAGTAACCCGGACTTGGAATAGAATAGTTGCTGTCGTATTAGGCGGAATGTTATCAATTTGTATACCGCTAAGTGGATTGTCATTTGGACGAGCGGTGCCATTCACAATAACACTGTTCTCTATAAAGCTCGTATTTGCTGGGATGATATCAGTAACGATAATGTTTTCTACTTGTATATTCCCATTGTTTGTGATGGAAATTGTGTAAGGGATGATAGTTTGTAGGTCAGCATATTGGATAGGCGTTGTTTTTGTTGCAATTACATTAGCAGAAATAACTTCAGTGAAGGTAATATTACTAGTCGATATTTGTTCTTCACCATTAATTGTATAACGAGAAGTGGATTGATTTTGAATACGACCGCTAGCTGGAAGAGCTAATACAGTAACGGAAAACGTGACTGGAATAGAAACGTTAGGTGCAATCGTTCCTACAAGTATACCAGTACTTGGATTCGCGTTAAGCTGAGGAATATTATTTACTAAAACGCTACCGTCTATAAAGGTTGTTCCATCAGGTATGTTGTCTGTAAATACAACAGCAGTAGCATCTGTATTTCCTATATTCGTTAAAGTTGTTGTATAAGTTAAAACGTTGCCAATCGTTACAGAAGTCGAATTAACAGTTTTCAGTGAAACGATATCGGCATCATTAATTTGGACGAAAGTAGTATTGGAAGTAGTAGATTTTTGAATTGGTGCAAAGTCAGGATTGAAAATAAAGTCGTAGACGATGTTTGCAGTATTAGGCATTGGATTTAAAGCTGGTAAATTCGTAACGGAAACTTGGAACGTTATTGTAGTCGCTTGCCCTGACGCAATATTAGGAATGAAAAAGCCGATATTAGGATCTGCTGCAGGAAGTACAGTGTTGTTAACTGTTACACTTCCCGGAATAAATACTGTTCCATCTTCTATAGTATCTGTAAAAAAGATGGAGTTAGTTGTAGTAGATCCGTTATTTTGAATGAATACTGTATATTCAATGGTGTCATCAATATTAGCTAATACTTTATTAGCGGATTTTGTAGCGATAAGAATAGCATCAATAAATTGTATATTTGTAGTATTAGAAGAGGTCGTTTCTGAAATTGGTGGTGCGCTTGGTTCCGGTTGATATTCATAGTGTATAACAGCGATATTATTAATAGTATTTTGTGCAGGTATAGAGACTACATTTACTTGGAACGTAACAATAATCGTATTATTTGGAAGGATAATACCAAGATTGATACCGGTAATTGGATTTTCGTTAGGTCTTGGTATGCCATCTACAAGGATGCTATTTGGAACGAATGTGGTGCCAGCAGCAATTGCGTCAATTTGGAGAGTATTTGTAATAGGTACTGTACCAGCGTTTGTAACGGCGACTGTATATGTGATGATTTGACCGATGCGTGTAATGGATCTATTGGCGGATTTAATTGCACTAACATTTGCCGTCCGCACTTCCGTGTTTACTGCATTTGATAACGATCTACGCTGAATAATCGGAGAGCTAGGGTCAATTTGGTATTCGTACGAAGTGTCTGAAATATTAATGACTGTATTGCCGGACGGTATATTTGTAAGTTGTACTTGGAATGAAATAGTGACTGTTTCATTTGGTTGTATCGTGCTGAGAGTTACTCCGTTTTCAGGATTCGCGCCAGGCTGAATCACATTATTTATTGATAAGCTATCTTCAATGAATATAGTACCTTCTGGAATGTTATCAATAAACACGGTATTGTTAGCTGGAATGGTTCCTATATTTTGTAGTGTATTTGTGTAGGTAATAATTTGCCCAATTGATACGAAAGTTACATCCGCGCTTTTAACAGAAATAATATTTGCATTTTGAAGTGATGTTGTAACAATGTTAGAATTTGCAGAGCGATTCACCGGTGAAGCTGTAGGAATACTTACATATTGGTAATTTCCAGAAGATTGATTTACAATTTCGGTTTCAGTAGGTGGATTGTTTGTTTGCACTTGAAATAGTATCGTTTTGGAACTGTTTGCTGGAATTGTTCCAAGTGGTATTCCGTTTTCTGGATTTACACCTGGCTGCAGGACACCGTTAATTGTGACACTATCGGAAACGAATGTAGTCCCAGCTGGAATAGAATCTGTAAAAATAATATTTATTGCGTCAACATTGCCGATATTTTTCACTTCAGAAATATAAAGTATAGTTCCGCCAATATCCACAGTTATTGGATTGGACGTTTTTGTAACTGTCAATTGTGCTTGCACGAAATTTGTAATGACAATATTACTTGTAGATGTTTCAGTAATAGGCGGTTGTCCTGGGTCTAGTTGAATTGTATATGTTGTATTAGATTGATTTGTAATCGATTCTTGCGAGAATGAATCGTTAATAAGAATTTGGAACGAAATAAGGTGAGTAGCGTTTGCTACTAGGTTAGGCAAAGCAACCCCTACATTTGGATTTGCACCAAGTATAGCTGTTCCATTAAGTGTAAAACTATTTTCTACGAATGTAGTCCCTTCTGGAAGCGTATCTGAAAATATGAGATTAGTAGCTGGAATATTTCCGGTATTTTCTAGCGTTATCGTATAGGTCAAAATGTCACCGGTTGTTGCTTGTTGTGCATTGACAGCTTTTAAAGAAAGAACATTCGCATCCGAAATTTGTGTGAAAGCTGGATTAGAAGTAATTGTACGAGAGATGATAGGAGAGGTTGGATCGGCGATAAAAGTATAGTCAATACGGGCTGTATTAGAAATTGGATTCACGCTTGGAATGGATTGAACGATAACTTGGAATGTGACGGTGACGATTTCTGACGGCGCGATGGCGTTTAATGGTATCCCTACGTTTGGATCGGCACCTGGAACGGAAACGCTATTAATGGTCACGCTATTAGGAATAAATGCAGTTCCTTCAGGGACCAAATCTGTTAAATTAACTGTATTTGCAGTTGTATTTCCGTTATTTTGAACGACTACTGTGTAAGTGATTGTACCGTTAGTAGATTGTACGAGAGAATCTGTATTTTTAATTACGGATAACGATGCATCAACGACAGCTGTATTAACCGTATTAGATGAGGATGTTGCTGTAACTGGAGGTTGACTTGGGTCGACAATATAAGTGTAACTTGTAAGTGCTTGATTTATAATCGCTCCTTGCGGTGGAATAGAACTTGCAAGAAATTGGAACGTAATAGTAGCAGAATCACCTGGTGCGATAATACCAACTGGAATACCGAGAGTTGGACTTGTATTTGGAAGCGAAATTCCATTTAACGTAACGCTATTTGGAACGAATACTGCACCTACAGGAACTCCGTTTATGAGCAATACAGAATTTGCAGGGAAGTTTCCGGTATTTGTTAATGTTGCTGTATACGTAATTATATCTCCGATGGATACGATTGATCGATTTGCTTCTAAAACAGTAGTAACGGTAGCGTTATTAATTTGTGTTGAAGCGCCATTAGAATTTATTGTGCTTGTAACAGGAGGAGCTGCCGGGTCAACAATGAATGTGAATTGAATAGATGCAACGTTTGTAATTGGGTTTGAGGGTGGAGTAGATGTGACTATGACTTGGAAAGTAACAGTTAAGGAACTGTTCGTACTAACGGTTCCGATATTAACTCCGTTATTTGGATTTGCCCCTGGAATGATACTTCCATTTACAGAAAAACTATTTTCAACAAAGGTCGTTCCAGCTGGAATAAGATCTGAGAAATTTACATTCGTAGCGTTTGTATTGCCGCTGTTTTGAATCAAAACTGTATAAGTGATTGTGTCTCCGATATTCGAAAAGGCTGTATTAGCAGTTTTTACAGCTGAAAGTATTGCTGAATTAATAGAAGTAACGAAGACGTTCGTCTCCACATTGCCAGGCTGAGCCTGTAATGAATTGCCTACGTTATATTGGAAGTTAACAAATCCTAAGTTTTGGAGTTCAGGTGTGAAGGTTGTTGGATTGCTTATTATTTGGACTTGGAACATAATTGTTACGATTTGATTTGGAGTTATCGTATTTATGCCAACACCGCTAATAATAGAAGCGGATGGTAATGGAGTGCCATCAACAACAACTGATCCAGCAACAAATTGTGTCCATGTTGGTATAGGGTCTGAGAAAACAACGTTGTTAGCAGAGATATTTCCTGTGTTCGTAATAGTAGTTGTATACGTAATCGTATCACCGATAGTTGCAAAAGCTTTATCTCCTATTTTAATAGTGTTTAAAATAGCACTTTCAATTTTTGTTGTAACGCTATTAGAAGTAATATTTTTTGAAACAGGTGGATTAGCCGGATTAACGATATGCTGGAAGCTAACGCTAGCTTGATTGGTAATTGGATTTATAGGCGGAATTTCATTGGCATTAATATGAAATGCTACGATGACAGATTCGTTTGGCGCGATATCACCAATTGGAACACCTGTAATTATATTTGCATTTGGGATGCTAATTCCGTTAAGTGTAAAACTATTCGGTTCAAAGGAAGTTCCGGCTGGAATAAGGTCGGTAAAAATAACATTGGTTGCACTAACATTTCCGCTATTTGTAATTGTAACGGAGTAGACAATATCTTGCCCAATATCTACTGTTTCCACATTTGAATTTTTTTGTGCAGTAAGGATAGCGCTATTAATTTGAGTTGTCGTTGTATTCGATTGATTGGAAGTTGTAATAGGTGACTGGCTAGGATCAACGACATAATGATATGTGGTAGAAGCAAAATTAGAAATTGGATTAAGTGTTGGAAGTGTAGTAACAGTTACTTGGAATGTAACGATTGCCGTATTACCTCCATTAATTGAACCTATGTTTACACCAGTAGACAAATCAGCGTTTGGAATGGTTTGCCCATTAACTGTGAAACTGTTTGGAATGAAACTTAAATTGCTATCAAGAATATCGATAATAGTTACATCAGTTGCAGCCGCATTCCCTGTATTAGGAAGGTTAAGTGTAAATGTTATTGTATTACCAACATCCGCAAAAGTAAGATTTGCTGTTTTTGTGCTAATAATATTTGCGTTGTTTATTTGAAGAAGTGTAGTGTTGGAGCTAGCTGTATTCGATACCGACGGATTACCTGGATCAACAGTAAACTCATACGTCGTTGATGCTGTATTCGGTGCTGGATTACTAGGTGGAATGCTGTTCACTGTAACTTGAAAAACAATACTATATATTTCATTTGGTGGAAGTGCTGCAAGTGTCACACCTGTATTCGGGTTTGCGTCAGGTTGTAAAATACCATCCACAGTTAATGTGTTAGGAACAAACGTGAGTCCACTTGGTAATATATCTGTGAATACAATATTAGTTGCATCCGTATTGCCTACATTGGCAATAGAAGTAGTGTAAAAAGCAGTTTGCCCGACATCTGCAAAGGATAGACTTTCATTTTTCGTCATAGATAATATAGCTTCTCTAATTTGTGTTGAAACAGGATTACTAATTGAAGTTTCTGCATCAGGCGGTGAGACTAATTGGTACGATGTCGATGAGAAATTTACAATTGGATTTTCAGTTGGTAATGACGTTACAGTAACCTGGAAAGAAACATTTACTGTAGTACCAGCTGTTATAGATCCGATATTTACACCGTTCACTGGATTTGCACCACTTTGAGGAATTCCATTAATAGAAAATGTGTTTGCAATAAAAGTAGTTCCGCTCGGCACGGTATCTGTGAATATAACATTTTGTGCGGAGGAATTTCCATTGTTTGTTAAAGTGACAGTATAAGTGAGTGTGTCTCCGATATGGCTAAATGCTTTATCAACTTGCTTTGATGAAAGAATGGTAGCTGTATTAATTGTAGTAAACGTTGTGTTTGAAGTAACATTTCTTGAAACAATTGGTGCATTTGGATCAGCGATAAATGTGTAAGAAGCAGTAGCGGAGTTGGCAATGGGATTTTGAACAGGGGTGGAAGTAGCGGTAACTTGAAATGCTATTGCTATTGAGCTATTAGGAGCAATTGATCCAATTGTAATACCTGTATTAGGATTAAGACCAAGTTGTGTGATGCCATTTATTGTGACACTATCCGAAACGAACGTTGTACCGTCTGGAATAAGGTCAGTGAACGTAATATTCGTAGCATTTGTATTCCCACTATTCGTTAAAAGTGTCGTATAGGTAATAGTATCACCTAGTGTTACAAGTGTTTGATCAACTGATTTAATCATCGTTATCATAGCATCTAGTACAGGGTTTGTAACGATGTTCGTTGAAGTAGAAGTAGTAACAGGAGCTGCGCTTGGATCAACGGTATAAGAGTATAAAATTGTATCGTTATCCATAATTGAACTTGAAGGGGGAACAGAAATAACAGTTACTTGGAAAGTAACGGTTACTGTTGCGCCAGGAGCGATATTGGGTATATTGACTCCAAGTGCTGGCCGTGCACCAAGTTGCTGCATACCATTGATTATGACCGAATTTGGTATAAATGTAGTGTTGGCTGGAATAGCGCTTGTGAAAGTAATATTCGTTGCTGGTGTATTTCCTATATTTGTAATAGTAGTTGTATACGTAATTGTATCACCGACAGAAATAATGGATTTATCAGCACTTTTTGAGGTAGCTAATATTGCGCTATTTATTGTCGTAGTAACGGTATTAGATGAAGCGGTTTGAGTTATAACTGGTTGACTTGGATCGACAATATGCTGAAATTGTACAGAACTAGAATTAGAGATTGGATTTATACTTGGAATGTTTGTAACAAGTGCGTTAATAGTAATAACGGCCATTCCGCTTGGGTTTATATTTCCAATCTGTATTCCGTTCCCAGGATTTCCAATTTGCTGAGCACCAGAATCATTTACAAGAGTACCAGATATAAATGTCGTTCCATCAGGCAAAATATCCGTGAAAATTATATTTTGTGAAGTGACATTTCCAGGGTTGCTTAATGAAATTGTATAGGAAAGTGTATCCCCGATCTTTGCAAAAGTTTTATCTACAGATTTAACTGCCAAAATTTCTCCGGAATTTATTTGTGTTGAAACCGGATTAGATGTTGTACTTCGTGAAACAAGTGGTAAATTAGGTCCTGTCATAAATTGATAATTAATAGAAGCTCCGTTTACAACAGGTGAGTTTGGTCCTCCAGGTCCGATTGTGAAAATTGGATTTGGGATGCTAACTACTTGCACACGGAAGGTGACGTTTATAAAATCTCCTGCAATAATATCCCCAATTGGTATCCCATTCGCCGGATTTACTCCAGGTAATAAAACCCCACCTACTCGAACGCTATCTTCTATAAATACTGTATTATTTGGAATCGGATCTGTAAAAGTGATATTAGTAGCAGTTGTGTTTCCTATATTTTCTAATAAAACTGTATAAGTTAAAAATGAATTTCCGGGTGCGATGTCAGAAAATAGTCGATCGACACTTTTTGTTGCTTGAATAATTGCTTCGTTAATTTGCACTAAAGTTGGATTACTTGTAGCTGTTTCTGTCACTGGCGGCTGGGTAGGATCCACAATGATAGAATATGTCGTACTGGATTGATTCAACGTAGGATTTGTAGCTGGTATTGAGCCAACGATCGCTTGAAAACTAATTGTTGTCGTTCCTCCAACTGGAATTGGGTCTAAAGGAATCCCGTTATCTGGCCTAAATCCGAGTTGTGGTGTGGTATTAATTTGTACGCTATCAGGAACGAATGAAAGTTCAGGTGGTAATATATCGATAAAAACAGGTGTGTTTGCAGTTGTATTTCCGTTATTAGTGAGAGTAGTTGTATACGTAATTGTATCGCCAACAGCAGCAAATGCACTGCTCGCAGTTTTTGTTGCGATAACGGAAGCAGTATTTACTTGTGTAAAAGTTTTATTGGATTTAACTGTTCGTGAAACAGGTGGTTCATTAATATCTACAATAAAACTATATTGAAGCGATGATTTGTTAGGAATTGGATTCGGATTTGGGATCGTTGTAATGTTTACTTGAAAGCTGAGTATAACTGATGCATTTGAATTTATGTTACCGATATTGATACCATTTTGTGGATTTGCATTAGGAATGGTTGTTCCATTTACTGTAAAACTATTTGGAATAAACGTTGTACCATCTGGAATTAAATCTGTAAAAATAACATTGTTTGCGGTAGTATTACCGGAATTAGTAATGATAGAAGTGAAAGTAAGTGTATCTCCAATAGTAGCGAATGTTGAATTGACAGTTTTATTTATAGATAGAGTAGCATCAATAATTGGAGTAACCGTTGTGTTTGTAATTGTACTACCAACAGCAGGTGATTGGTTTGGGTTCACTGTATATTCATAATTTACAAGGGCATTATTTGTTAATGTGCCACTAGGTGGTATCGCTAAAATTTGTGCTTGAAAAGTAATGAATACAGTATCTCCTGGCGGAATATCTGCTAAGTGAACACCAAGTGATGGATCTAATCCTGGTTGTGGAACATTATTGATAGTTACGGAATTTTGAATAAATGAAGCTCCTGCACCAAGTCCATCCGTTAAAACTGTAGCACTAGCAGGGATATTTCCTGTGTTCGTAACTGCAATCGTATAAGTAACGATATCACCAATTGCAGCTGTCGGTGTATTCACTGATTTAGTAGCGACGATCGTAGCGTTATTAATTTGAGTTGTTATTACGTTACTTACCGTATTGGAGGATGCTGGAGGTAAGTTAGGATTTACAATATATTGATACGTTGTATTACTTTGGTTCGGGATTGGATTTGGGCTAGGGATGGAATTTACTTTTATTTGAAATGAGATTGTAGTATTTGCATTCGGATTGATTGGATCAATTGCAATTCCGTTTGCTGGATTTACATTAGGGAGTGTATTCCCATTTACTGTTACACTATTAGGAATAAACGATGTCCCGTTTGGAATTACATCTGTAAATATTACATTTGATGCAAGTGTGTTCCCACTATTCGTTAAAGTAGTCGTGTACGTAATAATATCATTTACGTTAGCAAACTGTTTATCTGCAGATTTTGTAGCGGCAATTGAGGCGTTATTAATAGTTGTCTGTACCGTGTTAGAAGCCACCATCTGAATTACAGCTGGTTTGGATGGATCGTACGTATATTGGAATGTTGTGCCTGATTGATTTGTAATCGGATTTACAGCAGGGATATTTGGTACAAAAACCTGGAATGAAACGGTACGTGATGAATTCGCCCCGATCGTACCGATCAAAATACCGTTAGCAGGATTTGCATTTGCTATAGGGACATTGTTAATCGTTACAGTATTAGGAATGAACAGGGTACCCGCTGGAATGATATCTGTAAACGTTACATTAGAAGCAGGGATATTCCCGTTATTTGTTAAAATAGTCGTATATAATATGACATCACCAACATCAGCGGAATTTGTGCTCGTTAGTTTTGTAGCAACAATATTAGCAGTATTAATTTGTGTAGTTACTATATTACTAGTAGCGTTTTTCACAACAACAGGTAAATTTGGATCAGCGATAAAGCTATATTGAAGTGAAGCGCTATTTTGAATTGGATTTGGTGAAGGTAGCCCATTTGCACTTATTTGAAAAACAATCGTTGTAAAACCACCTGCAGGAATGGAGCCGACTTGAAGGCCGGTACTTGGGTCTGCACCTAGCTGTAAAGCGCCACCTATAAAAATACTATTTGGTACGATAGTGGTGCCGGGAGGGATTATATCGGTAACAACAACATTGTTTGCTGTAGTATTGCCAAGGTTAGCTAAGGAAATTGTATATGTGATTGGTTGCCCGACATCGGCAATAGTTAAATCTACCTCTTTGACAATAACTAAATTTGCTAAATTAATTTGTGTACTTACAGTATTACTTAAAGATGTTTCTATAATTGGTGGATCACCTGGATTTAGAATGAAACTATACTGTGTACTCGATGAATTAGTTGTTGGATTTTGGGCTGGTAAAGCAGTGACAGTTACTTGATAAGAAACGGTAATTAATCCGCTAGCAGGAATGGAAGGTAACGGAACACCTATATTTGGATCTGCGTTATTTTGGAGTACACCGTTAATAAGGAAAGTGTTTGGAATAAAGGTAGTGCCATCTGGATTTGTATCTACGAAAGTTGGACTATCAGCAGAAACACTTCCTGCATTCGTTAAAATAACGGTATAAGTTAATATATCTCCAACGGTAGCGAACTCTCGATCCACTGTTTTTGCCGAAATTACATTTGCTTCGTTTACTTGAGTAAATGTAGTAGTTGAAGTTGTATTTTTACTTACAGGTGAAGCATTTGGATCAACAATAAAGTTATAGGAAATGGAAGCGCTATTCAAAATAGGATTAGGATTTGGAATACTAGTTATTAATATTTGGAATGAAGCTGTAATTGTAGTATTAGCATTGATGCTACCAATATTGATGCTAGCTGGTGTTGCGCCCGGCTGAGTAACACCGTTAACTATAACACTGTTCGGTACAAAGGAAGTGCCATTCGCAATGGAATCGGATAGTAATACATTGTTCGCCGCAACATTTCCATCGTTTGTAAGAGCAAAGGTGTAAGTTAATACATCTCCAACTTCCGCAAACGTTTTATCTACAGATTTACTAGCATGAAGATTTGCTAGTCTAATTGTTGATGTAACAGAATTAGAATTTGCTGTTTTTGAAGTTGGTGGCAGGCTTGGATTTACAGTGTAAATATAAGAGGAGAAAGCGTTATTAATGATAGGGTTTTGTGCAGTAATGTTAATGACTGTTACTTGGAAGGATAAGGTGAAAGTAGCTCCACCAGGAATTGTGCCGATAGGTAAAGCAACGAGAGAATCTACATTTTGCAAAACTCCGTTGAGCGTTACAGAACCTAATGTTAATATCGTTCCATGTGGAAGTGGATCTGTTAGTTGAACGTTATTGGCGGCCGTATTTCCACTGTTTGTAATAAGGATTGTATAACTTATCGTTTCGCCAATTGTGGCAAATTGTTTATTTGTAGACTTTGTTAATGTTAAATTCGCATTGTTAATTTGAGTAGTAACGACGTTAGAAGAAATGTTTTTCATAATGGGTGATTGGCTAGGGTTAACGGTGTACTGATAAGAAGCGCTTGATCCGTTAGATACGGCATTTGACACGGGTATTGTGTTTACTACTACTTGAAATGAAACACTTTTGGTTGTGCCAGTTAGGATGGATCCTATGTTCACACCATTAGCGGGATTAGCGCCAACTTGTGTCGACCCATCTATTGTTAAACTGTTTAGGACAAAAGTTGTTCCTGTAGGAATGACATCTGTAAAAATAACATTGTTCGCATTCGTATTACCTGTACCTGTAAAGGCAACAGTGTAAGTCAGTGTATCGCCAATATCTGCATAGTTTTTATCTACTGCTTTCGTCATTGTTACAGTAGCATTATTCACTTGAGTGGAGACAATATTTGTCGTATCAGTTCCACTTACTGCCGGCTGATTTGGTACAGGAATGTATTGATATGTTGTTGTACCACTATTTAATATTGGATTTGTTTGGGGGATAGAAGGAACGAATACTTGAAAGGAAATGGTAGTAGTAGAATTTGCAGCAATAGATCCAATTGATATACCATTAGCAGGATTTGCTCCCCCTTGAGTAACCCCGTTAACAGTTACACTCCCTGGAATGAAAGTAGTCCCGCTAGGAATCGGATCCGTATATATAACGTTCGTTGCAGCGATATTTCCTATATTAGCTAAGGCAATACTGTAAGTTAACGTTTCACCAATATCGGTAAAAAGTTTGTTAACTGATTTTGTTCCATTAATATCTGCGAGGTTAATTTGTGTTCCAGCAGAGTTGCTTGTTGCAAGACCGTTAAAAGTCGTTCCTCCGGCAATTGGTGTATATTGAAATGTAATATTAGCAGTGTTAGAAATAGGGTTTTGACTTGGAAGAGAAACGACAGTCGCTTGGAAAGCTACTGTACGAGAAGAGCCATTATTAATTGTCCCCAGAGATATACCGGCGACCGGATTTGCGTTTGTTTGTGGTACGTTATCTATCGTTACGCTTCCAGGTATAAAGGAAGTACCGTTAGGGAGAACATCTGTAAAAGTAACGTTATTTGCAGGAAGAAGCCCGGTGTTAGGAACAGTAACTGTATAGGTTAGAATATCTCCAATTGTAGCGACACTTTTATTCACACTTTTAGTTGCTTGTATATTAGGTGAGTTTATATTGATTTGTAAACCGACTGTATTTAACATATATGCATCTCCGTTAGTAGTTAAACGAATTGCGGCAGATACTTGGGAATTTGTTAAATAAGGAGAAATATCAATGGAAGTAATGTCCCATCCTTGTCTTCCAGCGGAGATATTTGTACTTGTAGAGGCACTTTGATTTCGTGTTCCAAATGTACCAGTTGTATCTAAGTTCCCTGCAGCATTATTAATTTGAGAACCGAAGAAATTATTAACAGCATTATTTGGCCCAGATAATGCATTTAATGAACTGAAATTTGGTCCAAATAAAGCTTGATCCCCAGTTAAATCAGCATCCCCTTCAGTAGAACTTAAAAATAATCTCCCGCTTACAGGTCCCCCGGCAGGTGTTAAAAACCCTGAGACAGATACATCTGCACTACCGGTTTCTACAGAAACACGGTTACCAGCTACGTAAATTGTTAAATTTCTTGCGGGTAAGGAACCGTTTTGATAAGCGACAATAAGCGTCCATCCTGCAGAATTAATGGCTCCATTAGAAGCGTCTAAAGGATCTACAAGTCCAGGAACAGAACCTGTTGTATAAGATCCAGATCCAGCAGCTTGAACGAGTGACGTTACATCCGCTGATCGTGTATAAAATCCAAATGTGACAGATCCAGAAACGAATGTTTGATTTGAAGCTGTAACAGCCGAAGGGGTAATTGAGTATGTTGACACAGGTGTTGTAAAAGAAACGGGGTTTCCTAATACACTCGTAATGTTTTGATCCCGAGATAAATAGTTTCCACCCCAAACGAGTTCTGCGTAAAGAATAGTACTACCAGCAGGGATATTTAAAAGAGCGGTAGAACTATTTTGTGTATAGTTTAATGTTGTACCAGCAGGAAAAGTAGGTACTTGTAAAGCAGTATTCGTAGTTACGAATGCACCAATTGCACCGATTGTACCAGCACGGTTTAGATTGCTAATTTTACTTAAACCTAGTGTGTTTCCTGTAATAGCGAGTGCGCCGTTAGTGGTGGTAGAAAATCGATTCGTAATGGGCATGTTGTCACCTCATTTACAATAGAGTCTTGGTCAAAATAGGATATGTGTGTAACTGGTAAAGGGAAACATGTACAAGTTAATTCGGAAAGAATGATGCAAACGTCTAAATATGGGGATGGAGAATGAGTGAATTGGAAATTAGAGTGGAGCGTCTTAGGAAAGGAAAAATAGAGGATATTGTAGCATTATCTTCTCATATTGGCTGGGATTACAACAGAGAGGAAATTGAGACGATTTTGCATACGGGTATAGTATATGGTGTAGTAAATGAGAGGGAAGAGCTTATTGCTAGCGCAGCAATTATACTATACGGGGAGACATTAGCTTCAATTGGAATAGTAATTGTACATCCAGATTATAAAGGAAGAGGGATTGGAAAGATAATAACGGATTCATGTGTTAAAAGCGTATCAACTCAAACCCCAATTATGCTTATTGCCACGGATGAGGGAAAAATTTTATATGAAAAACTAGGATTCAGGGCTGTTAGTTATGTTTCTAAATACATATGTAACTCGTACAATGCGAATTACCATTGTGTAGGAAATGAAGAGTATATTGTGAATTATGAAGAACGTGATTTAGAAGATATAATACAAATAGATAAAGATGCATTTGGAACAAATAGAGAAGAGTTTTTAAAGTATCGAATTATACAAAGTGAACAATGTATTGTTACAAAGGATGCACAACAGAATGTATTAGGATACGGTATAAGTATACAAACGCCAGAAAATAAAATAATAGGACCAATTGTTGCTAAAAATGATAAGATGGCAATGAGAATGGTACATTATTTAGCAAAAGGGCATAATGGGAAATTAAGAATGGATGTACCAGAAGGAAAGAAAGATTTCATGAAAGAATTAGAGATTATCGGTTTTAAAAAGGTTAATACACCACCAATTATGATGAAAAATAGCGATAAATTATTAAAAAGGAATAATGAGCTATATAGTATTGCGGCACAAATTTTTGGATAAAAAAGAATCCTTCTGAATGAAGGATTCTTTTTCGTTAATCACGATATTGGTCGTGAGTTGGCTGAAAGAGATCTTCCTCGATATCTCTCACCATAGAAAAATGATCAACATTATAATGACCGTGTAGAGTTTTATTATGATGACCAATAATTTGCTCTGCAGACAATACGTCAGAATCAGTTGTGGAATGACCATTTTTAATTAATGTAACGTCAAATCCTTGTACAGTAGCTGTTCTAACTGCGGTGTCAATGCAATGTTCTGTTTTACATCCCCCTATAACAATATGATTAATTTTTTCTTCTTTTAAAAGTTCAAGTAAAGAAGTGCCATAGAATGAGTTTGTTGCTGCTTTATTAATAAGGATTGCAGACTGAGGTACTTTAATTTGATTATGTACTTCAAATCCTACACCACTACCAGAAGCAACATCGATATCTCTTACGAAAACAATAAGGGCATTTGAATCTATTGCTTTCTGTACGGCTGTATTTAGTGTAGATAATAGCTCGGTTTTACGAAAAACTTCATTTTCTTGTTCATTTCCATCAATTAATTCTTGCTGAGCATCGATAATTAATAGTGCTTGTTTCATTCGATATCCCCTTTAATATAAAATAAATTCCACTTTACATATTCTTTTATATTGTAAGGAACTCCTCTTTTTTCTAAGAAGTAGACGATAGATTTACAAAGTTGTCAAATAAATTTCATTCTCATAGAGTATAAAAACATGTATGATAAGAAGTGGAGAATTTTTGAGTAGGTGGGAATATCATGCAAACAGTAGAAGATTATCTTTCATTCTTACATACGAAAGGATTTAAATTATCAGAGGAAGCACAAGGATTTATTATGTTCGGACAAGGATATACTGGTGCATCTGATGGGATTGTGAACGTAGCAATAGAAGCGACGATTAAACATCAATTACAGTTTGATGGCAGTTATTTTGTTGCGTTATTAGAACGATTGAAAGAAGAAGAAATTACAGATAAAAAAAGCGCTAAGGCTTTTATGCGGAAGTTACAAGCGTAACTTCACGCAGCCTGCGCTTCTTTTTTTGTTTTGGAAGGTAATTCAACAAAAACCATACCTAGGAAAATACATAGACATCCAATAATAGCAGAAATAGAAAGCTGTTCATTTGCTACTAGAACACCTGTTAATGCTGCAAAAACAGGCTCCATTGCGAAGATTATTGCTACTCTCGTTGGAGAAGTGTGTTTTTGTGCAGAAGTTTGAATGAAAAAGGCAATTGATGTCGCAAATAGGGAAGTTAGAAATAGAGCGAATAAAAAGGATTGATTCGTCCATAGTGAAACTGAAAATAATTTTTCCCAATCTTCAAACAAAAAAGCGCAAATAGAAGAAAATATACCGACAGCTAATACTTGAGAGGTGCTTAGTAATAAAGGTGATATTTTCTTAGAAAAGAAACCGTTAACAAGAATATGGGCAGCAAAAGCAACTGCACAACCGAGAACGAGTATATCTCCAATGTTTAATTGAAAAGAATCACCAGCCGTTAATAAGTATAAACCTGCTGTTGCTACAGCAATACCAAGTACGATGAAAATTGTAGCCCGCTGTTTTAAAAAGATAAAAGATAGGATTGGAACCATAACGATGCTAAGTCCAGTTAAGAAACCAGCTTTTGAAGAGGTTGTATAAAGTAAGCCGAATGTTTGTAATAAATAGCCAACACATAAAAAGAATCCAACAATCAATCCAGCGAGACTACTCTGTTTTATATCTTGTTTTGAAGTTTTTTGTGAGAAAATCATTTGAACGAATAATAAAATAATTCCAGCGAATAAAAAGCGAATCCCATTAAAAGTAAATGGACCAACGAAAGACATAGCATTTTGGACGACAACAAACGTAGCTCCCCAAATAAAAGAGACAAATAATAAAGCAAGAGGAGCAATCCAATCTTTTTTCACACTCATACCCCCGTTAATTTTGTAAGATAGCTTTCCTAGCCAATTCATCAGCAACTTTATTTTGACTACTTGGAATCCACTTAATAAAAAAGAGATCGAAACTTTTTATGTACTGCAATGCTTCCTCTAATAGTGGTGCAAACATTTTATTTTTTGCGTATTCTTTTTCGACAGCTCGCTCGACAAGTTGCGAATCTGTACGAAAAGAGACAATGTTATAATTATGCTCCGTGCAATATTTTAATGCCGCAAGTAAGGCGTGGTATTCTGCTTCATGATTGGACATTGTCCCAAGGGGCAATGATAATTGTACAGCTGGTTGCACCCCTTTAATAAACACTCCAGCACCAGAAGGACCAGGATTTCCTTTTGATGCACCATCAATATATACTTCAATCAAAATGAGAAACCTCCAAATTATAAGATGATCCCCTACTTATATGTTTTTTTGAAGTAGGGGATAGAGTACTTTAGCCGATTGTAATACTATAACGACATGTAAATGTTTCATTCGCTTGTAAAGATTGAATTCCTTTTTTTTCCTTGAAATCTTTTGCCGGATTTACTTCATCAGCAATACCGTACCAAGGTTCAATACATAAGAAAGGTGCGTTTTCGCCTGGTGTCCATACGCCGACAAATGGGAATCCGTCAAATTCTACTTTTACAAATTTATTATGTTTATGAGAACGAATAGAGATTTCATCCGTATTCATATTTTCAAAAATAAGCGCATCATTTTTGAATAAATCGTATGTAAGTGGTAATTCATTCGTATTTTCAGCAATTAATTGTTTTTTACTTGAAAGATAAGGTCCTTCTAATACGCTTGTTTCTAAGCGTTCAGAACCATTAAATGCTAAATGATAATCAGTAAATGATTCGCCCTCTAATAAGGGGAAGTTGAAACCAGGATGTGCTCCGATTGAGAAGAACATCTCTTTTGAAGCAGGATTATTTACTTCATATGTTACATGGACGATTTGTCCGTCTAGCTCATAAGAAACGAGTAATTCGAATTCGTATGGGTATTTTTTTAATGTTTCTTCATTACTAGTTACAATATAAGTGATTTTCGTTTCACTTTGTTCTTGTACAGAGAATGTAAGATCACGAGCAAAGCCGTGTTGTGTTAAAGAATACGGTTTACCATCTACGTAGTATGTATTATCTACTAATCGGCCGACAATTGGGAATAAAATTGGTGCGCGGCGCCCCCAATAAGTAGAATCGCCTTGCCATAAGTATTCAGTGTTATCTTCTTTTAAGCGAACGCTTTGTAATTCTGCACCTTTGTCAGAAATGGAAACCATCACTTTTTCATTTTGAATTGTTGCTGTCATGAAGTGAAACCTCCTAAAACTTTCATATGTTTTATTATACGTTTTCTAAAAGAAAAAAGGTAGTTAATGATAGGAATCTATTGACGAGAGAGTGTCTATTGCGTAGAATATATTCTTGTTGCTTAAAAAACGAATAACGTGGTTCGAAACCATCCCACGTAAAAAAACTAAGGAGATTTTGTCATGAATATAAGGACATTAGTCGGTAATGGTATTTTAGCGGCATTATATATTGCTGTTTCTATGCTTATTCAGCCATTTGGCTTTACCAGTGTACAGTTTCGTATTTCAGAGATGTTTAATCATCTCGTTGTATTCAATAAGAAAGCAATTTACGGGATTGTATTAGGTGTATTTTTAACGAATCTCTTTTTCTCACCTATGATCGCTTATGATTTAGTATTTGGAGTAGGGCAATCCATTCTTGCATTACTTGCAACTATTATTTCTATGCGCTTCATTAAAGGTGTTTGGGCTCGTATGATTTTTAATACAGTTATTTTTACAGTCACAATGTTTATGATTGCAATTGAACTTCATCTTGCGTTTGATCTGCCATTTTTATTGACATGGCTAACTTGTGCAGTTGGTGAATTTGTTGTAATGGCAATTGGTATGCCTGTAATGTACTGGATTAATAAGCGAGTGCAATTTGAAAGATTTATGCAATAGATGAAAGAGCTGTCCTTACTTAGGATGGCTCTTTTTGTATGTGATTAAATTGTATATAATACTGTGACTCTTGGTCAACTATCCCCACTGTGATGAAACGTTTCAGTGGGGGCTTGAGTTAGAACTCTAGGTCTTTTCATCTATCGCTAGACAGTTTGACGCTCTAGAATTCATGCCACCTTACGGTAACACCCCAAGTAAGTTTTTGGTTGGTACTAGAAACGAACAATCGTTTCCCCACTTGCACCACCCTTTTGAAAAAGAGCAGTTCTTCCTTATGGAAGAAGCCACCACTCAGATGAATCCAGCGTGTGCTACAAGCCCCGACAAGTCGAGTACACATGGATGGTTGACACACCCACTAAGCTATGCACGAAGCAACAACCTTACGTTTTTGCACTTCTAATAGAATCGGCGTTTTCACTTTAAGATTTTCATCCAATTCTACAACTCTTGATTTTTGCAATGTATTCAACGCACCATTAATATCCGCATGGATACATGTTCCTGCTTTACTTTGGTACAGACCACGAGTGATTCGTTTGCCACTAAAGCGATAATACGTCTTATCATCCTTAGACCAAACTGGAACCGGATCTTTATCAAGAAAACTAGCTTTTGAAGTATAGCTTTCTTCTTGTTTTAAAAATCGTATACCTTCTTTTATACATTTATTCTCAATTGCTGCAATCAGTTTATGAAATGGGATTTGAACAAATTTTTGGTTATTCTTTTTTCCCATATCAGATTTTTGTTTCCAACCAGTGTTATACCCTACGACAACCGTATCTATGTTGCATGCTTTCACTTTTTTGAACAACAAACCTACAGTTTGTGAAATGTAACCATTTATTTGTCTTTCTCGTTTATGCCAAAGTGCAGCCATTTTATTCGTTACAACACGTTTGGAAAGTCCATTTTCCACATTTTTCAGTTGGAGATTACGTATCATTTTGTTGAAGTACTGGTTAATGGATTTTAATTTTTTCCCATCAATTAAAAATGCATCACCTGTATTTGTTACGCAACTTAATAATCTATCTACACCTAAATCGCAACTCAAAGCGTTACTAGTAGTCGTGGATTGTTTCTTCATTTGAGAAACGTGCATCTCATATGTGTAATGCACCTCAAAGAACCGACCTTTTTGCTTCGGTACAATCTCAATGTAGGAGATTTTTTTATTTCTTACATTTTTAGGCATACGTATTTTAATGGAACCGAATTTTTTTCTGAATGCCACATTCATCGGAATCAGCCAATACCCGTTATCATCCACTTTTGGAACTTGATAGATTTCAATAATTCGTTTGTCAGTTGAACCGGAATAATTCGGAAACTTAGGACGCCCTGTGAAGGTTTCTGGGTTTTTTTTCCACTGTTCCAATGCTTTAAAAAAGCTCTTCACTTCTGTAAATAAGGCCCTACGAATCGCTTGAACAGAGTTTGATTGAATGCCCCAGTAGTTCATATCGGTTTGCATGGCAGTATCCACTTCTTTTACAGTAGCCATCTTGTTATTATTCAAGTAACTTTGTTTAATCGTGTACAATCCAACATTTCGCAATGCTTTTGAACTATGTGACATGCGCTGAAGTAAACGAAATTCTTTTGCTGTGAGACAAGCTCGTCCGATATTCTGTTTCTGCGTGAATCGTTGCATGGTTTCTCTTTTCTTTTGTTTACGTAATACTTTCACTGCTTTCTTTCTAGCCATTGTTTTCACCACCTTTCTCAGAGAGTTCATTAAAATTATTGCTTTCCTTGTGATTCAATGTACTTACGGATAGAATCTATAGGTACACCGCCCGTTGTTAAAAGACAATAACTTCGAGACCAAAACATTTCTTTCCATAGATCATGTTTTATCTTAGGAAAATCCCGTTTCAGGAAACGAGAACTAACACTTTTGTAACTGTTAATCGCTTTTGACAAAGCATTATTTGGAACGAAACGGAACAAAATATGAACATGATCTTCATCGTAATTCCTTTTGGCTCAAGTAACCAAATGATTATTATTATCCAATTTCGTTGTCTTACGATATATTCCCTCCTTATCTACGACAGATTATATCGTAAGACAAAAAGAAACAAATATTCGCCCTCAAAAAATTGTTATGAACGAAACAAAAGTGTTTGGTCTACCTTCTGACGGCAATTCATCTCCACCTGAATTGTTGGGTTTCACCCGTAACGCAAATCAGATGGAGTCTGCTTGCCGAAAGGGATAAAATAAAGTGAGGCTTTCATTAGCTGGCTACATATAAGAAGTCTTATAAAAGGGGAATCTAGTATGAAATATAAAATACATTGGTTGTATAAAACGAAGCGTGGTTTACAAACTGAATTAACAACAGATTATATGAACATAGAAGAAGTGCTTCAATTTGCGGAGGATTTTGAGAAAACAGGTAGGGTGAAAGAACTTTTATTTTTCGATGAAATGGACGCGGAATGGTCATTAAAAGAAATGAAAAAACTGAGTAAGCAAGTGGAGGAAGATCCGCAAGAAATTCAAGTTTATTTTGATGGTGGTTATGATGTACAGACGAAAGAAGCTGGGGTTGGTATATGTGTATACTATAAAAAAGGAAATACAAATTACCGAATTCGTCGCAATGCATACATAGAAGGCATATATGATAATAACGAAGCGGAGTATGCAGCATTATTATACGGGATGAATACACTCGAGGAATTAGGAATTAAATATGAAGCAGTTACACTTCGTGGAGATTCTCAAGTTGTACTGCAGCAATTAGCTGGTGAATGGCCTTGCTATGATGAACATTTAAATCATTACTTAGATCAAATTGAACAAAAAGCGAAGCAAATGAAATTAAAACTTATTTGTGAACCGATATCTAGAAAACAAAATAAAGAGGCACATCAATTAGCAGCGCAAGCATTAGAAGGGACGACAATTGATAGTCATAAAGAAATAACCGAATAGAGAGGTGCACACGTGAAGAAGAAGCAACTCATTACAGAGGTAAATGACTTATTAGAAACGTATTGCGGAGGGTGTTTCCTGCAGGAACATAATCGGAAAAATCATAGTAAATACTATGCCCATTCTTTTTGTATACGGCAATGTACGGTTGGAGAGAAGTTGAAAAAGTATGGGGAGCAATTGTCATAAAAAACATCCAGAGAATTTTCTCTGGATGTTTTTTAGTGCTTCGCTTCATGTAATTGATGCTCGCATTTACTTAATTTTTTTTCTTCATTCATTAGAAATGGCTCATCTAAATCCGTTGCAACGGATTTCATGATTTCAAGCTGAGAACGAGCCGATTCTACTGCAGTAGTGGCATGCTCTAATGTGTCTGGATCCATTGAAATTGTTGCAGAACCTACCATTTTTTGTGCAGTTTCTACACGGAATTTTACTTCTTCAAAATCATTTACATGTGACCCCATTGTTATTGCCTCCTTTGTATTTTGCGCATTTCACATAGTTTTTGCTCTGGAAAACGGAAATATACAAAGGAATAACAAAGGAGGTTACCAAGTAAGGTAACCTCCTGTCATAAGTGGGATTAAAGTTTTGCCACGTTAGCAGCTTGAGGTCCACGGTTTCCTTCAGTAATGTCGAAAGATACTTCTTGACCTTCCTCTAAAGCTTTGTAGCCGTCGCTTTGAATAGCAGAGAAATGTACGAATACATCTTCAGAGCCTTCCATTTCGATAAATCCAAAACCTTTTTCATTGTTAAACCATTTTACTTTTCCTTGCATGTCACAATTCCTCCTAAAAACGATTCCTTTTTTCATTTAGTGAAATTCATTAAAAAATAATAAAAATAAAAAATGCTATATTCTCGAATATTCTGCTAAATGATTAATTTAAATATACATGAATTGGTAGAATTTAGTCAAGTAAGCGTTTTTAAAATTTTGTATTTTGAATTAATTTTTTCTTGAATTTTTAAAAAGGTATAGGACAAGCCGAGTATGTAATATTCTTAAGTGAATGCTGTACATAATGAGGTGAAAGAATGGATGAGTCTTATTTATTAGATAATGAAGGGATGAAAAATAGAGTCGACATACCGAATTGGGTTGCAAAAGAATTTCATGATTTTTCGAGTGTCGTGTTAGAACCAACCTTCCCGTGTTATTTCGGTTTAACAGCTTTGAAGAAGAATGAACTTCGTTATTCATTTCTCTCTCATAATGATTGGAGTCATTTGCCCAATACAATGTTAACTTTTTTGGAGCTAATGAAAGAGCGGCCGATTGTAAGAAGAGGATTTTTTCTTTTTGTGGAACCGGAATGTGAAGAAAAATCAATCGAATATTATCGAGATTATTTTTGGAAAGTACTACAATATTTGCATGAACAAGATAATCAATTATGGCCAAAGCAAATCCCGAAAAATCCAGACCATCATTTATGGGAATTTTCATTTGGTGGTGAACCAATATTTGCATTTGGGAATGCGCCAGCTTATAAACAGCGAAAGACTAGGCATTTAGGAAATTCTCTCGTTATTGGATTCCAGCCACGAACTATTTTCGATGGATTAGAAGGAGATCGTCCTAAAGGGTCGTATTCAAGACAAATGGTCCGTGAACGAGTTGAAAAGTGGGATCAGTTGCCGAAGCACCCTAACATTAGTCACTACGGCGATCCTAATCATCGTGAATGGAAACAATATTTCATAGGGGATGATATTGAGCCGATTAAAGGTAAATGTCCTTTTCATCATAGGGTAGAGAAATAAGAGCCATCAACTGGATGGCTCTTTTGCATATTTTGGATAAAAAAGGGTATTGTATTAGTGAATAATTTTTATGAAAGCTAGTCTATTTTCTTTATTTGCATCATTACTTAATAGTAAAAGAAGTAGAAAGGATAGAGTGATGTTTGGAGCAATTATACAACAAATAGTATTAGGTATTTCATTAGCTGCACCTGTAGGTCCGATTAATATTGAAATGTTAAAACGAGGAATTGAACGTGGATTTTGGCATGCGTGGATTGTTGGAATCGGAGGAATGACTGCTGATATTTTGTTTATGCTGCTTATTTATTTTGGTTTATCTTCTGTGTTTATGTATACATATGTACAAGCTTTTATGTATTGCGCTGGTTTTTTCTTGTTGTTTTATTTAGGGTTTCAAAGTGTAAAACAAGGAATTTCTCACTCTAATATGGAATATAAACAAGAAGAGATAGGTGGCCTTAAACAATCTTTTATGGCAGGATTTCTAATTGCGATATCCAATCCATTAAATCTCGTTTTTTGGTTTGGTATATATGGAAGTACACTTAGCTCGTTGCTTATAAAGGTAACAAAACAAGAAGCTTTTTTGTACAGTCTTTGTATTATTGTTGGTATTATTTTGTGGAATTTAAATATTGCTTTTTCTGTACATTTTGGAAGAACTTTATTAAAGAAAAAAGCACTTGGCTATATTACAGCCGGAGCAGGTATTATTTTAGTAGGATATTCTATCCATTTTGCATACAAAGCTTTACAGTTGTTCATATAAGATTGAAGGGGAGATTTTTATGTATCGAACCACTATTGATGGAAAAGAAATTATCATCACTTTAGCACCAAAAATCCGAAAAGAAATTACTGATAGGAATCCACTATATGAAGCGGTATTTAAAAATGCAGCAAGGTTACTGCAAACGAAACAACCAACGTTTGCGGTAAATCATGAAGTATTTGGTCTCATTATTGGAGAAGTACAAAGAGGAGAAGTAACAGTGTTTGCAGTAGAACACATTATTCCGAAGCAAAATATATTTGGTCCGAACACTTTTTTCTCGACAATAGAACAGCAGGCAAATTTGTAAAGTGAATGGAATAAGAATGAAATAGAAAAAAATGGTCGTAACGATATGTTGCGGCTGTTTTTGTGGAAAAGGGGGAAGTAAGATGAAGAGAGTGGTGAAAGAGTTTTTTTTACAACATGATATTGTTATTATGTATAGTGTTCTATTAATTTTTATTATTATTTTAAAAATGCAATTTTTTACATGGATTGGTATGTTAGCGTGTATGTTTGGGATTGTTTTTTATACGTTTAACGAATATATGACACACCGTTTTTTATTCCATTTAAAGCCGCCTAAAAACGCATTTTTATTAAAAATGTTAAGAAGATTACATTATGATCATCACGTATATCCAGATGATTTAAAACTTTTATTTTTGCCTGTATGGTTTAGTATACCTAGCTTTACTATATATTTACTTATAACGTATGGTATTACAAAAAGTGTTACTGTTACACTTTCATTCGGAATCGGAATGATTATCATGCTCCTCGTTTATGAATGGAAACATTATATTGCACATAAACCGATTCGTCCCTTCACTAAGTTTGGAAGATGGCTAAAAAAACAGCACATATTACACCATTATAAAAATGAAAAGTTTTGGTTCGGAGTTTCAAATCCAGTATTCGATTTTATATTTAGAACACTTAAAGATGGAAAAGACGTTGAATTAAGTGAAACAGCTCGTAATTTAGAAAAGGAGACAAAGAAAGAAGTAGTGCGATAAGCACTACTTTTTTATTCTATTAATGGGAATAAAAGTTTAATCGAATCAATCAAATTTTATGTTAAAAAAGTATATTGAAAATTTAGGAGAAAATGACGAAAAATGTCTATCGAAAAATCTTTGCAGGAATGTACGGATTGTCTAAAATGAAAATAAGTTTCTGAATATTTATAAAATTTAGTCTTTGTGTATGCAAGGTGAATTGTATTTTAAGTTAAGAGAGGGGACCAGAGAATGAAACGAGATGATACGTCAGCACGTAAGTTAAAAAATGAGGTGAATTATACAGAAGTTGTTCAGTCTGAAGAGTTTCAATTGTTATTAAATACGAAAAAGAAGTTTATCATTCCGATGAGTATTTTCTTTTTAAGTTTTTTTATAGCACTACCTATTTTAACATCGTATTCAAAGGTGCTTAATACACCGGCGTTTGGTGATGTGACATGGGCATGGGTATTTGCTTTTGCGCAATTTATTATGACATGGTCATTATGTATGATTTACAGCAAGAAAGCCGAATCCTTTGATGAAATTTCGCAAAAAATTCTGCAAGATATGCAAAAAGGGAGGGGCTGAATTTGAATACTACTGCGTTTGCACTATTTTTAATTATTGTTCTTGGTACGCTCGTCATAACCTATTTTGCATCAAAAAAAACGAAAAATGCGAGTGAATTTTATACGGCTGGAGGGGGATTAACTGGCTGGCAAAATGGTCTGGCTATTGCTGGGGATTACATGTCTGCTGCGTCATTTCTTGGTATAGCCGGAGCGATAGCGTTAACTGGGTTTGATGGGTTCTTTTATAGTATCGGCTTTTTAGTTGCTTATTTAGTTGTTCTATATCTTGTCGCAGAACCGCTTAGAAATTTAGGGAAGTACACGTTAGCAGATATGATTGCGGCACGTTTTGATGCGAAAAAAGTTCGTGGTATAGCAGCGCTTAATACGATGACGATTTCAATTTTTTATATGATTGCACAATTAGTTGGTGCGGGTGCACTTATTAAACTATTATTAGGTATTGAATATACAACATCTGTATTAATCGTAGGTACACTTATGACTGTGTATGTTATTTTTGGAGGAATGACAGCTACGAGCTGGGTTCAAATTGTAAAGGCTGTACTACTTATGGCAGGGACATTTATTATTTCTGTTATCGTTTTCTCCAAATTTAATTTCAGTGTGACTGAAATGTTCGCTCACATGAAAACAGCTACTCCATTAAAAGATTCGTTTTTAAATCCAGGAGTAAAGTATAAGGATGGTCTTGATACACTTTCTTTAAATTTAGGACTAGTCCTTGGTACAGCGGGATTACCACATATTCTTGTCCGCTTTTTTACAGTACGTGATGCAAAAACTGCACGTCAATCTGTTGTATATGCGACATGGTTAATTGGCGCGTTTTATATTATGACAATTTTCTTAGGGTTTGGAGCAGCAGCGTTTGTAGGAAATGAGGCGATTATTAAAGCAAACCCTGCTGGTAATATGGCAGCACCTTTATTAGCAAAAGCATTAGGCGGAGATTTCTTATTTGCTTTCGTATCAGCAATTGCTTTTGCAACTATTTTAGCTGTAGTAGCAGGACTTGTGTTAACAGCAGCATCAGCATTCGCGCATGATTTTTATAATGAGATTATCCGTAAAGGAAAATCAACGGAAAAAGAGCAAGTGTCAATGGCTCGTTATGCGTCTATTGGAGTAGCGATAGTATCTATTATACTTGCTTTATTTGCTCAAACATTAAACGTAGCATTTTTAGTATCACTAGCATTTGCGGTTGCAGCGAGTGCAAATTTACCGGTTATATTATTTACAATCTATTGGAAGCGTTTTAATACAACAGGAGCAATTTCTGGTATGATTGTTGGTCTTGTATCAGCGATTGTTCTTGTAGCGTTAAGTCCAAATGTTTGGAACCCAGTAGCTGGAAAAGCTATTTTTGTTGGAGAAGCGATATTCCCATATACGACACCTGGAATTATTTCGATCCCGCTCGGGTTTCTTGCAGCATATTTAGGAACTGTTTTCTCTAGTAAGAAAGAAGATGCAGCGAAATTTGATGAAATTCTTGTGAAATCTAATACTGGTCATGGTATTAGTGATGCATCTTCGCATTAAAAAAGAGGAGCTTTTCGAAATATAAGAAAAGCTCCTCTTTCTTTTGACATTTTCTTATAAATATTACTTTAATTTTGGTAGGATTTGTCTTGTGTTTGTGGAATGAAAATAGGCAGGGAGAAATTTAACTCATCATGGCACCAGCGCAGCTTTGTGAAAAATAAGTTGTTATGGAAGGTGGAAGAAATGATGAAGACAAAACAAACCGATGAATTATTAGCAAAAGATGAGCAATATGTGTGGCACGGAATGCGTCCCTTTAGTCCAAGTAGTACAATGGTAGGGGCAAAAGCAGAAGGGTGCTGGGTTGAAGATATACAAGGAAAAAGATACTTAGATGGTATGAGTGGTCTTTGGTGTGTAAATAGCGGATATGGAAGAAAAGAGCTTGCAGAGGCAGCTTATAAGCAATTGCAAACATTATCATATTTTCCGATGTCACAATCACATGAACCAGCAATTAAGCTCGCTGAAAAGTTAAACGAGTGGCTTGGTGGAGAGTATGTTATTTTCTTCTCTAATAGTGGATCAGAAGCGAATGAAACCGCTTTTAAAATAGCAAGACAATATTATGCTCAAAAAGGTGAACCGCATCGTTACAAATTTATGTCACGTTATCGTGGTTATCACGGAAACACAATGGCAACGATGGCGGCAACTGGCCAAGCACAACGTAGATATCAATATGAGCCATTTGCTTCAGGTTTTTTACACGTAACGCCTCCAGATTGTTACCGCATGCCAGAAGTGGAATCGCAAAATATTTATGATGTAGAGTGTGTGAAAGAAGTAGATCGTGTTATGACATGGGAATTAAGTGAAACGATAGCAGCATTTATTATGGAGCCAATTATTACAGGCGGAGGTATTTTAATGCCACCACAAGACTATATGAAAGCAATTCACGAAACATGTCAAAAACACGGAGCACTACTTATAAGTGATGAAGTTATTTGTGGTTTCGGGCGTACAGGAAAAGCATTTGGGTTTATGAACTATGACGTTAAGCCTGATATCGTTACGATGGCAAAAGGTATTACGAGCGCATATTTACCATTATCAGCAACAGCTGTAAAAAAAGAAATTTATGAGGCATTTAAAGGAACAGGAGAATATGAATTCTTCCGCCATATTAATACATTTGGTGGAAATCCAGCGGCTTGTGCATTAGCGCTTAAAAACTTAGAGATTATGGAAAATGAAAATTTAATTGAGCGCTCTGCACAAATGGGTTCGCTTTTATTAAATCAATTAAAAGAAGAAATCGGAGAACATCCACTTGTTGGTAATATTAGAGGGAAAGGGCTATTAGTTGGAATCGAAATAGTAAATGATAAAGCGACGAAAGAACCAATTGATAATGACAAAATTGCAAGTGTTGTAAATGCTTGTAAAGAAAAAGGGCTTATTATTGGGCGTAACGGTATGACAACAGCAGGTTATAATAACGTTTTAACATTAGCACCGCCGCTTGTTATTTCAGGTGAAGAAATTGCTTTTATTTTCGGAACGTTGAAGACAGCGATGGAACGTATTTAATAAATAGAACGAGAGGAGCGAGCTGTAATATAAGGCTCGCTTTTGTTTACAAGGAGGAGCTTTTAATGGAGAAATATGATCCTAACAAACATTATCACATTGGTTATTATGAAGACGGATATGATTTAGAAGTGACAGCGTACAAAAGAATAAATGAGGCAGTTTGGGATGCATATATTCCACACTATGAGGTAGATGATTTTTACAAAAAAGTGGAGGAAATGAAGCTAGGTGAATATATAGATGATTATGGCATTAAGGTGTATTCATTTAGTAATGATATCGATGATGAAGAAGCGCGAACTATGTTTGAAAACTGGTTAAAAATGAATGGAATTGTTTAAAGATAAAATGAAAAAGGAGATTGCTCTCTTATAAGATAGCAATCTCCTTTTATTATATGAAACTTATTTACTTGCTTTTATTGCTTTATCTTTTGCACCAAAAGTGTATTTTAACATTGGTGGTGTAATCATCGTTGTTAAAATAACTACGATAACGATTGCTGTAAAGTAATCTTGTGCTAATAGGCCAGAAGAAAGTCCTGTTCCTGCGATGATAAGTGCAACTTCACCACGAGAAACCATACCAGCACCGATAATTGCAGAAGACTTTGCATCAAATCCAGTGATTCGTGCACCAAATCCACAACCGATTAGTTTTGTGAATACAGCGATAACTGTTAATGCTAAGATGAACCAAATTTGATCGCCAATACCGTCAAATGTAATATTCATGCCGATACTAACAAAGAATACTGGAACGAACATAGCGTAAGCAATTGGTTCTACTTTCTTTTCTACTTCATGTTTGTAGTTCGTTTGAGAAATAGCGATACCAGCTGCGAAAGCACCGATAATACCAGCAATTCCTAATAGTTCGCCGAAGTATGCGAATGAGAAACAGATGATAAGCGCAGCACTAACGATAGACTCAGATACGCGAAGCGGTGATAACCAACGCATGATTGCTGGAACACCTTTCCAACCAATTAAAATGATAGAAGCAAAGAATACTACTTTCTTCAAGATAATCATTGTTAAGTTAACGTCATCTGTGCCTAAGAAGCTCATTGCAAATGCTAATAAAATAACAACAAGAATGTCATCAAATACAGCGGCTCCAAGCATCGTCGTACTTTCACGTGTTTTCATTTTACCTAAATCACGAAGTGTTTGAACGGAAATACTAACACTTGTTGCACATAGAAGTAATCCTAAAAAGACAGCATTCCCTTGTTCCATACCGACAACAAGACCGGCAACGTAACCACCTACGAATGGAAGAACGATACCTCCAAGTGCAACAGCTAAAGAAGAATTACGATTTGCGTTTAATTCTTCTAAGTCTGTTTCAAGTCCTGCCATAAACATTAAAAGAATAACTCCGACATTACTTAATTGTGTTAGAAGCTCTGAATTTTCAATCCATCCGAATATAGCTGGACCGATAACGATACCAACAATTAATTTACCGAGTACAGAAGGTTGACCTAATCTAACACTAAGGTCACCAGCGAGCTTTGTACTTAATAAAATAAGTGCAATCTGAAAGAAAAATTCGAATTCCATTTGATCCTCTCCTCATCATTTTTTATTTTTATCATACGATTTCTCGGAATTTGCCTAATGATAATATGTAAAGATCCATTAAACAAAGGGTCTATTTACGAGTTCTTTTGAACTTGTAATTTGAACCTGTAATTAATATATAATAAAATTTATTAAAAATCAATGAAAAAATAGCAGATTTTCATGAGAGGATTCGTTTTAGAAACGGAGGATATAGATATATAATAGGAAGTAATAAAGTTTACATATAATGAATGGAGAAAGAAAATGTTATTAAATCAACGTTTTACAATTGGGGAAATGGCGAAAATGCATAATATAGCGGAATCTACATTACGTTATTATGATGAAAAAGGGATTTTTCATCCGTCAATTGTTGACCCTCAAACCAATTATCGTTATTACACAATTGATCAGTTTTCACTATTAGATACGATTAAATTTTTACGCCAATTGAACATCCCGTTAAAGGAAATAAAGAAATATATTGATGAACGAAATCCATCTTATGCGCTGAATTTACTTGAAAAACAACAAGAAATGATGCTGAAAAAACAAAGAGAAATCGAGTATGCTTTGGCAAAAATGGAACATAAAATCCATTTAATGAAGAAAGCGACGAAATCTGAAGCAAATCAAATTATTTATAAAAAGATACCGAAACGAAAAATTACAGCAATTGCAGTTGCACCAAATACAACGGATGATATGTTTGAATATTATATCCATTCGTTGCAAAAAAATATGAAGCAAATTGATAATAGTTTATTTTCAGGTGATATCGGTGTAACAGTTTCAAAAAAAGCATTAATGCAAAATGAGTTTCAAGCATATAACAGTGTGTTTATTTTATTGGATTACATGCCTTTTGAAGCGCATACTTCAGATGAAATAAAAGAAGGGATATTTGCCTGTTCTTATCACCATGGACCATATGAAGAAACAGACGCAACGTATACGGAATTATTAAAGCACATTGATAACGAAGGATATGAAGTGTGCGGAGATGCACTGGAACTTGCATTAATTGATTGGTCCGTAACAGAAAATCCGAAGGAGCAAGTAACGGAAATTCAAATACCTGTTGTTAAAAAATAGGCTTATATATTTTTCGATTCTCTATTGACCTTCAAGTAACTTGAAGGTTTAAACTGTGAACAGAGCATTGAAAAAGGAGCATTTATATGATGGAAACAACAGAAAAATTAAGAGAAAAACCAATTAAAAGTTTATTTATTACGTATTTAATACCAGCTGTTCTTGGGATGGTATTAATGTCGGTTAATATTGTGATTGATGCAGTCATGATTAGTAGAGGAGTTGGAGCGAACGGTTTAGCCGGAGTAAACGTAGCTATTCCAGCATTTTCAATTTTCTTCTCTATTTCATTATGGATTGGAATGGGCGGAGCAACGCTATATTCCATTGCACTAGGTGAAAATAAACTGGAAAGAGCAAGGTCTATCTTTACTCAATCTATGACAGTAGCAGTTGTTATCGTGGGCGTTTTAGCGGCTATTTGCTTATGGAGAATAGAAGATTTAGCATATTTATTTGGTGCGAATGAAGTGATTTTACCATACGCATTAGACTATTTACAGGTGTTATTAACATTTGGAATGATATACGTTTTAGAAAATATTTTAAGTACATTTATACGAAATGACGGAAATCCTAATTTAGCAATGGCAGGTCTTGTTGTAACGGCTGTATTAAATATAGTGTTCGACTATATTTTTATTTTCATCTTTGGATGGGGTGTAACTGGTGCTGCTTCAGCTACTATTCTTTCGGCGGCAATTGGTTTCCTTGTATTATTAACTCACTTCTTTAGAAAAAGTAGTATTTTAAAATGGACGAAATTCCATTTTGAATGGGATACGGTTAAACAAATTATGGTGATCGGTTTCCCAAGTTTTACAGCAGAAAGTACAGTTGCAATCGTAACGATTGGTTTTAACATTGCATTCGTTCAATATGCAGGAGAAATAGGAGTCGCTTCTTATGCGATGGTGAATAGTATTCATGCAATGACATTGCTATTATTCTTCGGTGTTGGTGCAGCGTTACAACCAATCGCTAGTTTCCATTACGGTGCAAACTTATCAGAAAGATTGCGTGAAGGATTGCAGTTTGCTATAAAAATTGCGCTTGTACTCGGAGGTATTGCAATTGTTGTCGGTTTATTCTTCGGGAAATATATTATAGGTTTATTTAATGTTCAATCGCCAGAACTACTGGAGTTAACGTTAACAGGTATTAGTTTATTCTTTATTCAATATGTATTTTTAGGCTATAACATTGTATATGGAGAGTATTTCCAATCAGTGCGACAAACGAAAAAATCAGTACTTATAATAATGAGCCGAGGTTTATTATTTGTTATCCCATTGTTATGGATTATGCCAAAAGTATTTGGTATAAACGGAATTTGGCTCGTTATGCCAGTAGCGGAAGTATTGACAGCAATTATCGTATTTACGATGAATCGTATGAAACATCCTGTTCCGTTAAACATGGCGAGAGAGAAAAAAGCAATATAGTGAAGAAAATCCCCTTGAACAAGTAAGGGGATTTTTTTTCATTCTTTTAAACTAATCGCAAAAGATCCATCTGTCTCCTGCACAGAAGCGAAAGCCACATTTTTAATATTTGTAACGCCTTTCTCCATTAACTCTGCATGTAACCACTTTTCATTTTTATGGATTAATTTTAAGTTATCGTATTGAATTTGTGAATCAACGATAAGAGCAATTGGTAAGCCTGCATACTTAACATTTATATTCAAATCTTTTGGAGTCAGAGGCACAAGTTCTCTTTTTGGTAAAATACTAATAGCTCCATTCGCTTCTAATATCGCATACTCGATTTCATGAACACTTGGATATCCTGCGACGCGAAGGTTAGAAAGCAATTCAGGGATCGGATATCTACTTTTTTGTAAGTTCTCAAAAATAATATCACCATGTTTAATTAAAATAATGGGGTGTCCGAGAATAAAACGATTTAGTTTGTTGAGTAGGCTTAATTTTGTAAGAAGCAAATGCAAACATGTAATAACGACCATACCGAGAAATGCTTGTAAAGCACCAGCGACTGGTATGGCTTGAAAAGCTAAATAAGATAAAAAGATAATAGCCCCAAAATCATGAGGAGTTAGTTGTGCTAATGCAGATTTACCAAGTAGCTTAAGTGATAGTAAAAATAAGATGAAAAAGAATGATACGTTACATAAAAAGAGAAGCAATAGGGACACTCCTTCGTGCGAAGTTGTACTTACTATTCCCGAAATTAATAGAAATATTACCTTTTGGAGGATAAATTAGGCTTAATTGGAATTCGTCTGTATACAAACGCATAAATGGATATTATGATAAAGGAAGTAAAGGGAATAGGGGTATATGGATATGAGAAAGAAGAAAATAATCAAGTATATTTTAGTTGTTATAATGATTTGCGCCGTATATGCGGGGTTTTTACAATATAACATTTATAAGCATGGGCATATGAATGCAATTGATGATGCGGATTATATAATTGTACTAGGATCGAAAGTAAATGGAACAAAACCTTCTTATTCATTGCAATATCGTATTGATAAAGCAGCTGAGTATTTAAAATTACATGATAAAACAATTGCTATTGTATCTGGAGGCCAAGGAAAAGGTGAAGATATTACAGAAGCATTAGCGATGAAACAAGGATTAATGAAACAAAATATTGCAGAAGACCGCATTATAATGGAAGATAAGTCGACGAGCACAGATGAAAATATTAAATTCTCAAAACCGTTAATTCCAGCCAATATGAAAAAAGGTATGATCGTAACAAACGATTTCCATATGTTTAGAGCGAAAAAAATAGCTGCAAAACAAGGTTTGCAATTAGAAGGGCTTCCGGCCAAAACACCGAAGCCAATTATCATTCCATCGAATGTACGAGAATATTTAGCGATTACGCAATATTGGTTTATGAATCGAATATAGTTAAAGTAATCCCGCCCAAAATTTGAGGCGGGATTTATTTCGAGGAAAATCTTACAAAAATGTCATGTTCATGAAAGGTAAAGCGATAGTTTCTGGAAAGGTTTCCTGACATAATGAAGGTAACAAAAAACTTTAGAGGTGAATCGTATGAAAGGAAATAATATTTTATCCTCGCTATGTTATTTTAGTATCTTTTTTGCACCATTTTTACTACCAATTATCGTTTACTTCGTTGCGGAAGATGAAGTGAAATATCATGCGAAAAAAGCATTCTGGTCACATGTTTTCCCATATGCAATTTTATTTGGAGGGTTAGCTTTATCAGGAGTATACGGTTTAAGTTTCAATCAGTCTGAGAGCGTTGGAATTGGGATGGTTATAACGTATGCAGTGTTTATTCTTGTAGGGATTTACTACTTCATTTGGAATATTGTTAAAGGTATTAAAGTATTGAAAGCAGCTTAACGTTGTCGTTATGTGTGTAAAGTCGATATAATTTCATTTACCATATTAATATGTATTTAAAAAAGAGCAACTCACAAAGGAGTGCTCTTTTTTTGCTTATAAGTTGTGAATAATGAAAAAGATATGTTAATTTTTTATTATGAAGAGAAAAAAGGAGTGGTTTTTATGAATGAGATGATACATAAAATGGAGCAACACGTTTCAGTTCGTAAATATAAAGAAGAACCAATTTCAAAAGAGATAGTAGAAAGAATGGTGCAAGCTGCGCAGCATGCAGCTTCCTCACATTTTGTACAGGCGTATTCTCTTATATATGTAACAGATCAGGAACTAAAGGCTAAACTAGCTGAATTATCCGGGAATCGTCATGTGAAAGACTGCGCAGCATTCTTTGTATGCTGTGCGGATTTAAAACGTCTAGAAACTGCATGTGAGAAACATGGAACAGAAATTAAATATGAGGGAGTAGAGGACTTTATTGTAGCAACAGTAGATGCCTCATTATTTGCACAAAACTTAGCACTTGCAGCTGAATCATTAGGATACGGCATTTGTTATATTGGCGGAATTCGTAATAACCCGAAAGAAGTGAGTGAATTGCTTCATTTACCGGATAAAGTATATCCGGTATTCGGAATGACAGTGGGCGTACCAAATGAAGATCATGGAGTTAAGCCACGTTTACCGGTAGCGGCCATTCTTCATGAAAATGGATACGATGAAAAGAAATATGATGAATTATTAAACGAATATGATGAAACGATGAGTGCGTATTACAAAGAAAGATCGTCAAATCAAAAAAACGTAACATGGACGGAATCAATGAGCTCATTTATGTCCAAAGAGAAAAGAATGCATATGAAAGAGTTTTTAAATGAAAAAGGATTAAATAAGAAATAAGTAAAAAGGCAAACCTGGAATGCGGGTTTGTCTTTTTTGGAGGAGAAATGTATTTTTTTGCTATCATATACATAGAAATAAAAATTAATAAATTTTTACAAAAGTGATAGAAAATGAGAATGAAATGCCAATAGTAAGTAAAAGCAGCTGCTAAAGGGGAACTGAGGAAGGAAGATGTTTATGATTTTTGATTCTGAAGAGGATTTAATTATAGCTATGAAAAAACGTGATCAAGATGCTTTGAAAGAAGTCATTGATCAATATGGAAAATTAGTTTTATACATTATTCATAAATCATTAAGTACCCCTATTGAGAAACAATATGTAGATGATTGTTATAACGATGTATTTACTGTCATTTGGTTTCATATCGACCAATTTGATATAGAAAAGGGAAACTTAAAATCTTGGATGATGGGTATTACTAAATTAAAGGCATTGGAATATAAAAAGAAAGTATATAGAGAGAACAAAATGGATAAAGACGTAGAAATAGATAAAGGTATCCATGATAGTTATGAAATAGAACAAGAAGAAGAGATTATGGAAATAGTGCAAGATTTAAATAAAAAGGATCGATATATCTTTTTAAAGAGGTATATTGATGGATATTCCATTGACGATATTGCAAAAGAATTAAAAGTAACAGCGGATTATATATATAATCGAATTTCTCGAGGTAAGAAAAAACTTCAAAAACTGTGGAAGGGGAGTGTGTAATATGGATAAAAGACTATTATCGATGTTAAACGAACTCCAATATTCAGAAGAAGAAATTACACGTTTAGAGAAAGAAGCGAATGAGTCTATAAATATAGATAAGTATTATGTGAGAAATGGAGAGTTACTAAAAAAATTAACTGTACAAATGCTAGAAGAATCAATTCGCAACGAATTACAAGCTGGTGAAGAAATTGAGAAGGAACTGTTAGTAGACGAAGGATGTATGGTAAATAGTAAAGTCATACCGAATATATTATACGCAGGAGCTACCTTTTATTATTATATCGTTTTAACAAATAAAAGGGTGATTATGAAAGGGTTAGATTGCTATTTTAAAAAAACAAATGAACATAGCATGCCAATAGAGGATATACAATCCGTTTCGCAACATAAAAAAATGAAAAATGTCTTCGAGATTAAATATAATAACAATTATATACAATTTGGAAGTAGTGCGTATGCACATGAAATTGCAATGATTATTATGGAGTTAAAAAAACGCGGAGTAAAAGTAGAAAGTATACAGATTTTGAAAAAGGGTTTTTCTTATTTTTTAATATATTCGTGATAGTAAGTGCAGGTCTTTGCTTTATAAAATATTTAATGTAAAAAGCGGCATAACAGCCGCTTTTTATCGTTTTATTTAGTATTCGATTTAAAATATTTGTCTTATGAAAGAACGATTATTGCTAATTGTAAACTGCCAATAAAGTTATTTAAGTTTTGATATAGAATGCCCCATCGCACTTGAAAATGCAGCAATAATTTCGTTTGAACCTATCTATTATTGTCCACTATCTAAAGCACCCTCTATAACAAGTTCAAACTTTCAATAAGAAGATAACCCCCCGTGCAACTTAAAAGGATATACGTAAATATTTTGAAAATCCGTTGATTAAGCCATTTGAAAATAATTTGACCTATATACAAACCTAGAAATACGATTGGAATAGCATAAAAACTTGATTCCCAAATTGTTTTGTTTGTGTCAGTAAAGAGTATTTGAGTTAGTAGACTAATGAAATATATAAATAGATAAAAAGCTAAAGTAGTTGCTCTCAACTTCTCTTTTTTCGTATCAGTTCCTGTAAAGTAAAGTAACAGGGGTGGTCCTGGCATACCGATACTTGTCGTTAAAAGACCGGATAATCCACCCACTAAGAAATCTCTAGATTTTGTTGATTTAATCTTAAAGTTGCATATTAGCATCAACGTTAATAGTAAGAGCAGGATGCTAATTGCTAATTTAAATGTGTTGATGTTAATGGAAATGAAAATTAAAATACCAAAAGGAACACCTACTATACTTCCGAAAATTAATCTTTTCAGTAGAATAAAATCAATGTCCATTCTTATTTTCCAAATGAGTGATATGGAAATAATTAATGATAAAATGATATTTATTTGTATAGCTTCTTGTGGTAGAAATAACATGAGTAAGAAAGGTGTTGCCATAATAGAAAAGCCAAAACCTGTACTTGTTTGTAAAATAGAAGCTACTAATATAATACATATGAAAATGAATATAATCTCCAAAATAGCCCCCCTACATAATCAGATCCAATAAATATTTTAACATAAAGTGAAATTTTAATCAGTGGGGGTTTTGTTCATCCCCCACTGATTATTAGCCCACACCACTCGGGATCTTACTGCCCGGCAAATAGCGGGATGAAAAGCGGAAAAATAGCCGCTTTTTATGTTGCGGTTAATATTCCAAAGATGATCCTGTAGCTTTAAAATATTTTTCTCGTGAAGGAGTCATTACCCGGAGTGCTAATAAACAGGAAAGGAAAAGAATGAGTAACGAGCTACTTATTACAGTAATTTGAACGGAAAGAAATTGTGCGGATGCCCCAATTGCTAAAATGAAAAAGATTTGAATGAAATTTTTTATTGAATCAAACACGCTATCGATACGTCCTATCATATGTACAGGGATGTTATTTTGATAAAATGTTATAAAGCCAGTACCAGCAAATGATGAAGAAATGCCAAGTAAAATGAAACCGCCTGCTGCGACTATAAATGAATTTGAAAAGGCGAAAATTACATACCCTATTGCTGTGAAAATCATACCTAATCCGATACAATGTTGAATTGGTAATCGTTTGGCAAATAGAGAGACGAGAAATGAACCGAAAACGTAAGCGGCACCAGTTATACTAACAAGCATGCTATATTCTATATCGGATAAAAACAGTACTTGATTTGTGAAAACAACTTCTTGTGAATCGAGTGCCATAGAAACAAGCATAGTAGCTTGAAATAAAACGAATATGAGAATTATGTAAGTTTCCGTTCGAGCGAATGAAAAAACTTGTTTCCAATCACTTCGTAATGTTTGTAAGAAAGTATTTGAAACCTCTTCGTTTTGCTTTGTTTGTAATGTAATGTTTGGCAAGAAGTAAATGAGAATGGTAGAAAGTAGAAATGAAAGTGAGTTGCAGTAAATAACAAAGGATGCTGAGTACGTGGTGAGAAGTATTCCAGCAAGGGCTGGACCGATAATAAAAGCCCCGCTTGTACAAAAGTTATTCCAAGCGTTGAATTGAGCGCGCTCTTCAGCTCGTATGAGCATTGTTTTATAAGTAAATGAAGCTGGATCGAAAAATGATGTAGCAATGCGAGTTAAAAAGATAAAAATATAAATGACCCAAATAGAATCAAATAGTGGAATACAGCCAATGAGAGCTGCTCGAATTATATCTGTGATGAGCATAATTGACCGTTTATTTAATCGATCTACAATACTACCAGACCATATTTTTGTAACAACGGTGGCAATTGGACCGACAATCCATAGGCCTGCTACAGCAGCGGGAGAGTTTGTACTATTTAACACCATTAAGTTTAGAGCTATGAGGTACATAAAATCACCTAAACGAGAAATGCCTGTGCCCGACAATAATAATAATTTATTTTTCATGGGTATATGGACCTTTCTTTCATTGTTTTTTTATCCGGCAGGAAATAGCGTATTCTTCTTCTGAGGCTGATTGACGAGCGGTTTTGCTTTCCCAGCGTAATAAAACTTGTGAGATTTCCCAAGTGAGTTGTTGTAATTCCTCTGGAGTTAAAAATAAATGAGATACAATATGGCTCCCTGTATTTGTTCCTTCAGTGCCTGCTTCTTCAATATAGAAGTGAGCAGATTTTGCTTTATAGTACTTTTCAATAATCCCCCGTTTTTCCTTTGTATCTACTAATTCAAGTAAGCCTCCGTCAAATAAAATTTGGATGTGATAGTGAACGCTACCAGCAGATTTATTTAGTTTAGTAGATACTTGTTTTGCAGTGAGTGTTTCGTCTTTTAAAAGGTGAAGAATTTGAATGCGAGTTGCATTGGAAATTAGCTTTTGTTGTTCTGCTGAAATGGTAAGTCGATCTTCAAACATTTTGTTAGCTCCTTTCTTATAATCTAAATTTATTGTACGTTCTAAAAAATTAGATTGTAAGAGAAATAAATCGCCTTTTTCTTGTGAATTTCGACATAAATAAAAATGGCATGTACATATACATGCCATTAAGTGATAGTAGATTCTTCACTAAGCTCCCCATGATAAAACAAGAAAAGCCATATAAAACTAACAAAAATACAGCATAGAGCTAACAAGCTACCAATCACTTGAGGAGAAAGGATTTCTAAAAGCCACCCTGTAATAAACATAGATAACTGAATAAGCGATCCGTAGATGGAATAATGAAATGAAAAAACTTTACCAATCATGTTTTCTTGCGTATACGTTTGTAGTAATGTCGTATCAAGTGGAACGATGATTCCTCCTGCTATACGCATACAGAGTAATGTAATGATACCGATAATAAGTTGATCGGATAGAATGAATCCGAGAAAGAAAATTCCTTGTAGTAAATAGGCCCAACCAAATGCTCTTTTCATTTTGTCTTCATTTTTAGACATATAAAGATTAACGAGGAGACTGCCAATCATAAGTCCAGCCCCTTGAACCGCATATAAAATACCAATGTTAGTGTGGAAGATTCTTTCGGCATAGATTGTTAGAAGTAACTGATAGGCACCTCCAATAATGCCCCATGAAATGCCGACAAGAATTAATGTTAAAATAATTTTGCTTTGTAATATGTATGTATAACCATCTTTTATATCAGTGAAAAACGCTTTTTTCGTGCTAAAAGTGTCACGAGAAGGGATCTTTATTTTATAAATAATATAGGCTGAAATAAAGTATGATAGGCTATTAATAAAAAAGGCAATCTCGATACTTAAAGATTGTGCAATGAGCCCACCTAAAGAAGCTCCCATAATAGACATAAAACCATTGATTGTACTAGAAAGAGAGTTAGCGGTTACAAAATGCTTTTGATGTACGATATTTTTTAGAGTTGATTGCTTAGCAGGCTCGAATAAGCAAGAGAGTACTGCTAAGCATATATTAGAAACGAAAATAATTTCAATTTTGTAGAATGCTAATAAATAAGTGAGGACGATAATTCCTCGTAAAATATCGGTAAAAATCATAATTTTCTTTTTTGAAAAACGGTCTACAAGTCCGCCTATGAATGGGATCAGAAGAAGTTGAGGTAACCCTTTGCTCATAAAGGTGAGTGCTAACATAAATGAAGATTCTGTTATGCTATAGACGAGTGTTAATAAAGCGACAGTATAAAACCAATCCCCAAGTACACTTAATGTTTGACCATAAAATAGTTTTTTAAAGTTTTTATTTGTTCTAAGAAGTGTGGAATAAGAAACTGATTGCACTGACATAAAAATTAATCCCTATCTATTGGCGATGTTTGTACATGCTTTTTCCATTCAATTAAATACATTTTCTCTGCTTTAGGTAGTCCAACAGGTAATTGTGCAATGAATTCTAAACTATTTCCATCAGGATCGTTAAAATATACGGAGGCGTGTGCTAATTCTGGAAAAACGATTGGCTCAATTGGCTCCATTCCAAAGTCTTTTCGCGCTGGAATTCCTTTCTGTTTGAGCCAGTGTATTGCGTTTTCTAAATCGTGTAAGCTTACTTGGAAAGCGATATGTCGTAAGGATGGATGATAATTGACTTTGTATTCTTTTCCTTCCCAAAGACCAATCCAACTTTCATTTTCTACAAACCAAAAGAAGGCGATATCGTTGTCTCTTTTATATAATTTTAACCCCAGTGATTCATAAAAAGGTATCGAAATTTCTAAATTACAGACAGGTAAATGTGCTTCATAAAGACCTTTAATCATTATAATCCTCCTTAGTAAAAATGTTTCTTATTCCATAGTAAACGATTTCTTGTTAGTTGAAATCACAAAAAAGATGGACATAAATTCATACGAAAGTATGAAAAAACAGCTCAAATATGAGCTGTTTTCGTATAGTTTTTAGTTAACCTATTTCATTCATTTAGAGTTTAGCGAAAAGGATACGTATTATATTTAAAACCCTCCGCCGCCACCCCAACAGCTACATCCGATAATGATTAGAAGGATGAATAGCACGATGAGTAAAGCAAATCCACCGCCGAAACCAGCGCAACTACCACCAAAGCTCATGTTTTTTCCTCCTTTTTAGGAAATTAATCTATATAACTAATGGATTACTTTATAAGATATGTTTTTATTTAGAAAAGGAGCAAGTCTTACTTCTAATTAGACAAGAGCCTGTGATCGGATTTAAATGTGATATTTACTTTGTTTCATAGCGCTTTTTTAAAAATGGTAAAACAATATGGAAGTGTATACTAGGTGAATGTATTGCAAATGAAAGGGGTATGTAACTTACAATTACATTAAAATTTCTTTTCATAAATATAAAATTTGTAAAAAAAGCCATTTTTTTATTTTTTTATGAGTGGAAATGTACTATAATTTTACAAGTAATATTATGGGAAAAAGGAGTTTTAGTATAGAGATGGAGATGGGACAATTACACAATAAAATAGAACACAAAAAGAAAGAGTTAATTCAACTTGTTGCTAGGCATGGATTAGATCATAATAAAGTTTTGTTATTTAGTCGAGATTTAGATATACTAATTAATAAGTTTATGAATATAAAAGACAAAGTATATAAGTGATTAATCTTTATTTTTTTATATTAGGATTATTTATTTGTAAAGGGGAAAACAGTTATGGAACATTTACAAGAAGAGTTGTATAAACAAATAAAAGAAGAAAAAGGTGCAGTTACTATATTTTTAAAGAGCGGAGTAAGAATAGTAGGGGAAGTAGTTGGAGTAGATAGATTTACAGTATTAATATTAGTAGATGGAAAACAACAACTTATTTATAAGCAGGCAATATCAACAATTATGAAATAAGACACTCATTTTGAGTGTCTTATTTCATAATTAAATGGTTACTGTTTGCATGCTTCAACGTCAATGCCGGCAGCGAGTAATTTTTTTTCTCCGTCTTGTTCAATGATTTTTTGTAATTTAGATAAGAAAGAGTCAAAATCTGTATGTTTACCAACTTGGAAAGTCATTTTATGCTCAATTGGTAGCCAAGTATCAATATCAGCTTCGTTATGCTGAATTTTCACTTCAAGTTTATCAAGTGCGTTAGCAACTTTTGCTTCATACGTTTCTTTCGCTTCGAACTCCATCCATAAATCGTATGATTCTTCACCAAGAGGACCTTTTAATGTACGTTTAATATTTAAAATGGCCTCTAGCTCATTTTTCTGTTTTTGCAATTGTAATTCACGGCTATTCATCGTGTCGAAGGCGGGGATGTCACCAGCTTCTGCTTCAACAAGGTCGTGAATAATAACCATTTTAAGTAATTTTTCTATATTTACTTTTTGATCCAAATAAGGCTCAACTAAGATAGCCATTAGGGACATACGCCACGTATGTTCAGCAACACTTTCTTGACGTCCGTTAGAAAGCCAACTATGTCGCATTTCATATTTTAGTTTTTCTGCTAATGCAATGACTTGCAAAATGTTATGTTCCATCGAGATCCTCCTCATATTTCCATACTATAATTCTAATGTGGAAATGAAATGTGTCAATTTTATGAGTATATTGCGATAAATAGATGATAAGCGTATAATGAATGTTATATGTAAAAACGCATTATTAAAATAAAAAAATGTTTTATAAAAATGACAAGGAAGGGAAGGAATATGGGAGATAAAAATCAAGTATTAGCTAGACCACAAAGAAAAAAAAGGAAGTTTGAAATTTCTAGCCCAATTGGCATTATAGTAGGTTTTGCGATTGTAATAGCGGCAATCATGTTTGGCGGTGGTGGAATAAAAGGGTTTAAAAATTTCTTAGATGTTTCATCTATTTTAATTGTCGTAGGGGGAACAACAGCGACAATCGTTGTGGCATATAGATTTGGAGAAATAAAAAAATATATGAAAAGTATTTTTACTGTTTTACATAGAAGAGAAGAAGATTTAGAACAGTTAACGGATTTGTTCGTTGATTTTTCGAAAAAATCGAAAAAATATGGATTGCTTTCATTAGAAGTTGATGGAGAGCAAGTAGACAATCCTTTTATTCAAAAGGGAATTCGTTTAATGTTAAGCGGCTATGATGAAGCGGAATTAAAAGAAGTGTTAATGAAAGATGTTGAAACTGAAGTGTATGAGTTAAGAAAAGGAGCGACATTATTAGATAAGATTGGTGATTTCGCTCCAGCATGGGGCATGATAGGAACGTTAATCGGTCTTATTATTATGTTGCAAAACTTACAAGATACTTCACAAATTGGTACAGGGATGGCCGTTGCAATGTTGACAACATTATATGGATCTATTATTGCAAATATGATTGCAATACCGCTATCTGAAAAAGTGTATCGTGGTATTGAAGATTTGTATACAGAGAAGAAGTTTGTAATAGAAGCAATTTCAGAGCTGTACCGAGGACAAATTCCTTCCAAATTAAAGTTAAAACTTGATACATACGTATATGAAACGAAGATAAAAAAAGAAAAACGAGCAGCCTAGTAGTTTGAGGAGTGGTATGATGAGTAAGCGACCGGAAAAAGGATCGCCTCGTTGGATGACGACTTTTACTGATTTAATGATGTTATTGCTAACTTTCTTTGTATTACTAGTTGCGACTTCAAAGCAAGATACAGTAAAATTATCAAAGATGCTTGAAAAGTTTAGTGACGCGGAGCAAGTAAATGCAAAAGCAATGGAAAATACAATACCAGATATTTCACATGAAAAAAATGATGAAAAAGCAGTTTCAAAAAAGCGCATGGATGAATTGTATAAAAAGTTAAAAGCATATGTGGATAATAATGGTGTTAGTCAAGTGAATGTATATCGAGAAGATACAGGTGTTAGCATCGTTATAGTAGACAATTTAATATTCGATACGGGTGATGCGAATGTTAAGGTGGAAGCGAAAGAAGTAATTAGTCAATTAGTAGGGTTCTTCCAATCGGTACCAAATCCAATTGTTGTAGAAGGACATACGGATAGCAGACCGATTCATAATGAAAAATTCCCTTCCAACTGGGAATTATCTTCAGCGCGTGCAGCTAATATGATTCATCATTTAATTGAAGTGTATAATGTGGATGATAAAAGATTAGCAGCGGTAGGATATGCAGACACAAAACCAGTAGCGCCAAATGATTCACCACAAAATTGGGAGAAGAACCGCCGCGTTGTAATATATATTAAGGAATAATATATTTCTATTTTAGTAATAAAATAATAGAAATACAGAAATTCTTTTAAAAAAATATTAAATTTTATCATTTTATTTTGTATAATGAGTGAGAATGATAAGGTGAAATATTAAGATATTTTTATACATAGTAAGGAGAGAACCGAAAAGAATGGCACATAAAATTTTAGTTGTAGATGATGCGATGTTCATGCGAACAATGATTAAAAACTTGTTAAAAAGTAATTCTGAATTTGAAGTTATCGGTGAAGCAGAGAATGGCGTAGAAGCGATTCAAAAGTATAAAGAGCTTCAACCTGATATTGTAACACTAGATATTACGATGCCTGAAATGGACGGACTTGAAGCATTAAAAGAAATTATGAAAATTGATTCGAGTGCAAAGGTTGTCATTTGTTCCGCAATGGGACAACAAGGTATGGTGTTAGATGCGATTAAGGGCGGGGCAAAAGACTTTATTGTAAAGCCATTCCAAGCGGATCGTGTTATTGAAGCTTTAACAAAAGTAGCAAACAGCTAATATAAGGGGTGCCACAAGGAATCAAAACAATGATAGTAGATAGATATGTGGCCCCCCTTTTTTCTTGTTTTAAAACACTAAATTGTTATACATAAATGAAATGTTTGTTAGACAGGTAGGGGATTAAAATGCAAACAGATCTATTAAATATATTTTTTGAAGAAGCAGAAGAACATTTACAGTCGCTAAATGAAAATGTGCTAAATTTAGAACGCAATCCTGCCGATATGGGTGTTGTAGGAGAAATATTCCGCTCAGCTCATACATTTAAAGGTATGTCTGCGAGTATGGAATTTACAGAAATGGCGGATTTAACGCATAAAATGGAAAGTGTTTTAGACGAAATCCGTCACGGAAATATGATGGTGAATGCTAATATTATTGATGTTATTTTTGAATGTATTGATAATTTAGAAAATATGGTTACAGATGTGCAGCAAGGCGGAATGGGTAATATAGATGTTGTATCAACGAAACTTAAATTAGAAGCATTATTGAATGGCAATGTAGAAGCTTCTATGGAAAATGTAGAGCAAAGTAGTATAAATAATGATGATACAGTTTCTCATGAAGTATATATAACTGTTGAACAACAAGCTATTTTAAAAGCGGTACGTGCCATTATGTGTATTGAAGCGTTACAAAATTTAGGTAATATACAAAAAACGGTTCCAAGCATTGAAGAAATTGAAGCGGATGCTTTTGGATTTGAGTTTACAGTATATATGAATACTGATCATAGTGTTGAAGAATTGAAACGAGTAGTGCTTCATGTTTCTGAAATTGAGAAAGTAGAAGTGAAGCAAGGTAGTCATAAAGTACAAGAAGTCGTACAGGTGGAAGAAACGATTCCACAGGTTGAAACCAGACAGCTGAAGTCACCTTTAGAACTGCCAATTCAACCGGTGAGCAATACGTCAACTAAGAGTACTACAAAAACGAAAAATGCTAAAGTGGAGAATCGTTCTATTCGTGTTCAGTTAGAAAAAATCGAAACATTAATGAATATGTTTGAAGAAAGTGTAATTGAGCGTGGGCGAATTGATGAATTAGCAGAAACGATTCAAAATAAGGAGTTAATCGAGCATTTAAATCGATTAGGGGATATTTCAAAAGATATTCAAAATGTACTATTAAATATGCGTATGGTACCAATTGAAACAGTTTTCAATCGTTTCCCGCGTATGGTGCGCATGTTAGCGAAAGATTTAAGGGAAAAAATCGATTTACAAATTACAGGTGAAGATACTGAAGTTGATAAAATAGTTATTGATGAAATTGGTGATTCACTCGTTCATTTAATTCGCAATGCAATTGATCATGGGATCGAGACTGTTGAAAAACGCCGTGATGCCGGCAAAAATGAAACAGGTACTATTAAATTAGAAGCGTTCCATAGTGGAAATCATGTCGTAATTCAAATTACTGATGATGGAAACGGTATTTATAAAGAGAAAGTATTAGAAAAAGCGATTAAAAATGGTGTTATAACAGAAGCAGAGGCAAATAAATTAACGGATCGTGAAGTGTATGATCTTATTTTCCAACCAGGATTTAGTACAGCTGAAGTTGTGTCTGATCTTTCTGGACGTGGTGTTGGATTAGATGTTGTTAAACATACGATTCATAGTTTAGGTGGGCATTTAATTATTGATTCTGAAGAAGGAAAGGGAAGTACATTCAGAATTGAACTTCCGTTAACATTGTCTATTATTCAATCAATGCTTGTTCAAACAAATGATACGCGTTATGCGTTGCCTCTCGGTAATATAGTCGAAGCGATTCGAATTCAAAAGGAAGACATTCAATCATTACAAGGAAAAGACGTTTTAAATTATCGCAATCAAATTATTGAAGTAAAACATTTAAACAATGTATTTGGTGAAAAAACAGTAGAGGATGCGTTTGCATCATATGATAGTCAAATGGTTCCTGTATTAATTGTTCGTAATTCACGTCGTAGCTATGGACTTATTGTCAACACAATTATCGGTCAAAGAGAAATAGTCTTAAAGTCATTAGGCGACTTCTTTGCAGAGAGCTCTAACTGTTTCTCTGGTGCGACAATTCTCGGTGATGGACGAGTGGTCCTCATTTTAAACCCAGAAGGTTTATAATAGGAATGAAGGAAGCTCCCCACTTGTATACAATTGGGGAGCTTTTTGGTTAGAACTATTCATTAAGTGTGTGACAACTGTCGTTTGCAAATATTGTGGGAATAATACGTTTGATAAATATAACGAGTGTAATAGACAGTTTATCCCACTATTTGTGGGCAGTAAAACCCCCACCTCAAAATTCGGTTGGAACAAAGAAGTTAGGTGGGAGCTCTGCTGCCCGTAAACGCCTGATTGGTGAGGGCTGATAATCAGTGGGGGAGGAACAAAACCCCACTGATTAAAGTTTCACTTTATATCGTTGAAAGAAAAACAGAAATGGGGAGGCAGGGAAAATGCCTGAGCAACACACAAAAGGGAATACGAGCACGATTGTGCTCGAAAAAGAAAATGAGCATTTAACGCCTCAAGAATGCGATATTCTTGGCGAGATTGCAAATATATCATTTGGTTCAGCTTCGACTGTATTATCAACAATCTTAAATAGGCAAGTAAACATTACTGCTCCTCGTATAGAATTGGTAGATTTATATGATACAAGCGATGTTGAAGTTCCACATGTTGTGTTAAATATTCATTTTACAAAAGGATTAGATATGGAAAATCTTCTATTTTGTTCAAGTAGCTTTGGTAGAGCTTTTGTCTCTAATGTTTGCCAGCGTTCTTTATTTCTGAAAAACTCTGAAACGTTAATCGTAATGTAGTCAATAAAACTTAAAAATAATGTTTGATCAGTGCGTAAATTGTTTAAAAAGCTTGTATAATTGTCAAAACCTTTTCTTGAAATGAACGCATCGATTCTTCTGTGCATTCTATCTTGCTTATAGGAAGCGATATCCATATTAAATAGCTGTTTAAAACTCGTAATAAAATGATTATAATCTTGTTCAGTTTTCATATTTACAATAGGCACAATAACGATATTGTGCCTCCCCCTTTACATCATACGAATTTTTTGTTCAAAGCTTTTTTTCATCTGCTTTTCATGTAAGCCTGGTAAATCATAAATAACGGCGTCAATTCCTGCATCTTTTGCAATGTCAACAGGAATGACAGACGTATGTTTATCCCTATTATAAAAACAGAGAACTAAATCAGTATCTTCGACAATTTGTTTTACAAAAAACATATAATCTGATCGATAAATGGAGTCGGAAGGATGATCAAAAGCAATATATTCAGCTCCGTGTTTTTTTAAATAATCAACGACTTCTTGAAATTCGTCTGTTAATACATGTAACGGTTGTAGCGTATAAAAGCATAAATTTTGAGCGAGTCTTTCATTTTCAATGAAAAAACGAAGAACTTCATTTTCAATAGATTTATAACATAATATGTAAATTTTATGTTTGTGAGCATAGTCAATTAAAATTTTTTTTATTTCTTCTTGATCTAATGCTGTTAATTGATTTGAACCACAAAGAAAAATATTCATAGATTCGTGCCACCTCATGCTAAATTGTAACATATCTTCTATAAAAAATAACTGCAAAATATGAGTGTTCAGAGTATAATTATAAATAACTGGATTTTACGATTAAGTTTTGAAAGAAATAAAAAAATAAATAGGTGATATATATGCTACGTTCTATCTCGCATAATCCAATTTTATCGCATATAACGCCTGCTACTCAAATGCCGAAAGAAGCAAATGTCAGGACAGGACTTGCATTTTCGGATAATTTGCATGCAGATCCGAAAAAAGATAAATTGTTAGAACAAATGGAAGCGCTAGTTGATAATATTGGGGAAATTAAAGAGAAAATTGAATTAGAGTTAACGCTCGATAATGTTATGGAATACAAAAATACTGTGAAATCATTTTTGAATTTTTACGTTGATAACTTACTGCAATATAAAGATGTTATGTCTCGTCATCCACGTTATGGATATTCGCAGAAAATGACAATTGTAAAACAAGCTGAAGTGGGATTAAATGAAATGGAAGATGTTATGAATTTAATTAATACGAAAACAGGGCATTTAGAAATGTTAAATCAAATTGGAGAAATTCATGGTTTAATTGTAAATTTAGTCTTGTAAAAGGGAAGGAAGCTATATGTACATACAATTATATGAAAAGCTTGTTATCATTCAAAAAGCATATGAAAATATTCAAACGCTTGGAGAACAAATATATGAGAATTTAAAACATAAAAATGTAAATGCAGTTCAAAAGCTGCAAGTGGAACAATTGCAGTACATAGAAGGTGTAAAAGGATTATCTCGCTCTTTTGAGGAGATGGTTGTTCAGTTTTGTGAAGAAAAGAAAGTCGAACAATTGCGTATGCGTTCGCTATTTTCGTATTTTTCACCGGAAGAAATTGAAAAAATGGAAGAATTACAAAAAAGTTTAAATGAATTAGAAGGAAATGTAAAAATGATTCTTTTGAAAAATCAATATTACTTAAACGTACTATTAAAAACTACAGAGAGTATTGTGGATTCCGTTTCTGAATACAATTTGGAGAAAAACAATAATTCGCAAATCTTTATGAATGAACTATTGTAAAGGAGAAGTGAAGCATTATGAGGTTATCCGATTATAATACACCGCTATCTGGTATGCTAGCGGCCCAAATGGGATTACAAACGACGAAACAAAACTTATCTAATATTCATACACCTGGCTATGTGCGTCAAGCCGTGAATTTAGGTTCTGTAGGAGCAAGTAACGGTCATACGCCAGGACAGAGAATTGGTTTGGGTGTACAAACATTAGGTGTTGACCGAATTACTGATGAAGTGAAAACGAAGCAATTTAATGATCAGTTGTCACAGTTCTCTTACTACGCATATATGAATTCTACTTTATCACGAGTAGAGTCTATGGTAGGAACTACAGGAAAGAATTCATTATCTAGTTTAATGGATGGTTTTTTTAATGCTTTTCGTGAAGTTGCGAAAAATCCAGAACAATCAAACTACTACGATACATTAGTTGCTGAAACTGGAAAGTTCACAAGTCAAATAAATCGTCTTGCGAAAAACCTAGATACAGCGGAAGTACAGACGAAAGAAGATATTGAAGCGCATGTCAATGAATTTAATCGTCTTGGTGCTAGTTTAGCAGAAGCGAATAAAAAAATTGGACAGGCAGGAACACAAGTACCTAATCAACTATTAGATGAACGTGATCGCATTATTACAGAGATGTCTAAATATGCCAATATAGAAGTGTCTTATGAATCTATGAATCCTAATATCTCGAGTATTAGAATTAATGGTGTTTTAACCGTAAATGGACAAGACACATACCCACTTCAATTAAATAAGGGGAACGAACCGATGACTGTTTCGATTTATGGATCGGATATTCCTTTAACAGGTGGAGCCATTCAATCAGCAATAGATACGAAAGGGAAGATTGCTAGTTATAAGAAAAATATTGAAGACTTAATGAGTTCTGTGAAAAATCAAGTGAATACAGTGATGGGAAAAGATTTCTTCGTTGGAGATCAGGCGAAAGATATTCAGTTAAATCCTGAATTCGCAAAAGATGTTTCAAAAATGAAAATTTCTGCTGAAACAGCAAATAAACTGGCAGGAATTACAGATGGAGATTATAAAGAAGGTCTTTCTTATAAACAAGCGTTAGACCAATTCATCGTTGGTGTAGCTTCTGATAAAAGTGCAGTGAATGCTTATCAAAATATTCATAAAGACTTATTAGAAGGTATTCAGCAAGAAAAGATGAGTATAGAAGGCGTCAATATGGAAGAGGAAATGGTTAATTTAATGGCCTTCCAGAAATATTTTGTCGCAAACTCTAAAGCTATTACGACGATGAATGAAGTATTTGATAGTTTGTTTTCGATTATTAGATAAAACGTAATAAAAAAGAAAAAGCTTTTTTTATGCTGGAAGAGAGGGTCTAGCATAGTGTGGAAGCGGACAGAGCCTTTTAGTGGACCGAGCGATATGAGACCAGAGATATGAAGTGGTTGTGGGATAAGTTAGGTTAGAGAACAGCCGTGTCAAATAGAAACGAAGCCCCTTTTTTATGTGTAGAGAGAGGATCCGGTATAGTGTGGAAGCGGATAGAGCCTTTTAGTGGGCCAATCCGCGTTAGATCAGAGATATGAAATGGTTGAAGGCTAGGGAAGAAACTAACAGTACATAGTTGCAGTTGCTTCTCTAGCCCAGTCAAATATAGATAAAGGAGAAGATAGGGATGAGAGTATCTACATTTCAAAATGCAAACTGGGCAAAGAATCAGATGATGGATTTGAATGTGCAACAGCAATACCACCGAAATCAAGTAACTTCTGGGAAGAAAAACCTTCTTATGAGTGAAGATCCACTTGCGGCAAGCAAATCATTTGCGATTCAGCATTCTTTAGCAAATATTGAACAAATGCAAAAGGATATAGCGGATTCTAGAAATGTGTTAAGTCAAACGGAAAATACATTACAAGGTATTGTGAAATCTTTAACGAGAGTAGATCAATTAACTTTGCAAGCGGTAAACGGGACGAATAGTCCTAATGAATTAAAAGCAAGCGCTGCAGAAATTGATCAGCTTTTAAGACAAGTGGTGTATTTAGCGAATAAACAAGAACAAGGGCGATATATTTTTGGTGGAGATAGTGCTTCAAAACCACCATTTGCAGAAGAAGGTACATATCAAGGTGGGGAAAATGACGTTACCTGGAAATTAAATGATGGATATGAACTCAAAATGTTTCGTAATGGAAAAGATTTATTGGAACCCGTAATTAAAACGTTAACAAAAATAAGAGATGCTATGCAAAAAGGAGACCAAGATGCACTGGAATCTGTAATGGGAGAAAATAAAAAAAGTTTAGATAATATATTGAATCGTACGACTGAAGTAGGTTCAATATTAAATACAGTGGACACATTTAAGACGATATTAAGTGAACAAAATCTAGCTCTTCAAGAAAATAGAAAAGAGATAGAAGATGTAGATTTAGCGGTAGCAATTTCAGATTTAGCTTATATAAATGCGACGTATGAGGCAACATTAAAAGCGGTTAGTACAATGAGTAAGACAAGTATTTTAGATTATATGTAGAAAAGGAGTGAAAAGCTTGGGGACTTCAGTATCAAATTTAGGTGGAAGACAGCAAATATGGAATCTTGGTAACAATATTATTGATAACTCTAATCTAGTAAATTTAGAATTGCAGGCTTTAGAAATGAAAAAAACACCTTACAATAATCAAAAACAAACCTTAGCTACGGAACGAAATGTATATGCGAGTATGAAAAAAGAATTCGGTAGTTTTATGCAAGTATTCAAGGATATGTATGCGTTTAAAGGGAATGAGAAGAAAGCAGGGGTGTCTAAAGAGGGATTTATTAATGTTCAAGCTGATGCTTCCGCAATTGCAGGAACGTATACGATTAATGTTAAAAAAGTAGCGGAAAGACATCAGATTACAACTACACTCATAGATAAATCTGATTCTGAAAATCCTAAAAATATAATCGACTTGGATTCGGAAATTGGAAAAGATGCTACATTTCGTATTAACGATAAAGAAGTTAAGCTTACTAAAGAGATGACATATAAGGATTTTGTTAATAAAATGAATAATGGAAATTATGGAGTGTCTGTATATTCATTAGGTGGACAGTTGTTTTTCACATCAACTACTGCTGGGAAAAATGGAGAAATTAAATTAGTTGATGGTGAAGGTGGAATATTAAAAGACATTGGATTGGTAACTTCGGAAATGATAGATGGAAAAAATGTAATTGCCAAACAAGTAACAGCGCCTCGAAATGCCGAATTTACAATTAATGGTATGACTGATAGCAGTCCCTCTAATAAAATTGATACAATTCCAGGATTAACTATTGATTTGGAAAAGGAAACGACTGAACCAATTAAGGTTACGATTGAAGATTCAAACATTAAAGAATCAATCAATATGATAAAAAAAATGAGAGATCAATATAATAAGGCTGTTTCAACGCTCGATTTATTTGCCGGCGAAAATGGAGCTATGCAAGGTAATAATATTGCATTTTCTATTAGTAATACTATGGCTAATGTATTTAGACACAAACAAGATGATAAATTTATGTTTTCATTTGGAATTGAAGTCGATAAGACTGGAAAAATGGTTCTCGATGAAGAAAAGCTAAGTAAGGCTTTTAAGGAGAATCCAGAAACTGCAAAACAGTTCTTCTTTGGCTTTAATGGACTAGGGCATGAGATAGAAAAAAACTAGATGGTATTTTAGGAGATGAAGGTGTAATAGGGCAGAGGTCAAAAAGTATAGAGGGGCAAATAAAAGAGCTAGATAAAAAAATTGATGCAATAGATAAGCTGAATAAACAAAAACAAGAGACCATTATTGATAAATATTCAAAGTTAGAACAACAGTTATCGATGTTAGATCAGCAACTAAAAACAATTAAAGCAATGACAAAGCAAAAAAGTGATGATTAATGAAAGTTAAGGACGTGATCGTATGCAAGCATGGCAACGCTATATGCAAAATGATATTATGACGAGTAATCCAATTAAAAATACAATTTTTATTTATGAAAGATGTATCGTTGAGTTTCGTAATTTAGAAGAGCTTTTAAATACTTTTAAACTACAAGAAGGAGATGCACTTCTTGAAAAATTAGAACGTATTTTTGAAGAGTTAAAGCTTCAATTAAATCCTGAGATTACTAAAGATTTATATGATAGTCTATTCGGTTTATACGATTGTATTAGTATTCAAATTCAGACGATGAAAGTAACGCGTGAAGCAAAAGACATTGATGCGATTGTACAAGTGTTACAAGATTTAATAGACGGTTACCGTGGAGCACTTGAAAATGAACAATGATATTTATCGAGCGTTTGTCGGCTGCTTTAATGAAATCGGTGAATTGCAAGTGTCAGATGAAGAATTTGCTGAGAAAAGTGCTATGTTAAATCGCTGGATGATGACCTTGGATGAAAAGACGAGAGCAGATGTTGCAGCGGAAGTGAGTCCATTAATAATAAAGGCAGCTCAACATATTCGAGATAAGCAAAAAATCTTGGAAGAAATGATTATGACAAATGATGGACGAATGAAAGCTAATTCGTTTTACGGTAAATATTAATTGTAAAGTATGGAAACGGGTTCTCTTTATTACAAGGGGGATCCATTCCGTTGTTTAAATAAAGGCGTTCCGCTCATTGAGGTTTCACTTTATGACTGTAATGAAAAAACAGAAATAATATAAAAAATAAAAAAATGAACTTTTTTTATTTTTCTTATATTGAAATGTTATATAGATTACTAAGTGAATACAGTTTTTTTTATTCTTTTATATATTTTTGTATTTTTCTAAAGACAACAATGGGAAAATGGAATAAAATATGAAAGGGTACATAAGAGGTAATATTTTAATAAATACATATAAGGAAATAAATAATAAAGTGAAACTTCCATCAGTGGATGATCATGCCATAAGCGAGCATGATGGAGTAAAGAAGGGTGTGGAATATGCCGGACTTAGTTAGTGATGTTAGTCATTATATGAATTATTTAGTAACGAAGCGAAATACTGTTTCTAGTAATATTGCAAATGCGAATACACCGGGGTTTAAAGCACAAGATGTAACATTTGCTGAACAAATGAATATGAATAATCCACTATTCAAAAAAAATGCTGCGGATTTAAAGAGTAATTCAGACTTATATCAAACGAATGAAATGCACTTGCCGACAGCGAATACGAAAAATACATATGCAAAGATTCAAACGAAATCAATGCAAACGAATAAAGATGGAAATAGTGTGGATGTAACGACAGAAATGCTAGATTTAATGAAAACAAACCAATTATATGGTATCTCAATTAATGCGATTAATACGCAATACGCAATTAACCAAGCAGCACGTGGACGTTAAGAGTAGAAGGGGAGACAACGATGTTCCAAGCAATTAATGCAAGTGGCTCAGCGCTAACTACAGCGAGAAAATGGATGGAAGTTACTTCTAACAATATCGTAAATACGAATACGACGGGAGCGCCAGACGCAGAGCCGTATCACCGCCGAAGTGTGGTGCTAGAATCAAATAATAATTTTGCAAATATGCTACAGGGAGCTCCTGCTAACGGAGTGAAAATAAAAAGTATTGAAACAGATCGAAATGAAAATCTAGTATATGATCCAACACATCCACATGCAAATGAAGAAGGCTATGTACGTTATCCGAACATTGGTGTGACAGCTGAGATGACGAATGTAATGGTTGCTCAAAAAATGTATGAAGCAAATACAAGTGTATTAAATGCGAACAAAAAAATGCTCGATAAAGATTTAGAAATCGGCCGAGGATAAGAGGGAAAATATGAAAATCCAACCAATGTTAAATGCCCAGCCATTTGGAGCGATTCAGCCAATTGGTGCACCGAAAACTTCACAAACATCTGTAGTTGAAGGCAAAAAGTTTATTGATTTATTGGAATATATGAATCTAACGCAAAATAATGCACAAACAGCAGTATATGATTTACTGACGAAAGGGGTAGGAGAAACGCATGATGTTTTAATTCAGCAGAAGAAAGCTGAATCACAAATGAAAACGGCTGCTCTTGTACGAGATAATCTTATTGAGAATTATAAGTCACTAATTAATATGCAAATTTAGGAAAATGGACGGGTGTGTTTAAATGGAAAAGATAAAAAATATTTTCCAATCGTTGAAAACGTGGCATAAGTTAGTAATTGGTGCTGCGCTCTTAGCGATTGTAACAGGAGCACTTTTATACTTCACCTTGCCAGATAAATATGTTGTTGTATATCAAAATTTAAACGATACAGATAAGCAAGAGATTACAGCAGAATTATCGAAGCTAGGTGTTGATTACCAATTAGCAGCCGATGGTTCGATTCGAGTGCAAAAGAACGATGCTCCATGGGTTCGAAAAGAAATGAATGGAATGGGCTTACCGTTTAATTCAAAAAGCGGTGAGGAAATTTTATTAGAAAGCTCGCTCGGTTCAAGTGAGCAAGATAAGAAAATGAAGCAGATTGTCGGTACGAAAAAGCAATTGGAGCAAGATATTGTACGAAACTTTGCGACAATTGAAACGGCAAATGTTCAAATTACATTACCTGAAAAAGAAACCATTTTCGATGAAGAAAAGGCAAAGGGAACAGCAGCAATTACTATTGGTGTGAAACGTGGACAACTATTAACAGCTGATCAAGTTGCGGGTATACAGCAAATGATTAGTGCAGCCGTTCCGGGTGTGAAAGCAGAAGAAGTAAGTGTTATTGATAGTAAAAAAGGTGTTATCTCAAAAGGAGCAGATGCAGCGCAATCTACTAGTTCCTCTTCTTATGAAAAAGAAGTTGAGATGCAACAACAAATTGAAGGCAAATTAAAGCAAGGTATTGATGCGACGTTAATGACGATGTTTAAGCCAAATGAATATAAAGTGAATACGAAAGTCTCTGTAAATTATGATGAAGTTACACGTCAGTCAGAAAAATATGGGGATAAAGGTGTACTTCGCAGTAAACAAGAGCAAGAGGAAAGCTCTACTGCGCAAGAAGGGGCGGATACGAAGCCAAGTGCTGGTATTACAGCGAATGGTGAAGTGCCAAACTACGGTACGAACAATAATCAAAATGGTAAAATCGTCTACGATAATAAAAATGGTAACAAAGTTGAAAATTATGAAATAGATAAAACAGTTGAAACGATTAAGAAACATCCAGAATTAACGAAAACAAATGTTGTTGTATGGGTAGATACTGATACGTTAGTAAAACGAAGAATTGATATGACGACGTTTAAAGAAGCAATAGGTACAGCAGCTGGACTTCAAGCTGATCCGAACGGAAACTTTATAAATGGTCAAGTTAACGTTGTAACTGTTCAGTTTGATCAACCGAAAGTAGAGAAAGAACCAGAAGAAAGTGGTATTAATTGGTGGTTATTCGGTGGAATTACAGGTGGATTGTTAGCGCTTGGTGGCCTATTATTATGGTTCTTCTTAGCAAGACGTAAGAAAAAGAAAGAAGAAGAGGAATATGATGAATACTTAGCAGAAGAGGAAGTTGCTGCTAGTAGTGAAAGCATTATGGAAATTCCTGAAGAGAAAATAGTACCAGAGCCAAGAAAAGAACCAGAACCAGTAGAACCGACAGAACCTACATTAGATGACCAAGTGCAGGAAGCTACGAGAGAGCATGTAGAAGGTACTGCAAAAGTTATTAAAAAATGGCTAAACGGATAGTAAGGGAGGAAAAACAATGTTAGATGAAATCTCCTCCAAAGAAAAAGCTGCCATCCTCATTCGTACATTAGACGAAGAGGTGGCAGCAAAAGTCATTGAATATATGACGGCTGAGGAAAAAGAAGTGTTACTTCGTGAAATTGCGAAGTTTCGTGTATATAAAGCAGAAACGTTAGAAAATGTACTAGGGGAGTTTCTGTATGAACTAAATGTAAAAGAATTGAATTTAGTGACCCCAGATAAAGAATACATTCGTCGTATATTTAGAAATATGCCAGAAGACGATTTGGAAAAATTATTAGAAGACCTTTGGTACAATAAAGATAATCCGTTTGAATTCTTAAATTCACTAACAGATTTAGAGCCACTTCTTACAGTGCTTAATGATGAATCGCCACAAACGATAGCAATTATTGCTTCTTATATTAAGCCTCAATTAGCATCTCAATTAATTGAGAGATTACCAGATCATAAGCGTGTAGAAACGGTAATGGGCATTGCGAAGCTAGAGCAAGTAGATAGTGAATTAATTAATCAAATTGGTGAGTTATTAAAAGCAAAATTAAATAATATGGCATTTAGTGCTATTAATAAAACAGATGGCTTGAAAACGATTGTGAACATTTTAAATAATGTTTCACGAGGCGTTGAAAAAACAGTCTTTCAAAAGCTCGATGAAGTTGATTATGAGTTATCTGAGAAAATTAAAGAAAATATGTTTGTCTTTGAAGACTTACTTGGTCTTGAAGATCTTGCACTTCGCCGTGTATTAGAGGAAATTACAGACAACGGTGTTATTGCGAAAGCAATTAAAATTGCAAAAGAAGAAATTAAAGAGAAATTATTTACATGTATGTCTTCAAACCGTAAAGAGATGATTTTAGAAGAGTTAGATGGCTTAGGACCGCTTAAGATGACGGAAGCTGAAAAAGCGCAGCAAACGATTACAGGTACAGTGAAAAAGCTAGAGAAAGAAGGAAGAGTTATCATTCAAAGAGGTGAAGATGATGTCCTTATTTAAAAACAGAATTCCGAAGAATTCTGTTTCTTTTTCTGAGGAAACGTATGAATTACAGTTTCCAAAGCCAATACCAGTTCACACTGAAGGGGAAATACAAGTAGATCATGCAGAACTTCTTGCGCAGCAAGATGCATTGCATATTGAAATGAATCAGCTAAGGCAGCATCAACAAACGTTAGAACGAGAGCATCAGCAGTTGTTGCAGGCTAAAGAAGAGTTTCAAATGCATATTCATGAACAAATGGAACAGATGGAAGCAGCGCGTATGCAGTTTCAAAAGGAGCAACAAGAAACGGCATACGAATGGACTGAGTTATTATGGAATCAATCTTTTCAATTAGCAGAAAAAATTGTGAATCAAGCGGTAGATTCACGAGTATTAGACGTTCTGCCAATATTAACAGGTATCGTTCAAACTTTGCCTACTTCATTTGAAAAGTTAATTATAACGGTTCATCCAGAAACATTTGAGCGTATACAAGAAGAGAAGGAAAATACGAAAGAGTATTGGTTGCTACAATTAGTAGAATGGAAGTATGATTTTTCTTTACAGTTTGGCGAATTTGTTTTGGAAGAAGAGAAGGAGTTCTTTGAATTTAAATTTGCACCTATATTTGCGAAACTTCGTCATAAATGGGAAGAAGAAAAGTTGTTTGAGGAGCAAAACGTATGAACAATAAGCTCATGAACGAACATAATAAATGGAATACGTTTATTGAAACGCCGTTTTATACGAAATTTGGCAAAGTTCATAGTGTACAAGAGCAGTTTTTTGTAGCGAAAGGTCCGAAAGCGAAGATTGGAGATGTTTGTCTCGTTGGAGAACATAGCGTCTTATGTGAAGTTATTGCAATTGAAAAAGAAAACAATATGTTACTCCCATTTGAACAGACAGAAAAAGTGTGTTACGGAGATTCAGTTACATTAATTGCAGAAGATGTCGTTGTGCCCCGTGGTAATCATTTGCTTGGCAAAGTGTTAAGTGCAAATGGAGAAGTGTTAAATGAAGATGCTGAAAATATTCCAGTACAAAAAATAAAATTAGATGCACCGCCGATTCATGCATTTGAGCGTGAAGAAATTACAGATGCATTTGAAACGGGAATTAAATCGATTGATTCTATGTTAACGATTGGAATCGGTCAAAAGATTGGTATTTTCGCTGGATCAGGTGTTGGGAAATCTACATTACTTGGAATGATTGCAAAAAACGCAAAAGCTGATATTAATGTTATTAGTTTAGTAGGTGAGCGTGGCCGGGAAGTAAAAGACTTTATTCGAAAAGAATTAGGCGAAGAAGGCATGAAAAAAAGCGTCGTTGTTGTAGCGACATCAGATGAAAGTCACCTTATGCAACTTCGTGCGGCAAAGCTTGCTACATCTATTGCTGAATATTTCCGTGACCAAGGAAATAATGTATTACTTATGATGGATTCGGTTACTCGTTTTGCTGATGCTCGCCGAAGTGTTGACATTGCAGTCAAAGAATTACCAATTGGTGGTAAAACACTGTTAATGGAAAGTTATATGAAAAAGTTATTAGAGCGATCCGGAAAAGCACAAAAAGGGGCAATAACAGGTATTTATACAGTGCTAGTTGATGGTGACGATTTAAATGGTCCTGTACCAGATTTAGCTCGTGGTATTTTAGATGGACATATTGTATTAAAACGTGAGCTCGCAACTCTTAGTCATTACCCTGCCATTTCTGTACTAGATTCGGTTAGTAGGATTATGGAAGAAATCGTATCGCCGAATCATTGGCAACTTGCAAATGAAATGAGAAAAATTTTATCTATTTATAAAGAAAATGAATTGTATTTTAAACTAGGAACAATTCAAGAAAATGAAGAAAATGCTTATATTTTTGAATGTAAAAATAAAGTGGAAGCTATAAATATGTTTTTAAAACAAGGTCGAACGGATAGTTTTCATTTTGAAGGTGTTGTCCAAGCAATGCACCATATTGTATAAGATCTCGTCCCTTGAGGTCTTATTTTTTTGTTTTTAATATTTCACAGATTTTTTTGTGAAAAAACTATATAATAGAAAAAGGGAACGTTATAATAGGAAGGGGCTATGAAAACGGGTGGATAAGCAGCAGTACGACACGATAAAATTGCAGATTAATCAAGAGAAAGAACAAATCTTGAAAGAAGTGTACGAACTAACAGCTGAAAAAAGAAAAATAGAACAAAAAAAAGAATATGATCTGTATGTTGTGAAATCACGTAGTAAAGTCGTACAAACTGGGCAACGTATTATGGCTGGTATGCTGTCTTCACATACATTTTCACCTGAAAGAATAGAAGAATGGAATCGGAAAATTAAAAAAACAGAAGGTTTTATTCAAAAAAATGAAAGCCTTTTAGAGCAAATAAAAGAAAAAGAACGTGTCCTTGATGAAATGTATCAAGAAGATTGTAAGAAGCTTGTGGAAGTAAAAGAAAAGTTAGAAGAAAAAATGCTTCTTGATTTAAAAATGTGTATGAACGGATGAGGTGGATGTAGTGATACAATTTGTATTACCGGTGCAACAAAGTTTACCTCCGCAAAAAGAAAAAGGGCTAGAAATAAAATCGAAAAATGAAAATTCTTCATTTGATAATACAATGAGAATTGAAAATAAAAAGCAGCCGAAAACGGAGAAAACGAAACGAGAAGAAGCACCAATAGAAGAGAAAAAAGATTATATTCTTTCTAAAAAATCGGTAACGAAAGAAGAGCCTATTGTTAAGAAAGAAGAAAAAAAAGAGACAGAACAGTTATTATTATCTGTATCTGAGCAAATGGTTGCAATTGAGCAATTACGTGTGCAGTCAGAATTGTTATATCAATACATACAAAAAATACAAGAGTTATATAAAGAATACGGAAATATTAAACTGAACGAATTGCCCGCAGCTGAATTACAGCAATTACAAGAGCTTCTTTCAAACATAAATATTAAAAATGCCATATATTTAGAAGATACAATGCAAATGACGTTAGACAAGGTGACGATGCCAGAGCAGATGTTGCAAGTATTAAAAGTCGTAGAATCAGAAACTTGTAATATTGCAAAGAAACAAGAAGAATTTAAAGACTTAGATGTAGATCTTCCGAAATCAGAGAGTGATGATGTAAAGATAGACTTGCCAGAAGTTGATACATTAAACGATTCGAGTTCTGCGGGTGTGGAGTTATTAAATAAAGCGACCAGTACCGATCAAATAGGAAAATCAAATGGTGGCGCTGAGAAGGTTTCATTGCCTGACTTAGGAAAGAAAATGGAAGCGCAAGTAGAAGCGCTACAAAAATTTGTAGTGAAACAAGAACGCGTTTTATTCCAGCTAAATCCAGAAAAACTTGGTACATTAACTGTGTTTATGAAAAAACATGGAGACCAAATTGATGTTCATGTAGAAATGGAAAAACACGATGCGAAAAAACGTGTTGAAATCATTTTTGATGAATTGAAACTAAAGTTAAAAGAAAAAGAAATCAATATTCAAATTAGCTATTCAGATAAAGATGAAAATCGTAAAGAACAGCGAGAACAAGAGCAAAGGCAAAAACAAAAATTAGCAAATACGAAACATGAGAAACAACAATCAAAAGAATTTGCGGGATTATTGGAGGAATAAAGCGTGCCAACAGTTGGATTAAATACAACGAGTACAAATCATATTCCGTTACAAGCAGGAGCGCAAAAAAGTAATGTACCTGTTAACGGTGTACAATCGCCAGTTCAACAAGCAAATGGAGTTTCAGCAGGAGAGCAAAAGACTCCTGGGGTAATGGGGAAAGATGATTTCCTAAAATTGTTTTTATCGAGTTTCCAGCACCAAGATCCATTTAATGCGATAGATATGAATCAAATGATGAACCAAACAGCGCAGTTATCTCTTATGGAACAAGTACAAAATATGACCAAAGCAGTTGACTCTTTAAGAACGACGATGTATTCGACAGCGCTTGATGGTGGAATGAAGTTTTTAGGAAAGTATGTAAGAGGTATTGACGGTGAAGGGAACAAAGTAACTGGTCAAGTAGAGACAGTTCGCCTTGCAGAAAATAACGATGTACAGCTCGTTATTAATAATAAAGTAGTATCTCTTCGTTTCGTTGAAAGAGTGTCTGATAAACAGATTGGAGATACGAATCCAGAAGATGTAAAGGAAGCCGATCAAAAAGTAGTTGAAGAAGTAAAAACAACAAATTCATAAGGAAGTGTCCATACATTATGATTAAAGCGTTATATACAAGTATTACAGGAATGAATGCAACACAAAATGCATTAAGTGTAACTTCAAATAATATTGCCAATGCACAAACAGTTGGTTATAAAAAACAAAAAGCAATGTTTGATGATTTATTATACAACAATTCAATTGGTGCAAAAGGTGATGATAGATACGCAGGGACGAACCCTAAAAGTATCGGTAACGGTGTAAAAATGAGCGGAACGGTGACGGATTATAGCGATGGTACAATTACGTTAACAGGTGGTAAAACACAAGCAGCAATGGAAGGTAATGGTTTCTTCGTTGTAGGTGATTCAAAAGCTGGAAATATGGAATTTACACGTAAAGGGACATTTGAAATATCTTCAGATTACTATATTACGAATATAGAAGGTCAATATGTATTCGCTTATCCAGCAGATCCATCAACTGGTAATGTTGACTTATCTGGTATCCCGGGACCATTGCAAATTCCAATGGGATCAGCAATCGGTGGTATTCGAACATCAAAAGGAGTCGTTGGAGGGAATATTCCAGCCGATGCAAAACAAATTACGCAAGAATTGCCTGTATACGATGATGCCGGTAATACATGGACAATGCGCGTGGAGTTTACACAAACTAGTGAACATAATTATAAATATACAGTAAAGATGCGTAACGACTCGAAGAAAGAAACAACGTTTAATGAGGTTCAAGGCGCAGGTGGTGATATGACGTTTGATGCAGTAGGAAAGCCAAATCAGCAAAATCCTGGAGCATCTATTCCATTTAATGGCGGCACAGTAAATTTAGATTGGAGCATCTATTCCATTTAATGGCGGCACAGTAAATTTAGATTTTAGTAAACTAACAAACCATCCGACAGAAAAAACATTAGCAGTAACAAACGTAGATGGTAGAGCAGCAGCGACTGTTAAAGATTGTTTTATTGCTGACGGTGGATATTTGATGGTGAAATATTCTGATGGAAGTATGAAAGCTGCGGGTCAATTAGCTGTTGCAATGTTCCCGAACGAAGGCGGCTTAATGAAAACTGGTAATGGTAACTATACAGCGACAAATACAACGGGTATTTTAGCAATGGGTGTATCTGGTCAAAATGGTGCAGGAAAAGTACGCGGTAGTGCACAAGAAGGTGCAAACGTAGATTTATCTGTAGAATTCGTTGATTTAATGTTATACCAACGCGGATTCCAAGGAAATGCGAAAGTAATCAAAATTTCAGATGAAGTATTAAATGAAGTTGTGAACTTAATTCGATAATAAATCGTAAAGAAAAATTGTAACGTAGTAGGAAGGGTTTTATATTCGTATGACAAGACAAGAGCGAATTTTACAATTGCCTTTTTTCGAAAATAAACGTGAGCTTGCTGAGCAAATGTTAAAAATAGAACGAGAAGAGCATGTATATTTACCAGATCAATTTGAAATCAAACAAGTGCCTCCATATTCGTTTGGTGAAAAACAAGCAATCATTGGCCGTATACACGAGTTTTACTTCGTAAGTATTGGTAGTAGTGGTGTTTGGAAGTATCAACTGTTTAAAGATGAGATGAAGTGCCGTGAGTTTTTTGTTATGTTGCCGGATATTACGGATCAGCAGCTTGCTTTTTGGTTCAATAACATTGAGTTGTTGAAAGGGGCTTAAAAGATTTTTTTTAGGTTTTGAGAGAGGGCCTAGCGATGAGTAGTAGCGGTCAGTGCCTATGAGTGGTTCGTGCATTGTGAGACCAGAGATATGGAGAGGTACTAGGTTAGCTTAAGATGTGTGAACCGATAGTTTAGATGAATAACGATTATAGTTGTATTCATTTAAAGTTTTGAGAGAGGGCCCAGCGATGTTTAGTAGCCGTCAGTGCTTATGAGTGGCTCGTATGTTGTAAGACTAGAGATATGTAGTGGTTTTAAGGTAGTTGGAGAGGCTGGAATCCAAGTGTTTAGGTGGTGCCTCTTCGCTCTTTGAAGATATAGGGCCTATGAGCAGTGATTTGAAATAGATATAGATTAATTTAAGATAGTTGTGCTATGTTGTACAATTAGACTAAATTTATATAAAAGGAGAGGTGAGGAGGATGGCGCAGAATAAGTATCGCGTTACATTCATTTCGCCAAGTGAGGTTGAGCAACGTACTGTAATGATGGCGAGTAGTTTGCCTAATTTAATACGTCAAGTAGAGAGTATTATTGCAGATCTGAACGGTTATTTTGTAAATGATAAAAAGAATAATTGCTATTTTAAAGTGATTAAAGAAAATGTTACGTTTATTCAATATGAGTTACTATTTTCGGGTAAGGAAATTCACATTGAAAAGTTAAAACATATAGCACCGGCGGTATTGAAACAATTATTTGAAAAAATAAACGATCCGGAATTATATGCACTTGCACTTCTTGATGTCGATATAGCGACAAAGGAATATGTGCTAGGAGAAATGAATCCAGAGCTTAGAGTGAGAGTGGAAACAGAGCTTTCGAAAAAATGGGAAGCGATGCCGACAGAAATTGTAGGAGCGCAAGAAGTGTTACTAGAAGCACTTGCTTCGTTTATACAAGATTAAGCTTTACCAGTGTTTTTATTATTTTAAAACGGCAAGGCTCACGCAACTATCTATATTTTTCATATAGGTAGTTGACTTTTGGATGTTATTAAAGCTTAATAATTAAATATACGGAATTAATGAAAGGGGAGCGAAACCTTTATGTCACAAGCACAAAGTATTTTATTAGAAAGTGGAACAAACGAATTAGAAATCGTAACTTATACTGTGGGTGAAAATTTATTTAGTATCAATGTAATGAAAGTGCGTGAAATTATTAATCCATTCCCTGTTACAACTGTGCCGGAATCCCATCATGCAGTTGAAGGTGTTGTTCAAGTACGTGGCGAAATTTTACCTGTTATTAACTTAGCGACAGCTCTTAATTTAAAATCTACAAAGCCACTTGATCAAACGAAATTTATTATCTCGGAATTAAACCAAATGAAAGTTATCTTCCGTGTTGATGAAGTACATCGTATTCAACGCATTTCTTGGGAACAAATTGATGAGCCAGCTTCATTATCTATGGGACTAGAAGAAACGACGTCTGGAATTGTAAAACTAGATGGGAAAATTATCTTATTGTTAGATTATGAAAAAATTGTTTGCGAAATTAGTAACAGTGGTTATGACAATAAAACACTTTCAGGATTAGAGCAAAAAACAGATCGAGCTGAAAAGGTTATTTATATTGCGGAAGATTCAGCGATGCTTCGCCAAATACTAGAAGAAACATTATCAACAGCTGGATATACGAAAATGAATTTTTTCAGCAATGGTGCAGAAGCGTTAGCGCAAATTGAAAAACTAGCAAAAGAGCAAGATGAAAAAATGTTTGAACATATTCATCTGCTTATTACAGATATTGAAATGCCGAAAATGGATGGACATCATTTAACGAGGGTGATTAAGGATAGTGAAGTGATGAATCATTTACCTGTTATTATTTTCTCTTCTTTAATTACGAATGAGCTGTTCCATAAAGGTGAGGCTGTAGGAGCAAATGCTCAAGTGAGTAAGCCGGATATTCAAGAGTTAATTGGTTTGGTTGATAAGTTAGTGTTATAAAAAAGCTTTTTAGTTGGAAGAGGGAACTATCCTGTAGTACAGGGTGGTTCTTCTTTTTTGTTCCATTTATGTAAAGAAAGAATGAGGGAGTGTTTCAAATTATAGTCACGGTTTTATTTGAAAGCGTCTTCTTGACTGGGGAATTGATTCTAGGACGTTTTTTATTATTTAATATGTAGAAATATTGAAATTGCTGTGTGTAGTTCAATTTAATTTTCATCCTGTATTCCCTACTTTTAGTATAAAGGTGAGTTTTTTATTTGGAAATATAGTGGTGAAATTACGTGATGGCGCAAATTTCCGGTGGAATTATATTGGAAATACCATATGATATAATCGGATAGATTCCTACTAATACCACTTTATACTATTTATATATATATTTTCTAAAAAGTTTTTCTATTGTTTTTTGATTTTTTTTGTTGATTTATCATTTGACGGACAATTTCGAAATGCTATAATGTTGATATGTAAAAATTTCTATTTTCTTGAAAGACATGGGGGTCATATGAGAATTGTGAAAGAATGAGGGGGAGTGACACGTATTATGTATCACCACACAGCAATCAATGTATTAAGTCTTTTAAAAAAAATGTCAAATGATAAAATGAACGATACGAAGTTGGGAGCGGAATTTCAAAAAATAGAGAAACAATTCCGCATAGAGTATGAAGAGCTAATAGATTTATATAATAGAATGGTATTATTTCAAATAGATATAGAGAAAAATGGTGGTATACGAGCCTACGAAAAATCAACGATTACATGGCTGAAGTCTGAACTAGAATTACTTTATGAAGTGTATCAATTTTGTCAACGTCACGGGTTAAACATCGCAAATATTTCAAAATATATTAGTAAAAATGAACTGAATCTTTTTCAAAAAACGGAAAGTCAATTGCAAAACACATATTATAAATTGAAGAAACAAGAGATACCGTTTGAAAATATTGAAAAACAAAAACCTGGGCGGAAACGTAAATATACATTTGCAAAAGAAACAACTTCTAAGATGAAACAGGAGAGAAAACAGGAAGTAATCGAAGAAGTTCAAAATGAAGCAGATGAAAAAAAACTCGTAACAGTTATATCTGGAATTGTTGATAATTTTGAAACAATTAATCAACATGGTGAAGAAAAAGAAGGTGAATTACATAAGTTTATGAAAGGGATTTATAAACTTTCTAGCATGGCCGCAGAGCGTTCAAAAGATGAAAAAAACACACGTGGTCTTGAGGGTGAATTACAGTTACTACGAGCTGAAAATGATAAGTTAATACGAGAAAAAGAAGAACTCATTTACGATATTAAAGATTTAACGCAGTATCTGATTCATTTCATAACTAGCTCTGATATTGATCAACTTCGTACGTTACCGACTTTCGTAAAATGTTGTAAAAAAGATTTAAATAAACTTGGATTATATAACGCACAAGACGGTAAAATGAAAATAATGGTCGACCGTAGAGGGCAAGTTATGACAGTAATACCTTAAATATAGGATACAAAAAAGAACCTGTTTCTAAAAATCGTCAAAAACGATCTTTTGGAGACAGGTTTCTTATTTACTTTTATATTGTGAAAATATGTAAGTTTAAATAATTAACTGCTCATAATAAAAAAACATAGATTCTTCATAACCTAAAGAAGAGTATATGTCTTTAAGTATTCATCCATAATAACCCATATGAAACACAACAACGAAAAAGGTGAATGTATGGATTCTTTTCATAAATGGTTACGAGGTGAAAAATCTTTTTCTACGCAGGAACAAGCTGACATTGTAATAAACGGTTCGGTTTCTTCTATGTCTTATAAACCTAGAGCAATTGTCCAAACTATTTAGCGGAATTCCAGAGCTAGTTATAAGAAGTTTTCCGTTGAAAAGCGGACAAAGAGTCACGCTCGTGTATATGGAGGGGTTAGTAGACAAAAATGTCATTAATACGGATGTTCTACGACCTCTCTTATTTCAAGAATGGAATGAAAAAGATTTTTGGGAGTCTTCAATTTCTATTGGGCAGATTAAGAAGGTAAAAAAATGATTAGAAATCAAATAGGCTATTTTACATGGTAAAAGCATTTTGCTTATAGATGGTCAGTACACAGCGTTAGAGTTAGACACGCAGGGGCACCTAAGAGGAGTATTCAGGAACCAACAACTGAAACTTCATTAAAAAGTTCACACGAAGGTTTTACGGAAGTAGCGAGCGAGAGTATTGCCTTCATTCGCTGATATATTCCAAATCGTGAATTGAAGGTGAAAGAGTTCACTGTTGGAGATCGGGCAAATTCAAAAATTGTTATGCTGTATTTAGCAGATGTTACAAATGAAACTGTCGTCCACGAAATGGCAAGTCGTATAAAATCAATCAACATTGATGCTATTCTCAGTACCGGTACATTAGAGGGACTCGTTGAAGATAATTCATATACACTATTCCCACAGTTTTCTATAACCGAACGTCCAGATACAACTTCGCATCATATTTTGAAGGGCCGAATTGCGATTGTTCACCAGGTGTGTTAATTGGTCCGATGACTTTTTCATCATTTTTTCAAACGATGGATGATTACAGCTTAAGGATAGCTATAGCATCATTTACATGGCTACTTCGCCTCACGGGATTATTTATTGCGATCTTTGCTTAGGCTCTTTATATTGCTATGATTTCCTTTCATTATGAAGTAATTCTTCTTAAAGATAGTCATTTGATTTATCTATTGCCGAGCGTACATTCGATGTAAATATGAAGAAAGATAAAGGGGAACTAGTTGCACTTATTATGATACAGCTAAATCATGATTTAAATGATCTAATTCATAAAGTACAAAGGCAGAAGCTAGATCCATTTGGATTTGGTGACTATGCACGTACTTTTCAATATGAGCATTGGAAAAAGTCGAAAATGAATGGCCGAATACATTTTCAGAAGCAAGTGTTAAAGTAACGCTGGTATTAAAGATTTTAGAAAGTGGGATTATTAAATGATTTCAACTTATAACAAATAGAGGACAGAAAAGTAACTGTCAAAATGTTTTAGCCATAAGTTTTAGGATTTAATTTGGCTTAATAGGAAATTCTATTGATAGCAAAGCCCTTATCTGATTTTAATTTTAGAAAGGAGAGAAACGGATGGAGTCAATATGGCTAGAGTATGCTTGGGCATTATTAATTCTAATCGGATTAGAAGGTTTGTTATCAGCGGACAATGCCCTTGTACTAGCAGTTATAGCGAAACATTTACCCGAAGAAGAGAAAAAAAGAGCTATAAATTACGGAATCATTATGGCCTTTGTATTTCGATTTGCAGCCCTATTTGCCATTTCATTTATTGCAAATGTTTGGCAAATACAAGCGATAGGAGCAGCCTATCTTCTTTATTTAGGATTGAAGCATGTCATTCAGGCGCAATTCGGAAAAGGCAATCAAAATATTCATAAGGACGATGAAAAGAAAGCGGCAGGTAAAAGCTACTGGTTCACAGTAGGGAAGATTGCATTAGCTGACCTCGCGTTTGCAATTGATTCGATATTAGCTGCGGTTGCTCTTGCTCTGGGGCTTCCGGATTCACCGCTTGACGATTTCGGAGGTATGGATGGAGGACAGTTTATTGTTGTACTTCTTGGAGGGATCGCTGGACTTATTTTAATTAAATTTGCGGCAACTTGGTTTGTTGGGCTTCTTGAGAAACGGCCAGCATTGGAAACAACGGCATATGCGATTGTTGCTTGGGTTGGTGTCAAACTAGCTGTAATTACACTGGCTCATGAGGACATTGGTATTTTAAATCATGATTTTCCGCACAGTACAACTTGGACTTTAATCTTCTATGGAGTATTAGTTGCCATCGCACTAATTGGTTGGTTTGCACCGGGAAATAAGTCAGCCGAAAATAATCCCGAAAGGTAAGTATCATTAACTGTATTTAGCGTTTTAAACATTTGTTCTTTTCTAATTTAAGGAATACGGAGTGAAACTATACTAATTTTTATTCAATATATAGTTTCTTTTTTTACATTAAAGAGAACGATTGGAGTAGAATCATTACTAAAAAAGGTCAGAGCATTATATGTTTTGTCCTTTTAGCACATTATTCGAAAGAATTTGCACTAATTGCAAATCGAACAGCTAAATCACGCATACGAGTCACAATTGTCACATTCGCAGGATTATCAGAAGCAGCATTTAACTTCTTACCAGTCGCTAAACGCTCCATCCCAACATTTATACTCTGCTCATTCTTATATAAAGCTAACTTAGCGTTCATACTTAAAACGTTTGTACTAATACGCATATTGGACACTCCTTATAGATTGATATATGGTCAGTATTCTAACGCTAATAAACGGCTATGAAGAGAAAAAAGGGCTTATGCTCACTTTATCTTTTGGTTTTCATACACAGGACGAGGATAAAATAAGCCCTGATCGCTTCTAAATATGGCTGGAGCTTCTCTCCAGGCTAAAAATAAATCTATTAATCTATTTATATAGAAAAAACAAAACTCTTCGCAAGCAGAGAGGTTTGTTCATGAAACTAACTCAAATGGCTTATTGTAATAATTTAGAAACCATTTGTGGAGTTTGGTTTGCTTGAGAAAGCATGCTGATACCAGCTTCGTTCAAGATTTTGAACTTAGTCATTTCAGACATTTCTTTCGCCATGTCAGCGTCTTCGATTTGAGAAGCAGAAGATGCCATGTTAGAAGCTTGGTTATTTAAGCTTTCTACATTGAAGTCTAGACGGTTTAATGTAGCACCTAAATCAGCACGGCTACCTGCGATAGATGCGATCATACCATCGATAGCTTTAAATGCATAGTTAGCATTATTGATAGCAGTAGTATCATCTTCAGTTCCAGCAGTACCTGCGTTTGTTGCTGAGATAGAAATTTGGTTAAGTTTCTTTTCATTACCTTCTAAATTAGCACTTGTAACATTTGCTAGTTTGATATCGATAGTGCCGTTAATAGCAGGTTTTGTAGTACCAGGATCAGTACCAGTACCAGGATCAGTAACAGGATCAACAACAGGAGCTGCTGATCCTGTTGCAGCAGTTGCTTGTCCATCATCATAACTATGGATTTTAATAGATCCATTATCACCATTTAATAATGTTTTTCCGTTAAACTGAGTGTTTGTTGAAATGTAATCAATTTGATCTCTTAATGCAGAAAATTCTTTTTCTAGTGCACCACGGTTTTCGTTTGTGTTTGTACCGTTGGCAGATTGGCGTGTCCAGATAAGGACACATTATCTAGTTGGTGAAAGTCCAATCGGGAGAATAGACTCCACTCCCGTAGCCTGAGAGGCGCCATGAAGTGAAAGCGACACGGCGAAGCCCTCTGACATCACATGCAAAAGGCATGTGGGCAAATCTCCAGGTTGTAACGTACAGTGAACGTAGACGTAGCCTCGTTACACGCAATTCCGGTGGCTGAGACGGTCGATAACGTGCGAAAGCAGCAAGAACTGACCGAAACGAGTCTGGAACGGCAGTTCTCACCGGCGGGGTATCAGCGGCGACATGGAGAGAAAGATAATGTGGAAACTGGAGAAGCCCTCGACACCCGATGAAGAAACCTCATCGAGGAGACCGTCTCTATAACCGCGATCGGGAAGTGAGAACGGTAGGTGTCAGGGTGGCGGAACGGATCGTAGTACCAGAGATCTGCGTGCAGCAAAACGCGCGGGGAGGGAAGGGTCCGAACCTGTAAATATTTCGTACGACCAAAGGAGGCAAGGGTGCCATGATAAAAACACCTATTACTTTGCAGGAACTAAGGCGACGAATCTATCAAAAGGCGAAGTCTGAACCTACGCATCGGTTTTGGGGAATATTTTCCCACATTACCAAAATAACAACCCTTCATGAAGCATATCAGCAAGCGAGGAAAAACAACGGTGCCCCAGGCATCGACGGGAAAAGTTTCGCTGATATAGAGCTAGAGGGAGTTATGCCGTTTTTAAAGAATATCCAAGCAGAACTACAGGCTGGAACATATCAACCACAAGCTAATCGTAAAGTAGAAATCCCAAAAGAAAACGGAAAAATGCGGACACTACAAATCCCGTGTATACGGGACCGCGTGGTCCAAGGAGCGCTAAAACTCATATTGGAAGCCATCTTTGAAGCTGATTTCTGTTCAAATTCCTACGGATTCCGACCAAAACGCTCTCCACATCAAGCACTGGCAGAAGTGCGACGTAGCATATTGCGCCGGATGACTGTAGTAATCGATGTTGACCTGTCACGCTACTTTGATACAATTCGACACCACATACTTTTGGAGAAAATTGCAAAGCGTGTCCAAGATTCGCAAGTTATGCACCTTGTAAAACAGGTAATCAAGGTGACAGGAAAGATTGGTGTCCCGCAAGGGGGACCATTTTCTCCCCTAGCCGCAAACATCTACCTCAATGAAGTAGATTGGACATTTGATGCCATTCGACGTAAGACAACAGAAAACCATTACGAGGCTGTAAACTATCACCGTTTTGCTGATGATATAGTTATCACTGTAAGCGGACACTCTAGTAAACGTGGATGGGCTGAATTGGCATTGCGACGACTGTGGGAACAATTAAAGCCTTTGGGAGTTGAACTGAATCTGGAGAAGACCCGAGTGGTTAATGTTTTAAAAGGAGAATCCTTCGGATTCCTAGGATTTGATTTGAGGCGAGTACTTAATCGAAATAAGAGTAGATACTTTGTTCTTATTACCCCGAAGAAGAAAGCCTGTACGAAAGTGAAAGCAAAAATCCGAGAATTAATCAGAAACGCAGGCGCCAAGCCTGCACAAGATTTAGTAAAACAAATCAATACTGTACTGATTGGATGGGTGAATTACTTCCGGGTTGGGAATTCTAGTCGAGCTTTTAGTAAAGTACGAGACTATACAGAGATGAAAGTCCGTACGTTATTGACGAGAAGGAAACGGCGACAAAAGCGTAGCATTGGATGGCAGAGATGGAGTAATGAATATCTCTATGGTGTACTAGGACTCTACTGGAACTGGAAAGTTCGTCCTCTCGAAAGCTCGGGAAGATATTGATAAAAGTGTCTGCCATCTGATAGGTCTCATAACCCTTTTGATGAAGTTTATGGGGTGAGCTGCTTGAGGGAAAACTTCACGAGCAGTTCTTATGGGGAGGGGCTGGAGACGGGTCATAACTGATACCGCGCCAGTTCTTTACCCGACAACTGCTAGGTCACGCATACGAAGTAAGATGTTAGATACTGAGTTCATTGCTGAATCAGCTGTACGAATCATAGAGATACCATCTTGTGTATTACGAGATGCAACACCTAATCCGTTTTCTTTTGCACGCATACGAGTAGCGATTGCAAGTCCAGCTGCATCGTCAGCTGCACTGTTAATACGTTTACCGCTTGATAAACGGTTCATAGAAACATTCATTTTGTCTTGGTTTTGACGCATGTATTCTTGCGTACGCATGCTATTAATGTTTGTATTGATTCTCATGTGAAGAACCCCCATTTTTTTATATTGACTTTTCTGTAAATTGAAAAACGGTAATATGCGAAAAAATCGATTTCGAGATTTATTGTAAGCCTTGCTACAAAGGGTGTCAACTAAAAATTCGAATTAATAAATATAAAAAAATAACGGTTTAACAATATAGTCATTTTTTTATTGCAAAGGATTATTGCAAACTTTTTAAAAAAACTCTAATATTAGATTATCTTTGTTTATCGAAAAGGTGATATTATGGTAGTTGGAAATATAGTAAAAGAAGTTCTTGCATATAAAAAAGGACAATTTCAGCAAAAATTAAGTAGTCCGCAGGCGTTCGTTAGTAGTCGTTTTCAAGATCAATTGCAAAGTGAACCTGCGAAGGAGACGAAGGTTGCTCCGCAAACGGCAAAAGTAGAGGATATGAGTCAGCCGGTACAATCTATGAAAATAGAAACGGTTGTTAATAAACCAGAAGAACCTATTAATAAAGTAGTAGTGGAAACGAGTAAGCCTGAGGAGAAAGCTGAAACGAAGAAAGTAGATGAAGTGCAAGTTGCACAAAAAGAGTTTGAGCGACGTTTCCCAGAAACGAAAAATGAGCCTGCTGATACGTGGGGATTAACGAATGAATATAATATTCAGAAAATACGTTCTTCAAATGAAGGTAAGTATGAGGATATTATTGATCGCGTAAGTAATACATATGGAATTCCGAAAACGTTAATTCAAAAAATGATTGAAGTAGAGTCTAATTTTAATCCGAAAACGGTGTCACATGCAGGAGCGATGGGGCTTATGCAGCTTATGCCAGCAAATGTGAAAGAGATGGGTATAAAAAATCCATTTTCACCAGCTGAAAGTATTGAAGGCGGTGTGAAAGAGTTAAGCGGTTATTTAAAGAAAAATAACGGTGATCTCGTACTAGCCCTTGCTTCTTATAATGCTGGTCCTGGTAATGTGAGAAAGTACGGAGGCGTACCACCATTTAAAGAAACGCAAGGATATATAAAGAAAATATTGAATATAGACGTTTCGAAATAAGAAATTTCATTTATATATAAAGTGAAACTTTAATCAGTGGGGGTTTTGTTCATACCCCACTGATTATTAGCCTTCACCAATCGGGCTTTTACGGGCAGTTGCCCCTCCGCCTAACTTCTTTGCGTTCGCTGAATTTTGAGGTAGGGGTCTTACTGCCCGCAAATAGCGGGATAAATAGAGAATATGAAATTTTCGTTAACATGATATGGGAGTTGGCAAGATTTGAAATTACAAGATGATATTCCGTTAACAATTTATTTTGAAATCGGAAATACAAAAAAGAAAATTGAAGATCTGCTTCATATTACGAAAGGTACATTGTATCGTCTTGAAAATTCAACGAAAAATACGGTGCTTATTATGCTTGAGAATGAAGAGATTGGAACCGGAAAGATTTTGACGAAGAATGGAAAAATGTACGTTGAAATTGTTGAATTGAAAAGGTAGGGAAGGGGATTTTCATGAGTGGCGATAAATTAAGTCAAGAGCAAATTGATGCCCTACTGAAGGCGGTAAATGAAGGCGAGGAAATGCCAGCTTTCGCACAAGAAGCAGGGAAGCAAGATAAATTTCAAGAGTATGATTTTAATAGACCGGAGAAGTTCGGTGTTGAGCATTTACGTAGTTTGCAAGCGATTGCGTCTACTTTTGGCAAACAGACGTCACAGACGTTGTCAGCGCGTATGCGTATTCCAATTGAACTAGAGCCTTCGACCGTTGAGCAAGTTCCGTTTACGAGTGAGTATGTGGAGAAAATGCCGAAAGATTACTATTTATATTGTGTTATTGATCTCGGTCTTCCAGAGCTTGGAGAAATTGTAATTGAAATTGATTTAGCGTTCGTTATTTATATTCATGAATGCTGGCTTGGCGGAGATAGTAAGCGTAACTTTCTAATGCGTAGACCGTTAACGGCGTTTGAGTTTTTAACGCTTGATAATATATTTGCTCTTCTTTGTAAAAATTTACAACAATCATTTGAAAGCGTTGTTGCGATTGAACCGAAATTTGTAACGACGGAGACAGATCCGAATGCGCTGAAGATTACGACAGCGAGCGATATTATTTCACTATTAAACGTAAATATGAAAACGGATTTTTGGAATACGACAGTTCGTATCGGTATTCCGTTCTTATCTGTTGAAGAAATTATGGATAAGTTAACGTCTGAAAATATTGTCGAACATTCTTCAGATAAGCGTAGAAAGTATACGTCTGAAGTAGAAGTGAAAGTAAATCAAGTGTACAAGCCTGTTCACGTTGCGATTGGTGAGCAGAAAATGACAATGGGCGAGACTGAGCAAATTGAAGAAGGCGATATTATTCCGCTTCATACGAAAGTAACAGACCAACTGCGTGGTTATGTAGATGGAAAACATAAATTTAATTGTTTTATCGGGAAAGATGGAACGCGTAAGGCGCTCCTATTTAAAAGTTTTATAGAGTAGGAGGATCTATATGAAGCATGAAGTATCTCCTGTGTCATTAATGGTATTAGAAGAATTTGCAGGGAAGCGAAATGAAGCGGGGAAGGCACATATTGATACCGTTTCGGATATTTCGATTGAACTTGGAGTAAAACTTGGGAAGTCATCTATTATGCTTGGTGATGTGAAGCAATTAAAAGTTGGCGATGTTCTTGAAGTAGAGAAAAATTTAGGACATAAAGTAGATGTATATTTAAGTGATATGAAGGTCGGTATTGGTGAAGCGATAGTAATGGATGAGAAATTCGGCATTATTATTTCTGAAATTGAAGCTGATAAGAAACATGCAGCGCTTATGAAGGCGCAAAATCAAATGCAGGATAAAGAGTAGAGGAGGAGTCATATGTCGTATATGACGACCTTATTTCAAGTCGTTTTACTGTTTGGTGCGCTCGGCTATGGTGCATATTATATGACGAAAAAGACGCGCAAACAGCAGTTTTTTAAGCAAGGTGAAAACGGCCATATTCAAGTGAAAGACGGCGTGTATTTAAATCATCAAACGAGCGCCTTTTTGTTTGAAGTGGACGGAAAGCAAGTGTTCACTGTTATTAGTAATAACGGTGTACAATCTGTGCAGTTAACAGGAACAGGAAATCAGTTTCAGCAAGCGCTAGAAGACGCGGTGAAGAGTGAAACGAAAAAAGTAGAGGATCCATCATGAGAATAAAGAAACAGTTAGCGTTATTTGCCGTTATTTTCGTATTTTCTATTATTTTTTCATTTGTTTTTGTAAATCCAGCGTATGCAGCCCCGAACGGCTTTATTAATTTCGAAAATGGAAAAGAGTTTACGAGTAATTCAAGTGTACAACTATTCGCGCTCGTTACCCTGCTATCATTATCTTCTTCTATCGTTCTTTTATTTACGCATTTTACTTATTTTATGATTGTTCTTGGGATTACTCGTCAAGGGCTTGGGGTTATGAATTTACCACCGAACCAAGTGCTTGTTGGACTCGCATTATTTTTATCACTATTTACGATGCAGCCAGTGCTTGGTCAATTAAAGAGTGATGTGTGGGACCCGATGACGAAAGAAAAAATAACAGTAAGTCAAGCTGCGGAGACGACAGCTCCGATTATGAAAGATTATATGTCGAAGCATACGTATAAGCATGATTTGAAAATGATGCTGAAAGTGCGCGGAGAAGAGTTGCCGAAAGATTTAAAGGATCTTTCACTGTTTACGCTTGTGCCATCCTTTACGTTAACGCAAAATTCAAAAAGGTTTACTTACAGGGATGTTCATTTATTTAGCGTTTGTCTTTATTGATTTAATTATTAGTACACTTTTAATGTACCTTGGGATGATGATGGTACCGCCGATGATTTTAAGTTTACCATTTAAAATACTCGTTTTCGTATATTTAGGTGGATATACAAAAATCGTCGATATTATGTTTAAGACGGTCGCCTGAAGCGTTTGATGCTATGTGATAGGAGTCATATAAATGAATACGTCACCAATTATAGATATTTTCCAAACCTTTTTTTATAAAGGGGTTATGATTTTAATGCCGATTGCCGTTGTAAGTATGATTGTCGTTATTATTATCGCGGTTATTATGGCGATGATGCAAATTCAAGAGCAAACGCTGACGTTTTTACCGAAAATGGCGAGTATTGTGCTCGTTATTATCATTTTAGGTCCGTGGATGTTTCAAGAGTTAACGATGCTTATTTTAGATTTATTTGATAAAATCCCATCGCTATTGCGTTCGTACTAAGATAGGTGAACTGAAATGAATATGGAATTATGGGCGGCGACGTTTTTTGCGTTTTGTCGCATTACTTCATTTTTATATTTTCTACCGTTTTTCTCAGGCCGATCAATTCCGGCGATGGCAAAGGTTACATTTGGACTCGCTCTTTCGATTACAGTGGCAGATCAAGTGGATGTCTCTCACATAAAGACAGTTTGGGATGTAGCAGCTTATGCAGGAACGCAAATTGTAATTGGGTTATCACTTTCAAAAATTGTAGAGATGCTGTGGAACATTCCGAAAATGGCAGGGCATATTTTAGACTTTGATATCGGTTTATCACAGGCGAGTTTATTTGATGTAAATGCAGGGTCACAGTCCACTTTGCTATCAACAATTTTTGATATATTTTTTCTTATTATTTTTATTTCACTGGGCGGCATTAACTATTTCGTTGCCACGATTTTAAAGTCGTTTCAATATACAGAGGCGATTTCAAAATTGTTGACGACTAGTTTTTTAGATAGTCTACTCGCAACGTTATTATTTGCAATTACATCAGCGGTTGAAATTGCTTTGCCACTTATGGGCAGTCTATTCATTATTAATTTCGTCCTTATTTTAATTGCAAAAAATGCACCGCAATTAAACGTTTTTATGAATGCGTACGTAATTAAAATAACGTGTGGTATTTTGTTTATTGCGATGAGTGTACCGATGCTCGGTTATGTGTTTAAAAATATGACAGACGTATTACTGGAAGAGTATACGAAACTATTTAACTTTTTCTTAACGAAGTAGGGGGACGCGCATGGCAAAGGATAATAAAACAGAAAAGGCCACCCCGCAGAAGCGTAAAAAATCGCGTGAAGAAGGGAATATCGCCCGGAGTAAAGATTTAAATAATTTATTTTCCATTCTTGTATTAGCAGTTGTCGTTTACTTTTTCGGAGATTGGCTCGGCTATGAGATTGCACATTCCGTAGCGGTACTGTTTGATCAAATTGGAAAAAATACAGATTCGACCGAGTATTTTTATTTAATGGGTATATTACTTCTGAAAGTATCGGCTCCTATATTAATACTTGTATATGCTTTTCATTTGTTCAATTATATGATTCAAGTCGGTTTCTTATTTTTTTCTAAAGTGCTTAAGCCGAAAGCATCACGTATTAATCCGAAAAACTATTTTACGAGATTGTTTAGTCGTAAAAGTTTAGTAGATATTTTGAAATCATTGTTTTATATGGGATTAATCGGTTACGTTTCGTACGTTCTCTTTAAAAAGAATTTAGAGAAGATTGTTAGTATGATTGGATTTAACTGGACAGCGTCACTTACTGAAATTATTAGCCAAATTAAATTTATCTTTCTAGCCATTTTAATTATTTTAATCATTCTTTCTATTATTGATTTCATTTATCAAAAATGGGAGTACGAACAAGATATTAAGATAAAAAAAGAAGAAGTGAAACAAGAGCATAAAGATAATGAAGGGGACCCGCAAGTAAAGGGGAAACGAAAAAACTTTATGCATGCCATCTTGCAAGGGACAATCGCGAAGAAGATGGATGGTGCAACGTTTATTGTGAACAATCCGACGCATATTTCAGTGGTGCTTCGTTACAATAAACAAGTTGATGCGGCGCCTATTGTCGTTGCAAAAGGGGAAGATGAGCTCGCATTATATATACGAACGCTTGCCCGTGAACAAGAAATACCAATGGTGGAAAACCGTCCGCTCGCTCGTTCTTTATATTATCAAGTCGAGGAAGACGAGACGATTCCAAAAGATTTATACGTAGCTGTAATTGAAGTTATGCGCTATTTAATTCAAACGAACGAACTTGAAGTATAATAGCGCGTTTGGAGGGGATCTCTTTGTTTAAGATGGATTCTGCAAGAACCTATTTTTCTATCTTTTTAGCAGCGTCATTCGTTGTGGCGCTCTTAATTCCACTTCCACCATTTATACTTGATATCGTTATCGTTTTTCTACTAAGTATGTCAGTGCTTATTTATATGCGAGCTACAAGTATTAACGAGTGGGATGAATTAAAGTCATTTCCGACGATGTTGTTATTAATCGGGATTTTCCGCGTATCGATTAACGTTTCGACGACGCGAGCGATTTTAACAGACGGAAATGCGGGTCATGTTATTGAAGAGTTCGGTCAGTTCGTAATTGGCGGGAACTTATTAATTGGTATCGTTATTTTTATAGTATTAATCATATTCCAGTTTATCGTTGCAAACGGTGCGTCTCGTACAGCTGAAGTAGCAGCTCGTTTTACACTTGATTCTTTACCAGGGAAACAAATGTCTATCGATGCTGATTTGAATCAGCGTCTTATTACAGAAAAAGATGCACAGGCAAAACGAAAAAAATTAAATATGGAAACAGAGTTTTACGGAGCGATGGATGGTGCCGGAAAGTTCATTAAAGGGGACGTTATTTTCGGGATTGTCATTTTATTCGTAAACATTATTTTCGGTTTAATTGTCGGTATGATGCAGCAAGGAATGAGCTTTGCAGATGCGGCTATTCACTATACGCAGTTAACTGTCGGTAACGGAATTGTAAACCAAATCGGTTCGTTAATGCTTGCGATTTCAACAGGTAGTATCGTAACGCGAGTATTTGACGGCTCATCTGATACAGTAACTGAAGGAATCTTTAAAGAGTTATTAGCGCATGAAGTTGTTGTATATGCACTCGGTGGCTTATTTATCGCAATGGGTGTTTTTACACCGTTACCATTTCTACCCTTTGCTCTCGTTGGAGGCACGATTGTTTTCTTAGGAGTTCGTAATAAAAAGCGAATAAAGAAAGAAAAAGAAGACGAGCTTCAAAAAGAATTAGAAATGATTCAAGGCGATGAAGAGCAACTGCAACAAGTGGAAGATTCATTCGGCGTCTTTACAGATAAATATCCAATTATCGTAGAGCTCGGTTTAGATTTAGCGGCACTTGTAAAGCAGAAGATTAACGGGGAAACAGCTCGTGATAAAGTTGTTCTTATGAGGAAGTCGATTATTACCGACCTTGGTATTAACGTTCCTGGATTTAACTTTAAAGATAATACGAGCTTTAGACCACGCGGACGTTACATTATTCGTATTAAAGGTGCGAAGGCGGCTGAAGGTGTTTTAAAATCAGGTTATTTATTAGCACTGAAAACACCGAATGTAATGGCTGATTTAGATGCAGAGCCGGCGAAAGATCCAATTTTTGGTGAAGATGGATATTGGATTTTGGAGCATATGGTACAAGATGCACAAATGAAAGGCTATCAAGTGTTAGAGCCGCTCAGCATATTAATTACGCATTTAGATGTTGTCGTTAGACGTAATCTTCATGAGTTAATTCAGCGTCAACATGTGAAAGACTTGATTAACTCGCTTGAAACTGATAATGGCGTTTTATTAGAAGAAATTAAGAAGAAAGAAATCGATTTATCACTCGTGCAAAATGTTATTAAACAACTTCTGAAAGAAGGAATTTCAATTCGTGATTTACCAACAATTATTGAAGGTATTATTGACGGGAAAGAAATTTATCAAAACCATGTTGATGGTGTCACTGCATTTGTTCGTGAATGTATTTCAAAAGTTATTTGTGAGAGTGCGAAAAATCCTGATGGGAAAATTTATGCAACGCTTTTCGCTGATTCAATCGAGTTAGATGCGGATGTTGTTAATAATTCATACCAAGGTTATTTATTAAACTGGGATTTAGATTTAGAAACGCGAGTAGTAGAGCAAGTACAGCGCGTTTTCAAACAAGCTCGTTTAATGGGAAGAGAGCCAGTATTATTAACACGCAGAAAAGATTTCAGGTTTGCGATTGTGAGACTTCTTGAACGTTATCAAATAGAAGCTAAAGTATTATGTATTAGTGAATTAGCACCAGAAATTGTTGTAGATCAAATTGCTTATATTGAATAGTAGGGGTGAAGTAATGGAAAGTACAGAAAAAAAAGAAGCGTTAATGCGAATAAAAGCAGCTTCGAAAAATGAATTGTATCGAAAGTTATTTGACCAATATGGTACAGATTATTACTACGTTGTCGATGAAAGTGTAAAACGAAACATCCCGTTTTTTTGGAAGAAGAATTATGAAATGTTAGTCGCTTTTCCTGAAGATAAACAGGAAGAAAGTAACGAAGGCGTAACTCAATTTCATGAACAATTAATGGATGTTGTAAATGAACCTTCAGAAGAAATTGTGAAGGCAAATGGAATTCAATCGGTACTGCACAATTTAGAAAACGTAACGACTTCTATGCCGTACGCAGCGATGCAAACAGGAAATAGTGAAGAATGGGCAAGAAAAAAAGAGAAACTATTACAACTGTTTGAAAAAGGGATTGTCGTTGTGAAACATACGGAGGCGACGAAAGTAACGAAAAAACAGCCTACTGTGAAACAAGCTGTTCCTGTAAAGAAAGAAGAAGTAGTTGTTAAAAAAGAAAAGCAGGAATCTGTGCCATTTATTATTCAAAAAGTAATTCGGATGTTAGAACAAAACGATGTGGAACAATATTTCATTCATGCATATGCTGAAAAATTAAAAGTGAAGTTTGAGAATGCAACGATGATTACAGAAGAGGAAGTCATCGGATACATATTGGAAGATATGAGATCTCATTTCAATACTGAAAACGTATTTGAAAAAGAAATACAAACGATTGCATTAATAGGTCCAACTGGTGTTGGAAAAACGACGACACTTGCGAAAATGGCATGGCAGTTTCACGCTAAGAGAAAAACAGTTGGTTTTATTACGACGGACCACCCTCGCAGTGGAACAGTGCAGCAATTACAAGATTACGTAAAAACAATTGGGTCAGAAGTAATCGCTGTGCGAGATGAAGCAGCTATGACAAGGGCACTCAGTTATTTTAAAGAAGAAGCGCGCGTCGATTATATATTAATAGATACAGCCGGTAAAAATTATCGTACGTCAGAGACAGTTGAAGAGATGATTGAGACGATGGGACAAGTAGAGCCAGACTATATTTGTTTAACGTTATCAGCTTCCATGAAAAGTAAAGACATGATTGAAATTATTACGAACTTTAAAGATATTCATATAGATGGTATCGTGTTTACGAAATTTGATGAAACAGCGAGCAGTGGTGAATTGTTGAAAATTCCAGCTGTATCATCAGCTCCAATTGTATTAATGACAGATGGACAAGACGTGAAGCAACATATACATATCGCTACAGCTGAACATTTAGCAAAACAAATGTTACAAACATCGTAAGAAAAGAGGTGAAGAATAAGGCACTTGCCTTATTCAAACGAGTATGAACGGTCTTTATATAGGTTCTATGGGTATGATGAATTACATGCAGCATATTAATGTTCATTCGAATAACGTCGCAAATGCCCAAACGACAGGATTTAAAGCAGAAAACATGACGTCTAAAGTATTTGATGTGCAAGACACATATCGCCGGGGAGACGGATCGGCGACAAATATCGGCTCGGTCGATTACGCTGTCGTACCAGCTGCGACGCATGTGAACTTAGTACAAGGAAATGTACAAATGACAAATAGTGCTACAGATTTCTTTTTAGACGACGGTGCGGCTGGCACATCATCATTTTTCGTTACATCTAAAAATGATGAAACATTTTTAACGAGAGACGGTAGCTTTACATTAAATAGTGATCGTTATTTACAAACAGCATCTGGTGCTTTCGTAATGGGTGAGAATAATGAACGTATTCGTATTCCAGAAGGAGCAAAGATAGCTGTACAAGCAGACGGTACATTATACGATGAAGTAACACAAAATAATATTGCCCGTCTGCAAACGAAAACAGTAGACGTAGAAACGAACGCTCGCCTCGTACAACATGAAAATAAAAGTTTTTCACTAGCAGAAGGAAACGTTGCTGATTTACCGAATGGAACAGGGGCAGTACGTAATCATATGCTAGAAAATTCAAATGTGGATATGACGAAAGAAATGGCTGACCTTATGACGAATCAAAAAATGATTCAAGCATCGCAGCGCATCATGACTTCGTTTGATAAAATTTATGAAAAAGAAGCGAATGAAATATTGAGATAAAGGACTTCCAATTAGTGGTGGTCTTTTTTTTATCCCGCAAAAGCCCGATTGGTGAAGGCTAATAATCAGAGGATGGGAGCTCCTCCTCTGATTAAAGTTTCACTTTATTGTTGCTTTTATTATAGTTACACCATAAAATGATAATGATTATCAATATCATTTTATCTTTAATAAGAATAGAAGCTGCGATGGTCGCATCACTTGTTTAACTAGGTGAATTAAAAACTAAGGGGAAGGTGTGTACATATGTCTACAAAAAAACAGCTTTGCATTGGACTATGTTTGATTTCTAGAAAGAAAGAACAAGAGAGTATGTTTAATTCAGGGATAGATGAACAAGTAGAGTTGGCACTACAGGCAGAAAAGGCTAAGTTAGATTTTGTTTTTAAAGCGGATTATTTAGTGGCACATCCTGATTTAATTGCTCGTAATAAGGGGAATGTAATTTTAGATCCGACACTATTGTTTACTGCTATTGCTTATGCAACAGAAAAGATTGGAGTCGTTACGACCGCTTCAACATCATTTTATCCACCATATATACTAGCGAGGCAACTACAATCTTTAAATTGGGTTAGTAACGGCCGAGTAGGTTGGAACATTGTCACATCAATTGATGGTGCTGAAAACTTTGGTGAGACAGGGATGCCACCATCTGAGGAACGATACGCGAAAGCGGCAGAATGTACAGAGTTAGTAAGAAAACTTTGGAGGAGCCATCCTTATGAAGTTTTAAAAGAAGACAACGCAGATGTAATTAGAGAAATGGTACAGCCAATTGAGCATCGTGGTGAGCATTTTGAGGTGAAAGGTCCACTTAATATCCCGCAACATATTTCTGGGGAAATGCCTTTATTTCAAGCGGGTGCTTCAGAGTCTGGCCGGAATTTCGCTGCTTCTGTTGCGGATGCAATTTTCGCCGCGATGCCAGATGTAGAATCAGGAATCGAACTTCGTCAAGATTTAAGAAAAAGAGCAGAAAAGCATGGCCGAAAGCAAGATGATATACGTGTATTGCCTGGTTTATATTTCTTTATTGGTGATTCATATGAAGAAGCACTAGAAATGCACAGGCAAGCTCACCAACATCTTACAAAAGAGAAGAGGTACGCTTTACTCGAAATGGTTCTCGGATTAGATATTAGAGGGATGCCATTAGAAAGTAAGGTTACTGAACATATGCTACCAAGTAGAAATCAAGCTGTACGTAGTAAAACACATGCCGAATTATTACGGAATTTCATCATAAAAAATGAACCAACTGTTGAGCAAATACTAGAACGACCAGAAATTGTTGGTTCTGCTCATTGGGTCGCTATAGGCACACCACAAGATGTTTGTAAGCAAATTATGGAAAGATTTGAAGCAGGGGCACTAGATGGATTTATTGCAATTCCAGGGGGACCTCCAAAATCATTGGATTTATTCTTTAGTGAAGTCATTCCTTTATTCGTGAGAGCAGGTGTATTTAGAGAAGAGTATACAGGTTCAACCTTACGTGAGCATTTGGAGGGTAATATATCAAATGCTCTACAGTTGAAATAATTCATTATGCACAAAAAGCCTTTCAAAAGAAGGCTTTTTATTTCGAATAAAAATTCAGAATTGTCAGTTGACTTGTAGAGGCTTCTTTTTTATATTAGTAGGTATAGCAATAACTACTAATGGAAAGTGAGATCGTTTTTTTGAAATTAGAGCTATATAAATTGTGAGGGGTTACGGATGGATGAAATAATAAAGGAGTTACAAAAGTTAGGTTTTTCCCAGTACGAATGTAAAGCGTATATTGGACTATTAAAACATTATCCAGCAACAGGTTATGAAGTGAGTAAACAAACAGGCGTACCTCGTTCAATGATTTATGAAGTACTTGGCAAGTTGATGGATAAAGGAGCGGTGCATATCGTTCCTTCTGAACCAGTGAAATATGTACCAGTGCCAGCTACGGAATTAATGGATCGAATGCGAAAAGATTTTGAAAAGTCCTTGGAATTTTTAGACCGAAAATTAAATTGTTTAGAACAAGAGCGACAAATTGATGTAATTTCGCATATTCGCTCAAATGATCGTGTTTTGAAAGAAATATGCAATATAATTAATAGAGCAAAAGAAGAGTTATGGATTTCTGTATGGGAGGATCAAGTGCACGAGATTGAGCCATTCATTCATCAAAAGGAAGCGGAAGGCGTACATATTTTTTCAATTTTATTTGGTGCTCCAGAAACAAAAATAGGAGCGACATTTCACCATAATTATATGACACCTCACGTCGTTGAAAAGAGAATGGGTGGTCATTTAACTGTTATCGCGCGTGATGGGGAAGAAGTATTAATTGCTAATTTTTCAAATGATAGCACTTCATGGGCCGTTACAACGTATGATCCAGCTTTAGTTCTCGTCGCTACAGAATATGTTCGGCACGACATTATGGTGGAGGAGATTACGAAGGAATTTGGAGCTGATAAATTAGATACATTATGGCGTGAAAACATAGATTTAGTTCATGTCGTAACAGGAAAACGTACTATGGAAGAAATGGAGGGAGATAATGGTGAATAAAGCTCAAGCACATATGACACTGCAGAGCGATGATTCATTTCAGCAAGGTGTAAAGGATTGTTTACCAACTGTATTTGGATATTTGAGCATCGGTATAGCGGCTGGTGTTATTGCGAAAACAGCAGGTTTCTCGATCATAGAAATTGCTTTTATGTCCACATTAATTTACGCAGGTTCTGCTCAGTTTATATTAGCGGGTATGTATGCAGCGGGTGCCCCAGCCTCGGCAATTATTTTTACTGTGTTCTTTGTTAATTTACGTCACTTATTAATGAGTGCTGCACTCGCACCTTACTTCACCAAGATACCTCTTTTTAAAAATTTAATAATTGGTTCGCAAATTACAGATGAAACTTTCGGCGTTGCAGTGCAACAAGCAGCACAAAAAGGCCATTTAGGCGAGAAATGGATGATGGGACTTAATGTAACAGCATATTTAAATTGGATTTTAGCTACAGTTCTCGGAGGGCTTTTTGGAGAGTGGATACCAGATCCTCATACGTACGGAATGGATTATGCGTTACCAGCGATGTTTATCGGATTATTTGTACTTCAGCTAATAAGTAGTAAACCGAAACTAGCCATTCATCTAAGTGTTGCAATTGTAGCGATTATTATCGCATACGTTTCACACTTATTTATGCCAGATAGTATAGCAGTTATTATCGCAACACTTTTAGCTGCGACAATCGGGGTGGTGATTGAAAAATGGAAGTAAGATTGGACGTATTATTCCTTTTACTAGCAGCAGGAGCTGTCACACTCGTACCACGTATTTTACCTCTTCTCGTATTTAGTAAACTACAAATTCCAGACTGGGGTTTAAAATGGTTAAATTACATACCGATTGCGATATTAGCAGCACTTTTAGCACAAGTATTATTTATGCATGAGACAGTGCAGTGGGATTATATCATTGCGGCAATCCCGACATTCTTCGTAGCGATATATACTCGTAGTTTATTAGGAACAGTATTAACAGGAGTCATTGTAATTATTTTGTTACGTTTATTTTTCTAAAAAGGATTCAGCTCATATAATAGCGAAAGGTGTAATAACATGAAATATATAGGGGTGGTGTTATGATACTTTTAACGATAGGAGCAATATTGTTAACGTTGTTTATTTTTTTTATTATCGGCTTTATTACGTTTATGATGTTTGTGGATAAGGCGACACCTCAAATTTATTACACACCTTGTGAATCAGTGACAGTGAAATCTAAAGGTAAACATAGAAGGAAGAAAAGTTGAATGAAGGCTTTTCTTTCTTCTATTTTTACATTCCCGAAAGAACTAACAACAATAATCCAAATAGAAAACTAATAGAAGAAAGGAAACCAATAGATATGGAAAAAATACGATTGTTCTTCCATTCGTGTGCGAAAACGATAAAGCCTAAAACGCAAAGGAAAAACCAAATAGGTAGAAATATAAATCGATTAACTTTCTCAGGTAGCAATGAATAAAAATTCGTTAAATATAATATCCAATTCGCAAAAAATAGAGCACATACGATGAATGATTGTAAGTATGGTCTGTTTAAAAAATTTCCTTTTTTGACTGTCATAAAAATGAGAGCTAATGCTGAAATGAATGGAATGATTATGAATATGAGCAATAATAATGTTAGTGGCATATGAAACTCCTTTACAACATAGTTTTCATAAGAAACGAATCTATTATTTTGTATACTTGCGTTGTAGATTGTTCGTTATATGTTACTGCGGATGGATTTAAAAATCCATGTTCGCCATGTAGTTGTTTTATTTCTAATAGAGGATTCCTTTGTTGCTGCAATGCTTTCATTAAAGAGGATACTGAAAAACTAGCTTCTTGTTCAGGGAAAATAAGTAATGTAGCACATGTAGGTTTAATGTGAACATAGTCACGTATACGGGAACCGTAACATCCAATGATAAAATCTATTGTTGGATTGTTACTACAGAGCCAAGCGATGGTAGCCCCAACACTAAAGCCGATAAGTCCTATATGCGTGTAATCATTTGAAAGGGTAGAAATTACCTCATTAATTTGTTCTTTCCCATAATCAAATCCAATATGATTCATAAAATATTGATATGCTTTTTCTTCATCACTATAATGAAATGAATTTTGTAGTTGTAAAAGGTTAGGACAGAATACATCTATATGAGATGTATTGAAGTGGTCAATAACACGATGCATATGATCGTTCACACCGTATATTTCATGAATAGCAACGAGAGCCAATTTTTTCTTCATAAGTTACAAGGTATCTCTATGAAACTTATATTCTTTCTCAACAAGGCAGATACGCAGGTGGAAGTTTTCATACCATTGCTCACGGCCTCTTTTTTTCGCTTCTTTATGTAAGGCGTTCTGTTTCCAATTTTCAATTGCTTCAAGTGATTCCCAATAAGAAATTGTAATTCCTAATCCTGCATTACCTCGTGCGCTTTCTACACCTAAAAATCCAGGTTGCTGTTTCGCAAGTTCCTCCATTTTTTCGGCAACGGTACTATAGTCTGTTGTATCATTCGATAGATTAGAAGTGAATATAACCGCATAATAAGGGCTAGTTTTTTGTGGATTAGTTCCCATTATCTTTCCTCCTTAACATATATGGTACGAATGTTCAGTTCATAGTTTGTATTGTAGCACGTAATAACAAGAACAGCAGCAGGAAGCTTCTGTTCTTGTTCAGGTGCTGAAAAACAGGGGTGAGAAGGAATATACAAATTAAGTGATACAAAGTAAGAAAAATGCCACTTCAAAAAAAAGAAGTGGCATTTTTTATATTTCCTCTAAGCTATTAACTGGAACAGTTAATTCGCGTTTTGGATTTGTTACTTCATATATGCGGGCGGTTTCGTTGCTTTCATCGACGTGTTGAATCATAACAGGCATGCCTTGAAAACTGACATTGGCTTCTTCAGATGACTCGGAAAGCTCTTTTGCGCGTTGTATATTCATTTATATTCCTCCCATCATTATTATCTTTGCAAAAAAGGAGGAATAATATACCATTTCGAAACATTTTTAAAGTTTTTGTATTATTTGTAATGTTTCTTTAATAAATGAAGAGAAGATGGAATCAGGATAGTCATCTATCGCTTGAACTGCTTCTTTTGCTTCTTTCAGAGCAGATTTTTTATCTTGAAGTTCTATATAGCAAAGAGCACGATAAGATCCAGCTGTTAATAACCACGATTGATCAAGTGGATGACTCGTATAATCCGGTATGATAGCACGCTCTAATACTTCTAAAGCTTCCTCGTAACGTTTTAAACCATACAAATATTTTCCTTTTTCAAGATAATACAATCCATCGTCTTGAAAAATTGGTTCATCTTTTAGTTTTTCTCGAAATTGTTCTAAATGTTCTAATGCGATTGTATATTCATTCGTAATTGTATTGTAGTAATAAGCTTTTAATATATCTATATTTGCAGCGGATAAAGTATCTTCTGTAAAAATGGCAAATTGCTCAGATTTTTTTATGTAATATAAATATCTTTCTTTATCCGCCGTAATGATTTTTTGATAAGATAAAATACGATAAAAATCATCTGTTTTATAATACACTTGATGTTTTTTGGAAAAGGCAAGTGCATCTAAGATGACTCTTTCACATTTTTCATAATTGCCATATGCGAGTAAAATAATTGCTTCTTTTAAGTATAACTGTATATGTGTAATAAGATCCATTTCTAAATTCTTCGTTTTATATTCATCACGAATAATGGTAATCATCTGTAAACATTCTTTATATTTTTTACGTTTGAAGAGCATATAGTAAAACAGTAGTTTCGTTTCAGTGCTTTCTCGATATAAAGTATATTTTTCAAATATAGAAATAGCGGTTTCGACGTAATATTCAATATTATAATCGTTCATAATAGCTGCTCCAGTTATGAACTGTTTATATATACGAGCCGTATTTAAAGTAGAAGGTAGCTCTTTTTGAACGATAGGTAGTAAAGTATCATATACTTCATCGCATTTATTTGTCTTTATTAGTTCCTCCATTTTTTGAATGAGTTCTACAATTTCTCCATCATCTTCTTCTAGTAAAAAACTCATTTCACATCCAAGTTTATTAGCGATATATTGTAATGCTTTCATGGAAGGTGTAGCTTTTCCATTTTCAATTTGACTTAGCATACTTTTTGTCAGTTCTGAACCTGCTATTTCTGTTTGAGTAAACTTTTTTTCTTTTCGTAACGTTTTAATTTTTTCGCCTAGAGTAGCCATCACATGCTCCTTTATAATTAAAAAGTTAAATACAATTAAACTTTTTGTTGTAAAAATTGGAAAGTTGATTATATAATAAGTTTAACACAATTTAACTTTTAAGGGGAGAGTGTCATAATGGGGGATGTAAGTATAGGTCAAAATGATTCAAAAATGAAGATTGCAACGAGAAATATTATGCTAATGATGATTGGGAAAATGACATCTTTATTAGGTGCAGGTATTTATACGTTTGCAATGGGATTATACGTATTAAAGACAACGGGTTCAGGAATGGGATTTGCAATTACACTAATTTGCGGATCAATACCAAGAATGATCTGTGGACCAATTGCAGGTGCTGTAGCTGACCGCGTCAATCGAAGATGGCTTGTCATTGGTACTGATTTATTAAGTAGCTTAACAATGCTTATTATGTTTATTATGGCTACTATGTTTGGGCCATCACTTCTTTTTATTTATGTATCAGCGGCATTATTATCCATTTGTGCAAGTTTTTATTCTGTAGCATTAACTTCGTCTATTCCTAATTTAGTAGATGAAGGGCGTATTCAAAAAGCGAGTGCTTTAAATCAGACGGCATCATCTTTATCGAATATTTTAGCGCCGATTATTGGAGGAGTTGTATTTGGTTTCTTTTCAATCAAGTTGTTCTTTTTGTTAAATAGTATTACGTTCTTTTTAGCAGTGATTGTGCAATTATTTATCGTATTTGATTTATATAAAAAAGAAGTGGCTGAGAGTAAAGAGCATTTCTTGACGAGTATAAAAGAAGGTTTTTCATATGTAAAACGACAGCATGAAATATATGGTTTAATGAAAATTGCAGTAGGGGTAAACTTTTTTGCGAGTGCACTGTTCGTTTCACTTCCGTATATTATTATTAAAAATTTGCATTTATCCTCGAAGCAACTCGGTGTTGTAGAGGGAATGTTAGCAGTCGGGATGCTAATTGGTGCAATTGTTTTATCAGTACGTAAAGAAGTGAATAATCCGTTTCGCTCTGTTTATATTGGGCTGTTTTTATTTGCGGGCTTGAGTTTATGTACAGTCTTTCCATTGTTAGTTACCATTCCGAAAGTAGTAAGTTTTATTTACTATATCGCTTTTATGATTTTAACTGGTATATCAATGATGGTTGTAAATATACCTATGCAAGTACATATTCAAAAGACGACAGACCCAAGCTATTTAGGACGCGTTTTCGGTTTACTTGAAACAATTTCTACCGCAATCGCACCGCTTGGTATGATTGTATATGGATTATTATTAGATATGTTGCCGACTAGCATTGTTATGATGACATTAGGTGGAGGGTTATTATTAGTTGTATTAGTTGGAGTAAGAAAGCAAGTGGCGAAAAAGCAAGTGGATGTGTCGGCCTAAAAATAAGAAAGTAATAAAAAATTGACTGGAAATAATAAAAATGACCAAATTAGTATTTTAGTTTTTGAAACTCTTTTTCATGTATGTTACAGTATAGTGAGCAGGCAAAGAAAAGGAGAAAACATCATGAGAAAATTAAGTTTTGTAATGCTTTTTCTGTTAGTCGTAATGACTGGATGTAGTAATTATGACACGTATATTGAAACAGGTATGCAATCATTGAAAAATGAAAAATATAGTGATGCGATTATGTGGTTTGAAAAAGCGGAAAAAGAGAAATCAGGAAATGAAGCGAAGGCATATAAAGAAGTCGCTCAGTTACTAGATCACGGTGCGACAGCATTAAAAGACGGTAAGTATTCAGAAACGAAAGATATTGCAAATGAAGTGTTACAAAAGAAAAAAGATGATGCACTTGAAAAAGCTGTGACATCAAATGCAGAGAATATGCTTCAAAAAGCAAAAGATGTGGAAGAGAAAGTAAATGAAAGAGTAGCGAAACGAAAAAAGGTAAATGAAGAAGGAATCGATAAATTAATTAAAGCTGTTGATAGTATAGATGATGTAAAAGAAAAAGAGAAAAAAGTTTCAGAAGCATTAGATAAGGCTGAAGAGGCACAAGCAAAAATTGAGGATAAGAAAAACAAATAGAGTTATAGTTTAAAAGGCTGTCGTGTATAACGACAGCCTTTTAATTTTTTTCTGCAAAAGAAGTAATGCTATGTAGTAAAAAAGAAATTATTTTAGAATTCCATCTGTCCTCATGATGAATGGTATAAATATTACGCTGAAATTCAAAATCAGGGATCGGTATATAGCATAGCTCATTTCGTTGTACTTCTTGCTCAATAGCAAGTTTTGAAATAAAGGCAACCCCATTACCATATTTTAAAATTTGTTTCATCGTTTCTAATGAATCTAGTTCAATTTCTGATTGGAATGTAACGTTATGTGCTAACGTCCATTGTGTAAGTAAATCTCTCGTTGTAGATGGGTTACGATGCAATAATATACGTTCTTTTTCGATATCTTGTAATGATACATTTGTTCTTTTAGAAAGATGATGTTCTTTGGAAAAGGCAAGAACAAGTGTATCAGGCATTACATTCATTTGTTTTAGAAGTGGTTCGTCAAACGGTGCCGCAGAAATTACCCCGAGATCAATTTCATGATTTTGTAGCATCGTTCGAATTTCAGGAGCTGTTTTTACTATGAGTGTTATTTTTATATTTGGAAATTCGCATTGAAATTGGTGAACAACTTCTGGTAAAAGATAAGTCGCTGGTACATAACTAGCACCAATTGTTATAGCGCCTTTATTAAAATCTTTAAACTCTTGTGTGACCCGTCTAGCTTCTTTCATAAGTGCATCTATTTTGCAAGCATAATGATGCAATGCCTCGCCAGCCTCTGTTAAAAAATATCTTCCGGAACGTAATTCAAATAAAGACACACCGAGTTCTTCTTCTAAGCTTTTTATATGAAACGTAATAGTAGGTTGTTTAACGCCAAGTTTTTCTGCAACAATAGTAAGCTTTTTGTATTTTTTAATAAGCACTACAATTTCTAATTTTAAGAGATTCATGATAAGTTGGCCCCCTTTTTCTTCTAACTATAGAAAAAATCTATAGAAATAAATAGTTTATTAGAGATTTTTTAATTTAATCTTTACAGTACATTAACATTCAGTATAAAACTTCCAGATAGAATGAAAGCAGGTTAAGAATGAGGGGAGAGAGGTGAAACGATGGATATTAAAATTCATGGATTAGAAAAGGCATTTGGGAAAACACAGGCGTTAAAGCCGTTACAGATTGTAATGAAAAAAGGGGAATTCACCACACTTTTAGGACCTTCAGGATGCGGGAAAACGACTTTACTTAGAATGATTGCAGGGCTTGAGGAACCGGATAAAGGTGAAATATATTTTGGAGATAAGTGCATGTATTCTTCTGCTAAAAAGATAAAAACATCTCCTCATGAGCGGAATATCGGCATGGTATTTCAAGATTTTGCTTTATGGCCGCATATGACTGTATTTGAAAATGTTGCATTTGGTTTAAGGGCTACAAAGCAAACGAATCAATTAAGAGAAAAGGTAGAAGATGCGATAAAGCGAGTTCGTTTGCAAGGTATGGAGAAAAGATATCTGCATGAACTCTCAGGTGGACAGCAGCAACGTGTCGCATTTGCTAGAGCGATTGTAACGAAACCTCATTTTATTTTGTTCGATGAACCGTTAAGTGCACTCGATGCAATTTTGCGAGAAGAAATGCGATTAGAACTTATGGACATCGTTCATTCAATTGGTTTAACGGCATTGTATGTAACACATGATCAAACAGAAGCTATGTCAATGTCAGACCAAATTATTGTCATGAAGCAGGGTGAAGTATTACAAAAAGGAACACCAGAAGACATTTATGTGAAACCGTCTCATGAATTTGTTGCAAAATTTGTTGGTAAGGCAAATTGGCTTGTAGAGGGGAAAAAAATGATTCGTCCAGAGCATGTGAGCTGGACAAAAAATGACTTGTGCGAAATGTATACAGGTGAAGTTCAGCACGTTACATATGTAGGAGAACGTTATGAAGTGAAAGTAAACATGGGGACACTCGGTGTATGGACAGCTTATCACAATAGTAAGCTAAGCGTTGGTAAACCGGTATCGTTATATGTACCAAAAAAATGTATTCATCATATAGGGGGAGAATCGTATGAAGAAATTCAGTTCGCTTAAGTCTTTATTTGTATGTACTTTACTATTTTCTGCTGTAGTAACAGGTTGTAGCTCAAAGACAGGCAGTGTAGATGCAAAAAATAAAAACGCTAATGAAAAGAAAATTGTTGTATATAGTGCAGGACCAAAAGGATTAGCAGAAAAAATTCAAAAGGACTTTGAAAAGAAAACAGGGATAAAAGTAGAAATGTTTCAAGGAACAACAGGTAAGATTTTAGCAAGAATGGAGGCTGAAAAGAAAAATCCAGTCGTTGACGTTGTCGTACTTGCTTCTTTACCAGCGATGGAAGGATTAAAAAAAGATGGGCAAACGTTAGCTTATAAAGAAGCAAAACAAGCTGATAAGCTTCGTTCTCAATGGTCGGATGATAAAGGACATTATTTTGGATATAGTGCTTCAGCATTAGGAATTGTGTATAACACAAAAAATGTGAAGACAGCACCTGAAGATTGGAGCGATATAACGAAAGGAGAATGGAAAGGGAAAGTGAATCTTCCAGATCCAGCACTTTCAGGTTCAGCTTTAGACTTTGTAACAGGATATGTGAAAAAGAATGGACAAGATGGATGGAATTTATTTGAACAGCTTAAGAAAAATGAAGTTACAGTAGCTGGGGCAAACCAAGAAGCGTTAGACCCAGTTTTAACAGGTGCGAAAGATATGGTAATCGCGGGTGTTGACTACATGACGTACAGTGCAAAAGCAAAGGGTGAACCGGTTGATATCGTATATCCAAAAAGCGGAACAGTCATTAGTCCACGTGCAGCAGGCATTATGAAGGATAGTAAAAATGTAGAAGGTGCAAAAGAGTTTATTGATTATTTATTATCAGATGATGTGCAAAAACAAGTTTCTAAAGCGTATTTGTTGCCAGGTAGAAAAGATATAAAAGCTGAAAATAGACCGAATGTAGAAGAGATTCCAGTATTAAATATTGATTGGAAAACAGTTGAGAAAGAACAAGATGAAATAGCAAAACAATTTAAGAAAGTATTTCAATAAGATGGTGATTACATGGTAAATCGATTCGTATCAGTAAGACAAGTTGGAATGACAGTAGCTTTGTTACTTGTGGCGATGTTAATCGTCATTCCGCTTTTTCTCATTTTATTTTCTAGTGTATATGAAAATAGCAGTTGGAATTTTTTAAAGCCTTTTGAAGTCATGCAGAGTGGTGGATTAGCTGGGATTTTTCTAAATTCGATGCTTCTAGGTGTACTCGTTGTAATAGGAGCTACAATATTTGCGTTTCCATTGGCGTTCATTATGAGCAAAACAGATGTAGGAAAGTATAGTAAGTTAGATATTGTTTTTATGATCCCATTTATGACCCCGCCCTATATCGGATCGATGGGCTGGATTTTGTTCATGCAACCTAACGGTTATTTTGAACAATTTTTTCCGGCTTTAAAGCCGATTTCATCATCGTTTTTTAGTTTAGGCGGTATGGTTTTAATTATGAGTCTGCATTTATTCCCATTCCTTTACTTCATGTTGAAAAACACGTTACTTCAGATTGGGAGTAGTAAAGAAGAAGCTGCAGCAGTTCATGGTGGAAGTTTTTTCTATCGTTTAAGAAAAATAATACTACCGTTATTGTTATCAAGTTATGTAATGGGTGCTTTACTCATTTTCGTAAAGACGATTGCTGAATTTGGAACACCAGCTACATTCGGACGTAGAATAGGATTCCATGTGTTAACATCTGAGATTCATAAATTTATCTCTAGTTGGCCGATTGATTTTGGCAGTGCCACAGCATTATCTTCTTTATTACTTAGTGCGTGTATGCTCATTTGGTATATGCAAAATGTATTAAATCGAAAGTATACATATGCAATGGTTAGTGGAAAAGGTGTGAAATCTAAAAGGTATACTTTGTCTATAGTTACACGTTTTATAGCATGGGTTTATGTAATTGGCTTACTAATAGTAGCAATTGGAATCCCATACTTTTCTATACTTATTGCTTCTTTGTCGAAGTTAAGAGGCGGTGGCTTACATTTTAATAACTTTACAACAAGCCATTATGAAGCATTATTTACAATTGGTTCTCCGGGATTAGAAGCTTTATGGAACAGTTTTCTTTTTTCACTCGTAACGGCGATTGTTGCTGTAATTATTGGCGTATTTTTGGCGCTTATGATTCGAAAGGGGAAAAAGTCCTCTGAAAAATGGCTTGATATGTGCGGCATGTTACCGAATATGGTACCAGGAATAGTGATGGTTGTAGGGCTTATTTTATTTTGGAATTCACCCTATATGCCTATGTCAATTTACAATACACCAGTCATGGTTATCGTAACGTATGTTGTTCTCTTTTTACCTTATACGGTGCAGTATGTAAAAGCATCGCTCGGACAAATTGATGATTCTCTTGTACAGGCAGGAAGTATTTTTTCCGGGAATTATATTTATATTTTTAGAAAAATAATATTGCCGCTTATTATTCCAGGAATTCTTGCTGGATGGGCGATGACATTTACGATTTCGATAAGAGAGTTAGTAGCATCGCTTCTCGTACTACCTCCATCAGTAGAAACGTCAGCAACGTTTATTTTTGCTCAATTTGAACAAGGAGAAGTATCTATAGGAATGGCAATGGCTGTTGTTTCTGTTGGGCTTACAACAATGTGCTTATTACTTCTGCAACATATGGAGCAAAAACGAAAAGGGGTAGCATGATGAGGATGGAAGTATGGGGAGGAGCGGGAGAATACGGTCGTTCCTGCTATTTTGTAAAAAATAAAGAGACAAAAATAGTATTTGATTGTGGTATTAATCGATCATATGAGGATAGTTATCCCAAAATAGAAAGAGAAGTTGTTCCATTTTTGGATGCAGTATTTTTATCACATATTCATGAAGACCATACGATGGGTTTACCTTTATTGACGAAGTATGGATATAAGAAAAAAATTTGGACGAACCGTTATACGAAGGAGCAACTTCCAGCTTATTTTGAAAAATGGGGAAACTACAATCTTTCAAAAGGGTGGAATTTACCTTATAACGATCAAAATATTAAAGATCTAAATTATGTATGTATTGATGAGATTAGTAATCCAAATGAATGGATACAGATTACACCAACGTTGCGGTTTCAATGGGGGTATAGTGGGCATGTATTAGGAGCTGTTTGGTTTTTAGTGGATATGTGTAATACATACGTATTTTATTCTGGTGATTATTCAGCAGAATCTAATATACTACGAGCTAATTTACCTGAAGATTTGCGAAGCGATATAAAAATTGCAATTGTAGATGCCGCTTATCACACTGATGATGTTTCACAAAAGGAACGAGTAGACGAATTATGTGCAGAAATTGAACGAGTTGCGCACAATAAAGGAACAGCATTACTACCACTGCCCTCACTTGGTAGGGCGCAAGATATAGTATTGTATTTATATGAACGATATAAAGAACTTCCAATTATAGTAGATAAAGAAATTTTTGCTGGATTTGAAGAGATGTTCATATATAAAGATTGGTTAAAAAATAATGAAAAACTTGAACGGGTTGTGGAGGGTTTAAAAAGAAACATAATAGTTATGGATAAGGACATTTGTATGCAAAATAGTTATGGAATAGTTGTAATGAGTGATGCGAATATGCAAACGAAACGAGCACAGTTGTATTATGAACAACTTCGGCATGAAGAACGAAATTCTATTATCTTTACTGGACATATTGCTAAAGGAAGTTTTGCAGAAAAAGTTTTGAAGGAACGTGTAGGTAAAGAATGTAGGGTGAAGCGAGTTCCATATAAAGTTCATCAAAGTATAAGTGACGTTAAGGAAATGTTAAATACACTATTACCAGAACATACGGTGTTAGTACATGCTTTGAAAGAGGATACGGATCGATTACAACAAAAGCTAAGCACAGCAGGATATGAAAATGTGTATTCGCTTACTATGGAACGTATAGAAGTAATTTAAAATGTAAAGGAGATCGGTATATGAAAAAGGTATTTGTATTCGTAAGTATTTTCTTTTGTTGTTTCCTTTATAACGTTAAGGAAGGTTTTGCTGCTAGTCCAATGAAACCTAGCTTTGAAGTGAAGTTATTATTAAAGCCAGAACAAGTATTAGGTTATAACAAAGAGATAAAGCAAGATGTACTAGAACATTTTCAGGCTGGTACAAATTATGAAAGAATACAGGTGCAATTTTTAGATACGGCAAATAAAAATTTAAGTAATGAAGGTTGGTTTGCGAGAATCCGAAAGAAAGAATTTAGTAAAGATTTTGAGCTAACATATAAAAAAAGATATCCTATTCAAAATGGTGTAATTCAAGATGCACTAGAAGTAGCTAAAAAAGATGGATTTGATAGTAAAACTGATAGTTATGAGGCGGAAATAGATTGGGGATTTGGGAAGAAAACGTTAAGTATTTCAAATAAGAAAAGTTACAGTGCTAAAGGATATGGGGTACTTGATTTACCAAATGAACAAGCTGCTCAAAATATGTTAATAGAAAAGTTACCAGGGAAAATGAAAAAATGGTTGTATACGAATTGGGGAGAAGAGATGCTCAAGGATTCTCACATTTACGGTCCTGTATTAATGAAACGGTATACAGGTGAATTTGAAAATATAAAAACGAATATTGAAATTTGGCCATTAAGTAATACCGGGAAGATAGAAGATGACTTCGTAATAGAAGTGTCGTTTAAAACAAATGAGGAAAGTATCGCGACAAAACAAAGAGAATTATTAATGGCGAGTATAGAGAAAAAAGGATGGTTGTTACCGAAAGATAGTTTGAAGACAGAGCTTATTTTTCAGTAAATAGGAAAGAAGGAATCCATGTGCCATGGATTCCTTCTTCTAATATATGAGCATTAAGCTAAATCAGCTGACACGAACATATCATTATTTTGAAGGTTTTTAGAGCGTAAACTATAAGCAACTACCTTCTTTTTATGTTGTTTTACTACATCAACATGCTCTTCATGACTATAAATATAAAATGTAAAATCTTTTTTGCCACGTTTTGCATTGATAATTAAAGGAGTGCCTTCATTGTGTGGTGGTGCATAATAGCGATCTAAAAATAATCCTTCGTTAAAATCATGAATAATTTTGGATTTCTTTTCGCCTTCTAAGTTATTTCCATTGATTGTAACAGTCACATTCTCTTCTTCAAGTTGTGGATGTGTTTCGTACTTGCTAATAATGGATTCAATAGCAGAGTTAGGAAGGCTAGAAACAATAATTTTAAATGCTCCAAATACAACTAACATTACAATAAACCAAGTCGTCATAGTATTTCATCCCCTTTATCCCACAGTAACGGTCCGTAAAATCCTGGTTGGTGCGGGCTAATAATCAGTGTGGGATAGATACCCCGTACTGACTAAAATTTCACTTTATCCTATTTAACAATATAACTCATGTGGTAATAGTACATATGGTGAAGTTTTGTATAATTTGTGAAAAATATGCCATTTTTATGAACGAAATATTAGAAAAATCAATTTTGTTACAAAAAGTTGAAATCGAAGTATTTTAAAAGAAAAAGGTTTATAATAAAAATATAACTAATTACAAGGAAGTGTAACTATGAGTACTGTAGCTATCGTGTATGGTATTATTCTTTCCACAATTATTATTTTATTTTTCGTTGGGATTTCACGTTATATTCATAAATGGAAAGAAGGAGTTGCGAAATTAAATCACATTGAAGAAGAACTTAGTGATTTAATGTTACATCATGGTAAGTAAAAAGTTTATTTTTTAACTAAACAATGTGAAAAAAATCACAAAACATGCTCTCATCATGAAGGCATGTTTTTTTGTTATGTTGTTAATAGGCACATTTATAAAATTTCCCCATACGATACAGTGTAAAATCAGAAATGTTCGGAGCGGGAAAGAGGGATTGAATGAGTAATTCAGGTTATGTTACAGATAATAAAAATTTAAAGAAAAGCTCAGGAACGCCAAATCTTTTCTTTGATTCGAGAAAAAATGTCTTTTTTAAAAGAGATGAGAAAAACGTTGCATATGAAGTTACCTCAACGCAGTTACCTGCGATGATAGGAGGGGCGTTTGTTGATTTATTTATGACGAAAGGGCATATGCGGGAACCACATTGGCATCCGAATGCGTGGGAATTAGATGTTGTTGTATCAGGAGAAGCAGTTACATCCATTTTAAATCCCGAAACGAATCAATTGCAAAATTATCATGTGAAAGCGGGGCAAACTGTCTTTATTCCAATGGGATGGTGGCATTGGATTACAGCGGTAACAGAAGAAGTACAATTACATTTGTTCTTCAATAACGATCAGTTTGAAACAGCAGAGGGATCAGACATACTTAGATTAACACCGCCAGAAGTATTTCAAGCTGCATACGGTGTAAGTGCAGAAAAATTAGGAAAGGACCTTTCGCCAATTAAGGAGTCAGTTGTAATTGGTCCTCCTAACTCAAATCGACTAAATAGCGTTAAAGAAAGTGACGACTCAAATATAATCGTTACGTTAAATGGACAAATAACATCATGTGAAATAGAGTAACTCTTTCTGTTTTAGGAAGAGTTACTCTATTTTGTATAATTTTGTAATTCGATTCGTTATAATTATTATATAGAAGGGGGCATATTGTGAACATATTAAAGATTACAGGAATTGTTGTAGGAGTTATTATAGTAGTTGTTATAACTTTCTTTGCATTTATGAAATATTATTTGTCAAAAGAAGATCCTGATTACGTATTAAACTACATAAAAGAACATAAAGGTGATGAAATATGTTCATTACTTATTAGAAAAAACGGTGAAGTAGTAACATCTGTAAATGAAAATAAAAAATTACCATTAGCAAGTATGGCAAAAATCGTAATAGCAGTTGAGTTTGCTAAACAAGTGTCAGAAGGAAAAATAAGTCGAGATGAACAAATTTCATTGCAGGATTTAGAAAAATATTATGTTAAAAACACTGATGGTGGAGCGCATCCTGACTGGTTAGAAGATTCAAAAGAGAGAGAGTTAGTGCAAAATGGACAGATTGCTTTAGAAGAAGTGGCTAAAGGGATGATTCATTATAGTTCTAATGCGAATACAACATATTTGTTAGATAAGCTTGGAATAGAAAGAGTAAATGATAGTTTAAAAGAGTTAGAACTTACTAGTCATGACAAGTTCTCTTCGTATACTGCTTCACTATATATGAGAGGGTATGTAGAAAAAGAGCTTAATGAGCCAGAAAATCAATCGTTAGAAACGATACGTAACATGTCAATGGATGAGTATAATAAACATGTGTTACAAATTCATGAATGGATGAAAGATGAAAGCGAATGGAAGAAACGTGATATACCATTAAAAATAGATATGGAATTCCAGCGTATTTGGTCAGATCGATTAGTGAGTGCAAATGCTAAAGATTATATGAGTTTAATGGAAAAGATAAATAGTAGAAATTATTTTCCAAAATCAATGCAAGATGAAATTGATAATGTTTTTAAAGGAACAGTTGAAAATAGTAAGTTGGAATATGCTGGTCAAAAAGGTGGTTCTACCGCATTCGTATTGACAAAAAGTTTGTATACTACAGATAAGAAGGGAAATAAGGTTGAGGTTGTAATAATGTTTAATGATATAGATAATCAAATTACATACCAAAAGCTTAGAAATAATATAGATTACTTTATTCGAGATGTTATAACAAGTGAAGAACATAATAAAAATATAGTGATATAATTTTATTATGTAAACAAAAAGATGCTTTATATAAAGCATCTTTTTGTTGGTTTTATAAGAAATGTACTCAAAGGAATTAACCGATATCTAACCGAATTAATTGAATAGATGCATTGATGGCAGGAACGCCAGTAACTGTAATAGGGATAACTGGTAAAGCATTAGTAGTAGTGCCTACATTTCGAATAGTTACAGGAGTTCCTCCAGGAATGTTGATTACGGCAGACCCAGATAATAATAAATTTCCAGTGGCATCTGTAGATTGCGAGTAAGAAGTTGTTGCCTGAGGAACCCCACCCACAGTTATTGCGTAAGTGGCTGTATCTGGTGATGTAACTAGCACTTTGAAAATAACTAAATATGATCCGCCAACTGTAGGATCTACATTGGCGTTTGTAGTACCAGGAGTATAAAAAACACTTTTTAATGAGCCGTTGGAGTCAAATACAATATCTGCACCTGGCCCGATAGATTGAGCAGTTGTACTATAAACATGACCATATGCTTCTGTACTTGTATCAAATGAACCAGTAGAGCCAGTGTCTCCGGTAGAGCCAGTGTTCCCAGTAGGACCAGTGTCCCCGGTAGAGCCAGTGTCCCCAGTAGGACCAGTGTTGCCAGTAGAGCCAGTGCCCCCAGTAGAGCCAGTGCCCCCAGTAGAGCCAGTGTCTCCAGTAGGACCAGTGTCCCCAGTAGAGCCAGTGTCCCCAGTAGGACCAGTGTCCCCGGTAGAGCCAGTGTTGCCAGTAGAGCCAGTGCCCCCAATAGGACCAGTGTCCCCAGTAGAGCCAGTGCCCCCAGTAGGACCAATGTTGCCAGTAGGACCAGTGTTGCCAGTAGAGCCAGTGTCCCCAGTAGGACCAGTGTTGCCAGTAGAGCCAGTGCCCCCAGTAGGACCAGTGTCCCCGGTAGAGCCAGTGTTGCCAGTAGAGCCAGTGCCCCCAGTAGGACCAGTGTCCCCGGTAGAGCCAGTGTTACCAGTAGAGCCAGTGTCTCCGGTAGGACCAGTGTTGCCAATAGGACCAGTGTCCCCAGTAGAGCCAGTATTCCCAGTAGAGCCAGTGTCCCCGATAGGTCCAGTGTTGCCAGTAGGTCCGGTAGGAAAAGGGAATAAGGAAGGAGGTGGAAATGTAGGTCCAATATGTTCGGGATTAAATGCACTTGATAGTGGAACTTTATTATTTTTTTTATTGAAAGACAATGTATTCTCCCCCTAATGAAAGCATAGTACATTATAAACAAAAAGCATGAAAATAATGAGTAATAAAGTTAAGAAGATTCTACATATAAGTAGGTTGCAATTTGAACCAAAAATAAGAAGGAGTATTTCTCTTCAAAATCTATGATTTAGGTGGAGAGGTTCACAGTAAATGATTTTAATAGGAAAGGATTGGATGTTATGACCACAATATATTTTGTTAGGCACGCTCACTCTACATATACAAAGGAAGAAAGGGAACGTCCCTTATCGGAGAAGGGGCACTTTGATGCAGAGCATGTAGCGTATATATTAAAAGATGAACATATTGATGTTGTGATTTCTAGTCCGTATAAAAGGGCGATTCAAACCGTGCAAGGAATTGCGAATACATATAATTTATCAATACAACTGGAAGAAGATTTACGGGAAAGGTTATTAAGTAAAGAGCCAGTAACAGATTTTAACGATGCTATTCAGAAGGTGTGGGAAGACTGGACTTTTGCATACGAAGGCGGGGAATCAAATGATGTAGCGCAGAGGCGTGCTGTATTATGTATGCAAAATATATTGGGAAAATATAAAGGGAAGAATATTGTAATAGGCACTCATGGGAATATTATGGTATTACTAATGAATTATTTTGATTCGAAATATGATTTTCAGTTTTGGAAAACACTTCATATGCCCGATGTGTACAAATTAACTTTTGATAATAATCGTTTCATTTATGCTGAAAGAATAGAGAAAACAGGTCATCGGATAAACATTTTGTAAAAGTTTATCAAAAAAAGAGGAAAGAGAGAAAGTATTGTAGAAGTATGACTTTGTAACATAAAAAATATTTGTTAAAGGAGGCTGTTTACATGTTTGAGAAAGAGAAAGAAGGGCTTATTGAAGTTCACAACGTATATGAAATCGCACCAGCAGATGGAGCAATTATAGGTATGGCAACGGAAGAAGAAATGGAGATTGCTGCTGAACTAGAGTTACAGTACTATGCCCATTCTCGTTTATTAGAAGCAAATATTCAGTTAGACGGTTCCTCCTATAAAGAGTTACTTCAGGAGTTCCAGGAGTACGAAAGAAAATCAATGAACTTTTGGAGAGCAATACATAAACGTTTAGCCGTGCCGTGGGCATGGGTACTACGTATTGATGTTGCGAACGGTCCTATATATGTAAGCAATGGGAGTTCGTATTATGAAGAAGTCGATGATGAAGAAGACTATGAATAGATAAGTAAGGAAGCAGCTTTAGTTGCTTCCTTTTTTTATTTACAATAAGTGAATGGCTTCAATGATAGCATCTGGACGATCGTTTTCTATCCCGTGACTAGCATGTTCAGCCAAAATATATTGGCTATTTATTGAGAGATTTAGTTGTTCACGAATAAGTTCTTGCCACATATCTTCAAGTTGTGTAGCTTCTTCTTTTGGCATACCGCCCTCAATCAATTGAGCAATAGAATATTGAGGATCTCTTCTGATCTATTAATAGTAATTCCCCCTAAGCTTGAAATACTTTTTGGCAAGTAAAGACGATACACCAGGCACATATGCCGAAGAGTATAGGTGTACTAAGTGAAAAGGAGTTCTTTAAACCGATATAAACAATAAATAATAGTAGTGCAGATGCAGGAAATCCATATAATACGCCTAAAGCGAATTGACTTAATTCTTGTTTACTCCCACCTTCGAAAGAAATCCAAAATAGGCTTAGTAAACTAATAAGAGGAAGGGCTGCGATAAAGCCACCAAGCGTACTAAAATATTTGGCAAATTCGGTTACACCCCCAATAATGAGGGCGGAGACGATGACCTTAACGAGGAAATGCATATTTTGCCTCCTTAGCTAATAACGAAAAGGCTTTTTCTATTAGTTGTTGCTCCTCTTTTGATAATTGTGATTCTAATATTTGTATCTTTTCTTTGTCTAGCAAAGTATGCTTTTCTAAGGCTTCAATTCCTTCTGTCGTTAATGTAAGATTCACAACTCGTTCATCTTGTTTATTTCTTTCTTTAATGATAAATCCTTTTTGGATAAGGCGTTTTACATGTTCGGACGCTGTGTTATGAGATAAACCAAGTTCAGAAGCAATTTTTCCAATTGTTATATCTTTCGCTCGAGAAATGATTTGTAAAATACGAATTGCTTGATGAGAAAGATTGTCTTCATATTCATAGCGTAAGTGATAGTATATTGTCTCCCAATGTGGATTAATGTCTTTCATATTATAATTCCCCCTAATTTTTATATCGTATTATAAGATATATTCGCTTGATAAGAATTAAAATCCTGTTATTTTCATAATAAATGTTGAAAAAGTTTATTTTTATTGAAATATAAGGTAATCTATGTGTAAAGGTATACATTTAGCAAGAGAGAGGATGATAGCTGTGAATACATTTAAATGGATTAGTCATGAAAAGATGTATGTAGATCAAATACATGTTGAAAAATGTGGTCCTCTTTCAGTCGGCGTATATGGAGGAAATCAAGAGAGTGATGCATATGAAAGAGGAGATGCAGTGCTAGCTTGGTGGGATCCGAAACTAGAATTTGAATTTGTTATGATTTTTGATACACATCATAAAACGAAAAATATACATTATATAATAGAAGCGATTTCAGAAAGAGAAGAAAAACTAAAAGAGTTATTTTCATACCCAATCCATTTAGCTTTTCATCATACACATATGTATTTATTAGCGTTATTTACAGATGAGCTCTTTATCGAGAAATGTGACCAAGATGATGAGGAACTTGCATGTTTAATTTGTTTACGAAAAGGCGAGTTCTTATATTGGCTATCAGTTGGTGATTGCTTCGCGTATTTATTCCATTCAGAGCAAACGAAAAATGGAAAAGGTAGGCTAAATAAGCGTAAGAACTATGAATACATAGGAAGAAAAAATGTTTTTGCAGCGAATACACCTTGTTTTACATCAGGGGTAAGGGGATTAGAAAAAGGTCAGAATCACATTGTAATGGCAACGGATGGTATTTTAGAGTGTGATAAACTAAAGTTTGATGATGATCAATCTTTAGTAGAAATATTACACGACGGATCTTGTTTACAGATTGAGCCTGTATTAACAAATGTACTTCAGTGGAAAGGCAGAGATTGTGCCACTATTATTGGATGGTCCATCGATACTGAAAATAGACAATGTGCCAATTAATAAATGAAAGAGAGTTCAAGGGTTTTTGTCCTTGAACTCTTTTTTGTTAAACAATATGAATATGATACGTTTTTAACCATTCATTTACTTGTAGCATATACTCCATAGCACTTCTTGCTTCAAAATTGGTAATCTCTTTGTTACTTTGATCAGCAATTGCAAGTAATATGGAATGGTTAATGAGTGAGAAAACAGGATTGTTTTTATTACTACACATATCAAGTGTTAAATTACGGATTGTTTGTAAGTAGTGTGGATCTTGTGAAGTTGGATAAGCACTTTTTCTTCTATTTCGTACGTCATCAGGTAAAGCTGGTTTCAGTGCCCTACGTAAAATTCCTTTTTCAATATTATCAATACTTTTTATGTTGAAAGGAACGTTCCATAAATATTCAACTAATCTATAATCGCAAAACGGTACACGAACTTCAAATCCTACAGCCATACTCATACGGTCTTTACGGTCGAGTAAGAACGGAAGGAATCGTGTTAAAAATAAATAAAACATTTGACGCTGTTTCGCTTCTTTTTTACTTTCACCTTCAAGAGTAGGTACTTCAAGAGCAGCTTCATGGAATCGTTTATTAATATACTGCTCAGGATTACATTGAGTTGTTACGTCGTTTAATAATAGAGAAGATGTATTTTTCCAGTTTGTTAACCACGGAAACTTATCTACATATAATAGTTCTTCTTGATGAAACCAAGGATATCCCCCGAATACTTCATCAGCAGATTCTCCAGATAAAGCTACGGTTGCATCTTTTTTCATTTCGCAAAATAGTAAATATAGTGAAGTTTCCATTTCGCCAGCACTTGGTAAATCTTTTGCACGGAGGGGAACGAATAAGTGATTTGCTAATTCTTCAGCATTCACAATAATATCATGGTGCGATGTCCCTACATGTTCAGAAACGCGTTTTACCCAAGGAGCATCTAAACCAGTACGAGCAAATGTCAGCTCGAAATCTTTTGCGCTGTTTACAAAATCAATTGAATACGTGTGAAGTGTTTTGTTTTCCTCTGCAAATTCTTTACCCGCAAGTGCAGTAATACCGCTAGAGTCTAATCCGCCTGATAACATACAGACGAGAGGAACATCGGCAATTAATTGTCTTTTTACTGTATCTTGTAAAATAGATAAAATATGCGATGATGTGTCTCTGGTAGAGTCTGTATGAATCTTACTTTCTAAATTCCAATACTTTTGAACTACTTTTTTATCACGTGTGAATGTTATAGAATGTCCAGCACGAACTTCTTGAATATGTTTAAAGACGCCACATCCTGGAGTTCGAAATAAGCCTAATCCAAATATTTCATTTATGCCGTCCGCATCAATTTCAGCAGGAACAGATGGATGAGCTAATAATGCTTTTATTTCAGATCCGAAAATAATACTGTCATTTCTTTCTGTATAAAAGAGTGGCTTTACGCCTAAATGATCACGTGCTAAAAACAGTTGTTGCTTCTGATCATCCCATAAGGCGAAAGCGAAAATTCCGTTTAAATGTTGTACGCAGTCTTCTTTCCATTCTAAATAAGCATGTAGTAATACTTCTGTATCTGAATGCGTTTCAAATGCATGACCACATTTTCGAAGCTGTTCTCTCAGCTCACGAAAATTATAAATTTCTCCATTATAAGTAAGAGCATACGTATAATCACCAGCACGAAATGTCTTCGGCTGCGTCCCACCTTCTGGGTCAATAACAATTAAACGTCGGTGTGCAAAGGCCGCACGAGGAGAAAACCAAAATCCTTCAGCATCAGGACCGCGATGCTGAATACTATTCGCCATCTTTTCTAAAATAACATGTTCATTTGAAAGATCTTTCTTCCAATCTACCCAACCTGTAATTCCACACATACAAATCTCATCTCCTAATTTAAAATTATAAAAGTAGATTAATTAAATGAAATGTACACCAGGTTAAAGAGTGTCTGCATAAATAGTGTACTACACTAATTGAATTACAGACTTGAGAAAATTTTCTTCAAGCTTATATTTATATGAGACAATGGCTAAGGAAAAGTATCCCATTACATACAAAAAATAAAAAAAGATGAGAGAAAAAAATTTCCAAAACGTTATATAGGGTGTAAAAGCTTTTACAAAAAAATAAGGGGAATCGCTACATGAAATCCAATGAGAAAAATTTTATAAAAAGATTACAGCGGCAAAAAGAAGATGCGCTAGAATTTGTTGTCGATACATACTTACCGCTCATAAAGGGGATAACGCACAAAGTTCTTCTTCCGGTTCAAAATGATGGACTCATAGAGGAATGTGTAAACGATATATTTCTTTCCATTTGGAATAATGCAAAGAAATTTCATGGAGAGCCGAATGATTTTAAAAAATGGATTGCAGCGATTGCAAAGTTTAAGGCGATTGATTATTACCGGAAAGCGACTAGAACAGTAGAAATTATTTCAGATGAGTTTCATATTAGTACAGAAAAATCGGCAGAAGATGAATTAATCGTTATGGAAGATAGGGAAGAGTTATTGAAGCTTATTAATCAATTAGAACCGTTAGATCAAAAGGTGTTCATTATGAAATATCTTCTCGGTATGAAGACAGAGGAAATCGGTGACAAGTTAGGATTAACCAGGGCAGCGATCGATAATCGTGTGTACCGGGGAAAAAAGAAACTACAACAAAATGCTACGAATATTAGTTTTGGAGGTAGTGCAATATGAAAGACATTTATGAACTATTAAATGACATTGATATAGATGAAAAAGAACTTGAGGAAATTGAGGCTTCTGAAATTGAAAAAGAAAAAGTAAAACGTAATGTAAAACAATCGATACGTATGAAGAAAAAGATGAAAAGTTGGAAAAAGGGTGTCGCTGCTGCATCTATTTTAGTAGGGATATCAGTTGCAACGCTTGGTATTGGGTTTCCTACATATGCTGGAGGATTGCCAATTGTAGGTGATATATTCCGATTTTTAGATAATGGTAGAACAGGACTATATGAAAATTATAAAGAGTTTTCGACTGAATTGAATATGACGAGAGAGAGTAATGGGGTTAAGGTTACAATTAATGATGTAATTTCTGATGGCAGAACATTATCTATAACGTATTCACTGGAAAGTGAGCAAGACTTAGGGGATGATCCTATTATATTAGGTGGATTGGATATAATGGACGCTCATGGTAGTTCAGGAAGTGGGAAAATGACTAAAGTTACTGAAAAAAAGTATGTAGGTATGGTAACAACGACGCACCATGATATTAATAAAAAGGACAAAGTAAACTTTAGATGGAATATAGAGGGAATAGAGATGCCAGATAGGAAAAAATCAATACAAGGTAATTGGAATTTCGCATTAACTGTAAAATCAATGGATAGTAAAGAGAGAACAATTGGTGGAAGTTCGGAAAAAGAAGGTATAAAAGCAAATATGGAAAAGGTCGCAATGTCGCCGGTTTCATTTATTCTTTATTACAATCAAGAAGTTTCTAAGGGTGCGAGGAAAGAATGGGATAGTGTAGATGTTGAATTGACGGTTAAGGATGATTTAGGGAATGATTATTCGGGTGAAGGAAATGGGGGAAGTGGCAACGATCCTTACAATATTCGATGGAGTGCTACATTCCAAAAGTTGAACGAAAATGCAACAAAGCTTATCGTTACACCTCGTGTACACTTGCGAGTTCATACACCTGAAAATCATGGTGGAGTGGAATATGTGAATGGAAAAGAGAAGAAAATTGAAGTGCCGAAAAAAGAAGCGAAGAGTAAAGATATAGTGTTAGATGATATTGTCATTGATTTAAAGAAATAAATAAATAAATAAACAAATAAAGAGACTGCCTTAAATGAAGGCAGTCTCTTTTTGTTAAGAACTAGTAACGAGCAATGCATGCGGATGCTGCGTTTTATACTCATCTTTCCATGTAATGTTTAGGTGTTCCCACGTTTCACCGCTATCAGTGGATTGAAAGATGCCATTGTTATTTAAAGTGTAAAACGTATGTGGTTCGGCTGGATTTGTAGCAAACATCGAAATGACTGTACCAATTGCAGATGGTAGACCTTGCTGTACTTGCTGGAACGGAGTATCTTTCGTTTTCCGATAAATATAAGATTCATAAGGAATACGGTGATGAGCAAGGTCGGCACTTGGTGCGGCAGAAACGAGAATTGTATCGCAATCAGCGGGATCGATAGCCATGCTGTATAAATAATGATGCTCAAGTCCGTCACTACATGAGATCCAGCTGTTTCCACTGTTATAACTTTCAAGATATGCACGATCAGGTCCGCCCATAAATCCGTCACCACATGATGCATAAAGGCGATTTGGGGCTTCAGGGTGCATGAGTAATTGATGAGCATCGATAGGAGCACCGAATTTTTTATCAATCCATGTATGCCCTTTATCATTACTTTGAATAACAGCACCAGCTTCGATTGAAACATGGAGTGTATTTGGATTGTTTGGATCAACTGTAATCCAGCGTACGTGATGGGTAAAAGGTCTCGGCGGAAAAGCCCACGTATAGGAAGATAATAATGATTTCATATTTTTAAGTTCAGTCCACGTTTCACCACCATTTTCTGAACGGAATAAAGCACTAGGTTCTGTACCTACATAAACGACACCATATCCGTTAACTTGTTCATTAGGGCTTATCGTAATGGAAGTAATCGAAGAATGTAAAATACCATCCTCTTTAGGGAAATCAAAGTAACGATATGAATCTCCAATTGGTCTCCACGAATCCCCGCCATCGTCACTTAGCCATAAACCTCGTCCAAATGTGCCGCAATAAACACGATTTGTTTGGAATGGATCAACCACAATACAGGTAGGTTGCATATTTTGTAAATGATATGCGGTTTCATAGTTACCATATTGTTCTTTTACTACAACAAGTTCACGCTCCATGCAGAGAAATAGTCGTTTCAATTTTGTAACCCCCTTAAAAATTCTTTCATTAGTAAACAATATGAAAATAAAAAAGAAGTAGTCTTGTTTTTAGTTGAGAAAAAGGACTTGTTTGAAAAGTAGCGAAGTTTGTATACAGAGGAAGCGGGATAAAGTGAAACTTTAATCAGTGGGGTATTGTTCATCTTCTACGGATTATTAGCATTCACTATCGGGCGTTAATGGGAGATAAAGATAGGGAATTTGTTTCATACTAACATACAGATATTGCACTTAAAGGAGCATTTGTATGGGACACTCACATGATCACGATCATTCAAAAAATAAAAAAGCGTTATTAATTGCCTTCTTATTAACAACAAGCTTTATGATTGCTGAAGTTATTGGCGGATTTGTAACAAATAGCTTAGCACTATTGTCTGACGCAGGGCATATGTTAAGTGATGCAGTATCCTTAGCTTTAAGTTTACTTGCGTTCAAGCTTGGGGAAAAAACGGCAACGGCCGCGAAAACATATGGGTATAAGCGAGTCGAAATGTTAGCGGCATTATGTAATGGTGTCGTTCTTATTGTCATTTCAGTATATATTTTTATTGAAGCAATTCGTCGTTTTAAGGAACCAGTTGAAATCGCTAGTAATGGAATGCTCATTATTGCTGTGCTTGGTCTGCTTATTAATATTGTATCAGCTTGGATATTAATGAGAGGCGGAGATGTGAAAGGTAATTTAAATTTAAGAAGTGCGTTCTTACATGTACTAGGCGATTTATTAGGTTCAGTTGGAGCGATTATTGCTGCGTTACTTATTAAATTTTTTGGATGGACTGCTGCAGATGCGGTTGCTAGTATTCTTGTGTCTATTTTAGTCATTATAAGTGGATGGCGTGTAACACGTGATACAGTTCATATATTAATGGAAGGTGCACCGCAGCACATAGATGCTGAAGAGGTGAAAAATACATTATTAAATATTACTATTGTAAAAGAAGTTCATGATTTACATATATGGTCTGTAACATCAGATTTTCAAGTATTAACTTGCCATCTTATTATCGAAGGTAATGAAACGCAAAGCGTATTGAAAGAAGCAACGGATGTATTAAAGGGGAAATTTCATGTAGAACATGTCACCATTCAAGTTGAAATAGAAGGTGAATTTAACCATAATGAGACAACTTGCAAAGTATGAAAGAAAAAGGGTATGAAAAAATGTCATAACATTTTTCACGTGGCATACATATATATAATGTGGCCACAAATACTTTGTAAGGTAAATATTTCATAAGATTACTTTACTTATTAAGAATCATCTTTTATAATCAAAAGTATTAATTGATAAAGATTATCGTTTTCAATGATCGTAGAAAGGAGTTTTTTAAAAGATGAGTAGTCAACTCCGTTTTGCTGTTGAAAATCGTAAGAGACATTTAATTGATGAGTTAATTGGAGCAGGGGTGTTTAAGATTCGCGACCGACAATTATACGAGCTGTCTTTAGAGGAATTGGAAAAAGAGTACGAGCATATTGAAGATTACGCAAATATTCAGGCATAGCATATAGATTATTAAAGAAGGAGCTGGTTACACTTTTGTGTAACCAGCTTTATTATTTCACAGAAATTATTTTTTGTATTTCTTTCATTGGACGGAGCCAGTTTTGAGACATCATTTGTTCCATTCGTTTTCCATCCTGTTTTTGTAGTGCTTGAATTATAGAGTGATGTTCTTTAATAGATTGACTTGCAGGCACGAAGTTTTGGAAAAATAAATATTCAAGGCGTAAAATGTGAAGTTGCATATTTTCTAGAAAAGGTTCAATATATCGGTTTTTAGCAATAGAAGTAATTGTATTGTGAAATCGTATATCTAGTTCTAAAGCTTTTTTTGAATCTTTTTCATGTATAGATTGTTGAAAAGCATCATTTATCTCGGAAAGTAGTTTAATATCAGCGTCTGTAACTTTTTGAAGTGCTTGCTTTCCTATAATTGAGTGAAGACCAGCTATCGTCTCATAAATGATAGATACGTCGTCTAACTTAATAGGCGCGATTTTCGTTTTTTGCCCAGGTACCATTTCAACTAATCCAGAAAGCTCTAAAATTTGTAAAGCTTCTCTAACAGGTGTTCTGCTTACTCCTAGTGCTTCTGCCAATTCCCCATCATTTATTTTCTCATCAGGTCGTAAAACACCTTCTATAATCCAATCTTGCAGTTGATTTAAAACGAGTGACTTTGCTGAAACTCTTCCTGGTTTTTTATAATTTTGAGGGACAGGCATAGTGAATTCAATCCTTTCATTGTATATGTTTCTTTTTCGTATTAACAAGCTTTAATTTTGGTTTTCCTTTATCCGGTTTTTGGCTTAATATGAGCACCATTACAATTACACAAAAAGCACCTAATAACTGAAAAGATTGAAACGGTACGTGCAAAATAAGCACAGAAGAAATAATAGCTGCGAGTGGTTCTGTACAGCCAAATAATGTTGTTTCTTTAGGCGTAAGGTATCTTATGCTATCTAAGTATAAATAAAATGCGATGAGTGTCCCGAAAATGACGACAAATGTAATGAGCGGGAGGGTACTTAGTTTTACATATTTCATAGTTGATAATAAAATGAATTCGTTTGTGGAAATAAAGTGTAAAATCTTTACGCCAATCCCCCCAATGATCATCCCCCATCCAACGATAACGGATGAAGACCACTTTTCTAACAATTCTTTTGAATACAAACTATAAAATGCAAGAGATAGTCCAGATAAAATGCCCCAAATGATAGCAGGTGTAGATACAGCTAAGTTATGAACAGAACCGTTTGTTAATAGGAGAAAAGTCCCTACTAATGAGAGGGTAATTGAAATATAATCAATTTTTGATGGACGAACGCTCCATTTGAAAAGTAAGTATACAGTGATAAATATAGGGGCTAAATATTGTAACAAAGTTGCAACAGCAGCGTTTCCTTCTTTAATAGAAGCGAAGTACGTGTACTGTACAGCAAGCATGCCTAAAAGACCGAACAAAATTATCTTATTTGCATCAGACTTTTGTTTCCAAATTCCAAATATTTCTTTTTTGTTCGCTCCGAATGATGACATAATGAGCAAAATAGCACCGGATATAAGCAAACGGATTGTAACTAACCATTCAGTAGAAACGTTTTCATATTGAAAAAGTTGTTGCGCAGCTGTTCCGGATAAGCCCCATAAACAAGCACCGATTACAACCATAATAATTCCTTTTAAACGATTTGAATCCATAAAATATATAAGTCCTCCTTTTTAAAAAAATATATTGGATACAATATGCAATATATCACAGAATGGAATATAAATAAACTGAAATTTCTAATTAAAAATAAAATTGTTTATCCCGCATTAACGGACAGTAAGACTCCCACCTTGAAATTCGGCGAATGCGAGGAAGTTAGGTGGGAGTCGTGCTGCTCGTAAAAGTCCAATTGGTGAGGGCTAATAATCAGTGGAGGATGGAAAAACCCCCACTGATTAAAGTTTCATTTTATTAAGAACGATCATCTTTTTTGTGTATAGTAAAATATCGTAGGGGGGAGTTATATGCTAGCAGGATTTTTGGTTTGTTTATTTGTTGGATTACTTATCATTTTTTTAGGGTATCAAATACATGTGAAAAAGAGATTGTTTTTGTTGGCAGGCTATCAGGAAGAAACGTTTGTTGGAGATAAAAATAAATTAGCGAAGCTTTCAGGTGTGTTTTCCTATATAGTCGGAGTTGCTACTATACTATTACCGTTTGGCTTAGAAAAAATAGGTGATGTAGTTGGTATCGTATATGCTATCTTAATTGTTTTAGGTACAATTGTGTTTCTTATTAAAGCAAATATGTTAAATAAGAGTACTACAAAGTGAAAAAGGCTCCATGCCACGGAAGCCTTTTTATTATGAAGTGAAAGTAAAAGCCGGAATAGGATCAACAAATGTATTTCAATCTTGTTTCATTTCTTTTTCTGTTAATAGAACGATTCATATCGATGCCGATAAATACAAGTTCAGTTATTTGATCTCCATATCGTTCATCCAAGTTTTTCAATGCTTCTGGTTCTAAGGAATGCTATTTCCACTTGTGAAAATAAGTAAAGTAGAGAAGATTAAGAAGCCAACAAATCCATATGTATATGATGCTTTACCTCAATAAGAAAGGGCTAATTCTTCATCTTTTTTATGAAATAGAATCATAATTACAATGATAAGAAAATAAAGATAAGAGTAATTTGGTTTGTTAAAAATATGTGTATAAGGAGATACGCGATGAACTGGGTTACTCATAAACCATCGTTTGAATTTGAAAATTTTAGTTCTATTATTCGGTCACAATCTGCGTGGAGTGGGCATTTAGATTTCGCATATGATTTAGTAAGATTTGAAGAACCAGCAACTTTAGTTGAGTTAGGTACGCATTTAGGTGCTTCCTTTTTTAGTTTTTGCCAGGGGGTAAAAGATGGTGGGTTAGCCACAAAATGTTTTGCTGTAGATACTTGGGCTGGAGATGGGCATACAGGTCCATATGGAGAAGGGGTTTTTCAAATAGTAGAAAAAGTGGTGAGCGATAACTACCTGAATATAGGAAATTTAATTCGGTCTACTTTTGATGATGCTCTGGATCAGTTTCAAGATGAAACGATAAATCTTTTGCATATTGATGGCTATCATACGTATGAAGCTGTTTCTCATGATTATAAAACATGGTTACCTAAAGTTGCGAAAAACGGTATTGTATTATTTCATGATATTGAAGTTAAAAACGGTGATTTCGGTGTGTATAAGTTTTGGGATGAGGTCAAGGTGAAACACCCTCATTTTCAGTTTGGGCATTCATATGGACTCGGGGTTTTATTTCCGAAAGGTTGTAGCGATAAGTTTTCGGAAATACTTAAAAATAAAGAAGAGATACAAAATATGTATAAATAAAAGAGGGGCATGCATCGATTAAATGATGTGTGCTCTTTTTTTATGTGGAAATATATTATTACATATGAGGTGAAAGCGGTAGTAAAAAGTTTTGTTGAGGCAAATATTAAAAAGGTTATTATGGGTTAATAATTAGTGGGGATGGATAAAACCCTCATTGATTAAAGTTTTATTTCATTAGGTGTTTTTATCTAAATAAATAAAAATACAACATTTTTTATATTTTTCATTGCGAAAAGCGCAATCTACTTTTACAATAGAAAGGGTTGTGAATATATTATACTGAAAAAATAAATCGAAATAATATGAAAATTTTGTTTTGTCTTCGCTAATTGTATACTACATACACGTAAGACTACATACATCATGTTATCGACTTGTAAGGAGAGAAAAAAATGAAAAGTGTAAGATTACCATCGATGCTAGAAATTATTATTCTTTTATGCCTATTTCTTGCTGTCGTCTTTTCCTTCCAAACGATTTTTGATCTCCCAATTCAATTAGCGCTATTTATTTCATGGTTTTTAGTTATTGCGCTTGGATTAAGATTAGGATTTCGTTATCAAGAATTGCAAGATGCAATTACGAAAGGGATTTCTAATGGATTAGAAGCAATTCTTATTTTAGTTGCAGTTGGGGCTTTAATTGGAACGTGGATTGCTGGTGGGGTTGTACCTACATTAATTTATTATGGATTAGAATTCATTCACCCTAGCATATTCTTATTGGCAACTTTAATTATTTGTTCAATCACTTCTATCGCGACAGGAACATCATGGGGAACAGTTGGAACTGCAGGTATTGCTATGATGGCGATAGGTGAAGGGCTTGGATTACCACTTCCGCTTGTTGCGGGTGCAGTCCTTTCAGGAGCTTATTTCGGAGACAAATTATCACCACTTTCTGATAGCACAGTTCTTGCAGCTTCTATGGCGAAAGTAGATGTTATTGCTCACGTTCGAGCTATGCTCGTATTAGACGTTCCAGCTTATATTATTACCAGCATTATGTTTACTGTTGCTGGATGGATGTATGGCGGGGATAATGTAGATTTAAATAGAGTTGAGTTTTTAAAAGAATCTTTATTAAAGCACTTTGATATTAAAATATGGATGCTTGTTCCAGCGGTAATTGTTATTGTGCTATTGGCGATGAAGAAACCATCTATGCCAACAATTGCTATGGGAGCTTTAATTGGTGCAATTTGGGCAACACTTTTCCAAGGAATGCACTTTGGAGAGGCAATTGGAACAGCATATAACGGATTCTCAATTCAATCTGGTGTCGAGTTTGTCGATAAGTTATTAAACCGTGGTGGAATTAATGGTATGCTTGGTTCAGTAGCCGTTATTATTTTCGGCTTAGGTTTTGGTGGATTACTTGAAAAGCTAGGTGTTCTAAAGGTAATCGTATCGAAATTTGAGAAGAAATTAAATTCTGCAGGCAATGTAACATTGTCTACATTAATCGTTGCGTTTTTAGCTAACATATTTGGTTGTGCGATGTACGTATCACTTATTTTAACACCAAAAATTATGGAAGAAAGCTATGATAAATTAAAAATAGATCGCCGCGTATTAGCACGTAACTCAGAAGTAGGTGGAACTTTGACTTCTGGTATGGTTCCATGGTCTGATAATGGTATTTTTATGGCTGGTATTTTAGGTGTATCAACATTATCATACGTTCCATTTATGTGGCTAAGCTTCGTATCACTCATTTTAGCAGTTATTTATGGATATACAGGCAAGTTCATTTGGTATGTAGATGATGCGGATAAAGGAAAGCAAGCATCATAAAAAAATTACCTTCTGCGGTGGCGGAAGGTAATTTTTTTTTTATATGTATTAATGAGAATTCTTATCATTTGATAGAAAGTCTGTTAAAATAAAAGATGTAGGTATTTTATTTTCAAGGGGATGAAAAAATGGAGTACAGAATTGAAAGAGATACATTAGGAGAAATGAAAGTTCCAGCTGATAAATTATGGGCAGCACAAACGCAGCGTAGTAAGGAAAATTTTCCGATTGGAACAGAGCATATGCCGCTTGAAATTGTAAAAGCATTTGCGATTTTAAAGAAGAGTGCAGCGCTTAGTAATCAAAAATTAGGAAAGCTATCAGAAGAGAAGACGCAAGCAATTGTGGAAGCTGCTGATGAAGTTATCGCAGAAAAATGGAATGAACATTTTCCACTTGTCGTATGGCAAACGGGTAGTGGTACACAATCGAATATGAATGTAAATGAAGTAATTGCAAACCGCGGTAATCAAATTTTGAAAGAAAAGGGATCTGACGTACATATTCATCCGAATGATGACGTGAACATGTCTCAAAGTTCCAATGATACGTTCCCAACAGCACTTCATGTAGCGTGTGTAATTGCGGTAGAAAATCATGTATTGCCAGCTATTACGAAATTAAAAGAAACATTAGCAGAAAAAGTAACTGCATTTGAACATATTATTAAAATCGGTCGTACGCATTTACAAGATGCAACACCTTTAACGTTAGGACAAGAAATTAGCGGATGGCACCGTATGCTTGAAAAAACAGAGCGTATGATTGCAGATAGCAATACATATATGAAAGAATTAGCAATTGGTGGTACTGCGGTTGGAACTGGAATTAATGCGCACCCTAAATTTGGTGAGATGGTAGCAGAAGAAATTAGTCTGTTTACAGGTAAACAATTTGTTTCTGCACCAAATAAATTCCATGCGTTAACGAGCCATGATGAAGTTGTATTTGCACATGGAGCATTAAAAGCATTAGCTGCTGATTTAATGAAGATAGCTAACGATGTGCGCTGGCTCGCAAGTGGTCCACGAAGTGGTCTTGGGGAAATTATTATCCCTGCAAATGAACCAGGAAGCTCTATTATGCCAGGTAAAGTAAATCCAACGCAAAGTGAAGCATTAACAATGGTTGTAGCACAAGTTATGGGGAATGACACAACAATCGGATTTGCTGCGAGCCAAGGTAATTTTGAGCTAAACGTATTCAAACCAGTTATTGCTTACAACTTCCTGCAATCTGCTCACTTATTAGCTGATGCAACCGTTTCGTTTAATGATAAATGTGCAGTTGGTATTGAAGCAGATGAAGAAGTAATTAATGAAAATGTAAATCGTTCATTAATGCTTGTAACAGCGCTAAACCCACATATCGGGTATGAAAATGCCGCGAAAATTGCAAAGCATGCCCATAAAGAAGGGTTAACTTTAAAAGAAGCAGCATTGCAATCTGGACTACTAACAGAAGAGCAATTTGATGAGATTGTAGATCCGAAAAAAATGATTGCTCCGAAAGAATAATAGAAGAGGCCAAGATTCTTAATTTAGAATCTTGGCTTTTTTATCCCGCTATTTGCCGGGCAGTAAAACTCCTACCTCAAAATTCGGCTGCAGCAAAGAAGTTAGGTGGGAGCCCTGCTGCCCATAAACGCCCGATTGGTGAAGGCTAATAATCAGTGGGGGATGAACAAAACCCCACTGATTAAAGTTTCACTTTATCGCATATTAATTTTTAATTCCTTGCGGAAAAGTAAATACACATAAAGGGTCATATTTTTTACTGATTTTTCTTAATTTGTTCGCATGTGTCCCGTAATAAGCGTTCATATAATCTTTCAAATCGCTGTATGGGAAATTGATGAATGAGCCGTCTGTTATAGATTCTATATAGTCAAATCGGCTTTCTAACCATTGGGAATTATCCTTTTTAACAATCGGATCTTCCCATATAGTTTGGATTCCTAGAATATAATGTGCATCGCGGTAATAAAAAGCGCTCGCATCTTTACCTACATCTTGAATTTTTCCTCCAAGGGGGGAGAGACTTATAGCTGCAAAAATACTACCGGAAGCTCTATCTTCAATAAGACTAATAATTATTTCGATTTCTTCCTCGTTATATTGTTTATGAACGAACCGGCCTGTAGATTTAAATTGTTCAGACGGTGGATATGAAGATTCTACAATGGCCATTGCTTCAAGAAAACTGATATATTGTAAATTCATCTTCACCCCGTTTATATTGAGTAAATCTTGTAGAATGAACGCTGCATCTTCTGGGGTACCGTAATATAAACCTCGTCCATATATTGCAAGTCCTTCCACAACAGAGTTGTATATGCTCGCACCGATTGTCATCTTACTATTTAAATTTACTAGCCAGCTTTGCCATGTGTGAAGAAATTCCTTTTGGATGTCTACTGAAGCGTTAGGCCAATATAGTTCAACGAAAGTAACTTTATCAACTATTGGAGGGAGCTTAAAAGTTAGCGAAACAACGATGCCAAAATTTCCGCCACCTGCCCCGCGACAAGCCCAAAATAAGTCTTTATGGCAAGTTTCATTAGCTGTAATTACTTTACCTTTATAGTCAATTAATTCTAACTCTATTAAATTGTCACAACCAAGGCCGAAATACCTACTAGAATAGCCCCAACCTCCACCTAAAGTGTATCCACTTACTCCAACAGTTGGACAAGTTCCTCCTGGAAATGGATAACCTTTTGAAGAGATAAAGTCATAGATTTGTTTATTTTGAGCACCACCTTGAATGACTAATGTATTTTTATGTTCATTAAGCTGCATACAGTTCATTTTACTTATATCAATTACGAGGACATTGTTTCCGACAGAATATCCTTCGTAATGGTGTCCACCAGAACGAATGCGAATAGCAATTTCATTTTTTCTCGCCCAAATAATCGCATTACTAACATCCCATTTCGTAAAACAATAAATGATAGCTAAAGGAAACTTTTGAATAGCCCGATTCCATTCTTGTCTAGCTTCTTCGTACTCACAATCATATCTTGTAATAATTTCACCTGTTAACCCTTCATAACTTAACTCATACATAATAAGCACCTTTCATTCATTTTGTGTAGTAGTTTGTTTTTCTAGAAATAGTGTATGTTCGTATCGTTTGTTTGTGATGAAGGCGTAGTATCTTTATGTAATAAAAAATAGACTAACTATTGGGGAGTTAGCCTGAGGGGAGAATAAATATGTAAACGGCGGTTTTACTTGGGGAGGATATTCAATTCTTATATAGTTATCCTAATAGCATTGAACTGTCTCAAACAAAATTATTCATTTGAGGTGCTATTGATTATTTTCACATTTGGCCAGTTTTCTTTTAAGAGTGAAATGAATTTCTCCTCTTCTTGTGGTACGAAAGATGTTACTGAGTCGAATAAATTATAATGAATTTCTATTTGTTGTCTTGTCCAATTTTCTGAACGAAGCTTTTTACCAGAGTATTTAATGTGGCGTATATATTCAAATGGAATTTCAGTACGGAGTATGAAACCATGTTTAACAATAAGGGCAGATTCCGTTATTTTGTAATGAGAAAAATAGAAAGAAGAGAGATTCACGATATTTAAGAGCATCATGAGAGTGAAAAAAATAGAATTCTCATTTTGAAAGAATAGAGAAATGAAAAAAACAACTAAAAACAATGAGATTAAAATGATATGAAATGGATTTTTTTTCGCTTTAAATTTCAAGTGAATCACCTCGGTATACCAGTCATTAAAATAATTAAATCACAATATTGTAATGAAACGTAAAAATATGCAACATTACATATTCTTACGTTTCATTATTCGTGTAAACTTTTTTGATGGGGTAAATTTGAATGAAGTTTTCAAAAGTGGAGTTGCATAAAATGATTTGGAGAAAAAGTATTAAAGTAATAGTCATAATTAGTTGTATGATGATGATTAGTGGTTGTTCAAATAGATTCGTTGAGGATGGAAATCGAAAACATGTATTTGTACAAGCGAGTAAAGTTTTAGTGGAAGTTGTTTATAAAATATATAAAAGGTAAAAGGTGTTTTCGTATATGGAAACACCTTTTTTGTAGTTAAAATTGAATGCTGAAGTTTTGGAATGTGTGAATGCCGGTTCCATGTTGAATTAGGTTTGTATCACTTAAATATTGAACAGCATATTTCACATCTTAATAATAAGTGGTTTCTAAAAACACATTCGCTGTTTGTTGGGATAAGTCTTTTTTATAACGTATAAATAGATATTTTTATAAAAGTTTGTAAAATAGGTAAACGAAATATTGAATTGTTTGCTTTTGATATGGTAAGATGATGGAGTGGTAATAAACGGTATCGTAATTTGTTTATGGTTTTAATAAACCTTTTGGAGGAATGTTTAGTATGAGTGATATTTCAGAGAAGTTTTGGAATGCGTCGATAGAGGAATTGAAGAAAGGGTATGTATTTGACGAGGAAGCAGAGGAGTATGTTTGTTTAGCTTGTGGAGAAACGTTTATTAAAGGGGTTATTTATCAAGAAAATCAAGTTTTGTATGAAGCGGAGAAGTTTGTACAGTTGCATATTCAAAATGAGCATACATCTATGTTTGAATATTTATTAAATCTTGATAAAAAGTTTACAGGCTTAACTGATTTGCAAAAGAAAATGGTTCAGTTTTTCCATATGGGACTTAACGATAAAGAGATTGTAAAAGAAATGGATGGCGGGAGCACATCGACGATTCGCAATCATCGATTTACATTGCGCGAGAAAATGAAGCAAGCGAAAGTATTTTTAGCGTTAATGGAATTGTCAGAAGAAAAATCAAAAGTTCAAACTAAATTTGTACCGATTCATAGAACAGCTACGATGGTGGATGATAGATACAATATTACAGAGGAAGAAAATGCTGAAGTTTTAACAGCGCATTTTACAGAAGGTTTGGATGGACCGCTTTCTAAATTTCCGAAAAAGCAAAAGCGTAAATTAATTATATTACGTCATTTAGTGAAGAAATTCGATAGTAATAAAAAGTATACTGAAAAAGAAGTAAATACAGTTTTAGAAAATATATATCCGGATTTTGTAACTTTGAGAAGATATTTAATCGAATATGGTTTTTTAGATAGAACAGCTGATGGAAGCCAATATTGGGTGAAGTTATAAGAATGAAGAGAAGAAAATGAATAGATGCACATAATAAAAACAACTATACAAAGAGATAGAGGATTACAGATACGAAAAATATGTTAAAGTTCTATGATGAATTTGAAAATAGTGAGTGGAAGAGCCAATTACTTTGACGAGCAAACAGTATAGAAATGGTTGGAGTAATTACAACTATTTGAGCACCGATTTAACCGTGCAGATTTTAAATAAAAGGAGAAATGAAATTTGAAACCACCTACAGATAACAATAAAGAAGGTGTAGAGTCACAGAAGTCAGAAACGGAACATAAGCCGATATGGAAATCGATGTCCATGTTTTTAGTGCCGTTACTTTTAAGTAATGTATTACAGTCAGTTGGACAGTTATTTGGAATGGTAGTAGTAGGAAGATGGCTTGGCGTAAATGATCTAGCAGCTATATCGGCATTTTTCCCGTTATTTTTCCTACTCGTTTCATTTGTAATTGGAATTGGTTCTGGTAGTTCAATTTTAATTGGTCAGGCATTTGGTGCTAAAAATGAGGAGCGCTTAAAAGCTATCGTTGGTACGACGCTTACGTTTACTTTTATTATCGGAGTCGTGTTGGCGATAATAGGTAGTATTTTTGCGATGGATATTATGCGTCTTATGGGAACGCCAGAAAATATTATTGAAATAAGTGTGCATTACGCAAGAATTTTATTTATATCTATGCCAGTATTATTTTTATATTTTGCATATACAACATTTATGAGAGGTACAGGAGATTCAAAAACGCCATTTTACTTTTTAATCGTAAGTACAGCGCTAAATATGATTTTATTACCAATTCTTATTTTTGGCTGGTTAGGAGCTCCGAAATTAGATGTTTACGGAGCAGCCTATGCTTCAGTTATATCTACAGTTATTACGTTTATTGTTATGCTAGTGTATTTAAAGAAGAAAAATCATCCACTACAATTAGACGGGACAGTAAGAAAATATCTTCGTATGGACTGGGAGTTATTAAAATTATTGTTACGCCTCGGTATTCCAGCGAGTATTAATATGATATTAGTTTCATTATCAGAGATCGCGGTAATCGCATTTGTAAATCGGTACGGTTCAGATGCAACAGCGGCGTATGGTGTTGTGAACCAAGTTGCAAGTTATGTACAAATGCCAGCAGTTAGCCTCGGTATTACCGTATCAATTTTTGCAGCGCAATCAATTGGTGCGAACCAATTTGATCGATTGCAGAAAGTTGTTAAGGCCGGAATTATTATGAATTATATCATTGGTGGTGTATTAATATCGCTTATTTACTTGTTCTCAAGAGATATTTTAGCACTATTTTTAACAAGTCAAAATACAATTGACATTGCTCATAGTCTAATCATGATTACATTATGGAGTTACTTAATTTTTGGTCATGCGCAAATTATTAGTGCCACAATGCGAGCAAGTGGTACTGTACTATGGCCAACTGTAATCAGTGTTGTATCAATTTGGCTTGTTGAAGTACCTGTGGCGTATTATCTTTCTTACCATACGAGCCTTGGAATAGAAGGGATATGGATTGGGTATCCAGCTGCATTCATCGTCAGCTTAATATTACAGTATGCATATTATAAGCTTTCATGGCAGAAGAAACGAATTACACGATTAGTGAGTTAAAAGATGAAAATGTCCCTAAGTCATTATACTTAGGGACATTTTTTTATGAATGCTTATAAATAACTTTTTAAAGTTATGTCAAAATGTTGTCTAATGAGTTCTCCATTATTCATATAAAACTCCCAAGCTGTATCTGGCTCACCGATAATTTCAAATGAACCTTCTGTAATATATAAAGCGCAATTATCTTCTAATGCAATACCTTCTATATTACCTTGGTGAGTTTGTAAAAACGTATGGAAGGCATTCATTCTATTTAATTGATTGTAATGGGGGCAAAATCTTTTGTTAACAATACCCCAGCCACTACTTTCTATATAACCGGAACCTTCATAATCTGAACGAATGCTAGATGTGAACCAGCACATAGCACCGGCACTATATCCTGCAATAAGTGTTCCACGTTTTAAAGCAAATAGTAACTTTTCATCTAGTTTATGTACTTTCCATTGTTCAAGCATGTGAACGTAATTTCCACCGCCAAGGTAAATTAAATCGGCAGAATGAATCATCTCATCTATTTCATATTTAGTAGGTGTTTCGGTTGAAATGCGTAAAATTTGAACCTCACAATGTAATTGCTTTTCAAATGTTGCTAAAAATAACTTTATATATCCTTCATCATCACGACTAGCTGTAGGAATGAATAATACTTTTGGGTATTGTTTATTCGTTAATTCTATAAGTCGTTCATTAATATGCAAGTGATTTGGATCTTGTAAATCACCGCCACCAATGACAGCTAATTTCATAGTAAAGCACCACCTAATAATATTTGTTATGTAAAAATTCGATAGTGGGGAGTTACATTCCTTCTGTGATTTAATGAATAAGGGGAAATAAAGTGAACAATATATTGAAATAGCATAAGGAGTCGATAGCTGTGGATAGAAAGGAATTAGAAGCAGTTTATCCCGCTATTTGCGGACAGTAAACTCCCGCCTCAAAATTCGATTGGAGCAAAGCAGTTAGGTGGGAGCCCTGCTGCCCGTAAACGCCCGATTGGTGTGGGCTAATAATCAGTGGGGGATGAACAAAACCCCCATTGATTAAAGTTTCACTTTATTGATATATAATACTGGAAAATATTGTTTCAAAATATGGGAACAATATGTTTAAATGAATATAACGACGTACTAATGAATGTTGAAAGAGTATTATATTTAAAAAGTACAGGGAATACCAAAAGTTTTACAAAAGTGTTTTTTACTTTTTATAGGAACTTATTTTATAATATAGTTAAATTATATTAATATACTTATTAACGTAGACTAAAAAGAGGGAGCGTGAAAGAGTGGATTTTCGATTTGAGTTCGCATCGAAGGTGAAAGAATATTTAGACGATGAAAAAGATGAAAAAATAATAAAAGATGGACACAGAGATATAATTTATAAATATTTATATCCGTTAGAGAGTGAAATTGGAATTTTTAAAAATCCTAACTTTACTTTTTTTGCATCAGGAAGACGTTCACATATAGTATTAGAAAATATTGAATTTAAAACAGAAGTAAACGTAGAAAGTAATATAATTGAAATTACAAAAATAGTGGATAATGTGGTGATTCCATTAGATACTATCGTAGCTAAAGATCGGGAATTATTTGCACTTGGGCGTAATGAGAAATTTAGTGTGCAAATATTAGAATATTATCTCTATGATACATTTGGAGAGAAGTTAGGTCTACAATGAATCGAACGTGGTACAGATAACTAATTAGTGGAGATTAGGATTCATTTAAGTATCAGTTAATATCATTTATGTTTGACCTTCTATATATTTTGTACTACAATTTGTAGTGTGAAAGGGGCCATACGATGTTTACTCAAAACTACAAGTTAAATGAGCATGGGTTAAATCACTTTTTCGGACCGCTTGAAGCGAAAATAATGGAGATTGTTTGGGCTACTGAGGGTATTACCATTAAAGATGTGCAACAAAAATTAAGTGAAGAATCCCCGGTGAATTTTAACACTGTAATGACAGTTATGAACAGATTAGTAGAGAAAGCACATTTAGAAAAGCATATCGTGAAAAGAAGTGGTATGTATCGTACTACACAAACGAAGGAAGAATTTTTATCTAATCAAACGAAGAAAATGACACAGGAATTAATGGGTGAATTTGGAGATCTTGTTGTGAACCATATGATAGATGAGTTAGAACAAGCTGATCCATCTTTAATAAAAAAATTAGAAGAGAAATTAAGTCAGCTAAAAAAAGAGGACCGCTAAAATGAAGTGGCAAATGCGTAAAATCGTTTTGTTAGCAGTGACTATTAGTGTACTTTTTTTAAGCATGTTAGTATACTACGTTACATACCCATTTCTTTTTCAAAATAAAGCATTTTTCCTTTCGCAATTTTGTTTATTTGAATTACAAAAACATATGAGGGAACTATCAATACTTCGTATAATGATAGCCGGATTACTGTTATTTACTGTAATCATTATGAGTAAAAGAATTTGGAAGCAATTTTTTTATAGTAAAAGATTGAAAAGAAATCTCGTGTCTATTACTAGAAAAGGAAAGCAAGTGTACGTATTATCAACGTTACAGATTACGGCATTTACAATTGGATTAGTTCGACCGAAAATTGTCATTTCAGAAGGAGTGTTTCAGGCATTTTCTGAGGAAGAAATTGATGCGATTGTATTACATGAGGAATATCATCAAAAAAATCGAGATCCATTAAAGTTATTTTTCTTTACATTGTTAGCTGAGGGAATGATGTATATTCCTATATTAAAAGGGATGTTGCAGCGTTATCATGTATATCAAGAGCTATCAGCTGATAAATATGCGATGCAAAAAATGAAATCTTCATTTGAGCTAGGTAGTGCATTATTAAAGTTAATTAAAATAAAAACGATGGAAAATCAATGTATTACAGCGTCGTTTGCAAAAACTGCAATTAATTTACGAATTGAGCAAGTGTTGAATGAGGAAGTTGTTAAGCTGAATATGCCATTACATACAAATTCAGTATATGTAACGTTAGGGCTATTTTGTATGTCGATTGTACTTATTGTCGGAGAGTGTATATAGCCTCTTTTTTTAATAATCAACACTACGTATTGTAGTGTATCTAGGAGGAATAAAATGAATGCGGCGGATTTAACAATTTGGCTAGTAGCAGGGGCTGGGATACTTTCATTTATATCACCATGTTCTTTACCGCTATATCCATCTTATTTATCATATATTACAGGTGTGTCTATTCAAGATTTTAAAAAAAATCGTGGAATTATGCAAAAATCAGCGATTATACATACAGTATTTTTTATGATCGGTTTCTCGGTTATATTTTATGCGTTAGGTTTATCGGTGAGTTGGATTGGGATTACTTTTTCATCTAATCAAAGATTGATTCAGCAAATTGGTGGGATTTTTATTGTTTTGATGGGGTTATTTATGACTGGATTGTTTCAGCCTAAGTGGCTTATGGCAGAGAAAAAAGTGCAGTATAGAAGTAAATCGACAGGCTATATTCGCTCGATTTTGGTTGGTATGACATATGCAGCAGGATGGACACCGTGTGTTGGTCCGATATTTTCTGCAGTGCTTATGCTCGGGGCGACCAATCCTGAAAGTGCGCTTCTTTATATTACGGCATATACTCTTGGCTTTGCAGTTCCGTTTTTCGTGATGGCATTTTTTATTGGAAAGGTAAAATGGATTGTTACTTATGCCAATGTCATGATGAAAATCGGCGGTGGAATGATGATTTTAACAGGGGTTTTATTATATACAAATCAAATGACGAAAATTACAGCGTTCTTTATTCGTCTATTCGGTGGATTTACGGGATTTTAGAAATGAGGAGGAAGAAAAGTGAAGAAACTAATTGCTATTATACTAGCTGGGGCACTAATTTGGGCAGGAGTTAACTTTTATAATACTAAGAAAGAAGAAAAAGAAAGAAAAGCGAAACAAGCGGAGTTACAAGAGAAAGAAGTATTACCACAAGTGGGATTTAAAGCGCCGAACATAACATTAAAAGGATTAGATGGGAAGCTTTATTCGTTAAATGATGCAAATGGAAAACCATATGTTATTAATTTTTGGGCATCATGGTGTGGACCATGTGAAATAGAGGCTCCTGACTTAGTTCGTTTGTATGATAAATATAAAAAGGATGTTGAAATCTTTGCGGTAAATGCAACAATCGGGGATCCAGTACAAGAAGCGAGTGCATTCGCAGATCGCCACGGATTTAAATTTCCAGTTCTATTAGATATGGACGGAGTAGCTGGATTAGATTATAAAGTATTCTCTTTACCAACGACATTTTTCGTTAATAAAGATGGAATTATAGTAGATCAAGCACGAGGTGTATTACCTCCAGATCAATTAGAAGAGAAGTTTAAGAAAATAATTGAGAATTAAGAGGGGATTTCATAGTGATGGAGTGGATGTTGAGGTTACAACCCGTTTCTCTTATAATAGGAAGCCTATTTGGATTTACTCTAATGAAACTAAGGATGAAAAAGCAAAATATTCAATATGAAAAAATGATGGATGCAGTAACGAATGGCTTTCTTATCATTGTATTAGTATGGAAATTCGCACCGGCAATTTTAAATCCGGTATGGGTCATTGGGGCGCCAATGCCAGCATTATTAGCTGTAGGAAGTATTCAGCATATTATAGTAGGATGCGTAATTGCGAGTATATATATTGTTTGGAAAAGTAAAAAAGAGCAATTTTCTCTTCGGATTTTACTTGATACATTACCTTTTGGATTTTGCGTGAGTATAATCTTTTATTTTATATTCCATCAAGAAGTAGGTGCACAAACGACACTGCCGTGGGGGATGAAAATATATGAATCAAAATTTTTGTATCATCCTATTTTCATGTATGAGATTATACTCGCACTCGGTATAATTGGCTCGTTATGGATTAAAAATGAAAGATTAGGAAATGGAAAGAATATAAGCTTTTTTCTAATTTGCGAGGGAATTGCTCATATCATTATTTCACTTATTAGTGAACAAAATTCAGTTCTATTTGGTCTTTCAATACAGCAAATACTCAGTTTTTTTGTTATTAGTTTAGGGATTTTGTTAGTACCAAAAAAATAAAAATAGCCATGCACGGAGAGCATGGCTATTTTTGTATCATCATATGAATTAAAAAATCGGCGGAGTAACAGAAAATAAAACAATCGCATTTTTCTCGAATTGATTTACCCATTTATGTTTTAAATAAGCTGGTATTTTTACGCTATCACCAGTTTCTAATGTGTATTCTTCTTCATTTAAGTGCAATGTGATTTTTCCGTCTAATACAAATGCTAATTCTTCACCTTTATGTTCTAGAACATTTTCTGATGAAGCAGTATTTGGTGGGATAGTCATAATTGCTGTTGCTAAATTTCCTGTGAAATCAGGTGATAACAATTCATATGATAAATTATCGATAATCATTTTTTTTCTTTTATGAGAACGTACAATTAAATCGTCTGTATTATTTTCTTCAAGTAAAAAACTAAATGTTGGAACATCAAGAGCTTTTGCAAGTACCTTTAATGTTTGAATAGAAGGGTTAGCAGAACCACGTTCAATTTGACTAAGCATTGATGGTGTGATTTCGGCCATCTTTGCTAATTCTTTACTAGTTAATCCTTTTTCTTTTCTTTGTTTTTCAATCTTTTTACCAATATCTATATTTTCCATAATAAATGCTCCTTAATAATTATTAAATTATATTTAAATATATTAAATTGAAATTAACTAAAATGAATTATTTATGTTAAACTATATTAAAATTAATTTAATTATAATTTATTATATGGCTATCTACAAGGATATGAGGAGGAAGAGGAATGAAGGAGATAGAGGCATTAAAAGAGCAATATCCACTAGTAAATAACTTAATCGCAACAGAAGAAGTATTTTGGATAAACCCAAATATGGAAAAGTATGAAACAGCAATAAAAAATTCGCCACTTAATGAAGAACATGTAAAAGACGCGGAAGAGAGATTAAAGCGTTTTGCACCATATATTGTGAAAGTATTTCCTGAAACGAAAGAAACAGGCGGTATTATAGAATCACCTTTAGTGAAAATCTCTTCTATGAAACAATCTTTAGAGAAAAGTTATGGGAAACCTATTTTAGGGGAATTACTATTAAAATGTGATAGCGGGCTTCCGATATCAGGATCAATAAAAGCTAGAGGCGGAATATACGAAGTGCTGAAACATGCAGAGCAACTGGCACTTCAGCATGGAATGTTAACAGGGAAAGATGATTATTCAATTTTAGATAGTGATAGATTTAGAGGTTTTTTTGCGAAGTATTCAATTGCAGTAGGTTCTACTGGAAATTTAGGGCTTAGCATCGGTATTATGAGTGCGAAATTAGGTTTTAATGTGACTGTTCATATGTCGGCAGACGCAAAAGAATGGAAAAAAGATTTATTAAGAAGTAAAGGTGTAAACGTTATTGAATATGAAGCTGATTATAGTAAAGCAGTAGAAGAAGGAAGACTGCAAGCAGATGCAGATCCTAGCTGTTATTTTGTTGATGATGAAAACTCACATGATTTATTTTTAGGATACGCAGTAGCAGCGTCACGTTTACAAAAACAATTAGAAGAGTTAGAGATTGTAGTAGATGAAGAATACCCTTTATTCGTTTATCTTCCGTGCGGGGTAGGTGGTGGGCCTGGCGGAGTAGCATTTGGTTTAAAGTTATTGTACAAAGACAACGTACACTGTTTCTTTGCGGAGCCTACGCACTCTCCGTGTATGTTACTCGGTTTAATGACAGGGCTTCACGATAAAATTGCCGTTCAAGATATCGGAATTGATAATATAACCGATGCGGATGGACTTGCGGTAGGAAGACCATCTGGATTTGTCGGTAAAACGATGGAACCATTTTTGAGTGGAAATTACACAGTAAGTGATGAGGAGTTATATAGATTATTAAAAGAACTGGCTGATACTGAAAATATTTATTTAGAGCCTTCTGCATTAGCGGGTATGATAGGGCCGTTGAATGTATGTAAAGCTGAAAATGAGTATTTACAAAAACAACAGTTAACAGAGAAGGTGAAGAAAGGTACTCATATTGTGTGGGGAACTGGTGGGAGTATGGTTCCGGAAGACGTGATGAATGGGTATTATAAGAAAGGTTTGGAATTAACGTTAAAATAAAAATGAGGCTATTTACAGCCTCATTTTTTTCATGTGCATAAAATTCTTTGTTATTTTCGCATTAGTTCATTATAGTATAGATATAAAGGATTGCTAATATCGAATAAATATAACAAAAAAGCTTTATTTTACATAATAAGAGGATGTGTATACGATGTCATTACAGACTAAATATATAGCGGGTATTTCGCTTGGGGTTATGGGCGTAGGTTTTGCGGCTTCAATCCCTTTTCAAGGAACAGTAGCTGGAGAAATTATACAAGGTGGATTTGAAGCTGGGTTAGTTGGTGGACTTGCGGATTGGTTTGCGGTTACAGCTTTATTCCGTCATCCGTTGGGAATCCCAATTCCACATACAGCATTATTACCGAAAAATCGTAAGCGGGTAACAAAGGGACTCGTTTCTACGTTAGAAAATGAATGGCTGACGAAAGAAAGTATTACAAGTAAAGTAAAAGAAATGCAGCTAGCACAAATGGTACTGCAAATTGCTGAGAAAGAGTTACAGTCTGATGCTGTGAAAAAAGGGATTGTAACAATTGCTGAGAAAGCGATTCTCCAAATAGATACGGAAAAATTGGCAGTTATTATTGAAAAAGAATTAAAAACATATTTGCATACAATTAACACAAGTAACATATTACAAGTTCTTGTGGATCAATTAGTAGTGCAAGAATATGATGAAAAAACACTTGATTACATATTAGTAAAAGTGAAAGATTGGACAGCTCAAGATGAAGCGCGTTATCAGCTCGGAAGCTTAGGCATGAAGGCGATGGAAAACATAAAAGTAGATGGATTCCTACAGTTTACTTTGAAATCGTTTATGAATATTGTTGATGAAGATAAAATTGGCGGCATTTTGCAGAAGTTTATTATTAGCAATATTAACAGCTTGCAAGATGCTGATAATAGCACAAGACAACTTATATTAGCGAAGATTCGTCAAGAAATTATAAATGTAAAAGAAAATGAATCTTTATTACAGGAATTAGAGAAGTGGAAAGAAAAATGGATTGCAAATTGGGATGCTACTGAAAAAATAAAAGAGATGCTAGAGCAAGTACAACAAAGGGCAGTTACCTTTGTGAAGAATGAAGAATTTGCTGATAAATATGTTGTTCCATTCTTACAAACACAAATGAATAAAATAAAAGGAGACGAACTGGCTGTTCAAAAAATAGAAGATTGGTTACAAAAACAAGTTGTTACTATTGTTGAAAAGAATCATTCGAAAATTGGAAAGCTTGTGCAAGAAAACCTTGATAAGTTAGATGATAAAACATTAATCGAAATGATTGAAAATAATGTCGGTAAAGATTTGCAGTGGATTCGTGTAAACGGGGCTGTTTGTGGTTTTATGATTGGATTAGTTTTAGAAGGAATAAAAGCGATTATATAAGAAAAACCTTCCACAATTGTGGAAGGTTTCTTATTTTTCGATAACACTCATATTTATATTATAAGCTTTCTCAATATTTAATTTGTACGTTCCATTTCCTGTTTTAATTGAATTTTTATACCAATGTTCTTGCCCATTTAATTCTGGATTTTCTTCTGAAGAATTATTTTCTTTTTTCGCTAAATCTTCTACTTGTTCCCAAGGTGTGTTTCCGTGAGTTTCTTTTTGATTTGTAACGGCTGTTAAAGAAACATCACTTTCTTTAGCTAAATGAACAGATACGTTTGAACTGTTTTGTACAAACCAATTATTTTGTAATTGACCGGGATAAAGAGATAGTTCGTTATTCGAAGCACGAATTTCCACATTTTTATTTTGCGGAAGAACGAGGGTTTGTTTTACCTGTGGTGCGAAGTTAAAAAACGTATGCTGAACCGGTAATGGTTTTAACGTTATATACATCGTTTCTCCAGCCGTTTGAACTGAAAGGAAATCAGCTCTTTTTAAATTAGGTTTTTCATTTGCTTTTGTCGTCATTTCATATGTTCCAAAAAGATGAATTTGATTTGTATTATCTCCCTCTATCGTTAGAGGGTAATGCCCCGCATCCACTACGATTTTTTTGATAGATTCAGGTATATCAAGTTGTCCGTCTGGAATATTACTTGTTTGTCTAGTTGTGTTAATAGAATGACGAACTTCTTCTAGCAATCCAGTTGATAATAAGCAGTAAAAAGCAATTCCAACACTTCCTAAAACTCCGATAAAGAAAATACTAAAAATATCATATTTAATAAATGAATGTTCCTTCTTAGAAAATAGAAGGTATAGTAAAATTTCAGCGCCAAGTATGATAAGTAAAACAGGCCACCAGGCTGTTAATGTATCTAATGCTTGAACTCCTTTTACGACTGAAAATAGTAAAAAGCAACCTAATGTAATAATGGAGAGCCCCATTGAGAATGTTCCAACGCGCCATGTTCTCATTCGTTTGTACCACCTTTGTTTTCTTTATTTCCAAGTAACAATTTAAAGCCGCCACCAATTAAAAGGAGAGCAACGATAGATGTTTGGAAATAGCGATAATATAGTTCGCTAAGATGAATATTAAATATAGTTGCAAAATAGTCATTCAAAATAGGAAGGACTGTTTGATCTAATAAATAATAACCACCTAATGCGATTAACCCAATACCGATCCATCTTTGATGATTGATAAAATAGTCAATGATAGGTTCGTCATTTACACGTTCTTTTCCGTATTTTGCAGTTTGCTGTAACGCATCAAAAAAGCTATAGAACCAAATGATTGGTACTAAAAATAAAAACGCAGAAAGTCTTAATAAGTCGAGCAAATAAATAGATAGTAAAAAGGCTGCCATAAGCTGAAGACCACGGCGCTGTAAGCCTAAATACATATGTCCTGCTCCAGGAAACATTGCTAAAATGGAAGCGAATGTTTTATTTTTCTTTCCTTGTTCTCGGTGCTCTTCAAACTCTTCGAAAATAGTACGGTCATCTAGTTGCTCTCCGCGTTCTTTTTTCTGTAGTTGTTGAACAACATCAAAGAAGTTATAAATCCATAAAACAGGTAGCGTAATAAGGAAGATAAGGAAACTTTCTTGAGATGTTAAGAGTGCAACGAATATAATCATACTTCCTATTCCTGTACAAGCTACTAAAAATGTAAGTCCTCGCTGCATAAGTCCTAATTGGAAATGGCCAAGTCCAGGGATAATTGATAGGAGAATGATATAAAATCGTTCGCTCTCTTTAACGGATTCTCGATTTTCTCCAGTTTGCTGTTTCTGTGATTGCTTCATTATTGTAATGATTAAGTCTATTATATTTATCACCCATAATACTGCTAATAAAAATAAAGGGAGAAAAATAATTTGGTGATTTCCAAGAACGGTAAACCCTACTGTTGCAATAAATAGTAATAAAGATCCACCGCTATATAAAATAAATCGTCCAAATTTCTTTAAATATAAATGTCCAAGCCCAGGAATTAGCCCTAATACAAGTGCTAAAAAGGGATTTTTATTCATGCTTTGAACCTCCGTCCTTTTTTGATGTGTCTACCGATTTGTTTACAATTTGTTGTGAGATAGAAGACTCGTTATGTTTTGAAGATTTCTCGAAATTTGATGTCGCTGTGAAAATATACTGGAATAAACCACTTACCATAAAAATAATTGTAGCCGCAGTCGCAATTATGTAGTGAATAATTGTGCGCTTTAGTGAGTTTGTTTTTATATTTTCATTAGATTGTAGTGTTTCAAAATTAATTTGCGTCATAACTTCGTTCGTAAATGAATCATCATTTATCATTGGAAGGTTTTCATGTTGTTCATCAATACTTTCCATATAAATTGCTAAACAATGATCACATTCATAAAGATGTTCTTCCATAGATTCACGTTCATTGTTTGATATAACATCTAATGTATAATTGCGCCAATCTTCTTTTGAATAATGCATCATAGAAACTCTTCCTCCTTCCAATGTTTTTTAATCCATTTTCTTGCCCGATACAGTTTCATTTCGACTGTTTTCAATTCAATATTTTCTTGCAAAGCAATTTCTTGATAACTTTTTTCTTCTAAGTAATGTGCGAGAACGACGTCACGGTAATTGTCGGGAAGTTCTCTCAGTTTTTGAGCGATGAGTAATTTTTGCTCTTTCGTCAATAATAAAGCCTCAATATTATGAGAGGATTTTATATTTTCCGCAGTTTCTTTACATAAGGAGAGTTCTTCGTTTTCTCTAGCTTTTTTTCTCTTATAATCAATAGCGTGATTGGTGGCAATACGTGCCATCCACGTTTTTAATCCGCGAAATTGATAATTTGGGAGAGAGGCGTGAATTTTTACGAATACTTCTTGTGTAACATCTTTAGCATCTTCTTCATGTCTTAAAATAGAAAAGATAACTTGAAAAATATAATGACGATATGTTTGTACAAGGATACGAAAAGCATGTTCGCTTCCTTGTTGTGCTTTTTCAACTAATTGTTTTTCCTCAATCGGTCTCTCCCTCCTTTTTGACGCATTCTATTATATAGACGTAAGAAATGATAAGTCACCCTACACATGTTATAAAAAAAGAATAATATATTTTTAGCAGGAGGGCTATACGAAAAAGGTGTGAAAAAATGGTAAAGAGAAGTATATAATGAGCAAGAAGGAAATGTTACACAGAGAAAGGATGTGAATGTTAGTAGGGGAAGGGCCATACTAACAAACATGAAAATTAAAATATTAATAGCGGACGATAATTCTTTTATTAGAGAAGGCATGAAAATTATTTTAAATACATACGAAGAGTTTGAAGTGTTAGATACTGTAAATGATGGAAAAGAGGCTGTAGCGTATTGTAAAAAGTATGAAGTTGATATCGCGCTTTTAGATGTTCGTATGCCAAACATGAACGGGGTAGAGGCGACGAAAATAATTTGTGAAGAGACAAAAACGAAGCCTCTCATTTTAACGACGTTTGATGATGATGAATATATTTTGGATGCAGTAAAAAACGGAGCGAAAGGTTATTTGTTAAAAAATAACGATCCAGAGCGTATCCGTGATGCAATAAAAGGAGTATATAACGGTCAAACTGTTATGCAAGATGTAGTACTTGATAAAATTAAGTCTAATTTAATGGAAAGTAAAGAAGAAGAATCTAAAATTGATAAGAGCCTTTTCACAGAAAGAGAGCTTAGTATTATCGCATTAATTGCGAAAGGTTTCTCAAATAAAGAAATTTCGAAGCAACTTTTCATATCTGAAGGAACGATTGCAAATTATATTACATCAGTTTTAGGGAAAACGGGACTTGAACATCGCACACAAATTGCGATTTATTACTTAACAGGGAAAGTAGATTAATGTTATGGAATTTTGGTTAACTGTAAGTAAACTTATTGTCTTTTTATATATAGTGTTTAGCTACATTCATTTAAATGTTACGAACTTACCGTGGATTATACTTACTTTGCTTTTATATCTTTCTGTAAACGTGTTGATCTCTATATTTAAAAAAGATACGTACAAAAACATATTAACTTGTGTGTCAATTGGCGTAGTTATGTTATTTACATGGAAGGTTCATCCGTTTTTTATTTTGTTTTTACCTTTGAACTTATATGAAATTGCAAATTATTACATAAAAAAGAAATGGTTAATCTTTTTCATTATGATTCTTCCTATTATTTTTATAGGTGAAGGTATTCAAATGACGTATGGACTTATTAGTGCATTTTGTTTTTTTTCCTTAACGATAGCCCACCGCTATATAGCACGATTATTAAAACTAGAAATGCAAAATGATAAAATGAGAAAAGACATACAAAGACTTACGAAAAGCTTAAATGAAAATAAAGATTACATAAGGCAATCTGAATACACATTTAAATTAGAGGAAAGAAATCGACTATCTCAAGAAATTCATGATAAAATCGGTCACTCAATGACAGGTGCACTAATTCAAATGGAAGCAGCAAAGAGATTAATGGAAATAGATAAAGAAAAATCTGCGGAATTATTACAAAATGCCATTCATATTTCAAAAGATGGAATTGAAAGCATTCGGATTACATTAAAAAATATGAAGCCACCAACTGAGCAAATTGGTATTCATCGTATGAAATTATTCATAGAAGAATTTGCCGGTAAGCATGATATAAATATTCCATTCGTATATAAAGGGAACTTAGATATGATTTCTCCAATTCAGTGGAAGATTATCGGTGAAAATGTTATGGAGGCACTAACAAACGCGATGAAATACGCTGATGCGACAGTCATCTCAATAGATATTCATGTACTTAACAAGATGGTAAAAGTACAAGTGAAGGATAATGGTAAAGGTGCAGCTCTTGTTAAGAAAGGCCTCGGTATTATGGGGATGGAGGAGCGAACAGCATCAGTAAACGGAAAAATTATTGTAGATGGAACAAGTGGTTTTTCAGTAACGATGTTGTTGCCGATATGAGGGATGAATCATCTCATATGAAAAAAGTGAATAATCTCATGTGAAAAGGGTGAACTTCTGCACTGAGCAGGTTCATTCTTTTTGTTTATAATAAAAGCAGAGAAACCGAAATAGGGGTGAAATGATGAACACATTGGAAATTAAAAATTTAACGAAAAAATTTGGTGATTTCATCGCGGTAGATAATATGTCTTTATCTATTAAAGAAGGAGAAATATTTGGCTTTTTAGGTTCGAATGGTGCTGGTAAGAGTACAACGATTAATATGATTGCTGGTTTGTTAAGAAGTAATGAAGGTGAAATTAGCATACTAGGAAAAAATATAAAGAAACATAATCGATTTGCGAAAATGAATATCGGTATCGTACCGCAAGATATTGCGATTTATGAAGAGTTAACTGCCTATGAAAATGTGAAATTCTTTGCTGGATTGTATGGATTACGAGGAGCCGAGCTAAAAGCGAGAGTAGAGGAAGCACTTCAATTTGTAGGCCTTAGTGATAAACATAAAAGTTATCCGAAAAACTTTTCTGGCGGGATGAAACGAAGACTGAATATCGCTTGTGCAATCGCTCATAGACCGAAGTTAATTATTATGGATGAACCGACAGTTGGAATTGATCCGCAGTCAAGGAACTACATTCTTCAGTCTGTCCGAAAATTAAATGAAATGGGAAGTACGATTATTTATACGAGTCACTACATGGAAGAAGTGGAAGAGATTTGTACGAAAATAGCAATTGTCGATCACGGTAAAGTAATTGCAGAAGGAACGAAAGAACAGTTAAAAGCGATTATTACAGATACGAAAGATATTTGGATTGAAGTAAAGTCAGTAGAAAATTTAGATGTAGAAAATTTAAAAGAGATAAATGGTGTGAAAGCTGTTCAAATTGAAGAGAACGTAATCAAGGTAAACTCGGATGCAGGATTAAATAATTTAAATAAAATTATTCAGCATTTCATTAATCATGACATTGAAATTCGTTCGTTAGAGGAGCAGGCTCCAAACTTAGAAACAGTATTTCTTACGTTAACTGGAAGAAACTTACGAGATAAATAACGGTAAATGAAGAAAAGGTAAAGGGAGGTTCATCAATTGAACATCTTTAACATTGCAGTGATGCACATTAAAAGAGATTTCAGGGACGTAAGAACTTTAGTTTTTATGTTAGCATTTCCGATTGTACTTATGCTTGTGTTAGGAACAGCGTTAACGAATGCATTTAATAGCGATAGTCAATCGTTTAAGGATATACAAGTGCTATATAAAGATGAAGCAAGTAGCACGTTTTCTCAATCATTTGAAGCATTTACGAAAGAAGTCGATAAATCAGGTATTCATTTTAAAAAAGTTTCCGAAGGTATAGATGGGAAAGAAGAAGTGAAGCAAAATAAATATGCTGCTTATGTAGAGTTAAATAAAGATGGTGCAAAATTTTATGGAAGTGACAAAAGTAGTATTGAGGGAAGTATTGTGGAAGGCATGCTTACAACATTTGTTGATAAGTACAACGTAGTGGCCGAAGTTGCAAAAGTAGATCCGAGTAAGGTTAGCGCAGTTATTTCAAACGGAAATCATAATGATTATATTAAAGAAACCTCTTTACAAGCTGCTAAAAAACCAGGTTCTATGGATTACTATGCGGTTGTAATGACGACGATGATTGCACTGTACGCTGCAATGGGGGCGAGCTTTTTAATTCGAGGAGAACGAATACGTAAAACAGGAGACCGTTTAATTGCAGCACCTATAAGTAAAGCTGAAATTTTCATTGGGAAAGTGCTCGGTAGTCTTGTAGCGAATGCACTTTGTCTATTACTTGTCGTTTTATTTAGTAAATTTGTTTTTCAAGCGAATTGGGGCGACCATATTGGAATCATATTTATTATTTTACTAACAGAAGTCTTTTTAGCAATTAGCTTCGGTTTAGGAATCGGATATATTACAAAAACAGGTGAGGCATCTAGAGCGATTATTATGGTTGTTGTGCAATTAGCGTCTATTTTTGGTGGTGCGTATTTCGTAGTGGAAGAAAATTCCGTTACGAATTTATCACCATTAACGTGGGCAAACACAGCTATTATGAAAATTATTTATGCAAATGATGTAGGAGCGGCACTGCCGGTAATATCTTTAAATCTTGGGATTTCAGCAATCTTCTTATTAATTGCGATTATTGCATTACGTAGACGGGAGGGGCTATAGTATGAAAGATATTTTATGGCTCATACAAAAAACGTTATCTGTGCTTCTGAAAAATAAAAAGGGGCTACTCATTATTATTAGCTTGCCGATAATAGGAACGCTCATTTCCTTTTCGATATATGGGAATGTAGGGCAAGGAACGTTAAATATTGGGGTTATAAATAAAGAAAATCAACCTATCGCAAATGATACAGTGAAATTTTTAGAAGGACTCAATCATGTAAATGTTAGTAAAATTAAGGAATCTGAAGTGGAAGATAAACTCACTTCAAAAAAACTTGATGGTGTTATTACATTACAGTCTGGTTTTTCTGAAAGTGTTCGAGAAGGGAAACCGAGTCATATTGAGATTTCATCGATTAAAGGCGATCAAGTAACAGGATTTATAAAATCGTATTTATATAACTATGTTGATAACATCGCTGCGATTAGTAAAGTGGCAGGGGCCGATCAAAGTACGTTTAATAGTATGTACGCGGGTTATCAAAAAAGTTCATTTAAAGTAAAGTCTGAGACACTTGAAGATACTTCAAAAAATAAAGATATGACAAATCAAACGATGGGTTATCTTATTATGTTTATGTTATTTTCAGCAGTGAACTTATCAGGATTTATTTTAAAAGAAAAAGAGAACAGAACGTATTTTAGATTATTATCAACGCCGATTGACGGAAAGAAATTTATATTATCTAATGTCGCAGTAAATATGATGATATTAACAGTACAAATTGTAATTGCAGTATTCTTTATGACGAATGTTTTTCACACAACTATAAATATGCCTTTCATAGTTATGATTGGTGTGCTTATGATATTCGCTTTAATTGCAATTGGTTTATCATTAGTCATTGTGTCTTTTTCAAAAAGTTCAACTGCTTCAAATGCAATGCAAAATATAGTAATAGTACCAACATGTTTACTTGCTGGATGTTATTTCCCGTACGACATTATGCCGAAAGCAGTACAAAAAGTAGCTGATTTCCTTCCGCAGCGTTGGTTACTAGGTACGATTTCAAAACTACAGCAAGGAATTCCGTTTTCAGAGTTGTATTTAAATATTCTAATCTTATTCGCCTTTGCGATAGCGTTCTTCTTAATTGCGATTTATAAGTTTGGAAGAAATAATGATGCGAGGAACTTTGTTTAATGAAAAAAGGTGTGGCGTAAATGCCACGCCTTTTTTGTTCGTAATTAAAAGTAAGGAATACATTTCGTATGAAAAAGTAATTTAATGAAACACTACGAAATAGTAAGTAATATGATCGGAAGGAAATCCAAATGATTAAAAAGATATTGCGAGTCACTTCTATTATTATTGCTATTTTCGTTGTTATTTTAATTTGGATGCATATTGACGTTACGCTCGGAAGGAAAATGGAAGCCGGGAAAAATATGCCGACAGAGTATGCACCTCATTATAGTGACTTTCAATTATATGTAGAAGGGAAGTCGTTTTATAAACAGTTATTTACTGATATAAGTGAAGCGAAGCAATCTATTTACACTTATTTTTATATTTTATCGGATGATAAAAGTAGCCATGTTTTTTTAAACTTATTAAAGGAGAAGGCGAAAGAAGGAGTAAACGTCTATTTATCAGTTGATCGTATTAATGATTTATCATTTGAAAGAAAGATGAAAAATGAATTGCGGGAAAGTGGTGTACATTTTACATATAGTAGAAAACCTGAATTGCCATTCGGATTTTATTCACTTCACCATCGTAATCATCGTCGTATTACGACAATTGATGGGGAGATTGGCTATACGGGTGGCTTTAATATGGGGGATGAGTACTTAGGGAAAGATAAGCGATTTGGATATTGGCGTGACTATCATGTGCGGCTTAGAGGAGAAGGAGCAAAAGATTTAGAAGAGCAATTCGCTTTAGATTGGAAACGAGATACGAAAGAACATATAAAAAGAAGTACGAATAAAGCGAGTAAAGGGAATACATTACATACGATGGTTAGCTACAATGGACATCACGTCGCTGAAAAATATATAAAGTTAATAAAACAAGCGAAACATTCAATTGTAATTACAACACCTTATTTTATAGCGAAAAATAAAGAATTAATGAATGCTTTAATTGGAGCGCAAAAACGTGGTGTTACAGTAAAAATACTATGGTCATATAAACCGGATATACCTCTTATTAAAGAGGCGGCATATCCTTACATTCGTCAAGCTGTTAATAACGGGATTACGGTATATGGTTATAAAAAAGGTATGTTTCATGGAAAGTTAATGCTGATTGATAATGAACTAACTGTTATCGGTACTACAAACTTTACTGCACGTAGCTTCTATATTAATGATGAGATGAATTTGTATATTCATGGTGGACCTATCGTTTCAGAAGTGAATAAGGCGTTAACAGAAGATTTTCATGATTCGAAAGAAATGACGAAAGAGTTTTTTGAGAAGTTATCTTTGTGGGAGCGTTGTAAGGAGAAATTTGCGGGATTGGTTGATTTTTATTTGTGATGATTTAACTGGAATAATGGAAATGTAGAATATAGTAAATAGAAAGCTGTATTGTTTATTCAAAAAGTTGAGAAGTAAGAAAGAACCTTCAAAAACAGAAGGTTCTTTCTTATTTTATAATTTATTATGGGTAGTTAAAAAATAGTCTGGTCTGGCGGGTGCCCCTCCGTCTTCATTTGCGCTTCGTTAAAAAATTCAATATATAGTTAAAATAAAGTTAAGCTAATGTCTCTATTTTGATTAAGGGCTCTAAGTGAGTTCTAGTTGAATGCTTAAAAAACTGTAGTTTTATAACTGAAATTTTTTATAAATCAAAATAATCATCTATGTGAATTTAACTATACGTCCAGTAATAACTACAGCACAGCTCTTCAACTAGTGGCTAGCATTACTACCGGCCTCGCTGAAGTTCAAAGCGGGAAAGGATTTAGTCCTGTAAGTGGTACGTTTAGTACACAAGGATTAAATATGGATTGGACCGTTTCGATTCAAGAAATTGCTGATGAAAGAAAACGTCAAGTTGATAATCTTTTAAAGGAGAGATCAATGGAAGAGGGAGCGGTGTGCAAGAAACCTCCCGAAAAATCTACATCCGAAAAAATTATAGATGGTATTTTAGAAGGTACGGGTCAAGCTGTTGAAGATACAATAGATGGTGTTGTGGCACTTGGTAAATGGGAAACATGGGAGAACATGGGGTACGCTGTTACTCATTTAGATGAAACCTTACCTGCTATGTGGAACACATTGTCAGATTCGTTTATTAATGATGTAATAAGTGGAGACGCTGAAAGTCGTGCTAAGTGGGGAAGTTATGCATTAACACAAGTTGGATTAGGGCTTATTGGTGATAAAGGGATAAGTAAAGTCACGACATTAGCTAAAGGTGCAAAATTTTCTACAGGAATCTCTTCTTTCACAAATAAATTACCGCTGACAGATCGGTTGGCATTTGCAGGTGCAAGTGGATTTGGAAGCAATCAAATAAAAACATTTGAAGTTTTACGCAAAGCTCGTGAAACATTTATGTTTTCCAAAACTAGTGGAAGAAGTAAAGTTAAAGATGTTCAAGAAGTAATTCAGGAATATGCAGATAAGGTTCTTGATAGAGTAGAGGTGAAAAGGTGAAAAACGAATATCCTGATTCTTATACAGCATCTCAAAAATTACGTGCAGAACTTAAAGATGCAGGGGTTGACACACCTCCATATCCTAATGCAACACATCATATTGCACCTTGGAAGGATAAAAGGGCGAAACAAGTGCAAGAGCTATTAGAAGAGTTTGAAATACACCATGATTCAGCGGCTAATGGAGTATTTTTACCCTATAAAGTGAACGATTATGTGACTACTGAAGCGCTACATATAGGTAATCATAGTCCAGAGTATATAAGGGAAGTATACAGAGTATTAAGTGAAGTGAAACGCTTTGGGGGTAATCAAGAAGATGCAGTTGCTGCCTTGCATAATATAAGAGAGAGGTTATTGGATGGTAGTTTAAAACTAAATTAATTTAACCGATTATAGATACTTAATAATTAAATTCTGAAGGAGTAAAAAGGTATGAAAATTTGGCAATTAAAAAGCTTATTTGATAACTATCAATCTTTTCAGCTACTAAATTTAAAAGAAGACCGTAAAAAATATTTTGATGGAAAAATTGATTTTGCAATAAAACTGTCTGATTCGTGTGGGGAAATTTTTATTGAATGTGTAGAAGGTGATAAACAAAGTGACTGTCCTATGTTCTGGGGAGAACTTGGTACACCAATGATTAGCAGAAAAGCAAAAGAAATATTAGAGCCTCTAATCTGTAATAATGTTGAGTTCCTTCCATTAATTCATGATGTTACAAGTGAGGTTTATTACCTAATAAACGTTCTAAATACAGTTGATGCAATTAACTACAATAAAGCAGTTTTGGAAAAACTAAGTACAGGGTTAATAATAGGGTTCGAAAAATACGCATTTTTAGCCAATAGAGTTGAGGGACAGATAATATTTAAAACATTTTTAAATCAAAGATTACATTCTTCTACTGTCTTAGTATCTGATGAATTTAGAAATACAGTTTTAGAAAACAATTTAAAAGGTTTCGAATTTGTTGAGTTATGGGATTCAGAAGAGCATGCGTAAAGAGATATAATAAAATTAGATTATTGATGTAAATTCATACCTAAGAGAGTAATAAATATAATATAAGAAGCTTATGTATTTGCATAAGCTTTTTATTATGAATAAGTGAAGGTTCAGAAACAACAACATATTACTCAGTAGTAAAGGAGAATCACTATGAAGATATGGGAATTGAGAAGTTCCTCTGATAACTATAAGTCTTTTCAATTATTAAATTATAAAGAAGATAAAAAGTTTTTTGAAGGGAAGTTTAACTCTACAATAAAACTAATAGATTCATGGAGAAAGTTACCTATTGAATGTTTAGAAGGAGGAAAGGCCAGTGATTTTCCACACTTCTGGGGAGAAATTGGTGCCCTAATGGTTAGTGAAAAAGCAAAAGCATTATTAGAACCTTCAATAGGCGATAATGTTGAATTCTTACCACTTTTACGCGATTCAACTAGTGAGCTATATTACTTGGTCCATGTGTTGAATGTACTAGATGCAATTGATAGTGATAAAGCAATTTTTAAAAAACTGATTACAGGTTTAATAATAGGATGCGAAAAATTCGCATTTGATAGTAATACTGTTCAAAATGAGATGATTTTTAAGGTTTATATAAATGGGAAAATTCATCCCACGGCTGTTTTTATTTCAGATGAATTGAAGGTTCTTATTGAACAAAGTGATTTAAAAGGTTTTGAATTTATTGAAATATGGGATTCAGAAGAGCTTTCGTAAAGAAATTTAATAAAATCACATCAGATTAATGATGTTAATTAATACCTAAGAGAGTAATAAATAAAATAGAAGAAGCTTATGTATTTGCATAAGCTTTTTATTATGGTTATGTATAAAAAGGCATACTAATCAATATTAAATATATATTTTGAGGTTGCAAAGTAAGTGGTGATTGCGCTCCAGGACATAAAAATATAGCTGCTGATAATCGAATACAATCACATCATCCTATACAAAATGAATGGGCTATTAAGGGTGGGTTTGATTATACCGAAAAGAAAGCACAAACAATACTTTTACCATCAAGTTCTGGTTTACCTCATGCGAAAATTTCCGCTATGCAAAGAAAGCGAAGAAGGCTTGAAGGATATGATACTGAAATAAATTATGAATTTAATGTAAGCTATAGAGAAATGATTGAGGCAGGAGTTGATCAGAAAACTGCAAGAAAAGTATCGGTAGATACTTGTAAATATTTTGATAGTTTGGGGGGGGGTTAAAAAAGTGATAAATTCACCTAATGTTTCTGGTTTAATAAAAAACAAGCCAGCAAATGACATTGAAATTCAAGAAATAGAAGATGTAATGAAAGTTGAATTACCAAATGTACATAAAGATTTATTGAAATATACAAATGGTTTTTCTATAGGTGGAGGATTAATAATTTATGGTACTGATGATATTATAGAACGAAATGAGACTTGGGAAGTAACAGAATATGCAAATGGTTATGTTGCTATTGGTGATGATGGTAGTGGCAATGTATTTTTAATGTCGCAAGGTGCAGATGTACGAGAAGTAAGGGCTGTTGATTCTGGTGATATGAATCCAAATCATGCCACTGTAGTTACATTAGATTTTATTGAGTGGATAAATACGGGGTGTTTGAATCAAAAAATACAGAAAATAAAAGAAGAAATCCCTGATACGTGTAATATAGTGTTAATAGAAATTCCTAATGGAGGATTAAAAGATTTAGTAAAGATAAAAAGTGTACTAGCACTTGATATTTCAACAGGGGAACTATTAAAAGGATCGAAAAACCTTCCTTTTACATTAGTAAAAGGAGCTCCATATGGTAAAGTAAAAAAATTAATTGAAAAATTAGGGTCTGTTGGTTTAGCACTAAATACAATACCAATGGATAAAAATAATTAATGTTAAATATAATTTGAAATTCATTTTTGATTACCTGATATTAATTTAATGATTTATTAAAAACGAACTAACATTTTAAAGGTTAGTTTGTTTTTTATTTTTTACAAGAATTAAATAAGGAATGTGAACCCAAACAGTGTTACATGGAATAAGAAGAGATTTATTAGAAGGTAATTTACGATTAAATGAACCCAAGAAATAACTATATAAATAAATGGTAATAATAAAGGAGAATATATATGAAGATTTGGCAATTAAAAAGCTCGACTGATAATTATGAAGCCTTTCAATTATTAAACTATGAAGAGGATAAAAAATATTTTAAAACTAGTTTTAATTCTATGGTGAGTTTGTCAGATTCATGGACGCCTAAGTTTATTGAGGTAACAGATGAAGGAAAGTCAAGCGATTCCCCTATTTTTTGGGGGAAGTCTGGTGTACAAATAATTAGTGAAAAAGCCAAGAATGTTTTAGAATCTATAGTAGGAGATAATGTTGAATTTTTACCATTAATTCATAAACAAACAAATAAACAATACTATGCTATGCATGTTTTAAGGGTGTTGGAAGCACTTGATACTAATAAAACAATCTTTGATAAGTTAAGTTCAGGTTTAATAATAGGGTGTAAAAAATTTGTATTTATTCCTTATGTTGTCCAGGATGAACCAATTTTTAAATTGAATATAAATGGGAAGGTACATCCTAACTAACTTTTAGTATCAGATCAATTCAAAAATGCAATTTTAGAGAGTGAATTAAAAGGTTTTCAATTTACTGAAGTGTGGGATTCAGAAGAGGGTGCGTAAAGAAATCTAATTTAATTAGATTATTAATGGGAACCCATATCTAAGAGAGTAAAAAATAAAAAGCTTATGCACTTGTATAAGCTTTTTATTATGAATAAGTATAGTAATTCATATTCAAGATATATTTTAGAATCACAAAGTAAATAGTAGTAAACGATTTTTTGTTACGTAATATTCTATTTTACTTTAGAAGATAAAAGAATAGTTAAGGGGAATAAGCATGAAAATATGGGTATTAAAGAGTGTATTAGATAACTATGAATCTTTCCAGTTGTTAAATTTTGAGGAAGACCATAAAAAATACATTGATGGAAAAATAAATTCAATAACTCATTTAGCAAATTCATGGGGAAATATATATATAGAGTGTATTGAAGGAGATATTCATAGTGATTTCCCTAAATTTTGGGGAGGAACTGGTGCACCAATGATTAGTGAAAAAGCCAAGCAAGTGCTTGAACCTTTAATAGGTGATAATGTTGAATTCTTACCACTTTTACGCGATTCAACTAGTGAGCTATATTACTTGGTCCATGTGTTGAATGTACTAGATGCAATTGATGGAGATAAAGCAATCTTTAAAAAACTGATTACAGGTTTAATAATAGGATGCGAAAAATTCGCATTTGATAGTAATACTGTTCAAAATGAGATGATTTTTAAGGTTTATATAAATGGGAAAATTCATCCCACGGCTGTTTTTATTTCAGATGAATTGAAGGTTCTTATTGAACAAAGTGATTTAAAAGGTTTTGAATTTATTGAAGTGTGGGATTCAGAAGAGCTCTCATAAAGAAATTCTAAAATTATAAAGGGCCTTGATAAGTTTACGATAAAAACTTAAGTCCCCTTGTTATACAAAGTAGGGGACTATTTATCCTACATTAACGAGCGGTAAGATTCCCACCTCAAAATTCGGCTAAAGCAAAGAAGTTAGGTGGGAGATCAAATGCTCGTAAAAGCCCGATTGGAGAAGGCTAATAATCAGTGGGGATGGACAAAACCTCCACTGATTAAAGTTTCACTTTATTTAAGTTTGTTCTATCAACATTATGGTCACTTAAAGCACTTCACTAAAGAAGATGATCTGTAAAAGCTCCCTTTGTTAATGGAAAATACTATTTTTCATGCACAAGCATCGAAACATCATCATTAATCAACGTCCCAACATGTTCACCTAAACAAATTCTTTTCATAACACCAGGCTCATCAAAGTTAAAGACGTGTGCCGGTAAATTATAATCTCGAGCAAGCAATAAAGCTGCTTGATCCATTACTTGTATGTTTTGCCTAACAATATCGTTATAGTTCAGTTTACTGTACATTTTCGCTGATTTGTTATGTTTCGGATCACTTGTAAAGACACCGTCTACTCCTTGTTTTGCGACTAAAATGGCGTCGCTATTCATTTCAATGGCTCTTTGTACACTTGGGTAATCTGTCGTAACGAATGGTTGCCCGTTACCACCACCGAATATGACAACATAACCGTTATCTAAATGATGTACTGCACGTAGGCGAATATATGGTTCAGCTACTGCATTAAAAGGGATGGAAGTCATAACGCGTACTTCTCTATCTGTTTTACTTGTTAAAACGCCGCGAAGCATTAAGCTGTTAATAATCGTACCTAGCGTACCGATATTATCAGCTTCTACACGATCAATTCCCCATTCTTCAGCTAGATGACCTCTGAAAATGTTACCGCCGCCGATGACAATGGATACTTCGATATCTAGGTCAATAATGGATATTATTTCGTTTGCGATATGTTCTAATCGTTTGGAGTTAAAGCTATTTCCAGATTGATCAGCAAGTGCGCCGCCACTTAGTTTAATTAGGACGCGTTTATATGGTTTCATAACAATTCCCCCTATATAGATTGCAATAAAAAAGGAACAAAGGCGAATGCCTTTGTTCCTTCGTAAGAAAATGAAATAGAAAAGAAATAGATATGATGAACTTCTTCACGTGATTTTTCATAACATCCACTCCTTTTCATCCCCATTTATTTAGAATACGTATATCTTTTAGATTATACGAAATAATCTGATGTTTTATCAAGGTTATTTTATTTCTTTTTTATAAAAAAGTGTCAATGAATATTATAAGAAAAAAATTCGAATTTTTTGTGACGAACTTGTAGGTTTTTGTATGATTTTGTAGGTTCGCCTATATGATGTGTGAGTAAGCTTTTATAAATACGAAATGAAAGCGTTCGCATAAAGGGGATGAACATAAATGAAAAAATTCGGATTGGCAACACAAATTTTTGTCGCGCTTGTTTTAGGGATTGTAGTAGGGGCAGTCTTTTATAGCAATAAAACGGCGATTTCTTATATCACACCAATTGGGGATATATTTATTCACTTAATTAAGATGATTGTAGTACCAATTGTTATTTCAGCATTAATTGTTGCGGTAGCTGGTGTAGGGGATATGAAAAAGCTTGGGAAACTGGGCGGTAAGACAATTCTTTATTTCGAAATTATTACGACGATTGCTATTTTAATGGGATTACTTGCAGCAAATATATTCCAACCAGGTACTGGCGTTGATATGAGTAATTTACAGCAAAGTGATATTTCTTCTTATAAACAAACAGCAGATGCAACAGAGAAGAAAGGCTTTGCAGAAACGATTGTTCATATTGTACCGAAAAATATATTTGAGTCTATTACACAAGGTGACTTATTACCGATTATATTCTTCTCAGTACTATTCGGTTTAGGAGTTGCAGCAATCGGAGAAAAAGGAAAGCCTGTTTTTAACTTCTTTGAAGGTGTGCTCGAAGCGATGTTCTGGGTTACAAATCAAGTGATGAAATTCGCACCATTTGGTGTGTTCGCATTAATTGCTGTTACGGTTGCAAAATTTGGTGTAGCAACACTACTTCCTTTAGGAAAACTAGTGCTAGCTGTATACGTAACTGTTATACTATTCGTTGTGATTGTATTAGGTATTAATGCGCGAATGGTTGGAGTAAATATTTTTACATTAATGAAAATTTTAAAAGAAGAACTTATTCTTTCATTTACGACAGCAAGTTCAGAAGCTGTTTTACCTAATATAATGAGAAAAATGGAAGAGTTCGGTTGTCCAAAGGCAGTTGCCTCTTTCGTAATTCCGACAGGTTATACATTTAACTTGACTGGATCAGCTATTTATCAAGCGTTAGCGGCATTGTTTGTTGCACAAATGTACGGTGTACACATGTCACTGACGGAGCAAATAACGCTATTATTCGTTCTCATGTTAACATCCAAAGGTATGGCGGGAGTTCCGGGTGCATCATTCGTTGTTGTATTAGCGACGTTAGGATCAATGGGCTTACCGCTAGAAGGCATCGCATTAATTGCGGGAATTGACCGCATTTTAGATATGATTCGCTCAGCTGTCAATGTATTAGGAAATGCATTAGCTGCCATTGTTATGTCGAAGTGGGAAGGCGAATTCGATGATGAGAAAGCAAAACAATATGTAAAAACGGTCAAACAAACAAAAGCAGCGTAAGAGATTGTTAAGGAGTGAGTAATCATGGCAACATTAACTGAAGTTAAAAATGGAGTACGAATTGAAAAAGATTTTTTAGGTGAAAAAGAAGTACCAAATTATGCGTACTACGGTGTACAAACAATGCGTGCAGTAGAGAATTTCCCGATTACAGGATACAAAGTCCATGAAGGTTTAATTAAAGCGTTAGCAATTGTTAAAAAAGCGGCAGCACTTGCTAATGCAGATGTAGGAAGATTGGAATTGAAAAAGGGTGGTGCTATCGCAGAAGCATCACAAGAAATCCTTGAGGGGAAATGGCATGATTATTTCATCGTTGATCCAATTCAAGGTGGTGCAGGAACTTCAATGAATATGAACGCAAATGAAGTCATTGCCAATCGTGCCCTTGAATTATTAGGAATGGAAAAGGGAGACTATGATTATATTAGTCCAAACAGTCATGTAAATATGGCACAATCAACAAACGATGCATTCCCAACAGCGATTCATATTGCAACATTAAATGCATTAGAAGGCTTATTACAAACAATGGGTTATATGCATGATGTATTTGAATTAAAAGCAGAACAGTTCGATCATGTTATTAAAATGGGTCGTACACATTTACAAGATGCTGTGCCAATTCGTCTTGGACAAGAATTTAAAGCATACTCCCGCGTACTTGAACGTGACATGAAACGTATCAAGCAATCACGTCAACATTTATATGAAGTAAATATGGGAGCAACTGCAGTTGGTACAGGCTTAAATGCAGATCCAGAATATATTGAAGCAGTTGTAAAACATTTAGCTACAATTAGTGAACTACCACTTGTTGGTGCAGAAGATTTAGTAGATGCAACTCAAAATACGGATGCGTACACTGAAGTATCTGCAGCACTTAAAGTATGTATGATGAACATGTCTAAAATTGCGAACGACCTTCGTCTAATGGCATCAGGTCCACGCGTTGGATTAGCGGAAATTATGCTACCAGCTCGTCAACCAGGTTCATCTATTATGCCAGGGAAAGTAAACCCTGTTATGCCAGAAGTAATTAATCAAATTGCGTTCCAAGTAATTGGTAACGACCATACAATTTGCCTTGCTTCAGAAGCAGGACAATTAGAATTAAATGTTATGGAACCAGTACTTGTTTTCAACTTACTTCAATCTATTAGCATTATGAATAACGGTTTCCGTGCCTTTACAGATAATTGCTTAAAAGGAATTGAAGCGAATGAAGATCGCTTAAAAGAGTACGTTGAGAAGAGTGTAGGAATTATTACAGCCGTGAACCCTCATATCGGCTATGAAGCAGCAGCTCGCGTTGCGAAAGAAGCAATTGCGACAGGGCAATCCGTTCGAGAACTATGTGTGAAAAATGGTGTATTGTCACAAGAAGAATTAGAGTTAATTCTAGATCCATTCGAAATGACACACCCAGGGATTGCAGGAGCAACTCTTTTAAAGAAAAATTAAAAGAAGAGGGGGACAATCCCCTCTTTTTTGTTTACAATATAGAAATGCTATATATGAATAGAGGTAGGGATGTTATGAGTAAGTTTACAGTGGCTTCTAATGGTGCATTAGAAACAACATTAAGAGGAGCAGAAGTATTATCAACACCACTTTTAAATAAAGGGGTAGCTTTCACACAAGAGGAAAGAGAAGAGTTAGGTTTAAAAGGGTTATTACCGCCAGCGGTTTTAACGTTAGAAGAACAAGCACGCCGAGCGTATGAACAATTTAGTTCTCAGCCGGATGATTTATTAAAGAATGTATACTTAACAGCGTTACATGATCGAAATGAAGTGTTATTTTATCGTATTTTAACAGAGCATTTACGTGAAATGTTACCGATTGTATATACACCAACTGTAGGTGTAGCAATTCAAAGATATAGTCATGAATACCGTAAACCACGTGGCATTTATTTATCAATTAACGATCCATCAGGTATTGAAGATGCATTTGCAAATATCGGTGCAACAGCTGAAAACATTGATTTAGTCGTTGTAACGGATGGAGAAGGTATATTAGGAATTGGTGATTGGGGTGTTGGTGGAATTAACATCGCAATCGGGAAATTGGCTGTATATACGGCCGCAGTTGGAATCGATCCTAGCCGTGTATTACCGGTAATTTTAGATGTAGGTACAAATCGTGAGGAATTATTAAACAATCCATTTTATATTGGAAATCGTCACCCTCGTATAATAGGTGAAGCTTACGATGAATTTATTGATACGTTTGTTCAAGCGGTAAATAAACAATTCCCGAAAGCACTTCTACATTGGGAAGACTTCAGTTCTCGAAATGCACGAAAAATTTTAGATAAATATCGTCATGACGTTTGTACATTTAATGATGATATTCAAGGTACAGGGGCAGTTTCACTTGCTGCTGTATTATCGGCAGTAAAAGCTTCTGGTGTACCGTTAAGTGAACACCGTGTAGTTGTGTTTGGTGCTGGTACGGCTGGAATCGGTATCGCAGATCAAGTAAGAGATGCAATGGTTCGTGTCGGCTTATCAGACGAAGAATCACATAATCGTTTCTGGTGTATTGACCGTAATGGGTTGGTTACAGATAATATGGAAGATCTTCTTGATTTCCAAATTCCATATGCAAGAAAAGAAGCTGAAGTAAGTGATTGGAAACAAAATGATGCTATCGGACTTGCTGAAGTTGTGAAACATGTAAAACCGACAATTTTAATTGGTACATCTACTGTTGCAGGCGCATTTAAAGAGGAAATTATTAAAGAAATGGCTTCTCACGTAGAAAGACCAATCATTTTACCAATGTCGAATCCAACGCCACTTGCTGAAGCGAAACCAGCAGATTTAATCGAGTGGACAGAAGGAAAAGCATTAGTTGCAACAGGAAGTCCGTTTGAACCGGTTACATATAACGGTGTAACGTATGTGATTGGACAGTCAAATAACGCACTTATTTTCCCAGGACTAGGTCTTGGTACAATTGTTGTTCGTGCAAGCGTCATGACGGATGGAATGTTCGCAGCAGCAGCAGAAGCAGTTGCAAGTATGGTAGATACAAGTCAGCCAGGAGCGCCTATTTTGCCAGAAGTTGAAGAATTACGTAATATCTCTGAACTGGTTGCGATTGAAGTAGCGAAAGTTGCAGTTGCAGAAGGTGTTGCTAGAGAGAACTTAAGTGATGACGATATTAAGATTGCAGTAAAAGAAGCAATATGGGAACCGGAGTATCGCCAAATAAAAGCGGTAGAAAAGGTTAGAATATAGAAATAAAGCCCGTTTATAATTATAAGCGGGCTTTCACTTTTACAATTGAAAAAAAGCATAGGAAGTGGCACCTTTGAATTGGAATCAATTATGGAAGAAAGATATGTATCTTTTAATTATATTAATGGTTGTTGTTCCGATTGCTGGAGAGCTGAATTTTCATCCTTTTAATGATATGTTTCGTGTTAGTTTCGGGACACCGCTTTTCTTCTTTTTATTACTATTTTTAAGAAGAGTGCCAGCAGCAGCTGCAGGTATTCTTGTAGGTATATCTGTAGTCTTATTTCGTGTATGTCTTGACTGGGTATTGCAAGGTTCATTCCATATGACAGAATCATTTTATTTGCGTTATCCTGTGTTCTTTTATTATTTTATATATGGAAGTCTTTTTTCGCTTTGTAGGGTGAATAAGTTTCATCAGAAGCCAATTGTGATAGGATGTCTTGGAATTACAATTGAAATTATCGCAAGTATGTCTGAACTTGCGTTTTATCATATGTTAGTGCTGGGGACAACGATAACAGTTTCTGAAGTGAATAAACTAATTATTATTGCTATTTTTCGTAGTTTCTTTGCGCTTGGTTTTTTAAATATGATGAACTTGTATGAAACAAAATTAAAAGAATCACAAGTGCGAAAAGAAAATGAAAAAATGTTGCTGCATCTTTCTAACTTATATGTGGAATCTGTTCATTTGAAAAAAACGTTACAAAATGCGGAGTTAATTACACAAACAGCGTATCAATTATATCGGAATTTAAAAGCGAACGATGATTCGAGTAGTAAAACAGCATTGAAAATAGCGGGAGAAGTACATGAAATAAAAAAGGATAATCAAAGGATTTTTGCAGGGTTATCTAAACTGTTATTAGATAAAAATGTGGCTGAGTATGTAGAAGGACATGAGCTTGCGGAAATGATTGTGAGAATAAATGAGAAGTACGCTGAAATGTTGGGAAAAGATATACGTTTTTCTAAACATATAGAAGGTGAGCATGCAGAATATCATGTGTATACGGTCTTATCAATTTTTAATAATTTAGTTGCAAATGCAGTTGAAGCAATTGCGGATAATGGCGTTATTATTATTAAGTTATATAAACTTGATAAACATACATTCTTTGAAGTAATTGATGATGGACCTGGTATTGCACAAAAATATAAGAAATTAGTATTTAAGCCTGGATTTACTTCAAAGTATGATCAAACGGGAACACCATCAACAGGAATTGGACTTTCTTACATAAACGAAATGGTAACAGAGCTCGGAGGAGAAGTAAGATTGGAAGACCTGGAAACTGGTGAAGGGTGTAAGTTTGTCGTTTGTTTACCGGAGTGCAGTTTAAAGCGGGAAGGAGAATGAAGTTGTTTTATTATATCGTAGATGATGATGAAGTTTTCCGCTCCATGCTTTCACAAATTATTGAAGATGGCGATCTTGGGGAAGTAATTGGAGAGTCGGAAGATGGAGCTTTTATTGAAGCAGATCAACTAAATTTTAAAAAAGTAGATATTTTATTTATTGATTTATTAATGCCAATGCGAGATGGGATTGAAACAGTTCGCCATATTGCATCCTCTTTTTCAGGGAAAATCATCATGATTTCTCAAGTTGAATCGAAACAGCTTATTGGTGAGGCGTATACACTTGGTGTTGAATATTATATTACGAAACCATTAAATAAAATTGAGGTTGTATCTGTTGTACGTAAAGTAATGGAACGTATTCGTTTAGAGCGCTCTATACATGATATTCAAAAATCATTGAATAACGTTTTTAAGTGGGAACAGCCGCAAGTTCGAAATGAGCCAATGCAGGAAGGAAAAAGAATAACAGATTCAGGGCGCTATTTATTATCAGAACTCGGTATTGCGGGAGAGAATGGAAGTAAAGATTTACTTAGTATGTTGGAATATTTATATGGACAAGAAAAAGAGCAAACGTTTGAATTTGGATTTCCTGCGCTAAAAGATATCTTTCACCATATAACTATAAGAAAATTAGAGAATATAGCTTCAGATGCAGATATAGATAAGGAGAGAAAAGCATCTGAACAAAGGGTACGTAGAGCGATTTATCAATCGTTAAATCACTTAGCTTCCCTTGGATTAACAGACTTTTCAAATCCGAAATTTGAAAGCTATGCTCCGAAATTTTTTGATTTCACTGTAGTTAGAAAACGAATGACAGAAATGACAAAGGATGAAGTAGCAACTTCTGGCCATATACGAATTAATACGAAGAAATTTATTCAAGTGTTGTATTTTGAGGCGAAAAGGTTGATGGAGATAGAGTGAAAAAAGGTGCTTATATACAAGCATCTTTTTTTATTAAATCTACATTTTATATTTTCTCGTAGAGCATGTAAAATGTTAGTTAAGAGAAACTGGTTTTAAATTAAGGAAGTGTCAAAACAATGGGTTTTACATTAAATAAATCGATTATTAAAGAAGTATGCGGAGAAACCTCATATAAAAGAGGCGAAGCTTATTATAAATCAAATAAAGTAATAATAAATCATTATGATGAAAATAAAGAAATTTGCGAAGCGACGGTAAAAGGGAACGAAGATTTTCATGTTACAGTAGAAAAAGCTAAAAAAGGTGATGTTGTTGCGAAATGTAGTTGTCCTTCGTTAGCGTCTTTTCAAACATACTGTCAACATGTTGCGGCAGTATTGATACAAATAAATTATAATCAGCAAACCGGTGGAATGGTGCCTCTTAGTAGCGGGAATATGAGTGGAAATGATCAATTAACAAGCGGGATGTTTCATTTATTTGCAGAAAAACCATTAAGACCAAAAAGTAAACAACACCGTTTTGATACACGTGAAATACTTCATGTTGAATTTATATGTACGCCAGTAGTTACGAAAAATGGTGGGGCACTGCTAGGTATTCAGTTTAAACTCGCCAAGATGTATTTTGTAAATCATATTAGAGAATTTCTTTCCAATGTGGAGAAAAGAGAGTCCTATAATTGTTCGAATGAATTTACATATACACCGGATGTACATAGCTTTAAGCAAGAAACGGATGCGATTATTCAGCAGCTCATTAAAATTTATCATAATGAAAAAATGTATGAGGATACACTGGAAGTACATGCAAAACAAGATGATAGTATGATTTTAATACCGCCAGCTTCATGGAAGGATATGCTTTCTTTACTTTCTAAAGTTGAGTTTGTGGGACTTAATCAAGATGGAAAATCTTTTCACGGTTTACAAATTTCAAAAGGGCTACTTCCTTTACATTTTGAGTTTAATAAAGGGAGTAACGGTGGGTTTACACTTTATATTGACGGCTTACAACAAGTAGAAGTAATGGATACGTATAGTTATGCTCTATTTGGAGGGAAACTGTATCAGTTGAATGCTGAGGATTGTAAGCGGCTTATCGAATTACAAAAAATGATGAATCGTTCTAGTAGTAACCAATTGTATATTCCAGCAGATAAGATGGAGCACTTTGTAGCAAAAGTTGTACCAGGGTTAATGAAGCTAGGAACTGTGCGAATAGATGAGGTAGTATCAGATTGTGTGGAAACGCCTTCGCTAAAAGCAAAATTGTATTTAGATCGAGTGAAAAATCGTTTGTTAGCAGGTCTCGAATTTCATTATGGAAACGTCGTGATTAATCCGTTAGAAGAGGATGGGCAGCCATCTGTTTTTAATCGTGATGAGAAAAAGGAAAAAGAGATTTTAGACATTATGAGTGAAAGTGCCTTCGCGAAAACGGAAGGCGGTTATTTTATGCATAATGAAGAAGCTGAGTATAACTTTTTATATCATGCTGTTCCAACGTTAAAAGGTTTAGTTGATATTTATGCGACGTCAGCAATCAAATTACGAATTCATAAGGGAGACACAGCTCCTCTTATAAGAGTTAGAAGGAAAGAGAGAATTGATTGGTTATCATTCCGCTTTGATATAAAAGGTATTCCAGAGGCAGAAATTAAAGGGGTATTAGTCGCTCTTGAGGAGAAACGAAAATATTATCGTTTAGCAAGTGGTGCTCTACTATCACTTGAGAGTAAAGAGTTTAATGATATTAATCAGTTTATAAAAGAATCTAGTATTCGAAAAGAATTTTTAAAGGGCGAAGAAATAGATGTCCCTCTTATTCGTAGTGTGAAATGGATGAATTCACTGCAAGAAGGAAACGTATTAAGTTTAGATGAGTCCGTTCAAGAATTGGTAGAGAACATTCAAAACCCTAAAAAGCTGAAGTTTGCGGTGCCAAGTGGCTTAGATGCGATAATGAGAGAGTATCAAACGTACGGATTCCAGTGGATGAAAACACTTGCCTATTATCGTTTTGGCGGCATTTTAGCTGATGATATGGGACTTGGGAAAACGTTGCAAAGTATTGCTTTTATAGATTCTGTTTTGCCTGAGATTCGAGAAAAAAAACTGCCTATATTAGTTGTTTCTCCGTCTTCCCTCGTTTATAACTGGCTTAGCGAGTTGAAAAAATTCACTCCGCATATTAGAGCTGTTATTGCAGATGGAAACCAAGAAGAGCGCCGAAATCTTTTAAAAGATGTAACGAAATTTGATGTGGTAATTACGTCATATCCTTTACTGAGAAGAGATATAAGGTTATATGCGCAGCCATTTCATACGCTATTTCTTGATGAAGCACAAGCATTTAAAAATCATACGACGCAAACTGCAAGAGCGGTAAAAACAGTTCAGGCGGAGTACCGTTTTGGATTAACAGGAACACCTGTAGAAAATTCATTAGAAGAGCTATGGTCTATCTTCCACGTTGTCTTCCCAGAATTATTACCAGGAAGAAAAGAGTTCGGCGATTTAAGACGTGAAGATATTGCGAAGCGGGTAAAACCTTTCGTGTTAAGAAGGTTAAAGGGAGATGTATTACACGAACTCCCAGAAAAAATAGAGCACTTACAATCATCAGAACTTTTACCAGATCAAAAGAGGCTTTACGCAGCTTATTTAGCAAAGTTAAGAGAAGAAACGTTAAAACATTTGGATAAAGATACGTTACGTAAAAATAAAATTCGGGTTTTAGCTGGTTTAACGAGACTACGGCAAATTTGTTGTCATCCTGCTTTGTTTGTTGATGACTATAAAGGTAGTTCAGCTAAATTTGATCAGCTGCTAGAAATTTTGAAGGAATGCAGAAGTACAGGGAAGAGAATTCTTATCTTTTCCCAATTTACGAAGATGCTTTCGATAATCGGACGTGAATTAAATCGTCAAGCAGTTCCATACTTTTATTTAGATGGGAGTACACCAGCGCAAGAACGTGTAGAGCTATGCAATCGGTTTAACGAAGGAGAAGGGGATCTATTTCTTATTTCGTTAAAAGCAGGTGGCACAGGACTAAATTTAACAGGTGCAGATACAGTTATATTGTACGACTTGTGGTGGAATCCAGCTGTTGAACAACAAGCAGCGGATAGAGCGTATCGAATGGGACAAAAAAATACAGTGCAAGTGATTAAGTTAGTAGCACATGGAACAATTGAAGAAAAAATGCACGAGTTACAAGAGAGTAAGAAAAATTTAATCGCTGAAATTATCGAGCCAGGAGAAGAGAAGTTATCTTCTATTACGGAGGAAGAAATCCGCGATATTCTTATGATTTAATATGGAAAAAGCTATGCTTTCACAGAGATGAAAGCATAGCTTTTTTGTTGTAATAATTATATTTTGTTTTGTACAAAGTAAAGAGATAAAGTGAAACTTTAATCAGTGGGAGTTGTTCATCTCCCACTATTTATTTTATTTCTTTGTACCTTTACTTTTGTATGGTTTTGCAGCTTTCTTTTTCGCACTTGATTGCCAACGGTTCCATCCTTTACTTCCTGTACCTTGTCCTACACCTTTTTTCGGTTTTGCTTTCGTTTTACTCATATGATCACTCCGTTATATAAAAAATCTGATTTGATAATAGCCAATGTTTTAGAAAAATACTATCGATAAATGACTATGCTTGCTTTAAATAAAAACAAACTGCTTGAATGCTATAGTATATCATGAAATTGCGAGTAAACTGAAAGGAATTATAAAGAAAATGAAAATAATAAGAAATACTGCGGATTCTATATTTCGAACAATCACACTAGTTGTTGTATATATGTTAGTTTCAATTAGTGAAATGTTTTTTGGATTGAAGAGACAAAGGAAATAAAAATGTTATATTAAGAACAATCGGTAAAGGCATAAAATAAAGAATTGAAAAATTTTTTAAAACTTTTTGTTGACTTTATCGATTTTTTGTATAGAATAATCATTAATAAAATGTTTCAGAGATGTGACAATAAAACGACTATGAAAGGACGAGTAGTAGTAGGATGTAGTTTAAGCGAGTCAGGGGCGGTGTGAGCCTGATACGAAGCCTATTATGAAGAACCTCCTGGAGTCGCTAACCGAAATCCTTTATAGGAAAGTAGACTTAGCCGGGAACTTCGCCGTTACAAGAAGAACAGTATCGAGATTTTTTAATCTCCGTACTGTATAAGTGAGCAACCTCTGTTGCTAATTTGGGTGGTACCGCGGAACCAAAGTCTTTCGTCCCAGTTTTTTGGGAAAGAAGGGCTTTTTTTGTTGGCTTCTTTTCACAACATCCAAACATTTTAGGAGGAAACCACCATGTATCAATCATTAATGACAGTAAGAGAGACTCAAATCGCAATTAAGGAAGTTAAAACGTTTTTCGAGGATCAATTAGCAAAGCGCCTTGAACTATTCCGCGTATCTGCACCATTATTCGTAACGAAAAAATCAGGATTAAACGATCACTTAAACGGTGTAGAACGTCCAATTGAATTTGATATGTTACATTCAGGAGAAGAATTAGAAATTGTGCATTCACTAGCGAAGTGGAAAAGATTCGCATTACATGAATACGGATATGAAGCTGGTGAAGGTTTATATACAAACATGAACGCGATTCGTCGTGATGAAGAACTTGATGCAACGCATTCCATTTATGTTGACCAATGGGATTGGGAAAAAATCGTTCAAAAAGAATGGCGTACTGTCGATTACTTACAAAAAACAGTACAAATAATTTATGGAATATTCAAAGAATTGGAGGATCACTTATTTGAAAAGTATCCGTTCCTTGGAAAGTATTTACCAGAAGAAATTGTTTTCATTACTTCTCAAGAACTGGAAGATAAATATCCAGAATTAACACCGAAAGATCGTGAACATGCAATTGCGAAAGAACATGGTGCAGTCTTTATTATTGGAATTGGTGATGCACTCCGTTCAGGTGAAAAGCATGATGGACGCGCATCCGATTATGATGATTGGAAATTAAACGGTGACATTTTATTCTGGCACCCAGTACTACAAGCTTCATTCGAATTATCATCAATGGGAATTCGTGTTGATAGTAAATCACTTGATGAGCAGTTAACGAAAACTGGCGAAGATTTCAAACGTGAGTACGATTTCCATAAAGGTATATTAGAAGATGTACTACCATTAACAATTGGTGGTGGTATCGGCCAATCAAGAATGTGTATGTACTTCTTACGTAAAGCACATATCGGTGAAGTTCAATCTTCTGTATGGCCTGACGATTTACGTGAAGCTTGCAAGAAAGAAAACATTCATTTGTTTTAATATAAGTGAGAGGGAGAGTGGCTCGAAAATAGAGCTACTCTCCCTTTTTTATTGTGTAAACTGGTGGTTTACAGTGAGTGTTACTAATAGTTTCTTTCTTTTTTATCTCCTTTTATGTAATAATTTGTTAAAGGAGGGGGCGTTATGAACTTGGGAGAACAATTAAAAAAATTACGAGAATCAAAAGGATTTTCACAAGAGGATGTCGCTAAGAAAATTGGGGTGACGAGGCAAGCGGTGTATAAAGTGAAACTTTAATCAGTGGAGCGATTTATCCCACTGATTATTAGTTGAACCAATCGGGCTTTTATAGGCAGTTAATCCCATCTGGCTTCCTTGATGTATTTAAAAGCTACGATGGGATTTAGTGCCTGTTAAAGCGGGATAAATGGGAAAATGATAAAAGTTACCCTGACATTGATAATTTAATTTTACTTAGCGAAATGTACAATGTTACGCTAGATGAGTTAATAAAAGGGAATCAAAGCTTTAAAGAGAAAATACATATTGATGAAGAAGATGAGGATTTTGAGAAAGAGAATGAGTTTGGCTTTTATATTGGATTTGGTTTGCTAATTATGAGTGCTTTCATTGATTACGAAGGAATTCAAGAGATTTTATTAGGGGCTGCGCTATTCATGATGGTCTTTTATTCCGACGTAAAGAAAGTTATTTTGAATGAATTTCGCTCGTTATTTAAAGGAAAAGATATATATGATAAGAAGTGATAAGAGTCCGTTATATTTCCTAGGAAAAGGTATTGCGAATAATTTAATTGTTTTATAACGATTTTTAGATATAGGTAATATGTTAAAAAGCTGTTTGTATAGAGTCTTGAAATCTATGTGTAAAATGATAATAAAGTTATTTAATTTTAAAAGCTCAAACGAGTATAGCCCCGTTCTAAAGTTAGGACGGGGCTGAAAATTTAAGTTTTATGGAGTAAGAATGTGCTTCAAATATTTTTAATTCAGTAATGAATATTTCAGTAAAGGCTTTTTATAAAACATCACTTACTTATTTGTTATCGAGTTCTTCCGCCAAACCGATTAAAATTCCTTCGGTTCCACGAATGTAGCAGAGTCGATACGAGTTCTCATACTGAACTACTTCTCCAACGAGCTGAGCACCATGCTTAGTAAGTCTGGATACCATTTCGTCAATGTCCTCGACGGTGAACATGACGCGCAGATAACCGAGGGCGTTTACAGGAGCTGTCCGGTGATCTGCTATAGTAGGTGGGGGGAGAAATCGCGAAAGTTCAATTCGGCTGTGACCATCTGGCGTAACCATCATAGCAATCTCTACGCACTGAGAACCGAGTCCAGTTACGCGACCAGCCCATTCACCTTCGACAGTAGCTCGCCCTTCGAGTTTTAATCCAATCTCCTTGAAGAAAGAGATTGCGTTATCAAGAGATTCTACAACGATGCTGACATTGTCCATTCTTAGTAATCTGTTGTTTGCCATAGTCTTTATCTCCTTATGTGTAAAAATTTATCCCGCTATTTGCGGGCAATAAGACTCCCACCTCAAAATTCGGCGAATGCGAGGAAGTTAGGTGGGAGATAACTGCCCGATTGTTGAATAGAATGAATTGCTTCCGTTTTTTAACAATTTTATTGTTCTTCAAACGACTTTATTTTAAACTAAATAACCTTTTTCTCACTTTCCACTATGCAAACAGCTTTCTATTTATATAGGAAGGAAATAGATTTATATAATTTATTTTAATTTTTACAGGTGGAAATTAACTCATCTGCACTAAAGGCTCAATTTTCGCCATAAATGATTGATGTAGTGCTTCAACACCATCTACTAAGTGAATACGGTCAATTACAACTGATACTTTAATTTCCGATGTACTTACCATTTTAATATGAATACCGCCTTCTTTTAAAGTAGTAAACATATTCGCAGCAACTCCTGGGTTAGATACCATACCAAATCCTACAATTGATACTTTTGCTAAATGATTTTCATGTTCTACAGATTCATAGTGAAGTGCTTCTTGATTTTGTTCCAATACTTCTAATGTTTCTCTTAAATCATTAGAATGGATTGAGAAGGAGAGGTGAACAGTTCCTTCATTTGTAATACTTTGAATAATAATATCTACATTAATATGTGCTGCTGCTAATGTAGAGAAAACTGTTGAAAGTGCACCTTGTTCTAATCCTTTAATTGTGACACGTGTAATATTATCCTCAAATGCAATACCTTTAACGATTGATTGTTGTTCCATGTTACATTCTCCCCTTACAATTGTTCCGTTTTCTTGTTCCATACTTGAGCGAACTTCTAAAATTACATTATGATTTTTAGCAAATTCAACAGCGCGTGGGTGTAATACGCCAGCACCGAGGTTGGCAAGCTCTAACATTTCGTCATAAGAAATTTCATCTAATTTATAAGCATCTTGTACAACTCGTGGATCAGTCGTATATACGCCGGTCACATCCGTATAAATATCACATTTTTTTGCTTTTAGTGCAGCAGCTAATGCGACAGCAGTTGTATCAGAACCACCGCGGCCAAGCGTTTTAATTTCATTTTCTTCACTTATTCCTTGGAAACCAGCTACTATAACAATCGTTCCTTCAGTAAGGTGAGACTGAATACGAGTGGTGTTAATGTCAGTAATCCGTGCACTACTATGTACAGATTCTGTCGTAATACCAGCTTGCCATCCTGTTAATGAAATTGCGTTATAACCTTTTGTTTGTAGTGCTATTGTTAATAATGAAATAGTTACTTGTTCTCCTGTAGATAGGAGCATATCCATTTCACGTTTACTTGGATTTTCAGTAATAGCGTTAGCAAGTGCTACAAGTTTATCCGTACTTTTTCCCATTGCTGAAACGACAGAGACAATACTATGTCCTCGTTCATATTCTTCAATAATTAAATTTGCTACATGTTGAATGCGTTCGACGCTTCCGACAGAAGTACCGCCAAATTTTTGTACAATCGTTTCCATTACGAATTCCTTCTTTCGTCCATTTTTAAGAATAGGTTAGGACATATACAAATCCCAATATTCCTGTAGTTACCAGAGAGAAAAACAAAAAACACCATCTCAAATAAGTGAGGATGGTGCTGTTACAGGAAAAGGGAAACAGAAAACGGAGCTAATAAAAAAACCGCCAAAAAAGGAATATCATAAAAATGATATCTCTTTTTTGTAGATAGCTCTTCATACGTACACGTCTGTACATATGACAGTTCTGTTTCTATTCGAAAACAGCCCCAATTGATAAATGCAGAGAAATTTATCAATTTCGGCAACACTTCCTTTCCTCTAAAATCGTAGACATCTCTGTGTCTCCTTTAGAATACTTATAAGCGTTGCAACCTCTATCTCACGTTTTAGGCGAGAGTGTATGATTTATGAAGTTGTTGGTAACATTTGTTTTATAATAATTTAAATTTTTCAGGGAATCAAGTGTTTTTTGTATTTTTTTGAAATTCTATCTTTTTATTAAATTAGTTTGTGAAAAATGTAGCAAAATCGATTCATTGCATGTACATTGAAAATATAGCGCATGGGAGGTGGAAGGATGGGGAAGAAAAAGCCTATTTATGTAGCCACAGAAATGAACATAACAATGGAGAAACTATGGGCATATACACAAGAGCCTGATATACATACAGAGTGGGATGCTCGTTTTACTGAGATTTCGTATTTAGAAAAAAAAGAGGGAGAACCACAGAAGTTTTTATATAAAACAAAGATCGGATTTGGACTTGAAATAGCCGGAGAAGGGGAATCGATAGGTGAAATAAGAAAAGAAACTGGAGAACGCATTTCCTCTTTAAAATTTTGGACAGACAATCAATTATCACTTATACAAATAGGGCGTGGTTATTGGAAGTATACACCGAATGAAGAACATATTCATTTTGAAACGCAATATGATTATGATACGAGATTTGGTCGTATAGGAAATGTGATAGATTTATATGTTTTTCGTCCACTATTAGGTTGGGCGACAGCATGGAGTTTTGATGCTTTAAAATTATGGTTAGAAAAGGGACTTCACCCTAAGTTGCTAATTAGAAGAACGATGACGTATTGGCTAGTTTGCTTTTTATTTGCTTTCGTATGGTTATATCAAGGGATTGTACCGAAATTGATGTTTACTCATTCAGAAGAAGTAAAGATGCTTTCTGCACTAATCGGATCGAATGAAAGTAGTATTTTTATACTTAAAATAGTTGGGTTTTTAGAAATAATATGGGGTGTTATGTGGCTATTGCCACTTCAAAAGCGAAAACTATTTATATTGCATATTATATTGTTAATAGTTTTAACATTAGCGGCAGGATCGACGAATATCGCTAGTTTTACGCAACCGTTTAATCCGATTACATTAAATTTTCTTCTAATAGGGTTATCGATTGTCGGTTATATAAATAGCACTAATTTGCCAAGCGCAAAAAATTGCAAGAGGACGAGAAAGGGATAAGTATATGGTTAATATTTATGAAAGATTATTAGGGGATTCTTATAAAAGGCTTCATCCAAAATTGCAGGAACGATATGCGATAACAAAGGAAAATAGCTTTATTGGGGAAGGGGAAATGGATGAAATTTATGGAGGATCTTTTTTCGTTAAATTAATATTAAAAATTACATCGAAGTTTCGAATGTTTTTCTCTGAGCGAGGGCAAAAAGTTCCGTTTGTGATACATAATACCGCTGAGCGAGATGAACATGGAAATGAGTTTGTACGGTGGAATCGTACTTTTTATTTTCATAATAAGAAAAGATATTTTAACGCTGTTATGCAGTTGGATGAAGAGAATAATGAAATTGTAGATTATTTTGGTGAGCCACATTTACTCGTTTCTACATTGAATTTTTATATTGATGAAAAAGGCGGGATGCATATTTCTTCAAAGAAACAATGGTTTTTTATGTTTGGAAGAAAAATCCCGTTACCAAAATTTTTATATGGAGAGGCAAAAATTGTTGAAAGTTATGATGATGCACTGCAATGTTTTCGAATTCATGTACAAGTACGGAATCCGTTAATTGGTTCGTTATTTTCATATAAGGGAACATTTGTGGAAAGGGAATAAACGATATGAAAAATATACTGTTTGGGCTTGCTTGCTATATTATTTTTCTAATATGTGAGTGGTCAAATGTAAACCCAGTTGAAGCAATTATTTTATTATCTATTTTGTTATTTATACCGATGTCTTTTTGTATTATTGATAAGAAAACAAGAAATGGATCGTATTTATTATTTTATAAATTTGTATCGTTTTTATATCCAATCGCAGCAATCAGTGCAATGCTAGCTTTCGTAACAAATCACTATTTCTTTGCGCTACTTTGGTTTGCATATACAGGAATCGTTGCGTTATTTGGTGTAAGTAGATTGTTAGAAAGAGGATGGAAACCGATAGAAGAGACGGCTATCGATAGTGCGTTTATTTATTTGTTTTTAGGTGGTTTTTGGTTTTTTGCTTCTGTAGCAAAGGTTTCAATTATGCACTTTAGTTCTGACATTGTTTTACTTACAGCGGCACACTTTCATTATTCGGCGTTTTTATTACCATTATCAGCGGGTTTAATAGGGAGGAAAAGAGAAAAGAGAAGTAAAGTATATGATGCTATTATGTTTATCATAGTCATTTCACCTATGACAGTTGCGATAGGAATTACATACTCAAGGATATTTGAATTTTTTGCAGTGTTCATATATTTATGTGCGATTTATGGATATGGAGTTTACGTGTGGAGAACGAAATTCAATGCTATAAGTGCAAAGATTCTCCTTACTCTTTCATCCAGTACACTTATGGTAACAATAATGTTTTCACTCATATATTCATACGGAAATTTCAAACAAGTAATGACGATTACAATTGCACAAATGGTCTGGATTCACGGTGTTGTAAATGGAATGGGAGTAGCGTTACCAGCTTTTCTTGGTTGGATGATTGAAAAGAGTACTCCGAATTATAAATATTACGGGAAAACAATGAGCAGGTTAAGAGGAAATGCGACAGTTGGTGAAGCATTTTTACATAACAGAAATTTAATAGATAGCAAGGAATACAAAGGTTTAGTTGATAAAATGAATGATTTTCATAGTGAGGCATTTGACATGACGAAGATTCCTTTAAGTATTATTCGTTTTTATGAAAATACAAAAGAGTATGAGTTACAATCGCATATTAAATGGACTCGTTGGTTCCGCCCGGTTGCATTTTGTTATGAGAAAATGAGTAAGCGTGTAGGACAAATACATTTAGGAATGGGCGGCAAGTGGGAAACGATGCATGGCTCTATCATTGGGATAATAGATGAGAAGGATGGAAGAGAGAATGTAAGGGCTTGGCTAAGAAAAAATGAAGCAGGGGAGACAATTTTTGTAGCTCTTTATTCAAAGCATACATACAAGAAAGATACATATATGAATATCGCATTACCTTTACCATATTCGAATATGACTGGTATTTTGAAGTTATGCAATGATGATAATGCTTTAATCATTACAAGTAAGTTAAGAGAGAATGGCAGGGGAGATGAGGGGATTTATTTATATACTCGTTTCTTTACAATACGTTTACCATTAGCAGAGACATTTATCATTAAAGAGAGCGCGGACCAAATGTTAACAGCTCACCATAGAATGTGGATATTCGGAGTCAAGTTTTTAGAAATTGATTATGAGATTAAGAAAATAGAGGAGAAGTAAGAGAAGCTTGGAGAGATTCCAAGCTTTTTTATGTATGGGTAATTGTCATAGCAACCTGTTTATCTAAGTCACGATCCCAAACACGTTGAATTTCAAACGTACCTTTTTCAAAAAATAATGGGAATCTCTCTTTAAACCAATCTTGCATAGGAAGATTGAGTGCTGTATCAATTGGCACCCATAATAATTCGCCTTCAGGAGGATTCAAAAGGAGTTCACCTTCAAATGAATCTGTCCAATAGTTAAATACCATATATCGAACATTTTCTTTCGGATTTACGTATTCATCTAATCCCTTAAAAGTTAAATTTGAAACAAGTAATCCAGTTTCTTCTTTTACTTCTCTTATAGCGGCTTGAACGATACTTTCTGGAAAATCTACTTTACCGCCAGGAGCGATGTAACCAGGGAAGCCTAGATGATCGGGGCGCTGTATTAGCAATATTTCGTTATTCCGCTGAATCATACACATTGTATAAATACGGTGTTCTATATTTTTCCAATTCTTGCTCATACGAAACTCTCCTCTTATATAATAAGAATCTTATAGTTTTTAACTATAGTTATTTGTTCCAAAAAATACAATAATAAGACAAAATTATACAAAATGCAATTGACTATTACTAATTTTCAGAACTATAATTACTCTGTTATATAAAAAATTGTACTTGAGAGGGGAATATATTCTATGAAAAATAGAATAATCGCAGCAGGAATAATCGCAGCTAGTATATTATCTTATTCATCTAGTAGTTTCGCACAAATAAAAACGTTTCCAGATGTCCAAGCAGGGCACTGGGCAGAAGATTCTATTAACTACTTAGCAGAAAAAGGCGCAGTTACAGGTAACGAGAAAGGAATGTTCGAGCCTGGAAAAGAGATCACTCGTGCAGAAGCAGCTACAATGATGGCTAAAATCTTAAACTTACCATTCGATAAAGATGCTAAACCATCTTTCGGTGACTCTCAAAACGGATGGTATACCCCATACATCGCAGCTGTAGAAAAAGCTGGTGTTGTTAAAGGGAAAGGCCCAGGCCCAGGCGTATTTGATCCAACTGGGAAAATTGACCGAGTTTCAATGGCCTCTCTTATTGTAGAAGCTTACAAATTAGATTCTAAAGTAAATGGTACTCCAGCAACTAAATTCAGTGATTTAGAAAAAAGCTGGGGTAAAGCAAAAGCTAACATCCTAGTTGAATTAGGGATTTCTGTTGGTACTGGTGATAAATGGGAGCCTGAAAAAATTCTAACTAAAGCAGAGGCAGCTCAATTTATTAAAAAGGCAGATTCTCTTAAAATAGGTAACCCTTTAGTAGAAAAGGTAGTTATTATTGATCCTGGTCATGGAGGATTTGATCCAGGGAATCCAGGACAAGGTGTAGAGGAAAGTAAAATTGTATTTGATACATCTTTAAGATTACAGAAGTTGTTAGAGAAAAATACACCTTTAAGAGCTTTGTTAACACGTGAAGAGAACGGAAATCCAGGAAGTAACAAAAATGAATCTCTTGCGAATCGAGTGAAATTTGGTCAAGAGAACAATGGAGATATATTTGTAAGCATTCATGCAAATTCTTCTGAAAATCATGATGGTTATGGAACAGAAACGTATTACTATAAAAAATCCAAGCGTGGAGAAGAGACACAGATTGAAAAGGATAGCGAAGTATTAGCGAAGAAAATTCAAAAACGAGTAGTAGAAGCACTACATACAAGAGATAGAGATATAAAAGATGATCATTCATTTTATGTAGTAAATAAAAATACAGTACCAGCAGTTTTAACAGAGCTTGCCTTTATTGATAATAATATAGATAATGGCAAATTAGCTACTGAATCAGGAAGACAAATTGCTGCAGAGGCAGTTTATGCTGGGATTTTAGATTATTATGAGTGGAAAGGTTTCGATGTTTCAAAATATCGTTTAGCTAAATAAAAAATATTAATTGTTAAGTCCATCATCTATATAGAGATGATGGACTTTTTATATGAGTTTATATAATTTTGTATCAAAATAAAAAGATATATCGTATTATGCTGATTACAAATAAAATAATGGTAGATTAGTTTATTTGTATCACGTATACTTTTACTGTTGACTAATTAAGAGTTTGTTAGTTTGATAGGGAAAATTTTATTATAAAGGGAGGCAAGTTAACACGGGACAAGCATATACATAACGTGTTAAAAAATATGAAAAAAATTATTTCTAATGTGTTAGCAGTGACAGTCGCACTTCAAGTAGTGATGGCTCCGGCAACTTCATTTGCAGCTGAAAAAGATTTTCCAGACGTTCCAAAAGGTCATTGGTCGTATAAAGCAATTACTAATTTAACGTCAAAAGAAATTATTGCAGGATATGATAATGGTAAGTTTGGATTCGGGGATGTTGTAACTCGTGAGCAAGTAGCCGCATTAATGTATCGCGCGTTAAAGGCAGAAGCGAAAAGCGAATATAAAAATCCATACTCTGATATTAACGAAGGGACAACAATGTTCCAAAAAGAAATTTTAGCTTTAACAGATATGGGGATTTTCGTAGGTGATGGTAAAGGAACATTTAGACCGAAAGAATCTTTAACTCGTGCTGAAATGGCTGTAATTTTACAGAAAGCCTTTAAACTAAAAGTAAAAGCTAATCATACATTTAATGATGTTCCGAAAGATCATTGGGCAAATGAAGCGATTAGTGCATTAGAGTCTAACGGTGTTGCTGCAGGTAATGGAGCAGGTGCATTTAATCCAACAGGTGTTTTAACACGTGAAGAATATGCACAATTTTTATATAACGCCATGGCATCATATATCGATTTAGATGTAACATTACCTTCTAATGTAACAGCTCAAGAGATTGATAATTATATTAAAAGATATCATCCTGATAGTCCGCTTGTTGGAGTTGGACAAGAATTTATTAAAGCGCAAAACGAGTATGGCGTGAACTCTTTATATTTAGCAGCACATGCAATCTTAGAGTCTGGATACGGGAAATCAGAAATTGCATATCGTAAACATAATTTATTTGGACTACGAGCGTATGATTGGGATCCATTCGCACATGCAAAATATTTACCATCTTATGGATTAAGTATTTCATACAATGCTGATTATGTGAGAAAGAATTACTTAGAACAAGGTGCTAAGTATTTCAAAGGTTACACATTACCTGCGATGAATGTAATGTATTCAACTGATAAAGAATGGGCTGGCAAAATCGCTAATATTATGGAACGTATTAAGCCTTTCAATAACAAAGATTATCAAAATGTAAAACGATTACCGAAAAACCCTAATACATTAAATGTAGATGCATTAGGCGAAACAATTCCGTATAAAGATTATGCAAAAGATGCGAAAGCTACAGTTCAATCAGTAGGATCTTACTATCAAGTTCCATTCCCGTTTAACAACCCAATAAAGAGTGTACCAAATGTTACACAAAATGAAGTTGGAAAATTAGAAAATGGTACAAAAGTAAATGTATATCGTGAAGATCCAAATGGCTGGGTAGAATTCTCACTTGAAAATGCTCAAGAAAAATATTGGACATTGAAGAAGAACTTAAAATTATAAATAAAAAAGGTGTTTTCATATATGAAGACACCTTTTTTATTTATATTCAACACGTAATATTTGTAGATTCATTATGATTTTCTTTTTTATATTTCTACCAATAATTTAACAGTTTCATATATAATTAAAGTTATTAAAGATTGAATTTTCTGTGTTTATTTTTGGGTATTAACTTAATTTGAAAAGAGGAGAGAGATATGCAAGGAGAAATACCAACAGAGAAAAATTTAGGTTATGTCGGTAAATTGTTATTGCCAGTTAAAGTGTCACCGCACTTTAAGTTTTTATGGATTGGGCAATTACTTTCGACTTTAGGTAGTTCGATAACGATGGTTATTCTGCCAGTCGTTGTGTATTCATTAACTGGTTCAATGGTTGTAATGGGAATGACTATGGCAATATACATGCTTCCTAATATTCTTGCGTTACCGTTTGCTGGATTAGTCGTGGATCGAATTGACCGGGTGAAATTGATGTTATTTACAGATATAATTCGCTGTATATTAATGCTCTTATTTGCAACACTTATATTTATGGACATTTTAACAATTCCACTTTTATATGTACTGGTTGCATTATATGGACTTATGGAAGGGATATTTCAGCCGGCATATTCAGCTGTAAGAGCAAAAGTATTTGTACCGGAAATTCGAAATGCAGCTAATGCATTAACGCAAATGAGTAATCAAGGAATACGACTAATTGGACCGGCTCTTGGAGGATTGATCGTTTCAGTTGCATCCGCCGGAATAGGATTTGGTTTGGATGCAGTAACATATTTGCTATCATTTTTATGTTTATTATTTTTAAGAGAACTAAAGTTTAATAAAGTACAGAAATTTGAAAGAAATAAAATCAATTACAAAAAAGATTTTATGGAAGGGATTCTTGTTCTAAAGAGTCATCCATGGTTGTGGATTACCATTCTAGTCTTTTCTTTCGTTAATATTTGTTATGCTGGCGTAATCGTTGTATTAATTCCATGGTTGTTTAATGTTCATCATCATTTTGAAGCTTACGTATATGGATTGGGTATGGCTTCTTCTGGAGCTGGAGCTGTAATCGCAGCACTAATTTTTGGTGGGAGGCAGCGGTGGCATAAGAGAGGATTACTTGCGTATGGTGGTGTTTTAATTAGTGGAATGGCGTTATTAATTATGCCTTTCGTTTCTTGGGCACCCGCCTTAATTGGATTAATGGCAATTGAAGGATTCGGTATTATGATATTTGGGCTTATTTGGGAAACAAGTTTACAAGAGCTTGTACCAGAAGAAGCTTTTGGAAGAGTGGCAAGTCTTGATATGTTAGGCTCATTTGCCTTATTACCATTAGGGTATGTGGTGGTAGGCTGGTTAGCTACTGTAATAGGTGGAAAGATAACAATTATAATGCTAGCTATTTTAGTACTCATAACAATTGGAATGGCATTGTCTGTACCAAGTATTCGGCGGTTCGATTGATTATGTAGGCAAAAAGGGGGGGATGGTATATGACTATAGAAAATCTACATGATTTAGTAGTACATGAGTTGGGATGTAAATACGTTTTGGGAGAAAAGGTATTTGAAGCAAGGAATTTTACGGTGTATATTGCTACTCCTATAGAAAATAAAATGACATATAATCGATTCATCTTAATTAAGCATTTGTCTAATGAAGAGCCTTCCGTACATGTTTGGGACAAAAAAATCTGTGTAGACGCTACAAAAATACATATTGCAAAAGAAGTGACAGAAGCAATTCAATCGGGTTTTGTAAATAAAGAGTAAGCCCTAATTAAATTAGGACTTACTCTTCATTAAACACAAATGTTTGCTTCATTTTTTTACTCTCATGTACTGGATGACCGTTGTAAGAGAAATTCTTTTCTTCCCAAGTAATGACAACTTTAAAATTATGGCTATTAAAGTCTAATGGGAATACCATGTAGTCAAAGCTTGTATGACTTTTTGAAACGTTGTTATTAGATGAAGTAGGATTAAAGGTAGCTTTAGATGTAGGTGTGTTATCAAGTATTTCCACCGATACATTTGCAACATCATTACCAATATTTTTTAAGAGTAAACTATACGTATCATATACACCTTGTTTTGGCTGCACGGCTTGCTTGTTTGAGTTATGAGATTTGTCAATTTCGATATACCACTGTTTAGACTTTGACGCAATTGGTAGTGATTGAAATGTGTATGCACTAGCTTGTATTGGTAGTGCTAAGCAGATAAGGAGGAAAAGAGATATTATTTTTCGTTTCATTTTGAAAAACCTCCATTCTTTAACAAAGTTATTTGTTATTATTCGCTCTGTTTGAAAAAATATACCATATAATGTAAGGGGGTAGGGGGATGAGTCTCGGCTTAGGAATCATTATAGTATTCGCTACGGTTATACTTGGCACGTTTGCTTAATAGCTGGTATATACGCGATCCATATGCTGGCTGATACACACCAAATCCAGTCAGAGTGAATTGTAAGGGAGAACATTATATTGAAAGTACTAGTAAGCACGGGGAGTAGTATTTTTCTACAATTTTTATTTTTGTATATATTTATTTCGGGTATTTTACTGGAAGTTAACCCTTGGTATGCGGTAGTTTTATATACAAGCATTGCGATGCTAAGTCTATTTCTTGCGATATATTCAATTATTAGCTCTATAAGGAAGAGTTCGACTGCTATCTTTCTTACAATACTGGTTGGAGTTGAAACGTCGTTATTTGCAATATTAATTATCGGTTTTACAGTGTTTGCTTATTTTTTACCGGAAGCAGGTATTCCACCGGTAATTAGTTTGTAGTATAAGTGGATGTGTCAAAAGATAAATGCCATTAAAGTGATATATTAAGGGGAATTAGATAAGGAAGCTGTGTAGAGATTTTTCTACACAGCATTTTTTGTGTCTAGCGTTCAATTACATATGTTTGTTGGTATGTATATATCGCCTTTGTATCAATTTATTAAACTGAAGATAGAGAGTCCCACGTATGAATCAAAAGAATATTAATATGAAAAAATTACCAATAAATATGTTAAAATAACATTGTCATATAACAAGGGGGATTCGTTTGATGGAAAGAGAGCATCTTGCTAAAGTAGATTTAACGAAAAGAATTGAATCAAAATCTAAGTACAAAAAGAAACTCGAAAAATATCAAATGTGCTTATTGGCACTACAGCAAATTTTAAAAGAAGAAAAAATAGCTGTTATGCTTGTTATGGAAGGCTGGGATGCAGCAGGTAAAGGTGGAGCGATTAAGCGAGTGACTGAACATCTTGATCCGCGTGGATTCCAAGTAAATCCAATTGGCGCGCCTGCTCCTCATGAAAAACGGTATCATTATTTGCAACGTTTTTGGCGGAAACTTCCTCAATATGGGCAAATTACTATATTCGACCGTTCATGGTATGGGCGTGTATTAGTTGAGCGTGTTGAAGAGTTCGCCACAAAGGAAGAGTGGACGAGAGCGTATGGTGAAATTAATGATTTCGAAAAACTATTAACTGATGATCATTACATAATAGGAAAGTTTTTCTATCATATTAGTAATGACGAACAGTTAAAGAGATTTACAGAAAGAGAGAACAACCCTCTTAAAAGGTGGAAAATTACAGATGAAGACTGGCGAAATCGTGAAAAATGGGATGAGTATGTCGAAGCAATGGAAGACATGTTTGAAAATACGAATAAGCCGAATGCAAAATGGCATATTATTGCGAGTAATGATAAATTATACGCTCGTTTGAAAACATTGAAAGTGATTATTTCATTAATTGAGGATTATTTCTTAGAGCATAATATAGAATTACCTTCATATTATAATGAAATAAAGGAAGGAAAGAAAAAGAAAATTGAATCTGTGCAAGATGTAGGGGCTAAATAGTAAGAAGGTTTGTATAGGAAATATGGAGGGAAGCTGTCTTGTAATTTGGTAAACCCAAATTACAAGACAGCTTTTTTAGTTAGAAACATTTTACAATTTACAGAATAAGGTATATAATCAATAATCATATTAACGATGTTAATATGATTATTGATTATATACTGTGTGGGGGTCTTATTTTGAAGGGAAGAGATGTTGTTTTAGGTTTATTAATGGAAAAAGAATTGTCTGGTTATGACATTAAAATTGTGTTTGAGGATGTATTTACTTACTTTTTTGATGGAAGCTTTGGAATGATTTATCCAACGTTACGACAATTGGAAAAGGAGGGGAAAATTAAAAAAGAAATTGTCATGCAAGAAGGGAAACCGAATAAGAAAATGTACTTTATTACAGATGAAGGGCGTGAAGAGTTTTATAAATACATGCAAACGGATGTAGAGAAAGACGTTTTACGTTCAGATTTTTTAATGAGGATGTATTTTGGTAATTATAGTGATGATAGGGCGATAAAAAAATGGATTGAAGACGAAATTGAAAGGAAAGAAGCGTACATTGCGGATCTTCGTTTGAAATATGAAAAATGGAGAGAAGGTATTACTTTCGTTGAAGAAATTTCGCTCGATGTAGGTATTGCATCATATAGTGCACAAGTAGAGATGTTGAAGAGGAAGTTACAGCAATTAGAAGCAAAAGAAAACAATAAAACGGAAGAATGAAAAACACGTTCACAATAAATAAAGGGGTAGATTAACATGGAGCAGTCAAAGGGTATTAAGATTGTCTTTTTAATGTGCTTAGGTATTTTTCTTTGTATGATTGATACAACGATTATGAATATAGCTTTACCAACAATACAATCGAGTGTAAATACTTCATTAGAGAAGATGTCTTGGGTATTAAATGTTTATACAATGACGATTGCAGTACTCGCAATCCCGCTAGGACGGATAGCTGATATTTTTGGGAAAGCAAAGGTGTATATTCTCGGTTTAATTATTTTTGGTGGTGGATCAGTGCTTTGTGCTTTTGCTAATACAGGTGACTTCCTTATTTTTTCTCGTTTTATACAAAGTGTTGGAGCAGCAATTTTATTTCCGACAAGTATGGTAATTGGTGTATCAGCTATGCCGTTAGCAAAGAGGCATGTTGCACTTGCTATTTTAGGAGTAACGCAAGGATTGTCAGCTGCACTTGGTCCGGTAATAGGCGGAATTATTACGCAAAATGTAGGATGGAGATGGGTGTTCTTCGTCAATGTTCCGATTTGTATTCTTGGAATCATTTTATGCTGTATTATGCTACAAATAAAAAATGAAGAACGTATTATCTCAAAAATTGATTGGATTGGGCTTATATTAAGTAGTTCAGCGATTTTCTCTTTTACTCTCATACTAGTAAAAGGTAATACATGGGGATGGCAAAGTAATATTGCTTTGTCTTGTTATGCAATTAGCACTATTTCTCTTATTCTATTTGTTTTAGTGGAACGAAAGATTCATAATCCAATGGTGAATTTAAATTTATTTAAAGATCGAATGTTTGTCGGAGCGTCTATCGTTGTTATATTAAGTAATTTATTCTTAATTGGCGTTACTGTATTGCTTCCAACTTTTTTGACAAAAATACAGCACCGAACGGAAATTGAAGCTGCTTTTTTAGTGACACCTATTTCAGCGATGATATTTTTTATCTCACCTGTTGCAGCAACTTTAATTAAAAAGCTTGGAAAAGTAACTATTATTTTGTCAGGGTTTCTTGTTATGGGCCTATCCTACTATTGGTTGCAAATGATTGACGTCAATTCAACAAATATAGAAATTATTATTCCGTGTATGATATTAGGTGTTGGATATGGTTTAGTAGTGGGACCAATTACAGTTTTAAGTGCATCTTCGTTTGAAGGAGAATTATTAACTGCTTCTCAAAGTGTTGTATCAATGTTGCGGCAAGTAGGGATTGTATTAGCGGTTGCAATATTTGTATCTAATTTAACTCACAACTTATCTTTAAATAAAGAGAATGTATATCGTTATGCAGAAGAAAAAGTGCGTAATATTCATGTGAATAGTGCTCAGCAAGCTGAGATATTACAGGTAACAAAAGAAAAAATAGAGAAACAAAGTATAGAAACAAATGTAGAAAAGAAACAAAATGAAACATTGGTGGGATTAAGTAAAGAGAAAAAAGACGAACTAATTCACCAAAAAGTGGATGAAGTATTAAGTGGTGTTCCAGTAGAATATAGAGATATAAAAAGAGAAGAAATTACGAATCAAGTAACAAAAGAAGTTGAAAAACAAGAGGAGAGTATAAAGAAAGAAGTACTTGCATTTTCAAAAGATGTAAGTCGGTATGCCAAAAATAAGATGGCTATGAGTTTTACTGATTTATATAAAGCGAGTGTTCCAGTTATTATAATTTGTGCTTTAGTAAGTTTGTTATTTTGGGAAGGAAAGGCTTTGAGTAAAAAGAGAAGGGAAAGAGTGGTAGAGGAAGTGTAAAGAAAAACAGGCTAATAGCAGCCTGTTTTTCTTTACGCTAGTATGAAAAATCTGGGTTTAATTCGTTAAACTTATGACTGTAATGCATCTTATTATTAAAACCAACAAAATCTATGCCGATGCAAGGTTCTAAATTACCATCTACAACTTTAGAATCCACGAAGCTTAAATGTTTTAACTTTGGTAGTTCTTTAATGAATTGTAGATTTTGTATGTTACCACAACCTGATAGAATGAGTGTTTCTAACTCTGTTAAATAACGTAAATAGTCGTGATTTTTCATTTTACTGCAATGATCGAATTCGACGTATTTTAAAGTTGAAGCATTGTTTTCAATTTCATCAATATGTTCTAAATTTCTTACATAATTGATTTCTAAATGTTTTAATTTAGGAAATGCTCTACATCCTTTTAATGAGTTAATGTTCCCTTGTGTAATTCTTAGTTTTTCAAGGTTTTGTAAAGACATTAATTCTTCAAGGTTTTTTTGTTTCGGTTTGTATTTCCAAATGTATAGTTCTTTTAAGTTAGAACAAGATTCGAACCCTGTAATGTTTTTATTCCACTGTATGTAAAGTTCCTCTATATTTTTAAAGCTTTCTAGTGCTGTTAAGTTTAAAGGGACTTGTGGTTCTTCTAGTGATAAAGAGTTCAAGTTTTTTAATTTATATAAAGCTGAATAATCGGTAATATAGGTACTATTAATTTGTAGCGCTTCGATTTGCGGACAGCGTTCTAGAAAATCAAGATGCTCCATACTATACCCAAGGTCATTAATGTAAACTTGGGTATAGTTGTTTGTATTAATGAATTCTACGTATTCATCCAGTCTGTTTTCATGAATTTGTACTGTGCCATCCATAACTAAAAAGTCTTTTGGTTTCTTCTTGATAGATATTTGTAAAGGATTCGCATGTTGAAATATTACCGTTTTGTTTTCTAAAATAGTTTCAACACTTGTTTTAACATTAGAAACACTGTCTTTTTCTTTGTATGCTATTAAAATAGACTCTATTTCTGAAGGATCTGTTAATAAAATTTTGGGATTCATTTCATATATTATATCTTCATTTGAAGGTATGCAGCTAACCATTGCTTCCAGTGCTATTAAACTTAATGGTTGTCCTTTTGTTAGCCAAGATTTAATCCGCGTCCAAGTTAGTTGTGATACTGCAGCTAATCGTCCCCAATCGCTATGAAATGATACTGCATTTTCCTCTATCCAATCCAATATTGCTGAGGATTGAAAAGAATGTAAACAAATGAAGGAAGTGGTCGGAAGCTCACATTCTAATACTGATTTTAGCTTTTCTATTACTAAAGGGAATGCTTCTTCAAATGGTAAACAGTAAGCGGCAGCGTGTGAAAGAGGTGCAATTAAATCTTCATCAAATTCCTTCCACAGTTTTCTTATCCAATCAGAGGCATTTTCTCCTAATACACATATAACAATCTCGAGTAATCGAGTTTTAATTACACCATTTATCGTGTTAGAAAAGCGGTTCATAACAGCATCTAATATTTCGCTTTTATCGTACATATTAAGAGCTTCAATTTCTTCTTCTTGAAGAAACCATCGAGTCATTGTGTAATCAAGTAAGTTTTTAAAGTTTGAGCGAACTTCTTCTAAAGTAGGCACGGGTGCAAGTTTATGCTCATCCATCTCTAATTCTGGTTGCGTCGCCTCACCATCTCCTTCATAAAAATCGTCGTGCAAATAATACTTATAAGGTGAATGAACGATTGCAAGATTGTACCATTCATTTGGATGTAAAGATAACGAGATAAGACGTTCATGACATTGGCTACATAATTTATAAGGTTGATTTGCTTCATCAGATTCTTCTATTTGCTGTACTGGATTATGTTTGCAAGCTTCGCATAATTCTAGTGTTTTTTTCATTGTTTTCTCCTTGTATATTGTGAATAGTAGTATTTTTAATATAGCATGAGATAAGTAAAGTATAGTTAGAGATTTTTTAATAATTAAAGAGACGGATGAAAAATGACATTGAATATGTAACGTTAAACATAGTACATTAACAAGAGTAATGAATTTTATTAAGTGGGTGAGAAAATGCTAGATAAGGCGGATGCTTCAATAAGTAATCATATGTATACAGAAGAAGAGCAACGAAAATTATATAAACGAACGTTAATAATCGTAAGTATTTCACAAATGTTTGGCGGAGCGGGATTAGCTGCTGGAATTACAGTAGGTGCACTTCTTGCACAGCAAATGCTTGGGACGGATGCGTATGCAGGATTACCGGCTGCTATGTTTACAATGGGATCTGCGGTAGCGGCTTTCTTTGTTGGGAAGTTATCGCAAAAATATGGTCGCCGAATAGGACTTGCAACAGGGTTTATAATAGGGGGACTAGGGGCTATTGGAGTTGTATTGGCTGCGTTAACAAATAGTATTATTCTTTTACTAGTTTCTTTACTCATATACGGTGCAGGTACAGCGACGAATCTACAAGCTCGTTATGCTGGTACCGATTTAGCAGATAAGAAGCAGCGAGCAACTGCTATTAGTATTACGATGGTTATGACGACTTTTGGTGCGGTGGCTGGTCCGAATTTAGTAGGTGTAATGGGGGATTTTGCTGATTCAATTGGAATTCCTAACCTTGCTGGTCCGTTCATATTATCAGCAGCGGCATTTATACTTGCGGGTCTTGTTCTTTTTGTTATGCTTCGTCCAGACCCGTTAATTATTGCTAACATAATAGAAACATATAAACAAGAACATACATATAAAGGGCAACCAGTAACAGAAGAAATAATAGAGAATAAGCGTGGTGTTACCGTTGGAGCAATCGTTATGATACTTACTCAAATAGTGATGGTTGCGATTATGACGATGACGCCAGTTCATATGGGACACCACGGTCATGGTTTAAGTGCAGTAGGTCTCGTGATTGGTTTTCATGTAGGTGCAATGTACCTTCCATCGCTTGTTACAGGAATGTTAATTGATAAAATTGGCCGTACTACGATGAGTATAGCTGGTGGAGTAATTTTACTAGCGGCGGGTGTCATAGCTGCGATAGCGCCGAGTGATTCTTTACTATTATTAATTGTTGCTCTGTCTTTACTTGGGTTAGGGTGGAACCTCGGTTTAATAAGTGGTACAGCTCAAATTGTTGATGCAACTATACCTTCTACACGTGCTAAAACACAAGGGAAAATAGATGTTTTTATTGCGTTAGCCGGAGCTTCAGGTGGAGCGATGTCAGGAATGGTAGTAGCTAATTCCAGTTATGCGGCATTATCATTAGCGGGAGGATTGTTAGCATTATTGCTAATTCCTGTTGTGATATGGTCTCGGATAGGTAAATAAATTTCATGAAATTAAAAAGAGGTTCTAGTTATTCCCTAGAACTTCTTTTTAATGTATTTAACTTAAATCCCATGCCACAATAAGCCCTAAATGCGTAAGCCCACCACCAAATCCGTATAGCAAAAGTGTGTCTCCGTTATTTAATCTTCCTTTTTTTCTAGCTAAATCTAAAGCGAGTGGAATAGAGACGGAAGATGTATTCCCCATATCTTCCACACTCGTTAATGTTTTTTGAATAGATATTTTTGATTTTTCGCAAATAGATTCAATCATTCTTAAGTTAGCACTATGTGGTATGAACCAGTCTATATCATCTATTTGCAAATTTGCAGTATGTAATAGTTTTTTTATGCCGTATGGTACTGTTCGTACAGCCCATTTATATACTTCTCTTCCATTTTGAACAATTTTTTCACTTGTTTGTAGTGGTGTGCCATTCATAGTAGTAGATAAGTTTGTTCTGTATAGATGAATGCCACCGTCACCGTTTGTTCCCATGTGAGCAGCGATAAAGTTTGGTTTGTTTTCATCTCTTTCTAATAAAATAGCTCCAGCGCCATCACCGAACAAAATACAGGACGTTCTATCGGTGTAATCAGTAACTTTAGATAATGTCTCTGTCGCTATGACGAGTACTTTTTGATGTGATCCAGAAGTGATTAAGCTATTACCGACATGCAGTCCGTATGTGAAACCAGCGCAAGTCGCATTTAAATCAAAAGCTAGTGTATGAGGTATGTTGAAGTATTGTTGTATTTGGCAAGCAACACTAGGGAAAACATAGTCAGCAGTAGTTGTAGCGACGATGATACAGTCAATATCCTCTAAGTTTTTCTTATATGTTGTACACAAATTTTCGATTGCTTTAATGGCTAAGTGTGAGGAGTATTCGTCTTCGTTAGCAATTCTTCTTTCTTTCATGCCTGTTCTTTGTACAATCCATTCATCATTCGTATGGACCATCTTTTCTAAATCGTTATTAGACAATACTTGATCTGGAACATAAGTACCAATTGCGGTAATACGAGATTTAGAATTCATAGGAACATCTCCTAACTTGTTTTTATAACCTGATACTAATATCAGGTTATAAAAATGTCAATAAAGATTTTCTGTTTAATAAAATTAATATATTTTAATAAACGGAAAGGGATTTGAGGAGTGATGTCCAAATAATATACGGAAAGCTTCTAAATTTGATAATGAAGGGGTTTGAGATTCTTGAAAAGAATCGTATATGTATTGTCTCTTGTTTTAATTTGTAGCTTTACTTATTTTATTTTACCAGAGAAATCTTATGCTTGTGATTGTACTAAAGCATCACCAGAAGAGAGGTTACAACAAAATGATGTAGTGTTTGAAGGTAAGGTATTAGAAGTTCAAGAGAAGGACGGAAGAATGAAAACATTATTTGAAGTGAAGAAAATTTGGAAAGGGACAAGTTCTTCGCAAATTATTATATATACAAGCAGTAGTAGTTGTGCGTTTCATTTTGCAGAGGGAGGAGAGTACCTAGTGTTCTCTTCTCATAGAGGAGAAGAGAAACTGTTGGAGACATCTAGCTGCAGTGGAACGAAGAGATTAGATGAGGCAGAGATAGAGAAAATGGCTTTAAGTCATATTGCAAAAGAGTCTGTTCCAACGAAGAAAGTGAATTTAAAAGGGGATATGGTGAGCGGCTTAAGTTTGTGGCAAGTTGTGGTTATTGTTATAGGTGTATTATTTATTGTAGCTGTTGTTATTTTTATTGTGAAAAGAATTCGCAAAAAATGACGATTAAAGTAAAAATATAAAGATTTTCTTTCTGTTTCTATAGGTGGTTTAATCTTGTGAAAGCGAATTACTTATGCTACACTTTATGTAACTTAAAATGAACGGAGGGGCTTCCTTTGATCTTAATCAGATTACGTCTCAATACTTTGTGCCGATAATTGAATAGCGCTCAAAGGCTCTGTCTGTGTACAGAGTGAACGGGATTGGTCTGCCTATTTTAAAGGAACCCTTTATTAAGCTTATATGTGAAAAAGAGGGAGGGACGAATACGCCCTCTTTTTGTTTTGCCTTTATAAATAGAATGGGATAGTATAGGTGAACACTTGTTGGATACGTATACTATCTTGGGACTTTTTGACCATGTATAGGACGAAAGCACTGCTTTCTTCTATTTCTTTGGTGAACCCTTATCCGTTTACGAAAACACAGGCAGTGACCTGTGTTTTTTATTTTGCGTAATCGAAATGGAGGAATAAATATATGGAAGAATTATTACAAAGAGCAATATTAGTTGGAGTAAATTTAGGTAAGGAAGCTGATTTTGCATATTCGATGGAAGAGTTAGCAAATCTTACGGAAGCTTGTGATGTGGAAGTAATCGGTCAAGTGACGCAAAATTTACAACGAGTAAATCCGTCGCATTATATTGGAAAAGGGAAGATTGAAGAAGTAGCAGCGTATGTGAAAGAAGCAGATGCAAATATGGTCATCTTTAATGACGAATTATCTCCTTCACAAATTCGAAATTTAGAAGAGGATTTAGATTGTAAAGTAATTGATCGTACCATTTTAATTTTGGATATTTTTGCGCAGCGTGCGAAAACGAAAGAAGCGCAGTTGCAAGTAGAAGTGGCCCATCTTCAGTACATGATGCCTCGCTTAATCGGTCTTCGTGAATCGTTAGGAAGACAAAGCGGGGGAGTTGGCACGAAAAATAAAGGTGTCGGTGAGAAGAAGTTGGAATTAGACCGTCGTAAAATTGAAGAACAAATTGCGGCTCTAAATAAAGAATTAGAGGCACTTGTTGCACAGCGTCAAACGCAGCGTAAACAACGTAAGAAAAATGAAATGCCAGTTGTATCATTAGTAGGATATACGAATGCAGGTAAATCAACGATAATGAATACAATGCTTGAAATTTTTAATGGTACTGTAGAAAAACAAGTATTTGAAAAAGATATGTTATTTGCGACGTTAGAGACATCTGTACGAAATATTGATTTGCCGGATAATAAATCATTTTTATTAACGGATACTGTTGGATTTGTAAGTAAATTACCGCATCATCTTGTGAAAGCCTTCCGTTCAACGCTAGAGGAAGTGGCAGAAGCGGATTTACTCATTCACGTTGTAGATTACTCAAATCCCAATTATGAGCAATTAATTGATATTACAAATGAAACGTTAAAGAAAATTGGCGTGGAAAATATCCCGACGATTTATGCATACAACAAATCAGATTTGGTAGATGTTGAAATTCCGAAAGTGCAAGAAGATCGCGTTTATCTATCTGCGAAGAAACATGTTGGAATTGAAGAGCTTGTAGAAGTAGTTCGTTCACACATTTATAAAGAGTATACGAAGTGTGAAATGTTAATTCCGTATGATCAAGGGCAGGTAGTTTCGTATTTCAACAATCATGCACACGTTTTATCTACGAGTTATGAAAACGAAGGTACGAAAATGGCACTAGAATGTAAGACGAGTGATTATGAGAAATATAAGCGTTTTTCTATTTAATAAAAAAAGGCGATCCTAATATGTTTTAGGATCGTCTTTTTCTTCATATTTGCAAGCCTTCCTTTCGTCCTGCCTTAGTATAAAAGAAAATACAAAGAGTTCATATAAATAAATCCGACAAAGCACATAGAAAAAATATATTTTTTTAGAAGTTGAATTTCTGGAAAAAGAAATGAAACCAGTATAGAATAGAAATGTTTCAAAACTCAGAATTTATTCTGATTAAAGTCTAAATTTATTACACTAACTGTAATAAATATATATTTTGTACAGGAAGGAGAAATACACATATGCAGGCAGTTTCACAAAAAAATACAGTAGAAACACCGACAATATATCGAATATTATTTGCGATTAGTTTCGGACATTTTTTGAATGATTCGATGCAAGCAGTTGTGCCAGCGTTGTTTCCTATTTTGGAAAAAACGATGAATTTATCCTATATGCAAGTAGGGTGGATTGCGTTTGCGTTAAATATGACGTCATCGATTATGCAGCCGGTTTTTGGGATGTATTCAGATAAGAAGCCGTCACCATTTTTATTACCGCTCGGTATGTTTTCGAGTATGCTTGGGATGATTGGACTCGCATTTGCACCGAACTTTATAGTTGTTATTATTTCTGTTTTATTTATTGGATTAGGTTCCGCGGTCTTTCATCCGGAGGGCGCTCGTGTTGCTTACATGGCAGCCGGTGCAAAACGAGGTTTAGCACAAGCGATTTATCAAGTGGGGGGAAATACAGGGAATTCTCTAGCACCTATTTTTACAGCATTAATTTTCGTTCCGCTCGGTCAAATTGGTTCTTTAGGTTTTACAGCCTTTGCAGCAGTTGGAATTGTATTACTAATTTTCGTATCAAATTGGTATAAAAATGAATTAGCGACTGGTGCTGTAAGAAGGAAAAAGAGGGCTGCACTTGAGGCTGAAAATGCGATTGTAAGTACGCACATTAAATTTGTTATTATACTTCTTGTTTTTCTAACATTCGTACGTTCTTGGTACGGTGCTGGTATCGGGAATTTCTATCAATTTTATTTAATAGAGCATTACGGTTTATCTATAAAAAATGCACAGTATTTCGTCTTCGCTTTTATGATTGCTGGTGTATTAGGTACTTTCTTTGGTGGTCCGCTAGCGGATCGATTCGGTAAGAAAAAGATTATTGTCTTTTCAATGCTCGGTTCAGCGCCACTTGCACTATTGTTACCTCACGTTTCTCTTATGTGGGTTGTACCGTTATTTTTATGCATTGGATTTATTAGCTCTAGTAGTTTTAGTGTAATCGTTGTATATGCACAAGAACTTGTTCCAGGGAAAGTTGGAATGGTGTCAGGATTAATTGTCGGTCTTGCGTTTGGTCTTGGAGCATTAGGTGCTGTAGTCCTTGGGAAATTGGCTGATGTGTATAGTCTTCAGTTTATTATGCTATTATGTAGTTGTTTACCATTAATTGGACTGACTTCATTGTTACTGCCAAATGATAAGAAAACGATAGAATAGGAGATGTGCTATGAAAGTATGTGAAAACGTTACAGAATTAATAGGAGATACACCTGTCGTTCGATTATCTAAATTTATTCCAGAGGACGCAGCGGATGTGTATGTAAAACTGGAAATGTTTAATCCGTCACGCAGTGTGAAAGATCGTGCTGCCTATAACTTAATTCATATTGCCGAGGAACACGGCCTCATTAAGCCGGGTGATACAATTATTGAACCGACAAGTGGAAATACAGGAATTGGCTTAGCGATGAATGCAGCTGCTAAAGGATATAAAGCTATTTTAATTATGCCCGATAATATGTCCAAAGAGCGTATTAATTTATTGAAAGCATACGGCGCAGAAGTAGTTTTAACACCAGCAGAACAAAGAATGCCAGGAGCAATTGCGAAGGCGGTAGAGTTACAAAAAGAAATTCCAAATAGTTTTATTCCGCAGCAATTTGAAAACCCAGCAAATCCGAATATTCATCGTTATACGACTGCACTTGAAATTTATGAACAAATGGATGGAGAACTTGATGCATTTGTAGCAACCGCAGGAACAGGTGGAACAATTACAGGGACCGGTGAAACGTTAAAAGAGAAACTACCAAACTTATATATTGCCGTAGTAGAACCGAAAGGATCACCAGTGTTATCTGGTGGTGTTCCAGGCCCTCATAAACTAGTAGGAACAAGTCCTGGTTTTATTCCAAAAAACTTAAATACGGAAGTGTATAACGAAATTATTCAAATTGCGGATGAAGAAGCATTAACTACAATGAGAAACTTAGCAAGACAAGAAGGCTTATTAGTAGGACCATCTTCAGGAGCTTCTGTGTACGCTGCAATTATGATTGCAAAACGCTTAGGCGCTGGTAAAAAAGTTTTATGTATTGCACCTGATACAGGTGAGCGTTATTTGAGTATGGGGCTATTTGAATAAAAGTGATAGAAGCACCTTAATAGTAAGGATGAAAATCCGCTATTAAGGTGTTTCTTTTAGAAAAATAGATAATGGGTGAGTGGGGAGAATGACAATGAAGCTATTGAAACCAACATACGAATATAGCGAACAAATTATGGAGTATAGGCAGGCGTTTTTACATTCAGGAGAAGAACCGCACGGTAGTTGTTCTTTACAAAATTTCGATTCTATTGGTGAATGGTTTGAAAAAGTAAGTACACAAGAAGGGGGAAATTTACCATCTAATCGAGTGCCATCTAGTCAGTTTTTTAGTGTTGAGAATGGAAAAATAATAGGTTTTGTGAATATTCGACACCGGTTAAATCCAGAGTTATTGTGGGAAAGCGGTCATATCGGTTATAGTGTTCATCCGAATAAACGTCGCCAAGGTTACGCAACTGAGCAACTGCAACTTTCATTGGCTGAGGCGCAAAAATTCGGGTTGAAGAAAGTGCTAATAACTTGTGATAAAGCTAATATTGGTTCGGCTAAAACGATTCAAAAGGTTGGCGGTGTATTAGAAAATGAAGTAGTTTCTTCTAATTCTGGCGAAATTGTGCAGCGTTATTGGGTAGAAATTTGATTAAGTGAATTTTGAAAAGCTGAAAGTGGTAAAGGGAATACAAGATGTAAAATTGAAATAGATAAATATAAAAAAGAGAAGGGTATAGTTATAGGGGGGAAATGAGATGGGATTAAAAGAGAAAGCGATAGAAATATCGGAGATTTATAGGCGAAATCCGAAAGTCGAAGCTATTATTTTAGCAGGCTCTGTAGCGAGAAAATTAGAAGATGAACATTCGGATATCGAATTACATATTTTATGGTCAGCATCACCTGAGGATAAAGACCGTCAAAAGCCAATCGAAACTATAGGTGGCACTATTTTGTCATATCATCCATACGAGGAAGAAGAATGGTCGGAAACGTATTTGACGAAAGAAGGAATTAAACTAGAGATTAGTAATTTTTTAACAGTGACAGTGGAAAAGGTTATTTTAGAAGTTGTAGAGCAGTATGATATAAATTATGAGAAACAATGTATTGTGTCATCAGTTCATGATGGTGTGAGTTTGTATGGAGAGGTGACAGTACAGGATCTAAAAGATAGGGTTGAAGCATATCCAGAAGAACTGGCGAAAAGTATGATCTCAGAAAATCTTTGGTTTAGTAATCGTTGGCATAATCGAGAGGCGCTTTTAAAACGGAAAGATTGGCTTATGCTATATGATGTCATTTGTGAAGTACAAAGAAATATATTTGGGGTCTTATTTGGTCTGAACCGAATGTACGTGCATCATCCTGCGTTTAAATGGATGCCATATAATGTGGGACGAATGAGTATTAAACCTGAAAATTTATATGAGCGTATGGCGAATACGTTGATAGGGAAACCGGAGTATAGTGTACAGGAGTTAGAAGTGCTAATTGAAGAGGTATTACATTTAGTAGAACAATATGCTCCGGAGTTAAATATCGCTGAACAACAAAAGCGTATTCAATATGCGAAGTAAAAAAACAAGAGATGTAACAATGAGTTACATCTCTTGTTTTTTTATTTAACTAACTTTCCTAGTATAGGTAAACGTTGAATACGATTACCGAGAATATGCGAAGCAAGTCCACTCGTTAATACGAATAAAAGATAAACAAGTCCTCCTGCTGCGGCGCATATAAACACAATGATCAGTGATTCTATATAAGATTGTCCAGGAATAATCCAGCTTATAATTGCTCTTAATGCAATTACAACAGCAGACATTGCTGCGGAGTAAATCGTAATAAGAAATACTGTTTTTGCTGTTTCGCCAATTTTAAATTTCGCAAACTTAACGATGCAGTACAACATAATAATATTTGAAACGAGATATCCAAGAATTGTTCCAAGTACAGCACCATGTCCACCGAATAAATGTAAGAGCGGTGTGTTCACCACAATTTTAACGAGAATACCGGCTGAGAATGCAATCATTGTTTTTCTTTGATAATCAATTCCTTGTAATATAGCGGCTGAAACTGTGAAAATTGCACTTAATACAGCAGAAGGTGCAAATGAAATTAAATATTGTGATCCACCAAGTGCAATTTCAGGATTTACATAAACCATGCGGAATGCATCGTAAGCGATACTAGCAAGACCGAATGCGGCTGGGATAGTGAAGAATAACAACACTTGAAATATCTTTGAAATTTGTCCTTGTAATTCATCTAGCTTCCCGCTTGTAAATGATTTCGTTATAGCCGGAATAATTGTTAATGAGAATCCAGTTGCAAGTGAAGCCGGAATCATAATTAACTTTTGGGCATAGTTCGTTATATAAGCGAAAACTGCATTCGCGGTTTCTAAAGGTTCTCCCATTGCTCTAAGGACATCAGCTACGGTATATTGATCTACTAACGTATAGAGCGGGATTGCAATGCCTACAAATACAATTGGAATTGCATAACGTAGTAATTCCATATAAATACTTCTTAACGGAATGTTTGATGATCTCGTTTTCAGCTCACCTTCAGGAGGTTTTAATCCATTATATTTTTTCCAGTACATCATTAAAATAGAGACGCTTGCAAGTGCCCCGATAACAGCACCAAATGTAGCAACTGCAACAGAAGAAGCTACTGAACCTCCTAATAGTTTTGAGACGATAAAACTACCAACTAAAATGAAAACGACACGTGCGATTTGTTCTACGACTTGAGAAACAGCACTTGGTTTCATATGTTGAAAACCTTGGAAATAACCACGTGTAACACTCATAGCTGGTACGATAATAAGCGCGAAGCTTAATGCTCGCATTGTAAGTGTTACGTCTGCGATAAATTGTGGATCTGGTGTTTTCGAGCGAATAATAAATTGTGATATGTACGGTGCTCCAATAAATAAAGTTAAAAATCCTAAAAAGCCCATAAACATCATTAATTTTACGCTCGAGTTATACAATTTTTTACTTGTACTATAATCACCAAGTGCATTATGTTTTGCAACAAATTTTGAGACGGCAATAGGAATACCAGCTGTTGAAAAGCTTAATAAAATACCGTACCAAGAGTATGCGTATCCATATAAAGCGACCCCTTGCGTTCCAACTAATAATTGAAAGGGGAAAAAGTATATAAAACCTAAAATTCGTGAAATCATTGTTGCACCACTTAATAAAGCGGTACCTTTTAAAACTTTTGAAGTAGACAAAATTCTTTCCTCCTACTCGTGCTGTCTTGCATTTATCGTATACTACTATAAACCTGCTAGAGAAGTTAATACAGTATAAACCATAAATGTTCTAATACTATTCATACAAAAGTCATATTTTGAATTTTTAAATAGAATGTAATGCATAAAATTTTAAAATATAAGTTGACACTATTTTTAATGTATGATAAAAATGATAGTAATCAATTCGGAAAATAATATTTGGGCAATGAAAGGGTATAGTAGTGAATATCTCCCTATTTCAGAGAGCTGATGGTTGGTGTGAATCAGTATATAGATTATTCATGAAGTTCGTCCTGGAGCATCTTTCATAAATCTCATGTTTTGAGGAAATGAAAGACGGTAGTTTATACCGTTATCAAATAAAGTGGTGAAGATTGTTTCACAACTAGGGTGGTACCGCGATATTTATCGTCCCTACGTATTTACGTAGGGACGTTTTTTATTTAGGTCCTAATTTTGGTGTGGCTTCATAACTAGGGTGGTACCGCGATATTTTATCGTCCCTACGTATTTGCGTAGGGTCGTTTTTTATTTAGGTCCTAACTTTGGTGTATCTTCACAACTAGGGTGGTACCGCGATATTTTTGTCGTCCCTACGTATTTACGTAGGGACGTTTTTTATTAGGGAGGAAGTGAACGTATTAGAAAAGAGTATGGATAGAACAATATAAATACCGGATTGTAAAACAGAAAAAGATAAAGAGAGGAGATTAACAAATGAATTCACAGCAATGGACATCGAAATTAGGTTTCGTATTAGCTGCAGCAGGTTCAGCGATTGGTCTTGGAGCGATTTGGAAGTTCCCGTATATGGCCGGAATTGGAGGAGGCGGCGCGTTCTTCCTTATTTTCATCGGTTTCACATTATTAATTGGTTTACCGCTATTATTAGCTGAATTCGTTATCGGAAGAAGTACACAAAAAGAGGCCGTTGATGCATATAGAGAAATCGCACCAAAAACATTATGGCCATGGTTAGGGAAGTTAGGGATTGTAACATGTTTCATATTACTTTCTTTCTACAGTGTTGTAGGAGGATGGATTATATTATACTTATGGAATGCAATTACAGGTAGACTATGGGAAGGAAATGGAGCATACGAAGCTACGTTTGGTGAAATCATTTCCAATCCGTATTTAGCAGTTGGATCACAGCTATTATTCATCCTTATTACTATTTTTATCGTAAGTAAAGGTGTACAAAATGGTGTTGAAAAAGTAAATAAATATTTCATGCCAGCATTATTCGTTTTATTCTTTGTATTAATTGTTCGTGCACTTACGTTAGATGGTGCTGGAGAAGGAGTTCGATTCTTCTTACAACCTGATTTCTCAAACGTAACATCAGAAATCATTTTATATGCAATGGGGCAATCGTTCTTTTCGTTATCTGTCGGGGTAGCCGTTATGGTAACGTATAGTTCGTACTTACCGAAAGAAGAAAGCTTACCACGTTCAGCATTTTCTATCGTAGCTTTAACGCTTGTGATTACATTACTTGCAGGGCTTGCAATTTTCCCAGTAGTGTTCGCATTTGGAATGGAACCATCTCAAGGGCCGGGGCTATTGTTTATAGTACTGCCAGCTATTTTCAGTAAAATGGCGTTCGGGAAATTATTCTTCATTGTTTTCTTATTACTATTCTTCTTTGCTACTATTACATCGGCAATTTCGATGTTAGAAATTAGTGTTGCGTCTTTAACAACTAAAGGTAAAAGTAAAGGGAAACGTGAAAAAATGGCATTAATTGTTGGCTTGTTAATCTTTGTTGTAGGGGTTCCATCAGCCTTATCATTCGGTTTGTTAAGTGATGTGAAACCATTTGGGAAAACAATTTTTGATTTAGCAGACTATGCGGTTAGTAACATACTAATGCCACTTGGTGTTTTATTAGTTTCCATCTTTGTCCCTTTAAAAATGAAGAAAGATGTATTAATGAAAGAACTTGGTGTAAGTAAAAATAAAGGCTATAAACTGTTCGTAGTATGGTTATTCTTACTTCGCTATATTGCACCAATTGCGATTATTATCGTATTCCTAAATGTACTTGGAATTATATAAAAAGAAAGGTAGCGTATCGCTCTATGATACGCTACCTTTTTATCCCGTATTAACGGGCAGTAAGACCCCCGCCTCAAAACTCAGCGAAAGCGAAGAATTTAGGTGGGGGATCAACTGCCCGTAAGAGCCCGATTGGTTCAACTAATAATCAGTGGGGGCTGGACAAAGCCCCCACTGATTAAAGTTTCACTTTATTTTGCTCTTTTTTGTAATTCGTTTACTGTTACGAACTGATAGCCCTTCTTAGATAAAGAGTCTAAAATACCTTCAATGGTCTGTAAATTTTCATTAGACTCATCATACATAGAGTGCAGTAAAATGATAGAACCTGGTTTTACATTTTTATTAACATATTCAATTTTATCAGCTGTAGATGTATAAAAAGTATCAGGTTCAAGGTCCCATGTGATTGTTTCGATATTGTTTTTATTTAAATAATAGGGCAGACCAATTAGCTTTTTACCGTTAGGTGGTCTAAAATCAATTTCATCTGTATATCCTGTTTGACGGATTATCGAGTTCGTTTTTTCTATTTCTTCTTTAATAAAAGAAGGAGTTTTGAAAACCATTCTGTTATGAGAGTATGTATGGTTTCCAATTTGGTGTCCAGATTGTACGATATCTTCTCCTAACGATAGGTTTTTCTCTAGTTCATTTCCGATTAAAAAGAAAGTAGCTTTTGCATTGTATCGATCTAGTAGCGGTAATATTTGTTTTACATTGTTAGTAGGACCATCATCAAAAGTTAAAGCAATCACTTTTTCATTTGTTTCTACTCGGTTTGTTAAACCTCCAAACAATTGAAAACTTCTTGCGTTCATCAATTTGTATGTTCCGAATAATGCTACAGTAATAATGAATAATGTAACGATTGTAATGATAATATTCTTTTTCATAACGAAACCTCACTATACTTTTGGATTGGACTAAAAAGTATTATATCAAACTAAGTAACTTCGTGCTTTAAAAAGGATGTGGATGCAAGGGGAAGAAATTTATCATATAATAAAATGCAAAAGGTATATTAGGAGGTGTTTATATGGCGATTATAATTCAATTGCCAGACACTGCAGCGTCTCATGCAAAGCCAAGTATGGAAATGGCGATACTTTGCGTGGGGTAGACAAGTAATATACAATCGCCTAAATGAGCTCGTATCATTTTTTATATTTGGCTTTGCACCTTATTGAAATGAACCATAAAAAATAAGGGGCGAGCAGAAATGAAATACGTTAAAGCTGCGACGGTTTTACCAGAAAGTTTAATTGCTGAAATTCAAAAGTATATACAAGGTGAAACAATTTACATTCCAAAACAAGAAACAAAACATTATAAATGGGGTACACAATCTGGAGGAAGAAAACAACTAGATGAAAGAAACAAAGCTATTAAAGAAGCGTTTAAAAGTGGAATTTCCATTCATCAACTTGCGGAGGAGCATTTTCTTTCCGGAGAAACGATTAAAAAGATTGTGTATTCTAAATGAAAATAAAAGAGTCTAGTTCAATTATTAAATTGAACTAGACTCTTTTTGTTTTGTATCTATTGGATATGAATGGGCAAGATAATAGAAAAAATGTGCCGGCTTTTTACTAAATAGAATATAGAGCATTTGAGTGAAAAGCAGAAAGGTGAGCATATATGAATCATCTAGGACAAATAACGATAGAACTATTTTTTGGTTTTTTTGTGCTATTGATTGCTACTAAAATATTAGGGAAGACACAAATATCTCAGTTAACGCCATTTGATTTTATTTCTGCCATAGTTCTCGGAGAATTAGTAGGAAATACTATATATGATCCGGAAATAAAAGTATGGTCTATTTTATATGCAGTACTTGTATGGGTAGTGTTAATTTATACAATAGAAGTGATAACGCAAAAATTTAGAGGGACGAGAAGTTTTTTTGAAGGCTCTCCGTCAATCATTATCCGTAATGGATATATTGACCGGGAACAACTAAGTTCAAATCATTTGGATATTAATCAACTACAACAAATGCTAAGACAACAAAAAGATATATTTTCAATCCGAGAAGTTGAATATATGATTTTGGAACCTAATGGAAACATAAGTGTTCTGAAGAAAAGCAAATATGAATCTCCTACTATAAATGATTTAAGTTTAAAACATAAACCTGTATACTTACCGATTTCATTAATTAGTGATGGTAAAGTAGTGAAAGATAATTTGAGGGAAGCAGGTTTTGATGAAGGATGGCTTTATAAACAAATAAAGCAAAAAGGGATTACTAAATTTGAAGATGTATTATATGCAGAATGGAAAACAGATGATGGTTTCTTTTGTCAGGAAATGCCTCGGTAGAACATAGTCAGAGTATGTAATGTTCATTTCTAAGTTATCTTTTACATATCAAAAAGCTGAATCATTGTATACAATAAGACTAGATCAACAATTTGTATGGAGTGATAAAGATGGAAGCTTTTATTAGAAGTGATCAATACAATTTTATAAAGTCACAAGCTTATATTTTAGCAAATGGACATGCGACGGCAAATGATAGAGGTGTAATTCAAGCGTTAAAATCACTTGCGATTGAAAAGATAATACATGTATTTGAGAATTTAACGGATGAACAGAAAGAGTTAATTGATACGGTATTAACAGTTCAAAATAGAGAAGATGCAGAATCGTTTTTAATGAAAATAAATCCGTATGTCATTCCGTTTCAAGAAGTTACAGCACAAACATTAAAAAAATTATTTCCTAAAGCGAAAAAATTAAAGCTCCCTGATATGGAAGAACTGGACATGAAAGAATTATCTTATTTAAGCTGGATTGATAAAGGGTCAAGCAGGAAATTTATTATAGCGAAAAATGATAAAAATAAGTTTGTTGGTCTGCAAGGGACGTTCCAAAGTTTAAATAAAAAGAGCATTTGTTCATTATGTCATGGGCATGAAGAAGTAGGGATGTTTTTAGTTGAAATTAAAGGTAATATACCAGGAACTTTCGTGAAAAAGGGAAACTATATTTGCAAAGATGGTGTAGCTTGTAATCAGAATATGAAATCACTTGATAAATTGAACGATTTTATTGAACGATTGAAGAAATAAAGAAGGAACCTCTAGTATTTAAACTGGAGGTTTTTATTTTTTAAAAGAAGTAATAGTAGTCTTTTTCGTAGATGTAGATTTATAAAAAGTCAGATCATTTATAATAAAATTTGATGAAAATATTTATTTTGATATGGTTGCTTATATACAAGGAGGTAAAACATGAATTACATTTCACCGAAAGAAGAGATATTAAAAATGAAACGGTGGCCTAAAGATACGATAGCAGCGGGGCGTGGTCATACTGTTGCACTTAAATCGGATGGCGCGGTTGTAGCAGTGGGGCGAAATAAAGAAGGTGAATGCAATGTAAGCAGCTGGTGTGATATGGAAGCAGTCGCTGCGGGCAATGTTCATATGGCGACGAACACTGGGAACGCTCATACAATCGCTCTTAAAAGTGATAATACTGTGGAAGCGGTGGGGTGGAATAAGCATGATCAATGCGATGTAAACGACTGGCATAATATTGTATCGGTTGCGGCGGGATGGCGTCGTACTATTGGCCTTAAACCGGATGGCACGGTAATAGCGGTGGGGCGAAATAAAGAAGAAGAATGCAATATAAGCGGCTGGAGAGATATTGTGGCGGTCGCGGTGGGTGACTGGCATACAGTCGGTCTTAAATTGGATGGAACTGTGACGACTGTGGGTAATAATCGATATGGCAAATGCAATGTAAGTAGCTGGCGTGATATTGTGGCGATAGCGGCGGGATATCTTCATACAGTTGGTCTTAAATCTGACGGAATGGTGACGGCTGTGGGTAATAATAAACATGATCAATGTGATGTAAGCGATTGGCGCGATATTGTGGCGATAGCGGTAGGGAGTAATCATACAATTGGTCTTAAATCAGACGGCATAGTGACGGCTGTGGGTAATAATAAACATGGTCAATGTGATGTAAGTGATTGGCGCGATATTGTAGCGATAGCGGCGGGTTGTGTCCATACAGTCGGTCTTAAATCAGACGGCACAGTGGTAGCGGTGGGTGATAACGAATATGGCCAATGCGATGTAGACAGCTGGCACGGTATCCGATTGCCCGATCCAAATATTTTGTTAATCTAAATATTTGTTGATGGGTAATAAGAATGTTTAATTTCTAATAAATCGCGATTGTTAATCGGAATAATTGGCTGTCTTGCTATAAGAATTTGTACGGATTTATTCACATTCATCAAGTGGACAATCAAACAAAGGAAATCTTGAATATGCTTAATAGTTATAGGGAGGGAATGAAATGACGAAGAAAAAGAATAGATTAAAAAACAAGATAGCACTTTGGACATTAACAGCGGTTGTTCTCATCATTGTAGGGTACTTTTTTCAAAGATAAAAATGCATCGTACTTAAAAGGTACGATGCATTTTTATTATTATTTTTGCCAATTTTCTTTTATAAAGTCTTCACGACCAGATTCTTTTTGCTCGGTAGCATATTTCTCTGGATTCTTTTTATAGAAATGCTGGTGGTATTCCTCTGCTTCATAAAAAGGTGCAGCTGAGCGAATTTCAGTCACAATAGGACCTTTAAACATACCGCTTTCTGCTAGAGTTTGCTTCGATTTTTCTGCAAGCTCTTTTTGTGTTTCATTATGATAAAAAATTGCAGTGCGGTAAGATGGACCACGATCGAAAAATTGTCCGCCGTCATCAGTTGGGTCAATTTGTGGCCAATATAAATCTAGTAATTTTTGATAAGGAAAAATAGAAGGATCGAATGTAATTTGTACAACTTCTAAATGTCCAGATGTTCCAGTCTTTACTTGTTCGTATGTTGGGTTTTCTACATGACCACCTGCATAGCCGGAAAGTACTTTTTGAATACCGGGAAGCTCATCAAATGGTTTTACCATGCACCAAAAACAACCGCCTGCGAAGGTTGCGAGTTCGTATGTTTTTTCAGACATTGCTGTAATCCTCCTAAATGTATATGTTTTATATAGTATTATATAAATTGTTTTATTGCGCAATAAAAAAGATTTGAAAATATATGTTTTTTATAAACAAGATCCTCCGCTAACATCAATTAATTGTCCAGTAACCCAGCGGCTGTCTGGAGAAGCAAGAAAAGCAGCAGTATCGGCAATATCTTCTACTTCACCTAAGCGATTGAAGGCGGAAATAGTAGTAGCGTACTGTTTCATCATTGGATCGCTCAATAGTTCTGCGTTCATATCTGTTTTAATAAAGCCTGGAAGTATTGCATTTACTGTTATTCCTCGTGCTCCGAGTTGTTTTGCAAGCGTGAAAGTCATCGTGTTAATTGCACCTTTCGTCATACTATATGCAACGAAATCAGGCAAAGAAATGCGGGTGGCAGCTGATGAAATATTAATAATTCGGCTATTATCACGTAAACGTGGTAGTGCTTGTTGAATGATAAAGAATGGTGCTTTTGCATTTACTGAAACCATTCTATCAAAAAATTGTTCAGTCGTTTCTTCAATAAAAGCACCAGGACCGATTCCAGCGTTGTTTATTAAAATATCAAATTGTGTTCCACCAGTTCTTTTTTGTAATTCGTTATCTAAAGAAATATAAAGGTTGTCTACACCGTGTAAAGATTCAAGATTTGCACCGATAGAAAAAGCTGATCCGCCATTTGATTGAATTTCATGAACAGTTTCTTCAGCATCTTCTTTTCGATTTCCATAATGAACAGCAACTAATGCACCGTCGTTTGCTAACCGTTTTGCGATAGCACGTCCAATTCCTCGGCTTGCTCCTGTAACTAATGCTATTTTACCTTTTAACATAGTTTTCTCATCTCCTCATAAATTTTATCCCGCTATTTGCCGTGCAGTAAGACTCCCACCTTGAAATTCGGCAAATGCGAGGAAGTTAGGTGGGAGTCGGGCTGCCCGTAAAAGCCCGATTGGTGAGGGCTAATAATCAGTGGGAGATGGACAAAACCCCCACTGATTAAAGTTTCACTTTATATGTTTTTAAGTTGTTTTTCTTTATGTAGTAACGCGAACGTACTTAAGTAATATATGAGTATGTGTAAGAAGTTCATTCCGATTTTGTTTTGAGAAAAAATAAATAGAATGAATTTTAATTTTTTTCTAAAAACATGTTGACAATGAAAAGAACCGCGTCCTATAATACGTGTAACAAATAAAAGTTAATTAAGAATTTTCTAATTTTATATGTTGTATATGCAAAGAAGAGGAAAGTAGATGATTATGGTCGTTTCAGAGAGCTACTCCTAGGCTGTGAGAGTAGTAGCAATCGAATCATTGAAGATCACCTCGGAGCATCGCTTGCGAAAGGGAAACTGAGTAGAGGGCGGCGGCATCGTCTCCGGTAAAAGGACGGAGGTCTGATTGGACCTATGAAGCTTATATTTCGTGAGAAGTATAAGGAAGCTGAGTGGTAACGCGAAACTCTCGCCTCAGCAATCAAAGCTACTAATTTGTAGTAGTTGATTGCTGAGGCGAGAGTTTTTATTTTAAAAAATAGAATAAAAGAATGCGAGAAAGAGGAGAGTAAATGATAAAGATTGTTTCAGAGAGCCGCCCAAAGGCTGTGAGGGTGGTAACAATTGAATCATTGAAAATCACCTCGGAGCACTGCTTTTGAAGTTAGTAAAAAGTAGCGGAGTTGTTTCCGATAGAAAAATAAAAGTCTAATTGGACTTGCAGAGCTTATATTTCGTGAGAAGTGTAAGGAAGCTGAGTGGTACCACGAGTCTCTCGTCTCAGCAATGGATTGCTACAAGTGTGTAAGTAATCGATTGTTGAGACGAGTATATTTTTAAGATTAGTATACTGAATATTCTGTTAAAAATACTCATCTCAGCAATCGATATAGAAATAGGTTGCAAAAATAGAGAGAAAAAAGAGGAGCGATGTGAGATGGGAAACCAGTACATTTACATGAATGGGGAATTTGTAGAAAAAGAAAAGGCAGTTGTTTCAGTATATGATCACGGCTTTTTATACGGGGACGGTGTATTTGAAGGGATTCGTAGTTACGGAGGAAATGTATTTTGTTTAAAAGAACATGTGAAACGATTATATGAATCGGCGAAATCTATTTTACTTACAATTCCAATGACGGTTGACGAAATGGAAGAAGCAGTTTTACAAACATTGCAAAAAAATGAATACGCGGATGCCTACATTCGATTAATTGTTTCAAGAGGAAAAGGTGACTTAGGACTTGATCCGAGAAGTTGTGTGAAACCGAGCGTAATTATTATTGCAGAGCAATTAAAGTTATTCCCGCAGGAATTTTATGATAATGGACTAAGCGTTGTATCTGTTGCATCAAGACGTAATACACCAGATGCATTAGACCCACGTATTAAGTCAATGAACTATTTAAATAACGTACTTGTGAAAATTGAAGCCGCACAAGCAGGTGTACTTGAGGCACTTATGCTCAACCAACAAGGATATGTTTGTGAAGGGTCTGGAGATAATGTTTTCATTGTGAAAGATGGAAAAGTGTTAACACCTCCTTCGTACTTAGGGGCGCTAGAAGGTATTACGAGAAATAGTGTGATTGAGTTATGTGAGCGACTTAATATTCCGTGTGAGGAAAGGCCATTCACTCGCCATGACGTATATGTAGCAGATGAAGTGTTTTTAACAGGAACTGCAGCGGAACTAATTCCTGTAGTGAAAGTAGATTCAAGAGAAATTGGAGATGGAAAACCAGGAGATGTAACAAAAAGATTAACCGAAGAATTTAAAAAATTAACGAGAGAAAGAGGAGTACGTGTTCCAGGATTGGCGGAAAGTTTAGCGTAAATAGGGAGAGGAGTTAATTGAAATGGAGGAACAGTATACAGCATGTGATGAACTGCAGAGTGAAGAAACTACAGGTGCTGGACACGTTATTCAATGTTTGAAGAAATTAGGTGTAACGACCGTTTTCGGTTATCCGGGCGGAGCGATTTTACCAATATACGATGCGTTATACGAAAGTGGTTTAAAGCACGTGTTAACTCGTCATGAACAAGCTGCAATTCATGCAGCGGAAGGATATGCGAGAGCTTCTGGAAAGGTTGGGGTAGTCTTTGCTACCTCTGGCCCAGGGGCGACGAATTTAGTTACGGGTTTAGCAGATGCTTATATGGATTCGATTCCTTTAGTTGTCATTACAGGGCAAGTTGCAACGCCTTTAATTGGTAAAGACGGATTTCAAGAAGCGGATGTTGTCGGAATTACAGTACCTGTTACGAAGCATAATTACCAAGTTCGTGATGTAAATCATTTATCACGAACTGTGCAAGAAGCTTTTTACATCGCCGAAAGCGGGCGGCCAGGACCGGTATTAATCGATATTCCAAAAGATGTTCAAAATGCAAATGTAACAAGTTTCTTTAATGAAGAAGTGGAGATTCCAGGATATAAACCAGAACCTTTGCCAGACAGTTTGAAACTGAGAGAGGTAGCAAAATCAATTTCAAAAGCAAAACGCCCACTCCTTTATATCGGGGGAGGCGTCATTCATTCAGGTGGATCTGAAGAACTCATCAAGTTTGCGAGGGAGAATCGTATTCCAGTCGTTTCAACTTTAATGGGACTGGGTGCATATCCGCCGGGAGATCCGTTGTTTTTAGGAATGCTCGGTATGCATGGAACGTACGCTGCAAATATGGCAGTAACAGAATGTGACTTATTACTGGCGTTAGGTGTTCGTTTCGATGATCGTGTAACAGGAAAATTAGAACTTTTTTCTCCGCATTCGAAAAAAGTACATATTGATATTGATCCTTCTGAGTTCCATAAAAATGTAACTGTAGAGCATCCGATTGTTGGTGATGTAAAAAAGGCGCTATATATGCTGTTACATATGTCTATTTATACACAAACAGATGAATGGCTTCAGAAAGTGAAGAAATGGCAAGAAGAATATCCACTTTCATATAAGCAAAAAGAATTTGAGTTAAAACCACAGCATGTTATCAACTTAGTAAGTGAATTAACGAATGGTGATGCGATTGTCACGACAGAGGTAGGACAGCATCAAATGTGGGCTGCTCACTTTTATAAAGCGAGAAAACCACGGACTTTTCTAACATCAGGGGGATTAGGGACGATGGGATTTGGTTTTCCAGCAGCAATTGGTGCTCAGCTTGCAAAAGAAGAAGAACTTGTCATCTGTATTGCTGGTGATGCTTCTTTCCAAATGAACATTCAAGAGCTGCAAACAATTGCTGAAAATAATATTCCTGTCAAAGTATTCATCATAAACAACAAATTTTTAGGAATGGTAAGGCAATGGCAAGAAATGTTTTATGAAAACCGTTTGTCGGAATCGAGAATTGGGTCACCAGATTTTGTGAAAGTAGCAGAAGCTTACGGTGTAAAAGGGCTAAGAGCAACAAATTCGTTTGAGGCAAAAAAGGTAATGTTAGAAGCATTTTCTCATGAAGGTCCTGTCGTAGTTGACTTTTGTGTAGAAGAAGGTGAGAACGTCTTTCCAATGGTTCCGCCAAACAAAGGGAATAACGAAATGATTATGAAGAGGTGGGAAGAATGAGTCATACTTTTTCATTAGTTATTCATAATGATCCGAGCGTCTTATTACGTATAAGTGGAATTTTTGCTCGGCGTGGTTATTATATTTCATCTTTAAATTTAAACGAAAGAGATACAAGTGGTGTTTCTGAAATGAAACTAACAGCAGTTTGTACTGAAAATGAAGCAACGTTACTTGTCAGTCAGTTGAAAAAATTAATCAATGTATTGCAAGTAAATAAATTATAAGGAGTGTATGGAATATGAAAACTTATTATGAGAAAGATGCAAATTTAGAGCTATTAAAAGGGAAAACAGTTGCGGTAGTCGGATATGGATCTCAAGGTCATGCCCAAGCAAAAAATTTACGTGATTCTGGTGTGGAAGTTGTAGTTGGTGTTCGCCCTGGTAAGTCATATGAAGTAGCAAAAGCTGATGGATTTGAAGTAATGTCTGTTTCAGAAGCGGTTCGAATCGCACAAGTTGTACAAATGTTATTGCCGGATGAACAACAAGCGTATGTATATAAAACAGAAGTAGAAGAGAATCTTCGTGAAGGACAAATGTTACTTTTCTCACATGGTTTTAATATTCACTTCGGGCAAATTAATCCGCCAAGTTACGTAGATGTAGCGATGGTCGCGCCGAAAAGTCCAGGTCATCTCGTTCGCCGTGTATTCCAAGAAGGAAATGGTGTCCCAGCATTAGTCGCAGTGCATCAAGATGCAACGGGAACAGCACTACATGTAGCATTAGCGTATGCAAAAGGTGTAGGTTGTACACGTGCAGGGGTAATTGAAACGACATTCCAAGAAGAAACAGAGACAGACTTATTCGGTGAGCAAGCAGTGCTTTGCGGAGGAGTAACAGCACTTGTGAAAGCTGGGTTCGAAACGTTAACGGAAGGTGGATATCGTCCTGAAATTGCATACTTTGAATGTTTGCATGAATTAAAGTTAATTGTTGATTTAATGTACGAAGGTGGTTTAACGAACATGCGTCATTCTATTTCAGATACGGCAGAGTTTGGAGATTATGTAACAGGATCAAGAATTGTTACAGATGAAACGAAGAAGGAAATGAAACGTGTTCTTGCAGAAATTCAGCAAGGTGAATTTGCGAAGAAATGGATTTTAGAAAATCAAGCAGGGCGTCCAACGTATAATGCGATGAAAAAAGCAGAACAAAATCATCAGCTAGAAAAAGTAGGAGCAGAGCTTCGTGAAATGATGAGCTGGATTCATGCACCGAAAGAATTAGTAAAGAAATAGATTAAGAGAGTATAAGTGAAAAATATGTAAGAGGGGATTTGACAAGATGAGAAGTGACATGATTAAAAAAGGTTTTGATAAAGCTCCGCATCGTAGTTTATTAAAAGCAACTGGTTTAAAAGATGAAGATTTTGATAAACCATTCATAGCAATTTGTAATTCTTTTATTGAAATTATTCCAGGTCATAAGCACTTAAATGAGTTTGGGAAACTTGTTAAAGAAGCAGTACGTGCAGCAGGCATGGTTCCATTTGAATTTAATACAATTGGAGTAGATGACGGTATTGCGATGGGTCATATCGGTATGCGTTATTCGCTTCCGAGTCGTGAAATCATTGCAGATTCAGTAGAAACAGTTGTAAATGCACACTGGTTTGACGGAATGATTTGTATTCCAAACTGTGACAAAATTACACCAGGTATGATGATGGCTGCACTTCGAATAAACATTCCAACTGTTTTCGTTTCAGGTGGTCCGATGGCAGCGGGGAAAACATCTAAAGGGGAAGTTGTCGATTTAAGTTCTGTTTTTGAAGGGGTAGGAGCCTATCAATCTGGGAAAATTTCAGAAGAAGAATTAAAGGATATTGAAGATCATGGCTGTCCATCTTGTGGTTCTTGTTCCGGTATGTTTACAGCGAACTCTATGAACTGTTTATGTGAAGTGTTAGGTTTAGCTCTTCCTGGTAACGGGAGTATTTTAGCGATTGATCCAAGACGTGAGGAGTTAATTAAACAAGCAGCAGAAAAATTAAAAATTTTAATTGAAAGAGATATTAAACCACGCGACATTGTAACAGAAGAAGCAATTGATGATGCGTTTGCACTTGATATGGCGATGGGTGGATCAACGAATACAGTATTACACACGTTAGCACTCGCACAAGAGGCGGGGTTAGATTACGATATGAACCGCATTGATGCAGTTTCAAGGCGTGTACCGCATTTATGTAAAGTAAGTCCAGCTTCTAATTGGCATATGGAAGATATCGATCGCGCAGGCGGGATTAGTGCAATTTTGAAAGAGATGAGCCGAAAAGAAGGGGTACTTCACCTTGATCGTATAACTGCTACTGGGCAAACATTAAGAGAAAACATTGCTCATGCAGAGATTCAAGATAAGGAAGTTATTCATTCTCTAGAAAATCCTCATAGTGAAGAAGGAGGATTACGTATATTAAAAGGAAACCTTGCGAAAGACGGAGCGGTTATTAAAAGCGGAGCAACAGAAGTAAAGCGATTTGAAGGACCTTGTGTTATTTTTAATTCACAAGATGAGGCGCTTGCCGGTATTATGCTTGGAAAAGTTAAGAAAGGAGATGTAGTTGTTATTCGTTATGAAGGGCCAAGAGGCGGGCCAGGTATGCCGGAAATGTTAGCACCAACATCAGCAATTGCTGGTATGGGATTAGGAGCAGATGTTGCACTTTTAACTGATGGTCGCTTCTCTGGTGCTTCACGTGGTATTTCAGTAGGGCATATTTCACCAGAAGCAGCTGCTGGCGGAACGATTGCACTTCTTGAACAAGGAGATATTGTATGTATTGATGTTGAGGAACGCTTGTTAGAAGTGAGAGTTAGTGATGAGGAATTAGAGAAGCGTAAAAAAGGATGGAAACGACCAGAACCAAAAGTGAAAACTGGGTGGCTTGGACGTTATGCACAAATGGTAACATCGGCGAATACAGGTGCAGTTCTGAAAATCCCGAATTTTGATTGAGCCAATATAAAAAGAGATAAGGATGATATAAAATGGTGCAAAATGTAAAGGAGAGAGTGAAAATTGAAGATATCTTAATGGCTCATAATTGCATGAAAGATATCGTTATTAAAACACCGTTACAACGAGATTCAGTTTTATCTGAGAAATATGAATGTGACGTATATGTTAAGCGAGAAGATTTACAAGTTATTCGTTCTTTCAAAATTCGTGGTGCGTATAATTTAATTCAAAGTTTACCGAAAGAAAAGTTACAAAATGGTGTTGTTTGTGCAAGTGCTGGTAATCATGCACAAGGAGTTGCTTATACGTGTAATTTATTGAAGATTCCGTCAAAAATTTTCATGCCGACAACGACACCTAAGCAAAAAGTATCACAAGTTGAATTTTTCGGTGGTGATTTCGCAGACATTGTATTAGTCGGTGATACATTTGATAGTTCTTTCCAAGAGGCGCAGCGCTATTGTGTAGACAATAGGATGAAATTTGTACATCCGTTTGATGATCCGTATGTCGTTGCTGGTCAAGGAACAGTCGCTGTTGAAATTATGCATGATATGGAGAAACCAGTTGATTATATATTTACAGCAATTGGCGGTGGTGGATTAGCATCTGGTATTGGTACATATGTAAAGGGGGTTAGTCCTACTACAAAGGTAATCGGTGTAGAACCGATGGGAGCTGCATCTATGAAAGAAGCTTTTCTTCAAAATGAGAATGTTGCATTAGAAAAGATTGATAGTTTTGTTGATGGAGCAGCTGTTAAGAAGGTAGGAAAGTTAACTTTTGAAACATGTAAAGATGTAATTGATGACATAGTTTTAGTACCAGAGGGAAAGGTTTGTACGACGATTTTAGAACTGTATAAGAAAAATGCAATTGTAGCAGAGCCAGCTGGTGCGCTTTCTATCGCGGCACTTGATCTATACAGAGATGAAATAAAGGGAAAAACAGTTGTATGCACGTTAAGTGGTGGAAATAATGATATTGATAGAATGCAAGAAATGAAAGAACGATCCCTTATTCATGAAGGATTAAAGCACTATTTCATCATTGAATTTCCGCAACGTTCAGGAGCACTACGAGAGTTTCTTGATAAAGGATTAGGACCGGAAGATGATATTACTCGCTTTGAGTATATTAAGAAACATAATAAAGAAAATGGTCCAGCTTTAGTGGGGGTAGAATTAAAGCATAAGGAAGACTATGAAGCTTTAATTACTCGTTTTCAAGAAAATAACATTCAATTCGTGGAGCTTAATAAAAATCCTGTGCTGTTTGATTTACTTATTTAATAAAAGAAAAGAGTTAACATACAATTCTACTTGAAATAAAAAAGGTAGATACAAGCGGAGGGGAATCCTGCTTGTTCTATCTTTTTTATTCTTTGAAAGTTAAACGAAATACGCTCCATATTCAAGAAGGATAAAGCTAGTTAACCAAAAAAGTATTGCAATACGAATGATTACATACATTGTAAATTCAAAGGGAGTAAGTTTTCTCTCTCGCTTTATTTTTCTTAGAAGTCTAACAGAAAAAAATGAACATAAAAGCAGGATCGCTATAGATATTTTATACACGTTTTCTAACAGACTTATATTTTCTAATAAGTTTTTCAGCATATTCATCACCTATCCCGTAATGTATGTTACAGAGAAATGAATCTCGTGCTGTTTAGTTGCGTTTGTTTATTATTTTCCCAGTGTCATCAATTTCTACATCAGTTGAAACCGTTTGTAAATATTGCAGTGCTTTTTTCTTTTCTTCTTCATTTACAGGAGAAACTTGGTTGTTGCGAATGATGTAAGGATTGAATGACATTTGGACATCCTTACCTTTAAAGGTTAAAGTTAATACGCCTGTTTCGGCACTCTTTCCATTTACATAATTCGGGAATAAAAAGTTTCCTAACGAGTATGCGATAGGAACTTTATTGTAATACTCAAATCCTTGTAACCAATGCGGGTGACTTCCAACGATTGCATCAGCACCCGCCTCTACCATTTTCGGGACATATTGTTTCTGGTATTCTATTGGACGATTAGATTTTTCGACGCCCCAATGCATATAGACGATTACAAAATCAGCATCTTTCTTTTGCTCTTGAATTGTTTTTGTTACAAGATCTAGATCATATCCGTTTGCAACGCCAGGTTTATTGTCACCAGCTACCCAATTAAAGTTAGGCATAAAGCGTACAAAGGAAAGAAATTTAAACTTTTTTCCTTTTACAGTTAGTTCACGAGCAGTATAAGCATCTTCAGCATTTTTTCCGGCTCCAGTGTAAGGTAGTTTTAATTTTTCGACGTGAGAAATGGTGTCTAGTAGTCCATCTTGCCCATAATCAAGCGTATGGTTATTGCCAATGTTCACGATGTCATATCCGGTGTTTTTAATGGCTTGTAGTGTGGATGGATCACTTTTAATCCAAAATTGTTGCCCAGGTACTTTTTTTTCTCTCGTTGTAAATGCTGACTCTAAATTAACAAAAGAAATATCAGCTTTCGTTATTTCTTCTTTTACGTGTTGGAATGGATAATCAGCCCCATTTTTTTCGATTATGGGACGTAATTGCCAATCGAACATTGTATCACCAGAGAAGGTGAGTGTGATTTCAGGGTCTTCGGTTTTCTTTTCGCTTTTTGAAGCTGTTTTACTAGATTTGTTTTGCATATCAGGTTTGTCTTTCGCTTTTGAAATAAAAGAGTAGTTGATTAATAAAACAATTGGTGTAATGAAAAAGGCTATTAACAGAAATCGTTTTAGTAAAGTTTTCATAAATACCTTCCCTTTTGAGTTTATCCCGCAATTAGATTAACAATGAATCTACTAAAGGCAATCGGTCTTTGTATAGTTACAAAAAAATAGCGGGTTATGTAGTGAAAAACGTTTGTTAATATTCACGATATTACGTTAACATATAGGTAACCTGTAAATCAATGTATAAACCAAAATATAGAAATAAAGAATTCGAAGGGTGAAGAATGAGAAATGGTTATATTAGGAGCAGTTGTAAATGGGATTTGTATTATATTTGGTACTTTACTTGGTAAATTATTTAGTGCGATTCCAGAAAGTATGAAGGGAACAATTATGCATGCAATTGGTTTAGCGGTTACTGTACTTGGACTTCAAATGGCATTAAAAAGTAAAAATTTTCTTGTTGTCATACTAAGTTTAGTTATTGGTACGGTAATCGGAGAATGGCTACAATTAGAAGAAAGGTTAAAACTGTTAGGGGATTGGCTAGAAAATAAAGTTGGATCGAAAGGGAAAGGGAGCATATCAGAAGGCTTTGTAACAGCCACGCTTATTTTTGCAATCGGAGCGATGGGGATACTTGGTGCATTGGACAGTGGGATTCGCGGAAATCATGATATTTTATTTACAAAGGCGATTATCGATGGATTCATTTCTATTATATTAACGACAACTCTAGGAATTGGCGTAGTATTTTCAGCGATTCCAGTGATTTTATATGAGGGAGGTATTGCAGTTTTTGCAACACAAATTAATAGTTTTGTACCAGAGAAATTAATGAATCAATTTATAGTGGAAATGACAGCAACTGGTGGTATTATGATTTTTGCAATTGGATTAAACTTACTTGGATTCATTAAAATTAAAGTAGCAAATTTACTTCCAGGGATATTAGTAGTTGGAATAATTGTTTCAATTATATATATTTACGGCTTGATATCAAGTTATTAGGGGGGAGGGATGTATATGGAGGAATTTCAATTTACAAAACGTGCACATAAAATATTGGAGATTGCAACGCGAGAGGTTGAGTGTAATAAAGGTATTATTCATCCTATGCATCTATTTATAGGAGCTTGTAAGGAAGGTAATGGAGTTTGCGCGGAGTTACATATGTATTTATTTCACACGGTGGGTATGGATTTTTTAGCAAAGGTATCGCTACTTCAACAATATTATGCAAATGAAATAGAATACATAAATGTTGGGGAGTTTAAAGTTTCAAATAAGACGATAGAAGTTTTACAAGTAGCAAAGAAACGGATGGACCGTTTTCAGCAAGTATTAATAAATGAAGGGCATGTTTTATATGCACTGTTTCAAGTTGATACAGTTATTGAAAAGGTTATAAGTAAAAACGTGCAAAAAGAGCTGCTAAGTATTACATCTGAGTCAAGAGACTTAACCGTTGATTTAAAAAGATTTAATCCTATTTATAATAATTTAAATTTTAATGTTAGAAGAGCTGTCTTTTCTGATTTTGAAAAGTTGGCACGTTTTGTTAAGGATGAATTTGGTGAACGTTGGTTAAAATCTTTAGATTATGGATTTCGGACATATAAAGAGGAGTTGCCTATTTTTATTGCTGAGCAGGAAGGAGCAATCATTGGTTTCGCTTGTTACGATGTTGTGAGAGGAAAAAAAGGGTTGTTTGGCCCGATGGGTACAGCGAAACATAATCGTGTGAACGGTGTTGGGAAGACGTTATTGAATCACTGTTTATATAACATGAAGAAAAGCGGATATGAGTATGCAATTATAGGACAAGCAGGTCCGATTGAGTTTTATGAGAGGTGCTGCAATGCACGTTTAATACCGATAGAGGATAATTAACCAACTCCATTTGCGGTGGAGTTGGTTTTATTATGAAAATAGTGCGTCGATGTAGTGAGGATTTGTGAATCAGGATGTTGATTTTTGTTAAAAACATTTGTATTTTTTTGAAAATAACGGGAGTTGTAATTAATATTACGTATAAATCAAATTACTAAACTTTTTCCAGGAAACGGTGTAGAATGGGTATCTAATGAAAGAAGGTGTGAAAATGGCCAGCTGGAAACGAAATTTAATGATTTGTTGGCTAGGTTGTTTTACCACTGCAGCCGGTATGAGTTTAGTAATTCCTTTTTTATCTTTTTATATTGAGGAATTAGGGGTGACCGGCACTGCTAGTATTGCACAGTGGTCGGGACTTGCATTTGGTGTAACATTTTTAATGGGTGCGATTGTATCACCGATATGGGGAAAGCTCGGTGATATACATGGACGGAAATTGATGCTTATACGTGCTAGCCTTGGTATGGCGATAATTATGACGCTTATGGGGTTTGTGACAGATGTGTATCAATTAGTCCCACTTCGGTTTTTAATGGGATCGGTATCAGGTTTCCTTTCTACAGCGATGACACTTATTGCTGCAGAAACTCCGCAAGAACATTCAGGTTGGGCAATTTCTACAATTTCAACTGGAGGCGTGAGCGGTTCATTACTTGGGCCGATACTCGGAGGTTATTTGTCAGAGTTAATTGGAATGCGCCATGTTTTTCTAGTTACAGGAGCTTTCTTATTCCTTTCCTTTCTTATCGTCTTTTTCTTCTTACATGAGGAGAAACATTCTGCTAAAGAAAAAAAGGCACAGCCGAAGAAAGTATGGACGATGGTCCCTGCAAAACATTTAATAATAAGTTTATTTGTAGCAACGTTTATTATTCAGCTTGCAAATATGTCGATTCAACCTATTATTACGTTGTACGTAAAGCATTTGGCAGGACCAGGAACAGATCATATTGAAATGCTTGCAGGTGCAGTCATGTCTGCGACAGGATTAGCAGTAATTTTAGCAGCTCCTAAGCTAGGAAGATTATCAGATCATATTGGACCTCAAAAAACGTTAGTTGTAGCGTTGTTTGCTGCAGGAATTATTTTTATTCCGCAAGCATTTGTAACCTCAGCTTGGCAACTATTAATTCTTCGCTTTTTATTAGGTATTGCACAAGCAGGACTATTACCTTCCGTACAAACTCTACTAAAACAACATACGCCAACCCATGTAACGGGACGAATATTTGGATATAATCAATCGTTTCAGTTTTTAGGAAATATGATTGGGCCAGTACTTGGTGGACAAATTGCAGCTCATGCAGGCTTCCAATATGTTTTCTTCTCTACATCATCACTATTATTTATTGCGTGCATTTGGGTTTATTTTCATAGTAAGAACGAAGAGGTATCAGAGAAACGACATTTGGAAGTTAGTTAACTATGTGAATGAAAAACAGAAAAAGGATGAAGCAATATTGCTTCATCCTTTTTCATTAAAATTGAAGGCAAAGATAACTTAATGTACCAAGCTCGTAGCTACGGTGAATGACCGTACCGTCGTTCTCACCACTACCCATCGCGATAAATAGAGGAACAAAATGTTCCGCTCTTGGTACAGCTAATTGTGCATGAGGAGCATTTCTTTCCCAGTTAAACAATGCATCTTTATCGCTAGTATGCATATGATTTATAATCCAATCATCAAATTCAATCGCCCATTGTTCCGGAGTTGTTTCATTCCATTTTAATGCTCGTAAATTATGAACAGTAACTCCGCTGCCGATTACTAAAATATCTTCTTGTCCAAGTCCTTTTAGTGCTTTTCCAATTTCAAATTGTTCTTTTGCAGGAAGGAATGGATTTACTGATATTTGTACGACAGGAATATTGGCTTCTGGGTACATACGATGCAGGAGTGTCCATGAACCATGATCTAAACCTCTCGTCATATTATGATGGACTGGAATGCCTTTGTTTTTAAATTTTGTTTCTAGCATAGACGCAATGCTAGAAGAGCCTTTCGCATGATATTTGATTTCGTATAGCTCAGGAGGAAAACCTCCAAAGTCATAAATTGTTTCATATACTTCATCTGAAGAGGAGATCGTTAATACTTCACTTTCCCAGTGAGCGGTAAAAATAACAATAGCTTTCGGTTTATATGTTTCTCCAAGTGTCTTTAAAAAGCGTGTATAGTCTGTATCTTGAATAGCAAGCATAGGTGATCCATGTGCTAAAAATAGTGAGGGCATCATGATTAAAACCTCCTAAAAATATATTAATTACTTTATGTAAGTAACTATATAATTTTATTTTAAATTCGTCAAGATAATAGTTTAATATGTAATCGGAAAAATAGATCATTTGTCATAATGAAAGCAATTGCATATAATACATAATAAGAATAATGAATGTTTATTCATTATAAAAAAAGATATACATAATAGATTTGGAGGCTGTCGGAATGAGCATACAGGAAAATTTCGTTACGGCATTGGATAAATCGGAAATTTACTTGCGTAAATGGTTACCAGAAGGAAATCCGCGGGGAATTGTTCAAATTGCACATGGTATGACAGAACATGCAGGTGTTTATACAGAATTTATTGATGCCTTATTAGAAGCAGGATATGGTGTTTATGCTCATGATCATAAAGGGCATGGAAAAACAGTAAAAAGAGAAGAAGACTATGGTCATTTTGAACCAAATGTAGGTTGGAATCAGGCTGTGTCTGATGTTATCTTTGTTTCGGAAATGATAAAAGAAGAGCAGACATGCCCGTTATTTTTACTTGGACATAGTATGGGTTCTTTTTTATCAAGACGTGCTGTACAATTTAAAGGTGAATTATATGATGGATTCCTTATTTCAGGAACTGGTGGAAATCCAGGGCTTTTAGGAAGTATCGGTCATAAAGTAGCGACAATTGAGATGAAACTACGCGGGCCCAAAACGAAAAGTCCGATGCTGAACTTCTTATCTTTCGGAAACTTCAATTCGCACTTTAAGCCAAATCGTACGAAATTTGATTGGTTATCTTCAGATATTAATCAAGTTGATAAATATATTGCGGATCCGTTATGTGGATTTATTTGCACGACTAGTTTTTACCGAGAATTGTTTCATGGAGTTCTAGAAGTAAATAAAATAGAAGAATACAAGAAGACACCAAAAAATCTTCCAATACATATATTATCTGGTGATCGTGATCCTGTTGGGGATATGGGGAAAGGTGTAAAAGAAGTATACGAAAACTATAAAAAATGTGGTGTGAAAGATGTAACACTTCGTTTATATGAAAATGGTAGACATGAAATGTTCCATGAAGTGAATAGAAAAGATGTATTTCAAGATTTGATTTCATGGTTAGATGAGCATATTGTATAAGAAGAAACCTCACTTCATGCTGAAGTGAGGTTTTTTGAAAAATTGGAGGATTGATTATGAGTGAATTTGTAAATAAAGAATATGTAGAAATAGATTTTCAAGATGTCTGGATAAAAGACGAGGAATTGAAAAATTGTACCTTCATAAAATGCCGTTTTAGAGGGATAGATGCATCAGAAGTTTTTACTAAAAATTGTAATTTCATAGAATGTGATTTTACTGGTACCCTTTTTAATGCTTCTATCCATCAAGGAACTACGTTTGCTAATTGTAGGTTTTTTGGTGCGAATTTATTTGTATCTAAGTTTGAAGAATGTAAAATGACTGGTTCGGATTTCGAAGAGGCGAATTTAGACGGAATAACAATTATATCAGGCGATTGGTCATATACGAATTTAAGGTTTGCGAACTTGAGTAAACAAATGTTAAAGGGTATTCGTTTAATTGAAGCTGACCTATATGAATGTAATTTAGAAAAAGCAGATTTGCGTGAAGCGGATTTAACGGGCGCACAATTAGGTAAGGTGAAACTTAGTGGGGCGGATTTAAGAGGAGCTGTAGTTGATAGAGTTGATTTTAAAGCTTTTGATTTAAAAAACGTGAAATTAGATATAGCGCAGGCGGTTGCAGTCGCGAGATGTTATGGAGCAAAGGTGAATTAAATCATTTGTAACACCGTTCAATATATTGAACGGTGTTACAAATAGTAATGATTTTTAAAAATTGCCTTTTACCGCTTTTATAATATGATGTGTGAAATTGCTAATGTCAGGAGATGCTGAATATGGATAGCATAAAGATTAAACAACTATATGAAGCATTAAGACAATCTTGGTCAATAGAAACGAGTTCTAAGTGGACGAGCGAAAGCCCAGCAAAGGGACAATGTGGTGTAACGGCCCTTATTGTCCAAGAATTGTGCGGGGGAGAGATAATAAAGACGAAGATAGGTGAAGTATGGCATTTCTACAATAAAGTAGATGGGAAAAGGTATGATTTTACTAGGACCCAATTTCATGAAACATTAAACTATATGGACATGAAGTCGAGCCGTGAAGAAGCATTTGCAGATACAAATGAAAAACAATATAGCATTTTGAAGGAAAAGACAACGAAAGAATTAAAATTATCTTTTGACTCTTAATCTTCAATAAGTTACTATAGTGGTGGTAACTAATTAAAGGGAACTTCATAGAGTTGAAAGGGGAAATACTTTTGAAAACAACTTATGTAAACGCTACAATTGCAACGATGAATGAACAAAATGAAGTGATAGAAAATGGATATATCATTGTAGAAAATGATCAAATTATAGATGTAAATAGCGGAGAATTCGCTAACGATTTTGAAGTAGATGAAGTAATTGACATGAAAGGAAAGTGGGTTTTACCAGGGCTTGTCAATACACATACACATGTTGTTATGAGCCTTTTGAGAGGTATCGGAGATGATATGTTATTGCAGCCATGGCTTGAGACGAGAATTTGGCCACTTGAAAGTCAGTTTACGCCAGAGCTTGCGGTCGCTAGCACGGAATTAGGATTACTTGAAATGGTGAAAAGTGGTACAACATCATTCTCTGATATGTTTAATCCTATTGGAGTAGACCAAGATGCAATTATGGAAACGGTATCAAGGAGTGGAATGCGTGCTGCTGTTTCAAGAACTTTATTTAGCTTCGGAACGAAAGACGATGAAAAGAAAGCAATTGAAGAAGCTGAGAAATATGTGAAGCGTTACTATAACGAAAGTGGTATGTTAACTACGATGGTTGCACCGCATAGTCCATATACATGTTCCACAGAACTGTTAGAAGAGTGTGCTCGTATTGCAGTAGAAAATCAAACGATGGTTCATATTCATCTTTCTGAAACAGAGCGTGAAGTACGTGATATTGAAGCACAGTATGGGAAGCGTCCAGTAGAATATGCAGCAAGTTGCGGATTGTTTAAACGCCCAACAGTTATTGCGCACGGTGTAGTATTAAATGAAAATGAGCGTGCATTTTTAGCAGAACATGATGTTCGAGTAGCTCATAACCCAAATAGTAATTTAAAACTAGGTTCTGGTATAGCGAATGTAAAAGCGATGCTAGAAGCAGGAATAAAAGTAGGAATTGCAACAGATAGTGTGGCGTCTAACAACAATTTAGATATGTTTGAAGAAATGCGTATAGCGACTTTATTACAAAAAGGTATTCATCAAGATGCAACAGCATTACCAGTTGAAACAGCTCTTTCTCTTGCGACAAAAGGAGCTGCGGAAGTAATTGGTATGAAACAAACGGGATCACTTGAGGTTGGTAAGTGTGCTGATTTTATTACGATTGATCCATCTAATAAGCCACATTTACAACCGGCAGATGAAGTGTTATCACATCTTGTGTATGCAGCTAGTGGAAAAGATATAAGCGATGTAATTATTAATGGTAAACGTGTCGTTTGGAATGGTGAATGTAAAACGTTAGATGAAGAGCGTATTATATTTGAAGCAAGTCGTTATAAACGAGGTTTACAAAGATAGGTATTTATATACCAGTTGAGAAAGCTATCCTTTCTAGAAAATAGAATAGGGTAGCTTTTTTTATTGAACGAATAAATATTCAAAAGAATGTCGCATCTTTCTATTGGTATTTCTGCTGCAATATGGGCTGCATTAGGAGATAGTATTACATCACTAAATTATGCAGACATTCCTTATTGGAAAGTGATTAGTAATGCTAATAATATAATTACTATGGTATTTCGGGGTTTCGTATAGCAGTGTGGGAAGGACACGACCGGCCAATGTGTACAAGATATGCAAACATGACCGATGACGCAGATATCATTACTGTTTTCGGAGGTACAAATGATTACGGGAATACGGTTACACTGGGAACAATAAACAGTGTAGATACAGGTGCTTTTTACGGAGCATTGAACGTCCTGTGTGCAGGTTAAAAAGTAAAGTTGGCTTCAAAGGCATCGCCAAAAAGGTGGTGCTTTTTCTTTTGAGTGGAGTGGAAACCCAATTAGGTACAGCACTTGGAGGTAATAGTGCTATTCGTGAAGCGACAATTTTTTATCGGAAATGAGTTGCTTTCACTTTTAGAAAACGCTGGTCGTATGGGAATTCCGCTACCTTCAGCACTAACGAATGCAGTTGAAATTTTAGGTGGCAAGAGCAATAAGACAAGTTCTGAATATGATAATAAGAAAGGAGATGTTGAATAATGACACGTTATAGTTTACACGGAGGGCACAACAGTATTGTACAAGGGGCTAATTCCGGAAATCGAAAAGAGCATATTATGGACCGTCAGGTGAAAGATGCGGTGGCAGCTAAGTTAAGAGCTTTAGGACACACAGTCTATGATGATACAGACGAAGTAGGAAGCACTCAAGCGCAAAATTTAAATAATATCGTTCGTAATAGTAATTCCCATAATGTGGATTTGGTTGTTTCTTTTCATCTTAATTCAAGTGATGGGAATGGGCAGGGTGTGGAAGTTCTGTATTATGATCAGAAAGAGCTGGCGGCTAAAATCTCAGCTCAACTAGCAAAAGATATTGGATGGCGTGATCGTGGTGCGAAACAACGTACTGATTTAGCCGTATTGAATGGAACTAAAGCACCAGCTATTCTTATCGAATTAGGATTCATCGATAACGAATCCGACATGGCTAAATGGAATGTTGATAAAATCGCAAATTCTATCGTATATGCTCTAACGGGACAAACTGTTGGGGATGGTGGAGGAAACGGCGGTTCTAATGGTGGATATCAATATGTTAAGTCTGGTGAATTCGGGACAAACTATCTAAATGAAGCGATTCAAGCTATGGTTGAACGAGGAACAAAGGGAAAAGTTGTTGTTAATCCATTAACAGGTCTTGCTTATATCCAAACTGAGGTATTGCCTAATTCAGAACTAGATAAAATCACTTGGTGGATGGATACTCGACCAGGTGGTAAGTGGTGGTATGAATATATTAAAGTGAATTAATAATTTTTTTAACAAAAGAATAGTTTGGTGACAAAAAATAAAAGCCGTTAATTACGGCTTTTATTTTTATTTTTGAGGATGAGCTATCTCCATTCTCTTTTATTCTTTTTTCGTGTTCTTTCTTTATTTCATCTGGAATGATGATTTCAATGTTACCCCATATTTTTTTATATTCCTGATGTGAAATTTCGTGACGAAGAAGGGATACTTCATGGAGTCGAAGTAGATCGGTCACAGAAAATGAAAGTGAATGAAGAGAAGTTAAAAAAGTATGAAGAGTTCACACAAATATATAAGCAGAAATATAACGGGAAGATGCCAGTCATTCATTTCTTTACAGTTACCAGCTAAGTATGATGTGTTTGTGAAATTGTATGTAATAGAAGAAATATAAAAAGTGCTAACAAATTTGCAAACGAACTTGCTAACACCTATACGAAATAGACATAAAATATCGCTGATACGTCGCTAAATAAAATGAGAATAATTAACGACTAATAATGAATAATGGTTTATTATAATGGAAGCAACAAAATATAACGTTTTATAATATTTTATATTTAAGGAGAGCAATTCATGAAGCGAAAAAAGAGCCGTTTAATGGTAATGGCACTTGTTACATCTTTATTTTTAACAGCTTGTAATAATAAAGCGAATAAAAGTGATGTAGAAGCTAAAAAACAAGTGTTAAATGTAACAGTATCAGAAGAAATTCCTTCCCTTGATACTACGAAAACGATGGATGGTACATCAGCACACGTTATGCAAAACATATTTGAAGGATTGTATGTGATAGATGATCAAGATAATCCAACTCCCGCTATAGCAAAATCGTTTGAAAGAAGTAAAAATGGTAAAAAATATACATTTGATTTGCGTAAAGATGCAAAATGGTCAAATGGAGACAGTGTAACAGCAAATGATTTTATGTTTGCGTGGAAACGTGCAGTTAACCCTGAAACGGCATCTCAATATGCATACATGCTCTTTTATTTAAAAAATGCGAAAGAAATAAATAAGGGAACAATGCCACTTGATGAACTTGGGGTTAAAGTTATAAATGATTATAAGTTAGAAGTTGAACTAGAACAGCCAATTCCGTATTTTTTACAGTTGTTAGCGTTACCTATATACTTACCACAGCACGAATCATTTTTAAAAGAACAAGGAAAGAATTATGCATTGGAACCTAGTAATCTCATATATAACGGTCCATTTGTATTAGAGAAGTGGAAGCATGAACAAGAATTTCAATTAAAGAAAAATGATACATATTGGGATAAAAAGAAAGTGAAATTAGAAGAAATAAACTTTCAAATTGTGAAGGATACAATGACAGCAGTAAATTTATATGAAGCTGGCGATTTGGATCGAGTACCAATTAATTCTCAATTTGTAGACAAGTATAAAGGGAATAAGCAATTGCATATGTCGAGCGATCCTGGAATTGCTATGCTCCGTTTTAATGAAAAAAATAATGCGTTAGCAAATAAGAAAGTGCGTCAGTCTATCTCATTAGCGTTAAATAAAGAAGATTTTGTTGCTCACTTTATTAATAACGGGGCAAAACCTGCAAGTGGACTTGTACCAGTTGGTCATGTAAATGAAGAGACTGGTAAAGATTTTAGAAAAGAAAACGGAGATCTTTCTCCATATGATTTGCAAAATGCGAAAAAGATTTGGGAAGAAGCGAAAAAAGAACTTGGAGTAGAACAAATAAAACTCGAGTTTTTAACGTTTGAACAAGATAACGCAAAACGTATGGCGGAATATATAAAAGGTGACTTAGAGAAGAATTTGCATGGATTAACGATACAAATTAAACAACAGCCATTTAAGCAAAAATTACAATTAGAACAAACAGGTGATTACGATATATCTATGGTAAATTGGGGACCAGATTATAAAGATCCAATTAGTTATTTAGAGCTATTTACGACAAGTAATCCAAATAATAAAATGAATTATTCTAATCCTCATTACGATGAGCTAATAAAAAAAGCTAAAAATGATCTTATACTAGATCAAAAGAAAAGATGGGAAGCGTTGCGAGAAGCTGAGCAGGTCATATTAGAGGACGCTGCGGTAGCACCGCTTTATCATATTGGTTCCGCTTATGTACAAAAGGATTATGTAAAAGGAATTGAAAAGCATCAATTTGGTGGCGTTTATACTTATAAGAATGCTTATATCGCTAATGAATAAATACAAAAAACCTTACTTTTTAAAAAGTAAGGTTTTTTTAAAGAGTACATGGAATAAGGGAATACAGTACAAATCAGCATACAAACAATCTCTTGTTGTAACTATGTTTGTTTTTAATTATATAAAAAATATTAGATTATATATTTTGTCATTGATATACTTAAAAGGTAATTGAGGTATTAAGATGAATCGATAGAGATGTTTGTGTGGAATTATTTGAGTATTATAAAAATAAGGGAGCTTAAGTGTTTGATTTGAACGGGGCTTTTTCTATATGAATTAATTGGTATGTATAATACTTGGGGATATTAATTTGGGAATCTCGGGGGATCCTTTGAAGCTAGAAAAAGCAGAGTCAAATTCCATGTACCATTAGGTCCTGGTGTAGGTTTATGGGGATTTGGTTTAGAAGTTAATGTTAAGGAATAAAGGGGATAATTAGTATGAATAAGAAAGTAAAAAGATTTAAATATTTTATGGTTGTATTAGCCTGCATTGCAATTTTTGGTACAATTTTACCTAATGCATTAGATCCAAATGAAACATTAGCAGGTAAAATTTCAATTGCAGTTTTTGGCATAGTTGGTACTTGTTTATTATTTTCTATTACTTATTTTATTATAAAAACAGCTATTTTAAGAGGTGGGAAATAAGATGGTACAAAATTTAGAGTTAGAATTTTAATTCATATACATAAAAAAGGAGAATTTCTATGAAATTACTACGTTTATTTATGATTTTCACTCTTGTTGTATTGTTAAGCGCATGCAATACAGCAACACAAGTCACAAAGGTTCAAAAAAATGGCGAAACGACTTTGAAAATTGGTTCGTTGCAAGGGTATTACGATGTGCAAACGATTAAAGCTGAAAAAGGAAATGTGGAAATTCCTTATGAAGCAGCCGTTGAAGAAGGTACGATTTTATTGCAAGTTACAAAAGGTGATAAGGTTATTTATGAAGAAGAAGTCACTTCTCAACAAGAAGGTCTGCTTTCTTTTGAAGCGCCAAAATCCGGGTCATATGATTTAATTGTACGAGTGAAGGGTGAAAAAGAGAAAGCAAAAGAAATTCAAATACATACTAATCTGTGAAAAAATGGCAAGTGGAGTGCACCCGCTTGCCGTTTCTATTTTCGGTTGATTCTATCACAACATATGTTTATCAATTTAAGAAATGCTTCGCTGAGTCCTGCTGTTTATTCCGCCGAAATTCCTGATGAAGTTAAAATAAGAGATGAACAAAAGAATGTGTTACAAACTTGGCATGTTAGAAACGAAATTGATAACTCTCTTTTACATGATAAAAAGACTGGGTTTGATGCATTTGTATTTGAAAGAGATATAGATGGTAAAGGGGGCATAAGGTGATAATCTTTTTAGAGAAGATGTCCCAGACCATACTACTGATATTGATTATATATGGGGGTAAATAAGTTGGAAAATATTGAGGTTCTAAATAAATACATTGAAGGGTTTTCTAATACTCTCCCTACGTGGTTAAAGTATCTAATCGAGGCAGAGGAGATACATCAAAACTATGAGAATGTACAAGTACTTGGTGAATTAAAAACAGATGCGGTGTTGTACTATGTACACCGTACGCTGCAAGTGTTAGATGGATTGTCTTTAGATGAAGAAGCGTATCGCATTATTGAAAAAGTACTAACGTATAGTGAGCTTGCAAAGGTAGGCTCTTTAAAACAGCGAGAGAAATGGAAGAAGAACGGAATCAATCTATTGGTACATAACGAGGGTTCTGCTGATATCTTTAGTGATATTCAGTTTATCGAACATATAGAGACAAACTTAAACTCTACTGAGTATTTGTTTGTTCGAGATTTAATTAGAACACATGGATTAATCGGGCAGTATATCCGCGGAGAGGCTCGTTTGAACTCTCATATTGATTTAATTGACACATATAAAGAAGAATACGGAGACGTTAGGTTAAAGGAGATTCTATACTATCTTAATCAATGTATTATTGAAGGTGTATCAAAATCTTTGTGGAGCGAAGTAAAGAACGATGTGAAGATTACAATTGATGGGCTATTTGATGGTTATGTGGAGCCATTTACTTCTCGTGTACATAGACTCACGCCAAAACATAAGGAGTCAGTATTTGAAAAAGATATAATTATGGGGAGCGAGAAGAGAGACGTTCAAACATTTTTATCTGATAAGGATTTGTGGTATGTAGAACCGTCTATGCATGCCCTTAGCTTCGAGGATATTTGGACAGTTTTTGTTATGTTAAAGAACGAGATAGGCACTAGAAAGGTTCAGCATATCCATTTCGAGAAATTGATGCAGCAGTTGCACTATGATTTCAAAGGCGAGAAGAAGGACAACGTGTATCGTAAGCGGGTTATTGAGAAGTATCTACGGGAGTACCGTGAGAACGAGAAGCCGAATACAACACATGTTTCTTTTGAGGTTAAAGTCGATGAAGATATGAAGACTGCGTATGTGTCGTTTCAGTTTTCTGCTGTAGGTGAAGCGTTAATCATCTTCTGTGTAGAGGCAGAAAAGATAGATATGATGCATGCTCGGGCAAATGTACTGCTCTTTGATTTCTTCGGGTTACGAAAGGATGCATATGATAGATTCCATAACGAAGAAGTGTATTTGGAGCATATGAATAGTTCGGCTGATGATAAACGAATTATTCTTGATTATATAAAGGGAGATACGATTGTAGATGTCGGATCCGGTGGTGGTGTTATGCTAGACATGATTGAAGAAGAGACCGAGGATAAACGAATCTACGGTATCGATATTTCCGAAAATGTGATTGATACGTTGAAAAAGAAGAAACAGGACGAAAGTCGTTCTTGGGACGTCATTAAAGGGGATGCTATCAACTTAGGTAGCTCGTTTGATAAAGAATCGGTTGATACGATTGTGTATTCTTCTATCCTTCATGAGCTGTTCTCTTATATTGAGTATGAAGGTAAGAAATTCAATCATGAAGTAATTAAAAAAGGGTTACAGAGTGCTTACGAGGTGATAAAGCCAGGAGGTCGTATTATCATTCGTGATGGCATCATGACTGAAGATAAAATGTTAATGCGTGTGATTCATTTTAAAGATGCAGGTGGAATGAAGTTCTTAGAGCAGTATGTCCGTGAATTTAAGGGGCGTATAATCCAGTATGAGGTACTTGCAGACAATACAGTCAAAATGCCTGTTAACGATGCGATGGAGTTCTTATATACGTATACATGGGGTGAGGATTCCTTCGTTCACGAGGTGCAAGAGCAGTTTGGAATCTTTACGACAAACGACTATAAGGATTTCGTAAAGGGTATCTTTGGAGATAAAGTAAACATCGTTCAAGCTATGAACTATTTACAGGATGGATATACACAACATCTTAGCGAGAAAATCGATTTTAAAGATGAGTCTGGGAATGCGGTTGTGCTACCGGATAGTACGTTCTTTATGGTTTTAGAAAAGAGGTAATGATATTGAAAACTTATAAAAAGTTTAGTTTGTGGGTTTCGATATGTTTGTGGAGGATCTCGTTCTAAAGCATATGCAATGACGGGAGATTACATGGAAAGCGAACCTTTCTGTGTATACATTCCAAAAGCATTGCGAAAACAGAAAAAGAACGTAAAAAAGGGACATGAGTAAGAATATGCTCATGCCCTTTGTTTAGATTATATAATTTATTGTACTTCGCATCAGTCGTATGATGATCTAAGAAATGAAAAACGCTCGGTTTCCCATCTTTCGTTAAAAATCCACTATCTTGATTCATTATGCTGAAACGAGTTTTTACGTATAATTTCTATTAAACTCATTTTAATAAAGAATAATAATTCGTATCATATGGAATATCATCTTGATACATATAATTTTTTAGAACACCTTCTTTTTCAAACCCTAATTTTAATAGCACTTTATTTGAAGCCTCATTTTCAAGAAAGACAATTGCTCCGATACGTTTTAAATGAAGTGTGTGGAAACCGTATGATATAACTTCAGAAACCGCTTCAGTCGCATATCCATTTCCCCAGTGTTCAGGCAAAAAGGCATAACTTATATTTGCTCGTTTATGTTCGGAAGACCAATCATGAAAACCAATTGTTCCAATGAGCCCTTTCTTGTCTTTTAATTCGATTCCCCATTTAATGCCGCTTCTTGCGTTGTACCCCAATTTAAAATTAGTAAGGATTTGTTTTACTTGATCCAAATTTTGCAATGGTTTTTGGCCATAATGGCGCAGGACATCAGTATTAGAAAAGCATTGTAGTATACTCGGTGCATCTTCGTCGGTAAGTTCTCGTAAAATGAGTCGGTTGGTTTTTAATATAGGAAACATGCTTTCACTCCATTTCTTCTGAAACTAGAATGTGTTGTTATTATATAATCTAATCTGAAAATAAAGATTATTCAAGGGGTAAGGATGATTTTGAATCTATGGCTGTTAATCATATTTATTTACGACTAGATGAATCGGCGGTATTTTTGTTTCTTGCCCAAGTCGGTAACTCAGGAAGTTCAAGTGAACCACATTTACATATCCATCATCAAAGGCAGGATCCATCCAAGGTGAGTATGTTTTTCACGGAAGGCTTGCCACTTTATTTTCGAACTGAAAAAGGTGCGATAATGCCGGAAAGAGGGACATACATAAGTGGTAAGTAGAAGGAAATCATTTCATACAAAAAGGGTATTCCAAATCAAATTTGGAATACCCTTTTTTATTAACCTATAAATGTTTGATACAGTAAGAAAATATTTAAAACGATAATAAGTGCAGCGATTAACCACGCGATAAATGTTGTAATGCGATGGTTGACGAGTGCGCCCATAATCTTCTTATTACTTGTAAACATAATAAGTGGTACTAATGCAAAGGCAATACCGAAAGATAAGACAACTTGACTCATAACGAGAGCGTAAGTTGGATTTACACCTAAAGCGATAATAACGAGAGGCGGAATCATTGTTATAAATCGGCGTAAGTATAACGGAATATGCATTCGAATGAATCCTTGCATAATAATATCACCAGACATCGTACCAACAGAAGAACTAGATAAACCTGCTGATAAAAGTCCAATCCCAAATAATGCAGCCGATACAGGACCGACTAAATTACTGAACTGGTTAAAAGCAACATCAAGGTCTTCAACGTGCAAGCCGTTTTTAAAGAATAGTGCAGCTGCTACAATTAACATACTTGCATTAATTGCTCCAGCGATAACCATTGCAATAATAATATCGATGAATTCGAAGCGGAAAATCTTTTTCTTTTGTTCATCATTTGTTCCGACTACACGGCGCTGCGTTAAGGCCGAATGTAAATATATCGCGTGCGGCATTACTGTCGCACCTAAAATTCCAGCTGCTAAAAGGATGCTACCTACACCTTGGAATTTTGGAGTGAAAAGTCCTGAGAGTAGAGGGCTTAATTCCGGTTTTGCGTAAAAGACTTGGATACCAAAAGCGATAACAACGATAAAAATCATACCTGTTATGATAGCTTCTAATGGACGAAAGCCTCTGCGTTGAAATTCAAGAATAATAAATGATCCAACTGCTGTAATTAAAGCAGCTGGTAACATCGGAATTCCAAATAGTAAGTATAAGCCAAGTGCTGCCCCGATAAATTCAGCTAAATCTGTAGCCATAATAACGAGTTCCCCTTGTATCCATAAACCGATGGAAACTGGTTTGGGGAAGTTTTCGCGAGCTACTTCAGGAAGATTTCTCCCAGTAGCGATTCCTAATTTAGCTGATAAAGTTTGAATTAATACAGCCATTAAATTAGAAGCGAGTATTACCCAAAGCAATAAATACCCATATTGTGATCCAGCTGCGATATTTGTAGCGAAGTTCCCAGGATCAATATAAGCAACTGATGCGATAAAAGCAGGTCCTAAGAATGGTAACAGTCTTTTAAAGCCTTTTGTTTGTCCACTTAACGCTAAATGGGCTGATTGAACTGTTGTACTTTGAGAAGGGACTTGTTCATCTTTTGTTATATCTTTATTCATAGTAGTATTCCCCTTTGAAATCTTAACTTGATTAAAGTTTCACTTTATTCTTACTCATTATTTCAATACATTTGGATATATGATGTGGCAATTTCATTTGAACATAAAAGTTTCCTTAATGCAAATTATATGACTGTGTGCAATGAATGGTGTGACGATGCAAAAATATTTTGGGAGTTTATGGTTGCTGAATAAGGGAGAAGATAATAAATTATAGGGTTGTTTTTGAAATTTATGTGAACATACAGCCTATATTACAGCATATTAATTGATGGAAATGAAATTGTATGATATATAATATATTGGGATTACAACCTAACCGTAGTGTTTTGTTCTGTAATCTTGTTTTTATTTCTGTTAACTTATAGAAAAAATTGTAAATAGAAGAAAATAGGCTACGTATAATTTTGTATATATTTTCTTATTATATATGTTTTGATATGAACGTTAACTTATACATGATTTTAAAATTTAGATAGGTGGTAGAAATACATTGGCAACTACAAAACCATATAGAGTATTACTATATTACATGTACACAACAATTGAAAACCCAGAAGAATTTGCTGAACAGCATTTAGAATTTTGTAAATCACTTGAGTTAAAAGGAAGAATTCTTGTAGCGACAGAAGGAATTAACGGAACTTGTTCTGGAACTGTTGAACAAACAGAAAAATACGTGGAAGCGATGAATAATGATCCACGTTTTGCTGGAATCGTATTTAAAATTGATGAGGCAGATGAACATGCATTCAAGAAAATGCACGTACGTCCTCGTTCAGAGTTAGTTACACTTCGTCTAGAAGACGACATTAACCCGAAAGAAATTACAGGGAAGTATTTAGAACCAAAAGATTTTTATGAGGCAATGAAACAAGAAGATACAGTTATCATTGATGCACGAAATGATTATGAATTTGATTTAGGACACTTCAAAGGTGCGATTAAACCAGATATTGAATCATTCCGTGAATTACCAGATTGGATTAGAGAAAATAAAGAAACACTTGAAGGTAAAAAGATTTTAACGTACTGTACAGGGGGAATTCGTTGTGAGAAATTCTCAGGTTGGTTAGTTCGTGAAGGTTATGAAGATGTAAGCCAGCTTCATGGCGGAATTGTAACGTACGGAAAAGATCCAGAAGTACAAGGTGAACTTTGGGATGGTCAATGTTACGTATTTGATGAGCGTATCGCTGTACCAGTAAACCAAAAAGAGCACGTTATCGTTGGTAAAGATCATTTTACAGGTGAACCTTGTGAGCGCTATGTAAACTGTGCAAACCCTGAATGTAACAAGAAAATTTTATGTTCTGAAGAAAGTGAAGCAAAACATTTACGTGCATGTTCTCATGAATGTCGTGTACACCCACGTAATCGTTATATCGTGCAACACGAATTAACAGAAGAGCAAGTAGCTGCTACATTAGAAAAAATCGAAGCAGGTAAGTAAGCAAAATTAGCTTAATAAAAAAACAGATGGTAGCATCTTGCTGCCATCTGTTTTTTATTTACTTCGTATCTTTTTTCTCTTTAACAGCAGATAATACAGTTTGTTTTACCCATGCTTTTCTTCTTTTATGCTGTATAGCCCATTGGTATAAACCTTGTGCACCTAAAATGAGGGAAATGACTATACCGCTAATCGCTATTAATAGAGCGAAAAATTCAAAAGGCGATGATATTTTGTTTGAATCGGTGTTTCTTAAAAGATCAATCATAGTAAACCCTAACATTTGGCCTACAACAGAATAGAGCGTTAAAATTAATAATAAGAGGCTATCTTTTTTTGAAGCAACATTTTCTTGATATTTAAATAAACTATCGAGATTTTGTTTCGCGTTCGTGTACAGTACTTCAATGTTAAAAAGTTTTCTTAGACGAAAGAAAATATCTTCACTTTGTGATTGGGATACTAATTCTAAAGAAAAATAATTAGCTGTAAACGAATTTATTGAATAAATTAATTTCTCAATCTCATTTGTGTCTTGTTCAATATTTAATTCAGCATAGGCGTTTGCCATCTTTAATAAAACAACTTTATGAAATAAATTTAATAATAAAGCGTAATAAAACTCCCCGTACATTTGGCTAGCAAGTTTAGCTATTTTATTATCATCTTCGTTCGTAATACATGTGAAAATATGTTCTTCCATTATGAAATAACGATTAGGAGCCCACCTTTGATAGGCGTGTTGTTTTAAATAATCATGAATATAAGGGAGATTATTCGCGCTTACATAGGGTTTTCCATCACTTGTTAATCCAGAAAGACTGGAAGTACGATAAACATCAATTACATTAAGTTCCATATTTTCTTTTAGGGATAATAAAGTTTGAACGTACATTCTTTGGTCTTCGAAGAAAGGGAAGGTTTGAAAGTATGAACTTCTTACTCTTTTCTTCTCAAAAAAGTCCGTTAAACCGTTAAATAAATAACCAAAAATGAACTTTTCAACTTGTGAATACCTATTTCCGTTACATTCTATACAAATGGTTTCGTCCTTTTCATTTCGCGTTTCAAGTACGCGAAAGCGAGCAGCGAATTCTATTGCTTCTGATAATGTTATAGTAGGAGAAATGTTAACTTCTGTTCGGATTGTTAGAAACCCAAGTTCATAAGGACAAAGTGTTACATCAATTGAGTGCACTGTGAACGGGACAGAGATAAGATTTGTTGTTAAATGGCCGTTTAAATTGAGATCTTTAGAATAGCGCTGTAATCCTTTTTGATGCTCAGAATGAGGGAAGAGAATTTTATTCGTAAATGAAAGATAGTATGCTTCCATATTTTGATGTGAAACATGAAACTCCCCGTAATATGTATTTTCATCTTCGAGATGATCGAGTCGAAAGGGCCGGAAATCATTTTTTTGTAAGAAAGGGAACATATTTTGTTCATATCCACTTTTGAACGAAAATGGGAAAATAAATTGAAAAATAGCGGTTGATACATATTTTTCTTCGATCGTTTGTATTGCCTCCATTTATATTGTTTCCTTTCAATGTAAGCTATAGAAACAACATGCCCTAATCTGCTAAAAAATAACCACGGGATTTTCATAGAATTAAGAATGAAAATTCAGCTTATTCATTAGGCGACATGTATAATCTTATGTATACTAAAAGGAGTAGAATTGTGTTTTGAAAAGGGGGATGTATTATGCGTATTTTAGTATTAGGAGCCGGAGGCGTTGGAGGTTTTTTTGGTGGCCGACTTGCCGAAAAGGGAGAAGATGTAACTTTTCTCGTACGTAGTAAACGGAAAGAACAATTAGAGGAAAAAGGTCTTGTTATCCGAAGTATTAACGGCGATTTTTCATTTCAACCGAAACTAATAACGAAAGAAGATATTACCACTCCATTTGATGTGATTTTATTCTCAACAAAAGCGTATCACCTAAACGAGGCAATAACAGATTTGAAACCATTTGTAGGAGAGAATACAGTAATAATTCCAGTGTTAAATGGTATCGCTCATTTAACACTATTACAAAAGGAATTCGGCGTGGAAAAAGTAATTGGCGGTTTATGCTTTATCGAGACGACGTTAAACGATCAAGGAGAAATTGTACAAACTAGTGTTGCCAACAGACTTGTATTTGGGGAAATTAAGCCTCAAGATTCAGAGAGAATAAAGCTTATTTCTAAAACATTTGCAGATACAAAAGCTAGTTTTGTTTTAAGTGAAAATATTGTGCAAGATATGTGGCATAAATATTTATTTATCACCGTAATGTCAGGTGTGACAACATTAATGCGTGCGCCGATAGGACCGATTCGTGAGAGTGATGGAGGCCGAGAATTTATTAGGAACTTATTTGAAGAATCAGTGCAAATCATGAAATCTATGGGGGCTCCAGTTAAGGACAATATCGCCCAGGAACATATGAAAACGATTGATAAAATTTCGTATGATATGAAGTCATCGATGCAACGGGATATGGAAAAAGGTTCGCTCATTGAAGGGAAGCATTTACAAGGATACTTATTGAAATTAGCAGAGGAAATGTCTATAGATGTGCCTTTATTAAGTGTTGTGTATCAAAATTTAAAGATATATGAAAAAATGATTTTTACTAAAGAAATGGTATGAAAAAGAGTAAAGGATAGCAAAATATAAATGTTGCTATCCTTTTTTTGTTTCTTTTTGACAATTTATTCGTTTCTTTTCGGTTTATCTGTCGTATTTCGTTCTCTTTCACGTTTACCATATAGCTGATTAATTTCATTTGCTACTGCATCTAAATATGAATCGGAAAAAAGTGGCTTCTTTTCTTTAGACATACGGGTCTCCTTTGTGGATTTTTAGTATTCATTATGTATATTTTTCGGTGGATTATGCGCAATCGTTTTAATTTTTTTCTTTTTTAAAATTTTTGTTTACTTTTTGAAAATAAAGGAGTATTATAATCCACAGTTTCAATTTTCTAAATCGCTGAAGCCGCATGGTGCGGGGGACCCGTTCTTATGGATTAGTACATAATCCAATGGGGTGAATCCTTGAAAAAGGTAGGGCTACTCATAGGCCCGAATCCGACAGCTAACCTCGTAAGCGTTATATTGAGAAGGAAGGTGGAGCTTGTGCGACAAAAAAAATAATGTCTACAAGTCTATTTCGTTATGGCTTGTAGACATTTTTTGTTTTCTGAAGAAATAGTTTATCCGCTGTAATTAGCAGAAAAATTCGTGCAAAATTATTGGAGAGTGGACAGCAGTGGTTTCATCTATCAAAAGGTTTTTAATTGGAAGGCCGTTAAAATCAACTGAGTTAGGAGAGCAAAAGCTTAATAAAACGAAGGCGCTAGCCATTTTATCTTCTGACGCATTGTCATCGGTTGCATACGGACCAGAGCAAATATTAATTGCACTAGCAGGCCTTGGAGCGGTAGCTTATTGGTATTCCATTCCGATTGCAATTGGGGTATTAGTATTATTGACAGCTCTTATTTTATCTTATCGACAAATTATTTTTGCTTACCCTCATGGCGGCGGAGCATATGTTGTATCAAAAGAGAATTTAGGGATGAACCCAGGCTTAATAGCAGGAGGATCTTTATTAGTTGATTACATTTTAACGGTTGCAGTAAGTGTATCTGCGGGTACAGATGCGCTCACATCTGCTTTTCCTAGCTTACATGCACATAATGTAATCATTGCGATTATATTTGTCATATTGATTACCATCTTAAATTTAAGAGGCGTAACGGAATCAGCTTCCGTTTTAGCATATCCGGTTTATTTATTCGTTGTAGCATTATTTATATTAATTGGTGTAGGAATATATAATATTTTGACTGGTCACGTTTCACCCACGCTGCATTCGCCAATTGGAACACCAGTTGCGGGAATTAGTTTGTTCTTACTGTTACGAGCATTTGCTTCAGGAAGCTCTGCTTTAACGGGTGTTGAGGCGATATCTAACGCAATTCCAAACTTTAAAGATCCTGCACCTAACAATGCAGCGAAAACATTGCTTGCAATGGGTGCATTACTTGCAGTTTTATTTTCTGGAATTGTCTTTTTAGCTTATTATTACGGAATTAATCCAAGTAAGGAAGTAACAGTCGTTTCACAAATTGCTGAACAAACTTTTGGACGTAATTTCATGTACTATTTCATACAGGGTACAACAGCTTTAATATTAATTCTTGCGGCTAACACAGGTTATTCTGCATTTCCACTATTAGCGGTTAATCTTGCAAAAGATAAGTTCATACCGAGAATGTTTACGATTAGAGGAGACCGCCTAGGTTATTCAAACGGTATTATTATACTTGGGATTTCTTCGATTATTTTAATTGTAGCTTTTCAGGGGAAAACAGAACACTTGATTCCGCTATATGCAGTAGGGGTATTTATTCCGTTTACACTTTCTCAAACTGGAATGGTACTAAAATGGCTTCGTGAAAAGCCTGAAGGATGGGCTTTAAGATTAACGGTCAATTTAATTGGTGCAGTCATTAGTTTTATCGTAATGAGTATGTTCTTTTTAACTAAATTCGCACAAGTTTGGTCGATCCTTATTTTCTTACCTGCCATTATCTTCTTGTTCCATCGAATAAAGAAGCATTATGATGCAGTGGGGGATCAATTAAGTTTAAAAACTTGTGAACCACTTGTTCCGATTGAAGGGAATGTAATTGTCGTTCCTGTAGCTGGTATGACTCATGTAGTAGAAAATTCACTGAACTATGCTAAAGCTCTTTCTGCAGATCAAGTTATCGCTGTGTATGTTGCTTTTGACAGAGAAGAGGAAAAGAAATTTGAAGAGAAATGGGAGAAGTGGCAACCTGAAGTAAGGCTTGTTACATTACATTCTCATTATAGAAGTATTATTCAGCCGCTAACAAAATTTATTGATACAGTACAATATAAGGCGAGTGAATCAAATTACCGAGTTACGGTCGTTATACCACAGTTTATTCCGAAAAAAGGTTGGCATAACATTCTTCATAATCAGTCTAGTTTACTCATTCGTGCGTATTTACTCTATAAAAGAAATGTTGTTATTACGACAGTTCCATATCATTTGAAAAAGTAATAAGATTTTTTAAGGATAGCTTCACGAAAGTGAAGCTATCCTTTTTGTGTATATGCTATGCATAATTGCATATAGGCCTTAAAGTTATATTGGTATAATATAATCACTTATGAGTAAACAGTGTTTTTTGTTGTGATATATGGATATTTTAATGGAGGAAGTTAAGTGGATTTTATTTTGGAATAAGGACATGAGGTCTTGAAAATAAAGGGAATTAAAATACTTCTTTACGATAGATGAATAGCTGTGTTTAAATGACCTTACAGTACAAAACTTTAATAAAAACAAAACGGAATTTCATATTTACGTGCGTTATTTATCTTAAAATGAATAATATTTTCATGTAATATATTCACTGTGTGAATATGGAAATTGCGATGAAACAGAAATTTTATACAATATTATTCATACTAAGCACATGCGAAAAGTTATGAAATGTTTTATAACAATAAGTAAGTACTGTAGAAATAAAGTTTGAGAGAGGTGTTTCGTACATGACTCACGGTGAGAACGTTCTCTATTTTTAACCATCTCAAATAATGTGCAAGAAAATAGAATAATAAAATGCGATAGTAATAGTTGCTAATACATAGGAGGGGTTAAAGTGAAAAAAACTTTAATTACAGGGTTATTGGTTACAGCAGTATCTACGAGTTGCTTCATTCCTGTAAGCGCTTACGCTGAAGAGGGGCAACCAAAGGTGAAAGTATTAAACGTGCAAAATGTAATTGCTCCAAATACATTATCAAATTCAATTAGAATGTTAGGGTCACAGTCACCACTTATCCAAGCATACGGATTAGTTATTTTACAACAACCAGACATTAAGGTAAATGCGATGAGTAGTTTGACGAATCATCAAAAATTTGCAAAGGCGAATGTACGAGAGTGGATTGATGAATATAATCCGAAGCTAATCGACTTAAATCAAGAGATGATGAGATACAGCACTAGATTTAATAGCTATTATAGTAAGCTCTATGAACTAGCAGGAAAAGTAAATGAAGATGAACAGGCAAAAGCAGATTTTACAAACGCATATGGAAAATTACAATTGCAAGTCCAAAGCATTCAAGAGAGTATGGAGCAAGATTTATTAGAGTTAAATCGATTTAAAACGGTATTAGACAAAGATAGTAATAACTTATCAATTAAAGCTGATGAAGCAATAAAAACACTGCAAGGATCAAGTGGAGATATTGTGAAATTAAGAGAAGACATAAAAAGAATTCAAGGGGAAATTCAAGCTGAACTAACTACTATTTTGAATAGACCACAAGAAATTATTAAAGGTTCTATTAATATCGGTAAACAAGTATTTACAATCACAAATCAAACTGCACAAACGAAAACAATCGATTTTGTTTCTATCGGTACTTTAAGTAATGAAATTGTAAATGCTGCAGATAGTCAAACGAGGGAAGCAGCTCTTCGTATTCAGCAAAAACAAAAAGAGCTACTACCACTTATTCAAAAGTTATCACAAACTGAATCAGAGGCGACTCAAATCACATTCGTTGAAGATCAAGTAAGTAGCTTTACAGAACTAATTGATCGCCAAATCGCAACTTTAGAAACGTTATTAACGGATTGGAAAGTTTTAAATAATAATATGATCCAAATTCAAACGAATATTGAAGAAGGCACGTATACAGACAGTAGTTTACTTCAAAAACATTTCAATCAACTCAAAAAAGTAAGTGATGAAATGAATAAGCAAACGAACCAATTTGAAGATTACGTTACAAACGTTGAAGTACATTAAAAATAAGTAACGATATAGGGAGAGAAGAAAAATGACAAAAAAACCTTATAAAGTAATGGCTTTATCAGCACTTATGGCAGTATTTGCAGCAGGAAACATTATGCCAGCCCATACGTATGCAGCTGAAAATACAGTGAAACAAGCCCCAGTTCATGCGGTAGCAAAAGCTTATAATGACTATGAGGAATACTCATTAGGACCAGAAGGCCTAAAAGATGCAATGGAAAGAACAGGTTCAAACGCTTTAGTAATGGATCTGTACGCTTTAACAATTATTAAACAAGGTAATGTTAACTTTGGTAATGTATCGTCAGTTGATGCAGCTTTAAAAGGTAAAGTGATTCAGCATCAAGATACAGCTAGAGGGAATGCACAACAATGGCTAGATGTATTGAAGCCACAGCTTATTTCAACGAATCAAAATATTATTAATTACAATACGAAATTCCAAAACTATTATGATACTTTAGTTGCTGCGGTTGATGCAAAGGATAAAGCAACTCTTACGAAAGGTCTAACTAGATTATCAAGTAGTATTACTGAAAATAAAGCGCAAGTAGATAAGTTAGTAGAAGACTTAAAGAAATTCCGAAATAAAATGACGTCGGATACTCAAAATTTCAAGGGAGATGCAAATCAAATTACATCCATCTTGGCTAGTCAAGATGCTGGAATCCCGCTTCTGCAAAATCAAATTACAACGTATAATGAAGCAATTAGTAAATATAATGCAATTATTATCGGTTCATCTGTTGCGACAGCTTTAGGCCCAATTGCAATTATCGGTGGTGCAGTAGTTATTGCTACTGGTGCAGGAACGCCGCTAGGAATCGCATTAATTGCAGGTGGTACAGCAGCTGTAGGTGGTGGAACAGCTGGAATCGTATTAGCGAAGAAAGAGCTTGATAATGCACAGGCAGAAATTCAAAAGATAACAGGACAAGTTACAACTGCGCAATTAGAAGTAGCAGGATTAACGAACATTAAAACACAAACTGAGTATTTAACAAACACAATTGATACAGCAATTACAGCGTTGCAAAATATTTCAAACCAATGGTATACAATGGGATCGAAATATAATTCATTACTTCAAAATGTAGACTCTATTAGTCCAAACGACCTTGTTTTCATTAAGGAAGACTTGAATATAGCTAAAGATAGCTGGAAAAACATTAAAGACTATGCAGAAAAGATTTATGCTGAAGATATTAAAGTAGTAGATACGAAAAAAGCATAATAGCGATTAAACTGTTACAACGTGATGTATAGATAATTAGTTATTGTAAAATAGAGAGCTCCTGTTCAGTAGTGAGCAGGAGTTCTTTTACCTCTAACGTTTCATATCCTCATAAAAAGAATAGGTGATAAGTATGCGTAGTAATTTCTATAAAAAATGCCTTTTAACGATAATGATTGCTGGAGTGGCAACGAGTAATGCATTTCCTTTACATCCTTTCGCAGCAGAACAAAACATAAAAACATTACAAGAGAGTGCAAAAAATTATTCTCTCGGACCAGCAGGGTTCCAAGATGTAATGGCGCAAACGACATCAAGTATATTTGCGATGGATTCATATGCAAAATTAATTCAAAATCAACAAGAGACTGATTTGAGTAAAATAAGTTCAATTAATGGTAATTTAAGAGGGAATATGATTCAGCACCAAAGAGATGCAAAAATTAATGCGGCGTATTGGTTAAATAATATGAAGCCTCAAATTATGAAAACGGATCAAAATATTATAGATTACAACAATACTTTTCAAGCGTACTATAGTGACATGCTATTAGCGATTGATCAAAAAGATAGCGTAAAGTTAAAAGCGGATTTAGAAAAGTTGTATGCGGACATTTTAAAGAATCAAAATGAGGTAGATGTATTATTAGGGAATTTGAAAGCTTTTCGCGATAGAATGGCGAAAGACACAAATAGTTTTAAAGAGGATACAAATCAATTAACAGCGATTTTGGCAAGTACGAATGCTGGTATTCCAGCTCTAGAGCAACAAATAAATACATATAACGATTCGATCAAAAAGAGTAACGATATGGTGATTGCTGGTGGTGTACTTTGCGTAGCACTAATAACATGTCTTGCTGGCGGACCGATGATTGCGATTGCGAAAAAAGATATTGCAAATGCAGAACGAGAAATAGCCAGTTTAAAGCATAGAATTTCTGGAGCACAAGCAGAAGTGGCAATTTTGACAGATGTAAAAAATAAAACAACAAATATGACAGAAACAATTGATGCAGCAATTACAGCACTGCAAAACATATCAAATCAGTGGTATACGGTAGGTGCGAAATATAATAATTTACTACAAAACGTAAAAGGAATCAGTCCCGAAGAATTTACCTTTATAAAAGAAGATTTAAATACAGCGAAAGATAGCTGGAAGGATGTAAAAGATTATACAGAAAAATTACATGAAGGCGTGGCGAAATAAATAGCGGACTAGTTCCACTGTTTATTTTTTTTATCCCGTTTTTTGTGAGAGCCGAGCTTGTAATTTTACCCATAAGTTTGCCGTGTGTTTTATCAATGTAACTTTAGGATAATGTTTGATCAAATTGATACTAATAACCTCGATAAACTCCTGATCACGCTTTTTATATTTAATATTTTTAGTAAAAAAGCTATACTATAGGAAAAACTAAAAATTGGAAAGGAAATACTAGAACATGGAAAATTATTTGTTATTTATCCTTACAGCAATCCTAATCATAATAATGCCTGGTCCCGGTTTTGCTTTAGTTACAAAAAACACTATCTCGCATGGTAAAAATGGTGGGATAAAGACTGTTTTAGGAACGATATCTGGAATGATGATTCATACAATAATGGCTACACTAGGACTTTCTGCTATCCTAATGAAATTTGCTATGCTATTTACATTTATAAAATATGCTGGAGCTTTTTATTTAATTTTCTTAGCTGTAAAGTCAATTAAAAGTGCCTTACATAAAAAAGAAGATATGTCAGGTTCAGTGGGAATGAACTCTAAGGATATTGGAACGATTAAAAGTTTTAGACAAGGATTTACCACGGCAATCTTAAATCCAAAAACTGCTGTGTTTTTCCTTAGTTTTTTACCCCAATTTATTGTGAGTAATCAAAATCATTTCCTACAATTTCTTTTATTAGGAGTCACATTTACGACTTTGACAGCAATATGGTATTTACTTTATATCTCACTAATACGTCAATTAAGAACTTTTTTAAGAAAAGAAAAAGTGAACCGTACAATAGAAGGTATTACTGGCGCAGTATTGTTAGTATTTGGAGTTAGGTTATTTTTCCAAAAATAAATATGTATATGAAAAGAGAAATAATCAATGGTGGTTATTTCTCTTATTCATTTATTCTAAAACTATCATTTTACAATTGACTTCACACCTTCATACTAATCTTATATACCTATCTAACATGGGCTTTAAAAATGAGGTCCTTAATCACTTGACACATTTTGCTGTATAAGAAAAAATCAAGGTAGTTTAGATAATTTAAGCAAAATTGATACTTCATCTTTTCTCTTAACTAAGCAATTTAATTTTTATGTATTATAACTTAAGGGCTGAGGAACAAATTTTTCTTCAGCTACTAACCCGCTAATAAAATTCTGGATATTTCCCAAAAATGTTTACTGTAATGGGATATAAGGGGAACATATATTAGGCATGGTATTTCCTTTTTTAGTTTGATTGTGATGCGGTGGGCCCCCCATATAAAAGAAACCACAGTTTACATCCAAACTGCGGTATTTCGACGTACAAGGAATTTCATAAATCATTAGTCACTGTCTAAATTGTACTCCTCATTTATCAATATCTGTTTCTATTTTTTTACTTTGCAAAAGAACTAAGTCTAATTTCTTATAGAATGAAACCAAGGCAATTGTTTAATATATGTATCGCCATAACATATGCAAGGGATCTTTTAGAAATAAGATAAGCCGCAGTAAGTATTACCGATCCAGGTAAATATATAGCAATATCCGAAAGCTGGTTCGTATGAAGAACTGTAAAAATTATAATCGAAATGATAGATGCAATAGCAGTACCAATATAATGTGAAAAACGATTTAATATTATATAACGAAATATAATTTCTTCAAGTATTGGACCCAGAATACCAAATACAAGCAATGTAAATATAAGAGGTATCTCCGCGCCCGTTTCAAGGAGCTGTTCTTGGTTCTCTGGCTGACCAGTTGCTAGAAAACGCATAACAGACTGTTCCACAATTACCGTAAATAAAACCACCATAGGAATACTTACTATTTTCAAAATTGTCTTCTCTTTAAAATAAGTAAAACTTTCAATAATTTCTTTCCTAAAGAAAATTATTCCTACAATAGCAGGTACAGTCAAACCGATGGCACTAAGAGCAAATTCTGATTCAACTAAATTGCTGTTAGTTAAAAGTGATATGCCAAATAATATGAACAAGCCAATTTGAAGTAGTGCAAACATTGTATAAACTATTAGCATAATAAGTTCTTTTTGATTCATTTTAATAAAGTTCACCTTATTACCTCCATAATTAAATTACTTAGAATCTTTGAATTTTCTTTCTGCATTAGGTTCTCCTTCTAAATATATTTATACAAGATTCTAAACCGGACGGTTCGGTCCGAAAACTAATAATACTATAAGTTTCTAGTTTTGTTAATCCTTTTTACAAATTATTAACAAAATCAAAATGGCAAAAATACAAAATACTTATATGTCAGTTTTTTTATTTACAATTAAATTTCAGTACTCATTAATTATTAACGATTCCCTTTTTATAGAATGAAGTGATAAGGCTTTTAACCGCAAGGAATGCGGTAGATATCCTAATATATGAAGTGAAAGTGGGGGTAGTTCAAACACTTTAGCTAAACATATTAATAGAGATTATATATAATAATCATATGTCTATACACTAAAATATATATTTTTACATCTTCTACGATTTTAGGTAAAATTAGTTGTATAACATGACTGAATTAAACAATTGGTCATGTTATTTTTGACAGAAAATTCACTCGAATAATATAGATGATACAATTTGATTAACCTCTTTTCAAACTGTATTGTTTGAGGGTTCCATAAGATAGGGATTGATAAGATATTTCTGTTCCAAACTTATTTATACTTACAAAAAAATTAAGAAAATAGAGGGTAAACATTACCTGGAATATTAAGATCGTTTTTATTAGGAGGATTACAAAGCATGACTAAAGTTGATAAGGTAAAAGAAAAAATTATTGAAACATCTTTATATTTATTTAATACTAATGGGATAACTCGTACATCCATCCAGGATATAATGACAGCTACTGAACTACCTAAAGGATCTATTTATCGTAGATTCAAAAATAAAGAAGAAATTGTCCTTGCTGCCTACGACAAAAGTGGTGAGATTATGTGGAGTCATTTTCATAAAGCAATGGAAAATAAAAAGACAGCAATCGATAAAATCCTTGCAATATTCCTTGTATATCAAGATGCAGCTAATAATCCTCCTATTGCTGGAGGCTGTCCATTACTTAATAGCGCAATTGAAAGTACTGGAATATTTCCAGAATTACAAAAAGCAGCAGCAAAAGGTTATGACGATACAGTAATGTTAATGGCTTCTCTCATAAAAGAAGGAATAGAGAAACAAGAACTTAAAGAAGATATAGACATTATATCACTCGCTTCTTTTCTTGCATCTTCAATGGAGGGAGCTATTATGGCAAGTCGAGTATCTAACGATAATATACACCATCATTATTTTATTGAACAAATAAAACATCATCTTTTCACTTATTCTAAATAAGTGAGAACTCGCATTGTTTTCATCCAATTTTTATAGACTTAAATTGAATAAATACCCCTCATAAACAGTATCTTCTGTTTATGAGGGGTATTTGAATAGTTTTTAGTAAAGGGAGCTTTTTAGACGATGTTTCATGTTTCTTATTGAACGGCTTTGTTATCGTTACTACAGAAAAAGCAAAAAAGAATGAATTACATATAAATCGATTTATATGTTTCAAGTGTATCTATGTTGAGGTTGTAAATCTATACAATAAGTTTTCATTGTAAATACTAAGTGTAGTAGAAGTTCAGTTAGATAAAATTCGGTAGTCGAATTTTTTTGCATAAAGCTGTATAATGCTTGTAACGAAAAGGAAATACAGGAAAGGATATGTAATGAGTTACTATGGATAAGGATAAACAACAATTAAGCGTTGAAGTTGCAAGATTATATTATCAATCAGATTATAGTCAGCAAGAAATTGCTAACAAATTAAATATCTCAAGACCGACAATCTCTAGATTATTAAAGTACGCGAAAGAAAAAGGATTTGTTCAAATTAGTATAGCGGATCCATTTGCTGATTTAGATAACGTCGGGAACTTACTTAAAGAAAAGTACAACTTGTTAGAGGCGCATGTTGTATTTTCTCCAGTGCCAGAATATGCAACGATTACTGAGTATATTAGTAAATATGCAGCTGAGTATATGGAAAAGACAGTGAAAACTGGTGATATCGTTGGTGTAAGCTGGGGAATGACGATGTATGAAATCGCTAGAAAAATCGTACCGCAACATGTGAAAGGTGTAGAGGTTGTCCAGTTAAAAGGTGGCATTAGTCACTCAAGTGTAAATACATATGCGAATGAAACGATCGCGTTATTTGCAGATGCTTTTCAAACGACGCCAAGAAATCTACCTCTTCCAGTTATATTTGATAATGCGGTGACAAAAGAATTAGTGGAGCAGGATCGACATATTCATCACATTATTGAAATGGGAAAACAAGCGAATATTGCAATTTTCACTGTTGGAACAGTGCGTGATGAAGCGTTATTATTCCGATTAGGATATTTAGATAAGGATGAAACGAACATTTTGAAAGAACAAGCTGTCGGTGACATTTGTTCACGTTTCTTTGATGGAGACGGAAATATTAGTAGCGAAGAAATTAATAAGCGTACAATTGGAATTGAGTTAGAGGAACTTAAATTAAAGAAACGTTCTATTTTAGTTGCAGGTGGTAATAGAAAAATAAAAGCAATTGACGGTGCGTTACGTGGCGGGTATGCAAATGTACTAATTATAGATCAGCATACAGCAAAAGAATTGTTACATTATCAAAAAGATTAGAAATAAAAGGCTTTCTCAAAATATTAATTTTGAGAAAGCCTTTTATTTTTAGTATGAATAAATCAATGTGTAGTACCTTGTAAAGTATTTGTAAGGAACGCTCTTTGATTGATCTTCTTTTTCAAAAATTAGTGAGTTAGCCATAATATCTCTATCTACAAAACTCCATCCATCTTGCTCCATCATATCGATAAAAGGTTCCATTTTTCCGCGCTTTACTAAGTAGGGGCATTGATTATCTATCGGTTCTACTTCCACCATTTCTTTATCTTGAATAACCATCTTAGACATAGCTAAAGCAAATGGAACTGGGTTTCCTTCTTGGAAAATAACATCCCTTTTATAAAAAATAAATATGGATAGTGAGGTGCATACTAGCAATGTGAATATAAAGAATTTTGACTTAAACAAGTGGTTCACATCCTTTATTTACAAGCTTATACTACTTTCAATGTATTACTAGAAATTCCCTTCTGAAAAAGAATGAACAAAAGTTCAAAAGTGTATTTACATTTGTTCAACTAAGGGTTAGAATGAAGTTGTTAAAAGATATGAGGAGTGAAGATAATGAACATTGCAAAGTTAATTGATCATACAATTTTAAAACCAAATTCTACAAAAGAAGATGTTATGAAAGTAATCGAAGAGGCAAAGCAATACAAATTTGCTTCAGTTTGTATTAATCCTACATGGGTAAAGCTAGCTGCTGAAGAATTAGCTGGACATGATGTAGACGTTTGTACTGTAATCGGTTTCCCATTAGGAGCAAGCACTACTGAAACAAAAGCATTCGAAACAAAAGATGCTATCGCAAAAGGTGCAACTGAAGTTGATATGGTAATCAACGTAGGTGCTTTAAAAGATGGCGACAATGAGTTCGTTGAAAAAGACATTTATGAAGTAGTACAAGCAGCAAAAGGAAAAGCTCTTGTAAAAGTAATCATTGAAACTTGCCTTCTAACAGATGAAGAAAAAGTTCGTGCTTGTGAATTATCAGTAAAAGCTGGCGCTGATTTCGTAAAAACTTCAACTGGATTCTCAACTGGCGGAGCAACTGCAGAAGATATCGCATTAATGCGTAAAACAGTTGGACCAAACGTTGGCGTGAAAGCATCTGGCGGCGTTCGTACACGTGAAGATGCAGACAAAATGGTAGAGGCTGGAGCTTCTCGCGTTGGAGCAAGTGCTAGTGTTGCAATCGTATTAAATGATGCAAAAGGTGCTACAGATAATTACTAATTAATAAAGTGTGAAAAGCAATAGATACACGTTTAAAGTAAAGTGTATCTATTGCTTTAACAATTGAAAAGAATGTAAGCGGATACGAATGGGAGGAGACGGCTTATGAAATACTTAATCGGTGTTTTAGGCCTCGTATTGATTTTAGGTATCGCTTGGCTTGCTAGTAATGATAGAAAGAAAGTCAAATATCGCCCAATCATAACGATGGTTATATTACAATTCATTTTGGGGTTTTTATTATTAAATACAAGCGTAGGGAATATATTAATTAGCGGAATAGCAGATGGTTTTGGAGAATTATTAAAATATGCCGCTGATGGTGTGAATTTCGTATTTGGTGGATTAGTAAATCAAAAAGAGTTTTCATTCTTTTTAAGTGTATTAATGCCAATCGTATTTATATCAGCTTTAATAGGTATTTTGCAACACATTAAAGTATTACCTATTATTGTGAAATCTATCGGTCTAGTATTAAGTAAAGTAAATGGGATGGGGAAACTCGAATCATATAACGCGGTAGCTTCTGCGATTTTAGGACAATCTGAAGTGTTTATTTCAGTTAAGAAACAACTAGGATTATTGCCAGAGAAAAGAATGTATACATTATGTGCATCTGCAATGTCTACAGTATCTATGTCTATCGTTGGATCATATATGGTGTTATTAAAACCGCAATATGTTGTAACCGCTTTAGTGCTTAACTTATTCGGTGGCTTCATTATTGCTTCTATCATTAACCCGTATGAAGTTACTGAAGAAGAAGATATGTTAGAAGTACAAGAAGAAGAGAAAAAGACATTCTTTGAAGTATTAGGGGAATACATTATAGATGGATTTAAAGTTGCGATTACAGTAGCAGCTATGTTAATTGGTTTCGTTGCCCTTATCGCATTCATTAATGCAGTATTTAAAGGTGTAATCGGTATCTCATTCCAAGAAATTCTTGGTTATGTATTTGCACCATTTGCATTTATTATGGGTGTTCCATGGCATGAAGCAGTTAACGCAGGGAATATTATGGCAACAAAATTAGTATCAAATGAATTTGTCGCTATGACAGATTTAGCAAAAGGAAACTTTAATTTCTCAGATAGAACGACAGCGATTATATCTGTATTCTTAGTTTCATTTGCAAACTTCTCTTCAATCGGGATTATTGCGGGGGCAGTTAAGAGCTTAAATGAAAAACAAGGGAATGTAGTCGCAAGATTCGGTTTGAAATTACTTTTCGGTGCAACATTAGTAAGTTTTTTATCAGCAACAATCGTTGGCTTATTATTTTAACAGATTCATATAATATAAAAAGGAATGGTGATTACAATGAGAATGGTAGATATTATTGCGAAAAAACGTGATGGAAAAGAATTAACGACTGAAGAAATCAAATTCTTTATTAATGGATATACAGATGGAAGTATTCCTGATTATCAAGCGAGTGCACTTGCAATGGCAATTTTCTTTAAAGATATGACGGATCGTGAACGTGCAGATTTAACGATGGCAATGGTTGAGTCTGGAGAAACAATCGACTTATCAGCAATTGAAGGCATTAAAGTAGATAAGCATTCAACTGGCGGTGTTGGTGATACAACAACATTAGTATTAGGACCATTAGTTGCTGCTTTAGATGTACCAGTAGCAAAAATGTCTGGTCGTGGTTTAGGACATACGGGCGGGACGATTGATAAATTAGAAGCGGTAGAAGGATTCCACGTTGAAATTACGAAAGAACAGTTCATTGATATTGTAAACCGTGACAAAGTGGCTGTTATCGGACAAACAGGAAACTTAACACCTGCTGATAAAAAGATTTATGCATTACGTGATGTAACAGGAACAGTAAATTCAATTCCTCTAATTGCAAGTTCAATTATGAGTAAAAAAATTGCAGCTGGTGCTGATGCAATCGTACTTGATGTAAAAACAGGTGCTGGTGCATTTATGAAAACCGAAGAAGATGCAAAAGAATTAGCTCATGCAATGGTACGTATCGGAAATAATGTTGGACGTCAAACGATGGCAGTAATTTCAGATATGTCACAACCTCTTGGTTTTGCGATTGGTAACGCTCTAGAAGTGAAGGAAGCAATTGATACTTTAAAAGGCGAAGGTCCAGAAGATTTAACAGAATTAGTACTTGTATTAGGAAGCCAAATGGTCGTACTTGCGAAAAAAGCAAATACATTAGAAGAAGCTCGTGAAATGCTAATTGAAGTTATGAAAAATGGAAAAGCAACTGAGAAATTTAAAGAGTTCTTAAGCAACCAAGGCGGAGACAGCTCGATTGTAGACAATCCAGAAAAAATGCCACAAGCGAAGTATGTAATTGATGTACCTGCAAAAACTTCAGGTGTGATTTCAAACATTGTTGCAGATGAAATCGGTATCGCAGCTATGTTATTAGGTGCAGGTCGTGCGACAAAAGAAGATGAAATCGATTTAGCGGTAGGATTAATGTTACGTAAAAAAGTTGGCGATGCAGTAAAAGAAGGCGAGCCGTTCGTAACAATCTATGCAAATCGTGAAAATGTAGAAGATGTAAAAGCTAAAATTTATGAAAACATTTCTATCGCTGAAACAGCAGTGGCTCCTAAATTAGTGCATACAGTTATTACTGACTAATCATCATTAAATTTACTTTGAGGAGGAAATAATATGGATAAGAAAAAATATATCGAAGAAGCAAATAAGATGTTATCGAAAGCGTATATTCCGTATTCTAAATTTCCTGTTGGTGCAGCATTAGTTACGAAAGAAGGTAAAATCTATACTGGTTGTAATATAGAAAACGCTTCTTACGGTTTATGTAACTGTGCAGAAAGAACAGCGATCTTTAAAGCAGTATCAGAAGGTGAGCGCGACTTTAGTTACTTAGTCATTACAGGAGAAACTGACGGACCTATTTCACCATGTGGTGCTTGTAGACAAGTTATTGCTGAATTTTGTGATCCGAAAATGCCTGTATTACTAACGAATGTAAAAGGTGATGAAAAAGAAGTGACTGTGGAACAGTTACTGCCAGGTGCTTTCTCAATTGAAGATTTAAAATAAGTTAAAAGGCCATTCCACAATGAATAGTTGTGGAATGGCCTTTTTATTTTCAAAAATAGAATGTAATATTCCGTTCATATTCCGTTCATAAACTTTGCGTAAAATGATTGCATCGAATATGGAAAGTTTACAGCAGGAGGAATATGATGAAGAAATTATATAATGCAGCATTCATTTACTTAATTATTGGTTTATTATCAGGTGTATTTGCTAGAGAGTATACGAAAGCGCAAGGAATTAAAGGATCCACTATGTTGCAATTAGTGCATACACACGTATTAGTGCTCGGCTTCGTATTCTTTTTGATCGCTTTAGCTCTATTTAAAGTATTTAATGTCCATGAAACAAAAAGTTTTCGTGCGTGGTTTGTTTTTTATAATGTAGGATTAATTTTTACTATTGCTACAATGGTATTTAGAGGTCTTCTACAAGTAAACGGAACTGACTTTAATGGTTTAAGCCATATGGCTGGATTAGGTCATGTCATTATAAGTATTGGGCTCGTTTGGTTTATGATTTTGCTCAAAAAGTCATTTAAATAGATAGGGGTGGAGAGTATGAGTTTAGCACTTTTATCAAGTATAGTAGCGGTTTGTATGGCTGTTGGTGTAATGTTTCTTCGCTTTAAGTCAGCGAAAAAACCGATAGTGAAAAAGAAAATTATATTACCACCAATTTTTATGAGTACGGGTGCAATGATGTACTTCTTACCAGAGTTTCGATTAACATCTTTAGAAATAGTAGAGGCAATTAGTATAGGACTTATTTTCTCTATATTTCTTATTAAAACATCGAAGTTTGAAATAAGAGGCGAAGATATATATATGAAACCGTCAAAAGCGTTCATATTTATTTTAGTTGGATTATTAGCTGTACGAGTAGGACTTAAATCATATTTAAGTCAATCGATTGATTTGGCGCAATTAAGCGGGATGTTTTTCTTACTTGCATTTGCGATGATTGTATCGTGGAGAATTGCTATGTATCGCTCATTTACTAAATTAGAAAAGACAATAAAAAGAGCTGGAATTTCTATATAGGAAATCCAGCTCTTTTTATGTTTTATTGAAATTCTTTAGCACGGAGCTCATTTACTAAATTTCAAACGATCTTGAGCATCTTGTAATGCAACTGGTGTAACGTTAAGACCATTTTGATCAACGATTTTTGTGTTTAATAAAATGGAATCTAAGCTTCCACGAAATGTTTTTGTATAGTTTTGACGCAACATTTGTTGTTCTTGTTTTTCATCAACCGTTAATCCAGATGCTTTTTCTTTTTTTGATAATTCGTTAATACGAAATAAAATGTTTTTCATTTGTTTTCACCTCTAGTAAAATTTAATTACATTAGTTACTTACTAATGCATAGTTATCTTAACTTATCTTTTAATAAGTGTCAATGCCTATAAACATTCCTTGTTTTGTAAGTGTGTGGGGTGATAAAGAATGAAAAAACTACAAATACTTGAAATAGGGAAGATGTTAATATACAATACCTAAGTAGGGTATATAAAGTTATTGTTTTACTTTATGAGAGTAATAAGCAAAAAGGAGTATGTAATAATGAATGCAGTAATTTCAAAGAAAGAAACAATCATCTCATATACGATTGCTATTTTATTTATTTTAGCTATGGTAATAGCAGGTGTGTTATTAAATGATCCAGAAGTAATTTTGCCGGAAATAGCTGCGATGGCAATAGCTTTATGGGCATACCGTGAGCCGGGATGGCTAAGACAACCAGAAAAAATCTTTATTGCGCCGTCAATAACAGTTGTTATTGGTTTTGCAGTGAATCAAATGGATATTTCCTATATGGGAAAAGTTAGCTTAACACTTATATTAATGATGTTGTTTTTACGTGTTATTCAATCCAATTTAGCACCATCTATTGCGACAGGTTTATTACCATTAGTAACAAATGCGACGGAATGGTCATTTGTTATCTCAGTCTTCGTTTTGACATTTATTTTAATGATTGGTGTTCTTATTTTTAAATTGAATAACGGTATTGAGAGAAAAGTTAAAATCCAATATAAATATATGGTTGTATTTCTATTTTTAAATTTTGTATGGATCAGTTTATGTTGGATAACTGGTTATGAACAATTAGCGGTTATTCCGCCAATTCTAGTCGTAGTGTATGAATCACTTCAAAAACCGATGTACAATGAAAAAATGGCATTTAAACAAATATTAGTATTAACTACATCAGCAACTGTTGGAACTTTATTGTATTTTGCAATTGATTCATGGATTGTAGTCACTTTATTAAATATGATATTAATGCTAATTTTATTAAAAATCGTTGGAGTACGTATTCCAGCAGCATATGCATTTCCGTTATTGCCGCTCGTATTTCCTGATGAAATGATAAAAATGTTACCTGTAGGCTCATTCATTGCGGGGGTATTCTTATTTGGGGCAGTACTACTGTATAAAAAATGGGAGATGAAGCAGAGGGGGATGCAGAAGAGTTAAAAATAATTTGCAAAAAAGGTAAGTTCAAGTCACTTGAGCTTACCTTTTTTATTTATACCCAATATAAGGATATATCATAAAGTCCAATTAAAATGAGTAGTACCCCTGCTATAAGTTGAATGTTTTTTCCTATTTTTCGGCTCTTTTTCAGTAAAGTCCCATTTAATCCAAGATAGGAGATGATGAACATTAGTACAACGATAGGTAGAGCAGTTCCTATCGAAAAGAATGTCGGAAACAAGTATCCATAATTAGATGAGAAAGATAAAGGGATTAACGTTCCGAAAAATAGAACGAACATAGTCGGACAGAAGGCTAAGGAAAAAAAGAATCCAAGTAAAAATGAGCCAACCTCATTTTGTTTTCGTATAAATTTGATCGAGAAGAAACTTCTTCCTTTTATAATACCTGCCAACATTAACCCCATTAAAATTAATAAAGGTCCAATTATTTTTCGTAACCATGGGAAATACAAAGTTAATATTTGCTGAATCTCTTTTCCTAAGAACCATACTAATAGTCCAAGTGTCGTAAAAGCTACTATTTTTCCTAAAATGAATAACAATATATGTTTCCATGCATGTCCCTTTTGTAAAGATTGATTCCCATAAAGTGTAATAGCGCTAATGTTTCCTGTTAATTGGCAAGGAGCCAGGGTACCTACTACGCCTAATAAAAACGCAAATAATAGAGGTACTGATTTCGTAGCATTCGCGGCATCCATTAAAGGAGACATGAGTTGATAACTCCACTCGCTAATTGTTGAAAACACGTTATATTCACCTTTCTAATTAAATTGGAATGTTCCCTCTTTAGTAATCTGCTTCCACGTTTTCCCCTCATCTGTAGAAAGGAACACATTTGTTTTCATTGTAGCAAATACTATTTCAGCTGAATTTTGAGGGTTTTGTGATATGTACATAATTGTATCTTTAGAATCTAAAGATGGAATTTGTAAGTTTGTTTCTTCATTTGTAGCAATTGATTTCTTCGTTATCATTTGTTTGTTTTCCTTATTAATAGGGGCATAAATGACATCTTCATCGCTAAATGTAACTGCTGTCGATTCAAGAGATTTAGAGAATAATTTAAAAGTATTCCCGTAATCTGTAGACAAATATACACCGTCTTTAGCACTTACCGCGACTACACTAGATTGATCTGGATGTGCTGAAAAGGAATGGATTGTACTTGAAAGACCGTTTAACTTACTATTTTTCCATTCTTGTCCGTTGTCCGTACTGAAATAAAAACCTTGTTCTAATTTAGAATTAGGACGCTCATTGTATAAATAAATTGCTTCCGTATTATATCCGACAGCAAGGTTATGAAAATCAGATTCTCCATAAAACGCTAGCTTTTCAAGGGTATTACCGCCATCAGAACTTTTCATTAATCCTAAAGGGTTTTTTAAGTTTGCTCCTGGTTCAGGATGCCCGCTAGCAAAAAATCCATTTTTTGTTGCCTGAAAGCCCATATAATCGTGTAACTGTGTAGTAGTTTCAAACCATTTGCCATCTTGATAAACTTTTATACCACTGTGCGTGGCGATAGAAATCCCAGGCATATTTCCTGCATAGCCAATTCCATGAATGTGCTCGATTTTTCCAGATGTAATTTCTTTATAGAAGTTTTGCGGAATCGTATTTGCTGTTTCTGTATTTTTGGGTTGAGATTGCACGGTTTCTTTTTTAGCTGGTGCTGTTTCAGCATTGCTAGAACATCCTGTAATTATTAATAAAGAAGTAATTGCTAACCCTGTTGCTACATAATGTTTCACTTTTGTAGACTCCTTTCTATATATATGAGATTTTAAGTATATGGAATAAATGTCAAGAAATTGTGGAGTGGTATGCATAATTTAGAGTGGAAGGGGCCCTAGTAATGAAAATTTTCTTTTCTCTATGAGTACTATTAATTGACGAAAAATTATAACAATAATAGAATGAATTATATTGGATAATCAGTTTCAAAATTATACATAGAACGCTAGGGGGATTATTATGAAATCAACATTTTTTGCTCAAAATAGAGAACGATTAGTAAACACATTACCGGATGAATCTATTACTATTTTATTTGCTGGGCAAGCACCTCATATGTCAGCCGATGCACATTATAAATTTGTGCCGAATCGAAATTTTTACTATTTAACGGGAATCGATGAGCCAAATGTTATTTTCCTGTTGAAAAAGTTTGGAAATAGTGTGGAAGAAACTCTTTTCATTGAAAAATCAGATCCAGTAACGGAAAAATGGGACGGTAAAACAGTTTCTAAAGAAGATGCAGAACAAATTTCAGGCATAAAAAAAGTTGTATATATAGAAAGCTTTGAGAAGACAATGGCAAATACACTTTTCACAGAAAATGTGAAGCATCTGTATTTAGATTTAGAGCGTCGTGAGTGGAAGGGTACTGAGACGAAAACGTTAGCGTTTGCTAAACATGTAAGAGAACAGTACCCACACATAACAATTGGTAACGTATACCCGATCGTTTGTGAATTACGAGTGTTTAAAACAGAAGAAGAAATTGAAATCATTAAAGAAGCGATTGCTGTAACTAAAGAGGGTATTTATAACGTGCTGAAGCATGCAAAAGCAGATGCGATGGAATATGAATTAGAAGCTCATTTTGATTTTACGCTTAAATCATCTGGAATTAAACATCATGCGTTTAATACAATTTTAGCGAGCGGTAAAAATGCTACAGTCCTTCATTATGAAGATAATGATGCACAAATTCAAAATGGTGATTTAGTACTGCTCGATTTAGGTGCTCAGAAAGATTACTACAACGCTGATATTAGTTACACATTCCCAGCGAGTGGAACATTCTCTAGTCGCCAAAAACAAATATATAATATCGTGTTAAAAGCATTGAAAGAAACAACTGAGATTATTAAGCCAGGAGTAAAGTTTGCTGCATTAAATGAGCATACAAAAAAAGTACTAGCAGAAGAGTGTAAAGCAATTGGTTTAATTCAAGAAGACGAGGAACTATCTAAATATTACTATCATGGTGTCAGCCATTTCCTTGGTTTAGATACTCACGATGTAGGAACATACAAAGATAGAGTATTAGAAGAAGGTATGGTTATAACAATTGAACCTGGTCTATATATTGAAGAAGAATCAATTGGAATTCGTATTGAAGATGATATTCTTGTAACAAAAGTTGGCTATGAAAACTTGTCAAAAGATATCATTAGAGAAGTTGAAGAGATTGAAGAATTTATGAGTGAAAATAATGTAAATGTAAAAGAAGATGAAGTTGTTACGAAATAATAATTAGAAGAGACGCTCAATTTTGGGCGTCTTTTTATTTTGCTCATTTTATATCTCCATATTTTCTTGAAAATTGTCTTCTATAATAATCTTGAAAAAGAAAAAGGAGGGATTTTCCATGAAGAGATTTGTATTAACAGCAGTTACAATCTCCGTAATATCTTTAATTGCTGCATGTTCTGCGACCACAAATACAACAAATGATCATAAAAATATGAATGATAAAAAAGCAGAACAGACTGAAACTGCTACAAAACCATTGAAAGTTATAAAAGGACCAGAAGTTACTTTAGTAGCGAAAGAAGAAAAGCAAAAGCTAAGTAGCGGTGTTATTGTTCCGGTCTGGACATTTAATGGTTCATCTCCTGGACCAGAAATCAGGGTGAAAAAAGGTGAAAAGGTTAAAGTGACATTAAAAAATGAATTATCTGCACCAGTATCTATTCATTGGCATGGATATCCAGTCCCAAATAACATGGATGGAATTCCGGGTGTGACACAAGATGCGGTTGAATCAGGAAAAAGTTTCACCTATGAATTTGAAGCGAACGTACCAGGAACGTATTGGTATCATTCACATCAAGATTCTGTAAATCAACTAGATAGAGGTTTGTATGGTGCTCTTATTGTAGAGGATACAAGTGAAAAGTATGATAAAGATTACACATTAATGTTAGATGAATGGGTAACAGATAAAGAAGAAATTAATAAGCAGTTAAAAGAAATGACAAAAGGGAAAACAGAAAAAGCAGACGGTAATAAATCTAGTAAGGATAATGAAAATACGAAAAAGAATGATGATATGAAAGGCATGGATCATTCCGGTATGGATATGGGCAGTGATAAAAAAGATGCCGGCAATATGGCAGGAATGGACCATGGAAATATGAAGATGGAAGGTCATGATATGAGTATGTATGACATATTCACAATCAATGGTAAAAGCGGAGATTTAGTAGAGCCATTAAAAGTGAATAAGGGGGATAAAGTTCGTCTTCGACTCGTTAATGCGGGTTATCTATCACATGATATACACGTTCACGGTCATGATTTAAAAGTAATTGCAACAGATGGTCAACCAATTAATGATCCAAAAGTTATAAAAGACAAAGTAATTTCAATTGCACCGGGTGAACGTTATGATGTTGAATTTACAGCTAACAATCCTGGGAAATGGTACGTTGAAGACCATTCGAAAAATAAGGGTGCAAAAGGAATGAAAGCTGTTATTGAATATGAAGGTAGTAAAGAGATGAAAGATAAAGCAAACGAAAAAGAAAAACTACCAAAATTAGATATGACGAAATATGGTGCGAAAAAATTAGGTAGTTTCACGTTAGACCAGCAGTATACTGCCACATATAATATGGACTTGAATACGCAAATGAATGGAAAGGAAATGGTATATACAATTAACGGAAAAATATTTCCGGATATTGATCCAATTCCAGTGAAAAAGGGTGATTTAGTAAGAGTAAAATTAGTAAATCGCTCTAAAGCGGACGATCATCCGATGCATTTACACGGTCATTTCTTCCAGGTGTTAAGTAAAGACGGAAAACCGGTAGAAGGTTCTCCAATTGTTAAAGACACTTTGAACTTAAAACCAGGAGAAGAATATGAAGTAGCCTTTGTAGCAGACAATCCGGGTGATTGGATGTTCCACTGTCATGATTTACACCATGCTTCAGCGGGGATGGTAACAGAAGTAAAATATACAGATTACAAATCTGATTATGTTCCAAACCCTAACATTCCTAATAAGCCAGAATAAAGTAAAATTCAAGTAGTTTATAATAAAATAAAGCAGTTATCTTATGGATAGCTGCTTTTATATGTAATGTTGTGAATTGGGAATATTATTTTTATAAAAGTTTAGACAATAAGAGAGAGAAATACCGTGTAGTAAGAGTTTACAAGATTAAAAATGGGATTTTTGCTATTTAGATATTTTAAAAAGCATACTCGTTTTTGATTAGAAGTTGAGAAAATTACAGTGATAAATTTAATGTATTGTAGTTCAAAAAGGATAGATACTTATATTTGACCTTTCTTTTATTTTATACTACAATCCGTAGTGTGAAGGGAGGATGGGTATGTTCAAGTAAAATTATAAGTTAAATGAAGAGGGCCTAAATTACTGTTTTTGACCGTTTGAAAAAAAACATAGTAAATATTTGGTATTTAGAAGGTGTCATAATTAAAGAAGAGCAGTAAAAATTAATGCTACGACGTTATAGCACATTTCAAGAATCGTTAGCTGATCAGTACATAATATGAATTCATCTTTTGGATTTTGAAGTGCTTTGCTTAATTTTATTGGGATGGAAAAAGCTTCAAATGAGCTTGTAACCGTATCTTTTACGAAAACAGCGATTAACTTACGGATGCAGCAGATTGTAGATCCATCTTCTGTTACATGGAATATTCAGTTATACATATGAAAAGTTAATGAAACAGCAGGGCTATTTTTTATTTTTGCAGTATTAATTATGGGTGAGTGTTTGTAGCTTTTTTTTGAGAATTTAAACTACACAGTGTAGTGTTCGGTGAAAAGAAGCAAAATGAATGCAGCAGATTAAAAGATATGGATTGTACTAGGAACGGGGATGCTTTCATTGGTCTCACCGTGCATCGGTCCAATTTTGACAGCATTATTAATGCTTGGTGCAACGAATCCAGATCAAGTATTTATTTACATTACAGTTTACAAACTGGGATTTGCGATTCCTTTTTTCTTAATTGCCTTCTTCGTTACGAAAGAATGGAATAATACCTCCGTTGAATATCTAGAAATAGAGGTTGATAGAAAAGAAGAGTACAACATGAGTAGAAAAGCATTTGATATAAAAAATAATAAACTAAAGATATGATGATACTTAAATGTATTTATGGGAAGGTGTTTAATACCTATGAAAAGAATTTTAGCTAGTGTGGCAGTAGTTTCTGTTGCAGGAAGTACATTTATTGGTAATGCTCAAGCGCAAACTTCTATAATGCCAAAAGACAAAAAAAATGAGCAATCTACTGATGCAGTAACATATGAAAATCCAGTAACAGTAAACACGAATGTTCTACGTGTTCGCACACAGCCAAATACGTCTAGTGCAATAATGGGGCGCGTGTATGAAGGGAAAGTTTTACAAGTTATTGGAGAAGATAACGGTTGGCTGAAAATTAATCATAACGGAAAAATTGGCTACGTAAGTGGTGAATTTGTTTCGGGAAAAGGTGTATCAGCGAAGACGAATGTAAGTACGAGTCGTAGTAAAACTGTAACTGCTAATATATTACGTGTTCGCACACAGCCAAATACGTTTAGTGCAATAATGGGGCGCGTGTATGAAGGGAAAGTTTTACAAGTTATTGGAGAAGATAACGGTTGGTTGAAAATTAACCATAATGGAAAAGTAGGTTATGTAAGCAGTCAATTTGTAATAGACGATAGCTCAAATGGAAGTGATAATAACAATGGAAAAGTTCAAGTAGCGAGTGGGAATTACAAAGTTAACGTATCCTCCCTCCGCGTTCGTACAGGTCCAAGTACTTCCCATACGATTTTAGGCTCTATACATAAAGGACAAGTTGTTCAAGTAACTGGTGAAGTTCAAGACTGGGTCAAAATTAACTATAGTGGACAAACTGCTTATATTAGTAAAGATTACATTTCAAAGAGTGGCTCTAATGCAAATGTAGGCCAAACAAATGAACAACAAAATAATGTTACGGTTCAAACTGACGGTACATACATTGTAGACGCTACTTCTTTACGTGTGCGTACAGGTCCTGCTACTTACCATAGTGTAATTGGTGGTGTATTAAACGGACAAACATTGCAAGTAACTGGCGTTGAAAATGGCTGGTTGAAAATTAATCATAATGGAAGAACTGGTTATGTAAGCAGTGAATATGTAAAATTCGTTAAAGGGGGTACACCATCAAAACCTGAAACAAGTAATCCATCTACTGGAGCAACAGTTGGTGACTACTATGTTAACGTAAGCGTGTTAAATGTAAGAAGCGGTGCTGGTACAAATCATGGTGTAATCGGTGCTTTATCAAAAGGAATAAAAGTACAAGTTCTATTTGAACAAAATGGATGGGGGAAAATTAATTACAACGGTAAAAACGGTTATGTATCAAGTAAATTTCTATCAAAAACAAGTGAGACTGATGCAGAGGAGCAGCGACAATCCCAAGAGGTAAATACAACTAATGAAATTAAAACGAATGACTTTATTCAACCAGCTGTAGGAAGATATACTTCTGGATTTGAGAAACGTGGTGGGCAAATGCATCACGGATTAGATATTGCTGCTTCAGGAACAGTGCCAGTTGTTGTTGCCGCAGAAGGTGTAGTCACTCGCTCATATTATTCCACAAGCTACGGTAATGTTGTGTTTATTTCTCACAATATTAACGGACAAACATATATGACTGTATACGCTCATTTAAAGAGTCGTTCTGTTTCTGCAGGTCAAAAAGTGAAGCAAGGACAACAACTTGGCATAATGGGGAATACAGGACAATCTGAAGGACAACACTTACATTTTGAAATCCATAAAGGTGAATGGAATGCACAGAAGAGCAATGCTATGGATCCAAAAACATATATTAGTTAAGTAAGAATTTATTATTTCAAGGTGGAATTGTATACTTTATCAAACTAAGAGAATTGAATATCTATGAAATGAAAAAATATACTATCAATCATATAGATTTAGAAGGTTCATTAAGTGTAGAAAAGTAGGAAAATAATTGATGGTGAAGATTATGACATGAAGTAATTTGAAAAAGAGAGGTCACAGCATTGTAATTCTGTGACCTCTTATTATATAATGCAAAGCTATTATTTATTAGTTTTCTGTATAATTATTAATCCTGATCCCATGCCAGAAGCTAAACTATAGTTATTATCTACAAATACTCCGAAATAATAAGTAAGTCGCATCCGTAAACCACTTTTCATTTGGGGCTGACGATTCAAAAGTATTTTTTATTTTCATCTGTTAAAAAATAAAATTATCGATTATAGCTGCTAGTGTTTATGTATATGTTGTTCATGTTCGGAGGGGAGCGGTGGGATATGGTCTGGGAATGTTACGAATACAGTAAGAACAATTACTACGCTGATCGAAAGTAATAATAGAAACCGACGATGGATATAAGTAGAAAAGGTTTCTGATAAAAGCTGAATCATACATGACATAGTTATCGTTATGGTAAGTAAGAGGCTAATGAACAGTATACTATGGGCTTGTTGAGCGTTTAACATCTCTGTAATCATAGCTCCCATCATACTTGCCATTAATCCAGAGAACAGTCCTTCTAAAGCAGTATATAGGTGAAAACGTAGACCGACTAAAAAACCGATAAACCCACTAATCAAAATAGCAAGCAAAGTAGAATATAGTAATTCTCCTTTAAAGAGAATACCTAAATAAAAACCGATACTTAAACCGATACTCATACTAAAAGACATAATAAATACCATATACTCCATTAGGGTACCCTTACGTTTAGAAATATATGATGTAATAATAATCGAGATACAACAAAGTGTTAAGGCAGTTAACGTATAAGCGAACATCATGATACCTCCCTGTCCTATCATTCACTTCATCATATGTTCAAATGGAGAGTACTTATGCTAATATATATCTGCAAATTATCTGCACAATTTAAAAAAGGTAAGTTCAATATAATTTTTAAATAATGATGGTTATCTTAGTAGACGATGCTTCATAAGGAATTGTTGTATTTTAAATTTTATAGAATATATGAAAGCAAATAGTAGTGAATGGAAAGGACGCTCGATTTTGGGGCGTCTTTTTTGTTTGTGAGCATGCGAAAGAAAGTGTTATATAATGAGTTTCTATTGTGAAGCTATAAAGAATAAGCGTATAATATTATAGGTCTCCCATTTGTGAGACAAACCGCGAATGATAAATAAGATTGTTGTATTATCATCGCCTCTAAAGATATAGACAATGAAAGTAACACTGGAATACAGATAGGGAGTTATAAAATGAAATTAATATTAGCCGAGAAACCAGATCAAGGTTTGGCTCTTGTTTCACAGTTTAAATATCGCCGGAAAGATGGGTATTTAGAAGTAGAAGCAAATGAGTTATTTCCAAATGGAGCGTACTGTACATGGGCAATTGGTCATTTGACGCAGTTATGTAATCCAGAACATTATCACGCTGAGTGGAAGAAATGGTCACTTAATACATTGCCGATGATTCCAGAGCGTTTTCAATTTGAGGTAACAAAGTCAAAGTATAAGCAATTTAACGTTGTGAAACAGCTGTTACATAATCCACAGGTAACAGAAATTATTCACGCGGGCGATGCTGGGCGTGAAGGGGAACTGATTGTAAGAAATATTATTAATCTTTGTAATGTGCAAAAGCCGATGAAACGTCTTTGGATTTCATCTTTAACGAAGCAAGCTATTTATCAAGGGTTTAAAAACTTACTAGATGAAGCAGATACGATTAATACGTATTACGAAGCATATACAAGATCTTGCGCTGACTGGGTCGTTGGTATGAATGCATCGCGTGTCTTTAGTATTTTGCTAAAGAAAAAAGGAATGAATGATGTGTTTTCCGCTGGTCGTGTACAAACACCAACATTAGCACTCATTGTAAAGCGTGAAAAAGAAATAGAGAATTTTAAGTCAGAGCCGTTTTGGGAAGTGTTCGCAACCTTTAATATAGAAGGAAAGAAGTATGAGGGGAAATGGGAGAAAGATAATGAGTCCCGCTTAAATGATCCTGATTTGGCAAATAAAATTGCAGCGTTTTGTCAAAACAAACCGGCTGTAGTAAAAGAAATGAAAACGGAGCGTAAAGAGTTTCAGCCGCCGTTTTTATTTAATTTATCAGCACTGCAAGCGACAGCGAATAAAGCCTTTAAATTTTCACCGAAAAAGACGCTAGATATCACGCAAGCACTATATCAAAAAGGGATAGTCTCTTATCCACGTTCGGATTCTAACTATGTTACACAAGGAGAAGCAGCGACGTTCCCTGATATTTTACAGAAGTTAAGTCAGTTTGATGAATATAAAGGTTTATTGCCAGCACCAATTGAATCGATTATGAATAATAAGCGTTATGTGAATGAAAAGAAAGTTACAGATCACTACGCAATTATACCGACAGAGCAAGTTACAAATCCAAGCAAACTATCAGGTGATGAAAAGAAAATTTACGATATGATCGTAAGAAGGCTGATTGCGGCGCATTATGAAGTAGCAATCTTTGATTACACAACGATTACAACTCTTGTAGACGAACGTGCAGCGTTCATTTCGAAAGGAAAACAGCAAATTCAAGAAGGTTGGCGTAAAGTTATTTTCCAAGACGATAAAGATGACGAAACGATTCTTCCAATTGTAGCTGAAGGTGAACAAGGAAAAGTTGTAAAGGTGAAAGTGAAAGAAGGAAAAACACAGCCACCGAAACGTTATACAGAAGGACAACTCATTACGTTAATGAAAACGGCCGGTAAGTATTTAGAGAATGAAGAGCTTGAGAAAGTATTGAAGAAAACAGAAGGTTTAGGTACTGAGGCCACTCGTGCTGGTATTATTACAATGCTGAAAGACCGTAAATATATAGATGTACAGAAAAACCAAGTGTACGCAACCGATAAAGGGAAAGTATTAATTACAGCAATCGGTGATAAAATACTGGCTTCACCAGAAATGACAGCAAAATGGGAGCAACGCCTTGCGGAAATTGGAGAAGGTACAGCTTCACCAGCGACATTTATGGAGCAAACGAAAAAGCTATCAGCTAAAATTATTGAAGATGCGGTAGAAATGTCGGAGAAATGGGATTTCACCGGATTACATGTTGAATCGATTGAACGAAAAGGATCGAAATTTACAACAGGTAAAAAGGTCGGGAACTGTAAAAAATGCGATGGCGATGTTATTGATAAGTCGACGTTTTACGGTTGTTCTAACTACAATACAACACAATGTGACTTTACCATCTCGAAGAAGATTTTAAGCAAAGCTATTTCGCAAAAAAACATGACGAAACTATTAAAAGGTGAGAAGACCGATTTAATTAAAGGCTTTAAAAAAGGCGAGAAAACGTTTGATGCGAAGTTAGAGTGGAAAGATAATAAGATTAATTTTGTGTTTGAGAATTAAGTGGTTTCAACAAATGAAAAAGCTCTTTCCCGAGTAAAATGTGCTGTATTAGGTTTGAAAATATAGATAGAAAAGAAAAAGCATGACAATTTTATGTCATGCTTTTTTATTTTATAATTACAGAGTCTTGTATACTAGCACTAAAATTTATTTGAAATAATTGTTTGAAAAGGTGTTATTAAATTGGGCGTTTATATCATTTTGATCATTTCTTTTATATAAAGGAAAAATAAGAAATTAGAAAATAAAAACAAGCAATGAAGAGAACAGCTGAAAGTAGCTTACACCGATGTTTATAAAAAGTTATAGAGCATTTCTTTGAATGAGGAATGCTTTTTGTTTTTGCTTGGAATAAAAATATACAACAAAAATACTATCTAAAATAATAAAAAATTATTGCGAAACGATAAAATTTATATTAAAATCAAAATCAGAATAAATAAGTGTGGTGCTTTTTATGGAAAAGGTAACAACGTTATTTTTAAAATTAGAGGAGGTATAAATATGGAGGTTAACAATGTGATAATTGAAAATATGGATAACCCTCATGAGTTGGAGAGAATGTATAGAAAAGACCCGAAAGCTTTTAAAAAGTCATTCTCACAAGCATGGGATGAAAACCCTGATTCTCAGGTTCTTGGTGCTTGGTATGAAAGATTGCATTTCAAGGAGACGGCAAATACAGAAAAACCTTCATTGTTTCAAAAAGGTTTCTTATTCATGGGCATTTTAGCTATTCTGGCAGGGCTAAGCACCAGGGTAATCTTCCATTTTGTCGAACAGGGAGCAATTGCTCCAATTAACTTGGCTTTTGGTGTAATTCCCTTTATTACTGCTTATTTTGTTTACAATAATACTCCGAAAAAAAGTATTATTTATTCCCTTGTAGCGTTGTTCCTAATTTCCGGGTTGTATCTTAATATGTTGCCATTAACTTATAAAGACAGCATTATCCTTGCTTATTTACATCTTCCTATATTCTTATGGGTCTTAGTAGGGCTTGCGTTTACAGGAAATGAATATTCAAAAGGAAGTACGAGATTAGCTTATATTAAATTTAATTTGGAATATGGTATTCTCTACGCCAGCATGGCAGTGAGCGGAATGGTACTAGCAGCATTAACCATGCAGTTATTTAGGTTTGTTGACTTGAATATAGAAGACTTCTATTTTAGTAATGTTATTTTATTTGGTGCTGCCGCTCTCGCTATTGTGGCTGCATACTTGGCATCAATGAATCTTAAACTTGCTAAGAATATTACACCATACATATCTAAAATTTTTAGTCCTCTCGTCTTGATCACATTGTTGATTTATCTTATAACGGTTATATGGGTCGGGAAAAATCCGTTCTTGGACCGCAATTTCCTAATGGCCTTCAACGGAATACTCCTTGGTGTATTGGCTGTTACCATATTTTCCATTGTTGAGAGTGAATCAGATGAGAAAAAGAACATTTCAGATTATATCAATTTTGCCTTAATTGTTCTTGCGCTTATTATTGACACTGTAGCTTTGTCAGCCATCGTATTCAGACTTTCTTCTTATGGGATTACACCTAATAGACTTGCTGTCTTAGGAGTAAACATACTGATCTGGGCAAATCTAATTTGGATTATGTTTTCCTATATGCGTTTTCTACAAAACAAATCAGGACCAACAGCTATCCAAGATGCCGTTACGAAGTATTTGCCAATTTACGGACTTTGGGCAGCTTTCGTTATATTTACTTTCCCTATAATTTTTAATTAGAAAGACTTTGTTAACGTAACGACAAGCTAATTTTCTATAACGTATAAAATCCTTAGAGCCGATAAGTATCGTTACTTCTATACTTTCTCGACAATAAAAAAACGTCCCAAAGTAGGACGTTTTTTTATGTGTATTGCTGTTTTTTCTTAATAAGTAATAACACTTGTGACACACACGCTAGTACTGGTAGTTCTATTAACGGTCCAATCACTAATGCAAGCGCGATAAGAGGCTCGTCTGGAAAAGCAGTCACAGCAATTGCGAGTGCAACAGGCGAGTTTCTCGCTAATGTTGTTAAGCTTAGGCTTACAGTGTCTTCATAGGATAAATGCATTATACGTCCTACAAACTGTCCTAGTATAAAGTTAATTATGAAGAACAGTAATACTGGTATAAGTAACAATAAAACAACATTCATATTTTGTAATAAGTACTTACCTTGTGAGGCAAACATCGCTACTATTGCTAAACTTAAAAATACAATTTGAGCAGAGCTGAAAAACGGAATGAGTTTATTCTCAAGTGTTTCAGCTTTTTTCATTTTATGCATAATGAATTTTGTAGCGTGCGCAAGTAAAAATGGTAAGACGATTACGATAACAATACTTTCTACTAAAACAGAAACCGCTACAGTTTTCATGACACCAGCAAATAAAAATAAATAAATTGGAAGCAGTAGTACTTGTAAAATTAAATTTACTGGTAGAATTGATGTAGATAATGCGACGTTACCTTTTGCAATCTCTGTGAAAATTAAATACCAGTCTGTACACGGAGTAACCATTAACATAATAAAGCCGACCCAAAGTGCTGGGTGATCTGAAAGAAATAATGCGCCTAATCCCCAAGCAAGAAAAGGTGTCCATATAAAGTTAATACCTAGGCTTGTTCCAGCGAATTTTAAGTTACGGAAGCCATTTTTTATATCATTTAATGGGATGCTGAGGAATAATCCGTAAAGCATTAAAAATAAGAAGGGGACAATAAATTTTTCTGAATGCATATGTATCATATTAAATTGTCCTAATATAACCCCTAATATAACAGCTGCAAGAATGATAAAGGTTTGAATCTTTTCTAAAGTACTCATTAATAAATCCTCTCTATAGATGAATTTCTCTCTCTAGTTGTATTATACAAGGGATTTCACTTATGTGTTTTCGAATTTATCATTTCGAATGAGGAAATATATTTCTTTGTTATTTTTAATCCGAGATATTTTTCTTTTTGAGAAGTTACTTGACTAAAGTAAGTAGGTGTATTACAATCACTTACATAAGGTAATTAAATAACAAAAAGTTTTAATTTACTTAGGTTAAGGTATCAATTGGAACTTTTTATTAGAATAAGAATTTTTATGATGATGAATAATGAATATGATAAGAAAGTTTAGGTGAAGAAAATGGGATTATTTAGCTCGTTATTTGGTAAAAAAGAAGAAAATACAAAAGTAGAGGAGAATAAAACTATGTCAAAAGTATTATTTGTAAAAGCGAACGATCGTCCAGCGGAGCAAGCAATTAGTTCAAAAATGTATGAAACATTTGTAAGTGCTTATAAGGAAGCAAATCCGAATACAGAAATTACGGAGTTAGATTTATTCGCATTAGATCTTCCGTATTACGGAAATATCGCTATTTCAGGTGGATATAAACGTAGTCAAGGAATGGAGATAACAGCTGAAGAAGAGAAGGCAGTTGCTACAGTGGATAAGTACTTAAACCAGTTTTTAGAAGCTGAAAAAGTAGTATTTGCATTCCCATTATGGAACTTTACAGTACCAGCACCATTAATCACGTATATTTCATATCTTTCTCAAGCGGGAAAAACGTTTAAATATACAGCGAACGGTCCAGAAGGTTTAGTTGGTGATAAGAAAGTAGTTGTTTTAGGTGCTCGTGGTTCAGATTACTCTTCTGAACAAATGGCTCCTATGGAAATGGCTGTTAATTACGTTACAAACGTACTTGGGTTCTGGGGAATTGCAAATCCAGAGACAGTTGTAATTGAAGGACACAATCAATATCCAGATCGCTCACAGCAAATTGTTGAAGAAGGTTTAGATAACGTTAAGAAAGTAGCGGCGAAATTTTAATTAATGATAGTAAATGTAAAACCAACATGGATGACCATGTTGGTTTTTTAGTCTATTTTCCGTGTAAAAAAATGTATATTCATAAAATAAATGAAAAGTTTGAAAATAGTATTGCAAAATATTATATAACAAATTATAATAAGTTCAAGAATAGTTGATACTTAAATTAAATATTCAGAAAATTCAATTAGTTAAAATTGGAAAATGAGATAAGGAAATTTGAATGGGGGTTATATTATGGCGAATAAAGTACCGTTTTCGTTCATAGTAGTTATCGGATTAATGTTATTTGCACTATTTTTTGGAGCAGGAAATTTAATATTCCCAGCGATGCTTGGTCAATCGGCAGGAGAGAATGTATGGATTGCTAACGCTGGATTTTTAGTAACAGGAGTAGGTTTACCATTACTAGGTGTATTAGCATTTGGGATTTCAGGTAAAGAAGATTTACAGTCATTAGCAAGCCGAGTGCATCCAGTATTCGGAATTGTATTTACGACAGTTTTATACTTAGCGATCGGTCCGTTATTCGCTATTCCGAGAACAGGAAGCGTTTCTTATGAAATTGGTATTAAACCTTTCGTGCCAGAAGGCTTAAGTTCTACAGCGCTAATTCTTTTTACAATTGTATTCTTTAGCATCACTTGTTTTTTTTCGCTAAATCCTGCGAAAATTGTCGATATTGTTGGAAAAATCTTGACGCCAATTAAATTAACGTTTATTGGAATTTTGGTAGTCTTTGCTTTTATTCATCCAATGGGAGAAATGCAAGCACCTGCAGAGGCTTATACATCACATGCGTTCTTTAAAGGGTTCCAAGAAGGATACTTAACAATGGATACGTTAGCATCATTCGTATTTGGTATTATCATTATCAATGCTATTAAAGAAAAGGGCGCAAAAACAAAAAAAGAAATTATGATTGTTTGTGCAAAAGCAACATTGATCGCTGCATCTATTTTAGCAATAATTTATTCAGCACTTTCATTTATGGGGGCTTCAAGTGTTGCGAAACTTGGTCACTTAGATAACGGTGGTGCAGTATTAGCAAAAGTTTCAAGCTATTATTTCGGTTCATACGGCGGAGTTATATTAGGTATAATGGTTATAGCGGCATGTTTAACAACTAGTGTTGGACTTGTCTCAGCGTGTTCTTCATTTTTCCATAAGCTATTCCCAAGTATTCCATATAAAACGATTGCAATTACGTTATCAGTGTTCAGTGCAGTTGTTGCAAATGTAGGTTTAACACAATTAATCTCAATTTCAGTTCCTGTATTAACAGCGATTTATCCATTAGCAATCGTATTAATTTTCCTAACGTTCCTTCACCCATTGTTCAATGGAAGAGCTGAAGTGTATCAGGGAAGTTTATTAGTAACATTTATTGTAAGTATGTTTGATGGATTAAGTGCTGCTGGTGTGAAATTAGCAGTAGTGAGCGATATTCTTACTAAGTTACTTCCAATGCATGAAGTTGGATTAGGCTGGGTATTACCAGCAGTAATTGGTGGATTAATTGGATACGGCATTAGCGTTGTGAAAATGAAAAATGGAGTTCGCCCAGCAGCTAGTGCGAATAAGAAAATAAGTTAAATGAAAAAAGTTATAGAATTTGATTCTATAACTTTTTTTGTTACTATTGATAAGAATAGAAAAAATAAAGTAATAGGGGAAATAAAATGAAAAAAACAATTGACCATATCGGGATCGCAGTTCGTGATATAGATAGTACGATACAGTTTTATGAAAAGGTTTTATCAGGAACTTTAATAGATCGATACGTAAGTGAAGCACCTGGTGTTGAAAGCGAAGTAGCTATTCTTGAAGTTGATGGTGATAGAATCGAATTACTTGCGCCAACGAATAATACAACTTCTCCAATAGCACGATTTATAAAGCAAAAAGGGAAAGGTGTCCATCATGTTGCGTATCATGTAGACGATTTAGATGTAGCTTTAGAAGAATTAAAGGAACAAGGGATTCGAACGTTAGAACATACGCTTCGCATCAATAAGCATGGTAGACGATTAATTTACCTTAACCCAGCGGATACAGAGGGAACAATTATTGAGTATTGTGATTATCCGGAAGAGAAATAAAGGGATTTTATCCTTGAGAAAAGGTGTTACGTAATAACGTAACGCCTTTTTAATTTGTGTATTTCTCTTTATATGGGAGGTTATTTCACACTTTTTTCACAAATGATTCACGATAACTTTTCTTCTTTAGAAACTTACATAAATATATTTTATGCTATAATAATAATCTACTTTAAAAATATAAGTAATATATATATAAGTAGCTACTATTTTGTTGGAAGTGTAGAGGTGAGGAATAAATAGAGAGTGATACTAAATAAATCCTTATACTTAATCAGGTTAATATTTTATCAAGAAATAAAACTTGGGAAGTAAAAAGTAATGAAAGTGTAGCGAGAAAGAAGAAAGAAGTGAAATGATTGTGAAAGTAATACGAAGGTTAGGGGCATGGCTATTAATAGCGTGCGTGTTTATCATATTGATACCAAAAAGCGCATCTGCTCATGCGTATGTTGTGAAATCAAATCCTGCTGAAAATGAAACGTTAAAGAAAGCACCATCTGTTGTGAAAATTGAATTCGATGAGGACATACAAGTTTCAAGTTTTAATACATTGTTCGTAAGAGACACCTCAGGTAAAAGAGTAGATTTAAAAGATGCACATATTGATAAGAAAAACAAAAAAATATTAGAGGCTGGGTTAAAAGAGAATCTCAAAAATGGTCTCTACTCTATTCAGTGGAAAGCTATTTCAGCTGATGGACATCCGATTCAAGGAGTTATTCCATTCCGTATTGGATTAGCAGAAGCGGGAACAGATGATATAAAAGTAGAAGAGATGGGCTATGTTCCCCAAATCGATATGATTATGGAACGCGGAATTTTATATACAAGTTTTTCTCTATTTATCGGTGTTTTATTATTTAATCTTATCCTTTATAAAGGAAGTGCAAGTCAAGTTCAGTCGAGGAGTAAGAAAATAATATGGATATCATTATTTGGGATATTCATTAGTTTACTTTTCAATTTACCGTTGCAAGCGAAAATAAATGCTGATGTTTCATGGTTAGAAGCATTCGATCCTTTATTATTAAAAGAAACATTACAGCTATCTGTTTTTGGTTATGTATGGATCACTCAAATGGCTCTTATTAGTACGCTTATGATTGTTACATATTTTGCAGTGAAGAGTGAGAGGCTTTCGTCGTTTAAAGTATGGAGCATTCCAATTGTATTATTTATTGGGTTACTTGTTATGAAAGCCTTCAATAGTCATGCATATGGATTAAAGTTTAAAGAAATTGCTGTCGTTATGGACTTTCTACATTTATTCGCAGCTTCGTTATGGATGGGGGGGCTATCATCGATTGTTCTTCTTTTACGTAAAGAGGATGACAAGTGGACTATGTATTGGGATGCGATTAAGCGTTTTTCACCATGGGCAACAGGTACTGTCATAGTGATTTTATTAACGGGTCTTTTTAACAGTACATTTTTTATTCCCACGATCCATTCCCTATTTGATACGAAGTATGGATTGGCCTTATTAGCAAAGATACTTTTATTCGTGTGTATGGGGATATTGGGAATTATTCATTATGTGAAAGGGAGAATGCGAGCGCAGCAAAGGTTAGGAGCTACGGTGAAAGTAGAGTTTATCATTGGAATTATCGTTTTCGTAATCGTAGCTTTTATGACAAATGTACAAACGCCGCCGATGCCTCCTACGGGACCTTTTACAGAGAGTAAACAATTAGATAATGGATATGAACTTACTTTACATGTAAGTCCTAATAAGGTAGGACAGAATACATTTCATATTACTTTGAAGGATGAGAATGGACAGCCTGTTACTGATATGGAACAAATTGTATTGACGACTCAATCTTTAGATATGAATATGGGCAAAGGTTCATTTAAAGTTTCGGCAGTGTCACCGGGAGAATATGAAGCGGAAGGTATGTATATTAACATGACAGGAAACTGGAATATACAAGTTCACGGATTAACAAAATCTCTTGATAGTTTCGATACGGATTATAAATTTATTGTAGGTGGCAGATAAAAAAGACGTTATAAATGAAAAGGAGTTTATAGAAAATGAAACGTATAAAAAAATTAGGAACAACAATGATCGCAACAATAATTGCAATGGGGATTTTTTCGTTACCTGTTAGTGCTCACGTAACTGTGAAACCAGCAACTTCTGACGTTAGCTCTTGGGAGACTTATACAATAAAGGTACCTGTTGAAAAGAATATGGCAACAACAAAAGTCACACTGAAAATACCGTCTGGAGTCGAGTTTCAACAGTACGAGCCAGTGCCAGGGTGGAAAGTGGAAGAACAAAAAGATGCAGCTGGAAAAGTTAAAACTGTAATATGGGAAGCAACAGGAGAAGGGATTTTACCTGGTCAGTTCCAACGATTTACTTTCGTTGCTAAAAATCCAGATAAAGAGCAACAAATAGCTTGGAATGCATATCAACAATATAAAGATGGAGAAATTGTTGAATGGACAGGCGATGAGAAAGCTGAAAAGCCCCACTCACTTACTACGATTGCAAAAGGTACATCATTAACAGGGGAACATGGTGAAGTATCTAGTGTGGAAAAAAATGAAGGTACAAGTAATATGCAAACAATAGCAATTGTCTTATCAGTTTTAGCGATTGTATCTTCCATAGGTACGTGTGTTTTTGTAGTACGTCGTAAAAAGTAGGGAACATTGAAAGGTCTCATTGAAAGTAATGAGACCTTTGTTAATAAAATTTTGAGATTAAGCAGCTTCGAGGGGGGGTAGAGCTACAAATACAACATGGTTTATTAAGATAAGGAACTCAATTGACTGTCATTACTTCTTCTGGTAGGTTATCATGCTTAAGCCAGTTTTCAATTAAAGTATTAAATAGTTTGGGATTTGCTAAAGGGATTCCATGACCGATTTTAGGAATGATAATACCTGTGCAATTAGGATTGCTTTCAAGGATTGCAGTCATCGAGTCTTTCATGATTCTTTTTTCGTTTTCTCCAACAGTCACTAATATATTGCTACTAGCATTCTCGAAACCTTTTGGTATTGTAAACGACATATTTTCTTCTAATATCCTCACAAATGTATTTTTACTTATTTGACAACTTTCATGATAATAGTTATCAAATTGTGTTTCATCTATGCACATTGATTTTGCTTGTATTTTGGAAAACGTCTTACTCTTTATAAGTGGATAGGTTAAGCCAAGGGATCTTATTAATGTTTTAGCGAAAGGAATTAGTTTAACTAATGCGCTATTTATCATAGCGTATTGAATTAAGTTTGGTTTCATGCTGAGCATTGCAATTAATACTTGAGCACCTAACGAAAAACCGATTACTATAACAGTTTTACCTTGTCCTTTTTCTTCAACTAATTCGATGATTTTTTCAGCACTAAAGTGTATTGAAAAATGATCCTTACTACTATTTTCCCCTTGCTCGGGTAAATCAGGAACAAGGCAGTGAAAGTTAGTAAAATGTTTAATTTGTTTGTCCCACATCCATCCACTGACTCCGCCCCCATGAATAAAAACCATAAGTGGAGAGCTTGAATCTCCAAATTCTTTATACTGTAAAACCATATAATTCCCCCTTATGATTAGAATTGTTAGTCCATACATATGTATTAGAGATAATATTTTCTACTTAATTATCATCATACAATAAAAAAGGAAAATTTTCCTTTTGCTAAGATGTTAAGTGACTGTACTCATAAAATGGTAAAAAAGAAAGAGCCTACAAGTGGTAGACTCTTTCTCATATCTATTTATTTCACTTCAACTTGCTGCCTTACAGCAAGTGCTTTCGGCTTTATATTTACAAAACAAATGCTTACGATAATAAATAAAAGTCCGATGAATAAGCTAATTGTAATGGCCTCATGTAAGAAAATTGAACTTACAATAATAGCGATCAGTGGGATAAGGAACGTATAAGCCCCAACTTTACTTGCCTCACCAGCTCCTACAAGTGTAAAGTAAGCGAGCCATCCCATTGCAATAACAAAGAACGAGATGAATAGTAGTACACTTACAAATGGTATACTCCAAGCGATGTTAGACCAGCTCTCAAATTCTGAACCAAATCCGATTAAGCAAAGTCCGCCAATAATAAGCTGAAGTGTTACCATCCAAATGGCATTAACGCGGTGTCCAGTTTTCTTAATAAATACTGTGCCGAGTGCCCAGCCGATAGCGCACCCTAAAGCAAGTAGTACACCGATAATAGAAATATGTCCAGTTAAACTACTAGAGCTAATAACCCCAACACCAATAAATCCAAGAATAAGTCCGAAAATTTTCAAGCCGTACATAGATTCTTCAAGCCAAATCCATGAGAAAATGCCGAGTAAGACAGGTTGGAGAAATACGATTGCGGAGAAGAGTCCGGCGGGCATATACTGAAGTCCGACAGTTTGTAGTCCGTAAAACAAAATAATATTGAGTAAAGATGAAATAAAGTATAAATGCCAAGTTTCCTTTAAATTTAATTGTTTGTATTTCGGTAATGCGAAAGTAAGTAAGATAAATCCTCCTATTAATGTTCTAATCCCTGCAAAGAGTACGGGTGGTGTGTAATGCAGAGCGAATTTTGATAACGGCCAATTAATTCCCCACATAATAACGAGAAATGTAAGGATTATGGCCGTCTTAGTTCGAGAAAGCTGTGTCACTGTAATCCCTCCTTGTTGTATTCCATTTCACTATGATATGATATCGACTATGATAAATAAAATGAATCTTTTTTATAAGGAGTATAAGTGATTAGTTATGACCATTACACAACTTCAAGTTTTAATTAAAACGGTTGAATTAGGGAGTTTTACGAAGGCTGCCGGGATGTTAAATATGACACAGCCAGCTGTAAGTCATGCGATTTCAAGCATTGAGTCAGAGTTAGGAGTTACCATTCTTATACGCGATAAACGAAAAGGGCTAATCGTTACGGATGTTGGAAATAGAATTCTTGTACATATTAGAGAAATCTTAAACGGCGTGGAGAAGATTGAACAAGAAGTAGCGATGGAGAAAGGGCACGAAGTTGGGACGATTCGAATTGGGAGTTTTCCGAGTGCTTCTGCACATTTCTTACCCAAAATGATAAATCTTTTTAAGGAGAAGTATCCGAACTTAGAAGTCGTTCTTTGTGAAGGCACGATTAAAGAAGTTGAAGATTGGTTAGTATCGAGGGTTGTTGATATAGGAATTGTTATTTTGCCTAATAAAGATATGGAGATCGTGCCCTTAACGAAGGGGAAAATGGTTGTTGTCTTAAGAGAGGATCATCCTCTTTGTAAGAACGATTCTATTACAATAGGTGATTTAGAGAATGAACCGATCATATTATGTAAGGGTGGGTACGAACCACCCATTATCGATATGTTTAAACAAGCGAACGTACCACTTCGGGCTGAATATATAATTTCCACAGTTACAACAGCTTTAAATATGATTCAAGAAGGATTAGGAATCGCAATTTTGGCTGAGTTATCTTTAACGAGTTTACCAAAGAATATACAAACGAGAGAATTGGAACCACAAGTATGGAGAGAAATTGCTTTAGCTGTTCCTTCATTAAAGGATTCTTCAATCGCTGTGCAGCTATTTATTGAAGAATTTCAAGACTTGTTTGCAGAATAAGAAGAGGTGTCTCATATATTGTAATGGGGCACTTTTTTATTTGCTTTAAAAAATTTGTAAAAAGGATTGACTTATATTCCGGTTGTAACTATAATGATTACATAGAGGTGGTGATCACGATGAAAATTAGTAGCCGCTTTTCTATAGCTGTTCATATTTTATCTATTTTGAAAAACAATCCATCTTCAGTTTGCACTTCAGACTATATGGCCGAGAGTGTAAATACAAATCCGGTAGTCATTCGTAAAATAATGTCTTACTTGAAACAATCTGGATTTGTTTACGTAAATCGCGGACCAGGTGGCGCGGGATTATTAAAGGATTTACATGAAATCACATTGTTAGATGTGTATCATGCAGTGAATGTAGTGGAAGAAGACAAACTATTTCACATTCATGAAAAACCGAATCCAGACTGTCCAATTGGGGCGAATATTCAAGCTGTTTTAGAGGTTATTTTAGTTCAGGCGCAATCTGCGATGGAAGAAGTGTTGAGAAATATTACGATGGGGCAGTTATTTGAATCTTTACAACAAAAAATGAATGCATAATATGATAATTGCAAGTCTCTAAAAGAGAATGCATATTTTTTTCTTAAAATTGTAACTGTTTTGGTTACATCTAAAAATAAAAAGAAGGTAAGGTGTAAAAGATATGACTGTAAAAATGAAAGTATACTCAGATTTTATATGCCCGTTTTGCTTTTTAGCAAAAGGCCCATTAGATGAAGTAGCGAAAGAGAAAGATGTAGAAATCGAATGGATGCCATTTGAATTGCGTCCAAGTCCATATTCTAAAATAGATCCTTGGAACGAGCCAGATAAGTTAGGTTCATGGGATTCTTTCATTCTTCCTACTGCAAAAAAATTAGGGGTTGAAATGCGTCTGCCCCGCGTTTCTCCGCATCCATATACACATTTAGCTTTTGAAGGGTGCCAATTCGCGAAAGAGCGTGGACTTGGAAATGAGTATCATCACCGCGTATTTACTGCGTTTTTCCAAGAAGAGCAAAACATTGAAGATATTGATGTATTAACGAAATTAGCGGTAGAAGTAGGGCTTCCTGAAGCAGAATTTAAAGATGCTTTAGTAACTCGTAAATATAAAGAACAACATCAAGAAGCAATTCAACATGCATATGATGAAGCAAATATTATGGCTGTTCCAACTGTCATGATTGGTGATGAAGTCATTCAAGGGCTTGCTAGTAAAGAAACGTTAGAAAGAGTAATTGATAAAGAAATCGAAAAGGATAAAACAAATTCATTTGAAGGTATGCAATGTAAGACGGATGGATATTGCTAATTCGTCTTGCATGAAAGACTCAAGTTGATTTGTTTAAATAAAAATAATAAAACATATATTTGGAGGAATTAAAATGTCAGCAACTACAACAAATTTAAAAGAAGCAATCGTGAACCGTCGTTCAATTCGTAAAGTAACAAAAAACGCTACAATTACAAAAGAAAGAATTGAAGAAGTTTTAAAAACAGCTTTACACGCACCAACTTCTTTCAATATGCAAAGTGGCCGTATGGTTGTATTAATGGATGGAGAGCATGAAAAGTTTTGGGATATCGTAAAAGAAACGCTTAGATCACGCGTGCCAGCAGAAAATTTTGAAGCAACAGTAGAAAGACTAAAAGGCTTCCATGCAGGTGTAGGAACAGTTCTATTCTTTGAAGATCAAGCAACAGTAGAAAAAATGCAAGAAAATGCACCATTGTATAAAGATCAGTTCCCATTCTGGTCTCATCAAGGAAATGCAATGCTACAACATACTGTATGGATGCTATTATCGGCTGAAGGAATTGGAGCGTCATTACAACATTACAATCCAATCGTAGATGCTGAAGTGAAAGCAACTTGGAACATTCCAGCAGAGTGGAGCTTAGTAGGACAAATGCCATTTGGTGAGCCAAATGAACAACCAGGGGAAAGAACATTCTTACCTACTGAAGATGTAGTGAAATTTTATTAAAAAATACAATTCAAAATCAAAATTAAAAAAAGTTAGATAAATGAAAGGACAGTAGATAGTATATATACTATCTACTGTCCTTTCTTATTTAATATTCACACCCAATCGTGGAAGATCTTATTTAAGATAAGCATTACTGTGAGAACAATTTCTTCAATATTGATGACGTATAATTAAAAATCTATTATGTTTATTTTTTTGAAATGACAGTAAACATCCCCGTCATGTTTGGTGAGTAATCTTTAAAATCATATTTTTCATAGAAAGATTCTTTACCTTGTGATGCAAACAAACCGACAAATGCCTTATCAGGGGCATTCTGATTTAAGTATTCAACCAAAATATGCATGATTTCTTTCCCGATTCCATTTTTCTGATAATCTGGATGGACTACTATATCTTGAATATAGAAATAGATAGCCCCATCACCAACAATTCTCCCCATACCCACAATTTGTTCATTATCCTTGACTGTGATGCAGTGAACAGAATTCTTCAGTGAAGTTTCCACCACTTCAAAATTCATATAATTAGTCCATCCCACAGACTCGCACAAATATTTGTACTCTTCCAATGTTGGAATGTTATTTTTAAACTCATATTTTTTCAAAATGTATCCTCCAAGTCCTCAAATTCAACAAGTATAATAAATTCGACATTTTTTTATCTATTCCTCTTACGCAACTAAACTTCCGTTAGCTATTGAACATAGTCTATTTAATTTAGTACAGCTTATGTGTGTTAATTTATCCTTTTCGGCAAGAAGAATCCATCTGATTTGTGTTACGGGTGAAACCCAACAATTCAGGTGGAGATGAATTGCCGTCAGAAGGTAGGCTGAACTCTTTTGTTTCGTTCATAACAATTTTTTAAAGAGCGAATATTTGTTTCTTTTGCGTCTTGCGATATAATTAGTCGTAGATAAGGAGACAATATATATGACAACGAAATTAGATAATAATAATCATTCAGTGTTCTTACTCTACTATCATTTAGTTTTGGTTATTAAATACCGTAAAAAAGTGATGAACGATGAAATTTCAGATTATCTGAAAGAGCACTTCATTCGGTTGCTTGAGCCAAAAGGAATTACTGTAGAAGAATGGAATCACGATGAAGACCATGTTCACGTTTTGTTCCGTTCAGTTCCAAACATTGATTTGTCAAAAGCGATTAACAGTTACAAAAGTGTTAGTTCTCGTTTCGTGAAACGAGATTTTCCTAAGATAAAACATGATCTATGGAAAGAAATGTTTTGGTCTCGAAGTTATTGTCTTTTAACAACGGGCGGTGCACCTATAGGTTCTATCCGTAAGTACATTGAATCACAAGGAATGAACTGATTTTAATGAACCCCCTGAGAAAGACCAACTATGAAATGTCAAGCGTGAAATACAATATAAATGAAGAGTGTTTACCCTAAAAAAGGGTAACTTAAATAAACCTTGAGAAGTCTCAAAAAATAAAAAAGTTATCTCTGGCAGGGGAATGGAGGAATTTTATAGGGTTTATTACTCTTTAGAATGGCATAGACAATATAACACAACTTCCTAGCTACAGCTCCTATACAAACATAATAGTGTTTTCCTTGATTTCGTTTCTTTTCATAAAAAGCTTTTAATACAGGATCATGTTTATAAGCAGTAATAGCCGCTTGAAATAATGCTCTACGTAGATGGGAGGAGCCACGTTTGGACATAGACATACCAGTTGATTCGTATTGACCTGATTGAGAAATAGTGGCATCAATACCGGCATAAGCCACAAGTTTAGAAGGTTTGTCAAAGCGGTCTATATCCCCAATCTCGCTTAATATGGTGGCACCTAATATAGGACCAATACCCGGAATAGTAGTGATTGGTGTATCTAAGTCACTTAATAGTTGAGACATTTGATTCTCACATTCTCTCAACTGAGTTTCAATAAAGCGGATTTGCTCCATCAACATTTTTAATTGGAATGAGAAAGCATCTTTACAAAAGGTGACACCAAATGAGTTTGAGGCTAATTCCATCAGTTGATTGGCTGTTTTTTTTCCAAGTCGGCAACGACTTGCTTGCTCAATTATTAGTGTCAAATCATCAATAGACAGTCTTTCATAATCGCTAGGAGATGTATATTCAATTAGGAGCTGTGAAGACGTTTTGCCAAAGACATTAGAGAAAATACTTTGATATTCTGGAAAGGTTTGATCTAACACGACAAGCGCCTTGCGTTTTAAATCACTTATATTACGTACAAGAGAATTACGAAACCGGCTTAGTTGTTTTAAAGCGAACATTTTCTCGTCTACGAGTGGAGTTTCAAGGGAGCGGCCAAATCGTATGACATCGGCAATCATAGTGGCGTCAATGGCATCTGTTTTTCTCTTTCTAATTTCTGTTCCCTTTCGCCATGCATTGGTTTGGAGTGGGTTCAGTACAATCACAGAAAAACCATGATCTAGTAGAAAAGAATAGACAGCTATCCAATAGTGACCGGTAGCCTCCATCCCGATTGACAGTTCTGTCGGAGAACTAATGTATCGGTAAAGCCAAGTTAATAAAGCTTGTCCACCTTCTTTATGATTGTGGAAAGGAAATGGCTTGGTAATAGGTTTCCCAGTGGAATCAATGATGGAAGCATAGTGCTTGTGTTTGGCAATATCAATACCTAAGTAGAACATAGTATACACCCCTATTTTGATGATTTTTAGATAGTGTTATCCTCCCCTGAACTAATAAGCGCTACTACCTCGTAAGAGATACGAAGAATGACCAATGGTCATCAACATCCAACTCATTCGTAAACTACTTATTAGACAGAGGTACCAATCTTTCAATCGAATACAAGGATTCAAGGTGGTGATCGGCAACACTCTATCTACAAATATAAGTATCTCATAAAGCTGGATACTCTTGGGTTTATAGGTGAATCCCATTCCTAAAAAACCTAACTTAATCATACGAGGTGGTGAAAACAATGGGTAGAAAGAAAGCAGTAAAAGTATTACGTAAACAAAAGAAAAGAGAAAACATGCAACGCTTCACTCAGAAACAGAATATCGGACGAGCTTGCCTTACTGCGAAAGAATTTCGTCTACTGCAACGCATGTCACATAGTTCAAAAGCGTTGCGAAATGTTGGATTGTACACGATTAAACAAAGTTATCTGAATAATAACAAGATGGCTACTGTAAAAGAAGTGGACACTGCCATGCAAGCCGATATGAACTACTCGGGCGTCCAATCAAACTCTGTTCAAGCGATTCGTAGAGCCTTATTTACAGAAGTAAAAAGCTTTTTTAAAGCATGGGAACAGTGGAAGAAAAAACCGGAAACATTCACAGGCCGTCCTAGGTTTCCGAATTATTCTGGTTCAACGGACAAACGAATCATTGAAATCTATCAAGTTCCAAAAGTGGATGATAACGGGTATTGGATGATTCCGATGAATGTGGCATTCAGAAAAAAATTCGGTTCCATTAAAATACGTATGCCTAAAAACGTAAGAAATAAAAAAATCTCCTACATTGAGATTGTACCGAAGCAAAAAGGTCGGTTCTTTGAGGTGCATTACACATATGAAATGCACGTTTCTCAAATGAAGAAGCAATCCACGACTACTAGTAACGCTTTGAGTTGCGATTTAGGTGTAGACAGATTAGTAAGTTGCGCAACAAATACAGGTGACACATTTTTAATTGATGGAAAAAAACTTAAATCCATTAACCAGTACTTCAACAAAATGATACGTAATCTGCAACTGAAAAATGTGGAAAATGGACTTTCAAAACGAGTTGTAACGAACAAAATGGCTGCACTTTGGCATAAACGAGAAAGACAAATAAATGGTTACATTTCACAAACTGTAGGTTTTTTGTTCAAAAAAGTGAAAGCATTCAGTATAGATACGGTTGTCGTAGGGTATAACACTGGTTGGAAACAAAAATCTGATATGGGAAAAAAGAATAACCAAAAATTTGTTCAAATCCCATTTCATAAACTGATTGCAGCAATTGAGAATAAATGTGTAAAAGAAGGCATCCGATTTTTGAAACAAGAAGAAAGCTATACTTCAAAAGCTAGTTTTCTTGACAAAGATAGGGTTCCAGTTTGGTCTAAGGAAGACAGGACGCATTATCGCTTTAGTGGCAAACGAATCACTCGTGGAATGTATCAAAGTAAATCAGGGAAATGTATTCACGCTGATATTAATGGTACGTTGAATACATTGCAAAAATCAAAAGTTGTAGAATTGGATGACAATCTCAAAGTAAAAACGCCGATTCTATTAAAAGTGCAAAAACGTAAGGCTGTTGCTTTGTGCATAGCTTAGTGGGTGCGTCAACCATCCATGTGTACTCGACTTGTCGGGGCTTGTAGCACACGCCGGATTCATCTGAGTGGTGGCTTCTTCTATAAGGAAGAACTGCTCTTTTTCGAAAGGGTGGTGCAAGTGGGGAAACGATTGTTCGTTTCTAGTACCAACCAAAAACATACTTGGGGTGTTACTGTAAGGTGGCATGAATTCTAGAGCGTCAAACTGTCTAGCGATAGACGAAAAGACCTAGCGTTCTAACTCAAGCCCCCACTGAAACGCTTCATCTCAGTGGGGGTAGTTGACAAGAGTTTAGGGAAGAAATATAAGAAATGATCTGGTGAAAAAGGAAGTGGAAATATGAGTGATGAGAAAAAATATACAGTGGTAGGTACTGATGTCGAGGAAGTAAAGCGTTTAAACAAAAATTCAGGGTTAACGTATAACCAAGTGAAGGAATTGTTAGCGAAGCAAATGCAAAAAAGAAATAATTAAGCTTTTCATTTAGCATTTTTCTAGAGAGGGTTAAGTAATAGATAACTCTCTTTTTTCGATATGAAAAATCTACTAAGGAGCAACAATCTAAAAATAGATGATCTCCTAAAATATAGAGTTGATAAAGTAGTTTTTAGAAAAGTATTAGATGAAAAATCCGACATTAGAAAAGAAAAAAAGGATTCTTCCTAATTAGTAAGAAAGATTGTCTATAGAAGTTCATAAAATGTAATATATCCAATTTCCATCCATTGAAGGGGGAGGTTAATTCTTAATGAATGAAGTGAAAAATTTCTTTCGAAGCAGAGGGTTTCAACGGTTTCTCGTTTTAATAATATTAGTGCTTGTATTGTATGGATTAAAAAGTATGATTAATTTAATATTAATTACGTTTATTCTCACGTTTTTGATGGATCGATTTCAAAAGTTTATTTCAAAAAAATTGAAAGTAAATAGGAAAGTGGTTATTGCTGGTTTATATATTGTGTTAGTGACGTTTATTGTAACTACACTATATAAATATTTGCCTGTACTAACGATACAAATTTCACAATTAATTTATCAATTTAAATTGTTTTTTCAAAATCCACCTGATAACGAGATAATTAAATATGCACTTTCGACAATTAATGGAATGGAAGTATCGAAATATATCGAACAAGGTGTAGATGTCATTTATCAATCGATAGCAAACATAGGAAAAGTCAGTTTACAAATACTACTTTCTCTTATTTTAAGCTTATTTTTCCTATTAGAAAAAGAACGCATTATAGCATTTACTTCGAAATTTAAAGATAGTAAGCTGAAAATTTTTTATGAGGAGATTGCATATTTCGGTGAAAGGTTTGCAAGATCGTTCGGAAAAGTGATTGAAGCACAGTTTTTAATTGCGGTTGTAAATTGTGTACTCACTGTAATTGCACTTGTCATTTTAGGATTTCCACAGCTTCTTGTATTGGCTGTCATGGTCTTTCTACTCGGTTTGATTCCGGTTGCTGGTGTTATTATTTCCTTGTTTCCACTTTGTATCATTGCCTATAACGTCGGCGGGGTTGTGTATGTTGTTTACATACTAGTGTTCATTACAGTAATCCACGCTCTTGAAAGTTATTTATTAAATCCAAAATTTATGTCTGCAAAAACGAATTTACCTGTTTTTTATACATTTATGATTCTTATCTTTTCAGAGCATTTCCTCGGAATATGGGGGCTTATTATTGGGATTCCAATCTTTATCTTTTTATTAGATGTACTTGATGTAAATAATGATGAACCGATTAAAGATAATAAGTGATAGAAAATGACCGATGTTTTCTCTTGATGAAAACATCGGTCATTTATTATTTTTTCTTTGGAGGAGGTAGTTTAATGAAGGTATTTGCAATTAAAGCTATAATAACAGCAGCAAAAATAAAGACTGCGATTACACTAACTCCCATACCTGCCCATCCTCCTACAAGGAAGATACTTATCGGTATTGCTAACAAGCTTAAAATAATTAGAATCAATCCGAGATTCTTATCATATTTTTTAGTTGGAAATAGCGTTCTGATGATTAAGAAGAGGAAAAGTATTAAGGATGCTACAGCTAGCAAGAGGATTGCAATCGTCAAAGAATCATTCATGAAATCACCCCTTTTTATAGATAATATTACCGTTTAAATTGAGGGGGAACTATAAAAATATAAAAAAGCAATCCAATATAAATCGGATTGCTTTTTTGATTGAAAAATATGATTAAAGAACAGGAGCCATTGTTTCTTTCAACACTTGAACAGAGTGATCGAATTTTAATTCTTCCTCTTCACTTAGTTCAACTTCTAAAATTTCACGAACACCGCCGCGGTTTAAAACAGCAGGTACGCCGATATAAACATCTTGTTGGCCGTATTGACCTTCAAGATATGCTGATACAGTTAATACGCTGTTTTCATTGCTTAAGATTGCTTTCGTAACACGTAAAAGTGACATGCCGATGCCGTAGTATGTAGCACCTTTTCGTTCAATAATGTGATAAGCTGCATCACGAACGTTTACGAAAATATCATCTAAATCTTTTTGGTTATATGTGTTGTCTTTTTCAAGAAGCGTTTGTAGTTTTTGAATACCAATTGATACGTGACTCCACACCGGAAGTTCTGTATCACCATGCTCTCCGATAATATAAGCGTGAATGTTATGAGGTCCAATATCGAAGTACTCACCTAACATATAGCGGAAACGAGCAGAATCAAGAGTTGTACCAGAACCGATTACGCGTTCTTTCGGTAATCCAGATTCTTTCCAAGTTACGTAAGTTAAAATATCTACAGGGTTTGTTGCGATTAAGAAGATACCGTCAAAGCCGCTATCCATAATGCTACGAACAATTTGCTTGAAAATTTTAGCGTTTTTCTCAACTAAATCTAAACGTGTTTCACCTGGCTTTTGTGGCAATCCAGCTGTAATTACAACAAGATCTGCGTCTTTACAATCTTCATAACTACCTTTCCAAACTTTTGTTGGAGCTGGTGCGAAAGGAACGGCATGGCTTAAGTCCATTGCTTCTCCTTCAGCTTTTGCTTCATTTACATCAACTAAAACAAATTCTTCAGCTACAGCTTGGTTAATCATGCAGTAAGCATAACTACACCCAACTGCTCCTGTTCCTACTAATACAACACGGTTAATACCTTTTTTCATTTCAAAATTCCTCGCAATTTCATTAATTTTATTATGTAAGATAATACGTCTTACTTCTATAGTTTCATATCTATTTTATTACATTTTATAAAATATATTCAAGTAATTGAAAATGTATCCGCTCAATTACTTGAATGAAACATAGGAATCCTGTTAAATGAATATAATTCAGTAAAATCCTTCATAAAAGGGGAATTGGCATGGGGAATCCATTATCGATGGAAGAAATGCTTAAAATTATTCATGAAGGGCTTGCCAAAACAAATAACCCCAAACGGATTACAATTGCCGGTGCAGGGATGTCTGGATTAGTTGCAGCATCTTTATTAAAAGAGGCTGGACACGAGGTAACGATTATAGAAGCGAATAACAGAATAGGTGGCAGGGTGTATACGATTCGTGAACCATTTAGCGCAGGGTTATATTTTAACGCAGGCCCTATGCGTATTCCGGATACTCATGATTTAACTTTAGCCTACATTCATAAATTTAAACTACCGTTAAACCTTTTTATTAATAAAACTTCTTCAGATATAATTTATACGAATAACAAAAGAACGAGATTGGATGTGTTTGAAAAGGATCCAAGTGTACTTGGATATCCAGTTTTAGATAAAGAAAGAGGGAAAACAGCAGAAGGGTTAATGTTAGGGGTATTGGAACCGATACTTAATTATATTAAGAAAGATCCGGATAAAAACTGGATTATTGTTGAAAAAAAGTATAAAACATATTCGCTCGGTTCATTTTTAACCGAGTATTATTCAGATGGGGCAATAGATATGATCGGAGTACTTCTTGATATGGAAGCATACATGGGAATGTCTTTAATTGAAGTATTACGCGAAATGATCTTTTTCACTTCAACGACGAAATATTATGAGATAACGGGCGGAATGGATAAATTACCAAATTCATTTTTACCAGAGCTAAAGGATAATATTTTTATGCCGTATAAAGTAGAAAAAATTATACAGGAAGATAATAAAGTAATGATGCAAGTAACACATGAACAAACGTTAAATTCATTTATAGTAACTGGTGACATCGCTATTGTCACAATTCCATTTTCAGCTTTGCGATTTTTAGAAGTTCAGCCATATCATTTATTCTCTTATTATAAAAGGCGGGCAATTCGTGAATTAAATTATATTGCTTCAACTAAAATTGCGATAGAGTTTAAAAGTAGATTTTGGGAAAGAGCAGGACAATATGGTGGTAAGTCAATTACAGATTTACCTATCCGCTTTACATATTATCCGAGCTACGGCATTCATACACCAGGGGCGGCTATCGTTTTAGTGAGTTATACGTGGGCAGATGAGGCGTTAACGTGGGATAGTCTCTCGAATAGAGCAAGTATTCGTTATGCGTTGAAAAATTTAGCGCAAATATATGGAAATGTGGTTTATAGTGAGTATGTTGCGGGAGAATCTTTTAGCTGGAGTCAAAATCCGTATTCTTGCGGAGCATTTACAGCTTTTGAACCAGGGCAAGAGCTTGAATTGTTTCCATATATTACGCCGCCAGCGGGTAGAGTGCACTTTGCAGGAGAACATACGACATTAACACATGGATGGATGCAAGGGGCAATCGAGTCTGGAATTAGAGTTGCTCATGAAGTGAATGGAAAATGAAACGATAATCTAGCAGTTTTGTTTACAAATAGGTATTCTTTTAATAAAATGATAAATATAAATCGTAATAATTACGCTTTGAAGAAATTTGAAGTAGAGAAATGGATGGTCGGTCGAATGAGTAAAGTAGAAATTCATATATTAGGTGGTTTTTTAGGTAGCGGAAAATCAACATTGCTGCAAAATTTATTATTAGCAGAAAAGAAGAAAAATCGAAAAGTTGCAGTTTTGATGAATGAAATCGGTGAATACTCGGTAGATACAGATATTATTGGAAAAGAGAATGTGTTAAGGGAACTTCTGAAAGGATGTATTTGTTGTACGTTAAAAGAAGAGCTTGAAATTCAATTACATTCTTTATATCAACAAGAAAGACCAGATGTAATTTATATAGAAACAACAGGTGTCGCACATCCAATTGAAGTGTTAGATGCATGTGTATCACCAATTTTAGCTCCTTTCCTTGAAGTGAAATCTATAGTAGTCGTATTAGATGCAGTAAGATGGTTAAACCGAAGTATATTAAGTGCAAATGTACAACAGCTATTACATGAGCAAATGAAATATGGAAGTCATATTCTTATTAATAAATCAGATTTATTAACAGATTCAGATAAGAACAAAGTACTTGAAGACGTAAAAGCAATAAATAATCATGCGAAATTGTTTGAAACAAAGTATTGTAATATATCTTTAAAAGATATAGAAGAAGCTGAATTTGTGAGAGATGGAGAACATGAGACACTACATGTCAAACAGCATTTACATATACAAACGATGACGTATCAATTTACGAAATCGATTGATCAAGATAAATTATACGAATGGCTTTCGAATTTACCAGATAGTATTTATCGCGTAAAAGGATTTGTGAAATTCCATGGAGATAAATACCCGCATCTATTCCAATATTCGTTCGGGGTACCGACTTTACTGGAACAAGACTTCGGTTTCCCGACAAACTTGGTAGTAATAGGGGAAGGATTAGATAAGAAGCAATTGGTTGAGGGGTTAGAGAAAGTCGAAAATAATTAATCGGTTTTTCTAATCATTTTTTTAGGTAAGCTGCAAATAATTGACTTAATGAATTAAGTTAATTATTTGCAGCTTTTTGCGTGATGATTACTGTAATGAAACAGTAATTTCATTTGAACAACGGAATATATATTGATTGTATGTCCGTTTCCATTTAATAGGAAGGTGATTATAGATTTGTGCCGAATGTAGAGGTTACTACAAGAGTTTTCCATTACCAATTTTAAAGTCATGATTACGGACAGGGGAATTTGGCGTGTTTGATTCTATCAGAAAGTAAAGTATGGGGAGGATCACAATGTCGATGAAAAAACGTAAATGGCTAAGAACGGTGGTTACTGGTTGTGTTTTAGGGTCATTATTAGTAACAGTAGCTTGTTCGGGAAAGAAGACAAGTACAGAAGATGAAAAAACGATTAAGGTAGGGGTTCTTGCTTCGTTAACAGGTCCATTAGAATCGTATGGAAAACAAACAGTGAACGGGTTTGAATTAGGGTTAGATTATGCAACTGGTGGAACTGGGAAAGTGGAAGGGAAGAAGATTAAGTTTGTTGTAGAAGATACGGAAACGAAAGCCGATGTAGCGGTTAAGAAAGCTACGAAATTATTAGAAGAAGAGAAAGTTGATTTTTTAGTCGGATCATCTAGTTCAAGTGATACATTAGCAGTTTTACCACTAGCTGAAGAGTATAAAAAGATTATGGTTGTAGAACCAGCAGTTGCTGATAGTATTACCGGGAAGAACTGGAATAAATATATTTTTAGAACAGGTAGAAACTCTTCGCAAGATGCGATTGCTGGGGCTGCCTCAATTGCTAAAAAAGATGTAAAGATTGCGACGTTTGCTCCAGATAATGCTTTCGGTCGTGAAGGAATTACAGCATTTAAAGCGGGAGCAAAGAAATTAGGTGCGAATATTGTAAACGAGCAATACGCGGATACGAATTCAACTGATTTCACTGCAAATATTCAAAATATTATTAGCTCAAAACCAGATTATTTATTTATCGTTTGGGCAGGTGCGAATTCACCATGGAAACAGTTGAAAGATATGAATGTGGAAGCGCAGGGTATTAAAATTTCTACTGGTGCACCTGATATACCAGCATTAAAAACGATGGATGCGCTAATAGGGATGCAAGGGTTTTCTGTTTATTATCACTCACTTCCAAAGAATAAGGTGAACGATTGGCTAGTAGAAGAACATAAAAAACGTTTTAATGGTGCTGTTCCAGATCTGTTTACAGCAGGAGGAATGTCAGCGGCAATTTCTATCGTCGAATCTTTAAAGAAAACGAAGGGCGATACAGATGTAGATACACTTATTAAGAAAATGGAAGGGATGGAATTTGAGACACCGAAAGGAAAGATGAAATTTAGAGAGAAGGATCATCAAGCATTACAAACTCTATATTCTATAACGCTGAAAAAGCAAGATGGTGTTGATTATCCAGTACCAGTGTTAGAGAGAGAATTAACGATGAAAGAGACAGAACCATCAATTCAGAATAAATAGACTGAATTTTCTGTTGTTTTTGTATAAAGAGGGAATACCCTCTTTATACTTGTTTCTTTCATAAACATGGCTTTCAGTGGGAGGGATTTTATGACACATTTGTTAGAGACGAAAAATCTTTGTGTATCTTTTGGGGATCATCATGTTATTAAGGATGTTAATTTAACGGTGCAAAAAGGAAAGCTCATTTCAATAATTGGACCGAATGGTGCTGGAAAGACAACACTATTCAATTTATTAAGTGGGCAAATTTCTCCGACGAAAGGTGAAGTTTATTTTAAAGGACAGGATATTACAAAATTATCAATTTCAGATCGAACGCGCTTGGGGATTGGTCGTTCTTTTCAGCTGACAAATATTTTTCCAGAGCTAACAGTACTTGAAAATGTGCGTCTAAGTGTTCAATCGTTTGTTCAGGATTATTACAGTTTCTTTCCGAATGCAGCCAAGTTAAAGCAGCAAACTGGAGAAGCGAGACGTCTTTTGAAGACAGTACTCCTTCACGAGAAAGGGGACGTATTAGCTAAGGATTTAGCTCACGGAGAAAAAAGAAAGTTAGAGCTTGCTATGTTATTAGCATTAAAAACGGATGTATTACTACTAGATGAGCCGACAGCAGGTATTTCTGTTGAGGAAGTTCCGGCTATATTACAAGTAATCGAAAATATTAAAAAGAATCCAGAGAGCACAATCGTACTTATCGAACACAAAATGGATATGGTGCTAGATTTATCAGATCATCTTATCGTTTTATTTCATGGGGAGTTATTGGCTGAAGGATTGCCGGAAGAAATGATGAAAGACGAGCGAGTACAAAGTGCTTATTTAGGGGGATTATATAGTGGCACTACTACAAGTGAATAATATAGAGACGTATTTAGATCAGTTTCATATTTTACAAGGGGTGTCCCTTTCGGTTGAGAAGGGAACGATTACAGTATTGTTTGGAAGAAATGGAGCTGGAAAAACAACAACATTACGCTCGGTTATGGGGTTTCACCGGATAGCAAATGGAGAAGTTTATTATGATAACACAAAAGTAAATGGGTTATCTACACATTTAATTTCAAGAAAAGGTATAGGTTATGTACCAGAAAATCAAGGTATTTTTCATGATTTAACAGTAGAAGAGACATTCTCACTTGCTAGGGGGAAAAATGGGGAAGAATCTGAAGAGAAAATAGATTGGATGCTCGAACTATTTCCCGATTTAAAGCAGTTTTGGAATAAGAAAAGTGGGCTCTTAAGCGGGGGACAAAAGCAGATGTTGGCTATTTCAAGAGCATTTATTAATAGTGATGGACTATTGCTTATTGATGAGCCGAGTAAAGGGCTGTCTCCAATTATGATAGAAAAATTAATGGTAGCTATTTTGAAAATGAAGGAAAAAACGACTGTTTTACTTGTTGAACAAAATTTTATGATGGCTAGTCAAATCGGTGATTATTTTTACATTATGGATAATGGGCGCATTGTGCATAACGGTTTCATGGAGGAACTGCGAGAGGATAAGGAAACATGTCATAAATATTTAGGTATTTCTTAACATTGATACGGGGGGATAGAACGTGGATGTGCTAATTAACTTATTTGTAAACGGCGTTTCGACAGGGATGCTTATTTTTTTATTAGCGTCTGGTCTATCACTTATTTTCGGTTTAATGAGCGTACTAAATTTTGCGCATGGCGGTTTATTTGCATGGGGAGCATTTACAGGCGTTTGGTTATTTAATATGACAGATAGTTATTTATTAGCGCTAATTGGCGCAGTCGCTATGGGTATGTTTCTTGGTTTCATTTTAGAAAGATTTCTTATTAGACCAGTGTATGGAAACCATGTTCGGCAGCTTCTCGTTACACTCGGAGGAATGCTCGTTCTTAGCGAGTGCATCAAAATATTTTGGGGTCCTAATCCAATCGCTGCAAAATTACCGTTATGGCTTCAAGGCAGTTTTACATTTGGAGGAGTTATCTTAATAAAATATCGCCTATTCGTTATTTTAGTTGGGATACTAATTTACATCGCTTTACTATTGCTGCTGAAAAAAACAAAGATAGGACTTATGATTCGCGCTGGTGTAATGGATAAAGAGATGGTTCAAGCTCTCGGGATTAACGTAAAAGCGATATTCTCGTTTGTTTTTTTATTAGGAGCAGGGATGGCGGCGTTAGGTGGCTTTCTACTAGCACCGTATTCAGGAGTTATTTTTGCTGAGATGGGTATGCAGTATGCAATTTTAGCCTTTATAGTAGTTATCATTGGAGGATTAGGTAGCGTTCAAGGTTCAGCGCTAGCATCTTTAATTGTCGGATTAGCCGGTGCTTTTACAGCGTATTTTTTGCCGGATTTATCACTTGCAATTAATATGTTAATGTTACTATTTTTCTTAATAGTGAAGCCAACGGGCCTTGTTGGTGAAAAGGGGTGAAACGGTGAACAGCACATCAAATCGAATTAAAGTATACTTCGGAGTTTTTATGCTCATTTGTTTAAGTGTATTTCCATTCGTAAATGATTCACGGAGCTTGTTAATTTTGTTCACTCAAATCTTCATCTTTGCTATTTTCGCTATGAGTTTTGATGTTCTCCTTGGATATACGGGTATTGTTTCATTCGGTCATTGTATGTTCTTTGGAATAGGGGCGTATGGTGTGGCACTCTTATTTGATCGGCAAGGGGTGTCTATAATGAACTTTTTTATAGGAATAGCAGCCGCAATTATTGTATCAGCCATCGTTAGTTATATAATTGGTATGCTTTCATTACGTTTGAAAAGTCATTTTTATGCAATGTTAACGCTCGCTATTTCCCAGCTGTTTTTTGTACTTGCTGAAAAATGGCGTTCACTGACTCATGGAGGAGATGGATTTACATTTCGTGTACCAGATATATTCCGTGATCGTTTTACATTTTATTATATAACATTTATATGTCTAATCGTCATTTTCATCTTGTTACGTCTTTTCACAAAGTCTTCAATTGGAAAAGTATTAAAGGCCATTTCACAAAATGAACAACGCGTTGAAGCACTTGGATATAAAGTTCTTCATTATAAAATTATTGCTAGTATTGTTGCGGGGGTAGTTGCTACGATTAGCGGTGGTTTATTTGTTATCACTTTACGCTTTGTTAATACAACTGTATTTTCAATTGAAATGACATTAAATGCATTATTGATGACAATGATTGGTGGCGTTGGAACGTTAATTGGAGCAATCGCGGGAGCCGGTATTATTGAATCACTAAAATATTATTTATCAGAACTAGCCACAGAGTATCCGATTTTTGAACGATGGACGATTATTCTTGGTTTATTATACATTATCGTGCTTCTAGTTTTTCCGAAAGGGTTAGTTGGAACAGTTAAGAAGTTGAAGAATTTTAAAAGAGGTAAGAAGGAGAAGAGCACAGGGGTGGAGCAGAACGTGTAAAATAAGTCTTCAAGATAAAAAGGGATGTCCTAGTAGTTAAACATATTAACTAGGTAACATCCCTTTTTATTTTATTAAGCCGTACGATAGTATATGAAGTTATATTAGCGATTCGAAAAGGGATATCTATTTACCCGTAAAATAAGACAAGTGTAGCCTCTTTATTAATTAAATAGTTCACCTGGAATCACTTTATCTAAGTCTCGAGTTGTAAAGAAGTTAATGGGTAGTTTTTCAACCGCGACATTTTCAACTGGAACTAATTTATCATTTCTAATCGGTAAAAAAGCTATCCCATTTCCCTCAACAATAAACTCTTCAATAAGCGAATAAGAATCTAACTGTTGAAGTTGATGCTGAGATAGATTGTTTTCTTTTAGAAATTGTATTGTCATATTTCTAAAAGGGCACTTTTTATCGTTACTAACAAAGAAAAGTTCTTTTGAAAAGTCAATGTTACACTGTTCTTTCGCTTTTAATAAGCCTACAGAAATTGAAGTGGTGAATACTTTTTTAAACGCTGCGTCGGGATAATCCTCATAAGTTATGACCATATCAACTTTTTGTTGCTGTAGTAGTTTTTGTAAATGGCTACTACTTTCTATATATATTTGATAATTCCTGAAATTTTCTTTAATACGCATACTTAAATAATTAGTCAAAATAGATTGTGACGTCGCTATTACATAAGAAGAAGCACTTGTTTTAATTTCATCTTTCGCTTCTTCTAAAAGAGCTAATATTTTATTCGTGTAGTCTAATAAAATGTCACCAGAAGGTAACAGGGAAACACCTTTGTTATCTCTATGTAGTAAAGGTGTTTCTAATTCTTGTTCTAATTTTTTGATTCGCTCAGTTACATTTGGTTGTACATAGCCTAGCTCTTTAGCAGCTTTACTAATAGAACCTTCGTTAGCTACAGTTTTAAATATGATAAGATCATTTATTTCCATTCATTTCAGCCCCTTATACGGTATCATTATAAATGATATCAAACATAATTTATACCTATTTTACGTCAGCCGATCGTCGGTTTATCATTATGTATATAAGATCGAAAGGGAGTGATGAACATGATTGGTATGCAATATAAGGTCATTTTGCCAAAAGATTATGATATGGGGACTATTAGAGCAAGGGTGAAAAAGAATGGTTATAAAACGGATGGTTTTCAAGGGTTGAATTTTAAGGCTTATTTAATTGCTGAGGCAGGTAAGGATGGGGATTTCCATAATTGTTATGCACCTTTATATATTTGGAATGGTCATGAAGGGATGAATAAATTTATCTTTGAAGGGTATTACGATAATATTTTGCAATCGTTTGGGTGGCAACGAATAAATATAGGTGTTCCATTAGTTGTTAATTTAAGTAATGATTTTAGAAAAAGTAGATATGCTGTTGAATATGCAGGGAGTATTTCTCAAAGTAAATCGCTGATTGGGACGCAATTAAATAAAAATGTGCAAAACATAGAAAAATGTTTAGGAAATGTAATAGTTTATAATCCGGATAAGTGGGGATATAGCCAATTCAGTTTTTATAAGGAAAAGCCTGAAATAGATGTAATGGACGATGTTACTATTTATGAGATTTTACATATTTCACGAGGATATGTTGTTGAATGCTAAATTAAGAAAAAGGAATGAAAATCTATGCCTTTTGTGAACGTTTATTATCATGAAGATATATTAAATAAAGAAGAATTGAAAAAGATAGGTGAATGTATCCATCTTTCATTAATCGAACATTTTAACATTCCTGAAAATGATTATTTTCAAATATTTTTACCTTATCAACAAAATCAATTTTTGTATAATCCATATTATTTGTTGGAAAGAGGAGAAATGAGAACTGAGAATATGATTCATGTTTCTATTACATGTGGACCTGGAAGAACAGTGCAACAGAAAAAAGGATTGTATCAATCTATATCCTTTGAAATTTCAGCATGTTCTAATGTGAAAGTTACTGACATTTTTATTACATTACATGAGACAGCTGCTGAAAACTGGTCATTTGGTCAAGGGATGGCACAATTGGTAAAAATGAAGGGAGCAAAATGATGAATGAACCAATTGAATTCTATATTCCAAAGAAAATGAGAGAAGTAGCACCTGTATTTTCTCATTATAGTGAAGAGATATTATTTGAGGAAGTGTGGCGGGATGCCGCTTTAACATTAAGAGAAAGAAGCTTATGTACATTGTCGGCACTAATCAGTCTTGGTAATACAGAACAATTATCATTTCATCTGAAGCTAGCTAAACAAAATGGGATAATGGAGAATGAATTAGTTGCATTAATAACACATATGGCTTTTTACGTTGGTTGGCCAAAAGCTGTGGCAGCTTTAAATATAGCAATGAATGAAATGGAAAGTTAAGAATAATGATTTTGGGAGGTATTTTTAACATATTTCTACTTGCATTACTATCACTTGAGTGGTAAAGTGATAATAAGATCAACGCTAGGAAGTGATGAAACATGCGTGAAAATACGATAGGATCGTTAATATGGTTACGCCTAATACGATTTACGAACCAAAGTAATCAAATGTCAAATGAGTTTTTAAAACGTTTTGATTTAACAACAGCTCAATTTGATGTGCTTTTGCAAATACGGACTTATCAGCCATTAACACAAATGGAGTTAGCCGAAAAAGTTACTGTGACGCAAGGTGGTATTTCTAGAATGTTAACACGCCTTGAAAAAGAAGAGTATATAGTACGTAAACAAGATTGGAAAACGAAAATGATTAGCCTTACTGAAAAGGGTGAAGCAGTGTTAGAAAGAGCATTGCCAGAGCAACTTGCATTTCAATCATCATTTTTTGATGATGTATTAGATGAGGAAGAACAGAAAATACTATACGCGTTAATGACAAAAGTTCATAAGTATAGTGAAAAAAAAGAATTACCAGCTGAGTAATTTTTTTTACGCCATCAATTGACTAATCAAGTGATAATTAGAGGAGGAAATATTATGTATACAATTCCAGGGCATCACCACATTTCTATGGTGACTAAAAATGCGAAAACGAATAATAATTTTTATCGAGATGTTTTAGGATTACGCCGGGTGAAAAAGACAGTCAATCAAGATAATCCATTTATGTATCATTTGTTTTATGGTGATTTAACAGGGAGTGCCGGAACTGAATTATCATTTTTTGAAATGCCGAATGTAGGTAGAACAATCCGTGGTACAAATGCAATAACACAAATAGGCTTGCTCGTACCTTCAATAGAAAGTCTTACATTTTGGAAGAGACGTTTTGAGTCACTCCAGGTGGCGCATGGGGAAATTACAACTTACGCCGGAAGAGACGCACTGCACTTTGAAGATCCAGATGGTCTACGGTTAGTGCTGTTAAATAATAAAGATGAAGAGGTGCCTGAATATTGGACTGCATGGGATGAATCTTCTGTAGAGCAGAATCATCGTATTTTAGGCATGGGAACAGTTGAAATGACAGTGCGCAGTTTAAATAAATTATCAAAAATATTAACAGGTTTGTTTAGTTATAAAGAAGTATCTCGTTCAGACGATGAGGGGATTTATCAATCTATTGATGGTCAATCTTTTGGAGAAATTTTGGTGAAACAGCAAGAGGGAGAGAGTGAAAGACCTGGAAAAGGAAGTATTCATCATTTAGCTATTCGCGTAAAAAATGATGAAGAACTGAGTTATTGGAATGAAGCGGTGAAAGATAAAGGGTTCCAATCAACAGGGATTATCGATCGCTTTTATTTTAAAAGTTTATATTTCCGTGAGTCAAATGGCATTTTATTTGAGATTGCGACGGATGGACCAGGATTTACAGTAGATTCAGCAGTTGAAGAATTAGGAAAAGAGCTGGATTTACCACCATTTTTAGAAGAGAGAAGAAAAGAGATAGAAGAGAAATTAATACCACTTAATTAAAAGGGAGAGAGCAACTATGGAAAAATACCGTATTGATACAAGTAAGGGAATTGAATTTGGATTATATTCAATTGGAGATCATATTTTAAATCCGCATGATGGTTCGAAAATAAGTGCAGAAAAAAGAATTCATGAACTAATTGAAACAGCTAAGTTAGCAGATGAAGCTGGAATTGATGTGTTTGCTGTCGGTGAAAGTCATCAAGCGCATTTTACAACGCAAGCTCATACAGTTATTTTAGGAGCTATTGCACAAGCTACGAAAAATATTAAAATCGCGAGTTCTGCAACAGTATTAAGCACGTCAGATCCGGTTCGTGTATATGAGGATTTTGCCACAATTGATTTAATTTCTAATGGTCGTGCTGAAATCGTTGCTGGTCGTGGATCTCGTATTGGGGGATATAGTTTACTTGGTTACGATGTAAATTATTATGAAGAACTATTTGAAGAGAAGATGGATCTTTTATTAAAAATAAATAAAGAAGAAAGTGTAACATGGAAAGGGCAGTTTAGAACGCCACTTGAACATGCGGCAATTATACCGAGAGCTAAAAATAACAATATGCCAATTTGGCGTGCTGTTGGAGGGCCACCTGCTAGTGCAATTAAGGCAGGACGCGCAGGTGTACCAATGATGCTTACGACACTTGGTGGCCCAGCTGTTAATTTTAAAGTTTCGGTTGATGCATATCGTGAAGCAGCTGAGCAAAGTGGTTTTGATCCAGCAACATTACCAATTGCGACAACAAGTTTATTTTATACAGCAGAAAATTCACAAGATGCACTTAGTGAATATTATCCTCATATTAATGCTGGTATGCTTGCGCTACGCGGTGGTGGGTATCCAAAACAACAATTTACTAACGCAGTAGATCACCGTGATGCGTTAATGATTGGTAGCCCGCAACAAATTATTGAAAAAATGCTTTATCAATATGAATTATTTGGACAGCAACGTTTTATGGCACAGATTGATTTTGGCGGTGTACCATTTGATAAGATTGAGAAAAACATTGAATTAATTGCTACTGAAATTATGCCGGCTGTTAGAAAATATACAACGAAATAAATAAAAAAGTACCGGGAATATAATCTATTCTCGGTACTTTTTTATTTAGTCAGTTTGAAAAATGACAAAAAAACGAATTTTATGTCTAGAGAAAGGGGAGTTTTTTTCTATTTGTGAATAACAATATTGTTGATTTGAATTTTGGAAATACATTTTTCTCTTGACAAAAATCTAACGTGTTTTCAGGTTTGATTCGAGGACATTTTTCAAAGGGAAAGTCAAGCGTATGAAGAGAAAAACATAATAACAATTGATATAAGAGTGTGTTGTATGTTTGAAAAGTACGTTTTTAAAATGTGAGAAATCTAATTCAAAAAAATTACAAAAGACATATTTCAGACAAAATCCTGTCAATAATACGTCAAAAATCACCTGAATTTATTATGTAAGTATATTATACAATTCGATTAACGAATAAAACACTACTGAAATAGTGAAAAGGTAAATCGTATGAAGAAAGTTCTTTTGTAATTATCTAAAAAACTGACAATCTATATTTTCAGAAAGTACATAAACGAATTTATCTTTTTGTATTTCTAAATGATTGAATTGTTCATTCAATTCAATCGATAAAAAATTATGAAGGAAGTGATTTAAGCATGGAAACGCTCGAATTGGCACGAATACAATTTGCATCAACAACGATTTTTCATTACTTTTTCGTTCCGCTGTCTATAGGTTTAGCTTTTATCATTGCGTTAATGCAAACGTTGTATGTGGTAAAGGGACAAGAAATTTATAAGAAGATGACAAAGTTTTGGACACAAATATTCCTTGTTAACTTCGCAGTAGGTGTAGTAACAGGTATTTTACAAGAATTTCAGTTTGGTATGAACTGGTCAACGTATTCACGTTTTGTTGGTGATGTTTTCGGACCATCACTTGCAATTGAAGGTTTATTAGCATTTTTCATTGAGTCTACATTCCTAGGTTTATGGGTATTCGGTGAGGATAAACTTCCGAAGCGAGTTCACCTTTTATGTATTTGGCTCCTCTCAATAGGAACAATGTTATCAGCATTTTGGATTTTAACTGCAAGTGCATTTATGCATGCCCCAGTAGGATATGAAATGGCAGCAGATGGACGTGCACAGATGAATGATTTTTGGGCGATTATTCAAAATCCACAATTATGGGTGCAATTCCCACATACAATCACAGCGGCAATTGCAACTGGTGCATTCTTTATTGCAGGTGTAAGCGCATGGAAAATATCAAAAGGTCAAGAAACTGCGGTGTTTAAAAAATCGTTCCGAGTTTCTATCGTTGTTGGAACAATTACAACTGCATTGGTATTATTTTTCGGTCATGCACAAGCACAAAATTTAATTAAGACACATCCGATGAAAATGGCAGCAGCTGAAGCATTATGGAATACGAGTGAGGATCCAGCGCCATTTACAGTATTTGCAAAAATTGATACAGAGAAGAAAGAAAATTCGTTTGAAATTCAAATCCCTTATATGCTAAGTCTATTGTCATACGATAAATTTAGCGGTCAAGTTGAAGGGATGAATCAAATTCAAAAACAATATGAAGAAAAATATGGACCTGGAGATTATATTCCGCCAGTACATACTATGTTCTGGAGTTTTAGAGCGATGGTAATGAGTGGAACATTCATGCTTCTTTTAGGAATGTACGGCTGGTTCTTATCAAGAAAAGATCGCTTAACTGAAAACCCTTGGTATTTAAAAATAATGGTATATGCAATTGCACTACCGTTTATCGGTAATACAGTAGGATGGATCATGACTGAAATGGGACGTCAGCCTTGGGTTGTCTTCGGTGTTATGAAAACAGAAGATGCTGTATCTCCAAACGTTTCATTTGGAGAAGTATTATTCTCTCTTGTTTCATTCACATCACTATATTTAATTGTTGGAGGAATTACTGTTTACTTATTCGTTCGTATCATTAAAGGACATGCGAATAAGAAAACGAAAAAGGATTATCAAAGCCATGATCCATTTGATAAGGAGGAAGAGTATGTTATCTCTTAATGAGTTGTGGTTTCTAATTATCTCAACCTTATTCGTTGGCTTCTTTGTACTTGAAGGTTTCGATTTTGGTGTAGGAATCGTTTCAAGGTTTTTAGGAAAAAACGATTTGGAAAAACGTATATATTTAAATACAATTGGGCCGTTTTGGCACGCAAATGAAGTATGGCTTGTTTGTGCTGGTGGCGCTATGTTTGCGGCATTCCCGCACTGGTATGCAACTTTATTTAGTGGGTTTTATATTCCATTTGTGTTTATGCTTCTTGCATTAATTATAAGAGGTGTTTCCTTTAAATTTCGTGCGAAAATAGAAAATCATAAATGGAAGAGTTTCTGGGATTGGGGCATGTTTATTGGAAGTTTGCTACCTCCCATACTTTGGGGAGTTGCAATCGCAAACTTTATGACAGGTGTACCAATTGATGAAAGTAAAAATATGGTAGGCGGATTTATGAAATTACTTCACCCATTTGCGTTACTTGGGGGAGTTATGTTTCTTCTTCTATGTATTGTTCATGGTTTGCAATTCCTTACTATACGTACAACAGGAAAATTACGAGAACGCGCACGTATTGCCGCGACAAAGATTGCACCTTTTGCATTAATAACACTTCTTGTTTTTGCAGCTGTAGGGTTATGGAAAACAGATATTTTCACCGCACATGGTTCAGAGTGGCTAATGGTTCCAATTGGAGCTTTTGTAGCGCTATTTGTTTCTACTTTATTAAATAAAAGAAGAAGAGATGGTTGGGCTTTCTTTATGACGAGTTTAACAATCATTTTGTTAAGTGCAAGTGTGTTCATCGGTATGTTCCCGCGTGTCATGATTAGCTCATTAGGAGCGGTAAATGATTTGACAATTTATAATGCGGCATCAGGACCTTATGCATTAAAACTGATGAGCTATTTTTCTCTTGCTATTTTACCGTTTGTTATCGGTAGTCAAATATGGAGTTTCTATGTATTTAGACAACCTGTTAAGTCAGACAAAGATTTGGAGTACTAATGAAAAGAAAAAGAGGACTTCCGTCGTATCCTGGTAGCCGAGTTTTATATGTAACTTTAAGTCTTATTAGCATTTTAGAGGCGTGTAGTATCATTGCGCAGACAGTGTTTTTAGCACGAGCAATCACATTTTTATTTCATGGAGAAACAGTGCAAGCTGTGCTAAATGAAACTGTTTATTTTGGGATCACGTTTGCAGCACGCCAAATGTTAGTGCGAACATCGCAAATATTGGTTGAGCGTTTCGCTGAAAAAACAGGATTTGCATTACGTAAACAGTTAATAGAAGCATATTTTACGTTAGGGCCGAGATTTGTCCAAACGAATGGGACTGGTCATCTGGTTACTTTATCGATAGAAGGTATTGAGAAATTTAAAACATATATTGAATTGACAATTCCTAAAATGATTAGAAGTAGTATCGTTCCAGGGCTAATTGTTCTATATGTTTTTACACTGGACATTAAGTCTGGAATCATTTTAGTTGTAACGATTCCAATTGTGATCATATTTATGATCCTTCTAGGATTAGCAGCGCAGAAAATGGCGGATAGCCAATATGAGACATATCGTGTACTTTCTAATCATTTTGTAGATACGTTAAAAGGATTAGAAACATTAAAGTATTTAGGGAAAAGTAAACAGCACGAAGGAAAGATTGAAAAAGTAAGTAAACGATATAGAAAAGCAACGATGCGTACTTTGCGAGTTGCTTTTCTTTCTTCTTTTGCATTAGATTTCTTTACGAGTTTATCAATTGCATTTGTAGCAGTTGGATTAGGGATACGGTTAATAGATGGGACAATTATACTGTTGCCAGCTCTTACGATTTTAATTTTAGCGCCGGAATATTTTCTGCCGATTAAGCAAGTTGGAGCGAATTATCATGCTACATTAGATGGACAACTTGCAATGGAGCAAATAGAAGAAATTTTAGAGAAACAAAAAGAAATAGAAAAGAAAGATTCAAATGTAGATATAGTATGGAATTCTTCTAGTAGTTTGAAATTACAAGATGTAAAAGTAAATAATGATGAATCTGAAAAGGCTATATTAGAGGGAATTGATTTTACTTGGCAAGGTAACGGTGCTATAGGCATTATTGGTGAAAGTGGGGCAGGGAAATCAACGTTAATCGATGTGTTAGCAGGATTTCTACCGCCTTCGGGTGGGAAGATGTTAGTAAATGGTGTGGAAATTGGTGAATCTACTCGAGAAGATTGGCAAAAAAATATTGCTTATATTCCGCAGCAACCTTATATTTTTCCGCTTTCATTAAAAGATAATATTTGTTTCTATGAAACGAATACAATTGATGAAGAAGTTGAGAGAGTTATTAATGAAGTTGGTCTTCGTTCGCTCGTTGCATCATTACCACATGGGATGTACGAAAGAATTGGAGAAGGTGGACGTATGCTTAGTGGCGGACAAGAACAACGTGTCGCTATGGCACGTGCACTTTTAAGTAAAAAGCCAATCATTTTATTAGATGAACCTACAGCACATCTTGATATTGAAACTGAATTTGAAATAAAGCAATCGATGTTACGTCTGTTTGAAGGTAAGTTAGTATTTCTTGCAACGCATCGTCTGCATTGGATGAAGCAAATGGATCATATTCTTATTTTAAATAAAGGGGAAATTAAAGAAAGTGGAACATATGAAGAACTTTTAAAGAATGAGACATTACATTTTCATAGGGAAGAGAGGGGAGAGCGATGAGTAATTGGATTAAACCTTATATACAGCAAAATAAAGGTAGAATGACGTTGACTATTTTCCTCGGGCTTCTTGGAGTTAGTTCAGGTGCGATGCTACTTTTCATTTCAGGTTATTTAATTTCTAAATCTGCTCTCAGACCAGAAAATGTAATGGCTGTATATGTTCCTATAGTTGCAACGCGTGCGTTTAGTATAGGGCAAGCTGTCTTTCATTATTTAGAGCGTTTAGTAGGGCATGACGTCGTTCTACGAATTTTAGAAAAAATGAGGACAAAACTATATAGAATTGTAGAACCACAGGCGTTATTTTTACGCTCTCGATTTCAAACTGGTGATGTACTAGGTGTATTGTCTGATGATATAGAACATTTACAGAATCTATATTTACGTACAATATTCCCTAGTATATTAGCGTTAGTTGTATATAGCATTTTCGTAATTGTTATCGGTGCATTTGACTTAGTATTTGCACTTATCGCAGCTTGTATGTTAGCTGTTATTGTTTTTCTTCTCCCATTCGTATCACTACTTTTGATGAAACGACATCATGTTGCTTTGAAGCGAGGAAGAAATCGTTTGTATCAACAATTGACAGATGCTGTATTTGGGTTATCTGATTGGCAGGCGAGTGGTAGAAAAGATGAATTTATTAATGCGTATGTAGAGCAAAATGTCCAGTTGTTAAAGACAGAAAAGAGAGTGAAACGCTGGTACCATATTCGAGACAGTATCATTCATTTAATAGTCGGCATTGTAGTTATTTCAATGATTATGTGGACTGGAAATCAAGCAGCAAGTGAACAGATTGCACCTACAGTTATTGCAGCGTTCGTATTAATGACATTATCTGTGACAAATGCGCTTATCCCTATATCAGATGCTATTGATCGAATTCCATCTTATGTAGAATCTGCTCATCGGCTTAATGGCGTAGAAAGTGAGAGCACTTTGGATGGTGGTAAGGAGTTACCTGTAAATAAAGAATACGTTGTATCAAAACATGTAGATATTGAACTGAGTAATGTGTCGTATAATTACCCGGATAGTAATGAACCTGTATTAAAAGATGTATCATTGCAAATAAAGGCAGGAAAGAAAATTGCTATTTTAGGTAGAAGTGGAACAGGAAAATCTACTTTACTAAAACTGTTAACTGGGGCATTACGTCCGGTAAGTGGCCAAGTTATATTGAATGGTGAACAAGCTCATACGGATTTTTTGTCAAAATATATTTCTGTATTAAACCAAAAACCACATTTATTCGATACGACAATTGGAAATAATGTGCGGATAGGTAAACCAGAGGCTAATGATGAAGAGATATGGAGAGCTTTAGAGAAAGCACAGCTAGCACCGCACATTGCTTCTCTTCCTGATGGATTACAAACAAAAATGCATGAAATGGGAAAGAGGTTTTCTGGCGGAGAAAGGCAAAGGGTAGCATTTGCAAGAACTCTTATGCAAGAAGCGTCGATTATTGTGCTTGATGAACCGACTATCGGTTTAGACCCTAAAACGGAATTAGCCTTAATAGAAACAATGTTTTCTGCAACAGAAGAAAAGACTGTTATTTGGATTACACATCATCTTGTAGGAATTGAACATGTAGATGAAGTTATTTTCCTTGATAGTGGCCAAATCACTATGCAAGGTAGTCACGAACAGCTACTGAAAGAAAATGAGAAATATCGTAGGTTATATGAGCTTGATAAAGGTATATAAGAATGAAATGCAAAAAAACACAAATTCTTGGTAGTTCAAGGTTCGTGTTTTTTTTGTATTTGTGGTGAAATCATATAAGCCGTATAAGCTATTTGATCATGAAATGGTTATATATTGTTAGAAAGGGTGTTTAAAACCTATCCTTTCAAGGCAATACTTGAGCCATAGTGAATGGATTGTTGGAAGGCGTGATTATATGTTTGAAGAGGATGGCATTGTTTTAATTCTGGAGCCTGCTGATGAGCGGAATATGAGGAAATTTATTTTTACAGTACCGAAGTCAGTTTATGAAAAAAAAGAAATTTTATTACATTACGGAACACCTTTAGGCCAAGGATATACGGACATTATAGAAGATATTATTAGTGTACATATAGACATAGATATTATAACAGTAATAGGGCATGTGAGAGGATAAAGAGAAACTTTAATTAGTGAGAGTTATACGTACCTGGAAAACAGACGTACTGAAAATAAGTATGTCTGTTTTTATATTTAAATGAAGATAGTTTCGAGGCACATGTTGAACAGGATAATAATGATTTTTCTAGAATGTATAAGAGGAAGATTAAAAAAATAAGATATGATGTGATAAAGTGTATAAGAAGAAAATAAAGTGTTTATAAATGAATAACAGTATGGAAATTATTTAGGAGGTAAAAATGAAGTTTACAAAAACAATGTTACTTTCAATTGTAGTTTCAATTGGTTTGATGGGATGTTCGCTAGTAGAGGAAGGGAAGAACTCCATAGATTACGCTCAAAAAGCGACAGATTATGTAAATGAAATAAGTGCATTTGCAAATGAAGCGCCAGCATTAGCAGAAAAGGCCGTTAATGATGGGGAAGCCCGGAAAGAACTAGAAACGAAACTTACTGAAATTAAACAAGATATACCAGCTTTTAATGAATTAACACCACCAGATGTAGCGAAGGATCTTCACCAGCAAATCGTCGGGTATAATGAAAAGTTAAATACATTAATTGATACATCTATGACAAAGATAGAGGAAGGGAAAATGAATGTAGAGCAGTTTAAAAACTCTGAGCTTATGCAGACGATAGAACAAGTTCGTGATTTGAAAGAGAAGGTTCAAAATTTAGGGCAATAACAAAAAGATCCGTTTATCATAAACGGATCTTTTTGTTATTGTATACAATAGATGATTACACCAATGACAATAATAATGTTGCCAATGATTTTTCGTTTCGTTATTTTCTCCCCTAGGAAGTACCAACTGAAAATTAAAATGATGATATAACTTAATGATTCTAATGCAGATGCTTGCTTTAATGCCAAGCCCTTTAAGGCGATCACATTTAATCCGGCATTAATTACAAATAAAAAGTAGCCGATGATAACATAAGGATTCACATATTCTTTTATTCTAGAATCGTATTGTTGTAAAGTAGCCTTTTTTAATAATATTTGTGAGTAATTGGCTAAAATTATCCCAAAAATAAATAATAACATATAACTATTCATCTTTTGTCACCACCACAATTCCGACGATAATAATAGCTGCGCCAAGTATGTGATTCCACTGTATCGTATCTCCAAATAGGAATACTGACCAAAGCATGGACCATAGTATGATAATCCCACGGTGTGAATATGCTCTAGAAATTTCAAAATTCTTAATGACTTGTTGCCATAGAATTGCATATCCGAATAAAAGTACAACAAGTCCGAAGTAAGCAATAAAAAATGAGATTGATGCAACAGGGAATTGAGCTGCCCATTTCATGTAAACCATAATGATAGAATATATCAAGAAGGCTACATGTAGAAATACATAGTTTTTAATAGTTGGTTTCATATATTCACTCTCTTTTACATATAAATACATACATTTGAAATGAATGTATGTAATCAATAGTTTCTTATTACATAATGTACATTGAAATTGTTTTTTCAGTACATATCATAGATTGTTGCTGATCATTTCACATTCCAAAATATATAGTAACATGTCTTCTATTGTAAAACAACAGAAGACATTAGGCACTATTTGTTATGAGTGATATCCACTTCCTTCTATTAAAAATGTAATTGTATTTTTAAGCATTACAAGATAGTGGAATAAGTGTCGTTAGTCTCTCCAGCGCTCTATAATTTGTATCGTTTTATTTGTTGCATCCATCTCTACTTGAATACCTATTGGCAAAGTAATCATTGGATGAGTATGACAACAATCAAAATCGGCTAGAAAAGGAAGTTTTTGATTTTGTAATACTTCTAATAATATTTCGTAAGGTTTTCTATTTGTACCACAATCATCAAATTGCTCATGTTTTCCAAGGATGATACCTGAAACTTTATCAAAAACGCCGTTAATTTTAAGTAATGAAAAACTTCTTTCGATAGTAGCTGCATCTTTTGAGCTATCTTCAATAAAGAGAATGTCACCATCTTGAATAAGTGGCATATAGGGGCTACCCCAAATACCTTGTATAGTATTTAAATTCCCACCAATAATACGTCCAGTAGCTTTCCCACCAATTACTGAAATCCAATTGTTCGGTCGAAGATCTTTTTCTTTCGTTTTTTCTTCCCAATTAATAAATTCATCTGACCAAAATAACGGCTGGTTTATGTTGTAAGGAAGGTGTTGATCAGTTAATAAAGTATCCGCAAAATATTTGTACGTGCAATCTACGAAAGGCTCAAATTCACCAAAAGAAGGAACAAGTGCTGGACCATAAAATGTAGGAATGCCTGTTTTTGCATAAATTCCTAGTAATAATGCTGTTGTGTCTGAATAGCCAATCATTATTTTAGGATTCTTTTGAAAAGTCGCATAATCAATATAAGGTAGTAATGAATTTGAATTCAGTCCCCCAATTGTCGACATGATACAAGAGACGTTAGGGTTTCTAATCAAGTCATTTAATTCCTCAGCACGCTCTTTAATGCTCCCGGAACGATAATAATCATATTGACCTGTTAGTGAACCTTCTAATATATGAAATCCTTTCTTTTGTAAGTATAATTTTGCGCGCTCAAATCTCTTTGGAGAAGTATAGGTTACTGGTGAAGAGGGAGAGTAGATGCCAATGGTATCGCCATATTTTAATGCTTTTGGAAGTATCATTTGTATAAATCCTTTCTATTATATAGTGTTTTTGTGTTTAAATGTAATTGAATATTCTTATATTTCGTTGTTTTTAGTGTAACACATATGAAAAAGAGAACGAGGTTGAAATTATAATTGTTATAGATGAATAAATATGCTTTTTACCTTGACGATATAAAGTAATTGTTGTTATGGTTAAACATGAGTGTATAAAAGGTTTGTTAAAGGAGTTTTAGAATGAAGCGGTTAAAATGGGGAAGATTAACAATCCTGTTAGTAGTAATTCTGGGTATATGTTGGTTCTTTTTCCAAGGAGTTCAAAAGAGTGAAACAAATGTAGATACTCAGCCTTTACAAGTGGCAGAGCTACCTAAAACAGGGCTATCTGAAAAAGTAGTTCCATCAAAATATATACCACCAGAAATTGATGCAAAAGCAGCTATTATTATCGATGCGAGTAATGAAGAAGTTATTTATCAAAATAATGAAAATGAAGCTGTTGCCCCTGCTAGTATGTCAAAAATGATGACAGCATATCTCGTTTTAGAGAGTATACATAATGGGAAAGTCCACTGGGAAGATCCAGTGAAAATAAGTGCAAAGTCGGCACAAACAGAGGGTGCAAAAATCCCGATGCAAGCAAATGATACATTAACTGTTAAGGACTTATATCATGCGTTAATGATTGAATCGGCTAATAATTCGGCTGTCGCTTTAGCGGAACATGTAGCTAAGACAGAAAAAAACTTTGTTCAACTTATGAATGAAAAAGCAAAGCAGTTAGAAATGTCAGATAAAGCTAAATTCGCGAATGCTTCCGGATTACAGGAGCCCGACGGAAGTGAAACGAAAATGACAGCAGCTGACGTAGCAAAATTAGCGTATCATCTTATAAAAGACTATCCAGAGATATTAGAAGTGACTCACTTACGTCAAAGTCAGTTAGCATTTAATAATATTAATGTTACAAGCACAAATGAGATGTTAAACAAAAATAATAAAGCTTTATATATAGAAGGAATAGACGGTTTAAAAACAGGGTTTACAGATAGCGCAGGGTATTGTTTTACAGGTACTGCAAAACAAGGCGATAATCGTGTTATTACAGTTGTTATGGGGACAAAAAGTAAAACAAAACGTTTTACAGAAACAAATAAATTAATGTCCTATGCATTTCAATTGCTTAATTAGGTGAAGAAAGAAGTAATTTAGATTGTTATAAAAATAAGACAGACAGTTTATTGAACCTTGATTTTGGTGACAATAAACTGTTTTTTTATTTTTTGACGTATAGGAAGTGAAAACTCAAGTGATATCATTTGAGTTTGTTTTTGTTTGTTGATATTATTAAGTTAAGAACTTATTAATAATAAGTTCGAGAGGCATTATATGCTTCGTACATATGATACTGCCTCAAATGAAAATTGGAGGGAATTGTAATGGCAAAAGATTTTTACTCAGCAATTGAAGACAGAAGATCTATTTACGCGATTAGTAAAGAGCAAGTAGTTTCTGATGAAAGAATTCAAGAAGTGATTTATCATGCTGTGAAACATACACCTTCGGCTTTTAATTCTCAAAGTGCAAGAGTTGTTGTATTACTAGGCGAACAACACGACAAATTATGGAATGTTACGAAAGAAACGTTACGAAAAATTGTACCTGAAAATAATTTTGCACCTACGGAAGAGAAAATGAATGCATTTAAAAGTGGCTATGGGACAGTTTTGTATTTTGAAGATAGTAAAGTAGTAGAAAGTTTGCAAGAGAACTTTGCACTATACAAAGATAATTTTCCTACATGGTCTCAGCAATCTTCTGGAATGTTGCAATTTTCGATTTGGACAGCATTAGAGATTGAAGGTTTTGGTGCTACATTGCAGCATTATAATCCGTTGATTGATGAGGAAGTAAAAAAAGAATGGGATGTACCTGAAAACTGGAAGTTAACTGCGCAAATGCCATTTGGTAAACCGGTAGTTTCGGCAGGAGATAAAGAATATCAGCCATTAGAAACTCGTGTGAAAATTTACAAATAAAATAAAAAATAAAAGGTGAACAGAGATATAATCTGTTCACCTTTTATAAGTAGTAAGGATTTTTTTTGTAGGAATTTTTCATCTGATTTTTTAATTTGTTTTTACGTGTTTCAATAGTTGATACTTTTTGTAATGTTATAATTGAAACGAATTGAAAAAAAGCATAGTACAGTTCTATATTTTTATTTATAGGATCATCTATTATGTTTTTCATAAATATATCTCCTTTTTTTATCTCACTATTTGCGGGCAGTAAGGCTTCCATATCAAAATTCAATGACCGACCTGTAAAAGTTAGATTGGTTTCAGTGTGGGGTGAATAAAATTTATATGGATTAAAATCCTACTTTATATATGATAATACAAATATCCTGAAAATTCCATAGATAGTGAAAAATAGATAGTGGAATGTGTATTTTCGTCAAATTAGAACAGAATTTTTGGAGTTAAATCTTACAAATCGTCAAATCTTTTAAAAACGATGGATAATATCAAAAATAGTTTTCTGAAAATATTATACTATTGATAAAAAAAGCATTTTTTTGTCATGATAAGAGTATACTTCATGGAAGGGACTTTACTAGAAAATACACTCTTTGCATTGTATTAGATTAATAGAGTTTTTTAAAGTGGATAGCAAAAGAAAAATATATATTAAGATAATGAATGGAATGTCGAATTTTCAATGAAATACATAAGAAATTTGAAAAAAGCATTGCAAAAACACACTGTTTAATGATAAAGTTCACATGAAGTTCACACTAAATTCACTTCAATCGTTTAAAATAAATGATGTGTGAAAAATAAAACTCTTGCTAAAAAATGGAACTGGATGAATATTTTACTTTGATAATATTGTAAAGTACTAAGTTTATAGTTTTCTCAAGAGGATAGTAGGGAAAGGAAGTAAAGACAACTTATGAAAAAAGTAATCGCAGGTTTAGCAGCAGCATCTGTAGTAGGTGTAGCAGTTCCTGGAATGGATTCTGCTCATGCACAAGTTTCAAATGATGCGCTAAAAGAAATTAATGGACAAACTCAAACTCAAACGACTGTAACTGAAACAAAAACGGTAGAAACAACTTCTGAATTAAAATACACAGTAACAGCTGATGTATTAAATGTACGTTCAGGTGCTGGTACAGGACATAACGTTATTTCTAAAGTGAAATCAGGTCAAGTACTTCAAGTAATTGGACAAGAAAACGGTTGGTTCAAAGTTAGTGTAAACGGTCAAACAGGTTATGTAAGTGGGGACTTCGTAACAACTGGTGGCAACAAAGGAACTACTACTACTGTTCAGCAAGGAACAGGTACTTACACAGTAAACGTTTCTTCATTAAACGTACGTACAGGCCCAAGTGCATCTCATACTGTTTTAGGTTCTGTAAATAAAGGAAAAACAGTTCAAGTTGTAGGTGAAGTTCAAGATTGGTTTAAAATTAACTTCAATGGTGGAACTGGATACGTAAGTAAAGACTTCGTAACAAAAGGTGGTTCAGCTGTATCTAACGAAACTCAGCAACCAACTACAAACAACAACAACAATACTACTACAGTTCAAACTGGTGGATCATATGTTGTTAACACAGGTGCTTTAAAAGTACGTACAGGTCCAGCTACATATAACCCTGTAATTGGTGGGGTAACAAACGGTACAGTATTAAACGTTACTGGCGCTGAAAATGGTTGGTATAAAATTAACCATAATGGCCGCACTGGTTACGTAAGTGCAGACTTTGTTAAGTTTGTAAAAGGCGGAGTGAACAATGTAGTTACTGGTGGTAACCAAGGTACGAACCAAGGTACGAACCAAGTACAAAAACCAACAGCACCAACAGGTGGAGATACATCTTCAATCGCTGGATTCGCTAGATCTTTAAATGGTTCACCATACAGAACTGCTGGTACAACACCTGCTGGTTTTGACTGCAGTGGATTCATTCACTACGTATTAAATCAAACTGGTCATAAAGGCGCTCGTCAAACAGTTGCTGGATACTGGAGCTCTAAAACAAAGACTAACAGTCCACAACCAGGTGATTTAGTATACTTCCAAAATACTTATAAATCAGGTCCTTCTCACATGGGCGTTTACTTAGGTAATGGACAGTTCATCAGTGCAGAAACTGACGCAACTGGTGTACGCATTAGCTCTGTAAGCAACTCTTACTGGAGTAAGCACCTATTAGGTTACACAAAAGCATACTAAGAAAAAGTATTTTATATACTTTTCGTATAGAGAAAAGGCTTTCCAGGGAAACTTGGGAAGCCTTTTTCATAGTTGGATAAACTAACAGTATAGTAGTATTTATCCTGCTATTTGCGGGATAATAATCAGCGGGGATGGACAAATCCCCGCTGATTAAAGTTTCACTTTATGTCAATTTTCCATGCAAAAACTTAGCATATAAATCATGAAAATAGTTTGGACGGAATAAGTTTGCTGCATGACCTGCTAATGGAATTTCTTTATATAAAACGTTCGGAAGAATGGACTTCAAATCAAAGAGACAAGATTTATAGAGATGATCATGTTCTCCCATCACCCATAATATAGGATGGGGAAGTGCTTTTAATTTAGATTTTAAGTCGAATTCTAAGCGGTGTCGTAATGACTCAGCAATAATGGACGAGTGTAATTGTAATCCGAAACGGTAATAAATATTTCGTGAAATAACAGCGAACGGATTTGCCCTTAGTATTCCACTTGGAAAAATAGTACTAGCATACTGAGAAAGCCAAGATGAATATTCATCACCACGTTTTTCCCAAAATTTCTGAAAAACATTATATAAACGGGAAGGGTTATTATAATGTCCACCAATATGACAAATACTCAATACTTTTTCTGGATGCATTTGTGCAAATGTCGTAGAGATATAACAGCCATAGCTTAGAGCACAAATATGAGCCTTTTTAATTCCCTCTTTTTCATACAAGTTCAATAATTGATCTACGAGGCGCTGTATTGAAAAGTCGATAGCTTCTCCTTTATCGTCGCCGTGACCTAATAAATCATAAGTTATAATGTTGTAGGAGGCAGAAAATCGTTTATGCTCTTTTTTGAAGGCGCGGCGATTTCCAACTAATCCATGAATAAAAATGATTGTTTCCTTTTCGGAATGTGTATTTGTTTGCAAAAAGGATACTCCTTTCAATGCTGGAGATTTATATAGTGTTTTAAATTAGCTAATTGATAAAATTAGTTATATATTTTCTATGCGTAGTCTATAATTTACATAGAATAATAATAAGTACCAGGTAATAATATCAGATATTTATACTTGTTGTAAAGATGAGTTTATATGTATATTTTGTAAAATTAGAAAAAAGTGTGTTTACATTCAGTTTACATTTATAGCGTATTCTAGTTTTAGAAAGAATAGTTTTGTTTATAACGAGGAGATGAACGACAATGGAAGTTAGGAATACAGAAAAGAAAAAAGGGAATTGGAGGCAGTTTTTACGTCTCATTCAAGATACAAATCCACCGAAAGGCATTCTTATTTTTGCATTAATAATGAGCTTACTTTCTACTGGAGCGAGTTTGTTTATTCCAATGCTGACAAAAGGTTTAGTTGATAATTTTTCACTTTCTTCAATTAGTACGGGACAAATTGTTGGATTAATTGCATTCTTTATTATTCAAACAATTGCTGCGGGATTGTCAATTTATTTACTGAATTATATTGGACAAAAAATTGTGGCTGGACTTAGGGAACGATTGTGGAAAAAGGTACTTATTTTACCAGTGTCTTATTATGATCAAAACAGAACGGGAGATACAATTAGTCGTATGACAAATGATACAGGTGTTGTTAAAACATTAATTTCTGAGCATTTGTCAAACTTATTAACAGGCGGTATCTCAATTATTGGGTCATTAATTGTATTATTTGTTTTAGACTGGAAAATGACAATTTTACTTTTAACGGTTATTCCATTATCGGTACTAATTTTAGTTCCACTTGGACGGAAAATGTATAAGATTTCAAAAGCACTTCAAGATGAAACGGCTTCTTTTACTAGTGTATTAACACAAGTACTATCAGAAATTCGTTTAGTAAAATCTTCAAATACGGAAAAAAAAGAATATGAAACAGGTAATACAGGTATCCAAAAATTATTGCAATTTGGTTTGAAAGAAGGAAAAGTGCAAGCATTAATTTCACCTGTTATGTCGTTTGTTTTAATGGCATTGCTTGTTATTATCGTAGGGTATGGTGGAATGCGAGTTTCTAGTGGTGCATTAACAACAGGTGAACTTGTAGCATTTATTTTGTATTTGGTTCAAATTATTATGCCAATGAGTCAGTTATCAATGTTCTTTACTCAGTTCCAAAAAGCAATTGGTGCAACCGAAAGAATTAATACGATTTTAGAATATGAAGTAGAAGATCATGAGACAGGTATGAATGTTACAAATGCGAAGCAGTCGATCGTTATTGAAAATGTACATTTTGAGTATAACGAAGAAGAGAAAGTGTTGAAAAATATCGACTTTACGATTGAATCTGGAAAAGTAACAGCGATTGTAGGACCAAGTGGTAGTGGAAAAACAACTTTATTCTCGCTGTTAGAACGTTTTTATGAGCCAACTAGTGGTTTCATAAAATTAGGGAAAGAACCAATTACAGCATATTCATTACAATCATGGCGACGTCAAATTGGTTACGTTTCACAAGATAGTCCGTTAATTGATGGAACGATTCGTGATAATATTTGCTACGGTGTTGAGGGTGAAGTGACGGATGAAGAAATTGAAAAAGTAGCAGCGATGGCGTATGTTGATGCGTTTATTCATGATTTACCAAGTGGATACGCAACAGAAGTTGGAGAGCGTGGTGTGAAGCTTTCTGGAGGGCAAAGACAACGAATTGCGATTGCTCGAGCGTTACTACGAAACCCGCAAATCCTTATGTTAGATGAAGCGACGTCAAGTCTTGATAGTAAATCGGAATCGGTTGTTCAGAAGGCGTTAAATAACTTAATGAAAGGTAGAACAACTTTAGTTATTGCGCATAGACTTTCTACTGTTGTAGATGCAGATAAAATTATCTTTATTGAAAAAGGGAATCTTACAGGAAGTGGCTCACATGATGAGTTATTACGGACACATGACATGTACCGTGAATTTGCAATGCAACAATTGAAAATTAAAGAAGGAGCATTATAGAATGAAAACAATCAGTGAAGGGGCACTTCACTGATTGTTGATTTTAGAGTGCTAAAAAGTATGTTAAGCAGAAAGGATATGATTCCTTGATACCCAAAATTTTAATTGTAGATGATGATCCGCACATTAGAGAACTTGTTTCTGTATTTTTGGAACGAGAAGGTTTTCAAACATATGAGGCCGTTGATGGATTAGATGCTCTTCGAAAAATAGAAGAAGTGAAAGTCGATATGTCGATTATTGATATTATGATGCCAAATATGGATGGGTTTGATTTATGTTATGAATTAAGAAAATACTATGATATCCCAATTCTTATGCTGACTGCTAAAGGTGAAACATCTCAAAAAGTAAAAGGATTTCACCTCGGAACAGATGATTATCTTGTAAAACCATTTGATCCTTTAGAATTAGTTGTGAGAGTGAAGGCATTATTGAAACGTTACCAAATTACAGTATCGCAATCTATTCAAGTTGGGAATGTACTGTTAAATCGTAAAACATTTGAAGTTAACGTTGGAGAACAAACGGTGACGCTGCCGCTAAAAGAATTTGAGTTGCTCTTTACATTAGGATCTAAAGCGGGGAGAACTTGTTCAAGAGAGCAATTAATAGAAGACGTATGGGGATATGATTTTGAAGGGAATGAACGCACGCTAGACGTTCATATTAATCGGTTGCGTGAAAAGTTTCAAGAAGAGTTATCGAAGTTTAGTATAAGGACGATAAGGGGCTTAGGGTATCGCTTAGAGGTAAGTAAATGAGAAAAAGAGAAAGAATGAGTAAGATGAAGATGTTAAAAGTAATGGGGGCGATAGTAGCGCTCTTTACTTTTCTTACTATAATTTGGTCAATAGCCTTTTTTGTATCGTCTAGTGTAATGAAAGCTTTTGAAATAAACGTATCGCCTTTTATTACTTTTCTAATTAGTGATATGGTCGGCTTTGTTTTTATCGTTCTTATTTGGACATTAATCGGAATTTTAATGAGACCGAAGCGAGAGGCGATGATTTGGACGATCATTGAACCGATACAAAAAATTGCAAAAGGGGACTTCTCTGTAAAAATACGGAATGAAGAAAAGTATGATGGCGAAATTGGTGTGCTTGTAAAAAGTATTAACGATATGACGGATGAACTTAATGCAATGGAGAAAATGAGACAAGAATTTGTATCGAATGTTTCTCATGAAATACAGTCGCCATTAACATCTATTAAGGGATTTGCTCGAGCGCTACAAGATGATAATCTACCAGTTGAAAAAAGAAAACATTATCTTACTATTATTGAAACTGAAACAACGCGATTATCTAAATTGAGTCAAAATTTATTGAAGCTAACACTTTTAGAGTCAGAGGAGTATTCACCAGAAAGAGCTACTTATCGATTAGATCAACAGTTGAAACAAATTGTGTTAAATAGTGAGCCTCTTTGGGATGAAAAAGGACTTGAGCTAGATCTTGATATGGATAAAGTGTGTGTTACTGCAGACAAAGAAAGTATGAGCCAAGTATGGATTAATTTAATTCATAACAGTATTAAATTCACACCAAATGGTGGCACGATTACAATTCATTTAAAAGAACATAAGGAATTCCTGGAAGTAAGTATTCATGATACGGGAATTGGTATATCCGAAGAACAGAAACAACATATTTTTGAACGTTTTTATAAAGCGGATTCTTCACGAAACCGTGCTTATGGAGGAAGTGGATTAGGTCTAGCAATTGTAAAAAAAGTACTCGACCTTCATCAAGGAAAAATAAAAGTTGAGAGTGTAGAGGGAAATGGTACAGAATTTATTGTGCGTATTCCAAATCATGAAGAAAAATAGTGTTAGAAGGAGGCCTTCTAACACTATTTTTCTTTAAAAATGCATTTACCATTACTATAGTTACCTATAAGTAACCTACGCACATAAAAGTGCATCATTGCCTTTTTACATAAACATAGATACACTTTTAATATAATAAACAACTGAGAAGATTAAGGAGTGTTACACTTGGCAGAATTATTACAAGGAAAAAATGCTTTAATTACAGGAGCAGGTAGAGGGATTGGTCGCGCTGTAGCGATCGCATTAGCGAAAGAAGGCGTAAATGTTGGTCTTTTAGCTCGTTCAGAAGAAAACTTAAAAGCAGTTGCGAAAGAAGTAGAAGCAGAAGGCGTAAAAGCTGTTATTGCGACTGCTGACGTATCTTCATATGAAGAGGTAACTACTGCAATTGAAACATTAAAAAACGGTTTAGGATCTATCGATATTTTAATTAATAACGCTGGTATTTCTAAATTCGGTAAGTTTTTAGAATTAGACGTTGCTGATTGGGAAAAAATCATTCAAGTAAACTTAATGGGTGTATACTATGCAACTCGTGCAGCTTTACCAAGTATGATTGAACAACAATCTGGTGATATTATTAATATTTCATCTACAGCAGGACAAAAAGGTGCACCTGTAACAAGTGCATATAGTGCTTCTAAATTTGGTGTTCTTGGTTTAACAGAATCGTTAGCGATGGAAGTTCGTAAACATAATATCCGTGTAACAGCTTTAACACCAAGTACAGTAGCAACTGACATGGCTGTAGACTTAGGATTAACTGATGGAAATCCTGATAAAGTAATGCAAGCGGAAGATATTGCAGAGTTTATCGTAGCGCAGCTGAAATTAAATAAACGTACATTTATTAAATCAGCAGGACTTTGGTCTACTAATCCGTAAGGGATAAATATAAAATACAAAGAAGGGACATCTATTCTGTAATGGAGTGGGTGTCCCTTCTTTATTTTTTGTGTATGAAACGGAATTTTCGGTATAATTAAATTTGAATGGTAGATAAGTATTAAAAACTTGAAGGGGATGGTATTTCCATGAGTACGATTGAGAAATGGACGGCTGTTGATCAATATATGAGTGATGTATTAATACCGAAAGACTCTACATTAGAAGAAGTTCTTCAAGCAAACGCTGCAGCTAATTTACCGGCACATGATGTATCGCCAACTCAAGGGAAGTTTTTACAACTATTAGTACAAATTCAAGGAGCGCGTAACATTTTAGAGATTGGCACTCTAGGCGGATATAGTACAATATGGCTTGCAAGAGCATTGCCATCTGGAGGGCGAATTGTTACATTAGAAGCAAGTGAAAAGCATGCTGAAATTGCACGGAGCAATATTGAGCGTGCCAATTTGAATGATAAAATTGAAATACGATTAGGATTAGCGTTAGATTCTTTAAAACAAATAGAAAATGAGAAGTATGAACCATTTGATTTTATTTTCATAGATGCGGATAAACAAAATAACCCTGCTTATTTTGAATGGGCACTGAAACTATCACGCCCTGGTACTGTAATTATTGGGGATAACGTAGTACGTGAAGGTGAAGTTATTGATAATACTAGTAGCGATCCTCGTGTACAAGGGATACGCCATTTCTATGAGCTAATAGCTGCTGAGCCGCGTGTAAGTGCTACTGCGCTTCAAACTGTAGGAAGTAAAGGGTACGATGGGTTTGTAATGGCAGTCGTAACAGAGTAATGTAAGGAGGAAAAAGGGATGAAAAAGAAGTTTCAAAAATTATAACGTGTATCTTGTACAACGAATTTAGCTCGTGGACCTCCAATTTACATAGCTTTATATTATATATTAAAAACTTGGAGGCTATAAGAAGATGAGAACTGAAAAAGAAATGTTAGACTTAATTATAAATACAGCAAAAGAGGATGAAAGAATTCGAGCTGTCATCATGAATGGGTCACGTGTGAATCCAAATGTGAAAAAAGATTGTTTTCAAGACTATGATATTATTTATGTTGTAAAAGATATACAATCTTTTACGTGTAATCATAGTTGGATTAATAGATTTGGAGAAATAATGATTGTGCAAATGCCGGAAGAAATGTCGTTACTTCCAGCTGATAAAGACGGGAAATTTCCTTATTTAATGCAGTTCATGGATGGGAATCGAATTGATTTAATGCTAGTTCCAGTTGATTTAATAAATAAATTTATTGGACAGGATAGTTTAAGTAAATTACTACTGGATAAAGACAAATGTATTGGAGAATTTCCGCCAGCAAGTGATAAAGATTACGTTATAAAAAATCCTACAGAAAAAGAGTTTTTGGATTGCTGTAATGAATTTTGGTGGTGCAGTACAAATGTAGGAAAAGGATTGTGGCGCGAGGAACTTTCTTATGCGAAAGGAATGCTTGAAGGCCCAATGCGTGATATGTTAATCGTAATGCTAGAATGGCATATTGGTATGAAAACAAATTTTACAGTGAATACCGGAAAGTTTGGTAAGCATTTCGAGCAATATGTTGAAAAAGATACGTGGGAGCAATTTAGAAAGACATTTTCAAATGCAGAATATGAAAATATATGGGAGTCATTCTTTGTAATGGGTGATTTATTTAGGGAAGTTGCGAACGAAATTGCTAACACATATGGATATCAATACCCGCAAGATGATGATGACAAAGTGACAAGCTATTTAAAACATGTGAAAGTTTTGCCGAAAGATAGTACATCGATTTATCCCGCATAAACGGGCAGTAAAACCCCCACTGATTAAAGTTTCACGTTATTAATTGTATAAAGCAGTAAGACTGTCCTAATTACGGACAGTCTTATTTTTGTTCATGAATAAGAATTTCTCTAACAAAGTACAGATGAATCACATATGAAATTTTAGGGAGGTTTTTATCATGTATTATTTTTACGCACCAGAAATGTTCGTTCCATTTCATTGGGGACTAGAACGAAATGTTTCGTATGCTTATATGCCATATCATTCATTTTATTATGGAAACTATATAGACGCAGTGCCGTATGTATTAAATGTTCCGCAAAATGATCAAGTCAAAGTGAAGGAAGAGAATCGGGGGTCATGGACACCTTTTTCATGGGTTGAAAAATATGCGTATGCATTTTCAGGACCATACAATAAAGCGGAAGTAGCTCTTACATTTGATGATGGACCAGATTTAGTATTTACGCCAAAAATTTTAGATAAGTTAAAACAATATAATGTAAAAGCTACTTTTTTCTTACTTGGTGAAAATGCAGAAAAGTTTCCGAATGTAGTAAAGCGTATCGCGAATGAAGGGCATGTAATTGGTAACCATACGTATAGTCATCCGAATTTAGCGAAAGTAAATGAGGCTGAATACCGTAATCAAATTATAAAAACGGAAGAAATATTAAATCATTTAGCTGGTTATGCACCGAAGTTTATACGTCCACCATACGGTGAAATACTTGAAAATCAATTGAAGTGGGCGACAGAGCAAAATTTTATGATTGTACAGTGGAGTGTTGATACAGTTGATTGGAAAGGGGTAAGTGCTGATACGATTACAAATAATGTGTTAGGGAATTCATTTCCAGGAAGTGTCATACTTCAACATTCGACTCCAGGTGGACATTTGCAAGGATCTGTCGATGCACTAGACAAAATCATTCCGCAGTTAAAAACGAAAGGGGCACGTTTTGTAACACTTCCAAGTATGTTCCAGACATCTAAAGAGAGAAAATAAAAATGTTAATAATTGGGATTTTAAGAGTTGTATAGTATAATGAAGGTGTAAGTTAGGGGGGATATAATTGATGGATGCACTAGTAAACATAGGAATGAGCATATTGATTGGTATTATATTTATACTGGCGGCACTTATTCTTCAAAAAAATCCACCGACGGATATTAACGCAGCATATGGTTACCGTACGAAACGGTCTATGAAAAATAAGGAATTATGGGATGCAGGTAACAAGTATAGTGCAGAAGTGATGAAACAAAATGGATTCATTATGATGTTAATTGGAAGTGTTATTAGTATACTGTTTAGATATCCACATACGATGATAGCGATTATGATTGTTATGCTGTTGTTAATTATACGATTATTTATACGAGTAGAGAAAAAATTAAAGATACTTGAGCAATAAAAAAATAAGACTCCCGAATAAAGTAAGCTGGGAGTCCTATTTTTTTATAAACTATTTTTGTTTAGCGATTCTTGTCCTTGCACTATAACAAATTCATAGTATTCAAGATCATAAGGATAAATATCTTCAAATGTTATCGTTATCGGATTATTGTTTAAAACAGAATTAGTCGTTAAAGATGAAATCTCTCTTCTTAATAGTTGTAGAAAAGAAGTCGCATGTACTTTCATCACATCGTCTACTTCTTCACCTGGTGCAAATGGAAGTGGTTTTATTACATTGTGGAAATACATATGACAAAACTCACGATCAGTAAGAATTGAAATTTCATAATCTATTTTATAGATTCCTTTGTATGTTAAATCATTCGTTTGGAAGGAAAGACCCAGTTCTTCCTCAATTTCACGTAGACCGCCAATTAGTACATCTTCATCATGCATAATATGTCCGGCGGATGTAATATCCCATATACCCGGAGCTTCTTTTTTATTATTAGAGCGTAATTGGAAATATAAGAACATATCCTCAGCATCTTTTTCTACAAACCAGCAATGAAATGTTTCGTGCCAATCACCGTCACGATGCACGTCATCACGTAATTTCTTTCCAAGTGTATTTCTTTCAGGATTAAATATTGTTAACCACTCTGTCATTTTAATTCCCCTTTCTGCAAATTTTATTATACAATATTTGTATTGAATTTTGGGAAAATAAAGAAAAAGGAGTGATTATTAGTGAAGATAGAGAATAAGGAAATAAAATCAATAATTTCAACTGAGGAAGAATTACGACAAATATTGGGGCAACCAAGTGAACGGGCTTTGAAAAAAGTTATTTCATCACTTGATCACCATTGTGTAGATTTCCTGTCTAAATCGCCTTTTCTAGTATTATCTACTGCAAATAAATTCGGAGAGTGTGATGCTTCGCCGAGGGGAGACGCACCTGGATTTGTATATGTATTAAATGAAAATAAAATTATCATCCCAGAAAGACCGGGTAATCGTCGTATAGACTCTATTTTAAATATAATTTCAAATTCGCACGTAGGGTTAATCTTTTTTATTCCGGGTCTTGGGGAAACAGTCCGAATAAACGGTAAAGCATATATTACGAATGATGAAGAAATTTTGAAAGAAATGCAGGCGAATGGACGCAATCCGTTACTTGGAATTGTTGTTGAAATAGAAGAATGCTATATTCATTGTGCAAAAGCTTTTATTCGTTCAAAAATGTGGGATCCAGAGTCATGGTTAAATAAAACAGAGCTACCTTCAGCACCGAAAATGTTAATGGAGCATGCGAAAGTGAATGCTTCAGAAGAGGAAGTTGCACGTTCTTTAGAAGAAAGTTATAGGGAAAGATTGTATTAAAAATTATTTTTTAAATATAGTGTTGAAGTATGAAACCCTAAACGTTTTAGAGTGAGACTTTAACTATGAATATTGTTAATTTGTATGTGATGAATATATGTGCAAGAGAATAAATCTGTATTAGATGATTTGTTATTTTAAAATATAATTATTCATATTCTTAAAAATTGTGAAGAAAAATAGGCTTGCTTTTTGAAAAGTTGATAACTATAATAAGTTAACAAATAGACATGAACGAAAAAGTAACGATAAGGACATGAGATGATTTTTACGGTTTACAGAGAGGGAAGACAAGGCTGTGAGCTTCCTAACACGAAAAATGATCTTACCACCTTTGAACTTCAATAGTGAACGAGTAATCTAGTAATTATTGACGGTATCAGCCGTTATCTGAACTTGAGCAATCTAGAAGAAAGTAAGTCTAGGTTGGAACAAGGGTGGAACCACGAAAACACATTCGTCCCTTTCCTAGGGATGAGTGTGTTTTTTTATAGTTTTTAAGATTGAAAATTTAAAATAATTAAAAAATAGTATTGATTTTGTTTTTTATGCGAGTATAATGAGTTAACAAATAAACATGAGCGAAAAAGTAACGATAAGGACATGAGAACATTTTTACGGTTTACAGAGAGGGAGGCCAAGGCTGTGAGCTTCCTAACACGAGAAATGATCTTACCACCTTTGAACTTCAATAGTGAACGAGCAATCTAGTAATTATTGACGGTATCAGCCGTTATCTGAACTTGAGCAATCTAGAAGAAAGTAAGTCTAGGTTGGAACAAGGGTGGAACCACGAAAACACATTCGTCCCTTTCCTAGGGATGAGTGTGTTTTTTTATTACTTTGAAAGGAGGTGCGGTAACATGAAACGATTAGTACGTACGGAAATAACCACCACCTGCATGATTAAAAAGCAGAGTAAGGTGATTCACAGGTGTAACAATTAAACTATTTAGGAGGAGATTAGAAAATGAATAATGTTATTAATGTTGGGGTATTAGGGTTAGGTACTGTCGGAAGTGGTGTTGTCCATATTTTGAAAGAACATTATCGAAAGATCGCTCTTGATACAGGATATGAAGTAAAGGTAAAGATAGTCGTTGTACGTGATTTGGAAAAGGAACGTGATGTTTGCATTGATGGAATCGTAGTAACAAGTAATGTCGATGAAGTTCTAAATGATTCAAATATTGATATTGTAGTAGAGGTAATGGGCGGAATTGAAGAAGCGAAAGAGCATATTGTGAAGGCTTTGCAAAGTAAGAAACATGTCGTAACAGCAAATAAAGATTTAATGGCTGTATATGGTGCGGAGCTTCTGCAACTGGCAAATAAAAATGAATGTGACCTATGTTACGAAGCGAGTGTAGCCGGTGGGATTCCAATATTAAGAGGATTATCAGACGGGCTAGCTTCAGATCAAATTGAAAAAATAATGGGAATCGTAAATGGAACAACAAATTATATGTTAACAAAGATGAGTCAAAATGGATGGTCGTATGAAGAGGCTTTACAGGAAGCGCAAAAATTAGGGTTTGCAGAATCAGATCCGACAGCGGATGTAGATGGACTAGACGCTGCGAGAAAGGTAGCAATTCTTGCAAACTTAGGTTTTTCGATGAATGTTTCTTTAGATGATGTTCAAGTTAGAGGTATTCGAAAGGTTGAAAAAGAAGATTTAGAGATGGCCGGAAAATTAGGATTTACAATGAAATTAATTGGTAAAGCTGAAAAACAAGGATCATCCATTCACTTAAGTGTAGAACCGACTTTATTACCACGTCATCATCCGCTATCGAATGTGAATAATGAATTTAATGCGGTGTATGTTCACGGTCAAGCAGTAGGGGAAGTGATGTTTTACGGACCTGGAGCTGGGAAGTTACCAACTGGTTCTGCTGTAGTAAGTGATATTATTTCAATCGTTAAAAATATGAATCAAGTTCCGAAAAATAAAAGTGCGTTAAAAGAACCAGAGCCTTACGAATTACAAGGAGATGAAGAAGTAGTTTCGAAATATTTCTTACGTATTTCATTACGAGATGAGCCAGGGATGTTACAAAAAGTGACAGAATGTTTCGTTAATTATTCTGTAAGTTTAAAAGAAGTTATTCAATTACCTTTAAATCGCGAACTTGCAGAAGTCGTTGTTGTGACGCATCGAACTTCAAAATATCAATTCGAACAAGTTTTAGGAGCGATAGAAGATGTCGCAAGTGAAATAAACAGTTACTACATTATTGAGGAGGAAAAACAATATGTATAAAGGACTATTAAAACAGTACGCTTCTTATTTACCGGTGAATGAAAACACACCTGATGTCAGCTTAATGGAAGGGAATACACCCCTGATTCCATTATTAAACATATCAAAACAATTAGGGATTCAGTTATACGGAAAATATGAAGGAGCGAATCCAACAGGTTCTTTTAAAGACCGTGGTATGGTAATGGCAGTTGCAAAGGCGAAAGAAGAAGGTTCAGAGGCTATCATTTGTGCATCTACAGGTAATACATCAGCATCAGCTGCCGCATACGCGGCACGCCTCGGAATGAAATGTATTATCGTAATACCAGAAGGAAAGATTGCGCATGGGAAATTAGCGCAAGCAGTTGCTTATGGAGCGGAGATCATTTCAATAGAAGGGAATTTCGATGATGCACTTAAGGCTGTAAGAAATATTGCTGCAGAAGAGCCGATTACATTAGTAAACTCAGTAAATCCTTACCGAATTGAAGGACAAAAAACAGCAGCATTTGAAATTTGCGACCAGTTGGAAAATGCACCAGATGTTCTAGCTATTCCGGTTGGGAACGCAGGGAACATAACAGCATACTGGAAAGGATTCTGTGAATATGAAAAAGAAAAGGGTTATAAAAAACCAAGAATTCACGGCTTTGAAGCCGAAGGAGCAGCTGCAATTGTAAAAGGGCATGTAATTGAAGAACCTGAAACGATTGCAACAGCGATTCGTATTGGTAACCCAGCGAGTTGGTCGTATGCAGTAGAGGCTGCCGAACAGTCTAATGGTGAAATAGATATGGTGTCAGATGAGGAGATTTTACATGCGTATAGATTGTTAGCAAAAACTGAAGGAGTTTTCGCAGAGCCAGGATCAAATGCTTCATTAGCGGGCGTAATTAAACATGTTCAATCTGGAAAAATCAAAAAAGGCGAAACAGTTGTTGCAGTTTTAACTGGAAATGGTTTAAAAGATCCTGATATCGCAATTTCTTCTAATAAATTTGATATTGCAAGTGTGTCAAATGATATAGAACAAATTAAAGATCATATTAAAGGGGTGATTATGTCGTGATACCATTAAGAGTTCGTGTTCCTGCTAGTACAGCGAATGTTGGACCAGGATTTGATTCTGTTGGAATAGCTTTGTCATTATATTTAGAAGTAAGTGTAAAGGAAGAAGCTGATAAGTGGCAAGTGATACATTCTTTTGACGATTCAATTCCAAAAGACGATAAAAATTTAATTGTTAGCACGGCATGTAAAGTATGTCCTTCTTTATCACCCCATATAATAGAAGTTACTAGTAATATTCCGCTGACAAGAGGGCTAGGAAGTAGCGCATCAGCGATTGTAGCAGGAATAGAGCTTGCGAATCAGCTTGGAAATTTGAACTTAACAACTGATCAGAAAGTTCAAATTGCTACAAATTTTGAAGGACATCCAGATAATGTTGCTGCTTCTATTTTAGGTGGAACTGTAATCGGAGCGCTGGATGGAAAGAATGTTTCGGTTGTAAGGATTGAAAGTAAGGAATTAGGCGTAATTTCTCTTATTCCAAATGAAGAGCTAAATACGGAGGAAAGTCGATCTGTATTACCAGAGGTGTTTCCGTTTCATGAAGCGGTTAAGGCTAGTGCGATAAGTAACGTATTAGTAGCTGCATTATGTCAAAAGAAGTGGGAAGTTGTAGGTGAAATGATGGAACGAGATCATTTCCACGAGCCATATCGTTTAGAACTTGTACCGTTATTACCATCAATTCGTAAATGTGCAAAAGAATTCGGAGCATATGGCACAGCGCTTAGTGGTGCGGGACCATCCATTTTTATTTTAACTCCGTACGAGAAGCGTAAAGAAATAGCTGACCAATTAGCGAGAGTATTTGCAGCTATGAAAGTATGTGAGCTTGAAATTGATCATAAAGGGATTACTGTAAATAAGGAAGAACATATTGGATTATAAAGAAAGCTAGCATCGCTAGCTTTCTTTAAGTTATGGAGAATCTATTTTAAAGGGGATTTTTCGGAATGAACATTAATTTTAGAGGTGATTATATGAGTTCAAAAGAGTCACCAGAAGAAAAAAGAGAACGCATGAGACAAAGTGAATTGAAAAATAATCCTACCGGTTCTTTGAATGATGGACTCAACAGGGCGGAATCAGGTAGCCCCGCTGATATGACAGGTGGTATGAATTGGAAAGGTACAGGGATATTAATTTTAGTGCTAGTTTTAGGATATATTATATATAGTTACTTTTTCAGTTAAGGAAAGCTTGATGGAATTTAGATTTGCTTGATCTAATTATTAGTGAGAATAAAAAAACAAGGATTAAAGTCCCACTGTATTACATATTTTCTTTAAACAGATTACAGTAATACGTAAATTTTTTTTGCTCATAATAGAGCTAGCATTATGCTAGCTCTATTATTTTTTTGCCATATTCCTGTAACAAACCTCCTGTATATTCATTGGTGGAGGTGCAGAAGATGAAAAAAATGATAGCGATATGTCTTCTTACAACATTGTCACTTTCGACTTTAGTCGGGTGTGATGTAAAAGGTAATGATGCTTTACAAGAGTCTAAAATAAAGAAAGCGACGTATAAAGATTTTACTTACGATGTAAATCCTGAGACTTTTACGTTAACTGTAGAACATGATGGTGTAAAAGAACAGGCATCACAACCGTTACCAAAAATGAAGGTATCTAATTTGAAAAAAGAAAAGGATCATACATCATGGGAATATCCGGATCAAAAAGTAAAAGTAAATTTAGAAAAGAAAAAAGACCACTTAAATATTGAAGTGGAATCGACTGGTGCAGAAAGTTTTACATGGCCAAAAGTGCAAGCTGAAAATTATACACTTCCGTTATGGGAAGGTAAGCAAATTCCGAGTAATGATGAGAATTGGAAGAAGTTTTTAAAGGATGATGCATATTCATTTGCTGAATCATTTTCTATGAAGTTTTTTGCATTAAATGGTTCTAAATATTCGATCGTATATATTGCGAACAATATGTTTAATAATGAATTGAAATTTCATTCAGATCCGAAAATAGGGTTTGATTTTACACATGAATTCCCGAGTATAAATAAAAATAAAACATATGGATTTCAATTATATGTGACAAATAATGATGCAGTAAGTATCGCTAAACTGTATAAGGATAATATTGCTCAAAAAGGTGAATTTAAAACATTACAAGAAAAGGCAAGAAAAAATAAAGAAATCGAAAAACTTTACGGGGCAGCTCATTTTTACTTTTGGAATCAAAATGGTTTATCAGAAAGTAACGTGAATTGGCCGAAGCTAAGAGAGCAAATAAATAGCCCGGTGTTTAGTCATATAAAAGGGCTTATTCAAAAGAATAGTTCGGAGCCTGGAGAACTGAGTGTGTTTGAGCAAGTAAGTAAACAAGATTTCATTGATAAGTACCAAAAAAATGTTATTTTACGCTATACAAACGAAGTATTATCTATGAAGGAATTGTATAAAGAGGATATTTTCCCGAAAGTTAATCAGGAAGCTAGTGTGTTATTAAAGAAAGGTGTAGATCACTTATCGAAGACAGAGCTGTATAGCTTAAATAAACATTTATTAAAGTCAGTACTCGGTGATGCAGTTGAAGAAGTAAGTAAATGGGGTAAAGCAGATGGAACGGATATAATAAAGGAAATGAAAAAAGTAGGGATAGACAAAGCGTGGATTGGTCTACCGAACTGGGAACAAGGATTTATGCAGCCTAATTTCGTGACAGAAGCTAAGAAAATAGGATATTTAGTTGGTCCGTATGATTCTTATCATTCTATTCACGAAAAAGCTGATAAAAATTGGAATACAGCTTCTTTTCAAGATCCATCGCTATATGAAGAGGCAACTGTGACGAAGAAAAATGGGGAAAAAGTGCAAGGATTTTTAGGTAGAGGGCGAAAGTTAAATCCAACTTTATCTCTTCCTAGTGTAAAAGAGCGAATGAACGAGATATTACAAAATGGACCTAAATATAATTCATGGTTTATTGATTGTGATGCAACAGGTGAAATTTATGATGATTATTCGGCCAAACATATAACGACACAAGAACAAGATTTAAAAGCAAGGTTGCAACGAATGGATTATATTGCGCAAGAAAAAGGTATGGTAGTTGGCTCAGAAGGCGGAAATGACTTTGCAAGTAGCACGATTGCATTTGCTCACGGCATTGAAACGCCTGTTATTAAATGGGACGATGAAGATATGAGGAAAAATAAAACAAGTCCGTATTATGTGGGCGGATATTGGTCACCGAATCAAAATGTTCCAGAAAAATATGCAAAACAAGTACCGTTAAAAGAAGAATATAAACAAGTATATTTAAATCCAGTATATTCGGTACCATTATATAAACTAGTATACAATGATTCGGTTATTACAACGCACCACTGGGAATGGGGAAGTTTGAAAGTAAAAGATGAGGTAGGAAACCGAATGTTATATGAGTTATTGTATAATGTGCCTCCGTTGTACCATTTAGATGAAGTAGAGTGGAATAAGCATAAACAAGAAATTACGCAGCATCTGAAAGTTTGGAATGAAGTTCATGAAAAGGCAGTAAAAGAAGAAATGACGAACTTTGCATATTTGTCAGAAGATAAATTAGTCCAATCTGCTTCTTATGGAAAAGGGATTAAAATCATTGTGAATTTCTCTAATGATGATGTGGAAATAGAAAAAACGAAAATAAAAGCAAAATCAGCTTTAATTTATAATAATGGGAAGCAAATGATATACACACCAAATGAGAAATAATAAAGTGAAATTTTAATCAGTGGGGGGGTTATCCCTCACTGATTATTAGTCATCACCAATCAAAATTTCACGGCCCAAACTTGACTCTTTTATTCCTGATAAATTATGAGGTGAAAGTCTTACTACCTGCAAATAACAGAATGATAAATCTGTAAATTTGAACGTTTTGAAGTGTTAAATTTTTGAAGTTGATAAATAGTGACTTGCCAAAAATAAGCACGAGAGTATAATGTGAAATGGAATACATATTGGATTCATGATGTAACCTTACAAAAATGTAAGGTGATTGAAAGGAAATTCAATATGAAGATTACTAGACATACATTATACTAGGAAAAGAGAAAGAGAGGAGAATGAACATGAGCTCTGAATTAGAACAAGATACGAGAAGCAGTAAAAAACGTTCTAAAAGAAAATCAATAAAATGGTTCATTTTAATTCCATTTTTCCTACTTGTTTTTGGAGGAGTAGGATATGGATCGTTTATATATAACAAAGCAAAAGCTGTTGTAAGTGATGCATATGCACAAATTGATAAGTCATCAAAAAGGGACAAAGAAGTGGAACCTTTAAAGGATAATATTTCGATTTTAATCATGGGTGTCGATGGAAGCGAAATGAGAAAAAGCCAATATGGTGAAGCGGTTCGAACAGATGCACTTTTATTAGCGACAATTAATAAAGATGATAAATCCGTTAAATTAGTAAGTATTCCTCGTGATTCACGTGTTTATATTCCATCTAGAAAGAAATTAGATAAAATTACACACGCACACGTATTTGGTGGTGTTGAAAGTACAAGAGATACAGTGGAAAGATTTTTAAATGTACCAGTTGATTATTATGTGAAGTTTAACTTTGAGTCATTTGTACAAATTGTAGATTCAATTGGTGGTATTGATATTGATGTACCTGTTACTTTCACAGAACAAGATAGTAAAGACCAAGCAGGTATGATCCATTTAGAAAAAGGTTACCAACATTTAAATGGTGAACAAGCCCTTGCACTTGCTAGAACGCGTAAAATTGACAGTGACGCAATGCGTGGTCAAAGGCAACAACTTGTAATTGAAGCAATTGCGAAAAAAGCAATGTCTGTTCAATCAATTAGTAAAATGGGCTCTTTACTTGATGCAGTTGATAAAAATATGAAAACAAACTTAACGTTTGATGATATGCTTGCTATTACGAAAAATATGGCAGGATCAGATTTGCAAATGGAAAAGATGCAAATAGAAGGAACGGATAAACGTATTGGTGGTATTTATTATTACATTCCAAACGAAAAAAATGTGAAAGATATTTCGACTAAGTTAAATGAGCATTTAGGTGTTACACCAAAACCAACTCGAAATGAATAAGTATAAAAAAAGGTTGGCCTCAGCCAATCTTTTTTTATGGAAATGGATTGCTTCATTTATTTTTAGTAGAAGGGCTACTAGTTTTTTCACGTCTACAGTTAAATCATTTTAATTTATATAAACAAAAGGTGCAATTGTACGATATACTAGAGGAAAGAATTTGGTAATTAACTCCTAAAATAGAGAAAATAAATTCATCTCATTGCAAGTTGAAAGCGAATTGAATTGATAGAAGATCAAACAGGTTAAAACAAATCTTCTTGAAAGTTGTACATAGTGCAATCAAGAATTGGTATGAAAAGAATAAAGAGTTTGTTGAGGCAGGAAGAACAATTTTGATAAAACTCCCATTATAATTCATATTTTAGATTGTTTATATAGTGTAATAAAATAAATAGATGTATAATTATATTGGGTGATTTATATATAAGATTAATAGGGAGAGGAATTCGATAGAATGGAAAAGGCTTTTAAAATTAAACGAGTTGCAGTTGTTTCAGTAGCGATTGCAATAGTAGCTATTGGGTATTTCATGTTTCAATCTATTACTTCACCAGCAAAAGCTGTTGCGAAGCAAGAAAATATAGTGCAGCTTGCAAGTGAACAATCGAAAGTTGAAATGAATAAAACGGCGCCAAGTCGTTTTAACGGAATGGAAAGAAAAGTTGCTTATCTTACATTTGATGATGGGCCAGGGAAATATACGGCTGAATTATTAAATATGTTAAAACAGCATGATGCGAAGGCGACATTCTTTTTAATAGGAGCGAATGTAAAAGCGTTTCCTGATTTAGTAAAACGTGAAAATGCAGAGGGTCATTATGTTGGAATGCATAGTATGACACACAATTTTGCGAAGTTATATAAAAATGGCGAATATGTTAATGAAATGAAAGAAGATCAAAGCTTAATCGCAAATATTATTGGAAAATCACCTCAATTAACACGTCCACCATACGGGTCGAAGCCTGGTTTAAATGAAGGCCTTCGAAACAAAGTAGTAGAGGGTGGTCTTAAAGTATGGGACTGGACAATTGATTCTTTAGACTGGAAATACAATAAAGTACCAGTCGATGCAGCGGCAGCACAAATCGCTCAAAATGTATTAGCTGGTGCAACAAATCCTCAAGAAGTCATTTTAATGCATGATATTCATCCGCAATCAGTCGCAGCTGTGCCAGCAATATTAAAGGGTCTAAAAGAAAAGGGTTATGAGTTTGAAGCATATCATGAAGAGAATCACTTCCCCGTGAACCTCTGGCATGATAACCGTATGTAATGGAGGAATTGAAGTTGAAATATGGAAAAGTAGCAGTAGTTGGAGCATTATCAGTAGGATTATTATCAGGTTGTTTCGGTGAAAAGCCAGAAGAAAATTTATTTACGGCTTTTGAAGCAGCATCTACACAGGAAAAATCTTTAGCAGATGACACAAAAAAATTAGAGAAGTTAGAAAAGCAAGGACAAGAACTTTATTCTCAAATTTTACAAGAAGGTAAAGAGCATAATGAAGCAGTTTCAAAGAAAATAGAGCAAGCTACTGCAAATGTAGACGAGCGTGAAAAAGTATTGAAAAACGAGAAGGAACAGTTAGAAAAAGCGCAGAAAGAAACGACATCTGTTCAAAATAATATTGAAAAACTCGAAGATAAGAAATTACAAAAACAAGCAAAAACAGTAGAAGAATCGTATAAAAATCGTTATGATTCCTTCCAAAAGATGAATGAGAATTACACGAAGGCGTTAGCGACTGAAAAAGAACTGTATGAAAAATTAAAAGTAAAAGAAACGAAGTTAAAAGAAATTGGTGAAAAAGTTAAAACTGTTAATGAGTTAAATGTGGAAGCGCAAAAGGCGAAAGAACAGTTTAATAAACATACAAAAGAGTATAATGATAATAAGTTAGCATTTTATAAAGATGCACAAATTAAAATTAAAGAACAAAAATAAAGAAAGATCTTAATTATAATAAAAAGCCGGGGGAACATTGTCAAAAATGTTTTTTCGGTTTTTTACTTTAAATGAATAGAAAAGACTGGAATTGATATCATAAAAGAGTTATAGTGAAATATTCGAAGGGAAACATTGTAAAGTAAGGAGAAGGAATTATGTCATATGAATTTTTATTCAAATTAGGTTTAGCACTCTTTTTAGGATTATTCATCGGAATAGATAGGCAGCTAAAGAATAAACCGCTTGGTGTGAAAACAAGTATGGTTATTTCCGTAGCGAGTTGTTTAATTACAATGGTTTCAATTGAATCAGTGAATGTTTATTCTGTACCGGGTCATACAAACATGGATCCAATGCGTCTCGCCGCTCAAATTGTTAGTGGGATTGGTTTTCTTGGAGCAGGCGTAATTTTACGAAGAAATAATGACGTTATTTCAGGATTAACGACAGCCTCTATGGTATGGGCCGCTTCAGCACTAGGTATTGCGATTGGTGCAGGGTTTTATATACAAGCGACGGTTGCTATGATTTTAATTATATTAGCGATTAACGTACTTCCGCAAATTGTGAAAATTGCAGGCCCTTATTCATTAAGACAAAAGGACTTATCTATAAAAATTACCGTAAACAAACATCGAGAGTTAGACGGGATTTTTAAGCAAATTAAAAATTTAAATATGCAAGTGAAACGAGTGAAAATTAAAGATATTGATAATGGGGCATCTCAGCAATTGGAAATGGTCATTTTAGCTCCAGAAGATTTATATACAACTGAATTATATAGTTCTTTAAAAGAAATCGATCATGTTGTTTCAGTAGAAGTTGAAAGTAGATAAAAAGAGTGATGAAAATTCACTCTTTTTTTAATGCATACAAAACATCTTGCTATAATTATTTTCTAAGGGGGATGAGTATGGTGGAGATACATATTAGAAGGGCAATAAAAGATGATATTTCGGCAATTGCAAAAGTGCATGTGGATAGTTGGAAAACAACGTATAAGGGAATATTCTCTAATGAAATTTTAGACAATATAACGTATGACCAACGAGAAAAGCTATGGGAAAGTATATTTCAAAAAGAAGACGGGCATCAATTTAGGTTTGTAGCAGAAACGTTAAATGGTAAAATAATTGGATTTATCGATGGGGGAGTTGAAAGAACAGGTACATATAATTGTGATGGGGAATTATATGCAATATACATTTTACAAGAGTATCAAGGAATGAAGATAGGACAAAGATTATTTCAAGCTTTACTATTTGATTGTAAAAAAGATAATATGCAATCTCTTTTAGTTTGGGTAGTTTCTAATAATCCTTCTAAAAAGTTTTATGAAAAATATAATCCGGAAAAAATTGACACGAAACTTTTAGAAAGACTAAATGTAGAAGAAATAGCATATGCTTGGCGAGATATGGATTGTTTATACAAATCACTATTAATTTAGAACACGATAATATTATTATGTAAACTTAATCTACAAGAATGAAAAAATACATCAATAATTATATTGGTGTATTTTTTTGTTGACGGATTAAATGTTTTGAAAAGGTGAAAAGTTTAGCTAGATAAAAAAATTCTGAAATATATCTTGGAATGATTATCATTATCAATTAAAATCATAGTTGATAATAAAATTCAACTGTCAGAAGTTTCACGAAAAAATGATAGTGTTCGTCTAAAAGAGGAGGAGCAGTATGCAGCATGCGAAACAAATCGCGGAACATGCAACAATACAAAGCTTTTTAAATTGTTATTTAAGAGAAACAGGAAGTGGAGAATGGATTACGGAGGATAAAAGGATAGAAAATATTTTCTGCCATTCATTTCAAAGAGACGCTATCCCCACTTATTTATGCTGTCGGTTATCGGCACAAAACGTTACTTTGTATGGGGAAGTTATATATAAATCGTCAACGGACCGTCATCTATTTGGAGAACAATTTTATTACCAAATTGGCGAAAATAAAAATGTTATTAAAGCAGATTATATTACGGTTATTATGTTTTTAATAAAGGAAATGTCTATTAACTATGGAGAAGGTACGAATCCTGATGAACTTATGCTTCGAGTTATCTGTAGTTGTCAAAATATTGAGAAGTTTATACAAGGAAGGGAGCTGGATACAGCTGAATTATATGGTTTCCATACGACTTTTATAGAGGCGGAGCAATCTTTATTATTTGGACATTTAACTCATCCTACACCAAAGAGTAGACAAGGTATATTGGATTGGAAAAGTTCAATGTATTCTCCTGAATTAAAAGGGGAGTGCCAACTTCACTATTTTAGGGCACATAAAAGTATAGTAAGTGAAAAGTCATTGTTACAAGATTCTACAACGGCGATGATAAAAAAGGAATTAAAGAACGATGAAAAGGTAGGTCAAGAATTTATTGAAGAGTACTGTCAAGAAGATGAATATTCATTAATTCCAATCCATCCGCTACAAGCAGAATGGCTATTACATCAATCTTATGTGCAAAATTGGATGAATCAAGGTGTACTTGAATATATCGGTTCAGTAGGTAAGTGTTATATGGCGACATCATCACTTAGAACGCTATATCATCCTCATTCGAAGTATATGTTCAAGTTTTCATTCCCTGTAAAGGTCACGAATTCAATGCGTATTAATAAATTGAAGGAACTTGAGAGTGGACTTGAAGGTAAGGAAATATTGAATACTAAAATTGGAGAGGTGCTAGAAAAGTTTCCAGGATTTGATTTTATATGTGATCCGGCCTTTATTACTTTAAAATACGGGGCACAAGAGTCTGGATTTGAAGTGATTATTCGAGAAAACACATTTTATAGTGAAAATGAAAATGATGCAACGCTTATCGCTGGATTAGTACAAGATGCAATTCCGGGTGAAAGAACTCGTTTAGCAAATATTATCCATCGCTTAGCGGATTTAGAAGGTAGAAGCTGTGAAGAAGTAAGTTTAGAGTGGTTTAGACGATATATGAATATCTCTTTAAAGCCGATGGTATGGATGTATTTACGTTATGGCGTTGCATTAGAAGCGCATCAACAAAATAGTGTTGTTCAATTGAAAGATGGTTATCCAGTTAAGTTTTACTTCCGTGATAATCAAGGTTTTTATTTCTGCAATTCAATGAAGTCAGTGCTAGATAATGAACTAGCGGGTATTGGCGAACGTACTGGGAATCTATATGACGATTACATTGTAGATGAAAGATTTCGTTACTATTTAATTTTTAATCATATGTTTGGACTAATTAACGGTTTTGGTACAGCAGGATTAATAAAGGAGGAAATTCTTCTTTCGGAATTAAGGTCTGTACTTGAAGCGTTCCTTCCATATAACCGCGAACCTTCTACATTTTTAAGTGAATTGTTGGAAGAAAATAAATTGGCATGTAAAGCAAATTTGCTAACGAGATTTTTCGATGTTGATGAACTGACAAATCCTTTAGAGCAAGCAATTTATGTACAAGTAGATAATCCACTCGTTAGAGAAGTGGCTGTTCGTTCATAAGTAGTGCTAAAATTTCACGTAATACAAATAATGGAATTTGATATTCCGTATTATAGCGGAGGGATTTATGAAAGAAGAAGTTTATCACATAAAAATATTGAAGGCACTCCAATCAAAAGAGTACATTTCAGTAAGAAGAAGAGTATTCCGGCAATTAGTAGAATCGTTAATTTATGAAGAGATCATTACACCGATTCGTATACAAAAGGGAGAGCAAATACTTTTTATTATACAAGGTCTTGATGAAAAGGATCAAAATGTAATGTACCAATGCTATGGGCAAGAACGTATGACATTTGGGCGTATTTGTTTACATGACTCATTAATAATGAGAGTTCAAGATGAGGAAGAAGAAATACAATCAGTTTCACAATTTTTACAGGAGATTTTTCGGATTGTTCAAGTGGATCGAACGAAATTGGATTCTTTTATTCAAGAATTAGAACAAACAATCTTCAAAGATACGATTGCACAATATGAGAGAAGTTGTGAAGAAGACTATCTTGCGAAATCTTATGATGAGCTTGAAAGTCATTTAATAGATGGACACCCGTATCATCCTAGTTATAAAGCACGCATCGGGTTTCAATATCGTGATAATTTTCAATATGGATTTGAATTTATGCAATCAATGAAAATTATATGGATTGCAGTTCATGAGAAATATACGACTGTAGGATATGAAAGTGAAGAGAGTTATAACTGTACCTTTAAAGAAGAAATTGGTGAAAAGAAAATCGAAGAGTATATGGATCGTATTCGAACAATGGACTGTGATTCGAAGAAGTACATGTTTATACCTGTTCATCCTTGGCAGTGGGAGAACTTTATTATTCCGAATTATACTGACCATATACAGGATAAATATATTATTTATTTAGGGAAATCAGAAGATGATTATTGCGCGCAGCAGTCGATGCGGACATTAAGAAATGTTACGAATCGAGAGAAACCATATGTAAAGTTATCAATGAATTTACTCAATACTTCAACTATCCGTACATTAAAACCACATTCGGTTGTGAGTGCACCTGCTATATCGAATTGGTTAAAAGATATAGTAAATCATGACCCTTATTTAAGGGATGAATCGCGTTTAATTTTGTTAAATGAATTTTCGAGTGTTACGTACGATGCGAATAAAAAAGCTACGTATGGCTCATTAGGATGTATTTGGCGCGAAAGCGTTCACAAATATTTAGATAAGAAAGAAGAGGCAATCCCATTTAACGGTTTATATGCCAAGGGAAAAAATGGGACACCAACTATTGATTTGTGGTTAAAGAGATATGGAGTAGAAAGCTGGTTACAATTGCTTATTCAAAAAGCAATTATCCCAGTTGTACACCTCGTTGTAGAGCATGGAGTCGCATTAGAATCACATGGACAAAACATGATTTTAGTTCATGAAGAGGGAATACCAGTCCGTATTGCACTAAAAGATTTTCATGAAGGACTGGAGTTTTATCGTCCATTTTTGAAAGAACTCGAAAAATGTCCTGACTTTACTAAAATGCATAAAACATATGCGAATGGTCAAATGAATGATTTCTTTGAAATGGACCGTATTGAATGTTTACAAGAAATGGTTTTAGATGCGCTTTTCCTATTCAATCTAGGTGAACTGGCTTTCGTGCTGGCAGATGAGTATCAGTTGAAAGAGGAACAATTTTGGATCATTCTTGTTGAAGAAATAGAAGATCATTTTGAAAGATTTTCGCATTTGAAAGAACGTTTTGAAGCATTACAATTATATGCACCTACATTTCATGCAGAGCAATTAACGAAGCGTCGTTTATATATGGATGTGGAATCGCTTGTTCATGAAGTTCCAAATCCATTGTATAGAGCAAAGCAACTTACAATACAAAAATCAGTTGTTACAGGGGGAAATCATGCTAATCGTTAATAAACAAGAATTTAGCAAATATGATTTTGAATTGAGATTACAAGGTTACGAGGGAGTGGAACAATTTCAAGAAGCAGAAGGAAATAGATTTGCACTTTGTCTGAAAGATCCATTCGATATTATTACGCTTGTGTTTTTCCTAAAAGAAAAAAGAGCATCTGTACTACTTATTCATGAAGATACGCCAAAGGATACAGCTATTGAAATGGCAAAGCGCGCAAAGTGTACTGCACTTTTATACGGAGAAAGTAACGACTTTACAAAATTAGAAGTTCCAAATCTATTACAAGAAGAACCGTCTTTATTGCAGTATAGTTCAGGTACAACAGGAGAGCCAAAACTGATTCGTAGAGCATGGACGGAAATTGAAACAGAAATTGCTGCTTACAATGAAGCTTTAAAATGTGAAGAAGACGAAGTGCCAATTGTAATGGCTCCAGTTTCACATTCATACGGATTAATTTGTGGCACGTTATCAGCAATTACGAGAGGTAGTAAGCCTATAATCATTACAAATAAAAACCCTAAATTCGCATTAAATATAGTTCGTAATACCGAAAAACATATCATATACGCAGTACCACTTATGTTACATATTATGGGGAGTTTTCCACAAGGGACTTTTCAGTTTCATAAAATTATGACATCAGGATCACCTTTGCCAGAAACGCTATTTTATAAGTTAAAAGGCATGACGAAATACATGATGCAGCAGTACGGCTGTTCTGAAGCTGGTTGCATTAGTATATGTCATGCTATGGAAACACATTTGGATTTAGGAAAACCACTTCCTCATGTAAGTATTAACATAGGGTCAAATGAAGATGAACCTGAAGAAATCGTAGTGAAAATTGCTGAAAAGGAGATTTATACAAAAGATTTAGGTTATAGATCTGAGCAAGGCATTCATTTCATGGGGCGAATAGATGATGTTATTAATGTGTCCGGTCTAAAGGTATTTCCTATAGAAGTGGAAGAAACGATACTTCGATTAGAAGGTATTCAGGAGGCGATTGTATACCGGGGCAAGCATCCTGTGATGGGAGAAATAGTAAAAGCGAAAGTAGTCTCTCGTATTGAACCAGTACAAATACGAGAATGGTGCATACAGCATTTACCGTCTTATAAAGTGCCACATGAAATTGAAAATGTAGCAGAGATTCCGAAAAATAAAACAGGGAAAGTAAGTCGGAAGTTATTAGAGATGGGAGAGATAACAACATGAGTCGTGAAATGTTAAAAGAAGCAGTTTTAAGTATTATGAGAGAAAAAATGGAACTGAAAAATGTAACGCATTTAGAAGAAACGATGCGTTTAAATCAAGATTTATATATAGATTCGGTAATGATGTTACAGCTTATAGTATACATAGAAATGGATTTAAAGCTATGCGTTCCAGAGGATGAGATAGACCCAAAGGCTTTTCTTACTGTAGGATCTTTGCTTGACTTTATGGAAGAGTTACAGCCGTTACACGAAATAAATGTGAATAACTAACCTTTTAGGAAAGTGGATGAGAGTATGACTTCAATTAAAGTTCACTGTTTAGTGAGTTGTTTTTGTGAAATTATAAAAAGGCGTAGCGATATAGATTTCCGTCCATTTTATTTCGGATTATGGGATGGAGATTTTGATATAACAGAAGACGGGATTATTTCTTATCATTCCGAAAACATTAATCATGATAACTACTTACTTTGGTATGAAAAATTGTATGGCATTAAAGTGAACGAATGGTACGATCATTCAAAAGATAAAAGTAGCAATGTAGAAACATTTTTAGAATTAGTAGAAAATAAGCCGGAAAATCGTTACGTAATTGTAATGGTTGATATGTCTTTATTGCCTGAGAGAGAAAATAAGTTTCATCAAAAACCGTTTCCGCATTACTTAATGATATCGAAGACAGAGAAAGAAGATGAATGGTTCATGCTTGATCCTGATTTTCGCTGGGAAGGGAATATGGAAAGAGAAAAAGTGCTCCATTCTGTTAAAGACAACCCATTTGGTGGAGGCTATTTCATTGATATAGAAGGAATTCAGGAGCCAACACAAGAGATGGTAGAAAGTTATTTCATGGAAACATTCAAAAAAGATGATAATGAACTAACAATGGAATTAAAAAAATTAATAATAAAAATGGTAAATGAAGAGGGTGGGTATTCACTTTCCGGGCTCGTAACGGCAGTAAAGCAAATACCCGTATTGGCAATACGTAAATATAGCTATGAACATGCCTTTGCATACTTCCGTGAAACTTTACAATATTCGGAGCAAGAATTTGATTATTGGTGTGATCGAGTGGAAGACATTGTACAAGGATTTACAAATGTACAGTACCGTGCTATTAAAATGGCAATGACAAATAATAAAGATATGTTATTACCAATTGTTGAGAAACTTGATGAAATGAATACAATTGAACTGCAAATTAAGGATGAACTAGAGAAACAGTTTCTGTTATGGAAAGAAATGACAACAAATCAGTCTTTCTTAACTAATACAAGTTCATTGAATTTAAGATAAGGGAGTTCAAATCAATGAAATATTCGCTATGTACAATTTCATTTCGCCATCAACTAATTTCATTTACTGATATTGTTCAATTTGCATACGAAAACGGTTTTGAAGGAATTGAGTTGTGGGGGACCCATGCACAAAATTTATATATGCAAGAGCGTGAAACGACAGAACGAGAAATAGATTATTTAAAGGATAAAAATTTAGAAGTTACGATGATAAGTGATTACCTGGACATATCATTATTAGCGGATTTTCAAAAAACGATGGAAAAATGTGAACAACTGGTAACACTAGCTAATTGGTTTAATACAAATAAAATTCGTACGTTTGCCGGGCAAAAAGGTAGTGAGGATTTCTCGGAACAAGAGAGAAAAGAGTATGTGGAGCGAATTCGCAGGATTTGTGATCTATTTGCTCCGCATAATATGTATATACTATTAGAAACACATCCAAATACGTTAACGGATACTTTGCCGTCTACTTTGAAATTGTTAGAAGAAGTAAATCATCCATATTTAAAAATAAACCTGGATTTTCTTCATATATGGGAGTCTGGTGCAGACCCTGTAGATAGTTTTCATCGATTAAAGCCATGGATACAACATTACCATTTTAAGAATATATCATCAGCGGAGTATTTACACGTGTTTGAACCAAATAATGTATATGCCGCTGCTGGAAGTCGTATAGGAATGGTTCCATTATTTGAAGGTATTGTAAACTATGATGAAATCATCCGGGAAGTGAGAGATACTGATCATTTTGCTTCGCTTGAATGGTTTGGGCATAATGCGAAAGATATATTGAAAGAAGAAATGAAAGCATTAACGAATAGAAAATTAGAAGTAGTAAGTTCATAAGGTGAAATGATGAAAGAGTCTCGTTTAGGAGACTCTTTTTTCATTTTATCAATAACCAAAAATTACCATGTATTTAATTTCGGATTTGATACAGTTTAATATATATAAGGAGGTGATCGGTAATGGCTAGAAATCGTAACGCTAATCAATTAGCATCACATGGAGCACAAGCAGCTCTAGATCAAATGAAATATGAAATTGCACAAGAGTTTGGTGTACAGCTTGGAGCTGATACTTCTTCACGTGCAAACGGTTCTGTAGGCGGTGAAATTACAAAACGCCTTGTAGCGATGGCAGAACAACAGCTTGGTGGCGGATATACTCGCTAAATGTAGAAGGTTATAGGAGAAAGGAAGGATTCTTCCTTTCTTTTTTATTTTCAATTAATTGGTATGGATATATTGTGAACAGGATTCAAAGAATAGGAGTAATGCTATATTTTACCCAATTTCTTTTGTTGTAAATGGAAAGTAGTAAAGATGAAATAGCCCTGGTGGAATGTAAACATAATTTCCAGCAGGGCTATTATATGGTAAGAAATATATGATGAAAGGTTCCGAAATCAACATGTTAAAAAAAGAAAACTGTTGTTTAATTGCACTTGCATCAGTTCCACTTGTTATGACGCTAGGTAATTCAATGCTTATTCCAATCCTGCCAACCATTGAAAAGAAATTACATATTTCATCTTTCCAAGTATCCATGATAATTACAATTTATTCTATCATTGCAATTATACTTATACCGATTGCTGGTTATTTATCAGATAGATGGGGACGAAAGATGGTAATGGTTCCAAGTTTATTAATTGCAGCTATTGGAGGAGCGATAACGGGATGGGTATCATGGAAAGTTGATAACCCTTATGTTTGGATTCTTATCGGAAGAGCAATTCAAGGGATAGGTGCTGCTGGTGCTATGCCAGTTGTCATACCATGTGTCGGTGATTTATACAAAGATGAAAAACAGGTTAGTGCAGGTTTAGGAATCATTGAGACGTCAAATACATTTGGAAAAGTATTGAGTCCCATATTAGGATCAGCTCTTGCAGCTATTGTATGGTTCTTACCATTTTGGGCGATTCCAGTTTTATGTGTAATATCGATTGTTTTACTACTGGTACTAGTAAAGGCGAAGAAACAAGAAGAAGAAGCCCCACCACTTAAGGAATTTATTCAATCTATTATCTCTACGTTTCGAGAAAAGGGAAGATGGTTAATTGCCATTTTTATACTAGGTGCAATTATTATGCTTATTTTATTCGGAATACTTTTTTATCTGTCAACTATACTGGAGTCGAAGTACGATATTCATGGTATATGGAAAGGGTGTGTACTGGCTATTCCTTTACTTGTACTATCACTTAGCTCATATATGGCTGGTAAAAAAATTGGAGATAAACAAGATATTATGAAAAAGTGTATCTATATTGGATTTTTACTGGCTGCTGCATCTGTCTTCTTACCTTTATTTTTAAAAGGAATCTATTTGCTACTTCTTTGTCTCGTTATTATGGGGGGAGGAATTGGTATGGCGTTACCATGTCTAGATGCTCTTATTACACAAGGGATTGAAAAAGAGCAGAGGGGGACAGTTACGTCATTTTATAGTTCAATGCGATTTATCGGTGTAGCAGCTGGACCACCCCTATATTCTTTTTTTATGAAAGGGGCAGACCATGAAGTGTTTTATTTAACAAGCATCTTCGCTGCTATTGGTGCTGTCATAGCAATTATTTGGATTAAACCAGCAAAAGATGAAATGATGTTAAAACAGAAACCGGAACCAACTTCATAATGCGAAAGAGAATTGCATGCCAATTACATAACATGCAATTCTCTTTAATTAGTTAGGAAAAACAACTTGTTTTAACATATAAAGTGCGACTCCCCATATGAGTAGCCCTGAAATTTTATTTAATACTATAATCGTTTTTCCTGTTGAGTCAAATCCTTTTAGAAATTTTCCAGCAAAAGCTAAACTAATAAACCAGATCCAAGAAACTATAATTGTTGCAAAAGTGAAAGCCCATTTCTCACTTCCTATGTACTGTATAGAGTTTGTTCCGATTACACCAATTGTGTCTAAAATTGCGTGTGGATTTAGTAATGAAACTGATGCGGCGAAAATAATTTGATTTTTTAAAGGCATGCTTTTTTCTTGTTTTACATCATTTGAAGGATCGCTTCTCCAAATAACCCAGCCCATATACATAAGAAAGAAAAATCCAATCATATACAAGGTGGTTGTTAACCAAGAAAAAGTTAAGAGGACAAGGGAGACACCTTGTACAGCAATTAATATTAATAATGTATCACATATAGATGCAGTCAAGACTACAGGAGCAGCTCGCCAAATATTTGGTTGACTAGCGCCTTGGTTAAAGACGAAAACATTTTGGACACCTAATGGAATGATAAGACCAAATGCAAGGATGATACCGTGAATAATTGCTTCACTCATCAGATTACCTCCTACTTAATTTGATTAATTATGATAGTCTATATTGTATAGAAGAAATGAAAATTTGTATCCATCCATATGGTTGGATAGGTTACCAACCATAAAATATGTGAGGTGAGATAATGGAAAGGCTCGTTTGGAAACCTAATATGTCTTCATCTGTTCCTTTGTATAAACAAATAGAATCTTATATAAAAGAGAGAATTGTTAATGGGGAATGGACAATTGGAACTAAATTACCTTCCCAAAGAGCTTTGGCGCATGCGTTTGAAGTGAACCGAAGTACAATTGTAATGGCTTTCGATGAGTTAATAGCAAAAGGGTATATTGAGGGGAATGGACGGAAAGGAACAATTGTTATAAAAAATAGTGAGAATACTTCAACATATGCCCCGCCTCCAAACTGGCAGTCTTACGTAGAAACAGGACTTCATTATCCGAATCTTCCTGCTGTACAAGAGATTAATCAAGCTGAATTTACTCCCAATGTAATTCGATTAGGAACAGGTGAACTTTCACCGAGTCTCTTGCCTGAGAAAAAGATGAAGGGTATTATTAATAAAATTTTACAATCAAATGTTCCACTTGGGTATGAGGAACCGAAAGGAAATCTCCATTTAAGAGAAAAAATTGCGGAATATTTAAAAGGGCATGGGATATATGTATCTCCTGACTCTATTTTAATTGTTTCAGGGGCAATTCAAGCATTGCAGCTTATTTCTATGGGGCTTCTTCCGAAAGGAGCGTCAATTTTATTAGAAAAACCATCATATTTATATTCGCTTAATGTATTTCAATCAGCAGGAATGCGCTTGATTGGAATACCAATGAATGAGAATGGTATAAATACTTCATACATTACAAAATATAAGAAACAATTTAACGCATCTATTTTATATACAATCCCATCTTTTCATAATCCGACCAATTTTAGTATGAACGCTAAGAAGAGGGAGGAAGTGATGGAGATATGTAATGAAATTGGATTACCTATTATTGAGGACGCGGTATATCAAGATTTATGGTTCGATGCACCAGTTTCAAAACCTTTAAAGGCATATGATAAAAATGGGATTGTGCTACATATTGGAAGTATGTCCAAAGTCATTAGTCCTGGTTTAAGAATTGGGTGGGTTGTTGGATCAGAATCCGTTATTCAAAGATTAGCAGATATAAAAATGCAAACTGATTATGGTTCAAGTTCTATATCCCAGCAGATTGCAGCGGAGTGGTTTGAAAATGGATTGTATGATGAACATTTACAGTTTGTAAGAAGTGAATTGAAAAAACGTAGAGATTTTATGATAAGTATGTTAGAAAAGTATTGTAGTGGCATTGCAACTTGGCATGAGCCAGTAGGAAGCTTTTACATTTGGCTACATATAAATCTACCAATTTCGAATCGTAGTTTATTTGAAAAAGCTTTACAAGAAAAGGTGTTGTTAAACCCAGGCACTTTGTATGATAGAAGTGCTAACCAATTTTTACGTCTTTCTTATTCCTATGCAACTGTAGAAGAAATTGAAGTTGGAATAAAAAAGATCGCGCAATTAATTAAAATGTAAAAGGAGAAAACCATGAAACAATATGTGATTTGCCAAATGATTGATGGAGATAAATATTTAGCTGCTTATGCGGAGACAAAACAGGATGCAATTGAAAAAGCAGAATTGCTAGGTTTAAGAACTGGAAATCGTTACATAGTAATTACCGCAAAAGAAGCAGAAGGGTTAACTTATCCTTAAATAATGGGAGAGTACATAAGAAGTAAATAAGCCTAATAATGTACTATATTATTAGGCTTATTTACTATTAAAGTGTGACAGGGAAAATAATATAATTATGAGTCAAGTTGACGGAAATACCGATTTGTTTTTCGATCCTGATTTCCGTCTCTATATTCATCAACATATTGTCTGAAGTTCCAGGATTGTAAAAACTTATTAGCTGCATTATAACCAGAGTTATAGAGCCATTCTTTCTCTTCTTTAGTTAGTTGAAAATTAGTACTGGTAATGCTTCCTGTCGGAATTGTAATAGTTCTAGCCTTTGATTCTTTATCTAAATGACGTAAATCATGAGCTTGCATCATCGTTTTAAATAATCCTTTGAACATGGAAATAGGTTCGTCATAGTGGGCGGGATCAGCTTGAATCTCATCTTTTACAAAATGAAATCCAAAGGTAGGCCAGCGAGGAGAAGTCGGTGAATCGAAAATCCAAATTGGGTAATTACTTAAAATACCGCCGTCAACCATATAACAAGGCTGCTTCCATTTTGGTGTTCTCCATTTCACTGGTTCGAAGAAGAAAGGAATGGTTCCACTCATTCTTACTGCTCTAGCGATAGAGAAGCGGTAATTTAAAAATCCGTAGTTTGGTAAGTCATCGGGAAAAATAACCATTTTACCATTGCTTATATCTGAAGCAATAATTTTGAGTTTATTCAAATCGGGTAAGTCTGTAAACAAATGAATTCCTTTTTTTCTAAGCAGGTCTTCTAGCCATTCTTCGAGAAATACATTTGAATAAATACCTAGAGTAGACCAAGCGCTTAATCCTTTACCAATAAAGGGGATTTTATCAAGAAAAGTTTTTTTAGTGAATTTTTCATAATCAATGTCTGTTACAATCGTCTTTAATTCGGAACAAGAATATCCTGCTGCTAGAAGAGCTGCAATAATAGCGCCGGCTGATGTTCCAGCTAAACGTTCCCATTCATATCCTTTTTCGGCTAACGCGCAAATTGCCCCTACATGAGCAATTCCGCGTACACCGCCTCCTTCAAAAACACCATCAATTTTCATTGAACATACTTCCTTTCTAAAAAATGAAAATGGAAAAAAAGCACGTATTGTACGTGCTTTTTTACAATAGTTTTTAAGTTTACTAGCAGCCTACAAAGCCGCCCCAACAGCTAGCTCCGATGATGATTAGAAGGATAAATAAAACGATTAATAAAGCGAAACCTCCATAACCACAACCGCCACCACAACTACCGCCGTAACCGTAACCACCGCCGTAACCGCCGCAACTATATCCGTAACCCATGTGGAATTCCTCCTTAAATTAAAAATAAAAATGAACGAGGGGAAAATGTACTGGAAGAAATAAAGAACTATCGTGTTTGTAGGAACAATGTATACTATGCTTTTTTAAACTTGTTCGCGTACGAGGGATAAGCCCGTTTTTTGGAGGGCTTGTTGAATTTGCAATGAATGAAGTATAATCTTTGTGCTATGATACAAATAAGTATGTAAATGTAAGGAGAATTTATGGAACAGAAAATTGAAATATTAATTGATAAATATGAACTAACACATTTGAAACAGGAACTTATTAATACTGTATTTCCTTGTATAAAAGTTGTGCCAAAACAACAGGAAATAATTGCGATAGGCAGTTCGAAAATGGGCGGAGTTCCTGATTTGCCAAATACATTTGAATATCCAACATACAAAGAGAATCCGTTACGTTTTATCGCACAATTTAATTTAAGTGATTTACAAAACGTTGGTATGGATCATAATCTTCCTAAGACAGGGATGTTATATTTCTTTAGTATTGAAAATTACTTTGAAGAAGATGTGGATCCAACCGAAGCTGGACGTGTACTTTATTATGATATCCCTGTAGAGCAATTACGTAGAGCAGATGAAATACAAGCGAAATATAACCAGTGTGCAATTACTTTTGAACTGACGTATAAATTACCGGAGCTTTTCATTGAAGATGAGGCGGATTCAGATCGTTTCTTGCAATTACTTGAAGAGCTAATCCCAGACAACTATGATAATCATCAAATGTTTGGAGAACCATTCTCTGTACAAGATGAGGTATTGTACGAGACTGGACAATATATGGGGATAGATCCACAGCATATGACGCTCTTATTCCAAATTGATTCAGATACTAAAAATTGTAATATGATGTGGGGAGATTTAGGGATGCTTTATTTCTGTATTGGAAATGAAGACTTGAAAAATCGCCATTTTGAAAATACATGCTGTGTGTTGCAAACTTGCTAAAAAAAGGGTTGTTCTTTTTCTAAAAGAACAACCCTTTTAAAAATGTTAAATATGCATAATCTCATATGACCTATTTTGAAAAGTATTGTATACTCTGAAACTATACGATACTTTTTGTATAGTTATAGAATGTAAGGAGTGACAAGATGGGAAAGACAAGTAAGTATGTGACAGCTGCCGCACTTTGTTCAACTATAGTAATGGGAGGCTTACAGGCGTCAGCTGTATCTTATGCGGCTACGAATCCGACTACAGTGACAACACAATCAGATGCAAAGTTGTTAAATGATTTCAGAAAAGAATTAAAAAAACAGATTGATAATAGAGAAGAAAATATTACAATCACATATAAAACAAAAGATAGAAATGCTAGAAATATTATGGACCAATTGTATGGCGAGTTTAATAAAATTGTAGATGCTGATGAGTATGTAAAATATAATGTAGCGTCTACTAAATATTCTATAAAAGGGATGCCTGGGAATTATACATTTACATTACAAGTGAAGTATCGTGAATCAAAAGAGCAAACACAGTATGTAAAGTCTCAGGCGAAAGCAATTGTAAATTCTATCATTAAACAAGGCATGGATGAGCATGAAAAAGTGAAAGCTATTCATGATTATGTTGTGAAACAAGTATCATATGATACGTCTTATCAAGCATATACAGCGTATGAAGCGTTAGCGAATCGTTCTGCCGTTTGCCAAGGATATACATTGTTAACATATCAATTACTAAAAGAAGCAGGTATTCAAAATCATATTGTAACAGGTACAGGGAATGGACAAGCTCACGCATGGAATTTAGTGAACATTGATAACAAGTGGTACCACCTTGATACTACATTCGATGATCCAGTTCCTGATAAAGCTGGGCGCGTAACATATTCATATTTTAATATGTCTGATGAACAATTAAGCAAAGACCATGAATGGGATCGTAGTGAATATCCAGCGGCAACTACAAGCTACTTCAACGAATTAACAAGCAAAATAAAAGCCGGTAGTTCAAAAACTGCTATATATGAACAAATGTTAAAAGAAACAAATTTAAAGTATTTATCTGCACAATACGGAGCGGAAAATTACAATGAGTTTAAGAAAAAATTACAGCAACAATTTGCTTCCAAGCCAGAAAAAGTAGAAGTACGATATAAGCAGTCAATGGATGGAACGATGCAAGATATAAAGAAAGTATTAAATGAAATAACTTGGCCAAAAGGTGCAAAGCGTGTATCTTATCAAGTTGCGCCATATAGTGCAATGACAGGTTATTCATTAGCGACAATTACATTTACGTATTAATGAAAAAGAGCATCTTTAAAAGGTGCTCTTTTTGCGTTTGATTATAATCCTAGTGACTATTTAGAATTATGTGATAAAATAATTGAAAATAGAGGATGTGATAGCTGAATGAATTTGTTCGAAAATAATATATTTGCATTGATATATTTTTGTCTAGTAATCGGACTTATCGTTTTGTTTTTTGTATCATTTACTCTGTTCATTAAAAGGTTATTGCAAAACAACACTATGAAAAAACAACATGTGATTAATATGAATCAGAAGTTAGATCGGATTATTGAATTGCTTGAAAAAGATAAAAAAGAATAATGGAAGATGGATAAAAAGGAGAAGCAGATGGCGAATTATATAAAGGAATTACGTGAAAAAATAGGGCATGATTATGTTATTTTGAATTTTGCAGGAGGTTGTGTATTTAATGAATTTGGTGAAGTGCTTCTGCAAAAAAGAGGAGACTTTAATGCTTGGGGATTTCCAGGCGGTGCAATGGAAATCGGGGAATCTGCGGCAGAAACTGCGATTCGAGAAATAAAAGAAGAAACAGGATATGATGTGGAAATTGATGAGCTCATTGGTGTGTATACGAAATATTTTCAAGCATATCCGAATGGAGATCAGGCACAGGCAATTGTAATATTTTTTAAGTTTTCAATCGTTGGAGGGAATACAAAAATAGACGGTGATGAAACGTTAGATTTGCAGTTTTTCCCTTTAGACAAAATGCCGCCATTGTTTAATAAACAACATGAAGATTGCTTACAGGATTTATTAGAGAAAAGAGTAGGGGTATATCGTTAACGTATAAAAAAGAAGCTAAATGAGATTAGCTTCTTTTTTATGTCCTATTTCCACCAATCATCAAACATTGACGCTGGTACTTGTCTTTTATGTTCACTCACTTTATAACGCTTCTCGATCTTTTCAGCAACGTCAGCTGGAACGGATTTACCTTCTAAATAGTCATCTAATTGATCGTAAGTAATGCCTAGCTCTGTTTCATCAGCTTGACCTGGTTTTTCATCTAATAAATCAGCTGTTGGCATTTTTAAGTAAAGTCGCTCGTCTGCACCTAATTCTTGTAATAAATCACGTCCTTGGCGTTTCGTTAATCCCGTTAATGGTAATAAATCTGCACCGCCATCTCCGAATTTTGTGAAGAAACCTGTTACAGCTTCAGCAGCATGATCAGTTCCGATAACGAGTAGCCCTTGTTGTCCGCCGATTGCGTATTGTGTAACCATGCGAATGCGTGCTTTTACGTTTCCTTTATTGAAATCTGTTAATGATTCACCTAATAAGTTTTCGTATTGATTTGAGAAGGCATCAACTGTTGAAGCGATATCAAAAGCAACAGACTGATCAGCTTGAATAAATTGTAATGCTAATTGTGCATCATCTTCATCTTTTTGTACTTTGTATGGAAGACGTACGGAGATAAACGTTGCGTTACCACCTTCATTACGAACTTCTTCGACTGCAAGCTGTGCTAAACGTCCTGCCAGTGTAGAGTCTTGTCCGCCGCTAATTCCAAGTACAAATCCTTTTGCACCTGTAGTTTTTAAATAAGCTTTTAAGAAATCAATTCGTTTACGAATTTCTACTTTCGGATCAATTACAGGCTGAACATGTAATGCTTTCATAATTTGTTCTTGTAATGTCATTATGTTTTCCTCCTATTCATATTAAAGCGGTAAATAAGATTATATGTATATTGGTACATACTTCTATCCTTTATTATTTCGCAAAACTAACGAATATACAATAGGATGCGTGTATGAATATGAATGTAGTCATTATAATGAAACTGTTTTATATAAGCAATTGTTTAAAACCTTTCAATAATGTAAGGTTTTTGTCATTTGAATCGATGGAAGGTATTTCCGAACTTTACTAATATAAAAGTATAGTTAGTAGAAGGGCGGAGAAGTAGTATGAACATTAGAGAACTCGCATTTCGAAATGTAACGCGAAATAGACGAACATACTCAGCTTATTTTTTGAGTAGTGCATTTGCAATTATGGCCTTTTTTGTGTATTCATTTTTTGCGTTTCATCCGGCATTAAGTGCTGGAGAATTAGGACAGTACGTATTCGTAAGTATGTCTTTTGCGCAGTCTATTATTTACTTATTTACATTCTTCTTTATTTTATATTCAATGGGAATGTTTTTAAAAACGAGAAAGCGTGAACTAGGAATTTTAATGATGTTAGGTATGACGAAATATCAATTAAAGCGTCTTATCTTCTTTGAAAATATAATGATTGGAATAGGGGCAATAATTTTTGGGATTCTTTCAGGTATGTTGTTTTCAGGAATATTAATATTTGTAGCTCCGATGATATTAAAACTAGATATTTCTTTATCCTATTACATACCGATGAAAGCGATTGTTGTAACGAGTATTATGTTTTTCGTATTATTTATGATCATTTCATTGTTTAGTGCAGGAATGGTTCGTAAAAATAAAATTATGAAATTGTTTAGAGGATCAGCAGAGGCGAAGCCAGAACCGAAGGCATCTATAATTTCTTCTATATTAGCAGTAGTATTGCTTAGTGCTGGTTATGCAGGAGCTCTTATGTCACATGGTGCAATGGTATTTATAATGATGATTCCTGTTACAACGGTAGTCATTATTGGTACGTATTTGCTGTACAAGCAGTTGAGCGTCTTTATTATTAGACTATGTAAAAAAAGTAAACGTTTCTATTGGACACAGACAAATATTATTACTTTGTCAGATTTAGCATACCGTATGAGAGATAACGCAAGAATGTTCTTTATTGTAACGATTATTTCAACAGTAGCATTTTCAGCAATAGGTACATTGGTTGGGTTTGCTTCGATGACGAAAGAAATTATGGACAGACCAATTGCGTTTCACTATCAGTCTAAGCAAGGTAATAGCAATGAGCCACAGCATCTGAAAATCATTGACGAAGGATTAAAGAAACATAATATAGCAGCTTCAAAAATAAATATTTCATCGAAGAAAACGGAGGAGCAGTCGTTAAGAAGCGCCATTTTTATAAAAGAATCAGATTATAAAGAATATGCAAAGTTAACAGGAGAACCATTTAATACTGTATCAAATAAAGAGGCTTTATTTTTGTCAGTCGAAATACCCGGACCACCGATGAAAGAAAGAAAAGAAATTACTTTACCAAATATGAATGAACCTTTAAATGTGAAAAAAGTTAATACTTCTTCATTAAGTAAAATACTAAGAGCTAATGTGTATGTAATCTCTAAAAAACAATATGATTCATTACAAGATGGATTTAAAGAAGAAAAAGATTATATGTATAAAACACAATCCGCGAAAGATGAAATTGAGGTTGGTAAAGAGCTTACGAATCAGATTAAGCCTTATCAAGAACATTCAACGTTTAGTGCAGAAGAGTACGATCAAAATCAAAGTCTACAAATCGCAGGACCCATTTTATTTGTAGGTTTCTTTATTGGTATTGTATTTTTCGTTTGTGCAGGAAGCTTCCTTTACTTCCGTTTATTTTCAGATTTGGAGGACGATACTCGTTTATTTGAAATGATTCGAAAAGTTGGATTGACGAGAGGGGAATTATCGAAAGTAGTCACAATCCGCTTAGCGCTTTTATTCTTCGTTCCAGTTGGAGTTGCAACATTACACGGGGCAGTAGCATTAACTGCGTTAGGACAAATGTTTGAGTACTCACTGTTTAAAGAAAATACAATTGTATTAAGTATTTTCGTAGGTATTCAAGTTGTATACTTCTTAATTATACGATCGCGTTATTTAAAACAATTGAAAGAAAGATTGAATATTCGTTAAATGTGTTTTTTTAACTTTTGTACTATATTTTCTAAAAAGAGTAAGGCATTACCAAATATATAGTGATAAAATGAAAATAGCGAGGTGAAAAAAATAATAGAGAGTAAGGGGGGAGTAACATGAAAGCAACAGGAATTATTCGAAAAGTAGATGAATTGGGACGGATAGTTATTCCTAAAGAATTACGGGATGTATTAGGAATACAAATCAAATCACCACTTGAAATTTTTGTAGAAGAAGACAAAGTCATTTTACAAAAATATCAACCATACAATGCTTGTCAAATAACAGGTGATGTTTCAGATCAAAATATTTCATTAGCAAATGGAAACATTACTGTTAGTATAGAAGGCGCAAAACATGTAATAAAAGAAATTGAGCAGTTTTTGAACAAGAGTAAGATTTAGTCTTAATTTATCCCGCTATTTGTGGGCAGTAAAACTCCCACCTCAAAACTCGGCTGAAGCAAAGAAGTTAGGTGGGAGATCAACTGCCCGTAAAAGCCCGATTGGTGAGAGCTAATAATCAGTGGGGGATGAACACCACCCACTGATTATAGTTTCACTTTATATTATTCTATTGAAAAACTGAAAAAGAAAAGGACCATTAATGGTCCTTTTCTTTTGTTTATTGAGAAACATTTGAGAGGAAGGGAAATGGAACGAATAAAACGAATGTTAAATCTAAACGCATTCAATAGTGGTCTGAAATGAAAATAATATATTTTCAGGAGGGATTACGATGAATAGTAGTACAGCGAATAAACAAAAAGGCATTAAATTAATTCCGTTTACTGTAAATAAAGTGGTTGAACAAGTAAATGAAATTCCACCAGGTGTACAATTGATTCATGCTCCGCAAGTATGGGAAAAGAGCGCGAAAGGAAAAGACATTGTCGTTGCTGTTTTAGATACAGGTTGTGATGTCAATCATGTAGATTTAAAAGATCGTATTATTGGTGGGAGAAATTTCACAAAAGATTATGAAGGAAATCCCAATATTTATCTTGATAATAATGGGCATGGTACTCATGTAGCGGGGACAATTGCAGCGACTGAAAATGGAGTGGGTGTACTAGGAGTCGCACCACTTTCTAAAATGTTAGTTTTAAAAGTATTAGCTGGAGATGGTTCTGGAAGTTATGAGCAAATTATTGAGGCCATTCATTATGCTGTAAATTGGAGAGGACCGAATAAAGAGAAAGTGAGAATTATTTCAATGTCACTTGGTGGTCCGCAAGATGTACCAGAGTTACATGAAGCTATTCAAAATGCGGTAAAACAAGACGTACTTGTCGTGTGCGCTGCAGGAAATGATGGAGATTGTAACGATGATACTGAAGAATTAGATTTTCCGGGTGCTTATTCTGAAGTAATTGAAGTAGGTGCTGTTAATTTAGAGCAGAAAATTTCATGCTTTAGTAATTCAAATCAAGAAATTGATTTAGTAGCGCCGGGTGATGAAATACTGTCTACGTATCCAGAGGGGAAATATGCGGTATTAAGTGGTACTTCAATGGCGACGCCGCATGTCGCTGGGGCGCTAGCACTTCTCATAAAGCAGTGTGAGAGAGAGTATGGTAGAAAATTATCAGAGCCGGAAATATATGCGCAACTTATAAAAAGGACTGTACCTTTAGGGTATGAACGTACATCTGAAGGGAATGGATTAATAGATTTATTAAAAGAATAGTAATTACTAAAAAACATCTCATATTTATATGAGATGTTTTTTAGTATGGTTCTGTCGCATGTATTACAACATCTAATAAACCAGGGAATCGAGCATTTAAATCATCTTCACGAATTGAAATGAAACGTTGCGTTCCCTCAAGTCGTGTAAACATAACACCAGATTCACGTAAAACTTTGAAATGATGAGATAAAGTTGATTTTGCAATTGGAATGTTTAACGCACCACAAGATTGTTCATTTTTCTCTAGTAGCATAGTTACAATTTGTAAACGAATTTGATCGCTAAGTGCATATAAGACAGAAGAGAATTGAATTTCTTCTCGATTTGGATGATAGAGAGTACGCATTTTTTCACCTGCTTGTATAAGTTAATATATTTGCACTATAACATATAAAGTGGTATATTTCTATTGTTCGAATATAATCGAACAATAGAAATATAGGGGGATAAAAAATGAAGTATACAAAATTGAAAAAGGCAGGACTAAATATTTCGAAGTTGGGGTTAGGAACAAACGCTGTTGGGGGACATAATTTATATGCTGATGTGAATGAGGAAGAAGGAAAAAGATTAATAGAAGAAGCAATTCAGCAAGGGATTACATTTTTTGATACAGCAGATTCATACGGTTTCGGTAGATCAGAGGAATTGGTAGGAGAAGTATTAAAAGGAAAACGCCACGAGTTTGTACTTGCTACAAAAGGTGGAATTCAGCCGTTATTAAATGGAGAGGTTCATATTAATAATGAACGAAGCTATTTAAGAAATGCTGTGGAAAATAGCTTAAGAAGATTACAAACTGATTATATTGATTTATATTATTTACATTTTACAAATCCTAAAACAAGTTACATAGATTCAATTGGAGAGCTTACTCGCCTAAAAGAGGAAGGGAAAATTCGTTCAATTGGAATATCTAACGTAAATGTAGAGCAACTAAAAGAAGCGAATCAGCACGGACATATAGATGTTGTACAATCACCGTATAATATGTTGGATCGTGCTGCTGGGGAAGAACTTTTGCCATATTGTATAGAATCAGGTATTTCATTTATACCGTACGGGCCTCTTGCTTTTGGGATACTAGGCGGGGAATATACAGAAAATTTTAAATTAAACAAAGGCGATTGGCGTCAAAGTGTAAATCTATTTGAAGAAAATACATATAAAAATAACTTTAAAAAAGTTGAGATGTTAAAAGATTTAGCTAAAGAAATGAATCTTGAAGTATCACATTTAGCTTTAGCATGGCTATTAAATAAAAAAGGAATTGATACTGTTATTCCTGGTGGGAAACGAGCGGAGCAAATAAGAGAAAGTGTAAGAGCAGTGGATGTTTCATTGAATGAAAAAGTTATGAAAGAGATTGAATCTATTTTAGAAGATTAGTTAAAAAGAGAAGAAATACATGAAGGAGCTTTTGAGTACAGGGGGTAAAAAAAGTAGACAAATAATAGAAATGTATTGTAATAAAATTATGGGGAATCCAAAAATAAAAAATCCCTAAAGAGATAGGGATTTATATATCGGCATATAGTTCCTTGGAAAAGGATATACTTAGTTTAACATATAGGAATACTTATATTTGTGAAATAGATGTGAAAGTAATGTGAAAAATGCCGTAATAAAAAGCACTGTTTTAGCTAAAACAGTGCTTTTCGTTTAGATTGAACTGTTGCCGCATTTTCATCATGTATTCCTGCTTCTTTAATAATTCGTTTTTTTACTTTATTTAATAGATGGTCTACTGCCTCACCAAAATAGTTAGCTTCGCTTTTTGTGCGGGCTTCTCGTAAACATTTATAGTTTTCTAGCAGTTCCTCTTTTTCGGTGTTTGTTAAGAAATCTTCTATTTTCTTTTTTGTCATACGAAACACCCTTTCTTCTGACAAACGACGCAATAGAAAATATTTATTTTTTATTATAACAATAATTTTTAGAGAAAGTATAGACTAACGTCGTAATAGTTTGTCAATTTCTTGGATTTTCTCATCAGCTTTCCCAATTTGCGTATTTTTAGCCTGTTCACCACCAAGAGCTTGGTGAAGTAAAAACGTTTGACCGGAAATAGCGGTCACAATGGAGACTTTTATAATTTCTTTTATTAAGGTGACATCGAATAAAACGAGTCCAAGAAGTGCGGCGAGGCTACCTGTAAAAATATCAGTTAAAAATCCAAAATGAAAAAAAGTTTTTAAACGGCGTGGAAGCAATAACTTGCCTTGGTTATTGATCAGATGGGAAACGAAGCCAGTAATGCCACCAACGAGAACAGCGGTTAGCCATTGATACATTTCCATCGAATCCACTCCTTTTAGTGAATAAGATTCGATAATTTTATATTGATTCCTTTTAATATTTCATATAAGCATATTGAGAAAGTTTGTTTAGGTTTATTCTGTATTCAATTTAATTATAACAGAAAAATCTGATATATTTCAGTCTATTGTATGAAGCGGTTATTCCTTAATATGAATGTAGAAAGGGGTGCGTGATATGAATATAGATTATCGAATAAGAAGTGTAGATGGTTATACAAAAAATATAGGGGAATTAGTAAGCATGCTGGAACATACGAGGGCTGTAACATTACAGGAAATAAACGAGCTATCAGTTGAGCAATTAGATTTAATTATGCCGAGTGGAGGGAATTCCATCGGAGCGTTACTAAAGCATATAGCAGCTATTGAAAAAGCACATCAGCTTATTTCATTTCAAAAGCGTGACTTTACAAAAGAAGAATTAGAAATATGGGAAGATGCACTGTATTTAGGGGAAGCAGGGAAATCTATTCGTGGCTATGACATACCGTATTATGTACAACTTTTGCAAAGTGTTCGAGAAGAGTCGCTAAAGTATTTGAGTGAAGTAGATGATACATGGCTAATGTCAGAAAGAAAGTAGCCTAACGGTGTAGCGTATAATCAGCACTACCTTTGGTTTCATGTGCTAGAAGATGAAATTAGTCATCGCGGACAAATTAAAATGCTAAAAAATAAGTTATTTGAAAATTACGTTAAATGAGGTAGCTTTTTAAATCAATATTCCATATAATGAGAGTAATTAAAATAAGAACGGGGTGATGTATTATGGCGAAATTAACTTATATGAATAATAAACCAAATACAAAGGTGGACGGAAAGGGCGATACTCTATAAGTGAGCGCACGATCCTTCCACTAAGTTCAAACTAGGGAGGATATCAATTTGGATCAAAATATTTTAGAATCTTTCGGATGGGATTCTTTTTTTGAAGAACAAGCTGTAGAGAACTATGAAGTAGGGCGTATTTTACTTGAGCATAAGCATATATATCGGATTATTTGTAATGATGGTGAATATGTAGCGGAACTGTCTGGGAAGTTTCGTCATGAAGCGTTAACGAAGGGAGATTATCCGGCAGTTGGGGATTGGGTATATATAAAGAAAATAGAAAATGAGAAAAAGGCAATTATTCACCGTATTTTTCCGAGAAGAAGTTCTTTTTCAAGACAAGAAGCTGGTAACAGAACTGAAGAACAAATTATCGCAACAAATGTAGATTATCTATTTTTAGTGAATGCACTTAACCATGATTTCAACGTAAGAAGGATGGAACGTTATTTGCTGGTGGCTTATGAGAGTGGTGCAATGCCTGTTATTGTTTTAACGAAGAGTAGTTTATGTGAAGATGTGGAACAGAAAATTGCAGAAACTGAAGCGGTAGCAATCGGTGTTCCTATATTTGTTGTTGATAGCTTAGTGTACGTCGGAATAGAATTATTGCAACAATTTGTTTCACCAGGAAAAACAATTGCTTTAGTTGGATCTTCAGGTGCAGGGAAATCTACTTTATTAAATGCATTAATAGGAACAGCTGTAGCAAAAACCGGAGATATACGTGAAGAAGATAGTAAAGGAAGGCATACGACAACTCACCGTGAATTGTTCCAATTACCGAGTGGCGGTTTAGTAATTGATACGCCTGGTATGAGGGAACTTCAGCTTTGGGAAGGAAGCACGGCAATTCAAACTACATTTTCCGATATTGAAGATCTTGCAAATACTTGCCGCTTTCGAGATTGTAAACATGAAGGTGAACCAGGATGTGCAGTGCGAAATGCTATAGATAACGGAACTATACCCGTAGAGCGCTTACTAAGCTATAAAAAGCTGCAAAGAGAATTGGCATATGTTATGAGAAAACAAAACATTACTCTGGCAAGGGCGGAACGAGATAGATGGAAGAAGATTTCTAAACAACATAAAAAAATGTAAAAAACCAAAGGACTATTCCTTTGGTTTTTTGTATTTGTAAATTTTATAATAATATTATTCATATATATAGACAAAGGGGGGATATTTGTTTAAACTTTACAAGGTGTTTATCAAAAACGAATTGTAAAAATAGAGGATAGGGAATGGGATATATTCATAATTGGTTATTTATCTTTAAAACTTAATATTTAAATGTATGAGGTTTATAATGAGTAAACTGTTAAGGTGGTTTCGAGATATAAAAGTAGCAAAAAAGCTATTAATTTCATTTTTGATAATTTTAATTGCGGCTGTCTCTATTATTGGAGGAATGTCTTATCAAACGGCTAAAAAGAATTTTGAATCACAAATTACGAGTAGTGCTCACGATAATATAAAAATATTAGATAATTTAATCAATCAAATGATTGAGGCGAAATTTAACGAAGTAAATAACTTTGCACGAGTGATTCATAGTGATATGTATCAAGGAGATAATCAAGATGAATTAAGAAAGGTATTATCTCAATATATTAATTTAAATAAAGATATTGAACAAGTATATGTTGCCGGCAATGATAAGAAGTTTGTTCAAGAACCAAATATACAAATGGCAGCAGATTATGATCCAACAACTCGTTCTTGGTATAAAGATGCAGTGAGTAAACAAGGTGGAATCGTGGTCACTGAACCGTATAAGGCGAAAGGAAATGGACATATTGTCGTAACGATCGCGAAACAAACAGAAGATAAAAATGGTGTTGTTGCGGTAGATTTAAGTTTAGAGAATTTATTGAAAACAACAAAGTTAATCAATATTGGTAAAAAAGGATATACTTTCATTTTAGATGGAAAACAAAAAATAATTGCGCATCCTCAAGAAAAACCAGGAGATAAAGCAGCTGATTCTTGGGCAAAGAGAATTTACGAAGATAATCAAGGCACTTTTTCATACACGTATGATGGTAGTGAAAAGAAAATGGTATTTGCTACAAACTTAAAAACAGGTTGGAAAATCGGTGGAACGATGTACTCAAATGAAGTAATTGAAGCTGCTCAGCCTGTATTTTATAATATGTTAATTGTTATGCTTATTTCATTAGTTGTAGGAGGGGCACTTATTTATTTCGTAACTCTTTCTATTACAAAACCTTTAAAGAGATTAGTTGCCACTTCTAAAGAAATAAGTGAAGGAGATTTAACGCAAACAATTGAAATTAATTCAAACGATGAAATCGGTCAACTTGCAAAAGGTTTTAATGAAATGACAGATTCACTAAGAACGTTAATTGGAAGAATTAATACTTCAGCAGGGCATGTTGCAGCTGCATCTGAAGAGTTAACAGCAAGTGTGAGACAAGCGAGTGAAGCGACTGAACAAATTACATCAGCAATGGATGAAATATCAAGTGGTGCAACGACGCAAACAGCAAGCGTAGAAAATGGTGCTATGTTACTGTTTGATGTAACAGAAGGGATTCAGCATGTAGCAAATAGCTCATCATCTATTAATACTGCTTCTGCTCACACTCGCGAAAAAGCAGAAGATGGTGGAAAGCTAGTTGGAAAAACAGTAAATCAAATGCAATCTATTGCGGAATCTGTTTCACAGTCAGATGCTGTTATTCAGTTGTTGAATAACAAATCAAAGCAAATTGGTGATATTTTAGAAGTTATTCAAAATATTGCAGATCAGACAAATCTTCTAGCTTTAAATGCAGCAATTGAGGCTGCAAGAGCTGGTGAGCATGGAAGAGGCTTTGCAATTGTTGCTGATGAAGTACGAAAATTAGCAGAACAATCTAGTGTATCATCAAGTGAAATTAGTAAATTAATTTGTGAAATACAAGATGATATGAGTAAGACAGTAAAATCTATGAATAATGTAAATGAAGAAGTGCAATCTGGACTTGTTATTGCAAATGAAACAAAACAAAATTTCACTGAAATTTTACAATCTACAAATGAAATTGCTGACCAAATTAAAACGATGGTTGAAACAGCTAATGGGATGTCAAAAGGTGCAAATGAAGTATCTATTTCGGTTGGTCAAATTGCTATGACGGCACAAAATAATGCGACGAGTACACAAAGTGTTGCAGCGTCAGCTGAGGAGCAGTTAGCTTCTATGGAAGAAATTGGTTCTGCAGCTGGTACACTATCTCAAATGGCTGAAGAGTTACAAGTATTAATTGAAAGATTTAAAGTATAAAAAGGGGAGGCTGTCTCAAAATAGCATTAGTGCTATTAGAGACAGTCTTTTAGCTGATAAACGGATTAGAGGTTCAATGTATTTAATGTTTGTCGAAAAATAGAGGAATTTGTTAAGCGGGTGTATAATTAATATAATATAGACTACGTTTAAAGGAGATCAGTATGGGAGTGTATTGGGGAACGAAAAGACATTCTTGGCTTAGCTATGTCTCGTTTTGGTTAAGCATTTTATTCTTTGTTGTTTTTTTAATTGAAGTGTTTGTATTTAAAACACTTTCAAATAGTTCATTACAAATCGTTAAATATCTTTATTTGATATTTGTCCCATTAAATATCATTCTTTGTTTAAGGTTATTATTTAAGAAGAATGAAAAGAAAATATTACCGATTTTTAGTTTAATTGTAACACTATTATTTGCAAGTTTAATTATAGTGTTAGCATTAGCAGCTACAGGAAAAATCTTATGAGGAGAGTGATATAAATTACTCTTCTTTTTTGTGGTTTTTTAAGAGTTATAAGTAGTGTATAGGAAATAAGGAAAGTGATAAGTTATCAGTAAGAGGACGTACTAGTGAATAGAGAGTGAACTGAAAATACTATATGTTTTGTATGTGTTTATAAAGCAAATGAATGCGGTAAGATTCATGATATATGGTACAATAAACATGGATAGTGATAGAGATAAAGGGTATATAAAATACTCATCGTTTTTTAGTAAGAGAGGGGTTATCTTATGCTATACGAGGATTTGATGACATTATTCCAAGCTGCTCCGATAGAATTGGATAGAGGCGGCTGGAAATATATAATCCAGGAACAAAATGATAATTATGAAATTGTTGATGAAATGTTAAAAAAGCAAATGAATGTTGAATTGTATTTTAATGAGTATGATGAGGTGAAAATCACTTTATATAAAGATGGAAGCCCTATTACTACTATGCAAAGAATTGCTATTTCAAAAGTTGAGTTGGATGAAGAGGAAGACGGCATTCAATTCGTATTGGAACGCATGCCAAGTCGAATGATTCGTTTGCAATTAAAGCCATATCTTGCAGTAGAAATGGGGCCGTACTGGGAAGTATGTGAAGACTGTGAATGAAGATGAAAAACATCCGTATACACGGATGTTTTTTTATGTTTTTTGAAGTTGTTTAAAGGCAATAATCGGTAGTAAAATGATGCTCACCCAACCGATAATAGGGTATAGAATATGAAGTAATTCACTATATCCAATGAAACTAAAGCAATAACTAATTAGTAATATGAAGTAAATAATGTTATTACTTTTCCATCCGGTAATGGATTGCATTTGTTTTGTCATTCCGAATATATTCCCAACTAATGTGGTGAATACTTCACCAAAAATGATAAGAACAAAGAAAAAATGGAAAGTTGCATTAAACCTTCTTACAACTTCAGCCATTGGGATGTTATATTGATAAAATTGTTCAACGGATAATATTGCTAAATGGCTACATAATAAAATAAAGCAAAGCCCCGCGCCGCCTAAAATACCACCCCATAAAATAGCTTTTCGATCTTTTACTTCACTGGCCAATGGGACGAGAACACTTTGGGCGAGAGACAGATTTAATGCAACATATGTAATAGGGCTAGTAATCCATTTCATATTCCAACTTTCTGTAGGAACGGTGTCAATAATAGGAGTTGTACCATGAATAAAGGTTGTAATAGCAAGTCCGATAATGAAAATCATCATAATAGGTACGACAAGTGTATTCACTTCAAAAACACCTTGTAATCCCCGGCTCCCAATAATGAGGCAGGCGATGACTGTGATGAAAATACCAAGTTGTCTCGGGAGACGAAGTTGTTCTTCAAATACTGCCCCGGCTCCTGATAACATAACGCTAGTTACGCCAAATAATACGAGTAATAATAAAGTATTTACGACATTTCCAAATACATCCCCAAATAAATATTTATTAAATTCTTGCGCTGAAAATGCCCCGATTTGTGATGAAAGTAACATCATTTTTGTACCGAGCCAAATAAAAAAAAATCCACTTATACATATGCCAATGGTTCCGTACAATCCGTTAACTGTAAAAAATTCGACAATTTCTCGCCCAGTAGCAAATCCAGCTCCAACGACCGTTCCGATATAAGTAGCAGCGACTTTCTTTGCTACTTGCCATTGTTGATTGTCCATGTTATCCCTCTTTCTTCTATGATGAGCTTGACTTACTATTATGCATATGTGTGAGCTTGGACAATTAGACATATGAAGTAGTTGAAAGGATACATGAATTATATGATATTAGGGAAATATTAAGGTTGTTAAAACTTTGTTACATATAAGCTGTTCATTCAAAAGAATAGGGAATGTATGGTAAAATGAAGTTAGGTAATTAAAAGATAGTAACATGATAAGAGGAGTGGATTGTATGAGTACGAAAACGAATGTTGTTGAAGTATTAAACAAGCAGGTAGCAAACTGGAATGTATTATATGTCAAACTGCATAATTATCATTGGTATGTGACAGGGCCGCACTTCTTTACATTACATGAGAAATTTGAAGAGTTTTATAATGAAGCAGGAACATACATTGATGAGTTAGCAGAGCGTATTTTAGCGTTAGAAGGAAAACCGTTAGCGACAATGAAAGAGTATTTAGCAACTTCAACTGTAATCGAAGGGACAAGCAAAGAGTCTGCAGAAGAAATGGTGCAAATTTTAGTAAACGATTTTTCTGCACTTATTCAAGAATTAAAAGAAGGTATGGAAGTAGCTGATGAAGCTGATGATGAAACATCGGCTGATATGCTATTAGCAATTCATACGACATTAGAACAACATGTATGGATGTTAAGTGCATTCTTAAAATAAACATAAATGGATTAAAGAAAAACTCTATTGAAAAATTCTTTCAATAGAGTTTTTTATAATTTTTCAGTTTTCTTTTATGCTATAATATAGTAAAAAGGAGGCGATACAATGTTTCGCTTTTTCAGAACTGGAAAAGAAGATAGGGAAATTACGAAAGATGAATTAGAACAAGCGATGGCGAAGTTTCTAGAAACGAATGCTAATATCGTTTATACAGTTTTAGTAAATGATGATTACACAGTAAATTATGATTTGTTAAAGCCCTATTTACCTGCATTTCCAACAAATTTTTTTCTGATAACGAAGGAAACGCTTGAAGTATTTGAACATACAGAAGAAAATTTAAACCTAGTTAAAGAAATTGATATCGTACAAAAGGCCGTAGATCAATATGTAACAGAAAAAGAAATGTTCCCAATTGTTGAAGATAGCGAAGATCGCCTCATATGCGGAGTGAAGCTAGGACCATATTTAAATCGTATATTAAAAAGAAACTTATATATTTCAGAAAAGCATTATTTAGTTTCAAGTAAACCAGATAAGAAAAAAAAGAATAGTGGGCAGATGTTATGAGAACAACAATAATATTATTGTTGTCTTTTTTTTATTAAAATATTGATTTTTCAGTTTATTTAACTTTATACTACAACTAGTGGATAGGAAGGAGTGGTGTATTATGCGTATACATACATTAACTATTAAATATCATTCTGAGAATCAGGTATTGTTAAGTTGAATTGTAGAATTTAACTATTTATACCGTGACCCTAGAATGATAGGAAGATTGGAGAAGCAATTATTATAAAAGGTTACGGGGGAATTCCTATATGGAAAATAATATGACTTATATTAAGTTATTAAATGAAACGTTACATTGTTATGCAAATAAAGGAAGTTTTGAAGCGTATTCTTATATAATGAATAATGCTAAAGATGTAATGGGTAATGAAGCACAAATATATAATTTTAAATATGCATTAGCAAGTGCAGCAGGACTTGAAGAAGAAGCGTTGCATTTAATGAAGAAAGCAATTATAGAAAATGGATTTTGGTACGGAAGTGAGTATTTAATTTCCGATGATGATTTAAAACCACTACATAAATTTGAAGAGTTTCATAGAATGGTTCAATTATGTAAAGAAAGAGAAGAATTAGAAAAGAAATCGGAACAAGCAGACGTGAAATATAAATACAGCAAACAAACTGAAAATCTACTAATAACACTGCATGGGGATCAAGAAAATATACAAATAATAGAACCATATTGGAACTCTGTAAAGGAACAAGGTTTTATGCTAGCATTGCCTCAATCTTCCCAAATTCAATTTTCAGATGGATATGTTTGGGATAATATCGAAAGAGGAAGAGAAGAGTTAAAAGGACATTACAATAAGATTAAAGTGAATAAACCATTTGAGAATATTATTATTGGTGGCTTTTCTGCTGGGGCAAGAGTAGCGTTACATTCCATGTTACAAGGTGAAATAGAAGTGAACGGTTTTATTTTTGTGGCACCGTGGCTCCCGGAAATGGAAGAATGGGAAGAAATGATTGGAATATTGCATGATAAAAGCATAAAAGGATATATAATATGTGGGGATCAAGATGAAGATTGTTTTGAAGGTACACAGCAATTTGTAAAGTTATTAAAGGATAAAAATATAGAACATAAGTATAAAGTTGTGCCTAACTTAAATCATGATTACCCTCATAATTTTGATGAGTTATTAAAAGAAGCTATTGAATATATAGGAAGCAAAAACAATTGATTGGTAGTAAGAAAAGGAGATGCATCATATGTGATGCATCTCTTTTTCGTTATTATAAATTAAAAGCATCTGCCAATAGGCGATAAGAGTTTAATTTATGTTCAAATTGATGAGTAATCGTGACAATCATAAATTCGTCAGTATTATACGCTTTGCTTAAGTTTAATATTTTTTCTTTCACAGAAGACGGATCACCGACAATCATACGTTGACGATTTTCTTTTATGCGGAATAGATCATAAGCACTATACGAATAATTTTGAGCAGTTTCAATAGAAGGAGTACCAGTAGTCCGTTTTCCTTGTTCTAATAGTAAAATCGATAAATCAAGGCTTGATGCAATCTTCTCCGCTTCTTCATTTGTTTCTCCGCAAATAACAAAAATAGATACGATTGATTTTGGTTTATCACCTAAATAGGAAGGTTGGAATTGTTCTTGGTAAGCCTTCATTACTTCAGGGCCACCGTATCCGTTAATGAACTGTGCAAATGCAAAAGAAGCGCCTTGCTTTGCGGCAATCATTGCACTTTCTCCGCTAGAACCGAGCATCCACATTTCAGGAGATGTTGGGATAACTGGAGTAGCCTTTAAGTTTGCATAATGATGGTTTTCTGGTACTTGATCATGTAAGTACATAGCAACATCTGCAATTTGTTCTGGATATTGATCAAGTGAGACCATTTTACCTTCTTGAAGTGCGCGAGTTGCTATCGGCATACCACCAGGCGCTCTACCGACACCAAGGTCGATGCGGCCCTTATAAAGTGCTTCTAAAACGCGGAAATTCTCGGCAACTTTATATGGACTATAATGTGGCAGCATAACACCACCAGAACCAACTCTAATACGGTCAGTTTTCGCGGCAATATGTGAAATGAGTATTTCTGGACTTGAACCAGCTAAGCTAATTGAATTATGGTGCTCGGATACCCAAAAACGTGTGAATCCGAGTTTCTCAACTTCTTGTGCAAGCGTAACTGTATGCGAAATAGCCTGGGCTGCTGTGCTACCATCTGAAATAGGTGATTGGTCTAATACACTTAATTTGATCATAGAATATACCTCTCAATCTTAATGTACATCCTATTATATATTTACTTACGAAAAATGCGTAATGAAATGCTCAAAAGGAAAAGTGAATAATTTTTTATCCGCTTTTAATGAGAAAACCCTCGTTCATAATGATTCATTTCGACTAAGTTTAATATATATTCGTAGTTATCAATTTCTAAATGTATTTGCTTGCGTTCTTCTTCAGTTAGTTTAACGCTAGTGAGTTTTTTACATAACTGCTGTTTTTTTAATTCTAAATGTTTTTTTGTAGCCTGATAATCGTAAGTACGTTTCATGTGTATCCATCCTTTCCATACAGTTACTATCTGTATGTTTATCATATGAAGCATGTGGAAGGGGGAGAGCTGCACCTTATGTATTTTTAGTGAATTTTCAAATTGTGGTGGTGTTATGTTTAAGTGAATTTATGAATAAAATGCACTAAACCACTAATTCGTATTTCATGAAGTAAGGGGTGGGATTGTGCAGAAAGATATAATGTTTAACAATGAGATGGATGAAACGTTAAAAGTTATAAATAAGGGATTGAAGAAGACGACACGTCCGAAACAAATCATTGTAGTAGGGGCTGGTATGGCTGGATTAGTTTCGGCATCTTTATTAAAAGCAGCAGGGCATGAAGTGAAGGTTTTTGAAGCGAACAACCGTGTAGGTGGCCGCATAGAGACAGTTAGGATGGAAGATACCGGATTATATTTAGATGTTGGAGCGATGAGAATTCCGTATTCGCACAAATTAACGATGGCATATATAAGAAAGTATGGGCTACAGGTGAGCCCTTTTATTAATAGGAATGAGACTGATATTATATATGTTAATGGCCGAAAAACAACGTTGAAACAATATGAAAAGGACCCAAGTATTTTAAAGTATCCGGTGGAAATGAACGAAGAGGGGAAAACGTCGGAGGCCCTATTATTATTAGCGGTACAGCCGATTATAAATTTTATTAAAAGAAATCCAGAAAAAAATTGGGATATTGTAGTAAAGGATTTTGGGAAATATTCTACAGGTCAATTTTTAAAATATCATCCTTATCAATATAATACGTACTTTTCACCGGTAACGATCGAGATGATTGGTGTTCTATTAGATTTAGAAGGTTTTTTGGAAAGGTCATTTGTTGAGACGTTACGATTTTTATACATTATGCAAGAGGAAAGTGGATTTTGTGAAATAATAGGTGGGAATGATAGATTACCAAAGTCTTTTTTACCACAATTAGAAGAAAATATTATATATAATCAAAAATTAATGAAGCTTCATCAACAAGCCAATAGTGTAACAGCCTATTACCGGAACGAGGAAACTTTTGAATATAGTAGTATTACAGGGGATTTAGTTATTGTTACAATTCCTTTTTCAACAATGCGATTTGTAGAAGTAGATCCATTTGATTCGATATCTCATGCGAAGTGGAAAACAATTCGCGAATTGCATTATATGCCGGCTACAAAAATAGGGATTCAATTTAAAAGTCGTTTTTGGGAGGAACAAGGGCAATTAGGTGGGAGAATTATAACAGATCTTCCTATACGTTATGCGTATTATCCAAGTCATGGAATCGGTTCAAAAGGACCAGCCATTATGCTAGGGAGTTATACATGGTCATACGATGCATTACTATGGGATGGGTTATCAAAGGGGGATCGTATCTATTACACACTACAAAATTTAGCAACAATATTAGGTGGTCAAGTATATGATGAGTTCATGTCTGGAATATCAAAGAGTTGGACATTAGATCCATATGCGCTTGGAGGGTTTGCACTATTTCAAGCTGGCCAAGAATCAGAATTACAGCCAGTCATTGTAAAACCTGAGGGGAGAATATACTTTGCCGGAGATCATACAACGCTGTATCACGGATGGATTCAAGGTGCGATTGAATCTGGAGTTCGTGTAGCGATGGAAGTGAATGATCAAAAAGTTTAAAATTCAGAAATTTCTTTACTGTATAACTTGAGATGGATATTATTATATATAAAAGAATTATAGGGAGTGTTTACAGTGAATCCGTTATTATTCGATTTTCCTTCTGAATTTTATACTGACAGGCTTTTTATTCGAATGCCAAAACCAGGTGATGGTAAAGTTGTATATGACGCAATTCAAGCTTCAATACAAGAATTAAAACCTTGGATGGTCTTTGCACAAAAAGAGCAAACAGAGGAAGAAATAGAAGAGAGTATTAGAAAATCGCATATTCAATTTTTGCAGCGTGAGGATTTGAGATTACTAGTTTTTTCGAACGAAACAGGCGAATTTATTGCATCTGCCGGATTACATCGTATTAATTGGGATATACCTCAATTTGAAATCGGGTATTGGGTTGATTCAAGATTTAGTGGAAAGGGCTATATGGTAGAGGCTGCAAAAGGAATAACGGATTATGCTTTCACTGAACTGAAAGCAAACCGGGTAGAAATTCGTTGTGATTCTCTAAATAAGAAGAGTAGAGCGATACCAGAGAAATTAGGCTTTAAATTAGAGGGTACTTTAGAAAGCGCGAGTGTTGCGGTGGATGGAAATGGATTAAGGGATATGTGTGTATTTGCAATGACGAGAAATACATATGAAAAAGAAGAGCTGTAAGAAAATAGCTCTTCTTTTTTATATTATGGTACAGGATGACCGTTAGAGCTTTCGAAAATTGTAAACCATTGTTGGCGGTCTAAATTAACTTTTGTTGCCATTGCAGCCGTTTTTACTCGATCTAATTTGCCAGAGCCAACAATTGGCATCATTTTAGCTGGATGAGCAAGTAACCATGCATACATAACAGTATCGATGCTATCAACGCCTAGCTCAGTAGCAATTTTTTGTAAAGTTTCACGTACACGTACGGCGCGTTCTGATTGGCCAGTAAAGATTTCTCCACCAGCAAGAGGTGACCAAATCATTGGATTGATTCGTTTTTCTTGGCATAAATCAATCGTACCTTTTTCAAAATGCTCCATTTGCATCGCAGATACTTCAATTTGATTTGTAATGAGCGGGAAATCTAAATATGAACTTAACATATTAAATTGAGAAGGTAAAAAGTTAGAAACACCGAAGTGACGAACTTTTCCTTCTTGCTTTAAGCGTGAGAACGCTTCTGCCACTTCGTTTGGGTCCGTGAATGGATCAGGACGATGAATGAGCAATACATCAATATAATCTGTATGTAAGTTTTGTAATGAATCCTCCGCGCTCTTTATGATATGTTCAGCACTCGTATTGTAGTGAGCAACATATCGTTCTGGAAATTTCGGTGATGGGGGAGCGATTCCACATTTAGTGATGATTTGCATATTTTCGCGTAAGGAAGGCTTTAATTGTAACGCTTCTCCAAACAATCCTTCACACGTATACCCACCATAAATATCAGCGTGATCGAAAGTAGTAATCCCCAAATCCATACAGTCTTCAATAAAAGAAAGTAACTCTTGCTTTGGCATATTCCATTCTGCTAAACGCCAAAAACCTTGAATAATACGAGAAAATTCTAGCGTTTCGGCCATTTGAACTCGTTCCACTATAAGTACCCCCTATATGAATGAATAATATTTTTGAAAAGGCTTTCTTACTACGTATTATTATATAGTTACAGGGTCGTACATACAATAAATATGTTTTGCTACAAAAACGTTTTTCTCTGTATGCTATAATGTAGAAACATATAGCTATAAGGAGATGTAAGGAATGATTCCAGTAACAATACTAACTGGTTTTCTTGGATCAGGGAAAACGACATTATTAAATCGAATTTTATCAGAGGATCACGGCAAGAAATTAGCAGTGATTGTAAATGAAATAGGACAAATTGGTATCGATAATCAATTAATTATGAACGTTGAAGAAGAAATTATGGAAATGACAAACGGTTGTTTATGCTGTACTGTGCGTGAAGATTTACTTGTTGCTTTAAAACAATTACTGGATGTGAAAGCAGAAGGGAAAATGGACTTTGATGGATTAGTAATCGAAACAACAGGTCTTGCAAATCCAGGTCCGATTATTCAAACTTTCTTTTTAGATCCAGTTATTCAATCTGCATACCAAATTAACGGTGTTGTAACAGTTGTAGATAGCTATCATATACATAAACATTTTGAAAAGGGACTAGAAGCAAAAGAACAAATTGCCTTTGCTGATGTTGTGTTAGTTAATAAATTAGATTTAATTGAAGAAAATGAGAAAGAAAATCTCTTGCATGAACTTCAAGGAATTAACCCGACTGCAAAGTTAATCGAGGCGACTAACTGTGAGGTAGATATTCCATCGTTATTACAAATTCAAACGTTTAAAACGAAAGATACGCTGCAAATTTACCCTCATACAGAACATAACCATCTAGAAGGTGTAAAATCGTTTGTACTACGTGAAGAACGTCCGTTAGATTTACAAAAATTGAATGAGTGGATGTCAGCTGTCGTTCAAGAACTAGGGGAGCATTTATATCGCTACAAAGGAATTTTATCTATTGATGGAGTAGATAAACGTATTGTTTTCCAAGGTGTGCATACGTTATTTGCTGCTTCGTACGATAGAGAGTGGCAGGAGGGCGAAGAGCGAGTAAGCGAAGTAGTTTTCATCGGAAGAGATATTAATAAAGAATGGTTCCAAGAACATTTTGAAGAATGTGTGAAATAAGTCTGCGTAAATCGCAGGCTTATTTTTTATGAGTATTTTAATGAGATAATACTAGATTACAAAAATGAAGTAATAAGGGAACGAAACAAAAATAGATAACATTGATAAATGCATAATAAAAAGCCTGTTTTCACAGACTTGTATTTTCATCTATAAGTAATTCCATTACAACACCTACAACTGGACCTTCGTCATCAATATCCCCATTTAAACGGAAGCCAAATGACTCATATAGTCCCATTGCGTGTTTGTTGTCAGGATGTAAACTTAAATAAATTATTTTACATTCGAATTTTTGTTGCAAGAATTGAATTAGTAAGCGAAGGAAACGTTTTGCGTATCCTTTTCCTTGAAATTGTTGGTCAATCATAAAACGATCTAACCATACGCTTTCATGTTTTTGGGAATACCAACCGTACATTGCGTATCCAACGAGTGTTTCTTTGTCATATAAGCCTACTGACGTTCCGTTTTCTTCATATAATGATTCCGCTAAAGAAAACGCATTGCTTTCAATAAACTGCTGCTGGTCTTTTGCTACGTCTAAAGCAGCAACTGAACGCCAATTATTTGCTGTTACTTCACAAATGTGAAGATTCATAGTTCCAACTCACCTTCTAAATTAGTATAGCTTACAAGCTAATATGGATAATTCTACTTGTTATTTCGATCAAGTCAAGGATAAATACATAAAAAGGCAGCTGGATGACATATTCAGCTGCCTAGAAAATATAGTTGATTAGTTTGTTGCTTCTTTTAAAGTATTTACGTTTTCTTCCATTAATGTGAAGTAATCTTTATTGTTCTTTGCATCATCCTCAGAAATAGTAGCAAGGTGATTTAAGCGTAAAATTTTTGTACCTGTTTCTTTTTGAATAACTGATGCTACTTTTGGAGTAGAGAATGTTTCAAATAAAATATATTGTAGACCGTGCTCTTTTACTGTTTTTGTAATGTCAGTAAGCTGCTTTTGAGATGGTTCATCAGATGCTGAAATTCCAGCGATTGGAATTTGTTTCAAACCGTATCGTTGTTCCCAGTAGCCGTAAGCTGCGTGTGAAACTAATATTTCTTTCGTTTTTGCATTTGCAACAACTGCTTTAAATTGATCATCTAAATCAGTAAATTTTGTTTGTAGTGCTGCAAAGTTTTTTTCGAATTCTTTTTTATGTTCAGGCTGTAATTCTACAAGTGCATTTTTAATTTTTTCTGCTTGTTTCATCGCAAGAGTAGGGTCTATCCAAACGTGTGGGTCTTTATCGTGATGATGTTCATCTTCTTTATGACCGTCTCCATGATCGTGCTGCTCTTCTTCAGATGAAGCACGAAGTTCGATATCTTTAGATGCATTTACAATTTTTACGTTTTCTTTTTTTAATGATTTTTCCATTTTTTCGGCAAATGGTTCTAATTCTGCGCCGTTATAAACAAATAAATCGGCTTTCGCCACTTGTACAGTCTGCTTTTGACTTGGTTCAAATGTATGAGAATCCGCACCAGGTGGGTAAATTGTTTCTACATTTACATAATCACCACCGATTTTTTTTGCAAAGTCAGCGAGTGGGAAAATGGTTGTATAAACAGAAAGTTTCCCATCTTTTTTCGCTGCACTATCTTTGTTGTTAGAACATCCAGCAGAGATGAGTGTGAAAATAAGTATAAATGAAAATAGAGCTAATTTTTTAGGCATATAATTCTCCTCTTTTCTTTTTTACAATTATATTTTCTCCAAATATAAGAAGAAAATATCGTTTTAATACAAAACGGAATAATTACGTTTTAGTTTGCGAACCTAGTATAATACATCTTTATGAAAGTTGCAATAAATAATAATCATTACGATTTGATTTTGTAATAAATCTGTCAAAAAGAAAGGTATTAATTTTTATGATTGGTGCATATGTGACAATGTTACTTTCATATATTGGGAGGGAGCAGAAAAAAGGGGATGAGCGCTTGGGTTACTTCATGGAAGCTATCTTATTAATACTTGCGGTTGTTTTGCCATTATCTTTTGTTTTAATTTTTTTAAGAAGACTAATAAGTAATTTAGGGGATGCTACAACAATTACAAAATTGCCAGCAGAAGAAAAAGAAGAGAAAAAAGAGTAAGTAAAGCACTATGCATACGCATAGTGCTTTACTTATGGTAAAATGGGAGAACGGAAACTCCTGTTAGCGACGATTAGCTATAGGAGAGAATAGTAAATAAAGAGGTATACACATATATGAATAAGCGAACAGCGTTAGTACTTGGCGCAAGTGGGTTAGTTGGACAAGAAATAACGCGACTATTACTTGACTCAGATTACTACGATTCGGTTACTATTTTTGTAAGGGAACCATTACAATTACAGCATGAGAAATTGCAACAGAAACAGGTGGATTTTTCAGTATTAGAGGAATACAAAGAATTTTTTGCAGTAGATGATGTTTTTAGTTGCTTAGGAACAACGATAAAAAAAGCGAAGTCGAAGTCTAATTTTAAAAAAGTAGATTATGAATATACATTACGAGCTGCCTGCTTAGCTGAAAAACAAGGCGTGCAAAATTTTCTTGTTATTTCATCAATGGGAGCAAAACCTAAATCATTTTTCTTTTACTCGCAAGTGAAGGGGAAAATGGAAGAGGAGCTGAAAAAGCTAGTTATTGGTGGCATACATATTTTCAGGCCGTCATTATTAGTTGGAAATCGTCAAGAATATCGTTTTGGGGAAAGAATGGCTGAGAAATTATCTCGTATTCTTCCGTTTATATTTAAAGGGGCTTTTAAAAAGTATAAACCAATTTCAGCTAAAGATGTGGCGAAAGGAATGTATATAACAGCGCTACGTGAAGAATCTGGTATTCATATTTATAGTTCAAACGATATTATAGAAATAAAATAAGTAAAACCGAGAAGAATAATTTCTCGGTTTTATTTATTAGTTTTAATTTTCCCGGGTGCTCGTTGGTACTGATATGGTTCTTTTAATTCAAAGCCAAGTTCATTGGCAGCTATTCTTGGGAAGTATGGATTACGAAGTAACTCGCGTCCGATAAAAATTAAATCTGCTTCGTTATTATTTAAAATTTGCTCTGCTTGTGATCCGGTTGTAATTAATCCTACCGCACCAGTCGCGATGTTAACATGCTCCTTAATATGTTTAGCATATTGTACTTGGTAACCAGGATACACATCAATATGTGCGGGTACAACAGCACCAGAACTACAATCGATTAAATCTACCCCTTGTTCTTTCATCCATCCTGTATACTGCACATAATCTTGAACCGTTAACCCGGCGGGATGATAATCATTTGCTGAAATACGAACAAATAACGGTCCGTTCCAAACTTCATTTACAGCATCGATGATTTCGCGTAAGAAACGATAGCGATTTTCAGGTGAGCCCCCGTATTCATCAATCCGCTTATTGGAAAGCGGAGAAAGAAATTCATTAATAAGATAACCGTGAGCACCATGTAATTCAATAACGTCAACCCCCGCTCGTTTAGAGCGTAAAGCTGCTTTTTGAAAAGCAGAAACAGTTTCTTTAATTTGCTGTTTATTCATTTCTACTGGTATTTTCATTCTATCGTTAAACGGAATTGCTGAGGGAGCGAAAGCATCTGTTTCTAATTCAGCCTTTCTTCCGGCGTGAGCGAGTTGAATGGCTGCTTTTGCACCGTTATTATGTATAAATGTTGTCGTTTTATGTAAGCCTTCAATTAGATTATCATCCCAAATGCCTAAGTCTTTGTTAGAAATTCGTCCTTCAGGTAACACAGCTGTTGCTTCAATCATAACTAAACCTACTTGGCCAGCAGCCCTGGTTCCATAATGGACGAGATGAAAATTAGTTACTTGGCCATCCTCATTTTCTGATGAATACATGCACATAGGTGACATAATGATACGGTTTTTTAGCGTAACGTCCTTAATTGTATAAGGTGAAAAGAGTTGAAACTCCATCAAATATCCCCCTTGATTGAATTTTCTTACATTGTATCATCCTCTTTTTTGTTTCCCTAATAAAACGCTTATACGAAAAATTTCGTCTATTCGTGTTACAATAAATAATATGTAATGAATTGGAGGATGACATATGTACCAGGCTTATTATGATAGTGAATTAGGTTTGTTAGAAATTACAGCGAACGAAGAAGGAATTACGTCTGTTATATTTGTTGAAGAAAGAAAAGAAGAACATAAAAATGAACTTGTTGAACAATGTATAAATGAATTAGATGAATACTTTGAAGGAAAAAGAAAAGAGTTTACAGTTCCATTGTCTGCTGAAGGAACACCATTCCAAAAGAATGTATGGGATGCACTTTACACTGTTCCGTATGGCGTAAGTGCTTCATATTTAGATATTGCGGAGAAGGTTGGGAATACGAAAGCTGTACGAGCGATAGGAGGGGCAAATAGCCGGAATCCAATTTCAATTATCGTTCCATGCCATCGTGTAATAGGAAAGAGTGGAAAACTTGTTGGGTATGCGGGTGGTTTATGGAGGAAAGAGTGGTTATTGAAACATGAAGGTATTTTAAATAAATCGTAAGAAACAACCTTTGGAACGAGGGAGTTAGCTCGGCTGTCCTAAGACAAATTCGTTAGCTATCAAAAGTAACGATGAACCGAGAAGCCCCCACTTCGGGGTAAGCTCGTAAGAGATACTAAGTGGTGGGTAGTTCACAATGAAGTATGGATGGAAAGAGGGATTGTTTTGAAATGTATAAATTGTGGGCGACCTTGTATTAATGATCAGCTGAATTGTGCAAATTGTCAACGAAACTTGCATAATGAACAAGGTGAAGAAAGCTCGCTAATAGACAAAGAATTAGAAGTATATGTAGGGAGACAATATCCATATTACAAAAGAAAATGGGAGCTTGAGAATAAGCGAATTGCTAGGTGGAGCTGGAATGGTCTGGCTGCTATTTTTAATGTAGGTTGGCTTGGATATCGCAAGTATTACGTACCTGCTGCTTTATTTATACTGTTATTAGTAGCATGTGATGCATTTTCTTATTATATGGGGTTCAACGTAGCGTTGCCAATCATTAATATGGTGCCTCTTACGTTTTTATTACTCATTTTCATTCTATTTGGGATGGGGATTTTTGCAAATGGATTATTTTATCAATTTGCAGAAAGGCGTATATATCGAATAAAAGCACGGGGAATTAAAGATGAATCGGTTGAAAATTATCTCATCCGTGATAGTGGTGGAACGAGTAAAATGGGAGCAACAATCGTTACTATTTTAGCAGTTGCTAGTATTTTTTTCAGTCATTTCTTTTTTCCGACTGATCGAGATATTATACAAAAAGTTCGTACAAGCTCGCTTTATGAATATCCAGTCTTTTCAATTGGTGAATCGTTCGAAAATTATTTTCAAAATTCAGGATGGATATACTATCGGGGAACGGAAGGATTAGAATTAGTAGAATTTCAGGGGGAGAGTCCTGAGATGCCAAGGAAAAAGGTGACAATTCAATTTATTGTTGATTATAAATTGGGAGAAGTGGAACCATATTCACTTACGATTAACGGTGAATCTAAAAATGAAGAAGAGTTTTTGAAGATAATGGAGGAAATATTTAAAGTTCAAAATCCATTTGATATAGAGGATGGCTTACAAGTAAATGCTATTCAACAAAGCGGAGGGAAAGCAATTTCTGACCGCTTTTTTTCTTTTTATGAAAATAAATATTTAAAATAATCAGAATTTTTTGTATAATAAAATATATTATACAAGTTTTAACTTATACATATAGATTGGGGGAAGGAAGAATGAAGAGAAAGGTAACAACGATTGCTGCAGTTGCATTATCGGCTAGTGTATTGGTTGCAGGTTGCGGAAATGGGGAGAAGGCATCTACAACGAAGAAAGAAGCAGGTAAGGGAGTAGCGGATAAGCAAGTATTAAACTTACTAGAAACAGCTGAAATTCCTTCAATGGATACATCTAAATCAACAGATTCTGTATCTTTCCGTGTATTTGTAAATGCAATGGAAGGATTATATCGTCTAGATAAAGATAATAAACCAACTCCAGGTATGGCCAAAGACGTGAAGATTAGTGAAGATAAAAAGACATATACATTTGAATTACGTGATGCAAAATGGTCAAATGGTGATCCAGTTCGAGCACAAGATTTTGTATATGCATGGCAACGTACATTAGATAAAGCAATAGCAGCAGAATATGCATTTATTTTATTTGATGTGAAAAATGCACAGAAAGTAAATAAAGGAGAAGTACCGTCGGATCAATTAGGTGTTAAAGCGAAGGATGATAAAACGTTGGTAGTAGAATTAGAGCAACCAGCACCTTATTTCCTTGAGCTTACTTCGTTCCCTACATTCTTCCCATTAAATGAAAAGTATGTAAAAGGACAAGGGGATAAATACGGATTAGAAGCAGATAAATTATTGTACAATGGACCATTTACAATGAGTGAATGGAAACATGAACAAAGTTACCAGTTAAAGAAAAACCCAAATTATTGGGATAAAGATGCTGTAAAATTACAAGAAATTAATGTGGGTATAGTAAAAGAGACAAGTACTGGGGTAAATTTATATGATAGTGATCAAGCAGACCGTGTCATTTTAAGTTCTGAGTTTGTAGACAAATATAAAAAGAATAAACCAGATGAATTTAAAACGAAGCTAGACCCACGTATGTATTTCCTACGTTTTAATCAAAAAAATGCAACGTTTAAAAATCAAAAGGTTCGTGAGGCGATTGATTTAGCGTACGATAAAAAAGGAATTGCGGATGTAATTTTGAATGATGGATCATTGCCAGCGTATTTCTTAGTACCTGAAAAGTTTACGACAGGACCAGATGGAAAAGACTTCCGTACTGTAAATAAAAATTTCCGTGACAGTAAAGATAATGCTGCGAAAGCAAAAAAACTGTGGGAAGAAGCGAAGAAAGAACTTGGTCAAGATACAATTACAGTAGAATTACTAAATGATGATAACGGTAGTCGTAAAAAAGTGGGCGACTTTATTAAAGAAGAATTAGAGAAAAACTTACCTGGTATTAAAGTGAATCTGAAGCAACAACCATATAAGCAGAAGTTAGATTTAGAAAAGAAATTTGAATATGAATTCTCATTATCTGCATGGAGTCCAGATTATCCAGACCCAATGACATATATTGATATGTTCGTTACTGGAAGCTCGTTTAATGAAATGGATTATTCAAATCCGAAGTACGATGATTTAGTAGCAAAATCAAAAGGAGAACTACTAAAAGATGACGCAGCACGCTGGAAAGCACTAGCAGAAGCTGAAAAAATCTTAATTGGTCAAGACGCTGCAATCTCACCTACGTACCAACAAAGTACAGCTTACTTAGAGAAGACGTATGTAAATGGTATTGCTAACCATACGTTCGGTGGCGACTTTAGTTATAAATGGGCATATATTACAAAGAAATAGTATAATAAAAGATGAGCGAATTTTCACTCATCTTTTATTTGTTTAGGGAGGAACGTGGAGTGTTGAAAGGAATCAATCATCTTTGTTTTTCAGTATCAAATTTAGAAAACGCTATTATGTTTTATGAAAGAGTGCTAGAAGGAGAACTATTAGTTAAAGGGAGAAAACTTGCATATTTCAATATATGTGGAGTATGGATAGCACTGAACGAAGAGGCACATATTCCAAGAAAGGAGATTCATCAATCTTATACGCACCTCGCATTTTCTGTTGAACAAGAAGACTTTGAACGCTTACTGCAGCGATTAGAAGAAAATAAAGTTCATATTTTACAAGGAAGAGAGCGTGATGTGAGAGATTGTGAATCTATATATTTTGTTGATCCTGATGGTCATAAATTTGAGTTTCATTCAGGGACGTTACAAGACCGTCTAAATTATTATAGAGATGAGAAACCTCATATGACATTTTACTAAGGGGGGAAGAAGTTGCATGCGCTTGTAATTGGTGGAACAGGAATGTTAAAGAAAGTTTCTATGTGGCTTTGTGATCAAGGATTTCGTGTGTCTGTTATTGGACGAGATGAAGTGAAATTAGAAAATGTTAAGCAAGCTAGTTCGGCACCAGAAAATATTACATGTCTTCCTTTAGATTATCAAAATGACGATGATCTAAAGCGATCTATTACTAATACAATTGAACAGAATGGTCCAATAACATTAGTTGTTGCCTGGATACACTCTAGTGCTAAGCATGCATTACGACTCATTTGTAATGAGGTAGAATTGTCGTCGGAAAAGTACAGTTTATTTCATATATTAGGTAGTAGTGCATCATGTACGAAGTCAAAAAAAATAGGCGGGGCATTATGTAGTTATTACAGAGTTATATTAGGGTTTATTTTAGAAGATACATATGCAAGGTGGCTTACTCATGAAGAGATAGCTGACGGAGTTATAAAAGGAATTGAAAGTAAATGCACAGAATGGATTGTAGGGAGAGTAGAGCCGTGGGAATTGCGGCCGAAATGACAAGGGGGAAATAGGAAATGAAGACAACAGTATATGTAACAAGGCACGGTGAGACAGAATGGAATGTAGCAAAGCGGATGCAAGGACGAAAAAATTCAGCCTTAACTGAGAATGGTATGATACAAGCGAAACAATTAGGGGAGCGTATGAAGGATTTACCTCTCCACGCCATATATAGTAGTCCAAGTGAAAGAACGATTCATACTGCCGAATTGATTAAAGGAGAACGCGATATTCCAATTATAGCAGATGAACATTTCTATGAAATAAATATGGGGACATGGGAAGGGCAAACAATTGCTGATTTGGAAATGCAATATCCAGAAGAAGTACATTTATTTTGGAATGAACCACATCTTTTTCAATCAACATTAGGGGAAAACTTTGCGGCCGTTCATAAAAGAGTAATTGAAGGGATACAATTTCTTTTAGAAAAGCATAAAGGGGAAAATATTTTAATTGTCTCTCATGCTGCAGCAGCGAAATTACTCGTAGGGCATTTTGCAGATTTTGAAATTGAACATGTATGGGAAGAGCCATTTATGCATAGCGCGAGTCTTAGTGTGATTGAATTTGATGAAAACCGTGGTAAAGTAAAACAATTTGCAGATATAAGTCATTTTCAGTAAACGTAAAAAAGGTCGCAAAGCGACCTTTTTTGGTGGACATAAAAAACTAGCAATTACGTTTTTTATACCAGAAGTGATCGAATTTTTTATTCTTGCAAGAAGAAGACTTGTGTCTGCTATCTTTGCAATCGTCCCATTTGTGCCCGTCATCGTGACAGTCCTTGCCACGATCCCACGAATCATCACAAGAACCATGATGGCTATGAGGGAAAAATACACATTTTTTACAGAAACATCGTTTTGTCCAGAAACATTTCTTTTCAAAGCGAACGCATTTTGTAACGAAAGTGCATTTTTTCACGCGAGTACGTTTTGTAACTATAACGCATTCTTTTCTGCGAGTAACCTTTGTAACGAAAGTCCATTTTTGAACGCGTACACGAGTACATTTTGTAACAAATGTCCATTTTTTTACATGAGTACATTTTGTAACGAAAGTACAATGTTTCACGCGAGTACATCTTGTTCTTGGACATTTACGCCCTGTTGTACATTTACGCCCTGTTGTACATTTACGCCCTGTTGTACATTTACACCCTGTTGTACATTTATGATGATCATCATCGCAATCAAAAGTACTTGGATCTTGGTGTAAGAAATCCTCCATCCCAGCACTTTTGATTTCTTCAACAGCTTTTCTAATGTCACGTTTCATAGAAATCCTCCTTATCGTGTATTAAATTGAACAAGTATTCTTTTTCCTTAACATGATATGAGATTAGGTTTCTTTCTGAACAAGACAAGAGTGTAATTTTATATAAATAGATGATAGCGGATGTATGGACAAGACAAGGCGCATACATTGAATGAAGAGAACAGAGAAGGGATGAGAATATATGCTACCTTCATATGAATTTTTTATTCATCCAATGTACTTAGTGGAAATGAAAAAAGACATTTGGTCAGATAGTCCAGTGCCAGCAAAGTTAACATATGGAAAAAAGAAGTATGATATTGATATCGTTTATCGGGGTGCTCATATTCGTGAGTTTGAGAAAAAGTCATATCATGTTCAGTTTTATAAACCGAAAAAATTTCTAGGTGTGAAGGAATTTCATTTAAACTCTGAATTTATGGATCCATCCCTTATTCGTAACAAATTATCATTAGACTTTTTTAATGATATTGGGGTACTTTCACCGAAGTCACAGCATGTGTTTATAAAAATAAATGGTCAAATTCAAGGTGTGTATTTACAGTTAGAATCAGTTGATGAAAACTTTTTGAAAAATAGAGGGTTACCGAGTGGTTCTATTTATTATGCGATAGATGATGACGCAAATTTTTCTCTAATGAGCGAGAGAGATAAAGATGTTAAAACTGAGCTTTTTGCAGGGTATGAATTTAAATGTTCGAATGAAAATAGTGAAGAGCAACTTAGTGAATTCGTTTTTCAAGCAAATACACTATCGAGGGATGAGTATGAAAAAGGGATTGGAAAATACCTTAATGTTGATAAATATTTACGATGGTTAGCTGGAGTTATTTTTACGCAAAACTTTGATGGTTTCGTTCATAACTATGCACTATATCATAACGATGAGACAAATTTATTTGAAGTGATACCGTGGGATTATGATGCGACTTGGGGGCGAGATGTACAAGGGAGACCACTTAATCATGAATATATTCGTATTCAAGGTTATAATACGTTAAGTGCAAGATTGTTAGATATACCTGTATTTAGAAAACAATACCGAAGTATTTTAGAAGAAATATTAGAAGAACAATTTACCGTTTCGTTTATGATGCCGAAAGTAGAAGGTTTGTGTGAATCGATTCGTCCATATTTACTACAAGATCCATATATGAAAGAAAAATTAGAAACATTTGATCAAGAAGCTGATATGATTGATGAATATATAAATAAAAGAAGGAAGTATATACAAGACCACTTACATGAATTGGATTAATTTTGAAAGAGATTGGAACATTATCAATCTCTTTTTTTGTATAATAAAGATGTATCGATTGAATTGACGTAATATTTACTTAATAAAGAATGGAGATGTGGAAACATGACGGTCAAGTGGATTGATTGGGTAAAACAAATACAATCTATAGCTCAAGCGGGTTTAACGTATTCTCAGGATGTATATGATATAGAGCGTTTCCAACAATTACGGGACATTTCAGTTTCAATGATGTCACATTACACAAAGACAGATTGGGAAGTAGTAGAGAATTTATTTGCAAGTGGGACAGGCTATCAAACACCTAAAGTTGATATACGGGCAGTTATTTTTCAAAATGAAAAACTATTATTTGTGAAAGAAAAAAGTGATAGGAAATGGGCATTGCCAGGTGGATGGGCTGATGTTGGTTATACGCCAACAGAAGTAGCAGCAAAAGAAGTTTTAGAGGAGACGGGCTATGAAGTAGATGATTTTAAGCTACTCGCTATATTTGATAAAGAAAAACATCAACCATCGCCTTCAGCAACACATGTATATAAAATTTTTATTGGCTGTAAGATTATTGGTGGCGAAAAGAAAACTAGTATTGAAACAGAAGATGTGGAGTTTTTTGGTGAGAATGAATTGCCTAATTTATCGATTGCTAGAAATACAGAAGAGCAAATTAAAGAAATGTTTGCCTACATGAAAGAACCTCAAAAAGAAACATTAATAGATTAATAATGCTTATGCCGATGATATTGTTGAAATGAAGATATTGGCAGAATGCGACCTTTATGTAATAATGGGATGGTATGTGAAGAAAAAAGGAGATAGAAAATAAAATGTTAGCAAGCATAATAGATCAGTTATTGCAATTTTTTGCAAGCCTAGGTTACTTTGGAGTAGCGCTAGCTTTAATGATTGAAATTATCCCGAGTGAAATTGTACTTTCGTATGCTGGATTTTTAGTAGCGGATGGTAAAATTAGTTTTGTCGGTGCAGTTATCGCTGGAACTATTGGTGGTACTTTAGCCCAAATCTTTTTATACTGGCTTGGATATTACGGAGGGCGTCCGGTTGTAGAGAAATATGGGAAATATCTACTTATTAATAAACACCATTTAGACATAGCGGAAGGTTGGTTTAAGCGTTACGGAGCAGGAGTAATCTTTTCTGCACGCTTTATCCCAGTAGTACGTCATGCAATCTCTATTCCAGCAGGATTAGCTAAAATGCCGTTAAAACTATTTACACTATATACAGTAGTTGCGATTATTCCATGGTCAATACTATTTATATACTTAGGTGAAAAGCTTGGTGGAAATTGGCGACACATTAAAGAGTATGCATCTGATTACACACATTACATAATTATAGGGGCTGTTCTCTTTGTTGCTCTATACTTCGGTTTAAAGTATTTAAAAAAGAAAAAAGCAGCGCGTTAAAGTCAATGATTTTTCATTGGCTTTTTTTATTGTTTCAGTTCTAAAAAAAAGGAGTTGTCCATAATGTGTAATAATAAAGCGTAGCGGGGGAATGTGATGAAAGGATCACCGTTTTTACGTGGAACGATATTTTTAACGATGGCAACGATGATATCTAAAATGTTAGGGTTTATATATGTTATACCATTTACAGCAATGGTGGGTACGAGTGGGTACGTATTATATACGTATGCATACCGTCCTTATACAATTATGCTTAGTATTGCAACGATGGGATTACCACTTGCCGTTTCAAAAATGGTTTCAAAATATGATCAACTCAATGATTATCACACTGTTAAGAGAGTGCTAAAGAGTGGTATCGTTTTTATGGTCATTATGGGCGTTATTTCTTGTTTAGCATTATATATGTTAGCACCACATTTAGCTAAACTTGTGATTGATGGAAATGATCAGTCGGGGAATAGTGTGGTAGCTGTCACGCACAATATTCAAATTGTAAGTTTTGCGTTAATACTCGTTCCTGTAATGAGCTTGTTACGTGGTTTCTTTCAAGGTTTTCAATCTATGGGACCTTCTGCGCTCAGTGTAGTTGTAGAGCAATTTTTTCGGGTCTTAACTATTTTGATAGGAAGCTTTGTCGTTTTATATGTTATAAAAGCTTCTGTTTCGTTGGCAGTTGGTATTTCAACGTTTGGAGCATTTATGGGAGCACTAGGTGGATTAAGTGTTTTAAGTGCGTATTATATAAGAAGGAGAAAACATTTAAAGAAAAAAGAGATTGCCAGTATACCACAAACGACGAAAACTTTTTTTTCGTTGTATAGAGAACTGTTTACATATTCTATTCCTTTCGTTGTAGTTGGATTAGCGATTCCGTTATATCAGACGATTGATACATTTACAATTAATAAACTACTTATACAAATAGGGTATATGCAAGGAGAAGCGGAGAAGATTAATGCGATAATTGGTCTTGTCCAGATGGTTGTACTTATCCCGGTTTCCGTTGCGACTGCTTTTAGTATGTCTCTCGTACCTGAGATGACAAAAGCCTATACAGCAGGGAATGTGAAGTTACTGTACAAACATTTTACGAGGACGAATGTATTAGTAGTAGGTATTACGGTACCAGCGGCGATTGGAATGATGTTGTTAGCAAAACCAGTGTATACTCTTTTATTTGGTGCTGGAAATGATCCGGAGATGGGCAGTATTATTTTGCAGTACTATGCTCCTGCTTGTATACTATTCTCACTATTTACAGTAACCGCTGCCATGTTACAAGGAATTAATCAACAACAGAAAACAGTGCTAGGATTAGTAATCGGAATAACTGTGAAGATAGTTTTAAATATTGTATTGCTACCGTATTTTGATTATGTAAGTTTTATTATTTCAACATACGCTGGCTATACGATTTCAGTTGGCTTTAACTTGTGGATGCTTTCTAAATATGTTATAAAGGCAACATAAGCTTTTTAAGGCAGAGAGCACTCTGTCTTTTTCTTTGTTTAGAATATTTTTCTTATAAAAACGTTTTCAAAATAATTTTTCTATTGAAATTTAAACGTATGTTTCATATGCTGAGAATGGCGGTTCAAAAACTGTTATGTAAGAGAGGTAGATTCCTACATGTAAAAAGAATCGGGGTGATAGTATGTTAAATATTTATTTAACAGACCGAAACGGAAAACTACAAGAGGTTGAGGAAATGCAAAAGGGTTGCTGGATTAATGTACTTCATCCAACGGAAGAAGAAATTCAATATCTAGTACAAACTTTAAATGTAGACTTAGATTTCATTAAAGACCCTTTAGATGATGAAGAACGCTCTCGTATTGAAAAGGAAGACAATAATACTTTAATAATCGTGGATATTCCAACAGTTAGACATGATGAAGAAGGAAATTCGATTTATGACACGATTCCAATAGGTATGATTGTAATGCCAGATTGTTTTGTGACAATTTGTTTAGAAGAAAACCCAATTTTTGAACGTTTTATTAATCAACGTATTAAAGAATTTTATACGTTTAAAAAGACACGCTTTGCACTTCAGCTCTTATATACGATTTCTACTTATTATTTAAGATACTTAAAGCAAATTAATCGAAAAACAATCGATTTAGAGCACCAATTAAATAAGTCGATGAAAAATAAAGAAATTTTCACATTGCTCGGCCTTGAAAAAAGTTTAGTTTATTTTACAACATCATTAAAGGCAAATAAAATTGTAATTCAAAAATTAATGCGAAACAGTACATTTTTGAAAATGTATGAAGACGATCAAGATTTACTAGAAGATGTATTAATTGAAAATAAGCAGGCTATTGAAATGGCGGAAATATATAGTCACATTTTAAGTGGAATGATGAATACATTTAGTTCGGTTATTTCTAACAATTTAAATAGTGTTATGAAACTGTTGACTTCTATTACAATCATTTTATCATTACCAACGATGGTTTCTAGTTTCTTTGGAATGAATGTAAAGGTTCCGTTTGAAGGGGAAGCACATGGTTTTGTAATTGTACTTATAATATGTGTAACATTATCTTTCACTTTAGCATTTGTTTTTTGGAAGAAACGTTACTTTTAATGATAGGAAAGCTGCGCTAGCATAGTTATAAAACTGTGCTAGCGCAGCTTTTTTTGCTATGAAATCTCAATTTTGGAACAGAATATAACTTGTGAAATGTAATGTGTATGAAGGTTATGAATTCCATATAACTCTTGTTCAAATAATGAAATGGGGTTAAAATTACATATTGTTAATGAAAAGTTGGAGGAAATACATCATGGAATTGTTTCAATTACCGAAAGCATTCCTGCAAATGAATACAATCTTTATCTCAATATTAATCGAAGCACTTCCTTTTGTGCTAATTGGTGTATTTATTTCAGGATTCATTCAAATGTTTGTGACAGAAGATATGGTGGCAAAATGGATGCCTAAAAACCGATTTCTGTCTGTTTTATTAGCGACTTTTTTAGGTATGATGTTTCCTGGATGTGAATGTGGAATTGTTCCGATTGTAAGACGATTAATCGGAAAAGGGGTTCCACCCTATGCAGGAATTGCATTTATGTTAACTGGACCGATTATTAATCCAGTTGTATTATTTGCAACATATGTTGCTTTTGGAAGTAGTATGCACATGGTATGGTATCGTTCTATTGTAGCGATTATCGTAGCAATTATCGTTGGAATTATATTATCATTTATGTTTAAAGAACATCAATTAAGAGATGATCACTTCCCAGAAGTGAACCATAAGCGTCCGTTACGTACAAAAATGTGGGATGTATGTACACATGCTGTTGAGGAATTTTTCTCAATGGGGAAATATTTAGTGTTAGGAGCGTTAATTGCTGCTGCAGTTCAAACGTTTGTACAAACTTCAACATTGCTTGCTATTGGACAAGGTCCGTTTTCTTCATCAGCTGTAATGATGGGACTTGCTTTCATTTTATCACTTTGTTCAGAGGCAGATGCATTTATTGCTTCTTCGTTCCAAAGTACATTTTCAACAGCGTCACTTGTCGCGTTTCTCGTATATGGACCGATGGTGGATATTAAAAATATGTTTATGATGCTTGCGACATTTAAAACAAAATTTGTAATTGTTGTGACGGTTACAGTTACACTTGTTGTTTATGCAAGCTCACTACTCATTTATGCGATGGGGTGGTAGGTTATGTTTCGAGCATATATATTATTAGGCTTTACAATTTTAATTGGACAGCTTCATATTTCCGGTAACATTACGAAGTATATAAATATGAAGTACGCCTATTTATCAAAAACTGCTGCTATTATTTTAGGTTTCTTAACGATTGTACAAATTATTATCGTTTTCCAAAAAGAGCACCAAAAGGAAAAAGAGAAACATGATTGTAGTTGTGATCATAGTCATTGTGGGCATGATCATTCGAAAGATGAGAATACATGGTGGAAAAAAGTGTTTTCTTACACGTTATTCTGTTTTCCAATCATTACAGGATTGTTTTTCCCAATTGCAACATTAGATTCCGATATTGTTAAGGCGAAGGGATTCCATTTTCCAGTAGCGCAAGCAGAAAGTAAAGATCCATTTATGACAAGACAATTTCTAAGACCGGATACGAGTATTTATTACGGGAAAGAAGGATATCGTGGTGTAATGGAAAAAGGGAAGAAAGAGTTTGTTACGAAAGATAATATCACTTTAAAAGATGAAGATTTCTTAAAGGGTATGGAGACAATTTATAATTATCCTGGTGAATTTACTGGTAAAACTCTGTCTTATAAAGGATTTGTTTTCCGAGATGATTCTTCTAAAAAGGAACAATATTTCTTATTCCGTTTCGGTATTATACATTGTGTAGCGGATTCGGGTGTATATGGTATGTTAGTTAAAAAACCGGAAGGTGTAGAGTGGAAAAATGATGATTGGATTCAGGTAGAGGGAGAAATTTCAAGTGAATTTTATCAGCCGTTCCATGCAAATATTCCAGTGTTAGAAGTAACGAAATGGAATAAAGTTGAACAGCCGAAAGAACAATATGTATTTAGAGGAGCCGATTGATAAAATCGGTTCTTTTTTGTGGACTAAAAGTTCTGAAAATTGTTAATATTAAACGTGTAGTTCATGAGGTGTAGTGTATATTGGGATATTAGGGATAAATAATTAAAGGGGTGATAACAATGACTGAAGTAAAGGGTAAAACAGCTAATGAATCAAGGGTGTTTAAAACGAGTCGAGTATTTCCAACGGATTTAAATGATCATAACACGCTATTTGGTGGAAAGATATTGGCGGAGATGGATATGGTTGCTTCAATTTCAGCAACGAGACACTCGAGAATGGAATGTGTCACAGCGTCTATGGATTGGGTAGATTTCTTACATCCAGTACGTTCTTCAGATTGTGCTAGTTATGAATCTTTCGTAATTTGGACGGGAAGAACTTCTATGGAGATATTTGTGAAAGTAGTAGCAGAAGATTTAATTTCAGGTAAAAAACGTGTAGCAGCAACTTCATTCGTTACTTTTGTTGCGCTTAGCAAGGAGAATAATCCAGTCCCTGTACCGCGTGTTATCCCTGAGACAGAAGAGGAGAAAGAATTGCATCGAATTGCTGTGTTACGTGCAGAACAGCGCCATATTCGTAAGGCAGAGAGTAGGAAGGTAGCTACACTGCTAACTTTTTGATGTAAAATATTTTCCTAGTGGTACTATTTTGTAATAGGTTAGGAGATTTTTGAAATGAAAAGCGGACACCTAAAAATAGGTGTCCGCTTTTATAGTTTTTTCATCCCCATATCGTACTACAATAACTGCTTAGCAGAAGCAAGCAGCACCGACGATAATTAAGAGGATAAATAATACGACTAGTAGCGCAAATCCATTACCATGTGCGAAGCCCATTGTTATTTCCTCCTTTTATTTTAAGATACAACATACAATATGCAGATGAGCTCCTGTTTGATATGGACGTATATCATGCAATGACATATTTTTTGTATGATAATGTTTTAAAAAAGGAAAGATATAGGAATAACAGTAGTTAGAGAAAGGAACGTATCCATGAAGCGCTTTTTAATTGTAATAATTTGTTTTATAGGTGTATTCATATGGATGAACGTTGATGTGGAAATGGGGAAGAAAATGGCTAGTGGATATGAATTAGAAAAAATCCGATCAGGGGATTTTCAAGTATATACGAACGGTGATGAGTTATATAAAAGTTTATTTGAGGATATAAATCGTGCAGAAAAGAATGTGTATATTCATTTTTATATTGTAGGAAAAGATGAAGTAAGCCAAAAGTTCTTACAGTTATTAGAGAAAAAAGCATCTAGCGGAGTAGATGTGAAATTGTCAGTAGACCGCATTGGCGGATATAAGCTTAAGAAAAAGATAATTAATCAATTAAAAGAAAAAGGCGTGAAGTTTACATTTAGTAAAAAACCTAAATTAAAAAACTTATTTTATTCTTTGCATCAACGTAATCATAGACGCATTGTTACTATAGATGGGAAAGTTTCGTACATTGGTGGCTTCAATATTGGAAAGGAATATCTTGGACAGGATCCTAAATTTGGTCCGTGGCGTGATTATCATGTACGCATCGAAGGGAATGGAGCTACTGATATGGAACGGAAGTTTGCGGAAGATTGGCAAGAAGATACGGGAGAAAAGTTTCCTATACACCAAGAGTTACCTGTACAAGGAAATGTAAAATATCAATACGTATTTTCGAATGGAAAAGGTTTATGGAAGGAGTATGGAGCGTTTTTAAAGAAGGCAAAACATTCTTTAATTATCGCTACACCATATTTTGTACCGAGTAAAGAAATGGTGAAGGGGCTGAAAGATGCATTAAATCGTGGTGTCCATGTAAAAATCCTCGTCCCATTTAAAAGTGATGCAGTATTGCTAAAACAGGCTGCCTATCCTTATTTGAAAGACATGTTAGATGCTGGAGCGGAGATTTATCAATATCGAAATGGATTTTTTCATGGGAAAGTAACAATCATCGATGAGGAAATGGTTGATATTGGTACAGCAAATTTTGATAATAGAAGTTTTTACTTAAATAACGAATCTAACTGTTTCATATATGATAAGACAGTCGTTGCTGACGTATGGAGTCGATTGAAAGAAGACTTTCATAAATCAAAACGATTTTCTGAAGAAGATTTTGAGAAAATTAGTAGATGGGATTGGTTTCTAGCAAGAATATCAAATGTTATCGCATCATATTTATAGTATAGAGATGAAATAGGAAGGGAGGCGCTTTAATGGATTGTATGAAAGAATTGATGACATATAGTTACACACTTATATATAAAGTTGGAGAATACACGAGCAAGGTTCGAGATGAAGAATTAAAGGATATATTACAGCATCATTTGCCGTATATGTTACAAGCATATAATGAACAAGTGAATTTTCAAGAAGGAGAAAATATACAACATATAACTTGTAAACAAATGTGGCCGGAATTTACTGAAATGGATAGGGAAACAGATAATGAGTATACAGGGGATATTGGGATTGCTATTTGTTATATTTCACATTTGAAGCGATTAGCATTAAAGTTTGCTCAAGTTGCAGTGGAAGTTGCGAACCCAGAGTTTCGTTCTTTCTTGGAAAATTGTTTTGTGAAAATGAATCGTTATGCTTATAGTGTTTGGCAATATGTTGTGAAGAAGGAATATAAAATTAAACATTTATATGAAAATGAAAGTGAGAAGTTTGCGTGAAAAACTAAGACGGAATGAAAGGCGTCTTAGTTTTTTTATGTCTAATGAAAGGCTCAATTAGAAGAATTGAGACAAACCAGTTGTGTTATCAGAGTATTTACAAAAGTTTACAATATCTTTACTGTTTTTAAATCTTTCCTTTAAAAATAAAGAGTAATATGGGATTGTACATATTCTATCAAAGGGAGGAAACGCAAATGAACAAATGGGTTAAGTCATTAGCTGCTATGGCACTTGCAAGTTCTTTATTAATGGTAGGTTGTAGTAAAGATGAGGATAAAAAGAAAGAGGATGACACAACTTCGCAGCAAGATGAAAAGAAAGATAAAGAAACAAGTGGAACAGAAAAATCTTCTGATTCGAAAGAAAAGAAATAAAGTGAAACTTTAATCAGTGGGGATTTTGTCCATCCCCACTGATTATTAGCCCACACCAATCGGGCATTTACGGGCAGTTATCTCCCACCTAATTTCCTCGCATTCGCCGAATTTACTGCCCGCAAATAGCGGGATAAATGGATAATAGAGCTTCCTCACATATATGAGGGAGCTTTTTTGTTGCGTATTTGTAAGTTTTGCGGAAAAATAGAGAGAAAGAATGGGAGAGGGGATAATATATGAAAGTATGTATATTAGGAGCGACAGGTAGAGTAGGATCACACATTATGAAATTGGCATTACATGATTCATATGAAGTGACGGTATTAGTTCGTGATTTGAGTAGAGTGGAAACAGAGCATGAAAGGTTACATATTATAGAGGGAAATGTGTTAAACGGAAATGATATAAAGGAAGCGATTAAAGGATGTGATATTGTAATTAGTGCTCTTGGAACTGATCGGAATGGGACGTTAGAGAAGAGTTTACCGATTATTATAAAGCAAATGGAAGAAGAGGGCATAAAGAAAATTGTTACAATAGGAACTGCTGGTATTTTACAAGCACGAACAAACCCAAGTATATATCGTTTCCAATCAAAAGAATCGAAAAGAAAAATGACAACAGCTGCGGAAGATCATTTAGCTGCTTATGAAGCGCTGAATAATAGTAAACTATGTTGGACTGTTGTTTGTCCGACGCATTTAATAGATGGTGATGTAACCGGTGTATATCGAACTGAACAAGATATGTTGCCAACAGATGGATCGAAAATAACAGTTGGTGATACAGCTCAGTTTACATGGAGTTTACGTAATAAAAGCTTATACGAGAAAAGTCGAGTAGGTATTTCATATTAAAAAACCATCCCAAAATAGGGATGGCTAAAAAATGATATAGCATACAAAGATGATAATCATAATGATTTGGAGAATTGCTTTCGCTACTGTACTACTTAAAAAACCGACAACAGTTGCAATTCCGACTAAAAGGGCGTCTTTTGGCGCCTTTTTATGCATTAGTTCCGTAATAAATACAGATAAGAACGGTATGATAATAAGCCCGAATGGTGGGAAGAAGAACGATCCGACAATGATAGAAACCATACCAACACGTTCGCCCGATTTTGTACTTCCGTATTTTTTTAGGAAGTATCCATTTGCAATAAAGTCAGCAACGAAAATGAAGAGTGTAAAAATGACTTGAATAATCCAAAAAGATGTCGTTAACTCTCCGCCGTTTATTCCAAAATGATAAATGAAATAGCCAGCCCATACGGCAAGGATGCCAGGGATAATGGGGTATATAAAGGCAAGAAATGAAACAATGAAACAAGCAATGATACAAATTGTTAGTAAAACAGTCACTTTATAACTCCTTTGTAGTATCTAATTTATGTACAGCAATCTTTTTAATTTGATGCCCATCAAGTTCTAATGCTTTAAATTGAAAACCATCATATTCAACTGAATAGCCAGCCTCAATATTTAAATCAATTGATTGAGAGAGAAGCCAACCACCAATTGTATCTAAATCACTTTCATCGATATGTAGGCCAAACATATCATTTACTTCAGAAATGAGTACTTTCCCATCTAAAACAGTAAGCCTAGGAGTACGCTTTTCAATCATTGGTGATTCGTCTGCGTCAAATTCATCTTGAATTTCTCCGATAATTTCTTCAAGAATATCCTCCATCGTTAAAAGGCCAGCAGTTCCGCCGTATTCATCCATAACAATCGCCATTTGTACGCGGTTCTTTTGGAGGTGTATTAACGTTTTACGAATGGGAACTGTTTCAAATACAGTTAAAACAGGATGTATGTAGGCATCAAGTGGTTTGTAAATGCCTTTTGTTTGATTATGAAAAATCTCTTTCGTATTTATCATTCCAATAATATCATCTTTATCCTTTTCAATAATAGGATAACGTGTATACTTTTCAGTTGCAACGATTTTCATATTTTCTTCTAACGTATTTTCAGTAGATAAACAAACCATTTCAGTTCTAGGTACCATAATTTCTTTAGCAACACGATCATCAAATTCAAAAATATTATTTACATATTTATATTCGGTTTGATTAATTTCGCCGCTTTTATAGCTTTCACCTAAAATGAGTCGTAGTTCTTCTTCGGAATGGGCAAGTTCATTTTCTTTCGCAGGCTCTAAACCGAGTAATTTTGTGAAAAATATAGCTGCACTATTGAGAAGCCAAATGAACGGATACATAATTTTATCAAATAAAATAAGTGGTTTTGCAAATTTTAATGTGATTGCTTCAGCTTTTTGGATTGCGAAAGACTTAGGAACTAACTCGCCTAATACAACATGGAAAAAAGTAATCACACTAAAAGCAATAATAAAGGATAACGTGTTAGCCATTGTTCCAGTAATATTGATTTTTTCAAATAGTGGTCGCAGTAAATGTTCCACAGTTGGTTCACCAAGCCAACCAAGTCCTAAAGAGGTGATAGTAATGCCAAGCTGACAAGCGGATAAATAAACGTCTAAGTTAGATAAAACGCTTCTTGCAGCTAATGCTTGTTTATTACCTTCATTAGCAAGCTGGTCAATTCGACTTTTTCGTACTTTTACGACAGCGAATTCTGAAGCAACGAAAAAACCAGAAATAAGGATAAGTATAAAGATGAGAAAAATATTTAATATGTCCAAGTGTGTTCTTTATTCCTAATTTGGAATAAAGATGTCACCTCCTGTAATTATGTTATACTTTTATAATAAATCCAAATGAAAAGATTAGTCAAAGAAAATGGGTAAATAATGGTAGGTTTCTATAGTAGTTTTTTAATTTGCTGTTATTTTGTCCTCTATATAATAGGAATAACCGTCTACTTTTAATTTAAGTAGACGGTTATTCTATGTTATGGTTTCGAAATACTTCTAGTTAAAGTATACGTGTTTTGTTTAGAGTGGTTTGTTGTCCATAAAGCTTGGAGAAACGATAAGATGCTATATGGAATATAAAGTAGTAATAAACCAATTGTGACAACTATAGGTGCATTTCTACCAAATTGGACGATAAATTGTAATAGTCCGTTTGTATGAAAAATACATTCCATAAAAACGAATGAAAGAATAATGGAACTCAAAATAGATTTATGATTGGAAGTAAGCGCAATAAATAACGTATCAACAAGGAAAGATGAATTTTTTATTTCGTATTCATTAGTAGTATTTAAGAACGGTAGCCATTTTTTAATTGCTTGCATAACGATTATCATCGAGGTGCTACATACGATGATAAAAGAAGAGAAGAAAGGAAACTTTATGAATTTAGATATGTAGAGAAGTGATAATAGGACTGAACATTGTAATATCACAGTGCCAAAAGAATACGGTATCCAGCGAAATAAAGAACTACACTTTTTTAATGAGTTTGGTGCTTTTAAAAATAGATGGCCAATTCCTAGACTTATAAAGAAACCGATTACAAGAGTGAATGTGAAACGAACGATTGATAAAAAATATATTTCCCATATGTAGGGGAACAGTGGTGACGAATGGTTAGAGGTATGTACAAGCTGATTTGCTGAGAAAAGGATAGGCTCATGCATCCAATCAATTGTTGGAATTGAAATGGAAGAAGGCTGTGCTAAATTATGAAAAATGCTTACAAATCCAGTTAAGTAGGAGTAATTATGTGTAATGAATAATGCTGGAAGGGGACTTATGACAAAAATAATCAAAACACCGGCTATAAATTTACATATATGTGAGCGCAATAAGGACATACAATCACCTACTCTTTGAATATTCAGAAAATTCTTATTCTTATTTTAGCTTTTTTCGGATAAAGTTACAACATATTTTTCTCGAAGTAAGTTAGAGAGATTATCCCGCTTTAACGGGCAGTAAGACTCTACCTCAAAATGCGGCGAATGCGTAGAAGTTAGGTGGGTATATCGACTGCCAGTAAAAGCCCGATTGGTGAAGGCTAATAATAAGTGGGGGGAAATCCCCACTTATTAAAGTTTCAGTTTAAATAAGTGTATGATTAATGAATAAATTATGACGGAAAAATGAATAATTTTCAGAAAAATAAAATAATATATTTATTTTTTTCTGAAAATATAATATAGTTATGGCACAGAAAGTATTTTAGCATAAGGAGGCTTTTTTATGAGGATTAAAGGGAATTATGTGCCAAAAAGGGAAGTTTTGTTTTGCTCAAGTTCAATTACGATAGGGGAAACGCTGGAACATTTAAATAAAACGGGGTATCGTTGTGTACCAGTTTTAGATGAAAAAAAAGAGAAGTTTTTAGGGAATGTATATAAAGTAGATATTTTAGAATATAAAGGTTCACTTGAAGATAATGTATTACAATTATTGAACGATAAAAATGGGTACGTGAGAGAAGACTCTTCCTTCTTTAAAGTATTTTTTACAATTAAAAAACTACCGTATTTATCAGTAGTTGATGAAAAAGGGGTCTTCCTTGGTATTTTAACTCATAAAAAAGTTTTTGAACTATTAGAAGATGCATGGGGAGTCCATTCTAGTAAATATTCTGTCATGATTGGAACACAAGATTATAATGGGGCCATTCAAAAATTATCGACAGTGCTAAAGAAATACACTGGTATTCAAAGCTTAATGACTTTTGATAATGATGCTTTATTAGTACGTAGAATAATGTTTACATTGGGAGAAGAGTTTGAAGATAGTGAATTAGAAACATTGCTAAAGGATTTAGAAGATCATGGATTTAGAGTTGTGTATGTTGAAGAGATGAAAAATCCACGTGAAGTTGAAACGATAGACTAACAAGTAAAGCCATCTTATTTTTGATGGCTTTTACTTTCTTTCACATAAAGATATCTAAATATAATAAAATATATGAATCGTAAATTTTAAAAAATATTTGTGTAATAGAATGAATAAAGGAAGTATATGTAGATAATTTTGATTTTCAAAAAAATCAAATTGAAAATATGTTTTTATTTTTCAACTAAATATGTTACTATATGTGTGATAAAAACAAAGAGGTCTGACAACTAAACTCCACGTTATACCACTCTAATGAGTTAAATTTTCGAAAAAATCAAAAATTAATAATTAGAGTAAGAATAAGGGGAATGGAGAAATTATGGAGAAAGACACTGCTTTGTAAGGGGCATATTTTATCATCTTGAGCAGAGAGGAGGATGCATAGCATATTGTGAAAAGAGATATAAACAATGAAAAAGTGCTATGCAAATGAAAAGCATGAAGGGACGTTTAAGGCCAGGTGATACGGTAGCGATTGGTTTAATGTTATTTGCACTATTTTTAGGAGCAGGAAATTTAATTTTCCCGCCAGTTTTAGGTCAACAAGCAGGAGAAAATGTTTGGATTGCTACAATTGGATTCCTTGTAACGGGAGTCGGATTACCCCTATTAGCTGTAACAGCTGTCGCGTTTGTAGAGGGGGACTTGAAAGCGCTATCTTCTAGAGTTCACCCTATATTTGCGTTTATTTTCCCATTGATTAGTTATTTAGCGATTGGACCATTTTTTGCGATTCCGCGTACTGGAGCTGTTTCATTTGAAATGGGTATGAAGCCATTTCTATCAGAGACAATGGTTTCTGAGTGGTACATGCTATTTCTTTTCACTATAGTTTTCTTCGGAATAACGTGGTATTTATCATTAAATCCATCTAAATTAGTGGATTGGTTCGGGAAATTTCTTACACCATTGTTAGTATTGATTGTTGCTGTTATTGTCGGAAAAGCAATTATTGATCCAATTGGAGAACCGGCTGCACCTTTAGCTGCTTATAAAGAGAATGCTTTCTTTGGTGGATTTATTCAAGGATATTTAACGATGGATGCGATTAGTGCACTTGTGTTTGGGATTGTTGTTGTACAAGTTATTCGCTCAAAAGGGATAAAAGAGAGCGGACAAATCGCAAAAATAACAGTTGTATCAGGGGTTATTGCTGTATTAGGCTTAACGTTAATATATTTATCACTTGCATATCTCGGATCTACAAGTACATCACTTGGTGTGTCGGAGAACGGTGGTCTTATTTTAACGAATGTTGTAAATGAGTTATATGGAACAAGTGGCAAAATTTTATTAGGACTTGTAATTATACTCGCTTGTTTAACAACTTCTGTTGGATTAACATCTGCGTGTGCTGGCTTCTTTACAAACTTATTCCCAAAACTTTCGCATAAAACGATTGTAACTATGGTATGTGTATTTAGTTTAATTGTATCTAACCTAGGGTTAACACAATTAATCACAGTAACATTACCAGTGTTAATGATCATTTATCCAGTTGCAATTGTATTAATCGTTCTTTCATATTTCCATAAATGGATAGGGAAGCGTAATACAATATATATTGGAGCTATTTTAGGTGCGTTGTTAATTAGTTTCTTTAACGGTTTAGAAAGTGCGAACATTAAAATTGATGCGATTTCTAATGTGCTACAAATGTTACCATTATATAAAGAAGGAATAGGATGGCTAATCCCATCATGTATTGGCGGGATTCTCGGTTTCTTCTTCTATAAATCAAATGAATTAAGTGAATTACAAAAGAAAGGTGCTTAGGCGCCTTTCTTTTTTTAAAGGGGATTTTTGTATTTTGTCTAAGTAATAATTGGGAGGAATGATAAAATGGCTAATTTTGAAGATTTTTTAACTTTTGATGTAAGAATTGGAACAGTAACACAGGCAGAGGAATTTAAAGAAGCGAGAGTGCCAGCGATTAAACTAGAAATTGATTTTGGGGAGCTTGGGGTCAAGCAGTCAAGTGCTCAAATTACGAAGAGATATAATCCAGAAGACTTAATCGGTCAGCAAATTGTTGCTGTTGTAAATTTTCCGCCAAAGCGTGTGGCAGGATTTAAATCGGAAGTGCTTGTATTCGGTGGTGTTCCTGAAGCTGGTGATGTTGTGTTGCTTCAGCCTAATATGGAATTGCCAAATGGAACGAAAATTAGTTAGTGTGAAGGTAGGGGTAAACATGGATATCGGACGAGAATATTTACAATGTGCCATTTCGAATTTCAAGGCAACACAAAAACAAGGAGAACGTGTACTTTCTCAATTATCTTATGAACAGATAATGTGGTCAGCTCAGGAAGAGACAAATAGTATCGCGATTATTATTAAACATTTACATGGTAATATGCGTTCAAGATGGACGGAATTTTTAACGTCTGATGGCGAAAAAATAGATCGTAACCGAGATGGTGAATTTGAAGGTGGCTACAATTCAAAACAAGAAGCGCTTGCTGCGTGGCAAGAAGGGTGGGAGTATGTCTTTAAAACGATGGATACTTTAACAGCAGAACAGATTTTGCAGAAAGTATACATTCGCGGAGAAGAACACACTGTCATGCAAGCGATTGAAAGGCAAATTTCTCATTATGCTTTACATATTGGACAAATCATTTACATTGGTAAAATGTTAAAAGAAAATGAATGGGAGTGTTTAAGTATTCCTAGAGGTCAATCTACTAGTTATTTACAGAAAAAACGTTCAACGTAATAATATGAAAGAAACCGATATAAAATAGGAAGTAAAAAAATAAGCCAATTGATAGAGGGCTCCGTGAACATTAGAATGCTGCCAGCAATAAGCCCATATGTAATAAGAAAGAAACCAAAGAGTGTATTTATAGGAATAAAGCGTGAGACAAATAATTGCTGATTTTTGAAACAAGTGTTGTGAAACAAATAAAAGCGGAAATACCGTGTAGAGGTAATAAGATCTTTCTTTCTCGTTATTCTTTTTTTACATTTATGACAGATGAATGGTGGCTGCATTTCATTACGCTCCATTTTTTATATTTGTAATAATGTAAGACAAAAGTAAGTATAAAGTGTATGTTCCTATATACGCTCCTGCAATAAGGAAAAATGGATTCAGTAAAATTCCATGAATGCTCGTCATGAAAACTAAATCTTGTATTAAAACATCGTATATATTAATGGAAATAACTGTACCGAGTACATACAGTGCCAAGTACGCAGAAATATGTAGCACAATAGAGACTTTTGGATGTTTAGCGGACAAATAAAAAATAAATGATAAGACGATTGGTAATGTTCCTATTAGTAGCTTCAATTCATTTCACCTCATTAACAATATAGCCGGAATTTAAGCGGTCTATTCTCTAGAGCTTGTACATAACTTGAAATAGAGAGGGTGATAGTATGAATCGAGGCTTTTTTTACGTGAAGTTCACAAGTGTACGTAAGTTAGTTTTATTTATTATTACTACAGTACTGGCGACTTTTTTTCTTATTAGTATGATGGTAACCTCTATGAAAGAGACAAAGTCAACGTATTTATATAATTGGTTAAATGAGTTATCGATGAATGGCTACATGTACGTTATTGGGAAAGAGAATCATTATTTTACACAGGAGTACCGGAATTTGAATCAAGACTTTTCTATTTCTTCATTCCTCTTTTCGATGGCTACGAATATTCGTTTTGATGATGTACGTAGTTTTGTCGGGAAAGAGCTTCCTGGCTTTGGTAAGTACGATACAGAAATCGTTATCGCAGGTGAGGGAACAAATTATTCTAACTTACCGATAGAGTCGAGTGTTCCTCTTGAAGAAGTAGTGAAAGAACGGACTGGAGAAGGTGGACAAGCGCCAAAGCCTGATACGAATAAAGAGAAAAAACAACCAGCTCAAACGACTGGAAAAAGACAAGTTGCATTTATATATCATTCACATAGCTGGGAATCTTATTTGCCGTTACTTAACTTAACAAATGATCCTAATCCAAATAAAGCAACGAGTTCTGTAACGAATATTTCAATAGTTGGAGATCGCTTTCGTGAACAACTGGCAAGTGAAGGGATAGGTGCTACTAACGATAAGACTAATGTCGGTCAAAAGTTAATAAGTAAAGGATTGAATGATACTAGTTCTTATAAAATGTCACGGGAAATTGTACAAGAAGCGATGGCTGGTAATAAAGAATTACAATACTTCTTCGATTTACACCGTGATAGTGCACGGAAAAATGTAACAACAAAAACAATTGGAGATAAATCATATGCTAAGCTTGCTTTTGTAATTGGGAAAGGTAACAAAAACTATGAAAAAAACTTACAATTAGCAACTGCGTTACATGAGACGATTAGTAAGAAATATCCGGGAATGAGCCGTGGTGTAATTCAAAAAGGATTCCAAACAGGAAATGGAGTCTACAATCAAGACCTATCAGGACAAGCGATATTAATTGAAGTTGGCGGGGTAGATAATACAGAGGAAGAATTAAATCGATCAATTGATGCACTTGCTAAAGCATTTGGTGAATATTTTTGGCAAGCAGAAAAAGTGAATGGATAAAGTGAAATTTGAATTAGTGGTAGGCATTGCCGATGGTTATCAGCCTACATCAATTGGGGGAAAACGTAAGTGTACAGCTTACGTTTTTTGTTTGTCATGAAATGAGGATGATAAGATGTCACATTATAGACATAATTTGTAATTGCTATAGTAATATCGAAATTTGTCTATTTATAATAGGAGAATTAGAAAGGGATTTTCGCAAAAATAGAGAAAATCTTTTTACAAGGAAAATTTTTAACTAACAGAATGGGTAGGGGATCAAGGTGATACGAGAGATTAGAGTAGAAGATGCAACATCGTTTTTGCAATTAAATAAGCAATTGGACGAAGAAACGAAATTTATGTTATACGAACTAGGAGAAAGAAAAACTACAGTAGAGCAACAAGAAAAGATGGTCCACCGTTTTATTGAAAATGAATATGCGACAATATTTGTAGCAGTTGAAGAAGAGAGAATAGTAGGGTTTATTTTAGTTAATGGAAATAATATTCAAAGAAAGAGACATGTGGCAGGCATTGTAATTGGTATTTTGCAAGAGTATAGTGGCCGAGGTATTGGAACGAGTTTGTTTAAAGAAGTAGAGAAGTGGGCAAGATTACATGATGTATGGCGTTTAGAATTAACGGTAATGGCCCACAATACAAGAGCTCAGGCACTATATAGCAAAATTGGATTTGAACAAGAAGGTGTCAAAAAATCTGCTCTTATCATCGATGGAAAAGGTATCGATGAGTATGAAATGGCCAAATTATTAAAATAAGAGGTCGTTATATGAAAAAAAGATGGGCACTACTTGGTATCGTAGCAATGATACTGATCATTGGAGTAGCAGGAATAAATTATAAGATGTACAAGGAGCAAGAGGCGAAGGAAGTAAATGTAAACAATATATTTCCGAAAGCTAAAGAAACGATTGCTAATATGGATGGGGATATCGCAGTCATTAGTAATCCAAGTTCGATGCTTGTACTTGTGAATAAAAATAGGCGTTTACCAGATGGGTATAGACCGCCAGATTTAGTTGTTCCGAAAGTACGTTACTCTAGTGAAGGTGATCAAGAGAAGAAAAAGATGAGGAAAGAGGCAGCGGTGGCACTTGAGGAAATGTTTCAGCAAGCCAATAATGAGCGGATTTTCCTTTTTGCAGTCTCTGGATTTAGATCTTTTGATCGACAAAAAGCATTAAATACAATGTATAAAAGACAAGATGGAGAAGCAAAGACAGCGATGTCTAGTGCAGTCCCTGGTACGAGTGAACATCAAACAGGACTAGCTATGGATATTACATCTCAATCTGCTAAATTTCAGCTAGAAACTGTTTTTGGGGAGACGAAAGAAGGAAAGTGGCTTTCTGAAAATGCCCATAAGTTTGGTTTTGTTATTAGATATACGAAAGAGAAAGAAGGGATTACCGGTTATCGTTATGAACCGTGGCATGTACGGTATGTTGGGAATCCGCAAGCTACATATTTATATGAAAACCAACTGACGATTGAAGAAGTAACGCAGTAATGAATTGAGGGGAGAGGGCTAAGATGACGATGTTATATAAGAAAAAGGTACATGCATATATTACGAGAGAAAAAGAAGGGGCTATGCAACTACTCGTTTTTAAACATCGTGATATACGAGAGGCTGGTATCCAAGTTCCAGGCGGGACGGTAGATGAAGGCGAAACGTTAGAGGCAGCAATTTTACGTGAAGTACAAGAAGAGTCAGGACTACGCCATTTTTGTATCGAGCGCTTCCTTTCTGATTACATTATTTATATGAAAGAAAAAAAGGAATATCAAAAACGTCATTTTTTCCACATTTCATTATTAACAGATGTGAAAGATACGTGGGAACATATAGTAAGTGCTGGTGAGGAAGACAAAGGTTTAGTATTTTGTTATGAATGGATTGATATTAACAAATGCCCTGAATTAGCAGGTAAACAAGGCGAGTTTTTACATTTGTTAGAAGAGGTATATGTAAAATAATAAAAAGAGTCTGAGGCGATATTGTATTCGTTTCAGACTCTTTTTATTTCTCTGGAAATTAAAGGTTTTTAAACTGGTGAGTTGAATTTCTTTAAAGGGATTGTAGCTGTTTATGCGAGGAGCGGAGAAAATGAAAAAGTAATAGATACACGTCATATATATAAGGGCTTATAAAAGGAGAATGAAAATGGAAATTCAGTTTAATACATTATTGCAAAAAGAATTAACAATTCATGATATTCAAAAGGAAATGGAAGCTGGGAAGTTAACTTCAAAAGAACTAGTCATGTATTATCTTCATAGAATCGCAAAGTATGACCAAGATGGTCCGAAAATCAATTCTATTTTAGAAATCAATCCGGATGCTATCTTTATTGCAGAAGCGCTAGATCATGAAAGAAAGACAAAAGGTGTAAGAGGCCTATTACATGGTATACCTGTTTTACTTAAGGATAATATTGAAACGAATGACTCAATGCATACAAGTGCAGGTACGATTGCCCTGGAACAAAATATAAGTAGTGAAGATGCATTTCTTGTTAAAAAGCTCCGAGAAGCAGGTGCGATTATACTAGGGAAAGCAAATATGACAGAGTTAGCAAACGGAATGTCTTTTGAAATGTGGGCTGGATATAGCGCTAGAGGCGGTCAAACGATTAATCCTTACGGTACAGGAAAGGATGATATGTTTGTTGGTGGATCGAGTACAGGATCTGCCGTTGCAGCTAACTTTACTGTATTATCCGTTGGAACAGAGACAGATGCTTCTATTTTAAGTCCAGCTGTTCAAAACTCGGTTGTAGGTATTAAGCCGACAGTTGGTTTAATTAGCCGTAGTGGAATTATTCCGTTCACATATTCTCAAGATACAGCCGGTCCGTTTGCTAGAACGGTAACAGATGCTGCTATTTTACTAGGGAGTCTAACTGGGGTGGATGAAAAAGATGTAGCTACTCATAAAAGTGAAGGCATGGCATATCAAGATTATACATCTTATCTTGATGCTAATGGTTTAAAGGGAGCGAAGATTGGTGTTTATAGCAATGCGCCAAAAGATTATTACGAAAATGGTGAGTACGATGAAAAATTGTTTGAGGAAACGATCCAAGTATTACGTAGTGAGGGAGCGACAGTAGTAGAAGATATTGATATTCCGTCTTTTCATAGGGAATGGAGTTGGGGAGTTCCACTTTATGAGCTGAAGCACAGCTTGGATAACTATCTTTCTAAATTACCTTCTACTATTCCAGTACATTCTATTTCGGAGTTAATGGAGTTTAATAAAAACATAGCAGAAAGAGCTTTGAAATATGGACAAACTAAGTTAGAAAGAAGAAAAGATTTTCCTAATACGTTAAGAAATCCAGAATATTTAAACGCAAGATTAGAAGATATATATTTTTCGCAAAAACAAGGTATTGATTTTGCGTTGGAAAAATATAATCTGGATGCGATACTGTTCCCTTCTTATATAGGATCTACTATATGTGCGAAAGCAGGTTATCCATCTATAGCAATGCCTGCGGGATATATGGATAATGGGAGGCCTTTTGGAATTACTCTTGCAAGTGCTGCTTTTAGTGAAGGGGCATTAATTAAACTAGCATATGCTTTTGAACAAGCGACAAAACATAGAAAAATGCCAAACTTATCGTAAATAGAAACGAGAGAAGGTTGCCTGAAATGGATTTATGGAGGCCAGCCTGCTCTTATTAATAGCTAAAAGTATTGTCGATTTCTTTTGATGAATCGATATCTCATATCGAATCGTTGATATATTGTAAGTTGTAATATATATAATTGAAAAATCGTTGATATAAATTCATTGGACTATTTAGTTGGAAGTCTTATATAAGAAATAAATCACTTAGATACAATATGTTAAATAGAAATCTCTTTCTTTGGCAATCTCTGATGCTTTAATAAACGAAAAGACAAACAAGTAGAACATAAAATAAGAAAAGAAGCGATAATATAAATAGTACGAACATCGAAAATATCGGTAATTGTAGCTGATTTAGTTGTATACAATGTCAGCGAGGATAATACACATTTTGGAGCCTAAATAGTAAGCTAGTGAACGTTTCGGCAATAAGAAGCCCATCTTCAAATCAATAATATTTTTCAAATTATAATCAGAAAAATATATTTTTGAAAGAATTAAATTTTTTGTCATTTTTTGAAAGGGGTTTTCGTGTATAATGAAGAATATATTAATATAGCATTATATTAATGCTTGTTGTAACAGCGAATACATATAATAGCTTGTAGCAAACGCCCCCTCTATGAGAAAGGGCGGATAAACCATTCTTTTCTTCATATACATATAGAAAATGAGAAAGAAAGTGAGGGTTGCATATGGCTGGATGGGTGATTTGGTTTATAATAGCGGGTATTTTATTTATTGCAGAAATGTTGTCGATTACGTTTTACATGCTTTGGCTTGGAATTGGAGCTGTTGTCGGAGGTCTTATTGCTTTGTTTGCTCCTGATGCACTATTTTTACAAGTTGTTGTTGGGGCGATTGTAAGTTTAACATTGACTTTCTTTACGAAAAGAATTTCTAAAAACTTTCGAGAAGCAAAAGGTTTTACTGATACAGTAGATAAACTTGTTGGTAAAAAGGGAATCGTTATGCAAACGATTACAAGTGAAGTGAACGGTATTGTGAAAGTGGATGGAGATACTTGGACAGCTATTTCGGATACTCCTATTGATGCTGGAGAAAAAGTCGTTGTTATACAGAGGCATAGTACTATTTTACAAGTGAAAAAGGAGAGTGAATAAATATGGCAGTAGCATTAACGTTAACGATTATTTTCGCATTGATTGTCGTTGTATTTATTGCATTGACAATTAAAATTATTTCTCAGCAAAAAGTTGGGGTCGTTGAAAGGTTTGGTAAATTTCAACGGATTATGCACCCAGGATTAAATATTCTAATCCCAATTGTAGACCGCGTTCGTGTATATCACGATTTACGTATTCAACAAACGAATGTACCACCACAAAAGGTAATAACGAAAGATAATGTACAAGTAGAAATTGATACAATTATTTTCTATCAAATTGTTGAACCAGAGCTTGCGACATATGGTATTTCAAACTATGAATATGGTGTTCGTAATATTACATCTGCAACAATGCGTCAAATTATTGGTAAAATGGAGCTTGATGAAACATTATCAGGTCGTGAAAAAATTTCAACAGAAATTCGTTTAGCACTTGATGAAGCGACAGAAAAATGGGGCGTTCGTATTGAGCGTGTCGAAATAGTCGATATTAATCCACCAAAAGATGTGCAAGTATCAATGGAAAAACAAATGAAAGCAGAACGTAATAAACGTGCGATCATTTTAGAAGCTGAAGCAGCGAAACAAGATAAAGTCCTTCGGGCTGAAGGGGAAAAACAAAGTAAAATTTTAATGGCTGAAGGGGATAAAGAAGCGCGTATTCGAGAAGCTGAAGGTTTAAAAGAAGCAAAAGAATTAGAAGCGCAAGGGGAAGCAAGAGCGATTGAGGAAATCGCAAAAGCAGAACAAAACCGAATTGAATTACTTCGCGCAGCAGATTTAGATGAACGCGTACTTGCTTATAAATCGTTTGAATCATTAATTGAGGTTGCAAAAGGACCAGCGAATAAAGTCTTTATTCCGTCTAATGCAATTGAAACACTTGGTACTCTTGGTGCAATTGGGGAAATCTTCAAAGAAAAACAAGCGAAGAAATTACCTTCGTCAGATACAGAAAAAGAATAATAAGAGTGAGAAAGAGAAATGGGATGCCATTTCTCTTTTTTTTTGCGTATATTACGAAAAGCTTGTACATATCCATGTATAAAGAAGGTGATACATTGAAAAAGTATGCAACCCGTATACATGGGAAGAAACTAATCTCGTTACTCTTTCTATATGCACTAGTCATAATTATTATTGCGTCGATTTTGACGTCGCTTTTACATACAATGAAATCGAATTACGTGAATCAATGGTTTGGAAAAGTATCGATGCAAGGTTTTGTTCAAATGATAGAAAGTGAGAATCGCTATTACGGATTTGATTATTTTAAGCAGAATAAAAGGGAGTCATTTGGAAATTTAATGTTCTCGATTGCGACGGATTTGAAAATTAAAGATTTAAGAACGTTTGTCGGTAAAGAAGTGCCTGGTATGTCAAAGTATTACTCTAACATTATCGTAGCTGGGGAAGGGACAAACTTTACGAATATCCCAAATGAATCTAGTGTACCGATTGAAGAAGTAACGAAAGAGCGAGAAGTAGCAAAAGATAAAGTTACAGAAGCTGAAAAGAATAATCCGGTTCAGAAAAAGAACGGAGCGAAAAAAGGTGAAAGTGCAGTATATATTTATCATACACATAGCTGGGAATCTTTCTTTCCGTTATTACCAGGGGCTACCGATCCATCAAGTCCAGATGTAAATGTGTCCTTACTAGGGAAACGTATGAAAGAACAACTTGAAGGACAAGGAATTCCAGTAGTTCATGATAAAACGAATATGGGGGATTTATTAGCGAGTAAAAAATGGAAATGGCCGCAATCATATAAAGCGTCTCATGAATATGTAAAAGAAACATTAGCACAAAATAATAAAATTGCGTTTCCGATTGATATACACCGTGATGATCAGCGGAAGAAGGTAACAACAAAAGTAATTAACGGGAAATCGTATGCAAGATTATATTTTATAATTGGGATGGAAAATGAAGGGCGTGCTGAAAATGAAAAAATTGCAAGAGCAATCAATAGTTATTTAGATGAAAACTATTACGGATTAAGCAGAGGAATCTTTCCAAAGTATAAAAAAGATGGAAATGGCGTTTATAATCAAGATTTATCTAAAAATGCGATGTTAATTGAAGTTGGTGGTGTTGATAATACATTAGATGAATTATATAACACAATTGATGTGTTGACGGAAGCGTTTAGTAAGTATTATTGGAATGATGCAGAGAAAGTGAATGGATGAGGGGCGGGAAACCGTTCCTTTTTTGTTATATAAAGTTAAGAATATGATATAATGGAGTTTTGTGAGTATTAAACAAGGGAGCGGAAGAAACATGCAAATACTACTAATACGCCACGGTGAATCAGAAGCAGATATTTTAAATGTACATGAAGGTCGAGCTGACTTTGAATTAACAGAAAAGGGAAGACAGCAAGTACAAAGACTTGTACAGAAAGTGAAAGCAGATTTCCCGCCAGATTTCATTTGGGCAAGCACATTAAAACGTGCTCGCGAAACTGGTGAAACATTAGCAGAAGGAATTGGGTGCCCAATTCAACTAGAAGAAGAATTAATGGAGTTTAATAATGGGGTACAAGCAGGGTTATCATTTGAAGAAGCGAAAAAATATCCAGAGCCAAAATTTCTTCATGATCGTTTTGAAAACGGGGAATCATTTATTGAATTTAGAATGAGAATAGAAGGGATTTTTTCTAAAATCGTGACAGAGAATACATATGACCGAATTGCAATTGTTGCACACGGTGGTGTAATAAATAGTATTTTACGAGCGTTTTTCCAAATGCCAATTAGCATGGACTATTATTTTAAAATGGGAGATACGGGAATTAGTTTGATTGAACTTACGGATAAACAGAAAACTATTCATTTTATAAATGATACAAATCATTTAGAGGGAATGTAAGAGGATATGTACAAAGTTGTATTTTTTGATGTGGATGGTACTCTTTTAAGTGAGATTGATAGAAGTATGCATGAAAGCACAAAAGAAGCGATACAAAGGTTAATAGATAAAGAAATTCACGTAGTTGTTACAACAGGGAGACCATATAGTTTATGCTCACAATTTAAAGAGCTGGGCATAAATACGTTTATTTCTGCAAATGGTGCACATATAAAATGTGCTGATGAAGTTATACATAAATCGGTACTTTCAAGTGGAATTGTTCATGATATTTCAAATTTCGCTGAATTACATGGTCACAGTGTTTCTTATTTTACAGAGGAATTTGTAATGAATGGTATTGCCTCAAAAGACGAACGTGTAATACGAGCATTAAATGAAACGTTAAATTTAGAGCGGTATCCTGACAAAGTTAGAAACTTATCAGAAGAGATTTATTGTGTATGTCTGTATGCTGATGAAACAGAAGCTCAAAAATTCTTTGAAAGATATCCAGCACTTACGTTTGAACGTTTTCATGGTTACGTTATGAATGTGTTGGAAGATAGTAAAGTATCGAAGCTAACTGCAATTCAAAAGGTATTGGAACATCTGGAAATTTGTAAATCAGAAGCAATTGCTTTTGGTGACGGTGGAAATGATGTTGAGATGTTACAGTATGTAGGACTAGGAATTGCGATGGGGAATGGCGGAGAAGAGTTAAAAACAAGAGCAGATTTCGTTACAAAGAAGGCGAGTGAAGGTGGTATTTTATTTGCCTTAAAAAAGTTTAATGTCGTCTAACATACCTTTATTGAAATAAAGGTATGTTAGGATCTTTAACGTGCTCACATAATAAAATATGAATTTGCCCGCGATGATGATAAAAATGTGCAACGATTTCAAGCAACCATTCGAATCGAGAGTAAGAAATACCCCAATAAGCAGTCATAATTTCCGCTAACTCTTCATTGGAATAGGATAAAAAAGTTTTAGAAAGTAAATCGTACCCTTGTATCATCGTTTGCTGTATTTGAGTAATTGTTTCTGGTGTTTGTTCTATATAAAAGGTATGTAAGTCTTTTTCCGTAATACCATTTAATATGAGTAAATCAGCGTGGCAAATAAGGGAAAGATGTGTACACATTTCAAATAATGCCCGCTTTGATTCAATCGACTTTATTTTCAAATCACTTTCAGTATATTGGTTCAGTATTTGAATGGAAGTATCGATAGCAATTTTAACTTGATTCAATGCAGATGGAACAAACATTGTAATTATTCTCACCTCCGTATATAATAGTTTCTTAAGGGTATTATATCATACTCAAAATTCCGAAAATTCTAGTAGTTTGACTAGCATAGTGAAAAGTATTATATTGTAAAAGGTCATATGAAACGTGAAATAGAATGGAATGTAATTATTGAGTTAGGAGTTAGACCAATGAGCTTGAAATATGGAAGAGATACAATTGTTGAAGTTGACTTAAATGCGGTAAAACATAATGTAAAAGAATTTAAAAAACGTGTGAATGATGAAAATATTGCAATGATGGCTGCTGTAAAAGCGAATGGGTATGGTCATGGGGCAGTTGAAGTTGCGAAATCGGCTATTGAAGCAGGAATAAACCAACTTGCAGTTGCATTTGTAGATGAAGCAATTGAATTAAGAGAAGCTGGAATCACTGTACCTATTTTAATTTTAGGATATACACCAGTAGCAGCTGTAGAAGATGTAATTCAATATGACGTTATGATGACTGTTTATAGAGTAGAAGATTTACAAGGTATAGATGAAGTTGCAAACCATCTTCAAAAGAAAGTGCGAATTCATGTGAAAATTGATACAGGAATGAGCCGTATTGGTTTACAGGAAGAAGAAGTTAAACCGTTTTTTGAAGAGTTAAAACGTATGCGATATGTAGAAGTAGTAGGGATGTTTACACATTACTCTACCGCTGATGAAATAGATAAAACTTATACAAATATGCAAACAAGTTTGTTTGAGAAAGCTGTAAATACAGCGGAAGAATTAGGAATTCATTTTCCATATATTCATAGTTCAAACAGTGCAGGATCAATGGAACTTAGTAACACATTTCAAAATATGGTTCGTGTCGGTATTGGAATTTACGGTATGTATCCTTCAAGAGAAGTGGATCATACAGTTGCTTCCTTACAGCCAGCGTTGTCTTTAAAATCAAAAGTAGCTCATGTTAAACATGCGAAGAAAAATCGTGGTGTTAGCTATGGGAATACTTATGTAACAACGGGCGAAGAATGGATTGCAACTGTACCGATTGGTTATGCTGATGGTTATAATCGTCAGCTATCTAATAAAGGGCATGCACTAATAAACGGAGTACGAGTACCTGTAATTGGCCGTGTTTGTATGGATCAGCTTATGCTAGATGTTACAAATGCAATGCCAGTACAAGTAGGAGACGAAGTTGTATTCTACGGCAAACAAGATGAAGAAGAGATTGCGGTAGAAGAAATAGCAGATATGCTAGGTACAATTAACTATGAAGTTACATGTATGTTGGACAGAAGAATTCCACGTGTCTATAAAGAAAATGATGAAACGACTGCAATTGTAAATATATTAAGAAAAAACTGAATCGATATGATTCAGTTTTTTTATTTTTGACAAATGAAAAATGTTCTATTTGCACCATGTAGTTGAATGTTTTTAAATCCTACAGATTCCAACGAAGAAATTATTTCTTCATTGGAGTAACAGGCTTCCTCAAAAGAAAAGTCACTTCTTTTCCAACTATCATCTATGTCATGTTTAAATAGTATGAAGTTCATTTCTGCTCTGTTACTTTCACTATCATACGTGGAATCAATGGTACAAACATATTCTCGTTCTGAAATATGAAACGAAGCACTCCAGTTTTCAAGAAATCCTTTTTCTGTATTTATATCAAATGCGAATGTACCTCCATCATATAATGCCGAATAAACATGATGAAAAGCGTCTTTTAGCTCGTTTAATTTCATAATGTGATTTAAGCTATCACCGGCTGAGATGACGTAGTGGAATTGCTCATTTATATTGAAATAGCGAGCATCATCGACGATGAAGGTTGCATCTGGCGCATTTTGACGTGCGTGTTCGATCATTTGAGCAGAACCATCTATACCAGTTACTATAAAATTATTATCAATTAGTTTCCTAGTAAGATGACCAGTCCCGCAGCAAAGGTCTAATATACGGGAGTGGGAAGCGGCATCTTGTAAAACAAATTTATGATAGGCTGGATAGGAGTGTTCTGCAAAATGTCCCCAATGTTTATTATAAATGTCTGCAAAAATATCATAATCAGAATAAATTAGTTTTTTAGACATATGTATTCTGCTCAAAATTCATTAAATTATAATAGTCATGCTTCTTTTTAATTTCAAAACCACATTGTGTATATAGTTTTAAAGCATTGTTATTTTTCGTTTCGACGTCTAGTTCAATTGTTGAAACTCCTTCTGTAATAAGTGTATGTACCATATAACTAAGAATACCTTTACCATATCCTTTACCTTGATAAGAAGGATGAACTGCAAATCCTGATAGTGTAGTAGATTGCTCTTGCTCAGTAACTGTAATCGTTCCAATTGCTTTTTCATTAATAAGAGCAATGTAAACTTGATGAGAAGGTGAATTCATCATTTTCTGTAACCATGTAGCGGTATTTTCTACAGAATCTCCAAAGGCTTTACTGGAAATTTCAATAAGATTAAGAAGTGATTCTGAAGATGCAAGAGTGAGCTGTATAGTATTCTTTGTTGTTTTTTGCACTTCTTTTGCTTTGAACTCCATACTATATTCACTATATAAATAAGGTAACTTCATTTGTTTTGCAAATTCTTTCCCAGAAGCAGAATCCCCATTCAAAATAAGAAGAGCTTCATCTGCCTCTCTTATTCGTATTTCTTTCATTGCGGTTTGTAAAAGAGTGGTGCCTATATGTTGTTTCCTATAGTTTGGATGAACAAACCCTATTAACTCCAGTTTTGTCGGTCTTTCAAAGTCATACATACTTAATGCACCAATTAATTGAGTACCATCATAAAATATAAAATCATTTATCCTTTCTTTATTACGGGCAGTTAAAAAGTTGACATGTAAATCTGACGAGTAATCAATTTGATCGTGTTGTCCGCAAATATGAGCTAAATCTTTCATTTGCTGAATTTCGTTTGCTGTTAAAGATTTCTTTTTTTCAATATTCATTTCATAATCCCTCTCATTCGTATTTAAAAATAGGATGGATGACTTAGCCACTTTTCTAACTCCACACTGCCCTGAACAGATAATAACCGGTACAAATATCGATAGGGGTGTCTACATTCTTCAAGACGAGGAATGGGCATAATGGTTTCGTAACCTTGTTTAAAAGCATGAGCCTCTTTTTCTGTAAGTACATATTCTAATCCAATAAAATCAAACTCTCGTGGAGAAATTGCATAAGCCTCTGTATCTACTAAACCAGTAATAGATTCTCCATCTGATAAAAACTGAGTAGGATCCATATCAATTAAAACGAGTGTAGATTCCTTCGGTGACGGCAAGGAAGAGAGCTGTGACTCAAAAGTATGAAATGCGTTTTGGATGCTCGCGTTATCGGAATAGAACTTATTTACAAGATCTTTACTGACTTTTAATATGTGAGACTTAAATTCTTCTAGTGGAATGTGGAAAGTATTTGATGGGTTTCCTATAAACTCTGCTTGAAACGAATGAATTTCTGCTAATCCTTTTCCAAGGCTGAATAAAATAGAATCAGGTTGTCCGATAAATGATTGCAGCGTATTTCCGGTTAGTTTTTCGACGATTACATACTCTCGCTCATTTAAAACATGTTTTTGCAAAATAGTCGGGATGGGTAAGGTAGTATGCTTTTTCAATAATGCGTGTATTGTTTCTAAATGATGTGCATGCCTTGGATCAATTCCAAAAAGGTTTTTACATCCCCACCAAAAATCATTGTCGGGCTCTTCAGTCATTTTTGAGGAACGAACAATAACTTCTTCAGCTTCTGTTTTAACAAGAAACACGTCGCTTGCATGGTCTACATAGCCTGGATGCAAAGTTTGAACAGATAAAATGGGTGAAGTGAACAATTGTTGTAGCATGAAAGGGCTCCTTATTCTGTAAATTCTATAAATTCATTATATAACAGAATATGTACCAAGTGGATAATGATGGGGACAACATAGAACTTAAATAAATTTATGGTGAGAAATCAGTGTGAAAATTATATTTTTCTAGTTTTGTATGAATTATCAAAATAATGTTTCTGATGATAAATCTGTAAAAATGCCTGAATGTAAATCCCGTATTTTTCAATAAATGAAAGGTTAAGCCTACTTTTATAAGAGTTATAATGTAGGTTATGAAAAATATTTCTCAATAATAAAATGAAGAGAAAAATATGAAGAAGTAGAATAGATTACTTAATAGTTTTAAATTAATTAATATGATTAACTATTAATTATATTAGATAGGAGAGAATATTATGGCAAATGTACTCGTAATAAATTTCCCTGGAGAAGGTCATATAAATCCGACTTTAGCTATTGTAAGTGAGTTAATTCGGCGAGGGGAAACAGTTGTTTCGTATTGTATTGAAGATTATAGAAAGAAGATTGAAGCAACAGGTGCAGAATTCCGAGTGTTTGAGAATTTTCTCTCTCAAATTAATATTATGGAACGAGTAAATGAAGGTGGGAGTCCTTTGACGATGCTATCTCATATGATTGAAGCATCAGAGCGTATTGTTACTCAAATTGTAGAAGAAACAAAAGGGGAAAAGTACGATTACTTGATATACGATAATCATTTTCCAGTAGGACGTATTATAGCGAATGTTTTAAAATTACCTAGCGTTTCTTCTTGTACAACGTTTGCTTTTAATCAGTACATTACTTTTAATGATGAACAAGAATCGAGACAAGTAGATGAAACTAATCCATTATATCAATCTTGTTTAGCGGGAATGGAAAAATGGAATAGGCAGTATGGAATGAAATGTATTAATATGTATGATATTATGAATCATCCTGGTGATATTACTATTGTATATACTTCAAAGGAATATCAGCCGCGTTCAGATGTATTCGATGAATCGTATAAGTTTGTCGGTCCATCAATTGCTACTCGAAAAGAAGTAGATAGCTTTCCTATGGAAGGTTTAAAAGATAAACAATTGATTTTCATTTCTATGGGAACAGTTTTTAATGAACAACCTGAGTTATATGAAAAATGTTTTGAAGCGTTTAAAGATGTAGAAGCGACAGTCGTATTAGTTGTTGGTAAGAAGATAAATATAAGTCAATTTGAAAACATTCCGAATAACTTTAAGTTGTATAATTATGTGCCGCAATTAGAAGTATTACAGTACGCTGATGTATTCGTGACACACGGTGGTATGAATAGTTCGAGTGAAGCACTATATTACGGTGTCCCGTTAGTTGTAATTCCGGTAACAGGAGATCAGCCTTTAGTTGCGAAACGAGTGAGTGAAGTAGGAGCTGGAATAAGGCTTAATCGTAAAGAATTAACTTCTGAATTGTTACGTGAGACTGTAAAGAAAGTAATGTATGATGTAACGTTTAAGGAAAATAGTCGTAAAGTTGGAGAGTCACTTCGAAATGCTGGTGGGTATAATAGAGCAGTTGATGAAATATTTAAAATGAAAGTGAATTCATACTTAAAACTTAAATAAATGTTTGGAGCACACTTACTGAAATACGTAAGTGTGTTTTTATAAATAAATTACATAAAAAATCACTATAAAGGTGAAACTTTTGTGTATATAAACTGATATCTTTGAATTAGTAGTAAAATTACGTTAAAATAATACTAAGAAAATATATAAGTTTTGGGGGTAATGAATGAAAAAATTATTCGAATACGTATTATTAACAATTGGATCCATTATTGTAGCGGGCTCACTAGAGCTTATTTTAGCGCCTAATGGCCTAGTAGACGGTGGGGTAACTGCGATTGCTATTATGGCAAATAAAGTTGCAGGATTACCGCTTTACGGAGTGTTTTTAGGACTTAATATTCCTATTTTGTTATTTACTGCAAAAGTAATGGGAAAGAAGTTCTTCATCCGTACATCCTATGCAAATGTTGTTACAACACTTGGATTGATTTATTTAAAGCCATTTCCAGCAATTACGACTTCGGAATTATTAATTGTACTTTATGGAGGAGTTCTATTTGGTGTTGGTGTTGGGATTGTTGTAAAAATGGGCGGAGCAATTGATGGATCAGAAATGTTAGCTGTTTGGATGAACAAGCATTTTAAAGTACCAATTAGTACATTTTTACTTGCTGTTAATGCAGTTATTTTCATTTTTGTTGCCATTTTATTTTCAATTGAACAAGCGATGTTCTCATTAGCTATTTTCTATATTGTTACGAAAATGATTGATTTCATATTAGATGGTATTAATCAAGGAAAGAGCGTTATGATTATTTCTGGGAAAAATAAAGAAATAGGCGATTTGCTTATGAAAGAATTGCAATTATCCGTTACGTATCTACATGGAGAAGGTGGTTTTTTAGGAGAGCACAAGAAAATCATTTATTGTACTACAAACCGTTTCATTTATCCAAAAATGAAAGATCTCGTTCTCTCTGTAGATCCAACCGCTATAATTGAAGCTTCTTATTCAACAGAAACAACTGGTGTTAAGCGTCCAGGAAGGACTGCTCGATCAGGAGACGTATCAGAAAAATAGTGTGTAAAATAACTCCACATAAGTATAACTTATGTGGAGTTATTTTACTTAGGGAACCAGGCTTCCTTTAGTAATTTGACTACAATTTCGATACTATCTTCGGGAATGCTGCCGAAACCGAGTAGTACATATGACGCCTCGCTTAAATTATGTACAGAATCATATGTAGAGAGTGGGTATAATTTGATTTGTTGGTTTGCAGCAGTATGAATCAGTTCTTGTTCGTTCATACCATTATGAACATGAAGTACGATATGAAGCCCTGATTGTTCACCGAGTATATGAACGTTATTGCCCATTTCATTTGTAATAGATTTAACTAAAGAAATATGTTTTCTTTTATATAACGTACGACTTCGATTAATATGGCGTTCCCAATCCCCATTTTGAATAAAGGTTGCAAAGGCAAGTTGCTGCAGGGTAGAAACAGTTTGTTTAAACATGCCCCCAAGCGCTTTATAGATTTTTAAAAGATGAGGTGGTAAAACGATATACCCCATTCGCAAAGAAGGTAAAAAGGATTTCGAGAAAGTTCCCATATAAATAACGCGTTCATTTGAATCTAGTCCTTGTAAAGAGGGAATAGGTTTTCCTACATAACGAAATTCCCCGTCATAATCATCTTCAATAATATATCCTTCGCAATCATTGGCCCATCTTAATAATTCGAGCCTTCTAGATAATGGCATAATCATTCCAAGAGGAAATTGGTGAGATGGAGTGACGTATGCTACATTAGCACTTGATTCACGTAAAGCTGAAATATGAATCCCTTTATCATCTAGAGGTATAGGGTGAACAGGAAGAGCAGAGCTTTGAATCATAGCAGTTATACGGTGAAATCCAGGGTTTTCGATTCCGTATTCTTTTTTTGAACCAAGCAGTTGAAGTAGTAGCCAAAGAAGAGGCTGCGTACCGGCTCCAATAATAATTTGATCAGGTGTAGAATGTACCCCGCGAGCATGGTATAAATATTTTGAAATATGTTCTCGTAGAATGAACTCACCTTGAGGATCTTCTTTAGCAAATAATTCATTTTCATACTGGAATAAAGTTTCTTGTAATGCTCTTTTCCAGTTTGTAATTGGAAAAGCTTTTTGATCAATCAGCCCTTGGCTACAATCATAGTCATATTGTTCTTTTTTTATATTGTTAGCGCTGTTTGACACAACTTGTTGTTTATTTTGAATGACATCAATATCAACTTCCACAACAAAAATCCCGCGCTTCGGTTTACTTTCTACATAACCTTCAGCTAGTAATTGTTGATAAGCAGATTCAACAGTAATACGGCTAACATTAAGTTGTATCGCTAAATTTCTGTGAGAAGGAAGGCGTGTACCGGCAGGCAGTGATCCCTGAGAGATTTCTCGTTTCATATATTCGTAAATTTGTAAATAAATTGGTGTTTTACTTTCTAATTGTAATGGGATAGTAAGATCCATTTTAAGAATTCTCCTTTAAAAACTGGCCATATAAAAAATAATCGAACTGTCACTTAAGTTAAGGGCAGTTACTTTTTATAATGATGATACAACATTTAGAAAATTTAATAAATAGAAAGAGGAGAATCAAAATGAATATTAGAGAAATAGTAACAGAAGCTGATTTACATGATGTATTCCCTGTATTACAGCAATTACGAACAAAAATTTCAAGAGAAGAAGCAAGTTCTTTATTTCAAAAAATGAAAAAAGAAAATTATAAACTACTCTCGTTACAGAATGAAGATGACGAAGTTGTTAGTCTAGCTGGTGTAGCGATTTGTACGAATTTTTATAATGAGAAACATGTTTTCGTATATGATCTTGTAACTGCAGAAGCTCACAGATCAAAAGGATATGGTAAGGTTCTGCTGTCATATGTAGAAAAGTGGGGGGAAGAAAAAGGGTGTAGTTCTATCGTTCTTACATCAGCGTTTCCAAGAGCTGATGCACATCGTTTTTATGAAAGAGAAGGCTATGATAAGGTAAGTTATTCTTTTTATAAAGAGTTATAATATTAAGTAGGTTCTATGTGAGGTAACATATAGAGCCTACTTTTATTTAGAAGTTTAAGATGAAGAGGGTTAATTGCTTATTTTGTCGAATAGTTTCTTTATAATTGAGACGATAATATTGAATGTAAAGAAGGTTAGGGGAGTTCATACTTGGAAAAAATTCAGAAACTATTAATCCCAAAAGGTGTAAGAGTTATCGTAATATCTGATATTCATGGCGAATTAAATCTTTTAAAGGAATTATTACATAAAGTTAATTTTAAAGATGAAGATTATTTAATTATTAATGGTGATCTTTGTGAGAAAGGAAGAAATAGCATTGGCGTCGTAAACTATGTGATGGATCTAGTAGTTAGCAAGCCAAATGTTTATGTAATTGAAGGGAATTGTGAAGCTGTAGTTGAAGCGCTTGTAAATGAAAATCCTGCGCTAATAAATTATTTATGTACGAGAAAGAATACAATTTTTAATGAATGGTTAGCGAAATTGAACGTTACCGTTAATGAAGAAAGTGATATTTGTGAAGTGAAAAAAATATTGATGAGCCATTTTTCAAAAGAAATAAAGTGGCTAACAGAATTGCCAACTGCTATTGAAACTGATGATTATATCTTTGTACATGCTGGCCTTGAAGATAGAGAGAATTGGAGACAAACAGACAGGAAAAATGCAATTGCAATGCCGGAGTTTTTTAATAAGTCACATAGAGCGGATAAGTACGTAATTGTTGGACATTGGCCTGTTGTGAACTATTCCGAGGAGGCGCCGTCTAACAATCCAGTTATTGATAAGGAGAAAAAAATTATTGCGATTGATGGTGGTAATGCGATTAAAGAAGCAGGGCAATTAAATGCATTTATTATTCAGAGGACAACTTCAGGTGATACGTTTTCTTATACATATGTAGATCATTTTCCGCAGTATGAAGTATTGGCCGATTTTAATGCGAATTCAGTAATGCAGGGCGGGGTTACATATCCGCATTATTATATAGAGCCTGTGGAGAGAATGAAAGGTTTTACCGTATGTAAACAACTAGGAACAAATGAATTACTTCATGTGAAAAACGAGTATATAAAGCAACTTGAATCAGGTGAGTATACAGTGAAAACGGATATTTCTTGTGCGCAAATTAGTATTAGAAAAGGGGATACAGTTTCTTTAATTGATGGTAGCTGCATGGGATATGATTTAATTAAAAAAGATGGAGTAGAGGGCTGGATAGAGAAAGGGATTCTACTTGAGGTAGAAAAGAAGGGAAATACAATATTTAGCTAAAATGGGAGGGATATAACCTCCTGTTTTTTATTAACTATGCTACGAGCTCGTACTTCATCCAATTTTTTCCGAAGTTCAGTTTCTAAATTAAACTCGAAAAAATTGGCTAATTTATATAAATAATTCGTATCATATAACAAAATTATACAAAATAGAGTGGAGTTTTGTTTTGATTTTTCTGAAAAAATATTATAATTGTATATGAAATAAAGAGGAATGTAGGAGGAAATTATGCAAAACGTTATATTAAAGGGGAACAAAGTTACAATTCGTACAATAGAAGAATCAGATATAAAAGAATTATGGAGTATTGTATATAAGGAAGAACATCCAGAGTGGAAAAGATGGGATGCACCATACTTTCCGTTCTCAATTCAGGAATATTCATCATACAAAGAGAAATTACAATCACGTTTAAAAGAAGAACCGTTATCAAATCTTATTGTGGAAAATAATGGTCAAATTATTGGGGCAGTAAGTTTTTATTGGGAACATAAACCGACGCGTTGGTTGGAGATGGGGATTGTTATTTATGATCCAACATACTGGAATGGTGGCTACGGTACAGAAGCATTAACACTATATAGAGATTTGCTATTTGAAAATATGGAGATTGGTAGAGTTGGGCTCACAACTTGGTCTGGCAATGAAAGAATGATGAAAGTAGCGGAGAAAATAGGAATGAGCTTAGAAGGTAGAATGCGAAAATGCCGATATTATAACGGGACATACTATGATTCTATTCGAATGGGAATGATTCGTGAAGAATGGGAAGTGCTATGTGTAACGAAGGGGTGAGGAAGCATGTACGCTATTATTGCTACATTTGATTGTGTGTTCACTAATAAAATTAGAGAATTGCAAAATGAATTAACAAATATAATTGGAACAAATCCACTAGCCGGAGTAGAACCACATATTACATTGGCTGATTATAATGAGTTAGATGTTAATTTATATACTGAGAAGTTAGAGGAGTTTGTAGTTTTTCAAGAGAACATTGCTGCTGTAACTTTTCCTTCTGTTGGAACTTTTCCTACTAATAGAACGATCTTTCTAGCACCAACCATTACCGATGAGTTATTAAGACTTCATCATTCTTATCATGATTATTTCAAAGTTTTTCATGATAATCTACAGTCATATTACGTACCAGGAAAATGGGTTCCACATTGCACGATTGCTAATGGGTTAAATTCAAATCAATTTTTAAGTGTAATGGAATATATATATGAAAAATTTAATGTTACACTAGCTTCGATTGAGAAGTTAAAATTAATTAAGGTAAATTATGAAGATGGTTCTGCCGTTTCTTCTAGTATTTTAGCAGAGTGTAATTTAAAGAGAATGGAGACATCGAGATGACATATGTAATTAGAGAAATGAAGCAAGAAGATATTCATGCTGTACAAAACGTAGCGAAAATAGCTTGGCATGATACTTACGAAGGAATTATTCCGGGAGAGATTCAAGACAACTTTTTAAATGAAGCGTATTCCGATGAAAAAATGAAATATCGTCTTGAAAATACACATTTATTTGTTGCGGAAGAAGAGGGAGAAGTAATTGGCTTTGCAAATTTTTCACCAATTAGACTGCAAAACGAAGCAGAATTAGGTGCAATTTATTTGTTGCCAGATCAGCAAGGGAAAGGGATAGGGACAGCTTTGTTACAAAAAGGGATCACGACGTTAAAAGGGATTCGAAAAATGTACATTCATGTAGAAGCGGAAAATGAAAAAGGAAAACGATTTTATGAAGCAAAAGGTTTTGCGGCTTTAGAGCAATTTGAAGAAGATTTCGAAGGACATATGCTGCAAACAGTGAGAATGGTTTTATACATATAAGGAGGATCAGAATTGAAAATTTTTGATTTCAGTGAAAAAGTGGGAGAGCATATATCAGCATTTCAATCTAACTTTATAATGTCAAAAATATTAAAACATCAAGGGAATATACATATCGGTGCCATGCATTTACAAGAGAATGGAATTATCGGATATCATGAAGCAGTTGTATCTCAACTGCTTCTTATTGTGGATGGTGAAGGATATGTATGCGGGGCAGATAAAGAAAAAGTGAAGGTGGAAGCTGGACAAGCTGTGTTTTGGGAGAAGGGTGAGTTTCATGAGACGAGTACGGAAAAGGGCTTGATGGCAATTGTAATTGAGTCGGAGGGACTTGAAAATGGTATTTCAATGATGATTAGAGGGTAGGAGGGAGAAAGGAATGATTACAAAAGCGAATGAGAAAGAAACGGAAAAAATATTACATTATGCAGCTCAATCACTTTTCGAAGGAACGAGAGGGAATTGTCAGTTAAGTAAAGAAAAAGCGATTGAAATTACAAAGCCAATAATAGAAAAAGGGGCATATTATTTAGTCATTAAAGAAGAAAATAAAGTAATGGGATGGATATTAATAGGGGAAAATACAGACTATTTTTCTCGTGAAAAACTTGGATTTATATATGAGCTGTATGTGTTTTCAGAATATCGCGGGAGAGGATTATCGCGAGAATTGATGGAGGCTGGCATTAAGGAATTGAAGGAGAAGTATTCCGAAATTCGTTTGAACGTATTTGCTGGAAATTTTGCAAAAGAGATGTACGAAGAATTTGGGTTCATTGAAAGACAAGTAATTATGACTTTGAAGTGAGAAAATATTTCAAGCTGGAATAGCAAAATATAAAATAAAAGAAGCCGATGAATAAATCGGCTTTTTAACGATACATCGTCCACATTCCAATATCTTTAAACCCTAAACTTTTATAAATTCGTCCAGCAGCTGGATTGTTATAAAATAAGCAAAGCGTTCGGCCTTCTTTCGTAAAGTCTTGAATCATTTTTTGTAATATGAGCGAAGCATATCCATTCCCGCGATGATTCGGATGTGTGCAGACTCCAACAACCATAGCCGATAGTGAATTTTCAGCGGAAGTAGAAGCAGATGCGATAATAGCACCGTCTTTTTCAATATAATATGTACGTCCTGTATTTGTTTCGAGAGTTTGTCTTAATATTTTCTCTGATTCATTAGCAACTGGAAATTCAGCAATGTTACTTCGTAATTGCATAATTCGCGCCACATCATCTAGTGTGGCAAGTTTAATTGTTTCTTGGACAGGTGTGCTAGGTAAGTTGCTGTCATTTAGACATTCGCAAAAATACATTTCATTTTTGGCGCCTAGTTGTACACTTGGAGCAGTTTCAAATCTTTCTACAATAGTTGACTTGCCAGAGAGTTTAAGCGGCTTATATGCGGAAAGAAGTGCCTCATAGTCAGTAACCACAAACTCTTCTTTACTATACGGTATAAATGTATCGTGAAAGCGAAGTAAAATCGATTTTAATGTTCCATTCTCTTTATATACGCCCCATAATTCTTGAAAGTCTGTTTCATAACCGAAAGCTTCTAAATCCCCAATAATAAACAAGTTAAGGGTTGCTTCTTCTTTTAGGTAAGCGAATACTTGTTCATGATCTTTCTTTGTTAATTTTCTCATCATAAAAAATCGACCTCTTTTTTATTTTTCTAAATATTACAACTTAAGTTTTTTGAAATCAATATAAAATTTTATGTTTAGTTCACCAACTTTCGGAAAAACTAGGAAAGATATGACAAAGGAGGTTATGAACGGTGGATCATCCAATTCAAGGGTTAATGAAAGCGGCAATGGAAAATTTAAAAGAAATGGTCGATGTAAATACGATTGTTGGAGAGCCTGTTCAAACGGCTGACGGTGGTGTAGTGTTAACGGTTTCTAAAGTAGCGTTCGGTTTTGGAGCAGGAGGTTCTGATTTCCAAACGAATGATGGACAAAGAGCGAACGGTAACCCTGCATTTGGTGGCGGTAGCGCGGGTGGTGTTTCTATTACACCAGTAGCATTTCTAGTCGTGAATAAAGACGGGGTAAATATTCTTCATTTACAAAATGCGACACATTTAGCAGAAAAAATAATTGAATTAGCTCCACAAACAATTGATAAAATTCAATCGATGTTCCAAACAGATGAAAAGAAAGAGGGAAATCATCACCCTCAAAACCCAGATGAAATCCTTTAAAAACGCCTGCTCATAAGCAGGTGTTTTTTCTTGTAATCAGTATGTAATAAAACACATGAAATTGTAAATAGTTTTTGAAGTTTTTTCTATGTTTCTAAAATTTTTCATGTTAAAATATGCTATAGAATTGAAACATATAAAACGAAGGTGGCTAGGTGCTTTGTCTGGAGGATCTGACCAAGTAAACAATATGATATATATTAATGGTAATCGTCGGGGTCATTGTTTTATTACATCTGGAATTACGTTTAAAGAGTTTGCAAGTAACATCCCTTCACCGCTTCATCAAGTATTGCTTTTAAAGCATAATTTTGAGTGGACAGATTTTCATTATCATACTTTATTTGAATATGTTGAGGAAGAAAACATACATAAACTCATTCAAGCAGAGATTGATGAATTTGATGAATTTTGTTGGGTAGATTTCGATGATGCAAGCGATTTAGATGAGTTAGAGCCAAAAGAAATTGCAGAATTATTATATTTGGCTCACAAAAAAGAACCACTTGGAAGAACGTTCTTCCCATTGTTGAAGAATAGATTCGTTTATTTTTCACATGATGACGGTTGGTACAACAAAGTGTATTACCGTAGAATCGGTGATTTTGTAGGAATGCTGAGTAAAGTGATTCCATATAAACTCGGTTCGTTTGGAAAGAAACGTTTTACTTTCTTCCAAAAATCAAAAATTTTCCCAGCAATTTCAAAGGAAGTTATCCTTGGGCTTATGCCGTTAATGGAAGATGGATTATACATTGATTTAGCGGGGAAAATTGAGTCGAGAAGAGGTCTTGAAATTCCGGTATATGTAGTAGGATCATTCGAAAGTACGGATGAGGTACTAGATAATATCGATGAATTGAAAGCGGAAGCAACAGAAACGGGTTGGCTCATTTTTGATAAGAAAGAACAAGAGTGGCAATGGGTTGTAGACTAAGAAAACTTGGCGCATGAAGTCAAGTTTTCTTGTCTTTTGAAAGGAGAACAAATGAAGAAATATTATACAATTGTGGGTATTGTAAGTATTATTCTCGTGGCAATATTACTTATAACTTGTCCGAAAGAATCAGATTTTAAATTGTATTTAGAGGATAAGTATGCATTGAAATGTGACGAGAGTAGCTTTGAATGCACGCAAAATGTAGATGAAAAAAAAGAGAAATTACAGTTTGAAAGTATTGATGCACGAAATGGTGTTTTCTTTATGACTGTAAAGCAAACGTATAAAACAGAAGCTGGTGTTACGAAAGAATATAGCGGAGTAGGTATATTCGGTACATTTCTTTTTGTTTCAGAGAAGACTTTCTAGTAATAGAAGGTCTTTTTTTTATGCTTATGTTCATATAGATGAAGTAAGACAAGCATAGGAGGGGTATTGATGAAGAAGGGATGTATCGTTTGTGGTGGTGAGGAGTTTTTTTCTTCAACATTATATGCACGTACGAAACAAGATTGGGCATATGCGCCAAACATGTACCGATTTGAAAAGGTGTTTATTGAGCATAGAGATGAAGAAAATTATCCAGTTTTTCAAGAAATTACAGCGAAGCATTGTTGTGGATGCGGTCATATCATGTTGTATCATGAATGAACACACCAAGTATAACTTGGTGTGTTTTTTTTAAAACGCTGACAAAGCAAGCGGATAGAGTAAAGTAAATAAAACAGAAAAACTACCAAAACCAATTGCGGTATATCCAAGTGTTCTCGCTCCAAAATTGACAGCTAATAAGCCAACTAAAATAGCAAGGGAGCCGAGTGTAACAGGATAAAAAGCAATGGAGAATAACGAAAGAAATAATGCGACATAGCCGATCATTGCACCAGTATTTGTACCTTCTATTTCATTTGCAATTTCTTTGCGCTCATGTCTAATCGGAATACCAGCCGGAGATATTTCAGCTGCATACTCTTCGTTTTTTTCACCACTTTTAAAATGATGATTTCTCTTTCTTCGCATGTACATCCCTCTCTTTCAATTGGGTGTATCTATAGTATCTTTCATAAGGAGCAGAACATGAGTATGAGTTAAACCCAAGTAAAGCAAAAATTGGAGAAAATAGATTCCGTTGTTATCCTGTTTATCCCGCTATTTGCCGTGCAGTAAGACCCCCGCCTCAAAATTCGGCTGGAGCAAAGAAGTTAGATGGGAGTCGGGCTACCCATAAAAACCCGATTGGTTCAAAGAATAATCAGTGGCGGACGAACAAACACCCCCACTGATTAAAGTTTCACTTTATCTCCTTATGAAGATAAACAGGGATTTTGGAACATGATGTAGAATGAAATGAATGATAATACGTGAAGGTAGGGGAATGTATGGCGAAGTTTAATTGGCATGAATCGGCAGAGAAAAAATGGGATAACAATGCAGAGTTTTGGAATCAAAATAGTCAAGAAATGTGGGATAGCGGGAGCAGGAGTACAATCATTCCATTTTTTGAGCAGTACGTGGAAAAGGAAGTACAAGTGTTAGATGTTGGCTGTGGTGATGGGTATGGTACATATAAATTAAGTCTTACTGGCTACAAAGCGGTTGGGGTGGACTTATCGGAAGTTATGATTCAAAAGGGTAAGGAGCGCGGAGAAGACCCAAACTTATCTTTTATAAAAGGTGATCTTTCTTCATTACCATTTGAAAATGAGAAATTTGAAGCAATTATGGCAATTAATTCTTTAGAATGGACCGAGGAGCCGTTGCGAGCATTAAATGAAATAAAGCGTGTTTTAAAGAAAGATGGATACGCATGTATTGCAATTTTAGGACCGACAGCAAAACCGAGAGAGAACAGTTATCCGCGCCTATATGGCAAAGACGTTGTTTGCAATACGATGATGCCTTGGGAATTTGAACAGTTAGCAAAAGAACAAGGATTTGAAGTTGTAGATGGTACCGGCGTATATAAGCGCGGAGTAAATGAGAAGATGTTAGGTCAGCTACCTACAGAGTTACAACAAGCGTTAACATTTTTATGGGTATTTATGTTAAAAAACGTATAACAAAATTGAAGGGTTTTAGGAGGTAAATAAGTGCAGAAAATACAAAAAACTGATACAATATCATCAGAATCAATTAAAGGGGGACTAGGGTATATGACAACTACTACAACAGTTAAATCTGATATTGAAATCGCACAAGAAGCAAGTATGAAGAAGATTCAAGAAATTGCAGCTAATTTAAATATTTTAGAAGAAGAACTAGAGCCATACGGACATTATAAAGGCAAGTTATCTCTTGATATTTTTAAGCGTTTACAAGATGAGAAAGACGGTAAAGTTGTTTTAGTAACAGCGATTAACCCAACTCCAGCAGGAGAAGGTAAATCAACAGTAACAGTTGGTTTAGGTCAAGCTTTTAATAAAATTGGTAAGAAAACAGTAATTGCACTTCGCGAACCATCTCTTGGACCAACAATGGGATTAAAAGGCGGAGCAGCAGGTGGTGGTTATTCTCAAGTAGTACCAATGGAAGATATTAACCTTCACTTTACTGGAGATATTCATGCGATTACAACTGCCAATAACGCATTAGCGGCGTTCATTGATAATCATATCCAACAAGGAAACACACTTGGAATTGATACGCGTAAAATCGTTTGGAAACGCTGTGTTGACTTAAATGATCGTGCCCTTCGTAATGTAGTAATTGGCCTTGGTGGACCGGTTCAAGGTGTACCACGTGAAGATGGTTTTGATATTACAGTAGCATCTGAAATTATGGCCGTATTCTGCCTTGCAACAGATATTCAAGATTTAAAATCACGTCTATCTCGCATTGTTGTCGCTTATAATTTTTCAAATCAACCTGTAACAGTTAAAGATTTAGGAGTAGAAGGAGCGTTAACACTTCTATTAAAAGATGCATTAAAACCGAACTTAGTACAAACATTAGAAAATACACCAGCTATCATTCATGGCGGACCATTTGCGAATATCGCTCACGGTTGTAACAGTGTTATCGCTACGACAATGGCAGCAAAATTAGGTGATTATGTTATTACAGAAGCTGGATTCGGTGCAGATTTAGGTGCCGAGAAGTTTTTAGATATTAAAGCACGTGCAGCTGGTATTAAACCAGAAGCGGTAGTTATTGTTGCGACTATTCGTGCGCTTAAAATGCACGGTGGTGTTGCGAGAGATCAATTAAAAGAAGAAAATGTAGATGCGTTAGCAAAAGGTATGGAGAACTTACAGAAGCATGTTGAAACAATTCAAAGCTTCGGTGTTCCTTTCGTAATTGCCATTAACAAATTCATTACTGATACAGATGCAGAAGTTGCATACTTACAAGAATGGTGCAATGAGCGTGGCTATGCAGTATCCTTAACAGAAGTTTGGGAGAAAGGTGGCCAGGGCGGAGTTGACCTTGCTGAGAAAGTGTTAAAAGAAATTGAAAAAGGTGAAAACAACTACGCACCACTTTATGAATTAGAATTACCATTAGAAGAAAAAATTCGTACAATTGCTCAAAAAGTGTACGGCGCAAAAGATATTGAATTTGCTCCGAAAGCACGTAAGCAATTAGCTCAATATGAGGGAGAAGGTTGGAGTAACCTACCGATTTGTATGGCGAAAACACAATACTCTCTTTCAGATGATGCAACAAAATTAGGTCGCCCATCTGACTTTATCGTTACAATTCGTGAATTAAAACCATCTATCGGTGCAGGGTTTATCGTTGCGTTAACAGGAACAATGTTAACAATGCCAGGCCTTCCAAAACAGCCAGCTGCGCTGCAAATGGATGTAAATGAAGATGGAAAAGCAGTAGGTTTATTCTAAAAGGTTGTAATTCATCTCGTTTATCTGTAAACTATATATACATCAAGTGGCGCCTTTCCATCGAAAGGCGCCTGTTTTTTGGAGGAAATTATGTTTGATCCAACTGCTTTTGAAAATTTAAAGGTAATTGTGGAAGGAGCTGTCTATGATTTCGATTTACACGGTGATATTCTCGTAACGGATCGAAAAGATGTGATGGACCTTGCTTCATTAAGTCGTATGTATAGTATTTCATTTCAACTAACAGAAACATTTAAAACGATGGTAGAGGCGACATTTTCACTATCTGTTGATGCAAAGAATTTATCAGGTGAAATATTAGAAGTACCTCAGTTTATACCAGGTTGTGAAATGAAGCTGGAATTCTCGTTCGAAATGGAGCAACCAGAGATAGGATGCGAAGAAATTGAAACTTTATTGCATTCTATATGGGGAAAAGAGCGAATGATTACGCAAAAAATTTCATACGAATATAATAAGCAAGCGATTTCATATCATAATAAGGTAGAGGTTCTATTTCAAAAATCGATTACAGAAGACCATGTTGATGATTTAATAGCTGTTATTTCACACATGATAGAAACGGTGCGAACAATACAACATTTTCTTCAAAAATAGAGATAAAGGAGAAAAACAAATGATAAAAGATATGCAACCATTTTTACAACAAGCTTGGGAAAAGGCTGGTTTTAAAGAATTTACTGAAATTCAAAAACAAGCGATTCCAACTATTTTAGAAGGACAAGACGTTATTGCTGAATCTCCAACTGGAACAGGAAAAACATTAGCGTACTTATTACCACTTTTACATAAAATTAATCCTGAAGTTAAACAACCTCAAGTTGTAATTTTAGCGCCAACTCGTGAACTTGTTATGCAAATTCATGAAGAGGTTCAAAAGTTTACAGCAGGAACGGATATTTCAGGTGCGTCTTTAATTGGTGGTGCGGATATTAAGCGCCAAGTTGAAAAATTAAAGAAACATCCGAGAGTTATTGTCGGTTCACCAGGACGTATTTTAGAGTTGATTCGCATGAAAAAATTAAAGATGCATGAAGTGAAAACGATTGTATTTGATGAGTTTGATCAAATTGTAAAACAAAAGATGATGGGTGCTGTACTTGATGTAATTAAATCAACGATGCGCGATCGTCAATTAGTGTTCTGCTCGGCGACAATAACAAAAGCTGCAGAAGATGCGGCACGTGATTTGACAGTTGAACCACAATTAGTACGTGTAACACGTTCAGAGGCACAGAGCCTAGTTGAACATACGTATATCGTTTGTGAGCGTCGTGAAAAAAATGATTATATTAGAAGAGTTATGCATATGGGAAATGTAAAAGCAGTTGCCTTCTTAAATGATCCATTCCGTTTAGATGAAATTACTCAAAAACTGAAGTTCCGTAAAATGAAAGCAGCAGCACTTCATGCAGAGGCAAGCAAACAAGAGCGTGAAGTAACGATGCGCGCGTTCCGTAGCGGGAAATTAGAAATATTACTTGCTACTGATATTGCAGCACGTGGATTAGATATCGATGATTTAACACACGTAATCCACTTAGAGTTACCAGACACAGTAGACCAATATATTCACCGCTCAGGACGTACTGGACGTATGGGAAAAGAAGGAACAGTTGTTTCTCTTGTAACAGAACAAGAAGAGCGTAAATTACTTCAATTTGCGAAAAAATTAGGTATCGTGTTTACGAAACAAGAAATGTTCAAAGGAACATTTGTAGAATCGAAACCACCAGCACCAAAGAAAAAGAAACCAGCTTTTACTGGTAAGAAAAAGCCTAGATAAATAATTGGGAAGACGTAACTATGCCTTCTGGTAAAGTGTTTAACTTTGCTGATAGTAAAGGGAATTACTTTGCAGTAATGGGAAAAAATAAATAATTATATAGTTATGTGAAAATCCCCCTCGTAAATAATGAGGGGGATTAAATATTTGAAGTCAATTTTTTATTAACGAGTTGTTCTATAAAAAATGTTCCTTTTTCAATTGCAGTCTCAATATAACCAACGATTTGATCAAATGAAAACACTTGTAAGTTTTCGTGCAAGTGTTGCTCAGGATATAGCATATCTTCAAAAATATATTGCCGAAAAGCTAAAACATTCTTTCTAGAAATCTCCTCTATATTCACAATGTTAGCCTCTTGATTAAGTAGGGCGAAGAGCTGCTGTTCTTTATCGTAATGATGCAACAATTGTGCGTTCAATAATTTAAAATCGTTATAGTACATAGGTGCGATAGTTTCGTCGTTTTCTATTCTGTTTTTAAGCCAAGGTAGAAAAAAGCCGCTTAGCCAATTATCATCGGCAATGAGGTGGGTATAATAACCTAAAATATAAGGGGAATCCAGATGATCTTCGTATTTATGAATAAATGAATCATAATCTATTCTTCTCGTATAGTTCTTCGTTGTACCAGCGTAAAAATGTGAAGTTCCTTTTTCTTTTTTTGAATGAACAGCATCAGGAGCTACACCACCAAGTAAGAAAGAAGTTTTATCTTGAATAGAAAGTTTCTCAGCAATACCGCTCGCGATAATGATATGCATAATTCGTGATCCCATGAATAACACCTCTATTTCATGTATTCATTTTAGGGAGTTGTCTGAACGTGTAGTATTACTTTCCCTGTACTTTGTCTACTTTCGACCCATTCATGTGCTTTCCCTGCATCTTGAAGGGGAAAAGATTTCGTAGCCTTAATTTGTAAACTTCCATCGCGTAAATAACGGAAAACTTCATTCGCAGTTTCTTGAAGCAATTCAGGACGTTTTTTCCGTGTAGTGCCAAAGCTGAAACCGAGTATAGAACGGCAACTTGCGTGTAAATCTTTCGTTTGAAAACTACCAACTTCTCCGCTAGCATTGCCGAAATGGACGAGGCGACCGTAATAAGCAAGGCAGTTTAAACTTCTTTCAGAAACAGTTCCAGAAATAGAATCTAAAACAATATTAACGCCTTCTCCGTGTGTAAGCTGATTTACCCTCTCTACAAAATCTTCATCTTGATGACAAATAACATAATCAGCGCCAGCATCTAAAGCAATTTTTCTTTTTGCTTCACTTCCGACAGTCCCGATTACTTTTTTAGCCCCTAATAATTTTGCGAGTTGAATCGCGGTAGTACCAATTCCTCCAGCAGCTGCATGAATTAGAACAGATTCACCTTGTTGAATCCTTGCAACATTTGCGAGTAAATTATAGCTTGTAAAAGATACGATAGGGCAAGCGGCTGCAGTTTGGAAATTAACTTCATCAGGTAATACAAAAGTAAGATTTTCGTTCGCGACAACATATTCAGCGTAAGAGCCATTTTGAGGAAAAGTAATGACACGCTGGCCAGGATGAATGTTTTTTACATGAGAGCCTACGTGTTCTACAATACCAGCTGCATCTATCCCTGGAATAAAAGGTAAGGATTTGTTTCCTTTTTTGCCATAACGTGATTTAATATCGGCGAAATTAACACTAGTAGCAACAACGCGAATTAAAACTTGATTATCTGAAATTGTAGGAATATCCATGTCCGTATATTTCAACACTTCAGGACCACCGAATGAAGTTACAACGATAGCTTTCATATACATCCTCCTAAATTTGACTATATATATTATTTTAAATCTTCATTAGGAATTGGAAAATTATATAATTGTTATGCAGGGTTATAAGTGAAGCTTATGAAGTTATTGCATCATTATATTAATTTATTTGAAAAATCTTTGAAAGAAATCGAACGAAATATCGTTTGCTTGCCAATATATAGTGTAAGACAAAGGAGGGATGGTACATGAAAGATGAAACAGTGTATACAGATTTAATCCAATTAACTTTATCAGGCAATAAAGAAGCGTATAGCGAATTGTATGATAAAACGATTCAAGAAGTATATAAGACAGCACATTTTTTAATAGAGGATAAAGCAGATATAGATGATGTCGTTCAGGAAATATACATACAGCTATATGAATCGCTTCGTAAATATGATAGTGAGAAGCCATTTCGTCCATGGTTAATTGGACTTGCGATTAAACAAATCCATTCTTATAGAAGAAAGAGGTGGATGCGACTGCGAATTGTAAAAAAAGCAGAAGAGCAAAGAAAACCAGTAGAAATTGATTTTTCTAGCGATGTTGTAAGTAAAATATCAAACCAAAAATTAATTGAACTCATTCATAAATTACCATATAAATTGAAACAAGTTATTATCTTAAGATACTTACATGATTACTCACAAGAAGAAGTAGCACAAATATTACATATTCCAATCGGTACCGTGAAATCTAGAATTCATGCGGCCTTAAAGAAACTACGTCAAAAAGAGCAAGTAGAAGAAATCTTTTTAGGAGAGGTAGGGAATGTGAAATGAGCTTAGATTGTAGAGTTAGAGAATCTATACAAGAAGAAGCGAAGGGGATTATTGCCCCGCCGGAGTTAAAAGAAAAAGTAATTGTTCAAATAAAAATGAAGAGCGGGGGAAGTAAAAGGAAGAAGCGCCTTATCGCAGGAGTGCTTGCAGCCGCATTTTTAATCCCAACGACTGGTTTTGCTTACCAATCTATTATGGCGGATGGTATATACGGATCTTTTGAGAACTTAAAAAAACATGCCGGAGCTATAACATTAGAAGGATACATGCGTTTTAATGCAAAGTTATCACAAGCGAAAGACGAAATGGGTGCGAAGGAATATGAAGAGTTTACAAAAGAACTAAAGAAATTAACGAATGCAAAGCTTGAGTACGGGGATTCGAACGGTAATATTGATTATGATCAATTATCACCAGCTAAAAAAGAGGAAATGAAAAAGGTAGAAATGGAACTTCAGCCGTATTTTGATAAATTAAATGGCCATAAATCTAGTAAAGAAGTATTAACTTCAGAAGAGTATGAACAATATATGGAAGCGTTAATGTCATATCAAACTGTATTAGTAAAAGCGAAATCGAGTGGTGGGATAACAGTAGAAGAAGTACCTGAAGCTTATAAAGAAAGATTTATTAAAGCAGAACAGTTTATGGAGTATGTAGATGAAAAGGTGAGATAAGTAAAAAGCTCATAGCTTAAGCTGTGAGCTTTTCTTATTGAAACGTAAATATATTAACCACCTATTCCTTTTGCTAGCAATAAGAAATATACAAATATTAGTATGACTCCATTTAATGTCGTACCAACTATTTTAAATAGCCAATTCTTTGATGCGATCGCAAAAATAATACCGAGTAATGAAAGAATACTTAGAAGCACAATAATTAATGTTAAATTTGCATTAGGTCCTCTTAAAACAAAGAAAGAACATATACTTGCGATAAACGTTAGAAACGAGAAAGTCCCTAATTTCATAATAAGTCTCCCTTGTTTGAAATGCATTTTGATTTAGTGCGCGACTTTCTTTAGTTTAACATAAATTTCCTATTACCAATTAAATATATGAACAATAAAAAACGAGTATAAAATCTATGCGATTTTATACTCGTTTTGTTATTACTTAAATTTCCTTACCACATGTATAGCAACTCTTACTAGGAGTATTGCACTTATAAATAACCCAGCATAACCAACGGCACTTAAAAATTGAACATTAGGTTCTTTTGCATACAAGTCAGGGGCAGAATTACCTTGACTTGCTTAATAAAGTGAAAGTGGGAAATCACTTAGTTATATTCCTTACTATTCTCCTTGTCTTTTTGTATCAAACAATCTAAAAGTGAGTAACCAGCTATTAAACTAATAATGGTAATGAAAGTTGTATTCACAAGAATAATATTAGTTAAATAAGGTAGGTATTTACCAACTGGTGAAAAGAGTAGAGCTGGAGAAAAGGCAATGAATAGTGTTGGCAACGTAATAGCGATAAACTTATCCGGCTGAAAGTTCCAGTTTTGTTTACTCGTTTCGCGATTAATTGATTGTAGGAATCGTAATAAAATGCCGACCAAAAGAGGGAAGAGTGTAAAGTAGAATAATCTTGGATAGACGTTAAAGTTCACTTGCGCGTCTGTATCTAAATAAAATTGAATTTTAACACCTACAACTAATAATAAGATGATAAATAATGTAAAGCAGAGGTATAGTATCACTTTTTGCATTCCATTCCACCATCCTTTATTAAAAAATATATTCAAGGAGCGAAGATATATACGATAATGGCGTTGTATATATCTTCGTTTTCTATTAGTTAATTGTGGATTTTGTTTGCTTCGTTAAGTAATCAATAATTCCCATCGCGCTAATTTCTAAATCAAGATGTAAAATGTTATAAACAGAATGATTGGATGGAACATTTAGCTTTGTAAGATGAGTGGAGACTTTCTCCAGTAGCAAAGATTGTAATGCCTTAGTAGCCTCATCAAAATCAGTATGTTTTTGAAAAATTTCATTTCCAGTATTAACGAAAATAGGTAACCAATGTTCAAGTTGGTTATATACTTCTGTAACATTGGATGATGCGCCGTAATGACCGAAATAAATAGTATCTACATTCATACTTTGAATATGATTTTTAGAAGCAATCATCGCATCTGGCTGGAATTGTGAAGGAGACGTTGATGGTAGATATAGTTCTACATCAAGGTCTGCGAGTTCTCTATAATAAATTCCTATTGTATCACCAGTAAAAATGCCGTTTGTTAATGAATCGTGAATGCTAATATGGTGCTTCGCATGTCCCGGTGTATCATAAAATGTGAGTGTACGGTCTTCTGCAATTTTTAATGTATCACCATTTTGTACAATATGAACACGTTCTTCTTCAATTGGAAGAATTGGATCAAAAAGTTTATCAAAATCTTCTTTGTACACAGCTTTTGCGCCAAGAATTAGTTTTGTTGGATCAATCATATGACGAGCCCCGCGCGGATGCACAAATAGAGTAGCATTTGGGCACTTTTCCATCATTAACCCTGCTGCGCCTGCGTGATCTAAATGAACATGTGTAACGATAATGTTTTTTACATCATTTAAATTAATATGTAATTGCTGTAAGCCGTCTAAAATATAGGGAAGAGAAGGGGCCGCACAAGTTTCAATTAAAGTAATATCGTCACCTAATAAAACGTATGTACCTGTGCGTTCATCATGTTGTAAGTCATAATCATCAATAAGATATAGATGAGAAGATAGTTGTTCTACTTTTTTCATACTTACCACTCCTTATATACGGTATGTATCTATTATACGCTAAAAACAGAAAAAGACAGAAAACGAAAGCTCGTCTTCTGCCCTTTTGTAATGTAGTTATTTCGTTTGTTCTTTATTGATAGACATAACGAACAGTCCAACAATGCCACCAACGATCGGAAGCATAATTTCTCCTGCTAAATTAAAGTAGGAGCTTAAAAATAAACCATTTACATCGATTACCCAGCCAATAACATACAATAACATCATATATAGTACGAAATAAAACTCGCGATTTGAAATCGTTTCATGTTGTGCAGTTTTCATAATGAACACCATCCTTTTCTATTATAATGGAAATATAAACTGTCACATTTTGTTCACAAATTAATTGTAAAACTTTCCATCATAAAAGTCTAGTATATTGTGTCGAATTTTCGAACGAAAATAAAGCGCTATCATTACGGTATGTGAATACGTAATAAGAGCTGTATATTCACGAATGTAGTATAGTATAAACATAGAATGATAGTGAAGAGAGGGGTATGAACAATGACAGTTTATGATTTTTCAGCTAAAACAATAACAGGAGAAGAAAAATCGTTAAAAGATTACGAAGGAAAAGCACTTCTTATTGTAAATGTAGCTAGTAAATGTGGATTTACACCACAATATAAAGGGTTACAGGAAGTATATGATAAATATAAAGACCAAGGACTAGAAATACTCGGTTTCCCTTGTAATCAATTTGGGGGACAAGAACCAGGCACAGAAGCTGATATTACTAGTTTTTGTGAATTGAACTACGGTGTGAACTTCCCAATGTTTGCAAAGATTGATGTAAAAGGTGACAAGGCTCATCCTCTCTATACATACATGACAGAACAAGCGCCAGGTTTACTCGGTATGAAAGCAGTGAAATGGAACTTTACTAAGTTTCTAATTGGAAAAGACGGGAAAATAGTAGGGCGTTTTGCACCACAGACGAAGCCGATGGATTTAGAGGTTGAGATTGAGAAGGTACTTGGGGAATAATTAGGAGTTTCACTTTATTAACAAACACCTCAAAGAACAAAGTAGCTCTTTGAGGTGTTTTCTTTAAACTCACATTATCAAGATTAAATCACTCTATCGTAGTCGTTTGATTTAGGCAGAGAAGCTGCTTTTTTCATAAGCACTTCCCATAAGTGTACGGATGTCTTCCATTCGGCTGCGGCCTGTTCCTTTTGATACATAGCGTTCTCATAACTGAAAGTAAGTTGTTGCATATCGGCCGAATTGTAAAGTGTATCGATGTGGAGAGCGTATTCTCGGAATGTTTGACTTTCACCCCGTGGTATGCCGATTCTCGCAAATTGTTTTAAAAGTGCACCGTAAGCTTTTTGATAAACAGCATCATCTTTTAGGTATTTATAGAAAAGAATAATAAAAAATGTAATCCATTTCATTCTAGTGGTGAAGAGAATGTATCCGATGATACTAATCGGTATCGTAGAGAGGAATACGTACCACCAAGAAAAATCATTTTTAGAATTTGTGATCTTTTTAGTAGAGGCTTCTTCTGTATTTTCTATTAAACTTTTGAGCTTTGCTTCATTGTTCCGTTGGTGTATTGGCTCGTTATTAGAATTATTTACTTCGTTATTTTGTGAAGTAGAAGCAGGAGTATTATTTGTAAAATTATAGGGATTAGTAAATCCTTTTGTTGGTTCGAATGGAATCCATCCGTATCCTGGGAAATATACTTCGACCCAAGAGTGTGCGTTATCGTTCGCGATTTTATAAACATCCTCACCTTCTGCAGAGGCAAGTGTATTATCAAGAGTTCCTTCTGTATAACCTTTTACCCAGCGAGCAGGAATCCCGGTAGAACGAAGTAACACAATCATAGACGTCGAGAAATTATTACAGTAGCCGCTTTTTGTATCGAAAAGGAATTGATCTACATAATCTTGGTTTTTGGAAGGGAACAACACATTCATTGTTTCATATACAAAAGAATGGTCGGTAAAGTAGTTTTCAATAGCTAATACTTTATCATATCGGTTGTCTTTATCATTTGTTAGATTTACAGCTAAGTCTTTTACTCGCTGTGGTAATGATTCGGGAAGTTGCGTGTACTTTGTCATGAAATAAGGATTTGATTCTTGACCTTCATTTGTTTTTACAGCTTTCAAGTTTTCTATGGAAAACTCTGGGACCCCATATGTTACTTTATATGAATTTAAAATAGTAGAAGAATCTCCGTCCATCGTATAGATTTTTTCTGAAAAGGGGTCAACGCTGTATGATACATTAGAAGAAGCCTCAACTGATATTAATCCTGCTGGATAGGTAAGGTGTGGATAACTTTTTTTCATGGTGATTGTCGCCTCAGTGGCCTCCGTTTTTGTATTTTGTTCGTACCAGCTCACGACGTCGTTTTTATTTTTAAAAGAAATCTTTTTTTGATTTTCAGAAACTTCCCAGCCTTTTCCTGTATAAAAATCTTTCGTTTCGACTCTCCAATATTGTTTGTTTTGCGTTTGTGCTGTGAAAACAATTGTAGGATCTGCCTTAAAAGGACCGCCTAATCGCGAGTCATCTAAACCATATCCAATTTTAGAAACTTCTTGTTTTTTACTTGCTTCGGATGTGTTGAATTTTAAAAAATCCATTGGGTTTGGCCATTGAGGGCCAAATTTTGGAGCAAAGTATGCGATAGTTGCTGACAATACAATAAATATTGTAAGAGGTCTAAGTAATTTTGAGATTTCTCTAGCAAAATTTTGTAAGTTTTCCATCTCTCTTATTCGTTCTATGCGAAGAAGACTAAGCATAAAAAAGCCGATGACAATAGTACGAATAATAGCGTAGTTTGCATTGTATAAATGTAAGTTATGAAAAATGGTGATATAAATAATAGTCAATATAAGAAATAACAACCCACGTTTTTTATGAATCATCCAAAAAGAGATGAAAGCACTCAAAAACCAAAAGGATAAAAAAAATAAAAGTGTTGGAAAAACGGGAGAAATATCTAGCAAATTCCCCTGGAAAAACAGAGAGGAATTTCGAGAAATATCAGCAAAAAATTTCGTTAGCCAAGATGGATTTATAAAAGCATTTTTATAATACAGGAAATGAATGATGAATAAGATCGTGACGATCTTTATTGGAATCTGCCACCTTGTTTGAAAAAAAGAGAGAGTGAAGCAAATTCCTATAAATATTACAAAAATATCTAATCTACCTACGTTTGTAATACCTATAAGGGGTCTTAGCCATTCTAGTAAAAGTAGAAATGCACATACATGCATGAAGAATCTGCTCATATCCCATTTGTATTTTGTTCGTAATGTTATCATTTGCTCACCTCAAAAAACACGTTTGTATACCGGTTCCCATAAACCACATTTACAAATATTTTTCGTTTTTGTAGAGTTTCTAGAATACTTAGTTCTCGATGTGAGAGTTGATTTGCTTTTTCTTTCACGACAAACACCATTAATTTTCTATTTTTAATAGCGGCATAGTCAGCCGCCTTTTGAATATCGGGAGAAAGATCGCTTGTCACGAGTATAATCGTTACGGGCTCATAAATTTTTCTTAATTCCATTTCTACACTCCGGGAGAGCGGGAATACACTGTCTGCTTGTACTTTCGCTAAATGACAAAAGATTTGTTGTAACTGACTATCTCCATTGTCTAAAGGGAAAAAAGTTCGTTCTTTTCCGACAGACACGAATGACGCTGGTGAATTTTGCTTCAAGACAGCCCTTACAATAGAGGCGGAAAATGTTACGACTGATTCGAATAGAGGGGACTCAGTTCTGTCCATGAATATCATGATATTATGGCTGCGCTGTTGTTCAAACTCTTTCGTCATAATATTGTTTGTTCGGGCAGTTGCTTTCCAATCAATCCATGAAAAGCGGTCACCAGGTTTATAGTCTCTGACACCGACAGAGATTGTAGAGTCTTTTGCTAAATTTATATTTGCTGAAAGCGCTCCTTGTTCGAAATGATTTTCCAATTGTCGATACGTTATATCTACGTACTGGGGATAGATTAAAAATGTATCTGGAACTGAAAAAGTTACTTCCTTCTCCATCATACCGAATAGATCACCAGTTTTGACACGTACGCTTGAAAAAGTGTGCTCTCCTCTAGGGATTGTGTCAATAACATATTGAAACGAAATATTCCGTTTGAATCCTGGAAAGAGTATTACCTTATTCACCTTCGTTTGTCTACAATTTGTAAATTGTGATGGCAGTTCATCTTCTATAATTAAATAAAGTAAGGGAAAAGGAAATCTTCTTTTTATTGTAATGGTGCTTAAAAATTGTTCTCCTGCTGCATATTCATTTTGGTTTGTTATTCGTTTTACTTCAGCGTCTCGTAAAGCGTAGAAGGGAAGTAGTAGTGAATAAAGACCAATAGGAATCGTACTGTAAAACAAAAACCAACTTACAAATCCTCCTTGAAGCATAGCGTACACAAATGTTAAGACTAGGCATAAAGGGATTAGCAATAACTTCGTAACGTGATATAGTGCTCGTAGTATTCGTTTCATCAAAGGTTTTTCGTCCTTTGAGTCGGCACGGTAGTTCGTGCAACGATTTTGGCGATAACTTGTTCTCCTGTTATTCCTTCAAATCTTGCTTCCATTTTTAGAATGAGTCTGTGAGCTAAAACGTAAGGAGCTAAAAATTTAACATCGTCTGGAATAACATAATTTCTGCCATGGATGAATGCATAAGCTTGTGAAGCTTTCATTAAAGCGATTGAGCCGCGTGGACTTGCACCTAGCTGTATAGAACTATAAGAACGCGTCTGAGTAACAAGTTTTACAATGTAATGCTTGATTGCTTTGTCCATGCTTACTTCCCGTACGCTTTGTTGTAAATAAAGTAATTCTTTTATTGTAGTAATAGCTTGTAAATGAGAGAGTGGATTTGTTTTTTCCATCCGGTTTAAAATTTCAAATTCTTCTTCTGGTGTAGGATATCCCATTCTTAGCTTCAACAAGAAACGATCGAGCTGAGCCTCTGGTAAAGGATATGTTCCCTCATATTCGACCGGATTTTGTGTAGCCATTACAAAGAAAGGTTTTGGTAACGATCTTGTAATGCCATCTATTGTGATAGTGCCTTCTTCCATACTTTCAAGTAAGGCAGATTGTGTCTTTGGAGATGTACGATTAATTTCATCAGCAAGTACAAAATTCCCCATAATCGGTCCAGGCTTGAACTCAAATTGGAGCTCTTTCGGATTATAAATAGAAACACCTGTTACATCTGACGGCAGTAAATCAGGTGTGAATTGAATACGCTTGTAATCGGCATCAATGGATTTAGAAAGAGCACGTACTAGCATTGTTTTCCCAACGCCAGGAACATCTTCTAATAGTACATGACCTTCAGCTAAGAGAGCTGTCAAAGCTAAGATCGTTTCTTTTCGTTTTCCGACCATTAATTTTTCAATATTGTTGATTATTCTTTCTACTATGGGATGTAATGAATCAAGCTGGGGCATCGTAATCCTCCTAATTTTATTATCTTTTCTAATTCATTTTTATGTTAAAGAAAAGGAGCTCCTTCATTTTAATGCAGTATAATAGTAATCTAAGAGGTAAGTAGGAATGGTTTATATAAGTTCATATTGAGAACTTATATAAATAGGAAAAACTTAAATGTTAAAAAATCATGGTGATATACTTTATAATTTATATGTCCCAAAAGGAAATCATACTCATAATTTTATGAATATTCAGATTATATATGCAGATAACATCTAGTATAATTGTTTCCGTAATTAAGGGCAATACAGTAAATAATGATTTGTAGTTTTATCCCTCTATTTGCGGGCTGATTAAAGTTTCACTTTATATAAAATATGTCTTGATAATAGTATCGTTGCAGAAAAGTAAATTCCTTATAGCGTTATTGAAGTAGTATCAAAACTCTTTTTAATATATTTATATAAAAACGTAGGAATTTCTCCTGCGTTTTTTCTTATGCAAAAAAAGGTGAATCCTCCAAATACTATTCTCCTAATAAGCCCACCGCTGACCGAAATCTTCACAACAAAACAAAGTAATCTTTACTTATAAATGTTTCCCCTTAAACCGATTTCCAAATGAATTTATGACAATCTCTTGAACTGTGCGAAATGTCACATCTGTATTTTACAACCTCTTTTATAGTAAGGGTATGTAAGAGAGACGTATTAAAGGAGTGAACAGTATGAAGAAGAAACCTTCAGCATTAATGAGACGTTTAAAATATTTTTCACCAATAGATCGTTATAACGATAATCATACACAAGAAACATATGAAGATCGCGAATGGGAAAATATGTATAGAAAGCGTTGGCAGCATGATAAAGTAATCCGTTCTACACATGGCGTGAACTGTACTGGTTCTTGTAGCTGGAACATTTATGTGAAAGATGGAATTGTAACATGGGAAGGGCAGGAGCTTAACTATCCGACTACAGGTCCTGATATGCCTGATTTTGAACCACGAGGATGTCCGCGTGGAGCGAGCTTTTCTTGGTACATTTATAGTCCGCTTCGTGTGAAATATCCATATGTACGTGGTGTGCTTTGGGAAATGTGGCAAGAAGAACTACAAAATAACGAGTCACCACTAGACGCTTGGAAAAGCATTGTGGAAAACCCTGAAAAAGCACGTACGTATAAGCAGGCGCGTGGTAAAGGGGGATTCATTCGTGCGAATTGGGATGAAGTATTACAACTCGTTTCTGCTTCATTACTATACACAGTAATTAAATACGGTCCAGACCGAAATGTTGGTTTTTCACCAATTCCAGCTATGTCGATGTTAAGTCATGCAGCTGGTAGCCGCTTTATGCAACTTATGGGTGGACCAATGCTTAGTTTCTATGATTGGTACGCAGATTTACCACCAGCTTCTCCGCAAATTTGGGGTGATCAAACTGATGTACCAGAAAGTAGTGACTGGTATAACTCTGGTTACATTATGACATGGGGTTCAAACGTACCGATGACGAGAACGCCAGATGCACACTTTTTAGCCGAAGTTCGATATAAAGGAACGAAAGTCGTTTCTGTAAGTCCTGACTTTGCCGAGTCTACAAAGTTTGCAGATGATTGGATTAGTGTGAAACAAGGTACAGATGGTGCACTTGCGATGGCAATGGGGCATGTGATCTTACAAGAATTTTACGTAGATAATCAAGTGGAATACTTCACAAAGTATGCGAAGCAATATACTGATTTTCCTTTCTTTGTCACATTGAAAGAAAAAGGAGATCAATTCGTTGCTGATCGTTTCTTAAATGCTTCTGATATTGGACGCGAAACGAAGTTAGGGGAATGGAAACCTGTAATTTGGAACGAGAATACGAATGATTTTGCAACACCTCACGGCACAATGGGATCACGTTGGGATAACGAGAAGAAATGGAACTTGCGTTTAGAAGATGAACAGACAGGTGAAACGATTGATCCGCGTCTTTCTTTACTTGGAATGGAAGATAGTGTTGAAACAGTGCAAATTCCGTACTTCTCTGATGATGGAAATACAATATTAGAACGTACAATTCCAGTGAAAAAAGTTATGACAGAAGAAGGCGAAGTGTGCGTTACAACTGTATATGACTTAACGTTAGCAAATTACGGTGTGAACCGAGGTCTTGGCGGGCAAGAACCGAAAGATTTCAATGATGATGTACCGTTTACACCTGCATGGCAAGAGAAAATGACCGGAGTAAAGCGAGAGCTTATTATTCAAATTGCTCGTGAGTTCGCGCAAAATGCAGTTGATACGAATGGCCGCTCGATGATTATTATGGGAGCTGGTATTAACCATTGGTTTAACTCTGATACGATTTATCGCGCAGTTTTAAATCTTGTTCTTCTCGTTGGGGCACAAGGTGTAAACGGCGGCGGTTGGGCACATTATGTTGGTCAAGAAAAATTAAGACCAGCAGAAGGATGGCAAACAATCGCGATGGCGAAAGATTGGCAAGGGCCACCGAAATTACAAAACGGTACATCTTTCTTCTATTTCGTAACAGATCAATGGCGTTATGAAGATACACCTGTTGGACATTTAGCATCACCAGTTGAGGGCAACTCTCGTTATCAACATCACGGTGATTACAACGTATTAGCAGCACGACTTGGCTGGTTACCTTCTTATCCAACATTCGAGAAGAATGGGATTGAATTATATAAAGAAGCTGTTGCTGCTGGTGCAACAACACAAGAAGAAATCGGAAAATACGTTGCACAAAAACTAAAAGAAAAAGAACTGAAATTTGCGATTGAAGACCCAGATAATAAAAACAACTTCCCGCGTAACTTATTCGTATGGCGTGCAAACTTAATTTCAAGTTCCGGTAAAGGACACGAATATTTCTTAAAACATTTATTAGGTACAACAAACGGATTAATGAATGACGATAGTGACTCATTAAGACCAGAAGAAATTAAGTGGCATGAAGATGCACCTGAAGGGAAGTTAGATTTACTCATTAATTTAGATTTCCGTATGGCTGGAACGGCGCTTTATTCTGATATCGTCTTACCTGCTTCAACTTGGTATGAAAAGCATGATTTAAGCAGTACGGATATGCATCCATTTGTGCATCCATTTAATCCAGCAATCGGTTCACCGTGGGAAGCACGCTCTGACTGGGATATTTTCACCTCTCTTTCTAAAGCTGTGTCAGATTTAGCGAAGAAAATCGATCTTGAACCAATGAAAGAAGTTGTTGCAACACCACTTCTTCACGATACACCGCAAGAATTAGCACAACCACTTGGTAAGATTAAAGACTGGAGCAAAGGTGAGTGTGAACCGATCCCAGGTAAAACAATGCCGCAAATTCATGTTGTCGAAAGGGATTATAAAACGATTTATGACAAGATGACAGCGCTTGGACCAAATACCGGAAAACAACCGATTGGTACGAAAGGGATTTCTTGGTCGGCAGAAAAAGAATATGAGCAATTAAAGAGTCGATTAGGAGTTGTTCGAACGGATTCTATTGCGAAAGGATGCCCAGACATAAAAGAAGCAATTAATGCTGCTGAGGCGGTATTAACACTTTCTTCTACAACAAACGGTCATATGGCGGTAAAAGCATGGGAAGCGCTTGAAAAACAAACCGATTTAAAACTACGTGACTTAGCAGAAGAACGTGAAGAAGAATGCTTCACATTTGAACAAATTACAGCGCAGCCTAAAACAGTAATTACTTCTCCGGCCTTTACGGGTTCTGAAAAAGGTGGACGCCGTTACTCACCATTTACAACAAATGTTGAACGTCTCATCCCTTGGAGAACGATAACTGGTCGACAATCTTTCTACTTAGATCACGACATGATGAAAGAATTTGGCGAAACGATGGCAACATTTAAACCAATACTGCAACATAAACCATTCCGTAAATCACGCCCTGAAGTAGAAGGGAAAGAAATTACACTAAACTATTTAACACCGCATAATAAGTGGTCGATTCATAGTATGTACTTCGATTCATTGCCAATGTTAACGCTGTTTAGAGGTGGTCCAACTGTTTGGATGAATAAAGATGATGCGAATGAAGCTGGTGTTGCTGATAATGATTGGATTGAATGCTTTAACCGTAACGGCGTAGTCGTAGCACGTGCTGTTGTAACACACCGTATACCGAGGGGGATGGCATTTATGCACCATGCGCAAGATCGTCACATTAACGTGCCTGGTACGAAATTAACAAGCACCCGCGGGGGAACACATAATAGTCCAACCCGTATTCACGTTAAACCAACACATATGATTGGTGGATATGGCCAATTAAGCTATGGATTTAACTATTATGGTCCGACTGGGAACCAGCGTGACTTAAACGTTGTAATCCGTAAACTGAAGGAGGTAGATTGGCTTGAAGATTAAAGCGCAAGTCGGAATGGTAATGAACTTAGATAAATGCATCGGCTGCCACACTTGTAGCGTAACATGCAAAAACACCTGGACGAATCGTCCAGGTGCTGAATATATGTACTTCAATAACGTAGAAACGAAACCTGGAATTGGTTATCCGAAACAATGGGAAAATCAGGAGAAATACAAAGGCGGCTGGGAATTGAAAAATGGTGAAATTCAGCTGAAATCCGGTTCGAAAATGAAGCGTCTTATGAATATTTTCCACAATCCAGATCAGCCAACAATTGATGATTACTTTGAACCTTGGAATTATGATTATGAAACATTAACAAATAGCCCACAGCGTAAGCATCAACCAGTTGCTCGTCCGAAATCAGCAATTACGGGTGAATTTATCGACAAAATTGAATGGGGTCCAAACTGGGAAGATGATTTAGCAGGCGGACATATAACAGGGTTACAAGATCCGAACGTCAAGAAAATGGAAGAAGGAATTAAAACGGATTTTGAAAATGTCTTTATGATGTATTTACCACGTATTTGCGAACATTGTATGAATCCATCTTGCGTTTCTTCTTGTCCATCGGGTGCGATGTATAAACGTGAGGAAGATGGGATTGTTCTTGTGGATCAAAATGCATGTCGTGCATGGAGATTTTGTGTATCGTCTTGTCCGTATAAAAAAGTATATTTTAACTGGCAAACAAATAAAGCTGAAAAATGTACAATGTGTTTCCCTCGTATTGAAGCTGGTATGCCAACAATTTGTTCTGAAACATGTGTAGGACGTATTCGATATATTGGGGTAATGCTATATGACGCTGACAAAGTAAAAGAAGCGGCTTCTGTTGAAAATGAAAAAGATTTATATGAATCTCAGCTTACTGTTTTCCTAGATCCAAATGATCCAGAAGTAGCAGCTGAAGCGAAAAAACAAGGGATTCCTGAAGAATGGATTAAAGCGGCACAACAGTCGCCAATCTATAAAATGATTATCGATTGGAAAATCGCTCTACCTCTTCATCCAGAGTATCGTACAATGCCAATGGTTTGGTATATCCCGCCGCTTAGCCCAATTATGAACATGGTGGAGGGGAAAGGTAGTAACTGGCAAGCAGAAGAGATTTTCCCTGCTATTGATAATATGCGTATTCCAATTCAATATTTAGCGAATTTACTCACTGCAGGAGATGAATCACATATTCGTCTTACATTGAAAAAATTGGCTGTCATGCGAACACATATGAGAGCATTGCAAATTAATAAAGAACCAAATGAAGCTGTATTAAAAGAACTCGGTTTAACGAAAGAAGATGTAGAAGATATGTATCGTCTTCTTGCTATTGCGAAATATAAAGATCGCTTTGTTATCCCGACGTCTCACCGCGAACAAGTTGCAGATTTATATAGCGAGCAAGGAAGTTGTGGTTTATCTTTCGCAGGTGGGCCAGGCTCTTGTACGACAATTTCTTAAAAAAAGGGGGCAGAAAACTATGAAACAAAGTTTACAAACAGCTTTTTCTTGTTCTTCTTTTCTTCTCTCCTATCCTGAACTAGGTTGGAGGGAAGCTTTACTAGAATTACAGGAAGAGATTCAAGAAATTGAACAGGAAGAAATCAGAGCATCACTTACAACATTTATAAAAGAAGCGCTAAATAAAACAGACAATCAACTTATTGATTCTTACGTCTATACATTCGACTTTGGAAAGAAGACAAATATGTATCTTACCTACATGAAAACAGGTGAACAAAGAGAGCGTGGAATTGAATTATTAGAGTTAAAACAGCATTATCAAAAATCTGGTTTTAACGTAACAGATAAAGAACTACCTGATTATTTACCGCTTCTACTTGAGTTTCTTGCAAACGCGAATGAAAAAGATAGCGAACCAATTATGAGTAAATACACGGAAAATATACAAGCGTTGCACGGGCAATTAAAAGAAGCAAACTGTATGTATGAACCAATTCTCGCCGCTGTTCTACTCGCTATCAATACATGGGGTGTACAGGCAAATTAGAAAGGAGAGTTGTCAAAATGATGGATCAATTTCTATGGGTATTGTTTCCCTATATCATTTTTGCAATCTTTATCGGTGGACATATTTTCAGATACAACTATGATCAATTTGGATGGACGTCAAAATCTAGTGAACTATTAGAAAAGAAAATGCTCCGAATCGGAAGTCTATTATTCCACTTTGGGATCATGTTCGTCATTGGTGGTCATGTTATGGGGATTTTAATTCCAGAGTCTGTATACCGTTCAATAGGTATTTCTGAGCATATGTATCATATAATGGCAATTAGTTTCGGGCTTCCGGCAGGTGTTGCTTCTATCATCGGTTTAATTATATTAACGTACCGCCGTGTAACAGTAAAACGCATCATTGCAACGAGTACAAGGGGAGATTATATTGCGCTTATTTTATTACTAATCGTAATGCTAGCGGGACTTTCTTCAACCTTTTTAAATATCGACTCAAAAGGGTTTGATTATCGTACAACAATCGGTCCGTGGTTCCGAAGTCTCTTTATTTTCCAACCGAAAGTTGAATATATGATGGAAGTACCAGTATGGTTTAAAATTCATATAATTGCAGGTATGGGTCTATTCGCAGTATGGCCATTTACTAGACTTGTTCATGTATTTAGTGCCCCAATTAAATACTTAAGCCGTAGTTATGTGATTTACAGAAGACGTATTCCTAATGAATTGAAAAAATAATGCCACAGTAAACGAATAGAAGTTAGCAACTAACATGAAACGAGGTCTAATGGAAGGCCTCGTCTTTTTTAGGAAATAACTGTATGCAAGAGAAAAAGAGTAGCATCTAAATAAGATGCTACTCTATGCTACAAACAGAGGCAGAGCAATCTTCACAAGCAATTTCACATTTTAAAAATTGTAAATCATGGATTGTAATCTTTCCTTTATGAATAGAAATCGTACCTTTTTTTTTCAAATCATTTAACATTCGATTTACGCTTTCACGCGAAGTTGCACAGAAGTTTGCAAGTTCTTGATTCGTTAATGGTAAATCGATGAGAATCCCATTTTCTTTTAACACACCATAACTATTTGTCATTCGAATGAGAGTAGAATATAGGGCACCTTTTTTGCCGTGTAATACTAGATCTCGGAACTTCGTTTGCATTCTTCTTAAATGTTCACTAATCCATTTCATAAATTCAAATACAAGAGCGGGTTTTTGGAGTAATGCTTTTTCTAAGGCTTCACGCTTTATAACGCCTACTTCAACATCTTCAAGGCATTTTGAATTTAATAAATACCTTGCATCCTCCGTGAACAATGTTAATTCCCCAATAATATCATTTTGTGAACAAATGCGAAGTGTTAATTCTTGTCCGTCAGCACTAAGTTTACTGATTTGCACTTTTCCAGAGTGAATGATATAAATCTCTGTTGCTTCCATACCTTCTTGAAAAATAAAACTCCCCTTATTGATTTGCATTTTATATTCAACAGATGAAAGTAACTCCTTTAAATCTTTGGATAATGCCGTACTGTTTGCCACAGCAATCACCTTTCTTCTTATAAGCAGTATATTTCTTATTTTGGATGTAATCATGATGAAATTGCAAGAGATATTTTTGAAAATAAAGTAAAATTTCAATGACCGTAAGGAAAAACGACCTTAAATGTCTAAAAAGCTACTTATAGTAAGGGTTTATATTATACGAATATAAGTTTTTTAGTTTAAGAAATTTTAGTATGTAAAGAGAATGGGACTAGAGATGTGAACAAAATTCGAACGGATTTGTGAAGAATTTTTGAATGGGGAAAGTAATGTGAGAAAAGTCACATTGAATATGTAGCTTCTTTTTTATAATGAAGGCAAATAAAAAATTTGAAAGCTTACTAATGATTGCAGTAGAAAAGAAGGGATATAGATGCACGAGAAGATGAAAGATTCTTTAGAGCGGCCACTTCAAGATTTACGTATTTCAGTTATTGACCGTTGTAATTTTAGGTGCACGTACTGTATGCCAGCTGAAGTGTTCGGACCTGATTATGCTTTTTTACAGGAAGAGTTTTTATTAACGTTCGATGAAATAGAAAGGTTAGCGAGATTATTTATAAGTAGGGGTGTTAATAAAATTAGACTTACTGGCGGCGAACCGTTATTGCGTAAAGATTTACCGAAGTTAATTGCAAGGCTTGCAAAGCTAGAAGGCTTAAAGGATATTGGACTCACAACAAACGGTATTCATTTAGCAAAACAGGCAAGGGCATTAAAAGAAGCGGGATTAAAACGTGTAAACATTAGTTTAGATGCGATAGAAGATCATGTCTTCCGAAAAATTAATGGACGAAATGTAAGTACAAAACCTGTATTGAAAGGAATTGAAGCAGCAAAAGCAGCTGGATTAGAAGTAAAAGTAAATATGGTCGTAAAAAAAGGGATGAATGATAGTCAAATTCTTCTTATGGCTCGTTATTTTAAAGAACAAGAAATTCAGCTTCGTTTTATCGAATTTATGGATGTGGGCAGTACGAACGGATGGAACTTTGAACAAGTTATTACGAAGGAACAATTAATAGAGAAAATTAATCGTGTATATCCGATTGAGCCTGTTAAACCTCGTTACTTTGGAGAAGTTGCGAAATTGTATCGATATGTAGGGAGCGATGCAGAAGTTGGATTTATTACTTCTGTTTCTGAATCTTTTTGTTCCTCTTGTACGAGAGCTCGTATTTCGGCAGACGGTAAGTTTTTTACGTGCTTATTTGGAACGAAAGGAACCGATTTGCGAACGCTTCTTCGAGAAAATATTTCTGATGCTTCATTATTAAAAATTCTCCAACATACATGGGAGTGCAGAACAGATCGTTATTCGGATGAAAGAACGGCTGAAAGTACAAATAAACATCCAAAAGTTGAAATGTCTTATATTGGTGGATAGCGAAAGGAGGATTCCCTATGCAAGAGCGATATTCAAGGCAAGTATTGTTTTCTGGAATTGGTGAAATGGGACAAAGAAAAATAAGAAAAAAACATGTGCTCCTAATCGGTGCGGGTGCACTAGGAGCAGCAAATGCGGAAGCGCTCGTTAGGATGGGGATTGGGAAATTGACAATTGCTGACCGTGACTACGTCGAATGGAGTAATTTACAGCGGCAACAGTTATATACAGAAGAAGATGCACAGCAGTGTAAACCAAAAGCAATTGCAGCGGCAGAACATTTAAGAAAGATTAATTCTGAAGTAGAAATTGTACCAATTGTAACGGATGTCACAATGCAAGAAATAGAAGAGTTAACAAAAGAAGTGGATCTTATATTAGATGCGACTGACAATTTCGATACGCGTCTACTTATAAATGACATTTCGCAAAAAGAAAATATACCTTGGATATACGGTGGATGCATTGGAAGTTACGGTGTAACGTATACAATTCTTCCGGGGGAAACACCATGCTTTCGCTGCCTAATGGATCATCCTATGGGCGGTGCAACATGTGATACAGCAGGAATCATTCAGCCGGCTGTACAAATGGTCGTTGCTCACCAAGTGACAGAAGCGATGAAAATATTGGTGAATGATTTTCAGGCGCTAAGGGGAACGATGTTATCATTTGATATTTGGAACAATCAATATCTCTCATTAAAAGTAAATAGGCAGAAGAAAAGTACATGTCCATCTTGTGGGAATGTACGCACTTACCCAAATTTAACATTTGGATCACAGATGAAAACTGAAGTGCTATGCGGGCGGAATACAGTTCAAATCCGTCCAGGGATAAAGCGAGTTCTTAATTTAGAAGAAGTTCGAAATCGCTTACAAAAAAGCGTGAGTGTCAAAAAAACTCCATATTTACTATCGTTTCTAGTAGATGAATATCGTTTTGTTTTATTTACAGACGGTAGGGCATTTATTCATGGGACAAATGATGTAAAAATGGCAAAACGATTATACGCAAAATATATAGGATGAACAGAAAGAGAGTTTATCCTTATCAAAACGAGGTGAAAAAAGAATGCTAGAAAAACGTAAACCAATTCCAGTAGCAGAAGCAGTTGCACGCATAATGGAGTATGCTCATCAAGGTGAAATAGAAAAGGTTTCTCTTATAGACAGCTACGGTAGAATGCTTGGAGAAGATGTTATTGCAGATCATGATGTCCCGCATTTCGATCGCTCTCCGTACGACGGATTTGCGATTCGAGCGGAAGATACAAAAGAAGCAAATAGCAGTAACCCGATTCAGTTCGAAGTGATTGGTGAGATCGGGGCAGGTTCTGTTTTTAGAGAAGAGGTGAAAGTATTTCAAGCTGTACGTATTATGACAGGAGCTGCAATTCCAGCAGGATGTAATGCGGTTGTTATGTTAGAGCTAACGGAAGGATTTGAAGAAAAAGAAAAGACTTATATGAAATTAAAACGCTCTTTTGCTGCTGGTGATAACATTTCTTTTAAAGGAGAAGATGTAAAACAAAATGCCATACTTGTGAAAAAAGGGACTTCTATTAACCCTGGAGTAGCGGCGCTTCTTGCTACGTTTGGTTATAGTTCCGTACATGTTGTAAAACAGCCGGTTATTGGAATTGTAGCGACAGGAAGTGAACTTTTAGAAGTACATGAACAGCTTAAATCGGGGAGGATTCGAAATAGTAATTCCTATATGATTGCTGCTCAAATTGAGCGAGCAGGTGGAATTGTACGCTATTATGGACAATTTGCTGATGATTTAGAGACGTGTTATGAGACCGTAAAAAGAGCAATAAAAGAAGTCGATATTTTAATTACAACTGGTGGCGTTTCAGTAGGAGACTACGATTATTTACCTGCTATTTATGAGAGATTACAAGCTAATGTACTTTTCAATAAAATAGCGATGCGACCAGGAAGCGTGACAACTGTAGCTGAGCTAGAAGGAAAACTATTATTTGGTCTATCTGGTAATCCCTCTGCTTGTTATGTCGGATGTGAATTATATGTTAGACCAGTTATTCGAACATATTTGCAAAGAAAAGATCCGCATGTATATCGTGCAGAAGCGATTTTACAGAAAGATTTTCCGAAAGCAAACCCATTTACTCGTTTTGTAAGAGGGAGAGTAGAAATTGTAGATGGCCAATTGCAAGCTACACCAGTTGGTTTAGATAAATCTAGTGCAATTTCTTCACTTGCAGAGGCGAACGCATTTATCGTCCTGCCGGGCGGAACAAGAGGATTTGAAGCAGGAATAATTGTTTCGGTATTATTATTGGAATCGAACATAGGAAGTGAGTGGCCGTGGAAAGAACCACTTCGATCATACAAGTAATAGAAAAATAGATTGCTAATTTATACAAAGGTAAGAGGTGCAAAATGACACATACGTATTATGAAGTAATTGATACACCTATTTCAATTGAAGAAGTTACAAACAAAGTAATTCGGTGTGAGTGTGGTGCGGTTACTACTTTCATTGGTACCGTCAGAGAATTTACGAAAGGACGTCGTACGCTATATTTAGAGTATGTAGCATATAAAACAATGGCGGAAAAACAGCTTGAGAAAATTGGTAATGAAGTAGAAGAGAAGTGGCCTGGGACATATGTAGCAATTACACATCGCATTGGTACATTGCAAATTTCTGATTTTGCTGTTGTTGTCGCCGTTTCAACACCACACCGGAAAGCAGCCTATGAGGCGAACGTATATATTATGGAGCGTATAAAACAAATTATTCCGATTTGGAAGAAAGAGTTTTGGGAAGATGGTGAGTCATGGATAGGTGATCAGTTAGAGAAAATAGCATATGCAAATGGTGAGCCTGAAAGGGAGATGAGAACATGATTGAAGTACTATTATTTGCACATTTGCAAGAAGAAGCAAGTAAGCCGGCCTTGTACATAGATTGTGAAAATATTACGGTTGTTGAACTAAAGGAAGTTCTCATTAAGAAATACAGCGTAGCGATTTCAAACGAGATAATGGTCGCCGTAAATGAAGAGTATGCAAATGAGGATGACATTATTCAAACTGGCGATGTAGTAGCAATGATTCCGCCAGTAAGTGGTGGTTGATTCTTTTCAGCCTAATCATGTTAGGACGTGATTAGGCTGGAGAGAATGAATATAACTATGCATACATAGGAGGGAACAAGGTGAAAAGTCCTAATTTTCAATTAAGTTTACAAACTTCTAATCTAGTTATCGGTTTTATGGTATGGGTTATCTTATCATCATTAATGCCATATATTAAAGCGGATATTCCATTAACTGCGGGACAAATTTCTATGGTCACAGCAGTACCCGTTATTTTAGGTTCTATTCTTCGCATTCCAATTGGTTATTGGACAAATCGTTACGGAGCAAGAAAATTGTTCTTTATTAGTTTTATACTTTTATTATTCCCTGTCTTTTACATTAGTGTTGCCAATTCTATGATGGATTTAATTATTGGTGGATTATTTGTAGGGATTGGTGGTGCTGTATTCTCTGTAGGAGTAACTTCTCTACCGAAATACTTCCCGAAAGAGAGTCACGGTTTTGTAAATGGTATTTACGGTGTGGGTAACGCTGGAACAGCAATTACTTCATTTTTAGCACCTGTAATTGCGACATCAGTTGGCTGGAGAACAACAGTACAGTGTTATTTAGTTTTACTTGCAGCATTTGCACTTATGAACTTTTTATTAGGCGATCGTAAGGAAAAAAAGGTGAATACACCATTAATGGAACAAATAAAAGGTGTATATAAAAATGAAAAACTTTGGTTTCTATGTATCTTTTATTTTTTAACTTTCGGATCATTTGTTGCATTTACAGTATATTTACCAAACTTTTTAGTATCTCACTTCGGATTAGAGAAAGTAGATGCAGGCATGCGGACAGCTGGATTCATCGTATTAGCAACAATGATGCGCCCGATTGGTGGTTGGCTCGGTGATAAATTTAATCCATTTAAAATATTAATCTTCGTATTTATCGGCTTAACACTATCTGGTATTGTTTTATCATTCATGCCTAGTATGAACGTGTATACGTTTGGTTGCTTACTAGTCGCATTCTGTGCAGGTATTGGAAATGGCACAATCTTTAAGCTTGTTCCAATGTACTTCTCTGAGCAAGCAGGGATTGTAAATGGGGTTGTGTCAGCTTTAGGTGGATTAGGAGGGTTCTTCCCACCATTAATTTTAACGTTACTATTCCAACTAACAGGTCATTATGCAATTGGATTTATGGCGTTATCAGAAGTCGCTCTTGCTTGTTTAATCATTACAGTATGGATGTATAGCCAAGAGAAGCTGTTAGTGATGTTAAAGAATCATTAATAAAGAAAAAGAACCCTCCTAAAGTAATCTAGGAGGGTTCTTTTAGTAATAGGCTTCGATATGTTTTTTATTGCTAACTTAACAAACACTTGTATTCTAAAATAATGTGGTTTAAAAATGAAAAACAGAAGTTTTATGGAATTTTATGTTAAAATATAGATATCAAATGTTATTCAATTAAAGGGTTAGTTAAAGAAAGTTTAAATCTCTTCCGAAGATAGAACTAATTTTTAGCATACAAATACTTAATTGGATCGGGGTGTTTAGATGAAAAAATTATATAAGTCCACTCAAGATAAACAAGTATCAGGTGTATTAGGTGGCTTAAGCGATAAGTATGGAATTGATGTAAGTATCCTTCGCATAGTCACTGCATTATCAGCCTTTTTTACTAGTGGATTTACGGTGTTACTTTATATAATAGCTGCAATTGTTTTACCTACAGATAAAGATATTAAGAGATAAATGTATGAACTTAAATCTAATTCCACAATCGAGAACTCTGTTTTTTGTCTATTGAAAGTTTCCAAAGTAAAAGCAACAGTACGATTGTTATAAGACTGAAATGAACAAACGAAAAATCCTCATAAAACATTCGGAATATATCGAGAACGAAAATAATAACTTTTGAATTAAACGATGACTATTGATCGCTAACGAATCGATAAATAGTCGCTCCTTTCTAAAGGATATCTATTAATCTGTATAAAAATATATTGGTGGATTTAAATATTCTGAAATTCCAAAAACATATGACGGTATTTATAACAAGAAAAAACTTCATATTTTTTAGGGCCAGATTTTTTCGTAAGGCTAATGGATATTGTGAAAAAGTACACTTAAAATAAAGAATAAAGTTTAGGTCGATAAGATAAAATTATGAATTTGTATAAATAATCCATAATTTTCTTTATGAGTCATATTTGATATGTTAAAGAAAAGAGAGGGGAGGGAAATGAAATGAGAATTTTTGATGCACATTTTCATATTATTGATTTTAATTTTCCGATTATTGAGAACCAAGGGTATTTTCCACCCAACTTTGTTGTAGAAGATTATCAGAATGAAACTCCTAATTTGAATGTAATTGGTGGAGCGATCGTATCTGGTTCTTTCCAAGGGTTTGATCAAGAATATTTATTAAAGGCACTAAAACAGTTGGGTTCAACATTTTGTGGCGTAACACAATTACCTTTTACAGTGACGGATGAAGAAATACTAAATTTAAATGAAAATGGGGTAAAAGCATTACGCTTTAATATTAAAAGAGGTGGTTCAGAAGGTTTATCGAAGCTGGATTACTTTGCTAGAAGAGTTCATGATTTAGTAGGATGGCATAGTGAGCTTTATATGGATGCAAAAGAGTTGCCCGAAATTGCATCCACTATAGAAAAATTACCAGCTATATCAATTGACCATTTAGGGTTATCAGAAGAAGGTTTACCATATTTATTAAAACTAGTTGATAAAGGGGTACATGTGAAAGCTACTGGTTTTGGTCGTGTCGAATTAGATGTTGAGAATGCCTTAAAGTCGATTTATGAAGTTAACCCAGATGCACTTATGTTTGGAACAGATTTACCATCTACAAGAGCAAAAAGACCTTTTGAGTATGGAGATATCAAATTGATTCAACAGCTATTTGATGAACAAGCTACCGATAAAATCCTGTATACGAATGCTTTCAAATGGTATTTTGGGTAGCGTCAGGGGCTACATTTGAATTAACTGTATCCATATTTAGTAAAGAGTTTAATCCAACTATAATGTATTTAGAATGGGGTATTAAATGTTTGTTTTTATTATATTAGACGTGATATTACCAATATTAATATTGATTCTAATTGGTGCAATCTTACAAAGAAAGTTCCAATTTAACTTAAAGCAGCTATCTACACTTATTACTTATTGCTTGATGCCAGCGGCTGTATTTGTGAATATATATGATATTAGTATAGAAACAGGTTTGTTGCTCCAGATAATATACTATTTAATACTTTACAGTCTGAGTGTGATGATAGTAAGTCATTTCATTTCAAAAACATTAAAGTTAGAAAAAGGAGAAAGTGCAGCTCTAAAAAATAGCATTTCGTTAATGAATTCCGGTAATTATGGATTACCAGTAAGTCAATTGATTTTCAGTCACAATCCAGTGGGGGTTTCCATTCAGATTTTCATTGTGATTTTCCAGAATCTTTTAACTTATTCATACGGGATATATAACTTACTATCAGCAACAAAAACAATCGGAAGTATTATTCAATCATTTCTAAGACTGCCTGTATTTCATGCACTCATATTAGGGGTTCTCTTTCAATCTTTTACAATTCAAATACCTAATTCTATCTTTCTACCTCTTAATCAGCTTGCGAATAGTTTTGTTGCAATAGCACTCATATTGCTAGGAGCGCAATTATCCAACATTAAGCTTAATTTTTTCCATCGAGTCATAACATGGGCTTTAATTGGAAGATTATTGATGGGACCATTATTAGCACTTGCCATGATATACCTACTAAACATTGATGGTATTGTTGCACAATCATTATTTATTGCAAGTTCTTTTCCTACTTCAAGAAATACAGCAACTATTGCTATGGAGTATCAAATAGAGCCTGAACTACATGCACAAATCGTTTTATTTTCAACACTTTTCAGCATTATTACAGTAACTGTCGTTATTTATTTGTCATATATTTTGTTTTGAATATACGTGCAAAAACGGATAGATTTGAGGCGGTAAATGATGGACGGAAATCCCATCGATATGAGAAGAAAACAGTCTTTGATATATTGGGTGTCGTTTACAATTGTACCATGTCTGATAATCAAGCGGCTTAATTCAAAAAAGGAACTAAAACAAAAAGAACAAACGCTTCTAAAAAAACGTTTGTCCAAAGGTAATTACTATTTTAGCTAAGAAATAGATTATTATTTGTGAGTACGAGAAAGCTTTTTTATAAGTTTAGGAAATATAGATGTTAGTTCCTGCTTCAAACGCTTTGTAAACGATGGATCCTTACCTGAAGTTGAAATCGTTACAATATATTCATCATTTCGGATGACACCAGGTGTGTGAAAGGATGATTCTGTGCCATCACTTACAACGTTAACCCATTGGAAATCATGGGAGGCCTGTTTGACCATCATATTGACATCATGTTGATTTGTAGCTGCATAAATAAGGTGAGCATCTTTAATATCATCATTACTAAAAGTTTTTTGCTTCCAAGTAATATAAGGAAGTTCCTTCATTTCCTCGCAAATCTCTGGGCTGATAACGGTGACAAAAGCGCCTGTATCTTTTAATCCAGACGCTTTCCGATATGCAATTTTACCACCACCAACTATAACAACAACTTTTTTATCTAAATTAAACATAAGAGGATACATATTATACATACACACATTCCTCCATTCGTTCTAATAATGCCAACTTCATATATGTATCAAATTGAAGACAATTACAAGTCGTAACGTGATCATATTTTTTTGTATGCAACTTAATTTTTTGAAGCAACAATCCGGTAAAGAGAAGGTACGGCATGACATATACATGGGACGCAGTCGATGTTATCGTCTTGAGCTCAGCAGTAAAAGAGGGCGCTCCTTTCGTTAAAAAGGAGCACGATACGGGCATACCGAGTTTTCGTTCGACCGCTGCTCCGATTTGTTGTAACTCATGTATCGGCTGTGGATCACTACTGCCTCGTCCTACGAGTAAAACGCTACTATCTTGCTTTGGCATAGTTTCACGTATTCTTTTCACTACAAGTTCAACCATATGTGGATGCGTACTAAAAGGTGGTACAACTGAAAATGTTATATGTGGATATTTCTTTTGTAGTTGCTCTATTTCAAAAGGAATATCACGTTTATAGTGAGCTGCTGCAAATAATAAAACAGGTACAATCAATATTTCAGTTGCGCCCTCTAGTATTGCTTCTGTAACTGCATCCGAAATGGTAGGTGTCGTTAGTTCTAGAAAAGCTATTTTTTGACTCCTTTCGTTACGTTCTTTCATAACAGATTGAATAAAGTGAATGAATTGTTCATTACCTTCTCGCAGGCGACTACCGTGTCCAACATATACAATTCCTTTCATCGTACCACCAAATCTTTCTTCATAATCATGTCTTGTAATTGCTCATCTACATTATGAAAACCAACTTTATTCGCATAGTGTAACGTTGGAATGTCGGTATACGAGAAGGGAAGAGTAAGAATATCGATAAAGCCAAGTCGTTTTATTTCTGCTAGAAACGTATCAATTGAAGCACGCCCTTCAAATACAATGCTATCCCATGAGAATTCAGAAAGCATACGAGAATGAATTTCATCGAAGCGATGATCAATTGTATACTCATGAGTCATCATATAAGACCCAGCACCAATTTTTTCTTGAATAAAACCAATTCGATTAATATTTCTGCCTAAATAAACAGTTGTATCGGAAGAGAACTCTGCTTGTTTACTTAGTAGCCCATATTGCATAAGTTTTTCTTGAGTGGCAACGTTCATATACTGCAGTTTCGCCTGTAAGGAACGAATATCTTTCTGGTGTTTACTACATGATCGCATCAAGATTTCTACACTTTCATCTGAACAAAATACAAGGCGATCAACGTTAAAAATTTCATTGATTTGTTCAGATGTTAACGTGTATTCTTCCCTTTTGAAAGTTGGAATTTGATATGTTTCTGCACCGCATTCTTGTAACTTTTGCTTTATGAAACTGGTTTTATTTGTTGCGGATGCAAATAAAACTTTTTTACCATGCAATGGTTTACGTTCTTTCCAAGCGATTTGATCCCGTAAGGAAACGACATCACCAACAATTGTCATAGAAGGGTTAGAAATATTTTCGTTTTTGACGACAGGAACAATGGTTGAAAGTGTTCCTGTGACAACGCGTTGCTTTCCAGTTGTACCCCACTCAATGACTGCTACGGGTGTATTTTCTTGTTTTCCTGCTTGTAGTAAATTTTCACAAATTGTAGGTAAGTTTTTTATACCCATGTAGTAGGCAATTGTATCGCTATTGTGGGATGAATTATATTTTCCATGATCGGTTAAAGGACCTTTTGCATGCCCAGTTAGTAAAGTAACGCTATTACTATAGTCACGGTGGGTGAGGGGGATACCTGCATAGCTACTAGCGGCGATGCTAGATGTAATACCTGGTACAATTTCATATGGAATGTCCGCTGCTGCTAAAGTTTCTGCTTCTTCACCAACACGGCCAAAAATAGATGGATCTCCGCCCTTTAAGCGGACAACGATTTTTCCTTCTTGTGCAAATTGAAGGAGGTGGGCGTTAATCATTTCTTGACGCATAGTATGATTCTTTGGCATTTTACCGCAATAAATAAGTTCACAAGTTGGCTTTGTATAGCTAAGAAAGTTAGGGTTCAATAAGCGGTCATATAAGACAATATCTGCACGCTTTAAGCAATCTATCGCTTTCTTTGTAATAAGCCCTTCATCACCTGGTCCTGCACCAACTAAATATACATATCCGTTCATAATCGCACCTCATCATTTTTTATTTAAAAGGAAGCCAGAGGAGGCTTCCTTTCGTAAATTACATGTTTATCCCGCTATTTGCAGGGCAGTAAGACCCCTACCTCAAAATTCAGCGAAAGCAAAGTAGTTAGGTAGGGATCAACTGCCCGTAAAAGCCCGATTGGTGAGGGCTAATAATCAGCGGGGGATGAACCAATCCCCGCTGATTAAAGTTTCACTTTATATAAATGTCACCATCAATAACTTCTACTTCGTACGTTTGGATACAGCCGTCATCAGGTTTTTGAACTTCACCTGTTAGTAATGAGATTTTCCAATCATGCAGTGGACAAAAGACGAATTCCCCAGATACAATTCCTTCCGCTAACGGTCCATTTTTATGAGGGCACCGATTTTCTACAGCTCGAATATCACCATTTGAAAGGCGGAATAGGGCGATAGACATGTCTTTCATTTGTACCTCTTTACCAATTTGAATAGGAAGGTCTTCCGCACGCATAACTTTTATTTTTTCTTTCGTTTGTATCATATAGATCACAGCTCCTTATTTCACAGTTTCTACTTCATACATCGCTTTTAAAGACTTCGTTTCTAGTGCTTCTCCCCAAGCTTCCGTATATGTGCTACGAGCTGTTTGGAAACGATCATTTAACATCGTGACCATACTTGTATCTTGTAGTATTTCTTTTATATGATCGAAGCCTAATCGTTCTGTCCAATAGGCAGTACGCTCCCCGTAAATACCAGTTTCACGATAATATTGCATGTAAGCTGTAGCGATGCGAAGGACATCGTCTTCAGTAGGGACGATCATTACAAAATCAGCCTCGCGTACTTCCGTACCACCATTTCCACCGATATACAGTTGGAATCCATTTTCAACACACACAACGCCGAAATCTTTCGTAAGTACTTCCGCACAGTTACGTGGACAACCTGTTACACCCATTTTCATTTTATGAGGTGTATCTACCATTTCTAATGACTGTTCAAGGAGCATACCAAGTCCTAAAGAATCTTTCGTACCGAAACGACAGAAGCGAGAACCAACACATGATTTTACATTACGAAGCGATTTTGAGTACGCATATCCAGAAGTCATATTTAAGTCAGCCCATACGTTAGGTAAATCTTGTTTCTTAACACCATATAAGCCGATTCGGCTCGCACCTGTAATTTTCACAAGAGGAACGTCATATTTTTTTGCGACTTCAGCAATTTTCATTAAATCATCTGCGGTTGTAACGCCTCCGTACATACGTGGAATAACAGAGAATGTACCATCATGCTGGATGTTACCATTCATTCTTTCATTAACGTAACGGGATGATTTATCATCTACATATTCTTCCGGAATCGCCATACGTAAATAGTAATTTAAAGCAGGACGACATTTCGAACAGCCGTCTTCATGTGCAAAACCGAGTACATTTCGTACTTCTTTTGGCGATTTTAAACCTTTCTCGTGAATGGCGGCTACGACTTCGTCACGTGATAAAGTTGTACATCCGCACATACCAGCAGACTGCGCAGAAGCATCAAAAGCATCTCCGAGTGTATGAGCTAGAACTTGTTCCACAAGCGGACGACATTTACCACAAGACCCTGCGGCTTTCGTGCATCCTTTAACTTCTTCAAAAGTAGTTAACTCTTGTTCTAAAATGGCATGAACGATTGTACCTTTCGTAACGCCATTACATCCACAAATTGTGTCATCCGCACTCATTGTAGCAACGTCAAGTTCACTTTCTTCACCAGCTTTGTGAAGAAGGGAAGCGGCTGTATATTCTTGTATATCTTCTTCTTTCTTTAACATGCTAAAGAGGCGTGTACCATCAGTTGCATCACCATATAAAACGATACCGACGACTTTATTGTCACGAATTAATACTTTTTTATAGGAACGTTTACATTCATCAAAGATTGAAATTGCTTTCGTTTGATCATCTTCATAAATTTGACCAGCAGAGAATAAATCACAACCTGCAACTTTTAACTGTGTACCGACGATGCTGCCCGTATATCCATTAGTTTGTAAATTCGTTATATGTTTTGCTAATATTGCGCCTTGTTCATAAAGAGGAGCAACAAGTCCATATGCGATACCGTCATGTTCTGCACATTCTCCAACTGCATAAATGGATTCATCATTCGTTAGCATATAGTCATTGACTACAATGCCGCGATTTACAAGTAAACTAGCATCTTTTGCTATTTGAGTATTTGGGCGTATTCCGACAGCCATTACGATTAAATTACAATCTACAACTTCACCATCTTCAAATTGAATGCCCTCAACATGGTCTGTACCAAGAATCTTTACAGTTTTCTTTTCCATTAGAAACTTCATGCCTTGCGCTTCTAAATCTTCACGCAATAGGGAAGCTGCTTTCGTATCTAGTTGTTGCTCCATTAAGCTAGGCATTAAATGAACAACATGTACGTCCATTCCTAAGTCAATAAGACCTCTTGCGGCTTCTAAACCGAGTAATCCACCACCAATGACAACGGCCTTTTTCTTTTCTTTAGCGGTATCCATCATAAATTGTGTATCTTCAATTGTTCGAAATCCTGTTACACCAGGAAGGGTGGAACCTTCAACTGGTAAAATAAAAGCACTAGAACCTGTTGCGATAATGAGTTTGTCGTATGTAATAGTACGATTTTTTTCTGTAATAATAATTTTTTCTTTTCGGTTAATACTTTGAACTCTTTCATTTGTATACAAAGTTATTTCATTTTCTTCATACCAACTGTATTGATTCATAATGATATCTTGCATATTTGTTTTTCCTTGTAATACATGAGAGAGCATAATACGGTTGTAGTTCGGATGTGGTTCATCTCCGAAAATAGTAATCTCATATAAATTACTATCATGTTTTAATATTTCTTCCATACAACGTATGCCAGCCATACCATTTCCGATCATAACTAAACGTTTTTTCATTTTCGTTTCCCCTTTTTATGTGAAATGTTGAACAAAGGATTATATTTCTATTATAGAAAATTAAAAAAGAGGGAGATGTGATATTTATCACATTTTTATCCCTTTCGGCAAGAAGACTCCATCTAATTTGTGTTACGGGTGAAACCCAACAATTCAGGTGGAGATGAATTGCTATCATTCAATAGACCAAACACTTTTGTTTGGTTCATAATAATTTTTTGAGGGCGAATATTTATTTCTTTTTGTCTTGCGATATAATCCGCCCTTAGATAAGGAGGGAATATATCGTAAGATAACGAAATTGGATAATAATCATCATTCGGTTACTTGAGCCAAATGTAATTACGATGAAGAACATGTTCACATTTTGTTACGTTTCGTTCCAAATATTGATTTGTCAAAAGTAATTAACAGTTACAAAATTATTTCTTTCCTAAGATAAAATACTATCTTAGGAAAGAAATAATTTTAATGGACTCTCTAAGAAAGACCAACTATGAAATGTCAAGCGTGAAATACAATATAAATGAAGAGTGTTTACCCTAAAAAAGGGTAACTTAAATAAACCTTGAGAAGTCTCAAAAAATAAAAAAGTTATCTCTGGCAGGGGAATGGAGGAATTTTATAGGGTTTATTACTCTTTAGAATGGCATAGACAATATAACACAACTTCCTAGCTACAGCTCCTATACAAACATAATAGTGTTTTCCTTGATTTCGTTTCTTTTCATAAAAAGCTTTTAATACAGGATCATGTTTATAAGCAGTAATAGCCGCTTGAAATAATGCTCTACGTAGATGGGAGGAGCCACGTTTGGACATAGACATACCAGTTGATTCGTATTGACCTGATTGAGAAATAGTGGCATCAATACCGGCATAAGCCACAAGTTTAGAAGGTTTGTCAAAGCGGTCTATATCCCCAATCTCGCTTAATATGGTGGCACCTAATATAGGACCAATACCCGGAATAGTAGTGATTGGTGTATCTAAGTCACTTAATAGTTGAGACATTTGATTCTCACATTCTCTCAACTGAGTTTCAATAAAGCGGATTTGCTCCATCAACATTTTTAATTGGAATGAGAAAGCATCTTTACAAAAGGTGACACCAAATGAGTTTGAGGCTAATTCCATCAGTTGATTGGCTGTTTTTTTTCCAAGTCGGCAACGACTTGCTTGCTCAATTATTAGTGTCAAATCATCAATAGACAGTCTTTCATAATCGCTAGGAGATGTATATTCAATTAGGAGCTGTGAAGACGTTTTGCCAAAGACATTAGAGAAAATACTTTGATATTCTGGAAAGGTTTGATCTAACACGACAAGCGCCTTGCGTTTTAAATCACTTATATTACGTACAAGAGAATTACGAAACCGGCTTAGTTGTTTTAAAGCGAACATTTTCTCGTCTACGAGTGGAGTTTCAAGGAAGCGGCCAAATCGTATGACATCGGCAATCATAGTGGCGTCAATGGCATCTGTTTTTCTCTTTCTAATTTCTGTTCCCTTTCGCCATGCATTGGTTTGGAGTGGGTTCAGTACAATCACAGAAAAACCATGATCTAGTAGAAAAGAATAGACAGCTATCCAATAGTGACCGGTAGCCTCCATCCCGATTGACAGTTCTGTCGGAGAACTAATGTATCGGTAAAGCCAAGTTAATAAAGCTTGTCCACCTTCTTTATGATTGTGGAAAGGAAATGGCTTGGTAATAGGTTTCCCAGTGGAATCAATGATGGAAGCATAGTGCTTGTGTTTGGCAATATCAATACCTAAGTAGAACATAGTATACACCCCTATTTTGATGATTTTTAGATAGTGTTATCCTCCCCTGAACTAATAAGCGCTACTACCTCGTAAGAGATACGAAGAATGACCAATGGTCATCAACATCCAACTCATTCGTAAACTACTTATTAGACAGAGGTACCAATCTTTCAATCGAATACAAGGATTCAAGGTGGTGATCGGCAACACTCTATCTACAAATATAAGTATCTCATAAAGCTGGATACTCTTGGGTTTATAGGTGAATCCCATTCCTAAAAAACCTAACTTAATCATACGAGGTGGTGAAAACAATGGCTAGAAAGAAAGCAGTGAAAGTATTACGTAAACAAAAGAAAAGAGAAACCATGCAACGATTCACGCAGAAACAGAATATCGGACGAGCTTGTCTCACAGCTAAAGAATTTCGCTTACTGCAACGCATGTCACATAGTTCTAAAGCATTGCGAAATGTTGGATTGTACACGATTAAACAAAGTTATTTGAATAATAACAAGATGGCTACTGTAAAAGAAGTGGACACTGCCATGCAAACCGATATGAACTACTGGGGTATTCAATCAAACTCTGTTCAAGCGATTCGTAGAGCCTTATTTACAGAAGTGAAGAGCTTTTTTAAAGCAATGGAACAGTGGAAGAAAAAACCTGAAACCTTCACAGGTCGTCCTAAGTTTCCGAATTATTCCCGTTCCACTGACAAACGAATCATTGAAATCTATCAAGTTCCAAAAGTTGATAATAACGGGTATTGGATGATTCCGATGAATGTTGCATTCAGAAAAAAATTCGGTTCCATTAAAATACGTATGCCTAAAAACGTAAGAAATAAAAAAATCTCCTACATTGAGATTGTACCGAAGCAAAAAGGTCGGTTCTTTGAGGTGCATTACACATATGAAATGCACGTTTCTCAAATGAAGAAACAACCCACGACTATTAGTAAAGCTTTGAGTTGCGATTTAGGTGTAGACAGATTAGTAAGTTGCGTAACAAATACAGGTGATGCATTTTTAATTGATGGAAAAAAATTAAAATCCATTAACCAGTACTTCAACAAAATGATACGTAATCTACAACTGAAAAACATGGAAAATGGACTTTCTAAACGAGTTGTAACGAACAAAATGGCTGCACTTTGGCATAAACGGGAAAGACAAATAAATGGTTACATTTCACAAACTGTAGGCTTGTTGTTCGAAAAAGTGAAAGCATTCAACATAGATACTGTTGTCGTAGGGTATAACGCTGGTTGGAAACAAAAATCTGATATGGGAAAAAAGAATAATCAAAAATTTGTTCAAATCCCATTTCATAAACTGATTGCAGCAATTGAGAATAAATGTATAAAAGAAGGCATCCGATTTTTAAAACAAGAAGAAAGCTATACTTCAAAAGCTAGTTTTCTTGATAAAGATAGGGTTCCAGTTTGGGATAAGGATGATAGGACGCATTATCGCTTTAGTGGCAAACGAATCACTCGTGGTCTGTACCAAAGTAAAGCAGGAACATGTATCCATGCTGATATTAATGGTGCATTGAATACATTGGAAAAATCAAAAATTGTACAATTGGATGACAATCTCAAAGTGAAAACGCCGATTCTATTAAAAGTGCAAAAACGTAGGGCTTTTGCTTCGCGCATAGCTTAGTGGGTGTGTCAACCATCCATGTGTACTCGACTTGTCGGGGCTTGTAGCACACGCCGGATTCATCTGAGTGGTGGCTTCTTCCTCAAGGAAGAACTGCTCTTTTTCGAAAGGGTGGTGCAAGTGGGGAAACGATTGTTCGTTTCTAGTACCAACCAAAAACTTACTTGGGGTGTTACCTTAAGGTGGCATGAATTCTAGAGCGTCAAACTGTCTAGCGATAGACGAAAAGACCTAGCGTTCTAACTCAAGCCTCCACTGAAACGTTTTATCTCAGTGGGGGTAGTTGACAATGATTCACAAATTGTTAAAATTAGGATTTGTGTGAGGGGGATGTGGATATTTTTCAAAAAATGAAAAAGCAGGACATAAGTATTTACACTCATGTCCTGCACTTGATTTATACTCTCGTAATAGCACGCGGAAATAAAATATTATTTTCTAAATGAATATGCTCAAATAAATCAGATTCAATGGCTTCAAGGCGCTGGTAAACAAGGCGATAAGTACCGCAAGCTCCTTCTGGTGGAGTAAAGTCATTTGTAACCTTACGAAGTTCTTTAATAATATTGCCAGCGTGGTTATGTTCATTTTCGAGCTCATCTACTACTTTACGTAACTTTGCATAGTTTTCATCAGTTGGATTTTGTTCGAATTCTAAAATTAACGGGAAATCTTCCGTTTCTTCTTTAATTAAATGTTGTTCTAATTCAATCTTAAGTTCATGAAATAGTTTATGAATTTGAGCTAAATGAGGCTGACTTGCCCCATGAACGCGTAATACTTTCGTCACATATGGACTTAACTGTGGCAACTCTTCATTTAAATAGCGATGATGCTTATTAATCACATAATCAATCAATTCACGATATGAAGCATTTTTCCAATCAATTTCAGATTCATTTAATAGTTTCGTATTATTATAAAGTGTATTTAACTCTGTAATTACCTCTGTTGCCGATAAATTTCTTTCATTAATTGCGTCAATAAGTGGTCTATTACCACCACAACAAAAGTCTATTCTATATGATTTAAAAAGGTCACTAGCTTTCGGAAATTGTGTAACAATCTCACCGATAATTGAAGTTTCAGTAAATGTATGTTTCATATGAATGCCTCCATAAAGTTTAAATGTAATATCTAAATTAAGAATAGCGTTAAATTAAAATCAATGTGGTGATTTAAATCACTTATTATGTGTCATTTTTGAGAATAATAAAATGAGTTTTATAAAAGGGAGAGGGAGGGTAATTCGTCGCAATAGTTTCTGATAATAAAAAAAGAAGCTTACTAGAAGCTTCTTTTTTACTACTATTTTTCACATGCAACTCCATCGCCATCACGATCAAGTTTAGAGCTATAACCTGGTTGATCTCTATATAATGGAGCTTTTCCAGCGTTTTTAACTTCAGTACAATTTTTGTAAGTTACATTACTATTGTTACCTGCAGCTGGTTGTGTTTGAGCTTGCTGTGCTTTTTGTTGTTCCTGTTGTACGCGAGCTTGCTCAGTAGCTTGACGTTGTTGTTCTTCTTGTTGTTTGCGAGCTTGTTCATCAGCTAGACGTTGTTGCTCTTCTTGTTGTTTACGAGCTTGTTCATCAGCCTGGCGTTTTTGCTCTTCTTGTTGTTTACGAGCCTGTTCATCAGCCTGGCGTTTTTGCTCTTCTTGTTGTTTACGAGCCTGTTCATCAGCCTGGCGTTGCTGCTCTTCTTGTTGTTTACGAGCCTGTTCATCAGCTAGACGTTTTTGCTCTTCTTGTTGTGTACGAGCTTGTTCATCAGCTAGACGCTTTTCATCTTCTTGCTTAAGAGCTTGCTCTTCGGCTTGGCGTTTTTCATCTTCTTGTTGTTTACGAGTTTTTTCGTCCGCTTCTTTCTTTTCTACTTCCTTTTTCTTTTTGTCATCTTTTTTCTCTTCACTATTAGAAGCGACTTGTTTATTCGTTGCTGTCGTTTTTTCAGAAGAAGGACTTGAAATACCTGATAGCACAACAAAAATGACAAATAAAACAGCTGTAATTATAAATTGCTTTTTTACAACACCGGTTTTCTTAATTACAGATAAGATTGCTAGAACAAGGAAAAATATAAATAGAATGAAACTTAAAGTAGAAAAAAATTCTACGACTGGGTGTTCAGATTTTGTTGAGCCAGTCATTATTAATATAATTGAAATCATAAAAAGAATAACAGTAAGACGCCCATATTGTTTTGCTTTTCCATTTTTCTTAAAGAATGAAATGATACATAAGATTAAAAGAATAAAAGCTATAAAAAATAAAGCTACACCAATATTACTCAAAACTGCCATTTTCACACCTCCATTTGTAAGATTTTCTCTATTGATTATATAGGGATTTATTGGATATTACACGTTTTATATTAATTTAGAAAATTAATATTTTTAATAGATATATATAAACATTTATTTCGTATATAAGGAAAAATAGATATATTTACTATTACATTTTAAAAGAGATTTCATAAATTATAGTATATCGATTGAAAGGAGGAGATTTGAATGGAATTTCAATTATTAGTGAATTGCGTGTTACAAGAAGGGAATGCTTACTTTTTAGTAACAAAAGTAGACGATGTTATTACGTTGAAAGTGCCAATTACAGCAGGAGTAGCAGGTTTATTCTTAGCTTTAGGTGTACCAAGATGTTCTTAATTTAGCTTTTGATAGTAAAAGGATGAGGGACAAGCCTTTCCCTTTTACTATTACATAATTTTTTTTATGTAAACTAAATAAGGCTTTTTAAGTTTTTTAATATTATTTTTGCCATAGCACGTTTAAAACGGACATGCATATACTATAATGTTTCATTGGCCTTTGATGATGAACGATAGTTTTAAAAAGTGTATCGAAAGTAGAAGTGATATTCTTTTCAATAATGAAAATAGAAGAGGTGCTAGTATATATGAAAAGACGAACGTATGATATTCCAGTCGTATTACGAAGAGAATGGTTTTTAATAGAATTAGCGCATTTAACAAAAAAATATGGGATTGAAATAGCAACTAGTAAAATAGAAGATGCACCATTTCTAAGAGATCAAGTTACAGAATTCAAAATAGGAGCGGGTTTGCAATACGATAAATATGATGATGAGTACATCATCGAGTTTTAAACAAAGAAGCTGCGTATAAAAGGTTATTAAAGAGACCTTTTATACGCAGTTTTTTTGTAAAGAGAAAGCTTTATTGAGAAATATTCAAAACGCTTATTGTAAAAAGGAATGAAGAAATGTTGAGAGAATAACGTTTGATAAGAAAGGAATGCGGCTATTAATTTCTTATTATATTGTAACGTAAAAGTAATTGATTTAATGGAATTTAAAACAATTGGTGTTCAACGGAATGGCAGCGTTTTCTTTCAGGAGAAAAAGGGGGATGTTAATGGGAATTATGAAAAGGAGTATCGCATTATTTATTGTACTTTGTTTTATGAGTCCGCTGGTTTTTAGTGCAAATGTACACGCGGAGGTTGTAACAGAGCTTAAGACTGGCTTTCCAGATCAAGAAGTATTTACTCCTGGAGAATGGTTTTTAGGTCAGAAACCTGCTAATTATGATGAGAATAAAACACCAATTCTCTTTGTACAAGGAAGAAATGGTAATGCGGATAGTTGGTATGGAAAGACAGTATATCATGAGATGAATGATATGTACGATTATGCTTTGAAAGCAGGCTATCAAACTGTATTTATTCAATTATATGATGCCGCGGGGAAAGGATCAGCTAGCCAATGGGACAATGGAAAATTGTTAGCACAAAAGCTTGAAGAGATTTATAATCATTTTGGCAAAAAAGTAAATATTGTAGCTCACAGTAAAGGTGGTATTGATACACAAGCTGCGTTAGTTGGATATGGAGCGAATCGATTTGTTGGAAATGTTATTACGCTTGCCACTCCGCATTACGGATCCAATTTAGCGGATTTATCATATAGTTGGTGGGCAGGATGGCTTGCCTCTATATTAGGTCAAAAAGATGATGGGACATATTCATTGCAAATAGGTGAAATGGCAAAGTTTCGTTCTACAATAGATAATAATCCTGCAGCTAAATTAAACCGTTACTATACGGCTACTGGGACAAGCTGGGGACCTGTTTTTTCAGCACTATCTATGGGTGGGTTGTATTTGTCATCATACGGTTCTAATGATGGATTGGTGAACGAATGGAGTGCTAAGTTACCATATGGAACACATTTATTTACAGATTCACGATTTGATCATGATAATATACGAAAAGGTTCAGCCGTTTTCGCACGAATTGAACCATATTTACGGACAGTAAATGTACCAGTACCAGCTTTATTAGCCCCGAGTAATAGTTCAGAGGATAAGGTAGAACAATTAAACACAACTTCTAATCAAGCTATTTTAGGAGGAGAGTTGTCACAAAATGAGTGGGTAGGACAAACTGTCGCAGTTGATAAAAAAGCAGAAGGGGTAGTTTCTATTTTAACAGCTTCTTCAGATGTAGAAATACAACTAATATCTCCAAAAGGAAAAGTTTATACAAATAAAGATAGTGCTGTATCTACAGGTGAAGGTGAATCTCTCTTTAAAGGAGCCACTATAAGAACATTTAAATTTGATAAAATGGAAGCAGGAGAATGGCAAGTTAAAATGATGGCGAAGCAGCCGAAAGATGCATATTTAATCGTGACCGATTACAAAAAAGATGCTCCGTTCGTCCTTCAAATGCCGGCAAAGGTTAAAGTAAATAAAGCAGAGTATAAACTCAAAAAATCACCTGTAGCTCCAGAAATGAAAGGCGATCTTTCAGTAACAGTACGAGTAATTAATAAAGATGGAAAATTAGTTTCTGAATCAAATGAATCGAAAAACATTAATACAACTACATTTACAGGTGCTTTGAAAAATATAGAACAGCCAGGTGTATATAACGTTACAATTGATATGAAAGGAATGAATAAGGAAGGACAACCTTATAATCGTACGATAGTTAAATCGGTTTATGTGGAGAAGTAGGAAAGAATGAATCGGTTTTAATAAAAAAAGTGCCGAATTCTTGTGGAAGAAGGATTTCGGCACTTTTTCATGTTTATTAGATGAATAGAAAAGTGAAATAGGAGTTTATGTTCTATAAGAGGACGATAGGAATCAAAAAAACGTTATGCAATAAAAAAGATGCTGAATTAGCATCTGAATGTGAGGGAATAGTATTAACTTAGTTTTGTAACTGTTAATTCAACTGAATTTATACCATTATCACAAATATCGCCAAAGTAAAGAAGAGAAGTATTTAAAGGACAGCATTTTAGTGAAACAGAGAAATGGATAAAGCGATGATTAAGTTTTTAACTTAGTCGTCGCTTTTTATTTATGTAGTTGTGCAGGAAGAAGGCAAAAAATATCGAATGAATGTAATTATACAGAATTGTTTGTATTTATTTCGAATAGTAGTTAAAGATACGTTAGTTATATTTCAAACAGTAAGAAAAGAGAGATTAAATAATAGAGGGAGCAACTTACATGGAAAATATATTAAAGGTATCCTCAAAATCAAGTCCGAATTCAGTGGCAGGTGCAATAGCGGGCGTACTAAGAGCAAGTGGCAAAGTAGAAATCCAAGTGATTGGAGCTGGTTCTTTAAATCAAGCGATTAAAGCAATTGCGATTGCAAGAGGTTTTGTAGCTCCAAGTGGCATTGACTTGGTTCTTGTTCCAGCGTTTCAAGAGGTTACTATCGATAATCAAGAAAGAACAGCAATCAAATTAATTGTAGGTCCTAGAAGGAGAAGGTCTTAATAGCGAGCATTAATATAAGGGGATTTGAAAAGGTCAATAGACTCCAAAAAGTTAGACACGTTATTTCATTTGACAGTTCCTTGGGCGTGGATACAGTATTGTACCGGATTTATGACTTTTAATTCCTCTTTATATTTAGCGGGTTTTTCTAGAAACTTAAAAATGCCAAATTCTTTGTGAAATAAGGGATTTGGCATTTTTGAGGTTTTTATGTTTTTTTAAATCAACAATTCTAAAACTGCTCATTCTTCTCCCAAGATTCAAAGATATAGGCTTATAAACCTTGTTATATCAAGGTTTCTGAGCCCTGTTTTTACTCAATGCTCACATTTTGCTCACATTAGAATTTTTCGGTTCTTTATTTGATATTTTCATAAGGTTTTATAACGTTCTCAAAACTTTCGGCAGCTTGTTGCTGCATGTTTTGTGTGATATGGCTGTACTTGTCTAAAGTCATTTGAATGGAAGAATGGCCTAAGCGATCCTGAACGATTTTAGGGTGCTCTCCAGCTTGAAGCATGAGTGTAGCGTGAGTATGTCGTAAGTCGTGTATACGAATTCGAGGAACACCAGCTTTTTTATAGTGATCATTCAAAAAGCGATGAGGAGCATCTATATGTAAGGGCGAATGTATCGTATTGCCGGTGAAAATAAAGGCCTCTTCATTCAAGTGTATACCCCAGCGGGAAAATTCTTTCTTTTTATAGGAATAGTAGGATTGTAACTGCTCTATAACAAAAGAAGAGATACCAATGCTTCTATTTGAAGAATTAGTTTTTGTAGCAGCTTTAAATAGTCCTTTTTCTGTTTTTACAAGCGATTTATTAACCAGGATACGTTTATTATCAAAGTCCATACCTTTCCATGTTAGTGCAAGTAATTCTCCGCGTCTCATACCTGTATAGATTGCAAGTAAGAAGAACATATGGTACTTAGTATTTTTTTCTTTTAGATAATGAAGAAATTGATTACATTCTTCGCTAGACCATGTTTTCATCTCACCTTGCTCTTCGCGTGGTTTTTAACCTTATTTATTATATTATCATGTATGATTTCCCATTCTACAGCGTGTTTGAAAATACATCTTAGGCAGCGGTGGATATTACTGATTGTACCATTTGATAGTCCTTTTTCCTTAAGTTCAGCATAGTAGCTTTGAACCATAACGGGTTTAATACTTTTAATTTCTTTATAACTAAATGTGGGAAGGATATAGAGCCTAACTAAACTCATGTCTTTTTCATAAGATGTAATTTTTAATTCAGCTTTACGAAGAGGCTTTAACTTTTCCCATATATCTAAAACAGTTAATTGTTTGTCATCAAAATATATTCCTTTTTCGATCTCTATAATCATTGTTGCAGCAGCATTTTGGGCTTTTTTCTTTGTTCTAAATCCACTTTTACTTTTTTGCTGTCGTTTTCCTGTGACCGGATTTATACCGATGTCTATTGTAAAAGACCACATATTTCTACGTTTCTGAAAACTTCCTTTCATGTTCAATACCTCTATTATTGTTAATTTTTAAAATTACAGTATTGTGATATTTGGTTCTGTAATTTACTTGCTAGTAATTGATTTTCATAATGTAAAAGCCTTTTTTCAGCAAATTGTGGTGTTACATTGAATTTTTCTGTGATTATATATGTTTTTAACTGTAGGGAAGGAAGTTTTCTTAACATAAAAGTAGGGACACAAAATTATTTGCTTTTGCTTCTTGATAATCCAGAAACATTTGATGCATAAATAATTATTACAAGAAGGCGATTTAATCATTGTTGGTGCTCGACCTTCAATGGGGAAAACAGCATTTGTATTAAACGTCGCTTTTCATGCAGCAACAGGGGTATTTTCGCTAGAGATGGGAGAAAAACAGTTAATTAAGCGTATGATTTCAAGTACTGGAAATATAGATGCTACGAAATTAAAGAATCCCAAAAAACTATGCGATTTAAAAGATTGGGAAAAGATTAGTCAAGCAATGGGTTTGATAAATGATTTACCACTAGAAATTTACGATAAAGCGAATGTAACGATGCAAGAGATTTACGCTAAGACTAGGAAATTGAAGCGAAAGCATCCTGATAAAAAGGTATTAATTGCAATTGATTACTTACAGCTCATTGTCGGTGATCCAAAGCATAGAGGGAATCGTATGCAAGAAATCGGTGAGATTAGTCGTAAGCTAAAACTTATGGCAAGAGAGTTAAATATCTGCGTAGTCGCACTATCACAATTAAGCCGTGCTGTTGAAAGCAGGCAAGATAAAAGACCGTTACTTTCAGACCTACGTGAAAATGGTCAAATTGAGCAAGATGCGGACTTAATCGCATTCTTATATCGCGAAGATTACTATGACCGTGAAACAGAAAATAAAAACATTACGGAAATCATTTTAGCGAAACAGAGAAATGGTCCAGTTGGTGTTGTTGAACTAGCATTCATTAAAGAATTTAGTAAATTTGTGAACTTAGACCGGAAGTTTAGTCATCAACAGGAGGCTTAATCATGTAGTTACGGCAGGAAGTAGAGCGGAGGATAAACAATTTGTATGGGAAGAAGCTGAAGAAATGTGTAAGCGAGCAAGAGATGAAAAAGCATTCATTCCAGAAAACATTGTGCAATATTTGTAGACAAATAAAAAAGCCGAGACCACTCCCGAATTACTTCGACAAAGTAATTCGGGAGTGGTCTCGGTGGGAATTATTAAAGAAAACATTGCAGAAATGACAGCTGAAATTTCATTAAATCAGAATATGATTTACGTTGTGAAAGATGGAAAAGTTCATCTGATTGAACCACCAACTAGTGATTACGGTGAACAGTCCTTTGTATATAAAAACGGAAAAGTAACTCGTATGGATGAGCGGAAAACGCAATTAATTTAATAGAGTTTGAATTTTGTATAGAAAGGCGTGGAAATATGGATAAGAAAAAGAATCTGGAAAACATTATCTGGCACATTAAGATGAATAGAACGGTTTTGGGTGATGAAATAACATTGAATCATGTGTTAGAAGCGTTAGAAAACATGGTAGAGGAAAACTAAACAAAAGCGTTATTGTAACAACAAAAAGCCCTAGCAGGGGAGCTAGGGCAGGGGACGGGGTATTAAGAATTATTGATTCTATAAATAACGAATGACATCTTCGAATGAATTTAGTGTAACACACAAACTTGTATACATCTGTTACAAAATCATGAACAAAGGGGAATGAGAGATGAAGAAAGATAGATATCAACGCATAGAAATTGTGAATTCACTTCTTAGTTACTTAGCAGATTACAAAAAGGATTTCTTTCGTTATGAAGATGAAAATAGAACAGCTCATTTTAAACATGATGGTAGAAATCTTTGGTTTGTAGATCACTATTCAAATGTTCCTATGCGTATGACAAGAAGCTCATATAAGAACAAGAAGCAAGAAAGGTACTTCTCAAGCGGTAGAACGATGTGGGCACTAAGTAGAGATTTTACTGACTTCATCTATGGGAATGAGAATCCAAACGGTAGAAATGGATATGGCGGTCTGTACTGTACTCATTGGGGGTGGTCAGAGGAAGAAATGAAAAAGATGCGTGATTATGCAAGGGGAATTGGATACTTAAAAGCTTCATAAAATAGTTATCTTGTAGAAAAGAGGTATGTAAATGAAATACCAGGATATAAGAGAAGATAAATCGATTTGGGAGAAGAAGCATCTTGAAGGTGTAGGTGAGGTGCTTCTCGTTGAAGAGAATTATTATGATTGGATTGCAGAATTTGTTGAAAAAACAAATAAGGTCCAAATGAAATTCTATAAAGTGATGTTTGGTTTTGGTGAAAATATAAAAGTCATTAGGGCGAAGAGTCGATATGAAGCGGTTGGGTATTACCTAATGGATGTTATAGGCTTCGGAGATATTCATGATGTTGTCATTGAGGAAATGGACTCGGCTGAAAAAGTCGAATGGGAGTGTATTGGATTCCCTGTTTATAAAACGTTAGAGGAAATTCATATGGAGAAAGAAGCAGGTTGGTCGGATGACACACCATATTTGGTGGTAGGTCTAGAAGATTAAACAAAAGCGTTATTTTAAAGCTAAAGAGCGCTTAAGAAAAGCGCCCTGCACCAAGATGTATATTGAAAGAGGAAACATGACATTATATGCATGATGTTTTAGAATGGTGTGATTTTAAAGCTTAATCTTCATTGAATAACAAATAAAAAGAGCACACATATAAGTATGCTCTTAAACAAGAAAAGTTGATTTCTATGAGTGGAGAGTCTCCATACAATAGCGTATGCTTGTCCAGTTTAAGTGTGAAAAGTTTTTAACAAAAACATTATTTGGTACTAAAATTATTCACTTTAAAAGAGCACTATAAAAAGTGCTCCTTCAAAAAAGTATTGTTATTTACTTAATTTTAATAATAACTAACAAAAAGAAATTGGAGTTTGCTTACTGTGATATAAGTTGCGGAAAATTTATTACGGCTGGAATTACTGTGAATATTCTTAATGAAATTGTTGTTGACCTTGTTGGTTACCCATTTGTTGACCTTGTTGGTTACCCATTTGTTGACCTTGTTGGTTACCCATTTGTTGACCTTGTTGGTTACCCATTTGTTGACCTTGTTGGTTACCCATTTGTTGGCTTTGTTGGCCACCCATTTGTTGGCTCACTTGATCAACTTGTGATTGAGCCTGAGAAATAGCTTGATTTATTTGACTTAACGTTTGATTAGATTGTAGATACTGTAATCCTTGGTTTAATGTTTGAATAGCTTGTTGAATTGTTTGCTGTAATTGTTGATCAGCTTGTTGCATTTGTTGTTGAGATTGATTACTAAATTGTTGAAGTTGTTGCATTAATTGATTAGCTTGTTGTAATCCTTGTTGGCCACCCATTTGTTGATTTTGTTGTAATCCTTGCTGTTGACCTTGAGATGCTTGTGATAAAGATTGATGTAACTGTTGAATTTGATTTTTAAGACTAGTTAATTCTTGTGAAACTTCTAAATCAGCAGCTTTACGTGCCACAGCTTCAACTTTTTTCTCAGTACGTTTGTCCATTTTTAACTCCTCCTTATGTAACCACATAATAGTGTGGAACATTTTTATAATGTACAAATTCTTATTTTTGATACTAAAAAATAAAATTTAGAGACTAGGGAAGAGAGGTATATAAATAGTACTTTAATCGAAAATAGAACAAGCAAAATTGCTTGTCCTAGAAGGAGGAGATGCTTCAAAACACCAAAATGACTTGTATTGGTAAACAGGTTCCTGGATAGTATGATTCAAATTAAGAAAGTTATACAAAAATAGCAGGCAAAGTTTCCTTGCCTGCTTGTGGGTTGAACGAGTTAGCCAATTGCGATAAATTGCCTTCCCATTCTTTTACAAGAAGAGTGAAGCCACTAGTTCGAATGGCTTATAAGTATCGTGTGCAGTTTAGCTAAAAAATATGTAAAAGAAGATAAAGAATTTATTTTATAACAAAAAAAGAGCGCTATTTGTAAGTGCTCTTGAAAGACGAGCTTCAATAATAACAAGAGATCGATTCAATAAAATTGATGATTTTCTTATTTTAAGGTAAAAATTAAACGTAAAATAGGAGAACAGATACATAGGCTGTTCTCCTAAGGAGCGGGAATACTGAATTTGAAGTGCATCTCAAATGACAATCAATCAAGCATTTCATAAATAGTATGTACTTATGTTGAATTTTAATACAACAAAGCAGCTAGCTAATTAAGCTAACTGCGATGTTCTCAGTACTGTCTCTAAAGGATATGTGATTCGGCACAATTTCATAGGAAAACAATTATGGCTGTTAGCCCACCTATAGTATGTAAAATTTTTAGGGATTTATTCTTGGATTTTATAATAAAGAACCAATGAAAATAATATGGCAGACAGTTGGTAAGTGAAAACTGCCTACCAAATGAATGAACAGCTGTGATTTGGAAAGATTGAGCTACATCTGTAATAGCTCATGGGTAGTATAGGTGAAAACTTAAAAGTTTATTCAGTGGGTAAAGTGAACTAGGCAAAAAATTCATTTGAAAATAAAATCAACATGTAAAAAAAGAGCACTGTAAACAAGTGCCCATCGATAAGGAGGTAACTCTTTGAGCGAGTGTCTTGCGATACTAGGATATGTTTAAGGAGCGTGGAATAAAACCAAATTTGTATAAGAATAACAAAAGACAAGAAATTTTACTTGTCCATGAGTTTAGAGAGTGAAATGCCCCTTTTAACTGATATGTAAGCAGTATGTGTAATGAAATTGAGAATATAAAAAAAGCAGCTAGCAAAAGCTAACTGCTCGCTACAAGGAGATACAGAGAAAACTACTTTAAATGAGTTTTGGCATACAGCCTATCTACATTATTGACGGAGTATTTAGTTTTATTTGGCCGAGCCAAAAAAAGAACTGTATATTAGTGCTCTTCAGACTAAGTCTCTTACAGTATCAGTTACTGGCGTTATGTGTAAGAACTACAAGTGTATCTTAAAAATAATGCTTATTTATTCAAATATAACTTCACAATTAGAGTAGAATCGCATCAATACGCTCACAGTTAACTACAGTGATATCTCCGTTTTCACCTATAAATGTAGCAAGGCATGATTTATTATGGAATCCTACAAATATAGAAGCTTTTAATACTGTGCCGTTAACTAAAAGTTGCTTTATTTTTTTTCCTAAGTAAAATGTTTCTAAAAGATAGCAAATATCTTTAGAACTCTCTTTTGGGGGTGGGATAAAAGAAGGGCGGTTATTTGGAAGAGATGTTAGATTAGGATTGAATACTTTGGGAGTAAGAGCATAGTTTATGAAAACTGACATTTTTCTGGCTCCTCTTTTTTATAGTTTATATTGAAATATGCTTATGGAATTGTGAGATGGGGCTTTTTTCCAAAGCCCCATCTTTACTCTACCCAGCTTCAATTCTAAGTGCTTGAATATCACGACAGTCCAAAATAATAATAGAGCCAGGTTCTGTTGTGTTATCCACAAATGTTACACAAAAATTATCAGGATTAAAGTTAGTAAAAATAAGATCCTCTAGTGTTGTTCCTGTAAGGAAAACATCTACTTCTGTACCTAACTGTAATCTTTCTAATTGTTCGCAAACACATTTTGTATGCTCAGCCATATAAAAAACCTCCTTTCCTCGGTTTACTGTTAATATATGTATAAATTAAATAGAACGATTGGAGTAATAGCTTAATAATACTAATTATTTTGCTAGTTAATATGTTTATAAAATAATCCTTTGAATAGAAAAATAGATAAATTATGTAAAAATGGTATAATAAATAAAAATTAAATATTTAGTCCTACTGGAAGAACTAGCGGACATCAAACCATAAAGAGCATTAGCGATAGTGCCCTATGGTTTGATGTCCGCTTTTTTATTTTCATTAATAAAACAGACAAGGAGTGTTTATACATATGAAGCAATTAACATTCTTACCCAAAATCGATCGTAAAGCAACACAAGTTCGTTTAGAAGAGATTCTTGAAAATGTTCGTATTTATAGACAATTTGGGATGATTAGAAATGAGATGAAGGTTACAGCTTCTTGTGAGGTGAGATATCACGGTCCAATAAACATAGTAGGAAAGCCAGCTGAAGATGTTGCTTTAGCAAATATTGCAATGAATGAAAGAGAAGTGAAATTACAACGTTTATCTTTCAAATCGATAAGGCGTTAAGTCGCTTTAGCAAGAGTCAAAGGGAGATTATTGTAAAACGATATTTAGAAGATGAAGAAGTGTTTGATTACATGGTTTATAACGATATTGGTATGAGTGAACGTACATATAGAAGAAATAAATCTAATGCTTTTTATAAATTAGCTTTTGCTCTTAGATTAGAAGTATATGAGACAGAAGAACAAAATGGAGGGAAGGATATATGAACTTTGTTCAACCTATTCGTGATCCAGAGCAAATACAGCAGATTAAAGAATATCTGAAGGAAAACAATGAACGCAATTATATTTTGTTTGTAATGGGAATTAATACGGGATTACGTATTAGTGACATTCTAAAATTGAAGATAGGTGACTTGAAAGGTAGCCATATTTCAATGAGAGAAAAGAAGACAGGCAAACAGAAACGGATTCAATTAACTCCAGCGTTAAAAAGAGAACGGTACATTGAGGAAAGAGATGAAAATGAATATTTAAATTAAGAGTCGTGAAGGAACTAATAGACCAATTGGGCGCAGCATGGCAATAAGATACTTAGAAGTACAACGGCAGAGTTTGGCTTAAAGGAGATAGGTACTCATACGTTAAGAAAGACATTTGGATATCATATGTACATGCAAAAAAAGAACATTGCGTTGTTAATGGAGATATTCAATCATTCAAGTGAGAAAGTGACACTTCGATATATAGGTGTAAACTAAGATGCGATGGATAAGGCTATGACTCGATTTAAGATATAGCAAAGTCCTTTTTGTTTTTTGATTTTTATAATTACCCATTTTTTATGCGTTGTGTAACTTAAAAGGGAAAGTATTATGAAGCTAAGAATATCAAGGGATTCAGCAATAGGGGCAGTTACACAAAATATAAGATATGGGTAAGTGAAGAAAAGGCATAAAAAAGGAGCGTAGTTCGTCAAATCGATGTAATGCTCTATTACTATTAAGTTAAGAAATTCATTGTTTCCGATTAATTGCATCCGTTTATTGTGATTGTTATTGATTTTAAAAAATAAAAAATCGCCTTATTAAAGGCGATTCATTTTGTATTCTTTTGATAAATAAATATCTTTTAAAATTAAATACAATGTTCTACATTAACGTGTTTCTGGATCTTTGTCTTTTTTTCTAAGACCAAATAATCCTAGTAGTCCCAATAAACCAAGCCAAGTCCAATTATTATTTTTATTACGATTATCATTTAAATCATTTGTCGTATTTACATTTCGAGTTCTCACATCATTATTAACTCTATTCATGTTATTGTCATTAACTCGAGTTGTAATATTATTATTGTTAACTCTATTCGTATTATATCCATCGTATTCAGCATGGACGCTTGTACCAAAAACCATAATAGTTAGTAATAGGGCACCTAAAATAGATGAAAGTTTTTTCTTCATGGTTTTCCCTCCTTTCGTATTTAGTAATATCTCCAGTTCCTTTAGACAATATTCGGTTGAAAATATATAAAACCATTTGAATTGAAATTCCAATAAACATCTTTAATTTTTATTATTAAAAGTACTTATAATAATGGATTAAGTTAATTGAAATGTATTTATTCTTTATAAGAATAAATTTTTGGTAACGGTACATTCTATGAGAGGTAATTACTATATTTGGGTAAGGTGTTCCTTATGAGTTATAAGAACTTATTTTCTTTAATCAAGAACATGGTTAGGAAAATTTTTTCTATAGTAAGTATTGTTGCTAAAATTTTAATTTCTTTAAGGAGGAATATTTTTATGGGTATTTTAAGTGGAAATCCACAGAATGAACCAATGCACTACGGAGAAGTCTTTGGGATTTGGAGTTATCTTGCAGCGGCACAAGGCGCAATTGCTGGATATCAAGTTCTTATTAACCACACAGGAGATGAGGATTTAAAGAAATTCTTAGAAAACCTTGTAGAGAATGATATCCAATCAGAAGTTGAAGAATTAAAAAATATATTAAAATTGAATGGTGTTGCATTACCACCAGCACCTCCAGAAAGACCAGTTGCATCTATTGAAACTATTCCTCCTGGTGCTCGTATTAATGATGCGGAAATTGCAGCTAAAGTTTCTATGGATCTTGCTGCTGGGTTAGTAGCATGTAGTCAAGCTATGGGACAATCTCTTCGAGAAGATGTCGGAATGATGTTTGGTCAATTTCATATGAAAAAGGCCCAAGCTGGAGCTATATTACTTCGTCTGAATAAGAAAAAAGGTTGGATTATTCCGCCTCCATTACATGTTCTACAATCAGATCAAGCATAATAACTAAATAAAATTCAATCTATTCTTTATGGTTGTTGCAGTGAGGTTGTCTAGGGAAATAAAGGCGATTAGCAAATTAAAATAATTGGCAGAGTCGTGACCGCTTTTTGGCAGTAAATGTGCCGGTTGTTTTGGAATCAACGTGATATCTTTGTATTGTGAGTAGTGGCGGAAAACATTGCTCACAAAACTCCTTATATCTGAAAATGGATCGTCATAACCGGTGGCGATGGTTGCAGATTGGATGAACAGTTGTTTCTTGATTTCACATTCAATTGCAATTCACGTTGTGTAAACGGAGAAGGGCTTTTGCTCTTCTTCCAGTTACTTAATATTGTTACCCAGATAAGTGTAAACAACGTTAGGTGGTTGGAAGAAGAATAAAACTTCATTTACCGTATTTATAGTAATAGCATAAGATTTTGACGAAAGGGCGACTGACGCATGGTTGCTCTTTTATAATGCCAAAAGTGTATAATTCGTGTGAGATTTGAAAAAATAGTATATTATCTTTCTCGATGTACATATTAAATAAAGTGTTTAATATCATACATAAAAGGCGGGAGAATATGAGTGAAAATAAGAAAAATGAAGAATTGAATAAGGTAAAGAAGTATTATTTTAATGAGGATAATCAGCCAGTAGCTGGTATAGAGTTAACTTTGCCGCCTGATATAGGAAGCTTGTTAGACCCGAAATCAGTTAATGATGAAAGTAGAGATATTGATAATGAATAAGTTTAATCTAAGCATCCATTCGGGTGCTTTTTATTTTATAGATAAGGAGTGAGGATAGATGTGTGAGGTACGTACAGAAACAAGATATTTCAATCGTTCTGAATGTTTAGCGTGTGGTCATCAAAATAAGGTGTATCATCCATCTAAAGAAAAATATCAAGAAGTAACCGTTTGTCCGAAATGTAACGGTGCTTTTGTAGATATGTTTAAGTTAGGGAAGTACAAACAATCGGATGATATAAAAGCTAACGAAGAACCTTTATTACAAATTGTGCAATCAGATATCAATGCTGTTCCTATTGTGCTTTATAAAGGCGAAGAGATAAAAGGTAGAGTAAGAGTTAGTTTTGATTGGAAGACAAACTATAATTGTAGATTAGGTTCTTACATTCACACCGAACACGTTGAACCAGATGAACAAGGTATTAACACAAAAATCATACAGCATAATCATCCTATTGTGGGAGAACAGGTAGAGTTCTTTCGGTTATGAAAGAATACAAAACCAAACAACAGAAGCGTAAGTTCTATTACAGTGGCGAGTGGAAGAGTATACGAGAACAAGTAAAGAAACGAGACAACTATGAGTGCCAACCAAGAATGTAAACGAAATGGTCGAGTTCAAACTGATACCAATGAGTATAGTGAGAGCGCAAAGCGTAAGAAGATACAACTCGTTGTTCATCATATAAAAGAACTAGAACATCATCCAGAACTTGCATTAGAAATAGACAATCTCGAAACAGTCTGTGTTAATTGCCACAATAAAGAACACGGAAGAACATTTAAAAAGAAAATCAACAAATGGGAACATGATGAAAAGTGGTGAAAATGATTCGGAAACAGCACCCCCCCTTAAAATATTTCATCAAAAATTGCTCTAAGGGGCACCGGAGGAGGGGATCGATTTTCTAAATTTATCACCGTTTTCGCGTTATATTAGTAACCTCTTGGTCCTTAGTAAATGCTTTATCACCTGTAGAGAAGTTTGTAACTTTATTGCACTGTCTTACGACCTTCCACAGTTCTTGAATTGTTTTTGATTCACTGTAAAAAGAGCTAGTTAAAGAAACAAAACGTTCTGGTACCCAGTGAGCTACGAAATCAGCTTCTTTAATGTTTTTTTCAGGAGTATTGCTATTCTCATTACTATTACGTTTGTTTTTATCTTTTATATTTTGTTTTAAGGAAGAAGGGGTTGTTTTAATGGTAGGGCACTTTGTAGGAGTTTTTGTATTTACCTTGTCGGATACTTCTTCCACAATTGGTTGAATGATAATGGCATTAGAAGTTTGTAGCATATCTTTTGTGCGCTTCATTGCCACTTGTTTAATCATCTCTAAATCGACAAGTTTCTTCATTAAACGTTGTACAGTTTTATATGAAACTTCCATCTATGCAGCAATTCTATTTCTGCATAGGAAACTAACACCTACATATTTAAAGCTGTGGCGCTTTAAAATTTCAAGTAATGTAATTAATTTAGATTGTACGTCAGTACGTTTAATAGACATACGAATGTTGTCTCTGTATGTACGTACAGTTTTATTTAGTTCTTCTAAATCTGTGAATGATGATAAATTGTGGAAGGATTCTTTACTTGCGATAACATCGATACGTTTCTTTTCCATCATTAATTAGCCCCTTTGTATAAACAAAAAAGCAACAGAATGCCAAGTGTAAGCAAACTGTTGTTAAGGAGCTCTTACGTACTGTAAAATAGTCCGTAAGAGTACAGCAAGTGTTTGTGCCTATCTAGCGTAGGCGGACGGTATATAGAGTGTTGGTATCACCTTATATACACGCTATGCTCTTTTGTTTTAGATTTAAAAATGCCCGATTTTATACAGTGTATTTTGATTTATCGAATATACAAAAGGCTGATAAAGTAATGTTTCACAATGAATTTGATTTGAATTAATATCCTGAAATTTGTTCCGCACGCAAGTTCACCAATGGGAACGCGATCAATATATGTCTCTATACTAAGAGGCTTAAACCCTTGACACACAACGTGTTGAGGGTTTTTTGTTTATCGGGCATTTGTGTATAAAGTTAATCGGGATGTTAGTTGCCCGATAATTGCCCGATTTTTTGAGGGAATTATTTCAGGATTGTTTTCATATGTTCTTCAAATTTATTCATTGCTTCTTTATCAAGCTTTTTGCTTACATGCGAATATACATCAGATGTGATTTGCATACTACCATGCCCAAGACGTTCTTGTAAATACTTCATACTTGCACCAGCTTCAAGCTGTAATACAGCATGTGTATGACGTAATGAATGAATAGGTAGCGAAGATAAATTTGCTTTCTTTAAAATTCTAGAGAAAGAATTGAAAAGACTGGATTTCGGTAAGTAGTTTCCATCATTTCTGCAGAAAACCAAATTTAACTCGAAATAGTAACAATCGTTTAAGGCGACTTTATTTTGATTTTGGTATTTTTGATGAAAACGTAAATCGCCAGCTAAGCCTTCGCTAATGGTAATAGTTCGTTTGGAATTATAGTTTTTTGTATCTCCAAACATCATTTCAGGACTTTTAGACGCTAATCTAAAATCCAATGATTTATTAATAGTAATTGTCTTTTCTTTCAAGTCAATATCAGTCCATTGAAGTGCGGCTGCTTCACCTTTTCGCATTCCAGTTTCAATTAGAGTTTTATAAAAAACCCCGTAAATATAATCATATTTATAAGCTTCTCTCAAAAAATCTGCAATCCTATCGGATTCAATAAATTTAACCTCAGGATCTTTTGCTTTGATTTTTATTTCTACTCCAACACAAGGATTCTTTTGTATTTTTTCTAAAGTTATAGCCTTATCCATAGCGTTATGCATAGTACTATGGACTATTTCAATGGTGCGTCTACTGTAGCCGTTATCGACTAGTGAGTTAATAAATCTTTGATATAAAACTGGCTTAAAGTCTTTTAAAAGAATGTTTTTGAAATAAGGAATAATATGCTTTTCTACATTGTTCTGATGAGAGAGAAATGTATTTGTAGCTATTGTTCCTTTCTTGTATTCATTCAGCCACATAAGAAGATAATCTTTCAAATGTTCATTGCTTGGATTGATACCCTCGCGTAATTGTTTTTCCATTTCTTCAGCTGCTATTTTAGCTTCAGCTTTACTAGTAAAGCCTTTTTTAGATTTTTCTCGAATTTTTCTACTAAGAGTATCTTGATAATATATACGGTATTCCCAAAAATCTTTAGTAGATCCTTTCTTTTTGTATTTATGGAAGGTAGCCATAAGAGAGCCCCTTTCTTTTTTTGTTTAAAAAGAGTAGACCGTCGCCTACTCTTTGGTGTTAAATTGCTAGCGCTAGAAATTTAATAATTTTTTACTGATTGCACAACTCGACCGATGATTTTTACATCTTGGACTGACAGATCGTAAGTTTGTGGCTCGTGGATAGGATCATTACTCAAAGGTATTAAGGTAATGATGTCTCCTGATTTTGAAATCTTTTTCACGGTAGCATCATAACCATTGACTTTTATAACAGCAATTTGACCATTCTCAACAAAAGGAGTTTCCTCTACAAGAACGTAAGAACCGTCAGGGAATTCAAGGTTCATGCTAGTACCTGTAACAGTCAGGTAAAAATATTTTTTACGTGTATTTAAAAATGTACTTAGCACCGGTAAATAACCGTCTATATTTTCTTCGGCTAAAAAAGGCATACCTGCTGCAACAGAACCAATGATAGGAATATGAACAATGTTAGATTGATCGTTCCGAATAGTTTCGTATATGGAAACTTCCTCTTTAATCGAACTATTTTCTTCATTTGCTAATCGCTCTAAATCATCTGTAGTAATCCCTAATCCTTTACAAACTTTTATTACGTTATCAATAGATGCCTTACCTATTCCTCTTGATAACATTGATTGCAATGTTGTGGGGGGAAGTCCAATCTTTTCTGCAAAAGCTCTTTTGCTGTAGCCAGCCTCTTTTATTAATCGTGTTACAATCTCTGCTTTTTTCATTAATTTCACCACCTTTCCTATTAAAATGTATACGATATTTCGTATATCTGTTTATATCATAACCTAACTGAATTTGTATGTAAATAGAAAACATACGATAATGAGTATGTTTTTTCGTTTTTTCGTTGACTTTGTACGAAAATGCGTTTATATTAAAAAAGAAATGAACGCAGTATCGTACGAAAGGTTAGGTGGTGAGAAAATGTATCCGAATTTGCGTGCAGAGATGGCGAGAAAAGGAATTATGATTACAGAAGTGTCTTCGCATCTGAATCTTCGCCACGCGACAGTGAGTGACAAAATAAATGGTAAGTTTCGTTTTTACTATAATGAAGCACTTGAAATTAAGAAAACTTTTTTTCCGGAACATAACTTAGAGTATCTATTTGAGTTTGAAGAAAATAAAGGCAATTAAATTTCGCGGGGAAATCCTCACTTTTTTTGAGCCAGAAATGTCGAATTTTATTGATAAGAAAGAAGGTGGCAACATGCTTAATATTCAACTCGATAACAAAATTATCGAGCAGCGCTTTATCGAAGAGTTAAGGAAGCGATTAGATCAAATTGAGCGGAGAAAAACTCTGTGGGATATGAAAGAGCTTTGTAAACAAACAAGCATGAGTGAAAACACTATCAAAGAGAAGTTCTTTTATGATAAGCGTTTTCCTAAATATAAAATAGGTGGGAAATGGTACTTTCCAGCAGTAGAAACTGAATGTTTTTTACTGATGTGGATAAAGGAACAGCCAATACATTGATAAATAAGGGCTTTATTTTTTTTGCCTGTAAAATGTCGAAAAATGAAGTCGTTATTTATCGAAAATAAATGAAAGATGGTGAAAAAATGAACGGAGTATTCACAGCGACAAAATTAATGAAAGCACATGAAGTTGTCAAACGATGTACCGAAGCAAAGAGCAATCCTACATTGTTACTGGCTATGGAAATAGAAGCAAAGAAACGATTGTACGCAATGAGCCGTAATGTTTCATCTCGAAGGGAGGTGAGTTAATTGAAGAACGGTAAAAATCCAACCAAAAAGGAGAAGAGTCATATTAAGTCATACAACCTTAATCCTGATAATTGGTTAATCTTCAAAAAAGTAAGTAACGAATTACATTTGGTACATTGAAATATGAATAAAACTAAGGTTATTCCGAGTTTGTAGTTGGGAGGAAATTCAAATGAATCAATTAACTGTAGTGAATGAAACGCCAATACATAGTGAACTGGTATTTGAAAGCAACGGAGAAGTTGTTACAGATAGTTTGATGATTGCGGAAGTGTTTGATAAAACTCATGACAACGTATTGAAGGATATTCGCAAGCAAATGGGTTATGCAGGTCGTGAATTTTCGCTCGTAAATTTTCACGAGCGAACTTATGAAAACAGAGGACGTCATTATCCTAAAGTTGACCTAACAGAGGAAGCTTTTACATTAGTCGTTATGAGTTATAACACAAAAGAAGCTGTTCAAATGAAAATTAAGTTTATTGAAGAATTTAAACGCATGAAACAACACATACAAAATCAGCAAAAAATACCTACAGATCCAATGGGTGTTTTAAAACTAACGTTTCAAGCTTTAGAGGGGCATACTCAGGAGATTCAAGTTATTAAATCCGAGGTAAAGGACTTACGAGAAAATGCTCCTTTATATGCTGTCGAATGTGATGAAATATCAAAGGCTGTAAGAAAGTTAGGGGTTCTTCTATTAGGTGGTAAGGATTCTAATGCATACCGGGATATTAGCCTTAGAAGAAAATTATATAGTGATATTTATAGTCAACTACATAGGGAGTTCGGCGTGAATAGCTATAAGGCTATTAAACGTCATCATTTAGATAGAGCTATTCAAATCATTAATGAAGAATATTCAGTTCCAACAATTTTGGACGAAGAAATCAGGGCTATAAATGCACAAATAAATATGACGGAAGTTCAATAGGAGGAAAAGAAAATGAAGGAAACTAAATATTTTGTACTTCACAACAGGGGATATGGCCTAAATGCTTACGAGTGTGAATCAAAAGCAGAAGCAGCTCGTAAGATTAAGAGGTTAATTGAAGATGGTGAACCAACATCAACTATCATACTTACACAACAGGTTTCTCTAAAAACACAGATTCACCATGTAACAGTTGAAATTGATGATTAATAATATGCTGAATTTATATAGAAAGGGAGCGATTTAGTGGAAGATTCAACATTGTTAGCCATATTAGGAATGTTAATCGAATGTAGTGCATGGCTGTTTTATATTACTTACGAACCAATAAAACAATGGGCTTGGAGTGATGTAAAGGAAAATAAAAAGACCCATTGCAGTGGGTCCTTTTCAAAAAACAAGTTGTTATAAGTGTATCACGGAAAGTAGAGAAATAGTACATGGATTTAATTGAATATCAAGTGTTATTACCTAATAAATTCTGGGATTTAGCAAAAAGCAAAGATGAATTAAAACGATTGGTTGAACAGTATCTCAGTGTTGGTTATCCACAGTATGAGATTCAAAAAATTATTAAAAACGGACAAGCACATCTGGCGATTTGTATTAGGAGGTAATAGTTTATGACAAACACTGTATTTGAAATTGGTGGATTAACTTTTAAAGGTAATGTGGTAGATCATGAATGGTTTAATTACATCACTTTTAGCAACGGCAAACCTCATATTGTAGCAATTATGATTTTAAGTGAAATCGTTTATTGGTACAGACCTACGGTAATCCGTGATGAAGAAAGTGGAAAAGTAACATACAAGAAAAAATTCAAATCAGATAAATTGCAAAAGAGTTATCAACAATTAGCAGAAACATTCGGGTTTTCAAAATTACAGGTGAAAAGGGCATGTGATTTGTTAACGGAAATGACTCTTATCAAAGTTGAATTTCGAACTATCCATGTTGAAGGGAAAGTTTTAAATAATGTGATGTTTGTAGAACCGGTAGCAAATGAAATCAAACTGATCTCTAGTATGTATCAAAATACAGAAGTCCCTGGTTACTTTGAAGTAAAGAGCCCTATTACTCCAAAGTCATCACCCTCTTTACTTAAAAGTAAGGACTCTCCCGACTTAGAAGTAAAGACAAATACAGAGATTACTACAGAGAATACTACAAAGAATGTAAGTAGTAGTAATATCTTCTCATTCTATGAAAATAATTTTGGGATTTTAAATCCATTCGTAGCTGATAGTATTACCCAATGGGCAAACGATACAAGCGAAGAACTTGTACAAGCATCCATGGAACGTGCATTGAAACAACAGAAAAAATGGAACTACGCTGAGGGAATTTTAAAACAGTGGGTTAATAAAAACATTCGTACATTAGCAGATGTACATGCGTCAGAAACCGAGTTTAAAAACAAAGGTAAAAAAGGAGATAAAAACAATGCAAGCAATCAAAAAGATAGTAGCTTCATCGACAAATACGACTTCAAGAAACACTAGTCAAAAATACGTATTGTCTCCTAATAGATGTAAGAATGTCTTTTTAGTAGGGAAAGAAAAATTTAAAGACGTTTGCAGTAAACGCATGTTGATAGATATAGAAACAAATGAGGAATTTTGTCCTCAATGTAGATCGATAGAAAAAGAAGATCAGAAATTAGCTATAGAAACACTAGCTATAAAAAAGAAAAATGAAATCATTCATTTATATGATTCATTCGCTGATAACAGCTTAATAAATGACAAACTCAAAAAAGCCACATTTGAAAATTATGTACCACCTAAAAAGGAATTGGCTAATGCGAAAGAAACGATTATGAATTTTGTTACTTCATTCAATAAAGAAGAACCAACAAGCATGATTATAACGGGTGATTACGGAGTAGGAAAAAGTCATTTGTGTGTGGCAGCCACTAAAGAACTTATGAAAAAGGGTCACAGTGCAATGTTTATTCAAATGAATAAGCTATTTACCAAAATCAAATCCACTTGGAATAAAAACAGTGAAATGACAGAGGACAAGCTTATGTCCCTTCTAGCAAAAGTTGATGTCTTGATTATCGATGATTTTGGAGCGGAATTCACGGAGAAGGATAAAGAAGGTGTCACTTGGAAGCAAACGAAGACAAACGAAATCGTAGATAGTCGTATAGTTAAAAGCACTTTATTTACTACTAATTTTACGATTGGTGAATTAGCAGGAATGTATGGAGAACGTGATTTTAGTCGGATGATGGAAAATGCCGAAATGTTAGAAATGCATGGGGATAATTATAGATTACGCAATTTTAAAAAGGGGGATTAATGATGAAAAAAATACAGGTATTGCAAGAAAAGTGGACGAGCGAATGTTTTTAAGTAAGCAAGGGGCAAGTGAGTTATTAGAACTCATTAAAAGGAGTGGAAAGGTGCATGCTTAAACAGCTAAATATTTTCGAGGTAGAACCAGAAATTATTAAATTTGATGTCTCAAAAGCTAATGTAAAAAAGGGGTCTGGAAGAGTTGTATATACAGATATACGTGTCCAGATACCTAGAAACGCAAAATGTACGGACGAGCTTCCGCGTACTACAAATCCAGACGATCGTTATGAAACGTTTGAACAGTACGCAATGGCAATTTGGAGGTTTCAACGTGCAATTGATAAGCTGTTTAATTGGGAATCTGCTGAAGAATTATGCAAGGCTGCACGTGATAAAAAAGAAGCCATTCCAGTGAGGGTTTATTTAGGTAGTGGATTTAATCCAAATGTTGTTGAGTATATGAAATAGAAAAAGGAGAACAGATAAAAATGAAAGCTGAAATTGATGTAACAAAAAATCAAATTTTTGTGGTGAATGAGGGTGTAGTTACTTCTTATGAACAACCTAAGACTGGATATGGAGAACAAATGGTGATTTGGGTTAATGGAAAAGCAATTCATGTAAAAACAACATACATTGAGAAGCTTAAGTGATTTTTATGAACGTTCGGATAATAAAACCGAATTTGAATTTTGTAGAACAGCAGAATGAGGAAAGATGATTAGAGTATTAGCGAAACCCAACTCTAATCATTTCTTCATCTTTTATTTCAATTACGAATCTATATTCTTTATCTAATAGCCAGTAATAAAAACTGACTGCATCAACGTCAACAAGTGATTGGAATACTTTATCAAGATTTGTACTTACTACAGGGATTTCATAGTTATCCCATAATATAAAAATCTGTTCATCAAAATCTAGTTGGTTTGCTCTAATAAGGTAAATTAGTTGTTCTTTGTTTGAAGCTATTAATTGATTGTCTATCTGTTCCCAATCTATTTTTCCAGAGACGGTTATAGGAAATAAATTAATTAAATTACTAGTAATCTGCTGGCTTTTCTCCTGAGAGAAGATTAGAGTTTTGTCTCCTAAGGATTCAAGACATTCAGTAAACAAAGGGTTTGTATCATTTCTGTTTTTTGTTTTCAATGCCTTTAACTTTTGTTGCATTTTCCATTGCCTTGAGGATTTAACATTCATTTTTAACATTCCTTATACAATTATTTAAGAATGAGTATAGCATATAAGGGCAGTCCTTATGAAAATGAATTTTTAAAATATAAATTATACAAAAGCGTTATTTGAATAGAAAAGGGGAACTAAAAGTGGATAAATTCGATTTGTTTAGGATCGTTGAAGAACATATTGAAGAAATAGCGAGGGAATGCAACGTTTCTGAAGAGTTCGTTATAAAAGAATGGATTTCGTCTATAAAAGAATGAAGAAAGATTTTCAACAAAATAGTTATTTGAATGGAAAATAATAAAGCCCTAGCAAGGGAAGCTAGGGCAGGGGATAGGGTATCAAGAATTTTCGGGTCAATAACGAATGACTTCTTCGAATGAATTTAGTGTAACACACAAACTTGTATACATCTGTTACAAAATCATGAACAAAGGAGAATGAGAGATGGCAAAGTGTTGTGATCGTTGTAAAGCAGCTATTAATCCTAAAGAAACATGCACAGTTACATTTGAATTTAAATTTCGTGAACGTGTAAAAAGTTATTTACTATCGGTTCAACGTAGAATGAACGGGCAAAGTGAATACGATGATATAACTGCGACTGGGAAAATCGATATGTGTGCAAATTGTAGAGAATCTTTAAAGGATTTCTTAAATGGAGCAGATGTAGCTAAATCTTAATTTTTAACAAAAGCGCTATTTGAAAGAAAGGGAGAATGGAAATGGACTTAAGAAAGGCATATGAAACGATAATTTAGATTAGTTAGAATCATCAAATGAAATGCTGACACAAGTTTAGTTATACCAGTACTATACCGATGTAGTTAAACTTGTGTCAGTCAATAATACCTGCCGGCTATTTATCACTGGTCTAAGGAAGAACGAATGTTTTTTGCTTAGTGATATCTGATGTGAAGACAGCCGTTACATTTGAGTTTTTTAAATGTATAGCTATGTCTTTACCAAGCAAATCTTTTACTTTCTCAAATTGCTTATCAGTAATAGGTGTTCTCCGGGTGTAATGATAATAAATTGCTTCATTAGGAAGCACAGACTTCCTGTTGGCATTTTGGATTTTTTTTATGCCGTCACGACTATCAAGGAAAGAGATTTTAAAATCATCATTTGAGTTGACTACACTTTGGATCGACTCTTTAAGTTTTTTCTGAAACTCGGTAAACCCTGGGTTTGTTGTGTTACTTAACCCTATAGCGTATGTATAGTAATGGCCCCAGTGCATACCGATATTAGCAACACCATTTTTGAAAAAGACTGGGTAATTTTTAACAAATGAGATTTTACTATTTTCACACACAAGAACCAAAAATCGATTTTCTTCTTTGTTAGAAAAGAAGATTTTAATTCTATGATTTTTAAAGTCAAATGCAATTTCTAGTATTTTATCAGGATTTATAGAGTTCAATATTTCATATTCTTCTTGAAATTTCATTAAAATGCACCTCCTAACTCTGTCAATTTTCGACATTTAGGAATGTAAGTCCTGCATAATTTGTAGAGATAGGTTGAAGATTAAACAAAAACGCTATTTGGTTTAATCTCCGAAAATTAGGAACACATTTTGCAATGTGCTCCTAATCAGAAAGGTGTTATGTGTAAATATGTACTAGATTTTAGGTGAATTGCTTTTTTTATGGTGATCTTTTTCTTCAATATCAGTTTCAGGCATTCCATATAATCCGTTCATAGCCTGTTCATCTAAATCAAGACCAAGCACATTATTATTTGTCACATCATTTTTTTCTTTTTTAGAGTTATTCATATATATCACCTCCTATTTTTAGGGTGTCTAAAAGTGATATAAACATTCAAGGTTTATTTCATGATAAAAACTTCATTTTGCACAACAAAGCGGTCAGCTTAACTAGCTAACCACTTGTTGTACAAAAAAAACTAGGCCCTACAAGTTAGTATGTGTAACTTTAAGTTACAGTTATAGTGTAAACCAGATTGGAAATGTTATGCGGGAGTGAAAGCAATAAAAATTTCATTTTGTAGAAATAAGGAAACTAAAAAAGAGCACCATGCATAAGTGCTCTTTAAGATAGGAGGTAACACTTTGAACTGGGTCTAGGTTAGAAGTATATGGTGTAAAAAAAGAAATAAGAACAAAACTTTATTATTAGTTCAATATAAAAGAGCAGCTAGCAAAAGCTAACTGCTCAGCCCTCAGAGAAAGGGAAAAAGAAAATTACAGAGGTCACTGTGAATTCAAGCTGTATCAGCCCATTTATAGTATTGGACAGAATTTAGAATTTTATTCGGACAAACTCAAAAAGAACAGCTAGCAAAAGCTAACTGCTCATTCTTGAAGAAGATCTAACTGGTTACAGCACATTAAAGATGGGTTATCTATAGTATGGACGGAATATTGAGTTTTATTCAGGGCTGGTTCCAAAAAAGTGACATACCGCCAAAATATAAAATTATTAAAAGGACAATTACTATGAAAGCAATTAAAGAAACTTTCTTCCATAAATTTTTCATCAGTATACCTCCTTTATGAAGAATATTAACATTCTTTCAGAATCTGAACAAAATAATCCTTTGAATAGAAAGTGAGGTTAAGAGAAATGTCTAAATTAAAGAAAAAGAAAACCAGAAAAGCTATTGCTCGACGTGCGAAATCCTTTGAGAAATATAGAGTTAAAAGTACTTGGAGAAACATTTTTGTACAAGCTGGTATTTTAAAGTGAAAAGAAACTGAATATAGTCCGGCTAGAAAACTAGAGGACACCAATTTTTAGAGCAGCAATAAAGCTGTTTTAAGGAATGGTGTCCTCTTTATTTTTGAAAGGGGATGTGGAGAATGAAGGCATTAAAAGAACAATTACGTGAATGGAAAAAGCATTCAAAACAAGCAAAGAAGAAAAATAAGACAAAACGAAAAGAGAAATTTAGCACTCGTGAGATTGAAGACTTAATGGGGATGCATAGACCTTGTTACGAACGAAGACATGGAGCGATAAGACAAAAGTAATAAAAAATAAAAAGGAGTGGTCTTGAATGACTAAACAATTATCTTTCTTACCAAAAATCGATAGGACGGCAACACAAGAGGAATTAGAAGGTGTGCTGGAAAGCGTACGTATACATAGGCAATTTGGGATGATGCGTAAAGAAATGAAAGTCACTCCTTCTTATGAAATGCGTGAGCACGGTCCTACACATGTAGTTGGAAAGCCGTTAGAAGATGTTGCTATAGCAAATATTCAACAAAGTAAACGAGAAGAATGGCTTGAAAGGATGTCATTACGTATTGATCAGTTTCTAAATAGATTAGGAAACGGACGTGCAGGAAGTATTCAAAGGGATATTATTTGTAAACGTTATTTAGAAGAAGAGGATATGTGTGATTACATGGTTTATAACGAAATCGGAATGTCAGAGCGTACCTATCGACGTTGGAAGTCTAAATCGTTTTATAAACTTGCTTTTGCACTTGGATTAGAAGTTTACGAGACAGAAGAGACTGGAGGTAATGAATAATGAACTTTGTTCAGCCGATACGTGATCCAGAAGAAATACAGCAGCTAAAAGAGTATTTTAAGGAAAAGAGTTTACGTAATTATATTTTATTCATTATGGGAATCAATACAGGTCTGAGAATCTCTGATATTTTAAAATTGAAGGTAGGGGATGTCAAAGGGAGTCATATCTCTATGAGGGAAAAGAAAACAGGGAAACAAAAACGTATTCAAATTACTGCAGCATTAAAAAGAGAACTTAAATGGTTTATTGAAGAAAGAGAAGACAATGAGTATCTATTACAAAGTAGGCAAGGGAAGAATCGTCCTATCGGTCGTAGCATGGCATATAAGATATTAAGTATAGCCGCAGCAGAATTCGGATTAGATGAAATTGGTACACATACCTTGAGAAAGACATATGGCTATCATATGTACATGCAAACGAAGAACATAGCATTACTTATGGAGATATTCAATCACTCATCTGAGAAGGTCACACTACGTTATATAGGTGTAAACCAAGATGCGATGGATAAAGCAATGACTAGGTTTAAAATCTAATCATTGTTTTTTCTTTTTTTATTTATACAGTTACTCATAATTTTTGTACTGTGTAACTCAAAAGAGAAAGTATTATGAATTCAATGATAGCAAGGGATTCAGCGGAGGGATCAGTTACACACAATATAAGATATGAGTAACTCGAAGGGAATATTCTAACTCTTATATTTTAATGATAGAATATTAGATAAAAGGGGGGGTTAACCAATGGGAAAGAAAAAAAGATATATAAAGAGGATTGCAGTAGAAAAAAGAAAAGAAAAGGATCGAGTTGAAGTAGAAGAGGTTGTAAAGATGATTTCCAACCAAAACTTATACTCGTCTGAAATAACTGGAATTTTATCGGATGCACAAAAATTATGGCATGAGCAAACGAAACCAATGTATGAGATGCAACGTGCATGGCATGAGAAAATGAGCCCAATGGTAGAAATCCAAAACGCAATACGTGAGAAAATTCAACCGGTCTTAGATGCACAGAAGGCATGGCATGAGAAAATGAGCCCAATTATAGAAATCCAAAACGCAATGCGTGAGAAAATTCAACCGGTTTTAGATGCACAAAAGGCATGGTATGAGAAAATGAGCCCAATTATAGAAATCCAAAACGCAATGCGCGAGAAAATTCAACCAATAATGGAGATTTATAACAAAATTGATTGGGATTTATTACGTGAAGCAGTAGCAGAAGAAATAAAAGAGTTAGAGGGTATATTAGTAGAGCAAGAAGAGATTTATTGGTGTTTAGATATAGGTACTGCGACTGCTATAGTAAATGGAGAGATAGAAAAAGATGACTTGTCAGAATATATGGATGAAAATCTTGAATCAAATATAACAAAGATAGTTCAAGATCCTATATATGAACTTCATGCAACTTTAATCCAAGAAACTTATGAAGCATATAAAGCTGGATTCTATAAATTGTGTGCAATGCCGCTTTTTGCAGCGTTTGAACATGTTGTTAAATTATGGTGTTTTGGATATATAAAACAGGATAATATAGTTGTTAATCATAAACCGAATAGATATGGGATGAAAAAACAGATGAATCCTGAAAATTATAGCCATGTAGAAAAAGAGAATTTAAATAAAATTTTTGCGCTATCTGTATTTCGAATGTATGAAAAAATATTTGCTGATATACCAGAGCAATTGGGGCAAGAACTAAATCGTAATGCGATAGCACATGGCTATTATGATTACAATTCGCTATCTAAGATAGATATTCAAAAATTATTCCAATTGCTTAAGGCTACTTTGATATTAAAATCATTTGAACCAAATAAAGTGGCAGAGTCGTGACCGATTTTTGGCAGCAAATGTGCCGGTTGTTTTGGGTTCAGCGTGATATATTTGTATTGTGAGAAGTGGCGGAAAACACAACTCACTATGTTGTTCTTAAATTTCTAAACGGTTCGTAATGACGGCACATAAAATCCGAAACCAGCAGATGGTAATGATTGAATGCTACCGTTATTAAGGAGAGCTTTTGCTCTTCTTCCAGTTACTTAATATTGTTGGAGCGGATGAATGTAACGGTATTAAGTGATTGGAAGAAGAGTAAAAATTCATTTACCGTATTTATAGTAATAACATAAGAAATTGACGAAAGGGCAACTGATGCATGGTTACTTTTTTGTAAATTTATGTCGAAACTCTTCTTACGTATAACTCTTTGTTGGAGCGAATGCTTGTGTTAGGCTTGTATTATAAGTAACTTCGTAGGAGAGTGATGAAAAGTGAATTTTGATGAACAAATTGTAGAAAAAAAGCAAAAAAAGCAACAACTATTAGATACAATGGAAATAAAAAAAGAAATATTTCTTGAGAAAGTAATAGAATTTACAACTAGATGGTTTGAAGAAGAAACTTTATCTACAATAAAGAATAATCCCGAAAAAATAATTGGACTAGGGAAAGATAAAGCTAGGGAATTAAAAGGAAAATTGAAAGAACTTAAAGAGCGAAGTTCTAAATTAGTTCAGCAATATATGGAGAAAGAGTATCTTTGGTGGCATACAAATGAAGATAGAGAATCGTATTATAAAAGTCATAGATTGATAGACAAACACGAAAAGCAAATAAAATTAATGTTCGGTGAGTTAGGAAAAATTTTAATCCAATATGGAATAGTAAATGCTGGTTCGGAATTTGATAGAAAACATTCTAGTAGTTGGATTTATGTAGACCACAACTTTAAAACAGTGCAGTATGGATATGGTCTTGTCTTCCCGGAAGAACTTTTTGGTATAACCAATGAGTATAGAGAATTAATAATGGAGGCTCAAGATATTAATCAGGATATTCAAGAATTAGAAGAAAAGAAAAAAGAAGACAATGTTGAAGAATGGTGGGCATCACTTTAATTATTAAAAATATATTTTATTTAAGTCACACTCAAACGAGTTGTGGCTTTTTATTGTGGACAAAATTACAAGGTGGTAATGAAATGTATTATTGTCTGAGCTTTTTTGGTGGGTTCATACTTTGCTTAGTTATTATGATTCAATTCATTAAAGCAAAAGAAGTAAAGGAAATGACTGTTGCTGATAAGGTGCAACTAAAACAAATGAAACGTTTGAAGTCGATAAGAGAAAGTAAGGAGTGAGGATGGATGATTGTAGAAATTAGAAAGACTGTATCTGGTACAGAGTATTGGGATACAGAAGAAAAGAAAAGTCTATTTGTTCCTACAGGTGAAGAACCAGGGTTCGAAGTAACTGTTAATCCTGAGAGTATGATTGCTGATAAAGAATTAGCAACAGGAGGATATTTCACTGGAAACAATGAGGGACAAGTAATTGGCGAATCAGGTACTGAACTTATCTTGAGTAACAAGACAGTAAAAGAGTTACGTGAGTATGCTGATGAGTTAGGTATTGAGATTCCAGCTGATGTTAAAAAGAAAGAAGACATCATTGAATTGCTATCATGAAGTACTGTGACTTTAACGGCTGCCGTAACAAGATAAGCAAAGGGCGTTACTGTGAAGAACATAAGCGTAACAAACCAAGGAAGAAGAAAGATAAGAAGAACATCTATCATCACGAAAACAAACCTTTTTACAGAACAGATCAATGGAAGTATGTGAGGTCTCAAGTATATGAACGAGAGAAAGGATACTGTCAACGATGTGGAAGGTTCGTCTTTGGTCGGAGTGCTCATGTTCATCACATCATACCGATTAAAGAAGATGAAACACTTAAGTTAGAATTAAACAACTTAATGTTACTTTGTCCAAAATGTCATATCAAAGAAGAAAATGAAGATAAACCGAAAAAGGTTTTTCCGAGTTATTTTGGAAGCCCCCCTATCAAAAAATAAAATTTGTCCTCTGGGGAGGATAGGTAGCGTAGGGGGCATTTCTATCGTTAGACAACATTTTAAAAAATAAAGGGGGGTGTGAAATGTCTACAAAAAAAGAACGTCAAAAAATAGTTGCCGATAAGACAGAAGCTGAGAAAAATCGGATATTAAAAATCATGCGTGATGCAGATATTTACACCCTTACTTTAGATCCATTAATTGAATCATATTTAGATATTTTCGAAGTTTATATGACGATGTTTATCGAATGGAAAGAGAAAGGATTTCCGCCTACGCAGCGCCATACCAATAAAGCAGGAGCAACCAATAACTCAAAGCATCCATTGGCGCAGCAAGTAGAAACTTGGGCTGATAAAAAAACAAAAGCATTGGATTTATTGGGGCTTACTAATAAGGCTAAACCAGGTAAATATGTCACGGGTGGTTCCACTGTCGGGAAAAATGAAGAGGTAAAAAAACCTAAAGCGAAGGTTAGTGAATTAGATAAACATCGTGAAAAATGGAGAAAAATTACTAATTAATGTTATAATTTATGTAAAAATGAATAGGAGATACATAGATGGATAATGTTAATATTTCAGAATTAGTACAAATAATTTCTCCAATAGTAGGGATAGTTACTTCAATAGTGGCAGTTTTTATTTCTGTAGGTTCTTTAAGAGCAACTAGAAGTTCTATTGAAGAAGCGAACAGACCATATGTGGTTGTTTACAGGGATTATATACAAGTTTTATCTAATATCCATGAGTATCTAATTATAAAAAATTTTGGTAAAAGTGGAGCTACTATTGATTCTTTAACTTTTGAACCAAAATCAGTTAATTCAGTAACAGGTAAAGACTTTTTTGAGAATACTAGGAATACTTTTATAGCTCCAGGACAATCAATATCTACAGTAGTTTCAGCAAATGCTTTTGGCAAAGAAAACAATGGTATAGTTAAGGTTACAATAAAATATCATACAGAGAAAAAAGAGTATCAAGAGGTAATAACTTTAAATGACGAAGCACGCCGAGATATCGTATTTACAAAACAAAAAGCAAACAGTAGATCCATTGAAGAAGTTATGACAAATGCTACTGAAGAAGTTCTAAGAAGACGTCTTTAGACAGTTTAGGTCACACATTTGTGTGGCTTTTTATTATGCCTTGGAGGTGGTGTTTATGTGATTGAACGTGGCGTTAATTATGCAGATATTTATACGAAACAAGTAAGAAAGAATCCTAAAAAATATCCCGACACTATCAAAGCAATGGTAGATCGTTATTATAAATGGAAAAAGCGTAAAGATATTTGGTTCGATGTGGACCGTGCTAATGAAATGATGGATTGGGTTGAAACGTTTGTCCGTCATACTAAAGGTGATTTAGCTGGACAACCTTTTATCCTGGAAGATTGGGAGAAGTTTGCTTACTCCTGGATATATGGATGGGTTCATAAGAATGAAAAAGGACAAATTGTCCGAGTTACTCGTGAAGCTTACATTCAGGTTCCTAAGAAGAATGGTAAAACTTTAATCGGTGTTGGTGCTCTTGGTTATGCGATGTACGGTGAAGGCGTGCTTAGTGCCGATTGTTACTGTTGTGCGAGTGATTTTAACCAGGCTCAATATGCAGCAAAGCCATTTGCAGCAACAATTATGAACCATGATGTATTAATGGAGTGCTCACACATTTATAAAGGACCGAAAGGCACTATTTCCAGTGTGACTTATGACTACATTCGTGATGATTTAGCTTATCAGAATCAATTCATTGTAATGAGTAAAAACATTCAATCCATTGAGGGTTCCAATCCACACTTCATCCTAAACGATGAGCTCCATGCTCAAGAAAATATGGATCAGTACGATAACTTTAAATCAGCACAGGTTTCTCGTGCTGAGCCGATTATGTTTAATATATCAACGGCTGGTAAAGGTTCTTCATCTGTTGGTATGCGAGTATATCGTGAAGCAAAAGAAGTATTGAAACGTGATGATAATGACTCAAGTTTCGTCATGATATACGAACCTAACAAGAATTATGATTGGACAGACCGAAATGTTTGGGCAATGGTTAATCCGAACATTGGTGTATCTGTAACGATGAGTGCACTTGAAACGGAATTCATCTCAGCATCACGTTCAGCGCATAAAAAAGCCGAGTTTCTTTCTAAACATTTGAATGTATTCGTAAATGGAGCTGAGAACTTCTTTGAGCAAGGACAAGTTGAACATGTTCTTGTGGAAGAACTGGGCGATTTAACAGGTGAAACTTGCTACATCGGTTTAGACTTATCGAAAACAACCGATTTAACATGTGTGAGCCTGAATTTTCCTAACTCTGGTTATACCGAAGATGGAAAGTCAATTATAAAAGTTAAACAAATGTATTTTGTACCTAATGAAGATATTGAACATCGTGAAAAAGAAGATAACGTTCCATATACTGATATGGTTGAACGTGGTTTTGTTACTTTTTGTGATGGTAAGATGATAAATCAGGATCAAGTTATGGATTACATTGTGGAATGTATGAATTTATATGATGTACAACAAATAAATTACGATCCAGCGATGTCTCAAAAGTTAATTGAAAAACTTGAGAACCTTGGTTTGGAATGTATTTCTGTAGGTCAGTACCCTAACGTTATGAATGCAATGCTGGATGATTCGGAAATACTTATTTATGAAAAACGTATAATGACCGATAATCCTCTATTTGTTTATTGTGCTCTTAATGTTGTAGTTGTAACAAATATCAATGGAATGAAAGCGCCAAGTAAGCGACAGTCCAAAAAGAAGATTGATGGATTTGTTGCTTTTTTATGTGCTCATAAAGAAACGATGATGGTTATGGATAGCATCACTGAAGAAGGCATGGATGAATTGATTGGTGATATTTATCGATAAGAAGTGAAACAAAATAAAACAGCTTAGTCAGGAAACTAAGACTAAACTGTTTTATCACTTACTGTAATTATCAAAAGGATCTAATTGATGCTCTTGGGCTGTCACCATTACGAAAAGACTCACTAACTTCTTTTGAAGTAGTTATGTATAAATCCACAATTTCACTTGGTGATTTACCAGTTAAGTCTTGGTTCTGTAAGTAAAGCATTGTTAATGCTTGAACTTTATTACTTGGGAATGTATTTAAGTTAACATTATTAGCCATAATATCCACCTCCTTCTATTTAATTTTATCAGAAAGAGAGTGTAAGTTTAATAATTTTGTCTTGAAAGGCGGTGAGAAATTGGGTTTAAGGGATAGGTTTTCAAATTACTTATTTAAAAAGGCTGAAAAGCGTGGTTTTCTTGACGATGTATTAGGAAAAAGTATCCGTTATGGCGGTGTGTATGTTACAGATTCAAACATCTTGCAATCTAGCGATGTTTACGAGTTGCTACAAGATATTAGTAATCAAATGGTATTGGCTGATATTGTTGTGGAAGACGAATTTGGTAATGAAATTAAAGATGATATTGCACTTCGTATTTTAAAGAATCCGAATGATTATCTTACACAATCTGAATTCATTAAATTAATGACGAATACCTATTTACTCGAGGGGGAAACATTCCCGATATTAAATGGTACTCAAATACATTTAGCTTCAAATGTTTTTACAGAGTTAGATGATAATTTAGTAGAGCATTTTAATATTGGTGGTCACGAAATTCCACCTTTTATGATTCGTCATGTGAAAAATATTGGTGCCGATCATTTAAGAGGAAAAGGTCTTCTTGATTTGGGAAGAGATACACTTGAGGGGGTTATGTCAGCTGAGAAAACCTTAACTGACAAATATAAAAAGGGTGGGCTATTAGCATTCTTGTTAAATTTGGATGCTCATATCAACCCACAGAATGGTGCACAGTCAAAATTAATCAATGCAATTTTAGATCAGTTGGAATCTATTGATGATGCAAGGTCAGTTAAAATGATTCCTCTTGGAAAAGGGTACTCAATTGACACGCTTAAAAGCCCTCTAGACGATGAAAAGACCTTGGCATATCTAAATGTATATAAAAAGGACTTGGGTAAGTTTTTAGGTATAAATGTGGACACATACACAGAGCTAATCAAAGAAGATATTGAAAAAGCAATGATGTATATACACAACAAAGCAGTAAGACCAATAATGAAAAATTTCGAAGACCATTTGAGTCTTCTTTTTTATGGCCAGAATTCGGGAAAACGAATTAAATTCAAGATTAATATTCTTGATTTCGTCACTTATAGCAACAAGACAAATATCGGTTATAACCTTGTGCGTACAGCTATTACTTCACCTGATAATGTTGCCGATATGCTTGGATTCCCTAAACAAAATACAAAGGAATCACAATCTATATACATTTCAAATGACTTAACCGAAATTGGTAAGAAAGAGGCAAGCGATGGTTCATTGGGAGGAGGTGAAGAGAATGAAAATTGAGGTCAGAGGGAATCAAGTCATACTTGATGGTTATGTAAATGTTGTGGACAGAGAAAGTCGAATGTTGCCTTCACCGAGGGGATATTTCAAAGAGAGAATTGTCCCTAAGACGTTTGAAAAAGCGTTAAAGAAAGCAAAGAATGTGGACTTACTTTTTAACCACGATAAGAACAGAAATCTTGGCTCTATTGAAAACGGAAATCTGGAATTGTATGAAGACAATATTGGTTTAAGAGCCATTGCTACGGTTACAGATGAACAAGTGATTGAGAAAGCAAGGAATCAAGAATTACGTGGCTGGTCATTTGGTTTTGTTTCTGAAAAAGATTCATGGGAAGAAGGTGAATCTGGTGTTCAAAAACGATCTATCGAAGAATTAGAACTCTTAGAAGTTTCTATTTTAGATATGACACCAGCATATGTTGCCACTTCAATTGAAACCAGGGGCGAAAATACAGCCATGATTGAAATGAGAAGTGAAGAAGCAGCCGTAAAAACAGTTGTGGAAGATGATACAGAAGAAAGAAACAACATTATTAAACAAATAAAAAAAGTCTTGGGGGAAAATTAACATGAATTTAAAAGAAATCTTAAACGCATCTTTAACAAGAACGAAATCTCGATTAGCAGAATTACAAGGAAAAGTAGAAAAAAATGAAGTTCGTTCGGAAGAATTAGCAGCAATTAAAGCTGAAGTAGAAAACTTAACAAAGGAAGTACAAACTATCACTGATGAGTTAGCCAAATTAGAAGAAAAAGAAGAAGATCCAGACAAAAAGAAAGAAGAAGATCCTGATAAAAAAGAAGATCCAGCAGCACAAGAAAATCCGGATGTAAAAACGGAACTGTCAGAAGAACAACGTTCAGCTATTTCAGCATCTATCGCAGCAGCTCTTTCTACTAAAGGTCATCGTGTAAATAAAGAAACAGAAATTCGTTCCGTATTTGCTAACTACATTGTAGGTAATGTTGATGAAAAGGAAGCTCGTGCATTAGGGTTAGTGACTGGTAATGGTTCAGTTACGATTCCAGATTTCTTGAGTAAAGAAATTATTACGTATGCTCAAGAAGAAAACTTCTTACGCCGATTAGGAACAGGAGTAAAAACAAAGGAAAATATTAAGTATCCTGTTTTAGTTAAAAAGGCAGAAGCACAAGGACATAAAAATGAGCGAACAAATAATGAAATTCCAGAAACAGATATCGAGTTTGATGAAATCGAATTATCACCAACGGAATTTGATGCACTTGCTACAGTAACGAAAAAACTATTAGCGCGTACAGGTTTACCAATTGAACAAATTGTTATGGATGAGCTGAAAAAGGCTTATGTTCGTAAAGAAACTCAATATATGGTTAATGGCGATGAAGCTAATAATATAAATGATGGTGCATTAGCAAAGAAAGCCGCTGAATTTAAAACGGATGAAAAAAATCTTTATGATGCATTAGTGAAAATGAAAAATACACCTGTTAAAGAAGTACGTAAAAAAGCACGATGGGTATTAAATACAGCAGCACTAACAAAAATTGAAACAATGAAAACAGATGATGGTTTCCCATTACTCCGTCCATTTAATCAAGCAGAAGGTGGAATTGGTTATACATTATTAGGATTCCCTGTTGAGGAAGAAGATGCAATTGATATTACAGGCGCACCAGATACACCAGTGTTCTACTTTGGTGACTTCTCTAAATTCTATATTCAAGATGTTATTGGCTCATTAGAAGTGCAAAAGCTAGTTGAGTTATTCTCACGTACAAATCGTGTAGGTTTCCGTATTTGGAATCTATTAGATGCTCAATTAATTTATTCCCCATTTGAAGTGCCAGTTTACAAGTATGTTTTAGAAGCTTCTACTGGAGCTTAATATGGACGAATTAATTGAGAAATTAAAATCTCATATTCATTGGGAAGAGGGCATGGATGATTCTTTGCTCTCTTTTTATATTGAACAAGGGCAACGATATGTAAAAAAAGCGTGTGGAAGAGAAGTAGAGTACCTGGTCATTATGTGTGCAGGTATTTTTTATGAATATCGTGTAGCAGAAAAAGAATTAGGTCAGGCTCTTGATGCAATGACACCTTTCTTTATCCAGGAGGTATACGATGCCGAAGAGACAGACAAATAAACTTAAATGGCTGGGAGATCTACTCAAATTAGGAGAGTCCATTGATCCAGAAACAGACCGTGTTGTTATGGGGTATCCATTTGAACGTAAAATTCGTTATAACAATATTGGGGTTACAGCCACTGATAAATTTACAACGAAAGATACGAATGAAATTGTAAAGAAAATTGAAGTGCGTATTGATCGTGATCTTGAAAATAATCAAAAGGATTACCGTGTAAAAGTTGGTGGGCGTATTTACGATATCGAGCGCATTTATGTACAGGAAGAAGACAGATTGATGGAGGTGTCACTCTCTTATGCAAATTAGCTTTCAACAATTAAGAGACATCATGAAGAAATCTGGTATTCCAGTTTATCGTGATGAAGCTCCTTCAAAGGCAAAGTATCCTTACATTGTGTATGAATTCGTGAATGAAACGCATAAACGTGCATCATCTAAAGTTCTTAAATCAATGCCTTTATATCAAATTGCAGTAATTACAAATGGTACTGAAAAAGATTATGAACCATTAACAGCAATTTTTAATGAAAATGGAGTTGAATATGCTTCATTTTTTGGCATTCCCTATGATGAGAATGATGACACTGTAACGCAATTCATAACATCGGTGAGGTGTATTAATTAATGGCTGCTAACAATAATGGATTTGCTGATGCTTTAGAAGATATTAATACGTTGCTTAGAGTTAATAAGCAAGTAGAAATGGATGTATTAGAGGAAGCAGCTAAATATTTTGCATCAAAATTAAAAGCAAATATTAAACTCTCAAACAAGAACAAAAGAACTCATTTAAAAAATAGCTTGAAAGTCGTTATAAAAAATGATCGTGTTTCTGTGGAATTTGAAGATAGAGCTTGGTATTGGTATTTAGCTGAACATGGTCATAAAAAAGCGAATGGAAGAGGTCGTGTGAAAGGCTTACACTTTTCTCAAAACACATTTGATACAGAGGGTGACAAAGTAGCCGATATTTTAGCAGAAAAAATAATAGATAAGATGGAAGGATGATATAAATGGCAACGACAACAAAAGCGCAGGATTTATTATATCCAGTGGGGATTGAATCATTATATATTGCAATGATGACTGGTGGAAAAGATACAAATCTCGCAATTCCAACATACGAAAAAGATATTTATATAATGGACATCATTACTGAACTTGGGATTGCAGGAAATAGTACGACAGTTCAAAAATGGGCAAGTAATAAATTATTTGTAAATGCAAGTAAAAATAGTAAATACACATTGTCTTTAAGTTTTGCAGCATTACCACAGGTTGTTAAAGATGCAATTTATGGATATGTTGCAAAAAAAGGTGTGGTATTTAATAAAGCAACAGTAAAAGAATTCCCAATGTTCGCTTTAGGGTTTGTTGCTCCATTATCGGATGGTTCTCGTGTTGGTCGTTGGTATCCTCGTGTTCAAATTACACCAGCCGAAGAAAAGTTCTCGACAACAACCGAAGAAGCAGAGGTTAAAGACCAATCGTTAGTAATGGAAGCAACCCCGTTATTATTCAATGATGTAACGGAAGTGGATTTTTCAGAAGTTCGTGATTCCGCAACAGGCGTTACAATTAAAGACTTTATGAAACAAGTTATTTGTGATGAATCTCAATTAAATACATTGGGAACAAGTACAGGACAGTAGGGGGAGAATGTAAATGGCACGTTTAAGTGATTTAGTTAATGTTGAAATAAATATAAATAAAATCAAAGTACAGGGTGTAGAAATCCCTGTTATTTTTTCGTTTGAATCATTCCCTTATGTGGAAGAATCTTATGGAAAACCGTATCATGAGTTCGAAAAAGAAATGAATGAAATGGTAGGGAAGGCTAACTTTTCTTTAGGTGAAAAAGAAGCTAAATTGATGCGCTCTTTAATTTATGCAATGGTTCGAAGTGGTGGAACAGAGTGTACACCTATGGAAATTAAACACGCAATTCCGCTTTACGATGTACCTGGTATCTTCCAAGTAGTATGGGATATCTTTAACGGCCAGAACTTCCAAGTTGATGATATGGAGAAGTTGAAGAAGGATGAAAAAAAGTAAAGAATGTGTTTACCAAGGAATCTCAGTCTGAATTAGACTGGGATTTTTATTTTTATGTTGGTAACACATTGCTTGGTTTAAGTATGGATGATTTTTGGAAAATCACTCCTAATCATTTTTTAAAACAATACATTATGCATCTTCGATACAACAATCCGGATGCATTAGTTGAAGAGAAATCCAAACAAGTCTACACGTTAGATCAGACACCATTTTATTGAGGAATGAGGTGAGAAAATGCCAGGGAATAAAGAAAGAAATGTTGTTCTTAATTTCAAGATGGATGGTCAGGTTCAGTATGCTCAGACATTGAAGCAAATTAACATGGTCATGAATAATGCAGCAAAAGAATATAAGAACCATGTTGCAGCTATGGGGCAAGATGCCACTATGACAGATAAATTAGTGGCTGAAAAGAAAAAGCTTGAGATACAAATGGAAGCCGCCAAGAAACGTACATCGATGTTACGTGCTGAATTTGAAGCAATGTCTAAGGATACTAATACAACTTCTGAACAACTCAATAAAATGTACGGGAAATTACTTGATGCGGAACGTGCTGAAAATACCCTTAATACTGCAATGAAAAGAGTTAATAAAGGTCTTTCAGAGCAAGCGATTGAAGCACGAGAAGTACGTGGGAAATTACTTGATTTACAAGAGGACTCAAAGAAACTTGAGGTAGAGCAAAAGCAATTATCGAGCGCTTTTAAGCTTCAAACAGCTGAATTAGGTCGAAACGCAAGTGAATCGGATAAGTTAGAATTAGCGCAGAAACAATTACGTCAGCAAATGGAAATGACGGATAGAATCGTCCACAATTTGGAGCAACAATTAAGTGCTGCAAAAAGCGCATATGGTGAGAATTCTACAGAAGTGAAACAACTTGAGACAAGTTTGAACCAGGCGAAAACAACTTTAAAACAATTCGAGAATTCGTTAAAAACTACGAACGAAGGTCTTTCACAACAGGCGACCGAGTCCAGAAAAGTAAAAGGTGATTTAGATTCTTTACAGCAAAGTGAAAAGAATTTAGAAGCTGAACAAAAGAGATTGACCAGCGCTTTTAAATTACAAAGTGCTGAATTAGGAGCAAACGCCAGTGAAGCTGATAAATTAGGCCTATCTCAAAGACAGTTGAGCCAACAAACAGAAATGACTGGGAGAGTTGTAGATAACCTTGAACGCCAATTGAGTGCAACAAAGCGTGTGTATGGCGAAAATTCTAAAGAAGTGCAGCAGTTGGAAACGAAACTGAATCAAGCGAAAACTACATTAAAGCAATTTGAGAACTCATTGCAGAATGTCGGGCGGAGTGGAGGTCAAGCCGCAGATGGTATGGCGGAGTTAAACAAGAAGATGGATTTAAATAACTTCTTGGAAGCTAGTGAAGTTTTACAAGGGATGTCAGAGAAACTGATTGAACTGGGCAAATCAGTTGTAGGTGTCGCTGTAGATTTTGATAGATCCCAAAGGAAAATACAATCTTCATTAGGATTGACTCAAAAAGGTGCAGAGAATCTCGGTAAGATTTCGCAAGATGTGTGGAAAAAGGGATTTGGTGAAAGTCTTGAAGAGGTTGATCAGGCCCTTATAAAAGTTTTTCAGAATATGAGGGACGTTCCATACGATGAGTTGCAGATGGCATCAGAAGATGTTCTAACACTTGCTAAAGTCTATGATGTGGACTTAAACGAAGCAACTCGTGGTGCAGGACAAGTAATGAGTCAGTTTGGATTATCTACAGAGAAAACATTTGATCTATTAGCAGCAGCTGCCCAAGAGGGTCTTAATTACTCGGATGAATTGTTTGACAACCTTTCAGAATATGTTCCCCTCTTCAAACAAGCAGGGTTCTCAGCTGAAGAGATGTTCACCATTCTTGCGAATGGAACGCGTGACGGCGCTTATAATTTGGATTATATCAATGATACTGTTGCTGAATTCGGAAAGAAAGTACAAGACGGATCAAAAGGTACAGCGGATGCTTTTGCTGATCTTTCTGAGGAAACGCAAGCGGTTTGGAAATCATTTAATGATGGTAAAGCAACAGCCGCCGATGTGTTTAAAGCTGTAATAGGCGATTTAGGAAGCATGGATGACAAGGTAAAACAGAATCAAATTGGAGTTGGCTTGTTTGCTACCCGTTGGGAAGACATGGGTGCTAAAGCTGTATTAGGTCTTACTGATGTAAACGGTGGTCTGGGTGATGTAAATGGTCGTATGGATGAAATGAAGAAGCTTCAAGAAGAATCCCTCGGACAGCAATTTCAAAAAGCATTAAGGGAAACCCAAGCAGCATTAGAACCGCTTGGAAAGAAGATGGCAGAACTCACCAAAGATGTTTTACCGCCAATAGTTGACGGGATTAAATCATTAATAGATTGGTTTACAAAGTTACCAGAACCAGTTCAGTTATTCGCTGGGGTACTCGGAGTGTTAAGTGTTGCTTTTCTTGTATTAACACCTATTGTTGCAGCATTAGCAATTTCATTTATGGCATTAGATGTTGCTTTGTTACCTATAATCGGTATTATCGTAGGTCTTGCAGCTGTTATAACTGGAATTATTTTAGTGATTCAGAATTGGGGCGCTATAACTGATTGGCTTTCTGAAAAGTGGACCCAATTTAAAGATTGGTTTGGTGAATTGTGGGATAGCATAGTTCAAACTTGTGAAGATGCTTGGTCCTCCACAGTTGATTATTTTTCAAACGCCTGGTCTTCTTTCTTAGATATGGTACATGAGTTCTTCGAACCTATAGGGCAATTTTTTTCCGATTTATGGACTGGAATTTATGATACGGCATCTGAAATTTGGACAGGTATTACTGATTATTTTTCAGGATTGTGGGCTTCGTTCATTGAACTAGCAAATAGTATATTGTCTCCTTTAGGTGAATTTTTCAGTGAGTTGTGGACTAGTATCGTTGAAACGGCAACTTCATTCTGGGAACAATTAAAAACAAATTGGGAAGAAACTTGGAATTCCATACTTACATTTTTAGATCCAATTATTTCGTTAATTTCAACAGTGCTACAGGCTGGGTGGTTATTAATACAAGCAGGAGCGCAAATTGCGTGGGCGGCAATATCTCAATATATTATACAACCGATTCAAGAAGCTTATGATTGGGTAAGTAAACAAATTGGCGAATTGGTCACTTGGTTAGGTAAACAATGGGAAATTGCGAAGGCAGCAGCGCAGATTGGATGGGGTTTATTTAAACAATATATTATTCAGCCAGTCCAGGAAACTTGGAATCTAGTCAAAGAAAAATTTGGAGATTTAGTTTCATGGTTGAATTCACAATGGGAATTAGCGAAATCTTATACGTTAGCAGGTTGGAATTTAATAAAACAGTATGTTATCCAACCAGTTCAAGAATTGTGGAATACAACAAAGCAAAAACTAGCAGATTTGGCTAATTGGATATTAGGAAATTGGGAAAAGATAAAATCCTATACGTTAACAGCTTGGAATTTGGTAAAGAAATATGTGATTGATCCTGTTGTTGAAGCGTACAATTCAGCGAAACAAAAATTTAATGAATTGTATAACGCAGCACGAGAAAAATTTGATTCCGTGAAAAACGCAGCGCAAGAAAAATTTGAAGCAGCGAAGCGATTTATTATTGATCCAATAAAAGACGCAGTTGATAAGGTGAAGGGACTTATTGATAAAATTAAAGGCTTCTTTGATAATTTGAAGTTGAAAATTCCTAAGCCTGAAATGCCTAAAATGCCACATTTTAGTTTGGAAACTAGTACGAAAAACGTTTTAGGAAAAGACATTACGTATCCATCTGGTCTTAATGTACAATGGCGTGCTAAAGGTGGTATTTTCACTAGACCGACTATCTTCGGTATGAACGGTGGTAATTTACAAGGTGCTGGTGAAGCGGGACCAGAAGGTGTTTTACCACTGAATAAGAAAACGCTAGGTGCAATTGGTGAAGGTATTGCAGCAACTATGTCAAGTGAGCCAACAATTATCAATATTAATAATCCAATTGTAAGGAATGATAGAGATATTAAACTGATGGGAGAAGAAATTGATAGTGTTCTTGCTCAACGGGGACGTAATGCGAAAATAGGAATAGGGAGGAATTAATGTGCTGGACATGGGAATTGACAATGAATTAGTAAGTAGTTTCGAAGTATATATGGTAGGTCGTCCAGTTATTCCAACCGTAAACCAAAAAGTAGAACATATCGAAGTACCAGGACGACATGGATCGTTAACAAAGAAAGGGGCATATGAAGATGTTCCTTTTAAAGTTAAATTCAATTTGCTTGAAAGTGAAAATATAAAACCATTAATAAGACGTGTAAAGTCATTATTTATTAATGGAAAAACGTTGTTTTTTACTGATGATGAAGTTTATCGGAAAATAAAACATGTAAAAATCGGGGATATCGCTAACGATATTGAAGAACATGGAGAATTTGAAGTGGAATTTACGCTAGATCCTTTTGAATATGTTAAATCAGTTCCTTTTTTATTAACAAAACCAGAAACCGTTTTAAACCCTGGTAATATTGAATCTTTTCCGAAGTTAGAGGTATTCGGTAATGGTGACTTGAGAATTATGATAAATGAAGTTACATTCCAAATAAAAGGAGTAACTGATTCAGTTATTGTGGATTCTGATTTGTTAATAGCTTATAAAGGTGCAGTCCCTATGAAAACAGTAGGCGAGTTTCCGCTATTCAAAATTGGAGAGAATTCAATTGAATGGTCTGGAAATGTAAGCAGAATTTTAGTTGAGCCAAGGTGGCGATATGTATGATTACATTATATAAACCAGATGAGACGGATTTCACACATAATGGAATTGGGATTTTAGACAAATATATTTATGGTGCAACTGTTGAGGAAGAACTCAACGGTTTATTTGCATTTACATTTAGTTATCCTTTATTTGCTCCACATGGAATAGAAATTGATGGTATGAGCATGATTAAAGTTCCCACACCAGACGGTGACCAGATATTTCGTGTTGTGAATCCTAAGCCAAGTATGGGAGAACTAACTGTACAATGCTATCACATCTTTTATGATTTAACAGAAAATCTAATAGAAGATATATTCATTCAAACGACCAATGGTAATGGGGCAATGAATCGATTGGCAGGAGGACAATACAAACATCCTTTTACCTTTTATTCTGATATTCCTACTATCGCAAGTGCTCGTATTGTAAGGAAAAATCCAGTTGAAGCAATGTTAGATACGAGCTTAGATAATTCTTTCATAAATAGATGGGGCGGAGAATTAAAATGAGATAATTTTGATGTTAAAATGCTCAAAAGTCGTGGTATGGATCGTGGTGTTGTTATTCAGCATAAAAAGGATTTACTAGGCTATGAAGGTAATGTGGATTGGAAGAGCCCGATTACGAGAATCATGCCACAGGGATTCGATGGATTATTTTTACCAGAAAAATATGTGGATAGCCCTATAATTCATAAGTATCCACATCCGAAAATTAGAATTGTGGAATTTAAACATATTAAAGCAGCAATTGGTGAAAATGCAGATGATGATGCAGTTCCTTTAGACGAAGCATATAAATTATTACGTCAAGCCGCTAAAGAAATGTTTGATATTCATCATGTTGACCAACCTAAAGCAACATATAAAGTTGAGTTCCAAGAACTATCTCAAACAGAAGAGTATAAGGATTATGCTATTTTACAACGTGTATATATGGGAGATATCGTTACTGTCGAGCATGTGGAAGACAACATTGATATCCAGGCTAAAGTTATTGCTTATAAATATGATCCAATAAAGAAAGAATATATAAATTTAACAATCGGTAACTTTAAAGAAAACTTTACTGATATGGCTGGTAAAGTAGATCAAATGCATGATGAATTAAAGGATATGCCTGGTTCTATATTAGATGCAGCAAAAGAAAATGCGACGAACCTGATTAACTCTGGATTTGGCGGACATGTTAGGATTTATCCTGATCGTATTTTAATTATGGATACCAAGTCAGAAATGACCGCTTCAAAAGTTTGGCAGTGGAATATCAACGGATTAGGGTATTCCCCTTGGGGAGTAAACGGCCCATATGAAACTGCCATTACATATGATGGGCGAATTGTTGCTGATTTTATAACAGCTGGTACGCTTGCTGGTGATTTAATTAAGGGCGGAGAGATTAGTGGTACTACTTTAAGGTCGGATGATTCTAAAAACTATGTAAGTATATCCAAACAATTCATGCGAATTATGGAAAATAATATTACCCGTATGTTTTTAGGGTATTACAAAAATTCAAGGGATGAATTACAACCTACTTTGCTTTTAGGTGGAGACAATGACGATACAGCATCACAAGGAGCACTTGCACTTTATCAGTATTCAAATATTTACCCTAAAGGGGCAGGGATAGGAATTACACGAGGTTTTGTAGGTAGCAGTAAAACTGATTTGTATTTTCCCTCCGTTATTAAATTTGGTCAAAATGGAGATTTAGTCTTAAAAGCAGAGGAATATTTGCAAATGGAGTCCCAATTATCATACTTCGATATAAAAGCAGGTACAAACTTTGCAGCAAAAGCAAAAAATGATTTCATCGTTGAAGCCACAAATGGAAATATGCATTTCACTGCTGGGCAAAAGTTTTATTACTATAAAAACGGTAAAAGAATATTATCTTTTGATACTTCTTCTGGTGGAGACACGGATATTATCATGCAATATTGTATGTTGCGTAATTCGGATTATGAGAATGGGTATCTTCAAGTTAAATCTGGTACAGGTTCATTCTATGGTGGAATAATTGCAGGAGATTTTAAAGTATCTTCGCAAGCTCAATATAAGACGAACATACGTGAAATTAAATTTGATGCGTTAGAAAAAGTAATGGACTGGGATATAAAACAATATAACCTCAAATTAGATATGGCAAAACTATATGAAATGCGGATGGATCGTAAAGAAGGAGAACCTACTTTAACAACAAATGACATTCCAACTCATTATGGTATTGTCATTCCAAACGAATCCGAAGAAACAGGTGTAGGCTTATATGGGATGCTTTCGCAGGTGACCAAGGCTTTCCAAGAATACGTTACAAAAACAGATGCTAGAATTAAAGAATTAGAGCCGATACAACCCAAAGGTAACGTAAGACATAGAGTGAGAAAAAAACGTATTAAACGGGCCCCTAATCGCATTAAAAGATGATTCGAGAAAGGAGATGGATCACATGAGAGATGAGGTAATTTCTATAGATTTAGCTGATCCAGTTTTCACAAAAACAATACGTTCTCGTCAGAATGATAAAAATGGTTTGAGGATTGTTGTTTATTTAAAGGGAAATGGGCAAAAAGTAAATTTGAAGGGATATTCAGTTAAATATGAAGCCACGAATCATTTAGGACAATTGATTAGAGATGACGCAAAAATAATTGATGCAAATAACGGAGCTTTTGAGTACACATTGTCAGAAGAAGCAGTTTCGATGGCTGGTGATTGGACAGCTTATTTCGTTTTAGAAAAAAACGATTTAGAGCGAATGACTACGCCAGATATTCGGATTTCTTTAAAAAGAGATGTACGAGAAGGAAATATTAAAATAGAAAACTATATTTCTGAGTTTGATAAAGCCCTTGAAAGAGTGGCAGGTTATCTGAAAGTAATTGATGATACGAATAAAAAGATTGCTGATTTAGTAGCATCAATTAACGCAAACCAACTTGTTCGGAAAATAGGAGATAGCATGTCTGGTCCTCTTAGTATAGAACATACTGGAACTGATGCGCCTTTACTAGTCGCAAATGCATTAGGGCGTATGAGGTTCTTAATGACTAATGATGTGAACTATATCCAGAGCGGAACGTTAGATAACAAGTCTAGAAATTTACTTCTAACTGGTTACAATGGTTCTATTATGGATGAAGTACAAGTGAAAACGAAAAAGTTAATAGTAGAAGGTACGGTTAAACAAAGTGTAGATATCGATTGGACAACTTTAAATACAACAGGTGTTACAAATGTATCCGATAGAATTCTGAAATATAAAAGGAGTGGTGTAATCATTAATGTAATTGGATCAATACGAAACCCTAAAAATGTTACACCATTTGCCACTCTTCCTGTTGGATTTCGTCCACCACAAGATGTTGCCTTTACGGGTATTGCTATTGGAGATGTAACGACTTCATGTGAAGTTACCGTTCAAGTAAGTGGTAATATATTTGTTAACAATCTTCCTAGCGGTACTAATATTACCGTGCATATGGTTGCTAATTTTATGATTTAAAAAACAAGACATTCCAGCTTTAATTGCTTCAAAAGAAGTAGCAGAAAAAGCGAAAGCTGAATCTGAAAAGAATACGAATCAAATTGGGATTTACTTTTATTTCGTTTTATAAAGGATTCCTCCTTTTTATAAAGAATAGTATTTAAGTTAGAGAAAAGGAGGGTTTTTAATTATGGAAGATTTATTTAATGAAATTGAAAGAGGATTAGATGCAGGAGTATATCACTTGTCTTTAGGGATAGCTTTATGTATACCTGATATTTGTGCTGCTTTACAATCAGATGATGGAAAAACAAGTGGTAGAAAGTATAAAGAGTGGTACACCAGTTATGTAGGAAATAAATTTAGGATGTCCGCTGATGAGTGTTACTATTTTAGATGTTCGTTCTTACATCAAGGGAGTACACAGCATGAAAAATCGAATTATAAAAGAATAATATTTATTGAGCCAGGTCCAATGGTCTTTCATAACAATGTCTTTAATGATGTTCTAAATATTGATATAGTGATTTTCTGTAAGGATTTAATAGAATCAGCAAGACAATGGATTGAAGATATTAAGGAGAATGAAAATTTCATTCGTAATCATGCCAATTCATTTAAAAGATATCCAAATGGATTACCACCATATATCGTTGGTACTCCTGTATACGGATAAGCTATCTATTTCATAGGAGGTGTTAATTTGACTGTAAAAGACTTAATTGCATATTTAATGGAATTGGATCACGAAAGTGAAGTTTTTATCTCCTGTGAAGGTGGATGTGTAGTGGATAATGAAATAACGGTTAAACAGGAAGACGATAAGGTTATTTTAGAGATTGAATAATAAATTTTTAATAAAATACGGCTTTTATAGATTAAGAGAGGCACATAATGTGCTTCTCTTTTTTATTTGAAAGGAGTGAAATGATGCAAGAAATTCAAGATTTAAAGCAAGAGATCCAACAGATTAAATCAGAACAAAAGAATATACAACAAGATATTCGAAATCTAGAATCTCGTACTTTAGGTAACGAAAAAGACATCATAAACATTAATAAGCAGCTTGATAAAATCAGTGCCAATACAACCTGGATTCTCCGCATCATTATTGGTGCAATCGCAACAGCACTTATTGGCTTACTATTGAAGGGAGGTGGTATGTAATGTTTGAAATCACTGTAATGATTGGAATTGTAGTTGGTCTTTCACAGATTGCGAAAACAATTGGATTACAAACAAGATACGTTCCGTTATTAAATTTAACGCTTGGCATTGCGCTAGGCGTTTTATTTTTGTCCCAAGACTTAAAAACGAATGTATTTCAAGGAATCATCATTGGGTTGTCAGCAAGTGGATTATTTGACCACACAAAAATTATGAAAAAGGATGTTGATGCTAAATGAAAAAGACAATGAAACATATTACCTCGTTTCTTATGATTCTAGTACTTGCTGTTTCTTTTACAACAAGTGCTTTTGCTGATAGAACGCTTATTATTCCGGATTTACCAAAACAGCCATACCGTTATGGTGTAGGTACTTATGAAGGCGTTGTAGCTCATTCAACTGCAACACCAGAAGCGCCAGCAATTAATATTAGAAACTATGAAGCGAGAACATGGAGAAATGCTTTCGTTCACTATGCGACGGATTGGGATGAAAATATTCAAATTGCATCTACAAAATACCAAGCATGGGGAGCAGGTCCAGCAGCTAATAAGAGATTCGTTCATGTGGAGTTATCTGAAACTAGTGACCCTATTAAATTTAAAAAATCATATGAACGATATGTTAAATTACTAGCTGATATTTTACGTGAGCGCAATATCCACCCGTCAAAAGGATTGTGGACTCATAATGATGTTACGTACAATCTTGGTGGTACAGATCATGAAGACCCACTTGATTATTTAAAAAGTCATGGTGTATCAGAATCGCAATTCCGTGCGGATGTTTTAAAGGTATATAACGGTCATTCTGTAACTGTGGATGCAAAACCACAACAACCTTCTGGAAGTGTAACAGAGGTAAGCGGAGTGGCTTATATTGATGGTCAAAATGTTAACCTTCGGTCTGGACCATCCACAAACAATAATATCATTCGCAAACTACAAAAAGGTGAATCATATAAAGTTTGGGGACGTTTAGGAAATTGGTTAAATGTTGGTGGTAATCAGTGGATTTATAATGACTCTTCATACATTCGTTATGACAGTGGACAAGATGCATCTGTAGTCGGTAAAAGAGTAGAATCAAAGGTTAATAGCTTAAATTACTATGATCGTCCTACATGGAATAAAAGCTATGCTGCAGGTACAGTTGATGCAGGTTTAGGGTTTACAATCATTGATAAAGAATCTGTGGACGGTTCACCGCAATATAAGATGAAAAACAGTAGAGGTAATGTGTTCTATATTACAGCTAGTTCTTATTATGTAGAAATTAAATAGTAAGCATAAAAAGTGCCGGCTCTTAATTGAGTCGGCTTTTTTTATTTTTAGATGTTGAATTAATTGCATGTGATTTTTAAATCTAGTAGACTAAAAAGTAATTTAATAGTAACGGAGTGATAATATGGCAAGAAGTCAGCTTCTAAAAGACTTGGTTAATGGTCAAGAAACACTTGAAAATATTCTCTTGAGGTTAAAAGTTATACTATCAGACCTTGATAACGAATTAATTATGAATTGGATTCAAGGGGAGTTACAGGGGTTTGATACAAAGGAAGATATTCCTACATATAGAATAAAAAAAGGGGTCCCTGTAGGTACATATTTTGTAAACTATTCAACTAAATATACAAATGCTCAAGTCCCATTAGAAGCCTTGATATCGCAAGAACGGATTGATCAGCTTACTACAATGCATATAAACGACAGTATTAATACGCTTCAGGAAGTAATAGACAAAGATGGCATAGGTTATGGTTATGCAAGAGTTGTACCAACTGCTTTGTGTCACACTATCTCAACGGAAGAATTGCAAATTGCTGGGATGAGTATAAAATGTCCTTCAAATGTACTAAGCAAAATAGTTGCTAATGTAAAATCTAAACTCGTAGATGTAATTATGGAACTGGAAAAACAATATGAAAACTTGGATGACCTAGATTTAAAGTCGCAGGTAGAAATGGATGAGAATAAAAAAGAACAAGTTATTTTCAACATAGAAAATATAATTTTTGATGAATCCATAAAAATGGGAGATAAAAATAAAGTTACTGGTTCTAGATTGGGTCATTGGTTTGGAGGGCGAAAATGAGTATAAAAGTTGGTAATAAGAACAAAATCAAAAATTCTTCTATTGGTCATCAATTTAACGCTACAACGCCGCCCGAGAAGAAATCTCTTGCAGAAAGACATCCTATTATTATTTCATTCTTAGTTTCCTTAGTTGTAGGATTTATTTTACTTTTTTCTTTTTGGAAACCTATTGTAGAATGGATAGAAAACCTTTTTTGATTTTTAAAAGCCAACTTATATAAGTCGGCTTTTTTTATTTACTACAAATCAGATATTCTTCTAACTTGTTTTTCCTTCTTCTTAAAATTCTTCTTGTATTGTTTAAAGTCTTCTTTATCTACATGAAACTTTTCGCCTGTAGCTACGTTTTTTACTAAGTAAGTTTTTGTTACAAACATTTTTATTAAAGCGTAAATGCCAACCAGTGCAATCGAAAATCCAAGTGTAGGAATCATTAAAAGTAGTCCGATGATGATTAGTGCTCTATCTAAAGTACTATCTACACGTTTTAGCACTAAACGTTTTCCGGTTGCAGCCTGAGCTTGTTCTAATTGTTGCATACGTTGTAGCGATGCAATTGTATCATAACTCATGAAAATACCCCCTTGAAGTAATGCCTAAATCATACCAATTTCATGCAACAACTGTAAATATTGCGTTTTGTAAATTTGGAACTTGCGTTTAGAGATTTTTTGCTTGTTTTAGTAATTCTTGAATCTGTGTATGTTTCTCTTTTAATTCATCTAAAGATTTTTTTGTTAAAGCAGCATTTTGTACGAAATAATCTTTATGTGAATGACATTCGAGAATAAGATTTGAAACTTCTGAGTGGTTTTCATGTTGTACTAATAAGCTAGCAGCCTCCTTCTGTTTTTTATACATATCTCTAATTAATTTATCTTTTTCAAATGCTATTGGATCAGTTATCATAGTTGAATCCTCCTATTAAAATTTTAATTGCTCTTGATTTTGATGGATCACGATGGATATATCCTTTTTCCTCTAGATGTATCAAATGACTATGTACAGTAGAAGGAGATGAAACACCTATTTCTTCTCCAATTTCACGTACAGTTGGGGGATATCCGTTTTCAATTACCTTTTGTTGCATAAAAGTTAGTACTTGAGCTTGTCTAGGAGTTAATGGTTTCATTATGTAATGCCCTCACTTCGGTAGGAAATATTTGACTATATATTACCAGAGAAACAACAACAAATCAAACATTTGTTCGTATTTGTCTTGGGGGATTTTGATAAATATTACATTCCCATAAACTCACTATCAAAGTAGAACTGGTCCATTAAGTTATTCACAATGCCGTTGAAATAAGCAAATTTACCCTTGTTCATTTTTGCTCCAGATTTAATTTTCATAACAAATTCTTTAATAGCTTTTAGGCCAATAGTAAGCTCCTGGTCTTTAGTAAATGCTTTATCACCTGTAGAAAAGTTTGTAACTTTATTACACTGTCTTACGACCTTCCACAGTTCTTGAATTGTTTTAGATTCACTGTAAAAAGAGCTAACTAGAGAAATAAAACGTTCTGGTACCCAGTGAGTAACAAAATCAGCTTCTTTAATGTTTTCTTCAGGTGTATTGCTATTCTCATTACTATTACGTTTGTTTATATCGTTTATATTTTGTTTTAAGGAAATAGGGGTTGTTTTAATGGTAGGACACTTTGTAGGACTTTTTGTATCCACCTTGTCGGACATTTCTTCCACAATTGGTTGAATGATAATAGCATTAGAAGTTTGAAGCATATCTTTTGTACGCTTCATTGCTACCTGTTTAATCATCTCTAGATCCACAAGTTTCTTCATTAAACGTTGTACAGTTTTATATGAAACTTCCATTTTTTCAGCAATTCTATTTTTGCAAAGGAAACTAACACCTACATATTTACAGCTGTGGCGCTTTAAAATTTCAAGTAACGTAATAAGTTTAGATTGTACGTCAGTACGCTTAATAGACATACGGATAGTGTCTCTGTATGCGCGTACAGTTTTATTTAGTTCCTCCACATCTGTGAATGATGATAAGTTGTGGAAGGATTCTTTACTTGCGATAACATCGATACGTTTCTTTTCCATAATATTGGCCCCTTTGTATAAACAAAAAAGCAACAGAATGCCAAGTGTAAGCAAACTGTTGCTAAGGAGCTCTTACGTACTGTAGAATAGTTCGTAAGAGTACAGCAAGTGTTTGCCTAGTGTGATTAGGCGGACGGTATATAGAGTGTTGGTAGCACTTTATATACACGCTGTGCTCTTTTGTTTTAGATTTAAAAATGCCCGATAATCGCCCGAAAAATGCCCGATTTTACATAGTGCATTTAGGGGTGTTTTGATTTATCGAATATACAAAAGGCTGATAAATTAACATTTCGTAATAAATTTGATTTGAATTGATATCCTGAAATATGTTCCGCACACAAGTTCAAAAATGGGAACGGTAATACCTATTTATCAAGGTGATTGTAATACAATATTTATTGTAGAAATGTATGTTAAATGAATTGTTTTTAAAATAAAAATCGATTTAATACAGTTTAATTAAAAGGCTATTATTTGCTCACAAATAATATAAAAACACGTGAAAAAATATGAAATTCCCTATTGAAATAGAATATAATATAACAAATGAAAAAGTGTCACAAATGCTTGTATAACAGGCGTTTGCGACACTTTTATAGTTTTACTTAACACAAGATGAATAAGATTAAAACTGCTCATTCTTCTCCCAAGATTCTACAATATAATGAGCAATCGTTGGGTTGAATCCTTTACCAACTAAGAACATAATCGCAGCAACTTCTGTTAAAGCATGTTTGTGTGAGGTATGTTTCGCTTCATTTAAACCGTAATCTACCCAAGGTTTTACGAAATCAAGTACAGGTTTCTTTAAAGGTAAAAACTGTGTACCGACAACTTGTTGGATTTGTTGTTGCGTTGGTTCTGTAATAGGTCCAGGTGGTAAAATTTGAGGCTGCGTAATATCGAATGTAGGTCCAGGTGGTAAAATTTGAGGTTGCGTCGGATCGATTGTTGGTGGTTTTGGTGGTGAGACACGTGCGTCGTAGTTGGGTTGATACATTTGTTGTTGGTATTGTGGTTGTTGTGGCTGAGTTGGGTATGGATTTTGTTGTTCTTGAGTTTGCTGAGTTGGGTATGGATTTTGTTGTTCTTGAGTTTGCGGTGCTGCATATGACTTTTGAGGATATTCATAATTTGGACGTGTGTCATATGGATTTTGTTGTTCTTGAGTTTGCAGTGCTGCATATGGATTTTGAGGATATTCATAATTTGGACGTGTGTCATATGGATTTTGTTGTTCTTGAGTTTGCGGTGTAGCGTATGGATTTTGTTCGTATTGTTGTTCTTGCTGTTGTAATTCTTGCTCCTCATATTGTTCAGCATATCTTTGTTCCTGATGTTGAGGATAAAGAGGTTGTTGTGGGTAAGGCGGTTGGTTATTATAGAACATTTTTATTCCTCCTTCATAATGATGCCTACCACCTAGTGTATGGGCGGACAAGAAAATATGTGATGAAAAAATGCGGGCGTGTTACAATAAGTAACTGGGTGAAGATAAAATGATAAAACAAGAAAAAATACAAAAAACAATAACTTTCGTAAAGCATATTTTAGAAAAAGATGCGAGTGGGCATGATTGGTATCATATTGAACGCGTACATAAATTGGCGATTTCTTTATCCGAGCAAGAAGGGGGAAATCGTTTTATAATTGAAATGGCAGCATTACTTCACGATGTAGCAGATGAGAAGTTAAATGAGAGTGAAGAAGCAGGAATGAAAAAAGTTTCTGATTGGTTAGAAGAGTTACGTGTTGAAGAAGAGGAAAGTAAGCATGTTCTTCATATCATCGCCAATATGTCTTATAAGGGCGGTCATGGTGGCACAGTTGAGTCACTTGAAGGGAGAATTGTTCAAGATGCGGATCGTTTAGATGCTCTTGGTGCAATTGGAATAGCTCGAACGTTTGCATACGGAGGAGCGAAAGGGAGATTAATGTATGATCCAACTATCCCTCCTCGAGAAGTGATGACGAAAGATGAATATAGAAAAAATAATGATCCATCTTTAAATCATTTTTATGAAAAGCTTTTAAAACTAAAAGATTTAATGAACACGAACGCAGCAAAACAAGAGGCTGAAGTTCGTCATCGTTATATGGAACAGTTTATTGAACAATTTATGAAAGAGTGGAATGCACAAATATGAAAATGTTAACTGTGGAGAACTTATCGAAATCATACGGAGAAAAACCGTTATTTGATGGATTATCATGTAGTATTACAGAAGGACAACGTGTCGGAATTATCGGTGTAAACGGTACTGGTAAATCAACGTTATTAAAAATTATTGCAGGATTAGAAACTCCTGATACAGGTGATATGACGCATTCACGCGGATATACAATTAGTTATTTATCACAGCAACCAGAGTTTGATGAAAAACTAACAGTATTAGAGCAAGTGTTCCATGGTGATACACCTTTAATTCGTCTTCTTCGTGATTATGAACAATCGTTATTAAATATCGAAAAAGATCCAAGTAATGAAAAAGTACAGGAACAATTATTTGCAGTGCAGCAACGTATGGATGCGATGAGTGCATGGGAAGCAAATGCGAATGCAAAATCGTTATTAACGAAATTAGGAATTACTGATTTTACAGCAACTGTTGGAAACCTATCTGGTGGACAAAAAAAGCGTATTGCAATGGCGCAATGTTTTATTGAAACACCTGATTTATTAATTTTGGATGAGCCTACGAACCACCTTGACCATGAGACAGTTGAATGGTTAGAAGAATATTTAGCAAGATATACAGGTGCGGTATTACTTGTAACCCATGATCGTTATTTCTTAGATCGTGTGACAAACCGTATTTTTGAATTAGATAACGGTAAACTGTATAGCTACGAAGGAAACTACAGTACATTTTTAGAAGCGAAAGCACTTCGTGAAGAGCAAGAATCGGCACAAGAATCAAAACGCCAAAATTTATATCGTCGTGAACTTGCTTGGATTCGCCGTGGTGCAAAAGCCCGTTCTACGAAACAAAAGGCGCGTATTCAGCGTTTTGATGAGCTAAAGGGACAAGAAGGACCAGCAGCGAAGCAATCAGTTGATATTGCACTAAGTGGAAGTCGTTTAGGAAAGAAAGTACTTGAATTAAAAGGTGTAACGAAAAAATTTGGTGATAAAACAGTATTACATAACTTTAATCATATTGTGAAGCCTGGTGATCGTATTGGAATTATCGGAGCAAATGGAAGCGGAAAATCATCACTATTAAATATGCTTGCAGGAAAATTCTCTCCTGATAGTGGTGAAATTGAAGTAGGACAAACTGTAAAAGTTGCCTATTATACGCAAGAAAATGAAGAGATGAATTTAAACCAGCGTATGATTGAATACATTAAAGAAATTGCGGAAGTTATTCATACGACAGATGGAAAAGTAATTGGCGCATCTCAAATGTTAGAACGTTTCTTATTCCTACCGCATTCACATGGAACAACGCTTGGTAAACTATCTGGTGGCGAAAGAAGACGGTTATATTTATTGCGTATTTTAATGGGAGAACCAAACGTACTATTACTTGATGAGCCTACGAATGATTTAGACACACAAACATTAACAGTGCTAGAAGATTATTTAGAAGATTTCCCAGGTGTCGTTTTAACTGTATCGCATGACCGTTACTTCTTAGATAAAGTAGTAGATGAATTGTTCATCTTTACTGGCGAAGGCGAAGTGCGTGAATTCCTAGGTAGTTATACAGAGTATTTAGAAATGGAAAAAACGAGAGAACTCATTGAGAAAGCAGAAGTTCAAAAGGAGAAAAAAGTAGTAGAAGAGGCTCCGAAACAACAACGTAAACGTAAACTTTCTTACAATGAGCAGCGTGAATGGGAAACAATTGAAGATACAATTGCACAACTAGAAGAGAAACTTGAATCAATTGGAGAAGAACTTACGAATGTTGGATCTGACTTCACAAAGGCCCAAGAATTATCTGAAGCAGGGCAGAAGATAGAAGAAGAGCTAGAAAAAACGATGGAACGATGGAGTGAACTATCCGACATCGTTGAAGGATTAAAATAAAAACAAGCTGCATATATTGAAAAGTAAAGAGAAAAACTTTACACTATTGGTAGAACCTATTTTAGGAGGGAAAAAATGAGAACATCTAATCCAATGTTGAAAAAAGAGGCATTCCGTAAAGAGGGAGCAAATACTTCCGCGATGACTATTGGCGGAACAGTAGGCAAAACGTTTATCATGCTTATCTTGCTGCTTGCAACGTCTGTCTATTCATACATACAGATGACGCAAGGTACGATGAAAATGCCAGTATTAATTGGTGCTTTAGTTATTGCGGCAATCGTTGCATTTGCATCTATCTTCTTCCCGCGCATATCACCAATTGGTGCACCGATTTATGCGGCAGTAGAAGGGGTAGTGTTAGGAAGTATTTCAGCAGTTTATGCAATGAAATTTCAGGATTCTATCGTTTTAAACGCTGTATTACTAACAATCTCAATTCTATTTGCGATGTTAGTTTTATATGCAACACGCGTAGTGAAGGTAACTGATAAATTCCGCACAGGTGTTATGGCAGCAACAATGGGAATTATGGTTATGTATTTAATCGTATTCTTATTAAACATGTTCGGTGTTTCTGTTCCATATATTCACCAAGGTGGAACAATTGGTATGATCATTAGTGCAGTTATTATTGTAGTTGCTGCATTAAATTTATTACTAGATTTCGATTTAATCGAAAATGGTGCACGTAGCCAAGCTCCAAAATATATGGAGTGGTACAGTGCAATGGGTCTAATGATGACTCTAGTATGGTTATACTTAGAAATTCTTCGTTTCGTTTCTTACTTTACGAAAAATGACTAATAAAAAATCCTGCATGAAATGTGCAGGTTTTTTTATTTTTAAAGATAAATTGAAAATATGGATGTTGGCGACTTAAATTGAAGGGGGATGGAATATGATGAAAGAGAAAAAAGGGATTATGAAAAAACTATTTTCTAAAAGTTTTTTCATAGAACTAGATGACGCTTTAACATATCCATCAGCAGAAGTTATTCGTTCAGCTATTGAAAGCTATGCGGCTAAATGTAATGAACAATTAAAAATTGAGAGTAAAGTTAAACCGATTACTTTCTACTTAGAAAATGTAATGTACCGCGCTGAAATAAAGATGGCCCGCGGAGGATATTACATATCTTGCAGTGAAGTATAATATTTTTGGAAACCTTACATGTTTATACTATGTAGGGTTTCTTTTTTTGATTTGTAAGATATAAAGTAATAATTTTTGCTTACAAACATATCATTTTGCGCTTTTTACCCTTCCAACATTTTTCTTTACAATGAAGAAAAATATGTGAGGTGGTATAACTTATGATGAATCGAGTTGTATTAATCGGTAGATTGACAAAGGAGCCAGAATTATACTACACAAAACAAGGTGTCGCTTATGCACGAATATGTGTTGCGGTGAATAGAGGTTTTCGAAATAGTTTAGGTGAACAGCAAGTAGATTTTATTAATTGTGTTGTATGGAGAAGGTCGGCTGAAAATGTAACAGAATATTGTACGAAAGGCTCACTTGTTGGGATTACAGGGCGTATTCATACGAGTAATTACGATGATGAACAAGGAAAGAGAGTATATAGAACTGAAGTTGTGATTGAGAATATTACATTTTTAGAGAGAAGGCGGGAGGGTGCATCGCAATAATATTAGACTTTTAACGATAGTTTCGGATTAATTAGGTGGAAAGAGAAAGTATGATGATGGGAAGAAATCAATAAAATTAAGCATCCGAGTAGGAGTATAAAGGGGTAACATGTTACAATACAGCTAAGAACACGCAATAAAGGAGAGTATTTTTACGTGAAAATTAAAGCAATTGAACCGACGCCAAGTCCGAATACAATGAAAGTTATTTTGAATGAAGTATTACCATCAGGAGCGCGTAATAATTATACAAATGAAAATAAAGAACAAGCACCAGTGCAAGTGCAAGAAATTTTGAAGATTGAAGGCATTAAAGGTGTGTATCATGTTGCAGACTTTTTAGCAGTGGAGCGAAATGCGAAGTATGACTGGAAAGTTTTATTACAACAAGTTCGTGCTGTTTTCGGTGAAGAAATAGTGGAAGAAAGCGAAGAACAACAACTTTCTCATTTTGGAGAAGTGAAAGTGTTTGTTCAAATGTTCTTTACAATTCCGATGCAAGTGAAGTTAACAGATGGAACCTCAGAAGAGCGTGTTGGTTTACCTGATCGTTTTAAAGAATCAATTATGAAAGTGCAAATGTCTGCACCTAACGTTGTGAAAGAGCGTAAGTGGGTAGAGCAAAGTACACGTTACGGTAATTTTGAAGAAATCGGGAAAGAAGTAGTAGAAGAAATTATTGCTGCTTATTCAGAAGAACGTGTAAATGAAACGGTTAAAGAATTATTAGATCAAGCAGGTGCTGTTGAAGTAACGATTCAAAAGCGTGAGCCATATAAAGTAACAGAAGAGATGATGAAAGATTCTGACTGGAAAAACCGTTTTGCAGCTTTAGAACAAATGGATCCAACGGAAGAAGATATGATGGTATTGAAAATGGCATTAGATGATGAGAAAGTATCTATCCGCCGTTTAGCAACAGCTTATTTAGGTATGGTAAAAGGTGATGGAGTATTGCCGTTATTATATAAAGCGTTATTAGATCGTTCAGTAAGTGTTCGTCGTACAGCAGGAGATTGCTTATCGGACGTAGGTGATCCAGCAGCGATGTTCGTTATGATTAAATCTCTGAAAGATTCAAGTAAATTAGTACGCTGGCGTGCAGCAATGTTCTTATTTGAACTTGGTGATGAAAGTGCAATTCCGGCACTAAAAGCAGCAGAAGATGATCCGGAGTTTGAAGTGGCGATGCAAGCACGTTTAGCTTTAGAACGTATTGAAGGCGGCGAAGAAGCAAAAGGATCAGTATGGAAGCAAATGACGGAGTCTCGTAAAGGGGAATAGTTTATGATTGTTTTCTATGATAGTTGGTGCCCGATGTGTACGGCGGTTGCAGAACGTACGAAAAGATTAGATAAAAAGGGTAAGATGAAATTTGTTTCATTTCGAGATGAAGATGTAGTTGAGAAGTATGAACTTTCTCAAGAATTACAAAGTAAAATGGAACAAAGATTGTATATTTTAAAAAATAATAAGTGGTATGACGGAATTCATAGCATTAACGTATTAGCAAAGGCCGTTCCATCTTATTGGTTTGCAGTACCGTTTATAAAACTATCTATCGTCCTTGGATTTGGAAATAAAGTATACGATTATATTGCCAACAATAGAAAACTTGTCCCAGTTGGACACTGTCGTGAAGGGGTTTGTGAAATCCCTTCAAAAAAATGAAATCATCGTTATCTTTCTTTTGCACCTATTAATAGAGCGTGATATGATGAATTTGGAATGAAAGTTGAAGGAGAGATACAAGATGTCAAATGCATATGAAGAATACATGCGTCAAATGGTAATTCCAATGCGCCAAGAGTTAGTGCGTTCTGGATTTGAAGAGTTAACTACAGAAGAAGCTGTAACAGAATTTATGGAGAATGCATCAGGTACAACTTTAGTAGTTGTAAACTCTGTTTGTGGTTGTGCAGCTGGTTTAGCACGCCCATCAGCAGGTCAAGCGGTTGTACGTGCTGAAAAACAACCTGATCATCTTGTAACTGTATTTGCAGGTCAAGATAAAGATGCTACTGTAAAAATGCGTGAATACTTCGGAGAAATTCCTCCATCTTCACCATCTATGGCATTACTAAAAGGAAAAGAAGTTGTGCACTTCATTCACCGTCATGAAATTGAAGGCGCAACAATGGACGAAATTATTACAAACTTAGAACAAGCTTTCGAAAAGAATTGCTAAAGTAGGGGGAGAGTGAATCTCCCTCTTTTCTTTATATAGAGGTGAAAAAATGATAGTAACAACAGCAGGAAGAACAGATAAAGAAATGAAAGATTATGCAAATAAGGTAGCAGCAGAATTAAATCTTTCTTTCGTTAAACGTAATGACATACCAGTACATAAACTGCATGAGCAGTATGAACAAGATGTACTTGTTGTAGGGAAAAATCGATTAGCCATTTATCCAAAAGGTACGGAAGAGTCGTTTTTCTTTCATCCAAACTCAGCGATGTTTCGTGTGAAAAGGTTAATGCGCGGAGAGCACGATCCGTTTGTACAAGCTGCTAAATTAGAGAGCGGAATGACAGTATTAGATTGTACGCTCGGTATGGCATCAGATAGTATTGTAGCTAGTTATATCGTTGGTGAGAACGGAAAAGTAACAGGGCTTGAAGGAAACGAATATATGGCTTATATCATGAAAAAAGGCTTGCAAACATGGTCTTCATTCGTTTCTGAAATTGATGAAGCAATGCAACAAATCGATGTGAAGCAAACGGAGCATTACGCATTTTTAACACAATGTGAAGATAATAGTTATGATGTCGTTTACCTTGATCCGATGTTTGAAGAAACTGTCATAGAATCAGATGGAATTAAAGGATTAAAACACTTCGCTTTGTATCATGATATTACTGACGAAACAATTGCGGAAGCGAAGCGTGTGGCGAGAAAGCGTGTCGTTCTGAAAGATCATTTCCGTAGTTCTAGATTTGAAAAACATAATTTTCACGTATACAAAAGAAAAAGTGCTAAGTTTCACTTTGGTGTAATTGACCCTTGCTAATTGTTTGAAAAGATGTATAATAAGCAATAATTAATTAAATATACTGTCTGTGATGAAGAGAGTAATCTTTTTCAGAAGGAAAGCGAGCTAGGGATGGTGTGAGCCTAGTGCAGAAGAAAAAGATGAAGCGCACTTCGGAGACGCTTCTTGAACGAATAGTAGAGTAAGCCGAGGCCCCCTGTCCTCGTTATAAACGGGAAAGTGGTTCGAAATGAACAACAAGGGTGGTACCACGGGTTAAAACTCGTCTCTTTTTTAGAGACGAGTTTTTTGTGTTTTAAAAAATAAGGAGGTTATAGTATGAATTATAAAACGCAGTTTGCGAAAAGTTTATCGAATATTTTTACGAATGAATTAACACAAAATCAAATTTTAGATTTAATCGAAACACCAAAACAAGATGAATTCGGAGATGCAGCGTTCCCATGCTTTTCACTAGCGAAGCAATATAAAAAATCACCAGCTATTATAGCGAAGGAATTGGCGGAGAAATTAAATGATCCGTTCTTTACGAAAGTAGAGGCTGTTGGTCCTTATGTAAATGTATTTTTAAATCGTGAAACAGTAAGTGATGAAGTATTAAAAACAATTTTAGCGGAGAAAGAAGAGTACGGTCAAAATCACTTTGGATGTGAAAAAACGGTAGTTATCGATTATTCCTCTCCTAATATCGCGAAACCTTTTTCAATGGGGCATTTACGTTCTACAATGATTGGTAATTCGCTGAAACATATCGCCGAAAAATGTGGCTATGAAGTTGTCGGAATCAATTATATTGGCGATTGGGGCACGCAGTTTGGGAAGTTAATTACTGCATATAAAAAATGGGGAAATGAAGAAGTTGTTAAAGAGGATCCAATTCGTGAGTTATTTAAGTTATATGTTCAGTTTCATGAAGAAGCAAAAGAGAACAAAGAACTAGAAGAAGAAGGACGCTCATGGTTTAAAAAACTAGAAGAAGGAAATGAAGAAGCAGTCGAACTTTGGAATTGGTTCCGTCATGAGTCTTTAAAAGAATTTTCTCGTATTTATGAACTTCTCGGTGTGGAATTTACAAACTTTCAAGGAGAAGCTTTCTATAACGATAAAATGGAAGACTTTATTGGGATTTTAGAAGAGCACGACTTACTGGAAGAATCAGAAGGAGCATTAGTCGTTAATTTAGAAGAAGAAGGTATGCCGCCTTGCTTAATTAGAAAATCAGATGGTGCAACTATTTACGCAACACGTGATTTAACAGCGGCATTGTATCGTCAAAACACATACGAATTTGATAAAGCTTTATATGTAGTAGGACCCGAACAAAGTTTACATTTTAATCAATTTTTCACTGTATTAAAAAAGCTTGGCTATAACTGGGTGGATGGTATGGAACATGTACCGTTCGGGTTCATATTAAAAGATGGTAAGAAAATGTCGACACGTAAGGGCAGAATTATTTTATTAGAAGAAGTGTTAGAAGAAGCTGTTGCACTTGCGGAACAAAATATTGAAGAGAAAAATCCTAATTTAAAACAAAAAGAAGACGTGGCAAAACAAGTCGGTGTTGGAGCGGTTATCTTCCACGATTTAAAAAATGAGCGTATGCATAATATCGAATTCTCATTAGAAAATATGTTGAAATTTGAAGGAGAAACAGGACCATATGTGCAGTACACACATGCGCGTGCCTGCTCTATTTTAAGAAAAGAAAGTGTAGAATTTGAAACGTGTACTTTTGAATTAAAAGACGATTACAGCTGGAGTGTAGTAAAATTACTCAATAAATTCCCGCAAGCAATTGAAGCGGCCTTCAACAAAAATGAGCCATCTATTATTTCAAAATACGTATTAGATGTAGCGCAAGCGTTCAATAAATATTATGGAAATGTTCGTATATTAGAAGAGAGCGAAGAGAAAGACAGTAGACTCGCATTAGTGTATGCTGTGACGGTTGTATTAAAAGAGGGATTACGTTTACTTGGGGTAGGGGCACCTGAGGAGATGTAAAATAAAAATTTTGTAACAAAGAGGCAAATCAGGCGGTCATTAACCTGATTTGTCTTTTTGTATTTTTTTGAATAAATTCTTATTTATAAAGTGTTATACGCTACGAAGTGTAAGAATTCTATAATTTTGTTACTAAATCAATTAAAATATTTGTAGAGAGGATGGTCAGTATTGATTCGAAGTTTCATTTTAAACATTCCTTGTCATAGACTACCGGAAAGGAGTTTTCTTACACTACAAAAATACATGCCTTTATGTGCGCGATGCACAGGTATGTTAATTGGTTTCTGTATGTTTCCAATTTACTTTTTAATAACACCTTCGTTTAGTCTCTCATTAATGCTATCCTTTTTTGCTCAAATGCCATTATTAATTGATGGATTCACCCAAAAGTGGAAATGGCGAAGCAGCACAAATTTGCTAAGAGTAACTACCGGCTTATTAAGCGGTAATGGTATGGGACTATTTATTGCATCTAGTATTATATGGATTACATCTTAAACCACATATCAACGGAGGTAGCTACTTACATGTTTTGGATTTACATAATTCTAATTTTTATATCAGGTGGAAGTGGAATTGGTTTTATCATTCATGAAAAATATATAGAAGCAACAATAGCTTTTGTTATTTGCCTATTATTTATGGTGCTACTATATTTTTATTTAAAAAGAAGCAAAAAAAAGAGAAATTTAGATTGTGACGTAATAGATTGTACCGATTGCTCAGATTGTGATTGTACTATCTAAACTTCTATGTATTTCTTTTTTATGAAAAGGATTATATATCGTTTCAGGTATGTAATCCTTTTTATTTTTTTAAAAAATTAGTTTGTCAAATAGGTGGAGAAGAAAGAACATGTACGATTTAACGCAATAATTAGAACTAAAAATCTCTAAAAATATTAGAAACATAGGAATACGTTTATTGAATGGAGAATTTTAGTTTTGTATATAAAAGGAGGTGTTGTACTTGGAAGAGTATGATTGGAATAGTAAGCTAGAGTATTTAAGAAATACGAGAGATTTATATTATAACGATGATTATTTAAGTTTTTTAGTAAATACAGTTTGGAAGATTTCTGAGCCAGTACATATTGTTGATTACGGTTGTGGGTATGGCTACTTAGGTTTAATTTTGTTGCCGTTACTTCCAAATGGATCAAAGTATACAGGTATTGATAGCGGGGAAGCATTAATAGCTGAAGCGAGAGAGTTGTTTCGTTCGCTTCCATATGAATCAGAATTTATTGAAGGCGATGCTACAGAAATTGAATTGGAAAATAAATATGATATAGCTGTCAGTCATGCTTTCTTATTACATATGAATTCGCCCAAAACGATGTTGCAAAAAATGATAAATTCAATTAAGGAGGGAGGAAAGATAATATGTTTTGAGCCGAATTGGATTTCTAATATGTCCTCATACACGCTAGACGGATTAATTCAATCGGAAATTATCCAGCTTGGTGTTTTGCAGAAGTTATTTGAAGAAGATGCACACAGAAGTGGTAAAGATGGCAATATTGGCATGAAAATACCAATGTATTTAAGTGAATTAGGTGTTAAAAATATTGAATGTAGAGTAAGTGATAAAGTGAATTTTTTAGATCCTAATTTAAATCAAAATGATAAGCAAGGATTATATAATTCTCTAAAAGAAGAGGGGATTGCTAGTAATCCAGGTGAAAAACAACACTTTATAGACCGTTTAATGAGTCGGGGCTTAACATTTGCTGAAGCGCTCGCTCAATATGAAGCAGAACTACGATTTTTTGAAGTGTTTCATATACATTCTGCTTTGGTATATGCCCCTAATATGAAAATTACATACGGTGAAATAAGGAGATAAATCTAATGTTAGAAAAGTAGGGATATAATGAGAATTGCTACCCTCAACATTTGGAATCATCAAACTTTGTGGTCAGAGAGATTAGAGGCTATTTGTGAGGAAGTTCAAAATGTTGCTCCTCATATTCTTGCTCTACAGGAAGTTAGAAGTTGTGTTACTTATGGACTAAAGAAAAATGTTGCGCAGTATATAGCAGATCAAACTGGATATCCGGTTTGTGTATTTAAAGAGTATCCAGATTCTCCAGATGAAGGCCTAGCTTTTTTAAGTAAAATTCCTATCTTAGCTGAAGAAGCTATTTGGGAAACAGGTATAGAGGAATCGAATTATTGTGCCATTCGAATTATGTTAAAATATAAAGAGTATAAGCTCGGGATAACGAATGTTCATTTAAATTGGAAATCTAGTAAGGTAAGAAAAGAGCAAATGAATACCGTGAATAATTGGATTAAAAACAGAGGTAGTGGCTACGAATTATTATGTGGTGATTTTAATGATGATCCACATTCAGGGGTGCATCAATACTTAATAAGTAATCAATGGATAGATGTGGCTCAGTTTAAAGAAAATCAATATAACATTCGTGCTCAGCCAACTTTAGATTATGGAAAGAATACAAACTTAATAGGGGATGAAAAGCAAGGAGGACGATATGATTGGGTTATGATACAAGAAAATGACGCGTTTGAATTTCAAAATATAGAAAATATATCAATATTTGCAGATTCAGTACTAACTTCATCATGCATATTCCCAAGTGATCATTACGGTGTTTTTGTGGATTTAAAATTTGATAAGTGAAACAACCTCGCTAATAGTATGAAATAGAAGATGGGATAATTGTCATTTTTGTCGGTAAATCGATATATCTTGTCGAATCGTTGATATAATTTCATCCACTGAACGAAGCCTCAAAAAAGAGGATAAAATCGATGTTCTAATAACACATGATATTTCATCAAATTAAACAAAATTCCCATAAAAATCAATGTTTTTAAGATATTTAGTTATAAACTTGAATAATATTAAATAATATCGTTCATTATATGAGGTTTTAGTTGAATGCATACTATATGATGTGTAAAATCTAAGCAAGTAGGTTAGAATACTGCTTGCAAATGGCAGTATAAATAATAATTTGAGGTGAATGCATGCTAGATTTTAAGCAATTAGAGATTTGTTTGAAAGAAAAGAGATTCCTAGATGGATTACATGAGATAAATAATGAAATTGCGCATATAAAAGAAACGAATAAGTTATCATACGTGAAGAAATGGCTTTCTAACGTCTCGTCAGCTAAGGAGTTTGATACATTAATTCGTCTTGCTGATGAAGGTTTGATGCATCAATATAGCTCCTTTTTAATTCGTTATACTTATAAAAAATTCCCAAATATGAGAACGCTCTCTTTATATTGTGATGAATTAATTGATGAGCGTAAAATCCTTGATGCTGAACAATTATTAAAAGATTCTTTGGAAAAGGTAAATGAAGAGGAAACTGATGCGGATGTTTTAACGAAAGCATACTTTACGTTAGTTAGATGTTTGCTAGATATGAAGCGAAATGAAGAGGCCTATGCCTATATGCAAAAGGCGGAAAAGCATAGTACGCGTGCAGTTTTTGATAAATGGGGTTACTTATATATACAGACTGGTGAGTGGGAGAAGGCAGAGGAACAACTTTTATCCGGTCAGCAGCATAAAGATTGTGAAGAGTTAGCTACGTACTTATTGGCGCAATTATATGCATATAAAGGTGAACAGCAGCGAGCGTTACAACTCATTAATGATGCGATTGCAAAGTTCCCTCAAGTACCATATTTCTATTTTGAAAAAGTAAAATATTTATTAGATTTAGAGCGCTATGAAGAAATGTTAGCGGTAATAGATAAAATCAATCATATGCTTCCGCATCATGCATATACAACTTATTTTATACATTTACGTGCAGAAGCATTTTATAAAATGAATAATATTCACGATTTGCAAGCACTATTGAAAAGTGAAAAGAGTTTGAAAAATTCTCTATATCATCATATAGAAAAAAATCCTGATGGAAAAAAGGTTCGTTTACCGATAGTTCCGGTTGTACAAAAGGATAACTATTGCGTTCCGACAAGTTTGGAAATGATGTTAGGGGTATGGGGAGAAAAACGTACGCAAGATGAAATTGCTCAACATATTTTTGATGTAACAGGTTCTAAGTTTTCAGATACAGTTACATATATAGAAGAGCAAGGTTACGAATATCGTTATTTTCAAGGGAATGAGGAAAATTATAAGAGATTACTCAATCAAGGTATTCCCGTTTTATTAAGTATAGATATTGAGCACGCTTCACATGTACAAGTGCTTTCTGGTTATGACGATGTACTGCAAGCTTTTTATATTCAAGATCCGAATTTCTTGGAACCGATTCTTGTGGAATATGATAAGTTGCAAGAAAAATATCGTTATACAGATTGTTTAGCTATTACGTTTATACCAAAAGATAGAATGGAACAACTTTCATTTTTAAATGAGGAAGAACACACTTATTATAAAACAATCTTTTCTCTTACAGATCATTTAGGTGAGCAAGATAAAGAGGGAATTGAAAAGTTAGTACTATTTTTAAAAGAAACAAGTGAAAATCCAAACACTTGGTTATATACGATTAAACATTTAGATGCTGAAGTAGATAAAGATTTTATTCAGTTTTGTATAGAAAAATTAATGAAAAAGTTTCCGAGCTCTGACTTTGTGAAATTGCATAGTGCACAGTGTTTTATTCGTCTGCAGGATATGGAAAAAGCAGGACAGATGCTTCAAAGTGTGGAGAAGAAAAGCAATCAAGCGTTGTATCATTTTATAAATGGACGTTATTCTTTTGAGCAAGATAATTATGCAGAATCGATTGCTAGTTTTCGTTCATCATTACAATTGGATGCAGATCAACCAGTTGCGTGGAGTTTCTTAGCATTATCATACATGTATATGGATCAATCCGAAAAGGGGCTAGAGTATTCTCTAACAGCTATAGAACGTAGTCCAGAAAGGTTTACACTTGTAAATCACGGTTTAATTTTAATAGATTTAGAACGATATGAAGAAGCATATGGATTCTTTAATGATTTATTAAAAGAATATAAATATGAAGCGCACATATGGTATGAACGTGCAAGATGTGCTCAGTATTTAGGGAAAGTGTATTTGGCGGTAAAAGGACTTAAAGTGGCGATTCAATTAGATAAAACAGCAGCCTATTTATATACGAAGCTTTCGGAAATCTATGAATCGGATTTGGATGATGAGAAAAATACGAAGGAAATTCTATTACAAGGAATTCAAAATTGTGAAGATCAGGCGTCTTTATATGTTCGTTTAGGAGATTTTCATTTTCAAAATGATGAACTTGAAGAAGCGGAAACTATATATAAGCGTTCTTTAGAAGAAAATAATGAAGATGTATATTCTCATTTCGGTTTAATTCAAGTTTATATGGCAAAGGAACAATATAAGGATGCAAAAAACTATATTGTCAGTATTAATAAGCAATTTGAAGACAATCAAGATTTCCTTATGAATGCTGGTATGGTGTTATGGGATGCTGAAATGGCATTAGGCGAGGATGAAAAAGAGTTAAAACTTGCACTTTCTAAATTAGAGAACGGTATACGAAGCGTATACGCTAATATAGCGAGCGTGTTGGAGGAGTATGTAAATCGAATAAAAGACACAGCTTTTGTGCAACGAGGCATAGCATTTTTAAGAACGTTAGAAAAAGAAAAAGAGGATGTAATTGAATACGGTTGTTACGCAGGTGTTTTATATGAATCTATTGGACAGTATGATCAGGCGATAAAACGGTATAATGATGCACTTAAGAAAAAACAAGATTCATTGCCGTATTTCCGTATCGGTGAAACATTCATGGCGTTAGGGCAATTTCAAGAAGCAAAGCATGCGTATGAAACATGTTTAGAAATGGATAAGAACTTCTTAGGTGTACATTTGCAGCTTGCTGAAATATACGAAAAAGAAGAGAATCGTTCCAAAGAACAAAAGCATATGGTCCAGGCGATGAAAGAAGAACCAATGCATATAAATATGGAATATTTAGCGCAGCTTTCAGTAGAAATGAATCTTCAGGAAGAATTGCTAGTTGAACTAGAGAAATTGGAGGAAGAAGTTCCTGAAACATGGCGTTTAGATGCGATTGCATACGTGTTTGGCGCGATGAATGACATAGATAAAGAAAAAGAATATATCGAATGCGCAATGAAAATAGATGAAGCGCATGTGGAAGTACTATATCATTATGCGAAATTGCTAGTTAAAAAGCAGAGTGCAGAGGCAATCGAAGTTGCGCTGAAAGTAATGCATAAAGATTTGGAAAGTGAACGTATTTTTGGTGTGTACGTAAAAGCAATGGAGCAACATAAAAAATTATCCCAAATACGAGACGTACTTCATACGTTAAAGGTGAAAAAAGCAGAAAGAAGTACAGCGTTTATGTATGCAGCTACTGCGGTTGCCGAAAGATTAGTAGAAAGACAGCAAAATGAGCAACCGAAAAAATCTATATTTACAAGAGCATTTTATCGCATGAAAAATCGTGCGAAGGAAATTTCAATGGTTACAGTTGTTATCGAGTTATTTGAAATCTCTTTAAAGTTAAATCCGAAAAATAGTATGGCAGCGCAGCGTTTCGCAATATTTTATGAGAATGCGGCGATGAATAAAGAAGCTATAGAGGTTTTACAAACATCGTTAGAAAATAAGTGGGATTATGATGTAGCGAAGCAACTTGTAAATCTTTTCATTGAGTGTGAAGAAGAAGATATGTTACGAGATGCTTTTGAATTAACGAAACAAATGGTTCGCGAGCTACCGGATGATTATGATACACTTCTTTTACAAGCGAATGTATTATGTAAGCTAGGCGAAGAAAGAAAAGCCGAAAAAATTCACTTGCAATTAATTGAGAAAACACCATTTGTAAGTAGAGGATTCCTTGCTTTAGCAGAAATATATCAAAGTCAAGAGAGAATTGAGGACTCGATTCAGTTATTAGAAGACGCTTCTGTACATCATCCAAATGAAACAGCAATTCTTCTTGCTTTAGCATCTTCGTATCATAGAGCTGGGCAAACGACAAAGGCAGAAAAAATAACAAGTGAAATATTAGCAATTGATGCTACTGACTTGCTAGCAAGATACGATCATGCTTGTTATTTAACATTATTAAACAGAAATGAAGAGGCAAGAGATGAACTTGAAATTGTGCTTCGTGAAGATGAAACAGGATTTTTCGCTGAACTTGCAGAGGAAGATGAAGATTTAGCAGGACTGCGAGAATTTGAAAAGTGATTGTATAAGAATAGAGAAAAAGGGTATAAATAAAAATATATTTCGAATTAGTTGACAATTAATTGTTTAATGGCATAGAATAACTTTTAATAAAGTATACAAATCTGAAGACGAGAAAGAGTAAAATAGTGAGCTGTTCTCCAGAGAGCCGGTGTATTGCTGAAAGCCGGTGTGCAGACGTTATTTGAAAATCATCTCCGAGGAGCCGTGGCTGAATAAAGTAAGCTCGGACGGATGTCTACCGTTACAAAGAACGCGTATATTAGTACGTTGCTAAGTGCTATTAGTGAAAAGCTAATAGAATTAGGGTGGTAACGCGGGTAAACCCGTCCCTACTTCATAGGGGCGGGTTTTTTGTGTGCTTTTAAAACATTCAAAGGAGTGATTGTACATGAAGAAAGTAGATGTAAAAGAGTCAGCTGTAGGGAGAGAAACACGTATTCGTAAGCAGTGGAACGAACAGGGCATTTTTGAACAATCAATTCAGAATAGAGAAGGCGCACAATCGTTTGTGTTTTATGAAGGACCACCAACGGCGAACGGTTTACCACACGTCGGCCATGCACTTGGTCGGGCAATTAAAGATTTAGTAGCGAGATATAAAACGATGGCTGGATATAAAGTGTTAAGAAAAGCTGGCTGGGATACACATGGATTACCTGTAGAATTAGGCGTTGAAAAACAACTTGGTATTTCAGGTAAGCATGAGATTGAAGAGTACGGCATTGAGCCATTTATTCAAAAGTGTAAAGAGAGTGTATTCACATATGAGAAGCAGTGGCGTGAATTTACGGAGAGCATTGGATATTGGGTAGATATGGATGATCCATACGTTACTCTAGAGAATCCATATATCGAAAGTGTATGGAATATTTTAGGGAAGATTCATGAAAAAGGCTTGTTATATAAAGGGCATAGAGTTTCACCGTACTGTCCAAGCTGTCAAACATCGCTTAGTTCACATGAAGTTGCACAAGGATATAAAACAGTGAAAGATTTAAGCGCAACGGTTAAGTTTAAAGTAAAAGATAGTGAAAATGAATATTTCCTTGGATGGACGACAACGCCGTGGACACTTCCAGCGAATGTTGCACTTGCCGTACATCCAAATATGGAATACGTTAAAGCGAAACAAGAAGGGTATGTATACATTGTTGCGAAAGAGCGTGTACAAGAAGTACTAAAAGAAAACTATGAAGTATTATCCGTTCATAAAGGCGAAGAATTAGTAAACACATCTTATACAGCACCGTTTCCGATGAAGGAAGTTACAAATGGGTACCACGTAATTGCAGCAGATTTTGTAACTGCAGATAGTGGTACAGGACTCGTTCATATCGCTCCAGCATATGGGGAGGACGATTATAAAGTCGTTCAAAGTGAAGGATTGTCGTTCTTACATGTTGTAGATGAGAAAGGTGAGTATACGGATGCAGTACCATTTCTTAAAGGTAAGTTTGTAAAAGAATGTGACGTTGATATCGTTCGTTATTTAGCTAAAGAAGGTTTGCTATATCATAAAGAAAAATATGAACATAGCTATCCGCATTGCTGGCGCTGTGATTCACCATTACTTTATTATGCAGGAGAAAGCTGGTTAATCCGAACAACTGAGATTAAAGAAACATTTTTACGAAATAATGATTCTGTTAAGTGGTATCCAGACCATATGAAGCATGGACGGTTTGGTAAGTTTTTAGAAAACATGGTGGACTGGAATATTAGCCGGAATAGATATTGGGGAACACCGTTAAACGTATGGGAATGTGAAAGCTGCGATCATCAATTCTCACCGAAAAGCATCGCCGAATTAAGAAAGCATAGTACGAAAGAAACACCTGAAGATTTAGAATTGCATAAGCCGTATGTAGATGAAGTGCAAGTTTGCTGCGAAAAATGCGGAAGTACAATGAATCGTACACCAGAAGTAATCGATGTTTGGTTTGATAGTGGTTCCATGCCGTTTGCACAATATCATTATCCATTTGAAAATAAAGAGTTATTTGAAGAACAGTTTCCAGCAGATGTAATTGCAGAGGGAATTGATCAAACACGCGGCTGGTTTTATAGTTTATTAGCAGTATCCGCACTATATACAGGAAAAGTACCTTATAAACGAGTGTTATCACTAGGGCATGTTCTAGACGAGGAAGGACAGAAAATGTCTAAAAGTAAAGGAAATGCACTAGATCCAGTTGATTTAGTAAATCAGTTTGGTGCAGATGCTTTAAGATGGGCTCTACTTGTTGACAGTGCTCCGTGGAATGCAAAGCGTTTTTCTGAAAGAACAGTACTGGAAGCAAAATCTAAATTTGTAGATACGTTAGTCAATGTATATAGCTTCTACGTTTTATATGCAAATTTAGATGAGTATAATCCGAAAGAAAAGTATGAAGTTAAACGTACGAAATTAGATGAATGGGTATTATCAAGATTGCATAGCACAACGAAAAAAGTGAGAACAGCACTTGATGATTATCAATTTACGAATGCAGCTCGTGAAATCGCGGCGCTTGTAGATGAAGTCAGTAACTGGTACGTAAGACGATCACGTAATCGTTTCTGGGAATCTGGTATGAATCCTGAAAAAGCAGCTGCGTATGAAACGCTTCATGAAGTGCTTGTAACAATTAGTAAATTAATCGCACCATTTACACCGTTTGTAGCTGAGGATATTCATCTGAATTTAGAAGGAAGAAGCGTTCATTTAGCAGATTATCCGGTTGTAAACGAATCACTTATCCAGCCTGAGTTAGAAGCAGAAATGGATGCTGTTTTACAAGTTGTTGAACTTGGAAGAAGTAATCGTAATCAACATTCATTAAAAGTAAAACAGCCGTTAGCAGAACTTGTATTACTAGCGCATAATGAAAATGATATGGATTGGGAATCTTATCGTGATATCATCATGGATGAGCTAAATGTAAAAGCGTTCCATGTTGAACTCGATGAAACGAAATACACGTCCTATCAATTAAAGCTGAATTTTAAAACGGCTGGGCCGAAGTTTGGTAAAAGTGTGAATGCAGTAAATGGCTGGCTAAAACAATTATCAAAAGAAGAAATACAACACTTTGTATCTACAGAAAGAGCAGTTTACGAAGTAGCACCAGGAGAAGAAGTAGTTGTAACAGCTGAAGATGTATTAGTAGAGAAAGTTGCGAAATCAGGATTTTCAAATACGACTAACGGTCAATATACGGTAATGTTAGATACGAATGTAACGGAAGAATTGTTACAAGAAGGAGTAGCACGTGAATTTATTCGTGCAGTCCAAGAATATCGTAAGCAGTTGAATTTACCAGTTAATTTACGAGTGGATGTAATTCTTGATACAGAAGAAGAACTACAGCAAACGTTAACGAATCATAAAGATTTATTGGAAGAAAACTTACTCGTCAAGCAATTTACATTTGGTCACTTAACGAATGAGGACGATGAACTTTCTTTAGGTGAGACAAAGATCCGAATTAAATTAAACGCGGCTAATTAAAGAAAAAAGGAAGTTGGAATCATTCCAACTTCCTTTTTTGTATGAAGATAAATTAATCAGTTATTTTCCGCATAATCCATTCGATAGGTCCTCTAGAAAAGTTCCTTCGCCATAATACGCTAAATAAAATACTGAAAATGAAAAATGCAGTAGCAAATAATAAAACGAAAAGTAGTGTTTGATGTTCCATACGATTTAATACAATCAATGCGCCAATACCGATAAATACATGACTTACATAATGCGTTAATGTTAATTGTCCTGTTTGTATAATGGAAGTAACAAACCAATTATTTTCATATTTTTCAGCAATGTAGAGGCAAATTATTAATATAGCAATAGCAGATCCTGTAGCGGATGCGAAGTATAATATATTGGGTAAAATGGGTCCTGTGTTAAACAAAAATGTAGCTGCCTCTTTGCCGATGTATGGAATAAAGAAGTGTGTAAGTCCTTTTGATAAAAGTTCTGTCAGTATTGTGATTGTAATACTGAGTAAGAGTAATCTTTCTCTAATATTTTTATTATGAAGATCTAATCTGCCAATTATCATACCGATTAAGAAGAAAGAAAACCATGGGAAAATAGGGTGATAGCCATTAAAAAATAAGTTGCGAAGAAAACCTGTTAAGGTCCAAAAGTCTATATAGTTTATAAATGGGATTGTGCCTCCCCATCCTTCGAAGGCGTTGAAAGTAAGTTGGAGATATTGTGCAGCAAGTAAAATAATGATAGAAAGCCATATTAGTATAGTTCTTCGTACAGTAATTAGTAATGCAGCGATGAAAAGGTAAACGCCGTAGTAGTGTAAAATATCACCCGTCCATTCCATTACATACAATAATAATCCTAAAATAAATAAGAATAGTGATCGTTTCCAAATCAATATGCGGCTGGTATTGATTTTTATTTTCTCTTGGCTAGCAACAGATGATTTAGTCATTAAAGTTATGCCAATCCCAGCAAGTATAACAAACAAGGCAGAAGCTCTACCTTCAAAAAGTGTCATAAAGGTTTTTAACAGAGGAGGTCCATTTCCTTCCGCCCCTGTTATCACCATGAAATTAACTAGTAACATTCCAAACATTGCCCACGCTCTAGCAAAATCTAAGCCGATAATGCGCTTTTTTGTATTCACTTCAATCCCTGCTTTCAAAAATGCTATTTACAGCTTCAATCCATATTTGTTTATAATCCATATCTAAATGTAACATCATAAAATTCCCAATATTATCAAGAACTAATGCTAACATATGAGCTTTTGAAACTAGATTTTTATTTTGAATGAGTTGAAGTTCATTTGCTTTTGTTAGGAGTGATTCAAATCCGTTTAAATATTCTGTTTGTACAGTTAGTAATCGATCTTTGTACATATCGTTTCTTGAAGATAGTAATACATATTCTTGTAATACACGATTAAAATAAGGATCTTTCTGTTGTTCGTCTATCATTTTAAAGCCAATTTCAACACAGTTCTCAATGAAATTCTCTTTCGTAAATTCTTCTGTATGAAAGAATGAGGAGAACTGCATCGCTGCACATAATTCATTAAAAATACTTTCAATTAATGCATCTTTAGATTTAAAGTAATAATAAATAGATGGCTTGGCAATACCAACTTCTTCAGCAATCATTGTATAGGTCGTTTTGGCAATGCCGTGACCGGCAAATAGTCGATAACTTGCTTCGACTATGGAAGAGAGTGTTTCTTCACTTTTGCTCATGATAAGTCCTCCTAATAAAAAAGGTTACATAAATCGTATCATTCATTAATATTATTTTCAACCTATCGTTAGGTAAAAAATAACTTATTTTTTTACACATTACTTTAAAAAGCATAAGGTAAAGAAATTTACAAAAGAAATATATTTCTACAGTATTTTTCTCGTTTTACACATAAATATTGAGAAAATTTCACTTACCCAAAATGTAAAGGTAATAGAATTGTTTGTATAGAATTACTCGTAGATTCACTTTATTTCGTTACTTGTGGACAGGAATAGCCTTATAGGAATGGGGTAAAGTTTTCAATTTATTAGGGGGAGTGGTTTTATGTTAAACAAAAAAATGGTGGCAATGGCAATGACTGTGCCATTAGTAATGGGGACAATTTCTACTGTTTCAGCACTGGAAAAACAACAGCAAGTAAAGCTAGAAGCTTATTCACCACAGAAAAAAGCAATTGAATATTTAAAAGGACATGCTACGGAATATGGATTGAAGGCAGACCTTTCAGACTTGCAATATATTTCTACAACAGAAACATCAGTAGCTTCATATGTTAGATTCCAACAAGTGGTCAATGGTGCGCCTGTATTTTCAAAACAAATTACAGTTACTCTTAACGGAGAGGGAAAAGGCTTACTTGCGGTTTCTGATTATCAGCCTGTTACAGGTGTGAAGGAAGTTACGAAAAAAATTAGTGAAAAAGATGCAGAACAAAAATCGATGGCGTATGTTGGAGGAGAAAGTGAGCAAAACTTATGGGCTCCTACAGAAAAAGAATTCGGATATATTGTTGAAGAGGGAGTCGCTATTCCTGTATATAAAGTGGTAGTCCATTCTAATAATCCATTCGGTGCATGGGAAACATTCATTGATGCGGAAAATGGAAAGTTAATTAAAAAAGTTGATATAAACCGAAAAGCAGAAGGAACAGGAAAAGTATTTTTACCTAACCCTGTCGTATCTAGTGGAAGTTTAGCAGGGTTAAAAGATAATAATGATGCAGATTCAACAGCATTAACGAATCAATTGAAAACTGTTACGTTAAAAGGTTTAGATGGTACAGGATTTTTAATTGGTGAGTATGTTACGATTTCTTCAAAAGCGAAGACGAAATCTACAAGCTTACAATTTAACTATACACGTGCAAATGATAGTTTTGAAGATGTTATGTCATATTATCATATTGATACATTACAGCGTTACATTCAAGGATTAGGCTTTCAAAATATTAATAAACGTTCGATTAAAGTGAATGTAAATGGTACAACTGACGATAATTCATTCTATTCTCCATCAACGAAAGCTTTAACTTTCGGTACTGGCGGAGTAGATGATGCAGAAGATGCTGGCATTATTGCGCATGAATATGGTCATTCTATTCAAGATAATCAAGTGCCAGGCTTCGGAAGTTCACCAGAAGGTGGAGCGATGGGAGAAGGATTTGGAGACTTCTTAGGTGCTACTTATGAAGATGCAGTATCGACAACAGGATACGGGAAAGCATGTATTGGAGAATGGGATGCGGCTGCTTATTCTAGTTCAGATCCGACGTGCTTACGCCGATTAGATACGAATAAAGTATACCCGAAAGATATAACGAATGAAGTGCATAATGATGGGGAAATTTGGGCTCAAGGTCAATACGAAATGGCGCAATCTTTTGGACGTGATGTAGCAACAAAAATTATTTTACAATCACATTGGTCATTAACGCCAAATGCGAAATTCCGTGATGGAGCGAAAGCGATTAAGCAAGCAGATGCTCTTTTATACGGCGGACAACATGCCGCGGAAATCGATCGAATTTGGACAGCGAGAGGAATTAGTACGAATTAATATAAAAAGTCGTGGCGTTTAAAAGCCACGACTTTTTTATTTGCTTAAGAACTGGTACTGGAAAATTTATTGGTAGCGGTAATAATATACATATACCGATAAGTTCACTTTACTGCTTCTTTAAAAACAAAATGCTCTTTAAATTTTCTAGATTCAACTTTTTGACCGTTTCTCATGGAGCGGAAAGGATGTTCTTGCCACGTAATGATCACGTCAACCTTATCAGATTTTGTAGAAACTGGAAAATTAGCGTGTTCAAATCCAGTTTTTCCGCCCGCTAAACGACTTTCTTTTAGGGAAAAGAGTTCATATTTTGTTTTCATATTTGGTTCATTCCGAAAAACTTCAACTTGTACATTATACACTTCACTTTTTCCAAGATTTTTTACAGAGAAATGATATGTTTGAAATGCACCTTTTTTTGGTTGTAACAATTTTTCACTCGTTCTTTTTACTTCATCAATATTTACTTGCCATTGATCAGAATTTTGAGAGATTGGTAAAGATTTTGGTGAATAGGCATATGCTTCATTAACTACAACTAAGCATAATAGTAGGAGAAAGAAACTAATTGTTTTTTTCATATGTACACCTCCGATAAAACTTTAATAATAATATGCGTGGGAAACGTGTGATTTATGTAATAAAATGGAAAAAAGTTCGATTGAAAGAATTTGAGAAGGATAAAACATTTCTAAGCTGTCAAATGATAATTGTATAGAGTTCAATGTTCATGTTACATATCTTTAGAAGGGGTCTGGTTAGTGAGAAATCGCAATATTTTTCTAAAAGGGCTTGCGTTTTATAAAATGAAGAGATAGAATACTCTGTAAATATAAAAAGTGATGATTAGGAAAAGTACATGATGCAGGGGTCTACAGAGAGCAATCGGTTGCTGGGAAGATTGCGATACCGCATGATGGAAAGACACCTGTGAGTGTTGCTTTGAACGTGATAATTAGTAAAAGCAAACGGTACCTACCGTTATCAGGGCTAAGATGGTCATTATGACAATTTGGGTGGTACCGCGGAAAAATCCGTCCCTATTTATAGGGGCGGATTTTTGTATTCTTTGAAAGGAGGTGAGTGACCGTGGATGATGACGACGACGACAACAACAATAACGTAAATAAAAATAAAATTAATGGAGGGAAATATAATGGATCAAATAATGAAGCGTTCACTCACACGAGAATGTACGGAACATGGCGGGAAGGTTGTATTACTACAAGGATGGGTAAAAAAGATTCGTCATCTAGGGAATGTTAGTTTTTTATTATTAAGGGACCGAACGGGAGTTATTCAATGTGTATTAGAAAACGAGTTAGCCGGATACAAAGTTGATGTTGAAAGTGTGGTCCAAATAATTGGAGAAATAGTAGAGACACCGAAAACAGAATTAGGTGTTGAAGTACTTGCATATGAAGTGGAAGTACTAAATGGAGCAGAATCACTCCCATTTGAAATAAATAAAAAAAAGTTACAAGTTGGCCTAGATCAACTGTTGAATGAGCGAGTATTATCGTTAAGGCATGAGCGAATCGCGGCGATATTTAAAGTGAAATCTATACTCGTTCAGAGCTTTAGTGAATTTCTGATAGAGAACGATTTCACACGTATATTTACTCCGAAAATTGTTTCGCAGGGGGCAGAAGGAGGTGCGAATGTTTTTAAACTTCCATATTTCCAAAAAGAAGCGTATTTAGCTCAATCACCACAGTTTTATAAACAAATGATGGTAGCCGGAGGACTCGAACGTGTTTTTGAAATTGCTCCTGTGTACCGGGCTGAACATCATAACTCTTCAAGACATTTAAATGAATATATATCATTAGATGTAGAACTTGGATTTATTCATGATTTTCATGAAGTAATGCAATTAGAAACAGATATTTTACGATATATGTTTCAACAATTAGCAAAAAACTGTGAAAAAGAATTACGGCTACTACAAATAGAAGTACCTGTCATTACAGAAATTCCTAAAATCACATTGGCAGAAGCGCAAGAAATTTTGAAAATGAAGTATCGGAAAGAATCTCCTGAAGGGGATTTAGATACAGAAGGTGAAAAGTTATTAGGGAAATATGTGAAGGAAACATATAATAGTGAATTTGTATTCATTACACATTATCCGAAAGAAGCGCGACCGATGTATACGATACCGAATAAAGAAAATCCAACTATTACTGATTCATTCGACCTATTATATAAAGGATTAGAAATTACATCAGGTGCACAGCGAATTCATAACTATGACATGTTACTTGCTTCTTTTAAAGAAAAAGGATTACATCCAGAGAAATTTCAATCTTATTTAAATACATTCCGATACGGTTGTCCACCACATGGTGGTTTTGGGATAGGATTAGAAAGGGTTGTATATAAACTTTTAGAGTTAACAAACGTCCGAGAGGCGAGTGCTTTTCCGAGAGATTGTACACGTCTTATACCATAAAAAAGCATCTTCGCGATTATCGCGAAGATGCTTTTTTACTGTTCTTTCATTTTTACATTGAAAGTTTATAAAAATCCTTTTCGACAAAAAAATAATATATCCCTTGACAGTTATAAATATAACCGATATACTTCATATTAATTTCAAAAGAAAATATATTCTAAATATTAAAATGTGTTGAATAGGAGTAGTAAGGTCATGTATTTGTACAGAGAGCTATGGGTTGGTGCGACATAGTCAAATGACATCCTGAACTCGCCTAGGAGCAGTAAGGTGGAACGGAATCACATTCTTAGTAAATCTTAACGGTTAACCTTCGATATTAGGTTTGTAATCAAACGATTACTACTAAGGTGGATTCATAATGGAATCAATAAGGGTGGTACCGCGTTAAGTAAATGGCTTAGCGTCTCTTTATATAAAGAGATGCTGGGCCATTTTTTATTTTATAGAAAAAGAAATGGAGGGTTTATTTGGATTGATTAATAATATTTATTTATTAATATAAAATGATTTTAATGGGAGGAAAATAGGATGAAACAGACGGAGCAATGGACTTCGAAATTAGGTTTTATAATGGCAGCAGCAGGATCAGCAATTGGACTTGGCGCAATATGGAAATTTCCTTATATCGCTGGGAAGAGCGGGGGAGGAGCATTCTTTTTAATTTTTATATTATTTACTGTATTAATTGGACTACCGCTACTTATAGCTGAATTTATGATTGGACGCAGTACACAGAAACAAGCAGTTGGAGCATTTAAAAGTATCGCACCAAATACAGGATGGCACTGGATTGGACGTCTTGGCGTTGGAACTTGTTTTATATTACTTTCATTTTATAGTGTTGTAGGTGGATGGGTACTAATTTATTTATTCAGAGGAGTAACTGGACAACTTATTACTCCGGGACAAAATTACGGTTCGTTATTTACTGAAACAATTGGAAATCCGCTTTGGGCTATTACTGGACATTTCGCTTTTATGTTCATTACGATATGGGTTGTATCAAAAGGTGTACAGAATGGAATTGAAAAAGCAAGTAAATATATGCTACCAGCATTGTTCGTTTTATTTGTCGCTCTTATTATTCGTTCATTAACACTGGATAATGCGATGCAAGGCGTGAAGTTTTTCTTACAACCAGATTTCTCGAAGATTACTTCAGAAAGTATTTTATTCGCAATGGGCCAATCATTCTTTGCGATTAGTATAGGGATTTCGATTATGGTCACGTATAGCTCGTATTTAAATAAAAAAGAAAGTTTACCAAAATCAGCAATAACAATTGTTGGATTGAATTTATTCGTCTCTTTATTTGCAGGTCTTGCCATTTTTCCAGCAGTATTTTCGTTAGGCATGGAGCCGACAGAAGGGCCAGGCTTACTATTTATCGTATTACCATCTGTATTTAGTCAAATTCCATTAGGAGGATTGTTCTTAACGGTATTTCTTGCGCTATTTACATTTGCGACATTAACATCGGCATTTTCTCTACTAGAGACGGTAGTTTCAGCATTAGCAAATGGTGAACAAGAAAGAAGAGCTAAACTATCATGGATCATCGGGTTCTGCATTTTCCTAGCAGGTATACCATCTGCCTTATCATTTGGAGTATGGAGTGATATTACGATTTTTGGGAAGAATATTTTTGATGCAGTAGACTTCTTATCTAGTAATATATTAATGCCGCTGGGAGCATTATTTATTAGTATTTTCGTATCATTCAAGATGGAAAAGAAAGTGTTAGAAGCTGAATTTTTTGTAGGTGGAAATTACGGAAAGATAATATTTACTATCTGGGCATTTTTACTTCGATTTGTAGCACCACTTGCAATAATTATTGTCTTTTTAAATGTAATAGGGATTATTTAATATTAAATGTTATAATATTCGGTAAAAAAGAAGGTGATGATCATAAAAACGAATTTGATTGAAGTTGGGAAATATATGAACATTAGAGGGAAAAAGCTATACGTTGAAACACATGGAAGTCCTAAAAATAAACCAGTATTATTTTTACACGGTGGTCCAGGTGAAAGCTGTTATGATTTTTCATTTCATCAAGCGGAACGATTAAAAGATTCCTTATATGTAATTATGATAGATCAAAGAGGGGTTTGTCGGTCAGAAGTAATTACCGAAGAAGAAACTTTTGGACTATGTGATTTAATTGAAGACTGTGAAGAACTAAGAAAAGTATTACAAATTGAGAAATGGTCTGTAATCGGGCACTCTTTCGGTGGATATGTAGCATTGTTATATGCAAGGGCGTATCCAAATTCAATAGAGAAAATAATATTTGAAGGTCCGACTTTCGATTTTGCATTAACAAGTAGGGCTCTATTACAAAAGACAGGAACGTTATTAAAAAAGTATGGAAAAGAAGCGGCAGCAGAAGACTGCTTTGCTTATTTATCTAATAATGCTAGTTCAGAAGAGTTGTTAGAAGCTTATATAAGATTAAGTGCTGAATTAGAAGAAAAAAGAATGGAGATTTACAATTATAAAAAAGATGAGACAGACGATAGTTTATATAGTGATGAAGAGTGGGAAGTATTTTCAAATCGCTCCAAAATCCATTTTGATAGATTAAAATCAGAGGGAGCATGTCATACGTCATTATTATCTAAAATAAAAGATATACAAAATCCAATGTTATTAATTGTAGGAAAACATGATGTAGTAACGTGTGAAAAACAAATTGAAATATTTAATAAAGATGCTCAAAATGGGGAGCATATCATATTCGAAGAGAGTGGCCATACACCACATTATGAGGAAGCTGATCGATTTGCTGAAACAGTCATTCATTTTTTGAACTAAAAAAGAAAGAGCGCTTCGTATAATGCGAAGCGCTCTATTTTAAATTTCTGGATAAGTAATTGTAATATTAGGCCATTTACTTTGCCATTTCTTTTGATTAACTCTTTTGTTGTACATATGTATTCGTTCTTTCGTTTCAAGAAAATGAGGTGTAGGTTTCACTTGTAATGAAAGTACATCTTCTATTCCGCATGGGGATGTTAATATGACTTTGTTTTGTTCGTCCAAAGAAACACCAAGAGCGGTTGCTGTTTCAGGAAATTTAGAAATAGCATCAACAGAAGAAGAGTATGGCGGCATTCCATTCACTACATGCATGCGAGTTTGATTTTTTACTGACCAAGGGATAGAGGCATCCATATTCGTCAGCTTCTGTTCTAATGATTGTTCGTATACCTCATCTTTATTTAATGGATCATAATAAATGACATCGACATCTGGCGTAGCCGTTCTTACTTCGTAGTTATGTAAGGTATCCCAAATTTTAGAACGGACAAACCCGGCACAAATCCACCAATCAGGTAGCTCTAGTGATTTTGCCATTTGTAATACATTCATCATCCACGGATCATTTTGGATCAATTGAATAATATCTTGTTCGGTTTTAATAGTCATTTGATAGTACACCTACTTTTTTTAGAGAGTGAATTAATTCATAAGCTTAATAATCCATGTAATCCAGTAAGCACCTGGTATGAATAATAGTTGCGCTAATAATGTACCGAGAAGTCTAGAAATCATGAGCCAACCATACATCTTACTCATTGCTTCAGCACCTTCTTCTGATTGAAGAGCCCGTTCTGTTAAAAGAGCGATACGTGGATCTAGTAAAACTGTTAATGAAATAGTAGCAAAACCATTAACAAGACCAGAAGCTGTAGTAGCCTTTGTTGCATAAGTCGGATTTAAAAAAGAAGCATATAGTGCGGAAAGAACACCAGCTGTATAAATGGCAGTGGCAAACATATTAATAAGCATAATTCGCTTCGGAATTCCGCCAATACGCATTCGATGAATCATCTCAAACTTTGGAAAGCGTACATATTTTTGTGTGTACTTTAATTTTTGAATGTTATTCGTCTTCATCATTCGAATGAATGAACCATCTGTTTCAAAGTTTTGAATGACGTATCCAAATAGCTTTGTCAAAGTTGGATAGAGTATAATCGCGAGCAATGTACCGACAGAAGCAGATAATAGAACGAGCCGTATAATATGCTCTAAATCAATAGAAGAATCTAGCTTTGCTTCATCGACAATACCACCAATTAAAAAAGCTTGTAGTAAGTTAGATGTTCTTGAAATAAGTAGTACCATTCCTACGATGGATAAGGCAACGACAATCTTTTTTAAACGGACACCAGCTAATCGAATACTATAATTAGACAATTTTAGCATGAAAAATTTGTAATAAAGTAAAACTTTAATTAGTGAAAGTTTTGTCCATCCGGCACTGATTATCAGCCCTCACCAATCGGGCTGTTACGAGCAGTTGATATCCCGCCTAGCTTCTGCACATTTGCTGAATTTTAAGGTGGGAGTCTTACTGCCCGCAAATAGCGGGATAAAAAGAGGAGGAATGTCATGAAATAAAAGGGTTCGAAATACGAGTAAAAGTTCGACGTTAAAAGATTGAATTTTCAGTTTAAAAGGAGGGTTATAATTGGAGCTAGTTATTATTTTATTAGCACTTAGTTTACTCATGTTTGTAGCATATAAAGGATTTTCTGTAATATTATTCGCACCGATTTTTGCATTATTTGCGGTATTTTTGACAGAGCCTAGTTTTGTATTACCTTTCTTTTCAAATATTTTTATGGAGAAAATGGTAGGATTTATTAAATTATATTTCCCTGTGTTTTTACTTGGAGCAATATTTGGGAGAGTAGTAGAAATGTCAGGAATCGCTGATTCCATCGCAAAGACGATTGTAGAGTTAGTTGGAGAAAAACGTACAATTTTAGCCATCGTTTTAATGGGAGCTATTTTAACGTATAGCGGTGTTAGTGTGTATGTAGTGGTGTTCGCTATATTTCCTTTTGCGGCTAAGTTGTTTCGACAAGCGGATATTCCAAAACGTTTAATCCCTGGCACAATCGTTCTTGGAGCAGCGACATTTACAATGGATGCGCTTCCTGGATCACCACAAATTCAAAATGTAATACCTACAACTTTTTTTAAAACTGATATTTATGCAGCACCGATACTTGGTATTTTAGGAGCAATTTTTGTTTTAACGTTAGGTTTACTTTATTTAGAGAGTAAGCGTAAGAAGGCAAAAGCAGCAGGAGAAGGATATTTTGGTTTTAACGATGGAAATTCTGAAATGGCAGCATCTTTGCAATTAGAACAAAAAGATATGCCGATATTAAGCAGTATTGAAATTACAAGAGTACAGCAAGTAATTGCGTTTGTACCACTTATTTTAGTAGGTGTAATGAATAAAGTTTTCACAATCATGATACCAAAGTGGTATCCAGATGGTTTTGATTTCTCAGCTATTGGTATGAAAGCATTTGGAAAAGTTGAATTAAGTGCGGTAGTTGGGATTTGGTCTGTAGAATTGGCACTTATTATAGGGATTTTATCAACGCTTTTATTATATTGGAAACGAGTAGTAACTGGATTTCAAGCTGGATTGAATACAAGTATTGGTGGAGCGCTACTTGCAACAATGAATACAGGCGCGGAGTTTGGATTTGGTGGTGTTATTGCAGCACTTCCAGGCTTTGCAATTATGAGAGATAGCATCTCTGCAACTTTCACGAATCCATTAGTAAATGGGGCAGTAACGACGAATATTTTAGCTGGAATTACAGGTTCAGCATCAGGCGGAATGGGAATTGTGTTAAGTGCGATGGGGGATAAATTTATTGCAGCGGCCAATCAATATGATATTCCATTAGAAGTTATGCACCGCATTGTATCAATGGCATCAGGCGGAATGGATACATTACCACATAATGGTGCAATTATTACTATTCTAACGGTAACAGGATTAACACATAAACAGTCATATAAAGATATATTTGCTATTACAATTTTGAAAACGATTGCTGTATTTGCAGTCATCGCATTCTATACTTTAACAGGGATCTATTAATACTAGTTAATATACGAAAAGAAAATATTTATTAGATTGATATTTTACATAATAAAATATTTATTGTAACTACTCAGTTACTCTATGAAAAACCGGCAGAAAAGTTTTTTAGTTGGTCGAGAGAGGAACTGGCTATGTATAGGAGCGGTCAGGGTCTTTCCAAGCGCAAAGTTTTAAAACAAAGAAGGTAGCAAGGGGTAGGTCCATTTATATATTCATGGCAGTAATCTATATGCTGAAAAATGAAAAAACTTTCTATAGTTAATAAGGAGCTTATTTTAGCTGGAATAATACTCTTTATCAAACTTCTGAATGAAATGCATGGCTGAGTAGTTGCAAATATTTATTATAGATAGAAGGGGTGGAGTACTTGCAAGAAGTTGCTGAGTTTCGTATGCCGAAGTCTGTATTATATGGAAGAAATTCGTTTGAAAAACTAGGGGATCAATCAAGAAAGTTAGGGAAAAGGGCTTTTATTGTCAGTGATACAATTATGGAGAGTTTCGGTTATGTTGAAAGATGTGTGGATCACTTAAATGCGAAAGGGATTACTGTTATTACGTACAATGAAGTAAACACTGAGCCTACAAATTTACACGTATTGGAAGCGTTATCTATTTGTAAAGAAGGAAAATGCGATTTTATCATAGGTATTGGAGGAGGAAGCTGTATTGATGCTGCGAAAGCAGTAGCAGTGTTATATACAAATGGTGGAGAAATTGAAGATTACGTCCAAAAGGATATAGAAATAGAATACAATCCACTACCGCTAATCGCAATCCCGACGACTTCTGGTACTGGATCGGAAGTAACAAGTGTAGCAGTAATTACAAATAAAAAAACAGATGTGAAAATGATGATAAAACATCCAAGCTTTATCCCTCATGTTGCTATAATAGACCCGATTTTTACAAGTTCGGTACCACCTCATATTACTGCAGCAACGGGAGTAGATGCATTATGCCATGCAATTGAAGCTTATATTTCTAAAGTTTCACAACCTCTTACAGATGTTCTTGCTCTTTCAGCTATTGAAAGCATTATGAAATATTTACGTATCGCATATGAAGATGGAGATAATATGGAAGCAAGGGAAGCAATGATGATTGCTTCATTACAAGCTGGGATTGCTTTTTCAAATGCATCTGTTACATTAGTGCATGGTATGTCCCGTCCAGTGGGAGCATTATTCCATGTACCACATGGAATATCGAATGCAATACTATTACCTACAGTTTTAGAGTTTACAAAAATGAGTGCAATAAAAAGGTTAGCAGAAGTAGGACGTAGTTTAAACCAAGATTTGTATTCTCATTCTGATGAAGAAGTAGCGAACTACACGATTGCTGAAATTAAGAAACTTTGTTTTGATCTTCGTATTCCTAATTTAAGAGAATACGGAATTGACGAAGTTGAATTTGAAAATGCTATTTCTAAAATGGCGAAAGATGCAATTGCAAGTGGTAGCCCAGGAAATAATCCACGAGTTCCTTCTTATGATGAAATCAAACAGGTGTATCGAGAGTGTTTTAATTATCAATATGAAGATTCTATAAAAACATCAGAGTTTTAATTTCAGAATATTATAATAAAATTTCCTTGGAAATAGTTAAAACAAGACTTTATATTATAAATTTAAAGTCTTGTTTTATTGTGTATAATATACATAATAAAATATTGTTATTAGTTTTATAAAAATAGTTTAGGTAGGTGTTTACTATGAAAACGATAGGTCTTATAGGTGGTATGAGTTGGGAATCAACTTCAGAATATTATCGAATTTTAAATGAAGAAATAAAAAGTAGATTAGGTGGATTACATTCAGCAAAATGTCTGATTAATAGTGTGAATTTTGAAGAGATTGAACGATTCCAGTCTAGCGGAGATTGGGATAGAGCAGGAGAAGTATTAGGGAATACGGCGTATTCATTGCAGAAAGGAGGAGCAGACTTTATAATCATTTGCACAAATACAATGCATAAAGTAGTTGAGAAAATAAAGGAGAATATTAACATTCCAGTATTACATATTGCGGATGCAACTGCAAAAGAAATAAATAGAAAAGGTATTCAATCGGTTGGTCTGCTTGGAACAAAATATACGATGGAGCAAGATTTCTATAAATCACGTATAGAAGAGAATGATATAAAAGTAATAGTACCATTAGGAAAAGATAGAGAAAAAATAAATGAAGTAATATACAAAGAATTATGTTTAGGAAAGATAACATCTCAATCTAGAGAGTATTATAAAAGAGTTATAGAAGAGTTAGTGCAAAAAGGGGCGCAAGGAATAATATTAGGGTGTACAGAAATAGGGTTATTAATAAAGCAGGAAGACATATCAGTTCCGATATTTGATACAACGCATATACATGCGATTGAAGCAGTCAATTTCGCTTTAGATAATAGATTGTAATTATATTATGTAAACTTAGCTCATTTGTCTGGAAAACATTCAGAAAATATTTTATAATGTAAGTGGTTACATTTAAGGGGGAATGCGGATGTTTTCAGTTCAGCCAATCGCATTTGTACATAATGAAAGAAAGGAAATAAAAGATGATGAGTGGGGAGAAGTAAGATCTTATATTACTTTAACTGATATGTATACAGAGGAAAGTATACAAGGGATTGAAGATTTTTCTCATATTGAAGTTTTCTTTTATTTTCATAAAGTAACTGATGAACAAATTCAATATTTTGCTAGACATCCTAGAAATAATAATGATTATCCTAAAGTAGGCATTTTTGCACAGCGCGGGAAAAATCGTCCGAATCGTATAGGAGCTACAATTGTAAAGGTGATCAAAAGAGAAGGTAAATCAATTATTGTTGAGGGGTTAGATGCTATTGATGGCACCCCTATATTGGATATAAAGCCGATAATGAAAGAGTTTATGCCGAAAGAAGAAATTCTACAGCCTAAATGGGTAACAGATATTATGAAACAATATTGGAAGGGGAATAAAACAAAATGAGAATATATGAGGCAACAATTGCAGATTTAGATGGACTAGCATCTGTTTTTAATAACTATCGCGTATTTTATCGACAAGATTCCGATATTGAAGGAGCAAAAGTATTTTTACGAAATCGAATCGAGAGAAAAGAATCCATTATTTTCGTGGCAGTTGAAGATGGAGAATATATCGGATTCACGCAACTATATCCATCATTTTCTTCTATTTCGATGAAAGAGTTATGGATTTTAAATGACCTGTTTGTACAAAAGGCGAAGCGCGGAGCCGGAACAGGTAAAAAATTGTTAGAAGCTGCTAAAGAATTCGCCTTAGAAAATGGCGCAAAAGGTGTGAAATTACAAACAGAGATTGATAATTTATCAGCTCAGCGATTATACGCTGAAAATGGATATTTAAGAGATAATCGTTATTTCCATTATGAATTAACTTTTTGAAATATATATAGTTAAATGAGACGTTTTCAAAGTGAAGACGTCTCATTTAATTTTTTATTGATGATTTAAAATCCAATTTGTAGCATCTTCAAAGTTTTTTGCGATGTAATTTGGTTCAATATGTGCCCATTTATCTCGGAACGTATGTAAAGCATCATATCCAGCACCAGTTTGAACTAATATAGTCGTCGCATTTACTTTTGCCCCAGCAACAATATCTGTCCAGCGATCACCGATTACAGCGCATTTTGTTAAATCAAGCCCATGTTTTTCCGCTGCTTGCAGGAGCATACCTGTGCTCGGTTTGCGGCATTCACATCCGCCACCATGTTTATGAGGACATAGATAAATATCATCAAAACCAAACCTTTTTAATTCTTGCACAAAGTCATTCGCAGTTGCTTTTCCATCCGCGATACCTGGTTGATTCGTAAAAGAGAATAGTTTAATATTTTGAGCTTTTAACTTTTGTAAAGATTCCTTTGTAAAAGGAAATAAAGTGAAAGAACCTGGATAATGTATTGTAGTATCACCGCCAATTGTTCCGTCACGATCAATAAATATTGCTTCAATGTTTGTCATAGTTATAGTCCTTTCTTCGTACCAGTAGTTTAAAAATATTTTACAAATCGATACCCATTTACTTCATAGCCCAATTTTTCATAGAAGGGGTGTGCTTCTTTGCGGTTCATTCCACTAACAAGCCAAGTACCAATACAGTCATGTTCTTTTGCTAATTGTTCTGCATAATCCATTAACACTTGTCCAATACCTTTTCGACGTATTGTAGAATCAACACTAATAATTGAAATCTCTCCATAACGAGTTACATCTTCTAAATTTTCACGTATACGAAATCCTAGTAATCCAAAAATAGTATTATCTTCCTCATATACATATAAAAAATCAAAAGGGCTCATTTGTACGAATTGCAATCGGTTGTTCATATCTTCATAGGAAATAGAGGAACCTTTTAATTCTTTTGTTAAAGAACAAAGTGCATCTATATCGTCTATCGTAGCTTCACGAATTTGAAAAGACATATTATCCACTCCAATAAAATGTAATCAAACATTAAGTATTCTGTTAAAAAGTATTTATTCCTGCTACGAAAATAAATATTTTATAATGATATATAGATAGTTATATGTTATTCTTTTCCTTGATTGTATTGGAAATGGAAAGAAGGGGAATGTATGTTAGAAGTGAATATCCGCTCTGCTGGATATGATATAGGGGAAAAGACAATTCATGATATTGCTTTTTCGATTGAACAAGGGGAATTAGTTGCTCTTATTGGCGCAAATGGTGCAGGAAAGAGTACGACAATTAAGTCGATACTCGGTCTACTTGTCAATATGGATGGTGAAATCTCGTTTGGTGAAAAGAAAAATCCATATGCTTATGTACCGGAGCACCCCACTTATTATGATTACTTAACTTTGTGGGAGCATATTGAATTGCTAATGGCTGCCCGTGGAAATGAAGTGGGAAATTGGGAGGACAAAGCAAGGGAATTATTACATACGTTTCGAATGGAAAAACATATACACGAATACATATCAAAATTTTCAAAAGGTATGAAACAAAAATCGATGCTAATATTAGCATTTTTAACAGAGCCAGATTTTTATATTATTGATGAGCCTTTTATCGGTTTAGATCCAGTAGCCACGAAAGACTTTTTGAATTATTTATATAAGGAAAAAGAGCGAGGAGCAGGTATATTACTTTGTACGCACGTGCTGGATACAGCTGAAAGAATTTGTGAAAGATTTTTACTCATTTCGCAAGGTACATTAGTAGCAGATGGGCATTTAGAGGCGATCCAATCGTTAGCAGAAATGCCAGGAAGTACACTGTTAGATTGTTTCGATGCAATTGTAAGGCGGGAACAAAATGATTAAACAACAGTTTAATAAAAGGTTACGTCATGAATTGCAAAGAAAATGGAAAGCGATTCGTTCTGTAACAGATTGGACAGTAGCATTATATATTATTATTCCAGCACTTATATTTGCGGGGATCTATTATCGTTCACTATGGATGAAAGAATTATCGATGGAAGAGACCATTTATTTTGGGTTAGGTTTACTTGCGTTTTATTTTGTCACATTTTCAAGAGGAGTTCGCTCATTTTTTGAACAAGCAGATAGTTTATTTTTAATTTCGTACCCAAATCATATGCGAAAATTAATGAAGCTTGGCATGATATATACGTTAATTCGGATTGCAATAACGAACGCAATTGTAGTGTTCATTATGCTGCCTATATTGATGAAAAGTACGGGAGCGACAATTATACAAATCGTACTGTTCTGGATGTTCTTTACTGTTTTTCGATTTATGCTATCGTTGTTGACGAGATTCATAAATGTACGTGTGGGGAAACGATGGGTTTTATTGATTATAAAAGATGTTATATTTTCTTTAAGTTTAGTCTATTTTGGAATCAGTGTATTTTTTATTTTTAAAAATCCATTGTATTTCATATTATTTACCGGCCTAGTAGCTGTACTTACTGTAGCCTTAGTAAAAGAAAAGATGAATTATAAAAAGTTCTTTTTTAAAGAAGTTGAGAAAGAAAAAGAAGAAAGTATGCGCTGGACTGTAGGGATTATGCAAGTTGGTGGTCATGCAGCTAAGCCAAGTAGTTCGAATAAAAAACCGTGGATGTTCCCTCGGTCTAAAAAGATATTAGGAAAAAATTTTGATTCGCGTATTGTAGAAGCTTTTTTAAAAGAATTTTTGCGTACAAGTAGTGCTTTAATGTTTTATGTTCAAATTGTATGTATAAGTACTGTAGGTATTATCGTGACTCCGCAGTGGATAACAGCTATTATTCTTGTATTTGCTATAGTTGCTATTTCTCGCTATGCGCGTGATTATTGGAATGAATTTACGAAGAAAATGTTTCTACATTTATATTGTGATGAAGGAGAATTACTATTATTAAGGTGGAAGGCGGATTGTTATTTGCTCCTTCCAGTCGTATTCATATACGGGACGGTCATCCTTTCTCAGTTTTATTTATTACCAGCAGTAATTATTGGGGTTATTTTTATAGTATTCATTGGTTGGATTGTATTTTTACCATAGAAAAAGAGCCGGAAATGGCTCTTTTTCTAGTCTGTAACACACTGATAAATAAAATATAATAAAAGAAGTATGCTTGCGGCGGAGTACACGACATCTAAAGTCATCTGATTGCCCCCTCATTGTTGTTGTATTTATAGTGTATGAAATCTTACAATTTCATATTCAAGTGAAAAATATGTGAACGTTAACAAAATTGTAAAGTGCAAAAATTACAATCATTTTGTATAATAGAAGAAACAACCGTTATATAAAATATAATGAGTGAAAGGGGAGGGAACATAAATGCCAAATTGGTTTAGAAAAACCTTAGTCGCATTAATTACCGTATTTACGTTTGGTTTAGTGACGCCTCCTTCCATATTACTTGATAATGCCAAAGCTGCGGACAAGCCTACGAGCACAGCTGGGCAACAAAATTTGGAGAGTACGTCCTATACATATGAAGAAACAAATGATAGGTTAACCACCGATACTTTTGTTAACTATGCGATGCAAGAAGCAGAGAAGCAATCTATGCAAAAATTCGGCTCTAAAATTGGGCCTGTAATTGAAGATGAATTTAAAGATGTTGTATTACCTAAAATTGAAGAGGCAATTGCGGAACTCGCAAATGATGTGCCAGAAGAATCTTTGCAATCATTAGCGATTTCTCAAAGACCGGCTGGCGGAAATAATGAAAAGATTTTTCATGTTTATGACACGAAATCAGGAAATGACTTACTGCGATTTCATGTGAGGAGAGATCATCCACCGCAAGATGGATATTATTTTAATTTCCACTATCATCGTTTTGATGATGGATATTCAGGACACCATGAGTTAGGAAATATTTATTGGAATACGAATGTACCGCCGAAATGGTTGTCTTAAAAAGAACGAGAGAAAATCTTGTTCTTTTTTTATGTTGATAAAAGGGTAAACTATGTTGTTGAATAATATAGGTTTAGGAAAAAAAGAAAAGGGAGTAGGGGAATGCAAAAATACATTGTTTTTGACTTTGATGGCACATTAGTAGATTCACAAAATATATTTGTACCGATTTATAATCAACTTGCTGAAAAGCATGGATATAAGACAGTGAGTGAGGAAGAAATTGAGCCTTTACGAAAATTGACTATTTCTGAAAGGTGTAAAAAACTCGATGTACCACTTTATAAACTTCCTATATTGGCGTTAGAGTTTTATAAATTATATCAACCTACCATAAAAGATCTCGTTTTATTCGATGGGATGAAAGATGTATTAGATGAACTACATAAAAAAGGCTACGGGATTGCGATTATATCTTCGAACTCAGAAGAGCATATTAGGGCATTTTTACATAGTAATGGCATAGAAAATATTCAAGAAGTGTATTGTTCTAAAAATTTGTTTGGTAAAGATAAAATGATTAAAAGATTTTTAAAGTCGAAAAAGCTAACAGAACAAGATATGTTGTATGTCGGTGATGAACAACGTGATATTGCAGCTTGTAAAAAAGCTGGTGTGAATGTCATTTGGGTTTCTTGGGGGTATGACGTAATTGAGACAGTAAAAGGAGACGCGCCAGATTATATGGTTAATACGCCAGGGGAAATTGTGCAAGTAGTACAGGCGGCACATTCTTAATATAAATAAACTTTGAGCAGGTATTCATCATATTGAATTTTAGGTAGCAAAGTTTCTTACTGGCAATAAGGTGAAGGTTATACGTGGTCCAATTGAAATGAATCATTATTCGGATGTTACTATACAATAGACTTTTATGACCCGAAGGGCTTTATTGTAGAGGTTGCGAATACAGAAATGTAAGGAGAATAGACATGAAGATAATTACAACGTGGAAAAACAATATACAAATAGTAAAAGATGCTGCAAATATTGAAGAAATCTCTAAAGGTTTCTCTCCTGATAAAAAATATATTATTACGACTACTGATGATGAAAAATATTTATTACGGACAGGTGATATAAAAGAGTATGATAGGAAAAAAATAGAGTTTCAAATTTTAAATGAAATGGTAAAACGTAACGTGCAGGCTCAAAGACCAATTGAACTCGGTATATTGGAGGAAGAAGATTTATGTTATAGTATTTTTTCATATTTAGAAGGAGAAGATGCTAAGAAGCTATTGCCTACATATACGCCAAGAGAACAATATGATATTGGTATAGCAGCAGGAAAAGACTTAGCAAAAATGCATACACATGAAGCTCCTAAGGATATACTCCCATGGTATGAAAGAGCAATGAAAAAACATCGAAAATATGTAGAGGCGTATAAAACATGCGGAATACAAATTAAAAATGATGATAAAATCATAAAGTTTATAGATGAAAATGAAATGTATGTAAAGAACCGCCCAAATCGATTTCAACACGATGATTTTCATTTAGAAAATATAATTGTACGTGATGCGAAATATGTAGGTGTTGTTGATTTTAATGGCTACGACTGGGGCGACCCACTTCATGATTTCGTAAAAATAGCACTATTTGCAAGAGACATTAGTATCCCGTATTCAATCGGACAAATAGAAGGATACTTTAATGGGAGAATACCAGAGGAGTTTTGGAAATTATATGCGGTTTACGTTGGCATGACGTTTTTTTCTTCAGTTGTCTGGAGTTTACGAGCAGCACCGCATATGTTAGATGATACGTTAGAACGTCTTACTATAGTTTTAGAGGATCATAAAAACTTTGAATTATCAAAGCCAATCTGGTTTGATAGTGAAATGATGAATAAAAAATAAGGATAGCAGGTGGGAAATCTCACACCTGCTATTTGTAAATAACTCATGAGACGGTCTCTTTACATACTATGTATGTAGTTTTTTTATGAAGGAATGAAAACCTTGACGTCTACTTTATCCCGCTATTTGCCGGGCAGTAAAACTCCCACCTCAAAATTCGGCTTGAGCAAAGAAGTTAGGTGGGAGTCGGGCTGCCCGTAAACGCTCGATTGGTGAAGGCTAATAATCAGTGGGGATGAACAAAACCCCCACTGATTAAAGTTTCACTTTATAATATAAAAAGGGGGTGGACTATTGAAAATCAGGCAAGGTAAATATGAAGAAATAAAAGTACGCGATAGAATTCCAGGAATGGTTGAATATATAGAGGGTACGATGTTACCTACTGGTTTTCACTATTATATTCCTCCTCACTGGCATAGAAGTATTGAAATTAGCCTAGTCGTATATGGAGAGGTTTTCTTGTATGTGAATGGGCAAAAAAAGAAAGTATCCGCTGGCGAATTTATTTTTGTGAATAGTGGCGATGTTCATGAATTCGAAAAAGTTAAAAATACAAGTTGTGCAGTAATGATGTTAATTATTTCTTATGAATTTCTTAAAGAGGTAAATGGAGATTTTGATAAATATAGATTTAATATAAAAGAATCAGTTGTTCAGAAAACTAACCTCCAGCAAATATTTTATGAATTAAAGGAGTTAGTCACAAATTCTGATGATTTAAGTTACATAACAATTAATAGTTTAATTTATGAAATTGTTTATATTCTATTGCGATATTGCAAAGATGGAGAGAGTATAGACAATAATTATCAACTTGGAAATAAACAGAAAGAAATGATTACGTATATTTATAAACATTATGATGAAGAACTTAAACTGAAAGATGTAGCTAAACATTTTTTTGTAAGTGAAGAACATTTTTCCCGTATGTTCAAAAAATTGTTCGGATCAAATTTCACCACTTTTTTAACGAGATACAGGCTCTATAAAGCGTATGAAGATATTATTAATAGTACAAATTCTATACAAGATATAGCAGTGAAACACGGATTTCCAAATGTAAAATCATTTATTTCACAGTTTAAAGAAAAATACGGATATACACCATTACAGTATAGGAAAAATATCATATCAAAAAATGACAATAATCGAATCAAATAGGAACAACAATAAAAAAACGTTTCATGTTACATTTTGTACATGGAACGTTTTTTATTTAGTAATAGTAAATGAAGTGAGATTCAATAGAGATTTATCTAATCTGAAGAAATGAAAGCGTTTAAAATAAGGGAGGATGAATACTAGATGACTAGAAAATATGACTTAAACCTATTAGAAAAAATTCAAGAAAAACAAGAAATCATTAATGTACACGGGGCGAAAGTTTTAGTAAAAAACATACCAGATTGTGATGAAAAAGGAGCGATGGATCCACGTCTTTATAAGGACACGAAGGTTCAAATGAATGTAATGAGGTTTATGCCTAAAAATATGATGAAAATGGACGCTTCTGAAAAATCGGTAAGGAATATGCGAAAACAATTTAATGGAATTAAGAGTGTTCCAATTGTCACTAAAGACGTTAATATTACGCATAAAACAGTGAAAGCGGAAGATGGATATGATATTCCGATAAGAATTTATAACAGTGTTTCTAAACAAGAGAATGCGCCAGTTTTATACTTTATTCATGGTGGTGGATTTATGGCAGGATCACCAGATGTAGTAGAAGAACTTGTGAAATTGATAGTAGAAAAAACAGATATACTAGCCGTTTCTGTGGATTATCGATTAGCTCCGGAAAATCCTTTTCCAACTGGGCATACAGATTGCTACACTACTTTAAAGTGGATTTATGAAAATGCTGAAATACTAGGCGGTGATAAGAATAATATCTTTGTTGCTGGTGATAGTGCAGGAGGGAACTTAACACAGTATTGTACAACTAAAGATATGGAAGATGGTAGGAAGTACGTGAAGGGACAGTTGCTTCTGTATCCTACACTTAATATGTGTGACTATGAAGATGAATTTTATTCTTGGAGTATAGATAAATATGAAATTGCTCCTAAGTATAAAAAAGGATTAGAAAAAATGCTTAATATAATGCATTCAATGGTTGGAGGTATGTCAGAAGTACTTCGTACGAAAGAAATTCATTCGAAGTATTTAAGTCCATATGTTGATGTATCCCCAGACTATCCAAGTACATTTATTACGGTAGGAGAGCATGATTTTTTAATGATAGAATGTTTAGCGTATGCAGCTAAATTGACTAAAAAAGGAGTGGATACTGAAACAGTCCTTTATCGTGGTTTAGGGCACGCTTATGGAGATAATGTAGGTGTTTATCCCCAAAGTGAAGATTTAGCAATTGAGATGGGGAATTTTATATTAAAGCATAGTGGAAAGTAGGAGAAATGATGGGAAATAGAAAAGTGATATTAATTTCCAGCTTCGCTATTTTACTATGTATCTTTGCATTTACAGACTTACAAAAATCCAATAGTTTATATGAACCAACTAATAAGATAATAGTACCAATGAGTCGTATTGTGGTAGGAGCCCATTTTGCTTCAGATGTTACAGTTGGAGTCGCTATTTCAGTTACTGTTTTTATGTGTTTGAAAAAATTTATATGGAGAGATAAGAAAAATATACGCACCAATAATAATGATGTTCTTCCACATTCATTGAATCGGTAATAAGAAAGTCTTTTCCTTTGAGGGAATATAATAATTAATGCATGGCTTGTTCATTAAGCTGTTTTGATAAATAAGTTAGCATTTGGGTTATCCTCATTTTATTTGTTAAATTCAATAATAGGATTATAGGCTGCAAGGTAAATTTCTGATTGCAAAATAATAGAGGGAAGAGTAATCTTCCCTCTATTTAATTTTCGTAAATGTAAGAGGCTGAGTACTTAAAGTTGCAGGTAAGTGTAATTGAAGAGTCGGGAATTCACCATTTACATTCATATCATAAGCGAATAAAAGCCCCATTTTCATTTGGAACAAACTAATTGATGCTGAGAAGATGTCGTAATGATGATGTTTTAGCTGAAATTCCATATCCATAAATTGTACATGTAGGAAATCATCTTGTTTGTATACTTTCAGTGTTCCATAAGCGGGATGCTCAAAAGTTCCAGTGTAGTCATCTAATGCATGAGAAGGGGTAGTCCCTTTTATTGGTTCGGGAAGTGATGTAGTTGCCTCTTTCATCATTTCTTTCATTTTTTCACTATCTTCTACAGCGCGTTCATGCCAGTCAATATATTCTAGTCCGAGAAGTTCGTCGTAAATATGTTTTGTAATATAAGTAGGGAGTACAGTTTGCCCTGAATTTGTTAATACGATAATACCGATATTTTCGTTGGGCATAAATGACGCAAGTGCAGAAAATCCATCAATATTACCACCATGATGAATAAGTTTATAACCGCGGTAAGCACTAATAAACCAACCTAGTCCATAGCTATTTAATGGTGATTCACTTGTTGATAACATTGGCTGATCCGGGATTGGAGTGTGTGGTGTATACATTTCTTGGAGTAGTTCAGTAGAAATCAAATCATGATTTTCTGTTTTTCCTTCGTTTAAATGAAGCAAAACCCATTTTGCCATATCTTCAATGGTAGAGTTAATACATCCAGCCGCTCCAACTGTATCAATATTTCGGAATGGAATTTCTTTCATTTCACCATTATCTTCAGTGTAAGGTAATGCATAATTATCTGTATTTTGTGAGTCTTTAACAGAGAAGTTTGTATGCTTCATATTTAAAGGTTCTAAAATATGTTCTGTAACGTATTGCTCCCACGTTTGATTCGTAATGTTTTCTACAATATAACTAATTGTCGCATACATTAAGTTGTTATAAAGAAATGCTGTGCGGAACGGTGCATCAAGTGATAAATATTTTATTTTTTCAACAAGATCTTTTCGAGTTAAGGAAGAACTGTACCAAAGAGCATCGTGACGACTTACCCCAGTACGATGAGAAGCTAAATCTCGTCCTGTAACTTGCGAGTTAGCGAGCATATCGGATAGAGAGAAGTTAGGTACGTAAGTTTGGACAGGAGTATCCCAATTAAACTTTTTTTGCTGTGCTAATAAGCTTAATGAAAGCGTACCGAATGCTTTCGTCGCAGAACCGATTGCGAATCGTGTCTGCGGAGTAACAGCCTCTTTTTTCTCTATGTTACGATAGCCGAAACCTTCTGAAATAATTACCTCACCATCTTTTATAACAGCTACAGCCGCTCCAGGAACATGTAAATCCTTCATCATCTTCTCAACCTTATGTTGTAACGTACTTAAAACAGGAGTTTTGATTTTAGACATGCTTCCAACCTCCAAATATAATTTTTATGTTCCGCACTATACTTTCTGTAATAGAAAAGTGAAAACCTTTTTTAATATTGAAAGTTAATAATTTTGTAAGAAATATTGAAAGAATTTTTATTAATTTGGATTATTAAATTCGATGTTTTTCATGTTATGATAAATCTCATATACGATTGAAAGAAGGTTTTTCTACATATGAAACATGCTGAATATGAATACTTAAATTTATGCCGTCATGTAATGGAGCACGGTACGAAGAAAGAAGATCGTACAGGGACAGGTACTGTATCTGTATTTGGATATCAAATGCGTTTCGATCTAAGTAAAGGATTTCCTTTATTAACGACAAAGAGAGTGCCATTTCGCCTAGTAGCAAGTGAACTGCTTTGGTTTATGAAAGGTGATACAAATATTCGTTATTTATTGCAACATAATAATAATATTTGGAATGAATGGGCGTTTAAGAGCTGGGTAGAAAGCGATGAGTATACTGGCCCTGATATGACAGATTTCGGTCTTCGCTCACAACAAGATGAGGAATTTAAGAAGCAATACAATGAGCAAATGGAATTGTTTAAAAAGAACGTTTTAGAAGACGATGAATTCTCAATGAAATTTGGATATTTAGGAGACGTATACGGAAAGCAGTGGCGTGCTTGGAAAACGACAGCTGGTGAGACACTTGATCAATTAAAAGATGTAATTGAAATGATTAAGAAAACGCCAGATTCACGCCGTCTAATTGTTTCTGCTTGGAATCCTGAAGATGTACCAAGTATGGCTTTACCGCCTTGTCATACGCTATTCCAGTTTTATGTAGCAGATGGAAAGCTTTCTTGTCAGTTATATCAGAGAAGCGGTGACATATTCCTTGGCATTCCATTTAACATTGCAAGCTATTCACTTTTAACACATTTAATTGCACATGAATGTGGTCTTGAAGTAGGAGAATTTGTTCATACAATTGGAGATGCACACATTTATACAAATCATTTTGAACAAGTAGAAAAGCAATTGGCACGTGAACCACGTCCATTCCCGAAACTTACATTAAATCCAGATGTGAAATCTGTGTTTGATTTTGAGATGGAAGATTTAACGATTGAAGGATATGATCCACACCCAGCGATTAAAGCACCGGTTGCAGTGTAATTGTAGAGGAGATGACAAAATGATTGTTTCATTTATGGTCGCAATGGACGAAAATAGAGTAATTGGTAAAGATAATAAATTACCTTGGCATATACCGAGTGAACTACAGTACGTGAAGAAAACGACGATGGGTCACCCACTTATAATGGGAAGAAAGAACTATGAAGCAATTGGTAGACCATTGCCTGGAAGACGTAATATTATTGTAACGCGTAACGGTGATTATCATGTTGAAGGTTGTGAAGTTGCTCATTCTGTGGAAGAAGTATTTGAGCTATGCAAAGATGAAGAAGAAATCTTTATTTTTGGAGGAGCGCAAATTTATGATTTATTCTTACCGTATGTAGAGAAGTTGTATATAACAAAGATTCATCATGCATTTGATGGAGATACATTCTTCCCGGAAATGGATATGACTGATTGGAAAGAAGTTTTTGTGGAGAAGGGCTTAACGGATGAAAAAAATCCGTACACGTACTATTATCATATTTATGAAAAGCAACAATAAAAAAGATTGATGTGAGCATTCACATCAATCTTTTTATTTATATTATCAGATGTATCTTTATAGATGGGATTCGATAGTGCTATAATGAGAGTTAGCATGTATAGAATGCTATAAATCGTTAGAAGTACGCCATGTAATAAAAGGAGGAGAATCAGTTGAGAAAAATATGGGGGATTCTTTTTCTTTGCTTAACATTCATGTTAGTTGGATGTGGTAAAGAAGAAAAACCACAAGAAGCGTTTGATACATATGTAAAAGCATGGAATAAACAAAAATTTGCAGATATGTACGATCAATTATCAGAAAATGCAAAAAAAGATATTTCAAAGAAAGAGTTTACTGAGAAATATGAAAAAATTTATTCTGGTATTGAAGTGAAAGACTTAAAGGTAGAAACAGGGGAAGTAAAAGAAGATAAAAAAGATGAAGGCCCTGTTCCTTTTAAAGTAAGCATGGATACAGTTGGTGGTAAAATCACTTTTGGTCATGAAGCAAAAATGGTGAAAGAAAAAGATGGAGATAAAGAATCTTGGAAAATAGATTGGACACCTGATTTCATTTTCCCTGGCATGACAAAAGATAGTAAAGTGCGTATGCAAACAACACAACCAAAACGTGGTGAAATATATGATCGTAATGGAAAAGGTCTTGCGACGAATGGGAAAGCTTCTGAGATTGGAATTGTTCCAGAAAAATTAGATGAAACTGCTCCGCAAACGAAAGAAGCAGTAGCGAAGTTGTTAAATATGTCTGTAGAAGAAATTGATCAAAAACTAGCTGCTAAATGGGTAAAACCAGGGTATCTTGTACCAATTGGAATTTTACCTGAAGGGACAACGCAAAATATGTATATTGATTTACCTGGTGTTGCAGCAAAACCTGTAAATGTTCGTACATATCCGTTAGGGGAAGCAGCAGCGCATCTTACTGGTTATATCGGAAAAGTAAATGCTGAAGATTTAAAAACGCTTCAAAAGAAAGGCTATCAAGCCGATGAACCAGTTGGTAAGGCTGGATTAGAGCAAGTATTGGAAGAACAGCTACGCGGGAAAAAAGGTGGCCGTGTCTTCATGGAAGATACACAAGGAAAAGAAATTAAAAATTTAGCAAAAACAGATGCTGTTGATGGAGAAAATGTAACTTTAACTATCGATAGTGTTGTTCAAGAAAAAACGTATAATGAAATGAAAGGAGAAGCTGGTTCAAGTGCGGCAATTAATCCGAAAAGTGGAGAAACAATTGCTCTTGTAAGTAGTCCAGCTTATAATCCTAATTTAATTGCACGAGGAACATCAAAAGCACAGCGCGAGGCTTGGAATAATGACCCGAAAAAACCGATGACGAATCGATTTACACAATTATCGGTACCAGGTTCTGTATTTAAGCCAATTACAGGTGCAATTGGTCTTGAAACAAAAACAATCGATCCAAAAGAAGAATTGAAAATTGAAGGACTGGAATGGACGAAAGATTCTTCTTGGGGCAATTATTACGTAACACGTGTAAAAGATGCAAATCCGATTGATTTTGATAAGGCAATGAAATACTCGGATAATATTTATTTCGCACAAGAAGCTTTGAAAATTGGAAAAGATAAATTTATGGCTGAGGCGAAAAAATTCGGATTTGATGAGAAATTACCAATTGAATACGGATTCCCAGCTTCTAAAATCGCAAATGATGGCATAAAAAATGATATTCAAATGGCAGATACAGGATATGGACAAGGACAAGTCTTAATGACTCCTCTTCATTTAGCTTTAACGTATGCACCGATTGTAAATGATGGAAAGATTCCGTCACCGTATCTTATTAAAACAGATAAACAACCAAAAACTTGGAAAGAGAACGTGATTTCTAAAGAAAATCAAGATATATTGAAAACGGCTTTAACGAAAGTAATTAACGATCCAGATGGTACGGGGAAAATTGCGAAAATTGATGGTATGACCCTTGCTGGTAAAACAGGAACAGCAGAATTAAAAGTATCAAAAGAGGCAGAAGGAAAAGAACTAGGTTGGTTCGCTGCGTTTGATTTAAATTCACCTGATATGGTCATTACAATGATGATTGAAGATGTAAAAGGTAGAGGTGGAAGTAATATTCCGGCTGAAAAAGTGAAACATGTTTTTCAAAAGTAGTAATTGAAGAAGACTATCTCCATGAAATATGGAGATAGTTTTTTATTTGATTAAAACCTTAATATTTATATACAAAAACTAACTGAAATAATATAACTTATTAACTTACGAAAAAAAGTAGCTATTTTTATTGACATCCATTAAAACTTTTTGTATCATACTTACATAAGGTAAGTTATTTACTATAAAATAATAAATCTCAAATTAAAGATAAATTAGAAAAAGGGAGATAATATAATGACAAAATTACTATTTATTACAGCAAATCCAAATTCAGCAGAAGGTTCTTTCGGTATGGCAGTAGGGGAAGCTTTTATCGAAGCATATAAAAACGAACATCCACAAGACGAAGTTGTAACAATTGATTTATTCAATACAACTGTACCAGCAATCGATGCAGACGTATTCGCTGCTTGGGGTAAATTTGCAGCAGGCGAAGGATTCGAAGCTTTAAGTGAAAATCAGCAACAAAAAGTTGCAGCAATGAACAATAACTTAGAAACATTTATGCATGCAGATCGTTATGTATTCGTGACTCCAATGTGGAACTTCAGCTACCCAGCAGTAGTGAAAGCATACTTAGATAACTTATCAATCGCAGGTAAAACATTTAAATATACTGAAAATGGTCCAGTTGGCTTACTAGAAGGAAAAAAAGCACTTCATATTCAAGCTACAGGCGGCGTTTACTCTGAAGGAGCATACGCATCTATGGACTTCGGTCGCAATCATTTAAATGCAGTATTAGGATTCATGGGTGTATCAGACACTGAATATATTGCAGTTGAAGGAATGAATGCAAATCCTGAAAAAGCACAAGACATTAAAGAAGCAGCAATTGCAAGTGCACGCGAATTAGCAAAACGTTTCTAATATAGAAAACTTCAAAATGTCCAAACACTTGTTGTTTGGACATTTTTTCTTCTTTTTCCTTCGTTTGTCTAGTATAATGAAGGTCGGAATGATAATAGGTGGGGGTTCTGTATGATTCAAACGTTTTTTAAAATCTTTTATTTAATTTTAATCGTAATTGCGATTACACCAAGGTTGTGGCGTATAAAAAGAAAAGCAAATGCGATGTCACCGCAAGAAAAAGATAGTGTTGTGTATAAAACAACCAACTGGTTTGGTAAGAAAATGGTGCGTGTAACTGGATCGACTGTAGAAGTAAAGGGACTTGAAAATGTTCCGAAAGACAAGCCAGTGCTAGTTGTAAGTAATCATCAAAGTAATATGGATATTCCTGTGTTACTAGGTTACTTAAATAAGCCAATTGGATTCGTTTCAAAAGCGGAAATTAAAAAGTTTCCGGTTGTGCCAACATGGATGGAACTAATGAATTGTGTGTTTATGGACCGCAGCGATCGTCGTCAATCTCTTAAGGCAATTAAAGATGGAATTGAACTGTTAAAGAGCGGGCATTCTATCGTGATTTTTCCAGAGGGAACGAGAAGTAAGGGTGGCGAAATCGGTGAGTTTAAAGCAGGGAGTTTTCACCTTGCTGTAAAATCTGGCGTATCTATATTACCAGTAACTTTGGATGGTACATATAAGATGTTTGAGGCTAATGGAAATCGTATGAAACCAGCTCATGCAACATTAACAATTTCTAAGCCAATTACACCTGAAGAATATGCAAGTATGGATGCTAAAGAGTTAACCCAGCATACAAAAGATATTATTGCATCTCAATTACATAAGTAATAAAAAAAGTTTCAGCTTAAACAAGCTGAAACTTTTTTTATGCTGCGGGTAAGACATAAAACAGTACGCAGAAAAACATCATTGTACTACCGCCTAGTACGAAGAGATGCCAAATGGCATGATTGAACGGAAGCTTTTCCCAAAGGAAGAATATAGCTCCGACAGAATACAAAATGCCGCCTATTAATAGTAGTGAGAAGCCGTGACCGGTTAAATTTTCATAAAGGGGTTTAATGGCAACGATGATGAGCCAACCCATAATGATATAACATAATGTTGATGTTTTAATAAAGCGACGAACAAAGAAGATTTTGAAAATAATGCCACCAATCGCAAGGGTCCAAATAATTGCGAGTAAAGTCCAACCGAGCGGGCCACGCAGTGTAATGAGTAGAAATGGTGTATACGTGCCGGCAATTAATAAATATATGGCGGAGTGATCTAAAATGGTAAATAACTTTTCTACTTTTGGATGATGGATGCTATGTAGCAGTGTAGAAAATAAGTATAGCAAGAACATGCTTACGCCATAAACGGTAAAGCCAACAACAGCAGATGCTGTGCCATGTTTGGAAGCGTGAATAATTAATATGATTAAGGCAGGGATGCTTAAAATGGCACCGATACCATGGGTAATTGCATTCGCAATTTCTTCTTTTACAAATTGGGTCATTCTTTTAATTTTTTGCGTCATAATGTTAATCCCTTTCACTGTATTGAGATAAGTTATATTTTCCTTAACCATATCATATACAAAAGGAATAGAAAATGATATTTAATTAATTATATTTTTGAATTTTTTTGACAAAAGACAACGGATACATTGACGTTTACGAAATTTTTTGACAAAATGAACTTATGGAATAGTAGGACAAGGAATCTACTTATGAAGGGGATGGGGAAATGTTTTCAAATATCGGCTTTCCAGGGTTAATTTTAATTTTAGTAGCAGTGTTAATTTTATTTGGCCCAAAAAAGTTACCGGAAATTGGGAAAGCTTTAGGGGAAACGTTAAAAGAATTTAAAAAATCAACAAAAGAATTGACTGATGAGGCATTTCAAGAGAAAGAAAAAAATAAATAAAAGAATATGCTGAAGTTTTTCTCGGAATGGATAAATAAAGTGTGGTGAACGAGATGGAAGATCGGGAAATGAGCGTAGTAGAACATATTGTTGAGCTTCGCAAACGAGTAATATATACAGTATTATCCTTTGTATTATTTTTAATTATTGGATTTACTTTTACGAAGGATATTTATTTTTGGCTTGTAAAAGATTTACCAATGAAATTAACTGTTCTCGGTCCAAGTGATGTGTTGTGGATTTTTTTCTCGATTGCTACAGTATTTGCTATCGTTTGTACAATTCCTTTTGCTGCGATACAAATTTGGTTATTTGTAAAACCAGGTTTACATCCCAATGAACAAAAAATGACATTAATGTATATACCGGTATTGTCTATATTATTTATAGCAGGCCTATCTTTCGGTTATTTTATCGTCATGCCATTTTTATTTCATTTCCTAACTACAATTGGTAATGAGATGTTTAATACGATGTTTACAACGGAAAAATATTTTCATTTCGTATTAAATTTAACAGTTCCGTTTGCTGTTATATTTGAATTACCTGTAGTTGTTATGTTTTTAACGAGTATAGGTCTTCTAACGGCAGAATTTCTTCAGAAAATAAGAAGATATGCTTATGTCGTGTTGATTATAATTGCATCATGTATATCGCCGCCAGATTTTTTATCACATAGTTTAGTAGCGGTACCGCTTATTTGTATTTATGAAATTAGTATCGCTTTATCAAAGATAGTTAGTAAACGAAAACAGAAAAGAGAAGAAGAAATACAGTCGAAAAGTGCCTCGTTATAAAGGCACTTTTTAATTTATTTGTTATACTCTAGCTATAATTGTATACAATATATAGAAGGAAAAAATTATAGAATCTCCAAAATTTAGACAAACTTTTCATTTTTATAAGTTTATACTGAAGTTATCAAGCTATATATGGGTAATAAGACTCCCGTCTCAAAGGATATATAGGACAGGGTTCGAATTAGGTGGATATAAATGAAGTATTAACTTCTAAATGGGGCAGCTTAAGGATATTTTAGTATTCATAGGAAACCTACACTAAAAAACGTGTTAAAGAATAAAGTGGAGGAAGTTCAAAAATCCAACGAAAAAGAGGATTGATATTGTGATTACGAAAAGTTTTTATTTCACTCATGCAACAGGGAATTGTATTAAAATATTTGAAATCCCTGTCCTACAAACACAGCATCCATTAGCGTTTCTAATTCAGTCTCGTCTTCAATTGTTTATTGCAAAAATTCAAAAACATAAAAACCCAAGATTCTCGTACTCTTTCCGTGAATATTTACAAAGTTGTTTGAAGTGGAATGATTATTCAAATGTATATAAGACAAATACTCTTGAAAAGAATGCATAATACACAGCAGGGACAGAGTTAGGTAGGCTCTGTCTTTTTCATTTTAGGTATAAAAATATAATTAATTTGGTGAAATTTATTCGAAATTGTTGAAAGCCTCGGGAATACTAGTATAATAACAGGGAGAGCGTATTGGAAAGGGAAGAATATAATATGCAAAAAATTAAAATTGTAACAGATTCAACGGCAGATTTATCTCAAGAAGTGATTGAGAAGTATGATGTTCATATTCTACCATTATCTATTTCTGTAAATGGACAAACATACTTAGATCGTGTAGATTTGCAACCGGATGAATTTATTGAAGAAATGATTAAATCAGAAGAATTACCAAAAACATCACAACCGGCTATGGGTACATTTGTAGAAATGTATGACAAGCTAGGCGAAGACGGAAGCCAAGTGCTTTCTATTCATATGACAGGTGGAATGAGCGGTACTGTCGCAACAGCGAATAGTGCTGCATCAATGACAGATACGAAAGTAACAGTTGTTGATTCTCAATTTATTACACATGCTTTAGCATATCAAGTAATTGAAGCTGCAAAAATGGCAAAAGAAGAATGCTCACTAGAAGATATTTTAAAACGTATTGATGAAGTAAGAAAGAATACTCGTTTATATGTTGTCGTAGATACATTAGAGAACTTAGTGAAGGGTGGACGTATCGGTAAAGGGAAAGCTTTTATCGGTTCATTACTTAATATTAAACCTATTGCAAGTTTAGAAGGCGGCGTATATAATCCGGTAACGAAAGTACGTAGCCAAGGGCAGATTGTAAAAACGTTGGCTAAACTATTCGAGGAAGATACTGCTGGAAAAGTGGTGAAAGCTGTTGCGATTCCACATGCTAAAGCAATTCCTTTAGCAGAAAGTGTAAAAGCTGCTGTTGAAAAAGTGAATGGATTCACTCAATCAGAGATTTTCTTTACAACACCAGTTATCAGTACTCATACAGGACCAGGAGCAATTGGTTTTATGTATTTAGCAGAGTAATAAAAAAGCTACTTGAAATGAATTTTCAAGTAGCTTTTTTATTATTTCAGGACAGAAAATAAGAAATGAGAAGGGCAATACAGGCGCTACCGCTAATTATATAGCGAGTCTGTAAATAATCTTTCATGAAAAACACCCTTTTCAATTTTTTAAAGTATATGATAAATTACTCGCAAAAATTAGTACTATTATACATGAGAAGTTTCTGTGATTTTTACTGGTTCTTTATCTGGGACAATAGGGCTATACGTGAAAGTTTGACCTAAAAAGAGAACATGTAGTTGTTCCCACGGTAGCATTCGTAAATTCCAGTTATTTCGTAGTCGTGTTACTGCTTCCCTTGGTGTTTCATCTGCTAAAGCAAAAGTACCGTAGTGCATGGGAATGAAATGTGTAGCTTTTATATCTAGATACGCTTGCACAGCTTCTTCTGGTGAAACGTGAGACACTTTCATAAACCATTCTGGTTCATAGGCACCAATTGGCATAAGTGCAATATCGATTGAAAAACGTTTGCCGATCTCTTTAAATCCTTGGAAATAACCACTATCACCACAAAAATAAATGGTTTCTGAAGAAGTCATATTATCAATGATCCATCCTCCCCAGTGAGAGGTGTTCATATCAAATAATGTTCTTCTCGTCCAGTGCTGGGCAGGTACGAAGTGAAAAGAGACTTCATCAATTGTTGTACTTTCCCACCAATTGTATTCTTCTACATTGGTGAATTTTTTACGAGTAAATAATTTTTTTAGCCCAATAGGAACAAGGTATAAGGTATCATCATTTAGTTGACGAAGAGATGAAAAGTCTAAATGATCGTAATGACCGTGTGAAATAAGAACGATATCGATTTTAGGTAGTTCTTTTATAGTGAGCCCTGGCTCAGTAAGTCGTGGAACTAACTTTAATTTATTTGCCCATACTGGATCTGTTAAAATATTTAAGCCGTTCGTTTGAATGAGAAAAGTTGAATGACCAATCCATGTGACAGTCGTTTTTTCAAAGTTATTTAGTAGAAATTTACTTTGTTTAACAGGTGATTGTTCTACTAGAAAAGAAAAGTCTTTTTTGTTTTGCTTTCTCTCTTTACGCCAACGTAAGAAGGCGCGAATTGATTTTTTTGTACTTGCATTATCCATATTTTCATAGCGCTTTGCCATGAACATCACCTCATTTAAAATCGTTGTAGTTGTATTGTACCGAAATGTTGTTAAGGAATACAGTGTTTAACATGGATTAATGTTTAAGTAATTGTAAAAAAATAGGGGGATTTATTTACAAATTTAACAATGAACTTCGTTTCGCAAATAATGGTTAGAGAAATAATAGTAGTAAAATATATTTTGTCTAGTAATTCGCTTGAAATAAAGAAGTAACATACGTAAATTCGTACGATTTCGTGAACAAATGATGTAAACAATTTTCTCATAGTGTTTACTTTTGTTATGATATACATAACTTACATAAATTAAGGATAGAGAAAAGAGGTTTAATAATGAAGCGTTATCAAAAGTTAATTGGTCTTATGGTTGTATTTTGTCTCTTTGTACTTGCAGGTTGTAGCAGTTCAGGGGCAAAACTCCGTAAACCGTTAAACTGGGATTTGGAAACTTTCCAATTTACAAATCAAGAAGGAAAGCCGTTTGGTACAAAAGATTTAAAAGGGAAAGTTTGGGTAGCTGATTTCATGTTTACAAACTGTCAAACAGTTTGTCCGCCAATGACTGCTAATATGGCGAAATTACAGAAAATGGCTAAGGAAGAGAAATTAGACGTTCAGTTTGTTTCGTTTAGTGTAGACCCTGAACTTGATAAACCAGAAAATTTGAAAGCATTCATTCAAAAGTTTACAGAGGATACAAGTAACTGGAACTTGTTAACTGGTTATTCACTGGAGGATATTACAAAGTTTTCAAAAGATAACTTCCAGTCGCTTGTAGATAAACCAGAGAATGGGCAAGTAATACACGGTACATCATTTTTCTTAGTCGATCAAAATGGAAAAGTAATGAAAAAATATAGCGGCATTAGCAATACGCCATACGAAGATATTATACGTGATATGAAGCGATTAGCTTCTTAAAAAGAAGGGTGCTAAGCACCCTTCTTTTATTAGTATTCAGTCTATGGATAATATGTCATGCTGTTGTGGTAATTTCGGTGCGCGAATTTCTAATACACCGTTTTGATAAGAAGCTTTCGTTGCTTTTTTATTAATTAAATATGGTAACTTAATAATTCTTGACGCTTCTGAAATGGAACGTTCTCGGCGATAATAGTTATGAGATGTTTGTTCTTCTTCCGTCTCTTCAAGTATATCTTCTTTTACAGAGACTTTTAAGTATTCGCTTTGTATTTCAATTTGAATTTGTTCTTTTTGTATACCTGGTAGTTCGGCTGTAACGACGAGTTCGTCACCAACTTCGTATAAATCTACTGGGAATGTTAATAAACGGTTTCCTTTTTGGAAAAAATGATTTAAATCAGCAATTACGCCACGAAGAGGCGTTTGTTCGAAAAAATCATCAATTTGTTTTAAATAATTACGAACTGGTGGGCGAGAAGAATCTTTTTTTTCTTCACTCATGGTATTACCTCCTAGAAATCAATTTGCAATATCATATGACAAAAGCGGAGAAAGGTGAGTGCCTAGTTTTCATGTTTTCATAAAAAAATGTTAAAAATGTGAAATGGAGTGAGTTTTTTATAGTTTTTGGTCGCCATATTCAGTTGATTATGCTAGTATAAATAGGGTTGATATAGTAGTATTGAGACAGAATGAAAACTGAAAGAGGGTAAGAAGTATGTGTGGTTTTGTAGGATGTTTATGTGAAAACCCTAGAGAGTTTTCAGAAACAGAAAAACATCAATTTGAAAATATGAACACGATGATTTTCCACCGCGGTCCAGATGACGAAGGATATTTTCGTGATGAACATGTACAATTTGGCTTCCGCCGTTTAAGTATCATTGACTTAGAGGCAGGACATCAGCCGTTAACTTATGAAAATGATCGATATGTAATTATTTTTAATGGTGAAATTTACAATTATGTAGAACTACGTGAAATGTTACTTGAAAAAGGTGCAACTTTTGCTACACAATCTGATACAGAAGTTATCATTGCATTGTATGCACATATGAAAGAAAAATGTGTAGACTACCTTCGTGGTATGTTCGCATTTATGATTTGGGATCGTGAAGAAAAGACACTTTTCGGTGCACGTGACCACTTCGGTATTAAGCCTTTATACATCGCACAACAAGGTGATACTACATTCTTCGCATCTGAGAAGAAAAGTATTATGCATGTAATGGAAGACAAAGGGGTAAACCCAAAGTCACTACAACACTACTTTACGTACCAATATGGTCCAGAGCCAGAAACATTAACAATTGATGTTAACAAAATTGAGCCTGGTCATTACTTCGTAAAAGAAATCGGTAAAGAGATGGAAATCCATCGCTACTGGAATCCTTATTTCAACGCTTCAAGCGCAACGAAAGAGGAGCATATCCAAGCAATTCGTGATGTATTATACGATTCTGTAAAAGTACATATGCGTAGTGATGTACCAGTAGGTTCTTTCTTATCTGGTGGTATCGATTCATCTATTATTGCTTCTATCGCAAGAGAAATGAATCCAAATCTATTAACATTCTCTATTGGTTTCGAACAACGCGGTTTCAGTGAAGTTGATGTTGCGAAAGAAACTGCTGAGAAATTAGGAGTTAAAAACCATAACGTATTCATTACAGCGCAAGAATTTATGGATGAGTTCCCAAAAATCATTTGGCATATGGATGATCCTTTAGCGGATCCAGCAGCTGTACCATTGTATTTCGTTGCGAAAGAAGCGCGTAAACATGTAACGGTTGTTCTTTCTGGTGAAGGTGCAGACGAGCTATTTGGTGGATATAACATTTATCGTGAGCCAAACTCGTTAAAAATGTTCTCTTACATTCCTAGCCCAGGAAAGAGTGTTCTAAAGGCATTAAGTGGTGCTCTTAAAGAAGGGTTTAAAGGAAAAAGCTTCTTAGAGCGTGGATGTACGCCAATCGAAGAGCGTTACTATGGAAATGCGAAAATCTTCCGTGAAGAAGAGAAAGCTGAATTAATGAAGTATTACGATGAAAGTGTTAACTATATGGATATCACGAAACCATTGTATAACGAAATTAAAGATTATGATGATGTAAGTAAAATGCAGTACATTGATATGTTCACATGGTTACGCGGCGATATTTTATTAAAAGCTGATAAAATGACGATGGCAAATTCATTAGAACTTCGTGTACCGTTCTTAGATAAAGAAGTATTTGACGTTGCATCTAAAATTCCGACAGAATTTAAAATTGCAAATGGAACAACGAAAGCTATATTACGTGAAGCTGCTCGTGGAATTGTTCCGGATCACGTGTTAGATCGTAAAAAGCTTGGATTCCCAGTACCAATTCGTCACTGGTTAAAAGATGAAATGCACGATTGGGCTGTAAATATTATTAAAGAAAGCAAAACTGAGCATTTAATCGAAAAACAGTATGTATTAAACTTACTGGAAGCACATTGTGCAGATAAAGGCGATTATAGCCGTAAAATTTGGACTGTACTTGCGTTTATGGTATGGCATCAAATTTATGTTGAGCATAAATACGATACGAATAAGTTCCACGAAGAAACAAAGCGTGCGTATAGCTTAGTTTAATAAAAAACCTTAAGGTCGCATTCGATCTTAAGGTTTTTTTCATAAATTGCATTTATTATTGATACAATAATAGTAAAAGGATGGACAACATATGATTACGTTTGAGAAAGTAAATACAGAAAATGAAAGCGCTGTAAAAGAAATGTTTCATTCACACAGCTTAGATGAGAAAAAGGTTCAGTATTGTGTAAAAGTTGATGATACATATATTGGCGTAATAGATTATAGCGTTCAAGAAGAGAGTGCTATTTTGTCACAGTTAATTATTCATTTTGATTATCAAGGTTATGGATACGGGACAAATACGTATTTTACATTTGAAGAAATGATGAAACAGAGAAATGTGAAAGAAATAAAAGTATTGCAAGAGATGTTTACGGAACAAGCTAAATCTTTCATAGAGGGATCTGGTTTTATTGAGGGAAATGGAATATATGTAAAGAAAATATAGTGAATATTGATTAGGTGATGATATGAATATAAGGTAGGTGGACGTATGACGATAACTTCTGGTCTTGTATTAGTTGGAGGTTGTTTTATAGTAGCAGAACTATGCCAGACTTTTATTCGGAAAAGAATGTATAAGAAGAGAAGACCATATGAATTACAATATATTCCCGTATTTTTAATTTTGTTTTGTATGCTATTTGTATTGCAAAACATGACGTATTTCCCACCTCTTTTGAACATTTTTTTGAAGTTTGGGTTGCTATATAGCGGCGGTGGGATATTTCTTTTATTTCTTTTATTTTGCATACGTTACATCCATTATCAATCGTATATATTCATTTTAAATTGGCTAAAGCAAAGCGATAGAAACCGCCTTACATAAGGGGGTTTTTTTATTTGTACTTGTAACGGAACTTGTACAATTAACATAAAATAGGACGAGTAGAAATGAAAGCTTATTACAATAAAGAAAGGAACGAAAAAGATATATGAAACTTGTTATAGACGCAGGGCATGGTGGATATGATTCTGGTGCTGTTGGTAATGGGTTAGTGGAAAAAGAGTTAACACTTCAAATTGCTAGACGTGTGCGAGATATTTTATCTGCAAATTATCCAATCAATATTAAAATGACACGTGATAGTGATGTGTTTATCTCTTTATCAGAACGTGCTAATATTGCTAATTCATTTGGTGCAGATTATTTTATCTCATTTCACATTAATAGTGGCGGTGGAACTGGATTTGAAAGTTATATTTACAACGCGCTATCTAATAGTAGTTCCGCATATGAAAAGCAACAAAAAATGCATGCAGCAGTCAATCCTGTATTAACAAAATACGGTCTTCGTGACCGAGGAGCCAAAAAAGCAAATTATGCGGTACTAAGAGAGACTGCAATGGATGCAATTTTAACAGAGACTGCCTTTATTGATACAACGTTTGATGCTAATTTATTGAAAAATCCACAATTTATCGAAGATCTAAGCCAAGCGTATGCAAACGGAATAGCAGCTATTTTTGGAGTAGCTCCAAATCCGAACCCTCCAAATCCACAACCTCCAAACCCACAGCCAACACCACAAACGAAGGGGATTGCCTATATACTTGGGAAAAATGTGAATTTAAGAAGTGGCCCATCAACGTCTTCTTCAGTTATTCGTCAACTAAACGCCCCAGAATCGTATGTCGTATATCAGGAAAGTAACGGATGGTTAGACTTAGGAAATGGACAATGGGTGTATAATGACCCTTCGTACATTAATTTTGTAAAGACGAGCAATAGTGATGGAAGTCCAATTGGTGTCGCTTATATAAAAGGAACGAATGTGAACTTAAGAAGTGGTCCATCAACATCTTCTTCAGTTATTCGTAAATTAAATAATCCTGAATCGTATTTAGTGTATATTAATCAAAACGGTTGGTTGAACCTTGGTGGAAATCAATGGGTGTATAATGATCCATCATATATTAAATATAATCAATATTAGGAAATGAGTTTATAATGTAATATGAATGCGTATTTATGTATAACGTAGATACGCATTTTAAGAACGTTTATTATTTTCATACTTATACACTTTATTTTAAAAATAAACATTTGAATAGCGGATAGAATCTAAAATGTATATTACATACATTGACAATGTATGTAATATACATTAATCTTTAATTATTAATGATAATCGATTTCATCTAGGGAGGACATATGGTACATAGTAAAAAAATATTTATGTTCTGCATTATGATACTTATGGTAATAATCGCAGGGTGTAGCAAAGAAGAGAAAAAAGAAAATGATACATCGGCTAAAGCAAAAGATTCGTATACTGTAAAGCATGCAATGGGTGAAACAACAGTAAATGGTACACCTAAAAAAGTAGTTGTTTTAACAAATGAGGGTGCGGAGGCGCTTTTAGCTGTCGGAGTAACACCAGTTGGAACTACAAAACCACGTGCTGGTGATGAATGGTATCCTCATTTAGCGAAAGATTTAAAAGATACGAAAGTTGTAGGTACTGAGCGTGATATTAATTTAGAGGCAGTTATGAAGCTTAAGCCAGATTTAATTATCGGGAATAAAATGCGTCATGAAAAAATATATGAGCAATTGAATGAAATAGCACCAACTGTGTACGCTGAAACATTGCGCGGGGATTGGAAAGAAAACTTTACACTCTATACAAAAGCTGTAAATAAAGAAAAAGAAGGGCAAAAGGCTCTTGAAGATTATAAAAAGCGTATTGAAGGAATGAAAGAGAAGTTAGGAGATAAATTGAATTCTAAAGTTTCTATTATTCGCTTCGTACCAGGTGACGTTCGTATTTATCAGAAAAACTCATTCTCAGGTGCTGTTTTAAATGATATTGGATTTAAGCGACCACCACTACAAGATAAAGATGAGTTTGCGATAAAAGGAATTACAAAAGAGCAAATTCCGAATATGGATGGGGACTACATATTCTACTTCACATCTGATAAAGATGCAGATAAGAATAACGAAGGAACCACGTTAGCAAAAGAATGGACAGAAGACCCACTCTTTAAGCAGCTGCAGGCTTCTAAAGACAATAAAGTATTCCAAGTGGATGAAGTAATTTGGAATACAGCAGGCGGTATTAAAGCTGCAAACTTAATGCTAGATGATATTGAAAAATATTTTTTGAAATAAATGAATGGTTGAGTGCATCACTTTAAATAGGTGATGTACTTTTTTTGTTTATTTAAATACAGAAAATTCCTTCTTTTAAGTGTGGATAAGTTGTACAATAAAACCAATCATGGAATAAAGGAGTGGAAAGGAATGAAAGCTACTCATAAAGATTGGATTTTGTTTAACGGAAGAATTGTGAATACGAAGGAAGAACAGCCGATGGTTGCGTTGGAAGAGCGAGGACTCCAATTTGGTGATGGCATATATGAAGTATTTAGGCTATACGATGGGAAGCCTCATTTATTAGACTTACATTTGGAACGCTTTTTTAAATCTATGAGGGAAATAAATATTGTTCCGCCGTTTACAAAGGAAGAGTTAGTTGAAGAACTTCATCAAATGATTGAAAGAAATCAATTTCAAGAGGATGGGAATGTGTATCTTCAAATATCACGTGGAGCTCAAGCTCGAAATCATGTGTATGAAAAAGATTTACAGCCAACATATTTTGCGAATATTGTTTTGTTTCCAAGACCTACCGCTACTATGGAACAAGGAATAAAGGTTACTGTAGAAGAGGATATACGCTGGAAGTTCTGTCATATAAAATCTTTAAACCTTCTACCTAATATCATGATTAAAAATAAAATAAACGAGCAAGGGTATCAAGAAGCGATATTAGTACGAGATGGAGTTGTAACAGAAGGGTGTCATTCGAATTTCTTTATGGTGAAAAATGATAAATTAATTACACATCCGGCCGATAATTTCATTCTACACGGCATTACTCGTCACTACGTTATTACATTAGCGAAAGCTTTACATATTGAAGTAGAAGAGCGTGAATTCTCATTGCAAGAAGTATACGAGGCTGACGAATGTTTCTTTACAGCGACACCACTTGAAATATTCCCTGTTGTTCAAATTGGTGATGAGAAGTTTGGAAGCGGCGAAAGAGGACCAATTACGAAAAAACTACAAGCTGCATATGAAGAAAGTATTAGTTTGTTTAAAGTGACAAATTAATAATGAGGGAAAAAGCTGGTATTCCCCCAGCTTTTTTTCATGATATAATTCAACCATAGGACAAGTTTTGAAAACGCTGTAAAAAGGGGATTTAATATATGAATTATGAAGATTTTAAAGAAGTAATTCACGGTAGACGAAGTGTTAGAAAGTTTACAGAACAAGAAGTATCCACTAGTGATATAAAAGAAATTATTGATTGTGCTCGTTATGCACCGAGTGATACGAACTCACAAACGTGGGAGTTCTTGGTCATTATGAACCGAGAGAAAATTAAAGAAATTGAACAAATGACATGGGATGCATTACATAAACTTGCAGCAAAAGCAGCAGAAAATGGAGAAGAGAAAGCAGGGAAATTACTTACACGTTCTTTCGGTCCATATGCGACAGCTTTCTCTGAGGCGCCAGTATTAATCGTATGTTTGGCAACACCATATGAATCAAAGTTTCGTGAAAAGATATTTGATCCAATTGCCTTCGTTCCTGATTCAGTATGGGAAGAGGAAGGAATTAAGAGTAGCTGTTTAGCAGCACAAAACTTAATGTTGGCTGCACATGCGAGAGGACTGGGTACTTGTCCAATGACAGGACCTGTATTATTAGCTCAAGATGAACTGCGACAATATTTACAAATTGAGCCTCAAAAACAAATTAATATGGTAATTTCACTCGGGTTTCCGAAAGATAAGCCGAAGAAACTTTCTCGAAAAGAAGTTGATGAGATTACAACATTTATTTTCTAAATGTTATGTAGAAAAGACATTGAAATGACAATGTCTTTTTATTTTGAATGGATATTTTTTTAGTGAATTGGGCTAAAATGATGAATAGAGTGGAATTACTATTTATTTCTTTAAAAAAATTAATGTTCTTAAAATGAAAGTATGGTACAGTAATCGTGAGCAAGCTAATATTTGTTCATGAAAGTGTTAAAAACTAGTTTTAAAATCAAGAAGTTATTTTTGTATAATAAATTATAATGAAATAACAGGGGGAATGAATTTTGAAGAAATTCATAATCGCTGGATTGTCTGTATTGTTATTAGTAGGCTGTGGTACTCCAAAGGAAAAAGAGGATGCACAGTCAAACCAGGAAGAACAAGTTGTAAATGCAAGTGATGAGAATATGGTCGTATTTCCTGAAGGAGCAGTGCCAATCGGAGAAGGGAAAGTAAAAGTAACTACTCCAGATGGTACTTCTGAAAATGGCAATATACCAACTGTATTCATAAAAAAGGATACTTTAATTCAGCAAGTCGAATTAGAACTTTCCAATTTTCAAAACGATAAAGAAACATTTGTATTTGTAGATCAAATATTTGCAGATAAACATCAAGTAACTAGTACAACACAGACAACAGTACAATTAAAAGAAAAGACGCTTGAGACAGGTAGTCATACGATTACCGCAGCTCAGTTTGAAAACAATGACCCAAAAGGAAAAGTCATTAGCTTGAATCAAGCTCAGTTTGAAACGAAGCCTGCGTCTTAATATGGAAAAAAGTACATTACTCAAAAGTAGTGTACTTTTTAGTTTGGATTGAATTATGTCATTGAGAATAATTTGTTTCACTTTCTAGTACGAATGAATAGAAAGAACTTATTCTTTACTATCATGTAAGAGGAAGGAATTGAAAGTTTGAAACGAGTTATTCGTATTTTCTTATTTATTATAATGTTTTCGGTCATTTGGTTTACTTTACAAGAGGCGGTTGAAGTTACGCTCAATTATCACATTCATGACTTGTTAATTGGAGCTGTATGTTTTGTCATTGTGTATCGGTTTTATCCCGCCTTAACGGCCAATAAGAACCCCACTTGAAAATTCGGCACATGCGAGGAAGTTAGGTGGGAGATCAACTTGCCCGTAAAAGCCCGATTGGTGAAGGATAATACCGCCCTATGATTAAAGTTTCGCTTTATGATAAACTCGGATTAAGGTAAGTATTGAGTTGGAAATGTAGGGATTTCATTTGAAATGTCGAATAGTACATACGATGTCGTAATAACAAATTTTCTATTGTTTACTGTGAAACAGAAGAAGGAGAGATTGTAGTTATGAAAAGAGCTCTTATAAATATTGATTATACATATGATTTTGTAGCTGAAAAAGGTGCTTTAACATGCGGGAAACCAGGTCAAGAAATTGAGAAGGAACTTGTAAGTGTAACGAAACAATTTATTGAAAAAGGTGATTACGTAGTATTTGCGATCGATAAACATGAAGACAATGATGTATATCATCCAGAAGCGAAATTGTTTCCACCTCATAATATAGCAGGTACAAATGGAAGAGACTTATTTGGTGAATTACAAGATGTATGCGAGAAATATAAAAATGCAGAGAATGTATACTATATGGACAAAACACGTTACAGTGCTTTTGCAGGAACGGATCTAGAAATGAAGCTAAGAGAAAGAGGAATAGTGGAAGTGCATCTTGTAGGTGTATGTACAGATATTTGCGTCCTTCATACAGCAGTAGATGCTTATAACAAAGGGTTTCAAATTGTGGTTTATGAAAAAGCAGTAGCATCTTTTAATGCGCAAGGACATGAATATGCACTTGGACATTTTAAATCTTGTTTAAATGCAGAAGTGAAGTGAAAAAAGAGGCCTTCAAAAGGTCTCTTTTTCACATTTAAATAGAGACGACTTGCTGTTGAATTAACTTTTTAATGAAAGGGCTAATGTTTTCTGGTAGCCCATTTAAATCAAAAAATTGTACATGTTATGATTCAACTCCGTCTGCTTTTAACGAGGTGAGTATTGCGGAATTAAAAGAAAGTCGTCTATAAAAAATTCTATTGTAATATCCCTTTAGGGGATTAAAAAGGGTAACTAACTGTTACGATTTATTTAACCAATTATAACTAAAGTTAATTAAATATATCAATCAGTAAGCCCTGCTAGTCAAGTGATTGGCTAGTAGTGAGGGTTAACTGCGGGCAATCCCTAAAGCTGTTTGAACTACAACGTGGCTAGAAATGGTGAGCGTGAATGTTGCGAAAGCAGAAAAAATCAATCAGAAGGTGCAAGGTTAAATTCTAAACACTAGAACAATGGGGCTTCCACATCGAATCATCTAAGTTAAAATTGATAAGATGAACGTTCAACGACTATCTCGTATAACTGACGAGAGTACATCACAAGCCTATGGTGATGGAAAAATCCTCTATCTCTAAAGAGATAAACATATAGTCTGCGCTCATGTGAAAACGCGAGAAGTTCATAAGAGAACTGGCCAAGGGATTGCGCCTTTAGTTGAACAAGATAAATTTAATCAAATCTATCAAATCTATCAAATCTCATTTAATCTATCGAACGTATGTGTTATGGTAAATCCAATGAGGTGAGAATAGTGATGAAATTTTTACGAGTTAGTCAAGTGTCGGAATTAACAGGGTTGCATCCTAGTAGTCTTAGGAGAATGCACAAAAGCGGTGAATTAGTACCTGAAAAGGTGACTGCTGGTGGAACACGCTACTATTCAGAAGAACAAATCTTTCAGTATCTAAAAGGGGAGCGCCCAAATAATCGCACAGTAATTGGCTATTGTAGAGTCAGTTCTTCGAGTCAAAAAAACGACCTAGAAAGACAAGTCGATAGAATGAAGCAATATCTTATCGCGCGAGGTTATCAATTTGAAATTATCGAAGATATTGGTTCTGGAATCAACTATAAGAAAAAAGGCTTTAACAAGTTAATTGAACGCATTGAGAACAATGAGGTTGAAAAAATTGTTGTCATGCACAAAGATAGACTTGTGAGGTTCGGTTATGAGTTGGTTGAAAAGATCTGTCAACTACACGGAACAGCGATTGAAGTAATTGACAATACTACTAAGACAGAAGAACAGGAGGTCGTAGAAGACCTTGTTCAGATCATTACAGTATTTAGTTGTAAACTTCAAGGCAAGCGCTCTAAAAAGACCAAACAGATAATTAAGGAGTTGACTTCTGATGATATTGGCGAAGAAAGTCAGACTGATTCCAACGCCTGAACAAGAAAAAGTGCTTCGAAATCATGCTGGAGCTTCAAGGTTTGCTTATAACTATTGTAAAAGAATGAGTGATAGATACTATAAGCTATTCGGAAAATCTGTTTCACAGTTAGATTTACAGAAACGATTTACAAAGATCAAGAAGCGAAAGCGATATGAGTGGTTAAATGACATCAACGCACAAGTTCCAAAACAGGCTTCAAAAGATTTTGACAAGGCGCGAAAAAATTCGTTCAAAAAGTACAAAAATGGCTATCACACTTCTTATAAAACCAAAAAAGATTTAATCCAAGGATTTTATGTCAATTATGAAAGACTGATTATAGGAAAGAAAGTAGTTGATATTCAGTCTATTGGAGAAGTGAAAACAAGCCAACAACTACCAAGAAACAAAAAACCATCAAATCCAAGAGTTACATTTGATGGTCGTCACTGGTGGATTAGTGTAGGGTTCAAAGAAGAATTCGAACCACAAGAACTAACCAATGAATCGATTGGTGTGGACGTTGGTTTAAAAGAGTTGTTTGTAGCTTCTAATGGTACGAAAGAACGAAATATAAACAAAGATGCTAAGGTTAAAAAACTTTTGAAAAGGAAAAAGTCAGCGCAAAGAGATATGTCTAGGAGATTTAAAAAAGGTGTGAAATTTCAATCTGCCGGATATGAAAAAGCTAAAACTGAGCACCTTCGGTTATCTAGGAAAATTACGAATATCCGAAATAACCATATCCATCAATCAACAGCTAAATTGGTGAAAACCAAACCAATGAGGATTGTTGTGGAAGACTTAAATATCTCAAACCTGTTAAAAAACAAAAAACTATCGAAAGCATTTTCATTTCAAAAATTAAACTTCTTCTTTCAATGTTTATCATACAAGTGTGAGAAGTACGGCATTGAATATGTAAAAGCTGATAAATGGTTCGCTTCAAGCAAAATTTGCTCAAGTTGTGGAGTTAAATACGACCATTCAGTTCAACCAGAAGGACAGTGGAGTTTAAAGGTTCGTGAATGGAACTGTGTTGGGTGCAATAGCCATCACGATAGAGATTTGAATGCTGCGATAAATTTATCAAGATGGGTAAAATAATTGCTTGATAATATGAGGTAACGATACTGCCTCGTGTGGAGTGTTATACCCCTCGTCCCTTCGGGGTTGCGAGAACACTTTGAAGCACTAACTTGTGTAAATTTGATTGAATTGTATAGATTTAGTTAAGTTTATCGTATCGGTTATATTGTTGAAGATGAACTAGGACTACAAATACATAGTTAAGAAAGTAAAATGAAAGGTCAGGGTAAAAGAGGTTCCGAAAGCAAATTTTGAGATAATCAATAAGTATTTACAATAGATTAGCTCTGCATGAAATTTTTATTAGTAAGGAAGTGGATGGATGAGTTTATTAACGTATACTGAAGAGTTTTTTAATTATGTAAGGGAATTTTTACTTTTAAGGTTTTTACTATTTGCTTTAGTTCTTATCATTATTTCTTTTGTTATAAATCGAATTATTGATTGGTTTTTTAGAAAATCAAGCTTTTTTGATGAAGAGGTAGAGCAGACAATTCAAAGTGTAATTCGATCTATTTTTAGGTATATCATTATCATCAGTCTTATCATATATTTAATTAGTCAATTTGTAGATATAAAAAGTATTATTGCAGGTGCAGGGATAGCGGGAGTTGTCATCGGTTTTGCTGCACAACAGATGCTAAAAGATGTAATATTAGGCTTCGCAAGATTAGCGGACAAAGAGTTCCGTGTTGGCGATTTTGTTACTTTTAACGGAACAAATTCAGGAACCATTGAGGAAATTAGTGTTCGTTTTATGCAAATTCGTGAATGGTCAGGAAAACTCCTTACCATACCACACGGAGAGATTAGAACGATACAAAATTTTAATAAAGGATGGATGCGAGTTATTGAACGCATCACAGTAAGTTATCAGGAAGATCCTACAAGAGTTAAGGAATTGTTAGAAGAAGTGTGTGTTATTTGTAATGAAAAATTGGATCAAGGTCTTTATAGAGTAGATGATGAAGCTGTTGAACCATTTAAATATGTTGGAGTTACAGACTTAAATCCTAACCTTAAATATGTTGGATATGAATTTTGTATTACAGGTTTGATTAAACCGGAAGATTATTTTGAAACTTCTAGACAAGTAAGATTTGAATTAATGTCTATTTTCCATAAAAATCAAGTGCAAATGCCAGCAGCGAATATGTTCGTTAACACTGAAAGTTTACAGAATATCCATGTGGGACAATCTTTATCAGACAGTTAATGAAAACTAGCTAATTTCTGTTTTGGTTTAGAATTTAGATTTGTAAATCAGTAGATTTGAATGAACTGTATGGGATATCTCCGAAAAAAGAGCTGAAGGAATTCGGTTCTTTTTTGTTTGTAGTATTTTGAAATTTCTTAATGTTATAATGGTAGTTGGTGATGAGAATGAACATAGATGAAAAAGAGATGCATCGTTTAGAGGCATTAAAAGAAATTGCTGAGTTACTAAATGAAGCAACAAACTTACAGGAAATGTTAGGGAAAGTGTTACATACATTATTACAAGTTATGAAATTACAAACAGGGTGGATATTCTTTATTGATGAAAGTGGAAAGCATCGTATGCTTGTAGACCAAAACTTACCCCCAGCTCTTACGTGGCAGGAAAAGAAGCCGATGTGTGAAGGAGATTGTTGGTGTGTAGAACGTTTTGTGAATGGAAGATTGGAAAAAGCGACAAATATTATTGAATGTAAACGAATAGAGGATGCGATTGAATGTAATTGGGGCGAGACAGAAGATGTTACACATCATGCGACAATCCCGCTAAGATCTGGATCAGAGAAATTTGGTCTATTAAATGTAGCCTCGCCTCATAAAACACATTTTTCTGAGGAGGAGTTAGCGTTATTAGAAGCGATTGCATTTCAAATTGGAACGACAATACAACGTATTCAATTAGTTGAGAAAGAACGAAAATATGTAGTTGTAGCTGAAAGAAATCGATTGGCTCGTGATTTACATGATTCTGTTAAACAATTGTTATTTTCAATTATGCTAACAGCGAAAGGGACTCTAAATATGACGAAGGATAGAGACTTGCAAGAGATGTTAAGTTATATTGGAGAATTATCACAGGAAGCATTACAAGAGATGACACTTTTGATTTGGCAATTAAGGCCTGAAGGATTAGAGAAAGGTTTAGCAGAAGCGATTCAAAATTACGGAAAACTGTTAGGGATTCAAGTGGAAGTTCGAATTGATGGAATGGTTTTAATTGAAGATGAAATAGAAGAAGTTTTATGGCGTATAAGCCAAGAGGCATTACATAATTGTAAAAAACATGCCTTATGTGAAAAAGTATGTGTTCATTTAAGGATAGAAAATAATAAGTTGCATTTTTACATAGAAGATAACGGAATAGGATTTATACAGGATCAAGTAAGAGAGTCAGCACTTGGTTTGAAAAGTATGAAAGAACGAATTGAATTAATGAGGGGAATTTTTCGAATAAAAGCAGAACCGGAAAAGGGGACAAAGATAGAAATTCAATTACCGGTTTGAGAGGGAGAACGTCAGTGAAAATTAAATTATTACTTGTAGAAGATCATCATATCGTTCGAAGGGGACTCGTATTCTTTTTGAAGACGAGAGAAGAATTTGAAATTATTGGGGAAGCAGCAAATGGTGAAGAAGCATTAACATTCGTCCAAGCAGAAAGGCCAGATGTAGTATTAATGGATTTATCAATGCCGAAAATGGATGGTATTGAAGCGACAAAACGTATAAAACAATACGATGAGACAATAAAAATTCTTATGCTCAGTAGTTTTTCAGAACAAGATTACGTTTTACCAGCATTAGAAGCTGGGGCAGATGGTTATCAATTAAAAGAAGTGCAGCCAGATCAACTCGTTGCGTCAATCGTTGCGGTATATCAAGGAAATGCAAATTTTCACCCGAAAGTAACACCAGCACTATTAGGACGATCAGCAGTCAAGAAAGAAAAAGAGAATCCTTTTTCTATGTTAACAAAAAGGGAGCAAGAAGTACTTCGTGAAATTGCGAAAGGAAGAAGCAATAAGGAAATTGCAGCAGAACTTCATATTACAGAACAAACTGTGAAAACACACGTTTCTAACGTATTGGCTAAATTGGAAGTAGATGATCGTACACAAGCTGCCTTATACGCAGTAAAGCATGGGGAAAACTAGAAATAAGTATGAATAATTGTGTCATATGCTACGGAAGAATACATATGAGAAATTAAAATGTATAGAGATGCCGAATAAAGGTTTTTCTTCTTTCAATAATTAGGTACAATAAAGTGAAACTTTAATCAGTGGGGGGGCCATCCCCACTGATTATTAGTTGAACCAATCGGGTTTTTACGGGCAGTTGATCTCCCACCTAACTCCCTTGCATTCATCGAATTTTGAGGTGGGAGTCTTACTGCCCGTTAATACGGGATAAAGCTACTATGGAAGGGGAAGATACGCTATGCCTGGTACAAAAAGTGGGATTGGAAAGATTCAGGCTTCGTTAAATGGTTTATCACCGAAATTACGAAGTATTGCCGAACATATTTTGAAACATCCACAAGATGTTGTACATAAATCGATTACGGAATTAGCGGAAGTTACGAATAGTTCCGAAGCAACGATATTCCGCTTATGCAAACACTTAGGTTTTCAAGGGTTCCAAGACTTGAAAATTACATTAGCTCGTGAGATTGTACATACCCCGATGCAAAATATTCATGAGGAAGTATCGGTAGAAGATAATATTGTCACTGTTGCTAAAAAAGTTTTTCATTCACATATTACAGGACTGCAAGATACATTACATTTGTTAAACGATAACGCGTTGGAACAGGCAGTAAGTGCGCTGAATGAAGCGAAACGAATTGAGTTTTATGGAAATGGTGGTTCAGGTATTATTGCGATGGATGCTTATCATAAGTTTATGAGAACGGGTATTTCTTGTATTGCTCATACGGATTCACATTTTCAAATTATGGGAGCTGGCTTGCTGACAAAAGAAGCAGTGGTCATTGCAATTTCTCATTCGGGAAGTAATAAAGGTTTACTTGAAGCGTTAGAAGTAGCGAAAGCAAGAGGGGCCAAAATTATTGCGATTACGAGCTATCAAAAATCGGCATTAAGCCAACTTGCTCATATAACATTATATACTTCGACGCGTGAGACGGAATTTCGTACAGAAGCAAGTTCGTCACGATTAGCGCAGCTTAGTTTATTAGATACTTTGTATGTGGGATTGTCATTGCAGCGACAAGAGGAAACACTACAAAATTTACAAAGTATACGTGAAACTATTTCGATGAAGCGAATATAAAAAGCTCTTCAAATGAAGAGCTTTTTATATTGGCGAGTAGTCTGTTGATATACCCTCTAGATCTACTTGTTCTAAGTGTCTATAGAAATATGCCAATTACCTATAATAATAATCTCTCATCTTTTAGACCATTCATTTTTTAAACCTCGATATTTTGCATATGAAATTTAACAAGTAGCTTGATACATCAAAATACGTATTGGGTAATAATTCAAATATTGTTCAATATTTTACAATAAGCTTATGAAATTCCATGTTATGATGAACCTGTAATGATGATTGAACACTTAAATTTGGTACAATAATTAGCCAAAATAGTGAGGACAGTAGTTGTGAGATAAACTCATTAAAACTCTAAAACACTAAAGGGGAGATCACATATGAAAGCAGTAGTAGTTAATAAAAACAGCAAAGCAAATATTGAAGTTATTGAAAAAGAATTACGTCCGTTACACTCGGGTGAAGCGCTAGTAGATGTAGAGTATTGTGGAGTTTGCCACACTGATTTACACGTTGCGAATCATGATTTTGGAAACACCGATGGCCGCATCCTTGGTCATGAGGGTGTAGGTATTGTTACTAAAATTGCTGATGATGTTACTTCACTAAAGATAGGTGACCGTGTAAGTATTGCATGGATGTTCCAATCTTGTGGACGTTGTGAATATTGCGTAACGGGGAGAGAAACATTCTGCCGTGAAGTGAAAAATGCTGGTTATTCAGTAGATGGTGGTATGGCTGAACAATGTATTGTTACAGCTGATTATGCGGTGAAGGTACCAGAAGGATTAGATCCTGCTCAAGCATCATCAATTACATGTGCGGGCGTAACTACATATAAAGCTATAAAAGTATCAGACATTAAACCTGGTCAACCTATCGTAATCTATGGTTGTGGTGGATTAGGTAACCTAGCTATTCAATATGCTAAAAACGTATTTGGTGCAAAGGTAATTGCAGTAGATATCAATGACGACAAATTAGCCTTAGCAAAAGAAGTTGGTGCTGATATGACTATCAATCCGATTTCTCAAGGTCCTGCTGATAAAATTGTTCAAGAGGAGTTTGGTGGTGCTTATGCTGCTGTAGTAACAGCAGTTTCTAAAGTAGCCTTCAACTCAGCAGTTGATGCAGTACGTGCTTGCGGTAAAGTAGTTGCGGTAGGTTTACCAGTAGAAACTATGGATTTAAACATTCCACGACTTGTATTAGACGGAATTGAAGTAGTTGGTTCTCTAGTTGGTACTCGTAAGGATCTGGAGGAGGCATTTATGTTCGGCGCAGAAGGAAAAGTAGTGCCGGTTGTTCAAACGTGTTCTCTAGATAAAGTACAAAATGTATTCGAAGAAATGGAACAAGGTAGAATTCAAGGGCGTATGGTAATCGATTTTAAACAGCATAATTGTGAGTGTAAATAATTCATTTTAAATATAAAAAGCATGAGTCTAGCAAAGGACATTTAAAAAGTTAGACGGCATAAAAAAGGTGATCCCTCGTATTCAATAGGGATCATCTTTTTTACATTCTACTAATATCAATGCAAATTAATACTTGATTGATGAGACATGATTAAAGGTTCACTTTATCTACAAACGAAAAAGAATCTTTACTTTTAACAAATTTTTTATGATTTGGAACGGTTTGAATTGCTACAACTTGCGAATCTCTTGCTTTCAGTGCATCTTGAATCCCGATTGTCATAAGCTTAATAAATAGAATCGTAATAAAGAATGAAACGAGAGTATACAAAATAATCCACCATGAAATATTCATTTCATAACGATTTAATCCAATAAGGCCTGCCCAATCATTCGATAGAGAAACAGGTTTGAGTACTCCGTCATAGAGTTCACGCATTTGTATCCCGCCAATTACAATATCAAGCAACGCTAAATGGATAACGAGTATGAGTGTTTGGACGATATGTTCCATAAATAACACAAATAAGCGATCAAGTAATAAGACTCGTAAGTGTTTTTTGATAATATGAAAACGGCTAGCACCCAGTAATTGTGAACTTAAAATGTAATCTCGTTTCATAAATTCATCAACCTCTGAGGAGATATATAAAGAAAGTGTAGGTAGAGCGACGAAAATAAGTACGAGAACTTGATAAAACGCAAATGAAATATTTGGATCTAATCTATCAGCATTTGATATGATTACAATATTAACGGGCGTGATGAGTATAAATGCGATAAATAAAGTAGGAATATAGTAAAAAACTTCTGAGCATGCCTGGAAAAATCTCTTGAATCTTGGAGCGTATAAACTTAAGAGGATTCCTATACATGTTCCGAATAAAATTCGAAAGAAGCTAATTGCCACGGCTAATAAAATGGTGAATTTTGCTCCTTCTACAATTTGTAAGAAAACAGACTCTCCAAAACGATCAGATCCAAAAGGCGGCATTAACGATGGCGAAAAGGGGGCCTTTCCAAGTAATTCGTTATTGTCATTGTAAAGTAACTGAGGAGGTTTTTGGATGTTATCTTTAAAGAACCAACTATAAATAAAACTAGCTGAAACAAGTATGAATAGATAAGTAAAGCCGATTAAAAATCGTTTTGATTTCCAAATAGATTTCATAATGCTGCTCCTTTCAATTGCTTTTTCCATCTATTCATCATGAATGAGATTATTTGAAAAATGGCATAAAACGGTAAAACAATCATAACAAGTATGATAAATGCAGCTGGAGGTGAAATAAACGCCTTCTTAAATAAAAATTGAATAATGCCTTCCATATTAAAAACAAATTCTAAAATGAATAAGTTAGAAAGTAAGAAAACAAAAATCGTTTTTAAATGATGAAAGAAGTGGATAGATATATTTTTGAATAAATGAATGCATAGTATATAACTTGATGAAAGTCCTTTTCCATATGCAACCTCTACGTAATGTTTTTCATGTTCTTCTTTTATGTATAACACCATCATCCGAAACATTTGTAATGTAGGTAAGACTGCTAAAGATAAAATAGGGAGTAAATAAGCTCGATTTTCATTAAAAGAAATAATGGTGACAGGAGATTCCCCGAATTTCTGAAGTACCCATATGAAAAATATTTGCAAACAAATCATCATCATCATATCTGGGACAGCTTCTAATATGAACACAATTCGGTTTATCCATTTTTTTATATAATCTTTTGCTAAAAAATAAAAAAATGCCATACTAGATGATAGAAAGAGTGCAAGCAAAAAGGCTATAAATAATACAGTAAATGAATATAGGTAGGGTTCTAAAACAGTTGGAAATAATGGTGTCTTTTTGAAATGACCAAATTTCGGGTCTGATCCTATAACTACTAATGATTCAGGGGAGAAAACCTGTTTTAACATAGTAACGATCTGATTAAAAAAATGAATTGGTTGAAAAGTGAATCCCTGTTGAGTGATAAATAAATAAGGTAAATTTAGTAATAGTAAGAGTGATAAAAGAATTGATGAAAGTTTTATTGTGAATTGAGATATTTTATATAACATTAAATCCCTCCGACATCTTTTTACAACATTATACAATAAAATTCATATTTTGTTTTGATTTTTCAGAAAAATATAAATACTATTAGATTTTATAGTATGGGACATATATTTACAAGGTAAAAAAGTGATAGTAGGGAGCCACGCCCTATGTCCATCAAGCTAAGAAAACGAGAACTTATATATTATTATCTTTAGGTGGAGGGGAAAGAATGTTTGATAAATTAAAAAGGTTATTTAAAAAAGATAAAGAGAATGATTAAGAAGATGAGAGGTACATTTTGGTTATGAAAAAAATTTTCTTTTCATAACTTGATTTATGAAAAAATATTTTATATACTAATTCATGTAAACGGTTTACTAGATCGTATTTTGCTAGAAACGAAGGGAAGGTTCGCATGGAAACAAGGGGGAGAGTAATCGGGGTTGACATCGGTACCACAAGTACGAAAACGGTTGTATTCACTGAAAAAGGAAAAGTCGTTGCTTCACATGCAATTGATTATCCAATTATTCAACCGAAGGTCGGATGGGCTGAGCAAGATCCTGATGTAATATGTGCTGCTGTATATAAAACTGTAAGCGTTGCCATTGAAAAGGGTAATGTGTCACCGGAAGATATTTCTTCTATCGGGATTAGTACAGCGATGCATGCCTTAATTGCTGTAGATGAAAACGGTGCGCCGTTAACGCGCTCTATTATTTGGGCAGATAATAGAAGCACAAAGCAATCAGAAAAACTATTACAACAAATGAATGGTCATGACATTTATAGAAGAACTGGTACACCGATTCATCCGATGTCACCACTTTCTAAATTATTGTGGATGAAAGAAGAAGAAACGGAGTTATTCAGAACTGCTCATAAATTTATTTCCATTAAAGAGTATGTCATTTATCAATTATTTTCACGCTATGTAGTTGATTATTCTATCGCATCTGCTACAGGGTTATTTAATTTAAAAACATTAAACTGGGATGAAGATGTTTTAACTATGTTAAATATGTCACCAGAACAATTATCAACACCTGTACCAACTACATATATTTTATCGGGAATGAAGCCGGAATTAGCACAAAAGATGGGTATTAGTGAGGATACTCCGGTTGTTATTGGTGCAAGTGATGGTGTTCTTGCAAATGTAGGTGTCGGTGCAATATCACCTGGCTCAGCTGCAATTACGATCGGGACAAGTGGTGCGGTTCGAACAATTTCATCGAGTGTTAATACAGATGAAAAAGGAAGAACTTTTTGTTACGCATTAACAGATGAGCACTGGGTGATCGGCGGACCAACGAATAACGGTGGAATATTACTTAGATGGTTACGTGATGAATTTGGTAGCCCAGAGCAAGAGGTAGCAAGAAAGCTTGGAATTGATCCTTATGATTTATTAATTAAGTATGCAGAAAGTGTACCAGCTGGAGCAGATGGATTACTATTTTTACCGTTTCTATCTGGAGAACGTGCACCCTACTGGAATGCAAATGCTCGAGGTACATTCTTCGGGATAAACCTTCAGCATAAACGTGAACATTTCATACGAGCAGTTATGGAAGGTGTTTGTATGAGTGTGTATTCAGTAGCACTTGCCATTCGAGATTGTACAGGGCCACTTACTGAAATACGTGTTTCAGGAGGCTTTGCGAAATCTGCATTTTGGAGACAAATGTTATCTGACATGATGGGGAAAGAATTGCTTGTTCCAGAAAGTCATGAAGCATCTGCGCTTGGGGCAGCAGCACTTGCTTTGTATGCAATTGGGAAAATTGATTCTCTTGAAGAGGTGAAGGATTGGATTGATATTGTCCATCACCATGTACCGAATAAAGAAAATACGGCTTTATATTTAGAGATGTTTTATATGTATGAACGACTTTACAATCGTTTGAAAGAAGAATTTGATTGTATAGCTGCTTTCCAACGTAAACAATAGGGGGATTGGGAGAAATGGTAGTTGGGATCGTACTAGCGGCTGTTGTTATATTACTTTTACTAATTACGGTAGTAAAATGGCATCCATTTGTCGCGTTAATTTTAACAGCAATCGGAGTTGGGCTAGCAATGGGGATGCCCTTAATTGGAACTTCACCACAACATCCGGGGATTATTGATTCTATTAAATTAGGTCTTGGTAATACGTTAGGGTTTTTAGCGATTGTTTTAGCTTTAGGAACAATGCTAGGAAAAATGATGGCTGAGTCTGGCGGTGCTGAACGAATTGCTAACACATTAATTGGACGTTTTGGGAAAAAGCGTGTTCACTGGGCAATGATGTTCGTTGCATTTATAGTAGGGATTCCGGTATTTTTCCAAGTTGGATTTGTACTATTAATTCCGTTAGTATTTACAATTGCGTTAGAAACAGGGGTATCACTTATTACAATCGGTATTCCGCTAGTAGCAGGTCTTTCGGTTGTACACGGACTTGTTCCACCGCATCCAGCAGCTATGGCAGCGGTAGGTATATTTAAAGCAGATGTAGGGAAGACAATTTTGTATGCATTAATTGTCGGACTTCCAACTGCAATAATTGCAGGTCCGCTTTACGGGAAATGGATTGGTGCTCGTATACATAAAGAAGTACCGTTAGATATAGCGGAGCAATTTATTGAAAGAGATAAGAAGAAGGAACTTCCTAGCTTCGGAAATACATTGTTTACTATTTTACTTCCAGTATTTCTTATGCTAGGTGCATCGATAGCAGAAGTAGCATTAAATAAAACAAGCCAACTTGCACAAGTATTGCATTTTATTGGAGATCCAATAGTCGCATTATTAATTGCAACGATATATTCTTTCTTTAGTCTTGGCTATGCAAAAGGGTTTTCTAAAGACAAAGTCTTACAAGTTACAAATGATTGTTTAGGCCCAATTGCAAACATACTGTTAGTTATCGGTGCAGGTGGCGCATTTAATAAAGTGTTATTAGATTCTGGGATCGGAACTACAATTGCGGAGATGGCGAAAGAATCGCATATTTCACCGATATTATTAGGTTGGGGAATTGCTGCACTTATCCGAGTTGCAACGGGATCGGCTACTGTTTCTATGATGACAGCAGCTGGAATTGTAGCACCGATTGCAGCAAGTACACCAGGAGTGAATGTAGAGTTACTGGCACTTGCAACAGGAGCAGGGTCATTAATTTTATCGCATGTAAATGATTCTGGATTTTGGATGATTAAAGAGTATTTCGGAATGACTGTGAAAGAAACATTATTAACATGGACTGCAATGGAGACAATATTATCTGTTGTAGCACTTGGGCTAATTTCGTTATTAAATATATTTGTATAGAATGGGAGATTGATTAATATGAAACTAGGTTTAATTGGATTAGGAAAAATGGGATTCCCATTAGCTGAACACTTACATGAAGACAAGCATGAAGTAGTTGTATACGATGTAAATAATGAGCTTGTTGAAAAGGCAGGGGAATTAGGGATTACTGCTCGTCATACGTTAAAAGAAATGATTGCTGAACTAGAAGCACCTCGTACAATTTGGGTAATGGTACCTGCAGGAGAAGTTGTCGAGTCAGTACTAAAAGATGTATATCCATTATTAGAGGAAGGCGATATCGTTATTGAGGGCGGAAATTCATTCTATAAAGATACGTTACGCCGTGCTGAAGAAGCGAAAAGCTTTGGTTTACATTATGTAGATATCGGTACATCAGGTGGTGTGGAAGGAGCTAGATACGGTGCTTGCTTAATGGTTGGTGGAGAAAAAGAAATTTATGATCAACTAGAACCTTTATTTAAAGATTTAGCAGTAGAAAATGGTTATTCATATGCAGGCCGCGTCGGTAGTGGGCATTTCTTAAAAATGGTTCACAACGGTATTGAATACGGAATGATGCAAGCAATCGCTGAAGGATTTGAAGTACTAGATAAAAGTGATTTTGATTTCAATTATGAAGATGTTGCAAAAGTATGGGCGAACGGATCGGTTATCCGTGGTTGGTTAATGGACTTAACTGAAAAAGCATTTGCAGAAGATCCGAAACTTGATGGCATTAAAGGTGTTATGAACTCTTCAGGAGAAGGGAAATGGACTGTTGAAACTGCGCTTGAATTACAAGCAGCGGCACCAGTTATCGCTATGTCATTATTTATGCGCTACCGTTCACAAGAAGATGATACATTCCATGGGAAAGTTGTCTCAGCTCTTCGTAATCAATTCGGTGGACATGAGGTTGTGAAAAATTAGTTTTGTGAAACTCATACGAAAGTATGAGTTTTTTTTATTTCTCATACTATTTAATGAAAGTTTTTCCCTCTTTTTACTGTGTTTTGTATAGAAATTTCTGATAATATATAAATATAACTTGAAAACAAAGGGGAGAAATAATTATGAAACTAGTCGTTATTAACGGTACACCAAGAAAATTCGGTAGAACTCGCGTTGTGGCAAAATATATTGCAGAGCAATTTGAAGGGGAGTTATACGATTTAGCAGTAGCGGAATTGCCTTTATATAATGGAGAAGAATCACAACGTGAATTAGAGGCAGTAAAAAAATTAAAAGCTTTAGTGAAAGCTGCGGATGGAGTAGTACTATGTACACCAGAATATCATAATGCGATGAGCGGAGCGCTGAAAAATTCGTTAGATTACTTAAGTAGCAGTGAATTCATCCATAAGCCTGTCGCATTACTAGCAGTTGCTGGAGGAGGTAAAGGGGGAATAAACGCATTAAATAGTATGCGCACTGTCGCTAGAGGCGTTTACGCAAACGCAATTCCAAAACAAGTCGTGCTTGATGGATTACATGTGCAAGATAGTGAACTTGGAGAAGATGCAAAACCATTAATTCATGATTTAGTTAAAGAATTAAAAGCATATATGAGCGTATATAAAGAGGTGAAAAAACAATTAGGAGTTGAGTGATATGTCCTCTCTTTATCATGATTCTCGCTTGTATTACATTCTAGGAGCCAATAGTTTATCCGCTATTGGTTCCGGGATTGTTATGATAACGATTCCATGGTTGTTAATTAAGGAAAGTGGAGGAGAGACAACATTTGGTTATGTTTCTATCGTTGCAACTCTCATCATGTTTTTACTAACACCATTCATTGGGCAAAGCATAGATCGTTTTTCAAGAAAATCTTTATTGTTATGTAACGAAGGTATCGGGATAGCCATTATAGGAATGATGGCCATTTGGGGATTTGCTGGGCAATCATACAATTCTATTCATTACATTATTATTTATATAGCAGGTTCTTTCTATTATCTATTATTCTATCCCACAATATTTGCATTTAACCAAGAAATATTTCAATCAGAGCATTATAAAAGTTTAAGTGGCACAATGGAAATACAAGGACAATTAACGCAAGTTATTTCAGGCGCAGCTGCTAGCTTTTTAATTGAGATTATTTCTTTGAAATGGATCTTGTTAGTGGATATGTTAACTTTTGCAGGAGCATTTTTTCTTTTCTTATGTATACCGTATGTAAAGAAAAAAGAAGTAAAACGGAAAGCAACATTTAAGAAGCAATTGTTCGAAGGAATTCACTTTATGAAAAAGCGCCCTAAGTTATTTTGGTTTTTACTAGCGACTTATATGCCGTTTATCGGTGTCATGATGGCAAATTATTTAATCCCAGTATATATTTCAGATATACTCAAAGCTAGTGCCTCTGTATACGCAATTGAAGGTATGATGTACGGTGTCGGAGCGGTTCTTGCAGGAATAAGTATTCCAATCATGATGAAATATGTCAAAATAGAAATTTCAATCGTTATGACGATGGTTATTTATGTAATTTCAATTACCGCAATGATTATTGAGCCTTCCATTATGTTATTATATGGACTAGCGATTTTCCATGCGATTGGAAATGCTGGAACACGAGTGGCGAGAAATGTATTGATGATGGAAGAAATCCCAAACGAAGTAATGGGACGTGTGGACAGCTTATTTCGATTAATTGGCACAGAAATTCGAATTGTATTATTAATGTTGTTTACGGCAGGCGTATCTAAAGCAGGGGTAATGATCCCGTTTTACGTACTGAGCTGTATATTGATCCTATCATTAGGGATTGCTTTTTATTATGTAATTTCAAAACGTAAAACGGAAGCGAATGTGTCTAATAAATCAATTGTTTAAAAAATACTTCTGCCTCCTTTTCTTTTTCTATATAATAAAAAGAAAGGGAGTGTTAACTTATTTATGAACAAATGGATATTGCTTATAATCTTATTACTACCTCCGCTATACATCATTTATATGACGTTTCGAATGAATAAAGTTGCTCGTGAAACATTGAGTAATCACTCTCCATACGTTCTTATATTAGGTGCAAAGTTATTTGGAGATAGACCGTCTTTATCTCTTCAAAATCGTTTAGATATAGCGTTGGAATATTTACAAGCTCACCCTGAGGTGAAAGTAATTGTTTCAGGTGGTCAAGGGGAAGATGAAGATATACCGGAAGCTCACAGTATGAGAAACTATTTAATGGTACATGGTATAGATGAGAATCGTATTTTAATTGAAGACTGCTCTACAAATACGTATGAAAATTTAAAGTTTAGTATGGATTTATATGATGTAAAGCATGCGGTAGTTGTAAGTAATACGTATCATTTATATCGAACGAAAATAATTGCAAAGCGTTTAGGGATAAAGATGGAAGCTTTGGCTGCTGAAACACCGAGACGCTCTAAGAAAAAAGCGTATGTGCGTGAATATGCTGCAATTATGAAAACAATATTGTTCGACCGTTAGAGCTCAAATGAGAGCTCTTTTTTTGTATAATAAAGCGTATCATTTGAAATGAATGCTATATTCCATCAAAATAAAGGAAACAACATGAAAGGAGTTGTGTCTGTGATTCAATTTAATCATGTATCAAAAGCGTATGAAGATGGCACAAAAGCAGTGGATTCATTACATTTAGAAATTAAAAAAGGAGAATTTTTTGTTCTCATTGGTCCGAGTGGTTGCGGGAAAACAACGACAATGAAGATGATTAACCGTTTAATTGAAACGACGGAAGGATCAATTTTAATCGATGGAAAAGATATTCAACAATATAACATAAACGAACTACGTTGGAATATAGGGTACGTGTTGCAGCAGATTGCGCTGTTTCCACATATGACAATTGCTGAAAATATTGCAGTTGTCCCTGAAATGAGAAAATGGACCAAAAAGGAAATAAAAGCACGTGTCGATGACTTGCTACAGATGGTTGGGCTCGATCCAGATGTATATCGTGATCGCATGCCAGATGAATTGTCGGGAGGGCAGAAACAACGTGTTGGTGTCGTACGGGCATTAGCCGCAAACCCGAAAATTGTACTTATGGACGAACCATTTAGTGCGTTAGATCCGTTAAGTAGGGAGCAGCTTCAGAAGGATATCGTACAATTGCAAAAAAAGATTCAAAAAACAATCGTGTTCGTAACGCACGATATGCAAGAGGCTTTATCACTTGGTGATCGTATTTGTGTAATGAAAGAAGGAAAAGTTGTTCAATTAGATACACCAGAAGGAATTATACATAACCCGAAAAATGAGTTTGTAGAGGAGTTCATTGGAAATCGTGGACGACCTTGGTATGAGGGGAAGAGTATAGAAGAGGTATTGCCGCTAGACGAGGGTATACGAGTTGAAGGGAATGCTTTATCTTTACATTCGTCATTACAAGAAGCACTAGTCCGCTTACAAACTGAAGAGTCAGTGCCGGTTGAAGAGCATGGTCAATATGTTGGAGCGTTAACAAGTCGTCATATTGTCAATTACATTGTTGAACAAATGAAGGAAAGAGGCTAAACAGTGACTGATTTTATTCAAACGTTCCAAGAACGAAAAGTAGAATTGCTAAGTGCATTAAGTGAGCATTTACAAATATCGCTTATTTCACTATTTTTTGCAGTAATTATTGCAGTGCCGCTCGGCATTATATTAACGAGAAAAGAACGAATGGCTGAATTTATTATAGGGACTTCTGCTGTTATGCAGACAGTGCCCTCACTTGCTTTACTTGGACTATTAATTCCGTTAGTAGGAATTGGAAAACTGCCAGCTATAATCGCATTAGTTGTGTATGCACTATTACCTATTTTACGAAATACATATACAGGAATACGGGAATTAGATGAATCACTTATAGAAGCGGCGAGAGCTATGGGGATGAATAGCTGGAAAAGATTATGGAAGGTAGAGCTTCCACTCGCATTGCCAATTATTATGGCTGGTATTCGTACAGCGATGGTATTAATTGTTGGAACGGCTACATTAGCTGCTTTAATAGGCGCTGGTGGGCTCGGTAAGCTCATATTATTAGGCATAGATCGAAATGACCATGCGCTTATCATTTTAGGGGCCGTACCAGCTGCGTTACTCGCTTTATTCTTTGATATAGTACTTCGCATACTTGAGAGCCCGAAACGCTCTTCTAAGCGCGTTATATTGACGATATGTATAGTTGTAGTAATGATAGCTGCTCCATTTCTTTGGAATACCGAAAAGAAAGACATAGTTATTGCTGGTAAACTTGGATCTGAACCAGAAATATTAATTCAAATGTACAAGCAACTTATTGAACAGGATACAGATTTACAAGTGGAATTAAAGCCAGGCCTTGGAAAAACAGCATTTGTATTCGAAGCGTTAAAATCAGGTGAAGTAGATATATACCCAGAATTTTCAGGTACAGCTTTATCTACTTTCGTGAAAGAAGAACCGAAAAGTACAAATCGTGATGAAGTATATGAACAAGCTCGTATTGGAATGGAAAAGAAATATAATATGGTTATGTTAAAGCCAATGGAGTATAACAATACATACGCACTAGCCATGCCGAAAAAAATAGCAGATCAAAATAACATAAATACAATTTCTGATTTAGGAAAAATTGCACAGGAAGCTAAAGTAGGATTTACATTAGAATTTGCTGATCGTGAAGATGGTTATAAAGGAATGCAAAAATTATATAACTATAAGTTTTCAAATGTTAAAACGATGGAACCGAAACTGCGCTATAGTGCAATACAATCGGGAGATGTTAACGTAATCGATGCATATTCAACAGATAGTGAATTGGAGCAATATGGGCTTAAAGTGCTAAAAGATGATAAAGGACTATTCCCGCCTTATCAAGGAGCACCATTATTAAGAAAAGAGACGTTACAGAAATATCCTGAACTCGAAAAAGTATTAAATAAATTATCTGGAAAGATTACAGATGAAGAAATGAGAAAAATGAATTATGAAGTAAATGTGAATGGGAAAAGTAGCGAAGAAGTCGCAAAACAATTTTTACAAAAAGAGAAGTTACTTCGTTAATTTTACAATAAATATACAATTTTATATGTATGAAATGACCGTTCATTACAAAATGAACGGTTTTTTTGTGCATACTTATACATTTTTTCAAAAAAGTATTCCATTTTTCTTCATTTTCTTTTAGAATAAGTAATGTTTTCCTGAAAAAATATAAGAGAAACGTCTATTAGAGAAAAAGGTGACTTTAATAGTTGAACGAACATAACACCTAGAATGACAGATGGGGTGGTACAAATAGAAAAGAAGTTAGGATTTTTTCCGTTAATCGCATTAGTAGTTGGAACGATGGTTGGTGGCGGTGTTTTTAGTTTACCGCATGATTTAGCAGTAGGAGCAAATAGTGGTGCAACGATAATTGGTTGGTGTATTACAGCAATGGGAATGATTCCACTTGCGCTCGTATATCAAACGTTAGCAAGACAAAAACCGGAGCTTGAGGGCGGAATTTATAGTTATGCACGAGCTGGATTCGGTGAATATATTGGTTTTAACAGTGCTTGGGGATACTGGCTAGCAGGGATTTTAGGGAATGTTGCAACAATTATGTTACTGTTTAGTACATTAGGTTACTTCTTCCCAATTTTTAAAGGCGGAAATAATGTTGCGTCAATCGTAGGTGCATCACTTTTATTATGGACATTGCATTTTCTAATTTTATTTGGAATTCGTGAAGCTTCCATTATGAATGTTATCGCAACGATTGGGAAATTAGTTCCGATTTTATTATTTATTGTCGTGATGGTAACAGCGTTTCGCTGGGATACATTTACACATGACTTTTGGGGCGAAGGAACTATCTCAGTTTCCTCTGTACTAGGTCAAGTGAAAAATACAATGCTTGTAACCCTTTGGGTGTTCATTGGGGTTGAAGGAGCAGTTGTATTATCAGGAAGAGCTAAAAATAGTAGAGACGTTGGAAAAGCGACAGTACTTGGACTTATTTTAGTAATGTCTATTTATATTTTAATTTCTGTTCTGTCAATGGGAGCCATGACAAGAAAAGAACTTTCAGTATTAGAGACTCCTTCAATGGGACATGTATTAGAACATGTTGTTGGGCCATGGGGTGCAATGGCAATTAATATTGGATTAGTTGCGTCACTTGTAGGTACATTAATTGGCTGGTTTTTACTTGTTTCTGAAATTTCTCACGTAGCAGGAAAAGACGGCGTGTTTCCGAAAGTCTTTACGAAAACAAATAAGAAACAAACGCCGCATATGGCATTGTGGATTTCAAATATCGTTGCCCAAACTATATTTATAATCGTTCTGTTTTCACAATCGACATATCAAATTATGTATTTTATTGCGTCAACATCTATATTACTGCCGTACTTATTATCAGCGCTATTTCAATTGAAATTAGTCATCACGAAAGAGCTGAAAGTTGCGAGAGTAAAAAATGGATTGTTAGCATTAATTGCTTCCCTATACTCTGTATGGTTAATTTATGCAGCTGGTTTAAAGAATTTATTGCTTGTTTCAATCGTATATGGTATTGGGATTCTCGTGTATATGTTTGCAAGAAAAGAAAAAGGGAATCGTTGTTTTGCAGGCAAAGAGCGATATGTGATGTGGGCAATTGTTATTGCAGCTATTACATCACTTTATATGTTACTGACAGGAACTATAAAAATGTAAAAGTCCTTTTAATTTAAAGGGCTTTTTTCCTTGTCTAGAGAATATTTAATACATAAGATATTCAGGAGGGATGAAAATGGAAGAAAAAGAACAGTTGTCTAGAATTATGGATTTAGCTAGTGATTTAAGGAAAGTATTAGTACAAGAATCTTTTTTTAATCATCATCCTGAACTTCGAGGCGTGATTGAAAATTTAGCGAGTTCTGTAGAGAATTTGGCGAGTTTGCAGCAAAATAAAGATGAAAATGCCGAAGATCGATTACGGTACGTACTTGCTAAAATGAAAATCGCTCATAATGCCATTTTACAAGAAAAAAAAGCATTTCCTTCTCATTAATATACGTTTTAATTTTGAACCTGACGGATGACGTCAGGTTTTTTATTTCTAGTTTTAGATTGTAGTTCATACAATAAGAATAGTATGAAAAAAAGAAGGTGACTACGTTGAAATTACATAAAGCTCTTCATCCAAGTTTTATAAAGCGAATGTATTATATGAGGTTTATTGGGAAGTTTGCAAAAGCTGAGGGAGAGAAGAATGGAGAAAATTTCTTTGTACAATGTCTTTCTTCAATACCTTTAACTTTACAAGAGTTATTTCCGACTGGAAAATATTTGTTTGAAGGATTATGCAGTAATAAAAAGAATGAAAAAATCTTTACTGATTTAAAGAAGCATAAATTAGAAAAGCAACTGGTTATGTTTCGTCTTTATTATGATCGTGGAAATTTATTTCTGGAATTAATATGCACAGAAGAGCCTCGGGAAATAGCATCTTCATATAAAGTGATTCCTTCACCAAAGGTCTCAAATTATAAAAAGAGAGCGTCTTTGGAACGGAAGTTAAGCAACGGTTATTTATCATTTCTTATGCCTAAATTACCAAAAGACTTTGAGCCTCCAGAATTATTGTGGCATGAAGGAAGGCTATATGGAAATTTATCGTTAAAATCATCAATAAGTTCAATTTCATATTTTGAGCAAAGAAAAGAATGCAAATATATTGAAATAAACGATTGGATGAAACATGTAGAAATAGCAGTAGATGATCATTTATATTTTGTAAGTGAAAATGTGTATGACCAACTAAATAAACGAATTGCTGAAGAAGGTAAGTTAGTTGAAGTAGAAGATATTAAAATGCAAAAGGATGACTGGGAATGGGATGAGCGTGAATCCTCTTTTTTGCAGTATGTACAAAGTATGGTTCGTAATAAAGGGTTATATTTGGATGATACAGATATATATAATTTTCACATTAGTATTAAAACCAATATGTTAACAATTGTTGGTGGTATACCAGGTGTTGGGAAATCACGCTTTGTGCAAGCTTATGCAGAATCACTTGGGTTACGTTATGGGGAAGAATTAATTTGGATTCCGATTTCACCATCGTATCAAGAACCACATGATATTCTCGGTTACCTTCATCCGAATGGTAATTTTATTGAAAGTGAAACGAAGTTAGTTCGGACATTGTTAAAAGCTAAAGAAAATCCAAATCAATTGTATATAATTGTGTTCGATGAAATGAACATGTCACATATTGAGCATTGGTTTACTCCGTTTCTATCCGTTCTTCAACTTGAAAAGAAAAATCGTATTTTGAGTTTGTATGAGAAAGTACAAGAAATAGAAAATCAAATTCCACCTTCAGTGGAAATTGGTGAGAATATTATTTTCGTAGGCACTGTAAATTTTGATGAAACGACGAAAGAGCTTTCCGATCGATTATTAGATCGAACAAATTTGATTACATTACAAAAAATTCCGTTTTGCGAGATGAGTATAGAACATGAGAAAGTTGTTCAGCAGCCCCCGCTGAAAGTAACAACGGGAGAATTTCGACTCAATTGGTTTAGGAATAAAGAGATGATCGAAGTGTATACTGAAGAGGAATTAGAGTTATTGGATAAGTTACATGATGTATTATCATCACACGATATATCAAAAGGAATTTCTTTCCGATGTGCAAGCGCAATCGCTACGTATTTGCAAAATATACCGTTCCAAAATAATCAGTCCTATATGATTAGCAGGGAAGAAGGTTTTGATTTGCAAATAAAGCAGCGTGTGTTAACGAAATTAAGGGGGACAGAAATGACAGTGGGCCCTCTACTTTCTGAAGAAGCAAAAAGGGGAGCGACATTGATACCACTTTTACAGTCTCCGCTTGCAAATCGTGTATCTACATTTGAACATTCTTTAGCTTATATAAGACAAAAGCGTAGAGAACTGGAGCTGTATGGCTATGCAAAATGAGGAGCGTTATGAAACAGCAATCGTCGATACGAAAGAAACGCTCCCGTTTGTATTGAAGCTAATTATTGGTACTGAGGGGAAAGGCGATTTTATCCTTTTAAACCGGCTTTGTACGTCTACTACAGCATTAGTTCAATGTATTTATAAAGTACAGGAATTAAAACCACTGAAATTACATTTCCATTATCAAAATCCAATGGATATTACATTCATATGGAATAAAGTATATGAGGGACAAAAGAATATAAAAGAGTCACAATATGAATTAAATGAAAAAAAACAAAGAGTATTAGTGTATGAACATGGAAAAACTGAATTTTTTTATCCGTGGCGCTGTGGCTTATACCATTTTGAAGTGCGTATAGAAGATAAAACTTATTATGGTGCGTTTCAAGTGGTTCCTAAAAACTTTTTTGATGACCAATTTGAAATGATTCAAGATTATGTGAAGTCAATTTTAAACGAGTTAATTTTAGATAGAGGTTATTACAAGAAAACTTTCTCAGCACTTAGCGATATTGAAGATTCTTCTTATTTGGTATTGTTAAGAAAGTTGCCACAAAAAATGAAAAGAATAAAACAAATTTTTAAAAAAGTAGAATCGAATGCGGAATTTGTACACGAATATGAATGGGAAACGAAAGCGCGGAAGACAACGAGAAAAACTGCCATTATGACAGAAAGAAAGCTTTATGCGAAATATTACAACCGTAAATTTAAGGAGCAAAAAAATAGTATTGAAAATGCATTTCTTAAATTTAAAACGATGCAATTCTATTATTATTTACTTGAAGCAGAAATTTTTGTACGTAAAACTATTGAAATACTAGAAGGAGAAAAGAAGAAAAAGTCAGATGAATTTCAAGCTGTTAAAACAATTATGAAAACGATTGAACGAAATGGATCCGTGACGGATAGGGAAAAACAAAAATATAGAAATCTACATTTACTGAAAGAAGCAGATTTACGGAAAAGTTCTGTGAAAATACAAGAATATAAAATATTAGCTCATATCGTATATGAAAGTGTGCAATACTTTCGAAATTTATTGTATTCTCCATTTTGGAGGGAAGTTTCTGAAACAGCTACCATTAATTCGAACACTTTATCTATACCGCATCAACAATTAATCCACCATTTAGAATTGTTACCGCAACATACGGAGCAACCCCCATCTTTATTATTCGTATATAAACCAACGTTTTTAGTGTATGAGTATTACGCTTTTTTTATCGTTATTTCTATATTAGAACAAATCGGATTTGAAGATAAGAATCCTATTCGTGAACAAATACAAGAACATTTTTATTTAGACGGATTACAAGATGGAACGACAGTGATTTTACATCGAGATGATATAAAAGTGCACGTCGCGTTTAATGATTTAATTGAAACACACCCTCTTATTGCACTAAGCAAAGGAAGTAATTTTTATAACGGAGAGGACACAAAGAAGCCGGATATTCGTTTAGATTGTTATGTAAAGGAAGAAGAGAAGTATGTATATAAATCTTCTATTATTATCGAAGTGAAATACAGCCCTATGTACAATATTTTTCAGCCTGTCGGTAATACGAAAGCAACGGAGCAAATGTATAAATACTGGTCTATTAAGTATGTAGAAGAACAGGATGGTAAACGAATTTTTAAGCGAAGAGCGATTTATGAAGTGATTTGTGTATATCCAGGTAGCCATATGCATAGTAAAAAAATTGAATCTGGATGTGGAGTGTTTTTACAACTATATCCATATAAAACGAAACAAGGAGAAGAGAAGTTGGCTGGGAAGCATGGGATGATTCAAATTTTTGAGAAATGGTTAAAAAGTAATAAAATGTAAAAGAAATCCTTTTTAATGAAGGATTTCTTTAGGTTAAGAAGAATTATATGCAGTACGGAAAGACACATTATACGGTTCGAACTTGATAGTGATTATTATTTTTTATTAGAGTAAGTGGATCTTTTTATGTTTGTAACAGTATGGGGAATTAAGGGGTTTTGCATGTGTATGAATGACTAATAAATAGGAATTTAATTCATTTTGCAGAATATAATAAGACATAAATATTTTTAGTTGCATACGAAGATTTGTTCTTATATGATAGTAAGTGAAAGCGTTATCAAAAACAGAGCGGCGATGGGAAAGGCGGTTAAATATGTTCCAGCGTGTTCAAACAAAGGAAGAGCATTTTTGGTTCGAGCAACTGTGGGGAGATTTTTGTGAAGAAAGAAACTTAATGTTTGTAGAACGTAATTTAAATCCATCACGATTTTTATTAATAGAAGATGAACATCATATTGGTACAGTAGAATGTATTAAGTTTACAGTACCTGAACAATCAAATTCTGAGTTTTTCTATCCGTTTTCTAAAAATGATTTAGTGAAAGATTTGAAAAATGTGTATGAAATAGGAAAGTTAAGTATTGCGAAAACGTCTCGGGGGAGAGGACATTTCAAAAGGCTGGCAGCTATTTTATTTATGCATGCGTTAGAGACGAAAGCGGAATGGTATATTGCAGCAGTTACAAAAAGAATGTATATGTATTTACTTACACTCGGTTTTCCAATCGAACCGATAGATAGTCCATTCCAGTTTCATGATACTTTACAAGGTGTACCAGTGCGAATTCATGCTCGAAAAGGGGCTACACATCTGTATTCTTTGAAAGAATTCCGTGATATTATTCAAGGGAATGCTCATGCGCAGGCACTTATTGCAGAATACAGTAAAAATATTATGTTAACAAAATGAAAATATATGAATATGTATAGTATGAAGAAGAGTTACATATTACGAGCATCTGTTTTCATACAAAAAGTAGACCCTTATTCTTAGAATAAGGGTCTAAAATATTATAGTCCAAATATACTAAAAATCATTTTACGACGCTTCGGTTTCTTTTCTCTTTCATATGTTGGTTTTGCATCAGGAGTAATGTATATTGGTTCTTCTTTTTTTAGGGCAGCTTCTAGTTTTTGAATTCGTTCTAACATTTCCTCTATTTCGCGGCGATGTTGTAAAAGTTGGTATGTAACGACATCATTTGCTTTATCTTGCATTTGTTCTTCCATTCGATCTAGTCTTCTCGTAATTGTGGTAAATTGTGCTGTTAATTGCTCAAAATCATTCGATGATGTGTTTTGAACAATTGTGTTTACTTGAGTTTTTAATTTTTCTACATCATTTGAAGATGGTTTTTGAGTAGTTTGAGAGCTTTGAGGCTGGTCCATTTGAGAGCGATGGTATTCTAACATTAGATCTAAATCACCTTGTGTGAAAATAAAATGACCATATTTATTTTTTTTAATCGTAAGATTTAATTGTTGTGCAATCCGGACAACAGCCTTTGGGCTAACACCTAATTTCTTTGCGATAAATGGTGTTTTATATTCCAAAATAATCCCTCCTATATATATCCTGTTGAATGATTTCTAGTTATGTAGCAAGTTCCCTTCAGGTGTGACAAAAGAAGTGTGGAATCGGCAAAGAAAGTGTTTTTTCACGAAGTTCAGCTGTTTAGCACATACTATTTATATAAATCATTTTTAGTTATCGGAAAATTGGGCTTATTATAGTTTGACGATAATAAGCTAATTAGATTATCATAATTATAAATATCTTTTTTATGTATGCATATAATATATAAAAAGGTGGTTACTAATGTAGAATTTTATTAGAGTATAAGAATGCTTACTTCACTTGAATAAATTTAAGTAGGAGGTGGCTTCCTTGCTTACACTGTAAGTAAGGAAAAGTATTTGGACATATATAGTATAAGTATAGTGATTGTTTTAATTGCCTTAACGGCATTTTTCGTTGCAGCAGAATTTGCAATTGTTAAAGTGAGGAGTTCACGAATTGACTATTTAATTGCAAAAGGAAATAATCGTGCAATATCTGTCAAAACAATCATTACAAACTTAGACGAATATTTATCAGCTTGTCAATTAGGAATAACTGTTACAGCTCTTGGGATTGGGTGGTCTGGTAAACCTGCGCTAAAGCACATGTTTGATGTGTTGTTTGCAAATTGGAACGTCCCTACTCAACTCGCAGACATTTTAGCTATAATTTTAGTATTTTTGTTTATCACATTTTTCCATGTGGTAGTAGGAGAGTTAGCTCCAAAAACATTTGCGATTCAAAAAGCAGAACAAGTGAGTTTCTTTGTTGCTAAGCCACTCATTTTGTTTTATCGTATTGCATTCCCATTCATTTGGATTTTAAATGGATCAGCTCGGTTAATTACAAAGTTTCTTGGGTTGAAACCACCAAAAGGGCATGATGAAGTGCATTCAGAAGAAGAATTGCGGTTGTTAGTTTCAGAAAGTTATAAAAATGGTGAGATTAATCAATCTGAATATAAGTATGTGAATAAAATATTTGAATTTGATGATCGTATTGCGAAAGAAATAATGGTACCACGAACAGAGATGAATATTTTAAATAAAGAAATGCCTGCTGAAGAGGCTTTACAAAAAATGTCTCATGAAAAATATACGAGGTATCCGGTTGTTGATGGTGATAAGGACCATGTAATAGGCTTTGTGAATTTTAAAGATATATTTACAGATTTTGTGAAGCACCGAGTTGTTAGTGAAAAGACAGTGGAGCAATATATTAGGCCAATTATTTTAGTTATTGAATCTATCCCGATTCATGATCTATTTTTAAAAATGCAAAGAGAAAGAACACATATCGCTATATTAATTGATGAATATGGTGGTACATCAGGTCTTGTAACCGTTGAAGATATTTTAGAAGAAATTGTAGGGGATATTCAAGATGAGTTCGATACTGATGAACAACCGGAAATCCAACAAGTTAGTGAGACGAAAACGATTTTAGAGGGAAAAGTACTTGTTAGTGAAGTGAACGCATTATTAGGTTTGACTATTGACGACGATGATGTCGATACGATTGGCGGTTGGATCCTAACAAAAAATATTGAGATTTCCGAGGGTGATACCATTGAGATTGAAAATTATAAATTTTGCGTAAAAAAATTAGATGGACACTATATTAAGAGATTAGAAGTAACGAAACCTTCAGAATCGATTGTTATTGTAGGAGATGAAAAAAAGATTTCGCTCCAAGAACAAATTAGTTCGTAAACTCTGCTTTGTAGCAGAGTTTTTTTGAGCAAAATGTTTTTTGATGTATTAGGGCTATGATACAATTACACAAGTCAGACCTTTCACTAGGTGAAATAAATGAAATGTATTATTGTATACATATATTCGGAAGGAGAACCACTATGAAAAAACATTTATATATAAATGGGGTATGGAAATCAGTAGAGACGTATAAACCATTGTATGCACCATATTCTGAAGAAACATTAGCGGAGATTGCGCAAGGTACAGAAGATGACGTTAAGGAAGCAATAGTTTCGGCCAAAAATGCAATGAAAGAAATGAAAAAATTATCCGCATACGACCGTGCAACTATTTTAGAAAAGGTTGCACAAAAAATGGATGAGAGAAGAGAAGAGTTTGCAGAGATTATCGCAAAAGAAGCTGCAAAACCAATTCGTGCTGCACGGGGAGAAGTAGATCGCACTGTTCAAACATATAAGTTTGCAGCTGAAGAAGCGAAGCGAATATATGGTGAGACGTTACCATTAGATGCTGCACCAGGAGCAGGTGGCCGTATAGCGTATACAATTCGACAACCAATCGGGGTTATTGGTGCTATTACACCGTTTAATTTTCCACTTAATTTAGTAGCACATAAGGTAGGCCCAGCAATTGCGGCTGGAAATACTATTGTGCTAAAGCCTGCCGACCAAACGCCACTTTCTTCGTATGCATTGGTAGAATTATTTGAAGAAGCTGGTTTACCAAAGGGAGCTTTCAATATAATTTCTGGACCTGGATCTGTTGTAGGTGAGGCATTAGTAAAAGATGAGAACGTTGCTAGTATTACTTTTACAGGAAGTCCGAAAGTAGGTATTGGAATTAAGGAAAAAGCCGGGTTGAAACGAGTGACGTTAGAATTAGGATCGAACGCTGCAGTAATTATTGATGAAGATGTTGAATTGACAGACGAAATAATTGAACGTGTAAAATGGGGCGCGTTTGTGAATAATGGACAAGTTTGTATTTCAGTACAACGTGTTTTTGTGCATGAACGCAAAATGGAAGAGTTTATTACAAAATTAACGAAAGCAATGGAAAACGTTGTAGTAGGAGACCCGCTTCATGAAGAAACAGATGTATCAGCACTTATTTCAAAAAAAGATGTAGAACGTATAAATTCATGGGTGGAAGAGGCAGTTAAGGAAGGAGCTAATGTTGTATACGGTGGTAACAAACGTGATGCAAGGATTTTTGAACCAACTGTATTAACAAATGTTCCAGATTATGTATCTGTTCAGTGCCAAGAAGTATTTGGTCCACTTATGACTGTAAATACATTTAAAGAATTTGATGAGGCTTTAGAACAAGTAAATAATTCACGTTATGGATTACAAGCAGGTGTATTTACAAACAATCTATGTAAGGCAATGCGTGCAATTGATGAATTAGAAGTCGGTGGTGTCATGATTAATGATATTCCAACGTTCAGAGTAGATCATATGCCTTATGGCGGTGTGAAAGAGAGTGGCACAGGCCGTGAAGGGATTAAATATGCAATAGAAGAAATGACAGAAATGAAATTAGTGTGTATTAAAAAATAAAGTAGATCGAGCTTAAACACCGCAATAAAAAACGAGCAGGAAATGTTTACGATTCCATACTCGTTTTTTATTGTTTGTTTTACGTTTCTCGGAACGATTTCATTTAATCAAGTGTACCTTTTACTTCATTTCTTGTTTGAAAATATCATCTTCGACATAAATATGTTCTTTATCTACAGCAGTGCTATGAGAGAGTACTAAACCGATTGGTGTTTCAGTACCTTTATTTTGAACAATTGTAAAAGGAATATTTTTTTCAGTTGCTAATTTAATGTATTTTGATAAATGTGGGTAAGCAATGCTTCCATTTAGGAATAGTTGTAATGATTGAGAAGAACGTATGTTACCCGTTACTTCTGTATACACATTACTTTGCATTACTTGACCGATTGTTAAAGCGATTTCTACACGCTCACGTAATGTAGTTAAGTACATATTACGTTCTTCTGGTTTGTTTTGCTTTTGGCCATATATGCCTTCTTGGAGATAGTCTTCCACATTTTTATTTACCATATTTTTCACACCTTTCACTTCTTATTGTACGCAAGAATTAAAAAGGATGCAAAAAAAAGTAGTTTTGAACAGGAAAATAATTTAAAAAATGAGAAGGGAAAGGGATATAGGAATACAACTTATTTAAATAAGAAAGGAAAAATAAATTTTATCAACAGAAATTAACAAAATGTGACAAAAATCTATTAACGAAATGTATTTTTTGTGTTAATATTCAAAATATAAAGGGTATTCGTCGTATGGAAATGGAGGAATGGAGGTTTTTCCAATCGATAAGGATATTAAAGAAGTATTTTGTTCGCACTTGAAAAACAACAGGCACCAATTCGTAGAGAACTGGAAAAACAAAATGATAATTTCCGAAAAAGATCCATTTAAACAAGAGGTAGTTCAAAATGGAGCGAATTTATTAGAGTTAATTATCGAACTTATTATGGAAGATAAAGACATTAATTATCTTCAGCCATTATGTGAGAAAATTGCCATTGAGCGTGCAGGGGCAGATGCGAATATTGGAGATTTTGTTTACAATGCAAATGTGGGAAGAAATGAACTTTTTGAAGCGATGTGCGAATTGGATGTAAGTGCTCGTGAACTGAAACCGATTATGGCCAAAATACATACTTGTTTTGACAAATTAATTTATTATACCGTTTTAAAATACTCAGAAATTATATCGAGAAATTTAGAAGAAAAACAGCAATATATAAATGAAACACATAAAGAAAGGCTTACGATTCTAGGGCAAATGTCGGCTAGTTTTGTGCATGAATTTCGTAATCCGCTAACTTCGATTATGGGATTTGTAAAGTTATTGAAGACAGATCACCCTAATCTATCGTATTTAGATATTATTTCACATGAATTAGATCAATTAAATTTTAGGATTTCGCAATTTTTACTTGTATCGAAAAAAGAAATGTGGAATGAATCTGAACGTTTTTTGGTAAATGACTTATTTCAAGATATTATACAATTCTTATATCCAAGTTTAGTTAATGCAAATGTTTTGATTGAAAAGAATTTGCCGTATCCTATTCCACTCGTTGGTTACCGGAGTGAAGTGAAGCAAGTAGTTTTAAATATTTTAATGAATTCGATTGATGCTCTTGAATCGGTGAAAGAAGAGCGGAAAATTATCATTGATGTATTTGAAGAGGATCAGGCTGTTCGCATTGTTATAAAAAATAATGGACCTATGATTCCAGCAGACAATGTAGAGACCATTTTTGAGCCATTTGTAACTACTAAAAAGCTAGGAACTGGTATTGGACTATTTGTATGTAAACAAATTGTAGAAAAACATAACGGATCCATATTGTGTCGTTCGGATAACGATTGGACAGAATTTCAAATTACGTTTCAAAAGTAAACAGTCTACACCATGCGAATGGTGTAGACTGTTTTAATTTGTAAGTATAACGGTCTCTAATTTTGGATCCGCAGTTGAATAACCAACTATTGAAATTGTGTAAATTGTATTTGGTTCAACGTTGAATTTTGGAATGGTTAATAGTACTTTTTTTGTATCAGCAAGTGAAACTTCAATATCTGCTGTACCAGGGCTAACTTGTAAAAAATCTGTTATTTGCTTAAAGAGTACATTTTCAAATAAATGATCCCCATCTTTTAAATTTACATTTACAACTGGAGTGTCTGGTGAAAAATGTGCAAACCGTATTTTTGCTTGACCAGATGGTAAATGAGTATTATCAAGAATGGGTTGTAATTGGAGATGATTATCGCTATTGACCGCTGCAAGGGTATAAGTGTGATTCCCCATTATTGGTACTAATGCTGAAAATATTGGAGTTTCGTTTCCGACAGGGACAATATCAATACGGTATTTACCTTGCACTAATGATAAATACGGACTGAATTGTTTAAAAGAAATATTTTTAATAACCTTTTGTCCGTTTATTATAATATCAACTGCTGGTGTATGGGGAGCTGTGTGGAAGATTCTCATATGTGACGGTAAAGTCGCTTCTTGTGAATCTCTCTTTTCATATGCTTGTACAAGTTTTGTAATTGCATCATAGTATTTCATATAGAGTTCTACATATCTTTTAGGATTGCTATATTGGTAGTAACGAGCGAGCTGTTCGTAACGTGCAGCTTCTTGGCCGTATTTTTCAATTTCGGATTGAGTCATGAACATTCCTCCTTTATCATCATTACAAATATATGCGAAGCTAGAAAGAGGTTATGCAAAAAACTTGCCTTTCTAGAAGGAAAAGTTAAAATGGGGATTTTTTTATTTATAGGCAAACACACATACAAATCGATAATTGTCCTACATAAATTATAAAGGAAAGGTAGTTTGACTTTGATGGAAGGAGTGGAACCATTGGGATGGGGATATCCCCATAGTTATTGGGAATGAAGTTATGGAGGATTTGGTGCTATAGGCTGTGGGACGAATTATGGATTTGTATTATGAGTATTTCTATTAATTTTAGTGATGCGTTGGATAAGGTAATACCGATAAAAGAGCGTCGTGCCGAACTGATTAATGTGGTTAATCGGTTCTTTTTTTATTGTTCTAAACAGGTGGTACTATTTGTTAAGAAATAGTTACGATAAATGAGGTGGAGTAAAATGTCGAATTTTGTTTGAAAATATGCAATATAAAGTAGGATAATAGGAAGGAGAATAACGGGAGTTCCGTCGAAGTTTACACAATGTCAGCAATTGAGGGAAGTTGATATTATATTAAAAAAATATTCAATTTGCTGTTATCTTAAATCAGGAAGGGGTATTTAAGCGTACAGGTAAGGTTGGTCTTCATTTTAAGTTCTGAATTTTCTGTTTTTAAAATAATATTTAGCAGTCATTTGTATATTTTATAATAGTTTTTTGATAAATTCACTGCTTTTGCAGAGGATTCTTTTTTATGAAAGAAACGTCAATTTTCTTCATATACATATACAAATTGAAGAAATGGGGGAGCGCTATGCGCGATTACTTAATTAAACCACTTGTTGGTCAGCCGTATCCGATGATTTCACATGGAAAAGGTGTGTATTTGTATGATCAAAACGGAAATAAATATTTTGATGGTTCGTCTGGAGCGATTACGGCAGGTATTGGACATGGCGTAGCAGAGATAGCAGAAGTTATTAAAAAACAGGCAGAGGAGATTGCTTTCGTTTATAGATCACAGTTTACGAGTGAACCAGCTGAAAAATTAGCGAAGAAGTTAAGTGATTTATGTGTAGGAGATTTGAACTGGAGCTTTTTTGTGAATAGTGGTACGGAAGCAAATGAAACAGCTATGAAAATCGCAATTCAGCATTTTCAGGAGCGTGGCATTCAAGGGAAACATAAAATTTTGTCACGATGGATGAGCTATCACGGGATTACAATGGGAGCTTTATCTATGTCTGGGCATCCACTGCGCAGACAACGTTTCGTTTCTATTTTGGAAGATTATCCGACTATTCCAGCTCCATACTGTTTTAGATGTCCTGTACAAAAGGTATATCCAACATGTCAACTTTCTTGTGCGACTGAACTAGAAAGAGCAATTGATCGAATTGGTGCAGAACATATTGCAGCTTTTATTGCTGAACCGATTATCGGAGCTGCTGGAGGCGCGGTTGTCCCGCCGAAAGAATACTATAAAGTAATTAAAGATATTTGTAGTCATTACGATATATTATTTATTGCGGATGAAGTAATGACTGGACTTGGTCGTACTGGTGCATGGTTTGCGATGGAGCACTGGGGTGTAGAACCGGATATTATGACCCTTGGTAAGGGGCTAGGAGCGGGTTATACACCAATGGCAGCAACAGTTGTAAGTGACCGTGTTATGGAGCCAATTTTACGTGGATCACGTTCTGTAATGAGCGGGCATACGCTTAGTGCAAATCCATTGTCTGCAGCAACGGCTTTAGCTGTTATTGAATATATGGAGAAACATAATTTACCTGAAAAAACAGCAGAAAAGGGAGAGTATTTATTAAAAGGTTTGCAGAAAGTTCAGCAACAATCGACAATTATTGCCGATGTGCGTGGAAAAGGATTGCTAATTGGAATAGAATTGCAACCGTTTACAAAAGCGTCGGAGCTTATTTCAGTTGCTGCTAAAAATGGACTGCTCTTATACCAAGCTGTTTCAGGGCAAGCAGGAAAAGAGGATAGTGCACTGCTTGTTGCACCACCAATGACAACTACATATTCCGAGTTAGATGAATTACTTTCAATTTTTGTAAAGAGCGTGGAAGAGATGATGCAAAAAGGAGGGCATAGTATCGCATGACAACTATTACAAATACATTCGGTAAATTAAAAGAAATAGAGGAAGTAATTTCTTTGTTCCATGATGATATGACATTAATGTTTGGGGGATTTGGAGGAATCGGATCCCCTCCATCTTTAATTCAAGCTGTTTTAGATAAAGGCATTACAAATTTAAATTTAATAGGAAATGATACTGGATTTCCTGATGTAGGAATCGGTCGTCTTGTTACGAATGAAAGGGTTAAATCTTTAGTTACTTCTCATATTGGGTCAAATCCAAATGCGGGAAGACAATTAAATGAAGGAAGATTGCAAATTGAATTCTCTCCGCAAGGAACACTCGCAGAGCGTATTCGCGCTGGTGGTGTAGGGCTTGGTGGTATTTTAGTTGACGTTGGTGTTGATACGATTGTAGAAGAAGGAAAGCGTACAGTTGAAATGAATGGAAAGACATATTTAGTTGAAACAGCTTTAACGGCTGAAGTCGCAATTGTATATGCGAAAAAAGCGGATCCGTTTGGCAATCTTGTATTTGATAAAAGCGCTCGTAATATGAATCCACACGTAGCTATGGCTGGTGACATAACGATTGTAGAAGCAGAAGAAATTGTTCCACTTGGAAGTTTAGATCCAGAAGAAATTGTCGTCCCAGGTGTATTTGTAAATTATATCGTGCCATCGGAAGGAGTGAATTGGAAATGGGTATGGGCGTAGAAGTAAGAGATAAGATTGCAAGACGTGCAGCGAAAGAAATTCAGAATGGTATGCTTGTAAATTTAGGTATTGGAATTCCATCGCTTGTACCGAATCATTTGCCAGAAGATATGAATGTTATGTTTCATGCGGAAAACGGTATTGTTGGTATGGGACCAACGCCAAGTAAAGGGAATGAAGATGAGAATTTATGTAACGCAGCTGGTTTACCAACATCTCTTATTACAGGAGCAAGTTATTTTGATAGTTGCATGGCGTTTGGCATGATTCGAAAAGGATTACTTGATGTTACGATACTTGGTTCGTTACAAGTAAGTGAAAATGGTGATTTAGCGAACTGGATTGTACCAGGAAAACGCGTTCCAGGTATTGGAGGAGCGATGGATTTAGCGCAAAAAGCGAAGCGGGTCGTTGTTGTGATGAATCATGTTGATAAATACGGAAATGCAAAGATTGTTTCGGAATGTACATTGCCATTAACTTCGAAAAAATGTGTAGATTTAATTATTACAGACATGGCTGTCATGGAAGTGACCCAAAGAGGACTTGTCTTACAAGAATTAATGAGTCCATATACTGTAGAAGATGTAAAACGACATACGACAGCTGATTTTCATATAAGCTCAAATTTACTAGTAATTGAATGAGGGGAGTTGTAATATATGGAGCAATTAAAAAAACAAGTTTGTGATTATATTGAGGGTCATGAAGAAGAGAGTGTAAAATTTTTAACACGATTAATTCAAGAAAAGAGCGTATCTGGTGATGAAAGTGGTGCGCAGGCAATTGTTATTGAAAAGTTGCGTGAGTTAGGTCTAGATCTTGATATTTGGGAGCCTGCTTTTAATGAAATGAAAGATCACCCTTATTTCGTATCACCTCGTACAAGTTTTACAGATAGCCCGAATATTGTAGCGACTTTAAAAGGAAGTGGCGAAGGGAAGTCTATGATTTTAAACGGGCATATTGATGTCGTGCCAGAAGGGGATGTAAATCAGTGGGACCATCATCCATATAGTGGAGAGAAAATAGGAAACCGCATATATGGACGTGGAACAACAGATATGAAAGGCGGCAATGTTTCACTTATGCTTGCGATGGAAGCGATTATTGAATCTGGTATTGAACTAAAAGGTGATATACATTTTCAAAGTGTAATAGAAGAAGAGAGCGGTGGGGCAGGAACATTAGCTGCTATTTTACGAGGATATAAGGCAGATGGCGTTATTATTCCTGAGCCGACGAATATGAAGTTTTTTCCGAAACAACAAGGATCAATGTGGTTTCGTCTACATATAAAAGGAAAAGCAGCACACGGTGGTACACGTTATGAAGGAGTAAGTGCAATTGAAAAAAGTATGTTTGTTGTAGAGCATTTGAGAAAATTAGAAGAGAAGAGAAATGGTCGAATTACAGATCCGTTATTTAAGGGGATTCCGATTCCAATTCCAATTAACGTTGGGAAAATTGAAGGGGGAAGCTGGCCAAGTTCTGTTCCCGATTCATTAATTTTAGAAGGAAGATGTGGTATTGCGCCGAATGAGACTATAGAGGCAGCAAAAGAAGAGTTTGAGGGCTGGATTGGTGAATTAAAAGATGTGGATAGTTGGTTTGTAAAAAATCCTGTAGAAGTAGAATGGTTTGGGGCTAGATGGGTTCCTGGTGAACTAGAAGAAAATCATCCACTTATTACAACGCTTCAACATAACTTTGTTGAAATCGAAGGGAACGAGCCGATTATAGAAGCTTCGCCATGGGGAACAGATGGAGGTTTGTTCACACAAATAGCTAACGTACCCACGATAGTATTTGGTCCAGGAGAGACGAAAGTAGCACACTATCCAAACGAATATATAGAAGTTGATAAAATGATTGCTGCCGCAAAAATAATTGCATGTACATTACTAGATTGGTGTGAGGTGAAAAAATGAAATACTATGCATCTTTTAGTGAACAGACAAAGCATTATACAGTAGAAGGGGTTTTAGATTATTTTAATAAACGTATTAGAGTTGATCACTATACAGGAAATGTTGAAAGCATCATACAAACAATCGATGAATTAGCAAAGAAACATTCTTTCACTAAATGTATTATTAAAGGAAAGGGAGAGCATGTTTCAACATGGCTCTCTTTCGGTTTCTTACTGGAAGCAACGATACCTCATTATTTTCAAGGGCACGATGCGCACTTCTTCGTGAAATATCATAATGATGAAAGACGAAATAGTATTCATTGGACTGAGGAAGATACTATTTTAAGTGGTGTAAAAGAAAAAGAAGTGAAAGAAAAAATAGTCCCAGAGGAATTTGTGTTAAGAAAAGCGACAGAAGAGGATGCGGAAGAATTAGCAATTGTCTTTGGAAAAGTATTTGAAGTTTATCCGACACCTTTAAATGATGGGAATTATGTAAAGCAGACGATGAAGGAAGACGATACAATTTACTATGTTTATGAATTCGAGGGGAAAATTATTAGTACAGCATCTGCTGAAATGAACGTGAAAGAAGGTAATGCAGAATTAACGAATTGTGCTACATTACCTGAATATCGAAAACATGGTTTCATGAAAAGTCTGTTAATTAAATTGGAGGAAGAGCTCCAAGAAAAATCTATTTTTTGTTCTTATACAATTGCTCGCTCGCTATCTTTCGGTATGAATGCAGCCTTTCATCAATTAGGCTATACATATACGGGAAGGCTTGCGAATAATTGCTACATTTTTGATAAGTTGGAAGATATGAATATATGGGTGAAAGATTTATCCAGCTATTCGAAAGCAGTAAGACTCCCGCCTCAAAATTCGGCTGTAAAGCAAAGAAGTTAAGTGGGAGTCGGGTTAATAATAAAGCCCCACTGATTAAAGTTTCACTTAACCATAAATAAGCAATAAAAATATATATACATTTCATCAAAATAATAGAACGGAATCGTCATGCTTATAATCGCACAGAGGGTGCCGGAAATTCGGCGTTGAATTTGCTGGATTTTCGGCAAAAGGGGGGATGACATTGCTAGCAGTTTCGACACAGGAAGTCATTGAAGCGATTTTGGGCAGTATAGATGAGGCCATACATGCAGTAGATGAAAATGGGATTACAATATTTTATAATACAGTTGCTGCAAAACATGATGGATCTAAAATTGAAAATGTGCTAGGAAAGCATTTATTAGAAGCATTCCCGTCATTATCCAGAGAAACAAGTACGTTGATGAAAGTATTAGATACAAAAAAACCAATCGTACACCAAGTTCAACATTACCAAAATTTAAATGGGGAAGACGTTTGTACGGTCAATACAACGTTACCTATTTTAATAGATGGAAATATTGCTGGTGCTGTAGAAATTGCGAAAGATTATTCTACTATTCAAAAGCTTACTGATACGATTGTAGATCTACAATCGAAAATAAAACGATCGACTAGCAAAAAAACGGTGAAAAAGCATGTTGCATTCGAGACAATTGTAACTGATGATTCCCGCTTTAAACAGACGAAAGAGTTAGCACAAAAAGTAGCGCCAACCGATGCGAATGTTTTAATATATGGTGAAACTGGAACGGGGAAAGAGCTATTTGTGCAAGCGATTCATGAAGCTTCTAAACGAAAAAACAAGCCGTTTATTGCACAAAACTGTGCAGCTTTGCCAGAGTCGCTATTAGAAAGTTTGCTGTTTGGCACGACAAAAGGTAGTTATACAGGGGCAATCGAACGAGCAGGATTATTTGAACTTGTAGATGGAGGGACATTATTTTTAGATGAACTGAATTCAATGCCGCTTGATTTACAAGCAAAAATGCTACGTGTATTAGAAGATGGAGTTATTCGTCGCATTGGTGATAATAAGACGAGAAAAGTAGATGTTCGCGTTATTACTGCAATGAATCAGCCTCCAGAAGTATGTTTAAGAGAAAATAAAATTCGCACTGATTTATACTATCGATTAAATGTGTTTTCATTATATATCCCGCCGCTTCGCGAAAGAACTGAGGATGTACTGTTATTAGCGTCTTACTTTTTGAAAGAATATAATAAAAGTTATAAAAAAGGTGTACTTCAAATTGATAAGGAAGCGAAAGAAAGATTACAAGCTTATCAATGGCCTGGAAATGTTCGTGAGTTAAAGCATACGATTGAACATGCTGTCATTATTACAGAAGGGAATTCGTTAACAGCAAATTGCTTGCCACGAACATTTCGGAAAGAGAAACTTCCGAAGAAGAAAAGTATATTACCGCTTAGGGAAGCTCTTCATCAAATGGAAAAGGAATTAATAGATCAAGCGTTAATTGAAACGGAAGGGAATATTTTGCAAGCAGCAAAAATGTTAGGTATTCCGCGTCAAACGCTTCAATATAAACTGAGCAAGTACGACAAAACCGCCGAATAATCGGCGGTTTTTGTGTGTTTGCACCAATAAAAGAGCGTTTACATATATAACAAGTAATGAATATGATAGTAAATATCGTTTTAGTACAGCACTTAAAAATATTTATTCTCTTATATAATAGGGTATTTCTCGCATTTACTTATCAAGAATATGAAGTTGGCATAATTATTGCTTATATAAAGGGTGAGCGTATAAAAAGGGGGAATAGCAATGTTACATGATGTATACAAACCAAATCGTCACTGGAAGGATATTGAATTATGGAAAGATGTTACAGAAGAACAATGGAATGATTGGGTTTGGCAATTAACGAATACGATCAAAACTTTAGATGATTTAAAGAAAGTAATTAACTTAACACCTGACGAAGAAGAAGGCGTTAAAATTTCAACGAAAACGATCCCGTTAAACATTACACCGTACTATGCTTGGCTAATGAATCCTGATGACCCACGCTGTCCGATTCGGATGCAATCAGTACCGATTTCGGAAGAGTTATATAAAACAAAATATGATTTAGAAGATCCTCTTCATGAAGATGAAGATTCACCAGTCCCAGGATTAACTCATCGTTATCCAGACCGTGTACTATTTTTAGTAACGAATCAATGTTCTATGTATTGTCGTTACTGTACTCGTCGTCGTTTTAGTGGACAAATTGGAATGGGCGTACCGAAAAAGCAATTAGATGATGCGATTGCTTATATTAGTGAAACACCACAAGTACGTGACGTTTTAATTTCTGGCGGTGATGGACTTCTAATTAATGATAAAATTTTAGAATATGTATTAAAGAATTTACGAGCAATCCCGCATGTTGAGATTATTCGTATCGGAACGAGAGCACCAGTTGTATTCCCACAGCGTATTACAGAAAACCTGTGTAACATAATTAAAAAATACCATCCAGTATGGTTAAATACGCATTTTAATACTTCTATTGAGATTACAGAAGAATCGAAACTAGCATGTGAAATGCTTGCAAATGCAGGTGTTCCAATTGGAAACCAAGCTGTAATTTTAGCTGGAATTAATGACAGCGTTCCAATTATGAAAAAACTTATGCATGATTTAGTGAAAATTCGTGTTCGTCCATATTACATTTATCAATGTGATTTATCAGAAGGTATCGGTCATTTCCGTGCACCAGTTTCGAAAGGTCTTGAAATTATTGAAGGCTTACGTGGACATACGTCTGGTTATGCAGTACCAACTTTCGTTGTCGATGCACCGGGTGGAGGCGGTAAAATTGCGCTTCAGCCAAACTATTTAATTTCACAAAGTGCGGATAAAGTTGTTCTTCGTAACTTTGAAGGGGTTATTACAACGTATCCAGAACCAGAAAACTATATCCCAGGAAGAGCAGAAGGCTACTTTAAAGAAATTTATCCGACTTATGAAGAGAAACGTTCTGATATCGGCGTTGCAGGATTGATGAGTGATAAGAAATTTAATCTTGTTCCAGATGATTTACAACGTATGAATCGCCGCAAAGATTATGAAGTCAATGAAACGCATGCGTCTTTAAAAGATAAACGTGATAAGCGTGATCAATTAAAAGATAAAAAATATCAAGCACAAATAGCAAAGCTAGATGATGACAAAAAAAATGAGGGTGACGTAGTATGAATTGTATGTGGTGTGACAGTACAGAAGCGAAAGAAAGCTTGAATACTGTATATTGGGAATTACCAGATGGTACAAAAGCCATTGAAATCCAAGAGACACCATGTATTACTTGTTCCTCATGTGGAATGGACTATCAAGCAGACCATACTGTAAAAGAAATTGAAGATCAGTTGTTTTTAATTTATACGAAAGATTTGCCAAAACAACTAACATACGAAGAGTTGATGGGAAGACCACGTTTATTAAAAAGGAATTATTTCGACTTTTAACCAGCTTTTATGCTGGTTTTTTTCTTTTTTGCCTTGTATAATGTACCCAAGTTAGAAAGGTAGGGAATATTTTTGAAAAAGACATTTTACCATTATATGATGAAGCACCGTGCAGCTTTATTTAAAAATGAAATATCAGATTTAGCAGAGGCGATGTATGATGATTTAAGTTTTCCGAAGCAATCTGAAGACTATGATGTAATTAGTTCATACTTAGAGTTAAGTGGAATGCTAGAAAGTATGTCTATATTTGATGATGCATGGGATTTATATATACAAGAGAGATAACGATATGAAGTTTTAGGAAAATGAAAGCATAATGAATACATTACTTTGAAAGAAGTGAAGTATTCATTATGCTTTTTTATTTACAATACGTCTTGCTGTTAGAACATAAATAAAAAGTGAAAGCTAGTTTAAATACTAGCTTTTTTAAGTTATATACAAATTCTACTTTTTTATTGAAAAAATTTATGAATATAAGCTTCTGTGATAAGCGTTTTTATGTAGGTTGCATATACTGTTATCAAAATCACGACGTTTAAAAAAGGAGAGATATTGATGGCAAGGAAAAAACAACCTAAATATAACGTAGGGGACATAGTCGTGATTACGCTATATGGAACCGTTGGGAAAGTTACAAATATGAAAGTTTTAGATGGAGTTTACGTATACGAAGTAAATAATCACGATGGATTTTATGTAGAACAAACTTTGCAGCATGTTACAGAGCAAGAAATGAAAAAGGGCGACACAGAGTGGATTGAATTAAATTATAACTTTACGTTTGGTGATCTCGTGCAAGTAACTGGATATGATAAAGATGTTTTTCGTATTGTTGGTTTTCGTACAGAAGTATGGAGATATAAAAATGATGCATGGGAAGATACTATATATGAATTGTCACGAATTACTGATGGTGAATGGTTAGAAGCTGATGAATCAGATTTAACATTACTTGCTAATGCACAAACGGCAAATGCAATTTTGAAGAAAATGAAACAAGATAAAGCTGGTATGAATAAATTAGATTTAGGAAAATTGCAGTCAATTAACAATTCAAAAAAAGTAAGTGTAAAGACGAATCGCCAAGAAATTATTGATGGGTTATTAGATATTTATAATGATTATCATTTATTATTCGATACATTTAAAGATGAAGAATATAAAATTGTTATGGATGTTGTTCAAAATTATTTAGTTAAATTGACAGAGAAAAAATAGTTAACTAGAAAGAGAGAATAAATTGAACAACAACATATGCAGTATAAGGTATGCCTACAATTATTAAAAAAATAAAAAGCCATTTAATAAGAGAGTCTGCCCATTGATCTTCATGCATGAACTCTTCTTTTGTTTGCTCTACTTCGTATTGGTATTCCATTATTATTTCCCCCTTTGGATAGCTTGTACTAACATCGTATGCCCTTTACCTACATGATATGACTTATAAAAAAAGAAAAACTATTTTTCTAATCTCATATACATAATTTTGAGATTTTTTCATAAAACAGAAATAAAGGAGTGATGCTCATGAAGGAAATTGAAGTCGTAATTGACACGGAAGAGATTGCGGAGTTTTTTTATGAGCGACTAATTGAAAGAGGGTACGTTCCAAAAAGAGAAGAAATTGAGGACCTGGCAGATATTACATTTGAGTATTTATTAGAGAAATGCATGATTGATGAAGTTTTTGATGAAGAGGAAGATTGAAAGTAACGGCGGGCTTAACTCGTCGTTTTTTACTCTTTACAAACTTGTCACAAATATAGACAAGAATTGTTGGTATAATTAAAAGAAAATTTTATACAAGAGGTGAAGGGATGTTCAAAAAAATTATTGATTCTTTATTAGGAAAGAAAAAACATCGTTCGTATTCAAGTAGTGATTATCGTCATAGAGGGCGCTCTTATTCAAGTAGCGAGTATAAACGACGTTCATCTGGTTATGGGCATCAGCATTATAAAAGAAAACGTAAAAGCCGTAGCTTCTTTTCAAGTAGCTGATGAAATGGCGTCGTATACTAGCTTTATTTGATAGACCACTGCGAAAAAATACAATCGTTGCAGAGCGTTATAAGATTGAATCAGTAATTGGAATGGGCAGTTATGGGGTTACATATATCGTTAATGATTTGCAAATAAATAAATATAAAGTCTTAAAACAATTAAGGCAAAGTAAACAAAGATATGAGTCTGGTAGAAAATCATTTGAGCAAGAGAAAGTGATTTTACAAACATTAAATCATGCGTCAATTCCTAACCTACATGATCATTTCATATGGGAGAAAAAGAACTTTTTGGTGATGGAGTATATGCCGGGAAAAAATTTCGAAGATTGTATTTTCTTAGATGGCCAAGTATATGATGAACGTGAAGTTTTTGGGATTTTATATGAAGTACTAGGAATTGTTTCGTATTTTCATAGTAAAGGTATCATTCACCGAGATTTACGTATTCCAAACATATTAATGAAAGAAAATCAGATTAGTATTATTGATTTTGGATTGGCTAAATTGAAAGGTGAGGGTGATGAGCGTGCTATAACTTATGAAGGTGAACAAGCTTTGATGCGAGAAGTTCACTTTCGTAGCGATTTTTATGCGCTCGGTCATTTCGTATTATTTTTATTGTATGCTAGTTATGAATCGACTGAAAAAAAGGAAAAACCTTGGTATGAAGAGTTAGCGCTGGAAGAATATAATCGCGACATGCTAATGCGAATGTTACAAATGAAAGCGCCATACTATGAAAATGTACAAGATTTGAAAAAAGATGTAGCTTACGCTTTAGAAAGGATGGAGACTTCATGTTTCAAAAGTTTTTAGCAAGCGTTGGTATTGGTAGTGCAAAAGTAGATACCGTTCTTGAAAAAGATGAGTATATAGTTGGAGAAGAGATAGTAGGGAAGGTTCATATAACTGGAGGTTCAGTTAACCAAGAAATTGAAAGCATTTACTTAACATTGTCGACGTCATATGTAAGAGAAGTGGATGATAAAAAAGTAACGGCAACGTATGATTTGGAGCGAGTTCGTTTAACAGATCCATTTTCTGTAGAGCCAAATGAAAAAGTGGAAATTCCATTTTCGTTTTTAATGCCAATTGAAGTACCACTAACACTTGGAATGAAAACGGTTTGGGTTCATACAGGCCTTGATATTAAACGTAGTATTGATCCAAGTGACCGTGATTATATTCAAGTGTTGCCGAATGCACTATTGAACAGTGTATTAAATAGTGTAAATCAATTAGGTTTTAAAGCGCGTCATGTAGAATGCGAAGAATTACCTTATCGATTACGTAAGCAAGTTCCATTCGCGCAAGAATTTGAGTTTATTCCAGTCTCCGGAGAGTATTATGGGAAATTAGATGAATTAGAATTATTAATTTTGCCAAGTGCCCACGACCGATTAGAAATTATTATGGAAGTAGATAGAAAATCACGTGGATTGGCTGGTTTATTCGCAGAAGCGCTTGATCTTGATGAGAAGGTTATTCGCTTTACAGTAACAAACGAAGATATTCCAACGATGCAGCAAAAAATTAACAATAATATTTTTTAATAAACTATGCATAAAAAAGAAATGGAGAGGAAAACTAAAACAACCGCTCCATTTTTTTGCATAGTGAGGTTATGTATGTGAAACGATACCGACATTTATACTTGTTAAGTTGTACACTACTCATTTGTTTTGTCGCACTATCACTTTCGTATCATACCGCTTGTATTGAAAAATTTGATAATGTAGTCGCACACTTTATTCAAAGTTTCCGAAACGAGTATTTGACAACCTATTTTACTTGGGTGTCCTTTATCGGTTCAAAAAGAATATATTTCCCGTTACTCATTATACTTGTAATGTATTTTCTTCTTAGAAAAAAAATATTAAGTGCATTACTTCTAACAATTAATTATTACGGATCACGTTATTTGAACAGTATGCTCAAACTATGGTATGAACGAGCACGACCTGATGTGACGCAGCTTGTTACAGCAACTGGATATAGCTTTCCGAGCGGTCATACGATGAATGTTACTGCTTTTTTAGGATTTATTGCATACGTCACAATTACAGAAGATCGTATTTCATTGCATAAAAAGTTGCTGATTATTTTTATAGCAAGCTTCGTTGTATTATCTATTTCAGTTAGCCGAATTTATCTTGGCGTGCACTATCCATCTGACATATTAGCCGGATGGGCAGCGGGCGGTAGCTGGCTCGTTTTATGTATTATATTTCATAAGGCGTTCATTAAAAAAGAACCTATGTCATAATAGGTTCTTTTTGCATGGGCTCCACATGAATATGAGCATGGTAAATTCCGAATTTTTTTCGAAGCATATCTTCAATATTGTCAGTAATACAATGGCTTTCGCTAACATCCATTCGAGCATCTACTTCAATTGTAATATCCACATACGTTTGGTTCCCATACATACGAGCACGAATATCTACAATATGTTCTACACCTGAAATATGCCCTATAGCATCAGCGTATTCATCCATTTTTTCAGGATCAATTCCATCCGTTAGCATATGAGAAGCTTCTACGAAAATTTCCCACGCGGTCTTACAAATAATAAGACCGACAAGTAAAGCAGCAATAGGATCCAAAATAGGCATTTGGAACTGTGCGCCGACTATACCTACTACTGTACCAATACTTACAAGAGCATCTGATAAATTATCTTTTGCAGCAGCCTCTAATGATTTACTTTTTGTTCGCATTGCAATCTTTTTCGTATACTTGTATACACCGTACATAACGACAGCAGAAAATAAAGCCACCCAGGCAGCAAGTACATTAGGTGCTGCTTGTTTCGGATTGAAAAACGATTGAATTGCACTAATAACAACTTCTAATCCGACCGTTGCCATAATAAAGGAAGCAACAAGTGATGCGATTTGTTCTGCACGCGAATGCCCATATGGATGATCTGGGTCACGAGGCTTACGAGAAATTTTCAGGCCAATTAATATTGCTAAAGAAGCACCAATATCCGTTAAGTTATTCAAACCGTCAGCACGTAATGCGCTAGAGAGGGTAATATAACTGATGATGATTTTCATAGAGGATAAAAATATGTAGGCTATAATGCTGACAATAGCACCTTTATCAGCTTCTTTATGAGAAAGAGAATCCATTTTAATCACTCGCCTTTCTACAAGGAATTTCTTTCTATACATAGAGTATCAAACGAAACTCGTGTGGGTCTATACAAACATTGTTGACGTTTTATAGCTTTTTAAGAAGGGGATAACAAAGTTTCGTTAAGGAAAAATATGTTGAAAAGTACAAAGTAGAAATTTATCCCGCATTAACGGGCAGTAAGACCCCCACCTCAAAATTCAGTTGGAGCAAAGAAGTTAGGTGGGAGATCAACTGCCCGTAAACGCCCGATTGGTTCAACTAATAATCAGTGGGGGATGAACAAAAACCCCACTGATTAAAGTTTCACTTTATTAAACAATTAATGATGATTATGGCAAATGGAAAGAGGGCGAGAATAATGATTCTCAAAATTTTTTTCATATATATTTTTCGCAAAATGACTCTTTGTAATTCCTCATGTGAGTAATATATAAGAAATGATAACAAAATTCTTCAATAAGAAGAGGAGAAAGCATTATAATATTCACTTTCCAGAAAGAGACAAAGGCAAAGAACAATTTGAAAACGAAAAAAACCTCTGATGATTTTTCAGAGGTTTTTCGTTTCTTAGTATGCTTCTAAAAACTCAGTAACTTGCTCTTCCGTTTTTGCATTTGCACTATGTAAGTGACCTAACTTTTCGCCATTTTGATATACAAGTAGGCTTGGAATACCCATTACTTGATACTCCTCAGCAATACTTGGGAACTCATCTTTATTAATAGAATACCATTCAAATTTATTGAACTCTTCCATTACATCTCCGATAAAGTTGTCCATACGCACGCAATCTGGGCACCATGTAGTAAAGAACTTAACAACTACTGGCTCCTCGCTTGCGATGATGTCTTTGAATTCCTTGTCAGACTTGATTTCTCTCATGTTTTGTTGCTCCTTTTTTACTTATAATATTTGGGGTTATTTAAGCGGTGTTTTTGCCTAGAAACGAAAACTTCTAACAAAAGTTTTTCTTTCCGAATAATTCGTTTGCAAATTGATCCACCGCAGTTTCCTGAAGTCCTGGTACAACATGTGAGTAGGTTTCCAATGTGATGCCTACTCTTTTATGTCCTAATCGTTCACTTACAATCTTCGGATGTATACTTTGTTTTAACATAATTGTTACACGAGTATGTCTCAGAACATGGAACCGAATATCAGGAACCTCACTTTTCTTTATAAGCTTTTTCCAGAGCTGTGTCAAACTTCTGAAACGGCAGACCAAATCGTAATCATTATAGCTTTCATCATATCGCTCTTTTTCCTCAGAGATTTTTTGCAGATGGTCATTTAGTGCCATTAAAGTAATGTCAGGTAAAATCAGCAATCTCTTTCCATTGTAGACCTAAGATTTCACCTTTACGCATTCCACATGTAATAGCAAGAAGATAAGCGATATAATAACGGTTTTCTTTTGCATGTTCTAAAAAACGAAGAACTTCTTCATCGGTTAAAAAGCTAGGGTGTTAACGCTGATTTAGTGGAGAGAGCTCATTATATCACTCTTTCGGAGGAGGTGAGTTAGGATGCGGAAATGGTTAAAGAAACTATTTTCGAAAAAACGCCCACCCTGCATTGTTCGTGAGGAACAATGCAGGGTGGGCTTCAATTAAACGAAACTGATAGGATCTGTGAAAATTGTGCCCAAATTATGCATGGAAAAGGTATTGAAAGAGATGAATAGTACTCTTTACATCTTATTCCATATATAACAAAGCTGGTTAGCTTCTGATTCAAGCGCTATTAAATGATCATTATTAATAGAGTTATTCGTATACATTCTGTTCTTTTGGATGTTAAGAACCGTATAATTCACATCGTTATGTTCATTTGAAAATGTCGATTCGTTTAATAATGTTAGCGTTGAGTTGATGTTGTATTTATCAATTCGCTCTTTTTTTCCTTTGAAAAACAGTTTGATAAGATGCGGCTCATCATTAATGAGCAAACCGAGTTCAGGTGATGAGCGGACGATTAAATCATCTGATATCCAATGTGATTTACCTGGATCGAACCAAGAGATGTCTTTGTTTTTAATAAATTTTTTGTACTGTTTTATGACATCAATATAGTTTTGCTTTTTCTTCTGATCAACCGTTTGCACTAATGTTTCGAAACATTCAAAAGGTAGTTCGTTTTGATGAAATTTAATAACAGTATCTCGTAATTGTTTCCAGTAATCAAAAGCTGGTTGGTATTCCGGTTGAGATTTTAGATTTTTTACAAAGTTTGTTTTAGCTGCACTACTTTTCAGTGTGAAGTCTAAAAATTGTGTAAGTCCTACTTTAATTTCTGCCATATTACACCCCCTTTTCAAACATTACTAATTCGATAATGGAAAGGAAAATCCTGCATTCTTTAAGGAGGTGAGCTAGATGCTAGAAAACACGATATCCATGCACAATGGCTACGGCAAAGCTGATCCGCAAGAACAAGAGGGAATTATTACAACTTCTATCGATATCGAAAAGTTACAAGATGTCATAAGTCGAGCGGTAGTGATTTTGCAGGAGTGTCCAGAAGATGCTGAACTTGATGATTTAAATGGGAGCATTAATGAAGCGTTGGAATTGTTACAAAAGTATTTGGGGCAATAAAAAAGGACGAGCAGTCGTACCTGCTGTCCTTTATAGGAGGAAAATTATTCTGGACTAGAACTACGAATAACCAGAAAACGCGCTTTTAACCAGTGTTGTCAAAGATGTAATAATCTATGCAACATAAAAGCTTAGTCGGAATTCAAAACACCAAAATGGCTTGCGTTGGTAAACAGGCTCAAAAGTAGTATATGCAAAATGAAAAATCCCATACAAAAAGCAGACAACAATTTTGGTTGTCTGCCTGTGAGTTGAATGAGTTAGCTAATTGTGATAAATTGCTTTCCCATTACAAGAAGAGTGAAGCTGCTAGTTCAAACAGCTTGTAGGTAGTATTTTCGATATCTAAAAAAATATACAGAGAAAGCAGATAGGTGAAGAACCTGCCTGCTTACTACTGTAACAAAAGAAAGAAGTACTAGCCGTGGATACGACGGCTTGAAAATAGTATGTATTTTTATTTAAAAAATATTCAAGGGGTGAAGAAACATGGAGTGTTTGATAAATGGTGTCTATGAAATAGATAATGATTTTTTTGGTCCAATAAACTTTGCTAATGTTGTAGCTGTTTCATCCATAATTCAATTGAGTGCAGGGGATTTAGTCGAGATTTTTGCACAAAGTAGCGTAGCTGGAGTTATTAGTAATGTAGAAGATAGTACGCATTTTGAAGCTGCAAGATTCCCGTCTCCAAAAGTATAAGTGGTATGAAACCTTGTAAGTAATTTAATATCAGGACATTCCAAAATTTATACTCATCCTGTACAAGAACGGATAATTTATTTGTAGTGCATGAAGTATTTTAACGGTGTACAAGCTGTTTTGAAAGTGCTGGATAAATGAACTATGTACTGTTAAATAGTGTCTGATGATTGTAAACGAAACAGTCGAAGAAGAGTAGCGGTGTATGCAAAAAGAAATGCATGATGTTTAGGTAAAGAAAGCTTACTAGTTAGGGGATCTTACCGATTTAGTTTATGAAAAAAGGCCCTGTTGTCTCCAACAGGGCCTTTCCTAAAATGGCAAAGAGTAACTCTTACCTTACTCCTTGTCCATAGAATACACAAAAATTATACGTTTGTACAGGTCAATAATTTACAATAATAATATTTGAATATAATGCTTACAGGTAATTCTAAAGGATGAAAAAGTATTTGTTATAGAGTAAGTGTTGATTTTAAAGTGTTTCAAAGAGAATGTTTACAACTCAATGATAATAAAGGGATATTGAAATAATAAAATATGAAATATTGCATATCTCACTTAACGATATAATCTATTCAATAATAATAAAATCGTACAGAGGAGTTTTTTCTGAAAATCCGAGTTGATGAAACTAGATAATTTGTATTACTGATTTAACCAGAATATTACATGAGTGCTTTGTTTTTAAAAGTTATACTTTCTCTTCGCTCTGCCTTATGGTGGAGCATTTTTATTTTTGTAATCGCAATAACTTGTCCAAACTTTCCAAGTCTAGCATACATATTATGCAGTAGTAGATTAGAAAGGAGCACTATATATGTCTTGTTATTACTACTGTAAGAATTGTGAGAGTTACCAAAAGAAAAATCATGATTGCTGTAAAAAAAGAAGTGATTATTATAATAAGTGCGGTAAAAGATGTGATGACTGTTCTTGCGATCATAAGGAGAATAACCTTGTAAGAGCATCTGCTTTTAGAGCTGTAAATACAGTTAATCAAAACCTTCCAGCTAATACTTTTGTTAAAGTATTATTTCAAAATGAACAATTTGATTTAGCGAACGAATATAACCCAGCAACATCAGATTTTACTCCGAAGACTAGAGGAGTTTATTCCGTAATTGGGACGATTGGTTTCTTTCCGAACGATACAAATTTAAATTATAGAGCGCGTGTAGAAGTTCGAGTGAATGGAAATGCGGCAATTGCTATAGATAACGACTTTTTTGGTCCAATAAATTTCGGTAATGTCGTAAGTGTTTCAACAATACTTCAATTACATGCAGGTGATATTGTCGAGATTTTTGCACAAAGTAGTATAGATGGGGTTATTAGTAGTACAGAAGACGGTTCTCATTTTGAGGCTGCAAGATTCCCATCTCCAATTGTATAAATATTAAAAAGGAAAAAATTTTATTAACTCTGCTTTTCGGTGGAGTTTTTTAATTTCATAATAGCAATAGCTCGTCCAAACTTTTTAAATTTATTTTGCATAGTATACAACAATAGATTTAGAAAGGGGATATAAATATGTCTTATTATTATTGTAAGCATTGCAATGGCTATAAAAAGACAAAGCATACTTGTTGTAAGAAGAGTACAGATTATTACGATAAGTGTTGTGATAATGAGAAAGATAAACTTGTAAGGGCATCTGCTTTTAGAGCGGTTAGTACAGTAAATCAAAATGTCACTGCAAATACTTTTGTTAAAGTATTATTCCAAAATGAACAGTTTGATTTAGCGAATGAATATAATCCAGTAACATCAGATTTTATTCCGAAGACTAGAGGGGTTTATTCTATTATTGGTACAATCAGCTTTGCACCTAATGATAGTAATACGAATTATAGAGCGCGTGTAGAAATTCGGGTAAATGATAATCCAGCTATAGCGATAGATAATGACTTTTTTGGTCCACCCAATTTTGCAAATGTCGTAGCTGTTTCAACAATACTTCAATTACATGCAGGAGATGTAGTTGAAATTTTTGCTGAGAGTGATGTAGATGGACTGATTATACAAAATGATCCAGGGTTTATTAGTACGCATTTTGAAGCTGCAAGATTCCCATCTCCAATAAAATAAAAGACATGTTTGTGATTTATGGACTATTTTTTTAAAAAAGGCTCTACCTTATGGTAGGGCCTTTTAGTTAAAGGTGTTAAATTGGTAATATATTAAAATAAGTTCATAACCACTTGATAAGCAACACCTAGAGTTAATACGATAGCTAACAGTTTTGCTACCCATCTCGGTGCAATTAAATTTAGTAAAAGGGAATGACATATACTAAATGTAATGCCGAGTGTTAAAAGAATTGCGATAAGATATAAAATTAATAGGAATAAAGGTTGCTCTATGGAGCCGAAGTCAATTTTGGATGGATTCATGTAATATGTACCTCGTTTTTTATTAATATATTAATGAAATAATGAAGAATACAAGGAATTGGAAGAGTAATGTAATAAATACTATAAAAGTAAATTTGAAGTTATGGATGGAGTAGATAAAGTAATCTTTGAAAGACTATTCAAAGCCAACATTTGTTTAAGTTTAATATACAAGAACGAATGTTCTTGGTATACTGGAAAATAAAAAAGGTGCGTTTACATGACAAATTTTAGTAATATAATTGAAAAACTAGATGAAATGATTTACAAACCTAATAATCTATTAATTACTAAACGAAAAGAAGAAAAGCAAAATTCAGAATATGCAGGAGGGGTATTCCAGCTAAATAATAGAAGCATCCGATTTAGGGTATCAAAAATTACGCCTAATAAGATTGGACAATTTGTTTCTTTTTGGGAGAAGAATGCCTCTATGAGCAATCAGGCATTTTCTTATGATTCAGCTCCTAACCTTTTAGTTATCACTTGTATAGCGGATAATAAACTAGGACAATTTATTTTTCCAAAAGAGATTCTTCTAAAAGAAAAAATATTAAAAACTCAAAATCAAAAAGGGAAAATGGCTATGAGGGTTTACCCTATTTGGGATAAACCTATTAGTAATCAAGCTAAGAAGAGTCAATTGTGGCAACTTCATTATTTTGTCGATTTAAGTGATACTGAAAATGTAGCTACAGATAAATTATTAAACTTATATTCATAGCACATAATAAGAAAAAATTGAAATATTCAATGTTCGTTCAGATGATATTTGGAAATATTAACAGGGTAAGCCGTTAAGTAAAGAATAAAAAAGGAGCATACAAATAAAGTATGCTCAAAAAAAGATAGGTTTTATGAGTGGAGAATCTCCATACGATAATATATGCGCATTTCATTAATATGTGTAAAATATCAACAAAATATCAACAGAATATCAATTAATGAGTTATTTTAGTTTTTTAATGAAGTCATGTTTTGTGAAATGAAAAAGAGCCGTTTCTTTTGAAAGATGCGGCTCTTTTTATTATTTTGTTATCGTACTGTTCGAAATGATAAATCATAAAATTATACGATTAACAATTTGATAATGATCGGACTTCAGTTATATATTTCTTGAAGTCTGGATATTGAGATACAGTTTGGCAGGTAGGGGTGAGTAGTTGATTAATTAAAGATACATTTGTAATTACTTCGTTACAAGGACCATAGAATGTAACTTTTAGCTTTGAATTCGGGGGAACTTTGAATACGATGGGGATTTTTTTCATTAAATAAACTCCTTACATAACAGAGGTTATATGTTTATTTCCTTTTAATTAGGAAGACATATTAATATAATATGTAATTTTTATTGTAGTTGATTATTACATATACTGTATGAGTTGATGTAATTTCTATTACGTATCAAAATAGTGTTGTGAAAAAATATATATCATGTTTATAAAAAGCTTAAAAACAGACTAATATGAGGGAATAAGCGTTAATTAACTTGTCTTTATATAATAAATTGTAAAAAGGCAGCTTTTTTTAGCTGCCTTTTTACAGGGAGATTGAAAAATCTTGGAGGTCATTCATGAGTATAAGCAAAAATTGCTTATATGTAGTATGTACATTATTTATAGTTTTATCCCAATATTTAGTATGAAATAAAAGCAAGTTTATCGTTTACAAATGAAAAAAAAGAAGGACTTATTTATTACGGATAAAAAGAAATTATTTAGTTTTAAAAAATGATGAAAATATATTTATTTGTCTTATAGAAGCTTGCTATTAGGCGTATGGGTCTAGCAATAAAACAAGCATTGAATAAGATAATAAAAAGGAGTTGATTAGTAATGGGTTATATTGTAGATATTTCGAAATGGAATGGAAATATTAATTGGGATATTGCAGCGTCTCAGCTAGATTTAGTTATTGCTAGAGTTCAAGATGGTTCGAATACGGTCGATTTTATGTATCAAGGTTATGTGAAAGAAATGAAGAAACGTAGTATCCCATTTGGGAATTATGCATTTTGCCGTTTTATATCTATTTCAGATGCAAAAAAAGAAGCGCAAGATTTTTGGAATCGTGGCGATAAAAACGCTAAATTTTGGGTGGCAGATGTAGAAGTTCAAACAATGGTAGATATGCAAGGCGGGACTCAAGCATTTATTGATGAATTACGCCGATTAGGTGCAAAAAAAATTGGTTTATATGTAGGACATCACACGTATGTATCATTTGGAGCTCGCAATATTGATGCTGATTTTATTTGGATTCCTCGTTATGGAGGGAATAAACCAGCATATCCTTGTGATATTTGGCAATATACTGATTCAGGAAATGTTCCTGGTATTGGAAAATGTGATTTGAATCAATTAATTGGGAATAAAAATCTTTCTTGGTTTATAGGTTCAAATCAAACAAATCAATCTAGTATTGGAGACAGTAAGCAACCAAGTGGAATTGGTATTGCAGTTTCAAAATATGATGATGGATACGGCATTAATTTATATGAAAATCCTGCGAATCCGCAATTTATAGGAAGACTTACGAAAAAAATCCCATATTTAATCTATAAAGGTTATTGGGGAGGTGGCGAAAAAGATATGATTTGTTTAGGTGGTGAACAACAGTGGGCTAAGTTAGAACATTTTAATGTACAATGGTTTTATGCATATTCAAAGTACACACCTGGATATGAAATTAGAACGTACGATGGGCCAAACGGGAATGATACAGGTGCGGTCGATGGGAAGGTCCCTTATCGTATTTGGAATCGTCAAGATGGATATATAGATATAGATGGGAACAAATGGATCAAAGAAGAACATGTGCAAATTAAATAAAGCTTGTCTCTGGCATGAAGAGAAATACTTGCAGAAAACACATTGATTTCACAATAGCGCTGTATAGTTCCTAATATACATTTATCAAAGTGAGGTATTTGAATTGAAAAAGAAAAAGCTATTTATGGGAACTATTATTGCATGTGTGGCGCTAACATTGTCTGCGTGTGGTTCCTCAGAAAATGTTGCAACATCAAAAGTAGGAAACGTGACAGAGAAAGAGTTAAGTAAAGAATTAAGGCAAACATATGGAAAAAGTACTTTATCTCAAATGATGTTAAATAAGGCATTGCTAGATAAATATAAAGTTTCAGATGAAGAAGCTAAAAAACAAGTAGAAGCAGCGAAGGAACAAATGGGTGACAAGTTTAAAGTGGCTTTAGAGCAAGTAGGATTAAAGAATGAAGATGAATTAAAAGAGAGAATGAAGCCAGAAATTGCACTTGAGAAAGCGATTAGAGCGACTGTCACAGATAAAGATGTGAAAGATAACCATAAACCTGAAATGAAGGTAAGTCACATTTTAGTAAAAGATGAAAAAACTGCGAAAGAAGTAAAAGAGAAAATAAATAATGGTGAAGATTTTACTGCTTTAGCGAAACAGTATTCGGAAGATACTGGTTCAAAGGAACAGGGCGGAGAAATAGCTGGTTTTGCTCCTGGTCAAACTGTGAAAGAGTTTGAGGAAGCTGCGTATAAATTAGATGCAGGACAAGTAAGTGAGCCAATAAAAACATCTTATGGTTATCATATAATAAAAGTGACGGATAAAAAAGAATTGAAACCATTTGATGAAGTAAAAGATACGATTCGAAAAGATTTAGAACAACAAAGACTGCAAGATGCGACAGGTAAATGGAAACAACAAGTAATCGATGATCTATTGAAAGAAGCAGATATTAAAGTAACAGATAAAGAATTTAAAGATACATTTAAATTCTTAGATGAGAAATAAGGTTTAGAAGAAAAACAGAGATTTAGCATAATGCTATATTTCTGTTTTTTTGTTTTCAATAGAAAAGGGAACTCATATAGAGTTCCCTTTTCGCGTTAGTGTGTGAGTTATAAATAGATAGTAAGACAATACAATATTACATTTAAATATTAAGAATTACAATAGGAAAATTTGGATGTAGATAAAAGGAATAAGTAATTAAATTCGCAAAATGTTGAAATGATAATGTTTTAGTTAATTAATTTTGTTAAATATAAACTAAATATATTTTCGTGGAGAGTGAATTGAGGACATAATTTAAAGAATGGTACATATCATATTTATTGGATTATAAATTAACTTTATAGGAAGTGACATGTTGAACATTTAGTACAAAAGGATGTTCTTAGTGATGATAAGAATTATTTATCCCGCTATTTGTGGGAGTCTTACTGCTCGTAAAAGCCCGATTGGTGAAGGCTAATAATCAGTGGGTGATGGACAAAACCCCCACTGATTATTAGCCTTCACTTTATTAAAATAGGATGAATATTTTTATATTTACTAGATTATTAAATTAATTTGGGGGAGAATATATGAAAGTTATTTTTAAGAGAGAAGGCGGAGGGAAAATTTTTGAATCATCTAATGAAAATATAAGCGTTCTATTAGCTGTATTAAAAGAAACAAAAGGGATAAAGATTGGGATGGTTGAGTATGAAGTATTAGAATATAAACTGGAATATTATCGGAATCCGAAAAAAACAGAAACAGAGAGAGAGTTACATATTATAATGCAACCCAAGCATATTCAATAAAGAAAGTGAAAAATTGATGAGTGTGAATCTTACTGCCTACAAATAGCAGGATAAATGGTAGTAATTGTCGATATGTATGAAACTTATGAGGAATGAATTGTTTTACATCATAAGTTTCTAAAGCTTTGTGAGTTCGTTCATAATAAAAGTGTATGCTTTTGTTGAAGGATGGTTAATGAGATATAGCTGAAATTTGTATTCCAGAAAGAACGTTAGTTAGGATAGAAAAGTAAAATTAGAAATATAATTAGTTCAATAAAAGCGACTTCACATTAGGTGGAGTCGCTTTTATTGTTGCTACACGTATTCTATGATGCGATAGGAAGTGCAAAGAAATTTGATTAATAAAAGGGAGTAATAAATGAGTATGAATAAACTTCATATATTAAAGTTGCATTTTGTTTGAAAAATTTACATGTTGCACTTCCGAAAGAACGTTCGTTCGTGTATAATTAGAACGAATGTTCTTTTGAAGTGGAGATTTCTACAAATTCATAAATAGTTTTGAATTGGAAAGCTACGCTACATATAAATAAGAGATGGATAAAGTGTATTTAGAAGTGAAATTAGTGAGGTATCATGGTCACAGTTTCGAACCATGTTGGAATATAAAGCAAAATGATACGGCAAACAAGTCATTGTCGTATCGAAAACATTTGCTTCAAGCCAATTATGTTCTTGTTGTAGATATCAAAACAAAGACGTTAAAAATCTAAACCTACGTAAATGGGACTGCCCTTCTTGTAGTACACATCATGATAGGGATATTAACGCAAGTATCAATCTAAAGAATGAAGCGATAAGGCTTCTAACCACAAGGACTGCGGAGATAGCCTAATAAATTAGAGTTCGATAGAACTCTTTACTTAGGAATCCCCCACTTCTAAACGAAGTGAAAGTGGGGTAGTTCAAGAATGGATAGATATAGAAAATTGAGGAGTAAAGAAAATGAATTATGTAAAGATACAGGAAAAAGGAAGAGAGTGGGTTCCGTTTACAGTAATGTCGGAACAATTATTAAGTATGAAAAAAATTATTGGAGAGAAATTAAAAGTCCAAAGACCGCTAATAACAAATGAAGCGAAAGACAGCATTTCAGACAAATTATTAACTTCATTATTGTCTGAAGAAGAGATGTTAGTGACATATTTTGAAGAAGGATACATACTTACGAGTTATATGACAGTGGTGCATATAAATCCAATTCAACAAATTGTAAAATGTACAGATGCATTTTATAAAACATATATATTTTCTGCAATGGACATAATTGATGTAACCTAAAAGAAGCTGAATTTTGAAGTTTAGCTTCTTTAATTTATCAAGCTATTTACGGACAGGCAGATTCACACCTCAAAATTCGGCTGTGAGTCAGGCTACCTGTTAAAACCAAATTTTTTGAAGAGGTGAAGAACTAAATGAAAAAGCAGCTAGCTGCAAGCTAGCTGCTTAGCCCCAGGGAAAGGGAGAAAAAGATTGGCACTCAAAAAATCAATGATAGCTGTGTATCAGCCTGAGTATAGTATAGACAAATTTTAAAATGTTATACAAAAATGATTACAGATCTGGTTAGGCCGTACCAACTTGGTTTTGATCTGCTAGATCAGAATCAAATGTATTAGTCGCGCTAACCCCACTAAAAGTGTTCACTACGAAACCAACGTTAGATGCGCCAGAGCCGTTATAAGCTTTCGTATTCTCTTTTGGAGAAACATTGTAGAAATCACCTAAGTTAAAAGATCCGTTACTATTTTGTACAACTAAATTCCCAACAACTGAGGGCATAATTTTCACCTGCTTTATAAGTAATTGTTTGCATTACTATATGAAGGTATAGTCTAATTGGTTCATTTGACAAATATTCCGGAATAGAAAAATGTTTGAAGCTTTGTTTAATCAATCGAGCAAAAAGTATGTTAAAATTAATGAAGAGCTGAATTTTAAAAAGAATAAATTTGAATAATTAATATATATGGAATTAAAGGAGGCAAAATGTAATGGATAATGTTATAAAAACAGTGGATTTAACAGATACAGAATCAAGTAAACTTGTTGCTTATATTTATAGTAATGATGTCACATTGATCGAAAAAGCATTTTGTCCTAATGAAATAAAATTAAAGTTTAATGAAATAGCAATTTTATCGGCAATTAAAACCGCATATATTACGAAAGTATCTATAAGGAAAGAACTTGAAGCAATTTTTCACGATACAGGCGTTTTATTAGTAAAGCAAAATGTTGGAAGGAATAGTATTCAATCTATAACAATGCATTTTGAGCAATTTAAAAAGTTGCAAAATGAGATTGAGAATTTAAATAAAAGTATGTTATAAGACTAGGTGGAAATTTATTGATAGAGGTGGGCTCTGTTAAGTTGAAAAAGTGGATTGAAAAGTATTTGGATAAATCGAACCGTAAACATAAATATACTTTCATTAAGGTGTAACCTATATTTATCGATGTGAGAAATGTAGGGAATAGAAGATACAATTTAAAAATAATAACGATACAAACAAAAAGAGTAACTATGATGGTTACTCTTTTTGTTTGTAATATGTAATATCAAAAATACTTCTAAAGTATGAAATGAATTGATACTTAAGTGAGAAGTTGAATAAGAATAAAAAGAGTAATATTAATGGAAAGGAGGAGATGAAATTGGAGCGAAACGACATTGGGAAACTTGTAATTATTACTGGAGTAACGCAAGGGTTAGGACGTGCAATGGTTGATAGGTTTCATGAATTGGGGTGGAACATAGCAGGTTGTGGACGCTCAAAAAATAAAATTGAAGAGCTTAATAAATATTACGGTGCTTCACATGATTTTCAAATAATTGATGTTTCAAATCATCACCAAGTTAGTAAATGGGCAAGTCGTATTCTTAATAAGTATAGGGCTCCCGATATGTTAATAAATAATGCATCGATTGTTAATCAAAATGCACCTCTATGGAAAGTTACCGCACAAGAATTTGAAAGTGTAATGAGTGTAAATGTGAACGGGGTAGTAAATGTCATTAGGGCGTTCGTCCCGGCGATGATAGCTAGGAAAGAAGGAATTATTATTAACATGAGCTCTAGTTGGGGAAGAGAAGGCGAGGCTGAACTTGCGCCATATTGTGCCTCGAAGTTTGCTGTTGAAGGTATCACACAGTCAATGGCAATGGAACTGCCAAATGGTATGGCAGTAGTTGCTTTAGATCCAGGTGGCAGTATTAGCACTCCAATGCTTCACTTATGTGCACCTCAATATGTAAAAGAATCTCCTACACCTGAAATGTGGTCACATAAAGCAATTCATTATATATTAAATATATCAATAGATAAAAACGGTGAGTCATTGACATGTCCGGCATACATTCATTGAGAAACTCCTTGTCAAAAAGAGCGCCTGAAAGGTGCTCTTTTGTATTATTAGTACATTAGGTGATGCACAAAATTACATATGAAAAATAGAATAATGAATTAAAGGTGATATTTGTTTGTTTTGAATGTACTAGAAAATTTAAATATAGGTGATGGGAAATGAACCTACGCGATTTAGAATTGACAGGTGCCTGGTTTCAAGTAGGAGGAAATCTTATAGCAGCAATTGGAACAACTAGAGGGTTTGCAGGGGAAGGAAAGATTGAGTCGGATCTCGTTATTGTAGGGAGTTCATTACAAGCTCTCGGATATATATTACAAATTATAGCAACTAATGATGTGAAAGATGAAGATAAATGTGAGAAGCAAGAGGTAACTATAGATAATAAAAATAAAGCGCTAGCGAAAACGGGGATTGAGTTATTAGCTTTAGGTAATATTTCAAATGTAATAGGAACGTATTTTAATCTTAATGAACAAATGAAAGAAAATGATTTCCTTATAATTACTGGAAATAGTTTGCAATCAATTGGCGCTTTTTTAGGAGTAGAAGTAGCATTGAATGAGATAAATGGAATACAGTGGATTATCGTATTAGGGAATTCAATGCAAAGTTTAGGTGCGGGATTACAAGCATATGAAGGTATTAAAAATATACCAAAAGAAGAAAAGGGAAAAGAAGACAGTAATATAGATAAAGAAGATCAACGTATACTAGGGCTAATAGGTATTTGGATACAGGCAATAGGTACTGTAATTTCAGCAATTGGATTAACCGAAATAGTAGAGGAACAACGATTGGAATCTAAGAAAAGGTGATGAAATACTCATTTCAATGAAGTTTGGAGTATTTCAATTTTAGAAGTAGGACAAGATGGATGTGTTAATTGTTTTTGTAGGCTTTTTCATATAGGCGTAGAATATACATATAAACGAACAGGTGAAAATAGCTTGTTAACGTTAGTGAGAGGTTCCTCATTTAGTTATACTATTATATGTGATTTTTGTAATGATGAGTTCTTATATACGCTTTTAGAAATAACATGATTTCATAGGTTTGGTAGTATAGGAGATGGATGGGGAAGAATCGAAAAATAAACATTAAGGAGTTTTTCAGACATGATGTACTTATTAGCAATTCTACTTCCGCCGGTAGCTGTTTTATTTTGCGGAAAGCCGTTTCAAGCGATTATTAATTTCATTTTAACCTTAATTTTTTGGGTTCCAGGAGCGATACACGCAGTTCTTGTCGTACATGATAAAAAAGCCGACAGGCGACTTAAAAAACAAGTTCAAGCGTACGATGAAATTAATAAAAGAAATAGAAGGTAAATTGCGATTGACATACAAAAAAGAAAGGGGATTTGATTCGCCTTTCTTTTTTGTATGTCAATCAAGTTTAAATTTTAGTATAGCGGTAAGAATTTTTAATATAAGTATTATGATAATAACTTTTAGAGTGTGCGTTTAATAAACCGGTGTAAATGCTTTCTGGAACATTAAAGAAATCATACATACCATTCTTTAGTTGAATACGTAAAATCATAGAAAAAGGATTATAGCCAACAGCAACTAATTTTTTTGAAATAACGGGAGATAGCTTCATCATTACGCAACTCCTTATTTTTCATTTTAGATGGTTTCTTGTAGAGAAGGGGATTGTCGTGTTGAAATCCTAATAATTAAAGGAGTATTATACTTATATGCAATATATTAAATGTTTGTTATACGTAATTATAAGGAAGTTCACACGAAGTACATATCGTTGTGCTATTTTTATTTCACCTTTGATTTATAAATAAGAAAATATTGACCATTTGAAAAAAAGGTATATTATTTATACGAGGTATTAAAAATTCACTTCTTACATTCTATGCTTTAAGGGGCAGTATTATTAGAAAGAATAGAAGTGAAAATAGTTTGTATAAGAAGTATTCTAAAATGTATAATCTGTGAATTGGGAAAATATTGAATGCTCCAGGTCAATATACTTTCTTGATTAAATGTATTTGGGAAAGTGACCTCAATATTTTCAAGTAAATCAACGGGAGAATTGAAAGGCAGGAGAAAGTAACATGTCAGAAAATTATCGTTCTCGAGAGGAGCGACGACAAGTTCAAAAGAAAAAACAGCCAGCTTCTAAAAAAACAAAACCAAAAGGTAAAACATCGTTTTTTCGTAAATTTTTAATCAGTTGTTTACTACTTGGTATTGTAGGTTTAGTGGCAGGGGTTGCTACCTTTTTCGTAATGATTAAGGATGCACCAAAACTTGAGAAAGCAAAACTTGTTAATCCGTTATCCTCAAAAATTTATGATAAAGACGGGAATTTGGTATATGAATATGGGAAAGAAAAGCGGACGAATGTTACGTATGATCAAATCCCTAAATTGGTAGAAAATGCATTTTTAGCAACAGAAGATTCGCGTTTTTATGAGCATAGCGGAGTAGATTTTAAAGGTACTGCTCGTGCAGTTTTAGTTAGTCTTAAGGGAGATTATGGCTCTCAAGGTGGTAGTACGATAACGCAGCAAGTTATTAAAAACTACTTCTTATCGATGGAAAAAACATCAAAACGTAAAGTTCAGGAAATATATTTAGCGTATAAGTTAGAACAACAGTATTCAAAACATGAAATTTTAGAGATGTATTTAAATAAAATTAATTTAGGTAATCGTTCATATGGAATCGCAACAGCAGCACAAAACTACTACGGTAAAGAATTGAAAGATTTAACATTACCAGAAGTTGCGATGCTTGCCGGTTTACCAAAAGCACCGAATAACTATGACCCAACGAAAAAAGAAAATGTTCAAAGGGCAACAGAAAGAAGAAATACTGTACTAGGGTTAATGAATCGACATGGTTATATTACAAAGGCAGAAATGGAAGAAGCATCGAAAGTACCAGTGGATAAAAATATTAAGAGTGCAGCTGAACTACAAGCGATGCCACATACTGCATTTATGGATGCAGTTGTGAAAGAAGTAGAAAAAGAAATACCAGATGTTAATATTGGATCTGACGGTTTAGAAATTTATACAACTTTGGATCCAAAAGCGCAAGATTTTGCTGATCAGCTTTTAAATGCAAATATTATTAATTATCCAAACGATAAGTTCCAAGGTGCTTTCACATTTATGGATACGAAAACTGGAGAAGTTCGCGCTATAGGTAGTGGGCGCGGTGAAAATAAAGCAGTATTTAAAGGACATAATATGGCGATTGAATTAGATCGTGCAGCTGGTTCAACGATGAAGCCAATCTTTGATTATGCACCGGCTATTGAATATTTAAAATGGGCTACGTATCATCAAATCGATGACTCTCCATTTAAGTATTCAACTGGCCAAGAAGTGAGAAATGCAGATAGAAGTCATTTAGGGCCAATCTCAATGCGTGAAGCACTAACAAAGTCACGTAATATCCCAGCTATTAAAACAGCTAAAGAGGTAGGTATTAGTAAATCGAAAGAGTTCTCTGAGAAATTAGGTATTACATTTAATGTAGCACCGACAGAATCAACAGCGATCGGTACAAATGAAGCGTCACCAACTGAAATTGCAGGTGCTTATGCGGCATTTGGGAATGACGGTAAGTATACGAAGCCGCATTTTGTTAAGAAAGTAGTTTATCCAGACGGCAAGTCACAAAGTTTTGGACAAAAACCAAAACCAGTTATGGCGGATTCTACAGCATATATGATTACTGATATGCTTCGTTCTGTAGTTACATCAGGTACTGGTACATCGGCAAATGTGGCCTCTTTAGATGTAGCTGGTAAAACAGGTACAACTAACTATTCTTCAAAACAACTAGCACAATATGGAATTCCAGAAAGTGCAACTCGTGATAGTTGGTTTGCAGGATATACACCGCAATATACGATGGCAGTATGGACTGGATATACGAAAGATGGTAAAGACGAGTATATTAGTAGTAAAAATACGAAAATTGCACAGTTGATCTTTAAAGAAATGATGATCAAGATGGCTACAGATAAATCACGCTTTAAAATGCCAAGTAGTGTTATTCAAGAAGGTAGTGAATTGCGTATAAAAGGTGAAAAACGTGATTCATCTCCAAATACTAGCGTACCGGATACAACGGAACAACCAAAACAAGATCAACAGCAAAAAACTGAAGAAGAGAAAAATCAAGAGGAATTAAAGAAACAGGAAGAACTTAAGAAACAAGAAGAGCAAAAGAAACAAGATGAACTTAAGAAGCAAGAAGAGCTTAAGAAGCAAGAAGAGCAAAAGAAACAAGATGAACAGAATAAGCAAAATGAACAAAACAATGGAAATGGTCAAGGAACTCCAAATCCACCAACTAATGGAGGCGGCCAAGGAACTCCAAATCCACCAACCACTGGAGGTGGCCAAGGAACTCCAAATCCACCAACCACTGGAGGTGGTCAAGGAACTCCAAATCCGCCAACCACTGGAGGTGGCCAAGGAACTCCAAATCCACCAACCACTGGAGGTGGCCAAGGAACTCCAAATCCACCAACCACTGGAGGTGGCCAAGAAACTCCAACCCCACCAACTACTGGCGGGAACACAGGAGAGGCTCCTTCCGATAATGGACAATAAATAATGCATTTAAAAAGCACCAAAGGTACCGATAAAACGGTTTCTTTGGTGCTTTTTATATTATAAAAATTAATATTATTTTTAAATGTTAAAAGTACCATAGAAATTTTGAAAGTAAATTGATGGGAAATGATAAAAAATTTGAGTCGGAGGTATTGGATAACTAGGGCTATAAAAAGTAGTACTACTAGGGTGTGTACCATGATGCCAAAATGAAGGGGTGACTTGGTCAGTCGATTGATATTGTTGCCAAACGGCAGGAAGTTCGATACCAACATCAGAACTAGCTGTATGAACGGCAGGAACATGTATTGAGGGAGCTGATGGGACAACGGCGGTTATTCTTGGTGATACCCACATGAAAACGATCACTCCTAAGTTTAATAATAAAATAGTATATTCTTCTAGAACATATAAAGGTACATATATAGGTTTTTTGCTTAAAACATAGGCATAAAGTCGTAAGACCAACTTAAATTGATGGTAGACCATTTATTATGAAAAGATACGTCTATTAGCGGAGGGCAAGGGAACATGAAAAATATACAATTGATGTGTTGATTGTAATATTTTACGTGTTTATGGAGGGATTTTAATGGAACGATTATGGACGAAATCATTTATACAAATGACTATCGCGATGTTATTTTTATTTACGGGGTTTTATTTACTTGTTCCAACGCTCCCGCTCTTTATTAAAGAGATTGGTGGAAATGAATCGCAAGTTGGACTGATGATGGGAATGTTTACAATAGCGGCAGTTGTAATACGACCGATTATTGGAGGTATGTTAGATCAATATGGTAGAAGATCTTTTATTATTTTCGGACTCATATTTTTTGGGATAACGATGTATTCGTATAATTTAGCATCGACTATTGTCCTTTTAGCTGTTTTACGCGTTATTCACGGAGTGACGTGGGCTGTTTCTACAACAGCAGTTGGAACAGCGATAACTGATATTATTCCAGATTCACGTCGTGGTGAAGGGATGGGCTGGTATGGCATGGCGATGACAATCGCGATGGCAATTGGCCCGATGATTGGATTATGGGTTGTACAAAATTATTCATTTCATGGTCTATTCTTGTTAGCAACTCTTTTATCCTTTATGGCAGTCGTATTATCGTTAATAACGAAAATGCCATTCACGCCACAAAAAGAAAAAGGGAAAATTCAGCTGTTTGAAAAATCCGTTTTATCAATAACGGTTGTTGTTTTCTTTTTATCATTTGCATATGGAGGAATAACAACATTTTTACCGTTATTCGCGTCATCAATTGATGTGAATCCTGGGACATTCTTTCTTGTATATGCAATTGCTTTAACAATTGTACGACCTATTTCAGGAAAACTATTAGATAAGTATGGAGAAGTTTTTATCATACTTCCGGCACTATGTATTACTATTTTAGCGATAGTTGTACTAACGATTTCAAATGGTTTGATAGGTGTAATGATTGCAGCGGCATTATATGGTGTTGGATTCGGTTCAGCACAGCCCGCTTTACAAGCAGCGATGCTGACAATTGTTGATCCTAGTAAAAGAGGAGTTGCTAACGCTTCATTCTTTACCGCTTTTGATTTAGGGATTGGATTAGGTGCGATTTTACTTGGAGTTGTTTCACAAATGTTTGGTTACCGTATTTTATTCGCAGGTAGTGCAATTTCAGGATTAATAGCTTTAATTATATTTGTCATTTTTGTAAAACAACGATTAGGCAAAAAAGATTTTGCGTAAACAGGAAGAGCGAAGATGAAAATTTCAATTGAACATGATGCTCGACGATGCTTTAAGGAAGAATTACGTATAAAGCATGATGAATCTATTTGATGTATTGTAAGGTACGGAGGAAATAGCTCAATTCAGCCCGGATATTCTTTAGGGATTGTTTCTGAGAAATCAGTTCGGGAAATAGTGTCAGTTGAGAAAGACGGTAGTTCATTTTTATAGATTTTGATAATCTTTCGTACTTTCAAAACTATGAATTAGTTGTAAGCTATCGTAAAGAAACGGAAGAAATTTAATTTAATTATGTAAAATAATAATTTTATTAAAAATAAATAAATTTTATATAAGAATTATATTTATGAGAATATGAAATAAATATTATAAAAAACCGAGCTGTGCATGAGTGCAGCTCGGTTTTTTATGTTTGCTGAAGAAAAAGGGATTAAAGGTATATTTAGTGGGATTATATGGATAATTGTTATATTTCGTTTTAAAACATTGTAAAAGGATGTCTGTCCTTTCTTTATAAAAGATGAAAGTTATTTTTGAAAAATTGTATTATTACATCGGTAAAAGTATAGGAAACTTATCATTATAAAATAAATTGAAATCTTCTAAAAACTCTGATACATTGAAATAGAAATGTAGTTTCATATTATTGTAAAGGCTTACAGTTATGTGCACGAAGATCTATTAGGATTGGAGGAAATAATGATGAAAGCTGAAGAAAAATTTTCCCCGGGATTAGATGGTGTAGTAGCAGCGGAAACGAAAATTTCGTTTCTTGACACAGTAAAAGGTGAAATTGTAATTCAAGGGTATGATTTAATCGAACTCTCAAAAACAAAAGAGTATTTAGACATTGTGCACCTTTTATTAGAAGAACGTTTACCGAATGAGGATGAGAAAGCAACAATTGAAAAGAAATTAAAAGAAGAATATGCAGTGCCAGAAGGTGTATTCAATGTTCTAAAGGCATTGCCTAAGGAAACGCATCCTATGGATGGGCTACGTACAGGTGTGTCTGCATTAGCTGGTTACGATAGTGATATCGAAAACCGCTCGTTAGAAGTGAATAAAAGTCGAGGATACAAGCTTTTAAGTAAAGTGCCAAATATTGTAGCGAATAGCTACCATATTTTAAATAATGAGGAACCAATTGAGCCTCTTCAAGAATTGTCATATAGTGCGAATTTCTTCTATATGTTAACTGGAAAGAAACCAAGTGAACTTGAAGAGAAAATCTTTGATCGTTCCCTTGTTTTATATAGTGAACATGAAATGCCAAACTCTACATTTACAGCACGCGTTATTGCATCAACGCAATCCGACTTATACGGCGCTTTAACAGGAGCAGTTGCATCCTTAAAAGGAAGTCTTCATGGCGGTGCGAATGAAGCGGTTATGTACATGCTTTTAGAAGCTGGTAATGTTGAGAAATTTGAAGAGTTATTACAGAAGAAACTATATAACAAAGAAAAAATTATGGGCTTTGGACACCGTGTTTATATGAAAAAGATGGATCCAAGAGCACTTATGATGAAGGAAGCATTAAAGCAGTTATGTGATGTGAAAGGCGATTATACACTATATGAAATGTGTGAAGCTGGAGAAAAAATTATGGAGAAGGAAAAAGGAATTTATCCGAATCTTGATTATTATGCTGCTCCAGTATATTGGATGCTTGGTATTCCAATTCAACTTTACACACCAATCTTCTTTAGTTCTAGAACAGTAGGGCTATGTGCACACGTAATTGAGCAACATGCGAACAATCGTTTGTTCCGTCCACGTGTAAATTATATTGGCGAGCGACATGCATTTAGTAAATAAAAACAACTGGGGAGTTGTTAGCGCCGCCCGCCAGATGGGTGTTTGACCGACACCCATCATTAATAATAACGAATTTTCGACAGAAAGGGAAGAATAGCATGATTAAAACAAATGAAATTAAACAAAAAGATGCATTATTAGAAGAAATTACGGACTATGTATTAAATAAAGAGGTTACAAGTGCAGAGGCATTTAGTACGGCTCGCTACGTATTACTTGATACACTTGGATGTGGAATTTTAGCACTACAATACCCAGAGTGTACGAAATTATTAGGACCAGTTGTACCAGGAACAATCGTGCCAAATGGTACACGTGTACCAGGAACATCTTATGTGCTAGATCCAGTAAAAGGCGCATTTAATATCGGATGTATGATCCGTTGGTTAGACTATAACGATACTTGGCTTGCAGCAGAGTGGGGACATCCATCTGATAACTTAGGCGGAATTTTAGCAGTTGCAGATTATATTAGCCGCGTTCGTATTTCAGAAGGAAAAGAACCATTAAAAGTACGTGAAGTACTAGAAATGATGATTAAAGCACATGAAATTCAAGGTGTACTTGCTTTAGAAAACAGCTTAAACCGTGTTGGTCTTGATCACGTATTATACGTAAAAGTAGCAACAACTGCAGTAGTTGCAAAAATGCTTGGCGGAACGCGTGAGGAAATCTTTAATGCATTATCACATGCGTGGATTGATAATTCTAGTCTTCGTACATATCGTCATGCTCCAAATACAGGTTCACGTAAATCATGGGCAGCAGGTGATGCGACGAGCCGCGGTGTTCATCTCGCAATGACTGCATTAAAAGGTGAAATGGGTTACCCAACGGCATTATCTGCACCAGGATGGGGATTCCAAGATGTGTTATTTAACAAGCAAGAATTAAAATTAGCAAGACCGCTAGAATCTTATGTAATGGAAAATGTATTATTCAAAGTGTCATTCCCAGCAGAATTCCATGCACAAACAGCTGCAGAATGTGCAGTGAAATTACATCCGGAACTTAAAGAAAGATTAGATGAAATTGATCGTATTACAATTACAACTCATGAGTCAGCAATTCGTATTATCGATAAAGAAGGTCCATTAAATAACCCAGCTGATCGCGATCACTGCCTACAATACATTACGGCAATAGGTTTATTAAAAGGAGATATCGTTGCGGATGATTATGAGGATGTAGTAGCGAATGATCCACGTGTAGATGAATTACGTAATAAGATGGTTGTTGTTGAAAATAAACAGTACAGTTTAGATTACCTTGACCCGAACAAGCGCTCAATCGCCAATGCTGTTCAAGTTCATTTTAAAGATGGTACTGTAACAGAAAATGTGGAATGTGAATACCCACTTGGCCACCGTTTCCGTAGAGACGAAGCAATTCCAAAAGTTGTTCGAAAATTCACTGCAAATATGGCAGGTCATTATTCTAGTAAGCAACAAGAAAAAATCCATGAAGCTTGTCTAAATGAAGAAAAACTAGAAAATATGAATGTAAACGAATTTGTAGATCTATTCTTAATTTAATAATAGGGGGAATTTAGAATGGCTTGGGTTGTGAATAAACAGTCGACACAAGAGGAGCTTACGAATCGCTTCCGAGCTTTAGTAGAAGCAAATGAAATTTTGCAAATTCCGGGTGCTCATGATGCAATGGCGGCTCTTGTTGCGAAAAATACAGGTTTTTCAGCTCTATATTTATCGGGAGCTGCTTACACTGCAAGTAAAGGACTACCAGATTTAGGAATCGTGACGTCTACTGAAGTAGCAGAGAGAGCAAGGGATCTAGTTAGAGCTACAGATTTACCAGTTCTTGTTGATATTGATACAGGATTTGGTGGAGTACTAAACGTAGCGAGAACAGCTGTAGAAATGGTGGAAGCGAAAGTTGCGGCTGTTCAGATTGAAGATCAACAATTACCAAAGAAATGTGGACATTTAAATGGTAAGAAACTTGTTACTACAGAAGAATTAGTTCAAAAAATTAAAGCGATTAAAGAAGTTGCGCCAAGTTTATATATTGTAGCACGCACAGATGCTCGCGGCGTGGAAGGATTAGATGCAGCGATTGAAAGAGCGAATGCATATGTAAAAGCAGGGGCAGATGCAATATTCCCAGAAGCGCTTCAATCGGAAGAAGAATTTCGTTTATTTACTAGCAAAGTGAATGCACCTTTACTAGCAAATATGACTGAGTTCGGAAAAACACCATATTATAGTGCAGAGGAATTTGCGAATATGGGCTTCCAAATGGTAATTTATCCTGTAACTTCACTTCGTGTTGCTGCAAAAGCATATGAGAATGTGTTTACGCTAATTAAGGAAACAGGTTCTCAAAAAGATGCACTTTCTAATATGCAAACGAGAAGTGAATTATATGAAACAATTTCATATCATGACTTTGAAGAGTTAGATACTGGAATTGCAAAAACAGTATTATCTGAAGATCAATAGGTAGAAGTATTTAGGCGATGAAAATACATCTTTGGCAAAACGAACTGCTTGATGTGAAAAATCATCGCCTTCTGTTTTCCATAATAAGATATTCCACTCATCGTAGACGAGCATATGCAAAGATCAACGAAGGCCGAAATGATAGGGGGATTCAGATGGAGAAAACGAAGTTACCATGGGATGAATTTTTTTCACTCAATAAAGATGTGAATAATACTTTCTTTACACCAGAAGATTTTTCAGGGGATGAAGATTTAATTGCAAAAACGACAGAACAATTCGTTAAACAAGAAATTGTCCCGCAAATTGAGAATATTGAACAACATAACTATAAAGTTTCTCGCCAATTATTTGAGAAAGCTGGTGAACTTGGATTATTAGGCATTGAGGTACCAGAAGATTATGGCGGATTCGAGTTAGGAAAGGCTGTCTCAGGTCTTGTAGCAGAGAAAATGGGTTACGCTGGTGCATTTAGCGTTTCTTTTAATATACACGCCGGTGTAGGTACATTGCCTTACATATATTATGGAACGAAAGAACAGAAAGAAAAATATTTACCGAAAATCGCATCGGGAGAATGGATTGGGGCTTATGCTTTAACTGAGCCAAATGCTGGTTCTGATGCATTAAGTGCAAAAACGAGTGCAGTATTGAATGAAGATGGTACTGCTTGGAAGTTGAATGGTGAGAAGCAGTGGATTACAAATGCTCATATGGCAGATGTATACGTTGTTTTTGCGAAGACAAATAAAGGAATGACAGCGTTTATTGTCGAAAGAACATGTGAAGGTGTATCAATAGGATTAGAAGAAAAGAAGATGGGGATTAAAGGATCTTCAACAGCGACGCTTATTTTAGAAGATGTTGTCATCCCTGCTGAAAATATTTTAGGGGAAGTTGGGAAAGGGCATCACGTAGCTCTTAATATTCTTAACTTCGCTAGACTAAAACTTGCTTTTGGAAATATTGGAACAGCCAAACAAGCAATCGGTTTATCAGTTCAATATGGAAAAGAGCGAAAACAGTTCCAAACGGAATTAGTAGATTTTACGATGATTCAAGAGAAAATTGCCAATATGATTATTTCTACATATGGAGCAGAAAGTGCAGCTTACCGTACAGCGGGTGTAATTGATGAAGCAATTCATGAGAGTGATGAAGATCTTATGAAAAAAATGTCCCAATTTGCAATTGAATGTGCACTGAATAAAGTAAACGCTTCTGAAACACTTGCTTATATCGTAGATGAAGCTGTACAAATTCATGGTGGTTACGGTTATATGCAAGAATACGAAGTAGAACGATTATATCGTGATGCTAGAATTAGTCGTATTTTTGAAGGAACGAATGAAATTAATAGATTAACAGTTGCAAAAATGTTAATGAAGCAAATCGAGCAAATAGAAGATGCTGAAGTAGAAATTGATGTGGCAAATGTAGAAAGAAACCATCGTTACATTTTATTAGCGAAAAAATTGTTGAAACAATCTTTGAAAACGCTCTCTAAAACTCCAGGTTTAAAAATTGAGCAAGAGCAAGAATATTCACGCGTATTATCAAATATGTTGACGGACGTGTACGTCATGGAATCAGCATTTTTACGTACGAGGAAAGCAGTTAGTAAAAATGGTGAGGAAAAAGAGCGTACGAAGCAAATGATAACAGGTGTTATTTGTGAAGAAGGATATCGTAAAGTAGAAGAAGCTGCGATTTCCATTCTTTCAGCAGCTGTCACAGAAGAACAAAATAGACAAGAAATATTAGCTGAAATCCGTCAATTATTAGTGCCATTATACTCAAACTTATTTACGAAAAAGAGAGATATTGCGAAAGTTATTATAAATCGCGGGAAATATATTGTGTAAATAGGAGGAAAGTGATATGAAAAAGATTGGTTTTATCGGTTTAGGTAACATGGGTCTTCCAATGTCTAAAAATTTAGTTAAATCTAGCTACACAGTATATGGAGTGGACTTGAATAAAGAGGCGGAAGCTTCCTTTGAAAAAGAAGGAGGAATTATCGGCCTATCAATCTCAAAACTAGCAGAGACATGCGATGTGATTTTTACAAGTTTGCCTTCACCTCGTGCTGTGGAAGCGGTATATTTTGGGGAAGAAGGATTATTTGAAAATAGTCACTCGAATGTAGCTTTAATTGATACAAGTACAGTATCTCCACAATTAAACAAACAATTAGAGGAATCGGCGAAGGAAAAGAAAGTAGACTTTTTAGCAGCACCTGTTAGCGGTGGGGTAATTGGTGCAGAAAACCGTACATTAACGTTTATGGTTGGTGGATCGAAAGAAGTATATGAGAAAACTGAATCTGTCATGGAAGTACTTGGAGCGAATGTTTTCCATGTTAGTGAGCAGATTGATAGTGGTACAACTGTTAAATTAATTAATAATCTATTAATTGGTTTTTATACAGCTGGTGTGAGTGAAGCTTTAACATTAGCGAAAAAGAACAATATGGATTTAGATAAAATGTTTGATATTTTAAATGTAAGTTACGGTCAAAGTAGAATTTATGAGCGTAATTATAAAAGTTTCATTGCATCAGAAAATTATGAGCCAGGCTTTACTGTAAATTTATTAAAGAAAGATTTAGGATTTGCGATAGAGTTAGCTAAAGAAAGTGAACTTCACTTACCGGTAAGTGAGATGCTATTAAACGTATATGAAGAAGCGAGTGAGGCAGGATATGGTGAAAACGATATGGCTGCTTTATATAAGAAAGTTAGCGAACAATTAATTTCTAATCAAAAATAGTGCACTTATAAAAACCATGATAAAAAAGGAGAGAATATAATGATTACAACTGAAATTAAACGAGTGAAAAATCATATTAATGGCGAATGGGTAGAATCTACTGGTACGGAAGTAGAAGCGGTTCCGAATCCGGCAACTGGAAAAATCATCGCTTACGTTCCACTTTCTCCAAAAGAAGATGTTGAAAAAGCTGTTGAAGCGGCAAAAGCGGCATACAAAACATGGTCTAAAGTGCCAGTTCCAAATCGTTCAAGACAACTATACAAATATCTACAACTGTTACAAGAAAATAAAGATGAGCTTGCAAAAATCATTACGCTAGAAAACGGTAAAACGCTAACGGATGCAACTGGTGAAGTACAGCGTGGTATTGAAGCGGTAGAACTTGCAACATCAGCACCAAATTTAATGATGGGACAAGCTCTTCCGAATATTGCTAGTGGAATTGATGGATCGATTTGGCGCTACCCAATCGGAGTTGTTGCTGGTATTACACCGTTTAACTTCCCGATGATGATTCCATTATGGATGTTCCCACTTGCAATTGCTTGCGGTAATACATTCGTATTAAAAACATCTGAAAGAACGCCACTTTTAGCTGAGCGACTTGTAGAGTTATTCTATGAAGCTGGTTTTCCAAAAGGGGTATTAAATTTAGTACAAGGCGGAAAAGATGTTGTAAATAGTATTTTAGAAAATAAAGATATTCAAGCAGTTTCGTTTGTTGGCTCTGAGCCAGTGGCACGCTACGTATATGAAACTGGTACAAAAAATGGTAAACGTGTACAAGCGTTAGCAGGTGCGAAAAACCATGCAGTTGTTATGCCAGATTGCAACCTTGAGAAAACAGTACAAGGTGTAATTGGTTCTGCGTTTGCAAGTAGTGGAGAGCGCTGCATGGCATGTTCAGTAGTAGCAGTAGTTGATGAAATTGCTGATGAATTCATTGATGTATTAGTAGCGGAAACGAAGAAGTTAAAAGTAGGTGACGGTTTCAACGAAGATAATTATGTTGGACCATTAATCCGTGAATCTCATAAAGAACGTGTTTTAGGCTATATTAATAGTGGTGTAGCAGATGGAGCAACTTTACTAGTAGATGGCCGTAAAATCAATGAAGAAGTTGGAGAAGGTTACTTTGTTGGTGCAACAATCTTTGATGGTGTAAATCAAGAAATGAAAATTTGGCAAGATGAAATTTTCGCTCCGGTATTAAGTATTGTAAGAGTAAAAGATTTAGAAGAAGGTATTAAGCTGACAAATCAATCGAAATTTGCGAATGGTGCTGTTATTTATACATCAAATGGAAAACATGCACAAACATTCCGAGACAATATTGATGCTGGTATGATTGGTGTAAACGTTAATGTTCCAGCACCAATGGCATTCTTCGCATTTGCAGGAAACAAAGCTTCATTCTTTGGAGATCTTGGTACAAATGGTACGGATGGCGTCCAATTTTATACACGTAAAAAAGTTGTAACTGAGCGCTGGTTTTAATAAAGTGAAATGGTAATGAGTGGGGGGCATTCCCACTCATTATAAAAATAATACAAACGAAAATACACTACTCATAATGGAGTAGTGTATTTTCGTTTGTATTGTGTTAACTATTTCTTTCAAAGGCTAATTTAATACCAAACCCAATTAAGACGATTCCTGTAATCCCTTGAATATAACGTTGTGTCTTCGGTTTTTTCATAAAAGCACTAATTTTATCAATTAAAAATATATAAAAAGCAAACCAAATGACTGTTAAAATGAGATAAGTAAGTCCCATAACGAGAAGTTGTATAAATGTATTATGATTTGGATTTAAAAACTGTGGTAAAAAAGTTAAAAAGAAGACTGCAACCTTAGGGTTTAGTAAATTTGTAAGAAACCCTTGGCGAAAGCAAGAAGTATGTTTATCGTCATTATTTATTGGAACGTCATTTGTATTTAAGTCTTCTGTATTTCTTACTGCTAAAAGGGCTTTAATACCAATATAGACTAAATATACAGCACCAACATATTTAAAAATAGAAAATAAAAGAGCAGACTTTACAATAAGTGCTGAAAGACCAATTACAGCAGCTAAAGTGTGAATTAAAAGCGCAACACAAGTACCAAAAACAGTTTTTACGCCGCCGATTTTGCCGGCAATCAATGTGTTTTTCGTAGCCATTGCTGTATCAGGACCGGGTAGAATAATAAGACATATAGACATAATAATAAACAGAAAAAAATTTTCCATAATGTTATCCGCCTTCCTTTGTTGTTTTTAGAAAATTCGATTAACGTTAGTTTAACATACATTTTAGTTAAATAAAATTAAATTATATTTAAAATTATTTAACTAAAAAGAAGAGGCCATATAGAGTAGCTGAGAGTGTGCTACAATATATGGCCTCTTTGTTTAAGCGTTAAGTAAGTTAAAGAATCGATTTACATCTTCTTCTGAAACATCACTTAATTGTTTATATTTATAATTTGGATTTTGGTCTTTATCAACTACAACGGACCGTACTCCTTCAAAAAAATCTTCATGTCGCATGAAGTTTTTAGCGAGTATAAGATCTGTCGCGAAACATTCTTCAACTGACTTTTCTTGGCCATCAATAAACTGTTTTAATGTTACCTTTAATGAAACAGGGGATTTGGATAATAGCTTTTCTTTCGTTGTTTGGGCAAATGGACTTTGATCTTTCTCTAACGATTGAATGATTCCCTCAATTGTATCGAATGCAAAATGCGAATTAATTTCTTCTACTGAAGAAGAAAGATTGCCATCTAAGTTTGGAGCAGTTGCAAATGTACGAATAACTTCTTTTAAATGAGTATGTACATCTTCTTTTTTCCAATTTACATTTTCAAGTGCGGTAAGGAAATTTGGTAATGAATCTGATGTCATAAAGTAATCAGCAGCGTTAATATATAATACATCAGGAGCTTTTAAAATAGATGCCGTTAAAGCAACATATCGACCAGTATATCCAGGCGCTTTATTTAAGAAATAAGCAGCACCGACATCAGGGAAGAAACCGATGTTCATTTCAGGCATTGCCCACTTCGTACGCTCTGTTACAATTCGATACGTCGCTCCATTTGTCAGACCGACACCACCGCCCATTACAATTCCATCTAAACAAGCGATAATTGGTTTTTTGTATTGATAAATAAATGTATCAATTTCATATTCTTCTTCAAAAAACTGCTCTGCATGTTGTAATGCAACTTCGTTAGAACGTGCTTCGTATAGCGTTTTAATATCACCACCTGCACAAAAACCTTTCGTCCCAGCTCCTTTTAAAACGATGAGTTCAATACGCTCATCTTGCTCCCATTCTTTAAGTTTTTGCCCAATTGGTTGTAACATGTCATAGGATAAAGAATTAAGTGCTTTTGGACGGTTTAAAGTAATAGATGCAACGCCGTTTTCGCTAACAGAAAATAAAACGTGTTCAGTCATTATAAATCCTCCCTTACTTATCTTTCTATTCTTATTTCTTGATACATGCTGAAATGTCCTCTATAATTTTTGTCTAAATTAGGTGCTTAGTGTTAGTATTTATCGCATATTTTGACGAGTTATATTTGCAGGATTTCAGAGAATGACGAGGAATATTACAACATTACTGTAAGTGCTATTATTTGAAAATGTCGTGTTGAAGGCGCTATTATATGTATAACTTATATTGAGTTAGTATACGTGGCGTAAATTAAAGAGTTGATGTAGAAAAAGTTAAAAGGCTGAATTATCTAACTTTTAAAGAGCGCGGGGTTTGTATATAATTAGAAATAGAGAAAGGAGAGATCGGAATGCCAGGACCTTTACTATTGTCGGTTATTATTTTGTCATCTCTTATGGTAGGAATTACACAGTATTTTCATCATACAGATACGACAGAAGAAGTGAAGGCTAAGGTACGTCTCGTGTTTCCGATTTTTATAATATCTATTTCCATATGCTTTTTATTAAATAAAGATGGGTATGTTGTGGCCGTATTTGCGTTTTTTGTAGCGATTGTCTTAATAACTGTATTGTACTACGTTATGAAAGAGTACTTACAAAAATAAGGATGCCTGAAAGGGCATTTTTATTTTTGTAGATTAATAATTTCACATACCGTATTTCATATAAAAAAACATAAAATATTTATAATTAAAAAAGTATGTACATCGCGGTGTATTTACTTGTCAATCTTGCATGACCACTATACTATTAAAATGTAGAGATTAGAAAAAAGGGGTTGTATCTAGCATGAAATTTGAGATGCATACAAAAATTATTTCAAATGAAAAAGAAGTAAGATTACATATAGAAGATAATTTATTTCAATTAATTTTAGATGGTTATCATCTATTTACTATTCAAGAAATATTGCCTTTATATAAATCAAACGAAGAAAGAATCGGTAGTGCAATTGTCCAAAAGTTAGAATGGGAGAATGGAAAAACTACACTAAACTATCAGCTTGTTTCACTACAATCAGTAAACTAAAAGGAGAAGGGTAATATGAAGTTTTTTCATACAGCGGATTGGCATTTAGGTAAGCTTGTTCATGGTGTATATATGACTGAAGATCAAAAAATTGTGTTAGATCAGTTTGTACAAGCTGTTGAAGAGGAAAAACCGGATGCTGTAATTATTGCAGGAGATTTATATGACCGAGCAATTCCACCTACAGAAGCAGTAGACTTATTAAATGATGTATTACAAAAGATAGTTATTGATTTACAAACACCAATAATCGCAGTTGCAGGAAACCACGATAGTCCGGACCGCATACATTTTGGTAGTAATTTAATGAAAAAACAAGGATTACATATTGTTGGACAATTCCAGTTTCCATACAATCCTGTTGTTTTAAATGATGAATACGGAGAGGTTCATTTCCATCTCGTTCCGTATGCAGATCCAAGTATTGTTAGACACATATTGAAAAATGAAGATGTTCGTTCTCATGATGATGCGATGCGTATTTTTATGAACGAACTCTCTGAAACGATGGATAAAGAAGCGAGACACATATTTGTAGGACATGCATTTGTAACTTCTTCAGGAGAGGCAGAGGAAAATACGAGTGATGCGGAACGACCACTTTCAATTGGTGGTGCTGAATATGTAAATAGCCATTATTTTGATAAGTTTCATTACACGGCGCTTGGCCATTTACATCAAGCGCATTTTGTACGTAATGAGACAATTCGTTATTCAGGTTCACCACTTGCATATTCTATTTCTGAAGAAAAGCATAAAAAAGGATATTATATTGTGGAACTGGATGAAAAAGGTGAAACAACAATTGAAAAACGTTTACTTACACCACGTCGTAAAATGCGTACAGTAGAAGCGAAAATAGACGATTTATTGCTTCATCCAGTGAGTGAAGATTATGTATTTGTGAAATTATTAGATGAAAATCCTGTCTTGCAGCCAATGGAAAAAATACGTTCTGTATACCCAAATGCAATGCATGTTGAAAGATCTATTCAAAGACGAGAGTTCACAGATGAAAATGAAGTAACTGTTTCAAGACATAAAACGGATGATTTATCTCTTTTAAAAGCATTTTATAAAGAAATGAAAGGGCTAGATTTATCAGAAGAGAAAGAACGTCTATTTTTAGATGTTTTGCAAACAGTGCAAGAACGGGAAGGTGAGCGAGGATGAGACCGATTCAGCTTATAATGACCGCGTTTGGTCCATATAAACAGAAAGAAGTAATCGATTTTAAAGATCTTGGTGAGCATCGTATTTTCGCTATTTCTGGAAATACAGGAGCTGGAAAGACAACGATTTTTGATGCGATTTGTTATGTATTATATGGAGAGGCTAGTGGAGAAGAGCGCAGTGATACAAACATGCTTCGTAGCCAATTTGCTGATGATGATGTTTATACAAGTGTGGAATTAACTTTTCAATTAAAAGGAAAAAGTTATGAAATTAAACGACAACTGGGCCATAAAAAACAAGGAAATAAAACAATTACAGGACATGCAGTCGAATTATATGAAGTAATTGATGAGGAAAAAGTTCCATGTGTCGATCGTTTTCATGTAACGGATGTAAATAAAAAAGTTGAAGATTTAATTGGATTAAGTAAACATCAATTTAGCCAAATTGTCATGTTACCGCAAGGAGAGTTCCGAAAATTATTAACATCTGAAACGGAAAATAAAGAAGAAATACTACGCCGCATTTTTAAAACAGATCGTTATAAATTAATGCGTGAGATATTAGATCAAAAGCGTAAACAATGGAAAGACGTCTTACAAGAAAAACAAAAAGAACGTGAGCTATATTTCCGTAATGTATTTAAATTACCAATACGTGATGGAGCATTATTAGAGACATTAGTGGAGCAAGAGCATGTAAATACACATCAAGTAGTAGAGGCATTAGAACAAGAAACAATTTGGTACAATGCAGAGGTTGAGCAATTACACTTAGAACAAAATGACAAAACGAAACAATTAAAAGAAGCAGAGGCACGTTTTCATGCAGCAAAAGCTGTAAATGAGAAATTCAAAGATTTAGAACAAAAGAATGAGAAGTACAGTATTTTACAAGAAAACCGTGCCGTAATCGAAATGAAAGAAAAATCTTTTAAACATGCGGAACAGGCGAAGCGATTATTACCATTTGAGCAATGGTATGAGGAAGCGATGCAATATGAACAGCAGTCTGAAAGTTTGTTAAAACAGATAATCGCAAAAAAAGAGCATATAATGAACAGTTTTGCACTTGCTCAGGAGAAATATGAAGCATTAAAGAATAAGGCATCCGAGCGAGAAAATGCTAAAAAACAAGTTCAAAGACTAGAAGAGTTACAGCCAATTATTGCATCATTAGCTGAGAAAAAGTTAAATTTGCAAAATGCTGAAATTCAAATAGGAAAATTAAAAGAAGGTATGCAAAAGTTAGATGAACAACTAGAAGCGCATAAAAATGAAAAACAAAGAATGTCTGGCGAATTACAGCAATTAGAAGCAGCGCTTGAACAATATGTAGCTAAAGTAGAAGAACTAACGAATATGCGAGAAGATGCAAAAGTATTAAAGCAGGCATATGATGTATGGCAAGAAAAACAAAAATACGAGCTAGAAAAAGAAAGTGCGTTTCATAAGATGCAACAGGCAGTTAGTACATATGAAAATATTGAACGCCGCTGGTTAAGTGAACAAGCTGGTATATTAGCTCTTCATTTACATGATGGTGAATCTTGTCCAGTATGTGGTAGTATGGACCACCCGAAAAAAGCTACAGAGCAAAGTAATGCAATTGATGAAAAAGAGTTAAATGAGCTAAGAGAAAAGAAAAATATTGCGGAAAAATTACATGTTCAATTAGAAGAAAAGTGGAATTTCTATCGAGTTCAATATGAACAAGTGATAGAAGAAGTGCTAAAGCGAGGCTATCGCTCAGAAGAATTAGTAGAAACATATAGTGCGCTTGTTCAAAAAGGGAAGCAATTAGCAGCAGAAGTTAATGCGTTAAAAGCAAGTGAAGAAACGCGTAAGCAAATTGCTGTGAATATAAAAAGCGTAGAAGAAAAAGTAGAAGAACTCCAGAAACAAAAGCGTGAAGTAGAAACTGTGCAGCACCGTACTGAAATGGAGTGTATGCAGCTTCGTACGTCATATGAACATGATAAGCAAAATATTCCGGAAAGCTTGCAAACGGTACAAGCTTGGAAAGTACAGTTTGACCAAGCTCTGCAAGAACTTAGGTTAATGGAAGATGAATGGGAGAAAGTACAAGAGGCGTATCAACATTGGCAAAATGAAAATATACGTATTCAAGTAGAACATGATAATGCTTCTAATCAATTTAATAGTGCAAAAGATAAGAAAGAAGAGACTTTCACACGCTTTATGAAAGAGCTAGAACAAAGTGGATTTACAGATCAATTAACATATAAAGAATCCAAATTAAATGATGCTGAGATGGATAAGTTACAACAAGAAATCCAAAGTTATTACTCATCTCTAGAAGTACTTACAAAACAAATTGACGAATTAAAAGCAGACTTAAAAGATAAAGAGTATATGGACATTTCTTCATTAGATGAGCAAGTGAGAGAATTGGAAATTAGCCTTGATATTATTAAAGAAAAACGACAACGTGCTCAAAACGCCGTATCATATATTACGGATTTACATGAAAATATTAAACGAATTGATGAACAAATTCATGAGGAAGAAAAAGCATTCCAAGAACTTGTTGATTTATATGAAGTAATGAAAGGGGATAACGATAGTCGTATATCCTTTGAACGTTACATCTTAATTGAGTATTTAGAACAAATTGTTCAAATTGCGAACGAACGACTACGTAAATTATCAAATGGACAATTTTATTTAAAACGAAGCGAACGAGTTGAAAAGAGGAATCGACAAAGTGGATTAGGATTAGATGTATATGATGCATATACAGGTCAAACCCGAGATGTAAAAACATTATCTGGCGGTGAGAAATTTAACGCATCACTTTGCTTAGCACTTGGAATGGCAGATGTAATTCAAGCGTATGAGGGTGGTATTTCCATCGAAACGATGTTTATCGATGAAGGATTCGGCTCATTAGATGAAGAGTCATTAACGAAAGCAGTTGACGCCCTAATCGACTTGCAAAAATCAGGTCGCTTTATCGGTGTAATTTCACACGTTCAAGAACTGAAAAACGCAATGCCAGCCGTATTAGAGGTAACGAAGCAGAAGGATGGGTGTAGTCAGACGAGGTTTGTGGTGAAATAAGCTTGTCAAATTGAAAGTATCTATCCTTACTTTGAACATTGTACCAAATTGTTATAACGTTTTTTCAATTAAGTTCAAATGAATTTAATAATGTTTTTATATAAAGCCGTCTCTATAGTAGAGGCGGCATCTTTATTATTTAAAGGAATGAATGATGCAATTATGAATCATTTGAAGAAGGTGGTGTATTTGCCAAACGATTATAACTTTTAAAGGCTGAAATTGCAGATATAACACCACCTGTTAAAAATAAAGCTGAACCACCAACTAAAATAATACGACTGACATACGTTTCACGAGCTTCTTCAACTTGTTCTTGTGACGGTGTTGGCATATAAAGTCCCCCTCAATAAGAATGTGTTTTGCAATAGTATATACAAATGCCTAACATGTGTTAAAAATGAAGAAGTTGTCTGTATAAGCATCTAAGTGAATTTAATGTTTAGCCAGTGTTAGTATTAAGTTCAACGCTTCTGCACAACTTCTGCACAAGTTTCAGTAGTTTATATGTCATGATATATCCGTAAAGTTAAATATTTAATAATAATGAATGAAACATTCGTTCATTATTAAGTGTGAGTTTCTTACGCACTCCCAAAAACAAGTGTCTTTATTGTTATTCTTTTGCATCAAAGCCCTCATCACACTACAAGGTATAACAAGAAGGGGATACGAACATGAATAATCGAATTTTAAAACACTTACAAAACATGAAAATGAATAAGAAAAGTTTAGGAGCCGTAGCATTAACGGCTGGAATCATAGGCACGACTCTCATTCCTCAAAATGCATATGCGCACGGTTTTGTTGAAAAACCTGGAAGTCGTTCTGCTTTATGTAGCCCAACTTATGGCGTACTGAACATGAACTGCGGAAGTGTTATGTATGAACCACAAAGTTTAGAAGCTCCAAAAGGATTTCCACAAGGTGGCCCAGTTGATGGACAAATAGCTTCCGCAGGTGGTAATTTTGGTGGTATTCTAGATCAACAAACAGCAGATCGTTGGTTTAAAAATACGATAACTGGTGGAGAGAATACGTTTACATGGAAATATACAGCTCCTCACTTAACTAGCCAATGGCATTACTACATTACGAAAAAGAATTGGAATCCAAATAAACCGCTAACAAGAGCTGACTTTGAGCCAATTGGAACTGTACAACATGATGGTTCTGCAGCTTCAAACAATTTAAATCACAAAATTAACGTACCTACTGATCGTAGTGGATACCATGTTATTTTAGCGGTATGGGATGTAGCTGATACAGCAAATGCATTCTATAATGTAATTGATGTAAATCTAGTCAATAATGAAAAACCAGACACAGAAGCACCAAGTAATCCAAATGGGCTTGAGGCAAGAAAAGTTACAGCAAATAGTGTAGAACTAGCATGGAACGCTTCTACGGATAATGTAGGGGTAAAAGGTTATCAGGTCCTACGCAATGGAGAGATTATTGACACAGTACCAGGCACTCATTTTATTGATAAACAATTACAACCAAGTACTGAATACTCTTATACTGTAAAAGCGATTGACGCAGCTGGAAATGTATCGAAGGTAAGTACGGCAGTTAAAGTGAAAACATCAGTAGCGACTCTTGATACAGAAGCACCTACACAGCCAAAAGGATTACACAGCATGGGAACGACAGCATCAAGCGTTGATCTGATGTGGAGTCCGTCTGACGATAATGACGGTGTAGACCATTACGATATCTCCAGAGAAATATCAGGCGTAATGAAAAAAATTGGAATATCCAACACTACTTCTCATATGGACAAAAATTTGCTTGCTAATACTACATATAAATATACGGTGAAAGCTGTTGATGTGGCTGGAAATGAATCAGCACAAAGCGATGTATTCACAGTTACTACAAAAACTGAAAGCGCTTCATACGAAGCGTGGGATTCAAAGAAGGCATATAAAAAGGGAGATAGAGTCGTACACGAAGGGAAAGTGTATGAAGCTGTCCAAAATTATCAAGGAAATGGGGATCCAAACTGGATTTATGCTTTATCATTATGGAAAACAGTGTAAGCTTTTACTGGTTTTGAACTAAGGAATGACTGACGGGCTTTGATGCAATAAAGTAATAATGAGAGTTCACTTTAAAGTTGAAACAAAAAAGACGACATATAAAATGTCGTCTTTTTTGTACGGATTTATTTTTTCTCCTGGTTTTCTACCTTTTCCGTTTTAGAAGCAAATCCACTTTTAAACCCATCAATAAAATTACAACCACTTAATGAAAATACAAATACACATATAAGACCAACTAAAATACCCTTTTTGTAATTCACTTTACAACAGCCTCCTAATTATCAATTCGCAAACTACATATTACTATACTTGAATTGTTAATATAAATTAAAATTACCTTAAAAATGAATTGTTAAATCATATAGTTGTAGGATATGACGTCATCTTATGAATATTTTTATACAGTAGATATATTTATTACTCATATAGTATTACTTCGAAAAGTAATTTCATTACAAAGAGGCATCTCTATACCTCTCCAACATACCACTAGACTGTAAAAATACATAATGTGTGTACCTTTTTGGATAGGTGAAGATATGTAAAAATATGAGGGTGAGAGTGAATGTGATTTTTAACGATTTTAGCTCACCGAAGGCTACGAGGTAAAAATAACTGAAGGAATACTAAAAAAATAATAACCGACGGATTTTCGTTTGAATACAAATGACTTTTATGGATTCATGAACTTGGCTCTTCAGGAAGAGCATTTTTGATAGCTTAATATAGGAGGTAAATAAATTATGAACGTTAACTATGGTAGACATACTATTATTGAAGTTGATTTAAATGCACTGCAACGTAATTTCCAACAGTACAAACAAGCTATTCCATTTGGTACAGCGATTATGACAGTTGTAAAAGCGAATGCCTATGGACACGGGGCAGTTCCGATTGCGAAGGCGGTAATAGAGGCAGGCACAAGTTACTTGGCAGTTGCGTTTGTAGATGAAGGAATTGAACTTAGAGAAGCTGGTATAACTGTACCAATATTAATCTTTGGATACACACCGTATGAAGCGATAGTAGATGCAATTACGTATGATTTAAGCATGACAGTATATACAATTGAGGATTTGCATGCTATAGAAGAGGTTGCTTCACAAATGGAAAAGAATGCGTACATCCATATTAAAATTGACACTGGAATGAGCCGAATCGGTTTACAACTTAATGAAGTCACATTGTTTTTACAAACATTAAAGTGTACAAAATATATTCAGGTTGAAGGAATGTACACGCACTTCGCTTGTGCAGATGAAAGGGATAAAGCATATACTCTCATGCAACAAGAGGTATTCCAAAAAGCCGTAAGCAAAGCAGAAGAGTTACAAATTGTTATTCCATGGATTCATGCCAATAATAGTGCTGCTACAATTGATATGAGAGAAACAAAAGGAAATATGGTCCGCCTTGGAATCGCGTTATACGGTCTCTATCCATCTGCAGATGTCAATCAAGAAGCTATTTCGTTACAGCCTATCCTGACATTTAAATCAAAAGTTGCGCATATCAAAAAAGTAAAAAAAGGAAATGGGGTTAGCTATGGAGCAACATACACAGCGAAAGGAGAAGAATGGATTGCGACGATACCGGTTGGATATGCGGATGGTGTCAGCAGGCAACTCTCGAATAAAGGGTTTGTATTAATAAAGGATGTGAAAGTTCCTATTATAGGACGTATTTGTATGGACCAGTTAATGTTGGACGTAACAAAAATCATGCCAATACATGTTGGGGATGAGGTGGTCTTTTATGGTAATCAAGGCGAGGAATCAATAAGTGTAGATTGCGTTGCAGATACATTAAGTACAATTAATTATGAGATTACTTGTATGTTAAGTAGAAGGATACCTCGCATCTATATAAAAGACAATAAGCCAATCGAAATAATAAATGAACTACGAAGAAGTCCTATCAGTTTATGTATAAATGAATGAAGAATCTTCATCATAAATTTATGCTAACTTCACATACAGCACATATTAAAATTGTATTATGTATATGTACCAAATAAATAAAATAAAAAACATTTCTGTTTTTAATGAAATGAAATCCTGTTATTTCTATATAAGGGTCTTATTTGCATATTGGGGATTGCGGTTTTCTTTAGAAATGGATCTAAATAAAAAGGAATCAATATAAAAGGGGAATGTCTTATGACAACATATACGAGCGAGATAAAAAAAAGTTTAGTAACTGAAGAAGATGTGGATATTTTAAAAATAATGGCGCATCCAATACGATTACAAATTGTAAATGAATTAAGTGCACGCAAAACTTGTAATGTAACACAATTAACAGAAATATTAAATATTCCTCAATCGACTGTTTCACAGCATTTATCAAAAATGAAAGGTAAAGTGCTAAGAGCTGAGAGAAGAGGGTTAGAAATTTATTATTATATTAATAATTTAAAAGCAAGCAAGATTGTTAGTGTTTTAGGATATGTAAATTAATGAATTGTTATTATACAAAATAGCCTCCGCTGTTAAGCAGGGGCTATTTTGTATTGTATTGTTTTATTTATTTGCATTTAAAATTTTATAGTTTTTATGATTTACAATTGTTCGGTCAAATTCAAAAGTACCACCGCTTACATCTGTGACTTCAACTAAGACCGATTCAGTGTATAGTTTTAGTACAGATGCTGTGATCTTTAAGTTATTTCGTTGAAATAGTATAGTATCGCCTACGTTTGCTTTCATAGTACCTCCTTATAAAAGTCAGAAATGTTTGTTTATTATATATATTAAACCACGTATAGATATATTAGTGAATGTTTAGTTTTATTTATCAATAAAATATTTGTTGTTTAGTAAAAATTAAAGTGCAACATTATGTAAATGAATTATATATTTTCTATTTTTTATGTATAAAATTGTAAAAAAACGTTGTAATTCTGTATGTTTCGTTGAAAAACAAGATATATGGAAGTTAAAATGTATAAAAGATGGAATTTTTGATTACAAGCATTGTAATGAGAAGCCAGATTACAAGACTATTAAATGATTTGTATCAAGAAATACAGACGCAACATGTTATAAACGTTGAAGAGTTAAATAAGAATAGGATAAGCAAAATATTGAAGTCCAGCCATGGATAATTCGATAATTTTTTTGGTAAAAGAGGATGTGAAAGCTCCGTAAGTCGTATTGATGCAAAACATTGTAAAAGCTGCTACGTATTTAACAAGCAGTTTTTTGTATTTCACCCTTCGTTTTCTGTAACTGATTCCATATTTTTGACGCTCCATCTTGTAAGTGCTTACATAAACGAAAACATCCTATACAATGAAGTTGTTAAGTCGAATGAGGTGGCGAAAATAAAAATAAAAAAAGCATATTTAGCGAATAGCATTGAAATAGAAAGAGGAGGAGAGATGGTATGAAAAAATCATCGGTTAATCCATGGCTTGTTGTCCTTGGAACAGTCATAGTACAAATGGGGCTTGGTACGATATATACATGGAGTTTATTCAATCAGCCCTTAGTGAGTAAATACGGTTGGAGTCTTAACGCTGTTGCTATAACTTTCTCAATTACTAGCCTGTCTTTAGCGTTTTCAACTTTGTTTGCGAGTAAATTGCAAGAAAAATGGGGACTTCGTAAACTTATTATGATAGCTGGACTAGCATTAGGAATTGGATTAATACTTAGTTCACAAGCTTCCTCATTAATATTGCTTTATGTACTAGCAGGGGTTGTTGTAGGTTATGCAGATGGTACAGCATATATCACTTCATTATCCAATTTAATAAAGTGGTTTCCAAAGCGTAAAGGTTTAATTGCTGGTATTTCTGTCTCTGCATATGGTTCGGGTAGCTTAATTTTTAAATATATTAACGCACAGTTAATTGAATCAGTTGGTGTATCACAAGCGTTTATATACTGGGGTTTAATTGTTACAGCTATGATTGTCCTTGGCGCTTGTTTAATCCATCAAGCTGCAGATCAAGGAGCAGTTCATGAAACAAAAACTCAGGAATATACAACGAAAGAAATGTTAGGCACAAAACAAGTATACTTATTATTTATTATGTTATTTACATCATGTATGAGTGGCTTATACTTAATTGGTATGGTAAAAGACATTGGTGTTCAACTTGTAGGGCTTAGCGCAGCGACAGCAGCTAATGCGGTGGCTATGGTTGCAATCTTCAATACATTAGGTCGTATTATTTTAGGACCGTTATCAGATAAAATCGGCCGTTTAAAAATCGTTACTGGTACATTTGTTGCTATGGCAGCTTCAGTCTTGGTTTTAAGTTTCGTAGATTTAAATTATGGTATCTACTTCGTATGTGTAGCAAGTGTAGCGTTTTGCTTTGGTGGAAATATCACTATTTTCCCAGCTATCGTTGGTGATTTCTACGGTATGAAAAACCATAGTAAGAACTACGGAATTGTGTATCAAGGATTTGGATTTGGAGCGCTCGCTGGTTCCTTTATCGGTGCAGTTCTAGGTGGATTCAAACCAACTTTCATGGTGATCGGCGTATTATGTGTCGTATCATTTATTATCGCACTTTTAATCCAAGTGCCTAAGCAGAAAAAAGAAAAAGAAGAAGAGTATCGCAGTGTAGCGTAAGTATATAAATCTTCTTTAACACTATGTTTACTAAAAAGCACCCTATTTAATAGGGTGCTTTTTTATGAATTACAACATGTGGAATTTTCTAGAGGCAAAAAAATGAGTAAAGTATCCGTTTGGATTATATTGGAATATCATAAATTGATATATTATATTCGAAATACTTATTAAATCTTAAATTATAAACACGACATGCATCGGTAATTGCAAGATATACTTTCTCGATATTTTCAGAAAAATGTTGAGAAAGTATATACTTGAGTTTTTGGTAAGGCTTTGTAAATGAAGGTATCTACAGTTTATCTTCTTCAATTTTAAAAAGAGGAGTACGAATTAAATTTTTTAATGTAAGTACTTATTAATGCTTTTAGATGTAATTGTATTGAGAAGTACTAAAATATTTTATCTGAAAAATAAAAATAGGTTGACAAGTTTATTGAGAAAGATTATCATTTCGGTGTAAGGATATTAAATGAAAAACATTATCAATGAATAATATTTTGATGAAAAGTACACTTGACCAATTAGTTTAGTAAGTGTATTATTTTTTACGTTGATAGTGATAATCGTTATCATTATTGCTATTTGTTTAATTAGATTAATTTTCAAATGAAAGGATAGAGGAAATGAACTTAGGGGAATTTGATGGAAAAACGGTTTTAGTAACAGGTGCAGCTCAAGGTATAGGCAGTGTTGTTGCCAAAATGTTTTTAGAAAGAGGAGCTACAGTTATTGCGGTTGATCAAAATGAAGAGGGGTTAAACGTACTCTTAAATGAAAATGAATTAAATGAAACACGTATGAAAACATTTCATTTAGATGTGAGTGATAGTACCGCTGTTGAAGATATGGTAAACGGTATTGAAAATGATATAGCACCAATAGATATATTAATAAATGTTGCAGGGGTATTACGTATGGGACCAATTCACTCTTTAAGTGATGAAGATTGGAATAAAACCTTCTCTGTAAATTCTACAGGAGTTTTCTATATGTCTCGAGCAGTAAGTAAACATATGATGCAAAGAAAGTCAGGGGCAATTGTTACAGTTGGTTCAAATGCGGCAAATACTCCGAGAATGGAAATGGCTGCGTACGCTGCATCAAAAGCCGCAACGACAATGTTTATGAAGTGTTTAGGATTAGAGCTTGCAGCATACAATATTCGCTGCAACTTAGTTTCTCCTGGTTCTACTGAAACTGAAATGCAAAGATTACTATGGGCTGATGAGAATGGAGCTGAAAATATAATTGCTGGTTCTCAAAATACATATAGACTCGGTATTCCGTTACAAAAAATTGCACAACCTTCAGAAATTGCTGAAGCAGTATTGTTTTTAGCTTCTGATAAAGCGAGTCATATTACAATGCACAATTTATGTGTCGATGGCGGAGCTGCATTAGGAGTTTAATAAAAAATTCAGGAGGTTATTATATTATGAATGAACTTACAGCCGTAAAGGAACTGTCAGAAAAACTTTTAGAAGATTATAAGACAGAATCTTCATTCTTTTTCGCTTCACCAACTCGAACAATATTAGCAGAAGGAGAGTTTACTACAGTAAAACATCGTGAAATTGAAAGCTTTCCAGAACTTGTACAAGCGGTATTAAGTAATGCAAAACAAGCCGGAAATCCGAATCCTATCGTTGTTGGTGCTTTGCCCTTTGATCGTAGAAAAGAAGTTCAACTTATCGTACCAGAACATAGTAGAATTACTGAGCGTTTACAGTTAGAGACGACAAATGAGATAAAACGAAATGAGAAACTGACATTTGAAATGACACCGGTTCCAGCTCCTGAAGTTTATATGGATGGTGTGAAGCAAGGAATAGCAAAAATTCAGGACGGAGATTTAAGGAAAATCGTTCTATCTAGATCATTGGATGTTAAATCTTCCGAGAAAATTGATCAACAAAAACTACTTCGTGAATTAGCGGAACATAATAAGCACGGCTACACATTTGCTGTTAATTTGCCGAAAGATGAAAACGAGTACAGTAAGACGTTAATTGGAGCAAGTCCTGAATTACTTGTTTCACGTCATGGTATGCAAGTAATTTCTAATCCGTTGGCTGGCTCAAGACCACGAAGTGAGGATCCAGTAGAAGATAAAAGAAGGGCAGAAGAATTACTTTCTTCTCCAAAAGATTTACATGAACATGCGGTAGTAGTTGAAGCGGTTGCCGCTGCGCTTCGCCCTTACTGTCATATATTACATGTTCCAGAAAAACCCTCAGTTATTCATAGTGAAGCAATGTGGCATTTGTCTACGGAAGTGAAAGGTGAACTAAAGGACCCAAATACGTCTTCTTTAGAATTAGCAATTGCTCTTCATCCTACGCCAGCAGTTTGCGGAACTCCAATGGAAGAAGCGAGAGAGGCTATTCAAAAAATTGAGCCATTTGACCGTGAATTCTTTACAGGAATGTTAGGGTGGAGCGATTTAAATGGAGATGGCGAATGGATTGTTACAATTCGTTGTGCTGAAGTGCAAGAGAATATACTTCGCTTATATGCAGGTGCTGGAGTTGTTGCTGAATCAAAGCCAGAAGATGAGTTAGCAGAAACATCAGCTAAGTTCCAAACAATGCTGAAGGCTTTAGGGTTAAGAGATAATTCGCTGAATGAAAAATAGGGGGAAGAAAGAATGTTAATAGGTTATACGGAATGGCCAAAAGAATTTGCCAATCGCTATCGAGAAGAAGGGTGTTGGCTTGGAGAAACATTTGGTTCGATGTTAAAAGAACGTGCTGAAAAATATGGGGATCAAATTGCGGTTGTAAGTAGTAATACGCATATAACGTATAGTGAACTTGATAAAAAGGTAGATCGCTTAGCTTCAGGTTTACTGAATTTAGGAATAAAGAAAGAGGACCGAGTTGTAATCCAGTTACCTAATATTATAGAGTTTTTCGAAATATGCTTTGCGCTATTTCGCATTGGAGCGCTTCCTGTTTTTGCACTACCTTCTCATCGCAGTAGTGAAATTAGTTATTTTTGCGAGTTTGGTGAGGTGAGTGCTTACATTATTTCAGATAAGGCTCTCGGCTTTGATTACCGAAAACTAGCAAGAGAAGTGAAAGAGAAAGTTCCCGCTTTACAACATGTAATCGTAGTGGGGGAAGAAGAAGAATTCGTGAATATAACTGATCTTTATATGGATCCGATTCCGTTACCAGAAGTTCAGCCAAGTGATGTTGCGTTTCTCCAATTATCAGGAGGGACGACAGGACTTTCTAAATTAATTCCTAGAACACATGATGACTATATTTATAGTTTACGTGTTAGCGTTGACATTTGTAATTTAAATGCAGAAAGCGTCTATATGGCAGTTCTTCCAGTAGCACACAATTACCCGATGAGTTCTCCAGGAACATTTGGAACTTTCTATGCGGGTGGAAAAGTAGTATTGGCAACTGGAGGTAGTCCAGATGAGTCATTTGCTCTTATCGAAAAAGAAAAAGTTACGATTACAGGGCTCGTTCCACCATTAGCAATGATTTGGCTTGATGCAGCATCTTCCCGTAACGACGATTTATCGAGCCTGCAAGTTATTCAAGTAGGAGGTGCGAAATTTAGTGCCGAAGTTGCGAAGCGTATTCGCCCTACATTTGGATGTACGTTACAGCAAGTGTTCGGTATGGCAGAAGGGTTAGTAAATTACACAAGATTAAATGATCCTGAAGAAATCATTATTCATACGCAAGGTAGACCGATGTCTACATTCGATGAAGTAAGGGTTGTTGATGAAAATGATAACGATGTAAAACCCGGTGAAGTAGGAAGTTTATTAACAAGAGGGCCATATACAATTCGTGGTTATTATAAAGCGGAAGAGCATAATGCACGATCATTTACAAAGGATGGATTTTATCGTACAGGAGATCTTGTGAAAGTAAATGAACAAGGTTACATCATTGTAGAAGGAAGAGATAAAGATCAAATTAATCGTGGCGGTGAGAAGGTTGCTGCGGAAGAGGTTGAAAATCATCTATTAGCACATGATGCAGTACATGATGTAGCAATTGTATCTATGCCTGACGATTATTTAGGAGAACGCACTTGCGCTTTTGTTATCGCTCGTGGACAAGTCCTAACTGCAAACGAATTAAAAATGTTCTTAAGAGAACGTGGTATAGCAGCTTATAAGATTCCAGATCGAATTGAATTTATTGAATCATTCCCACAAACAGGTATTGGAAAAGTAAGCAAAAAAGAATTACGTAAAGTCATTGCTGAAAAACTTATTAGAGTAAAACAATAATAAAAATCGGAAGGAAGTGATTAGATGGCTATCCCATCTATTTCAGTATATAAAATGCCAATTGAATCAGAACTACCAAAAAATAAAGTGAATTGGACGCCAAATCCGAAACGTGCAGTTCTTTTAATTCATGACATGCAAGAATATTTTCTTGATGCATATAGCGATAAAGAATCGCCAAAAGTAGAACTCATTTCAAATATTAAGGTGATAAGAGAAAGATGTAAGGAACTTGGTATACCAGTTGTTTATACAGCACAACCTGGTGGACAAACGTTAGAACAACGAGGGTTATTACAAGATTTTTGGGGTGACGGTATTCCTGCTGGACCAGATAAAAAGAAAATTGTGGATGAACTTACTCCAGATGAGGATGATATATTCCTAACCAAATGGAGATATAGTGCATTTAAAAAGACGAATCTATTTGAAATTTTAAATGAGCAGGGAAGAGATCAACTTATTATTTGCGGTATTTATGCGCATATTGGCTGCCTTTTAACAGCTTGTGAAGCATTTATGGATGGTATAGAGCCATTTTTTGTAGCAGATGCAGTTGCTGATTTTTCACTAGAGCATCATAAACAAGCATTGCAGTATGCATCAAATAGATGTGCAGTAACGACATCAACAAACTTACTATTAAAAGATTTACAAAGTGTAAAAAGCGATGAGAGTGAAGGAATCACTTTACAGAAAGTACATGAACTAGTTGCACAACTACTCCGTGAGCCAGTAGAGAGTATCGAAGTTGATGAAGACTTATTAAATAGAGGACTTGATTCGGTCAGAATTATGAGTTTAGTAGAGAAATGGCGTCGCGAAGGGAAAGAAATCACTTTTGCAGATTTAGCAGAACGTCCAACTGTTGATGATTGGTACCGTTTACTATCTTCACAAGCAGCACAAGTGCTGTAACAAATAGACTACATAATAAAGGGGTAGTAAAGAATGCCTAATAGTCAAAAGATTCGTTATTCGTTATCATCTGCGCAGTCTGGTATGTGGTTTGCGCAACAATTAGATCCGCTTAATCCGATTTATAATACTGGGGAATATATAGAAATAAACGGAAATATTAATCATGAAATTTTCGAGTTAGCTGTACGTAAAGTGGTAAAAGAAGCAGAAGCACTTCATGTTCGTTTCGAAGAGGATGAAATTGGCCCATGGCAAGTTATTGAGGAATCGTCAACGTTTCATATGCATTTTATTGACGTTCGTAAAGAGGGAAATCCTGAAGAAGCTGCTAAAGTATGGATGAAAAATGATTTATCTGTACCGATAGATTTAAAAGAAGATAAATTATTTACTGAAGCACTTATTCAAGTTGAAAATAATCGTTTCTTTTGGTATCAGCGCATCCATCACATTGTGATGGATGGCTATGGATTTTCACTTCTTAGCCAAAAGGTAGCGAATGAGTATACATCACTTATAGAAGAAACAAATAAGAATGAAAAGCCATTTGGTTCTCTTGCAAAAATTGTACAAGAAGATAATGAGTATCGTGAATCTAAACAATTTCAGGAAAATCGTACTTTTTGGCTAGAAAAGTTTGCAAATGAACCGGAAGTTATAAGTTTAGCAGAACGAGCGCCGAGAACATCAAATGGATTTTTACGAGAAACTGCTTATTTATCAAATGCTAGTACGAAAACTTTACTAGAAGATATTAATATTTCGTTAACGAGTTGGCCCGAATTTGTTGTAGCTGTAACAAGTATTTATATGCATAAATTAACAGGTGCAAATGATATTGTTTTAGGTTTACCGATGATGGGGCGTCTTGGTTCTGTATCTATTCATACACCTAGCATGGTAATGAATTTAGTTCCACTTCGTCTAAAGTTAACTCCAAATATAACTTTTGCAGAATTAATACAGCAAGTTTCTAAAGAAATTCGAGACGTACGTCGTCATCATAAATATCGTCATGAGGAATTAAGAAGAGACTTAAAGTTACTAGGTGAAAATCAAAGGTTGTTTGGGCCGTTAGTGAATGTTATGCCTTTTGATTACGGGCTTAACTTTGCTGGAAATCGTGGTATTACACATAATTTATCAGCAGGACCTGTCGATGACTTATCGATTAATGTATATAAGCGCTTCGATGAAAATAAGTTAATGATTCATTTTGATGCGAATCCGGAAGTATATAGCGATACGGAACTAGCATTGCATAAAGAAAGATTTATGAATCTATTAGAATTAGTGATAAATAATTATCATAAAGACGAGCCGATTGGAAAAATAAACATTACTCTTCCTGAAGAAAATCATAAAGTTTTATTGGAATGGAATGAAACGAAGAAAGCTGAAGAGCTAATTAATCTACCTATATTATTTGAAAAACAAGTACAAAAAAATCCAAATAAAATAGCAGTTACTTGTAATGGGATAAAACTTACGTATAAAGAGCTAAATGAACGAGCGAATGAACTAGCACACTATTTATTAGAAGAAGGAATAGAAGTAAATCAGTTTGTTGCCTTAGTATTTCCAAGATCAATAGAAATGGTAGTTAGTATGCTAGCAGTCCTAAAGGCTGGTGCAGCGTATTTACCGATAGATCCAGAATACCCAGCCGAGCGAATTCATTATATAGTAAATGATGCAAATCCAGTTTGTATCATAACACATTCATCTGTTTCATCTACTTTAGTTATAGAAAATGATATTAAAAAAATCATATTAGATAGCGAAGAAACGAAAATAGCGTTAAAAACATATTCTCATATGAATCTACCATTTAAAAATGATGAATCACTTTTAAACCAAGCTTATACAATTTACACTTCAGGATCAACTGGAAATCCAAAAGGTGTAATTGTTCCTATGAAAGGTTTAAGTAACTTCTTATTAGCTATGAAAGATATGTTTTCATTAAATGAAAACGATCATTTATTAGCAGTTACAACGTTTGCGTTTGATATTTCTGCTCTAGAAATTTATTTACCTCTTATTAGTGGTGCAAGTTTAACAATTGCACAAAAAGAGGTAATCCAAGAGCCTTCTGCGTTAACGACATTGTTACAAGAAGAAAGAGCGACAATTATGCAAGCTACACCGACGCTCTGGCAGGCGTTAATAACTGAATATCCAGAGAGGTTACAAAGGCTAAACGTACTCGTTGGCGGTGAAGCTCTTCCGGCACATTTAGCAAATAAATTAAAAGAATTAGGTTGCTCTATAACTAACTTATATGGACCAACTGAAACGACTATTTGGTCTACTTTCATAAATATTGATGACAGTGAAAATGGTATACCTCCTATTGGAAGACCAATTTGGAATACAGAAGTGTACGTTTTGGATGCAGGGTTACAGCCTGTTCCACCTGGAGTTATCGGTGAATTATATATTGCAGGAGAAGGACTTGCGAACGGATATTTAGGAAAACCAGCGTTAACGGCTGAACGGTTTGTTGCAAACCCTTATGGAAAAGCTGGAGCACGTATGTATCGCACAGGTGATCTTGTGAAGTGGCGTAAGGATGGTGTGTTAGAGTACATTAGTCGCGCAGATCATCAAATTAAAATTCGCGGTTTCCGAATTGAATTAGCTGAAATTGAAACGGTATTACAACGACATGAAAATATACAACAAGCAGTGGTAATGGTACGAGAAGATCGTCCAAATGATAAACGAATCATTGCGTATATCGTTGCCGAAGAGAAGGAAATGATTCATCTTTCAGAAATTCGCTCTTATGTTTCAGAAAGTTTAGCGAATTATATGGTACCATCAGCATTTGTTGTGCTAGAAGAATTACCATTAACACCAAATGGTAAGGTTGATAGAAAGAAATTACCTGCTCCTGATTTTAATGGAATGAACAATGAGAGAGTTGCTAGAAATCCGAAAGAAGAAATACTATGTGATTTATTTGCAGAAGTACTTGGTGTTTCGCGAATTAGTATAGATGATAATTTCTTTGAAATGGGTGGCCATTCGCTTCTTGCATCTCGTTTAATGGCAAGAATTCGTGAAACGTTAAGTGTAGAATTAGGAATTGGAAAGCTATTTGAATCACCAACTGTTGCTGAATTAGCGAACCAGTTGGATCGTGCAAAAAGCGCAAGACCAGCTATTAAGAAAGTAAGTAGGCCAAATGAAGTTCCACTTTCATTTGCACAGCGCAGGTTATGGTTCTTAAATTGTTTAGAAGGTCCAAGTCCTACTTATAATATTCCGTTAGTCATTCGTATGTCTGGAAAATTGAATGAGGAAGCACTGCAAGGTGCCTTTTATGATGTAGTTGAGAAACATGAAACACTTAGAACGATTTTCCCGAATTCACTTGGCAGTTCATATCAAAGAATTCTAGAAATGGATAAATTGAATTTAAAAATGATTATAACAAATACATGTAAGGATGAATTAGAAAGTACACTGTCTGAAGCTGTAAGATATAGCTTTAATCTTGATATCGAACCAGCAATTCGTTTGCAACTTTTTAAAGTGAGTGAAAACGAACATGTTTTACTATTTCTTTTGCATCATATTGTAGGAGATGGATGGTCATTACAAGCGTTAACGAGAGACTTTACAGCGGCTTATAAAGCACGATGTCAAGGTGATAGTGTTCAACTAGAAACCCTTCCAGTTCAATACGCAGATTATTCACTATGGCAACAACAGCTATTAGGTGATGAAACAAAACCAGACAGTATTATTTCAACACAATTAGATTTTTGGAAAGAAGGGTTAAAAGGTTTACCAGATCAAATGGAGTTACCTACAGATTACCAGCGCCCAATTGAAACTAGTTATCGCGGGGAAACAATTCATTTTCATTTAGATGAAGGTATGCATAGTAGGTTAGTGGAGCTCGCTCGTAAAAATGGAGTTAGTTTGTTTATGGTGTTGCAAGCAGGACTAAGTGCCTTATTTACAAGATTAGGTGCTGGAACTGATATACCATTAGGTAGTCCGATTGCTGGAAGAAACGACGATGTACTCACGGATATAGTTGGTTTATTTGTAAATACATTAGTGTTACGCACAAATACATCAGGAGATCCAAGTTTTAAAGAATTATTAAATAGAGTGAAACAGGTAAACCTTGCAGCTTATGAAAATCAAGATGTTCCATTTGAACGACTTGTTGAAGTATTAAACCCAGTAAGAACTCGAAATAGTCATCCGCTGTTTCAAGTTATGTTAGCTTTCCAAAATACGCCAGAAGCAACGTTTAATGTACCGGATTTAGAAGCGAGCCTTGAAATTCAAAGTGTTGGTTCTGCAAAATTTGATTTAACATTTGAAATTAGCGAGAGTAACAGAGTTGATGGTACTCCAAACGGCTTACACGGATTGTTAGAGTTTAGTACCGATTTATATAAACGTGAAACGGTTCAAAAACTAATAGAACGATTCATTCTATTATTAGATGATGCAGAGAAACATCCGGATCAATCAATTGGTAGATTAGAAATATTAACTTTAGCAGAGCGAAATACAGTTTTAGAAAAGTGGAATGGTGGTTTTCAAATTGTACCTGAAATGACATTGCCACAATTATTTGAAAAGCAGGCTCATGTAAATCAAAATTCTATTGCTGTCGTCTTTGAAGATGAAAAGCTAACTTATGAAGAGTTAAATAGAAAAGCGAATAAAATAGCTCGTTTGTTAATAGCGAAAGGAATCGGTCCTGATCAACTTGTTGCTTTAGCGATGCCGAGATCTTTAAATATGGTTGTAAGCTTACTTGCTGTTCTTAAAGCTGGTGCGGGATACCTTCCGTTAGATCCGGATTATCCGTCAGATCGTATCTCATTTATGCTACACGATGCGAAACCATCATGTGTTTTAACAAATTCAGATGTGGAAATTGAATGTGATGAGGCACTAAAGATTTTAGTTGATGATGTGAACGTAATAGAAGAAATTGAGAAATATAGTGAAGACAATATAGATGAAATGGAGCGCATGAAGCCGTTATCTCCTTCACATATTGCTTACGTTATTTATACGTCAGGCTCAACAGGTAGACCGAAAGGGGTTATGATACCTCATCAAAATGTAGTAAGACTTTTAGGAGCAACTGATCATTGGTTCCAATTTGACGCAGACGATGTGTGGACGATGTTCCATTCATACGCTTTTGATTTCTCGGTTTGGGAAATTTGGGGACCTTTATTATATGGAGGGCGTTTAGTTGTAGTACCACATACTGTAAGTCGCTCGCCGAAAGAATTTTTACAGCTTCTTGTTAAGGAAAAGGTTACTGTTTTAAACCAAACTCCATCAGCGTTCTATCAATTGATGCAAGCAGATCGTGAAAATGAAGAGGTTGGTCAAAAATTATCTTTACGATATGTTGTTTTTGGCGGAGAAGCACTTGAACTAAGTCGATTAGAAGATTGGTATAGTCGTCATCCTTATAACGCACCGAAGCTTATTAATATGTACGGAATAACGGAGACGACAGTACATGTTAGTTATATTGAATTAGATGAAAGTATCGTATCTTTACGAGCAAATAGTTTAATCGGGTGCAGTATACCGGATCTTAAAGTATACGTATTAGATAACTATTTACAACCGATGCCACCTGGAGTAGTTGGAGAAATATATGTTGCAGGTGCAGGGCTCGCTCGTGGATATTTAGGAAGAGCAGGATTAACTGCTGAACGTTTTATCGCAGATCCATTTGGTAAGCCAGGTACAAGAATGTATCGTACAGGAGACCTAGCGCGCTGGCGTCAAGATGGGACGTTAGATTATATAGGACGTGCAGATCATCAAATTAAAATTCGTGGATTCCGAATTGAATTAGGGGAAATAGAAGCGGTAATAATGAAACATCCTAAAGTTGAACAAGTAGCTGTTATTGTACGGGAAGATCAACCAGGGGATAAACGATTAGTTTCTTATATCGTCGCATCAAATAATGAAACGATCGATACGAATGAAATGCGTCAGTATGTTGGAGGTAGTTTGCCAGATTATATGGTTCCATACGCTTTTGTAGTAGTAAATGAATTACCTTTAACTCCAAACGGTAAATTAGATAGAAAGGCATTGCCAGCTCCAGAATTTATTGCATCATCTTCTAGCCGCGGACCGAGAACACCGCAAGAAGAAATGTTATGTGACTTGTTTACAGAAGTTTTAAGTGTGTCTCAAATTGGAATTGATGATGGATTCTTTGATCTTGGTGGTCATTCACTTCTTGCAGTGCAGCTGATGAGTCGCATTAAAGAGGCACTTGGAGTTGAACTAAATATCGGAACTTTATTTGCAGCACCTACTGTTGCAGGGCTTGCTGAAAGACTTGAAATGGGGAATGGTCAAAGTGCACTTGATGTGTTGCTTCCATTACGAGCAAGCGGAGATCAATTACCACTATTTTGTGTACATCCAGCAGGTGGATTAAGTTGGTGCTATGCAGGACTTATGAAATCTTTAGGAACAGATTATCCAATCTATGGTGTACAAGCACGTGGTATCGCTGAAAATGAAGAACTTCCAAAAAGCTTAGAGGAGATGGCGGCGGATTATTTAAAACACGTTCGTGAAATACAGCCTCACGGACCATATCGTTTACTCGGATGGTCGCTTGGAGGAAATGTTGTTCATGCTATGGCGGCGCAACTTCAAAATGAAGGGGAAGAAGTAGAATTACTCGTTATGCTGGATTCGTATCCTGGTCACTTCTTACCGAATACGGAAGCACCTACTGAAGAAGAAGCGTTAATCGCATTACTTGCTTTAGGTGGATATGATCCAGATAACATGGATGGTAAACCACTTACTATGGAAAGTGCGGTTGCAATACTTCGCAAAGATGGAAGTGCATTAGCAAGTCTTGAGGAAGAGACTATTTTAAACTTGAAAGAAACATATGTAAATTCAGTAGGGTTGTTAGGGAAATACGTGCCAAAAGTTTATAACGGGGATATTTTATTCTTTAGATCTACTGTTATACCAGACTGGTTTGATCCTATTTCTCCAAATACGTGGCTAAATTATTTAGACGGGGAAATCGTGCAGCATGACATTGATTGTAGACATAAAGATTTATGTCAGCCAGGTCCACTTACAGAAATTGGACAAGTGCTAGCGAAATATTTGCAGAATAAGAAAGGGGTAAGTAAAGTATGACGAATCCATTTGAAAATGATAATTACACATATAAAGTATTAATGAATGAGGAGGGCCAGTATTCTCTCTGGCCTGCCTTTCTCGATGTACCAATTGGATGGAATGTCGTACATGAAGAAGCTAGCAGACAAGTTTGCTTAGAATACGTTGAAGTTAACTGGAATGATTTAGAGCCGAAAAAAAATCAAATTAGCGAAAAAATATTAGTAGGAAAACAATAATGAAAGTAAAAATAAATCCAAAAGTAGTTGTAAGCATCGTTTATATAACAGCGATGTTTATGGCTGCGATGGATGCAACGATTGTGAATGTAGCACTGCAAACGATAAGCAAAGAACTGCAAGTACCCCCATCTGCAATGGGGACAGTAAATGTTGGGTATTTAGTTAGCTTAGCTGTTTTTCTTCCGATTTCTGGTTGGTTAGGCGATCGTTTTGGTACGAAAAAAGTATTTTTAACTGCCCTTTTCGTTTTTACAATTGCATCTGCATTATGTGGAATTGCGAATGATATTACTTCATTAAACATTTTTCGTATCATTCAAGGTGCTGGTGGCGGGCTTTTAACACCAGTCGGGATGGCGATGTTATTCCGAACATTTTCACCAGAGGAAAGACCAAAAATTTCTCGATTTATTGTACTTCCAATTGCTGTAGCACCAGCGATCGGACCAATTATTGGTGGTTTCTTTGTAGATCAAATGTCTTGGCGCTGGGCATTTTATATTAATCTGCCGTTTGGTATCATTGCGTTGCTATTTGGACTTCTATTTTTAGCAGAGCATATTGGAAAATCGGCTGGTCGTTTTGATTCTCTCGGTTTTGTTCTTTCAGCACCAGGTTTTGCGATGCTCATCTATGCACTCAGTCAAGGCCCGTCAAAAGGTTGGGTTTCTCCAGAAATAATTAGTATTGGGATAGCTGGGATTGTATTACTTACATTGTTTATTATTGTAGAACTTAAAGTAAAGCAACCGATGTTAGATTTACACTTATTAAAAGAACCGGTCTTTAGAAAAATGAGTCTTATTTCGTTGTTTTCATCAGCTGGTTTACTAGGAATGTTATTTATTTTTCCGCTTATGTATCAAAATGTAATAGGAGTTTCCGCGCTGGAATCGGGTCTTACGACATTCCCAGAGGCGATTGGATTAATGATTTCTTCGCAGATTGTACCATGGTCATATAAGAAATTAGGAGCTCGAAAGGTAATCTCTATTGGATTAGTAAGTACGGCGGTTATCTTTATTTTATTAAGTTTTGTAAATCATGATACGAATCCATGGCAAATTCGGGCACTATTGTTTGGCATTGGTATTTTCTTAGGTCAATCTGTCGGTGCGGTTCAATTTTCTGCTTTTAACAATATCACGCCACCTTCTATGGGGAGAGCAACTACTATATTCAATGTGCAAAACCGATTAGGATCTGCAATAGGAGTTGCTGTTTTAGCTAGTATACTATCTGGTTTTGGAAGTAATAACGTACAGAATAATGCACAGTCAGATTTTTTACCATATCAAGCTGCATTAATTGGATCAGCAATATTTTTACTCATAGCATTACTATTTTCTTTACGTATTTCTGATAAAGAGGTAATGTCAAAGAAGAATAAAAAGCCGTTATCTGTATTACAAAAAGAGAAAGAAGTTGTAAATGAATGAGTTGCAGCATGCTAATACTCTTTTGAAATAAAGTAATATTGGCATTTAAAAGGAGAGAGTTTTTACATGATAGAGAGTAAAGTTGTAGATTCTGTACCAACCCTTAATGAGAATAGTTGTCAAATATGGTGGGCAAGAATTTCAGATTTACAATCATGGCATTACAATTTACTAAATGATGTAGAGCGAGAGAAAGCAAATTCATATCATCATTCGGCAGACCGTGCACGTTTTATAATAGGTTGTGTAATTAGTAGATTAGTACTTGGAAAGGTACTTTCTATGTCGCCAGTTCAAGTACCGATTAATCGGATGTGCCCAGTATGTAAGTTACAACACGGTAGACCTCAATTACCAGAAGGTATGCCGCAAATATCAGTCTCACATTCGGGTGAGTGGGTTGTTGTTGCATTTACTAAATCTGCACCTGTGGGTGTTGATGTTGAGCAAATGAATCCAAATATAGATGTTATGAAAATGGCAGAGGGCGTATTAACAGACATTGAAATAGCACAAGTTATGAAATTACCTGATGAGCAGCGACTAGAAGGATTTTTAACATATTGGACTCGAAAAGAAGCAGTGCTGAAAGCGACAGGTGAAGGACTATTGATTCCACCAGTAGAAATTACAGTATCAGCTCCAAATGACCCTCCAAAATTGTTGATTTTTAAAGATAGACAAGAGTTAGCAGAAAATACAATGATGGAAGATGTAAGACCTAGTTTAGATTATATGGCTTCCATTGCAATATTTAGTAAAGAAGTAACTGAAATTACGCAGTTAGACGCGGGATTGCTATTAAATCATCGTTAATTTTTAATAAAATTTCTTATAGAAGAGGTGTTCCTCATGTTAGTAGCGGAAAATAGAAAAACTGAATTAATTTATAATGTACAGGCAATTAAAGATATGTTGTTTTCTAGAAATACGTCATCTATTCTAGCTTTAGAAAAACTTGTAAAAGATACAGTTCAGTTTGATGTACTTGAACAGGAAGCGCTCGATAGACAATACATTCCGAAAGAAGCAAAGAATTTCTTTGATAAAAACGGAACATTTCTTTATCGCGTATCTAATGTTAGTTATAAAGGTAAGGTGTTATCTGAAAATCTAATTTTTGCAGACACTTCGTTTTTACCGGATACAATAAAGAGTGAATTAGAGAGTGGAAATATTCCTGTTGAAAACCTTATAGAAAAGATGGAAGTAAGAAGAAACGTATTATATGAAGGATATCAGCCATCTGGAAATATTATCGAATTGTTTGATGGATGTTCTGTTGCGGCGAATGTTTATCCAACTAGAAAATATCAAATTGTAAATAACTGCAAATGTGTATTTTATATTTGTGAAGTGTATCATGCAGAGAATATAAAGGAACTGCTTAAATAAGAAATAAACAATAAACAATAAATAATAAACAAGAAACCAGCCTATAAAATGGCTGGTTTCTTGTTTATTTAACAGCTTCTTTTAATTCTTTTCCTGCTTTAAATGCTGGAACTTTACCAGCAGCAATCTGAATTTCTTCTCCAGTTTGCGGATTACGCCCTGTACGAGCAGATCTTTCACGCACTTCAAAAGTTCCAAAGCCGATTAGTTGCACTTTATCGCCAGATTGTAATGCATTAGCAATTGTGTCAAATACGGATTGTACAGCTGCAGAAGCATCCTTTTGAGAAATATCAGCTGATTGTGCTACATTTTTAACTAATTCTGTTTTGTTCATGTTTTCACCTCATAAAAAATTTTTTAGAATGAATGTTTTAGTATAATGGTTAGTAGAGATAAAGCTAACTTTGTGATTAGAAAGAATGCTGTATATTTATGTTAATTTCGTTGAAAGAAACTGAATCCCTGCTAATATTTAGGGATTAATTAAGAATTGATGCATACAACAAGCTGTAATATGAGGATGAGGGGGAATATACGGATGATTTTTCGTGAAAAGAATGAGAAAGAAAGTATATTAATTCGTCAACATGATCATGGTTTTTTAGCTGGTGAAATTGCAAGACATATAATAGAAGATTTTTTTGAAGATAAAATATACTTAAAAGAGACAATTGATGCTATATATGAGCATGATAGAGGATGGATAGAGCTTGATAAAGTACCAATTTTGAATGATACTAAAAATATTCCATATACATTTATGGATTGTCCAAGTTCATTACGCTTTGTTTTTTATACGATTGGTTTGAATGCAATTGAAGAGTCAAATCCATACGGGGCGCTACTTTGTAGTAAGCACTTTTTATCATTTTCATTAAATGAGGAAGATGAAGAGATGATGTCTTTTTATAAAAATGAATTGGAACGACAAAAAAGAATTTTGAAAACGTTAACAAAAGAACAATATGCGATGTTTGATAAACATTATAGATTATTAAAGTTTTGTGATGAACTTTCTTTATATGTATGTATGAATAAACCTGGTGTAAAAAAGAAAGATGAAATTGATTTATTTAAAGAGGGTTTTGAAGGAACAGAAATGTTTAATAGTAAGGGGGAGAAGCCTATTCAAGCTGAATGGGTGGATGAAGAAACAATTCAAATTACATCGTTTCCATTTAAAACGGAATTTTATACATATGTAAAATATAAAACTATAAATAAACATGAAGTTAAAGAAAAAGGGATTGTAAAAGCTGATAGAGAAGCGGAAGTGAAGAAGCAAAACATCCGTTTCATACAATAAGGAGGAGATTTAGATTGAAAGATTACATGTTAAAACAGTTTGATTACCATGCTTGGGCTAATACACGATTATTCAACCGACTAAAAGAGTTACCAAACTATGAGACAATTTTTAATGAACAGATACAGAGTGTATTCCCATCAATTAAGGATACTTTTGTACATATTTATATTACAGATCAAGTGTGGTTACACATATTGCATGGTAAAAGTATGGGTGAAGTAATACAAGACCGAGAAAAATTACGAAAACAAATCGAAACTAAATCGTTACATGAATTAGAAAAAATGTTTGAAAACATGGCAAATCAATATAAAGAATTTTTAAGTAGAATACAAGACGTAAATACTGTATTTGTTATTGAGAACCCATATGCAGGTGCATTAGACACTTCCATTTTAGAGTTAGTGCAACACGTCGTAAATCATGGTACATATCATAGAGGGAATATAACAGCAATGATCCGTCAACTTGGTTATTCATCTACAATGATGGATTTTGTACTTTATTTACATATGGTTCAGGAGGGAAAGGAATTGAAATAGAGAAAAAAGGAATGGCTTATTATAAATGAGCCATTCCTTTTTTTAGTGATTAACTTGCCTGTTTTTTATGACTTTCTTTCAATTTCTCTGCTTGTAAAAAGCGATTCGTTTCAGCGACAACAATACCACTTAATCCGATTAGACCAATTAAGTTTGGAATCGCCATAAGTCCATTTGCAATATCGGCAAATGTCCATACGACACCTAGCTTTAAATTAGCACCTATTGCAATCATAACGATAAAGATTGCTTTATAATATCGTACAGCACCTTGTCCGAATAAATAAGCTACACACTTCTCTCCGTAATACGACCAACCTAAAATAGTAGAGTAGGCGAATAATATAATGGCGATACCGAGAATCATACTACCAGCAGTACCGAATACGGATTGGAATGCTAATGTTGTAGCTTCAACACCAGTTTTACCTGATTTCCATGCGCCTGTAGTAATTAATACTAGCCCCGTAATTGTACATACAATAAATGTATCTAGAAAAGTACCAGTCATAGAAACTAAAGCTTGTTTTGCAGGTGAATCTGTTTTGGCAGCAGCCGCAGCAATAGGAGCACTCCCTAAGCCAGCCTCGTTAGCAAATACACCACGTGCCATTCCTATTTGAATTGCAGATGCAACTGTTGCTCCGATAAAACCACCAGCGGCTGCAGTACCTTGAAATGCACCAGAAAAAATAAGTGAAAATGCTTCTGGAATTTGATCAAAGTGATAGAAAATAATAATAAGGCCAGCGATTATATAAAAGAATGCTTTAATAGGAACGATATATCCAGTAACTCTACCAATCTTTTTTACACCGCCCAAAATAACGATAGCGATTAAGAATGACATGAGTATACCAGTTAATGCAGGAGGGAAAGAAAAATTGATTCGCATTGCCTCTGCAACTGAATTAGATTGAACCATATTACCGATACCGAAAGAAGCAGCTGTGCCGAATATAGCGAATAAAACAGCCAGCCATTTTTTCCCTAAACCACGTTCTAAATAATACATTGGTCCACCGGAGTATTCACCATTTTCATTACTAACACGGTATTTCACCGCAAGGATTGCTTCGGCATACTTTGTTGCCATTCCAAATAAAGCAGTAATCCACATCCAAAAGATTGCGCCGGGTCCACCGATTGTCACAGCAGTTGCGACACCTGCTATATTTCCCATACCAATCGTTGCAGCCATAGCTGTCATCAGTGCTTGGAAGTGACTAATATCTCCAGAAGATGATGTATCCTCTGATTTTTTAAAAGCTAGCTTGTGAGCGTATATTAGTTTACTAAACTGTAAACCTTTTAAGCGCACTGTGAGAATGATACCAGTTCCAACGAGTAGCAACAAAGTTGGTAACCCCCACACATACTGATTAATTTGTTCTAATACTTTACTTACTGTCTCCATCTGTATTCTCCTTTTTTAGAAAAAATAAAAACCACTTCAAGGAAATGAAATGGTCTCTGGAGAAACAAGGGATAGAAAAATAAACCGATACAAATCGGCATTTTCTTTCGCTTGTCTCTGTCCTTTTACCTGAGAGATTATCCGCTAGATTAGCGGATTTGCTCCTTCGGTGCTCGTTTTCCTCCGCGCTATATTAAGCGAGAGGGAGTCTCTCCAGAGATTCGTCCCCATGCAGTTCTACTTGTAAACAAGACCTGAGAGTTTCAAAGTTGGTTCAGCAACTTTTTGCCCCGTCGGTAGATCAATAGACCTTCTCCTGAATGGTTCATCCGAATTATAAAATTAAAAACTTAAACGCATTGATTCTGTATAGAATCAATAAAAACATTATAGATATACAATTAGTGAAATGCAATCATTTTTTATTTTGAAATAGTAAATAAACTTATTTTTTTGGTATTCCTAATTTATCTTCTATTTTATGATCTCAGGAGAGATTACTTATTATATATTCGAAAAATGAATGGTGATAAAAGAGATAGGACGTAACAATGTAGGATTATTTATGTCTTACTTTCAAATTTTCAATTCTGAATTATTTGAATTATAATTGTTGTATGTGTGGAATAAACCAATATTTTATAGGGAAATGAGTTGATAAATTGCCAAGAATAAAAAAAATAGGGCGTTTTTGTCCTGTGGATGATGAAGGATTTATTATAAACGATGCACATTTTAATAAAATTCAGCCTGTGTTTTTGGAGGTAATACAAGAAATAAAGGATACTTGTTGTCAATTTTTGCGGGATGATTTGCACAGTGTTTATATAAGGGGTTCTATTCCAAGAGGGATTGGGATAGAAGGGGTTGCAGATGTAGATATGATTATATTAGTTCGAAAGAATCCTCAAGTAATTGACTTAAGCTGGAGAAAGGAGCTAGAAGTCCAAATTACACAGCAGTTTAATTGTATATCAGGAGTGGAGTTAAGTTTTTATAGTGAAAAAGAAGTAATAAACTCAGAGGATTTTTCTTTTATAGGATTTATGATTCAGACACATAGTGTATGTATATTAGGTGAAGACGTAAAATTATATTTACCTAAATATAAAGTAAGTCAGGAGATAGTGTATGAACATCTCATTCATTTGCGGAAACAAATTGAACAAACACACGAAGAGTTAATTCATAATAAGGACGTAGATGATATAGAGGATTGTTGTCGTTGGATCATGAAGATTGTAGTCAGGGCAGGTCTAGCATTAACAATTGATAGAGAAGGGCTGTATTCCAGGGACTTATATCCAGCATATGAGTTATTTAGTAAGCATTTTCCCGAACAAGAAAAAAATATGAGGAAAGCACTACAATATGTAATTGAACCGATAAAAGATATAGAAGAAATCTTATCATTTTTAGATACGTTTGGTGATTGGTTGATAGAAAAAGCAGAGGATTCTTTGAAAAATATACAAATTTAATAAACTATAATTTCATTATGTAAACAGATTGTATTGAAGAATAGAAGAGAGGAGAGATATTGGGATTTTTACATTGTGGATGTATTCTCGCAAGGCAAGTATTCAGGTAATCAACTTGCATTATTTATGGAAAATTAGGAATTTTATAGTTAGGGAATCAATGATCTTAATGTCCGTGATTTTGCAGATTATTATGGAATCACAGAGGATATGGCAACAGGAAGCTCAAATGGATGTTTAGCGGCGTATCTTATAAAATATCGTTATCTTGGAACGGAAAAGATAAATATGCATGTTGAACAAGGGTATGAGATAAATCGCCATTCTCTAATACACATACAAGCAGAGGTGATTGAGAGTAAAATTAATGTTTGCATTGGTGGAAAAATAGAAAGTATTGCAAGTGGGAAATGGACCGTATCATAAGGGGGATTAGAAATGCTATTAAAAACAATATTTTGCAAGGTGGAAGAAGAGAAAAGGGAATTGTTTTCTGATGCGCAAGAAAAATGGCGTGATTTACAGTATTTAGACGGATTCTATGGACAATTTGGTGGGTGGAATGAAGCTGAAGCGTGTGTGTATACTTTATGGGAAGATCGAAATGCATATCAATCGTTTATGAATGAGGCTCACGATACAATTTATTTAAATAGTAATCAAAAAGATACGTTTCTTTCATGTGAAATTGAACTATTTCAAACGTTGTATGATATAACAGAAACTCCTTTGAAAGACGTAATTGCACAAGGGTCATTTGTAAGAGTTGCAATTTGCGATGTGAAAGAAGGAAAAGAAAAGTGTTTTTTACATACGCAAGAAACAATTTGGAATAAAGGAATGGAAAATGCAAAAGGAATGTTAGGTGGAGTTGTTGGGAAGTCTTTAAAGACTGAAAATCGTTACATAGTATTAACGTATTGGCAAGATGAAATAGCACATGAACTCTATATGAAAGAAATTTTCCCAGAGTTATATCAGTTAGCAAATGTAAATCAGTATGTTGAAAATATAAATGGGAAGAGAGTTATTCGGAAGGAAGAATGGTCTGTTGCCGCTTCTAAATAAAGTTAGAACTTATTAAAGTAGCTAGTTTCGAAAAATTTGATACAGAACATTAGTTCTTGTATAATTACTTTGTACAAGAATAAGAGGGGAGATATTTAAATGAGTAGAGTTTTAAGATTTGAATTGCAAGTCCCAAACCCTGAAGAAGCTATTCAATTTTATACAAATAGTTTTGGATGGAAGTTTGAAAAAATGCCTGGGCCACATGACTATTGGTTCATAATTACAGGTGAGAGTGATAGACCTGGTATCGATGGTGGATTAATGAAATCACCTGATGGTGCTACTAGGACAACTAATTCGATTGAAGTACCTTCAGTTGATGAGTACATAAATAAAGTTATTGAAAATGGTGGACAAGTAGTTGTACCTAAAACTGCTATTCCTAATATGGGTTACTTTGCTTATTGTATAGATAATCAAGGGCTTCTTTTTGGAGTATGTGAAGAAAATAGTGAAGCGTAAAAAATTAGGGGAGTTCGAGATTATTTTGTTTGTTGAACGATGTTTTCTATCAAAGATTATAATTATTGAACACTTTTGTATAAAAACTAGTATTCGTTTAGTTGAAGAAGGATCCATTTTGATTATTTTCAAAAGGGTTCTTTTTTATTTTTCACATATTGTGAGTTATTTAGGCATGATTAATCAAACTTATATCGGTATATTATCTATGAAAAAAGTAAATAAATGATGTTATATTCAAGGGTTAATCTATTGACTGCTAAACAGTTTGAGGTGAAAAGGAAAAGAGGACCAATTATTTTCGTGTAAACATGTAATTAAGTGAAGACGTCATATACCCTTTCATGTTAATATATTTAAGTTATAATAGGAGGCTTACCCTTTTGTATTGTACGGTAGAAGCAGTGTGAGCTTGAAATTTTTTATGAAAAGGATGTGCCTAACTTGCGTATCAATAAATTTATTAGTGAAGCTGGAAAAGCGTCTCGACGTGGAGCAGATAAGTTAATTAACGAGAGAAAAGTAATTATTAACGGTAAGGTTGCAAAAATTGGTGACCAAGTAAATCCAGGTGATGACGTACGAGTAAATGGAGAGCAACTTCGTATTGCTCGAGACCATGTGTATATCGCTTTAAATAAACCAGTAGGTATTACATGTACAAGTGAAAAAGCAGTAAAAGGTAATATTATCGATTTAGTGAATCATCCTTTACGAATTAATCACATCGGACGTCTCGACAAAGACTCAGACGGTTTAATTTTGTTAACGAATGATGGCGATATCGTTAATGAGATTTTACGTGCTGAAAACAAACATGAGAAAGAATATATCGTTTCAGTAGATAAGCCGATTACACCGGAGTTTTTAGAAAAAATGGCAGCAGGTGTTAAAATTTTAGATACAAAAACACTTCCTTGTGAAGTAACACAGTTATCAAAATATGAGTTCCAAATTATTTTAACACAGGGGCTAAATCGTCAAATTCGCCGTATGTGTGAAGCTTTGGGTTATCAAGTATACACGTTAAAACGTACGAGAATTATGAATATTGAGTTGAATAATTTACCAGTCGGACAGTGGAGAGATTTATCGAAAAAAGAGAAAAAACGCCTATTTTCAGACTTAAATTACGAACCACAAGATTGGTAAAAAAGAGAAGGGAGACCAAAAAATGTTTTTGGTTTCTTTTTTTGAATAAAAAATATATTTTTAACACTTGTAAAAATAAAATGAATAGGATATATTAAATAACAATAAATGTAATTGTTACAAAAGCAAAGAAAAGGACACGAGTTATTTTAAACGGTTATACAGAGAAGGAAGGAAAGCTGAGAACTTCCTAACGCAGTAAAATAACTTACCACCTTAGAGCTGCACTGGGGAAATCAAGTATCTAGTGCCGTGTAAGCGACGTTATCGCAAAAGAAGCCATTATGTTTTTTGTGATGGGAATCTGGGTGGAACCACGAATATAAGCATATTCGTCCCTATTTACTAGGGATGAATATGCTTTTTTATATTTTATTTCATAATAAGCGAAGAAAAGGACACGAGTTATTTTAAACGGTTATACAGAGAAGGAAGAAAAGCTGAGAACTTCCTAACGCAGTAAAATAACTTACCACCTTAGAGCTGCACTGGGGAAATCAAGTATCTAGTGCCGTGTAAACGACGTTACCGTAAAAGAAGCCATTGTATATTTGCGATGGGAATCTGGGTGGAACCACGGGTAAAAGCACACTCGTCCCTATTTTAGGGATGAGTGTGCTTTTTATTATGAAATGGAGAGATGAAAAATGAAAGAACAGATGATCGAAATTAAATTTCCAGATGGTAGCGTTAAAGAATTTGTGAAAGGCATTACTTTAGAAGAAATTGCTGGGGCAATTAGTAGTAGCTTGAAAAAGAAAGCAGTCGCAGGAAAAGTCAATGATAAGTCTTTTGATTTACGACGAAACATTGAAGAAAGTGCGAAAGTTGAAATCATTACTATGGATTCAGATGAAGGGGTAAAAATTGCAAGACACTCTGCGGCACATATATTAGCGCAAGCTGTAAAAAGAATTTATGGTGTTGTAAACCTTGGTGTAGGGCCAGTCATTGAAAATGGATTTTATTATGATATGGATCTTCAAAGTAGTGTAAACGTAGAAGATTTACCGAAAATAGAAAAAGAAATGAAAAATATTATAAATGAAAATGTAAAGATAGAGCGAGTTGAGGTTTCTCGAGAAGAAGCAAAAGAATTGTTTCAAGAAATGAATGATAGTTTGAAATTAGAGCTTTTAGAAGCAATTCCTAATGTGGAAAGTGTAACACTGTATAAACAAGGTGAATTTGTAGATTTATGTAGGGGACCACATTTGCCATCTACTGGTTATTTGAAAGCATTTCAATTAACTCAAGTTTCTGGTGCATATTGGCGAGGCGATAGTAACAATCAAGTGCTTCAGCGTATATATGGTGTTGCTTTCTCTTCTCAACAAAAATTAGAAGAGTATTTACATTTTGTTGAGGAGGCCGCAAAGAGAAATCATCGGAAATTAGGTAGTGAACTTGAATTGTTTATGTTTTCGGAAGAGGCTCCGGGAATGCCCTTTTACTTGCCAAAAGGACAGATTATTCGCAATGAATTAGAAGCATTTTTAAGAGAAATTCAAAATGAGTACAATTATCAAGAAGTGCGTACTCCATTTATGATGAATCAAGAATTATGGGAGAAGTCAGGACACTGGGGACATTACAAAGACAATATGTATTTCTCAGAAGTAGATCATAAAAGTTTTGCGTTAAAACCGATGAATTGCCCAGGCCATATGCTTATGTTTAAAAATAAATTACATTCTTATCGTGAATTACCGATTCGTATGTGTGAGTTCGGTCAAGTGCATCGACATGAATTTAGTGGCGCTTTAAACGGATTATTAAGAGTTCGTACTTTCTGCCAAGATGATGCTCATTTATTTGTAACACCAGAACAAATTGAAGATGAAATCAAATCAGTGTTGGCGCAAATTGACTATGTGTATAAAACTTTTGGTTTCGAGTATGAAGTAGAGCTTTCTACCCGTCCAGAAGATTCAATGGGTGATGATAAATTATGGGAGCAAGCAGAATTGGCATTAGAAAATGTATTACAGTCATTAAATTATAAATATAGATTAAATGAAGGTGACGGTGCATTTTACGGTCCGAAAATTGATTTCCATATTAAAGATGCTTTAAATAGAAGTCATCAGTGCGGAACAGTCCAACTTGATTTCCAAATGCCAGAAAAATTTGATTTAAATTATATAGATGAAAATAATGAAAAAAGAAGACCGGTTGTAATCCACCGCGCTGTATTAGGATCTTTAGATCGCTTTTTAGCGATATTAATTGAACACTTTGGAGGCGCGTTCCCAGCGTGGGTGGCACCGGTTCAAGTGAAAGTAATTCCAGTTTCAAATGCAGTGCATGAAAAATATGCAAATAGGATTGCAGATAAATTAGCACAAGCCGGAATTCGTGTCGAACGAGATATACGAGATGAAAAGTTAGGATATAAAATTAGAGAAGCGCAAATGCAAAAAGTTCCGTATGTTCTTGTTATTGGGGATAAGGAAATGGAAAGCGAAGCTGTAAATGTACGGAAATATGGTGAAGAGAAGTCAGAAGTTGTTGAACTAGATGCGTTTGTGGAAAGTATGAAAGAGGAAATTAAAAATAGGAAATAGAGATTGATAATAAAACACACCATTAATATGTAATACTGAAGTTAAAGTAATTAAAGATATATTAAATAACAATAATAAACGCAGAGAAGGGATAGCTTAATTGCTATCCCTTCATTTTAATTTCACTATTTAATCCCATTGATTGAAGAAAGTTGTTGTCTGTATTTATTGAGTGAATTCGTCGCTTTTGTACTCCAAAATATCACCTGGTTGACAATCTAAAGTCTTACATATCGCTTCTAATGTTGAAAAACGAACCGCTTTTGCTTTCCCATTTTTCAGAATGGAAAGATTCGCCATCGTAATCCCAACCCTCTCCGAAAGCTCCGTTACGCTCATTTTTCGTTTTGCTAACATCACATCAATATTAATAATAATTGCCATATTCTCCACCTCAGACCGTTAAATCATTTTCTGATTTTATATTAATAGCTTCTTGTAAAAGCCTTTGGAGAACAGCAGCAAAAACGGCGATCACCATAGAGGCGAAAATGATGGTCAATCCGATTGGTATGAAACTTGGAGGATCAATTTTTTTTGCCATGAGATAGTAGAGTGGCATACCTAGCAAGTACAAGGTACTGATCGTGATGGCACAGTATTTTATATTCTTTAAAGCCTTTACCGATAATTCCGAGAACGCTTGGTTCTTATCAATATAGCTTAAAAGTTTAAAAGCTTGATACAGAGCAAAGTAAAAAGGTATCACTGCCGCGTACATATCGATTAAAACGAGAGATTTCATATAAGCAATATCTGGATACAACTCTCCAGCAAAATTCCCAATCTTAGGCACCAAAAATATGCACAATGCAAGAACTGGGAATCCTATAAAAATAATAGCTAGCTTTAAAAAGAGTGTCGTAACTTGTTTCATAAAAAGCACCTCACTTATGTAATAACAACATGATTTTATCATGCGATTTATCGTTTTGCAATAAAAATGTATTGTTTTTTATTGTGTTATTATTTTTATTGAAATATCTTTTAAATTTTGATAACAATAAAAAGCATTTCTCATTCCAAAGAAATGCTCTTATGAAGTGGTTTGTTTTTTAACCTTACAAAAATGTAAGGTAAATGTAAGGGAAATCGAATGAAAGGATTTTAGAAAAGTGAGAATATTAAGCAGAGAAATCGTTTGTATTTCTTATGTATCTCAATCTGCATTTGGAAAATTTAAAAATTCTTAAGAATTTTTATGAGAAAAATATAAGAAATATATGGGAAATTTATACTATACAAAAGGGATGGAGTGAAAGAGATGTCAACAAATGTAGTTACTGTAGAAAGTGTAGAAAAAACGTATGGGAAAAGAAATGAGAATCAGTCAAAAGCATTAAGGGGTGTTTCATTAAGTATTAAAGAAGGAGAGTTTGTAGGGATTATGGGTCCTTCTGGATCTGGTAAAACGACATTATTAAATGTGATTAGTACACTTGATCAAGCGACAGGTGGTAGTGTAACAATAGCTGGCACAAATATTACTTCTATGAAGGGGAATGCATTATCAGATTTTCGTTCTCAAAAACTAGGATTTATTTTTCAAGACTTTAATCTACTAGAAAATTTATCAATTTATGAAAATATCGCTTTACCACTTTCCTTGCAAGGCGTACCGTCAAGTGAGATTACTGGAAAAGTAAATGGGGTTGCGACGAAATTAGGGATCACTGAAATTTTAACAAAATATCCGACTGCTGTTTCTGGTGGACAAAAACAAAGAACAGCGGCAGCACGAGCTTTAGTACATAATCCGGCAATCGTATTAGCAGATGAACCGACAGGAGCACTTGATAGTAAAAATGCAAAAAGTTTATTAGAAGCGATGCAAGATTTACATGAAAATCACAATGTAAGTATTTTGATGGTAACACACGATGCATTTAGTGCGAGCTATTGTGAACGTATTTTATTTATACAGGATGGACTTCTTTATAAAGAGTTAAAACGTCAAGGAACACGAGAAAATTTCTATCAAGATATTTTAGGTGTGCTTGCCCAAATGGGCTCAGCAACTGAGTCGAAGTAAGGGGGGCGAGACTATGTTATTCAAATTATCACGTCATAGTATGAAAAAAATGTTAAAGGATTATATGGTTTTACTTATTGGTCTAGTCATTAGTATTAGTATTTTTTACATGTTCCAAACGATGGCGATGAATAGTGAATTTACAAAAGATAATAGTCTCATTAGTAGTATCAGGCTCGTCTTCTGGGTCGGTGCAATATTACTTTCTTTCATAACTGTATTTTATATTATATATGCCAATTCTTTTTTACTTACACTAAGAAGAAAAGAACTCGGTATGTACATGATGCTTGGAGCGAAAAAGAAAAAAGTAGCGCAATTATTATTTATTGAGACTTTTGGTATGGGGATTGTCAGTATTATTATCGGTATTTTAGTAGGAATAGTACTTGCTAGTGTAGCAGGAAATTTTTTAATGAATGGAATGGAAATTTCAGCAAAAGGTAATTACGCATCTGTGTACACACCAGCTATATTAGTTACATCTATTTTCTTCTTAATATTATTTTTCATTACTGGTTTAATGAATAGTTTCCGATTATTACGTAAAACAGAATTAGAGTTAATACGTGAAGATGAAACGCAAGATGAGGTGAAGAAAAGTAAGACTCGCACTGTTATTATGACAGTACTAGGTGTATTGCTAGTAAGTACAGGATACTATTTTATGGTGAATATAAAAATGTTTGCTGAACTAGGATTTATAATAGCGACAATTGTTACGACAGTAGGAACGTATTTCATTTTTAGCTCGTTGCTCCCACTTTTTGTAATGAAAATTAAGGGAAATAAAAAACGAAATGAAACGGGATTAAATAGTTTTACTTATGCACAGTTACGTTTTCGAGTAACTAGTTTATCGAAGGTACTAGGCACTGTAGCGATGTTAATTGCATTAGGTGCAGGTGCAATGACAGCAGGTATGGCGTTTCAAAAGAATGTAGGCATTATGACAGACTTCTCACGTGTATATGATGTCGTAATTCATGATCCAAATGAACAAGATAAAGCGGCATTAAAAGAAATGGAAATTGTTGAAGAAAGCAAGTATAAGTATAAAGTAGATGGAGAAGCGGTTTATTATTTACGTAACGACTTAACTGAAAAACCCCCACTTATTTCAGATCATTTTGATACAAAGACTTTAAAAGAACCTGCTCGTAAACGTGTGGCTACACCTTTAACTGAACCTGTCTATTCTGCTTTGGAAGCTCCTGAAGTAGCGAATAAGCTTCCTCGTATGCCAAAAGATTGGGAAGATGCGGTTGTAAGAGAGATACAAATTACACATAATCAGTTTAACGGAAAACCGGTAAGAATTGCAGATGAAGAGCATTACAAAGGAATTCAAGGAACAGAGCATACTGTAACATTAGCAAAAGTAGATGATATGAAAAAATATAAACCGTTATTGACAGAAATTGATAAGAGGCAAAAAGAACAAATTGAAAAAACAACAGGTACAAAAGTAGAATTATATACGAAAATGACAACTTATCAGTTCGTGAACAGTTTCATGAGCGGAACAATGTTTATGGGATTTTTCCTTGGAATTGCATTTTTAGCAATGATGGCGAGTTCTCTTATGTTCAAAATATTAACAGGAGCTTCTCGTGATGTACGCCGTTATGAAATGTTACGAAAAATTGGTGTGAGACGTAGTATGTTAACAAAAAGTATATATAAAGAGATTTCATATTTATTTATCTTCCCAGCAATTATTGGAATCTCCCACGTTTTAGTAGGGCTTAACTTATTCAGTTTCATATTAGTTGACCCATTTGTAAAAGTGTGGATGCCAATAGGAATCTTCATAGTAATTTATTTCATTTATTATTGGATTACTGTCCAACTTTATAAAGGTATGGTAATGCCGAAAGAAGAAGTTGTGAAATAAAACAGTTTAATGGAAAAGTCCTTGTATGAAAACAAGGGCTTTTTTAATAGTATGTTCTTTATAAAGAAGGGAAAGATTGGATAATCGTCGAAAAATATAATATGACTTCCGAGAAATGACGGAAATCGATATGTTTTGTCGAGAGAAAGGGTATTTCCTTACAAGGTATAGGTACTATACATGAAGAATATTTCTGAATATTCATTTAAATAGAGGGGTAATAGTTATGTTCATTCGAATTGGTAAGTGGTGTGGGGTTACATGTTTACAATTATTTGCGGCGCTTATTTGTATTCTATTTTTAGGGGCACTACCGCGTTTATTTAAGGGATTACAAATTGATCTAATCGGTTTTTGGAACACAGTTGTGTTTCTTGGAGAGAAGTTACTTCAACCAGGTGAAATTACGTATGGATTTCGGAATTCAAGAAAGTTATTTCCACAAATATGGATTCATTATGTAGAGACAATGTTTGTATTTATTTCGGCATTTATACTATCTTTACTCATTGCGTATCTTATCGTTGTGTGGGTATTACAGCGCTCTCAATCAAAGCAACGTATGTGGAATGGGATTTTCGTCGCACTTGAAAGTATTCCGGACATTTTATTAATTTTATTATCTCAACTTCTAGTAGTAATAATCTTTCAAAAGACAGGTTTTATGCCAGTGAAATTTGCAGGACTTGGAGAGGAAAGGGCTCGCCTGTTACCAATAATATGCCTTACTTTACCTACAACATTATTATTTATTAAGTTACTACTATTACGTTTCAGAGAAGAATTAGAGAAAGATTATAGTATATTTGCTAAGAGTAAAGGGCTAAGTTTAAGACATATTTTGACGCACCATATTTCAAGAAATGTCCTGTTAACAACAGTCTATTATGCAAAAACGAATATTTTATTTATGCTATCAAACTTATATATTATTGAATGGCTGTTTAATACGTACGGTATGTTCGTTTTCGTGAAAGGAAATTCAAAATTAGAAATATTTACAGTGAGTTTAGTTTTATTATACGTACCGCTTTTTATACTATTTCGTTTATTACATACGCTTTTACAAAATGTTATAAAGGGGCGTGTGTAACATGTGGCAAGTTGTAAAAAGAGATGTGAGATTTTGGCTAGGTGTTACTTTTTTGAGTGTACTAATGATTGTTAGTATTGGAAATACGCTGTTTTTCGATGGGAATATTCGTGAACTAACGATGATGTATAACGAAAAAGGAGAATTAGAGGCTGCTCCGTTTTCACCGTCGAGTAAATTTTGGTTTGGAACTGATGAGAAAGGCCGTGACCTGTTCCAGTTAATAATAGAAGGAGCGAAATGGACAGTTGGTGCAAGTATCGTTATCGCAGTTTTACGTGTAGTAATTGGAGGAGCTATTGGTTTATTACTTGGTATGTACAGTAAACGCTCATTTCCAGTTATCTCATCTTTTTTTGATCCGTTTAGTATTGTACCAATGATTATGATTTCCTATTTTATGTTAAATGCAGTTTTAATGTTCGAAAGTGGAGAGGCTGCTGCTCCGTTTCATTTACGGGTTGCGTTTCAAATTATAGTTCTTGCGTGCCTTGCTGTACCGACTGTTATGTTGTATGTGGCGCAAGAAGTAAAACGTATTAAGAATGAAGAATTTATGTTGGCGGCCACTGTGCTCGGCGGAAGTAAGTGGCAGAGGTTGAAACGCCATGTATGGCCGCATATGTTACCATCATTTCTTTTATTAGTAGCCCAGCAATTTGTAAGTACTTTATTACTCCTCTTGCATCTTGGTTTGTTGGAATTGTTTTTTGGCGGGACAATAATTTTTGGTACAGAGGCAGATAGTGTAACAAAAGAGTGGACAGGTTTAATCGGACAAAATTTCCGTCACTTAACTACACATACATGGATTGTACTTATACCAATTGCTTTTTATAGTATGACAATATTGTCGGGAAATCTGATTAGTAATAGTATGCAAGATGCGATTAAGCTAGGAAATGTTAGAAAAGCGAATCGGAAGACGGAAGAAGTGAAAGTGGAGAAACAAATACAACCTACTATGAATGATTTTTCTTTCTATAAAGAGGTACAAAAATAAAGAAAGGTAGCTGAAGACAAATTGTTTTCAGCTATCTTTTTTCGTTTAAAGTGGAGGTAAATCAATTTTACCTTCTTCAAATAATTCTTTTATCATATGTTTCGTATAACCAGCTGCTTGACCAAATGTGATTTTTGCTGGCATTGGTGCTTCATTTACATCTACTACTACATCAATAATACATGGTTTATTTTGTTTTACTGCGTTTTCAAAAGCGGGGAGTAGTTCATCTAAATTTTCAACTCGATATCCAATACCACCGCAAGCCTCTGCGTATTTTGCAAAATCAGGATTCGTTAAGTCTGTACCAAATTCAATATTTCCCATAACTTCTTGTTCGAATTTAATCATTGCGATTTTATTATTGTTTAATACAACGACAACAATTGGTAGTTTATATTTAACAGCTGTTACGAAATCATTCATTGTCATTCCAAATCCGCCGTCACCACAAACTGCAAACACTTGTTTATCCGGGAAAGCAATTTGTCCAGCAAGTGCACCAGGTAAACCACAGCCAAGTGTTGCAAGCCAACTAGAAATGATAAATTTCTGGTTTGTCATACGGAAGTGCCTTGCAGTCCATACTGTTACATTTCCGACATCGACTGAAAGAATTGCGTCATCTTCTGCTACTTTCTGCAGTGCATGCATAACTCGTTGTGGTTTAATTGGAGTAGAAGAATCTTCTTCTTGAATGTGTAATTTTTCTTCCCACTTTTTCATCATTTCTTGATGATGCTCTAAGAAGGAATGATCCTCGTGTTTTTCTACATTTTCAATTAACCATTTTAATGTTTTATCAGCATCACCAGCTAAGCCGATATCTGTCGTATAACGTTTCCCGATTTGTGCAGGGTCTGTATCAATATGAAGTGTTTTTGCTTTTTCGGGTAAGAAACCAGTGAACGGATAAGAAGTACCAACCATAATTAAAGTATCTGCATGCTTCATTGCTTCATAAGAAGGTTTCGTCCCGATTAATCCTAATCCACCGATACAAAGAGGGTGTTCATCAGGAACAATCCCTTTAGCTGGTAATGTAAGTACGATTGGAGCACCGATATGTTCTGCAAATGCAAGTAAAGACTCTCTCGCATGTTTAGCTCCTTTCCCGGCTAAAATAACAGGTTTTTTCGCTTCATTAAGTGCGAGTTTCGCTACAGCTAAATCTTCTTCTTGCGGAAATATTTCTGGTAATGTAAAGGAAGAGTTTGTAATGCGCGCACCATTTTTCACTTCAAATTTTGGAACATCATCTGGAATTGTAAGAACAGAGACACCTTTTTTTGTATATGCCATTCGAATCGCTTGATTCACTACAGCAGGTAACTGTTCAGCTGACATTATTCGTTGGTTATAAACCGCAACATCATCAAACATTCTTTCTAAGTTTACTTCTTGGAAAAAATCCGTTCCGAGTAAATCGCTTTCTACTTGTCCTGAAATTGCTAGTACAGGAGCTTGATCGAGTTTTGCATCGTATAAACCATTTAATAAATGAATCGCTCCAGGTCCTGCAATAGCCATACAAACACCAAGTTTTCCTGTTAATTTCGCATAGGCTGCCGCTGCTAATGCGCCAGCTTCTTCATGGCGAACTTGAATAAATTTAATTTTCTCTTGTTTTTTTCTTAAAGCTTCAATAATAGAATTAATGGAATCTCCAGGCATACCATATATGTGTTCTACACCCCAGTCAATTAAAAGATCCACTAATGCTTCACCGGCTGTTTTTCCAAACATAATCGTTCCTCCTTATAATAGGTAGATACTATTATGTTTTGGAGAAAAAGGGAAAATATACAAATGATATAACTTATTTGTTTTAATGATGTCCAGTGAAAAAAGTGAAGGCTGTTATTAGTAAAAATCCACTAATAGACCACGATAGAAACGGAAGGAAAGGTAGCTGTTTTTTTGCTTTCCAAAGCATTTCGTGAATTGTGACATAGCCAAGAGAACCAATTGCGCTTCCCATAATAAGTCCTTGTAAATGGAGAGCTTTCCCGTCCATCATAATGCCAAAAACAGTACCGGTCCCTAGGATAAGAGAAAGTAATAAAGTTGTTAATAAAAATGAAATGTATTTATGTTTTGTAAAAAGAAATGGAATAATTAAAGCTAACCCTTCTGGAATATGGTGAATGACAATCGCAAGTAAGAAAGGAATGGCAGAGTCATTATGATTTATAAAAGCTGTACCTAACGCAAACCCACTCGGCATATTATGAATGAATATAGCAAAAGAAAGAAAAAGGAAGGTTTGCCATGCTTGTTGATCTTTCTTATGTATAATCGGATGATGACAATAGTTATCTAATAAGCTCATAACTAAAATACCGATAGCTATCCCAAGTATAGGACCTATTATGTCATAGCTTGAAAATGTTTCAGGAATAATTTCAAGTGATAAAAGCCCAAGTAAACCCCCACCACATAATGCGTATAAGCGATGCATCTTTTCTTCAATTAGTTGGCGTGTTGCTACTCCAACAGCACCTCCTAATAGTAATCCACCGAACGAAAAAAACGTAACGATTATAGGAATCCATAAACGTTCCATATCATCACACTCCAATTCTATCCCCTTGTTTTCAGCTTACTAATGGGGGAGGGAGATTAGTCCAAATTATTATGACTAATTATAGAGAAAAAACTGTAAATTCATTATAATTTATATATTAAAATGAAATGGGGAATGTAAGTGCAAACAAAATGGAATTTATCTGAATATGAAAATCCAAAACGATATGATATAGAAAATAAAAGTTTTTCAGATTTTCCGTTTTTACTATCATGGGCGCAAAAAATAAATATACAAAATGAATGGATTTTAGATATTGCATGTGGAACAGGGAGAGTCACTATTCCTTTTATCGAAAAAGGGTATCAAATGATTGGTATAGATATACATGAAGGAATGCTTGCTGAAGCGAAGAGTAAATCTGCGAGTTTAAAGAATATAAAGTGGTTACAGCAAGACTGCTTGCAATTGAGCGTCGAAGAAACAATTCCGTTAGCATTTATGGTAGGACATGGATTCCAACATTTTCTTACTAATACACATCAAAATCAATTATTAGCATCGATTCATAATGTAATAACTGATAATGGTATATTCATATTTGATACACGTTTTCCGTCAAAGGAAGAATTAATACAACCACCTACAGAAGAATATTGGACAACTATTACAGATGAAAAGGGAAGAAGATGTGATTTATATACTGAGATGAATTATGATTCAATTCAACAAATACAGCACTACATAACAACAAGAAGGTTTTATGAGGAGGATACGCTAGTAGAGGAACTGAAAACAACAATAGATCTTCGGTATACGTATCCGCAAGAATTAGAAAGATTACTTGTAGCGAATGGGTTTGAATTGTTACAGATATACAATGATTGGGAGGGGAATGAGTTGCAGGAGGATTGTTATATAGTAAGTTATTAGAAAAAATGATCAAACTGTATTTCACATTAACAATAGACTATGTGTCTTTGTTTTAATTGTAAGGAAGAATAAGAGGAGCTGCAGTGGAGTGCTATGGTGGGGACTGTGTATAAAGAAAATGAAGGGTAAGGTCATAATCAAATGTTGTTTACTGAGCCATTAGAGTTTTATATAATATACAAATAAACAAAACTGGATGGTTGCCAGTTTAGAGGGACATAAAAAAATGTCCTGGTATTTAGATAATGTTTATGAGTTAAATAAAGAAAAACGAATGTAATAAAAATTTACTATACTAACTTTATGGAGAGTAATGTTATGAAAGCAGAAAAAACACTTGAAACACTAGATAGGTACGCGGAGGAGTTTGATTTTCCAGTACTTGATAACTATAATTTTGACTTAGCACAATCCAGAATATCTGTTTTTCGAGAGGAAGACAACTGGCTCATTATATTTGAGGTTGTGGGCGTTGATGCAAACCTTGAGATATCGAATAACTTCTATGTGTATAGTAATAGCATGAGACAGCAAGGATTCTTTTCATGTTTCGATGAAATCTTAACGCTTGTAAATGAAGAATATTGGTACGATGATGAAGATCATTTCCTTGTAGATCCTTTTCATATGGAGTTACTTTTGAAAGGAGAACGTATCACTTTAACACCAACTGTAGAAGAGTATAAGCGTTTAGGAATTGAAACAGATTCATTTCATCCTACCAAACTTATTCGTTTTTTAACTTCTAAATATAAGGAGAAATTCTGGGTAAATCCCTCGGACATATTAGATGAAACCAATGCAGAATTTAAACCAAAGCTATTTTATCAAACAGAAGAATGGGAACATCCTGATATAAGTGATGATCAAAAACCGAGTGAGAGCATATTCTTTCAAAGTTTAGCTAAAGCGATTGAATTAAATAATGTGAATTTGATAACTGTAGGGAAAGTAAATAATGATTGGACCAATTGGACATGGAGTGATTTTGAAAAACAAGAAGAGGATGACATTTAAATAAGAAACTGTTTTTCCCCACCTATGATACATTGAAGCATTTGTAACATTATTTTATCGGTAAAGCCATGTATGAACTTCGCTTTCACATCTAAATCATTTGAGTTGAACAATCGTATTAGTTATTATTAATATGTGTGTCAAAATATTTTAAAAAAAGATTGATAAATGTTTCTTCGCTTTATTTTTAATGTGAGAAGGAATGTAAATAATGAACAAAAAAATAATATAGTTAGTGGCAGCGAAGGAAATGTTATAGTGTTTGATGCACACATTAAGCGGTTTTATGTCACAGGAAAGAGAAGCTTTTTGTTTGAATTTCAGGGTATACAAAATGTAAACGTTGACTGGGATTTATTTCTCATGCTAACATATAGATAATTTAATCAAGGCGGTGGAAATGTATTGGACTCAGATGTTGACTCGGATAGGTGGCTAAATGACCTCGATTTTCTCAGAGTACCCCTCATCATTTTGAGAATGTAGATTTTATACAATCTCATGTCAATGTGTATGAAGTAGGTCTGGAAAGAGAAAATATATCAGGAGGTGAATCCTTTAGTTTCAAGGAAGCTAAGGGAATTAGTTGGACATATTTAATTTAATCATGGTAGTGGTTTTAATCGCATGTACTGCATTTTTCGTAGCAATTGAGTTTGCTATTGTAAAAGTAAGAGGATCAAAGATTGATCAAATTGTATTAGAAGGAAAGAAGGGTGCGCTGGCAGCTAAGAAAGTGACATCAAACTTGGATGAGTATTTGTCAGCTTGTCAATTAGGGATTACAGTTACAGCAATGGGACTCGGGGCACTAGGTGAACCAACGATTGAGAGACTTTTACATCCTTTATTTGATAAGTGGAACATCAATCCTTCCATTGCAGGTGTATTATCTTTAGGAATTGCTTTTACTATTATGACGTACTTACATGTTGTAGTTGGTGAATTAGCACCAAAAACATTCGCGATTCAAAAGGCTGAGAAGGTTACTTTATTACTTTCGGCTCCGCTTATCTGGTTCTACAAAATCATGTATCCGTTTATTCGCTTGTTAAATGGCTCTGCAAGGATGATAACAGGAATGTTCGGCTTAAAACCTGCATCAGAGCATGATGTAGCACATACAGAAGAAGAATTACGATTGATTCTTTCTGAAAGTTATGAACGTGGAGAAATTAATCAAGCTGAATACAAATATGTAAATAATATTTTTGAATTTGATAATCGTATTGCGAAAGAAATCATGGTCCCCCGTACAGAAATTATAGGGTTACATGTAGATAATTCTTTAGCAGACCATATGAAAATAATCCGTGATGAAAAGTATACACGTTACCCAGTATTTGGGGAAGATAAAGATGAAATCATTGGCATGGTGAATGTGAAAGACTTCTTTATTCGTTATATGAATAAGGAAACAAAAGAATTCAATTCTATTCAATCGTATACGCGTCCAGTAATTGAAGTAATTGAGACCATACCAATACATAATCTTTTACTACAAATGCAAAAGAAACGTATTCCGTTGGCTGTGTTATATGATGAATACGGCGGTACGGCTGGTATTGTAACCATTGAGGATATACTGGAAGAGATTGTAGGAGAAATCCGTGATGAATATGATGAAGATGAGCGTCCGCCCATCCAGCAAATGAATGAAGGTCATGTTGTCGTAGAAGGTAAAGTATTAATTAGCGAATTAAATGATTTACTAGGATTACATATGAATGATAGTGATGTTGACACGATTGGTGGTTGGATTCTGATGCAGAATTATGATATCCAAGAAGGGCAAACAGTAAATAGCGAAGGATATGTATTTAAAATTCTTTCTAAAGACCCTCACCAAATCAAACGTGTTGAAATACAAAAAGAAATGTTGGAAGCAGCAACTGTATAGTTGCTGCTTTTTATTCAGCTGATAACATGGTAGCCATCCTCATTAAATTCATTGATTGATCAACTCTTTACCTGTTAACACATTACCGAAATAGGGAATGATTGTTTCCTTTGCATTCCAGGTTCAACACCCCTTCGATATTGTAAAATGTATCTCATTTATACAAATTGTAATATAATTTACATGTAAATTCGTAGCGTAAAATAGATTAAAAGCAACAAATGTTGAGAAAGGATGCCCTTGTCAAAATTAGTATTTGTATTTCACTAGATAATAAAAAATGTAGAATGATTTTATTTCTGACATTGTTATTTAATAGTAATCAAAATACAAAATAAAGAATTTTCTCGGCTGGAAATTGTTACACACTCATAAAATGGAGGCAATAGTTATGCAGCAAATTAAAAAAATAGGAAACTCATTTTGGTATATGACACCTGTTTCCGAGACTGATAGACCTATCTTAGGAATGGTAGTTGGAAAAGAAAAGACTTTGATGATAGATGCAGGTAATTCAGAAGCACATACACAATTGTTTTTAGAAATGCTAAAAGAGCAAAATATCTCAAATCCTGATTTTGTAGCATTAACGCATTGGCACTGGGATCATATTTTTGGATTGCCTGTATTACAAAATGCATTGTCTATCGCACATTTTGAAACAAAAAAAGAGATGAACACACTTGTTTCTTATGAGTGGTCGGATGAGGCATTGGACGCACGAGTGAAAGAAGGTACAGAAATTGAATTTTGTGCGGACTGTATAAAAAAAGAGTTCAGTGAAAAACCAAGAAATATTCAAATTCTTCCGCCGTCCTTAACCTTTCAGAAACAACTTGAATTAGACCTTGGTGATGTGACATGTGTGTTAGAGCATGTGGGCGGAGACCATTCACATGACTCTGTTGTTATTTATATTAAAGAAGAAAAGATTTTGTTTTTAGGAGACTGTATATATGCAGATATCTTTTCTGCAAAGCGGAACTATACAACGAAACGAACGTTTAAACTGATACAAGAGTTAGAGAAATTTGATGCCGAGACCTATATTCTTTCCCATGGGACAGCTATAAATCGGGATGAGTTTTCACAAGAAATTCATTTGCTAAAAACAGTAGGAACTTATACGGAAACTCATAAAGGCGATGAAGAGAAGATAAAGGCAGCATATAAACAAGAACTAGATAGAGAATTAAATGAAGATGAGCTAGAAACAATAACGTACTTTGTAAATGGTTATGAAATGGTTAATCTGTAAAACCTAACTCAAATCAGATTGAAGCTTATTCTGATTTGAATATAATTAAACTGTACAAAAAGAGTATTGAAAGTTAATTCAATACTCTTTTTAATAATTAAATATCCAGTCCCAACCAATTTCTAAATCTTTTTGCTGGCTCATCATCTGGGTTTACACCACTTTCAAGACTGGTTGTGAACGGTAGCCACTGCCAATCCTCGCATCCTACAAAAGCTATTCTTGACCAATTATCAATGAATTCAATGAAATTATTCGCAATCTTATATCCATGTCCTTCTCCATCCTCGTGACTTAGGTAAATTATCGGAGCATCTATATTATCTTGCATATCAAATGCTAAATAATCCCCATTGCCCACTTCACAAAATGCTAATTTATTATGCCACACTATATCATATTCATCTTCAGGATTTGGAAAAACCGTGTCAATCCAGTCTTTTCGTTCTTTTTCAAACTCAGAAAGACTTTCTAAACTCCAGTGGGGTGTTCCGCAAAAAATTTCACGAAATTCATTTGGTAGCTCCATATCGTCAGGTAAAAACCAGCGTAAGCTAAAATTTCCTGAAAACTCTAAAAGTACTTTTTTGAAACTATTTGGTAATTTAACACCAAGTTTTTTTTCCACTTGGATTATCTTTTCAAGAGAAGATGGTTCATCTATACAAACTTCTTGAACTTCACCGCCTATTTCTTTAATTCTAGAAGTTATTATTTCTATTCTTTCTTTTAGTAACTCGTAATCCATCATATCACCCCATGTTATATTAATTAAAGTATATCATTCTTAATATACTTTTCGTTTGGGTTTCTAACTTTTAGGAGTGATTTCTCAGAATATATGTATTGTAATCTTAAAAGTTATTTTTCGTAAAATTGAGGTTTCAAGTAGCAGCTTTTTTAGCTAATTCGGTAATATATTCAAAGAATGCATCACGTTTTACATCATAAATGACATTTACTGGTCTTCCGTTAGCAGTTTCCACTGTACGTCCTTGGCTGGGTCCGTATGTATGAACGATACTAGCAATCGTTTTTGTTTTTGCAAGATCAGCTTTCCCAACAAACGCAGCAGTTAATACATCCCACAAATAGTAAGTAGAGTTCGTTGAGAAGTGAACGAGAGGGGGAACCATTGCATAGCATTGACCAAGGAAATCAACACCAATATACTTACGCTCTTTTGCCCACTGTTCACGTATGTCTATAGTTAGCGGAACCTGGTTTGTACTTTCTAGAGTTACTAAATCAATGATTATATTAGCATTCCAAACACAAGCTACTGCTTCGGGATCCCAAAATGAATTCCACTCGGCTGTTCCGTCATGTTCTGGCTCATGTACATTGCCTGCAGTACGAAATGTACCGCCCATCCAAACGAGACGTTCAATTTTATCTTCGATTATTGGAGATTCATATAGTGCACGAGCAAGGTCAGTCAGGGGCCCTGTAAATAATAAAGTTGTTTTTCCATCAGTTTGTAGAAGAGTCTCTATTATATGATGATGTGCAGGTTTTTTTGATGCAGGTGTAACAACTTTCCCAAACTCATTTAAAATTGGTAAAGCATCTACATAAAATGCATGCATCCGCCATTCTTTTGGAAATGGGTTTTTTCCACGAGAGTTGGACGCTGCTACCTCAATATTATTTTTGCCGAAGCGATCTATAATTTTACGACTGGCAGACATTGCTGGTTCTAAATAACAATCTGCAGGAATAACTGAAACACCTGTAAGTTCTATATTTTCCATCTGGAGTAGTAAAAATAGTGATATTAAATCATCTACACCACCATCATGATTGAAGTACACTTTTTTCATCATTTTAATCTCCATTCTTTAAAATTTAACCAGGAATTAAATTTTAATTGATGAAAAATCATCAATAATTTCCACCACTTCAATTCTCCCATTAATCAGTAACTCAGGAAGTTCATTTCTAACGTTTCCTTTCCAATACTCTCTAGCTTGTTCCATTTTTTGAGCGAAAGGAATACCATCTTCTTTCGGCAAAAGGTTTCCATCACCTTCAAAAGAACTTCCGATTACTCGTAGTTTAACAATCTGCAAAACTTCTCGATTATAAGAATCAAATAGCGCTTTCCATTTCAAAGCATCCTCATAGCTTTTGGAAGCATATAAGCAAGACAACCTTGAGGGATATTCAGGAAATTCTTGCAGTCTAACCATTTCTACAATAGTTTCTCTAACCGCTCTAATTGTTTGATCTATATAATTCAGAACTACTTTAGCATTTTCATTATTTATATGTAATTCCTCATTGATATAATGCCTTTTTAAAATTTGAATGGAGTCTTCATCATTAGAATTTAATTGTTCTCTTTCAAAAAAGAAGTGATAGAGGGTATTAGTTTGATTTTTGTCAAAGTGAATGATTTGTCCGATACTCATTGTTTTCCTTGTAACGATGTGATATGCGTAAAATTCTGCTTTATTCACGGTTATCCTCCTAGTAGTAATTATCATATAATTCAATATTAAATTTAATAATTCAACATCAAAATATATAAAACCTTTGTAAGTAAAAAGTTATAAAGTGGGAGGATTGGAGTGAAGAGTGGAAGAAATGCACGTAAACGCTTTAAAAATGTTCACAAAATGTTCACTTACGAAGGAGTTTCCAATATCGATATAATGACAAAGACTCAAAGAGAAGGGGTGATGAAAATTGCCAACAACAAGAAAGGAAAACCTCCAATTTGGTATGATGATGTGCCTCGGGATGGTTATCGTTATGACGTTTTACAATTTATTAATGAATGGAGCAGGAGGACCAATTCATATTAAGGAAATCGCATTAGAACTAATAATTGGATTTATTATTGCGCTATTAATTGAAATATGTATCGTTGGACCGTGTGCGAAAAAGATTGTATTTGCATTACCATTTGATAAATCAAAAAAAGTAAACATGATTATTGCGATGGCAACAACAATGGTAATCGGAATGGTATTCTTTATGTCATTTTACGGAATGGCTATGATGTATTTACATAATGGGTTACATGGTGACTCATTCGCTTCAATGTATTTCTCGATTTTCATTAAAAATTTCATTATGGCGTACCCACTTCAATTAATAATAATGGGACCTCTTGTACGTTTCTTATTTGGAAAGTTTGTTTTGAAGAATAAGGCTGTTAATGTAGCGTAGTTTTAATTACTAAAATATTATATATGGATTAAATATTTTAAACACATCTCACATATTTTGAGATGTGTTTTTTCGTGTACATTACTAATTATTTTCATATCGATGTGACATTTGTCCTTTTGTCGTTGTAGTATTGTAGCTTTTAATTAAATCATAGATAGAAGATTAGGAGATGATTTTTTTGAAAGGTATTTTACTTTCAGTTTTTGGAGGAGTATTCATTACACTTCAAGGTACGTTTAATGCGAAACTTAGTTCAGATATCGGTATATGGTCGACGAGTATTATGACGCATTTAATTGGGTTTCTTATTGCAACAACTATATTTTTGTTAAAGAAAGAAGAGAAAGTAACGGATTTAAAGGGTGTAAAAAAAGTATATTTAGCAGCTGGCGTACTTGGTGGGTTGATTATTTGTGCGGAAACAATGGCGATATATTCAATGGGAGTTACATTAACAGCTGGAACACTTATGGTTGCTCAATTATTAACAGCTACTGTTATTGAAATGAAAGGATTATTTCATATAAAAAAGATACAAATGGAGAGATACCATATTGTGGGGACAATAGTAATGATTTTAGGTATTTTTGTGTTTAATATGTAAGGAAAGAAGGGACTGTAAGTGGATAATAAATCAGACTTAATTATTCAATATTTGAAAGCTTATAATATACTTGAAATTTTTTCAGGAATAAGTACTGACAATTTTCAAGTAAATCATTTTGAAAAAGGCAAGCTTATTTGCGATAAAGATGATGAAATTCATCGTTTATATTTTGTTATTAAAGGAAAAGTAAAAGTTTACACGATTACACCAGAAGGAAAGAAACTAATCCTTCGCTTTATCAATCCATTAGCAATTGTTGGTGATATTGAATTAATACAAAATAGCAAAGCACATAATGTTGTTGAAGCTTGTTCAGATGTTGTAGCAATCTCCATTTCTAATACAGTTATTAGAAATAAGTTATTACATGATCCTATATTTATGAAGTTCTTGCTTGAAAACATTGCGAACACGTTAAAAATATCGACTCGTTTTACAGCTCTAAATTTACTTTATCCAGTAGAAGTACGTGTAGCTAGTTATTTACTTTCGATTTCAACGGATAGTAATGGGAATATGTATAAAGAGGATTTAGATTCAACTTCTGTATCAAGTATTGCAGATTTTATAGGTGTAAGTTATAGGCATGTAATTCGAGTTTTACAAAAATTTTATAGTGAAAAATTAATTGAAAAGAATAATGGAGTTATTGTAATTAAAGATTTTTCTAGAATGAATGAAGTTGCTAAAGATAATATATATGAGTAGTGAAAGGGAGAGAAGGGTTATGATTGGATTTAGTTTAGCTATATTAGCTGGAATATTAATTAGCTTACAATCTGTTTTTAATACGAAAGTGAATGAAATTGTAGGACAGTGGTTAACAACTGCATGTGTTCTTGGAATAGGTCTCATAAGTTCTGTTTTATTTCATATCATTACAGAGAAAAGTATAAGCGTTAACTTTTATACTGCAAATTATTTATTTTATATAAGTGGATTGTTTGGTATCGGATTAATTATTTGTATAATGGGTGCAATAAAGAGTTTAGGTCCAGCTTATACGGTGCTCATTAGCCTTATTACTCAATTAGTTGTTGCATTATGTGTTGATACATTTGGATTGTTTGGAATGGAGAGAGTACCTATACAAATAAATAAATTAATTGGTATAGGTCTATTAATTGTAGGGGTAGGAATTTTTAAAAATCTTTTTTCGAATAAGAAAGCTATTACTATAAATGAGGATAGGGCCTAAAGAATTTAAAGGAAAAAGGTGTTAATAATTAGAACATATACATTTAGGTGGTAGTAAATGAGCGATAAGGAGAGAAAATAAATGATTCAGTACATGTTGGAAGATGGTGTACATTATATTATGAGTGCAGTGACATAACTAGGAGGTTTCCACTATGACAGCTTTATTTAAAGCTATGGAGTTCCAGCTGAAAACTGAACGACTTGATCTGAGTATGTGGGAGGAATCCGATTCAGTCTGGATGAGAAAATTAATTGGCGAACGTGGTGTGGATATGCCACCCCTTGACGCCGTTCGTAGCAAGCTTATCGAGATGCGTAAGAGAGCAGGCGAAAATGGCATTTCCCTTCTCACTATTCGCCGACGAGACGAAGGTGATTTCATCGGATACTGTGGCTTGATTATCGGTCGTTCCACACTGGAAGAGCCGGAGATCGCATACGAGTTGTTCCGCAGTGCTCATGGCAAAGGCTATGCGACTGAGGCAGCATCTGTTGTGCTGGACGCTGCGATTGCTACGGGGCGCCACAGACTTTGGTCGACTGTAGGCGCTTGGAATGTTGCGTCCTTCCGGGTGTTAGAAAAGATAGGATTTAAGAGGCATCACAGTACGTGGGACGAGCGCGGTGAGATTGTTTGGAACGTACGCGACCTTTAGAAATCCCGGACCTAACTCGAAACTATTGAAAAGGAGAAGAGGTCATTAGTTTGGGCAAGAATCCAGATAAAGATAAAATAACTGATTTATAATTCAAATAGTGACAAACTATAACTGAAGCATGTCCTCGAAAGCGGAGTGTTGCCTTCGCACCGAGGCTATGCCCTCCCCCAAAAACCAATCGAACGTTTCAAGTTATATATCTTTATTATACTGATTAAACTAAATATTTATTGTTTACTTATTTCATTCATTATGTAAATAAAAAAGGATAATTAGCCCTCATAATGGACTAACTATCCTATAGATTAATATATAAGCTATAGATTTATCATTTTTCAAACCGTATATGAACGAACTTCAACATCTTTATTAAATTTACAATTCGCATCATAATTCGTGTACTTCCATCCCAATCTTTATTTGTAGGTATATGTTTAAAGAAAGGGGAGCAGCTTAATATTTTTATGTTAGAAGACCACTTTTCTATTGTCTTTGGATTATTTACGTAAAAATACATCATAGCGCCGTTATTACCAGATTTTTTTACAGTAGCATTCGAAAGTGTCAGTGCGAACTTTGATTCGGCATCAAAATATAACTCTCCTCCAGGAAAACGTTTTGCCATAGCGACAAATATCTCCTTCAGTTCTTCTTCTTTAAAGTAATAAAACACACCTGCTGATATAAAAAGAATACCGTCTTTTGGATCATATTTTATATCGTTGAACCAAGAAGTGTCAAAAAATGATTTGGCAATGCTTATATTTCGTGGTGTATCTTCAATTAATGTTTTGCGGAAAGCGATCGCATCAGGCAAATCAAGGTTATACCACTGTATAGTACCGTTATCAATTCTTGAAAAAGTAGTGTCTAGTCCAGAACCGATATTTACTATAGTAGCATTCGGATGTTTTCTAATAAATTGTTTAATAGTATCGTCTATTTTTCTTGCACGGGTAATGTAAGTGATACATCCATATTCGCCAAATGTATCTGCTATTTTAGAGAAATCAAAGTCGCATTCTTTAATAATCCGAATAGCTTCCGTATCATCTAAAATATCCTTGTTTTTCTCACTACCATATGCTCGTCCCCATAGTGGAATAAGCATAGTACTTTGAACTGATTGTAAATCTATTTCTTTAACCATGAAACGTCCTCCATTTAATAATAAAAAAATATCATATATATATGATTAGTCGTTATTTAGCATTTTTGATAGCATTTTATTTGATTTATACAGTCCATAAGTTAAATCACGTTGATCTTCTTCACTGAGTTTTTCAAGATTACTAGTGAAATTATTATAAATTTGTTTCCATCTTTCATAATGTACTTTTTCAGCTTTATCTGTTAAGGAAATTAAAACAGCTCGTTTATCTACTGTATCTTGTTTTTTTACAATGTATCCGTTTTGCTCTAAATTACGAACGGTTACACTTAATTGTTGTTTAGGTATGTTTAAATAACTAGCAATCATTTTTAAATTTACAGCGACTTTTTGCTGGGCAATATACTCAACTATGTGTTGCTCTAAATGTGTAAATTCAGTGGATTTCTCTGATAATAATTTGAAAGTACCTGACATATTTAATAATAAATTCATGTATTCGTTTATTAATTCTTTATTAGTCATTATTTTTCGTGTCCTTTATCAATTTAGTAATTATTTTATTACTATTTTTACTTAAAATCAAATAATAACATTGATATTAGTAATTGTTTATTTACTAATATCAATGTTATTTAAATCGTGAGAGATGCAGTAGAGGAAAAGTTAAAGTTTTTTATGAGCGGTGAGTAGAAAGATTATAAAATATTACTTTATACATAAAAAACTAATGAAGCCAATGTCTTTTTCAGTCATTATACTATTAATAATTTTATGGTAAAATCTTTTACATAATGAAATAAAGGGGTAGTATTCTATGGGTTATTTCTCAAATAGTTTATTAGTTTTGTTTGTTCTTATCGTATGTAGCTGTATGATTTTTGGTTGATAATATAATGATGGATTGATATAAAAGAAGGTATCTCACAAAGATGAGATACCTTTTTTTTCTTATAATTGTAATTTAGATTCAGTATTTGGTGATGGTTGAAATGTATATATTTTATACTCACCATTAGTTGATATATTAAACAAATATTAAATAGAGAAATATATATGGTACCAATCTTATTAAGTTCCTTATGTTTTTAAAGAGAAGGAGTTTCATTTTTTTTTATTGAAGTATTGTTCTAGTCAGTTTAACAACGGTCAAAAATTTTATGGAATAAAAACAAAAAGGATGATAAGGAGTATTTACATGAAAACTATTTTAAATTACACGATTGAACCCCCTAAAGATTTCAATGAATTATTAACTATGTATGAATCTTTAGGATGGAATTCTCTTGAATTATCGGTTAACGAGTTAGAGCAAATGTGTAAGCAAAGTTGGTATGCAATATATGTTTTTGATGACCAAAAGTTAGTAGGGATGGGACGCGTTATATCAGATGGTGTAATTACTGGCATTATTTGCGGAGTGTGTGTATTACCGGAATATCAGTCCAAAGGCATTGGGAAGGAAATAGTGGAACGATTAATCCGGCACTGTGAACAAAAACGAGTTATTCCACAACTTATGTGTGTTGAAGATTTAAAATATTACTATGAATCAATTGGATTTGAGGAATTTTCGATTGGTATGACGAAACATATTAAACGATAGCGGGGCTTTGTAATTTAGAATTACTTGTTTATCAGGCCAATTTTTAGATTTCAAAAATTTCGTTATAAAGGAGAATAATGTTATGGAGATTGCTAAAGGGGTAGAGATGTTACATCTTGAATTTCAAGAGTATATTATTCACCCAATTCTTTTATGGGATGATGAAATGGCAGTTTTAATAGATACTGGATTTCCTGGACAAATTGAAGATATACGAATAGAGATGGGGAAGGTTGGAGTATCGTTTGATAAACTAAAAGCCGTGATTTTGACGCATCAAGATATAGATCATATAGGTAGTCTTCCTGAACTAATACAAAACTGTGGAAGTAATATAAAAGTCTATGCTCACGATCTAGATAAGCCGTATATCGAGGGGGAGTTACCTTTGTTGAAGGATGCACAAGTACAGAATCCTCCGAAAGGAAAAGTGGATGATACTTTGGTTGACGGCCAAGAACTTCCATATTTCGGTGGTATTCTTATTATTCATACCCCAGGGCACACTCCTGGTCATATTAGTTTATATTTGAGACAAAGTAAAACTCTTATCGCTGGGGATTCAATGTATAGCGTAAACGGAATTTTAGGGGGAATTCATGCCCCAACTACTTTGGATATAAAAGAAGCGCAAAATTCTTTAAAGAAGTATTTAAATCTAGAAATTGATTCTGTAGTTTGTTACCATGGTGGATTAAGTAAGGGGAATATAAATGCACAAATTCAAGAGCTATAGATAAGGATTTTTTGTTAATCAGTGCTAAAGTATAATTTAATTGCTAGTATATAAATAAAACCCTTAAATTAATAAAGAGCATGTTTGAAGGAATTTCAAATGTGCTCTTTATTAAATATAATCAATTTAATTTTGATGACTTAATCCATTCCAATAAAACGAAACGATTTCTTTTGCTAATTCATCTATATTTGCAAGAGTAGGATTGTGATTCTCATCTTTAAAATTCCCGATTGATAATAAAGCGACGAAAGCATGGGCAGCAAATTTAGGATTTCCTTTAGGAATTTCTCCAAGGAGAATTGCGTTATCTAGCGCTTTTTCCAACACTTCATACATGTTATCCTCGGCATTTTTTAATTCCTTTAATTGCTCTTCAGATAAAGAAAGTTTTGCATCTTTCATAAAATTATTCATATCAATATCCATCGTTGCGTGTAAGTATACTGTAGCAAAGTTCAATAATCTTTCTTCCAAAGTTTTATTCGTAGAGAGTATTTGATCCATATTTTCTCTTATGCGCACCATCATTTGAATCATAGTAGCGGTAAATAGATCAGCTTTTGTTGAATAGTAATAGTAGACAGTTGCTTTTGTAACTCCACATTCTTTCGCGACCTCATCCATTGAAACAACTTGATAATTTTGAGTGAGAAATAACCTAGTTGCAACTTCTAAAATGATTTCTTTTGTAGACTTTGTATTTTTATTTTGACGAGGCCTTCCGAGAGGACGTTGTTTTTGATCCAAATACATTCGCTCCTGACATTTATTATTGAGATAATTATAACATAATTTTTTAATCATTCTTGATTAATTAACCGACCAGTATATATAATTAATATTGGAGGGAAAAAGGAAGGTGGGGTTTTATGAAAAAGCACCCGTTACATATGTTAGGGAGGCTTGTAGCAGGGAAGAATACGCAATGGATAACTTTATCGGTATGGATTCTTATTACATTAGTACTTTCATTTACGTTACCACAAGTAAACAGTACGAAAGAACCGAATCCGAAAAATTTACCTGAAACAGCTATGTCACAGCAAGCTGAAGCACTTATGAAAAAAGAATTTCCTAATAATGCAGGAAACCCGTTGTTAGTTGTATGGCATCGGGATGGTGGATTAGAGTCAAAAGACTACAAATTAATACAGGACGTTTATAAAGAGTTAAAAACGGACCCTTTAAAAGAACAATCATTGTTACCACCATTTGATACAATTCCAGAGCAAGTATTATCAAAAAGTGCATCAAAAGATGGTACATCATTTGTCACACCAATATTTTTTAATAAATCTGCTGGAACGGATATATTAAAAGGTAATTTAGAAGAGTTACGAAAAATAGTGAATAGTAAAGTGGATGAAGATCCGTTCAAACAAAAAATTACCGACTCTGGTTTACATGTTCGATTATCTGGACCTGTAGGTATTCAAACGGATGCGGTAAGTTTATTTAGTCAAGCTGATGTGAAATTATTAGTTGCTACTGTACTACTAGTATTGGTTTTATTAATTTTACTGTACCGTTCACCAATTTTAGCAATTTTACCTTTACTCGTTGTTGGTTTTGCATACGGAATTATCAGTCCGACACTGGGCTTTTTAGCAGACAATGGATGGATTAAAGTAGATGCACAGGCTATATCGATTATGACTGTCTTACTGTTTGGAGCAGGAACGGACTATTGTTTATTTCTTATTTCAAGATATAAAGAGTACTTGCTAGAAGAAGAAAGTAAGTATAAAGCATTGCAACTTGCGATAAAAGCATCAGGTGGAGCAATTATAATGAGTGCACTTACTGTAGTATTAGGGTTAGGAACGTTATTACTTGCTCATTATGGAGCTTTTCATCGATTCGCAGTTCCATTTAGTGTGGCTGTTTTCATTATGGGAATTGCTGCTTTAACGATTCTTCCAGCATTATTATTAATTTTCGGTAGAGTTGCATTTTTCCCGTTCATACCGAAAACAGCTGAAATGAATGAAGAGTTTGCAAGAAAGAAAAAGAAAGTAGTAAAAGTAAAAAATACTAAAGGGTTCTTTAGTAAAAAACTTGGGGATATTGTTGTACGTAAACCGTGGACAATTATTATGCTAACCGTATTTTTATTAGGAGGCTTGGCTTCATTTGTACCGCGTATTCAATACACGTACGACTTATTAGAATCATTCCCGAAAGATATGCCATCACGCGAAGGATTTACATTAATTACGGATCATTTTTCAGCTGGAGAATTAGCGCCAGTAAAGATTGTAGTTGATTCAAAGGGGAAAGATTTACCTATTAAACAAGAAATAGAGAAATTATCTTTTGTTAATAAAGTGAAAGAGCCAATGAAGGGAAAAGAAAATAATCAATTGCAAATGTATGAAGTTTCTTTAGTGGAAAACCCATACTCAATTGAAGCATTAGATCAAATCCCTAAATTGAAAAATAGTGTAGAAAAGGTATTAAAAGATGAAGGAATTAGTCAATCTGAGAATCATTTATGGATTGGCGGAGAAACAGCTTCCTTATATGATACAAAGCAAATTACTGAACGGGATGAAGCGGTTATTATTCCGGTTATGATTAGTATCATCGCTTTACTTTTACTCGTGTATTTACGTTCAATCGTTGCGATGATTTACTTAATTGTAACTGTCGTTTTATCTTTCTTCTCTGCATTAGGAGCAGGCTGGATTTTACTGCATTTCGGTATGGGAGCTCCCGCGATACAAGGTGCGATACCGTTATATGCATTCGTATTTTTAGTTGCTTTAGGAGAGGATTATAATATCTTTATGGTTTCTGAAATATGGAAGAATAAAAAGAAACAAAATCATTTAGAATCAGTTAAAAATGGTGTTATACAAACAGGTAGTGTAATTACATCCGCAGGTTTAATTTTAGCAGGAACATTTGCAGTATTAGGTACATTGCCAATTCAAGTTTTAGTTCAATTCGGTATTGTGACAGCAATCGGTGTATTGCTAGATACATTTATTGTAAGACCACTGCTTGTACCTGCGATTACAGTCGTTTTAGGACGCTTCGCTTTTTGGCCAGGAAAGCTTTGGAAAGAAGAAAAGCAATTACAAAAAGAAGATACTTTATAAAAGAAGGTTGCCGATAAAGTCAGTAAAACTGATTTTTAGGCCACCTTCTTTTTTGTTGGTCTGATATAGAATGATCATTTTGAATATACAATGAAAAATATAGATGAAATGTAAAATGAAGTTTTAAGTGCATTAAAATTTTTCTTATCAGACATAATAATTCGTAAGAAATTCCAATTGAGTGAGGAATTTCTAAAATTATTTATCGTTATAGGATGATTAAAATGTGGGACATGATTGTTTTGTATGTACCTGAGTGGAAAGTTTTTATACAAGCCTTTATCGTACTATTCATTCCATATATAATTTCAAGATTTTTTAGTTGGATTCGCACATTAGAAAAAGAATAATATAACGAACTACATTCAAGTGAAAACAAATATTGATATGTAAAGAAGAATGGTATAAGAAGCTTTTTTGGAGAAAGAGTGATGAAGGTGAAAGCTCAAGATTCAATGGTTAATCAAAGAAAAGATCAAAGTAATACATATGAAGATGAGCCCACTAAAGTTCCTGAATCCTATTTTACAGGTAATTTCAATTTAGATTTAGAGGTTATAAAAAAAGAGGCTCTTGATAATTCGGACGTTTATTGTCGAGAGTTTAATATCGGCGGGACTAGCATCCGCGCAGTTCTTGTTTTTGTAGAAGGATTGTCAGATAAGGATCTTATTGATATGCACATTATGAAATCATTAATGTGTAAGTTTCCTGATGAGTATAAAGATGAATCGTCTAATATGAAAGATAGTGTTTCAAAAGAGTTTATTAAAAACCGAGTTCTTCCTATTAGTGGAGTGGAAGAAGTGCAATCTGTGCAAAAAATGATGTCAAAGGTGTTAATGGGTTCAACGGCGTTATTTATTGATGGACTATCAGATGTATTAATACTTAATACAAAAAAAGGGAAAACACGCAATGTTGAAGAGCCGATATCAGAGGGGACGGTCAGAGGTCCACGAGTAGGTTTCACAGAAGTTTTGTCGGATAATACTGCTTTGTTACGGTTACATGGTGAAAACGAAGGATTATCTTTAATAAAGTTTCATGTGGGAGAACGAGCAAAAAAAGAATTGGTCGTTGCCTTTATGAAAGAGATTGCTGATCCGGAATTAGTAGAAGAAGTTAAGAAGAGAATTCAGAAAATTAATATTGATAATGTGCCAGAGTCAGGTTATGTAGAACAACTTATTGAAGATAATTATCTAAGTCCTTTTCCGCAAGTACAGAGTACGGAACGCCCTGATAAAGTAATCGCTGCACTAATGGAGGGAAGGGTTGCAATTCTATTGGATGGAACACCTTTTGCGTTAATTGTTCCGGTTACATTTAGTATGATGATGCAATCACCTGAAGATTATTATGAGCGCTGGATACCAGGTACGCTGATTCGGTTATTACGCTTTGTAACAGCCTTTATTGCTCTTTTTGCTCCAGCTCTGTACATTTCATTTATATCGTTTCATCCCGGATTGATTCCGACTAAGTTAGCAATTTCAATTATAGGAGGACGAGAAGGCGTCCCGTTTCCTGCAATTATAGAGGCCTTGTTTATGGAAATTGCTATCGAAATTTTACGAGAAGCAGGGCTGCGATTACCTAAACCAATTGGTTCAGCAATGGGAATAGTAGGAGGGTTAATCATTGGACAAGCTTCTGTAGAAGCAGGAATTGTGAGTCCAATTATGGTAATCATTGTGGCGGCCACAGCTATTTCTTCTTTTGCACTTTCTCATTATAGTACAGCAATTCCATTACGTATTCTTCGCTTTGTAGCTATGTTTTTTGCTTCTGTATTTGGATTATATGGAGTTGTGCTATTTTTCCTCTTTATATGTAGCCATATTGCAAGGCTTAAAAGTTTTGGTGTCCCTTATGCTAGCCCAGCTGTCTTATATCAATTTACTGATTGGAAGGATTTTATGGTTCGTATGCCAATTCAGATGATGAAGCGGCGTCCGAAAATGTTGAAATTAAAAGACTATGTACGGAAAGGAAGTGAAGAGGAATGATTACGAACTCAAAGGATAAAATTCCTACTTCACAAGCAGCTGTTATTCTTATCAATTATATACTTGCAATCGGAATTCTCACTTTACCTAGAACCGCGGCTGAGAAAGTGAATACACCTGATGTTTGGATAACTGTTATTTTAGGTGGATTAATTGCGATGGTTGCGGGTGTAATTATCGTGAAGTTAAGTCAACAATTTCCTGAAAAAACATTTTATCAATATAGCCAAGAACTTGTAGGGAAATGGCTTGGAGTGTTAATTAGTTTATTGATTATCGGTTACTTTTTTACACTCGCTTCATTTGAACTAAGAACGTTGGAAGGTATAACAAGTTTCTTTCTACTAGAAGGTACGCCTGACTGGGCTATTATTATGCCATTCATGTGGATAAGTCTTTACTTAAATTTAGGCGGAATAAATGCGATAGCACGTTTATTTGAAATTATTTTTCCAATTACAGTTTTTATTTTTTTAGTGACATCTTTTATGAGCACTGGAATATTTGAACTCGATAATCTTCGTCCTGTATTAGGATTAGGTATTGTTCCTGTACTAAAAGGTCTAAAAACAACAACTATGGCATATTCGGGAGCGGAAATTATGTTGTTACTATTAGCATTTATGAAGAAGCCATCTCAAGCTGTAAGGGTTGTAATAATTGGCACTATGATTCCTTTATTTTTTTATGTCATTACAGTTGTAATGGTTATTGGTGCGTTTTCTATCGATGGGGTATTGATGAGAACATGGCCTACAATTGATCTTATGAGAAGCTTTGAAATTCAAGGTTTAATTTTTGAACGGTTCGAATCTTTGCTATTAGTGATATGGCTAATGCAAATTTTTGCAACATATACGATTTGTTATTATGCAGCTGCTTTAGGATTAGCGCAGCTTTTTAATAAAAATATTCATTCCTTCTTGTATGGATTACTCCCAGTAATATATATCGTTGCCGCAATTCCGAAAAACATAAATGAGTTATTTGAATTTGGAAATATGATTAGTAACGCAGCAATAATTTTATTTGGTATTCTTCCGTTTCTTCTCCTTATGATTTCGAAGGGGAGGAAAAAAAGGCATGAACCAAAATGTTAAAGGTAGAAAAAATATAATTAGAATAATGTCAATCGTTTTTCTCTTATTACTTACAGGATGCTGGAGTAGTCATGAAATTGAGGAGTTAGGTTTCGCCGTAGGTATAGCAATAGATAAAGAAAAAGAAACAAAGATTGAGAAAGAAATTGAAGAAAAGGGCGGTGGATATAAAAAGAAGAATTTAATAACAACCACCTACCAATTTGTTAAAGCACAATCATCATCAGATGGAGGGAAAGGTGGAGTATCACAACAAAAAGGTTATATGAATGTTGCAGAAACAGGAGATTCTCTTCATCAATCAATACGTGAAGTTGCATTAAGAAGGCAAAGGCCTATTATTTTTCATCATACGAAAGTAATAGTTGTTAGTGAAAATATTGCTCGAACATATAATTTAACGCAGTTATTAGATATCTATGTTCGGGATAATGAGATGAGACCTAGTTGCTTTATTATGGTTAGTAAAGGGCTAGCTAGTGATGCGTTAAAATCAAAAGAACCTGGGGAAATTCCAGCATTTCGCTTGGTTGAAATCGAGGATAATCAATATAGATCCTCACGAATTTTACCGTCGATGCCACTTGCTAAACTACCAGGAAAGGTGAAATCTGGGGCGAGTTTTCTTTTACCGAATGTGATTTCCATAAACGGAGAAGTGAAATATGTAGGTGCCGCTGTAATTAAGGGGCGTACAAAAAAACTTCGTGGATTTTTGAATGAAAATGAATTAGAAGGCTTAATGTGGATCACTGCAAAAGGGAAAAGTGGCTTAGTGAAAAGTTATGATAAAAAGACGAAAAAATTAGTTATGTATGAAGTGAAATCTATGAAAAGTAAAATTACGCCCCATGTTAAAGGGGATAAAATCTCTTTCGATGTCAATGTGCAGTCTGTGGGACGGCTATCCGAAAACTGGTCTGAATCAGAGGAAGCTTTTAAAAATACATTTCTCAAAAGGACGGAGCAATCTGCCCAACAAGAAGTGAAGCGATTAGTGAAACATACATTACAAAAAATTCAAAAGGAATATAAAACTGATGTTGCTGGCTTTAATACTAGTTTGAAAATCGAGTATCCAAAAGTATGGAAGAAAGTTGAAAAGGATTGGGATAAAGTGTTTAGTAAGGCGCCAATTAAATATAATGTTAAGCTAACCATTGAAGACTATGGTACGGAAGGCGCATAACGAAGAAATAATTTAAAATATACAAAAGCTCTGAAGCATGAATTTTTTATAAAAATGCTCCAGAGCTTTTTATTGTGCAGGTTTATTGTAATTAGCAAATGAATGAGAAGATAAATATTCCGTTTTAATATTCTTTATTTTATAATTATTTATAAATGCTAGTAAATATAATCGCTAAAAATAGGAGTAATGAATGGGAAATTAGATTGGGTAAATCTATTGGAACCATTTCATCCAAGTAAAGATGATGTTCCTTATGTAATAATGGGAAAAGTATTAAAAACAAAAGTGAATTAATAACTTTGTTGTACATATAAGTTATTGGTTTTTAACATTTAAGGGGAAAACAAAATGACGATAATATCTATTGAAAAAGCTACAATTTTAGATGCTGAAAAGTTGACAGAAATAATGAAAAGAACATTCGATGAAGAAGCAAAACAATGGTTGTGTGATCAAGATGGTGTAATTGATTATAATATTCAACCACCAGGATATTTATCAGTTGAAATGATGAAATATTCGATTGAAGAACTGGAATCTTTCAAAGTGATAATGAATAAAGAAATTATCGGGGGAATTATAGTTACGATTTCTGGTAAGTCTTACGTTAGAATTGATCGTATATTTGTAGATCCTAAACATCAAGGAATAGGAATTGGAGCACAGGTTATTGATTTTATAGAAGAAGAGTTTCCAAGCGTAAGAATTTGGGATCTTGAGACGTCTAGTAGACAGATTAATAATCATCATTTTTATAAAAAAATGGGCTATGAAACAATTTTTGAAACGGAAGATGAGTATTGTTATGTGAAAAAAATAAAGATAGCCTTAAGCGAAGAAAACTTAGTTAAAAATAAAGATATGAAAAATGGTCAATACGAAAACTGTAATTTGGCAAATACAGAGTATTATCAAGTAAATTTAAAAAATAGTTCATATGTTAGCAGTAATGTAAGTCAATGAACCTTTAGAAATATTAATTTTAGAAATTCCTCATATGCAGATTTAAATATTTCTGGCAGTAAATTTAATTTTGTGACTTTAGGTGGAGTTCAATTTAGAGATACAAGCCTTGGAGAGGATAAAGATCCTATTTCATTTGATAGATGTGATTTGGAAAGTACTACAATACGTAGTAGTAATCTGAAAAATATTAAAATAGAAAATTGTGATATTACTGGTATGAAAATAAATGGTATTTCAGTAGAAGAACTGCTTGAGTCGTATAATAGGGTAAAAAATTAAATAAAAAATCACTTAGCATATTCTAAGTGATTTTTTCATTTTGAACGAGAGGAATATAAGAGATGATGTTCAAAAAGCGAATATTATATCGAAATAATTATATAAAAATAACACAAAGAAATAAGGGTTGGCAGGATTTTAATATGGGATATTAGAATATGAATATTTGAATGGAGGGGAAAAAGATGGAGATTAACGTTAGAGCAGTAGAAACACAAGATGCTAGAGCAATTCATCGTATATGCATTCAAGATGATGTTTTACCATATATGGTTTTCCTACCTAGTATGCGTGTAGATGCAATGGAGAATAGAATTCGAAATTTAGCACAGAATCAATTTGAATTTGTAGCAGAATATGATGGAGAAGTTGTTGGATTTGTCGGTTTAACCCAAAGTCCAGGGCGAAGATCTCACTCGGGTGATTTATTCATCGGAGTAGATAGTGAGTATCACAATAAAGGAATTGGAAAAGCACTTCTTACAAAAATGCTTGATTTAGCTGATAATTGGCTAATGTTAGAACGAGTGGAACTTGGTGTATTAGAAACGAATCCTAGAGCCAAAGTATTATATGAAAAATTTGGATTTATCGAAGAGGGTGTAAAGGTTGGGAATTTGAAGGCTCATGGGAATTTTGTTAACGAAATCATGATGAGTCGTTTTAGACCAAATGGTTTGATTGTACATAATAAATAGGGGTGTAAATTGAACAGAAATATCGATTTGTTTTGAAAAAAGTATGGCAAAAGGACGCCATGCTTTTTTCAGTTTATTAAAAATAAAGAGCAATTTTTATTTAAAGGATGTTTTAAAGGATGAAGCATTAGGAATCATCTCAATCCGGAAAGCATATGACTTAATAGAATCTATTTCTATGTGCAAGGGGAATGCATATGTGGAAAGTTCAAAAACCTTGAAAAAACGATTGCATAAGTATATTTAAATTTTATTTATTTTCATACATAGTATAATTGAGCATTCGAGGAACAAGGAGTGATTGTAATGTCGACAGACCAACCTATTCCTGGACATTTTATTATGGACCCACAGCGAGCTATGCTGTTGCCACCGGAATTGAAAGCAGCTCCATCTGAATCATTAACAGAACAATTATTTATTGAACGATCTATAACTGAAAATAGATTTTGGTTACGTATTATGAAAGAGCATGCTTTGTTTCTTGGTGAGGGGTTTAATCGTAACGATAAAAATTTAATTCAGCAAGTAGAACAGTTTTATAATCAGTTTGATAGGCAGCTGCAAAAAGCATTTACTATTCCACAAACTGTTCAAGCGGTAAGGCAATTAAATGAAGAGAGCATTCAGTTAGTGTATGCTTTTCGTAATTATAAAAGAAACTTACTAATTTTAATCATCAATTGTAAAGTGAAAGGGTTTAATTTTCCACTTTTAGTGGATCACGTTGCACGAGAAGCGGAATATTTTATGCGGACACTTCAAAAGTTTAATGAAGGCAAGATGGATCCTATTCAAGATGCGATTATTAGCGAGAATGTTTTCTGGTTACGAATTATGATGGAACACTCACGTTTTATTGCTTCATTACTGGATCAATCGGAGAGAAATCTTGTTCATACAGCGTTGAAATTTGGAGATGATTTTGAAATTCTTCTTAATCAAGCTAGAGATGTTGAATCGATGTTATATCAAAAAGAACCGACATATCCGATTATAGGAAAAATGAATAAAGATAGTGAAAATGCTACTGTTGAGTTAAGGAATTTCAAAAAAGCAGGATTAGAGTTAATTCAAACATGCCAAATTCGAAATGTCATAAATCCATTGCTTGCTGATCATGTTACAAGAGAGGCAGAGCATTTCCTCTTTATGATTCATGTATTGGAGCAAAGGCTAAAGCAAAAGCAAGTGGAACAATCTCCGCAATAATAAATAAACAAGAAAAGCATGGCAAACTAATGTCATGCTTTTCTTGTTTATCCCGCTATTTGTGGGCAGTAAAACTCCCACCTCAAAATTTGGCTGGAGCAAAGAAGTTATGTGGGAGATCAACTGCCCGTAAACGCCCTATTGGTGAAGGCTAATAATCAGCGGGGGATGAACAAAACCCCCACTGATTAAAGTTTCACTTTATAAATTGTGATTTGATTGTTTCGGTTGTAATAAAAATAATGCTAATCCAATGAAAATAAGTAGAATTCCTAGTCCTTGCTGTAAAGAAATTGTTTCATCTAAAATGAAATAGGCTAAAATACAAGTTCCAATTGTCTCTCCTAAAATACTCATCGAGATAACAGTAGCGCTCATCCATTTTAATAACCAATTAAAAATTGTTTGTCCTAAAATCGTTGCAATGAATGCAAGACCTATAAAGGACCACCATGTTTGTGCAGTGTAATTGAAGAAAGATGATTGTTGTGTGTAAGCAAATATACCGAGAAAGAGTGAACTACTGCCATAACTAATTACCGAGTACGGTATTAGGGATAGGTCTTTACGAACATATTGACTAATGAAAAAGTAAGCTGTTATGACGCCAGCAGCAATAAAAGCTAAAATATCGCCGTATAAAGCCTCGCCACTAATTTGAAAATCTTGCCACCCAATCACGATACTTCCTGAAATTGCAATAAGGCGGCCTATAATCGCACCTTTCGTAAACCGTTCCTTAAATAAAAAATAACCACCGACCATTGAAAATAAAGGTTGCAACGTTACGATAACTGTAGAACTTGCTATGGAAGTATACTGTAATGATTCAAACCATAGTACATAATGAGCTGCTAGAAATAATCCAGATAAGAGTCCAAATCCCCATTGCTTTTTTGATAATGAGCGAAGTTCGCTTCGATTGTTTGTATTAAATATTAGAAACGGTAAAAGAATTACCGTAGCAAACAATAATCGATAAAAAGCAGTGATTGCTGCAGGGGCATCGGCTATTTTTACGAAGATAGCTGAAGTAGATAAGGCGAACACGCCAAAAAATAAGATGAAATATGAAAGAATAGATGATTTCAAAGTTTCTCCCTCCGATTGGTTGTTTATTATAATGAACTGTATATAATATAATGTACAAAAGTTAGTATATAAGCCTAAGATGAAATAAGGAAGGATTAATTGCCACTGTTTAGTATGTCAGCACAAAAGGGACAAAAGATGTATTATGATGGACGAAAGGAAGTTGTAACAATGATTCATTATCGGCTAGGTCAAACTGTTTTAAGTTATCGTAAGAAAAATAATATGACAATTCGTGAATTTGCTGATTATGCAGGAATCAGTACTTCACTTATTAGTCAAATTGAAAGAGGACATGCCAATCCTTCTTTAAATGTATTGGAATTAATAGCGAAAGCATTAAATGTACCGCTGTTTACTCTTTTTATTAATGATATCGATACAGACTCACTTATTTCTAAGAAGAAAGATCGGAAAAAAGTATATCGAGAAAATAATGATCATATTGTTTATGATGTGTTAACACCAGATTTTATGAAAGCTCGCATTGAAATGTTAATGATGGATTTAAACGGATATGCAAATACAACAGAAAGTCACTATTCCCACGAAGATAAGGAAGAAATTGCAGTTGTAATGAAAGGGGAAGTGTATGTGGAATTGGAAGGGAATGAATATTTTTTAGAAGAAGGAGATGTTGTGCGTATTCCACCGAACGTGAAACATAGATTTTTGAATAAGAGTGATGAAATGAATCACATCTTATTTGTATTAACACCTTCGTTAAGCTAAGGAAGTAGCTTAAGGATACATACTAAGTGGTAACATAATAGAAAGTATCAATTACATAAAGATTTGCGTGTATAATAAAACAACTATCTATAAATACATACACATTTGATTTTCACTTTGTATGTTTAAGAAGATGAGAGATTTGACAAAAAAATAAGATAGTTCCATGACTATCAAACCAAATAATTCAGATAAACAAAGAGTGAAAATTTTTAAGGCTTTGGCAGGAGTAAAACGAGAAATTGTTCGTTATTTATTTCATAATCAAAACAAACACAATTGTGGAAGATTGAGACTGCATTAGGGATGAATAAGTATCATCTCAAAATATTATTAGAAGCAAATTTAATTCTTGTTGAGCGACAGGGGCAATTTTAATTTATAACTGTAAAGGAGGAAACTTTTCAAGAGTTTTCACCTGGCTTTTTGCCGACTTTGTAGATGCTAAAAAACCATTTTTATTAGGGTTTAGAGGGGATAAGAGAGATGGGAAATATAAGTGTATTAAAAGATGGGCTTTCAATTATATCTCAATGTAAAAAAGAAACAAATGATATTTGGCATGCACATTTCGGAGCAGCTGCCATTGCTAGTTATTTTTTTACGAAAAACAATAACATTGATGAAAAAACTGCCTGTAACATTTATTCTCAAGCGAAAATGATGCTCCATAAGCAAAGGTTAGGCGAAACAATTGATAATAAACAAGGTGTCGATTATCAAAGTGCTGAAGAAACGATAATTAAATCTTTGGAACAAACGATTGATGAACTCCATTGGGTTGGTCATAATGTAATTTACGCTTCTTTAAGTTTACTAGCCATTAAGGAGTTAAGTCATTGGGGGAGTGAGCAAGATATTAATAATATAGCAAACCTTATATTATCGTTTCAAAAAACAATTCCCGGTAGATCTTGGATTGGTTTTACAACTAAAGAAGTAAAGCAACTAATTATAAATAATGAGGAGATTCAAAGCGAAATTAAAAACCCAAAGCAATTATCTAAATTTATTTTAAATGAATTATCTGAACTTAATGTTATATAAGGCAGAATCACATCACGATTTAATTGGTCATATGCTTACCTTCTCACATGCGATTAATATATTATATGACTTAGGGCATATAGAATTATTTCAACGAGGAATAAAACCACTATTAAAGCTAGTTTATGTACTTAGAAAAAGTCGCAATTTAATGCCGAATGCCCAAATAATATTGAATTCTCCTGTAGATCGTTTACCTCTTACAAAAGCAAAACAAGTTGATACACTTCCGCTAGATAATGCATTTTGGCTTAAAGACTACAGCGAATTTAATTGGGATTTTGGGCACATATTTAAATTTTCATATAGTTATTTTGATCACTTAACAAGGGTTCCAGAATATAAAGATAAAACATTTGAGAAATTCTGTTGTATTATTAATGAGTAAAAGTGTCTAACTTTAAATTAATAGTAAATGGTACACATTCATAAACTAACATATTTATAAAAAATGGTAGAAAATTATAATGACCTGTAATAATAGGCTTAGTTTAAGTCTCTTTTTTTGTTAGTAGTATATTGTTTTTTCAAATATGTAAGATTTTACATTAGCATGAGACTTTTACTTATTATGTAAGTAGGCTATACTAAAATACATATATTTTGAAATTGGAGCGAATAAAGACGACATGGAATTAGTGAAGTTAGAAAAAATAATTGAATTGAAAAAAGAAGAATTATTGAATCTAGTCTCAAATTATGGACTTCAACATGAAAAAGTAATAGCACTCAGCCAAGAAATTGACAAATTAATAAACTGGTTTATGTTTTTAAAATAGAAAGAACTATGACGTGAGTTGAATATGTTATAGTTCTTTTTTATTCATATATATTGTCTAATTTCTTACAGAATGCGCAAGCTGCTAGTCGACTATGATAATTTTTGGTTATAATAATAAAGGAATTATTAATTGTATCGGTTAGGGGCGCAGCAAATATGAAAACAGTCGTTGTCATCGGTGGAGGTATTACTGGACTTTCTACTATGTTTTATTTAGAAAAATTAAAGAAGGATTATAATATAGATTTAAATTTAATCCTTATTGAGAAAGAAGAGTATTTAGGTGGTAAAATCCACAGTGTGGAAGAAAATGATTTTATTATGGAATCTGGAGCAGATTCTATTGTAGCTCGTAATGAACATGTTTTGCCGCTTGTAAAAGATTTAAATTTAGAAAATGAAATGGTATATAACGAAACAGGTATTTCTTACATATACTCTGATAACATATTACATCCAATTCCTGCTGACACTATATTTGGGATTCCTATGAGTGTTGAATCATTATTTAGCAGTACGCTAGTCTCAAAAAAAGGGAAAATCGTTGCTTTAAAAGATTTTATTACGAAAAATAAGGAGTTTACAAAGGATACATCACTTGCTGTATTTTTAGAAAGCTTTTTAGGGAAAGAATTAGTGGAAAGACAAATTGCACCTGTGCTTTCAGGTGTATATTCTGGTAAATTGAAGGAGCTTACAATGGCATCTACGTTACCATATTTACTTGAGTATAAAAATAAATATGGAAGTATTATTAAAGGTTTTGAAGAGAATAAAAAACAATTTCAGTCAGCAGGAAATAAAAAGTTTGTATCATTTAAAAGTGGACTATCTACGATTATTAATCGCTTAGAAGAAGTGCTGACGGAGACTGTCATTAATAAAGGTGCTGTAACAACAGTGATAAGTAAAAAAGGGGATCGGTATGAGGTTTCTTTTGCAAATCATGAGACAATACAAGCTGATTATGTCGTTTTAGCAGCTCCACATGATATCGCACAAACGTTATTACAGTCTAATGAGTTAAATGAGCATTTTAATAAATTTAAAAATTCATCGCTTATAAGTATTTACTTAGGTTTTGACATACTAGATGAACAACTACCGGCTGACGGCACAGGTTTTATCGTAACGGAAAACAGTGATTTACATTGTGATGCTTGCACATGGACAAGCAGGAAGTGGAAACATACATCTGGTAAACAAAAGCTATTAGTAAGAATGTTTTATAAGAGCACTAATCCAGTATATGAAACGATCAAAAGTTATAGTGAAGAAGAATTAGTACGAGTTGCTTTATATGATATTGAAAAGAGCCTCGGAATTAAAGGTGAACCGGAAGTAATTGAAGTTACAAATTGGAAAGATTTAATGCCGAAATATCATTTAGAACATAATCAAGCTGTTCAATCATTACAAGAAAAATTGGCCGTGCTTTATCCTAATGTATACTTAGCTGGTGCTTCATATTACGGTGTAGGAATTGGTGCTTGTATTGGAAACGGAAAGAATACTGCCAATGAAATAATTACGACATTGAATGAACAGTCAAAATAATAATATTGAATACATATGTAAATAAAATGTCCCTCCAACATAATGGAGGGACATTTTATTTGTAATTATTTCACATTAATTGCAATCTTTTTATGATTGGCTTTATTCTCTTTAATAGTTAATGTTATTTTTCCAGATTCTTCAAAGGAATACGGTGAGAGCCGATAAAGTTCTTTAATACTATGTTTTTCTTTTAATTTATTTGTAGGAATTAATGTTATATTAGGCTTCCATGTTTCCTGTTTGCCTGAAGGGTAGTCTACTATTATTTCTGGATTATTTAATTGTATTGTTTCCCAAGAGACAAAATACAGTTCAACTTCTGTATCTTTTTTTAGTAATTCTTCTGAGAAATAACCAAACTCACCAACATTACCAAAAACAGTGAAATTTTGATTTTGCAATTTAATATCTAAATATCTAGGTTGATATGTTGCTGCGTGATACATTCCGTATGAAAGAGAGAGTGTAGCAGCGATTAATATACCAACTGAAAATGTCTTAAAGCTATTTCCTTTAAAACTTGTCATCATAAATGAGTTTGGTGTGAATTTTTTTGCGAATAAAAAAATGAGTAAAATGAGCAAGAGGGATAAGCCAATGAAAATATACATAAAGTTTAAGCACCTCCGTAAGAAATATTTACTGTTTTTCTATATTTTAACATGAGAGGGTATAAATTAGGGGTGGTTTTTAGAGGGGAATTAATAAATACAACGAAGTTATATATTATTAATAGGATAAACATCGCTAGAAATATTTGATTTGTGGGACATTAAGGACATTCCTAATTATAAATACTTTTTCTGCTATAATAAATGAGTAGAGAGAAAGGAGTGATCCTATGGTATTTCCTATGTTAGAAACAGAACGCTTGCGCTTAGTTGAAATAGAACAATCTTATTGTCAAAAAATATATGAAATATTCTCATTAGATGAGGTAACGTGTTATTACGGTATGAATTCTTTTACTGAGTTTGGACAAGCTTCACGTATGATTGAATCTTTTTCAAAAAATTACTTTGAGAAAAAGGCAATGCGTTGGGGGATTGTATTAAAAGACACAAATAATTTAGTAGGAACAATTGGATTAAATAATTTACAACTTTGGAGTAAACGCTCAGAGATTGGATATGATTTGCATCCTCGTTATTGGGGGAATGGTTATGCTTCTGAAGCAGCCAGGGAGATTATTACTTATGGATTTCGAGATTTAGGCTTATTTAGAATTGGAGCTATTACATATCCTGAAAATATAACTTCGTGTAATATGTTATCTAAATTAGGTTTTCAACAAGAAGGGCTGTTACGTGGATACATTCATCAAGGAAATAAACAACACGATGCATTAATGTATTCTATTGTACGAACAGATGTAGAGGATATTCATTATTAATAAAAAAGCCCCTCTTATTTAAAATAAGAGGGGCTTGTAAAAATCAACCTATTTTAGGTAATAAACGTTCTCCGCTTTTCATACTACTTTTACATAAAGGGCATTTAGGCTCTTCTTCAAATGAAAAGTTCTTTCTCATCCATCCTAAACAATCCTCTGATTCACATTCCCAAACAGGGGTTTGTTCTGGTGGTACTTCTGCTACATCGTTCTTTCGATTGCGATACATGTAACCACTCCTTTTATGTAAAAATTTTTAGTTATATATTAAAAAGGTTGTTAACCGAGCTGGTAACAACCTTTTTATTGATTGAATTATAGCTTTACAACGTTTTTAGCTTGAGGTCCACGGTTACCGTCTTCAACTTCGAAGCTAACTTCTTGACCTTCGTCAAGAGATTTGAAGCCGTCGCCAGTGATAGCTGAGAAGTGAACGAATACGTCGCTACCGTCTGCAACTTCGATGAAACCGAAACCTTTTTCGCTGTTAAACCATTTTACTTTACCTGTTAATGTCATGGTAATGCCTCCTAAAATTTAAAAAGATTACAATATGATCGGCCTTATTCGATTGAAAATAAAAGTTCACATATTATCAAAAATCCATAAGGAGTAAAAAACATTCCTGATTGATACTTGATAATATGCAAAGAAAGTATAGTGCTAAATTGACCTTAATTACTATCTTACAACAAATGGTGGGAAATAGCAAGTGCTGGTAATACCAGCGAATGAATTGGGTGATACTGGTAAAAGGCACGGAGACATCTCTTTTATTTATATATTATTCCTAATCTGAATTTATTCTAAACAGAAATCATTTATTTTTAAAAATATGTTTAAGGGAAATGATATATATTTTAAGAATACAGATGATTACAATAATAAGGAGGATAGAATATTGCTAAATAAACAATTTAAAATAATTGAAGCAGCAAAAGAAGGAAGAAGAAAAGTTCATCCTATTTTCGCTGTTATACTTGCAATTGTATTTTTAACTTTAGGTGAATTTTTCATGTTGTTTATGCTGTTTTTACCGAAAGCAGATACATCATTTGTAAAGGCAATTTATAATAATATTGAGATGATATTAACGTTTGGTGGGGCTATATTTTTTATTTTTTTATGGATTAGGTTTGTAGAGAAAAGGTCATTTTCATCCATTGGTTTTTGGAAAGTGCAATGGATGAGAAAGTATTTGAGAGGTGCGTTAATAGGATTTGTCTTCATTTCAATACCAGTAATTGTACTTGTATTAACAGGTACTGTAAAACTACAAACGCAACAAATTACGGCAACCGCCATATTTGGTATTGTAGGATCTTTAATTGCTTTTTTAATACAAGGTGCAACGGAAGAAATTATTGTACGAGGCTGGTTGTTTCCAGTTATTTCTGTTAGAAGTCGTATATGGGTTGGGATTATAGTGACGTCCTTTTTATTTGGTTTTCTTCATTTACTTAATCCAGGTATTACAATTCTTTCAATATCGAATATAATATTAGTTGGTGTATTTGCAGCTTTTTACGTATTAAAGGACAGTAGTCTTTGGGGGATTTGTGCATGGCATTCCATTTGGAATTGGGCACAATATAATGTCTATGGTTTTGCAGTTAGTGGCATGACGATATATTCAACACCACTATTTAAACCTGTAACAAATGGGTCAGAAGTGCTTCATGGAGGCTCATTTGGTATTGAAGGTAGTATCATTACAACAATAATGCTTTCTATCGCTTCAATCGTTTTATGGAAACAGTTATGGGGGCGAAAAGTGAAACAACGAGATATTAGCTAATGAAAGAGGGAGAAAATATGGGGATTGTAGCGTTTGAGGGAGCGAGCGCTGTTGGTAAAAGTACAACATGTCGTGAATTAGAAAAAAATTACGGTGCATTTATTATACCTGAAGTTAATCTATTATTTGAAAGACCAGAAAATGAACATAGAACATGGTATTTTGAAAAACAAGTAGAGCGCTGGAATATAGCAGTGCAGAAGTCGCAGCAATATGAGTTAGTAATACTCGATGGTGATATTTATCAGCCACTTAGTTATAATTGGTGTTTCCATTTTGATATATTTAATCAGCCGTTATCTTTAATAGAAAACTTTTATAAAGAAAAGATGATAAATAGAGAAATTGGTTTTCCAGATCAATATTTTTATTTGTACACGAATGATGAAGAACTTAGAAAACGAAAAGAATTTGATGAGACGAGAAGCAGAAGAAATTTTGAAAAACATTTACATATATCAAAACCGTTGCAGCGTTATTATGGAAATTTAAATACCGTCACAGACGGGTACTGTAAATTGATTGAAGCAAAAAGTATAAAGTCGAATGAATTAGAAATTGTGAAAAGTTTAAACAGCTTAAACATGTGTGAAGAAAGACGTTTTGATGTTTCGAGGTTAGATGCTATTACGGAGTGGTTAAAAGAGAATCGAGCATAAAGTAAAAACAACGAGTGTTTTAGAAGGCGCTCGTTGTTTTTTTTGTTTCCATATAATATAAAGGGAAATTTTGTAGAATATCTTTATTTTTTAACAGAATAATCTTTCAATTTCACGAAAAAAGAAATACAATATAAGGAAATATATATAAATAATATGATAGGGGATGGGATGAACTATTTTGAATGAAGGAACTGTTTTATATAAGAAATAATGAGGTAGTAAGAACAGAGATATTTGGGAGGAAACAAGCAAGATGAAAACATTATTTAAAATCATAGGAATTATAGCTGGTATGGCGGTAATCGGGGTAGGTGTAACGTATGGTATGCTGTATTATCTGAATAATAGTAAACCAGCTGCGAAAAAGGCATCACCAGCCGCTCCGGCAGTAGAAGTGCTAGCTGATAGTAATGTAAAAGCTGAAGATGCAAAGCTTTTAGAAAATGGCAATCATTCATTGCCGAATAGTGGTTTTAATAAAAATTTCAAATGGACAGATGAGAACATACAGACAGCATTACATGAAATGGCACATCAAAAAACAAAAGCTGATCAAAAGTGGGGCTATATTTTTATTACACAAGAACGTGTTGAAAGTTTACTTGAAATTATAAATAGTAATGATGTTGCACAAAAAAGTACATATGTGGATATTTTAGAACGATGGAAACAAGGAAAATATGAAAAGGTTGATGTGGACCACAATAAGATTTGGAAATTGCAAAGTGGAAATTTAGGAGAAGGGAAAGGAGTAATGTCAGAAAAGGAGCAAAAAGAATTAATTAATCAAGTTTTTATACAAAAAGGTACATATTCAGGTAGTAAATTAATTGCAGGTGAGGTACAAGCTAATAAATAATATACATATTGATTTTGAAACACCTTTACTGTTATGAACACAAATGTTTTAACAAAAATGAGTAATTGCTTTTTAGAGCAGTTACTCATTTTTGTTATTACTCGCTTACTTTTCTATTCTATTCTCTCTAATAATGTAAGAAACGATTGTAAAACGGGTGATATCCATCTAGATTTATGATAGATTACATGGCTTTGAATGACTGCTGGAGTTTCGATGGGCTGAAAACAGAGTTGCTCTTTTTGACAACTTTCTTGTACAACGATGTAAGGGAGAATTGAAATTCCTAACTCACACATCACAGATTGTTTAATGACTTCAACATTGGAAGTTTCGAATGTTTTAGCGGGAATATTCCCACTTTGACGTAAAAAACGATCTACCATCGGTCTATAGCCGCAGCTTTGTTCAGTAAATATAAATTGAGTATTTTGTAATAAAAGGAGCGGATCAGTGTTTGAAGGGAAATGAGCAGGGAAAATCCATCCAAATGTTTCATTACATAAATTACACGTAATAAAATCATTATGTTCCATACTTTCTCCAATTATGAAAATAACATCTGTTTCTCCTTCACGCAGCTCATTCATTGCTTGTTCGTTTGTAGTTGTTTCCAGTACGATATTTACTTTCGGATTTTCCTGTTTGTAAGTACGTAATAATTGTGGTAAACGATACACTGCTAATGATTCGTTAGAGGTAATTGTTAATGTTCCCTCTAAATTATCACTATTTTGAGGGATTTCTTGCGCTTTTTCATAAATAGCAAGTAATTCTAGGGCATAAGGATGAAATTGATGACCTGCTTTTGTAAGAAGTACTTTTTTCCCTAATCGATCGAAAAGAGGGAGATGTAAATCGTTCTCTAATGCTTTCATATGCGCTGTCACAGTAGATTGAGCATAGCCTAACGCATGAGCAGCTTTAGAAAAACCACCATATTTAACAATCGCACAAAATGTTTTAACATGTCTCATTTCCATAAGTAATCCCTCTTTTATTATCATGATTTGTGAATGATTATATCATGTATTTCAATTTTCCAAATGATTAAATTCTTTATAAAATGAAATTGTAGCAATATTCATTTAAGTGATATTGGAGGAGAAAAGATGATCAAAAAAGGTTATCATGTAGCTGTTGTTGGAGCTACAGGTGCAGTTGGGCAGAAAATTATTGAACTGTTAGAGAAAGAAACTAAATTTAATATAGTTGAAGTTATATTGCTTTCATCAAAACGATCCGCTGGTAAGGTAGTGCAATTTAAAGGACGAGAGATAATTGTACAAGAGACAAAATCAACTAGTTTTGAAGGTGTAGACATTGCATTTTTTAGTGCTGGAGGAGAAGTTTCTAGACAATATGTAAATCATGCAGTTTCTAGTGGTGCAATCGTAATTGACAACACAAGTGAATACCGAATGGCACACGATGTACCACTCGTCGTTCCAGAAGTAAATGCACATACTTTAAGAGAACATAAAGGGATCATTGCAGTTCCGAATTGCTCAGCTCTACAGATGGTAACAGCTCTTCAACCTATTCGAAAATCATTTGGTATAGAACGAATTATTGTTTCAACGTATCAAGCCGTATCAGGATCAGGAATTCATGCGATTCATGAATTAAAAGAACAGGCTAAGTCAATGCTTACAGGTGAGGAAGTGAAGAGTACTATATTACCAGCGAAAAAAGATAAAAAACATTATCCAATTGCATTTAATGTTTTGCCGCAAGTGGATATATTTACAGACAACGATTTCACATTCGAAGAAGTAAAGATGATTCAAGAGACGAAGAAAATTTTAGAAGATCCAAATCTGAAAATGGCAGCTACTTGCGTCAGAGTTCCAGTTGTATCGGGGCATTCTGAATCGGTTTATATTGAACTTGAAAAAGAAGCGACCGTTGCAGAAATTAAAGAAGTACTACTGAATGCACCAGGTGTTATTTTACAAGATAATCCTAGTGAACAAATTTATCCAACGCCATTATATGCAGAGGGTAAAAGAGATACATTTGTAGGTAGAATACGCAAAGATCCGGATACGCCAAAAGGATTCCATCTTTGGATTGTTTCTGATAATTTATTAAAAGGTGCGGCTTGGAACTCAGTTCAAATCGCAGAGACATTGGTGGAAAAGGGGATTATTTAGTATAAATTTATATAAACATTGAAAATAGGAGGATATATGGGAAACCGTTAATTATAATGGTTTCCCATTTTTTACTTAATGAGTATTCTCCTAACTTCAATTTGAATTTAATTTAAGTTAGTTTTTATAGTGTTTTTATAAATATCAATTTTATTTGCAGAGAATTTTAAAAATCTAGGCTCTCCATTAATTGTGAGATAAATATTAATTGAGATTGGCATCTCAACCTTTTTCACTACATCTTCTATAGCAATATACTCATTTTCTTTTTCGTTATAAAAAACAATGGAACTAATTAATACCTCGTTATTTTCAATATCAATACTACACATCATAGGGAATTTCTGATCATTATATATTATTAATTCGCCCAGTACTATTGAACCGTTTAATTCTTCTGTGAAATTTATAGTTTCCACTGGTTTTACCCACGTTTCATCGCACTCTTCATTTTCCTCTTCATCTATTGCCCATTCCCATATCGGGTTTTGTTTCAAGTCTTTAATAGTTAATTCATCAATTGGTTTGCTTTTACTCATATACAATTACTCCTTTCATCCTAATAAATGGATGATTAAAAAATATTCTTTCTTTAACTGAACAATATGGCCATTTGCATCCCTTTGAAATACAAGTTTTCGCATTTTCATAATCAGTTGAACGCCAATAAACAGGTTCAATGTAGAGTTTATTCCATTTGATATTATTTTAACTAGTTTCGAAATACTGTACTCATCCTAATAACCTCTCGAATACTTGTTCTTACAGTAATTTTAACAATGTTTTGAGTAGGTATCAAATAGTTATTAACTGACCTGATTGAAAAGAAAAAAGGATTGTTAATGTATGTGGAAAAGAGCGAAAAACATCAAGAATGAACAAAAGGATTTCGGTATGATATGGATATATTCAATGTGAGGGGGAATTTAAGGTGTATCAAATAAAGGGGTATTTTTCGTCACTAAAAGGAAAATATTATGAAATTGGTAAGCAACAAGGAGAATTCGTAAAGAAACATCCGTATCTCATTCCACAATTTATACAGCAAGAAAATTTAATATGGGATAACCATTGGACAGAATCTAGAAATGTACTAAAACAATATTGTCCAGGAATTAATGAAGAAATTGAAGGCTTTTGCGAAGTATTGAAAATTCCTTCAAGGAATATGATGTAATATTATCAGACACTATTAAAAGCAGGTTGTAGTCATTGTGCAGTATTACTTAAAAAAACTGATTTAAAGCATACATATGTATTAAGAAATTTTGATTTATCACCCAAAATAGATGATATGCGTTTTTGTTCGACGCATGTTGAAGGTGCATATGCACATAGTGGCTTTTCTACTCAATATTTTGGCCGAACAGAAGGAGTTAATGAGCATGGGTTATCTATTACATTTTCAGCATGTGGTCAACCTGTAGGGAATATTGAAGGTTTAAGAAAACCGATGGTAAATGGTTTGCAATGTTTTGCGGTAATTCGAGTAATATTGGAGAAATGTAGAAATACGCAGGGAGCTACATCATTAATAAAAGAAATGCCTATAGCAAGTAATATTAATATAATTGTAGCGGATCCTTTAAACGCAGCACATATTGAAATATTTGACGGGCATAAATCAATAACAACAATTAATGAGGAAAGCCAAGCTTTTATCGTATCAACAAACCATGCAGTCAGTTCACCTATTCAGAAATTAAATAATAGGAAATTAGAACAATCTACAAAAAGATATCACATTTTACATGAGCATTTAAATCGAAATGAGCAGGTGAGCATGGAATCTTTAAAAGGATTGGTAGAAGAAGAATATCCTATCGGGGTGACGGTGCATAATTATGAAGAGTGGTTTGGGACTTTGCATTCTGTATTAATTGATTTACAGGATCGTACATTGAATATTTGCTTCGGATCGCCACTTTTAAACGAGTGGTACTCATTGAAAGTTGGAGAAAGCCTTCCGTTTTCCGAAGTGAATGTGAACTTTAAAAATAAAACTTATGCTGACTTTTGGAGAGAAGAGAAAAATGAAATGACTCCTAAAGATTAAAAAGGAATAAGATGGTAAAATGAAGGGGTGGGAATAGACAGGAGGGATTGCCATTGCTACAAGCTATGTTACCAATTGTTCTAATCCTTTTTCTAGTCGCTTTGATGTATATAACATATCAAAAAAGAAAAAAAGCGGGGATAAAAGGATTAAAAAGTTCATTAACTTCTATTTGTTGCTTTTTAATTGCAATCTTAAATTTGTTTGCATATTGGCTTCATTTTGGGGGTATTTTTACTTGGCTAGTCTCAATCGTATTGTTGCTAGTGGGGGCGTATTTTACAAAATATATTCCAATCTCAAAAAAGGTGCACTAAAATTACACGAGTTTATATGTAATGTTTTATTTCAATGTGCTATAGATGCCTTTAAATCAATGCTTTTGAGCATTTCGATATGTGTTTGCAAACATTTTGTAAACACATATCGAAATATACTCTTCGCGAATGTTTTCGCTGCATCTTCTTGCATATTGGGTAAGACATGAGAATATACCCTTAAAGTTAAAGAGATATCAAATGTCAATGACAGAATTCATGAAGTTTGTAAAGTGCGAGAACGAAGGTGTTTTTGACATCAAGCAGATGTACAACGCGGAAAAAGCTTTCAAGAAAGTGCAGAACCACCGAAATCTACATTTTGCTTACATGGGTATGCGAGTAAATGTAGCTGGCAAGTGGGGTACGATCGTTGGAAACTGGAAAACTAATTTGTTCGATGGGAAAATAGAAGCGTACAACTGCCACCCTTATTGGGAAATTGCTTACTTCGATGAAGAGGGCAATGCGGTTCATAGCTGTCAAAAGGGAGAGTATGCGATATAAGTAAAAAAGGACGAGCAGTCGTACCTACTGTCCTTTATAGGAGAAAAATTATTCTGGACTAGAACTACGAATAACCAGAAAACGCGCTTTTAACCAGTGTTGTCAAAGATGTAATAATTTATGCAACAAAAAAGCTTAGTAGGAATTCAAAACACCAAAATGGCTTGCATTGGTAAACAGGCTCAAAAGTAGTATATGCAAAATGAAAAATTCCATACAAAAAGCAGACAACAATTTTGGTTGTCTGCCAGTGAGTCGAATGAGTTAGCTAATTGTGATAAATTGCTTTCCCATTTTAAGAAGAGTGAAGCTGCTAGTTCAAACAGCTTGTAGGTAGTCTTTTCGATATTTTAAAAAATATACAGAGAAAGCAGATAAGTGACGAATCTACCTGCTTCTGCTGTAACAAAAGAAAGAAGTATTAGCCGTGGATACGGCGGCTTGAAAATAGTATGTATTGGTTTTGAAAAAATATTCAAGGAGTGAAGGGAAATGGGATGGGGACAAATTTGAGGGCTATTTAATCGAACAGCTTCGTACCCGTCACAGTCGGTATCCTATTGTGACGGGTATCTGACTTATATTATTGAGAGAACGGGACGGAAGGATGCCACAGTATTGTTGCAGGAATCCAGACGGACCTGCGCGCTTGCCCCAGCATTCGCGAGTTGCGTCACGGCATTCAAGATAGCAGATCTTCTGCCAGATTTGACGGCTACGTTATAGTTCACGACTAGGGGCGAACTGGGTCCTGATGGGGAAAGCGATTGAGAATTGCTTGATGATAGGTTGTTCTTAACGTGACGTTCGCTGTCAGCGTGAAACCTTCTATAGTAATGCCAGTCAGCGTTGTCCCATTAAATGAGGTGAGTTTGACTGTAAGCATGTAACGGTTTTGCATATTTATTTTTCCTTTATTATTAGACTCAATTTATTTTATGCTTGTCTAACAATTTAGTGTAGACACTTGCATCATAATAAGTTGAAAGATATATAAGATTATATTTTGATAAGGCGTGGGGATAAAAAGAAGGCAGTTGAACAAAAACGTTATTTGAATAAAAGCTAGTGGACTAGTTTTTAACACTCACTGAAATTAATACTCATAATATACTTTGTAATAACTTATATGGAAGTGAGTTGAATACTAATGTTTTATTCATATTTTGATACCCGAGATAGAATGCGTCCGTATGGTACGGCGGGTATTACGTATAGCGGAGCACAAAGTACAATTCAAGCTGTTCAACAAGCGTTACAAGCACAGCAGCAAATGCAACAAATACAGCAAGGCATACAACCGTACTATTTATCTATGGAGTATTATTATCCAATGCATCATATTACACCATACGGAATTTCTGTTTCAACAATTCCATATGGAACTGTATACAATTTATAAAAATATGCGGGGGAATAAATTTGAGTATTTATATAAGGGCGCAAGTACAGAGCGCCCTTATAAGAAATGATTCGTATCTCATGAATTAATATTCAATTAAATGTGTAATTAAGATTAATATAAAAATTTTATTTTGTATGTATTTGAAACACGAAAAGAGCACTTAATAAAGTGCTCTCATGACGAGATCATTCACTCAAAAGAAAGGAATACACCATATCATACGAAAATATTTTGAAATGCTCTTGGGTAAATTAATTATTATTTGTAAAAAAAAGCAGCTAGCAAAAGCTAACTGCTCGGATATGATGGGGATTAATGGAAGAAAAGAGGAATATGATTAGTGTCTCTCTGTTTTTTATATTATTCGCAAATAAACCCGGTTGCTATACCAGTTGGAGCAACACCTACTGGGACCGTATCAATAACCGTATTTGTAGCAGTATTGATGACAGAAACAGTATTACTAGCTTGGTTTGTAACATAGGCGCGAGTGCCATCTGGTATGATAGTCACTTGGTCTGGTGATAGTGCAACCGGAATGGTATCGATGACGGTGTTTGTCAACGTACTTATTACAGATACATTATTACTTACTTTATTTACAACGTAAATACGAGCTCCATCCGGTGTAATAGCTATACCAACAGGTTCGGTACCTACGTTAATTGTATCAATAACGGAATTTGTAGCGGTGTTAATAACAGAAACAGTATTGCTGTTTTGATTTGTGACATAAGCACGAGTCCCATCTAGTGTGAAGACGATTATCCTAGGTCGAATACCGACATTAATGGTACCAACAACTGTGTTGGTAGCAGTAGCGATAACAGAAATTGTATTACTTAATTCGTTTGCAACATACGCAAGGGTCCCATTTGGAGAAACAGTAATTCCTTGCGGAGCGATTCCAACATTAATGGTACCAACAACTGTGTTGGTAGCAGCGTTAATAACAGAAACTGTATTATTACCATGATTTCCAACATAAACAGTTGTGTTATCGGGAGAAACAGCTACACCAATCGGGTTAGTTCCAACAGGGATGGTATCGATAACTGTATTAGTGGCAGTATCAATAACGGAAACTGTATTAGAAAAAATATTAGTAACATAAGCACGAGCCCCATTTGGAGAAACTGTTACTTCAAGAGGGGCATTATCTACAGTAATTGTAGCGACTACTGTATTTGTCCCGGTGTTAATAACAGAAACTGTATCATCTGCAGGATCATCAATGGCTCCTGCGTTTGTAGCATAAACAAGGAAATTACATCCAGTTCCCGTCGGCCCAGTAGGCCCAGTAGGTCCCGTCGGTCCAGTTGGCCCCGGTGGGCAATCACAATCTCCCGATGGCCCAGTAGGTCCCGGTGGTCCTTCAGGCCCTTGAATACCTTGCACGCCTTGAGGTCCAGTAGGTCCTTCAGGCCCTTCAGTTCCTTGAATGCCCTGCACGCCTTGAGGTCCAGTAGGTCCTTCAGGTCCTTCAGGCCCTTCAGTTCCTTGAATGCCTTGCACGCCTTGAGGTCCAGTAGGTCCTGGTGGCCCAGGAACTCCTGTTCCTGTCCCTGAACCAGTAGGTCCTGGTGGTCCTTGAATGCCTTGAATACCTTGCACACCTTGAGGTCCAGTAGGTCCTTCAGGCCCTTCAGGCCCTTCAGTTCCTTGAATGCCTTGCACGCCTTGAGGTCCAGTAGGTCCTTCAGGCCCTTCAGGCCCCGTCGGCCCCGTCGTTCCAGTAATGTTTAATAGTGAACTATTCAAGACTCCTTGTAAAATTAAGCTAAATGTCTGCTGTAACAAGGGGTCCGATATATTTGAACAACTAATAAGTGAAGACAAGTTTTGGAATAGAAATTGGAATAATGCTGAGATTTGAGTGAGAGTTGCAGTAGGTAAGGAATTGATTAATTGGTTTATAGTTCGTAAAACTAAATTTCTATTTGGTGTATTTGGTTGTACTGCTATTAATAAATCATTTAATGCCTGTAATGCTGTTTGGAGTATTTGTCTAGTTGTAGGATTTGGTGTTGTGAAGAAAGAAAGGATAGCTTGGTTTAATTGGTTTATTATTTGCAATAATTCTTGTTGTTGAGAATTTGAGAAAAAAACAGGTGTACAACAATTACTTTGATTACAAGGGGATACAGAAATAAAGCAGGGGCGCTGAAACTTATCACACGAATTTGGTGAATTTGACTTATTATTATGTCTCATAAATAACTCCTCTAAAAAATTTTAAATGTTAGATATGTCTTGATAATTTATATTAGCAACTGAGTTTAAAGTATTTATGGGTATATGTTTAATATGAAATGTTCAGAAATTTTTCTTCCTTCAAAGTATATGTCAATAAAGTGAAGATGATCTTATTTTACATGTAATCATATATATAAATAAAATGAAGATGCTTTTATAGTACATATAATCAATACTTAGTTACTAATAGGATGTTGTAATCATAGGAATAGAAGATATTATGATATATGATTTTATTAATATGACTCGCATTCCATATAACGGGCATCTGATTTGAATTTTTTCCAGTATCTTAATACATTTAAGAGACTGGATTGTTTAGTGGAAATAAAACTTAATAAAATAATCCTTTTATAAATAAGTAGATCGAACGGAGGGGAACCGTATCGTATGAATCAATTGTCATTTTCTGAAGACATCGATGAAAAAGAGATGCGAAGACTTGTGGTGAAGGAGCTGAAAAACTACAAAGCATTGTGCGTTCGGATGAAAAATCAAGAAGAACAGGCTCAAACGGGGGCATCGTTCTTTTTCCTAAAATGAAAGGTGACGATAAGAATCATGAGATACGTTTTAAACAAATTGAACGGACATTGAAATATGCTCTTGATAATGATCAACGTCAGATAATTGAATTGAAGTATTTTGGGAGTGAGAAAGTCAAAGATTCCTATGTTTATAATGAATTGATGATGAGGCGTGATAGTTTTTATGAGAATAAAAAAATAGCTATCCGTTTGATAGCTACTGCTTTAGGGATTATATGAACGTGGTTTTATTTTAGTGAAGATGAAATTATGATCTTTTGTGTTACTGATATAAATTGTTATATGATACGTGTAATCCATCTTACTCGCTCTGCCTTGTGGCAGGGCTTTTTTATATAATAATATAAATTAAGTAGTTAAAGAGGTGTGTTTAAATGAGCTGGGAAGAATCATATAGAAGAGAGCAACCATGTCCATGTGGTAAGGGAAAATATATTGAAATTATGAAGGTGTATGCAATAGAAGAAATATAAGAAAGTGCTAACACGTATGCGGAATAGACATAAAACATCGCTGATTTGCCATTCATAAAAATAGACTTTTCTTAGCAGAAATCAATAATTATAAATACTTATAAAATTAGCTCTGATATAGCAGATATTGAAGCGAAGAAAAATAAAGATGGGAGTGCATATTGGAAATACGAAGATGACCAAACAAAATTATGGAATATACGACTATAGAACTAGAAAATGATGACATAAATCTAAATATTATTGTTTAAATTCATATTTTATAATGTCCATTTAGCCCGCATTAACTGCCCGTAAACCCCCTCTGATTAAAGTTTCACTTTATAAAAATGAGCCCATAGTAAAAATAACCTAAAAATAGGCATATGAACAAGGTGCATCATCTAGTGATAGGTCATATTTTGTTGGTGTACGTATTGAACTTAGTTTATCCCGCTATTTGTGGGCAGTAAAACTCCCACCTCAAAATTCAACTGGAGCAAAGAAGTTAGGTGGGAGCCCTGCTGCCCGTAAACGCCCGATTGGTGCGGGCTAATAATCAGTGGGGGATGAACAAAACCCCTACTGATTAAAGTTTCACTTTATAGCGCTATTTCTACTTAGATTTAACGAACAGAAATATAGGAAAGTATCGATGGGGTTTTAGTTTATAAACGGAGGTCATGAAGATGAATAATTTTCAACAAGAACTACAAGCGTTAAGCCTTAATGATTATCAGCCTGGAAATATTGTGTATTGGGACCAGCAAAACCAATATCCATATTACTATATTACAGATGATGCTCGTCGCTGTGGCGGCTGTGGCGGTGGTCGTTGTGGTGGTTGTGGTCGTTGTGGCGGTGGTCGTTGTGGTGGATTCCGTTGTTTTGGTTGCTTCGGTTGCTTTAGTTGTTTTGGTTGTGGTGGTTGCTCTAATTGCTCTAATTGCTCTAATTGTTTTGATGGTTTTAATGGTACTACTGTAACATTTGAATATTGATAAGAGACAAAAGGAATCCATTTTGAAAAAAGATTGATCGAAACGGATTCCTACTTTGTGAAGCATTATATAATTTTTATAAAAATGTGCTAACAAGTTTGCAAACAGACTTGCTAACACCTATACGAAATAGACATAAAATATCGCTGATGTGAAGCTTAATAATACGATAATAATTTAGCACTTATAATGAATAATAGGTTATTAGAAAAGAAACCATAAAATGTAATGTTTTATATCATTATAAAAAGAGATTATTCTAATAGGTCGTTGTGTAACGGCTGCATAGGATAATCTCTTTTTATGCTTATTTTTGTAAAGAATGTACTGTTATTTTGAGTTGCTCAATAAATTTCCGGGTAGCAGCGCACATATATTTATCTCTTCTATAAATAAGTCCTATATCTATTGTTGGAGTGGGGTTTTCAATTTTAATAGCTTGTATGTGCTCATTTTGCAAAAAGTCTATATACGGTTTTGGTAACACGGTAATCCCCATACCTTGTGCGACCATTTGAATTAAAGATTCCATTGTACTAATTTCTAAAATTGGCTTTGGTTTAAAGTTAAAGTTTTGGCAATGAGATGTAATTAGTTCTGTTAAATAGAAATTTTTAGGTAGAAGAATTAAAGGATAGTCCTGTAATTCTTCAATAGATACATACTTACGTTCAGTTAAAGAATGGCTGGTTGGCACAACTAATGTAAGTTCACTTTTATATAGTGGGATAGAAACAATCTCTTTATCTTGCACCGGGAGAAATGTAATACCAATATCTAATTCATTTTGTAATAATTTTTCACGAATTTCTCCTGTACGAAGCCCCAACACAGAGAGTTCGATATTTGGATATTGCTTATTGAAATCTAATATAGCTGGTGGTAGTAAATAATTTACTACGGTTAACAAAGATCCTATTGTTAAGGAACCATGATGTAATCCATTTAAATCTTGAATGGCAGAACGAGCTTGTTCGACTTCGTGAAAGATTGTTTTACTGTGCGATAATAAAACTCTGCCTGCTTCAGTTAAAGATATTTTTTTACCAATTCGATCGAAAAGTGGCATGCCTACTTCATGTTCTAATGCACGTATTTGTTGGCTTAGTGAAGGTTGTGAAATATTTAATTTCTCGGCTGCTTTTGTGAAATGTAATTCTTTCGAAACAGCTAAAAAGTATTCTAATTGTCGTAATTCGATTGAAATCACCTCAAGTTTAATCATAGGATATACCTATCATTATTATATAAATAATTGAATTGAACAATGGTTTTGTGGGATATATAATCACTTTATCAGAAATGGATTGATTAAAAAATTAGATGAGGTGAAGAAGAATTGTTGAAATCTAGTGTATTACCGGGCAGTTATTCACAAGTACTTCAAAAAAGGTATGAGGAGGCTGTACCGACAGGAATATATCATTTAACGCCTTTATATGTAAAAGAAGCAAGGGGAGCGATAATAACAGATGTAGATGGAAATCAGTTTATTGATTTTGCTGGTGGAATTGGTATGCAAAATGTTGGACATTGTCATCCGAAAGTTGTAAGAGCGGTACAAAAACAAGCAGAATCATTTATACATCCTTGTTTTCATGTAACTCCATATGAAAATTATATTACTTTAGCGGAGAAAATTAATGAGAAAGTGCCAGGTACAAGTAAGAAAAAAACGATGTTTGCCAATAGTGGTGCGGAAGCGATTGAAAATGCTGTAAAGATCGCACGTAAAGTAACAGGGAGGAGTAAAGTAATTTCGTTTGAACGAGGATTTCATGGGAGAACATTAATGACAATGTCTCTATCGACCAAAGAAACTCCATATAAAGCAGGATTTGGTCCGTTCGTTTCAGACATGCATATATTGCCGTATCCGTACTATTACAGAGCTGAAGAAGGAGTTTCTCCTGAAGAAGTGGATTCTCAAGTCATCTATCAGTTTGAAAAGTTTTTAGAAGAAGTATCACCTGAAAAAGTAGCAGCGATCGTAATGGAACCAGTACAAGGAGAGGGTGGGTTTATTGTTCCTTCCATTTCATTTGTAAAACGATTACGAGAAATTTGTAATCAATACGGTATTTTAATGATAATGGATGAAGTGCAAACTGGATTTGGCCGAACAGGGAAATGGTTTGCAACGGAACATTTTCATATAGAACCTGACATAATGACTTTGTCAAAATCAATTGCTGGCGGTTTACCATTAAGTGCTATTGTCGGTCGTGCGGAGTTGATGGACATTCCTGGGAGAGGACAAATTGGTGGAACTTTTGCCGGGAGTCCGTTATCATGTGCAGCCGGTCTTGCTGTATTTGAAATAATGGAAGAAGAAAATCTAGTTGAAAGGGCTCAGCAAATTGGAAATAGAATAATGTCACATCTACATCAAATGCAATTAAAGTACGAAGTGATTGGTGATGTTCGTGGAATCGGTGCGATGGTTGCAATGGAACTTGTAACGAATCGCATAACGAAAGAACCTGCAAAAGAACTAACAGTAAAGCTAATTGAAGATTTTTGGAAGAATGGGCTTATAAGTATTGGAGCGGGGATATTTGATAATGTACTACGCTTTTTACCACCTCTAGTTATCTCAAACGAAGAAATAGATAGAGGATTTGAAATAATAAATGAGTCTTTTGAAAAGTTGTGCCGCAAGTAAGAGGAGGGATTTGAATGACTAAAGTATATGAAATCCTATCTTTAAATCTAGGATTGCCAAAAGAGGTTATGTATGGTGGGAAGTTAATTCAAACAGGGATAAATAAAAAGCAAGTAAAGGAACCTGTTTTTTTATCATTTTTAAAGTTTAATGGAGATGGACAGGCGGATTTAGTTCATCATGGAGGGGTAGATAAAGCGGTTTGTGTTTATACTGGTGACCACTATCCTTACTGGGAAAAAGAGTTGAATCAGGAACTTGTATATGGGGCTTTCGGTGAAAATATAACAGTAAGCGGAATGCGTGAAGAAGATGTTTGTATTGGTGACACGTTTCAACTCGGAGAAGCGATTGTACAAGTAACGCAGCCAAGACAACCTTGTTTTAAATTAGCGAAGAAATATAATATTCCAAAGTTGCCATTATATTTTCAAGATACAGGATACACAGGTTTTTATTTTCGAGTATTAAAAGAAGGGTGGATATTACCGGTAGATACTTTAAAATTGTTGAAGCCTGATCCAAAAGGTGTGTCAATTTTGTTTGCGAATCGCATAATGCATAAAGAAAAACAAAACTCTGAAGGATTAATAAGGATTTTAGAAGTAAATGCACTGTCTACTAGTTGGAGAAAGACGTTTGAAAAGCGAGTGAAGGGAGAAGAAATTAGTACGATGGAGCGACTTGAGGGAACCAAAGAATAGGTGAATTATATTTGCATAAAATGGTGTATTTCTATTATCGGAAAGATAAGTAGGAAGCACCATTTGTTATATAATAAACATGATATTATTCAAAAATCTTAATACTAGTTTATTCGACTTGTTTTTTAATAATCAAAACATAAAATAAATTAAACCATTTTTAAAAGTTTTATGATACTATATTGATTTGAAAGGCCTATTTTTTGAGAGTAAGTCATATAAGTATATCTAAATTAATGGAATCGACGTATGGAGGGACAACATGGGGAATGTTGAAAAAATGGCAAACTTTCTATTAGAAGAACCGAGAAGAGAACAGTTATTTCCTTTATTTGAAGAAGTGTTTGGGATTACGAGCCAAACATTGCAGGATTTTTCAGAGAAAGGGTATTGGGATCATACATATAAAGCATTATCATTTTTACAAGATGATAATGCGATTGCAAATGTTGCGGCATTTTCACTTCCGCTTTTAATTAATGGTGAAAAAATAAATGCAACGGGTATTCAATCAGTAATGACACATCCGAATTATCGTAGACGAGGATTAATGAAACAATTGTTTAGTAAGATGATAGAGGAAATTGATGAGCAATGCGAGTGTGCGGTCTTGTTTACTGAAAATCCGGAACTATATAAACCATTTGGTTTTCAAATTGTGCAAGAATATTTGATGACAGTATCATACGAAAATAAAGGTTACAAAGATTCTCAACTTAAAAAGTTAGATTTTTATAATGAAGAGGATAGACAATTAATACATGAGATTATTGAAAATGGCCAAAGGCTTTCTAATAAATTTTCAGCGCTAAATTACCGCTCTTCGTTTTATTTAAATATGTATGATTCAACATGGAATGAAAACCTTTATTATTCAGAGAAATTAGATGCGCTGATTGTTCTTACAGTAGAAAATCAAAAACTAAAATTATTTGGAGTATTTGCGCCGGTAATTCCGATTTTAGATGAATTATGTGAGGAAATCTCTGGGGAATTTACGGAGATTGAATTTTATTTCTACCCAGATCAATTAGGAATTGATGATGTACAATATACAGAATTACAGACTAGTAAGTATTTAATGGTTCGAAGTAATAAAGAATTAGATTTTAAAGGTTATAAATTCCCGGTATTAACTGAGTTTTAAATATTAATTTAAATGCTTTTTTATGGAGGAATTATGAAAACATCATATATACCAAATCATATTGAGCAACTTACTGTAATGAATGCACCTAAATTTTACAAACTTGAAGACAATGATACATTCATTGTCCATTCGAAAGAAGAAACAGATTTTTGGCTGAAAACCCATTATGGTTTTGAAGTAATGAATGGCCATGTATTTTATGATGAGATAATGACAGATTTTCAGGCTGAGGTTCAATTGCGCATGAATCCAAATGCGACATACGATCAAGCGGGTTTATTTGTTATGATTTCTGAGAAGTGTTGGTTAAAAACATCTTTAGAATATATTCCTGAGGGCCCATCACATTTAGGTGCTGTCGTAACGAATAATGGCTATTCTGATTGGTCAACGCAAGACTATCCAAATGAGTTTGCTAAGCAACAATTACGTTTTCGAATTATTCGAAAAATTGGCGATTATACAATATATGTGAAAACGAGTCAGCGATGGGAACAAATAAGAATCGCTCATTTGATGGAGGACATAGGTAATGAGCCTGTTAAAATTGGTTTTTATACGTGTAGTCCTTCTGAAAATAATGGATTCGAGACCGAGGTTTTCGATTTTAAAATTGAACAAATATAGATGGAAAAACCGCATTCTTACTAAATGAGAATGCGGTTTTTATTAAGTTAAAGAGTATTCACATCAACTGGCAGTGAAAATGCCTGGTAGATTAAAGTTCCATTTTATTGACTAAAAATGATTTAAAACTTATCATTTAATAATGTTAAATATTAATTTACATAATATAATAGGACTAATGAAGAAATTACAGACTATATCGCTTAAATAAGGAGGAATATGAATTATTCAATGGTAATTTCATGAAAAAAGGAGATTATGTATGAAATCATTTCGCAAGTTGTTACAGTATTTAAAACCATACATGTTCTTCGCTATTATTGGACCGCTATTTATGGTACTTGAGGTTGCGATGGACTTAATTCAACCGACAATTATGCAACATATTATTGATATTGGAATTGCAAATCGGGATTTGAATTATGTAATAAAAATGGGGCTTCTAATGATAGGAGCGGCGGCGCTTGGATTAATTGGTGGACTTGGCTGTATGATGTACTCTACAAAAGCAGCTATTAATTTCGCTACAGACATACGAAAAGATGTGTTTGCGAAAATAGAAACATTTTCTAGCAAAAATCGTGATTCATTTGGAACAGGTAAATTATTAACAATCGTGACAAATGATATTACATCTATTCAATCGGCAATGACGATGACGTTACGTGTACTTGTCCGTGGACCGTTATTATTTATTGGAAGTATCATTATAGTCTTTGTAACAGCGAGAGACCTATTTCCAATTTTACTTGTTGTGGTACCCGTATTATTAGTTGCAATTGTATTGATTGCAGGTCAATCGAGCGGTTCATTTAAGCGAGTACAAGAAGCATTAGATAAAGTAAACACAAAGCTACAAGAAAATTTATCCGGTGTACGTGTTATAAAAGCATATGTAAGACAAAAATATGAAATCGCACAGTTTGAGAAAGTTAATACAAGTTTAACTGAAATAAATATTCGTGCAATACAAATTATTTCATTGATGATGCCAATTATTATGCTAGTTGTAAATAGTGGAATTGTAGCAACTTTATGGATTGGTGGCGAGAAAGTTTTTAACGGTACACTCCAAGTAGGGGCCATTTTAGCTTTTATTAACTATTTAAATATCATTTTAATGTCACTTATGTCTATTAGTATGGTATTTATTCAAATTGCCCGTGCTTTTCCATCAGCTGATCGTGTACAACAAGTCTTACATACTGAAGTTGATATTACAACTGAAGGCGACGTATATGAACCAAAACAAGTGGGTGGTAATGTAGAGTTTAAAAATGTTAGCTATAGTTATACGAAAAATAATGAATATGTTTTAAAAGATATTTCATTTACTGTACGTAAAGGTGAAAAAATAGGGATTATTGGATCGACCGGAAGTGGTAAATCTACATTGGCGAAACTATTGCCACGACTTTACGATGTTGATCAAGGTGAAATATGTATAGATGATGTTAATGTGAAAGCATACGATTTGCAAAAACTTCGTGCTTCCATTGGCTTCGTTCCACAAAAGGCACTTCTTTTTTCAGGCAGTATAGAAGAGAATTTACGTTATGGCAAAGAAGATGCAACTTATGATGAATTGGAATTAGCATCTTCATCTGCTTGTGCGACTGAGTTTATCAATAAGCTGGAAGACTCTTATGAATATAACTTAACACAAGGTGCAACCAATCTATCTGGTGGTCAAAAACAACGTATATCTATTGCAAGAGCCCTAGTGAGAAAGCCATCTATTCTTGTATTAGACGATTCTACATCGGCAGTTGATGCGAAGTCAGAAGCTGTAATACAGGAAGCATTAAGGACAAGATATAGTGGCACAACGACATTTTTAATTGCATCAAAAATATCTTCTATTATAGATGCTGATAAAATCCTCGTTTTGAATAACGGTGAATTAGTTGGAAATGGTACGCATGAGGAGTTATTGGCAACTTGTGAAGTGTATCAGGAAATTTATCTTTCCCAAGGTGGTAGCCTGCAGCAAGAAGGAGGGGAAGAGCGTGCGTAATTTTCAAGGACAATTTGGAAATAAAGGTGGACGTAACAATCCGAAAACGGGAAAAACTAAGAATACTAAAGGAACTATAATGCGAGTATGGAACTATATGGGGTATCAAAAAGCATCTCTGATGTTCGTTATTATTCTTGTATTTATCACGACATTACTAGGTTTACTTGGGCCATATTATATGGGGGTCATCATTGATGAATACATTGTACCGAAGGATTTAAGCGGGACAGCCAGAATGTGTATGCTACTCATTGCAATATATGGGATAACCGTATTATTAACATGGTTACAAACATTTGTAATGATTAATGTTGCATTAAAGACTATACAAAAAATACGACAAGATATTTTTGAAAAAATCCAAACACTTTCTCTACGATTCTTTGATGTACGTTCTCAAGGTGATTTAATGAGCCGTGTGACAAATGATATTGATAACTTGAATCAAGCTTTGACACAAAGTGTTGTGCAAATCATTTCATCAGCGTTAACGTTTATAGGTGTAACAATTGCGATGTTTTCATTAGATTGGATTTTAGCGATTGTAACTTTAATTACAGTACCTATTATGTTTTTCGTTACGAAAAAACTAGTTGCTTATAGTGGGAAAAACTTTGCGAAGCGTCAAAAGGATTTAGGAGAATTAAATGGATTTATTGAGGAAGCTATTACAGGCGCAGACGTAACTACGTTATACGGAAAAGAAAAAGAAACCGTACATAACTTTAATGAAATTAACGAACAGCTAAGAATTTCAGCAACGAAGGCTGAAACGTTTTCAGCATTTATTTTTCCAAGTATGAACTTTATTAATAACTTAGGAATGGGGCTTGTAATTGGAACTGGATCGGTAATGGTATTAAACGGAATGACAACAGTAGGTGTCATTGCAGCTTTTATTAATTATTCTCGACAATTTTCAAGACCACTTAGTCAATTTGCAACTTTAATGAATACGATTCAAGCGGCAGTTGCTGGAGGAGAACGTGTCTTTGAAATTATGGATGAAGTACCAGAAATTCAAAATAAAAAAGATGCAGTACTTGTACAAAATTTACAAGGACATGTTAGGCTTGAGAAAGTTTCATTTGGATACGCACAGGACAACATGATTTTAAAAGATGTGAGTCTCGAGGCGAATCCTGGGGAGACAATTGCTTTAGTCGGTCCAACTGGATCAGGAAAAACAACAATTATTAATTTGTTAACTCGCTTTTATGACATTCAAAAAGGGCAAATTAGCATTGATGAAAAAGATATAAAGGATTATGATATTAATTCTTTGCGGAGTAAAATAGGGGTTGTTTTACAGGATACGTATTTATTTGCAGGAACGATTATGGAAAATATTCGATATGGACGTTTAGATGCAAGTGATGAAGAAGTAGTTGCAGCAGCAAAAGCAGCATCAGCACATTCTTTTATAAAACATCTACCGAATCAATATGAAACGGAAATTGCTTCAGAAGGTTCGAATTTAAGTCAAGGACAAAAACAACTCCTTGCGATTGCACGAGCGATTTTAGCAGATGCAGATATATTAATTCTCGATGAAGCAACATCTAATATTGATACGAGAACAGAATTACAAATTCAAGCAGGATTAAATAATTTAATGAGAGGGCGAACGAGCTTTGTAATTGCTCATCGACTGAAAACGATTGAAAAAGCAGATCAAATACTTGTAATAAAAGATGGAAGTATTTTAGAGAGAGGAAATCATGAAACTCTCATGGAAGATGGAGGGTTTTACTTTGATTTGTATACGAGTCAGTTTAAAATTTAACAAAAACATTGATGTGGTGAGGTTTCTCTAGAAAAGAGAAACCTCATTTTTTATATTTGCAAACATTGCCATCCGAAAAGTCTATCACTGAATGTTTTAACAGCGTCCTTTTGCAGACTAGGTGAAAAATGTGAATAGCGATTTAAGGTTATGAAAACGTCCTTATGATCCAATCGTTCGCTTACAATCTTTGGATGTACTCCTTGTTTTAAAAGAAGCGTTGCATGAGTATGGCGTAAATCATGAAATCTAATGTTTTTTAATTCTGATTTTTTCAAATAGGCTTTAAATTTATCACGAAAACCACTTTTGTCTTCTTTTTCCTGTCTCTGAATCAGCTCCGATATCGACAATAATACACCGCTTTGTTCCTCTTTTTCGAATATGTCCTTTCACTTAAAACATTCCTTCATTGATTTTTGAATCATGTTGTAAAAGTATATTTGTAATTTTGCTGCTATGAAAATTACATGTTTGGACATATCGGCGATGGATATATTTTATCATATATAAATTAAAACATTTTGGAGTCGTCTATTTAGTAAAGAAATTAAAATTATAAGAAATATGATTTTTAGTATATTTTCATCAGTTGGTGTATATATGTCGTATTTATTATTTTTGGATTTCAAATGAAATTTCTTTAGCTGCTTCTAAAGCTATTTTTTTAGCTTCTGTTTTAAAATAGGCTGCAGCTAAAACGTATCCACATCGATGTCCCATTGATGTAGGTGGTTTTAAGATAGTTCCTTTTTTAGGTTTTATATAAACTTTCTCTACACCAGGATATTTAGAACTACGGTTTTTCCCTGTAACTCGAATTAGTTTTCCTTTAGATTTAACTGTTAGGTAATGAGCGTACACATATTTATAATGTTTTTTATTTAGTGAAGGTTTATTTCCTAACATTAACTGAATAGTCTCTTGCACTAAGTTGATTCCATGTCCAATTTCAATTATGTCATTCATTGCTCCACCTGATATTCTGGGATTTATCTCAATTAATTTCCAAACATCTTTTATTCTCCGGAGTTCTAGATGACACGCTCCATTTTTCATATTAAAGGCCTGAATAACAGAATTAACTGCATTGAAAAGACTATTATATAGTCTTTTGTCTACCTGTCCTAGTAAAGAATAACCAGTAACAATAAAACGTTCAAAAAGTGTAATTTCTTGTTCAATTACTGCTATAATATGGACTTTTCCATCTTGAACTAAAATTTCAACTAAGTACTGAGGTCCATCTATATATTCTTCAAGTAGAATTTCTTCATTAGGTAGTTTTTTTAAAAGACTTTGTATAGATAAGATTAATTGATCTTTATTTTTTACTAATAATACATCTTTGGATCCTGTTGATTTAGGGGATTTTACAATAAGAGGGAAATTCATCTCTTTAGTTTTTTCAAGAAAAGATGATAATGATTCTGTTGGTTTGTAAATTAAATAGTTGAGTGAGATTGGTAATTCTTTAAGTACATTACGAGTTAATATTTTGTTTTCCATATGATGGATAGCTTTAGTAGATACAATATTTGAGCAAAATCTTTCTGATAAACGTGCAGCCACATAAACAAAAGGGTCAATAAAACTAAAGATCCCTTTTATGTTTTTTCCTGATTTATTTAATTTTTCAATTGTTGTAATTATATTATCATAATCATTTATATCAGTGAAAATCATCTGATGTACATCAGGGAATATAGTGCGTTCATTAATAAATTTTGTTTTTTTAGTTAATAAAACAGTAAAGAAATTAAGTTTTTCAGCTGCTTTGATTGCTTCCCTACTTGATCCAGATTTATTTGTTTCAATGAAAACGATAGTATCCATTTTATGTCACCTTAACCTTTATCATTTTATAAAATCTCAGGTTTATTATTTCTATAGGTAGAATATTAAAATGAGGTTAAGCTTGTTCTGGATTTTTCGAAAAATGGTTGAATGAGGAAGAACATGAATATATATATAATGAATTTGATATTTGTTTTGAAAAAATCTTTAGAAAGAAGGGAAGAAGAACTAACATGACTATAATTGGTATGCTTCATCATCGGAAAGATCCGAATGACGTAAAGAAAGCATATACTTATGCTGCTGTAGCTAAAGCTGAAGGTGTGGAATTTTTTTATTTTACTTTAGGAAAAGTAAATATAGAAACGAAGAAGATTTTAGGTAAAACTTATGAAAATGGTAAGTGGATTGAACAAGAATTTTCTTTTCCAGATGTTATTTACAATGCAAGTGTTCATGTTAGTGATAAAAATCAGCAAATCTATGATTATCTACATGAAAAAGTTCCTTTTACAAGTCATTCAATTGGAAATAAATTAAGTGTATATAACAGAATAAATAGAGAGAAAAAATTTAAGCAATACCTTATTCCTTTTTATGAATTAAATGATGTTAATAAGTTTTTTGACATGATTAATCGTTATGAAAAACTTATTATTAAACCAATTTCTGGACATCAAGGTAGTGGTATTATTTTCATTGAAAAAAATGGGATGAATTACAGTATGAATGATTCAGAACAAATTTCATCTATTAATAAAAAACAATTACGGAGCTTTATATCTGATAAGATTCAAGAGCAAGGTTACATAGTTCAACAGTTTATTTCATGTCAAATGAAATCTGGTCATGTTTATGATTTTCGATTGCATGTTCAAAGAAATGGGGAAGGCAGGTGGGTTGTTACTTCTATATTCCCGAGAATAGGTCCATTAGGAAGTATTGTATCAAATATGGCTAAGGGTGGTTATAGTACGTATTTAGATGTTTTTTTAAAAGCGGAGTTTGATAACGATTGGTATAATATTAAAAGGTATTTAGAACGATTTGCAGTAACTTTTTCTAACCATTTTAATTCTTTATATAAGGATATACTATTTGATGAGTTAGGAATTGATGTAGGGATTGATAAGGATCAAAAATTGTGGTTATTTGAGGTGAATTGGAGACCAGGGGTACCTAATATATTTAATCTTGAATTAGATGTAGCTAGAAATTTAGTTCACTATGCTAGATATTTGGCTGATAAATATAAATAAGAAAAGGAAAATATAATGAAACCTAGAAACCTTTATATACCAATGTTTCTACTAATCTCTCTTTCTATATCTCCTATAAGGCTTTTCTCCATGCATTCCGAAATTGGGCGGATGCTGGACTGTCGCCAAGCCAACGTACCTAATACGAGGAAAATACCGGAACCTGGTAATACATCCTTCATTGTGGGCGGGAGCACATATTTTTTTAAAAAATACGCTTGTCCAATCCATTATCATTCTCCAGTCATTTAATACTACAAAGGGGGGAGAACATGGAAAGCAATGAAAAAATCACGTTTCGATTTGTAAAAAAAGATGGAGAAGAAATTAATTTGGGAAATCTTGCTGATAAACGAAAAATTGTCATTGTCATTAATAATCAGATTACATTTGCACCGAATACAACACAAATTGCCAGTGGAGCCGGACAAAATAGTGCAGCAGGAAGTAATGCAGCAATCGATTCATCGAATACCCGACAGCAAGAAACGGTGGGCGCTGGAGGCGAAGCCATAAATAAGGGAATTAGTGGGGACCAGATTGAGCCACATAAAATGAAAAAAGAAACTTCGGATGAAGAGGCGGAATTTGTACTTATCATCAATAATCAAATTAATAAAACCCGTAAGGAACAGGCTGGTGCTACTCAAGTGGCAAGTGGTGGTGGAGAAGACAGTGCAGCGGGAACCAACGCTGCCATCGAAAGTTCTAATACTAAACAGCAACATGCAGTGGGAGGCGGAACGGATAGTTCGGCAGAAAATGCAGGTGAAGAAGGCGACCAAATAGAAAAATGCGATTAAAGAAAAGAGGCTGTAATTATTTCGCAGCCTCTTTTTCTTATTATGGATTAATTGGTCTATTACTTACCCAACCAAATTAGGAATATATTAAATATCTTGATGGATCATATACTGTCCATAATCCTATCCGTTGAGAAGTATTTGGATTTTTATATACTGCGATTGATCCATAAGGCTGAAGTTGTATTTAATAAAAAGTTGTAGCTTCTGATTTTGATGATGCGAAAAATCAAATTCGTCAACTCGAATTGTCTTTTGCCACAGAAGCATGTGCTTCTTTTTTTGAAGAGCTATTAGTATTTGTACAGTTTCTAGTAATAAGTTTTGGATTATACATTCAAAAATAGAAAAAATATATCCAACCTTATTTAGCAATGAAGCTTAGTAAGAAGCGTGTGGATATAAAAATCGTTATTGGATAAAAAATCAAAAGAGCACGCCTATAAACGTACTCTTAGAAAGATAAGAATCTTATGAGTGGAGGAAATCTCCATATAATAACATATGCTTGTCTACTTTAAATGTGTAAAATTTATAAACAAAAATGCTATTTTATTAAGAAACGAGAAACGGTAGATAAGTAAGTACGTACGTATATTATCGGATGTTAGTTGTTTTAATGAAAAAGAAACCTTTATAAAAAGGTTTCTTTTTCATTAAAATTAACAATCATAATCATTGTCGTATTCATGGTTACATTCATCGCAAGGGTTGTTCTGGTCATCACAGCAAATACAAAATGTTTTATTGATAAATATATCAATAAAATCAAATGTATCGGAATTATTTGTGAGAGTAAGGCTTTGTAAATCTTCTACTTGAAAGATCCTTGTTTCATTAGGAATTAAAGTTGCATTAATTGGTATGTTAGAACTTCTTGTTTGAACTGTTACTTCAATGGGACCGGAATCGTTAGGAACAGATAGTTGAAGTAATGTTTTGTTGTGATTAATAGTAAGATCTTCAAATACTGTTCTTGAGGTATTAGGGGGTACGATAATATCGAGAGGTACATTTCCAGCTAAGGTAGTTCCCGAACCAGCAATCGTGTGAGTTTCGACAAAACAGTTACTATCTTCGTTAATAGAATATGAATGCTCTTTATAATAAGCATTTTGTTCATTGCAGCAGATGCAAAATGTTTTTTGAATAAAAATACCAATATCGCTACTTGTATTGGTATTATTTGTGACAGTGAGGCTTTCAAAATTTTCTACTTGAAAAATCCTTGTTTCACCTGTAGCTATTGTAGCAGTAATTGGTCTACGAGCATTTCTTGTACGAATAGTTATTACAATCGGTGCAGAGGTGCCAGGAACATGAAACTGAAGTAATGTTTTGTTGTGATTATTAGTAGAATCTTCGAAAACTATTTTTGAAGTGTTAGCTGGTACGACAATATCTAGAGGTATATTTGAACCGGCAATCGTATGCGTTTTAGTGAAACAGTTCTCTTTTTTATTGTGAGAATATGAATAGTTTTTATAGTACTTTTTACCATGTTTATAAAAAAAATCAGCCATTCTTTAATCTCCTATCTTCTATTTGTCTATATATTATATTTAATGAGGATAAGAACTGTTTGTACAAGGTAGAAAAAAGTTCTATTTAGGAGAATAAGAGAAAGAATTTTAGATGTATGTTCTGTAGAATTTGTTTCAGTTAACCCAAATATAAGAAATGTATAGCTAACCTTTTTACGATATTAATAGTTAGGAAAGCATAGATCGGGAAATACAGTTTGGTATTCTGGGATTAACCGAAGATCAGTAGTTAAGGTCGCATAGTGCGTATAGTTTTTTTCTAATTTTTCAAGTGTTGTTAAATGATGAGAACCTAAACCACGCTGTACACTATGTTTAGAAAGAGTGGGTCCAATTTGTAATTTTCTTTTTTTCATAGCCTCGTTCCATGGACTATAAAAAAATTTTAAAACGAAAGCAGGCTGCATGTAAATGCTATATGGATAATGTGAGCCATGTCTGCCGACTCTGTAGTCACCATGAAAAATATTGTGAATTAATCTACCGTTGAGATAAAGCAGATTGGGACTGGGTTGGATTAAAATACCGTGATAACGTTGTTTGACTAGTGGAATACTGTATCTTGGATTAGAATAGCCGTGAGAAGGTTCATCGATCATCATTATAACTCTAATGGAAAACATGTTCCCTCCATTAGAGTTAAGTGAAGTGAAAAATTGTTCTTTATTAAAACAACAAAGAAACTCTGTCGTATTTAATACCATTTTCCATCCAGTAACTTCTTTTTCAATTTCCATAACTTCTTGATCAACTAAATAGGCATCAAATTCTAATACTTTTGAATTGCGAATTTCCCAATGAGGTGCAAATAACTTACATATTTCCACTGAACGGTCAGTAGATCCTCGGTTAATTAGAATACCGTGATCAAATAGTTTTGTATGATGCATTAACCACCATGGAAGTAAATATTCTTCATTGTAAAAATGAGAAATTAAAGTAGTCTTAATGAAAACCTCCTCCTTATATAACACACTTCTTATTTAGTATGATATGGTGGGAATCTTATCGTTAGAAGGTTCCCACCTTAAAACTAAAAAAACAAAGATGATAGGTGGAAGGATAATTATTTATTTCAGATTGACTGTTAAATTAAGAATTAGGATGGTTATGGAGCTAGTTGATAACAATTGAAATAGCGCTAAACACTAATAAAACTGCCATAATAATGTTAAATATTCGGTTATGTTTTAATAAAAGTTTTTGAAACATCGACCCGAATAGACACCAACTAAATGTACTCATTAAACCGACTATGCCTAAAAACAATGAAAAGAATAGGTAACTAGAATATGAATGGTAGTAAGGGAGAATAAAAGTTGATACTACAGTCAGTCCGAATAAAATTCCCTTCGGGTTAACAAATTGAAGCATAATTCCTACTAAAAATATGTTTTTATTACTTTTTTCATTTGTATCTGTATTGCCTTTACTAGTGAGTATTTTAAAAGCTAAATACAGCATATAAGCTACACCTAAAATTTTTAAAGGGAATTCAATTAATGGCAGAATATTTATAAGTACAATATTAAAGAAACTACATAATGAAGTGATAATAAAAAAACCGAAAGCCACACCTAGGCAAAATGTAATGCTTCTTTTTAATCCATATTGCTTGGCGTATGTCATAGCTAAAAAATTGTTAGGGCCTGGTGTGAAGCTACTAACTAAGACAAATAATAAAAAAGAAAATATTGGCATTTCAAAAACCCCCTCTTATCCGTGTGTTATAATGACCGAAAAGAACAATATAACGTGTGCTTTTTATTATACATAATGGTCGTTATATTGTATATGATATAGGAGTGTTTTTTATGGAGGAAATTCAAATTATCCTTGCAAAAAATTTAAAAGCTATTCGAGAGAAAGAAAAGCTGAGCTTAGAAAAGGTTTCTCAATTAAGTGGTGTAAGTAAAACGATGATTGGACAAATTGAAAGAGGAGAATCAAGCCCGACCCTAACAACAATATGGAAAATTGCCAATGGATTGAAAGTGTCTTTTACTTCTTTAATCAATAATCCACAGCCAGATACGAAAGTTGTTTTACGAAATGATGTTCAAGTATTATCTGAAGACAATGGGAGATATAAAGTGTATCCTTCGTTTCCTTTTCAAGATGATAGACATTTTGAAATCTATACTGTTGAAATTGAAACAGAAGGAAAGTTATATGCTGAAGCGCATAAAGAAGGAACAGAGGAATTTATAACTGTGTTTGATGGTGAACTGACAATTGAGGTAAATAATTGTCAATATAGATTAAATAGTGGAGACTCAATCAGGTTTAAGGCGGATAGACCTCACGCTTATTATAATTCAGGAAGTACGTTAACTCGGTTGAGTATGACAATTTATTATCCAGCTTCATAAGTTTTTATGTACATAAAAAATATAAGGGAAGAGTAATTATAAAACCATCTATACAAGGTGGTTTTTATTATGTGAAAAATTACAAAAAAAGACACTCATTTGAGTGTCAACACAGTATTTCTCTCGCGTATAGGATTGGAGAATGTTTCTCAAATACATATTGAGATGATTAGTAAAGGAGAAACTGTCTTCATAAATAACTTAACATTGATAGCTTATAGAGTAAATTGATAATGTTTATCCGGAATATTTAGTATAGATAGTTTCTACTATCTATATAGGGGAATGGCATTTAAAGCTAAGAAGAAAAGATGAATCATTTATTAATCAACTCGTATAATTGTTAGAGAGGCACCAGTTGATCCACCACCGACTAAATTGACAATTGATAAGAGACCGGATAATTGAAGATATTACCTGCATTTAATATTGTAATTAAATTATTATTATAACTTGAAGTAGATAAGGCAGGAGATAGAATTGAGCCCAGAAGTGATGTAGATCCGTTTAAAATTAGTCTTGAACCCGCAAGAAGTGCAGTTGTAGTATTAATTTGATAAGAAAGATAATAACGTCCCGTTACAGGGACTGTAAATAAATCATTCGCACTATTGACTGCAAAGCTATCAAGGCTTTGATTGTTTGAGAGTGGTATGTTAGTACCGCCTAGTACAACTGAAACTGTTCCACCCACTGTATTATTTGCAAACATAGAATTTGTTGTAACGTTTATGCCGGTATTACTCATGGGTCCAGTACTACCAGTAGGACCAGTTAGTCTATAAGGAAGGATAATTTCAAGTGAAATTATAGATAATTGTACGTCATTATTTTGGGGATTTTCTCTATCTTTATTTTTAATTAAAATCACCTCATTTTTATGATAAAGGAGATACTTTTCATATATTCTATTAATAATATTTTTTATAATAACGGCATGCTGTTTAAAATACATTCATTTTTAGTAAGTTACATTAAAATTGATTTTGTACAAAGATTTTAATCGAGAGATTAATAGTATTTTTTTAGATAATCCTTTTAACATTTCGGAACATCTAACATTTAATAAATACTATAGAAGGAAGGTGCAAATTTGAATCGATATGACAAATTACCAATGTCTAAGGAAGTTATGGATTCTAAAAATATTGGTCCTACATTTCCACCTCTTCCGTCTATTAATTTTCCAACCGGAGCAACCGGAGCAACCGGAGCAACCGGAGCAACCGGAGCAACCGGAGCAACCGGAGCGACAGGAGAAACCGGAGAAACAGGAGCAACCGGAGCAACCGGAGAAACAGGAGCAACCGGAGAAACAGGAGCAACCGGAGCAACCGGAGCAACCGGAGAAACAGGAGAAACAGGAGCAACCGGAGAAACAGGAGCAACCGGAGCAACCGGAGAAACAGGAGCAACCGGAGAAACAGGAGCAACCGGAGCAACCGGAGAAACAGGAGCAACCGGAGTAACAGGAGCAACCGGAGCAACCGGAGAAACAGGGGCAACCGGAGAAACAGGAGTAACAGGAGTAACAGGAGAAACCGGAGTAACAGGAATAACAGGAGAAACAGGGGCAACCGGAGAAACAGGAATAACAGGAGTAACAGGAATAACGGGAGTAACGGGAGAAACAGGAGCAACCGGAGAAACAGGAATAACAGGAGTAACAGGAATAACGGGAGTAACGGGAGTAACAGGAGCAACCGGAGTAACAGGAGCAACCGGAGCAACCGGAGAAACAGGGGCAACCGGAGAAACAGGAATAACAGGAGTAACAGGAGTAACAGGAATAACGGGGGTAACGGGAGTAACAGGAGAAACAGGGGCAACAGGAGCAACAGGAATAACCGGCCCAACGGGAATACCGGGAACAATCCCAACAACAAACCTATTATATTTTACTTTTTCAGATGGGAAAAAACTTATATATACTAATGCAGATGGTATAGCACAATACGGTACAACACAAATCTTATCACCAAGTGAAGTTTCTTATATTAATCTATTTATAAATGGAATTCTTCAACCACAACCTTTTTATGAAGTTACAGCTGGTCAGTTAACTTTATTAGATGCTGAACCACCCTCACAAGGATCTTCAATTATCCTACAATTTATTATTATCAATTAAAAAGGACAGATTTCCTATAAAGAGAAATCTGCCCTTTTTGTTCTAAATTTGGTTAGTTAAAATTAAGTGACGATAAATTCAATTGTAATTGGAATTCCACCGTCTAATGCATCTCCGCCAGGAATTGTAATAGCACCAGTAGGACCAGTAGTAACACTGGAGTTTACACTAGGCTGAAGAATACCGTTTATATAGAGATTGTAATACGTAAAAGTTGGGAAGGCAGTTGCAGTAGTACCCGCATCGTTTAAACAAGCTGTGGCAGCAATCGCAAAAGCAGCACCTGTGCCTGTTCCAGCTCCTAGTGTAGAGGTGAATCTTCTAGATGCCATAAATGGTTGAATGATAGGCATTTAATTCTCACTCCTATTCTAAATTTATTGGAACGAAGTTTAGAATAACTTGTCCACTATATAATATGAGAGTTTTCTAAATTAGAAACGGCATCCTGATTATAGTTTCAACACAATTTTTGTATAGGTAAAATACTAATTATTCTAGTATGGAAAAAGTGATGTCATTATAAGTGGAACATATGTTATTGATTGTTTTAGTGATTACTATGGATAATTAAATTGATAGGCAATTGAATTTGGGAGATAAACGTGGAAAAATAAAATAAACTCTTAAGTTTAGGTGTTTAATCTAAGCACTCAATTATTAAAAACATATAATTAATATGTGAGTCATGAACATAATTAAATTACGTTTTCAAGTTTGATTATAATTCATGTTTCCTATTTTAAGAGAAACATATAACTTAACTACTTTTTTCAAGCGCATCTTTTATAGTACTTAGAATAGGAAAACACTCAACTATAAGAAAAGTAAGGAGGAAATAAATGAAACATAATGATTGTTTTAATCATAATGACTGCAATTCGATTGTTTTTTCAGCAGATTGTTGTAAAAATCCACAGTCAGTTCCTATTACTAGGGAACAATTAAGTCAATTAATTACTTTACTAAACTCATTAGTATCAGCTATTTCAGCATTTTTTGCAAATCCAAGTAATGCAAACAGATTAGTGTTACTCGATTTATTTAATCAATTTTTAATTTTCTTAAATTCCTTATTACCTTCTCCAGAAGTTAATTTTTTGAAACAATTAACTCAAAGTATTATAGTTTTATTACAATCTCCAGCACCTAATTTAGGACAATTGTCAACATTATTGCAACAATTTTATAGCGCCCTTGCACAATTCTTCTTCGCTTTAGATCTTATCCCTATATCCTGCAACTCAAATGTTGATTCTGCAACTTTACAACTTCTTTTTAATTTATTAATTCAATTAATCAATGCTACTCCAGGGGCGACAGGTCCAACAGGTCCAACAGGTCCAACAGGTCCAACAGGAGCAACAGGAGGCGGAGCGACAGGAGCAACAGGAGCAACAGGAGCAACAGGAGCGACAGGCGACAGGAGCAACAGGAGCAACAGGAGCAACAGGAGGCGGAGCAACAGGAGCAACAGGAGCAACAGGAGCAACAGGAGCAACAGGAGCAACAGGAGCAACAGGAGCAACAGGAGCAACAGGAGCAACAGGAGCAACAGGAGCAACAGGAGCGACAGGAGCAACAGGTGCAACTGGTGGCGGAGCTGTTATTCCGTTTGCATCAGGTGGACCAGTAACGTTAGCAACTGTTTTAGGTGGATTAGCAAACACAGGAGCACTTCTTGGATTTGGAAGTTCATTCTTCCCTGTAATTGTCCCACCTGGTGGCCCAATTACTATAGGTCCTGTACCTCCAGTATTTGATTTCGCATTTGTAGCTCCTCGCGCAGGTACAATTACTTCGTTAGCAGGATTCTTTAGTGTAACTGTAGCGGTTGCTTTAGCATTAGGAAGCATACAAATTCAAATGCAGTTGTACAGCGCACCAGCAGCAAGTAATACTTTCACGCCAGTAGGTACACCGTTACTATTAACACCAGCATTCAGTGGTCTTATTGCTATCGGTGCTACTTCGAGTGATATTAGCGCACAAGCAATTGCGGTTGCTCCACAAGATAAGATATTACTTGTTGTTTCATCAACTACACCAGGTTTTGATATAGCTACTGCTATTACAGGATTCGCAAGTGCAGGGATAACATTCGTCTAAGCATCGCGTCTTAAATGGTGAGCATTGAAAAAAGGAATACTCTTTTTAAGAGTATTCCTTTTTGTATAGCTAAAAAAGATCTTATTTATTTTTATTACAATTACATCCTTTTTTCTTTACGTAGCCTTGTTGAGCTAAATCTCTTTCCGATTGGGAACTGGAAGATTGAGAATTCGAAGATTGAGAGGACGCTGAAGAGCTACTATTTTTATTATTAGAGTAGTTTTTTCGATAGTTATAATTACTCATAGTACTATCACCTCCAATTAAATATATAAATATTATATGTATGTACTCTATTAATTGTTACGATAAAAAATCTCCTCGATATTTTCCGAGGAGATAAATGGTGGTTCTATTAAAATGATACTAATTAATACCCCCAGTAAAGAGGGAAGTAATAAGAATCTTGGTAATATAGATTTTGTTGTTGAGTAGGGGGCTGAGTTGACTGATTCATCATGTCGCGGTTTTGATTACAGTTCGCCGGGGGACCAATTACCGTAGTTGATTGAATTGGGGATACTGCTTGTTTCCATTGTTGTTCATTGAGGCAATAAGTATGAGCCATCATATTAGCGGGAGTTAATCTTAAAATATCAGAACCAAAAATAACTTCTGGGGTTGGGGCATCGAATATAGCTAATAAATGAGTATTATCTGCTGAAGCAATTTCATAATGCCACCACGCTTGTGGAATGTTGGCAACTTGCCCTGGCTTTATCGGTAAGTTTAATATTTGATTCGTAAATGGATTAAGTAAAGAAACAACAGCAGATCCTGAAATACAGTAAACGAGTTCAGCTGCATTTTGATGGATATGTGGTTCTACAACATTACCTGTACTTAAATATATATCTAATAAAGAAGTGTTTTCTAATGTGTTTAATTGTTTAATGCCAAGTACGTTTATATAATTTTTGGCATCTTTCTTAAAAAAATTACTTTTATTTAAATCATGGGTGAAATTGGTTGAGGGGGAAGTGTAGTCGATATTAGAAGTCAATTGTATTACCCGCCTTTCCTATGTTTTAATGCAATCTGAAATTAGGGTATGAGTCTAGTTATTGAAATGTGAAAGTGAGGATGGTTTTAGTTCGTTAAATAATAAAGTTGCAAGTACATATGCAGTATGATTGAATTTCGATGAAATAGTATAAAATAAGTTTGGTTGCGAGAAAAAGCTCCTTTAATTACAATTAATGTAATTAAAGGAGCTTTTTTATTAGTTAATAAAAAGGGAGTGTGGGAAATGAATAATCTAATTATAAAAGAGTTAGAAGTTGAATTGAAAAATCACTTTAAACCATTTTTGAATGCACCTGCAACAATAGAAGAAATTCAATATGTCGAAAGCGAAATGGGAATTTCGTTTCCAGATGAATTACGTATGCTTTATCTCACGCATAACGGTGAAGTTAAATCGGGACCAGGATTGTTTTTTGGTTTGCCATTTCTCTCTTTAGATGAAGTTTTGAATGAGTGGAGAGTATGGAAAAGAATTGAAGAAGAGGAGTTTTTAAATTTTGATGCATTTTCAATACCAGTAAAATGTATTAAGGAAACATATGTGAATTACAAATGGATACCTATTAGTAAGGATTATGGCGGTAACAATATAGGAATAGATGTTGATCCGGATGAAAAGGGGGAAATGGGACAAGTTATTAATTTTGGACGAGATGAAGAAGTAAAATATGTAATGGCAAATAGAATTTCAGATTTTTTACTATTTATTTTACAAACGCTAAAAGATAAAAATTTCACCATTCACCAAGAGGAAGACTATTTATATTGGAGTTATGGTGCTAACAACAATATACATTTTTTAGACGCATTATTTAATATTGAATTACCTGTTTTACATCCTCAATTTATATTTCAGTCTGAAAATAATGTTAAAGATTGGTACGATAGTTTAGATGGAGAATGGAAAAACATTGTGGGTTCTTCTGAACGTGCGGATAAATTTATTAGAGAGAAGAGACTATATTTAGGTGGAAAGGGATTAGTAGATATTAGTCCATTACATATATGTACGGAAGTAAGGGAACTAATTTTATCTGGAAATGAAATTAAAGATTTAACAGGATTAGAACGAATGAATTCTTTAAAGAAGTTATATTTAGTTAATAATCCGGTGCAAGATTTAACGCCAATCATACATTTACAGCACTTACAAGAAATGAATATAAAGAATACGAGGATAAATAATCTATCGGCACTTGTAGAAATATCATCATTAAAAAAATTAGATTTTTCACAGACTAATATTCAAGATTTTTCGTTACTATCGCAGTTTCAAAAGTTAGAATCGCTTACTGTACATATTTCAAATCGCGAGCAGCTTTATGCAATTTCAAAAGTAGATACTTTAAAGCATTTGTATATTTTAGGTTTAGAGAATGTTAGTGGATTGGATTTACTTGTTTTACAAAATTTAAATGACTTAATAACAATTGAATTTGAAAATAGTACCATTGATAATTTAAATTGCTTTCAACATAATACGTCAATTCAAAATATAAAGTTGAAAGATACAAAGGTAAAGGATGGATCGGCATTAGGTAGAATGAGAGGACTAAAGGAATTAGAATTAGATGGAGCAACAATTGAAAATATTGAAATGGTTTGTTGTTCTAAGTCATTAGAAACATTTACAGGCTCGTTTGAACAATTTCATATGTTAAAAGACTCATTTGATAGAAAAATAGATTTTTCAAAAATAATAGGAGAAATGAGTGAAGAAGAAAGTGAAGTTTGGTACCAGCATTTAAGTGATTAGAAAATAATATTATTATGTAAACAAGATTGTTTGTAGAAGTTGTCACTGTTACTATTTTGAAAATGTTCACCAACACTTTCTGGAATATAAATTAGTTTTAAGCCACTGTTTGACAGTTGATTCTGCAATGGAGTGGTTAGGAGAAATAAATTATGTGTAACTGAATGTCACATCCCTCCTAATTCGTTCGTCTTGTATGTAGAACGATAAGGAGGGATTTTATTATGAAAAATTTTGATGTAGCAATTGTTGGTGGTGGGCTTGCTGGATTAACAGCATCTATATATTTAGCGAAAGCTGGAAGGAAAGTTATTGTATTAGAAAAGTCCAGTAACTTCGGTGGTCGAGGGATGACTATAAATAAAAACGGCATTTGTATGAATCTTGGTGCACATGCTTTATATAGAGGTGGAGAAGCGTTTATAACTTTTAATGAGCTAGGAGTAAATCTTCCAGGTGGAATCCCATCTACAAAAGCACATGGAATATGGAAAGGGGATATTTATACCATTCCAACAGATTTTCGCTCTATTTTATCAACACCGTTACTTTCATGGTCTGCAAAAGTACAGTTCGCTCGTCTTATGATTCATTTAGGAAACTTAGATGTAGAAAAAGTTCCGAAAATAAGCCTAACTACATGGGCAGAAAATGAAATTAAAGATCCAATGGTTCGAAATATATTTTATGCATTATGTCGAACAACAACATATACGTATGCTCCTACAATACAATTAGCATCTTCCGTACTAAAGCAAATACAGCTTTCTATGAAAGAAGGAGTACTTTATGTAGATGGTGGTTGGGAGACGATAATAACAAATTTAAGAGGGATAGCGAATACTAGTGGTGTACAATTTCTGGCTAAAAAGCATGTTTTAAAAATAGAGAATTGTGAAGGAAAACACAGAATACATTGTTTTGACGATGAAGTATTTGAAGCAGGGGCAGTTATTGTAACAACTCCACCGAAAGAGGCATGTAAAATTATAAAAGGTACAGAAGGAACAAGTTTGCAAAAATGGAGTGAACAATCTATACAAGTGACCGTGGCAGCGTTAGATATTGGTTTAAAACAATTACCGAATCCTTTGCATCATTTTGCATTGGGATTAGATCAACCTATATTTTTCACGAATCAATCGAGAGCAGCTAAATTAAGTGAAGATGGATCAATTGTAGTGAGTCTAATTAAATACCATAACCCTGTACTAGAACTGAATCATATTCAAGAAGAGAAAGAACAGTTAGAAAATATGATGGAATTGTTACATCCGAATTGGAAAGGAGAAGCTGTTGCACAGCAATATTTACCGAAAATTACGGTAGTACATGATTTTCCTCATATTGACCGTGTTGAAAAACCAGGCCCTAATATACCTGAAATGCCAGGTGTTTACGTTGCAGGAGATTGGGCTGGGCATGATGAAATATTAGCTGATGCTGCGGTAGCAAGCGGGAAACGTGCAGCGTTACACATTTTAAAGCAATTAGAAAGTGAGGCAGTTCATCATGGAAACGGAGCAATTATATGAAGCGTATCAACCATTATTATTTTCATTAGCATATAGAATCCTTGGGAGTGTTATGGATGCTGAAGATATCGTCCATGACGTATTTATATCGTTTAATAATATGGAGGACGTTCAATCTATAGAAAATATGAGAGCCTATTTATGTAAAATGGTAACAAATCGCTCAATTGACAAATTACGTTCGGCAGCACATAAACGTAACGTATATGTCGGAATGTGGTTGCCAGAGCCATTTGTGGAAGAGATAGATGATCCATCAGAGTCATTTGTAATGAAAGAATCAATTTCTACGGCATATTTATTACTTTTACAACAATTGTCTGAGGTAGAAAGGGTTGTTTTCATATTAAGAGAGGTTTTCAGTTATGACTACGAGGAAATAGCTTCAATTGTTGATAAAAGTAGTGTGAATTGCCGGAAGATCTTTCAACGCGCACGAAAAAGTATTTTAGATAAGCCGAAGCAATCAACATTAAGTACGAAGAAAATGGCTGCCTATGTGGAAAAGTTTGTATCATCATTACAGCGTGGGGATACGCAAGGCATGTTAGAGGTATTAAAAACAGATGCGATATTTAAAGCAGATGGTGGTGGTAAAGTTACAACTGCAATTAATCCGATTTATTCTGCAGATAAAATTATACGTTTGTTCTTTGGAATTGCAAAACGATTGCCAGAAAAGTATAGTGTTGATTTCAAAATAGTAAATGGTGCACCAGGCGTTATAGTTACAATAAATAATAAAGTGACGTATGTACTTTCATTCATATTTGAGGATGAGAAAATTTCAAACATTTATATGATGGTTAATCCTGAAAAACTTATGCACTTAAATGTAACAGTATAAAAAAAGACGCATTCCTTTAGAAGTGCGTCTTTTTTTTATTTTTCTAACATTTCAAGAGGTACATCTTTTTCGCCGGCTACCTCGAATTTAATTTCCCCGTCTTCTTCATAAATGCGTTTAATAATCGGTATAGTTATCATTAGTTTTTTATGCTGTTTACGTCTTCTAGCAGCATCTAAGTTAATCACGTTCATGTGTAAGCATCCTTTCTTACAGAAATATATAAACAAAAGAAAATGCGTCCGAAAAGGGCGCTTAGTTGAATTAGAAATACCGATTCATTTAAATGGGGTTTAGATTATCTTATAATTGAAAACTGATTGTAAAATAATGTGAATTAAATAATTGCACGTAGAAATTAACTTTACCAAAAAACGAAACAATATGCTATAAAAAATTTTAATTCTTTGTCGTATAACAGGAAAAAGGTGTGCATTTCGCATATAATGAAAAGTAGACGGGCATCATGTACTTTTTCATCATATTGCTTGGAAAGGCGATGGAGAAAATGAATACTCTAGATTCATTATTATTGCAACTTGAACAATATGGAGAAGAGCATGATCGACATAAAGAAAAAAGAGAAGAAAAATTAAGAAATATTTCTCGTGAAATGGGGCAGTTTTTATCAGTATTAGTAAAGGGGTGCAATGCAAAAAAAATTTTAGAAATTGGAACTTCAAATGGCTATTCTACATTGTGGCTAGCAAATGCGGTAGAAGAAACAAATGGAAATGTTATAACTGTAGAACTTTCTTCAGAACGGGTTGGAGAGGCACTTGGAAATTTTGAAAGGGCAAATCTTACACAGAGAATCGATATTCATAATCAAGAGGCTGGGGCATTTTTAGATTCGCAAGTAGATCGTTCATTTGATTTTATTTTCCTAGATTCAGAGCGCACGCAATACATGTGGTGGTGGGAACATATAAAACGTATTTTAGAGCCAAAAGGTTTTCTTGTAATTGATAATGCAACTTCTCATGCGGGGGAATTAGCTGGATTTATAAAGATGATTGAAGAAGACGTTACGTTTGAAACCGTGTTATTAGCTTTTCAAAAGGGAGCATTTGTTGCGCGGAAGAATAATTAGAAGTGGACCTAATATAATTATCACATTGAAAGATAGTATATGTCAAAAGATAGAGCATTGTATGAATTTAAGAAGGTAACTAAATGGAATTTCAAATTAATAGTCAGTGGTGATAAGTAAGGTAAGCTGTGAAGAATCCGTCTTCAGCATGTTGTTCTCTAGGTCTTAAGTCTGAGGAAAATAATGACGAGAACAGGTATACTTATACTATGAAACAGGGAATGACTGCATAAGCAGGTATTTCTTGAAAAATCGATTTCAAGCAAGCAAAAATGTATATGAAATACGATATATTAGATGAAATATAGTGCACATAAATTCGCACATATAAATAAAGGAGCGATTTTGTTGACTGAACTCGAGAAAAAAGAACCTGTATCGATTGTGAAAGATAATAATGTAGAAGTAGTAGTGGATACAGTAATAAAAGATGCAGAGCTTGAAGAACTAAATAAAGAAGCAGATCTTTATGTACAAAAGTTAAATAGCGAGCAAAATACAGATTTATCAAAAGTATTGTCGCAGCTAGGAGACTTAGGGGATAAAGAGCAGCAAGCGGCAGGACAAACGCTATCAGCTTTAAAACGTCCTGTGACAGCGATGATGAATGGAAAGAATGAAGAAATTCCAAATACATTGTTAGAATTACGAAAAGTGGTATCAGAACTTGATCCAAACTCATTAAAAGCAACTGGTATGAAGAAACTTATGTTTAAAGTGTTTAAGAAAAATCCGATTGAAAATTACGTGCATAAATATCAATCTATAGATAAGCAAATCGAGGAGATTATAAGATCACTTCTCATTGGCCGTGATAACTTGCAAGAGGATACGGTTGGTCTTGAAATGTTAAAAGAGCAATCACACGATAAAATTCACGCTCTTGATAAACAAGTATACTTAGGAAGAAAACTTGCTGGTATGCTTGAAGCTGAGAAACAAAATCCAGAACGTCAAAGGGATATTCCGTTAATAAATGATGCATTAGAAAAGATACTTGTGCGTACTCGTAATATGCAACAAGCAAAAAGTGTATTATTACAATCTATCGCATCTGTAGACATCATTAAGAAAAATAATGAAAAGCTATCAGAGGCAATTCGTAATGCAATTACGATGACGCAAAACGTTATAACGGTTTCAGCTGCAATTCAGCTCGCATTAACAAATCAATGTAAAACAATTGATGCAGTTAATGCGACAAATGAAGCGATTGAATCAATGGTATTAAGCAATTCTCAAGCATTAAAACAAAATACAGAAGAAACAACAAAACTCCTAGAAAATCCTGCAATTAGCATGGATAAATTACGTGAATCATTCCAAAATGTATTCGCTGCTATTGAAGCATCTGAGAAATCGTCAGAGCGTATTATTGAGTCTAGTAAGAAGTTTGTAATTGAACTTGACACATTTAATGATGAGATGAAGCAGAAACTCATTCAGCGTCCAAGGAAATAACAGATTATTTGAGGAGGTGAAAAAATGAGTTTCATTCAAGGAGTATTATTACTATTAGGGTCATTACTTTTAATCGCATTTACTGTCGTTGTTTTAGTTGTATACTTCGGACGTAAACTTTATTTTTCATGGACGAAACCATATAAGAGAGCGCAAGATTCTATTGAAAAATTATCGAACAAATCAACACCGTTTTTACAAGAATTTACGCAGCACCCACTCTTTTATCGCTGGATTCGTACAGAAGGGAAAAAAGAACAAAATACATTAAATACACTTTTCTGTTCATCGGGCCAACGTACGAGAGAGCAAGTTTTCTCAATGTTACCGAAAGAAAAGCAGAAAAAAGTGCATGTGATGGCAAAAACAACGAAAAAGCTTACGAATGAAGATATTGATATTGCAACAATGAAAGTGAAAGATTTCTTGAGACAAGAATCACAGCAAACTGTTAAACCGACAGACTTATCGTTTTATAAATTGTATTTCTATGATCGATATCCAGATGCATTAAATACAATTCAAGCATATAAACGCTCGATTAATCCTTCACTACAAAGAACGGTTGATGACATTACAATTTCAGTATTAAATGCACTTCCGTACTATCAAGAACAACGCATGTTTGAACAACAACATAAACTTGAAACGTTCTTAATGAAAGATTTAACAGCGATGTTATCATTAGTGGTACAATTACCACCATCACAACGTCCTGAAAAAGAAGAAGAACTAAAAATATACTTGCAAAATTTCCAAAAGGAAATGGAAGTAGTAGAGCGTGATATTCGTGACTCCATTGATCATGATTTGAATGTGAAGATGAGAGTAGCGACAGAGAAGTTTAAGAACAAATAGAAAAAACCGCCTTAAAAGTTGAATGTTTCGGCTTTAAGGCGGTTTTTTTAATATAAGGGATTCTATTATTATTTTGCTTTAATAGTTGCTTTACTAGAAGAAATACTCTCATTATGAAGTCGATCTAAAGCTGTCACCACATACGTATAAGTCTCCTCAGATAAAGCTGTTTTATCCACAAAAATTTCTGCCCATTGTGTCTTCCTTACAGTAGTAAGTAAATTCTTCGGATCTTGAATATCAACTACATTCTTTCCATTCACACGGTATATCGCATAATAAGCAGAGTCATTATCTCTATCATCAATTATTCCTAAAGCAATACCTTCATCTCTTGGAATGGCACCTTTTAAAGTAGGTTGTTTTGGTGGATCATGATCAAGCCAAGGCATAGGTGGAATTAATGCAGGGTGTTTATATATGTCTTTTGAGAGTCTATCTTTAATTCCAAGTGGATTGTTATTTATATCTTTTAAACTGAAATGCATACTACCTTTTATTTGTGGATATTGATGGTTTAAAGCGATTTGCTTTGGATATTCTTCTGGATCAGACCAAGCAGAGACAGAGTTGTTATTTATTTTATAAGCCGCTTGACCGATGTATAGGTGAATCGGTTTGTTATTTGTTTCTTTTACCCACCAATCTACTAATATGTCATATGCAGCAGGTGTGAAACCTATATTCCAATATATTTGAGGTGTAATGTAGTCAATGTACCCTTTTTGTATCCACTCACGTGTGTCAGCATAAAGGTCATTGTAGTTCCTTTGACCTGCGGTTGTATTAGAGCCAGTTGGATCGTCAGCTATATTTCGCCATACGCCAAATGGACTAATGCCAAATTTTACGTATGATTTTTCTTGTTTTATAGCAGTATTTAAACCTTTTACGAGTTCATTTACATTATTGCGACGCCAATCTTCGATAGTTGAAAAATTCTCATTATTATATGATTCAAATGTTTTTTGATCAGGAAATTCTTCGCCAACTACTTTATAAGGGTAAAAATAATGGATATGGTCGTGTAGTTAGATAATAATGCATGTAACACCTAGCAACTTATGAAACTGCGAAAAGGAGGTAAATGATGAAGAAAATTACCATTATAATAGCAATTTTATTAATAGCTAGCGTAGGATTTTTAATAAAATATCAATCTGATAATGAGAAACTTAAAACTGATAATATAAAATTAACGAAAAAAGTGGAAAAGGTGGAGGCACAATACAATGATACGAAAAGGGAGTTATCAGCTCTAAAGAGTAACAATCAACAACAAGTAAAGGAAGCTGCAGAACGATTTCTTAAAGCTTTCCATACTTATGATACGGGTAAAGGCGAATCATACCTTGCTAATATCGATGCATATATAACACCAAATGCAAAGAACGAATTAACACCACCAGGTGGACCAACTCAATCTGCCCCTGGGGCTGGAGATGAGAAAGAAAAGAAGAAAGTTTCATTTCAATCTGAATACACAGGTGGCGAGTTGTATTATGCATTTTTGGATACTACGAAAGCAAATGTATTAGCAAATGTATTAGCAAAAGTGAAGAGTAAAATTACAGTTAATGGTGTTTCATCTGATAATATGTCATTAATGCAAATAAATCTTATCTATGATGGAAATAAGAAGTTATGGCTTGTTGACAAGGTTATCCCACTAGCTGATTTAAGGGATCAGATGCCGTAAATCAAAGTACTATTATTTAGGATAAAATCTGATTACAGCCATCTTTTCTTTTTATGTTTATTAGAGGTAGGGTGAATTTTTTAGAAATTCATGTTCATCAAACTATAAAGATTGAATGTTTGCCTTAAACTAAAAAGAAGGCAAACGCGGGTAATTTAGAATAAAAATTTAAGACAAAAGAAATGCTTAATAATAACAAAAAAATATTGCAACTATAAAAAAACATGGTATCTTGAGGTAAGCGCATACAGAACGGATTGTAACTGTTAAATCAGGCAAAACCGATTACCTTAGAAAAAGGTAGGGTTTTGCCTTTTTCTATTTCGGAGGTGATAAAGTGAAAATCGAAAAAATACTAAACAATAATGCAGTCATATCAATAAAAGACAATCAGGAAGTTATCATTGTCGGCCGTGGAATAGCTTTTAATAAACGCATGGGTCATGAAATTAACGAACAACAGATAGATAAAATTTTCACTTTAGAAAACGAAGATATCATGAAAAAGTTCAAAACTTTAATTTCTGATATGCCAATTGAGTATATGGAATTATCCGAGAAAATTATCTCATATGCAAAAACGAAATTAGGTAAAAAGTTAAACGATAGTATTTATATTCATTTAACTGATCACATTCATTTTGCTATTGAGCGTTACAAAAAAAATCTGCCTATAAAGAATGGATTGCTTTGGGAAACGAGGCAATTATACAAAGATGAATATGAAATAGGATTAGAAGCTTTAAACATGATTTGTGAACATGCTGGTGTTATTTTACCAGAGGATGAAGCTGGTTTTTTAGCCCTTCATATTGTTAATGCTGAATTAAATGAAGAGATGCCAGTTGTACAAAGCATGACTAAAGTGATGCAAGAAATATTAACGATAGTGAGATACCATTTTAAGATTGAATTTAATGAAGATTCATTAACATATTATCGTTTTATTACACATCTAAAGTTTTTTGCACAACGGTTGGTTAAAGGAAATCATTATAATAGTTCAACTGATGATGATTTATATTTTGTAATTAAGAAAAAATATCCAGAGGCATTTAGTTGTTCACAAAAAATAAAGAAGTTTATTGAAAATAACTATACCTATGAGTTAACGGAAGAAGAAGTAATTTATTTAACCATTCATATTGAAAGAGTGGTCAAAAATAACGAAAGATAATAGGGTTGTAACCTTACGGGCAAAACCTAAATCAAGCATTCAAAATTGATTGCTTGGTTTAGGTTTTTTGTATTCTCATTTTTCATTTGTAGCAACTTAGCAATAAATAATAACCTAGCAATGAATATTGCTAAAAAAGGAGTGTTCGATTTGAGTTACAGTAAATTTGCAAAAACCATAGTCGAATTAGTTGGTGGAGAACAAAACATCTCCAATCTTGTTCATTGTGCTACTCGTTTACGTTTTAAATTAAAAGATAAGACTAAAGCAAATAAGTCAGCCCTACAGAATTTGGATGGGGTTTTAAGTGTTGTGGAGAACGGAGGACAATTTCAGGTAGTGATAGGAAGCCATGTTTCGGAGGTATATAAAGAAATTACAAAAATTTCAAATGCGGATATGGAAGCTCATTCACCAGATGAGTCAAAAGGAAGTATTGGAGCTCGTATTTTTGAAGTTATTTCACGCAGTTTTTCCCCATTGTTAGGGGCAATGGCGGGAGCGGGTATGCTGAAAGCATTGTTAACGATTTTGACAATGACTGGGTTACTATCAGCTAAAAGTGGAACTTATCTTATTTTATCTGCGGCTGGAAACGCTGTCTTTTACTTCCTCCCAATCTTTTTAGGGATTACACTTGCAACAAAGTTGGGAGCAAACCCTTATGTTGGTGGAACCATCGGGGCTGCGTTGTTAGAACCTAATTTTACAAGTCTGCTAACCAAAACTGGTGATATCACTAATTTTTTAGGTATTCCAGTTGTTCTAATGGAGTATTCTTCATCTGTTTTCCCAGTATTTATAGCAGTAAGTATGTATGCTCTTTTAGACAAATTCCTAAAGAGAACTATTCATAAAGATTTACAAATGTTTTTAGTTCCGATGTTATCGTTGATGATTATTGTTCCACTTACAGTTATTGCATTTGGACCATTGGGAGTATATGCCGGGAATGCAATTGGCGCAGGTATTGACTTCTTGAGCACAAAAAGTGGTATTTTAACAGGTGCTGTTGTAGGGGCAGGGTGGACATTCTTGACACTGTTTGGTCTTCATTGGGGACTCGTACCCCTTATTTTAGATCAGCTTGCACACGGAGGTAGTACGCTCTTTGCAATGCTTGCAGCTGCTCCGCTCGCACAAGCAGGTGTAGCATTTGGTGTTTTTTTACGCACAAGGGACAAATCCTTAAAAACACTTAGTGGATCAACATTAATACCGGCTTTACTATCCGGTGTAACTGAACCAATCCTATACGGTTTAATGATGCGCTATAAAAAAACAATTCCGTATGTTATTATCTCTGCCGCTGTTGGTGGCGCAATTAATGGCATGCTTGGAGTAAAAGCACTTGTGTATGTATTCCCAAGTATGTTGTCTATACCGGCTTTCACACCCATGGGAATTTTCATCATCGCGATTGGTGTTGCCTTTGCAGGTGCAACATTAATGACTTTAATATTTGGATTTGAAGACAAAAAGCAAAAGAAAGTAGTATCTGATAACAAAGTAGAAGTAAGTCAGTCGCTCACAGAAAAAGAGGCTGATAACAAAGCAGAAACAAGTAAGCCATTGGCAAAAAGGGAAGTTATTATTAGCCCATTAACAGGAGAAATTAAGCCACTAGCAGAAGTAAATGATCCAGTATTCGCATCAGAAGCAATGGGAAAAGGAATCGCGATTGAGCCAACTGTCGGTCAAGCTGTATCACCAGTTAATGGTGTTGTTTCCACTGTTTTTCCTACGGGTCATGCAATAGGTATCACGTCAGAAGAAGGGGCGGAAATATTAATCCATATCGGAATCAATACAGTCCAATTAGAAGGCAAATACTATTCATCGGTCGTTAAACAAGGAGATCAGGTCAAGCAAGGTGATTTATTAGTTAATTTTGATATTGAAAAAATTAAAGAAGCAGGGTATCCAGTTACTACCCCTATTATTATTACAAACACCGACCGCTATGTGGAGGTTGTTGAAAATAGTAAAGACACTGTTCGCTCTAAAGAAGGCTTATTGACATTAATTAAGTAACTGTCTATTTAGGAAGTCTGGGAAGGAGCAAGATTGATTTTCCACATATTTTAGAGGTGTTCTAGATGAATATAAAGGAGGAAAAAATAATGAATTTTGAAGAAAAACGTTTTCCAGAAGGATTTTTATGGGGAGGGGCAACAGCGGCCAATCAATTAGAAGGATCGTATCTTGAAGGTGGTAAAGGATTAAATACTCCTGATGTATTACCAGGGGGGAAAGTAAGACTAAGTGTACTGAAAGATCCTGGTTTTGATTTTGATTTGAATCCAGAAAAGTATACGTATCCAAATCACGAAGCAATTGATTTTTATCATCGTTATAAAGAGGATATTGCACTTTTTGCAGAAATGGGCTTTAAAGTATTTCGTATGTCGATTTCATGGTCACGTATTTTCCCTAAAGGTGATGAGCTAGTTCCAAATGAAGAAGGGCTAGCATTCTACGACCGAGTGTTTGATGAACTGCATAAATACAATATTGAACCAGTTGTAACGATCTCTCACTACGAGATGCCAATTCATCTTGTGAAAGAATATGGGGGCTGGAGAAGCCGTGAAGTGGTTACATTTTTTGAAAGATATGTAACATCACTCTTCGACCGATATAAAAATAAAGTGAAGTACTGGATGACATTTAATGAAATCAACAGTAGTCTTCACATGCCGATTTTAGGACTAGGGTTTGCGATTCAAAAAGAAGAAGATTGTTATCAACCAACTTTCCAAGCGTATCATCACCAATTTGTTGCTAGTGCAAGAGCGGTTCAGCTTTGCCATGAGATGATACCTGGCGCTCAGATTGGATGCATGCTTGTTTATATTCCAACTTATGCTACTGACTGCAATCCTGAAAATGTGCTTTATGCTTTAAAGGAAGATCAGTTATTTAACTACTTCTGCGGCGATGTGCAAGTAAGGGGTGAGTACCCTACATTTATTAAACGATACTGGAGAGAACATGGAATAAAGCTTGAAATTCAAAAAGGTGATCTTGAATTAATCAAGGAAAATACTGTTGATTATATCGCATTTAGTTACTATATGTCCCGTACGGAGAAAAAGGAAAAAGAAGCCAATGAGGTAAATGCAGGGAATATTATAGGTGGAATTAAAAACCCATTTTTAAAAGCAAGTGAATGGGGATGGGAAATTGATCCTATTGGTCTTCAAACCTCATTAAACCTACTGTATGATCGCTATCAAAAACCGTTATTTATAGTGGAAAATGGACTTGGAGCCATCGATAAGGTAGAAGAGGATGGTTCAATCAATGATGATTACAGAATTGACTATCTTCGTGAACACATTAAAGCGATTGGTGAAGCTATTGAAGATGGAATCGAAGTTATGGGTTATACTCCATGGGGATGTATCGATTTAATAAGCGCATCTACTGGTGAAATGAGTAAGCGCTACGGCTTTATTTATGTGGATAAGCATGACGATGGTAGCGGTACATTAGAAAGAAAGAAGAAAAAGTCATTCTTCTGGTATAAAAACGTAATTGCAACAAATGGTGAGCAACTTTAATTTCATTTTTAATTACTTTATTAAGGGCTACTAAGGTAGCTCTTTTTTATTTGTCACGATCGGATGTGAAGGAATGAACCTACACTAGCGAGGGCTTTAGATAAATAAGGTAAGGGGCAGGTCTAGAATAAAGAGAATTAAAAATTCCAGAAAATATTTCTAAAAAACTTAGTTTCCCAGTTAAAAGTACAAATAATTTAAGTAGAAGTATTATTTGGGGATTTTTAAATATTGAACGAGGGTGAGGAGATATTTTTATGGAGTCAAAAACTTATGAAAAGCTACAAGCATTACGTAAATATAAGGAGCCAATTCAGGCAGTATTGAGAACGGTTAAAAGACAAGATAAAGACGATTCAGATACTGAATATGCTGAGTTTGCCCTTGAAAACGGAAAGATTATAGGTATTTGTAAAAAAGAGGACTTCTCTGATTACTCTTTTAGAAGTATTACTCAATTCACAGGTAATATTTTTAATGTAGTAATTACACAAATGTCTGATGAACTGGATGTAAATAAAGTACAAGTTTCAGTAAAAGAAGCTAGCAGGAGATCGGCAGATGCGTTAATTCGTGAGTTAATAGAATTGGAGCAAGATGAAAGACTTCAGGAACCTACTTACGAAGCTGAGGTAACTGGATATAACATGAATGCTCAGGTTCCAACCATATTCTTACGCATCAATGGTGCAGAATGCTTCATGAAATTACATGAACTAAACTATGGAAGAGTGTATAAAAACGCTGTGGATCGCTATGCACCAATTGGTGAACATATCCCAGTTAAGGTTCTACAATTTAATCCAGAACAGCGACTAATCCACGTTTCTAGAAAAGCAGCCGTGGAAAATCCTTATCAGTTATTATCTGAATTAGCTGAAGGGGATACAATTGTAGGAAGGGTTGTAAATGTTGACCCGCGTTTTGGAGTTTTTGTTGAATTGGACCAAGGCTGCACAATTAAAGGAATTGTCCCTAAAACAATCGAACAGCCAGTATTGGATGAAGTAGTAAGTATGAGAATTGTGAATGTGGATGTAGAAAAAGAGAGAGGGTCGGGGGTTATCTTCAAGTTTCCTTTTGGACGCAAAAAAGTTAACGACCCAACGGCGTTTTTATATAACTAATGAGTGCGCCGCAGGTTTCCGTACAAGAGAATGGAAAGGCGATTCAATATTGGCTTAATAGGGACCAATCTTTATCACTTTGGGATGACCCCTCTTTACAGGGGGGACCAATTCTTCCAGATAAATTCAAACCACTCACAGATTTACGTAGTATTTATGACAGAATTAATTCAGGTTTTATAAATGAAAACGACAATTTAATACTAAAGCTTATTTGGGATTCATTAGCGATTACTGAAGCTCAAATTAAAAATTTTGTGGAATCTAAAATTAGTAGGTCTCAGGTTTCGGAATCGCTGAAAAAACTGGTACTGTATGGATTTGTTAGTAGATGGGAGATAAAATCGGGGCTATTTCCGGATCAGCCTAAAACCTCTGCTCCAATTACTCTAAATACTGCTGGTCATTTGATGATGTGGGCTTATCATAACCGTAATACAAACTATTCTTTAAAGCCTGAACAGTGGTTAAAAATTGGGGTGGCAGGCGTACAAAGATTTGTCACTATGAATCAAATAAAATATGAGTTTGCAGTAGGCCAACAATTATTAAAAAACTGGTGCTGGTATCCGAAGCTACAAGGTACTGGTACTGGGTATAATCCAATTGCTGTTGGAGAAATTAAAACTCCAATCGGAAATCAAAACTTTATATTTGAAAGAGTACAACAGGGGCAGCGATATGCACAGCATTTAAAATCACGATTGAAAATTTGGGAAGATCAAATTCAAAATGGACCAAATAATTTATTGAATTTCGAAAACACGAAGAGTTTACCTGGTATTTTTATTTTATCTATATCTAATCTTTCATTAGCAGAACATGTTAGAAAGGAGCTAATGTTAGACTTACGTAAGATTCCTATCATGCTCGTAATAGACGAATGCATTCACAGTGAGGGATTCGCAAAATCTTTTTATATCGCAACTCAAAACGGAATTCAGCAAGCACCATTACCATTTTTAAGATAACAAGAGCTGCTTCAGGTAAATATGCTGAAGCAGCTTTTTGTTGTAATAACGATGGATCGACGTTCACAACTCAACCCTTGTTTGCAATATATCTAATCTCATCTTTTATTGATAGCAATTAGGGTTGTTTTTTATGAAAAAGCAATGTATTGAGTAGATAATTACAAAAGGCTTTTCTATTTTTCTCTAGAATGAACAGTAATGTATAATCTAATATCCTTAAATGTAGCAAGGAGGGGGTAAAATTTGAATAAAATAATTTGGTTTATATTTACTTTCTTTGCCGTTTTAGTAGCTGGTTATGTTGTTATCCAATATTTTATTATGGATGGATTTCAAACAGGACTTGTCAAAATGAAGGTTATGTCTGTATCTAAATTAAGTAGTTTTTGGTACATTATGTTATTTATACATATTACAACTAGTATACTAGCATTAGTAATTGGTCCGTTTACATTATCCACAAAATTTAGAGGAAAGAATATCAACCGTCATCGAATATTTGGGAGAATCTATATGGTTGGTATATTATTAGGCGGCGTTTCAGGACTGTACTTATCCTTTTACGCTATGGGGGGATTGGTAGCAAAGCTTGGTTTCGGTTTGTTAGCCGTATTTTGGCTAACATCAGCATATCAAGCATTAAATAGAGTTAAGAATAAAAAAATTCAAGATCATCGGAATTGGATAATCAGAAATTATTCCTTAACCTTTGTGGCAGTTATATTAAGAATTTGGCTACCTTTGTTTGTATTGCTGTTTGGATTAGAGCAGTTTGAGCTTAGTTACGCTGTTATTGCTTGGTTAGCGTGGGTACCAAATTTAATTATTGCAGAATTATTTATAAGACATAGATTTATTAAAGGACAATACCAGGGAAATGAGGATGTACATTTTTGATGCAAATCTAAATTAATGTTGAGGACAGAATTCCTCAGCAATTCAATGTTTTTTTATGATTTTTCCCGTTGAGATTATGCAGTAAGCTATCGTGACGTTAGCGGAAAAATAAAGGAATTATTGGAGCTGTGAACTACACGCCACTTAGCAAAGCATGATGTGGGAGCTTCTCAGTTCCACGACGAATGTAACCTTTCGTCTCCCTAAGCGTTACTTCAGGGTGTTTCACCCCTAGATGTCCAACGCTTGGACGCTCTCTTGGTACAGTTGATATTTTACACAGGAACCAAATGGCTTGGTTTTCGCACTCTATTTTCTTCCTGCCACCTCATATATCAAGTTATCAAAGAACTTCAAATAGCTAGTTTATCAAAAGTTTTTGGCTATGCCAAACATGCTTATATATCCGGTGTTTATTTTGTGAAATACTTTAGAAGGGGGATATAATTATGAGAGTGTTTTTATCCAGGGATGCAGCGGTGAACATGGATTTAAGACAACTTGAAATGAATACTACGTATGCACTTGTAAATTATGGTGAACCAAAAACTGCTCTTATGAAGAAGGTTCAAATAAATATTACTAAAATTGAAGATATGAAACTTAAAGTACAAGTGATTGAAGAGAGAGAAGGACCAAAGGTGTATGGTTTCTCAATTAAAGACTTTTTTGATGAACTAGTCAAAGGAGTAGAAAATCATCCGAAATTTAATCTAACATACTATGACATTGATGGTGCTAAAGCCATTGTTTCTTATGATTTCACTCTCAATTCAAAGGCACCTGATATAGAGATTAATAAATTTATTGATTTTATAGAGGGGCAAATTACTGGAGTGCATTTAGAAGTTTTTAAAGCTTTTAATTTTCCAGCAAACAAACCAAGGAATAGTTAGAAAGTTTGTAAATACATGAGAGGTAAAGGTCATTGTTGCAATGACCTTTTTTATCTGAATATGTATGAATCAATTACCTCGGATGTACACAAACAGTAGAGTTGTTGATGGATTGTATAATATTAAGTAACCACATATAGGAGCTGGGTAAATGAAAATAGTTGCATGGAATGCAGGCATGGCATTTAGGAAGAAAATCGACAAAATATTACCGCTTAAGGCAAACATATTAGTAATTTCAGAGTGTGAAAAGCCGGAAAAATGGGGACAGATTATTGATGAAAAAGGTATCGATGATTTTTTATGGGAAGGGGATAATCCAAACAAGGGTATTGGAATAATTACTTTTGATGAAAGGTATCAAATTGAAATTCATCCTGATTATGATAAATCATTCCGCTATATCGTTCCATTAAAAGTCACTGGTGAACAGGAGTTTATTATGTTTGCAGTTTGGTCACAAAAGGGTGAAAAACGTTATAGTAGTTACATAGGTCAAATATATTTAGCGTTAGAGAAATATGCTTCTTTGCTAAAGGAGCCATGTATTATTGTAGGTGACTGGAACAGTAGTAAGGTATTTGATCGTATCAAAAGAGTTAAGACACATTCTGAGGTTGTTGAATTTCTTGAAGGGTTTGGGATTAAGAGTGCATATCATTGTAATACTTATGAAAAACAAGGGCAGGAAAAATCCCCAACCTATTATCATAGAAAAGACAAAACAAGTTCTTACCATATTGATTTTTTGTTTGCTTCTGAAATATTCCTTAACGAATTAGAATCTATTGAAATAGGTTCATATGAAGAGTGGATTGAGTTTAGTGATCATATGCCAATAAGTGCTGAATTTAATAGGTAAAAAATAATATAGTATCTTAAATTAAATTGGAAAAACCATCCATTAAAAAATAGGTGGTTTTTATGTCAATTTTAAATACAAATAATTTTCTATTATCTTTTTTATATTAAAAGTTACTAATTCGCATTATACCCGTATTCACGTGTACCCAACTTTTCCTTATAAATATTTTCAATATCGAGTATTTCATCATTAGTAATTGTTTTGGGTAAAGTACGTAATATCGAAAAAAGAAAATCTTGTTTACGTTCTGGATTATTTTCTAATAGCTCAATTAATTGCTTATTACCTCCATGTCCAGTTTTAGCGTAAGATTCCCACCTTCCCCATATACCGCCTTTTCCAATTCCACCATATGCATTTGCTTTACCTACATATAATTTCCCTGTTTCTCTATCTAAAATTGTATAGATTCCTGCTACTGAGGAAAGCATTTTACACCAAGTTGAGTTAACATCAGGGTTATCGTATAATTTTTTTTAATCGTTGTATGTAAGTGTAAAATCTAGAAATCCTGGAAACTTACGAATTGCTCCTTTTTGAATTATTTCTATGATATCAAATTGTTTTCTCTTTCTGGCTGCCTTTACCTTTTTTAGTGGTGCAAACCACATGTGAAATGTTCGCTCTGACCAATTAATGATTATCCGATTCTCTAGTTCCTCAAATCCTTTGACTTTTTCCATTTCATAATAGTATTCATTACCCTTTTTGTACTCAGGTTTCATCCAATCATAAAGTTTATCAGTAATGAATTTTTTTGGGTTGGATTTGCTTAACACTTTGTAAACACCTATAAATACAGCTTTTTTACCTTCTTCAAAGTCTAGGAAGCTAACCACATATTCACATTCTCCAAAAATATCATCTTTTTGATGTTTCTGGTATAACTCTAATTGTCCTTTTTCATATAAATCTACAACATCAATTCTATCCTCATCTTTATGCCGAACGATTTTAATGTTTTTAGATAAATCTAAGCCATAACTCTCTAACATTTTCTCTACTGTAAGCATAATTCCCCTCCTACTTATATGATAGTATTATTTGGATAAAGAAACATAATAATTTTTAGGGATAGAAGTCCTTATACAGGCGCAGTAGGAGACTATGATAGCACAACGATTGCCGCTTCATTTGCAGCGGAGGATAAAAACTCGTCCAATATAATTTATCTCTAAAAAATTCGTATTACTAATAGTAAATGCAAGGATAGAGCAAAGGGAAATGGACAAGCGGTTGTATTTTGAAAATTAGACAAAAGCGTTATTGTAATACATTTTGAATCTTGTACAAAAAGAGGAAGGTATTAGTAAGTTAAGAATTTATGAAATCAATGCATAGGGGAGTGACATTATGTTTTGGTTAGGATGTTTTTTAGGATATATTGTAGGGTCGGTTTTTACTTGTGGGCTATTCTACTTTGGTTTTAGGGTTGAGGAAAACAAAAAAGCTGACATGCAAATACAGAATGATGGAAATAAAGCTTAATACAATTTGAATTTTGTATAAAAATGGATACTGTATTTATGGAATTTTGATAGCCGATGTATTTATAAAATTCCCTTCAGAAGATCAAAAGGGAATTTTTATTAGTATAATCAGAATTATTGATAGTTAATTAGGTTCGATTTCTTCAGCAGTGAAAGTAACTCCGGTTACACGTTCAGTATTCCCAACAGTTGCACGTGCTAATGACGCTTCTAATACATAGGTGAAAGTTCCTACTCCAGGATTATCAAAAGCTGTAAAAGTAGAAATTAATTCGTCAAAATCTGTATTTTGAACAATTGAGAAAATCGCAAATGGTGCTACTCGTCTAATTTGATACTGTATTACAGTCCCACTAAGTGGAACGGAATTTACGCTTGAACCAGTAGTCTCTGATTGTATTGTTGCAAAAAATCTGACGGTATCCCCAGGATCATCAATAGTTATGGTTAATGTTGAAAGAGTACCAACCGTTGGACTTGTAAAAGTAAGAGGTAACATACCATTTACACCCACTGTAAATTGGTGTAATCCAGTTGGTCCAGTTGGTCCAGTTGGTCCAGTTGCGCCAGTCGCGCCAGTTGGTCCAGTTGGTCCAGTCGCGCCAGTTGGTCCAGTTGGTCCAGTTGGTCCAGTTGGTCCAGTTGCGCCAGTCGCGCCAGTTGGTCCAGTCGGCCCAGTGTTCCCTGTCAATCCCGTATTCCCAGTTGGCCCGATTGATCCGGTAGCTCCAGTAGCACCCGTTGAACCAGTGGGACCTGTAGGGAATTGAAAAGGCTGCATAGGTGGGAGGGTCGGTCCAATCGAACCCGGGTTTAATGCAGCAGAAGATAAAAACCCATCCAATATAATTCACCTCTGAAAGTTCGTATTACTTATAGTAAATGCAATGATAGAGAAAAATGAAATGGACAAGCGGTTATATTTATGAAATTTAACAAAATAGTTATTGTATGACGAACAAAATAAAAGAACCCACTAATCATAACGGGTTCTATGTATAAGGAATACAAGGAATACAAGGAAACTGGTCCGGGGAAACCTGTTTATCCCTGCACTTAATGGTATTATATTCCAAATAAATAAAAGAAGAATAAAAATAACAAAATCGTGTACAAAAATGCAAACGATTATAAATAAACTATGTCTTGTCAGTTTATTTTATGTTGACTGTATGTAAAGGATGACATATCCAAAGAAATTAAAAGAGCGCTTTTCAAGGCGCTCTCTGACCAAAACGTATATTGAAAAAGAATTCTCAGGATAGTGTATGTATGCTGTTTAGGACTGTGCGGATTCAATACTTGTTATCTAGAAATGAATAAAGAGCATACATAAACGCATGCTCTTTTAAAGAGAGGCCAGCTTACAATGCTCAGTTTATAAGCTGAATATATGTGTAACTCACCTTAATATATGTATTTTCTCGTGAAGAGTGAAAAAGAATGTTTAATAAAAACTTTATTTGACACAACAAAGCGGTCAGCCTAACTAGCTAACCACTTGTTGTACAAAAGAAACTAGGCCTTACAAGTACAGATATGTAACTTGAAGTTACAGCTATAGAATAAATGTAATTGTAAATGTTATACGAGGTGAAAAGGAACCTGAATTTTATTGAATTTTCAACAAAATCTTCATAGTAAGTAAAAAAGAGCACTATAAATTAGCGCTCTTTACAAGAGTGAGTATAAATCCCTACCATTCTATACTAGTATATGCTCTGCATTATGTAATCGCTACAAAAATGGATGTAAGTCTTATTTGAAAATAGAGGCTTCTTGTTATAAAGCCTCTATTACCGAAAACTAAAGTTACGTTATAACAAATTCAATTACAATAGGAGTACCTCCATCTAGGACGGCTCCTCCTACAATAGTAGCTGCAGTAGTAGTAACTCCAGTAATAGTATCACCTGTTTGAATAACACCATTAATATATAGTGTGAAATATGCATAAGAAGCAGGGAATGTTGTTACAGCACCAGTATCATTAGTGAAGTCGGTGTTGGCAAAAGTTAAATCCGCTCCAGCAGCAGTTCCCGTTGCTGCTGTACTTACAAATCTTCTTCCAGCAATAAAAGGCTTAACGATAGGCATTTATGTTCACCTCTTTTTAAGAATTAACTCGGACAAGTTTTTAGAAAGCTTGGCCCTGTATTTTATACTATGTTGTGTTTCTTTGAAAAGAAACGGCTTGTACACTAGTATAAAAACGCTATTTTAATAAGTAAATAAAAGAGAGCACATTTGAGTATGTGCTCTTGGATAAGGGGTGCTGAATTTTAATTTATTGATTCTCTTTCATCGGAGGTATCAAATTTATCGATTAATTTAAAGATAGCCTCTAGAAGAACCGTAGATAAAATAGCAAAAATCAATACAGCATGAGGTGTTAATTTCACAGTTGTAAAATTAAGATTAGCTAGCCAAAAATATCCGACATACATTGTCAGGAAGGTACTAACAATTGAAATTGTAAACCCTAAGAAACCTAATTCTTTTAGCTTTTCCTCAGATAATTTGAATACTCGTAATACTAAAGAGAAGATGATTCCTACTATGAAAAAACCAATACATAATGTCAATAGTGATATTATACTTGGATATTCAACGTCATCAGGCATCCATTGTTTCATTGCTACAATTATAGCTGTAGGGAACACAATAGGTATTAACAGTGGTGATACTATTAGAAAAATTGCCAATAGTCTACTGATGTTGTTTGTTTCATTGTTGTTTTGATTATTCATAAATCCTCCAAAAAATAATATAAAGATCAATATTCTAGAGGATTTTAACACAAAAGTGTTAGTAAGACTATAGCTAAAAATAAGGATGGCTTTAAACAAAAATTTCATTTTGTAGAAATAAGAAAACTAAAAAAGAGCACCATGCATAAGTGCTCTTTACGATAGGAGGTAACACTGTGAGCTGATGTCTAGGTTAGTAGTATATGGTGTGAAAAAGAAATAAGAACAAAATGTTATTATTTGCTCAATACAAAAGAGCAGCTAGCAAAAGCTAACTGCTTGGCTGGTTCTCCGTGGGGATAGGAGAAAGGTTAGGGATTCATTAAATGAGTTCTAGCTATTGCCTGCCTATCTAAATTATTGACGGAATGTTTATTAAATAATCATAGTGGTAATTTATTATTTGTTTTAATTTAAGGCTGGGTCCAAAAAAGTGACATACCAACAAAATATAAAATTATTAAAAGGAAAATTGTTATGAAAATAACTAAAAAAATCTTTTTCATCAGTAGACCTCCTTTATGAAGAATATTACATCTATCCAGAATTTGAACAAAATAATCCTTTGAATAGAAAGTGAGGTTAGGAGAATGGAGGATAACATAAAGCTTTTAGGTGATGATGGGATGTTAGGTATGGAGTTTAAGGAAAGAACGATTCGTGTTTATAACACAGAAGGCAATGGGTTCTGGTGCAAAAATAAAGTAAAAGAGAATAAAGCATATATATATTCCTAATGGAATCGTATCTTATGCTACAAGTCCAAACAATTGATAGAGGAATTCTTTCTGATTTTGGATAGACTGGTTCCGTAAATTAATCTGTTCTTTTTTAATCATATGCATGGCTTCTACTCCAGAAAGAATGGATATAGCTGTGTCAAAAGATTTGAGCCCTAGCATAGAACGGATACGCTTCTTTATAAAGCGATGATCTTGTTCTACTATATTATTCAAGTACTTTTGTTGTCTAAGTTGCATACCATCAGGTATGTTTTTTTTTACAGTTCAATTGCTATAGGATAAGCCGGAGTGAAATAGAATTTCATTCCGTCTTTTTATTTAACGAAAGGGTTATTTAATAGCTTTTAAAAAGTGACAAAAAAGTTGTTTAAATTTAAATAAAGTTGTTAAAAAATGCAAGTCATTCTATTCAACAATCGGGTCATATCCTTGAATAATGGGTTAAACTAGTAGTTGACCTCGTAGTTTAGTGTCTGTTATATTTATACAAACACTAAAAGGATAGGTGAAGAAGTTCGGCATAGCAGAAGTTTGATTTTCACGAACTTTGTTATGACTGGAAAAGAGTAAATAAATCAATTTGAAGCAAACTGAAATATGCATTTTTATGTGTTTATTCGGTATGCCCATTTGATTTTTTACTCTACGGACTTATTCTCTTTTTTAACCGCAGAGTAAAGCTCTGCGGTTTTTTGTGTTTAAAAATTTTTAGGAGGAAGTTTTTATGAATAATTTATTAAACCAATTGCAGGTACCTTCACGATTCGAACAAACTGATAATGTTTTTTGGCAAGATTCTTATATTGCTAAAAAATTATTAGAAGCTCATTTAAGCCCTGATACTGAAGGAGCTAGTAGGAGTTTTAAGTTTATTGATAAATCTATTGATTTTATCCAACAAATAGCTCCCAAAAAATCTTATCAAAAAGTACTAGACTTAGGTTGTGGTCCAGGTCTTTATAGTGAGCGATTAGCTAGAAAAGGTTATACGGTAACAGGGATAGACTTCTCTGAAAACTCAATTCGTTATGCTAAAGAACAAGCAAAAAAGTTAGATTATGATATTGAATATCGCTATGAAAATTATTTGGAATTAAATGATTCAAATATCTATGACTTGGCCCTATTGATATATTGTGATTATGGTGCTCTTGCGCCTGAAAATCGTAGTATATTACTTTTTAACATTTGGAACAGTCTGAAGAATGGTGGAAAGTTGTTATTGGATGTTTTCTCTCAAAAAAAATTTGATCAGTTCAAGGAAGAACAATATTGGAGTATTAATGAAAATGGTGGTTTCTGGTCAAAGGATTGCTATGTAGCTATCGGTAGAAATCTTCAATATCCTGATAGAGTAACATTAGAACAAACAACAGTGGTAACCGCTGACAAAATAGAAACTTACAACATTTGGTATCAATTCTTCACAAAAGAATTATTCATCAAAGAGGTAACCGCTGTAGGGTTTACTGTAAAAGAAATTTACGATGATGTTTCTGGTGAAACTGGGAACGGAGGAAGTCAAACTATAGCCTTATTGTTAGAAAAATAAGGTTAAATTGAACAAAGAGAAAGAAATATATGTTATCACTTTTTTTAAAAGCAATATTTTTTCTTTTCAAAAAACGGTAGCTAATGTTGAATAAAATTTAGATTTTCAAATGACTTTATTATTATATTTTTTAGTGTAGTAAATATTTTACTTTAAAAATTAAACAACTATATTTTTAACCCCGTCCTAAATTTAGAACGGGGTTATCTTTTTGATGTATATTTTAAAGAGAATTTAGAATAAAATAAAAATATGGTCACCTACCTATTATTCACTAATAAAAAGAAAAGGTGGTAGCGAAATGCGCTTGAAGTATGGGAAGCACATTAATATATTATCTATTATTCTAACTTTGTTCTCTTTTTTCGCAATTGTAAGTTTCTCTACCTGGTTGAGTGAATATTCAATTCCCAACATTTCTAAAATGCTTAAGGTAACAATGTTGAGTGCATTTATTCTTGGAATTATAGGGTTTAGACAAGAGAAAAGCGCACTAGCGATTATAATCATGGGAATATGTGCCTTTGCTCTAGTCGTTCTATATATTTATGCAGTTATAAGTTTTCTTGAGCATTGAACACCATGAAAAAGAAACGAACATTTTTGTTCGTTTCTTTTTTGGGGGATGATTATTATAAAATAGCCTCTTCTAATGATTGAGTGCTGAATCCAAGAATTGATTTTTGAGTGTTATTTTCATAATCTTTTACGAAGAAGAAGACGTCTCCTATCTTTTAGAATACCAAGATGACAAGGATGCTGTTGATTCTAAGATAAATCCAAAAGGACTTCTCCCTGGCACTTATATTCATTTTTCAGACTGTATGAACAATGGTGGAACATCAAGACTCTATATTGATTTTAACCCTTCTGATGAAGGTGTATGTGGTCAAATAGTTCGTTTTTTGCACGATCCTGATGAATATGAAGTGATTGCAAACAGCTTTGATGAGTATTTACAGGATCTTATTGATGGTGATTTTAATTTTCTAGAAGAAGAATCTCAATAATTTGTGAAGAATTACACTTCAACTAAGGGGAGCTTTAGTTGAACAAGATTTAGACAAATTTATTATTTATATTTGTCTACAAACTCATTTAAAAGGTTAGAAATTAAACAACTTTAAAGAGCCTTACTACAATATGATTTGTAGTATCCATATTGTTATGGTGATTTCACATATGCCACAAAGGTAAATGAAAAAACAAAACTTATTGAAGAACTTCTTCGAAATGTACATAACTCTTCTAAATAAGTTGCAGAATGAAATATAATGATACCGTCAGCTTTTCTTAATTCACATAATTTTCAAAATTAAAATCTATGGATGTTAATATTTGTTATATAATGTATTTATCAAAGCGTTACCCCTGTAGTTTCTATGATGAATCTGTAAGATAGTTTGTTTGCCCCGTATATTCATCTTAAACTAAAAAGAACTTGTAGAGATTCCTACAGGTTCTTTTTGTTTTAAGGGTTATATGTGGATTTAAAATATAATTACAATTTTTTGAGGGGGAAAAAGTATATGCTTGTAAAAGCAGAAAGATTATTAATACGGAAATTTGAGTTCAAGGATTGGCAAGCTGTCCATGAGTATACATCAGATATCAATGTTATGAAATACATACCTGAAGGGGTTTTTACTGAAGAAGATACAAGGAACTTTGTGAATGAAAACATTGGTAAAAACGCTAAGAACTTTCCTGTGGTATTAATAGATGAAGATATCCTGATTGGTCATATAGTTTTTCATCAATATTTTGGTGAGCATACTTATGAGATTGGTTGGGTGTTCAATTCAAAATACTTCAATAAAGGATATGCTTCTGAAGCAGCACAAGCTACATTAAAATATGGCTTTAAGGAAATGAAATTACATAGGATAATAGCTACATGTCAGCCACAAAATATCCCATCATATCGAGTGATGGAGAAGATTGGAATGAGAAGAGAAGGCTATTTCAGGAAGTGTATACCACATGGGAATGAATGGTGGGATGAATATTATTACGCTATTTTAGAAGAAGAGTAGTGTCTCAGAACGCATTATTTAAATTGAAACTCCTATCCCTAAAGAGGCAAGTTGACTAACGTTAGTAGGATTCTTGCTATCGAAGGCGAAGTCCATGTCTGCTATCGCTGACGTGCAAGACCGTGGTGTCCCATTATCCTGAAAGCAATTTTATCTAAACCTGGATTTTTACCAAACTTAAGTAATGATTCTTCCATTGTATTTCCTGAGGAAGAAGAAATAAATAAAGGAAATGAAGGATCTACTATTACATTCCCGAAAGAGGATTCCGCTAATAGTGAAGGGAACTCTAGCTTCATTTTCCCAGAATAATTGTAGAGATACCTTTTATTTAGTATGAACGAATCTTATATAACTAGTTGTTTATAATACTAGTCAGATAGGCTCTTATGTGTAATAGCATAAGAGCCTATCTGTTGTACTTTTAACCATATGAGGAGGAAAGTACTTCTAGGTATATTTTTAGTGTAGTGAAGTGTCTTATATCAACATTTAAATAATATTCAGTTTAGCCTCATTATAAATTTAGAAATGGACTACTTTTTCAATTATATGCATAACGGCAATTGGTGGTAATAGTGCAGTCCAACCAAATGCATAAACGTTTAATTTTTCAACACCTCCTTGCAGTATTTCATATTAAGATATTAAAACTGCTAGGAAAGTGTGCTATTGTCCATGAAAAATATTGAGAAAACGTTGAGAATGTTGCAATGCTATTAATCGTTGAGGAGTTAATTATGCCTTGTGATTTTATAAAAAAATAAAATAAGAAAGAGAACAGTTGCGTAGACTGTTCTCTTAAGGAGCGGAAGTGCTGAACATTTTCAATGACAATGATTCAAGCATTCCGTTAATAGTATGTGCATATATTTGCAGTTCATACAAGAAGGTAGCTAAAAAATAGCTACCTTGCTCAGGGAAAATTCAAAAAAATCAGAGATTCATTATGGATACAGATTGGCTGTTACCAACCTATTCGTATTATTGGAAAGGATTCCATAAATTATTCATAAGTTAAAATCTCACTTCATTATAGGTTCATTGGCTTGCAAAGTAAAAATAGCACTTTTCAAAAATGCTCTTTTTAAGATGTGCATTAGGACTTGAAAGAGGCATCAATAACAATTTAAGAGGAGATATCTTTATACAATATATGGAGGTGCTATGGAAAGGTGACGATAAAAAGAAAAAGAGCAGTTAGAATAAACTAACTGCTCAGCTCCAGGAGAATTGAAGACTTGGTTATTTATAGTTTTGACGGAACTTCGGGGTATTATTCAATAGTAGATGTAAAGAAAACATTATTAGAAAAGATCAAAAGGTATACGTACCTTTTGAAGTGTTAGAATACTCCTGAAGAAATAAATAATTTTAATTATAAAGGGCAGTTAATATTAATTCATTTTTGGCATAGGTTTTGATCATTATAAATCCAATTTTTCTAGTTTTGGGACGTTTCATTTACAGATGATAGATAATAACATAATTTTCTCAATAAGGAATTTACTGCTTTTAATATAATTTTTTAACAATTCATGGTATATCTGTATTAAGGGGACCTTTTCGGTTGATTAGGGAGAAAGATTATAAAAATGATATGGGAGGAACAAAAAATGTCATTGAAAAAGAAATTAGGTGTTGGAGTGGTTTCAGCCGCTCTTGGCTTATCTTTAATTGGTGGGGGAACATATGCATATTTTAGCGATCAAGTGGTGACAAATAATTCATTTGCTGCAGGTACATTGGATTTAGCTATGCAACCAACTACTTCACTTAACTTAGAAAATTTAAAACCTGGGGACAAAATATTAAAGAAATTCAATTTAACAAATAGTGGTACACTAGATATTAAAGATATCATGATGAAAATAGACTATACTGTAAACGATTTAAAACAAAATAACACTACAGAAGATTTAGGTAAACATATTAAAGTACAATTTCTTTGGGATTGGGATCCTGCAAAAAGCCCTGTATACGAGACAACTCTTGCAGAACTAAAATCACAAAGCCCAGAGATTGCCTCCAAAAAAGTATTTCATTCTAAGTGGACTGAAACAGGAGGATTAAAACCTGGGAAAATGGATTGGTTTTGGATAAAGTTTATATTTGAAGACAACGGAACAGATCAAAACGTGTTCCAAGGGGATAGTATTGCGCTAAAAATGGAGTTCCAAGCCAATCAAACAGATGGACAAGAAAGATAAATTTTAGAGCATAATACTGGCAAAAAGTAAAACTGAGCTTATGCCTTTTAATAATTTAAAAGAATGATTACTACATATCTATACCAAAATCCATTGATATCAGCATTTGCGCATGATATTAATGGATTTTGTAAGTTTAACATTTTGAATGTTTTGTAAAACTAACATTTAATTTATAAATAGAAGAAAAAAATAGCCAAAAGTCGTAGAGCGTTTAAGAGAGTAAATAACGACTCTCTTTTTTTGCTTTTTTATTTTTATGGGCATCCATATACATTGAATAAGGAAATCCCCACGCTGCAATCAAGCTAAGAAAAGCATAAATCCCCAAATAGCAAAATTGAGATCCCCAGAGTAAAAATCATTGTTTTTGGGTAGCGTAAAACCTTAGTATGTTAGCGATGTGATGCTAACCCAAATTTGAACCCTATTCCTCAATGAATCAAACAATTTAACATGGTAAAAGTATATTTGGATGAGAGTCCAATACTTACTATTGAAATTGTGATGGTTCACGTTGGAAGAAGGCACTTTAGGGTTTCTTTTCTTTATGAAAAAAATCCCCGCACAATGTACAGGGATAAAAAATTATAAGTCATGGTGGGACAGTTCCTGTTTTAGTTAATCAGGTAGCTTCTATTAAAAGTAAAAATAAAATGTAATGCTTTGAAAAAAACTATGTACTAGAACTGGTACTCTGTCGGTAAGCCATGAAAGAGGTACTTATATTATTTGTTTTGTAAATTATCTTGAATTTGTTGTTCCATATTTACTAGTGATGTTTTTAGGAAATTACTAAGCTGTTTAACAAATTTAAGAACAAGAAGCCAGTTTTTAATATTAGAACTCTAAAAGCGTTAGGGTAGAAATTTATTGTTTTTGTTAAAAAAGAATTGACTTCTACCACTGTTGTAACTAATATGGTTACATAAGGTTGTAATCGAATCAGTTACAACCTTATGACTATTTAAAGTGAAAATAAGGTTTATATATTTAATTAAGGATGGTAGTCCACATGTTATCGCCCGGTGTAGAAAGTTACTAACATATTTAAATCAAGATATATTCCGAATTTTAGTATCTTCTATTTTGGAGCAATGATGTGCAGCGCTATCTTTCATTAGAAATCTTATCTAATCTTTTTGGGAAGGGTTAGTTTTGAAAAATATAGTAAGGTAACTCAAAAAAGAACAAGATATAAAAAAGATGTACTTATATAAACCAAAAAGTTAGCTGAGAATTTTAAGTGATAGCTGGACTGGTTAATAAAAATAAAGGTAGGAGATTTAAATGAAGACGAAACAAGATAACCTTATTTACGTATGGGACGCCTATTGTGGATGGTGCTATGGCTTTTCAGAAAGTATTAAAAGATTTTACAAAGAACACACTGAAATGCCGTTAACAGTTTTATGTGGAGGATTATTTTTAGATGATTTACCAATAAAAAATTTCTCATATATAGAAGAGGGGAATAAAAGAATTAATCAACTTACAGGTGCAGAATTTGGTCCTTCATATCAAAAATTGGTGGAAGAAGGGACTTTTAAAATGAATTCGAAAGATGCTGCAATTGGCTTTTCAGCTTTACGCTCATTAGCACCAGACCGTTTGTTAGAATTCACTTCGGCTATGCAAAAAGCGTTTTATTATGAGGGCCAAAGTCTGAGTGATCCTGAAACATATCGTAAGATTGCAATCGAGCATGGTTTGGACCCTGAACAAGTACTAGAACGATTAAACGCTCAAGAAACAATAATAGATGTCCAAAACGATTTCAATAAAGTGCGACAGCTTGGTGTTAATAGTTATCCTTCATTACTTTTACAAAAGGATAATCAAATTATCCCTATTGGTGGTGGGGTAATGACGCCAGATAAAATTGAAGCGCGTTTTAAAAATTTATATTAATGAATTTTAAGTTACAGTATATAACATTTAACAAAAGGAGAATAACATTCTATGTTTAAAACAATTGATACAAATCAAAAAGATGTAAAATTGACGGTGTTTAGTTCAGACGAAAAAAGTTTCATGGTCACTGCAACCTTAGTTGAGAAAGCGGGACATGCATTTTTAATAAACTCAAAATTTACTCAATCTGATTCGAAAGAAATTGTTGAGTATCTGAAAAAAAACGGCTTATCTCTAGATAAAATTTTTATTATTCATGGGGATCCTGATTACTACTTTGGATTAGAAAGTATTAAAGCTGCTTACCCAGAAGCTATAGCGTATGCTACAGAGTCTACTGTTGAACACATTGTTCATTCTGTCTTAGGGAAATTAAAAGTTTGGAAAGGTGCCCTAGGAGAAAACGCACCAAGCAACGTAGTATTATCTCAAGTGTTTAAAGAAAAAACGATTGATTTTCAGGGGTTAACATTTGAACTAGTAGGCTTAGATCATTACAGAACTAGCTTATTTAATAAAGAGCTAAAAGTATTAATTGGTGGTATTGATGTATTTAACGAAATACATGTATTCTTAGCGGATACTAGCTCAAAAGCGGCTATGGAGGCATGGATTGAGAACTTGAAAGTATTACAAGCATTACATGCTGACATAATTGTACCTAGCCATGGATCAATTGAAAAATCTTTAAATAATCAGACACTTACTGCAACTATGGATTACCTAAGAACTGCGGTTCAAGCTTCTGAGGAAAGTAAAACTTCAAAAGATTTTGTAGTGAAACTTGAAGCAGCATATCCAGGCTATGCAAATAAAGGTGTATTAGAATTAAGTGCAAAAGTTGTAACAAAAGAAATGCCTTGGGGTTAATGCCATGAATAAATATCAAAAACTATTACATGAAACGTATGTGTTAACTGGCGAAGGAAAATTGGATGTGTTCAAAACGTATTTAAGTGAAAATGTATCTTGGACAGAAGCTGCTGGGTTTCCATATGCGGGGACTTATATAGGTCCAGATGAAGTAGTGAAAAATGTACATGAACGTCTTGGCACGGAATGGGATAACTATAGCGCTAAAGATGAAATTTATGCATTTAATAACAATACTGTTATCGTTTATGGAAAATATAGTGGAACATATAAAGATACAGGAAAATCGTTCATAGCAGATTTTTGTCATCTTTATGAATTTGATGAGAACGATAAGGTTAAGAAGTTTATTCAAATTGTGGACAGTGCAACTGTTAATGAGGTATTAAGTTAGGGTTATTAGTTTCTAACATGCCTTGTATAAGGGGTAGTGTTAGGATAAACTAAATTTCCTAACATTACCCCTCACATTACATTTTGGGGAAGGTTTCTACTTCTCAAGCGTGTTATGGAAGAAAACTTATATGATTAGAAGAGGTAGGCATAAATGAAATTAGAGAAAAATTTAATAGTAATAATTATTTCTGTTTTTATTTTAGGAATTGTGTCGACTTTGATATTTCAAGCTTCCACCGGTAATAACAAAGCTAACTCAATAAAGAGTGAGAATGTTGCTTCTGTATCAAAAGAAGCGAAAGAAAATGAAAAGAATAAAAAGATGGTAGTTGATTTCTATAATGAAGTTTTTAACAAACATAATATCGATATTATCCCTAAATATGTAAGCGAAGATTATCAGCAACATAATCCTTTTGTTGCTGATGGACGAAAAGCCTTTATGGATTTCTTTAAGGAGGATTTTGTTAAAAATCCTAATTCCTTTGCAGAGATTAAACGTGTAGTAGCTGAAGGGGATACAGTTGCTCTTCATGTACATTCTCGTACTAATTCTCAAGATAAGGGAGTTGCTATAGTCGATATATTTCGTATAAAGAATGGTAAGATTGTTGAACACTGGGATGTAATTCAAGAGATTCCAAATGAGGCAGCTAATGATAATACAATGTTTTAGGTAGAAGATATATCTAATAATTGTTTAATTGATAGAGATGTATAGGATTTAGAAATTTAGATAAGTAAAGGGGATGTCCTAGGCATGGTACTAGGACATCCCTTTTTGTTTTAACGAGATTTAATTTACTATTATTTGTAGAGTGCTTATTTCGTGTATTTTCTGATAACTTAACGCTAAAACTACACAGTTATTAAATTAGATAACCGCATTAGTTTGTAAGAAAGGATGAACGTGATCCAGCAAGATATACATCTATAGTGATGTGGATTTAGGTAGGGATGCTGAGGGTAGTATCTATGAAACGCTATTTGATGGAGATTTGGCAATATTACAAGCAATGCCGATTCCAGGAGAATCCGCTTTAATGCTGGGCTAATCTAAGATTGGTAGTAAATTTTTATTAAAAGAGCTTCTTATCTTAGGTAAGTTTGGAAAATTAACTTATAATAAAGAAAAAAATCTTGGACTTCTTCCGGTGGACTTGAATACACTCAGGGTAGCGTTGATGGGAATAGAGTGAAGCATGTATTAGCACATACTAAACCGAATCCGCATAAACCTACGCATTCAGTATTTAATTTAGATAAAACAAAGTTATTAGAACTATTAGATGAAGCCTGGTCCACAAAAGGAGAGCATGTACCAAAGGATGCAGCTGCATATATAGTACCTATGGGAGAGTTGTAGGAACTGCAGGAGAAACTTCAATTAGAATTGTTGTACGAACTAATACAAATAAAGTTATAACAGCAAACATTATTAATTTAGGATACGATTGGTATAAAGGATAATTCAAAGCTTTGCTATTATTACTTTAAAAACCTTTTTTCTAAGATGAAGTGAACCATGAAAATGGGACACATATCAAAACACCTTCTGAATTTGCATACTTAGTATGCGAATTCAGAAGGTGTTTTTTTATGTACTACTATTCGATTACATCACTTTTAGCAACGGCAAACCTCATATTGTAGCAATTATGATTTTAAGTGAAATCGTTTATTGGTACAGACCTACGGTTATCCGTGATGAAGAAAGTGGAAAAGTAACATACAAGAAAAAATTCAAATCAGATAAATTGCAAAAGAGTTATCAACAATTAGCAGAAACATTCGGGTTTTCAAAATTACAGGTGAAAAGGGCATGTGATTTGTTAACGGAAATGACTCTTATCAAAGTTGAATTTCGAACTATCCATGTTGAAGGGAAAGTTTTAAATAATGTGATGTTTGTAGAACCGGTAGCAAATGAAATCAAACTGATCTCTAGTATGTATCAAAATACAGAAGTCCCTGGTTACTTAGAAGTAAAGAGCCCTATTACTCCAAAGTCATCACCCTCTTTACTTCTAAGTAAGGACTCTCCCAACTTAGAAGTAAAGACAAATACAAAGATTACTAAAGAGAATACTACAAAGAATGTAAGTAGTAGTAATATCTTCTCATTCTATGAAAATAATTTTGGGATTTTAAATCCATTCGTAGCTGATAGTATTACCCAATGGGCAAACGATACAAGCATCCATGGAACGTGCATTGAAACAACAGAAAAAATGGAACTACGCTGAGGGGATTTTAAAACAGTGGGTTAATAAAAACATTCGTACATTAGCAGATGTACATGCGTCAGAAATTGAGTTTAAAAACAAAGGTAAAAAAGGAGATAAAAACAATGCAAGCAATCAAAAAGATAGTAGCTTCATCGACAAATACGACTTCAAGAAACACTAGTCAAAGATACGTATTGTCTCCTAATAGATGTAAGAATGTCTTTTTAGTAGGGAAAGAAAAATTTAAAGACGTTTGCAGCAAACGCATGTTGATAGATATAGAAACAAATGAGGAATTTTGTCCTCAATGTAGATCGGTAGAAAACGAAGATCAAAAATTAGCTAAAGAGACACTAGCTATAAAAAAGAAAAATGAAATTATTCATTTATATGATTCATTTGCTGATAACAGTTTAATAAATGACAAACTCAAAAAAGCCACATTTGAAAATTATGTACCAACTAAGAAAGAGTTAGCTGATGCTAAAGAAGCAATTATGAACTTTGTTGCTTCATTCAATAAGGAAGAACCACCGAGCATGATTATAACGGGTGATTACGGAGTAGGAAAAAGTCATTTGTGTGTGGCAGCCACTAAAGAACTTATGAAAAAGGGTCATAGTGCAATGTTTATTCAAATGAATAAGTTATTTACTAAAATCAAATCTACTTGGAATAAAAACAGTGAAATGACAGAGGACAAGCTTATGTCCCTTCTAGCAAAAGTTGATGTCTTGATTATCGATGACTTTGGAGCGGGATTTACGGAGAAAGATAAAGAAGGTGTCACTTGGAAACAAACAAAAACGAATGAGATTGTTGATAGTCATATAGGTAAAAGTACTTTATTTACTACCAACTTTAATATCGGTGAATTGGCAGAAATGTATGGAGAACGTGATTTTAGTCGGATGATGGAAAACGCTGAAATGTTAGAAATGCATGGTGATAATTATAGATTACGCAATTTTAAAAAGAGGGAATAACAATGTGTGCATTATGTCAGGGTACAGGAATTATTCGTAGAGAAACTTATCCAGGTGTAACTGAAACGAACAGTTGCAATTGTGAAGTGGCAAAACAACAGCAAGCAGAAAATAAAAAGCGCTGGGAAGCATGGTTAGTACGATTTGAGTCATTGAAGCAAGAGTGACAACGTAATCAACAACAAAAAGTTTGCTAATAAGAAAAAAAGGGGGGATTTCAGTCGTATGAAGCCTACGAAAATTGAAATCGATGTTACGGATAATAAAATTTATGTGGTCAAAAATGGTGAGGTTACTCTGTTGAATCCTCCAGCAACAGGATTCGGAGAGCAAACGATTATTTGGCAAGGTGGAAAAGTTGATCGTGTATCAACTACAAGTACAGAAAAAATAAAATAACTGGGGATGCGATTATGAAGCAATTAACAATTGATGATGTTATAGGTAGTTTCAACTATAGAGCGATAAATACAAGTGAAAAGTTTTTGAATCCAAGCTATGAAGTACATTTCTACGATAAAGAGGAACGGCAAAAGATGGATTGCTTTGATGCTAAGACTGAAACTGAAGCTTGGAATGCAGCGATAGAAGAGCATGGAAAAGGTATTCAGAAGATTAGGATAAGTTGTTCGAATCGTACCAGATCTGAATTTTTGGCACTAGATTAGGAGGGGGAAATGATGACTTTCAATCGTTGGCCAACTGATGAGGAATATAAGCAGGCTGAATCAAATGGTATTAGCAGAAGAGTTCTCTACATGAGGATGTACAGATATCGTGTTGATGTGAAGTAAGACCAAATTTGAATTTTGTACAAATATGCAGGGAGTGTGAGGATCATCTTATAAATAAAAGCTCAACTCTCAAAAGGGTGAGAGTTGAGTCTGTGAATGTAGCTACTGAGTTCTCGGGTTGATGAAAACCAGAAGCTAACTAAAATAATATCATGAGTGTTCAGAAGAAACATTGAATAAATGTTTCCAATGTTTTAAATAATAGTTAATCGGTTTTAAATGAACAAAAGCGTTATTTTGTCGAAAAGTAATGCGGAGATAAATAAGACCGCTCCTTTTATCGAAACGGCCGTACAAATAACCTGTGCTGGAGTTCGCATCAAATGGCTTAAGATGTTTTCTCTAAGCAGTATGGACAAGGATTTTTACAATTATACGTAAAGATGGCAGGTAATTGACTAAGTTACCTGCCATGTTCTAAAACAATACGGAGGAGAGAGCCCCGATTTGAAAAGAGTGAAGCCGTGGGAAGTCGGCTTGTAGGTAGTATGTACGATATAAAAAAGATTATACGAAAAGGGGAATGGAAAATGGCTATTGAGGCACATAAATGTAACGTTAAAGGGTGTAATGGTTTTGTAGTTTTTGAAAATGCTGATTTTGATTTACAGAATCCTGACACAATCAGAGGAGTTTATGCTCTTGATAATCCAACTTGCAATGTTTGCGGAAAAGAATTTTTAGTAGTACCTAGCTATGCTGTCATTGATTTGGATGAAGATACACAAGATTTTGAGGAAATCGAATCGGCTTGCATAACTGAATGGCAGAAGCAAAAAATTTAAATAAAATAGTTATTTAAATAAAAAAGTCATTTTTCAATGAATTTAAAAATCTGGTAAATATTGAAAAAGAAATGGAACTAATAATACAAGAATGAAGCCTATAACAGTTATGGATATAACTTTAATTAAATCTTTTTTCACCGCTTTTTCCAAATAAAAACACCTCCGTATTATTTATATTTAATACTATCACTATTTATGAATTAAATTGTATTTTAAAACTACAGTTGAATGCATCGAGGAAGAGTTCGGTATCGCTGTTTGTAAGCTGCAGTTAATTTATTTAGAGAAGACTAAACAAAATCCTTATTTTAATTGGTTCAGCCGCTTGAAGGGCGCTCCAAAGGGCTGAGATTCGAGAGTTTTTAAACTCTTGCTTAATTATATGAGAACTCCCTAAGGAGTATCTATGGCATTGTAACACTTAATTGATTAACTTTACAATTATATATTCAGATTTAAATATTAATAAAATCTTTATTTGAATGTAAAAAGCCCTAGAGGGGCTAGGGCTTTTTACGCAATAAATCTTTCTGTTATAAAAAGGACTTACTCAAGATAACACATGAATGTTTCAAAACTGTATCAAAAAAGTGAAAAAAATCGTTATTTCATAACAAGCGAAAAAGAGCACACATATAAGCATGCTCTTTGACAAGAAAGGTAGATTTCTATGGGTGGAGAGTCTCCATACAATAACATATGCTTGTCCAGTTAAAAGGTGAAAAATTTTTAACAAAATCGTTATTCAGTAGCAAATGAAAAGAGCACACTAATAAGTATGCTCCTTGAAAGGTAGATTGCTATGCTTGGAGAGTCTCCATACAATAACATATGCTTGTCTAGTTTAAGTGTGAAAGGCTTTTTAACCAAAAAGCTATTTAAATAAAAAAACCCCGTTTGTCTGCGGGGCTTCTAAGGGTAATCGTCAAGTAATGACGTACTCGACTAATTAACCATATCATGAATTTTTTGGTAAAAACACTGGTAAATGTGTCCAATTAACAGGGGCATCATTTTAACCCAAAAAGCTATTTTAATAGAAAGGGAGCGGAATAGTGCACCTAAAGGATTACGCCGTTTACAAAGGTGAATCGCTTATATGTATCGGAACTATACAGGAATGGGCCCAGCACATGGGACCCTATAACAAAAAAAGAGAGCCTTCTGGCTCTCTTTTTTTGTTATAGGGTCCGCCACCAAAACGATAAACTGCAAGTGCATCAATACATTAGAAATTTTGTGAACATGAAGTACAAGGTCCACCAGTAGGTTGGAATACAACATTATCAACAAAAGCTGTTGCTCCTTCCCCACCTGTAGCAATATTTTGGAAAGCAACACATGCTTCTGTCACACCGGCAGGTATACACACAACAAGAGTATAATGTTGGAAACTAGATTGCGGTTGACTTGGAGCCGGTACAATATTCGGGATATTCGATGGGCCAAGAGTTGCAGGGAGAGGAGGACATCCATGTCCAAGTTCTGGAAAAGATACAGAAGCTATAAGAAATGCACCATCCCTTATATCCGCAGCAAAAGAAAACGTAAAACAACAACCTTCGCCAACATCAACCAATTGATTAATACTTCCACCCGGTTCAATTGACGCAGCTAAGATACTAAGCGTCCCATTTGAAAGAATACGACCACTATGGGCGTTTGGAAAACCTACTTCTGTAACATCCCCAATTTGATTCCAACCTGGAACTAGATCGCCTACTAATGGTGGTTCGTCAAATCCAGGGTTGTCAAGAATATTAGTACATGGACAACACGCTACTGCAGTTGGTCCAGTTGGCCCAGTAGGACCAGTTGATCCGGTTGGTCCTGACGGTCCAGTTGGTCCAGTCGGTCCAGTTGGCCCAGTCGGTCCGCTTTGAATTGGAGGTATAGGGGGGAGAAAACATTCACACGGAATATGAAATTTCTTTTTAAATTCACTCATTTTTACACCATCCTTATCATTCACCCACTTACACTCTATAACTTATGAATTGGTTAACACACAAGTATAAGAAAAAAGCCCTTGAAAATTAAAATAAATAAACAAATAAGCCCTTATGTCACAAATATAAACCCATTCCATAATATATAAGGAACATGGATTCATCCCAAAAAGTTTTCAATATGTAAAAGGGGTCCGCTTCCTGAGTCAATACCGTTGGACCTGTTGGTAAAGTGAATGGGGGAATAGGTGGGGGATATTGAACCAATTAAACTTGATTTAACAGTAGCTCCACGTAAAATAATATTTTCTTCATTCATAAATTCACCTCCTATGATTGCTCGTTATAGAAGGTGAATTTTATTTGCAAAGTTAAAAAAAGCATACGTAGTTTTATAAATTAAAGTTAAATTTTAGTCAGTTACTAAAATATGAGAAAATGATATAATAATACCAATTACACATATAGTCCTACTGGAAGAACCAGCGGATACTGAACTATGAAGAGCATTAACAATATTGCTCTGTAGTTTGGTGTCCGCTTTTTATTTTTTATTAACAAAATAGACAAGGAGTGTTTATATATGAATCAATTAACTTTCTTATCTAAAATCGACCGTGCAGCAACTCAGGGGAAATTAGAAAGACTTCTTGAAGAAGTGCGTATTTATAAACAGTTTGGGGATGGTCCGAGAAGAAATGAAAGTCACTTCTTCATATGAAGTGAGATATCATGGTCCTACAAATAAAATAGGAAATCCATTAGAAGATGTGGCCTTAGCAAATATAAAGCGTAGTGAACGTGAACAATATCTTGAAAATATATCATTCCGAATTAATCAGTTCTTAAGTCGTTTGGGGAATGGTCGTGCAGGGATGATTCAAAGGGATATTATTAATAAGCGTTATTTAGAAGAAGAGGACGTATGTGATTATATGATTTATAACGAGATTGGAATGGCTGAACGCACTTATCGACGTTGGAAATCTAGAGCATTTTATAATTTGGCTTTTGCTCTTAGATTAGAAGTGTACGAGGTGGAAAATCAGAATGGAGGCGATAGTCTATGAACTTTGTTCAACCTATTCGTGATCCAGAGCAAATACAGCAGATTAAAGAATATCTGAAAGAAAACAATGAGCGTAATTATATTTTGTTTGTAATGGGTATTAATACAGGTTTACGGATTAGTGATATTTTAAAGTTAAGAGTTGGTGATTTAAAAGGAAGTCATATTTCAATGAGAGAAAAGAAGACAGACAAACAGAAACGTATTCAATTGACTCCAGCATTAAAAAGAGAACTACGTTGGTACATTGAAGAGAGAGAGGACGATGAGTATTTAATTAAGAGTCGTGAAGGAAAGAATAAACCGATTGGACGCAGCATGGCATATAAGATACTTAGAAGTACAGCAGCAGAGTTTGGATTAGATGAGATAGGAACACATACATTACGTAAGACATTTGGGTATCACATGTATATGCAGACGAAGAATATAGCCTTACTTATGGAGATATTTAATCATTCATCTGAAAGGGTTACGTTAAGATACATAGGTGTCAATCAAGATGCGATGGATAAAGCTATGATTAAATTTAAAATATAGCGACATCCTTTTTTTTGATTTTTATAATTACCCATTTTTTATGTGTTGTGTAACTCAAAAGGGGAAGGCTTATGAAGCTATGAATATCAAGGGCTCTAGCGAAAGGGGCAGTTACACACAATATAAGATATGAGTAATTGGGAGACATCTGATACAAGCTATGAGTTTCTATTAATCTTTCAAAATTGTCTAAGCAGATACTAGATTGCTAGCATAGAATATATCGTTTTCTTCAATTTAAAGAAGATAATCCTATAAAATTTTAGGAGGTACTGATCATTCAATTGATCCAGGACCTGTATGTACTGTAACTCGAACTAGAATATTTGATGCAACAGTTTTAGGAAGAAAATCAAATTCACCTTTGGTTAATTATCAATTTTTTTCGTTTGAATCTCTTGATGAATCAGGAAATGCACTTTGTTTAGGTGAAACTGCAGCTTTTGAAAATCAGGTTGAACAACTCCTTTCTAATCTTCGTGATCGCGGTATTACCGTATCAGGTTTGCATAATCACTGGATAGATGAAAATCCCCGTTTATTTTATATTCACTGGGAATCAATAGATGATCCTATTGCATTTGCGAGAAAAACAAGAGAAGCTATTGATTTCTTAGGTCCAGTATTACCACCAGATTTACCACCACCTGTAGTATCTCCAGAATTTCAAGAATTATGTGATGCATTTACTACAATGTTAGGTGGTGAAGGTGAAATTGAATCAGGGCCCGTATGTTTTGTTATGCGACCTTTAAATTTTGAAGCGACTATCTTAGGAAGAACTACAAATTCACCTCTAGTGCATCATCAACTCTTTTCGTTTGAGTCCCTTGATTCATCGGAAGTTGCACTTTGTTTAGGTGAAACTGCAACGAATCAAGAGCAGACCAATCAATTGATTTCAAATCTTCGTAAAGTTGGTTTTATAGTTTCAGCATTTCACAATCACTGGTTAGAAGATGATCCTCATTTAATATATGTTCACTGGGAAGCGATAGATGATCCTCTTGCATTTGCGAGAAAATCGAAAAATGCGATTGCGTTTTTAGGTTAGTTTTAATAAGGGTTATTAATGAAAAGACTTTGCTATTTTATAATAATTGGCAGAGTCGTGACCGCTTTTTGGCAGTAAATGTGCCGGTTGTTTTGGAATCAACGTGATATATTTGTATTGTGAGCAGTGGCGGAAAATATGGTTCTGGTGCAAAAATAGAATAAAAGATAATAAAGTGCATAAATTCCTAACGGAATCGTATTTTATGCTGCAAGTCCAAACAATTGATGGATGAATTCTTTCTGATTTTGAATAGACTGGTCCCGTAAATCAACCTGTTCTTTTTTTATCATATGCATGGCTTCTACTCCCGAAAGAATAGATGTAGCTGTGTCAAAATATTTTAACCCTAGCATAGAACAAGATCATCGCTTCTTTATAAAGCGATGATCTTGTTCTACTATGTTATTCAAGTACTTTTGTTGTCTAAGTTGCATACCATCAGGTATGCTTTTTTCTTTTTTCAACTGTTCAATTGCTATAGGATAAGCCGGGTTCTTATCGACTGTTATAACACGTGGTTTTGAAACATGAAAAGACCGCAAAGCTTTCTTGAAAAAGCGCTTTGCAGCCTTCTGGTCTCTTGTTTTGTTTAGGGAAAAATCAATTGTGTTTCCTTTCGAATCAACAGCACGGTACAAATACATCCATTGACCTTTTACTTTGATATATGTTTCATCGACTCTCCAAGAGTCATTTGTTTGTTTAAGGTGACGACGGATTCGTTTGTCCAATTCCGGACCATACTGATGAACCCAACGCATAATCGTTGTATGAGAAATGGATAAACCCCGTTCTTCTAGCATTTCCACCAAATCACGAAAACTAAGGTTGTACCGTAGGTACCATCTTACCGTTAACAAAATAATATCAGGCTGATAATGCTTCCATTTGAATACATTTTCCTTTTCCATACCAATCACACACCCTTTCTAAAGTAATAGTAACAGTATGTCCAAGATTTATAGATTCATTGCAATTGTCCTTAAGTTTTTGCACCAGAATCAGCTAGACCATCCACAAGCAACAGCGCCTGGATATGCAATGTATTTTTGTTGGATGATTCGACATCTTGAGAATAACCCATGGAATGATCGTATCATGGAGGAAGAACACAAGTGGTTATTAGAACCAAATGCGAAAATTTGGCCAGAAAAAGAATAGATGAAAATAAAGGTTCTGGACAAAAACGATGTCACTTGCAATTGTTTTTGCTCAGAACCACTAATTTTTTGTCAATGTAGGCAGGCTCTTATAATAGAACGTATCTTGAAATTAAAGTAAATATATATGAACCTACAGTACTCATGAATAAAAGAAGGTAGATGCTCATTATCATGGTACGTTTAATAGAAAAGTATTGCTAAAGATTTTGGCAGTGCTTTTTCTTAATCAGTTTTTTGATGTTTTTCATTCTGCTCACAATTATATAGAAAAATTGAAAGAAGAATGTGTAATGAAGTATCTATCTGTGCAGAAATAATAAAGTTGTTTAATTTACAATAAAGTCATTTAAAAAATAATATAGTTTTTTTAAAATCCTTATTCCACGAACGGAGCAGGTTAGTGGAAGCAATAGTAATTAGGTTTGACTGGGAAAATTGTCGATGATATTAAAAAAGACACCGAAGTGTCTTATGTTTTTCAAATTAAGCATACCGATAAATTGAAATTTAATTACTTAACATTCTGCTTATCTTGGGAGCGAGGTATTTTATCGGTGAGTGTATACAAACCATGTAATGCTTGCTGTTAATAATGCTGACGAAATCAAAGCTGTAAGAACACTATATGTGTGCCAAATAAGTATTGTTGACCAATCGAAAGCACAGCACAGTATACCCAGGGCAATCGTAGCGATCAGGAAAATAACTGTTACGGTTATTCTCTTTTTTGTCATTGGCTGCCGCTCATTCGTTTTCCTTCTGCGTAATCCTAAGAGAAATAGCAAAACGGCCAATAGGCAAAGAATAATTGTGATAGACGACAAAATGATATCCAAAAGCTGTATGCCGCTTATTTCATATGACTGAGTTAGATTGCCTTCTAATATATCTTTAACTTTTAGTACCATGTTTATATTGGTATTTGCGCCGTTGCTCAGCAAGGAGACGGCTGTTCGTTCATTTAGCAGTATTGCTACTTCGGTTCTGAAATTTGGATTGCCCCCAGTGTGTTCTATAATCGTTTGTTCGGCGTTTACGGACCAGCCTGCCGCATAATACATACCGTTGACAGCCGAAACAGACATATCACCCCTATGTGATTTTTCGATAACCGTGTGAAATATTTCGGGTATGTCCTGCACGATACCCATCTGTATGCCCATCCAACGCGCCATATCTTTTGTATTAGAAATGATGTAGCCTGCGGGTTTATTCCCAGCATAATCCGGAGCTTTAAATGGAGTTGTCATAAAAAAGGAAGAACGGTAGCCCTGTGCCAACTGTCCAGTGGCTTGAGCATCTTCTTTATAAACATATGTCTGGTGAAGACCTAACGGCTGAAATACCTGTTCCTTCATAAAGTCTTCATAGCTTTGTCGCGACACAATCTCAATAACCAAACCCAATACGTCATAATTAACGGTTCCATAGTTATACTGTTCACCGGGAGGGAACGCCAATTCAGCATCCACGAGCATTTCCACAGTCTTTTGCAACATATCCGGTGTATTGCCTTGTGGAATATTTTGAGTATGCCTAATATTTGTTAGACCACTGGTATGGTGAAGAAAGTTATTTAGTGTAAGACTTTGCATATCAACAGGTTTCCCTTGATACTTTAACGTAAACCAAGGTAAATATTTTTGGACAGGGTCAGTCATTGAGAGCAGCCCTTGCTCTTCCAACAGCATAATACCCATACCGGTAAAAGCTTTACTGACCGAGGCTAACTCATAGAGTGTATTTTCACTTGCAGACAACCCCTTTTCACGGTCTGCATACCCTGAAGAAAAGTAGAACACTTCATCATCAGCAAGTATTGAGATTGACATTCCCGGCACACCTGATATACGACAGGCATCATCTAGCAACGCTTGTATTGCCGCAGATTGCGAATCTGACAACGCATAACTTTGTGTTGCGAATCCTGAGAATAATATAAATATCGTTAATACAAAAACAATAATCTTTTTCATAAACTCTCCTTTTTGGAAAATTATAAGAGAATAATATAAATAACCTCCTTTTACAACTACGAAACTAAATTTTAATTTATCTTTCTATTCACCTATATAATATCAAGTAATTGTGAAGAGTTACACTTAAACGAACAGATGCGTTAGTTCAATAAGAAGTAAACAACTTTATTATTCATTTTTTAGGTATTATATAAACAGATGGATGTAATTTGAAACAACTTTAAAGAGCCTTGCTACGTAGAATGTAGTAAGGCTCTTAGCTTTTAATAATCAAAATTCAATAACTTTATTATCATTATACACTATCCAATTATTATGTGTATCACAATTGGATGGGTACTTTTTTATTTATTCCATAATAGGGACAAAAGTAAATGCATCGGATAATTATCATAATGGGAGTATACATATGTATCAAATGAAACTTCTATTTAATCATTTAGGATTTAATATTTTCTTAGTTTTGGTAACAGAAATTTATATACTTAAAGTAAAGGGTTTAATTTTAATTAAGGGGGAGGAAAATTTGGAGGTGTATAACTTAGCTGCTTCTGCACAAACAAAAAGTGAAGATCTACCATTCGATATTTCCTGGATGACCGATTGGATTGTAGACTGGTTTGGTTCTTTGTTTAATGGCGGCAGTGATGTAATAAAAGATGGGGGAGATAAAATAGATGGTGCAGTCCATGCGAGTGTGCCTGCATTTTTTGATGTTATTTTCCTTATTCTTTCTGTAGTAATTTTAATATCATTATTAGTTTTTGGGGCTTCTTTATGGTTTAAACATATAAAGTGGAAAAAAAGATCTATATATTTTGGAGTAGGTTCATTTATTCTCATACTATTAATAAGAATTCTACCAGTGTTAATGTTGACAACACGTTCTTTTGATTTTCAAACCTTTATGAGTAATATGGTAGGCTTAATTACTTCTATAATTTTAGGGACAGCTGTATTAATGTTTTTAATATCTTTAGCACTAGGTATGCTTTATAAGAAATTTGAACATCCGAAATATGGGAAATGGAGTTCGAGTTTGAGATATAGTTCAATTTTTATATTTGTAATGACATTAATAGTACCGGCCTTGCTGCGTCATTTATAATCTTTGTTTATATAGGAGAAGGAGGAATAGTGCAGGTAATTTCTATAATTTTTCTGTGTAATTATACTAGCACTCGTTCTCCTCTAGATTTCTGAATTAAGTCTTATACATTAAAAGGAATTTTGTTGTACGAAGTTTTGGCAAAGGGGGAGAGGTACTAGTGACTACTTTTGTTGTCATGGTGAGTATATTCTTAATTCTGTTCGTAATTGGTCCCAAAGCGACTAAGAGAAAAGAAGAAAGAGATAGAATTGAAAAGGAACATAAAGAGAAAATTGAGGCTTTAGAGGAAGAAAAAATTGACTTAGATATTAATGGGACTAAAGTACGGTTACACAAGAAGCCTAAGCTAAAGAACAGTATATATAAAATAAAGAGTAATAGGTAACAAAAAATGAATTACATTTAAAGAGATTTTAGTGAAGGAAGCAAAAAACTAAATAGGATTATATTTAAATACTAAGGGGGATTATTAATGTTTAATAAAACTAAAGAAGTACCAAAATATCAACAAATACATTCAGGAGTATATAAGTTTGAACTACCGTACGTTACAGGGCAATTTATGTCCACGGAATCAAATGAAGATAAGGTACGTGAGGTACAACGATTTCCTGTAGATTTGTGATGTATGGGAATGATAGTCGATCAATAGGAGACCGTTATGCAATATTAAGGAGAGCTTACTTTTCAGCACTATTTATTCCAGATGTACCAGAAAAAATAAAATGGATTGAACATTGTAGTACTAAAAATACAGTGCTGAATAAAGAAGAAATATTAGAAATCGAATTAAAATGGGATAACAACTCGGCTTCTTATAGCTTTGAAGGACAAAGCTTCCTCAATAGTATTTTTGACTGAGATTGTGATATTAAAACAAAGTTTAATTACTTTGAAAAAAGTTACGATGTTTTGAAAAATTATTGTAGCAAGTTTTATGGAACCTTGCGATTAAACTTTTTAAAGAAAACGTGGAAAAGAAGGAAAGAACCATTCAAATTTCAATTTTTAATCAAAAGTAAGACGTTGAATCTGTTTTCATTGAAGGAAGAAACGAGGTTTTAAAGTGGGGAAAGCATTATTTAATGTAATAGGAATAACACTGGGATTCTGTGTATTTATAACTGCGTGTTCAAAATTAGATACTATGCCTTCTAAATCTAATGAATCAAAAAGTGAAGTAGTTGAAAAGGAAATTAGCAAAAAAGAAATAAAAAAAGAGGATACCAATACATATGAATCGTTATTTGCTACAAATGCCCCATTAATGATTCAAGAAGGACCAGGTAAATACGCAAAGGAAATAGCACTCTCATCAGAAGAAAATAATGAACTTAATCAGGAATTGATGAATTTACCAAAGGATTTAAGTGCAGAACAAATATATGTACAATTACTAAATTTACAGGCGCAAAGTTATAAAGAAGCTGTAAGTAAACTGGAAGGAATTATCCCTGAATTGGTGATTAAAGAACAAAATAATGGAAACGTAAATTCTATAAAATCAAAAGATAAATCCCTGAATGTGGAGATCTTGCTTGATGCAAGCGGTAGTATGGCTGGTAAAGTTAATGGTCAAATTAAAATGGAAGCCGCTAAGAAAGCTATTTACAACTATCTTGATAAGATTCCGGATAATGCAAATGTAATATTAAGGATTTATGGACATAAAGGAAGTAATAATGAAAATGATAAAAGTTTATCCTGTGGATCTTCGGAGGTAATGTACCCATTACAGCCTTATAATAAGGAACAATTTAATGCTGCTTTATCTAAGTTTGATCCGAAGGGGTGGACGCCGTTAGCATTGGCTATAGAGTCTGTAAATGATGATTTTAAAGAGTATACCGGTGATAAAAACCTAAATGTAGTATATATTGTGAGTGATGGAGAAGAGACTTGTGGGGGAGATCCAGTTAATGCTGCCAAAAATCTCAATAAATCCAATACTCATGCAGTTGTAAATATTATTGGATTTGATGTGAAAAATAGTGAGCAACAGCAATTAAAGAATACTGCAGAAGCAGGAAAAGGGAATTATGCGACAGTAAGTAATGCCGACGAATTATATCAAACTCTTAATAAAGAGTTTGAAAAACTATATAAAGAATGGGAAAATTGGAAGATTGATCAATACTTCAGCCTGAATACGCAGTGGGCAGATTTATTTATGAATATTAAAAAGGCTCATATGGAAATTAATGATGTAATTAATAAAGAACATTATAATTTAAAGAATAATATTTCTTACTTAAGTGAGAAAGAAATCATTGATAATCATAAAAAGCTCGGTCTTGAAAAACTTATTAAGCTTCGCTTTGAAACACTAACTAGTTATTATAATGATAGAGAAAAGGAGTTAATAAATCTTATAACTGAAAATGAAAAGAAAATGAAACAACAATTGGAGCAATCTAAACCATAATGAAAAGCTGTTAAAATATTAATGGTTGATAATTTATCATTTTAGCTAAAAATGCCCCTTCCAAAAGGAACGTGAAGGGGCATTTCCCAGTGAACTGTAGAGGTTTGGGATCAGTAAAACTTATATGTATCAAGGCTCTCAAGTTATTATTCTCATTGAGAACCACCTCATAGTTATTCATCTACATACAGTCCGCTACACAGTGATAATTATGCAGTCAATACCTACCTAGGGTAAGTAACCCCCTTTGAGGCTCTAAGTCTCATGCCTCCTCAGTGTACTAACAGCTCATTTACATAATTCTCGTTACTGGAAGTGAATAGTTTCAGATTAACATGAACTAAATAATCAGGAGAGCGATCCAGTCCAAACCGAGTTCTGTATGTAACATATATTGATTAAATGTATTGATAAAGAAAGTGAGGCTAACACAAATGAACACTTCCAATCAATTTAACCCTCCTATTCTGTTTATCCCAAAAGAGAAAGAATGTTACGAAAAAAGAATATCTGTCTTGGTCTCCATCAAGATAGATCCTAAGAATTTATCTCTTTGTTCAAGTTTGAGTCATCAGTTTACTGCGACAGGTACGTATTCTGACAAATCAACTAGGGACATTACAAATCTTGTAGAATGGTACTCTAGCAATCTTTCAAGTGCAATAGTTTCAAATAAGGAAGAAACAAAAGGTTTGATTACAGCAATTAATACTGGGGAAGCTCAAATTTTTGCAAGATTAGACGGAATAATGAGTTCGGATAGTTGTCTCACAGTTACTGAACCAGTGGTTCAAATGACAAATTTACAGGGATCCAATGATTGTACGTTAGATATAAATAGAACAGTTTCTACGACTGAGACAACCAGTATGAATTGTCCAAGTAGAACTTTCGGTTTTGGTAAGGAAGTCTTACTGCTTGATAATGATGTTGCTTCCTATGATTTTGCCAAACAACTTTGGTCACTTACTCAATATACTGTTGTGCAGATATCTCCATCAATTATCAAAGGTCAATACACTACAGGTAAACAACTGGCAGCGGATTACTGGTGTGTTTGGATCGGAATTCAAGGGAATATTACTGATCTGGACGTCATGGCAATGATGCAACCAGGGGGAATCATTGATGAATTCGTCAAACTTGGCGGAATTTTCATTGTACACGATACAGATACTAATCCAATAATTGTAACATCTCCTGAAGGGTTTGAGTTCATTGGGAGTAAATCTGAGTCACTAACACAATTTTCGAAGCTTGTACAAATACCTTTGTCCTTTGAGTACCTTCGAACATATTTATATATTAACTCTATCAAGAAAGAAGGTGACTCTATGGCTCTTGAAACTAACTGTCAGACTTGTACTCCTCCTGAAGGTTCCACATCGATTCTTACTGTGGATATACCAGGTGGTCTAGCTATTAATCTATTGGGGATTCATATCGAAGCTTGTCCAATCTGCGTTACAGTATTCACTGATGGATCCGATACACTTACATCTCAACAACAAGATATCGCAAATAATCTCATCAAAGTCGTTCAGAATTTGGTTCCAACTATTCCTGGCGCTTAAAGGGAAATAGTTTGTAATTTAATACAGGGCTTGACCAAAAAAAACGGTCGAGTCTTTTTTTTTTTTCAAAACGTGGCGGTACCCCTAATAGTGTGTGCTCCTCCTCAGTTTAATCTTGTAGGAAATTGAAAAGTGTATTCTTCAGTTTTCTTTGCTCAACAGACATTATCTTTGCGAGAACGCCAAATAAATAACCTTTGAAGTCTTTTCTAATCTTGTTCATCTTCAGGACAAATACAGATTGTTTGAGCGCTGAGATTGCCACCTCAGTTGTATCAACTAAGTCAGGTGCATACTTGCTTGCAGCCAATTTAACTTTACCCCATACCGAAAAACAAAGGGTATTGGTATACTTTCCTGTTTAAAATATTGTTCGTATAGGAAGTGAATAAGCTTCCTATACGAACCACATTACATATTAATAATTTAGAGGGTTTTAAAAATAAAGAGGTGGTTTTTAAATGTATAATGAGTCAATATATTATCCTTATATAAATTATGATCAATACTTCGATCGTCAATTCTCTGGTCCTCAGATTCCAGGTATACCTGGAATGCCAGGTTTTCCGGGTGTACCAGGCTTTCCGGGTGTACCAAGTTTTCCAGGACAGCAAAGCTCACAAGCTCCAACATCTCCCCCCCCATCATTTATTCCTCAACAATCAACAGCTTCACCATTTGCTGTTGATCCAGGAGCAATTTCATTATGTTTATTTCGAAATACTTATATATGGCTTAGTAATGGTGAACAATTTTGGTATTTCCCAATTTTTGTAGGACCAAGGTCTGTTGCTGGTTTCAGATGGAACGGTAGGTTTTGGGTTATTTTTGGAATTGATACGAGAAGGATTATTTCATTTACATGTTTTTAAAAATTATAGAGTAACGATAGAGGTTTAATTATATAAACAAAAGAGGTATTTGAATGAAAAAATTTCAATCATTTGATGGTACAATAACTATGATTAACGATTTTGTAACAGGGTCAAACGAAGATATAGGATGTAATAAATTAATGTCCGTAAATAATGGTTATGGGAATCTAATAAATTTTGTAGTGAAACCAAATACGTATTTTATCGACTATGCAACGGTAGTAGTAGGAGATAAAGTAACTGGGTTTTACGATGCCAACGCTCCTGCTCCTCTTATTTTCCCACCACAATTTCAAGCGACTGTTATGGCAAAATATACACCGCATCAAAATGTAAAAGTAGACTATTTTAATGAACAGTTGGAGAGTAGTGATGGAAAATTAAAATTAAATATTTCTCCTTCTACTCAAATTTTATTAACAAATGGTCAATTCTTTACAGGTAATCTTGTAAATCGAAATTTAATAGCTATTTATAGTTTTACAACAATGAGTATACCAGCTCAAACTACACCATATAAAATCATTGTTTTGTGTCAAAAGTGATTTCTATTCTAAAGGGTCTCTCGGTTTATCAAACTACACTCCATTGTAGAATCAAAAATTTTAGCCATCTTATTGACCAGGATCATAGGCATGTCAAGAGACGTTTTGCTAAATCGGTAGGATTTCACAATCTTCGTCATGCTTCACGTACGATAAAAGGTATCGAGACCATTCATGCCCTATATAAACAACGGCGAAGTCTTCAAAGAGACTCCGCCTTTTCAACGTACAATAGACTTCAACAATTATTAGCTAATTCTTAAACCTTGATCCTTATTTACCATCGGATTGAACAAGATTGTTTCCCCTAAGTTGATGGACATGTATGGTGATCCTACATCCATGAACTTAAGAAAAGCAAATACCTCAAAACAAAAAACACACTCGTTCTGATTAGGAACGAGTGTGTTTAGGTTATCTGAAAGGTACAAACTTCCATGAGCTAGGTTTTTGTGTTTTTCCCCCTAGTACAATCCAACTTTTCTCTGCATTTATATTCTTATAATTTAATGGATAGTCATCTGTAAAAATATTATATTCTGTAGGTTTATCCGGGTTAATTTGAATTTTAAAGTCAGCTAAACTATCAGACTTTTGAGCAAGGTGAATCCAACTAGAATAATTAGACCAATTTAAATATTGAAATTGATCGTAATTTGAGTGCTTCATGCGAAGATATATACTTTCCCCGTGGTGTAGCTTTGCATCATTTTCTTTGTAGAATTCAAATTCTATAGGTGTACCAGATAAAGCATTGCCCTTATTATTTGCAAGTAAAACATAATCGTAACGATTTGCTACATACCATTCAAATGTTAGACCTTGATAAGGAGATTCACTTGGTACGATATAATAGTTTTTCACTGCTTCTATGACGTTTCCTTCTATATCATAGATTAATGCGGTCTCTATACTTGGAGCTTTCACATTTTCAGTAAAAGTTTTAAACCAAAGATTTAAGAAACCTGCTGTATTGCGCTGAGCTTCTCCTAAGCTTCGCTGCACAGCTGGGGTAACCATTTCTTGCCACAATTGTGCCTTACCACTATTATAATACTTAAATGTTTTATCATTAGTAATATTTTGGATTTCAGGTTTAGCTACTCGGGCTGCATAATCAATCCATTCTTCAGGTGTGGATAGAGAGTCGTTATAATTCCCTCCAGTATTGACTGCAAATTGATTTTGAATGGTTGTAACATAATTTTCAAAGTAGCTATGATATTTTATAGCTCTCGTATCAATTGCGGTAAAATTTGCTGCATGCATAGGTTGGGTAGCATCTGTAAAGTAGTGCGTGGCTACTCCTAAGTAATAGAAAGCTTTTTCATAGTCTTTATTTCGTAAATGTTCTCCAGATTCATAAAAGTATTTCTTACCTTGTGTAAGAGCCGTTGGATTTGTTTCTCCTCTATAATTTTCTTTAGTATCAGGATCATAAAAATGAGATTTCCATCCGCCTTTAAAAACGCCGCCTATTCCTGTTCCACCATCGTTAAACTCTGCATTATAATCTGCATCATATAATCCTTTAGAAAATATATCCTTATATTGCGGATAATTTAAAAAGTCCACAGCCTGCTTATTTGCTTCAATATTAGATTCTGTTTTCATAATTTCAATAGCTTGTTTTGCAATCCATAAATGTGTACTTTTATCAGAATGATACGGAGCTTCTGCAGACCATCGAGCGGTAATAGGATCATTGTCAGTTAAATCAATTTGATCGAGATGAGCATAACTACTTTGAGGAGCTACTCCTAAAATAGTTAAAGTCATTCCAGCTATACATAGTGTTGATGTGATTTTTTTCATTTTTTATTCCTTTCTAAATATGAAGATATAAGTATTATAAATACATCAATATCATGAAGATAGAGGAACCTAATATGTAATATTGCATATTAATAAATTTATATGAGTATATATAACATGAAAATCACTATAACGAACATGCAGGTTTCCTTTTTTATTTGTTATTTTTATCAGTAAAGTAGACCACATATCAGCTTCAGATACTTGTTTTATGATACAAGTAATCAAACAAAAGGAGGGCCATACAACATAATTACACCATTATTAACAGGGCACTCTTTTAAGTACAGGAGATTATTAGCAGGTGGAGAAAATGTTGAAGATGTACAGGCAGATAAACATATTCCATATGAAAAAAAATGAATTGCAGCAAACTCTAGAAAAGTACGATTCGAAGGAGTTTGAGTTATAAAAAGAAAATAGATAAATTGACAAGAGAAAAGCACTTTGTGTATATCACAGGTGTTTTTTATTTTCATTTTGATATAGGGCTTGAATTAAATTCCCATGTTTTTTTGCAGCCATTCAATAATGAATATGTACATATTCATTATTGAAATTAGTAATAATAAAATGTATTATTGAAAAGCACTATTTATAATTCAAGTAATCAAGGCGATGTATCCGTAATAATTTGAACATTCAGAAATTATAATATTATCATAAAAATGAGGTGAGGTTAATAGAAACAGTACATATTAAATGGTATGGAATGTATAGTTTAAATGATTTTTATAATAGAGAAGAAGCTTTTAAGAAGGGAATATTTGCAATCTCTAGAGTATATGCTAAGAATGAAACATTGATCTATATAGGAAAAACCAAAAGAAGCTTTATACAAAAGATAAGGGAACTTAATAAAGATTGGATTTTTGATGAAAGCGAATTAAAGATTACATTAGGAATAATAGAGTCTCCTAGTGGTGAAAGTTACTCTGAAAAAAAGGTAAAAGAGATAAAATCCCTTTTGATTTTACGACATACCCCAGTAGAAAACAACAGATCTTTATTGTACCATAGAGGGCAGTTTAATTTGAAAATTATAAATAAGGGAAGAAGGGGCTTAATTGTTAAAAAGATTTCTACAGGAGATCTAATGTGGACGTAATTGGAATCACCTTTGAATAAAATTGAAGGTTTCTTACGAACAGATGCTTATCAATTTTTAATGTATTAAAATATTTTTGAATAACATATGTCAGATGCTTGAAACAACACAAATTTTATTATGATATGAAATCTTGTATGGGAATTGTAATTCATTTCCATTACTTAATGAAAATATTAAGAATTATAAGGATAATGCATAAAGATTAGAAGAGAAAATAAACTCGGAGGTTTAAAAAATGGGACAAGGAAGCAGGTTTCAAGAAAAACAACAAAATCGTCGTAAAAAGGTGATTTTTAATATTGCATTTACTTTGGTATTAGTGACAGTTGGTATAGTGACATACCAGTTGTTTTCCCCTTCTGATACATCAAAGAAAGCAATTGCTCAAGAAAAGAAAGCAACAAAGATAGAAGAGAAGAAACATAAAGAGAAAGAAGCAGCGCAGTTAGAAGAGAAGAAACGTGAAGAGAAAGAAGCAGCGCAGTTAGAAGAGAAGGAACGTGAGGAGAGAGAAGCAGCACTGTTAGAAGAGAAGAAACGTGAAGAGAGAGAAGCAGCACTGTTAGAAGAGAAACAAAAAGCAGAAAAATCGGTAAAAACGAGCGAAAATGAAAATAAAGAGGGAGAAAAAACGGCATCTCAAGAAAAGGGTTCTCAAACTAATTCTTCTTGGAAGGCAATTGGTACAGAGCAAGGAGCAAAACCTGCAATGCAATTTAAAGAAGGAACAGTAGATTGGAATGAGATGAAAAAAGCAATTTCTTATGCTGTTGATGTTCCAGAGGGTCAATTGATTTTTGATTTTATTGGAAATAATGGTGAAAATAAAGCCTACGGTAATGTACGAGATAAGCAAAGTAATAAAAAATATAAGGTTGATATTGATTGGGTAGAGAATCAGGGCTGGAAACCAGTATCTGTTCAAGTAGTAAAATAAACTTGGTTCTATATGATGTTTGAATTATTTGACACTCCCACCCCTAAAGGGGCAAGCTGACTAACATCAGTGGTGTTCTTGCTACCAAAGGAGAAGTCCATTTCTGGTATCGCTGACGTGCAAGGTTGCGGTGTGTCATCACTACTCTCACGACAGACCGTATAGGTTCGGGAGCTACGGTACTATCACCATACCGTACAGGTTCGTGTTCAGATGTTTAGCGTCTTGTTCTTGACGACACATATCATTTTACCGGTAGCATGAATTCGGCGTCATCTCAAACAAATGAATAACTCATGGAGAGTGGACGAAACATACATAAAAATAAAAGGACAATGGATGTATTTATATCGTGCCGTTGATTCTGAAGGAAACACGATTGACTTTTATTTGAGTAAATCTAGAAATCATAAGGCTGCAAAGCGCTTTTTCAAGAAAGCTTTGCAGTCTTTTCATGTTTCAAAGCCTCGTGTTATAACAGTCGATAAGAATCCTGCTTATCCAATTGCTATCGAACAGTTGAAAAAAGAAAAAAGCATACCTGATGGTATGCAACTTAGACAACAAAAGTACTTGAATAACATAGTAGAACAAGATCATCGCTTTATAAAAAAGCGAATCCGTTCTATGTTGGGATTTAAATCATACAAAACATCAGCCGCTATATTGAGTGGTGTTGAAGCCATGCATATGCTCAAAAAAGAACAAATTGATTTGCAGGACCAGTCTGTCCAAAATCGGAATATTTTTATGAGCCGGCTGTTTGGATTAACTGCTTAACAGGTGATTCCGTTAGGAATCCTTGATTCTTTTTTACTTATCATTTTTCACACCAGAACCATACATTCTATCAATAAGAGAAATATGTAATTATGCATATCTTTTTTTATTATTTCGGTAGTATTAAAACTTAATATATAATTAAAAGGTTTTTTAATGAATTGATAAGGAGATGCGAGTATGAAGAAAATCATAGGACTTATAGTATCATTATTTTTATTATTTTCTACTTATGTACCAACGTTTACAGAAGCAGCCGAAGCTTAAAATAAAGTAGGCTGGGTGAGGAAAATAGAGAGCCTGCTCGTAATGAGTAGACCTTTTTTTATAAAGTTTCTTTATGGGAAATCTTTTGTATATTCATTATAGATCATATTCACAATGCCAGTCCTTGATACGTCTGTAAAAACGTATCAAAAAGTGTACTTTTTAATTAAGTAAATGTCCCTTTTTCGGGGAGATGAGCAAAAACACCTAATTTAAAAATTTTTACAACAGAAACAGATAACATGATAAAGTATTGATTACTGTGCATGTAATTATAATAAAAGAGCCTTCCAAAATGGTGCATTTAATAGTTTAGCTTATACGATTTTAGGAAATTAATAGCATATTATACCGCTATTATTTACCTAATTTCCAAGAAATAGAGGTGATTGTAGGTGACTAAACCTTTTGAAAAAAATAGTCGTTATATGGTTGGATTAGACAGTCTAAGGGGCCTAGCTATACTAGGTGTTATTTTGTATCATATTAATTTTAATTGGATGCCTGGAGGATTTTTAGGGGTTACTGTATTTTTTGTACTCTCAGGTTATTTAATTACAGATATTCTAGCGATGGAGTGGAAGAGAAATAAGAGAATTGATTTGAAGAAATTCTGGCTTAGTAGGGCAAGGAGATTGCTTCCAGCAATGTTTGTTATGCTCGTTATAACGTTGGCCTGGATTACGATTTTTCATAGCTCTTTACTTGAGAAAATGCGTGGAGATTCATTAGCGGCGTTATTTTATGTTAGTAACTGGTGGTATATTTATCATAAATTATCGTACTTTGATAATTTTAACCAGCTTTCTCCATTAAATCATTTTTGGTCGTTAGCAGTTGAGGAACAATTCTATGTTGTCTGGCCGTTTATCATTAGTTTAGGGCTTTACCACATAAAAAAACAATCCCGTATGATTTTATTGATTTGTCTGGGGGCTGTTGCTTCAGCTTTAGCGATGGCAATTTTGTATGAACCTGGAGCTGATCCGAGTAGAATTTATTATGGCACAGATACGAGGGCCTTTTCTTTACTTATTGGAGCGGCACTTGCCTTAATTTGGCCAAGCAATAGGCTTGCAAATAAAATTATTCCAAAGGCGCGTCTCATTCTTGATGTAGTGGGAGGAACTGCTCTTATTATTATTTTGCTTATGTTTTGGAAGACGAATCAATATGATCCGTTTCTATACAATGGAGGAATGGTTCTCTTATCAATTGCAACAGCGTTGTTAGTGGCAAATCTTGCTCATCCAGCGAGCCGTATCGCTCAATTTTTACGATTTAGACCTTTACGTTGGATAGGAATAAGGTCGTATGGCATATATCTTTGGCATTATCCAATTCTTACATTGACGACTCCAAAAGTAAATGCTGGAGATTTTTCACTAATAAGAGCAATTCTTCAATTTCTTCTAATTATAATGATTGCGCAAATTTCATGGAAGTATATTGAAAAACCAATCCGACAAGGTGCGCTCCGAAATATTCAGTTTAAGAATTTAAGGCTTCAAAATGTCGCTTTAAGTGTTAAGTTAGCTTTAATTTGTGCAGTATTCGTTTCGTCAATAGCCGTTTTTGGGTTATCAAAAGGTAGTAAGGCTAAGGAGAATCCTCAACTAGATAAGGTGGAAGCAGTACAAACACAACCAGCGAAACATCCAGTTGCAATTCGGGAAAATCCAGCTCAAGAGACGCCCAAAAATCAAGAAGAATCAAAAGAAGTAAATTCTGTGCAACCTAAAAGTTCTCCCAACGTTACAGCGATAGGCGATTCCGTTATGATTGATATTGCTCCATATTTAAAAAATGCTTTTCCTGATATTAGGATTGATGCACAAATTGGTCGCCAGCTGTCAAAAGCGATTCCTGTAGTTGAACAGTTAAAGAATGAAGGGAATTTAGGAAACTATGTCATTATTGGGTTAGGTACAAATGGAGCCTTTACTACGGAGCAACTTGTATCATTAATAGAATTAATTGGAAATGAACGTAAAATGATATTTATTAATACGAGGGTACCACGTCCGTGGGAATCAATCGTGAATGAGAGATTGAAAGTGACAGCATCTAAATATCCGAATGTAACTCTAGTCGATTGGTATGCAGCAAGTGCTGGAAAGAGAGACTACTTTGCACCTGATGGTGTGCATTTAACCAATGTAGGTGCAGAAGCATACGCAGCACTTGTAGTCAAAGCTGTGAGTCAATAATTCGATATGCTTTATAAACTTCTGTTGCAAAGTTAATTGAAATATAAAAGATTTATGTTTGAGAAAGACAAATTTTTTGCAGTCATCAATAATGAATGGTTTCGATGCCTGTTACTATACGTGAGTCATGACGTAAGCTTTGAAATCATGTGGATTTGGAAAAGTGTCTGTCGCTATATATGTCGATGGTCATGTTCTATGAAATTATTAATAGGAAGAAAGAATGTAGCTTCCTAACTTTAAAAATAAGCCCAAGGAATTAATTAATTCTTTGGGCTTATTTTTGAACCAGAATTGGGTATTGTTAGAGAGTAAGAGAGAAGGCGAAAGGAGGTTAGTAGATTAATTTCTTACACCTTTTTATCATTTTAGCCAAGAAGACTCCTTCCTCAAGGAACGCGAAGTGAGTAGGTGGGGGATGAATTGGCTTCGAATAAGGGATGGCAGGAAGCCATCTTAATTGTTCGACATATATAAACTGTTACTTCACTACCTATCGAATGTACGTTTGTTGTATAATAGATACATATCGAAATGGGGGTGAAACGAATGATGATCAATAAAGCATATAAATTTCGTATCTATCCAAATAAAGCACAAACGACCCTAATCAATAAAACGATTGGCTGTTCTCGTTTTGTATTCAATCATTTCCTATCTCTATGGGATAATGCATACAAAGAAACAGGAAAAGGTTTGACATATGGTACATGCTCTGCCAAACTTCCTGCCATGAAGAAAGAGTTTGTTTGGCTAAAAGAAGTGGATAGTATTGCGATTCAGTCGTCTGTTCGCAACCTTGCGGATGCTTATACACGCCTTTTCAAAAAACAAAACAATGCCCCGCGTTTCAAATCTAAGAAGAACAACATACAATCTTATACCACAAAACAAACAAATGAAAACATTGCCGTTGTAGGAAACAAAATAAAATTGCCAAAACTAGGTCTTGTTCGATTTGCCAAAAGTCGTGAAGTAAAAGGACGTATTTTAAATGCTACAGTTAGACGGAACCCTTCTGGCAGATACTTTTTGTCATTGTTAGTTGAAACAGAAGTGCAAGAACTTCCGAAAACAAATTCTTACATTGGAATGGATGTGGGACTAAAAGATTTCGCCATTTTGTCAGATGGAACAATCTATAAAAATCCGAAGTTTTTTCGATCATTAGAAGAGAAGTTGGCAAAAGCACAGCGTGTTCTTTCTAGAAGAATGAAAGGATCTTCTCGCTGGAATAAACAACGAGTAAAAATAGCTAGAATTCATGAATACATGACGAATGCTAGAAAAGATTACTTGGACAAAATCTCGACTGAAATCATCAAAAACCACGATGTTATTGGTATAGAAGATTTGCAAGTATCAAATATGTTAAAGAATCATAAGTTAGCAAAAGCGATTAGTGAGGTATCATGGTCACAGTTTCGAACCATGTTGGAATATAAAGCAAAATGGTACGGTAAACAAATCATTGTCGTATCGAAAACATTTGCTTCAAGCCAATTATGTTCTTGTTGTGGATATCAAAACAAAGACGTTAAAAATCTAAACCTACGTAAATGGGACTGCCCTTCTTGCCTTACACACCATGATAGGGATATTAACGCAAGTATCAATCTAAAGAATGAAGCGATAAGGCTTCTAACCGCAAGGACTGTGGAGATAGCCTAATAAATTAGAGTTCGATAGAACTTTTTACTTAGGAATCCCCCCTCTTCTAAACAAAGTGAAAGTGGGGGTAGTTCAAATCTATAGCATGAACATGTATATTTCATGTTCTTACCTCACTCTTTATTGCTTTGTATTCGCTGTTTAAACTTTTTCGGTAAACAATTATTTTCTTTTTTAAACAACTTATAAAACTGTGACATGTTTGCAATTCCAACTTCGCATCCGACATCTGTAATACTAAGGTCACTTGTTATTAATAAACTTTCAGCTTGTTTGATACGCTTATAATTCACATAATCTAAAAAGGAAATACCCATAATTCTTTTAAAGTATTTTATGAAATAATGATAGCTTAAATTTATTAATGCACATGCTTTGGTTACGGTTATCTTTTCTCCTAAATGATCTTCTACATAATCAAGTACTGGTTTTAAACGAGCGAAGTCGTCTTGTTCACTATAAGTTAATATGTTATGTGTGTCGTTTCTTACTAGTAAGAAAAGTAATTTCTTAATGGCAGCACTAATTGCGATTTCATATCCGTTCATTTTCATTTTTGATTCTGTAAAGATTTCTATAATAAGAGCATAAGCCTCATGTTTCACAACTTCATTTTGTTCAAAAATATAGTTTAACTCATTTAAGGATTTTGTTTGTTCTGAAAAGCAATGTAAATATTGTATAATGCTTCGGTCAAAGTGTTGTTTTAAATTTACTTGAAACACAACGTAGTGTAACGAACCTGCAGAAGGTTTATGTGACCGATGCAACTCAGATTTCCCTAAAATAAAAACATCTCCAGGGCCAAGAACAATATATTTATCCTTATTTTGTATACCTAAATATCCTTCTATAATTGCTAGAAACTCAATCTCTTCATGATAATGCCAAGGGGCACTCTTAATTTGATCACAATAAGAAGTTTCCATAACAATGTCCCATACCTTTAAAAATAGTAATGGATTTTGATAAATAACCTTTTCTTCAATTGCTTTAGCAAGCTTATTACAAACTCCTTCCGTCATAGACGTTTACACCTCCTTATTAGCAATATAACACCTTTATTAAAATGCGATAAGTAAGTTTCCTTATTTCTTATAGAAAAAGGCAACTTTTGATAAAAACATAACGATATATAGCATATTTTTTCAGTGAAAAAATTTCTATAATAATTTCAAATCGAGCAAAAGGAGGATATGATAGTGAATATTTTAAAAGTAGGTGTTATTGGCTGTGGAAGCATCGCGCAGTATCGTCATTTACCAGAATATGAAGCAAACCCATATGTACAGGTTGTAGCTGTTTGTGACAGTAATAAAAAACGCGTAAAGGAAATTGCCAATAAGTATGGTGTAAATATGTACACTGACTATAATGAGCTTATCAATTGTGAAGAGTTAGATGCAGTTAGTGTCTGTACACCAAATAATTTACATGCATCAATTTCTATCGCTGTTTTACAATCAGGTATCCATGTACTATGTGAAAAGCCAATGGCGACGTCAAAAAAAGATGCAGAAATGATGATTGAAGCTGCTGAAAAAAGTGGTAAAAAGTTAATGATTGGTCATAACCAGCGTTTTGTTGCTTCTCACCAAAAGGCAAAACAATTGATTGAAAATGGAGAAATCGGAAAAATATATAGCTTCCGTACAGCATTTGGTCATAGTGGTCCTGAAAATTGGAGTGTAGATGGAAAAGAGAGCTGGTTCTTTAAAAAAGATGAAGCGTTTCTTGGTGCAATGGGTGATTTGGGTGTACATAAGGCGGATTTAATTCGGTATATTCTTAATGAAGAAATGACAGAAGTTGGTGCCTTTGTTGAGACGAGTGCAAAAACATTTTCGAATGTAGATGATTGTGCAGTATGTATGTTGAAAACCGAAAGTGGCATTATCGGATCACTTGCAGCAAGTTGGTCTTACGTTAGCAAAGAAGATAATTCAACAATTATTTACGGTGAAAAGGCCACTCTTCGCTTAGAAGATGATCCAACTTACTCACTCATTCTTCAATATAAAAATGGTGAAGTTGTAAAATATGAGCTTGATAAAATTCAATCGAATGCTGCAGTTGGTCAAAGTAATTCACATGTGATTGAGCAGTTTGTAGAGTCTATCCTTTCTGATAAAGAGCCGTTAATTAATGGTGTAGAAGGAATGAAATCGCTAGAAGTCATTTTAGCAGCCATACAATCTAGTGAAACAAAACAAATTGTTACAATTCCATTTTGAGAAAAGGTGAAGACATGAAGAAACTAAGCATTGGAATAATAGGGGCCGGAGGAATTGCACAAGGTCGCCATATCCCTGCATTTGTAAAGTTACATGAATATTGTACGATTACGGCTATACATGATAGAAACATAGAACGCGCAAAACAAATCGCTGAAGCATATAACATTCCTTATGTATTTGAAACGTATGAAGAAGTCTTTAAAGAAGTTGATGCTGTTTGTATTTGTACACCAAATAAGTTTCATGCTGAGATTTCTATCGTAGCATTACAAGCAGGGAAACATGTATTATGCGAAAAACCGATGGCTTTAACAGCGGCAGAATGCGAAAAAATGATAGAATCTGCAAAAAACAACGGTAAAAAACTTACTATCGCTTATCATTATCGTTATATGAAAGAGTCGCAAGTTGCAAAACAAATGATGATAGGTGAGATTGGCACACCTCTAGTTGTTCGTGTAAAAGCACTCCGTCGCCGAAAAGTACCAGGCTGGGGCGTTTTCACAAATAAAGAATTACAAGGCGGAGGAAGTTTAATAGATTACGGTTGTCATCTTCTTGATTTAGCACTTTGGTTAATTGGAAATCCAAAACAAACGGAAGTCATTGGCAGTGTCTATAATGCCGTTAGTAAGCTACCAAATCAAGTAAACATGTGGGGGAAATATGATTATAAAACATTTCAAGTTGATGATCATGTTACCGCATACATAAAGTTTGAAAATGGGGCATCATTGTTATTTGAAACTTCTTGGGCAGCAAATATTAAAAATGATGAAGAATATTTGAGTATCTCCGGAGTAAACGGTGGAATAAATGTTTTTCCAATTGAATTATATACAACAAAACATAATATGATATTAAATAGTGAACCTGTTTGGATAGCAAATAACGGCGACCCTGGAATTTTGCAAGCAGAAAACTTTGTAAAAGCTTGCTTATACGATGAAGAATTAATTGTAAAGTCTGAGGAATCGCTGCAAGTATCGCAAATTATTGATGCAATTTACGAAAGTAGTAACACACACGAAGAAGGGACGGGAAGATAAATGAAATTAGGAGTATTTACAACACTTTTCTCTCACATGGAATTTGAAGAAATGCTAGATTATGTACAAGCAGCCGGTTTGCATGCAATAGAAATTGGTACAGGCTGTTATCCTGGAGGTTCGCACTGTAACCTAGATGTATTATTAGAAAGTGAACAGGCCAGAAGCGCATATATAGAACATGTACAAAAAGGAGACTTAATCATTAGCGCTTTTAGTTGTCACGGAAATCCGTTATCCCCAGATGCTGCTTTTGCAACAGAATCTCATGAAACATTGTTAAAAACCATTCAACTAGCTTCACTACTAGGCGTACTTGTTGTGAATTGTTTTTCAGGTGTAGCAGGTGACCATGAAAGCGCAAAATACCCGAATTGGCCTGTTGCACCATGGCCAAATGAATACAATGATATTTTAAAATGGCAATGGGAAGAAAAGCTCATTCCTTATTGGAAACAAGTTGGTGAATTTGCAAAAGAACATGGTGTGAAAATTGGTTTAGAACTTCACGGTGGTTTCTTAGTACATACCCCATATACATTACTAAAACTACGTGAAGAGACATGCAATGCGATAGGTGCTAACTTAGACCCTAGTCATTTATGGTGGCAAGGAATTGACCCTGTCGCTGCTATTAAGTTATTAATGAAAGAAAATGCAATTTATCACTTTCATGCAAAAGACACTTACATCGATCAAGAGAATGTAAATATGTATGGTTTAACAGACATGCAGCCCTACGATAAAGTGGAAACAAGAGCCTGGACGTTCCGTTCTGTTGGTTGTGGCCATAGCTTAGAAGAATGGTCGCAAATGATGAGTGCACTTCGTACATATGGATATGATTATGTTGTAAGTATTGAACACGAAGATCCACTCATGTCTGTTCAAGAAGGATTTAAACGTGCTACAAAAAATCTTCAATCTATTTTAATTGAAGAAAATCCTACACAGATGTGGTGGGTGTAACTTCGTTTGAAAAAGAAATGAGTAACATTTTTTTTCAGAGAAGCCATTCGTAAAAGAATATTAGCTTCTCTTTTTTTAGAAACTCGGAATGTTATGTTGAAATAAACTGATAGATGGTGAAAGTAAACTAAAGTTTCCCTACAGTTAGAAGATCCACATTTACATCGAGAACATGAAGAAGATAAATTATCGATTTTAGATATTTCGGCTACATTAGATATAGGAACAAAGGTAAATGTAGAAATACAGCTGAATAACAATCATGATATGATTAAACGCAGTTTGTATTATTGGGGAAGGTTGTACACTTCTCAATTGCAAAAGGGCATGCCATATAGTTCACTTCATAAAACGATTACAATTAACCTGTTAAACTTTGCGATGTTTCCTGAATATGAAGCATTTCATACAACAGGCATCCTTTGGAATCAGGAACAACAAAAGCTATTAAGTGATGATATAGAAGTTCATATAGTAGAGATTCCAAAGTTGATGCAGCAATGGCGCGAAGAGAAAGTCAATCCGTGGGAAGATTCGTTTGTTCGTTGGTTATTATTATTACCTGCGAATGAAGATGAACATCTTACACAAACATTGGAGGATATTGCCATGAACCGAGATCCGATTTTACAAAAAGCAATGAATAAATGGGAACGTATGAGTCAAGATTCTTCTTTCCGTCAAGCATATGAAGCAAGAGAAAAGGCCTTAATGGATGAGGCAGCAAAATTTGCTCATGCAGAACAACAAGGAATTAAAAAGGGAATTGAACAAGGGGTTGAGCAAGGAAAGATGCAACTCATTCGAGGCATGCATAAAAATGGTGTGTCTGTAGAAGACATTGCAAAGCTTACGGGATTACCAGAAATAGAAATACAGCGATTTTTGCAGAGCTAGTTCTTAGAGAAAGCATTTTATCCAATAAAATGCTTTCTCTAACTCTGCCTGAAAAGAAGATGAGATGTCTCAATCTTCTTTTTCTATTTTTAGGGGATACGGAAACCTCACTATCAAGTTAATGAAAACGAAATACTCCAAAACCGAAAAAAATGGGAGTATCTCATTTTTTTCGGTTTCTGACAGAAGACTCCTTCCTCAAAAATATAAAGGTGTGAAACACCAATTTTAGGTGGGAGATGAATATCAGTAGGCGTAAGCCTACGTTTTTTTTTATACTGTAGATATCCTATAAAAAGGTGAGGTGCACCCTATGTTAGTAAGTAAAGCATATAAATTTCATATCTACCTAAATAAGAAACAAGAAATATTAATTGCTAAAACCATTGGTTGCAATCGCTTTGTATTCAAAACATGAAATTAATTAGCTAAATTCTTCTCTAAATAAAAGACCACTGATTTATTAAACCGGTGGTCTTATGTTTATATATTATTCATTTGTATAAGTGTCATATTTTTCTAGCTTCAATTGGAAGTAAATAAGATAAAAGATGCAAATCAAACAATAAATAAATTGAAAAGCCTGAATCCTACAATTACGATTTTAAATAATGAAATAAAAAAAGAGTATCAAATGGATGAATTCAACCCATACTTATAAATATAATCTTCCTTCGATTACTACAAACGAGTTAACAGTAAAAAGCCGATTACCCCTTAGCGTACGAAATTCGCGTTTTGTTTGTGATACCCCATTAGTAATAATGATTTATTTTTTATTTGTATTATTATATATATAAGATCACTTGTCTTGGAAACAAGTGATCTTTTTATTAGATAAATAACTACTTGCCAACAGCAGATAGTTGTTATCCTATTCATATGTTCAGTAAATACTATAACATAATTTTTTTGTTATAATGACAACATAGTTCTATGTTGTTTTATTTGGATCTATTTTTATCATTTGAATTTGAAAGATATGACTGTAATATTTCATATCAGAAAATTCAAAGTAAAAACAAAAAATGAAATGCGCAAACTTTTAATATCCTAAAACATCTACTTCAGCTGCTGAAGCATACCCATTTATGCCGTTTGTTACTTCTAGTTTTACATATTTCGCAGAAATAGGTTCGAATGTTGCAAATTTTTTCCCTCTATTATTGTCCCATGTTCCAGACGTTACTTTTTTATAGTTAGAACCATCCATGCTTGTATAAATATTGTAGTTTAAAATAATACCATTCTCTGACCAATCTTGTCTTGGAAGATATGCTACTTGGGTGATGGTTCGTATTTGTTGACCGAGATCTAGCGTTAAATTGTATGGATATTGATTTGGTGCGTTCCATTGACTATGCCAAATTGTATTTGGATTGTCATCGATCGCGTTACTTGCTGGATCACGCCATGATTCCTCACTATTTGCACTTACCTTCATTATTTTTTTTGACAATATAGCTAGTGGTTTAACGGGCTTAGAATCAGTTGCTTCCCAGATAGGTGCAACTAATGTTGGATTATTCAAAGCTTCGATTTTTTGTCGTGTTTCTGGTGATGCTTTCAGTCCCCACTGATCAAAGAAAGGAAGCAAATTTTGTTTTGCTACTAACGATGTATTGTAAATAAACGCTTGGATTTTCTCTTCATCTGTTTTTGGAAGCTGATCATGTGGTATCCCTCGATATAGCTGGTGAAGATACGGATAAAAATCTTCACCATACGCTAAATGCAGTTGCCAAAGCATAACAAGTTTTACAAACAGGTCGTCAATATTTTTATATTCTTTATTCGTTTGTTTTAGATATGCAAAGGCCCTATTATAATCTCCCTCTGATTCTAAACGTGTTGGTTTATTTGGATATACTTTCTTGTCTGCAACTAAAGAATATAGATTAACAGTTACTTCACCCATACTTCTTAAGTCATTCCACGTCCATGGGTATTGTTGTCTTGCATGTCCCGCTTCATGCATTTGTCCCCATCCAAACTCATTTGCATTTAAAGTGCTTTTGATTGCTTCACCAGCAGTCGTAAAAACGGCTCCATCCAAACTTGCATACATGCCCCAACTTTGTGCGTTAGGGTTTTCTACAAAAGCCCAAATACGACGAGTTGGCTGATGTAAAGGATTAAGGTCTGTTTCAGATAACCCTGATATCTTATCTTGTGCCTCAATCATTTTATCGTATTTTTCTAATAGAGGAATAGGGTCTTGATTCACAATATATTTATTGGCACTATTACGAGTTACGGTAAGTACTGCTTTCTTTGACTTTAGTTGAACAGCATGTGCATCTGGATATTTGTTCATCATGGTAATCCAGTCTTCTTTCGTGTGCTTCCCTAATTCAAAGAATGGAACAGGGCTACCACCTTGTGTTACTTTCGCCTTAACTGTTCCTGTATCTTGATAGTTATCAAATCCTAATAAGCCGCCGTTTGGAGAAGAGATGGTATTAGAACCAGGAGAAAGATCAATTTCTTTTCCCCATTCTTTATCATATTGATGGGTCCCAATAATCGCTCTAATCTTTTGTGTTCCTGATACTGTAATTGTAACCTGCTCATTTGGTTTTACATAGATTCCTGTTGGCATATAATTTTTTTGGTTACCTCTTCTTTCTCTATTCGCTTCATCCCAATAACTCCTTGTTGCTGGAAGGTCGAACTCCCTCTGTTCAAATTGAGTTGCAGTTTGTGCAGTTTCAGCATGTACATCTAAATTGTTTGCACTAATAGGTACAAATAACGTGGTTGCTAAAATAGCGGATGTCGCAAACAACTTGATTGGTTTTTGTAATTTACCATTCTTTCTTCTGTTCATATAATTCAGTCCTTTCATTCAGATCTGTTCTAATGTTTATACGAAATACCGATTTTCTCAATAATTCCACAAGTGGATTTATTAAATGAATATTTATTTTGAACAATATTGTTTATATTTTTTGATGAATAAGATAAAAAAGCATAGGAGTCTAAAACTTCCAAGTCTTTTTTGATTTTTCTAGAAGCATATTACTTTCATTTAATTCTTAAGTCATACATAAATCACTCCTCTCAGTAAGATTTTAAGATAAATGTCTTATCTCAAAATCCTACAACTAACATTAGACTTCCATATTAAGTATAATTAAAGAAAAAAATTCCACAATTGAGAAAGAAATAAAGAGTAAAAAATTTACATTCATGTAAAATAAAAGTAAATCTTTAACATTTATGTAAAATATAGTTCACAACCTGTTTTTACACGTATCTCGGCTGAACCCCGAATAGAAAAACTGTTTGAACCAATCAATCGTACAACAGCGATTGTCATTGCTAATGGTATCCTTGCAGCCATGCATTTTGATTCTTCCCTTACTTTATAAACGGATGCCTATATGAGTGGATTTATGAAAAGACTAGGGATATAAAAGTACCAATAGTAGCCCATATATCATTTAATTTTTTTGTATTTTTGGCTACAAGTTTGTAGTGGATTTTTACACATGTGTAAATGTGTAAATGTGTAAATGTGTAAATGCGAACTTATATAAATGTCCACGTGTCCACATGTGCAAATACGGTAGATATTTTTTGAAGAGGGCTATCGTATAGGGGTAAAGCCGATTCTTGAAACACCGATAATTTCATATATCTGTATATACCAAACCGCTTAAAGTGTGTCCAAAATGCATAAGGGTATAAAAATGTATAAAACTGAAATGATAGTGAGCATTCTAAATTATAAAGGAGTGTTCATTATGATAAATAACGAGTTAAACTGGCAGAAAATATTAGAAATAGGAGCTAGTTCTTTGGGTTCTTCAATAGGTACAGCAATAATAAGCGAAATGTTTCCATCAGAAGATAGTGCTCAAGAAGCGGTGAAACAAGCAGTAGAAGAAATTTGTTATAGGGTTAAAAAAATAATTGACCAAGCCTTTTTAGATCACTATGTAGCTAATTGTGACAGTATTGCGAGACGTCTTCAGGGCTATCCAGAGAGCGGTGATGTAAATATTTTACACGGCATATATGACGATGGTTCAGATTTAGTATCAGATTTAGTACGTTTTGAAACGTTTGAAGGTATAACAGCCCTTGTTTACATTTGTACTTTGCATCTAACTGACATAAAATCTCTTAGTGAAATTGACTCTGGGTATAAAGCTACTTTAAGTCGTTGTGGGGATGAGTATGCTGCTTTATGTGAACCACGTGGTGACAAATTAGTTTACTTTACAAATGTAAGTATAGGTGATGCAATGTATGCTAATAGTGGACTTTACGATATGATTACTGCTCCTACTACTTCTAATTCTTATCCTACACTCAAATACAGGTTTAATTTTGTAGATGAATGGGATGAGAATTTAGACACAAAGGTTCATATGTATGATTCTGATCCTATATCACTAACAGATCCACTATGGTACACAGAATCTCCAGGTATCCCACGTTATAGATTAACGGAAGCTGGTAGAAATGCTTCATCTATTCAAAGGGTCTATTTGGGTGCTAAAGATGAGATAATCTCACAGAGAGATGCTTTCTTAAATGACAGGTTAGAAATTACAAATAATATGCGTAAAAATATTCGCAAGGCATGTGATGAGTGGCGAAATCTTTAAATTCATAAGTGAAACCAGAAGTGAATTCCAAAGTTTCTATGCTCCTTAACACCCATTTAGGCATCTATTGAAATGAATGCCTAAATGGGTTCTGGTGCAAAAAATCTATAAAACTTGGACATACTAATACTCTAAAAAGGTGTGTGATTGGTATGGAAAAGAAAAATTGGTTCAAATGGAAGCACTATCAGCCTGATATTATTTTATTAACGGTAAGATGGTACCTACGGTACAACCTAAGTTTTCGTGATTTGGTGGAAATGATGGAGGAACGGGGTTTATCCATTTCCCATACAACGATTATGCGTTGGGTTCATCAGTATGCTCCTGAATTGGACAAATGGATCCGACGTTACCTCAAACAAATAAATGACTCTTGGAGAGTCGATGAAACATATATCAAAGTAAAAGGTCAATGGATGTACCTGTATCGTGCTGTTGATTCGAACGGAAACACAATCGATTTTCGCCTAAGCAAAACAAGAGATCATAAGGCTGCAAGGCGCTTTCTCAAGAAAGCTTTGCGGTCTTTTCATGTTTCAAGGCCACGTGTGATAACAGTCGATAAGAATCCAGCTTATCCGATAGCAATTGAACAGTTAAAAAAAGAAAAAAGCATACCTAGCGGTATGCGACTTAGACAACAAAAGTACTTGAATAACATAGTAGAACAAGATCATCGCTTTATAAAGAAGCGAATCCGTTCTATGCTAGGTCTTAAATCTTTTGACACAGCTACATCCATTCTTTCTGGAGTAGAAGCCATGCATATGATTAAAAAAGAACAGATTGCTTTACGGAACCAGTCTGTCCAAAATCAAAAAGAATTTATCCATCAATTGTTTGGACTTGTAATATAAGATACGATTCCGTTAGGAATATATGTGCTTTATTCTCTTTTGTTTTATTTTTGCACCAGAACCCTTTTCCTTGTGTACCCGTAATGTATTCAGACCAAGGACCGTAATTTGAAGGATAGAAAGCATCAGCAGTCGGTTAAATTTGTACAACGACTGCATTCATACCAGTGTTTTTTACATCGTCTAATAGTCTTATAAATTCTTGTTTCTGCTTTTCAATAGGTAAGCCAGTTTTTGAAGGCCAATCAATATTGAGAACAGATGCTATCCATACAGCGCGTAATTCATGTTTTTTGTAAGTAGTATTTACTTCAGCATAAGTAGAGTGAGGGGAAATGAAAGAGAAAGGAGTAAACAATATGACGATACAGCACATCATTACTAAACGTTTCATAATCATTTATACGCCTCCCTATTATACGATTATTTAAAATAATATATGATGTTAGGTTGGCCCTGCAATTGAGAAAAATAAATATTGAAACATTAATTTAATAGGAAAAATATTTTTAGTGAAATTTACTTTCAGTATAACTAAATCGTTTCATTTCTTCATATGCTTGTTAGTAAAGTGAAACTTTCTTTCATTTGAAAGAAACAATTTATAAGTATAGGAGGATTCAATAATGAAAGTTTTATTCGTTTGTTCTGGAGGAATGTCCAGCGCAATTGTTGTAAACACTTTAAAAAAAGAAGCAGAGAAAAAAGGTATGAACATGGAAGTGCATGCTATTGGAACAAGTGAGGTGGAGGAAGAAGTAAAGAATGGTTGGGATGTTGTAATGGTTGCACCTCAAGTTAGACATCGATTTGACGCTGTAAAAAAATTTACAGAACAAGAATCTATTCCGTGCGGTATTATTCCGCCGCAAGCATACACGCCGCTTGGTGGACCGACTTTATTAAAAACTGTAAATGAATTAATTAGTTAGGGGGAAGCGTTATGAATAAGTTTGTCACGTTTCTTGATAAAAACTTATCTGGACCGATGGCAAGGCTTTCTGAACAGAGGCATTTACAAGCAATCCGTGATGGAGTTATTTCGGCGTTACCATTTATTATCGTAGGGAGTTTCTTTTTAATAGTAGCATTTCCACCATTACCGAAAGATAGTTTCATATCAGTTTGGGCATTGAAAAATCAAACAAGTATATTAATACCATATCGTTTAACGATGTTTATTATGTCTTTATATATAGCATTTGGTATAGGATACAATTTAGCGAAAAGTTATAAGTTAGATGCTTTATCAGGGGCACAGTTAGCAGTATGCTCACTACTTTTAACATTGACGCCCGAATTAATCGATAAAAAAGGATTTATGCTTCCGATGACAAATCTCGGGGGGCATGGATTATTCGTAACGATGATCGTATCTATTTTATCAGTAGAGATTTTAAGATTTTGTAAGACGAAAAATGTAATGATTAAAATGCCAGAACAAGTACCGCCGTCTGTTTCACGTTCGTTTGAAGCACTTATACCTGCTGCATTCGTTATTATTTTAATGAGTTTAGTAACTGTCGTTTTTAGTATTGATTTACATCATGTAGTTGATAAATTAGCGGCACCGTTAGTAAAAGCTGGTGATAGTTACTTCGGTGTAATCATTCCAGTATTTTTAATTACATTTTTTTGGTCATTCGGAATCCATGGTGTGTCGGTTGTTGGAACTGTTGCCCGGCCATTATGGGAAGTATATTTAGGGAAAAATGGTGAAGCAGTTGCTAGTGGCGCAAATCAGTTACCATTCATTTCACCAGAACCATTATACCAATGGTTTATATGGATTGGTGGTTCTGGTGCGACGTTAGGACTTGTATTAGCTATGATTGTATTTGGTCGATCAAAATATTCGAAGGCATTATCAAGAACTTGTATTGTGCCTGGTATTTTTAATATTAATGAACCTGTTATTTTCGGATTACCGATTGTACTAAATCCAATTTTAATTATCCCGTTTATCATTACACCACTCGTAACAGCAACTGTTGCATATTCAGCAACTGCGATGGGATTTGTAACGCCAACACATATTATGCCGCCGTGGACATTACCAGCTCCGATTGGCGCGTATTTAGCCACAGGTGGAGATTGGCGTGCAGTAGTATTAGTTTTTATAAATATAGCAATATCATTCCTTATTTACCTACCATTCTTTAAAATGTACGACAAAAACATGCTTGAAATTGAGAAAAATGGTGATGGGGAATCTGTTAATCCGTAAGTTTTATATTTTATTTTTGAGTGATAGGCATTTTGTCTATCACTTCTTTCACATGAAGTCCAGAGAGGGTGAAATGGAATGAATATAAAATTTAGTTATAAAGGTGTATTTTTATTATTATTTGGAGTGATATGTGCGAATTTACTTTTCGTACCTTTATTAAGAATGCTACATTTATCACAAATGCATAGTATATGGCTCGTTACAAGCATTGCGGCAAGTATTTTGCTTACAGTAGTTGTTTCTTTCATTGATGGATCGTTTGCATCAAAAGCTCAGTTGTTTTTTAGATTCATATTTTTTTCAATCGGTTGTACGTTTGTAACTTACATGATTGTTTTTTAGTAAATAGGAGGTTATGCATGTTATGTATATTGCAGGGGTAATGTCCGGTACTTCGTTAGACGGAATAGATGTAGCACTCGTTCATATAGAAGGAAGCGGTGTAGATTCTAAAGTTGAACTCATCCATTTTACTACAGTTCCATTTAGTAATGATATGAAAAATGAAATCCAACAATCATTATCAATAGAAAATTCAAATGTCCAACTCATATGCAGTTTGAATTTTAAGCTCGGTTTATGTTTTGCCAACGCTGTAAAGGAGGTTTGTAAAAAGGCCAATTTTCCTTTGAACTAATTAGATTTAATAGGTTCTCATGGACAAACGATTTATCATCAACCACAGCAAGATGATAATATGATTCCCTCAACATTGCAAATTGGAGAACCAGCAGTTATAGCATATGAAACGAATACGACGGTTATTTCTAATTTTCGAACGATGGATATGGCAGTAGGGGGACAAGGTGCACCACTTGTACCATATTCAGAGATTATTTTGTATCGTCATCCAACTAAAAATAGACTATTACAAAATATTGGCGGGATTGGTAATGTTACCGTAATACCAAGTCACCTAAGTGATAAGAACGTTATAGCTTTTGATACTGGTCCAGGGAATATGGTAATTGATGAAATGTGTCAAAGGCTATTTCAGTTGCCATATGATCAAAATGGTAGGATTGCAAAACAAGGAGTAGTTGTAGATGAAATTTTGACATATTGTATGAACCATCCATTTTTGAAAATGAATCCACCGAAATCAACTGGTAGAGAACAGTTTGGAGAAGAGTTTGTAAGTGAATTATTGAAGCTGTTTGAAAAGCATGGTAAAGAAAATCTTTTGACGACTGTCACGATGTTTACAGCAAGTTCAATTGTTCATCATTATAAGGAGTTTATTCTGCCGTATCATGAAATCGATGAAGTAATTTTAGGTGGTGGGGGCAGTTATAATCGTACACTTGTTGAAATGATACGAAATGGATTGAAGGAAGAAAAGTGCGCGATATTCATTCAAGAAGATATAGGCTATTCTTCAGAGGCGAAAGAAGCAATCGCCTTTGCGATATTAGCAAACGAAACGCATCATCGTAATCCGAGTAATGTGCCAAGCGCAACAGGTGCAAAGCAATCTGTAGTTTTAGGGAATATAACATTCCCTCCAATAAGATGATGAAAATGAGGCGAACATATGAAGTATATGATTGGAGTAGATGGTGGGGGCACGAAGACAGAAGCAATTGCATTTGATCAAGACGGAAACGAAGTTGTAAGAGGTACGAGTGGGTTTGGAAATATATTAATAGATTATGAAAAAGCAGTTTCGCATATTATGGAGGCGATCGATCAATGCAAGAAAGCTTTAATAGATGGGCACTGCGTTTGTATTTGTTTAGGGTTAGCGGGTATAAGTGGAGCGAATACAAATGAATTAACATTACGATTAATAAAGAAATATGAAACGAAAATTGAAGTTTTTAATGACGCAATGATTGCACATGCAGCTGCTTTAAAAGGGAAGGATGGAATTTTAACGATTGGCGGTACAGGCGCAATTTGTATTGGAAAGAAAGGAGAAGTGTACGAGTATAGTGGTGGATGGGGACATATTTTAGGCGATGAAGGAAGCGGATATTGGATTGCGTTACAAGGTTTAAAGAGAATGGCAAATCAATTTGATCAAGGAGTTAGACTTTGTCCATTAAGCTTAAGGATTCAAGACGAGTTTCGACTTTTAACATCATCTCATATAAAAAGACTAGTATATAGCTCTTCAAAAGATAAAGTTGCAGCAATCGCACCATTAATTATTCAGGAAGCGAGAAATGGGAATGATGATGCACATGAAATTATGATGCAAGCTGGTAAGGAATTAGCGAAAATTACAGTAGATGTTTATAATAAGATGCAATTTAAGCTTTCAACTCCAATTGCAGTAAGTGGCAGCATATTGCGTTTAGTTTCTGAAATATATACTGAATTTAAGAAATGCTGTGAGAAAAGTATGGGAGAAGTTATATTCGTATCACCATCAGAAATGGCAGTGAAAGGAACATATCATTTAATGAAGGGTGTATATTTTATAAAATAGAAGTATGAGAATTTTTGTATGATTTGTAAAAATATGATGTTAAAATATACAAAGGGATGTAAAGCAAGAAAAAGTACAATATACATAGTCATTGAATATTGTATAAGTACTCCCATGTAGAAAGTGAATGATTACATGATTAATAGTATGCAATTTTTGTATTTGGTGGCTTCTTATTTATTTGGAAACATATTGACCGCTTATATAGTAACGAAATGGAAACATAATGTTGATATTCGTGAAGAAGGAAGTGGTAATCCTGGCGCAAGAAATATGGGGCGCGTATATGGAAAAGGGTATTTCATCGCTACATTTTTAGGTGATGCGATCAAAGGGGCAATCGTAGTTTCTATTGCAAAATACCTTTTCGAAGATTCTATATTTGTAATGTTAGCTTTACTGGCTGTTATACTTGGACATATTTACCCAATTTTATTTAAAGGCAAGGGCGGAAAAGGCATTTCAACATTTATTGGAGGGTTAATTGCATTTGATTATTTGATAGCGCTTACTCTTATTGCTGTTTTCATTATATTTTATTTAATCTTTAAAGGATTTACTAAGCCCGGACTAATTACAATCGCTTGTTTACCAGTTTGCATGATTTTGTATTCTTACTCTATTGTTACGACTATTTTAAGTGCACTTATCATTGTACTTATTTTATATGTAAATCGAGAATGAAATGAACTTTTAATAAGTGGAGTTAATCTCCACTTATAATTTTTATTAAATACATAAAGGAGATACAACATGGGGTTAATTTATAAAGTTGCTGATCAAGCTTGGGAATTTGAAAGTATACATAAATTGAATTATAAAACATTTGTAGAAGAAATTCCGCAACATGAAGAAACGAAAGAGCGTGTTCGTATAGATCGTTTCCATGAAGAAAATACATATTTAATTTGTTTAGATGACGATAAGTTAGTAGGTATGGTTACATTGCGAGGAAAACGACCATTCTCGTTAGATTATAAAATTCCAAATCTAGATTTTTATTTGCAAGAACATGGAGAAAATGTATATGAAATTCGTTTACTTTCAGTAGAACGTGAATATCGAAATGGAAGAGCATTGTTAGGTTTAATTCGCTTTTTACATCGTTATTTGCTTCTAAATGGATATGAATTGGCACTCATTTCTGCTACAACACGTGAACTACCTTTATATGAGCAAATGGGATTCAAATCTTTCCATACGTTAGTTGGTATTGAAGAAGCAGCCTTCCAGCCAATGTATGTTACCCCAGCTATGTTTGAAGAGTCGAGTGTTGGGGGTATTATGACGAAAGAATATACGTTTTTACCTGGTCCAGTGGATATTGAAGAAAATGTTCGAAAGGCATTTTCTACTAAGCCTATTTCGCATCGTTTTAAGTCATTTCAAGTGACAATGGAAAATGTAAAAAAACGTTTACTGCAAATGACAAAAGCAAAACGTGTGCAAATAATGTTAGGAACAGGGACGTTAGCGAATGATGCCATTGCTTTACAGTTGAATTCTTTAAAAGGGAAAGGACTAGTTTTAACAAATGGGGAATTTGGAAATAGGTTAGTGGGACATGCAACACGTGCGCAATTACATTATGATACGCATAAAAAAGAAATGGCAGAGCCGTTTCTTTATACAGAATTAGAAAAAATAATGGCAACTGGAAATTATGAATGGCTTTGGTTTGTTCACCATGAAACATCAACTGGAATGTTAAATAATTTAGAAGAACTAAACATTCTTTGTAAAAAATATCAAATGAAACTATGTGTAGATTGTATAAGCTCAATTGGAGCAATACCAATAAATTTGAAGGATGTATATTTTGCAAGTGGTGTTAGCGGAAAAGCGATTAAATCATATACAGGATTATCTTTCGTTTTTCATAATCACATGATAGAGAAAAACGAAGCAATACCTACGTATATGGATATTGGTATGTATGAAATGAATGATAGTATTCCATACTCCCATTCATGGAATTTAATTTATGCATTGCAAGAAGCATTGAAGCGACTTGAAGATGAAGATGCATTTGAAAAAATAAAAGAGGCGTATGCTTATATTGAACAAGCTATTAATACTATGGGTTTAAAGCTTGTTTCACCTAAAGATCATGCCGCTCAAATTGTTCTTACCATTCAATTAAACGAAGGGCAGTGTTCTAAGGCAGTAGGCGATGCATTAGCATTACAAGGATATATTGTTCATTATGAATCAGCATATTTACAAAAGAATAACTGGATTCAAATAGCATGTCTGAATCACTATAAAGAACGTGATATGAAGAGGATGTTAAATTGTTTGCAGATGTGTGTGTTAAAGAAAGTTCTTTTAACGTAAATGCTTGTATATTTATTATATAATTTCTACAAGGCTATGAGTCACACTTGCTAAGTGTATAGAAGTGCATTTTTTGACAAGAGTTTAAAAGAGAGCGAAAGCTCTCTTTTAAACTTACTTAAATGAATTACCCACAGATTGGAATACCGAGAACTCTCAAAGCTAGTGCTACTTGAAGAGTAATTTCCAATCTAGCAATTTCGATGCCAGCAACTGTGAGTACTAAAAAAGGTTGGCCGTTTACGAACACAATACAACTTTCCATATATACGCCTCCTTTCTAGTGATCTACTACAGTATATGAATGAAACTATAATACGCTATAGTCGGATTTATGAATTTTATAAAAATAATAGATTTACCCTATGTTTACGAAACAAATGGAGTTTCATAGTGTTAATAATTTAATTGTTAGACAAGGAAGCATCTATAATAAGATGCTTTTTTATTATATTTACGTTTCAGCGTGACAATAAATAAAGTTAATCAATGACGAATTGAGAGGGAAATATATTGATAAATATTTGTATGAGGTAAACTAAGAAGGTTTTAGAAAAACGAAAAGGAATTTTTATACTTGTAACATAAAAATTCTAGGGGGATGTTAATATGGAAAAAACTATGATGGTAGAAACAACAAACATGATGATGTCTATGGAAAAAATGATGTGTGAAATGAAGTGTATGAAAATGATGATGAATAACATGATGCAAATGGATGTAGAAATGGATAAGGCAATGATGGTGAAAATGAATGAATGTGATGAAATGATGAAGACTACTATGTCTATGATGAAAGCGATGAAAGAGAAATGTTGTTGAAGTAGCAAAGTATAGCGTAAAATGATGATGATCTTGTAAATTTAAATTAGTAAAGAGCCTGTTTTAGTTGGTAAATTAAAATAGGCTCTTTTAACTATTGTTCAAAAATAAATTGAGTTGACAAAAAAGAACTAAAAGATTATTTTAGTTCTTTTTTCTGTATTAACACTGTTCAAATCATTTGTTTAAAAGCTATAGATGATGGTTAGGCAGTGAGAAAAGACAAGTAAGAGCCTATCTTTCTTCGTTAAATGTGTGCTGAAGTAAATAATGATTCCATTTTTACTTTGCTCTTTTCTCGAATTTCACTGTCCGCATGGCGCATTACAAATTTATGCGCTATAGCGATTGCTAAAACATCATCTAATAAGCCGATCCCAATAATAGCAGCTATATCTGGAATGAAGTCGATTGCTAATACGTAATAAGATAAAGCAGCTAATATTATGAATTTTGCTTTAGTAGGTAACCCTTTTTTTCTCATTGTGTAGTATAAAATAATACTTTCATATACGCTTGATTTCCCGAGGTTTGCTGAGCTTTTTTTGAATTTTTTCCAAAGTGTCTGTTTCTCCATATAAACACTCCTTTTACAAAAACATAGATTTTTTAAAAGGATGGACAAAGAAGCGAAAGAATAATCAATTTTATTGTTTTTTCTTATTGTATATTTCGATATTTATAAGCGAATACCTGTTCAAAATAAAACAATGCTTGTAAAGCGGATACGATTATGGAGATGGATGAAGAGAAAATCTGTTTTGGAAAGCAAATAAGTTTCCGATAGAGGTTTCAATGAATTATTTGCGTTCTGCAACGAAGGCAGAAAAAACTTTTGATTTCTTAATACCAGCTATCTTGACAATAATTATTAGATTGTTTATAGCGTATATGCATCCGAATACAACAATAATATTGAAAGGAATTAAGGATATAAATAATCAATCACTTACATTCATTCCAATTTTAGCTGGTTTTAATATAGCTAATTACCTCGTTCCTTATGATTCTAGTACTTACTGGTTCATTTGCTACAAGTATTTTTGCTGATAGAACGTTTTTTATCCCTAATTTACCAAAACAACCATATCGTTTTGGCGTAGGTGTTTATGAGGGCGTAGTAGCTCATAGTACAGCGACTTCTGAAATATTCAAAAGTATGAATCTCGTACATGAAGAAACGCATTTGTTCAATATGCTGTTGATTGAGATGAAACAATCCAAATCGCTAATATAAAATACATTGCATATGGCGGTGGATCTGCTGCTAATAAACGATTTGTACATGTAGAGTTATGTGAAACAGCAGACCATACAAAGCTCGAGCGTTCATATGAAAAATACGTAGAACTTTTAGCGGAAATCTTAAAAGATAACAAGTTATCTGTAGGAAAAGGATTGTGGATTCACTACGATGTGATTAAATATCTTGGCGGTACAGATCATGAAGATCAACTTGATTATTTAAAATCTCATGGGGGATCAGGAGCTCAATCCCGTGCTGATGTACAACGCGCATACAATAATTCTAGTGTGGATGTTTCTGTACCTGAAAGCCACCTAAACCAACAGAAGTACCAACAGCTGTAACCGATGGTATAGCTTATATTGAAGGCTACAACGTTAATTTACGTAAAGGACCAGACACAAGCTATTCTAAGATTCGTCAACTAAATAAATCAGAAGCTTATGTTGAATGGGGCGAAAAGCCTGGTTGGTAAAACCTTGGTGGAGAGCAATGGATTAAGAACAATCCATCCTATGTGAAGTTTAGTAAGAAAAGTACAGTAGATTCTTCTATTGTAGGAAAGCGTGTTGTTTCTAAAGTTAACATTCTACGTTTCTATGATGCTCGATCTTGGCAGGATAAAGACGTGGATGGTTTTGTAGATGTAGGTGAGGTATTTACAATTTTTAGGAAGTTAAATATGGAAGGTTCAGTACAATTTAAGGTGCACAATAGTATAGGGAAAACATATTATATTACGATCAATGAAGTTTATGTATTTGTAACTGTATTACTACAGTATAGTACACTCATAGGAGGTAGTTATGTGTTTGATAAAAATGAAATACAAAAGATAAATGGGATACTTCAAGCTAATGCATTAAATCCAAATTTAATTGGCCCTACACTTCCCCCAATCCCACCATTTACTTTACCCACAGGTCCAACAGGAGGGACAGGCCCAACGGGAGTAACGGGTCCAACAGGAGTAACGGGTCCAACGGGAGTAACGGGTCCAACGGGAGTAACGGGTCCAACAGGAGAGACAGGCCCAACAGGAGGAACAGAAGGTTGTCTTTGTGATTGCTGTGTTTTACCTATGCAAAGCGTTTTACAACAACTTATTGGAGAAACTGTTATTCTTGGCACTATTGCAGACACACCCAACACGCCCCCGCTTTTCTTTCTATTTACTATCACTTCTGTGAATGATTTTTTAGTTACAGTTACAGATGGCACCACAACCTTTGTGGTCAATATATCTGATGTAACAGGGGTAGGTTTTTTACCACCAGGACCACCTATTACATTACTTCCACCTACCGATGTAGGATGCGAGTGTGAATGTCGTGAACGACCAATTAGACAATTACTGGATGCGTTTATCGGATCTACAGTAAGTCTTTTAGCAAGTAATGGTTCTATTGCAGCAGATTTTAGCGTGGAACAAACAGGACTTGGGATAGTACTAGGGACATTACCTATAAATCCAACTACAACCGTTAGGTTTGCAATTTCAACTTGTAAAATTACAGCTGTGAATATAACCCCTATTACGATGTAGTCTATTTCTTTCAGAAGTATCTGTTGCTACTCGATAAGAAAAGCACAGTTTATTTGTCCACCTTGAAAACGTATTGTTTTCAAAGTGGACAATCTACATTTCTAGGATGCTCCATCTTGGAAATATAAAGATGGAGCTGGTTCTGTAGATGCAGGGATTTATGATTGATGCAAAAGTGAGTGTCAATGGTTCGCCACAGTACAAAGCACACAGCGGTAAAGGGGAAACATACTATGTTATTGTAAATGAAGCCTATTTATTCATCTAACGCACTATACCTTCATGAGTAATTAACCATGCCTCCTTACTCTTTCTATATCCTTCATTTGTAAATTTCTTACTACTATATTATTGGCGTACAATATATGGCTAAATGTATCTAAATGGTTTTCTAAACGCACAAAATTCCCAAATTGAAATGGTAAGGCTATAAAAATTATAATGAAAAATAATAAATATCTCTAATGCACTATTAGGATTTTTCCATTTTATATTGCAAACCATCTTTCTGAAAGATAAGCTCATATGCTAAATCAAAATGAAGGTTATATAATGCTTTCGTATTACATATTAAATTGTAGAACTTAGTTCCTTGATGTACATATTGGTGTCATTTATTTTGAATTGGTGAAACAATGATTTTTAAAATTACGTTAATATCTTCATTAAAGAAGTTATAGGAGGGAATAACTTGGGATCATTATTTGATGTAATAGCAGATATAATTTTATTTTATCCTCGAAATGACATGAAATTAAAACACCATATTGCCAAATTAAGCGAATTTGAGTGGTTTCGAAGGTTACATGAAGATCCGAAATATACAGGTTTAATTTGGAGTAATAGAAAAATTAAGAAGTATATTTTGAATTCGGCAAATATGGAAGCATTAATAAAATCCGAGAAAAAACAAAAAGAATTTGTTCATCTAGTACAGGATGAATATAAAAAAAGAAGATAAGAATTTTTTTATTTTTCATATTTGGCGAAACAAATGGTACAATGAAAGCTAATGTGAAAAATAAGGAAAAGAAGTGGTCTATTTGAAAAACTTTTTAGAATTAGGAATTAGTGAAACTTTTAATCATACATTACGTGAAAATGGAATTACAGAAGCAACACCGATTCAGGAGAAGGCAATTCCTGTTATTATGTCAGGTAAAGATATTATTGGGCAGGCGAAAACAGGAACGGGTAAAACGTTAGCATTCGTGTTACCGATTTTAGAAAAAATCGATCCAGAGTCTAGTGATGTTCAGGCTTTAATTGTTGCACCAACAAGGGAACTAGCACTGCAAATTACAACTGAAATTAAAAAAATGCTTGTTCAAAGAGAAGATATTAATGTACTAGCGATATATGGTGGACAAGATGTAGCACAACAATTGAGAAAATTAAAAGGTAATACACATATTGTTGTAGCGACACCAGGACGATTATTAGATCATATACGACGTGAAACAATTGATTTAAGTAATCTTTCAACGATTGTACTAGATGAAGCAGATCAAATGCTTTATTTCGGATTCTTATATGATATTGAAGATATTTTAGATGAGACACCTGATAGTAAACAAACGATGTTATTCTCAGCAACGATGCCAAAAGATATTAAAAAATTGGCGAAACGTTATATGGAAGAGCCGCAAATGATTCAAGTACAAAGTGAAGAAGTAACGGTAGATACAATTGAGCAGCGTGTCATTGAGACGACAGATCGTGCAAAGCCAGATGCACTTCGTTTTGTTATGGATCGTGATCAGCCATTTTTAGCAGTTATTTTCTGTCGTACAAAGGTTAGAGCAAGTAAGCTTTATGATGATTTAAAGGGACTTGGTTATAATTGTGCTGAACTTCATGGTGATATACCTCAAGCGAAACGTGAAAGAGTCATGAAGAGTTTCCGCGAAGCTAAAATTCAGTACTTAATTGCGACTGATGTAGCAGCTCGTGGACTTGATGTAGATGGTGTAACGCACGTATTTAACTTTGATATCCCTGAAGATGTAGAAAGTTATATTCACCGCATTGGCCGAACAGGACGTGCAGGTGGATCAGGTCTTGCAATTACGTTCGTTGCAGCGAAAGATGAAAAACATTTAGAAGAAATTGAAAAAACGCTTGGTGCACCAATACAAAGAGAAATAATCGAACAACCGATGATAAAAAATGTAGATGAAAATGGAAAACCGGTACAAAAGCCGGCTCCAAAGAAATCAGGTCAATATCGTCAAAGAGATAGCCGTGAAGGTTCAAGAAGTGGTTCAAAAGGTGGACCAAGAAACGATTCAAGAAATAGTTCTAGAAATGATAACAATCGATCATTTAATAAGCCAAGTAATAAGAAAAGTAGTGCAAAACAAGGTCAGCAAAGACGTGGCCGTTAAATAGTTATAATTTTAAAAGAGGCGCAAATAATTGCGGCTCTTTTTTATTTTTATACAATGAAGTCGTTTGAAAGATAATGAGATTTTCTAAAAAACACGAGTCCTGTTATTTAATAATTGGGACATATTCTATAATAATTAATTGAGAAAATATCGTAAATTTGAGATAACTTGGTTATATGAATCGGAATTTAAAATGTAATACAGGATATGTATTACTATAGATATCGTAGAAGGGGGAGGAGAAATATAGTGAATTCATGGGGAAGACCTAGAATGAAAATCCAAAGAACAAAAAGTGAATGGATTTGGGATATCATTGGATATTCATTTTTCTTAGGATCAATAATTTTTTTGATCACCATTTGGGGAGGATTACCTGAGGAAGTACCGGGACATTATAACGCAAATGGGGTTGTAGATCGCTGGGGGTCAAAATGGGAACTTTTGATTCTACCAGGAATCGGGACATTTATAATACTTTTAATGCAGACTTTAGAGAAGTTTCCAGAAGTTAATAACTATCCACAAAGACTTAATGAATCGAATGCTAAGCAGTTTTATTTAAATAGCCGAAAAATGATTAATCAATTAAAAAATGTTTGTTTAGTTATTTTTGCTTTAATCCAATTTGAGACAATTTCAATAGTTTTAGGTTGGGGCGGGGGTTTAGGTAAATTATTTTTACCAATAATAATTATCGGAACAGTTATTCCAATTGTTATAGGAATAATAAGGCAACGGAAAATTAAATAATACGGATTGAATAAACATTCTAATTTATGACTTTATTTCGTTATCGGGCGCTATTATGGGATGCAATTTAGAATTTTAAATGAATTTATTATAAATTTCGTATAGGGAAGTTTGTTTAATCAAAAATTAAACAATTTTATTTTACCTCCATCCTAATTTTAGGACGGGGGTATGCGTGTTTGCGGTTTTAAAATTTAATAACTTTAATGTCTTTCTACAGGGGATACCAAAAATGAAATTTTAAAATTTCATTCACCGTATTAAAAATAAATTTTAAAATTCATAAAGGAAATGTAAAGTAGGTTGTTGTATATGTACGATAACAGGAAACTTTTTACATACTAAACATATACTTTAAATAAACCGACAGTCGGTCCGTAGGAAGGAGTACATGAATGAGGATCGTAAAAGAATATGGGGAACGTAGAAATGAAATTTTAGAAACTGCTGAACGTTTGTTTGTTACAAAAGGGTATACGAAAACTACAGTAAATGACATTTTAAAAGAGATTGGTATAGCAAAGGGGACGTTTTATCATTATTTTAAGTCGAAAGAAGAAGTAATGGATGAAATTATTATGAGGATTATTAAAGCGGATGTTGCTAAAGCGAAAGCAATTGTCTCTAACCCTAATATCCCAGTTTTGGATAAGTTATTTCGAGTTTTAATGGAACAATCACCAAAATCAGGTGATGTAAAAGATAAAATGATTGAACAATTTCATCAGCCAAATAATGCGGAAATGCATCAAAAAAGTATAGTACAATCAATTATTCATTTATCTCCTGTTTTAGCAGAGATTTTAGAACAAGGAATCGCTGAAGGCATATTTTCTACTCCATACCCACAAGAAACGATTGAATTATTACTCTCTTCAGCACAAATCATATTTGATGAGGGTTTATTCCAGTGGAAGCCGGAAGAAATGATGAGGAGGGCTAAAGCTTATATCAAAATGATGGAAGCATCTGTTGGAGCGAAAGAGGGAGCCTTTGATTACATGGTGGAGGTTTTAATCAAACAGAAATAGTAATTTTCTGTTTGGATATTATCGACCGACAGTCGGTCTGAATCGAATGAAAGGTGTGATAAGGATGTCAGCTAGTATAAGGTCTTCGATGAAAGATTTTCACTTAATGGTGAGTGGACAAATTATTACTATTTTAGGTTCAACACTTTTACGTTTTGCCCTGTCATTATATGTGCTAGATATAACAGGGCGTGCTGATATATTCGCAGGATTATATGCGGTAACGAGTATTCCGTTTTTACTAGCTCCTCTCGGCGGAGCGATAGCAGATCGTTTCAATCGCCGTGATTTAATGGTTATTTTTGATTTTATCAACGCTGCGATTGTATTAAGCTTTATAGTTTTGTTATTTACTGGACCTGTATCTATTATATTGATTGGAACAATTATGTTTTTACTAGCAGTCGTTAGTGCAATGTATTCACCTGTTGTAATGGCGAGTATTCCGCAATTAGTTCCAGAGAATAAGTTAGAGCAAGCGAACGGTATCGTAAATGGTGTGCAAGCATTGTCAAATATAGTTGCTCCTGTATTTGGAGGAATATTGTACGGCATAATTGGTTTGAAAATGCTCGTAATAATAAGTTGTCTTGCTTTCTTTTTATCTGCGATTTTAGAAATGTTTATTAAAATACCTTTTATAAAAAGAGCACGAGAAAGCCATATAATACCGACAATTGTAAAGGATATGAAAGAAGGATTTATATATGTTTTAAAACAACCATTTATTTTGAAATCTATGCTTTTAGCTGCATTACTAAATTTAATACTTACACCGCTATTTGTTGTTGGCGCTCCAATTATTATACGAGTAACAATGGAAAGTAGCGACACGTTATACGGAATTGGAATGGGATTGATCGATTTTGCTACTATTTTAGGTGCATTATCGATAGGTTTTTTTGCGAAAAAGCTACAGATGAAAACATTGTATTACTGGATGCTTTTAATAGCTTTATTAGTACTACCAATGGCACTATCAGTTACGCCAGTTATTCTTAATTTAGGATACTATCCACCATTTATCCTCTTTATACTTTCTTCTATTCTAATTGCAATGATCGTGACAATTGTATCCATCTATGTGATTACTGTAGTCCAAAAGAAAACACCAAATGAAAACCTAGGAAAAGTAATGGCAATTATAACAGCGGTATCTCAATGTATGGCACCAATTGGGCAAGTCATTTATGGTTTTATGTTTGAAGGATTCAGTATGAAAATTTATTTACCTATATTAGTTATTTGTTTCATAATGATAATAATAGCGATAGTGACGAAGAAAATATTATGGAATGAAGGGAACTAGCTCTATATGATTAGGAGAATGTTAAAAAGAGATTTCTCTCAAAATAAAATGATAATTACCATTCTATTTATGTTTATCATGTTATCAAGTCTTTTAATCGCAAGTGCTTCAAGTAACGTTATAAATCTATTGAACTCAACGGATCAATTGTTTAAAGTATCAAACGCACCGCACTTCGTACAAATGCATGCCGGAGAAATAAACCAAAAGTCAATTGATTCATTTGTAGCGCAAACTCCTTTTGTAAAAAAACAACAAACAGCAGAGATGGTTCAAATAGGCGGATCTAACATTTTTATAAAGAAGAAAAATCAAGCGGAACATAATAGTGTAATGGACATTAGCTTCGTTAAGCAAAATACTATTTTTGACTTTTTATTAGATTTAAATAATGAATTGATCGATGTTAGGAAAGGGGAAATAGGTGTACCAATTTATTATATGCAAAAATATAATTTGCGTATTGGAGATAAAATTTGGGTTGTTAAAAATAATAATGAGCTAGAATTTACTATTTCGGCATTTGTTCGTGATGTTCAAATGAACCCATCACTTGTTAGTTCAAAACGATTTGTAATAAGCGATGAAGACTTTGAAAGAATAAAGGGGAATTTTGGAGAAAGTGAATATCTTATTGAATTCCAGCTAACAGATTTAAATAAAATAAATGAATTTGAAACTTTATACCAGTCATCAAACTTACCTCAAAAAGGTCCCTCTATTACGTATTCACTCTTTAAAACACTCAATTCATTAACAGATGGAATAATAGCTGCAGTACTTATCATAATAAGTGCATTATTAATGCTAATCGCGATTTTATGTATTAGATTTACGATTATGACTTCAATGGAAGAAGATTATCGGGAAATTGGTGTTATGAAAGCTATCGGCATTCAAAGTAAAGATATTCAAAAACTATATGTAACAAAATATGTTGTTATTTCCGCTATCGGATGTATATGTGGATATATCCTTTCGTTATTTGTTACAAAAATATTTACCTCTAACATCGCACTTTATATGGGGACAGCTAATAAAAGTATTTTATATTATGTTGTGCCATTGATAGTCACAACATTGTTATTTCTAGCCGTTATCCTTTTTTGCCGCATCATTTTGCGGAATTTCAGGAGAATTACAGCAATAGACGCTTTACGATCAAGAGATAAACTAGGAAAAAGAAAGATTAGAAGATTTTTTTCGCTCTATCAAACTAAAATTAAAAATGTAAATATATTTATTGGTATACAAGATGTAGTGAAACGATTTAAGTTATATCGAGTATTAAGTATCGTTTTAATTATTGCAGTGTTCATGATTGTTGTACCAGTTAACTTTTTGTACACGATTCAGTCACCGCAATTTGTTAATTATATGGGAACAGGAAAGAGTGATATACGAATAGATTTACAGCAATCTGAAAATATAGAAAAACGGTTTAATGACGTTATATCGTATGTCGGAAACGATGAAGAGGTAGAAAAATATGCAGCATTTGTAACGAGTACATTTAAAATGGTGAAAGCTGATGGTACACATGAAAACTTAAATGTAGAAGTGGGAGATTTCGCCCAATTTCCAATAGAATATGTTAAAGGTATGGCACCAAAAAATGAAAATGAGATCGCTCTCTCTTATATGAACGCAAATGAATTAAAAAAGAATATAGGGGATGAAATCGTTTTATTTGTAGAAGGAAAAGAGAAAATGCTAACTATTAGTGGTATATATCAAGATGTAACGAATGGAGGAAAAACAGCTAAAGCGAGTTTTTCTTATAATAAAGAAAATATATTATGGTACGTAGTAAATGTAGATATGAAACCCAAAGTGAATCTACAAGAAAAAGTGAAGGAGTATAAACAAAATTTTAATTCTGCAAAAATAACAGATACGGATAATTATTTATCTCAAACTTTAGGAGAGACAATTAAACAATTAAGACTCGTGACACAAGTGGCAATTTTGATTGCTATATTGATATCGGTTTTAATAACTGCGATGTTTTTTAAAATGTTATTGGTAAAAGATTCTTCGCAAATATTAATTATGAAAAGTATCGGCTTTTCCTACAAAGATATTCGTATACAATATGTTACTCGTTCTATTTCTATAGTATTAGTAGGTATTTTAACAGGGACATTTATAGCTGCTACGTTTGGAGAAACACTAATAAGCTGGTTAGGTTCATTTATGGGAGCAGCTCACATAAAGTTTGTTGTTAATCCGATCATTTCTTATGTAATATGTCCAGCTATTTTATTTATATCTGTGACCGTAGCAACACTTTTCAGTAGTTTTACAGTGAAACAAACAAATGATTTAAAGCTAAATGGGGAGTAGGAGGTGTGTAATTTGAAAAAAATTTTAAAAGTAAAACAATTAAATAAAAAATACGCAATGGATGGAAATAAAACTTACCATATGTTAAAAAATATAAATTTAGAGATTTATGAGGGAGAGTTTATATCGGTCATGGGACCTTCTGGTTCAGGGAAATCGACGTTACTATATAATATTAGCGGAATGGATCAAATGTCATCAGGAAGTGTGAAAGTTGATAGTAAAGAAATAACATGTATGAAAGAAGAGGTGTTAGCAAAATTACGACTCAGCGAAATGGGATTTATTTTTCAACAGAGCAATCTTCTTAGAAATTTGAATCTTTTTGATAATATAGTTTTGCCTGCGTATTTAGCAAAATTTGAGAGCAGGAAAATAATAAATAAACGTGCACTTGAATTGATGAAAAAAATGGGAATTAGTCAAATTGCAACTAATAATATAACTGAAGCATCAGGAGGAGAATTACAAAGGGTATCTATTTGTAGAGCACTCATAAATAAACCTAATATTATTTTTGCTGACGAACCAACGGGTGCTTTGAATTTAAAAGCGACAGAAGAGGTAATGGATATTTTAGCAAATATAAACCGTATGGGAACTACAATTTTGCTAGTTACTCATGACGTAAAGGTAGCAGCTAAAACAGAAAGAGTTCTTTTTATGGTGGACGGAGAAATTGTTAGCGAAATACAGATGGGTAAGTATAGAAACGATGATTTGAAGGTGCGAGAAGAGCAGTTGTTAAAATGGTTAACTGTACTTGGATTTTAAAGAGATAATATTTTTGACTCCTATTGAATATAGGAGTTTTTTCTTTGTTTGAAAGTTTAAAAAGAGATATAATAATTTTCTGACTATTGATTATGGAGGGGTATAAATGAAAAGTGAAACGTTACACACTCAAGAAGATATATTAAAAATGCTTGATTCAATATTAAGACCTGCAGAACCGTTTTGGAATGAATTTTATGCGGATAGAGAAAAAGATGTTCCGTTTTTTGAAAATGTTCCAGATGAGAACCTAGTTTCGTATATACAAAAAGAATGGGTTTCCAAAGGGAAAGTGTTGGAGCTTGGATGTGGTCCAGGAAGAAATGCAATTTATTTAGCGACTGAAGGATTTGATGTTACAGCAGTGGATTTATCTATAGAGGGCATTAATTGGGCGAAAGAGAGGACGTTGGAAAAAGGAATAAAAATTCACTTTATTTGTGATTCGATTTTTAATTTAGAGGGTCAAAATGAATTTGATTTTGTATACGATTCGGGCTGTTTGCATCACATTCCACCGCATAGAAGAATAAATTATGTGGATTTAATTAAAAACTCATTGAAATCTGGTGGTTATTTCGGATTAACATGTTTTGCAGCTGGCGATTTAGATGAGCGAAACGGATCAGAAATAACAGATTGGGACGTATATAGAGGATGGAGTCTACAAGGTGGTCTTGCATATTCTGAAGAAAAATTAAGAGAGATATTTAAAGAATTTGAAGTAATTGAAATTAGAAAAATGAAGCAAATTGAACAACCAAATAATATGTTTGGAGAATCATTTCTTTGGACAGCATTATTTAAGAAGAAATAAAACATAGATAATTGACAAACTCATCGTTTTTATAGACAATACACTTATAAGAATGTACGTTCGGTTTTATTGTCCGATGTATGTTTTGCATAAATACATAACAAGGGGATGTCTCTAAATGGGTAACACAAATCAAAAAATCACTACGTTTTTAATGTTTGAGGGCAAAGCTGAGGAAGCGATGAATTTTTACACATCGCTATTTAATCAATCAGAAATTGTAAGTATCTCTCGTTATGATGAGAATGGACCAGGTAAAGAGGGAACTGTAATTCATGCAACTTTTACGCTAAATGGACAAGAGTTCATGTGTATTGATAGTTATGTAAAGCATGATTTTACATTCACTCCAGCTATGTCTCTTTATGTAACTTGTGATACGGAAGAGGAAATCGAAACAGTTTTTAATAAACTAGCACAAGATGGAAAAGTTCTTATGCCGTTAGGTTCATATCCGTTTAGTAAAAAGTTTGGCTGGTTAAATGATAAGTATGGTGTATCTTGGCAGTTAACTCTTGCTGGAGATGAATAATTAAAATAATATGGTGATATTAATGTTATAAAAAATAAAAGGGATGATACAAGATAAATATGTATCATCCCTTTTATTTTTTGTTTTACAACCGTCATCGGTCGTATTTATAACGACTTTAGGGGTGCTTTTTAAGTTTTTTATATAATATAAAACTGCTAATTTAATTTTTAAGCTTATCTAGTAATTGAATTCATTAACTGGAAGAAGTATTCAGGCTTATAAGTCTTATTTAGGTTATACCATGAATGTAACGTATCTGGTGCAAATACATCAATTTTTTTCAATACTTCCATTGCAAATTCCAGAGTAGCTACTCCTGATGCAGTAATCAAATTTTCATCACATACTGCAGGTTCCATCTTATAAAGTTGTTCTCCTTTATAATTAGGACAAACCATTTTAATATATTCTAAATCATTGCTTGTATGTTTTCTAGAATCTAGGTATCCAAAATTCGCTAACCCCTCAGTTGCACCACAAATGGCAGCAACAATAGTGCCGAGTTTTAACGCTTCACCAATTTTTTTTAAGATAGGGTGATGAATGCTTTCCCCCCAAGTAGTCCCTCCAGGTAAAACTAAAAGATCGTTACTCTCAAGAGTACATTCATCCAGGGAAATATCTGGCTTTATGCTCAGTCCTCCCATCGTAGTAATAATTTCATTATTAGCTCCTACTGTAACTACCTTTAAAGGGGCTAACTCTTTTTTGAAATATCTTCCTGAGTTTAGTTCTGCAATTAAATGTCCATATTCCCAGTCTGACATCGTATTAAATACATAAAGATAAACTTTTTTTGTTTGCATACAATAACACTCCAATCACAATTGAGTTTTTCAAAAAATATTAATAAATAAATTTTACAATATTTATCATTTGAATTTAACCTATTTCCTTAAGAATTCTTTAAAAAATAATTTGGATACTTTATTTGAAGGTATGGTTTACGAATTAAACAACCTTCAAAAAATATAATAGTTGAAATTTGTTGGTTTTAGAATGAAGAAATTAGGCTCAATATACCAACTTAATTATTCATAATTGAGTTGTGGTATAATTTACATACAGGGGGAAAGTAGATGACACAACATAAAGAAGAGCAAATGAATGAGGCATTAGCATTATTTTACTTTGCATATAAAACTTTTACAGAAAAACCAGATGAAATAATAAAAGAGTATAGTATACAGCGTGTACATCATAGAATTCTGTTTTTTATCGCTCGTTTTCCAGGGCTTAGTGTAAATGAACTGCTATCACTTTTAGAAATAAGTAAACAAGCTCTTCACGGACCGTTGCGCCAACTGTTAGATAAAGGACTTATTGAGAGTAATGAAGCTGCACATGATCGTCGTGTGAAACAGCTGTCTTTAACAGAAGAAGGAACAGACTTAGAGAAAAAACTGAGCGATGTTCAAAGAGAACAAATGGGAGCTATTTTCTCACGGTTTGGCGAATCATGTGAAGAAAATTGGCATCAAGTTATGAATGAAATGGCAAATAGCCGTTCAGGATTTGATGCATGGACGTCTAAGCGTGAAATACCAGTAGAATAAAAGATAGAAACAGTATCTTGTTTTGTAGTTTGAAAAATCATAAATTTTTATCTGTATATTTGGCAACTATGGATAAAAAATTCACATTGCCAAAAACTTTATATGTGTACGTATTGAAATTTTAAAATTCATATTTCCGAGAGGGGAATTATAATGATAAAACTTGTACTCATTCGTCACGGACAAAGTTTGTGGAATCTTGAAAATCGATTTACAGGATGGACAGATGTGGATTTATCAAAGAATGGATTAAGTGAAGCGAGAGAAGCAGGAACAATATTAAAAAAGAATGGATATACATTTGATGTTGCGTATACCTCGGTACTAAAACGAGCAATTCGTACATTATGGATTGTACTGCATGAAATGGATCTCACTTGGGTCCCTATACATAACTCATGGAAGTTGAATGAACGCCATTATGGTGCACTACAAGGATTGAATAAAGACGAAACTGCAAAAAAATATGGAGATGAACAAGTTCATATTTGGAGAAGAAGTATAGATGTGAGACCGCCTGCACTTACCGAAGATGATCCTCGATATGAGGCGAACAATCCAAGATATAAAACGTTAAAAAAAGATGAATTCCCATTGACTGAATGTTTAGAGGATACGGAGAAAAGAATAGTTGATTATTGGCATTCAGAAATTGCACCGTCATTAAAAAGTGGTGAGAAAGTAATTATTTCATCGCACGGTAATACAATTCGTTCGCTAGTGAAATACTTAGACAACCTTTCAAGTGATGGTGTGGTTTCATTAAATATTCCAACTAGCATTCCGCTTGTTTATGAGTTAGATGAAAAATTACGTCCGATTCGTCATTATTACTTAAGTATGGATGGAGAAGTACCTGAAGGGGAAATTCCGAAACATATTTCTTTTTAACATGAAAATTTGAAACACATGCTTGTCTACATATACAATGTAGATTCATGATAAAGTGAAACTTTAATCAGTGGAGGGGTCTTACTGCCCGTTAATGCGGGATAAAAGACGTGGCCTGCTTCTAATGTATATGCGATGTTGCTAACTTTAGAAGGTTGTCCACGTCTTTTGTCATAAAGAGAGCTGTTTGTGCATGTAATGGTATCGTGAGTAGTTTTGGAATGGAGGGTGATGTGATTGACGATCTCTAACATTCGAATTGGCTTATTTATTTTAGCAATCGTCTTTATTGTTCTTGTTTTCTTTTATTGGAGAAATGAAGAGTTGTACGAGGAGAAGAAACAACGAATTCGAAAAACGTGGTACGGTTTGTTCATAACATCAGTCACAGTTTATTTCACGATAAAAGGAATAGATTTAACCCTCTGGAAAAATCTTTTAATGTTTACTGCGATGGTAATTTTCGTTGATATTGCATTCATTTTGACACCAAATATTTCAGAAATATGGGGCGCAAAATTCAGCGATATTGGAAAGACGGTCCAATCAATTAAAAGGTCATTAATTGCTTCAAAAGCAAGAGGAGAAATATATACGACAATTATTCAAAATGTGAATCCAACAGCCTTTGGCACAATGGAATGGCATACGGAAGAGGAATATACAAAAAGCTTAAACACATTTTTAGATTCATATGGGGAAAAGATTGGTGCGAAAATTGTTGTATTTGAAGCGGTGAAGGAATTAAATACAAACTTTCGTGGTATCCGCTCTCAATTTAGTATTATTGTTCCATTAGAACACATCGAGCAATTGAATGAGCAGAAAGCGGTGCAAGTAGAAAATGTCGGAATTATACCAGCAAAAATAGTTAGTGATGTTTTCATTGTTATTGATGGGAAGAAAAATAACCTTCAAGATCGAGATTTTGAAAATGTATATAATTTAACAATTCATCATAGTTATTTTAGTAAATAAGGACAGAATCTTTTTCTGTCCTTTTCACCTATACATAAAGGGAGAACAAATTCAGACAAGCTTGTATAAAATTGGACAATCATTCCTACACTAGCACGTAGAGGTGATTGTAGTGATAAAAGATTATGACAATGATTTTTTTAAAGAAGATAATGAAGATACAACAGATTTCTCTTTAATAAAAGGAGATACTTTGCAGCAAGTAGAAGAGTTAGAAGAAGAATTAAAAAGAAAATGATACGTGTACACTCTGTCTGCATTTGCTATATAATATAAATAAAAGGTTGTATCTTTTTGAAAAGGGGGAGAAGAGATGGCAGAAGTAAATGCTCAAAAATCTTCGTTTTTTAAAACTAAAAAAGAAGAATCAAATACAGATTTCTCTCTTGTGAAAGGTGCATTAACAGAAAATATAAATCGTTTAGAAAAACTTATGGATAGTAATAGTTCGAAATATGCTCGAGTGAAAAAAATAAAGGAAAATGCATAAGAGCATTTTCCTTTATTTTTTATTTTACATTAAACTTTTCTTTTACTTTTAAAGGTAAATCCGCTTTTTGAATTTCTTCATAGGATTTTACTTCAATCGATGATATTTCATTTTTATCTTTATTTTCTTGGTCTACATAAATGCACAAAAATGCCTTTTCATTTAATTTTTGATCGTTTGATTGTTTTTTACTTCTAAATGTAATTTGTTTTCTTACTCCATCTTCATCATATGCCGGCAATGTGTAGTTCCGTAAGTTTCTACCTTCTATCTTTTCAATAAACCCTTCACCTTTTATCTGTACGTAATATACATCCTTACCGATTCTATTTAGAGAAGCTCTTTCACACCCGATAGTTAAGTTACAAAATAATAAACTTAGTGTAATGACAGATAAAAATTTTTTCATTTTCATTATCTCCTTTAAATTATGTATTTAAAGTATACGGTTATTTTTTTAATAGAAAAATCGATTTTGATTACAGCACTCTTACAATCTTGTAAGAGTATAGCTTATTTATACTAAATTAAAAAATATAAGGATGGAATGAATAGGTTATAATGAATTTTTGAAATCTTAAAATAAAAGTAAAATAATGAGTCATGGTATAATAATAAAGGACGTACATATTATTTTGTCAATTGGAGAGGAGCTTAAAAATGTATTCTACTTTAGAACAATTAACAAAGCACCCTGTATTTTATCATTTTGCAGAAATTTCAAAGATTCCTAGAGGATCAGGTAATGAAAAAGAAATTAGTGATTACTTAGTGAGTTTCGCAAAGGAACGTAATTTAGAAGTTATTCAAGACGAAGCGTTAAATGTCATTATAAAAAAAGAAGCTACTTCTGGTTATGAGAATGTTCCAGCTATTATCATTCAGGGGCACTCTGATATGGTGTGTGAAAAAAACCAAGCGACAGTTCATGATTTTGAGAAAGATCCAATTGAATTAAGAATTATTGGAGATATGTTATATGCAAACGAAACTACTTTAGGTGCTGATAATGGTATTGCCGTTGCATATGCATTAGCATTATTGGATTCAACAGACATCCCGCATCCAGCTTTAGAAGTTGTTATTACAACTGAAGAAGAAACGACAATGGGAGGTGCATTCGCTGTTGATTCAAATCATTTTGACGGAAAAATATTTATTAATATTGATTCTGAAGAAGATCATAAATTACTAGTGAGTAGCGCAGGTGGTGCGAAAGCAGTTGAAACGATTTCAGTGATTTGGGATGAAGCGTCAGTAGATATGGACACATACCGACTATATGTTGGGGGACTTAAAGGTGGACATTCTGGTTTGGAAATTGATAAACAACGCGGTAATGCGAATAAAGTATTAGGACGAGTTTTACGTGATTTATCACTTCACATTCAGTTTAATATGAGTGAAGTTCATGGCGGCTTAAAAACAAATGCAATTCCGCGTGAAAGTGTAGCTACAATTTTATTACGTGCAGAAGATGTACAGCAAGTAGAAGAAAAACTAAAATCATGGACACGTATGTTACAAGAAGAGCTACGTGCTGTTGATCCGGATGTTCATGTTTCACTTACAAAAGTAGAAGAAAAGGCGGAAAAAGTCTTTTCTAAAGAAACACAAAAACAGCTTATTTCTTCATTATTCTTAATTCCAAATGGTATACAAAGTATGAGCATGGATATTAAAGGTCTTGTAGAAAGCTCAACTAATTTAGGAGTTATTCAAACACTGCAAGATGAGATTAAATTACGAAGCGAAGTGAGAAGTTCTGTAAGTAGTTTAAAACAACATATTGTAGATGAAATTAAGTATATTGCGGAATTAGTAGGGGCAACATTTGAAAAAGAGTCTGAATATCCAGAGTGGCCATATAATCCTAATTCGCCTATCCGTAATTTATTCGAAAAAGTGCACCAAGAAAAATACAGCAAAGATGCTGAAATCTTCGCAGTACATGCAGGAATTGAGTGCAGTGTATTTGTTCAAAAAATGCCTGAGTTAGATGCTATTTCATTCGGTCCAGATATCTTTAATGTTCACACTCCAGATGAACATATTAGTATTTCTTCTGTTGTGAATAATTGGGGATTTTTCGTTGATGTAATGCAGGGAACGAAAGAATTAGCTAAGTAATAAAAGACGGAATAAAAAGCAGCCTAAATTTATAGGTTGCTTTTTTGTATAGAATTTTATGTGAAGCAAAATAATGGCCAAGAAATTTACCTATTGTTGATTTAAAATAAAGTTTGATAAAAAGATCTATTTTGCAGAGTATCTCTTTCTTCAACAATCGGGCCATTTAATTGAATAAGACTACACAAAAAGTCGCTTTCCCTTACCTAAGGAAAGCGACTTTTTAGATTGGTTTTCCCCTTATTATCAAGCTTTTACTTTAAGTTCCTTTGACTAATAAGGTTTACTTCAGTAAAATAAGGTATATTATATTTGTTGAATAGATTCTCTTTAAAGACAAGAAAAGTAGGTGAATAAAGTGGGGAAATATCAATTGGATTACAAAGGTCAGGCAGCTGTGGCAAAGTTTCATGAAAAACAGACGCCTGCCAAATTTGATAAAAAGCAGCAACTTGAAAAATTGCGTGCGGAGTATTTGAAAAAGAAGCAAAAACAAACAGATAAATAATACGTTATGTTTTTCTTTATGTAATGCAAACAAACACAAGAAAATAGGTAAGTTATTCATCGTTCAAATATATACAGGCTATTTTTTCAAACCTCTTACTTAATGAACTAAAAAGTCGATTCCTTGAGATGGAAATCGGCTTTTTTAATAAGTGACATTTCCTTAGCGTTGTAAATCCGCATTTTCCTGACGCTATCCCAAGAAGTAATTGAGGATAATGTATCTACCACAGTCGGGCGCTTTAATTGAGTAAGGTTCACAAAAATCATCAAACTTTTCTATTCGCTCTTTTATCAAGGTTTATTAAGTTAATTTAATCAAACTTTATTCAAAAGCTACACCTATGTAAAAGTGCTGCTGTAATATTATATCCTCTTGATAAGGAGAAAGTATTACTACACAAGTGTCATGTGAATTTCATGTACCGTAATTTAAATAAAAAAATAAAGAGTTTCAAAAAAATATAAAATGGTTTTCTTGTCCGCATTCTCGGATTTATTATAACTTGGTTAATTTGACTTGTGTAATTATATTTGGTAGGAGTCTAGCAAATGGTGCAAATATAGTAATTTTTGAAAAGAGACCGACAGACCCTGTCAAGTAGATAATAAGAAAACGGCTAAGCTACCAGTGTGTTTCGATATTTAATCGGGGCGCACTGGTTTTATTTTTTTTGTAAATGTGGAACAAATGTATTACTTAGATTGTCTATTAAGTGTAATCCTAAAAAATATGAAAGTACGGATCATTTTGAAAAATACAAGGGTATTAAAAATAGGTATGTGTGTGGAAATACTAAGTGTCAGTGCGCCTAAAAGGGTGTGATGAGATGGTCTATATGAAAGCGATCCTAATGTCTTATATGTATATAGAATTTGATAACACTGTCTATTTTTTGGAGGATTATGTTAAAATAACGTTTTTTTGAGCACAAAGATATTGGAGGTAACAGAAGTGAAAGGTATGTTTTACAAGAGATTTATTGCAATAGGAACAGTGCTTACACTATTTTGTAGCATGGTTGTTACATCTGGAAGAGCATCAGCGGAAACAGTCCCTGTTTTAGACGTAGAAGCAGGATCAGCAATTTTAGTAGAAGCAAATTCCGGAAAAATTTTATATCAAAAAAATGCAGATGAATTATTAGCAATTGCTAGTATGACAAAAATGATGAGTGAATACTTAGTTCATGAAGCGGTGGATAAAGGAAAACTTAAATGGGATCAAAAAGTTAAAATTTCTGAATATGCATATAAGATTTCGCAAGATCGCTCATTATCAAACGTTCCATTAGAAAATGGTGGCTCTTATACGGTCAAAGAGTTATATGAGGCAATGGTAATCTACTCTGCAAACGGTGCAACAATTGCTTTAGCTGAAGAGATTGCTGGAAAAGAAGTCAATTTCGTGAAAATGATGAACGATAAATCAAAAGAGTTTGGAATGAAAAATTATAAATTTGTAAACTCTACAGGTTTAACAAACCATGATTTAAAAGGACATCACCCAGAAGGGACAACTCCAGACGAGAAAAATAAAATGTCCGCAAGAGATTGTGCGATTTTAGCACAACGTCTTATTCAAGATTTCCCGAAAATATTAGATACAGCAAAAATCCCTAAAAAAACATTCCAAAAGGGTGGCAAGTATCCGATTGATATGACGAACTTTAACTGGATGTTAAAAGGCTTAATTAAGCAATACGAAGGTGTAGATGGGTTAAAAACAGGAACTACTCCAGAAGCCGGAGATTGTTTTACTGGTACAGTAGAAAAAAACGGTATGCGTCTAATCTCTGTAGTTATAAAAGCAAACTCTCATACAGCACGTTTTGATGAAACAAAGAAATTATATGATTATGGATTTGCAAATTTTGAAGTGAAGAAGGTCTATGGAAAAGATTCAGTAGTAAAAGGTCATGAAACAGTGCGAGTAGCAAATGCAAAGGACAAAGATGTGGTTGTTCAAACGAAGCAAGCTGTTTCACTTCCAATGCCAAAGGGCAACAAAGACGTTTATAAAAAAGAATTTAAAGTATCGAATAAAGAACAAGAAGCGCCTATTAAAAAAGATGTAACAATTAGTAAAATGACTATATCACCTAAAGATAGTACAGATCCTGGATTTTTATCAGGTAAATCATTACAAGTAGACCTTGTAACAAAATCTGAAGTAGAACAAGCAAATTGGTTTACACGTTTAATGCGCGAAATAGGATCTTTCTTTAGCGGTATGTGGAATAGTGCGGTTGATATAGTAAAAGGCTAACTTTGTAGGATAAAACTAAATATTAGCCTGAAATAAAAGGTTTCAAAGTATTATAGATTTTTATGTGGATGGCTTAGAATGGAAGATTGCATTAATTCTCAAATCTGGTTCTTCGGAACTTTCGGTATTGCAATCAAGCTAAGATAAATTTGTATCCATATAATCAAAAAACGCTATTCTTTTTGTAGAAATATACAGAAAGGATGGCGTTTATTATGAATTGTTCGATTCAAAGGGTTCTGGTGCAAGGTTAGTTTAATAAAGTTACATGATGAAAAAACATTCATTATTCCATCAAGTGACAATTAAAATCGATACCTGGTACTTATTTCTGTTATTAACTTTTATAAAAATTTAATAAAATCTTTTCTTTCTATTAAATATTTTGTTTTAAATTATTTATATAAAGAAATGGAGGCCAGAAAATGAATTTTTTAAAGAAATTTAAGTATCTCTTTATAGCGTGTATCCCTATGTATATAGTTATTCTTTAATTTCAATCGAATAAAAAAGCAAGGTATTCGAGAAAAAAGTACGGTACCATACAGAGAAAACGCTCTCCCATACAAAAGTAAATTGTACCGAAAGTGATAAAAGCGAATGTTATATGGAGGGAACCCCCTAATAATTTCACCTGAAAATCGATAATTAATGAAACAAACAATAACAAAATGATACATGATTACGAGTTAATATCCCCAAAAGATAGGATTACTAGTGACAATCTTTGATACTGACAAGTGAGGTGACGTCGATGAGAGGGACATTAATAAAAAGTGGAGTATTTATTTTAGTTTTAACAGGAGGGCTATATCTTACAAAATACGCATATGACCATCATACTAACCGAGTTAAAGTAAGAGACACGATTCAACAAATATCAATAGAGCATGGTATACCGCCATGGATTCCTTTATCTATTGCATTCCATGAAAGTAAGTTTGATCGAAACGCAATTGGAGATCAGGGCACAACATTTGGACTGTTTCAGCTTCATCGAGGTGGACTAGCACCTAAAGATTTAACGAACGAAGATTTGAAAAATGCAGAAACCAATACTCGAATTGCAATATCTAATATGATAAATGCATATAACCGTGGTTTACAGCAAAATTTAAAAGGACCAGAGCTATTAAAATATGTTGCTAATACCTCAGGGTGGCCTGGGAATAAGGGTGTTCAATGGACAAATAAGCAGACAGACTATAACGAGGGTTTAGAAAACAGTTTTAAAATGTTTTCTAAACGACAATACGATTTTATAGAATGAAATTTCTTTTTTCTTTCTATTATTATATAACTTATGCCTAAATACGAAAGTTTCCTAAAACAGATACATAGATTGACTTTGTACTGCTTATATTAGGAATTTAAAGAAACAATATGTATAATTTTCACACTACACTAGTATAGTGGCCTTTATTAACAGCAAAATCTACAATTTACAAGGAGAACATTTTATGAGTAAGAGAATAAAAGAATTAGATTCCATGCGAGGATTAGCAGCACTTACAGTGGTATTTGGACATTTTTGTTTAATGCTACCATCGTTGCCTAATTCTATTAAATTTTCCCCGCTTAGGTTTTTATGGGCTGGCGGGGAAGCTGTAATCGTTTTTTATGTACTCAGTGGTTTTGTGTTATCTATGGCACTTTATCATTCAAAAACAAATTATTGGGGATATTTAATTAAGCGATTTGTACGAATCTATATTCCTTATTATTTTTGGATAATCATTACCTTTGCTTTATTTATTTTGTTCTCGCCGTATGAAGTGGCTGGACTACGGGATTGGTTCTATGATAGGTGGCAAGGGTCTATAACAAAAATAGATATTATAAACCATCTTGTGCTTCTTAATAACTTTTTTACGGAAAATTATAATCCAGTTATCTGGTCATTGGCTCAAGAAATGCGTATATCTATTGTGTTTCCGTTGTTATTCCTTCTTTTTTATAAACTGAGTTGGAAGAAAACGATACTATTTGCTTTGAGCTTTTCTTTAATTAGTGTTTTCCTTAATATGTTGCATATAGGGAAAGCAGAGGGATTTTATAATGGTTATGCCGATACACTGCATTTCACATCGATGTTTATGGTTGGAATGTTACTTTTTAAGCATCAGGAAAAGCTTATCTACTTATATAGGAATATGAAAAAATTTAATAAAGGATTTCTTATTGCATTAGGGATTATTCTATATTTATATTCCATTTTAATTTATGGTTTTTCCCGTAATGATACTACTTTCTTATTAAAAGATTGGGGTGTCGTAATCGGTGTTAGTATATTTATAATAATGGCCATGAGTAACCTAAAAGTGAAAGCATTTTTAAATAAGAGTGTATTTGTATACTTAGGAGAAATTTCATACAGTATCTATTTGTGTCATTTTCCAATCATGATGGTACTATTTAAACTTTTGTATACAAAGATACCTATCTTTTTCCTTCTTGCTTTGTGTATTTCAATGACAATACTTTTTTCTATAGTTTCGTATCATTTAATTGAAAAGAAATGTATCAACTGGGCAAAACAAAGAACAACAAATTTTCGAAAAAAAGTGTAATGCTTGAAGGAATTTTATTTCTTTAGTAAATATACGAATATGACCGATTCCTAAGTATATTAGGAATCGGTCAATTACGGATTCTATATAAATATACTAAAATTGAACAAATTTTTAATTTTATACTTAACTCCAAAAATCCTCTTACTAAAGAGAATCTTCGTAACGTTTTTCCAGACATAGCCGAAAGTACAATTAGTAAAACGCTAGTTTCCTTGTAGCTGCTTGGTCAAATAAAGCTGGTTTCAAGAGGAAGAAATGCTCAATGTATACAGGTTTAATTCTGTATTAATAATTATTAGGGGTAACAACACATCGCTATCTATATCTAAAATGTTATATAAAACTATTGAATATTTTATTCGTAAAAACAGAGGTGTAAAATGAATTTTATTTCCGAACTACTTGTTACCTTTGCAATTCCTACAATACAACTCACATTCTTGTTACTACTCATTTTTGTTTTTAGCTACTTTGTAGTATACAAAAAGGTATGTAAAGGAGGGGGGGAATTTACCGTACAACAAGTTATATTATTTATATTGATAATAGGATATTATTCCCTTGTATTATCAGCTACTTCATTTGGTCGTCCAGATGATATAACTTTTGCAAGAACAATTGACTTTGATGTACTTAGTGTTTATAAAAAAGCATGGAATACCTTTTCATTTTCTTCTTTTTTCCATATCATTGTGAATATAGGTATGCTTTTTCCGTTAGGAATTTTATTACCTTTATTTAGTAATGTTTTTCAAAAAACAAAATGGATGTTAATCAGCTCAATTATAGCAAGTTTATTGATTGAAATCCTTGAATTTACAATGCAACGTGGAAGTATGGAACTAGCCGATTTACTTCATAATACTTTAGGAATGATGCTAGGATATTCTATGTTAAATATAGTTCTTATATTGTTGAAGAAAAAAGAAACAGATACACAAATGACCAAATATTTATTTCTTCCGATTACAGTAAGTTTTGTTGCACTTGGAATAATGATTTCGTATCAAATGAAGGAATTTGGGAATATGCCTTTAGATCCCATTACAAAAACAGACATGACTGATGTCACTATAAAAACATCAATAGAGTTAAAAGACGAAGGTAATAAAATGCCTGTTTACAAAGAGGAAATTACAAAAATGCCTAATGACAATGAGCCAGTTACAAAAAAATCACATATTCGAGATGTCGAAATTCTGTCTCCCAAAGAAGTATTTCAAAAACTAAAACAAGGAGACTTTGATCCTATAATATCTTTCAAAGCAGGTGATACATTAGTCATTACAGATTATAATATAGATTACTACGCTGATACAAAAGGCTTTTCTCAACCTATATATGTTTTTCAAGTACGCTTAAATGATAATGGGAAAGATAGTTGGTCTCAACCTATTTCTGCGAGAAGATAACGTAGATTTTCATGTTTTTGTTCATGTGAAATAGTTTAATCGAGTTGTCTTGCTCATTTGAAAAATCTCCTATGGAATTTAATTGAAATTGAAAAACATTTAAGAAGAACAATTACGCTGTGGGCTATTGTATAGTGTAGATATGAATAATAAAAAAGGGGGACTATATATGTGGAAGCGATTTGTAGCGATTGGTGATAGTTTTACAGAGGGGATAGGGGATGAAGTTGAGGGAATAGCATTAAAAAGCTGGGTAGATCATTTTGTTCAACTGTGTGTAGATGATTTAAAATATGCTAATTTTGCAAAACGTGGGTTAGTAACTAAAGAAATTCGCTCACAGCAATTGGAACAGGCATTAACTTTTAATCCAGATTTGGTTAGTCTAATTGCAGGTGCAAACGATGTTTTAAAAGGACGTTGGAATCATCATGCATATAAGAACGATATGGAATTTATGATAGATACATTAAGTAAAGCAGGTGCTGATATTATTATAGCAAACCTTCCAGATTTTACTGTTAGGCTTCCATTTCCATCTGAAAAAAAACAAGTATTAAAAGAACAATTATTAGAGGCAAATGAAGTTATACTTTCACTGAGTAGAGAGTATAAGCTTCATCATGTTGACTTTTGGAATCATCATTTAGTTAATGACAATACGCTTTGGTCTACGGATTTAATTCATCCAAACTCAAAAGGATATGTAAAAGTTGCTGAATTGATTTTTAGTAGTTTGCCTGTACATGACTCTTTTAAATAAGCTGTAGAATGACCTAAACTCCTGTCGCATGCTGTACAGGGGTTTTTGGTGCGAAAAAGAAGGATATAGAGTGCCTATAAATTATACTTTAAGTAATTCTTTTTATTGTTTATATTTTTGTTATTTTCTGTTGCAGAATCCTTAGTATAAGGATTCTTTTTTTGTATCAATAATCTATAAAGAAAAAAGATGAAATTGGCGAAAATGAACTAAAAGGTATTTTAAATGAATTGTTAAAACAACACTAATAATGATAACGTTCGCTAAATATATTCGTCGTTTGTAAGAATCTTAAAATCTTCCCTTTTTGAATGCAGCTTAACCATAAATTTAATTTTTTTGTAAATGTGGAACTATTTCATTACTTACACTGTCTATTAAGCGTTAAAACATTTTTTATTTAACATATTTAGAAAGGAATAATCATTTTTAATTAAGGGAGAAGATTGAATTGAAAAAAATATGGATGCTGCTTTTCTTTTGTTTTGGAGTTATGTTGGTAGGATGCAATAAAGATGAGCCGCCAAAACAAGCATTTGAAGAATATATCAATTTATGGAATGATAAAAAATTTACAAATATGTATGATTATTTATCAGAACATGCAAAAAAAACGATTTCTAAAAAGGAGTTCACAGAGAAATATCAAAAAATTTATGAGGGTATTGGAGTTAAGAATTTAAAAATTAAAACGAAAGGAGAGAATACTAAAGATAAAGAACTTTTTCTTTTTGAAGTTAATATGGATACGGATGGAGGAACAGTTTCATTCATCCATGAAGCAAAACTCGTGAAAGATAAAGATAAGGAATCTTGGAAAATAGATTGGACACCAGACTTCATTTTCCCAGGTATGAAAAAAGATTACAAAGTACGTATGCAAACAGAGCAAGGAAAACGCGGAGAAATATATGATCGAAATGGAAAAGGGCTTGCAACGAATGGAAAAGCGACTGAGGTTGGAATTATTCCAGAGAAACTAGGTGAAACGGCAGCGCAAACGAAAGAAATAGTAGCACAATTACTTGATATGTCTATAGAAGAGGTCGATCAAAAGCTCGCAGCGAAATGGATAAAACCAGATTCCCTTGTACCAATTGGTATTTTAAAAGAGGGAACCAGACAGAATGATTATATTGAATTAGAAGGAGTTTCATCTCGCCCAGTAAATATTCGTACGTATCCATTAGGAGAAGCAGCGGCACACTTAACGGGATATATAGGAAAGGTAAATGCAGAGGAGTTAAAATCGCTTCAAAAAAAAGGTTATCAAGCAGATGATTTAGTGGGTAAGACAGGTTTAGAGAAAGTATTAGAGAATAAATTGCGTGGTGAAAAGGGTGGACGCGTATTTATGGAAGATGAGAACGGGAAAGAGATTAAAAATGTAGCAAAACAAGAAGCAAAAAAAGGGAAAAATGTTACGTTAACTATTGATGCTGTAATTCAAGAAAAAATCTTTAATGAGATGAAAAATGAAGCAGGATCTAGTGCAGCGGTCAATCCTAAAACGGGTGAAACAATCGCACTTGTAAGTAGCCCTGCTTATAATCCAAATACAATAGTTAGAGGAGCATCAAAAGCTCAACGGGAAGCATGGAATAATGACTCGAAACTGCCAATGATGAATCGCTTCACACAAGCATTTGTACCAGGTTCCGTATTTAAAACGATAACAGGTGCAATTGGTTTGGAAACAAACACAATAAATCCTAAGGAAGAATTTAAAATTCAAGGATTAAAGTGGACAAAAGATTCATCTTGGGGAAATTATTATGTAACACGTGTGAAGGATGCTAGTCCAGTTGATTTTGATAAGGCAATGAAGTACTCTGATAATATTTATTTTGCTCAACAAGCTTTGAAAATAGGAAAAAATCAGTATGTAAATGAATTTAAGAAATACGGATTTCATGAAAAATTACCAATTGAATACGAATTCCCTATTTCAATCATTGCAAAAGATGGGATAAAAAATGATATTCAACTAGCAGACACGGGGTACGGACAAGGACAAGTATTAATGACACCTCTTCATTTAGCATTGACTTATGCACCGATTGTCAATGAGGGTAACATTCCGTCACCGCATCTTATGAAAAAAACAAAAGAAGCGGGAAATTGGAAAGAAAATGTGATTTCAACCAAGAATCAAGAGATATTAAAAAGTGCGTTAATAAAGGTTATTAATGATCCTGATGGTGCTGGGAGAATTGCTAAAGTTGATGGTGTAACTCTCGCTGGTAAGACAGGTACAGCAGAACTGAAAGAATCGAAAGAAGCAGAGGGTAAAGAACTTGGATGGTTTGCAGCTTTCGATGCAAGCGCGCCAAACATGATTGTTACCATGATGATTGAAGATGTAAAAGGAAGAGGCGGGAGCAACGTTCCAGGTGAAAAAATAAAACATGTTTTTCAGAAATAATACTTAATTAGAAGGTGAAATTTACTTCTTTAGTAAATATACAAACCTTACCGATCCAAGAGTATATTAGGAATCGGTTAATTTATGTCTAAACGCAGATTTTATGATTTTAATAATCGTATTTAATTACGTGTTTTTTACACAATTAAATACGATTATTTTTTATTTGAAAATTATAAAACAACAAATTTAAAAATATTAAATTAGATAATTGAAGTTTAAAAAATAAGAGCTATTATACTTAACTTTATTTTCAGAAATATTACAAAACTGTTAGTTTGAAGTAAGGTTATTCAATATAAGTAAGAGGGGAATTTCTTTATACTAAAAGATAAAAGTATTAATTAGATATTTCTAGATAATAAATAGATACATAAATAAAAGGAGCTAAATATATGTATAAAATCATGATTGTAGAAGATGACCAAAAAATTTCTAAACTACTTCAATCCCATATTAATAAGTACGGGTATGAAGGGAATATTACAGAGGATTTTGAAAATATTTTGGCTAACTTTGAAAAAATTCAACCTGATTTAGTTTTATTAGATGTAAATTTACCGAGTTTTGATGGTTTCTACTGGTGCCGACAAATTAGAACGGTCTCTACTTGTCCCATTATATTTATATCAGCACGTAGTGGAGAGATGGAGCAAGTTATGGCACTTGAACATGGTGCAGACGATTATATCACTAAACCGTTTCATTATGAAGTTGTAATGGCAAAAATCCGAAGTCATCTTCGAAGAATTTACGGAGAATACGCACCGAAAGCGGAAGAAAGAGTTGTTCAGCAATCCGGTTTAATACTTTATCCAGAAAAAATGGAATTAAAGCTAAATGATAGCATGTGTATACTGTCAAAAAAAGAAACTGTTTTACTAGAAACTCTCTTACGACAATCTCCTAGTATTGTTAGTCGAGAGAAAATTTTAGAAAAACTTTGGGATGACTATACGTATGTAGATGATAATACGTTAAGTGTAAATGTTACACGTGTCCGAAAAAAATTAGAGGAAATCGGAATAAAAAATGCATTAGAAACAGTTCGTGGTGCTGGATATCGTTTGAAAATAACTTGGAAGAATGATGAGGTATAATAATGAATTTATTTTTACGTGAACATATCCCTTTCATCTGTTTCTCAATCATTCAGCTATTTGTCGTTCTAACTGTTTATTGGCTGGATGGATATAACCACTTATCTACTGCGTTATATAGTGTGTTTTTAGGAGGATGCTTTTTAATTGCGTTTTTACTTTATCGCTACTTTAGCCATCGTAGATTTTATAACAAATTATCCAACCCTTCTGAAACATTAGAGGACTCCTTAGAAGAACTCGATTCCACTCCATTATCAGTAGCACTTCAGCGTGTGTTAAAGACACAATACAGTCAATATCATCAACAGTTAAAGACTTGGGAATATAAACAAAAAGAGCACCTTACATTTATTAATCAATGGGTGCATCAGATGAAAACGCCCCTATCAGTTATTGAACTGATCACACAAGAAGAGAATGGGGAGGTTTTTGAAAGTATTGTGGAAGAAGTAGATCAAATGCAGTACGGATTAGAAATGGTTTTATATATGGCGCGATTACAAACGTTTGAGCAAGATTTTTATGTGGAAAGAGTTTCGTTACAGGAAATCGTTCAAGAAGTAATCCGTGAAAATAAACGTCTGTTTATCCGTAGCTATGTTTATCCAGAAGTAAAAGTAAAACAAACTATTATGGTAGAAACCGATAGAAAGTGGCTTCGGTTTGTTATTCATCAAGTGATATCCAATGCCATTAAGTATTCAGCAGGAAGTAGAAAAAACGTTACTATTACTACATTAGAAGAAGAGCTCTCAGTAATCCTTGAAATACACGATCATGGTGTGGGAATCCCAAAAGAAGACCTCCCGAGAGTATTCCGCCCATTTTATACGGGAATAAACGGTCGGAAATTTAAGGAATCTACTGGGATGGGATTATATCTTGTGAAAAATATTATAAAAAGATTGGAACATGATATTGAAATAAAGTCGGAAGTAGGAAAAGGAACAACAATCTGTATTATTTTCCCTTATGCAAATCGTTAGAACGGTATTTAGTTTGACTTTTCAGAAATATTACAGACCTGTTAGATATATGAAAGGTTAATCGATATGAGAAGAAGGGACGCTTAGATAAACTTAGGTTATTAAAAGATAAAAAGGAGCAAAACGATATGGAAATATTAAAGGTCTGTGAACTGAGTAAAATCTATACAGGAAAGGTATCTTATGAAGCGCTCGCCGACATTAATTTGAGTGTGAAAAAAGGGGAGTTTGTAGGAATAATGGGACCATCAGGAAGTGGAAAAACTACTTTGTTGAACATGGTTTCTACTATTGATTCTCCCACATCAGGAGAAATATTGATTAATGGAGAAAATCCATATCAATTATCTCAAAATGAACTGGCATTATTTCGAAGACGTGAATTAGGTTTTGTGTTTCAAGCATTCAATCTTCTTACAACATTAACTGTAAAAGAAAATATTGTTCTTCCTCTGACGTTAGATGGTACTAAAGTTGAGGATATGAATCAGCGTGTAGAAGGTATTGCAGAAAAATTAGGCATTCAAGATATATTAAATAAACGAACATATGAAATATCGGGCGGACAAGCACAAAGAACAGCAATTGCACGTGCTCTAATTCATAAACCTAAATTATTACTTGCAGATGAGCCGACAGGAAACTTAGATTCAAAAGCGGCTAATGATGTAATGGAGTTATTAAAACGATTAAATAAAGAACAAGATGCAACAATGATGCTTGTTACGCACGATCCAGTGGCTGCAAGTTTTTGTGATCGCGTTGTATTTATTAAAGATGGAAAATTATATAACGAAATTTATAACGGAGAAAACCAACAAATGTTTTATCAAAAAATTATAGATGTACTTGCATTACTAGGAGGTCGTAAGCATGACTTTTCAAAGATTCGCTTTTAATAATATCATTTGAAGTAAGCGGACTTATGCTGCACACTTTCTAAGTAGCTCATTTTCAGTTATGGTTTTTTTTACATATTCACTCTTACTTTTTCATCCTGATTTACAAGGAGAACTAGCCTCCACAAGTAAAACAATGAGCCTTTTAGGAACAATGGGGATGCAAATCTCTCAATATCTCATTTTTGTATTTTCATTCTTCTTTCTTTTATATTCGGTGAGTTCTTTTTTAAAAACAAGAAAAAAAGAATTTGGAATTTTAATCATGCATGGTATGACACCGGCGCAGTTAAACAAATTAATTTTTTTAGAAAATATGTTAATTGGAATCGGATCTATTATGTTTGGTATCTTAATTGGATTGATATTTGCAAAGCTCAATTTGTTAGCAAGTGAAAATATATTAGCGATTGATAAGGGTCTTCCTTTTTACGTTCCTATAAAAGCTGTCTTTACGACAACTGGCGCATTTTTGATTCTGTTTCTAGTCATTTCGTTGTTTACTTCTAAAATGGTAAAAGCAAACAAGTTAATTGATTTGATGAAATCAGAGGAAAAGCCAAAACCAGAGCCAAAGGCATCAAAAGCATTAGCATTTCTTTCCGTATTCTTCATTGGATTAGGGTATGGATGTGTGTTCTATTTCGTACTAGAAAGAAACTTCATTATGCCTTACTTACTTGGAGGGGTAGTCTTTGTAGTGATAGGGACATATTTTCTATTTTCACAGTTGAGCGTGTATGTAATACGTGTCTTAAAGAAAAAAGACACTTTGTTTTTTAATAAAACAAACCTTCTTACTATATCTGAATTGGCCTATCGTATGAAGGATAATGCAACTATGTTCTTTATGCTAGCGATTGTTTCCGCTGTGGCCTTCACAGGGATTGGTACATGCCTAGCAATGGGAAATAAGGGATTAACCGAAATGACCAACCCATTTGCATTTACCTATACTTCGTTAGGAGAAAATGCACAAGAAGAAGAGCACATTACAGAAATGAAAAAACAACTTACTCGCTCAAATTTCTCTTATCAGGTAGCGGTTACGAATCCTAAATTCACGGAAAATAATTTAGTGCTAATCAAAGTATCAGAGTATAACAAGTTTGCAAAAATCTTCGGGTATGAAATGGAAAAGATAGATAATGATCAAGAAGCGATTATAGTACCCTCAATAATTTCGCAAAAAGAAAAGTATGCAAGAGGAAAAGATATACCCGAGAAAATAGATGTAGTACAGGAAAACTTAGAAATGTCCCTCCGGGTCAAGAAGGCGGTCCCACATATAGTTCTCCCAAATTCAATTGGAGCCATTATTGTTGTTTCGGATTCTCTGTACGATAAAATCCCTAACAGAAAGACGGAAGATGATTCTTACGTAATGAAAAGTCAATATGGTTTTGTCGTGGAAAATTGGGAGAAATCAAGAGTGGTTACAAAAAAATTAGAAGAAACAATGGGTAATCATAATTCGGGGCAAGCACATCATTATTTTAAAGCGTTGTATTCTGAATGGATTTCTTCGAAACAAGAGAACGGTATTTTACTTATTGTCAGTGTATTAGTAGGGATCGTATTCTTTACGTTTGCAGCCAGCCTATTATATTTCAGGCTATATGCAGATTTAGAAAGAGAACAACAACAATACGAAATGATTGCAAAGGTCGGTCTAAGTAGAAAAGAACTAAAGAAAATCGTAACACGACAGCTTATACTAATGTTCTTCTTGCCTATCATTATAGCGATTATTCATAGCGGGGTCGCTTTTATAGCCTTGCAACAGCTAATTGACTACTCTGTTTTAAAGATTTCGATTTTAATTATACTAGCCTTTATATCCATTCAAAGTGTGTACTTTTTCACTGTCCGTTGGCGTTATTTACAACGGTTATATAAAAAAATTATGTAGCGTATTGATAAAACAAGCAAAGAGGAGAAAAAGCAATGAAAAAAGTAATGAAAGTGTGCGTGGCAGGGATTGTATCTATTTCTATGTTAGGAGCTTGTTCTTTTGGGAAGAAAGAAGAACCAAGGAATGCCGCTTTATTAATTGGAGGAGAACAATCATTAAAAGGAATAGTAAATCAACATAAAAGTGAAATTAAGACCAACACTTTGTATAAAGTGAAGCAAGCAGAAATTGATGGTAAACAAGTATTAATGATGGATCAAAAAACAGCGAAAAAAATGGTTGGGTTAGGTGTATTAAGAGAGTCAGATAATGATGATGAAGTATGGAGTTCAGACCCAATTAAGTCAGTACCTTCAGCTCCAAAAGGTAAAGCTGTATTATTGGCTAGTAAGAAAAATAAAAAAATTAAGGAATTAACAATTAATGAAAAGAAAATAGATGTCCAGTATGCTAGTGATACTTGGTTTGGTCACTATCGTAATCCAAATTACGAGGAATTGATTGTAATTGTTGATAATGCAACTTTCAATCAGATTCCTGTAAATGAAACATCAATGGAAATCCTACATTTCAATAAATCGTATGGAGAAGATAGACCATACAACTCAGATGATGTTAAAGCTGCACAAGCAGAAACTGAATGGAAAAAACTCACTAAAACTATGGGGAGTCAAGTGGATGTATTAGATGCGGTTTCTATTATAAAAAAATAATGAAAATATATTTAATACAGAAAAACCAGGATGATTTTAAGAATTTATCCTGGTTTTTCTGTATTACATTTTTTTAAGAAATATCATCTGTCGAAAAAAAGATAAACAATGGAACAAATGAAACTTGTATCATGTCTATATATTGAAACCATATTAAAAGTGAGGGCAGCTTTATGTTTATTCAAATAAGTTTGAGGTGTGGAAATGGAACAGAAGTTTATTGAAAAATGTAATCATGATGAGCTTGACTATGTTATAAAAGACTATTGGCAAGATGTATGGAATTATTCATTTATTATTACGAAAGATCCACACTTATCAGATGACATCACACAAGATGTATTTATTAAGGTTTTTAAACATTGGAATTCGTTTCGAAAGGAGTCATCTATTAAAACGTGGATATTAAAAATTACAAGAAATACGGCAATAAACTATTTGAAATCCTCTTATTTTAAAAGGATATCTTTAGTGGGATTTTTTAGTGACGATAAGCAATCTCCATCGGCAGAACAAGAATTTTTTAATCAAGAGGAAATGAATGATGTGTGGGATGTTGTATTAAAACTACCTAAAAAACACCGCGAAATACTAATATTGGACGCGAAATATGAATTATCTTATGAAGAAATGGCTGAAACATTAGGTGTATCCATTGGAACAGTCAAATCTAGGTTAAGCAGAGCAAGAAGTAAAGTTTCAAAATTAATAGGGGAGGGTAGAAGTGATGAACAATAAAAAAAATCCTGACTGGTATAGCAAATTAAAAAATGGACCAATGGAGCGTCGTAAAGATGAAGAAGCATTTATTTATAAAATAAAGCAATCGATATACCAAAATAGTGAAGTAGACTCTGTACCATACAAGAGACCATTTCGTAAAAAAGCATTGCCTATTGTAGTTGTTTTGGTTTGTACAATGTTATTTTTTATTGTTCAACAACCTTGGCTTGATGATAATAAATCACCGGTACAAAGTAGTACTCAAATTAAGCCTAAAACAAAAGATGAGTCTGCTCAAGATCCATCATTAAAACAATTTATGAATGAGTTATATCGAAGTACAAATTCAAAAAATGAAAATGACCTGTATAGAGCGTTAAATGATGAAGTTCTATTTAAAGGGAAAATTTATCAGAAGGATGAATTGAAGTTTGATGAGGATATTTTTCATGAGTTGCAAGTCGCTCTTACAATGGGGGGAGAATTTGCAAATGATACAAAGAAAGAATACAAAGTACCAAGTGGATTGACAGAAAGTAACCAACCAAAGCAATCGCATTTTATATATGCAACTGTTACTGGAAATAAAACGAAAATTTTAGCTGAACCAAAACGAGAATCACAAGTTTTATATGAAGTATCTAATGAAATGGTAAAAGCTTTGATTCCAGAAAAAGCGCAGAATGATGGATATATAAAAATATCGACAATTAACGGTTATACTGGATATGTACAAAAAGAGTATGTTTTAACTGATATTAAATATTCTTTCATATTTGAAAAGAATGATGAAGGTATATGGGAAATAACGAATATAGATTCTATATGGTAAAAGAGGAAGGTTCACTTTAATGAACCTTCCTCTTTATCTTTATCCTCTTTTTGAAGTGAATTCCAGCACTCTAAAATTTCTGATGTAACGAGAGCAGCAATATTTTTTTCCGAATTACTACCAGGAATAACGACAGAAATAGCAATTTTTGGATCTTCGGTAGGAGCATATGCAATGAAAAGAGAATGATTTATCATTCTTTCTTGCTCGTTCGGAGAGCCAGTTATCCCTGTTTTACCCGCGACATGAAAGGGCAAGTTTTTAATCTCCTCTATATTTTGACTCATCCCACCTTGCACGACACCCCAAAATTTCATAGGATAACGATTTGAACTTTCTAAGAGTGGTTTAAACTTTTTTGTTTCCTTATCGTCTTGACCAATAATAGCACTTACGATTTGAGGTTTATATTTATCACCTTTACTTGCCAAAGTTGCTGCATATTGAGCAAGTTGAAGAGGGGTGTGTACTTCATTTCCTCCCCAAGATGCATTTAATAAAGCAGAGATTCCATTTTCAAACTTATTAGATGGATGAAATTCATATTCTCCGTCTTCTTCAAAGGGTAAATCAATACCAGTTTTAGAGCGGAGGCCAAATTGCTTTAAATAATCTGTCCATATATTTGCTACTTTTTCTATATTCCCATTATTTCGGTTGAATAAGGGGAGAGCTACTTTTGCTGTCATAAATGTATTTGATGAATTAATGATAGCTTGACTCGGTGTAATTTCACCTGTTGGTGTTCCAGGAGCATTGGTGATGTTATTTTGATTATCATACTGAAAACTACCATTATCCAAATATGTATCCTCAGGTTGAAAAAGCTTTTCGTTTAATCCGATTAAAATAGTAAGTGGCTTTATAGTAGAGGCCATATTTACATAAGATTCACCATATTTTAATTTTTGAATTGCTTTATTTTGCGAAAGGGATTTAATGTTTTCTTTTTTAGATGATACATGTGTATTTAATATATTTGGATCAAAAACTGCCGAATTGGCCATAGTTAATATTGCGCCAGTTTTTACATCGGTTACTACTGCATAACCAGCATTAGCATCAGGTACTTTCTTAATTTGAGATCTTAGTGCTTCCTCTGTTTTTTGCTGCAATTTAGAGTCTAAAGCTAGCCGGACATCTTTTCCTTTTTGTACTTTTTGAATGTTCCATAAGAACTTTTTATTATTCATTTTAAAAATCAGAGTTTTTCCGGGTTTTCCTTTTAAATCATTTTCATATTGAAACTCAATCCCACTTTTACCAACAGGTACATTTTTAGAATTAAGGTCATTTTCTACATACCCAATTACTTGTGAAGCAATTTCGTTCTTTGGATAATATCGAATGAATTCGTCTTTGATCACTACATTTTTAGGTTTATTCTTGTTTATGAATGAAATTTCATTTTTATTTATATCAGAGTATAAGGATATTTCATTCATAGTCTGCTTATTACAGGATTGTTGTAATTGAGATTTTATGTCCTCTGTAGAAATGTCATGTTGAAACTCGTTTGAAAATTGATTGAAAAAAGCTAATGTGTTTGATGTATCTTTATTCGATAGTTTTTCATCATTAGAAGTGCAATATAGAGACTTAACTTTCTTATTTGTAGCTAGTATTACACCATTTTGATCCAGAATTTTTCCTCTTTCAGCTGAAGAAGTTGCGATAGTAATTGAAATGAAGTTGATTTTTAATAAAAGTAGTAAAATCACACTTACAATAGAAAGAACCGCAAAAAATCTCCATCTTTTCGTATGTAACATATAACCCTCCCTTATGTAGCCTATTCCATCTTATAGTTAATTATTTTTTTTGTAAATGTGGAACAACTTTATTACTTAGGTTGTCTATTAAGTATTACAGCATGAAGAAAGGAACAATCAGTATGAAAAAAGTACATGTTAATAGTAAGTCTATGTGTAAGTTTAATATGAGTCATTATACAGTTTAGCATTTCTAATGCAGGCGACAAAAAAATAGAGAAAAAACAGGAAGGGAGATTTATCAATTACACGGCTAAACCAAAAGGAATGGATGCTTACAAGGATTTAACAAAAAAGATAAGACACTATTATAACTGAATAGTGGTTTCTAATATATAGGGAACGCTTTAAGTATATTTATTTACTAAGTATTAGTGAGGATTTCCTGAAGAATTATATGGAGGATTTATGAAAGAACAAAAAGTAAAGAAACAGAAGACATATATATCTATTCGATTGAATATAATGTTCCTTTGCATATTTGTACTATTCTCAGCTATTATTATGCAGCTAGGAAAAGTACAAATCGTTGAGGGAGAGGCTTATAAGAACCAAGTGGAAAACAGTCAAAATGAAACAACTAGTATACCAGTTCCACGTGGACAGATTCTAGATCGAGAAGGGAAAACGGTCGTTAATAATAAATCTCTTCGCACAATTACGTATACAAGGGTGAAGGGGATTACGAGTGAAGATATTTTAAAAACAGCAAAAGACTTGGCGAAGGTACTTGAAATGCCTGAGCAAGATATAAATAAATTAACCGATATCGATAAAAAAGATTTTTGGATGCAATTGAATACGAAACGTGCGGAATCAAAGATTACTAAAAAAGACATAGGAAAGTTTAAAGAAAAGGGAATAGAGGGAAAAGAACTAGACAAAAAAATTCAAGACTTAAGACGAAGTCGCGTTACAGAAGTAGAATTGGCAGAATTAACAGCACAAGATTTAAAGGTGTTAGCTATTAAAAGTAAAATGAGTTCAGGTTATCAACTGACACCACAAATTATAAAAAAAGATGTGACAGATCAAGAATATGCGCGGATAAGTGAAAAACTTGCGGAGTTTCCAGGAGTAGATACAACAGTTGATTGGGAACGTAATTATGTAAATGGTAATTTATTTCGTTCCGTGTTAGGTAATATTACAAGTAGTGAAGAAGGATTACCGAAAGAAAACTTAGATTCTTATTTGGTACGTGGATATAACCGTAATGACCGTGTAGGAAAAAGTTATATTGAACAACGATATGAAGATGTATTACACGGCACAAAAGAAGAAGTGAAAAACATTACTGATAAATCAGGAAACATTATAAACACAGAAATAATCTCTAAAGGAAAAAGTGGTAATAGTTTAACATTAACGATTGATATGGAATTACAAAAGAAAGTGGAAGAAAGTATAGAGAAAAATTTGAGAGCTTTTAAGAGTTCAGAGCCACTGTTGGACCGAGCGTTTGTCGTCATGACAAATCCGAATAACGGACAGATTTTATCTATGGCAGGCAAAAAGATTGTAGAAAAAGAAGGGAAAATAGAGATTGAGGATTTGGCATTAGGTAACATGACAACTTCGTATGAGCTAGGGTCAGCTGTAAAAGGCGCAACGTTATTAACTGGATATGAGACAGGGGCAATACAGTCAGGAGATCAATTTTATGATGCACCGATGAAATTTAAAGGTACACAAGCCAAAAAATCATGGAATGTATCCGGATTTGGTAATATTAATGATTTACGAGCTTTACAAGTATCTTCGAATGTATACATGTTCCAGACAGCTTTAAAAATTGCGGGAGTTAATTACGTACCAAATGGTTCATTGGATATTAAACAAGAAGCATTTGATAAAATGCGTTATTATTTTAAACAATTTGGTTTAGGTGTCCCAACAGGTATTGATTTACCGAATGAAATAACTGGACAAACGAGAAAAGTAGATAGTCAACCTGGGTTTTTATTAGATTTTTCTATCGGTCAGTATGATACGTATACACCATTGCAATTGGCACAATATATTTCAACTATTGCAAATGGTGGATATAGAATGCAACCCCAAATTGTACAAGAAATACGAGAGCAATCAATAAAAGAAGAAGAGGTCGGTAAAGTTATACGCTCTATAGAGCCTGTCGTATTAAATCGAGTTGATATGAAGAAAGAACATATTGATCGGATAAAAGAAGGTTTTAGATGGGTATTCCAAGAAGGTGATGGAACTGGCGTGAAGTATTTCAAAAATGCGCCATATAAACCAGCAGGAAAGACAGGGACAGCTCAAACTGTATATGGTGGAGATGATCCAATTGGTAGAAATGCAAAAGGAGAACGTATGGAATGTTACAACTTAACATTAGTTGGATATGCTCCATATGATAATCCAGAAGTAGCATTTTCTGTAGTAGTCCCATGGCTTCATGATGATAAAAATGGAATTAATTCTATAATTGGAAAGGAAATTTTAGATGTATACTTTGATTTAAAAAAGCAACGTATACATGGTGAAGCTGCTAGTACAGATAGTTCGAATCAAAATTAGTAAAATTTGTGCACTTTTCTCAGGGGAAGAGACCCTGTTTATATAAAAGCCTTTATAAGTTAAAGAAAAAGGAAAATTTGAAATAAGAGATAGCGGCTATCATAGTTGCTATCTCTTACTTTTGTTAATATCTTGGCTACTAGTTAAAAAGGTTTTAAATTTATCCCGCTATTTGCCGGGTAGTAAAACTCCCACCTCAAAATTCAGCTGGAGCAAAGAAGTTAGGCGGGAGTCGGGCTGCCCGTAAAAGCCCGATTGGTGAGGGCTGATAATCAGTGGGGGATGAACAAAACCCCCACTGATTAAAGTTTCACTTTATGGAACAAACTTGTTTCTTAGATGGTCTATTATGTGTACGTATAAAAACAGGTTTTCAAATAGGATACAGTGTATTGAATTTACTACTTGTTTTCAGTATTGAAAATTTGAAAGGAATGATGGTTTTGGAAAACAAGAGGATGTTAAAAGTAGGTTTATGTGTTGGTATATTAGGTTTAAGTCTTACAAGCCTAGAAGCTTTTACAGGAGGGGCATTGCAAGTTGAAGCGAAAGAAAAGACCGGACCAGTTAAACATAAAAATCATGCGACGTATAAAGAATTCTCTCAACTTGAGAAAAAATTTGATGCTCGATTAGGTGTGTATGCTATTGATACTGGTACAAATCGAACAATTGCTTATCGACCTAACGAAAGATTTGCCTTTGCATCAACCTACAAGGCATTAGCGGCAGGAGTATTGCTACAGCAAAACTCAACTGAGAAATTAAATGAAGTTATCACTTATACGAAAGACGACTTGGTGGAATATTCACCCATTACAGAGAAACATGTAGATACAGGCATGAAACTTGGGGAAATTGCAGAGGCGGCTGTTCGTTCCAGTGATAATACCGCCGGGAACATTTTATTTAATAAAATAGGCGGACCTAAAGGATATGAAAAAGCACTTAGACAGATGGGTGATCGGGTTACTATGGCTGATCGCTTTGAGACAGAGTTAAACGAGGCTATTCCAGGAGACATTCGTGACACTAGTACAGCAAAAGCAATTGCTACCAATCTTAAGGATTTTACGGTCGGAAATGCACTTCCAGCTGATAAACGTAAAATTCTTACAGAGTGGATGAAAGGAAATGCTACAGGAGACAAACTTATTCGTGCAGGCGTACCAACTGACTGGGTAGTTGGAGATAAATCAGGAGCTGGAAGTTATGGGACACGAAATGATATTGCTATCGTTTGGCCACCGAACAGGGCACCTATTATCATTGCAATCTTATCTAGTAAAGATGAGAAAGAAGCTACCTATGATAATAAATTAATTGCAGATGCAGCTGAAGTTGTAATCAATGCTCTTAAGTGATAATCTTTCAGTTTTTTCATTTCTTTATATAATGTTATTAAAAGTATAAAATTAGAAAATGATTCTTTTTCGTGTGAAAAGAATCGTTTTTTTGTATTCTTATAATTCAAAGGGTAAAAGTAAGAATATAATGAAAATACATTACGTATCCGGAATGAAAATTTCATGTACTGAATTATTTTATTAACATAAACAATATCAAAAAAGTATAATATAATTCAGTTAACATATATAAATGTTTTATGAAAATAAAAAGGAGAAACTATGAAAAAAAATATTAATAGAGTCATTTTGATTGTTAGTACAATAGTTGGTATTATTATATTTTCATATTTGCAGAACAATTTAATAAGTGTAAATGAAGTTAATATAGCATCTAGCAAAATTCCTTCCTCTTTTAAAGGATTTAAAATCCTCCAACTTTCAGATTTACATAATAAAAAATTTGGTGAAAACCAAAATGTTTTAATTAAAAAAGTAAAAAACTTGAACCCTGATATCATTGTTATTACCGGTGATTTAATTGACAGTAAATCATATAATGCAGAAATTAGTTTGCAAGTAATACGAGAACTTGTGACGGAGTATCCAGTATATTTTGTGACAGGAAATCATGAACAGTGGTCAGGGAAATATAACAGTTTAGAGAAAGAATTGAAGAAATACCATTTTACAGTTTTAAGAAATGAGCATGTAAGTATTCAAAAAGAGGGGCAAGAAATAAACTTGCTAGGTATTGATGATCCAGAATTTACTAGTGGAAATCGTGATGAAGAACATATTGTTAAAAATGAGATTAGGAAAGCTAAAGATGGAATGAATTCAGACGGTTTTAAGATATTACTATCTCATAGGCCTGAATTTTTAGAAGCATATGTTGATGAGCAAGTAGATTTAGTGTTATCGGGTCATGCACATGGGGGACAAGTTCGGTTACCTTTTATCGGGGGATTAGTTGCTCCTAATCAAGGAATACTGCCCAAATATACAGCGGGTTTATATGAACAACAAAATACGTCTATGATAGTTAGTAGAGGATTAGGCAATAGTATCATTCCGCAAAGAGTTTTTAATAGACCTGAGATTGTAGTCGTGCAGTTAAATTAATCTGTACGGCTTTTTTGTTCAGGAGAATAATTTAAAGGTAGTTTTTCTTGAGTACAAGTTTCCATTACAATTTTGTTAAAATTTTTCAACGTTACATAAAGTAACAAAATTTGACCTATTGAGTTTGTTATAGTGTAAATAATCAAAAAACTTAAAAATTAGTCGAGTTAAAATAGTTATTATTAAGCAATATTAAAAATATAAAGGGGTGTACAAATGCATAAAGAATTTGAAATTGAAGAATATACGGCGATTGAGGAGCAAATTCATTATTATAGTACGTCTTTATTAGTAAGTCATCCTGAGCAAATTGTAAAGTATTTAGAAAAACGGTTGGAAAAGTATGCAGAAACGTTACAATATGCACATTTATATCCGGAAACGGTTATATTACCAATACAGCAAATAGTTATCGAATATTCATTAGATGTTGCTAGAATTAGAAGGTATTTAAATTTAAAAACATAACAAAAATCGAATAATTTACAATGAAACAGAGTCGACTTTAAGAAAAAATATTCTAATGTCGACTCTGTTTCATTGATTTAGTAAATAACAGAAAAAATATATGTTTGAAAAGTTTGACATATAATAATTCGAGAGTAAAATAAAAGTGAGTACTCACTCATTTTAAAGAAAAGGGGGATTTTTAGTGCAGCAACCTTCAATTATTTTACGAGATGTATCAAAAAGTTTTGGGAAAAAAGAAGTTTTGCATAACCTTTCGCTGCAAGTAGAAAAAGCAGAAATTTTTGGCTTGGTTGGACCTTCCGGATCAGGGAAAACAACACTCATTAAAATGATTGCAGGTATTAATGAGTCAACTACAGGGGATGTAATTGTTTTTAATACAAACATGCCTAATCTAAATGAAATGAAAAGAATTGGTTATATGGCTCAGGCTGATGCATTATACGAAGAACTATCGGCATATGAAAATGCAGATTTTATTGCAACGATGTATGGGTTAAAAGGTAAGCGTAAGAAAGAGAGAATCGTAGAAGTTTTTGAACTTGTGCAATTATCAGAGCATATGAAAAAGCAAGTACAGCATTTTTCAGGTGGAATGAAAAAACGTTTATCATTGGCGATAGCACTCCTTCATGAACCAGAAATATTAATTTTAGATGAGCCAACAGTTGGGATAGATCCTCTACTTCGAAAATCGATTTGGGAGAAGTTTTATGACCTTAAAAAGAAAGGAACAACTATTATTGTAACAACGCACATTATGGATGAAGCTGAGTTTTGCGAACGTCTAGGGCTAATTAGAGAAGGGAATTTAGTTGCGATTGGCACACCGGAGGAATTGAAAAAACAAACATCTTCTGGACGAATTGAAGATGTCTTTATGTTAGAAGGAGTGATTGAATCATGAGAGTTAATGGTGTAGTCATCCGTATCATTCGTCAATTTTTTCGAGATAAGCGTTCTTTAGCAATGATGTTTGGGGCACCAATGTTATTACTTTGGTTATTATCGCTAATATTTACACAAAAAGACTATATACCGCATATTGCTGTAGTCGATGTACCTGCTCCTATAGTAAAAGCAATGAAAAATCAAGAAGCATCAATTTATGAATATAGTAAAGACAAAGCAATTTCGGAATTAGAAAAGCAAAAGGTAGATGCAGTAATTCATTTAGAAAATGGAAAAATGAATCTTCTATTAGAAGGCAGTGATTCATCAAAAAACCGTGCGGTACTTCAAGTATTGCAAAAGAGTACAGAGAAGAATAATGTATCAATGATGAAGCCTGAAGTGGATTATTTACATGGCTCTAAAGACATTACGATGTTCGATGGGCTTGGTCCCGTATTAATTGGTTTCTTTACATTTTTCTTTGTATTTATATTGTCCGGAGTATCTTTTGTAAGAGAACGTTTAAGTGGTACATTAGAGAGATTATTGTCCACACCAGTGAGAAGATGGGAAATAGTTTTAGGATATATTATTGGTTTTGGAATCTTTGCATTTATACAATCTATTATAATTGTAAGTTTTTCAGTTTATATTTTAGATTTATATGTAGCTGGCTCAATATGGCTAACGCTACTTATAACATGTATGCTTTCTTTAACTGCACTAACATTAGGCACATTTTTATCGGCATACGCAAATAATGAATTTCAAATGATTCAATTTATACCGCTTGTTATCGTGCCACAAGTCTTCTTTTCTGGGTTGTTTCCAATGGAATCCATGAATACATGGTTACAAATGTTAGGTAAATTATTTCCACTCACATATGGTGCTGACGCTATGAGACAAGTAATGATTCGGAATCAAGGGTTTACAGAGATTGCATTAGATCTTACTGTATTACTACTTTTTTCACTATTATTTGCAGTAGGAAATGTATTTGCATTAAAGAAACATCGCAAAATATAATGATGATAAAAAGGAGCACAATAAATGAAGAAGGATTGGCTGGAAGAATTAGTTGCCGCAACTAATACTGATAAACGTAATGAACGTCAAATGCGTATATTAGAGGCAGCTGTTGATATGTTTGGAGAAAAAGGGTACGCCTCAACTTCAACGAGTGAAATTGCAAAGCGAGCTGGTGTAGCGGAAGGAACAATCTTCCGCTACTATAAAACGAAAAAAGATTTATTGTTTGCAGTCGTGATGCCGACCTTAACAAAGTTTGCTGCACCATTTTTCGTACAAGCCTTTGCAAAAGAAATATTTAAAACAGAGTATGAATCGTATGAAGTGCTTTTAAGAGTAATAATTCAAAATAGATTTGAATTTGCTAAAAAGCACTTTCCAATGATAAAAATATTAATTCAAGAAGTACCATTTCAGCCGGAACTAAAAAGTGAAATACAACAATTAATAGAAACAGAACTGCTTGTACATTTTAAAAAGCTGATTGCAAAGTTTCAAGAAGAAGGGGAAATTATTGAACTTCCGCCATCTTCCGTATTACGTCTTACTTTATCAGCTGTATTAGGGTTGCTCTTAACGAGGTTTTTATTATTGCCGGAAGAGAAATGGGACGATGAAGTGGAAATTGAAAATACGATTCAATTTATATTGTATGGACTAACGCCACGGAGGTAATGTGATGCGACAATTTGCTAAACCGATAATTGTTGTAAGTAAATGTTTAGAATTTGATGCCTGTCGTTATAATGGAGAGATGGTTCCAGATTTAACAATTCGAAACTTGCAGCCATTTGTTACATTTATACCTGTATGTCCTGAAGTAGAAATTGGTTTAGGGACTCCTCGTGAAACGATACGTATTGTAGAAAAAAATGGTGCGAATAGGCTTGTACAACCGTCAATACGAGAAGATGTAACTGAAAAAATGAATGAATTTTCAAATGCATTTTTACAAACATTACCTGAAGTTGACGGTTTTATTTTGAAGAATCGTTCGCCAAGTTGCGGAACTCGTGATGTGAAAATCTATTCTGGTTTTGAAAAAGGGCCAGTAAAAGGAAAAGGAACTGGATTATTTGGCGGAGCAGTAATAAAAAAATTTTCGCATCTTCCAATTGAAGAAGAAGGTAGATTGTCGAATTTTATTATTAGAGAGCATTTCTTTACAAGATTGTTTACAATCGCGCATTACAAAATGATTAAACATACTAAAAACATAAAAGAACTCGTAGCGTTTCAATCAGATTATAAGTATTTATTTATGGCATATAATCAGGTAAAACAAAAAGAATTAGGGCGTATTATTGCAAATCAAAAAAATGAAACAATTGAAGTCGTATTTGATAACTATGAGAAGACTTTATATGAATTATTTATTCGCGCGCCTCGCTATACATCGAATGTAAATGTATGTGAGCACATTTTTGGATATTTTAAAACAAAGCTAAAAAAACAAGAAAAAGATCATTTTTTAGAGCTGTTACAGAAGTATTCTGAAAAGAAAATCCCACTTAGTAGTGTACTTGTAATTTTAAAAACATGGGCCATTCGATTTGATGAAAAGTATTTATTAAGACAAACATATTTCGAACCATACCCTGAAGGGTTAGTAGAAATTTCTGATTCGGGAAAAGGTAGAGATTATTAAACAATAAATTACATAATTCGACACAAAACCTCCTATGTTGTTGTAGAACAATGTAGGAATTTTTTTGTGCATTGGTACAGAATCTGTTTTAAAATTAAGTTATGACAGAATTATAGCAATTGTCTAACTAATATTCGTGTCTTTTAAGAAGTAATGTTTGTAGTAGAAACTCGCACGCTGTCGAAACTCAATATTCGATAAGGGGTGTGTAGCGGAATGGAATTTACTCTAACTCGCGAAAAACAAATGATTAAAGAAATGGTACGTGATTTTGCTGAAAAGGAAATCGCACCGAAAGCTGTATATTATGACAAAACTGCGGAATTTCCATATGAAACATTTCAAAAAATGGGCGAACTAGGATTATTAGGTATCCCATTCCCGGAAGAGTATGGAGGTTCAGGTGGCGATACGTTATCGTACGCGTTAGCTGTTGAAGAGATTGGTCGTGCTTGTGGTGGAACAGGTTTAAGCTATGCTGCAACAATTTCATTAGGTGCTTCTCCAATTTATTATTTCGGTACAGAAGAACAAAAACAGAAATTTTTAGTTCCAATGGCGTCAGGTAAAACGTTAGGTGCTTTCGGATTAACGGAGCCAAATGCTGGATCTGATGCAGGGGGCACACAAACGAAAGCAATTTTAGATGGCGATGAATATGTTATTAGTGGTGAAAAGTGCTGGATTACAAACGCAGAGTATGCAAATACAATTATTGTAACCGCTATCAACGGTTTTGAAGACAATGGTAAAAAACGTATTTCTGCATTTATCGTACCGACTACTAGTGAAGGATTAACGATTTCAAGCCCTTACGATAAGATGGGTGTTCGTGCTTCTAATACTTGTGAAATCGTACTTGATGGTGTACGTGTACCGAAAGAAAATATTCTTGGTGATGTAAATAAAGGATTTAAACAATTCTTATATACGCTTGATGGAGGACGTATTTCAATTGCAGCATTAGCAGTAGGTATTGCACAATCTGCATTTGAGCGTGCATTGCAATATGCGAAAGAACGTCAACAATTTGGAAAACCGATTTCTAATTTCCAAGCGATTCAATTTAAATTGGCTGATATGGCGACTGAAGTAGAATTAGCGCGTAATTTAGTACATAAAGCAGCTTGGTTAAAAGATAACGATAAACCTTTCGGTAAAGAAGCGGCTATGGCAAAGTTGTTTGCATCTGAAGCTGCAAGTCGTATAGCAAATCATGCAGTACAAATTCATGGTGGATATGGCTATATGCGTGAATATGAAGTTGAACGATATATTCGTGATGCAAAACTTTTAGAAATTGGTGAAGGAACTTCTGAAATTCAACGTCTCGTAATTGCAAGACATTTAGGATGTAGATAAAAAGGAGGGGTCACTATGTTTCAAAAAATATTAATTGCTAATCGCGGGGAAATCGCAGTTCGCATTATGAAAACTTGTCAAAAACTTGGCATTCGTACCGTTGCTATTTATTCTGAGGCTGATGAAAATGCCCTTCATGTAAAATTGGCAAATGAAGCTTACTTAGTAGGCGGTCCACGTGTCCAAGAAAGCTATTTAAACCTTGAAAAAATTATTGAAATAGCTAAGAAGACAAATGCTGAAGCAATCCATCCGGGGTACGGATTATTATCAGAGAATCCATCTTTTCCGATTCGCTGTAAAGAAGAAGGAATCGTATTTATCGGTCCTTCAGAAGAAATCATTACTAAGATGGGAAGTAAAATTGAGTCACGTATAGCGATGCAAGAAGCAGATGTGCCAGTAGTTCCAGGCATTACTACAAATATTGAAACTGCTGAAGAAGCAATTGAAATTGCGAAACAAATTGGTTATCCATTAATGCTTAAGGCATCCGCGGGCGGCGGAGGCATTGGAATGCAGTTGATGGAAACTGAGCAAACGCTCACCAAAGCATTTGAAAGTAATAAAACAAGAGCGCAAAATTTCTTTGGTAACGGAGAAATGTATTTAGAGCGCTATATAGCAGATGCACATCATATTGAAATTCAGCTTTTAGCAGATACACATGGTAATACAGTGTATTTATGGGAACGCGAATGTTCAGTGCAGCGCCGAAATCAAAAAGTAATTGAAGAAGCACCTTCACCATTTTTAGATGAGGGTACACGAAAGGCTATGGGAGAAGTTGCTGTACAAGCTGCTAAAGCACTTGGTTATACAAATGCAGGTACAGTTGAGTTTCTTGTAGATGATCAAAAGAACTTTTATTTCTTAGAAATGAATACGAGATTACAAGTAGAACATCCAGTTACAGAAGAAATTACTGGGTTAGACTTAGTTGAACAACAATTACTTATCGCATATGGTGAGAAGCTATCATTTACACAGGATGATGTAAAACGTAGTGGTCATGCCATTGAGGCTCGTATTTATGCAGAAGATCCGAAAACATTCTTCCCATCACCTGGGAAAATTACAGATTTAACGTTACCGACAAATATACGTATTGATCACTTTTTGGAGAATCAAGTAACGATTACACCTTTCTATGATCCAATGATTGCGAAAGTAATCGCACATGGTGAAACTCGTGAAGAAGCGATTTCAAAATTAAAAATTGCTCTAGAAGAGTTAAAAGTAGAAGGTATTAAAACAAACACACCAATGTTACTGCAAGTACTCGGAGACGATGTGTTCAAAAGTGGTATTTATACAACAGGTTTTGTAACAAAACAACTTGTTAAAAAATAAGAGTTATGAATATTAAGGGGGAAAAAATGATGACGAAAGTATATGCATCGATGGCAGGAAATGTTTGGAAAATTGTTGTAGGAGTAGGAGATACAGTAGAGGAAGAGCAGGATGTCGTCATTTTGGAATCTATGAAAATGGAAATTCCAATCGTTTCAGAAGAAGCCGGAACTGTTATGAAAATTAACGTACAAGAAGGCGATTTTGTAAATGAAGGAGATGTATTACTAGAAATTGAATAGGGAGATATAGGGAGATATAGGGGGAAGCGAATTGAAACTACCTAATTTTGCTGTCATTAAAGAAGTCGGGCCACGTGATGGCTTACAGAATGAAAAAAAGATTGTTGGCACAAAAGATAAAGTAAAATGGATTCAACTACTTACAGAAGCGGGATTGTCGTACGTTGAAGTTTCCTCATTCGTTCACCCTAAATGGGTTCCTGCATTAGCAGATGCAAGTGATGTATTTTCTGAGCTAAAAAGGGATCCAGATGTTACATATGCAGCGCTTGTTCCAAATCAAAATGGTTTGGAACGAGCTTTTTTGCAAAATGTAGATGAGGTGAATGTTTTTTTATCAGCAAGTGAATCTCACAATAAAAGTAATATTAATAAATCTATTAAAGAAGCATTAGCTGTAATTGAAGATATAACAAAACAGGCAATGTTCGAAGGGAAAAAGGTAAGGGGCTATGTTTCTACTGTATTTGGATGTCCTTATGAAGGCGATATAAGTGCCACAGCAGTTGACGAAATATGTAATCAACTATTTTCATACGGCATTTATGAAGTTTCTCTCGGTGACACGATTGGTGTAGCGAATCCATTACAAGTAGAACAAGTATTAGAACATCTATTAAAGAAGTATGATGCTTCGCAGTTTGCAATGCATTTTCATAATACGTATGGAATGGCTCTGGCGAATGTAGTTAAGTCTTTAGAATATGGTATTACAACGTTTGATAGTTCTTGTGGTGGACTCGGAGGATGTCCTTATGCACCAGGAGCATCGGGTAATGTTGCTACTGATGACTTAGTGCATATGCTCCATAAGCTGGGAGTCCAAACTAATATTGATGAAGAAAAGTTATTGAGAGCTAGTCAGTTTATTCAAAGTAAGTTAAATATCCAATTACCGAGTCATGTGTATAGAGCGCTTCAACATAAAACGATAAGTAGGTGAGAAGATGCTACAATTACAAAACATTTCAGTTGACTATGTTACACCGCACGTTGTAAAGATTTCGTTAAATCGTGAAAGACAAGCAAACTCATTATCTTTGGCATTATTAGAAGAATTACAAACTATATTAACTCAAATAAATGAAGAATCAAATACGCGCGTTGTTATTTTAACAGGGGATGGCGAAAAAGCATTTTGCGCTGGTGCTGATCTAAAAGAGCGTGCCAACATGAGTGAAGAACAAGTTCGCCATGCTGTGGGTATGATTCGTTCTACTATGGAGATGGTGGAACAATTACCACAACCAGTTATTGCTGCTATTAATGGAATCGCACTTGGTGGAGGTACTGAATTAAGCTTAGCTTGTGATTTTAGAATTGCTTCTGACACTGCAATTCTAGGTCTTACTGAAACTTCTCTTGCAATTATACCTGGAGCAGGTGGTACTCAGCGTTTACCGAGATTAATTGGAGTCGGTAGAGCGAAAGAATTAATTTATACAGGAAGACGTATTTCGGCGCAAGAAGCGAAAGAATATGGTTTAGTAGAATTCGTAGTACCAGCTGATTTACTAGAAGAGAAAGCAATTGAAATTGCAGATCGAATTGCTAAAAATGGTCCAATTGCTGTTCGATTAGCAAAAGAAGCAATTTCAAATGGTATTCAAGTAGATTTACATACCGGATTACAAATGGAAAAACAGGCGTATGAGGGCGTAATCCATACGAAAGATAGATTAGAAGGATTACAGGCATTCAAGGAAAAACGCAAACCAATGTATAAGGGGGAGTAAATATGTTAGATCAAAAACAACAATCTAATTCATTTGAAGAACGAGTTGAAACAATTAAGCAAGGCGGGGCAACGAAATATCATGAACAAAACAAAGCAAAAGGAAAACTTTTTGTTCGAGATCGTTTAGCTCTTTTATTCGATAATGGTGAATATGTGGAAGATGCATTATTTGCAAATTGTGAACAAACCGGGTTACCAGCTGACGGCGTTGTAACTGCAACTGGTAAAATACATGGTCGTACTGCTTGCGTAATGGCAAATGATTCAACTGTTAAGGCTGGATCATGGGGAGCACGTACAGTTGAAAAGATTTTACGTATTCAAGAAACGGCTGAGAAATTACGTGTGCCGTTATTTTATTTAGTTGACTCCGCTGGGGCACGTATTACAGATCAAGTTGAAATGTTCCCTGGACGCCGCGGTGCGGGAAGAATTTTTTATAACCAAGTGAAATTATCTGGAAAAGTGCCACAAATTTGTTTATTATTTGGACCTTCAGCAGCTGGTGGTGCGTATATTCCAGCATTTTGTGACGTTGTTATGATGGTTGAAGGAAATGCTTCTATGTATTTAGGGTCTCCGCGTATGGCTGAAATGGTTATCGGTGAGAAGGTAACTTTGGAAGAAATGGGCGGAGCACGTATGCATTGCTCAGTATCAGGATGCGGAGATGTTTTATGTAAAACAGAAGAAGATGCAATTACGCAAGCGAGACAATATATTTCTTATTTTCCAAGTAACTATTTAGAAAAGACTCCTTTGATTACACCTCAAGAACCGAAACAGTTCGATAAAACGTTAGAAGAAATCATTCCAGAAAATCAAAATGCTCCTTTCAATATGAAAGATCTCATTAACAGAATTATTGATGAAGGTTCTTTCTTTGAAGTGAAAAAATTATTTGCTCAAGAACTAATTACAGGTTTAGCGCGTATTGATGGTAAGCCAATTGGCATTATTGCAAATCAGCCGCGTATGAAGGGCGGCGTATTATTCCACGATTCAGCTGATAAAGCAGCGAAGTTTATAAATTTATGCGATGCATACCATATTCCATTATTATTCCTTGCAGATGTACCTGGATTTATGATTGGTACAAAAGTAGAACGTGCCGGAATTATTCGTCACGGTGCAAAAATGATCTCTGCAATGAGTGAAGCAACTGTACCGAAAATTTCTATCGTCGTTCGAAAAGCATATGGAGCTGGCTTATATGCAATGGCAGGTCCAGCGTTTGAACCAGATTGCTGCTTAGCATTACCAACAGCTTCTATTGCGGTAATGGGTCCAGAAGCAGCGGTTAATGCTGTATATGCAAATAAGATTGCAGCTTTACCAGAAGAAGAGCGTGCAAGCTTTATTGCTGAAAAACGAGAAGAGTATAAGAAAGATATTGATATTTACCGTTTAGCATCTGAGATGGTGATTGATGGTATTGTTCATCCAAATAATTTACGTGAAGAGTTAAAAGGACGATTCGAAATGTATATGAGTAAATATCAAGTATTCACAGATCGTAAACATCCTGTATATCCAGTTTAAAAGCCCTATTTAGGGCTTTCTTGCTCAAAAAGTCAAGGAGGGGAAAACATGAAACAAGCAGTTTGGTTTCCAACAGAAGAATATAAAGAAAAAACGCGTTTATTTGGTTGGATGAAATCATTAGGCTATGAAGATTACGAAGCTTTTTATAATAAGTCAATTGAAGAAACAGCTTGGTTTTGGGGAGAAGCTGAGGGAGCAGTTGGCTATCAGTGGATGAAACCATATACAGAAGTGTTAGATTTAGAAAATGGTACACCGTTTGCACAGTGGTATACTGAGGGAACTTGTAACGTTGTAGAATCTGCTTTATCTCGCTGGCTTGCAGACGATAAAACGAAAACACAAGCAGCACTTATGTATGAAGGGGAAAACGGAACTTCGAAATCATTTACATATGAAGAGCTTGACAGCTGGGTAAGCCGTGTTGCCAACGGTTTGAAACATGCTGGTATTGAAAAAGGTGATCGTGTAACAATTTACATGCCAATGATTCCTGAAACAGTTGTTGCTATGTTAGCGGTAATGAAAATTGGAGCGATTATTTCACCAATATTCTCAGGTTTTGCTGCTGATGCAGTAATGACACGTGTACAAGCAGCTGGTTCAAAAATGGTTATTACCGCAGATGGCTTTTCACGCCGTGGGAAAATTGTTTCATTAAAAGATGAAGTAGATAAAGCTTGTGAACATTGTCCAACTGTTGAAAAGGTGGTAATTGTTCGTCATGCAGGAAATGATTTTACACCGCATAATTATGATTTTTCATGGAGTACGTTAGAAAAAGAAAAACCATTTATACATGCTGAAGAAATGAACAGTGATGATCCATTAATGCTTATATATACATCTGGAACGACTGGTAAGCCGAAGGGGACAGTACACACACATGCTGGTTTTCCGCTAAAATCTGCATTTGATGCAGGATTTGGAATGAATATAAAACAAGGCGACCGAGTGTTATGGGTAACTGATATGGGCTGGATGATGGGACCATTTTTACTATTCGGCTCTTTAATTAATGGCGCAACAATGGTTATGTATGAAGGTGTCCCAGACTTTCCAGAAGCAGACCGCTTATGGGAGACAGTCGATAAATATGAAATTACTCATCTCGGTATTTCACCAACGTTAATCCGTGCATTAATGGCAAAAGGTGATGAATATGTAAATAAACACTCGTTAAAGAGTTTAGAAGTATTCGCATCAACAGGAGAACCTTGGAATCCAGACCCATGGATGTGGTTATTTAATACAGTTGGTAAAGGTAAAGTACCAATTTGTAACTATTCAGGTGGAACTGAAATTTCAGGTGGGATTTTCGGGAATGTCCTAATTAAGCCGATCGCACCGATTAGTTTTAACGCATCTTTACCAGGAATGGCAGCGGTTGTACTTGATGATCAAGGTAAACCAATTCGAGATGAAGTCGGAGAATTATGTTTAGAAAAACCTTGGGTAGGTATGACGAAAAGTTTCTGGGAAGATGATGAACGTTATGTAAACACATATTGGTCACGCTTTGAAAATAAATGGGTCCATGGGGACTGGGTTATTTATGACGGTGAGCAATACATCATCACAGGACGTTCAGACGATACGCTAAATATTGCAGGGAAACGTATTGGGCCTGCTGAATATGAATCTATTCTTGTGAAACATAATGAGGTAATAGAAGCAGCGGCAGTTGGTGTACCGGATGATGTAAAAGGAGAAGTTTGTCATTGTTTTGTTGTATTACGAGATGGTGTAACATTCTCAGGAGAATTAAAGAAAGAATTAATGAGTTTAGTAAACTCTCATATTGGTAAAGCTTTATGTCCAAAAGACATCCACGTTGTAGAAGATTTACCAAAAACACGAAATTCTAAAGTAATGCGACGTGTTATTAAAGCAGCTTACTTAGGAAAAGAGTTAGGAGATTTATCGTCACTTGTAAATCCTGAAGTAGTTCCGTTTATTCAGGGGTTACAGTCTAGCAAACTATAAAATTACGAATGAGCTCTATTTACATAGAGCTCATTTTTAATGTTTACAAAAAGATAAGAGAGAAAAAGTAAATTTGAAGTTAAAAAATATACTATTAGTGTTAAGTATATCTGTTTGTTTTTAGTTTTTATCAAAATAGGATACTATGGCTGTCTATTCAATGGAGTGATTGAATTTTGTTAAGAATGAAAATTTAGTGAAGAAAAAAGTAATGAATAAAAGGAGAAATCCCTGGGGGACAGGGATTCAATAAGGGAGATATCATTGTCGTTCAATGTCGAAATTTGGCGTATCCGACAAATTAATATTATCACGAATTTTCAGGAGATTGTGATAGTGGATGTGTCAAAAATGTGTACGGGTTTCATATAAAAGTGTTATTTAAATAGGAAAAGGGAAAAGAATTAAGTTCACTGGTTCTTAAGATTTTTCCCTTTTAAATTTACTGTTTGTTCGTTGTTCTATATACATCTGAAATTGGTAAATCTTCGCCATGTAAAGCTTGAGTACTGTCCTTTTTGTTTGAATCATGTGCCTCCTGAGATGTTTCTTGCATTTGCTCTTGGGCCTTACTAGGAGTATTCAGCGCATCTGATGACACATGATCAAGTTGTTGACTTAATAAATCTTTTTTATCCATGTTATGTAGCTCCTTTTTGAACTTAGATATAAAAACGAAGTGCTTTTAAATAGTTACGTGGGTATTATGTATCTTTGAATGGAATTATATACATAAACTATATTGAGAATTTAACTAATTATAAAAATTACTTGTGATGACAAGCTTAAGAAATATAAAGATCATTAGTTCTTAATAAAAGCGTTATTTTAGTAGGGTGTTACGAAATTTTATTTGAAAGGAACATCCCAATGATAAAAAAGAGCACTGTAAATCAGTGCTCATCTTATTAGATATTGCTTAGTCCTTAAAAATAAAACCATTATGGACAATTCACAATGGTAATAGTGACGCTAGCCATTGTTCCAGGAGAATCAAGAAGTGAAGCAGTAACGGTTACTGTTCCAGGCCCATTAGCGGCTAGAAATACAGCGGTAAAGTTACCTGAAGCATTGGTAATGACCGCAAGAGGAACCATGAAAGCAAGAGAAGGGTTACTGAATGAAAAACTGACCACTACTCCTGGAGTAGGACTACCGTTTACTAATACTTGACCCGAAAAAAATAAAGTATTATTTCCTTGAGTGGATACACATGCTGTGGTTTCGTTAGAAGTCAAGGTAATAGAGGCAGGCCCAGCAGGAAGATTAAATCCAGTTGGTCCAGTTGGTCCGGTAGAACCGGTCGATCCGGTTGGTCCGGTAGAACCAGTTGATCCGGTTGATCCGGTTGATCCGGTTGGTCCAGTTGGTCCGGTAGAACCAGTTGATCCGGTTGAGCCAGTTGGTCCGGTAGAACCAGTTGATCCGGTTGAGCCAGTAGCTCCTGTAGAACCGGTGGGACCAGTAGGGAATTGAAAGGGTTGAACAGGTGGAAGGGTAGGTCCAATAGAACCCGGATTAAGTGCAGCAAAATATAAAAACTCGTCCATTATTTATCACCTCTAAAAATCGTATTACTAATAGTAAATGTAATGATAGAGCAATGTGAAATGGACAAGCGGTTGTATTTTAATAAATTAAACAAAATAGTTATTTGATAGAAAAAGAAATTAGTATGTTTATTTTAGAAATTAAATATAAAAAGGCGATTATCGTCAAATCGCCTTTTTGGGTAATGCAGTGTAATTTTATTCAGTTATTTGAAATATAGTTTCATTCGGTTTGGAAAATCCATACAGTTTCCTTGCGAATTTTAAAATTTCTTCTTCACTACCTGTTAAAGCCTTAACATCATTTTTAAGGGAATGACCATCCTTCTTTAAAGAAGATAATTTTTGTTGCTCTGTATTAAGCGTGATTTGTTTTTCTTTAATCATTTCTTGTTGGTTATTAAGAGAATATTGAAGGACAAAAATTACAGATAATATAAAAGCCAAAGTAGTTATAATACGGCGTCTTGTTTTTTTATTATTACCTTGTTGGGTGTTAGGGTTCACTTGCTGTGAGGGTATCTTAGGATTTGATTGTTGTGATGATATTTTTGGGATGTTTCCCATTAAAATGCCTCCATTACTGATTGTAGAATTTAAACTGTTTAAAAGTATTATAAATGTTCAATAGGAATTTTAGAAGATAGTTTAATATAGGTGAGTTTTGTAAAGTTTAAACAAAATCCTTATTTAAATAAAAGGAACCCCGATTGTCTGCAGGGCTCCTAAGGGTAATCGTCAAGTAATGACGTACTCGACTAGTTAACGATATCATGAATTTTTTGGTAAATATACTGGTAAATGCGTCCAAATTAATGAGAGCATTATTTGAAACAAAAACGCTATTTTAATAGGGAGGGGAATAATGATGATTCCATGGGACAAGCGAGTATACATTGTATTAAGGTGATCATTTTATTACAGAGGGGACAATTTTAGAGGTTAGTGAAAAGGCGAATAAATCATTATATTGGCTTTGGTGCATGTTAGCTCCAAGCTATGAAAAAGTGTGCGGTAATAGTACAAAGCGACTTCGGTTGATTCGGATAGATGATGATGAAGAATGATATAAAAATTTCATTTTGTAGAGAAATGAGGTGATTAAGGATGGGCATAGAATATGCCATGTTTGTATTAAAAAAGAGCAGAATTTAGCCTATATATAAAGATGTTGGAATTGTTCTAAAGGGGGGAATATCTGAAATATAAATAATTGAGGGGAGTGAACTAATAATGGAAACTAGTACTTTTTTAGGATTGTTTTGGGGATGGATAACGGTTATCGTATCGGGAATACTTTTCGTACGTCCATCGGTACTACGTGAATTGAAAAAATTAGTGGTTGAAGACAGAGGATTTGGTATTATGTATGGTTTTCTATCGATTTTCCTAGGGTTAGGTAGTGTAATCCTACATAATGTATGGGTATTCAATTGGCAGGGGTTCCTAACGGTTATTGCATGGCTTGCATTATTAAAGGGAATCTACATAATTGCATATCCTGAACCCTCCAAGAAAACAGACTTTGAATTAAGGGTACTATCTACACGTATAGCGCTCGCTATCATTGGCGCCTTGGCTTTATGGATGCTTATAGTAATCTATATAAAATAATCCTTTTCTAATAAGAACTATATTAAAATAAATCTCTACGTGTTCATTGACAAAAAGCTGACTATACTTAGTCAGCTTTTTGTATATTACATTCTAGTATTTATCGGTCACAAAAGACATGTTCTCTCTTTTAAGTCGATATTGAAAAAATTACCAATTTTTTCTTTTACAATGACAACAAATAAAGAAACATTTACAACGACACTTATTTCGTTTAGAACTCCAATCATCATCACAATGATTCTTTTCTTTAGATTTCCACCAATCATCATTACAATGCTTTTCCTTAGAACTCCAATCATCATCACAATGATTCTTTTCTTTAGATTTCCACCAGTCATCACAACAATGCTTTTTCTTAGAACTCCAGCAATCATTTTTCCAGGACATTCTTTTATACCTCCCTTCAATAGGATTCATACTATTCTATGTTTTAGTAAAAGAATGGCTTGTTTATTAACCTATTATTTTACCTTTATATGATAGAGTGCTTTCTACTAGATATAGAATTCATACAAACTATGCTAATTTTCAGGAGATAGTTGAGAGAACTACTGGTTATGATATTAATCAACAAACACTTGTTGAAGGAAACGTTAAGATTTTAAATAATATCTTATTTTGGAGTACGCTTTTTTGAATGTATATTTCACAATGGTAAAGGAAAAATACACCATATCACTGCGAACAAAGCCTATGTATATGTGAAGTAATAGGAAAAGGTGGTCCCTATTCAAGGAGCCGGCTTATTAAAAGTATAAATAAGAAGGTTTAGTACAAGTGTTTGTTTTTTTATTTCTATGCTTTTGTCTCGTACACTTTTAAGCTATTGGACATACTTTACTAGTAGAAAGGATTAGGGGGTGAGGTTTTGGGTTCTCGATTTAATAATTGTAGAAAGAAATGTACGTGTAAGCATGATGATTGTTGGGACATTTTTGAAGAGTGTAAAAAGGAAAAGAATGAAAAATGTGACAGCTCTTGTGTACAAGGAATTAGAGATGAGCTTAAAAAATTAATTAATAAAACAGTGCGAATTAACACTGAAGAACGTACTTATATAGGTACTGTTTCTTCGGTAACTTGCGATGTTGTTAAGCTAGCTGCTATTCCTGGTTCAGTTGCAGCAATTATATCTCTTTGTAAAATTGAAGCAATTTTACCACCTGCTACAACTGTTACTGATGAGTTTGATTTTAACGGTGTTGACGTAGCAAATAAAGATTAATTATGCTTTATTGATGCTAAGCCATTCTTACGAATGGCTTTTTATTTTGTTTAAAAGGGAATATATTTTTCATATAGAAATAAATTTGAAGGTGTATAAAAGGTTGTGTGAAAGGAGAATGAGAGTGATCAAGCTGAAACAATTTACAAGAACTGATTTCAAACAATTAATTAATTGGGTCGATTCCGAAGGGTTTTTAATACAATGGTCAGGAAATGCATTTACATATCCTTTAAATGAACAGCAATTAGAGAAATATATAGAAAGTGCAAATACACTCGCTTTCAAAGTAATAGATGAAGAGACTGAAGCAGTTATTGGTCATATTTCGCTTGGACAAATAGATAATATAAATAAATCTGCAAGAATTGGAAAAGTGCTAGTTGGTGATACGGAAATGAGAGGACATTCAATAGGGAAATATATGATGAAAGCAGTACTTCAGGTTGCTTTTGAAGAATTGAAACTGCATAGAGTTACTCTTGGTGTTTATGATTTTAATACGTCAGCCATTTCATGTTACGAAAAAATAGGATTTGTAAAAGAAGGATTATTAAGAGAGTCAAGAAAAGTAGGAGCTAAGTATTGGAACTTATGGGAAATGAGCATGTTAGAATATGAATGGAACAATAAACAACAATAGTATTTTATAATTATATTATGTTAACAAAAGGGATTTGGTGGGAATCGTGAATAAAAAAACTAAAATAATTTCAATTGCAGCTGTTTCAGGGGGCGGTAAAACTACCATTACAGAAAGTTTAGCTCATGAGTTGAAAAACTCAAAGGCTCTATATTTTGATAGATATAAATTTGATAACAGTCCGGTTGATATTTGTAAATGGATTGATGATGGAGCTAATTATGATGAATGGGTACTTACACCATTAATTAATGATATTCAGCATTTTATACAAGCTAGTAATTTAGACTATATTATTGTAGATTATCCCTTTGCATACTTAAATAGTGAAATGCGAGAATGCATGGATGTAACTATATTTATCGACACTCCTTTAGATATCGCGATGGCTAGAAGAATTTTGCGAGATTTTAAAGAAGGTACAATGGATGAAATACATAATGATTTGAAGCATTACATGACACATGCGAGAAAAGCTTATTTAGAGGCAATTCATACTGTTAAGCCGAATTCAGATATCGTATGGGATGGATCTTTATCTGTAAGTGAAATAATTAATCATGTTGTAGAGGAACTTAATCGAAGAGAAGTGATTGTCAATGGTTAAATGTATTGAGGAATATGTACCAGTTGATAACTTTAAAATATATACGAAAATATTCCAAGGAAAGAAGAAGCGACCAGTTATAATATTGGAAGCAGGTTATGGTGATTATTCAAAGGCATGGGATCATATTGCTGAAGGGCTGACGGAATATGGAACGGTACTCACATATGATCGAGCTGGATTAGGAAAAAGTGAGAATAGCTCTAAGCTACGCATTAGTTCTGAAATGGTAAAAGATTTAAGAGATTGTTTAAAGCAACTTCATTTAAGCCCACCATATATATTTGTAGGTCATTCATTTGGTGGTATTAATGCACGTTTATTTACGACTTTTTATCCTGATGGTATGTTGGGAATCGTTTTGGTTGATTCAACACCAGAAAATTATAAAGAAGATTTTTTACCAATAATGCCTCCAGAATTTCAAGAAGCTTACTATAAGCAATTTGTATATGAAAGTTCATATGAAGAGTTTATGTTTAGTCTAGGTGAAGCAGATCGACATTGTAAATCAATGAGTGATATTCCACTTGTCGCGTTAACTGCTGGAAAAAAAGATTTTTATTCAGCAGATGCACAACTGAAATGGTTACAATTGCAAGAAGAATTATTACAATTATCAACCAATAATAAATTTATTATTGCAAAAAATAGCGGTCACTATATTCAAAAAGATGAGCCACATTATGTAATAGATGCTGTGAAGTGGATAATAGATATGGAGAGTGATAAATGTGCTGGTTTTATTTCGGTATAATTGGCAAGTAAGACAGGATTGGTTTAAGTTGTGTGAGCAACTCACTGAGGAAGAATTGCTTCGCAAACGGGTTGGCGGTGTAGGGAGTATTTTAAAAACACTATTTCATATTGTAGATGTAGAGTATAGCTGGATTAATGCTCTTCAAGGAAAAAAAGATCGAGAACCGCAGTTTAAAGATTATCAATTAATCCAAAAAGTGAAAGCGCTATCTGATTCATATCGACGAGAATTAGAAGAGTTTTTGCAAATATGGTCTGGTGACCTAGAATATAAGATATTAAAAGCTTCGTGGACAGACAAAATATATACATACGGAGAAGTGTTACGACATGTAATTGTGCATGAAATTCAGCACATTGGCCAGCTATCTATACGGGCAAGAGAATTAAATCTTCAGCCCGTTTCAGCGAATTTAATTGGAAGAGGATTGTAGATTTAGAAACCGACTTGCAGTGTAAACGCAAGTCGGTTTTTATATATAAGAAGATTTCTTAATTAAAATCCTCGGCTTTTTTTTGACGTATATATAAAAACATTAAGATTGTAATGATGAAAAAGATCATAATCGTTTGTATGATTAAATTTTTAAACTGAAACAATATTGTCCAAGATGTAACAGCATCTTTAAAAGCTTGGAGTGCAGAGTACGAGGAAGGATCAAAACCGTACTGAAGTAACTTTTTTGTTTCAATAAAAGTACTGTTTTCATCACCGGCGTCTAATATTACTGAAATAAGTCTAGTATCTCCTCGTGTGGCTGTACTGACAAAACTATAATTACCATTAGTTGAAAAACTAGTTTGTAAGCCGTCAACACCTTGGAGTTTAATGTTTTTATTAAGGGAATATATCATTTTATTTGTATTGAAAACTTTTGAATCTTTGAAGGTAAATTGGTAAGAGGTTAGTTTCGTAACATTCAATACATCTGGAAAGTTTTTTACTAATTGTGTTGCTAGTTTAGCGACGTCTATCGATGTTGTAGTTGATTGTTTATTCGTATCGTTATTAATTCCAGTAGCATTTAGAAACGGGGATGGTTGTGATAACTTTAGTTGTTTTGCTTTGTCATTCATTAAAAGTGTAAAGTTATCTTCGTTTCCAGCAATGTGTTCTGCAAGGGCAAGTGCGGAACGATTATTCCCTGTCAAAAACAATGCATGAAGTAAATCACGAACCGTCGTTTTATCTTTCGAAGTTACTTGTATGGGACTCGTTTCTGCTCGGAAAACTTCGTTACTTATTTTTACTAATTCATCTAACTGTATTTTTCCTTCATTCAGTTGTTCCAGTGCGATATACTCTGTCATTAATTTAGATAAAGTAGCTGATTGTATAGGAGTTTCTTCATTTTTTTTATAAACAATCTCACCAGAATTAGTATCTATTAAAATAGCTGATTTAGCTTGAATAATTGGACCATTTACATAAAGATAAAAATATAAAACGATAAGTGCAGTAATAAGAAAAGATAATAATAAAACTGTTATTTTTTTCAAGAATTGCATTAGCGATCCTCCTACTATTACATCAATAATATTATTGTAAAAAGGAATGCTTAATTAGGAAGAAAGAAAAGGTAAAGAATTTCTAAAGAATTATAAAGGATTATTAAATTTTGGATATTGATGGAATATAAAAGGTTCAATTTCTTATATGATAAAAAATTGAACCTATAAATATGTGGTATTAAGCTTTATAAGGGAATAATTTTACAGTGAAAGTTGTTTTTTTATCATCGCTATATACTTCAATTGTTCCTTTATGCAATTCAACAATACTTTTTGCAATTGCTAATCCGAGCCCAGATCCACCAGTGTTTGTTGAACGTGATTTTTCAACACGATAAAAACGTTCAAAAATATGAGGTAAATCAGTACTAGGGATAGGTTGTCCGTAATTTGTTATATCAATTGTAATCATGTTATTGCTTTCGTAAGCGGTAATATCAATATGATCTCCATCATTTCCATAAGTAATAGCGTTTATGATTAGATTTTCAAACACACGTACTAATTTATCCCCATCAGCTAGTACCATTAGCTTTTGAGATGGGAAAGAAGGGCGACATTCAATATTAGCTTCTTGAAGCTGTATCCGAAATTGGACAGTTAATTGTCCAAGCAATTCCACAATATCAATGGGAGCAGAATATAAACTTAATTCTTTATTTTGAACGCGTGTATATTCAAACAAGTCATTCATTAATGCATTAAGACGAGTTACTTTATCGTAAATGACTTGAATATAGTATCGTAATTCTACTTCATCTCTATAATTATCATGATGGATTAAATTTACGTATCCAACTATAGATGTAAGAGGGGTTCGTAAGTCATGTGATACATTTGTAATAAGTTCGCTTTTTGCTTGTTCTGCCTGTCTTTCTTCATCAATTGATACTTTTAATTGCTCAATAATTTGATTGACCCCAGTTGCCAGTTCTTCTAAATAATTATGGTGTACGATGGAAACTTTATGATTAAAGTTTCCACTTGCAATATACCGAATCTCTTCAATCATTTTTTTTATACAAGTTTCATAGTAAACCTTTCTTTCATGACGATAAAAAATGTATAAATAGGATGAGAAAATAGAAAATAAAAACAAATAAGATACAATCATCATCCATAAAGACTCTTTTAATCCAATATATTTTTCATGGCCAAAAATTCTAATGAATTCTTTTCCTAGTTCGCTTAGAGTAAGTGAACTCTCAATTACACTCGTTACGAGGCGAAATATAATTAATTCGGTAATTGGTGTAAGAGTGATAGCTAATAAAAGCCAAAAAATAAGCTTCCACTTTGGTATATCTTTTAATATATCAAATGCTTCATTTCTCAATTTTATATCCTACTCCCCAAACCGTATGAATTAGTTTTTCACCATTCATTACGGTTTCAAGTTTATCGCGTAAATTACTAATATGGACCATTACCGTTTTATTAGAACCATAACCGTCTTCATTCCAAACTCGTTCGAATATCTCTTCAGAGCTAAATACTCTTCCAGTATTACTCGCTAGTAAATATAAAATATCAAATTCGATAGAGGTGAGTTTAATATATTCTCCATTTACTTTAACAGTATGATTATGTTTATGTATTTCAACAGAACGAATACGAATAATACCATCTTCATTCTTTTGGGAAGTAGCATTTTGGAAAGAGGATCTTCGTAATAAAGCTTTCACTCTAGCCACTAATTCTAGTGGATTAAACGGTTTAATCATATAATCATCTGCGCCGGTCATAAGTCCTAAAATTTTATCCATATCTTCAGCCTTTGCACTAAGCATAAGGATAGGTACGGTATTATTTTCACGCACTTCTTGACAAACTTCCAATCCGTTTCGTTTTGGCATCATAATATCTAAAAGCATAAGGTCAACTTCATATGTACATATCATTTGTAATGCTTCATCACCATCATAAGCTTTATAAATGTTATAGCCTTCATTTCGTAAATAAACAGCCAGTAATTCTACAATATCTTTATCATCATCAATAATTAATATGTTTTTATTCATTTTATAGTTAGTTCCTTTCCTTACAATTAATCAACATTACTATAATATCAAACATTTATGTATTTTGTAGTGATGTTTCTACATAAAATTTCATGTATCGTATTAAAAAGGAATTAAAACATTCATAACGAATATAAAATAAGAAGGATATTTAAACTCCACATTATACTGAAAGATAGTTATAAGGGGGACTTGCTATGTTATATAATGATATATATTCATTTACTCCAACTGGAAAAATAGAAAATGATATTAAAGCTTTTCTATTAAAATACAATAAAGAATTTACATATAAACATTCAATTCGGAATTTAAAAGAAATTGTAGAGTAGAAAGGGTATAAAAATGCAATTAAAAGAATATATGAATCAAACATTCCCAGGAGTTACATTAGTACCGTTCATATACTTTCAGTGGGAAAATCATCTTCATTTTGATTTTGGGAAAGATAAATATCAAAATATAGAAGGAAACGACGATTTAAACATGGAATACTTCTCTCGACTATATACATATAATAAATATTTATTTGAAGATATATTTTCAAAAGAAGATGAAGTGTTTTTAGTAACAAATGTTTATTGATTTAAAAAGGAAAATGTGAAAAATTCGCAGAAAATAAATGTATATAATCGATTTATTAAAAAGAGGGAATTAAAGTTTCAGGTTAGACAAGAAACTTTACCATTTTTATTTAATGATGAAGAAGTAGATTTATATTGTACATAGCAATTTTCGTTAAAATGCTTTGCGGAAGATATTAAATACCAATCGCTTATTAAAGCTGCTAATCATGAAGATTTCTCAGGGCTCCACCCGCGTTTTGGGCGTAAGAAAGAAATTTCTTATCCAGATGTATTTCTCATAAATGCAACGAAAGATATATCATGTTTATTTATCCTTTTCGGCAAGAAGACTCCATCTGATTTGTGTTACGGGTGAAGCCCAACAATTCAGGGGGAGATGAATTGCCGTCAGTCAATAGGCTGAACTCTCTGAGAAGGGTGGTGAAAACAATGGCTAGAAAGAAAGCAGTTAAAGTATTACGTAAACAAAAGAAAATAGAAAACATGCAACGATTCACTCAGAAACAGAATATCGGACGAGCTTGCCTCACGGCTAAAGAATTTCGTTTACTTCAACGCATGTCGCATAGTTCAAAAGCATTGCGAAATGTTGGATTGTACACCATTAAACAAAGTTATTTGAACAATAATAAAATGGCTACTGTAAAAGAAGTGGACACTGCCATGCAAGCCGATATGAACTATTGGGGCATTCAATCAAACTCTGTTCAAGCTATTCGTAGAGCCTTATATACAGAAGTGAAGAGCTTTTTTAAAGCATTGGAACAGTGGAAGAAAAATCCTGAGAAATTCACAGATCGTCCTAAGTTTCCGAAGTATTCTGGTTCAACTGACAAACGAATCATTGAAATCTATCAAGTTCCAAAAGTTGATGATAACGGGTATTGGATGATTCCGATGAATGTGGCATTCAGGAAAAAATTCGGTTCCATTAAAATACGTATGCCTAAAAATTTAAGAAATAAAAAAATTTCCTACATTGAGATTGTACCCAAGCAAAAAGGTCGGTTCTTTGAGGTGCATTATACATATGAGATGCACGTTTCTCAAATGAAGAAACAATCCACGACTACTAGTAACGCTTTGAGTTGCGATTTAGGTGTAGACAGATTATTAAGTTGTGCAACAAATACAGGTGATACATTCTTAATTGATGGGAAAAAATTAAAATCCATTAACCAATACTTCAACAAAGTGATACGTAATCTACAACAGAAAAATATGGAAAATGGACTTTCAAAACGTGTTGTAACGAATCAAATGGCTGCACTTTGGCATAAACGAGAAAGACAAATAAATGGTTACATTTCACAAACTGTAGGCCTGTTGTTTAAGAAAGTGAAAGTATTCAAGATAGATACTGTTGTCGTAGGTTATAACACTGGTTGGAAACAAAAATCTGATATGGGAAAAAAGAATAATCAAAAATTTGTTCAAATCCCATTTCATAAACTGATTTCAGCAATTGAGAATAAATGTGTAAAAGAAGGCATCCGATTTTTGAAACAAGAAGAAAGCTATACTTCAAAAGCCAGTTTCCTAGATAAAGATAGGATTCCTGTTTGGTTTAAGGATGATGAGATTAATTATCGTTTTAGTGGCAAACGAATCACTCGTGGTCTGTATCAAAGTAAATCAGGAAAGTGTATCCATGCGGATATTAATGGTGCGTTGAATACATTGCAAAAATCAAGAGTTGTAGAATTACATGAAAATCTTAAAGTGAAAACGCCGATCCTATTAGAAGTGCAAAAAAGTAAGGCTGTTGCTTCGTGCATGGCTTAGTGGGTGCGTCAACCATCCATGTGTACTCGACTTGTCGGGGCTTGTAGCACACGCCGGAGTAATCTGAGTGGTGGCTTCTTCTACAAGGAAGAATTGCTCTTTTTCGAAAGGGTGGTGCAAGTGGGAAAACGAGAGTTCGTTGCCAGTACCAACCAAAAACTTACTTGGGGTGTTACCATAAGGTGGCATGAACTCTAGAGCGTCAAACTGTCTAGCGATAGACGAAAAGACCTAGAGTTCTAACTCAAGCCCCACTGAAATGCTTCATCTCAGTGAGGGGAGTTGACGATGATAGAGGATGTGAAGTAATTGCGAAGAATAAAGAAAAGATACGGGATTTATATGAGAAGTATAAAGAGTGGATACCAGAATATGAACGAGAGAGTATAGATGACTTATTTACATGAAAATAGGAGGAAGTGAAGTGTGTAATGAAAAGGATCGCAATTGTATCTGCATGGGAACCAGAGCTTACGTATTTGCATCAACATTATCCAAGTGAGCGTGTAGAAAAAATAGCAGCTTGGGAATTTCATTTTCATTCTATTAATGAATTAGAAGTTATTTCAGTTGTAACTGGTGTCGGTAAAGTAAGTTGTGCTAGTTGTGTACAACTATTAATAAGTGAATTCCAGCCAGACCAGTTATTTATGACAGGGATTTGCGGGAGTTTATCAGATAAGGTGAAAAATGGACACATCGTTGTAGCTCTTAATACTTTGCAGCATGATGTTACAGCGGCTGGTTCAGGAGAAGATAGTTTTAATCTATATGATGGTAGAACAGCACCTATTGAAACAACTAAATCGCTCGTAAAACGAATGAAGAAATTGCGTTCGTATGACCCGGTCCATTTTGGTACATTTCTATCTGGAGATCAACGTATTCGAAGTTCAGAAATGAGGTATTTACTTCATACTGTATACGGTGCTTTAGCCGTTGATCAAGAAGTGGCAGCATTTGCTTATGTATGTCGTGTAAATAACAAACCATTTCTATGTTTAAAAGCTGCCTCAGATCAAGCGAATGACAAAACGAAAGAAGAACAAAAGGTTTTTAAAATGTTAGCATGTGAACGAGCGTGTGAGCATTTAATTACTTTTTTACGTGTTTATGAGATTACTGTAGTTAACAATAGATAACAAGAGGGGGAATATCCCGCTCATTTCAAATTAAGAGGTGAATTATAATTGCATACGTATTATGGAGAACTTTGTACAAAGATATATGAAAGTGATAAATCAATTGCGAGTGGAAAAGAATTGGATTTTTATCTTTCTTTTGCAAAAGATAAAAATATACATGTGTTAGAACCAATGTGCGGAAATGGTAGAATGTTAATTCCCTTTATGCAAAATGGTGTGAATATAGAAGGGTTCGATATTTCGAAAGATATGCTTAAAGTTTGTAAAGATAAAGCAGAAAAAGTAAACTTAAAACCGGTTGTATCACAAGGAAGAATAGAAGAATATCATAGTGATAAAAAATACGATCTCATTATGATTCCTATCGGTTCATTTTCACTTTTACCAAATAATTTAGTAGACAATAGTCTTCAAAATATGAAAAACAACTTAAAGGAAAATGGAAAATTACTTCTTACAGTTGTACAAGGTGGAAGTGAAATAGAACAAATTCTAGATTGGATAGAGACAAATAGAAAAGAAATTAACAATGAATTAATTGTTGAATATAGAAAAGTTTCATACGATAAGGCGCAAAAACTTCTAAATATTATACTGAAATATGAAATCATTCATGATGAGAAAATAAAAGAAACTGAGATTATGGATTTTCCTATAAGACTATATAATTTAAAAGAATTTGAAAATATACTTATTACTAATGGGTTTAGTCAAATTGTTGTTCATGAAATAAAAGATGGATATGGTGAAGGTAATTCATTTCATGTATTTGAATGCAGTTTATAACAAGTCAAAGCGGGGGATTATACCTATATGATTCAATACAAAAGATGTAGTGAAGTAAGTATAGATTTAGTGTATAAAGCTTTTAAGGATGGATTTTCAGATTACATTATTAAAATGGAAGTTTCAAAAGAAGATTTTATTAAAAGATTTTTTGGACCAGAAGGGAATATGCTAGAACACTCCTTTATTGCATTAGACGGTGACAAATCTGTTGGTGTAATACTTGGTGGTATTAAGGTATATGAAAGTATAAAAACAATGCGCTGCGGAACATTAGCTGTTCATCCAGAGTTTCGAGGCATTGGTGTAAGTCAAAAGTTATTTGAGTTACATAAAGAAGAAGCGACACAAAATAAATGTAAGCAGCTTTTCCTTGAAGTTATTGTAGGAAACGATCGGGCGATTCATTTTTATAACAAATTAGGTTATGAAAAAGTATATGATCTTTCTTATTATAATTTAAATGATTTAACTAAAATAATGAATAAAGGTAATAAAAATATTGAAGTAAAACAATTAGAATTTCCAACATTTAAAGTTGAAATTCAGAAATGGCTAAACTTCCATATAAATTGGCAAAATGATATTGATTATATTGAAAAAACAAATCATACATTTTACGGTGCATATGTTGATAGTGATATAAAAGGTTCTGTATGTGTAAATGAACAAGGAAAAATTAGTTTTATTTTCATAGACAAAGACTATAGAAATATTGGTGCTGGGACGAAATTATTACAGGTAGCAAGTGAAGAATTAAAGTTATCAAGTTTATCAATTGGGTTTCCAAACAACAATTTACTGAAAGGGTTTTTAAAGAAATCTGGATTTGAAAAGAATTCTTTAGCACAATATGAAATGTATTTATTGCTATAAAAAGCGGAGGGAATTATTCTTTTCGCTTTTTATTTTGTACTATAAACGTTTTTGCTGTATGTGGGAGGATAAGTAAAAACAACAGAAGTTTTGTTATCTATCTTATTGAACTAACTGGCACTTTAGTTGAAGAAGGAAAAAATATAGTAAACATAGAATATATTAATACATTAAAAGATTTATGAGGTGAAAGTGATGGCAATTAAGCAAGACGAAATTAAAGTAGTAGTCGGAGCTGGAGTATTTAATAATAATCCAGGTTGGGTTCAAACGCAAGAAGATGAACTTAATTTACTAGACAATACCACTTGGGAAGAAAGATTTGAATACAATTCCATTTCAGCTATTTTAGCAGAGCATGTATGGGAACATCTTACTTTTGAAGAAGGTGTAAAAGCAGCTGAAATTTGTTATAAATTTTTAAAGCCATCAGGTCATATTCGGTGCGGAGTGCCTGATGCATTTTTCCGAGATGAAACCTACCAAAATATAGTTCAAATAGGCGGCCCTGGCCCGAAAGACCACCCAGCTGCAAGCCATAAAATCGTACATAATTATAAAACATTAACGAAAATGTTTGAAATTGCTGGATTTGAGGTAGTTTTACTTGAATATTGTGATGAAAATGGTCAATTTTATTACACAGAATGGGATGCGAATGACGGCGTTATTTTCCGCTCGAAAAGGTATGATTCTAGAAATAGAGGCGACAAACTTGGTTTTCCATCGCTAATTGTTGACGCGATTAAAAGGTAAGTCATTCACCTAAAATAGGTGTTAGTTCTATCCGTTCATGAGTCGCAAATGCGGCTTTTTTTATTTGTTTTGTAAACCTACGTTTAGCAAGGAATTAGACATACATAATAAGTGATTTTGAACATTACATAACTTGATTTGAATACTATATTAGCTCTTATTAACACCATTTATCTTAAAGGAAATTGCTTTTAAATATTTAATGGAAATATTATATAAAATAAATAAATCAACGTTTTCTCATGTTGAATTTTTTTGTGGAAATGTTGAGGTACGCCTATTGTAATAAACATATGGAGAGAATATATAATAAATCAATGTTCAAATTATCATTCACACATTAAATTAATATTTCATTGCCATAGAGATTTCTTTAATACATAAATTCGTGTAAAATAAGAACATATATTCTATATACAAGTAGGAGGCAATAAATATGTTGGCTGAAATAGAGAAACAAACTGACGGCTATATTGTGAAATTTGAACGCCAATTTTCTTATACAATAGAGGAAGTTTGGTCTGTTTTAACTGAAAACAGCAAGCTTAAAAAATGGATGTCTAATTTACAGATTGAAAATCTTAAAACAGGTGGAATTATAAAGTTCGACATGATGGATGGTTCATTTTTAAATATTGATATTTTAGAGTGCCAACTAAATTCAGTACTTGAATTCACATGGGATAAAGATCGTGTCCGATTTGAAATACATAAAGAGGAAAATGGTTCTCTTTTACTTCTTAAAGAATACATTCAGGAATTAACTGACCATACACCGAAAGATATAGCTGGTTGGCATATTTGTCTTGATCTTTTTTCTTCAGTTTTAGAAGGAGAAGAGAAGGTTTTTTCAAAAGATGAGTGGGAATATTGGTTTGATAATTATAAGGTTAAGGTTGATGAGTTGAAAGATTAGGGATTAAATTCATGGTATTTATTATATAATTATTATCTTATAAAAATGATTTTTAAAAACAATAAGAATAGAGGTTAATATGAAAGTAAATCAATTAATTGCAAATAACATAAATAAACTTGATACTGTTATTCCGTTTAATAAATCACTTGGTATTGCTGGTTTATCTGGATCTGGAAAAACAACTCTTTGTCAAACAGTTGGTGAAGAATCAAAGAAGCGTCTAGTTTCCTTATTGCCAAAGGCTGAATATCAATATTTATTTCCTAATATTATGGAAACTAATTTTAGTGCCATTAAGATGGAGGAAATGCCTTTAGTACTTTTTTTAGGAAAATCATCAATTTCTTCCAATCCGCGTTCGACGATTGGTACTCATACAGGTGTTTTTAAAGAGATTCGTGAAAAACTAGCGGAAGAATTTAATCTTTCTCCTGAAGTCTTTTCATTTAATAATCAATTAGGTTGGTGTGCTAGCTGTAAAGGGCGTGGTACTACTAAAAATATTGAGTGTAAAAAATGTAAGGGGAAACGTTATAGTGAAGAAGTTGAACAACGTACTATTGAGTTATTTGCTAAATCACATACAATTTCGGATATTAACGATTTAAGTGTTGAATCTATTCTTTCATTAGCAGAAGAATTAAATATTAGTGAAGCAAAACAACATATATTGCAAAATATTATCAATATGAACATTGGTTATTTAACATTAAATCGAATTATGGGTACGTTGTCAGGTGGAGAATTAACACGACTTTACTTAGCTGAATTCATGGCAGTTAGTGAAAATACTGTAATTATTATTGATGAGATTTCAGTTGGACTTGATAATGAAACATTATTACAAATATTAGAAGAGATCAAGCAATTAGGGTGTAAAAATCAAATCTGGCTCATTGATCATTCAGATACAGTACTGGATACAACAGATGAGCAATTGTTCTTCGGACCTGGTAGCGGAAAATATGGTGGACAAATCGTGAAAGAATCACCAAGACCAAAACCAATACTATCGGAACGAAATTACGAAATGCCAACAGAATATTATACATTCCATGAATTATATTGCCGAAATATCCAAATGACTGAGTTTCAGATTCCTAAAAATAGACTTGTAACTGTTACAGGAGAGTCTGGATGCGGGAAATCTACACTTGTCAATGAGTGTTTAGCTACAGATTTCTTGAAACGATATCCCAAAGATAAACTAGTTATGGTAGGTCAAGATCGAAACCAATCGATTACCAGTCGATCAACTGTAGCAACTTTCTTAGATATTAAAAAGAAACTGACAAAGTATAGTGAAGAAATTGATGATATTTTTGAGCGCTCAATTGAGGATATTATTGATGAAATTCCAAATGAAGATATTGCGTATAAACGCTTAAGCCTACTAATCAAATTAGGACTGGGATATTTAACATTAGAACGAAAAACACAAACATTATCAACGGGTGAGTTTCAATGTGTTCATTTAGTTTCTGAGTTATTTGCAAAAACAAGAAATCCACATACATTGTTTATTTTTGATGAGCCTTCAAAAGGTTTATCGCAAAATATTTTAAATCAATTTATAGATAGTGTTAGAGGGATATTGCAAGATGAATCAGTCTCTATCATAATGATTGAGCATAACAGTTACATGCTAGAAAGCTCTGATTATATTGTTGATTTTGGAAAAAGACAGGTTGAATCTATAGAGCATCTTGATGTAGTAAGTCATGAGGATTATTATCGTCAAAAAAGCAGTGTGAATAATGCTGAGCAAATACATATTTCTTCAACGCTTAAGCGTAAAGAAGGAGTTCACTATTTAAAAGAAAATCATATTAACTATTTTAAAAATGCTGAAAACGTTTATAAGGGTGGTATTTTAAAAAGCTTATCATCAATGGCACGATTAATTTATGGTGAATATGAATCTGATACAATGGCACCTGTTGTTGCTATTGATCTCGAAAGACATTTGTATAGTCAATATAGTTTCTTATATGAAATTGGTGGATTGATCAATCATATTGTAGCTGCTCATCCGACTAATAAAGATACGAGAAGTTTCGATTTCTATTCTCAGGATAATCATTGCCCATCATGTTCGGGACGTCTTCAAATTGAAGTTTTTGATAAAGAAATTACAATTCAAGATAAAAATGTTCCATTTTGGGATGGTCTATTCGATCCGGAAATCATGAAAGTATTAAAATTTTATCAATATGAAAAAATAGAATTTCTATTTGAAGAAATTAAAAATGAGCTTGGTCATGATTTGACGAAAAGCTATAATGATATGTCTGAGGAAGAGAAACATACATTTTGGTACGGCTATTTTGATAAGTCTTTTTATGATAAGAAAGGAAAGACACGTAGAACATGGGTAGGATTTAATACGATTATTGGCGGGTATATTGTTATTTCAAAAGCAGCTATTAAAGAAGATATTAAGACTTCTAAAGAAATGATGACATGTCCAATTTGTAAGGGGACTTTATTAAATCACCATAAACCACTTAATTTTGGAGATACAGATATTCGTGAAATTATTAATCAGCCGCTTAACGAAGTATTAAAAATTGTAGGAGATTTGCCTGTACTCTTCAAATTGAAATCTATCGTAGGTGACGATATGATTATGACAGAAGATGTTTCTTTATTACCTAGAAATATACAAGTCGCACTGAAAATGTTTGAATTAGAACAAGCAAGCTTTTCAAACTATGAAATGGTATTACAAAATGTATTACCATTCTGGGGCGAAATTAAAGGTAATGTCGAATCAATCAGCAATAATAATAAGGTGACTATTTGTGATTTCCAAAATATCAATGAAACAAGAGAAACCATTATAGATAAGTATTTCACAAATGGAAAATATAAAAAACTAACATATGTGTATGAAGCATTTGGTTACAAAAAATTAGTTACCCAAATTAATAAAATTAAAAAAAGTAACCCATGTCCATTCTGTAACGGAAAAAAAGTAATAACAGAAGATAACCTGCATGACGGCGTGTTCAAATTAACAATTCCGTGTGTAACTTGTAATGCAAGTGGTATTAACGATGAAGGACGTAAAGAAATTGTCGATGACATAGACGTAGAAACATGGTTAACTGGAAAAGTTAGTGATGTTGTGGATGAAAGCTTACGAACTGAGGATGTTGCAGACATTCTAATATTTAATCGAATTCGTGAGTTGAATAAGCGAGAAATGATGGCAGTTTATGAATGTCTGGAGAAAAATAATTAAACTAAGAAGAATAAAAATAGTGGTTAGTTAGGGATTAAAAACTCATTTGCAATAATCTGCAAATGAGTTTTTATGTTGAAGAAGAGTTTCTTTAAACGTGTTAAGGTAGATAGATAATAGAGCAAGAAAAATCTATTTGTAATACCAATATAAATTATTCTTAAATTTAAAACTGAAAGGTATTACAGGTTGGCATTTATGTTTAAGTTTTGTTAGTCTTTCTAAGATGTAAATACATTTATCTGCGAGAGTTAGTTTTAAATCGTTAATTATGATCATTTATTATATAATTATTGACGTATAAAAATGTTTTTTCGGGATAATAATTTAGGTTATTTGGATAATAACAAAAGGAATATGCTACTTTTTTAGTGATTGTATAATTATTAGAATTTTTAAATTTAACAGAAATATATACTTGAATGAAGTATATATTTCTGTTAAATTTATCGTATGGATAGAACAAGTTTAATTAAAGGGAATTTAGAAATGTGTGTATTGTCTATTTTGTCTACAAAGAAAAGTTATGGTTATGAAATTATGAAAGAACTCGAAGTACATAATTTAAAATTGAAAGGAGTAGGAAGTATTTATCCCATTTTAACTAAACTGAAAAATCAAGAGTGGGTTAATACTTATCAAGAGGTGACGGATAGTGGTAAAGTTAGGATTTATTACGAAATTAATGAAAATGGAAAATTACGTCTTGAGAAGAAAGTTAATGAATGGTTAGAGTTGCAATCTGATATTAAAATATTATTAAAGAGTGGTTTGAAAGGAGACCTTCTGAAATGAGGAGTGAATTAAAAGATAAAGAACAGCAATTTTTAACAGGCGTACTTAAGGAATTAAAGCAATATGATATAAGTTTAGAAGAAAGGGAAAATATTAAACAACAAATTTTAGAGCATATCCAAGAATGTCGTGAACATGGTGAGGAAAGTATAAATGACCTAGGAACGCCTCAATTATTTGTTCAAGACTTTTTGGAGATAAATGAAATTGATCTGCGAGTGAAAATGAAACAACTTCAAAATATAAATAAAAAATCTAATACATTAATCATAATTGGCATATTTGTCGCATTTATTACATACCTCATTTCACAAACTACACTTTCAATATTTTTAACTGAATCCCTTAATCCAACCAACAGTGAAAATAACTTTAATTTTAATCTTTTATATCGAATAGCAGAAAATCAATGGTGGAACTCTATATTAATAATGATTAGTTTAATGGTTTCTTTATTAATATCTATAATTTTAGTAATTTATAAAAAAAGAAAGTTATCCGAAGTACATTAAGATGAAGATATCGAAATATAAATTGTTTCTAATTTGTATAGTTTGTAATGTATTAATGTTATGTATTGCACATTCAAAAGTTTACGCTCAGCAAAATATTAGAGTTACTTTAGATATTTATATTGAAAAATTTTTAAAGGAACATAAAATTCCAGGAGCTTCAGTAGCTATTGTACATAATAGAGATGTATTTTACACAAAATTATGGGGGGTTACTGGAGAATCTGAAAAAAAGATAACTAGTAAAACACCATTTGCAATTGGATCAATAAGTAAATCTTTAACTGGTCTAGCTATAGTGAAGTTAATAGAAAATAAAAAAATAAATTTAGAGGATTCAGTTCAACAACATCTTCCTTGGTTTAAAGTAAAAGATAATCAATCGGCCTCAAATATAACAATCCAACATCTACTAACACATTCAAGTGGAATGAGTACCTATGAAGGTTTAGCATTATCAGATAAGCAATCAAAGACTACTACGGCTATAAAAGAAAATGTAATGAAACTGTCGAATGTAACATTAACTGCTCCCCCAGGACAAAAATATCAATATAGTAATGCAAATTATCTCGTTCTTGGTGCACTTATTGAGGAAGTTTCAAAAGAGACATACTCTACTTATATGGAGAAGCAAATTTTTCAGCCATTAAGAATGAATGGTGCAGCAGCAAATAGTGAAGATTCTTATAAAAAGGGTTATTTAACAGGTTATCAATCATGGTTTGGAATACCAAGAAAAAGTACGGTGTCGTATGATAATGGTGGGACACCATATGGATATATTACAGCAAATCTAGAAGATATGATTCAATTCATTAAGTTTTTGAATCACCAAGAGCATACACAATTTTTAAATAAAGATAGTATGGATCTTTATTTATCTCCATTATATAAAATAGATTCAGCGAAATATTATGGTTTTGGACTGAGGACAACAAATATAAATGGAAACGAAAAGATGGTTTGGCATTCAGGCTCAACTCCTGATTCACATGCAGAAATATTTATTTTAAATGAAACTGGCTGGGGTGTTGTGATTTTAACGAATAAAAATCATGTTTTAGAAGAAGCATCACTACCAGAATTTAAAAAAGGGATTATTAATATTTTGAATGGTGAAGAACCGGTTGATATACCAAAAAATATATCAATAGTTCAAATTGTTATGTCAATATTAATATTCGCACTTTTCATTACAGCAATTATGTTAATAATAAAGTATAAACGTAATAAAATTTGTAAAAAAATGACCTGGATTTTTCTAGGGAGTTTATTTCTAATATTATCTATTACTTTAATTCCACTTCTTATTTATAGTACAAATTCACCGTGGCAGACGATTAAAACGTTTTCTGCAGATGTAGCGTTGCTCATTAGTATTATAGTTACTTTATTGAATGTAAATGGATTAATATCAATATATATTGCGTTGAAAAGTGAATTGGTAAATAAGTCATAAGAGCTTTTAATTATATAAATATAATACATTAAATAATTGTTTAAACTGTTATAAATAGTTGACTCTCACACAATGTGTCATTGTTTAAGCTTAAGTTGAGCTTCGAATAATTGTAATAAATAGGAGGAACTAATGTTCAAAATAGGGGATTTTTCAAAACTTTCTTCCATTAGTATACGTATGTTGAGACATTACGATAAAATGGAATTATTACAACCAGTAAAAGTCGATGAGCAAAGTGGTTATCGATTTTATTCAGCAGCCCAATTAAAGAAAGTAAATCAAATTCAAGTGTTAAAAGATATGGGATTTAATATTGCCACTATTAAAGAATTAGTAGAGAGTGAAAATATTGAAGTAATAAAGTCACAATTTGAAAATCGTAGTGCTCAAGTAAAGGAAGAAATGGACGATCTCAAAAAACAATTACGTCTCCTCGAAGACTCAATGAAAACGATGAGAGAGGATGTTATTGAAATGAACTATCATGTTTCATTAAAAGAAATTCCAGAAAGAAATGTAGCAAGTGTTAGAAAGGTTATTCCATCGTATAATTGCGAAGGGGATTTATGGAGTATATTGATGCAAGAAATTAATGTTAAAAATATTAGTATAGCTAATCCGAGTTATAGTATTGCTACATTCCATGATCAAGAATATAAGGAAAATGATGTGGATGTAGAAATACAGATAAATATTTTAGGGGAGCATGAAAATACAAAAGATGTTAATTTCAAAAAGATAGATCCATCCTATGTAGCTTCAATAACAGTTAACGGAAGTTATGAACAAATGACAGCTGTAAATGAGGCGGCAGCAAAATGGATTGAAACGGAAGGTTATGAATTAGCTGGACCGATGTTTAATATTTATCACGTTAGTCCAGCGATGGAATCAGATCCTAATAAGTGGGTTACAGAGGTTTGTTATCTGATAAACAAATAAACAATAAAGTAAAAAAGGCATCGTATATGCCTTTTTTACTTTATTTCTATCTGGAAATATTTAGCACAAAGGACTCGTTGATTAACCATAATAGCCTCCTTAATACTAGTTAATCTAAGGAGGCATTGAATTGTTATAAATTAATGATATGTGTATCCTCCATCAGGAAATAATACATTACCTGTAGTAAAACCATTTTGCATTAAATACAGGACAGTATGTGCAATTTCATCATTATACCCAGGTCTCTGTACAAGAGAAAGAGATTTATAATCTTCATAAGCAGCTAGTCTTTTCTCATTTTGTTCATTCTCTCTTCGTATCGTTCCAGGAGAAACAACATTAACTCTAATAGGAGCTAATTCAACAGCTAAAGCTTTCCCTAAGCTTTCAATAGCACCATTACAAGCTCCGTAAGCAGGCGCTCCTTTAAGTGGCCGTTGACTAAATGCACCGGACATTAATACGATAGATCCAGAGTTTGAGAGAAAAGGAATTGCATATTTTACGGCATAATATTGTGGCCAAAACTTTCCGATAAAGCTGCTTTCGGCGATATCATCCGTAGCAGTTATTGATCCAAGTGTGTAAGAGGCTCCTGGTGTGAATAAATGATTAAAATTCCCAACCTTCTTGAAAAAATCTTGTAATTGCTCTTTATTTTGATTATCCAATACATAAGTTTGAAGATGGTTGTTATTTATTATTTCTCGAGCAGCCTTTAATTTTTCTTCCGAGCGCCCTGCAATAATAACATGTGCTCCTTGTTCAAGTGCTTGTTTTGCTGTTGCTAATCCAATACCAGAACTCCCGCCGATGATAACGATATGTTTATCTTTTAATACAGTAATAGACATGATTAAACATCTCCCTTAATATAAGATTTAAAATAAGTTGTGTTAATTTTATTATTCGTTAAAAAATGACTACTGAAAAGTACGCACTTTATATGTACTTAGTCGCGAATTTCGTACTAATCGCTTGTTATATGGATACATAATATAAAAAATTATTCATTATAATTTATGATTTGAGGGGAGTGGTGAGGAAAATGAATTTAGAGGAACCGAAATTAAAAGGAGTAATAGCGACATTACAAATAATCGGTGGGAAATGGAAACCACTTATTTTATTTATTTTGCTAACAGATGGAACGAAACGGTTTGGTGAATTAAAGCGATTAATACCAGATATATCTCAAGGAACATTAGCGAAGCAGCTTCGTGAATTAGAACAAGATCAACTTATAAAACGTGAAATTTATCAAGAAATACCACCTAAAGTGGAATACAGCTTAACAGAACATGGAAAAACAGTAAGCACGGTTTTGGATAGTATGTGTGGTTGGGGAAGAGGACATTTAGAATATATCGATAAAAACAAACTATAATATTATTATGTAAACTAAATGAGATTTGTCGAAACATATCGTTTTAATAATTTGTATTTTATAATATATAATTAAATAGTGTTATAGGTTATTATATATACAGTCTTCCAGATGAGGTGATATAGATGAAATGCTGTATCGTTCGAAGTAACTAGTTGTTCGGGGCTGAAAAAATGCGTAGCAGATATAAAAGAAGACGTAGGCCCTTTCACGATAATATCAACTATGAGTCTATTTCGAGAATCATCTAAACAGTTAATGCATTTTTACAAAGGGGAAATAATAAAATGAATGAATTAGAGTATAAAAGTTTTTATGATAAAGTGGGACGATTAAATGGGTGGGACTTTAGTAAGCTAAAGTGTGAAACTGTAGGTGACACTTGGGACTTTTATGGCGAAGTGCAAGAAAGATGTAAACCATCAGATATTCTACTTGATGTTGGCACAGGTGGAGGAGAGAATATATTAAAAATAGCATCTTCAGCTGCATTACTGATTGGAATAGATAATTCTAATGGAATGATCAAAACAGCACATTCCAATTTGAATAAAGCAGGTGTACAAAATGTTGAATTTCTTCAAATGGATTCGGAATTTTTAACGTTTCCGCATGCTCATTTTGATATTACTTCAAGTTGTCATGCGCCGTTTGTAGCATCTGAATTGGCAAAAGTAATGAAAAAAGGTGCTTTTTTCTTAACACAACAAGTTAGCGAACATGATAAATTAAATCTTAAAGAAGCATTTGGTAGAGGGCAATGTTTAGGTGAAAGCGATGGTACGTTAAAAGATAATTATATGGGTGAACTTATTAGTGCAGGATTTGAACTCGTACAAGTACGTGAATATGATGTTACTGATTATTACAGTACTCCTGAGGATCTTATTTTCTTATTAAAACATACGCCTATTATTCCTAGATTTGGAGAAAAAGAAGAGGACTTTAATATTTTACAAAAGTTCATTAACGCTAATAGTTCCGAAAAAGGTATTCGTACGAATTCAAAAAGGTTTATGATTATTGCTGTTAAATCATAGTGTATTTTAACGTAAAAGCTGATTTTCTTTAAAAGAAAATCAGCTTTTTTTGTGGAAAAGAATGCAGGGGAAACTTAAAAATCATAGAAATAGGTAAAGTGGTAATCTAAAAATTGAAATATAGGGGATAATTATTTTGAAACGTTACTATATTAACAACGAAGAAATTAACGCACATATTACTGAGTGGGGAAATAATGAAAAGCCCGTTATCTTTTGTTTACATGGGTTAGGTAGTACGAGTTTAAGTTTTATAGAAATTGCAGAAGAATTAAAGGAAGAGTATAGATTTATCTCCATTGATGCACCTGGGCATGGTAAAACACCGCCCTTTGAAAGAACGAAAGATTATGAGATGCTGAATTTAGCAAACTGGTTAAATGAAATAATAAATGAACTGAGAATTGAACATTTCTATTTTTTATCACATTCGTGGGGAAGTTTTGTAGCACTATTTTATTTATTAAATAATCCAGAAAAAGTACTAGGAAGTATTCTTATTGATGGTGGATATCAAACAAAAAGGCTTCAAGAAGAAACTCTTAAAGAGGAAATCGCGTATTACGAAAAGGATTTTGAAGAATATATTTTTAATAATTGGGGTGGATTTTTCAAAAGTGAAAAAGAAGCATATACTAGGTGGTCTCCATTATTAGAAGTTGCTGTAAAAGACCTAGGGATTGAAATGGATAATAAAGTATGTTGGCATGCGAGAGGTACAACAGCTGGTAATATAATAAGAGGTATGCATAAAGATGAAACGATAGATATTTACGAGAAGTTACTATCTAATATTATATTGCTTCGAGCTACAGTTCCGCAAATATGGGATGAATATAGAGATAAAACAGTGAGGATTTTCAAGTTAAAAACTGGCGCGAAAGTAAAATTAATCTCTGATACTACACATTTGTTACACTGGGATAAACCAGAAGTTGTTATAGAGGAAATAAAAAGTAATTGGAGATAACATATTCATACTAAAGTTGTAGTTTTTATATAAAAAATCAATCCTTCCGTTTGATTTTATCTATTTATAAGTGTAATACAATAAGAATAGATAATAAGAAACAAGGGGGAATGTAAAGTGATTACACATATATCAGATATAAAACTACAAACGGTTTCTATAGAAGGGGTAAAACAAGTTTATAAAGACATATTATCTTTTCCAATAAAAAAAGAAAACGCATCATATATTCAATTTGAAGTAACACCGTATACAACAATTAGTTTTCAAGAAGTATATGAACCAATTGCACCTGCGCATTTCGCTTTTGAGATCCCATATTCAAAGTTTCATGAAACGGCAAAATGGCTTAAAGAGTCTGGATTACTCATTGTGAAATGGAAAGATGGTCATACAATTGGTGAGGAGAGCGGTCTATTCAATTTATACTTTAAAGATGGTGATGGAAATCTTCTCGAAATTATCGCACATAGTTATGTTAAAGAAGAGGTATTAGTCCCGCATTCACCGTTAAACATTTTATACGTAAGGGAAATTGGTCTTCCGGTTAAAAGTGTACCTGTATTTACGGAATGGTTGAAATCAAATCTAGACATGAAAACGAAGGAAGATGGGGATATTTTCAACTTTGTTATAGGTGGCACTGCATATATCGTTGCAACCTGGTGGCAGCGACCGTGGATTCCAATCGCGATGAAAGCTTTACCACCGAAAGTACATGTTTCATTCGGAACACCGGATCATACGTTTTTACAAAAAATCCAAAATAACTTTAAGAAAAATGGTGTTCCATTTGAAAGTAAACATACTGAAGTATTGTTTATTCAACAAGGGTATTCATTTTCTGTTTTGCATACACCGGAGTTTCATTCCGATATTCCTAGAAAATTAAACTTACCACTTTCTATATAATTATAGGGAGGGGTAAGTTTTTTCGTTTTCATGAAGGAGGGTTTCAGTATAATTACACTGAATTTATAGAGGACTATAAGGCGTTATTCTAATTTACTGTAAGGAGAGAAATGAATTGAATCTAGGAAATCCGATAGCCAAAGGAAATACGGCTGAAATTTATCTTTGTGATAATAAAGTTGTGAAATTGTTTAAAGAATGCCTCCCTAATACAGAATCTCTATACGAAGCACAAAAACAAAAGTATGCATATTCATGTGGTTTACACGTTCCTAAAGTATTTGAAGTTACAGAGATACAAGGTAGACAAGCTATTATTATGGAATATGTAGAAGGAGAAAGTGTTGGTGAGCTTTTGCTTAATAATTTGAGTAAAGCGGAGCATTACATAAGTATATGTGTTAGTGTACAACAAAAGATTCATGCGATCTGTGTGAGATCGGATGAAATAGAGCTGATGGAAAAGAGGCTTTATCGTCAAATTAATTCTGTTCATAATCTGGATGAAAAACAAAAGGGAAATATATTAAAAAAGTTTGATTCAATCACATTTGAACCTAGATTATGTCATGGTGATTTACATCCGTTTAATTTAATTATGAGTAATGGTGATGTGAAAATTATAGATTGGGTTGATGCTAGTTCAGGTGATATTCGTGCAGATGTGTTTCGGACATACTTATTGTATTCACAGAATTCAGTGGAATTAGCTGAAATGTATTTACATATATATTGCAAAAAAACAGGTCTATTAAGAGATGAAATTTTCCAGTGGGCTCCTATTATTAGCGCAGCTAGATTGGCAGAGAGTACACCTCTGTAAATAAAAGATGTTTTCAAGTATTTATTTTGATCCCTATTAAAATAGTGAATCATTTATTTTTTTACTCATTGATTCTCTCCGTTATTTTTCTTGCTAATTCTTTTCGGTTTGTCATATACTTAAAAGAGACCAAACGTTTTCTTTTAGGAGGACACAATGCGTAAAGGTGAATTAACAAAAAGAATGATTCTTGATCGTTCCTCTGCTCTGTTTAATGTAAAGGGGTATAGTGGTTCTTCAATTTCTGATATTATGCGAGAGACTGGGCTAGAGAAGGGCGGTATTTATCGTCACTTTAAAAATAAAGATGACTTGGCTGTTCAAGCCTTTCAGCATGCAACTTCACAAATGGGAGTGCGTTATGTCGAAGAGATAAAAAAAGCATCCAATACGTTGGATAAGTTAAAAACTTTTATTTCAGTTTTTACATCTCTCATTCATAATGATCCTCTTCCAGGAGGCTGTCCAATCATGAACGTAACGTTAGAAGCAGATGATTCCCATCCTCTCATGGCAGAACAAGCACAGATAGCGATGAATCAATTACTTGGAATAATTGAAAAGATTATTACGTATGGAATTGAGCAAGGAGAGTTAAAACCAGATACTCAAGCAAAACAGATTGCTATCATCTGGATTTCTTCTCTTGAAGGAGCACTTGCCTTGTCACGCTTATACCAAGATACAGTTTATATTGATACAGTATCGTCACGACTTTTAGATGAATTGGAAAAACAAATTACGGCCAACTAAGCCGTAATTTTTATCGCAAAAAAGAGATTGTTCGGTTTCTTTTTTGAGGGGGTGATCACTTAATAGAAATTCCATGATGGAACTATGAAAGAACGGATGAGAGAAGAATGGTACTAATACAAAATAGTAAATTGAAAAATGTGTAGAATATGAACGATTTCGGCCTACCTGTTTCTAATTTTTGGAGGAGTGTGAAAAGGGATATGAGAGAATTTGAAACAATCGTAATTGGCTCTGGACCTGGAGGATATGTTGCTGCAATAAGAGCTTCACAATTAGGGAAACAAGTGGCAATTATAGAAAGAGAGAATCTTGGTGGCGTATGTGCTAACGTCGGCTGCATTCCATCTAAGGCACTTATTTCTGTAGGTCATCGTTTTGAGGAAACAAAGCATTCAGAAAATATGGGTATTTTTTCTTCTGGTGTAAATGTTGATTTTGCAAAAGTACAAGAATTTAAAAACAACGTTGTAAAGAAATTAGTAGGTGGTGTAGAAGGGTTATTAAAAAGCAATAAAGTAGAAGTGATAAAAGGTGAAGCTTATTTCATGGATGCTAACACTATACGAGTAACCAATAAAGATGCAGCTCAAACATATACATTTAAAAATGCAATTATAGCTACTGGATCACGCCCAGTTGAAATTCCAACATTTAAATTTACAAAACGTGTGATTAACTCTACAGGTGTACTTAGTTTAACTGAAGTTCCAAGTAAATTGGTTGTAATCGGTGGTGGTTACATTGGTACTGAATTGGGCTCTGCTTACGCTTCCCTCGGTTCTATAGTAACAATTATTGAAGGAGGTAAAGATATTTTAACTGGCTTCGATAAACAAATGACTCAAATTGTGAAAGAAGACCTTATAAACAAAGGTGTTACAGTAATAGTAGATGCATCCGCTAAAGGTGTTGAAGAAGTTAAAAATGGTGTAATTGTTACCTACGAAATTGATGGTGAAGAAAAGAAAGTTGACGCTGATTACGTATTAGTAACGGTTGGCCGTCGTCCTAATACTGAAAATATGGGTTTTGAAAAAATCGGTATTGAGTTTTCTGACCGCGGTTTATTAAAAGTTGATCAACAATGCCGTACTAACCTTCCGAACATTTTTGCTATAGGAGATACCATTGCTGGTCCACAGCTTGCACATAAAGCATTTTACGAAGGAAAAGTAGCTGCCGAAGCTATCTCTGGTGAACTATCATTTGTTGATTACTTGGCAATTCCAGCAGTTTGTTTCACAAATCCTGAATTAGCTACAGTTGGTTATACTGAAGAACGAGCAAAGGCAGAAGGCATGGAAGTAAAAGTGATTCAATCCCCATTTTCAGCAAACGGTCGTGCACTTGTATCAAATGAAGGAAAAGGGTTCTTGAGGCTATTGGTGCGTAAAGAAGATGGTGTATTAGTAGGTGCTCAAATCGTGGGTAATGGTGCATCAGAAATAATTGCCGAAATGGGTTTAGCAATTGAATCAGGCATGAAAGTTGAAGATATTGCATTAACACCACATGCTCAACTAACTTTAAGTGAGATTGTGATGGAAGCTGCTGAGGCCTTAATTTACAATTTTAAATAAATATTAATTAATAAAAATTGGATTTCTTCGTTTTTTAGAAATTCTAAATAAAATAAATGTAGAGATAAATATGTAAAAAACAATCTTTACTAATAAACTTCTTAATAACATATTATGGCTAATTGAGCCGTTTTTTTACCGTAAAAAAGAGACTATTCGGTTTCTTTTTGTGAGAGGATTTATTCATTTATTAGAGAATAAAAAGTGAAATTATGGAAAATAAATATGAGAGGAGAATACAAATGAGTCAATTTGTTAATTCAACAATGGAAGGTAAAAATTTTAGTGCTGTTCAAGTAGGAAAGTGGGAGGATCTGCTTCAATATAAAAATGGAAATCCATTTAAAGCTCCTGGAAAGGTATTTCTTAAAGATGACTTACAATGTACAGGGATGGAAGTTTCACTAAATGTTTTCCCTCCAGGCATTTCAATGCCCTTTTATCATAAGCATAGAGAAAATGAAGAGCTGTATATCTTCGTCAAAGGACAAGGGGAATTCAAGATTGATGATGAAATCCTTGAAATCAAAGAGGGTACTGTCATAAGGGTGGCACAAGAGGGGGAAAGAATTTGGCGTAACAATTCAAGTGAACCTCTCTATTTTATTTGTATTCAAGCTAGGGCAAATACTTTGGAAGAAAGTAATATCGAGGATGGTATTAAGCTAGATAAATCCGTTGAATGGATTGAAAAATAGGTGCCACTGTACGATTAAATATCGTTTCGCTCCTTGTATTTTGTCTTTTGAAGAAAACTTATCTATAGAAAAGTACACCCAATTGTTAAACTGAATGTAACAATTGGGTGTACTTCATAGGAAACCAACTGTGTTTAAAGAATGGCTTTTTTCAATCTGTATTCTATAAAGGTTCATTATCCGTACTTGTTCCTCAGTTAACTCTTCTTTATTCCAATACATATGCATTAAACTATATTCGAATATCTCCTTTAATTTAATAAACAATGGAAGCTGCTCTATCATTTCTTTAGGTAGATCATTTTCCTCCTGGTATCCGTCGATTATTGCTTTTGTAATAGAATTCTCATAGTCGACTATGAGAATTCCCAACGAAAGAATATTCTATCGCGCTATAGACTGGAACAGCTAAATCGAATATGTAAAAATGTTTTTCACAGTCTTGAAAATCAATCATTTGGATATAGTTTATTAATTAGTTTAAGTATCTCTTTTTCTATATTATTCATTTTAACTTCCTTTCCAAACATAAATTTTCCACTCACAAAACTACTAGTTCCTTAACTTACAAATTTCGTGTTTTATTTGGTAGAATCCTTTAAAAAAGATTTATCCCGTAAAAGTCCGATTAGTATGGGATAATAATCAGTGGGGAGGAACAAATTCCCCACTGATTAAAGTTTCACTTTATTGGAAAGTTAAGTAAATGTATGTCAAAATAAGATAGCTGAAAAAATATGAAATGAGTAATTACATATGATATTTAAAGGTTCTAGAGGGTGGTTAATGTTATAAACCACAAGAAATATCAAAAGAAAGAAGTGGATACTTCTTATAATATTTAGTGAGGAGGGAGATAAATGAATGAACATATACAGCTAATGATTGAATGGATTGAGGGCAATTTAAAAAAGGAGTTTTCATTAGATAAATTATCTGATTATATGGGGTATTCTCCTTACTTCTGTTCGTTTAAATTTCATCAAGTAACAGGGATAAGTATTAGACGATATATTCTTCTTAGAAGATTGTATTTATCAACGGAAGATTTGACGAATGATAGAAAGATAATTGATATCGCATTTGATTACGATTACTCTTCGCAAGAGGCTTATAGTAGAGCATTTAAAACTGTTTTTGGTATCACCCCAGGAAAATTCCAACTTAACAAAATACCGGTTCAATCATTTATTAAACTCTCAATCAATGATGGCAAGGAGTGGGATAGAATGAATTTTTCTAGAAAAATTGAAGTTAATCAGTTACGAAATGCGAAGAGTGAGCTGTTTGATAAAGATGTACTAAACATATTAAATGGTCAATTTATGTATGAAGAATTTAAAAGTGAAAGACTAATGGGAGAGTCTGATTACGCTCCATTTAATGAAGCTATGTGTGTAAATGCGACTACTGCACAGATTTTTGATGATGAGTTTATTAAAACAAGGGCAGAAGGACATCAAGGTACTGTAGAAAATTATATGAAAAAGGTTATTCATCCTTTAGAGAATCTTTTTAAGAAAGAGTATAAATGTATCGTTTTATGGTTTGGTGAGGATATGTTTTGCCAAATGAATCTACTTACCGTACTTTCTTACCTTGAACAATCTGATTATAAGGGAAAAGTATACTTAAATAGCTTCAGAGAGGATGAATTTAAAGTAAGTCAAATTGAACTTGAATTAGGGAACTATTTTTCTGTTTACAATGAAGTTCTAATAAATCATAAAAAGCCATCTCATGAGATACTACCTGTAATGTATCAGGCGATAGGTTTATATTTAGAGATGCTAAAAGAAAATAATGTAGTAGTAAAGTATATCTCCAAAAATAAAGATTTACCAACACAAGAGTTACTAAAAAGGTTGTTTAATCTTTTTCCAACAATAGGATATGGGGACCTACAATATATAGAGCTTATTAATAAAGCGAGATAAAGATTCAATTTGTATTGAATAAAAAACAATAAAAAATGCACCTATAAGGACAGATGCATTTTTTTATTTATATTTGTTTAAGTAATTCCAATTCCTCTTCTACAAATGCCATTAATTCTTTTATTGTCTCACTAGAAAAATCAAAACGAATTCCAGCTGCTTCATATACCTCTGGTAAGGATTCAGAGCTACCTAGAGATAATGCTTTTTTGTAATTTTGTAGTGCTTGTTTAGGATTCTCTTTATATTGTTTATACATTTGCAATGCACCAAGTTGCGCGATTGCATATTCGATATAATAGAATGGTATTTCGAATATGTGTAGTACAGGTAACCAGCCAGTTGCTATCCAGTTTTCATAACCTTCAATATTTACCACATTCGATTGGTAAGTGTTATGTAATTCTAAATATTTTTCATTTCTTTCTTTAGCAGTATGATTTGGATTTTCATACATCCAATGTTGGAATTGATCAACGATAAGCATTTGTGGTAAATACTTAACAATATCTTTAAAGAAATCTAATTTTGCTTTTATAAATTCTTCTGTATTCTCATAAAATGCATCCCAATACTCCATCGAAAACAATTCCATTGTCATGCTGGCTAGCTCAGCTGATTCTGAAGGGATTTCTAAATATTTTTGTAGCTGTAGCTGCTTCATACATTCATTATGAATACTATGGCCCATTTCATGGAGGAAAGTAGTAACATCATAATGTGTATGATTGAGATTCATAAAAATAAAAGATAATTGAGAAGCAGGTAAGTGTTCGCAAAATCCTCCAGGTGCTTTTCCTTTACGACTTTCTAAATCTAAGCAATCATTTTTATACATACGGCTCAATAATGCAGAAAATTCTGGGTCTAGTTTTTGTAAAATATGAGAACTTTTTTCGATTAAATCACTCTCGTCTTCAATGGGTTTTAATACTTTTTGATTTGGTGCGGCTGCTTTTAGATCCCACGGACGAAGTGTATCTACTTGAAGTTCAGCTTTTTTCTCATTAAATATATTATCAATAAGTGGCACAACGTATTTACGAACGGATTCTGCAAGTTCATAGCAATCATCAGCCGTATAATCAAAACGTTCATATTTTTTAAACATATAATCACGATAATTATCTAATTGAATGTTTTTTGCCTTTTGGTGACGGATTGCAATTAATTCATTTAAAATATGTTGTAAATTATTTTCAACAGATAAGAATTTTTCAGAAATGAGCGTTTTTGCTTTTTTTCGTATATCACGATTCGGATTTTGTAAGTAAGACTGTAGTTCAGTAATTGTTTTTTCTTCGCCATCCCATAGTGCAGTCAAACTGCCTGTAATTTCGAAGTACTCGGTTACTAATTTGTCTTCTTTTACTTCTAAATCAATGTTCTTTTCACAAAATAATGTTTGCGCATTTTTTATTTTTTTATCTAGTAAGCTATAAGTTTTTGGATCAAGTTGCATTCGAAATGGTGACTCTAAATATTTATTATCCAAGGAATTTTGATAACGTTTCAAAAGAGGCCTTACATATTGTTGATCATATTCAAACGTATCTTTTATTTCTTTGTTATCTGTATTACATTGAAAGTCAATATAGTGTGATCTCAATTGTTCTTCGATTTCCCATATTAATTTCGACTGTATTTTCAGCCAATTTTCTAAATCTTCTCCTGAAGAAATGGGTCTACTTAATAAAGTAGATAATTCGTTCTCTAGCTCATGTATATTACGGATATCGATCGTATTAGAGTTCTGCATTATTTACCCCTCACTTTTTATTTACTCAAGGAGGTATTCTTCTTTTTCGCTATGATTCCTTTTTTTCCTAGAAAATTTGTGCCTATTACTCCAAGAACAATCATAAGTGTACCGGCAATATGATAGTAGGCAATTTGCTCGTGTAAGAATACAACGCCTGCGATAATTGTAATAAGTGTAGATAAGTTGCTAAAAACACTTATTTTGGCTGCTTCAATATAAGATAATGAATAGTTTAATAATAATGCTGTCAGTAAGGAAGATAGTAATCCTAAATATAAAATGGAGATAAGGAATGTTCCATTCGTAAATGGCTTAAAGTATACAGTTATTGTACCTTTGTTCATATGGTCAATGATTGCGATGAAATTAAAACTAATAAAACCGATTGCTGTCATTGTGTATGTTAAATCCATCAGCTTGAATTTCTTTGTCATTTTTCGAGCTAATACATTGTAGCAAGCAGATGATAATGCCGATAATAAAATGAGAATAACACCGATAAAGCTCGTTTCATGAGCCCCTATACCATTCATAACAAATATATAAATGACACCTATGACAGAAATACATACTGATGTTTTTTGCCATGTATTCGTATATTCTTTTAAAAAATAGGAAGCTAGTATCATCGTAAATATAGGGATCGCTGCTTGTATAATTCCAGCTTCAGATGAACTTGTATATACTAAGCCAAATGCTTGGAAAGCAAAGAACAATGCTGGATAAAATATTGCGAGTGGTAAAAGTGTAAGTATGTTTTTAAATGATATATTTAACTTTACAAAACCGAAAATAACCGGAATGGTTGCTGCTATGAAGGCAACTGTAAAACGGTGAGCCAGAGTATCAAGAGGACTCGTAATGGTTAGTGCTAGTTTCACAAACATAAATGAAAATCCAATAATAAATGAATAGAGTAATGCTGACATATATGCTTTTGTTGTATTTGTCATAATTCCACCTCATAGTAGTTGATTTCTTACTGGCCAGTATACGTACATAGTAATCCTTCTGGTCTAGTGCTACAATGTGAATAAATACAAACTGTACCGGTACAAAAAAATAGGAGGTGTAATGATGTATAAATATTTACATGTTTTGAACGACTTAGAAAGTATGATTCAAAATGGTGAGATAAAAGAAGGAAAGAAATTACCGTCTATACGGTCGCTTGTTACACAATATGAATGTAATAAGGCGACTGTAATACGAGCGCTGCATGAATTGGAAAAGCGTCATATTATTTATTCTGTACCTCAAAGTGGATACTACGTTGTTAAGAAATCTGGAAGTTACGTAGAAAGTAACGAGATTATTGATTTCGCTTCTTCGGCCCCAGATCCAGATGTTTTTCCATACTTAGATTTTCAGCATTGCATTAATAAAGCGATTGATACCTATAAGAATGATTTGTTTATATACGGAACACCGAAAGGGTTACCATCTTTAATTTCGGTTGTGCAAAAACAGTTAGCAAACTATCAAGTTTTCACAAAGGAAGATAATATATTTATAACGTCAGGTGTGCAGCAAGCACTTGCTATATTAACTTCAATACCATTTCCGAATGAACATAATATGATTCTAATTGAACAGCCAAGTTACCATTTATATATTGAATATGTAGAAACAAATAACATTCCTGTAATCGGAATTAAGCGTACGCATGAGGGGATAGATTTAAATGAACTAGAGCGGATATTCAGCACAGAAAAAATTAAATTCTTTTATACAACTCCAAGATTTCATCATCCACTTGGAACTTCGTATTCTAAAAAAGAGAGAGAAAAGATTATTAAACTTGCGAAGAAATATAATGTATTTATAGTAGAAGACGACTATTTAGCAGATTTAGAAACTGATTCAAAAGTAGATCCGTTTTACAGCCAAGATAATTGTAATCATGTTATATATTTAAAAAGTTATTCGAAGATCATCTTTCCTGGTTTGCGAGTCGGTGTTGCAGTCATCCCGCAATCCATTGCAGATGCCTTTTATAAGTATAAAAAGATTTTAGATATCGATAGTCCTATGATTTCGCAAGCTGCTTTAGAAATTTACATAAAGAGCGGAATGTTTGATCGGCATAAACATAAAATAAAAACATCTTACTACAATAGGTCAAAAAAACTAGCGGCAGTAGTAGAAGGTGTTCAAAATGAAAATCCACATTTGTTTACTTCTAGAACAGTAGATCCAATTGGAATACACACTTGTTTACAGTTGAAAAAAAATATAGTCACGGGCACATTTATTAAAAATTTAAGCAAGAGTCAAATAAGCATAGATTCTATTGATAAAAATTATTTAAGTAACTTTCATAAAGAGAGATTGTTAAAGTTAAATGTATCTAATGTAAAAGAAGAAAAGATTGAAGAAGGGATTGGGAAAGTAATTGAGGAAATAAAACGAATGAACCGTGTAGATTTTCAGTTTAAAAAAGAATAATGTTTATTAAGAGGCGTAATATGAAAAAGAAAATAATTGCATTGTATGTACTGCTCTGGTTGAGTCACAATAATAATGTTTAATTACAAAAAAATCGTTCCATTCATGATATACCATTAAAAGGTCGTTTTCTTGAATTTGAATTAGAGAACGGGTTATGTATATGTGAATTTAAGGTAATTCAGAGGGTGTTATTTCATTTAGTATAAGGAAGTATTACTCAACATGGAGGAGATTAATTATGAGCGATACACAGACATTACGAGGGCTAACCACAGTTAGTTTTTGGACAAATGATCTAGCAGCTGCGAAGAAGTGGTACGCTGAGCTATTAGGAAGCGAACCATACTTTGAACGCCCAGGATATGCCGAATTTCGCCTTGGAGACTACCAACATGAGCTAGGTTCGATAGTCGTTATGCGCCAGTTGGTACAGTCAGAGCGCGGCGTGGGATGATTTACAACAATTCTCTTTATTACTTATGTTTTTGAGTACATTAATATTTTACAGATACTTAAAGAAGATTAAACGTGAGAGAAAACTGACTTCTTTCGAATGGACAATGTATTTTGTCACTCAATTCGCGACTTCCATTTGGGCAATTACTTATTTTATTAAATTCTTGTCTGAATCGTAAGTTACATTAAAACATTTTAGTTTACTGGGTTATTGTTATCTATTAGGGATATAAATATAGTCCGTATCTAAGTCAATGACGACATCGCTCTTAATGTCTTCTTGTAATGACTTTGGAATGTTTTCAAAATGATAACGTACACAAAATAAATTTATAAGCTCCTCATTAGATAACTCTTCATTTTTTACGTTAAAATACATTTTTTTTAACTTACTGATAGAACAGTTATGACCAATAACATACTCATTAATTCCATATCCATCAAATTCAATTATCATGTTATCACTATTGGTTGCTAGCCAACATTATAGCTTTAATTTTGGATGAATCTTTCATATTGATTATTATACATAGCTTATATATGTCTCGTCTCAATTATGATATTCAAAATAAGAAGAAACACATTTGGAAATTTTTGTAGCAGGTGCAACAGCACGTTCTTTAATACCAATGCTAATAAAAGAAGGTCATACTGTGTATGCAATGATTCGTAACGAATCACAAGTAGAAGCAATGAAGAAAGTTGATGCTTTACCAGTACTAGCTGAGAGAGAGGTGCTTCAAAGAATAAGGCACGTAAAGAGAATGGATACTTTAAAATATCATAAAAATCCTTTAATGGGAATACTAGTAACATTCACTATTAAAGGATTGGGCTGTAATGAATATACTTTTTGAAAGCATTATTTTAATCCTCACTGGAATTATTGTTTTAAAATTGACAGGTAGTAAATCTGTTAGCCAAATGACGAGAGCTGAAATTATTATTGTGGTTTCTATAGGACGTATTATTGTAGAACCTATATTAAGTAGGAAAGTAGGCCCATCTATTTTTGCTGCGTTTATTTTTGCGGGTGTTTTACTTATTATTCATTTTTTTGAATTGAAATCACGAAAAGTAGAAAAGTTTCTAAATGGAAATAGCATTATTGTTATAGAAAACGGAGAAATCTTAAAAAAGAATTTATTACGCGCGAAAATGTCAGAACAACAATTATTTATGCATCTGAGAGAAAAAGGTATACATGAAATCAAGAATTTACAACAAGCAACTGTAGAAACGAATGGACGGATTGGGTATCAACTAACTACTAAAGCACAACCAGTTACTTTGGAAATGCTAGAAAAGCTTCTAGAGCAATGCAATCTGAAAAAAAAGTTTTAGACTGAAAAGCGCTTCTTGTACATAAAGGCACTTTTCGCAAACGTGTAAAAGTCCCTTCAGTAATCCTGAAGGGACTTTCGTGTTATCTAATTTACCGAGGGTGATGATGATTAATATTACGATTAACAACAACATTAAAGTTCATAAAAATAAACAGAATGAATAATTGACAAAAAATGAGAATAGTAGTAATCTAACGTAAAACATACGCTACCGTATTTTATTGGAGAGATGATATGCAATTAACGAGGGAAGACTGGATAAAAGTAGGATTACAACAATTAGCTAATGAAGGTATACATAAAGTTCGCATTGAAGCACTTGCTCGATTGCTAAAAATAAGCAAAGGAAGCTTCTATCACTATTTTCGTGACCATCAAGAGCTTTTAGATTCTATGCTCGACTTTTGGGAAGTGCATGCAACAAAGCTGATTGTTCAAAGTATGGAGCAACAGGATGCTTCTTTAGAACAGCTATTACAGATTAGTTTTAATCAAGATAAAAAAATTGAGAATGGTATTTATGCTTGGGCTAAATATGATCCTGTTGTGGCAACACGTTTAGTAGATATAGAAGAACAAAGAATTTCTTGTGTTGCAAAATTGTATCAAAAAATGGGCGTAGACGAAACTGAATCAATTGATCGAGCGAGACTTGCCTATTTAACGTATGTAGGATGGATGACAAGGTTTGAAGCAAATCTTAATTTTGATATTGATAAAATGGTTGAGCTTTTAACTTCTTTCAGCGGGTGTCCAAACATCCACTGAAAAAAGTAAAGCCTCCGGACGCAATTATGCTGAGGCATAATTGATTATTCGATAATAAATGTCCCTAATATGGTTATAAAACCTGAAGGGACAAAATTTTCACTATAACATACGGTAGTGTATGTTATCTTTGAAGTTACGAAATTGGGGGCGAATAAATGAAATTACTATTAATAGTAGTAGCTGTGGGGCTTCTGTGGTTTATCAGTTTTTTGCATATTTATTGGGCTTTTGGAGGTCGATGGGGTTCTGCTGCTGTTATCCCAGTAAAAGAGGGAGAACATAAGCCTGCTTTTACTCCGAGAATATGGGGAACATTATTCGTAGCCATTCTTATTCTATTAGCTAGTGTCATTATTGTTGTTCAAGTAGGTTATTTGCAGGGGTTCGAAGCAAATAGTTTATCTAAAATCGGAAGTATTGTCTGTGCTTTAGTTTTCATTATTAGGGCAATTGGTGATTTTAAGTTTGTTGGATTTTTCAAAAAAATTAAACATTCTCAGTTTGCTAGATATGACACTTGGTTCTATAGTCCATTATGTTTATTCTTTGGTTTTGTCTATATCATGTTGTTGTTTTAATAAGTATAATGAATTCCCTATAAAATAAATTTTATGCAGGAAGAAAACAGCTCTTATTGAACAAGTAGCAATAAAAAGAAGTTTGAGCATAGCAATAGAGCAATACGGGTTCTGGTGACAGCGAAGTCCGCTATGATTAGTCATTTGTGTTTAAAAAGAGGATAGATAGGGCGAATTTATTCAAGCTCTTCTATCCTTTTAATTTTTATAAATCTAATGTATGACATTAGATAAGAATTCACTATTAATAATAGGTTCAGCTTATATCTTGACTTTTAATAAAATTTTAAAGTGTTGGTTTTTTATTGTGTGAATAATAGGTTAGTTGTTGTTTTGGAGTTTAAATCATTGATTTAAACTTAGCAATGGTATCATGTAACCTTTCTAATCCAATCAACATATCTTTATCATTTAACATTGAATAACTAATTCGTAAATGATTATATTGAGTTTCATGGTTTAATAGACAAGCTGTTCCAGGTAAAAAAGAAACATCTACTTCATTTGTTTTTTGTAATAATGTAAAAGGATCGATTGACTGTGGGAGTGTAACCCATAAGTTAAATCCACCATTAGGTATTTCAAATTCTAATTCTTTTAATGGAGATAATATACCAATTGTTAAATCTCGTCTAATTTGTAAAGCTGTACGTAATTTTTCTAAATGATTTTTCATTCGTTCCGCTCGTAAAAAAGGAAGTAGTGCTTTCTGCGTTAATAAAGGGCTACCAATATCCATAGAAGCCTTCACAGCGTATAACCATTCAAAGATATGTCCTTCAGCTGCAAGTGCCGCGATGCGAAGACCTGGTGCTAACGTTTTACTAAATCCTTTTAAATATATAACATGACCATTTGTATCAAAGCTTTTTATTGGAGGGGGAATTTTAAAATCCTCAAAATAAATTTCTCCGAAAGAATCATCCTCAATAATGAAGAAGTTATATAGCTCTGCTAGTTCTACAAGTTCCATTCTTCTTTCTTTACTCATTACTGTGCCCGTTGGATTCTGAAAAGTAGGATTCACATATAACAAAACAGGATTCTTTCTTTGACAAATATCATCGATTAGATCTGAGCGAATGCCGTTGTTATCAAGACTAACAGGGATAATTTGAACTCCTTTATTAACAAATACATCAAGCGCCGCTCCATAACACGGACTTTCTACTAACACTATGTCTCCAGGCTTTAATAATGTTTGGGCGATTAAATCGATTCCTTGCTGGGCACCACTTGTAATTAATAATTGAGATGGATCTGTAACTAATTGTTGGTGTTCCTTTAAGTAGTTTGTTATTTCCACTCTAAGTTCTTTGTCACCTTGAACAGGTCCGTATGTTGCCAGTATCATTTGATCCTTATTAAGTAATTTGTGCATTTCATCTGAAAGAAACGGATTTGGTAATAAACGTGGATAAAGGACAGCCTGTGAAAAATCAAAATATTTACGATGTTGGTTCATTACATATTGAGAACGCATAACATTAATGGATTTCGTTTGTTGCCATTGATATGGGATTGGTTTGAAATCTTTATTCACACGTTTATGTATATAGGCACCTTTTCCTTGTTCAATTCGTATATAACCTTTCGTTTCTAACTGTTTATAAGCTTTACGAACAGTTAATAAACTAATTTGCAAATCATCGGCCATAGAACGTAAAGAAGGGAGGTAATCGCCATGTGAAAGCATCCCGCTTTGAATTCTCTCAACAATTTGCATATATATTTGTTGGTAATATGGTATGTTGGATTCTTTACGTAGTACTATCTTCATAGAATCACCTGTTTTTCTTTTTAATTTAATTAAAGCGAAAAACAGTCTGACAATCAACTATATTTTTATTCAACTGTTATATGCGTGGATACACTGTTATACAGCATATCCTCTATACTCATTTCAAGAGTAAAAAGGAGGAAGGAAAATGGTCATTTTAAATTATATTTTAGTATGTATTATTTTTGGAACGACATTTTTAACGATAAAAATTGGAATAGAAGCTGGCGCACCACCATTATTTTCAGCTGGAATTCGTTTCTTTTTGGCGGGCCTTATTCTCATTATTATTTTTAAATTAAAGCGAAAGGATATTATGCCCTACTTATTATCGAAACGTATTATATATGCTGGTTTTTGTTTAACATTTATGACATTCGCGACCCTTTACTGGGCTGAACAATATATTTCTTCTGGATTAGCTGCAGTTCTATCTGCAACAGCCCCAATGATGATTTTGCTATTACAATCAAAGAGAAATAAAACAAAATTGCAAAAAGAACAACTTGTTGCTTTAGTTATAGCACTTACAGGAGTTTTGTTTATATCTTTACCTGGCATGCATCAAGAACTTACTTTCATATGGAGTATTGCATGCCTTGTTATATTAGTAGGAGAGTTGTTTTATGGAATAGGTTCTATTCGTTCTAAAGAGATACTTTCAGATTTACCTAACGTATCACCATTTCTCATTAACGGCATTCAAATGTTTTATGGAGGAGTTTTGCTATTAATTGTATCTGTTGTAATGGAACAGCCGAATTTAGCTGTATTAACATCTTGGAATGTACAATGGCCAATTTTATATCTCATATTTGTAGGATCAATCGGTGGGCACGGTTTATATTATTGGCTCTTATCAAAAACAAATCCAATATTTCCATCAACATGGTTGTATGTATCCCCATTAATCGCTGTTATTGTAGGTTATTTTGTATTAGGAGAACCATTAAATCCTGCAATGGGAATTGGAGCTTGTTTAATCTTGATTGGTGTATTTTTAGCGAATCGTTCTACACTTGGAGTTTATTTTAAGCAAGGAAGGTTGTTAAAAAAAGAGATGTAGTTAAAGTTTAATGATGTAGAAAACAGCGAAAAACGTATTCAAACTTTAGAAGGAAAAATAGTTAATTTAGAGAGAGTGATTAACACATTAGAATATAGATTAGGGATAGTAGAATCAAAAACACAGTTGGAGAAATAACCAACTGTGTTTTTATATAGGGTGTATTTTATTTTACACTTAACTAAATCGGTCGCATATTGTTTGGTGGATAAGTGTTATTTTTTTATTACGGTATTGCCCATTGCGATAGAAATTCGATTCCAATTGTTTATTTGATTAATGATTAACACAAGGTCAACATATTGTTTTTCGTCAAAGTGTTCACGTACTCGGTTATATAGATTTTCAGGAACTCTTTTAGTAGGAATGAGAGTAATATGCTCCGATAGTTCCAGAGCAACTTTTTCTTCAGGAGTATAAAAATCACAATCATCCCAAGCATTTAAGCAATAAATTCTTTGCTCGGTTTCACCCAATTTTCGGGCGTCAGAAGTATGCATATCGATACAATAAGCACAGCCGTTAATTTGAGAGACTCTAATTTTTATAAGCTCTCTAACAGCTCGATTAATTGAAGATTTCTTCGTGTATTTCTCCATATCCATCATAATTTTCATACCATCAGGCGAAATATCATAATAAGACATTCTTTGACTCATAAGACAAAACCTCCGTTATTATAAGTTTTTATAATAAAAACACACTAGGTCGCGATAGGGACTTCTAGTGTGTTTTCATAATTAATTTACTTTTTTAATAAATCCTTTATAATGACGTTTCACAAGCTGACTTTCGAGCGTCTTCATCGTTTCTAATGCTACACCTACGATGATAAGTAAGCTTGTGCCACCGATTTGGGCAGAAGGTGGTAATGTTGCGATTTTCGTGAATACAAGCGGTAATATTGAAATTGCTCCTAAGAAAATCGCACCGATAAATGTTAAACGGTATAAAATTTTTGTTACATACTGTTCTGTAGATTTACCTGGGCGAATACCCGGGACATATCCGTTTTGCTTTTTCAAATTCTCAGCCATTTGTTCAGGGTTTACTTGAATAAATGCATAGAAGTATGTGAAAGCAACGATAAGACCAACATAAAGCGCCATTCCAAACGGATGTGCAAAATCAAGATTCGCAATTAGCCATTTAGATACGCTCGAGTCAGGGAAGAGCTGCGCAATTGTACGCGGCGTCATTAAAAAGGCTGAAGCAAAGATAACAGGAATTACACCTGCACTATTTACTTTAAGAGGTAAATGAGTATTTTTTGCTCCTTGATATTGATTGTTTCCTGAAACAGCTTTTGCATATTGAATCGGTATTTTTCGAACAGCTTGTTGAATGTAAATAACACCAACAACTATCGCTAAAATTACGAGTCCAATTAAAACCATTTTTATTATGTGCATAAATAACTGATCGCCTGCGTTTTGGAATTGTTGCAAATAAATTTGATTAGCGACATTTGGAATCGCCGCAACAAGTCCTGCGAAGATAATCATTGAGATTCCATTACCAACGCCATTAGCGGTAATTTGTTCACCTAACCAAAGTAAAAATGCAGTACCAGCAGTTAAAACTGTCGCAATAAATAAGTATGTAGTCCAGCTTTGATCTGTAATTAATTGTCCACCTGCTATATTATTAAAACCATAAGACATCCCAATGGATTGTATGAATGCGAGAATGATTGTAAAGTATCGAGTAAATTGAGCTGATTTCTTACGGCCCATTTCTCCTTGCTTTGCCCATTCTGTAAATTTAGGTACAACGTCCATTTGTAGTAATTGTACAATGATAGAAGCTGTAATATATGGTGTGATACCTACAGCAAAGATTGAGAAGTGTTGCAGTGCTCCTCCGCCAAATACGTTCAGCATGCCTAAAACGTTAGCTTGATCTTGTACTTTTAATACCTCTGCGTTAGTATGAGGAACTGGAATAAACGTGCCAATTCGAAAAACAATTAGCATCGCTAGTGTAAAAAGAATTTTGTTTCTTATCTCAGCTACTCTCATGAAATTTGAAATCGTACGAAACATTATGTCGCCTCCTATATTTTTATCAGTTCAAAACTGATTATTATATCCCGATGAAGTAACCACAAACCTCCTTCCGCATTAAATTCATTTGACAAATGGAATTTTATACATTTTGTAGTTTTCACGGATATAAAAATATAAGGTGTTATACAAGCGATTTATTAACTTTTCGTAATCATTCAATACCCATAATATAACTAATAAATTAACAAATGTACATACATAAGCATTAAAAATGAATGAATAGGTTGATTTTTTACATATATTTAATGCTAGATTGATAATTAGGAACGTTTTGTTTTATGTAGTTATATTGAAAGGATTCCGTTGAAAGTATTATGATGTAGCTGTAGCGCATAATAACCTCAAGGAAATCTTCAAGGATGTTGAGAGAACTCATACATTTCAGCATGAATTAGAGAACCTACTAAAGAAAGAAAAGATTGGATTGGAATAATAGTGAAGGAAAATCTTTTTTCCATAGAGAATATTTCTAGCGTAGGAATTTAAGTATGTAGGTTCTAGCGAAAGGAGAATTCACATGAATACATTTGTAAATGACAAGTTTTATGAAACTAGAAATCAATTATTTGAGGAAATTACTTTGTTAAGTGATGCTCAATTTAATAGGAAACCAGATAAGGATAAATGGAGTATAGCACAAGTTTGTCATCACTTAGTTTTATTAGATGAGAGAGTTATAACAGTTATTTCATCGGGATTAAAAAAGATGGATAGTATCTTAAATGAGCGTAAAGAAATTCACACTATTTTATTAGATAGATCGATAAAATTTATAGCCCCAGAAATGATTGAACCAAGTATAGAACCATTTGAAGTGCAGCAAATGGTTGATTTGTTAAACAACTCTAGAAAAGAATTGATGCGTTTCCTGAGTACAATAGAAGATGAATCTATATTAGCGAAAAAATCAGTGATGCATCCAGCTCTTGGAGAATTACTCCTTGATCAGTGGATAGAACTGATCTATTTGCATGAACAGCGTCATATAGAACAAATCAAAGAGATAAAATTGCTTTGTGAGGTTGAAAAGTAAAAATCATTATCTATTTATTGAGCGATTTGGGATAGCATCAAGGATTCGAGTGATAAAATATAAGTCCTGATTAAAATTATGATGAATTAATAAGCAGAAAAAAATACGAAACTAGCAGATTTTACTCCTGAAGAGGAAACGAACATTTGAAAAAAATCTGAATCCGATTTGCTGTATAAGTGTAACCCCGTCTTAAATGAAGAGCGGGGTTATTATTTTTGGAAGTGATCTCAGTATTTTCATATAGAAGGAAAAAATTAGAAATAAAATCCAAAAATGAGTTGTATGTCCAAAATTTTGAAAGTACGTATACATCTACCGTGGGTTTAGCGCTCTTCACACGTTGGAGGAAAAAGTATTTTATTAGAAAACGATAAAATACTATTCTGTTAGGGGATATATGCATTTTATTCTCTATATTTTCACAGCAAAACCACCTCCAAAATTATCTTTTGTAGTTGAATTTCTCTGAATAATAAGTTACATTTTTAAAGTTCAAGCAACTTTATGACAGTACAAAAAGGGGAGAAATATTGTTATTATGCAAAAAATGAAATGGAAGAACTATGTATGCAATTTTATTATTCTTATGCTTCTTGTAACAGCAGTAACAGTCAAACCAGCTATTTCTAAGGCTGAGGAATCTAATGTTAATATTACATTGTTAGGTACTGCAGATATTCATGGTAGATTTATGCCTTGGGATTATGCGCTTGATGGAGCAAATATGAGTGGAAGTTTGACGCAGCTTTATACGGTTATAAAGAAGGTACGTCAAGAAAATCCAAATACCATATTAGTAGATGCCGGGGATACAATTCAAGGAAACTCAGTAGAATTATTCAACGATAAGCCACAATCGCCAATGATGGTAGCAATGAATACAATGGGATATGACGCCTGGGCATTTGGAAATCATGAATTCAACTTTGGATTAGATACATTGAAAAAAGTTAGTGAGCAATACAAGGGAAAGACGTTAGCAGGAAATATTTATAAGGAAAATGGAGAGCGTTTTCTTCCTGCATATACGATTGTTGAAAAAGGTGGAATTAAAGTCGGGATTATTGGTATGAATACACCAATGATTAGTGATTTTGAAAAAGGGACAGATCATTTGGATGGTTTAGTAGTGAAAAATCCAGTAGAAGAGACAAAAAAGGCTATTAAAGAATTAGAAGATAAAGTAGATGTAATGGTAGGGGTTATGCATATGGGACTAGAAAATGAGAATGGAATCCCAGGTACTGGTGTTCAAGATATTGCGAATGCTTGTCCGGAACTAAGCGCTATTTTTGCGGCTCATATGCATAAACTTGTAAAAAAAGAAGTTGTAAATGGCGTAATTATTACAGAACCAGATAAATACGGAACGCATATTTCACGTATTGACCTTACTTTTACAAAGCAAGATGGGAAGCTTGTTTTAAAAGATAAAACAGCTACCGTTATACCTGTAAAAAATGCTGATGGAACTACAGTATTATCTGATTCTACACTTGAAGAAACACTAACACCTTTTCATGAGTATGCGAGAGGAGATGCAAATGTTGTAGTCGCCCAATTAAAGGGTAGAAACCTTGTTCCTGAAAATGAAATAAAGGGTATTCCAAGTGTGCAGATTCAAGAGACACCTTTATCAGATTTCTTTCATGAAGTCATGCTCCATTACAGTAAGGCGGATGTAGTAGCCCATCAAATTGATAATGATTATGCCCGTTTGGATATAGGTCCTATAAAGAAGAAAGATATTGCTTATAATTATCAATATGCTTTGGGAGAAATTACAGTATATAAGATAACTGGAAAAGATTTAAAAGACTATATGGAATGGGCAGCAGGATATTTTAACTCATCTCGTGCCGGAGATGTAACAGTTAGCTTTGATAAAAACCGTCGTGCGTCTAAATACAGTACGAACGATTTCTTTGGAGGCGTAAAATACGAAATTGACTTAACAAAACCATATGGTAGTAGAATTACAAATTTACGCTCTATTCGTACAAATAAACCAATCAAAATGAGCGATGTTATGACGCTAGGAATGAATGCGTATAGAATGGAGGCTCTTCAGGCAAAAGGGGGAGCTTTAGAGGGACGTAAATTTGAACAAACTTGGTCATCTAAACAAGAGAATGCATTCGGAGAAACAGGTGGAACCATTCGTAACCTTGCTATTACATATTTAAAAGAGGTAAAGAACGGTGTATACACGCCAAAAGTTATGCATAATTGGAAAATTACTGGTGTAGATACACATTCTTCAGAGCGTAAGGCTGTAGTTGATCTTGTAAATAAAGGGATTTTAGAAATCCCAAAAACAGAAGATGGAAAATATTCAAATATAGCATCTATAAATACTAAAGATTCAATTACAAAAGAAGAGATTGTAGCACTCTCACAAAAAGCTAATATTAATCCAAATCAGTTTAATCATGTAAAAAGAAAAGGTGAATTTTACAAAAAACTTAGTAGGATAATTAAATAAATATAAAAAAGATGGCTCTCGTGCAAAAAACTATTAAACTTGGACATACCATTATCCTAAAAAAGTTTGTGATCGGTATGGAAATATAGAGAATCATCGGTAAAAAATCCCCTGAATCGCTTTAAAAATTCAGGGGATTTTTCATTTGAATAATTATTGTTTCATTTCTCACTATGTATATTTATAATATGCTTTAAAAGAACATACCTTAAGTTAATAACATGCAATAGATACGTCCTTTTCTATATTTAAATGGGGAGAAAAATTTATCTTTAAAAGATATTTTTGACAAGATGAAACTCATATAAGACTTCAGCAGTCTCAAAACGTTACAATCCATGCAGCTATAGACATAAATAACAAAATTATATTGAAAAATCTAACTTGTATATGCGTTGCCTCACTAAAGTATTTATCTACTATTCTGAAAATAGTAAAGAGTGGTTTTTTATGTTGTTAATAAGATATAAGTGTACTTTGATTAGAATGAATATAGATAATTAACGACTAACCAATTGGATGAGCACCTAAAAGGGCTCATTTTTTATTTTATCGACCACATATATGTAATTTTGCATAATATTACATAAATTTTGTATTTTCTCTTTTTTTCGACATAAATAGACAGTATACTTTGTACAAGCTTTCTATTTCAAAAATTATACGAGGTGAAAAAATGAAAAACACAAAGACATTAACTAAAGTAGCATTAACAACAGGATTAGCTTTAACAGCTGTGGCACCATACGGAATAGGTCATGCAGAGGAAACAGATCAACTTCAAGTTCAAATTCAGGAGGACTCATTCCGTTCAGGTGAACTTACACAACCGTCACAAAAAACACCAGAGAATGTAGTAAAAGATGCTCTTAAGGAGAAAGCTGAACAAGCTCTTTCTCCAAATCAAGTCAATGGAGAAACAGGAGTAGATTATAAAGTTCTTCAAAAACGTGGTTCGTATGATGGAACAACACTTGTGCGTATGCAGCAAACATACGAAGGAAAAGAAATATATGGCCATCAATTAACTGCACACGTAGATAATAAGGGGGTTATTAAAAGTGTTTCAGGCGATAGCGCGCAAAATTTAAAACAAGAAGAATTGAAAAAGCCTATTAATCTATCAAAAGATGGAGCGAAACAATATATTTATACGAAGTACGGGAACGATATCAAGTTTATTTCTGAGCCAGAAGTTAAGGAAGTTATTTTTGTTGATGAAAATAATGGACAAGCTAGCAATGCATACCAAGTTACCTTTGAAGCGGCAACACCAAACTATGTTTCCGGAACTTATTTAGTAAATGCACAAAATGGTGATATGTTAAAAAATATGGTACAAGAATCTAACTTAAAAGCAAGTGAAAAACTAGTTGGAGCTTTAAAGGAAAGTAAAAAAAGTAGTCTTACATCATTAACTGGAACAGGAAAAGATGATTTAGGTATATCTCGTTCATTTGGTATTTCTAAACAAAGTAATGGCAAATATGCACTTGCTGATTATACAAGAGGGCAAGGAATTGAAACATATGATGTGAATTACAGAGATATTACTAAAGAAGAAAGCTATTATCCTGGTACACTAGCAACCAGCACTTCAACAACATTTAACGATCCAAAAGCAGTAAGTGCTCATTACTTAGCAACAAAGGTATTTGATTTTTATAAAGATAAATACAAGCGTAATAGTTTTGATAATAAGGGACAAAAGGTAGTTTCAGTTGTACATGCTTGGGATTCTGAAGATACGAACGATCCGAAAAATTGGCAAAATGCATTAAGTGCTAATAATGGAAGTATGCTTGTATATGGTGATCCTATTGTCAAGGCATATGACGTAGCTGGACATGAATTTACACATGCTGTTACTTCTAGCGAATCTAATCTTGAATATTACGGTGAATCTGGTGCGATTAATGAAGCGCTATCTGATATTATGGGAACATCTATTGAGAAATACGTAAATAATGGAAGCTTTAACTGGACAATGGGAGAACAAACTGGATCTGTTTTCCGTGATATGGAAAACCCAGCTTCTGTTCCATCTTCACTTGGAGTACCTTATCCAGATGATTACAGTGAATTTAACGATTTTAATGGATGGGATCAAGGCGGCGTTCATTTTAATTCAAGCATTATTAATAAAGTTGCGTATCTCATTGCAAAAGGTGGAACGCATAACGGGGTAACTGTTAAAGGAATTGGTGAAGATAAAATGTTTGATATTTTCTATTATGCAAATACAGATGAATTAAACATGACATCTAATTTCAAAGAATTGAAATCAGCATGTATTCGAGTGGCAACTAATAAATATGGGGCGAATACAGCTGAAGTTCAAGCGGTGCAAAAGGCATTTGATGCAGCAAAAATTAAGTAAGTTAGAAATATAGTTTTCATTCATATATTAATACATTATGAAAAAACAGCTAATATCATTTTAAGGATATTAGCTGTTTTTTTACGTAGCAATACACTAGTGAAAATAAACTTACTAAGCAATAATCAGGCATCTATCTTCAATAAGTTACGACAAATATATAAGATTTCAAGGATATAAAACAGAAAATTAATAATATATTGACCTTTTAATAGTAAGTGCTATAAAATGAAAGCGATAACAAACGATTGCTTTAAAATGATTTCCCTGATCTTTTAGTATTTACAACTATATGAAGGCAAAAAAAATCTATTTTTTTAAGCATTAATGCAAACGTTTTCGTATTAAAAGATCATTGAAATACATACGTGAAAATAGTCAATATGGGGGTGAAGTAAAAGAGATTTCTACATTAATTTAAGCAGTGTAATTTAGTATGAGCATAATAAATAGCTCGTACTATTTAAAGAAAGGGTGTATGTGGTGCAAATGACAAAAAGATTAATTAACAAATCATTTTTATTACTTGCCATAATCGTTATGTTATCATCTGTTTTCTCTTTTCAGAGTGTGAAGGCAGTTTCAAATTCGAAAACAACTGAAGTTATCATTCATTACAAAGAGAAATCTGGAAATACAAAAGACTGGAATCTTTGGGTATGGGGAGAAAATGCAAACGGTAAATCTTATGAATTTACTGGTGAAGATGAATTTGGAAAATACGCTAAGATAAAAATAGATGGTGACTATAATCGTGTAGGATTTATAGTTCGTACCAATGAATGGGAAAAAGATGGAAGTGATCACTGGGTTGAAAATATAAGGGATGGTCGTGCTGAAGTATGGATCCTTTCGGGTGATGAAAAAGTATATAACTCTAAGCCTTCTTCGGATCTCTCAATTCAAAAAGCTACTATTGATAGTTTTAATGAAATTACTGTAACGACTAATGTTCCGTTTAATAGTAAGGAACAGAAAATTGAAATTGAAGGCGTTAAAATTAAGGGAATTAGTCCTTATGATAAAAATAGTGGAGATATTACTAATAAGGTTAAAATAATTACGGAACAGAAAATTGATTTAAAACAAACATACAAAGTTAAAATAGCAAACTTAGCTGATGCGAATACTGAAATCGGTAAAGTCATTCGTAGCGAGGAATTTGATAATTTATTTTATTATGGTGGTAATGATTTAGGGAATATATATACTCCGCAACATACAAAGTTCCGTTTATGGGCTCCTACTGCGAGTGAAGCGAAGTTAGTTACATATAAAAAATGGAGCGATAAAATAGGTACTGAAATAAACATGCAACAAGGTGAAAAGGGAACTTGGAAAGCAGAACTTAAAGGGAACCAAAAAGGTCTCTTTTATACGTATAAGGTGAAAATTGGGGATAAGTGGACTGAAGCGGTTGATCCGTATGTGCGTGCTGCTTCTGTAAATGGAGATAAAGGTGCAGTTGTTGATTTAGAAGAAACAAATCCGAAAAAATGGAAAGCAAACAAAAAACCGAAATTTAAAAATCCGGAAGATGCTATTATTTATGAATTGCATGTACGCGATCTTTCCATCCAACCTGAAAGTGGTATTAAGCAAAAAGGGAAATATTTAGGTGTAACAGAAAAAGGAACAAAAGGGCCTGAAGGTGTAAAAACAGGACTTGATCATATGAAAGATCTTGGTGTTACTCACGTTCAGTTTTTACCGATATTTGATTATGCTTCAGTAAATGAAGAAACTTTAAATGAACCACAATATAACTGGGGATATGATCCGAAAAATTTCAACGTCCCAGAGGGCTCCTATTCTACAAATCCTTATGAACCGACTGTTCGAATAACTGAATTAAAGCAAATGATTCAAGCGCTGCATGATAATAATCTTCGTGTTGTGATGGACGTAGTATATAACCATATGTATAATGCCGCTGAATCAAATTTTCATAAGTTAGTTCCAGGTTACTATTATCGTTACAATGAAGACGGAACATTAGCAAATGGAACTGGAGTAGGGAATGATACCGCTTCAGAACGAAAGATGATGAGAAAATTTATGGTAGATTCCGTCACATACTGGGCAAAAGAATACAATTTAGATGGGTTCCGTTTTGATTTAATGGGTATTCATGATTATGAAACGATGAATGAGATACGTAAAGCTGTTAATCAAATTGATCCTTCTATTATTCTGCATGGAGAAGGCTGGGATTTAAATACACCTCTTGCAGCTGAATTGAAAGCAAATCAAAAAAATGCGGAGAAAATGAAAGGGATTGCTCATTTTAACGATAATATTCGTGATGGATTGAAAGGTAGTGTATTTGAGGAGAAAGAAAATGGTTTTGTAAATGGAAAGCAAAACATGGAAGAACGTATTAAAAAAGGCATTACAGCCGGTATTGACTATGATACAAATTCGTCTACTTATCAAGATCCGGAGCAGGTGCTAACTTATGTGGAAGCACATGACAATCATACTTTATGGGATAAACTTGAGTTGACTAATTCAGGTGACAGTGAAGAAATGCGAAAACAAATGCATAAATTATCTTCTTCTATTTTATTAACATCACAAGGTATTCCATTCTTACATGCAGGACAAGAGTTTATGCGCACAAAATATGGTGATCATAATAGTTACAAATCTCCTGATTCTATTAACCAGATGGATTGGTTACGCCGTGCAGCATTTAATAATGAAGTAGAGTATATGAAGGGCTTAATAGATTTACGAAAAAAATACTCAGCTTTTCGTATGACTTCTGCAGAGCAAATTAAAAAGTATGTAGCTTTTATCGATGTTCCCAAAAATGTTGTAGCTTATACAATAGATGGAAAGGGAAGTGGGAATAAAAGCGAATACTTTATGGTGGCTCACAATGCAAATAGGGAAGCCGTTGACATAACACTTCCATCGAAAGGTCCATGGAAAGTGCTAGTAAACGAGAATCAGGCGGGAAGTAAAACACTTTACGTTGTCCATGACAATAAAATTAAAGTTCCTGCATTAAGTTCACTAGTTTTAAAAACAGAGAAACCGATTAAATAAAAGCAAATAATGTGAAAGTATATACTGAATTGAGCAAATTGAATAGGGATTGCAAATGAAAAAAGCGAAGTGAAGGTTGTTTTCACTTCGCTTTTAAAGTTAAAGTAATATAATTTCACATACTGTAATTATATTACAATTTAATAACGAAAATAGACAAGAGATTATTGCTATTGTAACAGTAGGAGGAGAAGATATCTTTGTATTTATTTATAAAATTATCTGAAGCACATTCTTAATTTATATAATTTTTATTATATATTCGAACATCTAACGGGCTAGATGTTCGAGTTGTATTAATTCCTACAAATCGTTTAAAAAATAGCAAAGATGCAAAAGTATATGTATTTAAAATAGAGAAAAGACACCTTAAATGGTGTCTTTTCTCTATTTTAAATACGATATGTTAGTAACTCACTTGTATGTAATAGTATGTGCATTTTTACACTAACTTCTAAAGAAAAATTTCAAATTCTTTTCTTAATCTATTTGTAATAAATCTCATTAGAAAATTTTATCGCTATAACAAATAAAACTTTCTCAATATTATTTTGTTTAATAACTATTTCCATCTGCTTTCCAATCCATTACAATAATTTCACATTGGAAATACATGAAAATTCTCAATGTTCTAAATGGTTTATACCTTATAGGATTACTATGGGAAAGGATGTGAAATGTCTAATAAAAAATCATTTTTTATGATGAAATAAAAAAATTTAATGAAGAAAAAGTTATTTTATTATTCTCAAGCTTCGTTGAAGTACATGTATTTATAATCACTATGAGACAAGGGGCAGAATCTAAAGATTATTTTTGTAGATTAGAAAATTGTATTTTGAAAATAAGTAAAACATTTATGGAGGGTTATATGAGCGAGCAAATTTATTACTGGTCTCCTATTAAGCATTGGGAGAAGTTGCATAATGAAATTTTGATAGGAGAAATAAGATTTGCAGGCGTTCTGTCTGAATGGTTTCCTGAGTTTTATTTTTTGACTCAAAAAGGTGTGAAAATTAGTGAACTAGTAGAGCACTTTTCGTTAGGAAATGTAGAAGAGACACAAAAAACAATAGAGCTTATGATAAAAAATCGTGTGTTAGTAAGTAACATATTACCCCCAAGAGAAGTATTTTCCACACAAGAAAAGATTTTTCCGAATCCATATAGCAACCAGATTCGCTTTTCTAAAGAAGATTTAGATAAGTATATGAGTGAACAATTGAATCGAACACACCATGCTGTGCGGTCAACCGAAATTCAACTTGAAACAACAAATGAGTTACCCACTATAATCAAGGAACGTAGGTCTTGTCGCCAATTTGATATGAAAAAACATATTAGTTTTTTAGAATTTTCCCAATTCATATCAACTCTAAAACAGGTTAGGAAAGAAAATATATACTATCATTACGCAAGTGCAGGCGGACTCTACCCTATTGATATCTTTATTTATATAAAACCAAAACGTATAGAAGGTATGAAAGCTGGGTTTTATTATTATAACCCATCAAAAAACTGTCTTGTTATTGTAAATAATATTGATCAAGTAATCAAAAGTGATCATGAGTCAATTAACCAAGATTTATTTACTCAGTCTGCCTTTTCAGTTTATTTGGTTTATAATGCGAACGCTTCCATCCCGAAATACGGTTCAGATGGATATTTATTTGCTTGTATTGAGTCTGGTATTATCACTGCTACCTTAAATATGGTGGCTGAGACATTGAATTTAGGTGTTTGTTCAGTTGGTCATATGAAATTTGAAGAGATTCAGCAATTTTTATGTTTGGATAACCATCAAGTATTTCTCCATGGGCTTGAAGTTGGCTTGAAAATTAACGAATAGATGAAATGAATATTAGGGGGATAAAGATAAAAATGCACATTAAAGATCGAAGTTCGATTCATGAAGATAAAGGGGTAGAGGCTTTTTGGAAGGAGCAGTTATCTTCCGAGGTTCTCGATTTTTCTGTATTTAATAGCGGTTACCAACTAAATAAAGAAAATCCTTGCGAGCACGTTCAAGTCATAATGAATGTAGAGTTTAGTAAAAGTATACAAAAAGTAATTAAGTCTCAAGATTTATTATTATTTAGCTGGTTACAGGCCGCGTTAAGGATTTGTTTGGCACACTATACAGATCAAGAAAGGATTACTATTGGTATTCCTGTAATTGAAAAGAATATTGAACAAAGCGAGAATCTTAATAAGTTGATTCCTTTAGGAAGTGAAATCCATCCGCATCACAGCTTTAAACAAGTAGTAAATCAGATTGAACAAACGACTTTATTCGGGTATGACAATCAGAGTTATCCACTCTCTGAATTATTAGCGAAACACCATTTAACTCCTTTTCAAATTGTTATTGGGATGGAAGGATTACATAATAAAAATTCGATAGAAGAATATGCAGAGAATAATTTAGCCATCTGGATACAAAGAAAATGGAATGAAATACATAATGAATCTGAAATTCAAATTTCTTTCAAGTCTCATTCATTCTCTTCTTTGCAACAGTTTGCAAATTCATATCTTTATGTTTTAAAGCAAGTGTCAACAAATTCGAATTTGGCTGTGAAAGATATTTGTATCATTTCAGAAGAAGAGAAAGAGTTGCTAGAAGAATTGAATCAAGGTCAGGCGGACATAGAATTGTCTCAATCATTTCAAGATTTGTTTGAGGAACAAGTGTTAAAAACCCCAGATCAAATTGCTGTTGTTTGTAATGATCAATCTTTGACATATAGAGAATTGAATAAAAAAGCAAATCAATTGGCTTCTATTCTTCAAAGTAAGGGTGTTTCGAAAGAAAGTATTATTGGGGTTATGGTAGATCGGTCATTGGAAATGATCATTGGCATGGTGGGGATTTTAAAAGCAGGAGCAGCGTATTTACCAATCGATCCTAACTATCCAAATGAACGAATTGAATATATGTTACAAGATAGTCAAGCGAAATGTTTACTGAGCAAGCGAACAGAAGTAGAATTGCCGCAATTTGCGGGTGAAGTGCTGTATCTTGATGAGGAATATCTCTTCCAAGGTGAGGAAAGTAATTTAGTTCGAGAAAGTTATCCTAATGATTTAGCTTATGTTATTTACACATCGGGATCGACAGGGAATCCAAAAGGGGTAATGGTAGAACAGAAATCTCTTGTCCATTTTTTAAGTGTAATGAGAGAAAAAGTAAAAGATAATCAGTCATTCTTGTTTCTTGCTAGTGTTTCTTTTGATATCTCCTTGTTAGAAATATGTCTGCCTTTAACACAAGGTTCGAAAGTAGTTATTGCTACAGAGGATCAGTTCGCAACAAAAGAATTGGCTTATTTGGTCAAAGAACATAAGGTGGATTTATGGGAATCAACGCCATCGCGAATGGAAGTGATTTTGAGTGATCCAGAAGGGGCAAATTTTCTAAACGATTTAAAATCTATTTTGTTAGCAGGAGAAGCATTTTCCATTGATTTGGTTGAAAAAATTCGATGCATCAGTGAAGCGACAATTTTAAATATTTATGGTCCTACAGAAACAACCATTTGTGCAACAGTAAAAGATTTGAGCTCTGCCAAAGAAGTTACGATTGGAAGTCCCAACCCGAATTATCATTCCTACATATTGAATAAGTATGGTCAATTAAAACCATTTGGAATTCCGGGTGAACTCTGCATTGGTGGCGTGGCGGTAGCACGAGGGTATCTTGGGAAATCTAAACTGACAGATGAAAAGTTTGTACCGAGTCCTTTTACGGCAGGAGAAATGATGTATCATACGGGTGATCTCGTTCGTTGGTTGCCTAATGGAGAACTTGAATATCTAGGTCGAATGGATCATCAAGTGAAAATTCGGGGATATCGGATTGAATTAAGAGAAATCGAAAGCCAGTTAAGGGAATATCCAGAAATAAACCAAGCTATCGTTGTTGATCAAGTATATGGAAATAGGAAATTATTAGCTGCGTACTATGTATCGGATAATAAGGTCTCTTTTGATGAAATCAGAAAATATTTAAGTGATAAATTACCTGAGTTTATGATTCCTGAAAAAATGATTCAGGTGGAAGAGATTCCGTTGAATCCAAATGGGAAAGTAGATAGGAAAAGGTTATTAGATATAACACAAACAGATTATGTATCAATTCCATACGTTGCCCCGCGCAATGAAATTGAACAAAAATTGGTGCATGCATGGGAAAAAGTTATGGAGATTGAGGGAATCGGTATTCATGATAATTTTTTTGCTTTAAAAGGAGAATCGATTAAAGCACTTCAGGTAATTAATTTATTAAGAAAAGACTGCTTAAAAATAAGTACAACAGATTTTTTTAAGCATCCCACGATTGCTCAACTTAGTACTTGTGTAAAGTTAGAGCATAAAACGGAAAACTTTGAAAATAGACCAACCCATGTTAAAGATTTGTCTAAGCCATTTCCCTTAACAGAGGTTCAGACAGCGTACATGTTAGGACGGAATTCACAGTTTGAATTAAGTGGTATTTCACCTCAAACTTATTTTGAATATGAAACAGAATTGAATATCAATCGTCTTTCAAAAAGTTTTCAAAAGGTAATTCAACGTCATCCGATGTTACGAGCTGTAATTTTACCAGAGGGAGAACAGCAAATATTACAAAGCGTTCCTGATTACGAGATTGAAATAGTAAGTCTCATAGATTTAGATGATAGGAATCAAAATGCTCGCTTACAAGAAGAACGTTCTCGAATGACTAATCATGTATTTCCTTTAGGGCAATGGCCTTTGTTTGAATTAAAAGCCTTTCTTTTAAAAGAAGACACGTATTTATTATGTTTTCGATACGATGCTTTATTAATGGACGGAGCAAGCATGAACATCGTTGGACAGGATTTGTTTCATTATTATTATAAACCAGAGCAAAGGTTAGAACCTCTATCTTTTGATTTTCAAGATTACATGTTTATCTATGATGAACTGGAACAAAGTACAGAATATAAAACAGCAAAAGATTATTGGACAAGTAAGCTTCCTGACTTTCCGTTTGCGCCTTCTTTGCTGTTAAAAAAGGATCCAGCAGAGATTGCTACTCCTAAGTTCCAATCACTTAATAAGATCCTGGACAATGAAATATGGACAAAGCTACGAAAGTTAGCACAAGAGAAAGAAGTAACTCCTTCGGCTCTGCTTTGTACAATATATGGTGATGTATTGGCATATTGGAGTAATCAACGTCGATTGGCAATTAATTTGACTGTATTTAACCGTTATCCTGTTCATGAAGAAGTAGAGCAAATTGTGGGAGATTTCACTTCACTCATCTTGTTGGATGTTGATGTGAATCCAGATCAATCTTTCTTTACTAGAGTAAAAGAAACGCAATCTACTTTATTAGATGGTCTCGAACATCGCCATTACGATGGAGTTAATTTCATTCGAGATTTTACTCGATATCATCAAATGACGCCAAAAGCAGTTATGCCAATTGTTTTCACCTCGATGCTAGCAGGTGCGGGGGCTTTTGCTTGGGAACAACTTGGTTCACTTCGCCATATTCATGCTCGGACTCCACAAGTGTATTTGGATAATGTGGTAATTGAAAAAAATGGAGAGTTATTAATTAGCTGGAACTATGTTGAAGAATTGTTTGATGTTGATGTGATAGAAGCGATGTTTCACCAATTTGTTGACTTATTGGAACAATTAGTGAAACAAAGTGACGTAACATCTTTGCAGATGAAAGAGTTAGACCATGCTTTAATTGAGCAATACAATGAGACAACAGAAAAAATACCGTCGACTACTTTATATCAATTATTTACAGACCAAGTAAAACGTACACCGGATGAAGTAGCAGTAGTTTTTGAACAAGACTACTTAACATACTCGGAGCTTCATAAGCGCTCCAATCAAGTTGCGCACTTTTTAAAAGAACAAGGAATTGGTCTAGGTGACAAGGTTGGTCTTTTAGCACAAAGACGAGTTGACACAATTGCTAATATGATAGGTATTTTAAAAGCAGGTGCCGCTTATGTTCCGATTGATCCCGACCATCCTTCAGATCGCCAAACATATATTTTAGAAAATAGCTCATGCAAACTTTTATTAGAACCTAGTCTTTATGCAGAAAACCACTTGTCATTATACACAACAAAAGATATGCCTGCTATTGCTGGTCCGGAAGATCTTGCCTATATTATCTACACTTCAGGAAGTACAGGGAAACCGAAAGGAGTAATTATTACTCACCAAGCGGTTGCAAATACCATTCAAGATATTAATCAAAAATATCAGGTAAATGAAGATGATCGTATTATTGGTATTTCTTCTATGTGTTTTGACTTATCTGTATACGATATTTTCGGAACGTTAAGCACAGGTGCAATGTTGGTAATGATTCGTGACCCAAGGGACATGCAAGAATTAATCCGTACTGTCGAACGTAGAGGAATTACAATTTGGAATACAGTACCTGCAATTATGGATTTGGCATTAGATCAAGTAGGTTCTCATTTTGAACATTCTTCCTTGCGTTTAGTTTTACATAGTGGAGATTGGATTCCACTTTCTTTACCAGAAAAAATAAAACGACATTTTCCGATTGTGGAAGTAGTTTCACTCGGAGGAGCAACAGAAGCATCGATTTGGTCAATTTATTATCCGGTCAAACAGGTGGAATCGCATTGGAAGAGTATTCCATACGGGATACCTTTGGCAAACCAAACGTATTATGTGTTGAACTATGAAAAGAAAATGTGCCCTGTTGGTGTAATTGGAGATTTATATATCGGGGGAGTGGGCCTTGCTAAAGGATATTTAAATGATGAACAGAAAACAAATGAAGCATTTGTATCACATCCTGATTTTGGTCTTATTTACAAGACAGGAGACTGTGGAAAAATGCATCCTGAGGGATATATTGAATTTTTAGGCCGCCAAGATTATCAAGTCAAAATTCAAGGGTATCGAGTAGAGTTAGAAGAAATCGCCCATTGTCTTCTCACTTACAAACAAGTCGAACATGCAGTAGTGATTGATCAGACAGATGAGTATGGTATAAAATTTTTAGTCGCATATGTGGTAACTGAGAAAAATATTAGCACAACAGAACTTCGAAAGCATTTGCGAGATCACTTGCCAGATTACATGATTCCTTCTTATTTTGTTTATTTGGAACAATTGCCCTTGACTCCAAACGGGAAATTAGATAGAAAAGCGCTCCCTACTCCGGAGAAACAAACAAATGAAGTATTTATTGCTCCAAAAACGGAAATGGAAAAAATATTAACTAGTGTTTGGCAAGAAGTACTCAAAGTAAATCGGATTGGAGTAAATGATCATTTCTTTGCCTTAGGTGGAGATTCGATAAAAGCGATTCAAGTTTCCGTCAGACTGTATAGACAAGGATTTGAGCTGGAGCCAAAAAATTTATTTTCATTTCCTATATTAGGAGACATGGTTCAATTTGTTAAAAAGCTTGATCATCTTCCAAATTCACAAACAAGTGATGTAAACAAAATGAACGATAATAAAGTTACATTACTAAATGTTAAAGATAAACAACTTAATCAACATACACTTATCAAAATACAAGAAAAAATGCCAGAAATAAAAATAGAACGTATTTACCCATTGGCACCTTTCCAGGAAGTTATTTATGAACATGCTGCGACTGAACCTGATACAAATGCATATTTCGAACAAACAATTTGGGCACTTGAGGGGGAGCTGGATATTAATCTCTTTATTCAGTGTTTCCAACAATTAGTTGATCGTCATGATTCTTTAAGAACGATAATTGTGCAAGATGAACAAGCACAACCTTGGCAAGCTGTTCTACATGATGTTCAAATGATTTCAGAGATAAAAAACTTGATTGAGATGACGAAACAAGAACAGCAAGAATTCCTAGACCAGTGGATGAATGAAAATTTAAGTCAAGGATTCAAAAATGATGAACTCATGACCCGTCTCTGTATATTCCAACTAGAAAATAACGAGCATAAGGTGGTTTGGAGTTCCCATCATCTATTATGTGATGGTTGGAGCGTCAGCATTTTGATAGACGAATTATTCCAGCTCTATGAAACAATAAATGCGGGAACTACGGCAGAGTTACCTATGGTGAAACCTTTTGAGACATTCATAGATTGGACTGTAGCACGAGATCATGAGAAAGCACGTCATTTTTGGCGGGATTATTTATCAGGATACAATCGGAAAATTAGTATTCCTAAAAAGAAAGTACCAACTCAAAGTGAAGGGTTAAATTTCACATTTATGGATTTAACATTAGATAAGGATTTGACTAATCAGTTACAGACATTTGTAACTAAAAACAATATAACTATGAATTCGGCATTACTAGCTGTATGGGGAATATTGCTTGGCAAATACAACGGAATGAGAGAAGTAGTATTACCTAATCTAGTATCAGTCAGACCTCCCGAAGTAGAAGGGATTGAAAATATGTTCGGTCTGTTCACAAATGTTTTGCCTATCCGACTAGCATGGACAGAAACGCAATCTTTTGTGGACTTCCTGCAAAAAGTACAACTAGAAACATTGAAATGTAATGAGTATGCATACTATTCATTTGTTGATATACAAAAACAAAGTGAATTAAAAACTGAGTTGACTGACCATCTTTGGGTTTTTGAAAACTATCCGACTAACTCAGCTATCTTTTCTTCAAATGAAAACAGAAATTTTGCCATCACAGATTACGAAGTTGTTGATGAGCCTCATGTAAAGTATGGAATTATGTGCTTCCCTGAAGAGAAACTTACAATAAAGTTTGGATATGATCAAACCGTATATGAAGCGGAGAAAATACAGGAAATATTGAATCACATCCATCAGTTAATCAACATGATTCTTCAAAATCCAATACAGGCAATCGGTGATTACAAATTATAAAAAATGAAAAGGCGAGCAAGAACTCGCCTTTTTAAATAGAATAGGAGTAAACCAAATGACAAAAAACTTGCAGTTATCAGCCGAAGAGATGCGTCAGTTAGGATATCAAGCGGTGGACTTGATTGTTGATCATATGAATCATTTAAAAAGTAAACCAGTTTCGGAAACGATTGATAGTAATATTTTTAGAGACGAGCTAATTGAAACGATTCCAGAAAACGGATCCAATCCAAAAGAGTTACTTCATTTTCTTAATAACAATGTGTTTAATCAAATTACTCATGTGGATCATCCTCATTTTATGGCTTTTGTGCCAGGTCCTAATAATTATGTTGGTGTAATAGCAGATTTTTTAGCAAGTGGGTTTAATGTATTTCCTACAGCTTGGATAGTAGGTGCAGGTGCTGAACAAATTGAATTAACGACAATCAACTGGTTAAAATCAATGCTAGGATTCCCTGATTCAGCTGAAGGGTTATTTGTCAGTGGCGGTTCCATGGCTAATTTGACTGCACTTACTGTAGCGAGACAGGTCAAGCTGAATAATGACATAGAAAATGCGGTTGTGTATTTTTCTAACCAAACTCATTTTTCTGTAGATCGAGCACTTAAAGTATTAGGTTTTAAACATCATCAAATTTGCCGAATTGAAACAGATGAAGATTTAAGAATTTCAGTTAGTACTTTAAGAAAGCAAATAAAAGAAGATCGATTAAAAGGGAAAAAACCATTTTGTGTTATTGCTAATGCAGGGACAACGAATTGCGGAGCGGTGGACTCCCTCGATGAATTGGCTGATCTATGTGGTGATGAAGATGTATGGCTACACGCGGATGGTGCTTATGGGGCTGCAGCAATTCTCAGTGAAAAAGGAAGGGAGGTGTTAAGAGGAATTCATCGTGCTGATTCTTTGACGTTAGACCCGCATAAATGGCTTTTTCAGCCTTATGATGTTGGTTGTGTACTCATTCGCAATAGCCAATATTTAAGTAAAACGTTCCGTATGATCCCAGAGTATATTAAGGATACGGAAACTAATATAGAAGAAAAAGTGAATTTTGGGGAGCGTGGAATTGAACTTTCTCGTAGATTTAGGGCATTAAAGGTATGGCTTTCTTTTAAAGCATTTGGAGTCACAGCTTTTCGTGAGGCAATAGATCATGGCATTATGTTGGCTGAACAAGTTGAAGAGTTTTTAAGGAAAGAAAAAGATTGGGAAGTAGTAACACCTGCCCAATTAGGAATTGTTACTTTTCGTTATATTCCTTGTAAGCGAACGTCTACAGAAACAATTCATGAAATAAACAAAAAACTGGTGGAAGAAATTAATCAAAGAGGATTTACTATGCTAAGTACGACTAAATTAAAAGAAAAAGTAGTAATCCGACTTTGCTCTATCAACCCGAGGACAACATTAGAAGAAATAATTCAAATCATGATGAGCATTAAGGCGTTGGCAGAGGAAATAAACACATCGCCTAAACATCTTATATCTGTTTCTCAACCTTGATATATTAGGTGGATTTTACATATTAATAGCCGATTCTAAATGAGAATCGGCTATTATACTATTTACGAGTGTTTTTCTTGTAAAGGGATTAAGCCTCAACCTTAGAGACTCTTTTGAAACCAGTCTTTACTGCTTGTACCATTTCGTTTACAGCGTAAATAGATACATCGGCATTTGGATTTAACCCTTCAAACCAGTGATAGGCATTTGGATATAAATGAAACTCGACATCAACACCAGCTTGCGCTAGTTTGCTTACATAGGTTAATGTTTCACTGCGGAATGGATCTAATTGACCAACAAATGTGTAAGTATATGGTAAATCACTATAATCCTCTGCTCGAGAAGGCGCTGCATAGACAGGGATTTGATCTGTTCCATACATTTCTCCTAAATACATTTTCCAACCAGCTTCATTTGCCTTTTGATTCCAAACAAATCCTTCTTTAATTTCATTCGCTGAAGGTGTATTATTTCGGTCATCAATCATTGGATAGAGTGGCATCTGTAAACAAATTGAAGGATATTTTCGATCTCGGGCTAATAATGATAATGCTGCTGTTAGTCCACCTCCAGCGCTTACTCCTGCAACCCCAATTCGATTCGAATCAATGTTTAATGACTTCGCATTATCAGCAATCCATTTTAAAGCTGAATAACAATCCTCAATTGGTGCTGGGTAAGGGTGTTCAGGTGCTAAGCGGTAGTCTACAGACACGACCACACAGCCAGCTTCTTTTGCAAACCTCATACAAGTATCATCGTTATCATCTATAGACCCTAAGATATAACCACCACCATGTATCCATAATAAGACAGGTAAAGGCTCATTATTTGATTTTGGACGATAAATTCTTAATGGTAACGGATTATCATCAGGTCCAACAATGACTTCATCTGTTAATGAAAGGGATTCATCAACAACGGTAGGTGGTCTCATTTGAGCTATTCCTTCTCTGATTGATTGCAAGTTTTCCGGGTGTAAATCGAGATTTGGAAACATCTCTAACCCTTGTAATAACTCTGGATTTACTCTTGTTTTCATTTTAGCACCTCTATTTGTAATTGTTTTCGAATAAATGAAGTGTATTCTAAGTAGTTTAATTGTGAAAAAATATCACAATTAAATTGTAAATTGGATATGCGACAACAGTCAACAGAATATTCGGAAATTAAAACCTTTCTCAAGAAGGAGTTTCACGCAACCAATAATACAAGTAGTGGATTTAGGAGCAAAGTGTTTTCATGTCGTTGTATTTATGTACACTTAGTTTTCTAATTAAACCAAGTGATAATCCTTTTTATTTTAATGACATATTGCAAGTGATACCTATTCGAATTCATACTCGGAAAGAATTAATACATTTTCATTCCTTAATATATAATTCAGGGAAATACTCATGGGCAGGCATTAATATAGGAGAACAGTACAAATTAAAATAACTGTTTAAAAAAATTCCTTTTATTTGGCTAGAAAAGGAGTAGATTCTTTTTTCTTATCTAGACTCATGAAGAAGTATGAAAATCAGAATTTATAATTCAAAAGCCAGCTTAAAGTAATTGCAATAATTACTTTGGATAGTAATCTTAAAAAAATATAAAAAAGAGAAGAACTCACCAATGATATGATCCCCTTATAGTAGACAGGAAAAAGAAAGCACATTAACCTGTTTACTATGGAGGGGATTTTTTTATGGGAAAAATTAGAGTTACTTACGATGTAGAATTTAAGAAACAAGCTATAGATTTATACTTAAAAGAAGGCATGAGTTATAAAACCATTGCGAAAGAATTAGGTATTCATCACTCGGTTGTAAGTCGTTGGGTGAAACACTTTGAAGCTGAAGGAATCAAAGGACTAGAAGAAAAACGCGGTAAAGCGAAAGGACCAGGTTTAGGTAGACCAAGGGTTAGACCCGAAGATCCAGAAGCTAAGATCAGACGATTAGAAGCGGAAAATGAAATGTTAAAAAAGCTCTTAGGGATGTAAAAGGAGGAATGAAAGTCGTATCCAAAACGAAAAAATTCGAAGTCATCCATGAAATGACAAAAACAGGTTATACAGTGACTATTCTATGCGATATTGCTGGTGTAACCAGAAGTGGGTACTACAAATGGATAAAACGGCATACGACGCCTTCAAAAAAACAATCAGAGGATATCGAAATTAAGAAAAAGATATTGGCGTGTCATAAAAAATTAAGAGGAATTTATGGATATAGAAGAATACAAGTGTGGCTGAAAGCCACATATAACCTTTATTTGAATCATAAGCGCATCCAAAGATTGATGAGTGAACTAGGTATCAAAGCCGTAATTAGGAAAAAACGACCTTATTACGGAAAAAAAGAAGCTTATGTGATTTCAGAGAACCATCTAAATAGGGAGTTTCAAGCTTCAAAACCGAATGAGAAATGGGTAACCGATATTACCTATTTGATTTTCAATGGACAGCGCTTGTACTTATCCGCTATTAAGGATTTATACAATAATGAAATTGTTGCCTATGAAACCAGTCGTAGAAACGACTTGAAACTTGTGTTAGATACACTGAAAAAGGCAAAGAAAAAACGAAATGTGAAGGGAATTCTCTTACATAGTGATCAAGGGTCCCAGTATACATCTCGTCAATATAATCAATTACTTAAAAAATATCAGATGAAGGCAAGTATGTCTCGAAGAGGCAACTGTTGGGATAATGCTTGTATGGAAAACTTCTTCAGTCACTTTAAGGCAGAGTGTTTTCATTTACACTCCTTCCATAAAGCGAATGAGGTCAAACTTGCCGTGCGTAAATATATGCACTTTTATAATCATCAAAGATTTCAAAAGAAATTAAATAACCTGAGTCCATATAAATATAGAACTCAGGTTGCTTAGTTGCGCTTTTTAAATACTGTCTACTTGACAGGGGTCACTGCACAAGGTTCTTCTCTTTTTTATATGTAATTAGGGTTTCCATAACTGTAGATATGGATGGTGTAAATTAATGGATGAATAATTTACTCTTAAAATTATAACAGAACAATTAAAGATTTTTATATGTAATATTGCATATAAAGGGTAAACAACAATAATTTCTTTTTATAAAAATAAGCCCCTGGTGAAAATGATGAGTAACCCTTTTCCATATGAAATGAACTTGGTATAAAATGAAAGATTACAAGTATAAGATTCTATACTTAGTAATCCCTCACTTTAAGGTATGTCTTTGGGGAAGTGTGAGGAGTTCAATCGATTCTGAATAAAATTGATAGTATCAGTTGCAATTTTTTTACGTTTAAGAACAATCCCGGCATGTCCACATGTATAAATATATCTTGTAGGTCTTTCCCAGGATTCCCACAAATAGTCCGTATCCTCAGAGTGCACATATAGATCGTGCTTACCTGAAATTAATAAAATATTTTCTTTTTTTACTTTTGGTAACGCTTGACTCGGTTCAGTGATTTTCCAATAAGCTATTAAATCATCATACGTAACACCATGATGTTCCAAATCTTCTCTAATAAATTTACCTGGATTTGTCTTCCAAATTGAATAAGAGAGTCGATTCGCGTAGAAAATGGATGCTAACACATCAATTTCTGGTTCAACAAGAGATGTTAAGTTAGTAATAACTCCACCTAAACTGATTCCTATTAAAATCAAGGGACCATTTTTATTTTCTTTAATCCATTTGATCAAAGTTCGTAAATCAGCTACCGCTTGTCTAGTTGCTTCTACAGTTCGTTCAATATTGGCACTTACCATGTACTCTCCACTGTATAGGGATTGGTTCGGTTTTCTGTCAAAATGATATGGTAAAGTGAAATAATACATATTCCACTTCAAGTTGGTCATATGGTCGTGGAATATTTTTTTTACACGTTCGTTAGAATCCATTCTCCAACCGTGAACAAAGATGACATGAGGTGCATCTTCATTTTTATGTAAAAATAATTCCCCAGTGACAGAATCGTTGCGTGAATCACCAGATTGAACCGAGCTTTTATATTTGAATTGTCCAACCATGTATTCCTTTTCTTGTTTTAAATGCTTAATGTTAAAATGAATATGAGATGGTTTTACTTTATAAAAAAATTCTATGTCCTTTATATATAGTGAGGTGTTAGAAAGAGAAGTATACTGAAACTTTACACTTCTTTTTGTGTGCAAATCATACAAGGCGTATCGATCAATGAGTTTTGAAAAAATCAAATTAACCTCCTCCAAAATACATATCGTCTAAAAGATGGACAAAATTTATGCTGTAAATTAATTGTAAAATATTCTCTTTTCCTAATAGTAGATGCTTGAATTATAAAACAGGTGGGGAATTTATATATTATATTATAAAGCTATCAATAAAATAAAACTATAAATATCTTTTACAAAAACCTAAAAAGCAAGTTAATATTCTCATTCATAAAAGAGAACATTAACTTGCTTATTTTCGTATCAAAAGGTACACCTTTTGAAGTGACGTAATTTATATGAAAGACAATGTGTCAATTTGTATATTTAATACAGTGATAGTTACCATAATTTTCGAAGCCTATAGTTAATTAACCTTACAATATACGTCTTTTTGGTATATAAATAGCTATATTCATTAGAGAAAGAGTTTTAATCCTTCATGAGAATCTTTAAAACCTAATTTCTTATAAAAGTGTAAAGCTTCTTGTCGTTCTTTATCTGTTGTTAACTGTACTAAATGACATCCCCGTAATTTAGCACGTTGAATAGCCCATTTAATAAGTTTACTTCCTATACCTTTACCACGTTTTGATGAGGCCGTCCGTACACCCTCAATTGTAGCTCTCCAACCCCCTTGACGTACAATGTAAGGCGTAAATGTAATTTGTTGAATACCGACAATCTCCGTCCCATCACACGCTACAATCAACTCGTTATTTGGATCACAATCAATAGCATGAAATGCTCTTATATAACTATCAGGGAGTGGTGTTTCATAGCGCTCTCTTTTATTTCCTAAAACATCATCAGCAAGCATTTTTACAATTTCATCTAAATCATCTGCCGTTGCAATCCTAAATGTTATAGTTTCTGTCACTATCAAAAAACCTCCTTAATGTATGCACTTGTTACTTTTATTTTACTTGTTTAAATACAAAAGGTTAAATTATAAAATATTATGAGCCTCTATAACTTTTTCTTATAGATAGCATAAAAGCCTAACTTATAAAATTATAAGTTAGGCTTTTTAACACAATATTATTATTAGAGAATCCGACCAACTTCAATAAACCTCCATATTCTTTAATGAATTTTCATATTTAACAAGCACACATATAACCATCCAAATAGGGTGGTTTTTATTTGTTGTATAGAAATTACGTAATAAGCATGGATTTGTATGCTCTCATGCAATGCTATCTAAAGCCATATTTGCACATATTCCGGTTTTTCTTGACCAGGTCAATGAATAACTACACATAAACTCCTTATATCTCTAGATAAACTACCGATTAGCTCCATATAGACTCTAGATAACCTATATAGAATACAAGTTATCAAGGAGGTAAGAAAAAATGAACTTTATGAAACGAGCAATTCTCAGTATGAAAAAAAGAGTAGGAACATCATTAATTTTGATGGCAGTTTTCCTAATTGTTACAAATTTAGTGTTGGCAGGATTCACAATCCAAAATGCATCAAAAAAAGCTGCTGATGCAGCAAGAAAAAAACTCGGTGCAGATGTTACTTTAAGTCTTGATTTTGACAAATTAGGTCAACAAGCTAGGGAAACTGGAGAGATGCCTAATCCACCGAAGCTTAATACAAAAGAAGCAGATCAATTAGCGAAGTCAAAGTATGTAAAAGACTATAATTACATAACTAGCACTCTCGGAATTTCTGACGGACTTAAACTAGTAGGAGCTTCAGAAGGAGAAGAAGAAGGAAAAGGTAAGGCGGGAATGGCGGCTGTACGAGGCGGTTCAGGCTCCGGTACAGAAATAGATATGAATTCTTCTTTTATGATTGAGGGAGTTCGCAAAACTGCATTACAAGAAAGCTTTAAGAATGGAAAAAGTAAAATCATTGATGGGAAACCAATTACAGAACAGATAAAAGATCAGAATGTAGCTTTAATGGAAAAACGATTAGCGGAATTAAACAACTTGAAAGTAGGAGACAAAGTTAAAGTGCAATCAGGGGATAAGAAGGAAACCCTGGAGGTTGAAATTATCGGTATTTACGAAACGAATGAGCAAGCAATGGGGCAACAAGCTCCTCCTATAATGGATCCAGCTAATAAACTATATATGCCGCATTCAACTATGAAAAAATTAGAAATAGATCAAGGTATAAGTAGCATTCAAGTCGTGTATTTCTTGAAAGATCCACAAAACATTGAAGCATTTAAAGAAGAAGCAAAAAAATCTGATATTGATTTTAATTATTATAAATTAGATGCACATGATTCGTTGTACAAACAAATGATTGGGCCTATCGAAAATATCTCATCTACTTCTCAAATGATTATTTATATTGTATCAATTGCAGGTGCGATTATTTTAGGGTTAATCATTATGTTATCGATTAAAGCACGTCGTAAGGAAATGGGGATTCTATTGTCCATTGGAGAGAAAAAGTGGAAACTGATGGCGCAGTTCGTAGTAGAAGTAGTATGTATCGCTATTTTAGCATTTGGATTATCCATAACGACAGGAGCAAAAATTTCTCAATTCATAGGGAATAATTTACTTTCGAGTGAAATTGCTACAGCAGGAGAAGAAACAAACACCCCACAAAATGGAACTGTAATGGTAGCTGGACCTGGTGGAACTGTACAAAATCAAAAAGAGGATCCAATTGATAAAATTAATGTAAGTGTAACTGGAGAAGATGTAGGGAAAATGGGGGGGATTGGACTAGCTATTGCTATATTAGCAACGCTTCTTCCAGCATTATCTATTCTACGCCTGAATCCAAAACAAATTCTTTTAAAAGATGAATAAGGAGGCTCGATATGGAGACGATTTTACAATTTAAAAACTTAGATTATTATTATGAAAGTAACGGAAAAAAAGTAGCGATACTAGAAAATGTTAACTTTTCTTTTCAAAAAGGACATTTCTACACGATTCTAGGACCATCCGGATCTGGTAAAACCACTACGCTTAGCTTAGGTTGTGGGCTAGATATACCTAAAAATGGTTATGTACTATTTAATGGAAAGGATATTCGAAAAATTGGTTTGGATCGGTACCGTAATCAAAATGTATCGGTAATTTTCCAATCTTATAATTTGATTACCTATATGACTGCTCTTCAAAATGTCTTAACAGCAATGGAAATTACAGGTGTTAAAGTGCAAAATAAAACGGCAAGGGCATTAGAATTATTAGAGAAAGTAGGACTTACAGAAGTAGAAGCGAAACGAAATGTTCTGCAACTAAGTGGCGGGCAACAGCAGCGTGTTGCAATCGCTCGAGCGTTATCTTGTAATGTTGATTTACTGATTGCGGATGAGCCGACAGGAAACCTCGACGAAGAAACGGCAATGGATATAATAGAACTGTTTCAAGAACTTGCACATAAAGAAAATAAATGTATTATTGTTGTGACGCACTCACAGGAAGTTGCTAAAAAATCAGACCGTGCAGTCTATTTAAGTAAGAAGAAGTTGGTAGTAAACGAAATTTAATATAAACACCCTAGTTTTTTAATTCACATAATTTTCGAAATTAGTTTCTTCAAATATTTATATTTGATATACAATATAACTAAGCCATAATCAAAATGGTCTCCCTGTATTGAATGTTAAGATAGTTTGTTATTCCCTTTTTAACAACTTTTGAAAAAGAACTTGTAGTATATTCTACAGGTTCTTTTTGTTATGATCGGTTTACTATATCATTGAAGAATTGCATATAAAAAACGGGACAGTATTTAGGGTGTATGATCTAAATACTGTCCCGTTTAATTATTTATCTGTAAAAAGGAACTAGCTTACATCTCATGTGATAGATTTTATAAATAAGAGCGTTTAATTGTCCATGGCTCTAAGCACTAACCATTTGGAATAAAGATGCAATGTATCAGTTATACTATGTAATATTTATTCATTACAAAATATGGTGGTATGTATGACTAAGCAAACAATTACTTTATTTCAAGTTTCTATGATACTCATTGGTAGTATTGGGATAATTAATCATGTCATTATGATTCCTATGTTATTAGATACCTCGGGTAGAGATTCGTGGATCTCTATCATATTAGTAAGCATTATATACTTGATTTGGATTTCATTAATATTCATCATATATAGAAACATAAAAAATGAACACTTGTTTTCGTGGTTAAAAAATAATTTTGGGAAACTCAGTGTATATCCAATCATATTTATAGTTGTGATTTATTTAATAACAATTGGTGTCGTTGCACTAAAAGAAACATTAACTTTTTTCTCTTTTTATTTACCAGAAACACCTCACTTTGTATTAGGAATACTTTTTTCAATGATTTGTCTCTATAATGCTACAAGAGGAATTCAATCTATTGCACTTACAACAGGTGTTTTGTTACCTATTGTATTTCTACTTGGTTTTTTTGTAATGTTTGCAAATATTCCGCATAAAGATTATTCTTTACTTCAGCCAATGATGGAAAATGGAATGAAGCCAGTATTTAAGGGAATGGTTTATCCTGCAGCAGGATTTTTAGAGTTAATTTTTATTCTTTTCTTACAGCATCACATTTGTTCAAAAGTCAAATTATATCAACTGATCGCTTTGGGAATGGTTATTATCGGTATCACAATAGGCCCAGTTATGGCAGCTATTATAGAATTTGGACCTTTCGTAGCAGCAAACCAACGATATCCAGCATTTGAAGAATGGAGGCTTGTGTCAATAGGAAGGTATATTGAAAATTTAGACTTTCTCTCCGTGTATCAGTGGCTTGTAGGGATCTTTATTCGTCTATCACTTGTTGTTTTTCTTATACCAGATTTGTTATCAATTACAAATCGAAAAACGAGAAATGGGATTATGTTTGCAATACTTTCATGTATTTTATTAATAAGTATACTACCCATCAGTGACTCTAGTTTCTATTGGTTTGTATCTCAAATTATTTTACCAGTTTCAGCTTTAGGGCTATTTTTGTTTTCTATCTTACTAATAGTGTTTGTATGGGTTGCTAAATTTAAGAAAAGCTCTTAAAAGAGTATGGGGATGTATTTTATATAAGGTTGCTGAGTTTGAAGGAGACAACGTAGATGAACAAACGAGTAGAAATAAATGAGAAGATAATACTAGAGTGGTTTGAAGGATGCAATGATGTAAAAGTAATAAAGCGTGAATTGGATGAGAAAGAAAAAAGGAATTCAGTATTGTTTATGTATTGTCAAAACTTAATTGACAATACAAAATTAAAACAAGCCACATCATCCCATGTTTGCAAAGAGCTTTCAAGTAATTCAATAGAAGAGTTTAACCTCTCAACATTAATTCCCCAGTTATCAGTAAAGAAATTAGATATGGTAAATTCGAATGAAACTATCTCTCAGATTATATTTGAAGGTAACCTCCTTATTATTTTTGAAGAATCTAAACATGGATATATAGTTGATATTGCCCAAATACCTACCAGATCGGTTGAACAAACAAATACAGAGATGACCATTCGTGGTGGACGTGATGGATTTGTTGAAGAGTTAAACACAAATATAGGATTAATTAGAAAAAGACTAAAAACGAGTTCTCTTAGTTATGAAGAATTTATTATTGGAGAAAGAACACAAACTAAAGTAGCACTCCTGTATTTAAAAGATGTCGCATCCCAAGATATCATTAATCAAGTTCGATTAAAATTAAGACAAATTAAAATAGACGGGGTTGTTTCAAGTGCACAAATTGAAGAGTTAATCACAAACAATCAATTTAGTGTATTTCCTTTAGTTGAATATACAGGGCGCCCTGATTATGCTGTGAATTGTTTGCTATATGGGCGTTTTATTTTACTGGTTGAAGGGTCACCAACAGCGACAATTGCACCAGTTACATTTCCTTTTTTTGTGAATACATCTGAAGATCAAGATCTTTTCTACATATTCGGTAGCTTTGTACGACTTGTAAGTCTTTTGGGGATAGCAATTTCTATATTTCTTCCAGGAATTTGGATAGCACTAATTACATATCATCCAGATCAGATTCCCTATACGTTGCTAGCTACATTAAGCTTATCAAGAGAAGGGATTCCTTTTCCAGCTCCTTTAGAGGGGCTAATTATGATGACCTTATTTGAAATTTTGAGACAAGCAGGATTGCGTGTTCCTGCCGTATTCGGTCAAACATTATCTGTTGTAGGGGGATTAATTATTGGACAAGCTGCTATTAGTGCAGGAATTGTTTCAGCATCTATGGTCATTATAATAGCAATCTCGGTTGTTTCGACATTTGCTTTAACTAATCAGTCAGTAACAGGAATAATAAGTATATTGCGGTATGTAGTATTCTTAGTATCTTCTTTATTAGGCATAGTAGGATTTATCTTTTGTGTCCTTGTGATGGTGATACATGTAGTAAATTTACGCTCTTTTGGAGTTCCATTCTTTACACCATATTCACCCCCTGTGTTTAAAAGTATGCTAGCAGCCACATTTAGACTTCCTTTCACGTATATGAAAAAAAGACCTAAAGAATTGCATACGCAAGATAATACAAGGAAAAGAGAGAGTACCGATGAAGAAAAATAAAAGAATAGTTATATTTCTTTTTATGATGTGTACGTTTCTAACAGGGTGTTGGGATCAAAGAGAGTTGCATCACGTTTTGTATATAAATAGTCTAGGTATCGATTTTAAAGATAATAACTATATCATCCGTCCGCAATTTATTAATTTTTCTAACATAGCTAAACAAGAAGGGAGCACTACCCGTAATTATAGCCAGGCCTATATCGGAAAGGGAAAAGGCCCCATTTTAGATGAGGCAGCATTTGATTTTTATAAGGGTGCTCAACAAGAAATCTCATGGGAGCATCTCAAAACAATTGTTGTAACAGAGAGATTTCTAAAACATGGTGACTTAAATCAATTTAATGATTTTTTTTTCTCGTTTTTTTCAATTTCGAGATACTATGTGGATATTTGGAACTAAGGAGCCTTTAGAAAATATATTAGCGAACAATAATATATTAAATATTTCTCAATTATATACAATCATTAATTTACCAAAAGAGATAACCAAGCAATATACAATAATAGATCCTTTACCTTTATATAAATTCCAAAGAAATTATTATGAACCTGGGATGACAACTCGCATTCCATTCTTATCTACGACTAAAACATATTGGAAAAAAGGACATACATCATTTCCAATGTTAAAATTTAGTGGTTATGGTTTTATAAACGATAAATCCTATATAAATCATTTAAACAGCCATGATATTGCTGGGGTTCGATGGACGGATGAAAATACTAAACGAGCTCCATTACTATTAAAATTTAACAAGAAAATCATTGGACATATAGTATTAAAAAATCCAAAGATAGATACAAAGCATGTTATTAAAAATGGAAAATTACGTATGCTTATGAACATCCATTTCGATGCTGATATTTTTCAATTAATAAATTCTATGCCTGTAAATGATATTAAAAAAATTGCAGAGGACCAAGTTGAAAAAGAAATTAAAAAAACGTACCGAAAAGGAATCGAAAGAGGGATTGACACGTATCAGTTATCACATTCCTTATATCGGCAGAATTCTAAATTGTGGAAACAGTATAAAAAAGAGGGGGGGATATCCCTTCAAAATAAAGAATTAGATTTAAATGTCTCGATTAATATAGCTACAAATGGAAAATCTAAAAATATGCGTAATATGATTGAGCATTAGAATGGTTGAAGATGAAAGGAAACGTAAAATATTAACTCTAAATAGGAGATTCGAACTTGAAAGACCACTACGATGTGGCGTCGTCTTCTTTAGGAATGGGATGAGAGTTCGATTAGGAGAAGAGGGAGGCTTTTGCCTCCTTCTTTGCCTGAAAACACGCTTACATTTCTTAGCGTTTAGATAAGTACAAGTATTTAAAACTATATGTGCCGTAAAGTAGGAGCAGCTTAAATTCATTACTATGATTTATTTGTTACTTTTAAAGCGTCTAACACTATTTTAGTTGCATTTGCAATAAGTTTATCATCGTATTTCGCATCTTCTTTCGCATGATTAGAAAGTATCGCAAGAATAATTGGCTTTTTATTTGGTGGCCAAATGATTGCAATATCATTCCTTGTTCCATAAGACCCAGAGCCGGTCTTATCGGCTACTTCCCATTCTCCTGGAACTCCAGCACGAATTAAGTTGTCCCCCGTAGTATTTCTTTTCATCAAATCTATTAAAAAGTTCCGTTTCTCAATGGAAAGTATATCGCCTAGCGCGTATGCTTGAAGACTAGTAGCTAATGCCTTTGGGGTACTAGTATCACGAGTGTCTCCTGGCTGCACTTCGTTTAATTCTGGTTCAAAACGTTCAGGATTTGTGACAGTATCTCCTATTTCTCTCAGTGATTTTTTGAATTCACTTGGCCCACCTAATTGTTTAAGAATAAGATTTTGTGCAGTATTATCACTATATCGAATGGAAGCATCGGCAAGCTCTTTCAGAGTCATACCTGTATCTACATATTTTTCAGTAATTGGATTGTAATTCACAAGATCTTTGCTAGTATACTTAATTCTTTGATCTAAATCTTCTATTGATTTCTTTTGTAACAGTGCTCCAACAGCAAGGGCTTTGTGGGTAGATGCGTATGCAAACCGTTCATCTGAACGATAAGTAACAGTTTGATTCGTACCTGTGTCCAATGCATAAATACCAAGTTTAGCATCATATTCTTTTTCAAGCTTTACAAAAGAATGATTGCCTGTATTTTCTTGTTTGGTTTGTTTCGGTGGTTCGTATTGAATATTACTATTGGAACAGCCTATAAGCGTTGCACATGAAAGTAATACTACAGGGAGCATCTTTTTATAATGTGCGATGTGAAAAAACTTCTTTGAAACTAGCATACATTTTCAACCTCTTTCAAGAATATATGGATTTTGTTTAGGTATTTTACATACCGATACAATTAACAAATGTACCAGATAGCACTCATCTTGTGTTTCTTGCATTACAAAATGAGAGAACTACCAAAAGCACCTTTTTTATACGTAATAGACAATCTAAGTAACACATTTGTTCCATTTATGATTAAGGTTTTGAATATATCCATTAATTTTATTTATAAGAATCACAAAATCCACCTTTTTTGCACGCCACTTAATTTAATGTGGATTTAGATTGAGTTTACCTCGTAATGGGAATTTCAATTGGATTGCGCATATATAACAACCTCGTTCCGGACAGAATAAGTAATAACAACTACTGATTTCATTTTAAGTGAGGTGTTATACGATACATACGACAAAGCAAAAAAGACTTGTGGTGCAAAGTATAACTACATTTAGTCTACTAATAACGACTATCTTTACACCCATGCTTATTTACATTGTTTATGGATTACAGATTTCGAAAGGCTTTGAGGGATACTGGCCATCAATCTTGTTTTATACAACTTATATGACGGGTGTGTTTATCTGGATACCTATTGTGAATAAGGCTGGGATTCACCGCTCTTTATATTGGACTGTTTCTATTCTGATAGTATCATTACTTAGTGTTACTTTCTTTGGATGGAGTTCAAGATGGCTAGAAATAAGTGCGTTATTTTCTGGTTTTGCAGTTAGTACAATTTCTACCATGACGAGTACTTTATTGTTTCTACATGTGGAAGGCGGGGGAAAGGTTTATAATAAAAATCAACAAGCGATTATTATTGGTATCGTTTTTCTTTTACTAATAATCGTATTGTTAGCGATTAATTTTTTATCGCCGCCGCTGATAACATGCATATATGGGATTTGTTTAATCAGTATCCTTTTTGCTATAAAAAAAATGCCGAGAACAGAGTTAGCCAGAGGGCTTTTACCTATCTCTATCGTATCGGTTGTAGGAAAGTTTCTTTTTGTCTCAATGCTTATTCTTTTGATTCGAACAAGTCGTAACATAAATAATGAACAATATATTTTTTATTTTTTTCTACTTTCTATAGCGCTTATTTGTTTCATGTTTTTGAGTTTGTTGAAAGGAAAGTTCTTTCATAAACTTTCATCTTCTTTACCAATCCGCTTAAAGGCAGAATCATTTTTACTTGGATTAGGAAATGGATATTTATTTTTGATGGGTATTTTTTATAGTTTTACTTTCTATAACATGTTAACCTGTATTTTCATTGTAGTTGGACCATACCTATTAGGGATTTTGATGTCCATATTTTTAGATATCAAAGCTGCTAAGAAAGTTAATCCAATCCATTTATTTTTAGTAAGTACTTTAATCATGATATTCGGGTTTTATTCTCCAATATTTATAGTCCTTAGCGTTACATTTGGGAGCTATGCCATTAATAGTATTCCTTCTCAAAATAATATGAAAGTATATATGGTGAATGCTACACATAGAGAGCTTTCTTTACTCATTTACACAACATGGAGAAATATGGGGAATATATTTTTACAATTTTTTATATTGATTGTGATTGTGGGAGTAGGGGTGTTTTACGATGTCGAATGGTCGCAACTTTTCCAAACAATTGTTGGGAAGGGTCAAATGCAGATTGAAGGGTTATCCGTACAACGATTGATGTTTATGTTAGCAATTTGCTGTTGGCTTGGCATGGTGGGCTTAGGTATGTGGATTGGTAAAAAAGCTAATCCCAATATTGCTTAAAAAGTAACTCGAAAAATATCAATACTAAAACTACAAAAAACAAACAAACTCGTCCTACTAAGAGGGGAGTTTGTTTGTTTTTTGTTTAGATAATGGAATGTTCATGCAAAATTGTACACTATGTTCCATATTTTTTAAAGAATATTTTATATCTAGCGTTTCAAGAATTTGTTTAACAATATATAGCCCCAAACCACTTCCTCCAGTATTTCGATTCCTTGATTTTTCAATTCGATAAAATGGTTTGAAAATTTGTTGTATATCCTCTTCTTTAATATTGACACCTGTATTCATAATTTGCATTTTGAGTTGACCTTGTTTAGAATCCTCACTTAACTTTATATAGACTTTTTCATTATGTGGTGAATACATAACCGCATTATGGATAATATTTTTACATGCTTTTTCAAAAAGAACACGATCTGTATAAACAGAAAGATCAGAATCAATTTCTTTTATTATTTGGATGCTTTTTTGAGAAGCAAAAAATTCGAGATCTTTTGTGATTGTATCTATTAACTTCGAAAGATTAACTTCTTCTACTTTTAGTTTAAAGGTGTGTTGTTCTAATTTCGACATGCTTAAAATTTCACGAACTAATTGTTCCATACTTTCAATAATTTGATGATTTTTCTTTAAATATTGATCACGATTTTGATAAGGGCCAATATTGTATATCATCCCTTCTAAGTATCCTTTCATTACAGTAAGAGGGGTCTTTAATTCATGTGCTACAATCGCAAAAAACTCTCTGCGTTTTGTTTCTATTTCTCGTTCTTTTTCAATATCATTTTTTAATTGTTGATTTGCTTTTTTTAAATCAAACATAGCTTGTTGTAAGTTAATAGACATGTCATTCAAACTATTAGATAATTCTCCTAACTCATCTGTAGAGCGAACCTCAATTTTTTCGGAGAAATCTAAATTTGCCATCTTTTGTGCACCTTCATTAATATAAATAAGTGGTTTTGTAATAAACCTGGAATAGAAATAAGCACTCCCTACACCAATTACGAGTACAATGATACTAATATAGGGGAGAAAGCGTACTAAAACCTGTGAAGCTTCATCAATTGGTTGAAATGTAGCAAAGACTATAAGTGTTAAACTACCATCTTGAAATTGAATTGGTTGCGTAAGGTTATATGAATTGCTAAGGGTACCTGCATTCTCGAACCGTGTGGCTCTAGTAACTACTGTTGTTTGCGAACCATTTTGAGTAAAAGAAAATGAAGGAGAGTATTTAATTATTCCCTCATTATTTTGAAGATAAAGCATCGCATTATTTTTTTTTGCATATTCATCAAAAAGTGGTATCGCATCTTGAAACGTAAGATCTTTAGATTTATCAATGATTTCTTTTATCCCTGTTTGAAGTTGATCTGTTTTGTATTGCTCATAAAACGTAGGGAGAAAGAAGTATAAAGTTAAATAAATCAATACTGCAAAGGATAACAAAATGAGAGAGGTAGTCATAAAGAGTTTATAAGTAATTTGCTTCATCTTCATGATTTTCACAATACTATTCATCAATTTTATAACCAATACCCTTTATTGTCTTAATATAAGGGATAGCTAACTTTTTACGTAGGTTTTTAATATGTGTATCAATTATTCGTGTTTCTCCAAAATAATCGTACCCCCAAACTTTTTCTACGATATTTTCTCTTGTGAGTACTTTTCTCTCATTTTGAAATAGTAGTTGTAGAATTTCAAACTCTTTTGTCGTTAATAAAATTTCAACGTCATTTACATATACTCTATATGCATCAACATCGATACGCACCTCTTTAAATACCAAATGATTATTTACATTTTTATCATAACTTCTTCTAAGTACCGCTTCGACTCGTCTAATCAAAACATGAAACGAAAAGGGTTTTGTTATATAATCATCGATTCCAAGATCGAACCCTTTCATTTGATCTTCCTCTTCTTCCAATGCAGTTAGCATAATAATTGGTACGTTTGACTGACTTCGAATCATCTTGGATACTTCAAATCCATTAAGATTGGGCATCATTACATCTAGAAGAATTAAATCAAAGGATTGCTTATTAAATTGTGTCATACCCTCTAATCCATCTGATGCAACTACAACTGTATACTGTTGTGTCATTAAAAATTGTTTAATTAATTCCTGAATTTCTTGATCGTCTTCTACCACGAGAATATGATAGTTTTTCATAATATCACCTCTGGTAGTCATTATAGCCTTACTATCTGGAGTTTATGTGGAGATAAATTAGGAGATTCCACAAGACGATTATTGTGTTAGCTCCACGTTCAATAAAATGAACATTAATATTTAAGTAAAACTAATGTATAATAATGTAAATCAGGTGTAATTTCTTGAATTGTATGAAAATATACTTTTACTTCTTTACCAAGAGGAGAAAAGGAAATGAATTTCAATATAAAAGAAGCTACTGTAATTCTAGAGCGTGTGCCACAAACTTTGGAGTTTTTTTATCTAGTTTATCAGGCGAATGGCTACATTGTAATGAAGAGGAAGGAACTTGAAATACATTCGAAGTAGTTGAGCATTTAATTGATCTGGAGAGAAACAACTGGATTCTAAGGCTAGAATTAATTCTCCTGGAAGGTAAAAATAAATCCTTTACTCTGTTTGATCGTTATTCTCACATAAATAACAACTCTCTTGGTAAACCAAAAGTTTCAAGGTACGAACTAGGGATTATTTATATATTGCGAGAAAGGTTGTGAAATTATTTGAGGGGTTATAAAGCGATGCTATTTGATTTAGATGATACGTTACTTGATAGGGATAAGGCAGTAGATAACTTGTTTTTATTAGTTTTAGAGAAGTGTTATGAGGATGTTAGTGATACAGTCAAAAACAATATGTTACAGAAATTCAAAGAATATGATAAAAGAGAATATGGCATTAGTGATAAAACAATAGTTTTAGAATCATTATTTGATGAATTCGCGCCGAAATATAGATTGCCACGCAATTATATCCAAGATTTTTGGAATGAAAACTTTCCTAAATGTTTTTCAATTGACCAAAATACTATTCTTTTCTTAAATCATATAAAGAGGCACTTTAAAGTTGGAATTATTACAAATGGCTCAACTCAGAGGCAAAAAGCTAAAATAATGAATACGGGTTTAAATGAGTATTTTGATACGATTATTATTTCTGAAGAAGTGGGATTTAGTAAACCTGATAAACGTATATTCGAACTAGCATTAAATAAGCTAAATGTACAATCAGAAGATGTACTATTTGTTGGAGATGACTTAGAAAAGGATATTGCCGGTTGTCAAAATGCAAATATAAAGGGCATATGGTTCAATCCTAATATGATTAAGAATAATACCGACACTAAACCATATGCCGAGATTACTTCTTTTGATAATTTATTAAGTTATTGTGGAGAGATAAATTTTCAAAAATAGTAAAAAGATAGATTACCCTTAATTTCATTGACCATATGAGAAGTTTTAAAACAATATTTATTTACGAGGATATAAAGGATATTGGGCCAGGGGTAAATCATTTATGTGTGTTAATGAAGAGCTACACAGCATGTTTAATATATACTTTATAAATTATAGAGGAGTGAGACTATGGAAATAAAGAAAGTAGTAATTGGCGGAATAAATATTGCCGTCGTCAGAAACGATACAGTATTAATATCCGATGTTCAATCTGCATTAGATCTCATGGCAACAGTTCAATTTGAAGCGGATTCAAAGCGGATTGCTATCAATAAATCATTAATAAGTGAAAGTTTCTTTGACTTAAAAACACGTCTTGCGGGTGATATTCTTCAAAAGTTTATTAATTACAGCGTGAAAATTGCTATTATCGGGGATTTTTCTATGTACAATAGTAAAAGCTTAAGAGATTTCATTTATGAATGTAATAAAGGTAAGGATATTTTTTTCTTAGCAACTGAGCAACTGGCAATTGAAAAGTTAAGCTCATTGAAATAAAGATATAAAATGTATTTCGAAAGAGGCATCCGTGATGGTGCCTCTTATTTGTATTTTTATATAAAAATGTTTTTCAAATTTAAATTTTGTACCGGTACAGTAACTGCAAATGTACATTGTTACAATATCCCTTCAAATTTACAATCAGCATATATTATTTTAATTTATAACTTATTAAGGGGTGCTGAATATGACAAAGTTACAAGATCAACTTTTCACAAGATTAAACCTTGAAAAACGTACTGAAATAAAATTTGAAGAATTAAGTACAATACTCTTTGCATTTGCCCACACAATCCCGTTTGAGAATTTAAATGTAATAGCAAGTAATGCGAATACAATTTCTATGAAAAACTTACAAGAGAAAATTTTAACTAGTTCTCGAGGTGGGCTTTGTTATGAATTAAATACTCTTTTTTACTATTTTTTAAAAGATAGTGGTTATGATGTACAACTCGCACTAGGTACCGTATATAAAAATGATATAAATGCTTGGGCACTTGAAGATGGGCATATAACAATTATTTTAAATTACGAAAACGTAAGGTACTTAATTGATGTAGGTATTGCTTCATTAGTACCTCTTGTGCCAGTACCGTTTACTGGCGAACTTGTTTCTTCTAAAAACGGTTCGTATCGAGTAAGACAAAAAGATACGAGTAAAGGAAACTATGTTCTAGAAAGAATAGATGTTGATGGAGAATGGAAAGTTTGTCATGCTTTTTATAAACATATTATTGATGAGACAGTAGTAAACGATGTTCAAAGAAGAGTGATAGAAGATGAGAAATCTATTTTCAATAAAGGACCCATTGCAGTAAAATTGACGAACTTTGGCCATATCTCATTAACGAATACTAGTTTAACTGAAATTATTTATGGAGAAAAAACGAAGCGTGAAATTACAGAAAATCAATATAAAGAGCTTTTATATACTTTATTTGCTATTGAGTTGTGAATATAAAAATAGCCGGTTCTTATTCAGAATCGGCTATTTTTATTATTTTTGGTTTAAATGGTTTTCGTCTAATATGTTTCGGAAACTGCGGTATAGTTAACGTTTTTAACGTTTCCTCAGCTTCTTCATATGTATGAAAAACTGGCTCTTTTCCATTATCTCCTTGCAAAACTAGCCCTTCATCTCGGATTACATATCGCATAAAACCACTCCTTATAGTAAAAAATTATGGTCTATTGAAACAGAATGATACGATTTCAAGTTTAATTTTCTTAATAGATATAATACACTAGAACAGTATAAAGAAGTATATAAAATGAATATTGGATGCAAAGGAAGATTATAATGTCAGTTATTGATAAATTGAAACTAAATAAGTATACAAATATGGTCGTAATTAACGAACCAAGTGATTATGACATTTTCACAGGTAAAGAAACCTCATTTTCAAAAGAACATGATGCTATTTTTATTTTTGTTGAAACACTTGATGAAATGGTGAAACAAACGAATTTTATTATTAGTAATGAAGAATTACTAATTGAAAAAGGTTACGTGTTTTTCGCATATCCGAAAAAAGGTAATGCTCGTTACAGTACGTTTATTCACCGTGATGAGATGTTTCCGGCATTAAACGTTGGAGATGATGGATATGTTGGGGAAAGCGAAATTAAATTTGCGCGAATGGTAAGTATGGATGATGTCTTTACAGTTGTAGGTTTAAAACGTGAAAAGAAAAAAGCGAAGAAAACACCTGCAGCGAGTCAATGTGTTGCTGATTATGCAGATCGTATTCAAGATGTTGAAGCATTATTGGCTAATCATCCAGCTGAACTTAATTTTTATCAAAGTTTAACTCCTGGTTATCAAAAAGATTGGGCACGTAATTTATTTTCAGTGAAACAAGAAAAAACACGCGATAAACGTCTTGAGAAAATGATTGAAATCCTTTCACAAGGCTATAAAACAATTGAATTATTCCGTAAGAAGAAAAAATAATGATTAGGAACGTCACAATGATGCAACAATTAATTACGTTGAGCACATTGAAAAAAGGATTCCTTTCAGTATACTAAAATATGTTCTTATATTTAAATAATTAGCAAAAGAGAAAAGGTGTTTGAAATGAAATCGTATATTGTAGTTGGATCTGGAATTTTAGGGGCATCTACTGCCTATCATCTTGCTAAGGCTGGTGCGAAGGTTACTATTGTAGATCGTCAAGATTTAGGTCAAGCCACTGACGCAGCAGCAGGTATTGTCTGTCCGTGGCTGTCGCAACGTCGTAATAAAGCATGGTATAAAATCGTTAAAGGCGGTGCACGTTACTATTCTTCGTTAATTCAGCAATTAGAAGAAGACGGTGAAACGGATACAGGTTACAACCGTGTAGGTGCAATTAGTTTACATACTGATGAGAAAAAACTAGATCAAATGGAAGAGCGAGCGTATAAACGCCGTGAAGATGCACCGGAGATTGGTGAAATCACTCGCTTATCAGCTGAAGAAACGAAAAAATTATTCCCAGCATTATCGGAAGAATATAGTTCTGTTCATATTAGTGGCGCTGCACGAGTAAATGGAAGATTATTACGAAACGCATTAATAAGCGCTGCGAAAAAACATGGTGCAACTTTCATAAAAGGTGATGCAGTATTAGTCCGTGAAGGGAATCATATTACGGGAGTTAAAGTAAATGACGAAACAATTGTAGCGGAAAAGGTAATGGTAACTGCAGGCGCATGGGCGAACGAAATCTTGAATCCATTAGGAATTAATTTCTTAGTTACGTTCCAAAAAGGACAAATTGTTCATTTGCAAATGGAAAATACAGCAACAGAAAATATGCCAGTTGTTATGCCGCCGAACGATCAATATATTTTAACATTTGACAATGGCCATGTCGTAATTGGTGCAACGCATGAGAATGATACTGGTTTCGATTACCGTGTAACAGCTGGTGGTTTACATGAAGTATTCCATAAAGCGTTAACAGTAGCGCCTGGTTTAGAAGATGGTACAATGCTTGAAACTAGAGTTGGCTTCAGACCATTTACGCCAGGATTCTTACCTGTTATTGGCCCACTCCCTAATTTTGAAGGCATACTCATTGCAAACGGATTAGGTGCTTCAGGATTAACAGCAGGTCCATACTTAGGATCAGAACTTGCGAAACTTGCGTTAGGGCAACCGATTGAATTAGATTTAAATGATTATGATGTTGCTGGGGCAATGGAATAGTAATAAACAAAAAGATTAGGAGTGATTTCCTAATCTTTTTGTTATGTTATTTGGGCGTAACTAAGTATTTTGAGAGGTAGGAGTTCTTTTAAACAAGTGGGATCACCACATCGCTATCAAGCTAAGAAAATAGATAACCCACAAAACGAAAATTTTTTGCCCTTTATAGCAACGAAGTGCATTTTTATCGTTTGAGGTATTAGAGAAGAAAGATTGATTCGTTCAATATAGAGGCGAAAATACATATCAGAAATATAAACAATAGCCCCAAAAACTGGAGGCTATTCAATTTCACAATCTATTATGAGTACAATAGGTAAGCTCTTTAAAGTCTGTCCCATCGCTGCATTCGTAAAATGATGAATAACATCAAAACCCTCAACTTGATGGATATTAGCGAACCGTTCCACAAATGAAATTAAAGCGATAGACGGGATCCCAATTAAAGTTTTTTAAACCTAATTGGACTTACCATTAAGAGAGCGAGGATTAATGTAATCCATGCATTGCTATATGAAAACAATCCCATACCGGCCAATGGTAATCCAGCAGCTGGAATAGGTAATCCCTTAAAATATCCAATGGTTGGTTTTACACTAAATTTAGCTAATCTTAAAGCACCCATCGTTGGGAAAAGGATAAATGCCAAAGAAGTTAAAATAGATGGTGTTGCTATCGAATGAAATAAAAGTGCAGGAGCAACTCCGAAACTAACAATATCAGCTAAAGAATCCAATTGTACACCAAACTCACTGTTCACTTTTAATTTTCTCGCAATTCTTCCATCAAGGAGATCTAAAACAGCTGAAAAGAAAATAAAAATGGAGGCTACTTCCAAATAGTCACTCATATTCATGGTAATTGAAAAAACACCGCACAATAAATTTCCAATCGTAAATAAATTGGGTACAGCTTTTACTATTTGATTGAACAAGGTTGTCCCCCCTAAGTTGATCAAACTTCACGTTTATGTAGCATTTTCTATATATTCTTCCGTTATTCTTGAAAAAATATGACCATTGTATGCTAAGTAAATTTCGACAAGAGAAAAGTCGATTTCCTGTACGTTTTGTTGGTTTATAAACATGTTTGATCAAAGATAAGTCTATTACTGCTAATTTACCTAATATAAAAACCCCGTTTTTGAAAAAAAGAGTTATCAAAATAGGCTTTAAACATATTTTATAGAATCACTTTTTATAAAATATGTTTGATTATTTTCGGTGCATCATATCTTCATATAGTCATAAAATTAATCTGTAGTCGAAAATACGTAAAGAGCTGCTAGAATGAATTACTGAGAATACGAAGAATAAAGGAGAGAAGCGGGGTAAAAACTAAAAAAATTAGACAAAGAAAATGGAGAGATGAACTAAATGTTAAAGATCATCAAACATTTAAAACCATTTATTGCTTCTATCATTGCAGTTGTATGTCTTTTAACTGTACAGGCAGTATGCGATCTATCACTGCCAGACTACATGTCTAACATTGTCAATGTAGGAATTCAACAAAAAGGTGTAGAAAATGCAGTACCTGAGGTTATTCGTAAAAGTGAAATGGATAAACTTACGCTCTTTATGAATGAAAATGAGAAGAAAAAAGTTGCTGACAACTATGTGCTTTTAGATAAGAACAACCTCTCTCAAAGTGAACTAAAAAATGACTTAAAAGATTATCCGCAGCTTGATAAAGAGCCACTTTATAAGTTACATACAGAAGATAAAAAAATAATTAACGAACTTAACGATATCTTTGGGAAACCAATGTTAATTACACAAGGAATTGAAAAAGGTGGCTCATCTGCTTTCTCTCCTGCTGCGACAGGTGACAACAACACACCAGCGAAACTTCCGCCAAATTCAGATCCTTTTGCAATCATTGCGAAACTTCCTCAAGATCAAATCAATGTAATGAAAGAAAAGGCAGATGAAAAGTTTAAGAATATGCCAGGCAGCATGGTAACACAATCAGCTGTTTCATACATTGAGAATGAGTATAAGAAAATCGGTATCAATACTGATAAACTTCAATCTAATTTTATTCTTACTTCCGGCGGGAAAATGCTACTTTTATCCTTAGTAAGTATGGCAGCTACCGTTATCGTGAGTTTACTTGCTGCAAAAGTAGCTGCAGGACTCGGCAGAGACCTTAGAAAGAAAGTATTCCGGAAAGTTACAAACTTCTCGAATGCGGAGTTTGATAAGTTTTCCACTGCATCTCTAATCACAAGAAGTACAAATGATATCCAGCAAGTTCAAACACTTATGGTTATGATGCTTCGCATTGTATTCTATGCACCAATTTTAGGTATCGGCGGCATTATTAAAGTACTTACTACAGACCTTTCAATGGGATGGATTATCGCAGTTGCGGTAATTGCGATTTTAAGCCTAGTCATTGGTTTATTTAGCATCGCGATTCCTAAGTTTAAGCGTATCCAAAAGTTAGTAGATAAAATTAACTTAATCACTCGTGAATCTTTAACCGGTATGCTCGTTATTCGTGCTTTTAATACTCAAAAACATGAAGAAAAGAAATTTGAAAAAGGAAATCAAGATTTAACAAAAACAAATTTATTTGTAAGCCGTTTAATGTCATTTATGATGCCAATGATGATGTTTATCATGAATGCCGTTACTGTACTTATTATTTGGGTTGGATCACACCAAGTGGATATGGGACATATGCAAGTTGGTGATTTGATGGCATTTATGCAATATACAATGCAAATCATCATGGCCTTCTTAATGATTTCAATGGTATCTATTATGGTTCCACGTGCTTCAGTTTCCGCACAACGTATCGCAGAAGTTTTAGATACTGACATTACCATTAGTGATGTAAAAGAGCCGAAAACATTTGCTTCAGACAAGAAAGGTTACGTTGAATTTAAAAATGTTGGCTTTAGATACCCAGGTGCAGAAGAAGATGTGCTTTCCAATATCACCTTTACTGCAAAACCTGGTGAAACGACAGCTTTCATCGGAAGTACAGGTAGTGGTAAATCAACATTAATCAACTTAATTCCACGCTTTTACGATGTCACAAGCGGCCAAATATTAATAGATGGCACGGATATTAGAGAAGTATCTCAGAAGGAATTAAGAGAGAAAATTGGTTATGTACCGCAAAAAGGAGTTCTCTTCTCAGGTACAATCGAGAGTAATTTGAAATACGGTAAAAAAGAAGCGACTGAAGAAGAACTCGAAAAAGCGGCGGAAATCGCGCAAGCTATGGAGTTTATTAACGCGAAACCTGAAAGCTTCCGCACAGAAATATCACAAGGTGGTACGAACGTTTCCGGTGGTCAAAAACAAAGACTTTCTATTGCGCGTGCTCTTACGAAAAAATCGGAAATCTTCATATTCGATGATAGTTTCTCAGCTCTTGACTTTAAGACAGACGCAGCATTGCGCAGAGCTTTAAACAATGAGATTACAGGAAGTACTATTTTACTTATTGCCCAAAGAATCAGTACAATCATGAATGCCGATAAGATTATTGTACTTGACGAAGGAAAAATAATTGGAACTGGTACTCATGAAGAGCTTATGGAAAACTGTGAAGTTTATAAGCAAATTGCTTTATCACAACTTTCAAGAGAGGAGTTGTCATCATGAGTGATAGAAAACAAAGCGGCCCTGGTCCTGGCGGTGGCGGTCATATGGGCGGCGGCATGAGAAGGATTGAGAAAGCAAAAAACTTCAAAGGAACGATGAATAAACTCCTTCAATACTTGAATCCCTATAAATTATCAATCTTAATCGTTATCCTTTTCGCAATCGGCAGTGCAGCCTTTACAATCGTTGGTCCAAAAATTTTAGGAAACGCAACAACAAAACTTTTCGAAGGACTCGTAAGCAAAGTATCAGGAGCACCCGGTGCGGCCATTGACTTTACCTATATCGGAAACATTGTCATTTTACTCCTTGGATTATATATACTGAGCACTGTGTTTGGTATTATCCAGGGCTACATTATTTCTGGAGTAGCTCAAAAAGTATCTTATAACTTCAGAAAAGAAATCGATGAAAAAATTAACCGTATGCCGCTGAAATACTTTGATAAAACAACGCACGGCGAAGTATTATCGAGAATTACAAATGACGTAGATACAGTGAGCCAAACTTTAAACCAAAGTATGTCGCAAATCATCACATCCGTTATTACAATCATCGGTGTACTTATCATGATGTTATCAATCAGTTGGCAAATGACATTAGTGGCGCTTTTAATATTGCCAGTATCGATGATTCTCATCATGGCAGTCGTAAAACGATCACAAAAATACTTCAAATCCCAGCAAGAATCTTTAGGACACGTAAACGGTCAGGTCGAAGAAATTTATAGTGGTCACAATATCGTAAAAGCCTTCAACAAAGAAGAAGAAGAAGTAAAAAAATTCGAAAAGGTAAATGATACCCTTTACCATTCCGCATGGAAATCTCAATTTTTATCTGGAATGATGATGCCGATTATGACATTTATCGGTAATATCGGTTACGTCGCTGTATCTATTTTAGGTGGATGGCTTGCGGTAAAGAGAACCATCGCAGTTGGAGACATTTTAGCCTTTGTGCAATATGTTAGAAGCTTTACGCAACCAATCGCTCAAGTAGCGCAAATCGCGAACGTACTTCAATCCACTGCAGCTGCTGCAGAAAGAGTCTTCGAATTTTTAGAAGAAGAAGAGGAAGTGCCAGAAGCAGAAAATCCAGTGAAGCTGCAAAAAGTTCAAGGAGAAGTTACCTTCCAAGATGTTCAATTTGGATACAATCCAGATAAGATCATCATCAATAATTTCTCATCTAACATTAAACCTGGACAAAAGGTAGCAATCGTCGGACCAACCGGAGCTGGTAAAACAACGATTGTAAAACTGTTAATGCGTTTCTATGACATAAACAGCGGTGCAATATGTATCGACGGTCACGATATAAAAGACTTCACGCGAGAAGACTTGCGCAACATGTTTGGTATGGTACTTCAAGACACTTGGCTATTTAACGGCTCCATCATGGAAAATATACGTTACGGTAGACTCGATGCTACAGACGAAGAGGTAATTGAAGCAGCGAAAGCAGCTCACGTTCACAACTTCGTAAAAACATTACCAAATAAATATCAAATGGAACTAAACGAAGAAGCAAGCAACGTATCCCAAGGACAAAAGCAACTACTAACAATTGCACGTGCCCTTATAGCGGATCCGAAAATATTAATACTCGATGAAGCAACAAGCTCCATTGACACTCGTACAGAAGTACTGATTCAAAAAGCGATGGAAAACCTTATGGAAGGTAGAACAAGCTTCATTATCGCTCATAGATTATCAACAATACGTGATGCAGATTTAATCCTTGTCATGAAAGACGGAGATATTGTAGAACAAGGTAATCATGAAGAGTTATTGAAAGCTGATGGTTTCTATGCTTCGCTTTATAATAGTCAGTTTGAAGGTGCGGATGCTTCTTGAGTCAGGTGAAAGTCCATTTAAATAACTAAACCCACGAAGAAAATGCATTTTCTTCGTGGGTTTTTATTATTTTTAAGGTTCTGTTACAAAATTTTAAAAAGTAAGCTAGACTTTTGCAAAACAGAGTGAGGAGCATGATAAATGGGATGTTTTAAAGGGAAACAATTTAAAAAGAACATTAGAAGATTAATTAATACATTCTTGTAATGTTTTAGTGTTTCTCCTCCTTCTCTTGTTTTATGAATATCTCCAAAGATAAGGAGCATTTCTTCCCGATTAATTGTTGCACAACGGATAACCGGTTTAATTAAAGGGAATTATCAAAAAGGGTACTATAAAATAGAACAAGCCCAAGAGATAGATAAGGAGTGAGCAAGCGATGGAAAACATGATTAATACGGGCAGCTTTGGTTTACAAAGGGGACCTGATCAAAAAACGGTTGGCCAGTATTTGTTCGATTGCCTGAAACTCGAGGGCATTACCGAAATTTTTGGTGTCGCAGGGGACTATAATTTTACACTTCTTGATACTTTGGAGTGTTATAACGGCATCCGTTTTATAGAAGGACGAAATGAACTAAACTCGGGCTACGCTGCAGATGGCTATGCAAGAATCAAAGGAATATCGGCTCTTATTACGACATTTGGGGTCGGGGAGCTCAGTGCATGCAATACGATAGCGGGAGCCAACAGCGAGCATGTGCCAATTATACACATTGTGGGTGCGCCTCCTGAGAAGGATCAAAAAGAGCATAAGCTTATGCATCACACCTTAATGGATGGGAATTTTGACGTTTTTCGCAAGGTGTATGAGCAGATCACGGCATATACCGCGGTGCTTACGCCGGAAAATGCCAAGATTGAAATTCAGACTGCGATTCGCATTGCTAAGGAAAAGAAAAAGCCGGTATACCTGGTTGTGGCTAATGATTTAGTGACCAAGCCGATTAAAGTCTGGGCAGAACCGGCACCACCACGTCCAACATCCAACCCGAATACCCTTCAGGCTGCAGTGAATCATGTCCGTCCGCTTTTGGAACGTTCCCACCGACCAGTTATCTTGGTGGATGTGAAAACGATGCGATTCGGCCTTCAGACAGCGACTCGGCAGCTAGCCGATGCAATGAATGTGCCTGTTGTAACGATGATGTACGGGAAGGGAGGATTCGACGAGAACCATCCAAATTATATCGGAATGTATCAAGGCTCTTTCGGGAGGACTGAAGTCCAAAGTACGGTAGAGAATGCAGATTGTATCATTGCGATTGGCATGGTATGGGCGGACACAAACACCGCAAGTTTTACCGCAAAGCTGAACCCACTGATAACTGTCAATATTCAACCGGATATAGTTAAAATCGCTGAGGCGGAATATCCGAATGTTCTTGCATCCGACATGCTACTTGCCGTTCAAAAGGTGGGTTATACCGGTAAAGGTTTGACAAAAAAATTGTCATTCCCTTATGAGCAATTCACAACTATTGCCGACGGACCTCTAATGGCGGATGGCTATTATCCGCGTTTTCAGCGCATGCTGAAAGAGGGGGATATTGTAATCGCCGAGACCGGAACGTTTTATTATGGAATGGGAGAGGTAAGACTGCCAGGCAATGTAACATATATTGGACAAGGTGGATGGCAGTCCATCGGTTACGCAATCCCTTCGGCGTTTGGTGCTATTATGGCCGCGCCGGAACGCCGAGTATTGGTGTTTACAGGTGACGGTGCCTTGCAGCTAACGGCGCAGGAAATCAGTTCTATGCTCTATTACGGCTGCAAGCCTATAATCTTTGTTTTGAACAACGATGGTTATACAATCGAGAGATATTTAAATGTCAAAACAGAGGATCAAAAGTACAACGAAATCCCTCGATGGTCTTACACCAAGCTGGCCGAAGCTTTTGGAGGTAACGCGTTTACCGTTACGGTCCGGACCTATGGAGAGCTTGATCAGGCTATAATCCATGCTGAAAAGGAAAGCGCCAAAAGACTCTGTATTATTGAAATGATCGCAGGTAATCCAATGGACGCACCTGAATATATGCGACGGATGCGCAGTTATATGGAGAAGCAGGAAATGCAGCGCAGCCAGAAATAATATCCAATTCTCTAGTCCCTAATTGGATACTAATTGAACAGTTCTAATCATATTCTTTTAATAAAACGCAATTAAAGGGGTGTAAAGTAAGTTGACAAAAGTTAAGGTTAGTTTACGACCCATTGCAAGTAAGTTCAATTTACCTACTGTTTTGAAAACAACTATACTACCAGGTGACTCAATTGAAAGGTTATTTATTGCAACCCAGATAGGAGAAATCTTTTACATAGGAGACGGGGTTATAAGGACTTTTTTAGATATTCGCCCGCGAATTATCAAATTAGGCACGTTTGAAGAAGGTGTCTCTAGTAGCGGTTATGATGAACGCGGATTGCTAGGACTAGCGTTTCATCCACAATTTTATCAAAACGGTTTATTTTACCTTCATTATTCAGTAGCTGGCACTCAAGGTCCGGGTGCCCTTTCTGAACCTTTTAAACCTAATCCGTGTGATCCGAAAACTTTAAACTTAAAGTGGGTAAATAGAGATACTCAATATGATCATATTGATACGGTTGAGGAATGGATTTTACAATCACATAGTCAACCTCAAAAACGACGGACATTACTTAACATAAGAAGGCCCTTTTTTAATCATAACGGAGTCAATAGTTTAAACTTTTCACCTGAGACTGGAAAACTTGTTTTTACAAATGGAGATGGTGGATCGGGTTATGATCCATTTAATTTAAGCCAGGATGATTTAGAAATAGCGGGTAAAATAATTGAAATTGATGTAAGTAAAAATACATTCATAAATAACCCTCCAGTAGTTACACGCTTTAATGAGTTTCCTGTATCTATACAAGAAACACTTACAGTAATTGCGAAAGGAGTTCGGAATATAACAGGTATTTCATTCCAAAGGTTTTATAATCAATATATCAAATATGCTGGAAATGTCGGGCAGGATATTGTAGAGTCTATTTTTTCGTTTGTTCATTATAAACCCATATCGGTTACCGAACTTGTTCAAATGCATTTAATGAGATCCACTCCCAATCAAGATGGATTTATTAATTTTGGTTGGCGAGGATGGGAAGGAGAATTTCCTACTTCTTTTATAAGGCACTGTTCTGAGAATCCTACTTCGGATGAGAGAACAATGGCTTATTATAATGAAACAATAGAAACATCAGTGAGGCGCATACAGCCCCTAATTAGTTATTTTCATAAAGATTCCAGAGCAGATAAGTTTGGAGGAACCTCACTTACAGGAGTACAACCATATATGGGAACTACAATTCCTAGTTTAACTGGTAGTATCGTGTTTACTGATCTTGCTAAGAAAGAAGAATCTCAGTCTCCAGTTAAAGGTGTTTTAGCATATACTAGGGCAAGTATAGACGATAAACGTAATGATTTTCATGTTATTGAAACCAATTATGATTTTGATTCTCAAGCAGCTTATTATATGAGCTTGGGAACAAATGGAGATCAAACTAGATTATATTTAGGGGTTTATGGATCTATGAAAGTAACGGATTTTAACAAAGGTACTATTTTTGAAATTGTTCCATGATACGGTATAAACTCTTAGTCTAAAAATATATGGAATTCATACTTTTTCAAACGCACGACTTAGCGCCTCTTAAAAAACCTTCTAGGGATAAACATCTATTGTATAGTGATTCCTAACAAGCAGAAAGTAAAACATAACCAATAAGTATTTGAATGAAAATAGAAAGTGGTGAATTAAGTCTCTTTAGGGGGGAATTTGATGAATCGTTTTAGAAGCTATTGGTATCAATGGATGATAGAGCAGGATGCGAATTTTGTTCATAAAAGAAAGGTGACGCCTGCAAGTAGGTTAGTCATTACAGCATTACTCGGTTCATTTGCTGCTATTTTTCAATCTGCGGGGAACTTAATCCCTGGAATTGGGTTATTTATTAGTCCTTTCGCGACGCTACCGATTTTTCTGGCTATTTGTTATTCTATTCGTGAGGGAGTACTTTCTTATATTCTTACTATTTTCCTATTATTCATTATTGAGCCAAGTGAACTAATTGTCTTTCCCTTTACTACAGGCTTATTAGGTATAGCGTTAGGAGTATCCTTTTTACAATTCAAGAGGAGGATTTGGGTAATTTCCTTTTCAGCGATATGTCTACTTATAGGAATTATGATCATTCTCGATATCTTCCGTTTTCCTGTACTTGGTCCTACTATTCATACGACTATGGATATAAAAGTTATTACATTAATATTTATACTGAGTTTTTTATACTGCTGGATCTATGCAGAGTTGTGTAGAATAATAATGAATAGAGTATATAAAGTATGGTCTTAACAATTGCATAAAATCTTTTTGAACAAATACACTTTCTCATATATTTTCAAAGATTGGAGATGTAAGCCATGTATAACATTGAAATTAGAAGGCCGAATTCGAATGATTTAGATGAATTACATTTGTTTTTTCGTCTTGTTATTACCAATACATTTAAAAACGAAGGGTTATCACATCTATTAGATGACATAGAAAATGAAATTAACTCGAAAAATAAATATTTAAAAAATGATTTTGATAGTAATGGAGAAAATCGTTACTTTTTATTAGCGATAGATACAAGTAACGATAAAATCATTGGAACAATTGAAGTCGGTCCAGCAAGTGCATTGATTAATAGTTGTACAGACGGTGTACTTAAGGATTTGTATGAAATAGGAACTGTATTTATACTTCCGGAGTATCAAAGAAAAGGTATAGGGAGTTTATTACTAAATACAATGTATCTTACATTACTTAGCAGAGGAATAACCGAATGCTGTTTAGATAGTGGATACAAAAAAGCACAAAGTATATGGACAAAAAAGTTTGGAGAACCTAGTTATGTGCTGAAGGATTATTGGGGCGAATCAAACGATCATATGATTTGGAAAAAAAGTTTACATGATATACCTATAATATTTGAATTATAAAATGAAATATCTCTCTTAACATAGCTTTTCTTACATACTTATGCTATTATTTATCTTTATAATAAAAGAGGACGTGAATGAACTTGATTAAAATTAATATTCCTGAAGCTGATGTTTCAATTACTGAACGTAACCAAGTTATTAAAGGAGACGAGCCATTAATTACTCCAATTAACGGTTTTATCGATTTCCACTTGTTCCCTAGAGATAAAGGCGGCATTTTTATGTTTTACAATATTAATGACGAACTTCTTTTCGTAGGTAAAGCTCGTAAAATTAGACAACGTATTAAAAAGCATTTTGAAGATAATGTTTCACCAATCAAAAATCATCGTGATGAAGTATACCGCATCGATGCATGTATCGTAGAAGATCCAACTGAAAGAGAAATTTACGAAACATACATCATTAATAAGTACAAAGCGAAATATAACGTTGATAAAGTGTTTTATAAATAAACAACATTAGCGAAATGAAACAATCCTAGTACATACACTAGGATTGTTTTTATTTATATAGCTTTGTAATTTTTGTCTGTAATGATTTTCCTCGCATTTGTTCCTCCTTATAAGGGAATAGATTATTTAATCGGCAGAATTTTTTCGTTTTTTAAAGTAATGAGCGGCAATTAAACAAAGTACCCCTATAAATAACATAATAATTCCAAAAGTTTTATGCTTTCCTTCGAAGAAAGGTATGTCTGTAATTACATTTGTCATACATAAGCCTAAGAACACAAGAATTGGTCCAATCCAAAGTAATATGTTGCCTAATTTTGTGTGTTCCTCCATGTAAACCCTCCTTTTTTACATATATATCCATATTTATCACGATCCATAACTTCTAAATAAAGGTTAAAGTAAATCCCCAAGAGAAATATATTTTCTTTCATAACAAAAATTAAAGCATCATATATTGGTACAAGCAAATGAGAAAGGAGATCATCATGAATTGGCTAGAAGCTTTTATTTTAGGAATTATTCAAGGGCTGACAGAGTTTTTACCTATAAGCAGTACAGGTCACCTATATTTAGGGCGACATATTTTTCAGTTAGATGAGGCAGGTTTGTTTTTAGATACGATGCTGCATATAGGGACGTTACTTGCGGTGTTTATTTATTATAGAAAAGAATTTATTTATTTAATAAAAAATCCATTTTCAAAGCTTATGCTATTACTTATTGTCGGGACGATACCTGCGGTTGTAATCGGCTTATTATTTAAAGACTTTTTTGAAGATATTTCAAAAACAGGTATAACAATAGGTTGGGAGTTTTTAGTGACGGGTTTATTTCTTTATATGTCCGATAAACAAAAGAACGGTCGTAAAAAAATGAATGATATTACATATAAAGATGCATTCATAATTGGTTCATTTCAAGCAGTAGCTATATTTCCAGCAATTTCCCGTTCTGGAATGACAATTGTCGCTGCATTATGGAGAAAGTTAGACCGTGAAACAGCGGCGTACTTTTCCTTTTTATTATCAACACCAGCTATTGTCGGAGCTATCATCTTGCAATTTGCAGATGTTTTTCAAGGGAAAGCTGAATCTATTTCTAGTACATCATTAATTGTCGGAACATTATCAGCAGCGTTCTTTGGTTACATAGCAGTTTCATGGATGATTCAATATTTAAAACGTCATTCTTTAAAAGTATTCGCGTATTACGTATGGGGATTAGGTATTTTAATTTTAATGTTGCAATTCACACAGGTGTTTTAAATATAATTATCAAGGAATTATTAGTTAAGATCCTGTTCCATTCATACACGACAGGATCTCTTTTCATTAAGGGGGAAAAAATGTTTACTAAGGCTATTGTTATTGGTGGAAGTATCGCAGGAAAACTCGCCGCAAAGGCTTTATCAAATACGTTTGAAGAAGTAATCATTGTAGAAGTTGGTGAAGAATGGGATGGAAAAGGTCCGCGAAAAAGAGTTCCGCAAAGTAATCATCCGCATGTGTTATTAAAAGGCGGCGAAGAAGCACTTGAGGAGTTGTTTCCTAACATTACTAATGAATTAATTGAAGCAGGTAGCATCGTAAATAACTTTACTCGCGATTTAAAATGGCATCAGTTCGGCCTATGGAAGCAGCCTTTCAAAGGCGAAATAAATATGATTCAACAAAGTCGTCTTCTGTTAGAATCGCATATTCAAAAACGAATTGAACAAGTTTCAAATGTTACTTCGAAGTATGAAATGTTGGTTGAAGGATTACTAGTAGATAACAAACTTAATAAGGTCTATGGAATAACAGCTAAATGTTTGAAAACAGGAATGAAAGAAGAATTTCATGCAGATCTTGTTGTTGATGCAAGTGGATTTGGTTCGAAAAATATAGATTGGTTACAAGAATACAATTTCGAAGTACAAGAAGAGAAAGTAAGAATTGATTTGTTTTACGCAACTAGAATGTTTAGGCTCAAAGAAAAAGAGAAATTAGACTGCTGTAATATGCTTATGTCTCCAAGTTTTCCTGAGAATCCTTATGGTGTTCTAATTCAAACGATTGAAGATGATCGTTATTTTGTTACTTTTAGTGGATATGCAAATGAAAAAGCACCGCAAACAGATGATGAATTTTATGATTTTGCTGAAAACCTATCAATCACTAATGTTACAGAGTTTCTAAACAAATCTGAGGCGATTACCGATATAAAAACGTACAAAATTCCATATCAAGTACGCAGGCGATTTGATCTAGTTAATAATTTGCCTGAAGGATTGTTAGTAGTTGGAGATGCGCATTGTCGTTTTGATCCAGTTTTCGGACAAGGTGTTTCAGTTGCAGCTATGGAAGCTCACCAATTACAACTAATTCTTCAAGGGAGAAAAAGGCTTGATAAAACATTAACTCGAGAGTTTTATAGGAAGACTGCTATGATTATCAAAACACCTTGGGAAATGACCACAACGGAGATAGCACGTCATCCTAAGTTACAGAAAGAATTAACTACGAAACAAAAATTTCAGCAATGGTATACGAAACAAATATATCAACTTTCTGCAAGTGATTCTGATATTTATATTCGGTTAGTCAGAGTTATGAACTTAATTCGTAGTCCATTTCATCTTTTTCATCCTAGAGTATTACTTACTGTATTACTCAGACGAAAGAAATAGCAGGAAAATTATCGTTTAAAAAAGAATGTATAACAGTTAGTAAATCAAGAAGGGGTAAACGGGATGGAAATATACATAGAACAATTAAAGAATCAAGACGCTGAAGATTTATTTAATTTTGAACTAACGAACAAATCATTTTTTGAAACAATGGTACCAAGTCGTGGCTCTAATTATTACGTGTATGAATACTTTCAAAAGCAACTTGCCGAACTATTAAAAGAACAAACTGAGGGAATTTCTTATTTTCATCTCATACGTAATACGGAAAAAGAAATTGTAGGACGTATCAATTTAGTTGATGTAGATAAGAAAAAACGAATTGGGTCGTTAGGCTACCGAGTTGGGGAGGATTTTACAAAAAAGGAGTTGCAGCATCATCTGTAAAATTGATTTTGGCTCAAGCAAGAGTCTATGAAATTAATGAAATACATGCTATGACAACAACAAATAACATAGCTTCACAAATTGTATTAGAAAAGAACGGATTTTCTCGTGAAAAGGAAGCGGAGACAACTACTGTAGATTTAAACGGGGAAAACGTAAATTTCGTACATTATATTTGGAGGACTACTAAGGGTTAAAAATAATAGGGAGGGACATGTACATGAAGGATTTACGTTATCCAATAGGTCGATTTACTTACGTAGGAACTATTACAGAAGAAATAATTGATAAATGGATTCAAGAAATAGAGGATTTACCTAATGAACTAGCAAGAGCGATAAAAGATTTAGATCAGAAGCAGTTAGATACACCGTATCGCGTCGGTGGATGGACTGTTCGCCAAGTTGTTCATCATGTTGTTGATAGTCATATGAATAGCTACATACGCTTTAAATTAGCAATGACAGAAAAGAATCCAACTATTAAACCGTACAAAGAAGAAAAATGGGCAGAGCTACCTGACTCGAAATTACCAGTAGATGTTTCACTTGTAATGCTAGATTCATTACATAAAAGATGGGTTAACTTATTATATTCTTTAGAACCGGCAGATTTAGAAAAGACATTTAATCATCCTGAATCAGGAGAAACAAAACTTGCTGCTGCAATTGGACTATATGCATGGCACGGTCGTCATCATACAGCTCACATTACTTCTTTAAGAGAGCGTTTAAATTGGTAACATTAGAGAAGGCGACAGAAATTGATGCAGCAGTTTTATTTCAAATGCAAATAGACTCATTTAGTCCTTTATTAAATAAATATAAAGACTATGAAACAAATCCAGCAAATGAATCTATTGAAAAAACTATTTTAAGAATAAATAATCCGAGCAACAACTTTTATAAGATGATAATAGATTCGAACCTTGTTGGAGCGATATGTATATCCCAAAAAGAAAGACCTTATAAATTTTGGATCAGTCCAATGTTCATTCATCCAATCTATCAAGGGAAAGGAATCGCTAAGAAGGTACTTATTTTAATTGAAGAGATGTTTCCAGAAGCACGGAGTTTTGAACTTGCTACGATTTTAGAAGAAGAAAGAAATTGTTTTCTATACGAAAAAATGGGGTATAAAAGAACAGAAGTAATAAAGAAATTAAATGATAAAACTACACTTATTTATTACAAAAAAGAAAGGTAAAGCATTTGAAATACGCTTTACCTTTTTATGTTATTTTAGATTAAATATACAAAAATAACGCATATTCTTCCAAAATACTCGGGTTAGTAATTTCGATAATGAATAAAAATACGGAAAGGCGTTATTTCGTCGTATATGTTACTAACGCTTTTTGAATGCTTAAAATACTATCGTCACCTTTAAATTCTTTCGTAATTGGATCATCCATACTAGATACCCAAATTTTAAGCTCTGCATCTAAATCAAAATGCCCAGCTGTTTCAATGCTAAATTGTGTAATGCTTTTATAAGGAATAGAATGATACTCTGTTTTTTTACCTGATATTCCTTGTTTATCTACTAAAATAAGACGACGATTTGTAAATACGATTAAATCACGAATTAATTTATAAGCATGCTCAACTTTCTCATCGTCTAGCATAATTTTTTCTAAATCACGTTCAACGCTTTCTGTACTCGCACTTGATGCATTTCCTAAAATACCACTAAATAAACCCATATGAAATTCCTCCTTTATAATATGTGGAATGAGTTTCTTATATTGTACCATGCGAATGGCTAATAGATTATGACATTGCTTCAATAGTTTTTTGTTATTATTGCAACCAATTTATATAACCTCATCCTAAAATCTTGTGCTAACATATAATTAAGAAAACAGAAGTAGAGGGATATAGCATGAAAAATATCGGTTTAGTATTAGAAGGCGGCGGAATGAAAGGATTATATACTGCAGGAGTACTCGAATATTTTATGGAAAGGGACTTATTCTTTCCGTATGTAGTCGGTGTATCCGCCGGAGCGTGTATGGGAGCAACCTATTTATCACGTCAAAAAGGAAGAAATAAGAAAGTGAATACAGAGCTAGTAGCAGATCACAGGTATATATCTTATCGAAACTTAATTAGAAAACGTGAATTATTTGGAATGGATTTTTTATTTGATGAAGTACCAAACAAAATTGTACCGTTTGATTTTCAAACTTTCCTAAATTCAAATGAACAGTTTGTAATCGGAACGACTGATTGCGAATCAGGACAAGCAGTTTATTATAATAAAATAGAACACGGAAATGATATTTTAAAAATTATTCGTGCATCAAGCTCTGTACCGTTTATAGCACCTGCTGTAGAATATGATAATCGAAAATTGTTAGATGGAGGGATTATAGATCCTATTCCAGTATTAAAAGCGCAAAATGATGGTTACCAAAAGAATGTTGTTATTATGACAAAGCCGGATGGATACGAGAAGCAGCGGAATAAATTTTCTGGGCTGGCTAAAATGTTATATAGAAAATATCCGAATATCGCACAATCTTTAGTAGAACATTATCGTTTTTATAATGAGACGATAACTTATATGAATCAAATAGAACAAAAAGACAATTTTTATATCATTCAGCCTAGCGTACAGCTTCCTATAAGCGGAATAGAAAGAAAAAAAGAAAAACTCGTTAATTTATATAATCTTGGCTATACAGATGCTCAATATCATTATGAAAAATTATTAAATTGGATAGAGAAATAAAGGGGTGGAAAGTTGCTATTAGGTAAAAAGGTTATTTTTAATGAATTGCAGAAAATGCATAGTCCGCTGCTTAAACCGTTTCCGAATTGTGACCTTCGAAAAATACGAAAAGATTTTAATAATATGTTTACAGAAGATGATTGCATAAGCGCTGATTTAAATTATTATTGGATGCATACAGCAGGTACTTTAAGTTACATACTTAATAACAACGAAAAGGAGATTGTGTTTGATCAAATAAAGTGGCTAAAGAAATCGTTTTTTGAATGTTTTCCGCAATATCGTTTTATAGAAACAGAAATTGTGAAGTATCCCATTTTGTATAGAGATTTCATGAATTATGAGAAGGCCCGGAAACTATTACTGTATTATCTTACTGAATAAAAATAAAAACGTACAAGTCATGCTGCTTGTGCGTTTTTTTGTTCATAAAAAATACAATTTTAATACCTTGTTTATATAGGGATTCTAATACGAAGAAAGAAGTACATATAGAATGATCTAAAGGAGGGAGAGGCGTTTAGATACCGTTTTCCTTTAATCCATTATCCAATTCGAATATAGTTAGTTATTTATGATAAAATATTTCGAGTGAAATCAAGTACTTATTATATCCAGTATTAAATAAGTTAAGCCAGGAGGAACAATAGTAACATGGAAAACGTGTCAAATATAGATAAATTGGAATCAATAAAATCTTTACAATCGACAATTCGTAAACTTGAAAATGCTTTTTCACAGATGACTCAAAAGGGAGCAAATACTACCTTAGTGAAAAAAAGGCTTAAAGCCGTTTGTATAGGGCTAGCAGTGTTAGAGAACGTGTGGAATCAAGAAAGTCATCGGTATAGCCAAGAAGAGTTAGCAGAAGCTCGTAATATCCTTGCTGGTTTGCTTCCATCAATTGAGAGAGCCTATGATAAGTCTAAGGCTGGTAGTCCTCAAAGAACACTTTTAGAAAGAAGAATAAAAGCGTTGGAACTTTCTATTCAGGCAATTGATAAACCTTCTAAATAAATAACTCATCTAAATACATAACATACTAATCCTAAATTTTATAAAAGCAATCTAGTGAAAAGAAAGAAATACAAAGGAGGCAGATGGGTGACTTCAATAATTAGTCCTAAGTTAGAGTAGCTTAATAATCAATTAAAAAAAGGAAACGAGAAAGCAATTTATACTTTTTTGCATGAAATAAAGTCAAATAATACGCCACTAATAGAACAATGTCCTGTAGAAAATCAGTATAAGCTTATAACGTATATATGGTTAGGGGATCAAAAAACTGAAAACGTTTATGTATTCGGTAGTTTTCCTGGTTGGGATCTGTCTGTAAATCAACTACAACGGTTGTTACAGACAGATATTTGGTATGTAACGTTTAGGACGGATGAGAGTTTTATTTCAACGTACTATTTTTCAGTAAACGATTTTTTCGAAAATGATTGGATAAAGCGCAGTGAAAAGTACCAACTAGATCGATTTAATAAAAATACATTTGGAGAAGATGCCAATAAAGCGTCTGTGTTAAACATAGGAATGGAAGTACAGTATAGCAGTCGTTTTCCTTCAGATCATTATCCATCTGGAAAAATTGAAACATATTCTTTTCATAGTACGATTTTAAATGACACACGTAAAATTTATATTTATACGCCTCATGACTATTCTCACACTTCACATCTTCAAGAACTTCTCATTGTGTTTGATGGGAATTCATTCATTAATAACCTTTCAATCGCAAGAACACTCAATTATTTAATATACGAAAAAGAAATCCCATCTTGTATTGCTGTTGCAATAGAACCCGTTGATCGACTAGAAGAGCTAACTTATAACGATAAAATGAATACATTTTTAACGGAGGAATTACTTCCGTGGATTCAAGCTAAGTATCACGTATATCAAGAAGAGAGGAATACAACAATTGCCGGTTTCAGTCTCGGTGGCTTAGCAGCTTTTTATGCAGCGCTTCAAAATCCACATGTTTTCGGAAACATGTTGTCAATGTCTGGATCCGTGCATTGGAAAAAGGATGGTTATGAAAATCAAATTCCTTGGATTGAAAATCAAATTTCATCTATAGATTCTAATACGAGTCAACCTCATTTTTACATAGCAGCAGGAGAACTTGAAAACAAACCTCTTTTAACGGCTAATAGACGCCTGTATAAAGCTTTAAAAGAAAAAGGATGCCAAATTACTTATGAAGAGTTTCAAGGCGGTCATGACGGTGTTTGGTGGCGAGAAAAGTTATTTGATGGGTTGAAAGCATTAAAACATACAAAAACCACACTATAAAATAAAAAGGAGAGAGAATCTATGAATCAAGATGAGCTAGATAAAAAACTTAAAAAACAAGAAATTTTAGTTAAAGATGAAAAAGTTTGGTCGTTCACGTATGAGGATCATATTAGCTCTATCGTTAAACAGGCAGAAAAGACAGGAGCGTTTAATGATTTACCTGGGAAAGAGAAACCTCTTAATCTTGATAAAGATCTTTCGTATAATCCTGACAAGCAACTTTATAGAACTTTGAAAAATAATCATGTTTTGCCTAGGTGGATTGAACTTTCAAAGGAAATAGATCATCTAAAAGAAAATTTAAAAGAACTAACGGATAATGTAGAAGCAGCTATGTTAATTACAACTATTAATAAAAAGGTCTCAGAACATAATTTACTTTGTCCGCCAAGTGCGCAAAAAATGAGGGTTAAAACGGATATTTAACGATTTTCAATGAAGTTATCTGTTGCTATATAATTAAGTAAGGCATTTTCAATTCATTATTAAGGGGAGGCAAATGTAATGAAGAATACGTATCAACTTCAAATTCCGAAAGAACTAGAGCAGTATCGTAGTATTTTAGAAGAAAGTGTGAAACCTTATATTAAAGCGTCTGGAACATTAGCAGAGACAACGCTTTTTGAGAGTAAATTTGGTGGTTATCCGTATGTACCTATAGATCAAGAGCATCCTAAAGATTCAAATGGACAACCTATGATGTTACTTGCGCAGCTAAACTTTGAAGAAATGCAGCATGTTGAATATATGCCTCAAAAGGGTATGCTACAGTTTTTCGTAAGTGCTGAAGATGAGCTTTACGGAGCAGATTTTGATCATCCAACAATCCAAAAAGACTTTCGAATTATTTATCATTCTACAATTATAGAAGATTTAAATAAGGTTATTACTGATTTTAGTTATTTAAACACTTCAGAATTAGAGGACTTTATCATACCTGAAGCAGCGAAATTAAAGTTTGAATTGGGTTATCAGCCCGTAACATCAAGGGATTATCGATTTGAAAAGATGTTTAGTGAGGAAATTGATTGGGAAGAAATTGTTGATGAAGAAAATAATACAGAATTAGGCGAACTGTATGATGATTTATGTAAAGATCAAGGGCATAAAATTGGTGGTTATCCATTTTTCACACAGACAGATCCAAGGGAATGGGAAGAAAAATACCAGCAACATGATATGTTATTGCTACAAATCGATACAGATGATTCATTAAATATTATGTGGGGAGATTCTGGTGTTGCTAATTTCTTTATAAAGAAAGACGATTTATTAAATCTAGATTTTTCCAATGTTATTTACAATTGGGATTGTTACTAAAAATAGATAAATGGATTACTAGCTAACAAAAGAAATCTTCCTGAAGGTGAGGAGGATTTCTTTACGTTAAAAATAAACGTTATGTTAACTAGAATGAAGAATACAATGAAAGTCAAGCGTAAATAAAAGAAATAACAACAAAAATATAAAATAATAAAACATATGTAATTAGCAATAAATCTATAGAGCAAAACATAAAATGAAATTTATCATTTGTATAGAAAAATTTATTTCGCATAAAAAAATTCCGTGCTAATCAAAATTATTTTTGACTCGTTAAACGATAATTAATCGATTAAGATTTGCTGTGATTAATTTATAGCAAAATAAACGATAAAAACTGTAGAAATTCATTTAGATAAGATTTTATGTGAATCTCATTAAAAATCCCCGTTTCGTCTCATTAAGTATAGTTTACTTGGTTTTTGATACAGATAAACACTTACTCTATACAACTTCGTATAATATATATTATGTTAACTAGAAAAAAGTAATAAACTTATTACACATTGGTCTCGGTTGTTACACTTCCCTTTTCTTTGTTTGTTCATGATTGGTTGTGTGTTATATGAATTGATACAGCTTAATAGCTTAGATAAATTGTTCTAATATATTTTTGTTGTTTATTTTCATAAATAATGCCGCAAACAAATTTTAGTTAAGACAAAAAAGCAATTTGTTTAATCGTTAACTTTAAACAAATTGCTTCGATGTTAATTTAATTGATGATAAGTTTTTAAATTAGTTTGCTACAGCAATTGCTTCAATTTCGATTAATAGTTCGTCATGAATTAGTTTGTTAACTTCTACAGCTGAACTTGCTGGAGGATTTTTTGTGTTGATATATTGATCTCGAATATCTCTAACAATGGCCATTTGAGAAATGTCCGTTAAGAAAAATGTTAATTTTACTACATCATTAAAATTTAATTCTGAAGCTTCTAATGCTACTTTAATATTTTCAAATACTTGGCGCGTTTGTGTACCTAAATCTCCATTCCCAACTATATGACCATCAACATTAATCGCTACTTGTCCTGATATGTAAATTGTCCGTTTAGCGTTACTAACTTCAACAATATGTGAGTATCCAAAAGTTGCTGGCATAGTTTCCGGATTGATAAATTTCTTTTGCAAGGTGCATCTCCCTTATTTATATCGTATTTTCTTCATGTTTAAATTTAGATAACTATCTATTTTACAAATGATTTTTCACATATCCTTCTGCTACATATGTGGAGATATAATACGCTGCTTATATTTATAAAATTAGGTATTTAATAGATTATATATGTTTGATTTTCTTGAGTGCTGATACTAATTATGCCTTGTTTTATTAATTCTTCAGTTATTTTTGTATAGAAAAAGTGATACCACCAAATAAAAAATTCTTCGTAAGTTATTTCTTTTGAGTATCTGCTGCTTGCAAAGTATTCTTTTAAAGGTTTCTCATTTTCTTTACATAATAAGATCAAATCTTTACTGATTGTGTTCGCGATTTCGTTAAGTATAGATAAGTCTTTAGCTTTAAACACTGGGATAATTGATTGCGAATTTTTATATAAGCCTAATTTTTCGTATAATACATTTGAATTTAAGTCTACTTGTCTATCTACTGCTACAAAATTTTCAACTAATTGCTTTTTCGTATAATTAATATCGATAATAGCATCGTGAAAATATGCTTCAAACGTTTCTTTATTCGCAGTTATTAAATTCAAAGTTGTATATCGAGTGTTTCCATAAAGACCAATTTGATATTCCCCTAAATCCAAATACGTATTACCATACATTCCAAAGGACTCTTTGTCTGTTTGTTCTTGTTCTATAATCGCATAATAATATCTTTTATTGTTTCTCAAAGGCCGTTCTGTTTCTAAATAGTTTTCTTCAATGTTAATTATTTGTCCAAAATCTAATAACACACCACTATATAGTAAAAGACTATACGATTCTTTTAGACATAGCATCAATTTGATTAGAATACTTTTCAATTATGTTAAGTGCAGTTTTAATTAGAGGCTCACATAGGTTATACAGTTTTTCTCCTTCATTAGCTGTTATAACCATACATGTTGGATAGTAACTCCCTTCTGTCTTATTCAATAAACCTTCTAGTTCTAATGCGTGCATTTGTTTTTCGAATTCCTCGTTAGTCCAATTTAGCTTCGTTTTTATAGTATTTGATTCTATGCCCAGATGGAGCATTACAAGTAAATATTGAAGGTTTGTTCCGCTTATTTTTAAAGTTGGATAATTGTCAACTTATGAAATCATTTTTGTCTCATAAGTTGTTTTAAGTATTTTCTCCGGAGTATAATTAGCAAGCATTTTAAAATCCCTTCTTTTTTAGTAATTTAATTGTAAAACCTATGTATTTACTATGTTCTATAAATAAAAATAAGTATCCTTTAATGATTTCAAATAAAAAACCTTAGTATAGCTATGTTGATACCTACACTAAGATTATCTAGAATTCTATATTTAGTTATTGCTATTTAATAGTTTGCATTTAGACTTCTTTTTTCTTTCTTCTAGCATTTATAGACTCTCCTTCCTGTGGATAATTAGTTACCTATCTGCTTCTATAACATATAAAGAAACATACAGTCTTTGTTGTTTATAAGAAAGACTGTACTTAAACAAAACAATTCACAAATACATAATATTAGTTTTAGCTGCTGCTAACTGAATTCTATTTTTTATATATAAATAATAAATTTGAAGAATTTATGAAATGTACTGCATTTAAGATGAAAGGTAAAATGATTTCGTTTAAACTACAATTAGCTACAATAACAACATACGTATATTGTTAAACGTAAAAAGGAGAACTAATGAAAAAGAAATATATGAATCAAATTCCGACTGATGTAAGTTTTAATCCGAAAGATATTATCGGTTTAATGACTGATTACTTTAAAATGAAAACAAAGCTACGTCCTGTAAAGAATTTACCTATTGTTTTATCGAATAAAAATAATGAATCTTTAGAGAGTGTGACATGGTTTGGGCACTCTGCTTCTCTTTTGAAAATAGAAGGTAAAAAATTGCTATTAGACCCTATGTTTGGAGATGCCTCTTCCCCATTTCCTGTGTTTAATAGTAAGCGGTATAGTGGTGCTTTTTCTTTAGAACATGATGAACTTCAAGAAATTGATGCGATTATCATTTCTCATAATCACTATGATCATTTAAATTACAAAAGTATTATGCGGTTAAAAGATCGTGCGAAGCATTTTTATGCCCCGGTTGGAGTTGCGCGTTATCTTATTAAATGGGGTGTTTCACCTAATAAAATTAGTGAACATAATTGGTGGGATGAAATTACGTTTGATAATATTAAGTTAGTTTGCGCTCCTGCAAGGCATTTCTCTGGACGAAGTATGACAGATAGAGATTGTTCGTTATGGTGTTCATGGCTTATTCTTGGTCAAGAAACTAAAGTCTTCTTTAGTGGTGATAGCGGTTATGCGCCTCACTTTAAGGAAATTGGTGAGAAATATGGTCCATTCGATCTTACTTTAATGGAATGCGGGCAGTACGATACGAGATGGTCTGCTATTCATATGTTGCCAGAAGAAACAGTACAAGCTCATATTGACGTTAAAGGAGAATTGCTTGTTCCTATTCATTGGGGTGCTTTTACGTTAGCATTACATGAATGGAGTGATCCTATTGAACGTGTTACGAAAGAAGCAAATCGTTTAGGGGTTAATATTGCAACGCCACAAATCGGTGAAGCTATTGCATTACAATCTAAAGATTATCCTACGGCTGCTTGGTGGCGAGAAGTGTGATTATAATAAAAAGCGAACCAATTTAATATTGATGGTTCGCTTTTTATTATAATTCTTTGTTTTATCTACTGGAATTGCATTTTTCATCTTTTCTGTTGTCCAATATCCTGTAGGGTCTTCTATATCGTTTGAATCTTGAATAGCAGATGGGATACCGGGGGCTTTTTTTAGTTGAGTAAGAGTATCTTTTTCGCTAGAGGTTGCCAATGCTAAGTAAATAATTAAGGGGATTATAATAGTAATATTAGTTATATATATCCTTAATTATTTACTTTTTTCATGAGCTCCTCCTTCTATTACATACTAATCTCCCCTAATTACTACTTTACTATGCTGGTCTGCTTAGCTAATTCTTTATTCTTATACTCTACTAATTTATGATTTGATAAAACGCAAGAGTGCTCTAATATTAATTCATTATAAAGTACTTCAGTTAAAAATTTAGGTATCATCTCTCCTACGCCGTAATTATAGTCACTTAGAATCCAAGATACCTCTTTCCAATCTAGAATTCCTTCTGAGACTTTTTTTGGAGTGTGATATGTAAATTCATTAAGTAGCTCTACTAAATAGACATACATGCCACCAGAATATGAGGAATCCTCCCATTTAATAATGCCTTTAAATTGAATTTGATTTTGTTCAACATCTATATTTGTTTCTTCTTTTATTTCACGAATTGCATTTTCTAACGGTGTTTCTCCTTTTTCTATCTTCCCTCCTACACCGTTCCATAATCCTTTTACAGGATCATATTCTCTATTTAACATAAGTATTTTTTCATTTCTTTTTATAAAACATAAAGTGTGCTTGTACATAATTTAATTCCTTCCTTTGTTCTCAATAAGTTCTAACAGGCGATATTAAATATACTGCTGCAGATTGTTCACCTGCTTCAATTAATATCGGTCTCATGGAACCGCCAAAACTTAAAGTAACTCTATCTTCTTTTATTGCTTTTAAAGTATCGACCATATATCGTCCGTCGAAAGATATATTTAATTGCTTTTCACCGTGAATCGCATCTATTTGTTGTGTCTCGGATATTTTACCAATTTGAGAAGCGTTGGAAGAAATTTGTATTGTGCATTCGTCGATGATTTCTAAGTTAACGTTGTTGTTTGCCCATTCACTAGCCAATAAACTTGACCGATCTACACCTTGTAAAATCTTTTTTCTATCTATATTAATAATCGTTTGGGATTCATTTGGAATTAGGCCGGATATATTAGGATATTTCCCTTCAATTAGCCTTGAATACAACGTAATTGTACCGAATTTAAAAATAATGTGACTCTCTGAAAGATATATGTATACTAAATTTGAATTACTGTTCATTAATTTTAGTAGTTCACTAATAGTGGAACTTGGTACAATGCAATTTAATTTCGCATGTGAAGAAATGGGTATTTCACGTAAAGCCAGTCTGTGCGAATCAGTAGCAGCACAAATTAATTTGTTATGATCAATAACGAAATGTACGCCAGTAAGAACACGTCTAGATTCATTTTTAGCAGTTGCAAAGACAGTTTGTTTAAAGACTTCAATTAATTGTTCCGTCTCTACTTGTATTTCTGTATGTGCGTCTAAAAATGGTACATTAGGAAATTCATTTGCCGAGAGTCCATTTAAGTTTAAAGTAATTTCATCAGATTGAATTGTAATCAACTGCTCATTCATGCTTTTTATTAAAATATCACTTGGCATTTTCTTAATAATTTCAATGAAATATTTTGCTGGTACAACAATACTCCCTGCTTTTAAAATAGTTGTAATTTGTTCGTCTTCAATTGAAATAGGTATAAATTTTTCAATGAAAATATTCGAATTACTTGCGATTAAAGTAATTCCAGATTGATCTGCTGTTATCTTTATTCCGGATAATATAGGAATTAAAGTTTTTGTTGAGATAGCTTTACTTACTTCTGAAAGAGCTTGTGTAAATTGTTTGTGATTAACGATAAACTCCATTTTTCCCCCGCCTTAAATGAAATACTATCTTTATGAAGATTGATGAATAATAGTTCCATTAAAAATATAAGGAACTGTTTCTTTCTTTTGTAAAAGGCTTTTTAAGTGTTCTGGTATACGTAAATAAGGTTCTGCTGAATCTAATTCCATCCAGGTAATCTCCTCAATCTCTTTTGGCCGTGATATACAGATTTCCCCTCCGGTTATTTCTCCTAAAAAATTAAAGAAGATTGCATGATGTCCTCTCTCCTCAAAAAAGGCTTCACTAATGGAACAAACCCCTTTTACAGATATGTCTAGCCCTGTTTCTTCTTTCACTTCACGAATTGCTGCCTCTTCTAACGTTTCCCCGAATTTAACTGCTCCACCTGGTAAAGTGTAATAAGAACCATTTTCCCCTTTGTTTTTAACCATTAATAGCTTTTCATGAGTTTCATCATATAGAAGTGCGTATGTAACATTTACTTTTTTCATATGTAACCCCCTTGAATGGTAAAAATTTTCTGTCTTTATTTCATTCTATCATTAAATTGTTTGGATTCATAAAAAGTAATTTGAATAAATAACTAATACGAAACGATATCGTGTTCATAGACACACAAAAGAAAAGAGCATATTTTGAAAAAGATTAATCATAATACACTCTTTAATGATTCATTTATAACCTTTTTTCTAAATAGTAATGATTATGCCCTTTAGGATGATCTTCACTTACCCCTATCACTTTATACCCATGTTTCTTATAAAAATTAGGGGCTTGGAAACTAAAAGTATCTAATTTGATTAGCCTACATTCTTTTTTAATTGCAAATTCTTCAATAAGATTCATTAAATTGCTTCCGTAACCTTCGTGCCTGTATTCTTCTGAAACCCATAGGAAGTCAACATGTACATGGTGCCAAAATGTGATTGCCGTTATCCCTCCTACTATGTCTTCTTTTTCATTTTTCACTATAAAACTAATCTTTTCTGAAGGTGTTTTTTCTTCATTTGAAAGTTGTTTTTGGTTATATTCAATTACTTTTTCTCTTATGTAATCACTATCTTCTTGTACCCATTGCTTTACTATTTGCATTTTAACTATCACGCCCCTTTACATTATTTATTCAATTTAATAATCGGAATGTCCTATCTTCTTTAATGTTAGATTATGAAATAAGTACAGGGAAAAAATTAGATTTTTTGAATGTCATCCATTGTTTATACATTTTTTTGTAAAGCAAAAGAGCCCTAGCATAAGGACTCTTTCTTAGCATTAAGCTATTTTTCGATTTAACGATTTGATTTCCTTCTTCTTTTCTGCATTTGGAGGGCGGATTACTATAGAGATAACGAAAGATATAACACATAGAACACCGATTGTAATGAAGGTTGGCTGAAATCCGCCAAGTAGTGCTCCAATGAATGATCCTGCAAGTGCACCAAATCCGAAACCTTGGTAAACAATCCCGTAGTTTGTACTATGGTTTTTTAATCCGAAGAAGTCTCCCACAATTGCTGGGAAGATAGTGATGTTACCACCAAAGCAAAAGGCAACACTTGCTACACAAGCAAAATAAATCCCGTAATTTAGTGGAATAAAACTTAAAGTGAAGACGGATAATCCAATAATAATAAATGTAGCCGAGACGATTTTTAATCGACCTATTTTATCTGATAACGTTCCAAGAATAATTCTACCTATTGTATTAAAGATTGCAATCATTGCGACGGCATTAGCGGCCGTCGCTGCACTAAGACCAACGAGCTGCACCCCGATGTCTTTTACCATACCGATTAAATACAGTCCGCCCATACATGATGTGAATAACATGAAAAACAAGAGATATACTTGTTTTGTTTTCATCATTTCACGCGGCGTATAATCATTGTGTAATGTTTCAGTTGCAGTGTTACTTACAATTGCTTCACGTAAGAAGAATGATCCTATCAACACTAATAGTAAGACAATAATACCCCAATATAAAAATGCTTGTGATACTCCAAGACTGTTGATAAGATTTCCGTTTATATATCTAAAGATTAAGCTTCCCATTCCATATGCCGAAACAGATATACCAGAAATAAGTCCTTTACGGTTTGGAAACCATTTAATTAAATTAGATAGTGATGTAATATATGCTGTTCCATCAGCGTATCCAACGACAACACCGGCTAATAAATAAAGTAATGGTAATGAGGAAACTTGTGAACTAAGTATTAAACCGAGTCCTAAAACAATTCCTGCAGTAGCGATAAGTTTACGAAGTCCAAATTTTTGTTGTAGCTTTCCTGCAAATAGAGTTGAGAATGATAAAGAAAAACTCGTAATTGAGAACGTGATCGCGACTGAATTGAGGTTCCATCCAAACTTACTTACAAGGGGTTGATTAAATAAACTCCATGTGTAAATTGTTCCTAGGCCAATTTGAACAATGATTGTACCTAGAACAATTAGCAATGGATTTATAGATGTTTGTTTCATGCTAACTGTCCCCTTCTTTTATCATGACATGAATTTTCACAGTTAGTATATCCATGATAAATTGCAAGATACTGTACGGAAAATGGAAATTGAGTTAGCTTACACAAAAAGACACTTCATCAAGAAGTGCCTTTTTGTAGGTTATATACAGCATTTAAAGAAAGCTTTGTTAAGATAAGACATTTTCGAATGCTTATGTATATATGTTATCAAATAATTTGCTGAAAGTGATGAGACTTAAGACGTATTTTTCTTTCATAAATAAGTCGGAGAGAAAATTAATATTCAATTTCCTCAAAGTCTTTCGGCTGCGGTACAGTTTGCATATTAGCTGCATCTTTCGGATCGCTATAAATCGCGTTTTGTTCTGTGTTTACATCCTTTATATTTTGCTTTTTATTTTTATTCACTTCATTTTTCATTAAAGTTCACTCCTTTTTATTATAGGAGTAGTTATACCCTAACCATAGTATTTTTACTGCTACTAAATGTATCAGCGACTAAATGTATCAGCGACTAAATTGCTAAATTCACGTAAATAATATAAATAATTATCCCCACCATAGTTGTATCTTTTATTGTACATTTTAGCAACGACGACATTATATTCTGGAATGACTAATATCGTTGGTCCTGTAATTCCTAATATTTGATAGGAACCTTTAGGAACTCGCTCACCAAGTTCGCTAAATAAAGCAGGTTCATTTTGAACGAACCAAAACAACCCGTTTTGAGGTAGTTCTTTATTTGTGTACTCTGGACTTTGTAAGCTCGTAGCAAGTGCTATAACTTCTTTTGGCACAATTTGTTTACCATTTAAAAACCCTTTATTTAAATGAAGGTTACCCCAGTATGCAAATTCTCTCGCAGAGACAAAAAGATTTTTCTCGGAGCCGTCATCTACTGCACCAACACTACTTATTGCATCTTCATCTGGGTTTACAACAACCTTAACTAAATTATCATCTTGTTTTATTCTCCATCCAGTTTCATTGAAGTTGGCAGGTAGGAATACACGCTCCTTTAGTAATTCAGGAAAACTCTTATTATACAGCTGATAAATAAGCTGCGTCACCATTCTTACATTAATATCTCTGTACGCCCAAGCTTGTCCCGGGTCAAACTCACGAAAAACCGTCCCATCATCGGTTTCATTTAAACCGTGTGAATGAGTTACTAAATGTCTAATCGTTGTCTTCCCGAGTAATGAAGGATCATGTTTTTTAAAATAATTTACTGCCTCGTCATCAAGAGATTTTATTTTCCCCTCATAAACAGCATAAGCTACCATTAATCCTAAATAGCTTTTTCTTGCGGAAGCGACATTGAACTGTGAAGATATGGTTACTTTTTTACTAGTAGGAGTATTTGAATGCGTTCCACTATAATGCTCTAGTACAATCTTATTATCTTTAATAATACAAAGTGCCGCCGCAGAACTTTGATTGGTCTCTTTAATGCTTTCTACCCATGAAATTAATTTTTCATATTTGTACAAATAAATATCCCCCTAAAACATATAAAAATAACAGCATGAAAGAAAAGTTTCAATACATTATAACTTTGCATCTGCACTTTTCTTTCATGTGAAATATTATAGATCTATAATACTTAAATAAACCACCAGTTCCAGCAATTAGAACAGCTGAAACAACCAACACAGCCTACACAACCTACACAACCGCCGCAACGTCCGCCGCCACAACCACCACAGCGACCACCACAACCACCACAACCGCCACAACGTCCGCCACCGCATCCGCCACAACGACGTGCATCGTCTTGAATGTAGTAATATGGATATTGATTTTGTTGCTGATCCCAATACACAACATTACCAGGTTGATAATCATTAAGGTTTAACGCTTGTAGTTCTTGTTGAAATTCATTCATTATGAAACCCTCCATTTACAAATGTAAATTCCGTCCAAATTTTCGAGTTTATTTACTTTTAAAAATAAAGTAGAAATAAGGCTATAGACTAAATGCGTACATCAACAAAATATGACTTTACACTAGGTGATGTACCTTGTTTATGAGCCTATTTTCTTTATATTCTTTTAGTGAACGGAATTAATATAAATAGAGACAATTAAAAGTTGCTAATCCAGCAAGTTAATAGTTCATCACTTAATTTTCTTTCTAGTAATTCTTTTACTGAAGGTGTCGGCATTATTGTATAGGAATTTATATTTTCTTTATTGAAATCAATCCAGTGAAATGCTAAATGGGACTCTTTAGATATTGGAGTGAAATCGGATTTTAACTCATTTGAATCTATTTCAAAAATGTGGTTAATTTCATGGTGGAGGGTTTCTTTGGCTTGCCATTGATTTTCTATGACGCCTAAAAATTGTTTTATACTGCAAGTTACTCCAAGTTCTTCTCGTAACTCTCTTATTAGTGCATTCTCTGCTGATTCCCCAATTTCAACATGGCCACCGGGTAAAAAATAGTGATGTCCTATGTATTTAGCAACTAGTAATTTTTCATCTTTTATCATGATAGCTCGTACAATATGATGGAATTTACTTTTCATTTTGTATTCCTCCTAATCATTCACTTTATACTTGCTCGAAAATTTTCATTTAAAAGCGGGATAATATAAATCATAGGTGTTTCATATGGGTGAATTTCATTGATAATTACAAGAGTACCTTTTACAAGTTCTCGTTTATACGTTAATTAAAACTAATAATTTTGATAAATGATTCTAAAAAAGAGTATGTTTATGAAGAAAATTATCAAAACATACTCTTAATATTTTTAGTTGATTCATTCTTTTACAATAAGGTTTGATTAGCCCTATTCTTTGCGGCCTCAAAATCGAATCCGTAGCTAAAGTATTCAATCACTACTATTCCCTAAGCAAATCTATTCTCTACTTCAAATTTACCTGCCTGTACAAATTTTAGACTCTTAACGAACCACGAAAGCCTCTTGCGGCATAGTAAGATTCTGCCCCATTGTGATACACAAAGACGTGTCCAAAGCGATAATCGCAAAAAAGGGCACCGCCAAGTTCTCTAATATCAGAAGGTGTTTGCACCCAACTCGACGTCTTCATATCGAAATTTTCAAGATTATGTAATGTACGATATTCTTCTTCCGTTAATAGTTCAATACCCATGGCAGTTGCCATATCAATAGCGTTATTTTCTGGTTTATGTTTCTTTCTTGATTCTAGCGCTTCAAGATCGTAACAAACACTTCTACGACCTTTAGGACTTTCTGCTGAACAATCATAAAAAATATATTCGCCTTTTTCTTTATCAAAATCAACAACATCAGGTTCGCCACCAGTTCGTTCCATTTCGTTGAGCGACCACAACTTCTCAGTATTAGCATCCAGCCTTTCTTGAACATTAGCCCATTCTAAACCTTTATGACGGTTCATATTATTCTCAAAACGATCTTTCAATGTTTGTAGTAATTCTTCACGTTGCTCTAGTGACAACTCTTTTTTATTGCTTTCTTTCATATTAGTTCCTCCATTGATGTTTTTATTAATGATAGTTTAAGTATATATAAATACTGTTTTATAATAAAATGTTTAAATAATTGCGTGAATTGAGTTTGCGATAATTTATATGAATTAGTACAACCAATTCTCCGCAATATGACCCTTTAACGGAACAACTTATTGTTTCAAAACAGTACATCTTTATTTCAACAACAATAAGCGATATACTTCCTCACCGTCATATACATTTCCTAATGGTTTAAAATCATAACATTCATATAGTTTCTTTGCAGAAATATTATCTTTATGGACAGTTAATCTAATTTCCTCACACTCTTTAAAGTTATTTTTTATTAAGTTAATGATTTCCTGTAATGCTGCTTTTCCATATCCTTTTCCTTGCTCTTTTTCATCAATGATAAATCCGTTAATCCAATACATATCTGTTGACTCTCGTACAAAAGCATGCATAATAAAACCAACTATAAGGTCACCATCATATATAGCGAATGGAATATATTCGACATTTTCACCATCTGGTTTTATGTATACTTTAGCAAGTGATACTGCCACTGCGGGAACAAAGTGTATTTGGTTTTCTTTAACTTGTAACTTTAATGCGTCTTCCCAATTTTCTCTCGTAACAATTTTTAATTGGACGTTCACTATTTTAAGCTCCTTTAAAAAGAGAATTTATCTTTTATATTCAACGGAGTGAAATGATTCCCTTTTTCGACATCAACTTATAACATGATTTTCATAAAATCCTGAATAAATTTTTCCTCATCTAATTGTAACGCTATACGCGCCCCTTCAGATTTAGAGTGTGGGCGAAAATCAGCAAAAGTTTGTCCCTTCGTTTCGCCACATATGTCTACAGTCACTTTTCGAGATGTATAATTTAAAAATGTAGGATTCACTAAACCGCTTATAGCAAGTACATCGTGTAATAATGGCCCTTCAATAGATGGATTGAGTTTTTGGTATGCTGATAAATAATAATCGTACAGGGGTTTCATAATCGATTTAAATGGATTTTGTGTATTAACTAAAATGTAAGTAAATACACTTGGGGTTAAAACCGTTTTATTTGTTACATTTAAAGGGAATAACGTTATATTTTTCGCTTGCTGAAATACAATTTGACTTGCTATAGGATCTCCGTACACGTTTGCCTCTGCTAATGGAGTAACATTCCCTGCTTCTAAAAAGACACCACCCATAAAATAAATTCCTTTTATATTTAACATCAAGTCGTTCCATAAATTAAAAGCAATCGCTAACGAGGTAGATCTTCCTACATCGACAATTGTTAAATCTTCTCCATACTTTACAAGAATCGCAGCAATACTGCCAAAATTGTATATAGGAATAGATAACACACTTTCCGGTACATGGATGGGCCCTAATCCTTCTGGTCCATGAATTTCAGGGTAATACGTTGTAATTTCATTTGTAAGTGGGCCTGTTGCACCGCTAATTACAGGAATATCTTGTCTGTTTGCTAACAGTAAAATATATGCGGCATTATGAGCGGCATGCATATGTTCAACATTTCCATATCCAGTTACGATACCAACAATTTCAATTTCAGGATGCAGTAAGCCATACATAATTGCAAACGAATCATCAATACCTGGGTCTCCAAAAAATAAAACCTTCTCCAAGAAATGCACTCCTTTCATAGGTAAGATAATTATGTATATGTGGAAATAATTTAAATCTATACAGTTCTAAGCAAATATTAATGGTGAGTAATGTATTGATAAAAAAGAACTAGCATTATGCTAGTTCTTTTGCAGATAAATAATCTACCAGTTTAATTAAATCTCGTACAAATATTGGACTAGCTGATTTTAATATAGATTTTTTTCACTATATTTATAGAATTGAAAGCCTGTTATTAATCCGAAATTTTGCATTTAAATTGCAAATACTCGCAGGGATGTCTTACCACACTTTTTCACTCTCAATTTGCTTATAATCATCTTTATTAAATGTTAAATGAGCAATCACAACTCCAAGTATAGTAATTCCCCCTCCAATTATCGAAACAAAGGTTGGCACCTCACCTAACCATATCCAAGCGATAATACATGCAGTTACTGGTGTTAAATATAGAGAACTTGTTGCCTCAGAAGCACTGACATGGGATGTAATATATGCTAATGCAATATACGGCAGTACTGTCGGGAACACACCTAAATATATAACACTCAAAGTAACTTCTATAGGAGCTGCTACAATTTCTTCATAAATCCCTGGCAAAAAAATAAGCATAAATACAGTACCAGACCAAATTGTATATATTGTAAATGGCAAGAAACCGTACTTTTTTAAGTATGGCCTTTGAAAAACGAAAAATAGACTTTCTGAAATTGCCGCCAATAAAATTAGTAATCCCCCACTATTTAATTGAATGGAATCTCCTTGACTTAACGATAAAAAAGCAATTCCTACAAAACTAATTACACCACCGATCCAACCATTTAATTTCATTTTTTCATTCAAAAAAACAGAAGCAAGAATTGCCGTTAATATAGGTGTTACTGATACAATTAAACTAGCAGGTCCAGCATTCACACTCTTTTCACCGTAGTTCAGTGCAATATGATAAATTGTAAATCCAAGAGCACCAAATATAAAAATTACTGGAATATCTTTCAAATCAGGTAAACGTAATTTGTATATAAGTGAAAACAGAAAAAGAATCAAAGAAGCGATTAATAATCGTAGCAAAGTAAGGTGTTCAGGGGTGTAAGCTTCAAGCCCCATCCGAATTCCTGGAAAAGCTGTTCCCCATATAAGAATCGTAAAAGCGTGAGCACATACAATACGAAAATCCCATTTTTTATTATGCATATTTTCTCTCCCTCTCCAATAAACCAGCCATTTTCTAATTACCAATTATTTCTTTTCATCATATTTAATAGTTGATACAATGTCTTCAACCAGTTAATCCTCGAAAAAACCAACCACTTTGCATTTTTAAAATGAATGAGGGAGTTTTTAATATGTCTACTGATAAAAAACTGCCTAAATATCGGCAGGTAATAGACTATATGAAAGAAAAAATTGAATACGGAGAATGGCCGATTGGAAGTAAGGTTCCTAGCCAGCGGCAGTTAGCGAAATTATTTCATGTAAATCGTAGTACTGTAATAACCGCACTAGAAGAACTTATGGCAGATGGCTTAATTCAAGGGAAAATCGGGTCAGGAACAATTGTAACGAATAATACATGGTCATTATTAGCCACCAATCCCCCGCCCGATTGGAGTGAATATGTAAAGGCTGGTATTCATAAACCAAGCAAGTTAATGGTACGGGAAATAAATGAAGCAGAAGCAAATAAAAAATTGATTCATCTTAGTAAAGGAGAACTTGCACCTCATCTTTTCCCGTTAGAAACTATGCAATTCATTATGCGTAACGTATGTGAGGAACTAGATTATTTCGGATATGAAGAACAAAAAGGATATCTCCCTTTACGTGAAGCAATAAGTAATTATGTAAAATCATTTGGAATAAATACATCACCAAGCTCTATATTAATAGTCTCTGGTGCATTACAGGCATTACAATTAATATCAATCGGTCTTTTACATAGAGAGTCAACTGTTTTACTTGAACGACCTTCTTACTTATATTCTCTTCACGTATTTCAATCGGCTAATATTCACCTTTCTGGAATACAGATGGATCAACATGGAATTATCCCTAATGATTTGTTAAGAAGAATTAATTATAGTCAAAAGAAAAATATTTTATATTCGATTCCTTGTTTTCAAAATCCGACGGGTGTATTAATGTCCAAGGATCGACGAAAAGAAATACTAAGAATATGCGAAAAAGAACAATTGCCTATCATTGAAGATGATATTTACCGTGAGTTATGGATGGATGAACTACCGCCCCCTCCTTTAAAGTCGATGGATAAATATGGACATGTTTTATATATCGGTAGTCTATCTAAAACACTTAGCCCAGGACTTAGGATTGGTTGGATTATCGGACCAGAGCCTGTTATTGAGAGATTATCAGACATAAAAATGCAAACTGACTATGGGTCAAGTTCTTTATCTCAAAGAGTTGCTGCAGAATGGTTGAGTAGAGGTTTTTATGAGGAGCACGTAGCCAATGTAAGGATTCATCTAAAAGAACGAAGACAAATAATGATACAAGCATTAAATATATACTGTGCTGACATTACTACATGGGATATTCCTAGTGGTGGATTTTTTATATGGCTAAGGGTAGTGCCTAACATTTCGATGAAAAAACTATTTTCAGAGGCTCAATCAAAGGGAGTTCTTATTAACCCGGGACGTATTTATGAGGAAGAATCAGATCAGTTTATACGTTTATCTTATGGGTATTCTTCCCCTGAACAAATTACTCAAGGTATTATTATATTAAGTAATTTGATTCGTAAGTTAATGGCATAATAAAAAAATCCTCTTTTTATAAAGAGGATTTTTTGTGTGCCTTTTTTACCATAATCTCATTTCCTGTCCTAATAAAATAAGTTCTTTATAGGGATCACCATCAATTTTTAATACTTGCGCAAAAGCCGGTTCTGTTTTTACGCCTTGTTCTTTTAATTCAATTACTTCTTCTCTAATGTGTGGGTGCTGCATTAATAGCATGTGCTCCACTATCATATGTTTATATGCATTTTGGTTACGTACTGGCCGCGGTTGAGCAAATAATTCAAATTCAAAACCTTCAAATTGAAAATTCACCTTTATTGTTAAGATATTTTTAATGATTTTCTTTTTCATTTCAAATCCTTCGTATGAGCCATACAATGATCTAATTTCCTGTTCAAAAAAATCATAATTATGTACTTCCATTACAATGTCTAAGTCAGAATGAAGGGTATCAACTCTAATAGGGATTGTCCCGCAAAGTACAGGGCTATATAAAGCTAAATCCTCCATTATGTTTAGTTTATTAATAACTTCGTAAACTTTTTGTTGCTTATCATTCCCAGATTGTAAATATGTAATAGATGTAAACATAGAAGTCTCTCCTTCATTTAACGTAATACTCGTCTCACTAAATTTGAGAAAAAATTTAATCATTCCATTTTGTTCTAGGAGTACCTATATTTCAATATATTAAGCCGAACTAACTATATTTTTCAACTTTTCTCCTATACTGTAATACTATAAAAATAAAAAAGGAGGAATTATTATGAGTATTTTCAATATCCTTTTGACCATTCATATTTTATTTGGAACGATCTGTTTAATCACTGGAATTGTAGCGATGTTTGCTCAAAAAAAGAAAGGAAAACATACGGAATGGGGCGAAATATACCATGCGTCCTATGTTGTCATAACCCTTACTGCAATTATATTGTCTATTTTAAACTGGGATAAAATCGCATATTTATTTTATGTAGCAATTATCTCCTATTCATTTGCGATTTACGGATATCTCGCAAGAAAAAAACGATGGAGAAATTGGTTGCAACACCATATTAGAGGTATGTTAGGCTCTTATATTGGTGCAGTTACCGCACTTTTAGTAAACATTGGTATGTATATCCCTATTTTAAATCTACTTCCACCAATATGGTTTTGGTTCTTACCTACTATAATCGGTATTCCTCTCGTAGCCAGTGTATCAAAAAAATATAAAAAACAAAGGAAAAATTAATTACATTTTGGTTACTTTCTAGTTTGTTTTGTAAAAATGATATTCAATGTAGTAAAGACATAGAAGAGAAAATAAAAAGAATCCAAGTTTTATTGGATTCTTTTTATTTCTGTTTTTTTAAAGGCTTTATTGAATGTAAACGATCCGGATAATTAGTAAACATCCCGTCTACACCCCATATAAGTAACTTTTTCATATCCTTTTCATTATCTACTGTAAATGGATGCACTTCTAATCCATATTTCTTTATTTTTTTTACATAGGCTGCATCAATATATTTAAAGTTCATCCCTAGGCCAATGCAGTATTTTTTATAATTCTCAATTTCTAGTTCTGTTAATTGAACTGCTTTTTTATATGATAATAATTGTACTAGAGATATATTGGTATTTAAACTATGAATCTTTTGCAGACTTTTTTCACTAAACGATTGAATAATTACTTTATCATTTATGTGGTAGTGATTAATTATTTCTAATAATTTTTCTTCCATACCAGGATATTCATCAGGTGATTTTGTTTCGATATAATAATTAGCATTATGTCCAAACGTTTCAATAATTTCTGCTAATGTTGGAACTTTAGCATGTTTAAATTCTTCTTTTGCTAAATCGGGGTATTTTTCATTGAAAAAGCTGCCTGCATCAAGTTGTTTTATTTCTGTTAATGTATGATTTCTTACTAATCCAGTACCGTTCGTTGTACGATCCAATGTTTCATCATGCATAGCTATTAAATGTCCATCTTTTGTCATTTGGAGATCTATTTCTATATAGTCACCTTTTAATTGTTGTCCTAATTTGTAAGCTTCTATTGTATGTTCTGGTGCATATGCAGATGCACCTCTATGTGCAATGTTTTTTATATGATTTAATGTATTAGTAGCTTTAATGTATTTATGTTCATTTATTTGCTGAAAAACAAAGATGCTTATTACCATAAAGAAGCATATGGGTGTAATTAGAGATATTTTTTTCATAACGGTATGTTAACTCCTATATTTAAAGCAATTTTATTTGGATGAATTATCCAAATAAATGCCGGTTTTCAAAAACAGTCATTTGTCCTACAGCTTTAAATCCAGATTTTTCATAAATGTTAATTCCATCAGGTGAAGCTTGTAGTACGCAGTACATATTTTTTAATTGTTTTGCTTCTTGCAGCAGGAAATTAAACATAGTAGAGCCAAAACCTTTTCCTCTCATTTCTTCTTTAGTCGCTATATCATAAATACCGACACTATCTTTCGTACATACTAAAGAGCCAACAGATACTACCTCACCTTTATAAAGACCTAAGTATAGTTGCATGTCATCGCTATTCCATAAATCTAAAGAAGAAATTTGATTATAGTAGGATTGAACATTAGAGCCTTCCGCTGATGTACCGAATAAAGCCGCTAACGTTTCGCCAAATTTTTGTATTTGTACCGGCGAAGTTGCTTTTTGTATTATAAAACTTGCTGGTATGTCTAATGTAGGATGAATTGTTTGTAAATCTGCAACCATTGCAATATTATTTTCCGCTTCTATTAATCTAAGTTTTAGTAACTCGTACTTAAGTGTATTCTCTCGCTTTGCATCCCAATACCAAACACTTATAGGAAACCCTTTTTGATTAAATTGTTCTATCTCCGCACATAATTCCTCGTTTTCTTCCGTTAAGTTACTGTTTAATAAAGTAATAATATTAAATGTATCTGTAGGTAAACCACAGTTAACTGCAATATAATTCTTCGTTTTCTTTACACTCATCCCTTGCACATGACGAGCAACATATGAAGTTTTGTATATAAAATTATCTATAAGTAACTTTTGATAATTCATCAATTATGCCCCTTTAAAAAATAGTAATTAAATAATACCTATATTAAATATAACATATAAGAAATTTCACTTAATCAATGAAATCCCTCTTTTTAATCCCTTTATATCACACAATGTAGCATAATAAGAATTAAAAATGATATAATATTGTCGGAATGAAAAAAGTGGTATATAATAAATATTAACATTACTAGTAATTATTTTAGGTATTCCTAGAATAAAGGAGCGATACATATGAAAATTACTATTTATTTCGGAAGTCATGAAGATCAAGATGTTCGTACAATGGACTGTCATTTAGATGTAGAGGATACAGAAGAGATTGTATCTGTATCTTAATATAAATAATGGGATGAAACCTCTTCCCTGCAACGTTTAAGGCACCTTTTATAGGTGTCTTTTTTGTTGTTTTTTCGCCAAAAACCCTTTACTTTAGTGCGTTTTAATAGTAAAATATAAATATACGAACAAACGTTCTTTTTATTTTAATCGTACATGAAGGGATGATTTTATCAATGGCTCCAGCGAAGCGCAGAGGAAGAAAAAAGCAAACACCTATTATTTCAAATACAGGCTTTATTGGCTCTGTCTTTATTGATACATTGGAGTTACAAAAGAAATCCTATTATTTCACTCGTAAAAAACTTCAAATTGTTCATCACGTACTAGATGGCCTATCTGGGGCAACGAGTGCATTATTTAAAGAACATAATATATCTGCATACATGTCATGTGTGTATTTACATAAACAAAAGAAAATCGGCTTTGTTCTTTCAACAAAACCGTTTGAACAAAGTGATGGTGTTTCTTATTTTATAAATTATTTAATTGAAAAGAATTTTTACGGTAACGAAGAAGTAGAATATCAAGAAGTATTTAATACAGGTTTTATTGGTGTAGTATTCGCGGATTTATCTAGTATAGATCGCTTTAATTTTGAGTTTGAAATGGGTATGCTAACGAAATTAATGAAAGATATGATTATTCCGGTTAAAGAGCTCTTTTTACGCCACAATGTACCGGCTTACATCTCCACTTCTCATTTAGAGGAGCAAAATAAATTAGGTTTCGTTCTATCTGTAAAGCCATATGATGAACGTGCAGAAGCAGATTTATACTTTGAAACATACTTAAAAGAACGAGGGTTATTTATTGGTGATGAAGAGGATGATATTGATAAGATTGTTATTAGAAAGACGGCTGAATTACGATAGTTTTCCAGTACAACTTACATTAATAAATTTTTCAGTATTTAATTTGAACTTAATACCTTCCTATTACCAATAGGAAGGTATTAATAATTTATTAGTCCTTATGCTTTTCATACATCTCTATTTTTTTATTTAGTAAATCTTTACCCCAGACTTGCATTGCTTCTAATACAGGTATAAACTTTTCCCCCTGCTCTGTTAAAGAATATTCTACCCTTGGTGGAACAACTTTATAAACTTCTCTGTGTACTAACTCGTCCTCTTCAAGCTCTCTTAATTGTCTAGTTAAGATTCCTTTTGAGATACCAGGTAACATCCTCAATAATTCATTAAACCTAATAATTTCATTTTTGCTTAAATGCCACAAAATCACGATTTTCCATCTTCCTGCAATTGCATTTTGGGTAACTGTTAATGGACAATATACTTAGCTACGCAAAACACTGTAATCTTTTGAATGAATTTCTAAATTCAACTTATTTGAGTAAGCCTTATTCAAAATAAGAAATACTATCCCTCCTGCAATTGGAAGTGTATAGGCTGGAATATAATTTAATAATAGACCTGATAATGCCAATGCTATTGGCTGCATCATTTTACCTATACTTAATCCAATACTGAGTACCCTCCCCCTATATTCATCAGGAATCTCTTTTTGCATGAAATAAATTAAAGGAATATCAATTAACGCTATTATTAGCCCTAAAAAGAACATAACAACACAATACGTAATAACGTATACAAAATCATTTACTTCAAAACTTTTGAATAGAACTGGAATTCCTGAAATAATCATAAAAACTGCCAACATTGAACTTAGCTTTTTCAAAAGATAAGAGTAAGAAAAACGATTAGTTATCTTTTTTACTAAAATTGCACCAATTATCATCCCTACTGGAAAAGTCCCTTGAATGATACCAAATTGCTTAGAACTAAGATTGAGAACTGTGTTAATAATGTATGGCAATGGAACAGTTACAGCAAACCCTAAGAAGAAATTAAGTGAAATTAAAATTCGAAACGTATTCTTTAAGCTTTCCTTTTCAATTAAGTATGAAAACCCCTCTTTTATATCTTTAATAAAATTAATTCTCCTTTTTGGGCATTCCTCATTTATGTTGAACTCGAACAGTTTAAAATGAATAAATAATATGGATATACCCGAAAGAATAAATGAAATACCGTTTATAATTATAAAAATTTTAATATCAAAGACTGCAAAAACGATGCCACCTAACATAGGACCGAGAATTAAAGATACAGAATCGATAATTTTACTTATAGAGTTAATACTCATAAGCCGCTCTTTAGAGACGATATTTGGTTTTGCGGCTTCTAATCCTATTCCAAAAAATGTTGTAAATACCGTCATAAGAAAGGTAGTAGTATAAATGATGAATAAGTTTAACCCATAATAGCTGCTTAATATATAAACAGTTATTAATAAGCATCCACTTAGTAAATCCATACAAATAACCAGTTTCTTTTTATCAACCTTATCAGCAATTACACCGGCAAATGGATTCATAACAATCATTGGAATCGTTCCTAAAATGAGCGTAATCGCAAAATTCAACGCAGATCCGGTTATTTGTAAAACATATAATCCTAATGCGAAACTATATATAGTGCTACCGGATATTGATACTGTTTTTGCAATTGAATATAAACAAATATTTCTTAGTTCTTGGTTTCTTTTTTTATTTTCTATATGTAATCGTAAACTTCCCATAACATTTCCCTCCCGCTGAACTTTGTATTACGTACAGTGTAAGTTCTCGGGTTAACCCAATATCAATATGCTATTATTAAAAACTTCTAAAAGAAAAATTTAAAAAGATGGGGTTAACCCCATCATCATCAAGCTAGGCTCATGTACCGTCAATGATAAGCGATATTGCTTAAAATCTATATGTAGCAACATCTCGTAAGATATTTGAAGATAAAAAGCTTTGAATTTCTTGAGCAAATCATTGCAATTGATTAGATACAGAAATAGACATACAAAAAAGATGTTCGGCGGTGTATTATCAGATAAAATAGGTGCTCAAAAAAGTATTGTAATAGTTATTACTTTATTTGCTTTAATCCTATTTATATTACCGTTCACGACAGTTTCTATTAGCCTATTTATTCCTGTTATGATAGTTTGGGCTGCATTGAGTTGGGGCCTTGCACCACCTCAACAAAGTTATTTAATACAATCTGCCCCAGACACATCAGATATACAGCAAAGCTTTAATAATTCCGCTCTACAAATAGGAATTTCACTCGGGTCTGCAGTTGGAGGTATAGCTTTAAAACAAGTACATGATGTCGCCAACATGGCCTGGGTTGGCGGATTTCTAGTCCTTCTATCTTTAGGTTTAGCTATCTTTTCTCTCACTAGACATACGTTGACAAGAGAATGCCATTTATAAGTAAAAGTAGAAGTAAATCGCTTGTATTAGTAAAAAGTCCGGTTATTAAACCGGACTTAAATTTCAAAAAATAAAAATACAACTTTTCTATGTCACACAATCAGGTAGCGATGGGGTTAACTCCATCTTTTTCCGAAAAATGAATATGTATAAATTTCTTCTCCTTGAACAAAAAAATCTTCGTACTTTCCGCCTCGATCCAAATAATTTGAAGTTCTTTCATCAATGAATTGAAACTGTAGATTTTGGATTTCTTTCGTTACTTTTGAAAGTGTAAAAATTTCTCGAAACCTAGTTTCAATTTGGCTGTTTATGCTAAAATTTTTAAATAAAATAAATAAACTTAATAAATAACAATCCGTTTTAAAAAGTGGATTTAATTCGTGAAGTAAAAAATCCTCATGCTCAAAACTATAATTGCTCGTACCAGAGTGATCAATTACAATATCAACAGACTGATTCTGAATAGGTATACTTAAAAAATCAGCACAGATAAAGAGAATGTTTCTTTTCGGATTTCTTCTTTCTAATACATCTTTTAAAAATAGTAGTTTATTCAAATCTCGATCAACTGCAATAAATAAGCAATCCTCGGGTAGTTCTTCATAAATATTTCGCAAAAAGAACCCAAGACCCGATCCTATATCAAGTAGTATTTTGTTATTTAAATCTAATTGCATTAGTTTCTTTTTCGCCCATTCTCCTTCTCTATGCATATTTTCCAAATATGCAGTATCAGTTTCATGAATATAATCTGAAATAGAACTTTCAAGTGAAGATCGCTCATATGCTTTAAATAAATTGCCAGCTGTTAGAATACCTGAAGTAATAATGTATTCTTCCCCACAGTTACAAATTAACTTTCCCTCTGTAATTTGATTGCAATTAATAATTCCATTTTGAAGAATTAGGTTTTTGCTACACTTAGAACATGTAAGTAAATGAAGTACGCTTAAATCTATCCCAATAATAGAATTCGGAGTTTCATTTGTTAGCGATAAATCATTTAACACTTCTTTTAATTTATCCCTTCTCTCCTCTAAAATTTGTATTTCTTGTTCAAACATTTCGTATTTCGATTTAAATAAAGATTGGTAAAGAGTATCTTTTTCGTAATTCATAGATTTCGCTAAATTTTGATAAAGAAAAAGTTCTTTAATTTCATTCAAACTAAAACCTAGCCATTTGTACTCTAATATAAGCTCTATATCTTTTTGACAATACTCATCAAAAAAATAATGGCTACCCTTCTTTTCAGGAATAATTAGTCCGAGATCCATATAATGTCTAATTGTATCTATACTTATATTATTTTTTTCTCCAAACTTTCCGATTTTCATAATATCACTACCATTATAATATTTGTTTATACATACTTCTTTTTTTTAGTAGAAAATCCTTTTATCTATACATTATTATTTGTGATACGGGAATGATGTAATGAAGCTTTTATATAATAAAAAAACCCGCGAATTATTCACGGGTTTTCCTCTTAATAACTAATTGCTATTGTTCCTTCACCTGCATGAACAGCAAATGAAATCGGCAATGGATAAAGCTTGAAATCCATTTCAGGGAATGCTTGTTTAATATCTAAAATCCATTCTTCAGCTCCATCTTTATCGTTAGCATAGAACATATGAAGTACTTTTGGTAATTCTTTTTCAAGCTCATTTTTAATGTATTCTCTACATTTTTGGATTTTACGCACTTTCTTTTCAAGTAAAAGTTCTCCGCCTTTTACTTCTAAGATTAAGTTGACACTTAATAAACTTCCAAGTAAAAATTGAACTCCCTTTACTCGACCACTTGCATATAAACCTTTTAAGCTTTTTGGAAATACATAAAAAGGCCTTCTTTTTTCATCTACTAATGTTTTATGTATATCTTGTAAAGTCATACCATCATTGTATAACGTTTTAGCTTTTCTCAAAAGTTCATCCATTGGATAACTTGTCGTTTCACTATCTAATATAGTTAAAGGGAAACCTGCCATATCAGCAGCTAGCTTCATATTTTGATAGGTCCCACTTACTTTTCCGCTAATAGCAACTGCAAAGCCTTCTTCATATTCTTCTTTGCATTTAGTAAATAATTCTACCATTTCCCCTATGTTAGGTTGCGAAGTAGTAACTGTTCTTCCATCATTTAACGCTTCATAAAGACGTTTATGAACTCCTTCTTCACAATCCTTATAAGACACTCCATCAATAATAACTTCAATTGGGATAACAAAGTTATCACCATCTGTTGTAAAACTCGCAGTTGTACTATCAGTAAACCAAGCAACACGCTTCATGTTGTTCCTCCCTTATTCTGTTCCTCTTTTCTGACTTTTCTATATATTTATCTTATGAAAAGAGAATATCCCCTGTAATAGTAACAGGACTTTAATATTTTGGCTATAGAAGATGTATAATAAATGTGAATGTTTTTTGTCTATTTGTCAAAAAAAAAAGAAAACCACAAAATTTTCCGGTCTTCTTTTAACATTACTTAAATGTTTCGTTATCTAAAATTACAACATAATCATTCGTCAATCGGCCAGCTTCTTTCGTATAATTAACAAGCCTTTGTATGTTATCACAGCTAAGTTTTGCTCCCCATACGAGTAATGGTACGCCGATAAAGTCGATGTGGAACCTTCTAGAAAACAAACCACCGAAAGTCATTGGTAAAGGAACTGTTGGTGATGTATTAGAAAAAATAATCTTTTCATGGCTTTGATAATGTTTTTGCAGAATCTCTCCTAAATGCTTCATCGCAGGTACAACGATTTTGGATGCCCCGCACCCAATTGTATATACAGGATTCCCATATTCATCTTGTCCATGAAAAATAATCTTTCCCATATCTTCTGTTTTCAATTTATTAAAGTAATCTACATTTAATATTTCTTCTTTCGTTAACTTACGATCTGTTGGTAATTTATTTAAATGATAAGCTGCAGCGAGTGCAGTTGAATGCGTTCCACCGAAATCTGTGTAAATGAATATCATATTATCATCCCTTTTTGTAAAAGTTCAATATTATTTAGTATTACCGTTCACAGCGTTGTTAAACAAGGGACGAATGTATTTACGCTTTTTGTGTTAATTCATTATATTTTTTCCAAATATAATAGCGTCTACTAATTACGGTACCTAATGTGATACATAAAAAGGCATTCGTTACAACCATTAATGTGTGGTGAGTACTGCCATGAAACATACTTTGCTTAATCACGATTTTCACACCTAAAATAAAAAGGAGAATAATTGTACTTAACCAATTTCCTTTTCGTAATACATGACCCGTTTCACTATCTAATCGAAATGTTAAAGCTTTCCCCCTAATAATTCCAAGTGCCAATCCAATTCCAAACATTGCAACGAATAGTAGTACGTGCAATATATTTAATTGTCCCATATGAATAATGGACTGGATTGTTACAAAGTACAGCAAAGCCGGAATGAGCCAAATACGATTAATATTCACTTTGTATTCCTTACCTTGCATTAATACAATTATAAGAATAACAAATAGAATATCCATTTAGAGTCCTCCTATATACTTGTTTACCTTTGAAAATTATATTCGTCTCTGTTTGAAATACGATAGCTACTTTAATTTGTATAATATGGAATGTGATTTCCCATCAGCCTTAAGCATTATTTATAAAAGTAAAAAGACGTACTTTTTACTCGTACGTCTCCTACTACTTTTTCTTCATGTATAGCGACTAGTTCAATTGCGGGATTTTCATATTTTTCTTTCCCTCTAAGTACATTGTCATAATATGCTGTATCTAAAAAAGATAACACACGGCAACGTACCTAGCCTATTTCGTCTTCTTTTTTATATGCTCTAATTTTTATATCCATGTAATTAAAAAGCTCCTTCTATTTCCACCATTAGTTTTTCAGGTCCTGCCCCTTTATTTGATGGAATAACTAATGTAATTCCTAATTCCGGGTATACGGCCGAGCGAAAACTCACGCCTGGATCATATCCCATTACATGATATTTAAAAATATTTTCTTGTCTTTTCTCAATCCATATTCCATAGCCGTAAGACTGGCTATTATTCACCAAAATATGAGGAGTTAAAAGTAACTTCGTATATTCGCGGCTTAATATTTCGTTGTTAAATAGAGCTTCCCAAAATTTCACCATGTCTGGTGCAGTAATGTAAGCACCGCCATCAGAACCTCCTTTTATGGGTATAGAGTATGCATTTGTTCTCCATTTTTGACTATTTACATCCTTTATATATCCGAGAGCTGTATGTTTTGGTAAATTATCTAAAGAGAAATAGCCTGAATCATTCATACCAACTGGAACAAATATGTTTCTTTCTATATATTCCATAAATTCAAGTCCTGTCTGCTGTTCTATAATTAATCCAAGTATAATAAAACCTGCATTATTATAGTAAAACTTACTTCCTGGTGTAAACATCATATTACTGTTTTGGAATAATGGTAAAAAGTCTTTTAAACTTTTTAATAGATACATAGGAGTTTGTTTCCAAAGGTCTTCAAAGTTATCCATGATACTTTCATCAAAATAATCTGGAATACCCGAACTATGCGTTAAAAGTTGATGTACTGTAATATCTTCATTAAAGTTTGGGAATTTAATATGTAGACAATCTTTTAACTTTGTATGAAAAGTAATTACACCGCTTTCAACAAGTTGACAGATACTGATAGCAGTAAATAATTTGCATCCTGAGGCAATTCCAAATCTTGTTTGTAGTGTATTGTTTATACATTCACTTCGGTTAGCATATCCAAATGAATTTTCATAAATAATATCATCATCTTTTTTTATTAAGACTACCCCAGAAAAATCTATATTCCGATGTATTTCTTTTACAATTTTCTCTATTTGATCTTTTGTTTTTATCATAATAGCCACCCTTGTTTATTGGTATTGTTCTTTCCCCTTATTACTTTTCCATATATAAGGGAAAGAAACCTCCTATTCAACCCCCTAATTTTCAAATAAAAACCAAGGGAACTATTTCGAATTTATTGATTCAGCGGAATATACCTTAGACCGCGATGGTAATAAAGTAAACACGCACAATATGATAGTAATAAGTAGCATTACCAATACTCCTACAATGACTACAAGTTGTATAGAAGTGAATTGAGTTGCAACGCCGAACAGAATCGTTATAAAAATTGTAAAAACAGCTATAACGAGCCCGTATATACTCCCGATTCGTCCCATCATATGAACCGGAACGTTATTTTGATAAAATGTGTAAAATCCCGTATTTGCATATGCCATAGAGAAAGATAAAACAAAGAATCCGATAGCAGCTATTAAAAACTCACTTGAAAAAGCATAAATCAAATATCCGATTGCAATAAATAATGATCCTATCCCAATTAGAAATGAAGGTGCTAATTTTTTTGATAAAATTGTATTTGTTATGGCTCCTAAAATAAAACCCGTTCCAGCGATACTAACTAGGAAGCCATACTCACTATCTGTTAACAATAAAACTTCTTTCGCAAACGATAGTTCAAGTGAATCTATAGCAGTAGCTAAAACCATCATTCCTTGGAATAGGAAATAAACACATACTATATACACAGATTTTTTGCTGAAATTTAAAACTATGTTCCAATCTTTTTTTAGTACAGTTAGAGATAACTTATCACTTGATGTATTAGAATCGTATTTTTTATCAAGATCAGGTAAAAGTAATGTAATTAACCCTGATAACAGAAATGCTATAGCATTCATATATATAGCAAACTCTGGTGTACCAGTTATTAATAATATCCCCGCCACTGCTGGACCAATTAAAAATGCACCAGATCCTATTAAACTACGTAGTGAGTTGAAACGTTGTCTTTGCTCTACTGGAATTAATTTCGTCATATATGTCATAGCAGTTGGTTCATAAATCGCACTGGCCATGCTTATAAAAAATACTAAGAGATAGACAATCCAAAGGGATGGAACCAAGGGTAAAATAGCGATAAATACTGCTCGATATATATCGAGGTGAATCATTAACTTTCGTTTATTTAAACGATCTATCATACTTCCTGACCAAGCGTTTGTAAATAAAGTGGCTAATGGTTTTATCACATATAAAGTAGCGACAGCTAAGGCTGAGCCACCCATATTATAGACAAGTACATTCAGTGCGATTAAATAAATCCATGCACCTAAATTCGCAATACCAACTCCGGACAATAGTAATAAAGGATATTTCCAATCTTCAAGTAATTTTTTCACTTTAGGCACCCGCTTTCTAAATTGTTTTAGAACAATAAAAAAATCCCACCCCCAAGACTTTTAGTCTTAGGGACGAGATTTATCATCGCGGTGCCACCCTAGTTTGTTAATATGTCGCCATATTAACCTTATCAGGTACTGCACTATTTTCATGCTTATACCTTATCTCTATAACGGGAGCTCCCGTCACACCATCCACTTTTAAAAGGTTCCGATGTGCTGCTCAGAGGCTTGGTTCAATAAAGAATTTTTGCTCCTTTTCAGCTAAATAGAGCTCTCTGTGAAAAATTCATTTTATTTACTCTTCTCTTCACTGCATTTGGTTTTTTCCATATTATCACATAGGTTTTATATTGTAAATAATTAAAAAGAATAATCAGTTTTTTTAAAAAGTGAGCATCCTTTATAATTTTGTAACTTGATTTTTTATTTATTAAAAAATACGGTGCGTGAAATTGCTTGTAAATCTAAAAAAAGAGCCTATTATACTATAGACTCTTACAAAATTCGATATTAATTTATACTCGCTTCTGCTAATGGTTCTAGAGGCGGTTCCAAATCTAGTTTTAAAGTATCACCTTCTTGTATATATTCTCCCTTTTCAATGCTTTGACTCGTTACATACCCTGTACCTGTTGTTTTTAAATCTAATTTCAACAACTTAGAGAAATACATAACATCACGCATTGACCAACCTTTTAGGTTAGGCATTTTCACATTACTTCCTACTAGAAATATGCGATCTCCTTCACTCATTACCTCGCCAGTCTGTGGATATTGTTTTATTATCTTTCCTTCTCCTAATAATACCGGCTGAAGTTTCTCTTTTTCTGCAATATTTTTTACAGTATCCATTGTTTGATTTACATAATTTTGTACTTTTATTTCAGATTGCTTTGTTGCATCTGCCATTTTCTTTTCTGTATATGGTTTCACTTTTAAATATTCTAGACTATTTTTCATAACTGGTTTAAAAATTTCAGCAAGAGGCTGAGCACCGTATTCATTCCCCTTTAATTTAGGTTGCTTAATGGCTAAATATACGACTAATTGCGGATCATCAATTGGAGCCATTCCTAAGAATGAAAAAATATAATTATCTTTCCCTTCCATATATCGTCCATTTTCAGGATTCGGAATTTGCGCTGTCCCTGTTTTACCACCAATCGGATAACCATCAATTTTATACATCGTTCCCGTTCCTTTAGATGAAGTAATAACTCGCTCCATTAAGTTCCTTACCTTATCTGCAGTTTCTTTTTTAATCGGATTCCCTATTTCTTTAGGTTGATTTTCCATAATAACTTGTTTATTTGTTGGATTTACAACCTTATCAACAATATAAGGTTGCATCATTTTCCCGTCATTTGCTATAGCTGTGGCCGCTTGTACGATTTGAATAGGAGTTACAGTTGAGCCTTGACCGAAAGAAGTAGTAACTTGTTGAATTTGAGTATTTAACAATAATGTATTTTTACTTTCTCCAGGTAAATCTATCCCTGTTTTTTGATTGAAACCAAATTTATTCATATATTGCTTGAATTTATTTGGTTTCAGTAACTGGTCTTCTAAAATAGAAAAAGCAACGTTCGATGACCTTTCAAACCCTTCATCAAATGTAATTGAGCCCCATCCATAGCCGCCATTATGATCTTTAATCTCTGCTGAACCAACTGCGTATTTTCCTGATTGGAAATATTCTTTCCCGTTATATACACCTTCATTAATTGCAGCAGCTAATGTAAAAACTTTCATTGTAGACCCTGGTTCGAATGCATTCGCAATTGGATCGTTTAAAAAATATTCAATGTCTCCTTTGTTAGGATTATAACTAGGCTTACTAGACATTGCTAAAATCTTACCTGTTTTTGGATCCGCAATAATACCTACTAACATAGAAGGATCATAGTGTTGCGCAGCTTTATTCATCGCGTCTTCTAAAAAACTATTAATTTGTTTATCAAGCGTAAGGTATACGTTATTTCCATTTTTAGCAGGTTCTATTTTTCCTATATCATTTGTAAGTGGGATACCATTTCGTGAACCTACATATTTTACATTTCCGTTTGTAGAGCGTAAATATTTATCCAAACTTTCTTCAAGCCCAAACTTGCCCTCCGCATTACCTTTATCATCTGGTCTTGCAAAACCAAGTATATACGAGGCGAAGTCTTCATTTGGGTATACTCTGGCTTTTTCTGTTGTAAACGATACACCTGGTATTTTCAAATTTTTAAGTTCTTCCTTCGCTTCTCTAGATAAGTTACGTCCAATTTTACCAATTTCAACTTGCGTACGTCCTTCGTGAAAATTTTTCATGATCTCCTCTTTATCAACTTCAAGCGCATCTGCTAAACGTTGTGCGGTATCTTCTTTATCTTTTAATTTATCTTTTCCTTTTAGGTTTACAACGATGCGATATGTCGTTGAGTCTTGGACTAATACTTTACCGTTTTGATCATAAATTGTCCCGCGATTTGCCTCTAAAACTCCATTTTTGTTTTGTTGTTCCTTCGCAAGATCCTTTACATTAACATTATGCACGACTCCTACCGCTTGAATATAAAACATGCGTAAAAGCATAGTAAGAAACAAAACAATAAAAGCAATCATCATATATCGAGCGCCTTTATTCGTTTGAAGTTTATGCATATTTATCTCCTTTCTTTTCCAATGTATTAATGCATAGATGTGTTACTAAATATGTTCTTTATTATATTAGATACTATATTTTTCGAAGTTTTTTTAGTAATTCCTCTATAACTATAAGAAAACTAGCTATGTTACTATTTGTTTTTTATTAATTTATATTTTTAAAATAAAAAATACGGTAAGTGAAATTTAAGAATTTTCAAATAAAAAGAACCTACTTTTGTAGGTTCTTACGATTAAGCTATATGGTTATATTTCGCTAAAAAAGGAACTCGTTTTGCTACTAGTGCATACATTTTGAAAATAAAACGAACTAACGGTTCAAATATACGTGCACTTTGCATTACTAATCCACTTGTAATAAATGTTAAGAACGCAGCACCAAGTATATCTAGAGGATAATGAACGCCTACGTACATGCGTGATATACCGACTAATACTGCCCATATTAACGCGATATATTTAAGTTTTTCTCCTCTAAGAATAAATACGAAAGCAATCGAAAATACGAGTACAGAATGATCACTTACAAATGATGAATCTGCTGCATGCGGTACTAATTGATTGACATGATGTGTTATAAAAGGACGCGGATGGTAATATACCGCATGTATAAGAACATTTATTAATAATGCAATACTAACTGAAAGTGTCGTATATAACACTGTATATTGTTTTCTAATTGCATTCTCTTTCTTTCCATTATTGAACCATAGGATAAGCATAAATAGAATAGCTACATATGCAGCACTATTTGTAATAGCGATCATTAGCGTATCTAATAGCTTGGATGATCCAGCAAAGTTATTAATCCATTGAAATACTGTGTAATTCATATTACTCTCTCCTTATTTTTTCTCATTGTACTTTAAATAAAGATACAAGCGTTCTTGATTTACACAGTATACAACATCAATATGAAAATGGGTTTAAACTTTTCTCATCAAATTCTCATTTTACTACTATTCATTTGACAATGGTGTAACTATTTACACGAGCTAAATATGTATAAAGGTTGTAAACCATTTTAAATAGTATGGTGAACACTCTATGCATGGATATAATACATAACATATTCATTTAAATATATTAGTTACGAAATCATATTCTTATTCCATACGAAGGGCAATATTACCGAATTGTTCTCCTTGCTGCATTCGATTTAAAGCTTGGATTGCTTCTTCTAATGGATATACTTTATCAATAATTGGTTTAATATTATGTTTCTCTATAAAATGAACCATCTCATTAAATTCTTCACGGCTTCCCATTGATGTTCCCATAATATCAATTTGATTATAAAATAATGCTCGTAACGGTAATTCGATTTTATCTCCTGAACTTGCACCAAAGTTAACGATTCTTCCATTTGGTTTTAATATATCAAAATATTTTAAGAAAGTCGCCGGACCTATACTATCTATAATTAAATCCACTTTTTCTCCATGTAGGCACTCGTCCCAATTACCAGAACTATTAAAAGAAAAGTCTGCCCCATATTTTTCAGCAGCCTTTCTTTTGTCCTCTATCCTTGAAGTAACACTCACCTTTGCTCCAATTGCTTTAGCAAATAACATAGCATAAGTAGCTACACCACCGCCGATTCCCGGAATTAGGACATGTTCTTCAGGTTTTAATCTACCTTTTGTAAAAAGCGCTCTATATGCAGTTAATGCCGATAAAGATAAAACGCCAGATTCTTCCCACGTAAGATATGATGGCTTTTCCACTACATTTTCTGCTGGTACAATAACATATTCAGCAAATGTTCCATCTGCTGGTCCACCTAGTACTTCAGGTAACTCTGGTATTTCATGAGTATTATTCCATCCAATACTAGGGTTAATAATAACCTCGGTATGTAGTGAAATATTTGAAACTCCTTCTCCTAGTTCTATAACAATACCTGCACCATCTGACCCTAAAACTAATGGTAGTTCCATTTCTTTTCTATTATTCATTATAAATAAATCACGATGATTTAAACCTGCTGCTTTTAATTTCACTTTAACCTCTCCAATGTTAGGAGTTATCTCAGGTGATAATTTATATTCTAAACCTTCTAATCCTTTTTTATGTTGATGTACAATAGCTTTCATTAATTATTCCCCCTTAATCCTTTCAATTTACTTTAAATGTCGAAATAAATAAAATAATTTGATTACTAAGCAACAAAAAAGGAGGAAATACAAAATGTATTCCTCCTTTTACAGAGTATTTTCAAAAAGAATTTTTTACCTTTAACTATTCATGTGTAGTATCCGGAAATGTAATTGTAACAATTGTTCCTTCGTTTTCTTTACTCTCTAATTGAATAGCTCCGTTATATTTTTCTACAAGCCTTTTTGCAATTGATAAACCTAGCCCATTTCCACCTTGTTTTCGGCTTCTCGCTTTATCAACTCTATAAAAACGGTTAAGAACAAATGGCAAATCAGCTTCAGGTATTCCTGTTCCATGATCTATTATGCGGATTTTAATTTTTCCTGACCGCATACTTGATTCAATGCAAATATACTTATTAGCTCCTTTTGTATATTTCACTGCATTATCCATTACAATAATAATTATTTGTTCTAAGTAAGATGATGGTATTGAAACATACGCTTCATCTGCATCCAATTTCATATCAAATTGAAAGTCAGTTTGCAGTACTGCAAAGTTTTGTGTAACTTGTTTTAATACGCTATTAACATGGACTCGTTCAGCTGCTATTGGATGTATCAGTTCTGATTCAGCCCTTGATAGCTCTAGCAATTCTGAAACTAATTTATTTAATCGATCTACTTCTTTTAAACTGGATTGAAGAGATTTATCCAATATAGCTGGATCATTTTTCCCCCATCGATTCAGCATTGATAAGTGCCCTTGAATAATTGTTAATGGTGTTCTTAATTCATGCGATGCGTCTTCTACAAACTGTTTTTGCTGTGTAAAAGAAGTTTCCACTTCATCCATCATTTCATTAAAAAGAATCGATAATTTTGCGAGTTCATCATTATTTTCTCGTACTGGAACTCTTTCATTTAGTCCGTTTTTCTTAATACGCTTCATCGTATCCGTTATGTTTTGAACACTTGATAAAAGCTTTTTCGTTATAAGTATTCCGCCTAAAAAACTAAACACTAATCCACATATCCCTGCAAAGACCATTACCACTAAGATAATTTTTAATAAATGATCAAATGTCTCTAAGTTTTTCGTAAGTTCAATAGTTCCCGTGAATTTTTTTGTTTGAATTGGTATGCGCTCAACTAATATTCGATCTTCTATATGTCTTTTTATTAAGGATTCATCTTGGGTAACCTGTTTTGGTTTTATCCAAGCTTCATTAAAATCTCGAGAAACAGTAACAATGGGCTTTCCATCATTTCCGATAATACGAATCATTTGATGTTTATCAATCAAATTATTTAGAAATTCTTTACTATTTTCAAATGTTTTGCTCGAGAGCGTTTCGTTTTTATCTTGAAAATATGCCGTTATTTCTGTCAATTGTCTGTTTATTTGTTTCTGTTCATAATCTATAGTCCACTTATTAATTACAATGAATTGTAACGTGCTATACAAAATAAACAAAATGAATACTAGTGTAGTGGACCAAAGTGTTAATTTCCACTTTATAGGTAAATTTCGAATTCGGTGCACAATGTTTTTTATCATTTCATTATATATCCAGCACCGCGAACTGTTTGGATATACTCCTCCTTATCCACACTATGTAACTTATTACGTAAATAACGAACATACACATCGACTATATTTGTCTCAACCATTGCATCATATCCCCATACTTGGTCCAGTAAAATATCACGGGTAAGAACTCGATTAATATTTTTCATAAACATAAGCAGTAGCTCGAATTCTTTATTTGTAAGTTCAATTTCTTCATTTCCTTTAGTTATAGTTCGAGATTCAATCTGAAGCTGTAGATCTTTAAACGAAAGAAATGATGCGTGCTTTTGCTCTGTATTTTCTTCTCTCCTAAAAATCACTCTCATACGTGCTAAAAGTTCTTCAATTGCAAACGGTTTTGGAAGATAATCATCAGCTCCACTATCTAACCCTGTCACACGGTCCATAATACTATCACGAGCAGTCAACATAATAATAGGTGTACTTTTAGTTGCTCTTAGTCGACGACATACTTCCAGTCCGTTTAATCCTGGTAACATTAAATCAAGTAATATGAGATCGTAATTCTTTTCAAGTGCTGCTTCTAATCCCTTTCTTCCATCAAGTTGTATATCTACTATATATCCTTCATACTTTAATTCTAATTCTAAAAAATCTGCTAAGCTTTCCTCATCCTCAATAATTAGTATATGTTGCAACAATACTTCCTCCTATACGATTAAATGAATAAGTAATTCTATTCCGAATATAATTGCAACGATTTGATGTGTTTTTCGATACATTATCAATTTCGTTTTCTTATTAGTTTGTTGTAAAACAAATCCCGCAATCCCTAATGCTATTAAGGTTAAAAGAGAAAATATACCACTGTATACTAGCATAATATGCCGACTTCCTTTTATTAAAAAGTAAACACCGTGAGTAGTCGCAACAGCTATTACAGCGTATCCAATTAATACGTGAAAATGTTTTATAAAAAGATATAGCTCTTTAATTATTTTAAATCTGTGAATATGTTTCTTCTTTAAAAATAACCATATATGACGTAAGAACCATAATGATGCAGCTATAATTACCCCGTATTCACCTAAAGAACCTAATTTCTTATTTAGCCATTGTACATTTAATACATTCCCGTACAAAACATTAATAAATAGCAATTCTACACTACAAACAATAATAGTAATACCGATTATTTTAACATATATATGGAAATATTTATTTCTAAGTATTTTCTCCATTTTATATAATCTCCTTTTGACTCAAAAGCTCTATAATCAGCAGTGTATCAAGTAAAAGAGAGAATAACATGGGAGAAAGATTAAAATAAAATGAGAATCTGCAAACTACTTATATTTTATTTATCTCCTTTTTGGCCAATTCTAATATGTTGCAAATAAACGGTGCTTTTGCATTTGTATATGAAACACGATCAAAAGGATATGTAGCAGCAAGCATCTCTTTTAATACTCTATATTCTTCACGTGCCCACTCATGATTTATTAGAAAGTCTCGAAATAAAAGGTTGTTCCTCCATTCCTCGCTATTATAAATATAAACATGTAAATGGTGGGTACCAGCTCTCCATTTACCTTTTCTAAAAAAACGCCAATTAGGTGTTTTTTTAGGAACATATTCATAGCCAATTTCTTCTAGGGCTTCCCTCCAATTTCCGGTAATTTGTAAATTTGTTACGCCGATCATCATATCAATAAGAGGTTTAGCCCCTAACCCTTCTACGGCTGTGCTTCCTATATGTTCAATAGCAATAATTTCTTCATGGAGTAACGGCACAAGTTTATTTTTTTCATTTAAAAACTCTGTATGCCAATATTGTTGGTACGGTTTAATTATGATTTTTCCATCCATTTGCTTTCCTCCTTATAACTATATATTATTATATTTATAAAATTTAAGTTTATAAATATAGGGATTTCACAAAATATGTCGAATACTGTAATGGACAACTTAATTATATTAAATTCGAGGTGAATTATGAAAGATATTCCAGTTAAAATTCAGTTAGATACTATAACATTCCAACTAAAAAAACATCATAATTTTGATTGGCTTACAAAACTAGGTACAGTATTTGCGGTTTTTGACCAACAAGATTCCGGTAATATAAGTTTTGGTGTTGAAAAGAATGGGAAAAAGAACTTTATAAAATATGCAGGGGCACAAACACTCGCATATAATGCTTCTACAAATGAAGCTATACAAAGACTAAAAAGCTCAGTTACTATATACAATGAATTAACACACGTTTCTCTTATAAGTTTAATTGATCACTACCCTGTACAACATGGATATGTTTTAATTTTTGATTGGTTTGACGGTGAATGTCTCCACCCGCACTGGAGTTTCCCACCCCCAGCAAAATATAATGATCCTAACTCACCATTTTATAAATATAAAAAATTATCCGTTAAAAATAGGCTAGTTTCATTAAATTCTATTTTTAATTTCCATACTTACGTTGAACACAAAAACTATGTAGCTATTGATTTTTATGACGGTAGTATTTTGTACAACTTTAAAACTAATGAAACAAAAATTTGTGATATTGATTTATACAGTAACAAACCGTATGTAAATAAGATGGGACGAATGTGGGGGTCATCTCGTTTTATGTCACCTGAAGAGTTTCAACTTAACTCTATAATAGACGGACAAACAAACGTATTTAATATGGGGGCTATAGCTTTTGCACTACTAGGTGGCGGGCAAGATCGTTCCTTTATGAAATGGGAAGCTAGTGAAGGCTTATATGAAGTAGCATACCGTGCTGTAAATGAAAATCGTAGTGAGCGCTATGCGTCAATGGAAGAGTTTAATAATGCATGGTTAAAAGCCTATAACACTGAAAATCTATAAAAACTAAATACATTGTAAAAGTACATGTAAAACTTGTACTTTTATAATGTATAATACATATGGGATTGAAATTCAGGATAACGGGGCATGTATTATGAACTTTGTTTACATTAATCAAAATGTTTTAAATAATCTTCTTTATATTTTAAGCAGTATATTTGTTTTTTATTTTATTTATGATAGTGGGTACTTCGGGAAGAAATATAAGAAACTACTTATCATTCTTTGTACGAGTATCCCACTAATTTTATGTATGCGGTATCCCATCTATATGGATGAAAATTATATTCACGATTTAAGACAAATCCCCTTTTTAATTGGTACACTTTATGGTGGATTTCCAGTCGGTATTGCATTACTCATGATTTTATTAATAATACGTTTTATGTTTTATGGTTTTAGCCTGTTAACAATCATTGTTTATGGAACGATGTTAATAATTACAGCATTCGCATCCTCAAAATTTAACACATACAATAGGAAAATAAAAGTAACTTCATCTATGTTTTTAACTTTTTTCCTTGCAATATTTACAACAGTAATTGTTTTAACTCTATCAGATTTTGAAGTGAATAATTTGTACATTATTTATTTCATTCTATTACCAACTATTTTAATATTATTTATGGTCTATTTTAATGAGGTTTTAAAAGATGCAATATTTATGCGATCAAAATTAATAAAAGTTGAAAAAATGGAGATTGTCAGCCAACTCGCTGCAAGTATTTCACATGAAGTAAGGAATCCATTGACTGTTGTAAAAGGATTTACACAACTTTTAAAAACACCCAATATAACTCAACAATCCAAAGATGAGTATATTGAACATATTCTTGAAGAGTTAAATCGTGCACAAGCAATTATTGATGATTATTTAACTTTTGCCAAACCGGCTTCAGAAAAACTAGATCATATTTCAGTGGAGCACGAGTTAAATCGAGTTATTAATATGATGTTGCCTTTTTGTAACATGAATACTATTAATATTACAAAAGAGTTCTCAGAGGGAACAATTATTGGTAATACACAGCACTTCCATCAATGTTTTTTAAATTTAATAAAAAACAGTATAGAAGCAATGCCATGTGGCGGTAATCTAATTATTTCTGCAACTGTTAGCAATAATAAGGTCATAATAAGGATTCAAGATAGTGGAGTTGGAATGTCGCAAGAGCAAATTAATCGATTTGGCGAACCATATTTTAGTACAAAAACGAAAGGTACGGGTTTAGGAACGATGGTTGCTGTTAAAATTATTGAAACGATGCGAGGCAGTTTGAAAATCCGAAGTATCGTTAATAAAGGAACTACTTTAACTATTACATTCCCCAAATATAATAATGAGAGCACGTTGCATAATAAATAAAAAAGGAGCCATTATGCTCCTTTTTTATTTCGATACAAAAAGTATCTGCTATGTTTTTTTAGTTTACATTTAGAAGAGACTAATTAGAAATTAGTACCCTTAGCTCCAACAGCTACATCCAACAATAATTAATAAAATAAATAACACAACTAATAAAGCGAAACCTCCACCAAAACCACAAGAACCACCGAAACTCATATTTTCTCCTCCTTTTGGTTTGAAAACTAATAGGTAGTTGATCATTTTAACTGGTTCGTATTATACAGTATGTGTATCTCCTTTTTTTGAGCATGTCTTCATAAAAATTAGTAAAAGCACTCTATTGAGAGTGCTTTAAAATGGGTACCAGAAACTTTGGAATACATTCAGCTTTAAGTAAACTGCAATAATCAAAATGATAATACCAATAAAAAGTGTGATGTAATCCTCCTTTTGTGCGTCCTTTGCATAGTACCACGTTCGTTTATCCTTTTTTCCAAAACCTCTTAAATCCATTGCATTTGAAACAGTATCAATCCTTTCTAATGAATGAATAATAAGTGGCCAAAAAATTAAAATACGGTTTTTCATACGAATCCACAAGCTCGCTTCTCCTTTTTCAAAAGGTACGCCTCTTGCTTCCTGTGCGTGTCTAATGATTATATATTCAGATTGAATGCTTGGTATATAACGCAGTGCAATATTTATTGCATATGTAATTTTATAAGGAACAGCAAATTTATTTAAGCTGCTCACAAATTCACTTGGATGAGTTGTATAAATAAAAAGAAGTGTAAATGGTAATAACGTAAAATATTTCAATGAAAGTGTAGCTGCATAAAATAAAGTTTCATATGTAATTGTTGCATAACCTATATAAAAAAAAGAGGTATACGATCCCGTTAATTCCGATCCATGGGTGGGCGTAATGAAAAGAATCATAACGGAATTTAATAAACTAAATGTAAATATAACGCTGAAAATAACTATAATTTTACGCAATTGAATTTTTGCAATTAAGAGGCCGATACATCCAACAATAAATAAAATTAGCAATATACGAAAATCAAAAAATAAAAAAGTAAGTGTCATACAAAATATAAATAAAGATAATTTAATTGCACCCTCCATACGATAAAAATACGTATTATGCATATTCCTCCCTCCTATTAGCTTCAATATAAAGTTTCACAAATGTTTCTGGAGTTGGAATTCCGCTTAATTTAGCTAGTTTTATTAATGAAATCTCCCGTAGATTAGCTCTTTGTAACGTTCCTTGATCCCCTAAAACAGCAGATACAGTATTGTCCGCAATAATTTTCCCTTCATGCAGAACTACCGCTCGATCTGCATATTCTAAAGCAAGATTCATATCGTGTGTGATAATAATAAAGGATATGCCCCTTTCGGCCAGTTTTCTAATAAACGACATAAACTGTTTGTAATGGTAATAATCTTGTCCAGCTGTCGGCTCATCTAATACAATAAGTTTTGGGTTTGTTATAAGTACAGATGCAATAGTAAGCCTCTTTTTTTGTCCATAGCTTAATGCCTGAATTGGCCAGTTACGAAATGGATATAATCCACAAATTCTTAAAGCTTTTTCGACTCTTATCTCAATCTCATCTTTAGAAACCTTTTTTAATTGTAATGAATACGAAACCTCTTCTAAAACAGTAGGCTGTGTAATCATCTGATTTGGGTTTTGCATAACGTAAGAAATAACTTCCCCGCGTTTACGAATAGACCAACAATTTATATTTTCTCCATCGAATGTTATTCTCCCATTCTTTGTTTTATTTATTCCTATAAGAGTATGAGCTAATGTCGATTTCCCTGCTCCATTATGACCCAATAAGGCTATTATTTCTCCCTCTCCTATTGAAAGGTTGATATCTTCTAAGGCTGTATGTTTGTTATTGTACGTAAATGATAAATTTTCTATCTTGCATAAAGCTTTTTTAATATCTTTGTTTTTTGATGAATCTTGCTTCTGCATCCAGTTCTTTAATAGGCTATGAACGTCTTCATTACGAAGATTTTCAATTGGAAATACCTTAACATTATTACTATCAAAATTTAATTTCTTTAGCGCCTCTATATAAATAGGTTCTCTTAGTCCGATATTTGGTAATATATTAGAATTTAAAATACTATCCGGTGAACCAACGGCAATAACTTCTCCCTCATCTATTAAAATAATTTTATCTAAATCAAGGTTTAAAATTTCTTCTATTCGATGTTCAATAATTACAATTGTTTTATTATATTTCTCATGTATATTTTTAATGAGTTCTATTGTATTCAAACTACATGCAGGATCCAAATTAGCTAACGGTTCATCAAATAATAATATATCTGCATTTGTCGTTAGCAGACCTGCAAGAGAGACTGTCTGTTTTTGACCTCCTGATAACTCATGTGGACTTTGTGTATGAAAGTCCTGCATGCTTACCTTTTTTAAAGAATCCGTAACAATCTTTCTCATTTCTATTTGATTTACACAATCGTTTTCTAATGCAAATGCTACATCCTCTTCGACAGTAAGGCCTATAAATTGTGCATCTTGATCTTGTAATATTGTCCCTACGTGTTTACTCTGTTCAAAAACACTACCTTTTCTCGGATCCTTTCCAGCTATTAAAATGTTACCGGTACTTATCCCTTCGTAAGAAAATGGGATTAGCCCATTTATACAATGAGCTAATGTTGACTTACCTGAACCACTTCGTCCAGCGATAAGTACCTTTTCCCCAGGATATATTTGAAATGTAATATTTTTCAAAGTAGGCTGCGTAGCATGCCTATATTGAAAGGTAAATTGTTCAAAAGAAATAATTGGTTGCATGTATTCATCCCTACTTTTCAATTTTTAAATGTGTATGTTTCTTATTTGATTTCGCTAAGCCGATCGTGATTGGTAAGCCAAGAACTAAAAATACGATAACGTCTGCAATTGTTGCGCCTAGTACTTGTATAACTATTTTGTCAAACGGTTCTCCCATCACAATAATATCGAATGCTCCAGCAAATATAATAGCTATGACAATACCAATTAACCCTGCAATTGCAAAATAAGAAATATCACGGTTATTATACGTTCCATGTTTTACACTAAAACCAAATCTTTTTTGTATGAGTCCCATTGCAAAACCAATAATACCTGAACTAATAACCCATCCCCACCAAATACCCCAACCAGCGATCGTATCTGTAACGGTATGACCGATGAGTCCTATTAAAAGCCCTGCTACCGGGCCAAATAACGCTCCAAAAACTGTTAAAATAGCCAATGCGGGTTTAATAAATGTATTCGGTGCGATAGAAAATCCCCAAAGCCCTAATACCCCGTATAGCGCTGCTCCAATTCCAATAGCTACTACTAGCTTTGTCGTTAATTTGTTCATTACAATTCCCCTCTCGTATTATTCAACTTTTAATACTCTATATTTATTTTGAAAATGAATTATGCATCGACACTTCCTTTCTATACAACAAAAAATGACCTCTTTAATAAGAGGTCATTTTCTTTCACGTACAAGAATCCCCTTATCTTTCAAAAGACACATAGTGTCCTCTGCGGAATTAGCACCTTCCTATGTAATTACATAGGGGTTGCTGAGGCTTCAAAGGGCCGTTCCCTCTACCTCTCTGGATAAGTATGTATTTGTAATCTGTATTATGGCACTAACAATAAATAATTTCAATACTTTTCTTACTATTTTTATTTTTCGATAAATAGTTTGCTTAAATCATTGTATTCTTATCGGAATTATGAAATAATAAATTCAAAATTGTTACGGGAGGAATGCATGATGAAAGTAATTGGCTTAATTGGCGGACTAAGTTGGGAATCAACATCGTTGTACTATAAACACATTAATACACTGACTCTCTCTAAATATGATCAAAATGCGAAGCTTGTTTTATATAGTATGGACTTTGGTGAAGTAACTACATTATTACAAAATCATCAATATGAAGAAGTGAAAAATGAATTAGTCGCAGTAGCAAAAAAAGTAGAACACTCTGGAGCTGAATGTTTACTAATGTGTTCTAATACTGTACATCTATTTGCTGAGGAAGTAGAACAAGCAATATCAATCCCACTTCTTCATATCGGTGATGTAAGTGCTAAAGAAATGGTAGAACAGAATATAAAACGGATCGGATTATTAGGAACGAAACAAACGATGGAACAAGATTTTTATACATCACGACTAGCAAAATATAACATTGAGACAATCATCCCAAATGACGAGGAAAGAACTTTTATCCATCACGTCATATTAAATGAATTAAGTAGAGGAATTATTTCAGAAACATCAAAAGAAAAACTAATACAAATTACCAATTCATTAATTAATAATGGGGCTGAAGGAATTTTACTTGGCTGTACGGAAATTCCTTTGCTCATTTCCCAAAATGATCTATCTGTTCCTGTTTTTGATACTGCTTATTTACATGCGAATACTGCTGTACAATTTGCTGGATAATAATATAAAAGCATACAGGTAGAGCCTCTATGCTTTTATATTATCTGAACTATTTATTTAAAAGAGCATCAATAACTGCAATGGCTCTTTTGGAACCACCACACTCTAAAAAACTTTCATTCAGTTTTCGAATGCCATGTTTATACTTTTCATTTGAAAGAACGTCTGTTACCGCCTTTTTTAAAGTTTGCACATTAACATGCTCTTTCAATAATCTATATGCTGCCTCCAGCTCAGTTAATCTTTGCGCTATCATAGGTTGATCTTTATCATGCGGTATTATCACAAATGGGACATTATAATGGATTGCATCGTGCACACTATTCATTCCACCATGTGTAATAAAAACATCTGCTTCACTTAATATTTCTGATTGAGGTACGTAAGGGGTTATAATAAAGTTGTCTGGCGCTTGCTTAATTTTTGAAATATCATTTCTATCACCAATCGCCATTACTACAATCCCTTCGAAATTTGAAAAAGCGTCAATACAAGTATTAAAAAATGGTTCGAGCCCTTCAAGAAGTGTTCCCATTGAAATATAAATAACTTTCTTTTTTGAAAGCAATTCAAGTGGAAACTTTACATTTGTTTTGCGCTTTATAATACTCGGCCCAATAAAAACATTGTTTTCTCCGAACGAATCGCTATTAGGTTGAAAATAACGACTTGTATACACGAGACTAATATCTCCCTTATTATGCATAAATTGAAGATTATTTTTGGGCTTTACTCCAAATTCATGTTCCATTTGATACAGTAACTTTTCAGAGAGTTCATCGGGTTGGAATTGTATTTCTGCATTTGGATGAAAAGGCAAGGTTTCCAATAATACTGGTGGAATTAAAAATATAGGAGAGGAAACTATGCCTGGAACTTGTAAATATTCCTTTACTAACTCTCCAGCACCAAATATATCATAAACTATGAAATCAAAATTAATGCTTTTACATAATCGTTTCGTAATTTCTAATATGTATAAAGAAGTTTGAACATGTACATGAAAGAAAGATTTTAATCCATATGAAGTTTCATTATCAATAGAAATCTCCTTTAATAAATCCGGATGAGTATGTACAATGGCTCCCAAAACTTCAAGCCTTTCCTTAAAGCTTTCCGTTGTAATATAGTGTACGTTATCACCTCTTTCAGTAAAGGCCTTTACTAAACTTAATGTAGGATTTACATGTCCCTCTGCAGGGAAATTAACTATTAAAATATTCATCACTTATTTCTCACTCCTTACAATTCAATCTTCTTATTAATCGTACTGTTATTATTACAAGCAATCTTCCCTTAATAGTCCCAATATACTTACTACTTTAGGTTGATAAATAATTATCAGACATTGAAAAAGGCATCTACATAAAATGTAGATGCCTAACTGTGATAAGGAGTGTTCTGTGAGGTTAGGATAAGCTTTTCTGCTTGTCCTATGCTATCAATATATGATTTATTTTATAAAACGTGCATATCTAATAGAATTATTTTAACCATTTTATTTGATCAAATGGATAATATACCATTTTCACTTTACCTATTATATTTGACTCATCAATTAGTCCAAGCGTATTCCTACTATCTTTACTATGATTTCGATTATCACCTAACACAAATAATTTATGCGTAGGAACTTTCATTTCTCTACAGTTTGAAAAACGATTTGATACTTGTGACATATCTAACTGTATATACGACTCATCACGCTTTTTACCGTTAATATATACCTCATCGTCTCTTAATTGTATGTTATTCCCTGGTAATCCAATAATTCGTTTCACGTAGTATGTAGGCGAGTCTTCTTTTTTTATTATTACAACATCACCATGATGAAAAGAAGAAAAATAGATGCTAGCCTTATTAACTAGTATGCGATTATTCTCATTCAAAGTAGGTTGCATCGAAATTCCTTCTACCATACAAAATAAAAATAACTTATTAATAAAAATAATTCCTATTATAATTAAAATATAGCTACATATTTTTCTCCAATCTTTTAGAATCAATTGCTTCATAGATACCTCATTTCTAATCTATTCGTATGTAAAAAACGTCTCTAGTTCATATAATTGCTAGAGACGTTTCGTATATTTTAATTTTCTTTAGAGTCATCTATTTTTGGTGCTTCGCCAGTTAATCGCTTATTTTTTAAATCAAAATAAGCATCTAAAACATCTTTTCCAATATCAGAGTTAATACCTGATTTATCATTTATAACCCATGGCACAACAACAGAAAATGCTACTTCTGGATCGTCATATGGCGCATATCCTGCTAATGTTAAATTATAACATTTTATACGTTCACCTTTATCATTTCTACCTATGTCACTTTCTCCACCATATACTGTCTGTGCTGTCCCTGTTTTACCGGCTGGTTTATATGGTGCTTTTTGGAACGCCCTTACTCCCGTTCCATCTCCTTCCTGAAATACTCTCCTAAATCCTTCTTTTACTTGATTTATGTAATCTTCTTTCATATCTACTCTATTTAAAACAACTGGTTCTAATGAATGACCCACTTTACCGATTTCATCTTTTTGCACAGTTTGTTCTCTAATCTCTTGAACAATTTGTGGCTTCATACGATAACCACCATTTGCAATAGTAGCAATGTACTGTGCAAGCTGAAGTGGTGTATACGTATCATACTGGCCAATAGAAAAGTCTAATAAGAAACCCGGTTGATTATCTTTTCTCCCAATTTGTCCAGCTGTTTCATTAGGTAAATCAATACCCGTTGGAACACCTAAACCAAATTGCCTGAAATAATATCTCATTTTATCAAAGTATTCTTGTTTAATATCTAGTGAACTATTTCTAACATAATCCACACCTGCAATTTTTAATGCTGTATTAAACATATAAACGTTAGAAGAAACTTGTAAAGCTCTTAGATCATCAATATTCCCGAAATCTTTCCAAGACTTTTTCTCCTTAGTTCCTTTAAACTTCATAGGCGCATCATAAAAGTAAGTACCTGGTGTTATAGCTTTCGTTTCGAAACCAGTCAATATTGTCGCACCTTTAACAGTTGATCCAAGCTCATATGAACTTGTCATCGTACCTAAAGCATAATCTTCAACTTCTGTTTTCCCACCTTTTTCTACTAATTTTTTCCCTGCCATTGATAATACTTGACCATTTTTCGGATTTATCATTACAACGAAAGCACGGTCCAACATCGATTCTGAACCTTTATAGGCCTTTAATATTTTTTCTATGCTCTCTTCTACTTTTTTCTGTAATTCCATATCTATAGTTAAAGTTAAATTCTTGCCGCTTTTTCCTTCAGAAACTGTTTCCGTTCTAATTGTATTACCTTGTTTATCAGCAATACTTCTTACTTCTTTTTTCTTACCATGAAGCACATCTTCGTATTGCTGTTCGATGTAACTTTTCCCAACACGATCATTCCGGCTATACTCACGCACTAAATAATAATCTAATCGTTCACGTGGTAATCCTTCATCAGCATTCGAAACATTTCCAAGAACTGAACGGAATAAGCCATCATTTACATAGAGCCTTTCCCAATCAACTGATGCGTCTACACCTGGGAGATTTGCTAAATTTTCACTAATCACAGTATATTCCTTTTCACTAACATCTTTTTTAATAATTTGAGGTGCCATTTGATAACCTGAAGTCATTTTACTTTTAATAGCTAACACTTCTATATCTGTGGCTGTTAATTCTTGAAGATTTTTATCTGTGATGCGCTTTCTTTTTAACTCTTCTATTTTTTTGTCTAGATCTTTTCCATTAATATCCTTTTCTCTAAACTTATCTATTTCTTTTTTAGATACTAAATTTTGAGTAAGTTTTGGATTTAATTGCATCCAAAAATCTTTCTTATCAGTCTCGGTTAACTTATCAATATCTTCTTGCGGCATTTCAATTATTGCTGCAAGTTGTCTTGCGGTTTTTAACATTTCTTCCGCTTTTACACCTTTCACCTTTGTATATGTAATCGTACGTAAAGACTTATTGTCAACAACTGGATTACCTTCACGGTCATAAATTTTGCCGCGTGGTACTGTAAGATTAACCGTTGCATTCTCTCTTTTTTCTACTTCATTCTTATATGTTTCTCCATCGAAAATTTGAACTTTACCTAACTGTATAATCATGGCAGAAAATAATAAAAATACACAAAAGAATAAAATATTTAACCTCATCGGTATTGCTCTACCACTCTTTTTCTCTTTCTTTTTCACCTTGTCATAATCTCCTCCTTACAACATTTTCAATAATTTTAAGCTTTCTATATTAAAAATAATGTACAATTTCCATACATTACTTTGTACGCATATTAATATAACGTTTAAAACTTAATAGAAATTAAAACAAACATAAAGAAAAGGTAAAGTTTACTAAATTAAATATAAAAATACCCAATAACAAAAGCTTAGCTTTGTTATTGGGTATTAAGTATTTTAGGAGTTAATATTAGAACGTATTGAAATACATCTATCATCACAATTTGATAGAGATTGTTTACTCTGAATTTTCGGCAAGTAAATAGTTACAGTTGTCCCGACGCCAACCTCACTCATTATACTTATTGTTCCTTGATGACCTTCAATTATTTTATAACTTAACATCAATCCAATACCGGTACCTTTTTCTTTCGTACTATAGAAAGGTTCACCTAATCTTTTAATTCTTTCTTCAGGTATTCCTATTCCTTCATCTATTACACTAATAATGACACCTTTTTTATGTATTTTTTTTATATGGATTGAAATTTTCCCGCCATCTAGCATTGCTTCAATTGAATTTTGCAAAATATTAATAAATACTTGTTTCAATTGATTTTCTGAGCATTCAATAGTTAGTTCGTCGGAATCTGCAAATAACTCAACTTGAATATTCGTCATAATTGCTTTTGTGTTCATTAAAGAAACAACATTTTTAAATACTTGATAAATATTTTTCTTTTCAGTTGGGATTTCATCTGTTTTAGCAATCGATAAAAACTCTTGAAGGATCACTTCAATTCTCTCGATTTCAGAAAGCATAAGGTCAAAATATCTTTCTTGATCTTCTTTGTTGATTTGGAATAATTGAATAAACCCTTTTATTACCGTTAGTGGGTTCCTCACTTCGTGAGCCACACCAGCTGCTAATTGTCCAATTGCTGCAAGTGTATCTGATTTATTTAGCAATTCTTCTGCCTTTTTCCGCTCTGTAATATCGCGGACAATGATCATAATTTTATCTTGTAATAATGGTAAACATCTAGCTTCAAAGAAATCGATGCTTCCATTAATTGTTAGAGGATATTCTACAATTACATTCTTTCCTTCTTCTTTCAATTGGCGAATTGCTTCTTGAAATTGCTGTGCTACTGGAGACGGTAATATTTCGTAAAACTTTTTTCCCATAAAAGCTTCTGCGGGTACGTAAAATTTTGTAGGAGATCCTGCTTTATAATCTATAATTGTCCCATCGTCTTCTGTTAAAAAACATAAATCTGGTAAAGCTTTAAAAATTAATTCTAATTCAGACGTTTGTTGTTTTAATTGCCCTTCTATCGCTTTTAAATGTGTAATATCTACCCCAACAGCCCAGTAACTAAATCCTGTTACAGGAAACTGCTCAGATATATTGGACCACATTATCGTTTTAATTTCACCATTTTTACATGTTAAACTCATTTCCCAATCTCTAAAATTTTTTCCACGAGTCAAAAATTTATTTTGTATTTGATGGCGATAATTATGGTCAGGATACAGTAATTGAAGAGCGTTTGGATTCCCAATTATTTCTTCAGCAGTATAACCTGTTACAATCTCGCATTCTCGATTCCACAAAACAAAATCTCCATTATAGTCAAGCGCATCAACCATAACAGGCATGTTTTGTAAGATTGTATGTAGTTCTTCCTCTTTTCGAGAAAGTAACGATCTATTTTTACTTTGAACTGCTTTTTTTACCCCAGCTATAATGAGGTTAGAAAGCATTTCAAAATATTTTTGGCAATTGAAAATTTCGCTTCGTTTGGACCATACAACAAAAGATCCTAAATATTGATGGTATAAGAAAAGGGGGATTTCGATTTTGGGAAGTTTACATACTTTCATTTCATTAATTCCAAATGAAAATATACATTCGTTTTCAGCATCAAGAAGTTGATGTGATATGTTGGTTAATTTATAAAATTGTTCTGCCATGGTTTCTATTGTACTCACATCAATAAGTTCCATTAGCCGCGCATTCATTCCTTTTCCACCTCTATATGTAAAATTTATACAAATTCAAAATTCATACTTCTTCATTATACGAAGAAAGTGCTCCTAGGTATATAGCTATAGAATAATTATTCGAACAAATTCTATTTTTCAATTAAAAACAGAAAATAATATGGGAGTGTTACGCGCTGCTAGCAGCAGTATAAAAATACAATAAACATATAGTTCACAAATTTTTCACAACTTTCATGAAAAATATAAACATTTATTCCAATATATTCTATATAATGAGGTGTAATAAGGCTTCTATGAATCACATAGAATACCTTACCCCTAATAAAAAGAAAAAAGAATCTATTTGGATTCTTTTTTCTTTTTTTATTACATTACATATTTATATAAAGCATGTGCGACACCATGTTCTTCATTTGTTAACGTTTCGTATTGACACATCACTTTTATTTCTTCAACTGCGTTCCCCATTGCAATTGATATACTTGCTTTCTCCATCATGGAAACATCGTTTAGCCCATCACCTATCGCTACAGTATTTTCAACTGGGATATTCAGGTGTTCTGCTAAAGTATATAATCCATTTCCTTTTTGAGCATCTCGATGATTAATCTCTAAATTATGCCAATATGAAGATGTAATTGCTAAATCAGTATTATGCAGAAACGTTTCTTTTAACTTTTTTAATTTTTCTATGTCATAAGAAAATGGTAAAAGCTTATGCACATGTATATCAGTTTCTACAATTGGTTTACAACTTTCTGCACTATGAAATGCTGTATGCTCAAGATATAATGCAGCAATCGTTTCTAACTCTTTCAAGTCGAAGTTTTCATTCGAATTCTTCACGTACTCGATTTCATTACGTACACTCTCTACTCCATAATCCGGTACGTACACACCTTTATTAGTATAAAGCTGATAATATAAGCCATTCTCTTCAAGATAGTTCACAATCTCAAGTGCCTGCATATTTTGAATTGGATATCTCTTCATCATTTTCTTATCTTTATAAATAAGGGCACCATTTTCCGCAATAATTGGACACTCTAAATTAACTTCTAACAATAATCGTTCAATATCAACGATAGAACGTCCTGTACAAATAGCTACAACATGGCCTGCTTCCTGACATTTTCGAATTGCTTCTGCATTTTCTTTACTTATCATTTTATTACCGGAAAGAAGGGTTCCATCTAAGTCAATTGCTATTAATTTCATTATTTCTTCACCACTTTCTATAAATACACGAGATCTATTTAACAAAAAGGTATCGTTTTCATATTGAGCTCGTTAAGTACTTCTTATTTATAATTTATGAAAAGCGTTTCAGGTCAAGAAATAATTAAAAATAAAATCAAAAGCTTTTCTCTTTAAAGAAAAGCTTTTGATTTTAAACTATGAACTATAACTAATATATTTTGTCTCACACATATACACATTCTTTTCTTCAGTTGGGACATATACTTTAAACTTTTCTAAACGTTTTCCGTAAATATGAATCGTGACAACGCTTTCGCATTCAGCTATTTTAAGAATATGACAATCAGCTGGTGGAATGACTTTATCTGTTTCTCCTTCTCCCAAATAAAGATTTCCTGTATGGGTTAAATAAACAAGTGAATTTTCAAGCTGCTTAGTTTGTATAAAGTTCTGCACCATTATCCTTCCTGAAAAAACGCCTTCTACTCCCCATGTACCATCATGATCATGTAAAGGTGTAGATTGTCCATCTTTCCATACAAGAGCTAATACTTCAAATCGCTTTAAAGGATCTTCATATAACAAGTGTCGTGCATATTGAGCCGAATTCGCCTTCTGTTTTTCTAGCGGAAGCCATGTTTTTTTTTCTAAAAGTTCTTCTAGTAATTTTTCAATCGCACAAACAATTTGATCTTCTGATAAATTACTATCAATTAAATCCGTTACAGCTTTAATAAATGTTTGAAACGTTTTACTTCCATTACACGTTAACATAAGCATCCTCCTCCACTCTTCTTTCACACACTTCCATACTAAATAGACCACTAAAAATTTACAATTGAGAAATAAAAAAACAAGGTACAGTAATTTTGTACCTTGTTGAACGTTTTACCTAGTTTTCAAAAGAATAGGTAAGTATTTTAATGTTTGTTCATTTTCTAATATACATTTTTCTAAATTGAACGATGGAGATAACTCTATTTTTTCAAAGGCATTTATAAAGGTAGTTAATGCAATCTCAGCTTCTAAACGTGCAAGTGGCGCCCCTAAGCAAAAATGAGGACCTTTACCAAAGGTTAAATGCTTTTCATTTCCTATTCTGTGTAAATTAAATTTAGAAGCTTGTAAGAACTTTTTCTCATCTGAATTTGCTGCACTAACCCACGCAACAATCATTTGATCCTTTTTCATAAAAGGTCCAAATATATTTGTGTCCGCTGTAATCCTCCTAGCTAATGTAATGGGAAAGCGATAGCGTAAAACTTCCTCAATCGCTTTTGAAATTAACGTAGGTTCTTTTCTTAACTCTTCATATATTCCAGGTGAATCTACTAAAAAGCAATAAAAGCTGTTAATAATTAAATTTGTAGTTGTTTCATTACCTGCCGCTAATAAACCTAAAGAAAAAGTAACTATTTCTTCATCGGTTAATCTTTCGCCTTCATATTCAGCTCGTATTAAATCTGAAATAATATCGTCGGTTAAATGATATCTTTTCTCTTGGACAATTGGAAGAAGGTATGTTTTAAATTCATTCAACGCAATTCCTTTTTCTACATCCAAATCATTAAATCTTTCTTTACTATACGGCATAAATAAAATATCAGACCATTCTTTAATTTTTTTACGATCCGTTGTTGGTACTCCTAATAAATCGGATATGACGGTAACAGGTAAAGCTACAGCAAACTCTTCAACGATATTAACCTCACTATATTTTCTGATATGTTGTACAAGTTCATTTGCGATAGCCTGTATTCGAGGTTTCCATTGTTCTAAACTTCTTGGAGTAAATGCTTTAGAAACAATAGAACGTACATTGCGATGTTCTGGTGGATCAGTAGAATTTATATTTATTCTAGTTTCTAAAGGTGGGATTGCGAATTGTCTTCGTTCCCTTCTACTGGAAAATAAGCGATAATCCGATAAAACTCGATTTACATCATCGTATAAAAAAACATTCCATACATCCTGCTCCTCATCATAATGAACCGGATGGTTATCCCTCATAAATTCATACCACTCATACGGATTCCACAATTCTTCTTTTGTTTTCAGCTTTGAAATTTCATGAACTAAAATCACATTTTCAGGCGAAGCCATAGTTCTTTCCTCCCTTTTCTTTTACAATAAAAGTGATAGGTCGGTAGATCAAAGTTGTATAATTTAACATATGTTATTTTAACATATGTTAAAGGAGATTTTTCATTGGAGAACTTGAGAAATATATAAGGGGGATTTTTATGTACGTTGACATTTTATTACTAGCAGAATTAACGACTGGACCAAAACATGGATATGAAATAAAGAAAAATGTTCAAAATCGGTTAGGTGAGAATTTCGAATTAAATCATAATACACTGTATCCCGCTCTTCGGCGCTTCGAAAATATGGGCGCTATAACGAAAAAAATACATAAACAAGTCGGAAAGCCAAACCGAAATATGTACGACATAACTGAAACAGGAGAAGAAATTTTTTCTGAAATGTTAAGAGAGTTTCCCGAAAAGATTGCGACAAATAACGCTGAGTTTCTTGTGCGTATCGCGCTATTTGAAAAACTTGATTACGAAGCTAGAAAAGAAATTTTAACAATACGCCAAGACGTACTACATAAACAACTTACTGCTATTCAATCTTTACATGTTAGCTCATCTTTTATTACAGAAGTCATTGAATTTAGTAAATCACGTATTGAACATGAATTGCTCTGGATTGCATCACTTATGAAGAAAATATGAAAAAATAAAAAGAAAAGTTAAAAACAATGAATGAAAATGAGATTTATTATCAATACTATAATTAATAAAAGGGCAACCACGATTTGGCTACCCTTCAAAAATTTATACTTCTGGATCAAAAGTTTTACAATCTGTTTCTTCAGTTGTAGATGCATGTTTACCTTTATGACTTACTACATAAATTGCATCTGCACTACATTTATTGCCGTTAGCCCAAAATTTACAGTTGTTTACTTCACATAAAACGTCTTGTGCCATAGTATCACACCTCCTTGTTCTATTATCATTAACAAAATTCGGAGGTATGATACTCTTTGTCATGCATTTTTTATTGCCTTTTTAACTTTCTTAATGGTTCAATATCTCCTTGTACAATAGCATCTATATTTTCAGTTATTTTTTCAATATCAAATTGCCACCATTGAATTTGCAATAATTCTTCTATTATTGTATTTGTAAATCGTTCCTTTATTTTATTTGCAGGGTTTCCGCCAACAATTGTATATGGTGCGACGTCTCTAGTCACAACAGATTTAGCTGCAATGATTGCACCATCCCCTATTTTTATTCCGGGCATAATAGTTGTATCCATACCAATCCAAACGTCATTTCCTATAACTGTATCACCTTTGTAAGGTAAATCAGACAAACTAGGTGTATACTTCTCCCACCCATTTCCAAATATATTAAATGGATATGCCGAAAATCCATCCATCCGGTGATTCGCTCCGTTCATAATAAAGGTAACTCCATTTGCAATACAACAAAACTTTCCAATGGTAAGCCTATCTCCAATAAATTCATAATGATATAATACTCGATCTTCAAATGTTTCTCCATCTTTCGCATCATAATAAGAATAGTCACCAACAAGTATATTAGATTTCGTTATTGTATTTTTTATAAAATGAACGTTTTGATTTCCTTCAATAGGGTATTTAATATTTGGATTAGGATTCATGTTGCACAGCACTTCCTTTACCATCCATTTCACTTTCTACTGCTATTACTGGCTTTAAATTGTATATAGGTAAAATAAACAATAATCCAATAACAAATAGTAGAGCCGTCCCCTCATACATCGTACCTAATGAGAACATCTCCTTTAATGAACCAGCTATACTCATCGTTACTACCATTGAACCGGTGAATAGTGGACTTAAAATGCCATTTACTCTACCAATAAAATCCGTATCACTATTTTGTATAATAAGTGTATTTATCCCTATTTGAATACACGGTAGGGCTAAACCACTAAAAAGTTGTGCTGTAAGTGTCACCCATAAATTTGTAGAGTAGCCTATAATACCAATTCCAATTGCCTGACCGAGCATACCTACAATTAACATTTTTTGCGGAGCAACGTTTTTCGCAAATACCATCGCTAGAGCTCCGCCAACAATCATCCCCGCACCATTTACTGTTAGTAACCATTGTAAACTCTCTTTTGATAACCCTAACTGCTCAGTCACAATAAATATGCCTAGTGGCTGAATTAAACCTATACCTAGTCCTGCTGCCATAAAACAAAACCCTAGCAAAGTTAATGCTTTTTTCTTTTTTACATATTTAATACCATCCAGCATTTCCTGTAACAGCGTAATTTCTTTCTTCTCATTATCATTCTCAAGATCTTTCGGAAGAAATAACAACACAGCTGCTGCAAGTAAAAAAGCGATACCTGTTATGATGATTGAAATATAAATTCCAAAACTATGAAAAATAAATGTTCCAAGAATCGGTCCTAACACCATAAAAATCGCAAATATTGTTTGATATATAGACATCGCTAATTGAATTTGTTCCGTTGATAAATGCTGTTTAAACAACTTCATACCAGATGGTTGAGAAAACTGCGAAAGGATTGCAGAAATAAGCGTCACAAAAAACACGATTTTCCACGTTCCAAACATAAGAGTAATTAATACAGCGAATACAGAAATAGAACTTAACGTCTCACACCATATCATTGTCTTCTTTGGCTTCCACCTATCAGCAAAAGTTCCACCAATGAATGAGAAAATAAAAATGGGAGCAAATTCAGCAACCGAAATCATTGAAATAGCAAAAGCATCACCTTTCGTCATTTCCATTACATACAGTAATATCGCAAAGTTACGAACCCAAATTCCAACTTGTAAAAATAATGCTGATGCTAGAATCCCTTGCACAAATCGATTTTTTAATACTTGTGATACCCCATGATTTTGTTTCGTTTCTGCAGTCGTCGACATAAAAAAGCCTCCTATTTCGTGTTCTGAACAGGAGGCAGCACAAATCATATGAAAAGACTATATATTCGCAGTGCGAAACACATCCCTTTTCTATACATGCACATACTAATCCTATTCAGAAGAATATTTCGTTTTTTAACGAAGATCTCTTACAAATAGAATTAGTTGATCATTGGGATGTTTTCACCCTTCCGTTTCGAATTTAAATAACACATACATACTCTATGTAAATCATTTTCTATGTATGCATGTCTAAAAATAAATATTCTAGAATGTTAATGGTAATTCCTCTAAAGAACGCATTAAATAATTACCTTGCCATTTAATGTCTTGACGATTGCCTTTTATTTGTAGTTCAGGCATGCGTTTTAACAGCGTAGTAATAGCTATCTTTGCTTCTAACCTAGCAAGTGGAGCGCCTAAGCAGAAATGGCTACCATGCCCAAAGGCAATATGACGATTATTCTCCCGAGTAATATCAAATACTTCTGGGTTTTCAAATACTGTTTCATCGCGGTTTGCCGAAGCTAATGCAATGACAATCATATCCCCTTTTTGGATTGTTTGTTCGTGAATCTGAAAAGGCTCAGCTGCCCATCTTGCAGTTGTAACCTCAACTGGAGAATAATAACGCAATCCTTCTTCAATTGCAGAATCAATTAATTTTGGATTATCTTTTAATAACTGTAATTGATTTGGATTTTCAAGAAGTGCTAATACCGTATTCGTAATTAAATTCACTGTTGTCTCATGTCCTGCTACGATTAGTAACATTATCATTGAATATAGCTCTGGAGCACTAAGTTTATGCCCTTCATTTTCCGCAAGGATTAGCGCACTAACCAAATCTTCTTTTGGATCTTTTCGTTTTACATCAACTATATATTGAAGATATGTAATAAACTCAGATAGTTGTTTTTCGGTTTCTTCTATTTCTTCATGTGTTTCTGGCGATGCAATGACAGCATGAGACCAAATTCTAAATTTTGCTTGATCCTCTTTTGGAATGCCAAGCATATCACTTATTACAATGATTGGTAATGGGAATGAATAATCATCCACAAGATTTAATGTACCTTTTCGCTCTATCTCACTTATTAAATCATCCGCTATTCTCTGAATTCTTCCGTCTAATTGTGTAATCATCTTCGGTGTAAAAGCTTTTTGAACTAAAGATCGTAAACGACTGTGATTAGGTGGATCTGAATTTAACATGTGCGTTGTTAAATGATCACTATTGTCAACAGAAAGATACATGTTCTTTGTATCTTGAGAAAACACATTTGCCATATCTTTTTTTAAACGATTATCTTTTAAAAGTGGCAGAGCATCTTCATATCTTGTAATGAGCCATTCTTTACCGATTTCAACTTCATTTACAAATAATATAGGTTGCATTTTTCGTGACTCTTTATAAATTTCATATGCATCTTCTTTAAACTGAGCAGAAGCTAAATTAATGCCATCTTCTATTTTTCGGCCAACCTTATTTTTAATTGACATTACATTCCCTCACTCTCAATTATTTTTAAAAATCAACCCAATATTTGAATTATACTTCAATAAAAACTGAAAAATTGTAAATTTTCAATTAAAATCTTACTTCTAATATTGAAAAATAAAAAAGTGAGAGAGTAAAATCATTCTATCCTCTCACTTCCCATTATGCAAAGCACATAAAATTGCTAATTTGTTGATATCGATAACTTACTTTACGGCGGCGACCAGCTTGCCAAGTGTAGCCGGATACCCCACTTCTTCTTACTTCTGTCGGAAAAAACCATAAGTCTCTTCCGAAAGGTCCAGGACGATGCAAACGTAAATAGCCCCATCTTCCTAGACAGTTACACATCCATGATTTCATATTCCCTGCTTGTGCTGGAGAAGCAAATGTGGATGGTAAAGACGGAGCTTGTGACGGTGGTGGTGACGTTGGAGCATCTTCCGCATCATCTGGTCTATAGTCTTCTTGTTCAATATCTCTCACTTCATTTGTAGATTCATAACCGTAGTTTTGTGGATTATAATACATCTCTTGATCATATGGATAGTTTTGTTGGTTATACATAATAACCCATCACCTTCTTTTCATTTGTTTCTTTTAACATTCATATGTGATACGCCATTCATAGGAAGCTTATGTATAGCCTAAATTCATCTAAAAAAAGCTCGTATTTTAAAAATACGAGCTTTTTTATAAACAAAATATATTTTTTATTTTATTAACTTCACACTATAAAAACGCATTTGATCTAACGAACCTTCATATTCAAATACTTCTTGCTTAATTAATTCTTTCAAGCGATATTCCAAAAACGTATCCCCAACCAATTGATCCGCAAGTCCCAGTGCTTCACCTATTACTCTCGGAGCTTTATGAAATTCTTTATCTGCTCCTACATTTTTCGCACACTCAATAATGAATTGATCAAAATAATCTTCTTGTACAGAATGCACTTCATCGTCTTTCCAAACTCTTAAAAACTCCGTGCTTTGCGATAACCTATCCCACTCATGTGCAAACTTCATTCGCTTCTCTTCAGTTAAATACGGAAATTCCACAAAACTTTTTTGGAAAAGAGCTAAACTTTCAGGAGATAATTCTCCAGTTCCACGGATATCATAATCTTGTTTTAATATTTCTCTACTCGCTTCAGAAGTATTCATAACACGAATATTTTTCTTATCTTTTAATTGCGCAATTGCAAAACAAAGCCCTACGTGCTCATGGGCATTATCCGCCTTCCAAACGGTAATCGGTGTTTCATTCGGAATTGAATGTAGCTCTTCTAAAGTCTCCTTAAATCTTGGTAAATACTCTTCTTCAAAATAACAATCATAAGAAGTTAAGTTATTTAATAACCACTGTGCCCTTGCTAATTGACCTTCATTCGTATGTAATTGATGTATGGGACCAATTGAAAAGAATTCAGAGTATGAAACAACACTCTCCTCGTGTAATCCTTCTTGTTTCAACATATATTTTAAACATCCGGCAGTTGAATCATCAAAGGCAATATGAATGTGTGTGCTTTCTTCTAAATTCTTTTCCTGAGTTGTATGACTTGTCAATTGCTTAGGGATACTCGTTAAATTTTTTATCATATCTTCGCTATAATTCCCGTCTAATACATCTAACTGTATTAGAATACTTTGAAGTAAATGTTTTGCTTCATCTTCATACATATCCTCTACAACATTTTTAATTTTATCTATCATATAAATCCCTCTATTCATTTCTAAAATAACGTAGATTATAGTGTATCATTTTAGCCCAGATGTTTAAAAGTCTTTTTAAAATCAAATCGTTTATTACACAGATTGCTGCAGCCGTCTAAGTTTTTAACAACAGCTTTCTCTATATTTCTCTCAATCTATAGCTCTATAATGTTTTTTGCTTCCTCCTTATCTATCTCCCAAAATCACATTAGTTGCTAAATAATTTTTAAACATTTTGTAAATCTTTTTATTTAAATGTATAATTATATAGAAAATAAAAAAATACAGGAGCAATATTAATGGAGAAAGTACTTACTAATTATAAACATTATTTTAAAAATTGGAGATTTATATTTATTTGTATATTACCTGCTGTCGCTTTATTGTATACATTCGATGTCATCTTTGAACTACTGTGTCACCAAAATTTCTATTTGTCTAATTTAATTATTGCTATCATATTAATCTTAATATTTATTAACGTTAAAGATAAGTTTAAAATCAAAGGTTAAAAAAACTATAATTGAAACGAAGCCGTTGGAAGCTACATTTTCATAAAAAAATAAGAGCCCCCCGCTATTGGATGCCCTAATGTGATTAAAGGTTTTTTCTGAGTATGTAGTAGGACACGAAGATCTTGTCCTACTACATACTATATGCTTATACTTATTACATTGTGCATTAGAAAGCACAATGTCTAGATGCCAAATAGATACATACACATTGGAGTAACTAACACGCTAGAAAAGACCTTTCTATATCCATTCATTCTTAATAGCCTACATTATTACTAATAAAATTTTCTCATACTTTCATTGTACAATTGCTTTATTTATAAACAAAAAACATCCCCATGGATGTTTTTTATCTAATTACCTTTAAACTTCCATAAATTTAGCAGGTACACCAATTTTTTCAACTACAGAAGATATATTAGTAGGGTTAATCATTACATTTTCAATACAAACTAATTTATTTTCTAATAATCCATTCTCTGTAGTAATAAACTCTTCAAATCGTTCTAAAGTCATTGAGAATTTGTGCTCACTTCCACCATTCATACTGACTTTTACATACTTCATAGTGTCACCGCCTCTCTTAATTATCTATAATTCGCTAAAAATACGCTTACATCCTTTTATTAAAACGTGGATTTATCCCTTTTATCACTTCCCACTACACGTTTGAAATGATTTTGAGAAAAAAGCTACTAAACACCACCTTTTCTTTTCATTAAAATTTCAATAGAATGTTTCTAGAATTATATATTTTTGGAAAAGATTATATAATAGTACTGATTAAATATTAGGAGTGTTATTAATGGTTGATATAATCCGACTCTTAATCATCATACTTATCGCAATTTTTTTATTCTCATCAATTATTATGGAGTTTAAAAAACCTCACAAAAGTATGTTTTGGTTCTCAATTGAAGTCTTGTTTCTGCTAGGAATCGTACTTTTAATGAAAGAATTTTTCATCAAACTTTCCGCATAAGCCCTTAAGTAAAACATAATATCCCATCAATAACGCAGGATAAATTATGATTGTTATTTTTTTCACTGAAGTTAATAATTTAACTTCCGATAGTTATCTTTTATTTATAACTACTTTATAAGCTTCTGTTAATTACTCTTTTTCGTATCTTATCATGAAGACTAGAGCAAGCATGCCTTGTCATATATTAGATAAGGGATGTGATAACATTGGGTAACGATAACAATCAATTTATTTTTCATGTAGTACAAAGTTCGGCAATTAAAAGATTTATAATTATCGATATAATTGCTGGAACAGGAATTTATTGGACCGTAAATTTCATTTCTTCAAATGCATTACTCGCAATTATTAGTTGTTTTTTGGGGACAAAAAACATGAAAAAAATGCATCATTCATAGAAGCAATAACTAAATCCCAATTCATTTCTTTCAAATTTGTTGCCTTTACTCTTCTTGAAGTGGGAAAGCAATTTTTCACAGTTGGCTAATTCATCCGACTTTCTGGCAGACAATACTTTTGATTGTCTGCTTTTTGTATGAGATTTTTCGTTTGACATATACTACTTTTGAACCTGTATACCAATACAAGCCATTTTGGTGTTTGGGATTTCCCTTCCTGGGATAAATATTTTTGAACTTATCCCTTTTTTGTATAGGCATGTATATTTGGGATAAAACTAATTACAAGCAGATTTTCTGTTTATTCGTAGTTCTTAACCAAAAGACTTTTCTCCTTTAAAGGACAGTAGGTACGACTGCTTGTCCTTTTTTATTAATATTTCACACACCATTTTTTGCCCCCTTCTAAGCATTCTATTACAGCTCCCAAATAGCCAATGTTTATAGTCATACAAAATAAGCAGTTGCTGATACTTTCCTTTTTGAGTTACACAACACAATAAAAATGTGTAACTATAGATTTGAATCCATATCCCTCCTATCTCAAAAGCTCTCCTAAGTAACTAAAAAAAACACCTTAAGTGGGTGTCCTTTTTTCTTTATGTAAGAGAACATACAGATAACATTAATCCTCCAAATGTCACTGTTCCTAGTAACCCCAATACAACTCCTGTTAAACAAACACAATCAGCAAGACAAATTGAAGATTGCGATAATGGAACAAATGACCTACTTGTGCTCGATCCATAATGTTTTATTTTTTCATAATTTATATCCAACATTAAATGTAGACATGATACACAACCCTCAATAGTTTGAAGAGATTCATTTTCTAACCGCTCCAATAACTTGTTATTTAAAGCAAATGGAAGAGGGTACTGCTTATCTAATTTCATATTTTGATAAATTAATTGTAAACGAGATAGCATACTATTTTTCTTTTTTCAGATGCAGCTGTACATTTTATATTATTAAATTCATTTAATAACAGCGTCAATTCATCTCTGTTGCCGTATAAATCCCTAGCTATTCTTCTCTTTAGTTTGTACGAATGGATAATAGATTTAATTTCAATCATTTAATTACACTTCCTAATTAAATATTATTTCCTCTTATAGATAAAAAATACTTTTAAATCCTATTAACAATACACTCAAACATCTTAATTTACTATCAATTATCATTACATTAACCTTACATAGTTGTAATAATTTCTTTAGTTACTTACCAACCAGAAGCAGTCCATCCTCATAATTAATATTGTGTATATCACTATAGAAAATGAAATCATTAATAAAAATAACTTGACTTTATTTGCTTAATTAACCCTTCTCTTTACTTTGTAATAAAGTATTAAAATATTGCTGGTTATATATTACCGCTGGATGATTAGGTATATAATTTGCTGCTAATTCATTATAATGTAACGCCTTTTCATAGTTTCCTAAATGGCTGTAGCACAAGCTTATATGGAAATATGGAACCCAATTGTAACTTGCGGGGTTATAAAGTATCGCCTCGTTAGGATATGTAATTTTCGTGGCTGCTAAATACCAACGAATTGCTTCTTTATATTTTTTTTGTTCCATCATGACATGCCCTATCCCAACACAAATTTCCCCTCTTGGATTCCCGTATTGAAAAGCCCTTGTAAAAGTTTCTAATGCTTTATCCCACTTTTGAAGTTGCATATAACAATACGCTAAGTTTCCGCACACATAAACATTTCCTTCTCCCCATTTTTCTTTACTATCTAATACTTTTTTATAAAATTGAATTGCCTGATCATACTTTTGCTGAAACATACATTCATTCGCATAATTGAACCAATCTGTAAGCGTAACTTCTTCTGTCTCAATTATGGATTGGAGAATTTTAAAATTCTGATCAATTCTTGGCTTTTCTTTACAATGAGTAATAGTTATATCCGTGTGCAACACATTTCCTTCAACTTGTATAAATTCGTGCACTTTGTTAATCCATTGAAAATTTCTTGAGCGATTAACAAGCCTATAACGTGTTGTAATATACATTGGCTCCATACTTAATCCAGTATTCAAATGATAAAACATTAATACCGCGTCAATATCATTATTCATTTCTTGTTTTAAATTTAAAAATTTCTGCTGATCCTTTTCAAATAAAACATCATCAGCATCCAACCATAAAATATAATCTTTTTTCGCTTTAGAAAATGAAAAATTTCTGGCCGCCGCAAAATTATCATTCCACTTATAATCATAAATGTTAGTTGTATACTTTCGAACAATATCTTTAGTTCTATCTGTAGATCCAGTATCTACAATAACTATTTCATCAACTATGTGTTTTACTGAATCTAGACACCTTGCGATAACTTGCTCTTCATCTTTTACAATCATGCATAAACTAATTGTTATTTCGGTCAAGATAATCCCTCCTCCTAATGTATTATATGATTGAAAAAGAAATTATCTTCACAAATACATACCTCAAGATATACATGAAGTTATTATTTAATTGACTAATACTTCTAAAACTGTGCATACGCTATAATGTGTCACACTCTTTTGCAATAAAATGCAATCATACAAAATAAGCGGTTTCTGATTACACAGAAACCGCTTATCCGACATCCGTATATTTATATTTTTTAAATTCACTATACAATTACCTTTTATATGTTCACGTTATTATTGCTAATAAGAAGGATAAAGATAAAAATGCACAAAGTGGTACATATAAAACAGTATCCATTCTAGCAAACTGCGTATCTTTTTTTCGTTTAAATATACCAAAATAATGAAACTCACCAATTACTCTTATGAAATAACAACCATACAAATCCAGGATCCTATTTGAACAAAAACATTGGGAACTGCGAAATGAACAATATTTTCTTGTTGTAATAAAATCATTGCTGCCATACTTAATAATAATGCAATGAACAATGTCATTCCTGCACCTGGTGTAAACGCCTTTTCTCCAGCTTTAGTTGGAATGACACTATTTGTCGCCCACTTACCTCCGAAAGCCCAATAAACATGTAAAAAACTAACTAAGAATAATATGCAAACAGAAATATATGTAATAATAAGCATTTTGTCCTCCCATTATTTTATTTAAATCCTTACCATTAAAATATGCTATGAATACTTCATACGCAACCTATATTTAATTACATAAAAACCCCTTAGTAATTTATCAATTTTACGATAAATCATTAAGGGGTTAGTGGAATTTATTATGCATTATACCTATTTTTTCGACGTTCCATCCTAGTTTGTCCTTGAACAGTACTTTCTTTATATTGATCTATTTGCTCTGCCATTTCATATGTTACAACTGGTTCTTCGTTATTACGCTCATGCATTGCTTCTGGCGTTTTACGTTTAGAACCTTTTCCACCAAACTTAAATAATTTCATCTTAAATTTCGGTAATCTTGGAAGTGGAATCTTAAATGATAGTTTTTTGCGTTTCTTTTTTTGTTGAAATAGATTTATATTTTCTTTATTATCATCCTTCTCTTTACGGTGTAATAACATCGCAAGTAATCCACCTAATATAAGTCCTCCAACTAAAAGGAGAATATATAAGTAATGGCTTGTCATTAAATTCATCATACGCTCAAGTATGACTAACGACTGCACTTCTTTTATATCCCATAGTAACGCGACCCATAATGAGAATAAGCCAAAAGTAAGCCCGTATGTACGAAACCGGAATAAACACGGAATTAACGCAATGCAAGCGGCGATTTTCGCGTTCGCTATTATTGAACTTATTGAAATATCCTGATTCCAAATGACTAACAGTAATGTTATAAATGGTGCATACGCTATCCAGCTACATATACGTGAATATATCTTTTTCGCAAAGTAACTACCGAAACTAGTAAAAAATAAAAGTCCTCCAATATATAAAGATTGTTCAAGAGGGATTTGCTTTAACATTCCTGCAATTGGAAAGAGGCCGCTCAGTAGCATTAATAATACATCTAATTTCTTCACAATTCCCCATTCCTTTCAAATTTTCTTTTCAATTAATAAAAATCGCTTTTCCATATGATGTAGTTTTTGTATTTCTAAAAAACATCTTAATCCTGTATGTAAATAAAGTAAATACGTAAAAGAAAAGATACATGACAAAGGATAGCCTTATTTACATGAAAAAATGACAAATCCCGCTCATTATTACTAGCAGGATTTGTACACTATTATTTATATTAATATCAATGAATCTTCTTTTTCTAAAATTATTACATCTTCATCTAATTCGTCATTGAATTCTTTAAACTCCCTTGAATCAATATCGGTAGTATAATTTTTAATTAATTTAGCCATATGCATTACATACGTATTATGAATATTTTGTTCTGAGAGCAAGGTTGATTTACAGCACATGTAATGTATCATTTTGGCGATTTCTTCTCTCTCTTCAGATTTTACACCAAGCGGGATAACTTCGAGTATGTACTGCTGTACTATCTCATTACAATCTAATTCGTATGCAGCCGTGCTATAGTAAATTCCCATTTGATCTACAAATAATCTCGTTGCATTCATAACATGTTCTTGGTCTCTAACAATATAGTTCGGTACATCTGAGTTAGTATTAATTCTAATTATGTTTATATCCTCTTTAAAATTTGAGATTATTTCAGGTGAAACCCCAATATTAACGCTTTTATTTTGCAATTCCTCTATCCAATATTTCCTCATATTGGCATCTACAATAAAATAAACTTCTTTATTTTGTTTATGTGCATCTTGTGAAATTTCAACTAATGTTTCTGACATAAATTGTTTAAAACTGACTCCTATATCATTCCTTTTTGATGGTTGTGGTAAAAACACTTTATTATTACCTATATTTAATAAAGTATGATCAATTGTGCCCCATTCTTCTTGACCATATAATTTATATAATATTTCTCTCCCATTTATTTTTGAAAAAATAGGTAAGAAATCATATTTAGACATTTTCTCAATTGATAAATTTACAATTATCCCCGGTAATTTTATCTTATTCCAACTACACTTTAAGAACCCCTTTTGTTCTAACAAACTAAGAATGGCATTAATAATTTCTTTTTTAGATACACTTTGTCCGATAAATAAATTAATAAATGCTGAAATACGTTCCGTTTGAGCGAATCCTTCCCGAATAATTTGCTTTGGATTAATTTTTTCGCGACCATCACAATTTTTTATTGCAATTAATGCTAATTTCATTTCATTTTGCTCACCTGCCGTAGCATGTACAGCTTTTACGACATCGTCTACTAGTTTCTTTTTGTTTTTATGACTATATTGCATTCTATATGGATTTTGTAACAATTTCCTAATGTTATATCTTACTATTTTTAACAACACCGGATTGTCTGCATTTAATACATAGGAGGAATCTCCGTTTTGAGCTAAAACTATTTTGCTATCTAATAACGCTTGTTCTATCTCTATTACTATATCATCTGACCATACTTCTAACGTAATTGAGTCTAATCCCTTTGGGGCAAATAAAGGTAATAACTCATTCTCATTATTAGTTAATACATTTTCACATTCTGGAAGTAATGTGAAATATGGGCATATTCGTTGGAATTCATTAAAAAGTTCCTCTTTTTCTCTTACTTTTATACCAAATTTTATTTTTGTTCCTTGAACTTTATATATATTTTCGTTATATGGAAGAAGCACTCTTACCTTTGTTCCTCTAATATACTCTTTCGGACATTGGAGAATGTTCTCTAATTTAACTTCTCCCCCTATCCTATAATCATCTTTTAAATTTCTAAAACGTTTAATCCACTTTATTCCTTTTACAGCTTGTTGTACTTTTAACTTTACAAATCTTTGCTTTTTATTATTTGATTCAAATTCAGGAGTTGAAATCAGTATTTGGCTCCGCTTTCGCCCTAAAAGTATAGGGATATCTTTATGATTATATTGTTGATAAAACCTCCTAATCCCTACAGATACTTTTAATAGCGGAATATTCTCACCTCCACGAGTTACGTATTCAAACCGATATACATAAGAGAAATAATCATGTGTTTCTTCATCTTTAATTGGCTCAGACATCGCTTCAGAAACATGTTGTGATCGCAGTGGTGAAAAATATATTTCTTCCTCATTTTTATTTTCCATACGTAAAGGCTGTTCGCAAAAAATATGAGTAATTAGAGCTGGTACCCATTTAGAAAAGGTTTTTTTATCATGTAATGCTGGTAAATTACTAATTAAATCATACTGCCATTCTAAATGTGGTGGATCTATTAATTTATTAGGTTTCCAATCATGAATAACCTCATACCAGCTTTGGAAAATATAGTCTAACTGTTCTTGTTTCATTGGTTCTTTTGCTACAATCCAGGGCGTATCTTCCTTTAATATATATGGATTATGCTGAATGAATAATATATCAGAAAACATTTCATACAATCTTTCATTTACAAGTTTTAATTTGCTCGTTAATAAAAATGTTCTATAATGTATCTCTACAATCTCAAGCCATTCAATAGGAAAATAAATATACGATACTTTCTCATTATAGAGGGGTTCTACTATATTTTTAAATGCTAATAACTGTAATTTTTCCATATTATTAATACTTCCTCTCTTAATTTATATTGATCATGAATAATACTAGAAAAGATACCAATTTTTTAAGCATTAACGAATCAAATTTTAACCAAGCACATTAAAGGAAATAACTAAATTACATTTGGTTATTTAAATAAAACATTATTAAAATAAAATTAATATAAAGTAACTATTAACATATAACTACCTCCTTATGGGACTTCATATTATAAAATCATTATAATGAATTATTATATTTTTTATCTATGATTTACAAAAAAATTACAGAAACTAAATATAATAAAGGGTATCGCCTCTTTATATAGCGATACCTTTTATATACTCTTAATTAAATAACACCTTTAACTTCTTCATTCACCGGCCATTTTTCTAATGTATATGCCATTTCCCAAAATGAATATTCATATTGACTACTAAAAATAAAATGTTGTCTCATACGATTACGGTCTGCCTCTGTTACCTTTTCAGCGATCGTATCTAATCGTGTGATTTGCTCTTCTACTAGAGTACGGAACCAATCAGATCCATATGCAGAAATCCATTCTTGATAAATTGGCTCTTCTGGTTGACATTCTTTTAATCGTTCACCGATTTCATAATATAACCAATAACAAGGTAAAATAGCCGCAATAATATCTCCTAAATGCCCTTCATAAGCTGCGCGATACATATGAGATGTATAAGCGTATGCAGTTGGCGCAGGAATAAAATTATCTTTTTCTTCTTTTGTAATCCCTAATTTCTTTGCGAAATTCTCATGTAATGATAACTCAGCTTCATACGTATTTTGTGCATGGCGTGCCATACGAGCTGTCGTTTCTAATTCAAGAGCCTTTGCAGCACCTAACGTTTGTACTCTAGCAAAATGACTCAAATAATAAGAATCTTGAAGCACATAATATCGAAAACTAGCTAAATCTAATGTTCCTTCGCCTAGTTTTTTTACAAAAGGATGGTTAAAACTTGCTTCCCAAATTGAATCTACTTCTTTACGTAATGATTGTGAAAAAGTCATTTAAATCCCTCCAAATAATGTAAAAAATATACGTATTTATCCACAATTATTAAAGCTGTAAAATAAAAAAACTTTCTTTACAGGCGTAAAGAAAGTGAAATTGACAGTATTTATTCGTTAAATAGCAACGTCTTTCCCACTTCCCTACGCTGGCATTAACCAGATCAGGTACTAAGAGTCTCAAAATTTCATCTGATCTCAGCCTATAAAAGGCCCCCCTAGTGGATAAATATTTAGTTGTCGTATTGTAATTATCATAGCATAATTCGTGGAACTGTCAAAAGAATTAATTATATAACTACCTTAAAAACCTTCTTCTTTCCTTACTTTTAATGAAGTTTCAATTATCATATCTAATAGTTTGCTATAATTAATTCCCGCTGCTTCCGCACTTTTTGGCAGTAAACTTGATTGTGTCATCCCTGGTAATGTATTAACTTCCATTACATATGGAATTCCTTCCTTCACCATCATATCAACCCTTGCATAAACACTACATTTTAATGCTTTATAACAAGCCAGTGACGCTTTATTTACACGTTCCTTTATTTCAGCTGGAAGTTCGATAACTTCTTCAACTGTACTAGTATCATCATATTTTGCATTGTAGTCAAAGAACACAGCAGCATGTCGAATCGAAATGATAGGTAACTGTTGCCCATCAAAAATTGAACATGTAATCTCGTCACCTTTTATATACTTCTCAATTACTACTTCAGAATCCCATTCGAATACAGTTTCTAGCATAGAGATTAATTCATTTTTATCATAGACAATCTTAACTCCAACACTTGAGCCGCCAGAGTTTGGTTTTACCACTAACGGAAATCCTAATTTATCTAACTCCTCAAGCTTTAGATCCTCCATTTTTGTAAGTTCAATCCAATCTGGTGTCTCTACTCCTTCATAACGCAAAATCTTTTTCGAAATATTTTTGTCCATACATATACCGCTAGATAACATATTGCTACCGCTATAAGGAATACCTAAACTCTCTAGCGTCCCTTGAACTGTACCATCTTCTCCGTACTTTCCGTGTAATGCTAGCAATGCAAAATCAATGTCTTTCGCTTTTTCAATTAAATCCATTTTTTCATTTAACGTAATTGGAACGATTTCATATTTACTCTTATCTAAATGTGCAATCATTTCATTCCCAGTCATAATTGATACTTGTTTTTCAGAGGATACTCCTCCCATAATAACGCCAATTCTCATTTTCTCAACTCCAAGTTTCATTTTTTAAAGTTTCACCAATTATTTGAATCCCGCTAACAATTTCCTGTTCTTTCAAACGTGAAAATCCTAATCGGAATGTGTTCGCTCCTCCTCCATCAGAGTAAAAAACATCTCCAGGAGAAAACGTAACTCCTTTCTCATAACACTTTTGTAAAAGTGTGCGGGCTTGAATTTTTTCTTCCAACTCTATAAACAAATGAAGTCCACCGTCTCCAGTCATTCTTTTAAACGGAATGTACTGATTACACGCCCCAACAGCTAACTCATATTTTTTCTTATAAACAGATCTTGCTTTTTTTAAATATTTTTCAAAATATCCTTCATGTAAATATTGAAACAGAACAGCTTGATCTAACGTAGATGTGTGAATGGTTCTGGCTCTTTTAACACTTTCTAAATAATGTATCAGTTCTTTATCTGCAATGATCCAACCTACACGTAAACCAGGGAAAAGTACTTTTGAAAAGCTACTAATATAAATCACATTATTACCAGCCCCTGCAAAAGTTAATAATGGCGATAAATGTGAACCCGAATAACGTAATTCTTCATTAAACCCATCCTCTATAATAGGGATCTTGTATTTTGAAAATAACCTCATCAATTCCGTTCTTTTCTCCGAACTCGTAACAATACCAGTTGGATTATGATAAGAAGGGATTAAATACGCGAAATCAAAATCCTTTTCACGCAAACTTTTTTCTACTTCATTCGTATCAATACCATCATCATTCATATTAATTCCATGAACTTCAAGTCCATGTAAACGAAAAAGCTTCAATGCAGCATGGTGAGTTGGGTTCTCACAAATAACACGCCCTGATTTCTTCGATAAAGAAGATAACACAATATCTAATCCTTCTGTAAATCCATTTGTAATTAGAATATCTTTGTTCGAAATATCTACACCTTTCATTTCCATGTAATGAAGTAAATGATTCATTAACGGTCTATAACCTTTTGCATATCCGTAGTTCAATACGATATCCCCTTCAATGGACATACGTGTAAGAAAAGCTCTTTTGAAATTTTCAACATCAAATAGCTTTTCGTCCGGGGCTATACTATTAAAAACAATCATTCCTTTTTCCCAGCGAACTCCATGCTTCATTAAGTCTAATTCATCCGCTAATGTGGTAACTTTATTAAGTTTATTTTTCCAATCTATTTCAACAGACGAGGTGTTACTTATATCCACCTTCGCAACGAAATTTCCTTTTCCTTTAACTGCATAAATGAGTCCTTCTTGTTCTAAATCCGCATATGCAGAGAGTACTGTATTTCTGCTCACTGATAATAATTCACTTAGTTCCCTTGTTGATGGGATTTTTTGGTCCCCCAACAAATGCCCTTTCATAATCATCTTTTTTAAATAATCCTTTAATTGAATATAAACGGGACGATCTTTTACAACTTTAAAATCTTTAAACAATTTCTTACCCCCTGCAATTATTTTTGCATATTTATTTCATTCTCAAAAGGTCCACTACATATGTATTTTTTATTAATAGCGGTACGGTTATAAAGCCTATAAATCATTTCGATATAAATTGATTACATCTTTTAAAGCAGCAGCTGCAGCTCCGCGTGGATTAGAAGCTCCACCAATTGTAGTGACTTGTCCCATTGTATCTGTAAAGAACGTAATTCCTTTTTCCGTGCCATTTATATTTGCTAACGGATGTTCTTTCTCTAAATTACAAGGTTGTACACTAAGGTTTACTTTTCCATTATCATCTTTATATGCTGATGCAATTAATTTAATTGATTTATTTTGTTCCTTTGCATTTTGAATTTGTTGCGTTGTAACGTGCTCTATTCCGTTTATTTTTATATCTTTGAGTGAATAATTGTTTCCCATTAAACTATTCGTCAAAAGTAATAATTTACAAGCGCTATCCATCCCGCTTATATCTAATAACGGGTTAGTCTCCGCAATTCCTTTATTTTGTGCTTCTTGCAATGCTTCTTCAAACGTCTTATATTCTTCATGCATCTTTGTAAGAATATAATTTGTTGTCCCGTTCAATATTCCTTCTATTTTTTCAATATGGCAACCTGCTAAACTTAGTTGTCCAATGTCTAATGTCGGTAACGCAGCGGCAGTTGCACCGCTATATCGAATGCGTGAGCCTGAAATACGTGCTGCTGTATTCAGTTCACTCCAAGCTGTAACAAGTGCACCTTTTGAAATAGCTACTATATCCATTTGATTTTCAATAGCTTGTTTCATATACTGTTTCCCTGGATTTCCATTTTTAAGATTTGTAGCAGTTGATTCAACCAATACAGTACCATTTATATTAATCGTTCCGCGTTCCTCTGGATAATGTTCGATATATTTTTCAATTGCAGCAGAACCTTCACCATACGTTAATAAATCATTAATCTGCAAACCTTTCCCGTTATGTATTGCAATATTTCTTCCTATCACTCCACTAACAACTAAGTCAATTCCATATGTTTCATTTATATATAAATATTTTTCGTTTAATAATTTAATAAATTCTTTACCAACTGTCCCATACCCTGATAATACCACTTGAATTTTCATAATATCCCCCCATATTTTTCTACCAAATCCCTCTTTCAATATAATATAAAGCGCCCTCGAATTCCATCGAGAGCGCTTTATTATTATCTATTTCGGTAACCGTGATAATTTTTCTGCAATTGTTCTATAAAACTCTTGAATATTAGAAAAACCTAACGTGTCTGAAACGCTTAATCCTACCATATCAAGATGGTCCCAATTTGCTTTCGTTTCGATATGATTCCATTTTCCAACCTGTAAAGACTCATTATCATTTGCAGCAATATTAGACGAAGGCGCAATCATAGAATTTGTATTTACTACACCGTCATTTTGCCACCAAGAAGTATCTATTAATGTTCGATTCTCTTCATATCTTGCATAGGAACCTAAGAAAAATGCATTACCCATTAACACTTTATTCATCGTTATATGAGGTAACTGTAAACCTGTTATTGGTGCTGCTTGCGATGCATGTCCACTATAAGATAAGTAATATACATCCGATTGCGTCTTTACCCAATTATTTAACTCCTTTGCTCCATCAGTACTTAAATCCCATTGACTTATATCTTTTGTATTTTCCCAAATTGAACTATTTAAAATACGATCAGTATATTGGAAAAAGGACTCTCCGGCATTCTTTTTTATACCCCATTGATCCAATTTAAAATCATATAATGATAAATTATTGTTTCCACCTAAACTTGCAGCTGTAATGAGTAAATCTTTAACGAACGGCAACAGAAGACTTCCGTCCGCGAGTGTTGTACCGTTATGAGGAGTTGCTAAAGTTGTAACACTATGAACATACGATTTGCCACCTTCAAATAGTGGTGATATCTTTGTGTTCGGATGATTTTTCACATAATCTTTTTCTTCATAACTTCCTTCTTTTAATAATTGCACTAATGTTCTTGTCGTTTGTCCACCCATGCTATGCCCAACTAAATGAACTTTATTTGTTTCACTCCAATTCGGTGCAAATCCACTATAAGTTCTACCAAAACGATTATGTCCATGTTTCTCAGCATGTGCCGCACCGTAGTCTACTATTCCACCGTTAATTTGCGCATATAATTCACATGCACGATCCCAGTTACTAGAAACTGGTCCAACAGCTGCAGTATGTACTGTATAACCATTTCTTTTTAAATCTTCTTGTATATCATGAACACCACCCCAATATTTTACCCCTAGCATTTCCTCTCTACCCCATCCAGCAAATCCATTCACTAAAATGATAGGATAATTATTTTGTTGTCTCTCTTCAGCGTATGTTGTTTTCGCTGCGAATGAACAAACAGTCACTAATGCGAAAAAACATACTTTTAAAAATAATTTCCCCATACTTTCTCCCCCTCAATAAAACGTTTACATTTATCTTTGAAAAAAAAAACACAAAATTAGTTTGCAACTTAAACATAATGTAAAGTATTTTATATACGTTGTATATATAGAAAACATATACAAATGTTGATAAATATTAATTCAAGTAAGCATTTACTTTTCATAACACAACTTGTAAATCTGATTATTTGAATTTATAATTAAATATAGTTTCCTCATGTTAAATGGATTTAAAAATCATAAGAAAACTAATTTCATTGCTTGAAAAGGAGGAAAAAAGCATGCAAGTCGGATTAAACATTCATACATTAGCTCAACCTTCTAAAATAACCCCATCTAATCTTGAGCATAATACTATCTCTTCTACTAAGCATGAAGATAAGAAATCTAATGATCTAATCAAATTTGATATTCGTACATCTGAACAAGAAATGAAACAAGCGGATCATAAATTTAGCGAATTAGACTTATGGAAAATGCTAAAAGACAAAGGTGTACCTTTATGGATGATTTTAGAAATGTTACAGAAATTTCGTAAAGAAAAGGAATCTCAAAATGGTTCGGTTCAACATTCAAATGCGATTGAAGAAACGAGCGAGACTCGATTAAATGAAGTCATGTAAACTATGTTATCTGAATGGTCTATAACTAAAAAGAGTTCAAGGTTGATAGAAACTTTATCAACCTTGAACTCTTTTTTAAGATTTTTCTTCAATCGTTAAAAACTGAACTGATACTTCTCCCTCAAAATCTTTAATTAGCTTTCTTACTTTTACATTTTCATTAACCAATGTATTATCTGTCGACATTTTAGGTTTTTCGTCACCTAAAGATTTTTTTAATTGAAGAAGATGCATTTTTGTTTCATTTGCTTTTATTTCCTTATATATATTATTTTTGGATACAATCACATACCATTGCGTTGGATAATTACGCTTGTTACCTATCCAAACGTCACTATTGTATATGACAGGAACCTCGTTTCCTTCTAATTTAATACTTTTCAAAGTCTTTTCGTCTTCTTGTGCAAACAGTAGAGAACCCTCTTTTGGGAATTTCGGTAACGTATTTACAGGCATAAAATTGGAGCCATTATCTCGTTTACGGAAAACTTTAGCTTTAATCAATGCTTGTGCTGTAGACTCATTTAAAATTAATACCTGTCCGTTTCCATAAGTACCTGTTTTCACAGAAAACACTTCATTTTCTTTCGTAATTTCTTGATAACGATTAATAATTGGTGAAATTTTATTTTCATTTCCAATGATTAATAAACCGTTTGCAGGAAATGGATTCTCCTTTTTAGAACATGCACTAAAACTTATTAATAGTAGTATTGTTAACATAAAAATAGTTAAAGTTCTTTTCATCGCGTTTCCTTTCATCATACAGTTCATTTTTTCCACATACTTTAATGTAGTCTTACAAGCTAATAAACTCTATTGCTCCATAACCTTATAAAGCTTTTGCAGGTAACGCCAACGGGTTATAAAGAAATATAATACTTGTATACATATAAATGAAATTAAAATAACGATGGAGCTATTAATTATAGAAAAATCGACTAATTGCTGTAATGCCGTATAAGCGACTACAGTATGAATCACTGCAACAACAATCGGTAAGAAGAACATTAATAATAACTGTCTCGTTACAATTTTTTTTAATTCTCGTTTACTTAATCCCATTTTCGAAATCATTTTATATTGCTGTTGATCGCGATCCAAATCAGTATATAATCGGAAATAAATAAAACTAGCAGCGAATGTGAAGAAGACGATTCCGACTAAAACACTTGCCATAAGTAATAATCCATTCGTTTGCTTTGCACTTAACAAATCTATAGTTAAAGCCCGAAATTGAAAATTACCTACTCTAGTATCTTTCTCAAATCTACTAATTAATTCGTTTGAAATTCCCTTTGTTTTCATCCAATCGTCTACAACAAATCCGTAAGTACGATATTGAATGTCTTTATTAACTGGGTCACTAGTAAGAGGGATTCCATCATATACCTGATCTTTAACAGCGATATAAATAGTTCTAGAATCATGTGGTAAAACTAAATTTTCTACAGCTTTTTTCACATGAAATGTCTTTGTCCAATCTCCTTGAATGACTTCTATATTCTTTTTATACTCGCCATTTTTAAATTCTTGTTTTTGTGATACGACTCCAGGAATTAATAAAATTTCATCTTCTTTTTCTATTGTTTCTTGTTGATAGCCTAGTGCTTTAGCAAGATCGTTATATTCACTTAACTTCATTACATCTACACCATTTTCCGTGTATATATATGAAGATGAAGCCATTCGATACGGAATATTAGCATCAGAAAGGTGTTTTTTTATAATAGAAAGATTTTTATTTAATACTTTGTCGTTTTCAAAACTTCCATACAAAAATGTATACGGATTTGTCATCCTTACCAAATCCCTATTTCCAATTGCAGCTGTTGTACCAATCGCTGTAAATGCAACTGCTGAAACAATAGATACTATAAAAAACATCGTTGCATTATCTTTCATACGGTAAATTAATTCAGAAAATGTTAATATATTTGTTCTCTTTAAAAAGAAAGATTCTCTCCTTTTCGCAAGGTGCAATATATAAACGCTACACTGTGTATATAAAAAGTACGTTCCTATAATTACTAGGAGCACCCCTATTCCAAGCGTAATAAAATTAGTACTTGGGATAAAGCGAAATACTGAAAAATATCCATACCCTATACTAATTAAAGAAAGTAGCGATAATAAAATTGATGCTTTCGGTTCTGGCTTTGGCTTTTCCTCTGCTTGTATAAGTTCCACAAGTTCTGTTACTTTTATCATTTTAAATGTAACGAGCGAAACAATTAAAAATAATAAAAGAAATGTGATGACTGTTAATAATACAGCCTGCACTGGTATATAAAAAGGCAAACCATTACTAATCATTAATACACTTGCGCTTATCAATAAAACTAGTTTAGAAAATACGAGTCCAATGAGAATTCCTATACAAATTGAGCCAAGTCCAATCAACATATTTTCAATTAATAATAATTTCTTAAGCTGTCTCATTGACATACCTTGCATCATTAATATCCCAAATTCTTTCTTACGCGTTTTTAAAAATGAACTAACTGAATATAGAATGAAGAAAAATGAAAATACAAAAATCAAGCCTTGCGAAACTGAAAATCCCAATGTACCAAATGCACTTATTGTTGCACTTGTCGATTTCAACTCACCTTGTAAATCAGGATGAAATAATAAAAGAGCATACGTAAAGAAAATCATAATAGAAAATGCACTACTTAAAAAATGAGCTGCATATGTACGCTTATTGCGAAAAATATTATTAAATGCGAACTGACGAAAAGTCATGCCTTTTCCCTCCTAACAAAGAAAGGACATCCATAATCTTTTGATAAAATGCTTGCCTACTTTCACCACAATAAATTTCGTTATATAGTTGACCATCTTTAATAAATATGACTCTGCTGCAAAAACTCGCTGCATACGGATCATGTGTAACTAACATCATCGTAGCTTTTTCTTCTTTATTTAAAGTATCTAGCATCTCCATTACATCATTTGAAGATTTAGAGTCTAAATTCCCTGTTGGTTCATCTGCAAGTAATAATTGCGGCTTATGAACAATTGCACGAGCAATTGCTGTTCTTTGAGCTTGCCCCCCTGAAATTTCAAAAGTTCTTTTACTCAATATATCTGTAATATTTAATTTCTCTGCAATTTCTTCAACTCGTTTGTTCATTTCTTGTACAGAAACACCATCTAATGTCATCGGCAATACGATATTTTCCTTTACTGTAAGTGTGCTAAGTAAATTAAATGATTGAAAAACAAATCCTAATTGTTTCCTACGGAATAAAGCCAAATTATCTGATGTCAACTGGAAAGGATTTGTACCATTTATTAATATTTCTCCCGATGTTGGAGAGTCGATAGTAGATACCATATTTAATAACGTTGTTTTCCCGCTCCCTGATGGCCCCATAATCCCTATAAATTCACCTTCTTGAAGTGATAAATCAATATCTACCAATGCTTTAAAAGGTACTTTCCCTTTATATACTTTACTAATACTTTTTGCATGTAGAATTTCCATTTATATTCTCCCTTCATTTGCACTTCTCACAATATAGTGTAAATGAATTGTCTTATAGCACATATTGATTCATCTTTCATTTATCTTACACGCTTGTAAGGTTTCTGAAAAAACTGATAACAAACCTGTTTTCAAACTATAATTAACGATTATTCATCTTATAACATCTATATAGTAGTATAAAATACAATACTACTTATTTCTGGTTGCCAGGACACCTTGTAAGCCTATTAAATATATAAATAAAAGTGGGTTTAAGAAACGATTATCATCATTAAAAGTTGCTGTATTCCTTGTATTCTTTATTAGCAACATAAAATATATTATAAAGAATAACTATAGAACTTCAAAACGATGAATAATAACTTATAATTCATAAGTATAATCCAAAAGTAAATAATACATAAAAAAGCTCAGAGTTTTAGCTCTAAGCTTTTTTAAAATCATTTCATTCCATTATAACTCCTTTTAAAGAACAATATTTTTTATCCACTCTGATTTGCTTAATAAATAATGATTATATAGTTGGTTTTCTATCGTCTGTTGGCTCAAATAAGTAAATCCACATTTTTCAATAACTTTATTTGATGGTACGTTGTTAATTAAAGCAATTGCGTTGAGGACATCTACATTTGTATTTTTAAACAAATAATCAATTAATCCTTTAGTCGCTTTCGTAGCGTAACCATTGCTTTGATACTCGCTTGAAATAGCATATATTATTTCTCTATTTGGTGAAGGGAGTTCTTCTTTAATGCTTGTGCAGCACCATCCAATAAATTCATTTGTATCTTTATTAAATATTCCTAGCTTTAATATATGATCATCTATGTTACATGTATTTTTCACTGCATTAAGAAATGCTTTATTTGCTGGTATTTCATCATTAATAACCCAGTCAATCCTTTGTTCTTTCGTTGATTTCCAGTCTGGTAAAAACTGTTCTATTTCCGGTTGATTCGATATTTTATAAATACTCTCCGCATCTTTGATAGTAAACTCTTGCAAGTATATATCTCCACAGTCTATTCTAAATAAATTAGTCGAACTCTCTTCTCCCATGTTAATCCCCCTTAATTATATTAAAGCGCCTTAATCTGCTTCGTAAGTTCTATAAATCGTGCATCAAGTTCTTTATATTCTTTATCGTTAGAAGTTAAGAAACTTAATTTACCTAATACTTCTTGTCGCTCTGTTTCTAACGTTAAACGTAGCTCTTCAATATCATCTCTTGTTTTAATAGGTTCCTCTAGCTGCTTTTGTATTGTATTATTTGAAAACACGAGTTTCGTGTTAGTTGTTTTCTCTAGAAAATATCGATCGTGAGAAACTATAACGAGTGTTCCATTATACTCAGCTAATGTATTTTCAAGCTGTTCACGTGAAGGGAGGTCAAGGTGATTCGTCGGTTCATCTAAAATAAGTACATCTTTTTCATCTAAAATATAAGCCATTAACTTGCATTTTACTCGTTCCCCCATACTCATATGCTCAATCGGCTCTTTCCATTGAGAAGCTTGGAATCCTAAATGTTTCATTAAATTTTGGACTTTTCCTCTTTCTTCAAATGTCTCTTTAAAAAATAAATCTTCTGGTGTTTTATCCAGTGGTAAATCAAATACTTCTTGTGTTAAATAACCGATGTTTGCAGATGGTGAAATCCATACTTCTCCTTGTACAGTTTCCGTTCCCATAATCATCTTCAGTAATGTTGTTTTCCCGCTACCGTTTGGTCCAACAATCGCAACCTTCTCACCGTGCTGGATTGTAAAATTAACGTTTTCAAATAATGTCTTTCCATGAAAGTCTTTTTTTAATTTCTTTACTTCTAAAAAGCGTTTTCCTACTTTTTTATTCGCTTGAATAGAGAACTCCACTGAATACTCTTCTTTCAGACGTTCTACTTTCGTTTTCTCCAGCTCTTTTTCGAGACGTTTTCGTTTTGACTTCACTTGCGCATCCATTCGCTTCGCTTTTACACGATAAAACTCTTTAACTCCTTCTTGTTTTGTAGACTGTGCGTGTGCCTTTTGTGACCATGAACTTAATTCTTTTATATGTGTTTCTACTTGTTCTATCTTTTTTTGTTGTTTTTCATATTCACGTTGCTGCGTCATTCTTTTATGCTCACGTGCTTTCATATAACTCGTATAATTACCGATATGGTCAATTAATTTCTTATCCTCAATTGACCATATTCTAGTTGCGACAACATCTAAAAAGTATCGATCATGCGATACAACGATAACTGTACCCTTCATATTTTTTATTTGCTTAATGAGAAATTCCGTACTCATCTCATCTAAATGATTTGTCGGTTCGTCTAATATTAATAAATTAGGATTTTCGGCAAATCCTTTTGCTAGTCGAACTTTCAGCTTTTCACCACCACTTAAAGTAAGAAAATCGTTCGTTGGCACGCCCCATTTCGCAAGAAGTTCTGCTTCTTTTGCAATCATATCATTACTAATAAAAGATTCTATTTCTTGTTCAACATATGCCGTTGTCATATTCATTTGCTGCCATTCAACATTCCCTTTTGATGGCTCAATCTTCCCATTTATTAATTGAAGTAACGTTGATTTACCGGCACCATTTTTACCAATTAATCCGATAACATCACCTTGTCTTACTGTAACATTCATTTTCTCTAATAAAGTATTTTCCATTATTTCAACATACACATCATTTAATTTTAAAATTTCTTTCATATTACCGATCCCTTTCATTAAGGGAGAACAAAAAAATCCTCCCAAATTATTTTGGCAGGATTAGTCGTTAACATATTTATACCCAAATAAGCTATTACGCATAATAAATAGCAATACCGTTGTATGGAAATTGGGCAGACTAATCCTATTTTTTAGAAATTGAAATTTATTTAATTTCAACATTTAAAAATAAGATTAGTTAATCATCGTCCACCCATCAATCCTTTCCGTCATAAGTAACCATATTGTACCATACTAGTATGGTATGAGTAAATGCAATTATATGTGCTGTCATAAAGATTACTGTCTTCTAGGTCTATTTATCATTTCTTAACTTCATATTGAACAAGCATAAATTACATTTGTTGTACTAATTTCTTTAGATTTCCCTAGTAATAAACTTCTAAGTACTCCCTCTTATATAATTTTTATATAAATTTATGATTAATTATATATTATACATACTACATTTCAGTTCTTATAATAAAGTTATCATTTTTAAGGAGGGATTCTACAATGGAATTTAGCAAACTAGGAAACAGTGGATTAACAGTAAGTAAGATTGCATATGGGAACTGGATAAACCATGGCGGGAAAGTAAATGAAGATATTGCAAATGATTGTGTGAAAGCCGCACTGGATGTTGGAATTACAACGTTCGATACTGCTGATGTTTATTCGGACACGATAGCCGAGGAAGTACTTGGCCGGTCTTTGAAAGGTATACGACGAGAAAGCATAGAACTATGTACAAAAGTATGCCATCCGACCGGACCTGGAAAAAATGATCGTGGATTATCGAGAAAACATATTATAGAAAATTGCAATGCATCGTTACAGCGGTTGCAGACAGACTACATTGATGTCTATTATGCACATAGATTTGACTCAACAACTCCCCTTGAGGAAACGATGTTAGCTTTTGCTGATCTTGTAAGACAAGGTAAAGTCCTTTACTTAGGCGTAAGTGAATGGACATCAGAACAAATTACCCGCGGTGCAGCACTCGCACGAGAATTGAACATTCCACTTATCGCTAGCCAACCTCAATATTCGATGTTGTGGCGTGTTATTGAAACTGATGTAATACCAACATGTCAACGTGAGGGGCTTGGTCAAGTTGTTTGGTCTCCCCTTGCACAAGGTATTCTCTCAGGAAAATATCAACCTGGTAAACCCTTGCCGACTCAATCGCGTGCTAATTCAGATGCTGGTAAACCATTTTTCCACACACTCGTGCAACGTTGGATGAGTGATGATGTACTCACTGCAATTCAGAAACTCAATCCCATCGCGCAAGAAACTAATCTTACCCTACCACAACTCGCAGTTGCTTGGGTACTACAAAATCCAGCTGTTTCCTCTGCAATTATTGGCGCTTCAAACCCGGAGCAAATAAGAGAAAACGTAATTGCTTCTAGTGTTAAATTGCAACCTGAAATTATGGATCAGATTGATAATATACTACAAGGTTTCGCTGAGTACGATCCGGGTAAAACAGGTTGAATCATCAGTGACTTTAAAATAAAAATAGAAGTTTCCCTTTCCAAATTACCACTGCCCATCCTATCAAGATGGGCTTTTACTTTTCAAATTCAAATTGTGAAGTCGTATAAACCTCTCTAACAACTGTTAAGAAGTTTTCTAATACGACAGACTTTTCATCTTGTCTCCATCCAACATATAAATTTATTTTCGGTGTATTTTCTTGAATGTCTTTATACATGACACCCGATTTTTTATAGCTTTCCACCGATGATGGAACGACAGAAATCCCCATTCCTGCTGCAACTAAATTCACAATAGTTTGCATTTGGATCGCCTCTTGAACAATATTTAAACTTACTCCATGTTCCCAAAAGTAACTAATAATTAAATCATAAAAGTTAGTACCGAAATGACGAGGAAATAAAATAAATGGTTCATCAACTAATGATTTGATTGAAATGTTACGTAATGAAACTAAAGGATGCTCTTCATGCAAAACTAATTTTAAACATTCCTCAGAACAAACTTCGGAAACTAATATTTCATTATTCTGCTTGGAACGAATAAATCCAATATGAATTTGTTTTTCATATAGCGCTTTTATTTGCTGGTCTGTTGTCATCTCGCGTAATATAAGCTGTATTCTAGGAAAACGTTCTCGAAATTTTTTTAATATGTCTATTACGGTTTCTGTAGAATCGACAAAACCGATAATTAAATGTCCTATCTTCCCTTCATCCGCAAGCTGTGTTTCTTTAATAGTTCTATCTACTTGAAGCAACGTTTGTCGCGCACCTTCTAAAAATATTTTCCCTGCACTGGTTAGTTCAACCATTCTTTTTGTTCGATGAAAAAGTTGAACTCCTAATTCTTCTTCTAATTTACGAATTTCTTGACTTAAAGGAGGTTGTGCCATCATAAGACGTTCTGCTGCACGACTAAAGTTTAATTCTTCTGCCACTGTTATGAAATATCTCATTTTACGAATATTCATTTCAATCCCCCTAACATTCACAACTAGCAAAAAAGCCCTCCTTCTAATAAATTATAAGTCAACTACCCACACTGAGATGAAGCTTTTCAGTGGGGGCTTGAGTTAGAACGCTAGGTCTTTTCGTCTATCGCTAGACAGTTTGACGCTCTAGCATTCATGCCACCTTATGGTAACACCCCAAGTAAGTTTTTGGTTGGTACTGGCAACGAACGATTGTTTTCCCACTTGCACCACCCTTTCGAAAAAGAGCAATTCTTCCTTATGGAAGAAGCCACCACTCAGATGAATCCGGCGTGTGCTACAAGCCCCGACAAGTCGAGTACACATGGATGGTTGACGCACCCACTAAGCTATGCGCAAAGCAACAGCCTTACGTTTTTGTACTTCTAATATAATCGGCGTTTTCACTTTGAGATTGTCATCTAATTCTACAACTTTTGATTTTTCCAATGTATTCAACGCACCATTAATATCAGCGTGAATACATTTCCCTGATTTACTTCGATACAGACCACGAGTAATCCGTTTGCCGCTAAAACAATAATGAGTTCTATCATCCTTAGACCAAACTGGAATCGGATCTTTATCAAGAAATTTTGTAACTGTTAATTACTTTTGACAAATCAATATTTGGAACGAAATGGAACAAAATGTGAACAGGGTCTTCACCGTAATCCCTTTTGGCTCAAGTAACCGAATGATGATTATTCTCCAATTTCGTTATCTTACGATATATTCCCTCCTTATCTAAGGGCGGATTATATCGCAAGACAAAAAGAAACAGATATTCGCCCTCAAAAAATTATTATGAACCAAACAAAAGTGTTTGGTCTATTGACTGATAGCAATTCATCACCACCTGAATTGTTGGGTTTCACCCGTAACACAAATCAGATGGAGTCTTTTTGCCGAAAAGGATAAAAAGAAAATGTTATTCGCTATCCAATAATCACTTATTGTTTTTCGATAAATTTTTATTGATTACCCACCTGTAATAAGCTATTATATGTTTGTAGAAAATATTAATGTAAGGATTGAATTTATGGACAGGACATTAAAAATCACAAAGTTAAATATGTTTTTAAGGATTTTTCTCATCCCGATTATAGTAGGGATAATTGTTGGTATACTAACTAAATTAGGGCAAGGTATACTTCCAGGACATTGGAATTCATTAGCTAATCTAGGAAGCGTTTGGTTAGTTCCATCCTTTTTTGTGGCTAGCTTTAGTTATTCTAAGCGTACAGCTATACTTTCTGGTATCCTTGCACTACTCGGTATGGTATTAGGCTATTATGGTTATGCAATAGTTATTAAAAATGTAGCTCACTCTATTTATTTTATATCTGTATGGATTGTATGTGCATTTATAGGAGGAACTATCTTTGGAATTGCAGGTTTTCTATGGAAAGATACTACAAATCCACTTCATAAATTCGGAAGCGCACTTATTAGTGGAGTTTTTGTAACGGATGGACTTCACATTCTTTTAAATTTTGAAGACTATAGTCACATGTTACCTGTTGGATATACCGAAGTGATAGTCGGAATTATCTTGATTCTTGTATTAGAACGCTCTAATGCTAATCGAATTTCTTCTTTCTTAATGATGGTTCCTATCATTATTTTAGGATTAATTGGATATAAATTATTAAGTTTGTTCACTTAATTACAATACTGTATCATGAAAAAACAAAAGACTAATTCTATTATAATCCACAAAACATATCACGAATTCGAACATTATACTTATTAATGTTGATACACTTATTCATAGGATGGATTCATGAAGCTATCTCTTTCAAAGGGGTGGCTTTTTTCTTACAAAAACTATTTATCAGCTTTTTATTAAATCCTTCTAATTTAACAATCGTATTTATTAGCGTGTCATTATACATACTAAGATGACCTTTTACCATTTCATATAATCGCTATAAAGTGAAACTTTAATCAGCGGGGGTTTTCTCCATCCCCCACTGATTATTAGTTGAACCAATCGGACTTTTATGGGCAGTTGATCCCTAACTTCTTTGCTTTCGCTGAATTTTGAGGTGGGGGTCTTACTGCCCATTAAAGCGGGATAAAATAAGGCTAAAAAACTTATCTCCAAAGTTCTTTAGCCAAGAACACTTATTTACACATTAAAAAATATTATTCGTACAACGGTACCTTTACCAACCTCTGAATGGATTCCTACACTATGTCCTAATTGTTTCGTAATTTCATATACAAGATATAATCCCATTCCTGTTGATTCTTTAAAATCTCTACCGTTTTCTCCTGTAAAGAAAGGTTTAAATACTCTTGGTAAATCTTGCTTCGGTATCCCTACGCCACTATCGGTAATTTCAAGTACAACTGTATTACCTTCCTTACATGCTTTCACTTTAATCTTTTCTCTACTACCTGATGAGTATTTAATTGCATTCGATATAATTTGTCCAATTAAAAATTGTAACCATTTCGCATCACTTTCTACAGTAATCCCCTTATCAATTTCAAGCTCTGGATATACGAAATTCCGGATAAAAAAGCGTTTATGTTCATGCACGGAATCATTCACTATTTTATGTAGTTGTACTCTTTCTACATAAAAATCTTGTGTAAATGCTTCTAAACGTGCGACATACAGTGCCATCTCTAACCCCTTTTTTAACCTATCTGTTTCCTCATTAATACTTTCAAAACGTGAATCCACTTCATCTTGTGTAATTAATTCTATTACAGATAAAGGTGTTTTCATTTGATGAATCCACTGATTCATAAAGGTTAAATGATCATTATTTTTCCTCTCTTGTAACTGGAGCTGATTTTGATAATGTCGATATTGTACTTCGAGCAAATCTTGGAGAGCGGTAGATAAAACTGCAAAATCAGATTTTTGAACAGATTCATCCAAAGATTGCAACGGATTTGCTAAACGTTCATAAAAAGATCGATGTGTAAAATAACGAAATACTAAATAACTTACCATAAAAAAAGCACCTAAAAACATTGCATATAATGCCGTTGAAATATGATTATGCCCATCAAACCAATAAACTAAGAATATGGCTAGTAGTTGGATCGCAGTAAAACAAATAAGTGGTATATGATCACGTATAAATAACCTTATCATTTTTCCATACCATTATCCCAAGTAATATGTAATCTATATCCAACACTACGAATTGTTTCAATTGCTCCTTCAATTTGTAACGTTTTTAACTTTTTACGCACACGTGTTGTATTTACACTTAATGTATTATCATCAACATAAGATTCACTATCCCATAATTTATTTAATAATACTTCCCTACTCACAACACGCGGATAGTTTTTCATTAACATCTCTAATAAAATGGCTTCGTTTCTCGTTATATCAATCTCTTGGTTCCTAAGTTTTAATACAAGTCTTTCGGGATATAAACTAAGACCTTGTTGCTCAATCATTCGTTCTTCTAGTTTCGGTGCATAGTCTCCATAAGCACGTCTTAAATGACTACGAATTTTCGCCATTACAACTTCATAATGAAACGGCTTCGGGATAAAATCATCGCCACCATTTTCTAACGCCATAACTTGATCCATCGTACCTTCACGGGCCGAAATAAATAAAATCGGACATGTGGAAACCCCGCGAATTTGACGACACCAATAGTAACCATCAAAACTTGGTAAATTAATATCTAATAAAACTAACTCCGGTTGTTCTTCTAAAAATATGTCTAACACATTTTGAAAATCCGTTACAATAATTCCTTGGTAACCGTATTTCGCAACATATGTTGATAATAACTCCGCAATTTTCATATCATCTTCAACAATCATAATTTTAACCATCTCTGAACTCCTTTTTGATCCACAATCTCAAATATACTTATATAAATAAATACTACCTCTTTTCACAAAATCCGTAAAATAGAAAAAGGATACTTTTATACAAAAGTATCCTTTTTCTATTTTTCTTATTTAATATGAAATGCATTTAGAGAAAATCCTAACTTCTCCACATATTCCCTTCCTAGTTCCATCCGCGCCGTTTTTAGTGGATCCACAACTTGGCAAATTTTTAAATTACCTGCTGCTGATAATAAAAGAGTTGCATCAGCTTTAGACATTTCTAATTCTTCATGTAAAAATGTCACCAGATTAAGTACAGCACGATTCGCTGCATCATCTAGCAATTTCTCTGAAGCAATCGTCATTATTTTTTCTTTTTGAATAGCCAATGGTAATGGCCATTTCTTTCCTTTTATAGTCTGAACAGTTACAGTTACCTCACCAGCAACCTCTACTCCACTAACACCAATTTCACCATCACCCATCGCAGCGTGTAAATCGCCTAATGCTAAAAGAGCACCAGGAACATTTACAGGTAATAATAACGTGGTACCTTCTTTGATTTCTTTACAATCCATATTCCCGCCGTGATCATGCGGTGTACCACATGAAATACTCTCTTCTTTCGGTGCAGTACCAATCACACCAATCATTGGATTAATTGGAATTTACAGTTCATTTGAAAATGAAACATGTCCATTATGTATTGGGACAATTTTTACTGTATTTTCATTTAGCTCATCACCCATTACACCTAGGTTCGCACCTGTAGTTAAAACACCCTGCTCTGCAATTTTAATCTTTTCAATCGTTACGACTAATATATCACCAGGTTCTGCACCTTTAATATGTACAGGTCCGGTCGCTGGATTTATTCGATTCCAATCTAATTCTTGAAACACAACATCTTCAGAATCAATTTGATTTTCAAAGCAATCATATGTTTCAAATACAAGACGGCTCCCAATTTCTACTTCAATACATGGATTATTTTCTGGTGACATTGCGTAAATGATATGTTCTTTATGAATACGATGCATAGTACCTCTCCTTTTTCGTTTTTATCTTCTATATAATAATTAGCTTTTATCTGCATAAGCTCCTTTTTAAAATTAGTAGTTATTTTCAAGAAAAATGCACTTAGCTCATTTTGAAACATACACTCTTTACTATAACAGGTAAAGAAAGGTGGTATTACAATGCCCCTTATTCCATACAACGAAAGTGACGTTGATTTACTAGCACGTTTAATCCGTGCTGAAGCTGAGGGCGAAGGACGACAAGGTGAACAACTTGTTGGATGTGTTGTAGTAAACCGTGTATTTTGTGATTGCTTAGATTTCAAACAACTTCGATCTGTGCGTGATGCAGTATATCAAAGCCCTGGCGGATTCGAAGCAGTTCAATACGGTTACTTTTATCAACGTGCCCGTGAATCAGAAAAAGAAATCGCAAGAAAAGTTTTACAAGGTGAATGGCGCTGGCCAGCACGATGGGCTCTTTGGTATTTTCGTCCAGTTGGAGCTTGTCCACCCGAATGGTATAATCAGCCGTTTGCAGGGCAATTTAAAAGCCATTGCTTTTACGAACCAAGTGGTGATGAATGTCCAAAAATGTATTCAAGATAGTAAAAATTAAGCAACGCAAGTACCTATTCTATTGAGTACTTGCGTTGCTTTTAACTATATTTTAGAAATCTAATAATGTGACGAATTTTCTGGCGCCTACCACATGTATTAATAACGGTATACGTGGACCACTTGATTGATTCATAATGAGCCTATATAAAATGGTAAATAATTGTTTTTGATTTTCTTTCATTATTTTTTTATTTTCATGATGACAAATCGTATACAATTGCTCCATTAGTTTAGAATGATCGTTATTAGAACGAATTATTTTACAAACTTCTACTAGCCATTTTTTCTGCCGTTCATCTAATGTGTTATAAAACTCCGTATTTTTCTCTTTATTTACCGCAATAAATTTTTTAGATTGAAAGTTTCTTATCCAATACTCAGCACGATTACTTATCGCTATCATTTCAGGTAATGCATAGCTCCTATCTATTTTCTCTAATATATCTTGTAAAATAGATGAATCAAAATTTAATAACGGTAAAGTTCCTGCTACTTGATTAAACTTTGGATACTCTTTAAATCGGCTATCAAGTCTAGAAAGTTTAATTGCATCAAATAAATCTTCATTTTTGAGTGTTTTATTTTCATAACTATCCTTCAATCTCTCATACTCTGTATAATTGCGAATCACATCTTCATCAAGTCCAATATGAAAAGCTGCGCCGGGCCTATATTTTGCAAACATAAAAAGAATCACTTCTGGTACATACACTTTTAATAAGTCGCTAGGTGTAATACTATTCCCTGAAGAACTGGACATTTTTTCATGATGCCCTTTAATTCCAATGAAATCATAAGCAACGTATTGAGGGGCTTCACAATTGAATATTTTCCTTACAATTTCTTTTGATACATTATAACTACCGGTTTCCGATGAATGATCTCTTCCGCCCGGTTCGAAAATAACATCCTCTATCATCCATCTCATCGGCCAATCGATTTTCCAATTCAGTTTCATTTGATTTGTATTTAATACGGATAATTTATTTTGATTTCCACATTCACAGTCATACCGAACTGTTTTTAATACTTCATCAAAATGTGTAATAGTTGTTGCATCTTTCCCGCACCTCTCACAATATAACGTAACGGGATAAAAGTTTTCTCTATCTTCTTCTCGGTGTATTCCTGTTTTAAAACCCATTAAAATATCATATATTTCTTTTCTTTTACACAAAGACTCTAATATGTTTTCGTTGTACCCTCCACTTCTATATTCAGCATGCTGATAAATAAATTCTACTTCAATTCCAAATGCTTGGAGCGATTCCTCAAACTCTTTTTCAAAATGATCCGCATATGAGTTATGACACCCATGCGGATCAGGGATATCACAGTACGGCATACCAATGTATCTTACAAAAGATGGATCAATATTTTTAGGAACTTTTCTAAACCTGTCATAGTCATCCCATGAAAAGATAAAACGAGTCTTTTTCCCTAAATCTTGCAGAGCCCTTACAACGAAATAAGTCGTTACTATTTCACGGAAGTTCCCAATATGAACAGAACCAGATGGACTAATTCCAGCTGCACAAACAAAAGTTTCTTTGTTTGGATGTTTTCTAATTAATTCATGTGCTACTTCATACGCCCAATGCATATGCCACTCACCTCAATTGTATTTTTATTTTCACATTTTCAGTTTTATACAACAAAAAAACTCCCACCCCCAAGATTATTCATCTTGAGGACGAGAGTTATTAACTTCGCGGTACCACCTCAGTTTGTTAATACGTCACCATATTAACCTTTTCAGGTACGGCAAAATATGCTTATACCCTATCTCTATAACGGGAGAACCCGTTGCACCATCCCTAAATAAATTAGTTCCTTGCGCAGCTCCAAGTCTTTTTTCATTAAGATGTATACCGCTCTTTCTCAGCTACCAGAGCTCTCTGTACGTATTCTTTCTTAACTACTCTTCTCTTCAATGCCATTTTAAATATTGATTTTTACATGTGATAATTTATTATGCGTTTATTGTCAATTTTTTCTGAACAAAAATATAAAACTACCTAAAAAAACATTTTATCGCTTCTAATTGAATTCTATGGCTACACTCATCACAACAATATGTCCCTTTCGGTTTCTCTTTAAATCGCTTATATTTTTCACTTCCTTCGTATACTCGGAATATATTTTTACACGAAAAGCAAACAATCTCATAAAACATCATATGCATTTTCCTCACAGTGTTTATACATTTTTTTAATAACTTGAAAAGGTCTGTTTTCGACATTGCAAATCTTAATAATCTCTCACAAAAGGTTTACCTCTATTCTTATCGAATTATATAAATATCTTATAAAGCGAGGTGAACATCTTGTTCAGTAATATAGAATTATTTTTAGATGCTAAAGCAAGTTTAGCTGAAGGACCATGTTGGAATGAAAAAAAGCAGCTTTTATACTGGGTTGATATTATGGAGAAAAAACTATGCATTTATACCCCCGCTAATAATTCAAACCGAGTGATTGCCCTCAATCAGCAAATCGGCTGTGTCGTTCCATATCTAGATGATGTAGTACTTTTAGCTCTAGAAAAAGGGTTTTATTCTTTTAATCTAAATACAGAAGAGCTTACACATATTTATGATCCTGAACCACATTTAATAGAAAATCGTTTTAATGACGGGAAATGCGATCCGGCTGGCCGCTTTTGGGCAGACACTACTGACTTATATGGTATAAGTGGCGCCGGTTCCTTGTATTCTTTAAATAATAATCTCCAAGTAGAGAAAAAGTTATCACATGTAAATACATCAAACGGCATAGCATGGTCTCCTGACGATACATACCTTTATTTTATTGATACACCTACAAAAAAAGTAGTCCGTTTTCATTATGATATACATACTGGTGTAATTAGCAATCCAACAGATGTTATCATCTTCCCTGAAAATGAAGGTCTACCCGATGGTATGACAATTGATGTAGAAGGTTGTTTATGGATTGCACATTGGGGAGGCTCGAAGATTACTAGATGGAATCCCTTGACTGGAGAACAGATTTTAAGTATTCCGATTCCTGCTTTATATGTAACGTCGTGTACATTTGGAGGACCTAATTTGACCGATTTATATATCACAACAGCCAGAACAAGAATGACTGATGCGGAATTAAAACAGTACCCACATGCTGGTGGTATATTTCGAATTCAAATGAATGTTAAAGGTTGTCGAACCTATTCATTTCGCCATGAAACTATTGGAGCTGAAATACTATGAACAGAATCGATTACATAAGACAAGAAGAGAAAAAGTATCACGATCTTTGCTATGAACAATATAAATTATTCGAAGCAGGATCTTGGCTGTATAAACCTGTTAAAACAGTTATGGGCATGCTGAACTATTTTGAAGGACAGAAAGACCTACAAATACTTGACCTTGGCTCTGGTGTCGGTAGAAACAGTATTCCGATTGCACAAAAAATTATGAATAGTGGCGGCACTGTTACTTGTGTTGATCTACTTGATTCGGCTTTAATGAAGTTACAAGTTTATAGCAAAGAATATGGTATATTTGAATACATAAAAACGGAACAAGCAGCAATTGAAGACTACTATATTGCTCCTAATACTTATGACTACATCGTTGCAGTATCAAGTTTAGAACATGTTAGATCAATAGACGATTTTAAAAAAGTGATTCACACTATGAAAAAGGGGACAAAGAGTGGCGGTATCAATTGTTTAATCGTTAACTCTAACATTCAAGAAATAGATTTAGAAACATGAGAAGAATTAGATGCTTTAATTGAAATTAACCTTTCTACGGAAGGAATGATACGTACACTAAAAAGCGTTTATAACGAATGGAAAGAAGTAAAAGTTGAAATAAAAAATTTAGCGTATGATATTGTACGAAACGGTAAACACATTCAATTAAATACGAATGCGATTATTTTTGTCGTGCAAAAATTGTAGTTTATATGAGTGGTGACAATTTTTATTTTTTATAGTCACCACTCGTATATTTATGTAAATATCATTCCATCGTAATTACAATTTTCCCTCTAACATGCTGACTTTCACTTAAAATATGAGCTTCTCTAATTCCTTCTTCATTAAACGGAACAACCTTACTGATGATAGGTTTAATTTTTCCGTGCTCAATCAAAACAGATAATTCGTCCAATTGCTTCCCGCTTGGTTTCAACCATAAAAACCCTGATTTTATGGCCTTTACTTCATGACGTGGTTCATGAACGATAGAAACTAGAACACCACCAGATTTAATAATTTGAAAACTTTTTTCTTGTACTTCTCCGCCGATTGTATCTAACACAATATCATAATCTGATAGTAGCTCTTCAAATTTATCTTTTTTATAATCAATAACAAGGTCAGCACCTAAAGACTTTAAAAACTCTTCATTTTTACTACTTGCAGTTGTTGCGACAAAGGCCCCAAATGATTTTGCGATTTGAATTGCAAAACTCCCTACTCCGCCCGCTCCAGCATGAATTAATACTCGGTCATTTTCTTTTATTTGTGCGTAATCAACAAGACTTTGCCAAGCTGTTAGTCCTGCAAGAGGTATAGATGCTGCTTCTTCAAAATTAAGATTATTAGGCATTTGCGCTACTAAATTTGATTTCACTGTAATGTATTCAGAATAAGAACCTTTCCCTATATTTTCAGGTTTCGTAAACACTTTATCTCCTATTTTAAAATGATTCACATCTTCTCCAACTTCTTCAACTATTCCAGCAACATCTAATCCTAATGTAATTGGAAATGAAAATCGCAACTTTTCTTGTAAGTCTCCCTTTCTTATTTTCCAATCAACAGGATTGACAGATGTTGCGTGTATACGTATTAATACTTCATTACATTTAACAACTGGTTTAGGAACTTGTCTTTCTTGTAATTCTTCAACACTACCATATTGATCAATAACAATTGATTTCATTTCCTCTCCCCCTTGCTGTTTATTTTAATAACAAACAATTATTTTTCAAAATTTTTCGCCTTGAATGAAAATAAATATGTTTGGAGGTGATATTTATGCTACTCTACTAATTAAGCATCATGAGTGCAAAAAACATTTATTTCACTTAAATACAATCTAATTTACGCCTAAGAAACACCCAAAGTTATATTTCTCTTTATTTATTAATGACCTTTAAATGAAACGGAGAGTGTGCTATGAGTGAACAAGTTTTCAAAGTAAATGGTATTGATATATGTACAGAAAGCTTTGGAAATCCTAATAACCCAGCAATATTATTAATTATGGGAGCTACGTGTTCAATGGTTTATTGGGATGAAGAATTTTGTGAAAGGTTGGCTAGCACTGGAAGGTTTGTCATTCGCTATGATAACCGTGATGTTGGGCGTTCTGTTACATATGAGCCTGGGACTTCCAATTACACTGTAGCAGATATGGCTGAAGATGCAATCGGAGTACTCGATTCGTATCATATTGACAAGGCACACCTTTTTGGCATGTCATTAGGAGGTATGATTGCTCAAATTGCTGCAGTAAAACACCCAGAAAGAATTTTGACCTTAACATTACTAGCAACAAGCGTTATTGGATCTGATAACAATACTCGTGATTTGCCTCCAATGGATGAAAGAATTTTGACACATCATGCTAATGGTGCAAATTTAGATTGGACAAATAAAGATGTTATAGCGAAATATTTAATTACAGGATCACGTCTACTCTGTGGATCAAAGCGTATATTTGATGAAGCAAGAACTTTAAAACAAGTAAAGCAAGAAATAGAACGTGCTAACAATCTATTAAGTATGTTTAATCACGCCCTCCTTACAGGTGATGATTCTTATGAAGGTATACTAAAGTCGTTACTAGTACCTACTTTAGTAATTCATGGTACGGACGACACAGCTCTTCCACTTGAACATGGACTCGCACTTATTGATGAAATTCCGAACTCAAAGCTATTACCCCTTGAAGGTACAGGACATGAGAATCATCCCGATGACTGGGATAAAATTATTAAAGCAGTTTCAGAACATATATCCCGTATAAGATAAGAACAACTATTAGAAGGGGCACAAATTGTTTTGCCCCTTCTATTTATCCCTCATTAACGGGCAGTAAAACTCCCACCTCAAAATTCAGCTGAAGCAAAGAAATTAGGTGGGAGATAAACTGCCCGTAAACGCCCGATTGGTGAAGGCTAATAATCAGTGGGGGATGAACAAAACCCCACTGATTATAGTTTCACTTTATAAAGATTACGATACAATATCAAAAACCCATCACTGCATTCGTATGTATAGTGATGGGCTCTACCTATATTTTTCTATGCTTAAAAAAATGGACAATCTAACTGGTCAACAGATTCCCACGATTTTTTTTTTACATTTTCGGTGGATTTACTATTTTCTAGTGGTACGTGTTTAAATGGATTCATTTCAACTTTTAATAGAGATGATGGTTCTATATATAAAGAAAAAACATGGCTACTTGGCAAGGTTTTTGATACATCAATATCTCCTACTTGTTTAAATAATTGCTGGGCCGCAAAGAAAAAGAAATTAGTTGGATTAGATTGTTTATTAAGCCAAGCAATCATTTCAGGCGATACTGATTTATTAATATTAATTTTCACTCGATCACCACGTTTATATCGCCTAGATCGCATACTTCCACCAACTAACTTATCGTTAAGTTTGTAAACCCTAACTCTTTTTGCTTATGCTCTCTATATTTTGGCGAGCATGTATATACTAATAACCCACGAGCATTGGTGAATAACGGGTTATCTACAAAGATCACATTTTTCAAGCGTCCTTTTTGTTTCAAAATCATTTTTAAGCTATTTTTAATAATAACTGCGCCCCCACCATAAATAAATACATATGGATCGTCTTTCATATCATCAATTTTGTTAATAATATCCGTTGCGACACGTGCTGCTAAACCTAAAAATGCTGGCTGCGATTCCTCAACTAACAATGCATTTCTTGGGTGCTTTTCATTTAAATAAATTTGGTTAAATTCTGTAATGCTATCAATTGTTTTCGTAGGATATTTCCGATTCCATCTCGTAATAATTTGTAGTAACGTTTCTTTTACACCGTACGATAATCCTTTACTTAATTGCGGACGGAAATTTACCCCTAATGAAACAACTTCTTCCGTTGTCCCCGCGCCAATATCAAAAGACAATAAAGTTTTATCTACAAAATCAATTTCTGAAACTTGATTTTGTTCACATTCTATTTTATGTTTCACAACATTTCCTTCCTCATCATATACAATCCCCCACGTCCCAGAAGCGCCTTCAGGTAGACATTTACAAAACTCAATAGAAACATTAATCGTAACATCGCGTCCATTTGGATAATGGAATATGACCTTGTGATTACCCATATACCGTTTCGCATTTTCAGCAGCAATTTCCTGTGTAATAAGTTGCATTGGAAGAGCAACAGATAAATCATAACGAATATTAATATGACTTGAAGTAGGACTTTGACGCATAGCACTTATCGCTAAACCTGAAAGGATTGTAATGACCATTAACTCATCAGTAGATTTATTTGATTTTTTCTCCACTTCAGTACCTTTTAATTGATCTTGAATCACTTTTTCTCCAACGATGTATCGTACATTATTTAACATTAGCGATGGAGAACTAATGGTCACATCAATGTGATTCTCTAATTCTGACGATGAAACTTCACCCTCATCTAACAACCCCGTAGACTCACCTATATATAAGGAATAAATACTCGGAATAAAAATAGGTTCCTGCCCTTTCACCATTAACTTCAAACCATTATTTCCTGCATCTGCACCAGCTTTTAAAAGAATAGACATAACTACCCCCTAAATTAATCTGACATCCCTTCCAAATATATGCGAGCCCATTCTTTTACATTCAAATGTAATGTAATTTTTTCTTCATCCTTTAAACAAAATATCATAAACATTCACTTCGTATGTAAAAAACGTTTGACATAAAACTTTTCCAATTTTATACTATGGATGTAAAGAGTTTTTTACAAAAGTGGAGGTGCAATTATATATTGAATACTAAAAAAATTATTTTTGTAATCATAACTTTATCTTTAATCGCTATACTTGTACATGGCACATACAAATACATAACTGAAGGTTCAATTTTTGGTGGGACAATTTTCGCTGCTTCTTTAATACTTAGTAATTTAATTAATCATATTACATGGGGAGATCCAAACGGAGTATCGAAAGAAAGTCAAGATGAGATGGGACAACAAATTACATATAAAAGCTTTAAAATCGCATATTTTGTGCTTGTAGGTGTTATGTTCCTTATATTACTCTGCTCGGAAGGATTTTCTATGGGTTCCAATTTGGATGGTGTAAAAAACCTTCCACTCTTTATTGCACTCTGTTCTTCCTTTCTTATTTTCCCTATTGTTGAACTCATTGTCGCCAAACAATATAAATAAAAAAAGTGGTTTTCTAAATGCAGAAAACCACTTTTTTATGTTTAAATACCTTCTGCTATTGCTTTCAGCTTATTCACAGTCCGCCAGTTCCTTACTGTAGCTGGCGTATGTAATTTTTGAAACTGGTTCATTAGTTTAGAATTACGAATGCTTTTTTTGAAAAATAAATACACTACTCTTCCTTCGATATGGCAATCTTCTATGTCACTTTTGTACATAAGTAACCGCTTATTGTCTTCTTCAGAAAGTGGATTAGCTAAAAAGGCCACATGTACACTTTCTCCTTCTAATAACGAATGGGTCTCGTAAGGACACTTTTTAATAATATTAATAAATTCATCATTTGCTCGTAACATGACTGGAACATTGAAATCAAAAACGTTCTTAATTTCACATTCAATTCGTTCCTTTAAAAAACTTATCTCTTCTTCTGACTCAAACACTACATTTCCACTTTGAATATATGTTTTCACTCTTTTTAACCCTATTGATTCAAACATTATTTTCAAATCTGCCATTTTGATTACTTTATGTCCACCTACATTAATTCCCCGTAGTAGTGCAATATAAATTGTCATATGATTACCCCTCACGTATTTAAATGCTTAACAATCGAATTGTTTTGCACCTTCATGCTTCTCGAATACTTACTTTAATACATCTAACATATCATGTACGGAAAATATCTCAAATTAAAAAACTTACTACATGATTTTTTTCAAGAGTAAGCTTTGTTATCTCATTATCTCCTTATCTCCTTATAGGTAAATGTAATATGAATTGTTGTCCAATTGGTCCCATTCTTCTAAACCCTTTATCTTGAAATCCAACTTTCTCATATAACTTTTGTGCCGGAATGTTTTTTTCATTTACAGCAAGAATCACTTCATTTTTTACTGGATAATAATATTTTACAAAGTCTTGTAATAACGCCAATGATTTTTTAGCATATCCCTTATTTTGTTTATTGTGATTAACGGAAAAAGAAGTTAAAAGTATGGCATCCTTATTTTCTGTAAACTCCTGTACCCTATCACCTGTTTGTAATATAAATACACCGACAGGTACTCCGTTATAGTCTAAAATAACAACTACATTTTTCGTTCGATCATTTTTCGCTTTCTCCAGTAATTCACCTGGATTCGCCGTAAATTGAACTTGTTCACTTGGTAAAGTAAATGATTGTATTATCTCTTTATACTGCTCCTTATATGGAACTAATTGTATTTCCCCTGTATGTATGTTCATGCTTAACTCTCCCACTCCTTCAAGTTATTAACTTAAACCTTGCTGTGTTTTAGAATGCACTTTTCCATCCAAGAATGTAATTTCAGCAAATGATTTTGGATCGTTTCCTTTCCAAGCAAAAATTTGCTTAATTCGTGTAGAATGTTCTTCTCCTTCTTCTATGAGTAAATCCCCTTCAAAACCGATTAAATCTTTCACTTCTAAATAAGTCATTCCTTCATTAATATTTGAGAAATGATTTATATTAATGGTCTCTTGCTTTTTATTTTCCGTTATAGTAGAAGACATAGCTGTTTTCTTCTTCACTTCTTTCTTCTGGTCACACGCTGTCATACTAAAACCTATGCATAAACTACCTAATATGAGTGCGCTTTTTTTCATCATAACGGTTGTCCCTCCCCTCATTATTAAACCATATATTCCCTTAAAAATAAACTGAATATTTAATCTTACAGAAAAACCCCGTACAATTTAGTACGGGGTTTTCACTATTTTTTCAAATGGTTATTTGACTGATCTTCTTGTTCTTTTCGTAGTTCTTGTTCTTCATCTTTTGGTAATTGTTTATCATTATCTTTAATCGGATTCGTTTCTCTATTTTCAATCATATCATTTGGAACTTGCGGCATTACTCGCCCAACAATTGCTGCTAATTCATCAAGTATGCCTTCACCAGTTTTACCTTTTTTAATTTGCTTGCCTATTTGTTTTAGTCTTTCATACGTATCAACATCTGCTACAACGACTGCATTTGCACCGTTTGGGTCATTCTTCAAACTCTCTGCAACAGAATACTTAATTGACTCAACGCGATTTCGATCAAGTTTCGCCTTCACATCAATACCTACAACAGCATACTTCCCAACTACTACTGCTGTCGCATCGTTTACACCAGGTATACTTGCAGCTAAAGATGCCAGATGATCAGCTGCTTTTTCATTTGGCTTATTTGATTTATTTGTATACGTAACATTTTTCATCGAGACATTTTTTTGTTCTGGCTTTTCATTAGGATTGTCTTTTTTTCCAATGCTACATCCAGTAATAACGAAACAAAGCATTAACATATATATAATGATTTTCATTATTTTCACCACTTTATCATTGATGTTTAATCATAAATTTTCTCAACAGCTTGCATCTTCTTCACTTTTTCTTCTGCACCGCTATTTGCGTTAATGAAAATTTGGTACGTATCTTTCCCTAAAGTACCAATATATTCATAACAAAGTACTTCATTATGCAAGTCGTTTACTACTACAGCTTTACGTTCTTCCATAACTTTTACATCGGGGTTAATTTTCTTTCTCGCCTCAGCAGCGGTTAGCTTCGCACTCGGAATCGTTCGTTTTTGATGTGATGCTAAATATTCCTTTGCGGAAAAACCAACAATCGACCCATCATCTAAAGCAATTTTCATTTGGATTGCTTCTGGATAAATACGCACTCCATTTTCATTTACAACGTACGTAAACACACCGATATTATCATATTGAGAACTATCAAACAGCTCCATATTTGTAAACTTGTGATCCTTTAAAAATGTTAATCCTTTACTTCCTGCATCATTTAAACTGATTTTTTGCTCTTTAATTTCTCGGTTGTTCATTACCCAAATTGGATATCCACCTTTTCCGGTAATATCCATATAATACTCATTGTTCGTTGCTGGATCTTGAATTTTCACACTGTAGAATGATTCTTTTGCACCTTTTCCACTTTTCTCAACTTCTACTTTTTCATTCCCTTTTAAGTTTAAAAATGATTTCGCGATTTTTTCCGCTTCCGCTTTCGAAATCGTCTTTCCTTTTGCTTCAAATCCGCCTTTTTTATTCTTTTGTGCACTTGTAAAAGTCGGTCCAAAGTTTGTGGACGAGTATGATGTTACATTCTTTTCTACCGTCTTTAATCCATCGATAATTGTGTTATCTGCTGGATCTTGGTTTGACGCAAGAGCCATTTCTACATCCATCCAGCGAAGATTATTTTTCAATACAAGATGCTGCACTTTTCTCAGTTCATCTTGTATATTTGCTGCATTTGAATATAAACCTTGTAACGTTTTATATTCTTGATCATTTAACGGCTCTTTTTCTAAATCACGAACCGCTGCACGATAACTAAAATCACCGATATTCGCAAGGAACTCTTCCGTTTTATTAAATGGCATTAATGTTAAAGGTAATTGTCCTACATCAGAACGAGCCTCTGATGTTAAACGCCATACATCTACTAAAGCTGGCGATAATGAGGAACGTGAATTCATCGCCAGTGTTGTTCCAATTTTATCGTGTAATAAATCAACTTCATATGCTAAATCATGAAACGCACGCTGATAACTATTTTCCGCTCGAATTAATACTGCATTTTTCTCTTGATGCTCTTTATAGCCCCAATACCCTGTTCCGACTACACCTACTGTTAACAATACGATGATAATACCTCGTAACATGTTTCCACCTCCGCTCTATTTACAGAAAATATGCTTACCAATTTTTTTAATTTGCGGACGAGTCCAAATCCATTTACTTGTCGCAGTATCTGGGTTGAAATAATATAATGCATTCCCAGTTGGGTCCCATCCATTGATCGCATCTAATACGGCTTTTTTCGCATTTTCATTTGGCGTTAAATATATTTGTCCATCTGCTACTGCTGTAAATGCTCTCGGCTCAAAGATTACTCCTGAAACAGTATTTGGAAATGATGCACTTGTGACACGGTTTAAAATAACCGCAGCTACTGCAACTTGTCCTAAATACGGCTCACCACGGGATTCTCCGTATACAGCGTTTGCCATTAACTGAATGTCATTTTGAGAATAACCGTTTGGAACATTTGTCCCTGTACTTTTTGGCGGCTTATTTTCCTGTGTACCTCCACCACTGTTCCCTTTATTAGTTGTAGTATCTTTATTAGCGGTCGACTTATCATACTTCGTTGCCTTTACAAGCATTTGCTTCGTTTTAGCACCCGCTAAACCATCAACTGGCAATCCGAATTTTTGCTGAAAGTTTCGAAGCGCCCAATATGTACCCCATCCGAAAACACCATCAACTTTCCCCGTATAAAATCCGTTATATTTCAAACGAGTTTGCAGTTCAATGACATCTTCTCCAGATGCCCCTCTTTGAATCACTTGATTAGAAAAGGCTTCCACATTTTTGGTCTGTATACTACTTACCATTAAAGATAGCCCGATAAAGACAAGCAAAATCGCTATCTTAAAAACAGCTTTTTGACGCATGTATTTCCCTCCTTAATTACGGAAATGATTTCATGGTTATGTTTTGTAAAACCCTCGCTTTTATGTAAAGAAGACAAAAAAATCCAAACTTATATGCTTGAAGAAATATGTAAACAATATACAAAAAGAATAAAAGGAGCTTATTATGAAGCGATTCTTCTTACGTACAGCATTTATATTTTTTTTAATAACAACATGTTCAAATATACATACCGATCCATCTATTGTTCACGCACAGCCGCCATATGCAAAATGGGGTAAACTAGCCGTTGAAAAAACGAAAGAACAATATCCGAAAGCTGAGATTATCGATTACCTTCATATAGGTAGACAACCAAAAACTGTTCAAATAACAGTTGAAAAGTTTAAATTATGGCTACGTGAGGGTGGAAAAGAGTATGGTGTTTTTGTGGATGTAGAGTTTGATACGAAAACAGAGGAATTTTTAAAGATGTCCTTTCAGAAAACAAGTCGGTAAAACAAAAAACCTCCGTCTTTACATACAGACAGAGGTTTCTTTATGTACTTCTTCCTTAATAAGGAGGATTATTTTTTATATGCAAAGATCGATTCCCTAACATTTTTACTAATCCGCAAATAGCTCCAATAACAACGGATATCCCTATACTATATAAAAATACTCTCCCATATCCACCTATTCTCGGATCTAAAAACGGATATGGGTACCAATTCACGAATGGCCCGCGTATTAAGCTATAGACAACATATAAAAGCGGGAAAACAAGCCAACTCGCAGCCTGTTTCCATGTAATGGTCTTCGTAGGTGGATTTATAACCCAATCTAAAATCATCGCTAACGGCATGATGTAATGAAGCACAGTATTTACCCACGGTATCGGTGTTTGAAGTGACTCTTCTAATCCCCTTAATAACAGAAAATAAATAAGTCCTGTTGTCAGTATGTATACTGTAGCTGCACCGCGAAGAAATCCAAACTGCTCGGAACGTCCAAATAGAGCTGTCCCCAAACTACTAAATAGTAGAATTACCGCAACTAAAATATTACTTTCAATTGTGAAGAAACTAAAAAAGTTAACTGGATTGAACGGTTTCACTTGTGCCCTTGTAACAAATTGAGTAATAAGTGCACTAAACGCTAGAAGACTTAATAACAGTCTATAAATCGCTATCATTTTTGCACTTCTCATAAAAATCCTCATTTCTCTACTTATTTATGATTGGAATTCTCTTTTATATGTTCTATAAATAACTTTAATGGTACGAGGCCACGTTTTGGCATGTGACTACTAATTACAGCTACGAGCTCTAACTGCGGAATGATAATAATGTATTGCCCTCCGTATCCCATAGCAAAATACATACAATACGGTATGTGAAATCTTTCGTTATTTAATACCCACCAGTGATATCCATATGCTCCGACATGTTCATACGTTTCGAATAGAGCTATATTTGATTCTTCTAACCATTTCGATGATACGATTTCATTACCCTTCCAATATCCATTGTGCAAACATACTTTTCCTAATTTTAATAAATCTATAGATTTCATTTTCATACCAAATCCGCCAACATATATACCTTGCGGGTCTTGTTGCCACTCATACTCCGTAATGTTTAACGGCTCAAATAAATACTTTTTCGCGAACTGCTCCGTCGACATTCCAGTTGCTTGTTGAATGATGTAACTAAGTAAGTGAGAAGAACCTGAATTATAATTCATTTTCGTACCGATTTCTTCAATAAGCGGCTTTTCTAAAATGTATTGCACCCAATTGTCTGATTCCACAAAATCATTTGGGAAAACAACCCCATTTCCGAACTCTTTCCAATCTTCTCCTGTTGTCATCGTTAATAAATGATACAGCGTTAGTTCCCTCTTTTCCTCCGGCACATTTGGAATCCATGTTGTGATTGGTGTATGTATATTATTTATAAATCTTTTATCAATTGCGATACCAATTAATATAGATACGATACTTTTTGTAATCGAATTAATTTTAAATAATTCATTTGCACAGTCTATCGTTTTATAGTACTCAGTCGTTAATTCCCCCTTTTGATAAACAAGAAATGTATTAACCTTTTTCTTTTCAAATTTATTTTGTAATTGCTCGAAATTCAAGAAATCTTCCTCCATCTAAATGGTTATGTAATATTTGTAGTTCATCTCGTTCTCTCTATTAAATCATATTTGTTATTAAAACAAAAAATAAACTTGCCAGCATTTAATAGCTGACAAGTTTATTTTTATAATTTCGTTCGAACGTTCCAAAGCTCTGGGAAGAAGCATTGATCAAGCACTCGCTTTAAATAAGATACGCCAGAAGAGCCACCTGTTCCCATTTTATGACCAATAATTCGTTCTACCGTTTTCATATGACGGAAACGCCATTGTTGTAGCCAGTCTTCAATATCGATTAATTTCTCTGCAAGCTGATATAAATCCCAATATTTCTGCACGTCCGCATATACTTCTATCCAAGCCGCTTCTACAGTTGCATCCTCTTCGTAAGGCTGCGTAATATCACGATTTAACACATCTTTATGAATTGGGAATCCTTCTTTAACAAGCGCTTGTATCGCCACATCATACAAACTTGGTGCATGAAGTGCTTTATGAAGACGAGCATGTAATTCTGGGTCCTTTTCATAAATCTTTAATGCATGTGGTGTTTTATAACCAAGTGCATATTCAATCATTCGATATTGATACGATTGAAAACCTGAAGCCTGACCAAGTGAATCACGAAACTCAATATATTCTGATGGCGTTAATGTCGCAAGAATATCCCAAGATTGAATAATTTGCGACTGAATTTTTGATACACGTGCTAACATTTTAAAAGCTGGTGGTAATTTATCTTGTTTAATAGATTCAATTGCAGCATTCAATTCATGTAAAATTAGTTTCATCCAAAGCTCACTCGCTTGGTGGATAACGATAAATAACATTTCATCATGATGATCTGATAATCTTTGTTGACTAGATAATAAGCTATCTAGCTGTAAATACTCTCCGTACGTCATATTCTCCTTAAAATCCGTATGAATCCCTTTTTCCATAATTACCTTTTCATTTTCTTTCATATTAGCCAAACGCCCCTTTGTGTTCATTTCTACTTATATTGGTCTAATAACAGCTCGAACTGGACTCCCATCCGCATCTGTTAATGCAAGTGGTAATGCAATAAGTTCGTAATCGCCGTCTACTACGTGATCGAGTACGACATTTTCTAAAATGTGAATTCCATGTTTAAATAATTGATGATGTGCTGCTAGTTCTTTATCATCTAAAGGATCAACAGATGGTACGTCCACCCCGATTAAACGAATTCCCTTTTCAGAAAGAAAGGCTGCAATATCTGTGCGTAAATGCGGGATTACATCTGGGAATTCATTTGCTTTACCATGTGAAGATGTACGTAATAACAATCGTTCTACACCTTCTAAATGAAAGTTTTCTAATTCCTTTTTCCCGATGCTTTCAAGATTAGAAACGTCAATGATTCGCGCTGGGCCAACATAAACTTGAATATCTAAATCCAACACTTTCTTACCGTCATTATCAAAATGAAAAGGTGCATCAATATGAGTACCTGTATGGATACTCATCGTTAACTTTCCGACATTTACTGAACCACTGTTTTCTTTTGACCATGAAACTTCATACGAGAACGGTGTATCCCCTGGCCATGTCGCGATATCATTATTTAGCGGTTGTGAAATATCAATCCACTGCGATATTTTCATGCTTACGCCACAACCTCTCGCTTATTTTCAAAGTTTTTATATTCGTCATTTTTCATGATTTTCTTTAAAATCTGTACAGAGTTCCATACTTCCTCATACGTATTGTATAAAGCAACAGGCGCAAGTCTAACTCCATTTGGAGCTCTAAAGTCTGGAATAACCCCATTTGCTTTTAACGCTTTACAAATACGCGCCGCCTCAGCATGTTCTAAATAAATATGCCCGCCTCGTTTTTCATCCTCTAATGGATTTCCAATTGTAAATTCAAAGCCTTTTAATTCATGTTCAATTAAATCAAGCATATATCTCGTAATATGTAATGATTTTTCACGTAACTTCTCAATACCAGCTTCTTTAAAAATTTCAAGAGAACCGATTAATGGTGCAGTACTTAATACGTGAGGTGTCCCTATCTGATAAGCTCCAGCATGGTCAGCCGCAGTTAATGAATGCTCCATATCAAATTGCTTATCTTTTCTAGAACTAAACCAACCAGATAATCCTGGGAGTCTATTAAAGTGTTTATTATTTACATAAAGGCCTGCAACACCACCAGGACCTGCATTTAAATATTTATAATTACACCATACAGCGAAATCTACATCCCACTCTTTAAAATGATGCGGAATGGAGCCGATCGAATGACATAAATCAAAACCGATATGAATACCACGTTTATGAGCTTCAGCTGTTAATCGCTTCATATCAAGAATTTGTCCACTCCTATATAGTACAGAAGGCAATAATATTAAAGCGATATCATCGGTCATCGCATGAATAATATCATCTTCAGAAAGTGTTCTTCCATCTCGACTTTTCACTCGTACTAAATGTTCATCTGGATCTAAGCCTTTTAAACGAATTTGACTCTGAAGTGCATAAATATCTGACGGAAAAGTTAATTCATCCGCAAGAATTTTTGTTCGTATTCCTTTTGGCTCATAAAACGTCGCAATAACTTGATGTATATTCGCAGTCGTGGAACCGGTTACAATCGTTTCTTCCGGTAAAGATCCAATAAGAGGTGCTGTCAATTCACCCAATTTCTCCGAAAGGAAAAACCATGGATGCTCACCTTCAGTCCATCCATCAATCCCAAACTCTTTCCATGAATCTAGCAAGGTAAGTAACGATTTCTCTGCTCTTTTTGAAAGCAACCCTAAAGAGTTACCATCTAAATATATTGTTCCTTCTTTTTTATAAAATTCAGATTGAAAATCTTTCAGTTCATCATGTTTATCACATTCAAGCGCATACTCATAAGTTGGTTGAAATGGTTCTTTATACATGGTGTCACCTTCTTTTAATTTTCTTTTTATTCTAACTAATTGAAATATATCACTTAAATTGATATAACGTCAATGATATTATGTCAGTTGACTTTATATACAAACTTCTTTTACAATACAATTATATTTTCAGATATTTCAGTATAAAGAGGTGATTCCTTGAAAAATTCTACTCTTTCAACAAGAAAACACCGCTCCTTAGAAACAAAAAAGAAACTATTACATTCCGGTTATACTATGTTTATAAAAAACGGATTTCAGAAAACTACAATCACGCAAATTATTAAACATGCAGAAACTGGTTATGGAACAGCATATGTATATTTTAAAAACAAAGATGCTCTCCTCGTCGTTTTGATGGAAGATGTTATGAATCGCTTTTATGATATTGCTGATCGCTCTTTTTCCCCTCAAACAAAGGTCGAAGCACGAGATATGATTCAGAATCAAGTGCGCGCTTTTTTACAGTTAGCACAAGAAGAAAGAGCTATATTACAAGTTGTTGAAGAAGCAATAAGAACCTCAAAAGAAATACGTCAAAAATGGGATGAGATTCGCGAACGCTTTGTAACACGGATTATACAAGACATTTCCCATTCCCAGGAAAATGAATTAGTACGAACTGAGTTAAATAAAGAGATTGTCGCATGCGGCTGGTTCTCTATGAATGAAACGTTTCTTTGGACAATCGTGCAAAATGATAAAGAACTAGAATTAGAAGAAATTGTACATACTTTAACGGTAATGTATACGACGGGGTTATATAAATAGCACATTATAACCTCAAAAAACCGTTACTCAATATGCTTAGTAACGGTTTATTTAAAATATTTTATTAACGATACAATAATACAAAAAAGTGATGTAAGTAATAGCAAAAGCCCCATATTCTTATTCTCTTTTTCATCCTTCTTAACGTTGTGTATCCCCATACCGGCAAGCATAAAACCTAAAAGTAATTGTAAAATGAGCATACTTTGCTTCGAATCATCATTCCAACTGTAAATAGAATAGCCCATTATAATAAAAGCGAGTATGAATGTGATAATTCTAATCATAAAAACACCCCCTGTGTGATTCTATTGTTTTAACCTACTCACCATTCCAACAATAAACTTATACTCAGCTCTACTTTTTCTTACTTTCTTAAAGCCCTCTTTCGTATCAAAAATAAAACACGTTTTCCGAAACCAAATCCGTACATATAAAGACTCAAAATAAATTGGTTTAATAATTCCTCGTTCCTCGAATTCAGTTCCATCTTTATTTTCGGTTTCCGTTCGAATGAACCACCTATTCCCGATTCCAATTTCAATATACTTCACATGCTAACCCCCTTCAGGAAATCTTCTTTCTAATTATTCTATTATTTCCCTGGCAAGCGCACATTCCGACAGAACGTGAGCCCATAAAGAAAAAGTAGATTACAAAAATCTACTTTTATAGCCTAAATTTTTGCATACGTTTATAAAATGTACTGCGTGGCACATCTAATAGTTTTGCAGCTAATGAAACATTTCCGTTCGTCTTTTGCAACGCTTCAATCATGCTATCACGCTGTATTTTTTCACGGAAATTTAATGTATGCTCCGTTTTATTTTCTGCTTGCAATTCAAGTTGATGTTGATTTCCAATCATTGTTTGTAATAAAAAAGAGATTTGTTTTTCGCATATTTCCCGTCCTTGCGACAAAATGTATATGCGTTCTAATACATTTAATAATTCTCGAATATTTCCGGGCCATGTATGCTGTGAAAATTGATTACAAATACTCTTTGGAAATACAACATTCCAATCCTTTCGTTCACAAAAATGTTGTATGAAGTACGGAATATCCTCTTTTCTTTCTATTAACGACGGAACATATAGCGGATAAACATGTAAACGATAATATAAATCTTGACGGAATTTCCCTTCTTCTACTAATCGTAGTAAATCTTTATGTGTCGCAGTAATAATACGAATATTTACTGGTCCCTCTTTTGAACTACCAATTGGGGTTACTGTTCGTTCTTGCAAAACACGCAATAATGCCACTTGCATCTCTGGCGGTACTTCACCAATTTCATCTAAAAATATTGTTCCTCCATCTGCTTGTTCGAATTTCCCTTTATATCCTTGGCGCCGCGCACCTGTAAACGCACCTTCAGCATAACCGAATAATTCACTTTCCATTAATTCTTTCGGTAATGAACCGCAGTTAACAGCTATAAAAGGACCATTTTTTCTTGGACTATTTTCATGAATCGCTCTCGCTACATATTCTTTCCCTACACCTGTTTCTCCACAAACATATACACTAGCGTCAGTTGGTGAAACAAGCTTAATTTCTTCTAAAGTATGTTGAAATACGCTGCTTGTCCCAATAACTCCAGGGAAAGTAATTCCGTTTATAAACGGGTAAGTAGAAAATAAATTTTCTTGTTTATTTTCCTTTAAGTAAATACATTTCCCGATCATTCTATCATTACTATATACCGGTACCTCTAATTTAGGTTTCAATCCATTGTGCAATAAATCTTCAAGTTTCATTCGTGACCAATTACATACTCGTTCACGAACCCTCTTGCTCGCAGAAACGATAACATCACGATGGTTACAAATAACAACTTGTTCATCACTGTCAATTACATCTAAAAAACGATGGATTAAATGCAGTTCATTTTGATGTACTCGAATACTACATTCACGTTCAATCGCATGCGCGATCGAAGTTACCATTCCGAGCATATATGGATGTGAAAACTCAATTGGACAGGAGAAATCTAGAACACCAATTAATTTCCCATCATCATTATGAATCGGAGAGGCCGCACAGCTCCAGCTATGAGATGCGACAGAATAATGCTCTGTACCACTTATCATAATAGCCTCTTCAATCTGTAACGCTGTTCCTATCGCATTTGTACCAACAGCTGCTTCCGTCCATTTCACACCTTCAATAAAATTAATATGTTTCGCTCGTTTCAACGTTTGCTGATTTCCACTTAATGATAGAACATAACCATCTGGATCAATTAATAATGCCATCATTTGCAGTTCATCAATGGTTTTCCTCATATTTTGTATTTGAGGTATTGCTATATCAAGGAAGATTTCACTCTTTTTCTTTTGATCCTGAAAAATATCAGAAGACAAAATTTTCTGACCTTTATTCATATGAGGATTCACATTTGCTTGTTTACATCGATGCCATGACTCTGAAATTCTTTCGTTTATACGGTTCGAATCAAGGACTCCTTCATCAACAAACTTTTTCCATGTATGTAAGTAAAACGGTGAAGCTAACATTGTATCATCTCCCCTATTAATTGTTTTGGAGATTTATAAAACATACTTTTATTATAAAACTGAATAAAAGCGTTTTCAATACAACTAGAAAGATGACACAAATATGTTAATAATTTGAATATCTTAATGAACTTCTTTATTCTTTTTTAGTAGAACTATATTTTGTATAATGGACGCAAAGAAAATACATAACCAAAACCACTTTTGTGGATTGCCGTTTATAAAGAAAACTATCACCGCTATTGCAAATAAAATGGTGGATGCTAAACTAAAATATAATTTTGTTTTAATTCCCATTATTCCTCACCCCTCTATCACTTTACAGTACATACTAACTCTTCATTTTTTAACTTTAATATGTACTCCTGTAAAACATATTCTTTCCCGCCATGTTTTTCATACCAATCATGTATTCTTTTAACATGTATCTTGTCGCTTCTAATTTTTGATTCAATTTCTTTATACTGTTCATAACTATCATATTCCCATATTGCAAATACTTCAGTCGTACCATCATTATTATCTTTCATCCAGCGTCCTATTAAACGAGAACCATATTTTATTTGATTAGGTAAATTAGTATCATTGAAATGATCATTAAATATTTCTATGAATTCATTTTTTACTACATAGTATTTCCTTCTGTAAAACATACTTCTTCACCTCTTTTATGAAAAGTATCAGTAAACCTTCCCATTACTACCGTATTATAATACTTACCATCCGACAGTTTTTTATCATTTTTTAGAATACCTTCTACCTCCAAACCTAATTTTTTATAAAGTTGGATGGCTTTTTCATTTGTCTCTAACACTTGCAATGATATCTTTTTCACTTCATTTTCATCAGCCCACTGAATAGATTGTTGCAATAGACTCTTACCCATTCCATATCCCCAAAACTCTCTTAAAATACAAACACCAAACTCTACTTTATGGGATAATCTCTTCAAATTTGATCCTTCACATCTCGAAAATCCTACGATTCGGTTGTGCACTTCTGCAACTAAAAAAAGATTCTTCATCTCTTCACTATCTGTTTTTACTATTTTTTGAAACCCTATCTTATCAATAAACCCCTCTCCAGCTTCTCTATCCATATTTTCAGTTTCGCCATCGATCTGAACTCTAATTTCTGATAACTGCTCAGCATCCGTTTGAACTGCAGAACGAACTGTATAAGTTAATCCATTTATATGAAACTCTTGTCCTTTTATAATCATTTCAAACTCCTTTTAAATGAGGTCTATTGACGCTATTACAATTTCTTTACCTTGTTTCTCAAATTGTTGAATCGTTTCTTTACTAGCCCCTTCATCTGTTATTATAAGGTCAATTTCTAACAGTGACTCTCCTTTTATAAAGCAGTCTATTCCAAGTTTATTATGAGGAGCTAAACAAATATTTCTTCTAGCAATTTTACTTACTGTTTTTCCAAAATAAGCAACTTCCGGTGTCGCAGTACTTATACCATTCAATGAAATACCGCCACCTGTAGAGAAATAAAGATCAATAGAGAATCTACTTATCAATTCAGAGGCCAGTGTATCTGTCATATTTCCTGATGGTTTCACTTTTCCACCAATTAAGTACGTATCAATGTTCTTATATTCTCGTAACTTACTAGCAATTTCTAAAGCATTCGTAATAACTATAAATGATGTTTCAGGTAAATACTTTAACATGGCATAATGAATGGAAGCCCCGCCAATAAAAACGGAATCTCCTTCTTGTATGTAGGATACAGCAACTTTCGCAATCGCATCTTCATCTATTGAACTATCACGATAACGTTTCGATGGTTCGGCAGCTAAGTTTCTCACTCGCGTAAGTTCAACTGCACCTCCGTGAGTTCTTTTTAATAAACTCTCTTTCTCCATAATGGATAGATCTCTTCTTATAGAATCAATAGACATATCAAAACTTTCCGCAAGATCCTTTGCGATTACTCTTCCATCTCTCTTAAGTAACTCTAAAATTTTCTCTCTACGCTCTTCAGTGAACATGTTATCACCACCATTATTGAAGATTCAGAAATTTAATCTTTATTTTAATTATATGCATGCCTCTTCCCTTGTACAATATTTTCAATTCTTATTCATTCCGTTTTATACAGTTTTCTCCCTCTTTCTATCCCATTAACTTGAAAACGAAATAAATATATATTTGCATATTCCACAAACATACTTCCATTTACTTTCCTATTGATGTAAAATTATTCCTATGTTTTACTTTTTAATACAGAAAGGGATTACTATGAAATCTATAATTAAAGTAACTTGTACAGCATTATTATTTACAGGAATAATGGCAGGATGTAGTGGAAATACTGCACCAAAACAAGAAAAGAGCGCTTTTGAAAAGAATGCAATGCACTATGGGGAAATATTTAAAAACGAATACTATAGAGCAACTGTTGAAAATGCAAAATTCGATAAAATTGACAAAGAGTGGCGTCTCACAGCTCGCGTTACTATAAATAATGCTCGTGCTGACGGACAAACGATAGATCTTTCAGAAATAAAATATTTCATAAAAGATGAAAAAACGGGTGAAAAATACGAAGGTGAATTTATACAAAATGAAAATGCTAAAAAGGTTCCATCTGAGTTTTCTTTAACTACCGACATTGTATTTAATATGAAAACTTCTCCAAAAGATTTAAATAATATGTATTTATACATAGATAGCAAAGCTGCGCCGTTAACAGATACATATTGGAAACTTGATAATTTAGCATCTAAATAAAAAACAGTCATATAAGACTGTTTTTTTGTTTGTAAAGTTATAAAGTTTACTAGTTACTTTTCTCAAGCAATACATCTTTTGCACAAATCGTCACTTCTTCAAATGGGCAATCAAATAAAACACCCAATTCGAAGCCTTCATTAGTAAGATCTATTTCATGACATAACCACCAAGCACCTTCAAAATTTTCCGGAATAGAACATTTCGTTACGCCTGTAAAAGTTACTTCCAGTTTGTCAAATTCACTGAAAGTACCACTGCAATCTAAAGTTATAATTAGCGTATCTTTTGATCTTCTCTCTACTGATTTGACTACACTGTCATGTAGTGAGCAATTATGTAATTTCATAACATTTGTTGGGAGTTTTTTCTTAATCGAATGGAAGTGCTCTAAGTAGAATCGATCTAAATGAGCCCTTCTTTTCTCACAATCCTCTATCCATTCTTTCATAAGTTTTTTCAATTCACTAGAAGGATATTCTGAATTAATTGTGGTGCTATGAATAAATGGATGTATGGATTCAGAAAGGAATTTTAATAAATCTATTTTCCTTTCCTTTATTTCCTCTATTAAACTTTGTATATCCATTTCTGACCATTCTTTTATAGACTCTATAAAACTTACAAATTCTATAATTTGCATTTCTTTATACCAATCTTTATTGAAATACTTCAATGGCTTTCCTCCTAAAACATTTCAACATCCAACAAAAGCAATATATCTATTTATTATATCATTCCAATAGCTATTTTTTCTAAAGAATAAATGCAAAAATGTAAATATTCCGCCTATTATTTCTAAAACTTCAGAATATTTACAAAAATGCGAAATTAGAATACATTTTACATGTACAAGTTTTACCTGTACAAAAATCTAAACAAAAAGGGATGGTTATATGTTGAAGAAATTAGTAGCAGGGACATTAGTAGCAGGTTTTGCATTAACTGGAGGATTAGGAGTAGTAAGTGCTGCAGAAAAAGATAATACAATTAAATCATTTGATTATTTAAAAGTTGATGAAAAGAATGTTAATTCATTCACAAAATTAAGCGATCAATCAAAAAAAGACATCCAAATTACTATGGTACTACCTAAGCAAAATGAAAATGGAGATTGGTTAGCTTATGGCTTTACTAGCAGAGAAACATTGAATGCTTTTATTGAAAAGGATAAAAAGGCACTTAAAAATCAAATTAACCCTTTAGGTAGTGGTGCTGGTAGTACCGATTTTTATGAGCATCAAAATAAAGGTGGACAGTATATTTATTGGAGCAGTGGCTTTAAAAACCTACCTTCTAGCTGGAACGACAGAATTTCTTCTGTAAGTACAGCTTCACCTTCTGCAAGTTATTCAACAACGCTATGGGAACATTCTTCAACTCAAGGATATGGAAAAGGTGTCTCCTTTAGACACTCTGATTGGTATGGTCAAACTGCTAATTTAGCTGCAGATTGGAACGATATAACTTCAGCTATTGAAATTAAATAGTAACAGCGCATTTCAATTAAATAAGTGAAGAAGTTTCAAAATCACTATACTCTCATCGATTAAAAAAACATGAGAGTATAGTGATTTTTCTAGTATCTTTTTATACATATTGATACTTAAATATTATTTACTAAAAAGACCAGTCATATTAGACTGGTCTTTTTACCTTCAAGCATGTACAGCATGTCCTATCGCCTGCAATAATGCCTCATGGATTGCTTCAGATAAAGTTGGATGTGCTGCAATATAATCTCTCATTATATCAGCGGTTACTTCTGTATGAATCATCACCGTTCCTTGTCCGATTAGTTCGGTTGCACGAGGACCGATAATAGAAATCCCTACAATTTCTTGATATTTAGGTTCCACAATAACTTTTACTTTCCCCGTTTGTTCTCCAATAATAAGCGCTTTTCCGTTCGCTGTAAATGCGAATTCTCCGATGAGGATGTCACCGTATTGCTCTCTTGCTCCTTTTTCTGTTAAACCGACACTAGCAATTTCTGGAGCTGTATAAATACAGCGAGGTACAGCATGATAGTTTACTTTCACATCTTCTCCGCTCGCGTGTAATGCCGCTGTCGTTCCTTCATGGAAGGCAACGTGAGCAAGCTGTATTCCACCAATCACATCACCCACTGCGTAAATATGTGATCTATTTGTTTGCATATGTTCATTCACATAAATTCCTTTATTTGGAAATTGAATGCCTGCTTTTTCTAAAGCTAATTCTTGTACACGTGGTTTTCGACCTACAGAAACGAGAACAAATTCCGGGTTGGCTTCTTGGAAACTTCCTTCATATTCAAATGAAGCCTGCTTCTTATAATTATTTAATCCTTTTAAAGCCGCTCCTGTAAATATTTTTACGCCATCATTTTCTAGTTTCTCCCTTAAAATTTGTGCGATATCTTCATCTTCACCAGGTAATAATTGCGATGCCATTTCAACAATCGTAACTTTTGTTCCAAGACGACTATAAATGCTTGCAAACTCGCAACCTATTACACCACCACCAACGATTAATAATGATTTTGGTATATTTTCTAGGGACATTGCATGACTACTATTTAAAATCCACTTCCCATCAAATGGAGCAAAAGGTAATTCAGTTGGTTCTGATCCTGCCGCTATAATGAACTGTTCTCCATGTACTACCTCTTCTTTATCACCGTGTGTAACTCGCATACGGTGATCCGTTTCAAATTTCGCTTTACCTTGTATAACTTTTATTTTATTTTTCTTCATTAAATATTGGATTCCTTGGACGAGCTGCGTTACGATTTGTGATTTCCTCGCCTGTATTTGCTTCCAATCAATTGATATACTTCCTTCATTAAGTGTAACTCCATAATTATTCGCTTTTCTCACAATGTCATGCACTTCCACACTTTCTAACAATGATTTCGTAGGCATACAACCGACATTTAAACAAGTCCCGCCAAGATCAGCTTCATCAATAAGAGTGACATTTTTTCCATTTTGAGCCGCGGTAATTGCCGCTACATAACAGCAGGTCCGCCCCCAATAACAACTAAATTACTCATTTTCTCACCTTCTCTTTATAAAAGAATTGTTACAGGTTCTTCTAAATAACGTTTAATTGTGCGTAAAAATGCAGCTGCTGGTGCACCGTCTAGTACACGATGATCGAATGTTAAACTTAAAGGTAACATACTTCCTTTTCTTAATTTTTTCCCTTTATATACAGGAACATGTTCAATTGCACCTACACCTAAAATACCAGTTTCAGGTGTATTTAATACTGGCGTAAAATATTCAATACCGAAGCTACCTAAATTACTAATTGTAAATGTTGTCCCTTGCATATCATCACTACTTAAACTGCCTGCTCGTGCCTTTTGTGCCACATTTTTAATCTCTTTAGATAACTCTACTAAAGATAGATTATTAGCAAAGCGAATAGCTGGAACGACTAATCCTTTTTCTAACGCGACCGCCATACCTAAATGAACATGTTCAAATTGATGAATGGCATCATTTATATACGCGCTGTTCATTTCTTTATGCTCTCTAAGCGCTAATACAACAGCACGAGAAACGAAATCAGTAATAGTTAGTTTGTTATCGTATCGTTTTTGTACAACTTCCGCTATTTCTTTATGTAAAGCAACTAAATCTGTAACATCTACTTTCATCGTTAATGTTAATTGCGCACTATTTTGTAAGCTTGCATGCATACGGTCCGCAATTGCTTTTCGCATACCAGTAATAGGAATGACTTTACTTTCTTCTTGTTCAAGTATTTCTGGAATTGCTACTCTTTCTTCAAGCACCTTTAATACATCTACCTTTGTAATTCTTCCGCCAGGTCCTGTACCAATTAATGATCTAATATCGAGATTTTCAGTTTTTGCAATTTTCTTTGCTACTGGAGATATTTTAACTCTTTGCTTCGTCACATCTATCGCATATGGTTCTGGATGTTGTACCTTTTTAGGTTCTGGATTAGATGCTTTTTCTTCTACAACATGTATGTTTTCATGAACTTCTACTTTTTCGTCCGGTTTACCGATGTAGCAAATTACAGTACCCGGCGGCACTCCCTCATCTTCACTTACAGCTATATCAAGAACAGTTCCATCAGCTGGTGCTTCTATTTCAGTTTCGATTTTTTCCGAGTTAATACTAGCAATTAGTTCACCTTTTTCTACATTATCACCTGCTTTAATATTCCAGCTCGTAATAATACCTTCTTTCATCGCCATACCTAACTTCGGCATTACAACTTCTACAGCCATGTTTCTCTCTCCCTTCCCATCGTTTCATTACACATGTAATAAAGATTGGTCTCCGATCATTTCTGATACAGTTTCAATTACTTTCTCCGGCGTTGGTAAATATAACTTTTCAAGTGGTGGCGAAAACGGAACTGGTGTATGTGGTGCTGTAATTCGTTTAATAGGTGCATCTAACAAATCGAATCCTTTATCCGCTACAATTGCCGCAATATCTGTTGCGATACTACATCTTGGATTTGCTTCGTCAATAACAATTAGGCGATTCGTTTTTTCAACAGATGCTAAAATCGTATCTTCATCCAGCGGTGATAAAGAACGTGGATCGATTACTTCTACTTCGAGTCCTTTTTCCGATAATTGCTTTGCAGCTGCAAGTGCTGTATGAACTTGTTTTCCAATTGCAACGATTGTTACATCAGAACCTTCACGTTTAATATCTGCTTTTCCTAAAGGAATTGTATAGTACCCTTCTGGTACTTCGCCTTTCATATTGTAAAGTGTTTTATCTTCAAAGAAGATTACTGGATCGTCATCTTCAATTGCCGCTAATAATAAGCCTTTTGCGTCATAAGGAGTGGAAGGAACGACAACTTTTATACCTGGAATGCTCGTAAATAACGCATATAAACTTTGTGAATGCTGTGCCGCTGCGCTAAATCCAGCACCGTGCATCGTACGTACTGTAACTGGCACTTTCGCTTTTCCACCGAACATATAGCGGAACTTTGCACCTTGGTTTAATACTTGATCAAGACAACTACCGATAAAATCATTAAACATTAATTCAGCTATCGGGCGTAAACCTGTTGCAGCAGCTGCCATCGCCGCTCCCATATAACCCGCTTCTGAAATTGGAGTATCTAAAATACGATTTCGACCAAATTCTTGTACAAGTCCTTTCGTAACACCGAGTACACCGCCCCATGCTTCATCATCTTGCAAGTGATCCACTTGTGCACCGCCTGCAACATCTTCACCGATTAAAATTACATTTTCATCACGACGCATTGATATTTTCATCGCTTCATTAATTGCAGTTGACATACTTACTGTTCTAGTCATTATTTTTCACCCTCCTCTTATTCGTAAGAAACGTATACATCTTTTAATAATTCTTCATCTTCCGGATATGGACTATTTTCACTAAATTCAATTGATTGTTGCACTGCTTCATCTACTGCCTTTTCCATATCCACAAGTTCAGATTCTGTTAATAAAGCTTCATGAATTAAATGCTTACGGAAATTCACAATCGCATCTTTTTCATTTAAATGTTCTTCTTTTTCTTCTGAAGTTTTATATGTTTGCGCTTCACCTTCGAAATGACCGTAATTACGATATGTCATACATTCAATTATTGTTGGACCACCGCCATTACGCGCACGTTCTACTGCTTCTTCCGCCGCTTTATACACTGCAAGTAAATCTTTTCCATCTACTTGAACACCTGGAATATTGTAAGCTTTCGCTCGATCTGCAATGGAATCACAACTTGACGCATATTCAAATGTTGTTGCTTCACCGTAACCGTTATTTTCTGCGATAAAAATAACTGGTAACTTCCAAATCGCTGCTAAATTAACCCCTTCATGGAATGTTCCTTCATTATTTGCTCCGTCATCGAAGAAGCAAACACTTACATCTTTCGTTCCTTTATATTTAGCTGTTAATGCTGAACCGCAAGCAAGTGGAAAACCTCCGCCTACAATCCCATTTGCACCAAGCATTCCTTTATCTAAATCGGCAATATGCATTGAACCACCTTTACCTTTACATAACCCTGTCGCTTTCCCAAAAAGTTCGGCCATCATGCCATTTAAATCACAACCTTTTGCGATACAATGGCCGTGACCTCTATGCGTACTTGTAATACTGTCACTATCTGTTAAGTGGGCACATACACCAACTGCTACCGCTTCTTCACCAGCGTATAGATGAACGAAACCTGGCAGAACGCCTTGCGCGAACAATTCATGCACCTTGTCTTCAAACTTACGAATCTCTAACATTTTTTCATACATCCAACGAGCTTGTTCTTTCGTAATTTCATTCCCTTTACTTTCAGTTGTTTTTAACATGTCCAGCCCTCCTATTTTCTTGTTCATCTTTTATATTGCAAGTACTGTGCCAAATTCTAATCCCTGATTTAATAGGTTTTCTCTTTTCTTTCATAATAAAAAAGTGGACAAAATGAGACATCTGTCTCGTTTTGTCCACTTTTGTTCACCTAATTTGACAATTATTATCTTATTCATTATCAAAACTCTTCTGTAATTTCCGAATGTAAATAATTTGACCAATGTGATACGCGTTATGAGTCGTTACATTAGCTAATACTTCCCACCACTTCGCAGATACAGGAAATCCAATTACATCACTTTCAACATTGTCTTCATTTATGAGACTTTGCCATTGTAACAGTTTCTCTAATAGTTTTTCTCTTAACTCTTCAAATGTTTGATTATCTGAAAGCATAAAACTTTTGTTATTATCACCAATAGCGGGCACAGCATTAACATTTGATTCTTTGTACCTAGTTTGCCACGTCGTATTCCAATACAGTAAATGTTGTACAATTTCAGCTATACTATTACACTCTTCATTCGGTTTCCAGAAAGCTTCTCTCTCAGATAAATCCTTAACTGCATCTGAAAATGGAATATACCAACTGGGATCATTCGCATTTGCTAATAACTGATCTGCTAATACGTCTTTAACATGGAACACTTTGCTTCCCCCCGTTAAAAAGATTCATTTCAAGACAATACTCACTTCTCTATATACGCTGAGTTTGCCAGATCCCCTCTTTTTAGCCTTAATCCCAAACATATGCACATAAAGAAACCGAAAGCACCTAATCCATAAGCTGTTGTATAACCACTTTCCCCGATAATCCATCCTGCAAGTCCTGGTCCAATCATTTGACCAACTGCATAGAAAACGGATATAAAACTAATTGCCATTGAGACATATTTCGGAGAGACTTGCCTTGAAGCAGCAACTTGAATTAATAAAAGGATACCTCCGAGGCTGGAACCCCAAATAATTGCCGACATGATAAAGCCAATGATATGTCCAAATATAATTGGAATCATATCACCTATTACAGCTAATAAAAGTGCAATACATAACGTCTTCTTTATACCAATCCGATCCGAAATCAATCCCCAGACAGGAGCTCCTACGATTGAAAACATTCCTGCAATCGCATAAACAGTTCCCGAAATTGATGCCGAAATACCATTATTAATCATAAAACTAGTTTGATATAAATTTGGAATTAAATAAACAACGCCCACAATAAAATACATCCATGCAATGATGTATAACTCTTTCGTTTTCCATAAAACCGACTTATTATTCCTTTCCCCCTCATCTTCAGTAACTTCTGGATTTTTCAAAACAATTGAGGCAACGAATACAACAATACATGTAATAACGCCAAACAAAAGCCATGAACCACGCCAACTATACTCTGGAAATGTACGTACTATATAAGGAACAATTATTCCACTAAATAGCATGCCTATGCCAGCACCGCTTAATAATAGCCCCATTGCAGTTCCTCTTTTTTCTGGAAACCATCCTACTGTTATTGACATGAGTGGTGTATATACAAGAGCACTTCCAGCTCCAGAACATAGCATAAAAATAGCAGCTATCCAAACTGAAGGAACAAATGATAATCCTATTAAACTTATAACGACGAGCCAACTCCCTATTAATAAAACTGATTTTGCTCCAAAACGGATAGTAAGTATTCCAGATGTTCCGACTGTTAATAAATACCCTAAAAAGAGTATAGTTCCTAACATACCTGCTTGAGCTGTAGATAAATGGAGTCCTTCTTGCATAAACGGTAATATAATTCCATATGCCATACGTGCAAAACCCGTCGTTGTTATAATAAGAAACATTCCTGTTAATACAAATATCCAAAAATGACTTTCATTCCGTTCTTTCATTTAAATTCCTCCATAAAAAGTTATTTCCAATTGGATGTTGTTTGTAATTATAATGACCATTACAAAAAGCAACTACCAAATGACGGAGGAATTTACGGTATAGGGGATTATTCCTGTTTTACGTTAATAAATACGTAAAAGTTCTGATGGATTCATTCCATACTTTTTACGAAATAACTCTGAAAAATGACTGACATTATTGTATCCAACTGCAAATGCCGTTTCGGTCACATTACTATTTCCCGAACGCAGTAAATCTATCGCATGTTCCATACGCTTTTCTCGTAAATATGCAAATGTGGACATCCCAAATAATTCTTTAAACCCAATTTTTAATTTATAATCATTTAACTCTACTATTTTAGCTAATTCTAATAATGATGGGGGTGATTCCATCCGTTGAAGTAAAATTTCTTCAGCCTGTTTTATTTTATTCAAATCCTGTTTTGATAATTGACTCCTTTTATTTGCGTCACAATCATTAAACAACACTCTCCCAAAATGTATAGAAAGCAATTCGAGCGCTTTACTTTCTAATTCTAGTTGACTAATACGATCCTTTTGGGGATGCTCTATCATTCTCTTAATAAGACTAGATGTTATAGAGTCAATTGGATTTTGAAACTTTTCAAAAGATTGATTTCCTAATATAGAATGAAAATCAAGACTTTTTTCAATAGCATTATTCATCATGAAATGATTAAACAATTGTACAGGAATCCCAATCGCTAATGAATATAGAGGCGTTTCTTTTTCATATTCAAATACTACATCAAAATCATTCATAAAATATAAATAGCTATTTCCAGTCATTAATTCATACGAAGAATGACCAACTTGCACTTCTCCGAACCCTTGTAAACAAAAATTAAGCTCTACCATTGCTACATCAGATGCAAACTGGATACGATGATTTTTATGAAATTGATAATTTGATAACACAATTTCCATTCCTGAAAACGAAGTCCATCTTCGTATTTCACCCATACCTATTGTTTTTGGAACATTCATATGTCTTTCCTCTACAACTTGTAAACCATAAAAATATTTATGAAAAATATCATGAAAACCGTTAGTCTCCATGAAACCCACACTCCTTTTATGTAAAAATCAAAATTTAATTGATAATTATTTTCAATTATATCAAATATCTTTATACAATAAATAGATTTTCTCTTTATAACTCGTTATGATAAAAGAAAAAGAAAGCGAGCGAACAATGAATACAAAAATCGCGATTATTACAGGGGCATCAAGTGGATTCGGACTTTTAACGACACTTGAACTTGCAAAAAAAGACTATTTTGTCATTGCTACAATGCGAAATCTTGAAAAACAAATAGACTTAATATCTCAAGCTACTAAACTCCACTTACAACAAAATATAAAAGTTCAACAATTAGATGTAACAGATCAAGGTTCTATACATAACTTCCAATTATTTTTAAAAGAAATAAACAGAGTAGACCTTCTCATTAATAATGCAGGATATGCAACTGGGGGCTTTGTAGAAGAAATTCCAGTAGAGGAATACCGTAAACAATTTGAAACGAACCTTTTTGGAGCTATATCAATCACTCAGCTTGCCTTACCATATATGAGAGAACAGAAAAGCGGAAAAATCATTAATATTAGCAGCATTAGCGGCCAAGTCGGATTCCCTGGTTTATCCCCTTACGTTTCTTCAAAATATGCATTAGAAGGCTGGAGTGAATCCCTTCGCTTAGAAGTAAAACCTTTCGGAATAGACGTTGCCTTACTTGAACCAGGTTCTTATAACACGAATATATGGGAAGTTGGTAAACAATTAGCTAAAAACCAATCTGATACAACCTCTCCTTACAAAGAATATATGGATAAAATACAAAAGCACATAAACAATGGCAACGATACACTTGGTAATCCGATGGATGTTGCAAATAAAATCGTAGAAATTGCTGAAGCAAGGCGTACTACATTACGATACCCAATTGGGAAAGGTGTAAAATTTATGATCTTTGCGAGGAAGGTTCTTCCTTGGAGATTGTGGGAGTTTCTTGTATTGAGGAGCTTTAAGAAGATGTAAGTAACTTTATTGAAAAAATATGTAAGGGGTGCTAATTAAATGCTAGGTTTACCCTATGGTAAAGTGTTTTTAGTTCCGTGGTCCGAAGAGTGGGAATTTGAGTTTTCAAAAGAAAAACAATTAATTGAGGAACACATTGGAAAATATATTTTAGCGATACACCATATTGGAAGTACTTCCATTCCATATTTAAGTGCAAAACCTATTATTGATATTGCGATTGAATTAAAAGATTACAGAAATGGTATAAAATGTATCATAAACCTAGAACAATTAAATTATAAATATAGAAAAGATGTATTACCCGAAAGGTATTATTTCAATAAAGGTGAGCCAAGAACTCATCAAATTCATATGTATGAGCAAGGGAATCCATATTTAATAGAACAATTAAAATTCAGAGATTACTTAATAGACAATAAAACTTCTCGTATGCAGTATGAACAGTTAAAGATTCAACTTTCAACAGCTAACCCAAATGATAAGCATAAATATGCAGAGGATAAAACAAATTTCATTAAATCCATATTGGCTAAAATAAATGATTAAATTGCGAAGACCGAACTTCGTACACATAATAAGAAACCATTCATGTATAGATGAATGGTTTCTTATTAATTAGTTATCTCATTATTTGTACCATCAATAATCATTTTATTATGCAGCAGGTGGAACGAAGTAAAATAGCATCGAAGTCATAAAAACAAATGCAAATAATCCAATTATCGAAAAAATATATTCTTTCGATTCTCTATCATACTTCCATTCCATCCATGTCCTTAGGATCCACGTAACCCCTAAATAAGTGAAAATGATAAACCAAATATTAGTGCTTTCGAATTTAAAGATGTAAATAAAACTAATTATTAAATAAACAAAAAGCAGTCCTATTTCCAATTTTTTATGTAAGCTATTTACATATTTATTATATCCCCAAAACCCGCTCTTTGGCATATTCAATTTTTTTCTTAAAAATCGATCCAAAAAGTAGCCCGCTATACAAAAAACAAAAATTATAATCCAAAATGTATAGGTTCTCAATATCATTCCTCCTATTACTTCATTGAATTGTTTAAAATAAAGTGGACTATATTAACGGTTATTGAACGAGTATTCTTGAATGATCTTCATTAAAAATGATCGATTCTGCACGTAAGAAAGGGTTTTTCATTTCTTCTCTCCCTCTTCCTTTAAATTTATACTATATTAAAGGAAGAAATATAGTATGAACCCTGTTATTATTAATGCTGCAACTCCTAATAATGAAATCAAAAACTCCCGCGATTCCTTATCATATTTCCACTCCATATATGATTGAAATCCATATAACGTAATAAAAAACAAAAGAGGTACATAGCCCATATATATACGATTTGGAAGAAAAGTGCTTATAGCAATAACAACTATATAAGAGGAAATAATAATTCTATTTCCCCATTTATGTGTATCATTCACATATTGGTTATTCCATCCTTTTTGTTTCGGTATATTTAACTGTCTTCTCGCAATTCTTTCAAAAACCAATAAAGATAGCACCCATAAAATTAATAAGGATATTTTTGTAACTGACAGAAAACCCTCTCCTTTTTATTTTTTCACTTTAATTTTCTCCGGCTGATCACTCGGATACGTAGCATATGCATCATTTTCATAATCCCAACTAATAATGGTCGCACTATCTCGTCCTAATTGATGATGAACGTGTTCTAAAATATTGTGAACATTTTCTTTAAGCGCTATATTATTTTTATTCATATCACTGTATAGGTTTAATGGCGTTTCATAACGGCGTTCCCCGCATTCTAATACCCCATCTGTCACCATTACAATTCGATTCTTTCCAGTACGTAGTTCACGAATTCCTGAAGAATAGCAAGGAACGGGTAAATCAAATGTGTTTACATTTCCAATCCATTCGTAAAAGTGGCGTTGATTCAATGTATATTGTCCTAATTTATGTAATTCATCATGAAATACATAAACTAAGCAATCACCTATGGAAAGCCACCATATGTAATTTTCTTTTCTTAAGCATATTAAGCAAGCAGTTTCACCTTTTACCCTTTCGCACTTTTCTTTAAATGAGCGGGATTGAAATATCGTAAGTATATGATTTTCAACAGATCGAAATACTGTTTCAATCTGTTCATTCATAATTACTTTTATATTTTCATATTCTGCTTGAATCGTACTTACTACTAAATCAACACTTTCTGCACTATTATGTCCGTCTAATATAACGGTAAATTCCCAATCACCATTCGACCAAACTAATGCACCGTCTTCATTCTTTTTTGCTCCGGCACTTATATTCCCGCCGTATTTACCAAGTACAATATCACCATATTGCTTGACTGAAACTTCGTCTAAACACATTTCTCTACTTCCAACCCATGAATATTGTGTATTATTTGTTGTATGCATACTCATTTACCATATACTTTCGTATTCTTTCGCATAGTTTTTTATTTTCTCTGAATCTCCATGTGGTGCACCAGTCCAATTTGCTACTTCAGTCGGTGACCAAAACTCTTTTGGTGTATTTGGATAACGCGGAATAATGTGCATATGCAAATGTGGTACACCATTACCTGAAACGAAACTGTAAATATGTTCTGCACCTTTGCTTTCTTTAAGCGCTTTACTTACTCTACTTGTTATCAGTCCGAATGCCTTTGCCTCATCTTCAGTTAATTCAGCGAGACCAGGTACATGTCTCTTTATATCAATCATTACATAACCAAGATATGTTTCTTCTGCATCCCAATGGACATGTCCAACGTAAATGAGTTCATCTTCGTAAATAGCTCCACCTGGAACTGTAATGTTCCCTTTATGTTTTTCACAAATGAAGCAGTTTTGTTCTGCTTGATTGTTTATTGGCATATCCATCACCATCCTTTGCATATATAATATCATAAAAAAAGGGAAAATAGGTTTTATATTCCGAAAATTCAATCTCTTGAAATGAGAATTTTCACATTAAAATAATTTACAACTCATTATTTCTTCAAAAGCGTAATCCCCATTCCAACTGCAATCCCAATCGCTATTCCGATTGCTATATTATCATTAAATACACCAGGAATTACACCGATTACAACACCTATAGCGACACCAATTGTCATAGCATCATTTCTTTTTTTATTATTAGCCAAAATAGCATCTCCTCTCATAATTTCTCCCCATATAATATCCATTTACATGAACTTTGCTGTCTACTAATATATTTGCTATTCCGCTTGAAAATTTCCAAAAAATGTACTTTATTAATTTTCCATTCCCCCTACATAATCCTCTTCGTTTGAAAGAATTTTTAAGTCACCATTACATATACATAGGCATTTACTATAGATCAGTAATTTATTGAAGGAGGAACGATTCAAATGTATCCTCATCGGAATCCAAATATAAATCAACAATATGCTTACTCCCCCCATCCAGTAAGGAATACACTGCATTATGATTCACAATACATGATGCAGCGCATCGCAAGCCTTGAAAGCGAATTAGCTAAATTAATCTCATTAATCGAAGAAAATAATCAATTAATAAAATCAATGGAACAACAGCAAAACCAAGTTTGTGCACCAGCTGGAGGTTCTGTTATTGTTCGGATGTAATTCGAATTCAAAAAACACACTTTGTAGTATAAAGTGTGTTTTTTGAATTATTTTCTTTTTGTATAAAACCCTTGCGTAATTCGGTCTAATATAATCGCAATCACGACGATAGCTAGTCCAGCTTCAAATCCCATTCCGATATTTACTTGTGTTACAGAGCGATATACATCGACGCCAAGTCCTGGCGCTCCTACAAGTGAAGCTGTTACAACCATTGATAACGAAAGCATAATACTTTGATTCACGCCAGCCATGATCGTTCCGGTTGCGAGCGGTAATTGTACTTTAAATAATTTTTGTGATGCGGTAGAGCCAAACGCATTCGCAGCTTCAATTAAATCTTCTGGAACTTGTCTAATTCCTAAGTCTGTAAATCTGATTGTCGGTGGCATAGCAAAAATAACGGAAGCAATAATGCCTGGTACGACGCCTACTCCAAAAAATGTTATCGCGGGAATGAGATAGACGAATGCCGGCATTGTTTGCATAAAATCTAATGTCGGTTTTAAAAATTTTGAGAAACGTTCATTTTGAGATGCTAAAATGCCAATGGGAATTCCGATAATAATTGAAATAATAACTGACGTAAGTACGAGCGCTAATGTTTGCATCGTTTGTGCCCAGTAGTTAATATTTAAAATAAATAATAATCCGATGAGCGTAAAAATGACTAAAGATAATTTCCTCGTTGTGTACCAAATGAGGAAACATAAGATGATAATCATCACTATGGCTGGTATTATTGTTAAAAAATTAGTGAGTAAATCAACAAATCCACCGATAATATAGGAGAATCCTCGGAACAAGCCTTCAAAGTGCTCATATAAACTTGCAACAAATGAATCGACCCATTCGCCTAATGGAATGCGCGGAATATTATTCATCGTCTTTCACCTCTTCCTCAATGTTACCTGCAAGAGCTTGAATGACACTTTCACGTTTAATAATTCCTCTCAACCTTTTCTTTTCATCAATTACGGGTAATGGATATTTCATCTCCGCCATTTTTGCATACGTTTCTTCCAGTAATGTATCTAGATAAACGTGTGGAATATCGTTAAGTAATAAATCAGCAATTGGCCATTGTTTTTTCATTGCTTTACTTGCATCATCCGCTGTTAAAATACCTAAAAACTCATACTTTTTGTTCACAACATATACCGTAGAAACACCTGCATTTCTCATAATTTGCAGAGCTACACGCGGCCCACGATCGATTAATAACGTTTCTGGTCTTTTTAAAATAGATTCTGCCGTAATTACTTTTCCTAAATTCACATCCGCTACGAATTTCTCTACAAATTCATTTGCAGGGCTCATCATAATTTCTTCCGGTGTTCCAATTTGGACAATTTCTCCATCTTTCATTAATGCGATACGATCACCAATTCGAAGAGCTTCATCTAAATCATGTGTAATAAAAATAATTGTTTTTTCCATTTTATCTTGTAACTCTAACAATTCATCTTGCATTTCTTTTCGAATTAGTGGATCTAATGCACTAAATGACTCGTCCATTAGTAATACATCTGGATTATTCGTTAGTGCCCTTGCAATTCCAACACGCTGCTGCATACCACCACTAAGTTGACTAGGGTAATTATCTTTATGATGATCGAGTCCTACTAACTGTAGCGATTCTAACGCCTTATTTTCTCGTTCCTCTACTGGAACTCCTTGAATTTCTAACCCGTACGCAACGTTTTGTATTACCGTACGATGTGGAAATAAAGCAAACTTCTGAAAAACCATACTCATTTTCGTCCTTCTTACTCTTCGCAATTCTTCTTTTCCCATCGTTGCGATGTCTTCACCATCTATGTATATATGCCCGGCTGTCGGTTTGATTAATTGATTTAGCATTCGAACTAGCGTTGATTTCCCACTACCAGACAAACCCATAATAACGAAAATTTCTCCAGTGTATACTTCAAACGTTGCCTTTTTCACACCAACGTTCATTCCTGTCTCCTTTAAAATTTCCGATTTGCTTTTTCCTTCTTTTAATAAGGTAAGCGCTCGTTGCGGATGTTTCCCAAAGACTTTTGTTACATTTTCAACACGTACCTTTGTATTATCCATGTCACTACTCCTTTTCTACCCATCTATTTACATAGTGTTGCGATTTTACAGAGAAATATTACATAAAAATGACATATATAAGATTTCTTTAAAAATTCTTGTTTCCGTTCATAATAAGAAGGTTCACTTATAGATTAATTTATAAAAAGCAAAAGCTTCACAGGAGGTTTTGAATGCGAAAAAAAATATGGATTATAAGTCTGTTACTATTTATTAGTATGATTTTCACTTCTTGTAATGCAACAAATGCAAATTCGAAAGGAAAAATTAAACTTGGTGTAACAAGTTGGAAAGAAAATATCGCAACCGCAAATATGTGGAAAGTTTTATTAGAAGAAAAAGGCTATAAAGTTGAACTCATGTATTTAGAAAAAGCTGCGATATGGACTGGCGTCGCACGTGGTGATGTTGATGCGAATCTAGAAGTATGGCTTCCTGTTACAGATAAACCATTAAATGCCCGTTACAAAGATGACTTCGTCTTAAAATCAAAATGGTATGAAGGTACTGGGCTTGGTTTAGTCGTCCCTTCTTATGTGAAAAACGTTAACAGTATTGAAGATTTAAATGCACATAAAGATGAGCTAGATAATAAAATTGTTGGGATTGAACCTGGTAGTAGCCTAATGAATTTAACGAATAAAGCAATGAAGGAATATGATATAAAACTAAAACTTGTCCAATCTTCAGAAGCTGCGATGATGAGCGAACTAAAGAAGGCATATACGAAAAAGAAACCAATTGCTGTTACGCTTTGGAATCCTCATTGGGGCTTTTCAGAATTTGACTTAAAATATTTAAAAGACCCTAAGAAAGTATATGGTGAAAAAGATGACATTTATTACTCAGTTCGTAAAGGTTTCGAAAAAGATCATCCGGGTATTGTGAAATACTTTGATCAATGGAAAATGAACGATGAACAACTTGGTACGTTAATGGTCATGTTAAATAAAACGAAAGATCCAGAAGAAGCTGCTCGAAAATGGATAAAAAAGAATCAAGCTTTAGTTGATGCATGGATAAAAGAATAAAAAATGACAAAAACAGGCTAGAGAATTTAGTATATTCTCTAGCCTGTTTTACGTTATTTTTTCTCAATAACTGCATCAACAATTCCATATTCCTTCGCTTCTACTGCCGTCATAAAATAATCTCTTTCTGTATCATGAGCTACCTTTTCTACTGGTTGCCCTGTTCGATCAGATATAATTTTGTTAATATCATGTTTTAACTTTAATATTCTTTTTGCTGTAATTTCAATCTCCGTTGCTTGCCCTTTTACACCGCCGAGCGGTTGATGAATCATGATTTCACTGTTAGGGAGCGCAAATCTTTTTCCTTTTGCGCCAGCTAATAGTAAAAGCGCACCAAATGATGCCGCAAAGCCCATACAAAGTGTTTGCACATCTGGTTTAATAAGGTTCATCGTATCTAATATTGCAAATCCCGCTGTCGTTGAACCACCCGGACTATTGATATACAGGAATATATCTTTTTCTGCATCTTCCGCTTCTAAAAACAATAATTGTGCTACTACACTGCTTGCAACTTGATCGTTAATTTCTGAACCAATCATAATAATTCGGTCTTTTAATAATCTTGAATATATATCATAGGAGCGTTCTCCTAATTTTGTTTGTTCTATTACGTAAGGAATTACACTCATTATAAATCCCTCCATCTGTTTTATGCCGCATTAAGCATACAACTGTAAGAATAAGGTTTTTTCATACTGAATAATAACACCGGTTGTATTGATGGTAACTTAGTGAAATCTATTGTTGGGAGAAGTTTCGTCAACAATTCAGGTCTTTCTTCTCGAATAGAAGTTACAACGATTTCAACATCATCCGTGTACTCCACTATTTCAATGCCTTCTTCATTTACAGTTTTCAGCCTATTTCTACTCCTAAATAAAGATGCTTTCACTGCGCCTTCTGATACCGAACATACTTTAGCAATATCCGCGATACTATACTGAAAAACATCCTTCAATAATAAAATTACGGATTGTTGCACATTTAACGAAGACAATACTTTCCCTACCATTTCATGCAAATCTGCAATTTTCCCATGTGGTTCTTCAAATGTATTTTGCTGTTCTAACTTTTCTTGAACGGATTTTGATTTCATTTGATCTAACCATTGATTTCGAGCAATTTTATACAGAAGCGTTATACAAATTTCCTTCTCACTATACTTTTGAAGAACTTTGCAAATTGCTTCTTGGGCAAGGTCTTCCCCATCCCATTTGTTTTTCGTCAAAAACGTACAGTATCTTTTTACCTCTGCATAATGTGTAATTAAAAAATTTATATTTGAATGATTCATATCGATATGATCCTTTAAAACCTGAGTTACTTTTGTGCACAAAATAACCACTCCTTTTCAGCGCTTACTTAATAAACGATTGAACAAATAAAAAAGTTACGGGGCTTATAATTAATTTTATGTTTATGTTCATGAATACGGGTCATAAATATGTTATATAGCATTTTACATGAGGAGGAATCAATTTGCCAAAATTAACAGTTGAAGGTACCGGAACTTTCGATATTAAAGAAGGAACGAAATTAGTCTTAGCACTTGAAGATAACGGTGTACACATTCTTCATCGTTGCGGTGGCAAAGCAAGATGTACAACTTGTAGAGTTGAAGTCATTGCAGGTGATTTTTGTGAGGCGACAAATGATGAAAAACAAGCTATTACGGAAAAAGGAATTGAAGACCACTTACGATTATCGTGCCAAATGCGTGTACATAAAGATATTACCGTTCGCCCTATACTTACAGTTGAAAATTCCGGTTTAGATGCTGGATCACGCCCGGCGGAGTAAAATGATGAATTTAAAACAGCTTGCAGGCGAATATGCTGCTGGCTTTGTAAGAGATGGTATGACGATTGGACTTGGTACGGGTTCAACCGTATATTGGACGATACAAAAGTTAGGTCACCGTGTACAAGAAGGGTTATCTATTCAAGCTGCACCGACATCAAAAGAAACTGAAGTATTAGCAAAACAATTATCTATTCCGCTAATCTCTTTAAATGAAATTGATATACTTGATCTCACAATTGATGGAGCAGATGAAATCAATAATGATTTACAATTAATAAAAGGTGGTGGTGGTGCATTACTTCGCGAAAAGATTGTTGCCACCTCCTCTAAAGAACTTATTATTATTGCAGATGAATCCAAACTCGTTTCACATTTAGGTACCTTTCCACTTCCTATTGAAATCATCCCCTTCTCTTGGAAGCAAACTGAAAAAAGAATTCAATCTTTAGGATGCGAAACGCGTTTACGTATGAAAGATGGCAGACCATTTATAACTGATAACGGCAATTTAATTATTGATTGTATTTTTCCAAACAAAATATTGAATCCAAATGATACACATACAGAGTTAAAGATGATTACCGGTGTAGTTGAAACAGGATTATTTATCAATATGACGAGCAAAGCGATCATCGGAACAAAAAACGGTATAAAAGAATATTAAGCATTTTAAAGCTGACTTTTGCAAGTCAGTTTTTTCTTTTATAGCATTACAGTATGATATACTATGAAAACACATTCATATCACACTAGAAAGGGCTGAACAATTTGCAATCCAAACTCATAACAGAACTTACAGATTTAGAAACTGCCTTTCACATTCGAAAAGAAGTCTTTGTAAAAGAACAAGGTGTCCCACTTGAAGATGAATTCGATACATATGACCAAATTGGCGAGGCATGCAAACATATATTAGTTTATTATTATGAACTTCCTGTAGGAACTGGCCGTATACGATTCGTTGACGGAATGGGTAAACTAGAAAGGATTTGTATTTTAAAAGACTATCGCAAATACGGATTAGGCAAAGTAATCATTCAAAAGTTAGAAGAGATTGCTCGTAACAAAGAAGCAAACAAAGTGAAACTACACGGTCAAACACAAGCTGAAGGGTTTTATGAAAAATTAGGCTATCAAACTTCTTCCGACGTATTTATGGAAGATGGAATTCCACATATTCTTATGACGAAAGTGTTATCATAATAGAAAGGTTACTATATGATTCTACATTATGTATTCGTATAGTAACCTTTCTGTAGCTTATTCGTTTGAAAGTCTCTTTGATGAATATTCTAGATTAATACAAAAAGACGACGCTGAATACGTCGTCTTTTTTATAAGCAGAAAAGTTAACTCTCAAACTTCCTTTTTTTGCATCAAAGCCCATCATCTTTCATTTCATTTTGAGGTAAAGCTTACACTGTTTTCCATAAGGATAAAGCAAAAATCCAGTTTGGATCCCCATGTCCTTCATAATTTTGGACTGCTTCATACACTTTTCCCTCGTGTAAAACTCTATCTTCCTTTTTATATGCTTTCTTTGCATCCCACGCTTCATATGAAGCGCTTTCAGTTTTTGTAGTAATTGTGAACGTATCACTTTGTACGGATTCATTTCCAACTACATCCACTGCTTTCACTGCATATTTATAAGTAGTATTAGCGAGTAAATTTTTATCTATATAAGAAGTCGTATTGGATGTTGCAATTTTTTTCATTATTCCTTCTATTTCTCTATAAATATCGTAATAGTCTACTCCAACGTTATCATCAGATGGGCTCCACATTAGATCCACACTTGACGCTGTTGTTCCCATGCTATGTAATCCTTTTGGTTGTGTTGGTGCTTCTGTATCAGGAGCTTCAACTGTTGTTTTCACTGTAAGCGCTGTACTTTCTTTCGATACATTGCCAGCTGCGTCAATTGCTTTTACAGTATAAGTGTATTCTGTGCTTGGTTGTAATTTCTTATCAATAAAATAAGTGCCTGGTACTGTGTCAATCATCTCTCCGTTACGGAAGATTTGGTACCCTTTTACTCCTACATTATCCGTAGAAACGTTCCATGTTAGTTCTATACTATTTGCTGTTACTTTTTGCGCCTGAATTCCATTTGGAATACTTGGCGCTTCTGTGTCTGGTTTCACATTATTGATGAGATTCACATCAATTACATTATAGAACGCATTTGCTGTATCAGCTACATCCCATACAGCTAAAATCACATGATATCCACTACGGTCAGTAGGTACATTGATTTTATGAGTTAAATTATTTGAAGCTGCAGAACCATCATGTTGTACAGTGCCAATTGGCTCAAAGTCTGCTCTTGTTAGTGCTTTATTTGGATTCCATCCTTTTTTTGTAATATAGTAGTGCCATTTGCTTGTTAAGTGAGGTGCTGTATACTTCCAAGTAAATGTATTTTCCCCACCAGTGATTGTATTTTTAAACCAACGATTTGCTGTTTGTTGATCTAAAATACCGCCAAATTTTCCACCTGCAGAAGCGATTTGCCCATCAACTGGGCCACCTTGTGGGAATCCTTTTGGAGCTTCTAAACTTTGTGGTTCATACATAACACTTCCACAGTTTACATTTAGAGCACCATAAGTTGGACTACATAAAGCGGAACGGCTACCAGGCTTTTCAACAAAGCCGTGCGCGTATGCATTTTGAGGAATAAGTGTCGTGCTGATAATTCCAGCTGTTAATGCAACAGCTCCTATACTTTTTTTGTTCATTTTCAAGTTTTGTAGTTGTTTTAAAAATCGATTATTCATGTTCCTGTCCCCTTCTTGTTATACTTCGTAGTGTAATGTGGGCTTTGATGTAAAAGAATAACAAGAGTCAATCTTATTTCGTGTATGCGTAAATATGCATACACCGTCGTAAAGAAACATTTCATTTCTTGTGAAACATTTCACTTATGGAATATATCATGACATAGAAATCACCTAAATGTGTGCAGAAGTTGTGCAGAAACAGTGAAATTACTACTAACACGTAAAACTACATCCTAAATTTATAAAGTAAAAGTGAGCAATAGAAATTGTAGTACTTGTAATGAAAAATTTCAGGTATATATATGGATGAATTGCACCAAGTCGTCTTGAAACCCTTCATCGTTAACTTAAAACGCATGGCAATGTGAGATCACATTATTTTAAAACAACGTGCCATCTCCATTTTCCATATATCTTTCTATCAATACTTTGAAATTACTTATCACTTGTAAACATTTCCGAATCCGTCAATATAGTTTCATAAAACTTATCATATTCTTCACTGTATTGAAGTTTTAACTTTTCTATTAAACTTGTATCTGGTGAAACAATGTCAATAACTTCTGTACTTATATACAATAAATAAGTATCGTTATAAAAAGAAATATACGCTTGCTGACCACCATTAACGACATACTTGCAATACTTATATACTTCATCTTCATGTACACCTTTAATCGTAGTAAATATGATTGTACTTTCAAGATCATCAACGTCTACTTTCGTTTCTGCCCAATTTTTAATCTTCATGAACCTTCCAATTTTTGTTTTCTCATTTATTCTCTTACTTTTACCATATGTTATGTAACCGGAAATAAATGAAACATCAATTGTATCAGGACTTTTAAAAAGTTCAGTCAAAATCCCTCTTAATCCTCTCAAATTACCCTCAAATAATTCTATATCGAATCTAATTCTATTTTTCGCCTCCACTTGAAAAAATGGTGTAGCTGTCATGTCAGCAAAATTTACATCTAGTATTTTCATTCTTTCCATTTCATCAATTCCTCGCTTCATATAACATAAAAGTGTCTATATCATTTAATATAGACACCCTTTCACATGTATAGTTTTAATAACAGCCTGTAAATTTAAAAATTTCATCAACTGCTTGCTTATACCCACCTGATTTTCGGAGAGACTCCTTCAAATTCAAAGCAGCTTCTTTACATGACGGATTATTTAATACTATTTCTACACTTTCACTTAGTTGATCCGCAGTTAATCCTTGCATTTGCAATTTAACTCCTGCCCCGAGACTCTCCACTTGCTTTGCGATTACTGGCTGATCTGCACTTTGCGGAATTACAAAGAGTGGAACACCGTTATATATCCCTTCATGCGTACTGTTCATACCGCCGTGTGTAATAAATAGTTTCGTATATTTGAGAAGTTCAGTTTGTGGTACATAGTTTTTCACAATGAAGTTTTTAGGGATATTACCTAAATCACTTATTTCCGTTTTGTTGCCAATAGACATAACAATTGTATGCTTACTATTCTCGAACGCCTTCATACAAAGTTTATAAAAATCAAGCGCTTCATTAAAAACAGTACCTAATGAAATGTAAATCAGGCTTTTTTCTTCAATTGAAGTGTAATCAAAACCTTCATTTTTCACTTGTGTAGAGATAGATGGACCCACAAATTTGAATGTTTCATTAAATGTATCCCCAAAAGGTTGGAACTCCTTAATTGTATACACAATAGTAAGTGAAGCTGGATTACAGAAAACTTCATACGGTGAGTTTATATTAACACCATATTTTTCTGTAATTCCATTAGTTAAGTTTTCAAAATCATTATGTATTCTATCCTGAACTTCCAGTGGGATATTTTTAGAAAGATGGTCTAACATTTGTTTAAATGATTTTTCATCTTGTGCAAAAGATGTGCATGAATTTATTGCTGGAAGCTTTAGAATTTGGGCAATTAAGCGGCCACAGCCAAACATCGAATCATGAATAATATAATCAAAATGTTCACCTTCAATTTGTTCTAAAACACTAGGTATTACAACATCCGTTGTATGTAGAAGGCCGTTTATTCTTTCCTGTAAATAATTTCGACCACCGGAAAGAAATGCTTGTATAAATTTTTGATCATCAATCGTTCGTACAGTAGCACCTGTCTTCTCAATACGCTCCCTGAAAGCCTCTATTGAAAAATAAACTACCTCTTCACCGCGAGAAATCAGTTCTTCTACAACATGTAATGTTGGATTTATATGCCCTTCTGATCCAGCGTTAATGAATAAAACACGTGCCATTCAAAACACTCCTTAAATTTTAAAATTTCTATGTTGTAAAGAGTATGGATACTTTCCATACTCTTTACGGAGTTATATGTATCATTTTCCTGCTAAATTGACCTAGCAAGCCTAAAACCGAGATCATCTATATGAAATGTAGGATGACTACGACGGCGACAAGTGGCACCGCAACCTCTAGCTGCTTCAGCCCAACTACCACCACGAAAAATGCGGTATGACCCGTACACTGTTTCATCATACAAATCATAGCACCATTCCCAAACGTTCCCTAACATATCATAAAGTCCCCATGCATTCGGCTCTTTTTTACCGACGTCATGAATTTGCCCACTTGAATTTTCATTATACCACGCTATTTTCTCAAGTGCTCCATATGTATATCCCGTCGTATTTGCTTTACATGCATATTGCCACTCTGCCTCAGACGGTAATCGATAGCCATTTGAATGTAAGTTACAACTAACCTTTTTCCCATCATCTTGTATAGAATAATACTCTGTAAACCCTGCTATTTTAGACAGTAAATTACAAAAAGCAATTGCATCATGCCATGAAATATTTACAACAGGTTTATTACCATTTTCATTACCATTTAGTGCACGATTCGTAATTGCGTAATATAATTCCGCTGTTACAACATACTTTGCAAGAAGAAATGGTTTTATTTGAACTTGCCATTCTTTTTTTATTCGATCATCTCTTAATTCTACTTTTCCTGCTGGAATTTTCACCATATTAGAATCAACCGGGCCAATGAATCTATTCAATCCTATCCCCCCATGTTACTTCTTTTTATAATCTAACTATTTATGGTATCATGCTTCTCTAAAAATAGTCTTACTTCATTTGAAGATTTTAAAATAATAACATCTGTATCCTTACTCAATTGATTTAGCCTCTTTAAAATTGAAGGGCGTTTCGTTTTAGGATATTCCCATATCCATTTAAAAAATTGCAAGTCAAACCTTTCTTCACATCCAGCACCCATATCCGGTCTTGTTTTATTACGATATTGCACAATTCTTTTAAAAGCACGATAAACACATATTGTTCTATGAATATCAAGGAAGATAATTGTATCAGCTGCGTTAATTCTTATGTCCATTGTCCCGCCATAATTCCCATCAATAATCCACTTTTCCCCTTTAACTAATTCATTTTGAACCGTTCTTTGCTCCTCTTTCGGTACACCCTCCCAATTTGGTTTCCAAAATAGTGTATCAAGATGATGCACCTTAATATTTAGCTTATTACCTAACTGCCTTGCTAATGTGGATTTTCCTGAACCACCAGAACCAATTAATATAATTTTTTTCATATGAGTACGCTTCTTTCTATAGATTCTTCAATATCTTCCTTATTAGCAAAAATCCATAAAAACATCTCTTCATTTAATTTTAGTAAATCTTTTAACTGAACAAAATAAGTTATAAATATAATTTGAATTGAAAGCATTACATACCAAATTGATTGTAGTTCTGCTCTCGTTAAAATGTTTTGCTTATAATATCCTTTAAAAATTTCACTTACAATTTGTAACCATTTCCCTCTTAATGTTTCATCACTAAATATCTCACTTAAAACACTTGTACAGCAATAGCATAAATCGAATACTCTAACGTTTTCTTCTAGAAGCTCAAAATCGATAAACCCTTGAAAATAACTTTCTCTAAAGATTACATTTGATAAGTGCATATCGCGATGAATAATTTGTTTCGGTAATGAGTGAACCGTTTCCTTGAAAGTTGTATGTATTTGATCCATTTTTTGAATTACATCCTGATGAACATGCTCATTCTTTACTAAATTCGGTAAAGCCCATTCGTATACCACTTTATATAACTCTCTTTTTATTAACTCGTTAGCACTATTCACTGAATTTAGTTCGTGATGTAAATTAGCCATTTCCTCTCCAATTGTGCTTCCTAGCACTTTTAGCTTTTCTGTATCTTTGATTTCTAGTACACTTCCGGCAACATATTCGTACAAACAATAATTCTTCTCTTTATACAATACGTACCTTTCATCATTTCTCGTTTTTACTAATTTTTGTACTTTAACTCCTTTTTCATCAAGCTGTTCTAATACATTTAGTTCAACTAGAAACTGTTTTATCGATCCCTTTCCCTTTAAAATATACGCTTTATTATTACAATGAATCTTCGTTACGTTTGGTTGAATTTCAGTAGCTGTGACACCTTTATCTTGAAACCAAAACTTTGCAATTTCTAATATATCCTTCATGTACAAATCCCCCTTTTTAAAGTCACTTATTTCTTCCGTAGCACAAACTCACCAAGCATTCCTACTCCAACACCAATTGTGTAAGCCACTAAATCACTCCATAAAAATCCGTAACCTAATACGAGTCCACCTAAAGTCGTTGCTCGAATGCTATCTATCCATTCCGCATGGTACAATTGGCTAATTTCAATCCCATAGCAAAATATTAAACTAATAAAAGCTAATTTCTTTGTTTCTATTTTAGGAAACAAAAATCCGAATCCAACGAAAATCATTAATGCCCATAAAGCATCACCTAAGTAATCATTTAATAAATCTGGTAACGCAAAAGCAAACTTTCTTGAACTAAGACCTAACATAATAACAACTATAGTAAACACCGCATATAGTAATCTATTTCGTTTCGTATTCATTTCAAAATCCCCTAATATATAATGTAAAACTGCAAATAGCTAGTAAAATATAATCATTTTACTAGCTATTTATAGTCGAATTCACTTTGTATTTAATCCAATAACTCTTGCTGCTTTTTCTTTGAAAATGATTGTAATACTAAATCATACGACCAGTCTATCATTTTATTAATTTGTTCTTGTCCTACATCCTTATGTATGTACACTGTATTCCAATGCTTTTTATTCATATGATATCCAGGAATTATTGTTTCTGGGTAATCTTCTCTTATTCGTAAAGAAAGTTCTGGATCACATTTTAATGTAATCGCAGCTTTTTCACCTTCTTCATGATTCACTATCGCAAATATTTTATTATTTAACCTCATACATGTTGCACTCCAGCCATCTGGAGAATCTTCTGTCGCTTTTCTTTTCGATAAACAATATGCTCTTGTTGCATTCATTCTAATTGGCACCTCTTATTCTTTCACTATTTGATTACGATGCATCACAATTTGCTTCGTCGCTTTAAATTGCTGTTCACCATAGAACTTTATTAGTTTCTCTCCGCAAAATAGACTAACAATATCAATATGGGATACCTCTTGAAGTAACATTGTAAGCATCTTCTCACCAATTCCCTTGTTTCTTACACTCTCATGTACGACAACATCTTCAATATACGCCCGAAAAACACCGTCAGTAACAACTCTAGCAAATCCAATTAATTCGTTTTCTTCCCATACTCCAATTGCTATACTATTCTTTAACATTTTTTGAATATCGACTTCTTTTCTTTCTGGCCACCAACCTACAGAATCGTAAAGTTTCTTTATTTTTTCTACACAGATTGGTTGTTCATGTTGTAATTTATACGTGTACATTTTTTCTCCCCTCAACCAGTATACATAATATTATTATAATCTCTTTTCTAAAAAGTGTTGACTATGCCCTTTAGGATGATCTTCAACAACACCATATTCTCGGTATCCGTGCTTTTTATAAAAATCTGGTGCTTGGAAACTAAATGAATCTAGTAAAATGAGTCTACATCCTTTTTTCATCGCAATTCCTTCTATTTTATGTAACAATTGACTACCATAACCATCATGACGAACAGATTCATCAACCCATAAAAAATCGATATGAAGATGATAAAAATACATCGTTCCTGTTACCCCGCCAAATATTTTTCCATCTTCATCTTTCACTACGAAGCTTACTTGTTCCATCGGTTGCTTTACTTCATCTGTTAAAATAGACATGTTATATTGAATTACTTTATTTTTAATGTATTCTCCTTCAGTGCGAGTACCATTCTCTATGCTTTTCATATATTTCCTACTTTCAACTTAGTAAGCTACATTTAATTTTCACTTCTTCTCTTTAATATACTGATGAATATAAATCCAGCATATGTAACAAAGCATGAAAAACCAATTATGCCTGGTACAGAGACATAGCCTGTTCTCACATAACTTATAACGGCAAAACTAGCGATTAATAATAAAATAGATGGCCAAAATATAAGAGCTGTTTTTCTTCGTCTCTGTTTCGATGTACTTTCTTTCTCTTCAGAAACACGTGTGCCAAAAAGTAATACAATACAAATAAGAATCGCTGCAAAGTAAATAGTATCTAATGACAAAGTGCGATCGTATAGCGCTATTCCAACTTCAAAAGCAATAATCGTAATGATTAAAATAATGATTGTTGAAGTCTTTAAGTTTCGTTTCAATCACTCACCCCTAATATACTTTTACTATATTCTTTGTACACGTACCTCAAAGTTTCTATAACGGTTTCATCAACTTGTTTATTATCAAATCGATTAGGTAAATCTCTTCCCCCAATTACATAAAGAAACGGAAATTTATGAAACATTCCTATTATACCAATATTTATTATAGCGGTGGATAAACCACCTGTCATATGAGCTAAATGATAATAAGGTATACCTTCATACTCTCCTTGTTGTCTTACCATTCCATTAATAATGGGTTCCCATAATTCTGGTGCGGATTTATATCCTTGGAAAATATGTACTAAAAGTGAAAGAACTTGATTTAACTCTCCGACATTTTGCTCATCTCTAGGGTTTTCCTGTATATGAATCTTTGAAAAGTACGTTAAAACATTTTCTCTGACAGTTTCCCATCCTCCGCAGTGCATTACAACCGAGTGAGCAATATAACTGTCGTGGCAAGCTATCATTACTTCAACCGCTTTACTAAGTGTTAATGTAGTTCTTCCATGTAAATGAGGATATAACTGCACACTATCCTCATTTGGATTAAACTTAATGTGATGAAGTGTATCATTCCAACTAATTAGTTTATCCTTTACCATCTTTGCTACTGTAAATCCAATTGCCACTTTTGCTGCTGATGCTAAAGGAACGTATAGCTCATTGTTATGGGTAGCAACTATATTTCCATTCTTTGTTGAATAAACAAGTATTCCAACTTGACCAATTTGTATTTCTTTTATTTTTCTAATGACAGCCTGCATATTCATCCCTCTTCTTATATCGTTTTATCATCTTCTCAAAATTCGATATAGAATATAAGAATCCTTTTTTGTTAAATGATAATCATGAATACAATAAGAAAAAGATAGCATGAGATTTCTTCATACTATCTTTTGTAATATATACAATTTCTTTTTAAAATTATTTTTACAGTAATAGATACAGCTATTCTTCAGTAGGATTTTTAGGACCATTAAGCTCCAATTGATAAAAAGCTAAATCTAGCCATCGATTGAACTTATAACCAGCCTTTTTTATTGTTCCCGAATAAACAAATCCGAAGTTTTTATGCATTGCAATGCTTTTTTCATTTTCCGCATCAATTCCAGCAATTAAGGTCATATATTCTCTTTTCTGTGCAATAGCTATTAGTTCTTTCATTAAAGACTTCCCAATTCCATTTTTTCTATATTCCTTATCAACGTATATAGAATGTTCAATTGAATATTTATAGGCAGGCCATGCCCTAAAGGGGCCAAATGTCGCAAACCCTACTACTTTATTATCTAGCTCGTAGACTAAAATTGGATTGCAATCAGCCTTTTTTTGTTCATACCAATCTATTCTATTTTCAAGGGTTACAGGTTTGTACGCATATACAGCTGTTGAATTAAGGATTGCATCATTATAAATATCTAAAATAAATGTTACATCTTCTTTCATTGCTTCCCTTATCATTGTTTTCTTCCTTTCATAATGATTTTTCTCTGTACCTTTCTTTCAACTGATCTACCTAATAATAATACAAACTTATTTTTACAACCGAATTCTAGATTTTCGAAAACCATCAATTGCATTTAGTACCGCAGATAATATGAAGATAATTATCCCTCCACCAATTAACCACGTTTTAAATTCCTCTGGAGAAATTGCAAACACATTTGCCACATACGTAATGAATCCTTCGTTAAATAAATGAGGATTTACTACGATTACAATGAATACTATTGTTGCAGCTAACTGTAGGATTGCGTTCCCAATTGCCAATTTTTGCGTCCATTTTCCTTGCACTAACTTATAAAGAGATATACCTATTTCGAGAATGATCATAATTACAACGATTGGCCAATACTGAAGTAAAACATCTTGATTGAAAGTTGGTGCGACAAATTTCAGTCCATCTGCTGCACCATTATATACGCCAACAAGATGATTCGCATAAAAGTAAAGGGTAGCCCAAACTGCTGTCCACATCAAACCTCCAAAAACTTCAAACTTTGAGATCGACTTTTTCTTTGGAACATACGAGATATTTTTCAAATCATCAGGAGTCCATTTTTTTAAACTTGTCGTCAACGGTTGGGTACCTTTGTCTTTATCTGTTCTTTCTAAAATAGCAAATACAAGTGTCAACCAGAAAAATACATGGAGGCCTACTTCGACAATTTCCCCAATGCCTTTACCTATCAATTGTAAAATAACATTTAATACTGCTTGATCACCAGTATAGCCTATAAAGTTTTCTGCAATCATTGCAATGAGTGCGATAACAGCTGCAATTGGTATAATCATTTTTAATAGCGTCGTATATACATCAAAATAGCGTGGTCCAATTAAATGCATCGGTCTATCCAAATACCCATTAGCCAATGAAACCGGGCTCCCCAATTTTTCGAGAACGCTCTTCACATCATCTTCATTATAATCGTCTGATAACATATCCTCTATTGTCGACCGTAGCTCAAGCGTAATATCTTCACGATTTTTTTCAGGTAATCTCTTCGCAACTTCTTGGACGTACATATCAATCAAACTCATTCTCGTCCTCCTCCTTTAATAAGTTATAAAGTTCTTTTGAATCCTTTATCCATTCCTTTTTCAACTGCAAAAATATATTTAATCCATATTCACTTAAAACATAGTACTTACGAGGTCTACTCTCCGTTTTATCCCAACTACTCGTCACTAGCTCCTGCTTTTCTAATCGGCGAAGTAGTGGATATAAAGTACTTTGATCTATCATGATTCCTGATTGCTCCAATAATTGGACAAGCGAATATCCATATTGCGGCGTTCTTAGTTGACTTAAAACCGCTAATGTCAATGTCCCTCTCCTTAGCTCAGTAATTAATGAATTTAATAAAGTATCCATTCACCCACCTCATTTCCATTACTATATGTCATACAGTATGTGTTTTATACTATGTATCGTACAGTATTAGTGTGACAAAAACAATAATTTTTCAAAAAATATATACAATAAAAAGCACAAACTATATAATTTGCGCTTTTCTAGCTAACTTAAATACCTATAACACTCTTAACTTTGTCCCTCTGGTAATAAAAAATCTCCCTTTTCTTTAAAAAATGGAGCAACACCTACAATTGCCTCAAAATTGATTACTCCATATACATGCGGGTATTCTTGACCGTTAGTAGCAAGTTCATATTTTATTTCTGCTTTTACTAGGGATGGATCAATTGTAAGTAATAAAACATCTTCTTCATGACTGAAATATGTTTCCGCAACTATTAAAGCTTGGTCTAATAATGAACAATGAATAAATCCCTCTTCTATTAGTGATTTTTCATTAATTTCTCTAGTTGTTTTTGCGATTTCCCAATTTCTTTTTGTTATTACTTTTGTAATCATATCCATTCCCCCTATATCCTTATATAGAAAAAAAGAGGTTTTTCTGTTTATTACTAGAAAATCCTCTTTTTTATTTATTTTATTCCCTTAATTAATGGCGACGCTTCCCCACTATGGAAAATCCATAAATCATGAAGCGATCTCGTACATCCGACATACAATAATTTCGCATCATGTTTTGTATTTTTGTAATGTTCCTCATCAACGTCGATTAGAAGTACGGCATCAAATTCTAAACCTTTCGCCAAATATACAGGTACTACCGAAATACCACCTTCATATTTACTTTGATCTGCTTCAATGACATTAACAGTCAACCCTGCATTTGTAAACTTCTCATATATATCACGGCATTCATCGTCTGTTCTTCCAATTACCGCGATTGTTTTCACATCTTCAGTTTGCAAATGCTGTAATGTCTTTAAAACTTCAGTAAATTGGTCCTCTGCCGGAATTACTTTCACGTCTTCACCGCTACGGAAAACTGGAGTTGCGAGTCCCACTGGAATCTCTGCATTTTTAATTATTTCATTCGCGAATTCAATAATTTCTTTTGTAGAACGATAACTTCTCGTCAATTCATAATAACCTGTTTCTTGGAATACTTCCTTAAAGGCACCCCAGTCTTCAATTCCTTGATAATCATAAATCGCTTGAGATAAATCACCTAATATAGTGAAAGAATTACCTAGTGTAATTTCTTTTAATACATATACTTGGAATGGCGAGAAATCTTGCGCTTCATCAATAACGACGTGATGGAACTTTTGTCCAATTTCAATTCCTGTTATGCGATGTTGTATGTAAATTAAAGCTGGTAAGTCTTCTACATACACTTCTTTTTTACGACAATTCTTTTCTGTTTCTTGAACAAGTTCTTCAGGTAATACTTCGAGTATTTCTTTACTCTTTATCATTGAATTATATAGTGAAAGCGGGCTCATTTTCGGCCAAAAATTCATATATGTGTTCAATCTCTTTGTTGCTTCTTTTTTTAGTAATTTTTTCTCGTTCGTTTCTCCAAACTTTTTAAGCTCAATTTCAATCCAGCGCTTCATACGACCGACTAAACGTTCTCTTCTTTTCTTTAATGGATAGTGTTTATATTCAACCTGCATCCATTTTTTAACGTCTTCCACTGGAATAACAGCTTTATCCCATGCCTCAAAATCTTTTGTTGGCACTAAATCTTTTTCAAATTGAATCATTCTTTCTTCAATAAACGACTTAAATTCCAGCGTGCCTTTCAATTTACCTAGCATAACCTTTTTTTCATCGCGATTAATTGAGAAAGCTTCTTTCAATTTTTCTTCTGTCTGCTTCAGTTTCACCGAACCATCTAACGTACGTAATGCCCAGTCTGGAAACGTTGTTTGACTAATATTTCCTACACCTAACTCAGGAAGTACACTTGAAATATAGTCTAAAAACAAACTGTTTGGAGCGAATACGATCATTCTCTCCGCTTCAAGTTGTTCACGATATTCATAAATTAAAAAAGCAAGGCGATGTAAAGCGATTGTTGTTTTTCCGCTCCCTGCAACCCCTTGAATTAATAACGGTAAGTTTCTTTCCGCACGAATAATATCATTTTGCTCCGATTGTATAGTCGAAACGATATCTTTCAATTTGTTATCTTTATTCTCACCTAATCGATATAGAAGAAAATCATCAGCATGTGAGACATCTTCATTTCCTTTCACATATGTATCAACAACACGTTCTAGTTCTCTCTTTCGAATCGAAATGTTTCGTTTTAAATAAACATCGCCTTCTACTAATCCGTCTGGTGAATGATAAAATGCTAATTCTTCACCACCGGTAAATGAATAAAACATACTTGCGACAGGTGCACGCCAATCAATTACAATTGGTTTCATCGTATCTTTATCTGAAACACCTACTTTACCGATGTAAATCGGCATTACGTCTTCCTTGCCATCCTCCTGAAAGTCTAATCTTCCAAAATACGGCTCATGTACACCAATACGTAAGCTTTGTCTATTAGACTCCCTCATACTTTCAAGAATTTGCTCTTTAAAATCTTCTCCATAATAAACCGGGATTTTTTCAAGCTGTTCTAATTGATCATCCATCGTACTTAAAGTATCTTTCATTTTTTGTAACTCTTCGTCAAAAATGTTGTTCATTTGATGATTCCCTCCTGTCCGTTCCAATTTTTTCAGTCGAAATATAATTGTATTAAAAATCCATTCATAAAGTCAATATTTTTAGTAAGAATTTTCTAAATTAAAAAAGAGTAGAGATTAATCCCTACTCTTCCTTACTTTAATTCGATATGCCAAACATTCATTTAATGTTGCCAATTCTTTATATTTTCGTTTTTCAAAATCATATGCTCCCCCAGGGAAGAATCCCATAATACTTAAACCCGCTTCAGCACATAGATTGCTAATCTCATCTACCGTATAACATCGTAAAGACTGTGTTACTACATCATTTGGATAATTAGGGTCCCACCAATGATCTAACATTCTTTCATTTATACTATCATATTCGTATTTTCGCATAGCTGCACTTAAGGACATTTCTTGTCCACTTATTTTTTTCCAATACAATGGTTGATAAATATCAATAAGTGCACATCCATCATCCTTCATCCAATTTTTAATCCGTTTTAATAGAATCAATTGCTCATCATCTGTTCCTACACCAAAACCGTCTAAATAACTAACAACATCAAACTTTTCTTCAAAGTTAATTTTATAAAAATCAGCGCAATGAATATCTATATTATTAGTAGAATGTTCTTTTGCAAACATAACTAACTCTGGTACAAGTTCAACCGTAGTCATTTTCACTTGTAACCTAGACATCGCCCTTGCAAATCTACCATTTCCTGCTCCTAGTTCTAACATCGCTTGAAATGGATGACCAACTTGTTCTTGAACTTCTTTAGCAACCTGCTCTAACCAGCTTTCTGTATTGATATCGTAATTCGACAGTTCGAATTGTTTTTGGTAAAATTCCTTCACATTTAATTCGTTCATTATTATTCTCCTCCTGCACTAGATTTTTCTGCTACAGGTGAGAAACTAAATTTCTGACACCCATGAAAAAAACCATTTTTATTTCTCTATATTTATGATTTATCAAAATAATAAGAATTTTGAAATTACCAATATGAAAAGCAGATAATGATCGATTCCACTATCTGCTCTATAGCTGCTTTTATTTTCCTTGTTGATACTCCACCCAATCACCAGAAATGATGACTTTCTTTAGCATCTCTTTATCTTGAGCAATATACACAAATGCACGTATTTCTCTATCACCTAAATAAATCGTTTCGGTGATTCGGTCATATAAATCACTCTCTGCATTACCTGTGTATTCTTCAAGTTCATCTAACTTTTGCAGAACATCATCATTTACTTCATAAACTTCTCCGTATACTTTGTCCTCATTTGAACAAATCATCGCAGGATACCCTTCGTATGTATCAAATAATTTACCATACGTCCATGCTTCGTCTGCGATGCATATTGCACCTTGCATAAAATGAGCATTCGTTTGCTCTTTTCTTAACGTGCCATACACGAAAACGTGATGCATAAATCCCTATCCCCTTTATATGTCTCTACTTTCTAATTTGTAAATAAGCACGAATCATAAAGTAACTCACTTCATTTGGAAGTTGGTCCTTAATCGATTTCAGACCACCCTCTGCATTTTGCACGGCAGTTTCAATCAGTGATTCATATTCTGCAGGAACAAAACTGTTCCAGTCTACTTCCATTCCATCTTCAAAGCAGCGAATTAAATGATTTTCAATTGTTTGTCTTGATAAGCTACGTTCTTTAGCAATTTCATCTAGATCAATGCCTTGTTTATACATTTCATACGTTTCTAAATGAGAATTCGCTGACGCTTTTCCTGATTTTTTACTCTCTGAAACAACTTCAGTCTTAATTGTTTCCGCATAGTTTGGGTTATCCTCAATAAAGTGCTGAACTGCTTGTAAGAAGTGAGACCCGTACTTCACAAGTTTGTGTTCTCCGATTCCTTTTACAGTTAGGAGTTCGGAGTCACTTTGTGGCATTTTCGCACACATATCTTTTAACGTTTGGTCAGAGAAAATAACGAACGGTGGTACACCTTCTCCTTGTGCAATTTCTTTACGCACTTCACGAAGCACTTCAAATAAAGGATGGTCTTGAACAATTTGTCTCGTTTCTACTCGTTCTTTGCGTAAAACATTCTCTTTACCAAGTAATACTTCTTTTCCTTTTTCCGTTACTTTTAATGTTGGATACGTACCATGTTCAACTGCAATTAACTCATCTGAAATTAAAAACTCAATAAACTCACTGACTTCTTTTACACTACGGTTTGATAAAAGACCGTACGTTGGCAAAGTATGAAAATTAAATTCAATGACTTTCTTATTTTTAGATCCAGTTAATACTTGTGCAATCATTTGCTTTCCGAATCGTTGGTTCGTCCTAATCATACAAGATAGTACCATTTGGGATTCTCTCGTCACATCGATACTTTCACGGTCGTCCGTACAATTACCGCAGCGACCACAATCTTCCTTCGGCTCTTCTCCGAAGTATTGCAAAATAAATGATTGTAAACATTGTTCTGTATGACAGTAATCGGTCATATTTTGGAGTTTTTCAAGCTCATTTGAAAAACGTGATTCTCCAGTTGATTGATCGATTAAAAAGCGTTGTACTTGCACATCTTGAGAAGAATATAACAAAATACATTCACTATCTAATCCATCACGACCAGCACGTCCTGCTTCTTGATAGTAACTTTCCATATTTTTTGGAAGTTGATAATGGATAACGTAACGTATATTCGATTTATCTATACCCATTCCAAATGCAGATGTTGCCACCATAACGCTTATTTCATCTCGTAAAAAGAGTTCTTGCTGTTCATTTCGATCGTGGTCGCTCATACCAGCATGATATTTCGATACAGAAACTCCTGCTTTCCCTAAATCTTCATATAACTGATCGACAACTTTTCTTGTAGCTGCATATATAATCCCAGATTCCTTCTGATTTTGACGAATATAATCCGCTAAATAAGCATTACGATCCTGTCCTTTAATGACAGAGAATGATAAGTTCTCGCGCTCAAACGTTGTCATAATCGTGTTTTCTTGATTAATTCCAAGCGTGTTGCAAATATCTTCACGAACTTGTGGTGTTGCCGTAGCAGTTAACGCTAATACGAGCGGCTTCTCTGGAAGATAATCTAATATGCGATGTATATGTAAATAACTAGGACGGAAATCATGTCCCCACTGCGAAATACAGTGCGCCTCATCAATTGCAATCATCGGGATTTTCATATCGATAAGTTGATCAACAAATTCCATTGAATCAAGACGCTCAGGCGCCACATAAAGTAATTTATAATGGCCTTGTTTCGCTAATTGAATTCGTTGATTTGCTTCTGTAATAGAAATAGAACTATTAATATAAGTAGCTGAAATACCGTTTTGTACTAATGTATCTACTTGGTCTTTCATAAGTGAAATCAAAGGTGAAATAACTAATGTCGTTCCTTCGAATACTAATGCGGGAATTTGATAACAAATTGACTTACCACCACCCGTAGGCATAATACAGACTGTATCTTTCCCATCTAATACATTTTTAATTGTTTCATCTTGTCCTCTTCGGAATGACGAATAACCGAAATAAGACGCTAAAAGTTCTTGTGCTTTTGTAAACAAAAAAGAGTCACCTGCTTTTCTTTATCTTTCATCTATTCCCATTATATCATCAAACTGATTCTCGCCACTTTGAATTTTATAAGTATTTGAGTTCTATTTGCTTCCTACGTTTTCCAACATAAAAAAACAAATCTAGTACACAAGAAGAAAGAATTTCAAAATAAATATTCATTTAATTTACCTTCCTAGAATACTACTAATCGTATACATATGAATTTGAGGAGGTTAAATTATGAAGAGTCGTTACAATAATTCCAACAAACCTAAAGCATTAAATAAACAACTCCAATTCTCTAATAATGATGCGTGGAAATATGAATCATTTTATAAGTATCAGCCCTTATTTTCTTATAGCAAGTTTATGAATTTCCTTTCTCAACTTTTTAAACGTTAATACATGTGCCAAATATATATCATTCAAACAAATTTTCTCAACATATAACTTATAGACTTACTACAATACAGTTGTTACCATATATAATAATCTGTTAGATAAACCCCTTATGTTGACCTGCTTAAATTAGCAGGTCTTTTTTTATACTTACATATTGCAATGTATCGTAGCCTGGCTGAAAAGTCTTTTCTCCATTTTAGAACCCTATTCCGCTCTCCACAAATGATTGTAATTCCAAAAAGCAAAATATAAATCCGCTACATTCATACAAGCAATTCATTTTTTCTCAATACACAAAGTGAATTTCATTTGTTACTATAAAAGTACTCTAGATGAGTTTTTGCTCATCAACATTATCTAGTTAAAGGGATCTGCCGCGGGAAGCAGATCCCTTTAACTTTATTAAAAAGCACCCTTCTCATTTGGACACATTTACCAGGTTTTTTTGAAAGAATTTTATGTTAATATTACGTAGTCGAGTCCGACATCTCGGCAATACCCTTTTGAGGTCCTGCAATTTCCCTTGCAGGACCTCTATTATTTTAGAATTCTTTTTATTCATATATATCATAAGTGTGTTTTTTATTCCCCTTCAACTTTCTCCTTTTCCAACTCTCAAAAAAACTCTTGGACACGTAACTTAAAAATAACGTTTATCATATTGTGAGATATACATGTTCAAAGGAGTGTAACTATTTATGTATACTTATTGGCAATCGTATTACTCCCCTTATCATATCACTAATGGAAACTTCGATTCATTTGTACGAAATTACCGAGTTAGTAAAAACGAAAACTTTCTAAAAGGATATATGCGTTCTTTATGGGAACAACACGTTGCTTGGACACGATTAGCCATTATAGGCATCATCTTTAACTTGCCCGACGTAAACGTTACCGTTGGACGTCTTCTACAAAATGCAACACACATGGGGCTATCACTTGAACCATTCTACGGAGAAAATGCAGTAAAAAAATATAGTGCATTAATTAAAGACCACTTAACAATCGCTGCTGATCTTGTTAAAGCCGCAAAAGCTGGTGATCAAAACGCAGCGGCCGCTATAGAAAAGAAATGGTACGCTAATGGAGACGAAATTGTTGAGTTTCTAACTAGTATCAATCCATATATAGAAAAAGAAGAATTTAGAAAAATGTTTTATGAGCATTTAGCGTTAACGAAAGCGGAAGCACTTGCCTTCCTAAATAAAGATTATGATGCCAGTGTAAAACTATACGATAAAATTGAAAAAGAAGCATTAGAAATGGCCGACATGATAACAAACGCAATCGTAAAACAATTTCCGCAAGTATTTCAATAAAAATAAGCCGATTTGAAAAAACAAATCGGCTTATTTAGTTTTCTATCAATGATATTTCACCACTCCTCTTTACATTTAACGTATATCGATATATTTTATTAATATCCGTTTTTTATAGGAGGAAATAGTTTGATTAACGCAATTGGTCTCGTATTTATTCTCACAAATAAGCACGAGAAAAAGAAGAAAGTTTATCTGAATGAAAAATTCGCATTAATAGACATTATTGATTCTAAAGAAGTATTTGATGATGAAGGTAACTCATTAGTAGAACTAACATGTAAATACAGCATATACTTAGATGAAAAATACTATTGTAAATCTCTCGATGATTATACTGGACAAGTATTCCCCTTCTTAAGCGCAAAAATAGGAAAGGGACTTCTTAGAAACTTAAATTATTACTTTTCTTACGTTGATGCCTATGATAAAAAACCACCTGTTAAAGAAATAAGACCGCTTATGAAACAAGTAACTAACAGATAGCGGACAGTATTCAAAAAGAAAGCACCTAACTTCAGATGCTTTCTTTTTTTGAATCAGTAACTCTCTAACTTTCATCTCCTTCTAAATATATATACCCACGCATACTTTAAAATAAAAACATTGGAGGATTAGGCTGAATGAAATATTCAGAATCAATCGTAAGTAAACGGCTTCGAAAACTTAAAACAACTGGTATGTTTTTTATACTATTTTTAATCGCATGGCTTGGATATACAAAATTCCTTTATGGAAATGGTTTTCTTCTAGAAAAGAAAAATTCAGTTGAAGTAATGAATACTAGCGTTACTGGAGAAATAGAAAAGAATTTCGATGTAAACTTACAAGGTTTTCGTAAAACGAACCTTGATACACTTATAGATGCTAGTAAAACCGATCCTAGCGAACTATCCTTAATTGAACTTATCAACACATCTTGTTCTAAAGATTGCATTGGCGAACCTTTAACTTATGTTAAATCAAACCACGGATATATCTTTTATAAGGAATCTAATGGTACTAATGTAGCTTTAAAGATTATAAAACATGATTCATGGGAATTTGAAAAAAAATCTGTTCAAGATGGAATTTAAAAGGTTTATACACAAAAAGAGTACTTACTTCAAAGTACTCTTTTTAAAATATTACCACTTACGACATTTATCATCATCGTCGTCACGTTTACGATTGCGACGGCAATCATCACAATCACAGTCACGTTTACGTCTACAACCACAATCATCACAATCTCTGCGTCTACATCTTCCAAACATTAAATCATCCCAAAATCTATTACAATCTCTGCGTCTACAACCACAATTATTACACATGAATATGACTCTCCCCTAATATAAAATAGAATTCATCATATTCTATGTTCAAAAGGGTAAAAATGCTTGTTTACTAGTCTATTTTAAATGTATTAATTTGGTATGATTTGAATCTATATTACTAATTTATCCCTATACTTCCTTCTGCGCTTCCACTGCCCCATTCAACCTCTGCAAAATATACCCAATCCCTCTACATCCCGCTAACGGATATGTGATGATTTCTTCTGGATATAACTTCGTCACTACTTTTTTATGCTTCTTCCCCGCAAGTAAGACGATCTCTTCAAACTGAAGTAAATCTTTATCAATCATCTGTTGTTTTAATTGTTCTATGCTAATAATCTCATTACTATTTGAATCAAATGCAAGATCATAATTTTCCTTTACAATATCATTTGGTCTTAAAAATCCATGCTTTGCTGATAATATAACCCAATTCTCGAAAAACTCAGTTGCATACGCCTGACATGCTTTTCCGAATGAACTAATATATACATCTTTTGCCTCTGCCTCCCCATACTCTGGGTAATTATCCCAAATTTTCTTCTTTCCGCATGGAATTATGCATAACCTTTTCATCGTTATTTCTTACCTCGCTTCTATATTTCTTATGAAATATCAATTTTCCAGTACATTTTTTTACAGAATACTATATACTTATCTCGAAAGATAAAATTACATTATCTCCTATATTTGGTTTAATTTATTTTAGAACGGTCTATTAAACATATGTATTATTACATAAACACACCGTACTAAAGTCACTTTCATACAGCATGCAGACTCCTCATCCTTTAGTGAATTTGTAAAGATTTCGTAAAATCAAGTACACTTAATCTCCCAATCTCTATTCAATAGCACAATATATAAATATAGTATAAAAAGGAGGTGAACAACTATGAAAAATATACTCCCAGCATTATTAGCTTATATTATTGTTTGTATCATCGCGATTATCATTCCAGCATCTGAGGGCTATAATACTGTAGGTTGGAAATTCTTTGTTGGGCAAGCGTACGCAATACCTATTTTCATTATTGCAGCTATTATCACATTTTATATAAATAAGAAACGATCTTATGAATAAATGATAAGAAGGATAGCTATTGCTATCCTTTTTTATTTCCATCCAATAGGCTCTTCTGTAATTTTATAATAAAAAGGACAAGTAGCCAATATGACTACTTGTCCTTTCTTTTATCCATACTCAATAATATTAAGCTTGGAATGTTTCTGTTAATACAGGAACGATTTGTTTTTTACGAGATACAACACCTTTTAAAGTAGCTGTGTTGTTTTGTAATGTTACGTTGTAAGCTTTCTCAACAACGTTTGTTGCTTTACCAATCGCAAGACCAACAGAATCGTTAGTTAAGATATCAGTTACAACGAATAAGAATAGGTCCAAACCTTTTTTTTCTACTACTGTAGTGATAACTTTTTCAAGTTCTGCTTGGTGTACAAGAACGTCGTTTGTATCAACAGCGTTTACTTGTGCGATTTCAACTTTCGCGTTACCCATTTGGAATTCTTTAGCGTCAAGAGAGATTAATTGCTCCATTGTTTTTCCGCTTAAATCAGCACCAGCTTTTAACATTTCTAAGCCGTAGCTATCTGCATCTACACCAGCGATTTCCGCTAATTCACGAGCTGCTGCTACGTCTTGTTCTGTGCAAGTTGGAGATTTGAATAGTAAAGAATCTGAAATGATTGCAGATAACATTAAACCAGCAACTTCTTTACGAATTGTAACGCCATTTTCTTTGTACATTTTGTTTAAGATTGTAGCTGTACATCCAACTGGCTCACAACGGTAGTAAATAGGATCGCTTGTTTCAAAGTTAGCAATACGGTGATGGTCAATAACTTCTAACACACGAACAGATTCGATATCGTTAGCACTTTGTTGACGCTCGTTATGGTCAACTAAAATAACGTTGTCCACTTCGTTTGCTACTGTCTCAACAAAACGCGGTCCTTCTACTTTAAAAGAGTCTAACGCAAATTGAGTTTCACCACTGATTTCGCCTAAACGTACAGGCTCAGCATTCATTCCTAATTCTTTTTTCAATTCTGCATAAGCAATCGCAGAACAAATTGCATCTGTATCTGGGTTTTTATGCCCGAAAACTAGTACTTTTTCCATGTTTTCCACCTCTTCATGAAAAGGATATCTTAAAGAAGCAAATATGACAATATTTTAGACACATTTTTTTATAAATAATTGCAGTTTCTGCTATATTTTTCATAAAAAAAATCATCTAAAATGAATTAGATGATCAAAATGTATATTTAATTTAAAATAGTGTAGGAACTTGCACTACATTGTTAAAAGCAAAATTGGAATTTAAACCATTATTCACAAGGTTCACATCAATAACTTGATAAAACGCATTTCCAGTGTCCGCAATCTCCCAAACAGCTAAAATAAGATGGTAGCCACTACGGTCAGTTGGTACATTTGCTTCATGCGTTACTGTTGTCCCCGGTCTAACTCCGCCATCATTTTTTACATAGAACGGCACTAAATCTAAACTAGACCTTGTTAAAGGCATATTTGGATTCCAATCCTTCTTTGTAATGTAGTATTTCCATTCTTTCGTACTATGAGGAGCTGTTAGTTTCCACTTGAATGTATTCATCCCGCCGTTTAACGTAACTTTCTTCCACCTATCAACTGCTTGAACGTCTAAAGCAGGAAAATGGCCAGCTCCTGCGATTTGTCCATCAGAAGGTCCTAATTGCGGAAACCCCCCTATTCCTTCTACACTTTGTGGTTCATATTGAACTGGACCGCAATTTACATTTACCCCTTGCTTACATAAATAAGATCGGCTCGCTGGTGATTCTACATACCCATGAGCTGAAGCCTTTTCTGAAAATCCAAATGTTAATAACCCCGTAAGTAATATCCCGCCACTTAATATAACCTTCTTCACCTTTTGTAAACTTGTCTTTTTCATTCTTTCATCCCCTTCCCAAAAATGAAATAAAAATAACTATAGTTGCCTAGTCATCTTCTCTACATCCATTATAAGTGGAAGAGTATTACTAAAAGAACCCTCTAAAAACTTTCTCAAATTCTTCCAGCTACAAAAATATCAATTCTTCACGCATTTTAATTACCAGTTATCAAATCTATTATTTATTTTGTCGTTTTACTGTTAAATACTTATAACACCGTCTGAAAATACAAACGGCGTTAAAGTAGTTACTAATTACTTACAATTATATATCACAGTGTAGCTTCGAAAAAAGTTTGATTACATTAACTCTATAAACCTAGATAAAATAATACAAAGAAAAAGTGTGTTTTGAAAAAGATTGATCTAAACACGCTTTAAATATACTCAATTAAACCATTCGTTTATAAATAAATTACGAAATTGGCAAAGGTAGTCTAGTTATCATATAGCCCTCTCCCTCTCAGATTTGCGGAAACTGGCTCCTTTCCTATCTCACGTGCCCATATAGATAACTGGCCGATATGGTGGATTTCATGGACAATGACATGACGTATTATCTCTCCGTGTGTACATTCAATGACTCGGCGCCTGATTGGGGCGTCTCTAGAGCTAATCGGTTCTTCATTGAAATCAGTTTCTGAAAGTTTCCGAGAATCCATTTCATTTGTCCAAGAGGTCACAAATGGCTTCACTTTCTCGTGGTATTGATCCGAAAGATTTTTCACTTTTTGCAAGCTAGCATAATCTTCAAACAATGGCTCCTCAGGCACTGGTTCACCTCGCAAACCTAAGATCCACATATATTCCACATCTACAATATGAAATAGGGTATGTAGTATACTGCCGAACCCACCGATCCGTTTCTTTACCAGTTCTTCAGCCGACATGTCTTCGCACAATGTAAACCAATCATCACGAACTTGCCAGTTATATTGAAACAGTTTCAACATCACAGCAACCTCCATCTTTTAGATTAACATTTAATATTCACCAAATGACTTCAAAATTCCTATTTAAATAATACCTCTTATAAACCTATTAAAACCTTACACAAATTGGCCCTCAAATTGAACATTCAATATGAAGTTAATGAATGAAAAGAAAACCCCTATTATACAGGGGTTTATCAATCTTTTTATAAATCAATACTCAGACCTAATAACAACTTTGTGGTTTGAAAATATCCCTCTTTTTAAATAAAAATACTAAATCATTTTATAATAAATAACCGTTGCATCTAACTCACCATTCGGAGAAATTGCATACCCCGGTATTTTTCCAACTTCTTGATAGTCTAATGATTTATACAATCTATTGGAAGGGTCTCCATCTCTCGTATCTAGTACTAAAAGAGACCGTTTTTCTTGTTTTGCTCGCTCCTCTACTTTTTGCATGAGTAAACGTCCAATACCATTACGTCTAAAGTTTGGATGAGTCATTAACTTGCAAATTTCGGCTCTATGAATCCCATTAGGCTTTGTAACTAAATGTAATTGAATACTCCCTGCCACTTCATTATTTATTTTAGCAACATATAAGATCACTTCTGGTGCTAAGACGGTTTGCCAATAATTTATGGCTTCTTGTTGTTCCAGTGGAGGTAAAAAACCAATTGACGCCCCATCATCTACTACTGTTTTCAAAAGTTTAGAAAGCTCTTCCATATCATTTTCTAATTGCTTAATTTCTTCAATTACTAAATTTTGCATTACTAATCCCCCTTTTGTTTCATTGTAACAACTTTTAAAGAAGGAATAATGAAATTCTAAGATGAAATTATTAAATATATGATTTTTTAGAGAAAGGATACCTATATGAAATATATATTAGATAGGACATATGCAAGAGAATTACTCCAGTGGGCATATGAACAAAAACCAGGTCCGTGGTTCGAACATTCATGTAATGTTGCCCTTGCAACTGAAAAGATAGTTGTTGAACTTATTAATAATGGGTACGACCTAGATGCTGATATAGCATACAACGCTGCCCTCCTGCATGACATAGGAAGATATAAAGGTTTTACTAAATCTGTTATTCATTCCTATGATGGTTATATGTATATGAATGATTTAGGGTATACAGGAAACGCCATTATATGTGTGACGCATTCATTTCCTTGCAAAAATGAGCATTTAGATATCGCGGCAGAGTGGAGCATTGTTCCTGATTATATGGAAAGCCGATTAATTGAAATATTGAATGAAAACAGTGACTACGACTTATACAATAAGGTGATTACCCTTTGTGACGCACTTGCTGATGCGGAAGGCTTTACTACTCTTGAAAAAAGATTGATTTCAGTTGGTTTACGTCATGGCACAACCTCTCATACTTCTTTACATTGGAAGGGATTCTATGCAATTAAGAAAGAATTAGAATCTTTAATTGGTAAGAGCATATACACACTTCTCCCTAATATAGAGACATCGATTTATAAAAATATAGAATATTAAAATAAACACAACTTAAAAACGATAGAATTTGTATGTATGATTCTAAAAAACTCTTTCAAAATTGGAGGGAATAATTATTAGTAAAATGGGATTTGACTTGATAGAACATAAAGGTAACTTTGATTTTGGATATGAAGATATTGCGGGTATATCTCGGAAATGTAAATTTTCTAATTGTTCGCATACAAATGAACCACACTGTGCAGTAAAAAAAGCTATTTCTGACGGCATACTTTCTGAAGAAATATTTAATAGTTTTTATAGAGATTTAGACGAGGCACACTATGTTTCTAAACAGAGTAATAAAACAAAAGCTATCGACTATATGAAACAATTGAAACTCTTTCAAAAAAATTAGACTACACTAGAAAGTCCCCCTTAAAAGAACATTTTAAGGAGGGCTTTTTCTTGTTTAATGACTTTGATGTTTCAATTCCACCAGACATTCTTGTACTAAGGTTACTGCCTGACTCATTGCAGCTCCCCCAGCAAATGCTGCTGAAACACCACACGCTTCTAAAATTTCTTTATCAGAACATCCTTGGTCAATACAGCCCTTCGTATGATAAATCGTACAATATTCGTCTTGTGTTGCTAAACTAATCCCTAATGCAATGAGCTGCTTTTCTCTTTTAGTTAATGTACCCTCCTGAAAACATGCTTGTGTAAAAGCGTTATATGTTTCTGCAATTTCAGGGATTTGTTGCGTAAAATTCCCTATACCTTCTTTATAATCAAGTAATACATCATTTATAGAGCCATATTGTTGATTTTCCATCGTATATCCTCCATTCATTTTATTCACACTTACTTTAGTATGAGATAAAATGAAGGACATATACAAATATTTACTTTAAAAAATAGAATGAATTTTCAGTTTATTTTACTTTTAAATTTGCACATCTACAGTTTCAGCCCATTATCTACTGACACTTTTTCTTTAGAATTTTTCCTTTCAACCTCTTTACTCCGCTCTTCCCAAAATGTTAAACCTTCAATTCCCACATTTTTAGGATCAAACACTGGATCTTTCCCTTCTTTTTTCTGCGTTTCATAGTCTTTTAACACTTTTAATGCCGTTTTACTTAATAATAGAATCGCGATTAAGTTTAACCATGCCATACTACCGATTCCTAAATCTCCAAGGTTCCATAATAGCGAAGCTGATTCTACGCTACCGATGTAAACCATAATTAAAAACCCAATTTTCAAAACTGGTTTTAACCAGCTATATTTGAGGTCACGATCTAAATAAGTAAGCGTCGTTTCAGCGATATAGTAGTACGCGAGTAAAGTTGTAAATGCAAAAAAGAAGATTGCGATTGAAATAAATATTGGACCAAATCCTGTCATAACAGTTTCAACTGCTTGTTGTGTATAGATTGGACCTGCATCTACATTTCCCATATTCTTTACAATAGCGCTTTTCCCTTCAGGTATTACATTATACATACCTGTTATTAATATCATAAGAGCTGTCGCTGTACATACTACAATTGTATCAATATATACAGAAAACGCTTGAACTAGCCCTTGTTTTGCAGGATGTGATACTTCAGCAGCAGCGGAGCTATATGTCGCTTCCCCAACACCAGCGACGTTTGAAAATACAGCACGCTTTACTCCCCATGCAATAGCTGCGCCGACGATGCCGCCAAACATTTCATTTACACCAAAAGCACTTGAGAAAATTAAAGCAAACATACTTGGAATTTCCGTTACATTCGCAATTAATACGATACATGTAACAATTACATAACCAATTGCCATAAATGGAACTAGCATTTGAGAAACGCCCGCAATTCTCTTTACGCCACCAAAAATGATAGCTGCTAATAATACGACTAACAATATACCAGTTATATATTTGCTAATACCATTAGAATTTTCAAATCCAACTGCGATACTACTCGATTGAATACCTGGTAATAAAACGCCATATGATAGTGTTACAACGACCGCTACAATGACCGCAAACCATTTCATTTTCAAGCCTTTCTCAATGAAATATGGCGTACCACCACGGTATTCATTGCCTACTTTACTTTTATATACTTGTGCTAATGTTGATTCAACAAATGCACTAGCTGCTCCTAATAATGCCATCACCCACATCCAAAATACAGCTCCAGGTCCGCCGAAAGCGATAGCTGTCGCTACTCCTGCGATATTACCAATTCCAACCCTACCTGATAACGCCAAACAAAATGCTTGAAAGGATGATATCCCAGTCTCCGAGCTCTTCCCTTCAAATAATAGTTTAATCATCTCCTTAAAATAGCGAATTTGTAAAAAACGAGTTGCAATTGTGAAATACACTCCTGCTCCTAATGCGAAAACAACTAAGCCAATACTCCAAACTTGCCCTACTAACCATTCTACTAACTGCTCCATCCAAATCCCCCTTATAATTCTTTTGAAAAAGCAATTTTATATATAAGAAAACGGACAACTATTATTAAACCTTCCAGTTGTCCGCATCTCTCATTATTTCATCCCTCTATTTATTAACAGTTAGACTCTCTATTACTTTATATTTACCCAAACACTTTTCACTTCTGTATAGTTATCAAGGGCGTATGAACCTAATTCACGTCCGATACCAGATTGTTTATATCCACCAAATGGTGCAGCAGCATTTTCTAAGTTATAATCATTAATCCACACTGTTCCTGCCTTTAATTTATTGGCAACTTGATGCCCTGTTTTAATATTTTGTGTCCATACGCCCGCAGCAAGTCCGTAAGACGAGCGATTTGCTCTTTCAATTACTTCTTCTGTCGAATCGAACGGGAGTACAACGACAACTGGTCCGAAAATTTCTTCCTTAACGATTGTCATATCGTCTGTAACATTTGTGAATACTGTTGGCTGTACAAAATAACCTTTTTCAAATGCACGTTTACCACCAGCTGCAACAGTAGCACCTTCAGATTTTCCTTGTTCAATGTAATTTAGCACACGCTCTTGTTGTTTTTTAGATACGAGCGGTCCCATTTCAGTTTCCGCCTCCATACCTGCCCCTAGCTTCACGTTATTTGCCATTTTCACAAGTTCATTTACTACTATTTCATAATGTTTCCGATGAACGAAAACTCGAGATCCTGCGCTACAATTTTGACCATGATTATACATAATGCCTTGGAACGCACCGTTAATCGCTTCTTCTAAGTCAGCGTCTTCTAAAATGATGTTTGGTGACTTACCACCAAGTTCTAACGTTACATGTTTAATTGTTTCTGCAGATTGACGCATAATATATTTCCCTGTAACTGTTGAACCTGTGAAAGCTACTTTATCAATATCATGATGGTTTACAATTGCCGATCCTGCTTCAGGACCGAAACCTGGTACAAAGTTTACGACACCGTTTGGAAAACCAGCTTCTTTAAAAAGCTTCGCTGTATATAGTAAAGATAAAGGTGTTTGCTCTGCTGGTTTTAATACAATCGTACAACCCGTCGCAAGAGCGGCTCCCATTTTCCAAGAGGACATAACGAGCGGAAAATTCCACGGAATAATTTGACCTACAACACCAACCGGTTCGTGACGTGTGTAATTTAAATAATCTTTTGAAATTGGAATTGTTTGCCCGATAATTTTTGTAGCCCATCCCGCGTAATAGCGGTAATTTTCTACAGTCGCTGAAATATCATCATCAAGTGCTACTTGATATGGTTTTCCATTATCTAAAGCTTCCAGCTGTGCTAATTCTTCTTTATGCTCTTCAATTAAATCTGCTAATTTATAAATAAGGTGTGCTCTTTCAGCAGTAGTCATCTCTGCCCACGGGCCTGATTCAAAAGCAAATCTTGCCGCTTTTACTGCGACATCAACATCTTCTTCTTGCGCTTCACATACGACTGCTAGAACATCTTCTGTTGCTGGATTGTATGTTTCAAACGTCTTTCCACTTATTGAAGAAACAAATTCACCATTAATAAACATTTTAATTTCTTCATTTAAAAACGCTTTCACTTTTGGTTTCAGCTCAATGTTTGTCGTTAACATATATACTCTCCTCCTTATTTAAACAGCTGCATGAGCTGCAATTTCTAGTAAAATAGCTTGAAGCTTTTGATCTTCTTCTTCAGTTAATCCTAATCTCGGATAACGTGAAGGTCCTCCGACTTGCCCATGTAATTCCATTGAACGTTTAACGATTTGCACATACTTTCCTGATCCTTCAAGAAACTCACAAAGAGGTAAAATAGCATCGTTCATTTCCCACGCTTTTTCTAATTCACCATTTTGAAAATGCTCATACATTTTCGTAACGAGTCCTGGAACGATATTTCCTGCTACTGAAACCCATCCCGATGCACCAACTAAATAAGATTCCATAACTAAATCTTCAGATCCGCAGAAGACTTGGAAAGCACCTTCACCTTGTCTTACTAAATCTCTCGCTTTTCGAATATCTCCACTAGATTCTTTAATATGTGTAACATTTTCACACTCTTTTCCAATACGGAGCATTAACTCTGTGCTCATATCAACACCAGAAGTAAATGGGTTATTGTATAGCATAATTGGTATATTTACAGCGTTTGAGATTTCTTTAAAATGAAAATAAATCTCCTCTTCCTTCGGTTTACAATAGTAAGAGTTTATAATTAATGCGCAATCCGCTCCGTGCGCTTCTGCATGTTTCGTATATTCAATCGTTTCTTTCGTCGTCTCTGCAGCAGTTCCAACAATGACAGGAATACGGCCATCAACTTCTTTTAATACTGTTTCTACCATGTTAAATCGTTCTTCTTTTGATAAACTAACAAATTCCCCTGTACTTCCATTAATAATAATTCCAGCTACCTTTTGCTCAATAAAGTAGTTTACGTTTTGTTTTACGCCTTTCCAATCAATCTCTTGAAATTCATCCATCGGTGTTATTAATACTGGAAATGCCCCTTTAATTTTTTGCATCTTTATCTCTCCCTTTAACATATTATTTTAATAAGAAACCTGTTGGAAACGGATCAGTAGGATCTAATATAAATGTTTGCATACCTGTAATAAACCCTCTACTTTCAAATCGAAAAATGTATCCGAGTTCTTCTTTCTTCACTTTTTCTACTGTTATAAAGCTATTAAAAATACTTTCATTTTTAAAAGGTTTATCCGCTATATAATCATTTTTAAATAATGTATGAACATAAGACACAATAGTAGAAACAAAACCTGGTGAACGTACTATAAAGTTATCTTCATGAAATGTAATCGACTTTATATGGTTCTTTTCTTTTCGCATAGAATCTACTAAAATAAGTCTTTTTATTAATGACTGTTTTTGTATAGCTTGAAGTGTAGCTTCACCCCATTTTTTTAATTTAGAGATGTTTTCAATACTGATTTCTGGCGAATACGTATCCTTTTCTACAACTGCATATACTTTATCTGCCTGTATGAGAGAGTAACTTATATTACCAACCTTTAAATTTTTCTCAATCATATAACATAGTTTGCTTTCAAACGAAACAGATACAACTTCATCATTCTCTACATATGCATTCACTGAAAATATTCCAGATAGCGTTTCGATTTTGTATTGATTAGACTCTCTCTTTTTTAAATACCCACTTTCTAGTAACATCGTTATTACTGCGACAATGCCTCCGTAATGAAGAGGAATGGCTCCTTCATGATTAAAAAACAATACAGCTGCATCCACTTCATTATGAATAGAAGGAACGACAATACATCCATTTAAACCGATGAAACCACGTGGTTCATTTAATAAAAGTTTCATTTCTTCTGCTAATTCACCTGAAAATTGTTCATTTAATTGCTCCAAACTGTAATAGTATTTGCATGGTACGTCTTTCATTACACGAAACGCCTCGCCATTTACGTGTACGTCTACTGCTGTATACATTTTTTGAATGTTCATTTTACATCCTCCGTTTCATGTTCCATCGGCGGAATTAGCAAAAAGCCTTCTTTAAGTGGATCCTTTTCATTGTAAAAAAATCTATGCATACCCATAAGCCAAGCTGATCCTGTAATTTTCGTTATTACAGCTTCAATATTTTCCACATATGTCGTATTTATGACACACCCTTTAAATAATGAGCCAACGATACTCTCATGAATAAACTCTTCATCGATTTTAATTTTTTTATGAGCGTATAATACAGCTAACTTCGCTGATGTTCCTGTGCCACATGGAGATCGATCAATTCCTCCTGGCGGAACAACAACTGTATTTTTCACATGCGCACTTTCATGAGTAGGATCTGTATAAAATTCAACATGTGTTAATCCTCTTATAAACGAATACTCTGGATGAATGATTTCAAACTTCTCATTAATTGTATTTCTAATATGAATCGCCTTATCAATGATTGTAGATGCGTTTTCTGGTACTAACTCTAAACCTACTGACTTCGCATCGATAATGGCATAAAAATTCCCTCCATACGCAATATCCGCCTCTACAGTTCCAATTTCTTCGACGTGTACAGAAATATTTTTCAGTAAAAAAGCTGGTATGTTACAGAAGGAGACTTCTTTCGCTTTCCCATCTTGAACAGAAATATCTACTTCAACTAAGCCAGCTGGTGTATCTAGCTTTAAAGAAGTAACCGGTTCAATTACTGGAATTAAACCTGATTCAACTAAAGCTGTACATACACCGATTGTATCGTGGCCACACATCGGCAAATATCCACCTGTCTCTATGTATATAACACCTATATCAGCTTCAGGATGACACGGATCTGTTAATAATGCCCCTGACATTACATCATGACCACGAGGTTCATTCATTAACAATTTCCGAATCCAGTCATACTCTCTTTTCATATGTAACATCTTCTCTGCCATCGTCTCTCCAATTAACTTAGGAAGTCCGCTAATTAATGTCCTCGTTGGATTCCCGCCCGTATGTGTATCAATTGTCGTAAAGACTCTTTGTGACCTCATCCGTTTAACACCCTTTCTGTAAAACGACTCAAACGAAGTGGTTCAATAGGAATGCTTGTTTCTTTTTCATTTAATAACTCTTCAATCACTTTCCCAGTAACTGCCGCAAGACTAATTCCATCACCTTCATGTCCTGCTGCAATAAAATAATTCGGAATATGTTCCACTCGTGAAATTATCGGCAAATGATCTTCTGTCCACGGGCGTAATCCAGCATATGAACGAATCACCATCATATCTGCCATTTTCGGATAAAAACGAATTGCTCTATTCGCAATACATTTAATAACCTCGTTATTTATCTTCGTATGAAAACCTACAAACTCTCTACTACTACCAATTAAAAAATTTTGGCTTTCTGTCGGTTCAAATACAAGTGCCACCCCATACTTTTCAGTTAAAGCATCCACTTTTCGTTTTCCACCAAATTTAGAAATTAAATAACCAAATTCCATTACTTTACGGCAGCCAACGTGTTGTTGCCTTGAAGCTACAATAATATGTCCCTTTCTCGGTTCAATTGGGATATTCACATCTAACATCTGTCCGATTTTAGGAGCCCACACACCGGCTGCGTTCACAACTTGCTTCGCAGTAAACGTTCCATTTGTCGTTTCTACAATAAAGGAACCGTCTATATCTATTTTTATTTCTTTCACTTCTGTATGATTAAAAGCTTTCGTACCAAATTTCTTCGATTCTGCAAGAAGTGAAAAAGCAAGAAGATATGGATTTACAGTCGAATCAGTTGCGCATTCTAAACCACCTAATAAATCATCCGCAAAAAATGGTGATTCCTCTCTTATATCTTGCCTATCAAGCATTCGAAATGGTAAACCAGCCTCTTTTTGACGATTTACCCATTGCTGCGCTGCCTCCATCTCTTCGTCTGATTCACAAACGAGAATGCTTCCTGGCGCCCTATATTCAAATGAGTGTTCCAACTCTTCACTTAATTCAGTTACTAATTTTTGACTTACTAACGACATTTGACTATCAAACCCAGGGTCTTTATCAATAGCCAAAATGTTCCCGTCACACCGTGAAGACGTCCCACTGACAAATTCTCCTTTTTCGATGATTGTTACGTCTCTTCCGTATTTTGATGTGTAGTACGCGATAGAACAGCCTATAATACCACCGCCTATTATTAAAACGTCACAGTGTCTCACATAGCACCCCTCCTTTCTCCTAAATCTCTCACTTTCTATTTATGCAATTGGTGTGCCAACTCTACATACAGAACTATTTATATGAAATAATTTTTATTTGTAAAAATATTTTAAATTTATCGTAAATAGGTGTATTATTTTTTTATCACTGTCTAAATTTTTATACATAATAGGAGGGCAATATGGCATTTTCATTCCCAACAATAAAAGAGTTAATAAAAATTTTGTCCATTGATTGTACAAGTATCGTTAAGCGCATGAAACAGGTAGGTGAAAAATTTTATTACCTCCATTCACCTACTGAGGAATGGAGGTGCGCAGTTATATATGAAGATGACTCTTTCACTACTTTAATCGACGCATTTTCTCATGAACTAGCCGTTGTCATCATTAAAGAAAATCAAGAGCCTTTATGCTGTATAACTGCTCAGCAAATGATTCCTTTTCTTTATAAGTATTACAATGAACTACTAGCTTTTTATAACACTGTTATTCAAACGTCTGATTCTTCTGTTACAGTCATCGACGATAAAGAATGCGTTCGTACTTGGACAGATGGCGCTGAAAAGATTTTTTCAGTGAACTATAATGAAATTATCGGACAACCCATCACCCGTTTTTTTGATTATAAAGATTTAGAAATTCTGCAATCATTACATGACGGAAAAAGCATAATTGCTCAGTTCCATCAGCCACGTCCAGATTTGTTCGTATTAATTAATTCAAACCCAGTTTATTGCAACGATAAAATTATTGGAGCAGTCGTTTCAGAAACGGATGTTACAAATCAAGTCGTATTAAATGAAAAACTATTTAATATGTCGCATGAAATGCACCGTTTAGAACAAGAAGTAGCAAAATATAAAGATACATCCGATCCTTTCCTTGCGATGAATGGAAAAAGCCCTGTTATACAAAGAACGATTCAATTAGCTAGAAAGGTTTGTTCAGTGAAATCCACGGTTTTAATACTCGGAGAAAGCGGAGTTGGAAAAGAAGTGTTTGCGAAAGCAATTCATGAAGCAAGCGAGACAGCAAATGCCCCTTTCATTTCAATTAACTGCGGCGCAATCCCAGAAGCGTTATTTGAAAGTGAATTATTTGGTTACGAGCGCGGGGCGTTTTCTGGTGCAAATAGTAAAGGTAAGAAAGGTAAAATAGAGCTCGCACAAGGCGGTACTTTATTCCTCGATGAAATAGGTGAAATGCCGCTCGATATGCAAGTGAAGCTTTTACGTGTACTGCAAGAACGAAAGTATTACCGAGTTGGTGGAGAAAAAGAAATAAATATTGATTTCCGCATTATCGCTGCTACAAACCGTGATTTACAAGAAGAAATGAGAAAAGGAACTTTCCGAGAAGATTTATACTATCGCTTAAATGTAGTTAGCTTGCTTATTCCACCGCTGCGCGAAAGACGAGAGGATATTATCGAATTGACGTACTCCTTTTTAAACGATTTTTCAATAAACTATAACAGGCCTATTCGAGACTTACCTTCAAATATTATGCATGAACTACTTCATTACAATTGGCCTGGTAATATTCGCGAGCTCCGAAACGTAGTTGAAAGACTCGTCGTATTTGCGACAGACGGCATTATTAAACAAGAATATTTACCATTTCATACAAATGAAACTTTAGACAATCATACAGCTCAATCCCTATTACTCAGCAACAATAATACGATTCTTTCTTTACAAGAAGAAATGGATGAGCACGAGAAAAAGGTAATTGAAAGAGCTTTACGCATTTTAGATGGTAATAAATTAGAATGTGCGAAACAACTTGGCGTAACGAGGGCCACTTTATATAACCGTTTAAAAAGACTCGGGTTACAATAATCCCTCTCCTCCTCTATATTGGCATAGTTTTTGCATAATAATTTGTGCAAACCGAACTAGAGGAGGAATACATATGACGAATAAAGAGAACTTAATTGTTTGTCGTTGTGAAGAAGTTACATACGGACAACTTCAATCGACAATTGCTGAATATAAATGCTCGGCAAGAGAATTAAAACTAAGAACACGTGCTGGCATGGGATTTTGTGGTGGTCGCACATGTAGAATGATGATAGATCGAATGATTGAAGGTACAAACCCTGACATAACTCCCAATGAAATTCCATTAAAATATCAGCCACCCGTGCGTGCAGTTACTTTTGGAGCGGTAGGTGACAATAAATGAGTAGAATTACACATCACCCTATTTTAGGTAGTTTAAATAATAATCAGCACATCACTTTTCAATTTAACGGTCAACAATACGAAGCATATGAACATGAAACGATAGCGGCCGCTCTACTTGCAAACGGAATAAGAACGTTAAGAGTGCATGAAGATAGCGGAACTCCGCGAGGTATTTATTGTAATATCGGACATTGTTCTGAATGCCGTGTGACTGTAAACAATCAAACGAACGTACGAGCATGCTTAACGGTTGTAGAAAACGATATGGTTGTTGAAAGCGGAAAACAGCATCCAAATATCGTGAGAGCGATGGTGAAAAAGCGATGATCGATGTAATTATTATTGGTGCAGGACCAGCAGGATTATCAGCTTCCATCTCTTGTGCACGTTTTGGACTTAACGTACTTGTTATTGATGAATTTATGAAGCCGGGCGGGAGATTGTTAGGACAGTTGCATCAAGAGCCTACTGGGGAATGGTGGAACGGAATAGAAGAATCAAAACGTCTTCACGAAGAAGCAAAATCTCTTTCAGTCGATATTCGGTGCGGTGTTTCCGTCTATAATTTAGATAAAGATGAGAGTTGTTGGTTCGTGCATACAAATATCGGTACGTTAGAAGCACCGTTCGTACTAGTTGCTACTGGGGCTGCGGAGTATTCTATTCCCCTACCCGGCTGGACACTTCCAGGGGTTATGTCAATTGGCGCAGCTCAAGTTATGACAAATGTTCACCGCGTTCAAGTTGGTAAAAAAGGAATCATTATCGGTGCTAATATTTTGTCATTCGCCATTTTAAACGAATTACAATTAGCTGGCATCACAGTGGATCATATTGTACTCCCTGAAAAAAGCGAGTTAAGCCAAAAGGCCGGTGAACCAGAAGAAGTTTTAAACTCACTCTTAAATGCGGCTCACCTCGCCCCATCTCCCTTCCTACGTATAGGTAGCCGTTTTATGAAATATGATTGGATTCGAAAAGCTGGATTAACATTTTATCCAAATAGCGGCATGAAAATAAACGGGACGCCGCTTCATCTTCGTAAAGCTGCACTTGAGATTATCGGAGCGGAACAAGTTGAAGGTGTTCGTGTTGCTAACATTGACTCTAAAGGGAATATTATTAACGGATCAGAAGAGATATATGAGGCGGACTTCGTTTGTATTGCCGGTGGCTTATACCCTCTTGCTGAGCTTGCCGCTGTAGCAGGATGCCCTTTCCATTACATTCCGGAATTAGGCGGCCATGTTCCACTTCATTCAGAAGAAATGGAAACCCCTCTTCCAGGTTTATTTGTAGCTGGAAATATTACTGGAATTGAAAGTGGTAAAATCGCAATGGCACAAGGTACTGTCGCTGGATATTCAATCGTGAAGCAAGCAATTCAAACATCCAATTCGGTTGAACAACACTTGCAACAAGCAATTCAAAATGTCCACACTGTGCGTCAACAAGCTGCGATTCAGTTTAATCCGATGGTTGATGTTGGTAGACAAAAGATGAATGAGATTTGGCGTGATTTTCAATCATTTGAAGAAAATCAACAAATGAAAGCGTGAAATACTAGCATATAAAAAAGGTGGTAGATTCATTTCCACCGCCTTTTTTATAATTTTCGTACTACATCTAGTATTTCTGTTACGTCAATTACAGGAACCAAAGGTATTACCTATTTTTCATTCCGACTAAAACTTTCGATATCGAAATCCATAAATTTATAAACATTAAAATTCCGCAAATATCAGCGACAATTACATACAATCCTATAAATTGGTTTTCAAAGTGGAACAACGGAGTGTAATAAATGGCCATAATTAAGGATATAACCATTGAAAAAAGAAGCAGTTTTTTCCTAGTTATCATATAAATACAATACAAAAACGTATAATAGGCCCAAAATTGCGCAGCATACCATGCATGAGATAGTCGAATACCTGTTTTCGTGTGCAAAGTTGTTAAAACCAGTATGTATATTACAAGTAATGCAATTACTGGTGCAAATCTAACAAATTGCAAAAGATTTATTAAAAAGCGTCTTTTTGAACTTAGGTGATTTACTTCGTATTTAAACATCTGTTTCGTTATATAATGAACAAAAAATATTAATCCTACACTAATAGCTAACATAAAAAATATCATTACTACGCCTTCTTTTCTAATGTATTAATCAACTGTATTTTAAAAATCAATAGGACTTAACCTAATAAAAATTACACCATCATTCTTCTACCTCGCTTTGAATAATAAAATATAAGATTTCTGAAATATCATATCAAATATAGTTGCGATTTATTTGTCGTAATTCGTCGAATAGATAAATAAAAATCGTTTTATGTCAAAAATATTTTTTATTGGGATAGCCAACTTTGAATTAGGTAGATAAAATGATGCAAATACTAAATTGAAGACACTTGAAATACTGGATTTTATTCTAAAAGAAGAAACATACTAGCAATATTAATCCAAATAAAAAACTGTTAGAGCATACAGCTCTAACAGTTTTATTGTTCATTATTATTAAATTTTGCTAATGCGTAGATGCCTTCTTCATCATCTAATTCAAGTTGCAATCTTGCTGCAAATGAATTGACGTTGTATTCTCGATCAAGCAACAAGCGTAGTGCTTCGATTAAGTTTGCTTGAATTAAAATTTGCTGGCGACCATTTACCTCTACTTCTGCAGAGAAACCGTAGTCATCATCATACATTAGTTCAACTGAAACTTCTTCTGGACCAACTTGTCTTTTTTCAGCGATATATACGCAAAGCGCATTTATTAATTCTTGTTCAGAAATTTTTATTGTTTCCATGCTACTTCATCTGCCTTTTTCTTACGTTGATCTTTGAAGTATTTAAATGCACGAACTGCTAACATTACGATACCAGCCATTACTAACATATTTACCATAAACGCTAATACAGAACCAAGTGCTCCCATATTTGCAAATAAGCTACCCATTAGTAAACCACCAAGACCACCTAGTAATAAGCCTTTCATAAAGCCACCTTTATTACTTTTTGGCGCTGTGTTTGTTGCTTTTGTTTTTGAATCAGTTGTCGTTTTTTGTGAATTCACATTAGAATCTTTTTTGTTTAAATCAACTTTTGACTTTTGACCTGAACTTGGTGTATATGATTTTTTACCAGATTTGTAACTTTTCGCTGCCGCATGATCTACGAACATAAAGCTACTAGCCCCAAAGATAACCATGAATGCTGTCATTACTGCTACAAGTTTTTTCAACATATTATATCCATTCTCCTTTTATATAGATATATGTGAAATCTACCTTTCTAGTAAATTCAGAATGATAGATTTATTTTAAAACCATTTTAAAGGTTCTTATGAACTTATTATATGAACTTTTGTCGAAATATGCAAGCATTATTTACTTAAGACAATTTCATGACATAGGAAAAATTAAGCAAAACGGAATTGACTTTAAATGAAACAAAACATATTATAAGTTCATAAGAACTTTTTATAATTTTGGAGGTGAAAAGATGGAAACATTTCATCTCACACGAAACGAAATGGCAACGCTCCTTCTATCACTAAGAGGATGGAATACGAAGAAGCCTCTCGGCATTTTACAAGAAGCTTGGGCAAAGTCACATAAAAAAGATATTGAAAGCGGACAAAGCGTTACTGCTTTTATTACAACCGCACTTTCACCTATTTTTGAAAAATTGATTAAGATTGACGATACGGATGTCGGTTTTTCTTTAAATGAAATAGTTGCGCTTGGCAATCAGATTGAAAACACGAGTTTCTCTGTAACTGCTATGCAAAACTGGGTGAAACGAGATATAAAAGAAATGATTGGCTCCCCTCAAAAAGGGAAGAAATACTCAATCGAACAAGCAGCATTACTATTCATTGTCGAAGATTTAAAAACAGCGCTTGATTTTGAATCTATTCGCAAACTATTACGACTCATCGTAAATGACCCGGCCGATCGAAGTGATGACTTAATCAATCCTGTTCATTTGTACGGAGCATACTCTTCTCTATTTGAAGAACTCAATCAAGGGAATTGCTTACAATTAAATGCAACAGACACAATCCATACAATTGAAAATATCGTGAAAGAAAGAGCTGATAAAATTGCAAGCAATTTCGATCAGGTTAACAACGAACAACGCGAAGCAATTCGTAACGCCATTATTATCGCCACCCTTTCTGTACATACCGCATATGTACAAATGTTAGCGAAACGTTACGTAACAGCAACTTTATTTTTACAAAATTTAGAAGTGAAACCGTAAAAAATAGGAGCAGAAATGCTTCTATTTTTTTATGAGAAATTTTTAATAATCTTTTCATTATCTCTTCATGAAAACTGGGCTTATATCCTTTACTATAATACTTATGAGAGACATAAAAGAATTGAAATGGCAATCCCCTATATAAATAAGGTATAATCTACATATAGTGAACCTTTTATATTGTTAAATAAAGGGGCTTATATTCAAAATTCATAAATTAGAAGGTGCAACAATGTTAAGTAGTTTTATTCATTCAGTATTAACATTTTTTGAGGGATTAGGTTATTGGGGCATAATGCTTGGACTTATGATTGAAATTATTCCAAGTGAGATTGTCCTTGCTTATGCGGGATACTTAGTATTCAATGGTAGTATCTCATTTGTAGGCGCAGTTATATTCGGTACAATTGGTGGTGTTATTGCCCAAATCTTTGTTTACTGGATTGGTCGATATGGTGGTCGCCCTGTATTAGAACGTTACGGTAAGTATATTTTCATACATAAAAAACAAATGGATGCTGCTGAAGATTGGTTTAATCGTTACGGAACTGGCGTAATTTTCACTGCACGTTTCATTCCTATCGTTCGTCATGCGATATCAATTCCTGCTGGTATTACAAAAATGCCATTACTACGTTTCACTACATTAACAACACTTGCGATCATCCCTTGGTCTATCATTTTCATTTATTTAGGTGAGAAACTAGGTGAAAATTGGGAGAATATTAACGATATTGCTGGACCGTATGTGAAATCGTTCGCTATCGGTGGCGTTGTACTTATACTTTTATATTTCGTAATAAAAAAGTGGACAAAAAAACGTAAAAATCTTGCTTAAGATTATAATAAAAACCGCTATAAATTCATGTAGAATTATAGCGGTTTTTTATTATAGGCTTGTTTATATATTATAAATTGCATTATTTCTTCTTTATGCTTTAAGTCATGCTGAATGAGTGATGGAAAATAATCGTTTAACCTCAATCTTTTTGTGCCGAATTGATAGTCACCATTAAAATTCTGGGCAGGAATTTGATTAATTTGATCAACTAATTGTTTACGAGTAAAGCTGAATTGATCTAATAGTTCTTCTTTTGAAATACCGAATCTCGCATATTTTATTGCACCCTCATTCATTTCCTCAACACCTGTTGGAACATTGGGTACAGATTGTCCGCTTATAAAGTATGGAATTCTAAACTTCATTAAAAACTCATCCCAAACGATTAAATGTGAAATCACATCCGCGGTTCCCCATGAACCTTTTCTAAAAGGTTTAAACCATACATCATTAGTTACATACTTCAACGTTTGGCACCAATCTATTAGACTTAACTTTTTTTCTAGAATACTTTCTTTCTCCATAATTCATTCCTTCCTCTTTCACACTAATAATCGATTCATATATAACTTCTAGACATTACATAAAAACCCCTCCAGTCTAAGATTTACATGGATAAGCAACAATTCCACTATAAAATACGTATAGTAACTCAAAAAGGATTGATTCCCTATGCATTGGCAGCAAAAAGTACCATACTTAATCGGACGCCCTGTTGGTGTTTCTCTTATTAATGGGCAAGGAACTTCCGGCGTTTTATGCGGCGTTCAAAATAATAAATTATTTGTTTACGAATACCTTTACCAAGCCCAGTTCGCCATGAAACATTATGACTTTAGACAAATTCAAGATATACACGCCTTTCCAAATTGCCCACACCAAAATCCTCTATACTAAAAAACAGGAACGGCTTTATTGCCATTCCTGTTTCTATTGTTTATGCATTATTTTTCAGAGTAAAACTTCTGCACTGCTTCATCAAAATAGATCCATCCTTTCCAGCCTAAATGAATCGTATCTTTTAAGAAATACTTATCATATTCATGGCTAGAAAAATCGACTACTGGGTATCCTGCTTTCTCAACTTGATCGCGAACCTTATTGTAATACACATCACGACGTTCTTTTGGGAAACCAGCGTAATCATACCACGGTCCATTTACAGGCACAGAAATAAAGAGTGGTTTTACATTTTTTTCTTTGAAAAGATCTAAAACAATTTGTAAATCATCATATTCTGGTGAATCATCATACGATTCATTTGCTCTAAAGTTTTTTAAACCTTTTAATTTTTTCTTTAAATTATGTTTATAATAATATGGATTTTCAATTCCGAATGTATTTGTTGTGGATCCTACTTTACCTTCTTGTTCCGCATGTTTACGTGCATCTTCCCAAGAAAGCGAACGTAGTCCTATATTTGTTTTCTCTTTCATCGGTTCGATCTTAAATAGAGAGTTAAATAAATCTCGATGATCTAAAATGTTCCGGTACATATACGCTAGCGGTTTAGCTAGTCCAGCTTTTATGTTATGTTTTGTATCATTATATGCAATACTTTCTAGCGAACTACTTAATATCGCATCCTTACGAACAACTTTATAATCTAGTAAACGTTTCGCGATTTTTTTCTTCATTTCAGGCTTTATTTCGTCATTAAAAATAAAGTGATAGGCTTGTTGTTTGGAGAAATTATTTGTAAAATCCCCTTGTGATACACCGATTTTTGTAAACCATTGTGGTGAAAGAACAAAGACTACCTTTTTACCTTCTAATTCATCCATTGTAGACGTCATATTTAATATATGAGCCAAGCTTTGCGTACCACCAGTCCCTATTAAAAATGGAGTAAAACCTGCTGGATTTACTTTAAAATAGTTAGATGGATGATATGCATCCATTCGTAAAAACTCTGATGAACCATACATCGGTAAATACTGCGAATTCTCTAACATTTTCTGTTGCAAGAAAACACTTTGTAATTTCTCTTTTTGTAAGGAAGTTGCTGCATCTTCTATTTTTTTATCGCTTATTAGTGACACTAAACTCTTAGATGGAATAAGCAATACAATGAAAAAGAGTACACAGGCTAAAATAATTGGTCCGAAAGCATGCTTCATCTTCATCGTTTATTCCTCTTTCTATTACGAATAAATTGTAACCCTTGTTTATGACACGTCATCATTTTTCTCCTTTTTTCTATACATGTCCCATTCTATTTATCTATTATATACATGTATGTATTCCTCTCTTTTCTCTGCAAATTCACACATTCATAGAGAAAGAAAATGTTTCCAAAGAAACATGTTAATTATACAAGATTCTACATAAATTTCACACTTTAATTTATGTAATAATTTTATTTTTAAGCGATGAAAAAACTTATAAAATGTCTATAATTCATTTGAAGCTATAAGAAAAAAACAGACTATCACATACGTGAAGTCTGTTTCTCCATCACTTTATTTTTGTACATCTGCCCATTTTAAACTTGTAGCTGGACCGAATTGATGTACATATAATTCTTTCACATATGGTTTTTGTAAGTAAGAAAGACCGCGCTGGAATACTGGTGCAATTACCGCATCATCAAGGAGCACTTTTTCCGCATCTTGTAGTGCTTTCCAACGAGCTTTTTCATCATTACCTAACTCTGTTTTAATCTTCTTAATTAAAGCGTCGTATTCTGGATTTGCATATCCTGTATTATTTACGGTACTTCCCGAAAGGAAAACTTCTAAGTATGTCATTGGATCTGGATAATCAGGTAACCAACGTGATAACGACATTTCGTATTCTTTTTTCTTCTCTAACGCTAGTTTTTGCGTATGTGGTTGTAATTTCACATTTACTTTTAGCCCCGGTAAGTTTTTCTCAAGCTGTTCTTTAATATATTCGCCTACCTTTTTAAAGTTCTCTAAGTCATAGTTTAATAGTTCTAACGTCACTTCATTTGTGCCTGTCTCTTGCTTCGCCTTTTCCCAATATTCCTTTGCCTGTTTTACATCCGTCTTATTAAACTCGCCTGCCGTACTTCTAAAATCTTTCTTATCTGGTCCTTTTAAGAATCCTTTTGGTACGTAGTAGTTCGCCGCAACTGATCCGTCATTTAAAAATGATGTCGCTAAGCCCTTTTTATCAAACACTGTACTTAGCGCAAGACGTGCATTTTTATTTTTAAGAATCGGCACATTTTCATTGAAACGGAAGAAATACATAACCGGATCTGTATATTGTTTTAACTCTTTATTGTTTTTATATTTATCTACGAATTCTGTTGAAATGACAGCTCTATCTACCTTATCTGTTTCATATAAATTTACCGCAGTTGAAATTTCTTTAACAATTTGATAGTTTACCTCATCTAATTTCACTTCTTTTTTATCCCAATATTTATCGTTTTTCTTCATTGTAAAGCTCGCTTCGTGCTTCCAATCTGATAATGTAAACGGCCCATTATATATCGCTTTATTTGCTTCTAACCCGTATTTATCGCCTTGCTCCTTCGCATATTTTTCATTAATTGGATAGAAAGATGGTAAAATGAGTAGTTTCGTAAAATACGGTACAGGATGTTCCAGCTCTACAACGAACGTTTTATCATCCTTTGCTTTCACACCTAATTCTTCTAAGCCTAATTGTTTCTTATTTATCTTCTCCGCATTTTTCACATCGTACGCGATATATGCATATTGAGAGGCTGTATCTGGATTTATAAGTTGCTTCCAAGCATATACGTAATCATGAGCTGTTACTGGATCTCCGTTAGACCATTTCGCATCACGTAAGTGGAATGTATATGTCTTACCATCTTTACTCACTTCATATTTTTGTGCTCCCGCTTGAATCACTTCATCATTTTTCGATAAACGGAATAACCCTTCCATTACATTGTTTAAAACATTAAACGATACGGCGTCTGTTACTTTCCCTGAATTTAATGATGGAATTTCACCCGTTTCTAGTAGTTGCAATACTTTCTTCTCATCTTTCGGCTTTGTAGCTGTTTTTTCTTTAGCACAGCCTACTAAAAATGAAGATACAAGTAGAGTACTAACTAATGAGTAGCGAACAACCTTTTTCATATAAAGCCCCCCTATCTTTTTTAAGGTAAGTAACGACGAGCACCAGCGTATTCTTCTATATATCCTGGTGTATTTAGCGGTATAATTTCTACCGATCTTTCAGCTCTTGGTGAGTGAATCATATTTCCATCACCAATATACATGGCAACGTGATGAACACTACCTTTTCCTTGATTATGTGCAAAGAATATTAAATCGCCCTTTTGTAGGTTTTCTTTATCAACCGCAATTCCTGCTTTTGATTGTGGCCCAGAATCCCTCGGTATTGTAATACCATGTGATTTATAAATCGTATGTGTAAATCCAGAGCAATCAAATCCAAAACCACTTGTACCAGCCCATATATACGGTAATCCTAAAAACATTTTTCCGGTGTTTATTAAATCATCAGCGGTTGGAGCCGGAATATCATTTTGAGAATGGTAAACAGTTCCATCATTTTTTCGTAGCCACGCCTTCTGACCATTTGGCAACAATACGCGGTATGAGATCGTATCTTCACTTAATAGCGGTAAACGCGTATTATAACTGACTTCAAGCGATTTATGTTTTTCAGAAGGGTTAATATATACAATTGCTGTCGGTTTCGTTACTAATACAAAAGGTTCGTTTGTTTTATCTGCAAATTCCTGATTATACGTTAATTGTTTTTCGGGCATCCATCCAGGGTAACCTTCTTCATTTCGCGGCGTTGGCTGTCCGTGCACTAGTACTTTTACCCAATCACCTTTTTTATCAATTACTGTTACTTCTTGACCGAGTAGCGCTTGCGTTTCTAATTTATTTGCACTCGTTAACCAAAGCTTCTCATCTAGCGTCATTGATTTCGTCCACTTCCATAAATCAACTGGATTTGTCGCACTCGGTGCATCAATTGGTCGTAATGAATCTGGTGCAGTCCATAACGTTGCAGCAGATACATCTATAAATGCTTTACTATCCTTCTTCTCTTCAGCATTCACCGAAGTAAACGATGAAAATATAAATAAAGTTGTTAAAAATGCAGTTCCTACTTTTTTCATATATATCCCCCTTATAAGATAGTTTACTAGGTACTACTTCTAAGATTGTATATTCACTATAGAATGCAGGTTTACCTTTGGACCAGTGTAAGTCATCCCTTCTGGCTCTTCTACTAACCATAACGGTGCATCAAGATCAAAGTAATGAATATTCGGATGTGCCGCAGCTAAATGGGCAACAGCGCTAACTGAAAGTGAAGGTTCCATCATACTTCCAACCATACATTTCACACCTGCTGCTTCCGCAATATCTGCAATTTTCCATGCTTCTCGTATGCCGCCGCATTTCATTAATTTAATATTAAGTAGGTCTGCATATCCTCCTTGGACAATCTTTAATGCATCGCTTGCCGAAAACATACTTTCATCTGCCATAATAGGCGTTTGTACATTGTCCTTCACGTACTTTAATCCTTCCCAATCTTTCGCATGAACTGGTTGTTCTACAAATTCTATATTTAAATTTCTATTCTCCATTTCTCTAATAATAGAAACCGCTTCTTTCGGTTTCCATCCTTGATTTGCATCTAAACGTAACGTCGTATTCTTTGGTACTACATTTCGAATTGCCTCTATGCGTTCTAAATCTAAATGTGCCTCTTTACCCACCTTAATTTTTAATGTTTGGAATCCCTTTTCGATATGCTTTTTCGCTTCTTTTGCCATTAATAAAGGCTCATCCACACTTACTGTAATATCAGTATGAATCTCTTTCTTCCCACCTAACAATGCATATAACGGTATGTTGTGAAATCGACAATATACATCGTATAAAGCCATATCTACCGCCGCTTTCGCACTTGTATTTCCTATACAGCTCATTTGAATGTGTAACAATAACGTTTGAAATTGCAGCACATCTTTATCAACTAATACGGAGCGAATTGGCCCTAATATTGCTTCCTCAATCCCGTTGGCAAAATCACCTGTAATAACCGGTGTTGCTGCAGCAGCTCCTTTTCCAACAATCCCTTCATCTGTATGAATAAACACATCTATACTTTCGATTTCCGTTACAGTGCGAAGCGCAGTTTTAAACGGTGTATGAAGCTTTACATGTCGGCGGTTTACCTTCACATCGGTAATTTTCATTTTGTTCATCCTTTCATTGTTTATAGAGTGATACTTTAATATCCGGGTGGCTTTTCCGTTAATGCGAAACAAAAAAATCCAGCCATAAGAAGATTCTTACGGCTGGATTTTGTCTATGAATGGGTAGACAAAGCAGCGATCTGATTATATTTTTTCTGTGCATCCTTTAGCGCTACAAGTAGCGCCTTTTGAGACGAACCGAAGTACCGATTTTTTATTTCTGTTACTAATGCTGGGTCATTAATATTTTTATGTAGAAACAAATATTTAACAAATTGAGATGTTAATGCAATTGTGGCTGAGCAATCTGCATCTACAATTTCCCCTGTATCCTTCTCAAGTACAAATGCTACAAAATAACTTTTGAACTTTTCGGTAATGGGATTATTTTGAGGTGCTTTCGCATCCCCTACGACGTAAATTGTATTTGAAGCGTACACAGCTATCTTCCTTTCTTATACGAGGATAACGGTTTTCTTAACAGACGTATAAGCTGTTAACTCAACGTTGATTAAAAAATGTATCCGCTTACCTTGTATTATATACAATTGACAGAATTTTAACAATATTTATTTTGACATATATTCCATAATTATGAAAATCTCTTAAAACAATTAAAATTAGCTCAAACTTCTCATTTTTACAATATGTCATTGCTCCTTGTACCATGACATTCACACTACAAACAACTTTTCCCTCATACATCAAAAAACAGTTAGCTATCGCTAACTGTTCCACCACTTCACTTTGGCAATACGAATATTGTTTCGTTTGACTTAGAAAATTGATACTCTTTTCTAGCAAACTTTAAAATCTCTTCTTCATTATCGGTTAAATTCTCAATGTTAGTCTTTAAAGAACCTTGATCTTTCTTTAAAGAAACTAATTGTTTCTTTTGATTTGTTATTGTATTTTTTTTGCCATTAATTACTTCTTGTTGTTTCGTTAAAATATATTGAACGTACAAAGTAGTCGCAGCAATAAAAATGAACATGAAAATAAAACGCCTTAACTTCTTCTTATTTATAGTTCGCTTGTCGTTAGGCTGTGATAGTTGCTCTGGTATATTAGGAACATTGACTCTTTTGAGTTTCCTCATTTTCAAATCCCCCTAACCCATATTTTCTCACTACCATAGGCACGATCTCTTACTAACTTAAATTCTATTCTTATAAAATAACCTCCTTCACAAAAAAATCTCACAAATTAACCAATTAGAGATAGCGTTCGACGACATCTCTGTATTTAAAATGAAAATTTTTATTTATGCTGCTATAAAATAGTAGTTTATGTTATTCTTTTTCCCCAATTGTAGAAAACATTTTTACACATATAAATTCTAGTTTTGCATACCGATGTTATAACATGCTTACAAGGAGGAAAAATGATGCACTACCGTACATTAGGTAAAACTGGAATTACTGTTTCTGAAATTGGCTTTGGAGCTTGGGCGATTGGCGGCGATGAATGGGGTCCTGTTAACGACAAACAATCTATAACCGCTATGAAGAAAGCAATTGAATGTGGCGTAAACTTTATTGATACTGCTGATGTATACGGATTAGGACATAGTGAAAGGTTAGTAACTCAAGCGATAAGAGAGCACCGTAATAATATCGTTTTATCAACGAAAGGCGGTTTAATTGGGCATCACTATGATCCAAGTGGAGAGCCTGTTTATAATACTGCAGAAAAAGTGATCGCAGTATTTGAAACTAGCTTACTGCGCCTAGAAACAGATTATATTGATGTTTATTTCTGTCACATTTGGTGGGATAAACAAGAAGAAACAGAAGCATTTTTACGAGCATTTGAAATATTAAAACGGGACGGAAAAGTAAGAGCTGTTGGCGTTTCAACTCACGACATACAATATATAAAACACTTCAATAAAAACAATGAAATTGATGTTGTGCAACTTGATTACAACATATTAAACCGAAAACCAGAAAACGACATACTGCCCTACCTACAGGAGAACAATTTAGGAGCTGTTATACGCGGCCCTTTAAAAATGGGGATATTAACTGGAAAATTTACAAATAAAACAACTTTTCTTGACGGAGATTTACGCAAAGAATGGCCAAAAGAAAAGTGGTTTCAAGAAGATTTACAAAAAGTAGAGAAACTACGATTACTCTCAAATGAAAATCAAACCTTAGGGCAACTTGCACTTCGTTATGTCCTCACTCATCCAGCGGTATCGGTCGCAATTCCTGGCGCAAAAACAGAAAAACAAGCGAAAGAAAATGCAGACTCGTCTATCCGTCCGATTCTTACAGATGAGGAATTAGCGCATATTCAGTCAATATAAAACAAGACCAGCAGCTGGAAATATCCAACTGCTGGTCTTGTTTTACTTTTAATATTTTAAATCTATATCATATTCCATCCATCTTCACTAAATGAGTTAACAACACTTGGATCCGTATTAATGATTTCTACTACCTTTTCTTTTTCCCCGCTTATGACTGCTTGTGATATTGATATGATTTGTTCCATAATGAACCTCCATGTATACAAATATTAAGTACCCCTTAATAAATTCCATTAATAATCACATGTTCCTTTCTAAATAATTAAGTTTACATAATAAAATTATTTTTATAATTCGCTATCCTAATAAAAAAACAATCCACTCTAATGAGTAGATTGTTTTTGAATTTCATTTTTATAATTGTTTAAAAAATATCATTTTCACTTACAACTAATAAACATTAATAAAAATGAAATAAAATTATATATTTAGCAGCCATGAACTCTTTACATATCAAAACCGGCTATTTACTTAAATTAATAGTTTTTTATCATTTGAAAATAAAAATGGAATTTATCCTTACATTTGAAAAATACATATATAGCAAGAATATATAGCAGTACTCTTATCATACTAATCTATAACAATTCTGCCTTCTTCCCTTACCTGTATCCTTTAAAACATAAGACTTTAAAACGAGTGCTGTTAGTGAATCTGTTAATGTTTTATATGATAAATTTGAAAGAGCTAATAGATCGTTCGTATATAACATTCTATGCTTCTCTAATAATAATAGTACTAATCGTTCTGACGGTTTTAATGTTTCATCACTTTCTAGTATAAAATCTATATTTTTCATATCCCTACTTCTTACTCCTTATATAAAAAAATGATTTTAGTAGTTATTTAATATAAAAATACTACATAACAAATTTGAAGATATATCGAAATAACATAACGTCCAAACACTTTTATACTATAACATAAAAAAGACATTTCCCCAAATTGAAAATGCCTTTTTATATCTACTTCTCTTTTTTATATAATTGATATGATTGTTCTAGCCCTTTATTATATTTCGTATTATTATCTGTCCATTCTCCCCCTAAGTTTCCTGGCCACCCTGATGTATTAGCAACATATTTAAGCAACTCCCAATCCTGCAGTCCTTTTTTCACACCACGTTCATACGATTTGACCATACTTGAAACTGCTATCGTTGTATTTATACGCGAATCCACTAAACTCTCTTCCGATAATTGCGCTGGTGCTAATCCACCACGATGTAATTGGAATAATCCGAAAGATGTTCCGTTATCCCCTATCGCTTTTCGATCAAATTTTGTTTCATGATCAGCAATAGATAATGGTATCCACTCTGGAATACCATACCTCTTTGCAACTTCACTAATTACTTGTTTATTATTTTTAATCTCTTTCTGCTTTTCATAGTTAATATAAATTACATAACTTAAAGTAACTAACGTAAATAATATGAATATATATTGTAGTGCCTTTTTCATCATTTCATCTCCTGCTTTGTATATGTTTCACTTTCTATATACACTATAAGACTTTTATGTGACATTCATTTGACAAAATGATATTAATTATACATAAGCTGTTACAGTTTTAACTATCAATCTAAAAACTACAATTCTTCTAAACGACTCCTTCAACACATAAAAACAATCAGCCTTTCATGTACTATACATGAAAGGCTGATTGTTTTTCACTACACTTTTTTATGTATACAGTATATCCCTGCTATAATAAAACAAAAAAGACCTTTATACGTTAAAGATCTTTTTCATCTTATTTTTGTTACAAAAAACGCCAGAATCTAAAAAAACTTACTTTATGATTTGTATTTTTATATATAAATTAAAGGTTATAAGGCTTCCAGCATCTTCTCGATTAACATTTTTCACATTAAATATTTCTTGCAATATGCGGTTTGCTGTAATGACTTGTTCCACCACCACCCACTACTACTTTTCCGCCTTTTTCGAAGATTAACAATTTACTTGAACCATCTGAAAGAAGTACTATTACTTCAGCATTATCACTTGTAGCTACATAGATTACATAACCACTTTTTGAAATACAAGTTTCCCAATTCTCATCAAATTCTGATCTCACTTCTCTAAATTGTCATTTATAGTAAAATAATAGCCCATTTAAAATAGTGACTGACTTTAACATAAATAGTATATGTAGTTAGTAGGAGAATGCTTGGACAATGAAAACGTAACAGCATTTAAGTATTTTACAATCGGAATTTTTCCTTAATCATTACAGCTACTTCTTTAGCACTCAAATGAGTATTATTAATTTTTATGTACTCTTCTTTTTCAATTTCATCATGAAATGAATTTAATCTATGTTTTTTCATCGTTTCTTTTAAATTTTTTTCAGACCATTCAATGTCTCTTTTTTTCGGCTTATGCTCTAGTCTATGTGGACTTTTATTTCGCTCTAATCTTTCATCTAATTCTGCCTCGAGCTCTACAAAATATACTGCTGCGCCTTTTGATTCAAAAATACTTACTACATGGTTTATGTAATCCCAATCCGATTGAAGATCAAATGCCCATACATATGTAAAAATCATTCCGTATAAATCACTTTTAGACACTTCTTCAAACAGTTCATTACGAAACAAACTTACTAACCGTTGTGCTTCCGCTTTGTACTGTAATCAAAAAACGAGCTAACAAAATCAATCGTCATATGATTATGAAATAGCTTTAAATCAGTTATTTTTTCTAACTCATGCCCGACCGTCATTTTCCCGACTGCTTGCGGGCCAAATATTAAGATGAATTTCATTTGTTTTCCTCCGATTTTTCTCTATAAACAATTAAATAAAACATATCCAAAAATTGAAAATAAGGCAGTCGATGTTGTGTCGATTGCCTTATTTTCATGAATAGTTCCTATATTATTACTTTCGTACAGCTTCAAAAGTAATAATTTGTTCTGCATTTGACGGTTGCTTTTCATAAACATAGTCAGCAGAGCAAGTAATGCCAGTGAAACCTATACTTTCTAAAAGGAGTCTAAACTCTTCTATTCCATACCACCGCATTGCAAAACGTTGTAGTTCAGTTTGTACTAACTTTCCTTTACTCCATTTTTCATATTTTAAATATGATACAGTTACTTGGTTAAGCCAATCTATTTCAATTGATTTATTTTCTAATGTAATTCCGTCCCCGCTTGGCAAGGAAAAAGTCGATGTATGAATCTCACCCGTCTTCCAGTCATATGGAAGCGCAAGATCTACAATTAAACGCCCGCCTAGATTAAGATGTCGATAAAAACATTTCAGAGCATTTATAGAATCATCACGATTTTCAATTAAACAAAAGGATCCAGTAGGAATTATTATCGCTTCATATTTATGTGTCAGTGAAAGTTGTTGTAAGCTTCCTTCAAATAAATTAGGATGCAATCCTCTCTCTTTACAACGTTTCCGGCAAGAATCTAGCATTTCAGGTGAATAATCTATCCCATCAACTTTAAAACCAGCTTCAAGAAGTGGTATAATGACACGCCCTGATCCTACTGCTGCTTCGAGAATGCTGCCCCCACAATTATTTAAACGTTCTTGGTAATACTCAATATCACCATTCAAAGCGTAACCGACAGGTTTTGTGCAATCATATAATTCCGTACAAAGTGTACTATAATAACTAAACATTTATTTTCTCCTCCGTTTTATGTGTACGGAAGATTCTAACTTACTTAATCTTTCCGTACCTCAAATTTTAATGAGAATTCGAAAGAGCTGACTGTCATAATATATCACTCGCTTTCCATAGAATATAATCATATTGTATAATATTCCCTTCAAAATGAACATATAGAAACCAAAATTCAGATTTATACTGAAAGGAGGATATGATGAATTCATTAATTGGATTTCTTTTTCTTCTTATCGCTATTACTGTTCTAATTTTCTTTATAGCAAAACAGTATAAACACATATGGAAAATAGCCAGTGGTATTTTCATTCTTTCTTCCCCCATTTTTTTCTTTGCCACTATGCACGTAATTGGAGAAAAAGTAGGAGATGGATTAGCTGGAGGTTTTGCCGCTTTTACCTTTAGTGGCCTTTTAATCATTAATGCAATTTTTTTATTTGTTGTAAATATTATTATATCTACCAATAGAAATGCATAATACACTCCCTATGTTTGTAGGCATTTCTATTTCAAAATTTAAAGAGCTTACTATAGTAAGCTCTTTATCAAAAACTATTTATTTCACAATCGGCAATGTCACTTCACTCAATTTCACCGTTAGCTTCGTTCCTGCTTTCGGTCTAATTGTATAATCGTAATCACTTGCGATTAAAACGACCCCCATTTGATGCCCTGCTTTAAATACATAATCATCTGGCTGCATGTCCCATGTAAATGTGTAATCTTTACCAGGTTGAATCGCTGTTGAATTTTCTATACTATTTAAGTTTTGCGGATCCATCCAACCTCTCGTTACAATTTCAGGCCTCGCTCCGCCATAATCAACAAGTAAAGCTGTTAAATTTGAAACAGATCGATCAATATTTCCTGTTATTGAAATTTTAGGCGTACCACTTATTCGCATATCTTTTTGCAGTACAGGCATTGTATATACTAATCGATTCGCTATTTCTAACTCAGGGTTTTCTACTAGTTGATTTGACTTTATTTTAGTATCATCTACTAATGAGAAAACATTGTTTACTGATCCCATACTTAATGGTAGATTGACTGCTTTATTACTTAAATACATACGGACTTTTGATGGTACAGCTGCTGGATCTGGCCAATTTTTTATTTTTTGCCACGATTTATTTTCACGTTGTACATCTACCATCGGTTCATCCATAATTCCATTTTCAATTCCATATAACCAATAATCGAACCATTTATTTTGGGTTTGTTGCCAGTTATTACTTGATGTTCCGCCATGTCCACCTTGATGTAACCACATTTTACGAGGAACATTATTTTTGCCAAGAGCTTCCCACCACTGTGCGAACTGCTTCGTTTTTACATTCCAATCATTTAAACCGTGAACAACAAACACACTAGCCTTCACATTCTTAACATCTTTTACATAGTTACGTTTATCCCAAAAATCGTTATAATCGCCTGTTTTACGATCTTGTCCAGCTGTTAGTTCTTTAATAATTTGCCCGCAAACTTCAGGGTTCTTTCTTGTTAGTACTGCTTCTGCCATATTATCTGTATCTTCTCCCTGATATCCACCTGGCGCAATAACCGCCCCATTTGCACGATAATAATCATACCAGCTACTAATCGCTGCGATTGGAATAATTGTTTTTAACCCTTCCACTCCTGTCGTTGCGACAGCATTCGGTAACGTACCATTATAAGAAACTCCTGTCATTCCTACATTTCCCGTAGACCAATTTGCATTTACTTCCTTACCATCCTCTGTATATGCTTTTGCACGCCCATTTACCCAATCAATGACAGACTTCGTCCCTAGTATTTCTTGTTCATCTCCAGTTGTCGGACATCCATCTGATTTTCCAGTTCCGATACTTTCGCCTAAAATAACTGCATATCCTCTCGGAACATAATAATTACCATACGACCCAAGGTTAACTGCCCCATACGGTTTTCCTTCATACTCATACAATTCTTCATCAACATTATAAACAGGCACATCTTTTAATCCAGATCGATATGGACTCATTTCATATATAACAGGAACTTTTACATTTGATTCTGTCTTTGGACGCATAACTTTAATCGATACTCGATCTTTCTTACCATCTCTATCACTATCGACTTCTGTCTCTACAAATAAATTTTCAATAATTGCTTCATCAAGAGAATAGATTGGTTTTGTCATCCCATTTTCCAATTGAATTTTTGTGTTTGGAGTTAAAGCTTCTGAAACTTGACCATTTAACTTAATATCACTCCCTTTTACAGAGCTCCCTTCATTTTCTGCATGTGCAGTCATACTAGAAACTCCTGAAGTAATTGTTAAAGATAATATAGCTGAAAGTGTTATTGCTAATTTCTTTTTCCTCATGCCCTTCCCTCCCCATATATTCCTTCTTTTACTATACATTAAAAATGCAGAAAATTCAGTTTATATTTCGTAGAAAGTTGAGAAATTTGTAAAACATTCGAATCTTTCAAGATACTAGAAAAGGAACTAATAACAATTAGTTCCTTTCTATATACATATAAAATTGTATTTCTCCATCTTCTACCGAAACTCCGTATTCAAAACCATGTCTTTCTAATATACTTTTTACAATCGCTAATCCTAATCCAGTACCTGATTTTTCTTTGCTACGTGAAGACTCTAATACGTAAAAAGGCTCCCAAATTTTATCTATCTCTTTAATTCCCTCAGCAGCAATACCATTTTGAATTTGAAAATACACAATGCTATTTTTCTCTTCTAATGTGATTTTTATATTTTGATTCGTTGTATATTTTATCGCATTAGAAATTAAATTTTGAAAGACCATTCTCATTTTATTTAAATCAGCATAAACAATCGTGTCACCAACACTATAGTTCACTTGCAACTTAATTTCTTTCGACTCCAGTTCAATCGTATGCTTATCTATTATACTTTGTACTAGTGGTTCAATAGGGAATTCTTCTTTTTGTAAAATATCTCTTTCTAGTTTAGAAAATCGCAATAACTCTTCAATTAAATTTGAAATTTGATCTGTTTGTTTAATGATTGTATCAACATATGTGCCATCATCTAAACCGTCTTTTATTCCCATAGAATATGCTTTTACTAATGCGATTGGTGTTTTTAATTCATGAGTTACATCGCCCATAAATCGTTTTAAGTGGTCATTTCGATCTGTTAAATCTTGATGTGCTTCATGTAATTTATCACTCATAATGTTTATACTATTTGCTAAATCACCTATTTCATCATTCGTTTTAACTTTCGTCCGTTTAAATTTCAGACGTGAAATATCTTCTGCGACATCACTCAATTCATTCAGTGGTGTAGTGATTGTTTTTGAAAAAATCCAGACGAGCACGATAATAAGAAATAGTGAGAATCCCAAAATGTATAAATAAAATGAGTTAAGCGTTTTAATTACTTCATTGGAATGTGCGATAGAAACTCCTACTAAAATCAACATATCATCTTTCGCAATGTATTTCGCAAAAAAACTAGATTTTATCTTTTCTTGATCATATATTTTATTCGATTGTCCGAGGTTCTTCACTTTCGTAATTTCTTCTTTTGTAATCCAAAGTTTATTCAATGCAACTCTCTTTTTTGTAAGTTGCATTCGTAATTCTTCATTAATAGCATCTTCTGAACTATTTATTGATGTATAAGCAATCGTAACATTACCTTCATTTTCAATATAATTTATAGCATCATCCAGTTCTTTACGCGGTATTGACTGGATTTGCGCTGTAATGCCTTCTAAGCTTTCGCGTGTTTTGTGAACATTATATTTTGGTAAAAAATAGTTAATTAATAATAAAGAGATGGCAAAAATAAGGATGACTATTAAAGAGATGCTGAAAAATAACTTTTTACCGAGTTTATTCACACTCTTCCTCCAAACTGTATCCTAAACCGCGATGTGTCTTTATAATATTTTCTCCTATTTTTTTACGTAATCTTCTTACATGCGTATCAACCGTTCGCTCTTCCCCAAAATAATCAAATCCCCAGACGATATCTAACAACTTTTTCCTCGTTAAAATCGTGCCTTTATGATTTAAAAAGCACTTTATTAATTGTAATTCTGTCTTTGTAATGTCTAATTCTTTCTCATTTTTATATACTTTATTTTTGGTGAAATCTATTTTTAAATCTTGAACTTGAATAACATCTTCATGCTGTACAAGCTTTTTCGCTCGCGTAATTAGCACTCCTGGGTGAAATGGTTTTTTCACATACTCATCTGCCCCGCTTTGAAGAGCTGCTAATTCATCTTCACTTTCACTTTTCGCAGTAAGCATTAATACTTTTACACTCGAATTCTTTTTTATTTCCTGACAGACAGTAATACCACTACTTTTCGGCATCATCCAGTCTAAAATAGCTAAGTCAATTTTCTCATCATAAAATATTTGAAGTGCTTCCTCTCCATCTTTTGCTAATAAAACTTCGAAGCCTTCTTTTTCAAAATACGCTTTTAAAATTTTCAGCATATCTTGTTCATCATCTGCGATTAATACTTTCATTACATTTCCTCCATTACTAATAAACAAATATCAATTTTATCATACAACTTCTTTGTTACATCAATGTGACATAAAAATATTTACAACGTTTGCGGGTATAGTAAGTGTGAGGTGTTGTTTCATGTTCAAAAAAATAGGAGTCATTACTCTTCTCTTCTTTTTATTATCAACAAATGCGTTCGCAAATACAAATAAACAAATTGAAGTATTTGATTGTAAAAAAGAAATGGTGGTCCAAAAACAATCTTTAGATTCAGCCATTCAAAAAGAAGCAGTTCAATACGCAAAATCAATTACTGGTCCATTTAAAAACTTAAATGTCGTTCCGAAAGATGGTCATATGATAAAAATCCCGTTATCAAAACCTGTTCCTATTACAAATCAATGGTTACATACAACAATCGATGAAGTACTCATCCTTCTCCCACTTAATGAAAAACCTTACATTATGCTTTACGATGATGAGAATAATCCCCATTTTTATTATGTAAAAGGTGATCCGAAAACTTTATTGAAACAAATGAATGTTAAATTATAATTAATTAAAGATCCCGCAAGTATCATTCGCGGGATCTTTCTTTATCAGTTAACAACTTGATTTTCATTTAAAAAATTAATAATCTGCCTTTTGTGATGGTTATCGTGATCTACGAATTCTTTAATAATATATATTAGAGAGTACGGCATTCCAGTATGAGGACAATATGATACTCCATTGGCAGTTAAATGTTCCTTTAGCTTTCCAATAGACAGTCGGTTAAGCTCTTGAACAAGTAACTCTCTTTTAGCTTGTGCTTCTTCAAGAAGTTTTATCTTAGATATACCTGATTTTGCATAATTAGAGGCTAGTTTATTATATGTATCAAAGTCAGGGAACTCCATTCCCTGTCCATCTCTCACTGATGATAATGTCTCACGTAAAAGATAGTCATCCCAATTCATAATATGAGATACAATCTCACCAATAGTCCATTTCCCCTCTGATATTGGCGCTGTCCACAATTCTTCTTTCATACCTTTCAATGTGGTTATCCACATTGAATAATCTTTAAAATCATTAATAATTTTATTTTCTCCCATCATCTAATCCCCATTCTAATAGTAGATTCAAATAAATTATACCATAAATCTACACAAAGAAGAACAAACGTTCCCTTGGAGATCAAATAATAATTCACTACATCCTTTTATCTAAGTTTAGATAATGGCTTGTTCCTACATACATTTTCCCTTTCGCAAATCCACTCGAAGTATAAAACTGATTCCCCTGTTCTGTATCTGTATGTAAAACAACAATAGTAAAATAGATTTTTGCATCGCTTAAGATTCTCCCTAACAGTAACCTTCCTAATCCTTTCCGCCGGTAATCTTTTGCAATGTAAAACCTTCTTAATCGGCCAATCTTATTATCTTTCGTATACGGATCTTGATTTAATCCCCGATTCCAATTAACGTATCACCTTGAAAAATGCCATATAAACATTCGCCCGTTTTACTAAATGTATTTCTTTTACTTTCATATTCATTTATTAGTTTTATTAAGAAGTTAAATCCTTCTTCTTTACTTTCCTGGACAAGGTGATTGACCTCATATTTTAGCAAATCTCCAATTCGTTTTATTTGTATATTTTCCAGCTTACTCCCCCACTTTCTCTATCCAAATGTATCTTTTTAAAAAATAAAAATGCCCAAGAATATATTATCCTGAGCATTCATTTGAATGTGAACTTATTCATTTTGTTATGTACGTATTCTTCAATTCTGGTAATATCCCCTTCAGTTCCATTAAATCATCAATTACTAAATCAGCATGAGCAAGCTCATCTTCTTTTGCAAAATCAAAATTACATCCAATCGCAATTAGACCATTATCTTTTGCAGCGTTAATATCCGATAAACGATCTCCAACTACCGCTGCCTCTTTTATATCATATTTCATCAAAATGCTTTTTACTAAGTCACCTTTATTTAGCGAGTGTATTTGTTCAATACTGAATGTTTCCGTAACCCATTGGTCTAAATCATAATAAGATACGATTGCTTGTAAATATTCCGTTAAGCCGTTACTAGCAATGTAAACAGAACAATTATTTTCTTTTATAAAACTAAAAACTTCCTTTACATTCGGATATAAAGCACCATTTCCGCTCTTTATATTTTCAATTAGTCTTTCTAAAAAATATGCATCTGTTTGTTCCCTTACTTCATTAGAATGATTAGGTAATAAAGCTTCCCAAACTTTAGGTAAAGGTACACCCATAATTTCACGATATTTATCAATTGGTGTTATCGTATTCCATAATTGTAGTGACCGTAAATGATCAAATGTATCATCTAGTGATAACTCTAAAATTTTATCTGTTTGAAATAAAGTTCCATCCATATCGAAAATTAGTACTTGTAACATGATATTCTCTCCCATTCTTTACTTATGAACTACAATACAGCTTTAATCGAAATATTTTTAAGCATCTCAACAATAATTTCTGAGCAATAATTCGCTGCAGTTTTCGCAAAGTCATCATATGAAACTTGCGCTTCATCATCTGCGCTGTCAGAAATGCATCTCATAACGAGAAACGGTACATCATTTATATAAGCGACATGCCCAATTGCTGCTCCTTCCATTTCTGTACAATGAGGTGCATATTCAGTGACTAATTGCTCCTTTAACTTTGAATCCTCGACGAAACATTCTCCGCTGACGATTCTTCCTTCATGAACAGTAATATTTAAACTACTACTATTAACAGCTTTTCGGGCTAAATCTCTTAATTCCTCGCTTGCATGAAACGCTTCTTGAAACGGAAATAGATTCTTCATTTGATTTTTATTAACATCATGATGCGTAACATTTGTAGAAATAACTAGATCGCCAATTTTCACATCCGGATGTAATCCACCCGCAACACCTGTATTAATGATAGAATTCACATCAAATTTATTAATTAAAATTTGTGTACATGCGGCGGCATTTACCTTTCCTACACCACATCGCGTAATAATAATTTCTGTATCCATGAAGTTTCCTTTATAAAAAGGTATTCCCGCAATAGTATGTTCCTCTTTTATATGTAGTTTTTCTAAAAGTAAGTCTATTTCTATTTGCATTGCTCCGATAATACCGATTCTGTTCATATATGTAGTCCCCTTAATTAATTTGCAAATATTCATCAATATCTTTATGAATTTGCATAAAAGCTTTATTCCAAAATTCATACTCTGTTAGATCAATATCAAAATGTTTTTTCATCAATTCTTCAACTGGGGCCTTTCCTGTTTCTCTTAAAAACTCTTTATACCTCAAATGAAATGCATTTTTATTTTCCTTTGCTATTTCGATTAAACTAAAACTCGCTAAATACCCAAATGTGTATGGATAATTGTAAAAAGGAACGTCTGCTATATAAAACTGAACGTATTTCATCCAAACAAATGGCTGATATTCTGTTAGTGCATTCCTGTATGCCTTTTCTTGCGCGGCTATAGATAATTTCTCAATTTCATCAGCACTTAAAGGACCTTCCTTGCATTCTTCATAAAACTTCTTCTCAAACTGAAACGATGCACGAATTGCCATAACATAATTAAAACTATTTCTTATTTTCCAGCTAAGCAATGACTTTTTCATCTCTACACAATCTGTTGTTTGAATTAAATAATTCATGATTACCGTTTCAAAGAAAATAGACGCTGATTCAGCTGTACTCATTGGCAGATAATCATCTAAAAATGAAGTAGATTGTTCAAGACTCATAACATAAAAATGCCAAGCGTGTCCCAGTTCATGAGCAAGTACTCTTACACTATCAATTGTTCCATCATAACGAAGTGAAATGCGAGATTCTTTTTCACTGAAAAAAGGAGCACAAAATCCACCCGGCGGTTTATTATCTCTCGGTTCAGCATCGATCCAGCCATTCGCTATTGCATTCTGTGCGAACTGTGCCAATTCTTCATCTATATTTTTTAGTGCATCATATATGTTTTTTACTGCTACTGAAAAAGGAATAACAGTCTCCTTACTTTCTTTCCATGTCATTAGCTCGTGCCATGTAATTGAATTCTTTCCTTTTTTACAACCGTTTAACGCAATTACTAGCTTCGTAAGATTTTGTTCCGTTGCATTCCACATTTGGGATAATGCAGTTTCAGAGATGCCATTTGCTTGTAGTGATTGTTTTAAAATCTCTGTCCCTTCCATTTCATCACTTTTAGCATGACGTAATCTTCCTATTTGATTCAATACAGTAGCAAAGATATCTTTTTCCTTATTCAAAGCATTTGTAAGAGAATCAAATACTATTAATCTTTCATTATGATCATCACTATTCATCGCAACGTAATTTGCTTGTCCAAATGATAAAGTCTCTTTATCGTGTATTACTTCTATCTTATTTCTTAATTGTGTATACATATCTTCCCAAGCTTTTAATTCATTTTCTATTAGTTTAATACTTGAATGATTTGTATTAACACTTTGTCCCTTACTAGATTCTATTAATAGTTGAACTTCTTTCTTTAATTGATTTACTTTTACACTTAGTAAAGTATCTTCAGGATGCTTCTCATCTTCAGCAGCACGGCAATATAAGTAATATTCTGCTTTTTCGATAGCCTGTATAAGTTGTGAAAGGATTGCAGGATCTTTTTTAGTTTTATATTCTATTTTTAGTTGTTCTATAGAAAACATAAAGTCTTGTTCATCAGAATATAACCTGTATAAATCCCATTGAGTTGGCGTTTGTATAAGGACATTCATTTTAATAACCTCCTATTTTTACAAGCAGTTACAACAAATTAGCACCTACACAATTATATATGAATAAAGAAATTTTTAACATAACTAAAAATTCTGATTTATAATAAATTTAAAAGATGATTTCCGTTAAATACAGAAATCATCTACTTATAGATTTTATTTATCCCCATAATTCGGAAGAAGTTTTTCTAAACAAATTCCACTTGCTAATACAGAAGTAGCACTTACTAGATTTAGGTTATAAATTAAGCAACTGTTTCTTCTTAGCGTTAAATTCCTCTTCTGTAATAACACCTATATCTAATAATTCTTTGAATTTTTTCAGCTCATCTGCCACAGATATTACAGCTGTTGAAACCGGTTGAGTTTCAGTTGTACTATTTTTTAATGAATCCAAAACTTGGTGAACATTTTTATTAATAGCTGTTGCTGAATCTTTTTCTAAAGAAATATTAAATTTTTCTTGCGGTGTATCAATCGTTAAGACTCCAAATAATAATCCTTTTTCAAATTTTATATCATTTATTTTTTCATAAGCCACGGATTTGAACTTTTCACCAGTTAAAGAATTTTGACCGAACATAATTCTTTTATTGGTAATAGCATATGCGAAATTACGATCATGTTTTGTTGCGGATTCATAATTATGTAAACCGATAAAAGTCATTAAAACTTCTTCGGCTTGCATCAAGTTTTTTTCAAGTACTCCGAAATGTTTTAAACCCCACTTTTCGTTATATCCAGAGCCAAAGTTATTATCAACACAGTATTGATACATTCCTTCAGCAGTTGACATCGGGTTTTCAGCAATTTTTTCTGTCCTTGCATCAATTACAGCTTTTTTCTCTTCAATCATTACTTTAATTTCTTCAATTGTAACTTTATTTACAGGCACAACAGTCATGCCACCTGCTGCTTTTAAGCAATCTGGACAAACCCAAGCATTTGATTTTTTTACTTTGTATCGATTCAAACCAACTTTATTATCACAAACACCACATACCACTTTTAAACTAAAAAAACCCATAATCAACCTCCAAGTTTCAATATGAAAATTCTATTATTTTCAACAATATTTAGTACCCTACTTTATGATTAATACTAAAAGGTTACTAAATTTGCTTGGATTTCGTTTATTAATAGAGAAACAAATACTTTATCACTAATTATTCATAGAATCAATACTATATCATCATTTAGAAATAATTACCTCGCAACAAAAAAAGAGAGATTGATCAAAGATCAATCTCTTACTTTACTCTACTTCATTTAAGAAGAACAACGTTAACGCACCTGGTCCTGTATGCGCTCCGATTGCTGCTCCAATTGTATTTACGATAAATACTTCACAAGCGAATCTTTCAGTAATTAATGCTTTTAATGCTTCGGCAGTTTCTAAATCATCACCGTGAGTCATACCGATTGTTTGACCTTTAAGGTCTTTCCCACGCTCTTCCATAATATCAACAATTCGGCTTAATACTTTCTTTTTCCCTCTTACTTTTTCAAGTGGTACAAGTTTTCCTTCATCCACATTTAAGATCGGCTTAATGTTTAATAAACCACCGATAAAACCAGCTACTTTACTTAAACGCCCACCTCTCACTAGGTACTGCAAGTCAGCTACAGTGAAGATATGTTCCATATGGTTCATTAGAAAAGCGACACGGTTTAATATTTCTTCTTTTGATGCGCCCTCTTTTGCCATTTTTGCAGCTTCTAATACGACAATACCTTGACCCAGTGAGGCACATTTTGTATCAATAATTTCTAAATCTAAATCAGTGTATGTTTCTTTCACTTCTTCTTTAATGAGAACTGACGATTGATATGTACCAGACAGTTCAGATGAGAAAGCTAAATATATACAAGGATTACCTTCTTTTGCATAAGAAACAAATTTTTCTTGGAAAGTTTCAAGTGAAGGCAATGACGTTCTATAAACTGCGCCTTCTCTCATTTTTTGCAGTAATGTAACCGATTTTAATGTAACCCCATCTAAATACTCTGTTTCTGCTTCATCATATACACGGAGTGGAATTAAATCAATATCATATGCTTGCAGCAATTCTACCGGTAAATCCGCCGCACTGTCCGTAATGATTTTAACACCCATTTTTAAACCTCTATTCTGTTATAAATATAAAAAATATAAAATAAAAATAGTACTTTTAAATTATATACGTAAAACTTAAATGAAGAAAGGAAAAGACTTTATATTGTATGCACTATTCTTCAAAACTTGAACTGCAAATAAAAATGATTTCATTTTAACCTCTTTTTACAAGTTATTACACTGTGTATAATGAGAATATTACATTTTTTCTGAGGGAGGATACATATGAGTATTCAACTAGCTACATATAATGATTTAGAATGGGTTAATAATCATTATGAATCGATAGGATTTGTACCAAGTGATTTAACACGAGACACAGTTGCGATCATTACATATAACAACGAGTATGCAGGTGTTGGACGTTTAGTCCAAATAGATGAAGGTACTATTGAAATGGGTGGAATTTTTATTCTCCCTAAATTTAGAGGTCTACAATTAGCTGGGCAACTCGTTTCATTTTTAGTACAAACTGCAAAAAAATTACAAATACTAAATGTGTATTGTCTTCCTTTCGAGGAACTAGAAAACTTTTATAAAAAATATGGCTATACTGAAGTCGATACTACGAAAGAAGTTGTCCACCCAATTATTCTAAAAAAATATAATTGGTGTTTGGAAAATTACGATAAACATGTTTTACTATTTAAGTTGTGAGTTTTGTAAAAAAGGAGTCAATGCACTTTGTATTACACATCAGATTATACAAGCAATTATCTGTGAATTAGCTTCTTTATTCAAACAACATATACGCCACATTTTATACCCGTTTTTAATAAGTGTTAGCAAGTTCGTTGACAAACTTGTTAGCACCTTTTTAAAACTTAAACCTGAAGAAATTCATACAATTAAGTAACTATCCTAGCTAGCAATAATATCATCCTTCATAAATATTAAAATGAATTCATTGAGGATAAACCGTTTGGAGGATATTCTATAGCACTGAATGATTTACAAAAGATTACGCATTGATACGCTACGAATAAAAATAATGAGCTAATCAAGGGAATATAATCATTTTTATGTAATTCGCACTTGTACTTCCTGTTCTTGTATCACTTGAATGATTAATTCCAATACAATATTTTGTACTAACTGATACACATTGTCATGAAATGTACTTTGTTCTGATATGTAATCAATACATTGATATATATATCCTTCTACCAATAAGCTCCCTTTTTCAACTGTAAATTTATTTTGTCCATTCTTTTTTACTTTTGGTACTAAAAATTTGGTTTTTGTCAAAACAATCTCCTGTTCCACCTCTTTTATTCCTATGACTTTTTCTGTAAATACCACTTTTTCTCGTAAACTAATTTCACCTTTATATCTTCCTATTTCTATTGGTAGTCTGGCTGTTATATAATTACTTACTTCTCCCCCATTTTCACTCTCTAATATTATGCTGTGAATAGGAATCCATGAAGATGTCTCTACCTTATTCTCTTCATTATTCCCTTTAACTTTTTGATTATATAATTCAACAAGCACTCTCTTTTCATGAAGATTTAAAGAAACTAATTTACAATAAGCCTCCGAATGATACTGTTGCACTGTAGTTAATAACTTAGAATCTAATTCACGCCCCTCCGCATCTTTTTCATTTCGAAATACAAATGCATCTTGATTTTTCACATTTATTTTTGGAAATACTTTAAAGCTAGACACTTCTGAAATAATAGAAAATGGCGTTTTCACTACCATTGAATGCACTGAAGTCTCTATTTTTGATCCTAAACCTATACTTTCTCTCTTTGATTCAGTTTCTTCACTTTTTTTCTCTGATTCATTTGCTACTTCTACTTTCTCTAATCCAATCACTTTATTTTCTTTTGCTGGTTCAGTCTCTTCACTTTCTTTGTTTGATTCAATTGCTATTTCTTCTTTCTCTAATTCTCTTTCTTCATATTCTTTTACGGATTCAATTTTCACCTCTTCTTCCTCTAATCCAATCGCTTTATTTTCTTTTGTTAATCCAGTTTTTTCACTCTCTTTCTCTATTCCAATTACTTTATCTTCTTTTTTTGACTCTGTTTCTTTACTTTCCTTTTTTTCTCTTATTTCGCGCGGATCATCTTGAACATTCAGCATTTTCCATTTGTAAACTTTGTTCCATATTTCCTTACCAACCCATGGCTTATTCATCACCATCCCCCCATCTGATGAAATTCATAAAAATATGCTTTTTGTACGCGACCATTCCATCATTATATATGTTTTATAATAATAAAAAAGACATTGTCTTTTTATTAAAGACAATGCTTTTTTAGTCTTATACTTGTACTTGTTGTACTTGTAAAACTTTTAAAGTAAGATCTAGTACAATTTTTTCACGAAGAGTTCCAAATGGCTCGTTTAATTCTGTTGGACAAGGTGAAAAGTCTAATTCGAAAAATTGTGCGCTTACTAATTCACAATATGGTTGTTCATTATAAAAAACTGTATTTTCGAAGAAGTATTTGTCTAAACGTGGTAAATCACCATTTTTAGGATTAATAAAGTGAGATGTAGTATCTGAGGAAGAAGCTACTACAGCTTGTGATAGAAAATCAGCTGCTGTTAAATCTGCAAAACCAGAAAATGGAACATTTGCAATACGATCATATAGCACTCCATTACACTCATCATTTGCATATTCAATATTTTTACGAATATATCCTTGTACAAATAATTTTGCTCTTGTAACTCGGCGATAATTTGTACCTGGTACTGGAGTAAATGCTACAGGAACTAACTTACATTGTGTTAAAAATACATTTTTTAACACACGTTTAATCTCAGTTGCTGGAGGATCTAATGAAATATCAGATTCTACAACAATTTGAATTGTTCTTTCTGCTAATACAACTGGTATTTTTACAATCGGTGTTCCTGGAGTAAGAATTGGTGTTGCAGCTGCATCACTTAATGGCGTTTGAGTTTGTCCATCTACCTGACATGGTACATTAATTGGGCATTGTTCGCTCATATTTTATAATCTCCTTTATACAATATTTTGGAGTTTTTTAACTCTCTATACTGTATATGTATCTCTTCTATTAATGCGTGGGTTTGTATAATAGTTACTTTCATCATTTACAAAAAAATAGCAAATTTATTGTTAGTTAAACACACATAACTTAATATATTAAGCCTTGATGATTATCTACCTATATAAAAAGAGAATTTCTGAACCCTCATCGTGGAAGTAGGAACTGATGTGTTAATTATATTCACTAGTAATAGAAGAAAAATCAATATTAGTATCACTCTACTGTTGAAAAAAATAAAAACCGACTAAAAAAAGTCGGTTTTTATACCCAAATTTTTGCGGAATCCCTTCATCCTTATCATTAATATCATTGTTTTATTCTCAAATTTTTCACTAAAATTTATCAACTCTTCTTAGGAAACCAATCTTGTCGTCATTCTTTTCCCTTAATTTCATTTATTAACATCTCTTTTAATACCTTTTTATCTTTGGATAGTTTAGTTTTTGTTTGCAATTATAAAAAATAAGACTACTAAACGTTAATTTACTAGTCTTATGACGTTGTACAATCCGTACACGCTCCCGTTCATTCACTTATTATTTACAAAATAAGTATCATATGCCTTATCAAAAACATACCCTAGCTTTTCTGCTAATTTGACAGAAGTACTATTCGCTGTGTCCCAGTTTGGATACCTCCCCTTTTCTAAACAATCCAATATTAAGGTCGCACAAACTACAGTTGCCAATCCCTTTCTTCTATGATCAAGATCAGTAGCAACTTCAATTTCAATACCATCATTATAAATACTATATGATGATGCACCGCATACGACTTCTCCATTATACAAAATGCTATAACCTATACCTCGATTTACATAATCATCTATTGATCGAAATTGACTTGTAAAATCTTCAGAAACGTTGTGTAATGTTGGATTATTTGCGATATGCTCATCTATTTTTCTTAATTCATATCCTTTTGGAAGTGCAGTTATAAAAGATTGTAATTTTGAGCGATTAAACACTTCTGCATTTCTTTTAAATTTATATCGTAAAAACTTATCTATTTTTCTTTCATGGAATGTTTCTAAACGCTTTTTCCATTGATCACTATTTACGATTACTAAAATTCTTTCAGGGATGTTACGTAATAACTCTTCTGTCTCTTTTGCATTTGAATCCCCAGCGTAAAATGTGAAAATCCCTACCGTAATTTGCGCTACTGTCGGGTTTTCAAGATCGTTCACCCAGGCATTGCCCATATGTCCTTGTAAATAAGAAAGTAGAACAACATTATTAAAATCCTCGAACATAGAAACTAATTTTTTTCTTGTATGTATTTTTGCCTCATATATCATTTACATTCCCGCTTTCTTTAAAATCAACTAGACTCAACATTTTCATGAGTTAACTTTTATTAGTATTCTTATACACACTTATTTATTATCTAAGTAAATGTCTATGAAACTCAACTCTCAAATATCAAATAATTACAAATTATACGTAAATTCAATTTTATTATAACATCTAATTTCATTGAAATGATTTACCAATCAAGAATTGCTATTTTCAGATTCACTTTAGTCCTCATATCTCATTTTCTATTTACAGGTAAAAACATTATTATTCACAAATAATAGATAGCATTAGGACCATACCACATAGCTATCCACTCAATTAATACATTGTTTCCCAAAACGAAAAATTTGTAATTCCTCAATATAAAAATACATACCTCCCAATATTCTAATGAAAACTATTTGTTGATAAATTTTTGCATGTATACCAAATCAAGATAAATAACTGTAAGATTGATTTGTAAATAAGCTTATTAAGGGGGATTATAAAATGTCTGATTTGTATTCTCGTCTTTCAAAAAGTGATGCCGCGGTTCTTCTAGTGGATCATCAAACAGGTCTTATTTCCAGTCTAGTGCGTGACTATGGTGGTGATGAATTCAAGAATAATGTTTTAGCTCTTGCGAATACCGCTAAGTTTTTTGATTTACCTGTTATTTTAACAACTAGCTTCGAAGACGGTCCTAATGGTCCACTCATGCAGCAATTAATCGAACTATTTCCAAATGCGCCTAAAATAGCGCGTCCTGGACAAATTAACGCGTGGGACAATGATGAATTTGTAAAAGCTATTGAAGCAACGGGTAAAAAACAGTTAATTATCGCAGGTGTCGTTACTGATGTTTGTGTTGCGTTCCCAGCTCTATCAGCTATAAATGCAGGGTATGAGGTATTTGTTGTAACGGATGCATCTGGAACTTTTAGTAAACAAGTTGCTGATGCCGCTCTTATGCGTATGGCTCATGGAGGGGTGCAACTAATGAACTGGTTTAGCGTTGCAGCAGAATTACAGCGTGACTGGCGAAATGATGTTGAAGGTTTCGGAGCTTTACTTGCTAAGCATCTTCCAAGTTATCAAAATATCATTGGAAGCTATATGGGGGCTCAAAGAGAGCTTAGCAAGTAAAATCTTAATATAAAATCAGAATTGGTATTGTATTTTCGTTAACTTGATGGCGATATATGGTAACAATGATGACTAATTATTCCTAATAAAATTCACTCCCCAAAAAACTTACAGCAGGTATTTACATAATTAAAAAAAGGGCTGTCGTAGCAGCCCTTTTTTTAATTATTTTACTAATATTGTATAATCGCCTACTCCACCGCTATATTTATTTACACTTAAATAAATATCCCCTGCAATTGACTTCTTTCATATTTTGTTGCGTAAGCAGGGTACCTAATTTGCATGTTTATGGCAGTGACGCATTAAGGAATAACACGTATCAATTGATAGTACAAACCAGCCTATTTCCCGCTACTACGGCCTATACAGTATAGAAAACAATAAATACCTTTACTTTCATTAGTGTATCTAAAGAGAAGCTAAAAAATTTCCGATTCCACACAATAAATGGTTAAATTCAAATGTAACAATTTTTCATTTAATCATTTTTATGTAAAAACCCTCATTATAGTGTACGAGGGTTAATTACGATAAATACATTATAACTCCTTCTTAGAAATGTAAGATTCCGTCTCACCATTTTTATATATTCTAGTTAACTTAATAATTGAATTGTACATCATACTATTGTCGTTAATAATCTCTTTTTTCATCTCTTCTATTTCGGCATTTCCAGTTCCACTCTCTATTTTTAAACAGTTTGAAATGTTGAGGTATCCATTTGATGCGAAAAGAATGATAAATGTAATATCAGGAAAGTTAATAAACAGTAATCCAAATTTCAATGGATTTCCAGTTATATCCGATAAGATTAATCGAAAATCTAACAGTTCAGGTACCGGAACGAAATCTTTAGAAACAATCGCTTCACCTACTATAGTAATTTGCTTTACTACATTCCCAAGCTCATCTACAAATTCAATACATCTAGGTGGATCAATCGTTGTTGCCTGTAAAGATAAACTTAATTCAGGATTATTAAAATCGAAGAATAGTGTACTTCCCTCATTTAAACAATGTGGACAAACATTTCCAAGTAAACTGAATTCATCTTCAATAAATTTAACTTTCGTTTTACAACTACAAACTTTCCCTATTCGAATCGCATCAATTCTTGAACAATCTACAAATATTACCTCACTGTCTTCTTGTGCAAACGACACTATACCTTTTATCTCATTAAATGAAATAAAATAGGATACAACTATTTCGTTTCCGTCTATTACGATACTCTCAACCCTAGAATAAGGATGTAAACTTTTCAAAAATTCACATATACTATTTTGACAACATTGACAATCACGTTTCGGCTCACAATCCACTGATTCTCCATTCCTTTCCTATATGTTTTACCTAATAAATATAATATGAAAGGTATGTAAGAAAAGCTTGGACAATATAACCCTAATATTAGTCTAGATAAGTATACAGACATATGCCTGTCAAATTAAGAAACTCATCGTTCCTCAAATAAGTAATAAAATATATTTTTCACTATAAATGCATATAACAATTTCATCTTTCAACAAAAAAGCGTTATAATAAAGTGAAACTTCTATTAGCGGGGAGCTTTATCTCCTACTAATGGTTAGCCCTCACCAATCGGGCTCTTACGGGCAGTTATCTCCTGCCGTCCTCATCATTTGCTTCTTCACCTTGAGGCGGGAGTCTACTGCTCGTTATTGCGGGATGAATTGCAGCCTCTAAGATTACGTAATAAAGGAGATTAAAACAATGACTAAAATTAAAGTATATCAAGTAAAAGAAGAAAATATGGAAGCAGTAAAAAACATCATTGATGTTGAGGAACAAAACCCAACTGCTGAGAACTTACAAAATCTATATACATGTGTATTAGATACTGAAGATATGGCATTACCTGAATCATACGTTGAAGAAGATATCTTAATTGATTCTATGGAAGTTATGGTTAACGCTTCTCAAAGCAAGCTAAGAGACTTAGGTACATATGATGTAATCGAAGTTCAAAACAAAGGTAAGAAAACACAAATTTTATTATTAGCAGACGAAGAATACGAAATTATCGAAGGCTAATTCGACTCCATACATAAGAAAAAGCTCCTTTCAAAATTGAAAGGAGCTTTTTCTTTATGCTTTTGATGTTTCACTTTTCACCTTGCTTTGTTCTTTTTTATATACCATGCGCTCATTTCCCATAAAGAAAACGAATACGAACGCTAAACTTGCGGGGACTAACGCCCACATAAATGTCTGAACGATTGAACTAGAGAGAGCTTCAATAATTTCATCTAATATTTGCGGCGGAATTTGAGATCTTGCCGATTCTGATAGAATAGCTCTTGAATCTCCTAAAGCGTTTGTATTCATTCCCCCGCTCATACCTTTAAACGATTCTTCTAATTGATCCTGGAAACCAGTTCTTTGAATCATTCCGAAAATTGTAATACCAAGTGTCATACCTAATGAACGAATGAAGTTACTCGTTGAAGTCGCAGAACCGCGTTGCTCCATACCGAAGTTATGAATAGCAGCCATACTTAGTACAGAGAATGAGAAACCAACTCCAAAACCGATAATAACCATATAAATTGTTAATAATATACGACTTGTTTCTGGCGTTAATGTACTTAATAAGAATAATCCGATTAGCATAATTGCAGCAGAAATAATCATAATGTTTCGGTAGCTAAGTTTCGATGTTAAAAATCCACCTAACTGCGCTGTAACTACTGATCCTAACATCATTGGTAATAACAATAATCCTGAGTTTGTTGCCGTACCACCGTATACACCTTGAATAAATAACGGAATGTACACAGTTGCTGACATAAATGCCGCCCCGTAACATAAGGCAATAATTGTACTCATTCCGAATAGACGTTGTTTAAACATCTCAAATGAAATGATTGGTTCTTCTACTTTTCGTTCAATAACAATAAAAGCAATTACTAAAATAGCGAACCCAGCAAATAAACTTAAAATAAAGCTAGAATCCCAATCATACTTTTGTCCGCCTAATTCTAAGGCGAACATTAAACAAACTACTGCACCAACTAAAGTAATTGCGCCAAACCAATCAATCTTTTGTTCTCTATGAACTCGTGACTCTTTATAAAATAATGTAATAAAAATAAGTGCTAAAATTCCAAGTGGTAAGTTAATATAAAACACCCAGTGCCAGCTAATATAATCCGTAATATATGCGCCAAGTAATGGCCCGAAAATACTTGATAAACCAAATACTGCTCCGAATAAACCACCCATTTTCCCGCGCTTTTCTGGAGGGAAAATATCAAAAACGATAGTAAATGCGATTGGCACTAGTGCCCCGCCGCCAATACCTTGAATGGCACGATAAATACCTAACTGTGTAATATTTTCAGCAGTTCCACAAAGTGCCGAACCAATCATAAAGACGATTAAACCGAAAATAAAGAATCTCTTTCTACCATACATATCTGATAGTTTACCGAAAATCGGCATACCTGCCATTTCTGCGACCATATAGGCAGAAACGACCCATACAAAGTTTTCAAGGCCTCCTAAATCACCAACGATTGTTCCCATCGCTGTTACGACAATGGTATTATCCATTGATGCCATTAAAATCCCTAGCAATAAGCCCGCCACAACAAAACCGAGCTTATTATTCTTCTCAACCATAACCTTGCTCTCCCTCATACTACTTATATTTGTTTATGTTCTTTTACGACTGCATTACCTTTCTGATTAAAACTAGTATGATATTCTACTACACTAATTTCACAGCCAGGGCCAATTATAACATGATTTCCTCTTACTACGTCTGCTATTGTATGTTCTAAATAAATATCATCCCCTTCAATAATTGATGTTTGAAGGCTTCCTGCATGACTTGTAAAAGGAATAAATCTCGCTTTTTTACGTACTGTAATCTTTTTCCCACCGATTTCTCTCACTTTACTTCCTTCATAACGAAGTGAGATTTCAATATTTTCAGCATTAAGCAAACCATCACTTTCAAGACCACCAGTTAGTAATAATTCCTCTACTTCTATATCTCCCTTTACATTTAAAGCGCCTTTCACATCTACGAAATCACCGGATAGCTTCCCTTTAAAATCTATCATACCTCTAACTTTTGTTTTATTAATTTGTCCGTCGCCTTGTACTTGGGCATTGCCATATACTTTTACATATTCCGCCTCCATATTCCCCTGTACTTCACTATCTCCATACACGACATAATTTTTCGCTTTCATATTGCCACGTACTTCACTCGTACCATACGTTTTAAAATCATTACAACTCATATGATTAGAGATTGTTCCTTCGCCGCGTATCTTTACTTTGTTATAATCTCCACCTGCTGAGCTACCTGATCCATTTACAGTAAGACTATGTTGATTTTCCATACCGATTCCTCTCTCCCTTTTAAACTTAAACTTGCTTAATTTCTTTTACATTTGCGCTTTTATCAACAGTAAGAACCCCAGTATATTCAATTAGTTCAATCTCACAGTTCGGCCCTACAGTAACATTGTTTCCTCTTACCGTTTTTATGTGAGCATAATCAATATCGATATTGTCACCTTCTAGCAGTTCAGCTTCTAACTGTAAGCCAAATACTGTTTTAAATAGTCTACTAAAAGCACTCAATCTATGTTTTACTTTAATGGTTTGGCCACCAATTTCTTTCGCTCTACATGTACCATGAATATTTATATTAATTTCATCTGCGCTTAATAATCCACCAACTGTAAATTGCCCTTCTGAAGAAAAAATATCAACTTCACAATTACCATCAATCGTAGCTTGACCATTGATTTTAAATTCTTCACCAGTTACATTACCACCTATCGTCCCTTTTCCTGCAATTTTTAAAGTGGTCGCCTTTACATCTTGTGTAATTGTCCCTTTCCCATCGATTCGCATCATTTCTGCACTAACTGTACCCTCAACTTTACCTGATCCGCTAATTCTCGCATCGCTACTTTTCAAATCACCAGTAACAATTCCGTAACCATTACATTCAAATTGGTCGCACTCAACGTTTCCATTAACAGTTCCTTTTCCATTTAGTTGCACTTTATGAAACTCTCCACCGTTTGATGAACCATATCCGTTTATAATTAAATTTTCTGTACGCATTATTTCTCCTCCATTACAACAGTTTAGTTTTTAATGCTTCGGTAAATTTCATAATTGCTACACGTAAAACAATCTTTGTTCCCTTTTCAAAAATTAAATCCTCAACGCTTGATACTAAGAAGCATGTAGAAACCCCTAACTTCCGAATAATAACTAAGTCACAATTTTTATGTTTAATCGCTTCATAATTTTCACGTAAAACTTGTAAAACCATTTTCCCTTCTTCTAAGCTAACGTCTCCTGATTGAAGAAGTTCTTCTAACACGTATACATAAAGAATATCTGCAAATTGAAAATCTGCCGTTTTGTTCGTTTGCTCCATGAAAAATTGTAAAACAGGTTCTGATGTAATTTCTTTACGAATGAGATCTTCCTTTGCTAAAAGAATCTCTGTTACGCTTGGTGAAAACATATTTGCCAATTCATCAAGCGATAGATCCTCTTTCATCGTTTGAATTTTATCAATACGCTCTAATATCTTTTCTTTTGGAAAAAATGTTTCCTGACCTGTGAACGTTGACTTCCGTACAAACCAATCTTCCGGTATTAAATTTTTTCTCTTCCACCTATATAACTGTCCGTATGAAATACCAGTTAACTCTAATAAATCTTTTTTTGAAATTAAATTTGTAATCAACTGTATATCACTCCTTCCTAATAGCAATGTAACATAACACTGTTACGCTGTAAATGGACTTTTATAACATGTAGCGTAACAATGTGCAAAACAAACTTCATTTCCATACAAAAAAGGTTCTTACACATCTTACTAACATGCATAAGAACCTTTATATATCAAGCCTTAAACCATATTTGATAAAAATCAATCCAACCTTGTGGATTAATCATTATATTTTGCACTTTTTCGTGTGAACTTACTTGATGTTTGTTACGATATAAAGGAATAATATGAATTTGACGTAACAATGTGTCTTCAATATCGTGTAACAGTGTCATCCGTTTCTCTAATTGATTCTCTATAAAATAAGACTGCAATACTTCGTTAAATTTTATATTGCTATGTTGATGAATAAAGCTGTTTTTTGTAAGAAACATATATAGTAAACTCTCTTCAATACGCTCACTAATTGTCGCACTATCATGTATTATATCAGCCTTTTGTATCTTACTTGTTTGCAATAACTCTTTTGTTTCAAGAAAAACGACTTCAATAGTGACGCCATACTTCGCACACTCTTTTTGTATCCAATATGAGTCTTCAACATGATCTTGTTCTGTAAATGTATATAGTCGCAGTGTTTCATTACGGTAAGAGCTCTCTTTAATAAGCTTATATATGTCCTCATTTATATGTATAGTGCCACCCTTTGTTAGAACCAATTCTTCTGCTATTTCTCCGCGCGCTCCTTGCAATTCCTCGATAAGCGCATTGCTATGAATGATTTTATATAGAGCTTTCCGAAACATCGTGTTTTGCATAGGTCCTTCTTTTGCGGTATTTAATGTAGTGTATGTTACATTCGACTCAAGTCTAGTTAGTTCTTTATGATGCTTTTCTATATTGTTATAGTGTGCTTTCGCTAAAATATCGCACGTATTTACGCTGTGCTCTACATTCCATAATTCAATTCGATCGAGAAATGGTCGCTCGCGAAAATATAAATCATTTGCTTCTAATACGAATACATCCTCATTCTTTTCGCATAATCGAAACGGTCCAGTACCGATTAACCTTCCATCTCCATCTTCATTTACAATAGAACACTGTTCTGTACTTAAAGCATGTAAAAACAGCTTATTATCTGTAGATAAACGAATCTGCACAATGTAGTCATCAAGAATATGTAAACTTTCAACGTGCTGTAACATCCACGCATGCGGATTATTTTTCGCTTTCAAGAATCGTTTAAATGTATGTACAACGTCATAAGCAGTAAATTCTTTCCTGTTATGAAACTGAACACCTTTTCGTAAGTAGAAGGTCCATATATATTTCTGGTCATCATATTCCCAATAAAACGCAAGTCTTGGCTCTACACTGTTTGTATTTCCGTCTATATACACTAACGTGTCGTATATATGTTTTACCATATGACATTCCGAACGCATCGTAGCGTATACAGGATCTAATGCAATATCTAGATTCATTTGGACTTGCAAACGTAGTACATCTCTTCTCCCTTTAGATGTCCTTTCGACTTGATACCCGAATATCGAATCTATCCAAGTTTGAAATTGAGTTTGAAGTGATGGAAAATATGAGCTATACCTTTCAATAAATGCACTCCCGTTTTTTACATCCCCTTGTTTCGTTATTTCTTTTCCTCTTTCTAAAATTAAAGAAAGTGGATGTTTTTGAAATAACAACTTTGAACGATTTCCTCTCCCTCGGCCTGGAAACCACATAATCCAATTAAATTCTTCTAATTTTTTTATGATTAATTTACTATTTCGCTCTGTACAAAATAAAGTTTCAGATATATTTTGTATTGTTATTTCTAATTGTTCTCCCTCTGCTCTCCCATTTCCATACTGGAGCCACAGGTGCATATATTGCTCCAAAATAATCATAAAACGCCCCCTAAAAGATGAAAAATCTTCCTCTTTCATTCTACCCTTTTTCATTTCTAGCTTCCATCTTATCATTTCAATATAGAAAGGAGGAAATAAAAATGAAGTATCTTTTAAAACGTTATAATAAGCCTATTCTCATTCGATTGTTCGGTGAATTGTTAGTCCGAACGACTGAAGCGATGTTAGCTATCATTTTTATCGTTCATGTTAATAAAGCGTTAAATGGTAATGTCATCGTTACAATGCTTCTTTTCGGATTACAGCCTCTCGCTGATATTGTGTTTACATTAATCGCTGGGGGTGTAACAGATAAATACGGCCGAAAGAAAATAATGTTACTCGGATTACTTTTACAAGCTTTTGCCGTAAGCGGCTTCGTTTTTGCTGAATCGGTCGCCTTTTTCGCCTTATTGTATGTAGTAAATGGTATTGGACGCTCATTATATATTCCGGCACAGCGCGCTCAAATCGCTGACTTAACGAGGGAAGAAAAACAGGCAGAAATATTTGCTGTTCTGCATACTACGGGAGCAATCGGCTCTGTAATTGGCCCATTAATCGGCGCCTTTTTCTATACTAGTCACCCTGAGTATTTATTTATTTTGCAAGGTGTAGCCCTTACGCTATATGCTATTCTCGTTTGGACGCAGCTTCCTGAAACGGTCCCACTCAGACAAAGCGTTAATAAAACTAAAGAAGTATATTCGCCAAAACAATTTATTTCAAAGCATTATGCTGTGTTTGGACTTATGGTTTCTACACTACCTATTAGTTTTTTCTACGCTCAAACCGAATCGAATTATCGCATATTCGCCGAAAGTGTATTTCCAAATTTTCTATTTGTACTCGTGTTTATCTCAACTTGTAAAGCTGTCATGGAAGTGATTCTCCAAATTTTCCTTGTGAAATGGTCTGAACAGTTTTCTATGCCTAAAATCATTGTTATTTCCTATACTTGCTTTACGTTAGCTGCGATTGGCTACGGTTATTCCACAACAATATGGTCATTATTCTTCACATTGCTCTTTTTAGTAATTGGGCAAAGTATAGCTTTGAATCACTTACTACGATTCGTTTCACAAATCGCTCCAAGTCATAGACGCGGATTATATTTTTCTATATACGGTATACATTGGGATATTTCAAGAACTTGTGGGCCTTTTGTAGGTGCATTGTTATTAAGTAAATTAAGCGGTAGTACTCTATTTTATATTTGTGCCTTCTTATTAATAATTGGTGGTATCATTCAAGCATTTTTTGTTCAGTCATTAGAGAAAACAAAAGCAAAAGAGCTGTCCCTATAGGAACAGCTCTTTTATTTAACCTGCCATATTATTTATGCTATCCTCCGGTGAGAACACAGAAATATGATGTACTTTACCGGTCGATTTCGGAATTATAAATTTCAATTCAAATTGGTCATTTACTTTATAAACGTATATTTTGTCATTACCATTTACTTTAACAGACGCTGGTTTTCCTAAAGCCTTTTCGATTTCTTGCAACGTAATCGATTTGAGTTCTGAATGATATGAGCGAACGTCAAAGACTTGAGATCCTTTGTTAAAGCCAAATGCTACATTTTTACTTGTAAAAGTTGCATACATCCCGTTGCCTGCTTGATCAGTTTTATCTGCTTTTCCCCACTCTTTTTCTATTTCCTCGATGTCACCTGTATGTGCTGCATATGGTACGTTAGGTACTTTACCTTCTTTCGCTTGCTCAAATAAATATTTTACATGGTTAATTGATTTTTGATTAAGCACTGTATTTTTCGTATTAGACTCCGTTGAAGGTTTTACCGATTCTTGATCTTTTGGTTTTTCCACAGGTTCTTTCTCTTTTTTGGGAGCAGTCTCTTCATTCTTTTTACTCTTTTCTGACGTATCGCTCTTTTTTTCCGTACTATTTTCTGATGTTGAATTAGTTTGTTTCTTTTCCTCAGCGTTAGTACATGCGGTTAAAGCCGCTACACACGTTAAAGTTAGGAAAAATATAAGTACTTTCATATATACTTTCATCATTTTCAACCTCCCTCTTCAATATATTCACTTTTGTAACCATTCCATAACACTACTCCTCAAATTATTTTTGGTCCAAAAAGTAAGTGCTTCGCTTTCCCCGAAAGTATTCACAATATACTCCATATACGATGTTCCTAAAAAATAACCGAGTCGATTGTATCCGAAATAGTTCCCTCCGGATAGACGGAACCATTCTTTCTCTTTTTCACCTGTCCACCCTTTAACATAATCTTGTAAAAAATGTTTCTTAATATGATCTTTATGTTCTTCATAGCAATACAACCAATCGTCACCATCATTATCATATGAATAATAGACTGATTTACTTAATCCTTTAGCTATTCTTTGCGATAAATATGTCGCGACTCCCTCACGATATAAACCAACCGCTGCATCAGTCCATTGTGCTTTAGTCCAATCCATTCCACTCTCTTGCAATACGAAATTATGATATATATGACCAATTTAATGAGCAACGATAACACGAAGATGCTCCCTTTCAGGAGATAATTTTTCTGCCGAAAGAAATATATCCCCAATAATATCGCTTTCTACAAATGCATTGGAACCAAAGCCACCTACAAATAGATGAAAAGTCAAATCTATATTAAAACCAAATTGAATGTGATACTCCTCACTAATTTCTTGAATAATAGATGGTAAAGTTTCCGAAATAATACGGATGTCTTTTAGTTTTTCAGGATATTTTTTAATTGTACTAGAAAGACGTTCTTCCGTCTTAGGACAATGATAATTAAAATACTCTTCAAATGCTTCTGGATACATATCATAATATTTGTCCAAGTCATGTAATCCTATATCATCGCTTTCCAAAAGCTTCAAAAAGCTTGGAATTGTATTGTTAATCATCTTATTCATCTCCTTGTATACACCTTCTCTCCATACTCGCTATATCCTTTTTGTAACTTGAATTAAACTGCTACAAAATCTCCTTTAAATGCAAAAAACCAGCAGAAAGTGAATACTCATTCTCTGCTGGTTTAATGTTTTGTTCCTTCTGAATCTTATTCAAATCATTTGTCATGATCAGAAATCCATTAAGATTAACTATTTATATAATTAAAAAAGCTGTCCTATTAAAGGACAGCCTTAATTATGTATTTTATACTTCGATAGATTTACCGTCTTCAACGATATGGTAAAGTAAGTGCGCTAAATGATGAATTGGACCATTTTCTTCCTCTTCTTCATTTGTCTCACCTTGGAATTCAAGATCATTTAAGTATAGTGCTAAAAATTGATAGAACAATTTCAAATCAAATCCGTAGCAAGCACTTGGTTCTTCATGATCTCCTTCATATTGTAACATTAAGTATTGCTCGTTTCCTTCTGTATCTTCAGCATCAAAGAATACGAAGAAACCAACGTTTGTATCTAAATCAAATAGATGACGAGTACCTTTTTCTGTTGCTTTCTCGAAGTCCTCTTCACTTAATTTATGTACTGTTGTTGCCTTTGCATTATCCTCTTGATGAAAATTTACTGTAAATGATTTCAATGCTGACACCTCCTGATTGTATAACAGTAGCATAACAGATTAGACAACATAATACAAAGGGACTGCTTACAAATGTAAACAGTCCCCTGTATTCATTTCCGCATTGCACGGAATATAAAGCTTACGATGAAAATCAAAACAATCGCGCCTATTAAAGCCGGAACAATCGCATATCCGCCTATAACAGGTCCGAATTTACCAAGTAACGCTGTACCAAGCCAAGAACCGACAATACCTGCAATAATATTACCGATTACACCGCCAGGTACATCCTTCCCAGTAATTAAACTTGCAAACCATCCTAATATACCACCAACGATTAAAGACCAAATCATATCATTACCTCCTTTATTTTTGAACGATAAAAATTATAATCAGAAACAATTGCTTACCATTAGTTATGTTTCATTTTTCGTAAGTTATTCGTCTTATGAAAATCATTCAAATCTGCTCAACCTTTTAAAGACAATCTGGCTTCAATATTGTTCTCATAAATTCGTCTTTAAACGCTTGATAATTGAATTCAACGGCAATTCTTTGTATAGGACGATCATCAAACCTCGTCGGCTCAGCTATTTTTCTAAAATCTGCAACACTTTGACCTCTCGTTACATCATTTTTCGTACTTATCCAAACTGCTGATTTTTTATATTCAAAAATATCATCATTTATAAATGAAATGAACGGAAGTAAATCGTGAATCGGACTCCCTGCAATACCTGGATATTCTTTTTTGTAAAAGTTCTCGTAATAAAAATCGATCATTGGCTTTATAAGTTTCGCTTGCCCTGTTCCTTCTTTATCAATAATATCGACCATTTCAGGGGTAATAAGAGCACACTGCGTTACATTTAATGGATATATAGTAGCATTCTGCGCATATTTCATAACGATATTCGCGGCAATTGGATCGCCGTAAAAATTAGCTTCTGATACAGGTGTAACGTTTCCCGGAAATAGAAAAGCACCGCCCATTATATAATAAGAACATACTCGATTCATTAAATTTGGGTACAATAAAAATAATGTTGCAAGTGTTGTTAATCGTCCCGTCGCCACTATAATAATATCTTCTGGACAAGGCTCAATTAATTTAATCAATTCACAAAAATTTTCTCTGTCACAAATTCTCATTTTCGGTGGGATAATTGGACCTAAACCGTGATCCCCATGAATTTCAGGGAAAAACAAAGGTTCTTCAGCTGTCATTGGTCTACTGGCACCTTCGATAATCTTTACTTTTGTAGCATAGTATCTTTCTAAAAAATAAACATTTTCCGTAACAATTTCTCTTGATACATTTCCATACTCTGCAACGATACCTATAATATCTAATTTGCATGTTTTATTCGCATAAATTAACGTTACTGCATCATCAATACCAAAATCTCCGAAAAAGATTATTTTTTTATTAACATTCCTCACCCCTCTCCAGCATAATCTACTATCATTATTATGCGAAAAAGACAAGGTGGTGAAACGGAGATAATTAAAAAAGCCGCCTATTTATTGGCGACTTCAATCTTCTTATAAGATAAATATGCTAGTACATTTTTGCTTGAATCATATTTCGGATTATTCCCTTTTCTCGGTTCTCTCATATGTGTTTTTTCAAACCCAGAAATGTCCGGCATTTTCTCTAAAAATTCAAGCATCTCTTCCTCAGTTCCCTCAATACGTACACGAATCATTATTACTATTCCTCAATTCTCATTTTCTCTGTACTAAGTATATCGTACATCAGAAAGACTGCAAGAAATTTATCTTTTTAATGTTGAACTTTTTTTACAGACGAACAGTGCCATTTCAGTATAAAACGATTCTATTTTATTGTTTTCAAATTGAATTTTGAAAAATTCTTGCATTTCATTTGATGTTTTCATCATACACTCTGTTAACTTTACACGTTTTTGCATAGGAACATCCATCATATCGCACCACCAATCAAAATCGAACTTCTTTTCAAAAGTATGACATGACTGCATTTGTAAACCATGTTTTTCTAATAAAGTAATCCATTCTGTTTTTTTCAAAGCTCGTTCATGGCTTGGATCTCTCTTCTTTTCGATAAAGTTATAAAATGTATCAAACTCATTATTTTCTGGTGAAACGTTATCAATTAATATAAATAACCCATTATCTTCTAACGTTCGATTTACTTCAAAAATAAATTGCAAAGGATCAACAAAGTGATGTGCTGCAATTCGGCATGTAATTGTATCAAAGGATTCATCAGCGAATGGTAACCTTTCTGCATGTCCTGCTACAAATGATACATTTTCATGTCCGTTCCCTTCTATAAAACCTTTTGCTTTTTCTAACATTTTTTCTGTTAAATCAAGAGCGACTACCTCTTTGAACATTGGGGCTAACAAATTAGCAACATGTCCGCCACCAGTAGCAATATCAAGAAGACGAGTATTATGACGAGTTTCAACTTGCTTAACTACATATTGTAAATCCAGTCCTTTTGCATGAATTTTACTTTTCACATACTTCTCTGCATTACTACCAAATTGTTGTTTCACAAGTTCTTCTTTACTCACTTTTATCATCTTCTTTCTATAAAGTATTATATTTAATTTATAAGTTCTCTTTATATAATTTCAAATCCTCTTTTAGTCTCGTCTCTTGTATTAGAGACCTTCTATCAAAAAAATTTAACTCTTTTATTTTTAAGCACAAAACAAAAAAGGTTATGGGGAATTATCCCACAACCCCACAAAGTATCTCTTATATTTGAGGATCTTTTTACACGTCTAATCCCCCTGTAACTTCACAATAACTTCTACTTCGCTATTAGTAGCCTCTCTTGCATGCAATCCATATTGGTCCATGCCAATAGGACTATCATAAAGAATATCTATGTTGAAATGCTTCAACTTAGTAAGCTCTGACCTAATAAATTTATCCCTACTAGCGATTTCCTTATCAAGCAAGCCATATTCTTTCCCATTTTCAAATAGCGCTATCATCTTTCCTGCAAGTGGATGTATACGAACTATAAAGTGATATTCTTTTTCATTTATATTCGCTACAATCGTATTAGAATCAGGTACATCACATCTAGAATTCGGCATATTCATATCGGTCAGCTCCTTTATTGATTTCATTAATATCGTAACAGATTAATATTTAGATATTATTAATATAATGTAAAAAATGTAAAAGCTGACTTCCCTTTAGAAATCAGCTTTTACACATTGTTTATCTTTAAACTTTTTACAAATTTTATAATGTTTCTTTCTCTTCACCATTTCCGGAAACTAAATCTCCTAAAACATCCACCGTAACTTCAACTACAAATTCACAAATCCCTGCTACAACTTCTCCAATTACTTCCTCCATCTTTCTACCCCCTTGTTTTATGGAACCTATTTGTAGTATAGAAGATACTGGTTAATTTTAACTATCGGCAAAGGTGACAAAAACATTACAGATTTGTAAGCTATTTCAATGTTTTTTTGAATTTATACTTCTCCCCTTTGAAACTTTAAGTATTATTAACAACCAGATAGGTCATCATAATATAAAGTATTTAAGAATCCTAATTTAAAGGAGGCGTGTAAAATATACTACGTAAAACTAATTAAAGGTCAATCTTTCTATGCTTTTGATCATCGTTTCTTAATATCCGAAGAAAAAGAGGTTTCAGAGAAAATTTTTAATTACTTACGCCGGAATGAATTCTTCGAAGTACGTAAAGAGGAATACTCTGCCTAATGTACAAACAGCATCGAGAAACAACTCACAGTATTGTGACTCTTTCTTGATGCTTTTATATTATCGCCCCATATTCAACTTTATTCTCAATTCTATTAACATCTTCTAGTATATGTCCAAGCTAATTTATCGTTACTTTCATATTTTAGTATATAAGGAGGTGACGAATATGACTCATATCATTGATTACCAAGCTACTCAACCAATAAATAAAACGGGTGAAACAACTTTTGTAATTCCCCATTCCCCAAACAAAGCAATTCTAGCAAATATTAAATTGAAAATTCCAAGAAAAGATTCACGTAATAATCGAGTAGAATTAATTGCTACAGTTGGGGTTAAAGGTATAACTGACATAGCACAAATATTATTTAGAATTTTCCGTGACAATACAGAAATCTTCAACGCTCAAGTAGGGATTGAATCTACAGATTCTGAGCAATTTTACGTGCAAACATTTCAAGCTATAGATCAAAATGTTAGCTGCGGGACTCACGAGTATTCATTAACTGTAGAAAACCTTACTAGTGGTGCAAGTGCAGACATTATTGGTCCTCTGTCTTTTAGCGGTTTAGCTATTGGACAAGATCATAATTGTTGCTAAGTAAATTTATTGTTTAATGTTGTATTTAAGAAAAGTGAGACGTAGTATATACGTTCTTGCTTTTTTTATTTTCCCTATACATACCTTCCCTTTAAATTTGGATTTACTTGTAAATTTTTTCGTCTATTCAATTACCTATTGCATCACTTAATCCATCATTTTTCCACAAATCAAAAAGATTGAAATCCACTAATGAAACACGTAATATAGACTCTGACTCTAAAAAAAGCGTGTTAAAAAATAATGAATAAATTAGGAGGTTTTATATACGAGTTGTTAATTTTAAAAGACTGAGAGGTTTAAATTATGTGGCGTAATAAAAATGTTTGGATCGTATTAATTGGGGAGTTTATTGCTGGTCTTGGATTATGGCTTGGTATTCTTGGTAACCTTGAATTTATGCAAAAATACGTCCCTTCTGATTTTATGAAATCCGTTATATTATTTATCGGACTGTTAGCTGGCGTTCTAGTTGGTCCAATGGCTGGGCGTGTCATTGATCAATATGAAAAAAAGAAAGTTCTTCTTTACGCTGGATTTGGTCGTGTTATTAGTGTTATTTTCATGTTTTTCGCTATTCAATATGAAAGTATCGCTTTCATGATTGCATTTATGATTGCACTTCAAATTTCCGCGGCATTTTATTTCCCTGCATTACAATCTGTAATTCCACTCATCGTTAATGAACATGAGCTATTACAAATGAACGGTGTACATATGAATATCGGTACAATCGCTCGTATTGCAGGTACTTCACTAGGTGGCATTCTTTTAGTTGTAATGAGTTTACAGTATATGTATGCCTTCTCAATGGCAGCATACGCTTTATTATTCCTCTCAACTTTCTTCCTACAATTTGAAGATAAAAAATCCGCTACATCAAGTAAACAATCAGCTAAAGATAATAGTTTTATGAAAGTATTTCGTATTTTAAAAGGAATTCCTATTGCTTTTACAGCACTTATATTAAGTATTATCCCTCTATTATTTATAGCTGGATTCAATTTAATGGTTATTAACATTAGCGAAATGCAACATGACCCAACGATTAAAGGATTCATATATACAATTGAAGGTGTAGCATTTATGTTAGGTGCCTTCGTTATTAAACGTTTATCTGATCATTTCAAACCTGAAAAGTTACTATACTTCTTCGCAATTTGTACCGCTTTTGCACACCTTTCGTTGTTCTTTAGCGATATTAAATGGATGGCACTTGCCTCATTTGGTTTGTTTGGATTTAGTGTAGGCTGCTTCTTCCCTATTATGTCGACAATTTTCCAAACGAAAGTCGAAAAAAGCTATCACGGACGTCTCTTCTCATTCCGTAATATGTTTGAAAGAGTTATGTTCCAAATTGTCTTACTCGGCACAGGCTTCTTCTTAGATACGATTGGATTACAGTATATGGTTCTAATTTTCGGAGTCATTTCATTGGTGATTATTTCCATTTCTCTTTCTAAGCAGAAACAATTTAAAAAACAAACGTCACAATCTGCGAATATATAAAACTAATACTTCTTAAGAATGGATCCCGTATTTTACTGGGTCCATTCTTTTTGAATTTCAAGGATTAAAATCTATTTTCTTTATGTAGTTTAAATATTTAAAGGAGTATCCCCTACTACTTTCGAATAAAATAAATTATAGTTTTTCAAAAAGGAGCTGTGGAAATGTCTTATAGCATCCAATTATTAATTATCCTTCTTTTTTCATTGGTCATGTTTGGCGTCCTTAATTTTTTAGCCATTTCCTTATCTCAAAATAACTTTAAAAGAAGGATTGTTGCAGGTTTCCTATTTTTATTGTTAACTCCCATTATCTTTTTGACTACTACAGCACTCACATCTATATTCGATAAAGGTGGTTTGGGAGTAGCTAACCTAGTCTTCGTTATTTTAAATTTATATATTGTAAATGGAATTGTCATTCTTCTTTCCGCTTCATTTATCCTCAAAAAACATAACATAAGATAGAGTACTAGGCATGAATCTAGCATTACACTAGATTCATGCCTTTTTATTTTAAAAATCTCACCTTTACCTTTCCCCAAATTTTTATGTGAAATTTAAAAATTCTTTATGAAAATTTAAACTTTATTTTTTACAATATTCCTATCGTATTCGCACGTTTATAAAAACGAATAAGAAAGGAGTACACAATGAAAAAGTTTCTATTTATTTTCCCTATATTAATCGTTCTACTTAGTGGATGTAGCAATAATGATATATACGGTTATTGGGAAGTCGTTGACAACAAAAATGGTCTTTGCCCTACATCTTATAAATTTGAAACAGTTGTAAAAGAAGAAAAGAAAGAAAAAATTGTTCAATATTTAGTGGAGATGCAAACATCAAAGAAAAAAGAAGATTTATACAAAGGTTCATTTGTAAAGGATTCTAATGTATATCACATTGATTATGGTAACTCATTTACATCGGATCAAACTTTAAAAGTTGTCGATGGCAAATTAAATGTATACTTTTATGCAGTGGAAAAATTATGTACATATAAAAAGAAATGATTAGACTTCATATAAAACGCAGAAAATATTTTCTGCGTTATTTTGTGTTCCTCCTTATTATCCTCCCTCTAAATTTGTCAATCGTTTTAATTTTCATAAAAAAATGATAAAATGTAAACATGTGTTTTCAGAATAATTAAAAATACAGAAAGAAAACACTGTTTTTAGGAGGGGTTTTGATGACTTACACTTTAGCAACTAGAATGAAAGCATTCCAATCTTCTATATTTAGTGAATTAGGGGCCTATAAAAAAGAGAAAATTGCAGCAGGTCATAAAATGATCGATTTAAGTATCGGGAATCCTGATATGCCTCCTGCTGATTTTGTGAGAGAAGAAATGGTACATACAGCAAGTGCAAAAGAAAGTTACGGATATACATTATCTGGTATTCAAGAATTTCACGAAGCTGTAACTGAATATTACAACAACACTCATAACGTTATATTAAATGCTGAAAAAGAAGTTTTATTATTAATGGGTTCACAAGACGGACTCGTTCATTTACCTATGGTTTTTGCAAATCCGGGAGATATAATACTAGTTCCTGATCCAGGATATACAGCTTATGAAACAGGAATTCAAATGGCCGGTGCAACATCTTACTACATGCCATTAAAAAAAGAAAATGATTTCTTACCTAACTTAGAAGTTATCCCTGAAGAAATCGCCAATAAAGCAAAGATGATGATTTTGAACTTCCCAGGAAATCCAGTTCCAGCAATGGCACATGAAGATTTCTTTAAAGATGTAATCGCATTCGCGAAAAAACATAATATTATCGTTGTCCATGATTTTGCTTACGCTGAATTTTATTTTGATGGTCAAAAGCCAATTAGCTTCTTATCTGTACCTGGTGCAAAAGAAGTTGGCGTTGAAATTAATTCTTTATCTAAAAGTTATAGTTTAGCTGGTAGCCGTATTGGTTATATGATTGGTAACGAAGAAATTGTCGGCGCGCTTACGCAATTTAAGTCTAATACAGATTACGGTGTGTTTTTACCAATTCAAAAAGCTGCATCCGCTGCATTACGACACGGCGCTGCATTTTGCGAAAAAAACCGTGGAATTTACCAAGAACGTAGAGATACTTTAGTGGACGGATTCCGCAAATTCGGTTGGAATGTCGATAAACCAGCTGGAAGTATGTTCGTTTGGGCTGAAATTCCGAAAGGATGGACTTCGCTAGAGTTCGCTTATGCACTTATGGATCGTGCAAATGTCGTTGTCACACCAGGCCATGCATTTGGTCCTCATGGCGAAGGTTTTGTTCGTATTGCACTTGTTCAAGATAAAGTAGTATTACAAGAAGTAGTTGAAAACATTAAAAACAGCGGTATTTTCTCTATTGAAAAAATAGAAGAGTTAGTTAAGAATTAATAATAACCCCCCTGCTTAACTTTAGCAGGGGTATTATTATTCCTGGAGGTACGATATGAATATTAAAGATACTCTTCCCCATCGCTATCCATTTTTAATGATTGATAAAATTACAAACGTTAAAGAATCTCAATCAGCTACAGGATACAAACTGATTACAAATAACGCGTGGTTTATTAATAAAAATCAAAACTATATGCCTCATATGCTAATTGTAGAAGCACTCGCTCAACTTAGTGCTTTTGTAAGTACAGGTGAATCTGAAGGACTTGGTTTCCTCTCCTCTTTAGATGGGGTGGAATTTCATGAAAATGCGTATCCCGGTGATAAACTTGACTTACATTATGAATTAACACGTAACAGACGAGGTTTTGTTCTTGGGAAAGGAATTGCCTCTGTAAACGGTCAATCAATCGTTACCATTGAAAAGCTATTAATATATCAAGCTGATTAAACAGATTACATAGTAAGGGGTAGGGAAATGCGGAATGTTGTTGGTATTGATGCTGGGGGAACATTAACAAAAATTGCTTACTTTAACGAAATGAACAAATTAGTTTTTGAAAAATTTTATTCATATGAACAAGAAAGAATTAAAGAATGGCTTCATAATAATAATTCAATTACACAATTATGCATTACAGGTGGTAAAGCTAAACAGTTAGAAGAACTACTTTCAGGTTCATATAAAATAGTAGAGTTAAACGAGTTTGAAGCAACTTTAGTAGGAGTACGCTACATACTAAAAGAAGAAAAACGTGCTATAAACAGCTTTGTATTAACAAATATCGGTACAGGTACTTCCATTCACTATGTTCACGACAAGCAATATGTTCGCGCTGGTGGAACTGGAGTTGGCGGTGGTACTATTATGGGTCTTTCAAAACTATTAACAAATATAGATCATTTTGAAGACGTGATTCCGCTTACGAAAATTGGTTCAAGAAACAGTCTAGATATTACAGTTGGAGATATTTATGGCGGGATTCTCTCCCCTCTTGATAATAACTTAACTGCTAGCAATTTCGGAAAAGCGACCATTACAGACTCAAATTATAGTAGTTCAGATATACTAGCTACCGTTCAAGGACTTGTCGGTGAAGTCGTCACAGCATTAAGTCTTCAATTCGCCGAAGCAAAAAATATTGACCATATCATTTACATCGGTTCTACTCTATGTAATAACGTACATCTTCAAAATATTATTAGTAGCTATACAGAATATCAAAACAAAATACCAGTCTTTTTACAAGACGGTGGTTATAGTGGTGCAATTGGTGCTTTACTTCATAGTTCGAAATAAAAAAGCTGACTTTTGTCAGCTTTTTTGCAATGGTACTTCAAATTCAATAATTGATTCTCCATTCTCACCAATTCGTTCCACACTAATTCTATCAATTACACAATTTAACTTCTCATGAAAACTAGGAATATCCTTCGCTATTTCAGCCGCTAACTTCGCGCTATCTTTTCTCCCAACTGTTACATGTGGTATGTATGGAATATCCGTTCTAAAAAATTGTAGTAAAGGACCTGTATACAATCTATCGTGCAATTCTTCTATTTTTTCTTTCCCTCTTTCAACTTCCAAAAATAGATACTCTCCCTTGCTACTTATCCGGTTAGCAAACTCAATTTCAATCGGATGAACCCCTTTCGCCACTTTCAAAATATGTAATTCCAGCTCATCATTTGAAATGGAACTTTCAAACGGGAATACAATTGTTATATGAGGAGAAATTAATTCAAATAAAGGATCATGCTTTTCTCTCACACTCTCTATTTCATCAATGGGCATGTTATGTAAAAACAGTAAAATTGTACGCACTTTTATATCCTCTACTTCCCCTCAATTTTTTTATATTTATCATATTGTATGGTAGCGTGAACCTCAACAAATTATTTTGCTTGCATATAAAAATAAAAAACTTCTCATTTGAGAAGTTTTCATATAGCATGGTTATTATTTTCTCGCAAAACTTTCCTGAATTTTATATAACAAGCAATTCTCCACGGAATAATATATGATACTGCAACGACGTAAAATAATAAACCAATTGTTTGTTGATCTAAATCAACAATATATTGTCTTGAACCATATCTTAAAATAACAATTCCGATAAAGGTAATTAAAAAGGCTGCACTTTTTTTCGTATAAATGTTTCCGTCTTCTCTTCGCTCATAATTTGTAAGAAATATAAGTGGTGCGGCGAAAAGAGCCCCAATGAATACCGCTATAGTCACTTGTAATATAGCTGGGTGTACTGGACCAAAAAACAATATAATACCTGGTGTTAAAAATAGTAATGGCCACAAAATACGTTTTCCCTTTCCCTTTATCGGCTTATACATAGAACGATATCGTCGCCAAAAAATCAGCAGTGCTACGCATAAAAAGACGGTTATTAGTGAAGAAGTATCTCCCATACAGTCTTCCTTCTCTCTTCAAGTAATTGTGCTTAAATCGTATCCTCAAAAGAAACTTTACGAATAAATAGAGCGCCAATTATAAAGTATATTAAAATAAGCACTATCGAAATTGATATAAAATTAGGTATATCAATTAACGATTTACTATCAATAAATACCAATTCTTTCAAACCTACCTTACCATAAATTGTACTCGTCAACCCCAAGAAAAAAATCACACTAAAAGCAAAGCCTATCCAATTAAATCTTTTCTGAAAAATAGTTGTTAATTGAAATAGGCTAGCTAATAAAAGATAGAACACGAACTGTGCAAAGAATTGTTCGATTGTATCTGCTCCTAAATTTATATGTTTCGTTTCATAAAATGTACCTTGTAAAAGCAAAACCTGAAGAAATGAAAAAATTACTGATTGTAATATGATAAAACATACTGAACCAATAAAGAATTGTAATCTAGTAACGCCAAATGAGACAACTGTACGAAATATGTCATCTTGAACAAGAAAAACACTTGCCACAATAAATATTGCAATTGCAATAGATGAATTATTGAAGATATCATGTAAAAATGCTACCTTTAGTCCCTTTATATCAGTTGCAGTTGTTGTCCATTTTATAAGTAATGCCACACACCAAAAGATAAGAACAGCCTTATAATGAAATTTCATATGTAACTTTAATTGTTTTAAAAGCATTTTCATTTCACCTCATTATCTGTTAGATAAATAAATAGTTTTTGCAGTGTTACTCTGTCTATTTCTAACCCTTCAGTTTCTAACAGCTCATAATCTCTAGCAGAAAGATCTTCCCATATCACAGAAATCTCTTTATTCCCATACAACTCTTGCTTTACAACATTTTTCCCCATTAAAAAATTTGTCACTTTATCTTTATGTCCTGATATTATGTGTCCTTTTTCTAAAAAATCTTCCACAGAGGATTGAACAGCTAATGATCCTTCTTTTAATATGATTACATTTTCTATAACATGGGACACTTCCTCAACTAAATGTGTTGATAAGATGATTGTTCGTGGATATTCACTATAATCTTCCAATAGTAATTCGTAAAACAACTCTCGATGTGCTGCATCTAAACCGGTAGTCGGCTCATCAAAAATAGTAATTGGTGCTCTACTAGCTAAACCTTTAATAATACCAACAATTGTTTGCATACCATGGGATAAATCATAATATTTTTCTTTTGCATTCAATTGAAATTTTTTAATAAGTTCCTCAGCATATTCTTGATCCCAATTTTCATAAAACATGTTACACAAATAAAAAACATCTTTTACCTTACTACTTAAATTAATGTTTTCTTTCACCTTTACGAAACAAATATTTTGCATCGCTTTACTATTTTCAAAAACATTTTCACCAAATACAGATACGCTTCCACTACTTGAAATAATCTGACCTGCGAGTATGTTTAATAAAGTTGTTTTCCCCGCTCCGTTTCTTCCAAGCAAACCATATATTTTATGCTCTTCCAATGAAATAGTTACTTCGTTAACAGCTAATTTCTTTTTATATTTTTTAGACAAGTTTTTCGTTTCAAGTGCAATCATCCCTCTTTCCCCTCCTTCGTAATTTTGTGTATCATGTCCATCAATTCGTCTTTTGATATTTCTAGTACTTTTGCTTCTTCCCACACTTTAGGTAAATACTCAGTCATAAAAACATGCTGTCTTTTTTTTAGTACGACTTCTTTTGCTCCCTTTGTAACAAACATCCCGATCCCTCTCTTTTTATATAAAATCCCCTCATCTACTAGTAGATTTACTCCTTTTGCAGCTGTAGCCGGATTAATTTGTAACATCTTCGCAAATTGATTTGTCGACGGAACTTGTTCTTCTTCAAGTAATATGTCTTTTAAAATATCAGATTCAATTGTTTCTGCAATTTGTATGTATATTAACTTATTTTGTTCTAGAGTAGGTTTCACGATTTCACCACCTTAGGTTCATAGGTTCATTACTTATGTAACCAACCATAGCACAACGTTATATTTTTTTCCATAATTTTCATCAAAAAAAGAATCATTCGATACTGAATGACTCCCTTTAAAAAATGTCCGTATTTTCAATCGTTAAATAACCACATCTTCCTCCATATCACTTAGATTCCCGCACAGGATGTTCATTAAAAAATTGCTTTCGAAAATCTTTATTATTAACTAGCTTTTCTATTTTTTCTTGATTACCGTAAAAGAAATTCATTACGATTCCCTTATTCCATATAAGATCATCCTTTGGCAAATCATTAAATTCTTTATACAGTATGGGTAAAAGTTCTTCTCTTTTTAATGTAAAACTTTGATTTTTAATCTGAAACTCATACCCTTTCGCATTCGGTACTAAAACTGCAAGATAAATAGCATTAAAGAGTAAATTCTTCTTCATCGTATCCTTCCCATCAAACCAATACGTCTCAATCATTTCTTCTGTAAGATTTCCATTCTCTTTTGCACCATATTCCACTTTAATATTTTCATTTTCTAAATTTAAACTTTGAACTGTTTCACCACCAGGTAAGTTTGTAACAATCGCAATAACGTCGGAATTATTTCCAACGTATGTCCCCGTATATTTTTTAAAAGCCCCAGGTTCAATATGTGATATTTCTTTTATTTGCTCCCCATTAGAACAAGCAGTAACAACTAATAAAATCGTTAGCATAATACCTGCTATTCTATTCATATAGTTCATTAGACACCACCAAGTTCTGTTTATTATCCAATCTATACAATGTATCCTTTAAAAAGCCCTTTTAAATATACGCATTTTAATCAAAATTAAAAATTTTCAATTTTTATGTTTACAATTATCCATTAATTGTATATAATTACTAACGTAAGAAAAATATTCTAAAAGGAGGTCGAAGGAAATGATGAAATTACAATTACATGCTTTAACTTTATCGTTAACTGCATCTGAGTTTTTCGGACAATTAAATATGAATTCGACCACCCTAATGGAGAATTAAAAATCGTACTTTATTTCTTTTAATTCATAAATTCGCCACAGGAGGTCGTATACTTTCCTGTGGCTTTTTCACGCCCAGCCATAGGAAAACGATATCTTCCTGTGGCTTTTTTGTGCGATTTTTTAGTCTCATACATTATTTTTTAAAGAAAGGAGCAACATTCGATGACTATTAGCGTATTGTTTTTAAGTATTACGATTCAAAGAAATACACTTTCCAAAGCTGAAATTCTTCATAATGAGCAAATTACAAAAGCTATGAATGATGTTAAGGAGCGCCAAGTGCTTTATTGCGATCACCTGTAATTCCTTTTCGAAAGGAGGAATTCGTCTATGACTTTTCATATTTTCTTTTTTACGACAGCACTTCAGAAAAAAACGTTATCTGAAGCTGAAATCTTTCGTAAACAACAATTAAAACAAACTATGGATAAAATAACGGACATTAAAAGTTCGTATTATACACAAATGTATTAAAAATATTTTTTAAAGGGGCAATATCCTAATGAAATTTAAGGCTTTCTTTTTAACGATTACCATTCAAAAACGTAAACTTTCAAGAGATGAAATTTGTCGTGAACAACAAATTAAAAACATTATGGATGATGTGAAAGAGCGCCAGTCCTCTTATTACAATCGTCTTTACTAAATACATTGTAAAGGGGCAATATCCTAATGAAATTTAAGGCTTTCTTTTTAACGATTACCATTCAAAAACGCAAACTTTCAAAAGATGAAATTTCTCATGAACAACAAATTAAAAACATTATGGATGATGTGAAAGAGCGCCAGTCCTCTTATTACAATCGTCTTTACTAAATACATTATAAAGGGGGAATATCCTAATGAAATTTAAAGCTTTCTTTTTAACGATTACCATTCAAAAGCGTAAACTTTCAAGAGATGAAATTTCTCGTGAACAACAAATTAAAAATATTATGGATGATGTGAAAGAGCGCCAGTCCTCTTATTACAATCGTCTTTACTAAATACATTATAAAGGGGGAAAAATCCAATGAAATTCAGAGTATTATTTTTAACGATTACCATTCAAAAAAATAAACTGTCTGAGTCTGATATGCTTCATGACCGACAAATTGAGCAGGCTATGTACAACGTAAAAGAACGACAAAGTCATTATTGTAGTCACCTGTAATTCCTATTCGAAAGGAGGAATTCATGTATGAGGTTTCACCTTTTCTTTTTAACCATTACGATTCAAAAAGAAACTATATCTGCAAATGAAGTAAAACAAGAGGAACAGTATAAAAAGATTATAGATGAAATTCGTGATCGTAGAAGCAAGTACTACACTCACCTATAATTGTTTGAACTTATATTAGAAATGAAAGGAGTCGATTATGATGTTAATAACGCGGTGTAAAGAAATGATTTGGATAGTTCAGAGGGATTCCACGTAGTTCATTTAACAAAAATTCACCGCCTGATTTGATGTGTAAAAATATATACTAATAATAATATGTATTTCATACACTAAAAAATAAAAGATACACCCCTTTTTATTAAGCGGTGTATCTTTCTCAACATATTCTATTTCCGTTTACTTCGTTTCGTCTTAAACAATCTCACTAAGTTCGAAACAACTGTTTTTGTTACCGCATAAGCTGGTACTGCTAAAATCATTCCGATAATTCCCGCGAAATTACCTACTCCTAAAATAAGGATGATAATTGTCAACGGATGGATATTTAATTTTGAACTCATAATACGCGGTGAAATGATGTTACTTTCAAACTGTTGTACGATTGTTACTATAATAATTACGTACAGAGCTTGCATCGGAGATACGAACAGACCTATAATGACAGCTGGTGCTGCTCCGATAAATGGACCTAAGTTCGGAATTATATTTGTAAATGCTGCGATAATTCCTAAAACGAAAGCATACGGTAAACCGATGATTAAATAACCAGTAAATGTAAAGGCACCAATAAACATACAAACGAGCGCTTGACCTTGAATATATGCAGATAATGTTTCGTTCGTTTCCTTTATGATACGAAGTCCTTCTTCACGGTAAGACTCTGGTAATACACTAACAGCTTTTCCTGGAAATGCATGTCCATCTTTAAACATATAAAATAAAATGAACGGTACTGTAAAGATAACTAACGCCACGTTCGTGATAATACCAAATAAAGCCGTTGCACTCGACGTAATTGTGTTTGGTATACCCTTTAAGTATTCAATCGCATTTTTCTCAATTGTTTCAATGGAAACGTAGTTTTGTGTAGATAACCATTCAAATAACCTATGATGAGATAGATCTTGTATGTATACTTTTCCCTCTTTTATATAAGTCGGCATATTTTTCACTAAATCCATTAGCTGTTGTGAGATGGTTGGAACAACTACTCCAATAGCAACTCCAGTTAATGTGATGATAAAAAGATACAGTAGTAAAATCGCTAAACCTCTAGGTACTTTTTTATTCTCCAAAAAGACTAACAATGGGTTAAATATGAAGTATAAAAATAACGCGATTAAAATTGGGAAAAATAATGTTGATATGAAGATACCAATCGGTTGAAATAGAAACGATATTTTTGTGCAAATAAATATAATTCCTACAACCATCAGCACTTCTAATGTCCAAAAGTGCACTTTCGATTTCAAAAAAACGTCCTCCTTTAAACTAGCACTTCTCTTCATTGTACCAAATTAAACTTAGATTTCACATAATATTTTCCTTTACAATATTCCAAAATCCCATTAAATACACTACAATGAGATTACAGACAAATTTGCAGGTAAAGGTGATAAATATGACACAATGCATCATTTGCAGAAAAGATACGAAAGAACTTAGTGAACAATATGTCATTCCAGAGATATTATGTGGATATTATTTCATAAATTCAATTTGTGATTCATGTCATGAACATATGACAACAAATATTGATCGTCCTTTAATTAGACATAAATTAAGTCAATATAAGATTGAGCAAATGAAAAAACAAATCGATTCCCCTCTCTATACGAATGAACATGGTGAGGAGCTAGCAGCCGCTGAGACAGATGTAGTCGAAGTAAGTGATGAGATACTTTATTCCAATGCATTAATTATGAAACTATGTAAAAAGCACGATATTTCATTACATAATGAAATTTGGAAAGAAGAGCGCGTAACAAAAGTAGCTAGTTCTATTCAACGTGAATTGCTTTTAGATAACCGTAAATATAAAATGAGTGTATTAAAAATGGCTTATACTTTTGCTGTACAAACAATTGATGGCTACTTTGACGATCCAGATGCGATTGATATTTCTACCATTCTATTAAATGCCGATTTCATGGAATTAAAGGAAAAGAGTATCGTTCGTGACTTAAGCAAAAGCTCTTTATGGAATACATTAAATACAACGAGCGAAAACCATTACTTTATTTTACTTAGTGATAAAGACGGGCTATTCTGCTTCATTCGCCTATTTGATATTTTTGATGTTGTTGTTCATTTATCAGAAAAAAGATACAATCTTCCATCACCAATTGTCGGCGTAAATAATGTAGACAAAAAAGGATTTTTTGTGGAAAGTTTAAAACAGTATATGGATGGGCTATTTAAAGAAACTACACGTTCTATTTAATCCATATAGGAACATACGGTCTCCTTTCTTCATGAAAAGACACTGTGTTATAATGAGTGTGAAAAGAACAATACAATCACATAAAACAATTAAAACCTGTATATAAATAAAAAAGACTAGTGTGCGGCTACACACTAGTCCACGTAACTTAGCAGATTGGATTGTTCATTTATCCTATTTGTTTCGTACAAACACAACAACCCACATTCTATAGGCATAGGTGGGTTGTTATTTTTTGAGCTTGTCAATTAAGACGACAATAAACGTTAACAATGCAATGAGAAACAGTCCACCTTGCAATAACAACGCAATTTCACTCACTTATTATCACCCCCCTCCTACTCGGAGAAGTGATAATTGAACAACCAACCGTACCATAAGTTACCTCTTAATTTTATCATATTTTCTAATAGTTTACGATGAAAACCCGCAAGCTAGTAAGCTGCGAGTTTTTTTATTTTTCATGTAGAAAAAATCTCTTTCTGTTTAAATATAGTCTCCGTTTCTAAAATCATTTGAGGTAAAAAGACATGAATTGTATCCGTTAATACGTTAAGAGCTTCTTTCACATAACCATTTTCAAATTGATCTAATGACTCAGGTAATTCGACTTCATCTAATATGAAATACTCACCATTAGGAAGAACCATAATATCAATGATTAAATCTTCAAATGTTACTAACTCATTTCCTACATGTGTGTTTTTTATGATATTAAAATATGACCCTAAATAATGCCCAGCATCATCTCTCCATATGTATAGGTTATACGGACGATCTTCCCAATAATATGCGGTTGTATAACTACCTTTAGGAATAGTTAATTTTATTTCGTTTGCTGTCATAGTAAAAGGGTACTGTACCTCATGAAATAGTACGATTCTCTTCGGTTGTGCTTCTACTAATAAACAAACGTGATCTACAGTTGTAGAATCATAACGTATTTTTCTTTCTATAATTTCAATCCTTGATGTACGTAAACAATTCATTTTTTAGTTACCCCTTTTATCATATAGTCCGTTTTTAATTATATCCTTTACGCTCCTGATTAAGAAAGTATACCGTATTCCGCATCATAAAAACTCCTTCTATAATGGAAGGAGTTAATGAACTACTACTATTTTATTAACCACAATTCATATATGGTCTTTTATTTTTTTCAATACAAACTCCATATACACCAAACGCACGATGATATTTAGGAGCTTTACTCATGTTTTAACTTTCCCTTAACTACATCATAAAATTTCCATTCATCGTCTACATTTAAGTGAATACGACTTACTGTTTTAGAAAATCCATATAACAACTGCGCTTTAATTGGCTCTTTTAACGTTATTTCAAAAGTTGCAGGTTCCTTTATAAATTCCATAACAGTTGCGTCAAGAACCTCTTTCTCTTCTTCTTTCTTTAAAGGTTCGCCTTTATAAAACGCAATGTTATCAATTTGTGTAAATGATATAACGATTTTCTTTCCTAATCCAATTTGAATAATCATTTTTTCTTCCGCAACGATAATTGGATTTTTACGCATCGCTTGTATTTCAGCTAAAAAATAAAACATCGCATATATGTTTAAGATGAGTAAAACCCAAGCTATTACTGGATTCCATTGATGAAGTAAATAATGAAAACCGATACTTTCAATTAATGTTGCATGAATAATCATGATATAAACACCTATTGCACCGGTCTTTTTATGATATGAGTATGTGGATTCACTTTCTAATACTTTTTCACGCCACGATAAAAAAGCATAATAGAGTAATTTACACTCTGTTAGAATGATATTTACTGTCTTACTTCTCTTCATATTAGCATCAAATGCTGCATCAATCGCATAAGAAAATGAAGAATACTCACTTCTATATTCTTTATATCGTTTTATTATTTTAGGAAGTACTCTTATAATTTTATATATAAGAAACAGTTCAAAACATACGAACACAATTTCTCCAGCAACTATTACATACGAAACAAATGAAAAAGCTTGTAAATAATCACTAGGAATTATAAATCTTGCGAATACATATCCAGCTATAACTACAGGAAACATATACGTTAACGAATATCTTTTCCGTATAATAAAGAAATATGTGATGACTGGAATTACAAACATAAAATCTAATAATGAACCGAGGACTACTTCTTTCGGGGCAGCTGGCACTATTGGAAGGGCATACAATAGATAGTTTGATAACATAATTAAAGATACGAGTCCAATCCAAATGCCTTTTTTCCTTCGTGAAATTGATGGATTCATTACTTCTCTCCTCTATTCAAAAACCTCATTTAAATGGTCTTTATAAAATGAAATAGCACGTTCAAATTCTTTTATCTCATCTACTTTCACAACTGTCTCTAACAGTAATTTCATCGCTTCTTCATGTTCGTTTACGTTATATTTTGCTAATGATAAAAACACTTTCATCACGTCATTTTCCGGGAACTTCTTTATTCCTGCTTCTAATACAGTAATCGCTTTATCATATTCCCCTATACAACGATACGTACTGCCAAGACCGATATACGCACCGCAAAGGGATTCACCATCAAGTCCGTTCGCAATTGCCTGTTCATAATACGGAACCGCCTCCGTTTCAAGACCCATTACATCATGTATCCAGGCGCATTGATACAGTACTTCTGCATCCCTCGTAAAGTTTGTTAATCCTATAAGTATCTCTCTAGACTGCGCATATTTCTTTTCATTTCTAAGTTTAATAGCTTGCTTTAATAAATGTTCCATACAATCCACTCCTCACAAAATGTTCATTATGCATATATCATGTATTACACATTTAAGAGCAGCTAATGGCCTATTTATTCCATTGATTCAATTTAATAATCAGTGAGGGCTAAGTTCCCCCACTAATTTAATATTAACTCCATTACATACTATGCGACTGCATCTCTTTCTAAAAGCTTAAATTTACATCGCAGTGATACGATTACATAAATGCTCTAACATATTGACAATTTCTTTTGCAGTTTCATCTTTCCCATTACATAACTTCACATTACCGTCTTGTCCAATAACGTGATGCACAGCACCGCGAGAATATAAAGAATGCGGTGAGTTTGCTACCATTACACTTGCTTTTGCATCTTCCATTCTTTTACTTGCTCTTTCAATAAGTTCTGCTTCATTTACGTCACTTTCCAATTTAAAGCCAACGAGTATCGTTTCTGGATCCCAACTCTTTATTTGTTTTAATACTTTTGGCGCTTTTTGAAAATGAATAATTGGAGCGATATCACTTGAAATCTTTCCGTTCATATTAAGAACATTTCCATCTTGATCACAAATCTTTTCGACAACCCAATCTGAGCCAGCAGCAGCCATAATAACTGCATCTACTTTTTCATGTGTAATAATACTTTTCATCTTATCTTGTAAATCAATAATCCCCTCAAATGGGTGCAATTCTAATTGGTTATTTACATCCATTGGCTTCTCAGCAAAATAGCCATGCAAATATATAACATTTGCTCCTTTTTTCATTAGCTCTTCTGCAATAATTCTTCCAATCGTACCTTTTGCTAAATTTGTATGCCCACGTACTTGATCCCATTTTTCTAGGCAGCCGCCGCTCGTAATTAATACTTTTTTCCCTTGCATAATAACCATCCCTTACTGATTTTTCGCACGAAACCACTCTGTTCCAAAGTCAACTGCATCACGCTGCCTCATAAAACGGCACGTCGCATTCCCTATCTTCCCACGCGTAACTGTTCCTTTAAGCTCATATTCAACTCCGATTTCTACAAACGTATCAGAATCGTAATCCATTTCAACGAATTCTTTCCATACTCTTACACCTTCTTCTATAATAGGTGCTCCTACCTTTATTAACTCGCGTGCACCTGTACGTACCTCAGATAAATGTATAGACGTATTAGAGTCATAACCAACACCAAGTAATAATATGTATCCATCTAAATCGTATATTTTTCGTAATGGCGATTCTTCACCAAAACTTATGGAAAGTGAATGATTCGCTGTAATTTCTTCTGCGTGTTGCCCCCATGCTGCAAAACTACTGAGTGGATGATTACTGCGCAATACATTCGGATATGTACGAAAACATTCAACTACTTCTCCCATTGCCCTTGTTGGTGTTATACGTGGATCAAATGCTGGGACGTTATCCCGAATAATTTGCCACCATTCTTCTGGTACAGGTGGTCTTGACCAATGTTTTGGATCGGATAAATCCGAAGATTGCGTCGGCATAATTATCGTTCCTTCTTCTGTAACAACTTTCATTAACGCTTCTACTACGGCAACTGCACCGCCTGATATCCAACCGATTGAACTTAATGAAGAATGTACAATAACTGTCATTCCCTTTTCTATCCCTAATGCTTTTAAATCATTTGTAATTGTTTCGATTGTATTTGGAAATTGTGTATTCGCCACTATGTCATTCATTTTCACGATTGTTCCCCCATTTTGCTTTAAACTAATACATACATATATTATCATATTTTTCTTAATTTTTAACTTAATCATTCCAATTACTATATGTCGTTTTTATCATATCGGAAACAGTTAAATTATTGTATATTAATTTAAAATAAATATAGAAAGGTAAACACAATCAAAAACTTTCAATCTAGCAATCTTAATTTATACTAATATGAAATAGCCCATCACAAATGATGAGCTATTTATTTTATTCATTCTCTAAATAACAATTAAACCTTTCTATCCCCGGGTATTTTTCACCCAAACTTTCAATCTTAAAGTTACATTTCTTGTAAAATCCGACTGCCTCTGTATCTGTCTCAGCCTCAATATATGTTAACCCATATTCCCTAATTATTTCTTTAATCATTTGAAGTGCAATTCCTTGATTGCGATATTTTTCATCAACAGCTATGTGACACATTCTCGCTCTATTTGTATGAATTAGCGCTATACCTATGCAACCCTTATTCCCATATTTATATAGCACTGCCTGATCATTTTTATACATTGAAACTGCTTTAAATAAGCTTGCTTCACTCGGACCGGTCGCATGCTTTAATACTTTTTTAATGGGATCTATTTCTAAATACTCAACACGTTGTAACATCCTATCTCCATCCTTTCTCATGAAAAAAGATTAGCTCTTTATTGAAAAAGAGCTAATCTCATTACGCCGTTATTTTTTCTTCTTTTTTCACAACTACAGCTACATAACTATGAAGTATCATTCCGACAATTACAAGACTCATTCCAACCCACGATAAAGAAGACGGAATTGGAGCCGATAACCAGAGCAGCTCTCCTACTAACGCAAATAAAACTTCACCAGACTGTGTCGCCTCGACTGTTGCTAATTTTTGCGGATCATCTTTTACAAGATCTGTCGCAAAGAAGAATAATACCGTTGCGATTAACCCTGAACTAACTGCTACAATAAAACATTGGAAAACTTGACTACTTGACGGTAGTCCGCCTGTTGATACTTCATAACCAGATAGTAAAAACCAAAATGGTAAACTTGCTAATGTCATACCGAGAACTCGTTGGAAGACATCTAATTCGCCCTTACATACTTGCATCATTTTTCTATTTCCAAGTGGATATGCAAACGCAGCAATGAGTACAGGAACCACACATAAAATGGTTTCACGAATCCCTAAAGAAGAAGCGTGTTCTACTTGCATAAGAACAACACCGAATAAAATAATGCCTGACATTACTAATTCTTTCATTGGAAGTTTTTTATGTAATGGGTCTACCGCAAAAAATGGTGTTAACAAAATTCCTGCGACTATCGTAATTTGCCAAGTTGAAGCAACGAGCCACCCCGGTCCAAACGCACCCGCGAAACTAAGTGGTGCATAAAAGAGACCAAACCCTACAATACTCCATAACAACCACTCTTTCGGATTGTTTTTCATATATTGCAAGAGTTGTTTTAAATTCCCTCTATACAGAACAATAAGTAGTAGCATTGGAACCATAAAGTAATACCGTAGTGATGCACTCCAAATCCAACTCCCGCCCCCTAAGTCCATCGACCGGTTTAACACAAAGGTAAAGGCAAAGAAAAACGATGCCAATATCCCTACTGCAATAGCTTTCATTATAAAACCCCTTATATAGTTTCTTTTTCTACTATATAACAAAATGAATATAATTAATATTCAAAAATTTAATCATACATGCGGTCTACTTCTATATAACTTTCGTAATCGACTAATATGAGCTTGATGGTACCGATTATGATCGGCTATATGCCATATTCCCCACCTTATAGTCGCATTTTCTCCCTTTTCATAAAAAACTTCTCGTGTTAAATCATTTTCTGTTAGTTTCATACATTCCTCATAAAACATATGTTGCACAGCTTCATAATCTTGCATTAATTCTTGTAATTTGTACTTTCTTAAACTAGGCAATTCTCCCATTTCATTCAACATTGGTCCATATTTATTTTCAAGTGCAGGCGGAACTCCCTCTCCTTTTAAACGGTACACCCAGTGTAAATCGACTACTGCTAAATGCTGTAGTAGCTGTCCAATGTTATTTTCAGACCCTTTATAGGATAGTTCGTTCTTTTCAATACCTTCGACTAACCTTTGCAATCGTTTAAATGTATCAGTAACCGTTGCACACAAAATTGCCACGTTGGGGTTCATATCTTTTTCTAAATGGAGATCTTTCATGATAATATCCTTCCTTTAAAGAAACAACACCATATTTTCATCATCACTATACACACCATTCACCTTTATAGCTCTTTTTTCAATTCCATACGTTTTAAATCCCATTGATTCATACAATTTTTTTGCTGGTTCGTTTATAGATACAACACCTAATGTCAATTGCTCTAGTTTTATATCTCGCGCTCTTTGAATGGCATTTGTTATTAACTCACGTGCCAATCCGTTCCGCCTGTTTTGTGCATCTACATACATCGCAACGATATGACCTTTATGTTTATACGCCTCTCTCTCTTCTGTTAGTAAAGTGACAACTCCAACTAAATGATTTTCTTCATTAAATGCACCAAATGTACAACTAGTAGTAGCTGTTAAATTACTTTCCACTCGCTTAATAGGATTTTCCTGGCGAATCGCCTCTTCATAAGTTGTTACAAATGCCTCTGGATTTACTTGTAAAGCTTGTAAACGTAAGTCCCAATATTTTTCCGCATCTTCTTTCGTAAGTAATCGAATCATATTCATCCTGCCCCTTTAAGTTAACATAATATTTTTATAAACTACTATTTAAAGCTTGGTGTTCTTCTCTTAACATACTATAGCGATAACGATGAATGAACTTCCCTTTACGTAACCGATCATTTCTCATTATTCCTTCACAAACAAATCCTGCTTTTTCATAACTCTTTCTAGCTTGTAAATTATCTTCGTCTACTCGTAGCCATATTTTTTCTAATTCGAATACAGAAAAGCCAATTTGTAACATACTGTATAGTGCTGCCATTCCATATCCTTTACCCCAATATTCTTTATTTCCAATGGCAATCCCTAGTTCAGCATTTTTATTTGTTTGATCAAAGTTTTTTAGGTCTATCCATCCAATGTGTTTACCTTCCTTTGTAACGATAGCTCGTTGTTCATAACCATTCCCTCGACTTATGCATGCTTCAATCCACCTTCCCGTATCTTCACGAGTGAACGGTGGATATTGATCTGGTACAACTAAATGCTTTGTTACTTCTGTATCTAATGACCATTGATATCGATCTTCTACATCATCTATTGTCAGTTCTCTTAATTGAACGAATGGTACATTCACTTTGCTATCCCCTTTTCATTTCCCTATAGAAAATCCTTCGAACATTCTTCCTCCGTATTGATCTAGCGTGTTTTCTACAAAAGTAATTAATTCATTTTTCTCCTCTGTTTTATAAAAATGATCAAAAGCCGCTACAAAATGTTCTGCATATTGCTCGTCATACCTTCTTAACACTCTAATAAACCATTTTGAATTTCCAAGCCATTGACCATTTACCCTTAAAACATATTCATGTACTAAATCAGCTAATAAATTGGCGATGAACAATTCTTCTTCTCTCTTTGTTGCACCAATGAAATCATCCAAGGTATCCGTAATAAAATAGCGTTTCTGCTTCATCGTTTCTTCTGACCATTTTTTTGGTCCTTTATTTAATAAATCATTCGCTTCTCTTTTAAGTGTCTCTACAATTTCATCTTTTCCTTTTAGCACAATTCCTTCCGAAACTAATTGAGGTAATGAAGGTCTCCCGCGCTCACAATCACTTTTAAAAAAGGTTTTATACGTTTCAAAATTATGTACGAATACTTCAACAGGCCAGCCATTACTATAGAAGGATTCTCTATAACAAGATGACAAACTTTGGTCGAATATTACTATATCAAGGTCAGATGTTTTCGTAGCCTCTCCTCTAGCCACACTTCCCCCTAGTAAAGCAACATCACAATTCGAAAATTGTGATGTAATTATGCTTTGTGCCGCTTCAAGTGGTCTCATAGCCTTTCTCCTTCTCTTATTTTACTTTCTTCTTTTCAGCTCTTTCTCGTGTCTTTTTAATATATGATTCTGCATTTGGTGTTTTGCATGACGTTTCACCGTGATCAACTTCCACTTTTCCAATTTCACGTGAAATTTCAATTGCTTGTTGCTCTAAAGATTCATTTCGAACCCCTATCGCAATTAAAGCCCTATTCATCGCTTCTCTTTTTCGATTTTTCCCATTATGTATCTGAACTTTAATCTCTTCTAAATACGGTAAGAAAAAGTCATCGTCTAACGCTTTATTTTTCATTGCGATATTCGCTAATAATGACCAACCAGCTCTTCCAATCCATTCATCATCAGACTTCGTCCATTCTTCCATTCTTTCTATCGCGATTGGCGACGTACATATAGCCGTCATAAGAACGTCCATTAAACAATAATAATCAACATCCTGAATCCATCTATTTAGTTGTTCTGATGTTAGTTTCTTCGGATCTAAAATCATCGTTGCTAAAGTCATTGCATCCATATTTTTCGTTTCCCATAATGAGATTGCTAAATCATGATCCTTTTTTATCTTCTTTTTCAACAATTTTAAATTTGCAAAACTAACTCCAAATAACGGCTCTTTTGCCCCATGATTTTTAAAGATTTTACGGTTTTGTTCTGTTCCATATTCTTCTAGTTGCTGCATTACTTCTTCAAGTAACATATGTCCACCTCTTTTATATATTTTGTTGCCTTCACATATGTTTGTACAATATATTCTACATTATTTTTTGGTTTTCCTATATTTATTTTTTAAATACGGTATGTGAAATTTTTATTGATTTTCTTTAAAACAACAAACATCCTCTTCCTTATTTTTCACACGGTTGTTCATTCACACTCTGTATACAATACTCCACAAGCGCATTCAACGGATTTATTATGTTCTTTCCTATTATATTTTCTATCCTTGTAGTAGCGTCTACCATAGATAATTGTGCAACTGAAAGCATTTCGTTTCTATCTTTCATAATTTCATATAAATACTTTTCTAATTTAGCATCATGCTCTTCTTTACGCCCTTGCATAATTAACTCAAATATCCCTTCTATCACTTCTACTTTTACTTGTATGGATTTATTATTCTGCTGAGCGTATAGTCTTAAACGTTCCATCGTTCCTGAAACAGTACGGTTATTTGTAAATAGTATTGTCTGTGGCTCTTCAACCTGACAAATCATTTCAAAGAATGGCTCATCAATTTTCAATATAGGTATGTCTATTTTGAAATTCTCATCTAATAACGTGATATAATCTGTACAAGTTATTAAAAGTGTATCTACATCACTTTCAGCTATATACTTTATAATATCTTTTAAATTATTTCGTGCTTGTTCTTTTTTAAAATCGCAATCTTTTTTTAATATGCGTGATAAGATGGGATCTACAAAATGGAGTATTTCGATTCCAAAAGATTGCAACGCTCGGTCAATGTATTCAATATTTGAATGATGAGCATGTAAACAAGCTAATTTTTTCATACTTATCCTCCCTTTCTAAAACAAAAAACGTGAATGAACCATTTTACATGCAGTTCCATTCATTTAATTCTTGTTTCATTTTTTCAAACCTGCAAAACAGTGAAATCTTACATACTTTTTAACAAACTTTTTTGCGCTTGTAAAAAAGTTTTTTTGCATTTCCCCCTCTAAAATTGCTAATATAGTAGAGTAGAACTTTTATAGAGAGTAGGAAAATTATGCACAATGGAATTCGGATGACAACTTTAGTGAAAAGGGCTCTGTTGATTTGCGCTGGGGTATTATTTACATACGAAGCTGCTTACGGATCAACACATATCGCTCTAGCAAGTACAGAGGATGAAGCGAAATCTGTTCAACTTGTAAGTGAAATTCAAACGTCCCTTGCTCCGAAAGAAGCTCCAAAGCACTATAACGGGCAAGTTAGAAAAGTCGCTTACTTAACATTTGACGATGGTCCTGGAAAATACACAGCTGAGCTTTTAGATATGTTAAAAAGTGAAAATGCAAAAGCAACATTTTTCCTAATTGGTTCAAACGTGAAAGCTTTCCCTGATCTTGTAAAACGTGAAAATACTGAAGGCCACTACGTTGGGATGCACAGTATGACTCATAACTACAAGAAGCTTTACACAGAAGGTCATTACGTTGATGAAATGAAAGAAGACCAAGGCTTAATCGCTGGCGTTCTAGGAAAATCACCAGTATTAACTCGTCCAGCTTACGGCTCAATGCCAGGATTAAATGAAGCCCTTCGCAACAAAGTTGTAGAAAATGGTTTAAAAGTTTGGGACTGGACAATTGATTCATTAGACTGGAGATACAACAAAATGCCAGTTGACGCTGCTTCAGCTAAAATCGTAGAAAATGTTCTAGCTGGTGCTACAAATCCAACAGAAGTTATCCTTATGCACGATATTCATCCACAATCAGTTAAAGCAGTACCTGGAATTATTAAAGGACTGAAAGAAAGAGGATATGAATTAGAAGCCTACCATGAGAACGAACACTTCCCAGTAAACTTCTGGCATGATAATCGTATGTAATAAAAAGACTTGATTCCCTCTAGTAGGTTATCAAGTCTTTTTTTATCGTTTTTGGAATTTTCTTTGTTGCTCTTCAATAGAACGAATAATATTCTCCCTATCCACTTGAGTTATACCGATAGAAAATTCGTATTCTTCTTCCTTACACCATGTGGGGTTAAGTTCCAGCGATAAGCGAATAACAATGTTAAACTCCCCTGCTTTTCCCCCCATAAATTCAAACGCTAAATTTGGTTCTATGAAATCTAGTTCGTTATATGTAGGGTTTGGTAAAGATTCAAACCATTTTATCATGTACTGTAAATCGTATGTTTGTAAAAAAGGATCCATCGTTTCAAAAACTTTATTTTCTTCTGATAGTTTCGCTTTTACTCTTAACCAATTTCTATCACACTCGTCTTTTGCATCTGCATATTGGTAATTTACAACCTCTAAATGTAATGATATTTTTTCATTTTGAAAATTCATGCATAGACTCCTTTTATTTTACCCTATTTTGAAAATATACTTTTCTGTTTCAATATTGATCCTCAAGGAAAATCAAAAGATTTTACAAACAATCATAACACATTTTTTTCAAACCAATCCCTATTTCTTTTATTCAAATCCCCTCACTTTCTTACACTTTAATATTTAAATAAAAAGACTTGAATTCATAATTAGAATTCAAGTCTTTTTATGCTCTATTATTTAGAAAACATTCCCTAGCAATTTCGCAATTTCACTAATTAAAATACCAACAACAGCAAAGTCGGAATCACCGAATGTTGTATTTTCAAATCCTAATCCACCTAATATAGGTAGTAATATAGCTGGTAGGAATGAGATTAATAATCCATTTACAAAAGCTCCAAGTATTGCTCCTCGTCTTCCTCCAGTTGCATTTCCAAATACAGCAGCTGTTGCCCCTGTGAAGAAATGAGGGATTAATCCTGGCACTATTACACTTAATCCGATAAACGGAAGAATAAACATAGATAGTAATCCAGCAATAAAACTTGTTAAAAAGCCAATAATAACTGCATTTGGCGCGAATGGGAAGATTGTTGGACAATCTAATGCTGGTTTGGCATTTGGTACAAGTTTATCTGCTATCCCTTTAAATGCAGGGACAATTTCTGCAATCAACATACGGACACCAGCTAGAATAATATATACACCCGCAGCGAATGTAATTGCTTGCATGAATGAATACACGAGATAATTTTGTCCGTTACTTAATTCTGTTTCGATAAAGTTTTTTCCAGCAAATGGTGCAACAATAAAGAATAACACAGCCATTGTTAATGACATAGAAACTGATGTGTCACGTAAAAACCCTAATGACTTCGGTACTTTAATTTGTTCTGTAGATTTTTCCTTATTTCCAAATTTACTACCAACAAATCCTGCTGCTAAATACCCAACTGAACCGAAATGGCCAATTGCGATATCATCCATTCCCGTAATTTTTTTAACATACGGTTGAAGTAGAGCTGGAAAAATGACCATAAGTAATCCTAAAATAATAGACCCACTAATAACTAGTGAAGCGCCTTTCATCCCTGTAGTTGAAAATACAGCTGAAATTAAACATGCCATGAATAAGGTATGATGACCAGTTAAAAATACATATTTAAATCTTGTAAATCGTGCAATTAGTAAATTAGCAATCATCCCAAATACCATAATTAATGCCGTTTCTGTTCCTAAAGTTTGCTGTGCTATCGCAACAACAGCTTCGTTATTTGGAATAATCCCTTTAATATGAAATGCTTTATCAAATATTTTACCAAAAACATCTAAAGCCCCTATTAATATAGTGGCTCCGCCTCCTAAAACGACGAAGCCCATAATTGTTTTTAATGTTCCTGAAACTGTATCTGCAAAATTCTTTTTTTGCAATAGTAAACCACACATAGCAAACAATCCAACTAATATTGCAGGCTGTCCCAAAATATCTTTCATTATTAAATCAAACATAGCACTACTCCCCTTTCACCGTTTCTACATCAGGTGTTTTTGTAATGCTTCTTTAATTTCATTTAAATCTAGAATGTTTGTTAATCCAGCAACTGTGCGAGTACCATCTTCAAGGTTGCAAATGATATCTTTCGCACCTAAATATAGATCTGCTTGTTCTGATTTACTTGATGCTAAATCCGTATGAGAAACTTCAGCTTGCATACCAAGTTCAGTTAATATTTTCTTTACATTCATTTCTATAATAAAACTACTTCCTAATCCATTTCCACATACAACTAATACTTTTTTCATTTCAATCTCCCCTTTAATTAGAATATTTAGCTATCATTTCTAGCATTTTATCTTTTGAATTTGAATGCATTAACATTTCTATGTTCGTTGGTTCAGATAACATCTCACTTAATTGTGCCAATGCCTTCAAATGTGTCTCGTTATCTATAGCTGCTAATACAATAATTAAATTTACAGCATGCTCTTGTTTTTCTGAAAATAACACACCCTCTTTTAGTTGTAATAAACTCATCCCTAATTTTTTGACACCTGCTTCTGGACGAGCATGAGGTATAGCGATTTTAGGTGCAATTACAATATATGGGCCTAACTTCTTTACATTCGCAATCATTTCAGAAATATATTCTTCAGAAATATGTCCACTTTGTAATAAAGGTTCCGACGCAACACGAATTGCTTCCTCCCACGTCTCAACGTGATTCTCAAGCTCTATAAATTCTCTAGTTAATAGCTCGTTTAACATAGGCTTATATTTCTCCTCCTTATCAATATGTACCGGACCACTCATAAACTCTCTCAATTCATTTTTTAAAGATTTTTCATCTAAAATGTCTGTGTATTTTTGGATAATACCCATCATCATATCAACTGAATCATTTTGATTTTCGCCATATAAAGCTACATTGACTTTTCGTAGTAACGATGCTTTTTCGGAATCGGTCAAAATTGGATTTACCATAAAGATAGGAATTTTCCCCTTCTCCAGTTCAGTTGTAGTAATAATACAATCTACATCAAATGTATTTGATTCATATTCCCGCTTTGAAATGGCTTTTAAAATATCTACACTTGAAAACACTTGCTCTAATTGGTACTGCAACATACGTGATGTACCAATACCATTTGGACAAACAAGTAGCGCGGTTTTTCTTGGGCTGGGAACGATTCCCTCTTTCCTCATCCAAGCACCAAAGTGCATAGTAATATATGCCATTTCATCATCTGAAACTATTTTCCCAACATATTCTTCAAAATGATGAATTACTTTTTTTGTAAGAGTATATACTTCTTCATAATTTTGCTGGATTGTATAAAGTAATGGATTTTCTATTTCAATCCCGTACTTTACACGATAATATGCCGGTTTCATATGCAGATATAGGTCTGAAGCAAGTCCTTCAAAATCTTGAAATATAACACAAGCATAATGTTGAAAATCCTTTATCATATATCCGACCATTGAATGTATTCCATCAATCTCACTTTTTTCAAAGTCTTTTTGTTGAGCATTTACTTTTGCTCCTAACAAATGCGTCGTAATATAATAAATTTCATCTATTGGAAAATCCACGAAAAATACTCTTTCAAACTGTTTTGCAATATATTTTGCTGCTTCAAATTGTTTTGTTTCTCTTAGTACATCCTTTTCAGCATCTTCCATCTCAACACATTTTCCATTTACAATACGATTGCGGAATAAATACATGTAAACGCTTAAACTTTCAAGTACCTCATCTGTGTACTGAACCCCTAAAAGCTCTTCACAATTTGATAAAATATTTTTTATTATAAGAAGTTCCTCGTGATCTTTATTACCTTTTACATTTTTATTATCATTCGTAATATATTTCACATGCGATATTAAATATTCCCATCCATGCTTTGAAATTATTTGTGAAAGATTTAAGATTAATATATTTCGTTTTCCATGTTCATTCCCTATAATATTGTAGCCATGTTTACGATTAAAGTTTAATGCGAGCTTAAACTTCACTAACTCTGCTTTTATTTTTTTTAAGTCAGCAAGAGCAGTATTACGACTGACTTGCACAAGTTCTATTAAGTCTTCTAATAGAATCCTTTTCTCCATTGTTAGTATATAAAGAACCAGCAATATTTTTCGTTCATGTGGAGAATATTCATATTGGCTTGTTGTAAATCCATTTAACTTTTTTATCACTCTTTGCTTCGTTTCATTATCAAAACAGTAGCCTAAAGGGCGAATATATTCATATGAATTTAAATCCTCTGCAACTAACCAATCTTCTATTTTCTTCATATCATAATAAATTGTTCGCTTTGAAACTTGTATGACTTCCATTAATTGAGATACAGAAACATAGCTATCTGCTTGAATAATTTGCTGTAAAATACTTATACTTCGATTATCTAATATCATATATGATATACACCCTTTCTATACTTGTTCTTAAATAGAATTGCAAGTATAGATACTAACTTTGCAAAATTAGAGTTTGAAATCGCTTTCTATTAATATCTTATCTTGTATCTCTTCTAAAATTAAGTCCAAATTCTTGTTTATGCACAGTGCAATGATTGTACTTTCATTTAAAAATTTTACTATATACATGCGGCATATGAAATTATACAATACGATTTTTTATTTTAAAGACAATTTGTCAATCTAAGTGCGACAGTTCTTCCTGAAACCCTTCATGGGCAGTTTTCTGTATGAAGTAAGTGATGTGATAACTTCTACTTTATACGAAGCGATATGGGCTTTTTTCTTTAGGTGTCGCACTTAATAATACAATGTGTCGATACATAAAATATTTTTAACTCATTACCCTCTGTACATGAAATAAATTTGATTTGCAATATAATCTGAACTAAAGTGAAGTCCATTCCTTATCCACCACATGATAATACCTACCAATGAAGCTGTTTTAATATCAACCGCAACATAATCATCAGGCAGATCCTTTTTCGTATTCTCTCTTCTCGTTTCTATTAACTCTTTTAAAAATAAAAATAGTTGCTCCTCAAATTGATTCATTTTAAATAATATAAATAAATAATTTCGATGGATATATAAATAATCAAGTAATTGTGTTAGCTTTTGTTTTTCTGATAAATCTTTTGCATGTATTAAATCAGCTATTTTATTTGAAAGTTCATTTGAAATCTCATTCGTGATTTGGTCTAGTAAATCTTGAATATCTTGATAATGTAAGTAAAAGGTTGTTCGGTTTAATCCTGCTTTTGTTGCGACTTTCTGAACCGTTAAACTTGAAATACTAGGATTCTCACATAGGAGAGAAAAAACAGAATTTTTAAACATTTCTCTTGAACGAACTGTACGAGGATCTTCTTTTTTAGGTGTAGACATTTTGAAACTCCTTTATAGATTTTCTCTTTACTTACTCGACAGTGCATACCTTCTATGTCGAGTAGTGAACATTTTCAACAAAACTGTTCATGGTCAAAGAAAATTTATTTTGTTACCATTAATTTTATCGACACAATGTCGATAAATCAAGACGACAATGAAGGAGTTTACCAATGCAAAAGGAAATATCAGAAAGAAATAAAAAAATTATATTAATTGTGCTCATTTCCGGTTGTTTTTTATCAACATTAAATCAGACGCTATTAAATGTAGCGATGAGTAATTTAATGGGAGTATTTGATGTTACAGCTGCAACAGTGCAATGGCTATCGACAGGATTTATGCTCATAAATGGTGTTCTCGTGCCAATTACTGCATTTTTAATGAAACGATTTACAACTAGGCAGCTATTTATTAGCTCAATGCTCTCTTTGTTTATTGGGACTGTTCTTTGTGCATGCGCCATGAATTTTGGCATTTTGTTAACAGGAAGAATGATTCAAGCAGTTGGAGCAGGAATTATTATGCCACTAATGATGACAGTTATTTTATATTTATACCCTAGTGAAAAACGTGGAAGTATTATGGGAACCATCGGTTTCGCCATAATTTTTGCGCCAGCCATCGCTCCAACATTATCTGGCTTTATTATTGAATATGTATCATGGAGATGGTTATTTATTGGATTCGCTCCATTTGTATTAATCGTTATTATTCTCGCGCTAAAATATTTAATGAATGTTGCTGAGACAACAAAAGCAAAATTAGATATCGTAAGTGTCATTTTATCAACGATTGGCTTTGGTTGTATTATATTCGGATTTAGTAGTGCAGGAAGTAAAGGATGGGATCATCCAGTTGTTATTACTACAATTATCATCGGAATAATTGTTACAACTCTATTCTGTTTACGTCAAATAAAGTCTAGCGATCCACTATTAAATTTATCCGTATTTAAGTATAAAATTTTCACTCTTACATCAGTCATTAACGTACTCATTACGATGATTATGTATGCTGATTTAATTCTTTTACCGATTTACTTGCAAAACGGACGAGGTTTTACTGCTTTTGAATCAGGTTTACTTCTATTACCTGGAGCTGTAATTAATGCATTCTTATCACCTATCACGGGTAAAATGTTTGATAAATATGGGGCAAAACCACTCTTTATTATAGGTTTAATATGTATCATTATATCGATGTGGGGTGTAATTGATTTGACCGAATCCACCACTTATATGTATTTAATGGTTCGTACCATTATTCTACGCATTGGACTAAGTTTCATTTCGATGCCTTTAAATACAGCAGGTTTAAACGCTTTACCAAGAGAACTGGGTTCACATGGTTCCGCAGTGAATAATACCGTACGTCAATTAGCAGGTGCTATAGGAACAGCAGTCATTATCACTGTGTATACAATTCAATCCACTTCACATACTTCACAATTATCTAGTGAGAACGGAAGCATATCAGCTATGCAAGTAACGAAATTAGCTTCTATCTTCAGCTCAAGTGATGCCTACGTATTTATGTTAGTCTTATCCTTTGTAGCTTTGATTATTGCATGTTTTATGCCTAAAAAAGTAGCACTCCAAAAATCCGAAAGTAAATCTTAAAACAAAAAATCCTACTCGTTTTCTATACGAGTAGGATTTTTTATTATTTATTTCGTTTCCCCGTCTTCAGTCGTCTTCACCTTCGTTTTATCTTTATCACGATTGTTATAGTTATATTTAGAAGGTTCTACCGGTGTAAATCCTTCTGGTGTGTAGAATCGTAATAAGTCACCGTTAACAACTTGGTCGGAGTATTTTAGTGATTTTTGAACCATTTGCTCATTTTGTTTTATTTCATCTGTAAATTCTACAGGTTTCCCAGTCGCTGTATCATAGTATTTGCCGTTAAGTGCAGTAACTGTTGGGCTTACGTAGTTACCGTTACGGAACGGAACGACTTGTTTATGCTCTGGTGATAATAAATCTGATCCGAATTGGACATAATTTTTCGTATCTGTACCTAGTAAGTGTAATAACGTTGGAAGAACGTCAATTTCTCCGCCGTATTGATGTTGTACGCCGCCTTCCATTCCTGGTACGCGAATGATTAATGGTACACGTTGTAATTGAGCATTTTCAAATGCGTTCATTTCTTTACCCATTATTTGAGACATTGCTGCACTATGATTATCTGAAATACCGTAATGATCACCGTACATAACGATAATTGAGTTATCGTATAGACCAGATTGTTTCAAGTAATCAATGAATCCTTTTACAGATTCATCTAAATAGCGCGCTGTTTGGAAGTACGTATCTACTGATGAATCACCTGTTTTAGCTGGTTCAATCGTTGCTTCCGCTTTATCAATCGGATAAGGGAAATGGTTCGATAACGTAATGAACTTCGTATAGAACGGTTGTTTCAACGTTTGTAATAACGGAATTGATTCATTAAAGAACGGTTTATCTTTTAAGCCATAGTTTACTACATCTTTTTCATTCATATCGTAGTATGACGCATCAAAGAATTTATTAAAACCAAATGATTTATAAATTTCATCACGGTTCCAGAATGTTTTGTAGTTACCGTGGAACACTGCTGATGTGTATCCTTGTTGACCTAAAATAGCTGGTGCTGATTGATACGTGTTATGAGCTTTATTTGTAAAAACAGATCCTTGTGGTAATCCAAACATTGAGTTCTCTAACATGAACTCCGCATCAGATGTTTTCCCCTGTCCTGTTTGATGGAAGAAGTTATCAAAGTATAACGTATTCGCATCTTTTGTAAATGAGTTTAAGAATGGTGTAACCTCTTGACCATTTAGCTTGTAGTTTAGTAAAAAGTTTTGGAATGACTCTAAATGAATATAAATTACGTTCATTCCTTTTCCTTTACCGAAATACTCAGGGTTTGGACTTGCATAAGTTGATGAAAGATAGTTTCTAACTTCTGTCATATTATCTCCATCCGCTAATGCTCGTTCTGTTGATGCTTTCGCACTTTGAATACCATCATAAATCGTAAAGTTGTACGCCCCTAAATATTTCACGATATAATTGCGGTCAAATGTTCTTGTTAACAATTCAGGACGGTCAGATTCTGCCAGACCTAAGTTAACGCTAAATAATAAAATACCTGCTACAAATACTAGAGATAATTTATGCTTCGCAACACGGATTGGTTTAGGATTTACAAATTTCGTTGCGACTAAAACAATTAAAATGATTGTATCTAAGAAATATAGTGGATCATATAAGTGTAGCAATGCAAAAATACTACCACCTAAATCTCCAAAGTTATTCGATTGTGTTAATGTCGGGAACGTAATAAAGTCGCTGAAAAAGCGATAATATACTACGTTTGCGTATAAAAGTATAGACATTAGCAAATTAATAATAATTAACCAAATGTAAGCTCGTTTCCCTTTTGCGAATAATGCGAGCCCTAAAAATAGAACTGCTGAGCTTAACGGGTTGAAAAACAGTAAGAACTTTTGGATTGTGTTCGATATCCCTAAATTAAATTCTGTCACATATGCGGCATATGTTTTTAACCAAAGTAAAATAACAGCAAATACGAAAAATCCAAAATGATTACTTAATACTCGTTTACTCTTCAATAAAAATTGTTGCATCTCTCCACCTCTTTTGATCATCCAAGGCTTATTTTATATAAGTCTCTCTCTATTCAATTTTTCTTCTTCAAATAGATTTTATTTGTTTAACTATATGAAGAATATTAGTAATTATAATTTGTAGCTTTTATTTATTCAACTATTTCTTTTTAAACATTTTGACCTTGGTTTCTATTTAACAAAATACATTTGTAACATTTCCTGTTTTCTCCCAAGGCTCATCCACTAATTATGACTCCACAAACTATAATCCTTTATTTCCTCATTTGCAAACTAACCTATCTCCAATTTTGGTACATTCATGTAAACTACCCAATTTCATAAAATAAAAAGTGTAGTTTGGGCAATTTGCTCAAACTACACTTTTTCGACTACCGTTTATCATCCTTTGTAGCTATTCCCTCTTCTTTTAACCAATTCTTTCAGTCCCATGAATATTACATTCCAACCATGCTCAGAGCCATCATGACACCCTTTTAAAGCTTTTTCAACATCATATTTTGTCCAATCTTCTTCATGAGCAACGATTATATTTTGTGAAAATATCATTTTAAATCCTTGTTGTTTCTCTTTTATTTCAACTGTGATTTTATCTAATAATTCACTAAACTGCGGCGTTTTTAATGTAAATACTAATTTTTTTTAGGACGATTCATTTCGATATATTCCCCAATTGCTCGATAATCTTTTCCGCCACGATGATCAATAATTTCCCAACTCCCTCCTACTTCAGGAGTATTTCCCGTTACTTTATCCGTCCCTTCCAATGTAAAAAACCATTTCTTCATCATTTCAGGGTTTATCCACGCTTCAAAAATTTCTTACCATCGCTAATGTTATTTTTGGATAATTATTCATTTTAATCCTCCCCCCACTTTATATTAAAACGAATATTTGTTTACTTAAAAAACCCCCGCTCTCATAAAAGAAAGCGAGGGTTTTAATCATTTATTATTGACCTTTGTACATTGCATCAACTTGTTTTTGAAGTTCTTGACTTTCTAAGAACTCATCATACGTTGCTACCTTATCAACTACACCGTTTGGCGTTACTTCGATAATACGGTTTGCAATTGTTTGTACGAACTGATGGTCATGAGAAGTGAATAGTAATGTTCCTTTAAATGTGATTAAACCGTTGTTTAATGCTGTAATAGACTCAAGGTCTAAATGGTTCGTCGGATCATCAAGTGTTAATACGTTTGCACCGCTTAACATCATTTTAGATAACATACAGCGAACTTTTTCTCCTCCAGATAAAACAGAAACGTTTTTCTTTACTTCTTCACCAGAGAATAGCATACGGCCTAAGAAACCACGTAAGAAACTTTCTGACTCATCTTGTGGAGAGAACTGACGTAACCAATCAATTAAAGTGTAATCACTGTTCTCGAAGTACTCAGAGTTATCTCTTGGGAAATGAGCTTGAGATGTTGTTACACCCCATTTGAATGAACCGCTATCTGGCTCCATTTCACCCATAAGAATTTTAAATAATGTTGTCATCGCAATATCGTTACGTCCGATAAATGCAACTTTATCACCTTTATTTAAAGTGAAGTTCACATTATCTAATATTTTTTCGCCATCAATCGTTTTCGAAATACCTTCAACTGTTAATAGGTCATTTCCTACTTCACGTTCTGGTGTGAAACCAACGAACGGATAACGACGTGATGATGGTCTAATATCATCTAATGTAATTTTATCTAACAATTTTTTACGAGAAGTTGCCTGTTTCGCTTTAGATGCATTTGAGCTAAAGCGTGCAATAAAGTTTTGTAACTCTTTTACTTTTTCTTCTTTTTTCTTGTTAGAATCTTGCGTTAGTTTTAATGCTAATTGGCTTGATTCGTACCAGAAGTCATAGTTACCAACGTATAATTGAATTTTACCGAAATCAAGGTCAGCCATGTGCGTACATACTTTATTTAAGAAGTGACGGTCATGGGATACAACGATAACTGTATTTTCAAAGTTCATTAAGAAGTTTTCTAACCATTGAATCGCTTTTAAGTCCAAATGGTTGGTAGGCTCATCTAGTAATAGAATGTCAGGTTGACCGAATAAAGCTTGAGCAAGTAATACTTTTACTTTCTCTGCCCCTGTTAATTCAGACATCTTTTTATCATGAATATCTTCACCAATACCTAATCCTTTTAGAAGGATTGCAGCTTCTGACTCAGCTTCCCAACCGTTTAGCTCAGCGAACTCACCTTCAAGTTCTGCAGCACGCATGCCATCTTCATCACTAAAGTCTTCTTTCATGTAAATTGCATTTTTCTCTTGCATTACTTTATAAAGACGTGTGTGACCCATCATTACTGTTTCTAGTGCAGGGAACTCTTCATATTCGAAGTGATTCTGTTTTAATACTGCTAGACGCTCACCTGGCGTAATATGTATGTCACCTGTTGATTGGTCAATTTCTCCAGATAAAATCTTTAGAAATGTTGATTTACCAGCACCGTTTGCTCCAATTAAACCGTAGCAATTACCTGGCGTGAATTTTATGTTAACATCTTCAAATAATTTGCGATCTGCGAAACGCAAACTAACGTTACTTACTGTAATCATTTGTGTCCTCCTACTAATACCGCTTATTTCAGCGTTTTCTCACCGATTGTCTTAAAAAATCGCATATTACGACTCAATTATTGTAGACTATAGCTATTATATAGTAGAAGCTGGATGAATAGCAACGGTTGATTAGCTTTCTACAACGAAATCGAATAGTTTTTATCCATTCCCCTAGCTATTTTTTGTATATCATCGACCTCTTTCTAATATCCCTATTCGCTTCTCATTCTGTAATACATTGAATCATTTTTTCATTTCATATTTTATATACAAAAAACCTGTAGAGAAAACATTCCCTACAGGTTTTTCTTATTTCGTATTTATTATTTTCTCTTTATAACTCTTCAATTTACTCGTCAATCCTATTAAAGCAGGTAACAATATCGGCATTACAATTAAAGCTAATAGTAAAAGAGCAACGCCAACAACGGATGCTACTTGTATAAGTGTCAATACTCCTGAAGGAATTAACGCTGCAAATGTCCCTCCTAAAATAAGTGCCGCTGATAATACGACTCCTCCTATGTGACGAGATGCATTTACAATTTTCGTTACTGAATCCCCTTCTAGCTCATTGTATCGCATCATAACGAAGATGCTATAATCCACTCCTAAAGCGACAATCATAATGAAGCTAAAGAATGGAACATTCCAGCTTAATGACTCTACGTTTAATACATGTGCACTAATTTGTTCACTTATACCAAGTGATGCAAAGTACGCTAAAATTAGCGACCCAATAATAAAGATTGAGTTTAAGAATGAGCGTGTAATCACGATTAATACAAGCGAAATCCCTAATAACATAATCGTAGCAGTACGTAGGAAATCTTGCCCGGTTACTTCTTTTAAATCAACGTTTCTAGCTGTTGTCCCGCCAATTGCTTTTTTCGCATCATTTAGTTCTGTTCCCTTTAACGTACCATCTATCGTTTTATTAATTTCTTGAATGATAGGCATCGCTTCTTTTGAATACGGGTTTACGTCTAAAATAATTGTCATTTTAGCAGTTTTTCTATCATGTGACATGTACGTATTCAATGCTTTTTGGAAATCTTCTCCTTCTAAAACTTCTTTCGGAATATAAAATTTCTCAGAGCTTTTCGACTCATTTAGCTCTCCTAAATATTTTTGAGCATCCCCTAGGCCATTACTTACTTTTCCAAGCCCTTCTGTACTTTTAGATAAGCCTGATTGTAATTGCCCCATCTTTTCTTGCAAATCTTTCAGTCCAGTTAATAACTGTCCTTGTCCATCGTTTATTTTCGTTAATCCAGATTGTAAGTCAGCCGATTTGTTCGAAATTTGTTTTGAACCTGTAGCTCCTTCGTTCAATCCATTTTTCAGTTCAGCAGCTCCTTTTTGTAGTTGCGTTACTCCATTGTTCATTTCCTTTAAACCATTATCTACTTTTAATAATGATTGATTTGCTTCTTTAAATGAACTCATCGCTGCTTTGTGCTGCGTTGCTAATTGATTTAATTCGTTGGAAAGCCCACTCAATTGCTTCTGAGCCTCTTTTGCAATTCCTAATGTTTGCTGCACATTAGGATCATTTGCTAATTCTGGTTTTGTTTGAATGAAATTGTTCATTAGCGTTTCAATTTGTTCATATCCTTTTTTCGCACCATCAATCGCTTGAGAAATACTTCCGAAATATTGATCATACGAACTTAAACCTTTTTCTAACTGAGCATAACCAGCATGAAGCTGCGAAGTTGCATTTGACAGGGCATTGATATTTCCGTTTAATGATGCTAGCCCATCCTCTATTTGCTTCGCTCCTTGTGCTCCATTGTTTATTCCATTCGATAATTGATTTAAAGCTGTCCCTAATGCTGATACGCCATTTTTCGCTTCATTTGTTCCATCAATTAACTTTTGAACATTTGCAAGACTATTTGAGTCATTACTACCCATTTTATCTTTCGCATCAGTTAATCCTTCATTAATTTCTTTTATTCCACCATTTGCATCTCCTAAGCCTGTATTCAATTCTCCGGCTTGTTTATTTATATATAATTCTTTAATCTTATCTCCAGTTGGACGCGTCGGTGAATATACTTCTGAGACTCCTTTAACTTTCGAGATTTTATCAGTAAGTTCATCTAAAGGTTGTAAAGAAGTCGCCTCATCTAACTTTTTATCCGATTGAATGACTAACGTACTTGGTGAAGAGAAACCAGGCGGAAAATGCTCTTCTATTACGTTAATCCCCATTTTTGATTCATATTTATTATCCACTTCAAATAAATCATTGTAATTAAGCGTGTTAGAATATTTTAATACGAATGGAATCGATATCACGAATACGATAATTAAAGCGATAAATGGTCTTGCTACTGAATTTTTCGCAAAGAATCCCCATAAACGACTATCCTCATGTCCTTTAAATGTTTTAACTGGATAAAACATTCCTTTTCCTAATAGCACCATGAAAAATGGATTTAAAGTAGTTAATACGAGTAGTAATACTGCAACACCAATTGCTACTGCTGAAGTAGATTGATATAATTTAAAACTCGCTAAAGCAAGAGTTGCAAAGCCAATTAGTACTGCTATCCCGCTATATAAAACGGTTTTACCTGCCGATTTAAACGTTTCTTTCGTAGCCAAAAATGCATTTTCTTGTTTACTTAATTCTTCTTTAAATCTTGTATATAATAAAATGTTATAGTCTGTTCCCACTCCAAACAGGACGACTACTACAAACACTTGCGTAAAGTTTGAAAACGGAAAATTAAATTGATCTACAAGATGGGCAATAATCCCCATTGAAATTAAATACGAAACACCAACTGTAAGAAGAGAAATAATTGGAACAACTGGTGAACGGAATACAATGATTAATACTACAAGAATGAAAATGATCGAAATAACTTCTGTCTTTTTCACGCCCTCTTGAGAGGATGTAAGAAAATCACCCGCTATTAAATCACTTCCTGTTAAGTACGTTTTAACTCCTTTCATTTGTACTTTTTTATGAAGATTATTTACAACTTTTGATATTTTACCATGTTTTTTATCTACCGATATTTGCGTTAAAATAGTCGTATTATCTTTAGAAACTAATTGTTTCTCCAGTTCTTTATTATCTAAATGTGAAACGACTTCCTTAATTCCTAATTGCTCTTTTTCATTTTGCAGGGCATTGATCGTTTTCGTTATTTCCTCTTTTTGCTCATTTGTTAAAGCCTTCTTACTTCCACTATTAAAGACAGTTATAATTTCATACTTTTCAGCCCCTTCTTTATCCATCTCCTTTATCATCTTGTCAGCAATACTGCTTTGTTCTGTATTAGGAATCGTGATTTGCCCTTTTTCCTTCACTAACTGATCCATATTAGGCATCGTTACGATCATTGCAATAGTAATAACTATCCATAATAGAAAAGATAAACTTCTCCAACTTTTTAGCTTTCTCATTTGAATCATCTCCTGTTATTAGAGTTTCATGGTGCATAGAGAATGAATATTCATTCCCTGTTTTTGAAAATATCATTTAGGAATGAACGTTCATTCCTATTATCCTATTAAATTATTTTTCAATTCTATCAAATCACTACCCACGGAATGAATATTCATTCCTTAAATTGTGCAGTTATATCAACTCCTGTAATCGTTTTTTATATTTGTTTAGGAATGAATGTTCATTCCTGTCCTTATAAAGCTATAGAATCAAATGATTCTAATAGCATTCCAAGAGCTTTCTTCCAATTCTTTTACTAATTCTTTTGAGTATTCTAACTGCCCTGTCGCCATTACTTTTATTAATTTTTCAAGTGGTTGATATACAATAATAATTAAAGCAATTATAGGCAATGGACGAAGAAAACCTTTTTCGATTCCATCTTCAATAATATTCATAAAGAAGCCTATAAAATCATCAAATATTTTCTTACTCTGTTCATCAAGAAAATAACTATCACAGTGAGAATTTGTAAAAAGAAAAGCATTCACATTGTTTCTCGCAAATTCAAATAAACGGTTATACGTATGACTAAACTGTTCACGAATATTTGCTTCAACAGGAAAATCAGTTTTTATTGTTTCAGATAGCTGTAGCATACTTTTGGTAAATAATGAGTTAACGAGTGCCTCTTTATTTTCAAAATAGCGATAAATAGTACCCGCGCCAACTTTTGCTTTTTCAGCGATCATCGGAATTGTCGTACCATCGTAACCACGCTCTGCGAATAATTGTATAGCCGCTTCAAAAATGTCTTCTTGTTTATTTTTAGCCATTTTTCTCACCTCAATTTCCAGGAATGAAAATTCATTCCGTTTTTAATTATAAATTACATGAATTAAAAGTCAAGTGTGTAAATACGCTATTGAAACATTTATCAAATAACACACTCAATTAAGATATTAATACATTTTTTGCGTTATCCCATCAAAAAATTTCTTTGTATCATCATGACTTAAAACCCTCAATACATCTTGTATCTTAAAAAATTGAACTTGACTTATTTCATTATCTTTTGGATGTAAATCTATTCTGTCACCTATATATTCTACATAAAACATAGTAGTTTCTTGCTCTTCATATCCAATTTTCATTTTGAGTTCTTCAGGAAAGCCAAAGCAAATTTTATCTTCAAATTGTTTTATAACTTTAAACTTTGTAGATCCAGTTTCTTCTTCCAGCTCTCTCAAAATAGCACTCTCTAAATCATTATCTGTATGTTTCACTCCACCTTTAGGAAAATCCCATTCCCCCTTTGACATAGCATATTCTCCATCTATGTCGCTAATTTTCACCTTATGTACCAATAAAAATTCACTGTGTTGGAATACGACCGCACCTACGGCTTGCCTAATCATTTTACTTTTCCTCCTAAAACAATGATTTCACTCTATTAAATAGAAAAGTACTATAATAAAAAGTTTATCATTATAGTACTTTGTTACTCATACATAGCACATGACATTAATTAAAAGAAATCATAAATAAACGGCTTACGCACCGGCACTACATTCTCAAATGCACGTATCTCCTCTTCGCTACCGCTTATTAAGTCTATTTCATTTAATTCTAGCGGTCGCTTGTAACCAAACATAATAGTAGATAACGCATTAATATCGATTTGAATTCCATTTTCTTTTGCTGTTTCTTCTTTAACGATTGTTATTTCATTATTTTTAAGTTGAACCGTTACGTTATTCCACGGTGCAAATGAATCTGTAATATGTAAAATTACTTCTTGCTCTTCGTTGTTCCAGTTCCATTCATATTGTTTGAAAAACTGTTCTACATCTACAATTCTTCCCATGAAATATGGAGTTACTTCTGCTTTTACTCGTGGTTCTTGTAATGTGTAAAGAAGTGGTTCTGTCTCACTTAGTATCATTTCTAGATCTTTAATCATAGAATCATGTTGGCAGATGAAGTTCCAAAGACCAATTCTTGCTTCATTATGTAATGGGACAAATTCTTCTACTTTCATTTTAGAATTCTCTATTTTGTATAAAATGTAACCAGCCGCCGTTTTATTTTCATCATAGTAAACTGCCAATGTTAAATCATGGTACACCGCTTGTAGCCACCATTTACGTCCGCGAACTAACATACCAGAAAATCGTTCTGCAAATGTTTCATATAGATTCTCTACTTCTTCTGGATGATTATCTTTACTAAAACGTTTCACTGTACCATTCACTTGTTTTTTAATTATTAAATCGCTCTTTGTCATCTGACATACGATTCGATTCGCACAAAGTTCCCAGCCGTATTTACGATAAAATGAAACGGCAAATGGATGTAACATCGATACACTATATCCGTCTCTTTTCATAGTTTGCAGTGAATGCTGAAGTAACTCTTTTACATATCCACTTCTTCTATATTCCGGATACGTCGCTACCCCCGCAACGCCGCCCATTTTAAACTTTTCTTTTCCTATATAAATATGAAAAGGAATTAAGTGCAACTTTGCAGCTAACTCTTCTCCTTCCATAATACCGTATATTTGATGGCTTTCCTTCATTCGTGTAATTTGCTGCTCTACTCGTTCTTCATCTGCTTTATATTGAAAAGCATATTCTGATAAACGTAATGCTTCTCTAAACTTATCTTCTTTTAATTGTATAACGTTCATATATTTCTCCTCCATTCCTCGTTTGAATTATATCATAATTCAAACTATTATAGTTCGGTAAGTGAAATTACGAGGATGTTTCAACAAAAGATATCGATTTAGAAACAATCTAACATAAAGGCTCTTTTCAACTGCTTTCTATTGGCGGCATAAGAATATTAAAAGTCTTGCGTTCTCTTGGGTTTGCGAAGCTAAGAGGTACCATTGAAAGTGATGAAACTTATGACAACGGCAACATTACGGGCATAAAAAAAACCAGTTGATTGAGAGAAACTGGTTCAATAAAGGTTTTATATTGGATATTCATTCAACCAAATTAATGCTTGTTCATAATCATCGAAAAATTTTACGGATTCTTTTGTATTGGATTGTTGTAAATAATTCATTATCTCCCCTTCTTCAAGGAGAAACGCAATTGCCTTACTGTGATTCAAAATGGTTTCATTGAAGAACTTATCTTTCCATGCTTTTTGAACAGAAAAATGATCTGGCGTGTATCCTTTTCTATCCACCAACAATTTGTATTTCCGACCCTCGGAAATGAATTGCTGACAAACCTGCTCGAAGCCATTAAACCATTCATAAACATCAGCTGTATTAATCTTGCCAATTAGATGGGTAACAATTAAATCCCCTGAAACTGTTGTGCTGATATTCTGTTTACTCAACTTGGAATCATCTCCCTTAGTTACAATTATGCGTAAAAATCTCATAAAATCAATAAGGATAAAATTCTTACGCAATAAAGCAACATTATTTACGAAAAAAGCCAATATAAAAAAGCAGATACATTGCATATCTGCTTCTCATCACTTTATTTAGCTAACGTTTGTAGTTCTTCAAAAAATGTAGGATATGATACACCTACTGCTTCTGCATCTTCAATTGCTGTTTCTCCTTCAGCTATACAGCCGGCAATCGCAAGCATCATTCCAATGCGGTGATCACCGTGACTATGTACTGTAGTTCCTTTTAGCTTACATTTACCGTAAATAATCATTCCGTCGTCGGTCGCTTCAATACGAGCTCCTAGTTTCGTTAGTTCAGCAACGACTGTATCAATACGGTTCGTTTCTTTTACTTTTAATTCGTGTGCATCTTTAATGACTGTAATTCCTTCTGCTTGTGTTGCTGCTAAAGCGATTACTGGAATTTCATCGATTAATCTTGGGATTATATCTCCGCCAATTTCGATTCCTTTTAGTGAAGACGTTTCGATTGTAATGTTTGCAGCTGGTTCAGATGCCCCTTCGTTAATTGACTCTACAGTAAATGTAGCACCCATTTTCTCTAAAACATCTATAATACCTGTACGTGTTGGGTTCATTCCTATATTTTGTAATACTAGTTTACTATTTGGGATAATTGCACCTGCTACTAAGAAAAATGCCGCTGATGATACATCACCTGGCACTTGAACATCTGTTGCGGTTAACTTCTGTCCTCCTGCTAGTTTCACTGTTTTCCCCACGCGAGTTACTGTAACGCCAAACGCCTCAAGCATTCTTTCTGTATGATCGCGGGAAATATGAGGTTCTGTAACAGCTGTTACACCTTCTGCGCGAAGGCCTGCAAGTAAAATAGCTGATTTCACTTGCGCACTTGCTACCGGTGAAGTATATTCAATCGCCTTTAAATTCCCGCCTCGTATTGTGAGCGGCGTAAACGTTCCTTCTTTTCGGCCATCAATTTTTGCACCCATTTGCTTTAGTGGATTTGTTACACGTTGCATCGGTCTCTTCGCAATTGAAGCATCACCTTGCATGCAAGAAAAGAATGGTGTGTTTGCAAGTATTCCTGACATTAATCGAATCGTTGTACCAGAATTACCAACATCTAATACAGCTTTTGGCTCTTGTAAACCTTCTAATCCTGTTCCAATTACCGTAACTTCGTCTCTATTTTGTGTAATCTCTACTCCCATTTCTTTAAAACAAGAAATAGTACTTAAACAATCCGCACCAGGAAGAAATCCTTTAATTGTTGTTTTACCTTCCGCGATTGCGCCAAACATGACAGCGCGATGGGAAATTGATTTATCTCCAGGGATTGTAATTGTGCCATTCAATCCGTTATTTACAGTTTGTACTGTTTTTTCTTTCACGTTGTCACCCTCCTCATTAAATTGTTTCATACGTTTGGTATTCTTCTTTTCCGAGCGCAATTTTTGCCTGCGTTCGATCCTCTTCTCTTTGGAAACTAATTCGTAAAACTCCGAGCAATCCTTCTCGCGCTTCTAATATTTGCAAGTTCGTAATACTAATTTCTTCTTCTGCTAGAATGCTTGTGATATGGGCTAATGCCCCTACTTTATCTAAAACGTCGACGTATAAGTCGTGATAGGCAGGAATCGCCCCTCTTTTTCGAACTGGTAAAGAGTCACGATATTCTTTCGCATCTGCAAAATAACTTTGTATTTCTCCTGCATCTCCTTTAGAAACCGTCTTATATAGCTCTTCCATTTCTGAAATCCATTCTTCTAATAGTTCCAATAAATGCCCGCGATTTTGCTTTACGATATCACTCCACATTTTCGGACTACTTGATGCAATACGTGTTATATCTTTAAATCCGCCTGCCGCTAGTTGATGAATAAGCGGATTATCACCAGCATGTTTCTCAACTTGTTTTACTAATCCTGCTGCAATTAAATGTGGGAAATGACTAACTATTCCTGTTATATAATCATGTTCTTTTGTATTTAATACAAGAAAATGAGAGCCTGTTCCTTTTAACCATTCTTTTAGCTCGTCTACTTGATCCGCCTGCACGTGATTCATTGGCGTTAAAATGTAAAATGCGTTTTCAAAAAGGTGTGCCTTTGCACTTTCAACTCCTGTTTTGTGAGAACCTGCCATCGGATGTCCGCCGATAAATGAAACTTGCTTTGTTAATAAAGCTTCTGCTTCATTCATGATTGTCCCTTTCGTACTTCCTACATCGGTAACAATGACATCTTCTCGTAAATGAAATGATGCAAGTTTGTGTAACAACTTTTTCGTTTCTTCAACTGGAGAGGCAAATACAATTAAATTTGCCTCCTCACATGCACGCTGTAAATCTACTGCTACTTCATCAACTACATGTAATTCTTTTGCGCGCTCTACTTGCTCTTTAAATATGTCATAACCGATAATCGTTACATCGTGCTCTTTTTTAATCGCTAATGCAAGAGAGCCTCCTATTAATCCAGTACCGATTAATACTACCTTTTTACACATTTGCCTCATCTCGAGACTTACCTTTTTTATTTTCAAAGTGTTGTTTTAACACTGAAATCACTCCTTCATTTTGTTCCCTAGTTCCGATTGTAATACGGACACCATTTGGGAACGGACGAATAATAAACCCTGCATGCGCACAAGCTTCATAAATTTCCCCAGCATCATCTACCGGCAAGAAGATAAAGTTCGTTTGCGACGGATAAAATGGAATTTCATTTTCCGTACAAAAACTCTCGTATTGTTGTAATCCTTCTGTATTAACACGAACTATTTCTTCAATAAACGCTTCATCGTTAAAAGCAATCGTCGCTGCTTTTTGCGCTAATGAAGATACGTTAAATGGCAAACGTACGACATTTAATTTCTCGATTAACTCTTCCTGTCCAATCGCATAACCAACGCGGAAAGAAGCTAATCCGTACGCTTTAGAAAACGTTCTAAGTACAAGAATGTTGTTATGTTTTTCTAGAAGCGGTAATGTCTCAGGGAAATCTTTTGCTGTTACGTATTCATAGTACGCTTCATCAATGACAATTAACGTATTTTCACTAATGCTTTCAATGAATTGAGTCAATTTTCGCTCATTCACATATGTGCCTGTCGGGTTGTTCGGATTACAAATCCATACGATTTTTGTATGTTCATCAACTGCTGAAGAAATTTCATCTAGATCATATACACCGTTCTTTAAAGCAATTTCTTTCACTTCACAGCCTTCAATAATTGCATGATGACGGTACTGAGGGAATGTCGCGCCAGCAGTTACGATATTATCTCCTTTACAGAGCACTGCACGACTTATAATTTGAATGACTTCATCAAGTCCACTACCACAAAGCACTTGTTCCATTTGCACTTGTAATTTCTCTGCAATTGTTTGACGGAGTACTTCAGCACCTCCGTCAGGATATAAAGCATGTTCCTGCCACGATTTTTGTAATTCTCCTAAAACACGAGGTGAACAGCCAAATGGATTTTCATTTGATGCTAACTTAACAAATGAATGATTCCCGTATACTTCTTTCATTTGCTCTGGTGATTTACCTGGTTTATACGGTTGTAATGATGATAGTTGATCTTTTACTCGCATGTTAAATCCACCTTTTCATTAAAATTCTTTTGCGTATTTGTTATGTTGCGAAATATTTTGTTTTAGTAATTCCATGCGATCTTTTCCGAATTGCTCGACTAGTGCACCGGCAAGTTCCCATGCAACGACAGCTTCAGCTACAACACCTGCTGCTGGTACTGCACAGCTATCAGATCTCTCAATACTCGCTTGGAACGCTTCTTTCGTATCAATATCTACGCTTGCTAACGGTTTATATAATGTAGGAATTGGCTTCATTACGCCTCTTACGACAATTGGCATACCTGTTGTCATACCGCCTTCTAAACCGCCGGCATTATTCGTATTTCTCGTGTATCCTTTTTCTTCATCCCATAAAATTTCATCGTGCACTTTACTTCCCGGCTGTCTTGCCGCTTCAAAACCAATTCCGATTTCAGCACCTTTAAACGCATTCACGCTCATAATAGCACCGGCAAGTTTTGCATCTAATTTGCGATCGTAATGAACGTAGCTACCAACTCCAATTGGCATTCCTTCTGCAATGACTTCGACAATACCGCCTATAGAATCTCCGCTACTTTTCGCATCATCAATCGCATTCATCATCTCTTGTTCTACTTCTTTATCTAAACATCGAACTGGTGAATTTTCAGTTATCGTTTGAATTTCTTCAATTGGTAAGTTTGAAATACGCTTCGCTTGTACCCCACCAATTTCAAGAACATGCCCTGCAATTTCCACGCCTAATTCTTTCAAAATTTGTTTCGCAACTGCACCAGCAGCAACACGAACTGTCGTTTCTCTTGCAGAAGAGCGCTCTAATACGTTTCTTATATCACGATGACCGTATTTAATTGCCCCGTTTAAATCCGCATGTCCTGGACGTGGTTTCGTTATAGTACGTTTCATTTCTTTACTTTCTTGCTCCGAAATTGGTTCAGCACCCATTACTTTCGTCCAATGTTTGAAATCATCATTTTTTACGATTAACGTAATTGGTGAACCAAGTGTCATTCCGTGACGTACACCACTTGCAATTTCAACTGTATCTGTTTCAATTTGCATGCGTCTTCCGCGCCCATGCCCTTTTTGTCTTCTTAATAATTCTTTATTAATATGTTCCGCTGTTAATGTTAAACCTGCTGGTACACCTTCTAAAATAACTGTTAACTGCGGCCCATGTGATTCTCCAGCTGTAATGTATCTCATTTCTTTTGCCCCTTTACTATTTTTTTGTACAAAAAAGTCCCTACTGAGCGCTCAGTAGGGACGATGTTTATCGCGGTACCACCCTAGTTGTAGACTTCTTTCGTCTACCTCTCTTCTTCTTTAACGATCGTTTGACCGTCTTTCTCTCCAAAAGTTGGCGGGAAAGATGCTCCAAGGCTGTAATTCATGCTTACCTTTGTACTGATTCACACCGGCCATCAGCTCTCTTTAACAGTGAGATAAGCACTACTGTTTCCTCTTCAGCGCATTTATGATATGGAATTAAGATAATTTATTTTTGAAACCTTTTAACTCATCCATGAATCTATGGAATTCTGGAATATCCATTTGTTGCGCAGAATCTGATAACGCAACTGCTGGGTCTGGATGTACTTCCGCCATTACTGCATCTGCTCCAATTGCAAGTGCTGCTTTCGCTGTTGGTAATAGTAAATCTCTACGTCCAGTTGAATGTGTTACGTCAACGATAACTGGTAAATGTGTTTCTTTCTTTAAAATCGGAACTGCTGAAATATCTAATGTGTTACGTGTCGCTCTCTCGTATGTGCGAATACCGCGCTCACATAAAATAATTTGGTCGTTACCTTGCGCAATAATGTATTCCGCCGCATTAATGAACTCATCAATCGTTGCTGCTAACCCACGTTTTAGTAATACTGGCTTGTTAACTTTACCTACAGCTCGTAGTAAATCGAAGTTTTGCATGTTACGTGCTCCAACTTGAATTACATCAACGTATTCTAGCGCCATTTCAACATCGTTCGGATTTAAAATTTCACTAATAATCGCTAAGTCGAACTCATCTGCTACTTGGCGTAAAATTTGTAAACCTTCTACTCCTAAACCTTGGAAATCGTATGGAGATGTTCTCGGTTTGAAAGCACCACCGCGCATTAATTTTAAGCCTTGGTCTTTCATAGCTTGCCCTACTTGGCGAACTTGCTCTAAACTTTCTACCGCACAAGGTCCCATGATGAACGTTTGTGTTCCGTTTCCAATCAATTCACCTTTAACATTAACAATTGTATTTTCTTTTTTCTTTTTACGTGAAACTAGTAATGCTTTACGGTTATCATCTTCTTGTAATTCTAAGCTTGCTTTGAAAATCGTTTTGAAAATATGTTGAATCGTTGACGTTTCGAATGGTCCTTCGTTATGCTCTGCAAGCATATCAAGTACTTCACGCTCACGTACTGGATCAAAGCGTTTCGTACCTTGTACTTGTTTTTGCTCCCCAATCTTTTGAACGATTTCACCGCGTTTGTTTAATAGGTGTAATAATTGTAAGTTAATTTCATCTACCTGTTTACGTAATTGATCTAATTCGTGATTTGCCATTTGGAAATCCTCCTCTAATGTTTTAAAAGTATAGTAAGAGAATAAAAAATTCTCTATTTTCTGAACTGGTTAATTATACAAATTTAAAGTGGAATCGATACCTCTTCTTATTTTAAACTAATAATTACCATAAAGACACTAACTACTAGTTAATAAGCCACTTTTTTGTACAAAAAAGCCCTACTGATTCAATCAGTAGGGACGATATTTATCGCGGTACCACCCTAGTTGTAGACTTATTTCGCCTACCTCTCTTCATTGTTAACGATCAATGTGACCGTCTTTCCCTTCATAAAGATACATATCTTTACTACGAAAAAGATGCTCCAGGACTGTAATTCGCTCTTGTTTTTGTACTGGTTCGCACCAACCACCAGCTCTCTGTTACAGGGAAACAACAACTACTGCTTTTCCTTTCAATGCATGACTATTTTATTTTCAAGTTGGACCACTAAAATACAAAAAGTCCCTACTGAATAAATCAGTAGGGACGATATTTATCGCGGTACCACCCTAGTTGTAGACTAATTTTCCGTCTACCTCTCTTCACTGTTAACGATCATTTGACCGCTTTTCCTTCATAAAGACAATAGTATCTTTACTACGAAAAAGATGCTCCAAGACTGTAATTCATGATTATCCCTGTACTGGTTCACACCAACCACCAGCTCTCTGTTACAGTAAGACTAACCACTACTGTGATCTCTTCATTGCACTTTGTTTATTCAAATGTTTTTGAAATTGAATAAGTATGATTCGTATTATAGAACGCTTTTCAAAACACTGTCAATAACTTTTTATATATTTTTTAAAAATTCCACTTCCGCCCTATGATTCCTCTTGTAAATTCTCCGTTACGATTCCGATGCGAATTATTTCATTTTCTATTAAATTTAATACCTGTCTTTCTACTTCATACCTGGTTAATAGTTCTTTTATTTGTATGATCTCACTTTCAAGTAAATCGGCTTCTTGACACGTCTGCAGTAAAGTGAAAAACACATTTGCATACAATTCTTTATACGCTTTCATACGCTCTTTCTTTTCAAGTATCTCTATAAACAACTGTTTCATTTCTTCTTGATTAGATTGTCCTTCCACACCTTGAAATTTACTAGAAATAATATTTAATCCTTTTTCTAAAACCTCATCCATGCATAAAACAATACGTAAAAGCATCATATATTCTCTCGTTGTTATTACGCCCATTTTCGGACGTTCTCTTAAAAACACACTAAGCCACGCTGTCCAAAATTTTTGTTGTTCCTTACCACTTAACGTTTTTACGTAGTAGCATAAATACTGCATAAACTTAATTTTATTCTCTTCGTTTTCTTGCATCAAAAGTGGATATAACCAATCTGTTTTTTGCTCCCAATATAATACGCATTTAATAAATACAAAGCTAAGCCATTTTAAAAATGCTTCTCTCGTATATGGATGTAGTGCATCTAAATGTTCTACTGCATACTTAATATATCGTCTTATTTCTGTAAACAAAGGTAGATTAATTTGCGTATAACATAATCCCGCCCACGCATATTTCGTAAGCTCACTTTCTTTCTTTAAATCTAAGTAAGGTAGTACATTTTTCCGACACCATTGCTTCTCAATATGGTATAAAAACGTAATATCTGCTGTTAAACGCGCAAACATGAAGTTCGTTCTTTCCGAAGTAACCCTTACCTGCTCCTCAAATAAAAATAAATATTCATACACGTTGCGATCGTATAAATGATCATATGCTAGCAGTTTTAGTAATACAGCGGTCATCTTCCCAACAGGGTGCTGAATGGATTCATTGTAAAACTCTTGTTTTCCAATTTTAAAATCCGATTCCCCTCTCATAACTTGTGGAAGTACAGAAAAGGCAAAGCGTTTTACAATCCGTATACTATTTTCATCTAACTCTTCTAATCGATTACTAATTTCATATAAAAAACTACTAATTAACCAATGAAAAGCAGTATTTCTAACAAACTTCTGCAATAACGGAATGATCTTTTGAATTTGTTCATTCGTCAAATTCCGGTTATTTCGCCACTCTCTTATACACACAAACCATACTTCATTACTAATTTCGTGCACGCCTACTAGTTGATAAGCAAACGAAATACTCCACTCTACATTCAATTTACACGCTTTTGATAACATCTCTAAAAAATGGCGTTGTTCAAAAACACCGTCTCTTGAAAATTGCCGAACTTGCTCCATTATTTCATCGTCTTTCAGCTGCAGTAATCCATCAGCTGTTACATTGCATGTAATACGTTGTTCATTTGCCTCTTTCTTTGGAACACTGTATAAATCTGAAGAAAAATGGGGGTGTTTCTGTTTCATTAGCTCGTATCCTTCCGCCGTACACTTACTATTCGAATCACACGTGAATAGTAAGTCTAATACAAGACAAGCATCAAACGCCCTCTCTTCTGCAAGATACTCTAATACATGTTGAATTACTTCTTCTTTCGTTTCCTCTAAAGCATCTGCGTAATAATTCTTTAAAAGTTGAAACACTTCATGTTTACATGTGAAATCTAACAGAACATCTACATGTAACAACCACTTCAGTTTGTCATCCGCTGTAACGAATACATTATTAATCATTGCTTCAATTGCAATTCGCTTTTGAAGTACACTATCAGTTTCTATCATTTCTGTAATATAATGATTTGCTTTTTTCTCATTGTTTTCACATAAATATGTAAGACACTCTTTTACAATTTGAATTAAAAATGTAAAATCATTTTGCTGTAACTCCTGCTCTGAAATTTCTCTATCTCTTTTTTTCAGTGCATTTTGTCTTAATGACAATAGTTGTATTTTTTCTAACCCCGTAACCATAATCGGATTTGCGTAGTAAGTAATATGTGGTCTCATTTTCTCTTTCCAAATTCGCTCCACATGAGAAAAAATAGGCATCGGTATACGACTCGATTCCTCGAGTTCAATCGACTCTTGCGTATCATTTCCCCATTTTCTTACACGCTTCAATTTTAGTTTTCCATCTAAAATAAACGTTAGTAACAATAAAGCAATTTCTTTATGCTCTGGGAAAGAACATTTTTGCAGTAAGTATGAAATCATTTCAATAGAGCTACTATCTTTTTCTGCCGTTTCTAATATAAGCAATGTCCATTTTGCAAACAACAAAGGATCCATCGTTTCTTTCGTATCGTTCAAGTAAGTACAAATTATTCGCCACCATAACGGGGATATTTTAGAATGATTTTTAAAAATCAATTGAAATAGTTCTTTTTGATGACTAAATAGAAATTGCTCCACTAACCATTCCGCAAGCAATTCATCTACTTCATCATAATTTGCTGTAAGCAGAAATAAATTTCTTAGTTTCCCTTCTGCTTCAAGCCATTCCACCCATTCATAATCACGAGCAAATTCAACGAAGTACCGAACGGTTTCAATTTTTTTTATTGACTGTTTTATATAGGATAATTGCTCCTGCTCTACTGATGGAGGAACGGTTACAATATCACGAATACGCATTCTTTTCGTAATATAATTATCCCCCATTAATTCCGCCCACCGCTTCACCGCTTTCACAAGTGCCTGATGATTATTTGCTTTATTCGGATACACAATCGGTCTTATCCCTAAATGCTCCCAATGATATGTATTATCACCTTGTGCAACGAAAGCATAACGCCTTGTACTCGGTGGTAAGCCTGTTGCTAAATATTTCATTACAGGATCATTATGACTATACCCAACGAATAAAACAGTGTAATTTGAAAATAAATCAACTAAAAATCGTCTCGCCCATCCTTCTGTTAAGTAAGCCCTTCCAAAATCACCATCCGTTAAAATTAAAGCTTCTTTCTCTTGTTCTACATTCCCATGTATGTAAGCCAACCCTTTAAACGCTCTCCCTGTCGGTAAAGCAGGTGCATAATAAATATTCAGCTCTTTATTCATTTCTGTAATTACAGACGTAAAATGTTGATCAAAGTTTGTCGTTACAATTCGAACATCCGTATCTAACGGAAACAGCCTTGGAATCGCATAGTGTAATGGATTTGGTTTTGATTTTTCTATATTAACGAGGTCTCTTGCAACTTGATGCACATCTTTCGTTTTCGCAATTTTACCGAGATAATAATCGTGGGGTTCTGTCATCTCACGCCTTTCGACATATAAAGCTTTCGAAATTTCATCAACTAAATCATCGAAATTCGGTAAGTTTGATTTCCCCTTCATAGAAACTCCTGCTCCAACGAATAATACTAACTTACCTTGTTCAAGGTGATCGATTAACTCATCTGGAATTTCTACTTCTGAAGTTATCCACATCCCGGATTCCCCCTTACCTAAAAATGTCATACGCTCTCATTTCACTATAACATTTTTTAATTGTTTTTTTAATATTTAGATAAAATTTCAGCATGATAAAGTTTTATATAAATTAAACCGTTCCAATGTATGAACTCCTGCATTTATTGTAAAACTATGTATAAATGGGAGGTGTGAATATTGAATGATATTACTGTAATACTTATCAAATTTATATCATGCATCATCGCTTTTAGTATCGGACTAGCTCTATTTTTCCCAGCAACGCTCGTCCAAATCATTTCTTTTAGTCTCTTCGTCACAATCGTTTCTTATATGTTTGTTGATAAAATTATTTTAAACCGAATTGGCAATTCCGCTGCCATTATGACGGATTTCTTACTTACGTACTTAAGTGTTTGGATTTTCGGTAATATTTTATTAGACAACTACATGCAAATTGCATGGGGCAGTATCCTTTCTGCCATCGTCTTTACATTATCAGAAGTAATCGTCCATCGCTTTTCTAATTCCCACACAAGGCACAGCAATGATAACATTCGAATTAATCGCCGGTTTGCATATGGCACGGAGTTTGCTGAAGAACAGAATGTGTTGGATAAAGATAAGAAGAAATAAAGCCATAATTACTGGTGCAAAAAAGTAGCTGTCTCATCAGTCGAATTTTTGACGATGTGGCGCTCCTTTTTGTTTTTTGTACTATCAATACGGTGAATGAAATTATATCAACGATTTTGGAAATATATCTATCGTAACTCTAATTATATCAACGATTCGACAAGAAATATCGATTTATCGACAACGTTTGATAGCCTATCTTCAAATAAAAAAGCTGCCCCATTAAGAGACAGCAACTTCTGTAATTACGCTTTTACTTTTAAATCTTTTAACGTAATAACATCTGCAAATGATCCAAATACAACATTATGATGTTTTACAATATCTTCAGCGCGTAATACATCTGTGTCAAATGTGCTATGGGCATCACTTACTAACGTTACTTTATATCCTTCACTAAATGCTCTACGCGTTGTTGTATCCACACAATACTGTGTTTGCATTCCTGAAATAATAACGTGTTCAATGCCTTTTTCTTGTAACACTTCGTTTAAGTTCGTCTCATGGAATGAATCTGGCGTCGTCTTTTCAACGATATTGTCCCCTTCTTGCGGAGCAATCGCCGCATGCACTTTCCAGCCATCTGTACCTTTTTCTAACGGATGATCTTTTGGCCCGTTATGTTGTACATAAATAACCGGAATACCATTTGAACGACATTCCCCAATGAGCTCTTGCAACGTTTCTAAAAACTTTTCCCCATTATGTACTGGGATTCCTGCTGTATACATACCCGCTTGCACATCAATAACTAGTAATGCCTTTTTCATTTCACACAGCTCCCTTTATTTTTATAAGCCCCTGCATATTTATTATAATTGTTTATATTCTACCATCCAACAATCTTCTAATTTCCCCTCATGCAGTTCATGTTTCTTTAATATCTTCACCTTTTTAAATCCGCATTTTGCATAACAGCTTATCGCACGTTCATTATTTACTCTAGGATCCATCGCGATTGCTTCCGCACCCAATTTCTCCATAATGTATGTAATAGCTGCTTGAACAAGTTTTGTTCCAATTCCTTTTCCCCAAAAGATCGGTTCACCGATAAATTGGTCCATTCCCCATACATTCTGCGATTCTTCATATCCATATAACGCTTTCCATTCAGAATCAACTGGATACATTTGAATGTAACCGATTGGAACGGCATCAAATTCTATTAAACATCTTTTTTCATGACCGTTTGGATGATGTATAAAATGATTAAGTACCTTTTCTACAGGTTGCGGATTATCTCGTCCTTCGTAATACTGCAGGACTTCTGGATCTGTTAGCCATTTTGAAATGATAGGTGCATCGTTTTTTATTACGTATCTAACTAATAATTGTCCCTTTTGGAATAACATAGGTCACCTCCTTATTAGTTACTCTTATAATAACTTTTCTATATGCGGATAGTAAATTTTTCAAACAGCTTTACTTGCATAATCCCACAATAAGAAATTATTCTGTTCAACCTACACTGAGTATCATAAACTATTATTTAACTAACTAAAAGAATGTTTCCCATAATGAAGTTCTTTTGTAACAGGACCTAAAAAACTAAAACAATTTGGAGATGAGACTTTGAAATCAACATTAATTATTCTTCGAGGAAACTCCGCAAGTGGCAAAACAACAATCGCAAAAGAACTGCAAGAGCATTTCGGGCAAGGAACACTTCTAGTCTCACAAGACGTTGTGCGCAGAGATATGCTAAAAGTTCACGATACAATGGGTAACTTATCTCATGATTTACTATTTGAAATTACGAAGTACGGAAAAGGAAAATGTGAATTTGTTATTTTAGAAGGAATACTAAACAGTCGTAGGTACGGTAATATGTTAAGAGAATTAATACATTATTTCGAAGGAAACGCTTATACATATTATTTTGACTTATCACTTGAAGAAACGATTAGACGTCATAATACTAGAGAAAAACGACTTGAATTTGGAAAAGATTTATTGAGTAAATGGTATAACCCACACGATACAATTGAGGTTAATAGAGAGACTGTTTTTACAGATGATTTCACGCAAAGAGATATATTTCATGCGATTATTACTGATGTTACGATACAAAAATAAGACTGACTCTTTTTGTCAGTCTTATTTTATTATGTTCCTTGTATTTCAGTTTTCATAACGGAACAATCTTTACATAAGTAATAATATATATTCATCTCACCGAACAGAAAATCAACTACTGAAATAAGTTCCCGTTCTTCAAGGTCTTGTGTAATTGTAGCAACATATTTCATCTCTTTCGAACAAGTTGGACATCCTAAATCTTCTGGAACATCATCGTATAGGGGCGCTCCTAACAATCTACATACATATTCCGAACCGAATAAGTCAAAAGCTTCCCAGTAACTATCTTCATCAGTAGGTATATCTTCATTTTTCATATTCGTTAGCTTTACATTAGTTTTTGGAAGATTGACCGGTAGCTTATACTCAGCTTCCATAATCCACTCTTCCGTATTGTCTTGTTTTATTATTTGTACCGTTTTGCCCCCATTACTTAATTGAAAATATTGCGGCTCCCACACCATCGCACAATTCAAGCAAGAGATGAATGGTAATACAATCAATTCATCATTTTTAAGTTCAGCAAGTTTCTCATCTTTCAAATCAAAACAAAAAATTTGATGCATTTTCTCACCGCATAACTTACACAATGGTACTTCACAATCTTGACCACCGAAATAATGATTATATGAATCTTTCCCTTCCATTACTCTATACCCTTTTATTCCATCCCAATGTTCGCCATATAATTCCATTGTCATATTCTATCCTCTTCTCGCTTATAAAGGTAATCCTCGATACTAATCTTTTAATAACTTTCGGTACATAAAACATTTTTTATTGTTGCTAATCATCATTTTTCTCATTCTTATCACCGTTATCTTTTTGGTATGAATACGATAATAAAATAATAACAATTTACAAGAAGACTGAGTTCTGTATCCATTCTGACACTATAGGGATTTGGAACGTTATAAACCCTAGTGTAAGACTAAATAAAACAATTACTATTTTATGAATATTTTTTCCTATTTATCTAATTGTATTTTAATAGTGATAGAAGAACAATATGGTTGTCAGAAATACAAATAAGGATTATATAATTCAATAGGGTTACTTTTACTGCTCACGGTACTCAGCAGCAAAATTAAGGTTTTATTCTTTTACATATCCTTCGAATTTTTCCAATGAATCACATTAAGGTAAAAAATATAAGCCAGTCTCAATAAAGAGAACTGACTTCTATTTGGATAACCATTATTATAAAACTTTTACTTTAACAGTTTGTCTTCCCCAGTTCATAGCTTTACTTTTTGAACCCATTAAAACATCAATACGATTTCCTTTAATAGCACTACCAGTATCACCAGCAATAGCTTCTCCATAACCTTCTACCCATACTTTAGATCCTAATGGGATTACCTTCGGATCTACTGCAATAATTCTCATATTAGGATTTACCGTTAAATCATGACCCATCGCAGTTAAAACGCGTCCACCATATGTACCATTTTCACTTGGATCAGCAGTATATGCTGTCGCTACTACCGTTAATTCACGTTTAGCAGACTGTGTGTTATTTTTAGATACTTCTTGTGTCTTTGTTGCTTCTTTTGCTTGCGCTTCTTCTTTCGCTTTTTCTATTTCTCGTGCTTGCGCTTCTTTCTTAGCCTTTGCTATTTCCTGCGATTTTGCTTTTGCTTTTTCTATTTCTCGTACTTTTGCTTCTTCCTTAGCCTTTGCTATTTCTTGTGCTTTTGCTTCTTCCTTAGCCTTTGCTATTTCTTGTGCTTTTGCTTCTTCCTTAGCTTTTGCTATTTCTTGTGCTTTTGCTTCTTCCTTAGCTTTTGCTATTTCTTGCGCTTTCGCTTCTTCTTTTACTTTTTCTATTTCTTGTACTTTTGCTTCTTCCTTGGTCTTTACTATTTCTTCTGCTTTCATTTCTTCCTTAACTTTTACTCTCTCTGTTACTTTCGCTTCTTCTTTAGGCTTTACTATTTCTTCTGCTTTCGTTTCTTCCTTAACTTTTACTCTCTCTGTTACTTTCGCTTCTTCTTTAGGCTTTACTATTTCTTCTGCTTTCGTTTCTTTCGCTTTTGCTATTTCTTGTACTTTTGCTTCTTTCTGCGTTTTTACTTCTTCCTTTGCTTTAACTGCTTTTTGTACTTTCGCTACTCGCTTCGTTTTCTCTTCAGCTTTCTTTTCAATTGGTGCTGTACTTGATAGGAAAGAAACATTTGCATAAGCTGTTTTTCCTTTATACTCAAATTGCAGCCATCCGTCTTTTACTTGATGAGTTGATTCAATTACATCATCTTGTTTCAGTCTGCCAAGAATTTCTGATTCAGTGTTTGCTTCAGAACGTACATTTAATAGGTTTGCTGTTACATGGTAAATATCTTTTGTAAACTCCGAACTTACAAATACTTCTTTACCATTTAACTCAATTTTTGACCATCCTTCTTCAGTATGTATGACCTTTAACTTTTGTCCTTCTTTTACTTTTTCGACAACTTTTGATTCCGTAGTTGGCTTTTCACGTACGTTGAGTACATCCGCTGTTACGATAGTTTCTGCGATAGCAGATGTGGTAAAAGCCCCCAATCCAAGAACTGTTGCTGTTGCTGCGCCAATTATTTTTTTCATATTAGCCTCCATTGCGTTTTTTTGAGTTCTATCAAATGCTTCCATAAAATTAGGGAATTCCACAGAGTATCAAAACATTTGTAACAGTATATTAATACAACTTAATATACTGTTTTTAAAACTTTCTACTCCAATATTATCAAATTTTCATTTCTAATTCTATACATTATAAATCTACGTATCTTCTATAAACTCTTCATGACCTTCTACTTTACACTAGATTGTTGTCGCAATTCCTGCCAAAAATAAACTTACAATTGCTAAAAATGGCGTTCCAGCTATTGCACCTCTTAAGTGAAACTTATAGTCTTTATATCCTTTCATTTCCTCAGTACTAGGAATAACAACAAACCTCGGAGTAATCCAGCAAAATATAAGCCAATCGATTATTAATAAATCTACTAAATTGAAAATCATTACAATCCCAAAAGTATGTAAATAGGCCTCAATATACAATAATTTTCCATGGTGATGTAGTATATATGTAGAAACTAAAGGCGTTCCGAAGAGAATAATATTGTAAATAATTCCGAAATAAAACGTTTGTTTTTTTTCATTTATCGATTTTGGCAAAACTACTTTTTGAATATCTTTCGGATAATCATTTAACCAAAGGCGAGGATTATAATATATAGACCCTAATATCATAATAGACAGTATAAAAGACATGGAAATACCGACAATCACCATTTGTTCAAATTGCCCCACAAATGTCCCTCCTTATTTGAAATTTTGACGTACGTAATTCACTTAATTAGACATTGTATGCATGTTATGACTTAAAAATTATCTAATACCATTAATAAAATTTTTTCATTACAATCCGCTTTTTCCTAACGTCCATTCTTATTTCTTGCAATATGGTTGCAAATTTAATAAAGTGAACATCTAATTAGTGTTGTTGAATTTCGCTAATTATTACAGAGTACATATTTTTAAATTTACATAAAGATAGGATTGGTGAAACGAATGAAAATCGAACATATAGCAATTTGGGTAAATGATTTAGAATTAATGCGTACTTTCTATACAAAGTACTTTAACGGTAAAGCAAACTCTTTATATCATAATGAAGCGAAACACTTTGAATCTTATTTTATTACGTTCGAATCTGGAGCGCGCCTTGAAATTATGCGTAAGAAAGGCATAGAAAACGAGCCTAACCTAAATATAACTGGCTATGCACATATGGCTTTCTCTGTTGGTAGTGAAGAACGTGTAAATGAACTAACAAAAACGTTAAAAGAAGCTGGTTATCCTTTATTAAATGGACCACGTTTCACTGGAGATGGCTATTACGAAAGTGTAATAAGCGATCCGGAAGGCAATCAAATTGAAATTACGATTTAACTTATCTTTTTCTTTTCTGAAGAACAAATGAAAATTAGTTTGGAGGAATACTATGCAAAATCTATATTTTAATAAATTTGAAGCGACAGACTTCAATTTATATTTCCAACTCGTATCAAATAAAGAAGTGATGGCGCAAATTACTGAGCGCGCTATTCCTTTAGACGAGGCGCAAAATGACTTTAAAAAATTGTTAAAACGCAATGAAAAGCATCAACTATTCGGCTCCTATAAAGTGTATGACTCTATTACAAATGAATTTATCGGCCTTGGACATGTAACAGTGAATGAAGATAATGTAAAAGAAGCTGAAATTGGGTATATGATTTTGCCAGAGCACTGGGGAAAAAGATATGGTAGTTATATTGCAAGAGAATTAATTGAAATAGCGAAGCAGACAGATGTAAACGTACTAAAGGCAATTATCGATCCAAATAATATCTCCTCTCGAAAAATATTAATAAACGTTGGTTTTACATCAGATGTAGTTTGTGAGATTGATGGATTACCTGGGGAAATTTTAAGTATATATATTTAACTTTATTAAGGCAATGCTACATTTGAACTAACCGTAGCACTGCCTTTATCTTTTTTTATTATAAAAGTCCCATTTTCACCTTAATACGAGATAAATCACTATTTCTTTATCTCGTCTACTACACTTTGAACTAAAGAGATAAGAGCTTTCTTTGTATCCTCATCTGTTACTTTTGCATCATCACTAAATTTAGTTCGCACAGATGGGATTAATAACGAGCCATTTTGAACGACAATTGTATCTAGCATACCTAGTGTAAGTAATAAAGATTCATGGGCTTTATCCCCTCCCGCAATTGATGGTGAAGCTGTTATAATAGCCACTGGCTTTTTATAAAGTTCCGCTGATGAAACAAGCCATTCTAAAGCATTCTTCAAAACTCCTGGAATACTTTTTGCATACTCTGGTGTACAAATAATAAGTGAATGTGCTTCACTTATTGTCTTTCGAAATTCTTCAACAACAACCGGTGCTCCAACTCGATCTACATCCGGATTAAAATGAGGTAGTTCCTCTATCCCATTATAAATAGTGTAATCTATACCTTCTGGAATAAATGCTGCTAAAGTTTTTAATATGTTTGTGTTGGATGATCCTTCCCTAATACTTCCTGAAATCGCTATGATTTTTTTGTGTATACTCATATGATCCCCTCCTACAAACATCATACTTATGCAGTCAGAGAAAAATCAAAAATATTGAACTATTTAACAAGCTGTACATTCATCAATTTTGACATCTTGCTTTTGATTCCCTAATAAAAATACTACTGTCTATAAATATCTTTACTTGTTAATTTATAAATAACTCGAAAGGCTCCTTGGTCCCCAGACTCCATTTTATACAGCCATTCTTTTAATTCTACTTCATCCAAAATTACGTTCCCCTCTCATGATCTTTCACACTATATTCGCCCGTTTCTCACAAAAGGTTCATTTTACATAAAAATTTATTTATTACAATGAAAATATACTATATATTTTACAGAAAGGAGGATTCGTATAATGAACAAAGAAGACAAACTTTATGCTGAAAATGTATTAAAACATCTCTTCATAGGAGCACAAGTTGATGGATTGCAATTTGGTATTTCTCCAGCAACTATAAAGATTCATTTTACAAATTTTGAAGCTGCAGTTGACTATGATGGGCAATTATATGTCAACATCGAATCGAAATGGTTTTTATTTATTAATCCACCAGAAAAGTACCCTTCTAATGAGGAGGAATTTGACGATTATACTGAGGAGGAAGAATATAAGAGAATTTTTGAAGTAAGAAGACAAAAAGTTACAAACATACAACTTGCTAATGAATCTCCGCATTTATTTATAACATTTGAGAACGGACAAATCATGTTTGTAAATGGTTTTCATAATCACTATGAATGCTGGCAAGCTGGGGTCCAATTTGAGGATTGGCTTGTAGTTGCTGCACCTGGAAATGAAATCGTTACTTGGACTCCCGATGAATTTACTAATAAATAAGCTGTCAGAAATCACAATATAAAAAGTATATCTTGCACAAGGGGCAACAGATTTACGTAAATCAATTGATGGACTAGCGACTGTTGTAAAAGAAGAATTTGAAATTTAAAATCACCTCGTTTTAACAGGAAAAAGTGGCATTTTTACTATTTCTAATGTTCGCTAATACTTATTGTGTGATTTGGTTCCATTGCTACACAAACCCCAATACCCACCCTTAACTTGATGGGCATGTATAGTGCCCCCTATTAGCATCAACGAGAAGGAATAGACCTTGTAAAAAAACATTTATAATTCCACTGATACGCAGAAAAATAAAAAGAGAATAATTCAGAAATTCCCTATGAATCATTCTCTTTTTATTTTCATATTTTAACATGCTGGATATGCCTTAGAACCCAAATAACGTTCTTTTACAAGTTGACGATGATGAAGCTCATGACCAGCAATTATGTTTGCTAATGCAAGAACCGTGACTTCAGAATTGTTCGCAATTCCCCTTTGTAACCAAGCTTCTTTATCTAAACTTTTAAGCAAATGCATAGTAGATTGGCGAACAACTATTAAATTCTCAAGAAGATCTTGCATAGATTGCTTATCAAAAGCTGCTCTAAGAACATACATATCATCGTTATATCCAGGAAGTTCTGCTGTCTCGCCTCTTGCTATGGAAAGCAATCGATACGCCATAATACGTTCAGTATCCGCAATATGACCGATTACTTCTTTGATACTCCATTTATTAGGAGCATATCTAAAATGTCCCTCACTATCAGAAATATCCTTCAACAAAAGATTCGTTTCCTTCATTTGTTGCTCTAGAATATGTATGATATCTCCATCTGGTATTAAGTTTATGTACGTTGAATAATACGGGTTATATTCATTTGCCTCTGGTCTCTTTTGCATGCTTATCATCCTTTTTATTTTATCCTTATATACAACTTATCATAAATTATTATCATATTAATCAAAAAAAATAATTTTAAAACAAAAGGTCCCCATCCTATAGGATTACATTAACAAAGCGGCTTATCCCCAAGCCCCCAACTAAACCATCTCCCATGCCCTTCCGTTTCCCCAACCGTTTCACAATATTCGTTTCCGTTAATATAATAATCAATATGAAGGTCCCGGTCCCACATGTTGTTATATAGGTGGAATACATCACGTTTTGCACCTATTTCTTTAATTTGTTTTTCTAGCTTATGTTTTACATTTTCATGTATTTGATTTGCGACGTGTGTATGGAAAATGCAGATTACAGCATCTTCCCTTATTTGATTTACAATGGCTGGAAGAAGTGCTACACCTTCCCCTTCAATTAATTGTACTGATTTTTCTTTTACAAGCGTTGCTGCTTGATCGAATAGTTCAAGTCTTTCTTTATGTTCTGGCCAAATAAGCGCGCGTAACCATAAATAATCTTCTTCATCATTTAAATTATTCACATGTAAATCTAGTCCGATTCTTTCCATAACAGGTGGACTTTGTTTTAAAAAGGAGGGCTTCTTTTCCCCTTTTATTTCTGATTGTAAATGAACATTTGATTGTCTATTTCCATACATTTCTTCCGTTCCATATGAATAACGATATTGATCCCAAAATAGTTGTAATCCCGCACTTGTACCAATTTCTATTAACGCCAATGGTTTGTTCACTTTATTAAATATGTAACAGAAACTTGGATATAAATAGGCACATCGTCTTACTTCATTCGTTTGAACAAGTTTCGTTTGTAATAAAGAGATAATTTCTTCTCGATATACATGGCAAAAATCTTTAAATTGGTAAAAGGCATTTTCAAAATTTATATCAGCATTTTCAACTAAACTTTGATAATAGTTTTTTAAACTGTTCTCTTTTCCTTTTAACAATAAATAATGGACTGCACCTAATAATAAGTTTGGGACTGGTTGACCAGGTTGTGCGTAGGAAGCTAACGTAAGAACTTCCTCATCTTCAGAAATTTTTATTGATAAATATTCGTATAAGTCACTAGATCCTTTACATTCATTCACAGAAAAGTTTCGAAATAAGTTTGCGACTTGTTCTTTTGTAAGCATTGGTATCCCTCTTTGATTATTTTCAGAATAATCTTATCATTTATTTGTTATTTACTCTATTTTTTCAAATTAGATGTCACGAAAATAGAATTTTACTAGCTTCCAAAGATAAAACATAAAAATAGAAGTTTTTTTGACATAACATCAAACTGGAATTCTTCTCCAAATCCCGCTTTACTACTATGCTTTTTACCCTTATGACAGAAGAATTCTATGAAATAAAACGTTAAATAGTTTAAAATTATCAGATAACACTAGATATTTTAGTCTATTAATTATTATAATAGACTATGAGATGGTTATATAATTGAGACAAAAAAGGTAAGTACCTAGGTGGGGCCTAGGCGGTGTTTTCTTTTTACGGCTTAGATATAAAAACACCTACTCTTTTTTGCCAATATAGGGGATGGAGAGATTATCATGAGCAACATGCAGCAAAAAACAGACGTTATCTTAATTGGCGCAGGAATTATGAGCGCAACGTTAGGATCATTACTGAAAGAATTGGCACCTGAATGGGAAATTAAAGTATTTGAAAAACTCGCAAATGCCGGAGAAGAAAGTTCTAACGAATGGAATAATGCCGGTACAGGACATTCTGCGCTATGTGAGCTTAACTATACATCCGAAAAATCCGACGGATCTATAGATATTGGTAAAGCTGTAAAAGTTAATGAACAATTTCAACTTTCAAGACAATTCTGGGCGTATCTTGTAAAAAGAAATTTAATTCGTAATCCACAAGATTTTATTATGCCACTACCTCATATGAGTTTGGTACAAGGGGAAAAAAATGTAGAGTTTCTAAAAAAACGTTTTGAAGCGCTTTCAAAAAACGCTCTATTCCAAGGAATGGAATTTTCTGATGCACCTGACACATTAAAAAAATGGCTTCCACTCATTATGGAAGGTCGTAATTCTAATGAACCTATGGCTGCAACGAAAATTGACTCTGGAACAGATGTTAACTTCGGTGCGTTAACGCGCATGTTATTTGATTACTTAAAAACTAAAAATGTTGAGCTAAACTACAAACATAGTGTTGAAAATATTAAACGCACGAAGAATGGTTTGTGGGAAGTAAAAGTACATGATATGAATAGTGGCAAAATCGAACATCATACTGCAAAATTCGTCTTTATCGGCGGCGGTGGCGGTAGTCTACCTCTACTTCAAAAGACTGGTATTCCTGAGTCAAAACATATTGGAGGATTCCCAGTAAGTGGACTATTTATGGTATGTAAAAACCAAAAAATTGTAGAGCAGCATCATGCAAAAGTATACGGAAAAGCTAAAGTTGGTGCTCCACCAATGTCTGTACCTCACCTTGATACGAGATATATAGACAATAAAAAAGCTTTACTGTTTGGACCATTTGCAGGCTTCTCACCTAAATTCTTAAAAACTGGCTCAAACCTTGATTTAATTGGTTCTGTAAAACCGAATAACGTCTTAACGATGTTAGCAGCCGGTGTAAAAGAAATGGGATTAACAAAATACTTAATCCAACAAGTTATGTTATCACACGAAAAGCGTATGGAAGAATTACGTGAGTTTATTCCGAACGCTAAAAGTGAAGATTGGGATACTGTCGTTGCTGGACAACGTGTGCAGGTAATTAAAGATACTGATGCAGGTGGTAAAGGAACACTTCAATTTGGTACAGAAGTTGTTAGTGCAAATGACGGATCAATCGCTGCGTTACTTGGTGCTTCTCCAGGTGCTTCTACTGCGGTTCACGTTATGCTTGAAGTATTAGAAAAATGCTTCCCAGAACGTATACTAGAATGGGAGCCAAAGATAAAAGAAATGGTCCCTTCTTACGGCGTGTCACTTACGGAAAATCCAAGACTGTTCCAAGAGCTTCACGCTTCAACAGGACGCACACTTGGGTTAAATGAAAAAGAAGCTGTTCACAATTAATGAATAGACTAAAAAAACGACATAATAAAAACGTCCGATATATTCGGACGTTTTTATTTTCTACTAGAAATTATACTTATCAATATTATCCTTCGTAAATACAACTCGTTCAGGTAATACGATAATACCATTTCCTTCTGCCTCATAGTCATACCCTTGAATAGAGTTCGGCTCTACTTTCACTTTTCCGATTCCTTTTACTTCAAAGCTATCCCCGACTTTTAACTTCTTCCCTTTTACAACAATTTCATTTGCAACATACGTTGCGAGGGCACCTTGTTGTTTTACATCCCATAATCCAAATTGTTGTACTGTTCCTCGTTTTACATAATCACGCATAACATTCGGTGTCGAAAATCCCGTTACGACTACTTTCTTATCCATTTTCAAATTCTCAGCTGCTTGCGCCATTGCTGGTAGTGCTGTTGCATCTGGACATATTACTGCGTTAATATCCGGATATGTTTTTAAAATACTCTCCCCTATTGATAAAGATTTTTGCGCATTATTTTCACCGTATTGCGTCGTTACAATTTCCCAATTCGGATATTTCTCTTTAATAATCTCTTTCGCCTTCGTTACCCATTGATTTTGATCTGTTACAGTCGGGCTTGAATAAAAGAATGCTACTTTTCCTTTATCTCCAATTTGCTTAGAAGTCATTTCAATTAATAAGTTTGCTAGTTGGTCTGGTGTACCTTGGCTAATATAAAACGAACGGTCTTTCGGATTCACATCAGAATCCCACGTTAATACGGTCATCCCCTTTTTCTTTGCACGTTGTAATGATTGCGAGAGACCATCAACTGACGTAGATGAAACCATAATTGCATCGTAGTTTTGATTAATAAAATTGTTTATATATTTTACTTGCCCTGATACGCTCGCTTCAGAAGGTCCATCATATTTCACTTGTACACCTAACTTATCTCCCATCTCTTTTGCACCTTCACCGCCTGATGTAAAGAAGCCAACTCCCGTTAATTTCGGAATGAATGCAAATTTCACATCATCTGCTTTTTTCTTGTCCGCTGTTTGGCTAGAACAAGCAATTAAACCGATTAAACAAATACACATAATAATAACAATCCCCAGTTTTCTCTTCATGACATTTCCCCCTTATGCAAATTCCTTCTTTTCCCCGTAGTGAATCGTTGTAATTTGAAATGTCTCATAATAACAGAAACAATAAGGATAATACCTATTACTACATTAGATTGTTCATTCGTTAAGCCCGTCATTTGTAAACCGTACTGCATGAGTCCTATAAAAATACTCGCTAGTACTGTCCCAATAATACTCCCTTTTCCGCCTGTAATAAGTGTGCCGCCTAATACAACTGCCGTAATTACTGGCAAAATCGTTTCACTTCCAATATCTGCACGAGCTGAACCGAAATAAGCTGTTAAGAAAGCTCCTCCTAATCCACCTCCTAACCCAGAAAGTACGTAAGCAATAATCACTACTTTCTTCGTTCGAATGCCGGAATATCTCGCCGTACTTTCATTTGCGCCAGTTAATTTTGCGTAGCGACCATATGTTGTACGGTGAAACAATATCGTAAATACTATAGTTAAAATGACAAGGAGCCATAATAGATTAGGTATACCGATAAAACTACCATTTGCCATTTGCACATACGAATCTGGTAAACCACTTATTCCTTCATAGCCCGCTGCACCCGAACCACCTGAAATAACAAGGGCGATTCCTGCATATAAAAACATCGTTCCAAGTGTAACGACAAGAGGTTCTACATCTGTCATTTTTATAATAAGTCCATTTAATCCGCCCGCTATGCAACTTATTACGAGCGCAATGATAACGGCCAACAGTATAGGCATGCCATTCATCCAAAGTGCTCCGATAAGAATCGAAGTAAGCCCCATAATAGATCCTACTGATACATCAATTCCGCCAGTTACAATGACAAATGTCATCGGAATAGCCGCGATTGAAATAATGAGGAAATCGTTCATACTAAAAAGGAGGTTACTAATGTTTAAGAAATCACTATTTATGAAACTAAAGAGAATGAGTTCTACGAGAAGCAATATGAGAAGAACCCCTTCCCATCTATACAAGCTACGTATTCCCCTCATAGATTCACCCTTCCTTCTTCTAGTTGCCGGAGTTTCTTCCATTTTTTTAAGACACTATCTAATATGATGATGAGTAAAAGTAAAAATCCTGAAATAGCACTATTCCAAAATGCAGGTATTTTTAAAAAGACGAGTGAACTGCTTATCACTTCTAAAAAAAATGCACCTAATGCCGCTCCAAATATAGAACCTGTTCCTCCTTTTAAATGTATACCACCTAAAACAGCAGCGGCGATAACTTGCAATTCTATCCCTGTACCTGTTTGATTTGGAACGAATCCAATATTCATTACGAATATACATCCAGCGAGCCCAGCGCTTATGCCTGATATGATAAACGCGTATATTTTCACTTTATCTACATGTATTCCTATAAGCCTTGCACCATCTTCATTATCACCGACCGCATAAAAATATCTTCCAATCTGTACTTTCATTAATAAGAAATATAGTAGTAGTAATATGATAAGAACGGTCCATACCGTTACCGGAATGCCTAACATCATAATAGAAGAAATTTGTTTATACTCATTCGGAATATCTTCAATCCACTTTCCGCCCGTGAATAGTAACATTGCACCTCTAATAATACCGAGCATTCCTAATGTCATAATGATAGCTGGCACTCGAAATTTCGTAACGCCAATTCCATTTACCATACCAATAAGAGCACCAAGTATAATTGCCACTAATATTGAAATAAAGGCACTGTATCCATCTGTTAACAACATCCCGCAAACCGCAGCGCTTAATCCCATAATAGATCCTACTGATACATCTATATTTTTCGTAAACAATACGAAAGATTGACCAATTGCCAAAATAACTAAAATAACGCTTGATTTCATAATTAAAGATAAAGAGCTAAACTGAACAAAACTAGGATTCATTACTCCAACGAAGGCTATGTAAAGAAGTAATAAAATAATAATAGACGTCTCATGCATTTTAAATAAACGGTTCACTCCGTTACACCTCCCTTTCCTCCGTACGCAAGGCGTGTAACTTCATCAATACAAATTTCCTTCTTCTCCAAATGAGAGACGAATCCTCCGTTTCTCATCACATAAACACGATTCGCTAATTGAACGATTTCTTCCATATCTGAAGAAATTAATATGAGCGCAAGTCCCTTTCTCTTCAAACTTTGTATCATTTCGTATACTTCTAATCTTGCTTTCGCATCAATACCACGGGTCGGTTCATCAAGAATAATCACTTTCGGATTACATGCAAGATATTTCGCTAGCACGACCTTCTGTTGGTTCCCACCTGATAAAGACGTCAGCTCTTCATTCATATGAGGGACAACAATTCTAAACTGTTTTATATACAATTCGGATAAAGCGCTTTCTTTTTTGCTATTTAAAAAGAAGCTACTCATACTGTTTAAAGATGCAGATGTTATATTTTCCTTAACAGACGCAATTGAAAAAATACCATTCCCTGCTCGATCCTCCGGTACATACACCATACCTTCCTTTATTCGCTTATGTACCGAATACTTTGTAATGGATTTCCCATCTAATAAAACAGAACCTGATTTCAAAGGCTTTAATCCACATAACGATTCAGCTAGTTCAGTCCTACCTGATCCAACGATCCCAGCAATCCCAACAACTTCTCCAGCGTGTACAGTAAATGATACATTTTGAAACGCATAGCTTGACGCATTCGTGACATCTAATAGTTTTTCCGCATGCTCTGTTTCCTCTTGTATGATCTCTTTTTTCTCCTCAAATTTATATCCTTTCGGTAATAACCCCTCCATTAGCATGTCATATGTATACCTTGATACATCACCTTGACTTACAATCATTCCATCACGTAAAATTGCTACTTTATTCGCAATTTCAAAGATTTCTGGAAAACGATGCGTAATATAAATCATGCCAATTCCTTTTTCTCTTAAACTTTTCATCAACACAAAAAGACTCTTAATTTCGTGAGTTGTTAATGTCGATGTTGGCTCATCTAAAATAAGAATCTCAGCTTCTCTTATTAATCCCCTCAATATTTCTACTAATTGTTGCTGTGCGATGGATAACGATACCCCTAGCTCACGAAGTTGAATGTTCCACCCTAAGTCTTCTAGCAACTTTTTAATTTTATTTCGAAGCTCTTTCTTTTTCGCTTTCATTCCGATACAAATGTTCTCTTCAATTGTCATATGAGGAAAGATGAGCGGCTCTTGTGGTATTAAGTAAATACCATGTTGATGCGCCTCTGCTGTGTTTGAAAACTTTTGTATTTCCCCCTTCACATACATTTTGCCAGCATCGTATGAATACAAGCCCGTTAGTATTTTCATTAACGTTGATTTCCCGGCACCATTTCCTCCAACTAAAGCGTATATATCTCCACGCTCTAATTGTAAATTGACTTCTTTTAATACGAGTTGATCTGCAAATGATTTACTCATCTTTGTAACTTGTAATAAGGGCACGCTCTCCACATGTTGTCACCTGCCTTTATGCAGAACATTTTTGAGAAAATGATTTTTTGTTCTACTTGTTTTGTAGCATTGTATATTTCTTTTTTCATATCTAGAACACTTTTTTCACTGGGCTATTTATCGCTTCAACTGGAATAAACAAAATAACGAGCACATATGTTTAAGCAGTGGTCAATTGTTGAAAGGGATGAAGAGCATGTCACAGCTGAACTTTGAAGACAATTTGTTAACAAAAGTAGCTTGGTACTATTATAAAGATCAATTAACCCAGCAAGAAATTGCTTCACTTCTTCACATTTCAAGAAATAAAGTCGTTCGGTTGTTAGATAAAGCACGGACGGAAGGTGTCGTCACATTTCACGTAAAAGGTACTGGTTTGCACTGTTTAAGCATCGAACGTGATCTTATGAAAAAATTCCATCTAAAAGATGCTTTCGTTATTCCAACTCCAACTGAGGATTATGCATTTTCACTCGGAAAAGCTGCCGCACAATATTTAGAAACTCAATTGCAACAAGGTGATTTACTTGGGATTGGCTGGGGAGAGACGATAAGTAAAATGCTAGAAAACATTCATTTTGATAGCTCTATGAGTCTTTCAATCGTTACTCTTACAGGAGGCGTAAATCACTATATTCCAAGAAATCAAAGCTATTTAAACTACATGCAAGGCGATCTTCATATTATTCCTACCCCTTTTCTTACATCTACAAACGAAATGACACAAATTATTCTATCTGAACCGAGCGTGAAAGATATGCTTCACGTCGCTTCACTCGCTCATACAGCAGTAGTTGGCATTGGCAGCTTATCTCAAGACGCCACAATTGTGAAAGAAGAAAAATTAACACTACGTGAAATGACTTATATACGTAGTCAACACGGGGCTGGAGATATTTTAGGGCAATTTTATAATACTGATGGAAAACAATTAGAACTTCCCCATCATAACCGTCTTATCGGCACACCACTCTCTGTTCTTCAAAATATGAAACATGTCGTTGGTGTAGCTGGCGGTACGGAAAAGATAGCTGCAATTTACGGCGCCTTAAAAGGAAAGTTCATTCATACATTAATTACCGATGAAGAAACTGCCCTCTCCTTATTAAGAAAGGAAGGTGACTCTTAATGTCTACTCTATTAGCTTACGACGCTGGTACAGGGAGCATTCGAGCAGTTCTTTTTGATTTAAACGGTAACCAACTTGCTGTTAGTCAAAAAGAATGGATTCATAAATCAGATAGTCGTTACCCTGGTTCTATGAATTTTGATGTAACTGAAAACTGGCAGCTCGTTCAACAATGTACGAAAGAGGTTCTTCAAAAAAGTAATACGTCCTCCTCTTCTATTAAAGGTATTAGTGCAACGAGTATGCGTGAAGGCTTTGTTTTATACGATAAAAACGGGCAGGAAATATGGGCTTGTGCAAATGTTGATGGTCGCGCGTCAGCGGAAGTTAGTGAACTAAAACAAATTCGTTCCGAAATTGAAGAGGATTTATATAAAAAATCCGGTCAAACTTTTTCGTTAGGTGCTTTACCTCGCTTACTTTGGATAAAAAAGCATGAACCAGACGTGTACAGAAACATTCATTCTTTCACGATGTTAAACGATTGGATTTTATATAAATTGTGCGGCGTACTACAAATTGATCCTTCAAACGGATGTACGTCCGGTATATTCGATTTACAAAATAGAGCTTGGGATAACTGGGTTGCTGAGCAATGCGGTCTTACTCTAGCCTTTTCTCCAAAAGTAAATGAAGCTGGTACAGTTATCGGGAATATCACAAAACGAAGTGCTGAGTTAACAGGATTATATGAAGGAACACCGGTCGTTGCTGGCGGCGGAGATGCACAAATGGCATCGCTTGGAACTGGAGTTGTAAAACCTGAACAAACATTTATATGCGGGGGCAGTTTTTGGCAACAAGAAGTAAATATAACAAAACCAGAAACTGATCCAAATGCGGCACTTCGCGTAAATTGCCATGTCGTTCCTAACCTATGGCAATACGAAACAATCGCTTTCTTCCCTGGCCTTGTTATGAGGTGGTTTCGAGATGCCTTTTGCCATGAAGAAAAACGGCTCGCTGAAAAACTCGGCGTAGATGCTTATGAATTACTAGAAGAACAAGCAAAAGATGTTCCTATAGGCTCTCACGGTATAATCCCTATTTTTTCAAATGTAATGAACTATATTTCTTGGCGACACGCTGCACCATCCTTTTTAAATTTAAGTTTAGATGCTGAAAAATGCGGTAAAAAAGAAATGTTCCGAGCAATTGAAGAGAATGCTGCCTTCGTTACATTCAGCAACTTGAAATTAATAGAGGCTCTCACAGGGAAATTTCCTTCTGAAGTGATTTTTGCTGGCGGCGCTGCTAAAGGAAAACTTTGGCCACAAATTCTTTCAGACGTACTCGGAATTCCTGTGAAAGTACCAGTTGTAAAAGAAGCAGCAGCTTTAGGAACTGCAATTGCTGCTGGGGTTGGTGCTGGCATATATTCATCTATGGCAGAGACTGCCGAACAGTTTGTACAGTGGGAAAAAACATTTGAGCCAGTCACTGAAAATCATGAACTATATAAGGAATTCTATGAAACATGGAAAACTGTGTATAACAGTCAGCTCGCTTTAGCCGATAAAGGCCTCACCTCACATATGTGGATTGCACCCGGTGCTCTGTAACACATTACATAAAGGAGTGAAATGTATGTTAAAAGCGAATGAAAATGATTTCTCCTATCGCTTCGGTGATAACGGGCCTAAATATTTAATACAAGGTCCAAATATCGATCTTGGCCTAGTCGTGATTCAGCCTGGGCAAGAGTTTCAAAATCACTATCATACAACGTGTGAAGAAGTCTTCTATGCGTTAGAAGGCGAAATAGATTTCTATGTGAATAACGAGAGAGTTCCGATCAAACAAGGGGATGTCTTGCAAGTTCGACCTCATGAATCCCATTATCTTATTAACCATTCTGATAAGCCTTTTAAAGCTGTTTTTATAAAGTCACCACATTTACCAAATAAAGATACTGTACAAACTGAAAATCCAACATTAACGAAGGAGTGATTCCTAATGACTTGGGGATTTAAAAATCGATTAAACACAATTTTACCTGACGGCAGAGCGGTTATGTTAGCGATAGATCACGGCTACTTTTTAGGGCCAATTCACGGACTTGAACAACCGTTAGAAACAGTTAAAAACTTGCTTCCATATACTGATTCCCTCTTTTTAACACGAGGCGTATTAAGTTCCTGTATTCCTGAAAACTGCAACACACCAATGGTTATGCGTGTATCAGGCGGGGCAACTGTAGTAGGCAAAGATTTAGCGAATGAAACAATTGTTACACCTGTGAAAGAAGCAGTAAAACAAAACGCAATTGGCGTCGGCGTTTCTGTCTTTGTTGGATCAGACTATGAAACACAAACTGTTTCAAATCTCGCAAACGTAGTCTCTGAAGCTCACGATTACGGCCTGCCAGTACTCGGTATTACCGCCGTTGCGAAAGAACTACAAAAACGTGAAGCTCGCTTTCTAGCACTCGCCTCCCGCGTATGTGTTGAAATGGGAGCTGATATTATTAAAACGTACTACTGCGAAGGATTCGAAAAAATCACAAGCACATGCCCTGCTCCAGTCGTAATCGCGGGAGGACCGAAACTAGATTCAATCGAAGACGCATTAAACATTACGTACAACGCGCTGCAAGAAGGCGCAATCGGAGTAGACATGGGCCGAAACATATGGCAGTCCGAGCATCCAGCCGCGATGATTCAAGCAATTCATGGCATTGTAAAAAATAGATTGAATGTGAAAGAGGCGCTGGAACTATATAATGATGTGAAAAATTAATGTAAAAAGATGGACTATTTATTATAACGGGTTCAGTTAAGAAGAGTAAAACTTGTTTTGACACTCAAACTACACAAGGAAAAGGATGGCAAGTGCCATCCTTTTTGACATACATTGAACTTTTACTGTTTTCAAGTTTCCTTCTTCGACTAACGAGCCAAAAATTTTAATCAACCTTTAACTTTATAGCTTTTGTAGCAATAAAAGTTTTAATATGCTTATCTAATATCCTTGTTCCACCAAAATCATCCTCGTAAAAACCCGTTATAACAAAACCAGCTTCAACTTGACCTTGGATTTGATCTTCTAGAGTATGTGCGTATTCTATTGTTTGATTTAAATTAATATAATCTTGAACTTCATCCTCTGGTAAATAATCCAATGTTGATGAAGGTATTGAATGTTTAACATCCAAAATACCTTTTTGTTCTTGGTTGTCATCAAAAATCCATAGTAAAGGATTTGTAAATCCAGAAATAAGAATACCTTTATTCTTTAAAACCCTTGAAATCTCATTCCATACAAGATGAACATCTTTTACAAACAAATTAGAAACAGGATTTACGACAATATCAAAATATTCATCTTCAAAATCACTAAGGTCTGACATATCTCCTTGTACTGTTTTTAAAGTTAATCCATCCCGTTCCGCTACCATTTCATCTTGTTCCAATTGCTTCTTAGATATATCAGTAACTGTTACATCTGCTCCAGCAGCAGCCAGTACTGGTGCTTGTTGCCCTCCACCTGATGCTAAACAAAGTATCTTTAATCCCTCTAATGACTTTGGAAACCAATCTCTAGGAACTGATTTTTCTGTGGTGACTGTGATTTCCCATTCACCTGATTTACTTTTTTCAATAACCTCACTACTTACAGGTTGAGTGTATCTAGAACCTTCTTCAACCTTCTTATCCCATGCATTACTGTTTTGTTGTGTAGTATCCATTATAATCATTGCTCCTAACTATCTAGTTGCATTTTAATTTTGACATTATTAACTATTTACACCCTTTTTCTATTAACCTGCCGATAGTTAATAAATGGTTTTCTATATTTATTTTAACACATAAACATCATATTTTTCTAAATATTTAAATTAATTGATTGTATTGTAAAAAATGATAATTGTTTCAGTTATAATAAAATATGAAAACAAAATAAAGGAAAAGAGGAATGATTATGCAACGAATGCCTTTTGAACGCCCTACTGATCATTATGATGAACGCTTATCTTCTATTGATGAAAAAATTTGCTCTTTATTAAAAGAACGGAAAGAACTTTCGAATGGGAATCCGGGTTTCCCACCAGATGAAGCCATTTCTAATTGGGCAAAGCAGAACGGGTTATATCCCGATTATTTAAATTCATTATTCTCATCTATGATGGACGAAGATGAGTTTAAACCTCGCGTCGAACCGACTAAGTTTAAAAAACATATACCCGTTTTAAAAACTTATGAACATAAAGAAACTGTGTATACTGTAACCTTTATTCGTCAATATTCTAACGCTAGTGTAATTAATTTATATAAGGAATGGGATCCAAAAAACAATACACTTAATGAGAATAATACACATAGCCTTGTTGAATTATCGATAAATGATACATACGATTGCTGGGCAGAAGGATGGACTGGAACAGATGGACATGTGAGCTACCAATTTGTAGTTTCCCCTACTCTTACTAATAATCTCTCTGGAATTAGCTTATTATTTAAAGAACAAAGTATGCCATTTATGAAAGATCAAGCTATGCTTGAATTTGAAATTCGGTTAGATTAATAAAGTGAAACTTTAATCAGTGGGGATTTTGACTAAAAGATGCTTATTTTTTACTTTGGTGTTCCATTAAATAAGCGAATAAAATGATCAAGCCCCTTTCCAAACTGGATAAGGGGCTATATATACACCTTCAAAGAATTATTCTTGATGAGTGCCATTCAGTTTTGAGACTTTCTTACCATCTCTATAGTCAAGGCAAGATACTTCAATTAACAATCCATTAAACATTGTAAAATAAAAACCATAACTACTACCTCTCATTGAATACGGTTTCTTGTCTATTTCAATGCCACCAGCTACTAAACGATTATATGATTGATCAACTTCACTTGAAGTTTCCACTAAAAAACCAATATGAAAAGCTTCAGGATACATAACTTCCTTATTCCCCTTAAATGCTTTTGGATCACTTAGCACAAGTATAAATCCACTCTCATCACTCATTACTACAAGTGCCTTTCCCTTTTGCTCCAAAAATTGAAAATCAAAAAATGTTTCAAAGAAATGTCTAGCTTCTGATAAATCATCAACACATAGATTTAAATGATTCAACTTCATTCACTCATCTCCTTTTAAGCAGAGGGTATATATACTCATATTAATAACACTTAAATATTCAAGGGGGAAGCATTAGACTATTTTTAATAGTCTAATGCTTCCCCCTATAGTCTAGAACGTTTTTTAAAATGCAACATTTGGAATACAATGAATGAAATTATATGAACAATTCGACACGGAATCTCACTTTACTGATAAAAATTGAGAATCGTAGTAGCCCTATTGTTTATTCTCCAAATTGGTTAAAACCCACTCAATCAAGGAAATTGCTGAAGAGATTCGCTCTGTCGTATCTCCTAAAAACACTTTATTAAGTAAATCATCAAAATTAGTCGGTTTAATAGATAATGCTTGAATATACCTTAAAGCAGATCCAGCTGGAGGTGTTGGTCTGTTATTAATAGCCCATATTCCCTCTAGCAATGTCCACATTGATGTGTGAACTATGTATGAAGCTTTTAACTCATCTTTTGCTTTCAAAGCAGCCTGAATTTTAATAAGCGAACTATGTAACCAATGAGAAATGCCTTTTACTTTATCACTAGAAACAGCATAATTTTCATAATTATGTTGAGCTATTTCCTTTAACCTTCTCAACTCACCGTTACTATCAAATAAAATTTCTCCTTCTAAAAAAGAGTATAATTCCATTGGATTATTTTTAAGGTTTAATTGAATTCTATTAAAATCTGCATACTTATATTCAATTAAAATACCTTCTCTCATTTCTGAATGAAAATCCTTCTTTTGTCCATTCTCTAAAAGAACATATACGTCTATATCGGATTCGGGGTATGCGTCACCTCTTGCGATAGATCCGATGAGCATTAACCCACTCACTTCATTCCTAGCGATATATTCATTTAGAATTTTATGTACTAACTCTTTATGGCTTTCATATGTAATAAATGAAAGATTTTCTAACATTTCTATCCTCCAAGTTATCGATCTATTCTTATAAGAATAGATCGATATTTCTCAGTTTCTAAAATAAGCAAACACCTTTTAAACGATATTGAATTATATTTTTTCTCATACATTTCCATTATACACACTGCTAATTGTTACATGCCGAGCTCTATTTTATTTTCACATACTTGTAAAATGCCTAGTCAAATTGCTTACTATTAATTCTTTGTGCAATTGGGTGATCATCCTTTAGTTGCAGTAGATCCCATAAATTCCCGTATAAGTCCTTAAATACTGCAACAATTCCGTATGATTGCTCTTTCGGTTCTCTCACAAATTCTATTCCTCTTGAAATCATTTCATTATAATCTCTCCAAAAATCGTCAGTATTTAAGAAAAGAAATACTCTACCGCCTGATTGGTTACCAATAAAGGGCTCTTGTTCAGGTTTAGATGCCCTGGCTAGTAATATTGTGGTGCCGACTGAACCTGGAGGAGATACCACTACCCACCGTTTGTTTTCTTCTGGCTGATAAATATCTTCAACTAATGTGAAATTTAGTTTCTTTGTATAAAACTCTATTGCCTCGTCATAGTCTTTTACTACTAATGCAATATGAACTATCGATTGAACCATTATTGTCCCTCCTAATCTTACTCACTGATCGAGTTTATATTATAACATTTCTAGTTTTAACCTGTCCGTTAATTCTTCTTACATCACATGCGAATCATTCTCTTTATTCAATATAAATAACCATCTATCAGTAAGCAGATAGATGGTTATTTATTCGAAAGAATATAATTAAACAAATGTATTTTTACGACTGTTGATAAGCCGATTTCGATGATTTCACATAATAAACCCCGTGCTCAACCTTAATGATATGATCTGGTTTTGGCTTACCGCGGCCCGCTCTATGTCCAGCTAAGTGCTCTTCACTCGTTTCCCAGTTCTTCCATGCTTCTTCCGATTCCCACCGAATCATAACTACAACTTCTTCGTCTCCGCGTCTTACTTTTTTAACAAGAACACTTAAGTCGATGAATCCTTCAAATTTTTCAATAATGCCTTCTCCTGTAAAACGCTCTACAACTATATCTGATGTACCTTCTTTTACTGTAAATGTCTTCGTTTCGATAAACATATATTCCACTCCCTCTTTGTAATACGAATACTAGTATTCTTCTATTATAATTGATTATGATAATTATTTTCAATTATAAAGTTTCAAATCTTTAGAATTATGCTGACTTCTCCTCAATCGCCTCATCTAAAAATTTGAAATACGGAAGCAATATCCCTATTAAAGAAGTAACACATATAATCGAACCGATGATAAAGTATAATACTCTCACTCCCCACATTTCACTCAGTATTCCCCCAAGAAACACACCTAATGGCATTGCCGATCGTATGAAAAATAATCGCACTGAAAATACTTTTCCTATCATATTATTTGGGACAGTTTGTTGGCATATCGTCGTGTTATGAACATTGAAAAATGCAATACATATACCAGCAATTACCTCGATTACAATCGCAATAGTAATACTGTGATTGAACCCTAAAGAAATGTATGTAAGGCCACCTATAAACAATCCTCCAAGCATAAGTATTCGCCGGCTTTTATATGTTACTTTTCCGACTAAGATTGATCCAACTACATAGCCAAGTGGGAAACCTGCCATGAAGTAACCGTACTCCGCATATCCCGCTGACAGCTCATCTTTTATATAAGGTAGGTTTGTAACCATCGTTACCCCAACTCCAAATTGAACGAAAGTAAGAAATATACCGAGCCAAACGATTATTGGTTTTGTGAAAAAGTATGTAAAACCATGAAGAAACTGTTCTATCCACGTTTTTCGAATCTCTTGCTTTATCCTCTTTTCTGTAATGAAAAGTAATAATCCTCCACTTATAAATAGACAAACGCACACAAAAAATAATGTAAGCTTCATTCCAATAAAATGAATGACGATACCACCTAATACTGGCGCTAGAAACATCATAAGACGAGTCATTCCATCTATATACGCATTTGCATCTTGAAGCTGCTCTTTACTTACAATGCTCGGTGTAATCGCTTGACTGGCGGGTGTATACAGCGGCGTAATGAGCCCTACTATAATTTGAACAACGTAAATGTGCCATACTTCTACACTGTTAGTAACTAGCATTACTAAAGGCAGTAAGAAAACAGAGGCCCGCATCCATTGCGAAAAAATCATAATCCACTTTCTGCTCCATTTATCAATATATGGCCCGCTTATAAGTTGCAGTATGAGTGACGGGATAAAATATAGTAACCACATGCTACTTAATGCTGTTTTTGATCCTGTTAATTCATAAACGAGAATTGAATTACATAACGTCCCGAAAGCCCCGCCTAATTCTGAAATTGCACTGCCAATCCACATAAAAAAGAATGAACGATTTTTCAATACACTATTCACTATAGCTCACCAACTTTTCTATTAAATTCCTCCCTTTATGTACATTCTCGTTGTATTTTATTTATTTAAAAAAGCTTCTAATTCTTTCGCTAAAGACTGTACTGCTTTCTTTCTCAATACATATTTTCCGTCATGAATATCTACTAACTTTGCTGAACGTAACAATTTCAAATGATGATGTACTGTCGATTTTCCTAGTTGTAATCTTTCCGTTATTTCTTGCAGCGTACGCTCTTGTTCAAATAGTAGTTTTACAATACGAAGCCTTGCCTCGTCCCCGAGCGCCTTATGTTTATGAACTAAAAAATAACTCGGCTCATACGGATCTTCTGGATGTATACTTTCATTTGCGACTGGATAATGAAACACTTTCGTATCTTCAATATCAGCTTCTATGTTCCACGGTCTGTATGTAATTTGCGGGATAAGAAGTACGTGATGAACACTTGGCTCTGGCATATATGTAACGCCACCTGTTGCCCACTCTACAAACTCTTCCGGTTGCATCTTTTTATTCATTTCATTTTTCGCTTCATAATCTCGCTCTAGTATAGAACCAATTTCTTCTACCTCTTTTTTAACAACACTGTCATACCACCCTGTCATAACGGCAATTAAATGCGTTTTTAGTTCACGCACATCGGCATGACATACAAACTCTATATACGTAGAGAAAAACTGATGATCATGTGTCAGTTCCTTTAGTTCGTGTATTACAGATGCTTCTCCGCTAGCTGCTAAACGTCTTTTTTCTTGATGGATTTCTCCTAAAAACGGTAAACACACATATTTAAAATCTACTTCCGATAACGAATTGATATTATGAATAAACTGAGTTAAATCCGTAAAATCTCCATCATACAGTAACTGTAGCAACGCTTTCCACGTATTATGCCTCTCGACAAATTGTAAATGTTCTATCATTTCATGAGGTAACGATATTCTAATTTTTCCCCATTCACTTTGAGTCTTTTCAAGAGTATCGATTAACCTCTTATGAGTAATTGCCGCAATGCCAAGTGCACATTCGAAAAGTATCGAATACTTCATTTGAACGTTGTACGTTTCCCTCTTTCTACTCGTTACGTGAAAGACTTCCATTTTATCCCCTCCTTATTTGCTAAGTATTAAATTCCACACTTACCGAATTATACCTTCTATATTTTTAGAATTCCGAAACATTACGAAACTTATTTCGCTACAATTTTTTAAATTTAAGCTGCAGTTGCTTTTCATGTTCAACTATGATGCAGGTTTCTTGATGAGAAAGGAGAATTTATTGCAGTAAGAAAAATGATTTTGAAAGCATAAGTTTATTTCTGCAATTGCTACAACGGCGCCATATTGTTCTTTTAGAGACTTCCAAATATCAATTAGATGATAAGTAGGTACGTTTCTACCTAATTTCTTTAACACTTATTGTTGATTTATCTCATAGTTAAGGAGGCTATACGAATGAGTAAAAAAGAAATATTACAAAATGGGGTCAAGCAAGTTTTTTACGAAGAAGAATGGTACCCACCGATATCAGAAGCGTTAAAGAATCTTACCGCTGCACAAGCGTGTTGGCACCCAGAAGGAAAGGCCAGTAATACGATTTGGGAAAATGCAAACCATTTACTAACCTTTAAAGAGCGCTTACTTTCCCGCTTACATCAAGATGACACATTTGTTGCTCCACAAAATAATGATGACACGTTTGTCCAAGGCGGACCTAATGATGATGATGCTTGGCAACAAACAGTGAAACGAATGCTCCAAGTACATGATGCCTTACAATCTTCATTAACATCCCTTCAAGAAGCAGAACTGGATCAACCAAGTCCGTCTCTACCAGTTTGGCAACAATATATGAATATCCTATTGCACGATGCATATCATACAGGTCAAATTATACAACTTCGTAAACTCCAAGGCTCATGGCCATCTCATCGTTCATATTTATAAGCAACGATTAAAGATGATAGATAAGCATATGATTCTACATTTAGCAAAATAAGTACAAAAAAAGCAAATGAGATTCTAACTCTCATTTGCCTTTTTGCGTGCTGGAGAAACATCCTGCAATGAATTATTAAGCTTAATTAATATTCAACAAAGAATGTTCAATGGATAAAGTAAAACTTTAATTAGGCATTTCCGGGCCATTATCTCCCGCCTAACTTCCTCACATTCGCCGCTTATCAATCCATCTGCGCATCGTTCAATATCCCAATTATTTCACTTAACATTTCTTCTGTAAAAGCACCTGCGCTAAAGTTCACTAATGCTCGTAATGGCATATAGTTCAGCATAGCGTCCATCATTTCAGATGCATCACTATCCCCCTCAGTCATACTACCAAACGGACTGTCTTTTAATGCTTTTTCCATAAGCCCTTTTGCGATTGGTGCTAAGATTGGGTCCGTAAATATGTCCCCAAGTAACGTATTACGATGCACTGGTTTTTGAGTTATAGTCGTTGATTGAACATACATGCTATCATGTAAAACGATCTCTTTTGAAGACTTTCCTACTAAAATCTCAAATTCACCTGTTTCAACATGCCAGTCCTTTAATTCAACATTATAATAAGCAAATGATTTTTTATTTAAAGTAAAGCTAACCGTTTTTTCTTCTCCCGGTTGCAATTCTACTTTTTCAAATCCTTTTAGCTCTTTTTCAGGACGAGTCATGCTGCTTTCAACATCTTTTATATAAAGCTGAACAATTTCTTTCCCTGCTCTACTACCAGTATTTTTCACGTTCACACTGATAGAAACAGTGTCCGTATCCGTTATCTCTTTCTTATTTATTGAAAGATTACTATACTCAAAATTTGTATAGCTTAATCCAAAACCAAATGGGAACAACGATTCAATATTTTTCGCATCGTAGTAACGGTATCCGACGAACACACCTTCTTTGTATTCCACTTTGTCCCCTTCACCAGGGAAGTTTAAGTAAGAAGGGTTATCGCTTAACACTTTCGGAAATGTTTCCGCTAATTTCCCGCTTGGATTCGCATCACCAAATAATAAATCAGCAATCGCTCCGCCTAATGCTTGGCCACCTAAATAGCCTTCAAGTATTCCTTTTACTTTACCTATCCATGGCATTTCAATTGGAGCACCGTTACTTAAAACTACAACGATATTACTTTGAACTTCAGCGATAGCCTCAATTAATTGCACATGATTTTCTGGCATTTGTAAATGTTTTCGATCAAAACCTTCAGATTCATAACGATCTGGAAGTCCAACAAAAAGGACCGCTGTATCTGCTCGCTCTGCTATTTTTTTTGCTTCATTAACCATGCTTTCATTTACATCATCACTTGCAATGTCATAGCCTTGGGCAAATAATATGTTCGTTTTTTCACCTGATACCATTTCAATTTCTTCGAGAATACTTTCAAGATTTGTTGGATTAATATGAGAGCTTCCGCCACCTTGAAAACGTGGTTGCTTTGCAAATCCTCCAATTACTGCTACCGTTCCCTCTTTTTTCAGTGGAAGAATGGAATCTTCATTTTGTAACATAACCATACTTTCACTTGCAACTTCTCTTGCAAGCTGATGATGCGCGTCCTTACTATACACAGCGTTTTCTAATTGGTTATCATAAGCTTTAAAAATAATGTAAAGAAGACGCTCTGCCGCTTGATCAAGCTTTTCTACAGATAGCTTACCACAGTTAACTGCGTCGACAATTTTCTTCTCACCAATTCCAAAGCTTGAAGGCATTTCTAACTCCAAACCGTTAGCTAAACTTGCAACACGCTCATTTACTGCACCCCAATCAGAAACGACAAAACCTTCAAAGCCCCATTCATCTTTTAAAATATCATTTAACAAATAGTTATTTTCCGAAGCGTATTCACCATTCACTTTGTTGTAAGCGCTCATTACTGTCCAAGGCTGTGCTTCCTTAATAACATCTTCAAAGCTAGCAAGATAGATTTCACGCAATGTTCTTTCATCAACAATTGCATCTACTGACATTCTGCGATGCTCCTGATTATTAGCAGCGAAATGTTTTAATGACGTTCCAACCCCTTGACTTTGTACGCCTTTAACATGGTTTGCAGCCATTTGTGATGATAAATACGGGTCCTCTGAAAAATATTCAAAGTTTCTTCCGCATAGCGGCGAACGTTTTATATTTGCACCTGGTCCAAGGAGAACTCCTACATTTTCAGCCTGACATTCTTCTCCTAATGCAACTCCTACTTGTTTTATTAATTCTTTATTCCATGTACTTGCTAATCCTACTGCTGAAGGGAAACAAGTCGCTGGAATACTGTTATAAATCCCTAAGTGATCTGCTCCTTCTGCCTGTTTTCTAAGTCCGTGTGGTCCATCAGTTACCATAATTGAAGGAATTCCTAATCGCTCAATCCCTTTTGTATTCCAAAAGTCTAATCCAGAACATAGACTTGCCTTTTCTTCTAATGTCATTTGTGAAATGATTTTCTTAATATCCCTTTTCATGATAGCCCTCCTAAAAAATAATTAAGTAAACGCTTTCTTAATGTTATTATAGTTATTATTTTTTGGATATTATGGTATATTTTTTAGAATAATGGTAAAAATTTTAGCTGATTATATTTATGGTTATACCGTACTCTCTTTCGCTCTTATTTTAAAACCTTTGCTTAGGAGAGGATTTTAACTTGTACATATATAGGCTACTGTTTAAAGAATAGAGGTTAAAATAATGAATTGCTCCAAACTTGAAGATTTATATTATATTTGTAAGTTGGTCTTTGACATACATAAAACACCTATCTTTTTCATTGATAACAAAGGGGATTTGGCATTTGAAATCTCGCCCCATTTTCAGCATAACCCATTGTATTCTTCAAAAGAGGTGTTACTTAATCAAGTATTTAGAGAAAATCCTCCCTATACTTTTCCAGTACTTGAAGAGACTGCCTTTCTTGAAAACTTTTTCTCAATTAACTTACGTTTAAACGATCAACTTAGCGGGAATATCCTCGTTGGACCAGTCCTTTATTCCAGGTTATCAGAAACCTCAATTAAAGGAATCGTTAATGATCTTCAACTAAAAATAGACAAAGAGGAAATGATTCGCTATTATCAATCTCTCCCTGTTTTAAGCAATTTGCAATTTTTAAATATAAGCATGGTTCTTTATTACATGCTGTATCAACAAAAATTAGACATTGCTGATATTTTGCAAAAAAATATACTGTTAAAAAAGGATGATTTTGAAATTGAACAGCCCGCTATACATATATCGGAGCAACGTCAAAGTACACTAACTCATATCGATCCACTAGTTGAAAGGAAAATATTTGAGTGTATTAAAGAAGGAAAAAAGGATGATTTAATTAAAAATCTAAGAAAATTACCTGAATCAGGAGATCTTGGGGTGTTGTCAAAAACAAGCCACCTGCGAAGCCAGAAAAATTCTGCCATCGCAGCAATTACACTTGCGACAAGGTCGGCTATAGATGGCGGACTATTCCCTGAAATTGCATATACCCTCAGTGATTTATTAATTCAAAAACTCGAAGAAATAAAAAAAAGTGAAGCCATTTCCCCATTTTTAGAGAATGCTTTACTTGAGTTCTCAGAACAAGTTAAAAACGGGAAAATGCAAAAACATTTAAAGCCTATAAACATATGTCAAAATTATATATTTACTCATCTTTACGAAGATATTACACTATCCCATCTAGCAGAAATAGTCGCATTAAATCCTAGTTATCTATCTTCCCTTTTCAAAAAAGAGGTTGGAATTTCATTAGGCGAATATATTCAGCGCGCTAAGATAGATGAGTCAAAAAGCTTAATGACCTATACAAAACATTCTATATCAGAAATCTCCACACTATTAAATTTCCATGACCAAAGTTATTTTACAAAGGTCTTTAAAAAACATACTGGTATTTCACCTAAACAATTTAAAAATGGATACAGTTATTAGTTTAGAAAATTTCATCATACTTCCAATAATTGTTGTCCTTCGTTCTACCAATAGATTTATTTTGTTGCTTTACATTATTAATACATATCCTTTATAAAGCGAAAAAACATTAATTTTTAGTACATAAATTGAAATAGATTGATCCCAACATAAATTACATTCTTCATAACTTCTGATCATAATCCAAATTTGGAAGAATAGGGGCTTTTTTATATACAAATAATAAGCCTCAAGGAGTTGTTGACATGCATTTCATATTAAATATGTTAGGGATTTTCGTTGTAATATTAATCGTTTTCCTATGTTCGCCTAATAAAAGAAAAATAAAATGGAGACCAATCGTTATTCTAATCATATTGGAGCTTTTTATTACGTGGTTTATGTTAGGCACGAAATTAGGCAGTATTATCATTAATAAAATTGCGTCATTTTTCAGTTGGCTACTATCATGTGCGAATGAAGGTATTCGATTTGCATTTCCTTCAGCTATGGAAAATCAAACAGTTGATTTTTTCTTTAGCGCATTACTTCCTATCATTTTTGTTATCACTTTTTTTGATATCCTTTCTTATTTTGGAATCTTAACTTGGATTATTGATAAAGTAGGTGCAATGATTTCAAAGATTTCTCGTTTACCAAAGTTAGAAAGCTTCTTTTCCATTCAAATGATGTTTTTAGGAAATACGGAAGCACTTGCAGTTGTTCGTGATCAATTATCTGTGTTAAAAGAAAATCGTTTGTTGACTTTTGGAATTATGAGTATGAGTAGCGTCAGCGGATCCATTCTTGGTGCTTATCTATCAATGGTTCCAGCAACATATATTTTCAGCGCTATTCCTTTAAACTGTATTAACGCATTAATTTTAGCCAATGTTTTAAATCCTATTGAAGTTACTAAAGAAGAAGATGTTATTTATAAACCTTCAAAAAATGAAAAAAAAGATTTCTTTTCTACCATTTCTAACAGTATGTTAGTCGGGATGAACATGGTTATCGTTATTTTAGCTATGGTAATTGGATATGTAGCTTTAACAGCATGTTTAAATGGTATTTTGAGCTTTTTTGTAGCAGGGTTAACAATTCAAAAAATCTTCTCTATTATCTTTAGTCCCTTCGCTTTTTTACTTGGTTTATCAGGCAAAGATGCTATGTATGTAGCAGAATTAATGGGTATAAAAATCACAACAAATGAATTTGTTGCAATGATGGATTTAAAATCAAACCTAAAGTCTTTACAACCACATACAATTGCAGTTGCAACAACATTTCTAGCCTCTTTTGCAAACTTTAGTACAGTAGGTATGATTTATGGAACTTACAATTCATTATTTGGCGGAGAAAAATCATCAATAATCGGTAAAAATGTTTGGAAGCTTCTTGTTAGCGGAATGGCTGTTTCTTTATTAAGTGCTATGCTTGTAGGGCTTTTTGTGTGGTAAATGAATAATTGTAATAAGATGAAGACACTTAAACTGAATTGGGTGTCTTCATCTTATTACTTGTTCTTTTATAATTTTTATCTTCGAATTTGTCCATTTCCACGAATCACATATTTTGTGGAAGTTAATGCAGGAAGCCCCATTGGTCCCCTTACATGTAGTTTTTGCGTACTGATGCCAATTTCTGCGCCGAAGCCGAATTCAGATCCATCTGTAAAACGAGTCGATGCATTATGGTAGAGTGCTGCGGCATCAACAGATGTGAAAAACTTGCTGACATTTCCCTCGTTCTCTGTAATAATCGCTTCGGAATGCATGGATCCATACGTATTTATATGATGAATCGCTTCTTCCGCAGATGAAACCACTTTGACTGCTAGCGTGAGAGATAAAAACTCTGTTTCCCAGTCTTCTTCTGAAGCTAATGCAATAGAAGAATCAATTGCCAATGCTTTATTATCACCACGTAGCTCCACGCCTCTTTCCTTCAAGGAAGAAAACAGCTCGCTACCAAATTGCTGCGCCCAATTCTCATGAAGTATAATCGTTTCAATTGCATTACATACAGATGGACGCTGCGTTTTTGCGTTTATAATAATATCAATTGCCATTTTTTTATTTGCTGTTTCATCAATAAAAATATGACAATTCCCCGCACCTGTTTCAAGTACTGGAACAGATGCTTCTCTCACTACAGTATCTATTAACTGCTTGCCGCCTCTTGGGATAAGAACATCCAAGTACTCATTCAATGTAAACAACTGCTTTGCACTATCGCGCGTTGTATCTTCTATGAGCTGTACGCTTTCTGGAGGCAAACTTGTTTGTTTGAGCGCCCTGTGAATAACGCTAACGATGGCTTTGTTAGAATGAATAGCAGAAGAACTACCACGTAGTATTACTGCATTTCCTGTTTTTAAGCAAATTGTAGCAGCATCCACTGTCACATTCGGCCTTGCCTCGTAAATCATTCCGACAACACCAAGTGGTACGCGCATCTCCTGAATAGATAATCCATTTGGTCGTTCCCATGCACTAACACGCTCTCCAACAGGATCACGTAAATCAATTAACTGCTTAATTCCTTCAGTCATATCAATGATACGCTGTTCATTCAGCATAAGACGATCAAGGAGTGCCTCAGAAAATCCTTTTGTCTTCCCTTCTTCAATATCCCGTTTGTTTTCCTCTAAAATATAAGCTGTTTCTAATATCAGCTGATCAGCAATTACGGCAAGTGCTTCATTTTTTTGATCTGTATATTTAAGCACAAGTTCTTTAGCAACCTCTTTCGCCTTTTTCCCCTTTGCCAACACTTCATTCATTTTTATTTCCTCCTTTTTAAGGTTAATCAGTTTTTATTTGAGAACCATTTAACACCAGTATCTAAATCTTTCCTGACCATTAAAATTTGAGTGCTCTCTTTTCTTAAAATGAAACCCAGTGATCTCTATGGATGACTTCATAATTATGCCTTTCGCCTCTTGCTTGAATATCTTGGCTTTGCATACCTTTTAAATTCCTTAGTTCCTCTGCGCTATATGTGCATTGTCCTTTTCCTATTACGCGCCCTTGTTGCGTGATTACTTCCACGACTTCACCCACTTGGAAAAATCCTGACACATTTGTAACACCAGCAGGAAGAAGACTCTTACCATGCTGAATGATGGCAGAAGCTGCCCCCGCATCTACTTCAATTTGTCCGCTAACAAGCGAATGCAAGGCGATCCATTGCTTGTTCATCTTAATCACTTTTTGAGGAGCATTCCCGATATATGTTCCATCACCTTTGCCCTTCATAACATCTAAAAGCTTCTCCTGTCCACATCCCGTTCCGATAAATACACTCACTCCAAGAGATAGTGCCGTCTTTGCAGCATCGATTTTTGATTTCATACCGCCAGTCCCAAGTTTTGAACCAGCATCTCCTGCAAGAGAAGCAATTTCTTCCGTTACCTCAGGAAGGAAATGATATTTTTTCGCATCCGCATTTTTCTGAGGATTTTGGTCATATAAACCGTTCACATCTGTAAAAATCATGAGCATATCTGCCGAAACAAGTCCGCTTACTAAAGCTGACAGCATATCATTATCACCGAACGTCAGCTCTTCTAAAGAAATGGAATCATTTTCATTGATTATAGGAAGAGCAGAACGGTTTAGTAGCTCTCCTAAAGTAGCGTAAGCGTTACTGTATTGTTCTTTTCTAGAAAAATCACTTCTCGTTAGTAAAAGTTGTGCAGTAACGATACCATATTTACGGAATTCCTCCGTGTATGCCTGCATTAATAAACTTTGCCCGACAGCGGCAGCAGCCTGTTTCCCTTTAATTGTCACAGGTCTGCTAGGATACCCTAGAGCAGAAAAACCTGCAGCGACGGCCCCGGATGTAATTAGTAAAACTTCATGCCCTTCCTCTTTCAATCGTGCCAATGCGGCAACGTGATCTGAAAGTTGTTCTTTACAGATGCCTCCATGACTCGCTGCCAAGGAACTACTCCCAATCTTTACAATAATTCGTTGTTTTTTCACTTTTTTATCCCCCAAGTCTAAAATCAAAGTTTTAATAAATTACACTTTTATTTATACAGTTTGCTGCTATGTCTATCCTCATCAATGCTGCACCTATAGTACTAAAGGGCAAAATAAAAATGACCGCTTCGCCCTTAATAAAATAAAAAGGACGAAACGGTCATTGTTCCGCGGTACCACCTTAATTGATATACATAGATATCCACTTGGCGCCTATAACGCAGGCGTACGCCTAAACTTTCATTTAAGACTCAGGGATAGGTTCGATACATTCTATACGAGGAATCTTTCAGCCGGTGAATTCCACTCTCTTTCGCAAGAAGACATATGTACTAATTCCCTTCAACGATTTTCGGTTTAATTTTTTATATTATGCGATATAATTTGATTTGGTGTCAAGAAGTATTTTTAAAAATAAATAGAGCGGCAAGTTACTTGTATGAAATTATTACCCTACTGAATGAAAATACAAATCGATATAAGTTTAACTCATATTCATCAACATAAAACCTAAAATTAAAGTGTATATATTTGCATAATGTCGAATATAATTGATTTTCAACTTTTGGTGTTGCAAAAAGGAATATATTCTCTTAGAATGTTTCTTTATATTGCATGGAGATGTTATTGTTATTTTAAGATAACAATTTCAAAATGATATAATTTATTATAAAAGGAGCAAGATTGAGTTATTATGGATAAACAAATTGGATTCATCGGTTGCGGAAATATGGGAATGGCTATGATTGGTGGGATGCTAAACAAAAAGATAGTGTCTGCAGATAATATTCTTTGTTCGGATTTAAACACTACGAATTTAAAAAATGCTAGTGAAAAATATGGGCTAACTACAACTACTGACAACAATGAAGTAGCTAAAAATGCTGATATTTTAATTTTATCAATTAAACCAGACCTATATGCATCAATAATTAACGAAATAAAAGAAGTGATCAAAAACGATGTTATCGTCGTAACGATCGCTGCCGGGAAAAGCATTAAAAGTACTGAAGAGGCTTTTGCTAAAAAATTAAAGGTTGTAAGAGTAATGCCTAACACCCCTGCTCTTGTTGGAGAAGGAATGTCTGCGTTATGCCCTAATGAAATGGTGACAGAAAAAGATTTAGAAGATGTGCTAAACATTTTCAATAGCTTTGGTCAAACAGAGATCGTAAGCGAAAAATTAATGGACGTTGTAACATCTGTAAGTGGTTCGTCGCCAGCATACGTATATATGATTATAGAAGCGATGGCAGATGCAGCTGTATTAGATGGTATGCCTAGAAATCAAGCATATAAATTCGCTGCTCAAGCTGTGTTAGGCTCTGCAAAAATGGTACTAGAAACAGGCATACATCCAGGTGAATTGAAAGATATGGTTTGTTCTCCTGGCGGAACAACTATAGAAGCTGTAGCAACATTAGAGGAAAAAGGCTTACGAACAGCCATCATTTCAGCTATGCAGCGTTGTACGCAAAAGTCTGTTGAACTATCTAGGCAAACTAAAAAGTAATAAATTAGTGTAAAGAAACCCACTTTAAATACATTCACATATCTTTAAACAGTTTTAGACTATATACACATTTCATTTACATACTCCTCCTTTTTCACCAGTAACTGAACGGACAAATTCAAGGATAATTGAGTTTGTCCGTTTTGCATTTTATTATCCTAAAATAATCACCCTGTTCTTATTATCATTTATTTTATAGCGTAATACCCTTTTATTATTAAGGGAACATCATTTTCATATGTATTTGCTGCAGATTTTATCAAGTTTTAAATCATACGTTTCTTGTAAGACATGATACACACCAGATGAAATATACTCAGAGACTAAGCATAATATCTATTGAAAAAAGTAATATCAATCTCCTCAAATTGTTAACATAATATTTTTATCTTCCTCTAATATTAATTACTATTTCCTAATCCACCTCCATTACAATTTAAATCATTTAAGTTTTCTCCATATCGTGCATCTACTAGTTAAACAAAAACTCCCCTTAAATCGAAAATGATTAAGGGGAGTCAGTCATATTTGATGAAGTTATAGTTCTGATTTCACTGGAATAGAAACATTATTTTTCACTAAATTTTTAACTTCTTTAAAGCTAACAAAATTGTTGTTTTGCTCATCCCAAAGACGGAAACGGAGTGACCGCAAACTTGTAGCAAGAGTAATCGTTGGTACATTCTTTAAAGGAAGCGTATTATTGTGTGCCTCTTCTAGTTTATAATTAGGTACTCTTGGACTTAAATGGTGAACATGATGAAATCCAATATTACCAGTTAAAAATTGCAAGATTTTAGGTAGTTTATAAAAAGAACTTCCTTCCACTGCCGCTTTCACATATTCCCACTCTTTATCTTCTTCAAAATAAGAATCCTCGAATGTGTGCTGTACGTAAAACAGCCAAATACCTATTGAACCTGCTATTAAGAATATGGAACCATGTACTAAAAGAAACGATTGCCATCCGAGTGTCCAGCAAAGTAACCCTACTAAAGCAACGATTAAAACATTCGTCAAATAGGTATTCATGCGTTCCTTCTTTCTAGCACCTTTTCTGTTAAATCTATTTTTAAGTAGGAAAACATAAATCGGACCTAACCCAAACATAACCAATGGATTGCGATATAAACGATATGCTAAACGGAGTCTAAATGGCGCTGCCAAATATTCATTCACTGTAAGTGTCCAAATATCTCCTGTACCTCGCTTATCCAAATTACCACTTGTAGCGTGATGAACGGAATGCTCATGCCCCCATTGATCAAACGGGAATAAAGTTAAAACACCCATACATGTCCCTACTATTCTATTTACACGACGGCTTTTAAAGAAAGAATGATGGGTACAATCATGAAAAATAATGAAAACCCGTGTCATAAATCCCGCGGCTAACACAGCTGGAACTAATGCTAACCAATAAGAAACGGACAAACTTTTATAAGCAAGGTACCATAAGATAATAAATGGCACTACCGTATTGATGATTTGCCAAACACTTTTTTTTGCCGTTGATTTTTCAAAAGGAGCAACTTGTTTTTTTAAATTTTTAGTATTTTGTAAGGTCATTTTTTCTAATTCCTTTCCTTTATGTTGCTAATTTGTATTATAACACATTATTAGTAGTAGGTGTTATACGTAGGTATAATAAATATTTTATACTATGAAAATCTCTTTTTTCTTACTCATTCCTTACAAATTACTTACGTCCAGAATAGCTTCTATTATAGGATAGAAGGAGCATTTGTGCCGGAAATTTCGAAGTTTTTCCCAATAAATATATTAATTAAAAAGAAACACAGAATTTTTCCACTTCTGTACTGCCCCGTTTCCACAATCAGAAGTGAACTGTCCCATAAGTCAGTGTCACCGACTTTGATATGCTCCTCTTAGTTTCGTAATGTTCACTTGTTGCAATTGATTTTACCGGAACTGGATCTATTTCATGAAACTAATCAAATTACATTTCAAATAAAAAACTAGTCTATTTTGAAAACTTCCCTCACTTTTATTCTATATAAAATGTAAAAATTTAATGTCCGTTTATTTAATTTCAAATCTATGATATATTCAAAATATTAATCAAACAAAGTTAATAAAATGAAACTAAGGGAAATTTATGAAAAACACATTTTATATTCATACTAAAATCATATGTTTTTAGTATAGAAAGGAGATTCAAAATTTGAATAAGAATTTAACCAAAATTACATTAATAAGCGGTACCGCTCTTATACTTTATCATTTTTTCAAATGGTATTTAGTTGAATTCCTTACCCCATTTGTTATGCCATTTCTTTCAATAATAGTTCATGGATTGTTTTTTTTAATATTAATTTTCACAATCATATATCTCATTAAATACAAAAATTGGAAACCGTTAATTGTTCAACTAATCATAGTAATTACTTGGATATGTATACCATTTAATGAAATTTATATAAATTTAGATTTTATTATCTATAAAGAAGACCGTGAAAAAGTTATAGCACTTATAGAACATAAAGAGTTAACTCCTAATGTTCATTATGATAGTAGACAAATTCATTTACCTAAACAGTTTGCATCCACTTCCAAAAACGGTGGGGATGTAATTATTCAACAAAATAAAAATGGTATTTCTGTTTTCTTTTTTACTTATCGTGGTATATCAGATAATTTTTCAGGATTTATTTACACACCAAATGATACTAGACCAAACAAATACGACTTTAATAATGAATATAAAGAGATCACAAAAATAGAAAAAAACTGGTATTATGTCACATCATATTAAAGAACACAAAAATTTTCTTTTAATTATATTAAAAACATACCGTATTTATAGAAAGGGAATGCTTGTATACTATATACTGATCTGTACTGCATTCCCTAATTAGGCCCGACACGAATTCTTTTCGTATTAGCTCATTCAAGGTGAGGCAATTTTTTCACAAGCGATACATCTTTTTTATCATATACGTCGCTTTAACACCACTCAATATAGAGGTTGCTGTTTCAAATGACTCGAACCTTAACATAGGAGTAGCATCACACATCCATCACTTAAGAATTTTCTCGTTTTGGATTATTTGTTTTTCTCAGCTTGATTGTGACAGGGCACTGCCAACAAAAAGCGATTTTCGTACGCTAAGCGATCTTTTATATAAAAAAGCCGATTTCCTGTAATCTAAAGGATAATCGGCCGTGTTACTATTCATTTATTTGTAGTAGTTGAAGAAATTCTAAAGGTATAATCATATTAATTATTATCTATAAAACAATTCGCTTCTCAGTTTTAGAGTCGAAATAATGAACTTTATCCATATTCAAAACTAGATCTATATTAGATTGACTTTGCACATCTAAAGATGTGTCCACACGTGCAACAAAGGATTGTCCATTAATGTTAGAATATAGATATGTTTCTGCTCCCATTAATTCTGCTACATCAATCGGTACTGTTACTTTTGTGTTATATGGTAAATCCTCGATTTCTTTTCCATAATAAAAGTCTTCTGGACGTATTCCTATTATGATTTCTTTATTCGTATATCCCTTATTTCGCAAGCCTTTCCTCTTCTCTTCTGGCACTTCAATTTTCCACTTATCAATCATAACTGCATTATCTATTAATACTCCTTTGAAAAAATTCATTCCAGGAGAACCAATGAATCCTCCGACAAATACATTCTCTGGATTATCATACACTTCTTTCGGTGTACCGACTTGTTGTACAATCCCGTCTTTTAATACAACTAATCGCGTTGCCATCGTCATCGCTTCTATTTGATCGTGTGTAACATACACAGTTGTTGTTTCCAGCTGCTTGTGTAATTTTGTAATCTCAGCACGCATTTGAACGCGTAATTTCGCATCTAAGTTTGATAAAGGCTCGTCCATTAAAAATACTTTTGCATTTCGAACAATCGCTCGGCCTAAGGCAACACGCTGGCGCTGCCCACCTGAAAGTACTTTTGGCTTCCGGCTTAAATACTGCTCAAGTCCAAGAATTTTTGCTGCATGTTGCACACGCTGGTCAATTTCTTCTTTACTATACTTTCGTAGTTTTAATCCAAATGCCATGTTTTCATACACATTCATATGCGGATAAAGTGCATAGTTTTGAAATACCATTGCAATGTCTCTATCTTTCGGTGTAATATCATTTACACGTTTTCCGTCAATATAAAAATCGCCCTCTGAAATCTCCTCAAGTCCTGCAATCATACGTAATGTTGTAGATTTCCCACACCCTGAAGGGCCAACCAAAACGATAAATTCTCCATCATTTACTTCTAGGTTAAAATCTTTTACGATTGTCACATCATGATCATATTTTTTGTAAATGTTTTTGAATGATAGTTGAGCCATAATATCCTCCTAGAATTCGAGCTATATTTATAGATATTGTTAAAAATTATGATGACATGAATTATAAAACCTTCGAAATATCCTTCATACTGTTTAAAATATAATCCGCTTTTCCTTCTAAATCTTCCTTCCTGCTCGCACCCGATAAAACGCCCACTACTTTAATGTTACTATTTCTCGCAAATGTAACGTCTGTTAATGTATCACCTACCATAAGCACATCTTCTTCAGTTAGTGAAAATTTTTCTTTAAACATATGATAAAAGTCACTTTCAGGTTTTGTCCTATTCACACCATCATCTGCACCTAAAAAATCTACATAATCATATAACTCAGTCATTTTCAGAGAATGAATAGCTGCATCAACATCGTCTGCCGTAACAACCCCAATAATATATTCATTGTCTTTTAAATATCGTAACGTTTCCTTTGCACCTTCCACTTCTGTAAATACAAGATCATCTGCTGTAGAGTACTTTTTGAATAGAAGACATACATTTTGAATAAAATTCTCTTTATCCACATATTGATTTTCTAATAACGAATACCATGCAGCCGCAATAAAGTAATTTGTGCGACAAGCTAGTAAACTCGTACTCTCAAAATCGTTATCATTCATACCAATAATCGTTAAGTAGTCTTTTCGTTTACTTTTTTCATTTGGATACGTTTGAAATATATCATCTAACACACGATGCACAATTTTGTACCAAACTGCATCTAACTGTATTAATGTTCCATCTTTATCAAAAATAATCGCTTTATTCACCTTTTATTCCCCCTGTAACTTCATTCCATGTTTTTATATTTTTATTCTGAACTTTATTATGAATAGGATTAATAAATGCTACTAATTCGTCCTCTTCCCATCCCTCAACTCTAGCGTACGCCCCTTCATTTAAAGAGAATGCAAAAGTTGCATCGCTGCCGTATTCTTTTTCAATCGTTTGTCCATTTATAAGTAGTCTCCACTCACACGGTTTATCTGTTTGAACGTTATAAATAATATTTCCTTTAACCTCATCGCCGACAGCAATCGTTTCACCTTCGTTTTGAATATCTATCGTTAGTTTTCTAAATCGAGAGAAATAAATTCTTCCGTTTTTGATCGCAAATTTCAAGTTTTTAATTGATAAACCGTTACATAATACATATGTTCCTGGATCACCGTAAATTGATGGGTCTTTTGATCCTGGGAATGTTTTAGACGGATGTAAATGAGAGTCACTTCCTCCTATTCCCCAGATTTTAAGACCATTTGACCACATTTGATCGAAACAACGCAAAGCTTCTAAAGTAGATGATTTACTTTTTTTATACGTTGGATCACACATAATTTCCATCGTATGAACATTTTCTAAGTTAATATTAACTTGGTTCGCCCAAGGCTTCATAAATGGATGATTCACACTCAATAAATACCCTTTTTCTTTCATGAGTGAAAATAGTACATTCATTTTTTCAGCACTAAATGATTCATCTACATACTCTGTAAAATCAACGAATTCTCTTATACCAAATATGTTGTAATGACCGAAAGGCGTTGTAAGTTCCATAGATGGTATAATTAATGTGTTTCCTTTTTCATAAGATGGCATAACAATATTGTGCTCCGTCGCATATAAAAAATCTAATTCTTGTTTTTCACATACTTTCATTCCAAGTTCATCATCTATCTCGCCATCTGTTAAATCTGTATGTTCATGAAAATCCCCTTTGTACCAGCGATGTTCTTCATTTACTACCTTATTAAAACGGTCTTCATCGATAAAAACATTTCCCATACAAAAATGATCTCTATTATACTTTCGTTCCAACTGATCATTCATTTCTATATTTACTGTATAGTCAATTTTTCCCCCAGTAAACTTTACTACTTTCTTTGCACAATGAGGGATATATACGACTTCTAATTCCCAATTACCTGACTGTATTTCTCCTCCAATACAACCAGCGGAACAAAACTTTGAATCTTTCGAAACGACTAGTTTTTCATTTACAATTGGAGTTTGATATTGTATACGTACATAACCGTTAGGATCTCTCAAGATTAGTAAAAGCGGAATTTTCCGGCTGTCCCCTTGATCAATTGTTAATGTAAAGTTTGTAATATCAGTTTCATCCATTTGGAAACAATGTTTATTTTTTACGAATGGAGAAAGTGTTATCGTACTTGTTATTTCGATCATAGTTCTCACACCTTTTTAAGTGAATTTTAGAGGTACTTCCTTCGTTCAAAAGCACCTCACGTTCGTACTACAACAGGTTTATTTCTTCTTTTTCAGAACTTTATCTAATTCTTCTTGCGCAACTTTAGCTGCTTCATCTAATGCTTTCTTTGCTGGAACCCCTTCAATCTCTACTTTATCTTTAGCTACATTTAAAGCGTCATTGATTTTTCCGCCCGTTGGATCTACAAATGGTTCCACTCCATTATTGTTAGCTTGTTCTAATGGAACTAATGCTTGTGGTTGTTTTTTAACAAATTCAGCATATGGACCGTACTCTGTTACATTGTTACGAACAGGAATATAGCCTGTTGCCATTGACCATTCAGCCGTTTTCTCCGTACTTGTCGCAAATTTCATAAAGTCATATGCACCTTTTGCTACTTCTGGATCAATATTTCTCGTTAATGTGAATAAATATGTTTCTAATTTTGGTGCTGGTTTATTATTATCCCAAGCTGGTTGTGGCAATGCGTCAAACGTGTTAAGACGTTCTTCTTCCGTCATTCCTTTACCTAATGATTTGAAAACAAATGCTTGGTCACCAGATGATCCTGTAAACCCTAATGTTCTGCCTTCTACTAAATCAATTACCGTTTTATCCCAATATTCCCATCCAGTACCACCTGAATGTATTTTCATAATTTTATCTTCATGAAGCCATGTGCGGAATTTCTCCCATACCGTAACCCAAGTATCATCGTTAATTAATACTTTTTTACCATCTTCACTTAATACATTGCCACCAGCACTACGGACTACATCAATTAAGTTTGATGTCCCCCACATTGGCATCCAGCCAGCATATGAAACATTTCCGTTTTCACCACGTTTTGCGACTGTTTTTGCTACCTTTTCTACACCTTCCCACGTCTTTAAATCCTCTTTTGTAAAGCCATTTTCCGCTAATGCCTTTTTATTGTAATAAAAGATTTGTGTTGTACCGTAAAACGGAATTCCATATAACTTCCCGTCAATTGTTGCTTGCTCCATAAAACCTTTTCCGTAATCTTCCTTTTTAAAATCAGTATCATTTTTAACAGATTCATCTAAAGGTACGATTAACTGTTTTTTAACATATTCTTGAATGACGTCTGAACCTAGTAATGCGATTGCTTCTTGGTTATTCGCTGCAAATCCACTTTGTAGCTTTTGATAAGACTCATCGTAGTTACCCGCTTTCGTCGTTTTCACTACATATTTGTCCTGACTTTTATTGTATTCTTCCACGATCTTGTCTACACGATCTGCAAGAGAACCACCCACTCCATTTATGAATGGAACAACAACCTTCTCGCCTTCTTTACTTGCTTTAACAGTACTTCCTTTTCCGCCTGAACAACCCGCAAGTGCACTAACAAACAACGTTAAAACTGTTAGAAGCATGAATAGTTTTTTCATCCCATATATCTCCTTTACTATTTAATTACCCCTTTATTCCTGAATCAGTAACACCAGATAAGAACCATTTTTGTAGAATTAAAAATACGATTAAGAGCGGCACCGTTGCGATTGTACTTGCAACCATAATGTGTGACCAATCTCGTCCTAAAGAACTATTAATGAAATAATCAGCAATTCCATTCGTAATTAGCTTTTGTGTATTATCTTTCAAAATAAGAGCTGGCCAAATGTAATTATTATAGTTACCAATAAATGTGACCAATCCTAATGTTACAAATGATGATCGTGTCATTGGAAAAATAATCTTCCAAAGAATTCGCCAATCACTCGCTCCATCAATTTTGGCTGCTTCTACTATTTCAAAACCAACTTTGTGGAACGTTTGTTTCAAATAGAAAATACCGAATACGCTAACAGCCATAGAAATCATGTATCCAAAATGTGAATCAAGTAGACCAAACTTCCCTAACATTACATATACAGGAACATACGATACAGCTCCAGGGATCATATAGGTTGCCATCACAACACTAAACGTAATATTCTTGCCTTTAAACTTATAAAATGCCAACATATAAGCAAAAAGCGCTGACGAAACAAGTACATATATAGTAATGATGAAAGAAGTATAGAAACTATTAAATAAATATGTGCTAAATGGAAGTATATCTAATACTTGCTGATAATTTTCCCAGTGAAATTCTTTAGGCCAAAAACCTCCTTGTAATACTTCACTAGATGTTTTAAACGAACCAAGCACCATCCATATGAATGGAAAAATAAATAGTATACTTGATAATGCTAGAAAGAGATGCTTTACGATTAATGAACCTTTTTTCATATTATTCACCTTAATAGTTCACCCACTTGTCACCTATTATTTTGTTTATAACAGATAGTAGTATTGTAATGATTAGTATGATAAATGCGATTGCTGTTGCAGATCCCATATCAAATTGTTCAAACCCTTGTTGGAAGAATAAATAAAGTAACGTACGCGTCGAACCACTAGGTCCACCTTGTGTTAAAATTTTTATTTGATCGTAAGCCTGCACTGAAGAAATTGTATTGACAACAACTAAGAAGAACGTTGTTGATGAAACCATAGGCAGTGTTACATATCGAAATTTCTGCCATGAATTTGCTCCATCAATACTAGCTGCTTCATATAAACTATCTGGAACTTTTTCTAATGCGCCGATATAGAAGATCATCGTCCAACCAACTAATTTCCAAACTGTCACAATAATGACTGCTAACATCGCTGTTTGACTACTTTGAAGCCAGTCCAAACCTGGTATCCCGAAAAAGTTTAGAACTTTATTAATAACTCCAAATTGAGGTTCATATAAGAGTGACCACACAATGGATACAGCTATTGTTGGCGTTACCCAAGGTGAAAAGATCATTAATTGGTACAATGCAGAACCTTTGAATTTTTTTCGGAAGAATAATGCGAATCCTAAACCTAATGCAATCGTTGGAATCACTGTTCCAATTCCGAAATAAAACGTATTTAGCAATGCTTGCATAAAAGAATCTTGTGTAAATAAATTGAAATAGTTTTCTAAACCAACAAAATTAAAATCATTCGTCATAAAATCCCAATCAGTAAAACTAATACCTAAACTAATGAAATTCGGAATAATCCAAAATAATATTAGAGGTATTCCAACTGGTATCAAAAAGAACACAGCTTTTGATAGTTTTATTTGCATTCTTGCCACCTCCTAATTCATATTGTACGAGTATATTATTAACACAATGTTGTTAATTTGTTAACTAATTGTAAAAACAACAAATAAACAAAATAAAACAACATATAAACAAAAAGAAAACTATTTCTCAACTTACTAAGAAATAGTCTTCTTTTTGTTTTTCTATACTGTTATTACTTCTACCCCATTACTTGTTAACACATTTTGCCACGCCTCATCGAGCTTAGCGTTTGTATATAATGCATCTATATCACTAAAATTCCCGCTTTTATAAAACTTTGTTAAATTAAACTTTGACTCATCTACCATCATTACAACTTGTTTTGCATTATGCTTTAACTGCTTATATATTTGTGCATCTTCAATATACGAACATGTTAGTTCCTTTTCTAAAGAAATTCCATCACACGAAGCAAATAACTTATTAACAGTAAAATGGTCAAGATAGTTTAACGTCATTTCTCCAGACAATGCTAATGAATTTGTATTCAATATTCCTCCAATGACTATTAACCTGCAATCAAAGGAATCATATTGTTCTTTAAGCTCAATAATTTTATTTACAGCTGGTATCGAGTTTGTTAAAATCGTCAAATTCTTTTTATCGTGTATGTAATCCAAAATTTGCATTGTGGTTGTCCCAATTTCAATTGCGATAATATCATTATCTTCTACGAGTTTACTTGCTTCCATTGCAATTTTTCGTTTTTCTTCAATATTTTCAGCTCGGCGCTTATTAAAATGAAATTCTAGTGTCTGATCTTTTTTCTTAATTGCACCACCATGTATTTTCGTAAGCTGCCCTTCCTTGTGCAACATATCTAAATCTCTTCGTATCGTTTCTGTTGTAACATTCAATACCTTCGCTAAATCATTTACCATAACTCGGTTGTACTTTTCTAATTCATCTAGTATGTGTTTTCTTCGTTCAAATTGCGTGTACGATTTCATTTCATTAACACCTCTTCAAATTACGAAAAATATTGTTTTTCTAAAAACTCTTATTATTAGTACGACTTAATCGTTACTTTTAACATAACATCATTTACAGAAAGAAGGAACGATTATCTTCACTATATTCCGTCAAAGGAACAATGATATATATCACTATATTCATCATACTTTTTTATTTCAGGAAATCTATTTGTTTGGCGCCCTTTTTTATAAAGAGTGCACTTTTTATTTTCATCTAAAATTCAAATTGGTTTAACAATAAAAACAAGATTATAACAAATAAAAATTTATTGTTAAACGATAAATTTCATGTTAGATTAAATAGATAATTAATAAATGAGGTGCTTTATATGAAACAAGGTTCAACACTCTTTTTAAAGACAGCTATTATTCTGATTGGAATCCCTGTTCTTGCTTTATGTATATTTTTAGTTCCTAACATAGGGAAATATGCAGCGGAATTGTTCCCGGATATTGCATTTATAAAATATCTTGTTTTAATCAATCTATATGCAACCGTGATACCTTTTTATTTTGCTCTATATCAAGCCTTTAAACTTGTAAGCTTCCTTGACAAGGGTAACGCTTTCTCGAAATTATCTGTTAGGGCTTTAAAAAAGATAAAAAACTGCGCAGTAACAATCAGTATTTTATATGTGGTAGGTATGCCACTCTTCTATCTTGTAGCAGAGAGAGATGACGCACCAGGTATTATTATACTTGGCATGCTCCTAATCTTTGCTTCAATGGTTATCGCAGTCTTTGCTGCCGTTCTCCAAAGACTTTTAAAAGATGCGATAGATATAAAATCAGAAAATGATTTAACGGTCTGAGGTGAATAACATGGCAATAATAATTAATATTGATGTAATGTTAGCTAAAAGAAAAATGAGTGTAACAGAGCTTTCGGAGAAGGTTGGAATTACAATGGCTAACCTTTCTATATTAAAAAATGGAAAAGCAAAAGCAATTAGAATTACAACTTTAGATGCTATTTGTAAAGCATTAGAATGCCAACCTGGGGATATTTTAGAATATCAACCTGAAGATACCGAATAAAAGAGTCCTTCTATTAATGAAGGACTCTTTTTATTGCTCATTACGGCGCGAAGCTAACTTGACCCGTCAAAACTAAAATAATTGCGATGATCCAAAATATAAAAAATGATGAGGACAGTACTAATGAAATAATAGCTATCCCCTTTTTCTCTGTTTTTTTCGTCATTGTGATTATTGAAAGTATAATACCTACACCTGTAAGAGCAATCGTTACATAATCTCCAACTATATTTCCCGCATTCGCTATTCTCGTCGGAGTTATAAAAACGAATAAAAAACACATAATTCCGATGAGTAAAGATATATAGCTTATTATACTGTACTTCTTTTTGGGAACTATTTCGGTTTTCATAATACCCACCCCTTTTATATAGCTATGTGTTCATATTAGCATGAATAACCATAATTTGGTTAAAACAAAAAAACAGATACAGTGGAAACTTCCACTGTATCTGTTTTTTATTTAATATATAAACCTGCTATTTCAATTACAGGAGTAAGATCTTTCATTTTCTCCTCTGATAATGCGGTTTTCATCTTACTATCAAATTTTTCATGCACTTCTTTATACTTAGCTTCATTTTGTAACTACTAAATCCGCCCTATCCCTCGGCGATTCCGCTTCCCAATAATGCTCCTCAGCTTTCCAATACCTACTTTGAAATTTTGAAAGATTCTTCTGCGTTTCTGGACTTTCACGTAGAAACCTTGTCTCTCTTGAACAATCCAAATACACCATATAATGAAAGAAATCTCTCCATTCTTTTCGCTGAAGAAAAACTCCTTCTATAATTATTACACCTACTAAAGGAAGCTGTATTTCTTTCATTTCACATGAGTCTGTTTCATCATGATAAAAAGGTAATTCTAATTCAATGTCGCTTTGTAACTTTTGAAAAAGGTTTCGCAGCAACCAATCGATATCCCATTGAAGGTTGTAGTACTCATACCACTCTTCAAATCCAGTATTATATCGCTTGTTACGCTCGGTAATATGATCGTCAATATGAAAAATATGAAACGAGATTCCATTTCGTTTCATATTTTCTTCTAATTCTTTAACCAACGTTGTTTTACCCGAACGACTTAGTCCGTCTATACCTAGTATAAATCGCTCATCATTTTGTTCCTTAATAACTTTCATTATTTCATTTGTGCTCATTACTTTTGCCAATCTTCTTTTAATAATGAATAAACGACCGTGTCATGAGCAACATCATTTTGAATCATATATTTCCGAAGTAATCCTTCTTCTTGAAATCCGACTTTTGTTAATAAATTACGGGAAGCTTCATTTTCTATATATACGACAGCTGCAATTCTTATAAATTGCAACGTTTCAAATCCATAAGCTAGCATTGCTTGCAGTGCTTCGGTTGCGTATCCTTGTCCCCAATATGTATCATCTAGCTCATAACCAATTTCAGCTCGTTTATGATGATTGTTAATTAAATGAAACCCACACGTACCAATTAATTGATCCGTGCCTTTCTTCTCTATTCCCCAGCGAAATACACTTCCCTCTTCATTACGCTTTCTAAACGTTTGAATTGTCGTTTTCGCTTGCTCAACATTTCCGAAAGAGTCCATTCCAAAATAACGAATAACGGATTCTTTTGAAAAATAATGGAACATCGTTTCTGCATCTAATAGTGTAAGTTCTCTTAATAGTAAACGTTCTGTCTCTAATTTTGGAAACCCCATCCTCTTTTTCTCCTTCTATTCTAATGAACTACAAATTTCAATATAATTACCGTCTGGATCGGCAATGTAAGCAATTGTTTGTCCCCACGGTTTTACGATTGGCTCAACTAGAACTTTCACCCCTTGTTCTTTTAATTTCTCAATCGTTTCCTTTACATCCTCTACAACAAACCCTAACTCAAAATGAGAAGATTGTAGTACACCTTCTGTAAGAGGTAGTCCCGTTAACGCCTTAACATCCTCTCGTGTATTCATCGCTAAAATTGTTGCTCCTGTTTCAAATTCAATATATGTACCGTGCTCTGCTCTTATTGGCAATCTTAAAATTTCTTTATAAAACTGAAGACATTGTTCAAACTTTTCAACATATAAAATAATGTATTTCATTTTTAAGTTCATACTTATTCCCCCTTTACCTTCACCTCTAAAAATTCGACAAATATTTTTAAAAACCTTGTAACTTATTGAGATGAGCACAAAAAAATGAGGCCGATTTCTCGGCCCCCCAGCTTATTGGCATAAAACAGGAGATTTGGTTTGGACATAACCAGTTCTTACATTTATTATATTTTATTTTTTCTGAATTTTAAATATAATAAACACCTATTTATATTGAGAAAGTTTTTTTACTTGCATAAAATCATACCGCTTAAGAAATGCTACAAATGGAGGTGTATACATATGGAACCAATGCTATGTCCAAGCTGTAAAACGAACCGAACGCGCTTTAATATTCTTGAGCAACAAGTAAAACCAGTAAAGTTAAATCCACAAACTGGTCAAGTAGAAGAAGAATACACAAATGAAACGATGAACGCTTTTCATATGGCTTATCAAGGACCTACTTACCGCGTTCAATGTGCTGTATGCGGGCTTGTTGAAAATCCAGAACAATTTATTAAACCTGCGCAAAATCAGTCTTTCTCATAAAATCATTACTATCCCTTATAGAAATAGATTTTTCTTTAAGGGATTTTGCCTTTTAATGAGGTAGTACAAAACGTATTTCTTCCTTATTATATTTTAAACTCCATACTCTTCTGGTAATATTTACATCAGAGAGGTGAAATAAATGATATTTAATAACAGATTAATGATTCCATCCGCATTACTACTATTAGTTTGCCACATGATCATACTCTACTTTTGGATCTTCGACTGGAAGAAAATAACGACTCCCTATGGACTATTTATATGGATAGGATCAACTATTTGTGGCTTTTTACTTTATTATCATTTTAAAAACCAAAAATCTAATAAAAAAATATTAATCGGTAGCTCATTATTATTAATAGCTTCCTCATCATTTATGATTTTGTTAGGTGTTGTTACAGGTGTTATCTTTATTATCGTTAGCTCTATGCCTTAATTACATAGTTTTTATTATATAAAAAAGAATGAACAAAAAGAATTTTTTACATAACAAAAGAAGATGATTCCCATAAATCCTAATACGAAATCATCTTCTTAAAAATTTCACGATTTGTTACAATATTTCCTTTTTTAACTTTTTAATTTTCCAAAATAAATTAATAAATATATATAAATATATACAAACAAAAAATCCTATCATACCTTTATATAATCCAGATTCTGATACTCCAAAAAAACATAAGTACAGCGCTGGAATTAACATTGCAAACATAATTGCAATGAACTGTAACAACTCAGTAAGCTTTTGTATCTTCGTTTCCTTGTCTGAATATATATCAGGCAATTCATTTACCTCTTCTACTTCCTTACAAAAATAATTCCATCCTGTAAAACTCGTTACGCGTTTCCAACCAGACATTTCGTATATTTCGAAATACTCTTGTTGTTTTTCTTTTGAATCTCTATAAACCAATCTAAAATCTGCTTTATAAATTACATCTTTCGGCTCAGTTTTCTTAAACGTATACATTACATTATACTTTTGTAGCGCCCAGCCTTGTTGATGCATTTTTCTTAAAAAGGCTTCCTCTTTTTCTAAACTCCATCCTACGTAAAATTTAAATACCCTTTTTGTCTCCATCTTCCATTCACTCCCCTAATATACTGTTTCCATTCCTTACAGATCTCTGCAGTCTGTTATACTCTAGCTCTAACACTTCTCTCCCAAACGGTGTTAACTCGTAGCACTTCTTTCTGTCTGTAGAGGCAACTTCAACAATCAATTTCTCTTTTAATAACTTCGTCGTATTCCCATATAAAGTACCAGGACCGAGCTTTACTTTCCCATTTGTCATCTCTCCTACCATTTGCATAATTCCATAACCATGCATTGGCTTTACAAGTGACAACAATATGTAATATGTCGCCTCAGTTAATGGAATGTATTTTTGCGCTTTCGCATTCATTATAACTACCTCCGATACATCGCTTCATGATATATCGACTTACGATACACCGTATAACGATATTGTATAATCATATTCCAAAATATGCAAGTGTGATATTAAAATTAAATATCTATTTCTTCAGATTAAAAAATCATACTAATTTTCTGAATAATTTGTTAAAATATAGAAATATCCACTTTTATTTTGAAAGGAATGATACATATGATAAATAAATTAAAAGAAAACATAGGATCTGTTTTTGTCGGTAAGGAAAATGTAATTGATTTACTCCTCGTTTCACTGCTTGCTGATGGACATGTACTACTTGAAGACGTACCTGGTACCGGAAAAACATTACTAGCAAAAACAATTTCTAAAAGCATTGGTGGTAATTTTTCTCGCGTTCAATTTACCCCTGATGTACTTCCGAGTGATGTAACAGGTATTGAATATTTCAATCCAAAAACTAGTGAATTCGAATTAAGACTTGGACCAGTTATGACAAATATACTACTCGCCGATGAAATTAACCGCGCGATGCCGAGAACACAATCTAGTTTGTTAGAAGCGATGGAAGAACGACAAGTAACGCTTGAAAAGCAGTCTACTCCTCTTCCGAAACCGTTCTTTGTTATTGCGACGCAAAACCCGATTGAATCACAAGGAACTTTCCCTCTTCCAGATGCACAACTTGATCGCTTTTTAATGACGATTTCAATTGGTTATCCTTCTCCTGAAGATGAATTAAAAATGATGCGCCGTTTTCGTAACAATGCACCGTTAGAAAGCGTCACATCTGTCATTTCTTTAGAAGACATTTTAGAAGCACAGAAACAAGTGAAAGAAATTTTCGTATCAGAACCGTTAGAACATTACATTATTAAGCTTGCTCACGCTACAAGAAATCATGATTACATTGCTAACGGTGTAAGCCCGCGTGCTACATTAGCTTTAGTACGTGCGGTTCAAGCACTAGCCTTTTTACGCGGCAGAGAATACTGCACACCTGAAGATATACAGTTTTTAGTTCCTTCCGTTTGGAATCACCGTATCGTCTTATCGATGGAAGGAGCTTTACGTACGACAAAAAATGAATTAATGCAAAGGATTTTAAAAGAAGTAGACGTACCTGTGGAGATTGAACAAGCATGAATGGACAGCGCGTTGTAACTGTACCTTTATTTTTTCAGCTCCATATTATTCAATTAACTGTGCCAGGCGCTATACTATTTACGTTTTTTCTGCCGCAACGAATTATTATGTTTCTCTTTTTCTTCTACTATTTATTTGCGATTTTCATTTATAAATATGTCGCTTACATAGAGAAAAGATTTCAAGTTATAAATGAAAAACAAACAACTCGGCTTTTCCCTGATGAATCTGGACAGTTTTTTATTCATTTAAAAAATGGTGCAAATATACCACTCGTTAACGGCGTTTGTTATTTTCATTTAGATTCATCTCTTATACCGCATAAGGATCAAGGGATTGAACAAATATCGAAAACGTTATTTTCTTTCCCATTTTCACAACCTGCTCATTCAGCACAAAAATGGGATTTAACATTAACCGCAACGAAGCGTGGTGTGTTTCAAATTGAACAGTTCGAATGTGTTTTAAAAGATCCTTTTCATCTTTTAACTGTACATTTACCTGTTTTCGATAAGTTAAAGACTGAAATTATTGTGTACCCTTCTCCTAAAGAGGTAGGCGGTTTACAAGAACTTCAGCAACTATTAACAGGTTCGTATCGAACGAATTTCTCTTTTTACAATGATGAAACATCCATTATCGGTGTTAAACGATATGAACGTGAATCTTTCCGCTCTATTCATTGGAAAGCATCTGCTAAAATGCAGGCATTACAAGCGAAGCAATATGAACCTGTAAAAAATTATAGTTGGACGATTTGTCTTTCTTTAGCTGCTGATCGTGGGTTTGGTTGGAAAGAAAATGTAGAAGACCTTATTTCATTTACAACGTACATTTGTCAATATGCAACGAAGCATCAAATTCCGTTTGAGTTATTTATTAGTGTTTTAGCAGAAGGTGGCCCTTTGCTTTTACCATTAAACGAAGGACAAACACATTATGCCAAAGCGTTAGAAGAATTAGCACGTATTTCAGATGATAGTACGCTACTTCCGAAACAAGGATTTCTTCACTATGTAACGAGAAAAAGGGAACGCTCATCTACAATGATATACATTGGTTTGCAGAAAAAGGAGCTCCCTCTTCTATCTCAGCCTACGTTCCTCATTAATAATGAAGGGATGGTGGAAAAGCTTGAAAACTTGGCTCTATCACGTTAATGACTTTATTCTGCTCCTCCTTCTTTCATTATTAACGGAAAGAGATGAACTCATTGGTATTGCTATATTTTTAGTGACCGGTTATGTAGGAGTATTTCTTATTCATAAATTTATGAAGAAAAAAACAACAGGTTTTGTACTACTGTTAGTTATTCAAATAATCGGTTGTTCTTTATTTCTACCTTTCTCTATTTTAGGCACAATATTATTACCACTGTTTTTCTTTATCGTACACTCTGTTGGACCGGGATATCCAGTACAAAAATCGTTAGGCGGTATTGTATGGTTTGTCGTTTCAGCTATATTTTATGCCCCCTTTCCGCCATTGTGGAAATTGTTACTATTAACTTTACACATTATGATTGCATTTTGGTTAACAGGTTCCAATCGTAATCAACAGCTATTACGTTTCACTTCTATTATTACGATTGGAATAATTAGCGCTTTACTTATTCCGGTATTTCCTTATATTCGGCTTCTTTTTTCTTATATCATACAAGTAGTTGCCTTAGGATTTGGTTATGCTTTAAATCCATTGTTCTCGGCAGCTGCATTAAAAGATACAGACGACTTTTGGTCGAATAAAGGAAATTTAAAAGATTCTCAAATTAAAGAGGAATTGGGGCAGCGTCCTTTTGATCCAACTCTCATAAATAGCATTACAATAATAGCCTGTACAGCCATCGCTATTTACGTCGTTTGGAAAATAGTAAAAAAACGAAAACATTTAAGTTTACCAAATATGCCTGTCTTTGAATCTACAATCATTACTGATAAAGAAGGCATTAGCCAAAAACGCTTCAAACGAAATAAACCACCACATAACGAAATTCGAAAAGAAATTTTCAAACTCGAGAGTAAGCTATCTCCTCCTTTAAACCGAGAACGAGGAGAAACTGTTGAAGCTTGGCTAGAGAGAATTAATGATGAAGAAGAGGTAAATATTCAGAGTCATATTATTATAGACGCGTATAATGCAGTGCGTTATTCAAATGGTGAAAACACTGTACTTCTGCATGAATTTAAGGAAGAGGTTTATAAGCTTTATGCGTATCAGAAGAGTTTGAAGAAGAGAAAATGATGTATACAAAAAGACTCCTATTAAACTAGGAGTCTTTTTGTGTAAAAGTCCACGTTGCTTTTCACAAATTATGCTTTTTTTCCTGCTTCAATTTCTAAAGATTCTTCATGCCACCAAAGTGTTTCTTCAGGATCCTCTTTAGCAATTTGATGTGCTTCTTTTTTCGATTCTACAGTAGGATAAGAACCTTTTAGTGCACGTCCTGAGGTTGTGACAAACAGTACACTAAACACAATTAATCCAATTACACTTACACCTGTTAAATAAAATGCTGGTGCCAGTGGATTACCAGTAGCATGAACTAAGTATGAACATACGAGCGGTGTTGTACCACCGAATATAGATACAGAAATATTAAAGGAGATAGAAAGCGCACGATAACGTACATCGGTGAAAAAGAGTGCTGGTAATAACGAAGGCAATGTTCCTTCATAAACACTAAGGAAGAAACCTAAAATGAAAATACCCGCAAACATGGCTACAATATGTCCGTTACCAATTAATAAAAATGCTGGAATTGAACATAATGCTAAACCAAGTAAACCAATTTGTACTACGCGTTTATTACCTACTTTATCACTTAATTTACCGAAATAAAGTGCCAGTGGAATCATAAGTGCCATCGTAATTGAAATAATTAATAAGCCAGTTGTTTCTTTGACTTTTAGTACTTGTGTTAAATAAGAAGGAATATACGAAAGGATCATATAGTTTGTAATGTTAAAGAAGGCAACAATTACTGTGCTTAATACGAAGTCTTTTTTGTGATATTTTAATATATCCATAAATGAAAATTGTTCGTTGTCTTCAGATTCCTCTTGTGCTTTTTCCATCTCTTGAAAGATTGGAGATTCATCTAAATGACGTCGTAAATATAAACCGACCAAACCAATTGGTGCAGCAATTAAGAAAGGAATACGCCATCCCCAGCTGAGCATTTGCTCATCTGTTAATAATAACGTCAAAATGGTAACAATTACCGAGGCAGCAATGTAACCTGAGAGTGTTCCAATTTCAAGACCACTACCGAGTATACCACGCTTTTTATCTGGAGAAGATTCTGCGATATAAACCATTGCTCCTGAATATTCGCCGCCTGTAGAGAAGCCTTGAATCATTCGAGCAATTAAAAGTAGTATTGGTGCCCATACACCAATTTGTTCATAGGTTGGTAGTAATGCGATGAATAATGTAGAAAGTGCCATTAAAATAATAGTTGTACTTAAAACAATCTTTCGGCCGTATTTATCTCCTATTCTACCAAAGAAAATACCTCCGATTGGTCGAACGAGAAAGGCCGCCGCAAATGTACCAAATGTTAGTACAAGTTGCAAACCACTATTATCCACACCTGAGAAGAATAATTGACTTAAAATTACCGCTAAATACGCGTATAATCCAAAGTCAAACCACTCCATTGCATTCCCAATGCCAGTAGCAATAACTGCTTTTTTCGCTTGTTTAGAATTGACAATATTAACGTCTTGAGGTTCAAAATTTAAATCATTATTTTGTTGCATATAGTAAAACAGCCCCTTATTTAATTTAACTTCTTTAAGCACACCTTCTCTTACTAGAATAAATTCAATACGAAGCACTTAAGGAAAAGCAACGTCTCCTTATCTGTTATTATTGTTTCACATAATTAATTATTTGTCCAACGAGATGCTTCCTAGATTAAGTAATTTACTATTTTAAAAAGCTGAAGAAGGCGCTATACGAGTACCTTTTTCAGCTTTTTATTTTAATATCTAAATTTATTTTTTTCACCCCTATTTTCTTCCTATTTGAATTAAAAATAAGGTGCTTTTTTATAAAGTTTTTTAAACACTCGCTATAGCTGATAAGCTATGAATACAGGAGATAAACTCATAAATAAATGCATCAATTTCTTCTTTAGTAATTATATATGGAGGAAGTAAACGGATGATGTTCCCTTGTGTAACATCAACTAACATTCCTTTCTCCATTAGCTCCACCTGTAATTTCTTAACATTTTCATTCTTATCATTCAAACTAATTCCAAACATCATTCCAGCATGACGTACTTCCTGAATATAATAAGAATTTTCTTTCTGAATTTCTTGCAATTTATCATTTAGATAGTGTGATGTTTCATACGCTTCTTGCATTAAACCATCGTCAATCAATGTATTTAAAACCGTTAACCCTAAAGCCGTTCCCATTGAAGAATGAGCAAACGTTGTGCCGTGATCTCCTGGTGCAAATACATCACATAACTTTTCACCTACAATAATTCCGCCAAGCGGTATCCCGCCTCCTGCTCCCTTACCAATTTGAATAATATCCGGTGTAATATTGAAATTTTGATAAGCAAATAGTTTACCAGTTCTCCCCATACCACTTTGAACTTCATCAACGATAAGAATGACATTATATTTATCACATAAGTTTTGAACACCATGTAAATATTCACCCGATAAAGGGTATATCCCCCCGCTACCTAATACAGGCTCTAGCATAATCGCAATTGGATTTTCTTTAACGATTGTTTCTTCTAATTGCTCTATATTCTCGCGCTCTACTTCATATACTGGAATCGATGTTTTAGGGAAATTTTGATATACACTTTCTTGTCTCGTAAAATGAAGTGCCCCTAACGTACGCCCGTGGAAGCTATTCTTCAGCACTACGATTCCTTCACGTTCCTCATGCGTATTCGCTCTATATTTATCAATTAATTTCAACGTTGTTTCTGTCGCTTCCGTACCAGAGTTTGTAAAAAAGACTTTTCCATTTTTTAAAGAGCAATCAACTAATTTCTTTGCATACTCAATCGCAACTGGGTTTAAAAAATGAAATGGGAGATGCAGAGATTTCGTAACTTGTTCCATTGTCGTTTGCACGATTTTCGGGTGATTATACCCTAATACGTTCACTCCGACACCAGAAAATAAATCTACATACTCTTTACCATCCACATCATAAAGCTTGCACCCTTCTCCTCTTTCTATTGCAACCTTCGTACGACAATACGTAGGCATCATATATTCTTTATCTAATTGAAACCAATCCGACATTTTAAATTCCTCCTAGTTATTTTCCCTGTTTATTTATGTTCATTCTCTATAAAGTCATGTATAAATTCATTTTTAAGATTGTAATTTAAATAGTAATTTTCTTCCCGATATTCATTTTTCCATAATTTCTTCTATTTCAACAGGTCCACTACATACACGTTTTTTTCATCTAGCGGTCTGTTACTATTTTGAACTTTGCGTGTCATACATAATCAAGGCTATAAAATCATATTTAGTAACAATGGAAAAAAAGATTTGGAGGCTATATCGATGGATGAAAACTATGATAAACAGGGACAATCTTTACTAGGAAAAGGCTTTAATGAAAATGGAGAACGTAATGAACAAGCTAAACTTCACTCTCAAACAGTTGGTTCACGTGGACCTATTTTAAAGCAAGATAATGTACTGCACGAGGCGTTACAAGAATTTATTCACGAAAAAATTTTAGAAAGACCTGTTCATGCAAAAGGATTTGGTGCGTTCGGTTATTTTCAAACAATCTATCCAATGTCTGAACATACTAAACTAAGTTTTTTACAAAATTCTAATGAGAAAGTTCCTGTTATGGTGCGATTTTCATTAGCCGTTAGTACGAAAGGAACACCTGATACTTCTAGAAATGTACGCGGTTTTTCTACAAAGTTTTATACAAAGGAAGGCATTTTCGATCTTTTATGTAATCACATCCCTGTCTTTTCCGTTCGTGATCCGATGCGTTTCCCTGAAACAATTCAAGCGTTGTTACCTTCACCTATAAATAACTTAATAGACCCTAATAGATTTTGGAGCTTTGTCGCTAGAGCACCTGAATCCATTCATTTCGTTGTCCATTTATACTCTGATGCTGGTACAGCCAAAAGTCTTCGCCACATCCCAGGACATAGTGTTAATACATATGTATGGAGAAATGCTCAAGGTTATCGAAAGTATGTAAAGTATCATTGGTATCCATTTGAAGGTGTACAATTCATTACTAGTGAGGAAGCAAATAAACTGGCCGCCGAAAATCCTGATTATAGCGGGAAAGATTTATACGATGCAATTGAGGCTGGTAAAGCAGTGGAATATGGTTTATATGTCCAGCTCATGGATCCTAAAGATGAAACACACCTTTCTTATGACCCTTTAGATGATACAAAAGTATGGGATGAAAAGGAGTATCCTCTTATACCAGTAGGCAAAATGGTATTAAATAAAAATCCTGAAAACTATAAAGAACAAGTAGAAAAAGTCGCTTTCTCCCCTTCTAATTTACTAAACGGTGCAGAACTATCAGATGATAAAATGCTACAAGGTCGTGCTAACATTTATAGTGATTCTCAAAGAAGAAGAATTGGACCTGAATTTCGTAAAATAGCGATCAACCAACAGCAAGATTGGACACCTGCTAATCAAGCAACTAGCGGTGACGGAAGATACGTTGAAGGAAAACTTGAAAGAGCTTCTATAGCTAAGCAAGATGACTTTGGGCAGCCTGGTGAATTTTATGCGAAGTTACAACCGATAGAAAAAGAACATCTTGCCGAAAACTTAGCTAGTGATTTGAAAGTTATCTCCGATGATATAAGAAAGGTAGTTTTAGGGTATTTCCATGAAGTGTCAGCTGATTTGTCAAAGAGGATTGAGAGTGCGATGCAAAGGCTTTAAGAATAAAAAAACGTCATTTTCAATGATGAAAATGACGTTTTTTTATGGCGAACTTACTAGTGATTTCTATCGACCAATTTACATTTATTTACGAAAACTTTCCCATTCAAGATTTTCGTTACATCATTTTATATTATGGTATTCATTTCTCTTTTTCTGATAATCTATTTCACATTGTAATGGTCTGTATTCCACGATTTTCCCTTGCTTCTTTTTCGTTTCGGTAACAATCCATTCCCCTTTTTCAAGGTTTAGGCGTTTCATTACATTAGTATCGTCTATTTCTTTATAAAGTAAAAATGCTTCTTGCGCCTTCACAAATAATCTAGGCTCTCCCCTATATCCACCACTATCATAAACTTTAGTTAGCGAATTATAATAAGAATCATTTTCCCTTCCGCCATACATCAAATGCGCAGCCTCTAAGTCTCTTTTACTAATTTCCCAAAAACTATTTTCATCAATCTTTAAATCAGATGTAGATATAATGTCATTCATAATGTTTTTCACATACTTTTCATCACGAATTTTACTTTCTTCCAGACAATCTGAAGATAACCTTGGTGCATTTGACTGAGAATGTACCACATGCTGTATAGATACGCACAAAATAAATACACTTAAAACATACAATAGTTTTTTCATATTTAAGTATCACCTCAAATGATTTAGATACTATATTATTTGTTTTTGAGGTGATTCTATTCTTATACTGAAAATAATAAATCCCCTATAAAATTGATTTTTATAGGGGATTTATATTTAACATTTAATCGGCGTAGCAAGTACCTTACCACTTTTCACATCATATAAACCAACTGGTGTCACTCTAATGAAAGGTAGATGAGTCGCTGAAAAGAATAGTATTGTGAAAGCTGGATCGTTAAAAGAATAACCTCGCTCTTGCAGTAATTTCACCATCTTTTTCTCTTTATGTATTAATGCGCTCATTTTTAAATCGGACATAATCCCGAGCAATGGTAATGCAATTTCGTGTAACACTTCATTTCTTTCCGCTATTACCATTCCCCCGCCAAGCTCTTTTACTCTATGAAAAGCTGTAAGCATATCTTCTTTCCTTTTTCCAATAAGAATGATGTCACCTGTACCGGAATAAGAGCTAGCAAGACCTCCTAATCCATTCGCAAAACCTTTCACAACTGTATTCACTCGCCAAGTGCCATCACGAGCAATCATCATAAGAAAACATTCATCATGCTCAATAGAAAGTTCTTCACCGTTTAAGTCGATTTCAGTTACATATGGTTTTGAAATAACATCATTTAATAATTTTATACCTGTTGTTTCAGAAAAAATCATATCTTCTTTCTTTAAAGACCAGTCTAATGATAATGGAGTTACTTTGAATTTACTCCAGTCTATATGTAATGATGCATTTTTGTTTATTCCGTCACGCTTCATCCATTTCCCCTTTGCAATTACACTTATTGGAATCGGATTTTCTTTACTTTCCAAAATATTAATATTTGCAATTCTTCCTGTCGCGATTGCGCCGTGTAAATGCTCCATATTATAATAACGAGCAATGTTATAGCTTGCCATATTATAGGCATCAATTACTGGTATTCCTTGCTTTATCGCGATTTCTATCATCCTATTCGTCATTCCGTTTTCATAAAATGACGGATGTGAACCATCTGTTGTGAACATGAATCTATCAAATTGCTTGACACCTAATTCCAGCAATTCTTTCAGTAAAACTTCTAAATCTGGACGGATAGAAGAGTTTCTAAGAGTAACGATGTAACCTTGCATAAGACGTGTTAATGCTTCCTGCCCCGTCATCGCTTCATGATCGCAATCAGTACCTAGTAACTTTAACTTCGCTAACGTTGATTCAGACGCACCGGGAAAATGACCTTCTACTTTTTTCTGTAACCGCTTTGTTTCCTGTACCCAATTTAACATCTCATCATCGCCATTTAATAGTTTTGGCCATGCTGTTAACTCGCCGCCTTGAAGAACCGCTTCATGCTTTAGCCACTCTATTATTTCTTCACTATTAAATAAAGATTCACCATTTTGCAGCTCAGTTTGTCCATCAAAACGGCACCACCAATACATACTTGCTGGAATCTTTTCAAATTCATCTAATAAACGAAATGCTACTTCACGTTGTAATGTGAAAAATAAAGTTAAATTATCATTAATGAAAGTCGTTGTCCCAAATTGCATCGCATAATTCGCTAACGTCTCTGGATTATATAATTGATATGGATGTGCATGCGGTTCTATGTAACTAGGAACTACATACTTTCCACCACAATCAATGACTTCACATTCATGTAGTTGCTCTGGCAGTTTTTCTCCTACATATATAATGCGGTCATCATAGATCCAAATATTTGCTTGCACCCACTCGCGCATATAGGAATTTAAATATGTTGCATTCTTGAATAAAATGTGCGGGCTTCTTGTGCCATCTATTACTTCAACATGTTCTCGTAATTGTGTGTTACTCCATCTAAACTGATTTTGTCCCAATGTATTTCACTCCACATCAATTTACTTTTATTTATTAAAACAAAAATAATTAACTAACTAAAGTATTCTCCATTCATAACTCCCCTGTATATCCCCTATACCCTTTATTATATGGAATGATTACAAAAATAACAATTTTCAAAATTTTTAAACATGCCTCTTTGATCCTCAATAAAAAGGATGTCTTGTAACCGACATCCTTTTTTATACTAAACTATAAGATTGAATTACACTTGTATCCGTATTTATGTTCTACATATACTTGATTGCTGCCATACCATGAATGCTAATACTGTCCTTATTTGCGAAATTAAAAAGCATCTCTTTTATTTACAACTAAAGCAGGATCCCATTCGCTTTCTTTTCATCTATTTATTAAATTCAATTTGCATCATTTTATTAAACTGTGTAACAACATCCATCGCACCTAAAGAGTTAATATTGACAGCTAATGTATGTTTGCCTCCCATTACTCCGCCAACAAAAGTTGTAAATCCAGGAATTGCCCCTCCGTGACCCCAAACTGAAATACCATTTGGAAGTTTAGTCTCATAGATCCCAAGGCCATATCCATCACCAACACCTTTTCCTTCTATAGGAACTGTAGTAAGCATTTCTTTTAGCTCACGTTCTTTCAGTAACTTACCACCAAGTAAAAATGAAAAGAATTTATTTAGATCGTCCGCATTAGAAATCATATCTCCAGCTGAATTAGCTAAACTCGGATTATAATACGTCATGTCTTTCAATTCACTTGTTTCGTCTATTTTCATATACCCACGAGCATGATCCTTTCCTGGAATAACGGGTGAATTCCCTGGTAAAAACGTATTTGACAGATCCAAAGGTTCAATAATTCGCTTTTCAATTTCTTCCGCATAACTACTTCCAGTTATTTTTTCAATAAGCATTCCCAATATTACGTATCCTGTGTTTGAATACAGCCATCCCTTACCTGGTGAAAAATCTGGGGGTAGAGAAAGTCCCATTTTCACTATTTCTTCTGCTGTATACGTTTTTCTCGAATTCATTATGTCAGCGTCTTTTGACTTTAAGTATTCAGCTATACCACTCGTATGATTCAAAAGTTGACGTATCGTAATTTGATTGCCATCATACCCATTTCCTTGAATGAGACCGGGTAGCCACTTTTCAATTGGATCGTCAAGTTGCACGCGATTTTCTCCTACTAATTGAAGAACAGTCGTAGCGGTAAAAGTCTTCGTCACACTCCCAATCCGAAAACGATAATCCGATTTCATTGTTTTCTTTGTATTTAAATCCGCGACGCCAGCAGTATAACTACTAATCTTTCCATTGTTAGACGTCTTCGCTAATATTCCTGGGGTTCCAAGCTGTACTGTTTCCTGCATTACTTGTTTCCAACCATTCCGATTCTTTTGATCATGTGATTGTGACGGACTAGATAAATTTTGAACAGACTCTGCTTTCACAGTAAAACCTGGTGTGAATAGAGTAGTACCCGCTAATAAAACTGCCAAACTTGCTAACTTAATTGAATTACATTTTTTCATAAGGCTCCCTCTCCTCTATTAATATCTGATTGATTCAAGTTATACTTTAATCCTATATGATAAAACTCTCTTTTTTCTTATCCATTCCTTACGAAATACTTACGTTCAAATTTTGATACGATATGCTGAGAAAAAGTTATGTATGAAAACAAAAAGAGAATATAAAAAAAGACAGTCGATTAACTGCCTTTTTTCATTTTACCTCTCTTTATTTTTTCAAGATGATTCATTACTTGTGTTCATATCAAAAGTACATATATGTTTGTTCCAGTAACATATCTTTTTCCAAATCGAATTATCTTATAAATTTAAGGAGTTCATATTAAGATTAACAATAAAAAAAGAACGTGTTTTCAATTTATCAAAACACGTTCTCTTACATACTTAAAACCCTATATCAACTTTTTATTTCATTCACTTCTTTAAACTACTAATCTTTATTCAGTTTTACCATCCTGCACTAGCGTTCATGCCATTTCCGATAATAGTAAGAAATAGTGGCCACAATACTGGTCCTAACGTAAGAAGTAAATTTAGAAGTATAAGTAATCTATATACCCCGGGGAAATTTTGATCTTTACGATTTACAAATACTAAACTAACTAATAATATTATGGTCGTTAAAAATAAAAGTAGAATTAGCAACCAATACCAAACCATTAAACTGAGACTCCATGGTGTTAATAGCTCGTGTATTATACCAAATATGATTCCTAATACTCCAAAACTAAAGGTAGTAACTGTTGATTTTATAAGCACTATATTTAATGTTTTTTCGTATGTATTTTTACAATATAAATCTATTAAAGTGTATAAAGATAAATATGCCATTAATACACCTATCCAAGACAATAACCAGTCTCCGCCTCCTCTAAATAACATGAACAGCAACCAACACATCCCTACTGCAGAAAAAGCAAAGGAAATAAGTATGCTTTTCAATACCGGTTTCATTATATTTTCACACCCTTAAAAATAAATTATAAGTTTTTACTAAACTCATGTAATTTTTTATTAACATGCTACCCATTAATCGTTTAGCTCTAATGCATCCTTTTTTCATTCTATATTAATAAAACAAAGATACACTCATGAACAATTAAAGAAGCAATACTCTACAAAGAGTTCCATATAGCTTGTATATTCTTTTTCCATTGGTAGAGATATTAAAAAATTAAGTATACATTAACATGCAATTAAATATAAGTAAATAAAAAAGATGACCTCAGCATACGCCAAAGTCATCTTCTATAACCATATTATTTTACTAGTTCACCGCTATAAACCTTTATATCAAGCGGAGCAGTTAAAAACTGTGATGCTTTACTAACGAAAGATGTGAAGTGTTCACTCGTATTATGACTCGCAACTGCTGCTTCATCTTTCCATACTTCTACCATCGTATAAACACTTTCTTTTTCAGTATCTTTATATAAATCGTAAGATACATTTCCACTTTCTTCTCTTGAACCATGAAGTAGTGGCTGAATTTCTTCTAAAAATGATTGTTGTTTTGCTGGATCTACTTGAAATATTGCGTGAATAATAATCATGGTGTTTCCCCTCTCATATCTCACTTATTTCTGTTTTGTTATAAAATTACTTCCACTCAGCAACTTTTTCAATTGGAAGACGTACTGATGGATAACCACTGTCAGCAGCTTTTCCGATTGAAATTAACATAACTGGTACGTGACGCTCTTTGTCTAATCCGAAAGCTTCTGCGATTTGGTCTTTTTCAAATCCACCAATTGGGCAAGTATCATAGCCGTGAGCACGTGCTGCTAACATAAATTGCATCGCTACAAGACCACCGTCAATTAGTACAGTATCTTTCATTACTTCTGGTGTAACCATTGAGAAGTAACCTGAAAGTTTTTTCATTTGATCTTCTTTTACTTCAGCTGGCATAAGTCCGCGCTCTACTGCTGTACCGTAAATTTCTTCTGCGTTATCAAAGTTGTTTAAGTCACCAAATACAGCAATCATCGCTGAAGATGTTTCTACTTGAGATTGATTGAATTTTGCAAGTGGAGCCAGTGTTGCTTTTGCTTCGTCACTTTCAATAACAAGGAATCTCCAAGGTTGCATGTTTACTGAAGATGGTGCAAGTGTTGCTTCTGTAAGAATTTCAGTCATTTCTTCTTTGCTAATTTTCACTGAAGAATCGTACTTACGGATTGAACGGCGTCCTGTTAAAATTTCGTTAAAATCATTTGTTTTTACTGAGTTAGTCATAGTTGTATTCTCCCTTTTTTAAAGTTCTTTTATATTTTCTTGAATGCGGTCTAACATCGTTAAAAGATTGTCGCGTTCTTCTTCACTTAATCCTTTAAATGCTGAAGTAGCGAAACGCTCTTTTTCCTCTTGATACACTTGAATTTTATTTCGCCCCTCTTCTGTAAGAGAAACTAACGTAATTCTGTTATCATCTGGATTTTTACGTCTTGTAATCATTCCGTTTGCTTCCAGCTGTTTTAAATGCCTCGTAATCGCGGCATTATCAATATTCACTTCTTGCTGAAGTGCTTTTTGACTAATTTCATCTACTTCATATAACTGAAGTATGAGCTCTAATCTAGACTGACTCATACCCGTACACCCTTCAAATTTTGAACTTACTTCTTTGTTTAGAAAGTGTAATTTATATAAAATTATTGCTTCTTTTGAGCATGAACTTGTCAAATTACCCCTCCTTTACATCCAATACAAAAAACATTTGACGCATCAATAGTTGATATGTCAATTAATATAATCTATATCGATTTAGAATGCAAGCATTTTGTTTTCATTTTTATTTTTTCCAAATTAAGGCGCTTTGTCGCGTTACAAAAAATGTAAATTACATTATAATAGTAATAATTCAAATGACTGGAGAGTGATTGTAATGCGGCAATACACAAATAGAAATGAGGATATGAAAATGGAAAATGAAATGAGGATATTTATATATGACAACAATAAATATAGGAATTGTCGCGCACGTAGATGCTGGCAAGACGAGTTTGACTGAGCGTATTCTTTATGAAACGAATGTGATTAAAGAAGTTGGCCGAGTAGATAGTGGCAATACGCAAACTGACTCAATGGAATTAGAAAGACAACGCGGAATTACGATTAAAGCATCTGTCGTTTCTTTCTTTATTGATGATTTAAAAGTAAATGTCATTGATACACCTGGACACGCTGATTTTATCGCTGAAGTGGAGCGATCATTCCGCGTTTTAGACGGTGCGATTTTAGTTATCTCTGCCGTTGAAGGTGTGCAAGTACAAACGAAGATTTTAATGCGGACATTACAGAAATTAAACATACCTACTATATTATTTGTTAATAAAATAGACCGTAGTGGCGCAAATACTGAAAAAGTTGTGAAACAAATAAAAGAGCTTCTTTCAAATGAAGCATCCCCCTTCTACTCTGTAGAAAACGAAGGTACAAAGGACGCTCGGATTATTGAATATAAATCCTATGACGATTGTATGGAACGATTAGCACCATTTAACGAATCATTGCTTGAGTCATATGTAAATAACGAAATAATACCGGATGCACTATTAAGAAAAGAACTCGAAAAGCAAATACAGCAAGCAAATGTGTTTCCTATCTTTTTTGGTTCAGCAATGACAGGTATAGGAGTAACTGAATTACTTAAAAATATTTCAGCCTTAATTCCAGCTACTAAATCGGCACAAGATGAAACATTATCCGGTGTTGTTTTTAAAATTGAACGTGAATCTTCTGGCGAAAAGATTGCTTACGTAAGACTATTTTCTGGTTGTTTACACGTTAGAAAATATGTTGATATTCAGCGCAGTGAGTCTCTATCACATAAAGAGAAGATTAAAAAAATGTGCATATTTCATAATGGAAATGCAGTTCAAGCCTCTACTGTTCATAGTGGAGAGTTTTGCAAAGTATGGGGACTTACGAATATCAAAATTGGTGATATTATCGGTAAGCGGACGGATTATATAAAGGATATTCACTTTGCCGAACCACAAATGGAAGCTGCTATTGAAGCAGTACAAAAAGAGCGAATTCATGATTTATACGCTGCACTTATGGAGCTATGCGAAGAAGATCCTCTCATTAAAGTTTGGAAAGACGATGTTCATAATGAACTATACATTCGCCTTTTCGGTGAAGTACAAAAAGAAGTTATCGAAACAACACTTTATGAAAAATACAATTTACAAGTTACCTTTTCAAACACGCGAGTTGTATGTATTGAAAAACCAATTGGCATAGGGAATAGCTTTGATGTAATGGGCGAAAAAGAGAATCCTTTTTACGCAACAATTGGGTTCAAAGTTGAACGTGGCGCGCTTAACTCTGGCATAACGTATAACTTAGGTGTTGAACTTGGATCACTGCCTTTAGCATTTCATAAAGCGATTGAAGATACAGTATTTCAAACGTTAAAACAAGGTTTATGTGGATGGGAAGTTACGGACATTATCGTCACATTAACACATACCGGCTATGCCAGTCCTGTTACAATAGCGAGTGACTTTAGAAATTTAACACCGCTCGTATTAATGGATGCTTTAAAACAAGCCAAAACATGTGTATTTGAACCAATAAATGAATTTGAATTAACTGTTCCGGAGCACGCAATTAGTACCGCAATGTATAAACTAGCTGCTATCCCAGCAACTTTTGCAGAGCCTACGTTGCATAATGATTCTTACCATTTAACAGGATCATTACCTGTTGCAAAAACAGAGGATTTTAAACGAATGCTCCATTCATTTACTGAAGGAGAAGGTATCTTTATAACAAAGCCAACTGGTTTCACAAAACTTACGGCTCCCTTTCCTACTCGAAAACGTGTTGATTATAATCCGCTAAATCGGAAGGATTATTTGCTTCGTGTTTTGAAGGCTTATTAATTAACAAATAGAAAAAGTGCCCTCTTGTATGATATTTTCTTTACTAGAGGGCACTTTTTTATACAATATCAAGGTAGAGCTGGCTCAAACTCTCCAGTGATCGTTTGATATCCGTTATTATTCTCATATTCCTGTTTCCGCTCTAACCCGAACTTTTCTAAAATAGGCAGGTCGTTTGTTGAAAATACATAACTATTTTCTAGCGCAACGTGTTCGTGCCATGCCCAGTTTGGTACAACAAAGAAGTCTCCTTTCGACCAGTCAAAGCGAACACCATTAATAATCGTATATCCTGCCCCTTCATGTACATGATAGATTGATGCATGCGTATGACGATGCGCTTTTCCTTTGAATCCCTTCGGCAATTTTTGCATCCAAGCTGCAATCGTTGGACACGCTGTTTCACCGTTCGATGGATTTATATATTCAACAGCATAACCATCGTAAGCATCTGGCTCAAAACGACTTAATCCGTTAAGCGCTGCTTCCGTCCCTAACCATTTGTAAGAACTAAGTGGAGCCTTCTTTACATATCGGTCGGAAATCGGTCGAACCATTCTACCTTCATAACGCTGAGCAGTATAATTGTCCGGCACGTTTGGCTGTTCAATTTTTTCTGGATACGGCTCAAAGAACGTACCGCCGAGATAATAAATGGTCGGAATATCAAGGCAATCCATCCAAATCATCGGTTTGTCACCTGTGTGACCATGTCCGTGCCACAGTCCATTTGGAGTTGTTAAAAAGTCTCCTCGTTCCATGAAAATACGCTCTCCTTGCACAATTGAGTAAGCCCCTTCTCCTTCCATGACGAAACGTAATGCATTTTGAACATGCCGATGTGACGGAGCGGTTTCTCCAGGTTGTATTAATTGAACCGCTGCATATAATGTTTGGGTGGTCGATGCCCATCCCCAAGGTTTTCTATAATTAAGTCCAGGATTTTGAAAGTAGATGGCCCGGCGTTCTCCCCCGCGGTCTGGTGTAAATATTTGTGTCGCCTCCATTAACTTCTTTTGAAGCAATTCAGATTTCCAAAGGTACGCTTGTGCATGAGGCTCAGGTGTATGTTTCATTAAATCTGGGATCGCGTTCCAAAGTGGTCCGAGATGATATTGTTCTATATCACGATTGAAATCTTGTACGAGTGTACTTTCAAAAAAATCATTTTTTTCCGCCATTTTATTTGCCCCCTTTATTGCTCATTAAATTTACATAAATTCCGTTCGATTTGTTTATAATGCTTTTCTGTATGTTCTACGATGAGGTGATTCACGATAAAGTCAATCGGCTTATTGTTAAAACGAGGATTACGACTTGGAGCCTGAATATTTAACTCTTCGTCTGTTAATGTGTTTAGTACATTTTCTATGATGAGTGGTATAGAAGACAGCTGCTCTATGACTTCTTCTATAGATTTTTTGTTTATATTCTCTTCTGATACTGCTTGTAGACGTACTTCATCTGTTAAACCGCGGCCCCATACGTTTTCATGGTTTACTTTAATATTGTTAATTTCTTTTGCCCAATATGGGATAGCTTCCGCTACATGTGTAATAATTTGCATAATTGACCATTCATCTTCTGAAGGTTTCCAATAGATGATTTCCTCTGGCAAAGACTTAACAATAGTCTTGATCTTATCGATTGATTCATAAACAGACTCGGCTGCGTGGATTTGCAAGCTTTTCGTCATAGTACTGGCACCTCTACTGTTTGTCTTACTTTATTTTCAAGTACGCCTACTCCATCAACTTCAATACGAACGATATCTCCATCTTTAAGAAATACTTGCGGATTACGTGCAACACCTACACCACCTGGCGTACCTGTTAAAATGACATCCCCTGGTTCTAGTGTCATTAAACCGGATAAAAACGAAACGAGATATTGCACCGAGAATACTAAATTAGCAGTATTAGATTGCTGACGTGTCTCTCCATTCACTGTTAAGACTATTTCCAAGCCAGATGGGTTCGTTAATTCATCTGAGGTAATTAACCACGGTCCCATTGGAGCACTTCCTTCAATTGTCTTCCCTTGAAGCCATTGAATCGTACGGCGCTGAATATCACGATAAGTAATATCATTCGCAATTGTGTAACCAGCTACATATTGGAGGGCATCTCCTTCTGAAATATTTCGAGCACGCTTTCCGATTACAAAAGCAAATTCAGCTTCGTAATCTAGTTGTTCAGAAATCGGGTAATACGGAATATCATCTTCTGGACCGATTACTGTATTGGCAAACTTCGCAAAGATGACTGGAAATGCAGGTAATTCGCGTTTCATTTCCAAAATATGTTCACGATAATTGTGACCTACACATATAATTTTTCCTGGCGCAGGTACTGGAGCTTCTATTTTCACTTCACCTTCTGCAAAAACCAATTTATCTTCATGGTTTTTCATAAGCGCATAAGCGATTGCATCTTTTGCTAAATTCATACTTTCCGTTCCACCTTGTAAAAATCCATTCATATCCTTTGGTATATACGCCTCTGCAATTTGAGCGGCCCGAAGGTTTCCTTCGCTTGTCAATTTCGCTTTAAAAGCAGCATGTAAATCAATCAAAATCCCGTTCTCTAACGCAGCAATTCTCGTTTCTCCATTACGTGTAAAAGTAACAAGTTTCATAGTAATCTCCCTTTCCTTTAAATGAATGAAAATTCTACCCTGAACGATAGTAACGTATAACTTTCCAGCCTTACTCTTTGTTATAAAAGATAAAAAGTATTACCTTCTGGACCAAGTGGTACATGTCCCATTTCTATTAACTCTATAATTGGCAGCAATACATTTTTTTCTTCAGCTAATTCAGCAGCGCATGCAAGAACACTTACATACATCGCATGCCCGACGAGAAATTTCACTGTTTTTTCCTCTCCGAAATGCTTGAAAACTTCTTTATAAACACCATGAAAGATTGCTTCTGGTACTTTATCTACTACATCTACAAGAAGTTTTTCGTTACCAGCGCGTACAATTTTTTCTTTCAATTGATCTGGCACTTCTGCTAGTGCCCCCCATAAAGCATTACCTTCAAAGGAAATCCGCCCGATTGTCTCATGTAATTGGTTTCTTGAAATCCATTTGATTTCATATTCACTAACGTTTAGAGAACTCATAAATTGATCTATTTTCTTCTCAGCCTCTAGATTTTGCTGTCCAATGTTCCTATACCAGTTCATCGTCATTAACCGCTCAATCATTCCATTTGTAGAACGGGCATGAGAACCATACTTTTCTTCATTCATGAATTGAGACAAAACCATTTCTTATCGCTCCTTTCATCTTGTTCACGTTACTCATCTAATTTTTTTTATAATTTTAATATTTCGTTGTCAGTTCAGGAGGTCCAAATTTCGGTCCGTATGGTCCCTCATCAAGCCATCTTCCAAGCCTCGGAACGATAGATACCATTGAGGCAGCAATGTCGCGTTTCATGTTCATTTCAGGAGAATTTCCCTGAAGGTGATGAAGCGCAGTGGTTGAAGCATCGCGGTTCCATTTCGCTGCAATTCGGCGTTCGTTTGCAGCTGCTTCAATCGCGCACACTCGCTCTTCTTCAGAATGAGATTGTAGTGCTTTCTCAATACCTCTCGCAGCAAGAACTGCATCTGGAACTCCAGAATTTAATCCACGTGCACCGAACGGGGCGAATAAATGTGCTGCTTCTCCAGCTAGAAGAACACGACGTTTTACGTCAGTAAATGAATTTGCCACTACTTGATGGAAACGGTAGGAAGAAACCCATGTAATCCTATCAGCGTACTTAGCATCCATTACTTTTGGCAACCATTTCTTAGCACTTTCAATATTTGTATAATCATCTGGATTATCTGACTCAAGCAGTTGTAAATCAATACGCCATCCGCCTTTAAACGGAACAAACATTACATTTCTTCCCCCCATAGCTGGATGCTGGTAATGGAATATTCTTTCTAAAGGAAGTGGATCTGTTTCATCTTCTTTTGCATCCACGACGATAAAAGTATCTGCCGTGCGTGGGCCTTCAAACTTTAATCCCGCTTCCTCTCTTACGATTGAACGAGCTCCATCACATCCAATTACATACTGCGCCTTCAAGATTTCGTCATTTGTGATTGTTACTTCTACTCCAGAGTCTGTAATGTGTAAATTTTTAACTGGAGCATCCCAAAGGAATTCAACGCCCGCTTTTATACACGCCTCATACATATGCTTTTCGATCTCATCTTGATGAAGAGCTGTGAAATGAGGCAATCGGTTAAACTTAAGATTTTCATCCTTACCGTAATTTCGTACATATACTTCTTTCCCTTTATAAAACGTTCGTTTTACAGGCCAAATAATTCCGTTATGAGCAAGTGTGAAACCGAGGCCTTCTGAAGTCTCCTCCAGTAGTTTTAACGAAGCACTGTGTAAATAAATTGCTCTACTTCCTGGACGTGGTCTTCCAAATGAATCTCCCTCTATTACTAAAGTTGATATCCCCTTCTTTTGTAATGCAAGTCCTGCTACAAGTCCTACCGGGCCCGCACCAACAACAATGGCATCATATTTTTTTTCTTTTCCCATCAATATCTCCCCTTTATTAACAATTTCCCATTATGATTTCCTCACTCTTCTTTCTTTAACTCCCTACAGTTTTTATCTCCGGCATCATCTTCTTCCGAATATCCTCAGGTATTGGATGCGCTTTCGCTTTTTCTTTGAAAGAAGTCCATGCACGAGTTTCATAACCTTCTGCTACAACCCGTTCCCCTTTTACAAAAACATGCTGAATTGTAAAAACTTTATTATGCAATTCGTTCACAGTACTTTTCACAACTACTTGATCTTCAAAACGAAGAGGTGACTTAAATTGGCATTTTGCTTCTAGTAAGGGCAAACCAATTTGTTGTTCTTCGTAAAGTTCGGCGGAAGGAAAACCAATTTTTTTAAAATATTCATGAGTTGCTTCGTCCATCCATTTATAAAAATTAGGATAGTACACAATGCCCGCAGCATCTGTGTCTCCCCACCTTACTTGAAAAGTATATTCTTCCATTATGCCTTCCCTCCTATCTATCAAACTGTTGGACTAATATTTGAAGATACTTGTTCTCTCAGTTTCAACTTTTGAATTTTCCCACTTGCTGTTACAGGGAATTCATCAGTAAAGATCACTTTCTCTGGTAGTTTATAAATTGCCATTTTCTCTTTAAGATAGAGTTTCATTTCTTCTTCTGAACTTACTTCTCCATTTTTTAACCGTATGACCGCACACGCAACTTCCCCGAGCACTTTATCTGGAAGACCTACAACTGCAGCTTCGATTACTTTTGGATGTTTCATAATGACTGCTTCAATCTCCTGTGGATAAACGTTTAGCCCACCTCTTATAATCATCTCTTTCTTTCGCCCTACAAACCTTAAATATCCTTGATGATCAAGGGTGCCTAAATCTCCTGAATAATACCAACCATCATTATCCAAAACCTGTTTTGTCTGTTCAGGCATATTATAATAACCTTTCATTACTCCAAATCCCTTAACTGCGATTTCGCCCACTTCCCCTGGCGGGAGCGCTACTCTATTTTCATCGACAATTTTCAATGTTACTCCTGGGATAGCCTTTCCAAGAGTTTCTGTTATGTTCTGCTTTGTATCACCATACGAGGTCATCGTAATAGAAACCGTTTCAGTTATCCCAAATGATTGACAAAGGTTAATGCCCATCCGGTCTCGTATCTCCGTCACTGTTTTTGCCGGAATAGGTGAAGCTCCAACTAATCCAGCACGCAATGAAGATAAATCATATTTATTAAAATCCTCTAATTCTAGTTCTTTTATAAACATTGTTGGTACGCCTTTTTGGATGGTTACCTTTTCTTGTTCAATTAATTGTAAAGTTTCTCGCGGACGGAATTTTTCTTGTAGTATCATTCGTCCTCCCATCGCTACTGCACAAAGCATATTAATTGCCATACCGAAAATATGAAACAGTGGTGCTGAAATAATAAATACATCATCTTGTATACAATGCAGCTCTATTCCTATCGTTTGTGCAGATTGTACAACAGCACGGTGTGTAACCATTACACCTTTTGGGGTTCCCGTCGTTCCTGACGTATATAATATACAAAACAAATCTTCATTCACATTTATATTTACTTGTTCAATATCTATTGTTTCTGTACGCATTAACTGCTCATACGAACTGAGATTCTCTTGCGGAAACCGTACTGTAATAGCTGTTTGTACCATAGTAAGTACTTTTTCAAAACCAACATTCTTTTCAAATTCTCCGGATGCTATTAATAACTTCGGAGCTGAACTTTTCAATATAAATTCAATTTCATATGATTTATATTTTGGATTAAAAGGAACGATTATTGCTCCTAATTTTGCTGCTGCAAAATAAATTACTACTGTTTCGGACCAGTTTGGTAGAGATACGGCGATACGGTCTCCTTTACTTACTCCTAGTCTCTTAAATGCAGTAGCCAAACAATCTACTTCATTTTTCAATTGTTTGTATGTAATTCGTCTCGTTAAATCATATATCGCTTCTTTTTCACCATGAGATGAAGTAACAGATTCTAACAGCTCATACACCGCTAATAAGTTCCTATTCTTTTTCATTCTCTCACTCACTTTCTATCGTCTTACCTACTAGCTCGCGTTTTTTATCCCATACTTATAGCAGGACAAACGATGTAGGAAAACCAGGAAGGACTCTCCCTGGTTTTTCTAGTACAACGCTTCCCAAATCGCTGCAATTCCTTGCCCTCCGCCAATACAAACAGCGGATACCCCATACTTTTTATTTCTTCTTCTTAATTCATAAATTAAGGATAGAGAAATTCTTGTTCCACTCGCAGCAAGTGGATGGCCTATCGCAATTGCCCCTCCATTTACATTCGCTTTATCAAGATCGAACCCTAATTTTTTTTGACAAGCTAAGTACTGCGCTGAAAATGCTTCATTAATTTCAATCAAATCTAAGTCTGCTAAAGTTAGATTCGCTTTTTCTAATGCACTTTGAATAGCTGGAACCGGTCCAATCCCCATATACTTCGGTTCTACTCCAACAACAGCCCAAGAAATGAGCTTAGCAATCGGTTTTAAACCTCTATCATTTGCATAATCACTAGATGCTAAAACAACTGCCGCTGCACCATCCACCATCCCGCTTGCACTACCTGGAGTTACGACACCATTTTCAGCAAAACGGGGTTTTAATTTCGCTAATTTTTCTAGACTCGTATGACGGATATGCTCATCTTCATGTATAAGCTGTTCTCCTTTTCTTCCTTTCACTGTTACTGGAACAATCTCTTCTTTTAAATATCCTTTTTCCCTTGCTAAAAGAGCTCGTTCATGGCTAGAGAGTGCATGCTGATCTACTTCTTCTCTCGTTAAGTTATATTTTGCAGCCAAATTCTCGGCTGTTTCTCCCATCGTACATTTACCATACGTATCATAAAGACCATCCCATAACCAATCTTCTAAAGCCGGACCGCCGAGTGGACTTCCCCATCTCATTCCAGGTATTACATGAGGAACTTGGCTCATGTTCTCAGTTCCTCCGGCAAGTGCAACGTCTGCTTCTCCGCAAAGAATATAACGAGCTGCCGTTAAAATAGATTCAACACCAGTTCCGCAAAGACGATTAATCGTCAAAGCTGGGACATGAATAGGTGCTCCGGCTTTTAATCCAACATGCCTTGCCAATAAATGTGCATCTTTACTAGACTGCTGAACATTACCAAATACAACTTGATTAATATCTTCAGCAGATATAGAAGCTTTTCGTATTGCTTCCTTAGCGGCAATTGCCCCTAATTCTGTTGCATTTAATCCTTTGAACGATCCCGAAATTTCAGCGAACGGAGTCCTAGCTCCCTCCAATAAAACAATCTCTTTCATATCCCATTCACCTCATCATTTCCCTAAATAAACTGGTTTTCTTTTTTCAACGAATGCTTGTAATCCTTCTTTACGATCCTCTGTTGCGAACGCATTTCCAAAACAGGTGCTTTCAATTATTAAGCCTGTTTCAAGATCAGCATTACTCCCTACATTTACCGCCGTTTTTAACATTTGAAGTGCTACTGGTGGTTTTTTTGCCAATTTATATGCCCATCCCTTTGCAAACTCAAACAACTCTTCCGCAGGTACTACTTTGTTGACAATATGTAAATCGAACGCACGATGAGCATCAAACATATCTCCGAAATAAAGTAATTCTTTCGCTATACCTTGGCCGACAATTTTTTGAAGACGCTGTGTACCTCCGCCTCCAGGAATAATTCCGAGTCCCACTTCTGGAAAAGCGAATTTTGCTTGATCCGAACAAATACGTAAGTCACATGCGAGTGCGAGTTCAAAACCACCGCCAAGAGCTAATCCATTTATCGCCGCAATAACTGGTTTTGACATATTTTCAATTTTGCTAAATACTGTTCGTGAAGTCTTATTCATTTTATTTACACCGACAAGATCAAGTGCTGCCATTTCATTAATATCAGCGCCTGCGACAAACGCCTTCCTTCCGCTTCCTGTAAGAACGATTACTCGTACTTCTTCATTTGCCTCTAGTTCACCAAATAGAACGGAAAGTTCATGAAACACTTGTGTATTCAATGGATTTACAGGTGGTCGATTAATTGTAACGATCGCAACTCTATTTTCAATTTCACAAATTAAAAACTCATAATTCATAACTTAATCCCCCATTCTTTATTCATAATCATAAAAACCTGCACCTGTTTTTTTGCCGTGTCTACCTGCTCTAACTAGTTGTTTTAAAAGCAGCGGCGGCGCGTATTGATCATTATTTAATTCTTCTTTGAAGTACTCCATCACATGATAACCAATGTCTACACCTGCAAAATCCTGAAGTGTAAATGGCCCCATCGGATAATTAAGACCGAGTGTAACAGCCTTATCAATATCTTCTGCAGAGGCAACGCCATCTTCTAGCAATTTAATTGCCTCTATAAATTGCGGAATCATAATTCGATTCACAATAAATCCTGGGGAATCCTTCTTTACTTCAACTGGTTCTTTCGAAAGCTCTTTAGATAGCGCTTTCAATTCTTTGACTGTTTCATCACTCGTTCGATAACCACGAACAACTTCTACAAGTTTCATAAGTTGTGCGGGATTAAAGAAATGCATGCCCGCCACACGTTCTGGACGGTTCGTTGCTGAAGCAATCTCTGTTATAGACATGGATGAAGTATTCGTTGCAAGTATAACCCCTTCAGGAACGATTCGATCTAGAGCTGCAAACACTTCCCTCTTCAAATCTAATTTTTCTAATACGGCTTCAATAACTACATCCGCATCCTTCATATCTTCTAAAGTTGTAGTGAGTCGAATTCGGCCAAGCGCTTTTTCTTTATCTTCTTCCGTCATCTTTCCTCTTGTAACACTCTTAGTCATAAAACCATTCATACGTTGTATTGCATTATCTAAATAACGCTCTTCAATATCATGTAAAATAACTGTAAACCCATTTAATGCGGCTAAATTTGCAATGCCAGACCCCATAGATCCTGCACCGACAATACCAATTGTTTGAATCGCCATTCTTATACCTCCTTGAATAACTTTTTTTAATATTCTGTAAATAAATTATATCTATATCCAAAAAGTTTTTGTACATACATAGTGTAGGAAATATACATATTTCTTTCGTACATTTTGATGGTATTCATTTTAATTCAAACGGCTTTATATTCTATCTAGCGAGAGGTATAGTCCATTTACATATAAAAAGTGCGCACCTCAAAGTAAATAATTTTCCCTTCAGGTACGCACTCTATGATGTGAATTTTGAAACTATATGTTATCGTTCTTTTCCATTTGATGAAATAACTTCTTTATACCAATAGAAGCTCTGTTTCTTTATTCTTTTTAAATCTTTTAAATCATCTTCATCGCGATTTATATAAATAAAACCATATCTTTTTCTAAAACCTTGATGCGTAGAAATTAAATCGATTGCCGCCCAAGGGCAATAACCAATTACATCCACTCCATCTGCAATTGCCAATTCCATCTGTTCAATATGTTTTTTCAAATAATCAATTCGGTAGTGATCTTGTACTGATCCATCTTCATCTACTTTGTCGTAAGCACCTATCCCATTCTCTGTAACGATAATTGGCAAGTTATAACGATCATTCACTTCTCTTAATGTAACTCGGAAGCCAATTGGGTCGATTTCCCAACCGAAATCGGTTAATTCTAGATATTCATTATCGTCACCCATGAAGAATCCTTCTTCACCTACTTCAATTTGTTGATCAGCGGCTTCATCAATTACAAAGTTCTCATCATATTCACTAACAGTAATAGAAGAATAGTAGTTAAAAGCTATATAATCTGGTTTTGAACTAGATAGAATCTCCATATCTCCTTCTAGAATGACTGGTTCGATATTTTTGCTTTTCATGAAATTCCACGCTATATTGTTATATCTACCATATACAGCCATATCAAGGTATAACCAATTACGAATTGCGTTACAATTTTGAGCTGCAATAATATCATTCGGCTTACATGTTTTCGGATAAACATAACTAATATTTGGTGCTGGACCAATTTTCGCATCACGTATCATCTCGTGACACAAGTTTGTTACCTTTGCCTCTGCTAAAAGCATATGATGATTTTGCTGATATAGCTCTTTTTGAGATAGGACCGATGTCCCGATCGCCTGTCCATGTAGTATCATCATGTTCTGTTCATTAATTGTTAACCAATTCTTAACCCGATCTCCAAAACGTTCAAAAAGGATTTCACAATATGTAACAAAAGCATCGATAGTAGCACGGTTACTCCAGCCACCCTTTTTCTCTAATTCATACGGCAAATCAAAATGATACATCGTTATTAACGGTACGATATCATGCTTCAGCAATTCATCAATAAGATTGCTATAGAATGTAATACCTTTTTCATTCACTTCTCCCGTACCATTTGGAAGAATTCGAGTCCAAGCTATTGAAAAGCGATATACTTTTAGCCCTAATTCAGAAAAAAGCTTCACATCTTCTTTAAAATGATGATAATGATCACTACAAACTGTAAAATCTGACGTACCTTCAGGAATAACTTTCACATCTTGAACAGAAAGGCCTTTTCCATCTTCATTATAGGCCCCTTCTACTTGGTAAGCACTTGTGGAAGCTCCCCATAAAAAGTCTTTTTTAAATGAACTATTGAGCATAATTTTTACCTTTCCTTTTCAAAAATAGTATTGTTATAGTTTGTTTATATTAAACTTGTTTCACTAAAAATGTTTCATAAACGCTTATAAGCTCTTCTGCTATAATTTTAAACCCTTCTGCACTCATTAATTGATCTTCTGCATGTGCTAGCAATAAGCTTACTTCTACTTTTTCACCAGCCGCTTCTCTACTAATCAGTCCAGCATGCGCTCTATGACCTTCAATAAAAGTTTCACTACCCTCATTCATTAATTGTCTCGCTTGTTCAAAGTTACCCATTTTTGCTTCTTGAATTGCTTCAATATATGAAGATCGTGCGCTACCTACCGTTGATATAATTTTAAATACTACTAATTCATTTTGTTCCATAACGATTCTCCTAACATTTTTTTATTTTTATAAATCAAAGAACAATCAGTGAAGTTTCGTTCATCCCCACTGATTACTAGCCCACAACAATCGGGCTTTTGAGGGATACATTATTATTGCTCAGTTGCTGCTTGTTGTTCTGCCTCATAAGCTTTCTTATCTCCCATTTTAAAGAACGGATAGTATAATAGAATTTGAGAGATAATGATTAAAACTGTCATTAGAAGTAATAACCAACCACCAGAAATATAACCTGCAAATGGCGCTGGTGTTACCCATGGTAATTCAATAAGTGGGTTAAAGTTAGATAAAATCCCCGTGATTTTAAGGAATACGATACCAATTAACCCGCCAACTATTGAAGATGCTACTAATGGAATAAAATATATTGGATTCAGAACAAGCGGTAATCCAAATACAATCGGCTCATTAATATTAAAGATATTTGGGACGATACCGATTTTTCCAAGTGATTTATATTGCTCTGATTTCGCAAATAGTAGATTTATTGCTAAACCTAACGTATTTCCTGTTCCACCAATGGCAACTGCAAAATGCATTAAAGTAAACGCTAAGTATGGAACTTCCAAAAAAGGTGTTCCTGAAGCGAAAGCTGTAATTGCTGCTGTAAATAATGGAGCCGTCGCACTATACCATACATTTATAATTGGTGCTGGATGTAAACCGAAGAACCAACATATATTCATAAAAGTAAAGATAGCAATAACTGACCAAACGGATGATCCGATTACTTTTACAGGTAACGAGATTACTTGACTTACAAAGTTAAAAATATTTTCATATGGAGTATAGCCAAATATTACTCTAATAAAGAAGATAAGCGTGAAAATGATGATTGAAATAAATACAGGATTAATCGCATCAGCTACCATAGGTGGTACCGACTCCGGTAATTTCACTCCAATATTTTTTCTTTTTAATGCACAGTACAACTTAGCGGTGAAAACGCCGACAAACATGGCAACGAATATTCCATCACTACCTAGATACTGATTTAAAATAGCTGGAATTTGTTCTTCTCCTACCTTAATTGACATTGGCATTAAGCATAAGAAACTACCTAATGCTATAACAGCAGCTGTCATTCCGTTCATGCCTTCTTCTTTCGCATAAGAATAAGCGATAATGACAACCATATATACTGCTAACAAGCTAAGTGTCGCACTAATCATGTCTTGCATATGCGTATATAAACCAATTTGAATTAAAAATTCTTTCCACCCTTTAAATGGTAGATTACCTAAAATAGCAAACAATGTAACACCGATCGTAACAGGAATTGTCATCATCATCCCTGATGTAATAGCATTCACTACTTTACTATTTCCGAGATAATTTGTTAGTGGTGTGATGATTCGTTCTAGTCCGTTTTTTGTCCCTTCTAACAGCTTCATAATTACCTCCAACATTTCTGACTTTTAATTCATTTACTTTTTGCCTTTTTCCACATAGCTCATATCATTTACAGAGTGAACTTTATATTTCCCATCTTTATATACAACTTTTGAAACACTTGCATTTCCTAACCCTTCTTCAACCTCATTTAAAGATTCAGGAGATATTGAATATAATAGATCCATTAAAGATATACCATGTGATACAACAAGGACTTCACCGCCGCCATCTTCTGCCACTTCTTTTGCAATTTTATCAACTTCTTTTTTCATTCTCTTTGTGACTGTTTCAGTATCTTCAGCCTGTTTACTCTTATCGATCTTCGCTGCAGTTTTTTGCATAATATCGATGTCAAAATTATTCATAAATTCTTCATGGCTCATATTATTTGCTTGTGCAAGTTTTTCCCGAAAAGTATGATTTAACTCCCCTTCAAACTCACCGAAACATGCTTCCCGCAAATCTTTACTTTGATTGATACTCATATCTTTATTTCCACTTTGATTTAACACAATTTCCGCTGTTTCTACCGCACGTCCACTATCGCTACTATATGCCTTTTCAAACTTAACTCCTTTCAAACCTTTACCTAGATACTCTGCTACTTCAATTCCATCTTTAGTAAGTGGCTCATCCGCCCAACCTTGTACTCTATCAGTCGTGTTTAGCATTGTTTTCCCATGCCTTACCAAATAAAGTTCCACAGGTTTTTCTTCTTTTTTCTCTTTCACTTTTTGGCCTTCATTTGCTGAACATCCAAATAATGAAACTGTTAAAGAAACTAACAAGCAAAGTGATAATATTTTTTTACTCATTATGAAATCTCCTTATCGGCTTATAAAAATATGCATGCACCACCCACATGAGTAGAATGATATTTTTATAATGAAGATATTTTAAAAATTATTTTGACTGATTAAACACCCAATTTATCATCTCTTTATCCTGCAAAGCTGGTACCCAAGAGAAGTGTCCCATTGGTTTAACGATTCCAGTTGGATATTCTGTATATTTGACCAAAGAACCACCTAGTTCTTTAATAGCTTGTACAGCATCTCTGCTATATCTCACATCTACTAGCGGATCATCTTCTGCATGGAAGACCCAAATTGGCATATCTTTAATATCCTTGAATACTGAAGTATCTTGCATTGGTTCATATTCACCAACAAGCTTATTTCCCGGCAAATCTCCTATTCCACAAATCGGAACAGCAGCTGCGAAAAGATCCGGGTTCTTCTTAATAACATTCCAAGTCCCAATTCCACCATTAGACATACCAACAACATATATGCGATTTTTATCAATATCATATTTATCGATGGTTTCTTTTAGTAAATTAAACATAGTAGTATAGTTAGGTTCCTCGGTCCAATATGCTGTAAGTGTTTCAGCTGCTTCAACCTGAGGAGCTAACACATATGCAGGGTTTTTCTTTTGCTGTTCTGGATTAGCCCACGCTACAGCACCCTCATTTCCTACGACTTGCATATAGTTGTCATTGCCTCGTTCACCTGACCCATGTAAAAATAAGACTAGTGGATATTTTTTGTTAGGCTCTTTTTTAGGCTCAAAAAGTCTATATTGCATTTTGCTTCCAGAAGCATCTTGATATAACCCTTTTTTAAAATCATCTACAACAGGAGTAACTACATTTGAAATTTTATTTTTCTGTTCGGATGCTTTAAAATTCGCACCTTCTTTTGTTTTAATTTCCTTCGTAAGAGTTAACTTATAATCTAAATTATCTCTTGTGCTTAAAAATTTTTCTTCATCAAATGTTGAGGTAGATGCATGTTTATCGTTTTCATCTAATTCGATTACAACGTATTGTCCGTCTTTTGAAGCTTCTGATACCTCAGCTTTATTATTTGTATACACTTTAGTTATGTTTCTATTTTGAGGTTTCCCATTCACTTCCACCTCAACTTTGAAACTATCTTTTGTTAATTTTGAGCTATCTATTGTATCTCCAAAGTCACAAACGACGGTAGCTCCTACTTCCCCATACGGAAGAACATTCGTTATAAGTGTTATATCTGAGTCTTTTAAAGCCTTACCTTTGCTTTCTGATGAACATCCTGAAAGTACCAAACCACCTGCTAGACTCCCTATTACCATACATAAAATTGGAAATTCCCTTATCTTTTTCAGACGATGACCTCCCTCAAAATATGTACTTTTCATAACTCATAAGCTCGTTAATCGTTCCAAATGCAGAAACTTTTAATCACCTAAAATGGTTTTCACTCGTTCAATTACTTTTTTTCCATCTAACATGCCGTAAGCTGCCATATCAATTACTTCAATATGCTTTTCTGGCAATTGTTTTTTCACATTATTTAATGCATATCGAACTTGTGGTCCTAATAAAATCACATCAGCTGCTGGGCCAACATTTTGTGCTTCCGTTAATGCATAAGCATTAATTTCACAGTTATAACCTGCCGTTTCTGCAAACCCTTTCATTTTATTCATTAACATACTTGTAGACATACCTGCATTACATAAAAGTACGATATTTCTCATATTAAAAACCTCCAATATTTATTTTAAGTGCTTTGCATACTCTTCATTTCTGCAAGCGCTTTCTTTATAGGTTCAATATAAACTATGGTCTAAGACTAGGGTCAATAGCTTAATTTAATTAATTCATTTATTTTGTATAAACTTAACTGGACACCGCGTGAAAATTCTTTTGTTCCCAAAAAAAGGTGCATGTAATTGTAGACTGTGTCTAACAATTACATGCACCTTTTTCATTTCCTTCTCTACTTCACATTTACGAGGTCACCTTGCATTATTTGATTTCATAATAGGAATCATAATAATATAATGTTCAACTGTTTTGTCTTGACTCTTTGTTTCACAAACGTATCGACATAAAACATCTCCGTTAAGAGCGTATCCCTGTTCCAGCATAATATCGAATGGTTCATCTAATATTAACGATGATAACGGTTCATCCACGTCTTTTTCATATAAATAATTCAAGCACTCTCCCATATGTATTTGAATAACCGAATCATCCATAGGTAATTGACATTCTTTCATCTTTGATTCAGAGATAGCCATTACCCAATAACTGTTATCTATATTTTTCACTCTATATTCTTCAAGTGGAATACATAATGCTGGAGAAACTGTTGGCAAGAAATTCAACCACTTTTTTAATAAGGGATTTGCATATAATGTTCCTTCATTTAAATGAACATGTTTGAGAAAATAGTAAGTCTCAGCTTGTTTTATAACCCATCGCTTATCTTCTTGTTTATATTCTTGTAATAAGTTCATAAATTCATTTATTTGCTTTGTTTCTAACTCTAACTGTTTTATCGCTTCATTTTTTTCAGCTATTTTATCATTACATTTTTTCATTATGTCATCATATTCTAAACCGTTAAAAACCGATCCAATTTCCTTAACATGAAAACCCATTTGTCTAAAACTTCTAATTGCTAAAAATACTCCAAAATCCTCATATGTATAAAATCTAAAACCATTATCTTTGTCCTTTTGTGGTTTTAGGAACCCTTTCTTTTCATAAAACCTTAAAGCATCTATTGAAACTCCAAATTCCTTTCCTACTTCTCCTATTTTATATTTCTTCATGTATATCACCTTCAACTCTATAATTCCTTTAAATACCTATATAGTGTAACAAGTTTTGAAAAACAATTATATAAAAATAAAGTGCAACTTTAATCAGTGGGATAAAAGAGATTTCGGATAAAAGTGAAACCTCCTTTTATCAAAATAGCACATCACTGAAAATATAAACTTCTATTATCCTACTACTTCCCCATGCATATCATAAAGCTTTAATGCCATCATTAAATTAAACCTCACTTCCGCATGATTTAAATCAACTAAAATGAGCGATTCAATTTTTTCTAACCTGTACAAGAGAGAACTTCTATGAATAAAAAGTTCTTCTGCAGCACTTTTTACATTTCCATTGTTTTGTAAGAACACATGTAATGTATTATATAAATCAATATTCTTCCCTTCTGAATATTCAATCAGTGGACCAATTTGTTTCTTTACAAAAAGATCTACAGCGGTTGGATGGTTTAAATGATGTAAAATGGCATACGATCCTAGATCTTCAAATAGCGCAAACCCCTGTTTGCGAAAGCGACTATCTAAAATATTTAAAGTCTGTATAGCTTGCTGATAACTAATATAATAGTCTTCCAATTGTTTTGTAACACCGCCAATCCCTAATAAAACACGACAGCCTATAGGTGATGAGCCAATCCATTTTTTTATGCTATAAAACATCGATTCCCAAAATGTATCAGCGATTTTTTTCTGATTTTCAATAGGAACAATTAAAAGTTGTTCATCATTATGGGATACTGCTAAAATGCCTGTCCCGAGTTCTGGAAGACGCGTCTTAATCAAGTCCCATATAAGTGACTTTTTCGCTTGTTGTTCGAGTAGGTTTCCTTTCTTTAATTCTTTCTCATCGAGTGAAATTGATAATACCGCCACTCGATGTTTTTTGAAAAGATTCCATTGATATAAATTAGCATATTGCAAAATATTATCTCGATCCTCAATTTTTTCAGTTAATAATTTACTAATAAAACTGTCTTTCATCTGTTCTTTCGTATCTAGAACTAGCTTTTGTTTAATAAACTGGATGGAGCATATATTTCGGGCTAAATCAACCGTTAATTGATCAAATTCATCCATCCCTCCACTAGATCTTCGTACTGCTAAATAACCTAAAAAATTACCGCCCCCATTAATAATCCAAAACGAAAAACAATAATCACTATTATTCGGATCATTAATTTGGAAAGTATCAGTAAATCTTTGCTTTTTACGTTCTTCTCTCGTTAGTTCAGCTAAATGTTCTGCTAAGCGACTATCCTTTTCATCATTAAATGCTATTGGTTGCATAAATCTATCAAAAATAAATACTGTATCCTGAAACAGACTACCAAGCATTGTTGTAATACCTTCAAAATTATTATCATCGACCGTTTCTTTTAATAAAGCTTGCTGATAATCTAATAGAAAATGAAGACGTTGCTTATGTTCTTTCTCGCCATTATATAATCTTGCATTATCTAGTATAGTGGCCAAATGATTTGCAATCATTTCAAGTGATTTTGAATCTGCCTCCGTAAAAACCCCTTCACATTTCTTTTCAACGTGTAATACTCCAATCGGTTTCATATCAATAATGATTGGAGCAGTAAACTGTTCACCACCAATCGTTTCAAAAAATGGAAAGTGTTCTTTTAATACATATTTATCCTCAACCATAATTTTGTATGGCCTTCTCATTTCTCCATATGATGGTGGTTGTAGGACAAAACAATTTTCCGTCTCGTTATACAAGTAAACACATGCAAAATGCGAATTTGTTTCCATTCCCGCTTTAGAAGTTACTTCATATACATGCTTTTCTAACGGCACATCTAGTGACAGATTTTTGCTAATCCATCCAAAGCCTTCAATCTTTTTCAACTGCGACTCTTTTTGCCTTGCGACAGCTATTGCCACTGCTATATCTTTTCCGAACTCTTCAAATGATATTTCCATATCTAAAAGCGGGACATGATTTAAAAAGGCGACAATACAAAACCCAAAATGCTGGATATCATCTTTTAACGGGACGGTAAACCAAGTCTCCGCACCAGCACTTTTCAATGTTTCAGATAGAAGACACACTTCTGGTTCATCTGCCGTTTGATCCGTTATGCTTTGATATTGTAGTTTGGAAGAACATTCATCAGCATGAAGAGGAAACGCTGAAGCTAAAGAAGTTAAATTTCCACTCCACGCTTTTGGCAAAAACTGTCCTCCTTCATTAATAATTACAGCAACGAAATCACAATGTAATTCTGCGCAAAAAGAATGAGTTAAATACTGAAGCGCCTCTTCTTCCGTATCGATTTTAATAAGCTGCCTTGATGTATTTCGTAAATGATATTCTATTCTTTTCATTAATCTCTCTCTTTTATTACTAGACACGCCCCATCCCCCATTTCACCTTTTTATCTATTGTATAAGAAACGTCACATAAAACAAAAGTAAATATTCTAATTATTCACTAAACATTTTTAAATCCCGAAGAAATGTGTCCCCGGGATTGATCATTCACTATTTTGCTGTAGTTACATTATTATTTCCACTAGCAATCTCTTTTTTCTCTTTATAATAAATCCCATGTTCTTCCTTAACAAATAACAATGCTATACCACCGATTACAGCAGCAGTCGCAATTGCCGCAAAATTATATTGAGGCAATAAATGCATGGAAAGAAGAATACCTACCAACGTCGGAGCTACCACACCTCCAAGACGCCCAAAGGCCATTGTACTTCCTACTGCTGTTGAGCGCATATTACTAGGATAATATTGAGAAACGAATGCATTTGACATATTTTGTAGTCCGACAGAAGAAGCGCCAATCACTGAAATTAACAAAAACCCTAAAAACATATTATTTACAAATCCGATGAGTGATAACGCAATTGCTCCACAGAAAAATAATGGGACAAGTACCTTTTTAAATCCGATTTTATCTACTATCGGACCGAATATGAGTGTTCCAACAATAGCTCCAATTTGCATGACAGCCGTAAATGTGAGACTTGATTTAAGATCGTACCCTGACTGCATCATAAGCCTTGGTAACCATGTACTCATAGAGTAAATGAGTACGAAAGCACTGAAACATGAAATCCAAAACATAATTGTACTTACGGCGCGCTTTTCCTCAAATAACTTAACAACCGGAGAACCAGCTTCTTTAGTTGATGGTTTTGTAAATTCAATTGCCACATCTTTACTTAATTGTGGATTTACCTTAGCTATTACTTTTTTAGCTTCTTCTATTTTCCCTTTCATTAAAAGAAAACCAACAGACTCAGGAATACTTTTCATTAAAAACGGGATAAACAATAACGGAATTCCTGCTAACCAAAAAACAGGCTCCCATCCTGCTGGCGTAAGAAGGGAACGACTTGTAAGTGCTGCTGCCATTGCTCCAACTGAATATCCGCAAAAAATAAAAGATACGATAGCAGTTCGAACTCGTTTCGGCGAGAATTCTGTTGCTATAGCAATTACATTCGGCATAACTCCGCCAAGCCCAACACCTGCGATAACACGGAAAATCGCAAACATTACAGGACCATTCGCAAAACCAGATAGACATGTAAATAGACTAAATAAGATTGTAGTTAGTAGTATGATATTTTTACGACCTATTTTATCAGCTAATAAACCAAAGAAAGCAGCACCAATTGCCGTTCCTATAGCTGTATAACTACCAATTGCCCCTGCTGTAACATCCGATATTCCCCACTCTTTAATGAGCGAAGGTACTGTTGCTCCATAAATAACAGCATCATATCCATCAAATGCAATTACGATAAATAACCAAAATATTAACCAAATATGCATGGAATGAATACGACTCTCGTCTATCACATTCATCGGGTTAATCGATTTCATCTTAATATCCTCCTTATATGGGAATTTTCCCTTTCTTGTATTTCAATATCAGTAAACGCTTTCAATTACCTCCTCTTAAGCTTCTAAAACTTTTCTGAATTTTCCGTATTTAAATTGTAATAACTACTATTAAAAATTGTTATCCGCTTTTTATAGGAAAAAGAAAAGTAATATTCCTATTTAATGCTGGCTTCGCTTCATAGGAATTAAAATTTGAACATAAAAAAAGAGGTGCAATAAGCACCTCTTTTTCATGTATTTTTATAATTATTATTCATTCAAACTTTAATTGTTTCTATTGTTTCTTCAAGTTTTTCTATTATTTTTGCTATAGCTGTAATTGAATTATCTGTTTCAAATTCCCCAACATTTAAAGAATGGTTTGCATTTTTAACAATCTCAATCTTTAAATTGGATTGCTCTAATCGCTCCATTTGACTTGCATTGTATTGATGATCTTTGTCTCCGATTACTAAAAGCCCGTCGTGACGACTATGTAAGATCGAATCAAAAATCGAATCAAACGTCAATAAAGGTGTAAGTAATATCATTTTTGACTGTAAGTATTCTTCTCTCTTCATTAAATCATTCGCAATCGGGATTGTTCCAAGTGATTTCCCTAAAAACATCGAATCGTTGTATTGCCCATTTTTTAGCACTTCATTCATTATAGGGTTAATATCATCCATCATTACTTTCGTTACTTCTTCCATTGGTTTTTCCATTAATTGTCCATCATAGGAATAATGAATATGAACTACATCTATTTTATTTTCAAGCATAAGCATCGTTGCATAATAGAATAATGGTTTATCATAATTGTAACCGGAACCTGAAAACATAAAACAAACCGTATTAGAACCTTTTTCGATATGTGTGTAACGAATGACTTTATCATCTATATGTATCTCTTTTTTAGTCCCCTTCACCGTTTCCCCCTCCAAACACGTTTACTTTTGTAAAACGATATGTTCTGTATGAACTGATACATCCTTTACTTTATCTTTTATAAACGCTGGCTGTAAGTTATATGTATCTAATTCTTCTATCGGCACCCACTTAAACATATATGTTCTACCCTCTTCATTCAGAATATATTGATCCGCCCCATTTGCAGGTAATTCATGCAATTCTACTTCATAATAAAAACTAATCTCATGAAACTTTCGCTCAGAAAGTGTAAAGAAGTTTTCTACTGACCATATTAATCTCTTCACTTCAATAGGTACGCCTAGTTCTTCTGCAAGCTCTCGTTTTAACGCATCTTCACTATTTTCTAGCATTTTCACTCTTCCGCCTGGTACGTACCAATACTCTTCACCTTCATCTTGAAGGATAAGTATTTTATTATCATATTTACAAATTGCTCCGACTCGGTAATTAAAACATGTTTCTTCTACTTTAAATGTAAGATCCACAATTTTGTACCACCTTTATATAGTTTTGGATTATGATATTAAGCAATTGTAATTACAAGTAAGTACACTAAAAAACTTTTTTCACATGCACTTAACCTAATTACAATCTATTATTTATAAATTAAGGTTACTAAATCCACTCAAGTCTTTCAATGTTTTTAGATAAAAACCACTATTCTAACTATTGATTCATTATTTGTTGTTAACTACCTCGTAGTAATTTATAAAAATAATAATCTTCATCATCTAATTCCAGTTTGAATATTCTCAATTTTTTCATTGTTTCTTTTGTTATTACCAATTAATATAAATATGTGGAAGAATAGTAGATATTTGGATGTATCTACCGCTATTAAAAAACAAAATTGTTTCATGGGGGGGAAATATGTGTTTACTAAGTGGAAAATAGGAATAGTTACTTCTCTTCTAGCTTTCACAGCATTTACATCTGTGATTTCTGCTGAAGAGAAACCGAAAGATCAGCCCAAATGGGAAGAATGGATAAAGGAAAATGCACAAAAATTAAACGAACCAAACGCACAGACAAATGAAGATTTATCCTTTTTAAAAGAAAAAATAAAGGATAAACGAATTGTTCTGCTGGGTGAAAGTACACATGGTGCTAAGGAAATAAACCAATCAAAAGTACGTATGATTAAGTATTTACATGAAGAAATGGGATATGATGTAATTGCATTTGAAACAGGATTTGCGGAGGCAAATGCTGTAAATCAAAATCTCGACCAATTAACTGCTTTGCAGGCTATGAAAAAATCTTTATACGGTGTTTGGCATACTGAAGAAATATTGGAGCTCTTTCATTATATAAAAGATCAAAAAGAAAAAGGAACACCTCTTATATTAACAGGGTTTGATGCTCAATTCAGATGGTATTCTTATTTCCCTGAGTTTGCAAAAGAATGGTTAGAAAAAATTAATCCTGAAATTGCTAATGATATAGAAATAGCTCATAAAGAATTACTCAATATAGAGGAGAAAATTGAATCTATAGATAATAAGTACCCCTACGAACAATATAAAGCGGACGTTCAGCAAGTAATAGCGAAATATGAAAAAATTAAAACGTTTGTTCAACAACATAACGCCGAATTAAATAAGATAGCTCCATCAAATACATACGATGTAAATCTATTAGAAAAGACTATCAGTATACACATTGATACAATTAAAACACTCCAAGATGCTACTGTAAAAGAAAAAAACTTTATTTATCCAGCAAACTTTAAACTTACAGATCTATCTCTTTATATTCGAGATCAAAAGATGGGACAATCTTTAGCTTGGTTAAGTGATATTCAATACAAAAATAAAAAAATCATTGTATGGGGACATAACTATCATATCCGAAAACAAAATTCAAAAATGATACTCGATTGGACCAAATACCAACAACACAATTTTAAAGCGCCCAATATGATTGATTATTTACCTCAACGGATAAAAGATCAAATGTACACAATTGGCGTATATGCATATAGCGGAAATAGTTGGGATAGTAGTGACCTTAATAAAATAGTCCCTATAGATACAGACCATGCTGAACAAAGTATCGAGAATATATTACGAACATCTCAAAATCCTAATATATTTGTTAATTTAAAAGGAGAAAACAATCGTCCTGAAACATCTTGGATGTTTACTCCTACTACCGCAAGACACTGGGGCGTTAAAAAATCCGAAGAAATTTTGAGGCCGATTGAACAATACGATGGCATACTATGGCTAGACCGCATTTCACCATCACAATATAAGTAAGGAAAAGAGCACACTTTCGCTATGAATAAGTGTGCTCTTTTATATTCATAATAATTACTATAGTTTAGAAATTTATAGAATATCTTCTAGAATAATGATATATACAATAAATTATACCATCTTTTAAAATCAAGTCATTCTAAAAGTACCCTTGTTTGCCCTTCTTTATACCACTTCTCTATTAATACTCTTTCCCTCTCAACTGAAATACCTGCTTTTAATTCCCATTCGTCCATACTCTTCATCCACGCATACACATCTATAACAGTATCTTCTAACAATCTAAAAGTAAGCCCTTCTTTAACAGCACTATCGATACTAATAGAAAATCCACCTTTCCACGGCTTCGTTTCACCTTCTAATGCAAAAGTTTCAGGAAGCCATAACGGCATTTCAGTCCACGGCTGCACTTTATGTTCCTTCATAAATGATTCATCTACCCAAACGAATTCAGCGTCGCTATTCGTAACCTTTTTACTCATATTTAATAGCTCTTCCATCGTCAGCTCATCTTTCGGACCCGTTACATTAAATGTACCTACTTTATTGTTTTCTGCCATGTTTAGTCCAAAGCTTGCGACGTCTTTTATATCAACGAACTGCACTGGACGGTCTTTCCTTCCTGGAACTAACACTTTTCCTCCCTTTTCTACACGCTGAACCCAATATGGAAGTCGATCTGTATAATCAAACATTCCCGAAAGAAGTCCTGCTCTTACGTGTAAAACACGACCCGGCCAATAATTCTCTGCTTCTTTTTCACATAATACTTTAAGCGCACCGTAATACTCATAAGGAGATATTTCACCATCCTCTACAGCTTTTACCTTATCACTTGGTGGTTCAGGTAGTAATTTATAATCTTCTTTTATGTGATGCGGGATCCAATCTTTATATACGGAAAGGCTTGAGATGAATGTATAGTGCTTTATATTATCTTTAAGTAATTCTCCTACATTCCTAATGTGATGAGGAGAAAATCCACATGTATCTATGACCATATCCCATTTTCGATTTTCTAAACTTGAAACATCATCATTTCTATCACCGATTAGCTGCTCTACTTCAGGAAAAACTTCTTTATTCGTTCCGCGATTAAATAATGTAACTTCATGCCCTCTATTCAAAGCCTCTTCTACGAAAGCCCTTCCTAAAAAACGTGTACCGCCCAGTATTAGAATCTTCATTCTTTTTCCCCCATTCAATCAAGCGCATGATTAAAAACCTTTTCTTTTGTTTAACGATTTTCCCTTGTAAAAAGTTACGGGTATTTTTCATTTTTTTCTATAGTTAATATAACGTCATCCAAATTTGCAACTTGTGACATAACTTTTTATCGAATTCGACAGTAATGAAGACGATAAAGAGGGGTTGAAAAATATTTCAACTAAGTCATAGTGATAAGTACACATCTACGAAAATACTTATTTATACGAGCAATGCTCCTGTCAATTTGGCAGGAGCATTGTTTTTTCAACCTCTATTTACTTTTATATACTTGAATTGAAATTATAGAAATTAAACTGAGCAACCCCATAAATAAACAAGTCGCGCCTAGAATTGTATAAGAATTTCCGTATCCTTGTAATAAAGCTAAATACGTACTTGTATCCATATGACCGCCCTGCTCTGCAACAGATTCACTTGTTGCCTTACTCCCCATTTCTGGTGCATTTATTAGTACATACACACCGATAATAGCTACTAAAGCTGAAATGATTTCTACAACATTAGACTTTGTCATCATACCCTCACCTTTCAAACAACGTCTTTTATCCATCTAGTGAAATCTCTTTCTATCTCTTTCTATCTCTTACTATCTCTTACTATCTCTTACTATCTCTTACTATACTAGCAAAAAAAGGGATATAATTTAATCCCCTTCTCTATTACTAGAATCAACAATATGAAAATATTCATTCTGTCTATTTCCATTTCATATATAATTAAAATATCCAATATTTGATTAACAAATTATACGTACTTAGGTAGGTGATAAATATTAATAAAAACATAGTTTATCATTCAACATTTTACATTTATTCTCTCACATCGTTATTTTATATCTTTTTGCTAAACATAGAAAATGGTCGTAGTTATTTGGGTTTCACGATGGTTGTTCCGTTGTTAGCCGTTATTTTATATCAAAAAGCATATAAGAAACAAGAAATTTTCCATACATTTGGCATTTCACGTCCAACATTAAAATCACTAATTTTCTCCATTTTATTCCCACTACTTCTAGGTCTATGTCTCCATTTCTATTTTTATATTTATAATATAAAGTTCTTATTTAATCACTGCAATGAATTGGGATTTCTCCTACTCATTGGTCTTACAATTGCAGCTTTGTCTGCATTTTTTGAGGAAATTATTTGGCGCGGGAATCTTCATTACTATTTACGAAAAAAATATTCATTAATACAAACCGCAATAATTACAGCTTCACTTTGGTCTTTATGGCATTTACCAGTAGCACTCTTTTATAAAAACTATGAGTTATGGTTTGTAGGAATATTAAGTTATCTATCGTTATTATTTATATTATCTATAATTTTGACGTACACGAGAGAGTACGGTTGTTCTGTACTACCATCCGCAATTTTACATGGTATGTTTAATGTATTTTTTTTAACAGATGGATTGCAAAACAAGTGGGATGCCAGCCTAATGGAGTTAATTAAATTTATCTTTTTAGCAATTGCGCTCTGCATTATGTATCTTATACATCGAAAAGTTAAAAAATAGTTAACAATTAAAAAAAGTGTTTCAGTTTGATGTACCTTAATTAGCTCATTAAGTACTTCAACACCTTTCAATTATTCAATAATCGTATAGGTGTTGAAGTTTTCTAATTTTAATTGAACGACTCCGTTCTCACAGCACTTATTTCAATTATGTAGAACATAGCAAGTTTAACTATTTCTCTTATTGTAACTTTTGTAAAACTTTTAAATAAGGAAATATACACTCTTTGATTAATCTCCATCTATCCTTCGCTTCCGGTATAATCTCAGATGCAATCGCCACCACCAATTCCTTCTCCGGAATACAACAAATCATATTCCCACCATCACCCATGGCACAGTATGAAAAGACCCCATCTTCTTCTCGTAACCACCATAAGTAACCGTATTGATTTGAATTCATCGCTATTGATTTTTGTACCCACGATTTTGAAAGAATTTCCTTTTCATTATGAATACCTTCATTCAAATACATCTGTCCAAACTTAGCCATATCTTTAACTGTTAACGTTAGTCCCCAGCCGCCTGTCGAAATACCATTTGGATCATGAACCCATCCCTTTACATCTTTTCCGAATAAGTCATCGAATCCAAATGCTTTCATATTGTAGTTTGGAATTTCTCTTATACCGATAGGCTTGAATAGATATTCGTTCGCAAACTCACGAGCACTTTTCCCTGTTACACTCGTAATAATTGCTGATAGTACATGTGCGCCTGCCGATGAATATTTAAAAGGTCCAATTTCTCCACCTTTTCCTGCCCTATTTAACGTATACTTCACCCAGTCCATTTGTGTACATAGTTCTTCTAACGGTTCCTGCCAGTCTATATAAGGATATGGAGCTGTCATTGTAAGTAGATGCCGAACTGTTACTTCAGATGCCTTAATATTATATTCAGGAAAAAACTCTATTACTTTTTGATTAACACTTTTGATATATCCTTTATCTATACATATCCCAATTAACGCAGAGATTATCGTTTTTGTGACCGATGCTACATGACATGCATCATCTGGACCGTAACCATTATAATAATTTTCAAAAGTAACATTACCTTTTTGTACAACTAATACACCATTTATATTTTTATAGTTTTCTTTTATAGTCCAATCTAACTGTTCAGCAGTTTTCATCGTTCTTCCCCCTTAATCTATGATTAAAAAGGTTCGATAGGTACATATATATCGACTATATGTTTATTTTCCGGGTGCTGCCTTGGGTCATTTTTATACATTTCAAAAGGATATGAATCTCTCGGCTTATATCCGCTATTTGGGAGCCATTCACCGTATAAAAAATCCCATGCTCCTTTATATTCCTCTTGGAATATTTCAAAGTGGCCTACTGCATATTTCCCTGATGGTATTGTCATCAATCCAATATCGCTATTTCCTTCTACTACTTCATCCAGAATCGTTATACATAGACTTGTTCTTAAATGATAGTCTTCTGTGAACTCATGATGATCATGGTAAATTGTTAATACCTTCGTATCCTCGAACGCATGATAGTTTTGCTCCGATGCGTAATGAAATAGTTTTTCTATCATTTTCGGAAAATCTATAGCTAAATCTTTATATGTACCTACATGTCTTATGTATGCGACGTTTACTTTGTCCGCTGCTACAATTTCGACCTCTCCTCGAACCTTCTTACACTCATTGTATTGAGAATCTTCGCTAACGTCTTTGCAATTCTTGCTATTGTGATTTCTATAGTGAGACGGACTTACTCCGTAATAACTTTTAAATGTCCGGGAGAAAACTGCTGAATCTGTGAACCCGAAGTAATACGCAATGTCTGTAATCGTCATATCTGTATGATAAGTAAGAAGGTGTGTTGCCCTCTCTAATTTCAAACGATTCACATACCGAGATAACGGCTCATCCATCATCCCTTTAAAAATTCTATGAAAATGAAATTTTGAAAATCCTGCCACATTAGCTAAATCTTCAATTGAAAGTGAATCATTTATATGTAATTCTATATAGTCTTGCACTTTATAAACACGTCGTAAATACTCGTTTCTACTTTGAGAACTCTCCATATTTATCCCTCCTCACAACAAAAAGGCTAACTTTACGTCAGCCTACTTTACACATTTTTTAAAAATAAAACTCTACTCCCGCCGTTCCCATCATAATTTGTATGTACGGATACACCTTCTATTTCATCATCCCCAGCTTCAATTTGAAATCCGATTTCTTGATGAAATTCAATTGACTTTTTATTAACTGGTGACGTTATCGCTTTTACAACTTTACGGTTATTTGCACGAGCGACATCGAAGAAATAAGAATATAACGTCGATGCGATTCCTTTTCGTCTAAACTTCGGATTTACACCGATAAAATGAACGTACGCTTCATCTTTATGCGTTTGTGAAAAAAATCCACATAAGAAACCTAACGTTTTTCCATCTTCTTCAATGATAAAACTCGTTTCTTGAAAATGGACGAAAAACAACTTCGGCAACATACTAGCCATATCTCTTCCGCCCCACCAATCATTTAATACAGAATGAATATTTACATAATCTTCCCCTTGAATATTTCTTACTCGCATGTATTTCTCCCTCTCACTCACTTCATTTTTTCATATATTTTAATAACCGTTTCGACTAACAGAATGAATACCCAAATACCTGAAAATACAAGAACAGACTGGAATATCGATCCAATTATCATAACACCAACTGCACCTGATCCTGAAATTGATACTTCCCCAAATCCTGGATCATGTATAAGCGATCCAGCAGAAAAAGCCATTAAAATTGATCCTATTAAATAAATAACACTCATTATTTTTAATATTTTTATAGAAAGATACAAAGTTTGTTCTTCTTCCACTTGTGATAATTCGATTTCCCCACTCGCAATTCCTTTTTGAAGACAATCCTCACACAAAAATTCTTCATTTATTTTTTTACCACCATGTATTGTACCTGTTATTTCTTTACACCTTGAACATTTTCGATTTATCATGTTGTTATCACTCCAATCCTATAAGATTATACTTATATAATTCTACATTTACCTTAATATTCCTTTTATGTATTTTATAGAGAAAGGTCGTATTTTATGATTGGAAAACTTACATTTGGTTATAAAGAGCTTACTGTTCAGTATGTATTACGGCCTAGTTGCTATTCGGTTATTTTTAACAATACTTGCTCAAAAATAGCTATCATCGAAAAAGAGGATACATATTATTTAAACGATGGGTTCTTTTACATTGCACAAAAGATACATGAAGTTGAAGTTCATGAAGAAGACCATATTTTACAATGGATGTCTCCATCGCTTGCTATAGAACATTTACTTCACGATCATCAAAAATGGGCTGTTGAACAAGCGCTTTTATTACGAAATAAAAAATGATCTCCTTCTATATGAAAGAGATCATTTTTACTACTAACTTACTTTTTTCAAATTGAGAGCTGGCTTTTTGATTCCGCCTTTTTTTACAACATATAAGCCGATGAAGATTATAAGACCGCCAACGAGTTGCATCATATTGATTTGTTCTCCAATTGTTACAGCTGCAAAGATAACTGCGAACAATGGTACTAGATACATATAAACCATTACTTTCGTTGAACCTATTTTACTAATACCGACATACCACATTGCAAGTCCAAAGATTGTCGCAAAGACGATTGAATATGCTAGTGATCCCCAGCTTGGCGTATCTACTGGCCACGTTAATGTATTTACGTTGAATAAACAGTATATAACGAGAGGTACAATTCCAATTAAAGTAGACCATGATGTGACTCTCATTGCGGAGTATTTTGTGATAAGTGGTTGCGCTAAAATGGGATACCATCCCCACGCAATTGCTGCGACTAATCCAATTACATTTCCGAGCCACGCATACTCGTATGTAGCTCCTCCCGTATGCCCTGTTAATAAAACGAATGCTGCACCAATAAACGCTACTATTGAACCAATTTGTACTTTCATCGAAAAACGTTCTTGTTTGTGCAATACTGCTAATATCCCTGTAAATATAGGTGACATCGCAATTAATAATGAGGCGTTCGTTACTGAAGTATATTTTACAGATAGCATAAACATCGTTTGATACATTGTCGTTCCAACGATACCGACTGCTACTAATCGTAACCAATCTTTTCTTTCAATGCGAAGTGAGCGTTCCATTAAAAATGTAATAAGTAATAATACCGGAGATGCTACTAAAAATCGTAAACTATTAAATTGAATGGATGACATATATGCCACGCCATACTTTCCAATTGTATAATTTGCTCCCCATACTAATGCTACTGATACTAGGAGCCATTCCATTTGCCATCGTTTCATCCGAATCTCCCCTTCCCTATTTAGCATAGTAAAATTGGCTGGATATAACACCGTCCAATTGGCTGTTTTTTTACCCAGCCAATTTGTTATACTTAATGTATATAAGATTTGCGGAGGCGTTTGTATGGAATGGAAGCTAGATAACGACAGTAAAATCCCAATTTATCAGCAAGTTGTTGACTTTATTGAAAAACGTATTACATACGGAGAACTTCCCCCAGGTAGCTTCCTCCCTTCAGAACGGAAATTAGCTACGCAGTTAAATGTAAACCGAAGTACGGTAACAACTGCTTATAATGAACTACGTGCTATGGGAATTGTAGAAAGTACGACTGGTAAAGGTACACGTGTGAGTACACATATGTGGGGCGTTTCTCCAACATTAACGCCGAACTGGAGAGGTTTCGTAGAAGGTGGTACTTTTTTACCAAACTTACCGTTACTTCGCCATATTCGGGCAGAAGTACAACAAAATGAGAACATTATAGATTTCGCAAACGGAGAGCTCGGTTGTAATCTCTATCCTCACGATCAACTACAAACAATTTTGCGAGAACAACCGTTAACGCAGTCATTAAGTTACGATCATCCTCAGGGGTATCTCCCGCTAAGACAAGCGGTAGTAAAATATATGAAGGAATATTTAAAAGTTGAAGCGACCGAACAATCGATTATGATTACATCCGGCGCCCAACAAGCACTTCACCTTATCGTACAATGTTTATTAAATCCAGGTGACGCAGTCGCTTTCGAAAGCCCTTCACACTGTTATTCATTACCGTTATTCCAATCGGCAGGTATTCGTATTTTTCCATTACCTGTCGATGAACACGGTATTAATCCAGACGATGTGCAAGAGTTATATAGAAAGCATCGTATTAAAATGATCTTTCTAAATCCAAATTTCCAAAACCCTACGGGAACAATGCTTCATCCAAACCGTAGAAAAAAACTGTTATCACTTTGCGCAGACTTACGAATCGCGATCGTTGAAGATGATCCATCTAGTTTACTTGCGTTAGAAAATAAACAACCTTGCCCTACTTTAAAATCGATTGATGAAAACGGAACTGTCATTTATGTTCATTCCTTATCAAAAATGATTGCGCCAGGTTTACGAGTTGGTTGGCTTGTCGCCCCGCAGTCTGTAGTCGAGAGGTTATCCGACGCACGGCACCAAATGGAATTAGGTATGAGCATATTCCCCCAGTGGCTTATGCAGCAATTTTTCGAAACTGTACCATTTCAGTCGCATATCGTTCCGTTACGAAAACAACTTGCAGAAAAAAGAGACATTATCGTCCGTGCTTTAAATGAACAGCTTCACGATAAAATCTCTTTTTCAAACCCAACTGGCGGTATATACATATGGGGAAAATTAAACGAACCGATAAACGAAAAACAACTCATTATGCAAAGCTTAAAACAAGAAATCGCCTTTATGCCGGGTAGTATTTTCGGCGCGAAAGATGGTTATATACGTTTGTCTTATGGAAAAGTAAATATTGATCAAATCGAGGAAGGTATTTCTCGTTTGCGTGAGGCTATTTTGGTTTGTGAAAAATAACATTAGATAAAGCTTTCTCGTTTGACAAAAGCAAAATCTACCATTATTATCAACACGAACCTATTCATAGGAGTGATAAAATGAAGATTTACGTTGATGCAGATGCTTGTCCTGTAAAAGATGTGATTATTTATGAAGCTACGAATGTGGAAATTCCTGTTACCCTCGTTACTAGCTTTTCTCATTATTCTAATGCTAAGCAGCCAACAGGTGTGGAAACAATTTATGTTGATTCCGGAGCAGATGCTGCGGATTACCGGATTATGCAGTTAGCAAAAAAAGAAGATTTAATCGTAACGCAAGATTACGGTCTTGCTTCGCTTGCTTTAGCAAAAGGCTGTATCGTTCTACACCATAAAGGCTATAAGTATACGAATGAAAACATTGAACAATTGTTACAAACACGGTATTTAAGTGCAATGGTTCGAAAAAGCGGTAAGCGTACAAAGGGACCGAAACCATTTACAGCAGAAGATAAAGAGAAATTTAGAGAGCTCTTTAAAAGTGTAATTTCACTTTAGAAATGAACCTTCTATTTGTAGAGAAAGCTTTGCAAAGAAAAGAAGAGAATATCCAAATGAACATTCTCTTCTTGAGGTTTACCCGTTTAAAAAGAAGGTAAATTATCTAAGTTATTTTCTTTCATACCATCAGGTTCACTACGTATAATATCCCTGCCATACTTATGAAATACGTCCACATGAGCTAACTTTCCTGATTTCGCTTCATCAAGAGCAGTAATATAATCTAACTCTCTCCCGCTACTTGTCTTAAAAGCAATTAAATCCCCATCATCATTTTTACGAACGGCAACAATTTGTTCTGCTCCTGAATTGACTTCATTGTCTACTTCAAATTGAGCTTGCTCTTCTCCTTGATGTAAGTAATCATTATAAACTTTTTCAAAGTCTTTTTTGTCCATAAATTTCACCTCCAACACATTTTATTAGTATGGTTGTGAGGTGTTGGTTTTATGTACCTTTCTCTTAACAAAATGTATTTTTATTTATTATAAGTTTTGAATCATATATTCTAATTTAAATGCTTTTTTTTAATACCTACGCAAATCCTTCAAAGTCTCCAATATATCATCTGTAAAGGCAGTAGCACCCTCATTCTCTAAAGCTGTAAAATATAAACTTCTTAAGAAAGCTCTAATATTTTGTACTAAAATAGCATGCTGAGGATGTCGGATGTCTTCAACAATTGCTATACTATGTAGCCAGTTGCTCCACTCTTCTTCAGTTAAAAGATTTTGATTACGTAACGACATAATTGGCGTTACTAATCTCTCATCCTCAAAGTGTATGTATACGTAGTCACTCATACGAACTTTTTGACGAACAGCAGCAAGGATTGCATATGAAAACTCACGATTTCGTATCGTACGCGCTAAAGCATCTAGTGCATCTGCCGCATGTGCAGTAGAATGTGCCCAGCCTTTTCCTTCTACGTAACCCCTTACATCTTCTTCTAAATAGACATATTCCAGAACTTGTTCTGCCACACTATACAGCTGTTCTTCAGATAACAGTGGTTCTCTTTCATGAACAGATAAAATAAGCGGCGGAATTAATACGGAGAACGCACGTTTAAATACAGAATCTGTTCCCTTTTCACCAATTTTATAAAATAAATAATCAGGACTAATTGCTTGTAACATTAATCCTCGTAATTCTTTTTGTCTAAATACATCATTTGTAATCCATTTGTGAAGCGTACTATAAATCAAATCATCACGTAATTCAGCATCAGGTGATCCGATATAATCTAGCATCCACTGTGCATATGGATATGCATCTACATCTTCTGGCACAGCATAATTATTATTTTGAATTTGTTGTAATTCTTCTTTTAGTTCTAGTACTTCTGTCATTATATTTCCTGTCCCCTTTTTACGTTTTTTAACTTATTTTCGCCTTATCCCCTGTAATTTCCCTCATAAAATTAAGTCGACTTTTAATATAGTTTTAGTCCCTATCTTTCTATGAACTTGATTCAATTATATAAATTTCTCCCGAAAAATAAAAGGAAATACATTGGAATACAAAAGCTTCTCACTTTGTTTACATGCATTTCATGTAAGCTTAGGCCATAAAATAAAGTATTTTTTCATTTGTATTCAAACGTAGTTACAATCAAAATTCAAATCATTTTAGAACTTGTTTAATAAATTCTGTTTTAGCTTTTGTGTATGCTTCTCTATCTTGGTTAAACCTTTTAGCTAACTCTTGCTTTAGATTTGAATAATCATAAACTAATTGTGGATTTTCTTGTAAGCGGTTACGAAATAAAAGTTGTTGCTCCCATCGTTCAGTTCCTTTAACCATCAAATGCAGATGAGCTACACGCCTATTATTCTTCACTTTCACAAAGAACCTTCTCCAAGGTCTTTCATCTAATTCCGGGCCTACATAATGCCAATCATATATAGCCAATTTTGCTGAAATATCGAGCACTCTATCAAATGAGTCTGTTTCAGCCATTAGATCAATGATAGGTTTTGCAGGTAAACCAGGTATGGATGTACTGCCTATATGTATTACTTTGCTAATACCGAGAGGAGTAAGCAGTTCATAAAGTTGCTGTTCTTCACATCGGCCTTTATCTTGCCAATCAGGATTTGCATTAACTATCTCTACTGACTCATTCGCCCATACAGGCCAATCGTTCGGATTATCTTTTTTATCCACCCGACGCATCCCCTTTCACGAACTTTTTGCTATATAAACGATTTTAAATTCATTTAAATACAACTACCGGATCATCAAAATTACTATTCTGAAATATAACATTTGCACATTCTTTCGGATTATGCTCATCTATATACATCTTACAAGCTGCATGATATCTGTTTATAAACATTTTCTCTGCTTCTTGATAACTTCCAAAAGCCTCAGTCTCGCGCTCTGCACCACGGTTTCTCGCAATCTCAAAATCTGTATCTACGAAAATTTTATAGTCAAATAGATACTCAATTTCTTTTTTCAATAAAAATGTTCCATCTACTATTAGCACCATATTTGGCGAGGCCACTAGCGGCGTATTATGTACAGGCATGTCCGTTATTAAGTTATGAGAAATCGTTTCATACTGTAAATTCCCGTTAGGTCCTAAAGGTTTTAATAGCCTTTCTTTGAAAGCTGTATAATCGTGTGCATCTTCATAATACCCTCTTGCAGATTCTTTTCCTTGTGCATAACGAATCACTCTCGGGTTATGAAAATCGTCAATGCTGGTGCGTATTACTTGCACTCCCCGATTTTTCATTTCCTCTGCCAGTTCGTTTGCAAATGTTGTCTTTCCTGAAGCTGTTATACCATTTACTCCAACTCTTGTTGGATGGGTTAAGTTTAATTTAAAAATATGATCTACAATTTTTTTAATGCGTTGTTTTCGGCGCATGACATTCCCTCCCGTAACTCTGTTTACATAATATATTTATAATAAATAAACTTCATCACTGTTTGTCGGTAAATCGATATTTTGAAAAACCGTTGATATATTTTTATTAAGTTACATATTCCTTACTTCCCTTTAAACCCCCGATACAAAGCAGTTCGTAACTCCTGCTTGTATTCCTCAATTTCTGGCATATCCAACTCTTCAGCTAATCGGATGGCTAGTTCAATATCATATGGTACACGTACGAGTTGAATGGAAAAGCTTGCTGCTTCTTTTTCATTGTATGTTCCTTCAAAAATTAAATAGGAAGCTTGTGTAATTTCAAGTGGATTACCTACACTACCAGCATTACATAACGTTTTCCCTCTAAAATTTTGCACATACGCCTGATGAACGTCACCGTAACAAACGACATCTGGTTTTCTTTCCCCTTCTATATTCTCTGTGAGCTCACTATTTTCGAACATACTAATACGCTCTTCTCTTGTTGCATGTGGTTGAATTCTTTCATATAAACTTCTTGGTGAAGCGTGGAACATACGAATGAGTTTGCCGCTCATAAAAAATTCGATTGAAAATGGTAAGCTTCTTAAATAGTCATTTTGTTCTTCTGATAATTGTTTTTGATGCCATTTTAACGATTCAAATTCAGTCGGTTTTGTAATGAAATCATCCCAGTTTCCCATTACGGTTCCTTCACATTCTTTACGAACGATTTCAATTACTTCGCTAGAATGCGGACCTTTTCCTACTAAATCTCCAAGACAAATAATACGTTCAATTCCTCTTAATTTAATATCTTTCAGTACTGATTCTAATGCCGGAATATTACCATGTATATCTGAAATTACCGCAATTTTATCCAAATGAATCCCTCCGTTATTTATTGTTTATTATATCCTCATGTTGTGATTGATACCATTTTGGAATATAAGATGAAAAATGATTATGATCTTCTATAATTCGGTTCAATCTTTCTTTCATATCCTCTACTAAATGTGGTGTAGTTCGGTTTGTCCATACGATATCCGCTGGGAATGTCATCGCTGCATATAATGAATACAGTTTCCAAAAATGGAGTGGCGGATTGCCTCCGCAATAACCGTGAACTTGTCCAACCGCAAATGGTTTGCTTATTCTTGTAGTAAAAATCGCTACGTTATAAAAATCATGTATGGGATCACCAAAATCATATCCACTAAAATCGATAACGATAAACTCTTTATTGTGAATCATACTATTTGCTGGGTGGTAATCATCGTGTAAAAATGTGATAGGCCGATTTTTCAATAAGTCTTTATGATTTTTTACAAAGGTTAATACTGGCTTCAAATCCAGAAAATTCACCTCATAATCTGCTAATGCCTCTATGTACCTTTCATACTTATTCCACCTAAATATTTCCCATTTATTACTTGCACTTTCTCTTTCTATCGAGTGAATTCTCTTTAATATTTTCCCTGCTTTTCTTCCTGCATTATACTGTTCTTCCACCGATAGCTTGCTTAAGCTCTCTTCACCATTTACACCTTGGGTCCATTCAAATACTTGAACACATTTATTTAATCCCTCAAGTTTTATGAAATGAATTAACTGCGGCGTTGGAATATGTAATAACTCCAATTGTTTCATATACATATATTCTTCTTGTTTTCGTTCATAATTAGCAGAATCACACACTTTTACAAAATAAGTTTCTCGATTCTCTAGGTCAATTTTATACTTCTCTTCGTGTGAAAAACCTTTTGTAATTGCTGTACATTTTACAATACGTGACCACTCTAGTTTTCTTTCTATCTCTGTTAATATCTCTTCCACACACTCACCTCTATCCATATACGTACAAACTACCTAACACTTCATGCTCTCGTTTCTTTTCTCCTTTAAACTCCACTGCAAATGGATATTCGCCATGATGCTTCAAACGTTCTAGTACTAGCCCTTCTCCAACTGGTTCACAAAACTGCACATGAACATCACCAAACGATACACTTTGACACTCAGCATTCCATTCTTCATTTTGTATGATTGAATTTGCAGTTAGCTCCATTACTTCTTTCCATTTCCGCACTGTTTCTCGAACATTTTTCACCGTATAATGAATCGTTTCAATTTCTTGTACTTTATTTTTATGCTCAGTGATCGTCCCTATTTTACGTAAATCGTTTCTTCTTTCTTCATCCGTTTCATTCCACTGTATAAAGAATGGTAATTTCGGTCCATTCTCTTCTTGCTTTACAAATAACATTTTCCATTCTAAAAGCCGACCATCTTTTCTCATCCGTTTCCCTTCAAATGGTCCTATCGTATGTAAGCCGTGCTTATTAAACTTATTTGCTAGTTCTTCAATTTCATCTGTTCGAATTGCGATTTGTAGCATCCCTTCTCCATTTTTTAATTTCACCACTGTTTCTTGTACTAATGGATTTTCTGCTTCTTTCGCTTTTTCTTCATGCTGAACTGCTAAAAATTCTATATATGATAAATCAAAATAACATAAACTATTCCAAGTACCCCAAGTCGTATGCTCACCGCCTAATGCAGTATGAAATCCATGCTCCTGCATTTGTTTTGCCGCTTCCTCCGGTGTACAATGCACTGCATGAACGAGATGATCAAATGCTAACATAGTCTTTCTCCCCTTTCTCTCCATCCTTTTATTGTATATTTTATTTTTCTTTCGTTCAATTCAAAAAACTTTAAAACCCAGTTGATTTATACGATTAATGTGTATTATAATAAAACAAATTTAATTATTGCTGATTGGAAAAACCAAAGGCACTTTTCTCATACGGGAAAAGTGTTTTTTTCATTTATTATTACAGGGGGATTATTTATGCAGAAATTAATTGTCTTTGCTATTATTGGATTTTTCGCTCAATTGATTGATGGCGCACTTGGTATGGCGTACGGGGTAACGTCTACCTCACTATTATTAATGTTTGGTATCGCACCAGCTGTAGCTTCCGCATCAGTTCATTTAGCTGAAGTCGTTACAACCGCCGCTTCTGGTGCATCTCATATCAAATTTGGAAACGTTGATAAATATACAGTTTCTAGGCTTACATTACCAGGAGCAATTGGCGCATTTATTGGGGCATGTTTTTTAAGCAATTTACCTGGTGATGTAATTAAACCGTACATTTCCATATTTTTATTTACTTTAGGGGTTTATATTTTATTACGATTCATCATTCAAAAACAAATTGTTTCTTCAAATAAGCGTATGTCTGCTAAACAACTTGTACCACTTGGCTTATTCGCTGGATTCGTCGATTCAACTGGCGGCGGTGGTTGGGGGCCGATTACGACACCTGTTCTTCTTGCAAGAGGAAATGAAGCTAGAAAAGTTATTGGATCTGTAGATACGAGTGAATTTCCTGTTTCACTCGCTGCAACGATTGGCTTTTTCATTTCACTTGGCTGGGAACAAGTAAGCTGGGTTTGGGTATTTGCCCTCATGCTTGGTGGCATTGTTGCCGCACCAATCGCCGCATGGTTAGTACGCATCGTTCCTTCTCATTTACTTGGCGTACTCGTTGGCGGACTTATTATCTTTACGAATATTCGTACACTGCTTACTACATTTAAAGTAGATCCAACTATTATTTCACTTTCTTACGTTGCAGTTGGTCTTGTCGTTATTATATCTATTTTTATTGCTGTTCGTAATCATTCCAATCGTTCTAACGTATCGACAGCCGGCTATCCGAAAGATCAAAAACAAATGCTACCATAATTAATAATAATACCGCCCGATTTACTTCGAGCGGTATTTTTTATTTTTCTATTTTCCAATTGACCATCGTTTCAGTACTATTTACTCTTTTCATATGTAATTTCTCTAATACACGAATGGAGCTATAGTTATCAAGGAGTGTCTCCGCTATAATCATTTCCACTTCCCCTGTTTGAAAAGCCCATTTCATTAATTCACTAACTGCTTCTGTTGCATACCCTTCATTCCAATATTTCTCAATAAATCCGTAACCAATTTCTACCGTATGTTGCTCATTCGGTTTCCCTTTAAATCCTATATCACCTAGAACAACATCATCCTCTTTCCGAATAACATACCACGGTCCCCACGGTAATGAAGCCGCATCTCGTTTCACATTTTCTATATGTCCTACAATATGCGGACCACTATTGTATCCTTGATTATCCGCAATTTGAATCCATTCTTCTGTACACGGTACTATATGTAATCTTTCCGTTTCTAATTTCATAATGATATCCCCTTTTCAATTAAACAATACCTCAATTTTATCAGAAGTAAAAAGAATATTCATTCTATTTATCGAATTTATACTTATTCTTTGAAACGAATTTAAGGAATAATCCCCTTTTAATAGTTATGTCGAATTATATTTTCTGAATTTTCTTTTAATTTTAAAGGGTTTTTCAATATTTTTTGCGAAACATTTGTATAACAATTTTTCTTTGCTTATTGTTACATAACAGTAGGTTCGGGTGGAGTTTTGCAAGCGTTTCCTATACAATAACCGATAATTTTTGACTTTTCCTAACAAAATCCCTTGCAATATATTCAGAAAATCATTACAATTGCCATATATTAAAAATCATAGCAATATATAAATCCTCATCAATCCGATGAGGTAGAGGTTGCGACTTTTAAAAGTAAAATGGACGAGACACAGCGAATGTCACTGACTCCGTTTGAAAGGAAAAGTTGCCGAAGTTTATATTTCTTCTCTGGAAATATGAGCTGGGGCTGTCTCCGAAAGGAACAGAACTGTCACGTTTACAAAATTACCGTGTAAACGTGGTGTGCTATCTTAACGGAAGGGTATGATGGGGTGGTTATTTGTGAAACGTTCCGCCTAATTCCTTTGGCGGTTTTTTGTATTTTTCTCCCCCGCTCCTTCCTAACCTACAAGAAAAGGAGTGTTGAACATGAATAGCGCAACAAATCAATCTACCTCTAAAACGCAAACTACACAAGGACAAGGTGAATTAAAACGCGGATTAAAATCTCGTCACCTTACGATGATTTCTCTCGGTGGTACAATCGGTACCGGATTATTTCTTGCCAGTGGTGGTGTTATCCATTCAGCTGGTCCTGGCGGTGCATTAGTCGCATATGCCGCAATTGGAATTATGGTTTATTTTTTAATGACAAGCTTAGCAGAACTCGCGGCTTACATGCCTGTTACTGGATCTTTTAGTACTTATGCAACAAAATTTGTTGATCCATCACTTGGTTTTGCACTTGGATGGAACTATTGGTATAACTGGGCAATTACGATTGCAGCTGAACTAGCGGCCGTAACATTAATTATGAAATTTTGGTTCCCAGATACCCCTTCTCTTATTTGGAGTGGACTTTGTTTAGCTATTATTTTTCTCTTAAACTATTTATCTGTTAAAGGTTTTGGTGAATCTGAATATTGGTTCGCACTTATTAAAGTAGTTACTATTATTATCTTTTTAATTGTCGGTTTTATGATGATTTTTGGAATTATGGGCGGCGAATCTGTCGGCTTTAAAAACTTCACTGTTGCAGATGCACCATTTAATGGCGGCATCATGGCAATTATCGGTGTATTTATGGCTGCTGGTTTCTCATTCCAAGGAACTGAATTATTAGGAGTAGCTGCTGGTGAAACTGCTGATCCAGAACGCAATATTCCAAAAGCAATTCGTTCTATCTTTTGGCGTATTATATTATTCTACATTTTAGCAATTCTCGTTATCGGTTTATTAATTCCTTATACGACTGATAGCCTTGCAGCAAGTGATGTTACAGTAAGTCCATTTACACTTGTATTTGAAAAAGCGGGCGTTGCCTTCGCTGCTTCTGTTATGAACGCTGTTATTTTAACTGCAGTACTTTCTGCTGGTAACTCTGGAATGTATGCATCAACTCGTATGCTTTGGGATTTAGCTCGCCAAGGAAAAGCACCAAAGTTCTTAGGAAAATTAGATAGCCGTGGTGTACCTGTTAACGCATTAATCGCAACATCAGTAGTTGGTAGCGTCGCTTTCATCGCTTCTTTATTCGGTGACGGTGTTGTATACATTTGGTTATTAAATGCTTCTGGGATGTCAGGATTTATTGCTTGGGTCGGGATTGCTATTAGTCATTACCGTTTCCGTAAAGCTTATATTGCACAAGGGAAAGATTTAAAAGATTTACCATATCAAGCAAAATGGTTCCCGTTCGGTCCAATCTTTGCATTTACACTTTGTGTTGTCGTTATTTTAGGTCAAAACTACGGAGCATTTACGGGAGCATCTATCGACTGGAACGGTGTACTCGTTTCTTACATCGGTTTACCACTCTTCTTAGTACTATGGTTAGGCTATAAATTTACTAAGAAAACGAAAGTCATTCCACTTGATAAATGTGAACTGAAATAAAGTAAAACGAGCAAACAAAATTGTTTGCTCGTTTTTTTTATTACAATCCCATTTACTTTATTATTTCTTATCTTTTTGCAATAATAAAGCAAATACACTTAAAGGTTGGGATCACATGAACATTCGTATTATCGATGAAGCAAAAGCTGCTATACATAGACTAGAACGTGAAGACAAAAAGATTATTCGCATTAGAGGGACAATGACAAACTCTTGCAGCATTTTTGTTGATGTTGATTTAATTTGGGATACATATAATGCGGATGATGTTGTATATGAAGATGAACAGCTTATTATACAAATGGACTCATTCACGAAAGACTACACTGGTGGTACGTTAAAACTTGATTATAAAACAACTGGTTTTAGTATTACGACTCCAAGTGAGACGTTGGTGTATGGGTTGTCGATTAAAAAATAAACATTGTTTTTATCCGACCAATGGGGTGAAAAAATGGGTAAATATGTTCCGTTAAAATTTTTATTTAACGAAGAATTAGCAGAAAAAATGGCTGATTCTATTTCTAAACACGTTCCTAATTTCTCTAAAAAAAATTTTGTAGATTCCGTAACATATAAAGTTGAAAATTTAGAGTTAAAGCAACGTATAGAAGTAATAGCAGATGAATTACACAATGCATTACAAAAAGATTTTAATGAAGCAATACATATATTACTGAAAACATTAGGACCAGAAAATACAACAGAAGTCGGCACATTTACAAAGGGTTATATGTATATGCCTATCGCAAAATACGTTGAAAAATATGGGCTTAACGATTTTGACTCCTCATTCAACGCAATGTATGAAATAACAAAAAGAAATACTGCTGAATATGCCATTCGTCCTTATCTTGAAAAATACCATGAAGAAACCTTGGACATATTGCAGCAATGGTTACGTGATGAAAACAGCCACATCAGGAGATTAGTTTCAGAAGGTACTAGACCAAGACTTCCTTGGGCAAAAAAAATAGGAGCTCTGAAAGGTGACTTCAGAAATAATTTAAAGCTTCTTGAGCCATTAATGAATGACCCTTCTAAGTATGTTCAAAAATCTGTAGCCAATCACATTAATGATATTACGAAAGAAGATAACGAACTCGTTTTTCAATGGTTGCAACAATTACGCGATAAACAGCATCCTGTTAATCCTTGGATTATGAAACATGGATTAAGAACGGTGATAAAAAGTGGGACTTTGCCAAAAGATTTTTCTTTTTAAGTATTTTATACAAAAACGCTTATGCTTCAAAAATGAAGTATAAGCGTTTTTTCCTTTTGAATAAAGCAATTATAAACGTAAAAAGTGCTTTAAAATTCTTCTTTATACCTTTATTTTACTAGCTCTTCTATGTTATTACTTTTCTTGATTTTTTCTGATGATAGCCAGAGTGAATAACTTGTTCCATCCTTGTTCCTTAAAAATATGTTAAATTCCTTATTATATAGTTCTTCTTTAAGAATAGTGACTACCTTTCTCAAATCCTCTATTACATATGAATCATTTCTATATTTTATCTCACTGTCATTGAAAACTAAAGTCAATTCATACTCTAGACAATTGCCGTCTTTCGGGTGTGAACAAGTAATATCTTCCATTCCAAAACGATCATTTTGAATTTCATTTAACCTTTCGCCTACTTTTGTTTCAGTTTGAATCAAATATGTCCAATAACCGCTTACGGTGTTTTTCATTGTCAAAAGCAGTTCTTCTTTCGTTATAGCTTTTTGCACATTATAAAAAGGTAAGCCTATAGATTCACCATTATAATCCTCAATTTCAAGTTTTGTTATCTTTCTATTACTCTTCTGAATGAATTGGATTAGAGCATATAAACGATCTAATTCTTTTGATTCAAATTGACTGTAATCAATCTTGTCACTCGTTTTTAAAGTTAATAATAACTTATCAGTTGGTTTCTCCTCTATATAATCATCATCCACTATATATTGAAAAACATTTTTATTTTCAGGTTCCACGTAACCTAATTTTCCAATTTCTTCTAGCATTGGTTTGAATTCCTTATATTCCTCATATGTTTTTTTCCCGTATTGATATTCATCACCTTTTATTGTTGAATATAAGATGCCATCTACCTCTACTCTAAATTGAATATTTTTGTTATTTTTAGCTTGAACAGTATGGTATGTATGTCCCATATTCCCTTCATGTATAGCACCCCAATCTGTTACAACCACATCAATTCCGTGCTTTTTTTTCACATATTTTTTCACCTGATCTTCATCTTCATAATTACAACCACTTAAACATAAGAAACACAACACTAGCAACATTACATTTTTCATTCTTTTCATCTAGCCCCTTACCCTTTTTTCCTAAAAATAAATATTCCATATATAAACAATACTAAATTATCGAATGTTTTCAAACAATTAAAACGTTTTTATATTCAGTTTATATATCTATTTCTTGTATTAATAAAAATATCCCCATAGATAAGTACATCCAAAGGGATAAAACGGTTCCACTTTTTTATAAACAGTACGACTTTATTGTTATGTAACAGAAATGTGAAATATCATATTTCACAAAATATCTTGGCAAAATGCAGTTTCACTGTATAACCCCATCCAAAATTTGATCGTACTTTCACCTACCCTAATTACTTCAAAGGATTTTCACTCGATACTCCCGAATATATAAATAACCATTCTCGCAAGGAGCTAATTTATATGAATCTATTCGAACACGAAACATAAAACCGTTCCACTTTAATAAGAGGTCCTCCCTTTTTCTTTTCTTACTATATCATTTATTAACGAAATAGGAGGACGACAATATGAAACGTGATCCATTATTTTCAGCACTATTAGAAAGTGCAAAGACTAACTTTAACGGCTGGGATTTCTCTTTCATTTCAGAAACTGGCCGTATGAATAGCGAGCCCCTATCATGGTCATACGGTAGCACTGCTTTCCAGCTTATGCAACGTGCAAAATCAATGCTAGATATGGGGACTGGTGGCGGAGAGTTTTTATCTATGTTACAACCGTTCCCGTCAACTATTTATGCGACTGAGGGCTATGCTCCGAATGTCCCAATTGCACGAAAGAAATTAGAACCTTTAGGAGTTATAGTCGTAGAAGTGACTGATGATACTGCTTTACCATTTCAAGATGGTCAGTTTGATTTAATTGTGAATCAACATGAATCCTATTCTGCTTCTGAAGTGAAAAGAAGTCTTTCCATCAATGGAACATTTCTTACACAACAAGTCGGTGGTCTTGATTGTGCGGAACTGAATGAGCAGTTTGGCACACCGCTGAATAGCGAATTTTCAAGTTGGTCACTCGAAACGGCATGTAGTGAATTAGAACAAAATGGATTTACTATTTTAGAAGCGAAAGAAGAATTCCCTCTTCAGCGTTTTTATGATGTCGGTGCTGTTGTCTATTACTTAAAAGCAATTCCGTGGCAAATCCCTGATTTTATAGTAGATAGCTATACCGAGGAATTGTATCGCATACATGAAATTATCTTACAAAAGGGATATTTCAATGTGAAGCAACACCGCTTTATTATTAAAGCAAATTATGAAGAGTAAACTTAGAATTAGCATTCCTTGTAAAAAGCCAAATTCCCATAAAGAATTTGGCTTTCTCTTCGTATTTTAACGTTTCTTCTCTTATTGAGAAACGAGATATTTTTCATATCGTTTTTTCGTATTATCTTCTATCAAAAGTGTAGTTTTGTAATCAATAATATTCCGATTATCATATATGAATATATGCTCTAAATTGTTGTCCTCACTTAATAATGTCGGTAAATATCTTTGCAAATTGCTAACTACACCTCTATTATCACCATCTAATATCCAATCAATTGACTTCCATTCTAATATACCTTCATGAGTGCTTACTGGCGTATCAATATGTACTCCATCTGGTAAATCAGCTAGGAATACATACATTCCCTCGCTACCCCGAGGTTCGTCTTTAACTTTAAAAATAACATTCCCTTTATACGTTACACTTGGAAGCTCTATTCCCGTTTCCTCAAAGGTTTCTCTAATGACTCCTTCGTATGGCGTTTCATACTCTTCTATTTTCCCTCCGACACCATTCCACATTCCCATTGTCGGCTTCTTGTTTCTATTTAGTAAAAGTATTCTATCTCCTTTTCTAATGAAGCAAATTGTGTACTTATACATACGATCATTTCCTTTCATTTACATCTTCTTTTGTAAGCAATTCATTTTCCACATGTGTTATTTGGCTTATTTTCACGTGAAAACACTCGCCTTATAATCCCTTACCACATAATATATAGTACAACTTTCATACGTAAACTCTTTACGTATGAAAGAATCCTTTTTAGAAAGGAGAATTCAAAATCGATAACATTAGTAGCGAATTTCTAAAACAATATTACGACAGCAACGTTTGGTTACATGGTACACACTGGTTCGGGGTTCCAATCTGCAAACTTCCTTCTGATCTCTTTTTGTATCAAGAAATATTATACGAATTAAAGCCTGATTTAATTATTGAATGCGGAACTTTTCACGGTGGTAGTGCACTGTTTTTAGCTTCTATGTTAGATTTAATTGGAAAAGGTCACGTACTTACTATCGATATAACTCCGCAACCAAATCGGCCATCCCATAATCGAATTACGTATTTAACAGCTTCATCTGTTTCTGTACAGGCCGTCCAATCAATATTAAGTATGCGCAAACCTGATAATGTGATTTTAGTTATTTTAGATTCTGATCATAGTAAAGAACATGTATCGAAAGAACTCTTACTTTATAAATCTATTGTAACCACTGGCAGTTACATTATTGTAGAAGATACAAGTATTAACGGAAATCCTCTCCTTCCTGATTGGGGCCCTGGCCCAATGGAAGCTGTGGAAGAGTTTTTAACTAAAAATAGCAATTTCATAATCGATGAATCTAAACATAAGTTTTTCATATCATTTAATCCAAAAGGTTTTTTAAAGAAGATAAAGTGAAACTTTAATAAGTGGGGTTTTGTGAATCCCCACTTATTTTATGATTTTCATTTTCGAAAAAGGATAGTACACAAATTCCACTTTTCCTATTATATTATCTTCTTCAATATATCCTAAACCATTTCGACTATCCTTACTTTGTTCACGATTGTCTCCCATTACAAATAACTTATTTGGCGGAATCTTTGTCTTTTGAAAATTATAAAACACTTGTGTATTGTTATATAAATCTTTATTTATATAAGGTTCATCTTGCTTTTTGTCATTTACGTATACAGTTCCATTCGTTATGTTAATTACGTCACCAGGAAGCCCTATTACACGTTTCACATAATATTTCGACTCATTCTCTTCCTTAATAATGACGATTTCTCCGTGCTGTAAGCTAGAAAAATGTACCGCAGCTTTATTTACAAATACGTAGTCTTCTTCATGTAAAGTTGGCTGCATTGATTTTCCTTCCACTTTACATAAAGTGAAAGACTGGTACGTTACTACTAGGACAAATATAAATAGTATGTACTTTCCCCAACCTCTCTTATTCTCCTCTTTCATATCCATTCCCACCTTATCAAAACACTTTTTAACTCAAAAATATATCACTGCACCTGTTCATTTGCGCAGTGATATACTACAATTTGAATTTTTTACTGTGCCTTACTCGGCTATTGTGTTACTGGGACTGGACTTACACCCGATCTCTGCGTTTTTAAATCAAAATATGCATCCAAAACCTCTTTACCAATTGCAGAATTAATACCTGATTTATCATTATTTACCCATGGCACAACAACAGAAAAAGCAACTTCCGGATCAGCATCATATGGCGCATACCCGGCGAGAGTTAAATTATAACATTTTTTTCGATAGTTGTTTTCATCTCTTCCAATATCACTTTCTCCACCGTACACTGTTTCTGCTGTCCCTGTTTTCCCAGCCGGTTTATAAGGTAATCCTTTAAAAGTTCCAGCACCGGTCCCATCTACCTCTTGGAAAACTCTTCTAAACCCTTCTTTCACATGATTTATATATGAAAGATCCATATCCACTCGATTTAACACGACTGGTTCCATCGATTGCATAACTTTCCCGACTTCCTCTGGTCTATTCGGTTGCTCTCTAATTTCTTGTACAATTTGTGGTTTCATTCGGTAACCACCATTTGCAATCGTTGACATATATTGCGCAAGCTGAAGCGGCGTATATGTATCATATTGTCCAATGGCGTAGTCAAGTAAAAAACCAGGTATATTATCTGTTCTACCCATTTGACCAATCGATTCATTTGGAAGGTCAATACCGGTTGGTACACCTAAACCAAATTGTCTAAAGTAATAGCGCATTTTATTGAATGTTTCTTGCCTAATATCTAACGGATTGTTTGGTACATAATCAATCCCCGCAATCTTTAACGCCGTATTAAACATGTAGACATTGGATGAAACTTGCAATGCTCTTAAATCATCAATATCTCCAAAGTCTTTCCACGATTTCTTCGGCTTCGAACTTCCTTTAAAGTACATTGGTGCATCAAAGAAATGCGTATATGGCTTAATCGCTTCTGTTTGATATCCCGCTAATACCGTAGCTCCTTTCACCGTTGATCCTAACTCGTAAGAACTTATCATCGTTCCTAAAGCGTAGTCTTCTATTTGCATCCCGCCATCTTTATTTACAATTTTCTTTCCTGCTAATGATAGAATTTGACCATTTTTTGGATTCATCATAACGACGAATGCACGATCCATCATCGGTTCAGAAGAATGAAATGCCCTTAAATTCCTTTCAAGACTTTCCTCCACCTTTTTCTGTAAATCCATATCAACTGTTAACATTAAATTATTTCCACTTTTTCCTTTTGTCACTTTTTCAGTCCGAATAATATTTCCAGCTTTATCCGTAATATTTTTAGACTGTTCTTTCGTTCCATGTAACACATCTTCGTATTGTTTTTCGATGTAACTCTTACCAATACGATCATTTCGGTTATAATCTCGCACTAAATAATAGTCTAATTGCTCCCTTGGTAATCCCTCATTCTCAGTAGAAACACTACCAAGTACAGAACGTAGTATTTTGTCATTTGGATATTCGCGCTCCCAATCCACAGTCGTATCTACGCCTGGCAAGCTCGATAATCTTTCACTCACTACTGCATATTCATTTTGACTTACATCTTTTTTGACGATTTGTGGCGTCATTTTATATCCCGCATTCATTTTGCTTTTAATTGCTAGTACTTCTATATCCTCTTTCGAAAGCTCGTTTAATTCTTCTTGTGTAATTCTTTCTCGTCTCAACTCTTCTACTTTCTTATCTAAGTCTTTCCCTTCTATTTCCTGTTTCCTAAATTTACTCTCATCTTCTTTCGTTATTTTTGTTGCTGCACGTTTTTCATTTAACTGCATCCAAAAGTCTTTTTTATCTGTCTCTGTTAACTTGTCCATATCTTCTTGCGGCATTTCAATTAGCTGTGCTAAATTTCTTGCCACTATTAAAACCTCTTTTGAGTCCACTCCTTTCATCTTCGTATATGTAACAGTTCGTAACGGTTTATTATTTACAATAACTTTCCCTTCCCGGTCAAACATCTTCCCTCTCGGAACTGGAGTACTCACCGTTACATCTTCCTTTTTATTCACTTCATTTCGATACGTTTCTCCGTCAATGATTTGTACTTTACCTAATTGAATAATAATAGCTGAAAATAAAAGAAAAACGATAAAAAATAGTACATTTAACCGAAACGGAATATGAGTCTTTTTCTTTTTCGACTGTTTCTGTTTCTCCTTTTTCTGTCTCATTTTGCTCCCTCGCTTCATTCTATTAACATTTCTACGCATGAACCATTATGTATTAAATTTATTTATATGCTATATATAGAATTTTATATTAATTACAAAAGAAATAAAAGATTTAATTTTCAGTTTTTGATTTTCTCATCCTATTTATTACCATTCCCCTTATACGCAATAACATGAATATAATTCATACAAAAAAACTGAGGTGGACATCATTCACCTCAGTTTCTTTACGAAAACAAAAACTTATTTAATCGAAGATAACCCTTTGGCAAATTCACCAATCTTATTTTGAAAAACAAAATCAAAATTGTATTCTTGCCCTGTTAACTCTTCATTTACTAAAATTGTTGTTGCACCTACTTCTCTCTTTGCGATTTCTGGGAATGAAGCGACAGGTTGCACTTTTAATGACGTTCCCATTACGAGAAGTACATCTGTTTCATATAAACGTTTTATTGCATTTTGATATTGTGGCAGTGTATCTCCGTATAACACAACATCTGGGTTTAGAATGAAATTACACTTCCCGCAACGCGGTACTTCATGATCAATCATATATTGTAAATCATATCCCGTTTTACACTTCGGACAATGTGCAGTTTGAAGTGTTCCATGTAAATCAATTACATGTTTACTACCACCTACTTGATGCAAACCATCAATATTTTGCGTTAAAATCGTTATGTCTTTCCCTTGTTCTTCTAGCTCCGCTAAAAAGCGATGCCCTCGATTTGGTTTATATTGATGAAACGTATTAATTTGAAAGATTTCTTTATAATGCTTCCAAAACTCTTTCGGATTTCTATTATAATAGCCTCTCGACAAATACATCTCTACATTCGCATCAGCATATAATCCATTTGCTGAACGAAAATCTGGGATACCACTTTCCGTACTTGCACCAGCCCCTGTTAACACTGTAATTTTCTTTGCTTTTTCTAATATCGAACGTACTTCCTCATATTGCACAAAAATCACCTCTATGTATATTCCTAAACTTATTATACCAGTTGTTTACAGTAGGTGTTGTACAATTCATTTTACTTACTTCATTGCATGAATTAACCCCCAACTTTTTTTGGTGTAATTAAAATTTCAAAGATAACTACTGTTCAATTAAAATACAGTTATTTAATTTTAATTCCGCAAACTGGCATAAAACCTTTCGAAAATTCAAACCAGCTTTAAGAATAATTGTTTATCTTATAAATTCACAACTGATTATGTTATGGAGAATGTAGTCGGCCTTGCTAGGAAACACAAAGAATGTATCGTTTAACTTCCCTACTGGTATATCTGCCGTTGTTACTCCTAGAGATGCAATTGGCAACTTACATAGCCCGGATACTATTAAATCGCGTGAGAAAGTGTTAGGTACTTTTCCAAACCATACTGCTACATGGACTAGTCCTACTCCTGAAAGGATACTTGATTTAATTGCAAATCCAAAACCAAACCAATTTAATGGTGTAAGAAAGTTATCTTGGGATCAACCATCCTACACTATCACTTCTCATATTGCAAAGGATGGTAGAGAGTTTATTCATCCGCAAGAAAATAGAAGGTTAACCGTTCGAGAATGCTTAAGATTAATGAGTGTTCCAGATACATACGTTATTCCGCCTCATATACCATTAAGTCAACAATATACACTTGTTGGTAATGGCCATAGCATTCTTAGTAGCTAAAGCACTCTCACAATCAATTCTGGATTGTTTAGAGGTAGATTCAGTGAAAGGTGTGTCTAATGAGCAAATGACGATTTTTCAATTCATTTAGAAAGCAGCCAGAAGGCTGCTTTTCTTCATCGATGGGCTTAGATAGTTATGGACTACTGGGAGCCTCTTAAGTTATACTTGTATAATATTAAAAATTAATAAGGGGTAATATTAACATTATGAAAGAAAAAAACGAACTTGTTCAAAGTATTCCTCAAACAGGATTTTTTGGGCATCCAAAAGGATTATTCTCTTTATTCTTCACTGAGTTTTGGGAAAGGTTTTCTCATTACGGAATGAGAGCTATTTTACTGTATTATATGTACTATTCGGTCGCAAAAGGTGGATTAGGAATTGAACAATCTACCGCAACCTCGATAATGGCAATTTACGGTTCCTTACTGTTCATGTCTAGTATTATCGGTGGATGGATATCGGATCGTTTATTTGGTCCAAGTAAAACCGTATTCTTTGGTGGCGTTTTAATTATGATTGGCCATCTTATTTTAGCTTTACCGGGTAGTAAAAGTGCGTTATTTATCTCTATGGTCTTCTTAGTTCTAGGAACAGGGTTGTTAAAGCCTAACATATCGAACATCGTAGGAAGTTTATACAGTGAAACAGATGCGCGTCGTGACTCAGGGTTCAGTATATTCTACATGGGTATTAACTTAGGTGCCTTACTTGCACCTTTAGTTGTCGGAACATTAGGTCAGCAATATAATTTCCACCTTGGTTTTGGAGTTGCGGCAATTGGTATGGCAATTGGGTTAGGGGTATTTGTTGGAACAAAACAGAAAAACCTTGGTCTAGTCGGTACGCAAGTACCTAATCCATTATCAGATTCGGAAAGAAAAAAGACTATTAAGTATTTCAGTGTTGGTCTGGTTGTATTAACATTGCTAGGTCTGGTTACAATTCCAACTGGGTTGTTAACTATAAATCGTTTTACATTCCTGATTAGTATCTTAGGGATTGTTATTCCAACCTATTATTTCATTTATATGTATCGTAGTCCTAAAACAACAAAAGTAGAGCAATCTCGTCTTCTTGCGTATATACCACTCTTTATTGCAGCTACAATATTTTGGTCTATACAAGAACAAGGTGCTATTATCTTAGCGACATACGCGGATCAACGAACTCAATTACAGTTCAATGGAATTACATTGCATTCCGCTTGGTTCCAATCATTAAGTCCAATCTTTATCGTAACGCTTGCCCCGATTTTTGCATGGGTTTGGATAAAGTTAGGCAAGAAGCAGCCTTCAACGGCAAAAAAATTCGCTATTGGATTGCTATTTGCAGGTTTATCATTCTTAGTTATGATTATTCCGGCTTTAATCAACGGTACTCACTCTTTAGTGAATCCTATGTGGTTAGTCCTTAGCTTCTTTTTAATTGTAATTGGAGAAGTTTGTTTATCTCCTTCAGGGTTATCAATAACGACGAAGCTGGCTCCAGCTGCTTTCTCTTCGCAAACCATGAGCTTATGGTTCTTATCAACTGCGTCTGCGCAAGCAATAAATGCCCAAGTTGTTAAACTGTATAATCCTGCAACAGAAGCAATTTACTTTGGTATTATTGGTGCTATCTCCATTTTAGTTAGCATCCTGCTGTTTACATTATCATCAAAAATCCAAAATTTCATGAAGGGACTTCAATAACGGTCTCTTATTGAAATGAACAAATACAAGTTTCTATGTGAAGAGTAGCCAAATGGGTTACTCTTTTTTGTAAAAGTTAGATAAATATCGCATTCTTACCGTACTTATATTTAAATTTATCAGTTTTGAAAAATCATAGTACAATTAACAATTCTGATGATTATCTCTTACCCAGTTATACTTTACTAATGGCAAAAATTCACTCTGTTTGTTTTACATAAAAATGGTGTGATATTTTTATCACACCATTTTAAAATCATTACTTTGTATGTCTTTGAGTTTATCAGAACTTAACTTTTTATCCATTCATATAGACGAAAATTCTACATCATTAAGAAACTATTTAAAAAGTTCCCTTTTATTTGGAACAATTCCATATTTGTTAGAATACTCCCATTGCAACCTTTCCCTTTATATTCTATACTGCATCTTCAATTACAAAATACAAACACACAAAGAGGGCTGCATCAGCCCTCTTTAATCAACATGCTTTTTACTTAATGCGTCGCACCGCCGCACGCTACAATATCTACTTCCACTTCCGTCGCTACCTCAATTGCCAATTCTATCCCTTTACTAATCGTAGAAAGTGACATACTCGGTTGACCTGGATAGTTACTCGCTTGCTCTGGTAAGAACGGAATATGAATAAATCCGCCTTTTATTTTCTTATCATGTTTTTCTAGTTCGTGCATGAGACCATAGAATAAATGATTACAAACGAATGTACCTGCAGTTTGTGAAACTGATGACGGTATACCTTCTTCGCGAAGTTTTTTCACGATTGCTTTCATCGGAAGTGTAGACCAATACGCATTAGGTCCTTCTTCTACAACCGGCATATCCACCGGCTGATTTCCTTCATTATCAGCAATTCTTGCATCATCAATATTAATTGCTACACGCTCTATCGTAATATCTGGTCTGCCCCCAGCTTGTCCAATACATATAATCATTTCAGGCGACAACTCTTCTATATACTCTTTTAATACTCTTATTGATTTATGAAATACGGTTGGAACTTGTTTACTAATAATCTTGTACTCTCCGATTGTTTTTTCATGCAAACTTTTTGCGACTTCCCAAGCTGGGTTGATACTTTCTCCCCCGAACGGATCAAATCCTGTTACTAATACTGTTTTCATAGTTTCACTCTCCTAATTAGAAACGATATACAAGGCCGTACATAATAAACATATTTATAATAAAAATGGAAAGAGCAATTGGTACTTGTGCTTTAATGACTGCATTTTTATCTTTCAATTCTAAAAGCATCGCAGGTACGATATTAAAGTTTGCTGCCATTGGAGTAAGCAGCGTTCCGCAATATCCAGCAAACATACCGAGTGCTGCCATAATAGCTGGATTCCCTCCGTGCATTTGTACAATTAGAGGTAAGCCGATTCCGCCAGTGATTACTGCAAACGCTGCGAATGCATTCCCCATTACGACTGTAAATAGCATCATTCCTAAACAATACGCCATAACAGCAACGAATGGATACTCTGTCGGTAACACTTGTCCGACTAAATCTGAAACAACTTGACCAACGCCAGACTTCACGAAAATACCGCCAAGTGCCGCTAACATTTGTGGTAAAATAACTGCCCAACCGACAGCTTGTAATAACCTACTTCCTTCTTGAACAGGCGTTGTTATTTTGGATTTCGTAATACGCATCGCCGCAACGAATGCGAGTAATGCTCCTAGCGCTAATGCAACTAATGTTACTTTATCAGGATCAACAAGTGCGACATTTCCCCATTTAATTTTCCCTAACGTTAACGTACCGATTATCGTAAAAATAGGTATTAATATTGCAGGCATAAAAATTTTATTTTTTAATTTCGCAGCATGTTTCACACGTTCTTGTACTGGTACTTCTTTCTCCTGAGATTTTGTTACTTTATTCAATGAAGCTAAAACGACCATAGCGAGCACAATACAACCAACGTAAAACGAAGGGATTACATTTCCGAATATAAATGTAACTGCAAACAATGCCCAAAATAAACTAGAACCAAATTTATTTGGATGTTCACGATCAAATACAATACGAACAGCGATAAATGCAACGATTATACCTAATACATAATAAATTGTATCCATTGTTATGATGTTCATCTTATATAGCCTCCTTCTCTTGGTTTTCTTCTGCCTTCATTGTTTTCTCTATATACTTGTCAAACCTTCTAAACCTAATCCAGCTCACAATAAGTGCCGATATCGCAGTTGGAATGCCCCAAAGCGCCATATCCCATACACCGACATGCATACCTACTGAATCGAAGAACCCTTTCATTAATAAAATGGCACCAGTTGCGATAAAAATATCTTCTCCGAAAAACCAAGCTGTATTTTCCGCAGCTGCTGCATTTGCTTTTATCTTTTCTCTCAATTTTTCAGGGAGTTTACCATATTTACCTTGCGCAGCTCCTTCTGCCATTGGCGCAACAAGCGGTCTTACCGTTTGCGCATGACCACCAATATTTAGTCCAAGTGCTGCTGATGATTCTCTTATCGTAAAATATGACATTAATACTCTTCCAGTTGTTGCTCCTTTTGATTTTGTTATAAGTGCTTCTGCTCTTTCTTTTAAACCATAACGCTCTAAAATTCCGATTACCGGTAAAGTTAATATGATTGGCATAGACATATATCTGTTTTCTATGAAAAATTTGCCGAACATGCTGATCACATCATAAAAGCTTAAACCAGAAACCATACCAGTAACAATACCCGCAACCATTACTACTAACAGTGTATTTAGTCTAAATAAAAACCCAACTGCAACAAGTAGTATCCCAATTAATTTAATCAATTTTAACACTTCCTCTCATTTTTAATCCCGCTAGTTAAAGTTTCACTTTATTTGGTGCGCATATAGAAATGCCATTGAGTTTGAATGTTCTGTATATTTTTTCCGCAAATTGGACTGCTTTCTCTCCATCCCCGTGTAAACATATCGTTTGCGCTTGAACTGCTACTTTTCCTCCATTAACTGCTTCTACATACCCTTCCTTCACCATTTGAAGTACTTGTTTTATTGCTTCATCTTCATTTTTTATAAGAGCATTTTCTTCTGTACGGCTCGTTAAAGTTCCATCCTGCTTATACGTGCGATCAGCAAAAGCTTCTTGTACGAGAGTTATATTATATTTGTCTGTTGCCTTTATAAATGCCTCACTATTCGCTAATCCGTAAAGTAATAATCCAGGGTTAATATGATAAATTGCCTTTGCGATTGCATCCGCAATTTCCGAATCAGTTGCTGCCATATTATATAGTGCGCCGTGCGGTTTTACATGTTGCATTTTCCCTCCAGCAGCTTTAACAAATCCTTCTAATGCGCCAATTTGATATAAAACATAATCGTACACTTCACTTGCTGAAACTTGCATGTTCCTTCTCCCAAATCCAATTAAATCAGGAAATCCAGGATGTGCCCCTATTGCTACGTTATGCTGCAGAGCTTTTTCAACCGTTTGCCGCATAACGGCCGGATCACCCGCATGAAAACCACAAGCAACGTTTATAGAGGAAACGAACGGAAGAATTTCATCATCATTTCCCATTTTATAAGCTCCAAAACTTTCTCCTAAATCACAGTTTAAATCGATTGTAGTCACGATGTTTTCCTCCTAATCTCAGCTTCGTAAAGCGATGAATTTCTTTAATAGACTCATACTTGTTTCCTGTTCTATATATAATTGTGCAGCTTCTTCCATAGTTATTGTTTCAAAAGTTACATAGTCTCCTGGTTTCAGCTGCGCTAGAAGAGGTAAATCTACTGAAATTACATTTCCAATTCTCGGATAACCACCTGTCGTTTGCCTATCCGCCATTAATATAATAGGCTGTCCACCATTCGGTACTTGAATTGTTCCGAATGTAACTGGGCTCGATAAAATTTCTATCTCTTCAACTCTATTTAAAACATCTCCGTCAAGCCTATATCCCATGCGATCAGCATAATTGGATACTTTATACTCTTTCGAAAAAAACGACTTTATACTTTCTTCTGTAAATTGATCATATTCAAATTCTGTTATGACGCGAAGAATAGGCTGCTTCTTATATTTTGGTAAAGTATTGTTACAAATTGCCCACTTCGTTTTTATACGCTTTTCTTCTTGTAAATTTCGAATGAAACGACTCCCAACTTCTGCCCCTGTACCAATTTGAAAATAATCTCCTTTTTTCAGCATTCTCCCTTCAATACCGCCAAGAGCAGCACGTATGTAAGTACTTTTACTTCCCATCGTACGATCAATATTTATACCGCCCGCAAAAGTCACATACGCCCTGCAACCGCTTTTCGCTTTTCCGAGGCAAAGCATACTTCCTTCTTCAGCTAATATAGGGCGCCATAATGGAATACGTTCTCCATTTAACAACGGTTCCATATCCGCTCCACCAATCGCGAGCAATGTCGTTTTCTTTATTAACAATTTAGGTCCCATTATTGTAATTTCGAGTCCAGCCTCATTCTCTTCATTGCCTACTAACATATTAATCATCCTGAGTGCATTTTTATCCATAGCCCCGCCAACAGCTACACCGTATTGTTGATAATGAGATCGTCCTAAATCTTGGACTGTTGTAAACATTCCTGCATGCAAAACCTCTACATCCATTCTTTAGCCCCCTCAAGCGATACGTACTCTTCCTTTGTTATTGGTATAAATCGTAAATACATACCACTTTGAATATATGTTGGTGTTTCTTCTTTTGGATTAAATAGAGAAATAGGTGTTCGGCCGATAATATTCCAGCCTCCTGGTGTTTCAAGCGGATAAATACCCGTTTGATTTCCACCAATCCCTACTGAACCAGGAGCGATTTGTAACCGTGGTGTTTCTTTTCTAGGTGTTTCTAGTTCTTTTGATAATCCCCCTAAATAAGGGAATCCAGGTGTAAAACCTAACATGTACACGAAATATGTTGTTTCACTATGTATTCGAATAATATCCTCTACTTGTAAGCCTTGATAATGCGCAACTTCTTCTAAATCAGGTCCATATTCTCCCCCGTAACACACTGGTATAGAAATATGTTTCACATCTCGGTTCACTTCTTCTTTATAAGAATCACACAGCTCCCGTATATACTGGCAAACGTAATCATATGGTCTTATATTTCTATCATTTCCCTTCCATACTTCGTACAAATTGTAGTACACCGCTAATGAAGTAAACGACGGAACGCATTCAACCATTCCTGCAAATGGATGCCGCCTCAGCGCTTGAAATAACCGTTGCACTTTTTCATATATATCCATCCCAATTTCTTCACCAAATGCAACAATAATTGCTTGATCCCCTAACGCAGAAAATTTCATCCCACTCCCTCTTTCTATGCCAAAAAGCCGAGTTCTTTCGAAATGCGGTATGCTGTTTCTTTCACTTTCGCAGTAAAATATGAAATGTTACTTTCGCTATACTCAATTGCTAATCCCGAAATACTAATGCCGGCTACAACCGTTCCATCACTTGCAAAAATTGGTGCTGCTATAGCCGCTGTATGATTTTCTAATTCAGAATAACTAATTGTATATCCAGCTTGTTTTGCCATATATAACACTTCTAGTAAATGCTCCTTATTCACAATCGTTCCATCTGCAAACTGCTTTAAATCCGTTTCCTCTACGTACTTTCTTTTCTCTTCCTCAGAAAAATACGATAGTAAAATTCTCGGACATGCACCCGCATAAAGCGGTGCTCTTCTTCCAACCGCCGTATAAACACGTACTGGCTGAACTCCTTCCATCTTCTCAACGTAAATTGCGTCATTACCATCTTGAATAATTAAATTTACTGCTTGCCCTAAACTATCCCTAAGCTCTTTCATATAAGGAATCGCAATATTTCTTACGGATAACCTTTGGGAAACAAGTTGACCAAATCGTAAAAAAACGACTCCGAGACGATATTTGCCCTTTTCTGTTTTTTGTAAAAAGTCCATTTCTTCTAACGAACCAATTAAACGATAAACAGATGTTTTCGGCATATTCGTAAGCTGAACCATCTCTGTCAAACTTAGCTCCTCATGCTCATAAAACAACTCTAAAATATCCATTGTCTTAACTGCCGTTTTATTTATACTCATCCTATCTCCTTTTCGTTCCGAATTTCGGAACTTCAATTCCGTTTTTCGAAACAAACATATAATTTAAAATTATAAAATATTCTTTCAATTCTATCAATATATTTTTCGCAAACAAAAAAAGTATGGAAGAATATTTCTCCCATACTTTTTGTTTATAACGCTCTCACTTGTTTCAATGGCCAGAAAACAGCTTGTCCTTTTCCGACAATTTCATCTTCTGAAATAAATCCAAACATACGACCGTCTTTAGATACTTCACGATTATCTCCTAAAACAAACACTTGGCCCTCTGGCACTTTCGTTTTCCCTGTGATTTGTTCTAACGTAAAATCAGGAGTTAATACACGACCAGACGCCTTTTCTTTAAATTCTTTTAAATACGGTTCTTCCATCGCTTTTCCGTTTACATATAAAACATCATCTTTATACTCAACTGTATCACCTGGTAAACCAATTACTCGTTTTACTAAATCGTACCCTTCTTTTCCGTGGAAGACGATAACGTCGAAACGATCTAACCCGCTTATACTATAACCAATCTTATTCACGAGAACTCGCTCATTATTTTCTAAAGTTGGCATCATCGATTCACCTTGTACTAATGACGGCGTAAATAGCACCCCACGAACGATAAAGGCAATCGCAAGTGTAATACCTATCGTCTTAATCCATGAGATCAATTCTTTCTTCGTATTTGTCTTCATCGTCTCTCCTCTTTCTTAAATACTTACTTTATTATTTCAACTAACTCTTGTACTAAATTTAGGTCAACCTCAGAAAAACATGACTTACCTTCTCTAACCGCTGTACCTACATGCGCCTGCGTAATTCCAGTTTCATCTAGCAATTGTTTTACATTCTTTTTCGTTACTCCGCTTCCGACAACAAGCTGTATATTCCCTTCACTTTCCTTTTGCATTGCTGCAAGAACCGGAATATTATCTACTACATTTCCTTGTCCGCCTGAAGTTAAAACGTGAGTAACTTTATTGAATTTCTTCAAAACTTTCATCGCTTCTACTGGATTTTCTGTATCATCTATCGCACGGTGATACGTTACATTTATTCCATCTACAACAGATAATAAATCTACTAATTTCTCTTCATCAACTTCATTTTGTTCATTTAACACACCTAATACAACACCAGCAGCTCCAAGATTTTGAGCAACTACAATATCTTCTTTCATCATTTCAATTTCTTCTTCCGTATATGTAAAAGACTTCGCATGCGGACGAATCATAACATGAACTGGTATTTGCACTGCTTCTACTGCTTTTTTTATAAAAGCATAGCTCGGTGTTAAACCACCTTCTGTATATGATGAAATGAGTTCAATTCGATTTCCACCAGCCTTTTCAATTCGCTTCACATCTTCTAAACAAGTTGCAATAACCTCTAGCATGAGATAACCTCTTTTCGTACTTTTTTCTTATTATACAGTAGGTGAAATAAGAAACATAGCATTCCACTATAAAACTATAAAAAGAAGAATGAAAAGAAAGATTTATTGAATTGATAATAAATATCATATATGTTATGTTTCCCTTAAAATTATACATTCTTATATCCTTATAAAAGGAAAAAAATATATGATTCTTACAAAAAAACGGTTCGTTATCTCTAGTTCATTTATTGTAATTGCATCACTTTGCGCGATTACTTTATTAACAAAACAAAATACAAAACTAGATTCCTCAACTTCAAGTATAGAAACAGAAACGATTACCCTTTCATCAAGCAATAAAGAAGAAACTCAAACCTTTCATTCATCTTCATTTAACAATACACATACATTCCGCGGGGACATGGGTACTGGCTTTGACTTTAGTGGCCAAGGTGACTTACATATTACGATTAAAAATACTGGTACAAACAGTTTTACCTATTCAATTAAATTCAAAGAAGATCGTTTAGTAAAACACACGTTACAGCCAAATGAAAGTGAATCCTTTCCTTTACGTTCACTCATCGCCAATCCTTTACCAGGTGAGTATTCATTATTTGCACATAATCAAGACGGTTCTGCAAGTAGTATGAATCTTGAGGTGCAGCCACAATAGAACAAAATAAAAAGGCTATCCTCTTATCAAAAGGATAGCCTTTTTATTTTGTAAAACGAGAATTCCCTCTTCTTTGAACAATGACATAATACATGGAATTATATCAACGATTCAACATAGAATACCAATTCACCGACAACGAAAAGCCTGTTCCTGAACGGAACAGACTTTATATTTCTTCATTACGACCGAAACGCCGCATCCGCCAGCATAGACAGTGTTGCATCATCCATCGGCGGATTGTGTAGTCCTGCTCTTACGTTTAAATAATAACGATGAAGCGGATTTTTTTCTGATAAACTTTTCGCCCCGACAATACGCATTGCTTTATCCACAATAGATATCGCCGCATTTGTTACCGCGTATTTCACTGCCGCAAGTTCGGCTTGCAATGATAATTTATCTTCTGCCTCATCGTATTTTTTCGCAATTTGATATAAAAAGACACGAGCTTGCATAAGCTCAAGTTCTAATTCTCCAACTAACCTTCTAACATTCGGTAATAAACTTATAGAATGATTTATACTGTTTGGCTTGTATGATACCACAAACTGAACTGCATAATTTCTTGCTGATTGTGCAATTCCTAAATAACATGCTGGTATATGTAGCAACCAGCCAATACCCTTAGCTTTAACTTTTGAACCCTTTATATCAGTGAAAAAGCGATCTGGTATCTCTACATTTTGTAAAACGAGATCATGGCTCGCAGTTCCTCGCATTGCGATGCTATCCCACGTTTCTTCAATTGTCACGCCTTGCGTATTCTTTGGAATGACAAACTCTCCGATATCTTCCTGGCCTTCAATACTTGCTGAAATGATAAAATAATCAAGTACTGGTGCCATTGTCGTAAACGTTTTTCTTCCATTTATAATCCACTTCTCACCTTTTTTGACAGCTAACGTCTCTGGTTTCCCGCCGCGCGTAGGACTACCTGTATTCGGCTCTGTCGCTGCTCGATTAAAAAGCGCACCATTACGTACTTCTTCACAAAACCAAGTGAACATTTCCTCATTCCAAGAACGATTTTCAGCTAATTCCTTTACAATGCCAAGGTGCCATCCAATCGATAATGCGGTAGCACCGCAGCCTTCTGCTATTTTCTCTTGAAATAAAACGAAGTCATATAAAGAAATCGCATTGCCTCCCAATTCTTTTGGCAACGTTAATTTCGTATATCCGATATCTTTCAAATTATTAATATTTTCATACGGAAATGATCCTAATTCACTTAGTTGATGCTCCCTTTCCATGAACTTCGGAATCAATTTATTTATTTGTTCAATAACTAAAGATTGTTCTTCTGTTTCAACAAATGAGAGTGCCATACATAATCTCCTTTATGTCCGATTCATAAACCGTTCATTTTGTCATTATGATTATATGAAGTTACTTCTCTATTGTTTCACTATTCCGATAAAAATACAATGCTTTTGAACAATAAGAAAAGTTCCTATAAAAAAGATAGGTTCTTTTCTTATATTAATCCCCTTTCAATGCCTTTAATGGCAAAGAGGTTACATATCCAATATACGAGCATAATTCTTTAAAAAAGAAAGGGATTTCTGTATCTAACGTTTTATACGCTGACGTTGGAGTTGGTGATGCATACGCTTCAATTTTAATATGTTTTGCAATTTTCATTGCACGTTTCATATGAAGTGGATCACTCACAATCGTATATGTGCGTATTCCGTTCTCTATTCCAACTTGCTTTGCATTCTTTAAATTGTCCTCTGTGAAAAGGGATTTTGTTTCAATTAGAATATCCTCTTCTTTCACACCATGTTTCAGTGCATACACTCTAGCAGTACGCGCTTCCTCAAGCTCTGCCTCAAACTTTGTACCACCTGTGAAAATAATCTTTTTAATATTACCGTTCTTATATAAGGAAATTGCATGATTAATTCTTTCTTTAAATACAGGAGATGGTTTTCCGTTCCATGAAGCTGCTCCCAGCACGATACCAGCATCTGTCTTCACACCATCATCTGTTTTAAAGCGATAACTCCAAATATCGTAAGCTGCATAACTTACATATAAAATAATAGAACAAATCATAAGCAAGAATACTTGCAAGATTCTTCTTTTCTTACTTTTCTTATTTTCTTTCATTTATAACTGCCTCCGTACATCATCCATACTTCTATATAAAAACGTATATATCAAATCATTTTGTTTGAATTTGTTTAAAAGAAGGAATTTTTCTTATCATATATATTCATTAAAGGGTTTTCATTTAAAATTGAGGATTATCAATTCATTTTTCGTTTGCGGTTTTCATTACATTTGTGTAATTTATAAGTTTATTACCATACAACTACATTGTAACGAATTTTTTATCATAATGGAATGATGAAACAAAAGAAGTAACTGTTTTGTAAGAAAAAAGGTATATTTTTCATCTTGACGATCAATACACCTTTCTTAATATGAATTATCGTTTTTCTTTATATGACTCTAATTTTTCTAATAACCTTTCCTTTACAGCTGGCCATTCATTTGCAATTACACTGTATACAACTGCATCTCTAACATGTCCACTCGGTAATTTTCTTTCGTTTCTAAGTACACCCTCTTTTACTGCGCCGAGTCTTTCAATTGCTCTTTGTGCTTTTTCATTTCGTGCATCCGTCTTAATTTGTACCCTCCGCATATGCAACTTTTCAAAAGCATATTGTAATAACATGTACTTACATTCCGTATTCATACTCGTACGTTGCACACTTGGGTCATACCACGTTTTCCCTAATTCCACCGTCTTATCTTCAACTGAAATGTTATATAAGCGTGTACTCCCTACTATTTCATTTGTCTTTTGATCAACAACAACAAATGGCAAATCCTTCCCTGCCCCATAAGCTTTTATCGCCTTTTGAACATATTGCTGCATATCTTGAACAGTATCCATTTTAGAGATTAAATACGCCCAAATATCTCGATTTCCTTCCACGATTGAAAACATTTTTTCGACATCATTGCTATCCATTAACCGTAACTTTGCTCTTTCGTGAATAATTTCCATTTGTAAGCCCCCTTTGTTGTAACTATATCACACTCTATCACCGTTATATCCTTATATAAGAACATAAAATTATTTTTATATCAAAGAATAAAATATATCTTTAAAATAAAAAGTGCGATGCCTTTTATTCAAGCATCGCACTCATAAATTGAATTGAAATTTACTTCTTTTCCATTACTGCAAAATAATTATTTTCGCTATCTGCAAAATTAAATATTCTACCTGAAGGCATATTTACAATTTCTCCGACTGTAACGTTTTTGTTTACTAAATCACTATATAAACGATCGAATTCTTTTGAGAAGAACATTAAAGAAGGTGTGCCAAGATTTAACTCCGGCTGCATTTTAGCAATTAGCTCCTTATTATGGAGAATAATACTTGTTTCAGCTTCTTTAGTTGGAGCAATTTCAATCCATCGCATTCCTTGACCGTTATCTTCCTCTGAAATGACAATAAATCCTACTTTTTCTGTCCAGAATTCCTTCACTTCATCTTGGTTATTCACATATAACATGATTTGACCAACATTATTAATCATTTATTTTAACGCTCCTTTATAAACAATTTTTATTAAACTCCATACACTTATACCTAATTATCACCGAAAATAAAGTTGCGGTGCAAAAATCTATTTCAGCGACTCCAATCGCTCATTCAAACGATCCCAAGTTTCGGTGATACCTTGTAGCATGCCCATGTCCATAACGGTCTTAAGGGCTTCTTCGGAAACATATTCAGCACGGTTTATTAGCTTTGTCTTTCCACCTAAATCGATGAATTCCAATGTCATCTCGGTTGACGGCATAGAATCATTTACATTGCCTTCAGCATCTGAAAAGTAATCAGTGTAGACGATTTTCTCTGGCTCAATAATCTCTTTATAGACTGCTTTTCCCCATGATTCCATACCAAAAAATTGCTCCAAGTTCTGATTGACACACTTCATACAGTAGTGCCAAACGCCTCCCGGACGGAAGTCGACAGTGCATACTGGAATTTCCCAACCTCTTGGTCCCCACCAATGTTTCAAATGCTCTGGTTCTTTAAACATACTGAATACAAGATCACGCGGCGCATCGAAAACGCGCTCCAGTACTAATACCCGATCGTTCTCTACTCTTGATACCATTGTATTGTTTGACATTTTAATTCCTCCTTAAATATGAACTGATTTTATGACTTTTCCTTGTTTTGCAATTCCTTCAAATACTCATCTAAATTATCGAATCTCTCTTCCATCACACGCTTAAATGACTGCACCCAACAATCAAGTGCTTGGAAAGGCTCAGGTCGGAGCTTGTAAATCCGGCGATTAGCTTCAGCCTGCACTTCCACAATCCCTGTATCGCTTAACACTTTTAAATGTTTCGAAGTTTGTGGTTGCCTTAATCCCAAATGTTCGGCGATTTCCCCAACGGTTAAGGGACCGTCACGCAAGAGTTCAACGATATTCATACGATTCGGTTCAGATAAAGCGCTCAACGTCGTCATATTCACGCCCGGAATTTTCCCCGACATATCACTCACCTCGTTAAGTGATGGTCTCCGGTTATAACACATCAATATCATCACTAATATTATTTTCCTGTTGAATCGATTATAACCAAAGAGGAATATTCTCATCAAGGAATATTCGAAAACTAAAGTAATACCACATCGTTACTTAATAATAAGAATGGATTAAAAACATTTCACAAACCTATGTTTTACGATAAAGTGATGCTTTAGTCAGTGGGTTTTGGAACGATTTTCGCGAAGGCTTTGTTTTATTTGGTCCAAGAAAGCTTTAACACTTTTAATACTATTTAACGCTATAGTATTTTTTGTCATATTTTTATTTGATAGATTAGATGCTTTAGTCGGAGCTATAGCCATTGGAAAATAGGGAAATACAATAAACAAAATGAATATCTTAAACAGTTCGGCTTTATATCGAGCAATTTATTTTTATGGTTAATATTTTGGGTTTTTATTGGTATATTTATCGCTTCTATCTCTGTATGCTATAGTTACTTACTTCAAATCTAAACCTCTGCAAGATTAATGGAAAAAGTAATTAGTACCGCAAATGCAATGGTCCACGGCGCTATGTTTATTTCACCTACATTAGGTTCACTTTTAGCCCTATGGATAAAGTTTTTCTACTCGCAGGAGTTTTAATCACAAGTATTGGTATGATTATTTACTTAGCTCATACGTTATTTATGAAAAAACAGCTGGAGTTACTATAGAACATAATTAAAGTTATGCCATTTTCTGATTTGAATAATCGGAAAATGGCATAACTTCAGAAACTTAAGGCTACATTTTTAAAGCAACAAATAAGCAATCGGTGTAATAATAAGCAACGTTAAAATCGTTCTTTGCACATATAAAATAATAAGTTCAGATACTTTTAACGGAATATCTGTTGATAATATACAAGGAATTGAAGCGGAGAAAAACAAAATAGATGATACCGAAACAACCGCAATGACAAACTTTGTTACAAGTGGTGCACTTACAACTAAAAGAGAAGGTAAAAACATTTCTGCAATACCAACTGATACTGCTTTAGCAGCTAGGTCTGCTTCTGGTAATTGTAATAGCCACGTAAATGGATAGAAAATGTAACTTACCCAATCAAATATTGGCGTAAACTTTGCTAAGACGATACCAATTAATCCTACTGACATAATTGATGGTAAAATCCCCATCGTCATTATAAATCCGTCTTTTAAATTCACTGCGATATTTTTCATAATACTTGGCGCAGACTTCGATACTTCTAATGCATCTTCCCAAGCTCGCTCTAACATTTTCTCTTTATAAACGGGCTCTGGGAACCCTTCTTTCGTAATATATGTATCTGGTTTTCTACTAAGAGGCGGGATTCTTACGGTGATAGCGGTCACAATGAATGTTACAACAAGAGTAGTCCAAAAGTAAACATTCCATAAATGCATAATATCTAATGTTTTTGCGATGATGATCATAAATGTTGCGGATACTGTTGAAAAACCTGTTGCGATAATTGCTGCTTCTTTCGTCGTATACTTTCCTTCTTTGTAAACACGGTTCGTAATTAATAAGGCTAACGAATAGCTTCCTACAAAGGAAGCAACCGCATCAATTGCTGATCGCCCAGGTGTTTTCCATAACGGTCTCATAATTGGACGACAAAACGTGCCGATAAACTCAAGCAATCCGTACCCGACTAATAACGCTAAAAATGCTGAGCCAATTGGAACGAGTAAACTTACTGATATAACTAACTTCTCATACAAAAACGGTCCAACATCTGGCGCAAAGAACCATGCTGGTCCTACTTTCAAACAATATAATACGCCGAAAACAACACCTACTACTTTTAAAATAGAAAAACAAATGTCTACAATAGATGCATTCCATTTCTTCGTATAAAATGGATAAATCGCACCAATTATCATTACAAGCAGTGCATAATAAGGTACTACCGAAGGAACCGTAGCTCTTATCCACGATACGATATGATCAATCATAATAGACGAAGCACCGTTTATCGTAACAGGAACAAAAAACATAAACACACCAACTAGACTAGCAAGTATAAAGCGAAGTATAATCCCCTTCTCTCGCCCTGTCTTAATTACATTACTTTTTAATTCAATTTCATTCAAAATTAGACACCTCCTATTATCTAAATATTCTGTATAAAAACGTCGGATTCCTTCTTTTAATTCTGAATATTTAATCATACGAAAATGCCTATTTTGAAATATACAATCAAAATAAGCTTTTTCTATTACCTCTTATAATCATCCACAATTACTTGAATTACACGATAAGATTCTTCTGCCACTTTTTTATTACTATCCCTATTCGCATCATATGTAATTAACGCCTTCCAAAGCGCCCATCCTCTCGCCCTATTCCACGTTTCTTCATCCATCTGTAATACTTCTTTAAATACGTTTCTACTATTCTTATCAAAAAACGTCCATGCCATCGCTGCATCACAAGCAGGATCTCCTACTCCTAATATACCAAAATCAATTACGGCACAAAGCTTTCCATCCTTAACGAGTAAATTCCCTGGCGCTACATCTCCATGAACCCAAACTGGTTTGCAATCCCATGTTGACCTAAGTGCTAAATCCCAAAGATGCTTTAACAATGTCTCATCAAAAACATCCTTATTATTTTCAATAGCCACTCTCGCTTCTTCATCGTATACAGATATAAGCCCGCCTCGGTAAAAATTATGTTCTCCAGCTATTGGCCCGTTACTCGCATCAATTGATTGTAACTCTATTAAAAATGAGCCTAAGTCCGCCGCAAATTCATCTAGGTCACGAACATTCTCTTTCGTGACTGTCTCTCCCTCGATCCACTTATTAATAGACCAAGGCCACGGATACTCTTCAGTCGGATTCCCTTTCACAATTGGTGCAGAAATTTGTAAAGAAAGTCCCTTACTTAATATAGGTGACCAAGTGTTTTCTTTCTCTACTTGCGGTGCATATGCTGCATCACTCGGTAATCTGACACTCATCTCCTCCCCTAGGTGAAACGTTCTATTATCATGCCCACTAAACTTTACAGGTTTCACTTCTAAATGTGCCCATTCTGGAAATTGTGCCCCTACTAACCTTTTAACTAAATCAGCATTAATATGATTCATTTACTTCCCCCTTTATATACCTATCACACGGATAAACGCGTTCTACCGTCATTTTCGTCTGTAACATATTCAACATAAAACCCTTGATCAATTGCGTTTTCATACATCATTTCAATCTCTTCTTGGTTTTTCGCATAAACCTGTATGTAATCACCATCCGCTACTAATACGACTACTTCACACTTACTCTCTTTAAATTCTTCATATGTTTCAATATCTACTACTTCCTCTCCTTTTGGATACGCTTTTAAATCTGCAAAAATGAGATAATATATGTTGTCTTTTATTAATTTTTTCAATTCTAATCCACTCATTACCTTGTTATCTTCTGAAAATAATTCTGGTCCTAATCCATCAGGCAATATGAAATAAGATTCCTCGTTTTCCACTTGCCAATCAAATGAAGTAATATCGATTGGCTTTAACACTTTCCAAAGTAGATTATCATATTCATTTGGAATATCTACAAAAATTCCTCTTTTCATTTGTTTGCTCCTAGCTTATTTATTTTCGTTTTCATTTCATACATTATATACCAAATTCAACTACTATATTTTGTCGATACCTATGCACATCATAAAAAACCGCTCCACTACTAGTGAAACGGTTTCCTTCTGCTTACATTTACATATCTTATTCAATTGTTGCACTGCGTTTTAAAATAATTTCTAATATGTTCAGCACATCAGCCATTCATTTTTAACACTCACTTCGACTTCACAAAATAATATAAAAACCACACCGCATGATTTTGTTCATCTGCAGCTGTTCTGCGCAATAGCTCTTTCATAGATGCATCTGCTGCTTCATCCGAAATTTCCAAGTAAAAATCTACGGTCTTTTGCTCATCTTTTATAGCGAACTCTAATCCCTGTAAGTACGTATTAGGGCAATTTTCCGTAATCTGTGGTTTCGGCTGTCTGCCAGTTAAATTCGTATAGATTTGTACAAAATGATGAAAATGCCTTATTTCATCATTACGGATTTCAAGAATTTGTTTTTGTTCTACTTGATTTGGAGCCATGTTAGCTAATTTTGCATAGCAGCTTATAGCGCTATACTCTCCGTTTATAGCTTTTTCAATATCACTAATTAGCTTATCATTCTGTCTATACCAATCATCATAATTCGAATTATACATCGTATCCCCTCCATTATTTCACATAACATTTTATGCATTTCGAAATAGTAGGAGCCTGTATACATAAAAGAACAGCATGGACTCATTCTTATAGCCCTTTTACTTCAATCCCTTTAAAACATTGAAAAAGCCTAGCTATCACTACTTTCATTTCCTGTCGATTAAATATTCTATAATGATTTCACAAAAAAACGCTTCACTACTAGTGAAACGTTTTTATCTTTTAAATGTTTAATTCAGTTTTATTTCCTCTTCTTATTTTATTGACATCACATCAAAAAAATTATTGATTCTTATTTATATACAATTTTAAAATACGAATAAACAGTTAACACATAATATCCGAAATAAATTATGCAATATACACCGCTACTAATTAAAATAGGAATTATGATATTAAATATAGGCATGTTGCTTATTACTGGTAAAGCAAATAAGCTATGAACAAGTCCAATTATCACGGGTAAAATAAAACTAAAACGAACTTGTTTTGAAATTGACTTTCTTACCTCTTTTTTCGTAACACCAATCTTACGAAGAGTCTCATAATATCTCTGATTAGCATGCGCTTCAGATAATTGTTTGTAATAGATAATAGAACCTGTTGCCAGTACAAATACAACCCCTAAAAAACCTCCAATAAATAATATAGTCGCATACGTCTCCATAACATCTAAATTTGTTTTATAGAAAGTATTGATTTTAATATCATCAGCAGCAGGTACTATCTTTAATAAACCTTCTGTCAACTCTTTACTATCCTTTTGTTGCGTTACATCAATATTTTTCACAATATAGGTCTGATGTGTTTGCTTAACCATTTCATAGAGCTGATCAGGTACAATGACAACCAAATCTCCTAAATTTATTAGTTTACGCATTTCGATCCCCTGAATGACAGATATTTTCGGCTCAACTTCAAGGGGTAATTGAAGTCTATTTCCCTTTTCAAAATTCTTATCAGGCTGTAGATTATATATAACTACTTCTCCTGGATTTAATTTGACTTTCTTCACTCCTAAATTTTTAGCATTATTATTCAAAATAGATTGGGATATAAGCTGAAAATCATATGCTATTTTATAAGGGGGATTGGGTAGACTTGTATTTCCTTCTTCCTCAAAAGGCCCTCCCTTAACTGTTACCATTTCAACTTCAAAATCACGGATAATTGAATTTTTTTTCTTGTTCTCTTCGAAAACACCCTGTATGCCCTTTTCAATTGCATCCTCTTGTTTTTCATATGAAAAACTGTACGGTGCCTTGTTTTTTGCTTCAGCTTCTCCATAAAAATATGCCGATGTAACAGTCCCAATTGCTGTTAAAGCTACGGCACTTAATATAGCAATTGTCGCAAGTAACCTTGCATTTCCTTTTACTCGATATAATGACTGTGAAATGTTCAGTATGCTCATACCATTATAAAACATTGTCCTTTTACTTCTCATTTTCTTTAATATAACAACTGTATAAGACGTGAATAATAAATATGTCCCAAGAACAATTGCAATCAAAATAATAGCCGGAATATACATAGGTTGCTTATCCGTAGGGGTCTGCACAATTTTTATGATTTCACGAATAAAAAAGGCTGACAAATAACCTAATCCTATTAAAATAATGCTCATGTATGCCATGATTCTAGATACTTTTGGCATACTTTCCCCTTGATGATCAGCTTGAAACATCTCAATTAAAGAAAATTGATAAATTATGCGAGAGTTTCTCCAAGCCGTATATAATAAAATAGCTAAAAAAACTACGGATGTGTCTATCAGCGCCTTTATAGAAAACTCAAAATGAACGGGCACCTTTAATTTCATTAAACTCATTAGTATTTCAAAAGCTAGCTTTGAACTCCAACTACCAATTAGTACTCCCATTACTAAAGCTACGCTCCCCATTATTATGGTTTCACAAAATAACATTGTACCGATTTGTTTTTTAGTTATACCTAGTAAAGAGTATAACCCTACTTCTTTTTTACGCTTCTTTATAAAGAAATTTGTAGAGTAAATAATAAATATGGCAATAAAAACAATAAGAACTACTTTTGCAGATTGAAGAAGGTTCTTAGTCTCCACACTATTAGTCAATGCTGCATTTATTTGTGTATTATAGCGAAGTGATGCAAACATAAAATAGATAACTATACTCGCAGTTAGGGACACAAAATAGATTATATACTCTTTAAAATTACGTCGTATATTCCGTTGAACGATGTCAAATAACGTCATCAATTGCACCTCCGGAAATGACGGACATTACGTCAACTACTTGTTGGAAGAACTGTTTACGTGTTAATTCCCCGCGATGCAATTCTTTACATAACTCACCATCTTTAATGAAAACCACTCGTTTACAGTAACTTGCCGCAAACGCGTCATGCGTTACCATTAAAATTGTTGAGTTATCCTGTTCATTTAATGACTTCATACTTTCTAATAAATCTATTGCTGACTTAGAATCAAGCGCTCCTGTTGGCTCGTCTCCAAAAATCATACTTGGATTTGTAATCATTGCACGAGATGCTGCGCAGCGCTGCTTCTGTCCCCCAGATACTTGGTATGGGAATTGATTTAAAATATGCTCAATCCCAAACTTCTTCGCAATTTCCAAAACGAGTCGATCAATTTCGCTCGCTTCCACTTTTGATAGCGCAAGTGGGAGGGCAATATTCTCTTTCACCGTTAGCGTATCTAATAAATTATAATCTTGGAAAATGAAACCTAAATGATTGCGACGGAATAATGCCAACGTATCATCATTCATCTTCACGATATCTTCTCCATCAATTAAAATCTCACCGTTCGTCACATTATCGATTGTAGAAAGAACATTTAATAGAGTCGTCTTACCTGAACCAGAAGGTCCCATAATTCCAACGAATTCACCTTCTATTACTTGTAAGTTAATACCTTTCAACGCTTCAAATGTATTTCCGCCTGTGTCATATACTTTTTTAATATTTTTTGCTTCTAATACTGTTTTCATTTTTATATTCCTCTCTTTTCTTCATATCTATAGCCAAAAAATCTATATAAAATTAGAATTAAGATTACTTAACTTTTGGGTTACCTTATGAAAGTCCTTATTAAAAAAAGAGTGAATACTCATAGGGGTATTTACTCTTTTTTAAAACATCTTACCTTTCACCTACACTATTATTCATATCGAAGACAATCAATTGGGTCCAATTTAGCTGCTTTATTTGCTGGAAGTATACCAGAGACAATACCAATCAATATAGATATTCCAACAGATAGTAGACCGAGATTTACGGAAATAACGAGTGGCCATCCACCAGTGATTGCCGCTACCCAAGCAAAGATAATACCTAACCCAAAACCAATTACTCCGCCCAATGCTGTTAAAATACAAGCTTCAATGAGAAATTGCATTAATATTTTCCTTCTCGTTGCGCCAAGTGCTTTTCGAACACCTATTTCACGCGTACGCTCTGTAACAGATACAAGCATGATATTCATTACACCAATACCACCTACGATTAAAGAAATCCCAGCGATACTAGCGAATACCATTTTCATCATTTGAGCATTTTCTTCAAACCCTTGCCTATATGTTCCCGTATCCACTACTGTAAATGGATGCTCAAATTCCGGTGATTTCAATTCATTTAATACAGATACAGCTTGTTTCCCTACTTCTTCACGATCATTAGCAGAAGATAATTTAATTTTCACTGATTCGTATTCCTCGATTCCTGAAATCAACATTGCATTGTCAATCGATGTATATCCTTCATACACTTTAAATGGCCGCGCAAAACTACCCTCATTTTTGTACGCTCCGACAATCTTGTATGGTTTTCCTTTTATGTCTATATATAAATCATCTTTCCAAGTACCAAATAGCTTTGTAAATAAATCTTCATGGAGAATGACTACAGGGATTGGTTTTTTTAGTTCATCCTCTGTTAACTCACGCCCATGTACAATTTTCATTTTACGGTCCTGCATAAAATTACCTGTTCCCACAGCCAAACTAAAAGCAACATCTTGCGACCCTGTATATGCTTTTATGGACATGTATACCTGTGGATACACATCCTTTACACCTGGTATCACTTGTAATTGCTTTACCATATCTGGTGTAATTTTCGCTTTCTCTAGTGGGAAATCCGGATTGTTATACTCTATATCAATTTCATCTATATGGTTGTTTTCTTCAAACTCTTTTTGCATCTTTGCGGTTTGTCCATCACCCATTGCGAGAATCGTAATAATCGCACTGATTCCAACAATAATTCCCAGCATCGTTAAAATGGATCGCATTTTATGTGTAAAGATAGAAGCTATAGCCATACGTATATTTTCATTTATATTCAAATTTATTCTCTCCAATCCTGAACAACGATTCCATCACGAATGACAATTCGACGTGCTGCGGCTTCCCCTATTTCACGATCGTGGGTAATCATAATAATAGTTGATCCCTGTTTGTTTAATTCGTAAAATAGATTTACAATTTGTTCACTTGTTTTCGTATCTAGTGCACCTGTTGGTTCATCTGCCAAAATAAATTTCGGGTTATTTACAATTGCGCGTGCGACTGCAACACGCTGTTTTTGACCACCTGACAATTCATTTGGAAGATGGGTAGCGCGATCAGCTAAACCGACTTTTGTTAAAGCCGCTAACGAACGCTCACGTCTTTCTTTTTTATCGGCTCCTGCATAAATAAGCGGTAATTCAACGTTTTGTAGCGCTGTAAGTCTTGGAAGTAACATGAAGTTTTGGAACACGAATCCAATCTCTTTATTTCGAACATGTGCGAGTTCTGTTTCAGACATGTTTGAAATATTTTGACCAGCTAATTCATACGTACCCGTCGTGGGCTTATCTAAGCAACCGATAATATTCATTAATGTAGATTTACCAGAACCAGACGGTCCCATGATAGAAGTAAAATCTCCTTGATTCAGCGTTACATCAATCCCGTGTAATATTTGAATGGATTCTGAACCATTTTGGAAAGATTTTGTGATTCCTTGTAAGTTAATCATTGAGCGACAACCTCCATACCATCTTTTAGATTTACAGTAGGTGTAGAGATAATTTGCTCTCCTTTTTTCACTCCTGAAGCTTTCGCTTCACTACCTGTTTCAAATTCAACCGTAACAACTTGCTCTTTTGCTTTTCCGTCTTTTACTACGTAAACAACCGTTTTATCTCCTTTTTTCAAGATGCTAGTTTTTGGAACGATTGTGCCTGTTGCTTCGCCAGATTTACTCATTACATATACGTGGAAACCATTTTGTAATCCTTCACTATTATCTAATGTGACAGTGAATGGATAATTAGAAACTGTTTTGTTTTCATCCATACTCATTAGTGGTGTAGAGCCGATTTCTGTTACTTTTCCTGTCCAAGTCTTGCCGGCAACCACTTTTGATGAAACCGTTACTTCTTGCCCAACTTTCATATTAGTAAGCTCATATTCAGACAGTTGACCTTTTACTTTAAAGGGGCCAGCGTGACGAAGTGTAATGCCGCTCATACCGGATTTCTCATCTGCAATTTTCACAATATCGTCAATTACACCATCGGCCGGGCTTGTTACAGAAAGAGTATTTAATTTCTCTTTTGCTGCTTTAATCATTTCATCAGCTTTTTCTACCTCAAACTTTTTCATTTCAAGTTGTGATTCTAATTGTTGAACTTCGGTTTCTGATGCATGTATTGCTTCCCCAGGAAGCCCAGCGTTTTTATCTTTTTTTAATTTTTGCTTTGCTACATCAATTTGTTTTTGCTGTAAGGTTACTTCTTTTTGTGCAATTTTCTTTTGCATTTCTGCTTCCGTTACCCCTTGTCTAGCAATAGGATCATTATATTTGAAAAGAAGCTGTCCTTTTGTTACTTCATCACCTTTTTTCACAGATAATTCATACGTACCTTTTGTTTGATCGAATGAAATTGTTTCTATACCATTTGGAATAACCTCGCCACTAAATTTTTGATGATTCTCTATTTGTTTTTCTGTCACTTGATATACTTTATATGGTAGACCCGGTTCAGATCCCCCAGCAAACGTCATATAGGCTCCAACTCCTATACCCATTGTTAACACTCCAACGATGATTACTTTATTTACTTTTTTCATATTATCCTCACTTTTTTCTATATTTTACATTTAGAAACCATTAGTTCTTTTTGTGTAGTTAGTTAGTTTTTCGGGAATTATATATAAATTAGATTTCAAAATATAAACTCATCCTTTTTAAAATCTTCGTGTTATATAAAATCCAGCGCATACTGTGCGCAATATAAAAAGCCCCACTTTTTATTTCTAACTCCTCCTTGACCTAACATATGTATAGGATAGAAGAAACTTATTAAATAAAAAGTGGGGTAACATTAAATATTTATTAAATTCTTGAATTCTCTTCTTTTGGCAATCTCACTTCAAATATTGTTCTCATTACATTACTCTCAGCAGAAATCTTCCCATTATGTTGCTCAATAATATTTCTAGCAATATATAATCCAAGGCCCGTACTGTTTTTATGGACTGTTCTTGCTTTATCACCTGTATAAAACATATCGAAAAGATAGGGCAAATCTTCTTCTGGAATGCTTTCTCCATAATTAACAATCTGTACAACAACATCTCCACCTTCAATATATCCATTCATATCAATAAAGTGTCCTTTATTTCCGTATCGAACCGCATTTGTTACAAGATTTTCAAATACACGAGCTAACAAATTCCCATCACCATTAATAAATAAATGAGGTTCAATATTTGATCTCACCTCTAATTGATTCTTTTCCAGTAAAGGGTATAATTCCTCATCTAGCTGAATGAGTAATTCACGTATATTAATGGATTCTTTATCTAATTTTTGTACGCCATAATTCATTCGTGTGATTTCAAACAACTCATCAATTAAACTTTCAAGTCGTTGTGATTTTGCAAATGCAATTGTAGAATAATATCCAATCTGTTCCTTCGTTAAATTCTCCTGTTTGAGAATTAAATCTAAATAACCAAGCACAGATGTCAATGGCGTTCTTAAATCATGGGCTAAGTTTACAACAAGCTGATCTTTACTACTTTCAGCGAAGTCGCCTCTTTCAACCGCCTCTTTTAATTTTTCACTCGCTATATTAATTTCACGTGCAATATCGCCAAATTCATCATTTGATGAAATATAAACCTTATTTGCAAAATCTCCTTTAGCCAGATGATGAATGCCATTAGAAATTTCATCAAAATACTTTAAATATTGTTTTGTTAAAAAGAAAAAAAACAAAGTAGATAGTAGGGCGACGGAAATAAAAGAAAGATAAATATTTCCTCTGACCAGAAGTAAAATGTGTATATAATCTTCATGACTAAACCTCATTCTTAAACAGAAACCTACTATTTTAACAAGTATATATGTAACACCAGCTGCTAACACCATACTTAGTGCAAACAAAGCAATCATTTTAAAACGAAAACTTCTCATCATGTTAGCCATTGAAAGTATAACCTACCCCCCATACCGTTTTTATTAACTTATTCTTTCTTGTATCCTCCCCAATTTTTTTTCGTAAAGTACGAATATGTACCGCAACTGTACTTCCACCATCGTAATAATCATCCGCCCACACTTGCTGAAGGATATTTTCCACACTGTACACTTTTTTCGGATGGCTCACTAATAAATATAAAATATCAAACTCTTTTGGGGTTAATTCAATTTGTTCTCCGTATACATTTAGCTTTCGTTGCTCAAGATTAATAACCACTCCGCCTACTTCTAAAACGGATTTATTCTCCTCTACTTTCGGTTGATTTAACGTAAGAAATCGACGTAATTGTGCATTTACACGCGCAACTAATTCAATTGGTGCAAAAGGCTTTGTCATATAATCATCCGCACCTAGTACAAGACCTGTCACCTTATCAAAATCAGATGTTTTCGCGCTTAGAAAAATGATTGGCATATTATGTTTCACACGAATTTGTCGTGTTACTTCATAACCATCCATTTTTGGCATCATAATATCTAAAATAACTAAATCAATTGGTTGCGATTGAATAATAAGAACAGCTTCTTCTCCATCAGTAGCTTTCACAACATGATAACCTTCTTTTTCTAAATATATCCCAATTAATTCAGCAATTTCCACCTCATCATCCGCTATTAAAATTGAAATCTGCTTCATTTTGCCCTTCCCCTCATTCCTTTTTCATACGTTCAATTTTAAACTAGTCTATTTTGTTTATACCATCTTAAAAGAACATTATTATGAAATCCTTACTTTTTAAAGATAATCTCGAGTACTATATTTCTTATGCATTTATTTTTGCATGTTTATGTTTTGTTAACTTTGCAACACCCTCTATGATTTCACGTTTTATGGTAGAAAATGCAGAAAAACTAACAAAAATAAAGTATATCAGAGATAGTAATTATATAGTACAACAGATTTTTTAGTAGGATCCCTTCATCTCAAGCCTAGCTAAGTGACAGTTAGTTTCACAAATAACTAACTTCCTTTCATTATATCAATATATTTTGTACCCTTACTTGTATTTCAACATAAAAACCGCTTCACTACTAGTGAAACGGTTTCTCCTTTACTTATTTTTATGCATTTACTTCAGTTTTTTGTTCCTTTACTACACTACGTTTGAAAGCAGTCGCTAAAATAATCATCATACTTACCGCACCAATCCAAACGAGCACAGTAAGAGGTGTACTCCAGCTTAACCCTTTTCCGAAGAAGAATATTTCTCTAAGTCCTTCAATCATAAATCGCATTGGCAACCATGCGTACACCCAGTCTTGGTAAAATGGCGACAACATTTCAGGCGCTAATGATAATAACGGTGCACCGAAGAATAGTAAGAGAGCAAATAAACCGATTCCCTTTAGTCCAACTAATGAAAGTACCGCCGATATCATTAAGAAGAAACTAAAAGAAGTAATTGATAAAAATAAAGCCGTATTTGTGAAATTCGGGATATTTAATCCTACCATTCCATCCACAATCCATGTAAGCCCAAATCCAATTACAAGTGCAGCAATCGCCCCTGTTATTATTTGTTTTAGTTTTAATACGAAGTTTTCTTTTCTTGTACCTACTGGCATTTTACTTATCGCAATAAAGATAATTGCTGCGCTCGCTAAACTTGCAATCCATAACGGTTGGAATAAAGACATTGGCGAGTTACCGTTCGCACTATTTTTGCCGATTTCATTCACATTTGTCACTTTCTTTGCAATAGGTGTTATTACATTTGAAACTTGGTCTGCTGTTAATGTAGCTCCTTTTGCTTTCAATCCTTCTAATAGTTGTGTACGAACAGTATTGTTCATATTATCAACGATCGCATTTAACATTTGTCCTGCCATAGTTGATGCTGCTGTATTCATTCCTTGATTGATGAATATTTCTACCTCTGGCGAAGATGGCTGTGGTGTTCGTAATGATGCTTGTTTTGTGCTAAAGTCTTTCGGAATAACCAATGCTGCATAATATTCTTGATTATTTAAGCCTTTTTGAACTGCTTCTTTATTTTGCACTTCTACCCACTTTACCGCAGGTTCTTCCTCTGATTTTGATGTCTTTTTCATATTATCAACAATCGTTTGCCCCATATTCATCTTCGGTTGATTCGGAATTTCTACTCCTTGATCCTCATTTACAATTGCGATTGGTAAGTTTTTCGGCTTAGGTTGAACCGTTGGAAATAATGTTAATGAAAAAATAAAAACAACAAGTAGTGCAATAACTGGAGATAACAATAAAAGTTTGTTTTTAAACATTTTCTTTTCTCCTCCTTTAATTTGATTTATAATAACCAACAACGTGTTGTTTATTTATATTTGAATTATATGTTCGAGTTGAACCTTATACAATAATCAAAAATCGTGAATGTGTCGGTTATAAGACACATCCTTGAAATGTGTTGGCTAAAATTAAGGAGGGACATGCTTTGCGCGATAGTAATTTAGATTTACGTGTCATTCGTACGAAAACTGCCATACGAAATGCATTGGTGGAGTTAATTGAGGAAAAAGGTTTTGACGCCATTACAGTGAAAGATATTACTACGAAAGCAAACATAAATCGTGGTACTTTTTATGCGCACTATCAAGATAAATTTGATTTAATGACGAAATGCCAAGAAGAAATTATGCATGAGTTTTCCAGCATTGCCAAACAGAAACTTCCGGAAGTTATTGCTGAACTTGGATCAAATCCTTCCCCAACAATGCCGTTTGTACTTATCGCTTCTATTCTTGAATTTCTAAATGAAAATAGTGGTTTTATGAAAGCTGTACTAAGCCCAAAAGGAGATTTATCTTTCCAAACAAAATTGAAAGACTTTATGTGGAAAACACTATTTGAAGATACGAATGGTGCTCTCATTAATAAGGAGAATTTACTTGTCCCAAGCCAATACTTAACTTCTTATATGGCATCTGCTCATATAGGTGTCATTCAACAATGGTTAAATAATGGACAAAAAGAAACACCCGAGGAAATTGCTCGTATTTTATCAACAATCGCAGTTCATGGACCTTTTTATGCGGCTGGTTTAAAGAAATAAGTCCGCTATATAATAAAAGATCATCCACTATAATAGCGGATGATCTTTTATTTCATTACAACACTTCAATATAGCCTTCTGTTCCATGTACCCGAATTCGTTGTCCGTCTTTTATTAATTTCGTAGCATTCTCTACCCCGACGACTGCTGGTAATCCATATTCACGTGCAATAACTGCTCCATGTGTCATGAGCCCACCAACTTCGGTGACTAACCCTTTTATAGACACAAATAACGGTGTCCAGCCAGGATCAGTAAAGGCAGTAACTAATATATCTCCATCTTCTAAATTCGCTTCTTCCATGTTTAAAATAACGCGTGCTCTCCCCTCAATCACTCCTGAAGAAACAGGCAAACCTACAATCGCATCTGCTGGGAGGTTTTCTCGTTTATATTTACCTGTAATGATTTCTCCATCAGACGTCATAACGCGGGGAGGCGTTAGCTTTTCATATAATTTGTACTCATTTTTTTGTTTATGAATAAGCTCGTAATCTAGTTTATTCGTGCGAACAACTTCGTGAAGCTCTTCAAAAGTTAGATAGTATATATCATCGACTACATGAATGACACCGCTCTGCACAAGTTGTTCAGCTTCTTTCAATAATGCCTTCTTATATATGAAATAACGATTAATCATGCCGTATTTTGGATATTCACGATAACCGATACAATTGCGGATGTTACGAATCATTCGCTTCGTTTCTTCTACTTTTTGTTTACCATCCGGCAAGTGCTGTAATCGATCTACTAACTCTTCTTCTTTTTGCAAAGCTTCTTGCAGTCCTTCTTCAAACTTCCGCTTACTCGCCCCCGCTTCAAAGTCTCTTATATTATTTAAAATCATCGGGATAATTGTAGTTGGCTTTTCACTCCAGCGTGTTTTCGTAATGTCGATTTCTCCGCTGCATCTCATTCCGTATTTATTTAGAAAAGTTAGAATGGCATCTCGAGCTTTTTCTCCGCCTTTAAATTGAACTAATTCATCTAAAAAGTTATCATTTTCTACATGTTGTAAATACGCAATAACTTCTGGATATGGCCGAATCACATCAGCAACATCGAGTAATGCTAGCCCCATTTCAGACGTAATATTGTTTTGTACTGATTGAGAAAGTGTGTCTGCTGCATTCTTTTCGCCTAGCCATTGCTCCATTTTTTCATTGATCCATGTTGAAGCATCCATACCTGCCATAATGACAGCCATACTTTGCGGATGAAATAATATTTTCTTTAATTGCTGCATATCTTCCAAAATAAAATCAAGTACATCCACCCCTGATTTCGTTTGCATGTTTCGTTTTAACTCTTCGATTGATGCTTGATTCATCTTTATTAAATCCGTAACGATTGCTGGATTGTTTTCGACTTGTGGTTGCGAACTTGCAGGTGGTCCACTTTTACCAACACTCTTTTCTTTTTCATCATCTGGTAACAATGTAATAAAATCATCTCGCTCGACTACAGTCGTTAATGCATCTTTAATAAGCGGTTCCGAATTCCCTATCATATTTAATAAAAGTTCTCTACTAGTAGGCGAAGCCAATCTTTGTGCGACATCAACAAACAACCTTCCTCCAGCTTGAAACCTCTGTCCAAAAGATGTTAACTGGAATAAAGACATTCCTAATGGCTTCAAGGGATCGGTCATCATTTGCTGGTGACCAACCGATACATACACATGATTTTCCCCATCATTTACTTTTGGTATTGGATATAAAGTCGTGATTGGGCGACTTTGGACAATATAAAATGTATCATCCACTAAACACCATTCAATATCTTGCGGACAACCAAAATAAGCTTCAATCTGTCTTCCAATCTGTGCTAGTTGTAAAATTTGTTGTTCAGACAATGTTTGAATTTTTTGCTGAGCCAGATCAACCTGTTTCGTCTCCGTTCCGCCCTCTTTTAAAGCATAAATAGCTAATTTTTTAGTTGCTATCATCTTTCCAGTAATTTCGCCTTCTTTTACTTTATAATTATCGGCAGAGACCAGTCCTGATACTAACGCCTCACCAAGTCCAAAACTGGCATCAATTGATACTACCTTTCGGTTAGAAGTAACTGGATCAGCAGTAAATAAAATTCCCGAAGCCTCAGGGAAAACCATTTTTTGAACGACAACACATATAGAAACTTGATTATGTTCAAAATCATTTTGCATGCGGTACATAACTGCTCGCTCTGTAAATAAAGAAGCCCAGCACTTTCTTACATGCTGCAAAATCGCTTCTTTACCGATAATATTTAAATACGTATCTTGTTGACCAGCAAACGAGGCATATGGTAAATCTTCAGCCGTAGCACTAGAACGCACGGCATACGCATGTTCATTTCCAAAACGTGAGAGATAATGAGCTACCGCTTCCACTACTTCAGAAGGGATTTCTACTGCCATAATGACTTCTCTAATCTTCTTACTAATTCCACCAATTTGGGCTCGCTCTTCCATTTTCAACTTTGTTAGCTGCTGCAACAAAGTTTGAAGCTCGTCATTTTGCTCGATGGCCTTTTCATACCCTACCGTTGTAACACAAAAACCTTCTGGCACTTGTATACCTTGAATGTTTGATAATGCCCCTAAATTCAATCCTTTTCCGCCAACGAGCGAAAGCTGCGTTTTTTCTATTTCCTGAAAATCGAGAACGAAAGAACTCATTTAACATCTCTCCTTACTGTGCATGTGTTCTTGATTGTAGCAGTAGTAAATGAGAATAAACAGTCTATTTTGAACTTGATTTACATGATATAATTAAGTTAGGAAGAGATATTCCTCCCCTCTAATTCACTTCAACTACATCACCAAACTTAAACATCCTTTGATTATGAAAAGCATCAGTACAAGTAATCGTCTTATTTAATGGATTTATATCAGCTACTGTTATGTAATTTTTATATAGATAGCCCTCTTTATAATATGTAAGTAAAACCTCTTCTTCACCTAAATATGAAATTAACAGCTTATTTTCAATCCTTTCTTTTGCATCTTGCGTTAAAATTGGACGCGGGACTTTTGTTTGTTCCTGTATCATTTCTTTAATACAGACGAACTGCTCTGGCATACTAGCAAACGGTTGCCACTTGACCATATTATCAAGACATTTTTTCAAGTTTTCTAGAAATATGAATGTCCCAATCATTGTACACATGTATATGTACAATGAGCCTCTCATAAATAACACACGTCAAATCCCTCCCCCTAATACAATATTCTCCCTATTGGGGTATTACCACATCGCTATCAAGCTAAGCTTATGCAAAGTCAATTTTAGGCGAGATTGTTTCTTTTTCTAAAGAGCAAGTGTAGGTGATTGAAAGATTTGCATACGAAAGAAACCCTAACGGGTTTCACTTTTTTGAATTAAGCGGCTTGATTATCAGACATGGTACAATTGTAAACGACACCTAATATATCAAAGACCGTTTTTTTCTCATATCGATGAGATTTCCGCCCGTTTTGCTGTAGGAGATTGAACAGGCGAAGTAACACCTTTGATAGCTCTTGGGTGTTTTTTTGTATAGTTTGGAATAGGAGAAGAAAATAGTCTTTAAGCATATATATGGCTTTATACTCACTAAGCTCTCGTTTTTTCTTTATGAAGAGCACTTGGCGCATTTGAAACATGATAGAAGAACAGAGTAGAATGGCAATCAATTGACCATATAAATGGCATTCCAATCGTTCTGGTTTTATCTTTTTACAATGATGAATTTGAAAGAATGACTTCCACGTTTTAAATAAAATTTGTCGGGTAAAGAACTGGCGCGGTATCAGTTATGACCCGTCTCCAGCCCCTCCCCATAAGAACTGCTCGTGAAGTTTTCCCTCAAGCAGCTCACCCCATAAACTTCATCAAAAGGGTTATGAGACCTATCAGATGGCAGACACTTTTATCAATATCTTCCCGAGCTTTCGAGAGGACGAACTTTCCAGTTCCAGTAGAGTCCTAGTACACCATAGAGATATTCATTACTCCATCTCTGCCATCCAATGCTACGCTTTTGTCGCCGTTTCCTTCTCGTCAATAACGTACGGACTTTCATCTCTGTATAGTCTCGTACTTTACTAAAAGCTCGACTAGAATTCCCAACCCGGAAGTAATTCACCCATCCAATCAGTACAGTATTGATTTGTTTTACTAAATCTTGTGCAGGCTTGGCGCCTGCGTTTCTGATTAATTCTCGGATTTTTGCTTTCACTTTCGTACAGGCTTTCTTCTTCGGGGTAATAAGAACAAAGTATCTACTCTTATTTCGATTAAGTACTCGCCTCAAATCAAATCCTAGGAATCCGAAGGATTCTCCTTTTAAAACATTAACCACTCGGGTTTTCTCCAGATTCAGTTCAACTCCCAAAGGCTTTAATTGTTCCCACAGTCGTCGCAATGCCAATTCAGCCCATCCACGTTTACTAGAGTGTCCGCTTACAGTGATAACTATATCATCAGCAAAACGGTGATAGTTTACAGCCTCGTAATGGTTTTCTGTTGTCTTACGTCGAATGGCATCAAATGTCCAATCTACTTCATTGAGGTAGATGTTTGCGGCTAGGGGAGAAAATGGTCCCCCTTGCGGGACACCAATCTTTCCTGTCACCTTGATTACCTGTTTTACAAGGTGCATAACTTGCGAATCTTGGACACGCTTTGCAATTTTCTCCAAAAGTATGTGGTGTCGAATTGTATCAAAGTAGCGTGACAGGTCAACATCGATTACTACAGTCATCCGGCGCAATATGCTACGTCGCACTTCTGCCAGTGCTTGATGTGGAGAGCGTTTTGGTCGGAATCCGTAGGAATTTGAACAGAAATCAGCTTCAAAGATGGCTTCCAATATGAGTTTTAGCGCTCCTTGGACCACGCGGTCCCGTATACACGGGATTTGTAGTGTCCGCATTTTTCCGTTTTCTTTTGGGATTTCTACTTTACGATTAGCTTGTGGTTGATATGTTCCAGCCTGTAGTTCTGCTTGGATATTCTTTAAAAACGGCATAACTCCCTCTAGCTCTATATCAGCGAAACTTTTCCCGTCGATGCCTGGGGCACCGTTGTTTTTCCTCGCTTGCTGATATGCTTCATGAAGGGTTGTTATTTTGGTAATGTGGGAAAATATTCCCCAAAACCGATGCGTAGGTTCAGACTTCGCCTTTTGATAGATTCGTCGCCTTAGTTCCTGCAAAGTAATAGGTGTTTTTATCATGGCACCCTTGCCTCCTTTGGTCGTACGAAATATTTACAGGTTCGGACCCTTCCCTCCCCGCGCGTTTTGCTGCACGCAGATCTCTGGTACTACGATCCGTTCCGCCACCCTGACACCTACCGTTCTCACTTCCCGATCGCGGTTATAGAGACGGTCTCCTCGATGAGGTTTCTTCATCGGGTGTCGAGGGCTTCTCCAGTTTCCACATTATCTTTCTCTCCATGTCGCCGCTGATACCCCGCCGGTGAGAACTGCCGTTCCAGACTCGTTTCGGTCAGTTCTTGCTGCTTTCGCACGTTATCGACCGTCTCAGCCACCGGAATTGCGTGTAACGAGGCTACGTCTACGTTCACTGTACGTTACAACCTGGAGATTTGCCCACATGCCTTTTGCATGTGATGTCAGAGGGCTTCGCCGTGTCGCTTTCACTTCATGGCGCCTCTCAGGCTACGGGAGTGGAGTCTATTCTCCCGATTGGACTTTCACCAACTAGATAATGTGTCCTTATCTGGACACGCCGATTTGCCAACGCAAAGAATACCAGTCATGTACCTGTCCCATCGGGACAATATCTGTAGGGGTGTTTGTCATATATACATTGATACCACTGAGTCGTTTACTACGAGGAGAATACTTCATTCCTTTCTTTTTTTCTCTTACAGTTTGATCTTGTAATCGTTTTTGTTGCTGTTGTTTTGTTAATCGATGAACAATTACACGGGCTGGCACTTTATCAATCATTCCTACATAAGCATCAGCTATTTCACATGTTTGTCCTGGTTGAAGGGAGTTCATTAACGTCTCCATATCTAACTGTATATACTCTGTACCTTTCTTAATTCTTCCATCTTGAAAATAATCAGGGTTAGGATTTTTTTGATAAATACGTGTATTCGACTTGATACGAGAGATATAGTAGGCCTCTTTATCTTGTCTATATTGAAGGTCTTTTAAATGAAAATAACCTAAATCTCGGATACATAAATCATTCGCTGTCACAGTTGGGGCACACAGAGAGCCGTAAGTGCGATCATGTTGTTTACCTGGACCTGTATGAATATGTAGGAACTGTCCACTTAACAAATCATACTCAAGTTGAATTTTTATCCCAGCTGTATGGCTGCATCCTCCTGCACCTGGATAAACCGATGAAAATACATCCGGGAGTTGAAATGCAGTTGAATCTAAAATACGAATACGCTTGAAAACAGAAGTGTATGGAGAAGAAATCGGCATAGATGCGGCCAATTTTTTGCTTAGTAGTTCGGCTAGTAGGTGTTGTAAAAGTTGGACGGCCGCCTTATTAAATCGTTGATTCAGTCCCTCAGGACTGATGAGTACTGCTGTTGATGCTTCTAAACAGCTAGATAACTGAGTTAAAGAAGTCATAGCTATATTTTGGCTCAGCCATACACATAAAGCGACTAAATCTTTTGCCTGATACTTACTGGTCCGTTGTACAAAACCAACATCTCTAGCAAGATCCCGTAAGGTATTTGGAGATAAAAAACTTTGAATCTCTTGAGCAAATAGTTATAGTTCGTCAGACACAGAAACAGACATAAAAAACGCCATCCTTTCCTATGATTCTACAGAAAGAATAGCGTATTTTTTCATTTTAGGGGGCATTTCTTTTTATTAACTTGGTAGCGATATGATGATACCCCCTGTAAGTGAGAATTAAAGCTGTGTTTATGCTTGATGTTTGAATGTAAACAATTCATTTTCAGGTACCTGCAAAACACTCTTATTAGTATTTTTAACAGAGATACTGGCAGTTCTGTTTCTTTCTAAAGAATCTTGAATACTATCAGTTATTTTATTCGCAGCTAGAACAGTCAAACTAAAGAAGATTATCGGAACCATTGGAATCCAAGTATCAGCAGATAGAGAAGGATAGTACATCCCAATTAAACCAGTCCACTCATGTGTTACAGAATCAGCCTCATCACCATAAAGAACTGTTCCACCAAAAAACAAATTTATTAAACCTAAATGAAGCAACAATGTTAGTGTTTGTACGAATTGTTGCATAAGCATTATTATAAACGTTGGAACCAGGTGAGGAAGAATGTGCTTAACAACAATGTATAATTTTCCGCCACCGAGTATCTTTGCAGCTTCAACAAACTCTTCAGTTTGCAATTTCCTTACTTCATTTGCAACATATAATGATAGAGTGGGAACACTTAAAAGAACAATCACAGCCAATTGGAATAGAAGTCTTTGGTAAAATGGAGCCGGTATCGTCCCATTAGCATAAATAAGTACTTCTGATAATATGAAATAACAAATCATAACCATTGGTACGATTGTAAAACTATCAAAAAATGCTTCAATTTTTTTAAACCCTCTTTTAACATATGCACCAAGTAAAAAACCGATTATAATGCCTAACACCATGCGTAATATGGCTACTACGATTGCAAACCCAATAGTCCATTTTGCCCCTTCAATTATCAGATTGAGTAAGTCGTACCCCGCTCTGTCGGTACCAAATAAAAATTGCATTGAAGGTGGAAATGGAGGCACTTCAGGATAACCAGTTTTATCATATTGAAGGATTACTTTATGTATATTTCCGTCATTAAAAACAGTATTTCCTATACTTAGGACCATTAATATTGTTAAAAATAAACCACCTAACCAGAACCGTTTATCACGTTTTAAATAATTCCACATATTATATTTTCTCCTTCATCGCAGTAGGTACCAACCAATGGAAACATTTAAAAAATAAGAATATAGGTAAGTAAATTAATATTAATCCAACCGTGAATACCTCAACACTTTGGTATTCTTTAATAAAAACAAAGAATCCGAGAGTATTGAAAATCGATTCTATTATGTATAAGTTAGAGAGCATAAACCATATATTAGCTTTTACAAAGAACAAAGTACTTAATAGAACGTTTCTTAGTACATGGTGGTTTAAAATATGAAGACGATCCATACCCTTTGAAGCAGCGAACAACACATAATCCTTTCTCAACTCATCCTCAAATCTTAGAAGTAAGAACTTAACAAACATGATAACGGTAGGTATACAAAAACAGATAATCGGTAAGAGTCGCACCTTCTGGTCTCCAATTCCTGCTACTTGTGCTGCCATAACACCAGTTTTCTGGAATATCCATACCACCAACAATTGGGAACCAACAATAAACAATATGTCAGGTAAAGATTGAAGAAATAACATGAATTCTTTAATCCTATTCTGCCATTTTTCGTTAACCCTTAAGATTACGTGTACTAGTATAAATGACACTATTAATGAAACAATCAGTGAAATTGAGAGTATAACCATCGTCTCTTTATAGTGAAAAAATATTTGTGGGAACAAATCCTTTTTAATCTTCATACCATACCGCATAGATGAAGCATGTAGTATTATCTTCTCGCAAATTTTATAAATACTACTAAAATACCCTGGAATATCTATTGAAAGCCCTTTGAATAGAATTGGTAGAGAGCCAACCGCTAGTATACCGACAAACGACAACAATAGATGAATAATTAGCTCCCAGCCTGATAGAATGATTTTCTTCGACACATAACCACATCCTTCTTACTTAATTTTCCACCCTTAATAATAGATTTAATTTTCAGAAATGTAAACCCTTATATCGGTATAGGTAAACTTTCAACGGGGCATTTACAAAAATATGATTTAATTCAAAATTGAATTAATCCATATTTTTGTAAACACTAAACTTATAAACTTGGAGCTCTATTATAGAATTGGCTAAAATCTAACATCATTTAGAGCATCGTTATTTTAAAGCCCTTGATAGTTTTGTATTTCCTATGATAAGGGAAGTCCGTGAAAAAACGGATGATCTTTAGCCTATTCTATTACCGTTGAGGAGTTTGAAAAGGCCGTAATGGAACTTCTTACAGGGGTACCGTCACATTGCTATCAGGTAAAAAAATACAACTACCCACAATGAGATTTTGTGCTAACTTGTAATAAAAAGCTTATTTTTTCGTTTTGGGGGTATTTGCTTTTCTTAGCTTGATGGTGATGGGGTATTACCACATGCCCATCAAGCTAAAATTTTATAGTACCCCCAGAACGAAATTTTGTACTAACTTGTAACAAAATACTCATTTTTTCGTTTTGGAGTATTTGCTTTTCTTAGCTTGATGGTGATGGGGTGGTACCCCTACTAGAAAAATTGTCTCCGCGTGAACGTGAAGAACTTGAAAAATTTAAAAAAGAAGCAATGGAAGAATCACCGGATTTCTTTGAATATATTCAGTCTACCGAAAAAGATAATAAATGATACATAATGCCTCCAACAGAATATTTATCAAATTGATAACATATGTATTCCTTTCATTTTTTACAGAAATTGTAATAATATAAGTATATGCATATGCGTATAGAAGGGGAGGCATAGATTCTATGAAAAATGTTAAGTTTTATGGGTTAATTCTAGCATTCATCTTGCTACTGGCAGCTTGTAGTAGTAATTCCTTTGAAGGTTATACATCAAAAGCTGATAAGAACATTAAGGATAAAAAGTATAGCGAAGCTATAAAGAATTATCAAGAGGCTTTGAAGTTGAAGGATGATAAGAAGATTAGAAGTAAGTTAGAACAAACCGAAAATTTAAAGAAAGCGCAAGATGCTTTTGATAAACATGAAATCGGGAAAGCTATGAATAATGCTCAAAAGGCAAAAAGTGATGAAAATAAAGAATTAACAAAGCAAGCCAATGCATTGCAAGGTGAGATTCAACAAGAATTTTTAGCTACATTTAATAAGTTGAACATGAATGATATTACTGGCGATGTAAAAGAAGCCCGTAAATCTTTAGATGATCTTAAGGCTTGGATACAACAATCTGACCTATTAAAATCTCAAAAGGATTTTGTTGATACGTTACCTGAAAAAGAAGCAAGTATCTCTAAACTAGAGAAAAGTAAAAAATAAAGAAAAGAGGTTGCCCAAAAGTAACTATTCAGCAACTTTTGGGACAACCTCTTCTTTTCGTTGTGTACTTTCAAGAAAATTTAGAATAAAATAAAAAAATAGTCATCTACCTATTATTCACTAATGAAAAGAAAAGGGGATAGCGAAATGCAACTGAAGTATGGGAAGCACATTAATATATTATCTATTGTTCTAACTTTGTTCTCTTTTTCCGTAATTGTAAGTTTCTCTACCTGGTTGAGTGGATATTCAATTCCCAACCTTTCTACAATGGTTAAGGTAACAATGTGGAGTGCATTTATTCTTGGAATTATAGGGTTTAGACAAGAGAAAAGCGCACTAGCGATTATAATTATGGGAATATGTGCCTTTGGTCTAGTCGTTCTATATACTTATGCGGTTATAAGTTTTCTTGAGCATTAAACACCAAAAAAAAGAAACAAACATTTTTGTTCGTTTCTTTTTTTGTGATGATTATTATAAAATAGCCTCTTCTAATGATTGAGTGCTGAATCCAAGAATTGATTTTTGAGTGTTATTTTCATGATCTTTTACAATGATATATGGAACGCCCTGTACGTTAAAGGAATTATACTTTTCTTTTCCTTCTGGGGTATTAGGGGTACCACCCCATCGCTATCAAGCTAACAAAACTAAATTTCCTTAAAATGAAAAAATACGTTATCCTTTCTGTAGAATCATAGGAAAGAATGGCGTTTTTGTATGTCTATTTCTGTATCCGATGAATTACAACTATTTGCTCAAGAGATTCAAAACCTTTTATCTCCAAATATCTTACGAAATCTTTCTAAAAATGTTGGTTTTGTACAACGAACTAGTAAGTACCAAGCAAAAGATTTAGTTGCTTTATGTGTATGGATGAGCCAAAATGTCACTACGACTTCTTTAACTCAATTATCTAGTTGCTTAGAAGCATCAACAGAAGTGCTCATCATTCCTGAGGGATTGAATCAACGATTTAATAAAGCGGCCTAATTCAAAAAATGAAACCCGATAGGGTTTATTTCGCATGCAAATTTTTAAATTCTCTACACTTAGCCTTTTAAAAAAGAAACAACCTCTACTATAATTGAAGTTGTATTTTCTTAGCTTGATAGCGATGTAGTGCTATCCCTAATTAAGTTGGATATATTAAAGTTTAGTAGTTGTATTATAAATTAAAGCTATTGAGTAAAAAATCCGACTCATAAGCTTTAAGTCGGATTTTCACTTATAAATTTTCATAAAGTTTCCCTAAATCTTTCTTTATCTGAGATTTCAGTTGATGATTTTCGTCTTCTAGTGTCTTAACTTTCTGTCTTAGTAGCTTTATTTTATTTTTTAAAGTTTCTATAATTACATCTTTTGAAGCATCAGATGTATTTCTTTTTATCTTTTTTAAATCGTGTATTCCTTCTTGCTGTTGACGCAAATCTTCAATCCTTTTTCTGATTAAGGGTTCTCTATATAAATATGCTTTAGAAACAAGGGCTTTTTCTGAAACTGAATTAAAATTGATTTTTTGTCCTTCTTTAATCATTAACTGTATTACTTCATTCACTCGATATTGTGTTTTCTTCTTTTTTTTAGAAGCATGATTCAATAACCCCGTTGTATTCGGATGTTTGTTAACCATCAATTTTTCTTTCCTCTCCTATATATTCACGTTTATGTTTCGGCATACCGAAGATCCCAATTTCATTTTTCAATGAGTCTCTAATTTCCTTATACTTATTAAGTTTTGGTTTAATCAATTCAATAGAACGAGTACGACCGCTAGTTTGATATTTTATAATATCCTCTTCCATCTTCGATATCTGTACATTATAGTAATCTAAAAATGTTGTATCTACATGAAAACTTCTACAATTATTTTTAATACAAGGGGTTTCTAACGAATAATCTAAGAATTCACAGCTAACCTTAGGACTTTTTATGCATAATCCATGATCTAAACGAATAGAGTCCATGTTATGGCGAATCCATTCTAGTTCCAAACCGTTTTCTTCTGCCTGCTCGGGGAGACTAGTTTGTATTAATTCTCCAGTTGTATCGATACGTATTGAGTTTTGAACTTTTTTCCATTCCATACGCAGAGTGTTATCTGAAATTTTCGCATAAGTTAATGTCATTTCAGGACTAGTATGTGCCATTAACTTTTGTACATGAAGAATATTCATGCCATTATTAATTAGATTAACCCCATATCTATGTCGAAAAGCATGGTTCTTAAACAGAAATATTTCTCCATTTTTATCAAGGATTTTATATTTTTCCCCTAGTTGATTTAATGCATAGGTAACCGATTTTTGTGAAAAAGCCATTCCCCTATTTTTCCCAGTAAGAACAGGGAACAAAAATTGATTTAGGTTATTATGCTTTTTTTCATGATTGTTAATATATTCTTGTTGTATTTTAACGATTTCTACAATTTCTTCTGAAATGGGAACAATATGTTCTTTTACATTTACCTTTCGTTGATCTCCTACCAACCACCAACCATCTTGCTTATATACTAAACAATTTAATTGTAACTGACACACATCTGAAACTCTAAATCCTGTTGCTTCCATAATGACTATTAATCGTGCAATTTCAGAATCTAAATTGTGTAGATTTTCCAATACTTGCTCCCATATAAAATCTGGTACATGTTTAACATGCTGATGATAGTTTTTCTTTTCTCTTCGTGGGAAATCTTCCGAAAATATTAGCCTGTTAAGAGGAGTTTTAGGTGCTTCTTTCCATTCGAAACTTTGCATATATTCAATTATTCTTCTTACATTTGAAAGGCACTCTAACACATGACGATTACTAGGAACACGATTTTTCGTATAACTCTTTCCTCCCATCTTACGATTTCTGACATAGAATAAAAAATCTTCAATATCCTGCCTTTGAAGATTCTGTAAATCTATCCACTTTGGATGGGTTTCTACAATGAAATCAAAAAACAAATACATTTTCTTTAAAATATTTTGGGCTGTCGCAAAGGTAATTTGTTGATGGACAAGTAATGTTTGATATACATATTTTTTAACTAATTCCCGAAAGGGAAATTTTATACTGGTGAAATTAAGAAATCTGTCTCTTCGAGACATATTATATGGAATCCCTAATCTTTTTACATTCCATTTATCTTTTTGATGTTCAGGTCGTTCGTCATAATAATTAGAGAAAAAATCGTATAAACTTTTACATACTCCAAGATAAGGTGAAATAAATTCTCCTCCACGATGATGGGATTGTTTTAACGGCTTATTATTTTCAGCTAGATATAATTTGTACTCATCTAATAATGTAGTGTAAGGAATATCAATTATCGATGTGACTTGAGGGAATTTTTCGATTAAAAATTTTGAAAGAAAGTACATTTTACTAAAATGCATGTAGATAAAGCTGGATAAATGCCAAATTTCATTGGTTAAAGAATAAAAAGAGTAGTACTTTATCTCCAGTTTAATAAATTCGTTACTAATTTTACTGAAATCAACAGATTTTATATTGTCTTTAATTTTCCCCCTTCTATCTGGTATAGGAAACGCTTCAACAGTCCATTCATCTAGAGCCCAATAACCTTTAAGTTCACTCATAGCTTTACGTTGTATTTTATTGGAATTAATAGATACTATACTCATTTTCTCATTCTCCTATGCTGCTGGGCTTCATCCCAGTGCTTTCTTATAGTTTCTTCTGATGGATGAATATACATGTTTAAAGTAGTTTGTACCTGGGCATGTCCTAATAATTTTTGAATGATACCAGCATCCATACCTAAATCATAAAGGTGTGTTGCGCATGTATGTCTAAGTGTATGAGCGGTAAAGTCTATCTTCGTTTTTTTAGACAATATTCGTATAACAGCTTGCAAAGCCCAATATTGCATCGGTTTCCCTTTATTTTTTCCTTTTAAATTAATAAACACATGGTTAGAATCTACATCATTAGTATGATAATCAATAATATAATCTTGAAATAAATTCATTGTTTCATTTGATACATATACTTTTCTTTTTTCTCCAGCTTGTGTTTTGGATTCTCTAACAGTGATACTACCATCATTGATATTGAAGTCCTCTATCCATAAACTTAATAGCTCAGAAGCTCTTAATCCTCCTTCATATAAAATACGAATCATTAACTCGTCTCTTATGTTGTTACATGCTATATGAATTAATTCTGCCTGTTTAGTAGTAATTGTTTTTATTTTTCTTTTAGGTTCCTTAAGTTTTAATATATTAATTTTTGTTGTTGAGGTATGTGTTATGTGATCTAAAAATTTACGATACTTACGCCTTGTATTATGGATTTCTTTTGTAACTTTGGATTTTACGTTAAAAAAGATTTGACCACTACGCCATTGATAATCTAAAAATTCGATAACACAATTAGCAATTAAATTAACGGAAGATTCAGTTCTTTTGGTGTACGCTAACTTCTTTGTATCATTTAAATAGATAGTATTTATATCATCTGTTGGCTTTCTTAACCAATGAATGAATTCTGTTAATAAACTTAAATCCACTTCTTTGTAATCTTTATTCTTTTCGTTTAGAAAACACCAGAATATTTTCAAATGATAACAGTACGTTTTAAGCGTATTAGGTGCTTTTCCTAAAGAATCCTTATGTTTTATAAATTTCATGACTGGGATAACAGGTTCACCATTGTTATGTAAAACCATCCAACGTTCTTCCCCAAATGATGTAATAATACTCTGTACTTTAAACATTTTTCCACCTCCAACTGTTCAATCTATCTATACTATAAATACTATCTCTTTTTACTATTATTATAGCTTCTACAAAGAGACAAAAAAATAGAATCAACTATCATTGTATACGTTATCTCTACTCATATATTATACTATTGTTAATACCATTCCTCTTCCTTTTGGCATATTAGCATTTCTCACGATTTGTGCCCTCCTAATAATGTGTTTCTGTATCTTGCTGTTGCGACGCCATCGCTATCAAGCTAATAAAAAGAAATGCCCCCTAGAATGAAAAAATACGCTATTCTTTCTGTAGAATCATAGGAAAGGATGGCGTTTTTTATGTCTGTTTCTGTGTCTGACGAATTACAACTATTTGCTCAAGAGATTCAAAGTTTTTTATCTCCAAATACCTTACGGGATCTTGCTAGAGATGTTGGTTTTGTACAACGAACCAGTAAGTACCAAGCAAAAGATTTAGTCGCTTTATGTGTATGGGTGAGCCAAAATGTAGCTATGACTTCTTTAACTCAGTTATCTAGCTGTTTAGAAGCATCAACAGCAGTGCTTATCAGTCCTGAAGGACTGAATCAACGATTTAATAAGGCGGCCGTCCAACTTTTACAACACATACTAGCTGAACTACTAAACCAAAAACTGATCTCATCTATGCCGATTTCTTCTCCATATACTTCTGTTTTCAAGCGTATTCGTATTTTAGATTCAACTGCATTTCAACTCCCGGATGTATTTTCATCGGTTTATCCAGGTGCAGGAGGATGCAGCCATACAGCTGGGATAAAAATTCAACTTGAGTATGATTTGTTAAGTGGACAGTTCCTACATATTCATACAGGTCCAGGTAAACAACATGATCGCACTTACGGCTCTCTGTGTGCCCCAACTGTGACAGCGAATGATTTATGTATCCGAGATTTAGGTTATTTTCATTTAAAAGACCTTCAATATATACAAGATAACGAGGCCTACTATATCTCTCGTATCAAGTCAAATACACGTATTTATCAAAAAAATCCTAACCCTGATTATTTTCAAGATGGAAGAATTAAGAAAGGTACAGAGTATATACAGATAGATATGGAGACGTTAATGAACTCCCTTCAACCAGGACAAACATGTGAAATAGCTGATGCTTATGTAGGAATGATTGATAAAGTGCCAGCTCGTGTAATTGTTCATCGATTAACAAAACAACAGCAACAAAAACGATTACAAGATCAAGCTGTAAGAGAAAAAAAGAAAGGAATGAAGTATTCTCCTCGTAGTAAACGACTCAGTGGTATCAATGTATATATGACAAACACCCCTACAGATATTGTCCCGATGGGACAGGTACATGACTGGTATTCTTTGCGTTGGCAAATCGAAATTTTATTTAAAACGTGGAAGTCATTCTTTCAAATTCATCATTGTAAAAAGATAAAACCAGAACGATTGGAGTGCCATTTATATGGTCAGTTGATTGCCATTCTACTCTGTTCTTCTATCATGTTTCAAATGCGCCAATTGCTCCTCATGAAGAAAAAACGAGAGCTTAGTGAGTATAAAGCCATATATATGATTAAAGACTATTTTCTTCTTCTATTCCAAACTATACAAAAAAACACTCAAGAGCTATCAAAGGTGTTACTTCGCCTGTTCAATCTCCTACAGCAAAACGGGCGGAAATCTCATCGATATGAGAAAAAAACGGTCTTTGATATATTAGGTGTCGTTTACAATTGTACCATGCCTGATAATCAAGCCGCTTAATTCAAAAAAGTGAAACCCGTTAGGGTTTATTTCGTATGCAAATCTTTCAATCACCCACACTTGCCCTTTAGAAAAAAGAAACAATCTCGCCTAAAATTGACTTTGCATAAGCTTAGCTTGATAGCGATGTGTTGCGACGCTTGTGTAAGAAATCCCACGTAAAATACTGTTCTTACCAAATCGTGTTCGAATTTCGTCCATAACCTTCGTTAATCTCATTTCTTTTTCTCTTTGTATAATGTTATCGAAAAGCGAAATTTGCTCTTCTCCTTCATGTATTAAATTTGTTAAGGAAAGACTTATCGAGCGAATCGGCTCTCCTGTATGCCGTTCGTATAAAAAATATGTACAAACGTTGTAAATATCCATCGTTAAATTTGTTGCTCTGTTTAACGTATGTGCTTTTTTTATTCCTCCTCCGTATTCCCTACTATACCCAACTGAAAAATGAATCGTTTGCGCGTATTTCTTTTCTCGTCTCAATCTGTAACAAACTTCTTCTATATGCTCTAATAAAATAACTATGAACTCTTCTATCGAATAATCCCGTAATAATATTTGGCTTTTCGCTATAGATGTTGTCGCTGGAACGTATTTCTCTGCTATTCTGCTAAAATCAATCCCGTTACTATGTAGATGTAATTCTTCCCCTATTACACCGAAAGATTGCTTTAAATATTTCAAAGGATACTGAGCTAATTCTCCAATTGTATGTATACCTTTTCGATTCAATTTCATTTCAGTTTTATACGATATACCCCAAAATTTACTGAGCGGTCTAATACTCCATAACTTCTCGGGTATATCGTCATACGTCCACTGTTCTATTCCATCTTTATTCTTTTTTGCCTCAACATCCATCGCTACTTTACTCAATAATAAATTCGGACCAATACCAATCGTACTTTCGATCCGTGTACGTTCATATATTTCTCGCTTGAACTTTAATGCGAATTCGCACGGATTACTCGCAAATAAATGAATACTTGCAGTCATATCCATGAAAAACTCATCGATACTATATTGATGAAAATCTTCCGGCGCAACATACTGTAAAGCTAAGCCCGTTATGTAATTTGAACATTTCACATACGTATGCATAATCGGATTCACAATAATAATATCTGGCCGCTTCGGTATTTCGTACAACCGTGCCATTTTCTTAATTCCTAACGCTTTTAATGGCGGTGTTGCCGCTAATACGATTGATCCACTACGGTTTACATCTCCTACGACAGCCAATTTTGTATATCGTGGATCAAGTCCTTTTTTAATGCATGATACGCTTGCATAAAAGCTACGAAGATCTACACATAAAATAATGCGATTCGGTAAAAGAGAATAATCATACAAGGTTATCACTCCCAACAAAAGAACGTTTGTTCTTATTATATACGAACTAACGTTCTTTTTGAAGGTATTTTCATGAAAATTTTGGTTAAAATAACCGTTATTAAAATCTTTTTAAGAAAAACTTAAAAAATTTCCCTCTATATTCATAAGAACTATTTTCTATACTTAAAAATGTAAATAGATAAAAGGAGAAACAACTGAATTCTTCGTGAATAAGCACAGTATTTTAGAACCCATTCTTTAGTATTCAAAAAAGTCATGTATTTAAATAAATATTTTTATATTAGGAATATACTTATATAAGAAAGACTTATTTCGAAAAAGAATACTATTTAGTAGTGCTTTTTTATAGAAAATAAAATATTATTGGTTATTTTCTCAACGTTGTTTTTCTAGTTTTATCATTCAAATTTAGACACATATTTATCTAACCTACATAAACTAAAAGCGTATAATTGCATACTTTATCTATTTTTTATAACAATATCTCGAACGGACTATCATGAATCATAAATTTAATAAATCGGATACATTAATCTTTTTCAAGAAAGATTGTTTATCTGTGTTTCCCTTCTTTAAGAGAGACAGCAATTTCCCCTAATCGAATCTCTAATTACATAATTTTGTACGAGAAAGGAATTGAATTTATGCACAACTTTAATTTCATTTGTGAACAATTTGCTACAATACTTAAAGGGAAAAGTAAAATAAGTCATGTTGGTTGTTCGGTGTCTTTTCACCGCGATTTTAGAGTGCTTGTACAAGGAAAACCAAGTACCTATGTAGTACCCGCCGGAGTAAGTTTTGAATCGTTGGATCAAAATGGTGATGCATTAAATTTAGGCGAAATCGCTGTTCTACAAGAAGAGATTCCTGCATTTATGAGTTCCATTGTGCAACAAGGAATTATTGTTAGTGCTTTACATAATCACTGGCTGTACATGAATCCCTTAATTATGTACATTCATATCCAATCGGTAGAGCCCCCATTACATTTTGCAAAAAAGTTGGCGAATTCTTTTTTGTCCTTAAGTAGCTATCCTATCGCTAATAACGAGGGACATTAATTGGTGTTTGGGATGTATTTACATCTTATATTTCCCATATGTGTGAAGATAATAAAATCGTTTCACTTTGTACCCAAAAATAAAAAAGACTGCCTAACAAATTTTCAGATAGGCAGTTGTTCAAGTTAGTAAAATAAAGTATCGTACTGTTTTATAAACAAAAATATGTTAATCTACTTCAGCTTTATTTTCTCTTATTCATATATTCTTCTAAAGTTAGTTTTTCCTTGTATATTTTTTCAGCAACATCCCCTACATAGCGAATGTGCCAAGGTTCATACGCATAAACAGTTATATTTTCTTTTTCCCTCGGATAACGAATGATAAATCCCGCACGATGCGCATTTTCTTTCAGCCATTTCCCTTCCTTAGTCTTAGCAAACGATAGCTCTAGTTCATTATTTGCACTTTTTGAAGAAACATCCATCGTTAAGCCTGTTTGATGTTCGCTATGTCCTGTTTTTTCAAAAAAGGACTCCCTGTACGTTTAAGATATCGACTTTTGTTTACTTCATTGTTTTCGGCACTCTGCATCTAGACGGTATATCCACTGGCCACGGTAAGACGCTATTTCAAATCCACAAAAAATAGATTACCTGCACACTAAAAAGTATAGCGCACAGGTAATCTAGTTGTTTTTAAGATTAATAAAAAACTAATTTATTCTTTGAATTCTTCCATCAATAATAGGTTGAATTGGTTCTGTTGCTTGTTTTATATAATCTACTAATGCTTCAAAATCAGTTGGTCCTGTTTCAGCATCTTTCCCGTTTTTAAAGGACACAAATCCATCTCCTCCTGAAGCTAAAAATGCGTTCGCAACGACGCTGTAAGTTTTAGAAGGAATAATTTCTTCTCCATTTGTTAAGCTAATACTTGTTACTTTTTCTCCATTAGGCTTGTTCGCATCCCAAGTGTATTGGATCCCTGAAATTTGAAGCATTCTTGTTATGTCTTTTTGCCATTGTTGATTTAAAATATCACGAATGTCCTGACCTGTTAAATTTACTTTTATTAATTGATTTCCGAATGGTTGAATACCATATATCTCTCCCCATGTAATATCACCAGCATCTAAGTCATTACGAATACCACCAGGATTCATAAGTGCAATTTGAGATTGCATTGTTGTACGCTGGGCATCAGCAACTAAATTTCCAAGAGTAGATTCACCAGCCGTATTTAGTTTGCGATCTAGTGGAGCAATAGACTTACCTACAACTTCATTAACAAGAGGTGCGATTTTTGCTTGATATTTCTCCATCTTCTTCTTTATTTTTTTATCAGGCTCCATACCTTCATGGTAAGTTGTAACAATTTCTGCTTTTTTCTCAACAATATCTTGTGTCTTACGATCAATCTTTACATCAACATCAGCAAAAGCCATACCATACGAATTTGCTTGTACGACAAGTTTATTATTAACAGTTCCATTTACATAAGTGTGGCTATGCCCACCAAAAATAACATCGACTTCTGGATCAGTCTCATTTGCTAATCGGACGATATCACCATTTGTTACGCCGTTCCCATCTGTTGTACCTCCGTTATGTGCAAGAACAACGATAGATTTAACGCCTAGTTTTTTTAATTGCTTTACGGATTTGTTAATAGCTTCAACTTCATCTGTAATTTCCACATTCTTTAGCATAGTAGGCATAACAAGGTTAGGAACATCCGTTGTTACGACTCCGATAAATCCAACAGGAACTCCTTGTACCTTTTTTATAGTGAATGGTGGTAAAAATAAACGACCAGTGGATTTATTATAGAAATTTGCGGCAACATATGGGAATTTTGCTCCTTTAAAATTCCCTGTTTTCTCATGGTACCCACCATAAATAAGGCGGTTCATTTCTGCAACACCTTCATCAAATTCATGATTTCCTATAGTTCCAACATCGAATTTCAAATCATTTAGAAATTCAATCGTAGGTTCGTCTTGTAATAATGCTGAAACAGGAGTACTTGCTCCAACAACATCGCCAGCATGTACCTTTAATGTATTCGGATTTTGTTTTTCACGATCACGTAAATAAGCTCCTAAGTACTCAATTCCCCCTGCATCTTTATTGTTAATTTTTTTTACAGTGTCTAGTTGCCCATGAAAATCGTTAATACCGAGCATTTGCACATCTATGTAGCGGTTTGGTTCTGTACTTGCTTGGGCTGAAGGCGCAGCAAATACACTAGTAAAAGTAACTGTACTTAGTGCTAAAGCAACTGGAATAATTTTTTTCAACATAAAATTTCTCTCCCCTAATTAAAATCTGACATAATACGATGTTATTTTAATATATTAAGAGAATTATTTCTATAAAAATTCAACTAATTATAAAAATTAATAAAATTTTATTGTTTTCTGACAAAATATTTCTTCCTCAAAAATGTGAAGGTGTAAAACGACAATTTTTAGAGGGAGATGATTATTTGTAGGCTGTAAGCCTACACTTTTGGATTAGGATATAAAGGCCCCCACTCAACTTAAGAAACTTCACTACCCAAAAGAAGAAAATGTGCATTTCTTTATTTTGAGGATTATTCAAAATATTATCTTGATAGTAATATAGCAATACATCTAAGTGACCTAAAAAAACTCTAATCAATAAATTTTTGCTGTTAAGAAGAATATTCAATTCGAAACTAATGAGTATATATCAACCTAACATCTCAATATCACCATTTAAAAATGAATAGAAATTTCATAATGGAAGATTACCGTTGTGCACTACTCCTAATTTAAAAAGATACTCCTGGATTTATCCAAGAGCATCTTTTATAAAGCTTTATTTTTACTTGTTTATAATTTATCGGTTAACAATTATATAGTTGTAATCAGTCCTTTAAAAATAATAGGAGTGCTTCATTAAATTCTTTGGCATGCGTTGCATTTAGCCCATGTGGACCACCCTTTATTAACGCTACTTTAGAATTAGGAATTGCTTCATGTGTTAATTTCCCACTATATTCAAATGGTACAGTTGCATCTGAATCACCATGAATAACAAGGGTAGGTATATTAACCTTGGCTAAATCGCCTCTGAAGTCAGTTTTGCTGAAAGCAGCGATACAATCTAGTGTTCCTTTAGGTGATGCACCCGCAGCGATATCCCTATTGTAAAGTCGAAATGGTTCACTAACTAAGTCAGTTCGATCTCCAGCAGCAAAAAATCCTTTCGTAAACTCATCAAGGAATGCTAGCCGATCACTTTTTACTCCATTTTCAAATCCTTGAATTGCTACATCATCTAATACACCCTCAGGATGATCTGCTGACTTGTAAAGGAATGGTGGTACAGCTCCTGCAAATACAGCCTTCTCTACTCTATTGGTTCCATATTTTCCAATATACCGAGCTACCTCGCCTCCACCCATAGAAAAACCAACAAGTGTGACATTTTGAAGCTCTAAATGTTCTAATAGTTGATGTAAATCAGAAGTAAAGGTATCATATTCATACCCTTCCCACGGCTGAGATGATTTTCCAAAGCCTCGACGATCATATGTTATAACTCTGTATCCAGCCTCAACAAGAGCGGGAACTTGGTATTCCCAAGATCGACCACTTAACGGCCAACCATGAATTAGTACAACTGGTTTTCCTATGCCATGATCCTCATAATATATCTCAATTGGTGCTTGATTTTCGGTTCCTACAGTAATTTTCGCCATTCTTCTACCTCCAAAAAATATTTTAATATATATCCTTTTCTTCAATAATCCGGATGAATCTCGTAACCTATTTATGCGTGTTTATGTTGTTAACTCTAAGCATGAAACTCTATTGTTCCAATGAATTCATTCTCTGTTTATGGAACAATTCCCCCTCTAATAACTTTTTCATCACAAAATAATTGCTGAATATTCCTCATATTCAATTCTAGTAACAAAAATAGGTGACTATCAATACTGTTCTATCTATAGAATGTATAGGTAAAACCAATCAATTTTATGGTGAAAATAACTATAGTCACCATCTATCCGAATTATAGATAATTTAGAATTGATTAATGAATCGGTTTTCAAATACTATAAATTTGTATAGCGCTTCATATTCTGTGAATGCTGTTATAACTAATATTATCGTTCAGCTTAGTTACAAACTAATCGTAACAAACGAAGAAAATCATGATAATATTCGACTATTTAAACTTTCTTCGATTACTTAATTTTTAGGAGGAATACATAATGGCTGATCTCTATTCTCGTATTAACAAAGATGATGCTGTCGTTCTTTTAGTAGATCATCAAACTGGTCTTATGTCCGGGCTAGTACGTGACTATGGTGTTGATGAATTCAAGAACAATGTTTTAGCTCTTGCTCACACTGCTAAGTTTTTTGATTTACCAGTTATTTTAACAACAAGCTTTGAAAACGGACCTAACGGACCTTTAATGCAAGAATTGGTTGATCTCTTTCCTCACTCACAAAAAATAGCTCGACCTGGACAAATTAACGCATGGGATAATGATGATTTTGTAAAAGCAATCGAAGAAACTGGAAAAAAACAACTTATCATCGCGGGCGTAGTTACGGACGTTTGTGTTGCTTTCCCGGCACTTTCCGCTATAAAAGCTGGATATGAAGTATTTGCTGTTACTGATGCTTCAGGAACTTTCAGTAAACAAGTTGCAGATGCTGCCAATACTCGTATGGCACATAATGGCGTGCAACTTATGAACTGGTTTAGCGTAGCTTGCGAATTACAACGCGATTGGCGCAACGATGTCGAAGGTTTTGGCAATTTGCTTGCTAGTAATCTTCCAGGCTATCAAAATATAATTGGAAGCTATATGGGAGCTCAGCGAGATCTTAGTAAACAAAATGCATAAATGTATTTCAAAGAAATAGCTTTAAATCACTTTCAAAAAAATGGATAGTATAAATTTAGTGCTGATTAAATCAGCACTCTCTTTTAAATTAAAAAGTATAGTAAAGCTTTTATTTTTACGATTACAGCTTATATTGACAGAAGATACATTACTTTCAAAATTTAATCTTAAATAATAAAAAAGGAGCGTTTTATTATGAGTAATTTAGAATTGTTAAACCCGGAGAACAGCGCCTTAATCTTGATTGATTTTCAGCCTCAAATGACTTTTGGTGTTGCAAGTATTGATAGACAAACATTAATTAATAACGTTATGCTGCTTGCTAAATCAGCAAAAACTTTTAACGTACCTACTATTCTTACTACAGTTGAAACACGCAGCTTTTCTGGTTATTTTTGGCCACAAATTCTTGACATATTCCCAAACCATGAAATTATAGAACGTAGTTCAATGAACTCTTGGGAAGATCTAAAATTTGTTGAGGCAGTTAAAGCAACAGGTAGAAAGAAATTAATATTTGCAGCACTTTGGACTGAAGTTTGCCTTGCATTCCCTGTGCTTGAAGCAATTAAAGCTGGATATGAGGTTTATGCAGTTGATGATGCTTCAGGTGGTACTAGTTTGACAGCGCATAACGCTGCTATGCGTCGTGTAGAACAAGCTGGTGCAATTCCAGTGACAGCGATTCAAGTTTTACTTGAATACCAACGCGACTGGGCACGCAAAGACACTTATGATGCTGTAATGGAAATTGTAAAGGAACACACTGGTGCTTATGGTCAAGGCGTAGAATACGCATATACTATGGTGCATGGCGCGCTTCCAAGCAGGAAAATATGAAACAAGAAGGAGTAGCTGTCGGAGAGACTCATACAGGGAACACGATGGATGCTGGCGATCCAGTAACAACGATTGTTACATGGGAAATTCAAGAAGGTAGCGAAAAACAGTTTGAAACATGGAGACATGAAATCGAAGCTGCTGCTACTAAATTCCCAGGGCATTTAGGCGTAAATCTAATAGTCCCCAATAACGAATCCAGGGAGTATACTGTTATTTTTCGTTTTGATACGTATGAGCATCTACGTGCTTGGCAAGAATCAGATGTTCGTCGAGATTTGTTAAAAACGGCAGAACAATTTCAAGCTACTAATCCAACTTACAAAACTGAAAGCAGTTTGGCTTATTGGTTTGTTACTCCGAAAACGCCAGTTCCACCGCCAAAATGGAAAATGTCTATTGTTACCCTTCTGGGTGTATGGCCTCTTAGCATGTTAGTTCCTAAAGTGATAGGACCTATAATAAAACATATGAATCCTATTATGTCAGCCTTTTTTGTTTCTGTATGTATAGTGTCCTTACTATCATGGGTAGTTATGCCGATTTTCGGTAAATTATTTCATCCATGGTTACAAAATAATAGGAAGTAGACGAGGTGTGAACATGAATTTACCGGATATGATCTTATATAACGGAAAAATTACTACCCTTGATCCCTCTCAACCTGAGGTATCTGCTATCGCCATAACTGATGGTTTAATAACTGCAGTAGGTGGAGATGAGCTTCTTGATAGTGCCACAGAAAAAACAAAAAAAATAGACCTTAAAAGAAAGAGAGCTATTCCAGGCCTGAATGACTCTCATATACACGTTATTCGTGGCGGTCTTCATTATAATATGGAATTACGATGGGAAGGTGTCCCTTCACTTGCCATTGCTCTCGAAATGCTCAAAGAACAGGCAAGGCGTACACCTGCTCCTCAGTGGGTAAGGGTAGTTGGAGGTTGGTCTGAATTTCAATTTAAAGAGAGACGGCTGCCAACTTTGGAAGAGATTAATGCTGTTTCTGAAGACACACCTGTCTTTGTGCTACATCTTTACGATAGAGCACTTGTAAATCGTGTTGGGCTGCGTGCACTGGGATACACAAAAGATACTCCAGACCCTCCAGGCTGTTTAATTGAGCGGGATAAACAAGGTAATCCAACGGGCCTTTTAATTGCGAATCCTAACGCTTCTATTCTTTATTCAAGTTTGGGTAAAGCTCCAATACTTAATTTTGACGACCAGATTAATTCAACTCGCCATTTTATGCGCGAATTAAATAGATTAGGTATTACAAGTGCCATTGACGCAGGTGGCGGTTTCCAAAATTATCCTGATGATTACAAAGTTGTTGAACATTTAGCCGAGAAGGAACAATTAACTTTGCGTATTGCTTATAATCTATTTACGCAAAATCCTAATCATGAATATGAAGACTTTGCTTCATGGGCAAAAATTGTTTCTCCAGGTCAAGGAAATGATAAGTATAAAATGAATGGTGCCGGAGAAATGTTAGTATTCTCGGCAGCCGATTTTGAAAAATTTCAAATGCCACGGCCCGAACTAGCTACGATGATGGAAGCTGACTTAAAGAAAGTAATTTCTCTATTGGTAGAAAACCGTTGGCCATTTCGTTTACATGCAACTTATGACGAGTCAATAACACGTTTCTTAAATGTATTTGAGGAAGTCAACAAAGAAATTCCTTTTAATGGTCTACGATGGTGGTTTGACCATGCAGAAACAATCTCAGATCGCAGTATGGAACGTGTTAAGGCTTTAAATGGCGGTATTGCCATCCAAGACCGCATGGCTTTTCAAGGTGAATACTTTGTTGATTTATACGGAAAGGAAGCTGCAAAGCGTACTCCTCCGATTTATCGTATGTTAGACCTGGGTATACCTGTTGGTGCCGGTAGTGATGCAACCAGGGTTTCTAGCTATAATCCTTGGGTTGCTCTTTACTGGATGGTTGCCGGAAAAACCATTGGCGGTCTTTCGATATACGATGAAAAAAATAAACTTGATAGAAAAGTAGCCCTGGAATTATATTCAAAAGGAAGTGCATGGTTCTCTGGTGATGAAGGTAAAAAGGGAACCCTTGCAGTAGGTCAGTTTGCTGATATTGCTGTATTGTCTGCCGACTACTTTACTGTGCCAGAAGAAGAAATCAAAGACCTTGAATCATTACTCACCATTATGGGTGGGCAGGTTGTTTATGGAAATGATGAATTTAAAAATTTATCACCTGAACTGCCGCCAGCATCACCTGATTGGGCACCGACGGGAGTTTATGGTTATGGTGGTGCTAACCTAGCCCACACTATACTTTCTCACGATGCCCATGATCACAAGTTACATAGTTGCAGTAACCCTCTCCATCAACACACTCATACTGTAATAGGAAAAGATGGAACTAAATGGGGTATTGGTTGTACTTGCTTTGCTTTCTAAGTCAAAACCACCGGTATAATGCCGGTGGTTTTCTTTCTACAATAAGGGTTTGGAGCCGAAGACGGATCCAAATAGTATTGGTATTAAGATCATAATGGTAATATGGGCTCTATGTAGATTCGAAATAGCAGTATATCCCTAACGAAATCTATTACTATGCAATAAGACCGAATAGTTGATTGATTAACTTGATTTGTTTTTTGACAGACTTCTTTCCTTGCAAAGTTTGTCCTTTTTCCCTTAAGTAAAAGTCAATGGTATTCCCATTTAAATCGGATACACCACACATATAAATCCACTGCCCTTTGACTTTAATATAGGTCTTATCCCAAGAATTATGTATCATTTTTAATTCTCACACTATAATCATTATTGTTTCTATTATACTGATACTTTTTCAGGCTCATTTAACTTCTGCATAAAGATACGTGCTGCAAAACTTAAAAATTTATCATCAAAGTGAATAAGATTAATATCCTGACTTGGTGTCGGATCAGTAATACGAACCATGCTCAAATTATCATTATTAACAAAGTCAACCAGTGAAAGAGGTATTATGGCAACCCCATGTCCATTGTATACAAGGCTCAATAGAGAAATAGAAGATTTTGTTTCTATGTTTGCTTCAGATAAAGATAACCCTAAACTCTCAGAATATATCTTAATAGATTCCCGACAACTACATGAAACCATTATTCTACTGAGCCCTGCTAATTCTCGAAAAGAAACAAATGATTTTTCATTCAAAGGATGGTTTTTTGGAATTACAAGGACGAGCTCTTCGCTATACAAAAGGGTGCTTGTTAATGTGTCTGGAATTTGAGCACTACGTGTGATCCCTAAATCAATATTTTTGTCAACGATTTGATTTACAGCAACTTCGGACTCTATAATTTTTACTACGATGTTGGGATAATGTTGTTGAAACTTCATAATATAAGGTGTTAAATAAGTGAGATCCTCTAATAAACCTCCTATAGTAATCACACCTCTTTTTACACCCTTTAATTCAAAAATTTCATTATAAACGTCATCAAATTGTTGCATGATAAATTTTCCTTTATCAAATAGCAGCTTACCCGCTTCAGTCATTTTGATCCCTCTTCCAACTCGATGAAACAAGGGTGTATCAAGTTCACCTTCTAAAACACGTATTTGTTGACTTAAAGTCGGCTGTGAAATACCTAGAACTTCCGCAGCTTTAGTAAAACTATTATTATTACAAACTTGAATAAAATACTCTAAATGACGTAATTCCATTCTTGATACCCACTCTCCGCTTTATGAAAGATTTATAATGAAAAGGACGATATGTATACGTTATACATAACAACTATCTTTCCTACTATATCAATTGCAATTACATGATTTATTCATTTTGTATTACAATAAATTTACTACCATTTATTAATTTTTCCTCCTATTTATTTAACTTATATTTAATTAGGATATTACTAAACAGAAATAATCTCCAAAAACTCACAATTCCTGTGCGTAATATCCTAACTTTTTCAACTGTTCAATTATCATTTTTTCTCCATATAGTCCAAACTACCAAATATTTGCCGAATCCCCTCTTTATGCTGAAGGAAAATAGTATCCATTAATTCACTATCTTCTAAAATAATTGACGCATACGTGACACGGCGGTCTTTAGGACATGGTTTTCACCTCTTCTTTTCCAACCTATCCACTACATACGTGATACTACTACTTGCAGGTAATATTTTGTCTCCAATTTTTTTATAGGCTGATTGCCTTTACTGTATAGTAGCTCAAGCAATGCAAAATTAGTTGGATTAAGTCCATAATTTTTTATATCCTTTTCAATACGCTTAGTAATTGACTGTACTGCCCTTGATAATATAACAAATAACTTTAAAGATAAGCTCTCATCGTTAATCACGCTCATAATTACCAATCCTTTACAAGTTATCTTGAATTCGAGATTCATTATATTATCGTCTAAATATTATGTCAATAATCCTTTTTAGTTTTATTACACCACTTATAATTTATTTCTCAACATGAGACATATGGAATTAGAAGAAAACAATTGTTAATATATAAGTATCTCAATTACGTTATTTCTTTTAAAGAGAGCTTGTTTTCTAACGCAAGTTCTCTTTTGTCATATTCTAAATTGAATCCGGACAAATTTCAGATGATGAGTCTGCCCCTGTATATAATATGGTTTTAAAAAAAAGATTAGAGCCCTCCTACAAGAAGGAGAGCTCTAATCTTTCATATAAATATTCACCATTTTTATCATTGCGGGGACATCAAAACTTTAACTTGATGGGGATATGGCACTACCTCAATTAATAAATATTACTAACCATATACCTATGGTTAATATCTATCATATTTTTTATAAACAGGATTAATGAGATTTAAAAAAAGATTTCTTTTTCTTTACTCGTAATAAATCACCTGTCCATCCTTTGACTCGCATATACAAATACATACCACCTGTTGTGAAAATAATAAATAAGAGAGCGATTAAATAGCTATATTTCCATTCTAGTTCAGGCATATATTTAAAATTCATCCCCCACAATGCTCCTAAGGCCGTCAAAGGCGTACTTACAGCAGTTAATACAGTAAGGGCTTTCATAATTTCATTCCCACGATGAGAAGAAACAACTTCTTGTAAATGAATCATCGTGTCTAATTCTTCTTGGTACTCTTTAACAAGTTGTAATCCACGCTCTAATTTTACGTGTGTTTGTTTATAACAAAGGGTGTTTGTTATGTTTTCTAACCAAGCTTCTTTCAGGCCTTGTAACACTTCTTGTATTAAGCGAAACACATGTGTGTTCATAAATAATTCATGACGAATATGATAAATTCTTTCTAAAACTGCTATGTTATTATGATGATAAAAATCCCATAATACATTTCTAAAATGGTTTTCAAAATAGTCAACCTCTCGCAAATAGTGAGATATAAACATTGATAAGATGGCACATAATCCTTCAGCGGAACTATTACAATTTTTTATACCCATAGGGAAATTATGTATTAATTCTTGAAAATCCTCTTCCTCTTTTTCCTGGACCGTTATCAATATTCCATGAGCTACGAAATAATGAAGAAATTTTTGAATTTTGGCGTCCTTTTTATCTTGATCATATAAAAACGAACCATATACACAAGTTTGACTTGGTGATAACGTATAAACATATAATCCATTTTCACAAGGAGAACTTATTTTCTTTACAAATTGAGAGAAATAAGATGTTACATCACGAGGGATTATAGAAGAAAGTTTTTCAAGCTCACTAGTTTTCACATGATACCAATTCCATTTCGGCATTTTTATGCATTCCATATTATTCTTCCTTTCTGAATAGTTTTATGTTTGATCGAATAATATCCGTAATATGAAATTTGTATGTAGGTATTCATGTCTTCGAGGAAAAGTTTTTAGATCATCTAAATTACAAACTAAATGGCATAGGAGGTCTTATTCTGTTAGAAGGAAGACCCCCTATATATTAGTTATTTGTATTCTCAATTTTAAACATTTCCTCTATACAAGCACTTTTTATCTTTTCTTATTTATATGTGGAGAAGAAGCCACATAATTTGGCCGTCTATTCAACGAACTCCATTTCGGTCGTTATTATAATTTGGATTCATATGCAGATTGATTGGTGATGTCGTCACATACTTGACTTCCAATCATATAGTATCCATGAAGTGCAGCCTCTTTCGAAGCGTCTACCATACGGAAAGAAGAAATTTCACCTTGCATTTTTTCAATTCGTTTTTTGTGGATATCTACTATTCCTCCTGTCCAAATAATAGTGTCATACTGGTCTAACTTAAATTGTTCTTGTAATACACGCATAACGTCTTGGAAGTGTGTATCCAACTCTTTTTGAATCAAAGTATCAACCTGACTTGTCTGAGGATTTTCTTCTCGACCTCCATATCCTTTTTCTAATATTTTTGGCATGTCGTTAATATGCAAGTGATTACTTTCCCCCGCATGATTCTGCAGGATATTCTTAATATTTTTCAAAGGCTTGCTACATCCTAGTTCTGTCTCATAATGATTTAAAATGACATTCTGTTTCATATCTGTCATTTCTAATGTACGAAATCCACCATCAATAATTAAGATACGATCTCGTTCCTGAATGATTCCCTCTTTTAAGAAATAGGCATGTAAAGCGACCGGTTGCTGAAGAATCAAAGCATTTTCCACCGTAATATTAATAAATTTCCCATCAATTTGCACGGAAGTTTCTTTTTTTAATACATTTTGTAATTGTTCATGCTGACTACCAAAACAAGTAACGGGAAGCCCGGTAACAACTAAAGGTAACACGATATTTTCTTTATAATCCTTTGCAATGCAACCAAATATTTGTTGTTTAAACTGTTCGCTTTCATAATAATTTTCTATTTCTTCGTCAAATGGAGGAAGAAATGAAGCGTCAGATTGATGTGCTTCATTTCCCATGTAGTATGCAAAGTCTAAGTCTATAAAACTTACCTTTGTTAAATCTTCACTTTCAGCATGATTAGGTACAGGGGCTAGTGTGGAAGCTTCACTCTTAATCGTCACCTCAGAATCTACATCCTGTCGATATGCCCGCTTGGTAAAGCCAATTCCTACATCAATTGCATACAGAGATTTCATACTTTTTTCCTCACTTTCTCTTTTTAGAATTAAATCTAAGCACTCTCTTCTTTCCCTTCTTTCATATATTTCTTTTCATTTTTCGTTTTCTCCCCGTCTATGTCCTTACTATTTTGATTTATTTCGTAATCCTTTTCATCTTTTTTCTTTTTGTTATTTTCGTTTTCTGTTAAATCTTTAATGGTAGAAATGACAACTGGTGTGGCTGTAAGCAGTTGTGGTAATGTTTGTTTTGCAACATTAGCTGCAGTTACAGAGAATTGTTTACTTGTCTCAGTTACCTTCTCTAATGTTTCCTTTATGTTTCCTTCTTGTAGTTTGTCTTTTACGCTTTTTCCTTTTGTTTGTATAGCTTTCCGATTTTCTTTTTTTAATAAGGAGACCATGACTCCAGTCGTAATCCCGATCACAGTATATTTAAATATTGTATGTTTCATTTTTCTCACCCTTCTCTACTTTTATTTTCTTCAATACTAACTTCCGATTTATCAGATGTTGCAATCTATTAGAGAGAATGATAGTTTTGCGGCTGCCTATCACTCGCCATTGGTGTTTCAGCTGTTACTAGGAGTAAAATTCTCCCTTGATCTAGTTTTTCTTCATATAAGTTAGCTTCCTCCTTCGACAACCCCATTTCTTCCATTTGATTTCGGAGTTCGTCCCCTTTTTTGGAGAAAAAGTTGATAATACTTGTGCCCAATCCTTGTTCTTTTACTCCAATCGTATTTGTGTTTGTATCATCCGCAATCCTTTTTGTTAGATGTTTTTCATGTGCTAAGACATAAATGTCATCTTGGCGAATCCCTTGCAATTCTAGCTCTTTTACTTTCATAACTACTTCCTGTTCATTTTGATATTCATGAACCACCGGTTTTCTTTCATTCTTATGCATGGTATCTTTCCTCCTTTAGATTTTTTATTTAGTTGTTATGTAATATGTAATACACCTATTTTAAAGATGTTAAACCTAAATTTTCAAAAAACTTAATACAATAGGTTATTAATGTTTTTGAATATCAAAGCGATGTCACGAGAACTTTACTTTAATAAAAGCGTTACAAATAACGATTTGTTTGGAAGGCAAGCCCCTTATTTTATAGAAAATTTCTATTTAGAAAAAGTTACAAAAGGAGTACAAGATATTTTTTTCGTTAATTAAATCAAAGGAAAATATAAAAACACTCCTTTTCAAAGAGTGCTTTTAAAAAACATATAACCTAATAAAAATGTTTCTATTTTGATTACAGAAAGAAAGTCTTTATTAAAACATATGGTTGCTAATTTAATTGCGATCTTCCTTGCACCCAAGCAGCAATATCATTTATAACATACTCAGGTATATTAGCAGGACTATAATATTCATCCGGCTTACTTATTTCCCCATCACCCTCTGTAAAGAAATGATTTAACTTTGGATATAGTCGATAATCAACGTTATCTCGTTCTTTTAATTGTTCTTTCCAAAGAGGAATTTCGATTTTTGATTGAACTTGATAGTCTCTTTCTCCTTGAATAATAAGAAGCGGTGTCTTTTGTTCTTTTGACATTTCTGCTGCTTTAATTTTCCGGATAGAATCCCAAAATACTGCTGATCCTAAGTAAAAATCTTTTGGGGGATTCTGACTAGAGAAATTGGGATCATTTAATAATTCAAATTGCGATTTGTAGAATTTATATTCCTCTAGGTTCATTGCTCCAATAGAAAAAAGGTACTCAAATTGATCTAAAACAACGTCTTGGATCGTACGAGCTGGCCCTCCCATTACAATTGCCCCAGCAATATTTTGATTTTGGTCTTTTTCAATCATTTTCGGAAGCATCATTCCACCTTGACTATGACCCAGAATATAAATTTGATTCTTATCTATTAGAGGCTCATTTTTAAGAAATTGAGTTACAAGAAGAGCATCATCTGTTGTCTCTTTATCAACTGTATAAAAGGGACTGAATTGTGTTTTCAACCCATGTTCATATGTTCGTTTATTATAGCGAAGGACAGCAATTCCCTTCGATGCAAGACCTTCAGCTAAATCGCGAAATGGTTTTAAAGCAAACGCTGTTTCATCCTGATCAGTTGCTCCAGATCCTTGAACAAGAATAACCGCTGGGAAAGGACCCTTTCCTTTTGGAACAGACAATGTTCCTGGTAATGGAAATGCACCACTTCCAACTACCACTTCTTTATCAACAAATGATTCAGGCTTACTATATGATGGACGCTCTGCAACAGGACTAAACGACATGCTGAGTTGAAAATCGTCTATTTTTCCAGATGGATCTAGTTTTATTAGTAAAGGTACAGTCATTTGTTCAAAAACTAATTGAATCTCCACATTTGTATGAACAGGATTTGTCTCTTTTTGTGTAACCTCTCCAATTTCTATAAAAGAACCTGCTTGTAATTGAACTGGCAGTCCCTCCCAATAGCTCTTCAACCATTCTTTGGATATTATTTTCTGTAATGACCTTGAGGTTAAATCAAATGCAGATTTATAATCTTCACTATTCATATGGCGAATAAATGAAAGAGTAGTAGATATAATAGGATTTTCATCATCACTATTGTCTACTTTTTTTATAGTTGTGTTTGCTTCCTTTAATTTCGAAATAAATTGGTGGTTAAACAGATAATTATATGTATCAGGATATAAGCTTGTTTTCAATACTTCCGTATTCCGTCCCTCATACAAACTTGAAGAACTCGTAAAATTTTCAGGTGAAATTACTTCCTCCGCATATGAGACTGAGGGAATTATTATTGTACAAATTGCACTGACAAGTAATAACTTATTACTTATTCTTCTTTTCTTACCCATAATTATTGATTCTCCTTTCAAAATTAAAAATTTCTAATACAGTGTGCCAAATACTATAAGGAAAATAAAAATTATCAAAGAGATTAATAATCTATTTTACGATCCCCCCTAACAAGTTAAAAAGCTATCATTAACAAACTTCAATAAAAAACGCCTTCCCCCTCTTTTTTTATCATTGGATTTTCCAATGACATAGAAGCACAGCGCTGAATTACATGTAACTGACCCATGGGATTCTCTATTCCAAAAGAAAAAAGCACCCCACTAGATGCTTTCTTTAATTGTTCTCACTATAATTTATTTAGATAATTCTCTTATTACTGTAAGATAAATTTATTCTAGTTCCTAAATCCCACTTATTTCTTAATTCACTCATACCAATATAAAACCAAATAACCTGCCATCAAAAAATAAAGAAAACAGGTTATTTGGCTATTCATTCCGTAAGCTTAATGCTCAAGTCAATCTTTCTTCACACGGTTAAACTTTATTAAGAAAACCTTAAGGAATTTCCCTCTATATTTATAAGAATTTTTTTCTATACTGAATCATGTAAATGAACAAGAGGAGAAACGATCATGAAGAAATTTGTAATTTGCATACTAGGAATAGGCCTACCTATATACTTACTACCTTTCATATTACGCGGAGATTTAGACAGATTTAATCCGATTGCTGAAGAAAAAAATGTATACGCTATTGCGGAGGAATATGGCGTTCCAGATTACCATCATAAAGGAAGAGCTATGTACTCGCTAAAAGGTGTTGATGAATTAAGGAATGAGAAGGAATATAAAGTAGGAACGAACACTCCTAATGATTTTATAAGAAAAACTTACTTAAAAATTCATGTGAAAGGTAAGTATGTCTATTCCTACGACATTATTTCTGAAAAGGACATTCCGGAGAAAATAAGGGGACAATTGGAGATAGCAAATAAATAAAAGAGCCAATGCGTACGAGTTGGCTCTTTATTATCTCTCCCACCTACCGTTAGGCTATCTTCCTACACATACTTGAGGTGGGAGAATCCTTTCGGTAAATTTATTACATTCGCTATCATTGTTTTAATAACCATTCTTCAATTACTTTCACTGTTTCATCTTGTTGTGCTTTTGACGTAATTAAGCTCGCATTATCACCTTTTTGCTCACCATACATGCCAAAATGAGCATGGTTTCCGCCTTTTATCATGTGCATAGTTGTATTCTTTGACATTAACTTTTTATTGTTCTCTATTTTTTCTACAGTTGCTAAAGCATCTACTTCCCCATAAATTGATAACATCGGAATCGATTTGATAGAAAAATCTTCTGCAGGATACGAACCTAAGAAAATGATCCCCTCTACCTTGTCTTCATGTTGAAAGGCATACTTAGAAATCATAGCTCCCCCCATTGAATGCCCCGCAACATACCATTTTTGAACTTCAGGATACTTTTCAATTACACTGTCTACCGCATTGATTCCAAGTATCGCTAAGTTTAATGGTAACTTAGGCATCACTACAAAATGCCCATCTTTTGCAAGAGCTTCCCCTAAGTAACTATAAGATTCAACTTCTACTTTAGCACCTTGATAAAAAATAACCCCTATTTTAGCCTCTTTCTCTCCAAAAACTATATTATCCTCATCTTTTTTATCATCTACTAACGACAAAGCCTCTTTCGTTGGTTTATAAGTAAACTGAGACCAAACAAAAAACGTAACACTTCCCATAAGTAAAATACCTAGTAAAGAGTATAGAACAATTTTCATCCACTGCTTCACATGTATGCCCTCCCTAAGATGTGTATATTCTATATTCTATACTTTAAATTATCATTACTATACTTATCGAATAATCTTAACTAATAAAGTGAAACTTTAATCAGTGGGGGTTTTGTTCATCCCCCACTGATTATTAGTTGAACCAATCGGGCTTTTACGGGCAGTTGATCCCCCACCTAACTTCTTTGCTTCCGCTGAATTTTGAGGTGGGGGTCTTACTGCCCGTTAATGCGGGATAAGTTTAGAAAAAATAATACGAGCCCTGAAATGCCGTTTTAACATAAATTCATATATTATTTTAAAACGTAAGCTTCATAAGCTAAATAAAATTTTATAAAGAAAAAGCCGATTTCCTTATCGTATAGGAAATCGGCTTTTGGCTTAGTTATTGATTTAGTAATAAAAAACACCTTGTTAAGATAACCTCGTTCACTATAAACGTTGATCTTTCTGGAAGTTTAGACGAAAATGATCTTCATCATTATATACCCCAAATTCATACCCTTGCTCTTTATAAAATTTAATAATTTCAGGAAGAGCTTGTAATGTTTGCGCCTTTTCATGCATTAAAACAACTTCTACTTCTTCTGTTGTTTGTTTCTTTACATTTTCGATAATCTGAGTTGGATTATCTTTTAATTTCCAATCATTTGAGTCTATTGTCCAATCCCAAACTTTTATTGCTGCTTCTACAATTTGATTCCGAATTTCCTCTCCCTTTAATCCTGGTGCAGATCCATATGGCGGACGGACCAGTTTAGGATTTGTACCCGTAATATTATGAATAAGATCTAACGTTTCTTTCATCTCTGGTACAAATTGTCCTTTTTTGTATAGCTTCTCACTATTATGTGTCATACTATGAGCACCAATATAATGTCCTTCTTTTACCGTTCGTTTTACGTTTTCCTGAAAACCTGTATTTTGTAAATTGCTACCTTGCATAAAAAATGTAGAGGCAACATTTTGCTCTTTGAGTACATCTAAAATTTTCCCAGTTAATTCGCTAGGACCGTCATCAAATGTTAAATACACAACTTTTCCTACCGGTTTTCCATCAGGTCTTTTCTGTTTTGTCGGTGGTGTTTCCTTTTTCTTTTCTTGTTGTTGCGTATTAACTTGTTTACTATTTTCATTAGCTACTCCCCTTGCTGGGATAGAGTTCCATTTCCCTATTAAAAAGAATGTGAAAAAGGTCGTTGCTAAAACAACTCCTAGAGATATTATTACCTTAGTTAATCGACTTGTTTTTTTCTTACTTTGTGATTCTTTCATTATTTTTCGATCCTTTCCCTATTAATTTTCATATTCGTTATTTATAAGGCTGAGCCTTTACTCGACTGAATCATTCGTTTCAACCGGTGTTTACAATAAATAGATTAATAGAGATGGATAAAGATAAAATGCAGATAATGTCGAAATCAGTTAAAGAATAAAGTTAAGTTAATTCTTAAATTTGAAAACTGGATATACACCAAAAATAAAAAATACTACTCTTCCTAATTAAGATTTAGAAAGAATAGTATTTTTCTATTTGCCTATTTTATTACATCGTAAAATAATTAATAATGCCATCCACAATTCCTTTTTGCGATTTTGCTTGGAATTCTTCTGAATTCATTCTTTTTTCATCACTCGCATTAGATGTAAACCCTAATTCTATTAGGATAGCCGGAGAAGGATTTTCTCGTAAGACAAGAAAATCACTGCCATGAACGCCTCTATCTCGGCTGTCTATATTTTGATCAAAAATAGCTTCTTGTACGATCTTAGCTAATTTTTTATCTTTCCTTTTATTAGATCCATAATGAGTTGTTATTCCTTTTACATTTGTATCCTCAAAAGCATCATGATGAATGCTAATATAAAGATCCGCCGCATGTTCTTTCACTACTTTGACACGCGCTTGCAATTCTTCCTTTTGTTTTGTTTCTGAAAGTAAACTCGCATCTTTTTCACGTGTTAATATAACTTTTGCATCCGTTCTTTCTTCTAATTCTTTCTTTATATTTTGTGCTACTTTTAAATTAAGCTCTTTTTCAATCGTTCCAAATTTCTTTCCTTTCGTCCCTCTATCTCCTCCACCATGCCCTGGATCAATTACAATTGTTTTTCCTCTTAATCGTAAATCCTCTTGTGATATATTTTTATGCCCCTTAGCATGTATGAAACTAACTCCTGTGCCCATTATTAATATTATAAATAAAAGCAATGTCGCTCTTTTTTTCATTTTAACAATCTCCTTATTAGCTTTTCATTCAGTTTCTAATGAAAATAGTAATGAATGCTGATAAAGATAAGATGCAGATAATGTCGATTTTGTTTAAAAATGATAAAAACGTGTAGAACGACAATTCTACACGTTTTTATTTAAATAGAAGAAAAATAATACTCCATCTTCTGTATTCGAAACACCATATTCCGCGCCATGCAGCTCTAATATATTTTTTGAAATAGCAAGGCCCAATCCTGTTCCGCCTTTGGAACGTTGACGAGACGTATCTCCTCGATAAAAACGATCCCATATTTTCTCTAAATGTTCTGGCGCGATATGAGCCCCTTTATTTTCTACACATACTTTTATACGTTCATTTTCTTCTAATGTAGAAATAATAATATTCTCATGTTCTGGTGTATAACGAATCGCATTCGTAATAAAGTTAGTAACCACCTGTTCTATTCGATGTGGATTTGCAACTACCTCAATTTTAGAAAGTTGTTTATGGACATGTAATTGCTTAGCTGTTATATCCGAGGTTAATTGCTCACATATATAATCAATCATCTCATCAATATAGAAAACATCCATTTCCATTTTATACGTACCAGACTCGAATTTTGCTAACTCCAGCATATCAATAATGAGCATATCCATTTTATCTACTTCTTTTGACATTGCTTTAAAGTAATACTCCTTTTTATTACTAGCAACACCATCCTCCAAAATTGAAATACAGCTCTTCATAATACTTAAAGGTGTTTTTAACTCATGTGAAACACCAGCGATAAATTCTTTACGTGTATTTTCTAATTGCTTTTCTTTCTCTATATCTTGCTGCAATTGATTAATATACGAATGCAAAGCCTTAGAAAGTGTATTAATATTTTGTGATAAAGCACCTATTTCATCCTTTGTAGTAATAGGTATTGTCTCTGAGAAATCTAAACCAGCGATTTTTTTTGTAGTATCATTTATTTGTAATAGTGGTTTGGCAATTTTATTTGAATAATAGAACGATATCAAAACGATTAAAATCAAAACAAATATAATTAAATATACATAATAATCCTTTATCATTTGCACAGCTTCATCAACTGGCTGTAATGATGTCATAGCAAATATATAATTTACCTTACCATCTGCATCTTTTGTTGGTTTGATTAATAGTTTATATTTAATATCATTTTCTTCATAATCCACTATTTCTGTAGAAGTAATATTATTTGGTTTTTGATTTAATATTAAATCAACCTGAAATTGTTTTATTCTATCTATTAACACACGATTTCCATAAATAGAGTTAGTTCCTACAGTACCCTCCGGTAACTGCACGTTCTTAATACTTCCTGCTAAATATAACTGTGAATTTCCTTTTGAAGATGCGGCTTTTGGGCCATATAACTTCTCTGACAACTGCTTGTTCTCCAAACCAACATTCTTCTCTTTTATTGTTAACATCGCAGGGACTACTGCATCACCTTCCTGCACTCCATCGATAATAATATGATTCCCCTGTTCTAAACTATCTTTTATCCTTTGTATATCTTCTAAATTAACAAAACTATACAACGGTATCTGAATTAAACGTTCAGAAAAGGTCTTATTTTGGTTAGGATCTAACTGAATTTCTAAAGAAAAATCACTTGCATATTTTATATTCCCTACACTATCTAACGTTGTAATCCATGTCGCATTATCTTGGTAGAAATTTTGTTCCAATTCTTGAATCCTTTTCGCGTCATCTCCAGCTTTTATATATGCCTTTTCAAAGGATTGAATATTCGTTTTAATATCATTAACTTTTCGATTCGAATAATATTGCTTAAAAAATATGGTTTGTCCAATAAAAATAGTCACTAAAATAAGTGTGCATAATGCCGTAGTTAATATAAATAACTTTAATACAATTCCTTTTTTCATACCTGTCCCTCAAATTTATAACCAGCTCGCACAACAGTTACAATACAAGTCGCTTTTTGTCCTAATTTATGACGCAAATTACGGATATGACTATTAACAGTACGATCATCCCCAGCGAATTCATAACCCCAAATTTTAGTGATTAGTTGTTCTCTCGAAATTACAATCCCTTGATTTTGCATGAAATACGTTAATATTTCAAATTCTGTATGTGTCATACTTATGTCTTCCCCATCTACAGTTACTGTACGAGAAGGGAAATGTACATGGATACCACTACTAGTTAATGTGTCTGCAGTAGATACATTAACAGTGGAAGAATATCGGCTTTCAATTAATCGTTTTGCTCTTGCCAATAAAATAGGAGGACTATATGGTTTTGTAACATAATCATCTGCTCCCAGTTCAAATCCCAGTAAAGTATCATCCTCATCCACCCGAGCCGTTAGCATAATAATAGGTACATTAGATTTCTTACGAATTCGCCGGCAAACCGCCCAACCATCTAATTCTGGTAACATAATGTCTAAAATTATTAAATGCACCTCATGTTCTTCAAATATAGATAATGCTTCTTTCCCATCAATCGCCTCTAAGACGTTATATCCTTCGTTTAGTAGGTAATCCTTCATTATTTCACGTAAAATGTCTTCATCTTCTACAATTAAAATTGTTCTTTGCATATTTCATCTTCCCCACGATTAATTTTATTTTTATGAAGAAATAGTTCATTTTATATTTTAACCAATTAGAAATCTTTCACTATTTCTGTCACTACTAAATGCAACATAGTTATATCAAGATAATAGCATGCTGATATAAAGATAAAATGCAGAGATAACTGTAATTCTTCAGCAAATAATGAAACTCATCTTGAATCGAAAGATCCATACAAAAACGCCATCCTTTCTGTATATTTCTACAAACAGGATAGCGTTTTTTCATATTAAAGGTAGAATTATAAGGTAATATCAATTATAGGTAATACTTGATATTTAATTGATATTAGAACTTATTACTTTATATTTATCTTCTTTTGCAACATCTATAATTGCATCAATTTTTTGTTGTTCATTATTCAGCTCATGTCCTTCGATCCAAACTTTATATCCTATTTCTCCCACTACTCCAACTTTAGTTATAACAACATCTAACTGTTTTTCTTTTTGAAAATATTCAATAGCAGTTGCCTTTGCTTTTTCTTGAGTTTTTAGAAATTCTTTGTCACTTAATGGATCTTTCGTTGTTAATGTAATGTAAGAGACAAAACCAATAATAATCAAAGTTATGGTAGAAAGTCCAACTAAAAATATTTTTTTCATTCTTCTTCATCCTTGTCTATCTTTTTTTAAAGATTAACATAACATTTATCGTTTTTCAATAAATAAATATTGTATTTTACTATTTATTTATTGAAAACCTCTATAACTTAGACAAATATAAAAATCATTCCTCTAACTATCCTGATCTTTATCTCAATTAATCTATTACATAATGTAGAGTTATAAAAGAGTTTGATCATTATTAAAGAAATACAAAAATAAAAACCCCAATCTCTCTATATTAAAATTGAGAAATTGGGGTTAAGTTACTTAACAATATTTTTTATTTAAAACCAGTAACTGATTAATAATCCTGCTGATAATAAGAAGCCAAAAATCGTATTTGTCATCGCTGTTGATTTCATTGCGATGCGCATATACCCGGGATCCTTTGCTCCTTTTTTGAAGCTTTGAATAGCAGAGATTGGCTTTTTCAAACCTAGGAACATAACTAATGCCCAAGGGCTTATATAACCCATCAACACAATTACGGCAATCCATAAATAAGCAATGAAAAAGGCTACAGCTAGTGTTACCACTGCTTTTTCTCTCCCAAGGAGGATTACCAACGTCTTTCTTCCACCTTTAATATCTTCTTCGATATCTCGGATGTTATTCGACATGTTAATTGCACCGACTAAAATTCCAATTGGAATGGAAATCAATACACTTTCAATCGTTATCGTATTCGTTTGAATAAAGAAAGCAATAAGTACAAAACATGTCCCCATTAACAATCCAGAAACTAATTCTCCAAATGGAGTGTACGCAATTGGTAATGGACCACCTGTATATAAGTAGCCAACCGCCATCCCAATTAAACCAATAACGACTAACCACCAGCTGCTATTCATACAAATATAAATGCCAATAAATGCTGCTACCACATACAATAAAAGCGCAACTGTTAAAACATTTTTTGGTTTCAATCCATGACGGACAATTCCACCACCGATGCCAACAGAATCAGCGGTATCTAATCCACGTTTGAAATCATAATACTCGTTAAATAAATTCGTTGCTATTTGCAACGCTAAACATGCAACCATCATCGCAATAAATAAAAGCCAATGAATTTCGGCAACATAAAGTGATGCCACTGTCCCTAAAATTACAGGAGAAAACGTCGCCGTTAATGTATGTGGGCGCGTCATCTTCCATATTAATTTAGCGGAACTAATTTCTTTTTCATTCCCCATAACTCTGTTCAATCTCCCTACATTTTAAGTATAAAATCACTAGAAGTATCTTTCTTTCTATTTCTTGATTCACATCCATTAATTATATCAAATAAATGATACCCCTTCTAACAAATCTAATAATAGTAAAGTAAAAAATTTAAAATTGAATTACTATTAAGCTAACAAAACTAAATTCCTTTAAATGTGGTACCGTCACCTGCCCATCAACTTAAGAAAACAGATCCACCTTAAACGAAAAAACGAGCTTTTTTATTGCAAGTTAGGGCAAAACCTCATTCTGGAGGTAGCTCTATTTTCTTAGCTTGATAGCGATGTGATATAAAATTAAGATTGTTCAAGTCAGAACAAGGCACTCTATGATTGATTTCATTTTATAAGGAATCCACTGCAGAAAAAGAAAAAGAATTCAAATTAACTCCACACAACACCTCGCCTCTCGTATTCCATTCTATATTCAACAGCAGCTGCAATTTTGGGACTTGCAAACCTTTCCGTGATCCAAAGACCTAAATCAATTCCTGAAGTAACTCCTCTTGCAGTAATAATATCGCCTTGATCCACAATTCTGTAATGAAGAAGTTCTGCCCCATATTGACTAATTTCACTCTGCGCCAAATGATGCATTGTTGCCTTTTTATCATTCAATATACCGGATGCAGCTAGTAACATACCTCCAGTACAAACTCCCGCAACAATCGTTCCTTCATTTTGCATCTCTCTAATCATTTTGGTCAAAGTTCCAATCTCTGCTTGCTTTCTCGCCCCATGTTCAGCTTTATGATTCCAGCCACCGCCGGGTACAATTAACAAATCTGGACGATTATCCATTCGTAAAAAATCATGTAGTTTAACCGTAACTCCAAACGAAGTAGTAACCTCTTGTTTTGGTTCACTAGAAACTAATTCAACCGTAAACGGAGCCCCTTCTTCTATCGCTCTTTTCAATACCTCAAAAGGTGCAAAGGAGACAAGCTCTCCAAAACCGTCAAACACTACAATTTGTATTTTCATTTTTAGAACACCTCATATGCTTTGTTTTATAAATCCCAAAAGAGAAGAAATATTATCTACAAATTAACAATGAAGACAACCTTTCTCCCCTTACTCTATAAACTTTCAAATGTTCCTCTAATTCTCTCCCGTCACCTAATAGACTCATCGTCTTTTTAACGAAGTTCCAATTTAAACTACCAGATAACCATAGCAACGAAGAAAGTCTTTTATACTCATTTGAAGTTAAAATGTTACTAGCTTTATACCCTTCTAAAAATGCTCTAGCAACTTCCGGACATACTACATGTGACTCTATTCCTTTCGTTCGAGAGTACCATTTTATTAAAAAGGCTAATCCTTCAATGCGATCTACATATCCAATCGATTCAAAATCTATAATTCCTTTTACACATTGATTTGAATCCCATATGACATTTAAAGGATTTAAATCAGTTTGTACAATAAACTCCAAATCACTCGTATGTGCACATTCTATATGATACTTAGCTAAATCCATATACCTCTGCAATTCCTTACATGTACCACCCTTATTTTCTAATAGCTTTATAAACTCACCATATCCATCTAAATGAGATTTCTTTTGAAAAGTCGAGCTTTGAAACGTACTAGAAATATCATGTATCTTTCTTGCTTCTTTTCCGAAGGCTTCTGCCATAATTTCTGTACAATGTGTAATATGTTCCCCTTCAATCCAAGTAGACAATACAAACCGGTACTGTTCACCATTCCAAGTAACAAATGTAAATGACTCTCCCGCCATATTCTCCTTAATCTGCATAAATGGTATTCCATGCTCTCGTAAATAATACGTAAACCGTACTTGCTCTTTCAATTGTTCATTTGATAACGTCCCAAAGGCCGGATTGATTGTTCGTTCGCTATTTATAAACCGTGCGGAATACCGATTCCCATTCACCATGATTTTATAATGCAAATCTGTATGCCAACTGTCCTTATGTAATTCTTCTTCCACTAGTAGTGAATGAATTTCTTTAAAATAATTTATTAATACGTCTTTGATTATTTGTTTCATCCTTTTTTCCTTTCATGTGAGAACCCTCGATGATAGGTTTGTAACATACACTTAATTTACTCAAAAGGAAAATAATAACCAACATAATTAAACACATTTGTAAAACCTACATTTTCTACAACGGCCACAGAAGGCTTATTTATTTCCATGCAGTCCCAATATGGAATGATATTATTCTCCAAACATTCTTTTACGAAACTATGAGCTATCGTTTGAGCTAATTTTCTCCCTTGGTGACCTTCTATCGTTTCAATATCTATACAATGTATATTTTCAAAAACAAACCCTGAAAAACAAACACTTACAATCATGTTGTCAAAAACTATACAATAGCCTATTCCCTCGTTAAAAAATTCATCAGGTGAGGACCAAAACTCTAAAATTTTTGATTGTAAAAACTCCATGTTCTTCAATGCATCTCTTTGATTTTCATAAAGAGTTTTGCTCATTTTCAACACTGTATACCCTGGTTCAATTTTAGGTTCATGATTACCTTCATAATCCTCTTCCTTTAGCGTATACACTCTTTGATTCCAACTCTTTAATTTACGATGTTGAAATATTTTTTCGATTGTTTTATTCCACTTTGAATGATTACCGATTGCTTCAAAGCAATTTAGTCCTACCTTTCTCACCTCAGGTTGTATCATATCATCAATAAAACTACTAATTTCATTATTAAACTTTTCATTTTCTGCACTTCCTATAAAAAAGAATCCATCGTTATTCCCTAACCAAATAAGTCTTGAATTAGGAGAATAGATGTTATCTACAAATATACGACCAGGATTCACCCCTGCAATTACAGCCTTTACTTCTAATTGCCCTTTTTCATTTACTAAACTATTACATTTATAAAAATCAGTCTTGTTTAATTCAGAAATCATATGTTATCCCCCCCTGAAACTGCTCTATTCTAACTTTACCACCATGACAAAATATTCTCTAATCGTTGTAATAGTTGTTTTAAACCAATGAAATATAAAATAAAAAAGAGCCAATCCCTATAAAATAGAAGATTGACTCTTTACTTTACTCCCCTGTTTCAGAAAATCGTTTTATACGTTCTCCTATTTCATCGCGAACACGTTGAAATTCAGACCATTCTTTTCCTGCCGGGTCATCAAATCCCCAGTGAACACGATTTACGTGCGGAGGTGTCGAAGGACAAACAGAATCCGCATGACTACAAAGGGTAACAACTAAGTCAGCGTTATTTAAAATATTTACATCAATTATATCTGATGTTTGATCTGTTATGTCGATATTTACTTCTTTCATCACTTTAATAGCATTTGGATTTACTCCGTGTGCTTCGATTCCTGCAGAATATACATTCCACTTATCTCCTACATATTGTTTGCCCCATGCTTCCGCCATTTGGCTTCGGCATGAATTTCCTGTGCATAAGAAATAGATTGTCTTTTTGTTTTCCATGTTGTTTTCCGCCTTTGTTTTTAAATTATACTGGTTGATCATTAAAATATTTACGCTTAAACCAAAAAGCGACGTTTACAAGGGCAATCATTACAGGTACTTCCACTAACGGTCCGATAACAGCTGCAAATGCTGCACCCGAATGAATACCAAATACACCAACTGCTACAGCAATTGCTAACTCAAAGTTATTACTACCTGCTGTAAATGCTAACGTTGTAGTCACCCGATAGTTTGCACCAATTTTTCTTCCCATAAAGAAAGAAACAAAAAACATCACAATAAAATAGATTAATAACGGAATTGCTATTCTTACTACATCTAATGGTACACTAACAATCATTTCCCCTTTTAAAGAGAACATAACGATGATTGTAAATAATAATGCAAGTAATGTAAGTGGACTAATCTTCGGTATAAATACCTTTTCATACCACTGTCTTCCTTTTAACTTAACTAGTACAAAGCGTGTTAACATACCTGCTATAAAAGGAATTCCCAAATAGATAAATACTGATTTCGCTACTTCTATCATTGTAATATCGACAATAGCCCCTTCAATCCCTAACCATTCTGGAATGACTGTTACAAACACGTATGCATAAACGGAGAAGAATAACATTTGGAATACTGAGTTAAAAGCTACTAAACCTGCTGCATACTCTTTATCCCCATCAGCAAGGTCGTTCCAAACAATTACCATTGCAATACAACGTGCTAAACCAATCATAATGAGCCCGACCATGTATTCTGGCTTATCTGGAAGAAAAATAATTGCTAAAACAAACATAAGTACAGGACCAATAATCCAGTTTTGCACTAAAGATAAAACCAATACTTTTACATCTTTAAATACCCGGCCCATTTCCTCATAACGAACTTTCGCCAACGGTGGATACATCATGACAATTAAACCAACAGCGAGCGGGATAGACGTTGTTCCAACTTGTAATGTATTTAGTCCGTCTACTACACTAGGAAACACAAACCCTAAACCAATCCCAACAGCCATAGCTAGAAAAATCCATAGTGTTAAATATCGATCTAGAAAAGATAAACGTTTCATTTTATTTTCCATCTCCTATTAACAACAAGAATTTTTTTCTACTACGTTAGAAGTCGTGCAACAAGATGTATCTTCAATTTTATGAACATCACTATGTGCTTTTGTATAAAAGAATTCCCACTCGTTCCCATCAGGATCTGTTACCCAAAACTTATCTTGAACCGCATAGCAACAAGTCGTATCCATCTCATCACGTGCAAAGAACCCTTCTTTTTCTAATCTTTCTTTATGCAATGTAATCTCTTCAGCTGTATCCACTTGGAAACCGAAATGATTTACCTGATTTCCCTTCACTTCATCTCGTACGTTCAGCGTGAAATTAAGTCCTGGCGTCTCTAATAAAAATTTTGCATAATCCACTTTCACCTTAACTGGTGACACACCAAATACCTTTTCATAAAATTCAATAGACTTCTCTAAATCCGTAACATTTATACCAACGTGAACATATCTCATAGCTTATTCCTCCTCTTTAAATACTATTAATCAATTTTTTTTGATTAATAGTGCAAAATTTTAACAGCAACTACCTTTGCCTGTTTTTCTAAAGATACAGCATAATTCTTCTGATAATAAATTATTTACTTCCGCATCATTTAAATCATAATAACTCCACGTACCTTTTGTTTCTTTTACAATTAAACCTGCATCTAATAAAATCTTTAAATGATAGGACAACTTAGATTGCGTCATTTCAAAAATCTCCGTTAAATCACATACACAAGTCTGACCTCGCTGGCAAAGTTCATACATAATCTCTAACCGTTTCTGATCAGCCAACGCTTTAAATTTTTTCTCATAGAGCTGAAAATCTTGTGCCACTGTAGTTCACTCTCCCTTCATCAACTTTTTTTGATATTTATAGTATATACACTATTTAGTTATTTACGCAACTTATTAATCAATTTTTTTTGATTAATACAACTTCCACTCATCATATCCATGCCACCATTAAAAAAGACCATAGCCTTTTCAAAAATAAAAAACTATGGTTCTTTTTACAACTTAATAGTTACAATATTTCCGAGGAATGGAGTCTCTATAACTGTTTTAAATTTTAATTTGACCATTATAGAGTAGTGCCCCATCACCATCAAGCTAAGAAAAACAAATACCCCCAAATGAAAAAAATCGATATAACTCTTCGGCAAATAAAGATAACTCTTGTTTTTCGTGCATATTCATAAAAAGCACGTCACCCTTTCTCATTAACATAAGAGAATAGTAATGTGCTTTTAATTTCAAAAATAGTCTAAATCCTTAAGTTGATGGTTGTGGGGCGGGACCCCAATAAGAACGGTATCTAAGGTTGTATGAGCGGTGTTAGTTCCATTCCAAAGGCCTCAGCCGACGATTAACTCAAGTACCGATTTCGGATGACCCCCATGTGATGAAGTTCGTGTCCTGCGATGCCGTACGCGAGGGCGCGCGCCGTAATGCTTAGGTTGTTGGCTGTGCCCTTGCGGGTCCACGCCTCCGCCGGTAGCCCGCGCAGCAATGTGATCGTTGATTGCCGTACGGCCCGGTAGTCTTCGGCCAATTGCGCGGTTGTCCAGCTTCCGAAAGGAGGCATGAACAATTCCTGATCGAAACCAGTCAGAGGCGTCTGGTCCCCTCTTGCGAATCGGAGCAGGCGGTAGGTCATGACGCGTTCCGAGTCTGCAATGTGACCCACGACTTCTTTCAGCGTCCATTTTCCTTCAGCATACCGATACACGTACTGGCTTTCGGTCAACGATGCCAGGAGCTCGGTCATTTGCTTTTCCTGGGCCAGCAGAATATCGATGATGTTACCGTCCGGTACCAAACGGATATATTCGCCGGAGTTCCCGGCGTATTCTTCTTCTGACGGTCTTTGATTCATGCGTAGTCACCTCTTATATGTAGATATAGAAAATTATAGCACTCGTCTATGTCTAATAAATTCGCGAAATGATAGAACTGTCCTTCTAATAATTGAGGATAAGCAACTATTTAGTTTGTCGGTCGCCACACTATCCTGATTCGTTAGCACAATAAGCAATGTTAATCAATAATGCATAAAAATTATCTGTTATACAATATTTCGAAGTTATTAATATATAAAGGTAACACCTTCTTTTTTAATTTAAAGATGGATTTTCAATTATATTTTGAAATGAATCGGAGTAACACACACTAGTCTAACTACTTTTTTATAAACATCGTAACATTATTTCCCCCCATATTGCCATCAATTTGAGAAATGTATTCTTCTCAAAAATGAAAATCGACCTAAGATCCTATGGACAACTATGAAAGGATGAAATTTTCGTTTTGGGGATATTTCAGAAGTATAGCTTGATAGGTATGGGGTGGGACCCCATACAGTACGATTTTATTTCAAAGACACAACGATCTTACTACACACTGTTTATTTATCCCACACTCTCATCTGCTAGTATTACTATTTTTTATTACTAATGTTGCCGTTTCACTCGGATGGCTAAGAGGAAAATGATGGCCATATGGAACAAAATCAACCTTACCAAGATGCGATGGAGCAGAATAGCCTCTGTCATACTCCCCCCAAATAATGTGAAGATTATACTTTGTTACTTCATTGAAGTCACCTTGATCGTTTTTCAGTAGTAAACTGTTAAGCTGAACCGTAGTATTTAAAATTCTAGGAGAAGTAAAACTGTTACTTATTTTTTCGATATAATGTTCAGGGATGCTCTCCATACTTTCAAACAAACCATTACTTAATAAATAACGCCCTATCAAATTAGTAGTTGCCAATTTTAATGTCCATTTGTTCATAAATTGGGGAACATTTAGCGATTTAGCATTTTTTTTAGCAACAGGTGGCTGAAGTAAAGTGATTGAATACTTCTTATCTATGTACTCTTGTACCAATGCTTCCAGAAGAATAAACGCACCGAATGAATGGCCAATTAGATGTGCACCATTAGTAGCTTTCTCCAATAACTTTTTCACTACATCCAAATAGATATCTAGAAGATTTTTCTCTTGTTTAAAAGGAGAACGTCCCAAACCTGGAAGATCCAAGATCCATACAGGTTGACCAGTTTTTTCATGAAGCTCTTGTGCTAAAGGAAATAAATCCTCTCCATCACTCAATAAACCATGTAATAAAATAAACGGTTTACCCTCTCCTTGTAATTGGTAAAGGGTAGTGTTATCGCATAATGTTCGTTTAAATAAATGATTATGCTGGCCATTTTGATACATCATTCGATAATCCAGATCAGCTACTACGGCAGGGAAAAATTTCATTACACTCGTCTTCTTAAACCAATCTCCTCCCATAATTTTTTTCGCTGAAACATTTGAAAATTTTCGTTTTGTAATAAAATTCAGTCCATCAGAAGGAATTTTTGTTATTTTACTTACTCCACTATTCATAATTGCTTTCATAAGTGGCATTGGGACAGAGATTTTTGGTGCCCTCATATTCATACTTTCCGACATAATACTTAATAATTCAGCAATGTTCTGATCGTGCTGTTTGTCTTCAACAAGTGTATATGTTTGAATAGTCGGTTGCTCCAATCTGAAAACCTGCACAATAAACTTCGCAAGCTCATCGTTTGAAATAAGTGGTAACCTATATCCCTTACCTCCAGGAATCACTGGCATGAGCCCTCTTCGCATACTCATCACAAGCAAACCTAATCCTGCTATCTGCTCTGTACTCCCTGTTTTACTACTACCGACTACAGTTGGCGGATTAATTACAGAAAGCGGATAACCTACTGCTGATGCCTGGTGACGGATATAAAGATCTGCTAAAAATTTTGTTCTCTCATATGGATTTTTCATTTTCAAATAATTGTTTCCTTCTTTAAACACATCAATTGCAATCTTGCTATTTTTATCATCAAAGGGACTCATATAACCTACAACATGAATAAATTGTTGCAAGCCCTTCAATTGATGAATACTTTTAGCTAATTCACTAATATGTTTGGCGCCATTTAAAAATACGGAAGCTGCCTCTTTACTTGTCACTTGAATATCCATGGGGCCTCCTGCGTGAATAATCACATCCGTTTTCAATATCCTCTCCTTATCTTCAGCACCTAGACCTAAATCTATTTTCGTCAAATCACCTTCAATAAAGTGCATAACTGCCTTTTTTAAGATGCCTCTTTCTTGAAAAATGCGTGTTGCTTTACTTTTCGACCTCACTAAAAGAAGAATTTTAACATCCTCTTTGGCTAATTCTTTCACTAATTGCTTTCCAATAAAGCCTGTTCCACCAATTAAAAATACTGTTCTCATATAAAACCTCCTTTTTAGTACTATTCAGTACTAATTTGATGTAAAAAAAAAGCTTCTTTTATCGAAGCAAGTTAAATAAATGATCTGCTGTTTTCGTGATTACAGTTGCATCCTTCAATGTTTCTGAAATAAATAACGCTCCTTCAAGATTTGTAATAAAAAGTGATGCAACCTCATCAATATTAATCGTATTTCTGAATTCTCCATTCTCTCCCCCTTGTTTAAGTAATAGAGAAACTTTCTTTTGTAATTCTGTAAAAAAAAGACCTATTTTTTCTTTTATTTGCGTGGCCTGTGTAGGACTTTGAATATAAAGAGTAATAAATGGACAGCTCCCCTTATACTCTCTCGACTGAACTCCTTGTGATAATTGCTTTAAAAACAGTTGGATACGATCTTCAACTAAAAATTGGTTCTGAGAAAGTACGTCATCAATTGCAGATTGATACATTCCAATCCAATAATCAACGACCCCTTCTAATAATACTTCCTTATTAGAAAAGTGATAATACACATTAGACTTTGAAACTTTGCTTACACGTACTAATTCATCCATACTTGTATAAGCAAACCCTTTTTCTAAAAATAATGTTGCAGCTACTTCAATCACACGTTTTTGATTCATTAATTTTACCTTTGTCATAACTAGAACTATATAGTACTAATTTAAATGTTGCAAGTATTTATGTTAATTTAGAAAAAAGTTTGATTAAAAAAGTTCCACTAACATTGATTTTACTGCAAAAAAATCTTATTTTGAATAAAGTTGAACTGAACCCCGAAATTGTTAATTCACTATCGTCTAATAGGGGTCACCATACATACCCAGCAACTTAAGAAAAAGAAATGCCCCCAAAACGAAAAAATGAGCGGCTTCTCAAAATAGCTATCTGTAGAGAAAGAAAATTTTAATTTAGGGGGATATGAAAATATTAGATTGATGGGTATGAAGTAGTGCCCCTATAAACAAAATCCTCCAGAAACATCTAAAATTTGCCCTGTTACCCAGCGGCTATCAGAAGAAGCAAGGAATGCTACTACATCTGCAATATCTTCAACTTGCCCTATTCGTCCGAACACAGATGAATTCGTAGCAAAATTTCGTATTTCCGGATTATCTAGCAATTTCGCATTTATATCTGTCTTCGTATATCCAGGCATAATTGTATTCACTGTTATACCTCTTTCTCCAAGATGTTTAGCTAGAGGAAGTGTCATCGTATTTAGTGCACCTTTACTTAAACCGTATGCAATGGACCCTGCAAAACCAAGTCTTACTTCAGCTGATGAAATGTTAATAACTCGCCCCTCCGCTCGTAATAACGGTAATGTTTGCTGAATTAAGAAGAACGGTGCTTTAATATTTACAGACATAATTTCATCAAAAACTTCTTCTGTCGTATTTTCAATTGTTCCTTGTGTACCTATCCCTGCATTGTTTACTAAAATATCAATCTCTGATGTACCAACTCTTATTTGTAATTCATTCTTCAATTGTTCTACTATCTTTTTGACACCATCAATTGAATTGAAATCCGCTTCAATTAAGAATGCCTTTCCTCCATTTGATTCAATCTCACTAATTGTTTCATCTGCAGCTGCTTTATTTCGACCATAGTGAATCGCAACTAATGCCCCATCTTTCGCCAATCTTATTGCAATGGCACGGCCGATGCCGCGACTCGCTCCCGTTACTAACGCTACTTTTCCATCAAGATTCTTCATTTTTTTCATCCTTCCTAAATTTCCGTTTAATAAATCCTATACTTATATTTTTAAGCAAATACTAATAATTTTAAATATAGATTTATAGGTAATTTAGTTCCTTCACTTATGATATTATAGTTATAATTTACGATTTACTTTAGAAAATAAAAAAGGGGGGCTATCCAATGCAAAACGCAGTAAAACTAGATGAAATTGACCATAAAATTATGAACTTGTTGTATGAAAATGCGAGAATTTCCGTTTCAGAAATAGGACGAATTATATCCATGACGCAGCCCGCTGTAAAAGAACGCATTAACAAGCTTGAAGATCAAGGGGTTATAGCTGCTTACCGAACGAAATTTGAGCCTTCCAAAATTAATAAAAACATCCAAGCATTCATTATGTTCAAAACGAGTCAATGCTCTGATTTTATCCAATATTGTAATGCCGCTCCTGAAGTAACAGATTTATATCGAATTAGCGGGGAATTTAATTATATGATGAAAGTCATGAGCGATTCGATGGATTCTCTCGCTGCATTTTTAGACTCTTTAATGCAATTTGGATTATCATCTCCTTTAATTGTTTTAAAGAGTGAATTTGAAGAGAAATTGTCGTTCTGATAAGAGGGTACTAAGGTAGAAATATGAAGTGTATGTGGAAAAATTCTTTTATAATATAATAAAACCAGCCATAGGCTGGTTCTTTTTTCATTCAATTTCCTACTAAAAAATCCCGAGTATAATTCTCCTTCTTCCCTATCCCTGATTCTTCCGCTCCTCCCTAAACTCCTCCTTCACCTTCTCTAACAGCCCTTCTTCTGTAATTAATCGATACGCTGTATTTGCTAGTGCTTTTGCCGATGTGATTAGCGCTTTATCTCCAAGTTCTGAACGTGCTGCTTCTCTAAATTCATTCGTATGCGCAATTAAGTCATCTGGTCCGATTTTAATGTACGGATGAATTGTCGGTACAACTTGGCTTACATTTCCTGCATCTGTTGAGCCAATTCCTACTCTTTCTTTACGGTTTACCTCTTCACCTAGTAGTTCTAACTCTTCGGCTACGACGTCATTAAATGTTTTTGTTACGAGTAGTTCATCGATTTCATTTTGGAATTGATGAATTTTTACTTTTGTGCCTGTTGCTAACGCTGCCCCTTGTGCAATATTTCTTACTTTTTCTGTTACTTCCGCACATCTTTTTCTCGTTGCAGCACGGATGAAGAAGCGTGCCGCAGCATAATCCGGAATAATGTTAGGTGCTTTGCCACCTTCTGTAATGATTCCATGAATTTTCACATCTGATGGGAGTTGTTGGCGAAGTGCATTAATACTGTTATACAGCTGGATAATCGCATCTAATGCGTTAATTCCTTCTTCTGGTGAGGCTGCTGCATGAGCTGTTTTTCCGTAAAAATGAAAATCAAGTGGATCGACCGCTAGTGATGGACTCGTTGGAGCTGTTTTTCCGCTCGGATGAATCATAAGCGCCGCATCAATGTTTTTAAATAAGCCAGCTTTCACATAACTCGATTTTGCGCTACCATTTGGCCCGCCCTCTTCTGCTGGTGTTCCGAACACGACAACTTCTCCGCCAATTTCTTCAAGCGTTTCTGATAATGCGATCGCTGCTGCAACGCTAATTGTGCCAATTAAATTGTGACCACATGCATGACCTAGTCCTGGTAAAGCGTCATACTCCGCTAAAAATGCGATAACTGGTCCTTGTTTCCCGGAACTTTTCCGCGCGATAAATCCTGTTTCATGACCAGCTATATTGTGCTGCAACTGAAATCCTGCGCTTCCTAACAACAAACTTAACGTTCTTGATGCGTAAAATTCTTGGTTACCAATCTCCGGATTCGCATGAATATTATGACTTGTTTCTATGTACTTTTCCTTATTTCTTTCTATACTCTCTTCAATTGTTTTTCTTTGTGACGTTACTCCTGTCGCTCCCATTTTTCTTCCTCCTTTTATTTTCACGTAAAAAAGCCTCTTTCTAAAAGATAGAAAGAGGCTTCTGTATATACAGTCAAAATGAGCTTCTTTCTTATCTTTCAAGTTACCTTGCTGGAATTGGCACAGTATTCATAAAGAATCCGCTGCCGAGGTGTCATAGGGCCAGTCCCTCAACCTCTCGTGATAAGAATTTTCATAAAATTGTATTAAATTATTTTCATTCTAAGTTCATTCCAGGCAAAAGTCAAGGAATTCCTATCTGAATTTACCGAATATCTAAAAACCCTTTTAATACGCCAATTGTTTCAGGTGCTTGTAATCTTGCACATATGTACGGAAATTCCATACTACCTTCAAACATCATTTGAGATGTAAGAGGTGCTCCTGCCCAAAAGATTTCATCATCGATTACTATAAACGGGAACGCTTTGTTTTGCCTTTGTAATTTTACATTTTTTAATGGAACTGGTCCATCACTATACACCGTTATTTGCGCATTTGTACGCATTAACGCTTGCCATACTCGTTTATCTACTTGCCTTGTACTTGGAAGTGAAATGATAATTTTTCGTTTTGCAGCTAAAATATCTTTCAATAACCCTTTCGGTTCTTCAAGATTCATTTCCATAAACCAGCGTAAACGTTTCGAGATTTTTCGCTCCCACAATTGTCTTGATGTCGTGCGATCATACACATCTCCGTGACGTTCTATATGAGCTGTTAATTGCGATAACGCTTGTTTTCTCGAAAGATTTTTACGCATGTAGTGGCAATCTGATAATTGAATGAACTTCCCTCTCGCCCTTGTCACTGCAACGTTGACGAGGCGATGGTTTTTATGATCAAAGAATAACACGCCAGGGCGTTCTTGCGGATAACTATCTACCGTATCAAAGATCATCATATCTCTTTCAGACCCTTGAAACTTATGAACTGTCGCCGCTAAAACTGGTATGTTTTGACATTTCGTTTTCTGCAACATTTCTCTAATACACGTTGATAAAAAGCGGGACTGTGCCCTGTAAGGCGTAACTACACCGATAGATTGAACACCGTCTAACAATCCAATTAACATCATTTGCATCGCTACTAAACCAGACATAATATTAAAACGAGAACCGGAAGCAGCGTCTTTTAAAGAAAAGGCTCCCATTAAGCTCGTATCAAATAAAACACTCGCCTCATTTGCGAACGGTTGCAGTTTCGCAAGTTCTTTACGCTCTGAAACAGATGGATGATCGTATACTCTGTTTTTATAAATAAATGAATTCGTAAACTTCGATATATCCGTATGCATACGTCTTTGCTCCTGCAGCATAAAAAGGTTCGGATGTGCTTCTGATTTATTTACAGAATCAACAATCCCTGCATGATAAAACATATCTTCACCGAGCCATTTTCGAACGAGTTCATGGTTCGCCATCGCAATCGGAGGTAACTGTAAAAAGTCACCACAAACGACAATACGTTTCCCAAGTGAAGCAGCTAATGCGATTTGCGGAACATAAGCCATACTTACTTCATCTACGACAACTAAATCAAATGTACGCTCATAAATAAGTGAATCAATTGCACATTTCGATAAAGTCGCACCGATTACTTTCGCATTTTCAATGTATTCTTTTTCTACTTCTTTAATTTTCGCTTTTTGCTTTCGAAGATCACTTTCAATCTCTTGTATACGCTTCTTATCAGCAGAAGTCGCTTTATATGATAAAACCTTTTCACGAAGATCTTGTCGTGTCTCTTCTAAATAGAGTCTTTCTTCTCCCCAAGATCCATTCGTCGTTTCAACTAACTTCGATGCAAGTAACGTTTCATGATTTCGTATATGTTCATGTTGACTATAACCGTAACGAACAATTTCTCCAGGCGTCCATTTCCTCTTCTTCTCAATTTGCTTCGTTACTTCACTCATTAATACGTCAACTGCCGCATTACTATGAGCTAACACAAGTACCGATTTTCCTTTTTGATAATGAGCAGAAATAATACGCGATAAATTGTAAGACTTCCCTGTTCCCGGTGGTCCCCACACGTACGTTGTTGGATTGTAAAAAGAACGATACGCCAATTCATTTTTCGTATTTTTCATCTTTTCAATATGTTTCGGACTGCTCGTCCCATCAACAAGACGCTTTATACGATTACGTTTTAGCTTATCTTTATGTGCCTCTTTCAATCGCTCTTGTAGTTGTTCTAACAATTGCCACGGTTCACTGTATAAAACCGCTTCTCGTATTTCACCTTGTATATAATCATTTAATTTCAGTTCTATTTCTAATCCATGTACAGATAATACTTCCCCCGTCGCTTCCTCACCATCGAACTCAATTCGAATTGGTGAACCTTCAGGTAAGCTTACTTCCGAAATAAGCTGAAATACGTATACTGTACTTTCATAATCTGTATATAAAAAACGACCGTTCATGATAGAAATTTTACTACCACCTATCGTTTTCCAATGTTTAATTTCATACGCTAATGCATAATGCCACTCTTTCATCGTTGCCGATAATGAAGGAGTTTGAGTAGGTGTATTCATCGTATAATCTCCTTCCTTCTCCCCAAACATACTTTCTCACTATACCATATAACACGCTAAAATTTGTAAGGTTTTTATCTTGCTTATTTTCTTAATTTTCAATAATATATTGTATATAATTTTCAGAAAGAAGGAAGGAATCTACATGCCAGTTAGAAGAATCGAACACGTTGGACTTATGGTTGCAAACTTAGAAACATCTATTTCATTTTATGAAGAAGTAGTCGGCTTACAACTCATTAAACGTATGGGACATCCAAATCCAGACTTAAAACTCGCTTTTTTAGGTGTGGAAGAATCGAAAGAAACGATACTTGAACTAATTGAAGGTTACAACTCTTCCCTTCCGGCAGAAGGAAAAGTACATCACATTTGTTTTAAAGTGGATTCATTAGAGGATGAAATCGAAAGCCTAAAGAAACACAAAATAACCTTCCTACTAGGAGAAGAAATTGAAACATTACCAGATGGAACACGTTACATATTCTTCGCTGGTCCTGACGGAGAGTGGATTGAGTTTTTTGAGACGGGGAGATAAAGTAAGACTTTAATTAGGGAGCTTTTGCGGGATAGAAAAAGAGCCGGAATTCCGGCCCTTATCTTTGCAAGTGCGCAACCAGTAACAATAAAACACACCTTCAATCCGAAAACTCACCTATAAAAAAACAATCATTTTGTTAGGAGTAAAGAATGATAAATACAATCTATGTTATTGTCTTTTGGGTACTTATACTATTTCCAATCCTTTATGTAATCATGATAAAGCATTGGAATATAAAAATAGTTGCCGTATTTATTGGAAGGATTCTATTAAGTATCGTCTTTTTCTTAAATGGAATTTATGTAGGACTGCAACGAAATTGGGCAGAGCCTCCCTATGAAACAGAATGGGATTTCTTTATAAAGTCTTTGCAGCATGGGAAAACGGAAGCACTTATAGAAGTATTACTTCTAATTATTATCATTACTTTGGACCTAACAATTATATTTTATTATAGAAATAAAAAGAAATAGGGTATTTTCCCTATTTCTTTCTTTACTGGGGTACCGCCCATAACCATCAAGCTAAGAAAAGCGAATACCCCAAAACGAAAAAAATGACCTGAATTCTCATAAATAACTGTTGTAGTGATATAAAATTTTCGTTTTAGGGATACTTCAAAATATTAGCTTGATGAACATGGGGACGAGCCACTAAAATACAATTCCCCTAGAAATTTTCGCGCTATATTCTCTTTTATTTATGATAGTTGATTAACAACACTTTCTAAAAATTTGTCTACCTTTTCTTTTGATGTATCCGGTGTATGATAACCAATCGTAAATGTAAGTCTTCCATTATAAAAGCTTGCACCCATTGAAAAGAATGGCGCATACATAATGGGTGATGTCATATACCCGTCCTCAGCTTGAACTTCACCAAACTGAATAGGTTCATCAGCGATCACCCCGAAATTTGTCAGTAACGGCAACGCCATCCCCATCTGTAAAGCCTGCTCGTATTGCTGATTATACATTTCCTTCACCACAGATAGCTTCATACCTGCCAGTAGCTCCATTCCTGCTGCTGAAGACAGACCTGGATTTTGAGACTTTATTTTATCCATTGATTGTTTAATTCGAACGAGAGTCTGATTAAATGATTCATTATCCTCCATTTTAATCACTGGCATTTCCATGCCGGATAAGTTGCAAATAGCACCAGTTGTATAATTAGGCAGATATCGACGTAAATCAATTGTTAAACCGATCATTTTTTCTGCGGTGCGAGGTTCTGCATACACAGTGAAATGTGATAAAGCTCGGAAGTATGCAGTCATGATTACATCATTCAAGGTAGCCTGTTGTGCTTTTGTCCATTGGGTTAGACGTAGAGATTGCTCATGGCTCAACCGCCGTACGGACATTTGAGGGGATTTATTTTTGTTGGGTTGAGATGGAAAAGACCATAACGATGCCTGTTGTTCTTGGTTAGGACGATACGCGCTTTTTATGTCCGATATTCCAGCATATTTGAATACATGTGATTGATCTCGAAAACTCTCATTTCCCTCACCAAATTCCTTCATAATTTGATTCTTAGATTGTCCCAAGGAAAGTTTAGTATAAATTGCTCCAAGCAAATTAATATATTCCTTGACCCCTGCGCCATCTGAACATAGATGAGATAATTTCACAACTAACATATCTGTTGTAGTGCCTCGTAATAATTTTGTTTGAACCATAGGCCCCTGAATACGATCACCGGGTTCCTTAATAAAGTCTATTGCCATTATTTCAAGTTCTTGATTATTTCCTTCTGCAAAAAGGCAAATAGGTGAGTTAGTGGCAGATGCATGTTCCTCCCAGTAAGGGATATCATTTTCTACAAACCGGCTGTTCAAAACCGGCTGCAATTGTAACGTTATCCTTACTGATTGTTCAAGTATTTCCTTTGATATACCTACAGGAAAATAAAGAACTGTATTAATTTGTTGATCTGCAGAATAAAGACCTAATACATAATTCATTCGATCTTGAGGTGTTACTGAAAACTTTCTTTGTTCCATAATTTCGTCCCCCTTTTAAGACTTTTTTGTATAACCTTATTCTCCATATGGTTGTAAATTTTCTTCAAGAGTAAATAATTATTATTTTTTGAATTTTTCACAAAAGTATCTTTTCCGTACTGGTTCCATTCTTTTTACGGCTCTTTGTAGGTGATATAACCATTATTTTATTATTATTAACACTTACTATCTCCCTCTATAAAATCAAACGAAAATCTATTTAGTTTATATATATACAAACATTTTACAATTGTGTTTGGTAATTATCAATAGAAATAAATTATTTTTATGTTTTTTAATAAAAAACAATAATATAATACGTTTAGGTGTTACTTCATAATAAAAGGTTGATGGGCATGGAGGACCACCAACCTTTTATCATATTTCTTTAGATGTTTGTATTCATTATTACATTGTTTACAAATAACTCCTGTTTGCACTTGTATCACCTCATCATTTTCAAACTTCCAAACTAACTAGGTCTTCATAAAGTGAAACTTTAATCAGTAGGGGGTTTTGTTCATCCCAACTGATTATTAGCCTTCCCAATCGGGTGTTTACGGGCAGCAGGGCTCTCACCTAACTTCTTTGTTCCAGCTGAATTTTGAGGTGGGAGTTTTACTGCCCACAAATAGCGAAAAAAAGGAGCCGGAATTTTGGCCCCTTTTTTCGCAAGTGCAGCAACGGTTTGAAGAACCGTAACCTTCAACCTAAAAATTCACCCAGATTAAGAAACAATCATTTTGTGAGGAGTAGAAAATGATGAATACAGTCTATATTTTTGTTTTTAGATGAGTGTATTTCTTAACTTGATAGCGATGTAGCAAGTCCCCTTTTAGAATAGTAGAGTATAAACGTGAAAAAACTTCTAACAAATTTTGTTAGAAGTTTTTTAAAATACGTGATATTTTATTTGTCAATTTTTTTAATCTTCCTTATTGATTTCTATTGTGCCTGTTCTAGCACTAACCTTTAAAATATTTAATAGATTCTCAGGTGTCTTGATTTCCACTTCATATTCAAATTTAGATTGTGCTAAGTTGTCATCTTCTAATTCGAATTCTTTTTTCACATTAATAATTTCTCCATTTGTATGAGCTAAAGAAATTTCACGAACCTGTTTCTCTGTATAGTTTTCATTCTTTTTCGCATAATTGTAGCCCATACCATAATATCCACCAACAATAGCAATACCACTTACTAAAATAGCAATTACACTTATAATTATTTTCTTTTTATGTTTTAACATTTCCATCCACTCCTTAATAATTAATCATTTATTCCAAATCTTGCTTCAAGTACATTTTCTGCTTGCTCTAATTGATCTTCAAGTATATCTTGTTCTCTTTCTTGTATTTGATATTGTTCAACAGTTATCGTTCCAGCGTGAAAATCTGCTTCTAGCTGATCATCAGATAGATCTATCTTGTCATCTAATTGGTCAATTTCTTTTTTTGCTGCTAAGTACGTATTTAAGTTATCTTCTTTTGCTCCAACTGGTTTCGTATTATTTGCCTTTTCTACAATAGATGTGACTTCGTTTTTGAAATCTTGTGTTTGCTTAGTATCATTCATAGCAGGCCCTGTTTTGTGTGGTTCTTGTTGTAGTTGAGCACCTTCTTTTTGTGATTTATCGTTTTCTACTTTCAGTTGTTGTACTTCTGTATCGTTATCAGCTTGAGTCGAACAAGCTGTTAAGAATAAACAAGACATTGCTCCAATCATCATCCATTTTCCCATTATGTTCTCCTCCCTTTACATGTGCACCTTATCCATGTCCTTATATTACTGAACAAACATTAAAGGAAGATTAATGTGCAAAAAAATAAAATGATATAATTAAATAGTTTCTAATCTTTCTTTAATGTTTTGAAATTATAGTGATACATATAAATAAGAAGAAAAGGAGAATGTTAATGCGAGTTCTTATTGTCGAAGATGAACAAGACTTACAAAATATATTAGTAAAACGATTAAATGCAGAATATTATAGTGTCGATGGATGTGGGAATGGAGAAGATGCATTAGATTATATAAGCATGGCTACCTACGATTTGATTGTGCTTGACATTATGATTCCCGGAATAGATGGTTTACAAGTATTACAAAGATTACGCGCGGACAATAATACCACTCCTGTCTTGCTTCTTACAGCTAAAGATACAATTGATGATCGCGTAACAGGACTCGACTTAGGTGCGGACGATTATTTAGTAAAGCCGTTTGCTTTTGATGAACTGTTAGCAAGAATTCGAGTGTTGATGCGAAGAAAAACAGGAAATACATCTAATGTGTTTGAAATCGCTGACCTAGTGGTGGATTGCAATATGCATAAAGTAACAAGAGGAGATCAAGTTATCAATCTTTCCAGTAAAGAATTTGCTATTTTAGAATATATGATTCGTAATAAAGAAGTTGTGTTGACACGAGATAAAATTGAGCAACATGTGTGGAATTACGACTATGAAGGTGGCTCGAATATTATTGATGTTTACGTCCGATACCTTCGTAAAAAAATTGATAGCCAGTTTGAAACGAAGTTAATTCATACTGTACGAGGCACTGGTTACGTATTGCGAGTTGAATCATGAAAAGACTATCAATAAAAATGAGAGTGACCCTATGGTATACGGGGCTAGTTGTAATTATTATGGCACTCGTGTTAGCTTTTATTTTAACTTCTTCAGATAAAGTTGTGCTTTTTAATATGAAAAATCAATTGAAGAGCACAGTAAAAGAAAGTGTTGAAGATATCGAATATAAGCATGGACAGTTAAAGATTGACGATGAATTTGAAGCCTTAGAAGATGGAGTAAATATCATCATTTATAGTAAACAAGGTGAGCTGCTGGCAGGACATAATCCAACAACCTTTAATAAAAAGGTATCGCTTAAATCCGATGAAATACAAACCATTAAAGACGGTAATAAGGAATGGATAGTATATGATTTTCTCCATAATGTAGGCGGCGATGAGCAAGTCTGGGTTCGTGGCATAATGACCATGAATCAATTATCATCGACCATGAATACGCTTATTGTGGTAACACTCATCTCATTTCCATTGCTTATTCTCATTGCGGCAGTGGGAGGATATTTTATTACGCAAAGAGCGTTTCGACCTGTGCAACAAATGAGTGATTCAGCCAGTGAAATTGGTGATGGTAAAGACCTTTCGAAGAGAATTAATTTACAAGGTTCATCGAAAGACGAAATGTATCATTTAGCACAAACCTTTGACAAAATGTTTGAGCGATTGGAGACATCATTCGAAAGTGAAAAACAATTTACATCTGACGCATCTCATGAATTAAGAACACCAACATCTGTTATTATTTCGCAATGCGAATACGCTTTATCGCAGAGGAATAATCCGAAAGAAATGGAAGAATCGTTAGAAGTAATTTTAAGGCAATCGCGTAAAATGTCCGCGTTAATCTCGCAACTCTTATTATTAGCACGAGTTGACCAAGAAAAGCATAATACTTTTCAATTTGAATGTATCAATATGAGTGAATTAACGGAAATCGTTGTAGAAGAGCTTTCATTAATGGTTCAAGAAGCTTCGATTAATATAACAACAAATATAGAGGAAGACCTGTTTATTAAAGCAGATCAAACATTGATGATGCGTTTATTAATGAATTTACTAACGAATGCGATTGCTTATAGCAAAGCGAACGGCACTGTGAATATGCAACTGTTCCGGGATGAAACCAACATAATAGGTAAAGTCTCCGATAATGGCATAGGCATCAGCGAGCAACATATTGCGAAAATATGGGACCGCTTCTATCGAGTTGACGCAGCACGAACATCTTCAAACAATGGAAACACAGGTTTAGGATTGTCGATGGTAAAATGGATTATAGAACTACACGGAGGAGAAATTACCGTTGAAAGTGAATTAGGAGAAGGCAGTACTTTTACATTTAAACTACCAATTGAAAACCGAGCATAATGTATGCTCGGTTTTCGCTTTAGAATAAAGATTGATTAAAAAGCTCTCTTCAGTCCTTATTTAAAAGTAAATACAAAAACTCCATTTTGAAAAAAAGCGATCAAAATGGAGTTACTCTTTTTAGCTATATATGAGATTTTATAAAACCATCTACTTAAATCTATTTTCCAAGTATACCATTCAACAATCTGAAATATTCTAATCAACACAATCACTCATTTAACTAAAAAAATTGGTTAATTGCATAATGCTCTTCTGACTTTCCTTGCAAAAATTAGTGGATCATCAACGTCTTCGATATTAACGTAAATTAAATTTGGATCATCACATAACCACTCATTGTGTATAGACGAAACAATTATTCCTTGTTTAATAATTGTAGCAACAAATTCAGTGACTTCCTTTTGTAAGAGTGCTACCCGCCCTAGACATAATGCCCGTCCAGTTTTATTATCTCGTGATTCGAATGAGAAGGAAGTTGTTACTCTAAAACGTTTCCCCAAGATTGTTGCTTGTATTTCATCTCGATTTATTGTTGCCACGCATTTTCCACCGGCGAATCCTTCTTGGCCGCCGATAATTCTTGCAAACTGTTGACAAATTGATTCCTCATTAATCGCCATACCTTTAATCATCCCCCCTTTTACTGTTAGGTTATGAATTCATACATAGGTCTGAAACGGTAATGAATCTATTCTATTACAAAAAAGATGATGGCAATCTAACGAAATCTGTTAGCTCAATTATTCTTGATTATTTGAATTAACTCGGCTATATATGTTAAGACATTTTTAGAGAGCATAAAAAAGACACCCTAAGGTGCCATCCTCCGACTTGAGAATCATATCTATGTATGGAGAAATTTAGAAAAGAGAAACTTCTAACTATAACTTATAGAGCTCTTATACCATGAATTACTTACATACATATTTCCTTATTTAACCGAAGAAGAATCCCGTTATATTACTTTCTGATCAGTCTCGTTAAAGCCATCCCAATAAATCCAGCACCCATCCCTATTAGCCATCCAGCATGAGTATCACCTAATATAGATCCCACTCCTCCGCCAAGAAACATGCAGCCAACGAATACTAATCCTCCAATTCCCCAATTCGGCCGTTCCATAATTCAATCACATCCCTTCAATAAAACATATGCGATTAACTAGCCTAACTTTCTTGCATGAGATAGTTAATTATTTTGCTTAGGTTTAGCACTTTCAGGGAATTCAAAAGATGCGGAAATTGAGCCATTTGAATGGATTGCAGAAGGTGAATTTAATTTTTTTATATTATAATAACTTAACGAAATCTGTTAGCTAAATTATTCTTGATCATATGAATTGTTACCAGAGTTTAAATGGTGCAGAATTTTTTTGTTATAAGGTGTTTTTCCTTTTCAGCTTGATGGGTATGGGGTGCTACTCCATCGCTATTAAGTTAAGAAACACATTCTTTCCCAAATGTTCAGTTAAAAAATGTCTTAGACTGCATTTAGTTGGTATAACTAGATTCCTCTATTCTAGTTTTCTAAATGTAATACTGGAAAAGATTTAACCTTGTCATTGGAGGGCACATATATTCATGACAATTAATTAAAATAGATCCTGCACTATGAAATAAATTTTTAGATAAACCAAAATAACAAGCAAAAAGCCCCTTCAAATTTGAAGGGGCCTTTTAGTATATAGAAATTAGCTTAAATCAAAGATAACATTTCTTGAAAGGGGGCATTTTTATATTATTCAGGTTTATTGAGGAGCCTTCGTTTGAAGCAACTTTAACCCCATACCAATAAAAATCATTCCAGTTACTTTATTTAGAATCATCCCTACCTTTTGATTTCCTCTTAATTTTTTTGTGACATATGAAGAGAAATAAGCAACAAATAAACACCACAATAATCCAGTGACTGTAAAAGTAATTCCTAAAATGATAAAAGGCATAGGGCCTGAAGCCTTTGTATCTATAAATTGCGGAAGAAACGCAATAAAGAATAAAGAGACTTTTGGATTCGTGAGACTTGTTAAGAGTCCTTGTAAATATATCTTTCTAATGTTCAATTTATTGGATGAGGCTTGGAAAGCTACATTTGTTTTATCAAGTATCATTTTAATCCCTAAATATACAAGATAGATAACACCTATAACCTTAATGGTGTTAAATAACACAATGGATTTTGTAAGTATAATAGATAAACCAAAAGCAACCAATAATGTATGAACTAAAGAACCAGTAATAATACCAAAAACAGAATACACACCTGCTTTTCTACCTTGTGAAATACTTCTTCCCACAATATACATGGTGTCTGCGCCAGGAATTAGATTTAATAAAATCCCTGTTAGTAAAAACACTTCGTAATTAATAATACCGTACATTCTAGCACCCCTATCTATTTTTTTGGTGCCCTTATTGATATTAAATTAAATAAAAGAAAAAGAAAAGTGTTTTCTATTTATTCAATAAAATTAATGATTTTTTGATTTACAACCAATAAAACTGATGGAGTGTATCATTCGTATCGCGGACCCAAAACTCACTATTGAATAAGTAAAACCCCAGAAATCCAAAGGTCTCTGGGGCTTCATTATATATTTAGCTCTTTTTGCTTTTTGTTTTGTTTATGTCTATGCAGCAATTTTCGACTTATGAGAGAAATCAGTAATAAGATCAGTATTAGTACGAAAAGTTGCATAAATGATAAATCAAAATATTTAGCACCTGTAACTATTAAAAGTGTAGAAATCGTACCTTTTACAATGAAAAAAATAATAATCCATAATCCGCCTTTTTTCCAGTTCATTTTTATTTTACCCTTTCCTACGCTTAAATTCTTAAATGGGACACCTTAATAGAAATCTATTATACTAATAAAAAAGTAAACTTTTTCACAAAAATCATGTCCAATTACATGCGACGATTTCATAATAAATGAAAATGATATTCAGTGTCAATTTTATTGACTATTTGAATATCTATTTATCATCTCAATCTCTTTCTACTTCGTTTCTTATAGGCAATGAACTCTTGTTTTCAAACAAAAAACACCTCCATTGAAATTGCACACTTAGTATGCAATTTCACGAGGTGTTTTTTCATTTACCATCAGATAAGATTTCCTGCTTTATTTATTTCTTGATACGTAGCTATTTTCTAGTACACAATAACTGGATCATTAGTGTTCAAACTATCATATACAGTTTTTGCAACATTAGGAAGAAGGTTTACACACCCGCCTGATCCCCCTGTTAAATAGGCATTATTTGCCCAGTCTTTTCGCCAGCCTGCATCATGGAATCCTTGGCCGCTATTTGTGAATGGAACCCAGTAATCTACCTTAACTGCATAATCAGCTTTACCTACTGCGCTGCCTTTCAGCGTGTATGGTGTTCGTTTATATAGAACGTACCACACACCTGGTGATGTATCTTCACTCGTGCTATGTTTACCAGTTACTACATTTGTTGTGACGACTAATTTCCCATCTTTATAAATCCAAATTTGCTGATCTGCAATTGAAACTTCCGCATACGTGTCTCCGATGCCATTATTCGATGTTGTTTCATAACCGATACCTTCCTTCTCCCAACCATTTCCATGGATATTAGAAGCAGATAGCGATTTTTCACCCTTTTCAAAAGCTTGTTGAACTTGTTTTGTTTCTTTTTCAACATCTAGTGCCCAGCCGTAGCCTTGTCCTTTTACTGATATGACCGAACCGGAATGGGTTTTAAAGCTGAAATTTTTATTTAATGTTGATTTAGCATTATTAATTTCAGCAATCTTATTCTTAATGTCGCTCGCATCGATTGTAACTTTCATATCCTTTGACATAGAGGCATTTTGAATTAAATCTTTCGCTTTTAAAGGATACACTTCATTCTGCACTTTATACTCAACAGACTGCCCAAGAAGATTCTGTAGTGCTTTCTCCTCTTTTTTGACAATCGGATCGTCTTCTTTAATAGGCTGTATGTATGTAGACTTCAGATGAATTTCACTTTTATACTTCTGCTTGTCGTAATCTTTCAGTAGACTAGTAACGTCATACTGTTTTCCATCAACGCTCTTCGAAATAACAACTTTTCCTTGTTCAAGCTTCGCCATAGCATCTTGAGGCGCTTGTAATTTTTCATTCATAGAGATGAGCTTTTCTTCTACAAGTTTTTTCATCGTTTCACTACGATACTGATCCGCCTTTTCCGGTAGCACTGAATAATTTTTTTCCTTTGAGGAAGGGAAAAATGTCCACTGGCTTTTTAATAGTTTCTTAACTTGAGGCAAATCTTTTTCCGTAAGTTCTGTTTTTGTCTCTTTTTCATCTAAAATTTGTTGTTGATCGACATAGACTTTGTTTGCTAGTCCAGATGTTTTTAATTTCTGTATTGCCTGATCAGCGTTCAGACCACCGACTTTTGTGTCATTAATCGTAACATTTGAATTGAAGTGAGTTGCCTGATAATAACTCATTCCTCCAATGAGAAGTACAATTACACCAACACCCGCTGCAATAAGCTTCCAATTTATAAAACGTTTGCTTGATCTTACTCGTTTTCTCTCAACTTCTTCAACTGATTCATTTATTGGATTATTGTTCATCAATCTTTCCCCCGTATACATTAACGTCAATCGATTTTAAACTAAAACCATTGACTAGTGTACCTTATTTTTCCTAAAATTTCATTATTTTTAAAAAGATTTTATCTCATTTAATTAATTAAATTCGGATTTTTCAATAGTACGATACATTGAATAACCCTTTACAAGTAATAAAGTGAAACTTTAATCAACTGTTACACCAAGGGATTTAGCTAAATCTCTTGGGAAAGCTTTTTCTCTTTACGTAAAATACGAAGTATGTTCTCCATTTTTATGAACATCACCCCTAATTTTGCCAAAAACTTTTACATTATTAGTTTATATAATTCTGTTATTAATGTTAAATTTTTTACATTTCAAAAAAAATAAACGATAGTCCTTCTACATCTTAGATAGAAAGAATACCGTTTTTTCGTTTAGAGTATTTGTATATACTTCCAAATATTAAGACGCTAGCATGGATGATGCCCCCAGGTATGAGAATCTAAAGTATTTGAATAAGAAACTTTACTCCGTTCGTTATAGTTATTTACATCATAATATAATTATATATATACCTTAAGAACTTAAAATAGCTATTTAAAAATATAGTTGCTAATTTTATTTCAATCTTCCTTGCACCCAAGTAGCAATATCATTTATAACATACTCAGGGATATTAGCAGGACTATAATATTCATCCAATTTACTTGACTCTCCATCTCCTTCTGTAAAGAAGTGATTTAACTTTGGATATAGTCGATAATCAATGTTATCTCGCTCTTTTAATTGTTCTTTCCAAAAAGGAATTTCAATTTTTGATGGAACTCGATTGTCTCTTTCTCCTTGAAGAATAAGAAGCGGTGTTTTTTGTTCTTTTGACATTTCTGCTGCTTTAATTTTACGGATAGAATCCCAATATACTGGTGGTCCTAAAGAAAAATCCTTTGGAGGATTCTGACTAGAGAAATTAGGATCCTTTAATAATTCAAATTGCGATTTGTAAAATTTATATTCTTCTGGTTTCATTTCTCCAATAGAAAGACGATACTCAAGTTGATCTAAAACATTGTCTGTGAATGCCTGGGCCGCTCCTCCCATCACAATTGCCCCTGCAATATTTTGATCTTGATTTTTTTCAATTATCCTCGGAATCATCATTCCACCTTGACTATGACCAAGAATATAAATTTGATTCTTATCTATCATAGGTTCATTTTGAAGAAATTGATTCACAAGAAGAGCATCATCTGTTGTCTCTTTATCAACTGTATAAAAAGGACTAAGTTCTGTTTTCAATCCATGTTCATAGGTTCGTTTATTATAGCGAAGGACAGCAATTCCTTTCGAGGCAAGACCTTCAGCTAAATCGCGAAATGGTTTTAAAGCATACGTTGCTGAATCCTGATCGGCTGCTCCAGCTCCATGAACAAGAATAACCGCTGGAAAAGGACCCTTTCCCTTTGGAATAGATAATGTTCCTGGTAATGGAAATGCACCACTTCCAACTACTACTTCTTTATCAATAAATGATTCAGGCTTACTATATGATGGCCGATCTGCAACAGGACTAAACGACATACTGAGTTGAAAATCATCTATTTTTCCAGATGGATCTAGTTTTATTAGTAAAGGTACAGTCATTTGTTCAAAAACTAATTTAATCTCTACATTTGTATGAACAGAATTTGTCTCTTTTTGTGTAACCTCTCCAATTTCTATAAAAGAACCTTTTTGTAATTGCGTAGGAAGTTCCTCCCAATAGTTCTTCAGCCATTTTTCGGATATTATTTTCTGTAATGATCGAGAAGTTAAACCAAATGCAGATTTATAATCTTCAGCATGCATAGAACGGATAAATGAAAGAGTAGTAGATATAACAGGATTTTCATCTTCAATATTGTCTATTTTTTTTATATTTGTGTTTGTTTCCTTTAATGTCGATTTAAATGGGTGGCTGAAGGGGGTATTATATGTATTTGGATATAAACTTGTTTTCAACACGTCCTTATTCCGTCCCTCGAACAAGTTTGCATAATCCTCGAAATTTTTAGGTGAAATTACTTCCTCCGCATATGAAACCGAAGGAATAGTTATCGCACAAATTGCACTGACAAGTAATAACTTACTCCCTATTCTTGTTTTCGTGCTCATATTTATTAATTCTCCCTTCACAATTAAAATTTTTAATACAGCATGCCTAGTACTATAAGGAAATAGAAATTTTCAAGGTAATTAATAATTTACTTTACGATCCCCCTAACAGGTTAAAAAGCTATTATAAACAAACTTTAATATAAAATGCCTTCTCCCTCTTTTTCCACATGTATGTTAACTCTAGAAATTACTTCTTTTCTTTAAAACACTCTTTTTACTGGTTTGTTTTTCATATATAAGTCGTACCTGTTTCCCCCTTCGCGCCATTTTATATTTTTATCATTTACAATGAAAATCTCTTTTTCCTTACCTATTCCTTACAAATCCCTTACATCCAGAATCGCTTGTATAATAGTGCTGTAGGAACCTCTGTGCCCGAAAGCTCAAAAAAAGAAACACCGATGTTATTTGCTTTGGTGCTTCTTTTTCTCGCTTTAAATTTTGATTATTTTTCTTGCTATGTAACACAAATTACATTGTGCTGTCTGGAACACTCCTAACGTTGTTAAAATCACTTGTTTCAATAGTAAAATTTATACTAGAGGGTACTCATATCCAACAGTTTAAGAAAAAGAAACGCCTCAAAACAAAAAATGAGCTGACTTCTCAAAATAACTAAATGTAGAGACAGAAAATTTTCATTTAAGGGTGACTTCAAAACCATTAACTTAAGAAACGGATATTCTCCAGAACGAAAAATAAGAAGGTTTCTTTCAAAATACTAGCTTGATGTACATTAATTGGCACCATAATATGATTGAATTAAACTCATTACAAACAGCTAAGAAAGTGATTGCTGGAATAGAAGTTATGCTTATAATCAAAAAAGGACAAACTCCCCAAGGGGAAAAGTTTGTCCAATACCATAATCGCTCTGGTTTAATAATATTTAATTCAGTTCCGCTAGGAATTTTTCATTCTTTTTCATATCCCACTATTTTTGCATCAGAACTAACAATAGTAAATTAGAATAACGACTTAATACTTGCTAGGACAGTAAGTATACCTACAATAATGACAAACACATTGCTCATTTTCCCTCTGTATTTAGCCAGTACTGGTACTTTACGAATCGCATACATTGGTAATAGACATAAGATCGCAGCAACTAATGGACCGCTAAGAGCATCAATGATTCCAAGAATACTTGGATTTGCATAAGCAACATACCAGCATGTTAATACGACAAAAGTAAGAATCATTGTCTGAACTGTTTTTTCTCCTATATCTTTCCCGCGTTTTTTACCGGACTTCATAATCATGTCACGCATTACCTCATACGCTCCTACATAATGGCCAAGGAAAGACTTTGTAATAGCCACAAAAGCAATGATAGGAGCTGCAATAGTGATTACAGGCGAATTAAGCTCATTAGCAAGATATGATAGGATTGACAAGTTCTGTTCTTTTGCCATCTTAAGATCATCTGGAGTCAAACTTAAAGTACTGCTCCAAACAAAGAACATAACAACAGCGAATGTCATGATATAGCAAACTTTTTGTATTTGAGCACACTTGGCATCAGTAGCTTCTATTCCATACGTAGCTCTCTGTTTCATAACGAATGACGAAATCATAGGAGAATGATTGAACGAGAATACGATGATTGGTAGTATCATCAATATCACTCCAAAATACCCTGTTCCTGTTGAAGCAGTAGACGCACTTGAGAAACTAAGCATTGACGTATTCCACTGTGGAATTAAAGATATTGAGATAAACAGTAAAGAAGCTATGAAAGGATATACTAGCATGCTCATTATCTTTACAGTGATATCTTGACCGAAATTTAGTATAGCGATAAGACCGAGTACTAATACAAGTGATAAAATGGCCCTTGGAGGCTCCGGCATGTGCAATTGATGCACGATAAAACTACTTGCAGTATTTGTAAGTGCAACCGAATACATCAGTACGATCGTATAAATTGAGACGAAATATACTATGTTAAAAATTATACTTGCCTTATTGCCAAAATACTCTCTTATTGTGCCTGTAATCCCCTCATCAGCAGAATTGGAAGCGTATATCATTTTAGCAAGTGCCCTATGTGAGTAATACATAACAGGAAATGCAAGTATCGTAATTAACAGTAATGATAATAAACCACCTGAACCTGCATTAATAGGTAAGAAGAGTACTCCTGCTCCAATTGCTGTTCCAAATAGACTCAATGCCCAGGTAGTATCCTGTTTATGCCACTTTTTAGGGTCTAGATATTTCTCATTTTTTACTGCAGTATTATCAACTTGAAATTCTATGTTTTTTGCAGTATTCCCATTCATATAATAATTCCTCCTAGTTTCCTATTCTTACTTCTCTATTTAAGGCATCGGAATATAGACCGTTCTTGAAAAATGAATTGTTTATAAAGTGCGCCACATCGTATATCCTTCTTCTAAGTTAATTAAAATCAAAAAATTAGCGAAGCATCAACCTGACGGGGTTGTCACCACTTACAAAATATTCCAATTATATAGTAGTATATTTTATTAGTAATTCCCCCAATATACAGACATCCTTAGGCGAACAATAGAGAATAGATTGTTAACTTTTTCACAATATACCCGATAATTGTTCATTGATTTGATTATTTCTCTCCAAAGATTTTATTTTTAATGGCAATCCCTGTAGGTGTAGCTGCAATTCCACCTAAACCTGTCTCTCTTAATTCGCGAGGCATCTGTCTTCCAACTCTATACATCGCTTCAATAACTTCGTCAGCATTGATGATATTGTTTACGCCGGCTAATGCGATGTCCGCTGCTGCTAAAGCATTTGCCGTTCCAATGGCGTTTCTCTTTACACAAGGAATTTCTACTAAACCAGCGACCGGATCACAAACTAAACCGAGTAAATTTTGTAATGCAATCGAAAAAGCTTCAGAAGATTGCTGTGACGTTCCACCTGCAGCTTCAACCGCAGCTGCAGCCGCCATTGCTGAGGCACTGCCTACTTCAGCTTGACATCCTCCGTACGCTCCTGAAATACAAGCGTTGTTTGCGACTATCGTTCCAAATAACGCTGAAGTAAATAGAAAATGAATCATATCTTCATGACTTAACTCCAACGTATCTTTAATACTAAATAGGACTCCCGGAATCGTCCCACTCGCACCTGCTGTTGGAGTTGCACAAATAGCTCCTAATGCAGCATTTACTTCATTAACACCGATAGCACTTTGGATCCCTAACACCATCAAATCTCCAGAAAGGGTTTTCCTATTTTCTCGATAGTTTTTAATTTTAACAGCATCACCTCCGGTTAAACCAGTTGGAGAAAATACACCGTCGCCCTCGATACTTTTATTTATAGCATTTTGCATAGTCGCTAAATTTCGTTCCATTTTACTCCAAACTTCTTCATAAGTAGATTTAGTTTGTTCAATTTCCTGTTCAATTGCTAATTCATAAATTGTCTTTTGGCTTTTATTAGCTGCATCCACAATTTCTTTTATGGCCATATACATATTTTTTCACTCCCTAATGTAACTAAAGAATAATGAGCTTAGCTATATTGCTTAAATTTCCTAATTCCTCCTGAAGATTACCAGGCAATAGCGAATCCAATGCGAATGCATATAAATATTTCCTATTTCCTTCTAAACTATGAAAGTTATTAATTTCTACATCATATTGTTTAAAGATTCTGCGTAAAACAAATTCAAAGTCAGCTCTTTCGGAAATTGCAATAATGACTGGCAATGGCCCCTGCAGATCTAAACTAAATCCGTCAATTTCAACATGTTTGATTTCAATTAATCCACCGCCGACAGAAATACCCATCGTTCTAATACTTCGACTTTCATCCTCTAAATATACATCTGCCGTATTTGGATGACCAGCAGGACTATCACCTGCTTCTTCAATAAAGGTAATTTCAATTCCTTTAGATTCTGCTATTTCAATAGCATCTGGCACTTTGCTGTCATCGGCAGCAAATCCTAATATCCCAGCAATAATTGCAAAATCAGTTCCGTGACCTTTATGGGTTTCAGCAAATGATTCATAATACCTTACCACGACTTTTTTTGGAAGACCTTGAAATAATTTATTGCCCACCGTTCCAATAGCCAAAGCACCTGCAGTATGTGAACTTGAAGGACCTATCATTATGGGCCCAATCACATCAAAACAACTTTTGTATTTAACAACCTTTTTTTCTTTAATAGATGCTACATTCATGTTCATATAAGCACCCCCATAATTTATTATTTTTAATTGCAGTTGAATCTAATTTATTAAAATGACTGATTCAAAACAAGACCTTATTGAAGGCGCTTTCATTATCGTGTCAAATACACTTTTCCTTTTGATCACATACCTTTCTTAGAGTAATCATGTCAGTATGTCCAAATTTAAAAGGTTACTTACAATGTCATTAGGATTTTTGCAAAAAAACTAGGTTTGATACTTTCTCTAGAGGTAATAAATTCTTTCTCGACGCCCTCATTATAGCTTGTATATTTATGAGTACAATATTTTTTTATTTTTAGAAAGATTGAATAAACAGAATCTTGAATAGGTAATAGATTACACTTAGCATGTAGCAATTGTGTCCTTTGTTTGAAGCTGTATTAGTTATTAGAAAAGCAAAAATAACACAGAGTTCCTTTCATTAACACATTGATTATATTGGAAAATCATTATAATGATACTTATATTATCCTTTGTTGAAACATTTAATTTTGGACATGAAAGCTGTTGCAATAAATGATTAATATAGATAGCAAGTAATAAATTAATGAACTATAAAATCATTTTTGAATATTAATCATTAATTTTGCATTAATATTCATTTTTCAGAAAAAAGGAACTTCTTTTTTATAATCTTAACTTAAAGTAATATTTTGGTAATACCCAACAATTTACACCATCCCCTTTACAGTTATGGAAACCCTAATTAGATTTAAAAAGAGAGAAGGGCTCATCGATGCTCCTCTCTCTTTTTTATTTACTTAAGATTACTATTCAAATTGCTTATTGCATCTTTAAGCTGACTTTTAAATTATAAACTTTAATTTCCATACTTCTTTACAAGCCGATAAATGAAAAAAGTATATGTTCCTTCAAAATTAAGTTATAAAAGAGTTATGTTTTCCTGTAACATATTATTCATCCTTCTATTCACAGACAGTACGCTTCCACACTAAATAAAATCTCTCCGTAAACGTCCAATAGCTCTAAAATATACAAAAATTGAAGAATATGAAAAAAACACTCTTATGAGTGCCCTTCTTAGCAACTAAGTCCGCTGCAGCTATTACCATATCTCATATGAATTTCGCCTGTAAGAGGAAATTTTAAGTTCATATTTAATTATTAAAATAAACCGCACCAAAGTTTTCATTAAATCTTTTACACCAAACAGAAACCGAACCATATTCACTTACATCTATCCCTTCAGGAATTTCGTAGTTTTGGTCTCCTTTATTTCCCTTTAATTTTCCTAATTCAATATACTGATAGTTTTTCACGTCTTCATTATTTTTCAAACGATTTGTAGGAACTAATACAACTCGTACATCTGGCCCATTAGATGTTGCAAAATCAGAAAGTCGTAAAACACGTTTTCCATCCGCTAATTGGTAAATTTTTGCCGTTCCAGTTGTTTCATGGACACCGTTTTGAAACTGACCTTCCCTTATTACTCGATCACTTTGTTGCCTTACTTCAGTTGATTGTATCTCTGCTTGTGGCAATGATTCATTTACGTGCTTATCAATAAATAATTTCTCTGGTCGGAACAATGACCATAAAATCCCCAATACAATTATCAAACCACCTATAAGCCATACATATTTTCTTTTCATAAAGTAAAAAACCTCCTGTAACATACTGTGTAGTAGTATGTTAACAAGAAGGTCTTTCATTTTTCTAACGTAAATGTTACAAAAGTCTTTCAGCCGTCTTATTTTTTTACTGATGTGATGGGAAGAGTGAACCAAAATTCACTTCCCTGCTTACCATCTGCGCGATTCCTTACACCAATTTCCCCTTTGTGCATTTCAATCAATGATTTTGCAATAGCTAATCCAAGTCCGGAACCTCCAGATTGTGAACTTCTTGATCGATCTGTTCTAAAAAAACGTTCAAATACGCGTAATTGATCATTTGGAGAAATTCCCATTCCTTCATCCCGCAAAGTGAATTGGACCTGTTGAGTTGGTTTATTTTCCACTACAGTCAATTCAATTGTTCCAGAGATAGGAGAATATCGAATTGCATTATGTAATAAATTACCTATGACCCTTTCTATTTTACAAGGCATAATCAAAAGTCGAGGTAATGTATCAGGGACATCCAATTTCACATGGATTTGTTTGTCTCCTAATAAGACAGAATGTGACTCTAATACATCTAATAGAACTTTATCTAAATGTGTGAAACTTGGGTGAAAATCTACTTGCTCAAACTCTAACTTTGAAAGATCAAATAAGTCGTTAATTAATCCATTTAATCTTTCTATTTCTTTTAAAACCGTTGCTAAGTATTGCTTTTTCATTTCAGGATCTTCAATCAGGTTATCTTGTAATGCTTCTATCATCATTTGCATGCTAGTCATAGGTGTTCGTAAGTCGTGTGAGATATTGGTAATTAGCTCCTTACGAGAGTTTTCCTGTTCCTCTAACTTAGTAAACCCTTCTTCTAATTTTTTTGCCATCTGTTGAAAGGCTGTTGCCAATTCTTTAAACTCACGTGGTTCTTGCCCAATTATATACATCGTTTCAAAGTGTCTATCACTAAATTGTTTCGTCAATTTTATTAAATTTTGTATAGATCTCATGATAGGACGTGTCATTAACCAATAAATAAACGTTGAAATAATGAATGCCACAAATGCAATTACTGTTAATAACCGCGTTTGTTCCGGTTCAAGTAACATTTTCGTATCACTATACCATATAGCAATTACCATAATACTAGTACTTAATAGATTCATGAGTAACAATTGAATACGTAATCTCATGTTTCATTTCCTCCATTTGGCTCAAAGCGATATCCTATACCCCAAACCGTATGAATCCAACGATTCTTTATCGTATGCTTCTCGAGCTTTTCACGTAAACGACTCACTAACACGGTAACTGTGTTTGATGCTCCTTCATGTCCAAAATCCCAAATTAATTCAAGAAGCTGCGAGCGAGAAAATACTTGTTTTGGATGCTTTGCCATGAGATAAAGTACCTCAAACTCTTTCACCGTTAACTCCACTTCCTTATTACAAACAAGTACATATCTTGTCTTTGGATATATTTTTAAATCTGGAAACTCTATCACTTCCAATAAGGATTCTTTCGCTTGTATTTGTACATGGCTTCCTCTTCTTAGTATAATTTGAACCCTTAATACTAATTCACGAGGGGAAAATGGCTTTGTTAAATAATCATCTGCCCCCATTGTTAAGCCTAAAATTCGATCCCTTTCCTCTCCCTTAGCAGTTAACATAATAATAGGGACATTTGATTGTTGACGAATTTCCTCGCATAATTCCCATCCATCTTTTTTTGGCATCATCAAATCTAATATAATTAAATCTGGTTGATGTGTAAGAAATAAATCCCAACCTTCTTTACCATTTACAGCGGTATAAACTTCATATTCTTCTCTTTCTAAATACCGTTTGCATACTTCTCGAATATTTTCTTCATCTTCTACGATTAAAATTCTTTTCTTCATATACTATCCTCACTTCTTTTTCACCAATAACAAAAAATTTATTTTTTCTATTATCCAATAAAAATATCTTTATAGGTAAAGATATAAAAACTAATCACATAAATAAATCAGAATTCCACATTTCACCCTCGAAACAAATGAAAATTCGGAAAATAAATCATGTAATACAGATAGTAATCTTAACATTTGATTACTTACATGACTAGATAAGTATTTAAAATAGTAGTTTCTAAATTATATAAATTAAAAGGAATGAGTCCGATTCAACATCGAACTCATTCCTTATTAGTAACCTAAATTATTGTATCTAACTTTTCGGATTCAATTCATTTCCAGTTCTCTTTCCAAACTTAGCAACAGAACTGTTACCTATTACTGAACTCTTGATAGATTCCATGCTATAGTATCAGTCCCATTCTCTCCATTACCATATTTCATATAATCGATTAAATATCCTACCTTTAACTTATTACCATTAGATAGTATGTTCCATTGCTTATGGTGTCCAGTGAAATTCTTTGGATATGCATGATTAAATTTAAAAGTACTTGCGTTCTGTTTTTGATCTAAATGGATATAACTATCTTGAAGTTTTAAATATGCATAATCTGAATAAATAGGATTTTGAAATTTAATTAATACCTCTTCATCCTTTTTAATTGGTTTTCCAGGTTTAGGTTGACCTACTCTTTCAATAATTACATTCACTTTTTCATCGCTAGATTTTTCAGCCCAAAGATATTCCCATTTATTCCCTGCATGATGACTTCCCAAATAAGCTGTATTTCCATATGAAGCCACGGTATAAGGAACTCCTTCTGTAACAAATTCACCTGAATTATCTACTACATAATCTTCAAATTCTTTATTAGCTTTAATTTCAGTATCAATCTTTTGTGTAGGCGTTAGATTGTGTGCGTCATTGATTTCAAATGTAACTTTTCTGTGCGCAGCAATTTCAGATTTAATAGGGTGTATATTTTCTCTAGACTCATATGTAAATCCATTTTCACGTTTAACCAGTGTTACTGTTTGTGACGGAGCATTCCATTTCTTACTATAAGTAGTAGGAATATCTTTACTCACTCCAAATAAACCAGGTAAAATTGTTGCCCTAATCTTTTGCGTCACAGAATCATAACTACCTTCTACTAATGTTGGTTGCTGTAGCTTTGCAAAAGCTCCGTGTACAGAGTCTTTATGTAAATAACCGCGATCTCCCTGTCCCGCCTTTAAATCGTTCAATGCATCAGTTCCATTATTAGCTGAAACCACTGATACGTTATTAGTACTTTTAGCCTTGTTTACAATATGATTTACTTTTTTCGTATCTATATTTACCTGTTGAAAAACTTCGTTATAGGATAAAACTGGCTTATCAGCAAGAGATTTGTCTTTAGGAGTATATACCCTAAACTTTGGTATATTCCCTATATCTGTTTCTAATTGTTCAGTAGCTGCATTTACTCTAGACTCATATCTCCCTGAATCCCCCAAATGCATAATTTCTTCACCTTTTTCAATAGATAAATCCATTGTACTTGTAGGTAAAACTTCAATCGAAAGAAGTTCCCCTTGTTCAACAGCTTTCAATTCATCCAAAGATAAGACAATATTCGCATCTGCTTGTCCTTCTAAACTGTCAATTACTACTTCTGTTTTATTCCGTCCACCTTTTTCTGTACTTAAATAGTTTGCTTTATAACGATCTTGTGTTGCCTTTACAGTATTAATAATTTTGTTTCCTAAACGAATATTAAAATGAGGCGAAACATTTTCAGCGGATGCTGTTCCTACATTCTTATATTCCAAATGTACCCGTAATTTTGCTGCGTTCGCTGTATCCACAGTTGTTGCAGTAGACCAATCAAAATTATTTGTATAACTCTCCGTTTCCGTAGTTGTTTTTGAATATCCGTATCCCACATTTGCTGAAACACTTCCGGAAGGAACAGGACCGGCTGCTGAGCCTTCTACACCACCTGAACCACTTAAACCTACATTAAATGAATGTTGTGTAGATACACTTTTTTCCCATCCTCTACTAACTGATCCGCCATTATTATCCGTAATGGTTGCAATAGGAATTACTTCAATTCGTTTGACACCAATTTGCAAATTCGGCATGTTGGCAACTATCGGATTGAAATTAGTATCAGAATCGTTGTTATAATTCTCAACCTCATACATATCAGTAAAAGGATCACCATCCGTATTTGCATTCATAGGATTCGATATAAATTTTGGTTTCCCTTTATCCTTCTGGGGATCCCATGCTTTCGCTTCATTTTTTCCAGTTTGTGAATTGAATTCAATTTTATATCCATTAATCTCTAAGTCGTTGGAAATACCATCTTTATCCCAATCGTTGTTTGCCATTTCAATGTTTTGTGTAATGAGTGAACCTATTTCCCCATCAGATCCGAGCGTGAAATTCTTATCTTCTTTTTTTACATTTGCATTCTCTTTGAATATTTCAACTGTACCTCCTGGATTCGGTTGTTTTACATCTGCTAAAGCAGGAGATGCTAAAGTCAGTGCCATCGATACACTACCTAATACACTAATTGCTGGCTTCAATTGTTTCATTGTTATTTTTCCTCCTTGGTTTCTAGGTCCATTAGAACACCTACTAGTAAGATTAATTTCATCATATATAACAAATCTTTCTTTTCTCTCTCATAACTGTTAAAAAAGTCTCTCGTAAATATTACAAAACACTTACAGAGTTTTTAAAAGCCATAAAATCTATATATGAAACATCAAAAAGCCGTAATATGAAGAATCGATTACAATATATACAAAAAAGCAGCTAGCCAAAGCTAACTGCTCACTAACTTATAAAATTTCAGTAAAAGAATGTATTAATTTTGAAGTGTGCAAATTGGGAGAGTGACTTCAACTATAGTCCCCTTATTCACTTCACTCTCAATAAATACCTTCCCCTGGTGTGTTTCAATAATTTTATAACAGACCATTAATCCTAAGCCGATTCCCTCTTCCTTAATACTGTAAAAAGGTTCTCCTAAATATGGTATACGTTCTTTTGGAATCCCACATCCTTGATCGATAAAGCGAATCCTTATTTGATTATTATCAAGTTTATCAAATTGAATCAAAATTTCTCCTCCTGTTGGCATGGATTCAATTGCATTTTTTATAATATTAACAAATACTTGTTTTAATTGATTTCCTTCACATGGAATCAGTGGAATACCAGGTGTAAAATCAATTCTAATTTTTATATTATTCATCATTGCTTGAGGTTGCAGTAGCATTAAAACTTGATCCATTAGCACACTAATATCATTAAGTTGTATCTTTACCACCTGTGGTTTGGCTACCGCCATAAATTCATTAGTAATACTTTCTATACGCTCAATCTCTGATGATACTATATTTATATAACCCCGATTATTCTCAGTTTCCGTTGATTTTAGTAATTGCATAAACCCTTTCATTGCGGTTAATGGATTATTAATTTCATGAGCCATTGCAGTCGCTAATTGTCCTACGACAGCAAGTTTTTCAGATTTCCGTAGTAATTCTTCTGTTTTTAGCCGTTCAGTGATATCACGAGAAATACTTAGGAAAACTTTTTTACCATTTAAGTTAAAAACACGGACACTAAACTCAGTTGTTATTATTTTTCCTGTTGGAAAAACATATTCATCTTGCAAAGTGAAGGAAGTTTGTCCCTCTCTAATTTTTTCTAAAAACCTTACAATCATTTTAGAATCTTGTGGTACTACATTTGGAAATGGTAACGAGAGCAGCTCTTCTCTACTATATCCAAATCTTTTACAACCAACAGGATTTACCTCAATGAATCGACTTGGAACATGGTTTTCATTCAGCTCTACTACATATACTGCATCAGTTGCTTGTTCGATTAGTGCACGGTACTTCATTTCACTATCTTTTAATTGTTGGTGTAATCGATGTCGTTCTCTTTCTGCTTGTTTTCTTTCAGAGATGTCTCTACATATTGCAGATAAAGCTATCACATTTCCTCTTACGTCTAGTATAGGAGAAACTGTCAGACTGACATCAAGAAGACTTCCATCGTTACGTCGTCTAACAGTTTCTAATCTGGTAACTACGGATTCACCTGTTAGAATTTTCTGAATATTTTTAAGTGATTCTTCCATTAAGAAATCTGGTACACAGGGTAATCTCTTACCTATGATTTCTTGTAATGACCATCCAAATATCTTTTCATAAGCTTTATTTGCTTGTAAAATATGCCCTTCTCGATCAGAAATGGTAATAGCATCTACATTATGCTTTATAAATGATTCTAGTAATTCTTTGGTAGCTCTTAATTCTGATTCTACCTTTTTCCTTTCGGTTATATCGACTATAGAACCAACAACTTCCATAACTTGTCCATTTCGTTTAATCGGCCTAAGTGCAATAAGAATAATCGTTTTATCATCTGGCCAGGGTAATTCGAATATAATTTCTTTCCCTTCCCATGCCTGAAGATAATACTTCATCAATTGTGGAACTAAATGTGGTGGAACAATAGAAGCATCAATAGTCCGTAAGCTTTTCCCTACCACCTGTTCAGAATAAAATCCTTTTTGATAATAAAACTGTCCATCACATAAAGTGTGTATAAAGTGCTTACCCACTTTTTTAAATTTAAAAATCCCTCCTTGAAGCTCATGTACGGTATCTGTGAGTTCTTGCTTGGATTTTTTTAATTCCCGATTCATTTTAGATAAGTCCTGTGTTAAATAATATAATCTCTGGTAGGCTTCCATAAGAAATAGCCCAATTAAAAGCCCTAAAGCTATATATAATAAGCCTCCAGTGTAAAGTAACTTAGTATTAAAGAATACACCAACTAACCACTTTATTCCGACAAAAACAGAAAAATATAAAGATGCACTTTTAAAAGGATGAAGGTTTTTAAAATATGTTTTAAAAGTAACAAATAGGATACCCAAACCTAAATAAGCAATCACAGGAGGTTCCCAGTAACCTCCAATGTAAAAGATACGCATGATAATAATGCTAATTAATGTAATCCAACCAGCAATGCGACCAAAGTAAATAAAAGATAGAATAAGAGGAACAACTCGAAGATCGTAGGAAAATCCCATGTATGGAAAAGAAAAGAGCATCAAAGTAACTGCAATAATTCCTCCATAGAATTTTTCGAAATATCGCCTGGAATGAATCAAAAACACTTGAATAAATATCGCTGCGCTAACTAATAAAGAAAAAATAGAAAGATTGATGAAATAGTCTTTAATAATCATGTAATGTCCCTCCTTGCATTAAAGATATATTCGACAAAAAAACAGAAAATCCTACAAATAGTACAAACAGTTCAGGTGTAAAAAATATAATTCCCTACATGACAGTACATGTAAATAGTATCATATTGATTCAAATCGAAAACCAAGGAATCTTCCATTTGAACCTTCAAATACCCCAAAAATAAGGTGTTTATTTAAATGTTATGTACAAAAAAACGTAGGAATATTTAATTCCTACGTTTTTTATAAATTAATCAATTCCTTCACTATTACAATTCTTCAAATTCCTCAATTTCGGCTTTTCGCTTTAAAAATATTGCAATATCTTTATTACAAGTTGCTCTTTTAATGTATTTGCAATCTTTTGGTTAAGCCATACACATAAAGCAACCAGCACCTTGATTCAATATTCACTTTTTTACTGTACAAATTCTTTTGCTTTAGCTAGGTGTTCTAGGAAATAAGGAGCCTTATGCCGTTCAATTTTTCACTTAACTTGGTGTCTAGTTTAGTGTACCATCCCCATGCCCATCAACTTAAGAAAATAGATTCACCCCAAAACGAAAATTCTATCCATTGTTGTCTATTAATAACGAGAATTATGTAAATGAGCTGTTCATATGGGCAGCCTATTGTATTTTTTGCTTAGGGTGTTTTTATGTAGTGCTTGATGAAAAAGTAAGAAATAATCTTTAATTATGTACATCGCTTTATATTCACTTAGTTCTTTCTGTTTCTTACGTAACAGGAGTTCTCTCATTTTAAACATAGTAGAAGAACATAATAGGATACTAATGAGTTGTCCATAAAGGTGGCATTCTAATCGCTCTTGTTTTTGATGCATATTCATAAAAAGCACGTCACCCTTTCTCATTAACATAAGAGAATAGTAACGTGCTTTTAAGTTTAAGAATAGTCTAAATCCTTAAGTTGATGGGTACGGGGGGGTACTCCTATTAAAGAAAATTCCCATTCTAAAATTGAAGATACTTGTAAATTTAGTACGAATCTCAGTTGAACTCCTGTTACTTAATTGTCCCCATCCCACCAATTTTCACATTTACCTTGACGTTTACATCGCCCTTTGCTAATTCATTATTCCATTTATTTTGGACTTTTTTCCATTCTGGATATGTGTAAGTTCTTGCATATCTCCCAAGCCCAATAGGATCAATATTGGCAGTTTGTATTTTCTTTATTAATTGCTTGAAATCAGCTTCCAGCTTAGTTTCAATCGCCTTTTGTAATTTTACTCCATCCTTTCTTGTATTGAACGAAAAAAGCTGTTCTGTAATGCCGACCTTCATCTTTATATCTGTATTAAATATAAATTTATTATCATATCTTGCCTTTGTCTTTACTTTAATGTTATAGGCAGCAAAGCTTATCCAATCTTTATCCTGGCTATCCGACTTTAGTTTAATTGGGATTGTAAATGAAAAATCACCTGTAGTTCCTTGTTGCAAAATGCGTAATAGTTTGTTTTCATCAGGTTTTAGCGTTAATTTATGCCTTCCTTTTTCATCTAACAAAGCTGTACCTGCCACAAATATTTTATTCGTTTTTTTCATTTCAGTAATATTCGCTGTTACCCCTTTGTCTGCCATTTGTTCATGTAGTTCTTGAAGATTTGTTTTTACTGTGATATTTCTTAAAGAGGCTGTATCAACTAGTTTTGTTAAATATAGAGGAAGACGCGGCTTATCTTTTGGGTTATAAAAGATGACGTCCGAAACAGGTCCATCAACAGCAACAACCCTTGTAGTAACTGTATTTTTGGGGTCTCGTTGAAATGGATCGAGATATTTCATCCAATTTTTTTGTTTCAATAGCCGTTTTCCAACTAAAATCACCTGTGTTTTACTTCCCGAGGTAAGTGCCATAACAGTAGCATCAAATTTGTCTCTAGAATTTCGAATCGTAGCAGATTTCACACCCGTAACTTCTTCTTTTACCTTGGCTTCTTTATTAAAAACAGGACTTGACATGTACACCAATAGATTATTATTACGATCTAAATCGATACCAAGTACAAGAGTAAGGGAAACATCTTCAATATTTGTTTGATCAAAGCATCCAGTCATCATGAACACCGATAACAAAATACAACATAGTACTTTTCTTTTCAATGTATCTTCCCCCAATGAGACTTCTCATATAGCCAGCCATACATCCATAAAATGATAGGTAATATATAGGTTAACCCAATCCCAGCATTCGATAACACCTGTAGTCCCGTTTCGGCTTGATTCCAACTAGGACTAATCCAGAATACGAAGCCGATAATGAGTAATAAGAGAATAACTACATGAGAGCTGTGATCTTGTTTCCCAAGTAATCGGCTTGAACAAAATACAGAACAGAATATGGCAGGAATCCAGCATGTAGAAACAACGGGCAAGTAAGTAGCCAATAAAATCATGTCAAAACGTTCTAAAAACCGAAATTCAATTACTTTAAGTAAATTTAGTACCGGTTGGTTAAATTGCGTAATGCTATCAGGGCTAAAATAGGCAAAGCAAACAATAGTAGCGAATAAATAAAATAACATCGTTAAAGTGTTTGCAATAACCATTCCATGGACTGCATACTGTTTTTTTCGTAAAAAGGGATATAAAAAGAACGCAATGTCAAATCCTAAATAAGCATAGATAGTGGTCGGCACAGCCGTTAATATAGGCTTCCACCCCTCTTTTAAGAGCGGAAAGAATGGCATCCAACTTCCGTTCTCTTTAAGAGGTACCAAAAAAAATAACGGAATCCAAAGCAACATATAAAAAGTAAGTTCGGAGTACCGCCCTATAATACGAGGGCCGTTACGTGCGACAAGAAAGGTAGGAATCGAAAACAAAAAGATAACTAGATAATCAGGCGTTTTTGGAAGAAGCCATCCCTTAAGATAAAGCATAGCGTTCACAAGAACAGTACAAGAATAAAAAGCGAAGTACATCATGTAAATAACAACAAGTGTTTTCCCTATTATTTTCCCGAAAAATCGTATAAGAATTTCGTAAAGTGTGTCCTCGGGATATTTTGCAGCTGTTTTCACAATAAAAACACCTGATATTGTGGAGAATATCCAGCCAATCAATATAGCTATCCATCCATCTGTTCCAGCTTTTTCTGCAAGCACACGTGGAAGAGATAGAACGCCAGTGCCGACCTGCATTCCATTGATTAAAACAATATACTGCATAAGAGTGATGTCATTATAGGCATATTTTTTCATAATTTCACCTTTTGTTATGATTCTTACCTTGTCGAATAGATTGAATAGCTCCTGTACCCTTAGGACGCCTTCTGATTGCCCATAAAGGAAAGCGTATAAAAGTATCTTTCATATCTGCAAAGCGAAACGGTGCTAACGGTGTTCCATAAGGAGTTCCTAGCGATTCAAGACTGATAAGATGTCCAATTAATGTCATCCACCCGATAACCAGTCCTACAATTCCAAATAATGCAGCTAAGATCATCATGGGGAATCGTAAAAGTCTAACTGCAGATCCCATATCATAGTTAGGGATAATAAAAGAAGAGATGGCTGTAACAGCAACAACAATAATCATAATGTTACTTACAATTCCGGCCTGAACAGCTGCTTGTCCAATGATAATACCGCCTACCATTCCAACTGTCTGACCAATCGGGGTAGGCAGGCGTAAGGCCCCTTCTCTCATCATTTCCAGCGTTATTTCCATAAGTAATGCTTCCATTACTGGAGCAAAAGGTACGCTTGTTCTTGACTCTGCAATAGATAAATAAAGCTCTACAGGAATAACTTCGAAATTAAAGGAAATAAACGCAACATAACTCGCTGGCAAAAATAGAGCAACCAAAAAGGCGATAAAACGAAGTATACGAATAAACGAAGCAACTAGCCATCTTGTACCGTAATCATCCACCCCTTGAAAAAAAGAGATGAAATTTGTTGGAGCAATTAATACATTTGGCGAATGATCCACTACAGTCACAAATCTGCCCTGTAGAATGTGCGATACGGCTAAATCAGGTCTTTCTGTTAACATAAATTGTGGAAATGGTGAGTACGGGTTATCTTCAATGAATTCAATAAGTTCACCTGTACTAGTAACAGCATCAACTGTTATACTTTGAATCCGTGTTTCTAATTCCTTTAGCACATCCTCAGAAGTTACATCTTTTAAATATAAAATAGAAATCTTTGTTTTGCTTCGTAAACCAATTGTTATCTCTTTTATCATTAATTGGCGATGTGGAATATACCTTCGAATCATTGTGATATTTTGAGCTCCGGTTTCTACAAATCCTTGATGCCCACCTTTTAAAGATATTTCGTTATGAGCATCTTCAATACTTCTTTGCGGCCACCCTTTTGTGTCTAATTGATACGCTGTAGTTCGACCGTGAATTAATAAAACACTATCTCCTTCTAAAATAGCATTTTCACTCTGACTCCACGTATTAATAATTTTAATTTGTCCTAATGTAATGGGAAGTTCTGTATTGGTATCAAAATCACTATTCATCAAAGGACTTAGAACATGATTTTGAATCAATTCTTTATCTGTTAATCCAGACAAATATACTAAAGCGGCTTCTAGTCCAGCTTCTGTCATTTGAAACCGTCGAATCACTAGATCAGGTGATTGATGAAATACATTCTGAAGCTCAGCTATATTCTTCGATAAACTAGCTTCTAAGAGAGAGTCTTCTATATTTTTTTGGGGAACAGGAGTATCGTCTCGTATTGAACATGATTTAGGATTTTCTCTATATTTTAACCATTTCAGAAATTTAGTCATGGCTTCCTCACCTTCTATGCACCTTCTATAGTATGTTTAGTATGCATATATGAAGAAAAAATATCCTAATAATTAGAGAGATAACGCCAGACTTATTACTATAAAGTTTTTGGTGCATATTTCATAAAGGCAGGTTGCAATTCTCATTAACATAAGAAAATAGTAACCTGCTTTTAACTTCAAGAATAGTGTAAATCCTTAAGTTGATGGATGTGGGGTACCGCCACATGCCCATCAAGCTAAGATTTTGAGATACCCCCCATGCCCATCAACTTAAGAAAATAGATTCACCCCAAAACGAAAAAATGAGCTTTTCTGTTAAAAGTTAGCACAAAATTTCGTTCTGGGGGTATTTGTTTTTCTTAGCTTGATAGCGATGTGTACCATCCCCAATTAATGCATTTTTTGGGTTCAGTTCATTATATTTTCTACTTTGTCTTTATACACAACATATTCTTTCCCCTCCACTACTGCTACCACCGCAAATTCATCATTTGGATTGAATGAAAGCCAGTCAGCCCACATGCTTGTATTAGCACCTCCACTCCACATATGATGAACAGTGTTTTTAGTTAAATTCATAACTTTATAAGACGCATTTGGTGCATTTGTTCCAGTCTTTATTTCAAAAGTGTATGCGTTATGGATTTTTTTATAAAAGTAAAAAACGTTTGATGGACGAAGTAGATTCATAAAATCCTGTTCTTTCTTCTCTGCAATTTTTATGCCTTCTAGTAATGTGACAACATCTGTTCTTAATGTTTTCCAACTATCTTTAGCTGAATTCAAGTTAGGCTTTAAAAATTTATATCTATTTTGATCAGCTTTTTCATCAGCTTTATCAATATGCCCCAGTACGCCCGAATATTGAGAGTCTAAATCATCCCATTGTGTGGACATATAAGTAAGAGCAGTAATAGCACTATCAATCGTACTATGCATATCACTAATATTATGAAATGCAACTCCGACTACACGATTTAATGTAATTTTATAATCAACAGTTTTACGTAATTCTGCTAAAGCAGGCTCTAATCGACCTAAATTATCTCTAGCAGTACCTATCATTATGCCACCAGAAATAAGCGTGGGGATAAAAGGTATTTTCACCATTATTAATCCATCAGATTCTAATTTCTTATAATAGTTTACTTGTCCTAAAACTTCATCTAAACGCTTTTGATCAGTCTCCACATCAGCTCCTTGGTTTTTTAAAATCGATTGCAAGGTCTCTTTATGGCTTCCAAATACTCTAACATCTTCTCCAATAGCGTTTTTAAATTTAGTTAATTCTTCTATTAATGCTTTTGCAGACTTTTGGTTTCGTTGAATTCCCCCCCTTAAATCAGTAATCCCCTTTTTTAAAGTATCCCCATTTCCATTGTTGATCGCCTCTACTAATGTTTCATAATAATTTTCAAACTTTGTATCGTATTCAATAATGCCGGTCAATGTATCTAAAAGCTGTTTTTTTACTTTTGTATTCCATGTAACAGCATGTGCTCTTGCATTCTTTTGATCCTGTACAATTTTACTAGGTAAATCTGCATACCCATTAATAGAAATTCCTTCAAAACTCACATCCGGATTATTAATTAGCAAATAAGAATATTCATTCATAGCTTTTGCAAATAACCCAGCATCTTGTACAGTTTTTTTCATCTTTTCTTCATTTGCTGAAAGAGACATATCTCCAGTGTTCGTTTGTTCAGTTTCAATTGCAAAGGTTGCTACTGGTGTGACTGCATAGGTAGTTGTCATAATTAAAAATGCTGATACAGCCAGTATTTTATAAGGTTTTTTTTTCATCTTTTCTTATTCCTCCTGTATAGAGTATGATTTCAAGTCCTATTCTTATTAAAAGACGATGTAGTTGCATAGATTCGATATTATTAAGCGAATCTATATAAACTGTCCCCTATTAATCGATTCTGTTACAAATTTTTAAAAACAAGTAAACTACATGGCTATCTTTTTATTTGGATAAAACTTATATATAAGTGAAAGGCGAAGTCTTTAATGAGACTCCGCCTTTTTAATATATAAGGATTTATTAATTATCACTTTACTGTTTAACAGTGTAATCATAGACTCTCTATGTTATGGTTCACTTTGCAACAGAATTAATATTTCCCTATTTTTGTGGAGTAACAGTTTCCACTTTTAATTCCTTTATCCCTTCTTTTAATGTAACAGCATCTGTTCTTAATGTTTTCCAACTGTCTTTCGCTGCATTTAAATTAGGTTTTAAGAATTTAAATTTATTTTGATCCGCTTTTTGAGCTGCATTCTCAATATGCCCTAGAACGCCCGAATATTGAGAATCTAAATCATGCCACTGCGTGGACATATAAGTAAGAGCGTTAATAGCATCATCAAGTGCCTTGTGCATTTCATTAATATTACTATAAGCAACTCCAACTACGCGATTTAATGTTACTTTATAATCCACGGTCTGACGTAATTCTGCTAATAAAGGCTCTAACTTACCTAAATTATCTCTTGCTACTCCCACTATAATACCGCCAATTATCGGTAGACCCAAAATAGCACCCTTCATTACATTAAACCCATCAGATTCTAATTGTTTATAATAGTTTACTGATCCTAATACTTCTTCTAGACGCTTTTGATCGGCTTCAACATCTGCACCTTGGTTTTTTAAAATCGACTGCAAGAGATCTTTATTGCTTCCAAATGCTCTAACATCTTGTCCAATAGAGTCTCTTAATTTAGTTAATTCTTCTATTAGTTGTTGTGCAACCTTTTGATTTTGTTGAATTTCACCTCGTAAATCTGTAATCCCTTCTTTTAAAGTTTCTCCATCCCCTGTATTAATCGCCTCTACCATTGTTTCATAATAATTATCAAATGTTGTATCATATTCAACAATACCAGTCAATGTATCTAAAAGCTGTTTTTTTACTTTTGTATCCCAAGTAACAGCATGTGCTCTTGCATTCTTTTGATCTTGTACAATTCTACCAGGTAAATCCACATATCCATTAATAGTAATTCCTTCAAAGTTCACATCTGGATTTTTAATTAACATATAAGAATAGGCATTCATAGATTTTGCAAATAAACCGGCCTTTTGCAAGGTCTCTTTCATTCTCGCTTCATTTGCAGAAAGAGCCGTATCTCCATTGTTCGTTTGTTCAATTTCACTTGCAAAAGTTGTTACTGGTGAAACTACATTAGCGGTTGTAATAGTTAATAACGTCGATACAGCGAGTAATTTGTAAGGGATTTTTTTTATCATTTCATTTTCCTCCAATTTAGGTTTTAATTTTCAGTTCTATTCCTGTTTAAAAGCAATATCTTTTGAAATGAATTCTGCATCTTTATGAATATCATTCCAACTTTCTTTAGCAGCTTTTAAATCATCCGGTATTAAAGAGAATTTGTGGTCTTGCATAGAATCGATATTATCCAGTAAATCTGTATAATTTGCACCCATTGTATTCCATTGCTTTTGAATATTTGTTAGAGATAATATCGCTTGATCTACAGTCTGATATAGATATGCCAATGTTTCTTTCGCGTTAGTAAGCGAAAGAACTGCTTGATTAGCACGATCTGCTTTCATACTTAATTCTCCGATTTTGTTAGAAATTTCGTTATAGGAGTCCATATGCTTAGATGCCGTGACACCCGCCGCAGTTCCTAGACCGATACCAGCTGCTCCAAGAGCTGAAAGTCCACCAACAACAGCTGGTGTTGCTGTACCACCAGTTACAACAATTACAACTGCTCCTCCAATAGCTGCAATAACTAAAATAGCTGCTCCCAATCCACCACCAATTGACCATGCTAATACATCATCAAAATGTTTTTTCTGAGTAGAACGAAGTTGCTCAATTTCAGCTTGAAGTTGCGGAATCGTTGCCTGTTGACCTGCTAATATTGCAGTTAATCCACCTTTGCCATCTGGACCACCAACATTATTTTTAAAATCTGTAGAATTTTGATATAGTTTCCCTTTGAAGTCTTGTAGCATCTTAATTACATCTGTAACCTCTTTTGAATTTGTATTAATTGTAGTAATTAAATCACTTATGCCCTCTTTTAGACCTGCCTTATCTTTCTTTTGTACAGTATCTACTAAAGTGTCGTAATAATTTTGAAATTGTTCATCGTAATTTACAATATTACGAGCTGTTTTTTGAATCTGTGGCTTCGCTTTATCTAACCAATAATTCGCATTGATTCGTGACAGTTCTTGATTAAGGTGAATATTTTTGAGCAACTCCCCTCCTTCTGATCCTAAATCGATATTAGATAAATTTACATTCGGTTGCTTAATCATTGTTTTTGCGTACAAATCCATTACAAGAATATGAGACCCTGTTTCAGCCAATGCTTTCTTCAGTCCCTCGGGACCTAAAGCATAATTGCCTACTTTTTGTTCTTGAGCGGTCGTTTCTTGTGCAAATGCATGAATAGTGTTACCAGTAGTAGCAGTTATAACCGTTGCCAGAGTGGCTAAAGTTAGCACTTTGAATGGGAATTTTTTCATAACTATTCTCCTTCTTTCGCTAGATTCTTATAATCTTTATAGTTTTTTTGAAAAACGTAATATCAAAATTTATATACCTGTTCTTCAAGGTAACTTATTACATTTTTTAATTGTCTTAATGTATCTTTTTGAGACTGCTCGTTAGTTGCATCAACATTAGTAGATAATTTTGTAATGTTATTTTTTATTAGATCCAAATCTTCTTTATAGCGCTTTAGTAGGTCAAGTTCTACATCTACTTGGTTTGCAAACGTATGCAAATCATTTTGTGAAAGAAGAAGCATTGATTTTTGTAAATCTGCTATTGATAGTTTCGTTGTTAAATCATATATTTTTTGGTTTTGTTTCTCTAAGTCATCTAAATATGCTCGCTGCTCTGCTGTTAGTTTATTTACTTCTGCGAAGACACCAAATGTTTTCTTAATCTTTTCAGTATCAATGGCTTTCATCAGGTCATATTCTTGCGTTTTTGCGGCTGCAGCTGCAGCTATTTCACCTTGTTTGCTTTTCTCAATTGCTTCACGAGCTGCTTTTTTGGCCGATTCAATCTCTAGAGCAGTTTTACCTTGTTCTGTCGCTTCTTGCGCCGCTTTTTTCTCCGCTTCTAGAATAGAGTTGTTAATTTCTTTTCCTTTGTTATACGCTGCCATCCCTGCTTGAGCAGCCGGTTCAATAATTTCTTTTGAAAGACTATAAACTTCTTTGAATATAGCAAATCCCTGCTCATTTAAAGCTCCTGGTATTAATGCAATTTGTTGTAAATCATTTTGAATTGCTTTTTTGGTATTTAATATTTCATTTTTTAACTGATCTATTTTTCCTGTTCCATCTGTACCTAATATGCCTTGCGCAGTTGCCACATTAGTATCGAAATCTTTTAATTTTTTATCAAGCTGTAATTTAAGATCTGTTAATTCATTAATTTGTCGTTGCGCATTTTCTTGATTCGTCATAGCCATTTCTTGAAGTACTTCAAGTCTATCCGAAAACCCTTCTCTATCTTCTTTATTGTCTACATACGATTTTAATGTCGGGTAATAGCTATTAAATTTCGTTACAAATCCTTTACTTTTTGAATTTAATAGAATTAACTGTGGATAGAGTTCCGATGACCATTCCTTCATATCTTGTTTAATTAGGAATTGATTGGTATTTAAAGCTGGGACTTCCTCTAGCTGTACATTAGGACTCATTAAAGATTGATCAATATACGTTTGGATTAATTTAGATTGCGCACCTAATTTTCGTAATGATGAAGAAATATCCATGCTTTCCTGTTGAGTTTCTGCTTGAACGATTGGTGCTGCGAGAGTATTGATAGGAATAGTTGCTCCAGTTACAATGGATGTTATTAAAAATCCTGTCATTATTTTATTTTTCATTCCGTACACTCCTTTACCATTGTTTTTTATAACTTGATTCATATAACTTGTACGCCCTAGCGCTAGGCTCTCTCCTTGCACACGCATGGGGAATGGGAAGTCTTTCGGATAGGGTGTTATCGTTATTATTTACTTCTAAGAGGATCTAAGGATTTTACTTCCCTCTCATTTAGATACTCTATTTTTCAAATAGTAAACGATAAAAATTCATCAGCTATATTTGAATTAGCTGCCCAATGAGTAGTAAAATATTATTTCCCCCTTAGAGCTGCTGTTTAACTTACAGATCCGTGAAGATAGATAACCATTGCTTCTAGAGTTAATCCTGTCATGACCTTTTTTTAATATCAATTTCATAATATGGTTTTTAGTTTTGTCAGCAATAGCCTTACAAGACTACAAAAGATGAAATTATACTGTACATTGCTTATACTTTTATTGCGGAATAAATTCACTTTTGCTATGTAGAAACTTAAAACCCATTTTTACAAAAATACTACTTTTGAGATTCTAAATACCTTAAAAATAAACTGATTATTAAGAAAATTATCAACAACATAGTGTTACTTGCAAATTTAATAACCTCTATTAGCTTGCTCTTCCCCCTTCTGTGTGGTCATACCAGTTATGTTGTTCATTAAAACATTAAATTTCCAATGCGTAAATAGCAAAATTTTGTCGATTGAGCTCGATAATTTAACTATTAAGTAAAAATACGAGCCTGAAAAATTATACTGATATAATTAACTAGGGATTACAGTTCTGTAATTGTAATGATTACAAATTAAAGTGTATACGGTTAATAAATAACCATTTTAGCTCAACCAAGCAATTTTATTTTTTAAAAAATACTTATAGAATAATTTAATAGGTTTTTTTATACTTTTTCCCCTTTATTTGGTTATGTATAATTGCATATACTATAGATATATCAAGTGATATATGTTATATTATTAAACTTTATGTAATAGTCCCTAATATCACCATTATTAAATACTTAACATGAAGATATTAATCTATAAACTTATTCCTCGTTATAACCATGGGTTTTAAAATATAAAAAAAGCCGCAAAGCTTTCTCGAAAAGAACCTTGGCGGCCTTCTGTTTTTTTGTCTCCTTAGAAAAATAACGGATAGTGTACTCTTTAAAATTAACAACATGTTATAAATCTTACCCTTGTCCTTTGGCTTCACTAAATGTTTCATGGACTCTTCAAGATCTATTTGAATACATATTCCTTTTCTAGATCAATCACATACCCTTTCTAGAGTAAAAGAAACAGTATGCTCAAGTTTTAGAGTTACTTGCGCGTATATTAAAGTTTTTTCACAAGAAACTGATACTAAGCTTATATTACGGTATATTTTTCACGATACTGTCTAGGTGTCATGTTAGTTGATTTTTTGAAAACCCTTGTAAAATAACTTTGGTCGTTAAAATTAAGCCAGGCACAAATATCTGATAGTGGATATGTAGTGAGTGTTAATAATTTTTTTGCTTCTTCCACTCGTTCCCTTTGAATAAATTCACTTAAAGGAATCCCCACTTCTTTTTTAAATAATTTAGATAAATAAGTAGGGGTAATATCCAAATGATTAGCGAGTTCATTGAGAGATATTCCATCGTAAACATTTTTACTAATATGATTCATACATGTAGTAACCGCATTTGAAAATTTTTGCGCATTGAATTCTTTCACCCGATCTGCAAAAGTACGTAAAGCATCTCCTGACAGTCGCCTTACAGAGTCCACGTTATCTAGTTGTTCCATGGTTTGGATATACAAAATACTAAGAGCAAAAGCAATGTCTGGTGGGAGATTACCTTCTATCGCATATCGAGTAGCTAAAGTAATCGCAATAATCCCATGGTTTTTTTGGTTTCTGAGTGGATCCGCTGTTAAAATTAATTCAGTATCTTCCTGCGAAACTGCATACATATATTGCAACAACTTCTTTTTATTTCCCTCTTTGATTGCTGAAAAATAATTATGTACTAATGCCATGTTGTGAGTTTTTGGTTTATTTTGTTGACGTTTTAAAATATATAGATCAGGTTTCACAATTTTATAGGGAACTTCCTCTAACACTTTATTTTTTTCTACAACAATATCAACATCTAACTTTTCATTGAAAATCATGTAATGCAATAAAATTCCCATATCAATTAAAGAAGTTTTTTTAACCTCAGGTAGGGATTGAAAATAGGTTAGTCTTTCTTGAATATTATTATTTGAGTTAAATTCTTTTCGAAGTTTAAAGGTTACATCATCCGATCCCTTTGGATATATAGTGGGGCCAATTATTATAGTCCCTTTTATATAATCATGATTTTCTATATGAATTAGGATGAAATTTTCAAGATAACTGTTACACCTGAAAAGTGGCAAATTATAGGGATCATTTTCTTGATAAATGTCACTAAGATGTTCTTCTTTAGAAGAATAAAAAGGACTACAAATATCCTCAGAATTAGAATGATATAAGATTTTTTTGTCTGTGGATAAAATGTGAACAGGTACATTAAAGGCTTTATGTGCGAGATCACACAAGTGTTGTATATCGATAGAATTATTCATTACCTTCTCCTCTTAATTAGATTACTGATAAATTTTCACATCGTTCCTGTATAGGTTCATAAATTATTTTCCGTCAGGTATAACTCACGACAAAATATTACTATAAAATATCAAATTAGTACAATTCACGACAAAATATTACTATATTTTTTTATGAAAATCATATATTATTTATTTGTAAGTAGCATCTAAATATCAGAGTAGTTAGGAAAAGTGTGAAAGAAATAGATTCTTTTCTTATAATTTTCTAAACGACAATGAAATGAGTTGAGGTCGTTTCTTAATTCTCCAAGATCTAATCATAGAACTTGAGAAAACAGTGAAGAACCTACAAAATACAGAAACAAGGGATGATTGGAGTATACAACTCTAGTAAGTAATAGCTTCTTGCTAATCCTGCGAAAAATCTAGCCTTTGCGGATACATTGCCAGACGAACTAGAATATGCCCCAGGTACATTACAAATAGTAGGCTAAACAGTGACAGATACATTCGATACAGACAAAAGTAAATTTAATGTAGGAAAAGAAAACGAAGAATTTTGGGATGTGACACATACAGAGTGGCATACAATGGTACTCCATGCGAGGGACAAGCTGGAAAAAAGATTAAAAATACAGTGAAAGTCCAAGGAGATACTGTATCACCGTAAGAACTAACAGCCAAAAATTCAAGCACTTGGACAAACTGAGATTAAAAAAGTGGATGCTGCAAATTCGAATATAAAACTGATAAACTGCTGTATTCCAAATTTTTGACAAAGATAATAAAGAAGTCGAAAATTTAACAGCAGATGAAAATGATAAAGCTATTTCTGAACCACTATGCTTCGGAAAATTCACGTTGGAAGAAATTCAAGCACCAAATAGGTCTACGTTATTTAAAGATCTAATTGAGGGAAAGGTCTTATCATCAGTACAAAAATAAAAATAGAAAACACAAAAAGCGAATGGAATATTAAAAATACTGACGATATAGGTCGCAACATTAGTTTTAGTTTCCGCAAAAGCGGAAGAAATAAATAGATTCCAAAATTATTAGGAATAGCAGCGGTGACACAACATATAAATAATTTTTTTATATGTTGTTAATCTTTGTAGTATCAGTCTTTATGCTACCTAGCTTTATTACTCCATCACATAAACATATTATTTATTTTCTAAGTACAATGGCTATTAATTAACAAAAACAACACCTCTAATTAAGAGGTGCAGTAACATAAATCCAAAGTAATAGTAGACATTAGACACTTATTTCACTGTAAATTGACCTCAAAATAATAGTTACTGCAATATCAGGATTTGTTTATTCTATAACAAAAGAAATGTCACTTAAGCATTCTTTGTATGCTACTTTTAATTAATATATATGACACCCTTAATTTCCCACTCTATTTTTAGTTAAGAATCAAAATACTGAAGCCAATGAAATTGTATTACATTGGCTTCAGTATTTCAGATTTAAAATTACGAATAAAAACAAAATATCGTTTAAACACCCTGTTTTTAATCGTGTGAAATTTAATCCTTATCGATACGTATGACATTCACATGACCACTAAAAACCCTTAAAAATCAATCTGAGAGTCCGTTTTTCTGATTCACAATCATTTTTTTAAAATTTATGTGAAAAATCAATATTTAGTAAATCTTATTATCCGAGACACAATTATTGCCGTAATCAAGATAATAAGGGCGGTTATCAAGCCAGATTCTCCAATCCAAATCTCAGTTTGATATCCTGTACTTGCACGTGCGAAAGGTCCTTGAATAATGGCATTCCAAGTAGTATGGATGATAACCGAAGGCCAAATGCTACCTGTGATAAGTCGTAAATAAGCTGTAATATAACTGAATGGCACAATACAAAAATAGATGCCAAGTACTGAAAGAAAGACAGATGGTCCCTCTACATATAGACCAGCAATAACAATTGGAACATGCCACGTTGCCCAAATCAATCCACTAATAAGGATGGGCCGTGAAAACTCTGCATCGACTAGCCTTGTGAGCATATAACCTCGCCAGCCCATTTCTTCTCCCAAAACTGGGATTAAGTTAAGCAAACTTCCTAAAATGCCGCTCAATATTACTAGATAAATGAAACTGAATGGTGCCGATAGATACTGAAGTCCAAGTATATTGTAGATTGGTTCTAACATACCACCTTCGGGATGCTGAAACTTCGCAATTCCGCTCAACCAGGCGATAGAATAAGTAATTCCACAAATAATCATAGGTATTAGCAGAGCAAGACCAATTCCCTTCCATATCTTTAAGTTACCGAGACTAAAAGATACATCTTTAAACCCTTCTTTCAGTATTATGCGAGTCAAAATAGAAGAAAATGCTGGGGTAAACATATATACCACAATAAGCGGCATACTTTTAGTAATCATTACTACTAAATTTAGAATAATAGAAGTAATGAACAAGATAGTTAAAAAGAGTCGAAGTCCTCTTTTTGCACGTTGGACTTTATCTTTATTGCGGCATGATTCTGCATGTAATATCATTGTAATCCGCCCTTCCCCTTTTATTAATTTGTTTATCGAACCGACTTCCTGTCATTTCAACAAATTCAACTTAGAATGAAAATATTTTGGCATATAGATTAATCCATCTTTAAAACCCCTCTCAAATTCATAATCTCGTCTTACTTGCGATTCAATAATGTAATTATTATTCATAAGTTGTCATAACCGATAGTACGAAAGTGTAATGATTAGCCAATGACCTGTGTCAAAAAATCTTATGACAATATGTAACTAGAAAATATGATATGGAATAGATGAAAATTGAATTAAGGCGATTGATTCGTGCAAGTACATGGATCAATCTTGCTTTTGAAAATAATTCAATTGAGGTGGAAAAAATGAATAAGAAAAGAATGGTTGCAATGGTTAGTACAGCTTTATTAGTCACAGGATGTGGAGAAGTAGGAAAGGCTCAAACAGTAGCAGTCGAAAATTCAGGCCAATCAATCCAAAAAAATATAGTTAAATCAATACAATCACAGGCTAACCCATTAAGAACGATAGAACCGTCAAAACCATTTGAGGATTTAAAACCACTTAAGAACATGATTGGGAGCGCACAATATGTAGGATTAGGAGAGAATACTCATGGAAGCTCTGAAATTTTCACCATGAAATTTCGCCTTGTGAAATATTTGGTTACTGAGATGGGTTTTACGAATTTTGGAATGGAAGAAGATTGGGGAAACGGCTTAAAACTAAATGAATATATCCAAACAGGAAAAGGAAACCCTAGGGAATTTTTAAAATTGTTATATCCTACTGATGAAATTATTGCCATGATTGAATGGATGAAGGATTATAATGCTAATCCTTCCAATAAAAAAAAGATCCAATTTATTGGACTAGACTTAAAGACGCTGGACCAAAGTGTCTTTAATAAAGTAATTGATTATGTAAAGCTGCATCGACCAGATTTGCTGGCAGAAGTAGAAGAAAATTATAAAGAACTGTCATCTTTCACTGGAAGTGTACAGGAATACATGACGCTTGCTCCTGAAATGAAAAAAAAGTTCAAGGCAAACGCTGAGAAAGTAGCCCAATTACTTAAAGATGAGAATGGGCAGGCAAACACAGAAATAGTTTCATCCGAGTACATCTGGGTAAAAGCAACAGCGAATGCAATAGAGAAATTCACCACAATGCTGCTTCCTAATGACTATCCAAGTATGATAAAGCTACATGAGCAATACATGGCCGATCAAGCAATGTGGGCACAAGAGACATTGGGTGGTAAAACTATGGTATGGGGACACAATATTCATATAGCTAAAGGAATTATCGATGAGAAATTATATCCTTATGCTGCGGGGCAGTTTTTGAAGGAACGTTTAGAGAATAATTATGTCACAATTGGTAGTACAACTACGGAGGGGAAATTCACATTATACAGCGAATATAATCCTTCCACCGGAGGTAAGATTGCAACGGATACTATTCCACAAGATGTAAATAGTTTCAATTATACCCTTGGAAAAGTCCCGTATAAAATGTTTTTGTTAGATAACCGTCACCTTAAAGGGCAAGCAGATAAATGGGTTAGAGAAAAAAGGCCATTACTGAGTATTGGGGGACAACTCCTGCCGAACGGTTCGTTATACTTTGATACTTCATTGCGTGAGCAATTTGATATTATTTTTCACATTCGAAAAACAAGTCCATCTCATATTAAATAAAAGTACAAAACAATCCCGTTCTTGCATCTGCAAGAACGGGATTGTTTTATGGAGATTAATATAAGCATCTTTTTTAACCAGAAGTAGGTTACTCTCCCCTTTTTAGCATCATTTAAAAATGTCATATGACATTTTTACACTGGTGAATTTGACAAAAAAAGCAGTATGATGCGGTTATTACACAGAGAGGAGCGATGAACTTTATGAAATCAAGATTCATCCAGAATGGTTATTTTTTATTGCTAACTTTCGTTACAGGATTGTTTTATTTTTGTTTTTACCTAATAGCTTTGCTATTCAGTTTCACCCTTTCATTTACGGTAGTTGGGATTCCATTAGTTATACGAGTACTACAGACTACCACACCTTTTATCCAATTCGAGCGTATACAGACGAAAATTTATACCGATATTTCGACTGACTCTTACGATAGAAGTATAACAACGGATACATCAAACTGGGCTCAGGTGAAATTAGGACTTACGGATCGTCGCACCTGGTCTGCTGTCTTTTGGTTAATGCAGAAATTTGTGATTGGCATTTTCAGTCTCATTAGTGTAATCATTTTTTATATAATGCCACTTATGTTCCTGTTGGCACCACTACTGTATCGATACATCGATATGAATATTATTTTCATACAGATAGATACTTTTTCCAAGTCACTCTTTGTCATGTCTATGGGTATAGTGTCTATCGCCATAAGTATTAGAATAGTAGATGGTTTGACAAAGAAATTTGGTGGTTATACACGTAGTATGATTCGGCAACTAAATCGATAGAAGTTTGCAGTCTGTGAGAGGATCGCAGTGTAAAATTAAAAAGTATAACAATGCATAAAGGATTAATTTATAATATAAGAAGTAAAAAGGTAGGCTACTTAGGGGGTAAATAACTTGTTAGATATGGTTAAGTATTGGTTTTGGTATGATTGGATTATGTTAGGGGTCCGTCTAATTGCTAGTGTGTCTATCATCCTAGCTACATTAAATTTTCAGGATGGTTTAACATTGCCACTTTGGATTATTATTCTTTGGGAGGTTGTTGCCTTCTCTATTCCATGGGTAGCCTTACTGTTCAATTATAAATATTACTTGTTCACAGAAATACTGCTATATGGTGGACTGTCTATATATTTAACCTCTTTATTTCCGGAAGCTTACAACACATTTCTTATATCGGTATTTCTTATCGCTGCGAATAGTAAGCATTCGTCCTATTATTGGACAGCTCCAACAACAGTTTTTATAACAACTGGAATTTTTTATGCAGTTGCGCCAAGTAATAACTATTGGATTATGGTCACCTACTACGGACTCTCTTATGTAATGGGGTTTGCTTTTCATTTATTAATCGTCAATCATAAACAAAATGAAGCGATTCGTAAACAAAACGCGGTACTTGAGCAATATATGTCTCAAATCGAACGCATTACACTGGCAGAGGAACGAAACAGGCTGTCGAGCGAGCTTCATGATACAGTTGGTCACGCTTATACTTCTATTATTATGGGGATGGAAACGTTGCGCACCGAGCTTGCTACCGAAATGGGTATTCAGAGGCTAGATTCTCTGCTTGAAATGGGACGTAAAAGCATCGAGGACGTGAGAGGTTACCTACATCAAATGGAGTCTCCGTGTCAATCGCCTTCCTTGATTCAATCTCTACAAAATCTTGGAGCCGAATTTCAGGAGCACGCTCGGGTGAATGTAAGCTTTCGAGCATTCGGAGAAGAATACCAACTGTCTCGGCAAGCGAAGATAGCGTTTATTCGTTGCTTACAAGAGTCCCTTACGAATGCAGTACGTCATGGTCAGGGGACTGAAATTATAGTTTCATTGCAGTTTGAACAACAATATACGAGGCTGGAAGTGCAAGATAATGGAAAGGGAAATGTAGAATGGCAGGAAGGCTTCGGTATGAATGCTATGAAAGAGCGGGCAATGAATTTACAAGGTCAATTGTCTGTATATACAAAGCCAGAGGAAGGAATGCTTGTTACATGTACCATACCGCGACAAACTGAAATAAGAGATGGACTTATTCGTTTGTTAATTGTAGACGACCAGCCATTTGTTCGGGAAAGTTTGAGGACACTACTCGATAGATATGAAGATTTAAATGTAGTCGGTTTGGCTGAGGATGGCAATCAAGCCATCGATTTGTGTGGGCGCCTTCAACCCCACGTTGTACTTATGGATTTAGATATGCAGCACATGGATGGAGTCGAAGCAACCAAAAAGATAAAGCAACAATGGCCACATATCCGCGTATTGATTTTTACAACGTTTCAGGATACGGAACAGGCGCTGGACTCGCTTCGTAACGGTGCGGATGGTTTTTTACTTAAATCTATTGAAACATTGGAGCTAGCTAATACGATCCGACTTATTCACAGAGGTGGGACACTAATTGATCAGGGAATGTCTCACAAAATATTTGAGAAGTTTGATGAGCAAATCGAGACACCACAATCAAAAGCTACTGCTTATGAGCTAACAACCAGAGAGATAGAAATATTGCAGCTAGTAGCAAAAGGACTCCGATACACTACAATAGCTTCAAGGTTATATTTGTCGAGTGGTACAGTCAGGAACTACGCTTCCTCGGCTTACACAAAGTTAGGGGTGCGTAACAAGGAAGAAGCTGTCCAGAAGGCTCTAGAAATTGGAGTTATTGAATAAGAAAAATGTTTGTTGTTTCTTTAGAGCTAAGTAAGCTGTAGTTACAAGATGCCGTAAAGGATAAAACTACGGATTTTATTGAATATCATTTTTGATAGATAATTTTAGAAAGATAAATCCTGTTTTAATAAACTTTAAATAGCGTTACTACATTCAATATGTAATAACGCTATTGTTGTCTATATTGGAATTACACGTCTTTATTAGAACTATACAGAAGACAGTTTCAAGTCTTTTCATCTGATAATTATTCCTTTCTAATTCAAAATAAATATCTCGTAATTTCTCCACCTACAGAACTATTTATATGTGAGAATCCCTCTAACCCAAATGTCTCCTAATTCACTAGCTGTCTCTATACTTATCTACCCAATAACAGGTGAAATTATAATTTTATTTCTTTACCAATAATTATCCATTTATATTTCCGCATGAATAAAACCTTACTTAATTATATAAAAAATACATAATTAAATAAGGTTTGGAGTGTTTCAAATTCACATCAACATATCCGCATATCCGCTATCCGCATGAAGTACCCACATTATTCTCCCGTTTCATATGCTTCTCTAAATAGATTTTTGTTGTTTGGATATTTTCGTGGCCCAGCGTTTGCATTAAATGATATAGATCCGAATTTCCTTGTTCAACTGCCACGATTGCAAATGCATGACGGAATGTATGTGCTGTTACAGGATTTTCACGATACTGTAGAAAATCTAGATTTGTCTTTTTTATCATGTCTGTTACTTGATTTGATAACGTTTTTGGATTATAAAAATTCCCTCTTTGATTTACAAATAAAGGACATTCTTCTCTATTTACCTATATCTACATTTTTTATAATTTATTATGAAATGTATATTGATTTAAAATATTTTGTTCAAAATATTAAATTGGGATTTTCAGGGAATTAAAACAGTTGTTTGTTCTCTTTTTAAAATTCACATAATTCCCGAATATCTAAAGGGCAAATGTTAAGGTTTGGTATATAATAAAAGCAACCCGTAGTTAGAGTGTTTGCTCCGATTCAAGTTATGAGATAGTTTGTTTCACTTTTTATTTTCAAATTCAATATTACGGGTAGTACCAGCGAAGCTGCCACTACCCGTAATAAGGTGAAAAGATTATTATCATGGCTAGTGTTGAACACCTTATTAATGTTCACATAAAAAAACGTAGAGAAATCCCCTACGTTTTTCATTCACTCCTATTTTCAATATTTTTCAATACAAATTTCACTGGAAGTTTCTTTGATTTGATAACTACCAGATAAAAGTTTCCTTGTCTAACTAATCAGCAAAAAAACTTGTAGGAATCATTATCTAGAGTTTTATTTTTCTCTACCGATTTAACCTCTCGACAGCTTCCGCACTTGTATCTACACGTTTAACGAAAAAAACTAATAGCAGTGCAACAATATTCATGCCAAGCGCTACATAGAATGAATATTGAATTCCCGATAATAAAGCCTTCTGAGTTAATACTGCCTTCGTAGCTTCTGTGAAGGTTGTTGGATCTACATCAGACATTAGACTTTCAGCTTTTGTTTTTGTTACAGAATTCATAATCGTAACAAGAATAGCAGTACCAATCGAACCGGACACTTGTTGAGCTGTATTATTAACAGCCGTACCGTGCGGATTTAAACGAGTTGGCAATTGATTAAGGCCATTTGTCATAAGTGGCATCATCACCATTGCCATCCCAAACATCCGCAGTGTGTAAATAAGAATAATATGTGTGTGACTAGAGTCAATTTGCAGGTTTGCCAACATATAAGTTGAAACAGCTGTAATGGAAAGTCCTACTATGCCAAGAATCCGAGGGCCATATTTATCAAATAGTTTACCTGTAATTGGTGACATAACCCCCATTATTACCGCACCTGGAAGCATCATCAGCCCAGAGTTCAGCGGCGAAATACCACGGACGTTTTGTACATAAGCTGGTGTTAAAATCATACCCGAAAACATGGCCACCGCGTTGACAATTGCAATTACAGACGCAAGTGCAAACATTGGGTACTTGTAAACACGTAAATCCAATAACGGCTCATTCATTTTTAATTGACGGATAATGAAAGTAATTAGGGCAATAGCGCCTATGATTAAGGTTGTTAAGACAACTTTATTCGTCCAACCATCGGAGCTTGCAGAACTGAATCCATATAACAAACCGCCAAAACCGACAGAAGATAATAGTAATGAGAGATAATCAAGTTTTGCATTTTTGTTTTGTTTCATGACATTCTCAGATTTCCAAATCCCTAACAGTAAACTAATGATTGCTAACGGTAAAATCATTTCAAAAAGCAAACGCCAGTCATAATACTCTACAATATAACCTGATAGTGTCGGTCCAATTGCTGGAGCTGTAATCATAACCAATCCAAAAATCCCCATTGCTGTTCCCCTTTTTTCTCTTGGAAAGCTTACTAGCATAATATTCATTAACAAAGGCCCCATGACTGAAGAACCTGCTGCTTGAACCATCCGGCCAGTAAGTAATAAATCAAAGTTCGGTGCTAAAGCCGCTAAGGCCGTACCAAGAATAAAAATCACCATAGATGTAATAAATAAGCTCCTATTGGAGAAGCGGGTTATTAAAAATGCTGATGCCGGAATTAATATACCACTTACAAGCATATACCCTGTAGAAAGCCACTGGATCGTTGAATAATCTTTAATGTCTAAATCCTTCATTATTGATGGCAAGGCTACATTTAAAAGCGAGTTGTTTAGAAATGAAACAAATGCCCCAATAAAAAGGATTACAAGCATTAAATATGGTGGTTTTCTTTTATGTAATGTTTCACTCATATATTTATTTGCCCCTTCATTATAAATTTCATTGATTAGTTTAAATCGTTTGCATATCTGCACAAGAATACATTATCCTTGCAGTATTTTGCCAAACTCTTCGAATGGATATTCTCTTTTTAGCAATTCTACTTGCTCAACATAACATTTTAAAATCTTTTTTATTGATTAAACCTTTATAAACATTTAAATAAGATTTTGAATGAATATATAAACACGTTTGTTAACGGAAATTAAATTAGGCCTGAAATAAACAAAAGGAGTAACTGAAAATCCTCTTCTAAAATAAAGTGAAACTTTAATCAGTGGGGCTCTTACAGGCAGCCCCCCCATCTAACTTCTTTGCTTTCGCTGAATTTTGAGGCGGGGGTCTTACTGCCGACAAATAGCGGGATAAATCAACAAGACCACGCACCCATTCCTTTAAATACGGGCTTGTAGATCTAGTTATGTAACTATCCATAAAAAGGAATATTACATAGGCTAAATCTAACATTACATTTTTAAAGTGAGGGGAATAAGCGTATGCACCAATATTGGTATTTGAATTCAAAGGGAAACAGGGAACAATATAATAACCAAATTTCAATGGCATCATTATATTCACAGCTCCAAATAACTAAAGCTGAGGGAATAAATGGTTTGAAGATTCCTGGGAATTGGAGTTATCGAGTCTATCCAGTTGGTTGGGATTCATCAGCCGATTATACGGGTTTCAATCCCCAGCCCTCCCCCTTCTCTTGGGGCCAGCCAAATAATTATGCGGGGATGATGCCCCAAGGACATCCTGCTAATTGGGCTCCATTATCAGGCCATGCAGGTTTCAATTTTCAAAAACCCCCCTTCCCTTGGGCTCAACCATTCAATCATACAGGGATGTTCGCACAAGGGCATCTTGCCGCTTTACTATCGCCGCCAGCCAAGGCTTTTAACTTTAGTACCAATAACTCGGGTGTTTTTGGAAACCCTCCAGGATGGGGTGGTTCATGGGCCCCAATGGGATGGGGGAATAACGGAGGTAACGGTCAGCCAGGAATGCTTGGAAACTTACTTACAGTAGGAAAAGGCACCATGAATGGAATAGGAATGATTAGTAGTCTAATCGGTATGGGGAAGTTCTTCTTTTAGTTAATTAGAACGGGAGGATAGGTCCGTAGCCCAGACTTAAAAAAACATTTCCTTTTCCATTGATTTAGTCTTCTTAAACATGCCCCCTCAATGTATTTATTGCATGCTTCCAATACTCCATCTAAGTTTTTTCCTCGTCTTTCAAATTATAAAAACATCTGTTACCTTGTATCTGATAAGGGATAGTTGAAGGTGATTGCATCTGTTAGCTTAATAGAGATGTGGTAGCACCAACAAAACGCGAATTTCGTACGTTAAGATTCTTTCAACATAAAGATTGCTGATAACTTGTACGTGTCAGTAATACCATCTAGCTATAGAGTGCCGAAAAAAGTGAAGCAAACAAAATATTAATCTCTTTCTCCCTATTTTAGAAAGAGTTGGAGTAGATTACGTAGTTCCTTTCGTATATTTCATAGTAACTTTTGCTGTTATAGCAATTATATTAGCGGTTATCTCATTTTGTAGTCGTACCGAAAAGAAAATTTTATCTATCATCGGTTTAACCTTTACGTTATTTAATGCAGCAATTATTTTATTTTTCCTTTGGTTCGGTTACCATTTCACATAAAATAAAAATTAGGCGAAGTAAGGGAAGTCCTTTGACTTCCCTTACTTCGCCTTTAAAAAATAATTAGTGAATGTCTCACTATTTTTTACACAATTGTAATTATAGTGTTTTTTGACATTTGATCATTATAAATTTAAATGGAGGTTTACTTGCCATATTTTTATGCGGCTCCACAATTTCCGTAGTTTCCATCAGTCCATATTTTCCAAAGTCTTGTTTTACCGAGTCAACATCATAAAAATACATTTTTACCCCTTCCATTATCTCGAAGTAGTCTTTACCCAGTTGTTTCCCCTTCCCAAACATTGGGGCATCTTTTGAAATAGTAGTAAAAATCATATATCCGTTTGGTTTTAACTGACTATAGCAATCTTTAATAAACTTCTCTCTCATCCTTATTCAACAAATGAATAAGTGCATAAGAAAATATGCCATCATACAGTTTGTTATCAAAAGGCATATCCGTAACTGAACCGTGGAAGAAATTAGCATTGAGTTCATTTTCCCTCGCCAATTCAATCGCCGTTTTTGAAATTTCAATACCTGTTACATGTATTCCGTTATCAATAAAAACCTTTGCATTTCTTCCATATCCAATACCAGGAATCAATATATCCTTCACTTTCTTTTCAAGGAAAAAATCCTTCGTCAAAATTGCGGAATCTGCAGCTTCAAATCCCCACATCATTTGATTTTCTATAAAACTTGCTTCCCAAAATTCTGTCATACATCAATCTCCTTTATATATCGTTGTTTACCGTTGAATGTTGAAAAATCATCGCATATTCACGAAATTGTATCAAATTTCAACATTAATTCAAAACAAAAAGCATTGGATACCCAATGCTTTTTACACTTACGCAAATAGAGACGTATTCGCATATAAAGCTGGTGAACCACCTGAATGTACGAATAAAATGTTGTCTTCTTTATTAAATTTGCCTTTTCTAATTAAATCAATTAATCCTGCTACTGCTTTACCTGTATAAACTGGGTCAAGTAAAATACCTTCTGTTTTCGCAAGTAACTGTACTGCTTCAACCATTTCTGGTGTTGGTAAAGCGTATCCTGGTCCTACATATTCATCAAAGCATGTAACTGCTTCGCGTGAAATAGAGTTTGGAATGCCTACGTGAGCTGAAGTTTCATCTACAAGTTTTGCTACTTTCTCTTCTTGCTCCGCTTTTCCTCTACTTACGTTAATTCCGATTACAGGAATTTTACTTTGTGTTCCGGAAAAACCAGTAATTAAACCAGCATGCATACCAGCGCTACCACTTACACAAACAACTGAACTGAAATCAATTCCTTGCTCGAATGATTGCGCCATAATTTCTTGCGCACAAGCAATGTATCCCATTGCACCAGTAGGATTTGATCCACCAACTGGTATTACATATGGTGTATTACCTTTTTCACTAACTTCTTTCGCTACTTTATGCATCTCTTCCATAAGATCTGCTCCGTTTGGCACAACAATTACGTTTTCAGCACCTAATAAATGATATAAGAAATAGTTTCCGTTAAAGTCTGGCTTTTCTTCTGGCTCAAGCCCTTCTTCTAGCACAAGAATACATTTCATTTTTTCTTTTACCGCAGCTGCAAGTGTTAGACGGCAATGGTTTGACTGAATACCACCAGCTGTAATTAACGTATCTGCACCCTTTGCCTGTGCATCCGCAACTAGAAACTCTAACTTTCTCGTCTTATTACCGCCAGCTGTTAAACCAAGTAAATCATCTCGTTTAAAATAAATAGTCGGCCCACCAAGTACTTCAGAAAAATTGTTTAATTTTTCAATTGGTGTATATGATTCTGTATATTTTTTTCTCGGAAATTTAGCTAAATTCATCAATAACGCTCCTTTTATACTCTTTCACAGTAAATGTAACCATACTATTATTACATGGAAAAATGATGAAGTCACCTTTCTGGATTAAAAATGTAGGGAATTTCGTTTCAGTGCATGAAATTGCATTAACGATTTTAACCTCAATACGGTACATGAAATTTATATCAGCGATTTTCAAATTATATCGACCGATACTTAAAATATATCGACTTGCCGATAAAAAACGACAAAATAAAAAGAGCCCACTCATTAAGAAGTAGGCCCTTACCAATCACTTATTTACCGAAAAACGAAGAAGCTGTGTTAATCCTGGCTCTAAATTCATTTCGCCTTTATGGCGTACGTATACAATTTTGTTCCCATCAAATTTTGGAGGATTCGCTTTATTGTACGTGTACCACTCATTCGTTCCTTCTACATTGTACTCCATATACTCTGTTGCACCAACGATTACGTTTTTACTATCATCAGCCGTTACATCTGGTGCCATTTGTGCAATTTTTGCATCACTAATTAATAAGTTCTTTATACCTTTATCACGTTTATAATCGTAAGCCGTTACGACAACATCGTTACCATATGCTTTCACTTGCAACCCTTGTTTAAAAGAAGATCCATCCGGAGCATGGATCTCGCCGCCATTTGGACCAGCTGACCTCCATCCTGTTTCAATGCCGCCCGTATTTACAACTGTAAATCCTTTTTCATCTCCGCCTGCAATTTTCTTTTTACCAGCCCAGTCTGGTAAATTTAAATCCCAATGCGTATGACTCGTAAAGAAAACAACTTGCGGATAGTCTTTTAATATATCGTACAATTTATCAACGTTTAAATAATCTTGTAAATACGGATTTTGTCTTGATCCAGATACTGTATCAGGTAAAACGTGATGAGAGAAAATGAAAATCGGCTTATTTTTATCTTTTTGACTATACTCTTCTAAATTTTGTTTTAACCATCCTAATTGCTCATCACTCATATATACTTCATCCCACATTTTTGAATCGTGGTATTTCATATATTTTTCAGTTCCTAAAAATAAAAGCGGATAACCATCTAATTCTTTTTTATGATATACCTTATCTTGTCCGCTAAATTTTAAATATCGATTAAACAATGTCTCTTCCGTTACACCATTTGGCCATGTATTTTGAGAGAGTTTCCCATCAGCTGTCCATTTACCAGCGTAAAATTCATGATTCCCAACAGTTGACCATACATTTTCCGGATGCTTATTTTTGTTTAGCACGCGCTTTACATCATCATATTGTGACTGCTGTCCAGTTGGTGTTATATCCCCATTCATAATAAGCGCTCTAGAAAGTGGTGTCACTTTGTTCATATCTTTTAATACGTGATCAAAATCCGATAAATCCCCTTGAATGTCACTAATTACATTAAACAGCGTCGCTGTTTTTCGTGCTTGTGCTTGTTCTTTCCCCTCAGCATTCATCGAAAACGTTGGTAATAACACTGCCATAACGGCTAACGAAGCAACTACCTTTTTCATACAAATTCTCCCCCTAATAATAGAATGTATAAACTGACATGTTCTGCTTTCTCTTAGGTGCTTGTCCAATTCACATTATAGGGAGGGATTGTAAAGATAGATGGAGTTAAAAGTTAAGTGTTTTTTAAGAGATTTTGTCGTTTTTTTCGCATTCCACAATTACCGATTCGCGCCAATCTAACTTTATAGCTTTTAACATTAAATAAATGTAAATTTATTTAATACATCTTTTAGTTTAATACGTTGTCTTTTAATCTCAGTTACATTACTACAACAAAATACTCTACCTTTTTAAGTTCTCTTCATTTAATCTGAATAACTCTGGTAAAGTAAAACGTCCATCTTTTCTGTATATTTTTCACAAAAAAATAACGTTCCCCCCCCTTTATAGATACAATCTCATTTATTTTTCTTGGCGCTCCGCATCCCATTCACTTAAATAAGATGCATATTCTAATTCATCCGGATTATCATGTAACATAGAAATAAACTCTAATTTATTCCCATCACAATCCAAAAAGTATATACTTGCAGCTGGCATCCATCTTTGGACAATTGGCTCTTGATTTCCTTTTCCTTGGCTGCCTACCACTTCTATTCCACGATTCTCTAACCATAATTTAGAAGTCTTTAGAAATTCTAAATCTACACCAAAAGCAAAGTGTTTCATCTCAAAATCCTCAATATTATGTACTTCCCATAGCCCAAGCATTTGCTTTTTACTTTCTCCTACCCAAAAGAAAGCCACTTTTCTTTTCGATAGTTTTCTTGCTAATGCTAACCCTAACTTATTGTGATAGAAATCTATCGCCTTTTCTAAATCTCTTACATGTAAATGAGTTTCATATATGTTCTGTATCATTCTACTTGCTCCTTTCTGTATTTGTATTGGTAACAACGGGTTAAGTAGTTACTGTAATTTTAAATCTAAAGTATGTATCTCCATATCTGTTATACCTATTTACTATTCTATCGAAATTAAAATATGGTATATCCAACTGAAGTAGTAAATTCAAATAAAATTTCTACTGCTTTTGCAGGAAAGATCTCCAGTACATTCATATGAAATCATATTTAAATAATAAAAAAATGCTATTCTTTTAGTAAGAATAGCGCTTTTGACTCTTTGGGAGGAGTTAATATGGATGTGTGGCGGTATAGTTATTAATAATCTTTGTATTAGTAGTTATGCGTAACTTCTGCTCCGTTAGTTGTATAAGAAAAAGCAATTCTTCATTAATACAAATCGCTTCCATTAGATTAGTACATAACTTTCTCCTCATTAATCCTCAATTTCAATTCCAGCTTCCTTAAATGGTACTAATACTTTTGGATAACACAGCGAAATATATTCCACTGTTTTTAAATTTTTTAGATTCTGAAATCCTTCAACAGATATTACATCAAATAAACTATCTTCGCCATCCCAATCTGGCTTTAAGATATGATAAATTTCATTCCCCCCATCAAAGCAAAGGGAATCAATCTTTTCCAAATCACTTATTTCCAAAGTTAACTCTTCTAAAAAACCTCTGATTTCAACAATTGGTCCAGCTCCTGAATACCATTCAAATTTATTCGTATACTTTTCTATTAAGTCTTTTAATTCTTTTAAAAATAATGGCTCTTTATCTAATAAAGCATCAATTACTACTAATTTAAAATTAAAATCCTGAAATATCTCACTCTTCCCCATTTTAAATTCCTCCAATGTTATAATATCCTTACCCAAATTATTATAAGTAAAACATATCCAATTGCAGCTACTTTATTTCTTTCAATATCATATTAAAAAGGGATATGCTTAATTGCATGACCACAATCGAGAAAATATACATTAAAAATATTTTCTTACTAATTATATTCTTTATATACTTACCTTCGCTTCTCTAGCATCCTGTTTCTTAATTAAGTCTAAGTAAAAATGCGAGACAGTTGTGTTGTAATAAGGGGAAATGAATATGAATGACAGATTAAATGTAAACATACCTATAAATGCTGTTAATAAAAACCAACCAATAAAAGATAACCAAAGAACAAATAACTTGAACTTATGCCCTTTCATTATTCTTTTACTCTCCCTTAGTGCTTCACTTGCTGTATAATCCTGATTCTCTATTAAAATATAATATGCCATTGAATAAGAAAAATATTTAATAATACCTGGAACAATTAATAACAGGCTCCATAAAAATAGAAAAATAGCCTGCAACACTCCTAATTTCATTGATTTAAACAAATTGTTCTTCCTAAACCCCACAAATACATCGTCCACCTTAGCATCTTCATTTTTACCTAAGCGTAAGGTGAAAACAGAATACCCATAATTAAAGATACCTTGTATGACACTGTAAATTAAGAAACAAATCAGTCCTATAAAAAAATAAGTTAGAATAAGTAAAACTAGTGCTGTTGGATCTACTTGTGGTTGCCCACCAATTGAATAAATAAAGAAAACATCCAAACCAATTACCCCAATAAACAGGCCAAGTATTAAATATATAAAACTAGCAATCGCTGATGCACTTAAAGTTGGTACAAAATAGTATAACGCCGATACCCCTATACTTACTCCCCATTTCCCATCTAACGAATTAAGTGCTGCTTTCTTTAAATTTCTTATCAAACTTGCACCCTCCTTTTTTCTATATTTTAGTAAATAAAAATTTTACAAATAAAAGAACTTGTAACAAGTCCCACTACAAGTTCTTTTAGCTTATCAAAACAAAATATACTTTCTACATAATCGGGGGTAATTTCTAAAATATGGTTTATTAAAATCATTATATAACATAATCGCGAATTTTCGTTGAACATTCTGTTTTTTTGACAAATACACCCCACATTCTTCCTTATGTTCATCTAGATGTAGTAACTCATGTAACAATATATCTATCATTATCTTTCTCAATAAATCCCATCCTCTTGTTTTCCACAAAAAAAGACACAGAGATCCCTCCCCATGCCTACTAATCCTCTACTTCTTCACCGCATGTACATAATGCACCGTCTCAAAAGCTTCTAAATAATCGTTTCGTCCTTCAAAATATAATGTATGAATATCCTCTGGTGATAAGTGCTCATAAATGAGTAAGCCCGCCTTCTCTAACAGTGCTTCCATTTCGGTATAAGAAAAACACGATTTCATCGGTTCTCCGCCTACTGCAGCCATTTTTACCATATTTTCAACTCGATTGGACAATCCTTTTTCCGTAAATAAATTTTCATCCGGATTATCGAAAACGATAGAACTTCCCTCTGGAACCATCGCAAATAAACGTATTATTAAACTAGAAAGCTCCTCTTTCGTTAAATAGTACGTAACACCTAATAGGCTAAAGAAAGTCTTTGTATTTTCAAATCCTTCATTTACTAATTTTTGCGTAGAGAAACCCTTAGTAAAATCCATCGAAACAAAATGAAGATTGCTTGGAATTTCAAGCTCTGCTTCTTTCACTCTTTGTATTTTAAACGCTTGCGTAGAAGGATAATCAACTTCAAATATTTCTATTTTATTCTCTAATTCTCGGTGTCTAAAACTGAACGTGTCTAAGCCTGCACCGAGTATGACGTATTGTTTTGCACCTAATGCAATTTCATGTAGCAATACTCTTTCACAATATGCCGCGCGTGCCAAAGGTGTTGGTGATAATTGAACTTGTGTAATCCACTTTAATATTTCTTGTGGATTGTCTTGAAACTGCTGTGCAATGTCTTTATTGAAAAAATGTATTCCTTGAACCATGTTCGTTTCAATATCATTACGTTCTTTTTGTGAAATAAGATCTTTAGCTACATAATCATCAAAGATTTTAGGACTATCAAATTCACTATGATACGCCCTTCCGAAAGCTGATACTAACGATGTTACACTTGATTCACCTTGTTTCACGCACATACACTCCTTCATTTTCACAACAAAAATAGGGTCCCCCTGGCCAGGAGAACCCTATTATACACTTTATTTTTATATTGGTAAATTATAGCATAAATAAGTTTTTTTGTCAAGTTTTCAGCCTGCTAACACTCCGACACTTTGTATATTCTCCGGCAGGAACATCGGAATTATATACATAATTTTCTGAATTATTTATTCATTCTTTTTTGAGCAGTATTAGTATCTTGAGCTACCGGTATGTGTTCGGTAGCTCTAGATAAACCTGTTTTTGGCATATTAACATAGATTGCTTCAGAAGCACCTTTTTCTATTTGATAGGTTTCGTGAAAAACACCGACACTCCCATTATCTTTAATCTTATTATTGTATGATTTCCAAGCATATGAATGATTTTTTCCGTGAGCATAGTTTACTAATTCGTCGAATCCCTTCCAGTATTGAATTAGGATTACTTTTCTCCAACTAAATAAGAATTCTGTATGTAAGAAACCCCATTGTGGATTTTGATACAATTCTTTAATCATAGGTCCCATAGCATTAAAAACTGGTATCCACTTCCAAAATTTTAATAGGTTATTAATACGCATACCAATAATAAAAACAACAAATTCTTGATCCTTGCTATTGGCTATATGCCTGCCGTTAAAAATTTTAGCCCCCACTTTAATCCCCCTTTTTTACTGAACATAAATAATGTGCAGCTCCCAAATAAACCATAACACTTTTCCATGAATTTCCCAATTGATTCAACATAGATTATGAAAGGCTGTACTTAACAATAAAGGGTATATGTTTCCTACCTTTTTATTATTAACAGCTATTTTTAATATTTGTTCTAAACCTCCTTTTCACCAGGAACATTTTCATAATATATTTCAATAACGATAGCATTGCCGCTCCCTTTCTAAACAGAATATTTTTTAGTTCATTTGAGTTAGGACAACATCACACTCCTTCGTATTTTTTGCAAGACTAGCTTTCAACCTTGAGGGAACACCCAAAAGCTAATCAACTCCCCTACTCTATGAAATAAATAAGCGAATTTAAAAATTACATAATCATAGATTCTTATGCAAATACTTCCTCTAGGCGCCGAACATGGTATATAATAATAAAATAATCTACTTCTATATGCTCAATTTTACACAAAACAGCTCATGCATATGAAAGAAAAGAGGTACAAAAATATGAAAACAAAACAAACAATCGCTGCGTCTACACTAGCTTTAGCAATGATTGCTGGCGCAAACTCTACTCATGCGGAAGTAACTGATGCTACTCCCCAGCAAAGTACGGGAGATCGCTTAGCTGAAATTAAGCAACATAGACAAGAGTTAGATGCGAAATTGCAGCAGCACAAAGAAAATGTGGATCAAACATTAAATGAACTTAACCAAGTTAAGGAAAATGTTGATACAAAGGTGAATGAACTACATGAACGTAAACAAGTTGCAGATGAAAAAATTGGCGAGATTAAACAACATAAACAAGAGTTAGATGCAAAACTTCAGCAAGACAAACAAATCGCCGAAGATAAAATCGCTGAAATTAAAGAGCATAAAAAGCAAGTAGATGAAAAAGTTGCTGAAATTAAAGAGCATAAGCAAACTGTTGATGAAAAGGTTAATGAGTTTAAAGAACATAAACAAACTGTTGATGAAAAAGTGAATGAAATTAAGCAGCATAAAGAAAATATCGATGCAAAGGTTAATGAGCTTAAGGAAGTAAAAAAACAGGTAGATGACAAATTAGCTGAGTTAAAGAAAGCGAAACAAACTGCTGAGGACAAACTTGCTGAAATTAAAGAAAATAAACCGAATACAGGTAACACATTAGAAGAACTTAAGAAAATTAAAGGCAATTTAGATAGTCTTTCATCTAACTTAGAACTAGCTAAACAAGATGTGAAAAACAAATTAGCTGAGTTACAAGAAGCTAGACAAGATTTACTAAATAAAATAAACGAAATGAAACAAGCGAAACAAACTGTTTCAGACGATTTAACAAAGAAAAAACAAGACTTAGATATTAAAATAAATGATTTTAAACATACTGAGAAAAAAATTGATGACAAATTAGCTGAGTTACATACAACGAAGCAAAATGTAGATAACAAAATTAATGAAGTATCACAATCGAAACAAACAGAGACAGACAATAACAATACTACTGTTCCAGCGAAAAACAGTGCTAGAGAACTTCCTAACGCTGGTAGTGAGCAATCAAGTAACGTGCCTTTAGGAATGTTATCTGTCTTAGGTGGACTTTTATTAGTAACACGAAATAAAATTAAAACGTTCTTCTCAAAATAAAGCTATTATAACTATTTTAAAATAATCATACAAAGGCCAACCGCACATATATGTACGGTTGGCCTTTTTTCTTTATATTAACTTCCCATCTCTAAGCGTCAATATACGATCACATACATCAAGCATTCTTTCATCATGTGTAATCATAATTGCTGCTTTTTGACTTTCTTTCACTTCACGTTTCATCATTTCCACGACTTCACGTGCGCGTTTTGAGTCTAAGCTTGCAGTTGGCTCATCCGCTAATATTAAATCTGGGTTGTTCATGAAAGCACGAGTGATTGCTACCCTTTGTTTTTCCCCACCCGATAGTTGATTTGGATAATGAGTTTTTCTTTCAGATAATCCAAATGCTGCTAGCAAGTGATCCGCACGCTTTTCAGATTCTTGTTTGTTTTCTTTTTTAAGCTTTGCAATGTAAAGCAATTGTTCTTTTACATTTAAATATGGAACAAGATTTGCGAACTGGAAAATGAAGCCGATTTTTTTCAAGCGAATGTCTGTCATTTCCTTTTCTGATAACTTCGTAATATTTTGCTCACGAATGTAAATATCCCCTTTTGACGGTGATAGTAAAGCACCTGCGATTGATAATAACGTACTTTTCCCTGATCCAGAAGGACCGACGATTCCGATAAATTCTCCAGCTTTCACATCAAGCGACATCGGATGAAGGGCTGTTACTTCTGTATTCCCTTCTCCGTACACTTTACTTACTTTGTCTAATTTTAATAATGAAGTCATTACATCCCGCCTCCAATTGCTTCTAATGCATCAACTTTTAATACTTGATATAACGAAATAAGTGTTCCTAAAATACTAATGACGATAAAGATTGCTGCATATTGTGCAATCATTGGTGTTGTTAATAAGAACGGCATACCCGCTGGTAAAATTTGTTCTAATCCTTGTACAAGAACTATACTGATTACCATCGCAACGACTGATAAGAATAACGCCTGCACGACTAAGCTATTTGCTAAATAAGAATTTTTCGTACCGATTGCTTTTAGTACACCTAATTGCTGTGTTTTTTGCAACGTAATTACGTAGAAGAATACACCGATTAGTAACGCAGCGATAACAAGTAAGAACGCAATGATCATCGTTAATGTTCCTTGCTCTTCTTTAAATCCTGGAATACTTTGTAATACTTCTTTTTTGTCGATAACATGTGCATTTTTAATTTCTTTATCTGTATTAAGCGCAATTGCACTATAATCTTTTTGGTTTGGTTGTGAAATAGCACCCCATACGTCTTCATTTACATAAACGACTGGTGTATGGCTAAACATTTGATCTTTCGTAAATCCAACGATTGTAAATTCTTTCTTTGAAACAGGATCAATAATTGTATCCCCAATATCAATTCCTTTTTCTTTAATTGATTCATCAGCAACCATTTCGTTGTTTGCTGTACCTAATTTCTCACCTTTTACAATTTTCGGTTCTAAAAATGAATCACGTTCACTTGAGAAAATAGCAACATCCACTTTTTTCGAACTATCTTTCTTTTCATACGTTGAAACTTTCACACGAAACGGAACGGCCTCTTTCTCGCCTACTTGATTTACTACGTTATCTACATCATCTTTCTTAATTTGTGAACGAAGTAATTTATTTTCTGCATCATCTGCTAATACAAATTTATTTGCCTCCATATTTTGAATCGATGAAGCATTATCATATGATAATCCATTTGCTAATCCTGAAATTACAAGGACTAAAAATGATAATAACACCATAATAAGTCCGATTAATCCGTATCTTAATTTTGATTGTTTTAATTCACGCAGAGCTAAAAACATTTCGCTCGCTCCTTCCTATTACTTTCTATGCACTTATCATAAAAAAGAAATATGAACGGAATATGAACAGAAGATTACAGAAATCAAAAAAAGACAATTCCCATTACGAAATTGTCTTCTTTTCCATCTATTTAGGAAGCTCAACCCGAACAGTAGTCCCTTCCCCTTTCGTGCTATAAACTGAAACGGTTCCTTGATGCAGTTCAACAATTTTCTGCACGATAGATAATCCTAAGCCGCTTCCTTCTACGTTTCTTGCCCTTGCTGTGTCTACTTTGTAAAAACGATCAAATATACGATCCATTTCTTCTTGTTCCATACCAATTCCGTTGTCTGATATAGAAATAACAATACTGGATTCTAATTCTTCTACAACAAATTCAACGGTCCCGCCATCGTTTGAAAACTTAATGCTATTCGTAAAAATATTACTCCATACTTGATGAAGTAAGTTTTCATCACCTTGTATAGTGATGTCCGGCACATCAAATTCGACGGCTATATCTTTTTCACGCCATTTCCATTCGAGCATAAAAATGACGTCTTTAATTTGCTTCTGCAGATTGAATTCTTTTATCTGTAAAACCTTCTCTTCTTTATCTAAAGAAGCAAGCGTAAGTAACTGTTTACATAAACTAGACATCCGCTTACTTTCACCCTCAATAATTTTCAAGTAACGTTTTCTTTCCTCTTCACTCATATTCTCCGATTGTAATGTTTTCGAAAAACCTTGTATCGAAGAAAGTGGAGATTGGAATTCATGAGAAACGTTAGAAACGAACTCTTGTCTCATTTGGTCTAATTCTTTAATGCTCTTTGTCATCTTTTGAAAATTAGTCGCTAGTGTACCAATTTCATCTTTTCGATTTTCATCTAATTCGATATCATATTCACCACTTGCAATCTTTTGAGTCGCTTTCGTAAATGTTCGAATAGGACGAACAATATACCCTGCTGCAATCGCTATAAAAATGATACTTAATACAACGATGAAACCAAGTAATACCGCTAGAAAAATTCTCATCTCGCCGAATTGTTGCTGAATGTCAGGGCGAATGAATAAAGCGTACTGTTTATCATCGTGTTTTAGCGGTACACCGACACTATTAATTAATTCATTATCGAAAAATCCTGTAATAAACAAGCGGGTTGGATATGTGGAAACGCCATTAAACGTTTCACCTTGCAATACTTTATGAACGGTATCATCACTAATTGTTATCTTACGAAACGCATTCCCAATACGCTTTCCATGATTTTCGTCATCTACAATATAAATTTCATACCCTAACTTCGCAATAGACTGTAAGTATGCCTCTTTATTCTCTTCACTTTGCTTTTCATATAATGATTTTACTTCTTTAGCATACATTAAAATCTTTTCACTATTGTACGGTTTTAACTTCACTTGATAATATACGTTCGTTAATAAAAAACCGATAATACTACTAAGAAGCATAATACCGACTGTCATAAAAACAAATCTAGAATATAGTGATTTCATTTTATTTCAACTCCAACTTATAACCGAGTCCGCGTACTGTCGTAATTTGAAAATCATCTGTTCGTTTTGAAAAACGATCTCTCAGTCGCTTCACATGAACGTCAACTGTTCGTTCATCTCCTTCAAAATCCATTCCCCATACTAATTCAATTAATTCTTCTCTTGAAAAGGTTCTTCCAGGATAACTAGCAAGTTGTGATAATAATTCAAATTCCTTTAATGGAAGCAAAATCGTCTGACCGTTACACTTCACTTCAAACCCTTTTCGGTCAATTATCGTTCCGTGTAATGTAATAATATCAGCACTAAGCATTTGATAACGGCGCAATAGAGCTTTCATACGGAAAATTACTTCAGCTGGTTCAAATGGTTTTACAATATAATCGTCCGTACCAGAAATGAATCCTTTTTCTTTATCGACTAGCTGATCTTTTGCAGTTAATAAAATAACAGGTATATCATGATACTTCCGGATTTCTTCGCATAACGTATAGCCATCAACAAACGGCATCATAATGTCTACTATCGCAAGATGAATATTTTCTTTCTCTAAAACGCCTTGCGCTGCCTTTCCATCTTCCGCTTCAAAAACTTTAAAGCCCTCTTTTTGTAAATGGTAATGCAATAACTCTCTAATATGTTTATCATCATCAGCTAATAAAATATGTATCATCTTCATTAAACCCTCTCTTGTTCATCCTTCTACATTCTTACATTAAGAAACAATTGGATCTTTTGCAAGAAAAAGAAAAAGAATCTATTTTGAAAAAAATTATTCAAAATAGATTCTTTCATTTTAGTATTAAGATTATTTTAATAAAAACAATTTCTACTCTTACTAAGCTTTAGAAATATCAACAAATCCTTCTCCGAACACATCACGAACATCGTGTATAGCGATGAACGCAGCCGGATCCGTAGTTTGAACAATCCGTTTTAGCTTCACTACTTCTTGCTTATTAATAACAATATAAAGAATTTCCTTCGGCGTTTTCGTGTAATAGCCATGACCTGAGTACACAGTAACCCCTCTGCCCATTAAGGTAGTTACCTTCCCGGCAATTTCATTCGGGTTATCAGAAATAATCGTAATGGCTTTCTTCGGATTTAAACCTTCAATTACAAACTCCATCACTTTCGTTGCTACATATAGCATAATAATTGTTATCATCAGTTTTTCTGCACCAATGATGAAATAAGATGAAAACGCAACGATTAAATCGAAGAACAGTAAACCATAGCTAATGCTCCATCCTAAATATTTATGCGTCATCCTTGCTAAGATGGTAGTACCTGCTGTTGTTCCGCCAACACGAATGATAAGACCAATCCCGCACCCGATAAATATTCCTCCGAAAATGGCATTTACGAGCATTTCATCCGAAGCAATCGTCCAGCCTTCTGTTAAATGAAGAAATAGCGAGTTAGTAACTACAGCAATGATCGTATAAATTGTTGTTATCTTATTCAAAAATTTATAACCAGCTATTAACAAAATCGCATTTAAAATTAAGTTAACTAAGCCTGGTGACCATTCAAATAAATAGTACGTAATAATCGTGATACCAGTTACTCCGCCTTCTCCAAACTCGTTCGGAATAACAAACAAATTCACACCTAACGCAAAAAGAAATGCACCAATAATAATAAAAATAATGTCTGTCGTTCTTTTTTTCATACAGTACCTCACTTCTTATGTAAATATTTATTCTGCCATAAACTCTCACCATTATATCGTGGAATATTCAAATCGAACAGTGGTTTATTTTTATTTTAATATAGGGTAATAAATCAACTTTATCCTATATCCACATGTAATTTAAATAGGGTAACAACTTTATTTATCCTTTTCGGCAAGAAGACTCCATCTGAATTGTGTTAGGGGTGAAACCCAACAATTCAGGTGGAGATGAATTGCCGTCAGAAGGTAGACTGAACTCTTTTGTTTCCTTCATAACAATTTTTTGAGGACGAATATTTGTTTCTTTTTGTCTTACGATATGTCGTAGATAAAGAGGGATTATATCGTAAGACAACGAAATTGGATAATAATAATCATTCGGTCACTTGAGCCAAAAGGAATTACTGTAGAAGAATGGAATTACGCTGAAGAACATGTTCATATTTTGTTCCGTTTCGTTCCAAATATTGATTTGTCAAAAATAATTTTAATGAAATCTCTAAGAAAGGTGGTGAAAACGATGGTTAAAAAGAAAGCAGTGAAAGTATTACGTAAACAAAAGAAAAGAGAAAACATACAACGATTCACGCAGAAACAGAATATCGGACGGGCTTGCCTCACAGCTAAAGAATTTCGTTTACTGCAACGCATGTCACATAGTTCAAAAGCATTGCGAAATGTTGGATTGTACACGATTAAACAAAGTTATTTGAACCATAATAAAATGGCTACTGTAAAAGAAGTGGACAATGCCATGCAGGCTGATATGAACTACTGGGGCATTCAATCAAACTCTGTTCAAGCGATTCGTAGAGCCTTATTTACAGAAGTGAAGAGCTTTTTTAAAGCATGGGAACAGTGGAAGAAAAATCCTGAAACCTTCACAGGTCGTCCTAAGTTTCCAAATTATTCTCGTTCAACGGACAAACGAATTATTGAAATCTATCAAGTTCCAAAAGTGGATGATAACGGGTATTGGATGATTCCGATGAATGTTGCATTCAGGAAAAAATTCGGTTCCATTAAAATACGTATGCCAAAGAACTTAAGAAATAAAAAAATCTCCTACATTGAGATTGTACCGAAGCAAAAAGGTCGGTTCTTTGAGGTGCATTACACATATGAAATGCACGTTTCTCAAATGAAGCAACAATCCACGACTACTAGTAACGCTTTGAGTTGCGATTTAGGGGTAGACAGATTATTAAGTTGCGTAACAAATACAGGTGATGCATTTTTAATTGATGGAAAAAGACTAAAATCCATTAACCAGTACTTCAACAAAATGATAGGTAATCTGAAGCAAAAAAATGTGGAAAATGGACTTTCAAAACGTGTTGTAACGAACAAAATGGCCACACTTTGGCATAAACGAGAAAGACAAGTAAAAGGTTATATTTCACAAACTGTAGGCTTGTTGTTCAAAAAAGTGAAAGCATTCGATATAGATACTATTGTCGTAGGGTATAACACGGGTTGGAAACAAAAATCTGATATGGGAAAAAAGAATAATCAAAAGTTTGTTCAAATTCCATTTCATAAACTGATTGCAGCGATTGAGAATAAATGTATAAAAGAAGGCATCCGTTTTTTGAAACAAGAAGAAAGCTATACTTCAAAAGCTAGTTTTCTGGATAAAGATCCGATTCCAGTTTGGTCTAAGGATGATAGGGCGCATTATCGCTTTAGTGGCAGACGAATCACTCGTGGCCTGTACCAAAGTAAAGCAGGAACATGTATCCATGCTGATATTAATGGTGCGTTGAATACATTGGAAAAATCAAGAGTTGTAGAATTGGATGACAACCTCAAAGTGAAAACGCCGATTCTATTAGAAGTGCAAAAACGTAAGGCTGTTGCTTCGCGCATAGCTTAGTGGGTGCGTCAAACATCCATGTGTACTCGACTTGTCGGGGCTTGTAGCACACGCCGGAGTCATCTGAGTGGTGGCTTCTTCCACAAGGAAGAACTGCTCTTTTTCGAAAGGGTGGTGCAGGTGGGAAAACAATCGTTCGTTGCCGGTACCAACCAAAAACTTACTTGGGGTGTTACCGTAAGGTGGCATGAATTCTAGAGCGTCAAACTTGTCTAGCGATAGATGAAAAGACCTAGAGTTCTAACTCAAGCCCCCACTGAAACGCTTCATCTCAGTGGGGGTAGTTGACTATGTACTACAAATAAAGTTTTGATTTCACATGCAATTGTTGCTAAAAAAATGAATATGAATACTCACTCGCACAAACTTCGAATACAAAGCAAATAGGCGAAGCTATAGAATAGACTTCGCATCAAACATTTAATCACAGAGATTTATATTTATACATTCCAGAAATAAATTTACTTATCTTTCTCCATATATTCTTTAATCTTTCGTTCTTCCCACTCTTTTCCGAATATCCCAAATGGAAAAGTTGTCAAACCGTGTATAACGATACCGATTCCCCAACCTCCAAGTGGATATAAAAACCATAATTTACTTGAATCAGAACTTATATTTATAAAAAACAGCATTAAGTTAACTAGTATATAGACCGTTAAATGAATGTAAAACGCTTTTAAATTCTCCATCCTTTTTTTAGCTCGTAAATAAACCTCATCTCGCTCCACCCTTAAACACCTCTTTCATTATTGTATTTTTTAAACTCGCTCCGATTTAAACATCATATTCTAATCGAAAATCCCTTATTCTCAAAAAACACAAAATAAAAAATACCCATCAAATTGTCATACACATGATAATTTGATGGGTACTGCATGATACATTTAGTTTTTACATTTATTGTTTGGAGTAAATTGCAAATAACGACTTATACTCGCCTTATTAAGACCAGATCCATACATCCTCATTATTTTCAACGTTGCTCTTTACTTCATGAACTTTTTCGATATGATCCGTTGTGTTGTAGTTAATAGAAATTCCGCCCCAGCCTACATACTTCATATCAATTTTTACTTTCTCACCCGTATTAAATACTTGTCCTTTAGTTAAGTACACTTCAATAATAGCTTTCTTCCCATTTACTGATGGATACTGCACTACAACATATTTAGTAGAAACGTCTCCCTCATCTTCCATCGTTCCTACTTTTGATACTTCCCCAATTACATAATCAGGAGAACCGTCTTCTTTCATGTGCATACCTAATTTATTTGAAGTATTTTCAACTGTATTTGCAATCATATATTCCGTAAAATTACGCATCATAGATCCAGTAGCTTTTACTTCATCTCCTACTTTCACATTTGAAAGGGAATCCATGTATACACTAACAGGCTCCTCATATTGCTTAGATTTTACAACAATCACACCTTTATCTACTTCTATTACTCGTCCTTCTAACGTCGAGAAATTCGATTCAATAGAAGCGGCACTCGCTTTTGACAGTTCTAATCCTGGTAAATTCGCTCCTGATAATGCTGCGATCCCTAAAGCACCTGCTAAAATTATTTTTTTCATACCCATATGTAACCTCTCCATTCATGATGATTATATTTTTTTGATTGGATACGACCAACCTGTAACTATTGTAGTTACAGGTTATAAAAAATAGCAACCATCTTTCTCATGCAATGTTGCGTACTGTGATTTTTAAATATAAAGTTTGATAAAAAGATTTATTGTATCTTATTCCTATATTCAGCAATAGTGTTAGGTTCATAAATAACAGCAGGTGTATTTGCTAATGGTGGCGAAAGTAAATGTCATGTACTATGTTCTTCAACTCTACGGTTTGTATAGTCGTAGTTAATTACATTATGTAGGAGCGGAATTAATATGTTAATGAAACCAAAAAGATTACAGCCAGGAGATATTGTGGCGACAGTAAGTTCTTCATGGGGAGGTGCTGGTGACTCTAAGCTAAGATGGCGATATGAGCAAGGAGTAAAAAGATTAGAAGACGTCTTCGGTCTTAAGGTTGTCCCAATGCCAAATAGTTTAAAAGGTAGCGAATACCTTTACAACAACCCACAAGCTCGTGCGGAAGATTTAATGACAGCATTTAAAGATACTCGTATTAAAGGAATTATTACGAATATCGGTGGAGAAGATAGCATCCGTTTACTTCCTTATATAGATTTTAATGTTATACGCGAAAATCCGAAAATCTTTATGGGCTACTCTGACGATACCGTTTCACATTTGTTTTGTCATAAAGCAGGAATTCCCTCTTTTTACGGTCCAGCAATTTTAACCGATTTTGCCGAAAATGTAGAGATGGATCCATATACAATTGAAATGGTAAATAGAACACTCTTTTCAAATGAGGCCATTGGCGAGATTCAACCAGCTCATGAATGGACGAGTGAGCGTTTAGAATGGATAGAGATAAATAAGGATAAAAGGCGTACGATGCAACAAAACAATGGATATGAGCTACTTCAAGGCTCTACTACTGTACAAGGGCGTTTAATTGGTGGTTGTATGGAAGTACTGGAATTTGCAAAAGGAACGGAACTTTGGCCTGAGAAAAAACATTGGGAGAATAGTATCCTTTTCTTTGAAACCTCTGAAGATCATCCAGAACCAAGTTATATAAAGTATTGGTTACGAAATTATGCAGCGCAAGGCATTCTGCAAAAAGCAAATGGCATCATTTTTGGTAAACCAAAAGACGAAACATATTATGAAGAATATAAACACGAAATACTGCAAGTAATGAAAGAACATAATTTAGAAGATTTACCGATTCTTTATAATTTAAATTTTGGCCATACCGAGCCGAAGTTTATTTTACCTTACGGTGCGATGGCAGAAATTGATTGTGAAAATGTATCCTTTTCTATTTTAGAGAGTGGCGTGGAATAAATAAAAACACTCCTATGAGATATGACTGTGAATTGATACTTTTTAAAAGTATATAATTGGAGGGAGATTACGTTTATGGAAGTAACATTTACAGTAAGTAAATGGGATGAAAAACTAATCGATGATACTAGAAAAGATTTCCCTATTAATATTGCCCATGTTGAATATGATATTGATGGTGAATTAAAAGGAAAAGCTTTTGTTGAATACTTATTATATTATTTAGACTCAAATATAAATGATGGTCACTTGGCTACTGCTAAAATTTCTGGATTTTTACACTTTGAAGGAATTTATAAGGGGCAACAAGGGACATTTACAGCTATAGAGCAAGGAATATTTGATAAAGGAAATCTAGATTCCCCAGGAACAATTATTAAAGCTACTGGTAACTTAGAAAGTCTGAGAGGGTCCTATAATTATCAGTTTACAGGTCAAACCAGTAAACTAATTTTAGAGTTTGAATTTTAGCAAAATATCCTATAATTTAGTGGAAAGGACATTTCTTGTAATACTAGGAATGTCCTTTTTTTGTTGACGAGCTTATTCAACTATTCTTCTATTAGTTAAGAAAAGAACAGAGTATATTACATAACGTCTTATTATCAGTATTCAACGATGCATAAAATTTTCGTTATGGTGGAATTAAAAATCTAAGCTCGAGAGGCATGTGGCCCCCACCTATTCATTACTTTTCCTACTAACTAAAGAATAATCCCAGAAAAACTCCCCTTCATAACTTCTTTTTCAAGTTGGTTCCTACATATAAACATCGCAATAATTTTTGTGCGATGTTTTTCATCGGGCTCAAATTGTTCAATGGTTACGTCACAACGAATGGTATCACCGCTAAAGACAGGACGTACAAATTCAAAATCCATTTTGCGAGCTAGTACGTTATAGTCACCGCCAATTTTTGTAGGCAGCGTTGATGTTAACAGCCCTTGTACAACAAATCTCCCCTGCTCATCTGGTTTAACATGATGAACACCTTCATCTTTAGATACTTCTGTAAATAAAACAACATCTTCTTTTGTAAACGTTCGTTCAAAGGTGATTTTTTCGCCTACTTGCAATTTCATCGATACCCCTCCTCAAAAACACTTTTAACATAAGAAAAACCGAAACTATAATCATTTCGGTTTTTCAATCTAAAGAAGTCTATATTTATTTTAACGAATGAACAAACAACCCACTGCGCAGTTTTGGTTCAAACCACGTTGATTTTGGTGGCATAATTTCTCCAGCGTCTGCGATTGATAATAAAGCTTCCATTGATGTCGGATATAATGAAAACGCTGCTTTATATTCACCGCTATTTACAAGGCGTTCTAGTTCTTCTAATCCGCGGATTCCTCCGACAAAATCAATGCGTGAATCAGATCGTGGATCGTGTATTTCAAGTACTTGGCTTAATAAATGATCTTGCAGAATAGATACATCTAAACCTTTAACGAGATCATTCGCATCAAACGTTTCCTCTTTCACTGTGAGTCTATACCATTTCTCATTTACATACATACCAAATGTTTTTGGCTCATTTGGTTTATACGGAGAAACAGCTGCTTCTTCTACATAAAAGTATTGTGCAATTTGCTTTAAAAACTGTTCTTCTGATAAGCCATTTAAATCTTTCACAACCCGGTTATAGTCCCAAATTGATAATTCATCATGAGGGAATAAAACAGATAGGAAGAAATTGAATTCCTCTTCTCCTGTGTAATTCGGATATTGCTCTCTTCGCATTAGTCCTACTTTTGCTGCTGATGCTGAGCGATGATGCCCATCTGCAATATAAAGATTAGAAATATCTTCAAATGCGTTTACTAAAGTAGCAATTACATCCTCATCAACTATTTTCCAGGCAACATGCTCCACGCCATCTTCTGCTGTAAATGTAAAGATTGGCGCATGTTCTTCTTTCCAGCTTGCAATGAAACGTTTCACTTCTTCTTTTGTACGATACGTTAAAAAAATTGGCCCCGTATTTGCGTCACACACATCTACGTGGCGAATACGATCAAGTTCTTTTTCATGACGCGTTCTTTCATGTTTTTTAATTGTATCATCTTCATACTCGTCAATCGATGTACAAACGACAAGGCCTGACTGCGTTCTTCCTTGCATCGTCAGTTCATAAATGTAAAGCGCTGGCTCCTCATCTTGAACGAACACTTCTTCTTGTATAAATTGCTTTAAATTTTCACCAGCTTTTTCATATACGCGATCATCGTACGGTGAAAGTGCCGGGTCTAAATCAATTTCTGCTTTATCAACGTGTAAGAAAGAATATGGATTCCCTTTTACAACTTCTCTTGCCTCTTCACTATTTAATACGTCATACGGTAAAGCTGCTACTTGTGCTGCTTTTCCTTCTACTGGACGAATAGCACGAAACGGTCGGATTTTTGCCAAGTTTCTCTCTCCTTTACACAATCATTCGAACAGCTACAACACCTGTGATTTTGCTTATATTTTCCACAATATTCTCTTTTATTATATCATCAATTCCGTTATCAATATCAATCATTGTGTACGCCCAAGAATGTTTACTACGATTAATCATATCCGCAATATTAATATGATGTTCTGCTAAGCATCCTGTAATTTGTCCTACCATGTTCGGAACGTTTTGATGCATAATTGTAATTCGTTTTTTTCCAATGTACGGAAGTTCTACGTTTGGATAGTTTACTGAATTACGAATATTACCTGTCTCTAAATATTCACGTAATTGACGTGCAGCCATTACTGCACAATTTTCTTCAGATTCAGACGTAGATGCACCAAGATGAGGCGTTGCTGTTACATTTTTCATCTTTATAACATTTTCATTCGGGAAATCTGTTACGTAATGTGTAATAATATCTTCTTCTAACGCTTTTTGAAGAGCTTTTTCATCTACAAGTTCTCCTCTTGAGAAATTGAATAGACGCATTCCTTTTTTCATCGTCTCTATAGCGTGTTCACCAATAATCCCCTTCGTTTGGTTCGTAAGAGGAATATGAAGTGTAATATAATCACACGTTGCAAAGATTTCATCTAGGCTAAACGCTCTTTGTACTTGCGTAGAAAGACGCCATGCTGTTTCAACTGATATATACGGGTCGTAGCCAACAACGTCCATCCCTAAAGATAACGCATCGTTCGCAACTAAAGCACCGATTGCGCCAAGACCGATAACACCTAAACGTTTCCCTGCAATTTCTGATCCAACGAATTGCTTCTTCCCTGCTTCAACAAGCTGTGGTACTTCTTCTCCATCCAACTCTTTCGTCCAGCTCACTCCTTTTATAATATTACGGGAAGACATAATAAGGCTTGCGATAATAAGTTCCTTCACTGCATTCGCATTAGCCCCTGGCGTATTAAATACTACAATCCCTTTTTCCGTACAACGCTCAACAGGAATATTATTTACACCGGCACCAGCTCTTGCAATCGCCTTTAAATCTTCTGAAAACTCTTCTTGATGTAAAGAATAGCTGCGAAGTAAAATACCATCTGGATGACCTACTTTTTCTCCAATTTCATAGCGATTCCCATCAAAAATTTGCAAACCCTTTTCGGCAATTTGATTTAACGTCTGAACACGAAACATATCCCCATCTCCCTATCTATTTTCAAGCTCAAATTCCTTCATATAGTCTACTAATTCTTGTACACCTTGGGTTGGCATCGCATTGTAAACACTAGCGCGCATACCGCCGACTGAACGATGTCCCTTTAGCGTAACGAAACCGCGCTCTTTCGATTTTTGTAAAAACTGATTGTTAAGCCCTTCTGACGGTGTTGTAAACGGAATATTCATAAGTGACCGATACGTGGGATCAACTGGTGAAGTAAACAATTTAGATTCATCTAAAAAATTATAAAGAAGTGAAGATTTCATTCTATTCTGTTCTTCAATCGCAGATACCCCGCCTTGTTCTTTCAACCACTCTAGTACAAGTTTTGCTACATAAATACTAAAGGATGGCGGTGTATTATATAGGGAGTTATTTTTACTGTAAGTTTCATAGTTTAACATCGTAGGACAAGCACTATTTGCACTGCCAATTAAATCTCTTTTTATAATTACAATCGTTAAACCCGCTGGCCCTAAATTCTTTTGCGCACCCGCATATATGAGACCAAACTTCGTAACATCATATTGTTCTGATAAAATATTTGAGGACATATCCGCAACGAGCGGCACTCTTTCTAAATGTGGAATATCCACATATTTTGTCCCCTCAATTGTATTGTTCGTTGTAATATGTACATAATCTAGTTCTTCATCCTTTGGTAAATCATCCATTTTAGGAATCGTAGTAAACTTATCTTTTTCAGAAGAAGCAATCACTTGTACTTCTCCTACTTTTCCGGCTTCTTGCAGCGCCTTTTTAGACCATGAACCTGTCAGTACGTACCCAGCTTTTTTATACGTACTCATTAAATTTAACGGTATCATAGAAAATTGTAATGACGCACCGCCCTGTAAAAATAAAACTTCATACTCATCAGGAATGTTCATTAATTCACGAAGTAAGCTACTTGCTTCATCAATAATACTTTGGAAATAAGAAGATCTATGGCTCATTTCCATAACAGACATGCCTGTCCCGTTATAATTTACAAGCTCCTTTTGCACTTTCTCTAAAACTGGCAAAGGGAGTATAGATGGTCCTGCTGAAAAATTATACACTCTCTCCATCACCCAGATAACCTCCCTATTTCTCATTTTTATTATTTTTTAAACTTTCTGAATTATAACCTATATACAATACACGGTCAATTTGTTTTCCGTTATTACGGTGCAAGACGCAATGGAATCGCTTGCATGTGCACCCTGCTTTTTATAAACATACAAAAAAGTGTTAAGTACATAATCGTACTTAACACTCTAGTAATTAAGTATAATAGCTACTTACTCGTAAAGAACCTATCGAAAATTTGATAAATAGCTGAAAGACCAAAGAGCCAATAAATAGTATCCACAAGCGCCGGCATAGAACCAAACCATTTCTCAACTACATTATAATCTAACGCCACAAACAACCAATTCAAACCGCCAAGAATCACCAAAATTACTGTAAGGTATGACAAAAATTTCATTATGATTGCCCCCTAGGTGATAAGATGGTGAAAGGCCTTTCACTAAAATATATGTAATAGATTCTAAAACTTACCTATTTTATAAAATTTATTTTCGATACCAGCCATTAATAACTGTCTCTGCTTCTTTACTATGTATTTGATATGAATGATTACTATCATTAGATCCGATAAACCAAATTGAAAAACCTTTAAAATATGGCTTCGCTTCTAATACATCTCGGTAAGCACGCCACCCGTTAAGTTGTACATCTTTCGAAAACACATTCGTAACATCTGGGTTCCACGGGCTTTGTAATCCAAGTTCGCGTGCTGGAACGTTAAATCCACCAAAATAAACTGGCTTTCCTGTTGTTTTATGTAATGTCTCAAGTTGCTGAACGACATTTTGGCCACGATTGTATACTGTCGTCGCAAATAAGCTTTGTTTTACTTCTTCGTATGATGGATTTCTTTTTCCTGAAACTTCAAACCAACTATCAATACTTACAATGTCCACCTTTTTTAAATACGGGCGATTTATTTTCTCTTCAAATTTCGCCTCAAAAGAAGGATCCCAACTTGCAGTTAACCACCAATTCATTTGATACAAAACATTTCCTTTATACTGCTGGCGAACAAAATTAATCGTATCATTCCAATATCCTTCTGCATATTCCATATTCACGAAATTAGAAGCGATTTTCAGCCCATAAATATTGTACTTACTTGTAATGGAATTAAAAATATCTTGTAAAACAACCGTTTTCCAATTCCAGAAGAAATCGTTAATATTACTAGGGTTCCACTCTGTTTCTCCAATATTTCCTTGCTGAATAAACGGAAACGGCTCCAATATAACTTGTATATTACGCTTTAATAATTCTTGAATTAAAATAATAGCTTGTTTCTTTTGCGCCTGATTAATTACCATATTAGCCGAATTCACATCCGAAATATCTACTTGAATAGGTACATTCACCGTATTTAAATTCAAGCGCTCTACATCTGCTAACACTTTCGCTACATTGCCTACTTCCCCTACCGTTACGTTTCCTGACTTTATTTTTCCAGATTGAACAGTATTTACATCCGCCTGTATATTTCCCTGGAAACAAAAAGAAAACAACATGATACACACTCCTAAAATACTTATTAAACTCTTATTTTTCTTCACAAGTTTCCCCCTATAATTTTTGACATACTTGCTTATTCTATACAATGTTTCACATATATTCCACAAGAATATTTAATGAAATTTCATCAATAAAAATGCTATTCACCCTTTATCCATACCTTATTCATACTAACCTCCTAAAAATAGTAAGGTAAATAAAAAAGGAGCGTATTTCTGCTCCTTTTTTATCCTTATACGATTGAATTTATTGACTTCCTTCTGGTAACTTAATTGGATCGAATTTTTCATATGAATCAATTTTTATGCTCACAACTGTATCCAATTTTTCGTTATCCGCACTAGATTTTTTATCTGTATTACGTTCACTCAGTTTTATAGCTGTGCGCATCTCTTCAAATTTATAATCTTTCGTTATTATATATTCAACAGTTAACGCATCCATATTAAATCCTTCCATTAATTTGTTCATATCTCCATTAATTTTCTGTAATGTATCTACTGCTTCTTTCCCCTTTAAGTCAAGTGTAAGCTTATATGTATCTCCCTCCTTCTTTGCTTTCATTTTCTTAGCCAAAACTTCCGGTAAATCTAACTCATTAAGTAAATTTTCACTTACCATTACGTCATTTATATTAAATTGATCACTAGGTATTGTAATTAATTCTCCTGTACCAGGGTCTTTCACTTGAGCAACGACTTTTCCATCTACTTCGTACGTTACAATATCTGTTCCACTTATTTTCATTTCTGCTCTAGAATTCTTTCGTTTCGGCTCCATTTGAATGTTCATTTTAATCTCTTCTGATTGACTGTTCCCCTTCATTGACATAAGAGACGTTAAAGTGAGAAAATCCTCTTGTTTAAAATTATCACCTGCTTTTTTAAAAATATCTTTCGCTACTAATTCATTTTCTTTTTGTACAGCGACTGGTTTCGTAACATTCGTTTTCTCACTACTACAACCCGTTGTCAAACCTACTATTAACGCCAAACTAGATGCTACAATCATTTTCTTCATAATGATCCTCCCCATTCCTTATTAGAAATAATTACACTTCATGTATAGTAAATTAAATGAATTAATATAAAAACAAATACAATACTTATTTCACTTCTAAACTAAACCAATTGTTAAATCCATATACTAACGTAACTAACGCTCCAATAACACCAAAAACAACTATATTTATACCAATTGAAGAGCCAAATACAACAGCCATTATTGACACAATCATTAATAAAATGGCGATACTATTTATCTTAATTTCTACTATATCGCCATCCTTTACTTTCTTTTCTTTACTCCCAAAAAAGAATTGTTTTACTTTTATATTTGCTTCATCTCCCTCAAAAGGAAGCGTATATTCTTCATTATTTTCAAGTTTCATTACTACTTCATTATCTACCTTTACAGCGACTCTTGCTGCTCCTCCCATCATTCCCGTTGCCCTTACTACTTTAATACTCATGCTAAATCCCCCCTGCTTCAACGCCTTGTGACTCTATTTTCCCGAGTAGCTCTTCATATTTTTGCATCTCTTCTTGCGCATTATTCCAGCTCTCACCGTAAATATGAGTTAACTTTCTTGCTGTTATTTCAATTATAAAAGAGCTATCTCCATTTTGAAGTAATACATACGTTCTTGTATCCTCTTTATATATTTTCATAGGAGTTGCTTTTTTTAACTTCTCCCCGGCTGGTTGTCCTACTTTTTCTAACATAACCGGTACATAACTTTTCTCTATAGCTCCCTCAATTGTACTTCCATTCCAATCACCTTTTCTTAATACGTATAATACAGTTACTACTTCTAACTTATCGAACGATTCTTTTTTATCTTTGAGCGCTTTATCTTGTTGCTCTACAATAATATCCTTCGTTTCTTGACTCATTTGTGGCGTCGTATTCACCGCATTTGTATTATTTAAGTTATACAATTTTCCAACTTTAAATATAAAGGAGATCGATAAAACGACAATTAAACAAATATACCATTTATTATATTTTGGTGATTCAATATCTGAATATGATTGAATCTTTTTATGTTCAGCTGATGATAAAGCTGGTTCTTTCACTGCTGCAGCAACCTCTTGCTGCCCCTCATACACAGTTCCTTTACTCCAAAAGCCCTCTAGCTGTGCTTCCAGTTCTTCTTTTGATAGTTTCGCAGCTGGAATAGTAGTAGCTTCTCCTTTTTTAACTGTACTTTCCATATTGGAAATTTCACGATTTCGAATGATTTTATTTTTTTTCACATTGTATTCAGCATCAAAGCGTGTTCCTAATCCTACTTCTTTATGAATCCGCCCTTTTATAATAGATGAAATGATATACATCATAAAAATAACTATATACACGGAACCGGCATACCAACCTGTTAAATATACAGGGAGGATTATCCATCCTAAAAGGCTTAAAACAACTAAAATATAATATAATTTAAGACTCTTCTTACTTGTAAACGAAAATATTTTACAAAACTTAGAAAATGAATTCCAAAATGTATACGTAAAACTTGCCATAAAAGCACAATACTTATTTTTCGTTCCAATTGTATCTCTATAAATTTTGTAGGCACCTTCATGATTCGGCTCTAATCGTATTGCAGTTTCAGCTAGCATTCTTGCTTTTTTAAAATTACCTTTTTCTTTTGCAACATTTGCAAAATACACTAGATTTGTTACATTTTCTGGATTCAGCTCTAACGCACGTTTTTCCGCCTTTATTCCCTCTTCTATTCGTTTCGGATAATAACTTAAAAGAATAAAAGCATATCTTCCTACATACATATCATTTTCAGGTTCTAATTCTATCGCTTTGTTATAGTATGTAATACCTTTATTTAGCGATTCGATATATATTTTTGCCTCACCCACATAAAAGTAATATACGCCTTCTTCCGGATAATTTTTTATCCCTATTTCTGCTATCTCTTTTAATCTCTCAAAATTTTCTTGCGCATAAAAAATATCTAGCGCTGTTAACAAAACATTTTCATCTAAGTGATCTATTTTTAGTGCCTCTTCTAAATATTTACTTGCTTCATCAATTTGTCGAAATCCAAAGTAGTACACATGACTTAAACAAATATAACCAGTAGCATCTTCTGGATCTTCTTTAATCATCCATTCCGCTTCTTCTTTTGCAAGCTCAACATCACCAAGCTTCAATAAGTGCGAGATTCTCCTAAGTTGCTCCTCCATCTATTCCTTTCCCTCCAATCTAATATCATTTATTTCAATTGGTGTTCTTCCATATACTCTAATACTTTGTCAAAATCTTTATTTACATCACTAAACGTTGCATAATTTTTTGCGCTTGAGAACCAGTCTAAAGTTGTCGGTTGCCGTTTTTTCATTGCTTTTAATAAATCTTCATTGGATAAGGGTTGTAACTGTCCCGTTTCAAATGAACGCTGAATAGCTTCATTAATAGCATCTTCCACTAAATATGTTAAATCTGCCCCTGAAAAATGCTCTGCATACTTCGAAACAAAATCTAACTGCAATTCCATTCTCGGTTTATCCTTTGTTTTCAACTCTAGTATTGTCAGTCTTTCCTCGTTATTTGGTGGTGCCACAAAAACAAGTGAATTAAAACGGCCTGGTCGTCGTAACGCTGGATCAATATACCATGGTGTATTTGTTGCCCCAATTATATAAACACCTTCATTAAAAGAATTGCTTCCGTCCATCTCCACTAGCAATTGATTAACTAACGTTCTTTGATGATGAGCACCCATCTTCTGTCTATTCCCGCCATATGCGTCTAATTCATCTATAAATAAAATACAAGGCTTTGTTTTTCTTGCCTCTTCGAACACTTCATGTAAATTTTTCTCCGCTTCTCCTGACCACATCGAGAGTATTGCTTGCAACTCTAAATGAATAAAATTAGCGTTTATCTCACCGGCAACTGCTCGCGCTAAAAATGTCTTACCGCATCCAGGCGGCCCATAAAATAATAAACTACCTCCTACTTTCTTACCGAAAGCTTGAAAATACTCTGGATTCTTAATCGGCATAATAAAGTCCATATTGATTTTCTTTTTAATATCTTCCATTCCGCCAACATCATCAAAAGTTATTTTACTCTCTTCCACTTCAACCATTTGATTTTTTTCTCTATCAAAAGAAATCACTTTAATTTTCTCTCGATATTTCTCCATGTCGTTCATTCTTGTATTTATCCCCCTATAAAACCCTTTAATTTAGAATACATGTATCCCTATTTCTGTAAAACCTTAAACAAAATATTCCAAAAAAAAATTATAACAAAGTTCCACAGAATTTTTTGTCAAATTTTGTCGCAAGACGAAAAAGAGACCCTTACCTATAGTAAGAGCCTCTTCTAACATTATTTCGGCTGTAAAGTTAACACCTTCCCTTCTATCCCCTCCGTATTCAATGTAGTCGTATGATACTCACCATTCACCCAATCATCTATTTGATCATGATACCAATCGCTTTTAAAATGTCCTGACTGTCCCGGCCCCACTATATGATAACCGTTTGACATATCTTTCGTATCAATAACGAATCGCCAAGAAGCCCCATGATTTACAATACCGTTATCTCCGTAACTCGCTGCTTGAACGGTAACTTGGCTTCCGCCAATTGGAACTGGTTTTTCACGATTAAATGCAAGTAGTGCTAGCATACTAGATGATTTTGAAATTGGATGTGTAAAAGCAAGTTGATGGTAATCGCCCCACTTCCACTCCGCAACATTCGGTCCATATTCCTTCTGTAATTTCTTCATTACATTTTCGTACGATGTATGCACAACTTTCGTGAACCCTCCGTACTTCGTAAACCAAGCGCTATTTTCTCCTGCTACTTCTTTTCGAATCAATTCATCAACTACTTGTGACTTCCCTTCAAATAACTCCATCACATCTTTCGGTATTTCTTTTGAAAATAGCGTATTCGAAATCTCTTTCATTAACAAATGGAATATTAATGGTGCCGCTTCATCTTTACTATCGTAAAAATTCCACTTTGTTAATTGTTTTACGCCTTCTTTCTCTACTTCATTTAAAGATGCTTTATTTAACTCTTTTAACAATATAGGAGTAAACTCTTTCCCATATAAATTTTTTTGATCCATCTGTAACTCTTCTAAATCTTTTACCGTATACTTATCCTTCTCTTGCAAAAACTCTTGAATACGCATTTGCCTGTAGGGTTGCGCCCACGTATTACTAATATGGTACGGATAATTATCATCAACAATTTTATTATTTGCAGTTGAAATAAACCCTTGTTTTGGATTTATTACTTTTGGAAGTTGATCAAACGGAATATACCCTTCCCATTCATATTCATCTGTCCATCCTGGCACAGGCAAACTACCATCACCTTTTTTACGCACTGGTATATTTCCATTCGCTTTATAAGCAATTGTGCCATCGTTTGATGCAAACACAAAGTTTTGAGTCGGTGTATGAAAATCTTGAAGAGCCGTTTCAAACTCATTCCAATCTTTCGCCTTATTCATATTTAATACAGCCTTTAATTCAGCGGAAGGCTCCAAAGCAGTCCATTTCAAAGCGAATACTGTTTTTGTTTTCTCTTTTCCTTTATCCGCAAACTCTGAAATAACTGGACCATGCCTCGTAACCGTAACGTTATACGGAATTGTTTTCCCGCCTTTTACTTTAATAGATTCATCAACAACCGTAGCCTTTTCCCATTTATCGTTATACAAAAATTCATTTTCATTATTAGGATTTCGCTTCTCAATATATAAATCTTGCACATCGGGACCTGTATTCGTAACGCCCCATGCTATTTTGTCATTGTGTCCTAATATAACGCCTGGTACTCCTGCGAAAATAACGCCACTCACATGTAAATCTTTCATTTCAAGTTGCGATTGATACCAAATAGAAGGTGCCGCAAGAGATAAATGAGGATCATCCGCTAAAATTGGTTTACCAGATACACTCTTTTCACCACTCACAACCCAGTTATTACTACCGTTAAACTCTGGTGGAATAACTGTCTTTGAAAAACTTTGTGCTACGTCCACATTTGTATTTTTCAATTCAGCTAGCAATCTAGGCGCATCTTTCGGATATGTAGGAAATAGCTCATTTGCTTGCTCTTTCGGTAAATTTTTCAGCGCCCAATATCGAAATGCTTGTCCGTGCCAATGTCCTCCTAAATCAAACGCCATATACTTTCCAATCGTTAAAGAATCCACGATTGACCATTCAGCAGGTTCATAGCCTAATAAAGTAAACTCAACCGGCAATTTCTTTTCGGCCTTCGCTTCACGTATAAAAGTATTCACCCCATCAGCAAATGACTGCAGGGCATATTTCGCTTCCCCATCATATTGACTAACAGATGCTTCTGCCGCTCGCCGTAAACCGAGCGTTCGAAACAATTTATCTCGATCAACAGCTGCTTCCCCTACAACTTCACTTAACATACCAGAAGCTTGTCTTCTACTTAAATCCATTTGAAACAAACGATCTTGCGCTTGTACATACCCTTGCGAGAAATATAAATCATGCGCATTTTCCGCTTTAATATGTGGTACACCTTTACTATCTCGTTTCACCGCAACAGCATGTTGTAAATCCTCAAGTTTTATCGTTCCATCTATCTTTGGCACAGAACTAAGCGTATATATGTTCAAAAAAATCATAGCGCAAATAAACAAAAAAAGAACGATACTACTAGACCAAATAAAAATTCTTTTTCCCCTATTTCGTTTCTTTTTTATGACGACTTCCATACAATCCCTCCTCTCTCAATCTATTCGCTTCTATTGTGAAAGAACCTTTTAGAAAAGAAGAAATCATTACTTGCTCATGCTATGGATCATACAAACTGAATACTTCTCTCTTACGCACTATTTCCTTTCCTTTATTGAAGCTTACTCGTCCTTTCTTACACCAATTCCTCAAAATCCCCTTTACATAAGCGAGCGTTCGCTTATTATGTTCAAACGCAATTTTAAGTGCCTCTAGTACTTTATCCCCTGAAACTCTTTGCATCCATTCCTTTAATTCCTTCACGATATATGGAGATAGACTACTAATGTTTTGTTCGTAAAATTTATAAACTTCACTATGCGGAGTGGCATCCTCTACTCTTTCTACCTCTTCCTTCTCTTCCTTCTCTTGAATAATTGCTTGTTGTGAATTACTACTAACCTCTTCCTCTGGCATACCAAAATACTGAAGTAATAATGGAATCTTGCATTCTTCTTCAAGGCATTTACGCAAAAACTTATGTAGGAACTCTTTACTTTTCACCATTTTCAGCTCACGTAATACACATTTCTCTATGTTCGTATTAAAAATAGGATTATAGTGTAACCAATTTATAATGAATAACTCTTTCGTTTCCGCATCATATAAAATCTTCCCGTATTCCACAAACCGGTTCAATAACTTCTCAACAGTCTCCATACTGTAACCAGTTTCAAGCTCTGCCAAACGCTTCGGTAATATGTAAATACCACATTGCTTCGTTTTCGTACCAGTTAACAAATATATGTAAAAATAACGCTCTTCTGGCGTTAAATCTAATATGAATTCATCTTGCCAAAAGTTCACCTGCACATTACGGTACACCGCCATATGTTTCCCACCTCCTTTTATTCATAAAAAGGCAAATTTCAATCCTTCAATATACATATAGGAATGAGGGCTTTATTTTTGCATTTGAATTCCAAATTTTTTTAACTACTACAACGCCGGTTTTATTTTTTCGCGCTTGTTTTGTTCTTGTAGTTGTTTTTGTTTTTGTTTTTTCTTAGTGATTTATTACTTGGTAGGTGCTTATAAGGGGCTTTGAAGGGGCTTATATAGTGTTTTCATTCCTCTCTTATCCGATGCCTAATTACAAATGTCTCCAACAATCTTCATATATTGCAGACAACCATTATGATTCACCTGCTCATATTTACACGAAAATAAAAAGCACTTGTTGCCTTCGTAGACAATTCAGTGCTTAAAGTTAAAAGCTTATAAATAAAAGTGTCTATAATCGACATAGTTGATTGAAATACAATTCTGTTACATTTATTTTAGTAACGATAATATGATACATACCGAATTATCTACAACTGAACGTTCTGGGCGAGATTTCATTAACACCGTTAATCCAATTAATGAAGTGACTAGCGTTTGTGCCAATGATTTAGCATTCACATCACTTTGCAGTTCTCCAGACTGAATTCCTTTAGTAATTAATTCTTGAAATATAACTGAAAGATACATTTGATGTTCTCTAGTCAGCACTTCAAATTTTTCATTATGAGGAGCAAGTTCCACCATTGTGTTAATACAAAAACAGCCTTTATTTGATTCTTTTTTATATTCCTCTTCCACCATATTTTCAAAAAATATACGAATGGCCTCTTTTACAGATTGTTCTTTTTGAAGTTTTGTTCGAATGCTAGCTGCGTGTAAATTCGTGTATCTCCGTAATGCAGCTTCAAATAGCCCTTCTTTATCACCAAATGCCGCATATAAACTCGGTCTTTGTATTTCCATTTTAGCAGTTAGATCACTTAATGAAGTAGCAGCGTATCCTTTCTCCCAAAAAAGTTGCATAGCAGCATCCAAAGCTTTTTCTTTATCAAATTCACGTAGTCGAGCCATTTAATCCCTCCTCTTTTTTCACCTGTTTTCTAAATTATAAATCACGTTTTTATGTACTAATCAGTATATTATATATCGTATTAAATTATAAATGATATGTCAAAAGAAACTGAATTTAATTTACAATTCACTTGACATAACAACTTATCCCTGATTATATTTGACTTACGAAATAACATACCGTTCGGTACATTATTTCAAAAACAAAAGGAGATGATATTATGGATACTAAAGAAAAAATGACAGCTGCTCTTACACAGAATAATGATCAGTTCCAATCACCTATCAATACAATCATGCCCCGCTATATAACTCTATTATTTTCCATAGCTTGCGGGATGGCTGTGGCGAATATATACTTCGCTCATCCTCTACTTGATTCTTTATCAAATGCGTTTAAGATCAACCATTCAACTATTGGTGTCGTTATTACGATTACTCAAGTTTGTTATGCACTCGGATTACTTTTATTAGTTCCACTTGGTGATTTGTTAAACCAAAAAAGACTTATCATTGTTCAAATGCTTTTATCCGTTTTCGCTTTAATTGTGGTCGGAGTCGCTCCTTCCAGTACCGTACTTTTTATAGGTATGGCCTTAGTCGGAATTCTTGCGACTGTTACGCAGACACTCGTCGCATACGCATCCATTTTAGCTAACCCAAAAGACCGTGGGCGAATAGTAGGTTTCGTCACGAGTGGTGTCGTAATAGGAATTCTACTTGCACGTACATTTGCCGGAACATTAACAGATCTAGCGGGATGGCGTTCCGTTTATCTTACCTCTGCTGTACTTATGCTCTTCGTAATTGGTTTGTTATATCGTAATTTACCTAGTCTTGAACATAAAAAAACAGCTATGACCTATCGTAAATTATTACGTTCTGTTCTCTTATTATTTGTAGAAGAAAGGATCTTACGTATTCGCGGAATATTAGCATTGCTTATTTTTACTTCCTTCAGTATTTTATGGACTTCATTAGTTTTACCTCTAAGTGTTGCGCCATATAATCTATCACATACAGCTATCGGAGCATTTGGTCTTGCTGGAGTTGCTGGTGCATTAGCTGCCACTAAAGCCGGACAACTTGCTGATCGCGGATTCGGAGAGAGAACTACTGGCATAGCCTTATCCTTATTATTACTTTCATGGCTCCTAATTAAATTAATGAACCATTCTCTATTCCTACTAGTTATCTGTGTTATCCTTTTAGATTTAGCTGTGCAAGCTGTACATGTCACCAATCAAAGTATGCTTTTCACAGTGCGTCCAGAAGCGAGAAGTCGCCTCACTGCCAGTTACATGATTTTTTATTCTATCGGCAGTGCAACAGGTGCAATTCTTTCCACAAACATTTATGCAAGCTACGGATGGAACGGAGTTTGTATATTAGGTGCATCCGTTAGTGCTTGTGCTCTTTTATTTTGGGCAATGACCTTACGGCGATCGTCATAAATAAAAGGGGAATAATTTTCTAAACACTGTGGCAATTTCATATGTACCACTAAACGAAAAAGCAGTCGAGACTGCAAAAGAAGTTGGTATAGTTGAAGTAAAACGTGATAAGAAAAAAAGCAGTCTTCTAAATGCTTCCGAAAGTATTCAGAAAGAACTTGATAGAGGAAGACTTGGTTTCAAACGTAAATATGTAAGGTGTTAAAAGTATGAAGGTGTCAATCTAGGAAAGATTGACACCTTTTTTGTGGACATTACTAGACTAACGGGACTGAAAGTTAAAGGGAACCAATCATTCATTTCCCTCTATACATCTCATACTTCTTCTATCAATTTATATACCCTATCTCTTTTCTCATCATTTTTGATAAAAGTAAGCTTTCCTTCTGTAACAAACCCTTCTAATATTAAGCATACTTGTCCAAAGGCTTTAGGCTTATTCGTTGTAAATCTTTCATCTGATATTTTACCAGATCGTATTAATTGTTCGCATAGCTCAAGTGCACTTATTTCTTCAGAATTAAATAATCCCAAAATATCTTTTTGCAAGGGCGATAAAGGTGCTGGGATCTCAGCTACCTCCACTTTTTCTTTTTCTTCTTCAAATAAATCTTCAAATGAAATTTGATTCATTACATCTTTTCCTTTCTAACAACTGATTTGTATAACATGAACTGAATCCTATAGGTACGAGAACTTTAAATATTAGTTATTGTTATGTAGTACTTACCTTATTACATGAATTTCAAACTCATATACATCATTTCATATAGTATGTTTTGATTATACCAAATATACGTTCTGTCTTCTATTGTAGAATTTTTTATAACAGGAATGAAAGTAATAGTGAATATTTATCTCCTCGTTAGTTGTATACACTATGTAAAAAAACAGAAAAAATGTTTACATAATAAAATTATAGTTTTCTATTAAATTTCTACGCTAAAACGTAAAAAAGCACTTGTTGCTTTTAGTTGACAATCAAGTGGCTTTAAGTTCATCTGTTTTTAAGTAACATTAAATTTGTCAGTTTTATAATAACAGTAGGACACCTTTGTATGTCATGACAACTACAACGTTAAAACTTATGAGTTTGTACGTTTTCGTTAGTTTTATGTTCATTCCATGTGTTTTTATATTCATGCCCCAGTAAAATGTCATCTCGCCTAAGCTCGTACTTCGTTTTCTATTCTATCATTGCACGTAGTACTCTATGATGGTACAACCATCATGGGTCTCTACTTTTAAACCACTTATTGTTTTTCTTTCCACCACAAATATACTTTATTTTTTATCTGGTGAATATACAATTATTCTCCCTTCTGGATATTCACCTTCCCATCCACAAGGCCATCCCCCAAGCTTATAAACCTCAAAGATTCTTTCATAAAAATTATCAACTTTTCCATTTACTAAACGATTTAGTGCACACATATGTAAATCTCCAATTATTTCTTCAAAAATATCAATATATTGTAATACAAAATCACCTGGATAGTTCTCGGATGATTGAATAATCTCCCTTATAGTACGCTCCATAGAGTTTAAATCATGCTCATATAATTGTCCTATTATTTCCCCACCTTCTGAGGATTTAATATCTTCCCAAACGTTTTCAACCTCATCCAAATCTTGAGACCATGCCAATTCTTGTGCTCTTTCATACTCATTAACCATAACAACATCACGATTTAGAAGGTTTTCATTATGAAAAGGTTGTAAATTTGTAATAAAATTAATAACCTCTTCGACTAATTGAGTGTTTTTTCCGTACTTCATTTATTTATCCACCTTTCCCAAAGTTCTTCAGTAGCACCGCCACCTCTTTTCCAAATCTTTATTTCTTCATTTAATTTTGTTTTGTAAAACTTCTCAATACCAATTTCTAATACCTTTGATTTGTATAATGGCAAGCCACTTTCTGTACCTTTTTTTAATTTTTGTTGCAATTCAAACACTTGTTGTTCCAACTCCTTAATACTTTGATTGATATTTAATTTATCTAACTGATCTTTAACCACATTATTATATACACTATGAAATCCTCTATGCCTAGACAAAGCACTTGGATCTTTTGCTGGTATCGGTAAAAATATCCCGTTATCAGCATGATCCATATCCATTCCAATTTTCTTTAATACCGGATGATTTCTTAAGTTTTTAGGTATTATATTTTGCGCCTGATATCCTTTCCGTGATGCAGAACGTGGAAGCCCCATGGATTCCAATATATTTTGCCCTAATTTTGTAGAACTACCTCCTGTAACCTTTCCAGGGGTACCTGGAATAAGTCTAGTAGCTTCTTCACCCGTACCCTTAACACCACCGCTCTCCAAATTCGAGATCCTACTCTGAATACTCGCCTTAGAGGCATCATGGGCTTCTTTTTATCCTTCCATTAAGTATTACTTCTTCACCTTTAATGAAGAGGGATAGTTCACATCTTTTGCTAATGTATTTTCAATTATATAATACTAGTAATTTCTGTTAGCCCTAATTCATAAAAATAATTTTTATACACTCAAAGCATACCTATCTATTAAAAAACACTCGTTGCCTTTAGTCGACAATCAAGTGCTTTCAGTTCATATGTTTTTAAGTAGCATAAATTTGTAAGATTTATAAGATCTGTAAGTTTTGTATTAACAGTACGACACCTTTTACATGCCATGACAACTACTAAGTTAAAATTGACGAGCTTGTACGAGTTCTTAGTTTAATATACATTCCATGTGATTATATTCATCGCCTAGTAAAATGTCATATCGCCTAAGCTCGTACTTCGTTTTCTATTCTCTCATTGCATGTAGTACTCAATGATGACATAACCCCCATAGAGTACTTATTTTTTAACAGCCTATTCCTTTTTCTGTCTTTTTCTATAATCTTACCTCTTTGTATCTGGTCAACTGAGCATTCATATCCTGCTCTATTTAACCAAGTCACATTATTGGGATACTCATCTAAATACTTGGCAATTAAATCTTTACTTTTACTATTATCTAGTTCTGTTCCTAAATATTTATATTCCCAAATAACTAGCTGGCCATTAAAGATATAATCAGTATTGAACCAATTGGTATAATCATAATGTACCTTCAGCTTTCCATCGCTATCAAGAGATAGTGTAAAAAAGTGCCAAAGTTCTTGCTCATTCTCTTTAAAAATCTTTCTAAGCTCATCACTCAATTTATAAAAACATCTTCTTTTCTATCGAGCGATTGATAAAGATGGACATACATTGTATATTCAGCTCCACAAAAAACAAGAGCGTCAAGCGGCTTATGCCTTTATGAAAAGACTAGTAAAAACATTTGGAGAAGCAACGGTTCTCACAACAGACAAGGCTCCCGCGTTACTTTTCTCTTTCCATAAATTGAGAGAACAAGGTCATAAGCATACCATCCATTGCACAATCAAGCATTTGAATTACCTCATCGAACAGGATTATAGACATATCAAGTGACATTTTTCCAAATCCGCAGGATTTCAAAGGCTTCGCCATGCTTTACGTACCTTAAAAGGCAACTAAACTATTCATGCCCTATATAAATAAAAACGAAGTTTACAACAACCAAACTTCGTTTTTTCGACGTACAATGAATTAGAGAACCTATTCAAAGTTGTATAAACTCTACCTACTAAATTAGGATTTTTTTGTTTATATAAAAACTTTGCAACAGAACCTTTAAACTAAACTTCAAATCCAATTACTATCCATTCATCAACTATGTCCCAAAATTTCATATTATATCTAGGCTCTTTATTCGTCCACCATAAAGTCGCATTATCATTATTAGAATTCTTATAATCTACTGCAACATAACCACCCATACCACTTTTAAAGAAACCAAAAGTAGTTTGTAAATCAATTTGTAAAGGCTCTTCTAACTCCTCAATAATACCCCATTCATCATCATCAAAAAAAGTTACATTTTCTAAAGGAACTAAACCCATAGATTGGCTCGCATAAAAATAGAAACCATTATGAACAGTTCGATAAAAATTTCGTATTGTTGAAGGAATCTTATCCCAAGATTTTTCTAATTCTTCATTATTAAACTCATCTTTGGGATTTCCCCCCTCATAATATAGAATTTCACCATTATTTGTTTTAATAGTGTATAAAATTGAATATCTACCATTTATGTCCATAAGCTCTACTTCTTCAAGGTGCCTAGACAAATAAGAAATAGTGTTTCTTAATTCCACTCCTACGTGCTCTTTCCATATCGATAAAATACTCTCAACTCTCTTGTCTACGTTTTCTTCTTGAAACAATTCATACCATGAATTTGGTATTTTCTCACCATCAAGTTTATTAATCTCATGGCATGATATAAGTTGTGCATTTCTTTTATATTTTCTTAAAAACCCAAGTTTTTGTTCCATAATGCTATGTCATCTCCTTTATTTATCTATATCCTTTTTTATTGCCTTTCAACAAAATCATCAATTTGTTTTTGTAATTTCATTTCTAATTCTTTTTCCTTCTTTATCATCTCTTCTCTAAACTTAGGATCAACTTCAATTTTTTCTTTCTTATAAATTGTCCAATCAGAATAAGATTTAGACCCCTTAGATTTATTGGCTGCTTCACTTAATCCTAAAAAATTCTCTTCATTATTTAAAACCTTAAGTTGTTGTTCTTTTGTTAGTCTATCAAAATTTTCCATCTTAGCCATATTTTTCATTGATACAATATGATCAGCTTGAAGTCTATCTGTAATATACTTACCAGGTAAAGCAGGGTCAGGCGTTCCATCTCTTAATTCATCATATAATTCCTTTGAGATTCTTCTTTCCCCGTATCGAGGCGGTGTTCCAATATCACCCGTACCCTTAACCCCACCACTCTCCAAATTCGAGATCCTACTCTGAATACTCGCCTTTGAGGCATCATGGGCTTCTTGGAATTTCCGGCTATAGTTCGTTCTAGTTCTAACGACACTTCCATCTGGCAGTATTTCTACACCTTTAACGAATGGGGATACGGATTCCACAACTTTTGCTAATGCTAATGTATTTTCAATTATATAATACTAGTAATTTCTGTTAACCTTAATTCATAAAAATAATTTTTAAACATTTATAACATGCCTATCTAATAAAAAAGCGCTTGTTGTCTTTCGTAGACAATCAAGCGCTTTAAGTTCATCTGTTTTTAATTGGCATAAATTTGTAAGTTTCGTAGAAACAGTATGATACCTTTTACATGTCATGACAACTACTACGTTAAAACTTACGAGTTTGTACGAGTTCGTTAGTTTAGTATACATTCCGTGTGTTTATATTCATCGCCCAGTAAAATGTCATCTCGCCTAAGCTCGTACCTCGTTTTTTTATTCTATCATTGCACATAGTACTCTATGATGGTACAACCATCATAGAGTACATACTTTCAAAAACCCTTTTATTTTTTCTATCTACTTCACACATACTTTATTTTTTATTCATATATACTTATGCGTATTTAAATTTAGCACCACGAACTTTATCATATCCGTACATAAAATATAATTTAGTATAGTAAGCTTTATAAAATCACTATAACTAAACTCATTTATTTACTGTAATGAGTTTTTAATGTTTATTTATATTTTAGGAATATCAATTATATTTCCTTGTGACTCATTAATAAGAATATCTGAAATATTTGGGTTCCTTTTTTTTAACTTGAATATTTGAATTTTTGTTAATTCAGGGCTAAATGATATATTTTGTGTTTTAAACGCCAAATTCATAATTTTATTTTGAAGTTTTAATATAAAAACCTTCCATTCTTGTAATGGAGAATTCGAAACTTCCTCCGGACTTTCTAATAGTCGATATCCGTCTGCATAATGAAACATTAGTAATCCCGTTCCTAAGTCACAATCTTTGTTTTCAAGAATTGCATTTGGTATATCAAATCCACTATTCCAATTATAATTTGCTGCAAAACAATGAAGGATTATTGGATTATCTATATTCTTTATTCGGCTAATTGTATCCTCGTTATTTGTATTATAAAGTAATTCTTCAAGCAAACTAATATCTTTATTTTCCATTACACCTTACCACCTTACTGATATTTACTTATTTTGTATTTCCAATTGTTTTAGCTTTCTTTCCCAAAGTTCCACTGTTGCACCTTGGCTTGGGTACAATGGTAAACCATTCCCCTGTAATTTTCTTAAATTTTTTTGCAAATCATATACCTGTTTTTGTAAACTATCAATACTTTGGTTAATATCCATTTTATTTAATGCTCTTGCAACTACTTCATTGTAAACAGAATGATATCCTCTATGTCTAGCCATTGTACTTATATTATCATCTGGTACTCTTAGAAAAATACCGTTTGATGAGTCATCAAAGTTCATACCTATCTTTTTAATTACAAGATTATCTGCCATTTCAGAAGGAATAATATGCTGTGCTTGATATCCACTCCATTTAGTTGAACGTTTAAGCCCCATTTCTGTCATCATATTTTTTCCTAATTTAGTAGAATTTCCTCCTGTTACAATACCCGGAGTACCAGGAATAATCCTACTACCTTCACCCGTACCCTTAACCCAACCACTCTCCAAATTCAAGATCCTACTCTGAATACTGGCCTTAGAGGTATCATGGGCTTCTTGGAATTTTCCGCTATAGTTCGTTCCAGTTCTAACGACACTTCCATCTGGCAATATTTCTACACCTTTAAAGATTGGGGATACGGAGTCCACACCTTTTACTAATGTATTTTCAATTATATAATATTCACAACTTAATCCATCTAACAATCCTTAAAAATAATCTATATTAATTTTCACTCATTTATCATTGTTTAATATCTATAAGAAAAAGCACTCGCTACCAATCATAGGTTTTCGAGTGCTTAAATGTATATACTTCCCGTCATATTTAAATCATTTTTAAGATTTGTTCCTTAACATTTTCGTCAAACTTGGCTCCTTCTACCTTTGCTCCTGTCCAAACTACATTGTCAAGTTTAGCACCGGTAAAATCCGCATCCGTAAAATTCCCATTTAAAAGGGTCGCTCCTGTTAAATCTGCATTTGTTAAATCCGCATTTCTAGCATCTACTTCTGATAAATTAGCATTTTCCAAATACGCTTTTTCGAAGTTACCATCAGTAAGATTGGCACTACTAAAATCCGTTCCAGTGCAATCTGCTTGTTTAGCATTAATTCCAGATAAATTTGCATGGCGAAAAGTAGCATGATTTAAAATTGTTCCAACTAATTCTCCATATGAAAAATCAACTTCATCAAAACATGTTTCAAAACAACTACTTATATTTACCTTTGCATATTTCATATTGGCTTTAGAGAAATTAGCTTCACCAAATCTACAATCTGCAATATGTATCTCCTCTAAATTACAGCTCCTGAAATCAGCCAACTCAAAATCACAATCAAAAAAAGATGCTCTCATTAGTGAAGAAGCTCTTAAATGGACTTGTTTTGCCATGATACCCTCTGCCATCACCTCTGACAAATCAGAAAAAGTAAGGTCTAAATTGCTCATATCCAGCCCATCTATAATTTCATCATTGTATTGAGATCTATTTAATATTTCCATAACTCTTATTCTATCATTACCATTCTCATTCATTATTACGATCTCCTTTCATTTAGCTTTTCAGATAGTCCTTCCAAGCAATATTTGGAGAATAAGTTACACCCATCTGATCTTCATCAAAACTTGGTATAGCCATTACTTGTGCTGGTTCCAAATACTTCATTACTTGTAGCCAATTATCAAGTAATGTATCACTATCACTCCCTAATGGATTATTTAAAATATCAATACAAAGGCCACCCCAATCTAGCTCAGATACCACAGCTGGACTATTTTGTAATAATTCCTTATCAAACATTTCTAAAATATGACCACTAAAGTATGTTCTAGCGCCTATCCCTAAGGGACCGTTAGGAAGAAACCTAACTGGTATTGGTTGGGAAGATATTTCCATCCACATTTGTAACCGTTCACGTTCGGTATTCCACGGATATGATAAAGGCCAAAAAATTTGAGTTACTCCGTAACTTGGTTTCGCAGTTTCTGCGATTTGATCAGATAACTCAAAAAAAGCAGACCATAATTTTTTAGGTATTGATTTATGAAACTCAAACTCTAAAAATGAACGATGGCTCCAGTTAACTTGAAAACGTCCTGTGTAGTTCACAGACTTATCACGATACAGGTAAACTTCTGATACTCTACGCTCTGAAACTACTTTTTCCAGAATTTCCTGACGGTTATATTCTACCCGTACCGTTTCACAGTTGCCCCAATGAGTGGGAGCGAATTTTTCATTTGACTCAAACACATCCAAAAGACGACCTAATAATTCTTCTTCATTAAAAGATACTGTAGGATACATTGTAATTGTGAAAAAATCTGGTTTCATGTATATCCCCCTTAATATTAAAAAATATAGTCACATAATAATTTTTATTCACAGCTTTTTCCACCTACCTCCACCAGGTAAACGTGTATTGTTCTCCCATTTATGAGTCACTTTACCGCTATTTGGATCAGTGTAGTAAACATCACTATCCTTACCCAAAGGTCCACTTGGTCTTGGTTTAGGAGGAATCCCATTCAAATCAGGTTTGTCACTTGATATTGTCACAATATGACTTCCATTTTTATCTTCGAGCATTTCTCTTTCAGCTCGCATTTGCCTGTCGTTATGAATAGTTTGCTCTTTTTCACCCATTTTGTGTTTGTGATCATGAACTAAATCAATTTCACCCTTATCATTACGCCCAATACTATCTGGACGCGTAAGATGCCCTTCACTAGATGTATATGTAACAACCTCACCAGCGTTATTGTCCTCTAATTGGCGATCAAGATGTTCTCCCAAGGCTTTTCTCCCTTTTATTTCTTCTTCTCTTCCACGCTCTTGGCTCTTTCTTAAATTTTCAGTCCTAGCATCCCAATCTTTACGCTCTAAAGGTTGTTTCGTTTCTTCACAATGACGATCATATCTAATATCATCTGCTGCCTTATAATCTCCTTGCGCTTTGGCTTCATCTATTTTCATTCGATAGTATTTTTCTCGTTCTGAAGTTAGTTTAATTTTGTTTGGGTTTGTATTACTACCTTTACCCGTACCCTTACTAGCAAGAGAAGCCTCTACACTCTTAATCTTATCATCTATAATCTTATTACTTTCTGTATGATGCTTATTCACCCAGCTTTGGAAATCTGTACCACCTTGTTTAGATATTAGTAAGCCATTTCCGTCAACTTCAAAACTTGCCGATTTGGCTGTCCTATCATCTATGCTTTTGGCTATTTTTTCGCCAAGTTGATACATCTTTTCATTTCCGGATTTCTCCATTTTAAGGCTCGTTAGTTTCAAACGGTCAAGCATAATAGCTTTATTATCACGCAATGATTGTACCACATTTTTACCCAAATTCGGATTAAAACCAGGCATTCCTTCTTTGAATTTTAATAATTTCGCTAAATCAGCTAATTCACTCGTGCCTTTGAATGCTTTTACTCCTTTTCCTACTGCTCCAACAACTGGGATTGCGTCTAATCCGCCAAAAATGATGTTTCCTACCCGCTCTTCTTGGCTCAATTTCCGGTGTGTTCCCCAGTCTTCTCCGTCGATACCGCTTTTTATTTGTACACCTCCGTATACTACTGCGGCAGCGGCCCCGAGTGGCGGGCAAAGGATTGTTGTGATGATGATTCCTAGGCCTATTCCTATGTCTCGCACCATTTCTAGTTTTTTCTGTTCATCTTCTATCGATTTGTATTCAAATCCTCGTGTGGATGGGACTACTTTCTTATATTCTTCATAATTTAGTTTTGCATCTGGATTTTGTTTTTTTAGTTCTTTGTATTCCTCTTTAAGTACGTTATCAAATGCGGGTGAATCTTTAAAAATATCTTCTACTGTTATTTTATCTTTTTTCGTCTGTATTGTTTGTGGTACACTTCCGTATCCTGCGTGCGCATCTGGTAATACTGTCGTTGTTGTAGAGCCAATTCGGTTATTTGTTTCGAAACTAAGAATAGATGTATCTCTCATTTTTTGAGCGAATTTATCCATTTCTACTAAAAAAGGTTTATCTATATGTTCAGACACCAATCGCCCTGCTTCTCCGCAATATTTTTGTAATGTCGAATAGCTATCAAGTAATTCCCCGATTTTTTGCGATTGATCTTTTGGGTTAAAATGTATACTACCATCTGAGTCTAAATCTCGTATTCTTCCATCAATTTTTTTAAATGATTCATTTGCGTCCCGTAATTTCATGAGAGCATCTTTTGTAATTCGATTCATACCATCTCCCATGTCTTGCCATGGTTCAGGTCTATATTTCACATCCATTTTGTTTTCATCCCCCAGCCGTATGGTGATTTCTACAACTTACTTAATATTTCACGTAATTGTTCGTCCTTTTTAAGCATTTCTACACATACGTTCCCTACAACTGTCGCCGACCTCGAATAGTGTTCAGCCAATTCAAGTGTTTTGTGTAATATATCAGGATATTTTTCAATTACTCTCATCGCTTCACCTTTTTGATAAAAATCACAGCTTAGTAAACTCTCAATATTCGTTCCAATGACGTCTACATGGATTTTATATATATCTTCTAATTTCATTACTATATCAAGTAGTTCTTGAAAATTAACTAATACTTCTTCTCCACCACCAGAACCACCGTCTCCCATTGATACTTGCATTATTCAATACCTCCTAACGAAAATTGTCTCGGGTCAATTAATTTTTTATACGGCATTTTTAACACGTCATACAATTTCTTATTAACCGCATAGAGGCTCACCCAGTCATATCGATTACGATCTACATCTATTTGAACGAAATCTTCTCCTTCAGTGAAATATAAGAAACATTCCCATTTTCCTCCTCTATTACTCCGAGGCCTCGTATACGTTTCCATCGCTATAACGTCTTTATTTGATAAATCTTTTTCCTCAAATGTTTGTTGTTCTGTTTCTGTCATTCTCTTTGAGAAAAATGTATCTTCTATTTCCCTCGGTTCTCTCAACAAGAAAGGGATGCGTGTTAATAAGGAAAAATATACGTCTGGCTTTGGTATGTAGTCGATCTCGTATTTTTTATTTGGCTCTACTTCTGTTAATACAGCCACTCGATCTTTATCATGTTTCAAAAAACCAATTAATACATTATTAATTCTCGTGTATTCATGACAATTTTCATATTCCTTTAATAGCTCAATAATTTGAAAAGCTGCAGGGGTAATTCCATTTTCGCTTGTAAGTAAGCCTTTTTCTTTTAAACTCGTAGTTGCTTTCGTGACACATTCTTCATCAAGTAAAATAATTACGTCACGGTTTGGCAATCCAAATATATCCGTAACCCCAGCTGCACCTGCGAGAACATATAATTCAGCAGGTGCAAAATTCATTTCTTTTCCCATTCTTTTATCCCTCATTTCTCCATCACAACTGTTTTATCGCCCTTACTTCCGGTCTATCTCCGTACGTCTGAATACTTTTATCTAACTCTTTCAAAGCTTTCGTATGTCCTTCAAATGCCTCTACCATTTCTGAGTTATATTGAATGATTAAATCTAGATAACTTAAAAAGGCATCTCTCGTTTTTCCATTCCAGTTCGCACATGTAACGTATGCTTTTAAGTTTTTCGCTTCGTTTAAAGAATCCTTCATACCATTTTCAATATTTTGCGCGTAAGAAATGGCACTTGTAGTGTTACTTCCTATAATTTCAACCTCTTTACCACTCATGTGGGTTCCCCCATTCTTTATATGTTTAATGGATAAGATTTTCAATTTCCTTTTTCTTTTCTTCAAAAGCCTTGGTCGCTGCATTGTATGCTGACGCTTTCTCCGCTTCTGCTTTCGCTTTATATTCCAAATACTTTGCATAAGCTGTACCTATCGCAGATCCAACATCGCTTAATGCACTTTTAAAATAGGATAATAATGTATTTAATTCCTCATCCTTTTCATGACGTTTTTGTTCAAATTCAACTGCCGGAATTTTATTAGCTTCTAAGCCATTACTTTTACTCTCATAATCTCTCTTCGCTGATTCAGCATCTTGAATGAATCGTTTTAACTCTCTTTCTTGATCTTTTAAATAATCATGTAATTTATCATACTGATCTCGTTTCCTCGCGCTTTCTGTAAAACCCGATGCATTTAAAAAAACAGTGTACAATTCCTCTAACATCTTTCTCCCCCTTTATTACAATAACTATGTAGTTAAATTCGTATATTTAAACATGAATATTCATTACATTGAGAATTTATAAATAATTATTTTTGCATATTGCTATTTTATCAAAGGGGTTTTAACATTTCCATATTTTATAAAAAGGTTTCGCATTTTTCCTCAATTAAATAGCAATGAATATTTATTATCTAAAAATTATAGTTTTATATAGATTATTGGAATTTTATCCATATTAAGTGAATTACTGACAAATGATCATCATTTACATGTTATAATTACGATGTGTACATTTAGCTGTATTAGAATGTATATGTGTAATACGTATATTTAATAAAGTTAAATTAAACTGGGGAGGCTTTCTCAAATGGGCAAGAAAACAAGCAAAGCTAAAAAAATTTTGGGATTCGTAATCACCACAGCACTAGCAACTACAATGATGGTAGGCACAGCAAACGCACAAACAACTACGAATAACTATAAAGTAGCTGGCAATGCGAACACTGTATTTACAGATGTACCAAAGGACCACTGGTCAAAAACTGCTATTGATTACTTAGCAGCAGCAGGGATTTATAAGGGATATGGAAATGGAAAATTTGGTTTTGGGGACAACATTACTAGAGGACAGGTTGCTTCTTTAGTCAATCGACATTTAGGTTTAATAGCAGATGATAAACAGGGAAATATCTTTAGTGATATTACAAATCATATGTTTGAAAAGGATATCAAAGCCATTGCGCAAGCTGGAATTATGACAGGTGATGGAACAGGTGCATTTCGTCCAGATGACGCATTAAATCGGTATGAGATGGCAGTAGTATTGCAAAAGGCATTTCAATTAAACTCAAAAGGACAAGAGAACTTTAAAGATGTACCAAAAGGTCATTGGGCCTATGAATCTGTAAATGCAGTGCGTAGTAACCGGATATCCCAAGGTGACGAGTCTGGTAATTTTAATGGCAACATGCTTGTGAAACGTGAGCAGTATGCACAATTTTTCTATAATGCAATAGCAAAGAACAGATCTTATAATTTCAACATCAATACAAAAGAAGAAATGAAACAAATGTTAACAACAGCTTTACAGGATGGGACGTTTGGTCCATTTAAATTAGATGTACTGGGTAAAGATATATCTGAGGTAAAAAAAGAATTTGGAGTGCCTGATGTTTGGAAGCAAGCACCATGTACAGAATGTGATGCACCTACTACAGCGGTATATGGAGATTATAATATTGATATGTACCCTTCGGACGCTAGATATATATGGGTAAAAATGGATATAACTATCGATGAATTAAAAGAGTGGTTTGGTGAGCCAGATGGAATTGGAGAGGATATGACTAGTGAAGGCTTTATATATAATCGAGGAAGCTATTCTCTTTATTTCAGCTTCTCTGATGGTTATATTCAACGCGCTGAAATATCTAAAAGTGAACATCATTAATACGTTACAAGCAATATAAAATATATAAAGCATAAAAAAATCCTTCAAGAACGTGCCTTTTCTTGAGGGATTTTATTTTGTTTCTATCTATTTAACATAATACAAAGCTGTAAAACTACTACTGATTAAAGTTCCACTTTATTTTTCTTAGTGCTCCGCATTCCATTCACTTAAATACGTTGCATATTCTAGTTCATCTGGATCATCATATAACATAGAAATAAACTCTAATTTATTTCCATCACAATCTAGAAAATATACGCTTGCAGCTGGCATCCACCTTTGGACAATTGGTTCTCGATTTCCTTTCCCTTGACTCCCTACTACCTCTATTCCACGCTTCTCTAACCATAATTTTGAAGCATTTAAAAACTCTAAATCTACACGAAAAGCGAAGTGTTTCGTCTCAAATTCTTTATTTATATGTACTTCCCATAATCCGAGCATTTGTTTTTTACTTTCTCCTACCCAAAAGAACGCAATTCGTCTTTTCGATAGTCTTTTTGCTAATGCTAAACCTAACTTATTTTGATAGAAATCTATTGCCTTTTCTAAATTTCTGACATGTAAATGAGTTTCATATATGCTTTGTATCATTATATATTTCTCCCTCCTTTCTAATTTTTTTAAAATATGTTTTGTTTTTATCATACAAATTAATATATTTTTAAACATCCTACTTTTGTATAATTGTTCTTTCCTTCAAATGTATAGGTATCCAGCTCTATAACTGATGTCCCAATCCTAAAATTCAATACATTAAGCATCCTTAAATTTACATTTTCATGTAGTTAGTTTCTCTCTATACTACCTTCACTAACAAAGATCTCTAGCTAAGCCTTTCATTGTTCAGTAAAAAAACAAGCCATCCAACTCAAATGAATTGGATGGCTATTTGTTATGAGATTACTTCAATTTCCCCTCAAAAACAATTTTTCTACCGCATGGTTCAACTTCTGTTTTGCCGTTTTTCTTCACTTCATGAAAGATTGGTTCTTCCATGCGACGAGACGGTGCATATCCTTCTTGTTCCATACGCGCTAAGCAGTCTGTAATTGTTTCGTTTTCGAGTACTTCAAATTTCTTTTTATTAGGTTGTTTTGTCATGCCCTAACCTACTTTCTATTTTTCTTGATGCGAATTGATTCTTCATGTAGACCATATATACCATTGCGAGAATTCCCATTATAATCATAACCGCAATAAAAAAGCTTGTATACTGTATTTTTTCTATAAATACGCCTCCTAATACAGGTCCCATAATACTTCCTATACTAAAGGCGATTCCGGATAATATATTACCCGCTGGTAGTAAGTGTCTCGGTAATAAATCTGTCATAAATCCAAGCCCTAATGAGAAGCACGAGCCAATGACCATACCTGCTATAAGCATACATGCAAAGACGATCCAGTAATATTGATCAAATACTGCTGCAAGTAGGAAAATGCCCGTACTTACGCTGAACGTCCACGTTAAAATACGATCTCTTCCGTATTTATCACTTAATATACCGAGTGGAATTTGTGTAATAATGCCCCCAACTGCGAATGCTGGTAATAAGAAGGAAACTTCCGATACAGACCATCCTTTACGAAGCGCGTATACTGGTAAGTTACTATTTAACATCGCTTCAAGTACGCCGTATGCGAGCGGACCAATTAGCGCAATCCAAGCTAATCCAACGACTTGTTTATAACGAGAAAAGGATGATTCACTTTCAGTTTTTGCCTCATCTTGTGCTGGAAATGCATTTTTCGTTGGTAGTAGCAAAAGCCATCCTATTAAGCAAAGTATAGTAGATACGATAAATGGTGTTGCAAGACCGTACTGAACAGTGCTTGCTAAATACGGGCCAACTGCGAAACCAATTCCGAAGAATACACCGTATATCGATACTTGTCTACCTATTTTACTCGGGTCTGATGTTGTCGTAATCCATGTTTGTGTTCCGACATGAAGCATATGATCTCCGACTCCAACTAGAAATCTAAGAACGAACCATACCCAAAATGAAAAAGTTTGTGTAAAAAAGAATAATGAAATAATAACGAGAAACCCACCAATAACGATAATTGGCTTCATTCCAAACTTTTGCATCGGTTTTTCAAGAAACGGTGAAATAACTAATATCCCAATATATAATGCCGTCGCATGAATACCGTTAATACTTGAACTAACCCCTTCTTGTTCAAAAATCATTGCAATGGCAGGTAAAAGCATCCCTTGTGACAAACCTGAAATTGCCACTATCCCAACCATAATCCAAAAAGTAAAACGCATCGACATCCCTTTCCCTCTCCTTCTCACGCTTTCCACTTTTCATTATAAACTGTTTCTTCAAATGCGTGTACGAATATTCATAATAAAAAAGAAGCTAAAAGAATGAACCTTTTAGCTTCTTATCCTTCCCAAACTTGTGCTTTCACATGGTAATGAAAATGCTTAAAATATGGATTTTCATAAAATGAAGACCCAAATAAAATCGGATGTGTATGGACCATTGATTGCTGCACTTGCAAAGGAACTACAGCTGGTGAAACTTGCATATACATCGGATTTATAATCATTTTTATATATTGATGATCATTATATGGAGAATGATATATTAAAAATGGATTATGCATTGACTCTCTCCCCTTATACATACAAATGCTATAGTATATGCAAGTTTTATATTTCGGGAATTATTTATTGTCTAACCAATCCTCAACATGTTTTATAAATACATCTAAACAATCTATAAACGGTGAGTGTCCGCAATCTTCTAATATCTTCAACTCTGCATTTGGCAAATGTTTTGCTAATTCCTCACCGACTACTTGCGGTACGACGTAATCTCTGTCACCTTGTATGACGAGTGTTGGAGCTTTAATATGATGAATTTGCTTACTTCCCTCTACAACCCCGTTATGTTCATCCGAAATATTAAATGTAATGAGCGCATAATTCACATCTACGAAATTACGTTGCGTTAACATATCATCTAAATACTTTTCATAACGATCCGGTTCAGGTTGATTATGTGTATATATTAATAGATTCCATACTGTACGGTAATATAATTTATTCATATTTTTTATCGCATCTAGCACTGGAGCAATTTGTACGGGATCTTGCGCGATTTCTTCTTTCGTCTTTACTAAACTTGATACGATCGGTTGCCCGTTAATATCTTTTTTAAAAATTGGATATCCCTTCATTCCCACTGATTCTACTAAAATCAACTTTTCGACAAATGTTGGATGATTCGCTGTAAATTGCATCGCAACACCACCGCCCATTGACCAGCCCATTAATGAAAATTTTTCTAGTTTTAATTGATCGATAAATAGTTTTACATCTCTTGCAAAGTCTTGTAATGAATCTATCGATTGATTATATGTTGATTGGCCAAATCCTCTTAAATCAAGAGCGTAAATATGGTATTGATCTTGCAACTTTTCAATAACTAAATCCCAGTGTTGTGACGATGTCATGTTCCCGTGAATGAGTACAAGAATTTCTGTATTTTGCCTTCCAACTTCCTGATACGCAATCGTTTCTCCGTTCGATAGTGAAACAAACTCCATTGTTGCAGGCTTAATCATCACAAGTTCCCCCATTCTATTTAATAGAAAGAAAATTCTTTACTTACTTAAAGAATAACATACAGAATGTATGTTCTCAACATAAAGCCTATACGAAATTTTTACATAACTCAACATGTCTATTACTAGACAATTATTATAAAAAAGTATATAGTTAGCTAGGTAACTAATTTGAAAGGATCAAAATACATGGACGAAAAACAACATTTTTTCCACATTGTCAGTCAAACTTCTCGTAAGTTTACGAAGAAATTTAATGAACGTGTATCTCCAACAGGATTATTTAGTGCGCAATGGGCTGTTATTTTCCGCATTAATCAAACTGGATCTTGTACCCAAACAGAATTATGTCAATATTTAAATGTTGAATCACCAACGATGACTCGCACGTTAACACGTATGGAAACGATGGGCTGGATTATTCGTACGGAAGGAAAAGATCGCCGTGAAAAGTTGATTTCATTATCTGATACTGCACTAAAAATGATTCCAGTATGGCAAGAAGAAGTTGATTCCTTTGAAGAAAAGACGCTAGAAGGTATTAAAGAAGAAGACTTACATGAAGCTTTTCAATTGTTACAACAAATTATCAAAAATTTAGATCATTAATTTGGAGGGATGACGATGCAAAGTGAAAAACTTTGGACGAAGGATTTCCTCGGAACTTGTTTTAGTAGTCTGTTTCTCTTTTTAACATTTTACATGCTTATGACTACTCTGCCTGTCTATGTTATAGACAGCCTAAAAGGAAAACCTGAGGAAATTGGTTTAGTTGCAACTGTTTTTCTTATTTCATCTGTTTTATGTAGACCATTCACAGGAAAATGGCTCGATGATTTAGGAAGAAAGAAAATATTATTTATTTCACTTTCACTATTTTTAGCCGCTACCGTTATGTATTTCGGTACGCAAAGTTTATTTTTATTACTTGCCCTTCGCTTCTTACATGGTATTGGATTCGGAATGGCAACAACAGCAACTGGAACAATTGTAACTGATGTAGCACCAGCTCATAGACGCGGCGAAGCACTTGCTTATTACGGCGTATTTATGAGTCTACCGATGGTAATTGGTCCTTTTTTAGGTTTAACAATTATTTCTCATTTTTCATTTACTGTACTATTTATCGTTTGTTCAGTATTTTCATTACTCGCATTTTTATTAGGATTACTAGTCAATATTCCGCATGAAGCACCAGTAAACAAACAAAAACGAGAAAAAATGAAATGGAAAGACTTAATTGAACCATCTTCTATTCCAATCGCTCTGACAGGATTTGTTTTAGCCTTTTCTTATAGTGGCATTTTATCCTTTATTCCTATTTATGCGAAAGAGCTCGGTTTAAGCGAAATTGCAAGTTACTTCTTTATTTTATACGCACTTGTTGTGGTCATTTCTCGTCCATTTACAGGGAAAATATTTGATCGTTTCGGTGAAAATGTACTTATTTATCCCGCTATTATTATTTTCACAATTGGGATGTTCATTTTAAGCCAAGCGCAAACTTCATTTTGGTTCCTTGGCGCAGGTATGTTAATCGGTTTAGGATACGGAACATTAATTCCAAGTTTCCAAACGATTGCAATTTCTGCCGCTCCAAACCATCGACGTGGTTCTGCGACAGCTACTTACTACTCGTTCTTTGATAGTGGCATTGGCTTCGGTTCTTTCATTTTAGGTATAGTCGCTGCCAAATCAAGTTATCATAATATGTATTTTATCGCAGCTATTATCGTTGCGTTCACTTTACTTCTATATTATGGATTACACGGACGAAAACAAAAATTCAAGAAACAAAGTACAGACGGACAAATATCTGCTTAACGTTCATAAGGAAAGTAAACTTACCCGTTTACTTTCCTTATTTTGTATTTATTTTAAGACGAGCGTATACTTATAATAGAAACTAAAGGAGGTACATGCATGAATGTAAAGAAATCTCCCCTGCTATTACTGTTACTAGTATTACTATTCGTAGTTACAGGGCTTGGGTTTACTTTTTTTAAAAATAATAAAACGACCCCCACTAAAGCAAATGTCACAAAAGAAAACTGGTTAGACGATCCTTACTTACGCTGGTCGTATACACATATGAAAGAATTCACTTTAATAAATGAAGTAAAAAACATCCCTGACCAAGTTGCTCCCTTCCCTACCGCGTTACAAAACTTAGACGATTTTGCTGTGGAGCGTAGATTTGGAAATACGACTCCTCTAAAAAAACTTTTAGACGAAAATAAAACAGACGCTTTTGTCGTTGTACATAATGGTCAACTTGTTTATGAACGATATTTCAATGAATATAGCGAGAGTAATCCTCATGGAATGGCATCATTAGCAAAGTTGTTTACTGGTGCAATTATACAATCGCTCGCTGAAGAAAATCGAATTGATGTGAAAAAAACAGCTGACACTTACATAAAAGAATTAAAAAATACACCGTTTGGAAAAGCAACACTTCAACAATTAATGGACATGCAAGTTTCCGCTGAATACCCTACTCACGGATATATGCAGCTAGGACTAGAAAATCAAGATGCACAACTATATTTAGCTAGTAATATTTTACCCCGAGGTAAAAATTACGAGGGTCCTATGAAAATTTATGATATGTTACTAGAAGCAGAAGAAACTGCACCACCTGGTTCAGCTTTTTCTTACAATAACGGATCAACTGAAACACTCGCTTGGATTATCCGAACGATTACAGGGAAATCGTTAGCTGAAAATGTAAGCGAACGAATTTGGTCTCAAATTGGTATGGAAGAAAACGCGTATTACGTTACAGATGAAACAAAAGTAGAACAAGCAAGCGCTGGCTTAAATGCAACTGCTAGAGATATGGCGAGGTTCGGACAATTACTATTAAATAATGGTCAATATAGCGGAAAACAAATCGTCCCTTCTTCTATTACAGAAAGTGTGAAAAATGTACAAGAAGGTGAGCTCGCAATTGGTCATGGTGCTTCCATTTCTTATCATAATCAATGGTGGATTCCGCACAATGAACAAGGTGCTTTCGAAGTGTTAGGCAGTTACGGACAAACTCTTTACATTGATCCGAAAGCAAGTATGGTAATCGTCCACTTCTCTTCTAACGCTGCGCCTAGTAATGAAATCCATTCGGTTTATTCCGATATGTATATTGATATTGCACATCATTTGGAGAAGCTTCCACAGTAGTGGAGGCTTTTTTTATTTACCCAAATCCTATTCCAGTTAGTACTTGGTTAGTAGGAGTTGCCGAAAGAATTACTATTTAAGCCACGCCTAAACCCCATTTATATTGATAATATTTTAGTAATTTGAAAACACTAGTGCTTAGGAAAGGAGGGAATGTGAATGTCTGTGAAAAAGAAATTAACTGGATTGATCATTTCACTTGCGATGATTGTAGTTATGACTACTTTAGGTTCGCTCCGTGTATTTGCCGAATCCGACGTTGTGAGACAGCCTATTGAGGTTGAATTGAATGATGATTACTTTAATCCGAGTATCATCACTGTTCCGGTTGGGAAAACGACGACGTTGCTATTGAAAAACAAAGGAAATAGAGAACATACCTTCACGGTGAAAAAACTCGGAATTGACGCCGAAGTCCCCTCAGGAAAAGAAATAACAATTACCGTAAAACCTGAAACTCCCGGTACATATGAACTAATATGTCGGTTCCACTACTTGAAAGGAATGGATGGAAAAGTAATAGTCAAATAACAAGCGGTACCGGCCCTTACTTTTTTATAAAGTGAAACTTAAATTCGCGGGGGTTTCCCTCCCCCGCAGATTATGAGCTCTCACTAATCAGTTTTTTACTGGTAGCATAAAATCGTTACATTTTCATAGCGTATGAAATTTGTGTTTTGATGGTGCTACCCCATCGCTATCAAGCTAAGTTTATACAATGTCAATTATAGTAGGGGTTGTTTCTTTTTTCTAAAGACTACGTATAGGGAATTTAAAGCTTTGCATACGAAATAAACCCTAACGGGTTTCATTTTTTTTACTTTAAGCGACTTGATTATCAGACAGGGTACAATTGTAAACGACACCTAATATATCAAAGACTGTTTTCTTCTCATAACGATGTGATTTTCGCCCGTTTTGCTGTAGGAGATTGAACAGGCGAAGTAACACCTTTGATAGCTCTTGGGTGTCTTTTTGAATAGTTTGGAATAGAAGGAGAAAATAGTCTTTAATCATATATATTGCTTTATACTCACTAAGCTCTCGTTTTTTCTTCATGAGGAGCAATTGGCGCATTTGAAACATGATAGAAGAACAGAGTAGAATGGCAATCAATTGACCATATAAATGGCACTCCAATCGTTCTGGTTTTATCTTTTTACAATGATGGATTTGAAAGAATGACTTCCACGTTTTAAATAAAATTTGTCGGGTAAAGAACTGGCGCGGTATCAGTTATGACCCGTCTCCAGCCCCTCCCCATAAGAACTGCTCGTGAAGTTTTCCCTCAAGCAGCTCACCCCATAAACTTCATCAAAAGGGTTATGAGACCTATCAGATGGCAGACACTTTTATCAATATCTTCCCGAGCTTTCGAGAGGACGAACTTTCCAGTTCCAGTAGAGTCCTAGTACACCATAGAGATATTCATTACTCCATCTCTGCCATCCAATGCTACGCTTTTGTCGCCGTTTCCTTCTCGTCAATAACGTACGGACTTTCATCTCTGTATAGTCTCGTACTTTACTAAAAGCTCGACTAGAATTCCCAACCCGGAAGTAATTCACCCATCCAATCAGTACAGTATTGATTTGTTTTACTAAATCTTGTGCAGGCTTGGCGCCTGCGTTTCTGATTAATTCTCGGATTTTTGCTTTCACTTTCGTACAGGCTTTCTTCTTCGGGGTAATAAGAACAAAGTATCTACTCTTATTTCGATTAAGTACTCGCCTCAAATCAAATCCTAGGAATCCGAAGGATTCTCCTTTTAAAACATTAACCACTCGGGTCTTCTCCAGATTCAGTTCAACTCCCAAAGGCTTTAATTGTTCCCACAGTCGTCGCAATGCCAATTCAGCCCATCCACGTTTACTAGAGTGTCCGCTTACAGTGATAACTATATCATCAGCAAAACGGTGATAGTTTACAGCCTCGTAATGGTTTTCTGTTGTCTTACGTCGAATGGCATCAAATGTCCAATCTACTTCATTGAGGTAGATGTTTGCGGCTAGGGGAGAAAATGGTCCCCCTTGCGGGACACCAATCTTTCCTGTCACCTTGATTACCTGTTTTACAAGGTGCATAACTTGCGAATCTTGGACACGCTTTGCAATTTTCTCCAAAAGTATGTGGTGTCGAATTGTATCAAAGTAGCGTGACAGGTCAACATCGATTACTACAGTCATCCGGCGCAATATGCTACGTCGCACTTCTGCCAGTGCTTGATGTGGAGAGCGTTTTGGTCGGAATCCGTAGGAATTTGAACAGAAATCAGCTTCAAAGATGGCTTCCAATATGAGTTTTAGCGCTCCTTGGACCACGCGGTCCCGTATACACGGGATTTGTAGTGTCCGCATTTTTCCGTTTTCTTTTGGGATTTCTACTTTACGATTAGCTTGTGGTTGATATGTTCCAGCCTGTAGTTCTGCTTGGATATTCTTTAAAAACGGCATAACTCCCTCTAGCTCTATATCAGCGAAACTTTTCCCGTCGATGCCTGGGGCACCGTTGTTTTTCCTCGCTTGCTGATATGCTTCATGAAGGGTTGTTATTTTGGTAATGTGGGAAAATATTCCCCAAAACCGATGCGTAGGTTCAGACTTCGCCTTTTGATAGATTCGTCGCCTTAGTTCCTGCAAAGTAATAGGTGTTTTTATCATGGCACCCTTGCCTCCTTTGGTCGTACGAAATATTTACAGGTTCGGACCCTTCCCTCCCCGCGCGTTTTGCTGCACGCAGATCTCTGGTACTACGATCCGTTCCGCCACCCTGACACCTACCGTTCTCACTTCCCGATCGCGGTTATAGAGACGGTCTCCTCGATGAGGTTTCTTCATCGGGTGTCGAGGGCTTCTCCAGTTTCCACATTATCTTTCTCTCCATGTCGCCGCTGATACCCCGCCGGTGAGAACTGCCGTTCCAGACTCGTTTCGGTCAGTTCTTGCTGCTTTCGCACGTTATCGACCGTCTCAGCCACCGGAATTGCGTGTAACGAGGCTACGTCTACGTTCACTGTACGTTACAACCTGGAGATTTGCCCACATGCCTTTTGCATGTGATGTCAGAGGGCTTCGCCGTGTCGCTTTCACTTCATGGCGCCTCTCAGGCTACGGGAGTGGAGTCTATTCTCCCGATTGGACTTTCACCAACTAGATAATGTGTCCTTATCTGGACACGCCGATTTGCCAACGCAAAGAATACCAGTCATGTACCTGTCCCATCGGGACAATATCTGTAGGGGTGTTTGTCATATATACATTGATAACACTGAGTCGTTTACTACGAGAAGAATACTTCATTCCTTTCTTTTTTTCTCTTACAGCTTGATCTTGTAATCGTTTTTGTTGTTGTTCTTTGGTTAGTCGATGAACAATCACACGAGTTGAGACTTTATCATTCATTCCTACATAAGCGTTGAATATTTCACATGTTTGTCCTGGTTGAAAAGAGTTCATTAACGTTTCCATATCTATCTGTATATACTCTGTACCTTTCTTGATTCTGCCATCTTGAAAATAGAAGCGTATGGAGAAGTGAGCATCTTAGTTGAAGATAACTTTTGATTGAGAAGTTCGGCTAACACTTGTTGTAGAAATTGCACGGCTGTGGCATTAAATCGTTGATGCTTCTAAACAGCTACATAAATGAGTTAAAGAGGTTTTAGCGACATTTTGACTGATCCATACACATAAAGCGACTAAATCTTTTGCTTGGTACTTACTGGTTCTTTGTACAAAACCAACATTTCTAGCAAGATCTCGTAAGAAATTTGGAGATAAAAAGTTTTGAATCTCTTGAGCAAATAGTTGTAATTCATCCGATACAGAAATAGACATACAAAAAACGCCATCCTTTCCTATGATTCTACAGAAAGAATAACGCCTTTTTCGCTTTAAAGGTAGTGCAAAAACTTAGCTTTATAGCGATGGAACAGAATCCCTATAAAGATTTTTAATGTAATAAAATACGTTTATGTTACTATTGGATATTTTATCTCCTATTCCTTTGCTAAATGCCATTTAATGATATGTCCAGCGTGTGTAAGACCTCCTCCAAACCCATAGAGTAAGAGAGTGTCCCCTTTTTTCACCTTTCCCTCATTCATACCTATGTCTAATGCTAATGGAATGGAGACAGAAGAAGTATTTCCCATGTATGTTACACTTGTTAACGTTTTATCCAGTGGGAAACCTGATTTTTCACATATAGATTCAATCATTCGTAAATTAGCACTATGTGGAACAAACCAGTTTACCTCTTCCAGTTGTAACTCTGCTTGACATAACAATTCTTTAATACCAATTGGTAGTGTCCGTGCTGCCCACTTATATACTTCTCTTCCATTTTGAACTATCTTCCCATGTGTTCTTAAAGGATTTCCAAACATGGTAGTAGATAAATTTTTACGATATACATGCATACCTCCTTCCCCATTTGTCCCAATATGGGTAGCTATAAAGCTAGACTCTTCTTGATCTTTCTCTACTAAAACAGCTGCGGCTCCATCTCCAAATAAGATACATGTAGTTCGATCTGTATAGTCTGTAATCTTAGATAAGGTTTCTGTCGTTACAATTAAAATCTTGCGATGAAGGCCAGATGTAATTAAACCATTCGCCAGATGTAATCCATATGTAAAACCAGCACAAGTCGCATTGAAATCAACAGCACCTGTATGTTGAATATTAAAATACTCTTGTACTTGGCAGGCTACACTTGGAAAAGTGTAGTCAGGCGTAGTTGTTGAAACGAGAATACAATCCACATCGACAAGACTTTTATGATAACGTTCCACTAAGTTTTCAATAGCTTTAAAAGCTAATGTAGAGGCATATTCGTTATCACCAGTAATTCTTCTTTCCTTCATCCCAGTTCTTTGTACAATCCATGCATCATTTGTATCTACTAATTTTTCTAAATCATCATTGGTCAGCTTTTTTTCAGGTACATAGGTACCAATAGCTGTAATTCTTGCTTTTGATTGCATACATTTATCCCCCTTTACTATTTTAATACTTAGTTATATAATCAAATAATAGTACTAGATACTAATCATTGTCAATATTCAAACATTTTACTTCTGGAAATTAAACTAACTAAAATATCTATCTATGGTATAAAGGAGAGACATTCATGCTCAATATTCAACAAATTGAAGAAATTACTCCCCATCGTTATCCCCTTTTATTAATTGATCGGATCATTGAAGTAGAAGAAGGAAAGCGTGCAGTTTAGATCCAAAATGTTGTAACTAAAGAAGGATTTTTTATCCGTCATTTTTCTGACTATTCAGTCATGAGCGGCGTCCTTATTGTAGATGCCCTTTTAACATGAATAAATAAGTAGAAGTTTATTGAAAAATTTTCTGGAGAAGAACAATGCTAAAACCCTGTATTGATGTAGAAAAAAAGAAATTCAGAATAATGTAAAGGGAGAAGAGTGATGATTGATATTTTAAAGATTTTTGCGGCCTTAGTTTTTGGTTATCTTTTAGGAAGCCTTAATACAGCGGTGATTGTAGGGAAAATATACGGCAAGGATATAAGAAGCCATGGAAGCAAAAGCGCCGGGCTTACCAATACTCTGAGGGTACTTGGGAAATCTGCTGCGGTGTTTGTTCTTGCGGGAGATATATTAAAAGGGGTAATTGCCTGTTATATAGGCTTGTTCCTTAGCGTTTACTTTTATTCGGGAGAGGCTAAAGATTGCGTAAGCCTTTTAGCGGCGGGCGCAGGGGCGGTTATAGGGCATAACTGGCCGGTATATTTTGGGTTTAAAGGAGGCAAGGGAGCACTTACAGCAGTGGCTGTACTGTTTATGATTGATTGGGTTATGGCCCTTTTATGCCTTGGCTTTTTTGTGATAATAGTAGCTTTAACCCGTTATGTCTCTTTAGGTACAATATGTGCTACATTGCTTGTCGCGGTCATTTCATTTATTCCTGTTTTTGAGAATACCTTATATTTTTATATATTTGCATTCCTAATGGCGTTTATGGTTATTTTCAGGCATATGGAAAATATACAAAGGCTGCTTTTAGGAACAGAAAATAAACTTATTTTTCCACAGCGTTGAGCATGTCGTCAAAATAGAAAAAATTGGGGTTAGTTAACCGTTTAAGGGGGAAGGCAACGATTCTTTACTTTTGGAGCCACTCAAGAAAAATGTACTTTATAATCCTATTTTTGGTATATCTCCTACCTTAGTAGCAATAAAAGGTTAATATAAGTCATCACATCATGCGTAAATATTAACGTACACATTGAATAGAAGAAATCAAAAAATACGTTATCCTTTCCTATGATTCTACAGAAAGAATAGCGTATTTTTTATTTTAGGGGGGATTTTGTTTTATTAGCTTGATAGCGATGTGGTGCTACCCCATGCCCATCAACTTAAGAATTTTATAACACCACAAAAAGAGAGAATGTACATTTTCTCATGAAGATGCATATTCTCTCTTTTTGGATATATTTGTATTTCTTAGCTTGATAGCCATATGTGACCCCTACTACCACGAATAGAACGGTACCTTTTATATATTTTCTGTCGTAATATTAACTCCATATTCTCTATAAAAGTCTAAAATTGCACATGCATTCACACCCAAATCTAATAGATTTTCTGGAAAGTAAATTTTAGAATCCAGAACCACAATATCAGATGTTTGTAGAATATTCTCTGCTTGGACAGCTGCTCCTAAAGCAGTAAGATGTGTCTGTCCTAACGGATCTGATATGTTCACACATCGTCTATGCAATACACCAGTAGCATCATAACCTTTAAGGTGAATAACTATGTTATGTGCACTTCCCCTTCCGGGTTTATAGAGAATATTTTTCCGTAAATTAGTAAATTTTTCTCCGCTAATCATTTTCCAAATCCCTGTATTCACCAGAGAAACCAGTCCATATGTAGAGATTTTACTATCAAAAGCAATACGAAAGTTAGTCGAAACAGCATGAATTGATTCTGGCAGGGTTACGTGATCGGGAGTATCCAAACGATAACATTTGGTTATATAACCGTTGGGAAAGCGGACTTTGATTGGATTAGTCATTGGATAAGCCTGTCGCATTCCCTCTCGAGCTTTGACTTCAAACGGAATAGTTAACCGGTCCATATACGCTGTTGAATTTGGTCCTGCTTTGTCTTGAAGAGAATATAGTGCGTTGATATCAACCGTAACCTCTTGAAGATCTTTTGAATACATTTTAGAAAAAAGGGCTGCTGTCCCCCCCATCCACCCTGAAGCTAATACAACAGGGGATTGCACCTCAACATTTTTTAATCGATCAATAGAACTCTTAAAGCGTTCAGTCCAACGAGTAATGTCAACCAATGGAATTTTTTTTCGAACTGCAGATAGGAGTAGTCTATCTTGAGGATCATTAACCGCATTAACAACTAATGTGAAATTATCATCCAAATTTCTTAAGGGATCATCTGTTGTGTTGTCTACCTTGACTATTTTTACTCTCTCTGATTCAAAAGGTAACGCTTTCCCTAAGGTTCTTCCTCCTAATCTAATTTCCAAATCAGGATGTCGATCATGTAAAATTCGAGCAATTTGACTACCAACAACTCCATACCCACCAACAATTAATACTGTTTTTTTATTCATCTGAAACCTCCATTTTAATTAGTGTGAGATTATAAGTTTAAATGATTAAAAACTTAAACCTTTTAACATATTATCGCTAAAAAAAGGGACAAAAGGTGTCCCTAAACTATAAATGAGTACCTAGTTCTTACATTCATCTTCAACTAAAGAAACAAGTTCTTTTAAAAGATTTATTGTTTCATTAAATTCAAGACAATAATACATTTCAGTGCCTTTTTTCTGAACTTGAAGTAACCCTGATTGTTTCAATATTTTCAAATGATGAGATACAGTAGGTCTTGACATGGGAATATTCTCCGCAATTTGCGTCACATTCAAGCTATCTTTATCAATTAAAAGTGATACAATTTGCTGACGAGTTGGATCTCCCAACCCTTGAAAACATGGTCTTAAATTTTCTAAAATATGCATTACTTTATCATTACAGTTCATTTGGCTAACATTACCTTCCGTTTAAGAATTTAATCATTTAAACGTATTATAAATTACATTACTATCTAATGCAATAAAGAAGTAGCACGAACTTTAAGTATAAATATAGAAAGTTTCATAAACAGCCATTTTCGATTTTCCAGATTTGTAAGAATGGCGGGTCTTTTTCCTGTAACAATTTCCAAATCCATTCCAGCTACAACCAGGGCAAACCCATGAAATTCACGAAGCCTATATCGGATTGTATCAAAAGCTTCCAACTCAAGTGATCCTGCTTTTCCTGTTTATCCTCCTACAGAAAAACGGGCGAAAGTTCCACTGTTATGAGATTTTCGCCCGTTTTGCTGTAGGAGGTTGAACAAGCGAATTAGAATCTTTGATAGCTCTTGGGTGTCTTTCTGTATAGCTTGGAAAAGAAGAAGAAAGTAATCTTTAATCATATATATGGCCTTATATTCACTCAGTTCTCGTTTCTTTTTTATAAGAAGTAATTGCCGCATTTGAAACATGGTAGAAGAACAGAGTAGAATGGCAATCAGTTGCCCATACAAATGGCATTCTAATCGTTCTCGTTTTATCTTTTTACAATGATGAATATGAAAGAATGATTTCCATGTTTTAAATATAATCTCGATTTGCCAACGTAAAGAGTACCAATCATGTACTTGTCCCATCGGGACAATATCTGTAGGGGTGTTTGTCATATATACATTGATACCACTGAGACGTTTACTACGAGGGGAATACTTCATTCCTTTCTTTTTCTCTCTTACAGCTTGATCTTGTAATCGTTTTTGTTGTTGTTCTTTTGTTAGCCGATGAACAATCACACGAGTTGATACTTTATCAGTCATTCCTACATAAGCGTCAGATATTTCATATGTTTGTCCTGGTTGAAGAGAGTTCATTAAGACCTCCATATCTATCTGTATATACTCTGTACCTTTCTTTATTCTTCCATCTTGAAAATAATCAGGGGTGGGATTTTTTTGATAAATACGTGTATTTGATTTAATACGAGAGATATAGTAAGCCTTTTTATCTTGTATGTGTTGAAGATCTTTCAAATGAAAATACCCTACATAAATCATTCGCTGTCACAGTTGGAACACACAGGGAACCGTAAGTTCGATCATGTTGTTTCCCTGGACCCGTATGAATATGAAGGAACTGTCCACTTAATAAATCATACTCAAGCTGAATCTTTACTCCCGCTGTATGGCTGCATCCCCCTGCACCTGGATAAACGGATGAAAAAGGATCTGGAAGTTGAAATGCAGTTGAATCTAAAATACGAATACGCTTGAAAACAGAAGTATATGGAGAAGAAATCGGCATAGATGAGGTCAATTTTTTGCTTAATAGTTCGGCTAGTAGGTGTTGTAAAAGTTGGACGGCCGCCTTATTAAATCGTTGATTCAGTCCCTCAGGACTGATAAGTACTGCTGTTGATGCTTCTAAACAGCTAGATAATTGAGTTAAAGAAGTCATAGCTACATTTTGGCTCACCCATACACATAAAGCTATTAAATCTTTTGCTTGGTACTTACTGGTTCGTTGTACGAAACCAACATCTCTAGCAAGATTCCGTAAGGTATTTGGAGATAAAAAACTTTGAATCTCTTGAGCAAATAGTTGTAATTCGTCAGACACAGAAACAGACATAAAAAACGCCATCCTTTCCTATGATTCTACAGAAAGAATAACGTATTTTTTCATTTTAGGGGGCATTTCTTTTTATTAGCTTAATAGCGATGGGGTAGCGTCAGGAAAATGCGGATGTACAGCGTAAAGTTCCTAAAAGTGCAGCCCCAACATGTAAAAATTTCACAATCATTGTCACTCCACGCTCCGTTAATAATGTCCGATGTTTCAATTCATATATTAGCCATAATTCCCGTACCTAATAACACCAATAATTAATAACAACACTAATGAAAAAATGCATATAGTTCCGATTGAAGCTAAAACATTAAGGATTTTATTTGCTTTTGTACTAAACAGCTTACAAAATACAATATAAATTCCAACTCCAATAATTCCACCTAATGTATTTCCCATAAGGTCAGTTATATCGCTACCTCCTATAGCAAAGATGAATTGTAATACTTCAAATAACAAACTTATTCCCGCTATTGGTACAATCTTTTTCAAGAAAGACCAACTTGGTTTTAGCATACTGATATAAATTCCAAATGGGATAAATGCAAATACGTTATAGATTATTTCACCAATATCTATTTGCTCGTTTTTAATAACTGAACCAGCAAAAGGGATTAAGTTGATTCCCCTAAAATCCGTGAAATGACGCAAGTCTTGAAATGAAAATTGCATTTTAAAGAGTATAATCCATGTTAATACAAAGAAATATACGGTCAACAAGCCAGCAGTTATATTATTTTGATTACTTTTTGATTTTTCCATATAAACCCTCAATTCCTACTTACAATCCAATCTTTTATCCTACTTCACAATTGAATCTCTTAAATAACAAATTATAGCTTGGAATATTATGTTTGTGCTACCCCTAACTTGTAACAAAAAAATGTACATTTTCACTTGGAGATGCCAATTTTCTCGTTTGGGGATATTTACTTTTCTGAGCTTGATAGCGATGGACGATATCCCTATTACGTAATGATTGTTAGACGTCCAATTTGATTACACTCTTCAGCGAACCAAAGATCGCCATCCGGACAAAACGTGATACCATGTGGCTCTGCATTATTTGTAGGTATCGTATATTCCGTAATAACTCCTTCAACTGTAATACGGCTGATTTGGTTACCTCCCCATTCTGTAAACCAAAGATCTCTGTTCTTCCCGGGTATTATGGCATGCGGACGAGCGTTCGGCGTCGGTATAACAAATTCTTTGACCTCACCTTCGAACGTAATTCTACCAATTTTATTACCCATGATTTGCACAAACCATATTGCTCCATCTGGTCCGCTCGCAATTCCAACTGGCCCGGAGTTGGGTGTTGGGATTGGATATTCTTTGACCTCACCTTTAGTGGTTATTCTCCCAATCCTATTGTTCTGATTCTGTGTAAACCATAATGCACCGTCTGATCCCAGAGTAATAAAAGAGGGAAATGATTTAGAGTTAGGCAATTCAAACTCGGTGATTTCCCCTGACTTTGTTATTCTTCCGATCCTACCATTATTCATTTCTGTAAACCATATTGCTCCATCTGGGCCTTCCGTTATGCCAAAAGGTGCAGCGTTCGTTGTAGGGAGTACATATTCTTCAAAAAGACCGTTCATCGACATTTTACCGATCTTGCTTGAGTTATATTCCGTAAACCATAAGTCACCGGTCTGGTCCGAGATAATTGACATAGCTCCTGCATTTGCTGTCGGAATGGGAAAAGAATTTATTTCACCAGTAGCATTTATTCTACCAATTCGATTCCCTTTCTGTTCCGTAAACCACAATGCTCCGTCTTTTCCTACGGTTATTCCATATGGCCCTGAATCTATTTCATTGACCACATATTCTTGTATCGTGATCCTCATATCATTTCCTCCCATTGAAAATTTCGAGTCTTGTTTTTCGGTATAATTTAGTTTAAAAAAGGACATTCCTGGTATTACAGTGGATGCCCTTTTTGCTAAATTATAAGATATTTTGTTAGAATTCAAAGTCTAGAATAAGTTTACTGGTTTGACCTGTAAACTTATAATTATAGGACCCTTTCAGGCTTTCTAATTCACCGGTAGCTTTGATGATTGTTGCAGGGGAATCTAGATTTCCTTTATCAAATATCCCTTGCTCTATAGCTGTAAATGTCCCTCGTTTCCCCTTATAAACTCCTTCGAAATGTAAAAATCCGGAAATTTTAGCAGTAGCCAAGTGACCATCATCTATAGTTGATTCTAAATAATATAATAAATATTCAACAAAAGCTTTTCCTTTTAATTCACCGTCAATATCATATTCGACATGGGCAATATTAATAGGGAAATCTTTTCTAGTGTCATTGACTGGCTTTTCATCCCATTTACTTACTGTAAATGTTACTTCCATACGCGTAAACCTCCCTTCATCATTAGATGAGTAATCTACCTCCAGTATATCACCTAAAAAGCACCATCAATAATTATATCTCATAGGAGTGTTTCTAAAGTAACGGATGCTTCTTATATGACATTGAAGGTAAATTTTTATTTAAAAGTTTACTTTCGTATTTACAATGAAATACAAATGATTTTTATTAATTTGTTATTTTCATACTCTTACAAAACTTATTTTCACTATATGAAAATAACAACAATTTATGAAGGGATTCTTTACAAACAAAAAGAAGGCATCTCGAATAAAGATTAATCAAAATGGCCTTCTTTACACATGCCCATCAACTGAAGCATTCAGAATTACCCCAAAACGAGAAAATTGGCATCTCCAGGGGAAAATACATTTTTTTGGTTTTGAGGGCCACCTGATGAGCATAGGATATCAGAAAAAACGCGTTAAGATCAGTATTTATATACTATTTCGTTTCATACAAAAGGAATTTGTTCATTATTAGCGAAAGTGTATGTTAACTAAATGAATTCATTCATACACAGTACTACAAAAAGACATGGGGACAACCTTATATTACGATACATAATTATAATTCGTTTAAGAAGCTAGTAAAATTAAGGAGAAACATTGTATGGGGAAAAAAGTATTGTTCTTTGGAGATTTTGGAATTGACGATACGATAGCTATCATATATGCACATTTAACAGATAAAATTGATGTTATAGGAATTGTTGCAGACTATGGGAACGTACCTCAAGCTGAAGTTGTTAGAAATGTTCGCTTTTTGCTTAAAAGTGTAGGAAAAGAATATATAAAAGTTTTTGGTGGGGCTGAGCATTCCATGTCTTCAGAAGCTGAAACTTTTTATCCAGAAGTTCACGGTAAATTTGGGATAGGGCCCATTCACCCAGGACTAGAGCTTCAAACATTTGAGAATTTTTTTGAGGTTCTCGCACTTATTAAGCAGTATAAAAATGAACTTATTATCGTGAATACCGGAAGGCTAACTTCACTTGCAACTTTATTTCTCCTTTATGGAGATGTGATGGAATATGTACATTCTTATTATATTATGGGAGGGGCTTTTCTATATCCAGGAAATGTTACTCCCATTGCCGAAGCTAACCTTTATGGCGATCCTGTAGCGGCCAATATTGTAATGAGATACGCAAAGAATCTATCAATTTATCCTTTGAATGTTACACAATCGGCTATCGTAACACCAGAAATGGTCAATTATATTCACTCTAAAGGAAAAACTAAGTTTTTAAAGCCTCTTTTAGACTATTACTATTATCAATTTTATCAAAAAAAAGTTCCTGGAATACAAGGTAGCCCGGTCCATGATGCGCTCACTTTGGTTGCGATTAATCGTGATGATATTTTTACGTACCATCAATCAGCAGTGACGGTTAATGTACTTGATACTGTACGAGGGCAAAGTATAGGAGATTTTAGATCTACTTTTGAACCAGAAACATTCGGTAACCGTCCAAAACATAGGATTGCAATACAAATGAATTATGAACAGTTTTTTAAGGAGTTTATGACTGTAACGACTGGCGACCTATTTTAGTGAATACCCTTGTCCATCAAGCTAAGATTTTAAAGTATTCTCCTCATGACTTTGTTTCTAGAGTTTAACGGTAGGTCATCAACAATAAAAAACACTAATCTTACATAAGATTAGTGTTTTTTATTGTATTTTCCCCTTGTTTTTGGGTATTAGTGCTGGCTAATCTTGTGGGGGCCAAACGCCACGAATTTAACGTAACTTTATATGGCGTAAATGAATTTTTCATTCGAGAGATCCAGGCGATTGTACCTTCCAGATTTCTGTAAGTGATTTTAAATCCACACTAACTCAAACTTCTTTATTACTCGATTTAAAAAGTATATACAACTTCTTGGCGAGAAATTGCGGTGTATAAGGCATATCCCTATGTAACCACTTTACAATCGTTCCAATTAAAGCTGAGGAACCGTACCAAATAGCAATATCTTTTGGAATATCTTTAGTAATGAGAAAGGAGTCACTTTCTGTTCTCTCTGTTATTTTGTCTGAAAGTGTATTTAACAAGCGTTCTGTAAAAATCGGTGTTCGCCTAGAACCAAGAACTACTTTATAGAATTTAGCATTGTCAGCAATGTACTCAAGTAGATCTACGAGTTTTAACCATTCTATATCCTCAGAGGAATCTGAGAGGTTTTCCGTACTCGTCATTATCTTCTCAATATCCTCAACCATTTCCTGTGCCATTTTCTCCAACATGTCATGAATATCACGATAATGGAGATAGAACGTAACACGATTAATAGTCGCACGTTCTGCAAGTTTATTAACTGTTATTTTGCTAATTTCCATCTCTTGTAGAAGATCTATTAAAGCCTCTTTTATTAACTGGCGTGTACGAATGACTCGGGGGTCTACACGGGACTTGGGATGGTCTTTCATATCTAATCACCCTTCCTATTAATTGGAAATTTACAACATTCTAAGTTCTGTCTATTATCTTCGATTTTATCAACAGAAATCGCAAGAAGTGTTAACTAATATACAGTTATTAGGAAATTGTCTGTTGTCATAATAATCTTTAATAATGTAATTTATATAGTGTAAATTATTCAACACTTTGTAAAAAAAAGTCTACTTTAAAGTTAGAAAGGATATGAAAGAATTGCATAATCAGACTAAAACAGACCCTAATTCGATAAAAAAAGGACCTATTATGTTCATTATGATTTTAGGTGCTTTTCTTGCAACATTAAACCAAACACTCATGAGTGTCGCTACTCCTGAACTTATGGTTGAATTTAAGATCTCGGCTACAACAGCCCAGTGGTTAACAACCGGTTACATGCTAGTAAACGGCGTCTTGATTCCTATTACCGCTTATTTAATGCAACGGTTTACCACACGTGAACTTTTTCAAACTTCCATGCTTATATTTCTAGCTGGAACCATTGTTTCAGCTGTAGCAACAGGATTCCCGGTCTTGTTAACCGGACGTATGATTCAGGCAGCCGGCGCAGGAATCATTATGCCATTGCTTACACATGTTATTTTGACCATCTTCCCTCGCGAAAAGAGAGGAGCAGCTATGGGAATGGTGGGGCTTGCTGTCATTTTTGCTCCTGCAATTGGTCCTACAATTGCAGGATACATTATTGATAACTACAAATGGGAAACGATGTTTTACGGAATGATTCCATTTGCTGTCCTTGTTATTGTGCTGGGATTCATTTATCTCCGAAATGTATCCGACCGAATCAAGACAAAATTTAATATCCTAAGCGTCATTCTCTCTACCATTGGTTTCGGTTCATTAATTTATGGTTTCAGCCAAGCCGGAAGTCTTGGATGGTCAGATATAGAGGTAGTAGGTACGATTACTGTAGGTATCTTAGCCCTTACACTCTTTTCATGGAAGGAATTAAGATCACAAAATCCATTGCTTGACTTACGTGTATTTAAATACAATATGTTTTCTTTAACAACAATCATTAATATCGCAGTTACTATGGTTATGTATGCAGATATGATGTTACTTCCGTTATACCTCCAGAATATGCGTGGTTACACTGCTATTGAGTCTGGTCTTCTGCTTCTTCCAGGTGCGTTGGTAATGGGATTCCTTATGCCAGTTACCGGTAAGCTATTCGATCGCTTTGGTGCGAAATGGTTAGCTATTATTGGAATGACAATTACCATTATTACAACAATTGGTTTTATCAACCTGACAGACTCTACTAGTTATACCTATTTGGTTCTCATGTCAACAGGACGTCGCATTGGAATGGCCTTAATGATGATGCCTATACAGACTGCTGGTCTAAATCAATTGCCACAACGGTTACATGCACATGGAACAGCAATAAGCAATACGATTCGTCAAGTTGCCGGTGCCGTCGGTACTTCGCTTCTCGTGACAGTGATGACGAGCCGTACGAAATCACATCTACAGGATTTGATTCCTACCGCAGCTGCTAAAGGATTGACTCAAAAAGAGCTTGTTACAGAAGCCTCCATACAGGGGATAAATGATGCCTACCTTGTCATCATTGGAATTGGTATCATCGGATTACTACTTACCTTCTTTATAAAGAAAGTTAAACAGGCTTCCGAATTAGAATCTAACAATCCCGCAGAGATGGTAACGACAGAGAAATTAAAAACAAATTAAAACCATTTGAATTTCTGAATAAAAAAGAAGCAATTTATACCAATTGTTAGTCAACATGTTTGCAGTAAATCGCTTCTATCCTTATGCTGGCTAGGAATGGGATGTACTCCAAATATGACTATTTATAGAGTGATTTATACAATTTGTAATTTTAAGGAGGAATATCAGTGAATAAAGAGGTTATTGCAATTCAAGAAATCCCTAATTTCCAGACGCGTACTGAAGAGTTTTTCCCTTTAAAGTGGTATAAAGAAATGCTTCACAATCATTCTGTTTATTATCACGAAGAAACGAATACATGGAATGCGTTTAAGTATGAAGATGTTAAACAGGTGTTAACCAATTATGAATTCTTTTCAAGTCAAGGGCCTAGAAGTGGTATTTTTGTCGGCGATAATAAAAAGCAAAAAAACACTTCACCTATAACAATGATTACGTTCCTGGATCCTCCTGATCATCGAAAAATACGTTCCTTATTGGCAGCTGCTTTCACTCCCCGCAGTTTAAAAGAGTGGGAACCTCGTATTCAGCAAATTGCAACGGAGCTTGTAGGAAATATACAAGAAAATTCTACAATTAATATTGTGGAAGCTTTGGCATCCCCTTTACCTGCTCTAGTAATTGCCAATTTATTCGGCGTACCTGCACAAGGTCAAGGTCAATTTAAAGAATGGGTTGATATTTTGTTCCACCCATACGACAAAGAAAGGTTAGAAGACCTTGAACAACAAAAACAAAAGGCAGCGAAAGAATATTTTGAATACCTTTATCCTATTGTAGTTCACAAACGTTCGAATCTTTGTGATGATATTATCTCTGACTTGATTCAAGCGGAAGTAGATGGGGAAAAACTTACGGATGAGGAGATTGTACAAACAACTATGTTACTTTTAGGGGCAGGTCTTGAAACAACTAGTCACGCAATAGCCAATACATTCTATTCATTGCTTTATGATGACAAGTCATTATATGGAACACTAAGAAATGATATAGGATTAGTCCCAAAAGCCGTTGAAGAAATGCTTCGATATCGTTTTCATATTTCAAGAAGAGATCGTACGGTCAAACAAGATAATAATCTATTAGGGGTTGAGTTAAAGAAAGGTGACGTAGTCATTGCTTGGATGAGTGCATCTAATATGGATGAAAACATGTATAGCGATCCTTTCTCTATAGACATTCATCGTTCAAACAATAAAAAGCACCTGACTTTCGGAAGTGGTCCACATTTTTGTTTAGGTGCACCTCTTGCACGATTAGAAATGAAAATTGCATTAGAGGCATTCTTACAAAAAATTTCTTCTATCGAATCAGTAGAAGGGTTTGAATTAGAAAAAAACTTAACTGCTTCTGCTACGGGACAGTCCTTGACTTATCTACCAATGAAAGTTTATGGGATTCAGCCGAAAAACGTGAGAAAATAGGTCATAAATAAGCTTTACTTTATTTCTATTATTAGTTTTTTAGATAAAAACAACGACCTGATGCTACACAAAAAGCCAATTTTCTATAAGCTAAGGAATCAACTCTTTTATGTTCTTACTTTGCTGTATAATTGTTTACAATATAGAGGTGCAATTAGCACCTCTATTGCATTTATTTTAGTATTTAAATTAGCGCCCAAATTACATGGATTTTGGTCAAGCCCCATGCTCAACAACTTAAGAATTTTATTGTACCCCAGATTGAAAATTCTATCTATTCTTGAAAGAAAACTGCTTATTTTTTTCGTTTTTGGCATTTGCTTTTCTTAGCTTGATGGTGATGTGGTACTACCCCTTACAAGACAGAATTATCAATCACTGAGTATTAATATTCTATAATTGAGTAACAGCTCCAAAACTGATTTTCAATAGAAAAAAAGAGTTACAAATTCAATTGTGGCCCTTTTTCCAAGTGTTTTTGTTTTATGCGATTCCTATAATGATTATAAGAGTGAAGTATGGTTCGAAATAGCGCTGATTATATGAACCCAATCGTCGCAATGAATCTCGTGCCCCGATCCTTCGGTTAGTAATACAGCATGGGGAATTCCATTAACAAGAGCAAGACCATGCTCGTATGGAAGCACTGTATCTTCTGTACCGTGGATAACCAAAGTAGGTATATTAATTTCTTTTAACTTCCCCTCATAAGAATCATCGCCTTTAAGAAGTGAGTGATTAAACATACTGAGTAGGTTATTTGCTCGTTTTATTTCTTTTTCTACCTGCTTATAAGCCCTCTTCTCATCGAACTTATGCTTTGAACCACAGAGTAACACTGATCCTGTAACCAAGTAATTTGCAACAGATTCTTCATCCGACCAATTTAGTTTGGCCCCATTAGCATGGTAAGTGAGTATCTTCTCATCGATCGGAGGCAAATTCCGTTTGTTGTCTTCAGAGCCAAAAATATTTGATGCAATCAAAGTTATACTTAGAACTCGCTGAGGGTTCCTCAAGGCTACAATTTGAGCAATCATTCCACCCATTAAAAAAAGCAGGACAATAATATTAAATTGGCTTCCATTCGCAGGAGTTTAAGCCTTGTATTTATGACTATTTGGTTAAGCAATCGATATGTTGTGCTGAAACGTCAATATATTTTAAAAAGGATCTCTCTTGATAAAGAGAGATCCTTTTCTTATTTCTTCTTCTTTTCTGTCGGTTGGCTTTGTTTAGCGAAATTAGATGAATCATCGAAATTCGGTTGCTTTTTACCAGCATTATTACTTCTACCTTTTCCCATATGTAATGCACCTCCCCTCATCCTTACTATTCCCAATAAAAAAAATCCTCTTGCATCCAAGAGGATTTTTTATTTGGCTCTTATTAATAATGCCAAACTGTTCTCGTAGTACTTCCAACACTTCCCGTCCTGCCATAGCTTTTAACCATGGTGTTGATGGTGGCCATCATGCGTATAATTTGTCTTGGAGTTTTCCTTTAAACAATACCTAAGTTCGGTTTCAGTCTTCGATTGCTTGGTAGACCGTGGTCCAGAAGTCTTGGATAAGATGCGATGGGGCCGGAGTTGACATCCCAACCTGGGTGAACAGAATTCCAATAAACTGTTTGTCTGGATCAGCGTAAGCTGTAGTGCCAGTTCCGCCATCCCAGCCGAATTGACCGATAGACGCGTAGTCTCCAAGATAGGTACGCACCCCCATCCCAAAGCCCCAGCCACCTTGTATCCCTTGTCCAAACGACAAATGGACGTTGTTTTTGGCCAAATCGTCTCGGTATACTTGTTGTTCAGGAGTAAGACGGTTGGTGGTCATCAGCTGGACTGCGGGCCTAGACAGAATCCGTTTGGTTCCGTGCATCCCTTTGTTCAACAGCATCTGCAAATACGCGTGATAATCGTCGATGGTTGCGAGCAGCCCACCACCGCCTGCTTGAAATGCTGGAGGTTTGCTGTAACGTCCGCCTGTACCCTCATCCCACACGATGAACTCACCTGTCTGCGGATCTGGGTTGAAGGCAGGTGGAAGCCGGTCAATCTTGAGCTCAGGCACGTAGAAACCAGTGTCCTTCATTCCCAGTGGATCGAATATGCGTTCGCGCAGGAACGACTCGAATGTCTGACCCGTGACCCTGGCAACAAGAATGCCGAGCACTTCAATACTGATATGATACTGCCACCGCTCTCCGGGCTGGTAGCTTAGCGGAAGTGCACCTAGGCGACACATAAACTCATCTGGATCGGGCATATCCTGCCCTGGCGTGTCGAATATCCCACTCTCGAAGAACGCGTTCATGATCGGAGAACCCATCAACGTGAGATCCACTCCGAGACCGAATGTGGAGGTCAACAGGTCTCGTACAGTGATAGGACGCCGTGCTGGGACGGTCTCTTCCAGTGGACCATCGGGCTGTTTCAACACCTGCCGGTCAGCGAGTTCGGGCAGCCATTTGTCTACTGGGTCGTCTAAATGCAGTTTGCACTCGTCGAGCAGAACCATTACTGGTGAAACTGCGATCGGCTTGCTAGTGGACGCCAATCGAAAGATCGTGTCCCGACGCATTGGTGCGCCACCATCATGCCTCATTGTTCCAAGCGCTTCGACGTGCGTCTCCCCGTTTCGGCTGACTAAGGCGACGAGCCCAGGAATCTTTCCAGAATCGACATGCTGCGCCAGTACATTGCGCATTTTGCGCAATCCTGTTTCAGAAAAGCCTTTATTGTTTTGTCCCATTTTGTTCTCCTTTAGTTTAGATTGAGATTTCTAATACATATTGACAATCAATTATTAGTTCTTCAAATAGAAAAATTCCCCTTTTTAATAATTTCGACAAAATGTATTTATGTATATGGAGGCATCATACATCACTATCAACCTAAGATAAATTTATATCCATAATTCACAGAGAACGTTATTCTTTTTGTAGAAATATACAGAAAGGATGGCGATGTGTTGCTATCCCATTGTAGATTAAGTAAGAAGAGGCACTTTGATGATAGTGCCTTTTCTTTATAAAAAATCCAAATGCTGATACATAATGAATTAATAAAGATAGGCTAATTTAAATTTATGGAGATTTAATAATAAGGAATGAAATCATTGAAAACATTCATGCAGCCATTAAAAATATGATTATAAGATTTGCGAATTGATTATGATATATTTGAAAAACGCCGATATACTTTCAACTAAGTAAAAAAGCGCCCTGTAAACAGGGCGCTTCGGACGTATACGTTGCCTTTAATTATGATTAATATTAGCAGTTGGGTATAATGTTGTTCCTCCAATTGAAACCTTTATTTCATTTGTTAACGGAACATTTTGTTCATTAATAATTGTTCTCCACCATTCCCATGCAAGACCTGTACATTCTCTCGCTATGACTTTTACATTTTTTGAATTCGGTGGAAGTAGTATGACTGTAGAGAAATGAGCAGTTTTGTCTCTACCGCTTCCTTCCCAAGTTTTATGTGTTAGTACTTCTTTCCCATTTTGATCATATGAGAATTCATCCCAAGATACATCAAATTGAGCAACATATGCACCGTAATGATCAAGCGTCATTTTAGCACTTGAATATTCTGTAGTTGTAGTCTCAATATAATCTGTATTGTTATGAACAGCCACAGTTGAATTATCTTTTAAGAAAGTGCTTGTATATGAAATTGGGTATGCTGGATTTTTAAGACTTAATTCTGCATTATCTTTAATGATATTTCGTATTTCATTAAAATCTTTTGTAACAACCTTGTTATGCTCTTTTGAATCTCCACCTAATACTACAGCGGTAAAAGTACTTTCTTCAAAAATATCTTTGTACTGTCCACTCGTTTCCACGCTGTTATTCTTAAGTAAGGCTTTAAAGGCAGCTTGTACATCTTTGCTCTTAGATGTTGTTTCTAACTTCACATAAATTGTTCTGCCATAAGCTACATGTGACACCATAACAGGGGGAGCCGCATTACTTACCCCTTTACGAGTTAACTCACTAAAAGTAACACTATTATCAAAAAGATCTGATGGATTGTTAGGTAGTTCAGCACTTACTGTATAAAATATTTGCTTATATGCCGCAACCATCACTTTTTTCTCTCCATTTACAATCGCACTAAAGTCAATGTTCAGCCCATTATCAAGATATTTAGCGTTAACATTAAGAGCACTCGCTATTTGTGATTTACTATAAACCATAGATTCTGCATACTGCATTCTTGCAGGTAACGTATGTGTTGTTGAATACTTTTCATTCCAAGTAGATACTAAATCATCTACTGCTCCAGACACATTACCATATGTTGGATTTGGAACGGTTATTGTATTTTCTTTTCTCATGCCAGGTAAGTCTATACTAATATTCAAAGGTTTTCTCTTAGCCACTAATAAACTAGGTTGATTATCTGCAAAAGCTTTATTTGCAAGTTGTACGGCTCCTGGATAAGTACGATTAGCCACAGAATCAATAATCGAAATATCGACTGGTGAAGTTGTAAGTGATTTTTTCTCACGGTCAACTACTACAAATTTACCATTTGAATTGATACTTTCTTTCGGAACAAAACTCTCTACTCTATCACCATTTACTGCTAAAATATCTCTACTATCATACTTTAAACTTGCTATGCCAGTATCAATGCCACTAGCATTTTTTGTTGCATCATTTGCATTACCTGTTTGTGTTTCCGCGAAGGAAATAGATGAATAATTAATAGTGCATAAACTAACTAATAAACATGTTAGAAATTTTATTCCTTTGTTGTTTTTCTTAATTTTCAAAAAATATCCCCTTCTGTTTTTCGTATTAAGGTATGATAATTATTTATAAATAATTGCCGAATAATAAACTTACATAAATACTTTTAAAAGTTCTTGAACTAATGGAATTACTCCACCTAAAAATTTCAAAACTGCCATTGCGATTTCCATATTATTTCCTCCTCTTTTGTTGTTGCTAAGATGTGATTTATCTTTATGTTTCTATTATGTTAAGCGCTTTCATTCTCATCAACACATTCTTATATGCAATACTACATATAGGAGTCACCATACATATCTATCAATTTAAGAAGAATAAACGCCACCAAAACAAAAAAAGCCCCAAATTTTTTTAAAAATAAGTTGGGGCTTTTGAACTAGAAAAGTATATTTTTAACTATGAAAACTATGAAAAAAATTTTTCCTTTTTACCTACTTACCAAATTCAGCAAGTAAAATATTTTTAAAAGGATCAGGACTGTTAGCTCTACCCATACTGTTCAAACTGACGGCCAACGTATGCTTACCTCCAAGTATACCTCCAGCAAAAGTACTAAATCCTGGAATACCACCTGTGTGTCCCCATATCGGGACACCGTTTGGAAGCTTAGTTTCATAGATTCCAAGACCGTATCTCCCGATTTCAGCTCTTCCTGTAGGAACTGTAGTAAGCATTTGTTTTAGTTGCTGTTCTTTCATTAATTTGCCACCGAGCAAGTAAGAAAAGAATTTGTTTAAGTCGTCAGCAGTAGAAATCATATCTCCAGCCGAGCTACCTATACTTGGATTAAAATAAGTAACGTCTTTTAGCTCACTTGCTCCGTCTGGTTGGACATATCCACGGGCATGCTTAGTGCCTGGAATAACGCTTGAATTGCCAGGTAGGAATGTATTCGACAATTCAAGCGGTTCAATAATCCGATTTTCAATCTCTTCCGCATAACTGTTTCCGGTTACTTTTTCAATAAGGATACCCAGTAATACGTATCCTGTGTTTGAATAAGACCAGCCCTTTCCTGGGGCAAAGTCTGGGGGCATCGAAAGTCCAATCTTCACTAGCTCTTCAGCGGTATACAATCTTTTTGTATGCGTAAAATCAGCTTCTTTTGACCTTGAGTATTCAGCGATACCACTTGTATGGTTCAACATCTGACGGATAGTAATCTGTTTAGCATCATATCCATTTCCTTGAATGACACCAGGCAACCATTTTTCGATGGAGTCGTCTAGATTCAGGCGGTTCTCTCCAGCTAATTGAAGTAAAACCGTTGCCGTGAACGTCTTCGTCACACTGCCAATGCGAAAGCGAAAATCTGTTTTCATTGGTTGCTTGCTACTCAGATCCGCTACCCCAGCGGCATAACCCCACGTTTTTCCACCCTCGGAAGTTTTAGCAAGTATCCCCGGGTATCCAAGTTGCAATGTATCCCGCATTGCTTGCTTGACGGAAGTACGATCTCTTTGAGTGCTTGTTTGTAACGAACTAGATACATTTTGAGTGGGCTCTGCTTTTACAATTGAAGTTGGCGTTGTGTATAACAGGGCACTTCCAGCTATTAAAAGGGCAAGACTTGCAAATTTAATTTGGCTACGTGTTTTCATAAGGCGTTCCTCTCCTCTATTCATATTGTATAGGTGGTTGCTTGCTGTTTCGTACTCACCACACAGCTATCATCTCTACCGATGACAAAAAGTCAACATTGAATTCGTAATCATCTTCATAATTATTATTTTTACAAACACCATTCTGTCCTAGGTAAACCCCTCTTTTCCCACATATATGTTAACCCCAAAAATTACTTCTTTTCCTTGAAACACTCTTGTTACTGGTTTGTTTTTCATATATAAGTCATATCTGTTCCGCCTTTCACGCCTCTTTATATTTTTATCATACACAATGAAAATCTCTTTTTTCTTACCCATTTCTTACAAATTACTTACGTTCAAAATAGCTTCTATAATAGGATAGAAGGAGTATCTGTACCGGAAAGTTCAGTAAATATATTAATCAAAAAGAAACACAGAGGTTTTTCACCTCTGTGTTTCTTTTTTCCATCCTTTTAAATATTAAAAGTCGATTTACTCTTAACAGGATGAATTCTGGCTCTTTTTTAATGTAATTTTTCTTCTTGCAATACAACACAAATGACATTGTGCTGCATGAAACACTCCTAACGTTGTTAAAATCAATTGTTTTTAAGTCGAAATTTATTAAATATCCATCAACCTAACAGAACAGATTGCCCAAAAACGATAAAAATGAACTTTGTATCTATAAAAAACACAAAATTTTCGTTTAAGAGGAACTTCAAAATCTTAACTTGATAGGCATGTGGCGAGACCCCTATCATTTTACTATTCCTTAATATAAAAATTCTTTGTTTTTACAAATAATACTCAAACATTTTTGCAACCTTTTCTTTCATTTTTTCTTTTATAGATAATTGATTGACGTCAGAGGATGTTACCCTCTTTGAATTTTGTAAGTCTGCAGTAATGACTGGCTTTATTTTCGAAATATAGACAGGGTCTTGGATATAACAGTTCATTTCTTCATTTAAATGAAACGAGCGCGAATCAAAATTCACGGTCCCAACCATCAATACTTTTTCGTCAATCAAAAATACTTTACCGTGTAACACTCCCTTTTTATAACCATATACTTCTATTCCCTGTTTTAATGCTTTTCGGATATATGGATACGCTGCTTCTTTAACTAACAGTGCATCCGAATGAGGTGAGAACAGAATTTTGACACGGACTCCCCTCTTTCTTGCATCTACTAATGCTTTCCAAATAGTAAGGAATAATATTCATACTATAAACTATGTGGTTACTTCATAGTCAATAAATAAAAAAATTTAAAATCAAAACTGGCTGTTTTTAGTGATGAAGGAGTACATGTCTGGTTCTGTTGCAAAGTTTCTTAACAGCTAAAAAGTTGGTATGATAGCTGTTCTTGCAGAGTTTGAGCGTGATATTATTCGTGGAAAGCCTCTTCGTAAAGATAATGCGTAAATACAAACAAAACCAGCAAAACACCTTTTCTGTGTCGTACTGGTTTTGTTGAAGTCCATCTTGAATTGTAGCTAGTTCAACGTGATTGCAAATTCCGAGTTCGGCGCGCCAGCAAATACAACCGATCCGTTTTTCGGCAGTTTTACTTTGTTATTGCCGCTCACAACGGTAAAATTGACGCATACTCCCTTCTCATCATACACCGCGAATGAACTCTTCGATGACAACGTCACGCTCATCGTTTTCCCTGCTGTCGCTTGTGGGATCGTAAACCATTTCGCATGCCCATTTGCTTGTAGCGTAACTTTGGATGATTGGCCTGCATCAAGCGGTTTTACGTTGGATCCACTTACGTATAACAATCCGGCCATCTCCATATATTCACTGCCGCCTTCTGTATAGAAATGAGTTTCCGTCGTATCACGGCCATTCATCACGGGGATCTGGAGCTGATGCGCCGCGGTGTTCGGACCTGTAATTTTTCTGCCGTCCCAATAGCCCTCCAGGCCTTCCTTGCGAGTAATTTGTGTGGTAATAAGTTTCGGTTGAACGAGATATTCAATAGAACTAAATTTCTCGTTCACGAGATAGAACTTGACGCCTTCCCGCTTCGCCCATGCGGCAGCGGTTTTCTTCGATAGCACGTTGTCTTCTAGTTTCTCGGCTAAATAGTGAGTCATCACATTTTGCCCTAAGCCTGGCGTCGATTTATATGTGCTCTCCTTCAAATAAGTTCTTCCATTCTTCTCAGTGACGAAGTTGAGCTTGGAAGTACCCTTCTCATTAATAAAGCTTCCATTCGCAGTATATACATATTTTTCTTCTCGATTAGATGGTAAGAACAGTTCTCCATTCTTCGTAATTTCTATTTTGAAATGACTTTCGCTATTGCCGTAAAAGCCCGCTTTCTTCGTCACGTCTTGAGGCATCTTGGCCTTGACCGGCTTGCCAAAGGATTTTTTTGGCTTGATGTCCTTAATTGTGCCCTTCTCTTTAAGCGCGGCGAGCAGTAATTCAGTTGCCAGTAGTTGATTTGTAGAGCTTTGGCCGCCGGATGACAACACAGCCACTGCCATCTTCTGTTCCGGAAGCACGACCAGTATAGCATGTTGCAGTGTTGTATCGCCGCCCTTAGCCATGCTTTTTATCCCATATTCACTGAATGGGTATAGTTTCACACTATCCCAGCCAAGACCATAGTTAAAAATATTACCTCCATCCCCCGGCCACATTCCTTTTTTATATTCCTCTTGCTCCATCGCCTTGACTGCCTTATCAGAGAGGATCCCTTTTCCCTGTCCCATAAATAATTGTGAGAATCGTACCATATCTTCTGCCGTGGAAGAGATCCCTCCCGAACCAATCACATTCACCGATTCAATGGGAAGCTTCCCTTGGTACGCCGGAAAATAGAGTCCAGCCCGCTTATCGTCTTCCCATTTGTCCTGCGGCGTTTTCGTATGATTCAGCTGTAAGGGTTCTGTAAACCGTTGATGTATAAATTCGGTAAAGCTCATACCGCTGACTCTTTCCACCAAAATCTCGGCCAGCGTAAAGCCGTCGTTGCAGTATACCGAGAACGCGCCAGGATCCGCCTTCAAGCTTTGGTTGGACAATTGCCGCATCAAGACATCATGGGCATAGGTATCATTATCGTTAAATAAAAATGCATTACTTAACGTGGAACCTTGCAAGCCGGAGGAGTGGTTTAACAGCATACGTGGCGTAATGCGTTTGTACCGCTCGTCTTTCATCTTGAAATCAGGAACATAGTGGACGACAGGAGCATCCAAATCGACTTTTCCTTCGTCGACCAATTTCATTACAGCCGCTGTTGCATACATTTTACTGACTGAACCAATCCCATATAGAGTATCTTTGTTCAGCCGCTGTTTTCCTTCCATATCGTTCTTGCCTGTCTGACCCGACAAAATAAGTTTACCATTATCAATTAGCGCATACTGCACGCTAGTCGTCCCATAGGACTTCGTGAGTAGCGCAGCCTTCTCTGCCGCAATCTTCTCCAGTTCTTGGTTAGCAACTTCTTGGTTAGCTACAACCGGAGTCTTACTGCTTGAAGATGCTATCGCCCCTGTTGGTAGGATCATCGTTAGCGCTAATGTAGCGGCTAACACCCCAGATAGTTTATTTTTCATGAGAGAATTGCCTCCTTAGATAAGTAATCGAATTCATCACTTATTTGTTTAACTATAAAAAAATATGACAAAATTTATCCGTTTTCCTTTTTTACCTACTTACCAAATTCAGCAAGTAAAATATTTTTAAAAGGATTAGGACTGTCAGCTCTACCCAAACTATTCCAATTGACGACCAACGTATGCTTGCCTCCAAGTTTACCTCCAACAAGAGTAGTAAACCCTAGAACGCCACCTGTGTGTCCCCATATCGAGACATCGTTTGGAAGCTTAGTTTCATAGATTCCAAGACCATATCCATCGATTCCTTCTTTTCCTGTAGGAACTGTAGTAAGCATTTGTTTTAGTTGCTGTTCTTTCAGTAATTTACCCCCGAGCAAGTAAGAGAAGAATTTGTTTAAGTCGTCAGCAGTAGAAATCATATCTCCAGCTGAGCTACCTGCACTTGGGTTATAATAAGTAACGTCTTTTAGCTCACTTACTCCGTCTGGTTGGACATATCCACGGGCATGCTTGGTGCCTGGAATAACGCTTGAATTGCCAGGTAGGAATGTATTCGACAATTCAAGCGGTTCAATAATCCGACTTTCAATCTCTTCCGCATAGCTGTTTCCGGTTACTTTTTCAATAAGAATACCTAGTAATACGTATCCTGTGTTTGAATAAGACCAGCCCTTTCCTGGGGCAAAGTCTGGGGGCAGAGAAATCCCCATCTTCACTAACTCTTCAGCCGTATACGATTTTTTTGTATCCGTAAAGTCAGCGTCTTTTGACCTTGAGTATTCAGCGATACCACTTGTATGGTTCAATATCTGCCGGATAGTAATCTGGTTACCATCATATCCGTTTCCTTGAATGACACCAGGCAACCATTTTTCGATGTAGTCGTCTAGATTCAAGCGGTTCTCTCCGACTAATTGAAGTACAACCGTTGCCGTGAACGTCTTCGTCACGCTGCCAATGCGAAAGCGAAAATCTGTTTTCATTGGTTTCTTGGTTCTCAGATCCGCTATCCCAGCGGCATAACTCCACGTTTTTCCACCCTCAGAAGTTTTAGCAAGTATCCCCGGGTATCCAAGTTGCAATGTATCCCGCATTGCTTGCTTGACGGAAGTACGATCTCGTTGAGTGCTTGTTTGTAACGAACTAGATACATTTTGAGTGGGCTCTGCTTTTACAATTGAGGCTGGCGTTGTATATAACAGGGAACTTCCAGCTATTAAAAGGGCAAGACTTGCAAATGTAATTTGACTACGTGTTTTCATAAGGCATTCCTCTCCTCTATTCATATTGTATAGGTGGTTGCTTGATATTTCATACTCACCACACAGCTATCATCTCTACCGATGACAAAAAGTCAACATTGAATTCGTAATCATCTTCATAATGATTATTTTTACAAGCTCCATTCTGTCCTAATAAACGGTAAATCCCTCTTTTTGCATGTATGTTAACCTCAGAAATTATTTCTTTTCCATGAAACACTCTTATTAACTGGTTTGTTTTTCATATATAAGTTATATCTGTTCCTCCTTTCATGCTTCTTTATATTTTCATCATACAAAATGAAAATCTCTTTTTCCTTACCTATTCCTTACAAATCCCTTACGTTCAAAATAGCTTTTGTGTCTCAAATGTGCCAATTAATTCTCATCAAGAAGAAACGAGAATTAAGCGAATATAAAGCGATTTATATCATAAAAGATTATTTTCTACTTATTTATGAATCTCTACAAAAAGACACCAAAGAATTAACAAAGATATTGTTTCGTCTGTTTGATCTCTTACAGAAAAACGGACGAAAATCCCATAGGTATGAGAAGAAAACCGTCTTTGATATCTTAGGCGTCGTATATAACCTTTCTATGCCTCACAAGCATGTAGCGTAATCCAAAAAATTAAAACCCAATAGGGTTTATCTGGTATGAAAATATTTAAAGAACTTACACTGGATCTTTAGAAAAAAGAAAAAAGCCCATCAAACTAAGGTTTTGAAGTACCCCCTAAATGAAAATTTTCTTTCTCTACAGTTAATTTTTTTGAGAAGTCAGCTCATTTTTTTGTTTGTGGGGTGTTAACTTTTCTTAAGTTGATAGGAATGTGGTGCTACCCCATTATGCAAAAGACAAAAGTTGGAATCTGATAGATGAAAAATAATAATTCCTTATTCAACTAACGCATGCATTAGTTAAACAACCTAAGGCTGCTTCGGTAGCCATTTTTTGTACCAACTGGCAGTTTAGTTTTCAATATGTGAAAAGGGATTTCTAAGTGATTAATTGAATATATATTTATTGTTTACTACTTTTTGGGAGGTCCCTTTATGGGAGATAAGCTTTGCTGTATATCAAGTTCTTAATGAAGAAAGACTAGGAGCTTCGCACGGTTCTATAATAACTTATAGTGATGCTTTGACGGGATCTCCTGTTAGTGAGATAGGGTGTTTTTTAATTTATTTATCATAATAACGTAACCGAAGAAGTTGATATAGTGACATATCAACAAACTGAGGTGGTACCACGAAATTGCAACTCTCATCCTCAAGAATTATTTCTTTTGGGTGAAAGTTTTTTTATTATATAAGTTTCATTCTGTCATAATTTAAAGTTTTCGAGAGGAGAAATGATATGAATTCTATTTTATTAGATGTTCCGTTACAAATAGAAACAGACAGACTAATTCTTCGAGCACCACTTCAAGCTGGTGATGGGAATGTCGTACACCAAGCTATTAAGGATTCAATTAATGAGTTAAAACAATGGTTGCTTTTATTTCAGTCAATTCCTACTGTTGAAGAAACGGAAATTCTCCTGAGAAATGCCCATATAGATTTTTTGAAAAGAGAAAGCTTTCGCTATCTTATCTATCATAAGGATACTAATGATTTTATTGGAACTGCTAGCCTTCACGGAATTAATTGGAAAATTTCTAAATGTGAAATTGGATACTGGATTAATACGCAATTTAGTGGCAATGGATATATGACAGAGGTAGTAAGTGAGTTAACAAACCTTGGATTTCAGTTACTCAAATTTAGAAGAATTGAAATACGCTGTGAATCTACTAACACTAAAAGTCGTACGATCCCTGAAAAACTAGGTTTTGAGCTTGAAGGGATATTACGTAATGAAGATCTTTCAGCTGACGGTAAAAAACTAACTGATACCTGCATCTATGCAAAGGTAAATTAGATTGAAATTTTAATACTCAATTGAGTCTGTGTACATTGTTTATTCCCCTTCTAATCCATTATTGTGATTTGTTTAGAACTATAGTACATCAATATATTTAAAATGAAATGTACTGAAATGGTATATTCTATTGTTACAATAATTTTATAAATAAATTACTTCATGAAGTTATAAAATTAGGACCGTACATATTAGACCTATCTAAAATGTACGGTCCTTTTGTTTACTAGTGGTTCACTTAGCTAACCTAAAGATAAGTATGTGGTCCATTTACAATTTGAATTTCTTTGTAAGCTTCTTATATTTTCTATATGAACGTCTAACAATGTTTAACATGAAATACGGTATTTTAACAGGGAAAGGCAATTTATAAATGAAAGGCAAGTAAAAGGTGAAATATGCCTTTTCTAAGTCTCTCCACTTACTATCTTCTTTTGTTTTTAAGAAATCAGATACATCGACTACATATCCCCTTCCGTTTTCCATCATCACATTTTTTCCGTGAACATCACAAGGAGTTAATCCTTTCTCCCTTGCATACTCTATAGCTTCATTGATATCAAGGATTACCTGCTTAGGAATTTTAATCCCCTTATGGATAGCATCGTATAAGGTAATTTCTTTTAAACGTTTCAATACTATGAAATTTTCTCCTTTATGCATAAGCTTCGAATAAGAAGGATGATTTCCGATTCTTCGGTATACTTCTGACTCTTTTTCAATTCCTTCTCCTTCTCGCGCGTAAACTTTCACTACCCAATCTTTGTATTCTTTGTGCATAAATACTGCGGCATAATTACCTGTCCCTAAACACTTCCAAAGTCTAGGAATATCTTTAACTACTATAGGCTCGAATTCATCCTCACTTCTTATGCTTACCTCTTTTAATAATTCGTCCTTTATCAATCTCACAAAACTATTTATACTCATCATTTCCACTCCGGTTTTGCTAAAAGGGTCCCCCCATACCCATCACAAGTTAAGAAGTACCTTCTTCCCTAATACGAAAAAATGAGCAAACTTCACTAAGTAACTAACTTTAGAGAAATAAAATTTTCATTTAGGGGGGTACTTCAAAACCTTAAAATGGATATTCTACGCAAATATATATTATTGATACAATAAGTTATGTTAACTTCACATAATTATATTATACAAAAACTCAGCAAATACCGTTACAAAAAGTGTACAAGCCATATCTACTCTCTCTAAATAGTTTACTGCGAATCTATTTTAAGGAGATAAGTAAATGGCATATTATGTAGGCTTAAATATATTTGTTTCCCCAAATGCTAATAGTAGTAATGATAGACTTGCTCAAATATTTATAGGAGCTCAAGACTATTGATTTGCCTATACCAATGAAGAGTATTCCGCAGATAAAATTGACTGTTTTAATCCAGATATTTTAAAAGATTTACTCCCATATACTCAAGAAGTTAACGAATGGATTGGTTTATTTTTTGCCCGAGGAAATAGATTAGCAGATGGAGAAAGTACTGGGTGCACTTCGTATGTACCGATTGTTCAGAATGGTGAAACAACTGATTCCCAAGCTAATATTGTTGTCACTGATGAAGCAGATCATTTGTTACTTGCTCATGAAATCGGACATGCACTATTTGCTAGAATAGTAGGGAACAATATAGAAAGCACAGCACCTTGTTGTCCAAATGATCCTACAGGTCATAGTAACGAAGAAAATGATTTAATGCTTCCTATAGTACCAGCAATTCCTAACCCTATTCTCACACAAGAAGAGGTAGAAAAAGCTCTGCAAAGTCCTAAAGCTTTTTATGTTAAATAATTAATATAAAAAAGGAAAAGAAACTTCTGACATCATAATTTTCTCCCCTTTCTCTACTTATCGAGTAACATTAATAAATGAGGTACCGTCACATTGTCATAAAGCTAAGGATTCACACTAATTATTAAGCAAAAAAGACCGTATCACTACGGTCCTTTTCTCGCTCTTATGCAAACACTATGACTGTGTAACTTTATTAGAAACAAGTAGTTTTTCAATACATATAGGTAACATATCTAATAACGTTTCAAATGCGTAATTTACGTCCAGACGCTCCGTCCATTGATGTGCATCTTTTCCTACTGGCCCCATATTTAATACTGGAACGTCAAACTCTTCTAATTCCTCTAGTGGAATCGAATAACCTTTATCCCATAATGGCATATTGTCTACAAGAGAACTCATTGAATCCAATGGGTTTTGTAAGCCCACATAGCTTAAATCTGAAATTCCTCCAAAATAATTTTGGTTTTCAAATGTAATGCTATGATTATAGTGGGCATACTTTTCCATTTCTACAACTACCTCTTTAATGAAAGGATTGTTGCGTGAACTCACAGCTGGATAGTATGGCGGCGCAAAGAAAAGTACAATCATTGGAGCCTTTTCTTTACATAAGATAGATAATTTGTCTACTAAATCAATAGTTACTGCACGATCATCTTTATCTTCTCTATTTTTTATAATATTGGATTGAATTTCATCTATTTTTTCTCTTCCATGTTGTTCAATTGCATAAGCGATAAGCTCTTCATACGTTAATACATTTACTTTAAGATTCGGCGGTATGAACGGATTATACTTAGAAAAATGATACGCTCGCTCCTCATACGATTCTTCGATTTTCTCTGCTACTTTCGTTACTTTTTGGCGTAACAATGAAACTACATCTGTCATCGTTTTTTCAAGTAAAAACAAATTAAATAATGTGACTGCACGATGAGGAATTTGTACAGAATAATCCTCCTTTAAGTCTCTTTGCAGCAAGTTAGTTGGTGGAGGACTCGCTTCACCATCTACAATATCACAAAGGTCCGTATTCAACTCTAATTCAGCTGTTAATAATGCAGCCATATAGCTCCCATTTAACCCTGCAAAAGGTTCGCCTACATGTGTCTCTTTTCCATAGCAAAGGAAACCAGGTAACACCTTACCAATAGAACCAGTATAAATATACTTATTTTGGTCACCAGGATGTCTTGAAAACATAGGCTCTGAATTTAGGACCGTTTTATACTCTAAGTCATGTTCTTTTGCTAAGTCTAATAATCTTGGAACAGCAGCCCTCATCCCTACAGAGTTCACTTCTTCATCTGGAACAGCCAATAAAAGAACATTCCCATCAAATCTTCCTTCACAAGCTTGCTCAACCATGGCCATTTGTAAAGCTAGACCACATTTCATATCCATCGTTCCTCTACCAAATAGCCAATCTCCTTGTTCAATATCTTCACGTACATGATCTGGTAGCTCATCTTTATGAGAATAAAACATAGATGTTAACTTTTTAGGGTTAAATGCATCTTCTTTCCACACTCCGTAATCTTGTACATCTACAACATCAAAGTGACTAACAAGAATTACAGTATTTTTCGTACTATCACTTTTCTTTACTAGAGCTGTAACAAAATATCGTCCATCCCCCGTCGGATTTTTTTGTAAATGATGCGGATTTTGTTTGAAATACTGTAAGTCAGATAATTGTTCTACAACAAAGTCTGGCAATATAACTTCAGCTTCTGAACCTGTAATACTAGGAATTTCAACAAGATTGCTTAATAATTGAACCAATTGTTCTTTAGATTGCCACTTTGACATATAAATCCCCCTATTTTTCCGCATTATGAAATTCATTTCCAATATATGAATAAAAAATGACGACAGCAATCAAAATTATAATTCTGATGTACTGCCGATTTTTACTGATATTTCATGAGCTGCTTGTTTTACCTTACTAATAAGAAAAGATAGTCGATCATCATTAATCCGATGACTAATTAACCCAACACTTAATGCTCCTACTACTTTATGATTAAATCCTATAATAGGTGCAGCTACTGAAGCTGTCCCCTCTGTTTTTTCACCATAACTCACAGCATATCCTTCATTTCTTATCTGCTTTATTTGATCGAAAAGAATTTGCTTTAGTTCTGGTAAAGAAGAAAGTAAATGTTCTACAATGTGTTCCATTTCATTCGTGTTCATATTGGCAAGCATCGTTTTATTTGCGGCTCCAATCGAAAGTGGAATCTGCTCCCCTAAGTTATCGATAACTCGAATTTTTAAAGGGCTATCAATTCTTTCAATGATAATAGAATGTGTTCCATTTGGAATGTTCAAATAAACACTTTCTTCAACTTCAGAGGCCAAACGCTTCATCACTTCTCTTGCAACAGATCTGTAGTCTACCTTCTCCAATTGACGTAATCCTATTTCCATCCACATTGGTCCAATCTTGTACTGTTTTGTTTCTGAAATTTGCGTAACTAATCCATGCTCCATTAAAGAGTTCAGTAACCTATGTACTGTACTAACCGGGAGATGTGTTCTATCAGCTATATCAGAAATAGCCCAATACTCTTTTTCATTTGTAGAATTCAGTAACTTAATAATACCTATCGCTCGATCAATGGACTGTACCATAACTCGCCTCAACTTTACTTGTAGTATGTTTAGCCTAATTACCTATCAATTTATCAAAAATTCAAACTGAAATCAATTAATTTATTTAATTTTCTAAAAATAGAGGTATAACACTATCAAAAAATGAAAACGCAAACAAAAAAATATTGACTTTTCTTTTTAATTATCTGAAAATTAGAACAAGATTTCACATCACGGAATACATTCCATAATACGGAAAAACATCAATTTTCATACTACCAATTATGAAAGTGAGGAAAACAATGACGCAAGTAAACAATACAAACAATGAATTAAAGCGCACGATGAAAGGTAGACATTTATTCATGATTGCACTCGGTGGTGTGATTGGAACGGGGTTATTTAACGGATCTGGTTTTATTATAAGTCAAGCTGGACCTGGTGGATCCGTACTTGCCTTTATGGCCGGTGGATTATTAATGTATCTCGTTATGCTATGTCTTGGTGAGCTTGCTGTAGCAATGCCAGTTTCAGGTTCCTTCCAGGAATATGCCACTAAGTTCATCAATCCCGCAACTGGGTTTACCATCGGATGGTTGTATTGGCTAAGCTGGGCGAATACGACTGGTCTTGAATTTACCACTGCTGGTATTACAATGCAGCGATGGTTTCCTGATATTCCTGTCTGGGTTTGGTGTTTAATATTTGGTGTTACAATATTCACTATTAACGCATTATCCGCTCGTAGTTATGCAGAAACAGAATTTTGGTTCTCAAGTATAAAAGTATCTGCCATTATTGCTTTCATTATTCTTGGCGGCGCCGCTATGTTCGGCTTTATTGATTTAAAAGGAAACGAACCCGCTCCGCTTCTTTCAAATTTCGTAAATCATGGTGGTTTATTCCCAAATGGACTTGCCGCTATCTTATTAACAATGGTTACAGTCAATTATTCCTTCCAAGGTACAGAACTTGTTGGAATCGCAGCAGGTGAAAGTGAAGATCCAGCAAAGACTTTACCTCGTTCTATTAGAAATATAATATGGCGCACGATGTTCTTCTTCGTCTTAGCAATCTTTGTTCTCGTGGCTTTAATTCCTTGGGAAGAGGCAGGATTAACAAAGAGTCCGTTTGTTGCTGTATTTGATAATATAGGTATTCCATATGCAGCTGATATTATGAACTTTATTATTCTTACTGCTGTTCTTTCTGTCGCAAACTCAGGACTGTACGCTGCAACTCGAATGCTTTGGTCATTATCAAAAAATGATATGGCTCCAGCCTTTTTAAAGAAATTATCATCACAAGGAATACCTTTAAACGCTTTAATCTTAACGATAGCTATTTCTGCTTTTTCTCTTTTGACAAGCGTTGTAGCTGCTGAAACTGTTTACTTATGGCTCATTTCAATTTCTGGAGTCATTACAATTATTGTTTGGATGTCAATTTGTGTTTCTCAATTCTTTTTCCGTAAACATTATTTAGCCGACGGTGGAAAATTAGAAAACTTAAAATTTAAAACTCCACTTTATCCTCTTGTACCAATTCTTGGTTTTGGATTGTATGGCATTATATTAATAAGTCTTATCTTTATCCCAAGTCAAAGACTAGGAATCTATTGCACTGTACCATTTATCATTTTTTGCTACACCTACTATCACTTTAAGATTAAGAAAAGAATTGCTAATAACACTCATACAGAGACTAAAATTAGCGAAACTTCGTAATACTATACTTAAAAGCCCGCACATTACTCTTACTTAATGTACGGGCTTTTATCATTCCTTCATTCATTTTCTCAGGAACAGTTCCCCCTATTTTCCCCACACTATTAGAAGAATAATGTCGGTATCATTAATGTGGTAAATGCTACAATACCTGCAATTATGTTTACTGTTCATAAGTTGCTGATTTCCCTTACTATTCCTGTTTTGTTTTGATATATTAAATACATACTACGTCACATTAAAAATTAAAAGACAGACAGGAGTTAAATACAATGATAAAAGGTTTCGGAGGAATATTTTGGAGAACTAAAAATCTTGATGTTATAAAAAAATGGTACAGTGAAGTGTTGAAGATTGAAATAGAAAATTGGAACGGGACTGTGATTAAACCCGAATTAGGAACTGAGACTATCTTTTCTTTCTTTGCCGAGAATGATAGTTATTTTCCTACAGAACAACAAGTGATGTTAAATTTCCAAGTACATAATCTAAACGAGACTATTCAGCATCTTGAACAAATTGGCGTACCTCTTGAAAAGAAAGAAGAGATTAGTGAATTTGGAAAGTTTATTTGGATTAAAGATCCTGAAGGTCGATTGATCGAACTGTGGGAGAAATAGCCGGTTGCAATCATTTGCTATTAAGCTAACAGGTGCTTTAGTTCAATAAAAAAAGTTGATTCCTTTGAAGTGCACCTTCGTTTATTAGACACAGTCTAACAATCGGAGGTGCACTTTTTTATGGATTAAAACTTCTTAGTGTTGTAAATTCGCATTTTCCTGTGTGTTAGCTATTGATAACCCTCTTTCCTCCATCATTTGCACCAGGTTACGGAAGCTCAAATTGTACCGTAGATACCATCTTACTGTTAATAAGATTAGTTCAGACTGATAATGCTTCCATTTAAACAAATTTTCCTTTTCCATACTTATCACGCACCTGTTTTAGAGTCATACTTTCAATATGTCCAGGCTTAAGAGATTACTTGCAAGGGTCTTGAATTTTTCGTACCAGAACCATAAAAAGTCATCCTATTATTTCTAAAAATTGTATAAAAATATTGTCCCACACACAAGATTAAGTGGCCTTATATATCTAAATGAAAAAATAACCCATACTTCATTGACAATCACTTTAAATATCTGAATTTTCCATATATTAAAGGATATTACTCAATCAACCTCGAATAATTGTAATAAATATACATAAGGAGGTTGAGCTATTTTGTTTCGTTCATTTACAAATGGATGTGTTGCCCTTGTGCAGCGTTTCTTACCAGAACCGTTTATTTTATCATGTTTATTAACTGTTTTCGTTATCTTCTTCGGTATGTTTGCAACGAGCCAAACACCTGTAGAAATGATTAATCACTGGGGTAATGGAATTTGGGGACTTCTCGCTTTTTCTATGCAAATGGCTCTTGTACTCGTGACAGGATCTGCATTAGCAAACGCTCCTCTTATTAAAAAAGGATTAACGAGAGCAGCGAAATTACCGAAAACAAATGGACAAGGTATTATTGCTATTTCAATCGTAAGTTTACTAGGAGCATACATAAACTGGGGATTTGGTATTGTTGTATCGGTTTTATATGCAAAAGAAGTGGCCAGACAGTTAGAAGGATTAGATTATAGGTTAGCAATTGCTTCTTCCTACTCTGGATTTCTCATTTGGCATGCAGGCCTTTCTGCTTCTATCCCTCTTACGTTAGCAACTGGCGGCGAAACGTTAATTAAAACGACAGCTGGAAGTATTAAAGAAGCGATTCCAATAACAGAAACGTTATTCTCACCATACGCACTCGTGCCAGTTATTATTTTTCTCGTTACGATGCCTCTCATTAACCGGGCCATGCATCCAGATGAAAAACATACGATAACTGTAGATCCTAGCGTATTCCATGAAGAAGCTGCCGCTCAAGAAGTAGGGAACAATACGTTCGCTGAAAAAATGGAAAATAGTATGATTATTACACTTTGCATCGGATTATTAGGTCTTATTTATATTTTTAACTATTTTAGTACGAAAGGCTTTAACCTTACACTTGATATCGTTATTTTTATGTTATTAATTGCCGGTCTTATTTTCCACCGTACTCCGATTCAATATATTCGCGCTTTCTCTGACTCAACTAAGAGTGCTTCAGGTATTTTACTTCAGTTTCCGTTCTATGCTGGAATTATGGGGATGATGATTGGAGTAAATAGTGAAGGTCTTTCGCTTGGAGGAGCTATTTCTACTTTCTTTATTAGTATTTCAAATGAAACCACATTCCCGCTCTTTACATTTTTAAGTGCTGGCATTGTAAATATTTTCGTTCCATCTGGAGGCGGTCAATGGGCAGTGCAAGCACCAATTATGATTCCAGCTGGTGCTGAACTTGGTGTACCTGCCGCGAAAACAGCGATGGCAATTGCATGGGGCGATGCTTGGACAAATTTAATTCAACCTTTTTGGGCATTACCGGCATTAGCGATAGCTGGTTTAAGCGCGCGTGATATTATGGGATTTTGTGTTGTTAACTTACTATATGCAGGATTTATCATTAGTCTATGTTTCTTATTTATTTAAACGAAAAGCTAGTTTTATACTAGCTTTTTTATATAATAAATCATTCATTATCTATACAGCTTATTACCTTCCTCCACTCTACCTCTGCATGATTTAATGCTTCATATGTAAACAAATCTTCACATACTTTTTCAATCATATGAGGATTGTTCTTAAGGAAATTCCACTGCAATACTTTAGGGAGCACGTACGTTTCATATTCTTTACTTCCCTTTATTACCTCATCAACTTCTCTTTCACAAATCCCTCTTATTAAATAATCATTTCTTAATTGTATTTGAATTTGTTGAAACGTTTCGCTGTATTTCTTCAATTGGACTAAACAATTAATATACGTACGCAAAAGTTCGTCATCACAATTGCAACACTTTATAATACGATCGATTTCATTCATAATGTACGAGCCGCTTCTTCTATTTGTAACAGCCATTTTTCACGCTTCTCTAGTTTACTCGTTTTCACAGATTGAAAAGCAGAACGTTTTATATCGCGAATACCACAAAAACGTAAAACCCCTCTTTTCATCATAATCCAATCCGCTGATCGATATAATAGGGCCACGTACCATAACGGTGAGTCTAACGTATTAATAACCCATGCTTTCTTTCCTTTAAATAAGCCTTTCGGTAATGACCCCTCATATTTATAAGCAAATCCAGCTACAAAAATACGATCGATAAATCCTTTTAAAATAGCAGGCATGCCCCACCACCATATCGGATATATGAAAAGAAGAATATCCGCTTTCTGCACTAATTCTCTATATCGCTTCGTCTCTTCTTCATTTAGTAAATCACGTCTTTTCTTCTCTTCATTAAATACAAGCACTGGATCAAATTGTTCTTTATATAAATCAAGTAGCGTAACAGAGTGATTTGTTTCCTCAAGTCCTTTTTGCACATGCTCTAAAATTGCCCCATTAAAGCTTGAAGGATTAGGGTGAGCATATATAATTAGTACGTTCACTACAAAACAACTCCCTCTTTAGTTAAAGTTTCCCCTTCTTTAACATCGTCTCTACAATTTGCACATTTTTCGAACTTTGTAACAAACGATTTAATACTGTTAGTAACTCTTCTTTTTCTAGACCTTTCAATTGCTCTTTAACTGTACTCTCACCAGCACCTTGAATTTCATACACAACTGCCGCCATATGTTTACAATAATTTTCATAAGGACACTCACAGCTACTTTCTGCAAAATCTTCAAGATCAATAATCACTTCATAATTCCCTGCATTTCCAGTAACGAACGCAGATACTTTCTTGTCGTGTATTTCAACATCTTCTACATGTCCCTCTTCATAATATTCATATCCTCTATCTATAATGTACTTTGGAATCCATTTCATTATATCTTTTAATAAGTAAGCGTACATAACAACACCTCTTCCTCTAATTCCCTTTTGACTTCCAAAATCCTGCATGTTATTCTAATAACTGTCAAGTAGCGAGTCTACGTGACAAAACGACTGACACCTATTCGGCGGAGGTGTCTCTTTTCATTTGCAGCCGATATGAAGTGCCTCTTTCAGGCACATTCAATCTTTGACACTACACACTCAACACCATTCCCTTGTATCAGGCTGCTTTAGCAGTCTTTTACGCTACATACTTTGTTATTTCAAGAAAAAAAGAGAGCCTAGCTCCCTTTTCCCGCTTTATAAAATACCCCTTTTTCAGCATAGCGATATTCATCATCAGCTAAAGTAATTTTCCCATCCAGTTTGAGTTCATCTAATAGTCTTGATAAATAAAATTGATGTAACATTTTTTTAGTGAATTTTCCTTCATGATGCGAAACGATATGTTCTTGAATATCTAACAATGATATTGGCTTATCTTGCTCTATCATATATTCATAAACTGTACTACGCAGTTTTACGTATTTCTCGAGTGTCACAGTACTTCGCAACCCCTTTCTTCTTATTATATGTTTTCGTAATCGGTTTTTTTGCAACAAAAAAACCTCTCCGATAAGAAGAAGTTACGTATATCTTCGTCTTATCTCCCAGAACAAATATGTTCTGCTGGAATTAGCACCTGCATCGCGGTTGCTGGGTTTCATCGGGCCAGTCCCTCCACCTCTCTGGATAAGAAAATATTCACTTTAAATTTAACTATACGTAATTTTATTATAATTGTCAAATAAATATAAAAAATTATATTTTCTTCTTTATTGTTCATACTACAAAAAGATGTACAAAAGGAGGCTACTACTTTGAAAAAGAATGCTCGTGGATACGTACAAGATTCTTTTCATTCCTTACAAGAAGCGAAACATTGTTTAGAAGATGCATTACAGACTGTTGAAGAAGACTTTAATCGCGCACGTATTGAACAATCCCTTTACGCTGTAGAGCAAGCATTACAAAGATGCGATTATACCGTTCACATTTTAGAACAAGAATGAAAACTTCCCATCAAAAGATGGGAAGTTTTTTCAAATGGCATACTTCATCATTATTACCGTTATTATTAAAAAATATACAGAATTAACAATTTCTAACATCCCTACTTTTAATATAGAAATCTTTTTGCCGTACAACATAATGGCCCGAATTACACTTGGTACAAATATGAGTGAACACCATGGATTTATAGCAAATACAATTACCGTTAATACAATATGGTATCCCCAAGATATAAAACGATACTTCGGATTATTTTTTTCACGAATCATCGTTTTTACATAAAACGTACTTCCTAAAAAATATAGAAATGAAATAAGCGCAATGAATAATGCTGTTTTATCTATGAATTTCACGGAGAAATAATAACTGATTAAACCACCTATACAAAACACTATAATCGCACAAACATCATTTAGTAATGCTCGTTCATTTTTTTGACGAGCGTAATACATATTTACAATAAACAATGGAATCATTAATACTGCGAATAAAAGAATTCGCCATTCATATAATAAAGAAATCATCCCAAATATAAATGCAATGATAAAATAAACAATTGCAGCGTGTAGAAATTTTTTTTTTCGTCTTTGCCTTATGTACATGAGAAATGGATAAGTGGCTAGATAGATAAAGAACCAGGCTAAAAACAGTGGGATATGATAAAAAGTAGGTTTACCAAGTAATACACTTAATAGAAATGGTATGACAAGCATCGCCCATGCTCCATGTTGCTTCGGAATAACTAACTTCATTAACTATACACCTCCCTCTTGAAAATAATTCTCACCTACTATTATACAAATAATTTCATATAATAACGGATATATATTGAATCTATTTTTTGACAATAAAAAATGCTTCTTACAATATGTAAGAAGCATGAAAGAGGCAAACGAATATGTAAGTCGCGACCCTACCTTATATGAGTATGCTTTTCTATGTCACGTTATGCTCATCTAATATACCGTATTTCTTTTTAAATCTTGTGAGGATCGTAATCCATGACGTACTAAATAGCAGAAGGAAAATAACATTCGATATCGCGTGACTCAGATCAAAGTAAAAACTTGCGACATAGTAAGCAATAACTGTTTCCCACGTTGCTTCCTGTATAAAACCAAGAAGACCCCAAAAATTCATAATCCAGCCAAATAGAAATCCAAAGGCAAATCCGTACAACAGTCTTCCCCACAGTTTTTTCATTAAAAATGTATTACGTAATAGTCCAGCTATAAACCCGATCATGCCCCAAGAGAACATTTGCCACGGCGTCCACGGACCTTGTCCTAAAAAAATATTAGATACAATAACCGCCGTTGCCCCAATCATAAAGCCAGTTTCACTCCCAAAAACAATTGCAGAAACGATAATGACAAAAGAAGTCGGTTGTACACTTGGTAAAATAGAAAATGGTACCCTGCTAACCGCTGCAATCGCCGCTAACACAGCAACGATAACAATTTCACGTGAAACAAACGCCTTCCTTTCAAAACGAACATAGAAAGGTAACATAATGACAGCTAATAAAAACAAACTACTTACCATGTAATACCCGTCCATAATAAAAGTCGTAAAGAGTAGTGTACATATTACAACAGCAAAAATAAATATTATGAATGCAACATATCGTTTGGACACGCTTCGTACACATCCTCCCACGTTAATGCAAATGGCAACTCTCTACGGATGAATCGATTAATAGATGTTGTATAAAAGAAGTTACCACTAAAGAACTCTTTCGGTGCATCATTCATAATGACTTTCCCGTCAAATAACATCATGCACTGATCAACGTATTTCGCTGCAAACTCAATATCATGCGTTGCCATTACAATTGTTGTACCTTCTTTTTGCAACTGTTTAAATAGCTCTCCTACTCTTTCCTTTTTCCATGGATCTAGTCCCTTTGTCGGCTCATCGAGTAATAATAAAATTGGCTTTGATAATAACGTTGTACATAATGCGAGTAATTGTTGCTCTCCGCCGCTACAATCATGCGGATGGCGCTCTTTAAGTGAATCTAACCAGAACTTTTTCAACATTTCTTCTGCTATTGTTTTTCCCTCTTCACCATATGATTCACGCGCACGCTCATAAACCTCTTCCCATACTGTATCAAAAGTAAAATGATAGTACGGATGTTGCGATACGTACCCTATACTTTTAAACCGTTCTTTTGAATCAATTTTATGTATCACTTTTCCATTCCACTTTACCTTACCTCTTCTAGCTTTTTGCAATCCTGCTAAAATCGTTAACAGTGTAGACTTCCCTGTTCCGTTTTTCCCAACTAGAGCTGTCCATTTTCCCTTTTCGATGTTCACTGTTAAATCTCGTAAAATAAGTGGACTATTTTTTTCATATTGAAAAGATATATGTTCTGCACTTAAAATTACATCTCGCTTTTCACATTGTTCTACTTGCCCATTCCTATATGATATCGCTAAAAAATCATTCATTTTCATTTGTGCTTCTCGCACTGTAAATGGAATCTCTTTCACATTCCACTCTAAAAACAATCTTGGAATTTGCGGAATGAATGGACGAAACTTTTCTACTTCCCACATGTTCGCTATCACATTTTTAGGAATATCATCATAAATAATTCTGCCATTATCCATACAAACAACGCGTGTTGCGAGCGGTATAACTTCATCTAAACGATGTTCACTTAAAATAATCGTAATTCCAAGTTCTTCATTAATACGTTTTAATAATCCTAAAAACTCTTTCGCAGCAATCGGATCTAGTTGTGCTGTCGGTTCATCCAGTAATAATAGTTTCGGCTGCATGACTAACACCGCAGCTAAATTTACAAGTTGTTTTTGACCACCAGATAAAGTATGAACAGATTGATGTAATAAATCTTGAAATCCCAAAAAGCTAATGAGCTCCGCTATTCTTTGTTGAATAATATGTGATGGTAGCCCGATATTTTCTAAAGAGAATGCTAATTCTTGAATAACGGTATCCATTACGATCTGATTTTCTGGATTTTGAAATACCATACCAATTTCTTGGGCAGATAATAAATCTGGTACTTCTTCTAATAAAGCACCATCATAATATGTATGTCCAGAACGCGTGCCAATTGGAAGTAACTCCTTTTTAAAATGTTTTAATAAAGTTGTCTTCCCAGAACCTGAACCGCCAGCAAGTACTATAAATTCTCCTTTTTGAACAGAAAGAGAAATATGCTGTAACGCTTCTTCATTTTCATCAGTATATATAAATGATAAATTCTTCATTTCTGCATGCGCCACCATATCCATTCCCTTCCTTCCATCATAATTGGTAAACTAACAAACATCATAAATACTATAAACATAATTCCATCGTATTGCTGGAACAGTATTGATTCCACTTTCGGATAAATAATCAATTTCCCTCCGCCATAATAACTAAATATAAATGAAGTTATTAATAGAAAAACTAAATAACTTAGCGTATACAAATCACGTCTTTCCATTCTATATCGAATATATGTCGTACGCTTCGTTACACCAAACCCACGAGCTTGCATAGAATCTGCCGTTTGAAGTGCATCTTCTAGTGAACAAATTAATAATACTTGCAGTAATTTCATTCCATTTTTTATACGCTCAATGATTGAACCTGAATCTAATTGCACACCTTTCGTTTTTTGGACGAGTGTAATTTTCTTTAACCGCCTAATAAACAAAGGAACAAACCTCACTGTAATCATCGTTAACAATGCTACTTTCGGTGAAATTCTTGAAAATAAATATAAAAATTTATGACTCGAAATAATATCGTTATAAGAAGCAAACGTAAACATAATCGCAACTAATAATAAACCCATAACAAGTCCATACATACAGGCCTCAAGCTTAATCCGGCTATCTCCTAACCAAAATAACGTAGTCGCCCCTCTATGCGTTAATAAAGAGTTAAATAAAATAACCATCAAAAAGAATACGATAGTACTAGGTAACATCTTTCTGATTTTCTCACCATTTCCCTGTACTATATTTAAGATTACAATTAGTATAATCGCTCCAATTAAAAAAAGAGGATGAAGACACATCATACATAGTATCATCACCCCAATATAATAGAAAAAATTAACAAAAGGATGTAAAGAAGAAAAGCTTATTTTCATAGTCCTTTACCGAAGATCCTTTCCTATTTTAATACAAACACCCACTCGATTGTATCGCCTGGTTTTACTTTAACTACACCAGCACTATAGTTTGGAAAAGCACCGTTCACACGATATTTCCAGCCACTAGTAGCAGTAATATCTTTCTCGTATAAATCATTAATACCTTTTACATAAATATCACCTTTAGAGCCCATTGCATCAATCTCTAATCCTGTGCCCGTTAGCACACTGTAAACTGTGTCGCCTTCTTGTACATCAACCTTTTTCGCACCTAATAAGTATCCTTCATGACCTTTTACGGAGATAGTAACTTGTTTCGATTGCGGTTTCGGTACTGGTACTGGATCTGGTTTTTGTGGTTCAGGATTTGGTACTGCCGGAGTCGGTATCGTTTTCTCCTCTTTATTCGGATCTTCCTTTTGCTCCTGCTTTGGTGTTTCTTTCGGCTGATTAACAACCTTTGCTTCTTCTTTTACTTCTGGCGCTTTCTGTTGCTGGGGTTTCTCTTCTTGTACTTTTTGTTGCTCTGGTTGTTTATTTGCAGCAGGCTGTTCCTTTGGTTTCTCTTCTTTCTTTACTTCAGGTTGTTCCTGCGCTTTTTCTTCTTTCGGTTTCTCTTCTACTTTTTGTTCTTGTTTATCTTTCTGCTCTTCTTGTTGTTTCTGTTCCGGTTCAGCTTGCTTCTCTTCCGGTTTCGGTACATCTTTTTGTTCTTCCTGTTTCGCTACTTCTTTTTGCTCTTCTTGCTTCGGTTCTGCCTTCTTCTCAGGTTTTACAGCCGTTTCTTCACATCCGGCTAATAATCCCAATGAAAGAACTAAAGAAATGAACCATTTCATCTTACTCATGCTGTCCCTCACCCTTCATATTAAAGTGAAACTTTAATGAGTGGAGATTTTGTTCATCCCCACTCATTATTAGCCCTCACTTTTATAATAAAATTAGGAGCAAATGATTGCTCCTAATTTTTGTTAAGCTGCTTTACGTCTCCATAATACATATGCAGAAGCGATACATAATACACCCATACCTACTTGTGTTGCTGCACTATGAGAAGATGCTCCTGTTTGTGGTAATTGATTCTTATTCTTGTTTGTTTCTTTATTAACTCGTTCGTTATCTACAACAACTTTTAGATTTTCATCTTTTGGTTGTTTTTGTAACTCTTCTTGTTGTTTCGGCTGTTCTACAACTTCTTTTTCTTCTACAGTTGTCTCTGGCTCTACAATTGGTTTCGTATCAATTTCATTCTCTACTACATTTGACCAATCATAAATCGATTTCCCGAGATCTTTAAACTGAAGTAACGCTAAAAATGCTTGCTCTGTAGCCATTCCGCTACCTTTTTGATCACTTGATAACCATTTGAACTCACCATTTGGAAGCTGGTATGACATTAAATTTTGTACTGCTTTATTAAGACGATCGTGATCTACATCTTTAACTAGCGATAGTCCAATAATTGCTTGTGCAGTACTATTAGAATTCTCTTGTCCATCAGCGGCAAAACCACCATTACCTAGCTGCTGCTTGTATAAATAATCAACAGCTTTTTGAATAGCTGGCTTTACATCTGCTTGATCTTGATAAGGAGCTAATGCTGCTAATACCATACTTGTTACATCAACGTTACTAGCACTTTCTTTACTACTTGAACTATCATATGTCCAGCCACCGTCTGTATGCTGCGCTTGTAAAAGTGCTTGTACTAAAGCAGCTCGATTCCATTTTGCTTCGGCCGGAATCTCATATTTCTTTGTATCTAATGCAAGTAATGTAAATGCGTATCCTGTAACAGAATTCACTTTATCTGATTCAAATAAATTTTGCACTAAATTTTGTCCCTCTACCTTTGTAGGATCAACATTCATTGCATTCATCATAATAATCGTTCTAGCTAAATCTGTTGCTGAAAAACGATTTAAACGCTTCTTAACCTTTTCAGCTACTGGCTTAACATAGTTTATTTTCGTTTCAAGCGGAACATTTACACCTGAACGAGCAAGTCCAATCGCAACCCAATCACTACCAATTCCATCTTGTAACATCTTTTCTGACGTTTTAGAAATCGCTTCGTTTAATTGTGCTGCTGGAATTTCGACTTTTTCTTGCTTTGGTTGTTCTGTTACTTTATCTTCTGGTTTACCATCTGGCTTTTCTGTTTTCGGTTCTTCTGGCTTACCATCTGGCTTTTCTGTTTTCGGTTCTTCTGGTTTATCATCTGGCTTTTCTGTTTTCGGTTCCTCTGGTTTACCATCTGGTTTTTCTGTTTTCGGTTCCTCTGGTTTACCATCTGGTTTTTCTGTTTTCGGTTCCTCTGGTTTTGGCTCTTCTACAGTTTTACAAGTGCCAAATTTATCTAACGTTTGTTGCAACGTTTGTTGACTCATATTGCTCCAGTCTGCAACGTAACGAAATGCAACAACATCCCCAGACTCTAATTTATAACTATCCGCCCCAACTTCTGCAGATTTATCATTTACATCATACAACCAACCGCTCGTTGCTCCGGCCATTAATCCATCGATGCCCTTTATATACGTTCCAAATGACATACTTTCAGATGTTACTTTGTCACCCATAACTTTTTGTAGCAAACTAAAAGCTGTTTCTCCATCTTCAATGGAAACTTCTTTCGGACATAACATAATTCCTTTTTGTGATTCACCAATAATTGCAAGTTTCGCTGTCTTTCCTTCAGCAAACGTAATATGTACTGTATTCGCAAAAGAAACAAATACAAGTGCCACTGCCATTAATGATGTAAGCAGCCATTTCTTTAACATTGCCATCCCAAAATTCCCTCCCTTTACTAACATTCACACAAAAAAAGACCCTTTAAGGGTATGCGGTTGACACTCTCTTTTTGTAAGTGTCGAAAAAAAATGTACAACACCTCCTACCCGCATTAACGAGCAGTAAGACCCCCACCTCAAATTCAACGAAAGCAAAGAAGTTAGGTAGGGATCAACTGCCCGTAAATGCCCGATTGGTGAAGGCTAATAATCAGTGGGATGAACAAAATCCCCACTGATTAAAATTTCACTTTATCGTAAATACGATAAACCTATACATTCTACAAATTTTGATTTTCTGTATTATTTTACTATTGACAAAGAATTTTGTCCATGCTTTATCGGATTTATTTTCTAAGAATAATAGCTTAATAGCCTTCCATTATTAGAAGTCATCCCTCACTATGTAAGCTTTTATCACTAACTATAATTCCATCTTCATCTACATAAACATATTCATTCGGTTTCCATTCGACTTCACCAAACTGCAATGAAATATTTCGCTCTCCTTTTCCTTCTTTTACACTTCTATTTGGCATCGTCCCTAACGCTAAAATACCAATATTAATATTTTTTAATTCACTAGAATCACGAACATATCCATTTACAATAATTCCCGCCAAATTTCTTTCTTCCGCAATAGCTGCTAAATTATCACCGAGTAACGCGCAATTTTTAGAAGCTCCGCTATCAACAACTAATACTGTTCCTTCTGGCAGTGTTTGTAACCCCTCTTTTACTAGTACATTATCATCCTTCACTTTTACCGTTGCGATTTTTCCATAGAATTGTTCTTTCTTCCCGAAAGACCGAAAAGACTGGCGACATATTTGTAATTCCTTTTCAAATTCATCACATAGATCCGTAGTTTTCCACATCTCTTTCCCTCTTTTCTTTTCCTTTTATATTACATATTCTTGGATTTTTTTCGTTTCCCTGTCTAATGTTGCAACAATTTGTATGTGCAGAAAAAGGATAGAAAAACTATTGCCTTAAGAAGCCACCTTTATTATAATCTATTTCACAGATAAATTTCAGAATATTAAAAATTAACCAGGTGAAAAAGGAGGGGTTTTATGCAATTACAGACCGAGGTAAAAAAACAGCCGAGTAAACGAAAGTTTAAAATGCCTGACGCGTACGTACTACTATTTTTTATCGCCTTACTTTGTGCCATTGCTACATATTTCGTTCCTGCTGGAGAATTTAAAAGAGTTACAAACGGTACTGTTACAACGACAATACCAGGAAGTTATCATTCTGTTCCACAATCGCCGGTAGGGTTTGTTTCTTTTTTTACCGCTATTGAAAAAGGAATGACACTTGCTGCTCCGATCATCTTCTTAATTTTATTTACAGGTGGAGCTATTGCGATTCTTGAAAAAACAGGTGCTCTTGACGGTTTAATCTATCATGTAATTAACAAATTTCGTAATCAGCAATTACTTTTCATTTGCATTGTCGCCGCACTCTTTTCTATTCTCGGCACGACTGGCATTATCGTTAACTCAGTTATCGGCTTTATCCCCATCGGCATCATCGTTGCGCGCACATTAAAATGGGACGCTATCGTCGGCGTAGCAATTATTTATTTAGGCACTTATGCTGGTTTTAATGCTACTATTTTATCTCCCTCACCTTTAGGCATTTCACAAAAAATCGCAGAACTCCCGATGTTTTCAGGAATTGGTTTACGTACGGCAAGTTATATCTCTTTTTTAATTGCTACCATTTTGTATATTAATTGGTATGTAAAACGCTTAAAAAAATCGAATAAAGGAAGCATACTCGGAGATAACTGGTTTCCAAGTAATGCTCTTTCAAGTGAGAAAGAAACAGAGAAAACAGAAGTTCCTTGGACAATACGTCATAAATTAATTTTACTCGTTTCAGCTTTATCAATAATTGCATTTTTAATAGGCGCTTTTCGTCTACATTGGACGGACGCAGAAATGACCGCTACTTTTATATTCATAGCAATTACAGCGGGAATAATAGGTGGTATGAAAGCAAACGATATCGCTTCTACTTTTCTAGCAGGCTGCCAAAATCTCATATACGGTGCTTTGATCGTCGGAATGGCTCGTTGTATTTCAGTCATTTTAGAACAAGGCAAATTACTTGATACAATCGTTAATCAACTCGCACAGTCTCTCGAAGGACATAGCCCTGTATTTGGCGTTCTCGGCATGTATGTAAGTAGTGCCGCATTACATTTCCTCATTTCATCCGGGACAGGAGAATCTGTTATTTTCATTCCGATATTAGCTCCATTAGCCGATTTCATGCATATTACACGCCAAGTTACAGTACAGGCTGTTATGCTTGGAGAAGGTGTAGTGAACTGCCTCAATCCAACTTCCGGTGTTTTAATGGGCGTTCTCGCAGCGAGCGGCATTTCTTATGGAAAATGGATTCGCTTCATGGCTCCACTTGCATTCATTTGGTTTATCATTGGACTTATTTTTCTTATTGTTGGCGTGAATATTGAGTGGGGACCGTATTAAAAGACTCATATTATACTTAACTTAATAAAATATCTATTCTATTCTCCAATCCTATAAAAATCACTTATTCTAGTATAGATATAAACAGGGATTGATCATAGTGATCAATCCCTTCTCTCAAAGCAAAATACCTTTAAATATTTTAATTCCAAATTTTATTTATCCATTCTGGATGATCAATAAAAGGATTACGATTATGTTGATATTTCGTAAAAATCACTTCATTACGCTTTCGCTCTAAATCATCTACCGGGTCTTGTTCATTCCATTTTAGTAAAACGGATAGTTTACCCATGTATGGATCTTTATTGTTATTCACCTTTTCATTTAATTCTAAGTCTATTTCGCCGTTGTCTCCTTCATAACGAACAGCCATGTAAAATAGCATTCTAGCGATATCTCCTTTTACACTATCACGAGGTTCCCAAGAATCACTATCGTACTTACATTCTGTCGCTTCTGAATGATTCACACCACCATTATCAAAATCCAGATTTCCACGTGAGCTATTTACAGATACATCCGTCGCTCTTAAATGATGCAAATCTGTTCCAGCTCCTGCAGTCGTTCCAAAATCACCGTGAGATTTTGCCCAAACATGCTCTCGGTTCCAATTATCAACTCCTGAACCATTCGTAAGTTTCCCTTGCGAACGCCCAGTATATAAGAGTAGCACATTGTTTTTATTATTTGGATCTTCATCAGTATCTCTTAGTGCTTCCCAAACCGCACTGTATGATAACTTTGTATGATCATCAATAATATTATGAAGTTCCTTCTTTAATTCTAAACCCATTTTTCCTATTGCATTATTATAATATGTATCGTCATAGCTTTTTACAATAATCTCTTGTGGTGATGCAGCAGCTACTTCACCGTGTATGATATCTGTGAATGATAGAGATGCAGTACCTAAAATAAAAAATGAAGATAGTGTAACCATAGCAAGCCTTGTATTTCTAAACTTCATATACCCATTTCCCCTTTAAAATATAATTTGAAGCTATTAACTAAAAAATGCTTTCTAGCCCCCAAAAACTTTTAGAAAGCCATACCCATCCTTTTCTTTTTATTTAATACAAAACTCTATTGAGTCTATATTATTTCCACACTTTTTGTTTATCTACTTTTCACAAGGAATATCCTTCTCTAGTAAAGATTATTAAAATATTCTTTACAATTAAAAAGTAGTTTAATGTTAACTTATAAATTTCAATTTTTTTATGCAATTATGCATATTTGATAAATCGTTCGACTTTTCTTTTTTCTATAACTGTCTTTATTTTTTGTGTAAAACCCTTCTTCCTCTGTAGAATAAGTACAAAAATAGATTGGATACCATGTAAGGCACCAATCTATTTTAATTAAAGAAACTTTGGTAATTCTGAGTTCACAACACATTGTGCAGTAATGATAACATTTTTATATTGAGACAGAACTACTACTATTTATTTGGTATCGAATCTATATACTTTTTAACTACTTCATATACATATTCTTGATTTGCCGCCGCTGTATTTGGATTGTATTTTCCGCCGTTTGTTTTATTGTTAGATAATACTCGAATCCCTAAAAATGGTACGTCATAAGCTTTTGCAATTTGCGCTGCGGCAGCGCCTTCCATTTCTTCTACTTAGGTGGTGCTATTAAATTTTAAAAGCTAAAACAAGCATAACCCCGTTCTAAATTTAGGACGGGGTTAAAATATAGTTGTTTAATTTCCAATATAAGATACTTCACTGTACTCAAAAATATAACAATAAAGTCGATTAAAAATCTAAGGTTTATTCAGGCGCCCGATTGCGGAAAATCAAGAAAATGATTATGATTGCTGCCTATAGCTTGTTGAACTAACGCACCCGTTACTTTAAGTGAATTGATTCACAATCTCACCGGAAATTCACTTGAAAAATCTGAATTAACTTAATAAAAAAAGGACTCCCTTTTTGGGAATCCAATTCATTCAGTGTCACTTTGGTTAAAGTCTAATCTTCTCGGTTCGCAACACTGTCATTAGCCTCATCGGCACCTTCGCCGACTTTGTTACCCATCGCTCCTCCTGCAACAGCTCCTGCAACGGTACCAAGTGGACCAAGAACAGAACCCAAAGCAGCTCCAGCGACAGCACCGACACCAGTTCCTACCGCTTCGCCAGCATCATTATCAACACGGTTACGTTCGTTTTTATCAGCCACTCATCTCACTCCTTATTTAGAATAGGCAAGTGCATTCCAGCACAATACCTTACATATTTTGACCTATAAGGACAGATTTATTCAAAGTGTTAGAATCCTGAGGATTTAGCAAACCGGCGCTTTACATAGCGATGATCTTGGTCTATGTAATTATTGAAATGTTTGATTGTAGAATGAGTAGTACTTTTATAAAAGTCATTCACCTTTAATTTTTTGAGTGAACAAAGTAAAGAAAGGGCCTTATCTGTTGTCAGAACCGTTGGTTCTCCAAAAGTTTGAACGAGTCGTTTCATAAAAGCATACGCAGATTGTTTATTCCGTTTCTTAAGTTGATGGGCATATGGCGATACCCTTTAATCGTAATCAGCATTATAATAATCGTTATTTAAGCTGGGCACTCTTCTATGGAGACGATATTCTATGTGAAAGGTATTATGTGATTACTTGTACTGAGGCTCTTCATGTTCAATTTGTTGAAGACGAGGATTTAAAGATTCAATAATTTCTTGAGTTTGTTGTGCTGCACCTTTATATAATTGTTTTGCTTGCTTGTTATCAGTATCAAGAACAAATCCTTCTAGGCATGCTTGAGCACTCTTTAATCCAGCGATAGTTTGTTTAAGTTTAGTACTTACTGTCATGTAGTATTCCTCCTTGTAAATGTACTTCAAAATATAGAATGCCTATTTTGTTATCATAGTACGATTTCCAATTTTAGGGTTATGCGAATGAGAAATTTTATAGTTAATCATTCAAAGGAGGATTTTTTAGCTAATAGATGCATGGAATAGTTTTGTCCCAATAACAAAAACTAACAGAAATAAAACGATAATATATAAAGGAGATTAAATATGCTGAAAAAGATAGGAAGAATTTTCCGAGTATTCCTCTTTTTATTTATCGGTGGATGTTTAGTTCTGTTTGTTTGGGGTGAAATTGACAGAACAATAGCCGAAAAAAATGGGGTATTTAGCCAGAATTCTAGTCAATACCCTATGCGTCAAAGTGATATTACTATGTATACAGATGGGAAACAGTTAAACAATCAACTATTCTCAGATATAGAGAAAGCAAAGCATTACGTGCATATTAACTTTTTTTCTATTGCTGATGATAAAGTAAGTCATCAGTTTCTAGAGCTATTGCGGAAAAAAAGTCAAGAAGGTGTAGAAGTATACTATGCATTGGACAGGTTAGGTGGAATTTTACTAAAAAAAAAGGAAAGAGAATTATTAGTTAAAAAAGGAGTTCATTTTACATATTACAATAAACCTGCTTTCCCTTATCTTTTTTCTTCTTTGGATCATCGGAATCATCGTCGTATTTCAGTTATTGATGGAAAGGTTGGTTACATTGGCGGATTCAACATCGGAAAGAAGTATTTGGGGGAAAAAGAAAAACTTGGTTATTGGAGAGATTATCATCTTCAAATACGAGGAGAAGGAGTTCAAGATTTAGAACACCAATTTGTATTAGACTGGAAGAAAAATTCAGAGAAATCGATTCCGATACACAATGCGGTAAAGGAAAAGGGAGCAACCTCGCAACGATTTACTGCATATTATAGTGGAAAAAAACTTGGACAAGATTATGCAATGCTGTTTCAACAAGCAAAAGAATCCATCATTATCTTAACACCTTATTTTATACCAAAAGACAGAACTATTTGGAACGCATTAGTAGATGCAAGAAAGAGGGGAGTCCGTGTCAAAATTCTATTCTCACCTCATTCGGATGCACTATTAGTTAAAGAAGCAGCATATCCATATATCCGAAAAGCATTAAAACAGGGGATGGAAGTATATGGTTATAAAAATGGGGTGTTACACGGTAAAGTATTTTTGATTGATGAAAAAGTATTGATGGTTGGGACCGTGAATTTTGATTCACGCTCGTTTCATTTAAATGAAGAAATGAACTGTTATATTCATGACCCTATCTATATTTCGAGAATAAAACCAGTGATTAATGCAGACTTACAAAATTCAAAGCAAGTAACATCCTCTGACGTCAATCAATTATCTATAAAAGAAAAAATGAAAGAAAAGGTTGCAAAAATGTTTGAGTATTATTTGTAAAGACAAAGTATTTTTATATTAGGGATAGTTTCACATTGCTATCAAGATAAGAAATGCAAATACCCCATATCCATCAAGCTAACAAGGACGAGTTACCCCAAAACGATAAAAACGATCAACATGCATCAAAAAAAACACGCTAAGCAAAAATACAATGAGCTGTCCATATGGACAGCTCATTTACATAATTTTCGAAAGTGGAAGTTATTTTCTTAAATAATAATATATTTTTCTTGAAAATTAGAAGTAAAGCCTCCTACGTGAACATCTGTAATATTATTAAAATCAGTTGATACATTTACAATAATCTCTGAAGGCTGATCCATTACATATCCTTGCTCAAAAGTGAAGGTATTATGTTTTTTTAAATTTTTATTTTGTTTTATTAAATAACATGCTAGTGCTGCATTTGATGTACCAGTGGCACTTTCTTCTGGAACATTAAACAAAGGTGCAAAGTTTCTACAATGAGCTGTAGAATTATATAGTGTTTCCAGTGTAAATACATGATAACCAATTACATTATATTTCTTACTTATTTCAGCAATCCTCTTCATATCAGGAATAATCTTTAACAGGTCTGAAAGTTTTCTGACAGGTATAATAATATCGTGTAAACCTGTAGACACGATTTGAATAGGCATATCAGGTATTAGTTGTTCTTCATCTAGATTTAAAGATTCAATAATTTCTTTACAAGGAAGTGTTGTAAGGAAATTAGGGAGATTTTGTTGTAAAGATATCATTTTATTTTCGTCAATTTTTACGTTAAGCATCCCCGCTTTAGTCTTTATTGTATACACTTTTGAATTTATTTCTTTCATTTGGGCTAATAAGGAAAAAGTAGCAATTGTAGCATGTCCACATATAGCAACTTCTTCATTTGGTGTAAAATATTTAATTTCGTAATCTGAATTTACAGAAGGAAGTACAAAGGCAGTTTCGGAGAAATTTAGTTTGTTTGCAATAGCTTGCATATCTTTTGTTGTAAGATCCTTTGTGTCTAAAACAACCCCAGCTGGATTCCCACCTTTTGTATTTTTAGTGAAGGCGTTTAACATATATGTTTTAATCTTCAATCCAATCACTTCTTTCCCTTTTTTCCCAGTATATCATCTTGTAGATATAAAAAGTGACATGTACATTCCATACATCTCTAGTTAACATGACGTCTCATTATCGGTAGCAAGGAAAACGGAGGAACCTGCTCTCACAAGGGAACCTTCTTTTTTAGTTCTATGAATCTATACATTTTTTTATACATTCCTATCCTGGCACGGTTTTAGGGCTCTTGTTTGTTACTGGATTAGCCAAAAAACTGTATAAAATCTTGCATGCTCTTAGCGTGGGGGTTTTCCAAAATACTGGCATCCCCCAATATGTGCTTTCTTATGGGTATTTCTTGAACCCTCATTAAAACACTTTCCCGCCCTTTGTCTATCTTTAAAAGTAACTCTGCTTGTTTATCCTTGCAACGAGGCATTGTACTCCTCCTAAAGCCAAACAAATGATTAAAATTACACATCCATATTATACTGATTAAACTAAAAATTCATTCTCTTTTTATTTCATTCATTATGTAAATAAAAAAGGATAATCCGCCCTCATAATGGACTAATTATCCTATAAATCTTTATCTAAATTTAATAAAATTAGAACTTCTTTTCCTATGTATACTTATTTCGTTATTTCACCAAACTGCGCTCTCGTCACTTTCGCCAAGTCATCAACTTTCAGCTCAATTTGTACTCCAATTTTCCCGCCACTTACAATGATCGTTTCAAGCGATTGAGCACTCGCATCAATACATGTAGAAAATAACTTCTTCATTCCTACTGGTGAACAACCGCCGCGAATATACCCTGAAACTTTCGTAATATCTTTAACAGGAATCATTTCTATCTTCTTTTCACCGACCGCCTTTGCGGCTGATTTTAAATTTAGTTCCTCATCTACTGGGATAATGAACACATGATAATCTTTACTATTCCCTTGAGCGACAAGTGTTTTATATACTTCTCTCACTTCTCTACCAATTTTCCCAGCAACTGATACGCCATCAATTTTCCCATCGTCCGGATCATATGACATCATCGAATATTCAATTTTTTCTTTATCTAATATTCGCATCGCATTTGTTTTATCTTTTTTCATAGTGTTCTCCTTAAAAAGTTATTTCATATTATTAAATTTTCTTTTATTATACACTCTTTTCAATTTCTCCTACATAACTTCACGTATTCTTCAAAACTGAAAATATTGATATTTCCAAATTCATCTGATATAATTTGGAAAAACTTATGTTAAGGAGAGATTTTAATGCGAACTTTTAATACGTCTTTCCAACTTCATCATCATACGTAACGCCGTGTATCCGAAGAAAAATTTTTCTTCGTGGGTACAGGGCTTTTCCTGTTGACCCACGAAGCGTTCATAAAGCTATGTGGGTATTTTTATACCCGCATAGCTTTTTTTAATTTAAAAGAGGAGTGATTATGGTGGAAATGAAAAATGTAAAAGGGACAAAAGACTATTTACCAGAGGAACAAGTACTACGAAATAAAATTAAAAGAGCTTGTGAAGATACGTTTGAACGTTATGGCTGTAAACCTTTAGAAACACCAACGTTAAATATGTATGAGCTTATGTCTTACAAGTACGGTGGTGGCGATGAAATTTTAAAAGAAATATATACACTTAAGGATCAAGGAAAACGCGATCTTGCCTTACGTTATGATTTAACAATTCCATTCGCAAAAGTCGTGGCGATGAATCCGAACATCCGCCTACCCTTTAAACGCTATGAAATTGGGAAAGTATTTCGAGATGGGCCAATTAAACAAGGAAGATTCCGTGAGTTCATTCAATGTGACGTTGATATAGTCGGTGTAGAATCAGTCATGGCGGAAGCTGAACTCATGAGCATGGCGTTTGAGCTGTTCCGAACGTTAAAATTAGAAGTAACGATCCAATATAATAACCGAAAATTATTAAACGGTATTCTCCAGTCTATTAACATCCCTACTGAACTAACGAGTGACATAATTTTATCATTGGATAAAATCGAAAAGATTGGGATTGATGGTGTACGAAAAGATGTATTGGAGCGCGGGATTACTGTAGAAATGGCCGATACAATATGTAATACTGTTTTATCTTGCCTAAAGCTCCCTATAGCCGACTTTAAAGACACTTTCAATAATACACTTGTCGCCGATGGAGTAGAGGAACTACAACAACTACAGCAATACTTACTCGCTCTCGGAATAAATGAAAATACGATATTCAATCCGTTTTTAGCAAGAGGACTCACAATGTATACAGGCACTGTGTATGAAATCTTTCTAAAAGATGGCACGATTACATCTAGCATCGGTAGCGGTGGTCGATACGATAATATTATCGGAGCATTCCGTGGTGATAATATGAACTATCCAACAGTCGGTATTTCATTCGGATTAGATGTCATTTATACAGCTCTATCACAGAAAGCAACAACATCATCTACAGCGGATTTATTTATCATCCCACTCGGGACAGAATTACAATGCTTACAAATTGCCCAGCAATTGCGCTCTACTACTTCTTTAAAAGTCGAACTTGAACTAGCTGGACGTAAATTGAAACGTGCCCTTAATTATGCAAATAAAGAAAATATCCCGTATGTGCTAATAATTGGTGAAGAGGAACTATCTACAGAAACCGTTGTATTGCGCAATATGAAGGAAGGTACTGAAGTGAAGATTCCCCTCTCTTCCTTGGAAAATAACACATTTAATAACTATATATAATAAGCGCCACCCTCATTTGGGTGGTTTTTCTAGTGCATAAATAAAGGGTCATTCAGTTTACATAATATAATTATTGATTTCTATAAATGTAATTTTCAACCATATACAAAAAAAGAGGACAGATATGCATCTCCCTCTTTTTTCTAACTCTTTTTATTATTATTCTTGTTCTTGCTCGTCCATAATCTTCTCGAACGCCGCAGATACTTTTTCAAATTCCTCGTCATTCTCTATGTATGAGAATTCATTATCTTCTTCTACTTTTAAAAAGAAGATATCAATGTCTTCCTCAGTTTCTGTTTGAATGTCTTCTACAAAGGCAACTGCAATGTATTCTGCACCTTCGACATCCATCGCTCCAAGCACTTCAACTTCCTGTTCTTCATTATTCTCATCGGTAAGACTAAAAATTTCGCCTACTTCAATTGCTTCCATATTCATTCTCCTCCTATCATACTCTAAAAAATAAAACGTTCAAATTGCACACTTACTAACATATCTTTCCATAAAAAAGTTGAATTCATACAGAAAGAACAACAAATTCTTGCTGATTCAGCAAAAGTATTCAACTATAAGGATATCATTTATGAATAGGAATGAACATATTTTAAATGAGATAATTGGATTAATTAATTTAAAATCCTTCTTTAGATTTCCGAAAGACCTCCATGTTCCATAATGGTTCTTTCATATAGGCAGCTGGAATGCCACCTTTCAATCTGTAAGTAAATACTAAAATAGCACCTCCTATCCTGATTCCTTTCCGTACGTTTTTAGGTTGAGAGATAAATCCTTCTATATAAACTAAAGAGACTTATGCAGCAATTCCAATACATCTTTCATCGCAAAAGGACCGTCTTTTTTTACATGCTCAGCGAATTCCGAAACGAGACGTAACGTTTTCACACTTTCGATTGGATGCTCTCCTGACGCACTTTCAGCAGAAAGCATAACAGCATTCGTTCCGTCCAATACAGCTTGAAATACATCTGTCACCTCAGCTCTTGTAGGAATAGAATGATCTACCATAGATTGAAGCATTTGTGTCGCTGTAATGACATATGTATTCGTTCGATTGCACTCACGAATCATCATTTTTTGCAAAAGCGGAATAAATTGATACGGCAATTCCACACCTAAATCTCCCCTTGCGATCATAATGCCATCCGCTTCTTTGCATATGTCTTGAAAATTCTCGATTGCTTCCATCGTTTCTATTTTTGCAATTAAATTTGGGGAAGTTTCTTTATGTTCATGTATAAAACTTCGTATTTCCTTTATATGACTAGGTTTTCGAACGAAAGAACACGCAATAAAATCAACTTCCTCTACTAAAAGAAATTGAATATCTTTTTTATCTTTCTCCGTAATAGCTGGCAAACTAACAATTGTACCTGGTAAGTTCACCCCTTTATGAGAGGAAATATTTCCACCTGTTTTTATTCTTGTTTCTATTTTTTCCGAACTTATCTTTTCAACGATTAACTCAACTTCTCCATCATTAATAAGAATTCTACTTCCAACTTTCACGTCATTCGCGATCCCTACATAATCAACACTTGCTTCTTCTTTATTCCCTTGAACTGGATTGGTATGTAAAGTAAATAACTCCCCTGCTTCAAGTGTAATTTGTTCCTCTTTCATTTCACCCAATCTTATTTTAGGACCTTGTACATCCCCTAGAATTTTAATAGAATCGTCTAACGATTTTACTAAACGAATGATGTCTTTATGACTTTCATGCGTACCATGTGATAAATTTAACCGAACAATTTTCATACCATTGTTTATTAACTGCGCTAACGTTTCTTCATTATTACTCGCTGGCCCAATTGTACAAACTCGATCAATTGTCATGTCCCCACCATCCTTTTTTAAATGTTTCCCATAAAATAAAGAGAAGATTCTTTTTATAGGAAAGACCATGTAACTAAGGGTGCAAAGAGGTTTTATATGAAGAGAATATTTTGCTGAAGAAATAGCTTTAATTTAACTTTTTGTGCCCAACATTTTGACTCAATCGTTATTGTTAGTTTCGTTGCAATGGGGTACTACTAATAATAAATCTTGTTTACATACGAACGTTAGATTGGGATATCGAAAACGACCTATGGAGGAACCACAATGACTACTCTTCGAAAAAAAATAATGGGACTAACATTAGCGGGAACGGTAGCACTATTTACATTAGCAACAGGAATCATAATGAACGATAATGAGGTAAAAGCTGAGGTAAAAAAAGCAGGAAAGCAACCTAAAAATGTGATTTTCATGGTTATAGATGGGACAAGTTCTTCTGCTACAACATTAGCCCGGTGGTACAAAGGTTCACCTCTTGCCCTAGATCAAATTGTATCCGGAGGTGTTCGTACATACTCAGCAGAATCGGCTATTACGGACTCTGCACCAGCAGCCACAGCTTTAGCGACAGGAAATAAATCAAATTCCGGCTACGTGGGCGTATTACCTTCTGTTGTGAATTCACCTGGCTTAGAACCAGTTAAAGAAGAATGCAAGTTTCGTCCAGTTGCCAACGTCTTAGAAGGCGCAAAAAGTTCCGGCCGCGCGACAGGAATCATTGCTACATCAGAAATTCAGCATGCTACTCCGGCTAGTTTCTCTGCCCACCACGTTAACCGTAAAGATTTCGAAGTACTTGGTGAACAGCAAGTTTATCAAAATATAGAAGTTGTATTAGGTGGTGGAAAAGCAGCACTTCAGCCTACGACAAGCAACGGAATTCGTAAAGACAACGAAGATTTAGTAAAAGTGATTCAAGACAAAGGGTATGACTTTGTCGAAACAAAAGATGCATTATTAAACTCCAAATCAAAGAAAATCTGGGGTTCTTTCTCTAATACTGCCCTTGCGTTCGATATGGATCGTAGAATAACCAATCCTAAGCAGCCAACTCTTTCCCAGATGACGAGAAAAGCCATTCAAACATTATCAAAAGATAAAGATGGTTTCTTCTTATTCGTAGAAGGCAGTAAGGCAGATTGGGCAGCACATGCAAATGACCCAATCGGGATGATTAGCGATGTATTGGCATTTGATGATGCAGTTACAGAAGCATTAGAATTTGCGAAGAAAGACGGTAACACTATGGTCATTGCTTTATCGGATCATGGTAATAGCGGTATTTCCATTGGCAACAGCAATACCACAAAAGGCTATGATACTACACCAGTATCAGCTTACATTGCCCCACTGAAAAAGGCGAAAATGACACTTGAAGGTGCTACAAATAAACTAAAAGATGATTTATCTAATATAAAAGAAGTTGCTGCTCTTTACGGTTTAGACAACTTAACTGATGACGAAAGAGAAAGGTTAAAAGTTGCAAAAAAGAAAGCTGATGTAGGTCCAATCCTTACTAAATTATTGGCCAACCGTGCGAACATCGGTTTTACAACTGGTGGTCATACGGGTGAAGATGTATTCTTATACTCTTACGGTCCTCAAAAGCCATACGGTTTAGTCCAAAATACAGACATTGCGAAAATAATGGCCAAAGCAATGGGCTTTCAATTAGAAGAATTATCTAAGAAATTATTCTTAGATGCTGAAACATCCTTTAAACAAATTGGTGCAACTGTAACGATTGACAAAAAAGATGTACGAAACCCGGTGCTTGTAATAAAACGCAATAATACGGCGGCCAAATTGTTTGTTAATAAAAATATTATCTGTATCGGTGAAAAAGATTATGAATTAGGAAGTGTTGTTGTAGAAAGCAACGGGAAATTCTATGTCCCTGAAAAAGCAATTCAACTATTCACAAAGCATTCTCGCTAAATTTAAAAACAGACATAAAAAAACGCTATCCTTTCTATAGACAGGGTAGCGTTTTTTTCGTTATATGGATACAAATTTATCTTATTAAATCCATTCAACAATAGTATCCATAGTTTGTCTTGTTTTATTAAATTGTGGTTCTCCTTTACGGTATCCAAATGCAACCATAACTGATACCTCAAGATTATCATCTTTTAAAATTCCTTCTTGACGAAGTAAAGAATCTACTTTTTCTTTATCGAATCCTTCCATTGGACAAGAATCAATACCGATTTGAGCTGCACTAGTCATCATATTAGCTAAAGCAATATAAGATTGCTTTGATGACCAATCAAATACAGCACGTTCGGAGTCTAACAATTTAAAATCCGATTCTTGGAATTTTTTGAAGAATTCATATCTCATCTGTTGAGCTTCTTCAGGCAATCCAATAATATCTTTCATCATGTGCTGAATATACTCTGCATCATAGTGCATATCTTTGATGGTTCTTGAAAGAACAATGACAAAATGACTTGCTGTTGAAAGCTGCCCACCTGCTCCCCATGAATATGGTAATAGTTTTTCTCTTAATTCTTTATTTTGAACCACAATAAATTTCCAAGGCTCATATCCAAAAGAAGAAGGAGATAATCTTCCTGTTTCTAAAATAAATTTAAAATCATCTTCTGAAATTTTCTTCATAGGATCAAATTCTTTACATGCATGTCTAAAGTTAAAAGCCTCAATAATTTTTTGTTTTGTATTTTGTTTTGTGTTAGTCATAAAAGATCCCCTTTTCATTAAATTATTATTTAACCAAATTATATTTTTAAAGTAACAATGATACAAGTACGCACATTTATGTGCTATAGTATCAAAAAAGATACTATTGTTAAGGGAGAGTCTTTTTATGATTAGTTCAAAAGAAGATGATGTAAATTATCCATTTTTAAATAAATATTCTTGTCCAGTAGAAGCTATGGTCGAGGTTATTGGCGGGAAATGGAAAGGTGTTATTCTTTATCATTTATTAGATGGTAAGAAACGATTTAATGAATTAAAAAGATTAAAACCTAATATCACCCAAAGAATGTTAACACTTCAACTTAGAGAACTTGAAGCAGATGGCATCGTACATCGGGAGGTATATCGTGAAGTGCCCCCTAAAGTAGAATATTCGTTAACTGAACTTGGCGAGTCATTACGTCCAATTATCCTTTTAATGATGGAATGGGCGACTAATAATATGGAGCAGGTTTTGGAAAGTAGAGATAACACTAAATAGTATTTAAAACCTGTAATTAGCCATTACAAACAACTCAAAAAAGATTGCCTCTTAGGATACTGGCAATCTTTTTTGAGTAAAAGGATTATTTTTTTTAACTTTTTGTCAATATGTTGCGTTATTTGTAAATTATTGCTTACTTTTGTAAAACATAATATTTATCTATTAACTTATTCATCTTAATTGGTTATTATGTGTTTGAGAGAAAATCTCAATTAGAAACCATAAGGAGTGTTTATCTTGAAAAAATTCTTAGTTATCCCTGTAATTGCTGCATCTCTTATCGGCTTAGGTCAAACTTCAACATTCGCGGCAACCGAAGAAACAAAGGTAAGTCCTGCAAGTACTGAGTCTAATCAAGTGCAACTTCCACCAGTTCAATATGCTTTAGAGGCTAATGAAGAGTTCGCTTTTTACGGTTCAGGAATTTACAAATTTCACCATGAAGGCGGGAAGGATCTAAGAGTTTTCCTTAAAAATATTGGTAATGAAACTTTCAGTTATGATTTATATAATTCTAAAGGTGGATGGTTATCAAACGGAAAGTTAACACCTGGACAACAAACTATTAATGAATTTAGTACTGAGTGGTCTGATTGGCTTCCTAATGGTAAATACCAGATTGTATTTAAAAATAACAGTGGTGCATTTTCTAAAGTCAAAATTGCTGCAAGAGCACTAGACGAGTTTGAAAAATAGTACTTTTGGAATAATATTACCGATTGGAGCAGTTAGCTTTTGCTAGCTGCTCTTTTATTCTTTTCGTATTGTTGCTGCCATAAAGTATGGAGGACCATTCTTTCCATATTTCATTACCTCGTCGATATCCTGCAATTGTTGGATACCTTCCTCATCGTTACGATCACCAGGAATAATAATTGATGTGCAATATAATGGTGTAACTGACTCCTCATCATATGGCGACTCTTCAGCGAGATAAAACTGAACTACCATTGGAAGTTCTTCTCTTTTACAGATTTCAAGAATCTGCTGCATTAACGGTGCAATTTCTTCATCATAAACTTCCTCTTTATCGTACATATCAATCCATTCTCCTTTTCTACAAAATGAAATTTTTGTAGAAAATAATGAACTTTAAAAACTACTAAATTGCAAATATAAATACAAGGGAGCGTTTTATATGACTTCCTATCAAAAAATATCTTTAATAGTTATCACTCTTTTTTATCATTGTGATGTTCCTTTTAAATGAAGTCTTTATTTCTTAACACCAAACGAGAATGTACAACAAACTAAAAAGGCCTACTCACTCGAGTAGGCTTTTGAAACTATGAAAGCTTCGTTAATAATTGATTTAAATCTTTTTTCGTTTTCGTCGTTAATGACTTCATTTTATTAATATCGATCTTTTCTTTCTCCGCTCCTACAATTAACGGATACATACTTTGGCCAATTGTTTTATATTCAGTCGGATGTGATGCTTCTAACTCTTTTTCAATGACATCCCACTTCTCATTAATTTGTTTTCCAAGTTTATTAACTGTTTCTAATTTAGGATTTGCAGCTAATTGCTTGTCCAAGCTTTCAATTAATGTAACGACTTCTTTTATATTTGTTTTCACAGCGACGCTTTTCTTCGGATCTTTCGTTGTCTTTCCACTTGACGTTTGGTCTGTCGTTTTCCCGCTAGTTGATTGATCTGTTGTTTTCCCGCTAGTAGTTTGATCATTCGTTTTTCCTGTCGTTTCTTTTTCTTTTGTTGTTTTACCGTTACTTTCTGTTCCTGATGATTCCTTTGTATTTTTTGCATCCTTATCTGTTTTTTCATTCGAAGAAGTATTTGTGTCTTTTTCAGTATCTTTCGTTGTTTTTGACGCTTCATCTGCACTTGTCGTTTTCGATTGCTCTTCATTTTGTGCAGTTGCCTGATCCTTCTTTGCTGCATCTTTATCTGTGTAGGTACTACAAGCTGCCATTGTAAGCATTGTACCAATTGCTACTGATGCGATAGCGACCTTTTTCATTTTCATAAAAATCCCCCTATGTTTACAATTTTATCCTTCTCTTTACGATTCTATTTCCCCTTAAAAAATCCCTTTTCATACGAATCACCATCTTTCCGACAGTAATCTTCATAATAATACGTACAAAAAACGATAAATTCATTTTAATATTCGAGTTTTTTCTACTACATTTTCCTGCTCTGTAGCAAAAGAAAAAGAGTATGTTGTCACATGAAGATTTACAATCTACAAATGACAACATACTCCCCTATCAATTTTTTATCTTTCTTGACATTTTATTTATACAAAAAACAAAATAATTACTAATTTTTTTATTTCTCAACAATTGTTAACATAATATTTTTATGAATAACCACCGTTCGAATGAATGACTTGCCCAGTAACCCACTTCGCTTCTTCACTTACTAAAAAAGAAATTAAGCGTGCCGCATCCACCGGTTCTCCAACTCTTCCTTGCGGGAATTTCCATACTAAATGATGCTGTAATTCCTCTGTAATCCATCCTGTATTCGTCGGTCCTGGATCAACAGCATTGACTGTAATCCCCTTCTTCATAGCTACTGGTGCAACTGACTTAGTAAATGCTTCTATTGCTCCCTTTGTTGCTACGTATGCTAGTTCATCTGGCATCGGGCCTAATGACTGCCCAGAAGTAAGATTTATAATACTTCCACTCGTTTTAAGTGAAAAATGTTTAATAAATAATGAACTTAATAGCATAGGAGCACGAACATTAACCGTATAATGTTTATCTAGCTGTTCTACATCTAACTCTTCAATTTTCGTAGGAGTAGAATACGCCGCATTATTAATAAGAATAGATGGATCCCCTAAACGTTCTGATACCATATACAATACACGATTAGGCGAATAAGACTGCGATAAGTTTATTTCTGCCATTTCACATCGAACGCCGTAACTTTCAATTTCCTTTTTCAACAAAAAGGGCTCTTGATCATTCATTCCCCATGGCATCGCTTTATCATACCGAGGCCAGTACGTGAAAAAAATGTCTATCCCATTTTGAGCAAGCACCTTGCATACAGCTGCACCAATTCCATTCAGACGAGTTGCCCCTGTTACAATTGCTATTTTCTTCACCTTTTCTCCTCCATCTATGGATAAATCCCCTGCACGAATACAGAGGATCTACCTTTTTAATTAATATTTGACAATATACGCTCAGCGCCTAATTTTAAAATTTTAATAAAGATATAATTTACAATCGTAAACATTACAAATAAAACGATAAACATAATCCAAAGTCCTACTTGAAGGAAGAAGTATAATACACTTACACCCGCTACAATAACTAAAGCTATTAAAATATTAGCTAAAAAATTCCACAAAGTTGTATATCGACTTTTAAATAATTTCTGTTCTGTATCCCAATGAATATCTGCAGTTTGTGCATCCCAGCGTGTACCGATTAAATTAATTAACAATAAACCGTTCGCACTTAGTAAGAACCAAAGTATCATGAAGACTGGCGAAATACCTGCTACAAATGCCATTGTAATACCGAATACTCCTAAAATGACTACATTAATTAACCAGGCCGTTATCGCTTTCGCAAAAAAGATATCCGAAGCCTTTACTGGTAAGTAACGATTCACAAACCAAGAGCTTCCATCTCGTGAGAATGACGTTGTTGCAATAACGTTACTCCCCATTAAAAATAAGGATGCACAAAGGCCAACACCAATTGCGAAACCTGCTGATTCTGGATTATCAATATACCCTGTAATCCATTTTAAATTTCCATCTTGTACAAACAAAACAAAGAACAGCATAATTGGCATAACGAAAGTTTGCACAATACAATTTAAGAAAAATTGTGGTGTACGGAATAACGTTTTAAATTCTTTTTTCACATACGCTTTTAAATGAGAACTTTGTACTGTTGATTTCTGTAAACCTTCTGCTGAAATTACCTCTTTCTTTGCTGTACTCGTTGAAAGTCCAATAACCCCTTTTAAATATGTACGCTCTGCAATGTAATAAAACAAACCGAAAAATGCGATAGAAATAAGAATGTATATTAGTACGTATAATATTCCCTTCCACGATGCATTTTCTACTAATCCCATTGCACCAAAATATGTAGTCGGAAAATAATTTGTCATTTGTATGAAAAGGGAGGATTGATTATTTGTAAGATAATTCGCAACTGAATCTCCAGCTCCAGATACTGCACTTTTATTTCTCCATTGCATAAATACATTGATTCCGACGATAAATAGTATACTTACGATTCCAATAAATATACTTCCTCGATCTTTATTTTTCGCTATATTCGTATACCTCATAATAATTGTCATAATTAACGAAGCTAAAACTAGCGGAATGATCGGGAAGAATAAGTAAATGACAATCATATAAATGTAATATGTAATGAAAGCACCACTTTTTAAACCGTAAGTAATAAAGATAGGCAATAAAATAAACGAGCTCATTACGTATTGTGTAATTAACACTGTAAAGAACTTTGCCGAAATAATTTGCGCTGGTTTTAACGGTAACGGTAGCAACATTTCAACATCATTACTATAGTAAAACACTGTTAAAATGTTCATAATACTCATCAAAAATACCCATATACTAGCAACTGCTAATCCCATCGCAATAACAATTCCTGGATCCTGTCCGAGGTGTATCATTCCTTCATATATTCCATGGGTCATCGAACCGAATATTAAAAAACCTACAAATAAAATGGCTGCAAATGAAAATAAATACGCCCATCTTTTCTTTTTATCTGTTATGAAATCTGCATAATTTAATTTCAATAATACTTTCGTTAACGTCCAAATTTTACTCATTGCCCGTCATCTCCAAGAACATTTTTTCAAGTGATTCATTGGATTCAAAATGATCTCTCATTTCATTTAAATTCCCTTTAAACTGAAGATTTCCCTTATTAATAATCGCGACGCGGTCACATATTTTTTCAGCTACTTCTAATACGTGTGTCGAGAAAAATACAATCTTCCCTTTATCAGCATGTTCTCTCATCATTTCTTTTAAAATATATGCAGATTTCGGATCAAGACCTGTTAACGGTTCATCTAAAATCCACACATCTGGTTCATGTACGAGCACACCGATAATAACAATCTTTTGTCTCATACCGTGTGAATAACTTTGAATTTGATCAGATAAAGCATTGTACAGATCAAACTTCTTCGCTAATGACTCTATTCGTTCTTGTCTTACTTCCTTCGGTACTTCATACATATCAGCCATAAAGTTTAAATATTCAATCCCTTTTAATCGTAAAAACATATCCGGGCTATCTGGAACATAGCCAAATGTTTTCTTCGCTTCCATCGGATTTTTCATAATATCTTTACCGTTGATTGTAATGGTTCCTTTGTCCACCCCATGAATACCAGTAATCATCTTAATTGTCGTTGATTTACCCGCACCATTCGGTCCTAAAAACCCAAAAATTTCTCCGCTCGGTACAGATAAACTTAAATCTTTTACTGCATAGGTAGATCCATTATAACTTTTTGACACATTCAAAATTTCGATCATTACATCCAATCCTTTCCTTAATTACCAATTAACTACATTAACATTATAGCATACTTATATTTTTAGATTTTTACATTTTTCAGTTTTTTTAACCTTTAAAATAAATATAAACTCCTAATCCAACGATTAAAACAACGGCTAGTATTATATAAATCATCGTAAGTCGTTTAATATTTCCTTTTGTCGCTTTACTATAATTCGCATCACCATTTCGCCCAATTAACACCGTTCCAATTACAGTAATAACTACAAGTAATATAACGATCATTATCCCAGTTAACATTTCGTCCTCCCCCTCCTTACATCCATTTTACGATATTTCCCTTTTTATTTTACAGAATATTTAACCTTTTTTACTATTATTATGAAATAAATCGCAAAACTATTATTACTATGAATTTCCATATGTGATATATTTATAACATATAGTTATTTATCCCGCATTAACTGGCAGTAAGACTCCCACCTCAAAATTCGGCTGGAGCAAAGAAGTTAGGTGGGAGATCAACTGCCCGTAAACGCCCGATTGGTGAAGGCTAATAATCAGTGGGGGATGAACACCCCCCCACTGATTAAAGTTTCACTTTATCACCCATACAAAACAGCATGAAATACACCTAACAGTAAGTATTGATCCTCTATATAATCCTCATCATATACATCCATCTCGATATAATACATATCTTCCTCAAGACGAATATTCCAATCTGCGATTACATAGCCGTTTCGTAATAATTTTCCAAGCCCAATTGAAGTTTTGTGAACAACATATTCTTCTGTCTTATATGTAAAAGTAAATAAGAAATTTGCATCTAATAACTTTCCGTCACATACAAGTATTTCATGCTCTGCATCATTATTATCGATGTACGTTACTAAAATCCTTCTTTGACGCTGCCTACTTACATCCTTTGCAATGACGCGAATATTGTTCTTACTATCCTTTATTTCATAAATGATATTACTACCGACTTTCGGAATGAAGTCTAGCACTTTCATCAACGTATTTTTATAATAGCCCCGTACTGCGCCTACTCCTTCGCTTCCATTGTAAACCTCTATCAAAGTCGTATCCGCTTTACTATCACACAGTCGTTTATAAGAAAGCTGCATCATTCGCTCTCCTCTTAAGTACTGATCAAACGTCACAGGATATCCTATCGCGCGCAGTTCCTTATTTAGCTCATATAAATAGCGTTGAACGCTCTCTACTAATGTTGTAGTTGATATACGCTCTTGAAGTTCAAATTGCTGCCAACTGGAAAAAACTCTCCACTGATCTTCCTCTTCATATACGAATCCGAGAATTACTTCCTCACGGTCACTCGTTTCATAATTCAATTGTTCTTTCTGCCCATGTTGCACTTGTTCCATCCACTGTCCTAAATAAATGCCAAGCTCTGCAACCTTCATGCATGACTTCTGAAAAAATACGCTGTCACTCACGCGAATTGTTAAATCCCCTTCAATAAAGCCATTTGCATAAGCGGCATACCGTGGCTCATCCTTCTGCGGGATAGCCTTGTCTAACTCAAATAAAAACGTTAACATCCTTCACTCACCTCTAGTTGTTACACAGCTCATACATGACATCGCATCACTCTGAGAAACTATGTATATATGAATATTTAATTATCGCATTATAACACGTGAAAGACCTTAGTATAGTCACTATTTTTGCTTCGCGAACTCCCTCATAATAGAATAACTATCCTTTTATTATTTTTTTCTTGACTTAGAGTTCACTCTAATTATTATAATCAACTCATAGTTCATTCACAATAAAATCAATTGGATAAAATTCAGGAGGGATCGGAAAAGCTAAAATCAAAAGTGGCTGACATTAACGCAGACCTGAATGTTGTCATTCGAACCTTTGATTTATCTGTTAATACAATTGTACATTAAGGTACTAATCAAATAAAAACCTACGATTTCCTGTACGTTAAGAAGTCAGTGATTCTTGCCTTATTTTACTTTCTCTTAATAGTCGTAAAGCTTCTATAATTTATTTAGTACATATAAAAAAGACGGAATCATAAAATCAGCAAATTAGAAAATAAAACAGGATGGGAGTCAGTTATTATGGAGCAATCAAATAAAGCGTTTAGCCAGGCATTAGTAAAATCGTTAAGAGGAGAACGAGGACATCTTCCCATCAAGAATGCTTTATCGGATATAGACGTGGCGCTTGCGGGAAAACGCAGAGAGGAACTGCCTTATTCTATTTATCAATTAGTGAAACACATGACCTATTGGCAAGATTTTCTCTTATTATCCGCTCAGGGGAAGAAGCCTACATTGCCTGCCCATGTAAAAGAGAGCTGGCCTGAAGAAGAATGCCCTGGCAGTGAGGAAGAGTGGCAACAGATTATTCAGTATTTTCTTCAAGGGATTGAACAGGCATGCACGATTGCCCAAACTGTTCAATTGGACAAAACATTGGAGGAATGGCCTGGTGAAACCCCTGGCGGTGTTCTACGGAATATTGCATCTCATAACTCCTACCATTTAGGAGAAATTGTGCTGATTCGCAGATTATTTAGTGCTTGGCCACCGCCAACAGGCGGATATCCGGTCTAAACAAGGAAAGGGTTCCACCCCATGCCCATTAACTTAAGATTTTAAATTACACCCAAAACGAAATTTTTACCACTTTACAGTTATTTATGAGAATTAAATTCATTTTTTTCATTACTGGGGAACAAACATTTTTTAAACTTGATGGAGATAGGGTATAAAAATACAAATTTCATCTCCGAAAAAAATAAAAAAACGATTGCTTGGATCCTAAGAGGCAATCGTTTTTTTTAGCTGTTTGTAATGACCAATTACAAACAGCTAAATATATTATTTTGTGTTATTTCTGTTTTCTTTCAGTAAAATTGTTTTGACTTGGTGCCATCTTTTTTGTCTCATATCTTAGTATATGAAATTATATGCACGATTTTCAAATACATCTACCGTAACTTACAATATATCAACTATTCGACAAATCTTAACAAGATTAAAATGAGACTACCTTTTCTTCCGCCACTTCCGCAATTTCTAAAATTTGTAGCAGGTTCTCCACTTCATAGGTCGGCTTAACGCCTGCCGTATTTTCTTTCAGACTCGGATTATACCAACACGTATCAATACCGTAATCTTCTCCGCCTTTCATATCAGAAGTTAGCGAATCTCCAACCATTAGTACACTTGATTTATCAGTAATCCCAAGCTTTTCAAACGCATAATCAAAAATCTCACGCGCTGGTTTTTGATGGCCGACTTCTTCAGAAATAATAATATGATCAAAGAAGTTACATAAAGGGGAATTTCCAATTCTAGATTGCTGTACCTTAGTGTATCCATTCGTAATTATACCTAACTTACAATCTTGAAGATTCTCACATAATTTCACTGCACCTTCTATAAGATGTACTTCTTTCCCTAAGTTTTCAAGGTATACGTCACTAAAATGCTGCGCGTCTACTTCTATATTATGAAGATCAAATAATTGTCTAAATCGATCTACCGCTAATTCACTTAGCGTAATCATTTTATTCTCTAAATCTCTCCATAATCCATTACTAATCTCTTTATAACTTGCAAGATAATCATTATATCCTGTAGGCATGCCAAATTGTACAAACGCGTTATGTAATGCGTTTCTTTCTGTTTCAGGGAAATCTAATAATGTATCGTCTACGTCGAATAGTATTACTTTGTATTTCATGATGTTCGCCTCAATTCTTAATTTAAAAACTTCATTCTCATAGCTTAATTATAAGCTTATATATATTTCATTATAAAGTGCTTTAACCCGCTCTTTATAGAATACACCTTTATCTTCTATTTTCAAATGTGCTATAAATAAGTTTGCAAGCATGACTGCTGTATCTAACCTATAAAATAAACTAACAATATGCGGGGTAGCGTTAAAGATACTATCATTCTTATATCCCTCTTCAAATTCTTCCCAATTCACCTCATTCGTTTCAGCTATTCTCATAAGCTCCAATAACGGATGACCAATTAGAGCGTTATCCCAATCCACTATCGCTTTAATTTCTCCATTATATCCAATTAAATTGGCTGGTCGAATGTCCATATGCAATAAACTCTTTATATGATCAGCTGTACTAAGAATATGTTCAATTGTTTTTGCCTCTGGAAGTTTAATTCCAGAGTTCGTAATTGTATTAAAACCTTCTATCCGTTTCACAATGCGTTCCGCTATATACTTACTAATCGGCTCTCTAATGTTCTGCTCATATTGTAAACCATCGATTGGTATACTATGAAGCTCACTAACTAACTTCCCTATTTTACATGCAGAAATTGGCATATGATCAGTAGATACATAATCCGATATTAAAAAATCAAGTTCGGCAGTAAGATGCAATCCATGTATCTTTGGCACTGGAATACCTTTTGAATAACAAAACTTAGAAAGCTCTGTTTCCTTTTGCAATGAAATCCGACTATTAAATAAATCTTCATTTATATTTTCTACTTCTCTTTCCCACGGCACTCGAAAAGCTAAAGCTCCCTTTTCTGAATCTCCGCGAAAAACAATATTTTGCACTCCCGTTCCAATCACCTTTAAATCCTGAACAGCTAGTTCCTTATAATCTTGACTTAGTATTGTTGCTAGCTTTCCTCTTAACCCCTCTGCTTTTAAACGTGTATGAATCATTTTATCCCCCGATTCGTAAGTTCTTTTCATCCATTTTCTCCCCGGTGCACAACAATCCTCATAAACAAAATTATAGCAACAATAATAAAAGGAGGCTAATCCAATCAGCCTCCCTCCTCATTATTTATCCCGCATTAACGGGCAGTCCGATTGGTGAAGGCTAATAATCAGTGGGGATGCCCCCCCACACTGATTAAAGTTTCACTTTATCTTCTAGCAATAACACTTTCATTTCCTCTAACGATTCTTTCGTAAAGCCAAGAGCTTTTTCAGCGTATACTTCAACTGATCCATATTGCTTTTTAACTTCATCAATCGCAGCTTGTAAATACTCAGCACGTGCTTCAAACATTGCACCTAATATTGCTCTACTTTCGTCGTTCTGTAATTTCGCACCTAAAAAGGCCATCATTTTTTCATTTAACTTTTCACGGAAACCGTTACTTAGTAAGTAGTCTTCCATTACTATTTTTTCCGGTACACCTAGTAAAAGTAATAATAATGCCGAGCCAAATCCTGTACGGTCTTTTCCAGCTGTACAGTGGTTTACTAACGGTAAGTTTTCCGGGTTTTGCGCCAGTTTTAAGAAGCTCACGAATGCTTCATTACCACTTACGAAATCTTGATTCATTTTCACAAGATACTCGCCTGGTTTCCCTAACATAGAAAGGTCACCAACTTGGAAAAATTCATTTATATTTAAATCTTTCGCTAATTCTTGCATTACTGGTAAGCATACTTGGCGAGCACCTGTAATGCCTGGATTCGGCTTATGTTTCACTTCAAAATCTGTACGGTAATCACAAATTAACTTTAAGCCCGACTTCTGTAAATACTCGATATCCCATTCTGTTAATCCTGCTAATTCTTCAGAACGGTACAACTTGCCCCATTTTACTTTACGGCCTTCAGTCGTTTCATATCCTCCCATATCACGGAAGTTAAACGCTCCTTGTAATGGCAATCTACGCTCAGCTACTGTCACTGCTTGTCCATTACTTCCTACTAGTCTAAAATATGGACGCTCATTTTCACTCGGGTTTTCAATTGTACATGATGATTCTCCATTTACCGTTGCAAGTAATTCTCCCGTTTCTTCAATATGATCTGGTGAAGTACTCCAATAAATACGAACTTCTTCTATATTATTTTCCCACTTTATATGTAACGTATTATCTTCATTTCGTTCTACAGTTGCTTGTAGCCAATTTCTTTGTTGCTTCATACTTTCACCAACGCTTTCTTCTTATAGTCTAATCCTTCTCTATTGTATTATAGGAAAGCTTACTTTGTCGTTTCGATTTTTCTTTTTATCTTACAAACATGCAAAAAGTTCTTTTACTTGTTCAAAATTTGTACATGGATTCCCGCTAAATGAGTTCGAGAGAGTAAGCCATCCATCCTTCTAAAACCTTCTCACATATCGCTCAGTAGAGCTCAGCTGCTGACATCCGTTCTTTTCAAAGACATCCTTCATCCACTCGTTTTGTACATTTGTCTCGCCAATATAATAAGATGCGCCTATTTCTTTTAAGACAAACATTGCCCGTGTAAAGAATGCTGCTTCATACCCTTTATTTCGCATATTTGGAGCGACTGCGAAATACATAAGTTTTCCTTCTTCTAACGTACCTCTTTCAATATGCGGGATTACAATTCCTATTGGCTCTTCATCGATACTTGCTGTTAAACAATGTTCTTTCCATTGCCCACCTATTTCTTGTAGCATCGTATTTACAAATTGATCATAATCGATTTGTTCTCCCGTCACTTCATTCCACAGTGAATAAAAAGCGTCTTCGCCTATCTCTTCAATAAGCTTAAAATCAATATCACTTTCTATATCTTCCACTTCATATATATCCTTAAATACAATCATGTTTTCAGTAATATATTCAAATGAATACGTTTCGAAACATTTCTTATACACATCATAATTTGGGCTTTTTGAAGAAATCTCAAATTGCAATTCTTCTATTCCATCTTTTTCAGCTTCAGCAACGCAATATTGCATTATCTCTTCTAATTGCTCTTCTGTAAAAACCTCTGCATCATTTTCTTTTATCATTATAGAAGAAGCATTTTTTCTTATTTTAAAATGTTTTTCTAACTGTTCTATAGTCATCATATACTTCCCTCATCTATGTCATACTCGAATTTCTACTTGTTCTCCTTGCATGAGCAGGATTGTCCTTGAATATATAGAATACTAGAAAACATTGCATCTTTAAAGTGCGGAGGAGGTTCTCCATTGGATATTACAGCATTGCAACAACAGTTAGAGCTTATACAACAAAATGACTATACGCAACTGCAACATATAGATATTAATGAGTTAACGCTCAATATGCTTCAGTATATCGGAACAACTGATAGTTACGTTCGTTACCAACTTATATATAAATGTTTTGCACATTTCATTCATCATGAATTCCTTATGGATGATCAGTTGAAATTACTTCTACAAACTTGTTTAAGTGATGAGTATTTATATTGTGACATTCACTCCCCACTTACAGATGGGGTTTTCACACGTTCTTATACTGTTTCGTTACTTGCATTAATACTCCAATTCGCTAACTCGCACTACTTTTTTACAGAGGAGGATATCGAAGAAATAAAAAACAAACTCATTACATACACAAACTTAGAAATGGATTTTCGAGGCTATATTGAAAATAAAGGATGGGCTCATTGTCTTGCCCACGTATCTGATGCCTTTTCTGAAATTGTTCACAATTCCTATACGACCTTTGAATGGTACGAGGAATTAATTCATTGTTTATTAAATAAAATTTTCATCCCATCGGATCTTTTTCATAATAATGAAGATGAACGAATTGTTACACCGTTACTATCTATGCTATATCATGACTTTCCGCAAGATGAGTTAATTTCAATTATTTATAAAAAAATAAAAAGGCTTCCTCAAATTAGAAAACGCCTTTCCCTTAATGAGTATTGTATTTTATGCGCAAACATTAAAATCTTTTTACGCACATTATTTTTTAGAACAAAAGATGATCATAACTTAGCATTTACAGCACGTAAAACAGAAAAAATGTTAAAAGAACTGCCTAATTATTATTAAATATAAGGAGAAGAATTATGGGCTATATTGAAGACATGAGAAATCTAGTAGGAAATCATCCACTCATTTTAATCGGATCACACGCCATTATATTAAATGAGAAAAATGAAATATTACTGCAGCTCCGTACAGATTTTAACCGCTGGGGTATTATTGGTGGCGCCTTAGAATATAACGAAACGTTAGAAGACGCTTTACAACGAGAAGTATATGAAGAAACTGGACTTATCATTAAAAATCCAGAACTATTCCGTACATACTCAGGACCTGATTTCTTTCAAATCTATCCAAACGGCGATCAAGTACACGGTGTACTCGCTGTTTATATTTGCCGAGAATTCCACGGTGAGCTTGTATGCGATCAAACGGAATCGAAAGAACTGCGCTTCTTTTCACTTGATGAATTACCTAGTAATCTCCCTCCTGTTATTGATAGGATTATTACAGATTACCAGCAAAAACAAGGGAACGCTTAACGTTCCCTCTCAAATCCGATTCGTTTTTTAATTTCCGCTAAATTTACCTTCGCGATAGCTCGTGCCCTCTCAGCACCTCTCTCTAACGCTTCATATAATAAATGCGGCTCATTCATATACATTTCGTATTTTTCCCGAGGACCTGCTAATTCACGGTCAACAACACGGAATAATTCTTTTTTCACATCGCCCCATCCAATGCCGGTCTCATACTTTTCACGCATCGACTGCATTTCATCTTCTGTCGCAAATTCTTTATAAATTGTAAATAACGTTTCTAGCTCTTTCGGTTCATTTGGAAGTGAAGAATCGGTTTTGATTTTAAATATTAACTTTCGTAGCTTTTCTTGCTCTGCAAATAACGGGATCACATTTCCGTAACTTTTACTCATTTTTCTTCCATCAAGACCAGGTAATATTGCACCTTCTTCTTGTATGACATACTCCGGAAGTGTAAATGTCGTGCCGAATGTATGATTAAAATACGTCGCAATATCACGCGCAATTTCAATATGCTGAATTTGGTCTTTTCCAACTGGTACATGAGTAGCTTGAAATAGTAATATGTCAGCTGCCATTAAAATCGGATACGTATATAATCCCATATTCACACCTGCATCAATTTCTAATCCCGCTTCTTTATTTTGCTCTACCTTCGCTTTATACGCATGGGCACGGTTCATAAGCCCTTTCGGAGTTAGACAAGCTAATATCCAAGCTAATTCTAGAATTTCCGGCACTTCCGTTTGTCGGTAAAAAATAACGTCTTCGCTAAGTCCAAGTGATAACCAAGTAGCTGCTACCTCTTTCGTATAACTACTGAACTTTGCTGGATCATGCACAGCATTTAACGCATGATAATCAGCTATAAAGTACAATGCTTTTCCTTCATTATTTTTTGACATTTGCAATGCAGGTTTAATTGCACCAATATAATTTCCTAAATGCGGATAACCTGTCGGCTTAATTCCTGTTAACATTATTTTCCCACTCATACTAACTCCTCCTTTCTCAAAATAAAAAACAAAAAGAGCCTCTCATCCTTAAAAAAGGACGAGAGACTCCCGCGGTACCACCTTTATTAGCTATCATTAGCTCACTTCATACTTCGATAACGTGAAGTAACCGTCTTTACCTACTCATTTCAGTTAGAAGCTCCAGAGCCCATTCCATATTCATCCCTTACTGATTCCCACCACATATCAGCTCTCTGAAAAGTTTTGAACATGTACTCTTCTCTTTCATTGCTTTTTCGTTTTTTACAGTTTATCACATTCCCTTTCCAATTAAACCCTGATTTTCTGTTTTATATAGCAGGAATTTCCACCTTGATTGTCTAATAGTATATAGGTTTGCAGAAATACTCGAAACAACTTTGGAGGTTTTTTCATGGTAAAATATATATCCATTTTAGGTTCAACAGGATCCATTGGCACATCTGCATTAGATGTCGTTTCCGCTCATCCTGAACATTTTAAAATCGTCGGTTTAACCGCGAATTATAATATCGATCTTCTCGAAAAACAAATCGAATCGTTTCAGCCTCGTATTGTAAGCGTAGCGACAAAAGAATTAGCGGATACATTACGTTCTCGTATTTCAACAAATACAAAAATTACATATGGAACTGATGGTTTACTTGAAGTATCTACCCATCCTGATACAAATCTTGTATTAAGTTCAGTTGTCGGTGTTTCAGGTTTACTCCCAACAATTGAAGCATTAAAGGCGAAGAAAGATATCGCTATCGCTAACAAAGAAACTTTAGTTGCAGCTGGACATATTGTCACCGAACTAGCGAAACAAAACGGATGCCGCCTAATTCCAGTTGATAGTGAACATTCAGCCATTTTCCAATGTTTAAATGGGGAAAATAATAAGGAAATCGAAAAATTAATTGTTACAGCTTCTGGCGGCGCTTTTCGTGATAAAACACGTGAAGAAATGAAAACATTACAAGCGAAGGATGCTTTAAAACACCCAAACTGGTTAATGGGCGCAAAACTAACGATAGATTCTGCCACGTTAATGAATAAAGGGTTTGAAGTGATGGAAGCTAAGTGGCTATTCGATATTCCTTATGAAAAAATTGATGTTATGATTCATAAAGAAAGTATCATTCACTCTTTAGTGGAATTTATTGATGGATCAGTCATGGCACAGCTCGGTGCTCCTGATATGAGAATGCCGATTCAATATGCGTTTCACTACCCTACTCGACTACCTTCATCCTATGAAAAATTAAATTTATTAGAAATTGGTAGTTTGCATTTTGAAAAACCAAATTTAGAGAAGTTCCCCTGTCTACAATATGCATTTGAATGTGGAAAAATTGGCGGTACAACTCCGGCCGTATTAAATGCAGCGAACGAAATTGCAAATGCACTATTTCTTAAAAATGAAATTGCATTTTTCGATATCGAAAAAACAATTTACAATACAGTTGAAGCTCATCATAACGTAAAAGATCCTTCACTCGATGATATATTAGAAGCTGATCAATGGGCACGCCAATACGCAAATCAATTGTTAATGAAAAAGAGCTAAAACAGGTTTCTCTGTTTTAGCTCTTTTTTCACGTATTCAACTTCACAAATCTATAACCGTGCGTAACTAAAACTTTTAATATCGCATACCCTGGAATTGCTAAAATAATCCCCATAATTCCAAATAAATTTCCCGCAGTTAAAATGATAAATATAATAGTAATCGGGTGAATATCTAACTTTTTCCCCATGACTTGCGGAGAAATAAATTTACCTTCTGCTAATTGTACAATCATCATAACGATAATTACTTTTAACACCATTGATGGCGAGTCGATAAATGCGATAATTAAAGCCGGTGTAATTGCAATGATTGGTCCTACGTACGGAACGATATTTACAATCATCGCTAAAATAGCAAGTAGTACCGCATATTTAATACCAATAATAAGATAACCGATTAATAGCATAATACCGATAAATAAACTAACAATAATTTGTCCTCTAATATACGAACTAATCGCATAATGCATATCATCTAGTATTCTCTTCGCAGCTGGTTGTCTTTGCTCAGATATAAACTTTAAAAAATGATTCGGTAATTGCTCACCATCTTTTAAAAGATAGAACAAAATAAATGGAACCATTACAAATGTTAAAACAACTTCAGTAATTGTACTTAAAAATCCAGTTACATTTCCTGTTACTGATGATAATGATTTTGTAAAGTTCATTGTAGAATCTTTTACGATATTAGCAAAATCAATATTTAAACTTTCCTGCATTCTACCAATTACATTACTTTCTCCAAATTTACGTGCTGCCCTTTCGATTTCATGCCCGAAATATGGCAAGTTATCTATTAAAGCATTTACTTGATCTTTAATAATTGGAATAACCGTGACCGCAAGAAAAACAAATAATCCAAGAACAATTATATATATCGAGGCAATTGACACAATTCTCGACACACCTTTTCTTTCTAAAAGAGAAACGAATGGATGCAATATATAAAATAGTACTCCCGCTAATAATACTGGGAAAAAGATTGTTTTTAAAAATACGACGAACGGTGTAAAGACGAATGATATTTTTGTAAGTAATAATATATTTACAAACAGCAACGCGAATCCAAGTAGTACAGCTAAATAATTTTGTTCTTTAAAAAACTTTTTCAACTTATCTCTTTTTCTTATATTTACTTTTTCCAAGTGTACCACCTCTCTAATTAGGAAAAGCCCTAAAAGGGCTTTATAAAACAATCAGTAATAGCCTTTATTTTCTTGCAGCTTTTACTACAAATGATACAATAAGAATTAACACAATTGCACCTAATAATGCTGGTACGACATGAATCCCACCAAACGATGGCCCAAAAGATCCAAATAATCTACTACCTAGCCAAGCTCCTAGTAAACCAGCAATTATATTTCCAAACATACCAGCTGGAAAATTTTTACCCGTTATAGAACTAGCAATTATACCTATAATAGCACCAACTATTAATGTAATAATCCATCCCATTTTTAGTCCCTCATTTCTATTATAGTTTGTATTATCAAATACAAGAGTAGCTAAACTCTTATATAAGATTACGTATTTATCTACGCTAACCATATCCTACTATAGAAATATACCTACGAACATTTTATGTATGGAGATACATATATTATATGCAAAAAAGAAAAAAATTGTCAAACTTACCCACAAATCAATTATATTAATATATCATATTTAAAGGAGGCGTTATTATCTATGATTCATAAATTACTTCCCACTTCTTATGAAGTAGCATCATCCATTTTAAATGTTCAAATTCCAGCTTATAAAATTGAAGCAGACTTTTTAAACAGTACTGCAATACCTCGTTTATATGATACTGTAAACGATATTCAAAATTGTGATGAAACATTCTATGGATATTTCTCTGAAAATAAACTCGTCGGCTTTATTTCTTTTATACAAGAAGAAGAACTAATCGATATCCACAGATTAGTTGTATCGCCCGATTTTTTTCAAAAAGGAATCGCAACGAAACTGCTACTTTATATATTTAACATGTTCTCGTCTTCAATGACATACATTGTACAAACAGGTAAAGCCAATACTCCAGCTCTCGCATTATATAAAAAACACAGCTTCATTGAAGTAACAGATATAACACTACCCGATGGCATGATTCTTACGCAACTTAAAAGACAGAAAACACAAAATAGTTTGACTTAATTATTTATTTATGTTATTTTTTACTTTATACAACCTTTTGCTGAGTCCAAATTTTGGAGCGGGGGAACCATTTTTGTAGCTATGCTACTTGGGGCGAATCTTTTTCAAGTAGGGAAACTCTCACTTCCCGAGTCCGACAGCTAACCTCGTAAGCGTAATGGGAGAGGAAGGTGCTTTTTGCCTATGTTACACACTTTGCCTCCTTAGTTATAAATATGGAATCGATATCAATCAGAAAACTATATTTATAGAAAAGGAGACTGGTACAATGTTACGTTTATCAGATCACGCAATAAAAATGATGGAGCAAAGACTTCGACTCGAACAACACCGCACATATCAAGCAAATAAAGTTGTAGATAACTTACATCACAAATACTTCTTTCAGCATATTTTTCAACCGAAAAGATAAAGAAAATGTTTATTTAATATTAAAAAACACAAGGTGTGTCTATAAAGACATTCCTTGTGTTTTTTATATTCCCTATACTTTTTATAATATCCTCACCACATTTAAACTTGCCGTAATCGCACCTGCTATAGTGGTCACATGCCCTACACCTAACGGACCATTTTGTAATACTAATGTTGAATTTGCACTCGCTACATTCACAAGAAGCGTATTTGAAATGGCTGGCTCGATTACTACAGTTGATGTCGTTACGTTTTGTATAAAACTCCCTGTTAATTGACTTCCATTTAATAGTAATCTGACAGATACTGTTTGATTCCCGGCACTTGCATCACCTTGAAAATAATAACTTACTAAATATATTCCTGGCGTAGATACGGTAACGGTTGTGAAACTAGTTAAAGATACACCTGTTCCATATACGGTAGATCCACTATTAATTGGAATATTGGCATTTGCTGCAATTGTACTTGTTGAGGTAGAAAAGAAATAGCCGCCACCTGTTGATATTGCAGACGATCCAGTTGGACCGGTTGATCCAGTTGAACCTGTAGCACCAGTTGGACCCGTTACTCCGGTTGAACCGGTTGCACCGGTTACTCCTCTTATTCCTTGTATCCCTGTCGGTCCAGTCGCACCTGTTGAGCCAGTCGATCCAGTTGCTCCAGTCGATCCGGTCACTCCTTGTGGACCTTGCACTCCTTGAATTCCTTGAGAACCTGTTACTCCAGTTGCACCGGTTGCTCCGGTTGCTCCCGTGGCACCTTGTGGACCTTGTATTCCTTGCACGCCTTGTGGACCAGTTGCTCCCGTCGGTCCTGTTGCTCCTGCCTGCCCCGTTACCCCTTGTGGACCTTGTATTCCTTGCACTCCTTGTGGACCAGTTGCTCCCGTCGGTCCTGTTGCCCCTGTTAGACCGGTTGGACCTGTTGATCCGGTTATTCCTTGTATTCCTTGAGGTCCAGTTGGGCCTGTTGGACCAATCGGACCTTGAATTCCTTGAAGACCTTGAATGCCCTGTGGACCGGTTGGCCCCTGGATTCCTTGTATTCCCTGAATTCCTTGCGGGCCTGTTGCACCCGTTGGACCAGTTGGACCCTCTGGACCTTGCACTCCTTGTATTCCAGTCGCACCGGTTGGACCTATATCTCCTTGTGGACCTTGTATTCCTTGGATTCCTTGAGGACCAGTTGGACCTGTTATACCACTTATCCCTTGCACTCCTTGTAAGCCTTGAGGACCGGTTGGACCGAGTGGACCTTGGATTCCTTGCAGACCTTGTAAGCCTGTTGGTCCAGTTGCTCCCATTACTCCTTGCTCACCTTGTATTCCTTGTATTCCTTGCGGGCCTGTTGGACCAATTGGACCTTGTGCCCCTTGCACTCCTTGTTGACCTGCCTGGCCTGTTGCTCCTATCGGTCCTTGTACTCCTTGTAAACCCTGTAATCCAGTTGGACCGGTTACTCCCATTACTCCTTGCGGACCTTGAATGCCTTGGTCACCCGTTGGACCAGTTGCCCCCATTGGTCCCTGTACTCCTTGCAAACCTGTTAAACCAGTTACTCCGGTTGGGCCAATCACTCCTTGTACGCCTTGTATTCCAGTCGTCCCAGTTGCTCCTGTCACTCCGGTTGCCCCAGTTGCTCCCGTCGGACCAGTTGGACCTCCTGGAGATCCTGCTGGACCAGTTGGGCCGGTTGGGCCTCCTGGCGGACCGGTTGGACCGGTTGCTCCTGTTGGACCAGTTGCAGATCCAGTTGGGCCTATTGGACCGATTTCTCCCTGCACCCCTTGCACTCCTTGAATTCCGGCCGGACCGGTTGGACCAATTGGCCCTTGTACGCCTTGTATTCCTTGCGGGCCAGTCGGTCCACCTAAAGAACCTGTCGGACCGGTTGGACCAGTTGGTCCCGTAATACCTGACGCCGGAAAAGGAATAGGTGCTTGAAACTTACTACACTTATCTTGATCCTTCACAAGCATCTCCCCCCATTATGACTAACGTATCAAACTATTTTTAATACATTTAAACTAGCTGTTATCACACCAGATAATGTCGTTACATGCCCAATAGCTAATGGACCATTTTGCAAAGATAAAGTGGCATTTGAAGAAGCAACATTAATGACCATCGTATTAGAAATCGCTGGTTCTAATACAAAGGTACCTCCTGTAACATAATAAATAAAACTCCCTGCGACTTGCGTTCCATTTAAAGTAAGACTCACAGAAATCGTTTCATTCCCCCCATTTGGATCACCTTGAAAATAATAGCTTACTAAATATATTCCCGCCGTACTTAACGTTACAGTTGTTGCATTTGTTAAACTGACATCAGAACCAAAAGTTGTAGCTCCTGAATTAATTGGTATTAACGCATTCGCTGCAATTGCACTCGTTGAAGTAGAAAAGAAATAACCGCCCCCGCTAGGTAAACCAGTCGCCCCTGTTGCACCTACTATTCCTAAGAAACCTATAGACCCTATACTACCAGTGGCTCCGGTAGGTCCCACAGCTCCAATCGGCCCTTGACTACCTTGCGCTCCGGCTGGCCCTATACTACCACTAACCCCTGTCATTCCCCTTACTCCAGTTGGGCCTTGCAGACCTTGAATACCTTGAGCACCTTGTATTCCGGTTACTCCCGTTGCACCGGTAGGTCCTGTCATTCCTGTACTTCCTTGTATACCTATAATCCCTTGAACTCCTTGTATTCCTTGTGTCCCGGTCGCCCCTGTTTCTCCTGTCGCTCCTGTTTCTCCAGTTTCCCCCGTAACCCCAACATTTCCTTGTGGTCCCTCGGGTCCCTCAATACCTTGCGCACCTTGCACTCCTTGTAGACCTGTTATCCCGATTTCTCCTAAATCCCCTTGGGGACCTCTAATTCCTTGTGCACCTGCCGGACCTGTTATTCCTTGTATTCCTTGCATACCTTGAGAGCCTTGCGCTCCTGTTGGGCCTACTATACCTTGTATTCCTTGAGACCCTTGCAAACCAATTGCTCCTGCCGGACCTGTTATTCCTTGAACTCCTTGCATACCTTGAGCACCTTGTGGACCAGTCAATCCATTTTCCCCTTGTATTCCTTGTGAACCTTGTAGACCTTGAACGCCAGCTGCTCCTGTTTCCCCTCTTATCCCTTGAGGGCCTTGTATACCTTGTGCTCCAACTGCTCCTGTTTCCCCTCGTATTCCTTGTGGTCCTTGGACTCCTGCCGCTCCTGTTGTGCCTGTGGGACCTATTATTCCTTGTAACCCTTGTATTCCTTGCGCTCCTGTTGGACCTGTTACCCCTTGTATTCCTTGCACACCTTTAGAACCTTCTGCACCAGTTGGACCGATTTCTCCCTGCGGACCTTGTATGCCTATTGGACCTTCTACACCGGTTGCTCCTGTTATTCCTTGGTTACCTTTAGAACCTTGTGCACCTTGTACGCCAGCTACACCAATTACTCCTTGAGAACCTTGTGCACCCCTTACACCTTGAGGGCCAGTGGGACCAGTTATACCTTGTAACCCTTGTATTCCTACTGCACCTGGTCCCCCTGTTACACCCCGTGCACCTGGTCCACCCGTTGGACCCGTTGGCCCCCCAGGTGGACCGGGTGGGCCAGATGGACCTGTCACTCCACTAGATGGACCAATTGGACCAGTAGTGCCCATCGGACCACCCGGTGGTCCTTCTAGGCCTTGCGTACCAATACTCCCTGTTGCTCCTGTTATCCCTCGTACTCCTTTTGCTCCTTGAAAACCTGTGGATCCGTTTATTCCTTGTATTCCTTGAACACCTTGTGGACCTTGGGGGCCTATTACACCTGTTATCCCCTTTATTCCACTTATACCTTGAGACCCTTGTATTCCAGTAGAACCAGTTGGACCAGTTACACCTTGTATCCCTTGATCACCTTGGTGTCCTTGCTCTCCAGTAATTCCTTGTATGCCTTGTGGACCTTCTTCTCCTTGTATACCTGTAGTTCCGTCCTCCCCTTGTATTCCTTGCGCTCCTTGGGGACCTTGCGGACCTGTTACACCTGTAATACCAGCTTCACCTATCACACCTTGCATTCCTTGTGCTCCTGTTTGTCCTCGCTCGCCTATTTCTCCTTGTATCCCTTGGGCGCCTTGTATACCTTGACTACCAGCAGGGCCTGTAATTCCTTGTATTCCTTCTAGTCCTTGTAATCCAATATCGCCAACAGGGCCTTGCTCTCCAATTAATCCTTGAGGACCTTGTAAGCCGACCGGACCAGTAATTCCTTGCTCTCCAGTATCACCAATGGCACCTTGTATTCCTTGAGCTCCCGTTGTTCCTCGCGAACCTTGTATGCCTTGAATACCTTGAGGACCTTGTGGACCCGTTGCTCCTATAGGTCCAGTGATTCCCGGAGGCCCGACCGGACCTTCATGCCCTCCAGTTGGACCCGTTGGACCACTATTACCAGTAGGACCCGTTGCTCCTATAAGCGGAAGAGGCAGTGCCACTCCAAATTTTTTGCACTTTCTATGATGACGCACAACAATCCCCCTTCCCCAAAATAATTACACTTTTTATATGAAATGCATTTTCATATGAAAAGTACACCTCTGAACTCATTTTTAAAAAAATAAAGAAGCCTATCATTTCATTTATTTGAAATGATAGGCTTCTTTTTATAAAGCACTTTACTTTCTCGCCTTAATAATAAAAGTCGTTGGCACCATTCTAGCTTTATATAAAGAATAATATTTCGTAGACGGCTCAGCTCGTTCTTCATCAAATGAGCTAGATGGTTCAGGTTCTTCTATTCTCTCAATTGTAAATCCCGCTCTATTTAACTCATTTATGTATGTACTTATTTTTCTCTTATATAATGTCGCTTGTACATTTTCTCCTTTAAATGTTTCAAACGTAATAGGAGTTTCCTCATGGTATGAAGACTTTAAAACAATTTCTTCTGTACCATACTGTAAGTTTGAATACACTGGATGCTCCCAACTAAAAATAAAACTTCCTCCTGGCTTTACATATGAATAAATCAGCTCTAACGTTTTCCCTAAATCTGAAGTCCAACCTAATGCATAAATGGAGTACACAATATCAAAATACCCTTTCGGAATATCCGATTCCTCTTCCATTGCTCCGCATATTAACTTTGGATTCCAACACTTTAACGTTTCACTCGCTGTTTTAATTTGTTCACTTGAAAGATCAAGCCCCCATACTTCCTCTGCCCCGTGTTCTGCCATATATTGCAACGAATGCCCACTTCCACATCCAATATCAAGAACCTTTTTATTTCTAATTGAATCGAACAAATGAATCTCATCTTCAGACGCTGTATACGGACCATATTTCGGTAAACAATCCACTTGAAAGAAATAAGGTGCAACTGTATCCCAACACTTTTTATTTAAAGCTAACATTTGTGTCCCTTTCATATTCTACATTCCCCCATCCACTTTTCTTCCCCTAATATAAATTACACATTATAACCCGATCTCCCTTTTCTCTTCGCCCGGTAATTTTTCACTTTCGCAATCGTACCGCACGCTCTTCCTCCTGTTTCTCCAGCATACATACCGCACCATCTTTTACTTCCATTTCGCGAATGATCATAAAATACCCAGCGACAATCTGGGCATGCTTTTAACCTTCCCCACAAATTTTCTTGAATCGCCATTAAAACAACGCTTAATACTTTTGTATATACATTCTCTTCGTGCACAGGCTCATATGTAATACCTTTCATATCTTCCTTTACATGTACATGAAATGGGTATTTCTCTAACCACTTTTGCAATGATCCTTCGCCTTCGACCGTTAACCGAATATCTTCTCGAAAACTTTTTAATTCCTCTATCGTATGAAATGGAACCTCTTCATGAAAATATTCTTTCATAAAGAGCTTTATATCCTCTTCTGTTTGCAGCATGTCAATTGGCTCTCTCGTATCGTTTGGTATTTTCCATGTATTTAAAAATTCCCGAATATATTCTAATTCATTTGGTGCATTTTGATTCAATTCCATCCACCTTCTTCTTAAAATTTACTTTTTTCTGACTTTATGTATAATTATAATATAAACTAGTTAACCATTAAAAAATTTTACCGGTTACAACATTAGGAGGAGTTCTATGAAAAGTTTCTCAATACCGATACGTTTCATGCTTATTTCTTCATTTTTTATGTCTTTTGGGTATTTTGCAGTATACGCATTTTTAGCTATTTATCTATTAAGCTTTCTTCATTTTTCTGCTGTTCAAGTAGGAACAGTTTTGACGGTTATGACAATCACATCACGAGTTACCCCATTATTCTCAGGATTAATTGCTGACAAAATAGGCTATATCATTATGATGATAGCCGGATTATTTTTAAGAGGAATCGGATTTATCGCTTTAGGAATATGCTCTGATTTCTATACAATTTCTATTTCTTCTGCACTTATTGGCTTCGGAACTGCATTTTATGAACCTGCTGCTCGTGCCATATTCGGCTCACAACCAGCTCATATGAGAAAAAATTTATTTACATATTTAAACCTTAGTTTTAATTGCGGTGCAATAATCGGACCAATTGCAGGAGGGTTCTTACTCTTACTCAATCCCATCTATGCTTTCTCTCTAACAGGATCACTTATGCTGTTATTCGCTTTTATCTTTTACTTACTTAAAAATCACTTCCAAGTCACTACTGAAAACACGTCTATTGCATTTGGAATACAGGCTATCTTACAAAACAAGCCTTTTCTTCTGTTTTCATTTATCATGATTTTCTTCTATATTATGTTTACTCAGCTTACTGTCGCACTTCCACTTCATATGAAAAACATTAGTAATAGCAATCCGCTTGCTACACTCGTTATTACGATAAATGCAATAACAGGCGTCATATTTATGGTATTATTTCGTAAACTATTTCATAAATACAATACACTTTCGATTATTAAATACGGTGTTTTATTAATGAGTTTTTCTTTTTTACTCATTCCTTTATTTCCACACCCATATTGGCTATTTATTTGTGTAATTTTATTTACAATTGGCGAAACACTCGTATTACCTAACGCTGATATTGCTATTGCAAATTACAGTAACGAATCATATACAGCTACTTACTTCGGATTTTATCAACTATCACTCGCATTTGGTTTTATCATCGGTAATTATACCGGTACATCTTTTACAGCCAACTTAAGCGGAATGTATACACCATGGCTTATTTTCGGTGGAATAGGACTTATTGGTTTTATTTCACTACATATTTTAAATATAAAAAAAGGATTCCCTAAAGAAGATATATACCTATGTAATAATACAAAACACCTTTAACACATTACAATTGAGATGGTACCTTTAGACAACCAGCCTATAATAAAAAAATTCGACCATCATATGTGACAGTCAAATTTTTTTATTCTTCATATTCAAGATGATTATGTCTTTTACAACCAAATAAATAGCAAGCCCCTATATAATCAGTTTCAAATTCTAACCCTGGAACATATCCAGATTCGATACGTTCTATCATTTTTTTATAACAATTGTTCTCTTCTATATATTCCTCAATTAACTCTTTCTTATCGTTTTCTGTCCAATTTTCTTCTACTTCTTCATTCTGAACATCTTCTATTTCTGCTGTCTTCACTTCGATAGATTCCCGTATAACTTCATTTATACGGGAGAAATTATTAGCTTTATATAGAGCATAAACAAATCTACCAATCCAATTGGGACTTTTCCAGTATTCTTTGTATCCCTTTTCGAACCATTCAATTGCTTCTTTATAGCAATTCAACTCAACATATAAATCTGCTACATTAATTTCTCCTACAAAATCATCAGATTTCCTGTTAAAAGCATCCAACTTCTCTTTCGCTTCTGTTTTTCGCCCTAAATCAATTAAACACTTTACATAGTTATACATTATAATGTCTGAATCCCCTGCAACTCGCAAGAAAAATTCCGAAGCTTTTTCCAACTCTCCAAGATTATAATGAGCTACAGCTACATTGTGATATGCTTCATCGGATGGTTGAATCGAAATAGATTTTTGTAATGCATCTTTCGCTTCTTCCCACTTTTCTTGTTTCATGTAAATTTCCCCTAAGATGTTATAAGGAAAGTATGAGGAAGGATTCAACTTAACAGCTTCTTTTATTAATTCAAGAGCTTTACCATCATTCTCTTCCTCATAAAAGTACATCCAAGCAAGATTATTGAGAGATTGTACACCTCTAGATTCATGTACTGCTTGTTGAAACAGTTCCATTGCTTCCTCATATTCATTTTGTTCAAACATTTCAATTGCCTTCTCTTTAATGTTCAAGTAACTACCTCCGAAGTGAATGAATTCATCTATTCCCTATCATCATTTTAATATACAAAAATTGTAATTTCTATAATAATAAGATTGCTTCGTATTAAGCTCTTTCTCCTGTCTACATTTCATCATATATTTGGATATCCAATTCGTAATGATTTTATCAACACCGCTTTGTAAAGAAAATAAATACCTACTGTAAAAATACTGATTCTCAACAATAAGTAAACTTTTCAATCTCCCTTAAATTGGATATATAACCTATTTTAATTTACATATTATGGTACAATAAAAAAGTGCTAGCTAAACATTTACGTTCCACACTAGCAGTCTAGCAATACCAAAATCAAAAATCACTTGAAATTGGGGGATGTTATGAAAAAGAAATTAATTGTTCTTCTATTCATCGGAATCATTTTATCCGGATGTTCAACTATAGTAGAAAATTCTTTAGAAACCGGAAGCGGCAGTATTGAATTATTAACACCAACGATTACAACAAAAGATAATGAATTAGAAATTAAGACTGAAGGTATTGATGAAAATAAAGTAACTTTTATTTATGTTGCCAATAAAAAAGTATTGGAACAAAAAATAAATAATGGTGAATCCTACAAACTTAACATTAAAGATATCGAGCACGCTCATAGGACAGACTACAAGCCAAGAGTTCAACTTTTGCAAACGAAAGATGATAACGAAGATGGAGACATGGCAACCTTTAAACAAGTTAGATATACAGTTGAAAAAAAGTAGTTTTATAGTTATTTCATTTAAATATAACAACCGAAAATATACTTTTAACAGAGGGTAAATATAAGAGGTGCTAGCATGAAAAGCAGATGGATTTATTGGTGGATTGGTAACATATTTTGGATTACCATTTTTGGGATATTGGCAGCTATCATTTGGCTAAGAGAGGTTGATGGTGCTGGTGTTACTCAAACACCTGAGCTGAAATTAATAGCATTTATCGTTTTATTAATTGCATTTATATTACCACTAATTATTCAAGTTGTATGGTTAATTGTTAATCTGAGAAAAAGCAGAAAAAAATAACGCAGAAAAAAGAGAGGAATCTTTTTCAATATAGATTCCTCTCTTTTTTCTATGGGGATTATGCCGTGCTTTTAAAGCTGCACTACTCCCTTTTCTTTACGATGCATGTTCATCTTTCTTCTTCTTCAACAATGCTCTCTTTTTCATCGCCTTCGTTAAATATCCACCTTTAAACGAACGGATTTCATAAGAAGACATAAACGCTTTCGGTGCAATTTCATTAATAATTTCTAACAGTTCTTTTTCTCTAGAACGCTTTGCAACGATATCTAAGCGATAACGTATAGAATTTATTCCTTCACCTTCAAATACTGTAACGCCAAATCCAAAATGGCGTAATTCATTTACTAATTCATTACAACGGTCTAGCAAACTAACTTGATACGTAATATATCCAATTGCTAATTTATTTTCTATATAACCGCCTAATAATAGTCCCGCACTAAAGCCGATGACATAGGCAACAATGTTCATCCAATTTGATAAATCTTGAAACACAATACCTAAACTGACAATATAAATTGCTCCTTCTAACAATCCTACACCTGCAGCGGATCTTGTTTGATTCTTTACAAGCAAAATCGTACGGATTGTTAAAGTTGGAACGTAAATAATTTGAAGCACAAAAATAAGTAAAGCTTGTAACATTGGTATCCACCTCTTTCGCAAATTCTTTTGTCATGATAACATACAAAAGCTTTAGAAATCGATGGGTTTTTTAATTTTTTTTAATTTTTTTTCATACTATTGAAATGCCCCAAAAATAAGCGTATTATGTTTGGCATAAATTCGATAAGTACCAGTAAATCATTCGTATTATATCATTTATTTTTAAACGCAAAAAAGGAACCTGATTAGGTCCCTTTCATCAGAGCTCTATGTTTTTCGAAGCATTTTCCTTTTGCTTCTCTTCTTCTTTTACTAGCTGCATATTTGCATAGGCTAAATTCGCAATCATTAAAAAGTGTCCACCCAATATTCCAGTACCGAATGCCCACATTTCCATTTCATGCTCAATTTCAAACATAATGATAGCCCCTAATATTGCGGCTGCAAATCGGTTTAGAACTCCTAATCCAGGAGCCTTTTCTTTCATCACGATACTTCTTCCTAATTTCTCCACTCTGCGAGCTAATAGCCAAAGACAATATGCGCTAACTGCTAAACCGATACCGAACCCTGTCACTTGTTTCCCAAACGGAGTAACCGCCCACATTAGTAGTAAACCACTAAAGATCGTATACAATTGTAATCGATATACACGTAAGGCTACTTGAATCAAAATATCCGCTCCTAATTTCACATTTTATTATGTGTCAGAAGAAAAGCAGCAACTTACACAGTTGCTGCTTTCTCTTGTTCTTGTTCATGATCCATTTTTTGAATTTCAACACGTTTAATTTGATAAGCATCTTTTTCTAATACTTTAAATTCATAGCCTTCTGCTTCAACGTATTGTCCTTCTTCGATTTCATGATTTTGCATCATAATCCATCCACCGATTGTATCCACATCGTCTTCTTCAATGTGTAATCCAAACAAATCTTTTACTTCTGAGATAAGCACTTTTCCATCAACAATTTTATGATACTCGTTCACATGTTGAATTGGTGGTGCTTCATCTTCATCATATTCATCACGAATTTCGCCGACGATTTCCTCCAATATATCTTCAAGCGTTACAATTCCAGCTGTTCCTCCGTACTCATCATATAAAACAGCCATTGGAATTCGCTTCTTCTGCATTTGCAGTAATAAATCATGAATTGGAGTCGTTTCCATAACTTCAATAATCGGACGCATATACGTGCGAATCGATGATAAATCTTCTTGATCGTTGTTCATATATCGAATAAAGAAATCTTTTACGTTGACCATACCGATAATATCATCTTTATCTTCTCCAAAAATCGGATAACGTGTGTATCGTTCATTTTGGATTACTTTCATGTGTTCTTCTACTGAATCTTCAAGATAGAAACCAACGATTTCTGTACGCGGTACCATTATCTCTTTCGCGATGCGATTATCAAATTCAAAGATATTATTTACATACTTGTATTCAGCTTGATTAATTTCGCCACTTTCATAGCTATCTGAAAGAATAAGACGTAATTCTTCTTCTGTATGAGCTACTTCATGTTCAGAAGCTGGTTTCAAACCGAATAAACCAGTTATAACACGAGCTGAACCGTTCAATACCCAAATAAATGGATACATGATTTTATAGAACATCATTAACGGCGTTGCCAATAACAACGTTACTTTTTCAGCCTTTTGAATTGCCAGCGTTTTCGGAGCTAATTCCCCTACTACAACGTGTAAATATGTCATTAGCATAAAAGCAAGACCAAAAGTTAATACTGATGAGATAGAAGGATTTACGTTCCATTTCTCAAATAACGGGTGTAATAACTTTTCGATTGTCGGTTCACCTAACCAACCAAGTCCCATCGCTGTAACTGTAATACCTAATTGACAAGCAGATAAATATTCATCTAAATTTGTTGTTACCTTTTTCGCTGCTAACGCACCGCGTTTCCCTTCCGCAACAAGCTGATCAATGCGACTTGAACGTATCTTAACAATCGCAAACTCTGCTGCTACGAAAAATCCAGTAAACGCGATTAAAATCGCAACCATGACTAAATTAAATATTTCCAATGAATCCCCTTAGTTAAAAAACTAAGGTGTCCACCTCCTGTATACTATAATGTTTTCTTATTTGTTCGTTAGAAAACATAGCCCGATACAAAAATTAAAGAGGTCGGATTTCACTTATTCTATAATAATAGAGCAAGTGTCTGTATTAAAGCTGTCGTTTGACCTGATAAAGATTTCGATATTTTTTCACGTTGTGAATCAGTCAATTCATCTAAAAGAGGCTTTAACTCTGTTAGTTCTGCTTCTAATCTATGAATATGGTCTGTCACTTCATTCACATGTTTCGAAACGTGTTCATTGATACCGAGCAGCTTCTTCTCCTCGATCTTCTCTTTAATCTCACAAAGCGGCATATGCATTTCTTTGCACTTCTCAATAAATTGTAATGTCTCAAATGCTGTTTCGTCGTAATAGCGATAATTAGATTGAGATCGCTCCGCTTTTAAGATTCCTAGATTCGTATAATAATCAATCGTTCGTTTCGACACGTGAGCCATGAGAGCCAACTGTCCGATTCGATACACCTTCCCAACGATCTTCCCCCCTTGTTTATATTACTATTATCATACAATACATAAACTGTACAGTCAAACGTGACGGTTTGTTATTCACAATTTATATAAAATTTCTCGTCTCATCTTATACTATCCATAAACATATAATCTATTAATTTAATTATATATAAAAATCAATATTTTTATTAAACCACCACTACCGAAATGTAGCCATTGAATAGCCCGTTCCTTCAACCTTTCTTATTTACGAACATATCATAATAATATCGATATAAATTATTTATTCTATAGGAGGAGATTGAAATTACCACAACTATTATTTCTCATTTTTATAACGAAGAATATTTGCTTCCTTGGTGGCTTATGCACCATACAAAAATATTCGATCACGGTATATTAATTAATAGAGGTTCCACTGATCGTTCCGTTGAGATTTGTAAATTATTCGCCCCCCACTGGGAAGTGCGAGATTCAAGATTTATTGAGTTTGACCCAACAAATACTGACATTGAAGTTATGGGAATTGAAAGAGAAGTTTCAGGTTGGAAAATCGTTTTAAATACTACGGAATTCTTTTGTTGTAATAATAAAGAAGAGTTTTTCTCATCTCTTCATACACTAGGACAAAATATGTATGCAATTAGAATGATTTTAATGATTGATAACCATAATTATTCGAAGCCAAGATATTCTATCCCATTAGTAGAGCAACGATACCACGGCGTCTTCCCTTATAACCCAAAACTCGGATGTGCCTGGAGATTTATTCACAACCACCTAGATGGAGCATATTTACCTGGTAGACATTATTCGCGGCACGGGAACATAGTTTATGACTATCCTTCATTTATTTTAAAATTTTATTTTAGCCCTTGGAATGAACATACAAAGGCTAGAAAATTACAAATTACACCCACCCTTTCAAAAATGGGTGTTCAAATGGGACTCCAAACTCATTATGGACAATCTCCTGAGGAACTCGAAACCCGTTTTTTAGAGCTTAGTAACGTAACACAAGACCTTCGTAATCATCCTGAATATCAAGAATTATTCCCAAAATTCAAACCGTAATGTTGTACGCACTGGCATATTTTCACACAATTCCTCCTACTTAGCAAAAAATATAAAACCATTCGCATAAAATATGAATACTGTAATTACTATAACTTTTTATTTTAGGAGGACAAAATGAAAGCTGTTATTCTTGCTGGTGGATACGGTACAAGGATTGGGGAAGAAACACACTTAAAACCAAAACCTATGATTGAAATTGGGACAAAGCCTATTCTATGGCACATTATGAGTCTGTTCAGTCATTACGGTATTACTGAATTTATTATTTGCTTAGGTTATAAAGGCTATGCAATTAAAGAGTTCTTTCTAAATTACAACTTACACATGTCAGATTTCACAATACAATTAAGCGACAACACAATCACTAGCCATTCACATCGTATAGAACCATGGAAAGTTACTCTTATCGATACTGGTCTAAATACAGAAACAGGTGGCCGAGTGAAAAGGATACAAAATTACGTCGGGAACGAACCTTTCTTTTTAACTTACGGCGATGGATTAAGTAATGTAAATATAAAAGAACTCCTTACGTTTCATAAAAAACATGGGAAAATGGCTACTGTAACTGCCGTACAACCCCCTGGTAGATTCGGTTCCCTTGTTATAGATAAGCAATCAGTTACATCATTTCAAGAAAAACCTTTAGGTGATGGTGGATGGGTTAACGGTGGATTCTTTGTTTTAAACCATGACATCTTCAATTATATTAGCGGAGATAAGTCCATTTTTGAAACAGACACTTTAGTTCAGTTAGTAAATAAAAACGAATTGGCAGCATATCAACATACTGGTTTTTGGCATCCAATGGATACATTGCGCGATAAAAATAAATTAGTCGAGCTATGGGAAAGTAATAACGCTCCGTGGAAGGTTTGGTAATATGGCTTCATCATCTTTTTGGAATAAGAAAAAAGTATTTATTACAGGACATACTGGCTTTAAAGGCTCATGGCTCACCCTTTTTTTAACTTCATTAGGTGCAGAAGTAGTTGGCTATTCTTCTCACCCCCCATCCATCCCTAACCTTTTTGAACAATGTAACGTATCAAAAGAGTGCATAACAATTAAAGGCGATATTACAGATTACGATTCTTTATTCCATGCCCTGAGACAACATAACCCTGACATACTATTTCATTTAGCAGCTCAGCCAATCGTCACCACTTCATACAAAAATCCTATCGAAACATTTAAAACGAATGTTTTAGGTACTGTTCACGTATTAGAAGCGGCAAAGCATATAGAAAGTATACGTGGCATCATTAATGTTACAAGTGATAAATGCTATGAAAATGACGGGAGCGGTAACCGGGCATTCGTGGAAACTGACCGACTAGGAGGTTTCGACCCTTATAGTGCTAGTAAAGCTTGTGCTGAACTAGTTGCAACATCATATCAAAAATCATTCTTCCACACTAACACTCCTAAACTTGCCTCAGTAAGAGCAGGTAATGTCATCGGCGGCGGTGATTGGGCAGAAGACCGATTATTCCCAGATATCATTCGTGCATATTTACAAGATAATACATTAAATATTAGAAACAAAAACGCTATTCGCCCATGGCAACACGTATTAGATCCTTTACATGGCTATATTCTTTTAGCTGAAAACCTTTCGAAAGACGCCGAATATGCAGCAGCTTGGAATTTCGGCCCGATGAATGAACTTAACAGAACCGTTCATGATGTCATTCAATCTATAATAAAATTATGGAATCAACCACTAACAATCCTTTCCCCTCATACAAATACTCTTTATGAATCACCTATTTTAACACTTGATAGTACAAAAGCAGTAAATAAACTCGGTTGGACTCCTAAATTATCAACAGATCATTCTATCGCTTGGACTGTTGATTGGTACAAAAAATATGCATCTGGTCAAAATATGGAATCTTTCACGCGACAACAAATCGATGCATTCAAAAATTTATAAGGGGGCTATAAAATGGAACAGAAAAAATGCCGTTTTTGCCACTCATTACTCACAAATACTTTTTTAGATTTAGGCGTTTCTCCTCTCGCTAACTCATTTGTAGCTCCAGAACACTCATATAAAATGGAGCCATTTTATCCGCTGCACACGTTTGTTTGTAACTCTTGTTTACTTGTACAATTAGATGAATTTGAATCTCCGCACAATATTTTTCATGACTATTTATACTTTAGCTCTTACTCCTCCAGTTGGCTACTACACGCTAAGCAATATGTAGAAATGGCGATTACGCGTTTCAACTTAACAAACCATTCGAAAGTGATTGAAATCGCAAGTAACGACGGGTACTTGTTACAATACTTTCAAAAAGAAAATATCAAAACGTTAGGAATTGAACCAGCAAAAAATGTAGCAGAAATCGCTATCCAAAAAGGAATTCCTACTGAAGTGAATTTTTTCAGCAATGACTTAGCAAAAAAATTACCGCAAGCAGATTTAATCGTCGCAAATAACGTATTAGCACACGTTCCGAACTTGCATGATTTTGTTGCCGGTTTAAAAACATTATTAAAACAAGATGGCACGATAACAATTGAATTCCCGCACTTATTAAACCTCATATCCTTTAAACAGTTTGACACAATCTATCATGAGCATTTCTCCTATTTCTCACTTATAAGTCTTCAAAAAGTTTTAGCTCATCATCATTTACAAATTGTCGATGTAGAAGAACTTGCAACGCACGGTGGTTCATTGCGTATTTTTGTAAACCATCACAGTGACTCATCCACTATCCATTCCAGTGTTACAAATATAATCCAAAAAGAAGTAGATCACGGGCTAGATACATTAGATTGCTATCTCCTTTTTTCTGAACGCATAGAACAATTGAAAATAAGTATTTTAAAGTTTTTTATCGAAGCAAAAGCTTTAAACAAACAAATTATCGGTTACGGCGCTCCAGCTAAAGGAAACACCCTTTTAAATTATTGCGGGATAGGAAAAGAATTTTTAAATTATACTGTAGATAAAAACCCTCACAAACAAAATCTCCTTCTACCAGGAACCCGCATTCCAATACAATCTCCGGAAGAAATAAAACGTACAAAACCTGATTACATTCTCATACTTCCTTGGAACTTGAAAGACGAAATTATGAAAGAATGCTCTTTCATTCGTGAATGGGGCGGCAAATTTTTAGTAACGATTCCAGAAGTTGAGGTAATTGAGCCATGAAAAAAATCCTTGTAACAGGCGGTAGTGGATGGATTGGTAAATATGTTGTAAATTCTCTTATACAAAAGGGCTATGAAGTGCACGCCACTTTCCATACAAATAAGCCTTCTCACCTTTCTTGCGATTGGCATAAAGTAAACTTACTTTGCGATGAAGAAGTAAAAAAACTCATTTACGACATTAAGCCTAGTCATCTCATTCATTTAGCTTGGGAAGCAGTGCCGCCAGCGTGTTATGTATCTATTAATAATTACTATTGGCTTATATCCAGTATCTCATTACTTCAACACTTCACAACGTGCGGCGGAAAGCGAGTCATCGTTGCCGGTACTGGCGCAGAGTATGAATGGTTTAACGGCGTATTATTTGAAGATTCACCGCTTCTTTCCTATAAAACCCCGTATTCATTATGTAAAAACGCACTACATTCCTGGCTACAATCATACGCTGGGCAAACCGGCCTCAGCATATGTTGGGGCCGCATTTTTCATATGTATGGCCCTCACGAACAAGGGAATCGACTCGTTTCTAACATTATCACGTCCTTATTAAAAAATGAGGACGCACTATGTACACATGGAAAACAATCAAGAGATTTCCTCCATGTGAGTGACGTCGCTGATGCTCTCGTAACAGTATTAGAACGCAACGTTACAGGCACAATCAATATCGCTTCTGGTCAATCTGTACAAATTAAAGAATTAGCTTCTATCATTGCTAAAAAGATAGGAAAAGAAAATTTAATTAAACTAGGTGCGATTCCTTTCTCTAAAGATGAACCTTTATTCGTCGGCGTTAATGTAGAACGTTTAAAAACTGAAGTAAACTGGAAACCGACATACGATCTAAATATTGGAATCGAAGAAACAATTTTATGGTGGGAATCATTTATAAAAAAGCATAACGATACGCATCACTAAAACGTAAATCCTTCGTCCCTCTTGCTAAATCCTTATACCATTCTTCTAATCTTTCAGGTGTAATAATATGATGCGTTCCCATTCCCCCATGCTTACTAGCTTCAGAAAGAGTCGGACCAATTTGTAATTTCCTCTTTCTCATCGCATCGTTCCAAGGGCTGAAACCAAACCATGCAATACACGCAAGTGGCGGGTAAGCCATAGATTCATGCACAGATAAATGTCTTCCAACCGTATAACTTCCGTGTTCATGATTATGAATAAATCTACCCCTTCTCCATAACGCCCAATCTTCTGGTAAATAACCGTGAAATCGCTGTTTCATTAAAGGTATTCCAAAGTTAAGGTCCGGATAATTATAGTTAAGATCATCGACCATAATAAGCCCTTCCAGCCAATACATCCTCCCTCCCAATTCATTTAGTGATTTCCAAAACTGATTTTTATCTTGCACACAAAGAAACTCAGTCGTATTTAAAATCATTTTCCATCCTTCTACTTCTTGTTCTATCCTCATCACTTCATGATCTGTCGCTAGTGCATCAAATTCTGGATTTGCAGAATCTCGTACTTCCCAGTGTGGTGCGAATTTTTTACAAATTTCAACCGAACGATCTGTTGAACCTTTATTAATTAAAATGCCATGATCAAACAGTTTCGTATGATGAGAAAGCCACCACGGTAATAAATACTCTTCATTGTAAAAATGAGAAATAACGGTCGTAGTTATAACAATCTCCTCCTCTTTTTCTATTAATCTACTTTTTTATCCTACTCTTAATATACTTATCAGTTATGTAATTGGTTTCTTTTATTTTAAAAATATGTTTTTCTACCATATACTATGCTTTCTTAGACAACCATCATTTCCATTTTCTAAAGAAACATCCCAATAAACTGAAAATTAAGTTATAATATCATTATAAAATTATGAAGGAGGAATGCGCTCATGTACTACAACACTTCATTCGAAAACGATCAACCTGTAGTCCGTCTATAATCTAAGACGGGCATTCATATAACAAGTGCACCATGCCCCGTCTTAGGGAATAAATCATAACCCTAAAAATAGACGGAGGTCATTCAAATGAAACAAACCATTTTAGGAGCTATATGTTTATCACTAGCAGCAAGTATTTGGGGCGGTATGTACGTCGTTAGTAAATACGTACTCGACTTTATTCCGCCACTTACACTCGTTTGGCTACGCTTTATTATCGCTTTTGTTGTTTTATATGCGATTTTGAAAACAACTGAAAAAAAGCAAAAGAAAAAAGTAACCATACACAAAAAAGATTGGCTATTATTCGCTTGGATTGGATTCATCGGGTATTTCATTTCGATCACATGTCAATTTATCGGAACGAAATTATCCGATGCTCATACAGGCTCCTTAGTAACATCAGCTACACCTGCATTTATGGTTATATTTGCAGCGCTCCTTTTAAAAGAGAAACTAACTGCTCGTAGACTTTTATCAACTATAATAGCGACAATCGGTGTCATTATCGTTATCGGATGGGATATTGAAATCGGCTCCTATTTTATCGGTACAATCATTTTAGTTGGAGCCGCTATTACGTGGGCTTTACTATCCATTTATGTAAAAATCGCTTCCGCTCGATTTTCATCTTTAATTATTACAACGCACGCAATATTCTTTTCACTCTTTTTCATTACACCGTGCATGGTATGGGAACTCCAATCAAGTCCTATTGAACATATAAACATGTACGTATTATTAGGCGTACTCTATTTAGGAATCGTCTCAACCGCAGGTGCATTTTTTCTTTGGAATAAAGGGTTAGAATTAATGGATGCTAGCATCGGTTCATTATTTTTCTTCTTTCAACCGATCGTAGGATCATTACTTGGCTGGCTCCTGTTAAATGAGACGTTAAACAGTAACTTTTTCATTGGTGGTATCCTTATTATATGCAGTGTTATAATTACTACTTTTGAAAAGCAAAAATAGTATAAAAAAAAACAGGCAGAGACTTAGTCTCTGCCTGTTCGCATAATTGGGTCTTGGTCGTGAAAACCGATGCAAATTGGTATATTACTTTGTAATCCACTGCATGCACTTATAAAACTACACACCGTTCTTGCGATTAAATATAAAGTAATACCTACAGCCTTTTTATCTGAATCAAAGCCATTTTCACCATAAATATCAGCTAACTCTCCTAAAGATGGTCCTTCTATTTCATCCGTCCAATCACTTGCCCAATCCTCATCTTCTTCAAGAAACATATAATCGTCACAAATATAAAACTGACTATCCCACTCATTATCAAGATCATACTCAAAATAAATCGCCTTTGCTTCTTCACTTTCAGCAATTTCTAACGCTTCTTTCAAACCTATCCTCATACTTTCCTTGTATGAATCTAATGGAATCAATTTAATGCGCTCCGCATCCTCACTTGACGCTAGTGTGCGACAAATATCATAATACTTCAATTCTATTTGAGATACTGATAACAAAAATACATCTTCCTGCATTTCCTCTAAATACTGAAAAATATCCACACTATTACAACTCCCTACACTTTACACAGTCCAATGTGCTGGACGAGACAACACTTTCGGTAATTTCGTATGTTTGTCCCCTTTCGCCGCATTAATTTGGACTTGCGTAAGAAAAATACTATTCGTAAAATCTGCCCCTCTAATATCTGCATCACGCAAATCTGCTCCAATGAGATCAGCTCCGCGTAAGTCTGTACCATTAAGGTTAGCCGCAATTAAATACGCCCCTCTTAAATTGGCTCCTTGTAAATCTCTCTTTTTAAGGTTAGCTCCCATAAGATCTGCTCCGCGGTGACTGATTCGTTTTTTACGTGCAGCATTCATTTCTTTCCAAACTAATTCACTCGTCTCTAAAAGGAGAATGTTCACTTCTGCACGGTGTAATGGCACATTTACTTCCATTAACTCATCTGAACTTAAATTAGAAAGACGCTCTGTCTCTTCAATTGCTTCCTTCAGCTCTTTATGAATTGTCTGCGTCGCCTTTAAAAGAACAGCTTCCTTCAAATACCAAAGCATTTCATGAAGCTGATGCATAACCGGAAAAGCATCATACATTTCTCTCGCATGCTCGGCATCTGTCCGCCAATCAATTCCTTTAAACGTAACTTGAGAAATCTTTTGTCCGGCGCCGAAACATTCAAACACTGTACAACCTTTATACCCTTTTCCTCTAAGATCTCTATGTATACTACATTTATAATCTGATTGTAAATTTGTACAAGGTTTACCACCATCTTTATTCACCGCAAAATCTATTGACGCTGCGAACGGTAATGCTACACAACATAAACCAAAACACTTTTCACAATCTGCTTTTAAACTATTGTGATTTGTATCCTCTTCTACATGAAAATAATCGTTATTATTAGTCAAAATATATACCCCCTGTTGTCTTTTGACTATTTCATAATATTCCAACTACAATAAATAATCAATTTTAAAATAAATAGACCTATTTCATTTCAAACAACAACATAATCCTTTTATTTCTTTTCATTTAAAAAGGACATCCACTACAATGTTAATTATAATTAAATTATGAACTTTCGAATAACAAGGAGGATTACTATGGCATTAGAAATGAAAACAAACTGTCAAATTTGCGACCATTCCCTTCAGCCCGATTCTGAAGCATACATATGCGTGTATGAATGTACATTTTGTGCACCATGTACAGAGGAAAGGCAAAATGTTTGCCCGAATTGTGGCGGCGAGTTAGTACGTAGGCCGAAAAAGAAATAATAAAAAGGCAAAAACGAACAGGAATATGTTCATTTTTGCCTTTTTATTTAACTATTAAAATTACTTCTATTATTGATTCAAATGATTTTTAACTGCTCTTATAACCAATTCATGATCTACTTCTGGTGGTAATCCTGAGACTGTTATCATTCCAATAACCCCTACATTTTTTATTTGGATAGGAAAGCATCCACCAAACGCAGCATATTCCGATCCATCTAAACGGTATTTTTCATGATATGGAACTCCGCTTATTTCACTTTCTATCTGCATATAATACGAGCTATGATTATGCAGGGAAACGACCCGTTTTTTACGCTCAATCCATTTCGTATTTTCCTCAGTTGTCCCCGTCATCTTGAAATGAAATAATTGCACACCATTTTTGGCTATATCAACAGCAATCAATTTCCCCTCTCGCTTTGCTGTTTCAACGATATATAAACCTAATTGCAAGGCATCTTCATTTGTAAAAGAGGAAAATTGAAGTGTTTCCTCCTCTATTAATATTTGTTTACTTATTTCACTCAAATTTGAAGTACTCATATCTTTAACCTCCCTAATTGTCTTATACCACATTGGCATTTTTTAGAATTACCAGATTCTATAGTACCGTAACGCTTGTTTTCTTCTTACTGGTGCTATTATGAATTATATTTAACACATTAAAAATGTATGTACTTTAAAGTGCTATAGGTACTAAACATTTAGTACAGGAATTGTCTATTTCTGTGATTAATTAGAATATATTAAGGTGTTTGCATTTTTGCCTTGCTACAATGCCCTTGCGAAAAGATACTATATTTTACTTATGTGAATACAAAAAAAGCAAAGCGCCCACGCTTTGCTTCTTACAAAATCCCTTTTAACTTTTCATAAATTAACTTCGCTAAATACGCATAGCCTTCTGCTACAAAGTGTAATCCATCTTTTTCTTCATCTTCTACGAATATTTTATAATTTTCTTCTTGAATCATCTCAGCATATAAATTGAGAAAATGGCTCCCTGTTTTTCTTGCTACTTCCTCTTCCGCCGCTGCATACTGACGTTTTCATTAATCTAACACTCCTTTACGTACGAAACAGCTTTCCTTCTATCGCTTTCACATATCTTTCCGCAGAACGTTCAACTGCCTCATTTGCATTTTCTTTTACTACTCGGTGAAAAGCATTATATAGACGATTAAATTGTAACGGTTTCACTCGATTCGCCATTTCCTCAACTTTTCTCGCCGGTAATGGAATTAAGTTTGGATAGCTGTACATGAAGCTCACCCACTGTTGATCCGCTACAACTTGAATGATATCACCTGTTAATAATATACCTTTCCCATCATTTCCTTCTTCCCAATGTAATACAGAACCGCCACTAAAATGTCCTCCGAGACGATGCACAGTAATTCCATCTGCTAATTGTAAAGACTCACCAGTCCAATAAATAATACGACTACTCGGGCGCATAACCCACTCTTTATCGTCTTCGTGTATATAAATTGGTACATCAAATGTTTCTGCCCATTCTACTTGTGTTGAATAATAATGCGGATGAGATAGTGCAATCGCATCTAATCCGCCCCACTCTTTTATCTTCTCAATTGTCGTTTCATCTAAATAAGTAATACAATCCCATAACAAACGATATGACTCTGTTTTTACTACAAATGCCGTCTGACCGATCGCAAATTCTGGTTTTGTCGTAATACTATAAAGCCCATTTTCTTCTTCTATAATTTCATTTTTATATGTATCACTCGTTTGCAAGTTTTCTAAACTCGTCCAAGACTGCCCTTTCGGATTAATATATTGTCTCTCCTCATCACAAATAACACAACTTACCGGTTCTTCCACACTCGCTGCATACTGCACGCCACACGTTGTACAAACGAAATTATTCATAGTCATTCCCCTATCCCTTTAATTTTTTATTAAGCTGATATTTGTTGATAGTTTTCTGCTTTTTTATTTTCGATTACTAAACCTATTAGAGTCAGTAAATAGACAGCTGTAACTGACAATGGAATTACAATAAGTCCATTGTCTGCAAAAAGAATCCCGCAAACTGACGTCACAAATACGGTTCCTACTGACAATACACCATAACTTTTACTTTCATAAATCCATACGTATGGTACAAAATGAACACCTATTAACATTGCTACTACAAAAGGTAACCATTCTGGAAATTGAAAATATGCAAGTAATACAAACGGAATATTCAATACATTTATCCCACCAATTACTCCAGCTAAAGTCCCTAGCGGATTTCCTTTCGCAAACATGTCAATTTTTAATATAGCAGCTAACATTAAGCCGAAAGGAAACACACAACCCATACCAATTAAATACACCCACACAACTTGTTTTTCTGAAAGAAGAATACCCGTTACACTCGCTACAATCCAAAACAAAATACCAGCTATTATAACAGGAATTCCCCTCTTCGTTCTTTGTGCTAAATCTCGTTTTGCTTCTGCTATGTTCATTTCACTATCTCCCCCAAACTATTTGTACTATAAAGCCGGCTCAATTTCGTTCATCCAATAACACCAAGCTACTAAGTAATCTTCTAAATCTTTCGGATGGTGTCTCAAACATGTATCTATACGCAAATATAAACTTATGACTATTTCCTCGTATAGATCTCGATTTTTTTTAAGAAATACACATTGTTTCATCACATAATCGATCGCTTCTTTTGTTACATCTTCCGGAGTTGAACAGAACGCATAAATTAAATCATATAAAGTATTTCCTAAAATAGGTAACGGATCAATTACCCCATGTAACCTATTCTCTCGAAATATAAAATTATGAAATCCGAAATCACCATGTAATAAAAATGGCTGATTTACTCCGGCTTCCCTATTTGCTAGTTTAAGAACAATTCTATAATCTTCCTCACTTATGTAACGTCTTACATTTTCATAAGCTTCCATCACATTTGCCGTTAAAAATTCATTCCAAGATTGAACCGGACTTTCTTTCCATCCCCAGCCTTCTGCCCCTGGAACCATTTTATACTTATTGATAACTTCTTTTACAAGTGTACGAAGCGTACTTCGTTTATATCCTTGTTTACACGAAGTATTACCTTCAAGGAAAGAATACACGAAATATGTATGTAAAGGTTCCTTATACAAAAGCTTTGAAAATAAACTATTCTCCTCATAAAATGAGAGAAAATTAGCTTCTTCACGTATTACTTCCGCTTCATTCAGCTTTACTACATATTTTTCGTCCAACAAATATACAGTACTTGTCGTTCCTCCGTTCAACGCTTTTACGCTATTTGGATCATGTGAAATAACTTTCTCCTTAACTAGTTGTGCAGCAATTATTGAAATGTCCATTCTCTCACCCTTTAATTCCGAAGATTCCCCCAATTCAAAAGACAACTTTACTATTATTTGACAATTGCAAGAGAATCCCTTCTAACATCTTAATATTGCAGAAATTAATTTTTATTTTATTAAAACGGCTTCCTTCAAGATTTCATCATATAATTCATTCCATTTATAATGATACGCTGCACTCTCTTCTACTCTAACAAACATCCTTTTATCGGATTCGTACTCACCGTCAAACTTATGCACTTCATTAATCTCCATCCGGTAGAACGGCTGATACCCTACTTTTGGATACGGACTATTTTCATTCCAATTTGGATTATCACTATGGTCAACGATAATATATCCAAATAAAGTACATTCTCCTTTTACATAACCTTCTTCCCACGCTTCTCTTTTAAAACATTCTTCTGGTAGTTCCCCTTCTTCTATATGCCCACCAGGAAAGTCCCAACCACGCTGCTCATGGTCTATCAGTAAAACCTTATTATTATGAAAACAAAAACCGTGAACACTCGTGATTCTTTCGTATTCTGGCAATATACAATCTTTTTTCCACGTTAACCTCACTTTTGATTCCCCATAATTTGCGCATATAGTTACCATTTCCCTCACTCCAAATGCTCTTCATTTAATCTAATAATCTCTATTGCACGATCTCTTTCTTTTAACTTACGAGCCAAACTTTCTACACCAAATACTTCTGTAAATGTGTGGCTTCCTACAATCAAATTGATGCCTTTAAATTTCGCATGTTGCACTGTATATAATGTTTTTTCTCCCGTTATGTACGTATCACAACCTTTTTCTAGCGCACGCTCAATAAGGTTTGTATTGTTTCCTGCACCTGTTAATATCGCAATCCGTTTTACTGGCCTGTCATGATTTTTCCAGTTCTTCACTTTCTCTTCCATTCTCTCTTCAAGTTTTTCAACTAAATTTGAAAACGGAATCGCTTCTTTATATTCTCCTATTCCCGGTAGCTCTTCTTCCTCATACGTGGAATATTCCAGTATTGTATCTATCCCAATTTCATTAAATAACGACGTACACGTGCCAAACTTTACAAAATCTAACGGCAAATGAATCCAAAAATGATTCATTTCATATTCTTTTAATTTCTCAATACAAGCCTCTTCCATACCGAATAGAAAACTCCACGGTGCATGATGTGTAACTATCATATCGACACCATTTCTATACGCTTCTTCAATTGTTTCTAGCGTCAAATTTGTCGTGTAACCTATTTTGTGAAATTCCTCTTTACTAATGTGAGTGAAGCCATACTCGTCATCACCGTATTTATTAAGATGCTCTTCAAAAAGTGATGTAATATGTTCTTTGAACTGCGTTATATTCATTTTCATTTCTCCTTTCATTTACTTTTATATTTCAAAAATAAGGAAATACTATTTAACGACGTTACATACATATAGGAGGACAATATGAAACCTGAATTTTTAAAAGCTATACATGAAGCGATTGGAAATGTTGAGCATATTCATATAGAAGAAAGTGGTGCAGATAGTTTACTCATTCATCACGATGATGCACAGCAATTAAAACAAGTTGCTGAAACGTTAGAAAACAATAATTTCCACTCTACTATTAGAACAGCTGGGGATGCTTCTTATATTGAAGTGTTGAACAGGTAAGAAGAAGTCCAGGTTATATACTGGGCTTCATTCTTTTATATTGAAATTTCAAACTCTTTTACATACACCGCTGTTCCCGCAATATCAATTTGTAAGTTATCATTTTCTACATCTTTCGTTACATAAACCATTACACGACCATCTTTATTTATTTCCTGTCCTTGCTCAACGATTAACTCCAGTTCATGGTCAAAATCTTTCTCCAAGTACGTCGCATAATACGCTCCCATTACACCTGAAGCTGTTCCTGTCACTGGATCTTCAATCGTTCCAGAATAAGGTGATGAAAAATGACGACCGTGCATTTTTGCTTCTGCATCATATGTCTCTAAGCAAAGTGGATGAATCGCAACCTTTGGCATTTCTTTTAGTACAGATGGAAATTCATTATTATTAGGTTTCATTCTTTCACATGCATCAATTTTTTTAATAGGTACAATTAAAGTCCAAATACCAGTATTTCCATATACAATCGGTAAATTTTCATCTAAATCATTCACTTCAAGACCAATAATGTGAGCTAATGCCTCTTTGGAACCTGCAAAACTTTGAAACTTAGGTATTGCTTGTCTCATTTTAATAAAAGTTTCCCCATTTTCATTCGTACCTATATGTATTGGTAAAACCCCCGCCTTCGTTTCAATCGTTAAATTATGTTTCCCTCCCAATATTCCTCTTTTATGAAGTGCATATATTGTCCCTACTGTCGCATGACCACATAAATCATTTTCATGCCCAGGTGTAAAATAGCGAATTCTTATGTCTGCTACTTCTGAAGAAAGAACGAAAGCTGTTTCGTTAAATCCAACTTTTTCAGCAATACGCTGCATTTCCTCTTCCGTTAATCCATCCGCCTCTAGTACAACACCTGCTGGATTTCCCATATTTGGTTTATTCGTAAATGCGTCGTAATGAAATACGTTTATGTTCTTCATTTATCTATCTCCTAACCCTTTTTAAACAATTTATAATAACTCTCTATCTCCGTTTTTATCACACAATTATTTCTCCAAAATATCCTCTGCATCTTTTCATTTGAAGTATGTGTGCTTCCGATGTAATAAGTAGCCCCCATTTCCTTTAACATATGTAAAGATTGAAGATGCAGTTGGGAAGCAATTCCTTTCCCGCGATAATAAGGCATTACCCCAAAGTAAAATAATCGTCCTTCACTTTCTGTTCCAGGCTCTATATGCGGTATGGACAAACCAATCGGCTCATTTTTATCATAAAAAACAATGCATGACTTTTCCCAACCTTTACCTAACTCTGTTTGCACTGAATGCAGATGTTCATCGACATTCAGAATTGACGGTCGATTTCCTGATTCCAACATACATTGCTCCCAAATGCATGTGAATTCTCTTTCCGATAATGTCCCTTCTTCTATCGAGCGATATGTATATTGTTTTTCAAGCGCCTCTATATTGTTCAACTCTCTACACACTTCTATCTTTGCCGCGTACAAATCAAAGCCCTCATCAAGTAACACTTTTACACTTGCGTTATAACTACTAAACCTTTTGTTTAATACAATACTCGCTCTTCTTAACTCCCAGTTAAAACAAACTTCTTCAAATCTACTTACCTTTTCTTTGTAAGTTTGTGCGCTATAAAAAACATCTTCTTCTATTTCTTCAATCGTTACTGCATTTGGTAAACCATTTAATACTTTTCTCGAAGGACCAAATAAATTTTGAACAACTGTAAGATCGTACTTCACCACTTTATTTCACCTACACCCGGCTCAATAAACTTCCCTGAAACCTTCTCATTTGAATCTATTACCCAATCATATATATTTTGTGCTCCTTCAGCCGGAGTCATATTCGCATCAAAGGCACCAATGTCAGTCTTTAATTTTCCAGGGTGAATTGCGGTTACACGAATTCCTTTATTCTCAAACTCTTGTTGTAAGCAGAGCGTTAACATATTTTGTGCGGCTTTTGCGATCCGATATGAATATGAGAACTTACCTTGTGGAAACTCTTTGTTCGCCATTTTATGCAATGAACCTAAACGAGAGGATACATTTATTATTCTTGGTTGATTCGACTTAGTTAAAGCCACATATGTACCTTTTACAGCTCGAATAACTCCTAAGCAATGAACATTAAATAGTTCCATTAACTCTTCAGAATTTGTACGTAAAATCTCGGTTTCCTTACCAGTAATTCCAGCGTTATTTATAACTAGATCAATATACTTTGTATATTCCTCCAGCTGGTTCTTAATTTGCTCCGTACTCTCATCAATCGATAAGTCTGCTAATATAGGAAAACATCTAGAACTAAACATTTTCTTCAATTGCGTTACCGCAACCTCAGTTCTAACTAGCGGATAAACAATATGTCCATTTTCATGAAACACTTTCACTAGCTGTAACCCTAATCCACGATTTCCACCTGTAATAAGTACCCTCATATATCCATCTCCTTATTTTTATAATAAATAAGAAAATCTGCCCACTTACCATTCCCCATAGAAAATGCCTCTCTCGTACATTCAAATGAAAAACCAGCTCTTTCTGCAAGACGAATGGATGGCTTATTATCGATATGTATATGTAATTCGATTCTATGAAATTGAAGGCCATTAAAAAATAATGGCAGCGCAGCTTTTACACTTTCTACTCCGTATCCATTTTTCCAATGTTGATTATGAATAGAGTAACCCATCATTGCCCATTGATAGTCCATACGTAAAATTTTTATAAGTTCTAGCTTTCCAATATTGGCGCCATCTTCTTTCTGAAAAATACCTAACACATACATTTCATCCCGTCGTGCCGCCTCATCAAATCCTCTTATCCATTCCGTAAACCATTCTTTCGTTGAAGACGACATGTCATGATAGCCATCATCGTATTTATATTGAGATGGTAACCTCTTATTGAATCCATCTAACCAACTTTCATAATCCTCTTTTTGAAATGGACGGATAATCAGTCTCTCTGTCTCTACTTGTAATAGTGGCAGCTTCATTTATATCTCTTCCTTTAATTATTAATTGAATATTCTTTATCATCTTACGCAAAATACAAAATCTAGTAAATTATTATGTTTTTTATAAACAAAAATCCAGTTATGGTTTATACATAACTGGATTCTTCATTATTTAATAACCTTTTATTTTACAAGAAAAACATCCCTTAATTCCCTCTTCAACACTTTCCCTAAAGCGTTTTTCGGTAATTCGTCCATAAATACAACTTCTGGTATTTTATAGCTTGCTAGTTTTTCTTTACAATGCTGAATAATCTCTTCTTCTGTTAAAGACGTTTGAATGTCCTTTACAATGTAAGCTGTTGGAACCTCCCCCCAAAAGTCATTTGGAATCCCAACTACTGCAACTTCTAAAACACCGTTTATTTCATGAATAACATCTTCTACTTGATCTGGATATACGTTGTCACCACCGCGTACGATAACGTCTTTATATCTTCCCATAATATGTAGAAATCCATCATCATCTATCATACCGGCATCACCCATGTTAAACCAATTATCTTTTACTACCTTCTTTGTTGCCTCTTCATTATTCCAATATCCTTTAAACATGTACGGGCTTTTCACGTGAATCTCTCCAACTTCATTTGTTGTTAGTTCATCACCTGTTTCTGGATGAACAATTTTCAGCTCTACATGTTTCAAAGTTTTCCCTACAGAAGACATTTTTTCTTTTCCCATATTTGGATGCCAAGAAGTTACTACCCAACCTTCTGTACTCCCATAACCTTGCACCATATAAATGCCTTTTTCCATATATTTTTGAATGAGTGTTTCTGGCATTTTTGTACCACCACTTTGCGCTACTTTAAAGGCCGAAATGTTGCGCTCTTTTTTATCTAATTCATCAAGCATGTAACTATAAACAGCTGGGAACGCAAGCATCGTAGTAATTTTCTCTTCTTCAATCTTATCCCAAATAAGAGTAGGGTTCGAATCAGCTAAAAAGACCATCGTAACGCCATGATAAATACAATTTAAAATAGAAAGCACGCCACTCATATGAAACAATGGGTGCACTGATAAAAAGCGTTCACCTGCTGGAATTTCTCTTTGTCCCGCAATTTCAGTAAAATAATGATGTAAGTTTTTATGACCAATTACACATGCTTTTGCCTGTCCAGTCGTTCCTGAAGTAAATAAGTAAATGGCATCATCATCTTCATGAACTTCCACATTCGGATCTGTTATTGGCTGTTCCTTTAATTTTAATTCAAATGAGCCAAATCCTTCTTTTGTCGTCTCAATTACATAAGGAATTTCTTTAACTCCATTAATCTTTAATACAACTTCACTAAATTCATCATCAATAACTAATACTTTTAATCTCGCTTCTTTTACAATCGATTCTAATTCATAAGCAGTAAGCTGATGATTAAGCGGAATAAATACCGCTCCAATTTTTAAGCTTGCCATCATAACGCTTGGAAACGGATGATTATTTTTGCATAGAATTCCTATACGATCCCCTCTTTTCACACCGGTATGTAACAAATAATGTGCAAGCTGATTTACTCGTTCATTATACTGCTGAAACGAATACCTTTTCTCTCCACCGATAAGCGCTTCCAAATTTGGTGACTGCATTGCTCTTTTTTGTAATAATTGTCGCATCGTTCTCAAGTAAAACTCCCCTTTATATATGTTAGGGTTTTTATTTTACCAGATTAATTATTAATTTACTAAAGATTAAACTTAGTGAATTTAAATGAAGTGAATCTTTAGTCGATGTGGGGTGTTCATCCCCACTGATTATTAGTCCACACCTTACGGACGGTTAATGCGGGATAAACAAAAATAGCCATCTACTTAACAAGTAAATGGCTATTTCTCCTTATATATTAGAAAACTCCTTATTCATCACATATTTCACATACTCAGGTGCACTTTTGTCAATCTCTTCATCACTGATTTCATATTCCGCACCATATAAATAAAATGATGGTATAAATTCCATTCCTGTATATAAGCTTGTAGCGTGGAATGGTTTCGTTAATTCATCCATTGTAATTCCGCTATTTTTATAGTCTTTTTCTAAGCCACCCATAGAAATAGCTAAACCAAATTCTTTCCCCTTCACTTTATCCCCTTTTGATCCGTAGGCAAATCCATATGTTAATACATCATCGAACCATTTTTTTAATAATGGTGGTGAGCTATACCAGTAGAGTGGAAATTGGAATATATATCGGTCGTGCTCTACTAACAGCTTTTGTTCTTCTTCAATATTAAATTCCCAATTTGGTGCCACTTTATATAATTCATGCACCGTTATTTCATCTGGATATTTCTCAAGTTCTTCTACCCATCTTTTATTAATTCGAGACTTTTCAATATCAGGATGTGCTACAATTACAAGTGTTTTCATATATTTTCTTCCCCCTTATAAATAATTCAAACGCTTTAGTATTAGTATGAATGAGTCACATATAATTGAAAAGTACGTACTTTAAAGTGCTATAGGAACCTTAAAGTACCTTTGGAGGTGTTATATGAATCAAAATGATAATTGCCCAATCGCAACGACACTCGACGTGATCGGTGGAAAATGGAAAATTCATATTTTATGTGTTTTGGCGGATGGAAAAATGCGAACAAATGAAATAAAACGAGAAATTCCAAACATTACACAAAAAGTTCTCACACAGCAACTTCGGCAACTTGAGGCTGATGGGATTATCCATCGTACTGTATATCAAGAAGTACCACCAAAGGTTGAGTACACAATAAGCGAACATGGAAAATCTTTAATGCAAATTATGGATGAACTATTTGAATGGGGAAAAGACCATCAAATGAAAAGATTACATGACTAGAAAAGTACTATAAATTTTGTTTAATCCTCTACGTTCATATTTCGTGTTTTTATAAAGTTTATTTTTATTTTCTTTAGGCTAACTTGTTTTCTTAGATTGATGGACGTGACCCCACATCCATCAATCTAAAAAGATATAATTAGAAAAATGAAATTCCTATAAAGTTTCGCATATAAACACTGCTCCCCCTCATTAAACGCTCGCCCTATTTTTTCGAATTTCAATTGTATGTAAGCTATAAAGGAGCACCCCTAAACTGAGAATTTTTTCATTATTAGACGCATTAGAACCTAATGTAATAGTAGGTACATTTAAGCCCATGAACCTTTCACTCCATTCTATAGGCATATATCCTTGCTTACCGATTGCTAATATACGCCCATCTATTGTACTAAGAGTACTTTGAATAAAATCAAACTCTACTTCTATATCGGACAATTTTGTAGCCTTATCAGTCAGCAAAGTACCACGTATCATAGTAAATCCTTGTATCATTTTTTCTTTAAACATACCAATCTGATTATAATTCGAATCATAGATTACCCAATCATATCCGTCCACTTCAGTATGAAAATATGCTAGAATTTTCCCGCTACTCGTTTCTAATGCATATACATCTTTATTATGTAAAAAAGGTATTACTGAAAAAAGAAGGTTAGATGAAACTATCTTTGTTCCTGCAACATATCCGCCATCAGGATGATATAAACCATATTGCTTGTTCCGCTTAGGTAATTCTAATACGACAAAAGTCTCCACATCCCAAAACGTCATATTACTTTTCACCGTATTCTTTTGTATCAAATTCCCTTTTCTTAACTGCCAAAATCCAATTCCAAAAAAGATAGAAGAAGCGATAACAAAAAAGACAATCTGCCCCCAATTAATATATCCCCAATCGTCATATACAGTGCATAAAGCGAGAATAAAAATACCCGCTCCAATTAACAGCTTAAACTTCCCTTTTCGCTTATAGTAATCAAATAATTCCATTTCTATATCTTCACCCCTTACTTCTGTTCTCTAACTATTAATATATCAAAAACATAGAATGCTCTCTATCCAAAAGTATGAGTTTCTCTACCTAGGTTATTTGTTACTCTTCATAATTATCAACTAAACAAATTTTGTTGCTGTCAATTGAGTTTTCATAAAATTTGTACATAAAGAACAGATAACTTAGCGAACATAAAAGCCTTTTACCAACAAACTAAGATGAAATGTTATAATATATGTAAAAGTCAATTTTTTTTGAAATTACGTAAAGTGATGTTCAAGATTATTAGTATGTTAGAAATTCCAAATAATTATAACGTCACCCGTTCAAATATTAATAGAGGTGAAATCATTGAAGAATCAATATATAGAAACACTTGTCGAAATCATGTTAAAGCATATACCCAATACAGCTGAAAAATCGATGTTATTTGCATTTTACAATGGGGTTGTCACGACATATAGTTACTTTCATTATGAATCTATGGAAGTATTTGAACATGGCTCAGAAGGGCTTCCATCTAATGAAATTATGGACAATATTCAAAGAGTACGTCATACTGGGAAATCGAACTGGACTGCATTTGTTTTAACTGTCAAAACAAATGGTTTATATGAAGTTGATTATTATGATGATTTAAATCCTACTTTAGAGTGCAGTTCTGCACTACTTTTGCTTGCATACAGCCATTATCATATTGAACCAACCTCTGATTTTGGTAAATCACAACTACAAAGCGCTATTAAAGCAGAAAGTTTTAAGAAAACGTTAAACTACGCGTGTATGAGGAATGACATAGAAACAGTTAAAGAAAAGTTAGTAAACATTAAATTATCTGCATTAAATAAAAAAGGACCTGATAGAAAAACGCCACTTCACATTGCTTGTTTAAATGACAACATTGATATAGTTACATTACTAGTGGAAGCAGGAGCAAATCTGAAGATTAAATATCATGGAGAAACACCTTTTTCCCTAGCATGCGGAAAAGGTAACGTAGAAATTATTAAATACTTAATTTCTAGAGGTGAAAATGCAAATGAAATAATGGTCGGAAAAGTCACTCCTCTTCATTTAATTAGTAAGTCTGGTAATCAAGAAATTGTTCATTATATTTTAGAGCGTATTACAAATATAAATGCGGTGACAAGCAGAAAAAGTTCAGCTCTCCACTACGCAGTGGATGATAACAATCTTGAAGCAGCAAAGGTTTTAATAGACAACAGTATTGATATGGAATTACTAGAGGAATACAAAAGGAGTGCATTAAGTCTTGCTTGCGACCGCAATAAACCAGAGATGGTAGCGCTGTTGTTAGAAAATGGAGCTAATATCCATAGTACAGGACAAGGAAAGGTTACACCGTTACATAGTGCATGTGAACGAGGCTTTATTGAAGTGGTTCGAGTGTTACTACATCATCAACCGAACTTACATGCGAAAGCAACATTATACAGTATGCCAAAGAATCAAAAATTAATAGAAACCCCCATAGAAACCGCTAAACGCCTTGGATACGATGAGATAGTCGACCTTTTGAGTTCAAACTTATGAGAAAGAATGAAAACGAAAGCAACATTTTTATATTTTAGAGTTAATACCATATCACTATCAAACTAATAAAAAAAATACTCCTTAAAAGTAAAAAACGCTATTCTCTCTGTAAATACGTAGGAAAGAATAGCACTTTTTATTTTGAAATAGAAGTCAGCATTTAAACTAAACATGCTAATATTGATTTTGTGCGATTGTCAGTTACCTCATAATAAATTTCTAACCCTTTCCGAGTACCTGTAACGACCTTTGTAGCTTTTAGTTTAGATAAATGTTGACTAATTGTACTTTGAGGCATTTGTAATGTTTCATACATTGTCGTTACGTTAATAGGACCTTTTGCAAGCATTATCTTTACTAATGATAAACGGACAGGATGCGCCAATACCTTTAATACTTCAGTGATTTCTTCATACATTTCTTTCATATTTTTTCTCCCCTTTTATATAACTATTAATGATATCCATATATATAATTCGAAAGGATATACGATTTTATGTCCGTCATTTTAAAAAATATTAAGAAATTCCTTCAGATGGAAGGAATCCCTCTGTTCAATATTCTATAGATTTTTCTTTCACTCGATATTATGTGGTAGGAGCTTTCCTTACTGAGACCCTCTACCGTTGTTCTCTTGCTGATTCCCATTATTTCCTTGTGATTCTCTTCCGTTGTTCCCTTGCGATTCTCTTCCGTTATTCCCTTGCCCATTCCCATTATTCCCTTGCGATTCTCTTCCGTTGTTTCCTTGACCATTCCCATTATTCCCTTGCGATTCTCTTCCGTTATTCTCTTGCTGATGCCCATTATTCCCTTGCGATTCTCTTCCGTTATTCTCTTGCTGATGCCCATTATTCCCTTGCGATTCTCTTCCGTTGTTCCCTTGCTGATGCCCATTATTCCCTTGCGATTCTCTTCCGTTGTTCCCTTGCTGGTTTCCATTATTCCCTTGGGACCCTCTTCCGTTGTTTCCTTGCCCATTTCCATTATTTCCTTGTGACTCTCTTCCGTTGTTTCCTTGCCCATTTCCATTATTTCCTTGTGACCCTCTGCCGTTGTTTCCTTGCCCATTTCCATTATTTCCTTGTGATCCTCTTCCGTTGTTCTCTTGCTGATTCCCATTATTTTCTTTTATTTGCTTCGGTTGTTGTTCATTAGATTGCTTTTGTTCTATATGCTCTTTCTTCTCGTTGCTTTCTTCTTTTACAGGAGATGCGTCCGATGATGCATCAGAAGATGACTTTTGTTGTTCTTGATTAGACGGAGGTGCAGGTGGAGTAAGCGATTTTTGCTTCTCATTCTCTTGTTTTATATAAACGCCCGTTCCAACCCCTGCTTTCTTGGCATCCTCCCGCATTTGCATCGTACTGCTTTGATATTCAACTGTAATATGTTTTATCTCATACTCTTTCTTTAATTCCTGCATAACCTTTTCCAACTGTGGTTCTAGCGACTTGTCCTTTGCAACAGCTGTTAGCATAACTTGCTTATCATTCGTTAAGTACTTATCCTCTTGACTCTGCTTTATAATAGTGCGTATCACATCTTGCAGATGCTTATTTTCCCACCCTTTCATTTCTTTTAAAATACGCCTTCCGTCATCATTACAAGCCCGCAAATCTATAACACGAAGATCTTCCGTTACGCTCGCCTCTAAACTTGGATTTATATCAACTGAGACATAAGCAAACACTTTTTCTTCTGGTTGATTGTAGAAAAACAGCAATACGCATAGAAAACCAGCAACAATTACTGTTGTAGGCTTTAAGAAAGGTGGCATTGAAAAACGCGGTGCTCTTTGCTCTTGTTCGTTAAACGAGATTTCCTCTCCAATCATGTAAGAGTGTACTTTTCTTTTAAACGTAATAAACTCTCCATTTGGAGTTAAAACAACTACGTTATGTTTCTTTATATCCATCACAATTCCTTTATTCATCATGCTTCTCCCCTCTTATATAATCCAGAATATATGTATAGTTGTTTGCAAAGATAATACACATCGCAATAATGTATTTTCGATGTCGCTCCAACGTTTTACGACTTACCCTAACACGTGGTTCAATATGTTTAAGGGGTAACTTTTTCTTTCGGAACAGCTCTTCCATCATTTTCTCGTCTTTTATAATAATCTTTACAATTTCTATTAAGTGCTCACGCGTATCACGATGCTTAGGGGATTCCTTAGCAAGCTCTGAAAATGTGATTTTAAACTCAGCTAGCACACTTTGAAAATGAAGAATTTCCTCTTTACGGTTACTATTTTCCATCTCTTTCATATACTCCGTAAGCGATACTTGTATTTCTAATATTTCCTCTTGCTTATCTTCTTTTAAAAAGACAAGATTATGCTTAGACTCCTTGCGTATATAGTCAATTACATCTCTTTTTATAAGAAGATCAGCAAACGCTAGAAAAGATTTTCCTTTTTTATATGAATACTGTTCAATTGCTTCGTTAAACGCAAACAATCCAATACTATATTCATCATCCTGTTCTGTAATGTACCTGCGGCAGACAGACGAGATTGATTTTCTAATAAACGGCTGATACTGTACGATAAAAGCTTCCTTATCTCCTCCGTTGTTTTGTATGTTAAATACGATATCTTCTATTTTCGTTTTTTTTAAGATTTTCATTACTAAACTCAACACTAGTAATCTCCCTGCCTCCTTCTGCTTCAAATAGCAAAATGGCCACTAAACAAGTGACCATTTAACCACATTTTCTTAGTACTTTTCTTTGGGCTTGTCTTCTTGCTGGTGCTCATATTTTTCGAGGCCGACTTTTTATATGACTATTTTTTCCACTTGTACTAAAGTGAAGTCTGTATTTTGTATTACTTTCTTGTTTTCTTTTGCAATACCACTTGTTCTTCTTGCTCTTTTCTATTTTAGCTGCAATCTTTGAATAACTCTTCGCTATATTTTTGGTAATTTTAGCTTTTTCTTTCATTTGTTTTCTTCTACTGTTTTCTTCTACTTATATATATTCGAAGGAACAAATAATTTTATGGGGGTCAAAAAAATATTTTTTATAAAATAGTTATTTTTTCAAAAATAAAAACCATCAATTGGAAGAAACTCGTTATAACTCCTCCTTATGGTAATTCCTTTGTAAACCTTTTTATTTAAATGTATAATTGTATTAAAAGTCTAAAATTTCAGAATCGGAGGGCAGCGTCATGAAAAGTTTTGGTACGTTAGTAATCTCTACCGTCATTTCAGCAGGCTTAGTGTATTATAATATCGATTCCTTTTATAATAAATTTACATCCGGGAATACATATTACTGGGTAAACGGTATCCTAGCTGCTGGATTCCTTATATCCTTAATTATCAACATAAAAGATATCCTCAAGAAAAACTACACAACTTCTGAATCAAATTAAGGAGCCTATTATGGTTCCTTTTTCTATGCAAAATAAAAAAGCAGCTGTTAAGCTACTTTGAATTCTTCTTATCCCCAAATGAAATGATATATATTCTCCCGTTACACGTTCATTAATTCCAGCGATCCTAGCGAATCTCATTAAGTTCGCCCCTTGAAGAAAATACACCGAGATCGTAACTGGTACTTGTGACCACATGAATTGATAAAGCTCATTCACTCTCTGATTCTTCGAAACGATTAAATCATTTACAGGTCCATGATTCCATGCAGAGGTTTGAACTGAAGTGAACGGAAGGTCTTTCCCATTAACCACTATTCTTACCACACTTTGAGTTATGTCCACAACAATCCCCTCCACCATTACAAAATTTAAGCCTGTTTCTATACTCATATTCTTGATTAATAATAAATGTTTAAGGCAAACCCCTATTTTCATTTCTACTCAAAAACAATTTATTTGATAAAATAAAAAAGCAGCGGATTCGCTGCTTTAAAATCTACATAACTCCCTTTTCTTTTGCTCTCTCATAAAGAACCGTGCGGCTTACACCTGTAACTTCACATATCTTCTTTACTGTAAGCTTGTTTTCCTTTCGGTTTGCAAGCAGATCTAAAGCATGTTCCATATTAGGATTATCATCATCGTACTTCTTAGGGCGCCCTTTATAAACACCACGCTCTTTAGCTAGTTCAATACCTTCTCGTTGCCGCATTCGAATTAGGTCACGTTCTAACTGATTAACACCAGCCATTACAGTGAGTAGGAAAGTGCTGTATGGATTATCGCTTGTAGTATCAAGCCAATTGTCTTTTAACGACTTAATAGAAGCGCCTTTTTCTTTAATTGTTTCTATAAGTTTAAATAAGTCTTGTGTACTTCTGGTAATACGTGCTAATTCAGTTACTACAATTACATCACCTTCACGCAGATTGTCTAACATACGTAATAACTCAGGTCTGTCTGTTGTAGCCCCGCTAACTTTTTCTTCAAACACATAATCACATCCATAATCACTCAATTGTTTGAGTTGCCTTGCTAAGTTCTGATCTTGTGTCGATACACGAGCATATCCAAGAATCATTCTATTTCTCCCCTTTGTCTGTAAATTAACTATAGCTTAATAACAGCATTTAATTTCCGTACATGTAAACCGAACATGAAGAGAGTTGTAAAATAAGATAAGTATTTTACATATGTCTAAATTATGAACGTATGCAATTCTAAATAAGTACACCCATAGCGGACGTTTCATTCTTTATTTTCATTCGCTGTGTTCATTTGTTTTGTTATCTTTCCTTAACAAGAAATCAGACCAGAAAATCCATAAAAAGAGCGCTTTTCTTCAAAGCACTCTCCAATAGGAATTTACCATTCTCGACGCTTATCACAATCACAGTCACGATCATGATTACGTTTACGACGACATTCATCACAATCACAGTCGCGGTCACGTCTACAACGACGGTCATCACAATCTCTGCGTCTGCAGAACATTAAATCATCCCAAAATCTATCACAATCTCGGGAACGTCTGAAATTACAATTACATCCCATAAATATAATTACCTCCTCTTAACTCTAGGATTCATCATATTCTATGCTAAAAAACAAAAACAGCTTGTTTACTAGTCTACTTTCTGCATTTTAAAGTAATAATGTTATTATCTAATCTTTAAGTTTCAAATCTATTTTACCCCTTATCTTTCCTTAACAGCAAACAAGACGCCACCCAGATCACGGCAGTGCCTACGAAAATTGCTATACACTTAATCAAACTCATTTATCCTCACATTATTTATTTCTTTGCTTCCATACCCCATTCTCTTTACGATAAGTATTCTTTCCATTCATGAAGTCAGCTGTATTACCAGGAATACTATATTTCTTATTCTTAGCCTTCTTCTCCAGCCTTTTTTCTTCTTGAATAGCTTGCAAATCCGCCTTCCATTGTTTCAACAAATCCTTTTCACGTCGCATCGAATTTGTACCCCTTGGATTAAAATGTGAACCAAATAATTAGATTCTTCCTATTTTAACAATAGGAACTTTTTTTGCTGGCATTATAGGATTTTCTAAGATGAATAATTGGATTGCGATGCTTAGGAGTGTAGCAACAGTCTTACTAACATTGTTATTATCAGTGTTTTTAACACTAACTTTGATTGTGGGTTATGCATTAAGTTAAACGTAGTTTTTTATGAGTAAAACTCAATATTCCGTCAATAATATAGATGACATTAGATTTTTCTCCTTGTTCCCCCTTGGAGATGAGCAGTTAGTTTTTGCTAACTGCTCTTATATTTATAACAAAGATAAGATTCTTTAGAATGATTCTTCTTTATTTCTCAATATAAGGAGCCTTGGATTTTCATTAAAACTCCTGTAGTATATGAACAAAGAGTAAGGTAAGAGTTACTCTTTGCCATTTTAGGAGAGGTTCTGTTGGAGACAACAGGACCTTTTTTCGTAAAGAGATGATTTTGTTTAATTTCTCACCACTAACCACAAAAAAATATCTTATAATCTTTATATACTAAATTAAATTAAAAGATTAGGAGTAGATCAAATGCCAGTTACACTAGAACTTATTCTTTTCATTCTTATAGCAATTAGCGCTGTTGGCTATTTAGTAAAAGAATTTCAAAAAACTAGGAAAAGAACACTTGGAATTCCACTAGAATTCTTGGTTCTTTTCTGGTCAATATGGAGAATATCGACTATCATAATCTGATTTGTAAAACATGAATTCCTTCGAATAAAAATCAATATTATGTCCATAATGTTGATAGGCTGTATGCCAAAATCCATTTAGTTTTCTCTGTATCTCCTTGTATTGAGCAGTTAGTTTTTGCTAGCTGCTCTTTTATTTATGAAAAAAGATAAAATTTTTTATAATGATTCTTCTTTATTTCTCAATATAAGGAGCCTTGGATTTTCATTAAAACTCCTGTAGTATATGAACAAAGAGTAAGGTAAGAGTTACTCTTTGCCATTTTAGGAAAGGTTCTGTTGGAAACAGCGGAACCTTTTTTCGTGATTTAAAGGTACTAAGACAAAATGAAATATTTACCATGAAGGTAATTGTTAAATATTTTACGCTTATACAGTATAATGGGATAGTTATTGTGTATTGGCATTAAGAGGAGCGTCCTGATTAAGCGCTTCTCTTTTTTTATAAAATAGCTCCAAATTACTTGGACACATTTACCAGTTTATTCAACACAAATATCATGTTAAAATCCCTTGTGAATACGACATAACTCAACTTGGTGAAGCCCTGTAATATTTCCTATAGGGCTTCTTTTTTTACAAGCAGTTATTTCATTACGCTGACTACCTTGTTGTGCAAAATAACGATTTTGTTCACTTTTTTGATACATTTATAAAACATTCATATGTTATCTTCAGTAAGTTCTATTTCCTTTATAATCTTGTGTGAAGTATACCAACGAACGAAGCCTAAAAAACTCTAATGAAGTGATGAAAAAAAACTAATTTCTCTACAAAACATTGAGAAATTAGGCTTTTCAATAGAAAAAGTAGCATTCATAAACAATGAATACAGTTTAACTCTTCAATTCTATTTTCACAGATTCATATATTCTTCTAAAGTCAGTTTTTCCTTATATATATTTTCAGCAATATCTCCTACATAGCGAATATGCCAAGGTTCATATGCATAACCCGTAATACTTTCCTTCCCCTTAGGATAACGAATGATAAACCCTGCACGATGCGCGTTTTCTTTCAGCCATTTTCCTTCCTTCGTATTAGCAAAGGATAGCTCTAGTTCATTGTTCGCACTTTTAGAAGAAACATCCATCGTTAACCCTGTTTGATGTTCGCTATGCCCTGGCTTTGCAGAGAAGCGATCCGTATGCTCTTGCCCTTTCTTTTTAACATTGTTGGCATACAGACCTTTTTGATACTCATAGGAACGAAATCCTGAAACAGCATTCAACTGGATCCCATCTTGCTTAGCTAAAAGGAATAGTTTTTCTAACGCTTCCGCTGCTTCTTTACGAAGATGACTCTTTTCTACCGTTCCACTAAATGAGAACGGTACATTTGGTACAACTAAATCCTCTGGCATATAGTCTTCGGGTAAACCATATTCCTTATTTACTACAGCCTGTATACTAGCAAAGGAACTTGCTATCTTATTTGAGGTCCCATTTTGCTTACTATTTTTTTCTTTATTTATGGAGTTTTCACTAGTTTCATGGTTTGTCTTATATGGTTCTTTACCAATAGATATATTGGTGTAAATGATAAAGATACCTAACATTACTACTATACAAGTTAAGGTTCCTACTAATTTAAGTCTCATCATTCATTTCCTTCCTGCAACTCCTACTGTTACTCATTCATCATACTTCAACCATATCAAATCCATATTAATTCCCTGTGAACTTTTCTTCATAACGTATTCCTTAATAGATTGATAGTATATCTTCCCTTTCTTTTGGCACCCTTAAAATATCAGCTCTATTCATACATGTAGAAAAATAATCTAAAAATTTGTATAATAAGATAAAAAGTGTAGCATTCTATTATAGAAAGGTCTTGGTATAATGCTAGGTATTGATGTCAAAAAAACAAAAGAAGAGTTAATTATTTCATGGCAATTTGCGGAGGTCACGATTCCATTACGTGATGTGATTGAGGTTACCGAAGAGGCTACCTATGCGGGTGTTGAAGAACCAAGTGCAATCCGTATCGGAACAGCATATGGGACAACTGATCGTATATTAATTAGAACTGTAAAACAAAATTATGTATTATTTACTACGAATAAAGTGTCGATTTTAAACGCAATTCACGCGTAACAATGAGTAGATAAACGCGCTTAAACAAAGTTCAAGTGAAATAAAAAGGTGCAAAGTCATAGAATTGACTTCGCACCTTTTTTAAAACAATCTATATGAATGAAAATTCCCTTTAACATTTCAGTAAGGCCAAAGCCACTTCTGTCACACCATACTACTTTGTGCCCCATTTATCTAAATTGAAGAGATAACGCTCTCTTTTTTTGATAAAATTATCTCTATAATGATAGCAGGAAAGGATTTGTTGCTTTATCACGGCAGAAAAAACACAGTTTGTAAAAAAAGAGCATTATATCCCCCAGTTCTCTATGAGACCTTTTGAAATAGCTAAGGGATTTTGTCTCACAGTGAATTTAGAAGCAGACACTTTGGAAGCTAAGGAAAAGAAAACAGGGAATTATTACAACAACTCAAAAATAATCAAATAGATTAAAATACTGTAAATAGGACTAAATTATTAACATAAAAATAAGCACATCTTGTAAAAAAACAGATGTGCTTATTTTTTAATTTTTATGCATTTTTACGTTTTAGGAAAATCACTCCACCAACAATTAACAATAATGCACCTGCAGCCATAGAGATCCAACTTGTAAGGTCAGCGCCTGTTTGCGGTAACCATCCAATTTTAGATTGAATTTCTTTCTTAGGTTGTGGTTGCTCTTTAGGTTGCTCTGATGTTGGAGTATTTTTATCTTGATGCGGCTGTTCTGGTTTTGGTTGCTCCGGTTTTACTTCTTTAAATTTCACCGTTTGACCCTTATCTTCGATGTCAACGTGTATAGCTACCAAGACATTATCTTGATACAATTCTTCAAACACTACCACTTCTTTACCTTGTAATGCAGAAGCATTAAATGTGAAATCTAATGTGATAGAACCATTTTTCTCTTTTGCAGTAAACTTAGATTCTACTGTTACTTCTTTACCATCAACTAATAATGGTTTTTTTGTTGCTTTATCCATTAGTTTGCCTTTTACTACGTACTCTTTACCCACGATTAAGTCTTTGTATTCCACTTTATCTTGGATTGTTACAGTTTTAGAAGCGTCTAACTCTTTAGAACCATCAGCTTTATTTGTAGCTGTCGTTTTAATTGAAGGCTCTACAAATCGAACTGTTTGACCTACATCGTTAATGTCAGCGTGAGTTGCAATTACTTGCCCTTCATGCAATAAGTCTTCAAACACAACTACTTCTCTTCCTTGCTGTTCAGCACCAACGAAAGTAAAATCTAATGTTACAAAACCATTCTTTTCTTTTGCAATAAATTTAGTCTCAGCTGTTACTTCTTTACCATCAATTAATAATGGTTCGTTAATAGCTTTGTTCATTAATTTTCCTTTTACAGTGTACTCTTTACCAACAACTAAGTTAGTGTACTCCACTTTATCCTGGATTGTGATAGAATCCTTTGAATGAATCTCTTTTCCTCCATCAGCTTTGTTTGTAGCAGTTGTTTTTACTGATGGCTTAACGAACTTAACTGTTTGACCTTTATCATTGATATCAGCATGTGTCGTAACAACTTTTCCGTCTTTCAGTAACTCTTCGAATACTACTACTTCTTTTTCTTCTAAACCAGTTGCATCAAAAGTGAAATCTAATGAAATAGAACCAGCTGCTTCTTTTGGTGTAAACTTCGTTTCAGCAGTTACTTCTTTACCATTTACAACTAATGGTTTATTAGTTTCTTTATCCATTAATTTACCTTTTAAAGTGTACTCTTTACCTACTTGTAGGTCTTTGTATTCCACTTTATCTTGGATTGTTACAGACTTAGAAGTGTGCATTTCTTTTGTACCATCTGTTTTATCAGTAGCTGTTGTTTTTATTGAAGGAATCTTTTCATCTTTGACAATATGTTTAATAATTTGACCATTCTCTTTGATCTCAAAAGAGAACGTTTCTTCATTCAATACATAACCTTTTGGTGCAACAGTTTCTTTATATGTGTATTTTCCAAATGGTAACTTTTCAAATTTAGCGATACCTTTATCGTCTGTTTTTCCTTTTACTACTTCTTTCCCTGCTTCATTATAAATAGTGAATTCTGCATTTGGAAGCTTGTTGTTTCCATCAGCTACATCTATCTTTGTAATTTCTAAATCACCTTTGATAAGATGATTAACTGCCAATAACTCAATAATTTTTCCATGTTCCTTTATTTCGAACACAATTGGTTCTTTAACAAGAACGTAACCGTTTGGGGAAGCCTTTTCTACAAATGAATATTTACCATACGCTAAATCTTTGACGTTAACTTCACCATTTTTATCTGTCTTATATTCCCCAATTACTTTCCCGCTTGCATCTTTTATCTCGAATACTGCACCTTCTAATTTTTTACTGATATCTTCATTATCTACTTTTAGTAATTTCACACTACCTTTCACTTCTGTATTTTCCACTGTAAAAGTAAGTGTTTTATTGTGCTCTTTAATTTCAAAAGGATACTTTGTTTTATTTCCAATATATCCATTAGGTGTTTTTGTCTCTAAGAAATAATATTTACCATACGTAAGACCATCAACATTTGCAATTCCATTTTCTTTTGTTACTACTTTTTTCACTTCTTTTCCATCTTCAGTAAAGACCGTGAATTCAACATTAGGTAACATCTTACTTGAATCACTAAGTTTTTTTATTTCGATGTTACCTTTTACTTTGTTGTTTACTACTTGAACAGCTCCTATTTCCCCTGTCTTAACTTCAATAGTTTGTGGTTTATCACCTGAAACATAACCTGTTGGTGCTTTAATTTCTTTTACTGTGTAAGTACCAATTGGTAGGTTATTTAATTCTGCAGTACCATCAGCACCCGTCGTGATTTTTCCAACTGATTCATTATTTGCATTAAAGACTTCAAATACTGCACCAGCTAATATTTCTCCATTTTCCCCAACCTTTTTAATTTTTAAAGAACCAGCAGCTTCCCAATTTACTGCAAGGTCACTACTAAGCTTTTCCTCATTTCTTTCTAGTAGCACTGTAGCATTCTGAACAGTATCAGTACCGCGATAAGCAATTGCTTGAACTTTAGTTAAATTTGCAGCAACACTTAGATTAAATTCACCTGTTTTTATATCTTTAGGAATTTGGATACGGAATTTTTCCCCAAGTGAAAGCTGATCTTTCACTTCTCCATTTTCACTAACAATTTTAACTCCATTAGGTGCATTTTTCGCTACTACTTTATAAGAACCACTCTTAGCATTTGTTTGTACTGTGTATAGGTTTGTTTCAAAAAACTCACCCTTTAATTCTGCCTTTTGCTTTTCAGCAGGAATCACATTCATAAAAATATCTTGAGTATCTTCACTTGTATTTGCAGCATTAATAATTGTCTTAGCCGCTTTTTCAACATTTTTATTTTCATGCTTTAATTCATTTACATCAAGTTGACCTAATGCATTCCAAACCGCAAGCTGAGTTGCATAATGTGCTTCATTCTTATTAGCTACTCCCAGTTGTTCTATACTTTTTTGTGGGAAACCATTTAATAGAACCCTATATACTACATTATCTGTTTTCCCCATTTCAGGAAGATCTTCACCATTTGGTGATTTTAAGCCAAGAGTTAAACAATAAGCAATTTGACCGCTTGAATTTTTAATAATTTCAGTTCGAATGTACTTACCTAAACTGTTGCTATAACTCCAGTTCATTGAATACTTTTCATGCGTCATAACCTCCGCATTTGCCTCCGGTAGAAACACATTAAAGAATAATGCTAGTACTGATAATAATGCAAAAACTCTTTTAACAACTCTTCTCCCCAATTTTAAAACCTCCCTAGATAAAATGAACCCGATGTATTATTCAAATATTTAAAATAATCACAACGAAGATTTTTCATATTATAAGACATAAAGTTACAAATATTATATTATTTTTACAAATTATTTATTTTCTCAACAACCACTATAAATTATAATATTAAAACATTCCATTTCACAAAAGTAACAATATTAGGATACCTTAACAAAATAAGAAACTTGGTAAAATACTAGAATAACGGTAGTTGGAGTACGGAAACGATTCTTGGCATGAAGGACCACTACAAAGATATTTTAATATGTAAACAAATATTTTCAGATTGAATATATGTATTAATAATGAAATTTTATTGCATTTACACCTGCAATGTTTATATAAAAGATAGTAAATTATGTTTTTATAGGATTTTTTCTATTAGTTTACTGGAAATTTGCATTATTATGTGACAATAAATATCATTGTATTTAATATAAAATGATATAAAAAAAAGGGGTACGTAAATAATTATTAGAACTTTCAATCAATTAATTATACTAAAATTAGTATTAAGAATATTAGTAAAAAAGTAACAACGTTATTACTAAGTTCGAATATTGGTCTAAGTACCCTAGCATCTCAATGGTAACCTCTTGAATACTTTTACGTTTTTAAATAAATTAAAATAACAAAAAAATAATAATTTTTAATTTTTTCTTTGTAATTTAATAAGTTGCATGTTAATATTGCGAAGGTTATAAAATGGATTTCGCCATACACAATGTTTTTTCGGAATATTCACTCCAGAGAAACGTAACTATTTCAGTAATTTGCTTCATCTTTTACCTATACAAGGGCTACTTTCAATTTTTTTGTTCATAAGTAAAAGTAACTTTTTATTTCTATCTTCCTCATCGATTTTAATATAAATGGTAAAAAAGCACTTTTTCAAGTGCCCTTCCTTTTCTTTTTTAAAGATAGAAAATCTAATAAAATCAAACACCTAGATTAAACACATACATAATCCTACTTACAAACTCTCAGAGAGGTATAAACTATGGGAATTCCTACACTATTATTAAATACATTTATTATTATTATTTGTATCCTTAGTTACCAAGTATTTTGGCTAGAACATAAAGAAAAAATGGCATGTAATAATATATTAATTTCTGTACTTTCCTCCATTGCAATTATTTTTTGTATGACTTTTCCTTTTCATTTACACGCTGGGTTCATTTATGATTTACGTTTTATTCCCATTGTATTAGTTTTTCTATATGGAAATACAAAGAGCATTATTTGTATTGGAGTTTTATATCTTTCTTATAGATTTTACTTAGGTGGAAGCGGAGTCTTCCCATCATTTATTATCTTTACTACTATTTCTGTTATTACAATCATGTTTCGTTACTTGTCACCTACTTATTTCAAGGAAAAGAAGATATTATTAAGTATTCTACTTATTTTGATATGTACAACTTCCCTTTCTATCTGCGGTATTGTAACGCAAATAAATACAGGTGGTAAAATTGACTCTACTCTAATTGAATTTTTATTCAATTATATAATCATAAATATTTTCACAGTATTATTATCAGTTTATTTAATAGAAGGAATGATCGAGAAATATAAAATAAAAGAAAGAATGCAAAGAGCAGAAAAATTTTATATAGCTAGCGAACTAGCTGCATCGATCGCGCATGAAATTCATAATCCACTGACCACGGTACGTGGATTCACTCAATTACTAAATGAAGATGAGAGTGCTAAGATGTCTCAAGATAAGTACTTAGAAATTATGTTACTTGAAATGCAGCAAATACAATCTACTATTAATAACTATTTATCTTTAACCAAACCACAAAACATTATAAAAGAGGAACTAGATATTAATTACATATTAAATCAAGTGAAAGATAATATTTCACCACTCGCTCTTTCATATAATGTTGAAATAAAACAGCATATTACAACAGATTCCCTTTACATAAATGCTAATACTGAAAAATTAAAAATATGTCTAACCAACATCATACAAAATGGAATTGAGGCTATGAAAAATGGTGGCGTATTACAAATAAATATACAAAAAATAAAAGATAATATTGTAATTGATATTATTGATACAGGAATAGGAATGTCTTCCCAACAAATAAAACGTATTGCCTTGCCATTTTATTCAACAACAGAAAAAGGTACTGGGCTTGGTACTATGATTGCGTACAGTATTATTAAAGAATTAAACGGAGATATAGAGATAGAAAGTGAACTAGGAAAAGGAACACACTTTTCTATCACTATCCCCTGCTAATATAATAGAAGATTTATTTAAATGATATTATTTTGTAGCTAATATAACCATATAAAAAGAAGACGTAACTATTCGTCCTCTTTTTATATGGTTCTGGTGCAAAAATGTTAGTTAGAAACATAGAGTAGCAATTTCACAATTTATTCACAAGTACCGTTAAGCGCAAGTTTACGTTAAGTATGCTATTTGCATAATAATGTTTTCAAGAAAAAAGTAGCTGTACTTTTGTGCAGCTACTTTTTTATGCAATAAATCAGTAATAGATATTCGAGCTGCAATAAATGCCCCTTTTATACTTTGAAATGTAATTTGCAAACTACAATTTGACATAATTCTAATAGTATGGGATGTATATTTCTCCATAAAAGCAACTTATTTTTATCTCTTTTAAACAATTTATCATATTATTTTCATCTAATTAGGCACAGAAACGTTTTGCAAAATCTTACTACTTTTAGGAAAAACGTTTTTAGGGTACATTTTAAAATAGCTCTTTTTCTTTGAAATGTTTCTGTGCTTAATATTTAAAATATCTTATGTCAAAATTTCCCGCAACAAATATGTTAAATGATTCATAATTATATATAATTTGGAATATTAAAGTTAAATATTCCGTATTATACTCTATTAAATATAGCGTATTTAATTTATTAGTAATTAATTTATTAGTCTAAGTATGAATTATAAAGTATGTTCGTTTAAAATTGTCACAATATAATTTTATATTCGACGTTTTTAATTACTCGTGAAACATTTGCAAATGTTTTAACCGTTATGTATAAGGTAAATATCCCCTCTAAATATAAGATTTACTTAATTTAGATTCTTTCTCTCATAGTCGTAATGTCGAAAAAAGTCGAATTTTTATATTTTTTCTTTATTTTCTAGTTGTAAACGTTTTATTTTCATGTTACCATCTTAATCAAACATTAGATGATAATAAAACTTAAAGTATTTCTTTCCCTTAGAGACATATAAACGTTCGGTAATACCATGAAAATAAGGCCAAAGAAATATGAGTTACCTGATAAAAGATTTAATAGGATTTTTACCACCTTAATTTTCTGTTAATTCAGAATGTAACACTTTAACATTTTGTCCCTAAACAAAATTTAAATTTTAGTATGGTAAACTCAAAAAGCTAAATCACCCACCCAAATTAATAAATGATATATCCTGTTATATCTAGCGATCAGTCATGAGAAATAGATTTCTTCCTAAGAAAACTTAGCCCATTAATAAAAAGTGTCTAAATTTCTATCTTTATTACCATCTATTGTTGATAACATATTTACCAACTATAAAAAAGAGCCTATTGAAGGTTCTTTTTATTATAATCATTAGCACTTCAATTATTGATAATCATTGGTGTTGAATCTTTATTCCCTCACCTTATATAGCTTTCTTTTATTAACACTTGAAGACTTATTGAGGTACGGTTCTGATTTTAATTTTTTTTTTATTTTTAAGCGACTAATTTCCGAATGATGGGCCATCCACAGTTTTATATCTAATAAAGAAAGAATTATATCTGTTTCAAGTGATATTTTGCTTACCTCCTTCTCTCTTATGGGTTATGTAGATAATATATCTCTTGAATCTGGAGCCTTTAGAACACATAATGGATACCCTAAAAAATGGACTTTATTTTATCTTTATCTTATCTTTAAATTTTTCTATTAAACTTAGCATTTAGAAAAAAATTTTCGAGTCTAAAAAAGCTGGGAAATAGAGAATTATTGAATTTTTTTAATAACCAGCCACCATTGAAAATAGGGTTTCTTGTAAAAGGAGGAGTAATATTTGAAGAATAAGAGAAAAGTACAAACTATTATATTATTCTTTATTAGTATTTTAGGGTTAGGAACAATAATCGGGATACTATATTTTAATGACAAAACCAATACTCAAAAAAATAAAGCGTTTGCTACCGAGGAACGTTTATTGCAATATGAGCCCATCATGAAAAAAGAATTAGAAAAATATAATTTGGGAGAAAAAACAGCAATTTTACTAGGAATTATGTACCACGAGAGTAGGGGTGAGGGCAACGACCCTATGCAATCTTCCGAATCACTTGGATTAAAGCCAAATGAAATCCAAGAGATAAACTTGAGCATTAAACAAGGGGTAAGGCACTTCGTTCAAATGTATAGATATGGAGAAGAAAAAGGTGTTAGCATGGATGCAATTATTCAAAGCTATAATATGGGGCCAGGCTATATTGATTTTATTGCCAATCAAGAAGCTAAACAACACTCGGAAGATACAGCTAAACAGTTTTCTAAATTGAAAGTTGATCAGAATCCAGCTACATACACTTGTGGTGGAAATAAACAAAATTTTAGATATCCATATTGTTACGGTGATTTCACATATACAACAAAAGTGAATGAAAAAGCAAAACTTATTGAAGAGCGCCTCCAAAAAAATTAAAATTGTATATATTTGTTTGAAGGAGTTTTCCATTTACTTTTATATGGTTTTTCATCAACTTTTATCCACTCTTACCATCTAAATGTATATATACAACTATCGTATCATATTTCAATTTAAATACGGCTCTAGTTACATATTTCGCAAAAAATCTATCCAGAATATAAATTAAATCACCATTTTACATGAAATAGTATCCACTTAGCGAATTCATTAGGCATAAAAATAAATGTAGATTCAATAAAAAGAGAGTACCCTCGCTATTGGTGCTCTCAATGTGAATTGGGGTTTATCCTGAGCATTGAATAGGACACGAAGAACTCGTCCTGTTACATAATATTATGCTTGTCCATATCATAATGTGCAATAAAAAAGCACCCTCGCCCAGGCGCCAAGAGATACATATACGTTGAGGTAACTAACACGTTAGAAAAGGCCCTCCATATCATTGTATGATTATCAATTATCTTTATACCTATCAGACTCATTAAATACGTTTAATGTATCATTTCTATTAGTTTAACCATGCCTAATGCCATCCAATTCATGGTTAGTATTCTAAATAGACCAACGATGTATTATAATCCTTTATATATCCAAGGAGGTTTACCATGCTTAATTTTCATAAAACATTCCCCATCTTAGGATTCTTTTGGTTTTTATATAGTTTTATCGGCATCATCTTTTTATTACTATTCCTTAGCGTGTAGTAACAACGCGTATAAATATATGTTTAATGTGTGATTTCTATTATCGGCTTTGTTAACTAACACTTAAATTATTTTAACAGCCTTTTGTTTAATTCCCTCAAAGCTGTTTTGTTACTATCCCATTTTAAAAGCGTTACGGCTTCCTCAAAGCACAACCATTTATACTTGAAGTGTTCTTTAGATAATTTAATATTTTTTGTAGGAACTTTAACTCCAAAAGAAAATTCTTTTATTACATAAACATCTTCTCCCCAAAGAAATTCACCAACTACATCCTCTACTGGTAGTGAAGACACAGAATCTAGTTTTATATATGGACATTCTCTTATAATACCAGCCTCTTCAAACGCTTCCCGTTTTGCTGATTCAATAGGAGTCTCACCATCTTCTCCACCACCAGCTATTCCTTGCCAATAACCATAATCACTTCGATTAAAAATGCCATATTGAATGGAATCATCAGTTTTTATATAAGGAAATATCAATACTTGATACGGCGCTCTCATTGCTTAACCTCCTCTCGAAAAAATATGAACAATTTATTCACTAACTTGCTATTTTAGTAAATAAAGAGCCAACATCAAAATTCTACATTAATAATGCAGGTTTATGGTATCGGCTCTCCATTTTTTAAGGATTTTATTTTTCATAAATAGGTTTACTCTTAACGTGATAAAAACCTGCTTATTTCTTATTTAATTTGCTTAGCGTGTTTTTTTTCGAAATGCTGGCGGTATCACATGTTGACTAACCAGTCCAAATAGTCCCTAAAACGGTCGTTTAAGGAACTTTATTTATATCTATCAAAACTGACTGAAATATGTTTAAAATTCAGTTCAAAAACTCATTACCAAAAACAAAGTTTTATATCAAACATCAAATACCGTTTATGGAACACTCTTAATGTACGGAAAACCAAGTTTTTTAAATAAAAAGTTCCTTAGCGTACGAAATTCGCGTTATGTTGGCGGGACCCCATCGCCATCAAGTTAAGGTTTTGAAGTACCCCCTAAACGAAAAAATTCTTTCTCTATAGGGGCACCATATCAAAAAAGAAAATTGTAAGTTTAGACACATTTTAGATACAAAATAACCGATTCCTTATACGTTAAGGGACCGGTTATTTATTTTCCTACTTTTTTAGGGAGGTTTTTCTTGTAATGATCTTAAATGATTGATTTAAGGTTATAAACTTAAATCATAAATAAAAGATAGAGTAAACACTATATAAGAAATAAATGTAACGAAAACAAGAAAACATATAAACTGAGCATTAGATACATATTGTTCTATTCTTTTTTTCATTTTAATTAGTATTATTTTTCAGATGTGAAGTATCAATTTGAATTTCACCTTTCCAAGATCCAATTACTTTTCCAATTCTATTTATATTTACATCTAAAGTAAGGGGCTGTTTAAAATCGTCTTTTCCCTCAGAAACTATAACAAATGTAGCAACACCTTCGGGTTTATCATTATCACGAATACCTACATCATTTAATTTTTTACCTGCTGCCATAAGTTCAAAAGGAAGACGGTCATCTGAATCATGGATAAATGATAGTCTCCCTTCATGTTTAATCTCAGGGTTTTCCTCTTGTTGCCCATTAATTTTACCATCACTTTCGAGCTCTAATCCTGATGTATCAAATTCAAATGGTACTAAACTTCCGTCAGCTTTTTCCATTCTATAATGAACTGATATACGTGAATCTGCGATATATAATTCTTTGAAATGTACAGTAATACCTTGATCTGTAATTTTTTCATCAATAGGAATATATTTACCATTCTTCATCATATCTTGTGTGACACCATTTTCATCTTGTATTCCTTCATTTACAACTTTATCATTTGTAATTGCATCAGAAAAATATGAGGCAACATTTGTAGCCGCTACTTGTACTTGTGGAATCATTGCTGTTGTGAAAAGTGCTGCTGCAGCTACTGCTGTATACATGAAACGTTTTGATTTTTTACTCATGTTTGTAAAGAGTCCCTTCTTCTGTTGTTTTTTGTGATTTATATTAGAAACATTGTCTAGCTTGGAACGACTTTCAAATTTTTTCCATGCTTGTTCTATATCAATTTTGATTTCTTGTGGTGAATTTGCAGATTCTTCATCTAGCATTACGTTTTCCCATTGATTTAATTTACTGATTTCTACTAATAAATCTTGGCATGCTTCACATGTATCTAGGTGCTTTGTGAATTCCTTTCTTATATCATGAGAAAGTTCTCCATCAATATATGTTTGAATAAATCCGATATCATAACATTTCATTTGTTATGCCTCCTCCATTTGTTTATAAATCTTACGAAATTTCATTTTGGCTCGGACCAATAATGTTCCAATAGAAGATATTTCAATTTGAAGTATTTCTGCAATTTCTTTATATTGAAAACCAGAGAATTTCATTAGTAAAAGGGTTCGTTCTCGATCATTCATTTTATTTAGTATCGTTTGTACCTTTGTAATTTCTTCTTTTCTTATCCAATCATCGTCTAATGATGAAACATTTTGTACTTCATGGTATTGTATTTCTTTATCAATCTTCGCTTGTTGCCTTTTTTCAGATCGCAAATGGTTATAAGCTACATAAGTAGAAGATTTAATCAACCATCCAGGTATGTTTTCAATTACTTTCCAGTCGCTACGATATAATTGTAAAAACACTTCTTGTGCTAACTCTTCAGCGATAGATTGATCTTTAACAATCCATATAATCTGTTTCACAGCATAAGCATAGTACTGCTTAAATAAATCTTCAAAAGGCATATCAGAAGCATGACTTTCTTCATTTTCTATGGTTAACATGTTAGTTTAAACCTCACTTTCAATTTGATGCCTGTATTATAGAGAAACCAGAAAAACGGATTTTGTGACAGTTTTTCTGGTTATTTTTTTATTATGTACTAAAAAAAGCATTCATCTGATTAAAAGATAAATGCCAAAAGGGAAATGAAAACATAAAACTATAACTCTTGCAGTAATTTTCTATTAATGGAGTACCGCCACATCGCTATCAAGCTAATAAAAAGAAATGCCCCCCTAGAATGAAAAAAACGCCATCCTTTCCTATGATTCTACAGAAAGAATAACGTATTTTTTCATTTTAGGGGAACAATTAATCTCTTAAGTTGATGAGCATGCAGCAAGCCCCTTTAAAGGTAATATTGTGGTACCAGGCTGCCCTCTATACTGAAAAGGTAATATCACAACTCAAACTGCTATATTTATTTCCTGTCGAATACACTCTTTTTTATTAGCACGTTTCCATAAATATATGGTGTAGAAGAATAAAATTGCAATAATAATATATACAAAAAGCGACGAGGCTTGAACATTCCCCATAAAATTAAAGAAATTATTAAAAGCGTGGAAAGTAATGGTGATAATAATTGATTGCTTAATTACGATAAGTAAGGACAGAACAAGTCCAACTAAAAATGCATATATGATTTGTAAAATGGTATCTTCAATAGACTGCCCACCAATTAGTTGTAATAAATGGGTGATACCAAACAAAAAACTTGAAATCAAAACTGATTTTTTTATCCCCTTTGAAAACAACATTTTGAGCATAAATCCACGAAAAAAGATTTCCTCAGTAAATGCAACAACAAAAAATTGCATGATAAACATAAAAAATAAGTCAGATACCGATGTGGTGAGACCCCATAAAGAAAAGACACCCTAAGGTGCCTTCCTCCGACTTGAACCACTTTAATTTAATAATATGTATTGGACATTAAGTAAACACGTCCTATAAAACAGAATCATTTATTTTCAACAGATTGTTAGTGTACAAATACAAGAGAATCGAGATCGTTTGTTTGGCTAGATTAAAGCAACGCCACACCACACCTATATGGTTGAGATGTGTTACGCCTTCTAATCGGAGAATCAGCTTTATAGAACGTGTCCACAATTTATATTTTACTACATGTAATATTTATTTTATGTAATTTTTACAAATATGTATAATTACATAAAATTTACGAGAAAAAGAGAGTATACTTTGATATTGTGTAATAAAGATAAGGCCCACCTACGGAAATAGGTGGGTTTTTTGTTGGGCATTACTATCTCATTGCACAAACGGGAATTTGCATTAAAATAATATCATATTCTTAGAGTTCTTATATTGAGAAAAAAGACACTCTTATGAGTGCCCCTTTTTTAGTAACCGAATCCGCCGCCCCAACAACTACATCCTATAATGATTAACAGGATGAATAGAACGATCAGTAAAGCAAATCCGCCACCTAACTGTCTACGCTTAAAGATTAAAGTTACCTTTAGCCCTCCAAGACTCGCTACGAGCGAATGGCTAGTTCTTACTCGACGGGAATCCCACCCGTTATATGATACGACCTAGGCTCGGCCGCACACCTGCCTCGTTAGTTAATATGAAAATGAAACCCAATGTCTTTCAGGCGAAAGTATAATCTTGGTTTGGAAATATACAACTGTTTGGACATAAAAAAGACCATCGAAATGATGGTCTTGCAGACTGTAGACAAATGCATAAAATAACGAATGAACCTTTCTCTGAACACTTACTTTACTTCTTTCATAAATAGTCTAACGTTTTCAGCGATTTCTTTGAATTTGGTATGGTGTAAATAATGTGATCCATCCATGGTTACTACTTTTCCATGTACCGAGTCTTTGATCTGCCCTTCATGCAGAGGTATCCATCCTGCTACATCTTCATTATTCGCTTGTACAAAGAGAAGAAGTGGAAGATATTTAGGGAAGATTAAACCTTGAGCCCCTTTAAAATTAGACGAAATATGATCCATCTCATTCAAGGTTGTGTCATTATACATGTTTTTATTCGAAATCATTTTCATTTGCTCTACGGTTTTTTCATCAAATTCCAGTCCAGCATAGGGGTCAGCACTGATTTTCATAGCCAATCTTAAGAGACCTGATTTTTTGAGATATGCAAACGTTTTTAATGGGAAATTGATATCCATACCCGGTTGTGTTGCAACACTGCTATCGATTCCGACAAATGCAGTCACCTCGTTTGGATATTTGTTCACATAATCAATTCCATAAATGCCTGTAATGGAGTGGCCCATGAGCATGTATCTGTTAATATTAAGCTGCTGTAGAGCTTCATGAACTTCACTTACCATATTCTCCGTGGTTCGCTCTTTTACAGTTTCATCACTTAATCCATAACCGAAAGGCTCTACCGCAACAACTTTGTAAAATGGAGATAATTCATCGATAAGAAGCTTAAAATCAAGCCCTGGAGTAGCTGTTCCATAACCAGGCAGGAGCACGATCGTTTCCTCGCCCTCGCCTTGAATTAACACATTCATGTTTCTCCCGTCTACAGATACGTGCTGCCCGTAGGGCACTATTCGTTTTTGCTCCGAATGACTACTCATCACATTTATGATATAAACAATACCTAAAAAAAGTACAATGGCTAGAACGATTGCTCCTATGATTTTAAGTAAGATGTTTCGCACTTTCTTTATTTTCATTCCCCTCAGCGTTTTCTTCTCCTCTTGTTGTGTCACTTTCATCTTCTCCTGTCCTAATCTGTTTGCCTTCCTTCATGTGCCTGTAATGAAAACTTAACCAATGAAGATGTACTCACCATGACGACAATATGAACTGAATATGAACTGCCAAAAAAAATGCTACGGCTCTATATGCAAGTAAGCTTGCATATGAGTCGTAGCATAGAGAATGAATCTAACTAATCTGTTGGTGTAGTGATTGGCAAGGTGACAATGAAGGTCGTTCCTTGACCAGGTTCACTTTTCACTCGGATGTCACCTTGATGAAGCGACACGATCTGTTTAACGATAGCAAGTCCCATACCACTTCCGTCATACTTACGACTGTGGGAACGATCGGCCTTAAAAAAACGCTCGAATATACGCTTCTGGTCGTCAAGGTGAATACCAATACCAGTGTCGGATATTAGGATTGTTACGTTTTTGATATCTTGTTTGATGCTTACGTTAATCACGCCGGCATCCTCGGAAAATTTGATGCTATTTCTGAGGATATTCGTCCATACCTGATTTAACAGGTCATGATCAGCCGTTACTTTAACTGTCTGTAAATCAAGCTCGAAACGTATATCGCGAGCAGACCATTGTGGCTGGAGCGCCACGATTATCCGTCGGATTTGTTCATCGAGGCTGAACGTGACGAGCCGCAGTTGCTTTGACTGCGATTCAAGAAAACTCAGCTTTAGCAGGTTATCGCTCATTTTGGACATCCTTTTCGCTTCAGCGATGATAATATCAAGATAACGGCTTCGTTCGTATTCTGAAAGGTCAACTTGCTTAAGCACTAGAGCATAACCGGATATCGAAGTGAGCGGAGACTGAACCTCGTGCGACACGTTCGTTACGAATTCCCTGCGCATCTGCTCAAGTTGCTGCAGATCGTGCATCATTTCTTCGAAGCTGCGAGCCAAAGTACCCAGCTCACTCGTTTGCTTAATATTCAACTTGACGTTGAAATCTCCAGATGCTATCCGCTTGGTCGCTTTTGTCAGCTTTTTTATCGGTCTTACCAGGAATACAGAGGCAACTAGAATCAATAAGCTTCCTGCAATCAACGAACATGTTGCAAAGACCAATGCCCACTTTGTGACAAAAGAGGCTGAAGGAGGGGCGAGCGCTTCCAAAAATATCGCTTTCGTTCCCATTTCCGTTTTCAACGGCAACCCTAAGAGGACCGTGGCAATACCATTAGGAGTGTCCTGAACAACACCTCCATCTAATACTTTCTTTAGTTGCTCCATCGTCACAGGCGCAGGTTTGTGTCCGTGAAGTTTACCGTAAGACTTGAACTGACCCGTTGCTTCGTAAATTCGAATATAATAAGAATCGAGCTGCTTCATTTCACTTACGAACAAGTCCGCTTCACGTAACGGAAAGGTCTTGTAAATCCGGACGATGTCTTGGCCAAAGTTACGTGAGTTGATTTGAGCGTTTTCGTTCAATTTATCTTCGAATATCCAAGTTGACACCAAAAAAGAAATGATCGTGCCCCCGATGATGGAGACTAAAAATGTCAGGACAACACGTATATATAAGGATCTGATCATTCATAAACCTCAAGCCGATACCCAAGCCCGCGCACCGTTTCGATCCGAAAATCGGGTGTTGTCGCGAACCGTTCACGCAGCCGTTTAATATGTACGTCTACCGTTCGATCATCTCCGGCGTAATCGATACCCCAAATCTGATCGATCAACTGCACGCGCGTATAGACTTGTCCGGGTGTTCCAGCGAGCTTATACAGCAATTCGAACTCCTTTAGCGGCAACTTAAGCGACTCCGTCCCGTTCATCACCTTATAGGTCTGTCGATCAAGGATGACGTTCCCGAAATGGATCTTCTGCGTGGAGCCAATCTTGTATCGTTTGAGTAGTGCCCTAACACGAACCGTCAACTCTAACGGATCGAATGGTTTGGTTAAATAATCGTCCGTCCCAAGTTCGAAACCTTTCACTTTCTCCCATGTTTCTCCTCTCGCAGTCAGCATAAGTAAAGGTAAATCAGGATTGGCTCTTCGGAGCTCCTTGCTTAACGTCCAACCATCCATAATCGGCATCATAATGTCAAGTACGACAAGATCGACATTCGTTGAGATGTAGACGGCCAGTGCTTCCTTGCCGTCCGCTGCTTCAGCTGTTGCGAATCCGTCGTTGCGTAGAAATAAACAGACGAGTTCGCGAATGTTCGCATCGTCGTCAGCAACTAGTATAGTAGGCATCGGTTCCCTCTTTTCCCTGTTTTCCACCGCATTATTTCGAGCAATCATTATACTATAAATTAACACGTATGTTGATTAACCAAAGTAATACAGTTTCTTGATTTATCGACCTGTAGAATTCAAGTGTTTCTTTCAAACTAATTTGCCACTCAATTGACAAGGCTTCACAAAGAAACAGGCATGTGAAACCTGCAAATGACAAGCGTTTATTTTGTCTTTTGGCCTTGTGCACGAAGAAATTTCAGCAAAGCATAGGCAATTATAGCTGTGAATAACTGACTGAACAACGCATTGGATGTTGTGCCAAACAATACAGGAACGTTCAAATTCAGCTAAATCCAGCGGAAAAATGATTGTCGGGTAAAGAACTGGCGCGGTATCAGTTATGACCCGTCTCCAGCCCCTCCCCATAAGAACTGCTCGTGAAGTTTTCCCTCAAGCAGCTCACCCCATAAACTTCATCAAAAGGGTTATGAGACCTATCAGATGGCAGACACTTTTATCAATATCTTCCCGAGCTTTCGAGAGGACGAACTTTCCAGTTCCAGTAGAGTCCTAGTACACCATAGAGATATTCATTACTCCATCTCTGCCATCCAATGCTACGCTTTTGTCGCCGTTTCCTTCTCGTCAATAACGTACGGACTTTCATCTCTGTATAGTCTCGTACTTTACTAAAAGCTCGACTAGAATTCCCAACCCGGAAGTAATTCACCCATCCAATCAGTACAGTATTGATTTGTTTTACTAAATCTTGTGCAGGCTTGGCGCCTGCGTTTCTGATTAATTCTCGGATTTTTGCTTTCACTTTCGTACAGGCTTTCTTCTTCGGGGTAATAAGAACAAAGTATCTACTCTTATTTCGATTAAGTACTCGCCTCAAATCAAATCCTAGGAATCCGAAGGATTCTCCTTTTAAAACATTAACCACTCGGGTCTTCTCCAGATTCAGTTCAACTCCCAAAGGCTTTAATTGTTCCCACAGTCGTCGCAATGCCAATTCAGCCCATCCACGTTTACTAGAGTGTCCGCTTACAGTGATAACTATATCATCAGCAAAACGGTGATAGTTTACAGCCTCGTAATGGTTTTCTGTTGTCTTACGTCGAATGGCATCAAATGTCCAATCTACTTCATTGAGGTAGATGTTTGCGGCTAGGGGAGAAAATGGTCCCCCTTGCGGGACACCAATCTTTCCTGTCACCTTGATTACCTGTTTTACAAGGTGCATAACTTGCGAATCTTGGACACGCTTTGCAATTTTCTCCAAAAGTATGTGGTGTCGAATTGTATCAAAGTAGCGTGACAGGTCAACATCGATTACTACAGTCATCCGGCGCAATATGCTACGTCGCACTTCTGCCAGTGCTTGATGTGGAGAGCGTTTTGGTCGGAATCCGTAGGAATTTGAACAGAAATCAGCTTCAAAGATGGCTTCCAATATGAGTTTTAGCGCTCCTTGGACCACGCGGTCCCGTATACACGGGATTTGTAGTGTCCGCATTTTTCCGTTTTCTTTTGGGATTTCTACTTTACGATTAGCTTGTGGTTGATATGTTCCAGCCTGTAGTTCTGCTTGGATATTCTTTAAAAACGGCATAACTCCCTCTAGCTCTATATCAGCGAAACTTTTCCCGTCGATGCCTGGGGCACCGTTGTTTTTCCTCGCTTGCTGATATGCTTCATGAAGGGTTGTTATTTTGGTAATGTGGGAAAATATTCCCCAAAACCGATGCGTAGGTTCAGACTTCGCCTTTTGATAGATTCGTCGCCTTAGTTCCTGCAAAGTAATAGGTGTTTTTATCATGGCACCCTTGCCTCCTTTGGTCGTACGAAATATTTACAGGTTCGGACCCTTCCCTCCCCGCGCGTTTTGCTGCACGCAGATCTCTGGTACTACGATCCGTTCCGCCACCCTGACACCTACCGTTCTCACTTCCCGATCGCGGTTATAGAGACGGTCTCCTCGATGAGGTTTCTTCATCGGGTGTCGAGGGCTTCTCCAGTTTCCACATTATCTTTCTCTCCATGTCGCCGCTGATACCCCGCCGGTGAGAACTGCCGTTCCAGACTCGTTTCGGTCAGTTCTTGCTGCTTTCGCACGTTATCGACCGTCTCAGCCACCGGAATTGCGTGTAACGAGGCTACGTCTACGTTCACTGTACGTTACAACCTGGAGATTTGCCCACATGCCTTTTGCATGTGATGTCAGAGGGCTTCGCCGTGTCGCTTTCACTTCATGGCGCCTCTCAGGCTACGGGAGTGGAGTCTATTCTCCCGATTGGACTTTCACCAACTAGATAATGTGTCCTTATCTGGACACGCCGATTTGCCAACGCAAAGAATACCAGTCATGTACCTGTCCCATCGGGACAATATCTGTAGGGGTGTTTGTCATATATACATTGATACCACTGAGTCGTTTACTACGAGGAGAATACTTCATTCCTTTCTTTTTTTCTCTTACAGCTTGATCTTGTAATCGTTTTTGTTGCTGTTGTTTTGTTAATCGATGAACAATTACACGAGCTGGCACTTTATCAATCATTCCTACATAAGCATCAGCTATTTCACATGTTTGTCCTGGTTGAAGGGAGTTCATTAACGTCTCCATATCTATCTGTATATACTCTGTACCTTTCTTAATTCTTCCATCTTGAAAATAATCAGGGTTAGGATTTTTTTGATAAATACGTGTATTTGACTTGATACGAGAGATATAGTAGGCCTCGTTATCTTGTATATATTGAAGGTCTTTTAAATGAAAATAACCTAAATCTCGGATACATAAATCATTCGCTGTCACAGTTGGGGCACACAGAGAGCCGTAAGTGCGATCATGTTGTTTACCTGGACCTGTATGAATATGTAGGAACTGTCCACTTAACAAATCATACTCAAGTTGAATTTTTATCCCAGCTGTATGGCTGCATCCTCCTGCACCTGGATAAACCGATGAAAATACATCCGGGAGTTGAAATGCAGTTGAATCTAAAATACGAATACGCTTGAAAACAGAAGTATATGGAGAAGAAATCGGCATAGATGAGATCAGTTTTTGGTTTAGTAGTTCAGCTAGTATGTGTTGTAAAAGTTGGACGGCCGCCTTATTAAATCGTTGATTCAGTCCTTCAGGACTGATAAGCACTGCTGTTGATGCTTCTAAACAGCTAGATAACTGAGTTAAAGAAGTCATAGCTACATTTTGGCTCACCCATACACATAAAGCGACTAAATCTTTTGCTTGGTACTTACTGGTTCGTTGTACAAAACCAACATCTCTAGCAAGATCCCGTAAGGTATTTGGAGATAAAAAACTTTGAATCTCTTGAGCAAATAGTTGTAATTCGTCAGACACAGAAACAGACATAAAAAACGCCATCCTTTCCTATGATTCTACAGAAAGAATAGCGTATTTTTTCATTCTAGGGGGCATTTCTTTTTATTAGCTTGATAGCGATGGGGTAGCACCACATGGCTATCAACCTAAAATTTTATAGTATCCCCAAAACGAGAAAATTGGCATCTCCAGATGAAAATATACATTTTTTGTTTTTGGGATACTAGTTTCATTAGCTTGATGGGCATATTGGTGAAACCTCGAAATGGACATTTTGGTAGGCAATTCTTCTTCTCTTAAAATAACCTTAAATATATTATAGATTTAAGGTTATTAGAAAAATAAATGGTATAATTTTCTAAAACATCCTGGATAAAGTTGATTTTAGAAAAGGAGTAGAGAGGAAATGTTTCAGAAGCTCAAATTTTATTTACTCAGTCTTGTAATTAGTTCAATGTTAGGTGGGATTATCATAGGTGCTAATTTCTTTGTCCATAACATCTACTATTTAGTTGTAGGTAAAGAATTTCATTTTAATATGTGGTCTTCCATTATTATATTTAGTATCGTATTTATTTCGGGTTTCTCGTATATGTTGAAAAAGGGTCCAGATATACTTGTTAATGATTAAACCAATAGTACTTATCGTAGGCGCTACCATGATCTGGTTGGCGTCTTGTTTGTTGTTAAGGAAAGATAACAAAACAAAATTTCCTTAATCACAAGGCTTTAAAAGTAACCTATCCATAGTGATATTAAAGTTACTACTAACAAGGCAAGAAGAAATGTGATATTTCGAATCCACTTTTGTATATCATCAAAATACCGTTCTATAAATGCAACGTTGATATAAAACATGAGAAATACAACAAAGAAGGTAAAGTTACCAAATTTATCATTCAATTTTTCATTAGTAAATGTGCTTACATGAAGGAATAGTAAAGCAAAAGTTACTAAGAATAACTCAAATAGCCTTTTTTTGCTCACGCCACCACCACTCTACAGTAATTTCCTTTCGTTTTATTTTATCTGAACGTAGTGTGTAGCAGACTATGAATATTATACTTATGTAAAAAAAGGCTAACAATTTAAGATTGTTAGCCTTAATCGCACCTTTTAAAAGAATAACTCAATACAACAAATGACTGATTCTTCAACTTGCAATATATTCTCCTTTAATTACAAAAAACGAACCTCGAATTGTTCCAGCAAGTTTAGACTTCTGTCTAGCAAACTTAAACTTCTCTACTAACTCCGTTGGTATCTCCATTCCCTCAGAAAGCTTAAATCCAACAGCCCGCTTCTTTGGGTTATCCAGCGTATACATGACGTTGACTGCAAGACCATCCTCATAGAAGACATAGGCAAATTTAATATTTCCCACTTGAAAACACGATGTTTCTAAAGGTTTTGCCGCAAACTCAATATCACGTTCTTCTTTCAAAATGCGGTTCACATAATCAAGAGTCTTCTCGCTTTCACTAGCTGGTACAACCGTAAATTCATGCTTGTATTTATTCATAAAGTAACGTGCTTCATGAGCACGTAAACCAGCAAGTGCTTCTGCTACAGGTGAAGACTCCATGCCAGCTGTAGTTACGTTTTTAAAATCAACGATATCGGACAATTCCATCTCTCCTTTTAATACTTTACTTCCTAACAACTGGAATCCATATTTCACCAAATACTGAGCCGTTTCGCTGCCCCATCTCAACTGTTGTATTTGGCCCACCAACATAGGCAAAATCTTTTACTTCTGCTAATGCTTGACCAAATGCAATACCAGTAAGCTTATTACTTAGCTCCTCAGCTGTATTGCCTTCACCTTTAACTACTAGGTATTCTCCCCTCGGAAACTGGATAACTCTAGATTCTTCTTGTATCGTTGCCTCTGTCATGACACCAGCGTAATACATCATCTTGTTATTCACCGCTTCACTCACAGAAAAAATGTAATCATTTGTAGCTAAAGCTTTTAAAGTGTCCAACCTTCCATCTTGTTCGACGGCCAGCCAAAAGTCTGCCTTTTCCTTGTTTATGCCCGCAAAGTCTGTATAGTGGCTCTTAAGTTCAGTTCCAATACCTAACACGATAAAGCTATCTTTTTCTTCTATTGTATAATTTTTCATATTTAAAACCTTCCTCACTTTTAAATTAATCAAACGATTTATCTTTTCACTTGATGAGTTTATAATATCTTTAAATCATGTCAAAAAATGATACTGTTTAGGAGACCAACATGAAAAAAGTTGAACGGATTAATACGATCATGCGGTACATTAACAACCGCTCCCACTTTACAATTTCTGAAATCATACGAGAATTTAACATCTCACGATCGACAGCTATTAGAGACATTAGAGAAATTGAAGCCATGGGGATGCCGCTCGTCGCTGAAGTTGGCAGGGATGGAGGATATTTTGTCATGCATAACTCTATCCTGCCCGTTGTTCGCTTTACTGATAATGAGGTCAAAGCTCTTTTTATTGCCTTTATGGCCACAAGAAATCAACAACTTCCCTATCTAAAGAGTCGTCAGTCTTTAGCCGAAAAATTACTAGGACTCATCTCAGAAATCCAGCAGGATGACCTTGTTCTTTTAAATCAAATCTTGCTTTTTGAAGGGACTAACCCTCATAATCCTGACCTACTTGAGCTTTCCGACCTCCCCCATCCTATGTTAGAAAAACTCATCCAAATCCTTCTTTTGGATAGCCATTTATTGATTACCGTAAAAGAAGAGGAGGAAACCAAGTCTTATCCAATTTATCTACTACACCTTTATCAAGAAAAAAGCCATTGGATAATTGAAGGCTTTGACATAAAAGAAGAAAAAAAGAAGATGTTTCTTGTCGATCATCTCATTAATGTCGAACCCTATACGACGAAAAATAGATTAAGTAAGAAAAAAATTTCAGAAAAACTAAGTAAGAAGGACGAAGCAATCAACCTTGTACTTGAACTTGGTCCAAAAGCGATTACCCAGTTCAAAAAATACCATCCTATAAAAATTTCTATTTCCTATACAAATCCTTACCAATCCACAGCCATTCTAAAAACTTTTATCAATGTTAATAATCTCGATGAATTGATAGAAATAACAAATTGGCTACTTTTCCTAGGTAAAGATATCAAAATCAGGGAAGTTCCTGAAGAAGTGTTAGAAGGTTTAAAAGAGAGATTATGTTTATACTGCCCATAAGCAGTGGTCAGTTAAACTCAAAATAATATTGAGTTTGACTAGATGCCAGTTACCTCTATTTAAATACCTAGTAAAAACATTTTATTCGCTACCGCTACTTGAAACGCTCTTCTAAGAATAACGCCAACACAAAAAAAGACATGAACTAATCTTTGTTCATGTCTTTTCATATTAGAGTTTAACCCTCATTAAATTACTTGTTCTAAATTCGAATTTGGATTTATCTTCTCCATAATCTCTTTCATTCATTTTTCATATCCCGCTATTTTAGCACTTGAACTAACAATAGCGAATTAGAATAATGACTTAATACTTGCTAGGACAGTAAGTATACCTACAATAATGACAAACACATTGCTCATTTTCCCTCTGTATTTAGCCAGTACTGGTACTTTACGAATCGCATACATTGGTAATAGACATAAGATCGCAGCAACTAATGGACCGCTAAGAGCATCAATGATTCCAAGAATACTTGGATTTGCATAAGCAACATACCAGCATGTTAATACGACAAAAGTAAGAATCATTGTCTGAACTGTTTTTTCTCCTATATCTTTCCCGCGTTTTTTACCGGACTTCATAATCATGTCACGCATTACCTCATACGCTCCTACATAATGGCCAAGGAAAGACTTTGTAATAGCCACAAAAGCAATGATAGGAGCTGCAATAGTGATTACAGGCGAATTAAGCTCATTAGCAAGATATGATAGGATTGACAAGTTCTGTTCTTTTGCCATCTTAAGATCATCTGGAGTCAAACTTAAAGTACTGCTCCAAACAAAGAACATAACAACAGCGAATGTCATGATATAGCAAACTTTTTGTATTTGAGCACACTTGGCATCAGTAGCTTCTATTCCATACGTAGCTCTCTGTTTCATAACGAATGACGAAATCATAGGAGAATGATTGAACGAGAATACGATGATTGGTAGTATCATCAATATCACTCCAAAATACCCTGTTCCTGTTGAAGCAGTAGACGCACTTGAGAAACTAAGCATTGACGTATTCCACTGTGGAATTAAAGATATTGAGATAAACAGTAAAGAAGCTATGAAAGGATATACTAGCATGCTCATTATCTTTACAGTGATATCTTGACCGAAATTTAGTATAGCGATAAGACCGAGTACTAATACAAGTGATAAAATGGCCCTTGGAGGCTCCGGCATGTGCAATTGATGCACGATAAAACTACTTGCAGTATTTGTAAGTGCAACCGAATACATCAGTACGATCGTATAAATTGAGACGAAATATACTATGTTAAAAATTATACTTGCCTTATTGCCAAAATACTCTCTTATTGTGCCTGTAATCCCCTCATCAGCAGAATTGGAAGCGTATATCATTTTAGCAAGTGCCCTATGTGAGTAATACATAACAGGAAATGCAAGTATCGTAATTAACAGTAATGATAATAAACCACCTGAACCGGCATTAATAGGTAAAAAGAGTACTCCTGCTCCAATTGCTGTTCCAAAAAGGCTCAATGCCCAGGTAGTATCTTGTTTATGCCACTTTTTAGGATCTAGATATTTCTCATTTTTCACTGCATTATTTTCAGCTTGAAATTCTATTTTTTTTGCAGTATTCCCATTCATATAATAAATCCCCCTTGTATCCTATTCTTACGTCTCTTTTTAGGCTTAAGAATATAGACCATTCTTAAAAAATGTACCGCTTACTAGATGCGCCATATTGTAAACGATTCCACCTAAAGCTGTCTCTCTTAATGTGCGAGGCATTTATCCTCCAACCCTATACTTACCATTGATGATATTGTTTACACCAGCTAATACGATGTCCGCTGCTGCTAAACTATTTTGAAGAAATTCCCCTTCTGGTCACACACCTTTCTGTAATTAATCGTTTCAGTCTGTCCAATTTTAAAATGTTTGATATTTTCTTCGTAGGTAATCGGTTACCTCTCGACGCCCTCATTATAACGTTTATATTTGCAAGTCTAATATTTTTTTATTTTTAGAAAGACAGAATAAACAGAATTATGAATAGATAATAAATTACAATTGGTATGTAGCAATTGTGTCTATTTTTTGAAGCTGTATTAGTTAATAGAAAAGTAAACATAATACAGAGTTCCTTTCGTTAACACATTGATTATATTAGGAACTCGTTATAAAGATACTTATATTTCCCTTTGCTTTCACATCTTATCTTTGACATGAAGCTGTTGTAATAAATAATACACATTGATGTAAAGGAATAAATTTAGAAAACATAAAATTATCCCTTTGAATTTTTATTACATATAACGAATTAATATTCATTTTTCAGAAAAGAAGAACTTTTCCAAAGGAGCCTACGCACCTTATATAATGGTTATCATGTTAAGCCTGTTAAAAGAATTACACCATAAGTTTCCATTTACTATATGTAATATTTATTAAGTGTAGTTTTTTCTAAATATGCATAATTACATATTTAGAAAAAGAGAGTATACTTTCGAATTGTGTAGTAAAGATATAGCCCACCTACGGAAATAGGTGGGCTTTTCATGTATAAAAATTGCATTTATTATATGGCAATTAGAATTGAGGTCAAAATATTATCTCTTCCCTTTTAACTCTCTCAGTCTGCTTTTTCTCAACGTCTGAGCCTACTTACGTACCAACTGCATAACCAGTAAGAATACTAACAATTATAGCAATAACTAAGATTAATGTGATTTAAATCCATTTTCCCATATATATATTATTCCAGAAGGTTTAGTTGCCATTGTGCACCAAACTGGTGGTGTTACCCTAACTGACGTTTAAATGCTTTGCCGGCGAAGAAGTAAGCGATAACCATAATGCCCACACACCAAGCAAGTGCAATCCAAATATCGTTGCCAACAGTCCCTTCATATAAGAGGGCACGAATCGCATTCACGATTGAAGTCACAGGCTGGTTTTCAGCGAACGCACGAACAATTTTTGGCATAGTTTCGGTAGGAACAAAGGCCGAACTAATAAAGGGCAGAAAAATTAGTGGGTACGAGTAGGCTGTCGCCCCTTCCATAGACTTCGCTGTCAACCCAGGAATGATAGCCAACCATGTCAGCGCCAGCGTAAACATCCCGAGTATTCCAGCTACCGCGAGCCAATCCAGAATATTAGCACTGGAACGGAAGCCCATTAAGAGCGCAACAAGAATAACCACCACGATAGTAAGCACATTAGCAACAAGTGATGTTAATACGTGAGCCCATAATACCGACGAACGCTTGATAGGCATAGTAATGAAACGTGCCATCAGCCCGCTCTTTACATCCGTAAACAACCGTACGGAAGTGTAAGCGACACCGGATGCGATAGCCATCAGCAAGATTCCCGGCAATAAATAATTGACGTAGTTATCCGTTCCTGTCTTTATGGCGCCGCCAAATACGTAGACAAACAACAGCATCATCATAATCGGCGTAATCGCTACCGTAATAATTGTATCCGGACTGCGCATAATGTTGCGCATTAAACGCCCTAATAATACCCCTGTTTTGCTCTTCATTTACATCTCCTCCTTTTTGCCAATGATCGCAAGGAAAATTTCTTCCAATGTCGGCTGCTTCTCGATATACTCCACTTTTGTTGGCGGGAACATCTCTTTAAGTTCTGTAAGAGTACCAGTCGTAATAATTTTTCCGCCATGCAAGATAGCGATACGGTCCGCCAGTTGTTCGGCTTCCTCGAGGTACTGGGTCGTGAGCAAGATAGTTGTGCCGCCGCCGGCAAGTTCCTTGACGGTATCCCACACTTCAATCCGCGCTTCGGGGTCAAGCCCTGTCGTCGGTTCATCGAGAAAAATGACTGCTGGCGCCCCAATCAAACTCATCGCGATGTCAAGCCGGCGCTTCATCCCACCTGAATACTGGTCTGCCCTCTGGTTGGCTGCATCAGTCAGGCTAAATCTTGCAAGCAAATTATCAGCGACTTGAGCAGGACTAGAAACTCCACGCAAATTGGCAATCATTATCAAGTTTTCTCTCCCCGTGAGCATTCCGTCTAAAGCTGCAAACTGCCCTGTCAGACTAATACTTTGACGAACATGATCCGGTTGACGCTGAACGTCAAAACCACAAATACCTACTTCGCCGCCATCTTGCTTCATCAGCGTCGAGAGGATATTGACTATCGTCGTCTTGCCCGCTCCATTTGAGCCCAGCAGTGCGAAAATGGAGCCACGCTGCACTTCAAAATCTACCCCTTTTAACACTTCCTTATCTTTAAAGGATTTTTTTAATCCTTTTACAGAAATCGCTGTATTGGTCATGCTTTTTTCCTCCTTAAAAAATGTTTTGTAAAGATAGACTGCCTACACCCTCTATTTAGTATTACTGATAATCTGTATTACTTAGTACTGATTTAAAAATATAACTGAATAGCAATGGCGTCAATTCACATTTGTAACCAGCTAATCAGTCGGTATTACCTGTTGCATTTATTTTTTTCTCAATTGTTTCATGATACTTTCATTCAAATCTTCACGATACTTGGAAACATAAGTTTTAGCATTTGCCACTAGTTCGTCAGCAAAGGATGCCACGTCCTCCCCAGTGATTTCAAGCACTTGTCTGCCTTCCGCCGCACCGGCTTCAAACAAATCGATTAATTCATACTGTATGTGTAGCATATCCATCCCGTTACCAGCTGAGAAATTCCACATGTAGTTTTGAATTTTCTTAAACACAAACTGATAGTCCTCTGGCAGAGCTCCAACCCGTGCCATCATCATTTTGTACTCTTTTTTATCACCAATTAATTTTTTGAACATTTCCAACATATTATTTTTCCTCCTTTTTTATAAAGCAGAACAAGAAACTCCCAAAATATCGGCCGAATATTTAATCTTATGAGGCTAGTTTGACTTCAAGACGTTAATTTTTGATGATACAAAATCCCATTTTCTCCAAAACAATTCAAGCTCCTGACGGCCATCCTCATTTAGTGAATAAAACTTGCGAGGCGGCCCCATGTCTGACGGTTTCTTTTCAATATTCACAAGTTTTTTCTTCTCTAATCGCACAAGGATGGTATAGACCGTTCCTTCCACGACTTCAGTAAACCCAAGCTCATTAAGGTGGCGGGTAATCTCATAGCCATAAGTTTCACGGCGGCTAATGATTTCCAGAACACATCCTTCCAGCGAACCTTTCAGCATTTCAGTTAAATTTTCCATATTCTGATCCTCCTTTACCCCCTATTCTGTCTGACTTATATTCAGTATCACAGAGTACTAAGGCTAATTTTTACTGAATAGCTTTTGAGAAACCTCACTATTCAGTATTACTTATTACAACTACATTGTATGACTAAGTAGATGGAATGTCAACTCGATTTTTAAATTTTTTCTTAAATCCGCTTTTACCTCTTGGATACTGAATATATTTTTAAAAACTACGCTATTCAGTATTACTCATTACCACTACATTGTATGACTAAGTAGATGGGATGTCAACTCGATTTTTAAATTTTTTCTTAAATCCGCTTTTACCTCTTGGATACTGAATATATTTTTAAAAACTACGCTATTCAGTATTACTCATTACCACTACATTGTATGACTATGTAGATAGAATGTCAACTCGATTTTTAAATTTTTTCTTAAATCCGCTATTATCTATTGGATACTGCCTATTTTCTTCTTAAGAAATCTCACCACATACCTATCCAGCTAAGAAAAGGAAATACCCAAAACAAAAATTCCGCATTTTTATTTTGGGCGTTATAATATTCCGAAGTTAATGAATGTGGATAGCTCTCCTTATTAAAAAGACGGATCATTTTTTTGTTCTTCTACTAATGCACCTGTGCATCTAATACATGAGCTTGCGAATACATACAAACTCTTTATAAAGTCAACTCTACATATAGGACATCCTTTTTGTTACGATAACATCATATTCATGTCTTCTGCTGCGGTTGTAATTAGTTTTAAACCGAATGTCTCTTGTAATACATCAAGCACGCCAGGTGAAATAAATTCAGGCGCCTTTGGACCAATGCGAATATCTTGAATTCCAAGACTAAATAGCCCAAGTAAAATAGCAACCGCTTTTTGTTCAAACCATGATAAGACAATACTTACTGGCAATTCATTCACTTCACATTGGAAAGCATCTGCTAAAGCGCCCGCTATTTTCACTGTAGAAATTGAATTATTGCATTGTCCTAAATCAATGTAACGCGGAATCTCCGTACCAGGTACAACACCATAACTCACATCATTAAAACGGAATTTCCCGCAAGAAGTTGTTAAAATAACCGTTTCTGGCGGAAGCGACGTTGCTAATTCACGATAATATTCTCCGCCTTTTCCCGGAGCATCACAACCTGCGATGACAAAGAAACGCTTAATCTTTCCTTCTTTTACTGCATTAATAATTTCTGGAGCTAATGATAATACTGTATTATGATGAAACCCTGTTACTAACTGTTCATCCGACTCCATATGTACTTCTGGAAGTTCTAGCGCTTTTTGAATCACTGGTGTAAAATCGTCATTTTCAATTTTTTGTACGCCCTCTAAGCCTGCAATATCATATGAAAAGAATCGATTAGAGTATGATCCTTTAATTGGCATAACACAGTTCGTTGTAGCTAATATGGCACCAGTGAATTTTTCGAAAAGTCGTCGTTGATCGTACCATGCCTTACCAATGTTTCCTTTTAAATGTTTATATTTTTTCAGTTGTGGATATCCGTGTGCTGGTAGCATTTCAGAATGCGTATAAATATTAATTTCTTTTCCTTCTGTTTGCTTTAATAACTCTTCTAATGCAAATAAATTATGACCAGTAACTACAATTGCCTTACCTTCTACATGGTTCTGCGTAATTTGAACAGGCTCCGGAACACCAAAGTGATTCGTATGTGCCTCATCTAATAACTCCATTACTCGTAAAGCCGATTTCCCTACTTTCATAGCCATATGAATATGTTCTTGTTCATTAAAGTTAGAATTTGTTAATGTCATATATAGCGCTTCTTGAGTTGTAGCATCTACAAATGCATCTGTATACCCTAGCTGCGCAGCATGCGTACGATAAGCCGCTATTCCTTTTAATCCAAACACAATCGTATCTTGTAAACTTGCAATTGTTTCATTCTTACCACAAACACCCATCACTTTACATCCGCCTGTTGGCGTTTGTTCACATTGATAACAAAACATATCATCCCACCCTCTCCCAATCATTCATTACAAATTAAGCATAATACCCATTGAGGAAAAGGGATGTGATATCAATCACAATAATATATATAAATTTGTGACAGTTCATATTGTCGACATAATATTTTTATTGACATCAAAAAAACATACAGAAAAATGGACAACTTTGTTGATGCTTTCAAATAGCTAAATCATTGATTTAGAGAACTATTAGTGATATTAGCAACTAATAAGCATACAAAAACACTATTCTTTCTATCATTCAACAGAAAGAATAGCGTTTTTTCATTTTGAAGAACTATCAATTTTTTGATTAAAGATTTTATAGGAAACCTCTTTATTTACAATACATTTACACCATCTTAACATTTTTTACATTATTTATATGATATATTTTTATAGAAACTACTTAAGAAATTTCATGTACATTGTTATCTTTATGATCTCTTATTTAATTGATAAGAGGTCATGTTATATTTTTATAACAGGGGTGAATTAGGATGACTGAAACATTAAAGACACTTATAATGCTTGATGTTACTTACGTTATTATAGCAATTATGACGGTACTAGTATTTGTATATTTAGAATTAAAATCTCAGTAACATATTTAGGCGTAATCAATAGCTTCGGCATTTCAATATAGTTAAAAGAAAAAGAGGAGGAAATAGTTTTCTCCTCTCTTTTGTATTCCAAAAATTTCTTAAATCTACAATTCGCTTCATTATTACTTTATTTCTTGTTTCTTATTTCAACAAATCCAATGTATGTAAAAGTAATCCTCTGTCCCCTACTTCTCCATGACCAGGCACTACTAAGTTCGTATTTCCATATCGCTTCAATACATTCTCAACCGATATCGACCATTCATTTACATATGCATCAGCAACGTTTCCTAAATCTTTAGCTTCCGCAGATTTCACTAAACAGCCTCCAGCTAAAATGTTGTATTGCGGTAACCATACGACAATATTATCTTCTGTATGCCCTTTCCCTGGATAGAACGTTTCTACTTTTATATTTCCAAACTTCATATTCGTAATTGTTTGTAAGTCTCCAAGTGGCTCTTCATATCCATTTTTCTTTGCTAGTTCCGCAGTTAGTACTGTACTATGCGCTTTAATGCCTCTTTCTTTCAACGTTTTAATTCCGCCAATTCGATCAGCGTGCGCATGTGTAATAATAACATCCGTTACGCGCTTCTTAAATTTCTTTTCTACCATCTCTATTAGTTCCTTCGTTAACTTATCATCCCAAGAAGAATCGACAAGCACTAACCCTTTAGAAGTGTTAAGAACTAGACCGTTCGAAGGAACTGCTACTCCATTAAAATAACCTAACTCAGTATGAACCCATACATTTTTGTTTAACTGAGAAATTGAAATAGTTCCTGTCTCATTCTTTATTACTTTTTGCTCTAGCTTTTGTTCCGCTTTCACAGAAGAAATTGTGCTAACAAATTGAATTGTTCCTAGTAAACTAACACATACCCCTACTTTTAATAATGTATTCTTTTTCATTTTCTCCACCCTTTCTTTCAAACTAAATAGTTATTACCTATATTAGACAATTCGTCTCAAATGTTTGTTCCATCTTTTTTTACATATTTTTCATACCATTAATAAAAAGCGCACAAAATTTTGTGCGCTTTTTAACTTTTCTTTTACCATTCACGTTTTTTATTAATCATCATTTTTTCTTCAAACGCCTTCTCTAAATCAATTTCTAACTTGTTTGCTAAATCACATACATTCCAAATTACATCAAACATTTCTAAACCAATCTCTCTTTTCGAATCTTGTATTTTATCACGCTTTAATATAACTTCCGCTAATTCACCTAATTCCGCCATCACATACATCGTACGCTCTTCAATTGTTGTATCTTGAAATCCTTTTTCTTTACTGAAATTTAATACATATCTCTGGAATTCCACAATATTCATACTTAATCTCCCCTCATCACAAATACTCCATTTTTCTATTACACTTAAAATCAAAAATGTATTTTGTTAAATTATAACATTCATACTATAATTTATTTATAACCCTTTAACGGAGGTGTTCTCAATGACTCTCTTCGCTTCCCCATCATTATTCATACTAGCAATCATTTCATTTGCATTAGCTTATTTCATCGGAGTAAAACAATACACTTGGCTCTTATCAGGATTCAATGAACGCCGTGTGCCTGATAAAGTGAAGTTATCAAAAATAGTTGGTCTTTATAATTTAAGTGCTGGTGTTATCGCCACAATTGGCAGTGTCTTCATTACTCCTAATGTTAAAATTATATTTCCCATCATTATTATTGGACACGTCATAATAGCCGCATATGTAAGTACACGTATGGTTCAGTAAAAAAAGATCATCCAAATGGATGATCTTTTTCATAACTTATCAACATATTGCTTCGCTTCTAACAATGAAAATCCAAAAGCCTCTCTTACTCTCTTAATTGCTGTAACTGTTTTTCCTTCTTCCACAAGCTGGCGTAATTCTTTATTAATTTCAGGTTCTCTATCTACAATTCCCATTTCTTTCGAAATTAATTGTAATCTATCTTCCATCCTCTTTAAACGCGTATCTGTTTTCTTTTCGATTTTATTTAATTTTTCAGCGAGATACATAAATCCAAAGGCCGCTATCGGTATGACAATCCAAAATTCCAAGACTGTTCCTCCTCACTAGCATTGTTTTATTTAAGTAACTTATGTAATTTTTACCACAGGACACATTTAATGTATAATAGTAATATACAACATTGTTGATAAAGTGAAGATTTAATCAGTGGGGGTTTTGTTAGTCCCCCACTGATTATTAGTCTTCACCAATCGGGCGTTTACGGGCAGCCCGACTCCCACCTAACTTCTTTGCCCAGTCGAATTTTGAGGTGGGAGTTTTACTACCCGTTAATGCGAGATAAAACCTTTTATTTTAGGGGGACACCTTATGAAAAGATATTTTAAAACATTACTACAATTTGTAGTTCTTTCAATCGTACTACATTTATTATTTGATATAGTTGGTTGGCTTGTTTTCAATGCGCCAATTAAAAACAAACAAATCTTTATTTCCTTTATAACAGCCTCATGGCTTATGTACATGTACAGAGATAAATTTTTTAAAGCATTTACATCGAATTAACTTAAACTAAGAAAACACTTCATCGATAAAAGATGAAGTGTTTTCCTTTTCTCTCTATTTACTACTGTATAATAAAGTTAATATTCTATCTTTAAAAGAAAGGAGTCACTATGAACTTAAAAAGTAACAATATATATGAGAAAATGAACCAATATTCTGTTGCAGGGTTAAGCTTTGCCGTTATACGTGACGGTAAACTTGATGAAGCTACTGCTTTCGGAACACTTGAATCTGGAGCAACTAGAACTGTCACTACGAATTCCATATTCAATTCTTGTTCTATTAGCAAATTCATCACTTCAATGCTTGTACTAACGTTATCAGATCAAGGAATCGTACATTTAGATGAAGACGTAAATGATAGACTCACATCTTGGAACATCCCTACCAATCTATTTACTTCACAGAAAAAAGTCACGCTGCGAAACTTATTAAGTCACCAATCTGGAATCATTGATCCTCCCAATAGTTTTGAACATTATACACTTGCACAAGGAATACCTAAAATGGATGAGCTCCTTGCTGGTAAAACATTATATTGCCCAGTACCTATAGAAGTAACTTATGCACCAGAAAGCCAATTCCACTACTCTGACGCAAATTTTTGTATTATCGAACAACTACTTGAAGATATTACTGGAAAATCGTTCAACCTTTTACTTGAAGAATTTATTTTTCAGCCACTACAAATGAAAAATAGTACACTCTTCTCTCCCGAAGACATAGATAAAACCGATGCTTTTGCTTGCGGGCATAATAAAGATGGAACTGTAACAAATGAGAAGTATCCATTTTATCCATTCGCAGCTGCTTCAGGCATTTGGACAACACCAACTGACTTATCAACTTTAGTACTCGGACTCATTCATTCCTTAAAAGGAAATAGCAAACTGGAACTTTCTCAACAAACAGTACAAGATATGATTTCTCCTCAAGGATGCACCAAATGGACTGGGTTAGGTGTTTTTCTAGAGTATTCTAATGAAGACTTACAAATTCATTCACTTGGCTGGGGTGTTGGATTTCAATGTATGATGGTATGTAATCCATACCGAGGTAATGGCGCTGTTATTATGACGAACTCGGATTTAGGTGTTCATCAAAAGGATGGGATTATTGGTGAGATTTTAAAAATGTTATCCTTATAATTAACGAAGTAAAACAAAGAAAGAAGCTGATTCTCCCAGCTTCTTTCTTTATATAACATTTTTCACCACAATTTTAATATGTTCTGGTGCGATAATTTCAGTTATACTTTCTTGGAAATCTTCATGCAGCAGTTCTTCAATATGCTCTAGCTGCACTTCGACATGTGTGCATTCTAAATTATGTATGTTTAATAGTGCATAATGATCTTTCTTCTTAATTACTAAATATTGATTTTCTTCTGTTATGAGTACAGAACCTAATCGTATTCCTAGTAGACGTTGATCATCAAACTTCACAATTTTTTCCCCTTTCCAACTGCGAATGTAATTACTATACAAAAAACCTAATTTAAGGAAAAGAATCTTATATAGACTATATCATAATTTACTAAAATATAAATATCATATTTTCTTTCAATAGAAATCCCCGTTTTTTTATATATTTCGATACAAAAAACTTTCTCAACAAAAAATTATAATTTTCAGTTTTTTATTTCATGAAAATCTATTATACTAAAGCTAATAAACGTTTGAAATGTTTGACCTCTCCTAATTCATGTACATATGGATGATCAGTAGCTGTTGCTACTGATCTATTTTTTGATTTCAGAAAGCAAATACACCGCATCCTTTCCTACACCACAAATAAGCGCAGAACCCCTTTGAGATTGCCACGGCAGTCCAATATAATACAATCCTCTTACTGGACTCATTCCCTTTGTATGATTAGGAAATCCATTCATATTCACTGCCTTTTCTATTTCAATCCATTTATAATCTTGAACAAAACCAGTTGACCATATAATACTTTGTGCACTATACGTGCCACCATTCTGAAACATAATATTATTTCCTGATGCACTTACCACTTTTCCCTGTAGTTTTATTGCTCCACTACGAATAAGTTCCTTACCTTCAAAACCAAAAATGGGATCCTTTCGCTTCTGAAACCACCTTCCTCTCTTTGTATGTATTTCGGCATACAATAAACCCATTTTTTCTAACCAATTAAAAATGCTTTTTCTAAAAAGATATAACGGTAAAAAGGTTAACGGATGACTTATAGCCATTGTAACTTCATGAGTTTTTGCAAGTTCTACTGCTATTTGCATGCCTGAATTCCCACCACCTACTACAAGTACTTTTCCCTTTGGAATTTGTAATGGTGATTTATATTGTGATGAATGTATTTGAAAAATATGTGATGAAAGATGTTGTGAAAATGAGGGGATGAATGGTTGCTGAAAACCACCTGATGCGATAATAACTTTTTTCGATTGTAAAATTTCTGTAGGAGTGTGTAATTCAAATATTTCTTTCTCTTTTCTTATTTTTAAAACTTGAGTCTGTAATTGTACCGGCAATTGAAAATACCTTGCATATTCTTCTAAATAAATTGCAATTTCATCTTTACATGGAAATCCATCCCCTTCTCCTTTTAATATCATACCTGGTAAACTACTATATTCCCTTGGTGTGAAGAGCTGCAAAGAATCATAGCGGTCTCTCCAAGAATCGCCAATTCGGTTTCCCGCCTCAAGTAATAAGAAACTATATCCTTCCTGCTTCAAGTAGTATCCCATTGTTAATCCAGCTTGACCAGCTCCAACGATAATTATATCTTTCACTCCAATTCCTCCTTCTCACAAACACATGAATACATGTTCATATGTTCATGCGTTTCCATAATCATAACATTTTATTTTTTTATAATTCAATATCTATCCAAAATAAAAAAGAGCAGTTCACTATAAAGTAAACTCCCCTTAATATGTATCATCTCGTTACTCATTAATATTTCAATTGTCCCCAAAGGATCTAACGGCCCATACACACTATCACCTAAATTTATTATCATTTCGAATATCTTTTAATACCGCCTTTAAAGCGTGACTATTCCCATGAATATCTGAAATCATCGCTATTTTTCTCTTCATTGTACCCCTACTTTGATAAATTATTTATAACACCTCAATTTCTAAACCCTTTCCTCATAAAATGTAATTCTATTTGAGAACGGATCAATCACAGTTAATTCAATTGTACCCCAAGGTGTTCTCTCTATATCAGGTTTTGAATACGCATAATCTTTACTTGATAAAATAGCATAATAACTTTTTAAATCCTCTATTTTCACACGAATTGCACCGCCTGGTGAAGCATCCCCATGATGTTCAGATAAAGTGAAACTTTAATCAGTGGGGGGTGTCCTTCCCCCACTGATTATTAGTTGAACCAATCGGGCATTTACGGGCAGTTATCTCCCACCTAACTTCCTCGCATTCGCCAAATTTTGAGGTGGGAGTCTTACTGCCCGTTAATGCGGGATAGATGTATTACAGTATCATTTAACGAAATTTGCATATATAATGGCATATTTTCCTCATACCGATGTTCCCAATCCAGTTTAAATCCTAAAAAATTAAAGTAAAATAACTGAGCCTTTACAATATCAAAAATTCTAAATATAGGTGTAATCATTTATAATCCCCTCCTATTTATAAACATCCGCCGCCAATTCCCGCAAAACATCTACATTCATCACTTCAAAACAACCATTGCTTTTCTTTATAATTTCTTTATCACAAAAAACATTTAATGTACGTAATAAATGCCGATAACTCGTCCCTAACAATTCAGCTATTTCCGTTAAATTCCCACTAAACACAATTCTATTTCCGTGCTGAACCGCCCGTTCCCCTGCTGCTAACATGTAACTCGCAAGTCGATTTTCAAGTGGATACAGTAAATTAATTGTACTATTTTTTGAAAGTCGGTTTAATTTATGTGCTAACGATCCGCAAATACATCGTAAAAATTTTGCATCATGAAATAGTTGATTTCTCACTTTTCCTAAAGGTAGACCAACACAATACGAATCTGCCATCACTTGTACGTTTGAAGCAGTCTTTTGAGAATGAATTAACTCCACATCTCCTAACAACTGCAAACTGTCATAAAAACATAATAATACAGATTTCCCGTTACTTAATGTGTTAAATGCTTTCGCTTTTCCTTCAACGAAAAAATATAAATAATCTATCTCTTCATTTTCTCTACAAATAAACTCATTCTTTTTAAAAAATAAAAGGTCCATATATGGCTTCATATCATTACTAAAAAATGAGTCAATATTATTTTGTTTCATATACTCTGCTAATTTAATAGAATTACATACTTTCTTCATAGTTCCCCCGCCTTTACAACTATCCCCATTGTAATCAAAATTTTCTTCTTCCACTATGACATATGTCATAGTAATACACAATTTCAGCATGATACAGTCATTACAAATATGAAATATAAAGGGGCTATTACATTGTATAACTTTCTTTCTGTCTTTATTGGTGTGCTCATTGCCGTTATGCTTCCATTGAATGGGATCTTATCTGAGTTAATTGGCAAGTACACAGCGAGCGTTGTCATTCACCTTGTCGGTTTAATTGCAGTTATTTTCGTTTTAATCCTTAACAAAAATAAACTCCATTTTGATAAAGGTATTCCACTTTTTTTATATAGCGCTGGGGCAATTGGAGTATTCACTGTTCTTTTTAATAATATAAGTTTCTCTGCTCTTGGTGCCTCTATTACGATTGCATTAAGCTTACTTGGTCAATCCATCGCTTCCATAGTTATTGATCATTTCGGTTTATTAGGAATGAAAGTTTCGAAGTTTGATAAGAAAAAATTAATTGGATTAGTATTCATCTCTTCTGGAATTATAGTCATGACAATTTACTAATGGAGGTAAGAAAATGTTATATATTTGTATCGCTATTTTAGCTGGTGTTTCTATCGTTGTTGCTAGAATTATTAACGCGAATTTAGCAAAGGAAATTGGAAATTGGGAAGGCACATTTTTCAATTATATTACTGGATTATTTTTCTCCATGTTATTTTTAATTTTCAGTTCAGATTCGTTGTATATTTCTAGTCATACGTTACAATCCATACCTATCGCTGTATACTTAGGCGGATTAGTAGGCGTTATCGTCATCTCATTATCAAACTATATTACTCCTAAAATATCAGCATTTTATTTAACGTTACTCATCTTTATCGGACAATTGTTTACGGGGACTATCATCGATTTCTTCCTGTCACACGAACTATCAACCGGAAAAATTATCGGTGGAATTCTCGTATTAATAGGGCTCACTTACAATTTACTCGTTGATCGCCCTATAAAAACCGTGAAGCATAACCACGTTCAACTATAATACTTTACGCTTACCTATCATATATTAATAGAAAAGCTCTTCACATGAAGCCATAGAGAGGAGAATACCCTATTAAGAAAATCATTTTATTGATAGGTAGCGCATTGATTGTTTTTGGAACCGTATGGTTTTTAAACTCTGGAAAATCTATTCAAGATCTCTATACAGCAAGTAAACCAAAGAAGAAAGCTACTATTATTTCAACTCAAAGAGACCCAAATGCACCTCCTGTTTTTTTAGGAAAACAGGAAATAAAAGATATACATGTAGAGTCGCTTAAGACAAAAAAATCTATCTTCCTTACAAAAACAGATGAATTAAAAACATTCATTAACAGTATGGATACAGCAAAAAAAGGCGATTTAACGCTAGATGAAGAAGGTTCTGATTTAGTAGATTGTAACATGTGGATTACTTTCCAAGATGGAACTTATAAACAATATTTAATTTGGATAGTAGATAACAACAGTAGTGAAGTTATGATTGCCCATCAAAACACTCCTGATGACGTAGACCTTACTTATTATCAATTAAATGAAGGTAATTCAAAAAAAGTATATAACTTATTTAAAAAGGTTATTTAATAGAAAAAGTCATGAGCTACTAGGCCCATGACTTTTTCTATTTATATATATTCAGGGAACACTTTACAACTCTTTTCCTGCTCTATATCATGTCCAAAGAAAACAATTGGGTTCTCTTTCCTAACAACTTCTTTTAAACGTTTAATTGAAGATAAAGCTAATTCCGAATCAAATCCAGCGAACGGCACTTCATCTTCAAAATTTTCTTTCGTATACGATGCATCGATCGTTAATAACACTGGGCCAGAGTTCTCTGTCTCAATGAATAGTGACTGATGCCCCAGAGTATGTCCTGGTGTATACAATAATTGAACTCCTGGTACGACTTCATAATCCCCTTCAATGATTTTGTAGTTTAAATTTGGCAAGATACATTCTTTCATATATTCTTCACTATGTTGTGCCGCCTCGTATTCAGCACGCTGCACAATAATCGGTGTATTTATACAAGCACCATTTCCTCCTGCATGATCAAAATGTAAGTGAGAACTAATAATATACAGAAGGTCTTCTGGCTCATATCCAACGCGTTTTAAAATATTTACGATTCTATCTTCTTCAGTCATTTTCGGTAAAATCTGCCCTTCAACAAATGTACCGTTAAAAAGACCTTCATTATTAATCGCACTTTCTGGCATACCTGTATCTACTAAAATAGGTCCTTCTTCAGTCTCCAAAAGATAACACCAAACCGGTAAGTCTAATAATTTTCCTGGTGTTAATGTACTGTTAACAGACGAATGATCCAACATACAACGACCTGCTGGGACGAAATAAAGCTTCTTTACTGTCATTATGTATCCACCTTTACATTTAGTTTTGAATAAAACAATACAGTAAAAAATTCTTCCTACTAGAAATAAACTCCTTCTCTTCTTCCACTGTTTCAACTATTATTTTTAGGTCGTTCACAATTTCTTCATTACAGCATTACTTATCATTTTTTCATTTCCGAATAGCAAAAAACAATAACCTAGCTGTGATATAACATATAGCAATACCTACAAAACTAATACTAAATCCATTTTGTTGAATAGCCATCACTTTTAAGATATCTAAATTTAATACGTGACCAATTAACGAATACATTATAATAATTGCCATTACGATTACATAATCACTTTTTCTTAGTTTTGCTGGCATTAGTCATTCACCTCGCATTATTTTCTATACTAATTGTATATTATTTGTCAGAATTTTAAAACCAATCCAATGACAGTATAAAAATGAGTGTACTTTTTTTACATAACAACCTTTCTGCATCTATAATAAAAGAGAAAAAGACTCTTACTTTAATGGAGGGAATAAAAATGAAAGCAATTGGTTTACATGAATACTTACCTATTGAAGAAGAAAACAGTTTAATTGATATTGAAGTTGAAAGACCTGTTGCCACAGGAAGAGATATACTTGTAAAGATTAACGCTATTTCCGTTAATCCAGTTGATACAAAAGTTCGATCTCCGAAAGATAAAAAAGAAGATATAGCAAAAATACTTGGCTGGGATGCTAGTGGTATTGTCGTACAAACTGGCGAAGGTTGTACATTATTTAGAGAAGGCGATGAAGTATTTTACGCTGGAAGTATTACGAGACAAGGTACATACAGTGAATACCATTTAGTTGATGAAAGAATTGTTGGTAAAAAACCAAAAACGTTAAGTGATGCTGAATCTGCAGCACTTCCTTTAACAGCCATTACCGCATGGGAAGGTTTGTTTGAACGTTTAGGGATTGATTATAATAAGAAAGATGAAAATTCATTTAAAAACATTTTAATTATCGGCGGAGCTGGTGGTGTTGGCTCGATTGCTATTCAGTTAGCTAAATGGGCTGGACTAAACGTAATCGCAACCGCATCCCGCAACGAAACTATACACTGGGTGGAAAAATTCGGTGCCGATTATATAGTTAATCATCACCAACCTTTAAAAGATCAAATATTAGAATTCGGGCTAAAAGATGTAGATTATATCTTCTGCTTAAACAATACTGATCAGCATTGGCATGCGATGGGTGACATCATTAAACCACAAGGAAAAATTTGCTCTATCGTAGAAAATGAGCACCCTCTTGAGATGGGAATTTTAAAAAATAAAAGTGCCACATTCGTTTGGGAGTTTATGTTTACAAAAGCGATGTATGAAACTGGTGATATGAGTACGCAGCACGAACTATTAAATAAAGTAAGCGAGCTATTAGATGAAGGCATTTTAAAGACTACATTAAATGAAACATTCACACCAATTAACGCTGAAAACATAAAGAAAGCACATGCACAACTTGAAAGTGGGCGTACAATTGGAAAGATCGTTGTAGAGAAATTTTAATAATAAAAAGTCCGATTTCTAAACGAGAAATCGGACTTTTTACTATCTTTATTTACTTGAAATCTCTTGATCATTTTGAACGTCTAACGGAGGTCGTTTCCCTATTCCGAAAGCATAGAAACTAATTGTGACGATAGCTAAGAAAACAATACCTACAACTAATGAAATACGCGTATCATCGTTAAACCACATTCCGATTAATACCATAATTAAAAAGGCAATTGTCAAATAGTTTGTAACAGGAGCAAATGGCATTTTGAACGGATGATCTTTCATCTCTGCTCCCTTTTCTTTTCTAAAACGAATTTGACTAATTAAAATGACAAACCATGGCACCATACCAGGAAGTACACTCGCACTATATACATATACGAATAAGTTTTTTGGTGCAATATAACTTAAAACAACACCAACCGCTAAACCGATAATTACACCAACTGTACCGAATAAAGGTACACCGTTATTAGAGATCTTCGTAAAGTATTTCGGTGCTTGTCCATTTACACCTAGTGTATAAAGCATACGTCCAGCACTATAAATACCACTGTTACAACCAGACATTGCGGCTGTAATAACAACGAAGTTAATAAGTCCCGCAGCTGCCGTAATACCAACTTTCGCAAAAGTTGCTACGAACGGACTACCAATTGAACTTAATTGATCCCAAGGATAAACAGTTACAATAACGAAAATAGCACCAATATAGAAAATTAAAATACGCCAAATTGTACTTTGAATTGCTCTAGTAAGTGTCTTCTTCGGATCTTTCGCTTCACCAGCAGTAATCCCGATTAATTCCACACCTTGATACGCTCCAACTACAAGTGATAATGCAAAGAAGAATCCTGAAAAACCACCTGTAAAGAAACCGCCATTTACCCAGAGGTTAGATATGCCAATCGCTTCTCCGCCGTTACCAATTCCAAAGAAAATAAGTCCAAATCCCGTAATAATCATTAATAGAATCGTAACGATTTTGATCATCGCAAACCAAAATTCAAATTCACCAAATGACTTAACAGAAATTAAGTTAGCCGCACCAAGAATAACCATCGCGATAATACCAGGTATCCAAGCCGGTAAATCTGGGAACCAATATTTCATATACGCTCCAACTGCGATAATCTCTGACATCCCAACAATAACCCACTGGAACCAGTTACTCCACGCTGTCATATAACCAGCTAACGGATGAATATATTTGTGACCAAATGTCGCAAATGAACCTGTGCTTGGCTCCATATACAACATTTCTCCCATGGCACGCATAATGAAGAAGATGAAAACACCTGCGATTGCATATGCAAGCATTACTGACGGACCTGTCCATTTAATCGTGCTGGCTGACCCCATAAACAAACCAACACCAATTGTTCCGCCTAAAGCGATCATTTGAATATGACGTGCTTCTAAGCCCCTTTTCAATTCTTTGTTTGCCACTTCATTTCCCCCTCTTAGATGATTCATAGCCGCATTTTAAAACAAGATACTTTCCCCTAATTCCTTTCGGCTTGAAAATGATGAAGCAAACGTCATTTTACACTAGCTTTAAAGCTATCCTAAAATCGTTTTTTGCCCCTAATAAAATTCTCAAAACCTCTCATCTTCCAATATTCTATAAATCTTAAAATTACTTACCTTATATTAATTCATTTATCTGAAAAGTTCAATTATTTTTTCGGTAAATTATTATATATTAGTTTGATTAATTTTTAACTAAATTAACAATAAAATACATCTATTCAATATGATTCCGGTATAAATATTATTACAATATAAATAACCGAGGAGATCCTATCTACCTCGGTTTCATACTGTATATACTTCACTCTTTATAGTTTGTACTGTAATTGCTTACACATGCGATTAACGTATCACGCAGAAATTTAATATATTAGTAGAACTACAAAGTCACTAACTTCTACTTTTCTTAATTATCCCATTATCACAGCTGAAAATTCTCTTTCCCATCTCCTACTTTAAGAAAAATATAACCGCACTTAAAACAATCAACAATACACCGGAAAGAGGAAAACTCTTCTCCTCAGCTTTTATCTTTTCCTTAATAATACCTTTAATTTTTGTCTTTATATCCTCTCGGCATTTTCTAAATAAAATATTAGTTGTATGTAATGGTCTATTCAATATTCGAATTTTAACAGGAGATCCTGATAAATATATATTATTTTTATCCAATGTAAATTCTATGTTCGCTTCGGTTAACCCGTCTTTCACTAATATATTCACTCGGCTAGAAGGTAAATTAAACACTGTATAATCATTAAAAGCTAGCCCTCTAATCTCGAAATGTGAGTATATAAGAATAAAAGTTATCAGCAACAAACATAGTATCAATATGGTTTTTGTTAATGAAAGTTGCTCTAATACGTAGGAAGATGTTGTCATATAAGCAAAAAAGAATTCCATTAAATTACAAAGATAGTGGTTTACAATGAAAGTTTTTCGTATAACTACTGTAAGTCCGGAAATAATTAGTAGAGCGCATGCTAAATTCATTAACATATTTTCACCCTCCCTAAAGACTATAACTATACAATTTTGTTTTATTTTAACATTAATTACATATTCATACCTATAGTTATTTTCATAAAATATAAAAGAGTCTCATTAAAAAATGAGACTCTTTTACAATTTCATATTCAAATCATTTTTGAAGTTTGTTTACCTAAAATAAACACTTTAGTAAACACCATCATTATAACTACAATAACAAGAAAATAAAGTGGCATCACCATCAACGAGCCCGTATGCAGCTGACTCATTCCCCAAATTGTCATCGTTACAATTACATAGTAGCCTAAGCTAAACAATGCTCCCGCAGTACCAATGACATCTTGAAAATCTACTAATGCTAAACTTAAACAGTTAGGTAATGCTACCCCAATTCCTAATAGCAATATAAACATCGCTACTAAAAATCCAATCATATATATTATGTTTGGATTTGATCCGAATGAATTAATAACAGTTAAGAAGATAGCTCCTCCTGTCATTACAAGACAACCGATATATATAATTTTCTCTGGTTTATAAGTAGCAAGTAACCGCTTTGAAACTTTCGCTCCAATAATAGAAGCGGAAGCAACAACAATTCCTAGAAATCCGTACATACTAGGCGATAACTGAAAGTATTCAATAAAGATAAACGGCGCTTCTGCATAGTAGCTAAATAAAACACCATTTGCTCCTCCAATTAATAATCCATACGTTACTACTTTCGGATTTGTAATCAACCTTTTCGCTACGGAAAACACATTTATTTTATCCGTTACTGATTCCGTTTTTGTTTCCGGAAGAGAAACAAACGTATATAACAAAATCCCAACACTCATAACAACTAAACTTAAAAATACTATTTTAAATCCAAACATTTGATCAAGAAAGCCCCCAATTAGTGGACCTATCGCTGGTGTAAAAGCAATGACTGCCGAAATTTGAGCAAACATAACGTGGCGCTTATGCCCCTCTACACTTTCACGAAGAATCGTTTGTGTCACAACTGAACCAGCACTTGCTCCAAACGCTTGAATAAAACGACTAAACAATAAAAATTCAATAGAATTTGCAATATAGCATAAGAAACTTCCAGCGCCATATACTACAATTCCAAATAACATTGCTGGGCGACGACCAACTATATCTGATAACCATCCAATAAAAAATACACCTAAAGCAAATCCAGCAAAATAAACACTAAGCGTTAACTGTACCTCATTATTACTTACTTGCAACGCCTTTGAAATATCCGGTAAAGACGGTGTGTAAATTGTTTCACTAATTTGCGGAAATGCCACAAGAATAATCATTAACCAAAGTGATGGTACTGAGACTTTTTTCACTTTTAATACCCTCCTATAACTTTGAAAATCTCAGAAATGAATAGACTTTCCTTAGCTATGGAACAGGAGGGGCCATTATAGAAATTCGATCATAAAACAACAAAGAAAACACCTCAATTACGCATGTTAATACTTATAGGAGGGTAATATTAACATTGATTTTAAAATATAGTCTTTCAATTATATGATAGGTTGTGTTCGTTTTCTAGTGTTCATAATCTGAATATTTGTTAGTAGACGAATATCCGTTCAATTCTCTTGGAAAATTAATACGATTTGAAAAGCGCAACTAAACAACTGAAACGCCCCTTCAATTGTTAAAATCATTCTCACAATTGAAGGGGCGTTTTTTTATTGCTACATTTTCACTGATTGTTCTTTTTGATAGATAATTTCACCATCAATAATTGTTGTTTCTACTTTTAAATCTTTAATTTGGTTTGGATTGACACTTAAAATGCTGTCATTTAATATAACTAAATCCGCCAGTTTTCCGACCTCTATGCTTCCTTTTATCTCTTCTTCAAAACTCGCATAAGCACCATTCCATGTGTATAGTTTAATAGCTTCCATTACGCTTATAGATTGATTAGCACCAACCTCTATTCCAGACTTAGTTTTTCTATTGACAGCAACATGAATTCCTAATAAAGGATTATAGTCAGTAACTGGTGCATCCGAACTACCTGCTGCAATGATGCCACGATCAATAAAATCACGAGCAGCGTACATGTGATTAACACGATCACCATAGTGCTCTACATATATCTCTCCGAATTCATATGGAAATGGAGGATTTGGAATAGGAATCATCTCGAGTTTTTTCATTCTCTCTTGTAAATCTGGTGAAGAAATTCCCGCATGCTCGATTCGATGACGGTGATTTTTTCTTGGTGATTCCTCTAGCGCCCTTTCTACACAATTCAAATACATTTCAATAGCTTTATCACCTTGTGCATGTACAGTGATTTGATAGCCTTTTTTATGCGCTTCACCTAAAACCTTATAGATTTCTTCCTCACTATAATAAAGAATGCCGTAATTGTTAGGGTCACTTGAATATGACTTACGGGTTGCAATTGTAGGCCCCGTGCTACTTCCATCTGTAAACAATTTAGCTGGTCCGACTTTGAATCTTTCATCTCCGGTACCAGTTACCACACCAGCTTCGACCATTTTATTAACAAATTCATGAGAGTTATTTATTTGACATATCATTGCATATATTCGGACACGAATATCCCTACTCTTCACAGCTCGTTGTAGTAAACGAAAACTCTCCGGTCCATCTCCACCTGCGTCATGTATACTTGTTATGCCAGCTGCAACGAAATGATCTGATGCAATTTTCACAGCCTTCATCATTTCACTTTCTGTATAACTTGCAACCTCGCTCATACTCATATTTGCTGCTTCAATTAACTTTCCTGTAAGCCTTCCTGCCTGATTCTTTTCAATAACTCCCCCATTCGTATCCGGTGTGTTCTCGTTAATTTGCGCAATTTCTAATGCTTTGCTATTCACCACGCTTATGTGGTGACAAGTACGGGTTATAATAATAGGATGTTCAACTGAAATTTCATCCAGCTCAGTAATTGTTGGATAACGCTTTTCCTCCACAGCGGTTTCATTAAAGCCCCAAGCACGTATCCATTCACCTTTTGGCGTTTCTAAGGCCTTCTTTTTCAGATCATCTAATAAAGCATCGATAGAATCAATATGTTCAGCTTTACAACTGACAGCCAACTGATTTAGTCCATGAGAAATGATGTGAAGATGCGAATCAATGAATCCAGGAAGAAGCGTTTTCCCTTGCAGGTCAATTACATCCGTATTTTCTCCTATAAAACTCTTAACCTCCTGATTTGAGCCAACAACTACGATATGATTATCTTTTATTGCTACAGCTTCGACTACTGTATTCTTTTGGTCTACTGTAATAACTTCTCCATTTATCAATACAACATCAGCTTTCATAAACTCAACCCTTTCGGAATTACTCTTTTCGAGTAATTCATTCAGTATTTAAAGTTACATCTCCTAATAGGCTCATCCGCTTTTTAACAAGATTTATCAATAATTAATTAAAGTTGAGCTAAACATTCTTTCATTGTTTTAACGATAAAAGTAAAGTCTTCCTCTGTGATGCTTAATGGAGGTGCAAGCTGCAAAATATTATTGTAACCTGCGACAGTGTCACCATTTTTACCAATAATTAGACCTTTTTCTTTACAAGCATTGATGACTTTGTTCATCTTTTCAATGGAAGCCGGTTCTTTTGTTTGCTTATCTTCCACTAGTTCAATGCCTAAAAGAAGGCCCTTTCCACGAACATCCCCTACGTTTGGATGCTCTTTTACATCCTCTAGCTCATATAACAGTCGTTCACCCAATTCTTTGGAACGTTCAATGAGTTTCTCATTCTCCATAATTTCTAAATTCTTCAAAGCTAAAGCGCAAGCAGCAGGATTTCCTCCGAACGTATTTACATGGCGGAAGCGATCATAATCATCACTACCTACGAATGCCTCATAAACCTCTCGTCTAACTGCTGTTGCTGACAAAGGAAGATACGCACTTGTAATACCTTTTGCCATTGTTATGATATCTGGTTTGACGCCATAATTCATAAATCCAAACGGCTTCCCTGTTCGTCCAAATCCACATATAACTTCATCACAAATGAGCAACGCACCGTGCTTCTCGCAAATTTCTTTTACTTTTTCCATATATCCATCAGGAGGCATTAAAATTCCGCCCCCGGTAATAATTGGCTCCATAATCACACCGGCTACTGTTTGGCTTAACTCCCATGTCATGACACGATCGATTTCCTCAGCACTTGCCAGTGTATGAACATCCTCTGGATTTCGGTACGTATCAGGCGGTGCTACATGCAGGAATCCTTGCCCGAGTGGTTCATATTTATACTTTCGCTGTGCTTGACCTGTTGCTGCAAGAGCTCCCATTGAGTTACCGTGATAAGCGCGGTAGCGGGAAATAAACTTATAGCGTCCATGATCACCTTTTTGTTGATGATATTGACGAGCAATTTTAAATGCTGTTTCATTCGCTTCCGATCCACTGTTAGAAAAGAAAATGACGTATTCATCATCAAGCCATTCATTCAATTTTTCTGCTAATTTAATAGCAGGAACATGACTTTGAGTCAGAGGGAAATACGGCATTTCTTCAAGCTGTTCAAACGCCGCTCTTGCAAGCTCTTTTCGGCCGTATCCAACATTCACACACCAAAGACCAGACATACCGTCTAAATAACGGTTTCCATCAATATCCGTCACCCATGCCCCTTCTGCTTTTGTGATAATTAAATTCGTTGGACTAGGGGCTGCTCCTCTCATCGCATGCCAAAGGTACTTTTCATCTGTTTTTTTCAAACTTTGTGTTTGCTCCGTCGCTTGCACAATCACCAGCTCCATTCTATCTTTTTATGGTTTTACATCACTCTTTCAATAACGAGCCGTAAGCATTTTCTTGCGAGTATAGAATTCTACGCCATCTTTTCCATTTGCATGTAGATCACCATAGAAAGATTTCTTATAACCTGAGAACGGGAAGAATGCCATTGGAGCAGGAACTCCAAGATTAACCCCAAGCATACCTGCATCAATTTCTTCACGGAATTCACGAATAGCTTTCGCGCTATTTGTGTACAGACATGCACCATTTGCGAATGGCGATGCATTAGCAACATGAATCGCTTCCATCAAGTCTTTTACGCGTACTACAGAAAGAACCGGTGCGAAAATTTCATCTTGCCAGATTTTCATTTCCTGTGTCACGTTATCAAAAATCGTTGGGCCAACAAAATAACCTTGGCTGTTTGCTACATCGTCTTCACGTCCGTCACGAATAAGTGTCGCTCCCTGCTCTACACCGGATTGAATATATCCGAGTGTCCGCTCTTTATGTCCTTCACGAATAACAGGACCAAGGAAAACACCTTCTTCCAGACCATTACCAATCGTAATTGCATTAGCCTCTTGAAGCAGTCTATTAACGAGCTCATCTGCAACGTCTTCTTCCACGACAACAACAGCCGCTGCCATGCATCGTTCACCAGCTGAACCGAAGGCAGCACTTGTAATTTCTTTCACTGTAGAACTAAGGTCCGCATCTTTTAATACAATCGAATGATTTTTTGCCCCTGCAAGAGCTTGTACACGTTTACCGTTAGCTGCTGCTGTTTTATATATATACTCAGCCACAGGTTGAGAACCAACGAAAGATACAGCTTTCACATCCTCATTGTCAAGAATGCCGTTAACGACGTCATGTGCACCATGCACAATATTTAGTACTCCATCTGGAAGACCTGCTTCTTTAAACAGTTCAGCTATGCGATTAGCCAATAGCGGTGTTCTTTCAGATGGTTTTAATACAAATGTATTCCCGCATGCAATCGCGAGTGGAAACATCCAGCATGGCACCATCATCGGAAAGTTAAATGGCGTTATTCCTGCGATTACTCCGATCGGATAACGATACATCCCTGATTCAACACCAGTAGCAATATCGGGAAGTTGCTCTCCCATCATTAAAGTGGGTGCGCCTGCGGCAAATTCAACACATTCAATCCCCCGCTGCACTTCACCGTATGCTTCCTTATAACTTTTTCCGTTTTCCAAGGTTACGAGTTTAGCTAACTCTTCCCAGTTTTCAATCAATAGCTGTTGATAGCGAAATAGAATCCGAGCACGCCGAGGCACAGCGACCTTTCTCCATGTTTTGAATGCTTCTTTCGCAGTTGCTACAGCTCTATCTAAATCTTCTTTAGTCGAAAGAGGCACACGAGCAATAATCTCTCCTGTTGCTGGATTTGGTACATCTTCAACTTGCTTACTTGTGGATTCTATCCATTGTCCGCCAATATAATTTTTCAACGTTTGTACATTTTTCATTACTACCATGGTGAAGCCTCCTATTTTAAGATAACCGTCCTATGTTATCGCCCCTAAAAAGAAAGCGCATTCATTTGACGGTATGTAAACTTATTTACATACATTTCTTCAACATTATTAATCTTATTCATTGAATACGCAGGAGCAGTCATCCGCTTAGCATTTGTCCACTCCCCAGTTCACATTATTTCAGATGGATCTCATGGTTCATCTTATAATTCTTTTTCAAAAATACTGGGCAATCCCATTCACAAACAAGGTCCTTAGCCAAGGAAACGATCCAGTCCTTTGTAATATGATACTTTTCCCCATCAACAGTAATAAACACTTCACCATCTGTCACATAGAAAACTTCCTGCTCTTCTACATGCCACGTTCCTTTATTCGGTTCGCCTACCCACGGTTCCCATGCGTTGGCACCTAGTTGCTCTGCTTCTTCTGCTGTAAGTTTTTTCGCAAAAAACATGACAATCCTCTCTCTTTCTCTTTCTTATTGGTAATTTTGAAGGAATAAGTCTATAAATCTACTGTCTTAACATTTGTATTTTTTAAACGTTTAAACTCTTTTTTCATAAAGTATATGGCAATGAGAACACCTGGAATTTCTGCAGCAGGAGCAGCGTACCATACACCTTCTACACCCCAGTATTTCGGGAAAATAAATAGAAACGGTAACATGAACAACAATATTTTGCTTACACTAATAAACGTTGCGGACCAGTTTCTCTCTTGCGATTCGAAATAACCGGAGATAAGCAGGCTAACTGCACTAAGCGTAAACAAACAATTGAATACAACTGTCGTCCAAATGCCCAGTTTTTGCAATTCAGGATTACCACCGGAAAAAAATGACACAATTGGATCTGCAAAAATGACTAGTATGGCTGTCACGATTACAAAGAAGGAAACTGTAAAAATGAGTCCCATCTTAATTGCTTGTTTCACACGATCAAGGTTGCCCGCACCGTAATTATAACTAATAATCGGTTGAAGCCCTGTCATCCCACCAAGCGCTGCTAAGGCGAGGAGATTTGTAATGTAACCGTTTTGAATCGTGAAAGCTGCAACGTGTAGACCACCACCGTAGCTTTGCAGTAAGTTGTTGGTGAAAATAATTGCAATAAACATCATGAACTGACTCGAGAAAGATGCAAAGCCCGTCCAAACCACTTCACCAATCTTCTTGAGATTAATCATCATATCTTTCATTTTTGGCTTAAGTTTTGTTTTACCAAACCAGAAATAAAAGATTAGGAGAACAGGAATCGATTGCGAAATCGTATTAGCCCATGAAGAACCCATCATCCCCATGTCATACTTCACTACCATAATCCATTCCATAGTCCCAGCAACAACCGCTGCAACTAACCAACTGTTCATTGATAATATAGGCTTTTCATCGATATTAGCTAAAATACTTAATACAACGGCCAATATCGTTAATGGCAACGAAATCCATAGCAGTCGGCTATATTGCACCGCATACGGAAGTGCTTCATCACTTGCTCCGAATAAAATCATAATATCATTTTCAAAGACCAACCCAAGTATAGCTAACAAAGAAGACAGGAAAAGAGTAAACCATAAAGTTTGTCCCATAATACTTCTAGCTTCTTCGATTTTCCCTTTCCCCAGTCGAAGTGAAATGACCGCTCCGGCTCCCACACCTAAAAGAACACCAATCATACGGGTAATAACCATGACCGTAAATCCAATTCCGATCCCTTCGACTTCCAGCTCCTGAAAGCCACTGACGAAATAGCCATCAACAACCGATACAACTCCTAAAATTACGTTAGCCATAATTCCCGCTAAAGCAAACCGTAAATATAGTAACGGAATACTTTTGGTTCCTAGCACTGAATCATCCACCGGCTTATTCATTACTTCTGGTTGCTCTATTTTTGATGACGGACCGTTGTCCACTATTTTCATGAGCATATCCCCTTATAAATAATTTATATAGCACGTTTTGCTCAATTAATTCGCATACCACCCTACCGGATTTGCATGCTGGTGGATATTGATTTGCTTCGTTTCCATAAAGTGCTCCAGTCCAACAGTACCTAACGCTCTGCCGATGCCACTTTGCTTATATCCTCCCCAAGGACCTTCCACATAAGCGAGATGATAACTATTAATCCAAGTAATTCCCGCATGCAATTTACTAATGACACGTTTTGCCAGGTCCATATCTTCCGTAAATACAGCACCGGCTAATCCATAAATAGAATCATTCGCTTTTTGGATGGCATCTTCCTCATCTTTAAATTTCTGTACAACAAGGACTGGACCAAAAATCTCTTCCTTCACAATACACATATTCTCATTTACATCAGCAAAGATTGTTGGTGCAATGAAAAACCCTCGATCAAGCCCATTTTCTGTTAAGCGCTTACCACCACAAACTAATTTTGCACCTTCTTCGATTCCTCTCTGAATATAATGTAAAACTTCATTCATATGAGGCTCGTTTGTGAGCGCTCCCATTTCAATATTCTCACTTTCCCCGTTGCCAACTACAATTTTGTTCGCACGCTCGGCCAACCTTTCAACAAACTTATCATAAATAGTCTCTTGTACAAGTAAACGAGATGCAGCTGAACAAACTTGCCCAGCGTTGTGGAAAATACCAAACATCGCATTATCGACTGCGGTTTCAAAATCCACATCGTCGAACACAATAAGTGGAGATTTACCACCTAGTTCAAGTGTGATTTTTTTCATATTGCCTGCAGCTGCGCGCATAATACTTTGACCTGTCTTTGTTCCACCAGTAAAGGCAATTTTGTCGACATCATGGCTCTCTGCAAGCTCATTCCCAACCTTTGAACCAGGTCCCAATACTAAGTTTGCTACTCCATCCGGAAGTCCAACCTCTTCGATAATTTCAAATAATTTGAATACGCTTACAGGAGTGACGTCAGCAGGCTTAATTACAATTGTATTCCCTGCGGCAAGTGCAGGAGCAATTTGCCAAACAGCTAACATAAGCGGGAAATTCCAAGGTACAATAAGTCCACAAACACCAATCGGTTCATGAATAATAATCGTTTCTGAAGCATCATCACGAGTGTAAGATTCCTTTTTCATACCTTTAATCAAGTCAGCATAATAGCGGAAGCATTGAATCGATACAGGAATATCTAGATAGGTTGTTGCACGGATAACCTTACCGTTATTTGCAGTTTCCAAACGGGCAATTTCAGCTGTATTCTCTTCAAGACGGTCTGCAATCTTATATAGATAGTCAGCTCTTTCATCAGCCGATAAATCCGACCAGATCCCGCTATCAAACGCTTTACGAGCCGCCTTAATTGCTATCTTCGCATCATCTGCTGATCCATGAGCAGACGTTGCGATAACCGCTCCGGTTGCAGGATTGATAATGTTTCGTCTAGCACCCGATAATGCTTCTACCCATTTCCCGTCAATGAACATGTTAATTTTCATAAACACCTCTCCTTTACGCGATAATATCTACCAGTTTGAAACCAATATGTGCTATATTGACCAGCATCGTTTTCTGATTATAGAATGGGAATGATTTAAGGCGTTCTTTTTCAAATCGATATCCACCTGCACTCCCCGTAACGATCCATTGTGCCAATAACTTACCAAACAATGTCGAGAGAGACGCGCCATGCCCCGTATAACCCGTTGCAAAATATGCGCCTTCTTTGGATCTACCGATAACGGGGAACGTATCAATTGTAACCCCGATAAATCCACCCCACCTGTAATCAATCTTGCTTCCTTCTAGTTTTGGCATTATTTTAACCATGGCATCGTAAACATTTTGATAAACAGCATCACCTAAGTTTGGACGAATATCGCCACCGCCAAATATGATCCGATTATCTGGTGTACGCCTGAAATAGTAAAGGAAACTGCTTGTATCAAAAACCATGCGATCTTTAGGAATGACGCTATTCACCAATGATTCTGGAAGCTGTTCAGTACCAATAATACGTGCCGAAATTGGCAGTACGCCTTTATTCAATTCAGCCATAATTTTTCCGGAGTAACCATCTGTAGCCACAATAATGTCTTTCGCTGTAACAGTACCTTTTTCTGTAATAACTTTCACACTATTTCGGCCGTACTCAATAGATAGTGCTTTCGAATGCTCAAAGATTTTTGCACCGATCGATTTAGCTGCTTCTCCCAAACCAATTGCATAGTTCAGTGGTTGGAACGAGTAACTCGAGTCGTCGACTAAGCAACCATAATATTGCGGGGAATCAATTTCTTGATGCAACTGACTTCGATTAAGCACGCTACATTCATATCCAAAATTTTTGTTTAAGTATTCACTTTCAAGTTTCAACCCTTCAAAATGCTTGGCTTTGTAAGCCGCCACAATGTGACCTGTCTTTCTGAAGTTACAGTTGATTTGATGCTCGTCAATAATGTTTTTAACTAATTCAACACTAAGCAGAGAAAGATCGTTAAGCTGCCTCGCCTCTTCGGCACCATACTTCTTGGCAAGCTCCTGCATCGTTGACTTATAGCCTGGCAATACCATCCCGCCGTTGCGACCGCTTGCGCCATATCCGATTGTTTCCTGCTCAAGGACAATGACACTCTTCCCTAACTTTTGCAAATGATATGCAGAAGAAAGACCTGTGAAACCTGCGCCAATAATGACAACATCCGCCTCTTCATTTCCTTCAAGAGGTTTTCCTTTGTCATATCTGTTTGCAGTCGCTGTCCATAGTGAGAGTGTATCCATATGATCCATCTTATCCATAGCTAATCCTTCTCCTTTCGTGACATGTATGTTACAATACAGTCAAAAATATTCTTAATATTCAAAATTATTAAGTTAATAATATGACTTGGAGTTCCCTCCAAGTCAATAGCCATTTGAGAGTTTTTTGAATTCATTTTGCGAAAAAAGTGGAGTAACTCCACTTTTTTAATCAGGGGGTACATCTATGAAAATTGGTACATTTGCGAAGCTTTTTCATGTTACGACTGATACCGTTCGTTATTACATTGAACTAGGATTATTAATACCAGACAAAAAAAACACTCAGTATCAAATGAACCAATTGTGTTTCGACGACATGTCTTTTATTACTGAGCTGAAAAAATTTCATTTTTCATTGATAGAAATCCAACGAATTTTATCATATCGGCGTGTCACAAACTTCTCGGACCATGAGGATATCGACTACTACAATAACTCACTCATTGATAAAAAGGACGAGCTAACCAAGAAAAAAGAAGACATATCAAAAGCTATCCAATTGATTGAAAAAGCGGTTCAAACTAGCTCGCCTTCATCCAAAGAAGAAAGTATTACAGGAATCCCGCTTGACTTTGTAAATTTTCTCTATTGTCCGAAATGCCGCATTCCACTTGAAATGAAAGATGTAACGATTAAAAAAGTCTACATTCACACGGGGAGTTTAACTTGTAGCTGTGGATACGAAGCAGCTATCGAGGAGGGTATTATCATTACCGCGAACTTGTATGAGACGTCTCCTTATCCATCTTATTTTTACGATAAAGAAACGATTAAAGAGATCAATCCCAAAATGATTAACTTATTTGAAAAAAGTAATTTTCGATTTCAAAAAGTTCTACAAAATATAGATTTGAAAAACAAATTAATTGTGGAAACAAACGTTGATGCTTTTGTATCACTACCCAAATATATCGATGTTCTTGAACCAAGCGCAAACTATGTATTCAGTGGCTATTCGCTTGCAATGCTCAAGAAGGTGAGAAATAGAATTGAGCGTATGAATCCGAAGCCACGCGTCCTTTATATTTTGAATTCCGATTTAAATCTACCATTGAAACCGCTTAGCATCGATGTTTTTGTGGATAGTTTTACAATAACTGATTTTTCACTGCTCAACCCAGAGTTCCCAAGTCATGTTCTAAAAAACTATTTACATAACAGTTCAACAATTGTCGGTGGATACTCGTATTATGATAACTCAGCCAAATCCTTGAAAAATATTTCAGCCTTATATCCAAATTCCCATGAGCATATTTTACATCCAAAATACTTAGAAGAAAATTTATCAGTTAACGGATTTCAAATCATGCAAAATGAAAATATCGGTTACTGTACAGATCCAGGACCTTATTTCGATTATCATGTAAGAGACGAAAAATTCCATATGCTCATGTATTTGGCTAATACGAAACAATAGCACAAAAAGCGCCATCACAAGTGACGGCGCTTTTTCTATGTAAGAGCTACTAGAAGGTACCCTTCTAGCCTACTCCCATTTATAAGTCCAAAACTGTTCAAGTTGCAGCCATTTTAATGTTGCTGCGTCTTTGTTTTTTATTTTTGCATGCGTTTCTTCTAGCATCGCTTCCGTTTGTGAACGATGCGCGCCTAGTGCAGCTAATTTATGTTCAAATACTTCACTAATATTATTTACAACATCCGGTTCACCGAGTACTGCTTCGCGATTTCTCGTAATCGCAACCGCATGAATGGCTGGACGTTCTTCTTTTGGCATACGTGATACAGCGCGAACTACAGCGCGGCCAAATGCATCATGATCCGGATGTACGCCGTGTTCTGGATAAAATGTAATAATTCGAGATGGATTTACTTCTTGAATAATCGCTTCGATTTTATCGGCAACAAAATCAACATCTTCAAATTCTAACGTTTTATCATGGAAACCGAGCATTCTTAAATCTTGAATCCCCATCGCTTCACATGCATCTTTTAATTCTTTTTCACGTATATTTGGAATCGTTTCACGGTTAGCAAATACGTTTTTCCCCATGTTACGTCCCATTTGTCCAAGAGTACCACATGCGTACGTTACAGGTACTCCTTGATCTGTTAATAAGCGAATTGTTCCTCCCGCAGCAAATGCTTCATCATCTGGATGCGGAAATACAACAAGTACATGTCTCTCCATAAGTTTCCCTCCTTCTTACTTAAATGGCGTTAAGCTTAGCTCAAGCGCTACCGCTAAGCGGCCTTGGTTATCATGCCCTGCTAGTAATAAACGCTCTTTATCGTCTACTTCCCAGTGCGTAATGCCTTCTGCATATACCCAGCCATGATCCATTTTCAAACCAACTCGGTATGGGTTTGTTCCAGTTATTTTCCCACGCTCAAAGCGAATAATTGCATTTCGAATGAATGCTCCTACTGTCATCATCTTTTCATTAAAGTGTGACGCATACGCTCCATTCGTCGTTTCTAAATGAATATATACATCTTTATTTACAAAACGTTCAATTTCATTTTGAATAAGAGAACTATCTTTTACTATTTCCATCGGAATTCACCTCTTTAAACCATTTTACGCAAAAATAATGTAAATTGCTATCTCTATATTAGAGGACAACGCCCACTTTTCCTAATAATTTGCACTGTGTTTTTTATATTTTTTATCCCGCATTAACGGATAGTAAGATTCCCACCCCAAAATCCAGCGAACACACGTCAGCTAGGTGGGAAATCAACTATCCGTAAATGCCCGATTGGTGAAGACTAATAATCAGTGGGGGATGAACAAAAACCCCCACTGATTAAAGTTTCACTTTATATGATATGTAAAAATCACATTTTTTCCTTCACATTGTTAAATAGTTTTCTTTCTTTTTTGAATTTGCTACAATATATTTTATCCCGTATTAATACAGCGAGATACATTTCGACAATTGAATACATACTTTAAAGAAGGTGACATGATTGGAACAATCCGCACATGAAGTAGCAAATTGGCAATATTATTTTACAATTGCCGTATTTTTAGTCACGTACGGTTTTATTATTTCTGAGAAATTGAATCGTGCTGTAATCGCACTATTCGGTGCTGCTATTATGATTATTTTTGGAATTGTAGATTTACATACTGCTTTCACATCGCATATTCAATGGGAAACGATTACCCTTTTAATTGGGATGATGATTCTCGTACATATTACGAGTCAATCAGGCGTATTTGAATTTGTAGCCATAAAAGCAGCAAAAGCAGCTGGCGGAAAACCAATCCGCATTTTATTATTACTATCCCTATTAACTGCTGTCGGTTCTGCATTTTTGGACAACGTAACAACCGTATTATTAATCGTACCTGTTACACTATCCATTACACGTATTTTAAAAGTAAATCCTGTTCCTTATTTAATTTCAGAAGTACTATTTTCAAATATAGGCGGAACAGCAACATTAATTGGTGACCCGCCGAACATTATGATTGGATCAGCTAATAAGCATTTAGACTTTAATGCCTTTTTACTAAACTTAGCTCCAATCGTAATCATTATTTCTATCGTTACACTTGGCATTATTTACTTCATGTATCGCAACAAACTAAAAACAACGCCTGAGCAAATCGAAAAGCTAATGGCATTAAATGAAAAAGATTATATTAAAGATCAGAGCCTCCTTTTAAAATCCATTACGATTTTAGGACTAACTATTTTAGGCTTTGTACTTCATTCTATTATTCATGTAGACGCTGCCGTTATTGCGATGACAGGTGCTACACTTCTTATGTTAATCGGTGTGAAAGAACATGATATTGAAAATGTATTTGCCCACGTTGAATGGGTAACAATTTTCTTCTTCGCTGGACTATTCGTTCTCGTTGGCGGATTAATTGATATCGGACTTATTTCTTCACTCGCAAAAGAAGTACTCGACGTAACAAATGGCGATATCGGTTTCGCTGCTATACTTATCTTATGGGTATCTGGCATCGCATCTGCGACAATTGATAACATCCCATTTGTCGCAACGATGATTCCACTTATTCAAGATTTAGCTACAGGACTCGGACTATCTGTCGATTCTCCGCAAATTGAAGTACTATGGTGGGCGTTATCACTTGGAGCTTGCCTAGGAGGCAACGGAACATTAATTGGAGCATCAGCAAACGTAGTCGTTGCTGGTATTGCAAAACGTGAAGGACATGGGTTCTCTTATATGGACTTCTTAAAAATCGGTTTCCCCTTAACGATCATTGCGCTATTGTTATCACATGCTTACATTTATTTACGTTATTTAATGTAGAAGTTGTATTGCATGAAATTATGTCGTCAAATAAAAAAGGTTTGCAGCACCATGCTACAAACCTTTTTTCATCACCAAAATATACCTATAATTGCTAATCCACCTAAAATCATACCACCAATTTGTCCGATGATTGTTGGTGATAGTTGAACACCTTTTCTCACTTCAACAACTGGTCTTTCGTGCCTTAGTTGCTGCACTTCACTTTGAAGTTGATGTACACTTCCGTGTAGTTCTTTAATTAGTTCTTTTAATTCAGCGACCTCTTCATTTACTGGCTTACTTTTTTCTAAGTTCATCTCGCATAACTCCTTATAAATTCAATCAGTTCACTGTAAAATTTCGCCAATTATCGTTATATCTCCTGCATACTACATATATAATATGGAATGTACCTTTATTAACAAGACCCTTTTAAGAACAAATTTAGATATTTTAGAAAGACAACTTTCATTAGTTCTATATATATAAAGGACTAATATATTCAACAATTCTATTCTTTATAGTTTCTTTTTCATACAAAAAGCTTCACTAAAATTTAGCAGGTGTACCTTGATGAAAATACATTTGCCATCTTCCTTCTCTAAATTTCCATATCGAACTACGTAACGAGTGTTGATTATTCATTTCATTGAATATTTGATAAGTAGTTAATGCTACATCTTTGGATAATGGATGTACTTCAAAATCACTCAAAGTCATTTTTACCACACCAATTCCATTTTTATCGATATCCTCATTTTTATATAAAATTTTACCAGAACTCCCAAACTCAAAAAAATCAGCGGCAAGTATCTTTTTAAGCTCCTTTTGAGATGTGCGAACCCCTGGTTTAAGTAATCGTTCCTCTAGCTGATATAAACACTCTCTTAATGAAGATAAACCTTCCATTAGTACACTCCTCCGCTCATCATTACCAAAATATTACAACTTTTCACTCTACACTACACAATTATTCTGTATGTTTTTGCTAGTTCTGCAACCCTATCCATTCATCCCGCAATATCCCCATAATCAAACGCTCAAAACACTTTCCGTCTCTTTGAACTGCTTCCCTCATACATCCTTCCATCTGAAAACCCATCTTTTTATATAGTGCAATGGCAGATTTATTATACGAAATAACATCGAGACCGATGCGGTGTAAATTCAATTCATAGAACGCATACTTTAAAATAAGATGCACTGCTTCTCTCCCAAACCCTTTTCCTCTATCATTTGCCTCTCCTATACCAATTGCTAATAGACCTGTTCTGTTATTCCACTCTATGCCGTGAATTGCAACAAAACCAATTAAGCGATCATCTTGAACTGTTCTTAACATGAAAGAAACACTATTCGATCTCCGTCCCTTTAATAGCCCATCACTCGCTATTTCATGTAACGATTGCGGGAATGCCAAGTCTGTATCTACATTTCTTAAGTACTCACTATCCTCTTGCCACATAGCCATTACTTCAGCATCTGCTTCTCTAATAGCTGATAATTTAATAGTTTTATTTTGAAAAAGATTCATCGTCATCTAAAACTCCCCCTTTTTTAAATAGCGGGGACAATAATTCTAGCCTATTTATCCCCTTGTTCCATAAACTGTTTTTTTAACGGGATACTTACAATAAGCGCAGACATTGGCACATCTCCCTTGCATTGAATTAACTTCATTGTATAATTTTTCATTTATTCTAACAATAACAACAATAAAAAGACCCTCCAAATTTAGAGGGCCTTTCCTAATAGCAAAACTGTATTATTTCGTAAACATTTTCTCTGCTTCATCCATTGCCATTTTGTTACCTAAAGCAGAATAGTCAAGCCATGGTTGATCATTAATAATGTATACGTGCTTACCTTTAACAGCTTTTAAGTCTTTCCAAATTGGTGTTTCTTGCAGTTGTTTAAATGCTGCTTTCGCTTTATCGTCTCTGTTTACAACAACGAAAATAGCATCCGCATCAAAGTCAGGTAATACTTCTTGTGAAATTACTTCGAAAGGACGGTTTCCATCAATTTTCTCTACACCATTTGCAGGTTGTAACCCTAAGTCTTGAAATAGAATTGGTCCCATCGGTCTTTTCGTACTAAATACACGTAATTCTTTTGCAGTAACGCGAATTGCCATTACTTTTTCGTTATTACCTAACTCTTTATCTATTAAACTTTTTACTCGTTTTGATTGTTCTTCATAGTCTTGAATATATTTATCTGCTTCTTTCTCACGGTTTACAAGTTTACCTACTTCTTTTAAATGATCTCTCCACGTACCTTCATCTAAATTAAAAGTATGTGTTTTTGCAATTTTTTCGTATTTCGCTAAATCTTTACCAGCATATTTTTCATCAACATAAATTTCAGATGGCTTTAATTGAAGTAACGCTTCCATATTCGGATCTGTTACAACGCCAAGTTTCTTCGTATCTTTCAACTGTTCTTTCACGTGAGGTAAGAAATCTTTTAAATCTCCACCAATTACAGAACCTACCGGTGTAATTCCTAATGCAAGTAAGTTATTCGTTAAATGAATAGACATAGAAGCAATTTTTGGATCATTACTTTTTTCAGTTTTTTTAGTTGCCTCTTCACTAGATTTCGTTTGACCACATGCTGATAATACTAAAATAAACATAATGCTAAATAAAATAGTAAGTTTCTTTTTCATATGTTCTCCTCTTTGAAGTATTTATTTTGTTTTTGTAAGTAAATAAAGAAAATATGGCGCACCTAAAGCCGCTACTACTACGCCAGCTGGAATAGAGTTTGGCTCAAATAAAGATCGCCCTATCGTATCCGCGAGTACTAAAATAATCATTCCAATTATGCCAGCTAACGGAAGGAAATGTTGATATGTACTACCTACTAACTTTCTTGCGATATGCGGAGAAACTAAGCCGATAAAGCCAATTCCCCCTGCCATTGATACACTTGCACAAGACAATCCTACCGCTGTAGCTAAAAGCAGTAACCGTTCTTTTTGAACAGATACACCAAGTCCTGCTGCTACACTATCACCTAGTGACAGTGCATTTAACGTTTTAGATTTCAGCCATGCGTACGGAGTTAGTATCAAAATCCAAGGTAATAATGCTAGGACATGAATCCAATCTCTTCCCCACACGTTACCAACTAACCACCTAGAAGCGAATGTATACGTCTCATCATTTAACTTGAGCGAGAAAAATAACGAAAGTGCACTAAAACCAGCTGAAACTGCAATACCAACAAGAATAAGTCTAATGGGAAGTAAACCTTTCGACCGATCACTCGCAAGCAAAACAATAAGAAATGCAGCTAACACTCCTCCGCCAAATGTAAATAACGGTATTAAAATCGATGCACTCTCGTTAATAGAATGAAAGAAAGTAACAAATACAATAAGCCCGAAAGATGCACCCGAGTGTAATCCGAGAATACCAGGATCTGCGAGAGCATTCCGAGATAATCCTTGCAAAATCGCACCGGAAACTCCAAGGCCAATACCAGCTAACATTGTGATTATAATTCTTGGCATACGATAATCGTATAGCACGGTTGCACTCTCAAAATCACCATAGCCAAAAAGCGTTTGAATTACTTTGAGCGGTGCGATGCTCAGCGTCCCCGTATTTAAGCTAATCAAAATTACAGCGATACTTATACATCCGAAAATTGTAGTTACAGTAATAGCCCTCTTTTTATCCTTGTTAAAAAGATTCTTCACTTATAGCTCACTCCCAACTTTACGTGCTATATAGAGGAAGAACGGAACTCCAACAAGAGCTACCATAATCCCTATCGCAAGTTCTTTAGGAGGATTTACTGTTCTTGCCCCTAAATCAGCTAAAACTAATAACATAGCTCCTAATAATGCTGACATAGGAATAATTAGTCGATAATTAACACCTACTAATTTTCTAGCAATGTGCGGAATGACTAGTCCTACAAATCCAATGGAACCAACAGCTGAAACAGAAACACCTGCTAGAATCACTACCATAATCATCCCAAGTATTCTCGTTCGGTTCGTTTTTACACCTAAATTTGTAGCGACATCATCCCCCATGGATATGAGTGAAATAGATCGCCCTAGCGCTGTCGCAAAAACAATTGTTATGAGAATAATAGGCACTAAAAATTTCAAGTGTTCCCACTTAACCCCCGCAACACCACCAGCATACCAAAATGCTAAATCTTGGCTTAAGTCATAATAAATCGCAATACCTGAACTTAAGGAGTGTAAAAGCGCTGCCATAACTGCCCCTGCAATCGTTAACCTCATCGGCGTTAAACCGCCTGATGTTGCTGATCCAATAATAAAAATGAGTACTGTACTTAAAACTGCTCCAATAAAGGAGACAATCATTAAATAGGAATACGGCATATGCGGGAAAAAAGCAAAGCTAAGTGCTACTACAAACATCGCACCTGCATTTATTCCAAGCACTCCTGCATCCGCTAACGGATTTCGTGTTACCCCTTGCATTACAGCTCCAGCGACTGCAAAAGCAGCTCCTACAACTGCTGCGCCAATTACCCTTGGGAGCCTTAATTCATAAATAATTTGATGCTGTGTTAATTTCGGATTATAATCAAAAACCGCTGCCCACACAGTTTGCAAATGGATATCCTTTGCCCCAAATGCAACGGCTAAAAATATAGCTCCAATTAAACATATAATTGTTAAGCTCATGAAACATATGAACTTAATATGTATCCAGCGATTATTGCCAGCATGTACAGTAGACTTATGTAACATGTTTCATTTCATCCTTTATATTCAGTTGTTTTTTATAATTACTTTTTATTTATAATTATTATTGATAATAATTATCATTTTCATTTAGATATTATATCCCCACTTTTTTTAAATAGCAAACTATTTTTTTACTTTGTTAAACTATCAAAATACTTATTACAATTCCCTTCTAAAACTTCCAAATACATGCAAAATGACGTACTGTTTTATTTTCAAATTTGTAGTATACTAAGTTATTATTTTGATTTTTCAAATAATAATCCTGAAGGTGAAAACATGTTTTATGTAAAACAACTACTCTATTTTACTTATGAACAAGCATTATCCTGTTTGTTCCCTGTCGTTATTTTTTTAACACTTGCTCTTTCAAAAATCATTTCGATTCCAGGGCTGTACCGATATGATTTCATACTCATCGTATGTCTTCTTATGCAGTGGATTATGTACAAAACAGGTCTTGAAACAAAAGATGAACTAAAAGTAATTACTGTCTTCCACCTCATCGGCCTTTTACTAGAAATATATAAAGTACATTTCGGTTCATGGAGTTATCCTGAAGAGGCGTATTCAAAAGTTTTCGGAGTTCCGCTTTACAGCGGTTTTATGTATGCGAGTGTCGCAAGTTACATATGCCAAGCGTGGAGAAGATTGCATTTACAAATGCATCATTGGCCGAAAGCTATTTTTGCAATACCTCTAGGAGCAATGATTTACTTTAATTTTTTTACACATCATTTTCTATATGACTTTAGATGGGTATTAACTTTAATTTTATTCATTGTTTTCTTTCGCACATTTGTGGAATTTTCATTACGAGGCGTTACATATAAAATGCCGCTCGTACTCTCATTTTTCCTTATCGGATTCTTTATTTGGATTGCAGAAAACATCGCTACCTTCTTCGGAGCATGGCAATATCCAAATCAACGGGAAACATGGAGCCTCGTTCACTTAAGCAAAATTAGCTCATGGTTTTTACTCGTTGTTATTAGCATTATGATTGTTACACAACTCAAACATTTGAAGCAGTCGAAAAGATAATGCTGATTATGTAAAAACAGTTGGCCCATCACTCATTAGAGAGTGATGGGCCTTTTTTAAACCATCCTCATCAAAGGCATTATAGGTTCATCATAATTTACGAGAGCATAAGCAGTTGCACATTATGAACTAGTACTAGCAGAAGAGGTTGCTGCAGATGAAGCGGCAATCGTTGCCATCATAGCTGCCTGTTGTGCTTGTATGAGGACTTCTATCATAGTTTGTAAACCTGTGTTGGTAGCTTTACTTTCCTCACCTTTCTGACTTACAAACAGTTGAATAGCAATAAGAATATTCGTATCTGTATGCCAACGGAATAATTTCTCCCCCTGCAATTTTTCAATCAATGCTTTAATAGAATGAATCTCTTTTTCTCCATCCTCAAGTAACGCTAGTAGCCCGATAGCTGGATAATGCATCTGTTTCACTTTTACCTTTTCTTGTTTTAACAACTTCCATATGTTTGTACATTTTGCAACTAATATTTCTTCACGGACATCCTTCTTTAGTGAAAGAATATGACTTAAAAATTGAAGATCATTCCCTTTACGCAAACCAGCTTTCGCTAGTTTCTGATAAAGACGTTCTACTCGGTCCATAAGTGTTTCTACATTCTCTGATTGTCCTGCTAGTAAAACCGCGAGCGGATAATCATTTGTACCTGTAAGAAAGAGATGATCCTTTTTCATGCGTTTATATACTTGTATCGAACGCTGAATGTGCGTACCTTGCTGTTCATTTTCTTCTGTTAAAAGCACAGCTGCTGCGAGATAAGTAAATATACTCCGGCTAAAGCCACCAGCGACCAATTGTTCATATAAATCTAAAAACCTCTGAAAAGCTTCCTTGTAATCTGTAAAGTGAATATCTAATGTTGCGGATACCACAAAGCGATGATAAGACTTTAAGTATGAAAACATCCCTACCTGATTCTTAATATAACTACTAATTTCTAAAAAACGTCCGAGATCAAACAGTTTATCACTACCTGCATACATAGCAGCAATCATCATACCTGTTCGAGAATCACTCGTTTTCCATTTTAGTTCTCCCTTTAACTGTGCATATGTATGTGTGTATTGCTCCAACTTTTGTTCCAATGTAATCATAGTATTCCCCCATTTTCTAGTTCCTCTCTTTTATTATACGTATATTCCATATTTAGGAATACCCTATTTCATACAGATTTTGCAACCTTATACTTTCTTCTGTATTATTTTCAATATTTTTCTATTAATTAATACAAAAAAAATAATAACTACCATAAAACTTAGGATGTTTCTTTATCCTAATTGGTTGGTTTTCTTTCCTTCTTCATCAGCATCACGATGATTAGCGTTCATAATCCTTAATCCTTCAAGAAGTTCAACAACAAAAAAGGATAGATAATAAATTATCTACCCTTTTTTGTCTATATATTATTTAACTTTACCCAAAACTAAAGAGCCTTAATAATACGTTCCATCGCCTTCATTTGCCCAATATGGTCTGCTTCATGATAAAGCATCATACCGTATAGCTCTCCTACTGTTTCCAATCCTAGGAATGGCTCTGGAAGTTTATTTTCAAATGCTTCTGCTGGAATTTCTTGAATGCGCTTCGCTTGTTCTTTTAGTTGAACCGTTAACACTTCTAATGATGGCCCTTCTGTTTTCCATTTAGATGGTCTTGAACCATATCCAAACATACCTGGATATTCAGTTGGTAATTGTTTGAATTCTTTTCCAAACATGAAAACTTCTGCCGCCGTTAACACGTGACCGATATGCCAGCGAATTGTATTGTTAAAGCCCTCCGGCTGCGTATCCGCAGTTTTGTCATCTAACGTTTCCATAAATTGAAGTAATGCCCCACGCGTTATTTCAAATTGTTTTAAACCAATTATTCTATTCATTTTATCGTCTCCTTTTTTATGTACAATTTATTATGAACTAAGGATGTTAAACTTATTAAAGTTTCACCTTGTTTAATCTATCAGAAACAATTAAAAAATACATCTAATATGCTTATTGAGACTCCCACGACTAAAGTCGCAAGCCATTTCTGTTTTGAACAGCCTTCAAGATAAGGGCATCTCATTGCCCCTCCTAAACCAGACCATAAAGGTGCTTAGGCTGATTGACTGTTACCATCAATCACAGTTGCGTAGCGAATATTCATCGCTCCAACGATATCACGATGTGTCTTAAACCCACATGGACACTTGTATTTTCTATCTCGATCCTTATTCTTTTCAGCACATTTCGGACAACTTTGACTTGTATAAGCTGGATCCACATATTCAATCTGAATACCAGCTATCGTTGCTTTATAGGCAATACATTGTGCCAAACGATAGAATGACCAAGTGTGTAGATTTTTTTCGTTTTTACGGCTTGTTCTTGCCGTCTGTCTTATATTCGTTAGTTGTTCTAATCGAATGACAGAAATATGATTTGCAATCGCAAAATTAATAATCTCACGACTTATTTTGTGATCTTTATCTTGCATCCATCTTTGCTCTTTATCATCCATTCGCCGAATGGCTTTCACCTTTTTGTCTTTTCCTAACTTCTTACGAACACTACGAAACTTACGCTTCTTATATTTATTGTGCCTACCACTCCCAAAGAAACGAACCTTATCATCATCTGTGATTGCTACCGCGGGGACCTTGAGACCTAAGTCTACGCCTAAAATTTTCGTTCCTATCCTTTTATTGATAGGAAGTGTGACAGATATTTGGGCTATCCATTTATTTGATTTCTTTGTGATGCGAAGTGTACCTAATTTATGTTTTAACAGATTCAGATTACGATTGTTTTTATCACTTAATAAAGCTCGGATTTTTACACGAGTCGACTTTCCATTTACCTTAAATGGGATTGAAATATAAGTAGGTTCAAATGAATAATTTTGATTGTTCCATACACAAACAGGTCTCTTTAGAATTGGGATGATTTTATAATGGCTTTTCTTTACTTTTGTAGCAAACAAACTTTTCGCATCTTTAATCGCTTGATTTTTCACTGCACTTGGTATATTTGCTTCAATATCTTTTGTGCTTTTTTTCGTACTTTTCTTTGCTTCCACCATTTCCGATACAAGTGTATTTATAACTTTTATATATTCTTGACTGCTTTGTTCCAATAAACAGATTTGTCCTTTTGTTGGAATCAATTTCACTTTCACTGTTAGGGTCTGTGACATACGTTTCATCCCCTTGTTTTTTGATTTTCAACCTCGTGTTCATTTGATACATTTCTAGCGATCATAACAAAATCAGACGTGTTTATAAACTTTACAACTGTATGAAACGAGAAGGTTTTCCTCTCAAACACTTTGAAACATTCTTCTATCATCATTTATTTTCGGAAGGTTCCAACAAAAACATCCGAAGAAACTACCTATACTTTGGATACTTAAAGTACCACGAACCTTGCGATTTTTAGTGGTACTCCGTATCCAACCTCACTTTCATCCCATGCCTAAAGGCAATGGGCTTTCTTGTTCGGGAAAAGCTGTAAAAATAATACAAAGGTTCACTCCTCCTAAATATAGAATTACTTACTACGCATTTAGTTTAGTAAATAAAAGAGGAGTGTAATGGCATGTTACATGTTTTAAAACAACAATATAATCTTATTCGTTCTACAAGAGAAAATCTATTTTCGTTTTTGGAAGAAATCTCACAAGAAAAATTACATAGCACTGTTCCCAATTTCGGGAGCGGTAGCATTATAAAGACGCATATTCATGTAGCCGATTGCTACCGATACTGGCTTGGATCATTCGCATTCAAGCAAAAACGAGCAGATTTTTCATTCGCTAGTGATTATGAAATTGAGCATGCAGATGTCGAGAAAGTTCGTGCTAGATTTAAGTTAGTCGATGAGGTTGTAATGCGTTTTTTAGATGAATACAATGACCGTTGGCTCGAAAATATAGCAAATGAAGTGAAATGGCAAAAAGAACCTTGGAGCACAACTCCGCTATGGCTTTTAACTCATGCGGAAACACATGAATTTCATCATAAAGGTCAAATTGTATCAATGGCTCGTCACCTCGGATACACTCCGCCTGACACAGACCTTAGTTAGTTAATTACTGCAACTGAACTTAATAAAGTAAAACTTTAATCAGTGGGGGCTTTGTTCGTCCTCCACTGATTATTAGCCTTCACCAATCGGGCGTTTACGGGCAGTTGATCTCCCACCTAACTTCTTTGCTCCAGCCAAATTTTAAGATGGGAGTCTTACTGCCCACAAATAGCGGGATAAACACAAAAAGAAAGCGCATTTTTTGATTAATCTTTTTCAAAACATGCGCTTTCTTTCCGTAAATAAGTTAATCGTTTATTATATTACTTCCTCACTTATAACACCCGTTAATTAAAAGACTCCCTCGTCACCTCAATAAATTGCTGCAACGGCGCTGTCATCCATTTATCTTTATGCCAAGCAATTTGCGTATAGATCGGAGTGATTGTATTCTTTAAGACTAATTCCTTTATCGTTCCCTCTCGTATATCTTTTTCTACTACTATTGCTGGCAAAACTGCTATACCTAAATCTGCAATAACGCATTGTTTAATTGCCTCGACACTAACAAATTCAATCTTATTTGCTGGGTATACATCTTCCGCACGAAATAACTCTTCAAATAAAGTCCGATACGAGCAACCAAGCTCCGTTAGTAAAAGTGTCTCACTCTCTAAATCTTTTGTAGTAATCAAAGGTTGTTCAAGTAAATAATGCCCTGAAGCAGCTACTACTTTTAATTCTTCTTTCATAAGCGGCTCCACATGTAAAGCATCTTCTGTTTTACATTCGTCCAAAATAAAGGCAAGATCGACTTTTCCCTCCATCAATTGTTCCTTCGCATCTTTATTGGAATGCGCTGGTTTAAATATAAGCTTAATTTGTGGAAATTGCGCTTTAGACCTCTTTAATATAGAAGGAAGTCTATATGTACATTGGCTTTCTTGCGCACCGATTATTAACGTACCTGCTATTTCCTCATCATCTTTCACAGCCATTTTCGCTTCGTTACTGAGTGCAATCATCTTGTCGGCATATAGTTGAAACTTTCTGCCTGCTTCAGTTAAAAAAAGACGTTTTCCTAATCTTTCAAATAATGGCGTACCGAGCTCAGCCTCTAACGTTTTAATTTGCGCCGTTACACTCGATTGAGCAAAGTTCAATTTCTTCGCAGTTTGCGTAAAGTTCAAAGTGTCCGCTGCTACTTTAAATGTAATTAATTGTTTTATCTCCATTTATCATCCCTCTTTTCAATCGGTATTTCCGATTGATTTCATTGAAATAATCCTCTTTGTCTATTGATATTTGTATTGTATGATAAATATCATCGACAAACAATAAAATGGAGGTATTCCATATGAAAGCACTTTGTTTCGAACAGTTTGGAAGTCCAGATGTACTACAATATAAAGAAATACATGATCCAATCACAAATCCAAATGAAGTTCTTGTTCGCATGCAAGCAATCGGTTTAAATTTCGCTGATATTTATAGACGCCGCGGTGATTATCATCTCGCTGGTAACCCGCCTTATATATTAGGTTATGAAGGCGCTGGTATTGTTGAAAAAGTAGGAGCAGACGTTACTACTATCAATCCTGGAGACCGTATTGCATTTGCTGACGTTCCATTCTCAAATGCAGAATTAGTTGCCGTTCCATCTGAAAAAGCAATTACGCTTCCAGACTCTATTTCTTTTGAAACAGCCGCTTCTGTCTTATTACAAGGATTAACAGCACATTATTTAACGAAAGATAGCTATCAAATAAAACAGGGTGATATAGCTTTAGTACATGCCGCAGCTGGTGGTGTTGGTCAACTTCTCATCCAAATGATTAAACTACAAGGCGGAAAAGTAATCGGTCTTACGTCATCAAAAGAAAAAGCACAGATAGCCACGTTAGCTGGTGCTGATCACGTATTTTTATATACTGAAGCATGGCATACGAAAGTACTTGAATTAACTAATGGTGCCGGAGTAAATGTTGTGTATGAATCAGTAGGTTCTACTTTAGAAGAAAGTTTTAAAGCTACTAAAGTTGGTGGTACCGTTGTATTCTATGGAATGGCTGGCGGTAATCCCGCGCCTGTAGATCCACGTATGCTTATGGATACTTCAAAAACTTTAACTGGCGGAGACCTTTGGAACGTTCTTACTACGTATGAAGAACGCAAGCAACGCTCTACTCAATTATTTGATTGGATCACTGCAGGAGAATTAAATATCGCGAGTCCAACTACATTCGCTTTACAAGATGGTGCTCTTGCACATGAATTATTAGAGAGCCGTAAAAGTACTGGGAAGATTTTATTAATTCCGTAATCGTTCCACTTTAAAAAGGAAAGATAAGCATACTAAAAGAGCATCGGAATCGATGCTCTTTTAGTATGGAATTTTATTAGTTTCTTTTTATTCCAGTAATTTTCGGCTCATCATATGAAATAATATCGATGATATGGTTCAAACAAGGAATTTGATAGTGAACGAACTGCTCTTCAGGAAATATAAATTCAGCAATTGTTCCTGTTTTAACGAAATCCAAATATCTTGATTTTGAGTAAACTCTAAAAATTCTACCTTCTGAAATTTCGTAGTCATCCATTACAGTAAACGATTCATTAGTAACGGAGTAAGCAACATACGATTCAAAATCCAATTGCACAATTGGCAGATTGTCATCAACATCAATGGATGATGCTTCTATTTCAACCTCATCTGTAATTTTCGCGAGTCCCTTAGTTTTGTTAACTTTACACCTATCAATAAGTACCCTCAGTGAATTTTCTTCAGGTTCAAATAATTTGTTTAAATCTATATATCCTTTAAATTCCATCAAATCTTGAAAATCCATTATTCCCCCCCATTTTGAAAATCTATCTGAAACAGTTGCGAATCTCTTTACATTACTACTCAACCAAGATTTTATACACGTATTCTAATCAACTGTAACATAAATCATTGTACACTCTGACTTTATGTTGAAAGTGGTACTGTTTTTGGTACAAACTCAATGAAAAATGATTTAAATCAATAAAAAAGACCCTTCCGCTTATGCGAAAAGGTCTGCGATCTTATTTGTTATTTTGAGTAAAACTCCCTCTAAAGAGATTTCTCTCATTAAGATTTTTCTGGCTTCCTTTCATTCTGTCTCTTTGAGCTAACACTAGCATTTCGAAAGAAAGTAAATCTAAAAAGAATCGTAATACATCCTGTTATATTTCCACACTTTCTTTCCCTTTTGCAACATAACTCATATCTCCAACACACTCGACTGTGTATGTTCCATCTTGATATACAATCTTCGTCACACTAGCATTTTCCACTCCAAGTTTTGTTTTACTACTGTCTATCATTTCAATTAATGCAGTAATCAAAAGCCCATGAACGACAACTAAGACGTTGCCGCCTCCATTTTTAGCAGCTTCTTCACTAATTTTATCAATCTCTGTTTTTATACGAGTAGAAAATAATTCCCAATCTTCCGCCTGTTTCGTAGGATCTGCTGCTCTAATAAGATTAATCACTTCTTGAATAGAAAACTTCATGAGTTCTTCTGGTGATGCAACGCCCGCAGCTTTTCCAACCACATCCCACATATTTTCAAGTTTTTCACCTTCAAAAATACCAAAATTTAATTCTCGTAAATTTTTCCTTTGCTCAAGTTTTAAGGTGGATTGCTCACTATATTTTAATACTAAATTAGCAGTTTCAATCGCTCGGCCGCTATCACTACTATACGCATTCGCAAAATGAACATCTTTTAATCCTGTTCCTAAATTAGAGGCAACTTCCACACCTTTTTCTACTAACGGAGAATCTGCCCAACCTTGTGCGCGCTGGTTCGTATTTAATATTGTTTTTCCATGTCTTGTAACATATAACGTAACTACATTCTCATTGCTATCTGTTTCTCGCTTCTTCATTCTATTCTCTCCCTTTACATTTCTATATCAATTTTACCATCTCAATTATTCATTGAGCAAAATATACGTAAGTAGATCTGCTTAATAAAAAAAGCTATCTTTCTGTATATCCCTACAAAAAGATAGCATCTTTTATGATTACATTTCTTAACCGATACTCCTACTCAGTAAAAGCACTCGAATATTGTACAATTCCTTCTACACCTTCAAGAGCATTTTCTGTTAATTCCATTACCATAAACACTTCTTCAGGCACTTCAAATGGTGCTTTTATATTCCACTCACTTGCTTTTTTAAATCCAAATTTCGGATAGTACTCTGGATGCCCTAATACTACAACTGACCCGTATCCTAATTCTTTCGCTTTTTCTAAAGCAGCCGTGATAAGCTTTCCACCAATTCCTTTCTTCTGATGGCTTGGTGCTACTGAAACTGGTGCAAGTGCTAATGAATCTACAGTAGCCCCATCTTGTTCTATCGTAATTTTTGATAACATAATATGCCCGACTATTTCCTCATCTACTGCAACGATTGATAATTCAGGAATAAACGCGTCACATTCTCTAATACGTTTTACAAGTTCATGTTCCTTTTTATCACTAAATTCTTCATTTAAAAATGCTTGTTTTACAACTTCTTCTGTCTTACTATAATCATTTTTTTGTTCTTGTCTAATCGTTACCATTCTATATTATCCTCTATTCTTTCTTATTTCTTTTTCAATTTTACGAAGCGCTTTTTTCGATCCGCGCTCAATATCGTGTTGCATTTTTCTTTCTTTATAATCAACAAATAGTGTATTTAAATCATATCCTTCTGGGTATAATTCTTTCGCCGCTACCTCTAAAGTAATACGTTTCACATTCACTTCAACGAATTCACCGTTATAATATACAACGACATTATAGAAATTATCTTTTTCCTTATATACAATCCCGAAATCGTTATGATCTAACAAATTCACACGGTCGCCGATTTTATATTCATAGTCATTTTCTCTTTTTTCTTGCGCCATTTTCGGTTTTCTAATCTTACTTTCATTCACTTTTTCTATAGCGTATTCTTTATTTCCCATATACTCTTTCGCTCTTTGCAGTACATGTTCTCTCACATTCATTTTATTCGCAATCCAAAGTGCATTACTTTCACCTGATTTACCGATCACTAATTTATAAAGTGGCTCTAGTGTTTCACTATTAAATTGCATTGCTGCGTTCATAAAATCATCGTGCATTTCTGAAAAGCGTTTAATTTCACCGTAATGCGTACTCGCAATTGTAATACATCCCGCAAGGTAAAATTCTTCTAAAATAGATATCGCAAGCGCCGCACCTTCATTCGGTTCTGTACCGCTTCCTATTTCGTCAAATAACAGTAACGTATTATTATTTGACATCCTCATGATTTCAGAAAGATTTTTCATATGAGATGAAAATGTACTTAGTGCATTTTCGATACTTTGGTTATCACCAATGTCTACAAATATATTTTCGAAAATAGCAATTTCCGTTTCTTTATCTCCAGCGATGTGAAGGCCTGACATTGTCGCTAATGTTAACAATCCAATTGTTTTTAGCACAATTGTTTTCCCGCCTGCATTCGGCCCAGTAATAATTAAACTACGGTATTCTTGACCGATTTCAAAGTTTAATGGTACTACTTTTCCACTTAAAAGCGGATGCTTACAATTCATTAAATGAATGTAGCCATGATCATTTAATTTCGGCTCTATTCCATCAATTGATTTACTAAACTTCGCTTTCGCAAATACCATATCATATTGGCTAATCAATTCCATATTAATTTTTATATGATAAGTATTTTCTAATACCATTCCTGATAAAGTCGCTAAAATTTGATATTCTTCCATCGCTTCTTCTGCTTTCAAACCCGCGAGTTCCGCATTTAGCTTTGTAACCGTATGCGGTTCTATAAATACAGTAGAACCTTTTGCAGAAGCTTCAACAATACTTCCAGCAACTTGATTTTTATAGGAAGATTTAATCGGAATCGTATAGCGATCATCCTTTTTACTAATAAAGAATTCCTGAATATATTTCTTATTTGCACTACTATTTAAAAACTTCGTTAAACGTTCTTTTATTTTTCCGTCTACAGAATCAATGTTATTTCGAATTCGTTTTAACTCTTTACTAGCCGCTGCATCAATGCTATTTCCTTTAATTGAAAAGTTAATTTCCTCTTCAATACTTTTAAATTCAGTCATCGAATTTGCATAGGAAGCTAATACTGGTGCAAAAAATTCTTTATCTAACATAAATTTTTTAATCTTTCTACATCCACGTAAAAAGTCTGAAACACTCACTAACTCTGCTGGATCTAAAATCATCCCTTTTTCTAATTTTTGAATTGTACTAGCGATATTAGAAATTCCGAAGAAAGGCACATGCCCTTCTGCATCTACTATAGCTCGTGCTTCTGTCGTTTCATTTAAGCGATTTCTCACTACTTTTATACTCGTACTCGGCTCTAATTTATTTAATAATTCCTTACCTAATCCACTTACACAATAAGATTTCACTATTTCCATTAATTCGTTATATTGTAACTTTTCAAAAGTCATCGTATTCATTTTGTTTCTCCTCACTATGATTGGTCTTTATCATCAATGAAGATACCTACTCATTAGATTCCAATGAGTTCTACATTATTCAATTATCATGTTTATACATTAAAAACATATACAAAAAAGCTGCGGGGATACCGCAGCTTTTACATTTACAAGGCATGTGTAATAACATATGAGAAAATAAGCCATAAAAACAGATGGCAATCCCCTTATTACACGCTTTATAAAGTATTGTAGGTATCTTCATAGGTTTCGAAATAAATGCATGACAAAATTAGGGGTATGATATACATAAAAATCCCCTGGTCTTATCCGATTTATTTCATTAAATTTTTCCTATTTAGTACCTACCGCACTCACAAAAAGCACCTCTCATTAATTTATATTTTATGTTCATTGAAATCTAATTTATTGAAATCATCATACTATATGTTTTGTAAGAAGTAAAGGTGTCATACTTTAATAACTATGCAGAATGTAAAAAAGAAGAGGCGAACTTATATTTCAGTCTGCCCCTTCCTTTTTATCACAAATTTACTGCTGAATATATATTGAAGCTGAGCCTCCATTTACATGGAACTGCCCCCATCCATCTTTATTAATTGTTACAGTATTTGTTTGATTACCCGTAATATCGTACCATACTTCCCCAGCGTTATTCTTTCCAACATCCATCCACTTTGATCCTCCTGGTCCGTCCGAGAGTAATGCCGCTAAACCAGAATTAGCATGTACACCATCGCCTTCTCTTGTCCAGCCAATCACATCTGGATGGTCTAAATAATCACGCTGCGTACCATATGCAAAGTTTTTTCGTGCCGTCAAAATTGGATCAATTTTATCTTTTAACGCTGGAATTTCATAACTACTATTTCCGCTTGTCCCATAGTAATCACCATAGAAAACTGAAGGATAGCCCTCTGCACGAGTTAAAATAAATGCATATGCCAGCGGCTTAAACCACGGACTTACTACAGATTCCAATGACTGCCCAGGCTGAGAATCATGATTCTCAACGAGAGTAACTGCGAGTGCAGGGTGATTTTTCATTACTGTTCCATTTAAAATATTTCTCATATCATAATTCCCATTTCCTGTTGAAGCATAATGAAAATTGTAATGAAGCGGTGCATCAAACACAGATTGATTATAATTGACTTTCGCTAAATAATTGTTTAAAGCCTGAACATCATTTTGCCAATATTCAGCTACTGTAAACATTTCTTTCCCCGTTTGCTGTCTGGCATGATTTACCCAATCGCGTAAATATTCATGATCAATATGTTTAACAGCGTCCAAACGAAAGCCATCTAAATTTAATTCATTCGCATACCATGTTCCCCAATTTTTCATCTCATTCGCAACATCAGGATGATCAAAATCAAGATCTGCATACATCAAATAATCATAATTTCCATTTTCGCTAGACACTTCCCAATCCCACGCTTTATCTACACCCCTAAATTTATAAATTCGATTTAATTTCCTTCCTTCATCCCAATCCGTTCCGTCAAAATGATACCATTTCCATTTGAAATTTGAATAAGCATCTCCGCGCCCTGGAAAATTAAACCCCGTCCATGCACTAATTTGATAATCACCTGATACTTCAATATTTCGATTGTTACGGTCTACCTCAACAGCTGTTACGGTTTCAGTATAATCAGCCCCACCTTTATGATTCATAACTACATCACCGTATACGTCGATGTTTTGCTTATGTAAAGCGTCAATTGCAGATTTCAACTGTGCTTTTGTCCCATATTTCGTCCGCACCGTTCCTTTTTGATTGAACTCCCCTAAATCATATAAATCATAGGCCCCATACCCTACATCATTTTGCGAAGTCCCTTTATATGCAGGTGGTATCCATACAGATGTGATTCCTTTATGAGCTAAACTTTCAGCATCGGAACGCAAACGATTCCAATGATTCCCATCATTCGGAGCGTACCACTCAAAATACTGCATTAATGTTCCATTGTTCACTGTTGCTGCTTTTGTCTTATTTCCCTCATATATATTAGGAAAAAGCAAAATAAACAATAAACAGACTACCGTAATCCTTTTCAACATATTTACACCATCCCCTTCAAGAAAACGTTTGCATAATTTGTTAAAGTTATTATAATATTCGTTCTACAGTTAGTAAAGTAACAATCTTTTAATCTCTCACATTATTTTTCAAAATATGAATTCAACTATTCCACAAGTACCCCCTATAGTTTAAAATTCACATCGGATTCAAAATTGTTTACAATTTATCTATAAAAGCATAACGGAGGGATTTCTATGACCGACTTTCAAAAACAATTTTTCGCAAGATTAAATATAGAAGAAAAACACAAAGTTTCATTTGAAGATTTACCTAACATTATGTACGCAATGGCACAAACTGCCCCTTTTGAAAACTTAAATATTCTCGAAAACAACTTTAAAGAAATATCAAAAGAAAATCTAAAAGAAAAAATTTTAATAAACAACCGTGGCGGCCTTTGTTATGAATTGAATCCGGCTATGTATTACTTCCTTAAAGACTCTAAATTCGATGTCCATCTCGTTTCAGGAACAGTTTATAACGCTGCAAATTCTATATGGGCTGTAGATTCAGGGCATATCGCAACTGTTTTACAACATCATAATGAACTTTACTTAATTGAAGTAGGTTTCGGATCATATTTACCCCTTTCCCCTGTTCCTTTCTCAGGTGAGATCGTTCATTCTGTAACAGGCGACTATCGTATTCGTAAAGAAACGACTGAAAAAGGTAATTATATTTTAGAAATGCGTAAAAGCAATGAGTTTCTAGATCAATCTTCTACTGATGATTGGACAGTAGGTTATGCATTTTACTTGGAAGAAGTGGATGAAACGAAAGCAAATGCAGCACAAAAAATTATTGTTGAACATGAAGGTTCACCATTTAACAAAGTACCTCTTGTTGTAAAACTTACTCATGACGGGCACGCATCATTAACAAAAGATAGCCTTACAGTAACGAAAAATAGAAATAAAACAAAAGAAACAATTACAAAAGGGCAATATACAAACCTCCTTCATTCAACGTTCGGCATTACATTATAACTTTTAAAGCCTCGCCATTTCCGGCAAGGCTTTTTATTTTCCAGCAGGGATTTTTTGCAATTTGTTGTATTTCATAGTTATATAGGAATATAACTACATATTTAGAAAGGAAATGATTATGACTGAACTTAAAGATCGACTACAAGTAGCTGATAAAGAAAAATGGGATTTAACGGATATTTATCATACAATTGAAGATTGGGAAAGCGATTTTCATAAAATTGAAGTATTAACGAATGAATTACACAAGTTTAATGGAAATATTCACGATGGCAATAGTTTATTAGCTTATTTAACAAAGAGTGAAGAAATATCTAGCATAATATCTTTAATGTTCGCTTATGCACGATTACAATCTGATCTTGATACACGCGATACTGACGCTCAATCCCTTGTCGATAAAGTATCACAATTACACGTGAAAGTAAGTGCGGCTAAATCTTTCTTTTCTCCATTCTTACTTAGCGTAGATGAAAACACATTACATTCTTACATAGAAAAAACCGAAGGCTTACACTATTATAAAGAAGACTTATTTGAGTTATACCGTTATAAAAAACACGTTTTGAATAAAGACCAAGAAGAGATTTTATCACAAATGGGTGAAGCACTCTCCTCCCCACAGCATACATTTGGCATGTTAAATAATGCAGATATAATTTTTGGTGAAGTGACTACTGATGATGGAGAAAAAGTAAACTTAACACGTGGAATGTATTCAAAGCTAATAGAAGATGAGAATCGTGAGAAACGTGAAGAAGCCTATAAAGCTTATTACAAGCCATATGTTCAGTTAAAAAACTCTATCGCTTCTACTTTGTCCGCAGCTATTAAAAACAATGTTACTGTCTCAAAGCTACGAAAATATCCATCAGCTTTAGAAAAATCATTATTTGGCGACATGGTTCCGAAAGAAGTATATGAAAATTTAATTGAGACAACGAAAAAAAACATTCAATCATTACATACGTATAATGAACTTAGAAAAGAAAAATTAAATGTAGATGAACTACGACAATACGACTTGAGTGTTGATTTAGTAAAAGGTGTAAAACAAGACATTCCATACGACGAAGCGTTTGATATAATGATCGCGTCACTAGCTCCTTTAGGTAAAGAATATATCGAAACATTAAAAAACTTTAAAGATAAACGCTATATAGACGTGAGAGAAACACCAGGAAAACGTTCTGGCGCTTATAACTTTGGTGTATACGGTGTTCATCCTTTCATTCTTTTAAATCATCATGATGATTTAAATAGCCTTTTCACCCTTACTCATGAATGCGGGCACGGTATGCATACGCATTACTCACACGGATACCAACCAAGAATTTCTGCACACTATTCCATTTTTGTTGCAGAAGTCGCTTCTACAGTAAATGAAGTGTTATTAATTCATTATTTATTAAAAGAAGCAAAAGAAACGAACGTACGTAATCATTTAATTAACTACTTTATCGATAGCTTTAAAGGTACTTTCTTTACACAAATCATGTTTGCAGAATTTGAAAAAATTACACATGAAATGGCCGAACAAGGTAAACCATTAAATGCCCAAGTCTTTAGCGAAGTTTATGAAAACTTGTTTAGAGAGTATAATGGCGACTCTCTCGTATTTGACGAAGAAGTAAAATACGGCTGGGCTAGAATACCGCATTTCTATCGTCCATTTTACGTGTACAAATATGCAACTGGATTCGCTTCTGCAATCCAAATTGCTGATAAGTTATTGAGCGGCGATCCAAATGCTCAGAAAAACTATATTGAATTCCTTAAAGGCGGAAGTTCTGACTATCCATTAAACTTACTGAAAAAAGCTGGTGTTGATTTAACTACGCCAGAACCGATTGAAAGTGCACTAAATCGTTTTAGCTCACTTGTTGAAGAGTTTTCAGCATTATAAAAAGCATGCAGAGTATATACTCTGCATGCTTTTTTCATTTCGGTTACTTTATGCTAAATGTTGCTGTGTTACACAGTGAATCATACCACCATACGCAAACAGTTCATTTACATAAACACCGACAATTCTTCTTCCTGGAAACTGCCCTTCAATGATTTGAAGTCCTAACTTATCATGTTCATCACCATATATAGGAACTAATACAACTTCATTTCCAATATAAAAGTTCAAATACGAGCCCTTACAGTCTGCTTCTTTTACCACTTTTCTTGTTACCGGTACTGGGATGAGCTGAAATGGATTTCCATCTATATTTCTCGCTTGTCTCAATTCTTGATAATGCTTTTCGTACGCCTCCAAAAGGTAGGATTCACTCTCCCCAAAAGGATCATATTCATAAAGAATTGTATTTTCATTTACAAAACGCGCTGCCCCATCAATATGGTAATCCGTATCTTCATCATAATTATCCTCTCCGCGAATACCAGTTATCCATATAAAATTCGTTACTCCCAAATACTTCGTTAACTCTATTTCAATCTCTTCCTGATTTAATGTAGGATTTCGATTTTCATTTATAATAGAAGTTTTTGCCGCCATTAAGGTGCCATTTCCATCTATCTCTATTCCTCCACCTTCTATACAGACACTAGATTTAACTTTTGGAATGCTATACATTCCACTTATTTTTTCCGGAATAACAGCATCATTTTCATACGGATATTTATCCCCCCAACCATTAAATACCCAGTGCGTTAAGCAGAGATTGCCTTCCTTATCTTTTACAAAGATCGGTCCATTATCTCTTATCCAAACATCATCCGTTTCTTCAATTAAAAAATCAATTTTATCCATATCTACATTCGCTTCAATTAACTTAGATTGGACATGTACTTTTTCTTCCTCATCAAATACAACAATATGCACATTCTCACCGTAATGAAGCTCCTTTGCCATCGTTACCCAAATATCATCTAGCTTAGATCTGTAACCTTCACCTCTATGAGCTTTATCATGAGGCCATTGGAGCCATGTCCCCTCATGTTTTTCCCACTCAGCTGGCATATAAAACAAACTATTTTCCTTATTTCTCATACATGTTCACCCCTTCTTCGAATGTAAGTTCAGTCTAAACTTTGACATCGTGTTAAGGTCAACAGGAATATATTAACTACTTCATAAACCGATTCTTTATTTTCCCTTGTGATACACTACTTCTCCTTGTAAAACCGTCACTAAAACTTTCGCATTCGGAATCTTATCGACACTCATTTTAGTAATATCTTCATTTAGCAATACCATATCGGCTGATTTACCTACTTCAATCGATCCAGTAATTTTATCAAGACCTAATGCTTTGGCTGGCTTAATTGTATAAGCATCAATAGCTGCATATATATCAGATAAGCCTTTCTCTTCAATACTTAGCGCATTCGAAATTGTCACAAGTGGATTTAGTTCATTTACATCCCAATCACTACTAAGCGATACATTTGCTCCTGTTTTCCAAATGCGTCCTAACGGCATAATTCGTTTCATCTGTTGATCTGTAAAATACGTACTTGCCCAGCTTTGTTTAGGATCTTCCGCAAAATCATGGCCTACTTGGAAATCAGCGCTAATACCTAACTTAGCAAAACGATTTATATCACTATCTTCTACCATTTCAACATGCGTAAGCGTATAAGGCCGATTCGCCCCTTCTTTTTTCGCTGCTTCAATTGCATTTAAACTCTCTCTTACCCCGCCATCTCCAATCGTATGAATGAGTGCACCGTAACCAAGTTTATTAAGTTCCGTTAACCACCATTTCATTTTTTCTTCTGGAATATAGTTCAAACCGTACGGTGTTCCTTTAAACCACTCAAATTTATATTTTTCTAGTATTTTAGCTGTGCTGTTAATGCTAATTCCATCACTATACATTTTCACTTGATTAATAAGCATTCGAGATGATACATCATTACGCTTAATTTTTTTGAAATACTCCATTTGTTCTGCTTCATTTAAGTTCGGATATACCCACGGACGAAGTACTACTCGCGACGTTAACTTTTTCTCATCATTAACTTTATTCCAAACATCTAACCAGCCTCGTTTCCAATAAAGACGTCCATCGCCGACTGTAGTAATACCATTCTTCGCAACCTCATCTAAACCGTCTAACAAACCTTCATAATTTTTTTCAAAGAGATTGGGCTGGGAATTCCATGATTTTTCCATCACGATATCCCCTGCTGTATCATACAGAAGCCCGAAAGGTTCTCCTGTTTCTGGATCCCGGATGATTCTTCCGCCTTGCGGATCTTTCGTCTCTTTATTTATTCCCGCTACTTCCAATGCTTTTGAGTTAACCCATACAGAATGAGAAGTTCTTTCCATAATTAATACAGGGTTATTAGGAAATAACTCATCAAGAACTTGTAATGGCGTTTGTTGTTCTGATTTTTCGTCCATATCTTTTAACAGCTCTTCCAAACTAAATCCTGTTCCGCTTATCCATTCACCATCTTTCACATCTTTTTTACAAGCCTTTAAATACGAGCGTTGTTCTTGCAGCGCAGCATCCGGTGAAACACTACAATTCCCTGCTGCTGGTGATTTCGCCTCAAATATATGATTGTGATTGTCCACAAAACCAGGAAGAATAAAACGCCCTTGTAAATCCACCACTTTCGTATCTTCATTTATAAATCCTTCTACATCTTTGTTTGAACCAACAAATGTAATTTTCCCTTCTTTAACGGCTACAGCCTCTACAATGTCTTGCTTGTCATTTGAAGTATAGATTGTACCATTTTTAAACACTACATTTTTTGGCAACTGATTTGGTAGAACGAAGCTACCATTCTCACCTTCTCCTACTCCAGGAGTACACGCTGAAACCCATGTCATACTTAGAATCAGACAAATAATCATGATTGTTCTTTTCATATTCTTTCTCCTTTTTATTATGATGAATTACTTACATAAATAGAATAAGGATTGACATAATGTTAATGTCAATCCTTATTCTCATTCTATTTTCGTAACTAAAAAACAAATTTGTGTGACATACTCTTCGACTAAACAATCACATTCAGGTCCCTTTATGTAGACCTCATATGGTGAACCATCTATTACATAACCATTTCTTTCAATCCATTTTTCTAACGCAATATAAGCGTAGCCTATATAGTCATAACTTCCATAATGCATAGTAGTAACGATTTGATGTGGATTTAATTTTTTTATTTCATATTCTTGTACTACATCTTTATTGTTCCCATGCATGACCGGAATCCTTAATTCAACATCACTTTCATTTGGAATATACTCTTCATCATAAAAGACCGTAGAGGGCGAACCAACCATTTGTAAGTTATGCTTTTGTACTTTTTCATATAAGTCATAAAAATAATCATCCATATCATCTATATTTATTTGCAGTCTTTGAGCAATTACTGTTATTTCATTTCTCATTCCAATAAATATATCGTAATTTCTATGACAAGCAGTATTTAAAGCATGATTCATATTTACCATTTCATTCATTTCTGAAATGACCTGTAAATTTTGTTTCACCTCATGAGACAACTCTATAATTTGTGATTGCATATGTTTAATAAATGAATCTTGATCTGATGATTGAAGAATTATTTTAATTTTCGGTAAAGGGAACTTGTACTCCCTTAGCTTTTTAATTTTCAACGCTATTTCAAGCTGTCCTTGCTCATAATATCTATATCCATTTACCGGATTCACATATGCTGGTTTCAATATTTCCTCTTTATCATAATGCCTTAACATTCGTGTACTCATTTTACAAATCCGTGAAAATTCAGTAATTGTATACATATAAATACCCCTTGAATACATTTTCTTATATATAAGCTTATTTATTAAAACCAATCAAATATTTTTCTGATTGAAGAACCTTCATTCTGATCGTTCAGCCTTTTCATTTTTGAAGGTAACAAATGACTAGGACAATACCACGTTAAACAATTCATCGCGCCTCCCATTGTCGATATTTCTCCTACATGACTTTGAATAACTTGTTTCTCAGTATGCTGTTGAATATATCGTAAAACTTCCTCATCTTTAGCTAATCCAAACTTAGGAACGTAAAGTGTATCACATGTTTCTAATATATTCATATATAAACCTTTCGCTGACGCTATCTCTTCATCATATTGACCCTTCTCTGTATATGACGAAGGAACAACTATAAATTCAGCCTCTGGCATTTGCTCTTGAATAATCTCTTGAACCTTATATCTAAATTCATGATCCCCTAAAAAATCACTAATAAACATTTTATGTTCATCAATAAATTTAACCATCCCGTCTGCGTGTGCAAGTACATCTCCCTCTTCAGCAGGAATAATAATAACCCGACTCACATCTAAATCCCATTCCAGTTGCTCTATAATTTCTTCTTCCGTCCAATCATAATTATCATCAAATATGCGTTCCGTTAATATAACGGTATCTTTTTTATTCCAAATAAGATTTCCACCGTCTAATATCAATGGAGATGTCACATATTCAAAGTCGTTTTTTTTCAACCATTTATTAAATTGTTGATCTAAATATCGTCCTTGATCTTTCGGTAAGTAATTTGGTTGATATTTGAATTTAACTAGATGATTTGTTACAACTGGTGCAACATCTCTTAGCCAAATATCATCATACTCAAAAAAGTTTGTATGAAAGTCTTGCTCTTCAACAGATAAAGATATAAGTTGATCGGTAAATGCTTTATTTTCATTTAAGTATTCATTAAAATAAATAATGTCTTCATAAAATGGTCGATAATATTCATTCGATTCATCTGGTATTGCAGTAAAAATAATGCCACTATGTTTTTGTTCCATATTACTTACCTCGCTTTTTAATAATGATTGAATAACTGTTTTCAATAAGCCAACTATTCCCCAATTCATTTCTCTTTTCATTACAATTTTTGAAACGTGCACATTTCATGAATGGATTATAGCACGGAGAAATATTATATATTTATATAAAAAATATAAAGCCGTCGTTAAGCCATAAACTGACTCTTGACAAGATTTTTAAATTTTAATCGCCGTACACAATGACGGATTAGATAATTTTTTTATCAAGATTCAAATCCATTACTTCTAATAGAGCGTTTTGATTATATAAATTCACTAAATGTGTTTCTACCCCTATGCAAATCCCTTCTAGCGGAAGATCGTTTGGATCCTGACCAAATGGATCCTCAATTTCAACCCCTATTGCTTCAATCCCTATAAATGCAAAACTTATGAACGTAGTTGCAAGTACTGTAAACCATCCAAGACTATCAACAAGACCAATCGATAAAGTCCCGCAAAATATGAGCAGTAAAATTTTAATATGAGCAAAATATGCAAAAGGAATAGGCGTTGTTTTGATCCGATCACATCCACCCACAGCCGTAAGCAGAGTATTCAAATCAGCTTCCATATTAATTATTGCATTTGGGTGAATTTGACCCGTTTTCAAACCTTTTGATAGTATAGTTTTTAACATAAAAACTATACTAATCGGTAAATGAATAGACTCAGCCAACATTTCTTTTTCCTTCTCAGAACAAATATCAAACAATGCTTTTATTTCGGATAAATCTTTTTCGTCTCTCAAATGTCCTTTCGCTATCTTTGGAAAAGCAATTAACAAATGTAAAAATTTTAATTTTTCCTGATCCGTCTTTTTCCCTTCAGACTCCCAATAACATAAAAAACTAACTGCCAAATTTCTAGTACAAGCACCAACCGTTCCAAATAACTTTCTACCTTCCCAATACCTATCATAGGCAGTGTTAGTACGAAAAACTAACAGTAGACCTAAAGCTCCTCCAACAATTACCCAAGGAGTTTGATTAATTTTTATTTCTACATAATAATAATTAATCACAGTTACTATCGTTGAAATACATATATATAATAAAATTTGCGGGAAAATATCTCTTATAACTGTTCCCTTTAATGTAAATATTTGATGTAAACTATTTTGATTATTGTAATGAACCATATTTACAAAAACCTCTTTCCTTATTAACCTTTTATTCTTTTAAATTATGAAAGTATACAATTAAATAGTAGAATCATAAACCCTATTATTATAAAACTGGTTAAGATTATTTCTTTCAATACTGTTACTCCTTTTTACCAAAAGATAAAACATCTTTTTTGATTTAAACAACAAACGTTCACTCTTCTAAATCACGACGCATTATTTTAGAATTTGCAATGAATAAAGCACTAATTAATACAAGAATCGCGCAAGCATATATCAATGAATCCATTGGACTATCATGGTCTATAATAATTAGACGAACAATAGCCGTAATACCTATATATATAAAATAACGTAATGGAAAATGAAAGTTCATTTGAAAATACTTTATAATCATTACGATGAATTCAAAATATAAAAAGAATACGACAATGCTATCAATTAAATGATAACTAGATTCCTCACTATTTAATTTAAGTTCTTGTATAAATTGAATGACTTCTTTCATAAGAAACACACTTAAAACAATTCCCAAACAGATCAAAGCTACATTTATAATGTACTGTAGAACGATAGGGAAAAACGAAAATACTCTTTTTAAATTCTTTAACACAAACATTTTTATCCTTTTCCATATAAAACAATAATAACAATATACTTTTATTTAATTATCGTTACATTAAAATTATACATTCCTATCTTGTTACAGATGTTAAAACAAGACAAAATAAGTAAAGATAGCATTTCACCTATTTTGTCTATAAAGCAACATAACGAAACTATAATCGATTACTTCAATTGAATCGGTTGTTGCTGTGTCACACAATGGATCATTCCGCCATTTTTATAAAGCTCTCTCACATCAATTCCCACTACTTTACGATCCGGGTATAATTTCTGAATCGTATCGTTTGCGATTTTGTCATTTGGATCATTATAGTTAGGCACCAATATAACTGTATTACCAACATAATAATTGATATATGACCCCTTATAATCTAGAGTTTTTCCACCTTCTAAAGTAACTTTATCTTTACTAAGCGGTAAGTATTCGTACTTATATTTCTGTCCTGAAGCATTTTTTGCATCTAACAATTTATCCATATCTTTGTTTGACAAGCCCCATTCAGCCAAGTCATCTTCTGCCATCGTTACGATTGTAGATTTATCATGGAATTTAGCAAATCCATCAATATGAAAATCAGTAATATCTAAATTAGGCACTCCATCTAACCAAATAAAGTTTGTCACCCCAAGGTCACTTATATATTTTTCAATTTCAGCTTCTGATAAATCAGGATTTCTATTTTTATTCGTTACTGCGCTTCGAGTTAATAAAGCAGTCCCATTGCTGTCTAATTCAATTGCGCCACCTTCAAGGACAAATTTCCCCCAATCAATTCTTTCAATCCCTAATTGTTTACTAACATTCTCACGTATACGGGCATCATTTTTATATGGAGTTTTCTTTCCCCAACCATTAAATGCTGGATCTAATATTTTCAGATTTTTATTATTGTCATAAACAAAAATCGGTCCACTATCTCTTGCCCACACATCATCAGTAGGAGCGATAAAGAAATCAACTTTATCCATATTCAGCCCTTTATCTATTAAAAGCTTATTGATTCGCTCTTTCTCTTCCTCATTATATGCAACAATGTGGACTTTTTCACCCTCAGTTAAAGCACTTGCCATCTTAATCCAAATAGGTTCAACTTCTTGTTTATACTCTTGACCATATGTGTATTCATGAGGCCATTGTAGCCATGTACCTTCATGTTTATCTTTTTCATCCGGCATCGTATATTTTCCAGCGTTTTTCTGTACCTCTACTTTTTTATCCTCTTTCTCTTTCCCTTTGGCATTTTCATTATTCCCTTCAAAAGAACATCCACTAATAATCGTTGTAGATAATGTAGCTATTAAACAAAACTTTACTATTTTTTTCATTTTTCAACCTCCTGTTCATGTCTACAATACTGTAAGGCTTAACATAGTGTGAAGCTCAAGCTTTTTCATCAATGTAAAAATTACCAATTATTCTTCCGCATGATAATCACATAATTTCAATACAAATAGATGACATTCACAAAATACACTTCCTATATTTAACATCCATATCATTTAACTTCCTTCATAAATTTATTCTAATACTAATCCCCTCTCATACATGCTTGTTCACTAAATAAAAAAATCGGTATTGATAATTTTATATCAATACCGATTTTTAAATAATTATTTTCCTTCTATTAAATCATTCGCTAATTTCCTAAACTCTTGATTAAATGTATCATTCATACCATTTTGTACGTTAGAGAATAATATTACAAACGTTCTTTTATCCCAGTTAAAATTATTAAAAGTGTTCCAGCCAGCTAATACACCGTGGTTATGATAATAATCTGGGTAAATATAGAAGCTAAATCCATATTTTCTCGCAGGTGATACTGTAAACATATCTGATAAGCTTTGTTTAGAAATCAGCTTTCCATCCATAATAGCCTCATCTAATCTTTTCATATCTTCAACGGTCGTATACATTTCACCACAACCATACAGCCAGTTCATTTTTAAGCGGGGTGTAGCTATTAACTCATTATCTTTTTTCGTGTAACCTTCTGCTAAGAAAATATCTTCAGGGAGAGTTGCACCCATACCAGATTCATTCATTTCAACAGGAGTAAAAATGTTTTCTTTCACATATTCAGCAAGCGGTTTATTCGATATCTTTTCTACAATATACGCAAGTACCATATAATTATAATCTGTATATTTCCATCCTGTCCCTGCAGGAAATTGCAACTTTTGCGCTCCAATCCACGTTACTAACTTTAAACGTGATGCCGCATCAACACTACCTTGTCCCTGATCTGGTAACCCGGACGTATGTGTTAACAAATTTCGTAACGTAATGTTTTTATCTGCTGGAAACGATGGAATATACTTATTTACATTGTCTTCAATATTCAATTTCCCTTTTTCTCTTAGCTGTAATATAGATATTGCAACTACCGTTTTCGTTATGGAACCGATGCGATATTTTGTTCTTGGCGTTGTTAAAACTTTATCTTTTATATTCGCATACCCGTAGCCTTTTCGTAAAACCACATTATTTTTATCCGTTACGAGAACCGTTCCGTTAAATCCTTTATCTTTTAAATATTGATCGAGTTTCGTTGCTGCAATATCATAACGTTTTTGCTGATTCGCATCAACTTTCGGTTGAACATTTCCAACTTTATCCTCAAAATTTGAAAATGCCTTCAAACTGTATTTCTTTTCTTTATTTGCATGTATGAGTGCAGCGACACTCCCACAAAAAATAGCAAAAACAAAGAAAGCGATTAACCATTTCTTAAACATATGGGAACCCTCTTTTATCTAGTTTCACTTTATACTTTTCCATTCTATTCTATATCTTTTAGTTTTTAAATATCTTATAATCTATCTACTCTATTATTCCTCATAGTAAACTAGATTCCTTTTTCTAACGTTCAAATTTTAACTACTCTCTATTGTAGTTCTTTTTTACAAAATTTCCACCTTACAATCGGATACATCCAACCTTAATTTAAATTTTTTATGTAACATTCGTTACACATTAACAAGAATGGAGGCGTTAATTTGAAAAAGACCGATAAGCGCAATCGTTTAGATGATATGATGTTTCATTATCGAGTAACAAAAAACAATATAGTTTTAATTGAATATCGCGGAAAACAGATTATGATTTTAAAAGGAAATGATGCTGAAAAATTTTTAAACAAAATAAATCGGACAAGTAACGAAAAAGAAAAACAGCTTATTATGGCTAAAATTACAGGTAATTTCAAAAGAGGAAATGAGCGTTAATGAAAACGAATCTCATTTCTAAATTGATTATACAGCATATAAAAAAAGAAATGTCACTCTCACGACATTTCTTTAGATTTTCTTCATAAAAGATTTACATTTTTAATATTCGTTTACTTTTACATAAACTCACTGCTGAAACGCTTAGTAATGCAGCTATCCCCATCCATGCATATGTGTAGCCTTTTCCATCTACTATATAACCAAACAAAGCAGGTGCAAAGATAATAGCAATTTGATTAAGTGTAAGCGCAAAACTCACTGTTAGACCAACCAATTCCTCACTTGCAGACTCAGCAACTTCAACCATAAAAAGACTAAACCAACCGATCGCAAAGAACCCTAGCATTCCGCTCATCACAAACAATGCCTCAAGTGTCATTGTGTTTATACTCATTACAACAACTAAAATTAAGCAAAAAGATATACATACAGTTATTAATAAAGGTGTACGACGATCACCTTTGTAATATGTATCACTTATTGTAGCTAATATAATTCGACCTATCATTCCTGCAACTAGCATAACTGAAAATACTTTCCCTGCTACAATAGGTGTTATCGATTTTTCAATGACTAAAAATTTTATAAAATGTCCGACTAATATCATTTGTAAAGAAATCATGTAAATACCTGTAATAAAAATTGGATACAGCTCTTTTTTACATATTACCTTTTTTAACTGCATCCAAAAAGAAATACTTACATTTTCTTGGCTCGTGTGTTCTCGTACGTACGATTCCTTATAAAATATGAAAAACAATAACCCGCCTATTATACATATAGTTGCAATTACATTTATCGTATAAGCTAAACTAAATTTAATTGTAAGCAAAGGGATTATTACTCCTGCTAACGCCCCACCAATAGGTATACCAGCTTGCCGTATTCCCATAGCTAATCCGCGAATCTCTTTCGGAAACCATTTCAAGATTACTTTACTTCCCCCTGGCTGGGATACACTATAAAAGGTCCCTATTAAAAGAAGAACAAATAATAACCCAATAAATCCCCTTGCCGTATGAGCAAGTAACAGCGCCCCACCAAGTAATACAGCACTCGCTCCAATTAATATTCTTTCGTTATATCGATCAAGTAACCTTCCGGCAAAAAGCATACAAAACAGCGGACCAATATTTACAGCACTTATTAACAACCCAACCTGCATATTCGAAAGTGCATATTTCTCTTTCCAAAATAACGCAAGTACCCCTACTCCATATGTTATAAGTGTTGCACTTGCCTGTGCTACCGTTGCCAAAGTTAACATGATCCATTTATTAGAACTACTGTACTTTTCAATTTTTTCTTCACTTATCAACGTTATCTCCCCCATATCCCTTTCATTGTATGAAGGTTCTGATATCATGTAAAATAAGTGTTAATAATAGAATCCATCAAAAAAATTGATACCTTTTTCGGGGTGATAATAAATGGACATAAAAGATTTAACGGTTTTTTACGAAGTTGCGACAGTAGGAAATATATCTCATGCTGCTAAAAACTTAAATTATGTACAATCAGGTGTAACGATGCGTATAAAACAACTAGAAATTGAGTTAGGTGTGCCTTTATTTTATCGAAAAGGAAAAGGCGTTACTTTAACTTCTAACGGAGAAATTTTATTAACATATGCAAAACAAATCATCCATCTAATCGATCAATCCATTCAAGCTGTCCAAAGTAACGGAACCGAGCCAAAAGGCACGTTAAAAATCGGGTGTACAGAATCGACAACAGCCGTTCGTCTCCCGCCTATATTAACGACCTATTATGAAAAGTATCCAGAAGTTGAATTGATTCTAGAAACAAATACGACAGACCAATTAACTCAGCTCGTTTTAGAGCGAAAACTAGACGGGGCTCTTATCGCTGGAAATATTCAGCATACTGAACTTCATACACTTTCATTTCGAGAAGAAGAACTCGTTCTCATTAGCAAGACTCCTCTATCTTCCTTTAAAACAATAGAAGAACTGAATTTACTCGCTTTTAGTCAAGGTTGTTATTACAGAAAACTATTAGAAAACTGGCTTCAAGAAGAAGGGATTTCACCTAAAAGAATACTAGAGTTCGGAACAATTGAAGCAATACTTGCATGTGTAAAATCAGGTATGGGTACGGCTATTATGCTGAAATCTATTATTCCAGATTACGAACATGGTTTATCTTTAAATACATTACCAAATCACTTTAGAAAGGTTCCTACTACCTTTATTATTCGAAAAGATATTTTCCACTCAGCTGCCTTGCAAAAATTTATGGAGATGATCAACAATGCGTGAAAAAAAAATACGCGGAATGAACCGAAAAACAAAAACTCTTATAAAAAGAATTGAAGACTCTACTAAAGCATTTCCGTCTACTTTCTATAACGATGAATACTGGCATATGCCTTTACCAGGCTCTCAAGCTTTTATCAATTCTAGTACAACACCTAGGAAAGTAAAGCGATTGTGCATTCAAACCCTGTTAAATCAAGCGAATCAATTAATGACAATGAAACCGAACGATACAAATACATATCGAGTCGTTGTTATGATCAAAATAGCAAGCTTATGGAACTCACAAATCATCATATTTAAAAACGATGACTACTTTCAAAATTTTTTCAATAGAGATAACGAATTTCAAAAATGGATGCCTCTTTCCAATGAGTCCGACTTCAGGCATGAATGGAAAATATCAATTTCTAACAGTGTCCAAACATTGTATTTCCAAGAGATAATCAATGATGAAGATGGATTTTTCGAAGAAGAACTTTCGTTTATCGGAGAGTTATCATAATCAAATAATATCAACGATTTTTCGAATATATCCACTTTCAACTTACAATATTTTTATTTTGTAAGTTGAAAGTGGATTGTTATAAAGCACCGCTTGTGAAATACAAGCAGTGCTTCTTATTTAATTACACAATAAATTGTTCATTACTTCTTCAAGTAATACGTTCGGCTTTAATACCTCATTTTCCGTACGCCATCCAATAAATCCATCTGGTCTTATTACTACCGCTCCTCCATTTTCTATCCCGTATAGTTTTCTAAAAAAGTTACCTTGATCGATAAAATCACCAGTTAAACCTACCTGATACACTTTTATCTTTACTCCTAATCCAGATGAAACAACATTTGCAGCTTCAGTCCAAGTACTAGGCTCTGCTCCAGTAAGTAACACAAAGTTGCTACCAAATAGATCAAGTATAGAAACTTCTTTTCCTTCATAAGTTCCCCAAAAATGTGGCGCACGCGTTCCCGGGCGTCCGTTCAAATCAACTATATTCATTCTATGCGGTGTGTTACATTCGTCTATAATTGCTTCTGAGCAATACTGATAACCAGCAGTGACAGCTAAACTATCCATATTACTCAAATTACCTTCCTCTCTATTCGCAGCACGAAATAATATACTACTCGCATGGTCCGTCGTTAATTTTGCAACAGGATATCTCTCGTTATGATACGTTTCTAACAATTTTGGATTTGCTTTCCCTTTTATAACAGCCGCTAATTTCCAAGCTAAATTATGTGCATCTTGTATTCCTGTATTTGAACCGAATCCTCCTGTTGGCGGCATAATATGCGCCGAGTCACCAACTAAAAAGATGCGATTTTCCTGAAATTTTACCGCTGTACTTTCACTCGCTTCCCACGGTAAAACACTTACTATTTCTGGCTTAATATCCGTACTTCCAATTGCAGTTTGAATAATTTGTTTACAGCGTTCTATAGAGAAATCCTCTGGTCGCTCCCCTTTTACTGGATCATAAGCTACATGATAAATCCATTTACTTTCGTTATCGACTGGAATAAGCGCACCAATTACTTCTGGATGAAGTATCATAGTAAAACCGAATGCGTCTCCTTTAATAAATTCACTCAAATCCGCTTCAAAATATATGTTCATATAATAACCACCGATTGTACCACGGCCCTCAGTTAGAATACCTAGCTGTTCACGTATTTTACTTTTCGCTCCATCTGCTGCAATTACATAATCACAATGAATCATGCTCTCTTCTTTCGTGTCACGATTTCGAATAGTTGCTATTACTCCGTTCTCATTTTGTTCATAAGAAACCAGTTCATGATAAAAAGATAGCTCTCCGCCTAATTTTTTCGCGCATTGTAACATCATCTCTTCTAAAGTAATTTGATAACAAGCAGTTTGTTTTGATGGGCTAATCTCTTCCACTTTACGAAATGAATTTTCGTTATTTTCATACTGCGCCGCCCTTATTTGTTCCAACTCTTCATGCTTTACCTCAGCTATTGTTTGAACTGCAATTCTTCCGTGACAATTCTCTAATGCTTTACCAGCTAATCTAATTCCTTTTTCTAGACCCAGTTCTCGGAATAATTCCATTGTGCGAAATGTAATTCCACCCGCTTTCGGATGAATCGCAGTAGACGGATGCCTTTCAATAAGTACATAATCAATGTTATGTTTCGCAAGAAATAATGCAGACGATAATCCTGATAATCCCCCTCCAACAATTAAAACTGGTACATGTTTCGATTCCATACATTTTCCCTCCACATATATTCTTCTGAGCTCAGTGACATAAATATAATCAAAAAACCAACAAAAATATAGACTTATATTTCATTTTGAATTATCATATAGATAGATTACGCCCCAAATTACTTTTATCCTTTCATACATCTACAAATCACTTAATTTGTGTGTGTATGAAAGGATAAAAAAGAAGGCCCTACTTTACTTTGAACTATTCTCTGATATAGACATCAAAAATAATAAAAACATTATAAGCGGTCGTAACCTTGTAAATTATACAAGGTTACGACTGCTTATTTTATTGTTAAATGGCTACCCTTTATCCTCGGCAGACATCGTATTGTTAAATCATTTTCTACCTTTCAACTCCATTATTTTCTATTCCCTATAATAACTACTCCATAATTTTCAATACGTAAAAATGGATTCGTCTCGATTTTCTTTCTCAATATTGCAGCTCATACAACATTCATGTAGCATTACCGTATCGATGTAATGGTTCATCATCTTAAACCTTTCGACTAATTATTGGAGGTATAGTGATTGAAATGAATAAACAAGAACAATTAAATGTTATTAAAGAAGATTTTATTAATTGTCAAAAAGTATTAGTAGCAATTGGTGACGAAACACGTCAAGCTATTTTGTTAGTTCTAATGAAAACAGAATGTCAAACTGGATTACGTGTTGGCGAAATCACTAAACAAACACACCTTTCTCGACCAGCAGTATCACATCACCTTAAGATTTTACGAGAAGCTGGTATTATTTTAATGCGTAAAGAAGGTACAAAGAACTTTTATTATATTGACATACGTACAAAATTAGGATTATTAAAAAATCTTGTATTAGATATTGAGAAGCTACTGCAAAACTTTTATTGAACTTTGGAGGTATAAGAAATGAGAGCAATGGTGATTGATAAGTATGGGAAAGTTCCAATGCGCATGACTGAGATGCCCACCCCTGAAATAAATCAGTATGAGGTGCTCGCAGAAATTCATGCAGCTAGCATTAACCCAATTGATTTTAAAATACGCGATGGAAAAGTGAAGTTGTTACTTAAATATAAAATGCCCCTTATTCTTGGTAATGACTTTTCTGGTGTCATTGTAAAAGTCGGAACAAAGGTGACTCAATTTAAAGTTGGTGATGAAATATATGCACGTCCAAGAAAAGATAAGATCGGTACTTTTGCGGAATATATAGCCATTCATGAAGATGATATAGCCCTAAAACCGAAAAATTTAACTTTTGAGGAAGCGGCGTCGATTCCTCTCGTTGGCTTAACATCATATCAAGCATTACATGACATCATGCAATTACAAAAAGGACAAAAGATTTTGATTCACGCTGGATCCGGCGGTGTTGGTACTTTCGCAATTCAGTTAGCAAAAATAATGGGTGCCACTGTTGCAACAACTGCTAGTGAAGCTGGTGAAAATTTAGTAAAGTCTATTGGCGCAGATGAAATTATTAATTACAAAAAAGAAAAGTTTGAAGATATACTGAAAAATTATGATGCAGTATTTGATACACTTGGCGGTACAACACTTGAAAAATCATTCGATATTATAAAAAGCGAAGGGAACATTGTTTCCGTTTCAGGAATGCCGAATGCTCGCTTCGGTAAAGAATTTGGTTCAGGATTTTTCAAAACACTCTTATTTTCATTAGCAAGCAAAAAACTTACTGCACTTGAAAAAAAGCATAATGCTCAATATTCGTTTTTGTTTATGAAACCAAGCGGAGATCAATTACGTATAATTGCAAAGTATATTGAATCTGGACAAATCAAACCTATAATCGATCGCATTTTCCATTTTGAAGATACTCAAAAAGCAATGGAATATTCAGAGTCTGGAAGAGCAAAAGGAAAGATAATTGTAAAAATCAAATAATAATAAAACTCCATTTTTTTAAAATGGAGTTTTATTATTTGCTGTTAAATAGACATAGTGCAGTGAAGTCCTTACAATAGATTTCAAGGGGAAATATCATATTATACTTTTAGCTAATTTTACAAAGAATACATACGTACAAATACATAATAAAAAAATAAACAAGGAGGAGATAAAATGACTAAAAATAATGAAGCAGGTTGGAATTTAGATAATAGTTATACAACTTTACCACAATCATTTTATACAGAAATCCCCCCAACTCCTGTACACTCACCGGAGTTAATTAAACTAAATAATTCTTTAGCAATATCTCTTGGCTTTAATCCTGAGGAACTAAAAAAGGACGCTGAAATCGCCATTTTAGCTGGTAATACTATTCCAGAAGGAGCTCATCCACTAGCTCAAGCGTATGCTGGGCACCAATTTGGTCATTTCAACATGTTAGGAGATGGTCGTGCCCTTTTAATTGGAGAACAAATTACTCCTTCAGGCGAACGGTTTGATATTCAATTGAAAGGTTCCGGTCCAACTCCATATTCGCGCCGTGGTGATGGTCGCGCTGCACTCGGTCCAATGCTACGTGAGTATATTATTAGTGAAGCGATGTACGCGCTTGATATTCCAACTACTCGCAGTTTAGCAGTAGTCTCAACTGGCGAAACAATCTATCGCGAAACGAAGTTACCTGGAGCTATTTTAACTAGAGTTGCAAGCAGTCATATACGCGTTGGAACATTCCAATACGCCGCAGCTCGAGGCTCAATCGAAGATCTCAAAGCTTTAGCTGATTATACGATAAAAAGACATTATCCAGAGGTTGAATCTACTGAAAATCCATATGTCGCACTACTACAAGAAGTCATTAAGAGACAAGCAAGCCTTATCGCAAAATGGCAACTCGTTGGCTTCATTCACGGCGTAATGAACACTGACAATATAACGATTAGCGGTGAAACGATTGATTACGGTCCATGTGCCTTTATGGATAGTTATAATCAAGGAACAGTATTTAGCTCTATTGACACACAAGGCCGTTATGCATACGGAAATCAACCATATATGGCTGCATGGGATCTCGCACGTTTAGCTGAATCTTTAATACCGATACTACATGAAGATGAAGAAGAAGCACTAAAAATTGCACAAGATGAAATTTCAAAGTTCAGTGTGCAGTACGAAAACAATTGGTTCCTCGGAACGAAGAAGAAATTAGGACTATTTAGCAATGAAGAGCAAGATCAATCACTTATTGAGAAACTTTTAAAAGCAATGGAAAAATATAAAGCAGATTATACAAATACATTCCGTGCATTAACTGACAATATATTAGAAAATGCACCTTTATTTGAAAGTCCTGAATTTAAAGAATGGTACGAGCTATGGCAATCTCGGTTAGAAAGACAAAAAGAATCGAAAGATGATGCATACAAATTAATGAAAAATAACAACCCAGTAATCATCCCTCGAAACCACAGAGTAGAAGAAGCACTAGAAGCAGCTGTTAAAAATGGAGACTATAGCGTAATGGAGAAACTTCTTCAAGCTTTAGCAAATCCTTATGAATATTCTCAAGAACAAGCGGATTACTGCACGCCTCCAGCGCCGTCGAATCGTCCTTATCGTACTTTTTGTGGGACGTGATTGTTTAATATGTAAAAAGGTGTGTTCATACAAATTGTGTGAACACACTTTTTTTATACACTTCCCTTTTAAACAGATAGACTGAAGCATCTTATAGTTATCCTTACTATATTCCACACTCCCCTCCCTTAAACTAAAGAACAAAACTGACTTTATTCCAATTTGTTTAATAATAAATCCACTAAACAAATATTGAGAAATATAAAACCCCATTTCTAAATATTATTATTTTTGATAATATGTTTTATAAGAATATTCAAAAAGTGAGGGGATTTCATGAACGTTCAACTACAAGGTAATGAACAAATTACAAAACTATTTAATGATTGGTATTTAGCTATGCTAAAGCAAGATGTTTCACAGGCGACGAATTTAAAGCATGAAATTGAGGAAAAGGAACTACATTTTAAAGAAGACGAAAATTTAGCATTATACTATTCCTTACTAGATTTTCGCTATAAAATTTTAACAGCTAGTTTAAGTATTACTAAAGATAGTTTTGATAAGATAGATTCTTATACCATCTCATCTAAACATCCACTTTCTTATTACTATAATTTGTTTAAAGCGATTTATGCTACTTTAACAACAAATTATAACTTAGCGAGTAAACATTATGAAAAGGCAGAGAAACTATTAGTCAATATTTCAGATAAATTAGAGGAAGCAGAATTCAATTATCGATTCGCTATCTTTAATCAACATTTTTATAAACCTATTGAAGCAATTCAGCAAGCAACAAAAGCCAGAGAAATTTTCATTACTGAAAAAGGATTTGAAATAAAATTAGCGCTTTGTGACAACATAATTGGTTCTTCATGTGTATTTTTAAAACAATATGAACAAGCAGAGGAAAAATTCAATTCTGCTCTTTCTATTTTACAAAAATTCAACGAGAATGCTTTAGTTTTAAGTGTTCGCAATAATCTAGGTTGGCTCTATGCAAGTCAAAACCTTTCTCCTCTAGCAATTCGACATTTATCAGAAGTTACAACAAAAATACCTACACATTTTAAAGCGACCTTTTTACAAGCTAGAGAACATTCTAAACTTGGTGAAATAAATATTGCGGAAGAACTTATTAAAAAAGGATTAAAAGTTTGTACAGAACTAAATAATGAAGAATATATACTTCATTTTAAAAATTTAAATTCATTTAACAATAATGAGTCAACTGAAGATCTAGAAAAAATTATTCTTGAAGGAATTACTTATTTCGACAAAGAATCTTTATATAACTACACTCAAGAGTATTCAGAGAAACTAGCTGTTAAATTTTATGATGAAAATAATCATATAAAGGCGAGTGAATATTTTCATAAAGCGTTACAAGCAAAAGAAAAAACGTTTGAGAAAGGAGCTCTAAAATGATTAAAAAAATTAGTTCTCTCGTTTTAGGATTATCTGTTATTGGTATTGTGTCTATTGGAATAAATAGTTCATTTACATATCAAGCAAGTCATGCCGATCTTCCTGCACCACAAAGACCTGATTTTGTTCAATCAGTTGACGTTAGTAAAGACTACAACACGACAACAGCTGAAAAAGCACTTTAAAAAATGAAAGACCTTCAATTAAGAAGGTCTTTTTAAAATGCGCTTATTTAGTTAATATAATCCAATATTTTTTCATAGCCAAATGGTAACACCCATGATACTAAACAGCCTATCATAATTGAAACACTTAATAAAAAAATAAATTTCCGAAATGATATATCATTCCTCTTTTACCCCGTAAAACAAGCCTTTGTTATAACAAAAACAGTCATCATTATGATAGTCGCTGAAAAGATGGCTACTAAAAACACTTCCATTTTGTTTCCCACTATAAAATATCCTAACTTTAATTTTACCATTAAATGAGTATAACAAAGACAAACTATTTCTTAATATACGGTTTTCTATATGCCTCCGACGGGATTCGAACCCGTACTCCTTTCGTAAGCATAGGCTAAGGGGAACACGCTTCCCTACGGAATTTCACCGACAGGAGTTTCACCTGTCTCAGCTTATTTGCTTTTCGGTGCTTCTGAAACCTTCGCCTTGCGACCCGGTTCTACACTGTTTTCCGGCGCTCTTCCCTTCTAGAGCTACGGAGGCAGTTTTTCTTTCAAGTAAAAGATATTTCTACAAAAATAGAAATATCCCTTTACTTCATATGAAATCACTCTATTTCTTTCATCAAATCAGCAATCCCCCTACTCCCCTCACTACCAACTTTCTCAAGTTCCTCCACAACTAATTTCCGTCTTTGCCCAGAATGATTTTGACTTAACTTCGCTTTTCCTTCTATTTTATTTATCTTTATTTTGAACCCAACTATTCCCCTACTTAATCCTTCCATATAATTCGGATCTACATCATTCAGTGAGTACGTGCTCTTTGGATTTTCATATTTATGTACTAAATCTTGAAGAGAATCTATTAATTCCTGTTCATCTTCAACAATTTCTAACTCTCCATATACATGGACCGCAACATAGTTCCATGTTGGTACTGCTTTATTTGTTTCATACCATGACGGAGAGATGTAACTATGTGGTCCTTGAAAAACAGCTAACACTTGTTGATTTTCACTATCTTTCCATTGCTCATTTGGACGTGCAAAATGCCCGGATAAAGTAAGTGTTTCCCTATTTAACAATAACGGTAAATGCGTTGCGTACGGTGCTCCGTTATGTTGAGAAAATAAAGTTGCAAAGCTATTTTGTTCAATAATTTCGTACTTCGTCTCTTCATCTTGTATAGTGAAATGTTTTGGTATGTACATAAGCTCCCTCTTTTCTTATCTTCTTATTTCTCATTATATTTACGAGATTTATTATTTGGCAGGGGCAGATTGTAATTGTTTTATAAGGTCAGTTCATATAGTAAAACCTCTTCTTCAAAAACAATAGGTGGCATTATATGATTTCTGCCACCTTAGTCTATTTTCGTATTGATACAAACTCTTCTATTCAACTATCCTTCATAGCTTTTTCTAATACATATTCAATGAATTCCGTTTTACCTAAGCTATAACCTCTGAATATGCGTATCCTTAAAATCAGTTTCATACTTCAATCCATACCCAAGCATTCGATCCATTCCAATATGTGCTGTCCATATTAAACCAACCATTAAAATTGTATCCATCTTTAAATAGACCCCTATTAAAACAAGTAATATTGATATGATATATGTGTGAAATAGATTATAAATTTGTGCACCAACACGTTTGTTAATAGCGTACGCCACCATTGCTAAATCAGGTGCAAAAAGTAATACGATAAATAATAACCAACTAAATCCACATAATGCATATATATAAATCGCAGCTAATAAGACGACCAATCCTTCAAAGTGTATAATTCGTTTCTCCAAAATTCATCATTCCTTATCTGCTAGCTTGAAAATTTTATTCGGATTTAAAATATTTTGCGGATCAAGAGCTTTCTTTATTTTCTCCATTACCAATAATGCCGCACCATGTTCTTCTTCTTGATACTTCTGCTTTCCTATTCCAACGCCATGCTCTCCTGTACAAGTTCCGCCACGCTTAAGAGCATACAGTACAATACTTTCATTTATTTCGTCCGCTTTTTTCACTTCATCTTTATCATTTGGATCAATCATTAAGAGCACGTGAAAATTCCCGTCTCCTACATGGCCAAGAATACCACCAACAAGGCCCACCTTATCTAACGTCTCTTTCGCATTTTGAATCGCGCCAGCTAACTCTGAAATTGGCACACATACATCTGTACTCATTAGCTTTTTACCAGGGTAACTATGAACGTAAGAATAAGCTAAGTTATGTCTTGCATCCCATAATTTATTTCTTGCCGCAGTTTCAGTTTCAAAAGCAACTTCTTTACATTTATGATCAAAAACAATTTCCTTCGTAAACTCGATATCTTGCGTTAATCCCGCTTCATTTCCGTGAAACTCTAAAAACAGTGTTGGTTCTTCTCTGTAATTCGTTTCGTTATAATGATTTACTTGTTTCATAGATAGTTCATCAACAAGCTCTATTCTCGCAATTGGAATACCAGCTTGTAGTATGTTAATAACAGCTTCTACTGCATCATTTATAGTTGGAAACGATGCTCTCGCAGCCATAACATGTTCTGGTATGCCGTATACTTTTAATGTTAGCTCTGTAAAGCATCCAAGCGTACCCTCTGATCCTACGAAAATACCATTTAAATGATAACCTGATGATGACTTCGCCGCTAAATTGCCAGTATGTATCACTTGCCCATCAGCAAGCACCACTTCTAAATCACGAACTTGATCACGCATTACGCCATACTTAACCGCTGTCGTTCCGCTCGCATTCGTAGCAGCCATGCCTCCTAACGTTGCATCTGCACCTGGATCTACACTAAAAAACAAACCGTACTTTTTCAATTCTTTATTGAGCTGAGAACGAGTCACTCCTAGTTGTACTTTCACAAGAAAATCTTTCTCTCTTATTTCAAGTATTTTGTTCATTAATGAAAAATCAACTGTAATCCCCTTTTCATAAGGAATTATATGACCTTCTAAACTAGAACCTACTCCAAATGGAATGACAGGTTTTTTATGCTCACTCGCTACTTTCATTATTGCTCTAACCTCTTCCATCGTTTTTGGAAAAACAACTACATCAGGTAAACTACTATTATGGTAAGATTCATCTTTACTATGTAACTCTCTTACTGTCTTATTAACCACTACTTGATCTTCAGGAAGTACATCCTTTAATTCATTTACTAATCGCTCAATTGTTATTTCCATTACGCACTCTCCTTTTATATTATTTACTCTGCATTAATTATACCATTTTTATACATAATAATCAGAATAGTTAGATTCCTGAGGTTTTATATAAAAAAAGAACTTGCAGTATTCCCTACAAGTTCTTTTTTAAAACTATATTTTAGACGATTTTTTCAATAAAATCATAAACCAAACTAAAGTAAATGCCATCAGAGAATGAGAGAACCCTACAATATAAGTTAACCCTTTAAAGTCCGCTCCATTTAGTTGAAGAAGTCCTCTCGCTGCTAGCGAACCTAACATTAAAGTTAATGCGATATTATGTAAAATAAACCAGTTATTAAATCCTTTCACTTCATGAAACGCGAATACTTTCGCTAATCCTAAAGCAATTAAAAAGAAGAAAAAGCCAAGTACTAACGTATGCGTATGCAAAAGATTTAATAAAGTAGAGCCTAAAATCCCTTTATATTTTCCATACTCCCTAGCAAATATTCCTGACAATAAACCGATAATCAAATAAGTAAACGATGCATTATATAATTTCTTCATTATGTACCTCCTTAAGTAGAATGTGTAGTATGTCATATTTAGTAATAATGATAGTTATATAGTAAAAACTCCTAGTTTCCTAGGAGTCATTGTATAAGTATCTCACTCTTTACAATCAATCCTAATTATAAAATATCCTTTTATACAAAACAATCGAACTTTATGTGAACAGTAACTCTCAATTAAAATAACTTGCACTTTTATTTCGCACAATCCATACTAATTGTTATAACTTTTAAAGGGGGTGCAATAGATTGATAGTTCTTGAAACTGAAAGACTCACTCTTCGCTGGCTCGATGTAAAAGATGCTCCGTTTATTCTTGAATTAGTAAATGATCCTGCATGGATTCAATTTATTGGTGATAAAGGCCTTAAAAACTTAGAAGATGCAAAAAAATACATCTTAAACGGACCCGTCGATATGTACAATAAAATGGGCTTTGGTCTTTACTTAGTTGAACGAAAAGAAGATCTCACTCCACTTGGTATGTGCGGCCTTATTAAAAGAGATTCATTAGAAGATGTTGATATCGGCTTTGCTTTTTTAGAAAAATTCCGTTCAAAAGGGTACGGCTATGAATCAGCTGCTGCAGTAATCGAATACGGTGTACAAAAGCTCGGAATGAAACGAATTGTAGCAATTACTTCTATAGATAATGTTGCTTCAGGCACGCTGTTAGAAAAAGTAGGATTGCGATTCGAAAAAATAATTTCAGACTCAGGAGAAGATCTAAAATTATTCGGGTATAACGCATAACAAAAAAGGGTCGCCATTCATGGCGACCCTTTTTTTCACTTCACTTCTACCGTATAATTCCCTGTTCCACCACCATACTGGTATACATGTAAATAGTACTTCCCTGGATACGTATAGTAACTACCTACTAATTTATTTCCTTGTTGCTGTGCATACGTAACATAATTATTTAAATCTGCTTCTGAATAAAGAACCCAGTTTACTCCGATATTATTTTCCTTCGTTACATTAATTTGAAGGTTTTTCGCAGTTTCTATATTTATTTCAAAGTAATCACTCGTATCACCGTTTCCTAAACTAGCACGTAAAACTTGATTTAACTGCAGTTTATTTGCCGTTTGGAATGAATTATTTGGCTCTTTTTCTACACTGTTATCTTCTTTCTTTTGAACCGTTACACTTGTTGTAGCAGTATTAGTTAACCCTTTATCGTCTGTTACTGTTAATTTCGCTGTATACGTCCCTTCTTTTGTATAAACGTGAGTTGGATTTTGTTCATTACTTACAGTACCATCACCAAGCTCCCATTTATAAGAAATAATTTTCCCATCTTCATCTTTTGATCCATCGCTTTTAAACGAGATCGCTTCATTCGTATGTCCGCTATACGGACCATTTATAACCGCGACCGGCGCTTTATTCACAGCACCTTCTTCTGTATTAATACCGTGGAACACAACATCATATTCAAATTGCCCTGATGCATTTACACGGTAATTCACGAAGTAAGCTGTTACTGTTTTATAGCCTGTCCATTCTTTTGCACTTAAACGTTTTAACGTATCATTTACATTTTGCGTAATTGTTTTCCAGTCTTCATATTCTCCTTTTGCAGCAGTACCTGTATACGTTCCTTGCAGTGTAAATGTATTAAAGAATTGTGATTTATTTTTCTTTACTGATACATTACTTAATTTTGCTTCCGCTGTAATTTCTGCGGCAATATCTGAAACTGGTTTCGGTGCATGAGTTGCTAAATAATCATCTGACACTAACGGAACATTATATTTCTCACGATTGTCTACTAACATTTGCATATAGTCTTGATACTCTTTATTTAAATTCGCATCTTTACTTAAAGCAGAACGGTATGCATCATATGCTGTTACATCATTTTTCCTAATAAGATCATGAACTTTATCAAACATATCGTATCTCTTATTGTACATATACGATTGTAAAGCAAAGGAATAATTGTAGAAATCCCACGTTCCATACTTTGCATTTAACGTTCGCTCTGCCGTATAACGTTCTGCTGGATTCGAAGATAGTCCTCCTATAATGCTCTTTCTTGGAACGACGTTGTCCGTTCTCGTTGCACCTGCAAAAAACTCAGCATTCCCTTCTTCAAACCAAGATAATCTCTCATTCTCATACATCTTACCTTGTCCCCAAAGTCCTGGCACTTCATATCTACCTTGTAAATAATGCGTGAATTCATGTCGGAACAATTCTTCTAAACTATAAATACTTTCTTCTGGCGTACGTTCATAAGTAAAGAACGTACCTGTTCCTTCTATATAAAGACCGCCGTTATTCGTTTCATACCCGTACAATTGACGATTAAATTGATATTCAGCCGGGCTATTATAAATAACCATCGTTAATACATCATCTGGATTTCCTTTTTCTAACGGTTGGTCACTTTCAACCGTACGATGGAATTGTGCCTTCACTTCTTTTGCTGCCCAATATAAACGTTTAACTTTCTCCTCAGTCACTTTATCTCCCGCTTTTAAAACAATTGCACCATCATCAAACGTATACGTTTTCGGCAAATACTTTTTCTTCCCATCTTCTCGTATTTGATCTAAATTAACAACGTTACCGTTTGCATCTTTCCCGCCATAATTCGTCGTAATTTGCTCAGCTGCTACGAAATATTGCTCACCTAAATAAGGATAGATTTTCATCGCATCTGTTACAACTTGTAATCCTTTTGTCCCTGTACTATGGAATGTGCCGAGTCTACCTGTATAATAAATGCCATTATTAATAAGCCATCCGTTTTTCTCTGTAATCGTTCCCATTAACGCAAATCTACTTAACTCATTAATATAACTATCTATTTTTTGGTACCATACTGTATCTTTCGGTGCTTTTCTCGTATCGTACAAATACGATTGAATATCATAATCGACACCTTGCATAATATCGTAAATCGCATTTCCGGCTGAAAGATTATCTACCAATGTAGAAAAATTATCATTATATTGCTTAAAAATCTTTGCAGCCGATGTTACCGTTTCCACATCACTCGAAGCATTTCCTATTAATTTCCCATATGATGATACAACTTTATTTTGTTCTAACGTACCGAGTTTGAAATTTGGATTGTTCGCAATCGTTTTTAATGCAGGTAAGCACTTGTCATGATAGCTACGTTCATTTAGTTTACTTAATTCTGTATTATAAAACCCTAAATAAAACCCTGATCGCAAAACTTCCACTAATGTCTCAATCCCTTTTGAATCGTCTTGCGTATAAGCCTGTCCTTGCTGCTTCAATTTATCAATAATTGCCTGCATCCTACTATCATTTTGATAGAATGCAAGACTGTCCTTATTAAACTGAAATAGCCCCGTAATTTGCTCCCAATCGATTGTTACAAGTAAATCTACTAATTGTTGATTGCTTAATTGATTTAATTCAGCAATTGTATAAGTTTTCGCTACAGCTAATTGCTTACTTTCCTTTTTTACTTCAGGCGGTCTTTGCGATAAATCAGCAAATTGTAGCCTTTTCTCAAAAGACTTGCTTTCTAATACTTTCGATGAATGAGCTAATTCTTCCACGGGCAGTTGTACACCAACCGGCTCCACTTTTAGCACATTTCGATATGAAACTTGCTCTCCCTTAGTATCTTCCGCCAATATGCTTCCTTGAAAACTCCCTAACATTAAACTAGCAAAACTTACCCCTACTAAAACTTTTTTTGAATAGCCTTTCATGCTCTCCCCTACCTTACATTTTTTAGTGTCCCGCTCCATTATTTTACTATTCTGACTATTTATTCTGTATTGAGAAAAAAGAAGGGAACGTTCACACATGTATCCATTCAAAGTGAAATTAACACTTGACTTCACATGTGATTTATGTCAAAAAAGGATAGATAATAGCGAAATTCCTGCTACATCTATCCTCTATTTCAACACTATGATTTTAACTTTATAAACGTAATTTCCGGCAATGTTTGCATATGCTGAATAAATGCATTCTTTTCTTCTGACGATATATTTTTCAATTGCATTCCTACCTTATAAACTATTTCTGTATCTTGCTGTAAAGCTTCAACTTCATATGAAAGTATTGGAATACCTTTCACTCGTAGCGTCTCTACTATTTGTTGTACCGCTTCGTGTTTATTTATACACATTTGCACTGTTATATTTTGCGGAAATAAAAATTGCACCTTAAAAATACGACTTACAATCTCTAAACCAATCAAAACGAGAATCATCGCTCCAATCCCTACAACATACATACCTGCTCCAATTGCTAGCCCTATTCCTGCTGTAGCCCATAAACCAGCCGCTGTCGTTAATCCTTTCACTGCCTGCTTTTGAATAATGATTGTACCTGCACCTAAAAATCCAACTCCACTAACAACTTGCGCTGCAATCCGGCTCGGATCAAGAGCCATATGTTCTTCAAACACAATATCTGAAAAAGCATATTTCGAAACGACCATTATTAAAGCACTCCCTACGGCTACTAGGAAATGTGTTTTTAATCCAGCTTCTTTTGAGCGAATTTCCCTTTCAATACCGATTATCGCCCCTAACAAACCAGCAACACCGATTCGTATAATAAAATCAATATGTAAGCTCACGAGCACTTCCCCCTTTTATTCATTATAGAGAGATAAAACAAAAATTATCACATGCATCTACCCATCGATATAAAAGCATTTTATTAAAATACATTTAATATCCCAGTGATTTTATGTTAATATTTTAAATATTAACATAAATAAAACAACCTACTTCTCATACAAAAAAACTTTAAAGTTCAACGTCTAACTTATTTTCAGTTAAAAATGGCATATGAGTTGCGTGAAATGAGGTTGAGAAATCCAGGAAACGCTTTCATTTTATATCATAATTTTTGTGAAATAAAACATAAATAAAAGGAGCTTACTAACAATGAACATCTCTTTACTTACACCTACTACCGATTTACAAGAAGAATATTTAGATTTTTATAACGAATGGAAAGATAGCGGTGAAACGATGATTCCATGGGTTATTTCAAAAAATCCTTCTAATTTCACGGCAATGATTCAAGAATTACACGACGCACATAACGGAATAAATATTCCTGAAACTTGGGTACCAGATTCTACTTATTGGCTCGTGACAGATGAAAATAGAGTTGTAGGAGTTGTTAATATACGTCATAGTTTAACTGATCATCTATTTAATGCTGGTGGTCATATCGGTTATGGTATTCGCCCTTCTGAAAGAAGAAAAGGTTATGCTACAAAGTTACTAGAGTTATCATTAGAAAAAACGAAAGAATTAAACATCACGAAAGCACTTGTCGTTTGCGACGAAGTGAATACTGCTTCAGAGAAAACGATTTTACATAACGGTGGTCTCCGTGATGATGATTTCACTGAAGAAGATGGGAATGTTGTGAGAAGGTATTGGATTGAGCTCTAAATAATCAAAAACAAGCCAGAAAGTGATTAAACACTTTCTGGCTCCTTTTATCCCGCGTTAACGGGCAGTACAACTCCCACCTCAAAATTCAGCTGGAACAAAGAAGTTAGGTGGGAGATTAACTGCCCATAAACGCCCGATTGGTGAAGGCTAATAATCAGTGGGGGATGAACAAAACCCCCACTGATTAAAGTTTCACTTTATACTGCTTCTATTTCAAACTGGACTGTAATACCACTTGGGTCTACTACAGTAAATCCATTTGTAGTTTCATTTATTTCATGTTGTTTTTCTATTAATCTTTCTTTCACTTCATCTAACGCTTCTTTATGCGGTAGTACTATCGTATACACTTTTAGTCCAGTTGCATGTGCTGGTGGATACGGATTATTTACTCCGTTCCACGTATTTGCACCGATATGGTGATGATACCCTCCTGCCGAAATAAATAAGCAATCATCTTCACGCTGCTGCACTTCAAAGCCTACTGTTTCTACATAAAACTCATGTGACTTTTCTACATCAGCTATTCGTAAATGGACGTGTCCAACCACCGTTTCGGCTGGTAAGCCATCAAACTCATAATTAACGAGCGTTGCCAGTTCTTTTAAATCAAGTGGCGTACTTCCTCCTGGCCCTTCTCCCCACTGACCTCGAGGGCGATCTGCATAAATCTCGATACCATTCCCCTCTAAATCTTGTAAATAAAACGCCTCACTATACGTATGATCACTTGCACTATTAAATCTTGAAATTGGCAAAATTTCATTTGAATATGTATAACGCCCTTCTTGCTCAGCTGGACTATCTATTACGTTCTTATTACGAAGCACACCAAATAATGCCGAAGCAAAAGCCTCACGAGTCGGAACCAAAAAGGCAACGTGATATATACCCGTCGTACGCGGTTCTTGTAGCGCTGCATCTTCCAACTGCTCAAGAACAAGTAACGTATTCTTACCACCTTTTCCTGTTAAATATGCTTTATTCCCCTCTTGCTTACTTACCTCTAACCCTACTACATTCTCATAAAAAGCAATTTGACGCTCTAGATCTTTTACTTTAAATGCAACATGACCAATACGTGTTTTCGGATGAATTTGTACCATGAATAACTTCCTCTCCAGTTCCCTTTAGTTTTTTATGTAAGTTGATAGGCAATAGCCGCATTCAACGAATACACCTTAATTTTGTTTTTTTGTAGCATCAACTTTTAGCCATTTTTTCGATATGTCACTTAATGTTCCATCTTGCTCTAATTCTTTTAACGCCTTGTTTATATCTTCTAACTTTTCACTCTTTTTCGCAAATGGAAATGCAATCTCTCCCCATTCAAGTGGGCCAAATCCAACTTTGACATTATCTAGTTTCGCCTTTGTTATTGTTGTTTCCACTTGAACTTTATCATTATAATAAGCATCGACGCGTCCGAATCCTACTTCGTTCAATTCCGCCGTTGGGTCCTCTGAGTACGTTTTAATCGTAAAAGCATTATTTTTATTTAAAGCTTTTAACTCTTGCTCTCCTGCTGTACCAAGTCCAACACCTACAGTCTTTCCTTTTAGATCCTCTAGCGATTTAATTGTATTATTATTTTTCTTCACCGCAAAAACAGAACCTGAATACACATACGGGATCGAAAAGTCATATTTCTTTTTTCTTTCCGGAGAAACGGATAATTCATTTGCAATCGTATCAATACGGCCTGAATCTAATAAACCGAATAATCCTTCAAAATCAGAAACATTCCATTCTACTTTATATCCAGCTTTTTTAGCAGCCGCTTCAATAATTTCAGCATCAAAACCTTTTACTTTCTCACCCTCTTTAAATATAAATGGGCTACGACCTGCAGAAGTCCCAACTTTCACTACTTTTTCATCTGTCTTTTTACTTGCTGCATTAGAACCACATGCAGACAAAGCTCCAACTGATAGTGTTAATGCTAATGTTAGTAATAATGACGATTTTCTCATAACTCTTCCTCCTAAATAACGAAATGATTTCCTTCTTCAGATGCATTTAATTGCCGTAAAAACTTTTTCGTACGTTCATTTTGTGGGTTTCGAAAAATCTCTTTTGGCGTTCCCTGCTCTACGATAATTCCATCAGCCATAAAAATAACGCGATCAGCCACCTCTTTTGCAAAATTCATTTCATGTGTAACAATAACCATCGTTATATGTTGTCTTGCCAAGTCTTTAATAACTTGTAATACCTCATTAACTAATTCTGGATCAAGTGCTGAAGTCGGTTCATCAAACAATAATACAGCTGGATTTAAAGCCATTGCCCTAGCAATCCCTACCCTTTGCTGTTGTCCACCTGATAACATCGTCGGATAAAAATCTTCTTTATCAGCTAAGCCTACTTGTTTTAATATTTCTCTCGCTATTCCATTTGCCTCTTCTTCACTTTTTTTCTGTACAACCGTTAATGCTGTTGTAATATTTTGCAATGCTGTTTTATTTTTAAATAAATTATAGTTTTGAAAAACCATAGCTGTTTTTTGACGTAATTTTATGATTTCTTTTTGATAAAGTTTCTTCGTATGAATCTCTAAATCTTCAATTCTAATACTGCCATCATCCGGTTGTTCTAATAAATTTAAACATCGTAGTAATGTCGATTTCCCTGAACCAGAAGGTCCAATAATTACTACCACTTCCCCTTTTTTTACAGTAAGTGAGATTCCTTTCAGCACTTCATTATGTTTGTAAGATTTATACAAATTTTTCAACTCAATCACATATATCACCTCATTTCTCTTATAAATACGGTGCATCAAGTTTCTTCTCCAACCTTTTCTGTCCCCAGCTGATTACGATTGTAATAATCCAATACACAATCGCTACCGCTAAATAGCTTTCCATATAACGATACGATTGTGCAGCCAGCATTTTCGCTTGTGCCAATATTTCAGCCACTCCAAGTGCAAAAGATAACGAAGATTCTTTTAACAATCCAACAAAATTATTTCCAAGTGACGGCACTGCTACACGAATAGCCTGCGGAAAGATAATTTGTCGCATCGCTTGTGCTTTTGTCATTCCAACTGATAAACAAGCATCCATTTGCCCTGATTCCACAGCATTTAATGAACCTCGAATGATTTCTGACAAATAAGCAGCATTATTTAAACTGAGGCCAATTAAAGTTGCTTGCATAGCTGTAAGTACTGTAAAAGCCGGAGATATTTGTGGCAATCCGAAATATAACACAAACAATTGAACTAATAACGGTGTCCCTCTAAAGAAAGAGATATACACCCTTGCAATTGGATATAAAAATTTCGTTTTGTTTTTTGTAATGATCGCCAAGCCAATCCCTATAAAGAAAGAAATAATCATTGAAACTACAGTAATCCCTAAAGTTATGTATACATACTTAAATAATTGCGGAAAACTTTCTAAAAAATACGCTACATCAAATTTCACTCTATTCCCCCTCTCTAAACAAAAAACTCTTCTTACACATATAAGAAGAGTTGAATGTTAATCCATTTCCCTTCATCTTCCAAACGCCTTTTACGTTTGCTGGAATTAGCACAGTGCTTTTTTAGCCTGTTGCTGAGATTTCACCGGGCCAGTCCCTCCATCTCTCTTGATAAGAAAACTAATAAATTTTTCCATTTATTTAGTTGTTATTATGAAGAATACAGTTAAAATCAAACAATGTCAATAGGAAAACTAAGAATTAAACTCAACCCTTTTTCGAACATACTAGTAATACATCAATTTACTATTCTTAATAAACTGTACACAAAAGCCATCTCCTCTGAAATTCAGAAGAGATGGCTTCAATTATAGAAACTATAAATATTTTACTTTATTATCCTTTAACTACATATTTATTTCATCTTATGTACTTCAGCAACTAACTTTCCGCCTTGAATGCCCATATAAAGCTTAACAGGAGCATCATTCGTATTTTCAAATACTAAATCTAAATATGGATACGCAATTGTAGCATCTCTTCCCTGAGGGACATAACCTACTGTTTTAGAATGTGTAGTTCTCTCTACCATTTTCAAACCAGCTTGATCTGCTGCATTGTATAGCGTTGATGATGTTTGACAAACGCCACCACCATAACCATCTACTAATTTACCATCTACAATTTCTTTACCTAATTGATATCCTTTATCTGGCGTTGTATCACCGATTAATGCATTGAAAGAGAAACTGTCTCCTTTTGCTAATACAACTCCATTTATGCTCGCTGCCGACAAACGAATATTCTCAATACGGCCACCTGCTGATCCACCTAAATTCGTTTCATATCTACCAATTACCGTGCCACTTCCTTGCGCATCACTTAATGTTGCGGTAGGCTTTTTCTCAACGATAGGTAACTGATATGAAGAATCCCACATACCAACGTTTAATAATTTATCTACTAATTCTTTTTCCATTAATTCAAAAGAAGGCTTTCCTTCTTGCCATGATCCATCAGATGCTATACGTGAAGGGACCATCTTTTTGTCAACACTTTTCCCGACTTCACCTGCAACCTTCGTTACGGATTTTTTGAATTTCGCCTCATCTTCAAAATAACCTAAACTCGATAAGTCTATTTTTTTCACTTCAGTACCAGTACGCCCATCCACTAAGCTAATTGAATCCTGTACATCAGCCTTAGCCTCTACAACATTCCCACCAAAATCACTTACTAATGCCACATCACTTACTTTTGTACCACAACCACTTACTACAGCTACGCATAGCACCCCTACTAATATACCCTTTATTTTTCGGAACAATATACTCTCTCCTTTTCCCCAACATTATTTCTTATGTATTATTTCATTTTTATGTATCTTTTGTTACAATCATTTTACAATATATTTAGAAAATGTTACAAGTTGTTTTTTACTCTATTAAAATTACTCTTTTCTTTTGTAAATGTCTATACATATTTATATAAATTTTCGAGTTTGATAAAATTGTAACTTTTATGCAACCTATCTCCATCCAGTATATACCATTCAACAGATGAAATACAAATGTAACACCCTTTCATTTCACCTCTCTATTCACCTGCATGCTTCAGAAACCGCAATACCGCTTTCTCATATGTGATCATTATTAACAACTTAAACCGAGCTTTTATCGGTAAAAACAATTATTCACTTCAGGTATATAGGTATTTGCCGTGCCACTACTCCGCTTTTGCACATACATTATGATGAATTTAACCTATTATAAAGAAATGGAGGATGTTTTTATGTATCCCTACAATCCTTATGATCCATATAACCAATATGGTTACCAACCTCAGTATGATTTACAGGCACAATACCAACAATATATAGATCAAACAGAACAAGTTAATCCATATGATCAAAATCGACAATTTCAACTTCCAATCTCTTTCCCTGGTACTGGAAACCGTCAATTAGAAAGACGAGTAAATGAGCTTGAGCAAAGAGTACGTCAACTAGAAAATACAGTTGAGCGTCATACGCGTAGATTAAACCGCTTAAATCAGCGTTTACGTACAGTAGAAAACAGGCTAAATATTCCATTTTCAGCATTAGAAGACGGATTTTAATTTCGAAAATAACAAATATATAAGGAAGGGGCTCCCCCTTCCTTATATAAATTGACGAAAGTTTTTTCCATCTCTATACTGATAAGAGTTAATGAAATGAAACAAGGTGATAAATATGGATTTTGAAATAAATTTTCTTTCCTTTTATGTAGTACAAGTAGAAGGAAAAGGTGAAGCAGTTGATAAACGCTATAAACATTTTCAAACATTAGACGCTGAAGAGTATGAAGATAGCTCTTTAAAAGAATTTTTGAATGGTGAATTATTAAAAATTTCAAAGCGAAAAGTAGAACGTCACGCAAAAACAGAACAAGCCCCAACAAAGATCGGTCGCTTTATTGTAGAAGAAGGTCATGAGCTCGATTCAAACCCTCATTACAACTTATTTAATCGTATTCGTTTTGCAGAAACAAAAGAAAACTTCAAAGATATGAGCGAACCTCTCGTTTATACATACCTTGACACAAGCGCTGTACGTGGTGGTGTGTTTTTAATCGCTCAAGCAAAACTACGCAAATACTTTGATGATCCATTCGTATTCGTAATGAAATGTGACTTCGAACCAAAGGTTGCTTCCATTTCTGATGAATCAACACTTATTCGTAACGTTGAAATGGCCATCACAACAAAGAATATGAAATCTATCCAGTACCCATACATGCCTGAAGAAGGTATGGTGGAGCCTGGCGAACTAAAAATACACCAAGCATCACACGCCCGCTACTTTGAAGACTTCTTAAAATTCGTCGAATACGAACGCTCTATGCCTGAAATTATGAAAACACAAGTAATGGACATGGTATACGACCAAATTGAAGATGTATTTGAAGAAGGTACTGAAGAACGTGAACAGTTCGACCAAGCGATGGAAGTATGGGCTGCCAGTCCGAAACGCGAAATTATGGAACAATTTTCAACAGAAGAAGTAATGGAAGCTACCGCTCAAATCGTCGAGCACGCCCCTGAAGTGGAATTAAAGCTAAAAGCAGATCATATCTCTGTGAAGGCTTTGCTTGCTGATTTCGGAGACCTAATACATATTGCAAAGGTAAACGACCGATATGTATTAATGATTGAGGCTGATACACTTACGTTTGAGAAAGGCTTCTCTCCAATTGAGTTTTTGAAGCCGGATGAATTACAAGACGTAATTGAGCGGATTGAGAATAAACAGCAGTATTCTTATGATCCGAATGGGATTGAATAAATGCTTCCATATACCTATTTTTACTGAGCTCTATTAACAAGCGCTCTTTTATTTGGGACATAGTTGACATTTATATTAAAAACCGATTCTACTAAGAATCGGTTTTTCTTCTTTATAACAAATATGCTTATTTTTAAAAATATTTTTGCTCCAAGATGACATTTCTTGTAGAATCAAGCAGATTCCTTCCTTGTTGTACAAGCGTATTTCCATGAGAGACATCTACTTCAATATTTCTAGTTGACCAAGTCCTTCTATAAGTTTTTGGTGTTTTTCCTTTTAGTCATTATGTATGTTGTTAAAATGAAAATTTCACTTTACTACCTCAAATTTATTGTACTCGTAAAAAGATAATTGAAAACGATATTCCGGATGCTCTCTCACCCAATCGTAGGCTTCTTCTAAAATATCCATTTTATTTTGCACGTCATTAAGTTCACTACATTCGTTCCTTTTCTGTTTACATAGAGGACAGAACCCACCCACTATCTCGGCATTCATCGCACGAATCGTTTTACTTTCTAAGTCAACTACTAGACGAAGAATAAGAGAATGCTCCGCTTTTGTAGTCACCATCATTTCAGCAATTCCATCCTCATTCCAAAAGACACCATTTAATTCCATCTGTACGGTGACATCTTTGATTTCCAAGTCTATCACTATCACACCTCCCTTGTATAAGACTCTTACCTTACTCTTCGATTTTAATCTTTAATACACCACGAGCTAAAGATATATTAAGATTTTTCCAATTCTTCTTCTTTGCTATGAAAGGAAGTGTAATTAATGCAAATAGTGTGGTAAATATTATCAAAAAAACTAAAACAGTTAAAATGTTAAAGATTGCTTCCATTAAACTACACTCTTTTCTATGTATATCCGTACTAAAAACAACAAAATATTCCATTAACAATACAGGACAAGCCGTGAATTTTCCAACTAAACTTCAGCAACTTAATCCTGAAGTCTAGTTGTACATATGAATAAAATAAATTTTATTACTAACTTTCTTCTACTACTTTTTCCATCACAGCCAAATAGCTAAGCTGCCGCTCCGCTTTTCTCACCGCAGTAGGAAAGTGTTTTTTCAGAAGTTCTACTGCGGATTTACTTATATAATATCTTTCCGTTATACTTTCCCACGTGTCACTACTTTCAAATGCACTCCATACAAAAGGACGCTCTGTATTTTTTCTCAGTTCTTTAAACACCCATTTCCGCATCCTTTTTTTCGCTTTTTCTGTTAGTTTTCCGTTCTTTACAAGTTCAAGCTCACCATGTCTCTTGTATCGCTTGTTAATATCTCTCTCGCCATATACTTTCAGAAAGATATTTGCTGTATTCTCAGCATCTGCTAAAGCCCGGTGCTGCTTCCCTTCCCACGTTAAGCCGAGCTGATCCACTGCAAATTGTAAACTTGGTGTATGCTCAAATAATTCTTCATACGCCTGAAAAACAAATTTTTGCACATCAAATCTGCTCTCTTTTTCCATACATGGGCATTCTACACCGTATAATGTACAATCTTGAGATAGAAAACGGTAATCTTCTTTTCCCCATGAAACAAATATAGAATCTTCTCCGATGAACTGAATAAATTTCTCTATAATTTGAGGGAAATTCCCTACACCTATTAAATCTTTCTTTGTAATTCCAGTTAATTTTGTTGTATGACGAGTTAATGGGGCACTTGGTTTTACTAACTCTGAAAATTCTCCAATAACCTTCATTGTACTCACATCTATTTTTACAGCTCAAATATCAACTATTTCTGACGGATCTTCTGATTTATACGGCCTAAAATTCCTTTCAATATCAAACACAATGAAGTGTGTAGCGTTTTTCAATTTATTTACCTCTTTCTAAATTCCTTTTCACACACATACTTTATTTTCAGTATTTATATATTAATGCACTTTATGCATGAAAAACTTCGCATAAAAATCAAAAATTCAGTCTTATTATTACATGTACATAGGAGGATATTCAATAAAAACGCAAAAAAAAAGAAGGGCAAGCCCTTCTTTTTTTCATAATTACTTCTTGTTTACGTTTGTAGCTTGAGGTCCACGGTTACCTTGTTCTACTTCGAAAGTAACTTCTTGACCTTCTTCTAAAGATTTGAAGCCGTCGCCTTGGATAGCTGAGAAATGAACGAATACGTCTTCTCCGCCTTCAACCTCGATGAAACCGAAACCTTTTTCTGCGTTAAACCATTTTACTTTACCGTTTTGCATTTAAAAAATCCTCCTACAATGTACCTATATGTACATATTCATTTTCAACCACTTTACAATAATACATCATATATTAAAAAACTGCAACCCCAGAGGAGATTTAACATTGCTATCCTCCTCGGAAGTTACAGCTCATTTAAATCTCTATATTATTAAAAGTAAAATGGTTTAAAGTAACTATATCATACCAATATAATAAAAGTAAAGTTTTTTTAAAGTTATACAGCTTTTTTTTTCCACTGCATCGTTTTTAATTCACCTGATCCAGCTACAACATAGCCTTCTTTTTCATTAACAATGCGCCAACCATGCCCTTTAACCGAATCACATACTGTAACAATTCCTTCTTCAAGAAGCACACGGCAAACAGTGCTAATTCCCGCCTTATTTTGCGTTGACGTTGTATATAACACATGTTGATCCACACTTAAATCTAAATAACTACTCGCTTTTTGTTCACTTTGACATGTATGCCAACCTATTTTATCACTTTCGATACTCTCATTTATTCTGCAAAAAGAAATATTTCCGCTAATCCCCTTGCACGATCCACTTGCCGCTACTAAATAGGAATTATGTATAGTCAACGCAGAAATCATCTGATTCATCGCTATTTTAATCCTTTTTAATTTACGTGTCTCTAAATCAAAAAGCCAAACACCACCATATTTAGTATGTATTTTCGTACCGATAAATAAGTAATGTTTATATAAAAATAATGATCGAATAGATGGTGCCTCACTACCGTAATTAAGAAATGGCTGAATAGTCTCCCATGTGGAACCAAAATTATTAGAATGATACAGTGTTTTATCTCCATGAGCAATTACTGTTCCATTCTCATTACTACATACATTCCAGCTCGTTGCTTTCGTTGGAAAGCGCTGGATCGTCCACGTTTCTCCACCATTCATACTACGAATAAAAACTCCTTCGTCTCCTACTCCGTAAACTACGTTACCTTCACTATGTAAATCTCGAATTCGTTTTTGGAAACCAGTTAAAGCCTGTTTCCATTCTCCATCTTTTTCAATGAATAAACCATTATATGTAGTAGCTAACAAAAGCTTTCCATCTCTTAACTTTGTAATAGCAGTTGCACTTAACATTGTTTCCACGTTGACACTCCCGTTCCTAGAACTTCTCGGCAAAAGCAATTGCAAAATCACTGCATTTTTCAACGTCTTCTTTATCTTCTGGAGCTAATTCAATTTTCAATCCTTCTTGTACAAGTTCTGCCCCGCATTTTACAAGACGTTCTTCAAATATCGTTACCGCTTCACAAAACAGTTCATACGCCGTATCACCTGATCCAAAAACAGCCACTTTTTTACCCGTCAAATCTATATTTTCTAACTCATCATGGAAATCTTCCGCTTCAAATGGTAATTCACCATCACCCCACGTATAAGATCCTAAAATGATTCCATCATAAGCTAATAATTCTTCAGCATCCATACCTTCCATCTCTTGTAATACTACTTCATGATCAAAGGCATCTAAACTTACTTTAATTAAATCAGCAATACTCTCTGTATTCCCTGACATACTTGCATACGCTATTAAAATTTTCGCCACTTTGGCATCCCCCTCTTACAATAAATGATTCTCATTCTCATTATATTAATAATGAGAATCAATTTCAATTATATTTTTTGCTATTTTATTTTATTCCATAAAAAAAAAGAACAGATGACTATACAATCATCTGTTCTTTTTTATTACTTTTTAAAAATACCAAAGGGTTTTCCAACTGGTAATACAACTTTTCCGAAGTGTGTATTTAACACAGCTGCTGCTGAACCATAGAAAGATAATAATGAAATACATAGTTCAGAATACGCTGCTAAATTATGCATTGCGTGCGGCATAACACCTAAAGTACTTAATGAAAGACCGATAAATAAGAAATCAATAAGGACGAAAATCATAAATAATACTTTATGTGTTTCCATTGCACCAATTGTCATAAAGATCGTGAAAATCAAGTATCCGATAAAGGCTACACCGAGCTGTTTTGAATCTGCAGTTTGGGCTAATTTTTCGCCAAATACTCCAAGTTGAATTAACCAAGTCATTCCAACACCTAACCAAAATAGGCCGTACGCACCAAATGCTGTTGTACCAAACGTATTGTTATGCTTTGCATCGTGAATGCATGCAAAGATTTGTGCAAATCCTCCTAAAAAGATTGCCCATGGTAATACAAGTGAAACGCCATCTGTTAAGCCTAACTTTTGAGATGATGCTACAAGTGTTACCATCGCTAATCCAAATAGACCGATTCCAGATGGATCTGCTGTTGTCATTTTCACATGATGTGTAGTAGTTTGATTGCTCATATAAACCTCCTGATTATAAACATACTCGAATACAATACTTAAATCAGAAGGCTATGTCAATGTTTTTTTTTGTATGTTGTCAGACCTTATATTCCATAATAATCAAATACACATTTGGCCACATCATAAGGTTTTACATTTAAATTTGGCAACTCATTTACCGGCATCCATAAAGGAATATAACTCCCTCTATCTTTCAGCTCGAACTCCTCGCCTTTACCACTTCCGAAAACTCCACCTATAATATGGGCATTATAATAATACTCCGTACCTTTATACTCCACCTTTGTAATCAGATGCTCCACTTGTATATGTACCCCTAATTCTTCATAAACCTCTCGCTTCGTTGCTTCTTCAGGCGTTTCTCCTTCTTCAATTCCCCCGCCTGGAAAAACAAAATACATCTCACCTTCTCGAACACGTTTTATAAGAGCGATTTTACCACCTTGTATAATTATAGCTACACCGCGATTTCTTCTCACTTTATTACCTCAACACCAATCGCAACTGTTCCCCATTCTTTTTCTTGTTCTTTCGTATATATTCCGTATGTACTTTCTAACATTTCTTTTACACTAAGTTCTTCACAATCAAATAATTTTTTATCAATTTGTTCGTACATTGCTTTAAAGCTTTCGTATCGTTTTATCTCCGTTACTTTTACAGCCATCGTTTCTGCTGTCGTAAGGTTCGTAAATACAATTTCATCGTCTTGTTTTATAAGTTGACGTTTTTTATCGTATAAGCGTACTTCATATACTTTTTTTCCTAATTGAATCGACTGAAAAGGTTTATTATATAATCCCATTTCGTATCTCATACATTTCACTCCCTTTTATTCATCTTGCCTACTAACATTTTTGCACATTACCATTTCATACAACATAGTTCGCCTTACTTCACCTTGCATATAATGTTCCATATCCATTACTTTCTTTAGAGAGGATGTTAAAATTGGTATGTTATATTTAAATCAAAAACCTGAATATAATAAATATGATATCGGTGATTATACTTACAGTAAAGTAGGCCCTATTATTTTTTCTTGGAATGATGAAACAAAATTAAAAATAGGTAAGTTTTGTTCATTAGGAGAAGAAGTCGTTTTCGTACTTGGCGGTGAACATCGTGCTGATTGGATAACAACTTATCCATTTAATGTCCTCTTCGAAGAAGGAGCACACATTTGGTAACGGGGCCATTATCGGGGCCAAGAGTGTTGTTACAAAAGACGTACCTCCATATGCAATCGTCGCTGGTAATCCTGCCAAACTAGTTCGATATCGTTTCCCGCAAGAAATCATTGAAAAACTAGAAAACCTTGCATGGTGGGACTGGGACATTTCCGTTATAAAAGGAGCTATTCCATTTCTACTCTCCAACAAAGTCAACGAATTTTTCACTTCTCCCGAAGAAGAAGCTACTTGATCTAAACAAAAAGAGCATCCTATTCTTTCAGGATGCTCTTTTTGTGTTTATTTTTTATTTATTCGCAACTGATTACACGGAGAACAGTGAAATGGAATTTTGTCTAAACAATTAAAGTTTGTTTCACAAATTTGTTCTATCGTTGGAACGAATGGAATGACAACTATGTTACTATCTATTATTTGTGTAACAGGTGGCAATACTGTGCCTACTTGATGTTCGAAGCGAATACTCGCTTGATTAATATAATTTCCTGAACCACTTGGTGCACTCTGAACTGTTACTTGGAACGAAACTGTCCGTGCTTCACCTGGATTTAAACTTCCTATAAGAAACCCTGATACTGGGCTTACATTTGGCACTGGCGTATTATCAACAGTTACACTTCCAGGAACAAATTGAACACTACTATCTAACATATCTTGAAAACGAATATTTTGTATCGCTGTATCTCCCGTATTTGTAATAACTGTCGTAAACGTAATAACATCTCCAATTGTTGCTGTTTGATGATCTGTCACTTTTACAACAGTCGTTGAAACATTCTGAGGAATAAACGGGATAACAACTGTATTGCTATCGCCTTCAACTACTACAGGCGGTTCATTTGGATTCACAGTTGCAAACCCACTCGCTGTCGCTGTATTTGTAACTAAGTTATTTATTTGCCCTCCTGTTATTACAACTTGGAAATTAATAATTGCTGCATCATTTGGTTGAAAATCACCTAACGGAATACCAGTATTCGGATTAGCAAATGGAAAAGGTACATCATTTACTGTTACCGTGCCATTTATAAATAACGTATTCGGATCAATGATATCCGTTAAAGCAATATTCGTCACAGGAACTGTACTATCATTTATAACAGCAATTCCGTAAGTGACAACATCTCCTACCATCGCTACTTCAAAGTTTGCTCCTTTTGCAACAAATAAAATTGCAGTATTTACCGTTACAATCACAGTATTACTCGTGTCCATTACTGTAACTGGCGGCTCTCCTGGTACTAAAATATACTCAGCTAACGCTCCAGCAACGTTCACTACCGTACTACCATCAGGAAAACTTGTAATTGTAGCTTCATATGTTACAATCGCCGTTTCACCGACTGGGATATCTGGTATCGTAAATCCAATCTGTGGATTTAACCCCGGCTGTGGTATTCCATTTATCGTTACACTATTTGGGACAAAATCAGCTTCCTGAGATAACACGTCTATAAATTGAACATTCATCGCATCAGCCGTACCAGTATTTAATATACGAACAGTATACGTTACCGTTTCTCCTACTCCAACAATTGGATGATCTACTTCTTTTAGCATATCTAAACTACCTCTATTTACTGGAGTTACTGTCGTATTACTCGAACTCGTAATTGTAAACGGTGGTTCTCCTGGAATAAGTTCAAAACTACCCGTTACACTCGCCGAATTCATAATGCTATTAGAAGGCGGGATTGAGATTACAGTTACTTTAAACGTTATGAGTACACTAGCTCCTACTGGGAGATCCGGTAATGAAAAGCCTACAAAAGGATCTAAACCTACTTGCGGAATCCCATTTATCTGTACACTCCCTGGAACGAATTCTAAACTAGGTGATGGAACGTCAATAAATTGCACATTTGTCGCTGTTACCGTTCCTGTATTTGTAACTTGCACACTATACGTTAACGTATCTCCTAATCGTGTCGCCTGTTTGTTGACAGTTTTTATAACATTGAATCGCCCTCTATTTACCCTTGTTATTGTCGTATTACTCGGCTCTGTTACTACAACTGGTGGTTCTCCTGGTACTAAAGTAAAACTTCCTGTTATATTTGCAACATTCGTTATCGTTCCTGAAGATGGAATATTTGTCACTGTCGCTTGGAACGTCACTATAGTCGTATTGCCAACAAGTATATCGCCAATTCCAAACCCAGTAATCGGATTCAAACCAGGTTGCGGAGTTCCATTTACCGTTACACTATTTGGGACAAGTGACGCTCCTGCTGAAATCGTATCAATAAACTGAACATTGTTAGCTGTTACTGTTCCCGTATTCGTTATTTGCACTGTATACGTTAATACATCGCCAACGAGAGTCGCAGCCCTGTTCACCTGTTTTATAACATTAAATCGTCCTCTATTTACAGTTGTGAGTGTTGTATTGCTTGGTTGGTTTACTATAACTGGTGGTTCTCCTGGTACTAATATAAAGCTTCCAGTCACATTTGCCGTATTGGCAATCGTTCCATTTGATGGAACACTGACAACTGTTACTTGGAATGTGACTTCTACACTTTCCCCTGGATTTATATCTGGAAGCGAGAATCCATTATTAGGATTGAATCCAGGTTGTAACACACCGTCTATCGTTACACTGTTCGGTATGAATGTTATAGAGGAAGGTAATACATCACTATATTGAACATTCGTCGCTGTCACCGTTCCCGTATTTTGAACTACTGTTGTATATGTGATTGTATCTCCTACTGCAACAACCGGCTGACTTACTGATTTTAAAACATTCAAACCAGATTCATTTATTTTCGTTAATGTCGTGTTACTTGTCGTTGTTTCAGTTATAGGCGGCTCTGTTTCACTTACAGCAAATGTAGCCGTAACATCCACAAAGTTAACTACTGTTCCACCTTGAGGTATGCTCGTTACCATCTCTTGGTATGTGACAAGTACAAAATCATCTACAGGTATATCTGGAACTGTAAAGCCTATGAACGGATCTAATCCTGGTGCCGGCACCCCGTTTATGCTCACACTTCCCGGTACAAATGCTACACCGGCGGAAGTAGTATCGATAAATTCAACATTGGTCGCTGCCACTGTGCCGAAATTAAAGATTAATACATCATACGTTAAAATTTCTCCTACAGTGGCTACTTCTTTATCTACTAATTTTAATGGGAAAATCGAAGCTATATTAATTGTCGTAACGACTAAATTCGTTAATATCGTTTCCGTAATCGGTGGTTCCTGAGGATTTGGTTGTGAAGTAAATGTAACGTCTGCATCATTTAATATGACTTCATTATCTGGAATTTCTGTAATCGTCACTTGGAACGTTACCTCAATACTTCCACCATTAATTAATAATGGGGTAACTGTAAATCCTATTTCTGGATTTAAACCAAGTTGCTGCACCCCACCTATCGTTACACTATCTTCTACAAATGTCGTTCCTTCTGGTATGACATCTTGGAAGAACACATCTGTAACAGGTATAATTCCTACGTTTGAAATTAGCACGGTATACGTTAATACATCCCCAACCGCTCCAGTTGCAACGTCAACTGTTTTTGTTGCTGTTACTTCACCAGGAGGAGGTAACGGTATCGTAACTACTGTCGTATTACTTGTATTCGTCGTTGTTACAGGGGGCTGTAAAGGATTTAATAAAAAAGTGGCTGTTGCAGATGCGGTGTTTAGTACGGCTCCGCGCGTGGATGGCGCAACTACTGTTACTTGGAACGTTACAGTCAATGATGTTCCAGCAGCAATATTAGGAAGCGTAAAACCTATATTTGGATCAAATCCAGGTTGAGGTGTTCCATTTATTACTACACTATTTGCTACAAATGTTGTTTCTGGAGCAATTGGATCAAGGAAAGAAACATTCATCGCTGTTACCGTTCCATTATTTCTAATGACAACAGAATACGTGTAAGTTTCTCCAAGTGCAGCTTGTTGTACAGATGAAGATTTTTGTATATTTAACTGTGCCGTATTTACCTGTGTCACTACAAAATTACTATTCGTAACAGTCGTTATAGGAGGTCCTGCCGGATTTATAAGAAAACTTGCAGTAACGTTCGATTGGTTTCTTATATTTCCACCGCTCGGAACGCTTGTCACTGTAACTTGAAACGTAATCGTAGCCGTTTGCCCGACCGGAATATTTGGTACTGGGAAACCTGCCATAGGATCCGCGCCTTGCTGTACGACTCCGTTTATTGTCACACTATTTGCTACAAACGCAGTACCAGACGGAATTGGATCCTGAAAAATAATATTCGTTGCAGGAACAGTTCCTGTATTTTGAATAAGAATCGTATACGTTAACGTATCTCCTACTCCTGCTTGTGGTGTATTTACACTCTTCATTACATTAAGTGATCCTACATTCACTCGCGTCACAACAATATTACTAATCGTTACAATTGTAATTGGTGGCTGGAGAGGACTTACTTGGAAATCCGCAGTTACATTCGCATTATTCGGAAGAACTCTATTTGGTGGTACACTCGTGATCGTCACTTGAAAAGTAACTGTTACCATCCCTCCTACTGGAATATTAGCAAGTGGAAATCCCGTTGTTGGGTTTAAACCGGGTTGAGATATCCCGTTTATTGTTACACTATTTGCTACAAACGTTGTTCCAGATGGAATAGGATCGAGGAATGATACATTTGTTGCTGCTACTGTTCCACTATTTTGTATACGAACTGTATACGTTAACGTATCTCCTACACCTGCTTCAGTAGCGCTTACACTTTTCATTACATTTAACCCTGAAGAATTCACGACTGTCATAACAGTATTACTTGGTATTGTTACAGTAATCGGTGGCTCTGTTGGATTTACAAGGAAATCTCCAGTTACATTCGCATTATTTACAACATTATTTCCTTGGGGAATTTCATCAATTAATACTTCAAACGTAACAATTACACTCGCGCCAGTAGGCAAATTATTTAATGGGAATCCAAGTTCTGGATCTGCCCCTTCTTGTAAAACACCATTAACAAATACACTGTTTTCAATAAATAATGTCCCTTGTGGAATTGAATCTTGGAAAAATACATTTGTAGCTGGTACACTACCTGCATTTATGACTTCGATTGTATATACTAAAACATCCCCTACCGTTGCAACATCCGTATTCACTGCTTTCACAACTTCAAAATTCCCTGATTGTACAGTTGTATTCACAATGTTACTAGGAACATTGATTGTTACTGGCGGTTCGCTCGGATTCACTTGAAAACTTGCTGTTACATTTGCTTGATTTAAAATATCTTCATTTTCTGGATCCTGTACAATTAATACGTCAAATGTGACTACAACGGTTTGAGCCGCAGGAATATTTGGAAGAGAAAATCCTGTATTCGGATTCAATCCACTTTGCGGTACTCCATTAATCGTTACAGTATTTGCAACAAATGAAACAGCGGAAGAAATAGTGTCTTGGAAAAACACATTTGTTAACGGAACGTTTCCTGTATTTTGGACGGCAATCGTGTATGTTAAAGTGTCCCCTACTGCCGCTTGCGTTGTATTCACTTCCTTTATTACATTTAAACCACCTGTATTAACTTGTGTTACAACTGTATTCGTTTGTCTATTAATCGTTACTGGCGGCTGATTCGGAATAACGACGAAATTAGCCGATACATTTCCACGATTCGCAATCGTCCCTCCCGATGGCGTAGATGTGACTCGTACTTGAAAAGTCACTGTCCTACTTCCACCTGGAGATATATTCGCTACTGTAAACCCAGTCGCAGGATTTGCTCCAGGCTGTGAAACCCCATCTACAGTCACACTATTTGGAATAAAAGTCGTTCCAGTTGGGATCGGATCTTGAAAAATAACATTTGTCGCAAGTACATTTCCTGTATTTTCAATTGTAACGGTGTACGTAAGAACGTCATTAACTGTCGCAAAAGCTCTATCCACTGTTTTTCTCGTTCTTATATCAGCTATATTAATAGTAGTAAATACAGTATTACTTGTCGCTTGACCTGAAATTGGTTGTTGGCCAGGCACTGGAGTAAAGTTAAATGTCACACTTGCACGGTTCGGAATTGGATTTACAAGAGGATTAGATGTTACTCGAACTTGAAAGCGCACTACAGTCGTTTGTGAAGCATTAATACTTCCAAGATTAATACTACTTGATGGATTCGCTCCTGGACGTGCTACTCCATTTACCGTAACACTATTTGCGACAAATGTTGTTCCTGCGGGTATACTATCAACAAAAATCACATTATTTGCAGCGACATTCCCATTATTCGTCACATTAACTGTGTACGTTAATACATCATTAAGTGTTGCCGTCTGTAAATCTACAGATTTTTGCAAACTTACATTTGCGCGATTTACCGTCGTCTGTACTGTATTTGAAGAAGCTGTACTTGTGATAGGAGGACTTCCAACAAAAGGACGGAATTGGTATGACACCATTGCACGATTTAAAATTGGATTCGGATTCGGGAATGACGTAACTCTCACTTGAAATGTAACAACTCTTTGCGTGTTATTCGGTATCGTTCCTAAATTAATTCCACTAGCTGGATTGGCGCTCGGCTGAGTTACTCCACCTACTGTAACACTGCCTGCTATAAACGTCGTTCCATTCGGAATACTGTCTTGTAATACAACGTTTTCTGCACTTCCTGTTCCTGTGTTCGGGACCGTAATCGTATAGGTGAGAGTATCCCCTACCCCTGCAACTGTTCTATTAACCGATTTAACAGGATTAATGATTGGACCTGTCGCATCAATTTGAACACCAAAACCAGCTGCAGCGTATCCATCTCCATTTGTGACAAAGCGAACAGTTGCTGACGTCTGATTGTTTACTAAAGAAGATGAGGCATCTACATTCGTAATATCCCACCCTTGTCTTCGGACCGCTAAAGCGATTCCTAACGGCTGATTCAAATCTCCAAATGTGCCGCTCGTATCTAGATTGCCACTATCATTACAAATTTGTGATTGAAAGAAATTATTCGCGGGGTTTCTCGGACCGAATAATGCAACTGTAGCATTTGCATTCGGTCCAAAGCGAAGCTGATCTCCAACAATGTTAGAATCACCTTCTTGAGCAGTTACGAGCACTCTTCCTGTAACAGCTCCTGTTGCCGGAGTAGCAAACCCTGAAATAGTAGCATCAACTGGCGGGGATGAAGCATCGATAATTTCTTGACCTGCATATACTGACAAATTCCGAAGTGGTAAACTTGCATTTTGATAAACTACCTCAAGCGTCCAGCCAGCTGAACGACTGATTGTTGGATCAGCTGAAGTTCTTGCAGCTGGCACGGCACCTGTTGTATATGTGCCTGCCCCACCTGCACTTACAAGATTCGTTACATTAGCAGAGCGAGCATAATAAAACTGGTTTCCTACCGAACCTTGCTGCGCAGTTGCAGGATCTGGTGCAACAGAAAATGTTCCTGCTGGTGTTGTAAATGAAATATTATCATTTAAAAATGCTGTAACATCCTCTGTATCGGTCCGGTATGTGCCGGCCCATACTAGTTCTGCGTATAAAACACTACTCCCTGCTGGAAGGTTCAAAATTGCACTTGAAGAATTTAATGGCCAGTCATTCGTTGTTCCTGCCGGGAATCCAGGTACTTGAAGCGATGTATTTATCGTTGTAAACACATCAATCGTGCCGAAGTTATTGTTTGGTGCAGGTGATGTAGGACTTAGTCCCAACGTGTTCCCAGTGAACGTGACGGCACCAGTTACTGTTGTTGTAAAACGATTCATAAAAGGCACACAATCATCTCATTTCATTTATAGTAAAAAGTGCTCTATACTATAAAATGTAGACAAACTATATAATGTACGTTGTCCAACAAAATTCCACACATATGAGAGGAGTTTGCTACACTATGCGCTACGTTATCGTAACAGGAACTTCACAAGGTTTAGGTGAGGCAATCGCCGTGCAATTGTTAGAAGAAAATACAACCGTTATCTCTATTTCTAGGAGAGAAAATAAACAGCTTGCAAAACTCGCAGAGCAAAACGACAGCAATTATATTTTCCATTCCATAGATCTTCAAGATGTACATAATTTAGAAACTCATTTTAACGAAATCTTTTCATCTATTCAAAAAGACAATGTCTCATCGATTCATTTAATTAATAATGCAGGCACAGTTGCACCAATAAAACCCATCGAAAAATCAGAAAGTGAACAATTCATTACGAACGTTCATATTAATTTAATCGCACCGATGATCCTTACTTCCACTTTCATGAAACATACGAAAGACTGGAAAGTAGATAAACGCATTATAAATATTTCATCTGGAGCAGGAAAAAATCCTTATTTCGGATGGGGAGCTTATTGTACAACGAAAGCCGGTGTAAATATGTTTACACAGTGCGTAGCTACTGAAGAAGTGGAGAAAGAATATCCTGTAAAAACTGTCGCTTTCGCACCCGGTGTTGTTGATACAAATATGCAAGCACAAATTCGTGAAACAAATAAGGAAGACTTTATTAACTTAGATCGATTCACCGCATTAAAAGAAGAAGGAAAGCTACTGTCACCTGAATATGTTGCGAAAGCTATTCGTAACTTATTAGAGACTGAAGACTTTCCGCAAGGCGAAGTTATTCGAATTGATGAATAACAAAGAGGCACGCTATAATAGCGTGCCTTTTCATTCTATTTCTCTAAAAATATAAGTACAGACTCCATAATCTTCTCATAACCAATTTCTTGATAAATTTTATTTGATGTTGGATTTGCCAGGTCCGTATATAATGTCGTTGTTTTGTAGCCTTCATCTAACATACGTTGACTAAGTGCAGCGACACAACTAGATGCGTACCCTTTTTTCCGAGCTTCTTTCGGTGTATATACGAAATTAACTGTTATATTGTTTGTAGTCGGTCTCGTTTTTGCAGCTACAGAAACAATCTTCCCGTCTACTTCCAAACCAAATAGACGATGATTAGTAATTAATGTATGAGCAGTTTGTTTCGCTTCTTCTTTCGTAGTAGGAAGCTTCACATCTTCGCAAAATTGATATATCCACTGCTCTATTAATGTTAGCTCATCACTACTTACTTCTCGAAAGATTCCATCTCCGTTCCACTTTTTCTTTACTTGTTTTAATTCATATATACCTTGCTCCATTGCAACATTAGTTTTCTTATTCTCTAACACTGCAATCTCTTCCGCTAATTTCTGTACGATTTTTTTATTACCAATCAATCCAGGAATATGTGGATATACTTTCGTTAACTCTTTTGCAAGTTCCTTAATAGCTACTGCCGAAATCTCAGACGTAGCAACAATTATTTGTTTCTTTTCTTCTGTTTGAAGAAATACAGCTGCAATTTCTTCCTCTTGTTTTGCTACTCCTATAAATATCGGCTCCTGGACCATTTGTAATACACCTAATATGAGATTATTTTCCTGCTCATTCTTCTCTAAAAATGGTTTAACCTCTTCTGTAAAATTAAGAATCTCTTCATATACATGTAATTGAATCATCGACAATCTCTTCTCTCTATTTATAGTTTCATTAAGTATTGGCGATTAATTCATTAAATCCTTCTTTTACGATTTAATAATGTTCGAAGCTAACGTATTCAAATCATTTTCAGCTTGTAAAATTCTTTGTTTTTCCTTTTCAAATACCTCTTCTTCTTTTTGAAATGACTCTTTTCGATTTTTAATCATACGCTCCATCTCTTTTTTACTCGGTCCACCATATACATTTCTTTTTTGAATAAAAGCTTCTGGTGATATAATTTCTTTCCACTCTTCTTCTAATAAATTTAATTTCAAATTTTCTTGTAAGTATACATTTATGTCTTTGAAATTTAATTCATGTAACTCCTTTTTCTGCTCCAATGACATATTCGCAATCACACTTGCTGCATGATGTGCATGCCGAAATGGTATTTCATAGTTTTTTGTTAAAACATCTGCGAAATCTGTAATCGTAATCGCGTGTTTATATGAACGACTTTTTAACGTTTCCTCTTCTACTTTCATCGTTCGAATAACTGCGTTCATCATACAAAAAACACGAATCGCCTTTTCGATCCCTTTATATAAATACGGCTGCAAGTCATCCTCCGTATCGACAATATCGCCAAATGGTGTATTATGAATCATTTGAAATACAGTAAATGCTTCCCCTAAAGCACTACTCGTAATAGCACGGGCATGTTCTATTGAAACAGGATTTCGTTTTTGCGGCATAATACTACTTATTTGCACATATGGCTTCGCTACAGTAATCCCATCATATTCTTTCGTCGCTAATAGTAAAAAATCATGAATCCATCTACTCGTATTCGTCATAATAACCATTAGTAACGAGCTAACTTCTAATAAATAATCTGCTCCAGCAACAGCATCATATGAGTTCTCAATTACATTTGTAAACCCAAGTAACTGTGCCACTCGTTTTCTCTTAATTGGGAAGCTTGTTGTAGAAAGGGCAGCTGCCCCCATTGGAGAATGATTTAAAAGATGATACGCTTTTTTCATTCTTTCTAAGTCTCGTTGCATCGTATCATAAATTGCCAAAACATAATGACCAAATGTTGTCGGTTGCGCCGGTTGTGTATGTGTATACGCGGGCATAATTGTTTCCATATGTTCACCGGCGAGCTCGAGCATACTTTCTTGCAGCAATAAATGATGTTCCATTAACCGCAATACAAATTGCCGTAAACTCATGCGATACATCGTTACACCCATATCATTTCTACTTCTACCGATATGCATATTACTTACAAATTCACACTTTGCTTCTTGAGAAAGCAAATGTTCAACTAAGAAAAAAAGATCTTCATGTTGCTCTGTATATAGCAACTTCTCCTTTGGAATCCCCTCTACTTTTTTAAGTGCGATTAATATAACTTTCGCTTCTTCTCTTTTCATTAGCTTCTCTTCAGTTAACATAGTAATATGTGCCCTATGCACTTGAAACATATCTTTTAATAAATAATTACGCTGAAAATTAAATACGTGCTGTAATACACAATCTACATATGTTTTCCCAGGGAAATCAGCGCCTTCATTCTTAATAAACTCTTCTTTACTCTGTTTCATCACCTTTTCCCCTTTCGCCTAAGTGTTACTACCCATCATACCCAAGGATGGTGAAAAAGTGCTTGTACATAAAAATAAACTCGGCGCTCATAGCACCGAGTTTATTTAATAAAAGTCGCATCATACTTATCACTTTGCAACACTTGAAAGTGTAGATTTGCTAAATGTTTACGTATTTCAGCACTGTCATCTTCATTTAAATTATTTGCCAAGAAAACAATTTCTGTACAGTTTCCGCGTTTATCCATTGCATAAACTGCTTTTGTTACCGTCCATGGTGTATAACCATTCTTTTGTCCAGCATGCCTGAATGTTTTACGATATTTCTTTGCGCTCATATCTGTTTCAACGATATTCGCCCACACTTTTTCTTCCGCTTCTGTAAGACCACCTTGATGATTTGCCTTTTGAAGCAGTACCATATAATCGTTAGCGGAAGCAGCTGGCAATCTATCCGACCAAATTTTGTCGTAACGTTCCTCTAAATACAGAGGAATTTCCTTCTGTAATAATGGTCCCTTCTTTTTTAAGCGTTCATGAATAATCATAGCATATTCACGATATTGCTCTTGAGACATTTCTTTTAACTTTTTCTCTATTTTATATTTTGGAACATGTAATTCTTTATGCAAATATCCCGGAATGTATAAAGATGAAACAATCGGAAATAGCGGTTGATGTGCAGGAAGTGCTAAACTTTGTAAATTCCGATTAATATTGTCTAATCCTAATACCTCCATTAAATATTCAGTATTTGCATTAGAACTAAACTTAACCATTCCTTTTGCAACTTCTTCTAAAGAAACCGCTCCTTCAGTTATCTTTTCTTTTTTTTGCAAATAATTTTGCCATCTATCTTGTGCACCACCATCTGTACCCGGCACATAATAACGATTCACATCATTAATTGAAACGAAACTAGACGGATCGATTTTCCCCTCTGTAACTTGTTTCGTATATTCAAGCGCCACAATTAACTTCATCGTACTAGCAACTGGCAATACAACATCCGGATTTACAGAATACACGACTTTATCATTTCTTTTTATTAAAAGTGCACTATTCTTTTCATCTTTATGTTCTTCAATAAAGGATGCTATGTACTGCGCATCATCATTATTTGAACTCCACACTTTTTTCACTAAAAAGTTACCTGATATCAGCAAAACGAAAATACCCACAATCACTGCGCATACTATAGTTTTTTTCAAGTAAAATTCCTCTCCTATTGTGTAACTCTTCTCTATTTATCTCTTAAAAACAAAATAATGGAGATGATTATTTAAACAATCATCTCCATTATTTTAACTTGTATGCTACTATTATGTCTACGTCATAATTTTCACAAAATCCTCTAGAAACTTTTTATAATGTAAAGACCAGCCAATTTTAACCCAATTTTTCAACGCTTTTGCTTCAGGTTGCGGGCGAAAATCAGCGATACTTTCCCCTTTCGCAACTCCAACCGTATCTACATCAACACGACGATACACGTAATCTAAAATAGATGGATTTGCCGCTACCATCATCGTTACTACATCATGCACTGGGCTCCCTGTTATTTTAGGATTCAGATTTTTATAAGCTTTATAATAATAATTGAAAATCGGTTCTATTAATTTCTTGAAATTCGTTTTAGAATGTTTCGTAATGTATTTCACCATCTCCGGTGTAATAATCGCTTCTGATGTAACGTTAAGCGGTATTAATGTCACATTTTTTGCATTTTGCATAACTAATTGTGATGCAATTGGGTCACCATGAAAATTGGCTTCCGCGACTGGTGTAACATTTCCGGGCATTAAAAAAGCTCCGCCCATTATATAATATTCTTTCACATACTTCATCATTGGTTTTTCTAAAATAAAGGCCGTCGCTAATGTTGTTGATCTGCCGGCATCAACAATGATTAGTTCTCCTTTATATTTTTCAATGATATCGAAAAATGCACAAAAAGGTTTAATATTGGGAGAAAAAGTTTTAGGAGGCTTAATAGGTCCTAAGCCATCTGCTCCGTGAATTTCCGGATAATATGTTACAAACTCCCCAGATAAAGGAATTTTCGCTCCATTAATAACAGGTATATCTTCCCGGCCCGCCATTTGCAATAAATACGCCGCATTACTCGTCGCCTTTTCCTGCGTTACATTCCCATATCCCGTTACTACTCCAACAATATCAATATCAGGATGCAATAATCCATACATAATTGCTAAAGAGTCATCAATTCCTGGGTCTCCTAAAAATAATATTTTTTTCATAGACCTCAACTCCATCCCATCAATTGTTATTACTTTATGAATACATGACGGAATACAGAATGAAAAAGATAAATTTTGTATAAACAAAAAACGTAGGAACTTCATATTAGAAGTTCCTACGTTTTTCTATATTTTTATGCTACTTTTTTCATCGTAACCATACTACCAATTATATAAGAGATAAATGCAAAGCAAATCGGGAAAACAACTGTATGTATACCGAATGGATTAGGGTAGCAAAGGTGAATAAACATATAGGAACCTACTCCAACTAAAATAGATGCGAGAGCTCCAGTTGCATTTCCTTTTTTCCAATATAGACCTAACACAATCGGCCAAATGAACGCTGCTTCTAAACCACCGAAAGAAAATAAATTTAACCAAATTAAAAAGTCTGGTGGCTTAATAGCGGCAGCATATACGAGTAATCCTACGATACCAGTAATCAATAGGCTACCTTTCTTTATCGTACTATCCGCGGCATCTTTATTTATGTAGTTCACATATATATCTTTAATAATTGACGAACTTACAAGTAATAATAATGAGTTCACAGTAGACATTATCGCTGCCATTGGTGCAGCTAAGAAAACTCCAGCTAACCAAGGTGGCAACACTTCCATTGCGAGTAGCGGCATTACTTTATCTGGTACCGTTATGCCTGGAAGGACTACTCTTGCAAACACACCAGTTAAATGCATACCAATCATAATTGTACCGACGACAACCGTTCCAATGATTAATGCTTGGTGCATAGCTTTTGAATTTTTATAAGACATAGCACGCACACTAATTTGCGGTAATCCAACGACACCAATCCCAATTAAAATCCAAAATGATGTGACATATGATTTCGTTAAACTTCCATCCGCTCCGAACGGTGTTATTAGATTCGGATTAATTTGAATAAGTTCCTGCATAATCTTTTCAACTCCGCCACCAGCAATGACAGTAGCAATTAAAATGATTGTTGTTCCGACTAACATAATGATTCCTAATAACGTATCTGATAAAGCGACTGCACGAAATCCACCAATTAACACATACACAAGTACAGAAAATGTAAATAAAAATAGTGCCGTTGTGTAGGAAAGTCCTGTTAGCGACTCAATTAATCGTCCGCCGCCAACCCACTGGGCTACTGTTGCTGAGAACAAAAAGATTATAATACATAACGCAGAAAGAACAACTACCGCTTTATTATTGTATCTGCCCTTTAAATAATCAATAAGCGTAATTGCTTCCATCTTTCTAGCGATAATAGCAAACTTTTTACCAATAACCGTTAAAACGATATATCCTGTTACAACTTGAATCGCTGATAACAGCACCCATCCAAGACCCATATTGTAAGCAATACCAGGCCCGCCGATAAAGCTACTTGCACTACCGTACGTAGCAATCATCGTCATAGCTAATAATAAGCCACCAAGTTCACGCCCACCAAGAAAATATTCTTGTAAAAATTTATTATTAGCGGTTGCTTGTACACGTCTTGATGCATATACACCAATTAAAAACACAACGATAAAAGAAATTATCATTGGGATTATTACATACCAATTCATCTATCATTCCTCACTTTTTTCTTCCTCATCGAGTGAAATATCTTGAAATAAAAAACGAACAACTAAAATAAGCAAAATAACCATTACGATAAATCCAACGATACAGCTATAAAAAAACCATGCTGGAAAACCTAATACATATGTATATTCACTCGGATCCTTACTTCCAAGCCCATAAGCAAATCCATACCATATTATAAAATTAATAATAGCTAATCCAAGACCAATTAACGCTTCTCTATGGGCAACTCGAAAGCGCGGATCATCATGATAATTCTTCATTTTCCCCCTCCTCTCACGATGTATAATTGTACCACTGTTTTTCTAGTTTTTCCTACTAGAAAACAAAAACGCGCAGGATTTTTTGTAATTATATAGAATACAATGTTTCATTACATATTTTTTACAATTGTAACGAAAATGAAATTTGAATTTTCAGCATTTTTTATTTATGATTTTAAGTAGAGGCTTTTCATCTAGTTCCCACATCCTTGATTTCGGAATAAACGCCGTCTCGTACTGCGTTTAAATTATATTTTCAAGGGGGTTATACAATGAGTCAACTAGCTGTAAATCTTCATGAAAAGGTAGAGAAATTTCTTCAAGGCACAAAGAAACTATATGTGAACGGAGCGTTCATTGAAAGCGCTTCCGGAAAAACATTTAAAACTCCTAACCCAGCAACTGGTGAAACACTCGCTATCGTTGCTGAAGCTGGTCGCGAAGACATTCATAAAGCTGTGGTAGCTGCTCGAATGGCTTTCGATGAAGGTCCTTGGTCACGCATGAGCACTGCTGAACGCAGCCGTCTTATGTACAAGCTCGCTGATTTAATGGAAGAGCATAAAGAAGAGCTCGCACAGCTCGAAACGTTAGATAACGGAAAGCCAATCCGTGAAACAATGGCGGCAGACATACCACTTGCAATTGAGCATATGCGCTATTATGCTGGCTGGGCGACGAAAATTGTTGGTCAAACAATTCCTGTTTCCGGTGATTACTTTAACTATACACGCCATGAGGCTGTTGGTGTCGTCGGTCAAATTATCCCTTGGAACTTCCCACTTCTTATGGCAATGTGGAAAATGGGAGCTGCGCTTGCTACAGGATGTACAATCGTTTTAAAACCTGCAGAACAAACTCCACTATCCGCTCTATACTTAGCTGAATTAATTGAAGAAGCTGGATTCCCGAAAGGTGTTATTAATATCGTTCCTGGATTCGGTGAATCAGCTGGACAAGCACTTGTTAATCATCCACTCGTTGATAAAATTGCATTTACTGGTTCTACTCCAGTCGGTAAACAAATTATGCGACAAGCATCTGAATCATTGAAACGTGTTACTTTAGAGCTTGGCGGTAAATCACCAAACATTATTTTACCAGACGCCGACTTATCTCGCGCGATTCCTGGTGCACTTTCTGGTGTTATGTTTAACCAGGGACAAGTATGCTCTGCTGGATCACGCTTATTTATTCCAAAGAAAATGTATGATAATGTCATGGCTGATCTCGTCCTCTATTCTAAAAAACTAAATCAAGGTGTCGGTCTTAACCCTGAAACAACAATCGGTCCTCTCGTTTCCGAAGAACAACAAAAACGTGTAATGAGCTACATTGAAAAAGGGATTGAAGAAGGCGCTGAAGTACTTTGCGGAGGAAGTAATCCATTCGATCAAGGCTACTTCGTTTCTCCTACAGTATTCGCTGACGTAAATGACGAAATGACGATCGCAAAAGAAGAAATTTTCGGTCCAGTTATTTCTGCAATACCTTTTAACGATATTGATGAAGTAATTGAACGTGCAAATAAATCACAATTCGGCTTAGCGGCTGGTGTGTGGACAGAAAATGTTAAAACAGCACACTATGTTGCAAGTAAAGTACGTGCTGGTACTGTATGGGTAAACTGTTATAACGTCTTTGATGCAGCATCTCCATTTGGAGGATTTAAACAATCCGGTCTTGGCCGCGAAATGGGATCTTACGCGCTGAACAACTATACAGAAGTGAAGAGCGTTTGGATTAACTTAAATTAACGAGAAAGAACCTGACCTACTCGGTCAGGTTCTTTTCATTATGTATTCATTTACACTTGCAACCCACCGCTCACATTTAATACCTCTCCTGTAATGTAAGACGCATACTCTGATGCTAAAAAGGCAGCTGCGTTTGCAATATCTTCCGGCGTTCCGATTCTTCCAACTGGAATCGCTCCAACCATTTTCTCTTTTACTTTATCCGGTATTGTTTTTGTCATATCAGTATCCATAAACCCTGGACAAATCGCATTACACGTAATACCAAAACTTCCAACCTCTTTCGCTGCTGTTTTTGTTAAGCCTACAACCCCTGCTTTTGTAGCCGCATAATTTGCTTGTCCAATGTTTCCTTCCCTACTAATAGAAGAAATATTAATAATCCGTCCATACTGTTGTTGTCTCATATAAAGAAGTGCTGGCTGCATACAATAAAAAACGCCAGTTAAGTTCACTTGTAATACTTGTTCCCAAGCAGACTTCTCCATCTTATGTAACATTGCATCTTTTGTAATCCCAGCGTTATTCACTAAAATATGTAATGTACCAAATTTTTGCACCGCATATTCAATTAACGACTTCGCTTCATTTTGATTACTCACATCACATCGATATAAACTCACATCATACCCTTCATCTGATAATTCACGTGTCGTTTCTTGTAGCTTCTCTTCATTTACATCACTAATTAATACTTTGGCCCCTAGTTTTGCAAAAACTCGTGCGATTTCTTTTCCAATCCCCTGCGCAGCACCCGTTACAACAGCTGTTTTCCCATTCAACAATTCCATCTCTATCCCCCATTTCTATTAGTTATATTGTATATTTCGGCTCTATGCTTTCCAAATCCTCTTTGTATAAAAAAGTCTATTTGTGTCAAACTAACTTTGCAACGCCGCATAAAGTGAAACTTTAATCAGTGAGGATTTTGTTCATCCCCCACTGATTATTAGCCCTCACCAATCGGGCATTTACGGGCAGTTAATCTCCCACCTAGCTTCTTTGTTCCATCTGAATTTTGAGGTGGGAGTTTTACTAACCGTTTATGCGGGATAAAACACAAGGAGATTGTGTCGAATGAAAAAAAAGAATGTAAATCGAAACAAAGCTGCCGATGGCATTGATGTTGAGTTCGCTCGCGAACTCGCTGACCACAATGACTTAGAAGCAAACGCACGTGCAAATGCCGCTGATGCACGTCAAAAACGCCAATCAACAGAAAAATAAGGAACTACAAAGTTCCTTATTCTTTTCAACAGGGACCTACTACCCATCAAAATAAACCGAGAGTATCTCTCGGTTTATTTTCCATATTTCTTTACGTAGTGCGCTAAAGCAAGTAACGGATATATATGTCCATAACTATGATAGCGAATATAAAAGCCCCCCGGTAACCCTGTACCAGTAGGATATTTTTCATTCATAGTAGACTGCGCGAGCAAATATGAAATTCCTTTTCGAATAATCGGTGTTTCTTGATCGTAGTAAGAAATGAGTGCATCAAGTGCCCACGCTGTTTGTGACGGCGTACTAAAGGGTAAAGAAATAAATTTTTTCTCTACACTACTTTGACAGGATTCTCCCCACCCTCCGTCTTCATGCTGCAAATGTTCGAGCCATGAAGCTGCTTTTTTCAACGATGGATGAGTAGAAGGCACTCCTAATGCACGTAAGCCTGTCATCGTTGCCCATGTCCCATATATATAACATATCCCCCATTTTCCATACCATGATCCATTCTGTTCCTGTACATCCATTAACCATTTGATAGCTTTCTTTTTTTGCTCTTCAAGCAACTCATTCGGTGCATACGTTCCGAATAATTCTAACACCCTACCTGTAATATCTGGTGTGGACGGATCGGTTATCATATCACTCGCATTTTCAATCGGCAAATTCGATAGTAACTTGCTCGTTACCCCTCGTTCAAAAGCTCCCCAGCCTCCATCATTGTTTTGCAATCCTTTTACCCATTCCACACCTCTTCCCCACGCATCATCTACTCTATCATTCCCTCTACTTCGCGCTAACGCTCTAAGGGCAGCTGTAGTATCGTCTATATCAGGGATCGTCGTATTAACATCTGAAAATCCCCAACCGCCAGCTACAAGTGATGATGCATGTACGCTCCAATCTACCTTTTTAGTTTGTTGTTTTTGCAATAAATACTCCGTCGCCCTTTGAATCATCTTATTTTCATTTGTAACTTTAGCTTCTTGCAATGAATAGCTAAGTAAAGCGGTATCCCATACGGTAGAAGGAGAATTTTGCAAATGACTTCCTCTGTCCATCTTCCATATATAAGATTTTAATCCTGTCACAGCTTTCTCAATAATTGGAGACTGAATAGAGTGCCCTAATGCAAGCAAAGCATAAATCATATAAAACGTAGCACTGGCGTAACTATATAATGTTCCATTTTCATCTATACGCTCCTTCATAAAGCGCTCTACTTCTTCGTATCCTTTATGATGTAACGATAATGGATAAGATATTACCTTTTTCACATCACCTAAAAACGATTGAAACAGCGGAGACCGCTCCTCTCGAAACCATTGCCCACCCCCGCCTGCAATATGATTTAAATTTGGCAATAACTTTTTCTCTACACGGAATCTCTTATTCATACAAATCATCATCGGAATTAAATGTATACGCGCTGAGCTGCTTAGCCCAAATATACTGAGGGGGGAGTCATCTTGTAAAAATAAGATTGGCGTTGGAAAGTGAAAAAGCGCAGGAAATTCATATTCTCCATGAATCGCTAATAAAAATTTAGTCATAAAATGAGCACGAGAAACTCCCCCGTGTTCCTTAATAAACATTTCAGCTCGCCTCATATTCATATCTTCTTTCGAATATTTTTCCGAAGCAAGTAAAGCAGCATATGCTTGAATCGTCGCGGATAAATTCCCTCCCTTTTCATCTTCGTATAATTTCCAAGTCCCTTCATTTGTTTGAAGAGATACTAACCTTTTCACAAACGGTTCTATTTCGTCATTTCGCCCTAATAATTTGAGTAAAAAAATCATGTGACAATCCGTTAGCAAAGCTCCTTCAAAACAAAATTGCCACGTTCCGTCTCGCCTTTGCATCGTTTGAAGTGCAGTCGTTCTCCGCTCTATCTCCTCATGCACTTTGTCATATAGTAGCACACCGCTCACCCACCCTTTCTAAGTCCGTATACGATATTCGAAAACTCATCTAAATATGTATGAAAACAAAGAAAAGCAGAACGTGTATTACAACATTCTGCTTACAAACAATACCCAACCCCGACAACAATTCCTAATAGTGCACCAACAACAACTTGATACGGTGTATGTCCAACGAGCTCATTTAACTTTTTATATTCTGTTTGTCTACCATGAAAAAAATCATTCAATATTTTCGCTTGCTTACTTACCGCAAGCCTTACTCCTGAAGCATCGTACATAACAATAATGGCAAAAATAGCGGCAACCGCAAATATTGGACTCTCCACTCCTTCCACCACTCCGACACCTGTAGCAAGTGCAGTAACAGTCGAAGCATGCGAACTTGGCATTCCACCTGAAGCAAAGAACTTAGCAAAATCAAACTCGCCTGTTTTTATTAATTTAAAAACGACTTTCGTTAACTGTGCTAAAAACCAAGAAATTATAGCTGCTATAAGTGGATCATTATGTAAAATTGTTTCCATGTTTTTCAGCTCCTCACTGACTATAATGGAATTTCTATATAATATAAGTATAAAGAAAAATGCGTAGAAAATACTACGCATTATGATACTTTTGCTGATTTATTTTTAATAAATTTTGGTTGCTTCTGTAGTAGAAACTTTGTTTTCGCCATTGAAAAGACAAATAAAGCAATCCATATACAGAAAAACGCAATCATATGAGTAGATGTGAAATGTTCACCAAAAACGAACACACCTAAAATTAAACTAATAGTCGGCGCGATGTACTGTAAAAATCCTATCATATAGAGCGGAATAAGTTGTGCTCCTTTAGCAAAATAAAAGAGTGGTAACGCTGTAACAATACCCGCCCCTATTAAAAGAAACGTTAATATTGCCGAAATAGAACCGAACGAACCAAAGCCATGAACTCCTGTCATAAACAAATATATAAGTGCAAATGGCGTCACTAACATCGTTTCCATCGTAAGCCCAATTGTTGCATCATAATTTAATAATTTTTTCGTTAATCCATATAATCCAAATGAAAAAGCAAGTGAAAGAGAAACCCATGGAATTGATCCGAAACGTATCGTTAAAATAACAACGCCCAATCCAGCTAAACCAACCGCAACATATTGCCAAAAATTAAGCTTCTCTTTTAGAACAACTGTACCAAGTAAAATACTTATAAGTGGATTAATATAATACCCAAGACTTGCTTCGATTACATGGTTATGATTTACGGCCCATATGTATACAAACCAGTTTCCACTAATAAGTACCGAAGCAATTGTTAATGACATTAATAATTTAGGTCGTTTAAAAAGGGCCACTAACTCCCCACCAAACTGACGAAACCTCTTCGTTACTCCTAAAACTAACAACATAAAAACAAATGCCCAAACGATGCGATGCGCTAATATTTCATCTGCCGGTACTTCCTCCACCCATTTCCAATAAATCGGAAGGACTCCCCACATCGTATACGCACCTGCTGCATATATAATCCCCTGCTTTTGCTCTGCTGTTTGACTCCCCATCTTCCTTTTTCTCCTCTTCTCTTTTTTTCTTCATTATAAAGTCTCACATGCTTACTTTACCAATATTCAATCTGCATTTCTTTCGACATTCCTCTTGCAAATCCTTTATATGTATAAAAACACTCCTACTGTTATAATAACGAGCACTGGAATACCGAAGACAAATTTACTTTTATGTGTCTTATGATGAAACATATACATACCAATCCAAGCTCCAACCGCTCCTCCAGCTGCAGCTGATAAAAACAACGTACTTTCTGGCGTTCTCCACTGTTTTTTCTTTGCTTTTCGCTTATCAAGCCCCATCATACTAAATGCTATAACGTTAATAATAATAAAGTATATCCATTTCATCTTATTCTCTCCCTTAAAAAATTCGCTTTATTGTAACACGAAAAAACCACGCAGGCGAGTAGCCTGCATGGTTTTATAATTCAGTCTCTTGATTTTCTTGTTCTTTCTGTTCTTCCATTTGTTGTTCAGCGATTTCCGCTGAAATCATTCCATAATAAATTTCTGGATATAATCCAAATATTTGATATACACTACCTAAAAACGGCATCGGAATCCCTCATTTCTAAAGTTGTATTGTCATTCTTAAGGATTCCCTTTTCACTCATTATACATTCGTTTTTGGCACTTCTTCTTCATCGGGAACATGTAATATATTTTGCCATTTTTTATAAGGCGCACTATTTGGATCCACATACCCTTTCGCATACGAACGATCCCACAATTGTTTCATAAACATCTCTTTCTCTTTCTTTGCAACCATATCTGCACCTGTTCCGTAATAGTTTTGGAAATACAGCTCAATTTCATCAAGGAATAACCTTAACAAATCGTCAGATGTTTCTTCTAACGTCGGGTCATATTTTGCCTCACGGTCATACATTAAAATCATATCTAAAATATTATGAACATGCTCTTTACGGAGCCATCTTATATCTTGAGCGCCTAATACAAATGCATGTGTATATAAATGTCCACCTTGTATCATTGCCTTTTCTTGTTCTTCTTCAAATCGTGACAAGATGTTTTCATAAATAAACGGATTATGAAGCAATGCTCTGTGCAACTTATAACTTTCACTTGAAATATTTTTCCCCATCGACTGAATTAAAAAGCTACGGCCAACACCATTATATTGATACACGAATTGTCCATCAACAGCAACTAAGCTAATCCAGCGATACATATACGCGTATAGAAGAGCACGATTACATTTGTCGTAATCTAACTTCGTTTGCGTTGCATTCAAGTCTGGCATAAAGGCTGGTAAGTGCCAATATTTATCTAAATGCGGCGTCAAACTAGATTTTTTACTATTTAATTTGTTCACGCGGCGATAATACGATTGAAAATAATCACCTTTATCGTTCATAAAACCATTCGCAATATGTCCAGATGAAAGCTTAGGAAAATCTTGTAGCGATAATCCGTAATGAGCACGATAACAAATCACTTCAAATGGTGAAAACGCCTCGTTTACCGTATCTTTTTCTTTAAACATTTCTTGCAATAACTCTTCTTGCAATTCTTGTTTTAAAGATGGATGTACGCCCCAATATTGTAATTCTCTATGATGAGAAACTTTCGGAACGAACGGACTTGCTAAATGGAAAAGATCTTCAATTTTTTCACGAACGTATTCATCACGATCACGCTTCTTGAAATCTGCTTCTTTTCGCAATGCTTCAACGATATTAAGCTCTAATTTGTCACGATAGCGCACTTGAAGTTCTTCATAACAATAACTCAATATATGTTCACGATAGAAGTCTTCCACCTTTTTCGACTGAATTTCTTCGGCTTTCGCATCACGACAATATTCCCCGTACAAGCTCATATAAATTTCGGACGATATATCTTTCGGTAATACACCTAAATTTAAATGTTGCTGCATATCTTGCCAAATCTTTTCTTGCAATTTCTCTTCAGCTAATACGTATACATTCGTCGGGTTCGTTTTCCCCTCAAATTCCTTGCTTCGCTTTTGGATTTCAAACAATAAATTTTCACGTGTTTCGTATAAATTATCAAAGAATCTTTCCCAATATTGAATCATTTTATCAACTGCTTGGTATAGCGATTGATACACGAGTTCTAACAACATTTCTTTACGATACTCACTTAATTTGTGTACGTACTGCGTTACAATATCTTCAAATTCTTTTTTAAACAAACGCTGCTGATTATTAATCATTTTTCCAAACCAGCCTTGTTGCTGCGCAATTTCAACGCGGCGAACAGCCGTTACAGTTCCATCAATATTACTCACATTAAATTTCTTATCGTAGTTTTGAATTAAATTACGCTTTTGTTCATTATTTTCATGTAGTCGATTCATCTTCTCTACTAACTGCTTACGAATTTCATACAGCATAAAACGTGCTGCAACTGGATGAACTGGATCCGTTTTCTTTAAAAACCATGTATTTAATTGGTAAGACTGTCCTTCTGAGCCACTCGGTGTAAAGCGGTCTGATTCGATCATGTCATATAAAAGGGTAGTAACATGCTCATGTACACGGCTCGGAATGGCATAAGCATATAAACGAACCGCATGATCAACTCTCGCTACTTCCCCCTTCATTTGTTCCATCATTTTAAGCTTTGCAGCCGATATTTTGCACTCATGCTGCAGGCGGTTTAATTCCTCATCTTTTTGCACTGTACGGTGTACGTAACTCTCTACAGCATCTAAAAACAATTTTGATTTTGCAACACCGAGCTTACCACCCTCTGCCCCTTCACGTGTTTCATGGTACATTTGTCTATAAAAAATATGAGCTTGTTCTGGCCGAGTAGCAAGATGCTCTAAGTCTTCTAAATAACTTTTCCCGCGCTCTGGCTTTTCACGCTGCATACCACGTTTGACATCTTGGTCGTATCTTTGCTTTTTTTCTTGAAACAGTTGATCTAAATGAAGCCAAGATTCATCTAAACCTTGCACCGCCCATTTTAAAGCACAGTATTTCAAAACGTGCTCATACGGATAAATAAGTTTTGCCGTTCCTGCTCCGCAATATCTCCCTTTCCCACTCGATTCTGCCAATTGCTGAATTTGATTATCTTCTTGTGCAAAATGATTTGCAGACATTGGACTAAATAACTGTAAATAAATCGTATTTGCCATTTGCTCCATATAATCCGATAAATTGTGCAAATGGTGCCCATGTAAATTTTCATAATCATATAAGAAACAATAATTGTACGGTAAATGATGCTGCTTTATCGTATGGTTTGTTCTTCCGTCCTCATCCACTTGATCAGGACGATATTCTAATTCAATCGTTACGCCGCCTCGTTTTGATAATTCACCAGTCGATCCAAGCGTAATAGCATGCAACTCTTTTAACGATGCATAACCATTCGCTTGCACAGTTTCAAACTCTTTCGCACTAACCGTTCTCGTCTTAACTAAAACATCTGGCATTAAAAACGCACCGCGAATTAAAATGTTATGATGCTGCAATTTCTTCCGGAGCATCTCACGCAAATATAATGCGATTTGTAAAAACATCCCTGAGCCTGTTCCGCCGGCTAGTGATGTTACAATAATGACACGTACACCATATTCCGTCTGATCACTTGTAACTGGAAAAATCTTCTCGATTTCTTGCCAAAACGATGTGAGTTTATCTTCTTTCATCGCAGCACGTAACGCTAACCGTGAAATGACGCGTAACTGTCCAGCCCCTTCTGTTAACGGTTTATCAAGTATAGTCGGGTCCATCGGAAACCACTCTGGAATCGTTGGATCTCCCGCAATATACTCTCTCGGTGTTTTACTCGAGCTCGTTTGCGTCTTAAACTTCCGAATATGATCAAATTTACTCAATGTATTCACATCTGTATCAAATACATGCATCGCTACCTTTTTACGACGCTCCTCAGGTAATCTTTCATATATTTGATGTGTGACAGTACTACCGATTCCACCTAAGCCAATTAAAATTGTTGGAACTTGTAATGTCATGTGAACCACCTTCCTATTCTTGCTTGTTTGAAAAGAAGAATAAAGAGAGCCGGGCCTCCTCCGCCCCTCTTACACCCTATCTACTATTCACATTCGTACCGGTAAATCTCCTTACCATATCCTCTATCAATTACTAAAAGTTCATTTGGATACAACGTCTTATGCTCCATTCCTACCTCTTCCTCTGTTATAAACATCCCATCAATAATCATCCCAACCACTTGCGATTCTTTCGCTACAAATATAGATTTCGATCCTTTTTTCGCTATTAATGTTACAGATTGCACAGTCTTTCTTTCTGCTCGGAATGGAATGCCAAAATAGTGCTTCCACCATTTATTTTTAAGTAACTCTGGTTCAGATTGATAAAGCCAATCTTTCGCTACTTCTTGATCCCATTCGTAATATAGTAATGCTTTCCTATGAAATCTCGGACGAACAATCCATCCTAAAATAATAATTCCTACTATTAAAAGTAATAAAGTGATAGGAATTACAAATTTAAAAATGAGCGCATACTTCTCAAAAAACGGCGCATTTTCAATGTGCAGTACAATCTTTTCCTTTACTTCTTGTAATGTTGAATCATTGATCGTGATGGTAGCCTCTACGGTGCCGGTATCTGTAAAATTGAATGTGTCGGAGTAATAAGGTCGAGGATAAACATAAACTTGACTACCATGCTGTTTTAATTCATAGTTGATCGATTGATTCGATGTGACACCAGTAGATTTTAATAGTTTCTTTACAGCCTCTTCTGTCATCGGTTTACCATTTAACTGGGGCTGTAAAATAAATGGTTTACTATTTTCTAAATTTGTTACCTTTTCTTCATAATCTTTCGTAACAGCTTGAAGTGTTAATTTTGGTTTTTCAGCTGGTTCAATCTTGAATTCTTTCGTCTGTCTATAAAATCCCTTTATATTCATATGGACTTTCCCGCGTACTAACGCTTTACCAACCTGTGTCTCGTAATAAAACACATGTCTTTTATCATCCCACTTCATCGGATACTGCTTTCCATCTATTTCTACTTCTGCTTCGAAATAAGAAGTTTGAATTGGTAATTCAGTAGGTTTCGCTTCAATAACAGCTGTCACACCTTCATACATTTTCTCAACATTTTTTCTATCTTTATCATCTTTGTCGTACGTAGAAACAGTATAATTAAGCGCTGGTTCAACAAGTACTTGTAATCCCTCTTTCTCAATGTCCTGATCCACTTCTATCGTATATGTCCCTGGCTTAATCACTTCCTGGTTCGTTGTACTTACATGCACTATATTTCCGAATAATTTAGCTTCTCCTGGTGCATGTATAGAAAAAGAAGACTGCAATTGTAACGGTTTGGAAAGTTGCATAACTTTATAATTAGACAAAGAAGGTGATTGTCGTACAAGCGTCATACGCTTTAATGGAAACGGTGTTGTAATCTCTACTTTTTTCCCTACTATTTTCGTTTTGACAATCGACTCAACAGAAGAAAATGGATCACGATTTGCAACTAATGCTGCCACTTGATTCACACTTTGTACAATACCATCCTCACCGCTAGACGGCATGACAACTCCATTCATTTCTTTTTTCCAAATCTCTTTAAACGTATTTAACTGCAGCTTCTCTTGCTGCCCTAAATCCTCTTCCATCGTGATTAAGACTGGATGTAAAGAGATCTTTTTCGAATCCATTTCTTTCTTAAACTGCGCTAACTTCTGTGTAATTTGTTCTTTTCCGCCAATCTTATCTTTCTCCAAATCATTAAATGCCCCGTCAGTTAATACAATAAGCCAAAATTCACGTTTCCCATCTATATCTGCTTCCTTTTTTATAGATTGCATCGCCGTTTCTACTGCGCTAAATGGAGTATTTAAATATGTTTTCCACGCCCCAATCCCCTCAATTTCTGTTTGCCTTTGATCCTTTGTTAATGAAATGTTTAATGGAGCATCCGGCTTACTCATTGGAACGTAAGAAAATTTATCTTTCTCATCTAATAGCGCAACTAAACTTTGCAAGGCGTAATTGGCATACTTCCAGCGATCGTTATTTCTCATGCTGCCCGAATCATCATATACAAGTGAAACGACCCTTTCCTTTGCCTCCTCTCCTTTTGCAAAAACTGAAAAAGGTAAACATATAAATAGAAACAGCATGAACGTGGCACAAATTCGAATTTTCATGATGAGGCTTCGCCACCTTTGTAGACAAATTCCTATGTTTAAATTTATGAGAGGAAACAAGATATATGACTTGTATTTTAGGACAACGAACGCACCTTAACTTTATTATGTAAACATATATATAACTTGGTAATATTCCTTCTAGCATTTTCTATCCAATTATATAGGTAAAAAAGCCTGTTTAAGCTCCACCCTTAAAACAGACTTTTCCTACTTTTAAAATTGAAAACTCTTAACAAAAAGTTTGATTTTTAATCAGCACATCACTTCAATTGTATATCCTCCAGGTGCTTCAACATAAAATGTATACGCATGTGCATGTTTAGGCGGTTCGACTGAAAATCCGTCTTTCTTCAATCTTTGATTAATTTTATTAACTTGTTCTTCATTTTTTTGTGGAAATCCTACATGAAATGTTTTTGGATAATGAACTTCTTTTCCCTTCATTAAGGTTAATATAAACCCATCATTATCACGCATAACTGCGAAGCCATTTCCCGTTGTTCCACCACAAGTTAAACCAAAATACTTTTCTAAAAATTCTCTAGCAGCTGTTACATCTGTAACTGTTAAATTAAGATGATTAATTTTCAATTCACTCACCTTCTTTCTTAATTTTCTAACATTTTATCATATAAATAAAAAACACGCCTTTCACAGCGTGTTTCATTGCTTCACATATACCTCAACAATTGGATTATCTTTATTATCTGCATGTAAACGTATATTCTCTTCACCCGTATTATAAATGCTAGCTACCAGCATAACTGTTAACAAATTCGGTATTTTCGCATCACTCCCATATTTTCGTTCAAGAGCTTCTGTATACTCGAAATCCAAATCACCCTGCACATATGTATACACTTCAAAACCATCTTCCAAATTACAAACTACTGTATCTATAATATCCGCTCCTACTTGCTTCTTCATTTCACCTCGCAATGCTTCTATAAATTCTTCCCAAGGAACTTCGTACGTCTGAAATTGATCTGTAGATTTCATTTCATTTCCTCCTCACTATATATCCTGTTCGTATATTTCCCCTTTCCTATAACAATTATGATAGATAGGTCATTCGTACAAGCCGCACTTGTCCCCCTTACATATCGTATTACTGTAATGGGGGAAGGAGGAAAGAACATGCATAGACAAAAATGTTATAATACATGCCAACGTTATTTCGGAAAAGTTGTTCGAATTGAAGATCGTGATGGTCATATCCATTTAGGAAAAATAATAGACGTGACAAATGATTCTGTTTGGATTGAGCCAGTACAGCAGCGTTCATCTTTTGATACAGGATTTGGATACCATGGCGCATATTCAAACGGCGGATGTGATATTTGCGGCGGTCTTAGCAGATGTGATAACTGTGGATTTGGATGTGGTGGTGGATTCGATGGTGGATTCAGTGGTGGATTCAGTGGTGGATTCGGTGGCTGCGGATGTGGCCGTCGTGGTTGCGGCGGTTGTGGCTTTGGTGGCGGCTGGGGATTTGAACTCGGATTTGGCTTTATTTTTGGAATTACTTTGGCTGCATTATTTTTCATCTAACATAGTAAAGAGTTGACTATCTTTAGCCAACTCTTTTTCTCTATTTCTCACATATAAAAATGCGATGCCCTAAAATATGTTGATACATAAGCAGTACTTGTTCGTGTTGCACCCACGCCTCATACAATTCTTCCGGAATAAACGGTGATACATTCCACTCTGGCTCTTCCATATGTCCTGCAACTGTTTCTGCAATAGTTCCGCCACCCAAAATTGTAATTTTTTTAAAATTTGCTGCTTTAAATAAATGAATCCACTCATTCTCAGTTAATAATTCTTTCATACCATATAACTGTCCAATCTTTTCTTCCTCTTTCTTCTCAATATGTTTTTCGGTAATCATTTCAATGACAACAAGCTTTCCATCCTTTTGTAATACACGATAACATTCCGAAATAACCTTTTCTTTATTTGTAAAAGCGAGGATAGATTCTCCAAGTACAAGCTCAAATGAATCATTTAAACACGGTAATCCTTCTACATCTCCTTGAATCAATTGTATATTTAAACCATCAAACAACCATCTATCTTTCGCTTTTTGAATCATAATTTCATTCTTTTCAACCGCTGTCACTTTATAACCCAATTCTTTTGTCATATACGCCGCTGTTTTCCCCGTGCCGCAACCTATCTCAAGGACACTAGCCCCATGTCTAAGTGGCAATTGAGATAATAATTGTTTTGTTAACGTAAATCCACCAGGATGAGCACTCCCTATTCCGTAATAAGCTAAGAAGTCGATGTAAGTATTCCGTTCCATACGATTCTCCCTTTTTTATTTTATATATTCCAGGAAGGAAGAAAAGTGCATAAAAAAAAGGCGCATCGCGCGCCCTCTCTCTTACTTATCTTCACCAATATATGCCCATTTGTAGCTGTAATCTCCACCAACTGGGTGGTGAATAATACCTTTTACTTTCGCTCTTTGAACTAGAGCATCACCACGTTGGTATAACGGTGCAATTGCAGCATCTTCAAGTAACATTTTTTCAGCTTTCAGTAAGCTATCCCAACGATCTTTCGTTTTCGTTAATAGCTCGCCTTTACCTTTTTCTACAATTTCATCATATTTCGGATTTGAATATCCAGTTTGGTTATGAGGTCCATTTGTAACGAACATATCAATGAATGTCATTGGATCTAAGTAGTCAGGTCCCCAACCAGCGTAAGATAAATCATAATCTAGATCTGATTCTAATTTTAATTTTTGTTTAAACGGTTGGTTTTTCAAATTCACTGTTAAGCCCGGTAAGTTCTTCTCAAGCTCTCCTTTTAAGAACTCACCTACTTTTTTCGCATTATCGCTATCGTAGTTTAATAGCTCAATCGTTACTTGCTCTTTTCCAAGTTCTTTTTTCGCTTTTTCCCAATGCTCTTTTGCTTTCTTCACATCTGTTTTTAAAATATCTCCGTTATCTTTACGGAAGTCTTTTCCATCTGGACTCTTCGCAAATTCTTTTGGTACTAAGTAATCTGCAGGTGTAGATCCGTCATTTAAAATTACATTCGTTAAACCTTTTTTATCATATGCCATTGCAATCGCTAAACGTAAATCTTTGCTCTTTAATACTGTATCTTGATTACCACGTTTTTGGTTTAATCGTAAGAAGTACGTTGACGGTGTTTTTTGTGTAAAGAAATCTGGATTTGATTTATATTTGTCAACCATTTCAGATGTAAGTGCTGCACGATCGATTTGTCCACTTTCATATAAGTTGACACGTGTACCGCTATCTTTTACTACGTTAAAGTTGATTTCTTCTAATTTAACTGTTTTATTATCCCAGTATTGTGCATTTTTCTTTAACTTCCAACCTTCTTCATGTTTCCAGTCTGTTAATGTAAATGGTCCGTTGTATAACGTTGTATCTGATTCTAAACCGTATTTTTCTCCTTTTTCTTTTACGAATTTTTCATTTAACGGATAGAATGTTCCGAATGAAGTTAATTCTACAAAGTAAGGAACTGGATTTTCTAATTCTACTTCTAATGTGTAGTCATCTACAGCTTTTACACCTAACGTATCAAGTGGTGCTTTCCCATCATTAATTGCTTTTGCGTTCTTTAAATCAAACATAATGTATGCATATTCCGCTGCTGTACTTTTATCTACCGCACGTTTCCAAGCAAACACGAAATCTTTCGCTGTTACAGGTTCTCCATTTGACCATTTCGCATTTTTATTTAATGTGAATGTATATTTTTTACCATCATCACTCTTTTTATATGATTCAGCAACCCCTGGTGCTGCTTTATTATCTTTATCAAGTCGATATAAACCTTCCATTACGTTGTTTAAAGCAAGAAACGATACTTGGTCTGTCGCTTTAGAAGAATCCATAGATGGAATCTCTTGACTCTCTGTTAAATTAAGCACTTGCTTCGCTGCTAATTTTCCGCCTTCTTTTTCACTACTTTTCGGTGTTGTGTTCGTCTTTTCTTTTTCCCCTGATCCCGAGCAAGCTGTTAATGCCATACTCATTACTAGAACTGGTGCTACAACCGCTGTTAATTTTGTCATCTTTTTTCTCTTCATTTTTTTGTACCCTCCCCAATTATATGTACGATATTAACATTTAGAGATTCTCTATTAACTTTCGTTATCAGAAAATTCTTATTAATTAATATTCTACTATCTTTTTGAGTTTTGTAAAGTATTTTTGTAAATTTTCTAAATATTTATTTTTTTATTATAGTAACTTGTTGTTTTAATTACTATATGAATTATCCCCCGTCTACTATATGTAAACATATCCCCTCTTATTCTTCTCTATTGCCATGCTCTATATTTTTCTCAACAATATGAAATCTCTGCTATCATTTATCTATCCAATTGTTGAATTCCTTTCTAATTTCCATGTGCCTTATTCTCTTATTCATACAAAAAAAAGCATTTCAAAAGCATATTAGCCGCTTTTGAAATGCTTTCATGTTATTTCTTTCCGCCATCCTCAGTTACATACGCCCACTTAAAGCTATATTCTGGACTAATGTTGTGTTTCACAATTCCTTTTACATTCGGTTTCATTACATATGATCTTCCTGTTTGATATAAAGGAACTAATCCTGCATCTTCTTCAAGGAATAATTTTTCTGCTTTTCCTAACGTTTCCCAACGCTTCTTCGGATCAGACAGTAATTCATTACCTGCTTTTTGTACCATTTCATCGTATTTCGGGTTTGAATAACCCATTTGGTTATACGGGCTCTTCGATTCAAACATATCAATAAATGTCATTGGATCCGAATAATCTGGGCTCCAACCTGCAAATGAAACTTCATAATCTTGCGCTGACTCTAATTTTAATTTTTGTTTGAATGGCTGAATTTTCGTGGTAACTGTTACACCTTTTAAGTTTTTCTCAATTTGATCTTTAAAATAATCGGCAATCTTTTTCGCAGTTCCATCATCATAGCTTAGTAATTCAATTGTAACTTGATCTTTTCCGAGTTCCTTTTTCGCCTCTTCCCAAGCTGCTGCGCCTTTTTTCACATCATATTTCAGACCATTTTTAAATGTATCTTGATAATCTTTACCATCCGGTCCCGTCGCAAGCCCTTTTGGAACCAATTGATCCGTTGCTTTTGATCCATTATTTAATATAACGTTTGCTAAACCTTTTTTATCAATGGATAATGCGATTGCTTCACGAAGCTTTTTACTCTTTAACGGTGTATCTTGTCCGTTACGCTTTTGATTTAAACGTAAGAAGTACGTACTTGCTTCTGAATACTCACCATATTCATCTTTGTTCGATTTATATTTATCTACGAATTCTCCTGATAGTAGTGTGAAATCAATTGATCCTGTATCATATAAATTTACTTTCGTAGCAACTTCTTTTACTACACTATAATTAATTTCTTCTAATTTCACAGTCTTATTATCCCAATATTTATCATTTTTCTTCAACTGCCAACCTTGTTCATGTTTCCACGATGCCATTACAAATGGCCCGTTATACAATGTTGTATCTGCTTCTAAACCGAATTTCTCTCCTTTTTCTTTTACGAACTTTTCATTTAAAGGATAATATGACGGGAATGCTAATAAATTTAAGAAGTACGGTACCGGTTTTTCTAATTCTACTTCTAGTGTATAATCATCTACCGCCTTCGCTCCTAATTCAGTTCCAGGTTTCTCTCCTTTATTAATCGCTTCTGCATTTTTAATATAGTAAGCAATAAATGCATATTCTGCCGCTGTGTTTTTATCAAGTAAGCGCTGCCATCCATATACGAAATCTTTCGCTGTTACAGGCTCTCCATTTGACCATTTTGCATCTTTACGCAGTTTAAACGTATATTTTTTACCATCTTCGCTTTTCGTACTTGATTCTGCAGCAGCCGGAATAGGCTTATTATCTTTATCAAGACGATATAATCCTTCCATCGTGTTCCCTAAAATTTGTGCCCCTAACGTATCAGTAGATTTAGAAGTGTCCATCGTCGGAATTTCTTGATTTTCCGTACGATTTAATACTTGCTTCGCTGCATATTTAATATCAGATTTTTTTTCTTCCCCACTATTAGATGTAGTAGTCGTTTTCTTCTCCCCACCTGATCCAGAGCATGCTGTCAATGCAACACTCATTGCTAAAACTGGTACTACAACCGCTGTTAACTTTTTCATCTTTTTTCTCTTCATTTTTGTACCCTCCCCAATTATATGTACATTACCAACCCTTGAGAGACCCCTTGCTAACGATTAATTTTCTGAAAATTATAACTAGTATTATTCTACTCTTTTTTTCGCGTTTGTAAATAGTTTTATTTTTAATATTCTGATTTTCACTTTCGTAATTTAGTATGATTTATCCCCCATCTACTATATGTACATACTATACGCCTTATTCTTCTCTATTTAACTGAGCTAAAAAAAAGCATTTCAAAGTAACTAAGCTACTTTGAAATGCTTTTTTAACTCTATTATTTTTCAGTCACGTATGCCCACTTAAAGCTAAATTCTGGACTGATATTATGTTTTACTACACCTTTTACATTTGGTTGTAAAACATAAGAATCCCCACGTTGATATAAAGGTACAATCGCTACATCTTCTTCAAGTAATGTTTTTTCAGCTTTTCCTAACTCTTCCCAACGTTTCTTCGCATCGCTCATTAATTCTGTTCCAGCTTTCTTCACCATTTCATCATATTTAGGATCTGAGAAGCTCATTTGGTTATGAGAATGCTTAGACTCAAACATATCTAAGAATGTCATTGGATCTGCATAATCTGGATTCCAACCACCGTATGAAATATCATATTGTTGCTCAGATTCTAATTTTAGTTTTTGCTTAAATGGTTGAAGTTTAATGTTAACTGTTACACCTTTTAAGTTTTTCTCAATTTGGTCCTTAATATATTCTCCAACTTTTTTCGCATTACCAGTATCGTAGTTTAAGAATTCAATTGTAACTTGATCTTTACCAAGCTCTTTTTTCGCTTCTTCCCATGATGCAGCAGCTTTTTTAGCATCTGGTTTCAAACCATTTTTAAACGTTTCTTGGAAGTCTTTACCGTCCGGTCCAGTCGCTAATCCTTTTGGCACTAAGAAGTCAGCTTCTTTTGATCCATCATTTAAAATTACATTTGCTAGATTTTTCTTATCGATAGAAAGTGCAATTGCTTCACGCAATTTTTTGCTCTTTAATGGTGTATCTTGTCCATCACGTTTTTGGTTCATACGAATGAAGTACGTGCTCACTTGTGAGAATGTTCCGAATTCGTCTTTCTTATTTCTGTATTTATCTACGAACTCTCCATTTAATAAAGCAAAGTCAACTTGACCGCTATCATATAAGTTAATTAGCGTTGCTGCCTCTTTTACAACACTGAAGTTAACTTCTTCAAGTTTTACAGTCTTTTTATCCCAATATTGATCATTTTTCTTTAATTGCCATCCTTGTTCATGCTTCCAATCTTTAAGAACGAAAGGTCCGTTATAAACTGTTGTATCAGACTCTAAGCCGAACTTCTCCCCTTTTTCTTTTACGTATTTTTCATTTAATGGGTAGTACGATGGGAATGCTACTAAGTTTAAGAAGTACGGTACTGCTTGCTCTAATTCAACTTCAAGCGTAAGATCATCTACCGCTTTCACTCCTAATTCAGCGACAGGTTTTTCTCCTTTATTAACCACTTCTGCATTTTTAATTGGGAATGCGATAAACGCATACTCAGCAGCTGTTTTTGGATCTAATAGACGTTGCCAAGCATATACGAAATCTTTCGCAGTTACTGGATCACCATTTGACCATTTTGCATCTTTACGTAGTTTAAATGTATATTTTTTACCATCTTCACTTTTCGTACTAGATTCTGCCGCAGCTGGCATCGGCTTATTATCTTTATCAAGACGATATAACCCTTCCATCGTATTCCCTAGCATTTGTGAAGATACTGTATCTGTTGATTTAGAAGAATCCATCGTTGGAATCTCTTGTGTTACTGTTCGATTTAAAACTTGTTTTGCCGCTAATTTCCCCTCTGACTTGCTATCTCCACTTGAGTTTGTGCTTGTCTTTTTATCTCCGCCTGATGTAGAACATGCTGTTAGTGCCATGCTCATTGCTAAAACCGGTACTACAACTGCTGTTAGTTTTTTCATTTTTTTCTTTTTCATTTTTGTACCCTCCCTAATTCTAAACGATAGCTATTTAAGAATTTTCTGATAATTCTGTTTTTCTTTATATATTTATCAGACGATTCTTACTACTTCTTATTCTACTAATTTTTTAAAATTTGTAAAGTGTTATTATTGAAAATTATTAAAAAATTATTTTCTTACAGTAATATTCATAAAAATTCCATATAGTTTTTTAACATCGTTTTTTATCGTTACATATACACTAATTTAATAGTGTTAATGATACTTCCCAATAAATAGACTGTAGATTGTCGTTAATAAATAATGTATATTCTAGAGATCTCTTTCCTACAAAAACAAAAAAAGCCCACTTTCTCAGTGGACTTTCTAATTTACAACGGTAAATCCCTCTTCCTAAACACTACAATTGCTACTATGAAGATACAAAGCGCTCCAGCAGTTAAGCCTATACTTACTGGCCATATATTATATATTCCTTCAGCAATTTCTTTCGGACGAAACAATGTAAATAAAGATATATTTCTCATCCACTCTAACTTATCACTTAATTTCCCTACCATATCTAATACGAAAAATAAGATTGTTAAACTGGCTGAGTAGCTAAGTGCCTTTCTTTCATCATTACATATACAAGAAAAGAAAAATGAATAGGCACTAACTACTAAAAATATAAGCCCTCCGACTATGTTTATTTTCAAAAATAATTCTCGATTTAAGTTATTATCTTTTAAAAACCATTCTGCACCTAATATACCAGCTACATAAGTAACAATTACAATTATTAGTAGCCCCAATATGAGAACAGCAGCTTGTGTAATTGCAATTTGCACCCTTGATACAGGTGTTGCTAATAAATATGCCATCGCCCCTTTATCTACATGACGAGCAATTAAATGCGTTGCAACCGTGACACAAAAAATTGTTAAAATGATAATAAACAATAGACTATAATATTCACCAGCTAAAAAATCCATTACATTTTGAATCGGACTTTCCATTCCAACAATTTTTTTCACACTATCAGGCATGGCACTTATTAATTCATTTAAACCTTTGGCTGAAACCATCGATGGGAATATCCAAATTAATAACCATAAATAAAGAGCTGCACCAGTAGCATAGCTCAATATACTTTTTTTCGTTTCTTTCAAACTAGCTAAAAATAGTTGTTTATTCATGCTTTACCCCTTCTTTCTTCTCGTAATAATGCATAAATAAATGTTCTAAATCCGTCGCTCTCGTTTGAAGTGCAGTTACATTATAGTTTGAAAGTATTTGTAGAACAGTTTGATAGTTTCCTTGCACAATAATTGACGCCTCTCTAGCTTTCACTCCTTCAAATTGCAAATCACATTGTTTAAGAGACTCGATTTCTTCTTGAGATGATACTGTTACATCTATCACCTGTCTTCTCATGCCTTGTAAATCATGAATGTTTTCAACGGTTACAAGACAACCATCTTTAATAATAGCTACTCTGTCACAAGTTCTCTCAATTTCAGTGAAAATATGTGATGACATAAGGATTGTTTTTCCTCTTTGCTTTTCCTCTAATATTAAATCTATAAATACTTGTTGCATAAGTGGATCGAGTCCTGATGTCGGTTCATCTAAAATTAACACTTCTGGATCATGCATAAATGCCGCAACTATACCTACTTTTTGTTTCATTCCTTTAGACATTTTTCGAATTGGTGTTTTCACATCGAACTGCAAACGTTCTATCAATTCATCTCGTCTTTTTATATTTTTTAACCCACGCATTCCTTGCATCAAATTTAAAAACTCTAATCCATTCATTCCTTCAATAAAAGAAATCTCTCCTGGTAAATAGCCAACTTCTCTTTGAATTTTCGCAGCATCTTCCCAACAATCTAATCCGAAAATTGTCGCTTTACCAGCCGTCGGTTTTATAAATCCCATTAAATTACGAATCGTTGTTGATTTCCCAGCACCATTTGGTCCTAAGTAGCCAAAAACTTCTCCTTCTTTCACTTCAAATGTAATATCAAACAAGCCTTTTCCATTTGAAAACTGTTTTGTAACATTTTGAACTGAAATCATAAACCCACCTCATTTTTTGAAATATTTAACATGTGATATTTCAAAATTATTGTACTCCTCATCTTTCATATTCGCAACAACTTTTTGAAATATTTATATGTCCATATTTCAAAAATATTGTTTTCAATTATTTTTTCTTGTATATTTTAAATGAGGTGATTGTATTGAACGGCTTTGAAAAAGTGAAAGAAAAGAAAAAACGTGCCATTAAAGATGCGGCCTTTACATTATTTTCAGAACGTGGATTTAATGAAGTGAAAATAGAACATATTGCAAAAAAAGCAAACGTTTCTCAAGTGACAATTTATAATCATTTCGGAAGTAAAGATGCGTTATTTAGGGAACTTATACAAGAATTTATAATATCTGAATTTCAATATTATAAAGAGCTTGCAGAAGAAAAATTACCTTTTCATGATATGATGCAAAAAATGATTGTAAGAAAAATGAATACTGGGGGGTTATTTCAGCCTGATATGTTACTACAAATGATGCAAAGAGACGAAGCGCTCCGAGAATTTATTTATAGTTATCAAAACGAAAAAATCTTGCCTTGGTATTTAGAAATATTAGAACAAGCACAGCGCAAAAATGAAATTAATCCACACCTTTCAAAAGAAATGATGTTACTTTACATTCAAATGTTCACTAAATTAGGTGATGATTTCGGGGCACAGCTTCTTGAAGGAGATCGCGAAAAACATATACAAGATATAGTTACGATGTTCTTTTACGGACTTTCTGTTCCAGAAAAATAATTTTTTCTAAAGAACAAACAAAATCATAAAAAAGCCCTTTGGATATTTAAATCTCAAGGGCTTTTTCATGTCGAAAAGAATTATTAAAACTAACTTTATCTCAAAGAAGTTAAATGATGTTTTATAGATACTACCTTATTATAAATTAAATCTTTCAGCATGACAGGCTGAATTGAGATAATCGTTTTTCCGAAATTCAAAAAATAACTTGAAATAAAATCAATTTCTTTCTTGTTAAAATAGCCTGTTATAATGTAATTTTCTTTTTCTTTTTCTTTTTGTATCCTCATGGAAGGATAATTCTCTTTATCAAAAATGTCTTTTCCTTCTTGATTAACAATGACAATAAAATCAATTGCATCAGGCTTTCTGTGAAAAGTAGTAAGATAACTTAATAGTTCTTCGAGCTTTTTTGGATTAGTATTGCTGGTTTCCATAATAGAAAGAATTTTATCACATCTAATTATTTGAACATTACTTGTCTCAAAATTAAAAATTTTAGCATACCACTGTCCAAATTTAGATTCTATTCGAATAAATTGGGCGACCAATGCTTTCTCCTCATCTTTTTTCAAATATGTTAAACGATAAACCCGTTCAGCAAAAATCCCCTGTAAAAGTTCTTTTAAGAACGGACTAAAGTTACTATGATTTGTTACTTCAAAGGAAAGTGTTCGTTCCATGATTGAAATATTTTTACTCACATTATCAGGTAATACATGTTTAAATTTATTTTCAAGCGCAATACTTTCTATATTAAATGGCTTTGTTTTGTAACCATTTAATGTAAGAATCGAAAAGTATAACGCATACATTTCATCCACACTAAAATATATTGGTGATAACACACTATTTTCTATAATTTTATAACTCCCATTTCTACCTAGTTCAGAATATATCGGTACACCTATTTCTTCCAATGATTGAATGTCTCGTAGAGCGGTACTTTTAGAAATATCATATCTAACCATTAAATCTTTTAAATTAAAATATCTTTTATTATTTAAGAAAATAAGCATATCATTTATTCGTTCAGTTTTTTTCATATTTCCCTCCATAAAAGGTGTCATGTATTGAAACCTTTTTAGTCTATATTATAATTATTAACTAAAAAAGGAGTTAGATATTTATGACATTAGAAATAGCTATTTTTCTTTCAATGAATGGGCAAGCAAAGGAGGCAATTAATTTTTATACACGTAATTTAGAAGCCAAGAAGTTAATGATTGTTACGTATGAAAAACTGGCCAAAAGAGATAGTTCTTTTGAAATTACAAATGAAAATAAAGATCATATTGCCCACTCTGTTTTACAAATTGGGAATACAAAGCTAATGATAGCCGAAGATACAATGAACCCTACTGAACGTTATAGCGTTGGAAATAACATGTCACTTTGCATTCAAAGCGCTGATTTAGAAGAAATACAAAGATTTTATAATAATTTAATTTCCGATAAGCATGTGAAAATAATCTCTCCACTAGAAAAAAATATATTTAGTGAAGCATATGGTATTATTGAAGATCCTTACGGCATACAAATCCAATTAATGTATGACAAACGACTAAAATAAATAATGAGTCATATTCGCATATTCCTAATAAAAAAAGACACGAAATTCGTGTCTTTTTTATTTTACCGCAATGACTCTACCCGTTTCACTACTTTCAGTCGCCAATTGAATCAATTTAATAACGTCTAAACCTTCTTGAGCAGTTACAGGTAGTTTTTCACCATTTAATATGCTATCTCGCACACCTTTATAATACATGTCATAGCAGCCGACTTCTGTTGGAATACGCTCTAAGCTTTCTTCTGTTTCTAAAGTAGCAAAATTCTCTTCAGAGTCTGCTCCATAACCATTATCCCCTGGCTTCATTCCAGTCTTTAATTGTTCTTCCTGTGAATCCATACCATACTTCACGATAGAACCTTTATCTCCATGCAGTGTAAAATGTGGTCCAGCTTGCTTTACGTAACTGCTACTATGTAAAATAACGCGCTTCACTCCATAGTGAAGTACAACATGGAAGTAATCATCCACTTCTGCACCTGGTCGTTGTTTTATTACATCTGCGCTTATCGCATCTGGTTTCCCAAATAATGATAATGCTTGGTCAATTAAATGCGATCCTAAATCATATAATATACCTGATCCTGGTAAGTTCTTTTCTCTCCAGCGATCGCGTACATGTGGGCGGAAACGATCGAAATGCGCTTCATATGCGTATACATTCCCTATTCTTTTTTCTTGTAATAATTTCTTTATCGTTAAGAAATCATTATCCAAACGGCGATTATGATACACACTTAAAACGACATTATGTCGGTTCGCTAATGAAATAAGTTCTTCTCCTTCTTCAATTGAAACAACGAATGGTTTTTCCACAACAACATGCTTACCGTGTACAATTGCTTCTTTTACATATGGAAAATGGGTTGTATTCGGCGAAGTAATGACCACTAAGTCAATATCAGCTCGATTTACTAATTCATCAATTGTACCAACAACTTCAGCATTTGGTAATGCTTGTTTCACTACTTCTTCTTTTGATGATAAAATAGCACGAATATCGTATTCTTCTATCGTTTGTAATAACGGGATGTGAAATGTTGTACTAGAAAATCCAAATCCTACAATCCCTACACCTATTTTTTTCATGTTGCCCCTCCATTTATCCCGCTTTAACGGGCAGTAAGATTCCTAACTCAAAATTCAGCGAAAGCAAAGAAATTAGGTGAGGAATCAACTGCTCGTAAAAGCCCGATTGGTTCAACTAATAATCAGTGGGGATAAAGAAAATCCCCACTGATTAAAGTTTCACTTTATGAGAACGATTTCATTTCATCATTATAACAAGATTATTTTTATATACATAATGATTTGCTTAGAAAAAAGCATCTTGCTATCATTCATAGCAAGATGCTCCCTTTATCCCGCATTAACGCGCAGTAAGACTCCCACCTCAAAATAAGGGGAATGCGAGGGAGTTAGGCGTGAGACCAACTGCCCGTAAAAGCCCGATTGGTGAAGGCTAATAATCAGTGGGGGATGGAAAAACCCCCCACTGATTAAAGTTTCACTTTATTCCGTTCTTTTCTTTGTCCACGTTTCAATTACTTCACCAGTATCATTAACATCTAGTACTAAACTACCATTACTATACCGGTCTTTATTTCGAAACGCTTTCGGATCAATTTCTTCTACAATGTGTTTCTCTGTCTTCATGTAAACTAATTCATCATCTCGAACAATTTCAATACCGACAATGCGGTACGGATTACGTTTTAACTCTTTAAAAATTACAAGGCCTCGCTTCGCCCTCGTTGATTTCTCAATTTCCGATGCCTTTATACGTTTCACAGCACCTCGCTGCGTAACGAGAATAAGTTGATCTTTTTCACCATTTAACGGTTTACCAGAAGCAACATAGTCATCTTCTTTTAAATTAATTGCTTTCACACCAGCTGCTCTGACACCAACTGGACTTACTTCTTCTTCATTGAATACAAGTGCATATGCACCATGTGTTGCAAGAACAATATCACTTGTCCCATCTGTCGCAAATATATCAACAACTTCATCATCTTTTTTCAAGTTTACAGCAACGAATGCCCGTGAATAACGCTGCACTTTATATTGGTTTAATTCTGTTTTCTTAATCATACCGTTTCGTGTAACAAATACGATAAATCGTTTTTCTTCTTCAAAATTCGGTACGACTGTTGCCCAAATTAACGATTCATCTCGCTCGAGCGAAACAAGATTCGCAACGTGTTGACCTAAATCTTTCCAACGAATTTCTGGCATTTCATACACAGGAAGATAAATATAATTTCCTTTGTTCGTAAATAAAAGAACGGTTTCTGTCGTGTTTGTATCGAAACGCTCAAGTAAGATGTCACCCTCTTTCATACCGAAGTATTTCCCGTTCGATGCATTATGCGAACGCCAACCTGTTCGTTTCACATAGCCTTCTTTCGTTACAGTAACGATGACATCTTCTTGCGGAATCATAACTTCCACATCGATTTTAATTTCTTCAATTTCCTCTTCAATTATCGCACGGCGATTATCACTATATGTTTTCTTTACTCTCTTCAAATCTGTTTTAATAACTTGAAAAAGTCTTTTTTCACTTTGTAAAATTGACTGTAACTCTATAATTTTCTTACTAAGTTCCGCTGCTTCTTGCTCTAGCGCTGTAATATCTGTATTTGTTAAACGATATAATTGCAGTGAAACAATTGCTTCTGACTGCGCCTCTGTAAATCCAAATTTCGCACTTAAATTATCTTTCGCATTACGCTTATCTTTAGACCCACGGATCGTTTCAATCACTTCATCTAAAATTGATAATGCTTTCTTTAAACCTTCTACAATATGCTGACGATTTTCTGCTTTTCTTAATTCATATTGTGAGCGTCTTGTAACAACTTCTTTCTGATGTCCAATATATGCATCCAAAATCTTAGGTAATGTCATAAGTGTCGGACGACGATTATTTATCGCTACCATATTAAAGTTGTATGGAATTTGCAAATCTGTATTTTTATATAAATAATTTAAAATACCTTCAGCATTCGCTTCTTTTTTTAATTCTACAACGATACGAAGACCTGTACGATCTGTCTCATCACGTACTTCAGCAATTCCATCTAGCTTTTTATCTATACGTAATTCATCCATTTTCTTAACAAGATTCGCTTTATTTACTTCGTACGGAATTTCTGTAATAACGATTTGTTGCTTCCCGCCACGAATCGTTTCAACCTCTGCTTTTCCGCGAATAATAATTTTACCTTTACCTGTTTCATACGCTTTTTTAATGCCATCTATCCCTTGTATAATACCACCTGTAGGGAAATCTGGTCCTTTAATAACTGTTAACAAGTCCTCCACAGAACTATTCGGTTGATCGATACGCATAATTGTAGCATCAATTACTTCTCCAAGATGATGCGGTGGAATTTCTGTTGCATAACCAGCGGAAATCCCTGTAGATCCGTTCACTAATAAGTTCGGGAACATTGCCGGTAATACAATAGGTTCTTCACTCGTATCATCAAAGTTTGACACGAATTCTACTGTTTCTTTATCAAGATCACGTAATAACTCAGATGCGATTGGTGATAAACGTGCTTCCGTATAACGCATTGCCGCTGCTGGATCCCCATCAACACTACCGTTATTTCCGTGCATTTCAACTAAAACATTACGTACTTTCCAAGTTTGACTTAAACGGACCATCGCCTCATATACAGAGGAATCACCATGTGGATGATAATTACCGATAACATTACCTACTGTTTTAGCTGATTTACGAAACGCTTTATCATGTACGTTTCCTTCTACATACATAGAATATAAAATACGTCTTTGTACCGGTTTTAAACCGTCACGCGCATCTGGAAGCGCGCGGTCTTGAATAATATATTTACTATAACGTGCAAAGCGGTCACCTAACACGTCTTCAAGCGGGAGGTCATGAAACTTCTCTGCCTGCATGTTATTCCACCTCCGTCTCCATAATCATTTCATTTTCTAAAATATTTCCTTCTTCTTGCATACCAAATTGTACATTACGCTCAATCCATTTACGGCGAGGTTCTACTTTATCCCCCATCAATGTCGTAACTCGGCGCTCAGCTCTTGATGCATCGTCAATTTTCACACGGATTAACGTACGTGTTTCAGGGTTCATCGTTGTTTCCCATAATTGATCGGCATTCATTTCGCCAAGTCCTTTATAGCGCTGCAACATGTAGCCTTTACCGACCTTTTTCGTTACATCACCTAATTCTTCATCAGACCATGCATATTCAATTACTTCACTTTTCCCTTTTCCTTTACTTACTTTATATAAAGGTGGAAGTGCGATAAATACTTTACCAGCTTCAATAAGTGGTTTCATATAACGGTAGAAGAACGTCAGTAGTAACACTTGAATATGTGCTCCATCCGTATCTGCATCGGTCATAATAACAACTTTATCGTAGTTAATATCTTCAACAGCGAACTCATTCCCTACGCCTCCGCCAATTGCGTAAATAATCGTATTGATCTCTTCGTTCTTAAAAATATCAGCAAGCTTTGCTTTTTCCGTGTTAATTACTTTACCACGTAATGGTAGTACCGCTTGGAAACGACGATCTCGCCCTTGCTTTGCTGAACCACCAGCCGAGTCACCCTCTACTAAATACAATTCGTTTTTCTGAGGATTACGTGATTGTGCAGGTGTTAACTTCCCGCTTAAAGTACCTTCTGATTTTTTCTTCTTCTTACCAGTACGCGCTTCTTCTCTCGCTTTACGAGCAGCCTCACGTGCTTGTGCTGCTTTAATTGCCTTTCTCACAAGAAGTGTAGCTACATCCGGGTTTTCTTCTAAAAAGTAAGCTAAATGCTCAGATACAATTGCATCAATTGAAGAACGAGCTTCACTTGTACCTAGTTTCCCTTTCGTTTGCCCTTCAAACTGGAGTACGTCTTCTGGTACACGTACAGAAACAATCGAAGCTAATCCTTCTCGAATATCTGTACCCTCTAAATTTTTGTCTTTTTCTTTTAATAAAGAAACTTTACGAGCATACTCATTGAACACACGTGTCATTGCTGTTTTAAATCCAGCTTCGTGTGTACCACCGTCTTTTGTACGTACATTATTTACAAACGAAAGAATGTTTTCTGAGTAACCATCATTAAACTGAAACGCTAACTCTGCTTCAATTCCATTTTGCTCACCCGAGAAATATACAACTGGATGAATCGAATCTTTCTCTTCGTTTAAGTATGAAACGAAAGCCTCAATTCCTGTTTCATAATGAAACACATCTTCTAAATCATTACGTTCATCTTTTATCGAGATTTTCATTCCTTTTAATAAGAATGCAGATTCACGTAATCTCTCACATAATGTTTCATAATTATAATTTGTTGTGCTGAAAATAGTTGTATCTGGTTTGAAGTGCATCGTTGTACCAGACTCTTTCGTTTTCCCGATTTTCTCTAACGTCGTTGCAGGAGTACCACCATTTTCAAAGCGTTGTTCATAAATGCTACCATCTCGCTTAATCGTTACTACTAGCCATTCTGATAAGGCGTTTACAACTGATGCCCCAACACCGTGTAAACCACCACTCGTTTTATAGCCTCCTTGGCCAAACTTACCACCAGCATGAAGTACAGTTAAAATAACTTCAGGTGTCGGCTTTCCAAGCTTATGCATTCCCGTAGGCATTCCTCGCCCTCTATCAATTACGCTAATACTATTATCTTTATGTATTACGACAGAAATTTCGTCGCCAAATCCCGCTAATGCTTCATCAACGGAGTTATCTACTATTTCATATACTAAATGATGCAATCCACGGCTATCCGTACTCCCGATATACATACCCGGGCGTTTTCGAACGGCTTCAAGTCCTTCTAACACTTGAATTGCATCTTCATTATATTGGAACTGATGCTTCGCCAAACTCCTTGCCCCTTTCCTAATCAAATCAGAACATATGTTTCTATTATAGAATAACGCCTCGACTATAGTTTTGGCAAGTTATCTTATCTCTTTTATATACTATTTTCAATAGAAAAATCCTTGTTTTTTTTCACAAGGATTCCTCTAGGCTACTATTTCAGAAAAATAATCGTTTGTCAACGAGAAATGGATATGTATTCCAACATTATACATTCCAAACCTTTATCATGATCCAAATGATCAATATCCAAAATGGGATAACAAGTAACAATCCCCAAAAACAGCCTTTAAAAAATCTCATGATGAACACCTCGTTCATCCGCCCTACTTATGTAAAAAGTGAGGGCTGAATCAATCTTTCTATCTTTAAAATCTATACTATTTTGTCATTACATGCTCTACTTTAATGCAACGATCCATTATTACTGTGTAGCCTTTTTCTTGTAAAAGTTTATATGTATCTTCATCTTGTACTCCTAATTGTGCCCAGAAAACATCTGCATCAATCTCTACAAACTCTTTCGCAACATCCTTTAAAAATTCTGAGCGACGAAACACATTTACAATATCAACATGTTCTTTAATATCCGTCAGTGAAGAAACTGCCTTTTCTCCGAGTACTTCATCTACTGTTGGATTTACTGGAATAATGCGGTACCCAGCATCTTGCATTGCTTTTGAAACCATATACGATGTGCGTTCTGGCTTATCTGATAATCCAACAACTGCAATCGTTTTACTTTTCTTTAATACTTCACCAATTTCCGTACGAGTTGGGTTTTCAATTATCATAATTTATCCCTCCTATTCCTTTAGTATATCCGATAAAGAAAGTCTCTTTCAACATGAAAGAGACTTTCTTTTATTCCGATTATTGATTCTTTGTAGCTGAATTATCTGCTAATGTAGCTGTTTTCGTCATTTTTTGGCCATTGCGATAGAATGTAACTTCTACTTTCTCGCCTACTTTTTTCTTTTCATATAAATATTTACGGAATTGAAGTGAATTCTCTACTTTTTGATCATCTAACGCTACTACTATATCATATTGCTCTAAACCAGCTTTTTCCGCTGGTGATATTGGATAGATTTTACCTAATACAACTCCATTTGTTACTTCTTTTGGCACTTTTAATTGATTTACTGCATAAGCTTGCACATCTTCTAATGAAACGACACCTACTCCAAGAGCTGGACGTTTCACTACTCCGTCTTTTTCAAGGGATTCAATAACTGGCTTTGCAATATTAATTGGAATAGCAAATCCAATTCCTTCAACTTCTTGTTGTGCAATTTTACTTGAATTAATCCCAATTATTTCACCGTTTTGGTTAAATAACGCACCACCACTATTACCTGGGTTAATCGCTGCATCTGTTTGAATAACTTGAGCATTCCAATCTGCACGCTTATCGCCATCAATATCTACTGGAATTTCACGTTCTTTGCTACTAATAATACCTTCTGTTACACTTCCATCAAACCCTAGTGGGTTACCGATTGCAATCGCTTTTTCACCCGCACGAAGTTTACTTGAATCACCTAAAGTGGCAACTTTATTTACATTAGATCCATCAATTTCTACAACCGCTAAATCTAACCAAGGGTCTTTCCCTACAAGCTTTGCATCTACCTTTTTACCATCACTTAGTTTTACAGCAAGTTTATTTGCTCCATCTACTACATGGTTGTTCGTTACAATATACGCTTTATTTCCTGCTTTTTTATAAATAACACCTGATCCTGAGCCAGCTTGTTGCTCTTGGCCTGTCGGTTGCATTGCAAATGGATCAACACTTTGTTGCATATTAATAACACCTACAACAACATCCTTCGCGCCTTCGATCATTCCCGGTAAATCAGTTTCATTTTTCGCTTTATTTACAACTGGAACTACAGTTCCTTCTACTTGTTTATTAGAATTGAATGACGAAACAGCTGCATCATTATTTTGCACCCATGGCATGTACGGTGCTGCAAAACTAATCGAAACCGCCCCGACTACAGCTCCAACTAAACCTGTGAAAAAATATCCTTTTTTACTACCTGATTTTTTCACTTCTCTCGTTTCACTATGCTCTTCATTCAAATTCGGTCCGTCGTAATATCCCATGTTTTATTTTCCCTCCCTGGTGAATTCTTACTTTCAGTATAGTCACATTTTGTGTCCTTCTTGTGAACTCATCGTGAAATCCAATTAAAAAAATACTCCTATCTACCATTGTAGACAAGAAAAGTATTTTTTGTACATTCCACCTACAAAGGAGAGTGTAAATTTGCTATATCCCAAAGCCGGGATGCATAGTAACTTAAAGGTTATTCTTCGAATTTGTAACCTACTCGAATAACAGTGCCGATATGCTTCGCCTTATCTCCTAGCTTATTTCGCAGTTTTTTAATATGTGTATCAACCGTTCGGTCATCACCGTAGTAATCATACCCCCATAACTGATCTAATAAATGTTGACGTGACAACACAATTCCTTTGTTCTCCATTAAATAAACAAGAAGTTCAAACTCCTTATGTGTCAATATAATTTCTTCACCATCTACTAAAACTGTTCTAGATAGTCGATTCACTTCTATTCCAGCTAAAGACATAGTATTTTCTTCTGATACTCCTACCGCTCCATCCGCACGTTTCAATAACGTCTTTGCACGAGCTACTAACACTTTCGGACTAAAAGGTTTTGTTACATACTCATCTGCACCTAGTTCAAAGCCTAGTAATGTATCATCCTCATCAGAACGTGCTGTCAGCATAATAATTGGTACCGCTGACTCTTTTCTAATTCGTCTACAAACAGACCAACCATCTATTTCTGGTAACATAATATCTAACATAATTAAATCAATTGTATGTTCAGCAAATAATTCTAGCGCTTTTTTTCCATCTTCCGCTTCGATTACTTCAAAGCCTTCATTACGAAAATAATCACTAACAATTTCACGTAATCTTCTTTCATCTTCAACAAGTAATACTGTTTTATTCATATAACCTATCCCGCCTTTTTACTCTTTCAATCGAATAATACGTTGATTGGAGCTTCCGCGAAATGGAAGTGTTAAATCTTTTTTATCAAGTTCAAATCTTCCATCGACCAAAACATCCCCATAATGTAACAATTCTATCATATCATTATTTTGAGCACTCTGTATCTCTTCTAACCTGTAACCTGTATAAATCCATAGATTTTTTCTCAAATCCTTCACTGCTTTTGCTACTTTTTTCACTTCAGCAGCTTGAAAAAATGGATCTCCGCCTGAAAATGTTACATCGGTTAATGAATTTTTTTCAATCTCTTTCACAATTTCTTCTACCGTCATTTCAGTTCCATTGCAAACATTCCATGATTTCGGATTATGGCAACCGATACAACGATGCGGACAGCCCGCAAAAAACACGACTGTCCGCAATCCTTCTCCATCTACTACACTATCATGAATGATATTCATAACTTTCATTTATGCTTCACCCGATCCATCTCTTCACTACGTTTCGCGCTATTCCACTTTGACATATCTCCAACAAGATATCCTGTTATGCGGCGAATTCTTTCTATTTCATTCTCATCTTCATTCCCGCAACTCGGACATTCATTCCCGATAATGCCATGATAACTACAGCACTTACAACGATCAACAGGATGGTTAATTGAACCGTACCCCACTCCGTACTGCGCCATCGCTTGTACAATTTGCTTTAACGCTTTTTGATTATGCACAGCTGCACCATCTAGTTCAATGTACGTAATATGTCCGCCATTACAAAGAGCGTGGAACGGTCCTTCTAATCGAATTTTATCTACCGCTTGAATATTGTAATACACCGGTACATGGAACGAATTTGTATAATAATTATGATTTGTCACACCGCTAATTACACCAAATTCTTCTCTATCTTTTTTCACAAACTTTCCTGATAACCCTTCTGCTGGCGTTGCAATTACAGAGAAATTGAGTTGATGTTCTTCCATCGCCTTATCCATTCTCTCTCTCATAAAGGAAATAATTTCATATCCAAGCTTCCACGATTCTTCATTTTCTCCATGATGCTTTCCAGTTAACGCTACTAAACATTCTGCAAGACCGATAAAACCAAGACTTAACGTCCCTTGTTTTAAAATCGGTGCCACAGCATCTTCAGGTTGTAACGTCTCTCCACCACGCCATACACCTTGTGAATATAAGAACTGAAAATCTCTTGCTCTCTTTGTACATTGATAAGCAAATCTCTCTAATAATTGCTTAACGCCTAAATCTAAATAATAACTTAGCGCTTCAAAAAACGCTTCTTTTGAACCACTAATTAGCGCTAATTTCACTAAATTAATAGAAGTAAACGATAAATTCCCTCTTCCAATTGCTGTTTCTTCCCCATGTATATTAGACATAACACGAGTACGGCACCCCATATAACATACTTCACTTTCAGGTCGACCATCATAATGCACAGCATTAAACGGAGCATCTAAAAACGAAAAGTTAGGGAATAATCGCTCAGCGGTCGTTTCTAACGCTAATTCAAATAAATCATAGTTCGGATCACACTCTTCAAAGTTCACGCCTTTTTTCATTTTGAAAATTTGAATAGGAAAAATCGGCGTTTCCCCTTTACCAAGTCCAGCTTGCGTCGCTTTTAAAAGTTGCTTAATTAAAAGTCTTCCCTCTTTCGATGTGTCTGTTCCGTAGTTAATAGAAATAAATGGTACTTGTCCCCCGCCCCTACTATGCATACTATTTGAATTATGAACGAAAGCCTCACACGCCTGATACGTATCATTTTCTGTCTCTTTCCATGCAAATTCCTCTATTTGTTCTTTCGTAAGCGGATATGACTGTAGTCGTTTTTTATGTCTCTTTACTGTTTTTCTCACATATGGAGCTAAATCAATATCAAAGAGTGCAAACGATTGACCACCGTGCTGCATATTTTGATTCGCCTGAAAAATAATTGAAGAAAGCGCCAACGCACTTTTAATGTCTTGCGGTTGTCTCATATGTCCATGTCCAGTATGAAAACCGTTAGCTAGCATTTGCGCTAACGGAATTTGCGAACAAGTCGTCGTTCCTGTTGCATAAAAATCTAAATCATGTGGATATAATATATTTTGATCTATCGCTTTTTTCACTTGATCTGATAATAATTTTTCTACTGCATAATACTTTGCGCTCTCAGATGCGAACGTTCCCATTACTCCCATTGGAGATCGACCATCTACATTTGCATTTTCCTGCATTAAATCTTGTTCATTACCGTGGATAATTGTCTCAAATACTTTCATTAATTCTTCTCCACGTACATTTTGTTTCAACATTCATAACCCTCCACCAACATGTTGTTGTCTTTTGATTAAAATCATACAACATATAGTTCTTCTGTTCCTGTGAAAAATGTAACATTCCTGTGAAAGTTTTTTTAAAAATTAATGACTTTTTCATTTATAAAAAAGAAATGTGCTCTTTACAAATGTATGGTACAATAAACGGGAAAAACTCTTTTTACCCTTTATCAACACATTTGTATAAAGGAGACTGAACTCATGGTTATTACATATCTTTTATTTATCGTTGCCTACTTACTTGGCTCGATTCCGTTTGCATTAGTCGTTGGAAAAATTGGCTATGGAATTGACATTCGTGAGCATGGAAGTGGTAATCTAGGCGGAACAAATACATTCCGTACATTAGGGAAAAAAGCAGGTTTTATCGTTACAATTGCTGACATTTTAAAAGGCACATTAGCAACAGCTCTACCGATTATTTTCGGATTAGATACGCACCCACTATGGTTTGGATTAGCCGCTGTTCTTGGACATGTCTATCCAATCTTCGCAAAATTCCGCGGGGGGAAAGCAGTTGCAACTTCTGCTGGCGTGCTATTATGCTACTCACCAGTTGTATTTGCAATATTAGCTATTGTATTTTTCACCCTTTTATTTACAACAAGATACGTATCACTTTCTTCTATGGTAACAGCTGTCGTTGCTGTTATTGCATCCATTGTTAGCGGGGATAAAATCTTCATTATTGCGATGTGTTTATTAGCAGGTATGGTTATTTATAAACACCGTGCAAATATCGGACGAATTATAAATAAAACTGAACCGAAAGCAAACTTTTCAAAAAAGCAAAAATAAGATCTTAACCCACATAACGCAAAAAGAAAACGTGAAGCATATTAATAGCGTCTTTTTGCGTTATTTTTTATACTAAAGAAAAAGCAACATAATTTGGAGGAACTATACATGAATCTTTCCGTAACAAAAGAAGCAGCACAATGGTATAAAAACGAATTAAACTTACAATCGGGTGAAACAATACGCCTTTTCGTACAATACGGCGGTTGCAGTACTGTGCAAAAAGGACTTTCTTTAGGTATTCGTAAAGATGACCCTGCACATCCTGCTGTTCAAACTCAAGAAGAAGGTATTAACTTCTTTATTGAAGGTGATGATGAGTGGTTCTTCGATGGACATAATTTATCTGTTACACTTAACGACGGTGATGATTTCCCTCAATTTAATTATGAAAAATAAAAAAGCGTGGCTTCTGCCACGCTTTTTTATTTCTTTTTAATTTCCTCATATTTCGCATACCACTCAGGATATAATTTTTTAAATGATACAGGGCGGAATCCTTCTTTTTTCGCACAAATATTCGTTGTACTTGCAGTAATGCAAAGCTCACCATCACCGTTATATATTTCATAACCATATACAACACGAAGCGGGCTCACAGTATCAACCCACGTTTTCACAATAGCTTTTTCTCCGTAACGCATCGCTTTACGATATGAAATTTGCAAGTCTAATACAGGAGAAATAATTCCCTCTTTCTCCATTTCAACATATGAAAATCCTAATTCTTGTATAAGTTTAGTGCGCCCAAGTTCCAGCCACACTAAATAGTTTGAATGGTAAACAACACCCATCTGGTCTGTTTCCGCATAGCGGATTTCAACTTCATGTTCTGCTACAAACATTTCTATTCGCCTTCTTTCACTTCTGCTACCTTGCATACATTTAATCATAATACAGTGGAATCAAAAATAAAATAAAAACAGTGAATCTTTTACCGAAAGGGGCAAGCACATGATCCAAATTGTAACTGTTCGTAGCGGTGATAGTGTTTATGGTTTAGCATCAAAGTACGGATCTACACCTGAAGAAATTGTAAAAGACAATGGACTAAATCCAGCTGAAACACTCGTTGTTGGTCAGGCACTTATCGTTAATACAAAAGGCAATAATTATTATGTACAGCCAGGTGACAGCTTATATCGAATTTCTCAAACGTATAACGTTCCTCTCGCTAGCTTAGCTAAAGTTAATAATCTTTCATTAAAATCTATTCTCCATGTCGGACAACAATTATATATACCGAAAGGAACAAAACGAGCAGTAGAATCCATCGCTTATTTACAGCCTTCAACAATACCGATAAAAGAAAGTTTAGTAAATGCTACACGTGCTATTAATCCATTTTTAACATATTTAGCCTACTTCAGCTTTGAAGCAAAAAGAGACGGCACTTTAAAAGAACCGACGGAAACAGCGAAAATCGCTAATATTGCAACGCAAGGTAACACCATCCCTATGCTCGTTATTACAAATATTGAAAATGGAAATTTCAGTGCCGATCTGACCTCGGTTATTTTACGCGATGCAACAATTCAAAACAAGTTTATTACTAACATTTTGCAAACAGCTGAAAAATATGGCATGCGAGACATTCATTTCGATTTCGAGAGTGTGGCACCTGAAGATCGCGAAGCGTATAATCGTTTTTTACGAAATGTGAAAACACGCTTACCTAGCGGGTACACATTAAGTACAACACTTGTACCGAAAACGAGCTCAAATCAAAAAGGGAAATTTTTTGAGGCTCACGATTATAAAGCACAAGGACAAATTGTAGATTTCGTCGTCATCATGACATACGACTGGGGTTGGCAAGGCGGACCACCGATGGCGATTTCCCCTATTGGTCCTGTAAAAGAAGTACTTCAATATGCAAAATCTCAAATGCCTCCACAAAAAATTATGATGGGGCAAAATTTATATGGATTTGATTGGAAACTTCCTTTCAAACAAGGGAATCCACCCGCAAAAGCAGTTAGCTCTGTCGCAGCTGTTGCACTTGCTCGTAAATACAATGTTCCTATCCGCTATGATTTCACAGCCCAAGCTCCACATTTTAATTACTTTGATGAAAACGGCGTACAACACGAGGTTTGGTTTGAAGATTCGAGGTCTATTCAAAGTAAATTCAATTTAATGAAAGAACAAGGCATTGGCGGTATTAGTTACTGGAAGATTGGTCTACCATTCCCACAAAATTGGCGTTTACTCGTTGAAAACTTTACAATTACGAAAAAAGGCTGACGAAAGTCAGCTTTTTAAATATTTTTATAATATTATCAACACACAAAAAGGAGAATGATGACATTCTCCTTTTTTTAACCGTTATCAACAATTGGTTGTTTGCCAGTTTGGTCTTGCATTTGCTTCCCTTTATTGCCACCAGCTTTTTTCGATTGTGTTCCAATTTGATTTGGTGCAAAGTCTTTTGAATTCTTTTTCGGATTACCCATTACTATCGCCTCCTTAACACTAGTATCGTACTAGTGTTAAGAATTATTCAGCCTGCTTAAAAAGTTTCATTTCATAACGTTTTTCAATTCGTTTTTCAATTCGATCCATTGCATCACGATCGCTTAATAATTGTTGTTTATTTTCATTTACAAGTTCTTCAAACGATCTACGGCGACTTCTTCTCATGTTGCTCACCCTTTCTTCTACGCTTTCTTATTACATAGTATGAGCAAATGAAAAACTCTTTAATCAGATTTGTAAGAAAATTTTATGTTTTGATAAAAAATCCCATGCGCATATATTGCACATGGGATTTTTTACACCATCGTATTTAAATATTTTTTAATTTCTTCATCCGCATTTACTTTATTTGCTCTATATTCATCCAGCGCTCGTAATACAGAATCGTATTCTGCTACAATGTAGCTCTCTAGCTTCAAAATGTCCTCTACACTGTCAATCATAATTCTCGTGTTGCCAATCTCACTTTTCAATGCTGCCTCGTATGTTAAGTTCGTACAAATTTCTCTTACATCGTCTTCCATTTTTTCTGTTAACACATATTTCTTTCGCCCTTTGACCTTTAACCTTATAATTGGGTAAAAAGCTTTTATATCTAAATAACTCCCAACATTCATACAACGAATCCACTCAATATCACGTTTATTTCGTACAAGCATTTCTTTTACCGCTTCAAATACCGCTGTTTCATCAAGTACTTCCTTATTCGCTTTTCTTTTTCCTTCTTCTTCAACGGCTGCACATTTTTGATAAACAGCCGCACACGTAATACAGTCGTCAAATGCATTATGAGAACTTAAGCGAATTCCAAGCATTCGTTTTAACGTTTCAAGTTTATGATTAGGCGCATGCTTCATATATTTTTTCGCTAAAAACACAGTATCAATAACGTTATTTTTAGGCTCAGGTAGTCCAAGCATATTTACATTACTCTTTAAAAAACGCATATCAAAAGAAGCATTATGTGCCACGATAATATTTGTATCTAGAAATGCCAAAAACAAAGGCAATACTTCTGCAATTGTTGGTGCGTCTGAAACACGATAATTCGTAATACCTGTTAAACTCGTAATTCGGCTCGGAATTGGACGCTCTGGATTCACATACGATACAAATTGATCTACTAGTTCATGATTACGATATTTCACTGCTGCCACCTGGATAATCTTATCATTATAGGGGTTAAACCCTGTCGTTTCAAAATCAATTACAACATAATCTAATGGTAAGGATACATTCCCCAATCCATACACTCCCTCATCTGTTATTAACAGTTACATTTCTTTTACCCCGCTATTTACGGGCAGTAAGACTCCCACCTCAAAATTCAGCTGTAAAGCAAAAAGGTTTAGTGAGAGTCAGGCTGCCTGTAAATGCCCGATGGGTGCGGGCTAATAATCAGCGGGGGATGAACATCCCCCCCACTGATTAAAGTTTCTCTTTATCATATCACGAAGTCATCACTCCATGAAAAAGAAAAGGCAGAAATGGTCCATTTCCATCTCTGCCTTTTTACTAATTATTTTAATTTTGCGATCCGTTTTTCCATCTCTTTTTGTGTCATCGGTCCAATAAACTTATCTTGAATAACACCTTCTGTATCAATAAAATAAGAAGTTGGAATGGTAATTACTTTATACGCTGTTGTCACATCAATGTTCTTGTCCAATAAAATAGGAAAAGTAATTCCTTTTTCTTTAGCGAAGTTCCTTACCTTTTCTTCTCCCCCTCCTTTTTCTGAAGGAGTATAGTTTATAGCTAAAATTTCTACGTTTTCTTTATGTTCTTTATAAAAGGCCTCCATATCAGGCATTTCTTGCTGACAAGGCCCACACCACGTTGCCCAAAAGTTTAAAATAACTTTCTTTCCTTTTAAATCGGATAACTTTACATTCGTTCCATCTATCTTTGCTAATTCAAAATCTGGTGCGCTCTTTCCAATTTCAATACCGTTCCTTGCGAAAATCTCTTTCATAGCAGCTTCACTTTTGGCAGGTTTTTCTTGTACTACTTGATCCTTTTCCGCAAATTGTTCATAAGCTGCATATCCCGCTAAACAAAGTAACACTACAATAATGGTAAGCTTCCGCCACATATTATATCACCCTTACGTGTTTATCTTCTTATAACATAATCACCAAAATACTATATACCTTATTTTAGCTTATACGGTCAAGCTTGGAAATATTCACATTCGAAATAGTTAGAATATTTTCGGTTAATATGAAATATTTACCTTTTTATCATATAATTAGAAATAAATACAAAACCTGCGAGGTGATATGTATTTTACAATTACTTATCAACCCTTTTACTTTTGTTTTCTTCACTTTACCGTTACTATGTATTTTTTTTAGCGCCTTACTATACAAATTCAAATGGGCTGTAATTATTATTTCTTTTACTGTTCCACTTATATTTTTCGTTATCGTCTCGGGATTTGATATACACCTCGCTTTACAAAACTTAGACGCTTGGATTGTTTATAGTGCTGTTTATTCTGTACTTTCCTACATAACGCCAGCGCTAATACGAAGAAAACTGCACATGTAGAACTTTCAAAAAGGGGGATTTTTATGAATCTATTTGAAAAAATACTATTATATATTCTTAGTTTTATATTTTCCCCAATCGGGATTATCACTTGGATCATCTCGCTCTTCAGTAAAGATCCTGAAAAAAAGCAAGTTGGGCGTATTTGTCTCTTTATCGCTTTAATCTCATTTATCCTTTTAGCCGGTCTCGGTATTCTTAGTTTCTTCACGATGACTACCACTACTATACAATAGTTATAGAAAGGATGATTATTTTGGGAGAACATCCTATAAGTAAAGAACTTCGCTATATACGAATATGTTTAGTTGTTTTAGTAATCGTTCTTTTATTTTTCAACGGTGAAAGAGTTGTTGAAATTTCTACAAATCATGATGCCGTAGAAAACGTTTCAACCAGTAATATGACACAGATTGCTGAAAATACATTTGCTATTCAAGAATATAATCCATCACTAAGTAGTGAACGTACGCTCAAAATTTTCAAATATAATCCGGATACAAATCAACTTACTCTAGTCAAAGAGTTTAGCACTAACGATACTGATTCTTATACGTATCAACTTAATAAGAGTGAATAAAGATAAGAGCGCTATATAGCTCTTATCTTTTTATTAGCATCTCTTTAAACAATGACTTACAATTTAATAATTCTCTAGGATCCCCACATTCCACAATAATTCCATTCTTCATGACAACAATCCGATCCGCTATCATCGCCCTCTCGACATCATGTGTCGTCACAATTCTCGTTACATTCTCCTCTAGCCCTTTAAGCATATTCCAAACCACTTCTTGATTGCTCAGATCTAATCCCGCAGTCGGTTCATCTAGAATAATGAGATTCGGATTTGATACAATCGCTCGCAATAATGCAAGACGCTTTCTCTCTCCTCCCGAAAACTCTTCACCGCTTTTATGTAGTACAGTCTGAATCCCTTTAGATAAACTCCTGATAATTGACTTCGCATTTACAAGTTCAATATTTTTTTCTAACTGTTTTTCTAAGACCCCTTCCCCAAAATACATATTCTCTTTTACTGTCGTTCGAAAAAAACGAGGTTCCTGCCATATAGTAGTCATACGAGCTTTATTACCGTAATAAGCAATACTACCAGTAGATGGTTTATATAAACCCGTGATTAATTTTAAAAGCGTCGTTTTTCCTGCACCACTTTCCCCCACAATAATAACGAGTTCACCGGGAATAATTTGCAAATGTATATTTTTAATTCTACATCTCTCTTCACCGTTCTCTTGAAATGAAACGTTTGTTAATTTCATTCCCATCGCTCTTTCTACATTTCTGTATTCAGCCGGTATATCTAAAAAGCCAAAAACTCGATTTGCCGAAGCAATAGCAACTTGTGTCATCATCAATAAATCACTCGCATAACGAACGGGGAAAAATAACATCTCAATTGTAGCTAATACCGCCACAAGCGAACCGACTTCCATATCCCCTTTTATTATTTTTTTTGCTCCTATAATAAGAACAACTATATATGCTCCTGTTTCTTTTACCGTTCCAACTATCCCAATACAATGTTGTATCATCGTCTTCTTTACTTCTGTTTTATAAGATTGTGCCGTCACTCCTTTAAACAAATGAATTGCCCATTTTTCTTTTTGTAAACTACGTAAATCTTGTATACCTTTTACAAACTGTGACATCATCTCTACAACACTTGATTGATTTTTTTGAGCAATACTTGCAATATTTCTTACTTTTCCCCCCATAAGCATTGGAACAATTGCACTTAAAAATAAAAACGGGGTTATCCACCATATGAACTGTACATCGATATGTTGTAGAGCTATGAACGCACCAATAAATTGTGCAATGGCGTGGATGTATTCTATTAATATAGATCCATATAACCTTACCCAATTCGGAATATCAGAAACGACTAATGTTTCTAACTCCCCTTGTTTTACCTTCTCACTTTCTTCAAACGGTAATAAGAAAAAATGACGTAATACATCTATACGCTTCTCTCGTAATATTCGCTGACTTACTTTTGAGCTTACATAATTAAATAACAGATTGTTCACCCACATCAAAAAGCGGCTCCCCGCAAACAAAGCAATATATACATACGTACCTTTTAACTCCCGCTGAATAAGGTTATCTACAATTAGCCCCATAAATAGCGGACGGGATAAATTTAAAATGGCAGCTACTATTCCGCTACAAATCGCACTAATTAGCAATAGCTTTTCTTGCAACAGCGGCAACATTATTCTTCTATACTCATTCATTGTCATTCCCCCAATTTTGCATAATAAAAGGAAAGGGATGAAACCAAGTGGTTTCATCCCTTTCCCTCTGTACATAAAGTAAGGAAGCTAACAAATGTTAGCTTCCTTATCATTCATTTCAATTATTTAGTTTGATACTTTAGACTCTTCGATTTTCGAACGAAGAACCATTTGCAAGATACCACCGTGACGGTAGTAGTCAATTTCAACTTCACTATCGAAACGAGCTACTACTTCAAATTGCTTCTCTTTTCCTTCTGCATCGATTGCAACTACTTTTACAAGATCACGTGGTCTAACCGTTTTGTCAATTTGAATTTCAAATGACTCGTCACCAACAAGACCTAATGTTTCAGCACTGTCGCCATCTTTAAATTGTAATGGTAATACGCCCATTAACACTAAGTTACTGCGGTGAATACGCTCGAAGCTTTCTGCGATTACTGCTTTAATACCTAATAAGTTTGTACCTTTCGCAGCCCAGTCACGAGAACTTCCCATACCGTAGTCTTTACCAGCAACAACTAGAAGGCCTGTGCCATCTTCTTTATATTTCATCGCAGCATCATAGATAGATGTTACTTCACCAGTTGGCCAATATGTTGTATATCCGCCTTCTGTTCCTGGTGCGATTTGGTTTTTAATACGGATGTTTGCAAATGTACCACGCATCATAACTTCATGGTTACCACGACGAGAACCGTAAGAGTTAAAGTCGACTGGTTGTACGCCGTTTTCTAGTAAATAACGTCCAGCTGGCGTGTGCTTACCAATTGAACCTGCTGGTGAAATGTGGTCTGTTGTTACAGAATCACCAAATTTACCAACTATGCGTAAACCTGATAACGTTTCAACTTCACCTGGCTCTTTAGATAATCCTTCGAAGAACGGTGGGTTTTGAATGTATGTTGAATCATTATCCCAAGTATATAAAGCTTCATTTGAAGTTTGGATTTCATTCCAGCGCTCATTGCTGTTAAATACTTGTGCATATTCTTTTTTGAACAATTCAGATGTAACAACACTTTGAACTACATCTTCAATTTCTTTAGCTGATGGCCAAATATCATTAAAGTAAACAGCATTACCATTTACATCTTTACCGATTTCATCATTTTTCAGGTCAATATCAACAGTACCTGCAAGTGCATATGCCACAACAAGTGGTGGTGATGCTAAGTAGTTTGCTTTTACAAGTGGATGAATACGACCTTCAAAGTTACGGTTACCAGATAGAACAGATGTTACTAATAAATCATTTGCTGCGATTGCTTCTTCTAATTCCTCTGCTAATGGACCAGAGTTACCGATACAAGTCGTACAGCCGTAACCAACTGTTTGGAAACCTAATTGATCTAAATACGTTGTTAAACCAGACTTATCTAAGTACTCTGTAACAACTTTAGATCCTGGTGCTAACGATGTTTTTACGTAACCAGGTACTTTAAGTCCTTTTTCAATTGCTTTCTTCGCAACTAACCCTGCTCCAATTAACACGTACGGATTTGACGTATTTGTACAGCTTGTAATTGCAGCGATTGCAATTCCACCTGTTTTCATCGTTACTTCTTGATCTTTCAATGTAACTTTCACTTCTTTATCAAACTCTTGCTCATTGAATCCAAGTCCTTGTGTTCCAACTGGTGCTACAACAGCTTTATGGAACTCCTCTTTCATATCTGAAAGCGAGATTAAATCTTGCGGACGTTTCGGTCCAGAAAGGTTAGATTCGATTGTATTTAAATCAATTTCAACAAGATCAGTATAGATTGGATCTTTACTATCTGCTGTATAGAATAAACCGTTTGCTTTACAATATTCTTCAACAACGCGAATTTGCTCTTCATCTCTACCTGTTAAACGTAAGTATTCTAATGAAATATCGTCGATTGGGAAGAATCCACAAGTTGCACCGTATTCTGGTGCCATATTTGAAATTGTTGCACGGTCAGCTAAAGGCATGCTCTTTAGTCCACTACCGAAGAACTCAACAAATTTACCAACTACACCTTTTTGACGTAACACTTGTGTTACTTTTAATGCAACATCAGTTGCTGTTGTACCACTTGGAAGTGTACCAGTTAATTTCACACCGATTACTTCAGGTACTGGGAAATATGAAGGCTGTCCAAGCATTCCTGCTTCTGCTTCAATACCACCAACGCCCCATCCAAGAACACCAATACCATTAATCATTGTTGTATGTGAGTCAGTTCCAACTAATGAATCTGGGTATGCAACTAAGTCACCTTCAGCATTTTTCACCGCATGAACAACCGGTGCCAAATATTCAAGATTTACTTGGTGTACAATACCTGTTGCTGGTGGAACTGCACGGTAGTTATCAAATGATTTCTGTGCCCAGCTTAAAAATTTATAACGTTCTTCATTACGTTTAAACTCTAAGTCCATGTTGAATGCAAGCGAGTCCGCTGTACCCGCTCTATCAACCTGTACAGAGTGGTCAATTACAAGGTCTACAGTAATTTCTGGATTAATTTTATCAGGATCTCCGCCCATATCTGCCATTGCTTTACGAAGCGAAGCCAAATCTACAACAGCTGGAACACCTGTGAAGTCTTGTAAGATTACGCGAGATGGTTTAAACGGAACATCGATATCTTGAACATCTTTCGTTCCCCATTTCGCTAAATTTGTAACGTGTTCTTCTGTAATTACGCGTCCGTCTACTTGACGAAGTACAGATTCAAGTAAAACTTTCACGGAATATGGTAATTGAGATACGTTGCCAACCCCTGCGTTTTCAAGCGCTTTCAATTGATAATAATGATACGTCTTTCCATCTAGTTCAAAAGTTGCACGTGATTGAAATGGATTATGTTTGACCATTATGTTTCCCCCCTGTTAAACGTGACTAATTTGTCTGAATATAAAATGTAGACAAACTTTTCAATACCTTACGATAATATCTTATTACAACTTTCTAAATAAGTAAATAATAAGAAACTTATGGATTATCATAAGTTTTCTTTATCTTTCTAAATTTGAATAGTGTCCATGCTCTTTATTAATACTATTACTATAAAGTAAAGCACTCTTTCAGCGTTTTACTTTACGTTCATATATGCTATGAACGACTCATAGTTCGTCTATAAAAAACATTATAGAGGTGAGAAAAATGGGTAAACGAAAAGCCAATCATATTATTTCAGGAATGAATGCTGCATCCGCCCAAGGGCAAGGAACTGGCTATAATGAAGAGTTCGCAAATGAACCTTTAACTCCGGCAGAGCGACAAAATAATAAGAAACGAAAAAAGAATCAGTAACGAAAAATCCCAAAAGGTATACCTTTTGGGATTTTCTCTAATGTTTATAACGTAACAACTCCGAAACTGTTACAAATCGATAACCCTGCTTTTTCAGCTTAGGTAAAATTTTTGCTAATGCCGCCACTGTTTGACTACGATCACTTCCTCCATCGTGCAACAGTACAATATCTCCACTTTTAGCATTTTTCACAACATGATTTACTATGGATTCTGTACCTGGATTCGCCCAATCACGAGGGTCTTGATGCCATGACCATAGAACAATTTGATACCCAGCTCTTTTTGCCGTAGTAAATACAGCATCATTAATATATCCACCTGGTGGACGGAACAATAAAGGTTCTTTCACCCATTTTTCAAAATATTTCTTTCCATTTAAAATATCATGTTCTAATTTTTCATCTGATGAATTACTCGCATAAAAATGATTCATCGTATGATTTCCGATTTCATGCCCTTCTTTCAACACTTGCTTTACTAAGTACGGATTACGCTGAACTCGAAAGCCAATCATAAAAAAAGTCGCTTCCGCTTTATATTGACGTAATAACTCTAATACTTGCGGTGTATAAGTTGGGTCCGGTCCATCATCAAATGTAATTGCGATAATTTTTTCATTATTTGGCACTTCCCATGTTACATAGCCAGTTGGCTCTAGCTCTTTTCTTAACAACATTTTAGCTTCCACTTTGTCCACTTGAAATATATGTACTGCACAAATTAAAGAAAAAATTGATAGAATAATTTTTCGTTTCAGCATAGTAGCACTAAAAGTAATGAGGTTGTTGAATTCACAACAACCTTTTTCACTTTTCTATTTGATCTACATTTCGCATAATATTTTGGAGATTACTTTCATATTGCTCAAGTTGTGGACGCTGCGTTTCTGATGCTACTTCAAGTGCATTTTGAATCTGTTCGTACGCCTCTTGCACTTCTTGGCGTAACGCTTTTAAATCATGGCCGTAATTCGGGTCATTTTTCACAATATTATTGAATATATTTTCCGCTTGAACGACCCCTTGCTGCGCGGCCTGAAAAGCCTGTTGCTTATCTTTATGATATGGCATAACACTTTCACCTTCCTATATGAGTTAGTCCTACTTATCTTTACCCGTTTCTCAAAAAACATTCTCGTATAAATTCGCAAACTTCTCTCATTCTAAATAGGGAGAGGAGGTGTAAAATACAATGGGTAAAAACAATAATCAATCTAATCGTCAAAACGAGAAAAAAGGGCAATCTTCTGGACAGCCCGAACCTTTAAGTGGATCTCACAAAGTTAAAAATCGTAATCATTCACGTCAAAAAAATCATGCACATCATGATATGTAAAGCAAAAGCATTCACACACACTGTATCTTTCACATAAAATGTTTATATTTTTCTATTTGTTCTTCACCTCTATTTCATTCATGCATAACATAGTATGAATTGAGATTTTACGGAGGGTGTCTTTCATGGGCAAGAAAAAGAAGGATTGTCTTTTTCATGTTGATGGTTTCGAAGAATGGATGGATCAATTTTGTTCTGATTCTTGTAGTAACTTTAGTTTTCCAAATCAAATTCATATTGACCTTTGTGAAACAGAACAAGAATACATTTTGGAAACAGATGTACCAAATGCAACTGCACAAAATGTACTCATTAAAAAGATGGAGACAGGCCTAAACATTTGTATACTTTATAAAAACACTTCTTTACAGCGGATTGTTCCTTTACCTACTAATATCATTTATAACAAGATGCTAGCCTGTTTAGAGAATGGATATTTAGCCATTCATATTTCCAAAAACGAAGTTGCCAATAAACATGAAAAGAAAGTTCTTTTTTCAAATTAAGGATTACTATAAACACAAACATGAGCCCGAGCAACCTTCTAGTTTGCTCGGGCTCATGTTATTTCGCATGTATTTCTATTTTAGAATTTCTAACATATCTTTTTTTCATTAAACCTTTTGTCACTAAAAGAACTGGGAACGCTACGCTTGAAAATATAGCTAATATTAAAAATACTATAAGGCCATTTTGATATCCATAATGATCGAGAAGTATCCCGCCAAACCAAGGACCAATTACTACTCCAATTCCTGAAAAGCCCATAGCTCCAAAATATGTCCCTTTCAAATGTGAAACAGCTATCTCATCAATAAATACATCTGTCATTGAAAACATTAATACTTCTCCGAATGTAAAAATAATTGTACATATAGCAGCCCCTAACATAGATTCTACTAGTCCAAATCCAAACAATCCCCCGCTCACAAATAACGTTCCAACCATAATAGATGCTAACGGCGTATACTTTTTACACATTTGAATAACAGGGTATTGAATAACTACTACTGTAATCGCATTTAAAGTTAGCATATATGAAAACAACTTTACTCCATCTTGAAATATATGTGCGTTTGCAAAATATTGAGATAGTGTCGTCGTTAACTGTGAAAAACCACTATTACTCAAAATGATTCCGACTAAAGCAACTAAAAATACTATGTCTTTTCGCAAAATCCGAACCGCACTTAACATTGTGACCGGATTTTCTGTAGTTACTTTCTTTTTATCAAGTGGATATTTCTTAAATTGAAACGCTAATATAACTGTATATAAAATGTACACTCCAGCGGCTACTAAAAAAGGAATCGTTGATTTTGCACTTCCAATCTGTAATCCAACAAGTGGACCCATCGCTACTCCAACATTTATTGCACCGTAACGCAAATTATATACGAGTAAACGATACTCTGGTTTCGTTAAATCTGATAATAAAGCTCTTGATGTCGGTTCAAAAAAAGAACGACATAATCCATTCAAAGCGTTTAATAGAAAGAAACTAAAAACATGATCTGCAACTGAAAACCCTATAAATACAAACACCCAAACAATCATGGACCATATTATAATCATCTTTCGACCAAATCGATCCGATAAATTGCCTCCAATAAAACTAGCAAACACTCCAACAAGCGCACTCGTTCCAATGATAGCACCGGTCATTCCAGCCGATACGTCTTTAACAGTCGTTAAATAAATCGCTAAAAAAGGAATGCTCATTGAAGTTGCAAACCTAGCAAATAATGTCCCTATAATGATACTCATTCCAAGTGGATGAATATGCTGTAACTTCCCCTTCATCTTTAAACCTACTCTCCCTTTTCCTACATAAAAAAAGAAAGCAAAGGATCTGCTTTCTTTTTCCTTTTTCTATACTTGAGATGTTTATACCCGAGCTGTTCTCGTTATTTCCATATCAATTCCATATGTAAACTGTAGTTCTTTACAAACATCTTTAATCAAAATAGCTACATTATACTTTTCATTAAATTCTAAAACAATGCTTTCTACTTCTTCATATGTATACTTATATTCGCCAGTAATTACACTTTTTAAATCAAAGCATTCATTAATACAAAGCTGGACGAGTAATTGTTCATACTTCTCTATGACATCTTCTTTTTTCCAAAGTAACTCCTTTACATATAACCGATCAAATTTCACACTTTCTCGATTACAATCCGTTAAAATCCGGGTCATCTCATTTAATTCTCGATATAATTCGGAAATATTTCTGCTTAAACTAAGCAACTTATCTACGCCGTTTTCATATGGCATTTTCATTCCCCCCCGCATTTTCTTCTTATTATAGCAAGAAAATTCTAAAAATAGTTTCTTTCTTCTGAAATATTAGGAAACTAATTTCAATTGCTTTACAATGAAACTAGCTAACACGAAAGGGGAAAGAAAATTGGAGAAAAAATTATATTACATCGACGCTTATAAGAAAGACTTTACTACTAAAGTTATAAAGCAAGATTATTGTACAGAAGGAAACTTATATGTTGTCTTAAATGAAACTGCATTTTATCCAACAGGCGGCGGACAACCACACGACACTGGAACTTTAAATGGTATTCCGGTAAGTAACGTTGAAGAAGTAAATGGAGAAATTCGTCATTTCATAATAGAACAATTACATACGGAAGAAGTAGAGGGTAAAATAGATTGGCAACGTCGTTTTGACCATATGCAACAACATACGGCTCAGCACATTTTATCCGCTGCTTTTTGGGATCACTTTAACATACCGACGATCGGGTTCCATCTTGGAAAAGAAACTATAACCATTGATTTAGAAACTGCCAATCTTTCTACAGAAACTGTTGAGAAGGCCGCACAAATTGCTAATCAAATTGTTTTTGAAAACCACCCTATTCGTATTGAATGGATGAACTTAGAAGAGGCCAAAGCATTACCCCTTCGCAAAGAACCAACTATGACAGAAAATATACGGGTTGTTATCATCGAAAACTATGACTACAACGGTTGTGGTGGAACACACCCGAAACATACAGGTGAAGTAGGCCCTATTCAAGTACTAGGATGGGAGCGCAATAAAGGTGGTATACGCTTAACATTTATCGCTGGTTGGCGCGCTCTTAAATTAATGGGACAACAGCAACAAATTATGAAAGATGTTTCTAAACAATTGAACAGTAGCGACACTGATATTCCAGCAAAAGTAGCACAACTTCTTACCTCTCAAAAAGAAAACGAAAAGGCAGTACAAGCAATGAATGAAAAACTATTATTTGTAGAAGCAAATGAACTATTACAACAATCGGAAGAAATACATGCTGGAACACTTATCTCTCGAGCATTTACAAATCGTTCCATGCAAGAAATCGCAAAACTATCCGCTATTATTACAGAACAACAAGAACACGCAATTACATATTTCGTTATTGAAAATGAGGACAAATTACAATGTATTCTTGCTTGTGGTAAAGCAGTGACACTCGATATGAATACACTTTTAAAAGATGCCCTCCCTTCTATTGAAGGAAAAGGCGGAGGAAATAAAAAGAGTGCTCGTGGTGGTGGGAAAGCGATTATGAGTGGGGATGAGTTTTTAAATCAACTTGTTTCTTCTTTACAGTCAGCAGTGTAAAACATGTTTATGAAGGGTAGCTAACGGCTATCCTTCAATTATTTACAGGCCTATATTTTGTTTCAAGCCTTGATAACTCCCTGCACTTGCAAAACCTTCACTTATAAGAGTTATAAAAGTTTCCGAAAAACTATAATGACTTAAGTCTTTAATCGGTACAATTTGCACATCATGAATCGGATTATGGTCAAACTCGTTAGAAGGTAGCGTAATTTCACCTTCAATCCTTTCAAGCAGAAACGTAATATGCAATAAAGATGGGATAGCATCTGGTTTATCACAAACATAGAGTAGTCTCTTAATCTTAACTTCTAATCCGGTTTCTTCTCTCATTTCTCGAATCATCGCTTCTTCTAACGTTTCACCGTTCTCTACTCTTCCTCCAGGTAAAGACCAATTCCGATTAGCGACTCTTTGTTTTACTAACAATACTTTTTCATCTTCAATTAAAATTCCAGTAACACGAACTTGCATTACATTTTCCATATGTAATCTCCTCTTCCCATTAAATTTATAAATTAATCCTCCCACAAAAGGAACGTACGTTTTATAATTAAAGAAAATTATGGAAGAAAGAAGTTGTTATATGCATGCGCCCACCTTTAACGAAGTCTATATCTCTTGAAGATTTCCAAAACTATTATTGGTTAAAAACAGAACTGCAAACATTTTGTCGTGAGCATGATTTACCAGCTAGTGGCTCTAAGATTGAAATAAGCGGGCGTATCTCACATTATTTAACTACGGGTAAAGTATTAAAAAACAGTTCTCATCAAAAAGTGAGTAAAGCTTCCCTCTCTTATAAAGATCTTTCTCTTCAAATAATTATTACTGAAAATCACCGCTGTAGTGAAGATGTGCGTGCTTTTTTCAAAGAAAAAATTGGAGCAAACTTTCGCTTTACAGTAGCTCTTCAAAAGTTTTTTAAAGAGAATATTGGAAAAACATATGAAGACGCGATAACGTTTTGGTACGAAGAAAACGAACGTAAAAAAGAACCATCCTATAAAACAACTATCGGTACACAGTTTGAATACAATCGCTTTACTCGCGACTTTTTCGAAGATCCAAATAACAAAGGAAAATCAAAAGCTGATGCTATCGCTGCTTGGAACAAAATAAAAGCAAAACCTGGTAACAACGCCTATATTCCTGAAAAAATAGAAAACTAGTTATCTTGCTAGTTTTCTACTTTCTCAAATAATAGAGCAAGCCCTATCCCTCCCCCAATTCCTAATGTAGCAATTCCATATTTCATATACTCTCTTTTAGCCTGATAAAACAAGCGCGTTACAAGCATAGCTCCAGACGCACCGTACGGATGACCAAGTGCTATTGCACCACCATTTACATTTAACTTTTCATACGGAATTTGTAACGTTTGCGCACATGCAACAACTTTAGCGGCGAACGCTTCATTCATCTCAATACAATCAATATCTTCTATTACTAAATTCATTTCTCTAAGTAGTTTTTGTACGGCAAATATCGGACCAGTTCCTGGAAGATTTGGGTCAACTCCAACTACAGCACTATGAACGAAACGAAGAACTGGCTTGTACCCTAATTTCCGAGCTTGCCCCTCTTCCATTACAAGAACAGCACATGCCCCGTCATTTACACCACACGAATTCCCTGCTGTTACCGTTCCATTTTGTAAAAATACAGGTTTCGTTCTCTTAATCATTCTTTCATAATTCATTTCTCGCTTTATAGATTCATCTAATAATCCATTAAAATAATGAGGTAATATCTCTTCTTGTATATATCCTTTTTCTAATGCTTGCAGCGTTCTTTTATAGCTAAGATAAGCATATTCATCTTGCATCTCTTTTGTTATGTTATATTGCTCTGCAACATACTCAGCCGCTAATCCCATATCTGGATCCCCAATTGTTTCAGGTGAAAACCGCGCTCTATTTTGAAAAGGTGACGTACTTGTACTCTCTACGCCCCCAGCAATATAACAATTACCTGCATCCCCTTGAATAAAATGACACGCAGTACGAATTGCTTCCAATCCAGCGCCGCATTGCCGGTCAATCGTTACACCAGGTATATGATAACCAAGCCCAGATTCTAAAGCAGATAATCTTGCAACATTACCTCCCGGTCCAACAACATTCCCTAATATAACATCGTCTATTTCTCTCTCAATTCCTCTACTTAAAAACGTAAGAAGTGGTGCTGCTAATTGCTGAACTTCAAAATCTTTCAACATCCCGTTTTTTTTACCAATAGGTGTTCTTTTCGCTTCTACAATAACCGCCCTATTCATATATCTTCTCCCGGTTTTTAATCATACTTTTTGCTGCAATACGAGCGATTTTCCCGCTATTTGTATACGGTATTTCATCTACAAAATGCCATTCTTTCGGTATTTTAAACGAGGATAATCGTTGTAAGCAAAAACTTTTTAATTGTTGCTTCGTAGCACTTCCTTTTACGATGGCGACAGGTTTTTCACCCCAGTAACTATCTTCTACACCAACCACAACTATTTCTTCAACAGCTGGATGTGTCTGTAATACCCTTTCTATTTCTTCTGGGAAAATATTGATTCCTCCAAATAAAATCATATTCTTCTCTCTACCAACAATATATATAAAGCCTTCTTCATCTTGGTAGCCCACATCTTGCACTGTCATCCAGCCACCTTCGGACAATTGCGGGATTATAGCTCCATCCGATACATAGCCCATAAAAAATTGATCACTTTTCACATACACAGTTCCTATCTCACCTGTCTGTACTTCTTCTCCTACTTCATTACATATTCGAACTTGTACATTATGACAAGGTTTCCCTACTGAATTCGGTTTTCTTTCACTCTCTTCATCAACCAATGCCGTTACAAAGCTTAGCTCAGACGCACCATAAAACTCATACCTTTTTGCATAAGGAAACACATTCTTCATCTTCTCTTTTGCTTCAGCTTCCCATTTCGCTCCTGACGAAATAATTTTCATTTCACTTTCAATTACTTTATTTTCTTTATACAAAGACTCAAGCATTGTAGGAACTGTATACATTACAGAAATATTCTCTATCCTTATACTAGATAGCACTTGAACTGGTACAAACTTTCTCATTATGTGTACCGTTTGCCCTAAAAACAATGCACTTATTGCGCCGTATAAGAAAAGAGAATGAACGAGCGTCCCAGCTATTAAAATAGAATCTTCTTTTTTCATATGAAAGTCATGTATATTGCAATCAAAACTATGAACCCACGATTGTTGTGCACGTAAAAATGCTTTTGCCTTCCCAGTCGATCCTGATGTAAATCCCATATAAAACGGAGCATTTTGTACACTTTCTACAGGATTATATGTAGGAAGATAGTTCTCTATCATTCTTTTCCACTCATCAATTTCAATTACTCTTCCTTCTTCATCCGGTAGATCATTTACCTTATATCGCTCTGTCACAATCACATCCGGATTACTAATTGCAATTCTTTCTTTGAGCTCATCCTCTTTCCACTTTATATCTAACGGCACACAAACCCATCCAGCCATCGCAGCACCAGCAAATAGTTGTAAAAACTCCATACTATTTTCTAATACAATTGCTATCGTTTTATTCTGCGATTCTTTTTCATTCAACCAGTTTGCTACTTTACAAACTGACTCCAACCAACCTTTATATGTTAATACTCTATCATCTTCTTTAATCGCTATTTTATTTGGTTGTAAAGAGGCATACTTTTTATATTCTTTTGTAATCCCCATATGAGACGTCCTTTCTTTACAAAATAATAAAAAGAAACACGCAAGTAACGTGTTTCTCCTTTTTCTTACCCTGCATTTGTAATTTTTTTATTCTTCAAAGCAGGCGTAATAATATGTTTCAATGAACGATGTAATTTCGTTACAAGAATTGCTGCTATAATCGCTTTTATGCAATCACCTGGTAAAAATACGGCACTTACTTTCATCGTCTGCCATATAGAAACATCCATAAAGAAAGCTTGTACAATAATACCAAATACATAAACTACGAAAATACCACCAATTATATTAATACATAATACCTTTATTATAGAAACTTCACGTAAACGCTCAATTAAATAACCAATGACAAACGCTCCAACGATATAACCAAGTAAATATCCTGCACTTGGCCCAACAAATACGCCTGGACCACCGCGTCCACCAGCAAGTAATGGTGCTCCAACTCCAACTATAAGTAAGAAAATAAGCTGACTTAACGCACCAAGACGTGATCCTAACAATCCACCAGCAAGCATAACACCGAGTGATTGTAATGTAATCGGAACTGGTGTAATAGCAAGAGCAATTGGAGGTATTAACCCTAACACTCCCATAATAGAACTAAATAAAGCGACGAAAACTAAGTTTTTTGTATTCATATTTGCTTCTCCTATTTGTAAACTTAAATTAGATTTTAGATAACATATTATAGGAGTTATCTTATCTTTCTATCCACCGTCTGTCAACCTTGTCTCCATATAAGTTTACAAACGTAAATTCAATTATTTCTCTTTATGCAAATGCTCAAGTTCTTTCCGAAGCGCCTGCTTTAAAAACTTCCCAACAGATGTTTTCGGAATTTCCTCCATAAATACAATATCGTCCGGTAACCACCATTTAGCAAACTGTGGTTTTAAAAACTCATATATTTCTTCTTTTGTAACCGTACTATTTTTCTTTTGAACAACACAGGCAACTGGGCGTTCTTGCCACTGCGGATGAGGAATTGCAACGACAGCCGCTTCAAATATAGCATCATGTGCCATTAAAGCATTTTCAAGATCCACTGAAGAAATCCATTCTCCCCCGCTTTTAATAACATCTTTCGTACGATCAACAATTTTCACGCAGCCTTCCTCATCAACTGTAACAACATCACCAGTATATAACCAACCGTCTCGGAATCCTTCGACAGTACGATCATCGTTATAATAGCTTTCAGCGATCCAAGGTGCTCGTAAACATAACTCTCCCATCTCAGTACCATCCCACTTCACTTCACCATTTGTACCGACTACTTTCATCTCTACACCAGGGACAAGATATCCTTGTTTTGAGCGGATTTCTAATTGCTCTTCATATGATAATTCTGTTTCATAACTTTTTAAACGTGCAAGTGTTACGAGTGGGCTTGTTTCAGTCATACCATATGCATGTACGAAAGGAACATTATATTTTTGCTCAAATGCTTTAATAACGCTTTTCGGTGCAGCAGCACCACCGCATAATATTCTCGTTATACTAGATAAATCGTAACTATTATTTTCTAACTCTTGTAATACACCGAGCCAAATTGTCGGCACACCTGCTGCTATCGTTACTTTTTCAGCTTGAATCATCTCTAATAAAATTTTTGGAGTAAACATTGGTCCTGGCAGAACTTGTTTAGTTCCAAACCAAGTAGCTGCAAAAGGAAGCCCCCAAGCGTTCACATGGAACATCGGTACAATTGCCATCGCCGCATCACTTTCCGATAAAGCAGCTGTATCCGCTAAACCGAGTGCCATACAATGCAATACAGTACTACGATGCGTATATACAACACCTTTTGGGTTTCCTGTAGTTGCTGACGTATAACACATACCAGCAGGTGTATTTTCATCAATATCTTTTACAAATTGGAAAGTTGGATCGCCTTCTTCTAATAGCTTTTCATAATGATATACAGGTTCTAGCGTAGTATTGGGAAGTTCACCTTTATCAGTCATAATAATGTAGGCTTGTACAGTTGATAATTGTGATTGAATATTTTCAACAAGTGGTACGAGATCTTCATCTATAAGTAGAATTCGATCTTCTGCGTGCTGAATAATGTATGAAATATGTTGAGGAGATAAACGAATATTAATTGTGTGTAAAACGGAAGCAATACCTGGAATAGCAAAATACGCCTCCACATGTCGATGATGATTCCACGCTAACGTTCCTATACGCTCGCCTTCTTTAATTCCTAATTTTTTTAGCGCACTTGAAAGTCTTCTCGTCCTTTCACCTAACTGCTTATACGTTAACGTCGTAACTTTATCATGTGTCCGTGAAACAATTTCTTTCTTCGAAAACAGTTTCTCTGCTCTTTCCATCATAGAACTAATTGTTAGCGGTACATTCATCATCATATTGGTTATATCCCCCTTTAAAGCGTTTTCATTTTTCGTTTATTATAACAGACTTCTACAAATGATTACGATATTTTTCTGTATTTTCTGAATTATTTCTTTGGAAATAATTCAGAACGATAAAAAACATGTTTTGAATACATTGATTCGAAACATGTTTTTTATTTTTTATAAACTATCTACCTTTTTTCTTACTTTCTTTTTCATTTTAAAAATAAAACGATTACTGTATTCCTTATTTTCTACTAAAATTCGATACATCTCCCACACTCCTACAACACGAACAAAAAGATAGACTCCAATAGCAATAAGTACAACACAGTACGGATAATACTGCACTAATTCTCCTGAAGTGATATGCTTTTTCTCAAATAAAAATGGTATCGCTCCTGCTGCTATAAAACAAAATCCAACGATCATTACTGCAGCATACTTCTTTTTAATAGTCGCATATCTTTTTGTCAATTCTTTTAAAAAGCTTGGATCAAATAGTAATTCTTCTTTTTTTAATACATTGTATCGACTCTCTTCTATAGTTACAGGTACCATCATTGCTCCAATTCCAAGGACAGCAATGATAATAACAAGGAATGTCGACATTGTTGCATTTTCTTTAAATAATAAATACGGTATTGTCGATAAAATGAGCAAACTAAATCCTAACGCAATATATTTAGAAATTTTTTGCCCATACACTATATACCCTTCCGCCATTTCCTGACTTACATAATAACCATTTTCCTTTTCATTACTTTGCTCAGCAGTTTCTTTTAATAAGTAATCAAGAGATACTTCAAATACATTTCCAATCATTATTAGTTTTTCGGTTTCAGGAAAACCTTGACCATTTTCCCATTTACTAACCGCTTGTCTTGTTGTGTTTAATTTCTCAGCTAACGCTTCTTGAGAAAGGCCTTTTTCCTTTCTTAATTTAAAAAGCTTCTCACCAAATCCCATATGTGTGTCCCCCTTTGTTTTCTTAACTAAATTGTAGGTAAACATTGCTCTTATCTCTATCTTCCTCTGGTTGCACTTTGTCAACTTACGGTTGCGATTGTGTTATATAGCGGTTTTGTATACGATTTAGCTAGTTTTCTTCTATGATTGTGGTATTAAGAAAAACAATATTTCTCAATAACCAATTATAACAATTAAAGGTAATTATTGTTATATGTAAAACAAAAACCCCCTTATTCAATTAAAGGAGTTTTCAATATAAAATATTTCATTGATTCATATATCTTTTCCTAGATATACAATACCGTTTTGTATCACGATACTTACCTTTAACGAACAAATCATCTTGAATCGTACCTTCATACTTCATATTTAAACGTCTCATTAATCTTTCAGATGCTTCATTTTCTGAATTACATCCCGCTTCAATGCTATTAAGATGTAACTCATTAAATCCATAACTAAAAAAAGCTAACGCAGCCTCGGTAGCTAATCCTTTTCCCCAATATTTTCGCGATAAGGTGTATGCAATTTCCGATTTATGTATAGTTGAATCATAACTTATAAATCCACATGTCCCTATGAGTTTCTGCTTCTCTTTTAATACTATTCCAAGAGGAGCGACTTTTTCTTTCTCATATCTTTCCATGATTTCATAAATAAACTTTTTCGTATCATTTAACGATCGATGTTCATCCCATACCGTATAAGTTGTTAATTTATTATCCGAAGCATACTCGAATATATGTAAAATATCACTCATATCAATTTTTCTTAAGATAAGACGTTCTGTATACAACGTTGGATACGACCACTTCTCAACAATCATAACGGCTTTTGTTTAAACTTTTCATAATTTCTTACTTTTAATGAGAGAATATGGCCACAATCCGTACAAATATAAGCATCTACTGGCGATGATGTGAACATCGTTTCCTTTTTCCGTATTTGTGCATAACCGATAAACTCACCTTCTCCTATGTTTTGAGAACCGCAATGAGAGCATGTCTGCACGTCTTTCTGTTTCATGAGAGCACCACCTTTAATCTGTTTCCACTCCCTTCGACAGTTCGCTTCCATTTCCCTTCCAAAAAACCTCTTATTCTCTTACATTTCAACAGGAATCTCAGAACAAACATCGTATATGTACTATGAAATATATTTATTGACGGAGGAATCGTATGAGTAGAATTATGACAGTCAATACAGCACAAGAAATTGAGAACGCAGAAATACATATGCTTTCTTCTAGATTAGAGGCACTACAAGAAATAAACGGAAATCCAATGCAAGTACAAATGAAAAAGTTCGGGAGTGCTACTGCCTTTTCATCAAAAATAATTGCTGGTCCTACTTTTAACACAGTAAAGGGCATTGCATCTACAAATACAGATGAGATAGATGAAATCATCTCTTATTATCAATCACTACAAATCCCTTGCCGTTTTGAAATTACACCGGCTCAAGGCACAACTGAACTATTTCAATACTTATCTCAAAAAGGCTTTTACCAATCTAGCTTCCATACCGCTTTATATAGTATACCGGGACAAGATTTTTTACTTCCCCCTTCTAACATTTCAGTACGCAAACTGAAAGAAAATGAGTTTCATACTTTTGCAGATATTTATGTACGTGGATTTAATATGCCGTCCTTTACAAAAAATGGTGTTCGTCAAAATAATGAAATTCTTTACAATAAACCAGGATGGCATTTTTTCATAGCCGAAGTTCAAAACACTCCTGCTAGTATAGGGGTACTTTATATAAATAAAGGTGTTGCTTCATTAGCTGCTTCTGCTACTTTGCCAGAATTTCAACGTAAAGGTTGTCATACCGTATTAATTCAAAAACGAATTGAGACCGCTGTTGCATCCAATTGCAATTTAATAGTTGGACAAGCTCGATTTGGTAGCGGCAGTCAAAATAATATGGAACGTGCCCATATGAAAATTGCTTATACAAAATCAATATGGACTGCGAAAGACATATAATTAACTTTCTTTTTCTTTCCATTACGAATGTATACATTTTATGACAACTACCTTTCTATCCTGTTACTCATTTGAATATTCAAACTAAATTTGTTACGCTATTACTAGATACATCATTCAACTTGCAATATGAAAAGAGAATTCTACTCAAACTACAAGGAGGAGAAATGTATGACTAAACATGATCATGGTTTAAAAGAAAAAGTAGAAGGTGCCATTGATAAGGTAAAGGGTGAAGTAAAGGAAGTTGTCGGGAAAGTAACTGACAATAAAAAATTACAAGCCGAGGGAAAATGGGATAAGGTGAAAGGCACTGCTAAAGATACTGTCGGTAATGTAAAAGAAAAAGTACATGAATATAAAGAACATAAAGAAAACAAATAAAAAAAGAGCCATCTGGCTCTTTTTATTTACCCTCATTCTTCTCTAACACATACAAATCTTCTTCAATATTCGTTAATTTCTCACTTACAAGCTTTCTTGCATCTCCAATTGCTTGATTGTATGCAAATGGTCCTACTAACTTTATCATTTCTTCTATTAAACGTTCTGCTTGGAAACGTCCAATTTCATCTAAATCTTCTTCAACGAAAAATTGCTGAATTTGTGCTACAAGCTCTTCTTTTTTATCATTCGCTATTTTTATGTTCATCATCATTCGTTACTCCTCTATATTTAAGATAATACTTTTCTTAACTCTACCATAGAAAAGCGATTTCCTGGACAAGTTTTTGTAACCCCTTCTAACTCCCTATGGCCGAGTATATTTCCTTTCTCTATGGCAAACTGCTTCATAAACATTTTACATAAAGAATATAATGAATTCATTTGTGCAGTATTTGGATCATATTTATCAAAATTTCCCGTCATACATATTCCAATTGTGTCACTATTATTATCTTTCGCATGTGCTCCAATATGTAAACCTCGCCCTTCGACTACAGTTCCATCTTCTTCAATAAAATAATTGTAACCAATCCCGCTCCATCCTCTTACCTTTTGATGAAATTCGTGGGTTTTATACACATCCCATCCATCTTCTGACGTATGGTGGACAATCAGTTTATTTACTTTCTCTAAAGGAACTAATTCATCTTGAAATGTTAAATTTACACATTTAATTTCCATTTGAACTTCCTCCCCTTAAAAATCAATTATAATAATTGTTTTATCATCTGGTCTTATTCTATTTTCTCCTTCTAGCCTTTCAATGATTGCTACATATTCTTTTATACTATTCTTTCTTATATATGCTACAGTTTGTTCTAACGACCACTCTGGGTGAAACAATCCGTCTGAACAAATAAAAATCCCACTTACTTCAGCTACATGTAATTCACCATATTGTAAATAATCCATAGCTTCTTTCATCCCATTTGCAACTGAGTAGCCGTTTGGCATATTTGCAAGATAGCGATTGTATTTTAACTGCTCCCGAACATCTTGAAAAACGTGTTCCTCAGGTACAGGTAATCCCTTTTCTCTATCTTCCTCTCTCTTCTTTTTTGCACGTTTACTAATTCCTTGAACCGTATCTTTCGTTAATACTCTCATCGCTCCATCCTGAAGTATTGCAACGATCATACAATCACCTAACTGTGCATATTCAAGTTTTTCGCCTTCTATTTGAACTGCTGCAATACATGTACACCACAGATGTTCTTTTTTTCTCGTATCAACCTTGTACTCTAGCATCTTGTTTTGCAATAATTCATTCGCCTTTGCAACTTCATCTTGTAAACTATTGATCTCTCGTAGCGAAGTAAAATGACTTGCAAATAAATGTGAAGCGATGTATGCTCCATTATGTCCTTCTTCATCACAAAATGGAACTAACGGTGTTGCTCCATCGCATACACCGTAAATCATTTTATCTTCATTACAAAAAAATGAATCCTCACACTCTTGTTTTAAAGGACTCTTCTGTTGATACGTCGTTATCTTCATATCTGTATCCCCTCCCAATTTATCAAACACTCGAACTATTTAGATTAATCTAATTTTCCAAAATAAACTGTTTTCCCCAAAAACTTTCAATTTCATATATAATCTTGAAATAATATGATTATTTAGTGAAGGACGGGAAATAGATGGTCAGATTTCTTGGTGTTATTTTTGGTTCTATTATTATCGCAATTGCCTTTAATCTTTTCCTTATCCCCCATAAAATTTTAAGTAGTGGAATTGGCGGAATTGCTATCATTTTAGGGATTGTAACCCCTGTAAACACAGGTATTATTAACTTTGTATTGAACTTACCTATCCTTATTTTAGGATACATAGGTCTTGGAAAAAAAGTAATTTTTAACACGGTTGTTTCTGTAATTGTATTATCTGTTGCATTATACTATGTTCCAGTAAAAGTCGTAGCAACAGATCCACTTTTATCATCTGTATTTGGCGGTGTCATCGCCGGAGCTGGTATTGGTCTTGTCTTTAACTGCCATGGTTCAACTGGTGGATTTGATATTATCGGTATGTTGTTATCTCGTAAGCGAGATATTAAACTTGGTGGATTCCTTATTGCATTAAATACTATTGTTGTTGTCATTGCAGGATTTTTCTTCACTTGGGATGTTGCCCTTACAAGCTTACTTTCAATTTATGTAACTGGTAAAGTAATTGATGCCGTTCATACGAAACATCGTAAAGTTACACTTATGATTGTAACAAATCAAGCAGAAGAAATGAAAAAAAAGCTTCTTTCAACTGTAGTACGTGGAATTACGTTACTTGATGGTGAAGGTGCTTATTCAAACGAGAAAAAACGTGTACTTATGACAGTCGTTTCACGTGAAGAATTGGCAAGTATGAAACTAACGATTTCGGAAATTGATCCTCATGCATTCGTTAATATTACGGAGACTGTTGAAGTATTAGGATTGTTTAGAAAAGTGTAAAAAACTAGGTGGACCTCCACCTAGTTTTTATTTTCCATAAATTCAATTCGATTTCCAAACGGATCTGACACGTAAAATCTGATTACATCTGGTCGTGCATGATCATCTATTACTTCAATACCTTGCTTTATTAACCCTTGTTTAAATTCATTAATTTTCAAAACATAAACAGCTGGATGCGCTTTTTTAGCTGGATTAAAATTTTGCTCAACTCCGATATGAATCTCTTGATTTCCACACTTAAACCAACACCCACCACGCTTCTTTAATTCCTCTGGCTTTGGAATTTCCTCCATACCAATTTTATTACCATAAAATTCTCGTGCTTCTTCTTCACATCCTACGGGTGCAGCTACTTGTACATGATCAATTCCTTGAATATAATTTTTCATATTCCTTCCCCCTCTTCTATTCTAATATTATAAAGAAAACGCATCTCTGTAATTTACAGAAAATTAATAAAACAATATAAGATTCTCTTATTACTACCTTTTATACCTTCCACTAAAAATAAAAAAAGAAAATTTACTATGTAATTTCCATTTTTTATAGAAATATATGTCACACCTATATTATAGTTATTAATAGATTAATCTTTTTTAGATGCTAGTTGTACGGAGGAAATATTATGAGTCGTAAAAAATATTCATCTACTCAAAAAAAGCGTCATCCGAACGTATCTGGACGCTTGCGAAACCATATACAAAATCGTTCTTTAGCAGAAATGTATGCATCTCTTTTTGAACATAATCCTGATAGTATTATTTCATTGAATTTAGAAGGAGTTATTTTACATATTAACCCCGCTGCTGAAAGAATATTAGGTTATACTTCTAGCGAATTAGAGCGAAAAATAATCACTTCTATTTTAGAAGCACATATTTCTGATCAAGTACTACAATACATAAAAAATACTGCAGCTGACAATCAAAAAGAGTATATCGTCTCTATTTATCATAAAGACGGATATTCACTAGATGTCGTAACAAAATTAGTTCCTATTTTTGTTGAACACCGTTTAACAGGTGTATACGCCATTATGAAACCCCTTGAAAAATCAGAAAGAATTGAGAAAGTATTACAAGAGAGTGAGAAACGATTACGCACATTAATGAATTCAATGCCTGCATTTGTTATTTTTAAGGATCATGAAGGGCGCTGGCTTGAAGCGAATGACTATGCGCTTTCTTGTTTCAATTTCCATAACGTTCCTTATCATGGAAAAAGAGATAATGAACTCATTCAATATAACGAAGCGTATCGGGAAGCTTTTTTGCATTGTGAAGAAGTTGATGAACTAACATGGCAAAAAGGACAAATTCTTCACGGAGAGGAATTTATTATACATAGAGATGATTTCGACCTAATTTTAAGTATTTCAAAGGTCCCACTCTTCCACCCTGATGGCTCACGCAAAGGTCTTATAGTGATGGGAAGGGACGTTACCGAACTAAAAGAAACTGAAAAGTTATTACGAAAATCCGAAAAGCTTGCAGTAGTAGGACAACTGACAGCTGGAATTGCCCATGAAATTAGAAACCCACTCACTTCATTAAAAGGATTTTTAACATTATTACATCCAGAAATAAATGAGGAAAATAAATGGTATGTAGACGTTATGTTGAGTGAAATTTCACAAATGGAATCTATAACAAGCCAATTTATGGCGATGTCTAAACCACAAGTGTTATCTATTCATACATGCAACGTACAAACATTAATTGAAGAAGTTGTAACTTTTATTTTACCAACAGCAGTTATGCATAGCGTTCATATCATCATGGATCATTTCGATTATATTTCTGACATTCAATGTGACAGTAATCAATTAAAACAAGTTTTGATTAACATATTAAAAAATGCAATCGAGGCGATGCCTGATGGTGGTAACATATTCATTCAAACAGCTTCGTTAGAAAATGATTTTGTTTCAATACGCATTATGGATGAAGGTTGTGGGATTCCTGAAGAGCGCATGGCTCGTCTTGGCGAACCTTTTTATAGCTTGAAAGAAAAAGGAACTGGCCTTGGCTTAATGATGTGCTATAAAATCATTCAAGAGCATCACGGAAAATTATTCATTTCCAGTGAATTAAACATAGGAACAACTGTCGATATCCAATTACCGATTGCTACAGCTCATCCTGTAACAAACTCGTAACTATACATCTACAAGATATTATAAGTAGTTCAGTTGTTGTTGAAAACATCTACACTAAAAAGCTCAAAGTCCCTATATGACTCTGAGCTTTATTTTTGTATAAAACGTATTTCATTACATCCATTCTCTTCCATGTTTACGAATAAACTGAATATCATTTTCATAATGTTCAAGATGCCCTTCATCTATCATCTTTTGGAAGTTCATATCACCTTCTAGTGCTTTTCTTTTCATGTATTTACATAATCCTTCTAATCGTAGAAGTACCATCTCCAAATAATCCTCGGCGATGCCATCACTTTTATAGGACTCAAAAAACAATTTAACTCTTTGCTTTATGCGGTCTGCATGCTGTAATGAATTATAATAAACCGCCGCACCTGTTTCCTTATAATAAACTCTACTTAATGGGACACAAGTGTAAAGAGTATAGGCTATGTCCCAAAGTCTTGGTCCAGGACCAGCAACATCAAAATCAATAATACCTACTGGTTTTTCGTTATTAAAAATAATGTTGTATATTGCAAAATCATTGTGGCATACAACCTCTATTTTATTTGGAGTATTATCCATCGGTTTCCAATCATCTGATAACGGGAAATCACTCACAGCATCATGATAAAGACGGAGCATCTTCGCTATTTCTTTTAAAACATCATTAGACCACATGTACTCTTTTAAAGGGTAATTACCAGCTTCTCCTTCAATAAATGATAATATCTCTCTATCTTTATCATCAATACCTAAAAACTTTGGTGCATAACTAAAACCTTTGTTTTCCAAATGGTTTAATAGCTTATGAATTCGGGTACTGCCTTTCTTTAATTCTCGTCGAACAGTATCTTCCGAACGATATACGTTTGAGACATTCCCTCCCGTTAGCATTTCTTCATTTTCGTAGTTTGACATCTAATAGTTCCCCTCCATTATTCTACATTTTCTTTATATTTTAACATAACTTTCCTATTCTCTTTTAACCCCTTAAATTGCAACAAAAAAATCGAGTATAAAATCTTTATGATTTTACACTCGATTTAGTCTACTATTTATGCATGTGAAAATATTTTTTCATACCATTCTGTTGCCTTCTCTACTTCATTCATCGTTAATTGATGTCCTCTATTTTCCCAATGCATTGTTACATTAGCATCTACATTTTCTAATATCATCTTCAATTCCTCTGACTCAGAAGGTGAACAAATTGGATCATTTGTTCCAGCAGCGATAAACACGAATTTCTCTGCTAAATTAGGTAATTGTATTCCTCTTCTAGGCACCATTGGGTGATGAAGGACTGCACCTTTTAATGCATTTTCGTAATGGAATAATAAGCTCGCCGCAATATTTGCTCCATTTGAATACCCAACAGCTACGATATTATCTCTATCAAATTCATATGTTTTTGCTGCTTCATTTAAAAATTCATTTAATTCCTTCGTACGGAAAACAAGATCCTCTTCATCAAAAATACCTTCTGCTAATCGGCGGAAGAAACGAGGCATCCCATTTTCTAATACATTTCCACGAACACTTAATACAGAAGCTTCCCGATCAATTCTTTCTGCAAGCGGTAATAAATCTAATTCATTTCCTCCTGTACCATGAAGCAATAACAACACTGGTTTTGACGTATCTTTTCCTTTTTGAAAAACATGTTTCATCATATTCCTTTTCCCCTTTCAATCACTTTAATCTAGATTTCTCACTTCAAATGGTAAGAGTGTCTGTTCAATTTGTTTTCTATGTTGTTCATATCGATCCGGTAATTTTAACTCCTCACCCATCGTCTCTAAAGATTCGTCATGGGCAAAACCAGGAGGGTCTGTTGCAATTTCAAATAAGATTTCGCCGTGTTCTCTAAAATAAATTGCGTTAAAATAGTTTCGGTCTTGTACAGGGGTTACACCATATCCAAAGCGAGAAACATGCTCTTTCCAGTCTAATTGATCAGCATCATCACTCGCTCTCCAAGCAATATGATGAACTGTACCAACACCCATTTGCCCACGTCCAATTGTTGATAATCTCAAATCGATAATATTTCCAATATCAGCAGAAGAACGGAACCGCATAAACTCTCCCTCTTCTCCTACTTTCTCAAGACCCATAACATGCTCTAACAATTCAGCAGTTTTTTGAGGTTGTGCAGATAAAAGAACAGCACCGCCAAATCCTTTAATTGCTACTTCTGGCGTAACTTCCCCAAAAGTCCAATTATTTAATTCGCCCTCTTCTCTTTCAACTAATTCTATATGCAAACCATGTGGATCATCAAATTCTATATACTGTTCTCCAAACCGAGTCATTTTTGTATACGGTACGTCGAATTTTTCTAATCTATTTTCCCAAAACTCCATTGTACCTTTTGGTACGACATAAGACGTAATGCCTACTTGACCGTCCCCAATAATACCTTGACGAGCACCTGCCCATGGGAAAAACGTAATAATTGTTCCAGGCTTTCCTCCTGTATTACCAAAATAAAGATGATACGTACCTGGATCATCAAAATTCACTGTTTGTTTTACTAAACGCAATCCTAATACACCTGCATAAAAATCTACATTTTCTTGTGGGTGTCCTACGATTGCTGTAATGTGATGAATTCCCATTGTTTTCTTTTCCATTTTCTCCGCCCCTTTTTATTTCATTTTAAAAACTTTTATACATTAAAATTCATTATTCATTTTGTCCATACTGCAAAGTAAAATCCATCGTTATGATTTTATCTTTAATTCGAGATATAAGCTGTGAAATTACGCATTATCTTCTATATCACTGAATTCATCTCGAATTCGAGATAATTCCAAAAAAATATTTACTCCATCTAAAATCTTTATTCGGAAATAAATTATCTTGAACTCAATATTTATTATAAGTTACTTACTTTTAGTTGTCAACAAGCACTTATTTTCATTTTAAATCAAAAGAGAGTAAATGCTAGTTAGCATTTACTCTCTTCGCTAATTATTTCGTTTCCTCTTCCAACACTGCTTCCATCTCGTTAAATTCACGATGAATTGCTTTCACTGGTTCTTTCGTTAATAAACTTACAACTATAACAGCTAATAAACTACAGAAGAATCCAGGTACCATTTCATACATAGTCGCTTTTAAACTTGGAATTTGTACCCAAGTAATAACAACTACTGCACCTACAATCATACCAGCAAGAACGCCCCATTTGTTCGTTCTCTTCCAATATAAACTTAATAAAATGGCGGGTCCGAATGCTGAACCAAATCCTGCCCAAGCATAACCGACAAGTGTTAAAATTGTATCACTTGGATGATACGCTAAAACAACTGCGATCATAGCTACTACTAATACTGACAGTCTACCGATAAATACAAGTTCTTTATCACTTGCGTTACGACGGAAAAATGTTTTATAGAAATCTTCCGTTACAGCACTTGAAATAACGAGTAATTGCGAGGAAATACTACTCATAATCGAAGCCAAAATAGCTGACAATAAAAATCCAGTAATATACGGATGGAATAAAATGTTTGAGAATGTTACAAAGACCATTTCTGGGTCTTGTAATTTCTCATTATTTTTAGCGTAATAAGCAATACCAATTAGACCAGTAAGCATTGCACCTATAATTGAAATCGTCATCCAACCGATACCGATTCTACGAGAAGTTTTTAAATCTTTAACAGAGGTAATTGCCATAAAGCGAACAATAATATGCGGTTGACCAAAATACCCAAGACCCCATGCTAAAAATGAAATAATACCAAGAATTGTAGTACCTTTAAACATATCTAAATGCGATGCATCAACTTGCTTAATCGTATTGAATGTTTCTGTTACACCACCGACATCTGTAAAAGCTACAATTGGCACTAACACAAGAGCAATAAACATAATACAACCTTGCACAAAGTCGGTCCAACTTACTGCTAAAAAGCCACCGAATAATGTATAAGCAACAACGACACCGACAGTTACAAATAAACCAATTTTATAATCAAGATTGAAAGAATTCTCAAACAAACGTCCACCTGAAACTAAACCAGCTGACGCATAAAATGTGAAAAACACTAAAATGACGATAGCGGAGACAAAACGAAGTATTTTCGTACGATCTTTAAACCGATTTTCTAAAAAATCTGGAATCGTAATTGAATCATTTGCCATTTCTGTATACGTTCGCAAACGCGGGGCAAGAATTAAATAGTTTGCATAAGCACCTATTAATAAACCTATCGCAATCCATACACTTGATAATCCTGTTGCATACATCGCACCAGGTAATCCCATTAGCATCCAACCACTCATGTCAGAAGCACCAGCTGATAAAGCTGTAACTGCTGGACCGAGTCCCCTTCCGCCTAACATATAATCTGATAAATCGGATGTCTTCTTATAAGACCAATAGCCGATATACAACATACCTGCCATATAAATAGCAAGCGAAACCATAATCTCAATCTTCACCAAATCTCTCCCTTAGTTACATAAGCCATTCAAAATTTCGAAAAATGACTTTTTCTATTTTCTTGTTTTCGCTTATGGTTCCCTACCTTAACAAACATTTTTTGTTCTTTCAAGTGAACAAGCCCTTTTCACTACATGTGAAAACCTTTATAAACGCCTTTATCCCAGTGGATTACCCGGTTTTTAAAAGGAATTAAAGTAAAAATATTCAGAAAATAAAATAGCGTTTTTTCACACCTTATTTTCATTCGTTTATTAGTTGAATTTTAAAAGAAAAAAGCCATACGAATGTATGACTTTTAATGTATTAAACATAGCATATCTTCTATTTACTAGTAGGAAACAATTCTGAAAGAGGAACTATCCGCCCCACCTCATCTTTAAACACAATATGCTCTCTCGTTAAATGGCGCGGGCTCTTTACTCCCGCTGCTGCCGCAAGTGAGAACAAACTATATCTCATACTAACAACATAATTCATTACTCGCCATTTCTTCTCATACGGATCTAGCGCTTTTTGATAGTGCGGATTCGTCGTGGCAACTCCAGATGGACATTGTCCGGAATTACATTGAAGTGCCATTATACAGCCACTTGCCATCATAAATCCGCGTGCTGAATTTACAGCATCTGCACCAATGGCTAAAGCAATTGCCACTTTATCTGGTGTAATTAATTTCCCTGAGGCAAACACTTTGAATTTTTCCCGAACACCGTAATGATTCGCTGTATCAATACATGTCAGTAATGCTGGAATAAGCGGTATTCCCATACTATCTGCCATTGATTTATACGTAGCACCTGATCCACCTTCTGAACCATCAATTGTAATGAAATCTGGATAAATGTTTAACTCTTTCATCGTTTTGAATAAATCTTCCAACGGTTCCTGCTGTCCAATTACAATCTTCATCCCAACTGGTTTACCACCGTTTTCTTGCAAACGTTGAATAAAATAAAGTGTATCTACTGCATTCTTTAAAAATGGAAATCGATTCGGTGAATTAATCGTTTCTCCTTCTCGCACATTCCGAACAGAAGCAATTTTCTCATTTACTTTTTGTCCCTCTAGATGACCACCACGTATTTTCGCACCTTGCCCAAATTTAAATTCGAATGCTTTAATATTACTTTCTTTCGCTTTCTCCATAAATTTCTTCATTGAAAACTTACCATCCTCATCACGATATCCAAATAATCCTGGACCAATTTGCGCAACGATATTTGCACCGGTATGTAAATGTTCCGGTATTACACCACCTTCCCCCGTATTAATCCACGAACCGCCAGCCATCTTCGCGCCAAATCCACTTGCCAAAATATAATTTTCGCCAATCGCACCGTAAGAAGTTGCTGATGCGCCAAACATGCCATACAGTTTCCACGGATATTTGCGGTTTTCACCGACGATAATTGCATCGTCTTCTTCATATAACCAAAGATTCGTTGTATCCGCTGTCAATTTTTCTCTTCGTGAAAATAACCCTTCTTTATGAATCACATACTTTTTCCCTTCACGTTCTTGCGTTACATTCACACTTAATTCATCTGTTAATTTCGGAAATAATGTATTAGCGATATAATATCCAGATGCATCAAAATCTCGTTTTGATCCAAAACCGAGTATTTCTGAACGGTATTTTGCTAGAAACATTACACTTTGAAAATCATAACGTGAAAAGGGCTTTCCATCCGTATCATGATCAAACCAATATTGCCTAAATTCCGGTCCTATCTTTTCAAGTAAATAACGCATCCTTCCTAAGTATGGATGTAACTTTAATATAGAATGATGCGTCCGTTTTTTAATAAAAAATGTAATAATAAAAAAAATGATTAATAGTAACATCAATAAGAGCAATATACTAATAATAACGAGTAGCGTTTCACTCATCCCGCTTCCTCCTATGAAAATCCATAATAAAAGGAGAACACCTGATGTGTTCTCCTTTTATCTTTATTCAAATTAATGTAGCAAGATGCTCTTTCGCGTCATATTCAACCAAACTTTCAGCATTTTTAATTCGCTGAACAAAATCTGGATTAGCGATTAATGGTCTTCCGAACGCCGCTACATCAATTGTACCTTCTTGCAGTGCTTCTTCTGCCTCTTTCGGATTCAAATTACCTACTCCTACGATAGTACTATCCCAATACTTTCTTACTAATTGATGAAAATTCTTACCGTCAGCAATAACTTGCGTATAATTCATCGTTGAAGGGTGAATCATCGTTAATCCAACTTCTTTAAACATATTTACAAACGTTTCAATTGCAAGTTCAGGATGTTCCCACATATAAGTAGGATTATCACCTTTAAAGGCAGAGAAGCGAAGAAGCGTTTTATCAGCTCCAACTGCTTCAATTACAGCCTGAACAACTTCTTTCATAAACGTTAACCTTTGTTTTAAGTCACCGCCGTATTTATCAGTACGTTTATTCGCAAATTCATAAGTAAATTGGTCAATTAAATATCCGTGTGCACCGTGAATTTCTACACCATCAAATCCAGCTTCGATTGCGTTTTTTGCAGCCTGTGCATATTGATCGACAACTTCTTTTATTTCTTCTATTGTCATTGCTTCTGGTGTATCAAACGGTTTACGAAAACGCGGAACATTACCCTCCGCAGCAATAGCAGACGGTGCTTGCGGCATTTGACCACCAATTATTTCGTGATGACTCATACGTCCAACATGCCATATTTGAGCAATAATCGTTCCGCCTTCTTTATGTACTGCCTCTGTAACAGGTTTCCAAGAATCAATTTGCGCTTGTGTATAAATACCTGGTACTCCCGGATTCCCTTTTGCTCTCGGGCTAATGACAATTCCTTCTGTAATAATTAATCCAATCCCATCAGCAGCACGTTTTTGATAATACTCTACTACATCAGTACCAACTACCCCAGTCTCATTATTTGCAAAACATCTCGTCATCGGTGCCATCGCTATGCGATTACGAAGAGACCAAGATCCAATTTGAATCGGATGAAATAACTTCGTTTCTTCAATATTTTCAAAAGACCCCCAAGCGTTTATATTTGTTCCTTCATAAATACTTGCCGCTTTATTATTTGAACTTGTCATTTTTCTTCCCCCTAAAAAAATCTAACTATAATCGCATCATACTTACTTTTAGATAGTAACGTCAATTTATACGCTCTTAAGTAGGAATATTCGCATAATAAAACTAACCGTTTTTAACTTTAAGGGTTCTGAAATTCAGGAATCTACTGTTTATTCTAATGTCCAGTAAGTGGATGAGGAAAATACTTATTAAGTGGATGTTTTCTTTTTTTCTAGTTTTATTACTATAGAATATATTGGTAATTAATTATTTAACTATTTACTAACCAAATAGAACCTGTTTCCAATGTACTATGTTCAAACTTACACTAACGAGGTTTCAATAATTCATTTGTTTTTTAATTATACCAACGAAATTTTAGGAACTAATAAAAGACTCCTAGATAGTTGAAAGTATTTTTTCTTATTTAATTTTTAGAAAGAAGGATAACAATGAAAACAAAAGCTTTCGTTTCTACACCTGAACAAGATTTTAATATGCAAGAAGTATACTTAGACGAGATTAAAGACGATGAAGTATTAGTAAAAATTATCGCTTCGGGTATATGTCATACAGATGCAACAGTTTTAGACGGTACAATACCAACACCCAAACCAGTTGTTTTAGGACATGAAGGTTCTGGTATTGTAGAAAAAGTGGGAAGTAATGTAACATCGGTTAAACCTGGTGACCATGTTGTACTTGGATTTTCTTACTGTGGTCATTGTGAAAATTGCTTAGATGGTAATGCTGCTGCTTGCGAAAATATGATTGAATTAAACTTCTCTGGAAAAAACAAACGCCATGTAACACCTATACACGATCTTAACAATAATGACATTTCTCAATTCTTCGGCCAATCTTCATTCGCATACCATGCCGTGGTTGATGAGAATAATACTGTAAAAGTACCAAAAGATGTTGATATACGTTTGTTAGGACCACTTGGTTGTGGAATTATGACTGGTAGCGGTACGATCCTAAATTCATTACAGCCAAAACCAGGTAGTAGCCTAGTTGTATTTGGAACCGGTGCTGTTGGCCTCAGTGGCTTAATGGCAGCTAAAATTGCTGGATGTACTACAATCATTGCCATTGATATTCATGATAGTCGTTTAGAATTAGCGAAGGAATTAGGGGCTACACACACGATTAATAGCTTAAACGAAGATCCAGTTGCCAAAATTAAAGAAATTACAAACGGTGGAGCTAATTACTCATTTGAAACAACTGGCGTAAATACTGTTACACTGCAATCCATTCAATGCTTACGAGTAAAAGGTACAATGGCAACTGTTGCTGTTGGTAAAAAGGATTTAACTTTAAACGTAACAAATGAAATTGTCGTAAAAGCTATTACAATTAAAGGGGTAGTTGAAGGTGATGCAGTACCGCAACTATTCATTCCAAAATTAATTAATTTCTATCAAAAAGGACTATTCCCATTCGATAAGTTTGTACAATTCTATTCTTTTGAAGAAATTTCTCAAGCATTTGAAGATTCTAAAACAGGAAAAACGATTAAACCTATTATCGTAATGGAGTAACATTTGTTTACTTTTTCCCGATAACTAACAAAACAAAAATATCCTGAAATGGAATAAATAAAATTAAAAAGGTTTCCTAAGTAGGAAACCTTTTTTAGTTGACCATATAAGGCTAACAATTCGTTTATCTCTTTTAAATAAAGAAAATAAACAATTATTATCTCCTCACATATGGAAAATCTCTTAACAATAGAAGTGGGAGTGGTTCAGTATTCTTCTAAAAATAATAACTTATATACCTAAAACAATGAAAGCCCTACCTCTCTTTCATCCTTACGGCTCCTCGTCCGTGCCAGTGTGAATCAGGATTGCAAAAATCAAGTAACTATTTTATCGAGTTATTTAATTAAACTTCGAACATTCGTAAAAGAAATTAAAAAATAAAAATGGATTAAATTGTAGTAATAACAAAAGAGGTTAATGCTCTAAAAGTGGTTTGAAAGAGTTGAATGTCTTTGAAATGATTGATTTTCTATAATTATATTCCCAAAAAATTCAAGATCTTTTTTGGGATGTAATACATTATCTACAATGAATCTTAACAAAAGCTTTTTATTTGATTTTCTGTGATACCTTCAATTAATCCCAGCTCACTAATCAAAAATTCATGTGCGTTATCTAACATTTTCTTTTCGCTTGCATTAAGTGCTTTTTCTTTCTGCATACGTAATAAATCACGTACAACTTCAGCACCTTCTTGTATTTTACCCGTTTTTATTTTATCAGTGTTTAATTTATACCTTTGTTTCCACGTAAGTAATCTATCTGATTCCCCATGCTGAAAAATATCTATTATGTTTGTTAATGCCTTTATATCTGTAACTGGTCGTATATTTGAACTCAATATTTTCCCCATAGGAATCATTACTTCCATATTACTAGCCGACATTTTTATAACATAATACTGTCTTTTTTCTCCTGAGATTTCCTTTTCTTCTATGGCTTTAATTATACCTGCTCCGTGCATTGGATAAACGATGTTATCGCCAATTTGAAACAAATAATCCACCTCCATATATGGTAACCTTCTCAATCTTAACACACATTTATTTTTTTAGCAAAATTTTTATAATATCACAAAATTATTTTCTATGTCAATTTATTTACACATAAAAATTCAAGCTGTACAGAAACACTAAAAAACCCGCGATTTTGTTACATTTCTACACCCATTTTCTCCAATTTTATATACCTTATAAAACAAAAAAAACACATCACTACATATAAGTAGCGATGTATTTTTATATAATGACAAAAACGGTTGCTTCAAAACTTCACACACGATCCTTCGCTTATATACTAACCTGTTTACTAATCGTTTCTCGCGCTAAAAGAAAACTCATAATCACTTGCGCAGCTACTCTACTCGTCATATCCCTAAAATCAAGAGTTGGATCAATTTCTACTACATCCATCCCTTGAACGAGTGGCTCTTTACCAAGGAATTCAATTGCATCAAGTAAAGTTGTACTATCCATCCCACCAGGGCCAATTGCTGGACAGCCTGGCGCAAACGCTTGGTCTAGTACGTCCATATCAAGAGAAATATAAATAGAAGTCACATCTTGTTTTCTTAATACTTCAATACTTTCTGAAATAAGATCTTTTATTTTTCGCTCTCTTACATCTTTCATTGTATACACTGTCACGCCATGCTCTTTTGCATATTCATGGTACGCTCGTGCATTTGAAAAATTACGAATCCCAATTTGAACGAGTTGTTTTCCTGTAATCACATCATTTTCTAGCAAACTACGGAACGGTGTACCATTTGATGGACCACCAGCATCTAAATTACGTAAATCATGATGAGCATCAAATTGAATAATACCGACCTTCCCTTTACTATTTGCAAAACCAGTTATACTCGGAAAACTAATCGAGTGGTCACCACCAAGAACGATTGGTATCATTTTCGGATTTACTTTCGTCAAGTGACCAACTGTTTTCGCAATTCGGTTATGACTCTCTTTTATATCTGTCACATGCATCGTAATATCACCGCAATCATGAAGAACACTTTCTTTCATATCGTGTTCTTCTGTGATTGCGTACGTGCTATATGCATCTAACATCGCACGAATTGTTTTTGGCGCAAAACATGCTCCTGAATGACTAATAGATGGTTTAGAAAGGGGCGCTCCAATTAAGGCAGCACCGAATATTTCCACACCTTCCTCCCAATTTTCAATCATTTCGCTCCATTTCGTCACTTCCCGATCGATAAACTTTGCATTTTTCTTTAAATAGTGGCCGTGCTCCACGATTGTTCACCTCTTGTATATGCGATATTCCCATTCTTCCATACTGTATTTACATGACTTACGCCGTAATGGTACGGTACGTAAGCGTAATTATAAGCATCCCATAAAACTAAATCCGCCTTACGACCAACTCTAATTTTCCCAGCTACATCGCCTCGATTAATGGCATAAGATGAGTTCACTGTTACCGCATTCCAAACTTCTTCTGGTGTCATTTTCAGTTTCAGCATCGCAATGCTCATAATAAGCTGAATGTTTTCAGTTGGACAGCTACCTGGGTTAAAGTCTGTAGCTAAAGCAACTGCAACACCTTCATCAATCATTTTGCGGCCGCGTGCGAAGCTTTCTTTATTTAAATAGAAAGTTGTTCCTGGTAATAAAGTTGCTACTGTATTAGAATTCGCAAGCATTTCAATTCCTTTATCAGAAGCGCCAACTAAATGGTCCGCTGATGCTGCACCAATTTCAGCCGCTGCTTCCGCACCACCAAGAGGGTCGATTTCATCTGCATGAATTTTCACATCAAAGCCAAGCTCTTTCGCTTTTAATAAAAATTCTTTTGATTCTTCTACAGAGAACACACCTGTTTCGCAGAAAATATCAACGAACTCAGCTAATTGCTTCTCTTTCATTTCCGGTAATAAATCTAGCATCCATTGTAAAAATTCTTTCGATCTTCCTTTATACTCTTTCGGAACTGCATGAGCACCTAAAAATGTTGAAACTAAATCAATTGAATGCTCTTTTTGTAATTGTGCAGTTGCCTCTAATTGTTTCCATTCTGTCTCATCATCCAATCCGTAACCACTCTTCGCTTCTACAGTTGTAACTCCGAAAGATAGCATACGGTCTAAATGGAATTTAGCTTTTTGAACAAGTTCTTCTTTCGACGCTTGTTTCGTTGCATTTACAGTTGAAAGAATACCTCCACCTTGTTCTAAAATTTCCAAGTACGGAACTCCTTGTAGTTTTAGCGCGATTTCATTTTCACGAGATCCACCAAATACAAGATGAGTATGCGGATCAACAAGACCAGGAGAAACCATTTTCCCGTCGCAATCAATAACCTCTTTCGCTTGTAATCCTTTAGCTTCTTCCGCTGTTCCAACGAAAGTAATTACACCATTTTCAATTCCAACCGCACCGTTTTCAATAACAGGAAGCGTATTCATCGCTTCCCGTCTTAACAAGCCATCTTCTTGATCCATTGTTAGTAATTGACCGATATTAATTAGTAAAGTGTCCAGCATGTTTCTTCCTCCTTATTTCATCATTGGGATGTTAACGCCTTTTTCTTTCGCAGTTTGAACCGCTAAGTCATAGCCAGCATCAACGTGACGAACAACACCCATACCAGGGTCAGAAGTTAATACGCGTTCAATACGTTTTGCCGCTGCTTCTGTTCCATCTGCAACGATAACCATTCCAGCGTGAAGTGAATACCCCATACCAACGCCACCACCGTGGTGAACAGATACCCAGCTTGCACCGTTTACACTGTTAATTAATGCATTTAAAATTGGCCAGTCTGCTACTGCATCACTACCGTCTTTCATAGTTTCTGTTTCACGGTTTGGAGATGCTACTGATCCGCAATCTAAATGGTCACGGCCGATAACGATCGGTGCTGATAATTCCCCATTAGCCACCATTTCATTAATAATGCGGCCAAATTTTGCACGCTCGCCATAACCAAGCCAACAAATACGTGATGGAAGACCTTGGAACTCAACTTGCTGGCGTGCCATACGAATCCAATTACATAAATGCTCATTATCCGCGAACTCGCGTAAAATAACTTCGTCTGTTTTATAAATATCTTCTGGATCACCAGAAAGTGCTACCCAGCGGAATGGTCCTTTTCCTTCACAGAATAATGGACGGATAAATGCTGGAACGAATCCCGGGAAATCGAAAGCATTTTTTAATCCTTCATCGAAAGCAACTTGGCGAATGTTATTTCCGTAATCAAATGTAATCGCGCCTTTTTCTTGCATTGCAAGCATTGCTTCTACATGTTTTTTCATACTTTCTTTTGATAATTGTACGTAACGTTCTGGATCTTCTTCACGAAGCTTCGCTGCTTCTTCTACTGTGTAACCTACTGGAATATAACCGTTTAATGGATCATGGGCAGAAGTTTGATCCGTAACTAAGTCAGGGATAATATTACGGTTTACTAACTCAGGTAAAATTTCTGCTGCATTACCTAATAATCCAATTGAAATAGGCTCTTTCTTCTCTTTATATTCGTTTGCAATAGCCAATGCTTCTTCTAATGATTCTGTATACTTATCACAATATCTCTTTTCAATACGACGATCGATACTACGCTTATCTACATCAATAGCAATTACAACACCGCCGTTCATCGTTACAGCAAGCGGTTGTGCGCCACCCATGCCACCTAAACCAGCAGTAATCGTTACAGTACCTTTTAATGAACCATCGAAATGTTGACGTGCCGCTTCACCAAATGTTTCATATGTTCCTTGTAAAATCCCTTGTGTCCCAATGTAAATCCAGCTACCCGCTGTCATTTGTCCGTACATCATAAGACCTTTTTTCTCTAGTTCACGGAAGTGATCCCAGTTCGCCCACTTCGGTACTAAGTTTGAGTTCGCTAAAAGAACGCGAGGCGCATCTTCATGTGATTTAAAAATTGCTACCGGTTTTCCTGATTGAACAAGTAACGTTTCATCGTTTTCTAACGTTTTTAATGAATCAACAATTGCATGGTAGCTTTCCCAATTACGAGCTGCACGGCCAATTCCGCCATACACAACTAATTCTTCTGGTTTTTCAGCTACTTCAGGATCTAAATTGTTCATTAACATTCGAAGTGCAGCTTCTTGAACCCATCCTTTCGTTTGTAACTCAGTACCTCTTGCCGCACGAATTGTTTGTTGTACTTTTTCCATTTCAATCTCTCCCTTTTCTCGTTTTATAGTGCTGCATTTACATCCAATCTTTCCTTTATTGAATAATTCGTTTTTAACCAATGCGCGATATTTTCAATATCCGTTGAGAATATACGGTCATTTGTAATAGAAGGCACTTGCTGACGACCTTGATGATAGAACGTTTTTGTAACTGTACTCATGTTTTCAATTCCGCGATATTCTGCTGCTTGCATCGCACAGATCATCTCAATTGCAAGAACGCGTCTTGCATTTTGAATAATTTGATGCGCATGACGTGAAGCGATTGTTCCCATACTTACGTGATCTTCTTGGTTAGCTGAAGACGGAATTGAATCTACACTCGCTGGATGAGCTAACGTTTTATTTTCTGAAACGAGTGAAGCCGCTGCATATTGCATAATCATGGCACCTGATTGAAGTCCTGGTTCTGGACTTAAAAATGGTGGTAAGTCATTTAATTGCGGATTTACTAGGCGTTCAATACGGCGCTCTGAAATATTTGCAAGCTCCGCCATCCCTACTTTTAAGAAGTCCATTGCAAATGCAATTGGTTGTCCGTGGAAATTACCACCAGAGATTACTTTTTCACCGCCATCAAAAATAAGTGGATTATCTGTTGCTGCATTCATTTCAATTTCTAATTTTTCTTTCACATAATTTAAAACTTGCCAAGAAGCACCGTGAACTTGCGGGATACAACGAAGTGAATATGCATCTTGTACACGAAGTTCTCCTTGTTTTGTCACAAGTTTACTATCATGAAGAATATCACGAATTCTGCTTGCCACTTCGACTTGCTCTTTATAACCACGCGCTTTATGAACATTTTCATCGAATGCATCAATAATGCCGCGTAATCCTTCCATTGTCATCGATGCAATTAATTCTGATTGATAAGCACTTGCTTCAGCTTCTATATAAGAAAGAACCCCTTGCGCTGTCATTGCCTGCGTACCATTGATTAACGCAAGACCTTCTTTTGCTTCAAGTTCAATAGTTTCAAGTCCTTCTTCTGTAAGAGCAACCATCGCATGAACTCGTTTTCCTTTGTAGAACACTTCACCTTCACCTAACAAAACGAGAGCAAGATGAGATAAAGGTGCTAAATCACCGCTCGCTCCTAGTGATCCTTGTTGCGGAACGACTGGATGAATTTTACGATTTACAAACTCAAGAAGCATGTTTACAACAAGTGGTCTAACACCCGATACTCCTTTTAACATCGTATTAGCTCGTAAAATCAACATACCGCGTGATACTTCTTCAGGGAATGGATCGCCTATTCCGCACGCATGTGACTGAATTAAGTTGTGTTGAAGTGCTTTTACATCATCTTTTTGAATAAGTACATCACTAAACTTTCCAAATCCAGTTGTAATACCGTAAACGACTTTTCCGTCCTCTACAATTTTCTCGACAACTTCGCGGCACTCTGCCACTTTTTGCATACTAGTTGGGCAAGCTGTTACACCTTCACCTTCAAGTAACAACCTCTTCATTTCTTCAACTGTCAATGTGTGTCCTGTTAACGTAATCATTCTTTTTCCTCCTTATAAAGGCAAAAGGGGACCTTATCTTTTTAAGACAGACTTCTGTCCTAAAAAATAAGGCCCCCTTCTAACTAATAGACTATGGGCAAATCATATGTGATTAATTCCTAAACCAATCGCCTCATGCTCAGATCCTTTTACAGGTGCACCAATCGTTCCATAAAGTGCAACAGCAACCCATTCGCCTTCTTTTTTTCCGTCGTATGGTGTACCGCGCACAATCGCAAAGCGAAGTCCTACTGTACGAAGAACGTCTGCTAACTGAATTTGACCTCTCGTCACTCCGTACAAAGCTTCCATAATTGCATGATAAAGTGCATGTGTTTCTCTGTAAACATCTGTTTCAATAACTCGGTTGCTCTTAGCCGCTGTTTCCATTGCTGCTACTACTTTTTGCGAATTCATAGAACCAACTTTCCCAGTACAATATTTCCAACCTTTCGGAATAGATAATACGGGACTTTCATTCTCATCCGCAAGTGCCAACAGCATGGCCATACGACCAATTCGATGTGTTCCTTGAAGAAGCATGTGACTCTCTCATTTCTTTTGAATTATTTGAATATTACTTAATTTAAGAATATATGAAAACGGTTAAATCGTCAATAGTTTAAAATATTATTCAAGCAATTTTTTATCCCTCTCATACTTGTACTTGTGTACACAATTTATTTACAGATTTTTTTCAGACGTGCTATAGTCTCACTAACAGATGCAAAGGGGCGAAATTTCAGTGGCGAAGCGAAAAGATATTCATTTTCGAATTGAAGAAAAATTACTTACAAGGTTTGAAGACGCACTCCATTACGAAGGTTTAAATAAAACAGATGTATTAACACATGCGATTCAGCAATTTTGCATAAAGGTGGAATGTGAAAAAATGAATGATGTAAAACGCCAATACAACGTAAGTAACCATTTACAAACACGTATCGATACGCATAAACATTACGAAGAAAAACAAGTGAATGTAGATGAAGTCGTCATTGAACATTTACAACTCCAAGGTGAAGAAAAAATATTAGAGGTCGGGTGTGCTAACGGAAAATTTCTTTCCCTTTTGCAAACTAATGGTCATAAAGGACATCTAACTGGTTTTGATCAATCCGAAACTATGCTTTCTGAAGCTGCTATAACGAATAATATGATTGAATGGAAACTCGGTGACGCTAGTAAACTTCCTTTCGAAGCTAATTGTTATGACCTGCTAATCGCAAGGCATATGTTATACCACATGAAAGATGTCGAAAAAACTATTCAAGGATTCCATAAGATAATTCGTCCTGGCGGCGCCCTTTTAGCTACAACAAATTCTAAAGTTTCATTACCTCGTATAGATGAAATGTGTAACAAAATGTTAGTCACATTTGATTTACCAAAAACATCACCGTCAGTAGCTCCATTTTGTTTAGAAAATGGTAAAGATCTATTACACTCTGTTTTTTCAACTGTTGAAGAAACAATTATTCATAATGCACTTGTTTTTCATCATGCCACTCCAATCGTTAACTATATTTCTAGCATGTTCCCGTCGCTGAATATACCTGATAATATGTCCCTTCACACCGAAATGAAGGAATGGCTAAAAGAAGAAATAGAAAATGATTTATCATTTCATAACGGTATATGGCGCGATCCGAAAACGTTAGTGATTTATCGATGTAAAAAAGAAAAGAGCTAGCATTCGCTAGCTTTTACACGTTTTCCGGTAAAAGATTCTCCATCATTATATTGCCCTTTCCACTATAAAAATTTGTATTATGTTCATTCACTACTCCAAAATAGGAGGCAATCGCTAGTCCAAATGGCACAAATGCATGTCCTTGTGCTGTAATAATATTTGCGTGCTGTACAACTTCTGTATACACAAAATTTTCTACTGGAAAACAATCTAATTTTTGATAATCTATGGTCACTGTATAAGAGATTTCTTTTAGTAAACCTGCCCTTGCTAACGCATACGGTCCAGCACAAATCGCTGCCACTAATTTTCCTTGCTCAGAAAATTGACGAATAACTGAAAAAAGCAGTTTCGCCTCTTTCATATGTATTTCATCTCCGCCCGGAATGATAATCCCCTCATATTCTTCTACACGCACTTCACTTAATTCTATATGCGGCTGTACTTGTAAGCCTGTTTCACTTATAATCATTTCTTTTGTTAAACCCGCTGTAATGATTTCATATTTCTTTTTCAGCAATGCTGTTGCTACCGTTATTTCAAACTCTGCAAATGTCGGGTATACGAATAATAATATTTTTTTCATAGCCTTTTCTCCCTTAGCCACCCTATAAAATATGCCTCTAATTCGTCCACTGATAATATATTAGTGTCCACATAAGTTACGGGAAATTGTTTATACCATTCTTTTTCAACTTCTACTAATTTAAATTGTTCCTCAAATGTACTTCGATTTCTTGTCCTATCATTATTTCTCCTATCATACAAACTCTCTTTCGAAACATCTAAATAAAAAATTGCATCCGAACGGCATTCTCTTAATTTATACAATTCATCTTTTAATTCTGTTTCTATACCCCACTCTTTCCCTATCATCTTCGGATAAAAGAGTGTATAAAATTCAATATCTTCTGGTCCACGATCAAAAATCACGACTGAGCTTTTCACATTTTGAAACTCTTTTATTTTTGCTTCAATAAACATTTTTTGATTTGTAATAAACCCCTCTTTTGAGTTCATATCTAAATGTAATTCTTTTCTTTTTTCTACAATTGGATATGGATTTTCGTATATAATTGAAAGCTCATATTGCTCTAACCTTTTTGCCAATGTTGTTTTCCCACTTGCCATCGGTCCTTGGAGTGAAATTACGTATGTCATCCCTCTCATTCCCTTGTACTGTATTACATAAATAATAAACAGAATTTTGAAAACTATCAACAAGATATATATCATCTTGTTTCTTATTCTTATCTAACTTATAATAAAAAATAGAGATTATGACGGACGCAAAATAATGTAAGCTTGGAAATCCAAGCTTACATTATTTTTTGCTTTCCCTTTTCTTATAAAAAGAGTATACTAGATTAGAACGTATGTTCTTAATAATTACATACAGTAAGGAGATAGAACAATGGTATACGACACAAAAGCAATTTCTTGGAATGCATCTTTAAAACAACTTCAACGCCGCTATACAAACAAACAAGTTGACCGAAAAGAATTTGAAGATATTGAACTGATGGAATTCTTCCGCGATAACGACTACATTCCTTTACCTACACATATAAGCGGCCTATCAACAACACGTTTTACTTCTTACTCTATTTTCACAACTGAAGATAAAGATCGTAAAGTTGGCACACTCATCATTGAATATGTAGAAAATGACAATGATATTTTATGTGTTGAACAACTATACTTCGTTTAAATCACAACGCTTGGTCAAAATGATCAAGCGTTCTTGCTTTCTATGAATCTCATTGCTTATAATATAAATAAAATACAAAATATTGCTTTCGTTAAAGGAGGGCATACAATTGCTTGAAGGATGGTTTAGTTGGTTTATAGTCGTTTGGACTGTTGTATTATTAGGGCTTATGTCCATTGGTGGATATTTCATGTTCAGAAAATTCCTAAAACGGTTGCCAAAAGAAGACGGTATGTCCATTTTGGATTGGGAAGATCACTATATTAATAAAACAAGACACTTATGGGCTGACGAACAAAAACAATTGTTAGAAGAACTAGTAAGTCCCGTTCCGGAATTATTTCGCGATGTTGCCAAATCAAAAATTGCCGGTAAAATTGGGGAACTTGCAATAAAGGAAAACGCTCCAAAAATTACACAAGATTTAATCATACAAGGATATATCGTTGCCACACCGAAGCGCGATCATAAATTTTTAATTAAGAAACTACAAGAAAAAGAGATTGATTATTCTAACTATAAAACTTTACTTGCAAAGTAAGCCCATTATTCCTTATAAAAAAGATTGCTATTTTATAGCAATCTTTTTTATAAGCTCAACTTACAGTTACTGATTTTGTAGCAATTAATCTCGCTTTCGCTAAATCTATCTGTAACCCTACAGCACTCGTATAAATCGTATCACCAGTACCTGTAATATTTACAGAGGTATATGTTGTATTCGCAGCAATTCATCCTGTTGCATTTATATTTGCAATATTAGATTCGGCTCAAGACACTTAAGCTAAGCGAAATTTCGTCATTAACATTCCACTTTCATGTTGTATCAGTACCATCAAGTGGAGTAATTGTTAATGAAGGAACGTCTCCTATACGATCCAACCTAATCTAACTTAGCCACCAATTACCGGTGATAAAACTTCAAACCAAATAGTATTCCTTATATCGGTCCATTCGTAACGTCAAACTTAAATTGCTTCTTCGATGGTCGACAATTTATACATCACAACTAGAATTGAGGAAGTTACCTTTCAGTGATTAACAAAAAACAACGTCTAATCAGACGTTGTTTCTTTATACATATAACACTCTTTACGTTAACTTCATATCTTTTTCATTATAAAAACCATCTTCTTTTTCCATTTCCTTCTGTAATTTCGTAAAGGAACGGTACATTGCAATTCTCCATGAAACAATCATTGCAAACGCAAGTAAGAAGAACATACCGCTAAGTTGTCCTAAATCAAGAGATTGACTTAAGTATGTTTTAAACACGATACGCACGACAAGTAATCCAATTAGTATAAAAACAAATGCTTTTGAACGCTTCAAATAAATCTCTTGTCCTCTAATTTCAAATTTAGATGTTTTAATAAGAAAAATAGAGAAAAACAAACCGACGCCAATTGCTTCTAACATTTCTGCTGGAGTTAATCGAAATTCAGGAAAAACAAACATCAACGCTCCCGTGCTCATAAAAAATGGGGGAAGTATAATTTTTTTCAATGTTGCAGGTTTCTTAGCTGCTTTTAAACGAATAAACATCGCACCGACAGCCATACAAACAGCAACGATACTTGATAACAGAACTATGTTCATATTTTCTCATCCTTTTTTGTGGCTATATGCAAAATATAATTTTATTATATGCTTTTCCGTTAGTATTTCCAACATTTTCACAGAATAATACTAAAAACCGGTAAAACCACCAAATAAACTTGAGAAATATACGATAATTTTCGTCATCCAGTTAAAATATAGGAAGATACCCATGACAATCATAACGTATCCTCCAATCTTCATGAATTTCATACTATTTCTTTTAATCCAAGACATTTTCGTAATAAAGAATGAAAGTACGAAAAACGGGATAGCAAACCCAAGTATGTATGCTATCATATAAATCATTGCTGATTCTGGATTTGTTGCTGCTAATCCAATGACAGACACTAAAATAGGTCCAGTACAAGGCGTCCACCCTGCAGCAAAGGCCAACCCAATTAGAACGGATCCAAAATAGCCACTCGGACGATTTTTAAACGTAAATTTACGGTCTTGCATTAAAAACTTCGGTTTAAACACACCGACAATAATAAGACCGAACACGATGATAAATATACCACCTAACTGTCTAATTAAATCTTTATAATTTGTAAAGATGCCTCCAATAAAACTTGTACCAAATCCAATTGCAATAAAAATAATTGAAAAACCAAGTAAGAAAAACGCTGTATGTATCATACTTCTTTTGCGAAGCATTGCATTTTCTTCTTTCAATTCAGAAACCGACATACCTGTTATGTATGATAAAAATGCCGGATAAAGCGGTAAGCAACATGGGGATATAAATGATAAGAACCCAGCTCCAAACGCTAAAAAAATACTAATATCTTGCATTATTCCACTCCTCTCCTCTTCAATATTGTAGCAAAAACAATTGAAAATACTATGGACATTTCATGAATTCACTTTTCCAACATGACAATAAGAAAAACTACCCTTTCACACACTTTCTAATAAAACGTTTTCATTCCCTTCTATTATATAGAAAAATCTCAATTGAATTATGAAACTCTTTCTAATTGTTACTAACATAACAAAGGTTCCACAGTTTCTCAAATGATTAGCACATTACAATTGACTTCACACCTATTGGCCTTAAAATTTTTTTTCAAATGCTATCTTTATACAACATAAAGCTGATTTTACAATACTTTAATTATTATTAATTTCAAGATTATGCATAAATATCATACTTTTATTATTATTCTATAAAATTTTGCACTTTTCTTTCATTTGACCCTTCATTTTTAATTTTGTATACTTCCCTCTAGTTATATATGTCCGTTACGGAACAATTTCATATAGATGGGAGGAATTTTTCATGCTTCGTTATTCTCTTTTAGTTTTATTAGGAGCGTGTAGTTATGGGGTTTTAGCTATTTTTGTTAAACTTGCATATGCAGAAGGGTTTTCACTTGGAGAGGTAATTGGTAGCCAGTATTTGTTCGGTTGGATTATTTTACTTGCTATTACACTTCTATTTTCTAGACATCGTGTTCCACTAAAACAAATGTTAATTTTATTCTTTGCAGGAACGTCTGCAAGTTTTACTGGAATTTTTTATTACGCTTCTTTAAAAACTGTACCAGCTTCTATTGCAATTATACTTTTATTCCAGTTCGTTTGGGTTGGGATTATCATTGAAGCAGTCGCAACAAAAACATTACCTTCCAGAGAAAAAGTTATTTCAGTAATCTTCTTACTTGCAGGTACATTTTTATCAAGTGGGTTATTAGAAACATCAGCTGGTGATTTCGATACGACTGGAATCATTTTAGGCTTATTATCTGCTGTTACATTTGCAACATACATTTTCGTAAGTGGGAAAGTTGCCGTTGAAGTACCTTCATTAACACGCGGTGTCCTTTTAATGGCTGGCGCTTTAACTTTAGTCATGATCGTATTCCCGCCAACATTTATTTTTAACGGGGCGATCTCTCAAGGCCTTTGGAAATACGGCTTAGGATTAGGAATATTTAGTATCGTTATTCCGTCCATTGCCTTTACAATTGGCATTCCAAAAATCGGTTCTGGATTAGCAACTATTCTTGGTGCAGCAGAACTGCCAGTTACAACAATTATGTCTGTATTCGTTTTAAAAGAAGCTGTGCTATCTTCACAATGGATCGGTGTATCACTTATTTTAATCGGTATCGCAATTCCGCAAATTGCATACGCAATGCGTGGACGTTATAAAAAACAGCATACTCATAAAAAAGTTGCCGCATAAAACGAGAGAGGATTTTCATTTGAGAATCCTCTCTTTTATTATTGTATAATTAATACAAATACTTCACTTAAGAAAGAGGGCATAATAAGTGGCATCTATTCCTGATCAATTAACAGAAAAACTTATTTCCATTCGTCGGCATTTACATGAAAATCCAGAACTATCATACGAAGAATTTGAAACGACAAAAGCGATAAAAAATTGGTTAGACGAGGCCAATATCACTATTATTGATTCCAATTTAGAAACAGGAGTTATCGCTGAAATTTCTGGTAATAAAAACGGACCGGTTGTAGCGCTTCGTGCTGATATCGATGCCCTTCCTATCCAGGAAGAAACAGACCTTCCATACACTTCAAAAATACAAGGTAAAATGCATGCTTGTGGGCATGATTTTCATACAGCTGCTATTATTGGTGCAGCCTATTTATTAAAGGAAAAAGAATCTTCTCTTAACGGAACTGTCCGCCTTATATTCCAGCCAGCTGAAGAAAGTAGTAATGGCGCTTGCAAAGTTATTGAAGCTGGGCATTTACGTGGCGTGCAAGCTATTTTCGGTATGCATAATAAACCTGATTTACCAGTAGGTACAATCGGTATTAAAGATGGGCCACTAATGGCCGGAGTTGATCGATTTGAAATTGAAATCCATGGTGTTGGTACACATGCAGCTGTGCCTGATGCCGGCGTCGATCCTATCGTTGCATCATCTCAAATCGTTATGGCACTTCAAACGATTGTAAGCCGAAATATTAGTTCTTCTCATAACGCTGTCGTAAGTGTAACAAACATTCATTCAGGGAATACGTGGAACGTTATTCCCGAAAAAGCAATATTAGAAGGAACTGTCCGTACATTCCAAGCTGAAACACGTGAAAAGATTCCGGCATTAATGAAACGTATCATTAAAGGCGTTTCTGATGCACTAGGTGTAAAAACAGAATTTCGATTTTACCCAGGTACTCCTGCTGTTCAAAACGATAAAGTACTCACTGATTTTTCTATTCATATTGCAGAGAAAATGAATCTAAACGTTATCTCTCCTACACCATCAATGGCTGGAGAAGACTTTTCTTTTTACCAACAAGAAATACCAGGTTCATTCGTCTTTATGGGAACAAGTGGTACACATGAATGGCATCATCCAACTTTTACAGTAGATGAAAAAGCATTGCCTATTAGCGCAGAGTATTTCGCCCTATTAGCCGAAGAAGCTATTCATCAATTATTACAAACAAAAAGCCGTTAAGTTACCCTTAACGGCTTTTGCTTATGCTGTTAAATCTCGTTTTATAAATACAGTATAGGAAACCCCTAAAAATACAGCTAAGTATAGAAGAAGCATACAAGAAGCAAATGGGAATGTTACTCCATCAATAAAGCTTCCACCCTTTAAAAGCCCATATAAATCTGTATTCGCTGGTAATAAATATTTCGCCCATTCATATCTTGCTGCCGGAATTAGCGCTATTCCCCCTGATAATGCAAGAAATAAAGAAATCCCGATTGCACCTCCGCTCGATCTCGTTAAAACGGAAATCATAAAGGCAAATGCAGCATACACAAGAGTTGGTAACCAAGATAAAATATAATATTTACTTGCTTCTACGAAAATATTTTGTTTTATTATATTTCCATTTTGAACGACAAATTCAGCCCAAGCTGGTTGTTGGAATTTATAAATAATCAACCCGCATAATACGGAAAAAATCATATTAAATATAAATAATAATGCCGCAAATATAACGATTGCCAAAAACTTAGATGTTAAAATTTTAAATCGGCTCGCTGGACGAATTGTTAAAAATTTATATGTTCCCCAGCTATATTCATTCGCAAAAATCGTACTCGCATATACGAGAATAAACGGAAGTAAAATTGGAAATACGATAAAACCTGTATCTCTCATAAATGAAAGCGGAGAACTACTTGCTGGCGCTGTATTCGTATCTAAATGCTTCATTTTAAGCTGGTATTCCTTTACAAGCTCGTCTCCTGACTTTTCTGTTAAAATATCCTCTTTTTTCATGCCGAGCTTTTTCTCAATTTCTACAGTGCGTTCTGTATAATCCGCTTTCCACCCTTTTGTTTCTGGCTCTAAATATTTTACCGTAACCCATCCTAATCCAATAATTAATACCGCAATAACTGCAAAAGGAATAATCGTTCGCTTTCGCTTAAATATTTTATACAGCTCGTTATAAACTAAATTAAACAATATCTTTTCCTCCTGTTAATTCTAAAAACTGCTCTTCTAGCGTTTTTCTTTCTTCATATACACGATAAACTTGAATGTTTTTCTCCATCAATGTACGAAGAATATTTGGAACTTCTTCATCTTTCACGTTTATAATTAATTCGTTTTCTTTTACTAAAACATCGTATTCTAAAACCTCTGCCGCTTTATTCGCATCATCTACACGTATATGTATTTCTTCTGTTTCTTCCTTTTTATCACTTTGAATATTTTGTGTTGCGACATATTCTCCATGCTGAATAATAATAACCCTGTCACACATTAATTCAACTTCTGAGAGTAAGTGACTAGAAACAAGAACAGCTTTTCCTTGTTCATGCGCAATTTTCTTTATGTACATCCGCATTTCATGTATACCACTAGGATCTAATCCGTTCGTCGGTTCGTCTAGTATTAATACATCTGGATTATGTATAAGTGCCTGAGCAATTCCTAAACGCTGTCTCATACCGAGTGAATATGCTTTTACTTTACGGTCAATTACTTGTCCCATTCCTAACAATTGCACTACTTCATCGATACGCTCTTCAGTCACATTCCCATTCATTCGTCCGAAATATGTTAAATTTTCATAGCCGCTTAAGAAAGGATAAAATTCTGGTGTCTCAATTACAGCACCAATTTTCGCAGCAGTTTTTTCAAATTGCTGTTTTACAGATTGACCATCAATCCATACTTCTCCTTCTGTCATACGAATCATTCCGACCATCATTCGCATTAATGTCGTTTTTCCAGCACCATTTGGTCCTAATAAGCCAACTACTTCACCTTTTTTCACTTCAAAACTAATATTTTCTACTAACGTCTTTGAACCAATTCGCTTTGTTAATCGATCAACTTTTACGATCGCTTGCTCATTTATCATTCCATACAACCTTTCTTCTTAACTCTTTTTTTCAGTTCTTCCCACTGTATCATGATTAATAACATGTGTAAAATGAAGAAAAAGCCATGATTTCTCATGCCTTTCTCCTCGTTTCATATGACTTTTCACCCTTTAACCTTTGTGTAAACCTACAACATTGCCACATTGATATTATAATGACAGTTATCATAACAACTGCTGTTATCACTACCGCATACATCGTAATCGGTGCATTGGTTATCCCTTGGATTCCTACTGCTTTCATAAAAATAATAATAAATAATTTCAAAAATAACATACCATGAATTAATCCGAAAACAAAAGCTCCTCCGTAAGTTAATAATTGCTCCTGACATAATAAACATAACATTTCTTTTCTTGTCATCTTCACTACTTCATACGATTTAAACTCCTCTCTTCTTACCTGTAAAAGAGAGGTTGTCATTTTATATGTAACGAAAATACACACAAAAACTATAAATAGAAACATAGCATAAAACCACTTTACAAATATAGGTGTATATTCCGCTTTACTTATTATAGCTTCATTGAATCGGAATGATATCATAAAAAAACAAATCATTGTATTCATAGCAATCCACATAAATTGTTTTAACCTTTTGGTAGCAAATATTTGTATATTTTTTCTCGCTAACCGAAATAAAGACATAATCTCCCCCTACCTTACTTCATAACATACGCATTCTATACTACTAGTGTATAAGAATATGACATTTTAAACATCGCACTTCAATCGGAATCTTTACTAAGCCTTTAGTCCTAGAAACCAAGCATATTTACCTCTTTAGCATTGAACAAAAAAACAAAAAACGGAAATGCACTTTAGTTACATTTCCGTTTTTTGTTTAACGAGGTGAATCTTTATATAACTTAATTATCATGACTACCTTGTAACTTCATCAACTATTCAGCCTTCGCATCTTCCACTTCAATCCTTTTTTTCTCTCTTGCAATTTTCAAAAACTCTAACAACTCTGGATTGTTATTCATTTTTTTATAAGCCACTGACATTTCTGCAACAAAATTAGAATCACATAACTCTTTATATACAACTTCTGTTTTATACAATTTATTTGCGGATACAGGTATTACCGTAATTCCAATACCTGCCGCTACAAGCCCCATAACAGTTTGATACTCCGTTGCTTCTTGTACAATGTGCGGACTAAAACCTACATCACGGCAAAGCGATAAAATTGTATCATATAACGCTGGCCATACTGGTCTCGTAATAAATACGAACGGTTCATCCCTTAAATCTTCGATATGTATTTCGTCCTTTTCAGCAAGAGGATGTGCCTTCGGTAAACATAAGGTACACGAAAGTTTTTGAATTGGTTCTAACTCAAGTAATTGCGTCGGAATTGGCGGACGTAAAAATCCAATATCAATTCGATTATCATGAAGTGCATGCACCTGATCTGGTGTTGACAATTCATGTAATGCGACAGACACCCTTGGAAATTTCTTTCTATACTCCCTGACGATTGACGGTAAAATATCATATATCGCTGCACCTACAAAACCGATTGAAAGTGATCCTACTTCTCCCCTTTGAGCACTTTGTGCGACTTCTACTGCTTTTTCAATTTGTTCAAACGCTTTTTTCACTTCTTTTAAAAACATTTCTCCAGCTTCTGTTAATTCAACCTTTCTCTTCGTTCTTGAAAATAACATAACTTCCATTTCTTTTTCTAATTGCTGAATTTGTTGACTAAGCGGGGGTTGTGTCATTTGTAGACGAGCAGCCGCTCGTCCAAAGTGCAATTCCTCTGCCACTACAACAAAATATTGCAAATGCCGTAATTCCATTTTGGACACCCTTTTCACTTTCGATTAATACATCTAATATATTAATAACATATAATTTATATATTAGACAAATATTTCGAATGAACGTATAGTAGAAATTGTTAATTATTTTTTACAATTTTTATGTAAAAAACAAAGAGGTGGTTACTGTATGAAATGGTGGAAGTTAAGCGGACAAATTTTATTATTATTTTGTTTCGCTTGGACAGGTGAATGGATTGCAAAACAGGCACACCTCCCAGTTCCAGGAAGTATAATCGGTATTTTTTTATTATTAATCTCGTTAAAATTTAACATAGTGAAAAAAGAATGGATACAAGACGGTGCAGACTTTTTATTAAAAGAACTTATTTTATTTTTCATCCCTTCTGCAGTCGCTGTCATTCGTTACAAAGATACATTATCACAATATGGAATCGATCTCATTTTAATTATCGTGATTAGTACACTTTGTGTCACTCTAGTAACAGGGCTTTTAACAGAATTGCTATTAAAGCGGAAAGGATCAACACAATGATCGGCTTTCTTTGTTTACTATTAACACTATTCACATATTGGGTATCTAAAAAAATGTATCAACGCTGGAATTGGAGCTTACTTTCTCCCCTTCTTGTATGTCCAATCATTTTAATTGCTTTATTACTCGGATTAGACACACCGTACGAAACCTACGAATCTGGTAGTCATTGGCTAACAGAATTATTAAAACCTGCAACAGTTGCTTTCGCATGGCCAATCTATAAATATTTTGATCTATTAAAAAAACATGGAACTGCTATTTTAATTAATGTCATTGTCGGTTCTTTTCTATCTGTTATTACTTCCGCACTATTAGCTAATTTTTTTCAAATTGACTCTACAATAGAACAAAGTTTAGCACCGCACATTGTAACAACACCTATTGCAATGGCTATTTCAGAAATGATTGGCGGCATGTCACAATTAACAGCAGTTTTCGTTGTATTAACTGCCTTAACTGGAGCATTACTCGGTCCTACACTCATACGCATATGCCGTATTAAAACAGCGCTCGCAAAAGGTATAATGCTAGGTACTAGCGCGAATGGAACCGGAACATCAAAAGCATTTGAAATCGGCCCTGTAGAAGGTACAATTGCAAGTTTATCAATGCTTTTAACAGCTGGAGCTAGTTTAGTTATCGTTCCACTTTTCTTATCGTGGATACACTAAAAAAGCAAGTATCTACACACTTGCTTTTTTATTTATATATCGGCATATTAGCTCATAATCCTCCGGAAAAGCTAACGATAATTTTCCAACTTCATGTATCCCTTTCCAATCAATCTCATGTATTAACTCATCCGGATCTTGGATTTTCATATTACCGCCTATTTTTTTAACAAAGTAATAATGAACATACACCGGAATCCCATATGTAATACCTTCTTTTTCGTATATTTTATTTACAACCTCCACATTGTAACCTGTTTCCTCCCAAACTTCTCTGATACAACATTCTTCTAGTGTTTCTCCCTTTTCAAGTCCTCCACTTGGGACAGACCATCTTTTTTCTTCCCCTTCTTTTCCTTGCAATACCATTAAAATTTCATTTCCTTCATTCATACAAATAGCTGCCGTACCTATCCATCTCTCCATATACATCCCTCCCCTACTAAAATTCGTCTTCTTTTTTATTTCCCCTTTGAAAAAAGAGGAAATAAGTAAAAAGATGCCGAAAGTTTACATCAACTTCATGAGCAGTCCCTTCTTAGAAATTCAAACCGGAAGGATGAAATTATGATTTCTAAATATGTTGTGGAATGTGTTTTTTGTGAAGAAAACCGAAAACCTCGGCAAGCCGTTGTCACAGTGCCTGCTACTTCTCAGCTACTAGCCATTCAAAAAGTACGAGCTGAATGTAAACGTCGCTTCGGAAAAACTTTATTATTGCAAACAGAAATTAAAGAAGGCTTACTCATTGAACAAAAAGAAAGCTGACCATAAATTGGCCAGCTTTCTTATCCGATCATATTTTCACATGAAGATTAGGGGCATCCTCTTTAAGGATCGGGATTTACCCATTATGTGCGTTCCATAATGGTCATCGAACAATATATTTCTATACAATAAACTATTGAATAGAATAGGGCAAAACTTGTTCGCATTTTTAGAAAAGGGATAGGGATATAATTCAAGTAATACTTCGAATACTCGAACTTTATACTCATTATATTAAAGCAAATCCTTTTATATGAGAAATATGAATTACTTACATAATTCATTCGTAAAATATATTAATAGATTTCTATATATTCTCTTTAATCTACTAACAACATACATCCAGCTAATATTGGTGTCATAATCATCGAAAACCTTAGAAGCATGCGAGGTGCATAATTTGTAAACTTAGCTCCTATATATGCTCCTAACATTGTCCCGATTAAAACTTGTACTAATAATACATAATCTAAATACCCTTCCGAACTATATCCAAACCCACCTCCAATTGCGATTGGTAATATAACGAGCATTGTCGTCCCTACAGATTGACGGATTGTTAAACCTAATAGAACCATTAATCCGAGTTGGATAAAAGGTGCTGAGCCAATACCAAATGCACCTGCTAAAATTCCAGTCACCAATCCGAGGAATATACATTTAATCACGTTATCTTTCGAAAGTTCTTTATGCCCTTTTAAAGACGACTGTGATCTTTTTTGAAACATAATCAACCGAATAAACATAAAAATTGCCGATAAAAATAACATACCAGCTGTAAACCAATGCAACAGATGTGCTGGTATTAACGAACCAAACTTTGAACCAATATAGGATCCAAACGCGCCAAATCCCCCAACAACTCCGCCTATTACAAGCACAACATTCCCTTCTCGGTAATGACTTACTACTCCAGATAATGTCGTAAATGCCATCGCAGTTAAAGATGTTGCAAGAGCAACATGAATAGGGATATGGAATACTAGAGTGAGTATCGCGATGATAAATCCTGCTCCCCCTGCTCCGACAAATCCTAATAAAACTCCCATTAATAACATTGTTATAATAATTGCCACATAATTCCCCTCCAATATCCCAATTATCTATCATATACACACTTCTATACAAACAAAAAGCACCCTAAGCGGATGCTCTGACTACTTTTCTTTATTGATAATATGTATTTAATCTTGATTAATTAAAATAACAGCTGGACCAGAAACAACTACTCCGGCCACTTCTATCTTTTCAAATTCCATCACTGTAATAGATATAACCCCTTCTCTTTCCATCAATTCCTTACTCAGGACTTCAGTCGGTATTGATTTCACCGTCCTACCTCCTTTTCATTTTATACAAAATTACAAAAAACTACCCAATGCATCTAAATATATGCATCACCTCCGCTTTCATTCCTTATTCCAGTCAAAATTCACATCCCCTTTCTATAACATATTGAAAAATAAAAAAGCACTCGCCAAAGCGAATGCCTTTCCATTATTTACTCTCTATTACTTTTAACATTCTATTAATAAATGCTGCCGATTCCCCACGTGTTGCAGAACCTTTTGGCATAAACTCATTATTCTCATTCCCTTTTACAATACCTAACCCATAAACACGTTGAACCGCCTGTTTATCATACGCTAAATTTTGATCCGTAAATGGTAATGAAACTAAATTACCTTTTATATTTTTGTATTGCAATGCACGATCAATCATAATAACAGCTTCATCACGTTTAATCGTATCATTCGGAGCAAATATATCATTTCCTCGTCCACTTATAATCCCAGCACTAGCTGCACGATTAATACCATCTACTAACGATGGATGGGCTGTGCTTAAATCTTTGAAATTCGATTTCCCCTCTGGTAATTGCAATGATCTTGAAACTAAATTCGCAAATTCACCACGTGTTACAAGACGTTCTGGCCAGTAAGAACCCTTCCCGTCTCCAACCATAATACCTCTTTTATCTAATTCACGAATATCTGCTTCATACCAACCGCCAGTTATATCATCTTTATGATTCGTATCATAATAAGCTTTCGTTCCCTGCAAAAATGGCTCCCACGCATTATTCCTTATCATAATGGCCGGACAATTCTTTCCGCTCCAAAATTGATGTTTTTTCACATTTTCTAAAGGAATATTTAACTCCCCCATTAAATAGGCTGCTAGTTTGCGAGCATTTTCCACAGCTTTATTATAATCACCATCTTGATTGACAGCAATTTCAATTGCAATTGATTCTCTGTTACCAGTTCCTTCTGCTCCATCTCCAGCATGCCAAGCATTTTCATTTAATGGTAGATGTTGATAAATTTCTTTATCATCTACTGTAAAATGCCAAGATGCTGAACGATCAGTCGTTCCTGTTGCTTGGCTGTATAAATATTGTGCATGGTTTCTAGCATTTGCTCCAACACTATAATTATCTGTCTCATGAATTGTAATGTATTTTGGTTTCATCGCATAACCTGGACGAATATTTTCATTACCTGTTGGTACAATCATTTCCTTTAATGGTACACCGTAAATATCCGTTGTTTTCTCTTCTATTGGTGCAGTATACATAACCGCTGCACGTTTCGTACGAGTTGGAGTTGTACTTTGAATAAGAGATGCTTTTGTACCCTCAAATTTTGCTGAAGGTGCATAAATCCATTTCACCTCATTATCTATTTGGACTTGGAACCACTCTCCAACTTGTCCAATTGCAATAATTGTTTGCGGTTGTAACACTTTCTCGTCTTTATATGAATTAAATGGTGCGGAATATGTAGCTGTCTCTTCATTAATTACTAATTTTTCGTTTGCCAAGTGATAAACTTCCTTAACCTCTACATTTCCTTCACTACTTTGTATCCACCCAGCTCCAGATTCTGTTTGTATATAGTAAGCGTTTCCTTTTTGTTTTTCGGCTTTCACTACTTGATTAGAAAGCTGAACACCTGTCGCTTTTTGTAACTCAGCAGAATCAAATAAAGATGCTGAGCCTATTATATGTACAAAAAAATCTCCTTGTACTTCATTTGTTATTCCTTTGCTCTCTCCACGTCCATCTTCATCTTTCATATGGCTTTCAATACTTTTTAATGCTTGCTCGTCTGTTGAAATCGTTACGGTCTTTTCTACTGTGTCGGCATAGGAAAAACTTGGAATCGTTACCATACTAAATACAATTGATGCAGCTAAAACATTATAAAATTCTTTTTTCATACTAATTATTTAACACGTTTATATCTTAATTCGTGTTAACTTCCCTCCCTAATCTAAAATATTTAAGGCTATCTAGCAGACTTCTAAACTAAATAACCCTTTACAATATAACAAACTCTATCTCATTCGTATAGATAGGAATGACTACTATTTGCCTACTTTTTCTATATTGGAATATAGAAAAGAAGCTATAAAAGATATAGCTTCTCCTCTCACTATTTCAATCTCGTTGTACCTTATACTCTATAACTCTACCATCTTTATCAAATTGCAAAACAAGACATTCACTATCTATAGGAATGAAACCACGTTCATTCCCAAGATAGTACAAAGTAGTAATTCCCTCTGCCCAACTTCTCGTTTTCATAGGGGTCCCTAACAATTTTGTAATTTCCTCGTTTGATTTCCCTATCAATTTATGCTCCTGTAATAGGTCATCTACCATATGTACTCGTTTTTCTTCATAATTTAACCACCGATCCTGATTAAAATTTGAAGTGTATTTATTTATACTTAATTGTACGGTGCATACTAGCAATGGAATGAAACCCACCATAATTATAGTGAACAGTTGTTTCTTACCTTTATCACGTCTTGCCGAAACATGTAAGATAGACTTTTGAATAATAACTAATAAAATAAAAGGCATTACTACCACCAAAATACTCATTACACTCAATGGCACATGAACCATATCTATAACAAAGATAAACACAAGATACATTAATATATACAAACAAAAATAAATGTACAATATTCCCCACAATATAGAGCTTTTACCTTTCTCCACCTAACGCACCTCGCTATTTACACACTTCAAGCCTTGCTCTGCTAATTAAAGTTTCATTTCGAAACATAATTCATCTGACCAATCATATCTCTAATCTTTCTTAGTTCTTGTGCTGTATATATTACTTTACTTGTTAAAACTTCATTTCTGAAAAACGTTACAATTTGCTCTCTATCTTTAAATCTCGGCAATTCTTCATTAGAAAGATCAATAACTTCTTTTCCACTCTCATTTTCAAAATATACAATTGGTTTTACTTTTTCCTTTACAATATCTACTTGCATTTCTTCCAAACAATTATATAAAGTTTGAGATAGCATTTTCGCTTTATACGCTGGATTCCCTTCATTTCTTACTTGCAAAGTTAATGAAGTTCCATCCGTAATAAATTCAAATGTCTCTTCTTTTTCAATTTCATATTGATACTTACCAATTTCCTCAATCATAAATGAATATATACCCGCATTTTCTCTCGTTAAGCCATGGATTAATTTCCCTGTCCATTCTTTCGTCTCAAGTAGATAAATACCAGCTTTACATAAGATAAGGTGATGAATTCGATTATCATTTATGTCACGTTTATCTCTATATTTATTGCGTATCATAAAAACGTTCGGTATAATATGAAACTCTTCTTCTAGTATTATTCCTTGCTCAACGAAACCTCGCTTCATATAATGTAATGTTTCATGCGCATTCACTTCAGCACCATTTTTGGTATATTCTCGTAAATCCGCAATTAAATTTTGAAACATATGTATTTCACTACTATGCTTATCTTGCATTTCACTACGTTCTTTACTATGTTGAACAGCCAATTGATTTTTCATCATACGCATATTTTCAAGTTCTCTAGCTGTATTCACTTGTAAATCATTATATTTTTTCTGTTCCATATTCTTTAAAGTATCCTGTTGTTCTTTATGCCCTGTAATCGTAGCTGCAATCTCATTTTCATACGTTTCAATCGCTTGTTTCTTTTCAAACTCTACTTGCTGACTCTCTGATTCTAACTGTTTATTTTTATAAAACAGTACAAACACTACAGCTAATAATATTAAAATCCCACCTATTAGCACATACTCCATATTATTACTCCTTTATTTCATTTCCGATTATTTTTAAACATATATCAATTACATTATACTATGCTATCAATATATACTTTGTAAAAATTATATATTTTTCATAAAAGGCACCTCAGTCGAGATACCTTTTAAGTTCACTTTATTGTACACCATACTGAATATAACTTGAATCATAGTATACCCATTGATTTGTCCCTAAGCAAAGCCATCCATCTAGCTTACTCCATACTCGATATGATTCACCATGATGTAACTGTCTTATAACATTCCCGTTTAATGATGGAGCATCTCGCAGATTCACATTATCACCAGTAATAGTTGCTACATAATGTTTATACTGAATATAACTTGGATCATTATATACCCACTGATTTGTCCCTAAGCAGAGCCATCCATTTTGTTCTCCCCAAACTTCATATGATTCGCCACGATTCAATTGGCGAATTACACTAGACTGTAAAGATGGTCCACTTCGTAAATTCACATTATGTCCATTAATTACAGCAACTCCGTATACTGGAGTCGCATTATTAGGCGTGGAAACATTACCTCCACCACTTGCTCCATTTCCTTGTAAAGCTTCTAATGAAACAGCTGCTGATACATCACAATTTCCTACACCTGAAATTTGACCAGAATCTGTGTACTGCCATGCTGTCCACTCTGTCCATCCACCAGCATCAGCAGGCGGTATACTAGAATATCTGGAAATCCATAGTGGAATGTCACTTAACCCGCTAATTCCAAATTCATTAATATACCAAACTCCTGTATATAACATTACATTTTTCCCAGTAGCTTGTTTCACATAATTTACGAAACTTCTTGCCCAATTCGATATAGTCGCACCCGTTAAACTACTATTGCTAGTATCCGCTGGCGATTCTAAATCTAAAACAGGGATTAAGTCCGTCTGATTACTCTGTAATATATTCACAAAATATTTCGCTTCTGAAATTGCATCATTTTGTTCTGGATGAGCAAAATGATATGCACCAATTAATACATTCGCATTTCTCGCAGCTTGTACATTTTGAACGAAAGTCGGGTCAATATAGTTCACACCTTCCGTCGCTTTTGCGTACGCCGCTGGAATGCCAGATGACTTCACAGCATTCCAATTAATGTTTCCTTCCCAATGAGACACATCAATAAACGTAATATTTGAACTGGATCTATTTTGCATATAAAAGCTCCTATCAAATTTTGTTATTCTATATACAATATGTACAACTCTAGTTAAAGGACACGACAAACCTCTCACATATTTCGAAAATTTTATTACATTTTAATATCTGAGAGAATAGAAAAAAGACCTTGTAATTTTACAAGGCCTGTTGCAAACTCCCTTTATTTTGTAGCAAGTACATATTGTAGTAAAGTCCTTGTTTACTAAGTAACTCTTGATGTGTTCCGCTTTCTACAATTTCCCCTTCATGCATAACAAATATTTGATCCGCATCTTGGATTGTAGACAATCTATGCGCAATCGCTATCGTTGTTCTACCTTTTCGCATTTGCTGCAATGCCGTTTGGATAGCCTCCTCTGTTTCTGTATCAATATTTGCCGTCGCTTCATCTAACACTAATACTTTCGGATTGGTTGCTATCGTTCTAGCAAAAGCAATTAATTGCCTTTGACCACTAGAAAATGCAGCTCCTCTTTCGACAACTTCTGTATCATACTGCTCTGGTAATTTTTCAATAAACGTATTCGCTTGCACAAACTTTGCCGCTTCCTCTATCTCTTCATCCGTAATCTCTTCATTATACATACGAATATTTTGCTTTACATTTCCAGCAAATAAAAATGCATCTTGCAGCACAAGACCAATTTTCTTTCGAATTTCTTGTTCTTCAAACTGCTCTAAATCTACTCCGTCTATTACAATATTTCCTGATTTAATATTGTAAAATCTCATTAATAAATTCATAATCGTACTCTTTCCGCTACCAGTATGCCCTACGAAAGCAACCGTTTGCCCTGGCTTTACGTGAAAAGATACATTTTTTAAAACATCACGCTTTCCATCATATGAAAAAGTAACATCTTTAAACTGAATTTCCCCGTTAGCTACTCGTGGCTGTTCACTCCCCATTTGAACAGGAGCTAAATCTTTATCATCCATTAAATGAAATACACGCGATGATGAAACAAGCGCTTGCTGGAAGAAAGATAGTTTCATCATCATCTCATTTACCGGCTGGAAGAAACGATGAATATAGTTAACGAAAGCATATAAAACCCCTACTTCAACAGGACTCTTTAAAGCATCGATTCCGAATAAACCAAGTACTAACGCAATTGCTACAATATGAACAAGATCTGTTGCTGGACGTAAAAGTAATGCATCTAATTTCAATGTACGACGTCCAGCACTAAAATGTTTATTGTTCACTTCTTCAAATTCTTTTCTCATCCGCTTTTCTTGCCGGAACACCTGAACAATATTCATACCTTGAATGGACTCATTTAACTTTGCATTTAATATACTCAGCTGATTACGTACCTCTAAATAAAAAGCTGCACTTTTCCGTTGATACAACACCATAATTGCAAACATTACCGGAATTAATATGAGCGAAAATAGCGCTAATTTTACATCTAATAAAAACATCGCTACTAAAATCCCTACTAAAAAGACTACATTTTTCACGAATGTTGATAGTACACTAACATAAAAATCCTTAATCGCTTCTGTATCATTCGTTATGCGAGATACGAGCGTACCAATCGGCGTACGATCAAAGAAGCTTAATGACAATTTTTGAACATGTTCATACACTTCAACTCGCATATCTTGGACAATCTTAAAAGCGATATTTTGAAAGTACAATAAGTCTAAATAAGTAAATAATACTTTTAATAAATGAGCAATAATATACACTACAAATAGGGTTACAAGTGCTGATTGTTCAAAGTTACCTGGCACTAAGTGTTCATCAAGAAATTGTTTAATTAAAAAAGGACCCATCATTTCAGTTACAGTTGCACCAACTAGAAATAAAAATGCTAACGCCAATAACCCTTTATAGGGCCTCATATAAGAAAGCAACCTTCTTAAATCACTCCGTTTTTTCTCAGCCATCATACGCCTCCTTTCTCTACTAATGCCTCTAACTGCTGGCTTTCGTACATTTCTTTATACCAACCATTTTCTTTCATTAATTGTTCATGTGTCCCTCGCTGCATAACCCTACCTTCATCAATAACAAGAATAAGATTTGCATGCTGAATAGCACTTAAACGATGGGCAGTAATAATCGTCGTTTTCTCTGCCCTTTCTCGTTTCAATGCAGTTAAAATAGTTTCTTCTGTTTTTGCATCTACGGCTGATAAACAATCATCTAATATTAAAATTTCAGCATTTGTTAATAATGCACGCGCAATAGAGATTCTCTGTTTTTGACCTCCTGATAGTGAAACGCCCCTTTCACCTACTACAGTGTCATACCCTTCTGGAAATTGAAATATATCATTATGAATACAAGCAATATCAGCAGCTCGGCTAATTTCTTTATATGTAGCATCGGCCTTTCCAAAAGCAATGTTCTCCCCAATACTCGCTGAAAATAAAAAGTGATCTTGCGGTACATATGAAATTGCAGAACGCACACCGTGAAGTGTTAAATCTCGAATATCCCGCCCCCCAACTTTTAATTCACCATTAAAATGATCATACTCTCGAATTAAACATTTTAATAACGTCGTCTTCCCTGCACCGGTACGCCCTACAACTCCTAATGTTTCACCTTTTCTTAAGTTAAAGTAAATATCTTTTAAGTTTAATAGTTCATTCTTTTTATAAGAAAACGAATCAACAGCAAACGAAACATCACCACTTGCTATAGTATTTATAGCATTGTCCCTATTCACTACATCTGAAGTTTGTGAAAGTATTTTCTCCACACGATCATACGAAGCACGTCCACGCTCCATAATATTAAATAGCCATCCAAACGCTAACATTGGCCATACAAGTGTCCCTAAGTACGTTGTAAATGTTACTAATTCCCCTACAGTTAATTCACCTCGTACAACTAATAATGATCCGTAACAAATTGCGATCAAAAATGAAAATCCGACAATTAGGGAAATCGTTGGATCGAATAACGAGTCAATACGTGCAACTAGCATATTTTTATGTACGACATCTTCAGATTTCTTCCGAAACGCTTGTAAATCCTCTTTCTCTTGTCCAAGTGAGCGAATTACCTTCATCCCACTCATACTTTCTTGTACTTTATCATTGATTTCAGAAAACGATTGCTGTGCCTTATGAAATCTTCTATGCAATAAAGTTCCATAATAATTTGTAGAAATAGCTACAATTGGCATCGGAATTAAACTTAATAACGTTAACTTCCAACTAATTGTAAATCCCATCGCTACGAGTACACATCCTCCAACAGCTAATGAATCAACGAGTGTTAAAACACCGGCCCCCGCAGTTTGCTGAATCGCCTGAATATCATTTGTCGCATGTGCCATCAAATCGCCTGTGCGACGTGATTGATAAAAGGATGGGCTCATCTTAGTAAAATGTTCATATAGATTCTTTCGCAGTTGACGAGCTAGTTTTAAAGAAGATCCAAAAATCATAATACGCCATAAGTAACGTAATATATACATCGTAATTCCTACAACTACTAATAGAATAACCCAGTTCAACAATTTTTCAGACGTTAATGTTCCATTATTAATTTCATCTACTACAATGCCCAGTACTCTTGGCGCTACAAGTTCAAGAAGCGCGACACCAAATAACATAATAATTCCGATTATGTACGCTCGTTTTTCTTGCTTAAAAAACCAAGCTAAATTAAAAAACACTTTCATATTTATCCTCCTCCCTTAAAATGAGCGATGTTTTCAGTTTACCAAAAACACAGAATTTTTAAAAGTTTTAAATATCTTTTATAACCAAAAGAAAAGGGCACTCGGTAAGAGTGCCCTTTGGCGCTTATTTCGTTTGTTGCTTGTTCATCGCGCTCATCATTTGATTGATTTTCTTTTGGGAAGGTTTTTGTCCCATTTGCATCATCATCATTTTTAACATTTGTTCGTTAATTGGTGGATTTTTTTGTAAGTAATTCATCATGTATTTGCGGGCAATGAAAAATCCTAACGCCACGCCTGCTACTAGTGCTACTACGCCCACTAGAATACCTAACCACATTGGCATATCTTTTCCTCCTTCATGTTGTCTACCTTACAGTGTACTAAAACCTTTTCAATAAGACAAGATACTATTCGACATTTTTTACACATATGTTCGTACTTGTTTGAGAGGATTTAACCAACCGTACTTTTTATTTTCATAATCCATCGCTAAAAATGTTAACTCACACTTTCTAAGCACCTCAAAGAAAGTTGTTTCCATGGATACATTTCCAGAAGTATTTATTCGAATATATTGTGGTTTCACCATTATTTCTCCGTATTCGGCTCCTGTATAAAGCGTATGAGTATGATTTGTTCTTTCATATTTACCAAGAACACGCAAAGCTTGTTCTAATTTATGATGAATTTTCATTACTTGTAACGGCATCGTAATATACGTCATTTGTTTATATAATACTTTCTTCTCCGAAAGGAACCCAGATTCTGAAAATCGAGCAAATAAATCAAAAAACAAATATTCACGACCAAAGTAAGCTTTCGCAATATCCTCTTGAATTAAATACAATTCATACGTTTTCATTTTTCCCCTCCCGATCTGGACAACCTTTTCCCTACATTATATAAGAGAAGATTTGCAATGATTGTCTGACTACGGAGAGAGAAAAAACTTTTCCTGTCGAAAAAACTCAATTACATAGAAAAATCTCCCCATGCTGGAGAGATTTTTCTAAAATCATTAAAGCATTTCTTTTACTTTACGAACAACGTTCTCTACAGTAAATCCATACTCTTCCATAATCTTCTCACCAGGAGCAGAAGCACCGAATGTGTCAATACCTAGTACATCTCCATCAAGACCTACATAACGGTGCCATCCCATTGTAGCACCCATTTCAATTGCGAAACGTTTCGTTACTGCTTTTGGTAGTACAGATTCTTTGTACTCAGCAGTTTGAGCTTCAAAGCGATCCATAGATGGCATGCTAACAACAGCTGCATCAACGCCGTCTGCTGCTAGAGCTTTTTGCGCTTCGATTGCTAAGCTTACTTCAGATCCAGTTGCAATTAAGATTACATCAGCAGTTTCTTTCTTGCTTGCAGAAACTACATATGCACCTTTTGCTACTTTTTCATAAGTATCGTCTTTTGCACCTTCTAATGTTGGAAGATCTTGACGAGTTAACACTAATGCAGTTGGTGTTTTTGTTGATTCTAGAGCTAGTCTCCAAGCTGCAACTGATTCGTTACCGTCTGCTGGACGAATAACAGAAACGTTTGGCATTGCACGAAGTGCTGCTAATTGTTCAACCGGCTCATGTGTTGGACCATCTTCACCAACAGCGATACTATCATGTGTGAATACATACGTTACAGGCAATTGCATTAATGCTGCAAGGCGAATTGCTGGACGTAAGTAGTCAGAGAATACGAAGAACGTACCACCGTAAGTTTTTAAACCGCCATGTAGTGCAATACCGTTCATTGCTGCACCCATCGCAAACTCACGAACACCGTACCAAATGTTTTTACCGCTGTAATCAGCTCTTGTGAAGTCTTTTTCGTTATTCATATATGTTTTGTTAGAACCAGCAAGGTCAGCTGATCCACCAAAGAATGATGGTACAGACTCTGCAATTGCATTAATTACAGCACCTGAAGAATTACGTGTTGCTGCTTTTGATCCTAATTCATAAGTTGGTAAGCTTTGTTCCCAACCTTCTGGAAGAAGACCGTTCATTGCTGCTTGCAGTTCGTTTGCTAATTCTGGATATGCTTGTGCATATTCACCGAGCATCGTATTCCACGCAGCTTGCGTCGTTTCACCAACATCTTGTACTGTTTTACGGAAGTTGTCATATACTTCTTCTGCTACATGGAAGTCTTGTTCAGCAGTCCAAGCGTATGCTTCTTTCGTTAATTTTGTTTCGTCTACACCAAGTGGAGAACCATGTGAAGCTGATTTTCCTGATTTGTTTGGAGAACCGAAACCAATTGTCGTTCTTACTTCAATTAGCGTTGGGCGTTTTTCGTCAGCTTTCGCTTCTTCAATTGCTTTTGCGATTGCTTCAATATCGTTTCCATCCTCAACACGGATTACTTGCCACCCGTATGCTTTGTAACGATCTTCTACACTTTCAGAGAATGAACGATTTAAATCGCCATCTAATGAAATATCGTTTGAATCGTAAAGTACTACAAGACGACCTAATTGTAAATGAGCAGCTAATGAAGATGCTTCAGCAGAAACGCCTTCCATTAAATCTCCATCACCACAAATAGCGTATGTATGATGATCTACTACATTATACGCATCACGGTTGTATTTAGCCGCTAAATGTCTTTCAGCCATCGCCATACCAACAGCAGTTGCAATACCTTGTCCAAGTGGACCAGTTGTTGCGTCTACACCTGCTGTGTGACCGTACTCAGGATGTCCTGGAGTTTTGCTTCCCCATTGACGGAAGTTCTTTAAATCATCCATTGTTAAGTCATAACCAGATAGATGAAGTAGGCTGTATAGTAACATTGAACCATGACCTGCAGATAATACGAAACGATCGCGGTTAAACCACGTTGGGTTATTTGGATTGTGTTTCATAAATTGAGTCCATAATGTATAAGCCATTGGTGCTGCACCCATTGGCATTCCTGGGTGACCAGAGTTTGCTTTTTCAATCGCATCAATGGATAATGTGCGAATCGTGTTGATAGAAAGTTGTTCGATTGAATGTGACATGCTATTCTTCCCTTCGCGTATGTTAGTAAACGTTTTATACATTTATATGATAGCTTCCCACGCAAGATTATACAACATGTATCGACAAATATGTTGATGTTTTTTTGATTTTTCATAAAAAATACAGTGATTCAGGGAATGTATGGGCATTCAATATGACATACTTTTTAATTGTTTTTATTTTAAAAATAAAGATAATTATCTGTATATTTATACACATATACTAATTTCTGATATTTCTCTTTTTTGATAACCTTTAAAAATACAAAAAAGCATCTGAATTAGATGCTTTTAAAACAAATTAAATAATCCGCTTACGAATAGAACTTGAAATAAAATCAATTATAATTACCATTAAAATGATACCTAATAAAATAATTCCCACACGAGACCAATTACGTGAACTAAGCGCAAAAATTAATGGCGTACCAATACCACCTGCTCCAATAACACCTAAAATCGCAGCGGATCGTACATTAATTTCAAACCTGTATAACGTATACGATAGAAAATCCGGTAACACTTGTGGTAATACGGCATACCAAAGTATTTGAAACCGATTTGCACCCGTTGCTATTAACGCTTCCGTCGGTCCCTTATCTATATTTTCAATTCCTTCCGAATATAGTTTCCCTAACATTCCGATAGAGTGTAACCCTAAAGCTAGAACTCCGGCAAAAGAGCCTGGACCAACAGCTTTTATAAATAAAAGAGCCATAACTAATTCAGGAAATGTACGAACAAAACTAAGTACAAATTTCCCAGTTCCTGAAGTTATTTTCCACTACTCATATTCGTTGCCGCCCAAAAAGCAAATGGAACAGATAAAAAAGCAGAAATAAATGTACCTAATATCGCAATTGCCAACGTATCAATTAAACCGTGTAATAAATCTTCACCATCTGGCAAAGATACATACGACCAATCTGGGTTCAATACGCCTGTCATAATGGCTTTTGTAATTTCTCCCGCCGTATTCTTTATTCCCTCTAACGGGAATCCTGAAAAGGCCCATACATATACAACTGTAAGTGCTATAAAAATAATCCAGCGATTTACACTCAGTTTCTTCGGTTTTGGTATGATTATCATCGTTTTACTCATTATAATTTCTCCCGCAACAATGTACTTATATAATCAATTAGCAATACAACAACAAAGGTATAAATAATAATAGAAGCAGTTTGTTGATATTGTAAAAATCCAAGTGTACGATCATAATATAATCCAATCCCACCTGCTCCTACTAAACCTAGAACAGCTGCTGCACGTACATTCACCTCAAATGTATAAAGTACATAGGAGACGAAGTGCGCTTTCACTTGCGGAATGACCCCATAAACTATCCATTGCACCTTATTCGCTCCTACAGCTGTCATTGCTTCTAATGGACCTGGATCAATTGATTCAATTGACTCATACAATAATTTCGCTACGAGTCCAACGGAGAAACAAGTAAGAGCCAAAATACCTGGAAGTGGTCCTATTCCAAAAATCGCTACAAAAATAGCCGCTAATAATAAATCTGGTATTGTTCGTATAAAATTTAAAATCAATCGAGCTGGACTGTACAAAAATACACTAGTAAATACATTACTTGCCGCAAATAGTGCAAGTGGAATGGCTAAAATCGCCCCTAAAGTCGTTCCAATAATCGCCATACGTATTGTATCTAACATTGCTGTTGTAATAATTTGAAAATAACTCCAATCTGGTGGCACCATTTCCTTCAATAAATCCATCATATTCGGAAAACCAACTACTAGTTTTGAAAATGATGCGTCGACCTGTACACTACTACCCCACAACAGTAAAATAACTAAAATAACCGTTAACATATGTTTCAATTTACTCGGCGGCTTCGGTATCGATTTCGAATATATCGTCACTTCATTCATTTAGCTGCCACCTCTAATAATGCGCTTTTCTGTGCTACGTCCCCATAAATTTCAGCGAATTTTTCATCCGTTGCCTCTTCTACTAATCCATCAAAAACAATTTCACCAGCATGTAATCCAATAATACGAGTAGCATATTGCCTCGCTAAATCAATAGAATGTAAGTTTACAATTGTCGTAATTCCAAAATCTTCATTAATTTTCTTCAAATCATCCATTACTTGCTTTGTTGTCAGAGGATCTAACGAAGCAACAGGCTCATCTGCCAATATGATTTTCGCTTCTTGTGCCAATGCTCTAGCAATTGATACACGTTGCTGTTGTCCCCCTGATAATTCATCAGCTCGTGCATATGCTTTTTCTGAGATATTCACTCTATTCAGCGCCTGGAATGCAAGCTCCACATCCTCTTTCGGAAACAGACCTAACGTTGTACGCAATGTAGAATGATATCCAACCCGCCCAGCTAATACATTCTTCAGTACCGTTGATCGCTTCACAAGGTTAAAGCTTTGAAAAATCATACCAATATCTCGGCGCATGCGTCGTAATCCTTTTCCTTTTGCAGCAGTAATAGACTCCCCTTCAATAATGATTTCTCCTTCTGTGATTTCATGAAGGCGATTTACCGATCTGAGAAGTGTTGATTTTCCAGCACCGGATAGCCCGACCATTACAACAAACTCACCTTTTTGAATTTTCAAGTTTATATTATTCAATCCTTTTGTACCATTCGGATACACTTTGGAAACATTTCGAAACTCTATCACACATCTTACCTACCTTCTATGTATTATCAATAACTGAAAAACGGCAAACTAACTGAAATCACACACTTTCCAGTTAGTCGCCATTTCCATATGTATTATTGCGTTTTCACTTTCTTTCCATATTCACGAACGATATCAAATTTACTATCATCAGATTTAACGTATCCTTCATGTGAGTATACTTCTTTAATGATTTTGTGCCCTTCCTCATTCTTTCCTATTTCAATGAAAGCATCCTGTAATTTCTTGCTCCACTCTGCATCTAAATCAGAACGTACAGAAATCGTATCGTTTGGAATTTTCTCCGTAAATTTTACTATTTTCGTTTGATCGAATATATTCGGATAATCTTTTTTTACAATATTGCGAGCATCTTGGAATACAACAGCTGCATCTACATCACCATTTAAAAGAGCAATAAGTGACTGATCATGACCCTTTAATGTAACAGGTTTCACATCCTTTAGCGGATCGATTCCCTCTTTTAACAATACAGCCGCAGGCCATACATAACCCGCTGATGATGTTACATCTTGATAGCCAATTTTTTTACCTTTTAAATCTTTTACACTATTAATATTAGAATCTTTCTTAACAACAAACTCTGATTTATAAACATCTACTAAATCCTTTGTGGGAGCTCCAGTTTCATCATCTACCCCAAAACGTTGCGCCTGTAAAATTACGTTTGCAGCCTTTTTCTCATGCGCTAACACATACGCTGTTGGAGGTAAAAAACCTACATCTACTTGCTTAGATGCCATCGCTTCTACAATTGTATTGTAATTCGTTGAAATACTAACTTTTACCGGAATGTTTAATTTATCACTTAATAGCTTTTCCAATGGTTTTGCCTTCGCCTCTAACGTATCTGCATTTTGAGAAGGAACAAATTGAACATTTAGCGTCTTCGGTACATAACCTTTTTTCGTATCTTCATTTTTACTTGCACTTGATTCCTTCGTTCCACATCCACTTAATAATCCCGCTGCTAGTACAACTGTTGTGCTCATTGCAAAAACTTTTTTCAACATGTTAATGCCTTCATTTTTCGTTGTTATAAAATAACCTTCCATAAACATGAAGAAATATATCACATATTTTTACAAATAATTTCTTATTTACAGAATCTTTACACATTCTATACATTCACATTAAAATTCTTTTCATATATTTGATATGATTAATTGAAAGATAACTATAGAAAAGGTGAATGGCGTTGAATCAAAATCAAATTGTAACTTTAAATATTTTATTAACAAGCGATGTACATGGTACTGTGTATCCAATTCACTACCAAGATAACTCCAAAGCAGAAATTGGTTTAGCTAAAATTTCTACTCTCATAAAAAAAGAACGTTCTCAAAATGCAAACGTTCTTCTGATTGATAACGGGGACTTCATTCAAGGAACACCATTTACTTATCATTACGCTACATACGAAAAAGATATGGAAAACCCAATGTCCTTATTAGCCAACTACTTAGAGTATGACATTGCAATTATCGGAAATCATGAATTTAATTACGGAATGGATATATTAAATAATGCTGTGACTACTGCAAATTCCCCTTATCTATCAGCAAACATTTTAGATAAAAACAGAAAAGAACCTTATTTCGGGAAACCATATATAATAAAACATATTGAATCAAATATAAAAATTGCTATTTTAGGGGTGACAACGCATTACATCCCCCATTGGGAACAAGCACATCATATTAAAGATTTACAATTTGAAGATGCATTTGAAACAACAAAAAAATGGGTTTCTTACATCCGTAAACATGAAAAACCAGATTTACTAGTCGTAGCCTATCACGGGGGATTTGAACGTGATTTACAAACCGGAGTACCGAATGAAGTTTTAACAGGTGAAAACCAAGGATATGCAATGTGCCATGAAATTGAAGGCATAGATATTTTACTAACAGGCCACCAACACCGAGAAATCGCTCACACCGTGATTAATGGTGTAACAATTTTACAGACCGGATGCAATGGACACTCAGTTGGAAAAGTAACAGTAACATTCGAAAAAGCAGAACAAAAATGGGTGAAAAAAGAGAGTTATTCAGAGTTATTGCCTGTACAAGGAATTGTGGCAGACCAAGATGTTCTTTCCTTGGTTGCCAATTATGAAGAAAAAACACAAAATTGGCTTGATAAACCTATTGGAATAATTTATGGGGATATGCAAATTTCCGATGCTATGCAAACACGTTTGCAAGACCATCCTTTTATTGAATTCATAAATAAAATACAGATGGATATAGCTAATGTTTCAATTTCTTGTACAAGTTTGTTTCATAATACATCTCCAGGTTTCCCGAAACATGTAACAATGCGTGACATCGTTTCTAATTATATTTATCCAAATACATTAAAAGTAATTAGAATAACCGGAGCGGATATAAAAGATGCTCTCGAACTCTCTGCTTCTTATTTCACATTAAAAGCAGATGGAACCATCATCGTAAACCCTACCTATATAGAACCAAAACCACAACACTATAATTACGATATGTGGGAAGGGATTTCGTATGTATTAAACATTTCAAAACCAATTGGAGAGAGAGTAGAGTCTTTGCAGTATAAAGGCGCTCCTCTTAATATGAATGAAGAATATGACGTTGTTATGAATAATTATCGTGCAAGCGGTGGCGGGAACTTCTTTATGTTTCAAAATAAACCAGTAGTAAAAGACATACCAACAGATATGTCTGAACTTATCGCTAACTATATATTGAAGCATAAAAGGATAGAAGCAACAAAAAATGAAAACTGGAAAGTTATTAAATAACAATTTTAACAAATAAAAAAAGATGGGCTATGCCCATCTTTTAATTTAATTTTGCATTATCCTGCTTTTTTAAAGCTTTTAATTTCGCCGGTGTAACGTCCGTGCCTTCTTCGTTAACGACTTTAATTCCTTTTAATTCGTTTAACATATTTTGACGAAATCCTTTTAAATATTGTTCACGAAGCGATTGGCGCTCACGTTGTTCTTCTTCAGTTAAGCCTTCAGCTTTTGCTTTTTTCGCTAAGAAGTTAATGCGTTCAATGAGTTCTTGACTTGGCATCTCGAATCCCCCTTCTACTCAAAACTGATTATTATCATACAATAGTTAGTCCTCTTTATCAAGCAATTGCTTTGTATATTCTACATACCTTCGATGTACAGTTGCTTTTGAAACATCATGACCAAAACCACGAAGTGTTGCTGCAATTTCTTCAAAAGTTAATTCATTCCGGCGCAAACGTACAATTTCCTCAATTGGCACTTCTTTTTTCTCACGTCCTACGCTTAAATGACGATTTTTCAAATTATTTTCTGGACGAAATCCTTTCTCCACTGCTCTTTGCATGCCACGTTTAATTTTTAAATTGTGGATCTTTCTTTGATACTCTTCAACAATCCCAATTATATTTAGCACCATCGAATCAGAATCTGAAAGCTGTAATTCACCACTATGCGTGTGCGTATAAACTTTTATCCCCTCTTTATGTAAACAATGCATTAATGCAATCTTTGCATTTCCTCTACCAAGACGCGTTTCATCTTGTATAAGTAGTACATCAACTTGTTCATCTCGAATTGTATCTAGCACTTCTAATATGCCATCACGTTCAATTGTATAACCGCTAGCCTGCTCCTCAATTACCTTTGTAACATCCATTTGATAGCGCTCAGCTAAATGCAATAATTCATCTTTTTGACGCAATAATGATGTTTCCTGTTCTTCTTTTGTTGTGCTCACACGTGCATAAATAATTGCATTCATTTTGAACCCTTCTTTCTCACTATATTTTCCTTATAGTGTATCATAAATTTGCCTTTCGTTCGAACTTATGTTTGTAGAATGTTTTTTCGCATGTTATACTTAATAATAAGAAAAATGAAAGAAAACGAGGTGTTAGAAAACATGGAAAAGTTAACGAAACGCCAGCAAGACATTCTCGACTTTATTAAGCTAAAAGTACAAGAAAAAGGATATCCACCTTCCGTACGTGAAATCGGTCAAGCAGTCGGCCTTGCTTCTAGTTCTACAGTGCACGGACATTTATCACGACTAGAAGAAAAGGGATATATTCGACGCGATCCAACAAAACCACGCGCAATTGAAATTTTAGGTGACAACCGAACGGAAACACAATCTGTTATTCAAGTTCCAATCATCGGAAAAGTTACTGCCGGTTTACCGATTACAGCAGTCGAAAGTGTAGAAGATCACTTCCCACTTCCAGCTAGTATCGTTGCTGGAGCAGATCAAGTGTTTATGTTACGCATTTCTGGAGATAGCATGATTGAAGCCGGTATCTTTGATGGTGATTTAGTTGTTGTTCGCCAACAACAGTCTGCATACAACGGTGAAATTGTAGTTGCTTTAACAGAAGATAACGAAGCAACTGTTAAACGTTTCTATAAAGAAAAAGATCATTTCCGTCTACAACCGGAAAACTCTTCACTAGAACCTATTATTTTAAAACAAGTGTCAGTTATTGGAAAAGTAATTGGCGTATATCGTGATTTACATTAAAAATAATAAAAAGAAGATAATTCCCTTATTTATATAGGTAATTATCTTCTTTTTATATTTTGATAGATTTCCGTTCATTCAAAAGAATGCGTTTCATTAATTATTAACGCGTTTCAATAGTAACATCTCCAGCAGCGGTTTTACCGCTAATCTTTTTACTACCATTACCAATCGTTATATTTTTATTGTCTTCATTAAAAATTGTCACGTCTCCAGCAGCAGTTTGCCCAGTTATAACTGCATCTTGTGGTTTTTCCAATAAAGTAATATCTACATCTCCAGCAGTTGAACTTACCTCTAAATCATATTTAGAATCATGATCAATAATATCTATATCCCCACTAGCCGTTTTTGCTGTTACTTTCCCTATTACTTTTTTAAAATTCACCTCACCAGCTTTTGTAGACCCCTCCACACTCTTTGCTGTTACATGTTTCAAATCCACTTCTCCGGCGAGTGTTTCAACACTTACGCGGTCACTTTTCACATTACTTATTTCTATTTGTCCAGCGGATGAATTTACTTTTATCTCTTGATAAGAACGTTCAGGTACTAATATAGTCAATGTAGGCGTTTGAAATCCGAAATTGTAAAATGAAAAATCAAATGAAACACCTTTTTCTATTTCCCCTATGATTTTTAATGTATCACCATCTTCAGCAATACGAATCTCCTGTTTACTTACGTCTCCTTTTTGCTTTACATAAAAAGAGGAATCAGGAGATTTTTGGACAACAATATCTCCTGCATCTAACTTAACTTCTACATTTTTTAGCGTTTCGTTTTTAATTACGTCCTCTTTATCTCCTTTTTCTGCAGTTTGTACTGCTTTTGCATATGTTTGTGAAATCCCTATTACTCCAATAATGATACAAGCGATAGCTACTAATAATATCTTTTTCATCATCTACTCCCCTTTTATCATTTTGAAGTTCCAGACTACATAGCGTACACATAATCTTTTAAACCACTTCGTACTATAATAAGCTACAATACATAACAACAAACCTACTCCGACAAACGTTATACTAACGAAAAGATCCAACCATATAAAAGTGCCCATAAATACTTTTACAATAACGAAAAATGGTGTCACTACACTAGCAATCCCACCGACCCAAAAGGAAAGTATAAAAGCTATAATTGCAACTAACGGGCCTAACACAATAATAAAATTAAACAAACTAAGTCCAACCGCTGCCATGACAGCTCTTGTCACATTTGAAGTCGACGGATCTTTTTTCATTTCATCAAATCGATACATCGCAAGTAAGTCTTTCGCAATTACTTTCGGAGAGCCAAGTCCCTTTATTATTTCTGATTCAGTTTTCCCCTCTTCCATCCCAAACTGAAAGTGCTCTTCATAATCAAATAAAATATCTTGTCGCTCTTCTTCTGGTAACTTTCTAAGATGACTTGATAATTCTTTAAGAAACCGTTCTTTACTCATCCCATTCCACCCCTTCAATAATTTCTTGAACACCTTTAGCAAAATCACGCCACTCTGTCACTAATAAAGTAAGTTGCATCTCTCCTTGCTCTGTTAGTTGATAATATTTACGGGGCGGTCCTTCCGTGGATTCTTTTAAATACGTTTGAAAATATCCCTCTTTCGTTAAACGACGTAATAACGGATATACAGAACCTTCCGATATTAAAAATTTATTAGAGATTTGCTGAACAAGTTCATATCCATAACAATCCTTACGTTTTACAAGTGCCAATACACACAGTTCTAACACACCTTTTTTAAACTGAACGTTCAAGGACAATCCCCCTTTCTCATTTTAGTACTGTTCAATAAACGGTAGCTATTTTATCCATAATATACCACTTAGTATTGTTTATTGCAAGGTACTATATTTTTCAATACTTAATTTTCGAATTAAATACATCCACACCATATTTCAACTTCCACATTTTCATTCATAGCTAGCACGCATTTTAAATAATCCACATGACTTTTTGTGGGCACCCATCCAATTCATTTCACAAGCCTTTATATTTGCCCATAAATAAAAAAAGCCCTGATACCGTAGTATCAAGGCTTTTTTCTCTCTTAGTATAGAGACATATATTGATCGCGTTCCCATTGGTGAACTTGAGTTCTAAAAATATCCCACTCAATTTCTTTTGCTTCAATGAAGTGCTCAAGTAAATGATCACCTAATGCGCCACATACGATTTCATTAGATTGTAAAGTAACTAACGCTTGCGCTAATGTTGCTGGTAAGTCAACGATACCTGCTTCTTCACGCTCTTCTTTTGTCATTACGTAGATGTTACGGTCTACTGCAGCTGGTGGAGTTAATTTATTTTTAATTCCATCAAGACCTGCTGCTAATAATGTAGCCATTACTAAATACGGGTTTGCAGCTGGGTCAACACTACGTACTTCTACGCGTGTGCTAATACCACGAGATGCAGGAATACGCACTAATGGACTACGGTTTTGTGCAGACCATGCTACGTAACATGGAGCTTCATATCCAGGTACTAAACGCTTGTAAGAGTTTACAGTTGGGTTTGCTACCGCTGTAAATGCTGGCGCATGTTTTAAAATACCTGCGATGAAGTGACGAGCATCATCACTTAATTGTAAATCACCGTTTTGATCGAAGAATACGTTCTCACCATTTTTAAATAGTGATAAGTTACAGTGCATACCTGAACCGTTCACACCGTATAATGGTTTCGGCATAAATGTTGCGTGTAAACCATGTTTACGAGCAATCGTTCTTACAACAAGCTTGAATGTTTGAATGTCATCACATGAGCGAATTGCATTTGCATATTTAAAGTCAATTTCATGTTGACCTGGCGCAACCTCATGGTGAGATGCTTCAATTTCAAAGCCCATTTCTTCAAGTTCAAGAACGATATCACGACGACAGTTTTCCCCTAGATCCATCGGCGCAAGGTCGAAGTATCCACCGTTATCGTTCAATTCCAGTGTTGGATTTCCTTTTTCATCAACTTTAAATAGGAAGAATTCTGGCTCTGGTCCAAGATTGAAATCTGAGAATCCTAATGCTTCCATTTCTTTTAACACACGCTTTAAGTTGTTACGTGGGTCGCCATCAAATGGAGTACCATCAGCATTGTAAATATCACAGATTAAACGAGCTACTTTACCTTTTTCAGCTGTCCAAGGGAAAATTACCCAAGTATCTAAATCCGGATATAAATACATATCAGATTCTTCAATACGTACGAAACCTTCAATAGAAGATCCATCAAACATCATTTTGTTATCAAGAGCTTTTGTTAATTGGCTCACTGGAATTTCTACGTTTTTAATTACCCCTAAAAGGTCCGTAAATTGCAGACGTATATACTTTACATTCTCTTCTTTCGCCAAACGGAAAATATCTTCTTTTGTGTACCTAGCCATTATAAATTCCTCCTTAGTCCCTCTAAACACCTTCAGAATCAGTTATCTTTAGTGAAAAAACCTTGAAATGTCACCTTGTCGCAATGAGGTCCGATTAAATCTACCTGTATGTTGTAGTTCATCTCGAAGAATTTTGCGAAGCTCGGATTTTGAAATTTCTTTCGTTTCTTCTTTTACTTTCACTGCTTCTGTTTGATTTTCTTTCATTTGCAATACTTGTTTAATTCCGGCCATATTTAAGCCTTGATCTAACAAATCTTTAATTTCCAACAATTTATCTACATCGTTAAATGAAAATAATCTACGATTCCCTTTTGTACGGGTTGGAAAAATAAGATTATGCTCTTCATAGTAGCGAATTTGACGTGCAGATAATTGTGTTAAATCCATTACAATACCAATTGGAAACAGCGGAGCAGAACGTCTATCTTCTTTCATTGTTTCAGTTCCTCCTTCGCCTTAACTGTTTCTCATTTTATACCATGTTATGTTTAGTGTCAATAGATGTTAGATTTTCTTACATGATTTTTTTGTAAATTTTTTCGTTTTTTTTCTAATGGTACAAATCATTACTTTAACACGAAAAAAGCTGCCGAAATCGACAGCTTTCCTTTAAGAAATTGTTAATAGTTTTTTTTCAATTAACGCATCAATCGCAGAACAAATCGCAATCTTTACATGCGAATAAGTTAACCCACCTTGCACGTAAGCAACATAAGGCGGACGAATCGGACCATCAGCCGACAGCTCAATACTTGCACCTTGAATAAACGTCCCCGCAGCCATAATTACATCATCTTCATAACCCGGCATATAGTTTGCATATGGAGTGAAATGAGAATTAATTGGAGATGCATATTGAATCGCTTGACAGAACGCAATCATACGATCTTTATCATCAAATTGAACAGACTGAATTAAATCTGTTCTTGGTGCATTCCAAGCTGGTGATGTATTCATCCCTAACTTTTCTAAAAATGCAGCTGTAAAAATCGCACCTTTTAGCGCTTGTCCCGCTACATGCGGCGCTAAGAAGAAACCTTGATACATTTCTTGCAAACTGTATAAAGATGCCCCTGCTTCCGCACCGATTCCTGGAGATGTTAGACGATATGCACACGCTTCAACATACTGCTCTTTACCAACAATGTAACCACCAGTTTTAACAATTCCACCGCCAGGATTCTTAATAAGAGAGCCTGCCATTAAGTCCGCACCAACATGACAGGGCTCTTCTTCTTCAATAAATTCGCCATAGCAGTTATCTACAAATACAACAACATCAGGTTTAATCTCTTTCACAAACACAATCATCTCTTTAATTTGTGAAACAGTAAACGACGGACGAGTAGCATATCCTTTTGAACGCTGAATACCAATCATCTTCGTATTACTATGGATCGCAGCTGCAACAGCTTCAAAGTCCACAAATCCCTCTTCAGTTAACGGAACTGCGTTATAACCAATATTATATTCTTTAAATGAGCCTACACCTTTTCCGCGTACACCAACGATTTCTTCTAACGTATCATATGGTTTTCCTGTTATGTATAGCAGTTCATCTCCTGGACGTAAAATACCGAATAGAGCTGTCGAAATTGCGTGAGTACCTGAAATAATTTGCGGACGAACAAGACCCGCTTCTGCCCCAAATACATCAGCATACACTTTTTCTAACGTGTCACGACCAATATCATCATACCCATAACCTGTCGTCGGAATAAAATGCGAATCGCTAATTTTGTGTTTACGAAAACTTTCTAATACACGAAATTGGTTACTCTCAATCACCTCATCCGCACGTTTATGTACTTCTGTAATTTGACTTTCTACTTCTTTTACGATTGGAGCAATTTTTTCTCCATTTTTCAAACGATCAAACATTATTTTCTCCTTCTTCCACTAAAAATCTCTTTAATTGCCCCTTAAGCGATGAATGAGCAAATATATACCCTGTACAATCATATACAAATTTATCTTCTAGAAACTCCATTTTAGTTAATATTGTTTCTGTCTTTAAAAGCGTTAATAACCTACCTTCACTCGGAGGGATTTCCACTTGATAATCATCCATTTCTTCCTTCATCTTCGTTTCTAGCGCTTCTTTTATACGCAATAAATCACTTTCTTCAAAAGCACTAGTCATTAAGAAATCACTTTTCGGAAATGGAATGAAGTTTTGATGCAATTTATCTTTTTTATTATATAACGTAATAATAGGAATACGATTAATTTCAAGGTCCGACAATAATTGTTTTACTGTCTGCTCATGCCCTACATAATTAGGATCTGCAGAATCAACAACATGTAAAATAACATCCGCTTCCCCAGCTTCTTCTAACGTAGATCGAAAAGCAGCAATTAGTGACGTAGGTAAATCTTGTATAAAACCAACCGTATCAGTCAAAAGCACTGTATAACCAGAAGGTAACGGCATCTTTCTTGTCGTCGGATCTAGCGTTGCAAACAATAAGTTTTCTTCAAACGTATCAGCTTCCGTTAATCTATTAAACAACGTAGATTTTCCTGCATTTGTATACCCAATTAACGCAACTTGAAACACTTTATTATCTTTTCTTCTCTCACGATATCTCTTTCGATGCTCCACAACAACCGCAAGTTGTCTCTTTATTTCATCAATACGAGATCGAATATGACGACGATCTGTCTCAAGCTTCGTCTCTCCTGGTCCCCTTGTACCAATTCCACCACCAAGACGTGATAAAGCAAGACCTTGTCCCATAAGGCGCGGCATTGTATACTGCAATTGAGCTAATTCTACTTGAAGCTTACCCTCTCTCGATTTCGCACGTTGCGCAAAAATATCTAGTATTAACTGCGTTCGGTCAATCACTCTCGCATCTAATACTGAAGATAAATTCCGAATTTGACTTGGTGTTAACTCATTATTAAAAACAATAACAGCTGGTTCTAATTCTTCCGTCAACGCTGCAAGCTCTTCTAGTTTACCTTTTCCTATATAAGTCGCCGGATGAAACTTCGGGCGCTTTTGCGTCGTTGATACTAACACTTCCGCTCGCGCAGTTTTCGCTAGCGATGCAAGCTCTTTCATGGAATGCATAAATTTTTCATCATCATCTTGTGGCAATTGACAGCCAACTAATATGATTTTTTCTTTTTCTTCCATCAAATATGTTCACTCATCCTTTTCGAAATTTAAACCTTCTAATATAATAGCAGAGGAAGCACATTTCATCTAGTTAGCGGGGGAGAAAATTCATGGCATGGGAGATTTTTAGCATCATAGGCACAATCGCTTTCGCACTAAGCGGAGCCATTGTTGCAATGGAAGAGGATTATGATATTTTCGGGGTATATATTTTAGGAATGGCAACCGCATTTGGGGGAGGTGCCCTTCGTAATTTATTAATCGGTTATCCAATCGTCGCGTTTTGGCAACAAGACATGTTATTCCAAATCGCACTATTATCAATGACGATTATTTTTCTTTTTCCTAATAAATTAATTAAGCATTGGAAAAAGTGGGAAAACATCACAGATGCCATCGGCTTATCAGCGTTCGCCGTACAAGGAGCTCTATACGCCCAAAAATTAAATTTACCAATTAGCGCTACAATTGTAGCTGCTGTTTTAACTGGCATTGGCGGCGGTATTATTCGTGATCTTTTAGCACGTAGAAAACCTCTCGTCCTTCGAGCTGATGTATATGCGTTTTGGACGATTTTAGCCGGTTTTTTGATTGGCGCTAAAGTCATCGTTAGCGATTGGGCTCTATACACCTTATTCATTTTAATTGTTTGCTTCCGCATGGTTTCTATTCATTACAAATGGCATTTACCGCATAGACGCATCGATACAAAGGAGCGCTCAATGCATAAATAGCAATCTAACCTCTTTACATATCGTAAAGAGGTTTTTCTTTTCTAACGAGTTTTTCTTTACATAATGTTTATACTAATTTTTAAAGCGAGGTGAATGCAAATGACAAACCATGTTAATAAAGGAGCTCAAAAAAGCTCAGTAAACCAATTTGGACATGATTCAAATTCAGCGCACGAAAAGAGCGCTAAAATGGAACGTCTTCATAAAACTCACCAAGAAAAAGCAAAAAAAGAGTAAACGAACTTATGCATAAAAACAGACGCACAGTTTACGTACTGTGCGTCTCCTCTTCAAGCATTAAATCCATACTTGATATCCCAATTAAATCATATTTATCATACGTATCCTCTTGTAACAATCGCATAGCTTGTGTACGAATCGATTTTTCAACAATATTCCGTACGTATCGCCCATTACTAAACGATGTAATTTGCGACGAATACTTTACCGCATGTAAATGATCTCGAAATTTCCACTCCGCTTCTTTAGATAACTGATATTCACGCTCCTCATACATTCTCTTTCCAATTTCCAACAGCTGATTTACCGAGTAATCCGCAAATTCAATAATAAATGGAAAACGAGATTGTAACCCTGGATTTAATGAAAGAAAATGATTCATCTCTCTTGAATATCCAGCTAAAATTAATACAAAACCGTGCTGCTTATCTTCCATATGCTTCACAAGTGTATCAATAGCTTCCTTCCCAAAATCCTTCTCTCCCCCCCGCGCTAAAGAATACGCCTCATCAATAAACAAAATACCTCCCATGGCCTTTTTTATTAAATCTCTCGTCTTTTGCGCTGTATGACCGATATACTCCCCCACAAGATCAGCACGTTCTGCTTCAACTAAATGCCCCTTCGATAAAATATTCATCTCAAACAACAATTTCCCTATCATTCTAGCAACGGTTGTCTTCCCAGTACCGGGATTCCCCCTAAATAACATGTGAAGCACTTGCTTCTCAGATTTCAACCCCATCTCTTGTCTTTTTTTATTTACATAAATCCAAGCATAAATTTCTTTTATTATCTTTTTTATTTCATCCATCCCAACAAGCTTTCCCATCTCTTCTTCAATTCTCTGCAACATCTCATGTTTAGTAGTGGTTTCACTTGAAATTACCGTTTTATTTTCTGATGCCGGTAACGAAATTTTCTTTCGATGGTTTAATACAATATTAATTTGATTGTTATTTTTCTTACGCATCGATTGTTCCATACAATCACCTCATTTTATCCACTCACCAAATATTATTATTCCAGTCCCTCTTGCAAATGCCTATTTTCAGAAAAGTTTGCTATAATATAAGAAATAATCAAGGTGGTGGGACTATGGAAACAACGGAATTCCATGATACAATACAAGCCTTTTCTATTTTTTTATTGAATAAAGGCCGAAAGTCTTCAACCATTAAACGTTATGTTTATGACATTGAAGATTTTGGACATTGGTTAGAAAAAAACAAAAAGCTCCCTTCCAGTAATATATGGGCAACACTTTGTACAAAAGACTATGAAGATTACTTTTCAGACTTAAAAAAGAATCGACACTACTCTGAGAAAACAATGCATCGTGTATTTATTGTATTAAATAGAATGCATCATTTTCTTAACATTCCAAATCCATTGAATGATATGGAAATTACTATTCAACCAAACCGTGCATTGCGTAATGAAGATTTCATTTCATCCGATGAAGAAAAAAGATTAAAGCATATAGTCACTTCATTAGAAGGACTTTCAGAAAAACAACGTCCCGTTCGTCCGTTATTAATGGATCGTAATATCGCCATTTTAAGTATATTAATCGACTACGGACTATCCTTACAAGAGCTTACAGCATTAACTATGCATCACGTTCATTTTGAAACTAATACACTTTCTATTCCAGCAACCGCAGGAGTAGAAAGAACAATCACATTAACAATCGAAGACAAAAAACAACTGTACACATATTATAAAAGTATTCCAGAACCAGTTCGTCCTAAATACCATAGTAATGACCCGTTGTTTGTTGCATTCGATTTTAACCGCGGAACATACAGATGGGTATACGAAAACGATGCACCAAAAGCACTAACAGAAATCGCTATCCAAAAAATGATTCGACTTGAAGTAGCAAGAGCGAATTTACGTAAAGGCATTTCTGGACAACATTTCCGGAACACGTTTATTTTACGCCTAATAAAAAAACAAACCCCAGAGCCAGAAATCATAAAATTAGTTGGCTTCAAATCAAAAATTTCACTAAAGCGATATTATCAATATGCTGAAAATAAAAAAAACGCCCTATAATAAGGCGTTTTTTTATTTTTTTCTCGAAACACTCAATTTCACTATGACCATTTAGCTATTCCCTGCATCTACTATGATGAGTTTCGTTCACATTCTTATTAGAAAGGAGAGATTTAATGTCTCGCTTTAACGACAATCAAAATAAATACTCCAATCCCTGCTTTCCAACTAGCGCTGGACGAATTCCAACTACCCCAACGATTCCAATTACTAAAGCGCAAATTAGAACATTCCGTGCAATCATTAACGATTTAATAAAAATAATCCCTAAACTTTTCGCCAATCCATCTCCCAAAAACATTGAGAATCTAATAGATACATTGCACCTACTAAGCAAATTCATCTGTTCACTAGACACTACTTCCGCTCTGAAAGCACAAGGATTAGCCATCATTAAAAACTTAATAACTATATTAAAAAATCCAACCTTCGTAGCAAGTGCTGTATTTGTTGAACTTCAAATTTTAATTAATTTTTTACTTTACATTACAAAGTTATTCCGAATTGATCCTTGTACACTCCAAGAACTCCTTAAATTAATTGCAGAGTTACAAACTACTCTAGTTAATTCAGCTTCGTTCGGCAGAGGACCTACTGGACCTACTGGACCTAGAGGTAACACGGGCGCTACTGGTGCTACCGGACCTAGAGGTAACACGGGCGCTACTGGTGCGACCGGACCTAGAGGTAACACGGGCGCTACTGGTGCTACCGGACCTAGAGGTAACACAGGTGCTACCGGTGCTACCGGACCTAGAGGTAACACGGGCGCTACTGGTGCTACCGGATCTAGAGGTAACACAGGTGCTACCGGTGCTACCGGACCTAGAGGTAACACGGGCGCTACTGGTGCTACCGGACCTAGAGGTAACACAGGTGCTACCGGTGCGACTGGACCTAGAGGTAACACAGGTGCTACCGGTGCTACTGGACCTAGAGGTAACACAGGTGCTACCGGTGCTACCGGACCTAGAGGTAACACGGGCGCTACTGGTGCGACCGGACCTAGAGGTAACACAGGTGCTACCGGTGCGACTGGACCTAGAGGTAACACGGGCGCTACTGGTGCTACCGGTGCGACCGGACCTAGAGGTAACACAGGTGCTACCGGTGCTACCGGACCTAGAGGTAACACAGGTGCTACCGGTGCGACTGGACCTAGAGGTAACACGGGCGCTACTGGTGCTACCGGACCTAGAGGTAACACAGGTGCTACCGGACCTAGAGGTAACACAGGTGCTACCGGACCTAGAGGTAACACGGGCGCTACTGGTGCTACTGGACCTAGAGGTAACACGGGCGCTACTGGTGCGACCGGACCTAGAGGTAACACAGGTGCGACCGGTTTGACCGGACCTAGAGGTAACACAGGTGCGACCGGTTTGACCGGACCTAGAGGTAACACAGGTGCTACCGGTGCGACCGGACCTAGAGGTAACACAGGTGCGACCGGTGCGACCGGACCTAGAGGTAACACGGGCGCTACTGGTGCGACCGGACCTAGAGGTAACACGGGCGCTACTGGTGCGACCGGACCTAGAGGTAACACGGGCGCTACTGGTGCGACCGGACCTAGAGGTAACACAGGTGCTACCGGTGCTACTGGACCTAGAGGTAACACGGGCGCTACTGGTTCCACTGGACCTCAAGGTAACACGGGTGCTACCGGTGCTACTGGACCTCAAGGCGTTCAAGGTAACACGGGCGCTACTGGTTCCACTGGACCTCAAGGTACGCAAGGTAACACAGGTGCTACTGGACCTCAAGGTCTTCAAGGTAACACGGGTGCTACTGGTTCCACTGGACCTCAAGGTACGCAAGGTAACACAGGTGCTACTGGACCTCAAGGTCTTCAAGGTAACACGGGTGCTACCGGTGCTACCGGTGCTACTGGTTCCACTGGACCTCAAGGTCTTCAAGGTAACACGGGTGCTACTGGACCTCAAGGCGTTCAAGGTAACACGGGTGCTACTGGACCTCAAGGTAACACAGGTGCTACCGGTTCCACTGGACCTCAAGGTGCGCAAGGTAACACAGGTGCTACCGGTGCCACCGGACCTCAAGGTGCTCAAGGTAACACGGGTGCTACTGGTTCCACTGGACCTCAAGGCGTTCAAGGTAACACAGGTGCTACTGGTTCCACTGGACCTCAAGGCGTTCAAGGTAACACAGGTGCTACTGGTTCCACTGGACCTCAAGGTGCGCAAGGTAACACAGGTGCTACTGGACCTCAAGGTCTTCAAGGTAACACGGGTGCTACTGGACCTCAAGGTCTTCAAGGTAACACGGGCGCTACTGGTTCCACTGGACCTCAAGGTGCGCAAGGTAACACAGGTGCTACTGGACCTCAAGGCGTTCAAGGTAACACGGGTGCCACTGGACCTCAAGGTATCCAAGGTAATACAGGTGCCACTGGACCTCAAGGTATTCAAGGTAACACGGGTGCTACTGGTTCCACTGGACCTCAAGGTACGCAAGGTAACACGGGTGCTACCGGACCTCAAGGTCTTCAAGGTAACACAGGTGCTACCGGACCTCAAGGTGCTCAAGGTAACACGGGTGCTACTGGACCTCAAGGTGTTCAAGGTAACACGGGTGCTACCGGACCTCAAGGTGCTCAAGGTAACACAGGTGCTACTGGACCTCAAGGCGCTCAAGGTAACACGGGCGTTACCGGACCTCAAGGTGCTCAAGGTAACACGGGTGCTACCGGACCTCAAGGCGCTCAAGGTAACACGGGCGCTACCGGACCTCAAGGTGCTCAAGGTAACACGGGTGCTACCGGACCTCAAGGTGCTCAAGGTAACACGGGTGCTACCGGACCTCAAGGTGTTCAAGGACCAACGGGTGCTACTGGTATAGGAGTTACCGGACCTACTGGGCCTAGCTTCCCAGTAGCAACAATCGTTGTAACAAACAACATCCAACAAACAGTACTCCAATTTAACAACTTTATTTTTAGTACTGCAATTAACGTAAACAATATTATCTTTAACGGCACAAATACAGTTACTGTTATTAACGCTGGTATTTATGTAATTAGCATATCTATTTCTACAACTGCGCCAGGATGCGCTCCACTTGGAGTAGGAATTTCAATTAATGGAGCAGTTGCTACTGACAACTTCTCTTCAAATCTAATAGGCGACTCACTTTCATTTACTACAATCGAAACATTAGCTGCTGGAGCAAACATTTCTGTCCAATCTACTCTTAACGAGATTACGATCCCTGCAACAGGAAACACTAACATTCGTCTTACTGTATTTAGAATCGCTTAAATTTCACTATTTATTGTTTATGGCAAATAAAAAAAGAGCGAGAAACTCGCTCTTTTTTTATTATGTACAATAATTCATTACTACTCTAATTCAATTGAAACATTTTTTTGTGGTACAAATGTAGAAATTGCATGTTTATAAATAAGCTGTTGCTTACCTTCTGTTTCCAGCAGGACTGTAAAGTTATCAAATCCTTTAATTAATCCACGAAGCTGGAAACCATTTAATAAGTACAGCGTAACGAACGTATTCTCTTTACGGAGTTGATTTAAAAACTGATCTTGAATATTGATTGATTGCTTCATGTCGAATCCTCCTCTTTTTCTCTACTTACTATTATTCGACTTTAGTTGTAGCTTTCCTTCTATGTATCGTAAAATTTCTGACGTTTTTTCACCATCAGTAACATCGAACCACGCGACATCCATCTTATTACGGAACCACGTTAATTGACGTTTTGCATAACGGCGTGAATTCGTCTTTAATTGTGATACCGCTTCTTCTAAAGATACACGATTCTCAAAATAATCATATATCTCTTTATAACCAATCGCTTGAATAGATTGACAATCTCGCACTCCTCTTTCATGTAAACCTTTTACTTCTTCTAATAAACCTTGTTCAATCATTAGGTTAACACGTAAGTTAATGCGATCGTATAGCATTTCTCGATCCATTGTCAAGCCAATTAATGAAACATCGTAGAGTAACTCATTTTCTTGTTTTTCGAGCTGGTTACTCATTTTTTCACCCGTCGTGTGAAAAATTTCTAACGCCCGAATAACACGCCTTACATTATTGGCATGAATACGCTCCGCACTTTCTGGATCTACTTCTTGTAACTTTTTATGTACATATTCCACACCGTGTTCTAATGCTAACTTTTCCATCTGTTCTCGGTATGTAGCATCCCCAGCCTCATCTGCAAACTGGTAATCGAATAGAACAGATTGTATATAGAGACCGGTTCCACCAACAATAATTGGTAATTTCCCGCGCTCTGTAATTTCTCGAATGCACTTACGGACACGTTCTTGAAATTCCGCCACAGAAAATGAATCTTCCGGATCTTTTATATCAATCATATAATGCGGAATTCCGTCCATCTCATCTATCGTCACCTTTGCAGTCCCGATATCCATCGTACGATAAATTTGCATGGAATCACCACTAATAATCTCACCATTCAACGCTTTTGCAAGATCGATACTTAATTTCGTCTTTCCGACAGCAGTTGGCCCAATGATGACAGCAACTTTTTCACGTTGCACTTCTCCCATATCATTCAACTCTCTTTATGTAATATACTCCATCTATTGATTATACCCAATCTTACCAATTTTAACGGCATGATTGCAAGTTCTTTGAATCCAGTACATGAAATTACACAAAAAAAAGAGCATAGCTTGTCCAATTCTGCATATACATGATAAAAAATAGCTCGGAGAGGGTGCAATGACTATGAAACAAGCGACTATCGATTTTCCATTATTAATAAAAGACCTTATTTTAGCTACTGCTACAAAAGAACAAAATTGTTCACAAGAAGAATTATACTTCGCACTAAATTGTTTACTACGTTCCTTTCATTCTACTCTTCAAGAAACAACGTTACATCCAGAAAATAAAAATACAGAGTATATGCAAACTCAATTTTGCACCGCGTATAAAATTATTACAGGTAAAACAATTTACCCTTTTCAATAATTCTTATATAAAAAAAGCGGCCGCTTAGACATTTTCAAGCAGCCGTTTTTTATTTTAATAAATTATTTTATAACTTTCACTTTAACGGATTTACGACCCCAACTATCAGCAGTACTATCTGAACCAACTAAAACATCAATACGGTTTCCTTTAATCGCGCCACCAGTATCTCCAGCAATTGCTTCTCCATATCCTTCCACCCACACTTTTGATCCGAGAGGAATTACTTTCGGATCAACAGCAATGACTTTCATATTTGGATTCGCTGTTAAATCATGCCCCATCGCAGTTAACACACGACCACCATATGTGCCATTTTCACTCGGGTGAGCTGTGTAAGCTGTCGCTTCTACCGTTATTTCACGACCAGCAGGTTCACTTGTTTCAGTAGATTTTGCCACTGGCTTAGTTGCCGGCTTCGCTTGCGCTACTGGTTTACTTGATGCTCCACTTTTAACTGATTCTTTTCCATTAACTGCCGTATCATTTTTAGCCGGCGCTTTCTCCTTAACTGATGTATCATTTTTAACCGCCGTTTTCACCTTAGTTGGCGCTTCATCTTGAGCTGGAACTTCTTTTCTTTCAATAACAGGTGCTGTACCTGTTAAAAATGGTATGTGAACATACGCCGCTTTCCCGCGATATTCGAATTGTAACCATTCGTTTTGTACTTGATTTGTCGTTTCAATCAAGTCATCTTTTTTAAGCGTGCCAAGAATTTCTGAATCAGTATTCGCTCCAGCACGAATGTTTAATACGTTTGCTGTTACATAATAAGAACTTTTCGTAAACTCAGCACTTACAAAAGCTTCTTTACCATCTAATTTAATTTTGGACCATCCGTTTTCTGTATTTATAACATCTAATTTATTTCCACTTAACATTTTACCTACAAGTTTTGATTCTACAGTTGGGTTTTCTCTAACGTTTAATACATCTGTTGTTACAATCGTTTCCGCTTTAGCAGAACCTGCAAAAATCCCAAGACCAAAAACTGCTGCTGTTGCTATACCTAATAATTTTTTCATGAATAGCCTCCATTTGCTTTGTTTTCGTGTTCTCATTATAGCAACAGTTTTTTGTAGAATTTCGAAAATCACACAATTACAAAGCATTCGTAATAAACGATTAATGATTTGTAACATAAATTTCCATATTAAAGAATTGTATTTCTACCAAAATTAGCAATAGTTTTCATATATTTCTCACAAAATAGTATAAGAATTTTTTTCCAGAAAAAATTACAGTATTACTTTTTTGTTACAAAAAAATCACTTTTTATTACATCTTTTACCAAAATCCATCATAATCCAATTATTAAATCACTTTTTGTAACGAAAAAGGAACAACTCCTATTAGCTGTCCCTTTTTATCTTTTATTTAACTTTCTTCTTCCAAACACCTATCATAATAGCTGAAACAATCGTCCCAATTAATATAGAGAAAATGTATAGCAACGGTTTATTCACTAATGCGATAACAAACAATCCACCATGCGGTGCCGGCAATGTAATTTGGAATAACATAGATAAGGCACCCGCGATACTTGAACCAACAACACAACTTACTATTACTCGAACCGGATCGGCAGCTGCAAATGGAATCGCACCTTCTGTAATAAACGATGCTCCCATAATATAATTTGTTAAACCAGATTTACGTTCTGCTTCTGTAAATTTTGTTTTAAAAAATGTGGTTGCGAATGCAATCGCAAGTGGCGGTACCATACCACCAGCCATAACTGCTGAGTGCACTCCAAAATTCTGTGCTTCTATTGCAGCAATACCAAATGTAAATGCAGCTTTATTAATTGGACCGCCCATATCAATTGCCATCATACCGCCTAAAATAAGTCCTAATAATATAGCATTCGTGCCACTCAAACCATTTAACCATCCTGTTAACATTTCATTTAATGCTACTACAGGCGGATTTACTACTTTTTGCATAACAACTCCTGTAATCAACAATCCAAAGACTGGATATAACAAAACAGGTTTAATTCCTTCTAACTGTACTGGTAATCCTGAAAATAATCTTTTCAATCCTAAAACAACATATCCAGCTAAGAAACCAGCAATTAATCCACCTAAAAATCCCGCATTCGCTTGTGCTGCTAAAAACCCACCTACAACACCAGGCATAAAACCAGGACGATCAGCAATAGAACTTGCAATAAATCCAGCTAAAATAGGTACAAGGAATAAAAAGGCTCCTTTTTCTCCACCGCCAATATTCATTAATATTTCAGCAATAGGACCTTCCGCCTTAATTCCACCGAACATAAATGCTAATGCAATTAAAATTCCGCCACCAACAACGAACGGAAGCATATTACTTACACCGCTCATTAAATGCTTATAAATTCCTAGCCCTTTTTCTTTCTCTATATTTTCTGCCTTCCCATTCTCTTTGACACCTTTAAAGATTGGCGCATCTTGTTTTACAGCTCTATTAAGAAGGACTTCAGTTTTTCTAATACCATCAGCTACTGGCACTTGAATGACATACTTCCCAGCAAAACGATTCATTTCTACTTGTTTATCTGCCGCAACGATAATCGCTGTTGCGCGTTCAATATCCTCTTTCGTTAAACCGTTCTTTACACCTGTTGATCCATTCGTTTCAACTTTAATCGCAATCCCTAACTCTGCCGCTTTTGCTTTTAAACTATCCGCAGCCATATATGTGTGAGCGATACCAGTTGGACAAGCTGTAACAGCTAATACGTATGGTTCATTCCCTTCTGGCTTTACTACTTCAACTTCTTCTTCTTTTTCACTCTCTTTTTCATCAAATAAACGAAGAAGCTCCTCTTCATCCTTTGCTTCTAATAATTGTTTACGAAAACCTTCATCCATTAATAATGTAGATAGACGAGACAACGTTTCTAAATGAGTATTATTCGCCCCTTCACTTGCAGCAATCATAAAAAACAGATGTGCAGGCTGTCCATCAAGCGACTCATAGTTGATACCGCTTACACTTCTACCAAAACAAATCGATGGTTGTTTAACGGCATTCGTCTTCGCATGAGGTATAGCAATACCTTCACCAATTCCAGTTGTACTTTGTGACTCTCGCTTTAGAATAGCTTCTTTAAATTCAGCTTTACTATTTAAACGATTAGCACCATTTAATTTCTCAACTAATTCATCTATGACAGCTTCTTTATTTGAAGCTGTCAAATTCATAATGACTGTATCCCTTTTTAATAGTTCTGTAATTTTCATATGTTGCTTCCCCCTATCGCTTAGCTACAATTACTTGCGACAATAATTCTTCTACTTTTTCCTTTGTACATAAATCCGCCGAAAATGCTGTTGCACTTCCTGTTGCAACACCATATTGAAATGCTTTTTCAATATCTTTTGTCTGTTCATATTTACCTACAAATCCAGCAACGAGAGAATCTCCTGCCCCAACCGAATTAATAACAACACCTTTTGGAACAGTTGCTTCATATATACCTTCTGCCGTAAATAATAAAGCTCCATCTCCTGCCATTGATACGATGACGTGCTCTACACCTTGTTCGATTAATTTTCTTCCATACGGTAAAATGTCTTCTACTGTTGAAAGCTCCACTCCGAATAACTCACCAAGTTCATGATGATTTGGCTTTATTAAAAATGGCTTATTTTTAGTTACATGCTGCAGTGCACTTCCACTTGCATCTACTACTACACGAATACCTTTTTCGGCTCCAAACGCTGCGATTGATTCATAAAAGGTATTTGGAATAGAAGCTGGTACACTTCCAGCTAGTACAACACAATCTCCAGATTGCATACTTTCGATTTTTTTCATCAATTGTTCAAATTGCTCATTTGTCACAATAGGACCCTGTCCATTTAACTCCGTTTCTTCTTGCCCTTTTATTTTCACATTAATTCGAGAATCTCCACCTACTTGGACGAAGTTTGTTGTTACACCTTCATCATGTAATACACCTTTAATAAATTGACCGGTAAATCCACCCGTAAATCCAAGCGCTACATTTTCGAAACCTAAACGATGAAGAACGCGAGAAACATTAATCCCTTTCCCTCCAGGAAACTTCATATCTTTCTCTGCTCGATTTACTGTTCCTAAATCGAAAGAATTAACTTGTACTACATAATCAATAGATGGGTTTAAAGTAACTGTATAGATCATTGTTTATCAGCCTCAATCACATTTGTTTGTCTTCTATATTTTTCTAAATCAATTTCTAAATGGTTTGTAATAATACTTGCATCTTCAACATTTGCAATTTTTGCAAATGCAACTTCTGAAAACTTACTTTCATCAATTAAGAAATATCCTTCATTTGCTAATGTTAATGCCAGTTGCTTCAAGAGCGCTTCTTCTGGATCTGGTGTTGTAAAACCAAGCTGTTCGTGTACACCATTCGCTCCTAAAAAACATTTATCGAAGCGATACTTCTGCATACTTTCCTGTGCCATAGCACCAATTAAAGCTTTCGTCCTACTCTTCATCATCCCGCCTAGTAAATACGCACGAATATTATTTTCAACTAAAGCTTCAATATGCATAAGTCCATTCGTTACGACAGTAACATCTTTGTTTATTAAAAATGGAATCATTTCAAATGTTGTACTTCCTGCATCTAAATAAACGCAATCCCCTTGTTCAACAATACTAGCCGCATACTTGGCAATTTGTTGTTTTATTTGAATGTTTTTAGATGATTTTTCAATCATCGTTGGCTCCTGTCCTTTTCCTGTTAAAACAGAGGCACCACCATGAACTCTTTTTAATAACCTTTGTTTTTCTAATTGTGCTAAATCACGACGAATTGTCGATTCAGAGCTTTCTGTTCTTTCAACTAATTGCTGCAATTTAACAACTTTTTGTTCTTTTACAAGTTGCAATATCATTTGATGACGTTCAGGAGTTAACATTTTCTTCACCTCTTCTTTGATTACAGTATAATGAAAACGATCACAAAAATCAACCACAAACAGTCAAAAATAATCAATAGCAATCAAAACCAGTTATAAACAACAAAAAAGAAACCTATTTGATACAACAATCAAATAGGTTTCTTCTCTCGCTTCACTTATAAAGAAGCTTTATAAATTGCAAGAACATCATCTTTATTTAATTTTTTAAAGTTACCGAATTCACCATAAGCCATCGCTTTATCCGCCATTAAGTCAATTTCACTTTCTCTAATAGCGTAATCAGCTAATGTTACTGGAGCTTCAATTGAAGTCCAAAATTGACGTAACGCCTCAATTCCCTCTAATGCAACCTCTTTATCTGTCTTCCCATCTGTTTCTACATCGAATACACGAATAGCGAACTGTTTAAAGCGACTCACATTTTCATCTATAACATGCTTCATCCAATTTGGGAATAGAATCGCGAGTCCGCCCCCATGCGGTATGTCATGAACAGCAGAAACTGCATGCTCAATATTATGAGTTGCCCAGTCTCCTTTTACTCCCATCGCTAAAATGCCGTTTAACGCCATAGTACCGCAATATAAAATTGTTTCCCTATGCTCATAATTTTCTAGATCACTTAAAAGCTTAGGAGCTGTTTCAATTACTGTTCTTAAAACAGATTCACAATAACGATCTTGTAATTCTGTATTCATACCGTGATGGAAATATTGTTCTAATACGTGCGACATAATATCGACCATACCATAAATCGTTTGATCTCTCGGCACAGACGAAGTATGTAGTGGATCTAAAATTGAAAACTGAGGGAATGTAACTGGACTGCCCCAGCCGTACTTTTCATTCGTTTCCCAGTTTGTAATTACAGATCCTGCATTCATTTCAGAACCTGTTGCCGCAAGAGTGAGTACAGTACCGAACGGTAACGCCTCGCTAGCAAATGATTTTTTCGTTACAATATCCCATACATCTCCATCATATTTACTACCAGCAGCAATCGCCTTCGTACAGTCGATTACACTTCCTCCGCCAACCGCTAAAATAAATTCGACTCCATTGTCTTTACAAATTTGAATCCCTTTCTTTACTGTTGATAAACGAGGATTCGGTTCAACACCTGTCAACTCAAACACTTCCGCATTTATATCCTTTAAAATAGAAATTACATTATCATAAATACCGTTTCTTTTAATACTGCCCCCTCCATATACGAGAAGGACCTTTTTACCGAACTGTGGAATTTCAGTTTTTAACTGCTCTAATTGTCCTTTACCAAAAATAAGTTTTGTTGGATTACGAAATACAAAATTTTGCATATACCTTTACCATCCCTTCCATATGAAAAGCAACTATACTTTTGTATACCACACTTTTTTAATTTCACAAACAAATTTGCTTAACAAAAAAATCCCAGCCTTTAGGCTGAGATTTTTTATTGATAATAAGGTGAGATCATTAAGTAAACAATAACCCCAGATAAGCTTACATATAACCAAATCGGCATCGTCCAACGTACAATTTTACGGTGACGTGTTAATTGATTCGTAAAACCAAATACAAGTGCGAACAATGCAAGGGGTACAATAATCGCCGCAAGGATAATATGTGTAATTAAAATGATGAAATACACATATTTAATGAATCCTTCTCCACCGAAATGTGTTGCCGGTGCCAAGTAATGGTACGATAAATATGACACACAAAATAATAAAGTCGTTGTAAACGCTGCAAGAATAAAACCACGGTGCATCTTTACATTCTTTTTAATAATAGAGAATAAAGCTGCTAATAAAAATACAAACGTAAAACTATTAAAAATTGCGTTTAACATTGGTAAGATAGTTACATCAAAATGTACTTCCCCTTCATAGCCAACAGGTCCAAAGAACAAAAACAAAATAATCGCATTTACAATTACAGAAAGCGTTATCACAATAGGAGCATAGCTTTTCTGATTCGTTGATTGATCCACCAAATTGGTCACTCCTCTTCTTTCAAATATGTATAATTAACCTCACTATTTTAACATATTATTCACGGTGTAAATGTGACAATAGTTTGACACAGTAAGACAGGGCAAAGAAAAAATCCTTCTTAACAATACTTCTTAAGAAGGATTTTTTCGCTTTATTATTCAAATAGCAATGCGATTAGTTTTTGTTAAAAAACGTACTGCTATACGCTTGATATATTTCAGACACTTGATATCCCATTAATGAAATTGCTGTTAATGAAAAGAAACCAATCATAAGAAATCGAAACCACATATAAATCTCCTCCTTGTATTTAGCTTAAAAAGCAGTCGCTATATTACAAGTTGAGTGGCACTCTTCATCGTCACTTTCCTTTTTCTTTACAATTGCTGTTATAAATCGAATCATAAAGAAAATCACAAAAGGAAATTGTTCGTAATTTACCTTGGCATAGTTTGGCAACGGCTCGCGCTGCACATCGAACGGAGATGAGAAGGAATAGAACATACCTTGCTCTTCCATATATACAATTACAATTTTCATACAAAACATTATTCCTAGAAATGAAACAATATCTTGCCATTCTGTCGTATATAAAAAGTTATACAGCTCTAATACGTACTCTTCCATCGTCATCCCCCCTTCCTTTTTTACCATTTTGCTCGCCTTCATATAAAAAGTCAAGAAAAAAGTTTATATTCACTATGACAATAGTAATTACTTGTTTCTATGATTATATATGATTCTTTTATAGCAATGATTGGGTGTAACTCTCTTCTAAAACAAGAAATTAGAATCGAACAGATTCCTCATTCTTACTTTTAGGATTCAACAATGTACTATTTTTATTTCTATTAAAAATAAAATAAGAAATTATTATAAGAACAGTAACAAGCATTGTTAAAAGCGCTTGTGAACGTAAAGATTCAATTGCGAGCATGGCAACTAAAACTGCTATAATCGCAGCAATTGTAACATATGTTACATATGGAAAAAGCCACATTTTCACTTTCAAATTTTGTTGTTCCGCTTTCCCCATTTTTTTACGTATCTTGAAATGTGAAACTGCTATAACGAGATAAACGAGTAACGCAATCCCGCCAGATGCATTCACTAAAAATAAAAATACTTTATCTGGAGATATGTAACTAAAAACAACTCCAATGTAAGCAAAGAAAGTTCCAAATAAAACCGCCCGAACTGGAACACCACTACTATTCAATTTCAAAAATGCCTTTGGCGCATCTCCTCTTTCTGCCATTGAAAAAAGCATTCTTGAGTTCGTATATAAACCCGAATTTAAACAAGAAAGTACAGCTGTTAAAACGATAAAATTCATAATTTGCGCTGCCGCTGGTATCCCTATATGTTCCAGTACCGCCACAAATGGGCTTTTTAGTATGTTCGCCGAATTCCACGGAAGGAGTGTAACAACTACAGCGATCGATCCAATGAAAAATACGAGAATACGCCAAATTACACTATTTGTTGCTGTTTTGACTGCCTTTACAGGTTCGGCAGACTCTCCAGCGGCCACTGCAACAATCTCAGATCCCATAAATGAAAATATAACGACGGTGATTCCAAGTAACACCGAACTTATACCATTTGGCATAAATCCTCCTTGACCTACCAAATTCGAAGTGCCAGGTGCTTCCGTTCCTGGTACAAATCCTAAAATAACAGCTAGTCCAAGACAAAGGAACAAAACAATACTTATTACTTTAATAAATGAAAACCAATATTCAAATTCTCCAAATGATTTCACCGAGAAAACATTCGTCAACGTTAATAAAATCGTTAATATTAAGCTTAATAACCAGAGTGGGATTTCTGGAATCCAGTATTGAATAATACCAGCACCTGCTGTAGCTTCTATTGCAATAACAATTACCCAGAAAAACCAATATAGCCACCCAATTGTATAACCTGCCCATGGACCAATTGCCTCTCTTGCATATGTTGCAAATGAACCACTTGTTGGATTAATAGCTGCCATTTCTCCTAGCATTCTCATAACGAAAATAACTAGAAGTCCTGCTAATGCATATGAAACGATAGAACCTGGACCTGCTGAATGCACAACCGCACCACTTCCAACAAACAAACCAGCTCCTATTACGCCACCAATGGAAATCATTGTAATGTGGCGTATTTTGAGGTCTTTCTTAAGATTTTTATCCAACTCTTGTACATCCCCTTCCAAACTTAATTTTGAAATTTATGTAAGAGTATTATGTGAAAAATCTTATCCTATACTTTAAAATATATCAAAATATTCTGAATTTAACAATCGTAATTCTACCTCCTTCAAAAATTATTTCATTAGGTTTAATAATTTCCCATACACAATTGTTGAGAAAATTATAGTCACCTTACAAAAGAATGAATTTTCAGATATCATTAAATGAACAAGATTATACATCTAGACAACTTTTGTATAGGAGTGTTGATATGTTAAACAAGTTTAAATTCATTTGTTGTACTTTAGTAATTTTCTTACTGCTACCGCTAGCTCCCTTTCAAGCACAAGCAGCAAACAATTTAGGGTCAAAATTACTCGTTGGATATTGGCATAACTTTGATAACGGTACTGGCATTATTAAATTAAAAGATGTTTCACCAAAATGGGATGTAATAAATGTATCTTTCGGTGAAACTGGTGGTGATCGTTCCACTGTTGAATTTTCCCCTGTGTATGGTACAGATGCAGAATTCAAATCTGATATTTCCTATTTAAAAAGTAAAGGAAAAAAAGTAGTTCTTTCAATAGGTGGACAAAATGGGGTCGTTTTACTTCCTGACAATGCTGCTAAACAACGTTTTATTAATTCCATACAATCTCTAATCGATAAATACGGTTTTGATGGAATAGATATTGACCTTGAATCAGGTATTTACTTAAACGGTAATGACACTAATTTTAAAAACCCAACAACTCCTCAAATCGTGAATCTTATCTCAGCAATTCGAACGATTTCAGACCATTACGGTCCAGATTTCCTATTAAGCATGGCTCCTGAAACAGCTTATGTTCAAGGCGGCTATAGCGCATATGGAAGCATCTGGGGTGCATATTTACCGATTATTTACGGAGTGAAAGACAAACTAACATACATTCACGTTCAACACTACAACGCTGGTAGCGGGATTGGAATGGACGGTAATAACTACAATCAAGGTACCGCAGACTACGAAGTCGCTATGGCAGATATGCTCTTACATGGTTTTCCTGTAGGTGGTAATGCAAATAACATTTTCCCGCCTCTTCGTTCGGATCAAGTCATGATTGGACTTCCTGCAGCACCAGCGGCCGCTCCAAGTGGCGGATATATTTCTCCAACTGAAATGAAAAAAGCTTTAGATTATATCATTAAAGGAATTCCTTTCGGAGGAAAGTATAAACTTTCAAATCAGAGTGGCTATCCTGCATTCCGTGGCCTAATGTCTTGGTCTATTAATTGGGATGCAAAAAACAACTTTGAATTCTCTAATAACTATAGAACATATTTTGATAGTCTTTCCTTGCAAAAATAATAAAAAACAACAATAGGTTTTATATGACCTATTGTTGTTTTTTATTTATGTAAATTACTTTTTCACTTCTACATGATGAAGAAATTCTTTTCCATCTCTTGAATAACTATTCACAAGACTTAAAAGCAACTTCCCACCAACCAACATCGCACGTTCATCAAAATCGAATTGAGGATGATGGTGTGGATATGTTGCCCCTATTTCTTCATTACCGGCACCTGTGAAGAAAAATGCTCCTGGAACATGTTCTAAGTAATATGCAAAATCTTCTCCGCCCATAATAGGTGGTACTTCCATGACCCTTTCTTTGCCAAAATCGTGTTCCGCAACCGTCATAAAATGACGTGTTTCAGCTACATGATTTATTAATATTGGATAGCCTCGTTTATATTGAATATTAACTTCAGCATGAAGGGACTGACAAATCCCCTCAACAACTCGTCTAAATTCCTTCTCCATATATTCTCTCACTTCAGGATCTAACGTTCGAATGGTTCCTGTAAACGTAGCAGTATCCGCAATAATATTATCGGCTTGCCCGGCATGGAATGTACCAACTGTTAAAACTGCTGATTGAAGTGGATCGACTTTTCTACTCACTAAAAGTTGCAACTGATTAATAACTTGTGTTGCAACGATAATAGCATCTACAGTATGATGTGGCATACCGCCGTGACCACCTCGCCCTTGAATCTTCACTTCAAAAGTATCAGCTGCCGCCATCATTGCTCCAGCTTTCGTTCCAACAATTCCTAAAGGCATCTGAGAAGATAAATGTGTACCAAAAACAACATCTACTCCTTCTAAACAACCATCCTCAATCATGGCAATTGCTCCGCCAGGCTCTTTCTCTTCTGCATGTTGATGAATAAGGACTATTTTTCCTGAAAGTTGGTCTCTGTTATCACTTAATATTTTTGCAACTCCTAAAAGTGTTGCTGTATGTCCATCATGGCCACAAGCGTGCATTACACCAGGAACCTTTGATTTATATGAAACTTTCTTTTCATCTTGAATAGGTAGTGCATCAAAATCAGCACGTAGCGCCATCGTCTTCCCAGGTATTCCACCTTCAATTACGCCGATTACCCCTCTTCCCCCGACATCTGTTTTCACATCAATATGAAAACTTTTTAAAATTTCAGCTATTTTTTTCGGTGTTTCTATTTCTTGAAACGATAGCTCTGGGTATTGATGAAAATCTCTTCGCCACGAAACCATTTGATTATATAAACTTTCCAATTCTTTATGCCATGTTTCTATCATAGAAATTCCCCTTTCTTTTTAACAGTTTAAATAAAAAATACATAATATTCTGTATTTAATCAATAAAAAAAGAGAACTTTCTTTAAAAGTACTCTTAATTCTTCAAAATATTAAACGTTCTACTTCAGTCACTACTTTGCTTCAATACAAATAGTGAAAGTTCCGGTACACTCAAAAATCTAACAGGCATTCGGGTTGTCCCAATACCACGATTTACGTATAAATGTAACAGCTTACTCTTCCCTTCTAATTCATACATACCTTCAACATGACTCTCAGCTAGTTTTGTAGTAATTAAAGGACCTACAAAAGGAATTTGAACTTGTCCTCCGTGACTATGTCCTGACATTTGAAAATCGACTGGATAACGAGATACTTTATCTACAACATCCGGCTCATGTATTAATAGCATATTGAAATCTTGTTGTCTTAAGTTTTTTAAAGTCGAGTCTATTTGTGGCTTCCCTAATAAAAAATCATCCAAACCTGATATTATAATATACTTGCCGTTTTCCCCTTTAATTTTCTGCACTTCATTTACTAACACAGAAAAACCAGCTTCCTCCATATACTTTTTGTAAAATAAACTACCGCCCCCACCTCTATCATGATTCCCAAACACAGCATATTTTCCTAGGGGAGCTTTAATTTTCTGCAAAATAACCTTTGCTTCTTCTCTTTCCGCACTATAGGATCCAAACTTATCTATTAAATCTCCTGTAAAAACTACTATATCTGGATGTAATTCATTCATCTTCTCCACCAAATTTTCTAGTTGTTTCAATGTAAAATCTGGTCCTAAATGTAAATCTGAGAACTGCAATATTTTTTTATTATTAAACTCTTTAGGAATTGTAGGAGCTTCTATTTCATTCCACGTAACTGTTACTAGTCTTCTTTCTATTTCAGTCGCATAGAAATACAAACTTACTGGTATCATTAATATACTTATGAAACTAATAATAAATATCTTTACGATTGATTTTTTTCGTTCTTTTTTTACATGATGCGTATTCATGTTTTCACCTCTAAAATCACTTTAAATCCTTATTGTTACATTAATGTGACAACATGAACAATGTTCGTTATATCCAATTTCAGCCCCACTCACTTTGACAAATTTATACAGAAATCATATCATGTTTTTATCATACATAGATTCTTTAAAATGTTTCTTCTATTCATTCCATCATTCTATTAAGGAGAGGTTATTCATGTCTGTATTTACACCAGAAGAAATTACGGAACTTGCTGCTAATTCTGGAAGAAAAAAAGCTCATTTATCATTGCTCCCTATGCTAATTCTCGGTTTTTTTGGTGGTGCTTTCATAGCATTAGGATATTTACTTGATATCCATGTTATCGGAACAATGCCAAAATCTTGGGGATCATTTACTAGCTTTTTAGGTGCTGCCGTATTCCCTATCGGTCTTATACTCGTTATCCTTGCAGGCGGTGAATTAGTAACTGGCAACATGATGACCGTTTCAATGGCATGGCTTCACAAAAAAATCGACTTATTTCACTTCATACGAAATTTAGTTATTGTTACGTTTAGCAACTTCATAGGTGCTATATTCGTCGCTTATTTTTTTGGTCATATCGTCGGCTTAACGGAGGGAGCTTTTTTAGCAAAAACAGTTACTATTGCACAAGCTAAACTACAAGATACACCACTGCAAGCCTTCATTTCTGCAATCGGGTGTAATTGGCTCGTTTGTTTAGCTGTTTGGCTCAGTATGGGAAGTAAAGAATTTATCGGAAAGATTGTCGGTATTTGGTTCCCTGTTATGACTTTTGTTGCGATTGGATTTCAACACGTTGTAGCCAATATGTTTGTCATCCCAGCTGCAATTTTTTCTGGTCATTTAACTTGGGTTGAATATTTTCCAAACTTCATTTTTGTTTTCTTCGGAAACTTAGTAGGGGGTATGTTATTTGTAGCATTACCTTATTTCATATCTTATAATAAGAAACTACCTTCCAATAAAGAGCAAACTGCATTAAAGAAAAAATCTGTATCCGCTTAAATTGAATGTCTATAAATTGGTCCTAAAAAATATTACAAATTTCATTTTTTTTGCGAATATATGTACGTACACTTGTTCTCGAATGTTTTATACGTTATAATAACAACTTAAATAGCATTATTTACATATGAGGTGAAAAACATGAATAAGACAGAATTAATTAAAAACGTAGCACAAAACGCTGAGATTTCTCAAAAAGAAGCTACTGTAGTTTTACAAACTGTAGTAGAATCAATCACTAACTCTTTAGCTGCTGGCGAAAAAGTACAACTTATCGGATTCGGTACATTCGAAGTTCGTGAAAGAGCTGCTCGTACAGGCCGTAACCCACAAACGGGTGAAGAAATGCAAATCGCAGCTTCTAAAGTACCTGCTTTTAAAGCTGGTAAAGAACTAAAAGAAGCTGTAAAATAATGAAAAATAGCCTTCTCATTTATGAGAAGGCTATTTTTTTCATGACATAATTAATAAAAATCTGACCATTACGCTGCTTATTTTGTTCCTTTATGCAAATAAAACCTTTGCTTTCAAAGAAAGGTTTTGCTGTAATACTCGCCTCTGTATATATATCCCTATGCTGCAAGTTCACTGCTTCTTTTTCTAACTTCTGTAGTATGTATGATGCTATCCTTTTTCCTTGATAATCTTTATGCGTAAATAAGCGATCTACGTAATGATCATCATTATAATCCCCAAATCCCACTATCACACCTTTATAATCAGCAACGTAACAAATATTCTTTTCTAAAGACTGTAGCCATCTCTCTCTATCTAGTCGCTCTGGGGCCCACGCCTGTAGCTGTAACTCGTTATAATCTTTTGCATTCACCGTATGAACCGTTTCATAGAACAATTGTAATACTTGCTCTAAATCCTCCTTCTGGAATGTTCTAATTTTAATATCTTTAAACATATGTAAAACTCCTTATCAAACTAACTCTTTTATTTCGGTTATCCGGATAATTATTTCGTGTTTATTTTCGAAGCAGTTTCTTCCACTATATATGATTCTACTTCTGCTCTTTCTATATTATATCGACTTTTCCTTCTAAACGAACAATAAACAATACTTATACAAAGTATTGTTTATTGTAAAAAAGCATATTAAATTCGCTTTATAGCTGAAAGTGTTTAAGATTTCAATTTAACTCTTTGTAATCTTAATGCATTTAATACGACTGATACAGAGCTAAATGCCATTGCTGCACCTGCAACCCAAGGTGCTAAGAAACCGAGCGCCGCAATTGGAATTCCTAGGCCGTTATAAGCTAACGCCCAGAATAGATTTTGCTTAATATTTCTAATCGTCATTTTACTCATAAAAATTGCATCAGCAATACTATTTAAATCACCACGGATTAACGTAATATCTGCCGCTTCCATCGCTACATCCGTTCCGGTTCCAATTGCCATACCGATATCCGCCGTAGCCAGTGCAGGAGCATCATTTATTCCATCTCCAACCATTGCTACTTTCTTACCTTGCGCTTGCAGTTTTTTCACTTCTTCTGCTTTTCCTTCTGGTAATACTTCTGCAATTACGTGATCAATACCAACTTGCTTAGCGATTGCCTGAGCAGTTTGTGTATTATCTCCTGTAATCATAACAACGTCTAGACCCATTTTCTTAAGTCTTGCGATAGCTGCTTTTGAAGTATCTTTTACAGTATCCGCAACAGCCACTATACCAGCATATTCTTTATTAATCGCAATAAGCATTGCTGTTTTTCCTTCTCGTTCTAGCGCTTCCATCGATTTAGAAACTTCTTCAATATCAATATCGAATTTCTTCATTAATCGACGTGTACCAATTAATAATTGTTTCCCTTCTACAACTGATTCGATGCCGAATCCCGGAATCGCTTCAAATGTTTCTGAACTTGGGATAACAATTTTCTTTTCTTTAATTCCTTCTACAATCGCTTCTGCAAGTGGGTGTTCAGAATTTTTTTCTGCCGCACCTACTAAACGTAGTATTTCTTCTTCATGGAATCCATCTGCTACAATTACATCTGTTAACACCGGCTTCCCATTTGTCACAGTACCTGTTTTATCTAGAATAACTGTATCTAATCGGTGGGTTGCTTCTAAATGCTCCCCGCCTTTAAATAAAATGCCATACTCAGCCGATCTTCCTGATCCAGCCATAATAGATGTAGGTGTCGCAAGACCTAATGCACACGGACAAGCGATAACAAGTACTGCTATCATTTTCTCAAGTGCTCCGCCAAAATCACCAGGTGTAACAAATAGCATCCACACTGCAAATGTGATAATAGCAATTACAACTACAACTGGTACGAAAATACCAGAAATTTGATCAGCTACCCTTTGAATAGGAGCTTTTGAACCTTGAGCCTCTTCTACTACTTTAATAATTTGAGCTAATGCAGTATCTCTTCCTACCTTAGTTGCTTTAACTTTTAAAAATCCATTTTTATTCATTGTAGAGCCAATTACTACATCCCCAATTGTTTTATCAACTGGAATACTCTCGCCTGTTAACATCGATTCATCTATCGCTGATTTTCCTTCTACAATTTCTCCATCTACTGGTATTTTTTCACCAGGCTTTACATAAACGATATCACCAGCTACCACTTCTTCGATTAAAATTTTCATCTCTGTTCCATCTCGCACAACTGTGGCAGTTTTCGCTTGTAGTCCCATCAACTTTTTAATAGCTTCTGATGAACGCCCTTTTGCTCTCGCCTCAAATAATTTACCTAAAATAATTAAAGTAATAAGTACCGCACTCGTTTCAAAATATAAATCTGTCATATGTTCTGAAGAACCAATCGACCTAATACTTAAATAAACACTATAGAAATAAGCTGCGGACGTTCCAAGTGCCACAAGAACATCCATGTTTGCACTTTTATTGCGTAGCGCTTTATAAGCACCAATATAAAACTGGCCTCCAATGATAAACTGAACCGGAGTTGCAAGAGCTAGCTGCACCCAAGGGTTCATAAGCACATCAGGTAAATAAATAAATGATGTAAATGAGAAATGACTTACCATTGCCCACAGTAACGGGAATGATAAAATAAACGAAATAATAAATTTCTTCTTTTGTCGTTCAATTTCTTGTAAACGATGATCAGTTGATCCATCTTGCTCATCTGATTTCACTTCCAATTTATATCCTAATTTCGTGATTGCACTCTTCATTTCATTTACATTAATTTCATCAGGATTAAAATCTACTGTAGCTGATTCCAAAGCGAAATTTACTGTCGCTCCGTTCACACCTTCTAACTTATTTAAACGCTTTTCTACTCTATTCGCACATGCTGCGCATGTCATCCCTGAAACAGTAAACTCAGCTTTATCACTTACAATTCCATATCCTAGCGACTCAACTTTTTCCTTAAATTGTTGTGGATTTGTTTTATGGGGATCATACATTATTTTTGTTTTTTCAAGTGCAAAATTTACATTTGCATCATGAACACCTTCTACTTTTTTCAGGCCTTTTTCAATTCTATTTGCACAGGCTGCACATGTCATGCCTGATATTTGGAGATTGGCCTCTTTTTTTTCATTCATGTCTCTCACCTCTATATACCCTTATAAGGTATAATTTTTAGCAAAATAAATCGTACTCCATATAAAGTACGATTTATTTCTATATTAAAAATTATTATTGAATTTCATAGCCTTGATCTTCAATTACAGCAACGATATCTTTTAACGTTACAACTGATGAGTCGATAGTAACTTCAACAGTTCCTTCTGCTAATTGAACTTTTACTTGTTCAACGCCGTTTAGTTCTTTCACATTACTTTCAATAGAATTTACACAATGCCCACAAGACATACCCTCAACTTTTAATGTTAACTGTTCCATTTAAAATCCTCCTCTTGTTTATTCATTGTTTATTAATCACAACTACATCTTACCATACCCCCCTAAGGTAATCAATGGTTTTGTATCATGATTTTTATTTTTTTCTAAAATCTTTATTTTTTTGCTCCAATTATGAATTTATATATCTTCTCCTATATAAACAAAAGCCAAGCTAGTCAAATACTAGCTTGGCTTTTATGCTTTTGAAAAACGTTCAAATACTGTCATTAATTCTTCAATTGCTTCGTCACCATTACCATTTTTAATAGCTCCTGAAACACAATGACTCGTATGATTTTTTAAGACACCCATTCCTACTTTTTTCATCGCTGCATTAATCGCAGAAATTTGAACTAAAATATCCACGCAATAACGATCATTTTCAATCATATTTTGAATACCACGGACTTGGCCTTCAATTCTCTTTAATCTATTTATAATTTGTTCTTTTTCTTTTTCTGATCTATGTGTTACTGATTCATGGTCCTTATGATCCATATTATCACCTTCTTAAAGTTTCTCTTCATCCAATAAAACAATTGCTTTTATGAGTATACCAATTATATCATCAAATATCTATGTAGGATACCCCATATGAGTATATTTTCGCTTTATGATTATTCTTAACACATCATTAGCTTCTCAGTCTCAATTAATATGATACCCTTTCTTTTTTTCAAAAAAACAATAATAAGCAGGGATTGTCCATCCCCGCTTATTATTCATCCACAAATATAAAAGTCTCAATTTTCACACGTGTAAATTGAGACTTTTTTCTTCCTATATATAATTATTGCTGATCACATACTTTTGTATCATTCACTACTGAAGTTCCTTCAACGGTTACCGTATGAAAACAGTCATTTACACGAACTGTCACAACATTATCTTGCCGATCAATGATATGATAGTCATTAAAATTTTTATTCAGAGCACTGCGAATTTGTTCTCCTTCATAAATTGGAATACCATGTGATAAAACCCAAATAAGCCCAGCGATAGCAAGAATAGTTTTCATACGATCTACCTCCTTGAGAATATAGTGAACTTTTAATCCATGCTTTTTCAGCTCTATTAATCATGAATGGAATGAATCAAGCCTTTTTGGAAATAAGTTCATTTCGTCTATTTTATGTTTATGCTAATTGTGACCGAATTGTGACAACTTTTTGTCTATTTAGACGAAAAGTTGAAACAAAACTTTCAAAAAGGACAATTCTACTGATAAAAAAAGGTTATGGAATGTTTCATCCATAACCTTTTTTCAGCCCTATTCTACAACTCATCCACCGTACTTCATGTGATTTTTGTAGAGTTATTTTATTTTTATTCATCGACATCAAAACAAAATCTTGAAAAAACTTCCCACACGAGTTCATTTCTACTACTTACCCCAGTCTTTTCAAAAATGGATTTTAAATGATCTTGTACCGTGTATATAGATATACAAAGTTCATGGGCTAATTCCTTTGTCGACATACCTGTAAGAATTTTACGTATTACTTGCTTCTCACGTGTTGTAAAACTATACACTTCCGTAATAAGCGGAAAGATTTCTTCCGGTCTTGCTCTTTCGAATAGAACAACATAACCACCCTGAAAACTACTTGTACGTTCTAACTTACTGGCCCGAATGATTAAAAAATGTCCATAGGCTAAAGGTATACAAACTTTTTCTTCTCTATTCATACAACCTACATTATATTCGTTAGCCTTTACTTTCGAACAAACCGCACGTATTGGCCTTGGTATTTCTTTTATATTTAACTGTTCATACTTTCTAAGATTTGAGAGCCAATCGCTGCCATCTTGATTCCAATATAATAAATTAAAATCCTCACTTAATATAATCGTGCCTGTCCCTATTACCTTCTCTTCTGAAAAAGGTTTAGGAAATGCCTTTTTTAAAGCCTCTCCAGCAATTGGGACTATCGTTGCCAAATACTTACAATCATCTATATAAAAAGCGGGACTTGTACTCCCTCGAAATAAACTAAGATGCCCAAAACAGTTCCCCTTACTCATACAAACGCCCCTTAATTCATCTCCAAAACTTGCTGGTTTTAAAATATTTCGGTATCTAGAGCTTTTCTTTTGTTCACCATTTGTCACCATACTAAGAGAAGCAACATGAGGATAGTGTTCTGATAAATATTTAAATTTATTAAAATCATCTTCTAGAAATTCATTCATAAACAATTGTGGATGAATCTTTTCAACACTTTCATCCGTAAATGCCCCAGTAGATAAAAAAGAAATTGGGTCTATAGCTGTAAAACAAGCGGCGTCAAAATCAATGACTTTACGTATTAAGTGGAGAAATGACTCTTGAAATGTCCTTATAGAACTTATACGATTCGCTACCATTGTAATTTCTTTCGTTATTTTTTCATACATCCTCTTCCCCCCAGATTTACGGGATTGTTACCCTTCATAATTTCATTCCATAATAAACCTATAATACACATACTTAGGAGGTTAAAAATGAATTGGAATGATACTACCGTAAATTCATATGAACAAAGAATTCCATGTAAAATCCCAGGCTACTACAACCTATATGAAATGATGAATCATTTCTTGTTTACTACACTCCCTAAAGAAAATATGAATCCAAATTTACTAGTTATAGGTGCTGGTGGTGGACAAGAAATTCTCTCAATAGGCAAACAAAATAGCAACTTATCTTTTACAGGTGTTGATCCATCTGAAAGCATGCTACAGCTAGCTAAAAAAAGAATTGAAAGCGAAGGCATACAAAATCAAATTCACTTTGTACATGGAACTGTCCATTCATTATTAACCAATCCATTATTTGACGCTGCTACTTGTATGCTTGTTCTTCATTTCATCCCAACTATTAAGGAGAAAAAAGAGCTTCTTAATGAAATTAGTAGTCGCTTAAAACCTGGTGCTCCATTCTTTCTCTCTACAATAAATGGTGTACCCCATACAAGTATGTTTTCTGCACAATTGAATGCTTGGCGCAACCACATGATGCAAAATCAAATTCCATTAGAAGATTGGAACCGATTTGAAAATTCTTTTGAAACAGAAATATTTCCTATTTCCGAAACAAATCTACTAACTATCATGAAGGAATGTGGCTTTATTCACATCACTCGCTTTTTCAGTAGCTTTTTAATTGATGGATACGTTGCCTTTAAACAATAATGAAAAAAGGTAAGCAATTGCTTACCTTTTCCCTCTTCTATAGGTGACTAATAAACCTTAACCCTTTACTTAAAGAAGTCGGCACAACTGACGCATGATTTTCCCCTTCAGCTTCATAAAACGTAAATCTAAACTGATCGTGTTTTACTTGGAGAAGGCGCTCTGACAATTCGTTTGCCCCTACAACCATATGCTCTCGTTCTAGTGCCCCAACTGTAAGGAACACTCCCGTTTCAAACTTGGCACTATTTAATTCACCTATAAGATTCTCTTCTTTTTCAAGCACAGATTGGTTATTCCACCAAATAGATGGACTACTTATAAAATAATTTTGAAAGGCATTTACGTTTGTAAATAGTATATGTAAAGCAAATAAACCACCTAGCGAATGCCCAAATAACGTTTGTTTTCCTTTATCAATCTCAAAATCATTTTCGATTTGAGGCTTCAGTTCTTCTTCTATAAAAGTAAAGAAGTTATGTGCTCCTCCTGTTTTAGGCCACGGTTTGCCATCCGGTTTTAAAGGCGCATCTTTTGAAATTACGCTAGGCGTAAAATCATAACATCTTTCTTCACCTGAAAATGCCCCTTCAATACGATAACCAATACCTACTATAATGGCTGGTGAAACACCTGTTTTCTCTGCTCTAACTGATTGTATTTTAACCGCTTCATGGAATGTTTGAAAAAAGGCATTGCCATCTAATACGTATATAACAGGATATCCTGACTCTGGTGCTGGCTGCCTCGGCTTTGAAATATGAATTTGATATTCTTTACCTTCTAATTTTGAATACATTTTCCACTGTTCTGTATTAAATGTAATAACCTGCTGTTTTTCAATAGTAGTATTCATCTTATATCCCCCCTTCTTAACTCGTTACATATATTTCTACTTTCTCTTCTTGAGATACAACGCTATCGTAACCGAAACAAACAGGAGACCCATTATACGGATCAATCATGACACGTGCATCAATATGAAATACTTCTTTTAACACTTCATTTGTAATTATTTCTTCTGGGCTACCAGTTGTAACGATTTCCCCTTCCTTCATTGCAATAATTTCATCTGAAAACCTTGCTGCATGGTTAATATCATGTAATACCATAACGACCGTACAATTATGTTCTTTATTTAACTTCTCCACAATTTGTAATACATCTAATTGATGAGACATATCAAGATATGTAGTTGGCTCATCTAATAGCAACACTTCTGTCTCTTGTGCTAAAGCCATCGCTAGCCATACCTTCTGTCGTTGACCACCTGATAAATTTGCAATTTGTCTCGTTCGAAATTCAGAAGTTTTCGTTATTTCTAATGCCCAATCAATCATTTCTTTATCTTTTGAAGTTAACTTATTTACGTTATTTCGATGTGGATAGCGTCCATAAGAAATTAACTCTTCTACTTTAAGCTCTCCTGGTGCAATTGGAGTTTGTGGAAGTAAAGCTAACTGCTTCGCAATTTCTTTCGTTGGAATTGTATTTAAATCCTGTCCTTGCAAATATACTTTACCGCTCTTTTGCTTTAAAATTCTTCCCATTGTTTTTAACAATGTCGATTTCCCGCACCCGTTTGGTCCTATAATTGTCGTTACTTTTCCTTCTTGTATTTCCACATTTAAATCGCGAAACACTGTAAGCTTTTCATAACTCGTTTCTAAATTTTTTGCACTTAAAATACTCACTTTTATTCCTCCTCTTACGCTTTCGCCTTATAAAGTAAATATAAGAAATACGGTACACCGACAATAGAAATAACGATCCCAACAGGTAACTCTACAGGGGTGAAAACTGTTTTTGCAATAAAGTCTGAAGCTATTACAAGGAACATTCCGATTACTCCACACGTAGGAATTATATATTTATGCTGAATACCGACGAGCCTTTTCGCTATATGCGGTGCCATTAATCCAATGAAACCAATACTTCCTGAAACAGCAACACATGCACTCACAAGTCCGATACTACTTAATAGTAAAATGGATTTCTCTCGTTCTACTGCAACACCTAAACTTGTAATACTCGTTTCTTCCAATTGAAATAAATCTAATAAATAAGCTTTCTTTTGTATAAGTGGAATTAAAATGATAAGCCACGGTAACATAGCAACAATATACTTCCAGTTTGCACTATATATGCTTCCAGACACCCAAACTGCAGCCATCTCGAAATCAGTTGACTTCATTTTGAGCGATAAATACATAGAAAACGCTCCAAATCCAGATCCAATTGCAATCCCTGTTAATAAAAGACGTTGCGAGTCTAACTTACCGTTTTTCCAAGAAAACAGATAAATTATTATAGCGGCTCCTAGCCCACCGACTAAACCAAACATCGGCATCATCATAATAGAAATCCAGTCTGTGCTCTTTAATTGCCCTTGAAAGAAGAACATGAAAATTACGATGGCTGTACCTGCTCCGGCATTCACTCCTAAAATACCTGGGTCCGCCAATCCATTTCTCGTAATCCCTTGAATTACAGCACCCGCAACACCGAGGCCTAATCCTACTAATCCAGCAATTATAATGCGCGGAAGGCGAAACTCAAAAATAACTAAATCATGGTCTGGTACTGGATCTATTCTAAAGAGTGTTTTAAATACATCTGTAATCGTAATATCAAACGTACCATTCGTTAAACTAATATAAATAGCACATAATATTAAAAATATACTAATCCCCATTGTCATTCCAAAACGTTGACTTGAACTTTTAAGCATGTCTCTCTCCTCCTCTTGTACGGATTAAATAAAGGAAGAAAGGAATTCCAATTAAGGAAGTAACGACTCCAATTGGTGTTTCAAATGGATAGTTTACAAATCTACTTAAAATGTCACATAATGCTAAGAAAACTCCACCAATAACGCCTGCGCAAGGCAAAATCCACTTATAATCTACCCCAATTATAAAGCGCGTAATGTGTGGAATAATTAAACCTACAAAACCAACTTTCCCCACTAAAGCAACTGCTGTTCCTGTTAAAAAAATAACTGATAAAATTGCCATCGCTTTAACTAGTTTTGTACGCTGACCTAGATTAATAGAAACTTCTTCTCCTAAAGAAAGAATGGTAATAGATTTTGATATTAATAGTGCTAAAATTATACCAATTATCCCAAATGGTATCGTGATTTTAATGATATTAGGGTCCACTTGATCTAACTTTGCATTAAACCAAAAACTAACATTTTGAGAAATTTGGAAATATGAAGCCATCGCAGCCGATACACTACTTAAAAATGTTCCAATAACTGTCCCTATAATTGCTAATCTAACAGGGGATAAGCCATTTTGAAGGAGTGAGCCAAAACCAAACACTATACCGGCTCCTAGTGCAGAGCCAATCATTGAACATAAAACCATACCAATCGATGACATTCCCGGAAGAAAAATCATACAAAGTGTAATAACAAAGGCTGCACCATCCGTCACACCCATAATAGAAGGGGATGCAAGATAGTTTCTTGTCATCCCCTGCATAAGTGCTCCTGATATGGCTAGAAATGCTCCGACTAAAAGAGCTGCAACTACCCTTGGTAAACGTGAAGTAATAATAATATTATGATTTACATCGCTTGAATCAAAATGAAATAAAGCATTCCACACTGTTTCAGCATCAATGTTTTTCGCCCCATATAAAACAGAAAGTATAACTGTAAATAAAATCAATATGGGTGCTATACATAAAATGGTTACTGGTACCGCATTCGTTTTCTGCATATCATTCAACGCACCTTACTTATTGTATTATTTAGATAAATTTTTCACTGCTTCTTTTAAGAATGCTGTTTTACTCCAAGCTGTGCCACCTTGGGCCATTGGATCTACAACGTTTACAAATACTTTCTTTTCTTTCGCAGCATTCATACTTTGCCAAATTGGATTGCTTTCAATTTCTTCTAGCACTTTCGGGTTTTTATTTTCACTTGCCTCATATTGTAAGAAAACATAATCTGGGTTAAGTTCAGCAAGTTTTTCAAATGAAATTTTCTCTTGTGCTTTTACAGTTTTAAGTTGTTCTGGAGCAGTTAGTCCAAGATCTTTATAAATTACAGGATTGAAGTATACTCCTTCTGGATATAGGAATAATTCATTTGCTCTTAGTCTAATTACAAGTACTTTTTTGTCTTTTAACTTATCTCCTAATTTTGCTTTTGCTTTTTCAGCGTCCGCATTGTAATCTTTAATAATTTTTTCTGCTTTATCTTTTTTACCAGTTAATTCTCCCATTAACTTTAAGTTATCTTCCCAATCTGTTGAAACGTGTGATACCGGGAACGTCGGAGCTACTTTCGTAAATTTTTCAGCTGTTTCTGCTGGGAATTTCGTACTAGATGTAATAACATCCGGTTTTAATTGAAGTAATGTTTCAAAATTAGGTTGCATTTTTTCACCCACAGATTTTGCACCCTCTAATTCTTTTTCAAGATACTTTGGTAATTTACCACCTACAGTAATTGCACCGACTGGTTTAATTCCAAGTACTGCTGCATCTTCCATTGACTCTAAACTAGCTGTCGCAATTTTATCTACTTTTGCTGGTACTGTGTATTCTTTACCTAAATATGTAATTTTTCGTTTTTCATCTTTTTTTGTTTCCGTAGCTTTTGTCTGTTGCTTTTGTTCCCCTGAAGTTTTATCCGTACTATTACATGCTGCTAAACCTACACTTAAAACTGTAACCATCCCTAATGTAAATAACTTCTTGTTCATCTTTATATATCTCCTCTCAAAACTTGTAAATAGATTATTTTTATATGAAAACTTAACTACATGAAACTTGTCCCAAACATATATTTCATTAGATTAATAATTTTATCTGGAACTCATTCTCATTCACTTCCCCTAAACAATAATTCTTTTACACTTCATCCATCGATAACCTTTTTTACTGATAATGATTATCGTTACTAAGTATATATTTAATATGCAATTATTTCAAGAATGATTTGAAAAATTTTAACAAACTGAATTAAAAAGAAGTATCCGCCTATTATTAGCGAGATACTTCTTTTTTTAGAAATTTATATGTAATTCAACTGGACAATGGTCTGATCCCATTATTTCACTGTTAATTTTCGCCTCTGTTATTTTGTCTTTCATTCTTTCCGAGACAACAAAATAATCTAAACGCCATCCAATATTTTTTGCTCTCGCTCCCATACGATACGACCACCACGAATATGCTCCTTCCTGATCAGGATAAAGGTAGCGATACGTATCAACAAATCCTTCTTCTAAAGTACGTGTAAACTTCTCCCTCTCCTCATCAGAGAATCCAGGGTTTTTACGGTTACTTTTTGGATTTTTTAAATCTATTTCTTTATGTGCGACGTTTAAATCTCCGCAAAAAACAACTGATTTCTTTTCATTTAATCGTTTAATATAGGCCCTGAAATCATCTTCCCATTTCATTCTGTAATCTAAGCGTTCTAATCCACGTTTGGAGTTTGGTGTATATAACGTTATCATATAAAAATCTTCAAATTCTAAAGTAATGACTCGTCCTTCTTGATCATGTTCCTCAATTCCTAATCCGTATGTAACAGAAAGCGGTTCCTTTTTTGTAAAAATAGCCGTTCCTGAATATCCTTTTTTCACAGCATAATTCCAATATGTATAATATCCATCTAAATTTAAATCAATTTGTCCACTTTGTAATTTAATCTCTTGTAAACAAAATATATCTGCATTGGATTCTTCTAGATATTCAAAAAATCCACCTTTTGCAATAACTGCTCGCAAACCATTTACATTCCATGAAATCAACTTCATCTATGTTCCTCCTCTTGATGTGCATTTTCAATTTTCATGCTAACACAAAATAGATACCCTATCATAGTTTCATCTTTGTAATCTTGCTCTTACATTCGTAAATACGTACATACGTACTTTATTCAGGTTATACTAATGCCAGAGGTGATGTTCTGTGCATAATGAAGAGTTCACAGTAACAAATGAGTATTGGCAAGCAATTATTCATAATGACTCCACATATGATGACAAATTCTTTTACGCTGTAAAATCAACCGGTATTTTTTGCCGACCATCATGTAAATCGAGAATACCGAATAAAAACAATGTACGTATTTTTCTTAAGGCAGAGCAAGCATTACATGAAAATTTTCGTCCGTGTAAACGTTGTAAACCAAACGGGCTAACTTTACCTAATGAAGAATGGGTAGAGCAAATTAAAGAATATATCCAAAAACATTATTGTGACGTGCTAACCCTCGACTTACTCGCAGAAATATGCCATGGTAGCCCTTATCATCTACAACGCACTTTCAAGAAAATTGTAGGGATTAGTCCAATAGAATATATACAGCAATTCAGAATTAAAAAAGCGACAGAATACCTTTCACATACAAATCAACCCATTATGGAAATTAGTACTGATGTCGGGATAGAAAATCCGGAGTATTTCGCGACTTTATTTAAAAAGAAGACAGGATTTACCCCTACTGAATATCGAAAAAAGAACGGAATAAAAGAGGTATGAAATAATGAAACCATATGAAAATAAAACTATATATTGGACATTGCTTATTCATAAACATTGGCGTATGCATATTGCAGCTACTTCAAATGGATTATGCTTCATCGGATCGCAAAATGAAACTTTTGAAGAACTAAATACGTGGGCTAGCAAAAAACTGCCACAACATACATTAATCCAAAATCCAGATTATCTGCAAACATATACAAAAGAACTTATCGAGTATTTGGAAACCAAACTAGAAACCTTTACAATTCCTATCGATGTTTACGGAACTGCATTTCAATTAGCTGTTTGGAATACGGTACGTGAAATTCCTTATGGGGAGACACATTCTTATTCAGAGATTGCGGAAAGAATTCAAAAACCTAACGCTGTACGTGCAGTTGGGACTGCCGTTGGGGCAAATCCTCTGCTTATCACTATTCCTTGTCACCGCGTTATTGGGAAAAATGGTAAACTTACCGGTTTTAGAGGTGGTTTAGCAATGAAAAAAGAATTGCTCAAATTAGAAGCGCTTCGGGAGGAGTAAATATGACAGAGGATTGTAATGGAATATTGTCTTTAGTCGTTCCAAAAGAATTTAGTTTTCAAGAAAACTTACGCTATCTATCGCGTTCTAAAAATGAATGTATGTTTCATATTGAAAACAATAAAATCTATAAAGTCATTCCTGTTCAAAACATAAATCCATTAGTTGAAATTGGTTTGAATGCCGATAGTAATATTCAAATACGTTTTTTAGGAGAATCATATGTCTCTGAAAAATGGGCACACGATGCCGTATCTAACTATGTAAAAGAGTGGTTTGATTTAACTACTGATTTAGCTCCCTTCTATAAATTAGCTAAACACGACCCACTCCTTCAAAAACCCATTAAAGAATTTTACGGTCTTCGTACTTTGGGAATTCCGGATTTATTTGAAGCACTATGCTGGGGGATTCTAGGTCAACAAATCAACCTCACATATGCCTATACTCTAAAAAGAAGATTAGTCGAAAATTTTGGCGATTATGTAGATTGGAACGGTAGAAAACATTGGATATTCCCATCACCTGAAGTAATAGCAAATTTAGATGTAGAAGATCTCGCAACATTAAAAATGACTACAAGAAAGTGCGAATACTTAATTGACGTCGCGCAGCTCATTACAGAAGGTAAATTATCAAAAGAATCTCTATTACAAATACAAGATGTGAAGCAAGCTGAAAAACAATTAACTAGCATTCGCGGTATAGGGCCATGGACAGCTCACTATGTTTTGATGCGTTGTTTACGATTCCCTTCAGCTTTTCCAATTGATGATGTTGGTTTGCATAATGCAATTAAATTTATAACAGGTTCCGAAAAGAAACCGACTAAAAATGAAATAAAAGAATTTGCATCAAATTGGACAAATTGGGAGTCTTACGCGACTTTTTATTTGTGGCGGGTGCTATATTAAAATTTCCTAATAAAAAATAGATAGGGAAACCTATCTATTTTTTCACATGTAAAAACTTCACACATACTGGCTCTGGAACATTTACGTCCGTCTGTACAAGCGTTAGCTCCCCTGTCATTTCATCCCTAGCAAATAAAGTCAAAGTATTAGATCTTTCATTCGCTGCAATTAAAAATTTTCCATCCGGATCTAAAGAAAAATCACGTGGCCAATCCCCTTCTGTCGATACTGTTTCAATAAAAGCGAGCTCTCCATTGTGCTCATTCACTCGGAAAACCGCGATACTATTATGTCCCCTATTTGCTGCGTAAACAAACTTGCCATCAGAAGAAATGTGAATTGCACTTCCGTAACTATCTTTTCTAAAATCTTCAGGTAATGTAGAAATGTATTGTTTTTCTTTAAAACTGCCACTCTTTGCATCATATTGAAGTACAATAATCTCTGAACTTAATTCTGTCATAACATATGCATACTGCGCACTTGGATGAAATATAAGATGCCTTGGACCACTACCATGTTTTACAGATAACCGTGTAACTTCTATTAGTTCTCCATCACTTTCTTTATATGTAATCACCTTGTCTATTCCTAAATCAACTGCTACTACATATTTTTCATCAGGAGTAAAATCTATATAATGAGCATGTGCCTTTTCTTGCCTTTCCTTATTTGGTCCTGACCCTTTATGTTCTACAATTACCGTAGCAGCATTTAAACTTCCATTATCCTTTTTCACTAAATAGGATTCTACTGTTCCTTTATGATAATTAGCTGCTACTACTATACTATTCTCCCGATTCACACTTACATAGCACGGCGATACCCCTTCTAAAACTTGCATGTTAATCGAATTTAGATTACCGGATTTATTATGAATGGAAAAACTAGCAATTCCACCTAACCCATTATCTTTCGCAACAGAATAAAGGTACTCGTTGTTATGACTAATCGTTACATATGTCGGACTTCCTATATGAGCTGCTAATTCAATCCCTTTAAGTTCTCCGATGTTCGTATCAAGTATAAATTTATAAATCCCCTTACTCTCTGCTTTGGTATATGTCCCTATATAACCATGAAACTGATTTTCACTCATAACATTTCCCCCTTTTACAAACGTCTTGTAACAAGTTTCACTTTGTATTTTTTACTATAGAAAAGAACCAAGTAGCACTTCATTACTACTTGGTTCTCTTTTTAAGCTTGTTCTTCAAATCGTCTTGCGATTTCTACAATTACTTGAACAGCTTTTTCCATAGTATCTACCGAAACATACTCAAATTTACCGTGATAGTTTTCACCACCAGTGAAAATATTTGGCGTTGGTAATCCCATATACGATAATTGTGATCCATCTGTTCCACCACGAATTGGATGGATGTTCGGTTCGATATTTAAACTTTTCATCGCTTCATATGCAATATCAACAATTTCTCGCACTGGTTCAATTTTTTCAAGCATGTTATAGTACTGATCATTCATCTCTAAAACAATCGCATCTTCACCGTACTTCTCTTGCATGTTTTTCACAATATCTTTAATGTTATTTTTACGCGCTTCAAAATGATTACGATCAAAATCTCGAATAATATAGTAAGCTTTACTTTGCTCGACATCACCATTTAAAGAGAGTAAATGATAAAACCCTTCATATCCCTCTGTATATTCTGGCGCCTCTTCTACTGGCAACTGTCTATCGAATTCCATAGCGAGTTTACTTGCGTTACGCATTTTGTTTTTCGCTGTTCCAGGATGTGTATTTGTCCCTCTAAAAGTTAATTTGGCGCTTGCAGCGTTAAAACTCTCATATTCTAAACCACCTAATGGACCTCCGTCCATCGTATAAGCAAACGATGCACCAAACGCTTCTACATCAAAATGAGCTGGCCCACGACCAATCTCTTCATCTGGTGTAAATGCTACTCTTATTTTTCCATGCTTAATTTGCGGATTATGTATTAAATAATTCATTGCGACCATGATTTCTGTAAGACCAGCTTTATCATCTGCTCCAAGAAGTGTTGTACCATCAGTTGTAATAATTGTATGTCCTTTATATGATGGTAATTCCGGGAACTGTTCAGGTGTTAACACAACATTTAATTCTTCATTTAACGTAATCGCATTACCATCAAAATTTTCATGAATTTGTGGTTTTACGTTTTCCCCTGTAAAATCTGTTGCTGTGTCTAAATGAGCTAAAAAGCCGATTACAGGAACATCCTTATCTGTATTAGCAGGCAGTGTTGCCATTACATAACCATTTTCATCCATCGTCACTTCTGATAACCCAATCTCTTTCAACTCTTCCACTAATAACTTACCAAACTCAATTTGCCCTGGTGTTGTAGGCACTGTATGACTTTCTTCATTTGATTGTGTATCAATCTTTACATATCTCGTAAATCTTTCAATAAGTTCTTGCTTCAAATTCGTTCACTCCTTTTATAGTTCTCTCTCTATTATAATCCTTATAACGAAATATTTTAACTTTTTTGACTGTGGAAATATATATCCATTTACATTTTTAATAAATCATAAAAAGACATAATATTTGTACATTGAAATTCAAACATGTAATATACATCATTATATATTGGGAGGTTTTAAAGATGAGGCTAACTCTCTTTCGCTATTTTCTTTTTTTCCTAGGATTAATTTTTTTTGGACTTGGAAATGCTCTCGCAGTCAAAGTTAAATTCCTCGGTTTACATCCTTGGGAAGTTTTAAATATGGCTCTCTACCAACGGTTTGGGTGGACAATTGGTACTTGGAGTGTCATATGTGGATTATGTCTCGTTCTTATCTCTTTACTAGTAGATCGAAAATATATAAACGTGGGCACATTTTTAAATGCACTACTTATCGGTCCTATTATGGACTTTTTCTTACAATCAAAAATCCTTCCAAACGCTAGTGATTATTTATGGATAAACTTACTCATTTTATTTTCTGGTATTGCAATTACAGGAATTGGGGGCGGCATGTACGTTGCGGCTGGCATTGGTGCTGGACCCCGCGATGGATTCATGCTTACCATTTCTGACAAAACTGGATTATCTATTAGCCGGGCTCGAATCATTGTAGAATGCTTTGTACTAGTCATTGGATTCATGCTAGGAGGTCCTGTTTTTATCGTAACTTTTCTATACACTTTTATTCAAAGTCCAATATTCCAGCATTCATTTAAGGTATTTCAAAAACTCTTACATACTTTAAATAACAAAAACAAAGAACGTATTAGTGAAAATATTTAAAACTCAACTTAATGCAAAAGAGTGTGTTTTAAAAGTAATTTTTAAAACACACTCCATATACCCCATTTCATTCTTCTCTCCATAATCTCTCTACATTCATTAATTTCTCTTCTTTAAATTCTAGCTTATATATATCCGGTTTGGATGTATTCATTAAAAATTCAAGTCCATATTGATTATCAAAATAGTTCATCATTAGTGTCATTACAAGCCCATGTGTACCAATTACAATTTTATGTCCTTGAAAATTCATTAATATTTCTTTTAACACTCTCACTACTCTTCGCTGACAATCCGCATATGACTCTCCATCCGTCAGTGCATATTCTGGATTAAAAAACATCTCCTTTACAAGTGGGTACACTTCCTTATCCGATATAATTTTATCTTCATTTGAAAACTTACACTCTTTAAGATTTTCATATACTAATATTTCTTTTTCATGAAGATTCGCTGACCCTTCTATCGTTAACATAGCCCTCTTATACGGACTTGAAATGAAAGTATTAATTCCCTCTGTTTCTAATATCTCAGTTACTCTTTGAGCATCTAAAATTCCCTTCTCAGTTAATCCACGTGTTCTTTCATTTCCTTCTAATTTTGGCGATTCACCATGCCTAACCATATAGATATATGTATTCATAATTCCTCCCTTTTCTATATCCCTCTTTAAAGACATGACTATCAACTCATAAGAATATACGTTCTTATTTCATATCTTTCCAGAACAAATTATCAAATGTTAATTTTTAGATAAATTCACAAAAAAGCTTCCCCTTGATTTTATCCCCTTCAAGGAAGCTTATATATATTTTATTTTACACTATCAAAACTCGAAACGTCTTTCTCCTCTAGTTTCGCCACACCTCATTCTTCTATTTTCATCAATACAATTCTCCAACCATCCGGATCTTCTATCGTTATCCCCTTTTCTTTCCAATACGGATTTTCTGGTTCTACTTCACCATACCCCATTGTATGCAGCCTTTTACTCACTTTTTTCATTTCACTATCTTCTCGCATGTAAAATACAAGTAAGTTATCTTTTGTTGGAGCTGGACATGGGCTCCCATCTATATATCTTGTAAATTCTAAATGGTATTCTTCATCTGGTAGTCCAAACATGACGCCATCGTAACCTTCATGACCGTAAAATTCACCTATACGCTTTAAACCTAATCCTTTTTCATAGAATGCTATAACCTCTTCAAACTTATCTGTTGGACGTGCTATTCGAAACTTCACCCAATTTTTCATGCTTTTCCTCCCATACTAAAAACGTAATGAATGACTATATTTTATTGTATATACTTAAAACATTTTTGAAATCCCTCATTAGTATGAAAATAGATACATACAAAGGTGTTACTTACTAGCCTATAACAATCAAAAACTCACCTAGAAAGAAAATCCCATCATTTTATATGCAAATTTGCATCTCCACTTGCAAAGCACTAAAAAACCTTTAAAATATACTGGATGACTAAATATACAATTCCCATCTAAAATCTTGATACACTAAAAATCATTAAATGCAGTGTTTTTTCATTTTCAAGAATTATTGCACTCTTGTTTTTTTCCTTATAAGCATGCTTTTTATAAGGAAATCTGATACAATCCTTAAGTAATATTATTATGTACAGATATTACGAATATAGTACATACTTAAAGAAGGTGATCTTTTTGAAATTAAATAAAAATTTACATCTATGTATATTAATCACAACATTAATATGCTATTCAATCTATTTTATGTTTTTCTTTCTGTTCCCTACTAATTTTTCAAATTTCAATGTACGCTTCGCTTCACTCATCGTTGAAGTCATTACATTTATATCGCTAATTTACTCTATATACTCTAAAAAAGTTAGTTCAAATCCTTTTTGGATATGTATTACAATTGCAATTGGTAGTTTTTTATTAGGAAAAGTAGTATATACGTATCAAGATACCTTTTTCGAACTTCCAATACATCATTTTACTATTTCTGATGTATTTTACATGTTTTTTCTATTCTTCTGCCTTATCGCTTTCTGCTATAAGATCTTAAAAGAATGCACTAAATGGGAAAGAGCTTTCTTTATTTGTGATATGTGTATAGTACTTACTTCCATATTCACATTAGAATGGTATTTATTTAATCAGCCAAATTTAAATATATTCTCACTTTCACTCGGAGATATTTTCCTTTCATTTCTATATCCAATTGCAGATCTATTATTTCTTCTACTAGGTGTTAGTCTCTTTTTCCGCCCAACAATTTTTAAGTCCAAGCGGAAAATTTATATCTTTATTTTTGTATTGATTAGTTCTGCAACTTTTAACTATATTTATTTTTACTTAAATACCCATTTATCAACTGACACTATAACATTTTTACGTCTTTTATATAGAATACCTATATTGCTTATCGCAATAGCTGGGTCTATTTCAGAAGATGATAATAGCCATAAAAATTATTTCATTGTAAACCCTATACTAGGAAAAAAAGTATTAGTCGTATTTCCCTATCTTGCTGTTGCAATACTAATCGGGTTTACATTAAAAGAACAAACATCGTCTTCAACTCTCATTACAGGAAATTGTATCGCTTTTGTTTTCGTACTTATTCGCCATTCTATTGTGCGTATGCAAAACGACACCCTAACAAAACGTTTACAAGTATTTAATGCTCAACTAGAAGAAAAAGTTACTTTAAGAACTTCTGATTTAGTCCATAAATCAGAGGCCCTATCTCAGAAACAACAAAAATTCAAATCATTATATGAATATCATCCTGATCCCATTTTTACGATTGATTTAAATGGAATATTCTTAAATGTAAATAAAGCAGGAAGCATACTACTTGGAGCACCAACGAACGAGTTACTTGGTGAGACATGTTTTTCTATTATTTTAGATGCAGATAAACATAAACTGATATCTGCATTAGAAAAAGTTAAACAACAAGAATCAGCATCCTTACAACTTAGTTCTCAATATAAAGATGGCTTTACTTATTTTTTATACGTTACCATCGTTCCTATTATGATAGATGGACAAATTTCAGGAAGCTATATTATGGTAAAGGATATTACCGCACTAAAAAAACAACAAGAAGAAATAAAATATTTAGCATTCCACGATACTGTAACGAAAATTGGGAACCGATCCTTTTTCCATAGGAAGTTAAGAAAATTTATAAAAAATGCTCAAACAACACAAAGTGAGTTTGCATTATTATATTTAGATTTAGATCGCTTTAAAGTAATTAACGATACACTTGGACATTCGTCAGGTGATTACATATTAGAAGAAGTAGCAAAACGTTTCCAATCATGTCTTCCATCACATACTCATCTGTCAAGAATCGGTGGTGATGAGTTTACAATCTTAATTGAAAACTATACTGACGAAGATTCCTTATTCGAGTTATGTAACCAATTATTTGAAAGCATGGAAAAGCCGTTTGTCATACATGAGCATAAATTAACTTTATCACTGAGTATCGGTATCTCCATTTATCCACATTCCGGAATCGATACCGCTACACTTCTGAAAAACGCTAATGTTGCAATGTATGATGCAAAGGCAAAAGAGCTTAACTCTGTCTCTATTTATGACGATGTAATCGCTAAAAAAATCGAAAGACGATTACGATTAGAAAAAGATTTACCAAACGCAATACAAAATGAAGAATTGTTCCTTTTGTATCAACCTCAAGTTGATAGTGAATCTAATAAAATTATCGGTGCAGAAGCTTTAATCAGGTGGAATCATCCTGAATTAGGTGTTATTTCTCCATACGAGTTTATTCCGATTGCAGAAGAAACACTACAAATTATTCCAATAGGAAAATGGACATTACAGCAGGCTTGTGAGCAAATGAAACGTTGGCACGCACTCGGATATTCGCATTTAAAAATAGGGGTAAATTTATCTGCTAAAGAATTTGAACAAGAAGGCTTTGTAAAATCTATTTCTTCTACTTTAGCAACTACAGGCTTACCAGCAAGTTCCCTTGATCTAGAATTAACAGAACGAATTGCAATGATGGATGAGAGAGAAACATTGATAAAACTGCGTACACTAAAAAGTTTAGGGATTCACATTTCAATCGACGACTTTGGTATAGGCTATTCTTCCCTAGCCTACTTACCTTTATATCCAATCGATACGTTAAAAATCCCAAGAGAATTTATTACAATGTCTGAAACGTGTGAAGATGGGATGGAAATCATTAAAACAATCATCACATTAGCAAATACATTAGGAATGTCTGTCATTGCTGAAGGCGTAGAAACGAAAGAACACGTAAATTTCCTTCAAAAAAATAAATGTCAGTTTATTCAAGGTTACTATTACAGTAAACCTATTTATGCCAATGCATTTACTAAGCTGTTAGAAAACGGTATTCGTCCATAGTAAATCAAAATGCATATAACTCTATACGGAATGTAATCGTTATAGGTAATAATGAATTTGAACAACTATAGTAAAAAGGAAAGAAAATAATTTCTTTCCTTTTTTTATTATTTAACTACTTCATTTATTAAATCTATTAATTGATGAATTCCCTCATCATTTGTTTTCTTATATCCATTCATGTTTTGAATATATCTCTCCTTATTTACATACAACTTATTTACCACATCTGTAAATGTACTGGTGCTTATTCTATCTTGAAGTAATACTTCCGCATATCCTTGCCTAGAAAAATAGTCAGCATTTAAAACTTGATCCCCTCTACTGGAACCATTAGTTAACGGAATAAGCAACATCGGTTTCTTCAAAAATAACAATTCAGAAATAGCAGTAGAACCAGCCCTGGAAACTACAACACTTGCCATATTCAGTATATGTGGCAACTCTTCCCCTATATATTCAAATTGCATATAACCTTCCATTCCGATAGAAGGATCCACCTTCCCTTTACCACACATATGAACAATATTAAAACTTAATATTAATGTATCTAAACTTTTCCTTACCATATCATTTATCCACTTAGCACCTTGACTCCCACCCATTATTAACAATACCGGTTTATCTTGCTGAAATTCACAATACCTTCTTCCTCGTAATACGTTACCTCTCTCAATTTCTTCCCTTACAATTGGTCCTACATAAACCTTTTTCTCATTACTTACATTCTTCCCTGTATGAGGGAATGTTGTGCATAGTTTTGTAGCAAAAGGTAATGCTATTTTATTTGCAAGTCCTAACGTGCTATCTGGTTCACGTATTACGATAGGTACACTATTTAACCATGCCCCTATTACTACAGGAACTGAAACAAATCCTCCTGCCGAAAAAATAACGTCAGGCTTTATTTTCTTAATTAATTTATAACTTTGTAAGCAGCCTTTTATAATTTTAAAAGGATCTTTAAAGTTCTCCCAATCCCAATATCTCCGGAGCTTCCCCGTTGAAATACTATTGTACTTAACATTTTGAACTAATACTTTTTCAATTCCATTTTGAGATCCAATATACTCAACTCCCCATCCTTTTTCCATAAATTTAGGAATCAATACCATATTAATCATTACGTGTCCGGCTGTACCGCCCCCAGTAAAGAGAATCTTTTTATTCATAACTTATATCCACCTTTATCATTAAAAGTCTAGCTTTATAGTAATCTTTCAAATGTACATTAACTTACTATGATTTATATACATCTTTAACTCCAGACCTATGTCTTGCAAAAGATCTTTGATGAGTTCATAAAAATCATTTCCATACTCACTACATTCATACTGAGTAAAGACTTGGATTACAGGCCTAGTTCCTGTATATATTGTTTTGGGTTTTCGATTAACCTTTTCCACATATGCTCGACATGTATTTATCGCCTCATAGATGCGCAAAACATGTTCTTCTTCATCTTTCCAATCCAGCGTATCAACAATCGAAAGCGATAGCATATTTTGATTATTTATAGTCTCATAACAATTCATATATTTCTTACATCCTTTTATATTTTTCATTAAATGCAGATGTCACTACACTTCGCATACTCAAGTACATCTTTTAATGATTGCTGAAATGGGATTTCTGGAACCCAACCTAACTTTTTTATATCCTCTAATACTAAACTTTCATTTGAGCCGCTCTCACTATTCTCTGTTTCTTTTATAGTAAAATTCAACTGTGTTAATCCTTTATATTGTTCCAATACATCTAATAAAGAGCGTTTTACTCCTGATCCAATATTATATTGTTTTCCATTTATACCATCACGTAATAACACATGATACGCTTTAACTGCATCACGTACATCTAGAAAGTCTCTACTATCTTTCAAACTGTTTACTTCAATAATCGCCTTACTTCTACCCGATTCTATATCTATCATTTTTTTTGCGAGAATTGAACAAACACCATTCGATACTCCTGGACCAATTAAATTTGAGGGCTTTGCAATGATAATATTAGAATCCATTAATCCGCCCCAAGCCTCCGCAATAATGACTTGCATAGTTTTACTTAAACTATATGGATTTGAAACTTTTATGTTTTTCATACTATCTGCTTGCAATGCAGATCCTATAACTAATGTTTTACAATGCGAGGCTTCCTGCTTAATGGCTTCTAATAAATATAAAGTCCCTATTACGTTAATCTCTATATATTCCAGAGAAGCTGTCCAAGACTCATTAACTGAGTTTCTTCCTGCTAAATGCAATACATAGTCTGGTTTTATTTGTTTAATTACCTTCATTACTTCACTCTTATTTGTTAAATCACAAGTAATACCATTTTCGATTTTTTCTCTATGTGAACGATTTTGAAACATAGGAATTACATGAAAGCCCTGCTCTAAAAAATATTGGCAAGCATGACGTCCTGTGAAGCCATTTGCACCAGTTATTAAAAGGCTCGCATTTCTTTTCATCGTAAAAACCCTCCTTTTTCTAACATTTGTTTCACCTCATGTTTTGTAAGTAAGTCTTGTTGAGAACTAAAACTCTTCACATCCACAAGCGGATAACTAGCATAATATTCTTGAAGTCCTTCTAAAGGAATAGTCGGTAGTACCACAAAATAATTTTGATCAAAACTAATACTTGTTTTACTCTCTACCTCAGATAAAAGCATTTCACTTAATTTTTCACCAGGTCTTATCCCTACCTCTTTTATCTTCACGTTTTCTTTTTTCGAATCTTCAATCAATATTCTTGCTAAATCCGTTATTTTACATGCTGGCATTTTCATAACAAAGATTTCTCCTCCTCTTCCTTCAGATGCTGCTTTAAATAACAATCCAACAGCATCTTCAATGGTTAAGAAAAATCTAGTCATATTTGCATCGGTAATCCCTACTTTTGAAGATTGCTTAATTTGCTTTTTAAAAAGCGGTACCACACTTCCACTCGTTCCTAAAACATTTCCGCCACGAACACAAATGAATTTTGTTTTCTTCGTTTGCACATTCGCATGAACCATTAATTTTTCACCAATTGCTTTTGTCATCCCATACGTATTTGATGGATCGGCCGCTTTATCAGTTGAAACATATATAACTTTCTCAACTTGATTCTGGATAGATGCTTCAATTACATTTTGCGTACCATGTATATTTGTTTTTATAGCTTCATAAGGATAATATTCACATACTGGAACATGCTTTAAAGCTGCAAGATGAAATACATAATGTACACCTTGGCAAGCATATACTAGTTGCTCTTTATCACGAATATCTCCAATAATAAATTTCAATCTCTCTTCATTTATAAACTGTTGCTGCATTTCAAACTGAACCGTTTCATTCCTTGAAAAAACTCTAATTTCTTTCGGTGATTTTTCTAATAGTTGTTTTATAAGTTCATGTCCCCACGAACCTGTACCACCAGTAATTAAAATTATTTTATTAAGCATTCCTTTTCCTCCTACCATACATTTCAATTCAAATTGTATTTATTAAGGTTATTGAATTATTTTCAATTGATTCAAATCATAATCGTCGTTTGTTACATTTAATTGACAAAATAAAAAAACAGAAACTATTTTTTAATAGTTTCTGTTTTTCATTTCACTTCTTAGCAATTAGATTTTCTTTATACTGTTTGAATGATAACTATATTACTGGTTTAAAAAACACCGCTCATTTATTTCTTATACTCGTAATAAAATAAAGTGAAACTTTAATTAGTGGGGATTTTGTCCATCCCCACTGATTATTAGTTGAATCAATCGGGCTTTTACGAGCAGCCCCACCCTCACCTAACTTCTTTGCTTTAGCCGACTTTTGAGATGGGAGTCTTACTGCTCGTTAATAGCGGGATAAATGGAATGATTCATAACCAATACCACATTTAAACTCATAGAAAAGGGAGGTAATGGAATGTACCAAAGCAATTCAAACAATACGTCTAAAGAATTCTCAAAAGCACTCCCTCTCTCCCTATTCGACGTGAAAAACGAGTTACAACAAAAAAGCGATCTCATCTCTTCTGTTACCATATATAAATTAACGAAAGAAGAGCAACTTATCATCGATAAAATTAAAGCTCAGACAAAAGAACTAAATAAAAATAACGTCACAAGAACACGTGCATACTACCAATTTTACATTCAATATCCAGAAATACATTGGGCACTACTTGGGCATATCGTATCACGTAACGGTGGCTGGAATATGACAGATTTAAAGGGAGATTTATATACGAGGCTTTTATCCGAGAAAGATCAAATTACATTTTTCTCTTTTTTAGAAAGAGGAAATTGGCTCATTTTCCAAGATGTATATCCTCAATTTTTACTATATGAGCAAAGTGTAAAAAAATCAAAAAAGCTATTTCACCTTCTCACTCACTTAAATGTTTCTACATTTATGGAAACAATGTGGAACCATTTTTGGAAAACAGGTAACAAAAAAACATTAGCGATCGCAACTATTGTTAATGAACAAAACTACTTAGAAAAAAGAGTTATTCAAAATGCACACTTTAAAAAGACTGTATTAAATAGTATTGGATTTAAACTCTTTGATTTTTTTCAGTTTAATCATATCCTTTTCCCATTTTACGAAAATGATAAAAAGCAAAAAGTATTACTATTTGGTGATACAATGAAACATTTCACTTCTTTGCATGAACGAATTTCACTTGGAAAACGGTTGTATTCATTGTTATTTCGGGATACACATATTTCATCTCAAATAATAAACTGGGTCCATCACCATCCACATACAGGCTCAAGAAAAGATTACTGGCCTCATTTATTTTCTAGTGTAAATGAATCTTTTTCGCGTGAGTTTTATAAACGCCGAATAAAGAAATGCCAGTTACGTAGTGACGCGTATCGTATATACAGCCCTGCACTCATCTATGCATGGCGGGATATGAAACATGAAGAAGTTGAAAATGAAGATTGGTTTAACGATTGGCAAGTTGTAAATTATTTAGTTGATAAGGAGGAAAATATAAATGGACAAATTACAGAAGACTACTGCAAAACACTCGAAAAAATTGAACTCGCAATTCTCGCAAAGAAAAATGTCCTCCTTCGAGAAGAAGAATGATTTTTTAGCATTATTAGTTACAGTCTTACTTTCTTCTATTATTGGAACTTGCTTAGATGCTTTCTTTGTGCATACACAAATATATTCCTTTCCAGTTAGACCTTTCTCATCTATATTTTCAGTTAACATAGGCTTTACGTTGTTTGTGCTACCAATTTTAACAATCATTTTCATACAAATTTCAAAAACATTATCTGCAGTTTCTAGAACTCTATTTATTATTTTAATAGGGCTTTGTGCTAGTATTTTTGAACAAGTTGCTGAGAGGTTAGGTTTATTTGTACATAACGGGAATTGGCATCATGCTTATTCTTTATTTGGATATATCATTTTCTTTTCTCTTATTTGTAAATTATATACTTGGATGCAAAAATAAAGAGACCGTTATAATAACGGTCTCTCCTTAAGCATAATCTTCAGTTACTGCTACTGAACGACTTTGAAGGCTTTTTGATCGCAAACGATATGCAACTACTTTCTTCTTATATTGCTTTACTACATCAACGTGTTCCTCGTAGCTATATATAGAAAATCTAATCTCTCTTTTTCCTTTCTTCGTCTCCATGACTATCGGTGTACCATTCCCTTGCGGCGGAAAATAATGTTTATCTAAAAATAAAGCCTCATTAAATTCATGAATAACTTGCAGTTTCATTTCTCCTTCTATACTTTCCCCATCTACCGTTACAGTAGTATTTTCCTCATCAAGTTTTTGGTGTAACTCAAATCTACTAATAATTGATTCTACAACAGAAGTTGGCATACTAGAAACTAGTACTTTAAGAGCACCAAAAATAAATAATGTAACTATAAACCATGTTGTCATTTTAATCATCTCCATTACGCTCTAAAATGAGTAGTGTTATACTCCTTATTACGATTCATTAATTTTCAAAATAAAAATTTCACTCCATAAGGTACTAATATACTAATAAGTATCCCTGTTACAATCATCGTTACCGAACCGATAGTTGCCTCTTTCTCTCCTTCTTTCACTAGACGGCTCACACCAATAATATGTGATGCGCAGCCCATCCCCACTCCTTTTCCAATCGTACTTGTTATACGGAAAAACTTAAGTACTGTCGGTCCGATAATAGCACCTGTTATTCCTGCAACAACTACAAAACTAGAAGTCATAGATGGAATGCCACCAATTTGATCCGCTAATGAAATGGCAATAGGCATTGTCGCTAATTGTGGTAAAGTTGTTAATATAAGTTCCTTATCTATATTTAAAATTCCACCAATCACTATATTCATACTCGTTAAAGCCACTATACCTATCACTACGCCGATTAGTATCGCTAAAAAGTTTTTCATAAGTATCTTTCGCTCTTTAAATAGAGGTATGGCTAACGCTACAATTGCAGGACTCAAAAAACCTGAAAGAATGTCTCCCCCATTTTCCTTATACTCATGATGAGAAATACCAAATATCAAAAATAAGCAAATCATAATTGCTGTAACTGTTAATACCGGTAACGTAAATGGAAACGTAAATTTTTTATATAACTTTGTCGCCAATAAATAAATTACTACAGTAATAATAATTAAGACCATTTGAATCGTGCACCTTGTCGATTTTATTTTTTTGATGTTACTAATAATTGACTTACATACCCTGAAACAATCAATGTTACTACCGTACTTGCAATTACTAAAAGGAATATAACACTCCCCTTACTTAAAAGAAAAGATCCATATTCCATTAATCCTGTTGTCGAAGGAATTAGAAATAACGGTAAAAATACTATTAACTTTTCTGCCCCTACCTCAAACCACTTTAATGGAAAAATACGAGTAGAAAGGAGTAGAAACAATATTAACATCCCTATTAAACTTCCTGGCATCGACAAATGGAATACTCCTTGAATCCACGTACCAGCTAAGCTAAACACATATAGCACGCCTACTTGAAGTAAAAGCGTCACGTACTTCATTTCTTTCCCTCATTTCCATATTACGCTTCGCTATTATGAAATCTCATTTAATGTTTCCGCAAACCTTGTAACTCCAAGCTGAATTTGTTCTACATTCGCTCTGCCAAAAGTAAATCGGATATATTCACTTTTCGAACCTAGGACGCTTCCTGGGACAAATGCTACACCATTTTGTATAGATTCACCTAGTAAATGATATTCATCAAACGTTCCTTGCACTTTGCACCATAAATGTATTCCGCCCTCAGGAACAAAAAATTCAATCTGGTCCCCTAATATTTCTTCAAGCTTTCTAATTAACTCATCTCTTCTTTGTTTCAGTTGTCCACGGAGCATCGTAATATGCGTATGAAAATCCTCAGATTCTAAAAATTGGTTCGCTACCCACTGTGTAAATACACTATGACCGAAATCAACTTGCTGCTTCGCATCTGCCAATCTCTCAATTACGCGCGTGGGGCCAATTACCCAACCAATACGTAATCCTGATGCAACAATTTTTGATAATGAGCTCACATAAAGAACATTCCCATTTTGATCCATCGATTTCAATGTTGGATTCACTTCTCCATTAAAAGAAGTCAAACTATACGGATCATCTTCTACAATCGGTATACCAAATTCAGAAGATAGTTCTAAAACCTTTTTACGTCTTGCCAATGAAAGTACCGTTCCAGTTGGATTTTGATAATCCGGATTTAAAAACACCATACGAATGCGATGCTTTTTGTGCAAATCGATTAAGTCATCTGGATTCATACCATGCTGATCAACTGGTAAACGGAATATTTTTAAACCTGCTGATTTAAACATCGGAAGTGAATAACAATAGGAGGGATCCTCAATTGCAATCGCATCTCCAGGCTTTAACAAACATTGAACGATAAGATTAAGTGCTTGCTGAGCTCCAGATGTAATAAGAATAGAGCTTGAATCTGCTTCTATTTGTTTATATTGCTCGACATGTGCCGCAATGGTTTTTCGCAACATTTCATTTCCAAGCGGATGGTCATAACCGAGATTTCCCATAAATGTTTTCTCCGACAAAATTGTTCGAAATCTATCACTCGGAATTAAATCTGATGACAATTCACCACTCGCTAAATTGATTAAATCATCTTTTTGTGTTTCCGTTCGAATTTGTTGAACAAGTGGTACATTAGGTAAGAACGATCCATCCTCAACGTACCTACCCCAGTTCGGTATTCGTTTATGTGACACACCCCATATATCTGTATTCACCCGAGTGCCGCTTCCTTTTTTCCGTTCTACTACCCCAAGTGATTTCAATTCCTCATAAGCAGCTACGACCGTACTCCGGTTCACTTGTAAATTCTGTGCTAACATACGCTCGGAAGGTAATTTTCTATCAGAAGGGAATTCACCGGTAGAAATGCCTCTTTCAATGTAATCAGCAATTTGTTTATAAACTGGTATCTTATCTTCACGATTCGGTTGCCATTCCATTTAGTTCCCTCCTCTCCAAGCTGGTGTCCTGAACTCATTAATAACAGTATTCACTGCAAAAATGGTATTAATCAAGCGCATGATTTAAAAATGCCTCTACCGTCACATTAAAGCTAGTAGGCTGTTCTAAATAAGGCAAGTGCCCACTATTTTTCAACTCAACGAAAGTCACGTTTCTCAGGTGTTTTTCAAATTCTCTCACATACTTTTCCGGAACAAAATAATCATTCTCTCCTCGTATTATTAATGCAGGACATGCAATGTTAGAGAGGTATGGTCTTTGATCGTAATCAACTAATTCAGCGAATAGCCTTTGAATATGCGTCGGATGAATCGTTTGTAGGGATTGATGAAATCCTCGGACAATTGCATCATTATCTTCTACTCCCATTGCTCTCAATAACGTATCAGCCCAAGTTTTCCCTTTATCCTGCAAGCTAAGTAAATCATATACTTCAAGTCGTTCTTTACGATCTGCCGGTTCTAAATAGGGAAATGCATTTACAACAGTTAAGCTAGAAACAAAACGTGGATATTGAATAGCAAAATCGATACCCACTCTAGCTCCTTTTGAAAGACCACAAATTGTTACTGATTTTAGCTTTAAATGATTACATAACTCATATAAAACATTTGAATATTCTTTAAAACTAATTTCCATCCCTTCGGATTTCCCATGCCCAGGTAAATCGAGTGAGATTACGGTCCATGTCTTCTTGAAGTATTTTCTTTGATATAACCAATTATTCGAATTTCCTCCAAGACCGTGTAAAAACAATATGACAGGACCCGATCCTTCTATATTGTAAAAAATCTTTCGATTCTTATATTCAAAATACATATTCATCACCTTCAGATGTAGCATCACATATTTTTATCTTTGAATGAATATATCCAAAACGGTTCTCTTTCTAACCACTCAACTGTGCCTGAAATACCGTCTTCATACTCCCTTTCCAGCTCATCCACTTTAGTTGTAAATTGTGATGCATGTGCTCGTAATGCTTCCAATTTTTTCGGAACATATTTTTTCACTTCATTTTTAAAATCTGGAGGTCCTATTTCGTCTTCATGATTTTTCGAAAAAGCTACAGCATAAAAGGCTGGTCGTTTACTTTCCGAAATATTAGCTAAGGCCTCTACTACTGCTTCCCCTGTTGCATCGTGATCCGGATGAACTGCATACCCAGGATAGAAAGAAATAACTACAGAAGGATCCAATTCTTCAATACAGTTTTGAATCAAGCTTCTTAATTTTCCAGGCTCTTCAAATTCAAGAGTTTTATCACGATATCCCATCATACGTAAATCTTCAATCCCTAAAATATTTGTAGCTCGCTTTAACTCTTTCACTCTAATTGTATATAAAGATTCACGAGTTGCAAAAGGTGGATTCCCCATCGCTCTCCCCATTTCACCAAGTGTTAAGCAAACATAAGTAAGAGGGACTTTCTGCTCAGTATAAGCCAAAATTGTTCCAGCCACGCAATACGACTCATCATCCGGATGCGGGAAAACAACTAAAACGTGGCGCTCATTTTTCATCAATATATTAACTCCTTCATCATATACAAACTTTATAAAATAACGACCGCATACCAAGTAACTCCTACAAGAAGCACTAAAAGAAGAATGACATAGATAGCGGATAAGTTTTTCACATTCCTCTTTGTAGACTTACCGTAATTCTCCTCTACATTTCGTGCGACTAGTACGGTCCCAAACAGTGATACAACTACAATAATAACAACTAGTGAAATCGCAAAACTCATTGTCTTCCACCTCTCTAAGGCCAGTCTATTTTAAAGCATGAATAAAATACTACCTTTCTTCTCTTATCATAATAGAAGTTTGTAAAAAACGGACCAACCACTTTTGTGTTTTTTTGCTCATCCACTTTAAAAATAAAAAGCAACTGCTCACTTAGGACCAGTTGCTTTTTTACAAGGCTACTTATATTCATTTTCAATTAAAATTAATTCGATTTAAAAGTTTGGTCTTTTCATAATGAAACATTGATTGAGATAGCTCGAAAATTGTTCCATTTACAAGATAAACTGTATTTTCAATAAGAAGCGCTGGATCACCTTCATTTAGTTCTAAAAGCTTTGCATTTTCTTTATTTATTTTTTCACAACTAATAACTTTATCGGCAAAGCCAATATTTAATCGTAAATCCTCAATGAAATAACTATATACAGAACTTAATGCTATTTCTTCATTCAAATAAGGAATGATATCTTTTTTGAAATAACTTACTTCAATAGAGAATGGTTTACCGTCTACAATTCTTAAACGCTTCAAAAAATATAGTCTAGTTCCAATCTCACATTGCATCCGTTCTACTATCTCTTCATTTGCCTCTATTACTTCAATCTCTAGCACTTTCGTTTCAATATTTTGTGAAACGAGATTTTTCGTTAATCCACGTAAACTTCCTAAATTAATGTAATCTGTTACAGAAGTTTCACGTAAAAACATACCACTACCTTGCACTTGAAAAATATAACCTCTATTCACAAGTTGACTAATTACTTTACGTATCGTATTACGGCTTACTTCAAATCGATTCATCAACGCTTCTTCTGTAGGTAATTTTTTCGTTTCATTAAAAAGCCCATCTCGAATGTTTTGCTCTAACACATCTGCAATTTGTTTATACTTTGCACTCATACACTTTCTCCTAAAATACTCTTTTATCTGTTATAACTCTTCTCCTCTCGTTTCGATCACATGTTTATACCAATGAAACGAAAGTTTCTTCTTACGTTTTAAGTTATCATTATGATCGACAAAAATAAAGCCATATTGCTTTTTATATCCATTTAACCAACTTAACAAATCAATAACTGACCATGCATAATAACCTTTTAAATTAATTCCCTCTTGAATTGCACACTTCATTACTTTTAAATGCTCTTCAATAAATTTAATTCGCGGAACATCTACAATTTCTCCGTCAATGATTGGATCTTCATCACCAAGTCCATTTTCCGTTACATACATCTTTATGTCACCGTAACGCGCTTTCAACATATGCAATCCATCTAAGAAACCTTCGGGAGATATTTCCCAACCCCATTTGGTATATGTTTTATCATCCATTTTTACTGTTCGATAAAAACCATCAAAAGAAGGATTACCTGGAGCAAGTGTTGAGTTTTCTCGAGAATGCTCCTCGCTCTTTATATCCATATCATATCTTTCTACTCGTATTGGCTGATAATAATTCAAGCCGATAAAATCATTTTTTTCGGCATTTTGTTTAATGATTTCTAATTCTTCAACCGTCCAATTCGGAGTCCACCCATTTTCCTTTAATTGTTGTACAACATAAGACGGATACTCACCTTTTAAAACTGGATCGTAGTACCAATACGTTTCATATTCATTCGCATGATTTGCTGCTAGTATATTTTCTTTTTGATCATCCACACTATAAGCAGGTAAGAAAACATGTGTAATCCCTATCTCCCCATACTGTTTCAGCTGCTTGTACACCGCAACTGTTTTCGCATGCGCATAAAATACATAATGAGTCGCTTGAAAATACTTTGGAACATCATTTTGTATTCCTGGTGGATGTGCACCTTTTAAATAGCCTAATCCACAAAACATTACTGTTTCATTAAAAGTAATCCAATGTTTCACTCTATCACCAAATGCCTTAAAGCAAATTTCTGCATACTTTACAAAAGCCTCTGCTGTTCGTTTATTCGTCCACCCACCATCTTTTTCTAACGGTAATGGTAGATCCCAATGATATAAAGTGGCAAACGGTACAATCCCGTACTTTAAACATTCATCAATTAAATTATTATAAAATTCAATTCCTTTTTCATTTACCTCTCCATCTCCAGTCGGCAATATTCTCGCCCAAGAAATCGAAAAACGATACGATTCCAATCCCATCTCAGCCATTAAACGAACATCTTCCTTATATCGATGATAATGATCAACCGCTACATCACCATTTGTTCCATCGTATGTTTTGCCTGGAATTTTTGAAAACTCATCCCAATTCGTAACACCTTTTCCATCCTCATTCCATGCACCTTCTACTTGATAAGAAGCTGAAGCAGCTCCGAATAAAAAATCATGTGGAAACTTCATAGTATATACCTCCATTTCATTAGAATAATTCAAATTCATTACTACATATAAAATTTATAGGTACAAATTTTATATGTAGTAATTATAGCTTAAGTTTCGATTTTTTTCTATCATGAACGTACGATATGTAAAACTATATTTGATGTTAATTTTTAGAAAACAAAAAAGAAGCGACGTATTTCATCGCTTCTTACTATGACAATCTTTACTCTTTTACAAGTGACTTATTCGCTCTTATAACTTCTTGATAAAGTATTGGGGACCATTTTTCATTTATATAATCTTGAATTACCCAGCCCACTCTCGTAGGATTCTTTTGCTTCATATAGCTTGCAATTTCAGGATTTATGTAGGACGCATAATAATATGGACTATTCCATGCTGTACCACCAGAAGACAAGCTTGTAAAATTAATATATAGATGATTACACTCTTCACTGTTGTTAATCGTTTCATTTATAGTATCTTTAATAGATGTTACTTTCTCATCATAACTCACTTTATATTTATCTTGTACTGTTACATTTACATTTTGATTTACAGTTGTCGTAAACGTGTCATTATCTGGCCAATAAAAATTATTATATCCTCCAGATTCATTACTACCACTGTATCTTTTTAGTAGCACAATTTTCCCTCGAGCATCTCCAAGTCTTATATTCCCTTCTGTTTTTAAAAAGATAGGATCAAGAAAATATTTTTTTTCAAACGTACTACTAAATGAATCTTCTGCCCCTTTCATATCCTCATACTCTTTTTTTAAAGACATAATAATCGTTTCACTTGGATTATCTTTTAAAAATTGTTTCGCTTCATTTATAAATTCATGCAATGTTACATAAAGATATAATGGCCCATGATGAAGAACTATCGTATTATCATCTGTTAAACGCCCTCTAATATCAAAAATTCTAGCTCCGTGATCCATTTGGTAACGAAAATTATATTCTTGCGTCATTCCCCATACTTGCTTTATCGGATTTTGCAACTTGAACGTTCCACTATCATGTGTTCCTGGAATTGAAATTCGTGCTAACGGTACGTTATCGGGTATAGGTTGCATCCATTTTGACCAGTTTTCAAGCCCATTACCAGCGCTAGCAGCAACTGCTTGCTTATCATTGAAAGCAAATACAAATGTGCTAAGTATAGTACTACATATGAATAATTTCAAAATAAACTTCTTATTGCTCATTTTTATTCCTCTCTCTTTCTGTTTTATATCACACTTATCGAATATAACATAAGCTACTTAATAAATAACATTTCATAAATATGGAATATTGCATATAAGTAAAATTTAAAAACATCCACATATTCTCATCTCAATGCATTAAAAAAATTTAATATCCCTTTTCACTAGATAAATTATAGTAATCAACAACTCGAACTTCAATGGGCTTTCATATGCAATATTTCATATTTGGGTCCTACATGATATAAATAAAAAACTTATAATGATTATTTATTCCATACGTGCTAATATACTTATATTAAAATACAAATACATACCTTATATACTCTGAACTACATTACTCAACAGTTAAAACTTAATTTTTTATTGGGAGGATTTACAATGAAATTATTAAAAATAAAACATATAATTCCTTTATCTGCGGCAGCAATTACATTCGTATGTAATCAAGGTGTAGCTGAGGCTTCCACCATTCATACAGTAAAAAAGAATGATACACTTTGGGGTATCAGTAAACAATATGGAGTTTCAATACAATCTATTAAACAAGCAAATAATAAAGGAAAAGATCAAACTTTTATTGGTGAACAGTTACATATTCCAGGATCCATGAAATCAAATGAGGTCACTGTTCATCAAAACGACAAACCTAAGAACATCTCTGGACAAATTATTTATCAAGTACAGCCGGGAGATTCATTAGAAATTATAGCAAAGCGTTACAATGTTACCGTTCAATCTATAAAACAAATTAACAATACAGTCGGAAACAAGCTTTATACAGGACAACATTTAAAAATCAATTCAAGTATTTCAGAAAAAGAAAAAGACTTAATGGCACGCTTAGTTACTGCTGAGGCAGGTGGCGAATCATATAAAGGAAAAGTAGCGGTGGCGAAAGTTATCCTGAATCGTGTAAATGCAAATGGTTTTCCAAATACAATAACAGGTGTTATTTATGAACCTATTAAACGCGGATATGCATTTACTCCTGTTACCGATGGTAGAATTAATCAGCCTGCAAGCGCAGAAGCAAAAATGGCAGTAGAAGAGGCTATCTCTACAAATGGAATACATTCTGATTGGCTTTATTTTTATAATCCAAAAACTTCAACAAACAAATGGATTACGACACGTCAAACAGTAGCGGTAATCGGTAACCACGTCTTCGCTAAATAAAACTATAATTCTCTTCAAATTTATGCACTTAACAACTATTTCAAATGATTAGCAGACCTCTTCACTTAAAAGGTCTGTTTTTTATATGTAAGATTTTATTAATCATATGACATAGTGATTATTTAAAACTATTTCTTCCTTCAAATAAAAACATTTGTATTTACTCCACCACTCGGAGAAATTAAGAAAGCATCAAGTTCAAAAACTCCCTCTTTATTAATAAAAGCTATTTCTTAACTTCATAAAAGTGTTATACACTAAGAAAATAAAAAACAAACTATTCGTTAGCAGGTGAAAGAATATGTATGATGTTACAATTATCGGAGCTGGAGTAAGTAGCATCTTTATGGCTTATTCATTAGCCCAAAGTAACAAAAAGATTTTAATTCTTGATAAAGGTAAAGCGCTAAAAGATCGCCATTGTCCTTTAGACCAAGGAAAAGTGTGTAATTGTACTACATGTGATAAATATTTCGGATTTGGTGGTTTAGGAAAATCTGAAGGGAAATTTAATTATACAAATGGATTTGGTGGCGAACTTGAGCAAAAAGTAGGTAAAAAAGCTTTTATACAACTCATGGCTGAAGTAGATGAAATTCTATGTCAGTTTGGCGGAAGTTCGGTTTCAAAATATTCTACAGAAAATCTAAATCTCACTAAGAGAGCTGAAGCGTGTGGTTTACAAATGCTCACAACAGAAGTAAGGCATCTTGGCACTACACTTTCAAGTAACATTTTTCAGCAGCTCTACGAATTTTTACTTACGAAAATAAATATCCGATTTCATATAGATGTAGAGCATATCATAAGGCAGAAAGATCATTTTAGAATAGCTACAAATCAAGGGATAGTTCAATCTAAGCAACTCGTATTTGCAACAGGACGTTCCGGGGCTGATTGGTTAAAAGAAATGTGCTCTTCCCTTGAAATTGCACAGGAGCAAACCCGTATAGATTTAGGTATTAGGGTAGAGATGAAAGAACATCAATTACGTTCTATATTAAAAGATACATTTGAGACGAAACTTTCTTATCAGCATGAACATTTCACGGCTACTACTTACTGTATGAATCCAAAAGGACGCATTATTCGAAAGTACGAAGAAGGTTTAGTTATGCCTGACGGTCAAAATTTTCGAGAGCAAGGAACTGGCACTTCTAACTTAAATTTCACTTTATTTATCCCACGCTATTTTCCAACTCTCAAAGAAGCAAATGTATACGCAAGTTCAATTATTAAAAGCATTAACCAAGGACGAGATCGGATTGTTATACAGCGTTTAGAGGACTTAATAAAGAAACAACCTACAGCGGAGAACAACATGAAACATAATCGTATACAGCCTACACTACACGGAGATTATGGAGATTTGAATGAAGAAATTCCTCAATTATATATTGAAGGACTCAAAAAATTTTTATTACGTTTAGAACAATTTATCCAAGAACCTATCGATAAAGATACTTTATTATATGGAATTGATGGAAAGTTCTATGCTCCTACAATAAAAATCAATAACCACTTTGAAACAAGTATGAATGGGCTATTTTTAATTGGAGATTGTTCAGGCGTCACTCACTCATTATCTCAAGCAGCTGCAAGTGGTCTGTATGTTGGAAAATATTTATCAGGTATTTAAACTTTTTAATTAAGATGCCAGTCAAATGTTTTAAGTTTCACCAACACTTTACTTATCTAATAATAGCTTTAACGAAATTATTATCCCTCCCCCGCTGATGATTAAGCCACAAAGAATCAGGATTTTACGGGATATATTGAAAACACATGAAAAACTACATTCTATATAGAATGTAGTTTTCTACTAATTAATATAACCGTTTTCTTCAAGTTTACTTTTCTGAAAATTTAAACTAGTTGAATTTCAATAGTTTAAAAATCATCTATTCATTTTCACTTTCATTTGTTCGATATTTTGTAACATCGCCGTAGTGTTTAATATGTTAGGATGTCTATAAGTATTTTTTACTACGACTATGACTTTTTCTGCTCTGTTTCTAAAAAAATTAGATGTATGTTACTTCGCTTTAAAATTCTCCATTGTATATATATGAATACTTCAAATTATTACCTTTAGAAAAATATAATCTAAATGGTTCACCACACTCTAATAGTTATAAAAATATAATATATAACCTTAGTTAAATAAACTCTATAAAGAAGGTGTAAAAATGAAGAATAAAATAAATTTACAAATGCAAAATATAAGCTTTGTTTTAATAATTGCTTTAGCAGTATGGTTAAAAACATATCTTATTACAAGATTCAGTTTCGATTTAAAAATTGAGTCTTCTACACAAGAGCTTATTTTGTTTATTAGCCCTCTCGCTATCATTAGCTTTTGTCGGATTAGCATTATTTGCAACCGGTGAAAAGCGAAATTATATAGCGCTATGTATTAATCTCTTATTAACAATCGTACTTGTTGGGAATGTAATGTTCTATGATTTTTATAGTGATTTCGTTACGTTACCAGTACTTGGACAAACATCAAACTTTGGCCAATTAGGCGGCAGTATTATAGAAATATTGAACTATAAAATTATACTCGCTTTCGTAGACATTATTTTCTTCTTTATTTTGTTAAAGAAGAAGGCACTAGTCTTCCAAACAGGACGTGTAACTCATCCGGCACGCTTGTTATATTTTCTCTTAACAATTGGTGTATTTTTTGCGAATCTACACCTTGCAGAAAAAGAACGACCTGAACTATTAACGAGATCATTCGACCGAGTAATGCTTGTTAAAAATTTAGGACTATACACTCATCAAGTATATGATTTAACACTACAAGTAAAAGCAGGATCACAAAAAGCACTTGCTGATAGTAGTAAATTACAAGAAACTGAAAACTATGTAAAGGCAAACCAAAGTGAGCCAAACCCTAACATGTTTGGTGCAGCAAAAGGAAAAAACGTAATTGTTGTCACTCTTGAATCCCTACAAACCTTTTTAATAGGCGCATCAGTTAACGGTCAAGAAGTTACACCATTCTTGAATGAATTCATAAATGAAAGCTATTACTTCGATAACTTTTTCCACCAAACTGGGCAAGGAAAAACATCCGATTCTGAATTTCTAATCGATACGTCGCTGTATCCATTAAATCGAGGAGCTGTATTTTTCACGCACGGTAACAATGATTATACTGCTACTCCAGAAATTTTACGTCAGCAAGGTTATTTCACTTCTGTATTCCATGCGAATAACGCAACATTTTGGAATCGTAACATTATGTACTCTGCTCTCGGTTATGATCGTTACTATAATGAACTTGATTACAAAATTACGCCCGAAACAAATTTAAATTGGGGATTAAAAGATATCGAATACTTTGATCAATCAGTAGATATATTAAAAACTGTTGACCAACCCTTTTATGCTCGTTTCCTTACTTTAACGAACCATTATCCATTTACGTATGATGAAGATACAAAATTCATTGAACCATACAACTCTGGTAATGGCGTATTTGATCGTTATATCGTAACAGCACGTTACTTAGACGAATCAATTAAAAAATTTATTGAGCGTTTAAAGGCCGAGGGAATGTATGATGATTCTATTATTGTGTTGTATGGTGATCATTATGGCATTTCTGAAAAACATAATCGCGCAATGGCACAGTTTTTAGAAAAAGATCAAATAACAGAATTTGATACTTTAAATTTACAACGTACACCTTTATATATTCATATGCCTGGACAAACAGAAGGGCAAACGATTTCAAAGCCTACGGGACAAATCGATATGAAACCTACTATTCTAAACTTACTTGGGATTGATACTACGAAAGATATCCGCTTTGGTCATGATATGTTTTCAGATGAATATACCGGTTTTGTTGTTTTACGTGATGGTAGCTTCGTTACAGACAAGTATGCATATACAAATCATACTTTTTATAATCGAGAAACAGGTGAGGTTGTAGATTTACCAAAAAAAGAAGCTCAAGAAATGATTAACCGTGCACAAAATGAGTTACGAATGTCTGACAAAATTATTGAAGGCGATTTATTACGTTTCTCAGAAAGTAATAAAATTAAAACTGGAGAAGTAAAAACTAAAATTAAAGAAACTGAAAAGTAATCTATATAAAGAAAGGGAGCAACTCATTACGGTTGCTCCCTTTTCCCCTCTTATAACACATGATGCAATTTTATATAAAAAACTTGATATATTTTACTTTTATTCTACGCTTGTTTCTAAAGTTAAATCTGTATAGGTATTATCCTCACCTATATTTAAGATTACTTCACATTGACGTAATCTCAATTCAAAGAGCGTTATAGGATCATGATAAACTTCAGGGTTTGATTTCATTTTATGCAGTTTATCTTGTTTTTCTTTTATTTCTAAATGAGTGTTTTTTACAGCTTGTTCCAACGAGCCAAATGGATTTCTGAAGAACATATTAATATCCCGCTCTTGTGTGTTTTCAAATAGCTCAAACTGCAAGAAAAATTTCTTCATAATAGAAGCCGTTACATCGGTATAATCTTCATTTTCTAAATACTGTTTGTATTTGTTATATAGCATAGCTTTATTTTTAGGAAGAACTCCAAATAATTTACCGGCACTTTTCAGTAAAAATTGTGCTGGCGTAAATCGGCGTAAAATATTTACTTCTTCCATTTGTATTCTAGTTGTCATTCTATCAGTATCTCTGCGCCAGTCATCAATTACTTTAAAGTCACATTCTAACTGTATTCGATTTTCTCCAAATAAAGAATTAAGTCCTTCACTGGTTTCTGCTAAGTACAATTGACTTTGAAGGAGCTCGTTATTAGAAGTCGCAATCCAATTCTGCATAGAGCGAGCAAGATTAGGTAATACAGTTTGTTCTAGGTATTGTTGCACCCTTTCATTCATCGCTGTATTTAGTTCAATATCAATGTGCCCAAAATCACTTTCTTCACTAATTAAATCGGAACAACTCTGCAATAGTTTCGGAATATGTTCTGTAAGATCATTAGTAATTTCGTTTTTCATTGTACGATATGTTTCTGTAATTAAATGAATTTTTTCCTTCTCAAAAGCAGTAAGGTTATTAATACAAGCATTTAGTTTAACTAACATATCTTCATTCCAATTAATAGAATCCACTAGATTATTTTCCCTCTCGACGCGTTTATCCAAAAGATATGTAATTGTTTTTCTAATGAAAAACAATAGCTTTTCAGTACGTTCTGCATCGATATTTTTATGGTTAAAGTTAAAATGAATAAACTCAGTTAAATCGTTTAGTTGTTTACTATTTGTATATAACGAAGAATAAGGGAAAACTCTTGCATTAGGGAAATATGTATTTATTCTCACTTGCGTATCTTGTATAACTCTTTTTGCTTCTGCTTCATTATAAATGTTATCAATTTTATTTAATAAGAAATGAACTTGTAGATTTGGTGTATGTTCTTGGATACTTAATAGAATGTCACGTTCTTTGTCAGTAAAAGGTGAATCCGTATTCAATACGAATAGTAATTCATCTACAGAGTTTAAATATTCAAACACCTCATCTCTCGCGTCATTGTTCCTATTAAAGCTAGGTGTAACAACGAATGTAAGTTTATTTTTACTTAAAAACCTGCATGGTAATTTAAATTCAACACACGCTCTATCTCTATATGTTTGACGATGCACTGCCATCATGTTATGGAAATCAGAGAAATTCTCAGTTGTTGTAATTTCCGAATCTGTTATAGCGTTAATTTCTGTATAAGCGTCATTTTTAAAAACAACTACATTTGAGATTGAGTTTTCTAATATATTTTCTCCTAAAATAGAGTTAATAAATGAAGCTTTTCCGTTCCCTGAAGTTCCAGTTACTAATAGGCGATTTGTTCTTAAATCTGCAAGCTCACCAACTAACCAGCTAAATCGGTTACCCATTTCTAAATCATGTTCTTGTGCCCAGTGTGTAATAGATTCAAAAAGATGTAAACTATACTCTAAGCCATTCACATGATTAATAGAATATGACAGTAGGTCTTCTGCATCTTTTATATCCGCTGAATCTATTTTAGAAGGAAAAATCTCATCCCATGCCAATACTGCTGCAGATGGAAATACAGCATGAGAGGGATTGACTACCTTTAACCAATTTGTTAACAGGTTTGGAATGATATCGTGTAATTGTCTAAGCATATATTGACCTTGAATTAATTCAAAGTATGTTTCTTCGTAAAGAGAAGAAATTTCGTCCCATATATCGGACGAATGTATTTCGATATGTATGAAAAATTCATTTATTGTGTTGAGCCATAATAAGTAATTTTGTTCATCTTTATAGCTGTGCCAAAGTGATGAAACAATTTGCGTAAATTGTACTTGATCTACATTATTTAATGTAACTAATACTTTATAAAAATAGTCTGGTGAAATATTTTTAGTAAATCCTTTATCGATATATTCTTTTAGAACCTCAAACCACGGATAAGATTCTGTTCGAATTAACTCGTTCACAGCAAGCTCTACTGCACTATCAAAATCTTGCTGTTCTTCATAAAAGGAACGGGCAATTGTTGTGACGTTTGGATAATCGGGATTTAAAGAAACCGCTTCTTTTATAACAGCGAAAGCTGAATCAAAATTATTTTGCTCGATGTAAAGAGACAGTAATTGCAGTACAATTTCAGTCATAAGTGTTTTGTTATCAGTAGTAATGGAAGTATACACATTTTCAGCAACTGATAATTGGTTAAGTTCGAAGTAAGCATCCGCAATATTTTTTTGTGCCCATGGTGCTAGTTCATTACTAACTTTCTCCCATTTAAAAATAGCTGCTTCAAAATCTTGATGGTGATAATAAAATTCACCTTGTGCAAAACGAATATAAGATCCATCAGAAATCTCATTTTTTTCTTCGTTTACATAAGCTTCTCCAAGTACTTGAAGAGGTGGGTGTGTTTCATTCTCCATTAGGAATGTTTCATAATACATCTTTTTTATTAATTGTTTTTCTAATCTCATTTTTTCCCCCACTATATCTCAAAATACATCTTTTGAGATATGTCAATACTTTTTTGTATGTATGCTTTTTATCTTAACAAAGAATTCCTTTTGAAAAATTTCATTTTCCTTTCATTTTTCAAGTAAGATTGAATTTTTATGAGAAAAGTTTCAGTTTTTTTTCAATTCCCTTTCAGTTGTGAAACAACATTAAATGTTCCTAATAACCTAATAACACTATAACATTCCACATTATATTATCAGGAAAACTATATATATATTACATTATAAAAACAATCTATAACGAATATATATGCAAGATTTCCTTCGCTAATAAATAAAAGAAATCCTTATAATATATTTCTCACATTGTTTTCCTTTGAAATATTTCAGTAGTTACGTAATTAAATTCCATTAACCTATATAAATAACTAGTCCAAAAAAAATCTATATGCATATCATGTTATAGTAAAGAATTAAGGAAATCCTAAAAAGGAGGCATTTTCATGTTTGAAGATAAATCTAAAATAAATTACCCATATGAATTTACTGAAACTACAACAGTCCCTCTAAAAAACCCCATCAATAAAACTTTCAAAAACGGCTCTGGTACACATAGCTTCCCAATTAAAAAGCATTATAAAGAGCAGGTTTTATATACTGAAAAAATTAATAATAATAAAAATAAATAACCGTATAGATCCTTATAACAATTAACCAAATAAGAATCTATATTTGGCCATGCATAGTTATGTGTTTAATAATGTAGAAATCCTTATTATACAATTTACGTACCTTTAAAAAGTGCTGATATACGGCGCTTTTTTATACATAGATAATAGAAGCACAAAAAAGGTATGGATATTTTCCACACCTTTTTTGTGCTTTGCTATTTATAAATGGAGTAGTACGTCCATGTTTATTTTACCTAATAGCACTTTAATGGGCCTTCTAGAAGAAATAAAAGCTAGTTTAATGAAAAAATAAGTTTCTTAGCCAATGCCCCTGCCCCTACCAGCAGAATTTTACTGGTAGGAGTCATTGGATTGAATTTATATAATACCTTGAATATTTTGCGTCTATTTTTTCTTAAGGGGTATTTATTCGGGTTACTTATTAGATTATCAATTATATTCCTTCCGATTCCTACTTTTTATAGGTCATTATTGCTCTATTATATATATTTGAAAATTTACTAAGCGTTGTTTCAAAGCTACTTAGTTTTCATAAAATATTTTTTGTTTCCGTTGGAACGGATAGGCTTTAATCTCATCTGTATCTAAATTTTCATGAAATAAATGAATGGCTATAATTTGTCTACAATCGTAAGTATGATAATAATATGTTCCGGACTCCATACACATTACGCTTGTATAAATGGTATTATCTAATGCACCTTCTTCTGTTATTACTCCGCCTTTAGGAACCTCGCAATTTGATAAGATATGAAAAAGGGCCGATACTCCCTCTTCTTCACTATCTATACCTTGAATGTTTTGTTTGCCATATGCTGCTCGCACAAACCTTGATGGCGGGGTGAAATCCCCTGGAAGTCCCATTGAACCTGAGCCCTGACCAAAAGCACTTAATGGTACATTACTCCACTCTGTTGGCGCGAATGGCTGCGATTTAAGGCCAATATATTGTCTTAAATTTTGTAAATGCCAACTAAACTCCGGACTATTCGTCATCACTCCTAGTGGGTTGTCATACATTTTTAATCCTTCATTTGTTGGCTCCAGTACAATGCAATCTCCCCATTTATCCGCTAAAATCCAATGTAGTGGCGGCGTAAGTCCTAAATCCGGTAATGGTATATCCAAAAAGGTAATGCTATCTACAGATTTCTTTAACTCTTTGACAGAATTGAATTGTGTGAGACTCCAAGTCACAAAATCAAATGGAGCCAAATTCGTTTTGTTATTATCTATACTTTTACTATAAGTAGCGAATCCTGGAAAATAGAGTGTTGCACATGTCATACCTGCTTCATTTACTCCGTCCGCCATAATGACCCTTCCTTGATGATTAATCCCCATTCCGACCGTAGCATGTTTCGTATTAATGATTTCACCAGTTATATTATTCCACTGGTAATGTCGAGGAATGATTATTACTTCTTGATTCAAATCTAATGTAAAATCCATCGTTCTTGCAAAAAGGTGCTGACCGTTTTTTGTCTGTAATGTCAAACTAGTACACATAAAGAACACCCCATTTTATGGTTTTATATACACTTTACATAATTCTGATAAATCTGTAAATTAAAACCCCTTTCCTTACAAAAAAATGAGGAAGCACATATAAATTACAAATAGGTTATCTCTAGTTTATAAATGAATTTTTAAAATATAGTTGCAAAAGAATTATATTAAAAAGGAGCGACTTGTTACTATCGCTCCTTTTTATTTCTCTCAATATTTTATTAAAATAACTGTAGAGAACATTGCTATTACATATTTATTTTAACACATATAAATAATACTAGGCACTTTCAAACCGTTTCAAATAACTAGGAATGAACTTTTTCTCTTTGGACATTAATCCTACATAACCCTCTTAAACATCTTCTCCAACTCATAAGTAGAATGATGCACCAGAATCGGTCTTCCATGCGGACATGTGTATGGATTTGTTGTTGTACGTAGTTCTTCGAGTAAAGCGAATATTTGATCGTTCGTTAAATATTGATTTGCTTTAATTGAAGCTTTACAGCTCATCATAATCGCTGCTTCTTCGCGTAGTTTTTTTATGTCTACTTTTTTCAGTTTTACGACTTGCTCCATCATTTCATCAATGATTTCTGTTTCTTGTCCTTTTGGGAACCACGTTGGATGCGAACGAACGATAAAGGATTGATGGCCAAACTGCTCTAAAAATAGTCCGACTTTTTTTAGTTCTTCCAGCTGCTCTTCGACACGTAAAAATTCAGTAAGAGATAAGTCAATACGGTACGGTACAAGTAGTTCTTGTACTTCTTGCGCTACTCTTCCTACTTTATCACGGAAATATTCATAATTGATACGTTCCTGCGCTGCGTGCTGATCAATCATATATAACCCATTATCATTTTGAGCGAAAATATATGTTCCGTGCATCTGTCCAATTGGATAAAGCGGCGGTAAGTCATTACCGTTCATTTCAATCTCTTCTATCTCCCCGACTTCTTCTTCCAATTCCTCTAATTCAAAATCGTCATCGTTGCTAGTCCATTCCTTTTCCTCTCGAACCGTTTGTTCTATTACCGGCTTAGAGGATGGCTGCCAGCTTTGCTCTTCTCTTACTAGTGACTGTGGTGGTTGCCATTCTTGCTTCGGCGGTTGCCACAGTTGTGCTGGTTGTTTTACAGTCGTTGTTTTTTCTTGTTTCTCATCCATTCCTGTTGGTAAAACGATGTTAGGCATAGATGATTCTCTCGGTTTTGTATGCTCAAACTTGAACTGTTCTTGCACACTTTCATCTTTTTCTTTTTTCTTCGTTGTTACACCAGCATCTGGAATGAGTTGTATTTTTTTGAATGCAGCTTGCAATGTTTCTTCGATAAGCTTTAGCAATTCTTGTTCTTTACTAAAGCGTACTTCTAATTTTGCTGGATGTACGTTGACATCAACAAGCATTGGATCCATTTCAATTGATAAGAAGCCGATTGGGTATCGTCCGATTGGCAATAACGTATGATATCCTTGCTGAATTGCTTTCATTAATACGAAATTTCGAACGTAACGGCCATTTACAATCGTTGACATATAGTTACGCGACGCTCTCGTTACTTCTGGTAATGTTACATAACCTTTAATTGTAAAGTCTAGAGACTCAGCTTCAATCGGAATAAGCTTCTTCGCAACTTGAATGCTGTAAATCGATGCAAGTACTTGTCTTACATCACCGTTTCCTGATGTATGAAGCAATTTCTTTTCATTATGAAACAGTTTTAACGATACTTCTGGATGTGACATTGCAATACGATACACGATATCTGTAATGTTCCCAAGCTCTGTATGAATAGTTTTCATATATTTAAGACGCGCTGGTGTATTAAAAAATAAGTTTTGTACAGTAATATCTGTTCCTTTTCGGCTTGCCGTTTTCTCTTGTTTTATAATGTCTCCACCTTTAATACTAAGGTGTGTACCAGGCGCATCACCTGTGCTCGTAATTAATTCTAATTCACTCACTGAGGCAATACTCGGCAGGGCCTCTCCGCGGAAACCGAGCGTTCTTATACGAAATAAATCATTTTCATCTTTAATTTTACTCGTTGCGTGTCGTTCAAATGCAACGATACAATCTTCTTCAGCAATACCATCTCCATTATCGATGATGCGAATCTTCGATAATCCAGCTTCTTCTAAGTGGATTTCAATAGATGTACTATTCGCATCGATGGAATTTTCCACGAGTTCTTTTACAACTGAGGCAGGGCGCTCTACTACTTCCCCTGCCGCAATTAAGTTAGAGAGTTGATCATCGAGTTTGCGAATTTTCCCCATCTACTTACTCATCCTTTCTTTAACTTTTTCTGCAAGCGATACAGTTCGTTCATCGCCTCTAAAGGTGTCATATCAAGTAAATCAATTTTTTTAATTTGCGCAAGTACTGCCGTTTCTTTTGGATTTAGCACAGGCTTGTCTTGATTTTTCGAAGACTGTTCTCCTCCAAAGAAAGATAGTTGTGAATCTTCTTCAGTCTCTTCTTTCTTTTCTTGTATTTCTGCTGGTTCTTCTTTTACAACAACTGGTTCTGGAGCGACTTCTGGCACTTTCACTTCTACTCGTTTCGGAATAACAATTTCTTCCTGTCCTTCTAGTTGTGCTAACACTTCTTTCGCGCGAGCAATTAAGCTCTCTGGAAGCTCGGCAAGTTGAGCAACGTGAATTCCGTAACTTTTATCAGCCGCTCCATCTTGAATTTTATGAAGGAAAACTACTTTTCCATTCTCTTCAATTGCTGAAACATGTACATTCTTTAGTTGGTCTAAACTTTCTTCTAACACTGTTAATTCATGATAATGTGTAGAGAATAATGTTTTCGCACCAATTTGGTCATGAATATGTTCAATGATTGCTTGCGCAAGTGCCATACCATCATACGTAGATGTACCGCGTCCAATTTCATCGAATAAAATTAAACTTCTCTCTGATGCATTTGCAATTGCATTTTTCGCTTCTAACATTTCAACCATAAATGTACTTTGACCTGAGATTAAATCATCCGCTGCACCAATTCTCGTAAAGATTTGATCGAAGACAGGTAATACTGCTTCTGTCGCTGGTACAAAACAACCAATTTGTGACATAACAGTAACAAGTGCTAATTGTCTCATATACGTACTTTTACCAGACATGTTCGGTCCTGTAATTAAAAAGACATCCATCTTCTCCGGCATAATACAATCATTCGGTACATACAATTTCCCGTTCAATACTTTTTCAACGACAGGATGACGACCATCTTTAATAAAGATTTCGCGCTTATTTGTTAAAACAGGTTTTACAAACTGCTCTTCTTCACTAACTGTCGCAAAGCTTTGCAGTACGTCTAGTTCACTAATTACTTTCGCTAAATGCTGTAATTTCGGAATGAATACTTTTACTTCTTCGCGAAGTGCTGTAAATAAATCGTATTCTAATTGTACAATTTTCTCTTCTGCTTCTAAGATTAATGTTTCTTTTTCTTTTAGCTCATCTGTTATGAAACGCTCTGCATTTGCAAGTGTTTGTTTACGCTCATAGCGCCCTTCTGGAAGTGCTGCAAGATTAGCCTTCGTCACTTCAATATAGTAGCCGAAAATACGGTTGTACCCAATTTTTAATGATTTAACCCCTGTAATATCACGCTCTCGTTTTTCAAGCTCAGCAATCCACGTTTTTCCGTTTTTACTAACGTAACGATATTGATCAAGCTTATCATTATAACCATCTTTAATAATATCTCCATCTTTAATAGAAAGCGGTGGGTTTTCTTGAATACTTCTTCCCAGTAATTCAGTTAAGCTCTCACATGGATCTGCACCTTGAATTAACCTTGCTGCATAAGCATTATCTAAAAGACTAATCGCTTCTAAAATAGCTGGTACTTGCAGTAAAGAACGTCTTAATTGTAATAAGTCCCGTGCATTTACATTACCAAATGCAACTTTCCCTGCTAAACGCTCTAAATCATATACTTCTTTTAACTTTTCTTTTAAATCTTCACGTAAGAAGTAATCATTTACAAACGTTTCAACCATTTCTAAACGCTCTTCAACTTTTTCTTTCTGGATAAGTGGACGTTCCATCCACTGTTTTAACATACGCCCACCCATAGCCGTTTTTGTTTTGTCTAATAGCCATAATAATGAGCCTGTCTTTTCCTTCGTGCGAAGAGTCTCTGTTAACTCTAAATTGCGTTTTGAATGCACATCAATTTTCATAAATTGATTCGTGTAATAAATTTCTACTGGTTGCAAGTGATCTAACGAACGTTTTTGTGTTCTTATCACATAGTTAAATAAGCGTCCAATTGCTTTAATTAATTTTGCTTGGGAAACACTTTTCACAAGATGTTCTAATCCTTCTGGAATAGTTGTTGCATCTTCATACGAAATCGTCATTTTTAATGTTTCAGTTAACTTATTTAATTCATCTTTTGAAAATGTAGAATCTACAACAATTTCTTTTGAACCAGTCGCATACACTTCTAATAAAATATCTTCTACTGAACCAGTTAATAACGTCACTGTATTTTGTCCAGTCGTTAAGTCATTACAAGCTAGCGCATAAGATCCATCTTCGAAATGTGTTAATGCTGCTAAGAAGTTATTCTCCTTCTCGTCTATTGTACGCCCTTCCATCATCGTTCCTGGCGTAATTAGTTGTACTACTTCACGACGTACTACACCTTTAGCTGTTTTTGGGTCTTCCACTTGCTCACAAACAGCTACTTTATATCCTTTTTCAACAAGTTGTTCAATATAATTTTTAGCTGCATGATGCGGTACACCACACATCGGTATACGTTCACTACTACCACCATCTCGGCTCGTTAATGTAATTTCAAGTTCATGAGCTGCTTTAACCGCATCTTCAAAGAACATTTCATAAAAATCACCTAATCGGAAAAATAAAAAGGCATCTTGATAGTCTGCCTTAACCTTTAAGTATTGCTGTATCATAGGCGTATATTGCGTCATGTCTTTCCTCCATAATTCTTACATAATAATCTATATTCATATATGTCACACTTCACGGACATCCATATCTCCTATTCCAGGAGTCTTTCCTCATTATAGCACATTTCATAAGGAATCATGTTCATGCAGAACCACTTATGTACTGTAAAAAGCTAGGAAGAACTTCTCCCTAGCTTTCTCTTACTCTTCTTCTGCATCGACGATAAAGTTCGGATCTAATTCTTCAAACTCATCATCATCGACTTGGAAATCCTCGTCTGATTCTACGCAACCTTCAGGATTTACACTTACACAAATTTTCGTTTCCCCAACTACTTCTGTTACAAATTCACGTTCTACCGTCACAACAATTTTATTACCATTTGGCGATACAAGAGCTTCTAAACAATTTGGCGGCTGAATTACACGAGCGATAATTTCTAAATCGTCACCAGAGAAGTTTTTATCACGATACCCAATACTTACTTCATCATTGTAGTTAACACGTTCTGTTACAACTTCAGTCTTTGTGTTTCCATCAAATGAATACCAAGTGTTTACATCATAGAAACCTTCAATTTCCACATGTTTTCCATTCTTTCTCGCTTCGTACGAATGGTTAATTACCCAGCACCCTAAAATACTTGTTGGCTCATTATTCGATTCACATGTATGCGTTGACTTTGTATACTTACGTCCTTTTCCAACCACTGCTTTTGTAATAATCTCTCTAAATTCGGACATTCGTAACCCTCCTCAATCACTATTCACTTAATCATATGCGTGACAATAGCGGAATGTGTCATTCTTTTTTTTGAGAAGAATTTCCGATATAACCCACTAAAAAAAGAGATGTCAATAAGACATCTCTTTAACAACCACAATTTCCTTTTTTACTTTCTACTGCTGCACCAGTTTCACCCTTCAACACATCGCCGCCAGTTGAAACTAATATTTCATCTGTTACATTGTTAGAAATGGTACTAGCAACTAGCTGTAGTAAGTCATTTACATACGTTTGTGAAGATTTAAACTCCTGTACAACTGGGATATTATCTAACTTATCTTGAAGTGCATCAATTTCAGCTTCTACTTTTTTCAAAGCTTCCCATTTCCCATAATGTTGCAAGTTTACTGCTTGTTTTTGCAAAGCTTTTATTTCATCAATTGCTCGCTTTACATTTTCATTTTTATGAATTTGTGCTTCTGCTCGCTTAAAGAAATCGACTTCTTCTGTTTCAGAGATCATTTTCGCTAATTCTTTCGCTTGCTCAACAATTTCATCTTTCGTATATACTTTCATCTATTATTTCACCTCAATCGGCTCCTTAACCAATTCCCCGTTAAGAGACCAAGTTTTTGCTTCCGTTATTTTTACTTTCACAAGCTGACCAATTAAAGATTTTGAAGCAACAAAGTTTACAAGTTTATTCGTACGTGTATATCCCGCAAGTACTTCAGGATTATTCTTACTTTCTCCCTCAACTAATACTTCTACAATTTGACCTATATAACGCTTATTCTTATTAACTGCATATTCATTCACTAGTGTATTTAAGCGTTGTAATCGCTCTTTCTTCACTTCCATCGGAACATTATCTTGCATTTTTGCAGCTGGTGTACCTTCACGCGGAGAATAAATAAATGTAAATGCCGTATCAAATCCTACTTCACGATATAACGACATCGTCTCTTCAAACTGCTCATCCGTTTCATTAGGGAAACCAACGATAATATCAGTCGTTAGCACTGCATTCGGAATTGTTTCTTTAATTTTTCGTACAAGCTCTAAATAGTGTTCTCGCGAATATTTACGCGCCATAATTTTAAGCATATCTGTACTACCAGATTGAACCGGTAAGTGGATATGTTCTACTAGGTTACCACCTTTTCCAAGAACATCAATTAAATGATTGTCAAAATCACGTGGATGGCTTGTTGTAAAACGAATACGCGCGATATCGATTTTACGAAGTTCATCCATTAAATCGCCAAGACCATATTGTATATCTTCAAAGTCTTTACCGTATGCGTTTACGTTTTGTCCAAGTAACGTAATTTCTTTATAACCGTTCGCAGCTAAATGGCGAATTTCTTTAATAATATCTTCTGGACGTCTGCTGCGCTCTTTTCCGCGTGTATACGGTACAATACAATATGTACAAAACTTATCACAGCCATACATAATATTTACCCAAGCTTTAATATCACCACGACGTACTTTCGGAAGGTTTTCAATTACATCCCCTTCTTTTGACCAAACTTCAACTACCGTCTCTTTTGAGAACATTGCGTCCTTTAGGATATACGGTAATCTATGAATATTGTGTGTACCAAACACCATATCTACATGCTGATTTTTTTGCATAATTTTATTTACAACAGATTCCTCTTGAGACATACAACCACATACACCAATTATAAGATCCGGATTTCTTCGCTTTAATGATTTTAAATGACCAAGTTCACCGAACACTTTATTTTCAGCATTTTCACGAATTGCACAAGTATTTAATAAAATTACATCTGCCTCTTCAGTTGAAAAAGTTGGCTCATATCCAAGTGTTGTAAAAATCCCAGCCATTACTTCTGTATCATGCTCATTCATTTGACAGCCATATGTACGAATGTAAAACTTTCTTCCTTCGCCAAAATCGCGAAACTCTTCAGGTAGGCCAAAATCTCTTTCAATTTTAACTTCTTCTTTCCCACGCTTTTTCGCCAATTTCAAGGAAGGTGGTTGGTATACACTTTCAAAGTATTTACTATAATCTTTCTCTTCTTTTTTCGTAGAGGAATTTGCTTGTCGACTTGCTAATCGTTGTTGCTCGTTCATCGGTAATCTCCTTTCACCCTTAACTATACACACACTCTGTAGTCCATTTTAATGCGCTTAGACCCATCTCAATGATGTTAGATAGCATGAGAGATAACTTGCCCTTTGAAACTTGAGTAATCGATCTAATCATCCGTAAGAATGAAGTCTTCCCCACACAAATAGACATTCCCTTTTTATTATTTCATCTTGTCCTACCCAAAAGTATATTGCTTTATCCCTATACACATTATCATAGTATAGAGCCTTTAGCCAACTTTAACGAAGAAGGCTTCTTATCCTATATTTCATTTCACAGTTATTGAACATGCTATTTTTATACAACGATTTATATATTATTTTATCATTCTGAATTTTCTAAGTAAACAAATCTATTAATTATTTTTATTCACTCAAAAAGAAGGTTACCAAGCGGCAACCTTCTCTCCGATCATTACATAAATTCAGCAACAAGCTCATCAAACATTTTCTGATCCATATTCAAATCAGCTTGCACTAAAGGTTTTTCACTATAGTCTTTTACAAGCTCTTGGTAAGAAGGCTGCTTTGTGTTTTGATAAATTAAACCTGTTACTAACCCGTTCTTTTCCATTAATGTTTGCATAGCCATCATGCGGTTAGATGGATCATATCCTTCTACTGTACTTAGTTTCGTTAAATTCTCTTTAAACCAATCATAAGTATTTACTTTATTGTAAGTAACACATGGACTAAATACATTAATTAATGAAAAGCCTTTATGGTTAATACCAGCTTCAATAATTTGCGTTAATTCTTTTAAATCACTTGAAAAGCTTTGCGCCACAAATGTCGCACCAGCTGTTAAAGCCATTTCCATAACATTTAGTGATGGTTCAATTGAACCTTGTGGTGTACTTTTCGTTTTAAATCCAGCTTCACTACGTGGTGAAGTTTGACCTTTTGTTAATCCGTAAATTTGGTTATCCATTACGATGTACGTAATATCAATGTTACGACGAATAGAATGGATTGTATGTCCCATACCAATCGCAAAACCATCACCGTCACCACCGGATGCAATAACTGTTAAATCACGATTTGCCATTTTCACACCTTGTGCAATCGGAAGAGCACGTCCGTGAATACTATGCAAACCATATGAATTAATATATCCTGAAATACGACCGGAACAGCCGATACCAGAAATAACAGCTAGCTCATCTGGATTTAAACCAACGTTAGCTGCCGCACGCTGAATCGCAGCCTGCACCGAGAAGTCTCCGCAACCTGGGCACCAGTTTGGTTTTACACTGTTACGAAAGTCCTTAAATGTTGCCATTTAATACAACCCCTTTTTTACATTCGTTGTAAATCTCTTTCGGCAAGAATGGATTTCCATCGTATTTTAAAAGACTAGAAATTTTCTCACCATTGCCAAGATTCATTTTCATAATGTTAGCAAGCTGACCAGTTGCATTGTTTTCTACTACTACAACACGCTTCGCTTTTTTCACAAGTGGATCGATTTCAGCTGTTGGGAACGGATGAATTAAACGCACATGGGCATGGTTTACTTTCATTCCTTCTTGTTCTAAACGCTGCATTGCCTCTTCGATTGCACCACGAGTTGAGTTAAAGCCTACTAACAATACGTCTGCGTCATCATGCTTAGCATTTTTGTAAATAGGGGTATTAAACTGTAAATTCGCCATTTTACGGAAACGTTTGTCCATTTGATCTTTACGATTTAACGCTGATTCAGATGGTTTACCCGTTTCATCATGTTCTACACCTGTAACATGGTGAATACCATTTTTCATACCAGGTAAAACACGTGGTGAAATTCCATCTTCTGTTACTTCATAACGCTTGAAGTATGCTTTATTTTCACGTTCTGGTAATTCTACTTCTAAATCAAGCTTACCACGACGAATTTCCACTTTATCTAACTTAAGTGGTTCTACTGTTTGCTTTCCTAAAGAAAGCTGTAAATCTGTTAAGAAAATAACAGGCACTTGATATTCTTCTGCTAAGTTGAACGCTTCTACAATATCATAGAAAGCTTCTTCAACTGTACTTGGCGCCATTACGATTTTTGGAATTTCACCATGTGTTCCGTAAATCATAGCCATTAAGTCAGACTGCTCTTGTTTTGTTGGTAAGCCCGTACTTGGACCACCGCGTTGTGTATCAATGATAACTAGCGGTGTTTCAGTAATACCTGCTAAACCAATTGCTTCCATCATTAAAGAAAGACCAGGACCAGCAGATGCTGTTAATGTACGAACACCAGCGTAGTTTGCACCGATCGCCATTGTACAAGCTGCGATTTCATCCTCAGTTTGGATTACTGTTCCGCCGACTTTCGGTAACTTTTTAATTAAATATTCCATAATTTCAGATGCAGGTGTGATTGGATATGCAGACATAAAGCGAGCGCCACCAGTTACCGCACCAAATGCGATTGCGTCGTTTCCAATCATAAACATGCGTTTCTTACCGTCAGCTTTTTCAAGTTGCATCATGTTTACTTTCTCACCAAGCAATTCTTTCATGTATTGAGAGCCGCGTTTAATTGCTTCCATATTCTTTTGAACGACTTGCTCTCCTTTACGACCAAAGATTTCTTCAACAACCTCTAAATAAGCTGTTTCGTCTAATCCTAATACCGCACTAGATGCCCCAACAGCAACCATATTTTTCATTAAAGATGTGCCTAATTCTGAAGCGATATCTGTAAACGGTATCACATATAGATTTACATCTGTATTATCAGGTATTGTCGGATTAAATTTCGCATCCGCAACTACAATTCCGCCCGGACGTAGTTCGTGGAAGTTAAAATCAATTGTTTCTTGATCAAAAGCAATTAAAATATCTAAATCATCTGAGATCGCGCGTACTTCTGTTGTACTTACACGAATTTTATTATTTGTATGGCCGCCTTTAATACGTGATGAGAAGTGGCGGTAACCGTATAGGTAATATCCTAATCGGTTTAATGCAATACAGAAGATTTCCCCTGTACTTTCAATTCCTTCACCTTGTTGGCCTCCAACTTTCCATGAAAGTTGACTAATCATCTCCTACACCCCTTTTGGCTGCATTCATTGTAGTGTATTTTTTTACAGTATTAGTTTAGCATTTTTTATGCAAATAAACTACAATGGACGCAAATTATGCCTCTTCTGTTTTCCCTGAATCTTTAGTATAATGCTATTTCGTTTACCATTCTAGTATTAGGTCTTAAAAAAATCAATAAATTCAAGTGAATTTATTTTAATTTTTCTGAATCTTTAAAACGTATTTTTTAGAACGTTATACAGTCAACAAAATTTTTATACAAAAATCGCTCTACAGTTGATTCATTATACTTTTTACACAGTTGATTAATTATATTTTCATAATCCCTATATACTTCTACACCTACAACAGTTTCTAAAATCCCATCAAAATCAGAACCGAATCCTATATTTTTTTCTCCACCTAATGAACAAATATATTCCACATGCCTTAATATATCTGCTATATTCGCTTGTCTTTCATTCGTTAAAAACTGCGGTACGAAAGTAATACCAATAATGCTATTTTTCTTTATAAGGGCTCTTATTTGTTCATCGGTTAAATTGCGTGGATGCCCACAAAGTTGATAACAGTTTGAATGAGATGCAATTGGGTTTTTAGCAATTTCAATAACATCCCAAAAGCTTCTTTCATTTAAGTGAGACACATCGGTCCATAAATGTAACGTATTAAGTTCTTGTACAACTTGTCTACCAAATGTAGTTAAACCTGCTCCACGTGCCTCTAGCGCTCCATCAGCTAACAGATTGGCATAGTTCCATGTCAATCCAAAGGAACGTACACCTAAGCGATAAAACAAACGTAATTTCATCGCTTCTTTTCCAATTGCTTCGCACCCTTCTAATGTTAATAATGCTCCAATCTCGTCCTGTTTTAGCATGTTAATATCGTTTTTTGTCTGAATAAACTTCATTCCTGGTAGCGATAGAATTTCATTATGAAAAATATCTATCATTTGCAGCGCAACTTCAAAACGCTTTTCATACGCTACTGTTTCTGGTATATATATAGCAAAGCATTGTATACTTCCTTTTCTTTTCATTAATTGTTCAAATGTAATATGTAATTGTGAATCGTTTTGAAAGTCTTTTTTTCCCTTTGCACTCCATAACTGAAAGAGTACATCGCAATGTGCATCAAAAATTTTCATTTTCATTCCTCCATTACAAAAACAACCTGTTTGCATACATGCAAACAGGTTGTTTCAACTTAACGAGGTTCTACAATTAATTTTATCGCTGTACGCTCTTCACCATCAATCATAATATCTGTAAACGCTGGGATACAAATCAAGTCCAAACCGCTAGGCGCTACAAATCCTCTTGCAATTGCTACTGCCTTTACCGCTTGGTTCAATGCACCTGCACCAATAGCTTGAATTTCTGCTGTTCCGCGTTCGCGAATAACACCTGCAAGTGCACCAGCTACAGAATTAGGGACCGACGTTGCTTTAACTTTTAATATTTCCATTCCGCGTTTCCTCCTCGTTTCTATAAAAAGTAATAGCAATTATTTCACTTTAACTTATATTCACGAGGAATGGCACGTATTCCTGCTAAATTTCTGTAATTTTTCTAAAAAATTAAAATATAACGAATTCTCTAACTTTTAGTTAAAAATCAGTCAAAAAATGGCTGGTCATCATTAATTAAAATGCGCTCAATTTTCTTTGCTTTCCCTGTATTAGGATCCACATCAATTAACACTGCACTTAATTGTGTTCTACCATTCGTCACTTCAAAACGCACTGGTAAGTTCGTTAAAAACTTCTTCAATACCGCTTCGCGATCCATACCTAAAATCCCATCATATGGGCCTGTCATACCAACATCTGTAATATAAGCTGTTCCGCTTGGTAAAATACGATTATCAGCTGTAGGAACGTGTGTATGTGTACCTACTACCGCTGTAGCACGACCGTCTACATACCAACCTAACGCCTGCTTCTCACTTGTTGTTTCAGCATGAAAATCAACAAAGATAATGTTTGTACGTTTTTTTGCAATACTGATTAACTCATCCACTTTACGGAATGGACAATCAATTGGAGGAAGGAAAGTACGTCCTTGTAAGTTAATAACTGCAACTTCTGTTCCATTACAATTTACAAAGATAAGCCCTTTTCCTGGCGTTCCTTCCGGGAAGTTAGCTGGTCTTGCAAGATATTTTGCATCATCGATAAATTCAAATACTTCACGGTTATCCCAAGCGTGGTTTCCAAGCGTAACCGCTTGTGCCCCGCACTCTAAAAAGTTTCGATATATTTTTTCCGTAATTCCACGTCCACCCGCAGCATTTTCTCCATTAATAATTGTTACTGTCGGTGTATATTTCTTCTTTAATGCCGGTACGTACTGTTGAATCATGTCTCTACCAGGAGATCCTACTACATCCCCAACAAATAATATTCTCATATGTCTTACCCTTTCTATGTACTACATTTTTTATTACCATACTATAACCTTAAAGCTATTTCCTTACAACAGTTACAATTTATCTATTATAAGTTTCTTTCACTTGCATACTGCTCATAAATAATTTTCTTTATTTTACCCAATTCCAACACAAAAAAATAAAGTGGTGTTTCACCACTTTATTTTGCGTATTCCACTGCACGTGTTTCACGAATAACAGTTACTTTAATATGTCCTGGATAATCCAGTTCATTTTCAATACGTTTTCGAATATCACGAGCTAAACGATGAGCTTCTAAATCATCAATTGTATCTGGTTTTACCAGAATACGAACTTCACGTCCTGCTTGAATTGCGAAAGATTTTTCTACGCCTTCATAAGACTCTGAAATTTCTTCTAACTTTTCAAGACGACGAATGTAATTCTCAAGCGTTTCACTACGAGCTCCCGGTCTTGCAGCTGATAATGCATCTGCTGCAGCAACTAGAACTGCAATGATAGAAGTTGGTTCTGTGTCACCATGGTGAGATGCGATACTGTTTATTACAACAGGATGCTCTTTATATTTCGTTGCGAGTTCAACACCAATTTCAACGTGGCTACCTTCTACTTCATGATCGATTGCTTTTCCGATATCATGTAATAGACCAGCACGTCTTGCTAGTTTTTCATCCTCACCAAGCTCCGCTGCCATAAGTCCAGTTAAGTATGCAACTTCCATAGAGTGTTTTAAGACGTTTTGTCCGTAACTTGTACGGTATTTTAAACGACCTAAAATTTTAATTAAATCTGGATGTAAGCCATGAACACCCACTTCAAACGTTGTTTGCTCTCCGACTTCACGAATATACTCGTCCACTTCACGTCTTGATTTTTCGACCATCTCTTCAATACGCGCTGGGTGAATACGTCCGTCCTGTACTAGTTTATCAAGAGCGATACGAGCTGTTTCACGACGAATCGGGTCAAATCCAGATAGAATTACCGCTTCTGGTGTATCATCGATAATAAGGTCAATACCTGTTAACGTTTCTAACGTACGAATGTTACGACCTTCACGTCCGATAATACGTCCCTTCATTTCGTCATTTGGAAGATTTACAACCGAAACGGTTGTTTCAGCAACGTGATCAGCTGCACATCTTTGCATTGCAAGAGATAAAATCTCTTTTGCCTTCTTATCCGCTTCTTCTTTCGCGCGAACTTCACTTTCTTTTACCATAACGGCAATTTCATGAGAAACTTCACTTTCCACTTTACCAAGAATAATTGCTTTCGCTTGTTCGCGGGTCAGATTGGAAATGCGCTCTAATTCTGTTTGTTGCTTTTGAACTAACTCTCCCACTTTGCTTTCCAACTCTTCAATCTGTTGTTGTTTCGCTACAAGAGATTCCTCTTTCTTTTCTAACTGTTGCTCGCGCTTATCGAGCGTTTCGTCTTTACGATCAAGGTTCTCTTCTTTTTGCATTAAACGATTTTCTTGTTTTTGTAATTCGCTTCTACGGTCACGAATTTCTAATTCAGCTTCTGTACGAAGTGTATGAATTTCATCCTTTGCTTCTAAAAGCGCTTCTTTCTTAAGTGCTTCAGCATCACGATTCGCTTCGTCTAGAATACGTTTTGCTTCATTAGCTGCACCATTAATCTTCGCTTCAGCAATAGACTTTCGAACAAAAAAGCCAACAACTGCACCGACTGTTGCAAGCAAAATGGAGATGAGTATCCAAACTGTACTACTCATGATTTCACCTCCCCTTGCTATGAATGAAAAAAGACTGTCGGCATGTACATTGAATTACAACGTACAGCAAAGACCGTCGTCCCGCTTTTTTAAGGGACTTTCTTCATTTCACAATTAAAATGTCATATTATTATTTCGGCAAGATTTAAGTCTTACTCCGAATATTACTTCTCTTCTTGAGAAGAGTATATCGTATATAAGAAAAAATATACATTCTCATTGTATCTATCGCAATTTTCATTGTCAAGCGTTGTCTACTTTTACTTTCTTTACCTTCAGCCCTGAATCTTATAAGGATTTAAAAAACAGACGGCATATTATCCTGGAAAACCTTAGAAAATCCCAATTCATTCACTTAAAATATATGAATATTCCCCTTTACACATAGCCTTTTGGATAGAATAAATATTTTATCTCCAGCTATATATAACGCTTTCATAGTGGATTAAAAAATAAAAGACACGGGAACGTGTCTTTTATTTTTTAATCTTGACGAGTTGAATCTTCCGTGTCTTCAACACCAGAGTTTTCACCAATTCCGTGATGTTCACGAACAAAGAAGGCAATTTCCTCTCTTAAATCCGTATTCTCTTTTAAGAATTGCTTCGAATTTTCACGACCTTGTCCTAAGCGTTCTTCATTATAAGAGTACCAAGCACCGCTCTTTTGAACGATATCAAGTTCAGAAGCCATATCTAAGATTTCACCTTCTCTTGAAATACCTTCTCCGTACATAATATCAACTTCAGCAACACGGAATGGCGGTGCTACTTTATTTTTAACTACTTTTACTTTCGTTTTATTACCAACAATATCGTTACCTTGCTTTAACTGCTCAGCACGACGTACTTCAAGACGGACAGTTGAATAGAATTTCAACGCACGACCACCTGGAGTTGTTTCTGGGTTCCCGAACATAACCCCAACTTTTTCACGAATTTGGTTGATAAAGATTGCGATTGTTTTTGATTTGTTGATTGCACCTGAAAGTTTACGAAGTGCTTGTGACATTAAACGTGCTTGTAAACCAACGTGAGAGTCACCCATGTCCCCTTCGATCTCAGCTTTCGGTACAAGAGCTGCCACAGAGTCAATTACGATAATATCAACCGCTCCACTTCGTACAAGTGCTTCTGCGATTTCTAGTCCTTGCTCCCCTGTATCAGGCTGTGATAATAGTAATTCATCTATGTTAACACCTAATTTTTGTGCATATACAGGATCCATTGCATGCTCCGCATCAATGAACGCTGCTTGTCCACCTTGACGCTGTACTTCCGCGATTGCGTGTAATGAAACTGTTGTTTTACCTGAACTTTCAGGTCCATAAATTTCAATAACACGGCCACGTGGGTATCCGCCTACCCCTAGTGCCACATCAAGTGCTAAAGAACCACTTGAAATTGTAGAAATTCTACGCTCCGCTTGTTCTCCTAATTTCATAATTGAACCTTTACCGAATTGCTTCTCTATTTGTTTTAACGCCATATCTAATGCCGCTTGACGATCGCTCATTCAAAATTCCTCCTTAACTAAATTGCTAATCTTATTATACCTATTTTCAATTCAATTTGCCAACAAAAATCGAACATTTATTCGTTTTTTATTTTATATCGAATAAAACTAGGTTTTCCAACAAAAAAAACTAGAAGAAATTTATATCTCTTCTAGCTTTTTAAATAAATGATAAAATCCATATTTTGTAGAGCGTTCTCTAATTTGTTGACGACTTCCACTTAAATTAAGCGAGAAGACTACAGCTGGTTCATCTTTAATCACCAATCCAATAAATACTGTTCCTGGTTCTTTATGCTCTGAAGCATCCGGTCCTGCCACCCCAGTGAAACTAATTCCAATATCTGCTTTTAACAGTTCCTTTACATTTTCAGCAAGATAGCGAGCACACTGTTTACTAACCGCACCATCAGTACGTAACACTTCTTCAGGTACATGTAAAATTTGTTGCTTCACATCATTTTGATAACAAATGACACCGCCTTTAAATACAGACGAAACACCAGCATTTTCTGTTACTTGATTTCCAAAAAGACCACCTGTTAAACTTTCTGCACACGCTAAAGTTAACCCTTTTTCCTTCAATAGCCTTATTGCCTTGTAATGAAGGAAATCTTGGTCATATCCGTAGAAAAATTCTCCTACTCTTTCTAAAATCAAATCTTCCACATGCTGAATCAGTTTCTCCGCCTCATCAGCATCATGATGTTTGGCAGTTAAACGTAATGTCACTTCTCCATCATTTGCAAGTGGTGCAATGGTTGGGTTCGTTTGTCCATCAATTAAATCTTGAACTTTCACCTCTAATTGAGATTCCCCAATACCAAAAAAACGAAGAACACGAGAATAAATATTTTCCCCCGTTGTAAACTTACATAAAAAAGGCTCTACGTAACTTATATACATCGGCTTCATTTCTTTTGGTGGTCCTGGTAATAAAATATAAACTTTTCCGTTCTTATTTAACCCCATACCAGGCGCCATACCGTGATCATTCGCAAATACAGTCGATCCATTTAAAACGAGCGCCTGCTTTTTATTATTCTCCGTAAATTCACGGCCTGTACGCTTAAAATAATCGCTTATCGATGTTAATGCCTTTTCATCATACACAAGCTCTTCATCTAAACTAGACGCTATTGTTTCTTTCGTTAAATCATCTTTTGTCGGTCCTAATCCACCTGTAAAAATGAGCATATCAGCTCGTTCTTCAGCCAATTCAATTGCCTTCTGTAATCGCTTGTTATTATCCCCAACAACAGTATGGTAGTACACGTCAATTCCGATTGAAGCTAACTTTTCAGATAAAAACTGGGCATTTGTATTTGCAATTTGTCCAAGTAATAATTCCGTTCCAACCGCAATAATTTCAGCATTCATCCCAATTCCCCCATAAACTTCTATTTTGAGTTTACAAAAGCATCTTTATTTTTCCAGAAATAATCCCATCCTGAAATAACTGTAAAGAATAATGCAATCCATATGAAAATATCTGCAACTGGAATATGAAGTAGATTTAACGGTACATCATGTAATAAGTATGCTGCAATCGCAATAATTTGTGTCCATGTCTTAATTTTCCCTAGCTGATTTGCTGCAACTACTTCCCCTGTCCCAGCAAGTACAAGGCGTAAACCTGTTACTGCAAACTCACGGCTTATAATTACAATAACGATCCAAGCAGGTACATATTGCATTTCTACCAATGTGATAAGTGCTGCCGAAACAAGTAATTTATCTGCTAACGGGTCAAGGAATTTCCCTAAATTCGTTACAAGATTATACTTTCTTGCATAATGTCCATCAATCCAATCTGTAGCCGAAGCAATAATAAAGATAAGTGCCCCTACTAAATGTTGAATTGGTAACTCTACATCACCAATTATAAATGAGCCCCACTCAAAGGGCGCTAACATAATTACCATAAAAATTGGAATTAAGAAGATTCTAGATATTGTAATTTTATTTGGTAAATTCACAGCTATTCCTCCATCATGTCAAAAACATTTGTTCATTGAAAAAAGTCATCGAAGCGATGACTGTTATTGCGCAGCTTGCCCTATCCCTTGGTTTTTAATCAAGAATTTCTGATGATAATTCTCTTCCGGATTCAATGGGAATGTAACGACTTGGCCATTCAATTTAAATTCAACATTCGGTGCACTTCCTATGTTAAGGTTTACCTCTTTCGCTGTTGATAAATCATATTTTTGGGTCTGGCCTGCCTGTAAAGTACCGCTAAAGATATCATTTCCTGCCTCATTTTTAATACCTATATAACTTGCGTCTTTTGTTGTAATTTCCAATTCTAACGCTTTATTATTATGAATTTCCAAAGTAGATGTTATCTTATCGGTTCCAACTAACTTAATTTCATTCTCACCAGCTGGCTGTCCTTTTTGTTCCTCTTTCTTTGGCTCTTCTTTTTTTGGTTCTTCTTTCTTTGGTTCTTCTTTCTTTGGTTCTTCCGCTTTCGCTTCATCTTTCTTCGTATCTAACGGAGAATTTTTTGCTTTTTGAACCTCAATTTTCTCACTTTGAGCATTTGGAACTTGCCTATCATCTTTTCCAGTTAACGCTTGAATAACAAACCAGACTACCACTCCAAACGCGATTACTAACAACGCAATCAAAATTTTGGGCATATGATCCGCAATTGGCCATGATGAAGATTTTTGCATTGTTTCTTGTGTTTTTTGTCCAGTTGATACTTGTGGAACTTCACGTTTTTCAGACTGTGGTATCGTACTCTGATATTCCACAAGCAGTTCCTCTCCATTTAATCCAACAGCATCTGCATATTGTTTAATGAATGCACGCGCATAAAAAGCTCCTGGCAACACATCATAATTGCCTTCTTCAATCGCTACTAAATGGCGTTTTTGAATTTTTGTAATCTCATGCAGCTGATCAATAGATAAGCCTTTCGCTTCTCTTGCTTCTGTCAGCTTTTGTCCTAATTCCGTCACTACTAACACCTCAATATTTCTTTAAAAGTCGAACATAGAGAAATTGTTTTGCGTACCTTGCTCAATTTCATCTACTAAATTATATTGAATTTCTTCATCATAATCGTTACGCAATTCGATAATATAATCAAAATCATCCAATGTGTATTCTGACTGACTCACAAACACATCCGGATGTTCCACAACTTTCGTTGCAGGCAATCTCATGATTTCACGAACGAGCTGCCAGTGTCTTTCATTTGCACGCTTTGTCGACACAATTCCATCTAGTATGAAAATATTATCGTCGCTATACTCATCTTCAATCAATTGGCTACGAACAGTTTGCTTAATGAGAGTAGATGATACGAATAACCATCTCTTATTTGCACAAACACTTGCGGCAACAATAGATTCTGTTTTTCCGACACGAGGCATTCCTCGTATCCCAATTAATTTATGACCTTCTTTTTTCATTATCTCCGCCATAAAGTCTACAAGCAATCCTAATTCATCACGCACAAATCGAAATGTTTTCTTATCATCTGCATCTCGTTGTATGTACCTACCATGTCTAACTGCTAGCTTATCTCTAAGCTTTGGCGGACGATATTTCGTTACCGTTATATTATCCATCGTATTTAAAATTGATTCAAGTCTAGAGATTTGTTCTTGATTATCACACATAAGCAAAAGTCCACGTCGTGCATTATCTACACCATTAATTGTGACAATATTGATGCCAAGCATACCGATTAACGAAGAAACGTCACCAAGTAAGCCAGGTCGGTTTTTATGTATTTCATATTCAAAATACCATTCAATCATCCAAGATCACTCCCCTACGCTTACTTTACACCTACGTACTATATTATATGATTTCGCCTTAATAGGGAAGCTAAATGTATAATCTATTCCTCCTAATTACTATACAAAAAAAGTAGAGAGGAGAAGCTCCTCTCTACTTTTACTTATGTTGTACAAACTTCACCATTAAATTTGCAATTGTATGTTGCTCTTGTTCATCAGCAACTTTCCAAAGCTCAGACAATAATTTTTCTTGATCGTTGCGCGCTTCTACTTCATTTGCTAAATAATCACCAACACGAAATGCCATATCTGATACGGCACCACCATCAAGCCCTTTTCCCCCCGCTTGTTCTAAACGTTCTCCTAAAAAGCTCTTCCACTGATCAAAATTATCTAACACTGACATGTTTAAGCACCTCACTATTTTAGTAATAGAATCATGCTTAATTTGTACAATTTCTTGTTTTTTATGTAAGAATTTTTTAGCAATGCCAACCGCCATTCACTCCGATAATTTGCCCCGTAATATAAGAAGCTCCTGGCGAAACGAGGAAGGAGACTGTTTTTGCTACCTCTTCGGGTAGTCCTATTCTACCTAATGGAATATCTTCAGCAATTTCATTTTTATCATCTTCTGAAAATACATTTAACATTTCTGTTTCGATCGCACCTGGCGCTACCGCATTAACGCGCAATCCACTTAGAGAAACTTCTTTCGCTAAAGCCTTCACATATGAATTTTGTGCACCTTTCACCATTGAGTACAGCACCTCACAAGACGCTCCTATTTGCCCCCAAATGGATGAAATAACAACAACATTACCACTTCTCCGCCCGATCATCGGTGGAAGCGCCATCGATAAAAGTCTATATACACTCTTCACTTGAAGCTCCACCATATAATCTAATTCTTCATTCGTAACATCTGTTACTAATCCAAATATACTCTTTCCAGCTGCGTATACAATAACATCAATAGGATGTTCGATTTGTCCCCACAATTTCTCTGCTCCATCGATAGAAGCTAAATTTGCTTGCACAGGAATCACTGCATCAAACTCCTTTTGTAACCCCCTTATCTTCTCTTCGCTTTTATTGTAATGAATATAGACTGTATAACCATCCTCGATTAACTGCTTCGAAATAGCAGAGCCAATCCCTCCGCTTCCTCCAGTTACTAATGCATACTTTTTCATAAATTCCCTCTCTTATCTTTTTATGTATAAATAAATAATACCCTCATCTTACCATTTGGCAATAACCAAACGTTAGATGAGGGATATAGATACTGCGTTTTTTATTCACATATTACTTCATTTTTTTGGTAACACTTGGCAGACACTCATTTTCTCTTCAATTAATAATGTTTTTGCTGCTTGTTGTAGGTCTTGAACAGTTAATCCTTCTAACACTGTAAGAGCATCAAATAAACTAGATTCATTAAACGCATATCGTGTAAACTGATTTGCAATATATTCAGGTGAATTCAACGATCGTAAAAATCCACCAATTTTCTTTTTCTTCACCCTTTCCAGCGCAGTCTCATCTAACTGATCATAATTCGTTTGTAGTAAAATACCTTTTAATCGCTCTGCCAATTCATCAGGGTGCTTCGTATCTCCACCAACCATTGCAAAACCGAAGTTATTTTCTTCTGTATAGTCATACGAGAACGAATCATCAATAAGACCTTCATTATATAAAGATTCGTAATGAACTGACCCTTTTCCAAATAAATAATCTAAAAGTAATGTAAGTGCAATTTCTTGTTTTAACAGAGCTTGCCCTTTTTCTTTTAAATTCGTTGCCTTAATACCAACTAAACATTTTGGAGTTTGAACAGGCATTGAAATAATCTTTTTCTTTTCATTTACTTCTTCTGGTTCCTCTTCAAAAGAGCGAACGATTTCTGGTTGATTTTCGTAATCTTTTTTCGCTTGATTTTCACGAACTAAATCCATTGTTTTTTCAGGATCAATCGCTCCAACAACAAATAATAACATGTTGCTCGGATGGTAAAAAGTCTCATAACATTCATACAGTAGGTCTTTTGTAATCTTACTAATAGAATCAATCGTCCCTGCAATATCAATTTTAATTGGATGTTTCACAAACAAACTATCGATTAACCCAAAGTATAAACGCCAGTCTGGGTTATCTTGGTACATTTGAATTTCTTGACCGATAATACCTTTTTCTTTTTCAACCGTTTTTTCAGAGAAATACGGTTCTTGTACAAAGTCTAACAACGTATTTAAATTTCTCTCTACATTTGATGTACAGGAAAAGAGATAAGCGGTTCTTGTAAAAGATGTAAAAGCGTTCGCTGAAGCACCTTGTTTACTAAACAATTGAAACGCGTCATGATCCTCTTTTTCAAACAATTTATGCTCAAGGAAATGAGCAATTCCATCTGGTACACGAGTCATGTCTTCTTTTCCAAGCGGTACAAATGTATTATCAACAGAACCGTACTTCGTCGTAAATGTTGCAAATGTTTTGTTGAAGCCTTGTTTCGGTAAGATATATACGTCTAATCCATTCGGAAGTTTTTCATAATATAGCGTCTCTTTTAATTGCTCATACACAATTTTCTCCATTTATTCTCCCTCCGTTCCATGTAAAAAGTAAATTGTATCTAGTTCAATATTATTAGCAACTTTCACAATCTCTTCTTTCGTCACGCTTTCTATGCCCGTTAGCCATTCTTCAACTGGACGCGTACGCTCTGAAATCACCCCGTGATAAAGCATTTCAACAAAACCACGTGGTGTATCAATTGCCTCTAAGATTTGATTTTGAATTACACTTTTCGTTTGCTGAATCTCTTCCTCTGAAAAATCACCACTTTGCATTGCTTTCATCTGTTCTTTAATAATTTCAACAGCTTTTTCAAAGTTCTTCGCTTCAATTCCAGACATAACAAAGAGCAAACCTTTATGACTTTCAAATCTCGATGCTGCATAGTACGCTAAACTATTTTTTTCACGGACATTTACGAATAACTTCGAATGAGAAAACCCTCCAAATAATCCGTTAAACAATTGTAATGCAAAATAATCTTCATCTTTATACGTAATGAATGTGCGATAGCCGATATTTAATTTACTTTGCTTTAGTTCTTGTTTTTCAACAATTTCTTTTTCTTCATTATTTCGTTTATGAAGAAGTACATTTCTCTCTTTCATAGCGCGAGGTGAAATCGAAAAATACTTATTTACAAGCTCCACAGCATCTTCTGAAATATCACCAATGATATATAAATCCATCTCATCTTCAGCTAACACTTTTTGATAATATTGATACAAACTTTCATTTGTAATAGAAGCAACACTTTCTTTTTTCCCATTTGCACTTAAGCGATATGGTTCTACTTTGCACATTTCTGCAATTAAACGCTCGTTTGCATAACGCATTTTATCATCATAAGTAGCTTCAATTCGTTGCAAGAGTGCTCGTTTCTCACTTTCTACAATAGAAGCTAAAAAACCGTCCCCTTCTGTTGCTGGATGTAAAACAATATCAGATAACATAGAAAGCGCTTTTTCAAATAACGGTGGTGCATCGCGTAAATATGATTCATTTGCAATGTCTACATAAATAGAGATGATATGGTCTTCCCCTTTTTTACTTACATCTACCGCTAAAGAAGATCCATATAATTCTTCTAAATATTGACGAAGACGAATTACAGAAGGCAGTTTTTCTGTCGCACTTTGCAATACGTATGGCAATAAGGCACGCTCTGTCACCGTCTCCTCATTTAAAGGTGCTTTAAAACGAAATACAAAGGTATTTGTTTTATATTTATCAGTCGGAATAATATGTACTCGCAAGCCACCTAATTCATGCAGTTGCTGTTCCATTAGTTTCATTAATAGCCCTCCTTTACGTATGTAGGAATATTCCTCTTCAATATACAGTTTTTAGAAATAAAAAATCAACTTTTCTTCCTTATTATGCTTACATTTGAGTCTTTCTAAAAACTTTAATATGTAAGGAACATAGTAAAATTCCGTATTAAATATATTCTATGTAAAAAAGCCCGCACTAATGTGCGAGCTTTTTTTATACTTTCTAAATACTCATCGTTTTCCTTTTTCATAAGGCGTTCCTAATGCTTTCGGAGCTTCAGATCGGCCTACAAAACCAACGAGTGCTAATATTGTAAATACATACGGTAATATCGTTAAGAATACACTTGGAATTTCTTTTAATATAGGAATTGTACCACCTGTTATCCCAAGTGATTGAGCAAATCCGAAGAACAGCGCTGCTCCAAGAGCACCAAGTGGATTCCATTTACCAAAGATCATAGCTGCTAGTGCTAAGAAACCTTGTCCAGTAATTGTAGCACCTGAGAAGTTACCAGAAATCGACATTGCGAAGACCGCACCACCCACTCCTGCAAACATTCCAGATATACAAACTGCAATATAACGCATTTTATATACATTAATCCCCATCGTATCTGCTGCCATTGGATGTTCACCAACAGCACGAAGACGAAGACCGAACGGTGTTTTATAAATAATGTACCAAACAACAAATGCTAAAATAATGGCAATATACGATGTTAACGGTACATTTGAGAAAAAGATTTTCCCGATTACCGGAATATCCGAAAGTCCTGGAACATCGATTTTTTCAATTCGGTATTGAATAAAATCAGTCTGTCCTTTACCAAAGATTTTCTTAATCGCAAATACTGTTAAACCGAGAGCCAAAAAGTTAATCGCTACCCCGCTTACTACTTGATCCGCGCGGAATGTAATGGACGCTACTGCGTGAAGAAGTGCAAATAACCCACTACCAATAGCTGCAAATAATAGTGCAATCCAAGGAGTCATTGCTCCCCACGTATCACCCATTAATAACGTTGTAACGATACCAGTAAATGCACCAAATAACATTAAACCTTCTAAGGCTATATTTACAACCCCAGAACGTTCACTGAACACTCCACCTAACGCCGTAAAAATAAGTGGCGCTGCCGTATATAACGTACCAGTCACAAGAATGGCTAAAATATCTATAAAGCTCATTTATTTCTCCTCCTTGCTCATGCGTGTAAGTGCCCAGCGTAAAACATAACTGCAAGCAACAAAGAAAATAATACATGCGATAATAACATTAATTAACTCAGAAGGTACATCTGCTTCAAAATTCATTTGCGGGGCTGCACTTTTCAAACCACCGAACAGTAAAGCCGATAATAATATACCAAACGGATTATTTCCTCCAAGAAGAGCTACCGCAATCCCATCGAATCCAATACCAGTAAACGATGTCATTGCCGTCATACTTTGGAATGTTCCTAGACCTTCCATTGCCCCACCAATTCCAGCAAAAGCGCCAGCAATTGTCATTGATAATACAACATTACGAGAGACTTTCATCCCTGCATATTGCGATGCATTTTGGTTAAAACCAACCGATTTCAACTCATATCCTAACGTAGTTCTATCTAATACGAACCACATTACAATAGCAATTAAAATAGCTACAACAATTCCCCAGTGCAAACGAGATCCATCTGTCAGTGAAGATAGCCAATCAGAAGCTAATGAAGCACTCGCTTGTACATCATAAGATTTCTCATTACCTTCATGTATAAAACGTTTAATAAGATCATACGTAACATAAAGTGCAATGTAGTTCATCATAATTGTGACAATTACTTCATTTACTTTAAGCTTTCCTTTTAAATATCCAGGTATAAATCCCCATAAACCACCGGCAATCGCGGCTACTAAAATAGATAACGGAATATGCAAAAATGCTGGTAACGATACTGCATATCCAAACCAGACAGCGGCAAGCCATCCAACTAATAATTGTCCTTCTACCCCAATATTAAAGAGACCTGTACGAAACGCAAATGCAACAGACAGACCAGCTAACACGAGTGGAATCATCGTACGTAGCGTCTCACCGATAGCCTGCGGATTTCCAACCATTCCTTCCCAAAGCGCTGCATACCCAACAATTGGATCATATCCACTAACTAACATTACAATGGCACCAACAAGTAAACCAAAAATAACGGATAATACAGGAACTAAAATGTTAATTGTTCGCTCCGTTAAAAATTTTTTAGCCATTTGTATTCACCTTCTCTTTCTCCGTTCCGCCAGCCATCAACAAACCAAGCTGTTGTTCATTTGTTTCTTTCGCATCGACAATTGCTACAATTTTACCTTCATATATAACAGCAACTCGATCACTTACATTTAAAATTTCATCCAGTTCTAGCGATAGAAGTAATACTGCTTTCCCATTATCTCTCTGCTCGATTAATTTTTTATGAATAAATTCAATCGCACCTACATCTAAACCACGTGTTGGCTGTGCTGCAATTAATAAATCTGGATTACGATCTACTTCACGTGCAATGATAGCTTTCTGCTGATTTCCACCTGATAGAGCACGCGCTAATGTTTGTTCGCTAGGCGTACGTACATCAAACTGTTCAATAAGCGCCTTTGCTTTCTCTGTGATTTTGCTAAAATTTAAAATCCCCTTCTTTGAAAATGGATTTTTATAGTATGTTTGCAAAACTATATTGTCTTTAACAGAAAAATCAAGAACTAGCCCGTGTTTATGACGGTCTTCTGGAATATGACCAATTCCTTCCTCTGTAATTCTTCGAACAGGCCAATTCGTTATTTCTTTTCCTTTAATTGCAATAGAACCTGACTCAACTTTTCGTAAACCAGTAATCGCCTCTATTAATTCACTTTGACCATTTCCATCAATCCCTGCAATACCAACGATTTCTCCTGCACGAACAGTTAAGTCAAGGCCTTTTACAGCAGGTAATTGGCGTGCATCATGAACGACAAGATTCGCAACAGACAGAACCTCCTCTTTCGGTTTGGCCCCTATTTTTTCTGTTTTAAAATTCACTTGACGTCCGACCATTAATTCTGCAAGTTTATGTTCATCCATTTTCGCAACGTCAACTGTACCAATTCCTTTACCTTTACGAATAATTGTGCAACGATCGCAAACTTCCATAATTTCTTTTAATTTATGTGTAATAAGAATGATAGATTTTCCTTCTTGCACAAGCTTTTTCATAATTTGAATCAACTCATGAATTTCTTGAGGAGTTAACACTGCAGTCGGTTCATCGAATATTAAAATCTCCGCACCACGATAAAGCGTCTTTAATATTTCAACCCTTTGCTGCATCCCAACCGAAATATCTTCAATCTTTGCATTTGGATCAACAGCTAAACCGTACTGTTCAGATAATTGTTTAATTTCTTTTGCAGCCTCTTCAACAGCTATTTTCCCTTTTCTCTTCGGCTCATTTCCAAGAATGATATTCTCTGTAACTGTAAAATTATGAACAAGCATAAAGTGCTGATGGACCATCCCAATTCCAAGGTCATTTGCTATATTCGGATTTGTAATTTTTACAGGGGTTCCTTTAATTTTAATTTCGCCCTGTTCTGGTTGATACAAACCGAACAGTACATTCATCAACGTTGATTTCCCTGCACCATTTTCTCCAAGTAAAGCGTGTATCTCTCCCTGTTTTACTTGCAGCGTAATATCGTCATTCGCTACAATACCTGGGAATACTTTTGTAATATTGTTCATCTCAATTACGTATTCCATTTTGTTCCTCCTTCTAGCAGGGAACACTCCCCAATTACACTCTATTAAAAGTATTTTTATATATACAAAGGTTAGTTCTAAGAACTAACCTTTGCTATTTCTCTATCATTATTTCTTTAGAGAAGCTTCATATGCTTTATATTCTTCGTCAGTTGCAGGTACTTTAATTTCACCAGCAGTGATTTTCTTCTCAAACTCTTCTATTTTTGTTAAAATTTCTGGGTTTACTTTTTTCACATTATCAGTTGTTTTCGCGATACCAACGCCATCATCTTTTAAGCCGAACTCTTCTACTTTACCGCCTTTTAACTTACCATCTTTCGCTTCTTGCGCTACTTTTGCTACTGCAACATCAACACGTTTTACCATTGAAGTTAAAGTTACGTTTTCAGGCATGCCTTCTTGATTTTGGTCACGGTCAACACCGATTACCCAAACATTTTCACCTTTTTTCTTACGGTTTTTCGCTTCTGTGAATACACCGTTACCAGTTGCACCTGAAGCATGGTAAATTACGTCAACGCCTTGACCGTACATTGCTGAAGCTAATACAGATCCTTTTTCTGGCTTATCAAATGCATCAGCATATTGTGATACAATTTCGATATTTGGATTTACTGCTTTTGCACCAGCTTTAAAACCTGATTCGAATTTTGTAATTAATGGACTCTTCACACCACCAACAAAACCAACTTTATTTGATTTTGTTGTCATCGCTGCTACAGCTCCAACTAGGAATGAACCTTCATGGTCTTTAAATGTAATACTTGTTACGTTTGGCTTCTTTACAACAGTATCTACAATCGCAAATTGCTCTTTTGGATACTGTTCAGCCACCTTTTCAATTGATTTTTCCATTAAGTATCCAATACCAAATGTTGTGTTATAATTATCTTTCGCAAATTTCGTTAAATTTGGAATGTAATCAGCATCTTTACTTGATTGAAGGTAACGATATCCTTCATTTTTCTTTAAATCGTTGTCTTTACCGAATTTTGTTAAACCTTCCCAAGCTGATTGGTTAAATGATTTGTCATCAACGCCCCCAACATCTGTAACCATACCAACCTTAAACTCTTTATCCCCTTTTTTGTCACTGTCCGCTTTATCCGAGTTACCACATGCACCTAACACTGTACTTGCTGCTAACGTTAACGATAATAAAAGACCTGTTTTTTTCTTCATACTAGAAACCCCTCCTGAAATGTTTTGTCTAATGATTCATACGCTGCTGTCCCTTACTTCTTGCTGTCACCTCCCTAAAAAGGAACTTCCCTACATACGTTTTCTTAATACGTGGAAGCTAAACTTATCAGCTCTAAAGTAATTAATAGAATATAAGATTGGCTCATCATTTTGATCATAGTGCATTTGTTTTAAAACTAGCAGTGCCGTTTCAGGTTCACATTCTAAAATCGGTGAAATTTTCGGGTGATAACCAATCGGTTCAATGTGAGCAACTGCGTATGTGATACGCTTGTGCGTATTATTATGTATTACTGTAAGCAGCGATTCCTCATTGTATCCCGATAAATCTGGTAATATCTCTTTTGCCAGTTTATCAATGCAATATACAACTGGTTCCCCATCCGCTGTACGAACACGTTCAATCATTACTGCGCTAAAAGCATCTTCACAATTAAATTTCTCTTTTTCTTCTTCTGTTAAAGTTGTTGTAGATGATGATAAAAAGATTGTTCCTGGTGTTTTCCCCACACTAGAAATCATATCTGTAATACTAGAAAGTTGCTCTATTCCAGAAGAAAATAACGGCTTCGCATTTACAAATGTCCCTACACCATGTCTACGAATAACAACATTTTCTTCTTCTAAAATACGTAGTGCTTCCCTTAAAGTTGCCCTACTTACACCAAGTTCTTTCGCTAGATCAAACTCTGAAGGTAACTTTTGTTTTTCTTTGTAAGCCCCATCTTTAATTTTTCCTTTGATGTGATCAATCACCCGCAAATATAGGTGACGACTATCGGATTTTACTGACATAAGACTCCCCCCGCATTTCAATTATTCGACCTCTGATGTAAGACTTCTTTTCTCTTTTTTCAACTTACAACATAGTATAAATTACTAAATACTAAAAATAAGCGTAATTGTCGAATAAATATTAATAATTTTTCAAGATGAAATTTTCACACTTTATTCCATAAAAAAAACTTTGTACCATAAACATTTCTCATATAGAGAAAAAGTTCGGCACAAAGATTCCTTACATCCTTTGTTACACACTTTTCCCCTCATAGTCTAGCAATTCATGGTTGCCAGGTAGAAACTTATGGACCTTATCTCCAAGATTATATGAGGCAGTGATTCTTTTCGAAGTAATCTTACCACTTGCTCCCATATGTGTCAACAGAATTCAACATTTTTCTACATTAAATATCGAACGTTTTGAAAACCAAAACGATAAGCATTCGTATTCTAAAGGACCATTAAAGATGTAAGCCCTTTCTTCGTCAATGACTATAGTATATAACAAAAACAGCATATAAAAAAGCCTAATTGTAAAAACAATTAGGCTTTTTTTAAGAACTTTTTTCTTGCACATCTTTAATGAGTACTCCCCTTGGTTTACTACCTTCATAAGGACCTACTACACCATTCATTTCCATGGCATCAATTAAACGAGCTGCTCGCGTATATCCTACTCTAAATCTACGTTGTAACATAGAAACAGATGCTGTTTGCATTTCTACTACAAGCTGAACCGCTTCATCGTATAATTCATCTTCTACTTCCTGCTTTGTTTCAGGAACATCTTGTGGAATCATATCCTCTTGATATTGCGCTTTTTGCTGGGCAATAACAGATTCTACGACTCTCTCAACTTCATCATCTGATAAAAACGCCCCTTGTACACGAACAGGTTTCGATGCACCAATTGGTATGAATAACATATCTCCACGACCTAGCAACTTTTCTGCACCACCACCGTCAAGAATCGTTCGAGAATCTATTTGGGAAGATACAGCAAATGCAATACGCGATGGAATATTCGCTTTAATAACACCTGTGATAACATCAACTGACGGGCGCTGAGTTGCAATAATTAAATGAATACCAGCAGCACGTGCCATTTGCGCTAAACGCATAATCGCATCTTCTACATCCGAAGAAGCAACCATCATTAAATCAGCTAACTCGTCCACAATTACTACAATATATGGTAATTCAGGTTGTTTCGCTTCCGATTGGCTATTATGTTCTTTAATATAATCATTATATCCTTCAATGTTACGCGTACCGCTATGCGCGAATAATTCATAACGACGCTCCATTTCACTCACAACTTTCTTCAAAGCCTGTGATGCTTTTTTCGGATCAGTTACGACTGGTGTTAATAAGTGCGGAACACCGTTATATACATTTAACTCTACCATTTTCGGATCAATCATCATTAATTTTACTTCATGCGGTTTTGCACGCATTAAAATACTTACAATAATTCCATTAATACATACACTCTTTCCACTACCAGTCGCACCAGCTACTAATAAATGGGGCATTTTATTTAAACGTGCCAATACAGCCTCTCCTGTAACATCACGTCCAAGACCGATTAATAACTTCTCTTCTGGGTGGTTATTCGCCTTTGAATCAAGAACTTCTCTCAGCGTTACCATAGAAACTTCTGAATTCGGAACCTCAATCCCTACAGCTGATTTCCCGGGAATAGGTGCTTCAATACGAATGTCTTTCGCTGCTAAAGCAAGCGCTAAATCATCACTTAAACTAACAATTTTACTTACCTTTACTCCCATATCAGGATACACTTCATATTTCGTAACTGCAGGACCTCTATGTACTTTTGTTACTTTCGCTTTCACACCAAAACTTTGGAATGTACGTTCCAATTTACGAGCATTTTCATAAATTTCCGCATTTTCATTTGTAACTTGCTTATTTTGGGGAAACTTTAATATATCCAGCGAAGGAAGCTTATAATCTTTATTTTCCACATTAGAAAATTGCATAGGAGGTGCTTTCGTTTCACCTTCTAGCGATTCAACGATTTTTTCTCCTCGTTTCTTGTGAGGTTGTTCTTCTGGCGCAGGCGGAACTGCCTCTTCAATAAACGGAGGAGTGATTAAATCATTTTCTTCTATCTGCTTTTCCGTCTCTTCACGTACTGGATAATTCTCAGTAAAATTCGAAATAATTGGTGGACCAATTTCTATTTCTTCTACTGGCTCAATAGCTTCTTCTTGTTCAGCAACACGTTCACGCCTCTTGCTTCTTGTTGTTTTTTTCTTTTCAGTTTGCTCGGCGACCCTTTGAGATTTCCAATCTTTATAATCCCCTTGCATTACTTGAAACTGACTTCTAAGAATTCTCCCTACCGGAGCAAGTACTTCTCCAATATGTTTATTTGTTATACAAAGTATTCCAAGAATAACTAAAATAATTCCAATGATATATGCCCCTACTTCGTCAAATAAGAAGTAGCACGTTGCGAACATCAGTGCACCGAACATACCACCACCTAAATGAACACTATCCGGGCCCTTTTTCATTTCAAGGAAGAAGTAATCTTTTGTACTAACAATTACAGAAGTATTTTGCACAGCTCCATCTTTCGTAAGCAGGTTAAATAATGTAATATGACTAAACATTAATATTGCTAGTACAATTAAATAAACACCTATTAGCCGTTTATTTAAAAGGTTGGGCCATCCCCGCTTTATTACAAACGCAACAGATAAAGCTATTACACCTAACACACCAATTATGTACCACTCACCAAAGAAGAAGCGAAAAAATAACACAAACGATTTCCCTACAACACCTAGCTGTAAAATCGTAATAATCGAAAGTGCAAAAAGAGTCAACCCGACGATTTCATAATACAAAGTTGGCTTTATCGTACGTCTTGCCTTAGCCTTCGTCCCTCTTTGCTTTTGTTTTGCCATTTCTTCACCTCGTGTTCTAAAAATTAAGTACAACTTTCTTATAAAAAAGCTCTACTTACATGTCTTTCTCTCTATTTTTCAGGTCTTTATATCTTCTATTTTTACACTTCTTGTAAAATGTTAAATAAACAGAAGAAAGCAGCCTACTCATGGCTGCTCAACCGTCTTGTTTTTTATATTATACCATAGCTCCTAAACAAAATCCTTCTTTTTGCTAAAAGGTAATTTTCTGTCCAGGCTCAAACTCTAGGTAGTGAGACGGATTCGTACTTAATACACGTACAATAGAGTAACATTGATTATCCTCCTCAGAAACCACTAATTCCACGCCATTTATATTCACAACTTTTTGGCTTTCGCATTGTGAATAATCGGCCGGATACACAAGTTGCTCTGGCATAATTGTATATAAAATCATTGTAGCATTGTCCCTTCTGTACTATTATCCTTGCGTTCATCAATTAATTCGTTTAATTTTCGAAGTGCGCTACCAATACCACCGACACCATCTATAAGACCATATTTCACTGCATCTCCACCTATTACATTCGTCCCAATATCTCGCGTCAAATTCCCTTTTGCAAACATAAGCTCTTTAAAACGATCTTCCGTTACTTTCGAATGCTTTGTCACAAATCGAATGACTCTTTCTTGCATTTTATCCAAATACTCAAATGTTTGTGGCACACCTATAACAAGACCTGTTAAACGAATCGGATGAATTGTCATCGTCGCTGTTTCGGCAATAAATGAATAATCAGTTGAGACCGCAATCGGTACACCGATTGAATGCCCTCCTCCTAAAACAAGAGATACAGTTGGTTTTGAAAGCGAAGCCACCATTTCAGAAATCGCTAATCCAGCTTCAACGTCACCCCCAACTGTATTTAATATTAACAGTAAACCTTCAATTTTTGGATTTTGTTCAATCGCGACAATTTGCGGAATGATGTGTTCATATTTTGTTGTTTTATTTTGTGGTGGCAACTGAATATGACCTTCCACCTGCCCAACAATTGTTAAGCAATGAATACGCGATTCATTCATTTGTGGTACATTTGTCTGTCCAAGTTGCTGAATTTTCTCCACTATAGAAGCCTCTTTTGGAACTTCTTTCGGCTCAGCTTCTTTTTCTTCATTTGTATAACGATCACGTTCTGTCATATCGCATCCCCTTTCACTCGTATATAACTATTATTTCTTAAGTTATGAATTTCATTCGATAGGGTTAAAAAAGAAAAAGATCACCTGTAAAGGTGACCTTCTTTATACTTCCATAATAATCGGTAAAATCATTGGCTTTCTCTTCGTTTCTTCGTACAAGAACTGCCCTAATAATTCACGAATATTTTGTTTCAACATAGACCATTCAATTGTATATTCTTTAATTGATTGTTCAACAATCATACGTACAATATCTGTGGATCGTTCGATTAATGCTTCTGATTCACGAACATATACAAAGCCACGTGAAATAATTTCTGGACCAGAGATTATTTTCTTTTCATCCTTACCAAGTGTTACAACAACAACTAAAATTCCATCTTGAGATAACATCTTTCTATCTCGAAGAACGATGTTACCGACGTCACCTACACCTAATCCATCAATTAAAACATTACCAGCTTGCACTTTACCAGCTAATTTTGCTTCATCGTCACCAAAAGCAATTACATCGCCTTTTTCTACGATAAAGATATTCTCTCTCGCAATACCTACATCTTCCGCTAAATACGCATGTGCTTTTTGCATACGGAACTCACCATGTACGGGTACAAAATACTTCGGCTTCATTAAATTTATCATCAGCTTTAATTCTTCTTGGCTACCATGACCTGAAACGTGAACTTTTCTTTCACCGTAATAAATAACCTCAGCACCAGATCTAAATAACAAGTCAATAATTTTTGATACAGATACTTCATTTCCTGGAATTGGAGAAGCTGCAATAATAACAGTATCACCTTTACGAATTGAAATTTGTTTATGAGCTTGTTTCGCCATTCTAGAAAGGGCTGCCATCGGTTCCCCTTGACTACCAGTCGTTAAGATAGCTACCTTTTTTTCCGGGAAATTGTCTATTTCTTGTAATGAAATAACCATACCTTCTGGAACATCTAAATAACCAAGACGTCTTGCAATATCTACCACTTTCACCATGCTACGTCCTACTACCGCTACTTTCCTTCCAGTTTCAGCAGCTGCATCAAACACTTGTTGAATACGATGTACATTGGAGGCAAATGAAGCAACAATAATACGCCCTTCTGAACTATAGAATACTTTAGAAATCTCTATACCAACTTCTTTTTCCGAACCTGTATACCCAGGACGTTCAGCGTTTGTACTATCAGATAACAAGCAAAGTACGCCTTCATTTCCAATTTGCGCCATTTTCCCAAGATCTGCTCCACTATTTCCGATTGGAGTTTGATCAAATTTAAAGTCTCCTGTATATACTACAGCACCTTTTGATGTATGGAAACAAACACCCACAGAATCCGGAATACTATGTGTCGTTCCGAAGAATGACACATTTGTTGAATTAAACTCTACTGTTGAATTCGAGTCAATTGTTTTTAAGTCTACACGGCCTAACATTCCTGCTTCGCCAATCTTTTCTTGTATAAGTCCTACCGTTAATTTCGTCGCATATACTGGAATAGATAATTTACGAAGCACATAAACAATTCCACCAATATGATCTTCATGACCATGGGTAATAAATAGTCCTTTTACTCGCTCTTGATTTTCTACTAAATATGTAATGTCAGGAATAACAATATCAATCCCAAACATTTCATCTCCCGGGAACATCAATCCGGCATCTACAATAAAGATTTCAGAATCAATTTCAACACAGTACATGTTTTTTCCGATTTCACCTACTCCGCCAAGAGCAAATACTTTAACAGACTCATTCTCTTTTCTCTTCATGTTGTTGCCTGGTTTAAAAATCTTGCAAACACTGATTTCACTAAAATTGCAGAGACACCAGGGGAAACTCTACAACCACCATATATTCACCGTCCAAGACGAATGTCCTTACCGTTATGCGATATCATGTCCTTGTTAATTTTTTAAACCAGGTTTCACCTCTCTTTCATTATATAAATCAAATATCTTATTCGATATGATATGAAAATTTCATTAAATCGTAATTTTTACCAATTTTGCTAAGCATACCCGTACTAAGCTACTTAGCCATATTATAACTGATACAAGAAATAGAACACAAGTTAAATTATGCGAAAGACAAGAGAAGACACTAAAATGAGATTATAATTTAAGAGGGCAAAATTCATATCAGTTTTACTATTTTCCCTACGTAATAAGAGTTTGATGGAAAAATATTTATGTAAATTCTTTACATAAACATGAAACGATATTCACTAAAAAAACCTTATCTCTGTAATCAGTTTCTTACTAATTCTCCCCCCTGCCATCCCCTTCTTATTACAGCCTATTAACTATAGCTAATTTTCATCACTTACATATAGTTAGTCAAAATAAAAATGACCTAGTTTCACACTAGGTCATTTTTATTAACGAGGAATAGATTGCATTACGGATTGTAACGTTATTCTTTCTTCTTCCGTTAATGGAAGAAGTGGCAAACGTACAGAACCTACATCTAATCCCACCATTTGTAATGCTGTTTTTACTGGTGTTGGGCTCGGCGCCATAAATAGTGCATCCGTTACTTTTACTAGTAATTGATGTAATTTCTGCGCTTTTTTGAACTCTCCAGCTTGGAATGCAGCAATCATTTCTTGCATTTCATTCCCGATAACATGAGATGCTACAGAAACAATACCTTTTGCTCCAATTGCCATAGCTGGTAATGTTAAACCATCATCACCGCTGTATACTGCAAAGTCATCCGCTGTTTTTTCAATGATTTCTGTCATTGTTAATACATCGCCGCCTGCATCTTTAATCGCAACAATGTTTTCTATTTCTGATAAACGAACAACTGTATCAACGGAGATTTGTACAATAGATCGTCCTGGAACATTATATAGCATTACCGGAAGCGGAGTGCTTTCAGCGATTGTTTTAAAGTGCTGGTACATCCCTTCTTGACTCGGTTTATTATAATACGGTGCCACTAGCATAACTGCATCAACACCAACTTCAGTTGCCTTTTTTGTTAAATCGACAGAAGCATGCGTATTATTGCTACCTGTTCCAGCGATGACGGGCACCCTTTTATCGACAACAGATACGACATGGCGATATAACGCTACTTTTTCTTCTGATGTTAATGTAGGAGATTCTCCAGTCGTCCCTCCTACCACGATTGCTGTTGTACCGTTATCAATTAAATAATTTACCAATTTCGTTGTCTTTGCAAAATCGATATTACCATTTTTATCAAACGGTGTTACCATCGCGGTTGCAATTGTCCCAAAATCTATCATGATCTCACTCCTTATTGTTCCAGTTGCTTTTCTTTTGAAAGCTCAAATGCACTATGTAATGCATTCACAGCCTCCACTAAATCGGCTTCTTTTACAAGAACCCAAATTGTCGTATGACTATCTGCTGATTGCAGAATTTGAATACCTTTTTCCGCTAAAGCTGTGACAATTTTCGCTGTAACTCCTGGAATACCTGCCATTCCAGCACCAACGATAGAAACCTTCGCACAATGCTCTGTCACCACTGGATCATATCCAAGTTGCTTTAAAACCTCAACTGCGCGCGCTGATACACTATCCTTTACTGTGTAAGCTACACCGGTAGGAGAAATGTTAATTAAGTCCACACTAATCCCTTCATTAGCCATTTCTTTAAACACGTGTTGTTGTAAATCATATGCAGTTTCTTTTGCAAGCACTTTAATTTGCGTTACGTTTGACACATGGGCAATCCCTGTAACAGGACGTTCTTCTACATCCTGCCCTTTTGTAGCACCATCATATGCCGCAATAAGCGTACCTTCACTATCAGAATACGTAGAACGTACACGAAGTGGTACTTTTGCATGCATCGCAATTTCAACCGCACGCGGATGAACAACTTTCGCACCCTGATAAGCCATATTACAAATCTCGTTATATGTTACAGTTTGAAGATGACGTGCATCTTTTACGATACGAGGATCCGCAGTCATAACACCTTCAACATCTGTGAAGATATCGATATATTCAGCATGAAGCGCAACACCTAATGCTGAAGCTGAGGTATCACTACCTCCGCGTCCAAGTGTTGTCGTATCTCCATTTTTCGTTTGACCTTGGAATCCAGTCACGACGATAACATCTACATTTTGTAACTCTTCATGTATACGATCGCAATTCATTTCAATAATCTTAGCATTCGTAAAGTCATTATTCGTTACAAAACCAGCTTGCGCACCATTTAATGCTGCTGCTTTTATACCATTCTCATTCAACATGTTAGAGAAAACAATTGCTGAGATTAATTCTCCGCATGATAATAATAAATCTTGCTCACGTTTAGAAATATTAGATTCCTCTTGATTTACAAGACTTAATAACGTATCAGTTGCATACGGTTCACCTTTACGGCCCATTGCTGATACGACAGTAACTACTTTATAACCAGCAGCTAACGATTTTTTTATATGGTGAAGCGCATGCTTGCGCCCATTGTCATCACGTACTGATGTACCACCAAATTTTTGAACTATAATTTTCATATTTTGCACCTTCTCTTAGCCGTTTACACTAATTGTAATTTTACTAAGCGCTCTGCAATTTGAACAGAATTCCATGCAGCGCCTTTTAATAAGTTATCAGATACGACCCAAAGGTGGAATCCTTTATCATTATTTAAATCTTTACGGATTCTTCCAACGAATACTTCATTTTTACCTACTGCAGTAGCTGGCATTGGATATAACTGCTCTGCCGGATTATCTTGCAGTACAATACCTTCTGCATTTGCAAGTAAGTTTTTCATTTCTTCTACTGTTACGCCTTCTTTATCTACTTCAATGTACACAGACTCGGAATGACCCGATACAACTGGTAAACGTACACATGTCGCAGCTACTTCTAATTCAGGCATATGCATAATTTTTTTCGTTTCATTAATCATTTTCATTTCTTCGAATGTAAATCCATTATCTTGGAATTTATCAATCTGTGGAATAGCATTAAAAGCGATTTGGAAATGCTTTTCGTCACCTGATACAGGTAAAACATTCGCCTTTACTTCTTCGCCATTTAAGATTGCTTGTGATTGTTCATGAAGTTCTTCAATAGCTGCCGCACCAGCACCTGATACAGCTTGATATGTGGAAACGATTACTCGTTTTAAACCATATTGCTGGCGAACTGGCTCAAGAGCTACTACCATTTGAATTGTAGAACAGTTTGGATTTGCAATAATACCATTATGTTCTTTTAAATCATTTTCATTTACTTCAGGTACAACAAGTGGCACGTTTTCTGTCATACGGAATGCACTTGTATTATCAACAACAATTGCACCGCGCTTTGCTGCTTCTGGCGCTAATTGTTTCGATACAGATCCACCTGCACTAAATAGTGCAATATCTACTCCTTCAAAACTTTCAGGAGTTGCCTCTTGAACTGTAAATTCTTCGCCTTTAAATACAAGTTTCTTACCTGCAGATCGTTTAGATGAAAGTAACGTTAACTTCCCAATTGGAAATTCTCGTTTCTCTAAAGTATTTAACATTTGTTCACCAACTGCGCCGGTTGCTCCAACTACAGCGACATGAAAAGTTTTTTGCTTTTCCATCACTATGCCCCTTTCTAGATACCAATCCTTCTATAACTTAGAATTAGAAGGAGCTTACAATGCCCCCTCTAATCTTAATAACGTTAATTTTATCATATTCTACAGTAAGAATGATGGTTTCAACAAAAATTGTACGTTTTTTTCGTTTTTTAATTCATATATCTGAATTTTTCTACAACAACAGGTTGTAACTGTTTTCCTTGTAGCGCTTCCAATACTGTATCTTCAAGTAACTCCATACGAGCTACCATTGAGTTCGGTTTTTTCTCTGGTGCATCTTGGCCAAATGGTACGAAGTAGATGTCTTTTGTAGCCATTAGGCGCATGAGGTTTACACCAACATGATGACACCAATGAAAATATGCAGTTTTTTTATTATCTTCTATTATATATGTAAACAACATGAGAAATTAAATTTGTTTAATTCTCTAAATTGTATACATAGATCATTAGCATCAATTTATTACTTTCCCATTCGTGTTTTACCTCTATGTTATACTACATTACCTTTTGAGAACTATAACAAACACATATGTTGTAAAATATATTTTTTTGAGGAAACTTTAACCATTTATTGTTATAATTATATTTGCAATATTTTTCCAGGAGGGTTCCTATAAAGAACAATAGGATAATGGACATACATACTAGGCACTCCCCTTCTTTAATACGTTCATAGAAATATAGAAAGGGTTTATACGATGGGAAAATTCCAAAGTAATTTACAAACAGCAACACAAATTGCTACGAAAATGAGATCGGCCTCTGACAGGATTCAAAGTGCAACAAGTCATTCTATAACAAAGGCGACGCGTACAACACTATCTGTTAACTCCAAAGCACAGGAAGCGAACCAACAAGTTTTAGATTTGACGAAACAATTTTCTGTCGCCTTTCAACAAGCGGTTGATAATATTCATTCGGTAGCTAACGAGTTTGAGAGAATGGATAAAGAACTTCAAAATATTTTTCGCTAATGTGATAACCTACGTAAAGTAAAACGGTAGGAGGAAAAAGATGAGTCAAGATATTGAAAAACAAATGAATCAATTAAATCAAAAATTACGAAGTGTATTTGAAGAACAGAATCGGAATCAATCTGCGATTCAAACACAGGAACAAGTAGAAGAGGATTTTCATGTATGGAAAAATCAAAACCATCGTTTGTTTGACCGTATTTTAGGAACTTGGCATAGAGATAGAGAAATGTCATTGTTTTTTATGAATATGAGTCAAGATGCACAATATATTGAGCGAAAACTTACTTTCGAATTGGAAAATCAAAAAGAAACATTGCTTAAGGAAAAACGAAATCTGAGTGACTTAGAAAATGACCTTTACTATCAAAAACAGAATCTAGCAAAGGAGGTCAATTCATGAGTTTGAATATGTATCTAGGGGAAGTACATACGCAAACACAAAGCATGAACGCTGTATGTACCGCTACCATTCAAGGTATGGAACAAGCTATTCAGTCCATTGATGCTTTTGCAATTGATACTGTTCTACAAGGACAAACATATAGCAGTGCAAAAGCATTCTTTGCACAAACCTTTCGTCCATTAGCACAAGGAATCATTTACTTGTGTGAAGAACTAATCCGTCAGAATGATGCCTTTCCAAGTCAATTTCAATCACAAGTAGCTTCAACAGATGTCATCGAACAAGAAATACTAGAACAAATTCAAGGGATTGACCGAATGAAAGCAAGTATGGAAGCCATCAGTCAAACCATGCCAGTTCCGGGGATGGATGCTATGGCGAATCTTTTTACTGTCATGAGGCATAAACTTCAAGAAAAGTTAAATCACCTATATGAATTTAATCAAACATCCAGTAATAACTACAGCACGGCCCTTCAACTAGCATCTAGTATTGCTACTGGTCTTGCCGAAGTTCAAAGTGGAAAAGGATTTAGTCCTGCAAGTGGCACGTTTAGTACACAAGGATTGAATATGGAGTGGACAACTTCTATCCAAGCGATTACAGAAGAAAAAAAACATCATTCTGAAGAAACCAGTATTATAGAAGAATCGTTGTTCGATAAACTTAAAGATACTGTTGAAAATAACGTAGAAGCGATGGATCAGTTGTACGAAAAATTTATTCGCCAGATAGAAAATACTCCTATTATCGGGCAATATCATAACTACAAAAAAGGGCAAAATGAAGCTGTGTTAGATGAACTTAAAGGAATATTAAACACAATTTCACATCCAATAGATAGTGTTGAGGGCGCTGTGTATGCTCTTTCTCACATCGACGAAACATTTGCTGCTGTAGAACAAGCTATTTCTGATTCGTGGGATCAAGATGTTGTAAATGGAGATTGGAATAGCAGAGCTAAATGGGTTGGAAATGTAGAGATGCAAGTTAAATTAGCAATTGCCGAATTATTTGTAGGAACAAAAGGTGCAGATAAAATTTCAACATTAGGTAAAGTATCAAAGTCAGGCAAAACCTCAAAACTTAGTGAAAGTGTAAACTTTATACAAGGTACTAAAAACGTAATAACTTTAGATAAGTATAAGCAAAGCGTTGACATGTTGAATAATATTCTAATGCCCAAAAATCAGTTTGCTGAAGGTGCAGGTGTAGTTAATAAAGCAGCAAACGGAGCTGACTTGGATTTTAGAAAGGTAAATATTCAAACCAATAAAATTGGAGAAACTTTAGCTACTAGAAAGGAAATTCGAGCGTATAAAAAGGAATGGGGAGAATCAGGTATAAAAGTTAATATAGATAAAAAAGGGGTAATTCTTCCTGAAGGTGTAGAAGCAGCATTTGATTTTGTTAATGGGGATATATATCTAAAGAAAAAACCATCCGTCATAAATATGCATCATGAGGGTTTTCATGCAGAACAATGGTTAGATATAGGAAAAGAGCAGTATATGAATCTTAGTAGGTTGGAAAGAGAAGAATATGTATTTGAACAAGTAATGAAAAATAAACATTTATTTGATAAAGCTTCTATTGACCATTCAATAGACTATATCGAAAGATTAAGATTGAAATATAAATAAAAGGAGAAATTTATATGTCTTTAGATAAGTATAAAAATATGTCTGATGAAGAGTTTAAACAATTGTCTACTGAAGAATTTCAAAATTATGTAAGATTAAAGCAAGAAGATTTTTCAAGACATTATAGGAAAATAAATGAAATTACTGTAGATGTGATGTTAAAACCTCAAGAAGCAATAGAAATTGCTAAACAATATCATAAAGAAAATAAATTAGATGGAACAGTTAATGAAGATATCAACCATCTTTTCTTTGATGAGGCTTATACATTTAAAATTGAGAAAGAAAATAGAAATAACGATGATTCAAGACCAGCTTGGAGAATATTAGTTGATTTACCAAAAAACCCCTTCCTTATGGAGGATTATACACTGATTGTGTCTGATAGGGATAAAAAAGTAATGGGTATGCTTGATCCAAATGGCCATCCAGTATTTAAAGGAAATGAATTTACAGATGAAGATATCGAATACATTATGAGTGATGAGGATTCTAGAGATTAATTAAGGTAATAACTTAGTGGATAGTTTTATAAATAGAATATTAGAAAAAACTTATAAGGAACTATTACAAACGAAAGCAAAAATGTCAGCTGTACTTTTTAAACCGTCTTTCGCTAGAACTGTATTTGATTCATGGGACTACTCATTACCTCTAGCTGATTTATTAATTAAAATAGATTATGAATATAACAAATTAAAATAATAATTGACCGCCTATTACAGGCGGTCTTTTTTCACATACACATAGGCTTCATTTACTGTTACATAATACATTTTACCTTTGTTGTTGTGTACTTTTGAAACCACCTATTATTTAATAATTACATGTTCCTCATGAATCCAACGATTACCACCAATATCTATTGCGTCGCCAACTCTTCCCCAAATACGATAAGGAGTAGAACCGTCAATATTTCCAACATGGTTAATACATTCTGGCTCACTATGAACTGCAATCCCCCAACCTACAGGATATTTAGAATGCGCATAGAACCATTTCACATCAAAATGTTTTAGGTAAGCCCACTGCTTTTCATTCCCAAGGCAGATCATGTCTTTTTCTCCACCACCCCAGTATCCTTTCTGGATTAAGTAAGGGATTTTTTGTGTAATACGTCCAGCAAAAATAGGATCAGCGGGATTTTCATATAGATTCACACCATAACCAGCATCGTATTTCGATGTTGCATGTCCAATTCCCTCTTTTTGAATAGGCTGAATTGGATCAATTGGATTTAGTTCATTACCACCAATAAACCAAGATAATGACTTGTCTCCATTTAGAACATTTAAGTCAACTTTTCCTACACCATCAAGCCAACCGCCTGTTTCTCCGTCTGCATATTGCCATAGATCACACGCATAGGCAGGTTTATTACTTCCATAACGAGGAATCCATAAAAAGTCTGCTTTCACCTTATTTAAACCATATTGATTGTACATATGATGTGATACATAAAATCCGACTTTCCAGCCTGCCGCTTTACATGTATCAATAAAAGCTTGAGAAGCAGCTGCTAGATTGTCGGGGCCACAACTTTTTAATGTATCATCCTCACAATCTAGCACTAAGAATTTAGCATTTGAATTTGTTCTTTTCATAAAATCGTTCGCTTCCACAATTGCATCATTAACAGAAACATAGCATCCATACGCATAGGCAGCATGTGGAATACCACGTTTCTCTAATTGCGCTACATGTTGTTTATATAATCCATCTACTGTATCTGATCCATATTGAACACGGCAAATCGCTAAACTAACTTGAGGAGCTAATACATCCCAATTAATACTGTCATTCCATTTTGAAATATCGATAATATGTTTTTTCATTATTGAACATCTCCCTTTTTATCTTCTTATTTTTGTTTACTACCTAAAATTTCAACCGCGTTTGTCAAAGCTTGTGGAAGTGGGATTCCCATACGACCAGCATTTTCTAAAAGTGATAATAATTCATTACCGATAAAGAAAAAGATTGTCGCTTCACGAATTGCGCTATTTGTGCCCAAAACCGCATCTGCTTGAGTAGCTGCTGCAACCAAAAGAAAAAGCACCACCTTTTTGGCGATGCCTTTGAAACCTACTTTACTTTTTAATTCCCCGTTGAATCCTGCTGCAATCATTCCAGTTAAATAATCAATAACTGCCATCGTCACTAAGATTTTCAATGTTGCATCCCATCCTCCTAAGAAATATCCACAGAAGCCACCAAAGGTAGCTATAAACGTTTTTATGAATACGTCAATACGTTCCACTTGTTTGCCTCCTTTTTTATACTAAATAATTGATTGAAAAATGAATAGTTTTGTCAGTAGTGATGTTGTATATTTTTACATTACCGCCAGTTTCTACGTTAAATTCACATATAGAATAAGGTGGACCAGCAATAATAACAACATCTGTTATTTGTTGAGCAGGTCGCAATCCAGCTGGAACATTGAATACAACTTGCCCTTCTTTTATATTCTTTAAAGAGCCTATAACGGAAACTTGGTCGCCACTTCGTTTCGCTCTAGTAACTTGTCTTCCTTCAACGTTTGAAGCGTTAGTGATTGACATCTGAATCCAATCTATATCGGTAGATCGTTTAAATCCTTGTACAGTAAAATCCCACCCTACAAAATCCTCTCTTGTGACATGATTTGTCCACCCTGTCCACCCGTTATTTCCGTTTAGATAATTTGTATAAAATCCACCTACACTATCTTTAGCGATTACAAAGCCAATATTATTCTGATTAAAATAAGAAATTCCCCTCCAAGGTTTGCTCGATGGAATTGTGTTTTGCACGCCTGTAGCACAATAAATTGTATTCATCCCAGCACCTTTTGCAGCTATTTCGTCGAGAATGTTCTTTGTGGTATCACTAACAGAAATAGTTTGCCCACCTGATTCAGTTGTGATTTTTGGTACTTGAACACCTTTCTCATTAATTAATGTTGTTAACTCTACAAATTTGTTGTTTGTATCTGTAATTTTCTTATTTGTATCATCAATTTCTTTTCGATATCCTGCCACTTGTTCTATAGCTTTTTCAAAATCAGAAATATAGTTTTCTATTTTAATATTTCCTTCTTTTACATCTCGCTTTAGCACAATTCGGATATCAGGGGTACTCGTTCGTTCAGCGTTTTTTTCCATAACAAAATAAGCAGTCCAATCAGCCGAAGTTGAAACTGCTTGAGATGTAAAAGTATATGAAAACACACCATTTTTCGCATCAATTAATTGAGCATCATCACGAATGAATGCCCCTGTATGATTTGTCGCTTCATATTTGATTGCATATCCTGTTAAATCAACGCTTCTCCCTTTTTGCTTTAGATACACAATGAGTTTCAAACCATTTTTATCATTCTGCCGAGAACGAATTGTTTTTGTAAATACTGGATCATCCAAATCTACAATAATTTCTTCCTCCCTCATCTACTACAACACTCCTTTCTATAACGTTTTTCTTTTACGTGTCTAATTGGTCCTCTGTTGCGTTTCGTTCTGTTTCTATGTTTTACATTACCTTTCGTTTGTATCGGCTCTAACTCTCGAATTCTATCATCTGTTTTTGTTACATATTCCTGAAATCCTCTTGTAAGTTTTGAAATCATACCATATATGCCTACACCTGTTTCTTTTGCTTCGTTAGAAATAACAATACCAAAATGAGTGGGAATATCATTTGTTGTTAAAAGTGGCTCTCCTTCTTCACGATTCATCCTCATTTCATAAAGTTTGGCAACATCTGTTTTGAGGTTATATTGTTTTATATCCCAATTCATTACCTCATCTAATACATTAAATTTAATGTCTCGGATATTGGTTTTATATTTTCTTTTTGAAGAGACTTTAAAGTCCCCTGCAATAATGCCACCATAAAATGAACCTGTACCACTTTTCACTTGAAGATATCCATTTTCATAATCCGAATTACGCAACATACAATATTGCATGATAAGATCTGTGTCTCCGCCAGAAGAAGCGTCAATAGACATAAGCCTTTTACCATTTTTATGATAATAAAATCTTTGACCAGCGGTGAAATGCATATTCCCATTTGTAGCTTCAGCAATAAAATCATTTTTTGCTTTTGCTGCAAAGTTTGTACCTGCTTTTATATCGAAGTATGATAATTGGGATTCCATTTGCAAATATTCCTCTGCTTTTACGTTTATATCGCCATTTTGACCAAATTTAATAATGGCAGGAAAATATAAGTCTGTATTACTTCCACCAATATAACCTCGTGTAATTCCTATCCCTGCTGCTTTAGGATAAATATTTGAATACTGATAAAGTGCAAGGGCTCCTTGTGAAGCTGTATTGTCATTGTCTCCACCTATAAGTAAAGTGGGTTGTAATTCATTCCTCGAATTTTTGTAATATCCTAAAAACATACGAGTTATATCATTTTCCATAATTCGCATGAATTGTTTAGATATACTTACATAGTTTTTGGTATCATCCGATCTTAAAGTAGTACCACTAATCTCTCCGCCTTTAACTAAATTACCTCTAAGTGTTCCAGCTGTTATAAAATCAGCGACAATTCGCCCATCATATGTAATGGCAGTTTCATATGGGCCATTTACTCCCCAAGGGGAATATCCTAATCCATTGATGTTCCACTGCCAAACCTTTGAAGCGGTCATTTCGGATTTTGTGTCCATTATCAAAATACGATCAGGATAAACCCTAACATGTCCCCCGAATCCAGAGTTAATAAGATTCGTCGCATTTTCTTTTGCTGCATCTAATATAGAACCAGGCATATCCTTTAATTCATCATGCATTTGATCCACTTTACCTGACATATCAGTGAAATTTTCTTTAAAGTTACCGATTGTTAAATTTATATATTCCTTCTTTATTGGATCATATTTATAAGAAATAACTTTAGCCTGAATATCGATATTGTCTTCCACATGCTTGACAGTAACGATATCCCCCATATATACACGTTGTAAAATAGCATAATCCTTATACTCTTCTGTTTGAGATAGTTCTTGAAATTCAACTTTATATGTCGCTTTAGGTTGGTCAACCCTTTGAACTTCAAACATATCATATGCTGCCCTACGCAAAAGTTTATAAGCTTCCTCTAAAGGAACTGCATCATCATCATTTGCGTTCTCACCAAGAGCTGCTTTTATATCTTTGAATTCCACGACTCTTATCTTTGGATGAGGATACTTATTTATAAGTGGACTGTTTACATACTTTTCTGGTAAAAATAATCCGTCAAATCCTTGTGGCATAATTTTAGTAATCGGGCTCTTCCAATCCACATCACCCTCATAGCCTAGTAAATCCTTTTTGTGTTGAATAACAACACCACGATCCATACCACGACTTTTGAGCATTTTAACATCAAAATTATCTCGTTTTAATTCTCCGCCCCACCGATTGATAAAAGAATTATCTAAGCTCGTATCTAACATTGCTTCAACTGGATTTTTCCTTACAATACGTGCACTTGCTATTGTTGGAATATCAGAGTAAAAAGTAAAAGGATGTTTATATTGGCATCCTGTTGATAAACGGCTCATTGCAGCATTACCGTTTGTGGTTTGAATGAAGATATCTTCTATTAAATTCTCTGTTAGATCATAAAAGATGTGATAACACTGTACAGTTAGCTCTCCCATACTCGGTTTAGGGTTCACAACACGGAATAACTGGTCACCATCTGGCGTGGGAACCTTAACGATACTCATACCATCGATATCTATTCCATATGGAGCGAATAACGGATAACTAAATGTAAATGCAAATAAACCGTTGAGCTCTTCCTCAACAGTTGCATTGTAAATATTCTTATCCAGAATACCGATTCCATTATGTGTGAAATCAGTCTCATTTGGTTTATATAACGTAATCATACATATCGCCACCTTGGCTCAACTATAATTTTAGTAACTGTTTCAGACCATGAAATTGAATTTATCTCATCTGCAAAAAGTGGAAATTCACCTATCATTTTAGAATTCATTGACGTTGTTCCAGCGTATGCTTCTAGAATCTCTGAATCGATGGTAACGGAATTACCCACTCCTTTTATTCGAAACGATATATCATTAATAGTAACCGTTATATCACCACTACCGTAAATCTCTAATTTCGGATCTGATTCTACTGTTCCAGGATTCAAAATACTTTCTTGTTTTGTTAATACAATTGGCACTGTTGTAACATATTCAAAAGGATCAAGTGTAAATTCCACTTCAAACTCTCCATGTTCTTCAATATCATTAACGATATCCCCGATTTTTACATGTTTTATTTTCCGGTACACTTCATCATCAGTAAAAAACAGTGTTTTCCCATTAATAAATAACGACTTCGCACGTCTTATTAATGGTTTTATGTTTTCATTTTCAAGTACGTTGAATTTGACTTTAAAAGGGACATTTTTATACGCCCCTTTCTTTGTAAGCGAACCATGTCTACCAGGAACAATTATATGCTCTACCTCTTGTTCGGCGGTTGGAATAACTGGACGACCTACCATATATACTCCGAAACTACTTACTAATTCATTGTCAATTCCCATGTCCAGCAATTTAATTCCTCCCTATCCCTATTTTTGCATTACGTCCCCGTTGAGCAAGAACACTATCAATCTCTTCACCCATCAGTTTAATATCCCTATCATTTCTTACAATTGGATTATTAATATTGATAATTGTCGGCTCCTTTGACATAGTTGCTGCAATACCTTCACCGATTGCACCTAATGTCTTTGCATTTAAAGGTAAAGCTGCTTCTGGTCCTGCTTCTCCTGCTCCTTGGAGACGATTACCATTCATACCGAAAATAGTAGGACGTGTAAAAATACCACCTTTTGCACGCCACTGTACATCGAAACCAGTTGGATACTTAATTTCTTTTCCCATAATGGTCTTTGTGTCTGTTGTTAAACTAAAATGCGGAAGTTTAGGCATTTCAGGTTTAGGGATTTTTAGCTTCAAATTATCAAAGAATCCTTTGATTTTTTCCACAAATTTTTCTACCTGATTCACGGCATCTTTTATTGGATCAATAATAAATCGCTTCGCTGCTTCAAACTTTTCTTGTGCTGCATTCTTCACAGAATCAAATTTTTCTTTGGCTGAGTTATATAAATCGGTAAATTTTTGCTTGGCTTGATTATACGTTTCAGTTACTGGATCAATCACATATTTCTTCACCAAATTCCAAGCTGAAAGCGTGTAAAATTTGATTTTTTCCCAGTTTTGCAATATCCAATTTGCTAAATCATTAAGCTTTTCCTTCGCTGTATTATACGCTTCTTGAATCGGTTGTATAATATATTGCTTGCATAAAGCCCAGGCAATTTGTGTTGCCAACTTCACTATTTCCCATTTTTCACTTAACCAACTAACCAATTCGCCAATTTGCTTACTCATCCAGTCATACATTTCTTTCATGGGGTCAATAATATATTTAGATATTAAAGCCCAAGCAATTTGCGCACCTGCCTGTATTAACAACCACCCTGCTTCTAAAATGGTGGAAACCGCTGAAATAATAGGATCTAAGACTGTGAGAATGGTATTCCACGTTTCCTGCCAGGCTTGAGTCAATGCCCCCCACAATTCAGATGCAGTCGTGACAAGATTCGACCACCAAGAAGACGCTGTTTCGACAATTCCAGACCATAAATCACTAAAAAATTGAGCAAATGGATCAAAGAAACTATGTGCCATTTCTAAAAATGAAGACCAGGCTTCAGAAAAATAAGAAACTGTGGAAGACCATCCATCAATACAAACCTGGACTAATCCAGACCACAATTCACCAAACCAGGTGGAAAATTGAGACCACTTTTCAGAAAGCCAATCGGTTATAGCGCCCCAATTCTGAAACACTAAAATAATTCCTGTTATAACCGCTGCAAGACCTACGATAATACCGATTATAGGTAGCAAAGCAACATCTAACGCCATAAATGAAATTGCTAATGCTGCTACAATAGGTGTTAATATAAGGAAAGCAACACTTAACACTCCGAGTACCCCAGCAAATAGCTGGACTGGTTCTGGTAATTTTGTAAACCAATCTATTAATGATTTAATCCCTTCAACTATTGGTGGTAAAACATCTTTAGCAAGTTCAGCCATCTTCTTTCCAAGTGGTTCTAAAGCTGCTTGCGTTTCCCTTAATGCTTTCTGAAATTGTTGCCCCAAAGATTCTTCTTGAAGCTTTTTCATTTCATCCATACGACCATTTACATCCCCAAGACCACCATGAACGTTATTTAAGCCTAGTACTGCTGCCGCTCCCATGTCTTCCCATTTCACGCCAAATAAAGCGACACCAATTTGGTTCGCTTTTACTTTGTCATCCATCTTTTGAAGATCACCTAACACCGCATTAAACACATCTGCTGTAGTTCCTTTTCCTTCATTAAAGGATTTCCATACTTTCTGAGTTTCTTCAGATAAATCACCAAATCCCTCAGATACACCTTTAGATCCATCTTGTACACGAATACCGAATTCTTTCACAAGGTCATTAATATAATCGAGATTGTATGAACCATTTTTAGTCCCATTCGCAAGAATGGTAAACATTTCATCAGCACTAAATCCAGCTTGTTTAAATAGTGGTGCATATTCTGAAAGGTTATCAAATAACTCATCTGAATAATTTAGACCTTCTTGAGCACCTGCAGCAAGTAAATCAAATGTTTCTTGTGTTGATAGTCCAAATTGTGACATTAATTGCCCTGCACCACGAGTAGCCTCGTTTAAATCCACATCATAAAGCTTTGCAAGTGTTAAAACATTCTCTGATGCACCTTGTAATTCTTCATATGGAACGTCACGCATATTTTGATAGACTTTTATCAGTGCATTATCTACCTCTTCAAGATTTTCACCAAATCCTTTTTTCCAAGTATCGACTGCAATTTTTTGAAGGTTTTCTGCACCTTTTCCAGTCAATCCTAATGAAGCTTGAATTTTTCTTTGCGACCCATCAAATTCTATAGCGATACCTACAACTGCTTTACCAAGTTCAATCAATTTCTCTGACATTCCTTGAAGAACTTCACTAGCTTGCAAGAGGTTGTTTAAATCCATCTTCTTGTTTAACTCAGCCATACCGTCCGCTGCTTGATCACCACTCCGACCAACACTTTGTAACGAGTTCTCAAATTGCTTCAATGTAGTTTTAGCTTGATTTAATTTCGTTTCAAGTTGCTGTACTTCTGTAGAATTCTCACCATACACACGCTTCGCTGTATTTAATTGCTGTTCTAAATTGTGGACGACTCTATCCGTCATTTCCATTTGCTGACGTAGTTGTTTTTGTGCTAATTCCAACTTATCCGCTTCACTAGCATTTTGACCTAATTCAGCATTTTGAAGTTTAAAAGAACTTGTTAATCGTTTTTGTTCCGCTTCAAGTTTCTTAGAATTCTCTTGTAAATCAAGTAAAGTTCCACGTGCTTCTCTCGCTTCAACTGCCTGCTCTGAAAGACCATCATTCACTCTTTTCATTGCATTATTAAGAGAAGTTTCGGCACGTTCTGCATCAAGCAATTTGCCATACATCTTATTAAGTTGTTCGACTGTTGTATTGGTATCCTTGGACATCGCTTGATATTCGGAACGCAACATAGCTGTACGTTTCTTAGCTGCTTCCATTTGAATTTCAAGTTTCTTCTTTTCAGCAAGAAGTTTATCCGTCATAGTAGCATCTTGACCCATTGCGGCAATATGATTTTTATATTCCTTTGCTGCATTATTCATAACCATATTGATTTGTTTCAGTGTCTGAGCATACTGAACTTGACCATCCATTTTGAAATTAAGAACGACGTTTCTTTCTTTATTATTCCCTGGCATTTTCTCACCTCATTTCTTAATAGAATGGTGTTTGATCTAATGTGTAGATTTGTTTTGGTTTCTTTTCATTAAGTGCATCCGGATTGTTATATCGAAGATGCATAATGAATTGTTTTAAAAAATGTGCAGGTGTGATTTTCCAAAAGTCATCCATACTTAAACCCAGCAACGTATTACCAACATAAAAGTAAAAATCCCAGTCTAATTCAGACTGAGATTCATCATTTTTAGTCAGTATGTTTTTTACTTTTTTTCTTGCTTCAACTTCTCCATATCAGAATGTTGGAAGTTTTGACCGTTGAAAATTTCGAATACTACTTGAAAAACACCTGGTACATCATAAAGTGGGATTGCATTTTTAATTTCAGTTGGCGTACACTCTGTACCCCCACTTCGCACCATTGCATAAATTAAAGAACGCATTAACCTGGCTTCATGTTCTCCTAAACTGAATTCTCTTTTTGCCACCATATCATTCATTTCTTGTTCAAATTCATGATATGACTTCCCATAGGATTCTTCCACATATGGGAATGATTCAAACGTAAAAATAACAGGGATATCGACACCCTGTATTTTGATTTTATTTAAATTTATTTCAACATTAACTAAATCACTTAAACGTGCCATGATTACCCTCCTTATTTATCTGTCGAAGTAGTTCCGCTAAGTTGTGCCAATTGAGATTCATCACAAATAACTTGTTTTAAGAAGTCTTCAATTTTAATTCCTGCTGCAGTAGCATCACCAGTATCTAATTCAGCCATCGTAACATCATTAAATAATAATGGATCAGCTGTAATTTTGTATGCAATATCATCCACAGTCATTTCTTCATTTTGTGTTTTCCAAGATTCTTCTATTGGAGACACTGTACATTTCGGATACCAACGTAAAATCTTAGTTCCATCATTTAATGGAAAGACAACACCAGTTGCGAATTTAGGATATTCCTTTGCTTTTGCGGTTTCAAAAGAGACACCTTTTTTACGCACTTTAGCGAAGATTTTATCCTTTACTTCACGGTTTAATCCAGCAAGGTTCAACGCTAACTCAAATGCTGTGTTTTTTTGAATATTAATGATTTTTTTATTTGATGCCCATTTAACAAAGTTTGAAGATGTCGTCGAAATTGTTAAATCTGAAATGTTTGTTTGCTGATAAATTATTTCTTCATAAGTTGGCAAAGCATTAGATGTTTCATTTCCTTTCATCATACATAAATACAAATCTTCGATACCTACAGTATATTGAATTTCTTTATTTTCAATTGGCATGTATATCATCCTCACATTCTATCAATTATTCTTTGAAGCAAAATGTCTGCTACTTTGTCACCTTCTGCATCAAACGTATTTTGGGAAAAGTGCAAACCTTTCACACGACCTTTTCCATTTGCCTTTTTATGGCCATGTTCAGCTAAAAACCAATACCAGGCCTTGTCTTCAAATTCCACAGCGATATGATCACTTTTCACAACTACTTTCAAGCTATTTCTTAAGTGAGTTTGCTTGTTTTTATTCGACATTTTGATTCTTGGCTTTAATTTACCCACAAAATACTTAGCTGCTTCTTCTAATACATCCATGCTTACTTCTTTATTCACCCGTAGTAACGTATTGATATCTTCTAAGGCTTCAGCGAAACCATTGTTATTAGAAGCCATTACTGGATACACCTTACATTTGTTATAAACTGTGTGATTGTATCGTCATTTTCGTCATAACCCATTCCCTCAAATTGAGAATAAGAAACACCAGCCTCATTAAAAACAGCCTTTAAAGGTTCGTAATCTTTTTCTGTACCTTTTGTAATGACTGCAATTTGATACAATGGCATAGACTTTAAAACTCTATTAGAAGCCCGTTTATGCTGTTCATTCACAAATTCATACACAATGTAAGGATATTTTGCTGTTGTAGGAGCTTCATCACGATAAACTGGGATACCAGACTTTTTCATGATGTCTCGCAATTCTTGAAAGCTAATTTGCATAAGATAATGACACCTCCATCATCCGGTCTTCTTCCCGTACATAAACACGCTCAATATTGTAAATACGACCACCAACTTTCACACGATAATCCTTTTGATTGCTTTCAATATTTCTATCAATACGAACTTCAATTTTCTTTACAATTTCATTGGTATCTTTCGTTGTAAATTTGTCAGTAGCGGTAACTCCAATATTGTTATAACGAATTTTACGTTCTAATGGATATCCCATAACAACACGGTCTGTTTCTGGATCAATCGTCTCTCCTAATTTGAGTAGATCTCCCATCCATTTGAGTTTATTCGTCTGTCTCTTCGCCATCATAAACCTCCTGGACAAAGAACGGTGTCATTGCATCGAGTGCCTGACTTAATTCTTTTTCAGCTACACGATATTCATAGAAAATACCAGCACACATAATAACCAAGTACTCAACTTCTCTTCCACATGCTTTTTTTACATACCGTTGACCTTGTTTAATATAAGAAGAGAGCATAGACTCATCCATGCCCTCTTCCCAATGAATATGAGATTTTAATTTCTCAATTAAATCATCCATATTAAGCTCCAGTAGAAGCTTTTAAAACATACTTATAAACTGGAACTTCAAATGGTGAATGAATTAGTTGTGCATCTAGTAAGTTCCAGATACGGAAACCTACACGGTTTGTACGTGAGAATAACTCAACTAATTTTTGTACTTCTAACGATCCAATGACATCTTGAATGTAGAATTTAGAGAAGTCACCAAAATAGAATACTGGCGTATCTGGTGAATCAGGAATGTCAATTGCATCCTCTTCTTCAACTGGGAAGCCTAATAATGTATAACCAATTCCACCTTCCGCTTGATTAAATGGACGAAGTAATGGGAAACCGTCAGTTGTTTTCATTGTTTCAATTTTTGTTAGTGCTGCCGTATTTAATACCCATCGTGCTTTTTTACGTACTTCTTTAACAGGTGTATTTTTCATCTTTACCAATGCATCATAAAGATTTTTTTCATCTGTTTTAAATTCAACAGCTTTCTTTGCTAATGCACCATCATTTATGTTATTAGCTTCATCGCCATTAACCATATATTGAGTTTCTTTACGAACATAAGCTTTCTTTAATTCATCCATCACGATTTGCTCAATTGGTAAACCAGTGCGTGCTAATAATTTTTTCGTTACAGTTGCAAGCGCATCAAACTCTGTTGGAGATAGTTCGATTTCATCGAATTCAATATCCGTTTCCGGAATTTCATTATTTGTTCGCTCATTTTTATGCCCTTGTGCTTCCGCCTTTTTAACTAAAACAGGATACTTAATATTTTCTTTTGTTTTTACTCCTGTTCCTAATCGACGTAAGAAGTTTTCTTCTTGAGCGTACGTAATAATTTCTTTACTTAAGAAATCTGGAATTGTAACAGAACCATTACCAGTCACTAATCCTAATGCACGGGCTTCCTTTTCATCAATATTACCTACAATGTAGTTAGCAAATACGGAACGAATTTCCGTTTCTTTGTTTACACGATAACCTTTAGTAGAAAGAGCTGCTGCGATAGATGCTGAAATAGCGGAACGTTGTTCTTCTGATAGTTCAGTTTTTGCATCGGGATTTTCTTTTGCTGCTGGATCTTCTTTTTTATCTGGATCATCGTCTTTCTTTTTGTCTGGATCTTCTTTTTCTTCCGCTTCTAGTTTCGCTAATTCATCAGAAATAGTTTGTACTTCTTTTGTTAATTGCTCTACTTCTGCTTTTACGGCTGCTAATTCTTCTGAACGAACTTCATTTTTTTCTACTTTCCCTTGTAATTCTGCTAATCGAGATTTCGTTCTTGTTAAAGATGCGTTTAAGATTTCTTTTAAATTCATGTTAATTTTCCTCCAAGACCTTTTTTATTTGTTTAATAATGTTGTTTCTTTCTTCGGTATCATCTTCCACAACTGTTTTTACGGCTGCTTCTTCACTTCTCATTTCAATCATGGCTGTATTTTCGCCCCTGGTTTCAATTGAAGTGGCAACATATGCTGGTGTCATATCCAAAATAGAAACTTCTAAAAGTTCTAATTCTTCAATAGATCGTTTTTGAACACCAGATTCACCTTCTTCCCATGAATCCTTTTCAGAAACAAAACCAAATGACCAACCACGCAATTCTTTATTCCTTGCCTTCTCAATCACTTGTTCATCTGTAACCGTAGCAATAGCTCTTAAACCAATGTTATCTTCATACAATTCCAGATTTCCGTTTTCAATAGAACCAAGATTTCTATTCTTATCGTGGTTAAAAAGTAAGTCCACATTCTTTGCTTTCTTTAACGCTTTTTCAAACGTCTTAGGAACAATTCTCTCTTTGAAATACCCCCTCGGAGAAGGCAACATTCGACTTTCTCTATCCACAACATTTACATAACCATCAAGTATGACTTGATTCCCTCGAACCTCAATTTTCATTCTCTTCACCTCCTCCCACTGAACCATCTACCGCTTCTTTCTTGCCAATTTCGGTTAAATCATTTGAAATATAAATAGCTTGTGATTCCTTTGTATTTTGTTTAGGGAATCCAAGCATATCGGCAACGTTGTCAGGTGAAGTAATCGCTGTACGCACCAGGTTGTAACCAATATTCGTCTTGTTGCTATAAGTAACAAAATCAAGGATATTAATCTTGAATTTAATTCGTTTCCCTGAATTTTGGCCATAAAAAAGAAGACTCAAATGGTCTTCAAAATTTTTCATTATTGGTCTAACTGCTTTGTTGTGGATATACATCATTGCTTTCTCAATATCTTCTTTGATCAACTCTGTGTATGTATCCACATTTATACCTAAAAACTTACCCAAATCCTTTTTGTATACATTTAGGTATGCTAGGGTTTTTTCGTCGTCTAGCGGGCTTTTAAGCGTGTCAATTGAATACCCTTTTCCAAGTGGAATCATTTTTACAGACCTTGCTTCATCAATTGATTCCAATTGATCTAAAATTGCATTGATTAACTTTGACTGTGCACCATTCTGTGGATTGATATGAGCATCCAAATTTAACAAGAATGCTAATAGTCCACCCTTTTTATATTTGTCAGTTAAAGTTTTCTCAGCTGACATAACGCCCTCGAGTGTATCTCTTCCCAAATCAAGAAGACCTTTTCCTCTTAAATGATCTGCGCCAATATTTTTCACATGACGAATCATAAAAGATGGAATTTCGTGACCACCAATATTAAAATGCTCTACTAAATTATCATCTAGCTCTGTAAAAACATTTGAAGCTAAATGTATTTGAGTACCGTTTAATATAGGGAATGTTTCTCCCTCGAGTAAATAGGTATTTGTCATTAATTTGATAAATTCAGATTGTGTTAAATAATCATTAGGATTCCTTAAAATGCGAAGTGCAATATCAGCTTTAATTTCATTACCGAATTCATCTTCCACAACAATATCAGCCAATACCATTTGATTACTAATATCTTGTAGCAATTCGTAAACATCACTAGATTGCAAGATGTTTGAATCTGTAACATACACTCCGCCGTAACGAATACTTTTTCCTAAAACATCATCAAGATAGCCACGCTTTTCAGCCTTTTTAAATAAATAATTTGAAAACCTATCCCGTAAACCCATTTTTTCACCTTCTTTCTATCTGTAAATTTCACCAATCAAATCATCCATTCCCTCTTCGCTCACATCATCCATAACCATCATGGTTTCTTTATGAGCAACTAAAAAAGCAACAAATCCATCAATCTTCTTTTTGGACTGTCGCTTACTTGGTGCTTTCATTCCGTTAATATTTGTAACTACTACAACATTAAGAGCGCAATAAACAAATAAAGGATTATCGGTAATCAAACGCTTTTCATAAATTAGTATTTCTGAATCATCAAGCATTGCATTCATAACGTTTGGATACTGATTTACTGCAATACATTCTAAACCGAGATTTTCAAGCTTCTCTATTAGCTTTTGAGACATCGCTGGGTCATAGTTTATTTGTTGCACATCGTATAAATCCATACATTCAACGATATATTCCATAACTTGATCCTGGTCAATCATCTTTCCATCACAAAACGTAGCAAAACCTCGTTCAACCATATCGGTATACGGCACATTATCTTCTTTTTCTTTATAATCAATGTTTTCGTTAGGAAGGAAATACATCTGTTTCACTTTCAAAATTGACGTTCCTTCATCATCATGCGAAGGGAAGTTTAAACTTACACATGTTAAATCTGTTGTTTTAGATAAGTCTAATCCTAAATAACAAGTCTCTCCTGTAAGATCACCCAAATCTTCCACAAGAACATGCTGTACTTGATCATGTTCAAAATAATTATCAGCACCATTTACGAAAACATTTAAATGCTTAGAAAGAAATTCGGCTTTTGAATGTGCGGACTGCTTCGCCTTTTTGAATTCAATCTCAAGTTGTTCCATTGTAACGGAAACACCAACATTCGGGTTAACCATTTCCCAAACTTTACGATCTTCCCAATCATAATTTTTATTCGGCTCCCAAATCGCAACAAACAAAGAATCATCATCGTCATTTTCAAGAACAAGTTTTGCATATTTATAAACACGCATACCGACAGATGAAGCACCTTTACCAGCCGTTGAAATATTAAGCATCATTGGTTGCTCACGAGAAATCTGTGCTGACTTCAAGTTGTCGTACATATCCATATTTTCTTGTGCATGAAGTTCATCATTCAACACAAAATAAGGGTTCTTCCCTTCAAGACCCTTAGTGTTTTTCGTTAATACTTTGAATTTATTTTGATATGCAATTCCATTAATGCTATATCGATACATAGCACCGCTAACTGTACCATTAATACCTTTATAAATTTGCGTTGGACTTGCTAAAGGTTCAGAGTTTTCTATGGCTTGTGCAATTGGCTCGGCTGCGTTTTGTGCTTGTTCATAATCTGAAGCTGCACAATAACAATCTGCTCCAAGCTCAAGTTCACCATACATAGCATAGAGCAATGCACCTGCTGCGATAATTGTTTTTCCGTTCTTCTTTGGTACTTGAACATAGGATTCACGAATAACACGAACTGTTTTCCCTTTTTCGTTTTTATGATACCAACCGTACATATTCGCAAAAACAAACATTTCCCAAAGCTCTAATTCCATCAATTGACCCGCAAGTGGCCCTTTAACATGACGAATAAAAGACTGAACGAAATCCAACATTTCATTTGCTCGATCTACATCAAACCAAATATCTTTACGCTTTTTCCACTTCTTATAACGCTCTGCTGCAAGAATGATCGATTTCGGGTATTTCTTTTTATTACGCATGACGTTATTTGCATACTTATCAGCATAGTTAACGCCTGATGTAATAATCATTTAGATTTCCGCCATTTATTCCGATGAGCTGCCAATTCATCTTTTGGTTCACTAGATTGGTTATTCTCTGCACTTTTAGGCGTTTTTTGTACACTTTTCCCTTTATTCGTCATTCCTAGAGCATCTAGCATTTTATTCTTTTTATCATTCCAAGTTTCAACTTGTTGAGCAAGTGGGTGTTTCATTTCATTTGTTGCTCCTGCCTTGTTCTTATGCGTTTTTATAGCTGCAAAACCATCTAATTTCCATTCATCAAACATAGATTTATAAATAATAAAAGCATCTAAATAATTATCAATTAATGGTTCTAAAGAAGGTGTGAAAAGTTCTTCTGCAGTCAATAATTTTATGATTCTATTTCGCTCTTCATCCCTTGCAACATCTAGCATTTCCAGCTTTTTCTTCTTTGACATTCGAGCCATTTTCACACCCCCTTCATTTTTAAAAAATGGTGCAACTATTGATGTGCCCCCTACGCTACCTATCCTCCCCAGAGGAGAAATTTTAATTTTTGATAGGGGGGCTTCCGAAATAACTTGGAAAAACTTTTTTTGGTTTATCTTCATTTTCTTCGATTGTATGACAAACTGGACAAAGTAATCTCAAGTTATTCTCTTCTAATTTAAGAGTTGGATCTTCTTTGATTGGTATTACATGATGAACATGAGCACGCCTACCAAAGACGAACCTTCCACATCGTTGACAGCAGCCGTTCTCTCTTTCGTATACCTTTGACCTAACATACTTCCATGCATCAGTACGATAAAATGGTTTGTTCTCATGATGATAGATATTCTTCTTGTCCTTCTTTTTCCTTGGTGGCTTATTGCGTTTATGCTCTTCACAATATCTTCCCTTACTTATCTTGTTACGGCAGCCGTTAAAGTCACAGTACTTCATGATAGTAATTCAATGATGTCTTCTTTCTTTTTAACATCGGCTGGAATCTCAATGTCTAACTCATCAGCATACTCACGTAACTCTTTCACAGTCTTGTTACTCAAGATAAGTTCAGTACCTGATTCACCAATTACTTGTCCCTCATTGTTTGCAGTGTAATATCCACCTGTTGCTAATTCTTTATCAGCAATCATACTCTCAGGATTAACAGTTACTTCGAATCCTGGTTCTTCACCAGTCGGAACAAATAGACTCTTCTTCTTTTCATTATCCCAATACTCTGTACCTGATATTGTTTTTCTGATTTCAGTAATCATTTACATTCACTCTCCTGTTTATTTTAAATAGCCTTTTCATATCTTACAAAATAACCCTATTTTTGAAAATTAATTAAATCCATAAAGATTTTATATACTCATAGTGCAATAATAAAAGATAGAAAGGAGGTGACATCGTGCATGCTATTAACAATTTATTCATGCGTTCAGTTCACTTCTTTTATGAACATTTTATCTTATACTTAATCGCCCTAGCTCTTAATGCAACATTCAGTGTTATGCTCATGGATTTTACTCATGATATCCCTACTAGTAAAGGAGCAATTGGCTACCTATTTACTAATCCTGAATATATTATCACCTCAATCCCACTTTCATCCAGTATTGGATTGGTATGGATAATACTTTCGTTTTTACCACTTGCGATTGCTTATGATAGTACAGATAAACTTGCTAAATTGGTTAGAATTTTTCTGGTGGCTATTGGAGTTGCTTTAACAATTACAGGATTCATGTTTATTTGCCGAGCAATCAGCTTTTTCGGTCTCTTAATTATTGGTGGTCTTATGGTATTCTTTGCCCTAAAAGCGATATCAGAAGATTAATAATCATCTTATTCAAAAATACTCAAAAGTAATTTATTCCTTATAATACCTTTTGGGTATTTCTTTTTATCTACCGCCTATGTAATTTTCACATAATAAAGATTTATAGATTAACAATTTGTTCTAGCTCTTATTAATCTAATTCCTTAACTTCCTTCGCTTTGATGAATTGAATCATAAGCAGTAAACAAATTGTCACTCCTACACAATATCCAATGAAGCAACCTAACCAAAACATTCAATCACTCCTTACTTTCCTTAGCTACCTTCAAGAACTCTTTCAATCCATCCACGACTTCTTTGTTATTCTCTACAAGCTCACCTTTAACGTAGATATCTCCATTACTTTTCAAGGATACAATCTCTTGCTCACCAACTTTTAAAATGATACTGTCATGCGTTGTATCTCTTGCCAACTTATTCAATTCTCCATCATGCAACGTTAGATTCATCTCTACACCACCTATGTAATTTGTGCATAATAAAAAGCACTCTATAGGGAATGCTTTAATACATAACTATTAAACTTATAATCCTAACTTTTCACCAAAAATTTCTTTTAAATATTCTTCTAAAATATTCGTGTCAAATTTTCTTTCCGACTTTGTACTATACGGTTCTCCATCTCTAACAATAATTTGTTCTATCATTCCAGAATTTCTTTTAATGTCTAAAGTATTACTTTCTATATTTACACTGATTTCAAAGCACGTATCATCTATAGTGATTGATACCGTTTCCCCAGACATAATAATAAATTGATATTTTGGATTCTTCACAGTTCCAATTTCTTGTTTAATCTCATAGAAAAAATCAAAAAGCTCTTTATGTGCATCTATAATAATTTTTTCATCCAAATCTTCTCCTAGATATACCTTTGCTCGTTTTGCAAATTCAGTTTTAAAACTCATGCTCTCAACAACCCTTCTACAATTAATATTGGAATTATAAACCAATATAATTGTAGCATAAGTAGAATGTGGCTTCCTATTAAAACTATTAATAAAAGAGCAACCATGCATCAGTTGCCCTTTCGTCAAAATCTTATGTTATTACTATAATTACGGTAAATGAATTTTTACACCTCTTTCAATCGCCGATAATACACCACTCTCCTGTAGTTGCTTACCTTTATCTCAGAGTCAGCGATTGAAAGAAGAGCAAAAACTCTTCCTAATAACGGTATCATTCAATCAGTACCATCTGCTGGTTTCGGATTTTATCTGCCATCATTATAGATCGTTTAGACAAAATATAAAGGAATCTTTGTGAGTTGTGTTTTCCGCCACTTCTCACAATACAAATATATCACGTTAACTCCAAAACAACCGGCACATTTACTGCCAAAAAGCGGTCACGACTCTGCCATGTTTTTAATTAATTGTTGCTTTAATTCTGTTTAATAATTTTTGGTATAATTCGTTTTCTGTTGACCACTTAATATGACTAAATTGTCTAGTATCAAAATGAATATCTTTAAAATCGTCATCTTTACATGTCCATATAACAGTCTTACCTAGTCCCATCGCATAACCAGCTTCGAAATAAACTCCACCTCTGTGTCCGGTAAAATCTGCAATTACAAATTTACTTTGTCTTATTTTGACTATAATTTCATCAGTTATGTCATTATTATGTTCCGCTTCTTCAATTCTGATAGGCTGGTATCCTGCCTCTTTTATAGCTTTTGTGATTGCATTCTTATATGGACTATCCATTTTTGGACTAAACGACATCGCGACAAATGCCTGCTTAGTATCCGCTTCTCTTCCTTTTTCTAATTCTGCAATACGATTCCACCCTTTCGCTGTAACTGTAATATGTGCAGGGAAATCTGCTGCCGATAGCTTAGATATCTCAATCAGTTCGTCCTGAAATAGTTGGTTCGCTATATATTTCATTTCCAACAAGTGAACACTCTGTACAAAAAATAGAGATTTATCTGATTCACGAATATATACTGGGTCACCTGGAAATTTGGACAATTTAGCTAAGTTTATTAATGACTCATCCAACCTATCAGAAGCACTATCTGGATATTCACTTAATAGATCCTCTAAAAGATAAATAGGATACGGAAATTCTGAAAGATTTTTATCTGGTCGATTAAGAAAAATCATTATTTTTCCCATCCCTCTAATGGCTCTCTTTCTTAAAATTGCAGAAAGTTTTCTCTTCTGCTCTACATTTAATTCAAATCTCGCTTCTTCAGCCATGGAAAATGTACCACAATTCTCACATTTATATTGCTCTACACGTCCTCCTCCCACTCCCACTAATCGTTGTTCCTCAATAGAGTTTTGACAAACCGGACATCTTTCACTCATCACAATCACTACTTTCTTTTTTATAGCATAATCTTAACATATAAATAATTGACTTACCCATATCTTATATTTTGTGTAACTGCCCCTATCGCTGAATCGCTTGATATTCATAGCTTCATAATACTTTCCCTTTTGAGTTACACAACGCATAAAAAATGGGTAATTATAAAAACAAAAAAATAAAAAGGACGTTGCTATATTTTAAATCGCGTCATAGCTTTATCCATTGCATCTTGGTTTACACCAATATATCTTAATGTAACTTTCTCTGATGAATGATTGAATATCTCCATCAATAAAGCGATATTCTTTGTTTGCATGTACATATGGTAACCGAATGTTTTTCGTAATGTATGAGTGCCTATTTCCTTCAATCCAAACTCTTCTGCCGTGCTTCTGAGTATCTTATAAGCCATGCTGCGTCCAATTGGTCTATTCGTACCTTCACGACTTTTAATTACATACTCACTGTCATCTCGTTCTTCAATGTACCAACGTAATTCTCTTTTTAACGCTGGAGTTAATTGAATCCGTTTCTGCTTGCCTGTCTTTTTTTCTCTCATTGAGATATGGTTACCTTTCAAATCGCCTATCCTCAATTTGAGAATGTCACTAATACGTAAGCCTGTATTAATTCCCGTTACAAATAAAATATAATTACGTTCATTGTTTTCCTTCAAATACTCTTTAATCTGCCGTATTTGTTCTAGATCTCGAATAGGCTGGACAAAATTCATTGTTCGTTCCCTCCATTACACTCTTCTGTTTCATATACTTCTAATCTAAGAGCAAAAGCTAAGTTGTAAAATGCTCTGGATTTCCAGCGGCGATATGTACGTTCAGCCATTCCAATCTCGTTATAAACCATATAATCACATACGTCTTCTTCCTCTAAATAACGTTTATTAATAATATCCTTCTGAATATTTCCTGCACGTCCATTCCCTAAGCGATTTAAAAATTGATCAATACGGAATGACATGTTTTTAAGATATTGCTCACGTTTACTACGTTCTATATTCTCTAATGCTACATCTTCTAATGGATTCCCTACGGTATTTGTAGGGCCATGATATCGCACCCCATATGAAGGAGTTACTTTCATTTCTTCCCGAACCATTCCGAACTGTTTATAAATACGTACTTCTTCAAGTAATCTTTCTAGCTTTGATTGAGTAGCTGCACGATCTATTTTAGATAAGAAAGTTAATTGATCCATATATAAACGCTCCTTGTCTATTTTTTAAATAAAAAAGCGGACACCAAACTACAGAGCAATACTGCTAATGCTCTTATAGTTCGGTGTCCGCTGGTTCTTCCAGTAGGACTATATATTCTATATGATTATTCAACTCATCCAAACGAAAAAGTAACGACCTTTTCATTTGTTCAAAATTACTTTATAATGTAAGTGCTAATTAAAAGGATTATTCCTTTATTATTCACATCTTCTTATCGTCTAATTAAGAAGATGTTTTTTTATGCACAAAACGCTTCTTTTAGTTTGTCTAAAAGATATAATTGTCCTTTTCCTGTTAAAAGTGTTGTGGTCCTCGTTAAATCACCATCAATTGTATGAACAATACTTTCTTTTAATTGGAAAAATCCTCTGTCAATATAAACCTGCTGCGGATTATTTTTCTCTCTCCCTCTTTTAATCAGGTACCCTTGCTCTCTAAGCCAATTAAACAATCTATTTCTGCCAATTCTTATGCCTGTATTAGCAAGAATCTTAGAAAACTCTCCAATGGTAATACTGTCACTAGAATGAGCAATTGATTTTGCGAAATTAGTATACGGTCTATCAACTTGAATTTGATTTTCTAAATGAATTCTTCTTTCACGCTCTTCTTTTAAATTAGTTGCTAGTTTAATAAGTGTATCTGGATCTAACAGTACCTCTTCAATCTTTTCAGCTGTTAAAAATCCGCCATGCTTACGAATTGAAGGTACCACTTCGATTGATAACCAATCTTGGAATGCTTCTGCAGCATCGTTACTCGCTTTAAACGCTAACTTGTAAACAAGTGATTCTGGTATTAAATCGCCTTTCCCAACATCTTGGGAAAGATATTTTTGTAAGTAGTTATTCACTGTTGTCCATCTAATATACGTTTTATCGCCTTTCACTTGGGTAAACCCCAAACTTTTAGCGACTTGTTCTACATCAAATAATACCTCTCCATTCTCAAGTTTAACCCCAACTTCAAATAAATTATTTTTAAATGTCTTTAGCATATCCCTTATCCTCCCTTTTCTGATTTTCAATCCTTAATACTTTTTGGTTGAACCATAAAATACTTAAATATAAATATTAAAAACGCAAAAAAGCGGACACCAAACTACAGAGCAATATTACTAATGCTCTTCATAGTTCAGTGTCCGCTGGTTCTTCCAGTAGGACTAAATGTGTAATTGGAATTATTATATCATCTTTTCATATTTTAGTAACTTTTTATTAACAAAGGATTATTTTGTTGAATTCTCTTCGTATTCGTGGATGCAAGCATCACACATCTCTGATACTTCATCGATCCAATCTGTTTCTTCTAAACAATTACTGCAGTGTTTCATTTCCCTCTTCCTCCCTTGAATAAAATTCAATATTTCGTCAATACTGTACAATATTTCGTCAATACTGTAGATAAGCCAGTCTCCAATTCCCCTGGAGTCGAGCAGTTAGTGAAAACTCACTGCTCTTTTTGTTTGTCTGAATAAAATTATAAATCCCGGTCATTCTATAGATAGGCTGTTAAACAGCTATAATCGATTTGTAGAAACCAAACTCTTTCCCTCTTTCCTTGGAGGCGAGCAGTTAGCTTTTGCTAGCTGCTTTTGTAATTTATCTGAATAAAATCCCAAAACTTCCACATAATATCTACAAGCTGTTCAATTCCTGAATAGCAACCTTTTTCTTTTGTTAACAAGTTGCAATGGATCAGTTAGCTTTTGCTAGCTGTTCTTTTGTTTTCACCATTTAAGCAGGGTTTGAATATATTAAATTCTACCTTTCTTTATAACGTGAGCTGGCCACTTACGCTATTTTTACAAAGGGCACTAATTGATAGTGCTCTTTTTAGTTTTGCCTGAATAAATCCCCAATTTCTGTCCATACTTTGAATACGCCAATCTGTAACAATTGATTTCTCCTTTAAAGCGGGGCAGATAGCTTTTGCTAGCTGCTCTTTTGTTTGAGATTAAAATAGCGTTTTGGTTTAAAATGATGCCCTATTCATTTGGACACATTTACCAGTATTTTTACCAAAAAATTCATGATATCGTTAATTAGTCGAGTACGTCATTACTTGACGATTACCCTTAGGAACCCCGCAGACAATCGGGGTTTCTTTTATTTAAATAACGATTTTGTTACACTTTTGTAACCCCTATGGTTAAATGCGTGTGTTAGAATTTATAAGAATTTGCAAATTTCCCTTTGCAAACCCATATATCTTCTGCCCTTGTGACCCCATAATACAAGGGCAGTTTTTAATAAAAAATAAGGATTTTATTTAAATTTCATAAAACCTATCTTTGCCTAAATAGGTTCAAAATTATCTATTTAGCATATATAATACTTTTAAGCAATTTAAATTCTATACATAAGTAATGGAGGCATTAAAATGGGGAGTGTCCCAAATTTACCATCACAACAATCAATCTCCAAAAAACAAATTAATCCTAACAAGAACCTACAAACGAATAAAAAGCTAAGACGTCGTCTTTTATTAGCGCTTGCTTTTATGCTACCTATGGTTATTTCCATTCAAATTTCCATTTATAAGCAAGAACAAATGATTCAAGAAAAACAAATTACACTTAATAAAGAAAAGAAAAGATTATCTGAATTAGAAATTACAGGACGTTATTTTGAAAACGATATTAAAACTTTAACAGAGAGTGAAGAAGGTATTTTAAAGTTCGCAAGGAAATTGTATGGATTCTCCAGACCTGATGAAACTATATTTCAAATAACTGAATAGCTTTTCAATACATAAGCGATTATCATTAATCATGGAACGATTTAATGATAATCGCTTTTTAACAAAATTCTATTAAATAACGCTTTTATATAAAATTCGTACACATTTTTGACACATCGAACATCACAATTACTTGAAAATTCGTGATAATATTAATTTGTCGAATACGCCAAATTTCGACACAGTACGACAATAGCCTCTCCCCTCCGAAATCCTTGCCCCCGCAGGGATTTCTCCTTATATTCATTAATTGTTCACTGAGTCTTCATCCTGAACAAAATTCAAGGTTTATTATTACCCCAATTTCCAACTTGTTTAAAAAAATAAAAGCTAGGCTAAATCAACTCTGATTCTCGTTTTTCAATACGAATTACTTTTTTATTCTTGTATATCAAGGACTGCTCACCATGACCACTTATCGGCGGCTCTATTTGACGAACTTGTCCATCTTTCACGATATAAACCATATTTTCAGCTAAAGAAATTTCCGCTCTCATTTCTGCAATATCTTCTTTAATAATCGCCACATTCACCACTCCCATGATATAATTACTTTGTCGAAAGTAGTCGGGAGTATTCTCGGCTTTTTTATTTGCTTATAAATACTGCACAACATTCTCCGGAACAAACGATTGTTCCAAGGATAGATGAAGCCGTATTGGAATCGGCTCTTTGCTATCCCTTGCTCGCTTACATATCTCTTCAGCTTCTTCCCAATCAAACTGTTTATCCTCCACTCGCTTATAACGCCAAATCCCAATTGTGTAATCCTCAAATAATTCGTAACGATCATCTGGCGCTGTCGTTGGTTTTAATTCGTCAATCGCCTTTGCTTGGCGTGGTATTTGTACAACAACGTCAGCAAAACGTAGTTTAGAATTTAACCGATGAACATGAGCCTTCTTAGGATCAAATGACACAACTCGTTCAACATCAAAAATTGTTAGCTGCTTTGTCATCGCTTGTTCCCTCCAATACCTGCAAGCTTGCAATTAAGATTCCTTCAAGCTGCGTTAATGTTAGTTGATCTAATGTTTGCCCATTAATTTCCGATAGTCCTAATCCCAATAATTTACGAATGATTGCTAGTTTTCTACGCTCTACTTCCTGACGTAACAACATGATTAGGCCTCCTGTTGGTGACTGAACTTCCGCTCTAAATTTACAAACTTACTAAACTCTTTAATGAATGCTAGTTCAACAACACCAACTGGACCGTTTCTCTGTTTCGCTAAAATGATTTCTGTTATGTTTTTATTTTCTGTTTCACGGTCGTAATAATCTTCACGATATAAGAATGCAATCAAGTCCGCATCTTGCTCAATTTGACCATTTTCACGTAAGTCTGAGAGTAACGGCCTTTTATCTTGTCTACTTTCAACAGCACGGCTTAACTGTGATAATGCAACCACACATACATTTAGCTCTCTTGCCATAAGTTTTAGCTTACGACTAATCTCACCAATCTCTTGCATACGATTTCCTTTGTGCTTTGGGTCACCTACAATAAGCTGCAAGTAATCAATTGCGACTAACACCTTTTTGTCTGGGTATTTGCGCTTTAGTTTCCTAGTCTTTGCGTAAATCTCTTGCATCGTTACATTGGCTTTATCGTATATTTCTAGTGGTAAATCATTTATCAAGCCCATAGCCTGACTAATCTTTTCCCAATCCTTTAAATTACATAGCTTTTTAGGGTTTTTTAATTTCGTAGCATCTATATTTCCAGTACTTGAGATCATACGCTTAAGTAACTGTTCTTCTCCCATCTCTAGCGAAAAGACTCCTGTTGCTGTATGAGCACTCGCTGCATGGAAAGCAATGTTTAATACAAATGCTGTTTTCCCCATCGAAGGACGGGCACCGACAATAATTAAATCGCCTTCTTGTAGTCCAGCTGTCATTCTGTTCAAATCATCGTAGCCAGTATTTATTCCCGTTAAATCTCCAACATCAACTTGCATTTTTTTATATAAATCAACGAGTGTTTCCTTTAGGTTAAAATCATCTGAATAACCTGTTTCTTCAATTGCGCTTAATTCATCAATCGATGTACTAATAGCGCTCATATCTCTTTCTTGCTGAAGACGATTATATAAATTACCAGCAACCTCTTGAGCATGTCTCATTTTCCAAGCTTCGATAATTAAACCTTCGTGATACGAAAAGTTTTTCGTCGTTGGAACAACTTCGGTTAAGTTTACAAAGAACGCAATACCACCAATTTGATTCATAAAACTGTCTTCGAATTTCCCCATGAGAGCAACAAGATCTATTGGGACTTCTGCATCCTCTAGTTCTCTCATCGCTTTAAAAATCGCTTGATGTGTTGGATTAGAAAACTGCTTTGGCTTTAGTTGGCAATCTTTAATTAAATCGCCTTCTTGGATAATGCTACCTAAAACACTTTGTTCGGCTTCTGCGTTACGAATCATATCGTTACTCATTGAACAGCCCACCCATTTTGTTGATTAAATGCTGCAAGTTCTGCATCCGTTGGAATGTTCTGTTCCCATGCTTGTTGCTGCTGTATTACGTTCTTAGTAGATTCTGATAAGCCTTTTTGTTGATAAGGAGCTTGCGTCGGCTGTTGCACCTTTGCTAATCGTTGAGTACGGAATGCTTTATCAGCTGCTTCAACATCTGCTACTGTTTTCAATCCTTTAAGATGCCAATCTCGTAAAATTGTATTTACGTAATTCATGTTTCTCGTATTCTTCTCTAAAGCAATTTCCATAGCTTTCACAACGAGCTCTGCATTTAAATCATCTATCCAAGCGTGAATACCATCTGCGATAAAAGGTGTAATGAATCCGAAGTTTTGCTCGTAAAAAGAAATTGGATTAACCTCAACAACTTCTTCCGCGTTTGCGCGTTCTTCTTGTTGTTGTTCTTTTTCTTTTTCTTCTTCTTTTTCTTCTTCCTTGCTAGGGTCTTGGAAGCCCCTTATAAGCCCCTCCAAACGTGCTGATAAATACTCCTTAATTCTTGGAATCTTAAAGTCTTGTTGCATTTCTAATTCCAAGCAAGTTTCATAGAAATCAACTAAAAAATCCTTATCCTTCACAGATTGAATTTCTTTTAAAACGCACTTTTCAATGTTCACATTTTTAATCGGATTGAATTTCAACCAGTTGATTAAGAACAATTCTTTTGTTTTTTGGTTGTAATTAATTTTCCCGTACTCTGCAAAGCGTTCTAATAACTTCATAACAGTTTCGCGGTTGTACCCTGTATCAGTTTCAATGATACGAAGTGGAAGCTCATAGATTCCTGATTGAGACGTCTTACTGTTTGTCATCAAATATAAGTAGAAATACTTTTCCTCCGGTGTAAGATCTAAAACAAATGAATCCTGCCAAAATGAAACATGTACTGGTCTATAAACTGCCATATTATTCATCCTCCCGTTTACATATCGCAAATCCGTCCTCTACACGTAATAAGCGATAATTCTCGTATCCTGTTTTGAGATATTGTTTTACTAAATAATTTAGGTGTTGCTCTGTTACCGCTTGCTGAAATACCTTAGGATTCAGCAACACTCTATGTAAGGTTTTGTCTAGAATCATGCAACACGCTCCGTTGTTATACGAATGCTAATTTGATATAATTAATCCTAAGATCTTTTGCAAAACCATTTATCTATCACTCTGCCAAGTGATAGATTTTTTATTTTCTACGTGTTACTAATGAGGCGTTAACTCCTCTTGCTCTTAAATCTTTAATCACTACACGATAACTCATCGATGCCTCATGTTCTTCTTTTGCATCACGAAGCATTTTAAATTCTTTCATACATCGTTCCAGTTCTTCTTCCCAATGATTTGATTCTTCGGCTGATTTTGCATAAAACATGTTATGAATACATGCAACCATACAGTTATGAAGTTTATTCGCAAATGAAAAGTCTCCTGGGAGAACTAGATCATGAAGACGATCGTATTTATGTGTCATGAATTATCCCTCCTTTCTATTTGAGTTGATGCTGTACACATCGTTACAACCAGAAAGGAGAATCATTTAAGGGGATGGGAGGAACAATCCCTTTCTGGTCATAACGACAAGCACAGTGACTTGTCCATATAATAAATAAAATGGTATAATTACTTTGTAGAATTTATTGCGAGCTACTGTTGTCTAGGCGGTAGCTTTTTCTTTTGCCCATTTATGTTTTAAAGTAAATGATGCCTCAATAATTTTGATTCGAATTCCCACTAACTTTTTCTCTTGTTGTAATTCTCCCGACTTTTTATCATCACCAAATGTTTTAGCTATTTTTATTTCACCAATTAACATTGCATCACAACGAATTAGTTCCTTATATTCTCTTAAACTTGGATTCTTGTAATCTACTGTCATTTACATTTCCTCCTTTACAAAACTTTTGTTAAAGTCATTAAGCTATCCACCGATTGAATAATAACGTTTTCTGACATAGCCTTTTGCAACCAACTTCTTTGTATTTGTTCCATAATGCCAAAATGAACTTGTTCAAGAGCTTGTACTACACATTGAGTAGCTTGAATTGTATCGAATATTTCCTTTGCATGAACTGTGTATTCATGTTTCTTTTTTTCATCAAGCTTCCATGACCTTGTTGCAACTTGTAAGTTCATGATTTCCTTCGCTGCTAAAATTCCCTCTTCAGCTTGTTTAATGTAATTCATCAATTGTAAATTCACATCTTGAGTTAAACGTGGATCTGTAGGTGGTAAACCAACACCATAAATATGTTTAATCGCTTGTTGGTTCAACTTTGCTCCTGTTGCATGGCACCAATCCATCGCAAGCTCAAATTCTGGTTTAGAAAGTCCAGATTCAATACGAGTTAAGCGTTCATGCGTAATACCAAGGTACTTAGATAATCCCTTCTTTGTTTTTAGCTGAACATTATCACAACATTCTCTAGCATTCTGTAATAATTCCCCTATTGCTGAATTGCAGTATATGCTTGTTCCCATATCTGTTCGCCTCCATATTTAGTTTTCAAATGGTTACAATGAATTTAGTACATATGTAACTTGTCTATTTCTCATATAAAAAGAGAGGAACTATTCCTCAATGTTTTCTTTCACTTGCATTTCTTTGATGATGGCCCAACCAGCCTTGTAATATGCTTGAAGGAGTTTATCAATATCCTTTTGCGATTTTGGCTCAGGAGCCACAACATGAACTTTCGTTTTTCCAAATTCATAAGTCGCCGCATATTCTTCTTGTTGACTCATGGTGTCACCTCTTGAAGAGCTTTTTATATGTTTATGCGATGGATCTGTTGGTACTGCCATGTTAGTTGCTGTCATTTTTTCACCTCCAGAAACATTTCGTTTCCTTTTTAACTAAAAAAAAGATCATCAATTGTAGTTTTATAAAAATCAGCTATTCTTTTAGCCAATTCTAATGAAGGCGTCCTATCACCACGTTCAATTGCCCCTAGCATTTGAGGAGTAATTTTCAAATGCTTTGCTACGACTAATCTTGATTGATTACTTCTAAATTCAATCATTTTATTTCTTTTTTTATCCAACATTCCACCTCCAAAGAAACAATTCGTTTCCTCATACCTCTAATATAAAGAAACGAATTGTTTCTGTCAATATTTATTAGAAACTTTTTGTTTCCTTTGTGGATTTAGAAACTAAACGTTTCTATAATTAATAAAAAGCGCCTATTCTTATTTAGAAAGAAGGAAGAATTTATGCTTGGAAAAAAGATTTCGGAACTTAGAAAAAAACAAAAACTAAGTCAATATGAACTTGCTGATCGCTTGGGCTTTTCAAGAGGAAAATTGGCTAATTATGAGCAAGGTCAGCGTGAACCAGATTATGATACTTTAAAGAAAATCGCAGACTTTTTTGAGGTATCAACCGATTATTTGTTAGATAGGACACAAACGAAAGAAATGGTTTCTAATAATCCATCTAAATTATCGATTAAGGAAGAACGTGATATCGCACGTGATTTAGAGAAAACATTAGAAGAGCTAGAAAACAGTGATGAAGCGTTAATGTTTGATGGAGAACCAATAGACGACCATACAAAAGAAATGATTCGTATTTCTCTGGAGAACTCAATGCGCATGGCAAAACAATTAGCAAAACAAAAATTCACTCCAAATAAGTATAAAAAAGATTGAACGGAGCGAGAAATGGAAATTAAAGAATACGCACTCAAAATCGCAGAAAAACATGAAACAACAAATCCATTTGAAATTGCTAGACGAAAAAATATTATAGTGTTGTTTGAAGACCTTGGGAATACTCTTGGTTTTTACAACACATATAAACGCTTTAAATTCATTCATATCAATAATCAAATTGAAGAAACAACTCAACAATTTGTTTGTGCTCATGAATTAGGACATGCATTACTTCACCCTAAAGCAAATACTCCTTTCTTGCGTAACCAAACTTTCTTTTCCGTGGATCGCTTAGAAGTTGAGGCAAATACATTTGCTGTGGAATTATTACTTACTGATGAAATAGTTTCTGAATATAAAAATACCAATCTATCTATTCAAGAGGTTGCGGAAATCCATCGGATTCCAAGAGGATTTGCTCGTTTAAAAACGTATTAATATAAATTGAAAGGTTAGGAGTTACATAGATGAAAATCTTTGAATTCATATCTTGGATTTAAAATTGAAGATCAGTCTTTGAGTAAAAAGTTTAATAATCCATATGTATATGATAAGAAAAAACGTAAGTATTTCTTTGAGAGATTCGTTACAACCTACTAAAATAAAAAAGGAAGGAAACAAGAACATGGATATAAGTTTATTAAATAATACTGATTTTTTCAAAGCTCTTCCAGCTGTTAATTTATTAATAAATTTATCACTGACTATATTATTTGGTTCAGCTGTTTTTACGTTTAGACACTTCTTCTTAGTGGCAACAACCTCTCATGTAGATCGTCTCTTTCTTGACAGCACGCAACAAAAAAAATAGACCTTTCTAACTTTTTTGTTGGAGCATTATTTATGTGTTATACGTATGGTATTATAAGTGCAACTTTCCATTTTAATTCTTATAATACTTTAATGCATAACAAAGATATATTGCGTTTCTTTCTCTTAACTTCCTTAGTTATTTTAATTTTTATTTACCCTACTTTTAGTACGGTAATTTATAAAAAGTTAAGAAAATGTAATCCTAATAAAATTATAAGAATTAGAAAATTAATCAATTACTTAACATTCTTATTCGTTTTACAAGTTTTAAGCGGGGGAATCTTTTGGTCATTTTGTTTTAGTGGTATTGTACTAAATTCAAAAGACCCACAATTATATTTTATAATTGTAATATTATTCATTATGTTAATTTTCTTACATACTAACTCATTAATGAAAATTTACAGATTATCTCGCCCTAAATACCAAACAAAAGAAATAACTAAAAAACAATTAAACGAGCTTCAAGACAGTGTACCGTTAATCCATATACATATAATTGATGATAAAAGAACTCTATGCATTCAAGCTGATAAAAAGCTTAAAGATCATTTTTATGTATGTGATTTTTCTTCAGAAGTATACCTAGAGTATACAATACACGAACGCTTTACTTTAAATTAATCATTAACATAGCAATAGAGCTCCTATCCAGGAGCTTTTCTTATACCGTTAATTCCATTTACTTCTTCTCTCTCTATTTCTCGTATAATAAACTAATAACAAGGAGGTCTAACCATGAAAACCGCAATCTACCTAAGAAAATCCCGTGCCGATCTTGAAGCCGAAGCACGTGGTGAAGGCGAAACTTTAGCAAAGCACCGCACTACCCTGCTGAAAATAGCGAAGGAAATGAACTTAAATATTTTATCTGTCCGTGAGGAAATTGTTTCTGGCGAGAGCTTAGTGAAACGTCCTGAGATGTTAGCGCTGCTTGAAGAAATTGAAGATAATAAATATGATATTGTTCTTTGTATGGATATGGATCGTTTAGGTCGTGGTGGTATGAAAGAGCAAGGAATAATTTTAGAGACGTTTAAACGCTCTAATACGAAGATTATGACGCCTAGGAAGACTTATGACCTTAATGATGAATGGGATGAAGAATATAGCGAATTTGAAGCATTTATGGCACGTAAAGAATTAAAGATTATTACACGTCGTATGCAACGCGGTCGTATCGCAAGCGTGGAGGCTGGTAATTACCTCGGTACCCATGCGCCTTATGGTTATGATATCCAACGTTTAAATAAGCGAGAACGTACGTTAACGATTAATTCAGAAGAAGCTTCTGTCGTAAGAATGATATTTGATTGGTATGCAAACGAGGATATGGGCGCTAACGCAATCAGAAGTAAGTTAAATGATCTTGGCTATAAAAGTAAGTTAGGGAATGAATGGAACCCTTATAGCATCTTGGATATATTGAAGAATAATGTGTACATCGGAAAAGTAACGTGGCAAAAACGAAAAGAAGTAAAACGTCCTGACGCTGTGAAACGTAGTTGTGCAAGACAAGATAAATCAGATTGGATTATTGCTGATGGAAAACATGAGCCTATCATACCTGAAAGCTTGTTTGAGCAAGTGCAAGAAAAATTAAACTCAAGGTATCACATTCCATACAATACAAACGGGATAAAGAATCCATTGGCTGGTATTATTAAATGCGCTAAATGTGGTTACAGTATGGTCCAACGTTATCCCAAGAACCGAAAAGAAACGATGGATTGTAAACACCGTGGTTGTGAAAACAAATCAAGCTATACTGAATTAATTGAGAAGCGTTTACTCGAGGCTTTAAAAGAATGGTACATCAATTATAAAGCTGATTTTGAAAAACATAAGCAAGATGACAAGTTAAAAGAAACACAAATTATTCAAATGAATGAAGCTGCATTACGAAAACTTGAAAAAGAATTAGTGGATGTCCAAAAACAAAAAAATAATTTGCATGATTTGTTAGAGCGTGGTGTTTACACTGTCGATATGTTTTTAGAACGTTCAAATGTAGTTTCTAATCGTATTACTGAAATTACTTCCACGATGGAAAACTTAAAAAAAGAAATTAAAACAGAAATTAAAAAGGAAAAAGTGAAGAAAGATACAATACCACAAGTGGAGCATGTTCTTGATCTGTACTTTAAAACAGATGATCCCAAAAAGAAAAACAGCCTCCTAAAGTCGGTTTTAGAAAAGGCTGTTTATAAGAAAGAAAAGTGGCAAAGGCTCGATGACTTCGAACTTGTGCTTTACCCTAAGCTCCCTCAAGATGGCGACATATAAGCGTTTATGCTTTGTCGTCACCTTGTTGGTGTAATTAGATTTACTCCATTAAGCCCTAAAGCATCATTCGTCGAAACAGCCAATACGACAGGCTTCCCATTTCTAAGCGTCGCTTTTGCTGCCATTAATACTGGAGAGTCTGTCATTGCATTTGCAAATTTACTCATCGAATTCCCTGTTAGTGGTGCAATCACCATGCAATCTAGTGGAATTTTCGGTCCTAGTGGCTCTGCGCCAACGATTGAATTAATTGCCTTAAAACCGGTTATTTCTTCGATCTTTTTAATCCATTCTTCCCCTTCGCCAAATCTAGTATTTGTTGATTGGACAGTATAAGAAACAACGGGACGTACTTCTGCACCTTCTGCAATTAACTTCTCTAAATGTGGCATAACTTCTTCATACGTACAATGTGACCCTGTAAATCCGAAACCAATTCGTTTTCCCTTCAAACTCATTTCTCATCATCCTCCTTTGCGATTGCATCTGCTATTAATAACTGAGAAAGAACATTCGCTAATATTTGTCCTGCTGTTTTCGGTGCAACAATCCCAGGAAGACCAGGTGCTAATAGTGCCTTCACTCCACGCTTCTCCGCATAGCGAAAGTCCGTGCCACCTGGCTTAGAAGCTAAATCAATAACTAGCGTATGAGCTGGCATTTTTGAAATAACATTCGCTGTCACAACGAGATGCGGAATTGTATTAATAACAATATCGATATTACCTACTTCTTTCTCTATGTCTTGCATATGAAAAGGAGAAAACATCATTTCTGTAATACGAGCAATATGTTCCGAACGTCTCGCTCCAACTTTGACATGTGCTCCTAATGATTGAAAGGCTCTTGCAACACTCATACCAGTTCTACCAAATCCTAAAACCATTACATTCGATCCATGAATTGTGTAATCAGTATGTTGAATAACCATCATTAGTGTACCTTCTACGGTCGGAATAGAGTTATAGATTGCAACATCATCACGATCAAATAATTTTACAAGTTTGCGATTTGTAGTAGCTACGAGATTTTCCAAGTAAGGTGTACCAATACCTGAATATATAGTGAAGTTTTCTGGCGTCTTTTCAATTTGTTCTTTCGTTATGGAAACTTTTTCATTTGAAAAAATAGTATCTACTTCTCCTCTGGCATTCGTCCCTGCAACCGGCAAAATAATTGCATCTAAAGAAGTGAAATTTAAATCTTGTATACTTTCCTTTGCTGCCCCTGTGAAGCCATGATCTAACTGTTCAAACCCTATTAATGAAAGTTTCGCGTCCAGTTCGACTAGCTTGCGAATTACTTCTAGCTGCCGTGCATCTCCTCCTATGACAGCAATATGCATCTCAGTCAACATTCCCTAATTCACCTTCTTTTTCTTTCATTTATAAGAAAAATGCCTACTTTTTCTTTTTCCTCCACATCATATGTAATGTACGAGTTTGAGGTGATTGAAAAACAAAAAGCACACGTGATTTATCTTCTTTATATAAAGATAAAAAAAAGACAACCAAAATGGTCATCTTTCACTATGATCTTGAATGGTTCGTAAGATCGCAAAGTATCATATCATTTCCAACCTTCTTTATTTTGCTCCATTCTACTCTCACTTCTTGCTGTTCTCTTTTAAAACCTCCCCATTTCCCAGCAGGTATAATAAGCGCTTGTATTTTTCCATCTCTCTCATCAATTTCTAAATCTGCATGACCTAAAACTCCCATTTTTTCTGCTCTTTCTAAATCCACAATCTCTTTGCCACTTAATTCACTTAAACGCATTAAATCTCCCCCTATCCTACTTTTTATGAAGGTTATCCTATAATAAGTACCTATTCTGCATATATAAAAAAAATAACCGCATCTCATATAAAAGAGATACGGTTATTTCCGAAAGCGAATGAATTACAAGATCGATTAAAGTTTCATTCCTTTTGGCAGTTTTCCATCTGGACTAATAAGTGCCGCAGAGAATTCATCGGTAAACATATTGCGAATTAACTCGTCTACATTTTGCTTTGTTACAGTGTTTACACTTTCAATAATCTCATCAAGAGAACGATGTTTACGAAGAAGCAATTCGTTTTTACCATTACGACTCATACGACTATTCGTACTTTCTAAACTTAACATTAAGTTTCCTTTTAATTGTTCTTTACTATTAACAAGCTCTTTTTCTGTAATACCTGTATTTTTCAACGTATTTAACGTTTCTTGCATTGTTTCATACAGTGTATCTAATTGTTTACTACCTGTTCCACCGTAAAGTGTTAACATTCCTGTATCTTCATAAGAAGAGTGATAAGAGAATACTGAGTACGCCAATCCACGTTGCTCACGTACTTCTTGGAATAAACGGCTACTCATACTACCGCCTAAAACATTATTTAATACAATTAAGTTATAAATATCTTCGTGTCCCATTTGCAAGCCTTTATATCCTAAACATAAATGAGCTTGTTCTGTTTCCTTCTTACGTGCTACTTTATTGAAATGGAAAATTGGGCTATGTACTTGTTCACGATTTGTTGTCCCATCGTAACTACCGAAATATTGCTCTACAGTTTGTAAAAATGCTTCATCAATATTCCCTGCAATTGATACAACAACATTTTCAGGTGTGTAATGATCTTTCATATATTGACGTAACGTATCACCTGTAAATGTTTCAAGCGTTTCTTCTGTTCCTAAAATAGGATATCCAAGCGGATGCGTTTCATATGTTGCTTTCGTTAACATATCATGCACAATATCATCTGGCGCATCTTCGTACATTTTTATTTCTTCACATACAACATTCTTCTCTTTTTTCAGTTCTTCCTCATCAAATGTTGAATTAAAGAACATATCTGCTAAAACATCTAATGCATATTTAGCATGCTCATCTAGCACTTTCGCATAGTAACATGTATATTCTTTTGAAGTAAAAGCATTTACTTGTCCACCAATGCTATCAAATGATTCTGCAATCTCTCTTGCACTTCGCGTTTCTGTCCCTTTAAAGAACATATGTTCCAAAAAGTGCGAAACCCCATTATTTTTTTCATTTTCATTTCTTGAACCTGCGTGGATCCATATACCAATCGCAACCGAGCGTACAGTTGGTATATTCTCCATAACAATTCTTACACCATTTTTACACGTATATTTTTTAATCAAAAACTTTCCTCCTAATGCCAGTTTCTCTAAATAATTGCTATTATTTAATGATAACAAGTTTAGAGATGAATGTCATGCAAATGTATTTAATCCACACGTTTTTCATCTAGTAATTCTGTAATATTCCCCACTTTATATCCTTGTTCCTTTAAATTTTTAATCATAGTATCTAGTGCTTCTGTTGTAGATGAAGTAGGATGCATTAGCACAATAGCACCTGGATGTATTTTTCGCATTACTCTCTGCAATAGCACACCCGGTTCTGGCCGCTTCCAATCAATTGTATCTACAGTCCACATAATCGTCCCCATTTGGAAATCATCCGCTATTTTTACTACCTCATCCCGGAAGCTTCCACTTGGCGGAGCAAACCATCTCACTTTCTGATTTGTAGCTGCTTCTATCATTCGATTCGTTTTTTGTAATTGATCTCGTATTTCATCTGTAGACAGCGTTTTCATATTAGGGTGTGTGTAAGAATGATTTCCTACTTCTTGATTTGCATCGACAATCATTTTGGCAAATCGTAAGTTTTCTTTCACCCAGCGTCCTTCTAAAAAGAAAGTCGCCTTCACATCATGTTTTTTCAATATCTCTAATATACGTGGCAAATACTCATTACCCCAGGCCACATTAATTGTTAATCCCACCATCTTTTTATTTGGATGTCCTCGATAAATGGGAGCTGGTGGTAAATCTTCTAAGTGAACACTCGGTGATACTTCCTTAAATTCAAGTTGTTTTTGATCAAACTTCTTGATTTTCTTCATATTATTATAGGACGCTTCTATATCCACTTGTTTTCCATTATACCCAGGCGTCGCCTTCCAAATCTTATCAATCATCGCATTTTGCGGCATAATCTCGTACTGTTTTACATGCTTTTGAATCTCTTCATGCAAGTTATCCTGCGCAAAAACGGAATAAGAGCCACAACCCATATATAAAGAAAATATAAATATGTACGCTAATATACGAGCTTTCATATAAACCCTCCCATTAACTATAAAAAAGAAACCATTTTCTTCTTATCTTTGTTAATTTGAGCGTTATGATGAAAACTATACCTATACTCACATAAAAATCTAAATAAATCACATTTTTTACATAACAAAAAAAGCCAGCTAAACTGGCTTTCACTTATTGTTGCTCTTGTGCGTTTTCTTCTTTAGCTGCTTCTTCTTTAGCTGCTTCTTTTTCTTGCTCTTCTTTTAGCAATACTTTTCTAGATAAGTTTACACGACCTTGTTTGTCAATCTCGATAACTTTAACTGAAATCTCATCACCGATTTTCACAACGTCTTCTACCTTACCTACACGCTCAAGTGCAAGTTCAGAAATGTGAACAAGTCCATCTTTACCGCTAAATAATTCAACGAACGCACCGAATTTTTCAACGCGTTTAACTTTTCCTAAGTAGATTTCGCCTACTTGTACTTCGCGAACGATATCTTCGATAATTTTCTTCGCTTTTTCATTCATCTCTTGATTAATTGATGAAATGAATACTGTACCATCTTGCTCGATGTCAATTTTAACACCAGTTTCTTCAATGATTTTATTGATCTGTTTACCACTTGGTCCAATAACATCACGAATTTTATCTGGGTTAATTGCCATTGTAATAATCTTCGGAGCATACGCAGATAACTCAATGCGAGGTTCAGCGATAACAGATAACATGTGATTTAGAATGTGCATACGACCAACTTTCGCTTGTTGTAATGCTTCTTCTAAAATCTCACGAGATAAACCATCGATTTTAATGTCCATTTGTAGTGCAGTTACACCTTTTGCAGTACCTGCTACTTTAAAGTCCATATCACCTAAATGGTCTTCCATTCCTTGAATATCTGTTAAAATTGTGTAATGCTCACCAGATTTCACTAGACCCATTGCAATACCAGCAACTGGTGCTTTAAGTGGTACACCCGCATCCATCATCGCTAATGTACTACCGCAAATACTCGCTTGTGAAGTAGAACCATTTGACTCTAATACTTCAGATACAAGACGAACTGTATATGGGAAATCCTTTTCAGATGGAAGTACAGGTTCAAGAGCACGTTCTCCTAGTGCTCCGTGACCAATTTCACGACGACCTGGTCCACGCATTGGTCTTGTTTCACCAACACTAAATGAAGGGAAATTATAATGGTGCATAAAGCGTTTTGACTCTTCTACACCTAGACCATCTAAAATTTGCACATCGCCTAATGCACCTAATGTACAAATACTTAATGCTTGCGTTTGTCCACGTGTGAATAGACCAGAACCATGTGTACGAGATAAAATGCCAACCTCTGATGCTAAAGGACGAATTTCGTCACCTTTACGACCATCTGGGCGGATTTTTTCAACTGTAATAAGACGACGTACTTCTTCTTTTACAATTTTATATAAAATCTCACTTACTTGTCCTAATGTATCAGCATCAGCTTCCTCAGCTTCGTAATGCTCAATTACACGCTTTTTCACTACGCTAATTGCATCTTCACGTGCATGTTTTTCGTGCACTTGAATTGCAGAATGCATATCTGTCTCAGCCATTTCACGTACAGCTTGGTTCAAATCAGCATCCACTTCATAAAGTTTCACTGCTGTTTTCTCTTTACCGACAGCTTGTACAATCTCTTCTTGGAATGCAATTAGACGTTTAATTTCATCGTGTCCAAACATAATTGCTTCTAACATTGTTTCTTCAGGTACTTGATCCGCTCCTGCTTCAACCATGTTAATTGCATCTTTCGTACCAGCTACAACAAGGTGCATATCACTTTGTTCTTGCTGTTCTACTGTTGGATTAATAACGAACTCGCCATTAATACGACCAACTGTCGCACCTGCGATTGGACCTTCAAATGGAATATCTGAAATAGATAATGCTAATGAAGAACCAAGCATAGCTGCCATCTCAGAAGAACAGTCTTGATCAACACTCATTACGATGCTGACAACTTGTACTTCATTACGGAAACCATCTGCGAAAAGTGGACGGATTGGACGGTCAATTAAACGACTTGCTAAAATTGCTTTTTCACTTGGACGGCCTTCGCGCTTAATAAAACCGCCTGGGATTTTTCCAACTGCATATAAACGCTCTTCATAGTTTACTGTAAGCGGGAAGAAATCTACATTTTTTGGCTCTTTTGATGCAGTTGCTGTAGATAGAACTGCTGTGTCGCCGTATCTTACTAATACTGCTCCGTTTGCTTGTTTTGCAAGCTGACTTGTTTCAATTGTTAGCTGACGACCAGCTAAATCTATCGAGAAGACTTGCTTTTCCTGACTCATTTAAGTACCCCTCTCAATTTAAAATATTCAATTCTTCTATGTAAATGGATAGTATATCACAATATTCTTTCCTCTAGTATTGCCGAAAATTAAGTAAGCTATAAAGAGTAGAAGATATATTTTTACCTAACAAAAAAGCGGGAATATTCCCGCTTCTTTGACTATCGACGTAAGCCAAGCTTTGTGATTAATTCACGGTAACGTGTGATATCGCTATTACGAAGGTAAGTAAGTAAGTTACGACGTTTACCAACCATCTTTAATAGACCACGACGTGAATGATGATCCTTCTTGTGAGTACGTAAGTGCTCGTTTAGAGTGTTAATTTGCTCCGTTAGGACAGCAATTTGAACCTCTGGAGAACCAGTATCAGTCTCATGAGTTCTAAATTGTGCAATGATTTCATTTTTACGCTCTTGTGTTAAAGCCATCCTATTTCACCTCCTAATAATTAAACCCCCAGTTACCTAGCAAGCATCGGTGAGTCGCAATGCCAAGTAATGGTTGTCATAAAGTACATAACATAGAATACTACTTTTCATTTGAAAAAGCAAGTATATTCTTTACGCTCGCAAAATATTCTTGGGCAACCTTTTTATCTTGAGCGATTTGAGCAACTAACTCATCAATTCCATTAAACTTTTTTTCTTCTCTTATACGCATGTGCCATTCCACTGTAACACTTTGATCGTATATGTCTTTATTAAATTCAAATAGATGCACTTCAATAGATAATTGACGCTCATTCTCTTTGAAAGTTGGTTTATATCCGATATTACATACACCATCATGCCATTCATCATGAACCTTCAATCTTACCGCATATACACCTACAGGTGGCAACAAATATTCATCACTTAAACCTACATTTGCAGTTGGAAAACCAATTTGACGTCCACGCTTATCACCGTGTACAACTGTTCCTTCTACCGTGTAAGCTCTCCCTAAAATAGATGGAATTTGTTCCATTTCACCGTTTCGAATTAACTTTCGTAATGAAGTAGAACTTACTTTTTCTTCTTGATATTCAACTTTTTCGATCACGGTCTGTGTAAACTCCCCTCTTGCATGAAATGGTAAAGTCTCCATCTTCCCTTTTCCTAAACGTCCATATGAATAATCAAAGCCTGCTACTACATGCTTTACATTTAAACCAATAATATACTCATCGACAAACTGCTGTGGTAATAATCCAGCAAATGGCTCATCGAATTTCACCACATATAAGATATCAATTCCTAAACTTGCGATGATTTCTTCTTTAAGGCGCATCGGTGTAATATACTCCACATGCGCTTCTTTTTTTCCTAATACAACAGATGGGTGTGGATGGAACGTCATGACAGCACTTTTACATCCTCTTTCATCCGCTATTTTTTTCGCTGTTCGAATCACACGTTGATGTCCTAAATGAATGCCATCAAAATATCCTAATGCCATTACAGTAGGTGGTAATTCTATTTTATTTTGTTCATGTGGATGAGTTAAATGAATAAGTTTCACGCTTGAATTCACCTTTTTCTGTAATAATCCTTCCAATAATTCATTATAGCTTTAGTTCTTGATTATTCACAAGTACTTTCATTGGCTTTAGCATTCCAGGGTGTTTTGGGTGATGCTCATAAATTGCTAAGCAACGATCATTTTTATCAAATACTGTAATAAATGGTGCTGTTGTTTCTAATTCATTCTTTAAGAACATACCGTTCTTTATTTTTTCAGCTTGCTTTTCATCTACAACCATTTTTGGAAACTTACTTAGCGCCTCATCAATTGAGATGAAAATAGACTCTACTGTTCCATTTTGCACGTTTTCTTCAATTTCTTCAAATGATATGCAATCTTCTAGTAAAAATTCACCAGATGCTGTTCTTACAAGGTGAGACATATGTGATGGAAATCCAAGTTTTTCACCTATCATTACTGCTAGTGTTCTTACATATGTTCCTTTACTACACGTTACACGGAAACGAAATGAAATATTTTCCCCTTCAAAAACTTCACGTTCATCAAGTAATACAAATTCATGAATTGTAATTGTACGAACTGGACGTTCAACTTCTTGTCCTGCCCTTGCATATTCGTATAGTTTTTTCCCGTTAACTTTTACAGCTGAGAACATCGGCGGCATTTGTTCAATTGTCCCTGTTAATTCCGCTAGTACCTCTTCTACTTCTTTACGTGTAATGACACGATTTACATCTTGTTTCTCCACAACTTCACCAGAAGCATCTTCTGTTGTTGTTGAAAATCCTAATGTCACTTCACCTTCGTATGTTTTTGTTTCACTTGTTAAAAATTGCGCAATTTTTGTTGCACGCCCAACGCAAATAGGTAATACTCCTGTTACATCTGGATCCAGTGTCCCTGTATGACCAATTCGTTTCTCACGCAATATCTTTCTTAATTTGAACACACAATCATGTGATGTCATTCCCTTTGGCTTATGTAATAATACTACACCTTCCATATACTCACCTCATCATTATTCTTTTGTAGTAATTGCAATTATGCAAAACTTATTTTACATTGAAAAAATGGATAGACAAATGTCTATCCATTATTCTTCACGTTTACCATCTTTATTAATTTCATGTAAAAGTGTATCAATTCGATGACCATATCCGATAGACTCATCAAACTCAAAGGTAATTTCTGGTGTTTTACGAAGACGAATACGTTGGCCAATTTCTGAACGAATAAAGCCTTTTGCCTTCGCTAAACCTTTTAATGTATTTTCTTTCTGTTCTTCGTCACCTAAAACAGAAATGTATACTTTAGCAATTTGTAAATCTCCACTCACTTGTACATCTGTTACTGTAACAAATCCAATACGTGGGTCTTTAATTTTACGACTGATAATGTCGCCTAATTCTTTTTTCATTTGCTCGCCCACACGGTTCGCACGTAATTTCATAACTCTTCACCTCATTCAATACCATTCCAAATGTGTTATCGTACGTTCAATTTCAGGAAATGAATCGATATACTCAAGTACACGATTCATTTCTTTTTCACAGACAACACGATTTGAGGATACGGAAACAATTGCAATTTCTGTACGTTGCCATACATCTTGATGCCCAACTTCAGAAACAGCTACATTATAGCGCTGTTTCACACGAGTTAACACACGTTGCAAAATTGCTCGTTTCTCTTTTAAAGAATGCACATCGTAAATCATACACTCGAATGAGAGTGAAGCGATAATCATCGCTTCACTTCTTCCATAACGTATGCTTCAATGATGTCCCCTTCTTTAAGATCATTATATCTCTCAATTGTAATACCACACTCATAGTTTTGTGCAACTTCTTTTACGTCGTCTTTGAAACGTTTTAACGTATCAAGTTTTCCTTCGAAGACTACTACGCCATCACGGATAATACGAACGCCACTATCACGTGTAATTTTACCGTCTATTACGTAACAACCTGCGATTGTTCCAACTTTTGTTACTTTGAATGTTTGACGAACTTCCGCTTGACCGATTACTTTTTCTTCGAATTCTGGATCCAGCATACCTTGCATTGCTGATTCAATTTCTTCGATTACTTTATAGATAATACGGTGTAAACGAACATCAACTTTCTCTAATTCAGCTGTACGCTTCGCATTCACATCAGGGCGTACGTTAAATCCAATTACAATTGCATTAGATGCAGAAGCTAAAATAATATCAGATTCTGTAATCGCACCTACTCCTGTATGGATAATTTTTACTTTTACGCCTTCAACATCAATTTTACGAAGTGATGCTGCCATTGCTTCTACAGAACCTTGTACGTCTGCTTTCACAATTAAGTTAATTTCTTTTACATCGCCCTCTTGGATTTGTTGGAATAAATCTTCCAGGCTGAATTTAGATTTCTCACCACGTTGTGCAACTAACGCTTCTTGTGCACGTGATTCACCAATTTGACGAGCTTTCTTCTCATCAGCGAATGCCATGAAACGATCTCCCGCTTGTGGCACTTCATTTAAACCTGTAATTTCAACAGGAGTTGATGGACCAGCAACTTTTACACGACGACCAATATCACTTACCATTGCACGAACACGACCGAATGATGTTCCAACAACAATTGGATCTCCAACTCGAAGTGTACCGTTTTGAACAAGTAATGTCGCGATAGTTCCTTTACCTTTATCAAGCTGTGCTTCAATTACAGTACCAGCTGCATAGCGATTTGGATTTGCTTTATATTCTTCTACTTCACTCACAAGAAGGATCATTTCTAGTAAGTTGTCAATTCCCTCGCCTTGAATCGCAGAAATTGGTACGAAAATCGTGTCTCCGCCCCAAGCTTCTGGAACTAATTCATATTCTGTTAATTCTTGCATTACACGATCAGGATTTGCCGCTGGTTTATCCATTTTATTCACAGCAACAATAATTGGTACTCCAGCTGCTTTCGCATGGCTAATCGCTTCAACTGTTTGTGGCATAACACCGTCATCAGCTGCAACAACAAGAATTGTGATATCTGTTACTTGTGCACCACGAGCACGCATTGTTGTAAATGCCGCGTGACCTGGTGTATCTAAGAACGTAATTTTCTTATCATTTACATCAACTTGGTATGCACCGATATGCTGAGTAATTCCACCAGCTTCGCCAGCAGTTACTTTTGAATTACGGATAGAGTCAAGCAATGTTGTTTTACCATGGTCAACGTGTCCCATAATTGTAACAACAGCTGGACGTTCTTTTAAGTTTTCTTCATCATCTTGCTCATCGATGAATGTTTCAAATTCAGTTTCACTTACAACTACTTCTTCTTCTACTTCAATACCGTAATCAGTAGCAATTAACTCAATTGTATCTTTATCTAAGTCTTGGTTAATTGTCGCCATAATTCCTAGCATGAAGAGCTTTTTAATAATTTCAGATGGCTCTTTGCTTAACTTTTTAGCAAGGTCACCTACTGTAAGGCTTCCAGAGAAAGTGATTTTATCTGGTGTTTCTACTATTGGTGTTTGTTGTCTTCCAGCAAAGTTATCTTGACGTTTATCTTCATTTGCTTTGCCTTTTTTCTTATTCTTATTGCTGTTCTTTTTACTGCGAACAACTTTCTCTTCTACTTCAAACTCATCTGCAACAGAAGGTTTTTCCGCTCCAGCGCTATATTGATTATCTAATTTGTTTACTACTTCATCTTCTAACATTGTCATATGATTCGAAACCTCGATATTCATCTCTTTTAGTTTTGTCATAAGATCTTTACTTGAGATATTATTTTTTTTTGCATATTCATGTACTCGAATTTTACTCATACCTTCACCCCCGGTAATTTGTATCGAGCATGCTACGTAGCTTTTTCGCAAAGCCTTCATCTAAAATAGCTACAACGACTCGCTCGTCTCTCCCAATCGCATGCCCTAATTGTTGTCGATTTTCGACTTTTCTCATTGGTATGTTGTAGTACGTGGTTTTATCAATGATACGTTTTGTAGTGTTCGCTGACGCATCTTCAGAAAGCAATACTAGCTTTGCTTTGCCACTTCGTACTTCTTTTAAAACGAGTTCTTCACCCGAAATAATTTTTCGAGCGCGGTTTGCTAGTCCTAAAAATGATTTCCAATCAGACACTTATTTCGACTCCTTCTCAACAAGCTCAAGAAGCTCTTCGTACAGAGAACTGTCGATTTTCGCTTTTAGATGATGTTCCAAAATATTTTTCTTTTGGGCTTGAATAATGCTTTCTTTATCTTTTGATAAATATGCACCTCGTCCTGATTTTTTTCCTGATAAATCAATAGACACTTCGCCCTCTTTGGAACGAACAATGCGAACTAGCTCTCGTTTTGATTTCATCTCTTGCGTCGCAATACATTTTCGTAACGGAACTTTTCGATTGCTCATACTCATCACCTCTATTCGATTTCGTCTTCAGCTGAATCGAATCCGAATGCGATTACGCTATCTTCTTCTGTCACAATACCAAGTTGTTTCGCATCAGACTCACTTTTAATATCAATTTTCCAGCCTGTTAATTTAGCTGCAAGACGCGCATTTTGTCCACGCTTACCAATCGCTAATGAAAGCTGGTGGTCTGGAACAACAACAGTTGTTGCTTTCTCTGCTTCATCTACAAGTACTTTAACAACCTGTGATGGACTTAAAGCATTTGCAACATATTCAACTGGGTCATTCGACCAGCGAACGATGTCAATCTTTTCACCTTTTAGTTCATCTACAACACGTTGTACACGTTGTCCTTTCGGTCCTACACAAGAACCTACTGGATCAACATCGATATTCTCTGCATATACAGAAATTTTAGAACGGTCGCCTGCTTCACGTGCTACAGAGCGAATTTCTACAGTTCCATCATAAATTTCTGGAACTTCCATTTCGAATAAACGTTTTAAAAGACCAGGATGTGTACGTGATACGTAAATTTGTGGTCCTTTTGTTGTCTTTTCTACTTTTGTAATAAATACGCGAATACGATCATGTGGTTTATATTGCTCATTTGGCATTTGCTCACTTACAGGTAATAAAGCTTCTACTTTACCTAAGCTTACATAGATGAAACGAGCATCTTGGCGCTGTACAATACCAACCATAATGTCTTCTTCACGATCACTAAATTCTGAATAAATTACACCACGTTCCGCCTCACGAACTCGTTGTGTTACAACTTGTTTTGCAGTTTGCGCTGCAATACGACCAAAATCTTTTGGCGTTACTTCAATTTCTAGTACGTCACCATCTTGGTAGTTTGGATTAATTTGTCTTGCCTCTTCTACAGAGATTTCAAGACGTGGATCAAACACATTATCTACAACGTCCTTACGTGCTAAAACTTGAATTGTTCCCACTTCTGGGTTAAAGCTCACACGAACGTTTTGTGCTTGGTTAAAATTGCGTTTATAAGCAGAGATTAATGCTGCTTCAATCGCATCAATAATAATATCTTTGCTAATACCTTTTTCTGATTCTAATACGAGCAAAGCATCTAACAACTCAGTGCTCATGAAGATCCCCCTTCTTACTAAAACGTAACAGCAAGTCGCGCATTTGCAACTTTATCCATTGGAATTTGGATTTCTTTTTTACGTGTTTTAATTGTTAATAGTAGTGTAATTGTATTACCGTCGTAGGAAAGTAGCTTTCCTTCAAACATCTTCTCACCATCAATCGGCTTATATGTTTTAATTGCCACTTGTTTTCCTACCGCTTGCTGGAAGTCTTTCTCTTTCTTTAATGGACGTTCCGCTCCAGGAGATGATACATCCAAAAAGTAAAGATGAGGAATTGGATCCTCTTTATCTAAAGCTTCGCTTAAACGTTCACTTACCGCACCGCATTCTTCAATTTCGACTCCCTTTTCAGAATCGATGAATACGCGTAAGAACCAGTCTTGTCCTTCTTGCACATACTCTACATCTACAAGTTCAAGATTTAACTCTTCAACGATTGGCTGCGCAAATGCTTCTACAATTTCTGTGACTTTCTTATCCATAAACAGCCTCCTTCCTGCCGCCATGTACCATCTACAAGAAAAGATCCCGTTCATAAAGACGGTCTATCTTATTCTTTCTCGTTAGCTAACAAAAGCCCCTGCCGTTAAGCAGGGAATATCTGTCTTAGTATTACCAAATTTAAGAAGTAAAACTTGTAACAAAATATGTATATACGACAGAAATATCTTTACTATCTACATAAGCAAAATGTAGATAGTAACACGAAAGAGTGGGTTTCCCCACTCTCTTTTTCACAAAATATACATGACATGGTTATCTCGGTTTATAGTATACCATAGCAAATGTTGATTTGCAAAGATTTTTCCTACCTATTAGAACAGTGACAATTGGTTTTGATCCGGTAAATCTCCTAGACAACCTTGACCATCTAAATACTCAATAATCGTTTTAGAAACCTTACTGCGCTGCTGTAAGTCTTCTTTTGATAAGAAATCACCATTTTTACGAGCTTCAACAATACTGAAAGCTGCGTTTGTACCAAGACCAGGAACTGCATTAAATGGAGGAATTAAAGTATCCCCATCAATTATAAATTCGGTTGCATGCGAGCGGTATAAATCGACCTTTTGGAATGAATAACCACGCTCACACATTTCAAGTGTCATTTCTAGTACCGTTAATAAACTCTTCTCTTTCGGTGCTGCATCCAATCCTTTTTGTGCAATTTCATCAATTTTTACACGTATGGATGCTGAACCTTTCGCCATCGCCTCTACATCAAAGTCATCTGCACGAACTGTAAAATATGCCGCATAGAATAAAAGTGCGAAATGTACTTTAAAGTATGCAATACGTACAGCCATAAGTACGTAAGCAGCCGCATGGGCTTTAGGGAACATGTACTTAATCTTCTTACATGAATCAATATACCAACCTGGTACATTGTTATTTCTCATTTCCTCTTCCCATTCTTCTGGTACACCTTTACCTTTACGCACCGACTCCATGATTTTGAAGGCTAATGATGGATCCAAGCCTTGATAAATTAAATATACCATGATGTCATCACGACAACCGATAACTTCACTCAGTGTACACGTACCGTTATAAATTAATTCATTCGCATTACCTAACCATACATCTGTACCATGGGACAGTCCAGAAATTTGGACAAGCTCTGAAAACGTCGTTGGTTTCGTTTCTTCTAACATTTGTCTTACGAATTTCGTACCAAACTCTGGTATACCAAGTGTACCTGTTTTACAGTTAATTTGTTCTTCCGTTACCCCTAAAGACTCTGGACCAGAGAAAATTTTCATTACTTCTGGATCATCCGTTGGGATTGTTTTCGGGTCAATACCACTTAAATCTTGAAGCATACGAATAACAGTCGGATCATCGTGTCCTAATATATCAAGTTTCAATAAATTATCATGAATTGAGTGGAAGTCAAAGTGCGTTGTTCTCCACTCAGCACCTATTGAATCAGCCGGAAACTGAATTGGTGAAAAGTCAAAAATATCCATGTAATCTGGTACAACGATAATACCACCTGGATGCTGTCCGGTCGTACGCTTTACACCTGTACATCCCGCAACTAAGCGATCAATCTCTGCATTTCGAATTGTTAAGTTATGATCATTAGCATAGCCTTTCACATACCCATAAGCGGTTTTTTCCGCAACCGTACCAATTGTTCCTGCGCGGTATACATAATCTTCACCGAACAGTAATTTCGTATAGTTATGGGCGCGTGGTTGGTATTCTCCGGAGAAATTCAAATCGATATCCGGTACCTTATCCCCTTTAAATCCAAGGAACGTTTCGAAAGGAATGTCATGCCCATCTTTCACATATGGAACATTACATGTTGGGCATTCTTTATCTGGTAAATCAAAACCAGAACCTACAGAACCGTCATTAAAGAACTCTGATTGTTTACACTTTGGACATACATAGTGCGGTGGTAATGGGTTTACTTCTGTAATTTCCATCATCGTTGCAACAAATGATGAACCTACCGATCCACGCGAACCTACTAGATAACCGTCCACTAACGATTTTTTCACAAGCTTATGTGAAATTAAATAAATAACAGCGAATCCATGTCCAATAATACTTTTCAATTCTTTTTCCAAACGAGCTTCTACAATTTCCGGTAGTTCATCTCCATAGATACTTCTTGCCATTATATAGCTCATATCACGTGTTTCATCATCAGCACCTTCAATTTTCGGTGTGTATAAATCATCTTTTACTGGACGAACATCACCAATTAATGATGCGATCTTGTGTGTATTTGTCACAACAATTTCTTTCGCTTTGTCTTCACCTAAGAATGAAAAACAATCTAGCATTTCATTTGTTGTACGGAAATGTACAGGCGGTAATGAATGGCGATTTAACGGATTAGCTCCTCCCTGCGAACTGACTAAAATTTTCCGATATATCGCGTCCTCTGGATCTAAATAATGCACATTCCCAGTAGCAACAACTGGCTTATCTAACGTCTCACCTAGTTTTACTAAGTTAGAAATTATTGTTTTTAACTGTCCTTCATCTCGAACGAGTTCACGTTCCACTAAATGACGTAACACTTCTGGAGGCATAACCTCAATGTAATCGTAAAACTGTGCAATTTCTTCTACTTCTTCAGGCGCTTTTTGCATCATAGCTTCAAACACTTCACCTTTGTCACAAGCTGTTCCCACTAAAATGCCTTCGCGATATTTTTTTAATAGTGATCGTGGTACACGTGGTACACGATAAAAGTAATTCAAGTGAGAATATGAAACAAGTTTATATAAGTTTTTCAATCCAACATCTGATGTGGCAAGTAACGTCATATGACTTGGACGCCCACGTTTATACGCATCCCCTTGTCCCATACTATCGTTTAGTTGATCGTGATATTCAAATCCTTTTTCAATCACATCTTTTAACATCTTCACAAGTAAATATCCCGTTGCTTCTGTATCATAAATCGCACGGTGATGTTGCGTTAATTCAATATCAAGCTTTTTACACATCGTATTTAATCGATGATTTTTCATTTCTGGGAATAAGAACCGTGCAAGTTCTAACGTATCAATAACTGGATTTTTCGTTTTTTCTATCCCAGCCTTTTTAAAACCTACGTTAATAAAGCCCATATCGAAGCTTGCGTTATGAGCAACAAGTGTATGGTCACCCATCCATTCCTCAAACTTTTTAAACACTTCGTCCACTTCTGGTGCATCAGTTAACAGATCATCTGTAATACCTGTTAATTCAATAATCGTCGCCGATAATGGTTGATGAGGATTTGCGAAAGATTCAAAGCGATCAATAATTTCTCCACCTTTTATCTTTACAGCAGCTAACTCAATGACTGTATCATATACAGCAGATAACCCTGTTGTCTCAACGTCAAAGACAACATATGTTTCTTCTGCAAGTAGACGATGTGCTTCGTTATATGCTATCGGCACACCATCATTAACTAAATTTGCTTCTACACCATATAGAACTTTAACTCCAGCCTTTTTACCAGCAGAATATGCTTCTGGGAACGACTGTGCAACAGCATGGTCTGTAACTGCAATAGCCTCATGCCCCCACTTTCCAGCTTGGGCAACGAGCTTAGAAACAGAAGTAACAGCATCCATTTGACTCATTGGAGTATGAAGATGAAGTTCTACTCTTTTTTCCCCTTCTTTTGCTTTATCTTTACGAGAAGGTCCCGTTATTTCATTTATATCATTTGCGATCATAACTAAATCACGCACGAATGTATCATTTTGAACTGAACCACGCGCTTTTACCCAAGTTCCTTTTTTCAAGGATTGTAACATCGGGATATCTTCTTTATCACGTGAGAACATCTTAATCATAATAGAGTCCGTATAGTCAGTTATCTTTAAAGTTAATAACGTACGTCCACTACGAAGTTCTTTCGTCTCTACATGGAAAACATACCCTTGAACGGTTTTTCTTCTTTCTTCATCTTGAATTTCACGCAGCGGCGTAATCTCTTCATCTGGCTTAATAAGATAACCAAGCACAACTGGTCCTTCGTGAACAACATCACTTTCTTCAGCTTGCCTTTTAGCCATCTCTTCCATAGCCTGTATAACTCGTTGACGATCTTCTTCCTGTGTTTGCTCACGAAACTTTTGCATTTCTTCTGCATTTTGCTTTATATGTGTGTCTAACTGAAAACGCGGGAATCCAAAAGCTTCGTATTGATCACCTACTGGTTTCGCAACGTTTTTCTTTAAAGTAGTAGATTCCAGCTCATTATTCACATTTAATAGCAACTTCACGCCATTGACCTGCGGAAGTTGCTTCTTTAAGTACGCGAACATAGGTGAAAATGTAATTCGTTCTGTACAAAGCGGCCAATATGCCTTCACTTCTTCTTCTGTAAATTGTTTATTCTCTGCTTCTAATGCAAATGTTGTTCTTGCAATATGAGAAAATGATTGCTTAAGCTTTGTTTCTAGCAACTCATATAATTCTGTCGGCAAAATACGTGGCACTTGTAAGTCAAAATGCCAACTTTTATTCGCTTTATCAATAACTAGCTTTTCAATACCACCGCCATGTAAATATTGATTTATAAGGTCTTCTGGTATTTGCAACTGTTGGAGCAAAATTTGAAATCGCTCTTGTTGTTCATTTGTTAATGACATAAGCACTCTCCTTCCATTTGCTATTATAAATTGAAACGTACTACAAAGAAAGATTTCTTCCTTCTTCTTTTACAAAATACGTTTACAAAGAAAGAGAAGGTACCTCATTACGAGGTACCTCTTCTTATTTTAAAATATTAGCAATATATGTTTGAAGTTCTTCTACTTTCACTTCTTCAGACTCGCCTGTAGCACGTACTTTCACTTCTACAATACCTTCATCTGCTTTTTTACCAACTGTAACACGAACTGGAAGGCCGAATAAATCTGCATCTGCAAATTTAACACCTGCACGTTCTGCACGATCATCTAGTAATACTTCGTATCCTTGCTCTTGTAATGAGTTATAGATATTTTCACCCATTTCACGTTGTGCATCAGATTTCATATTTACTGGAATTACATGCACATGGAACGGTGCAACAGATTTTGGCCAAACTAAACCATTCTCATCATTAAACTGCTCTGCGATTGCTGCCACTGTACGAGATACACCGATACCGTAACAACCCATAATAAGTGGTTTTGTTTTTCCGTTTTCATCTAGGAACGTTGCGTTCATTGCTTCACTATAACGAGTTCCTAATTTGAATACATGACCAACTTCAATTCCACGTGCGAAAAGAATTGTTCCATTTCCATCTGGAGATTGGTCTCCTTCTTGGATGAAGCGTAAATCTGTATATTGACTTACTTTAAAGTCACGTTCTGGATTTACATTTACATAATGGAACCCTTCTTCGTTCGCTCCTGAACATCCGTTGACAATTGATGCTACAGCATGGTCAGCGATAATTTCGATATCCCCTGTAACACCAATCGGTCCTAAAGAACCCACTTCACAGTTTAATAACTCTTTTATTTCTTCATGTGAAGCAAGCTCAACGACTGAAGCTCCGTATACATTCTTCACTTTTACATCATTGACTTCATGATCGCCACGAACAAGTACTACTACTAATTTCGCATCTACTTTAAACACCATAGATTTAATGCATTTTTCCGCTGCGATATTTAAGAATGCAGATACTTCTTCAATAGCTTTTTGATCTGGAGTTGCTACTTTTTCAAGTGCTTTTTCGGCTTCATCACTCTTCGTATACGTAGCAACAACAGGAGCCATTTCAATATTTGCCGCATAATCAGATGTATCAGAATACGCAATTGTATCTTCACCTACATCAGATAACACCATAAATTCGTGTGTATCTTTTCCACCCATTGCTCCAGAATCAGCGATAACTGCACGGAAATTCAAACCACAACGAGCAAAGATATTAGAATACGCTTTGTATAAACCGCTATATACTTCATCCAAACTTTCTTGTGTTGCATGGAAAGAATACGCATCTTTCATTAAAAATTCTCTTCCGCGTAATAAACCGAAACGTGGTCTTTGCTCATCACGGAATTTTGTTTGAATTTGATATAATGTTAATGGTAGTTTTTTGTATGATTTAATTTCATCACGTACAAGATCTGTAATTACTTCCTCATGAGTTGCCCCTAGCGCAAACTCGCGAGCATTACGATCTTTCATACGCATTAATTCTGATCCGTAAGAATACCAACGACCTGACTCTTGCCATAATTCAGAAGCTTGCATAGCTGGCATTAATAGTTCTACTGCCCCTGCGCGCTCCATTTCTTCACGAACAATACGTTCTACTTTGTGTAACACTTTTAAACCAAATGGTAGAAAACTATAAATACCAGAAGCATTTTGACGCATAAACCCTGCGCGAAGTAATAATTGATGACTCTTAATTTCAGCATCTGCTGGAACTTCACGTAATGTAGGACTGAATACCATACTTTGTTTCATTTATTCGCACCTCTTCATTTTACTCTTACACGCAATAAAACCCCTCACCTCGAGTTAGGTGAGGGATTTTATTCTATGAGCTCTATTTCATTATAAACTTCTTCTTATTTTACAAGAAAAACTTACGGATGTCATTCCATGTTACAACTAACATAAGCAACATTAATAATGCAAACCCAATAAAGTGAACCATTCCTTCTTTTTGACGATCAATTGGTTTTCCTCGTAACGCTTCAATTAAGAAGAAGAACAAACGTCCACCGTCTAAAGCTGGGACTGGTAATAAATTAAATAAACCAAGGTTAATACTTAAAACTGCCGCTAAACTTAGTACACGCGTAAATCCATAATCTACAACTTGATCTGTTAGATTATAAATTCCTACTGGACCTGACAACTCATTAATAGAAAATTGACCCGTTACTAATTTCACAAGAGAATCAAAAATTAGTTTCGTCCATTCGTATGTTTGTTCAAACCCTGATTTAATAGAACCCATCACTGTTTTCTCTACAGGAGAATAAACACCAATTCTACCAACTTCGTCTTTTCCTTCTTTATCAAGCGTTGGTGTTACTTTCACATTAAATTGCTCACTATCACGCTTTACATGTAACGTAATTTCTTTATTTGGGTTTTCACGTACAATCGTTACAACATCTTTCCATGTACTAGTGTTCTTCCCATTGATTGCTTGAATTGTATCGTTTTCTTTTAATCCAGCTTGTTCTGCAGCACTATTCTCCATTACTTTTCCAACCATTGGTTTGTCAACAGGAACTCCTTGTACAAATCCAAGAATCACAAAAATAACAAATGCTAGAATAAAGTTCATTGCAGGACCTGCAAAGATTGTTAGAGCACGTTGGCCCAATTTTTTAGAGCCAAATTGTCTATTGTACGGAGCGATTTGAATTTCTTCTCCCGCAGAAATGATACGAGCTTTTTCATTCACTCGGAATGTTTGCAGCTCTTCCTCGTACTCTTCATAACCCAAAATTGTAAGATTATGCTCTAAATCAGCTTGTTCGACTTCAATGACACGAACATTTGGATATTTTTCATGTCCGTCAAAAACTAATTTCACAACTTCGTCTTTTTCATTTAATACAAGTCCAACCTTTTTTCCAGGTTTTAACTCAACTGTGTCCGCATCCTCGCCAGCCATTCTTACATAGCCACCAAGGGGCAGTAATCGAATCGTATACACCGTTTCATTCTTTTCAAATGAGAATATTTTCGGACCAAAACCAATCGCAAACTCGCGGCACAAAATACCTGCTCTTTTTGCGAAATATAGATGCCCTAGCTCATGGAAAAATACGAGTGCACCGAAAATTAATATAAAGGCAATCGCTGTATTCAATTCCATAACCACCTTTGCTAAATTTGTTCCATCACAAACCGTCTTGTGGCTGCGTCAATTTCCTGAATTTCCTCTAAGCTCGGACGTTCAATGACAGTGTGATGGTGCATTGCTTTTTCAATGAGGTCTTCCACTGTTAAGAAACCAATTCTCTTTTGTAAAAAAGCTTCAACAGCTACTTCATTTGCCGCGTTCATTACAGCCGGCATACTTCCACCTGTCTTTCCAGCTTCATACGCAAAACGTAGACAACGGAAACGCTCTTGATTCATTTTCTCAAAATGCAATGTTCCCATTTCCCATAAATTTAACTGTTTCGTGTCTGAAAGAGGCAATCTATCAGGATATGTAAGCGCGTATTGAATCGGTACTCGCATATCAGGTGAGCCAAGCTGTGCCATTACACTACGATCTTCAAATTCAACCATAGAATGAATAATACTTTCTTTATGTAGAACAACATCGATTTGCTCATAAGGGATACCAAAAAGCCAGTGTGCTTCAATTACTTCTAGCCCCTTATTCATCATTGTAGCAGAATCAATTGTAATTTTCGAACCCATTGACCAGTTTGGATGACGAAGTGCATCTTCTACGGTCACTTGATGCAATTCATCTCTCGTTTTATCACGAAAACTTCCGCCTGAAGCAGTTATAATTAAGCGAGAGATTCTTTTTTCATTTTCACCATTCAAGCATTGAAAAATAGCTGAATGTTCACTGTCTACTGGAAGTAACGATACATTATGTTTTCGTGCTGCTTCCATTACAAGATGCCCTGCAGTTACTAACGTTTCTTTATTTGCAATTCCAATTGTTTTTTTCGCCTCAATTGCGCGGAGTGTCGGTAACAACCCTACGCTACCTACAACAGCATTCACTACAATTTCTGTATCTGGGTGCAGCGCTACTTCTAATAAGCCTTCGCTACCATATACTACTTTTGTATTACCAGAAACAGCTTGTAATTTTAAAACATCTTCCTCTCTTTGCACAGAGACAATTTGCGGGGAAAATTCTTGAATTACCTTTACTGCATAATCAACATTTTTCCCTACAGAAAAAGCAACGAGACGGAATTGGTCTGGGTGCGAGCGTAACACATCTAATGTTTGTGTACCAATTGATCCGCTTGCACCTAGTAAACTAATGTTTTTCATGACTCCAACCCCTCGTTCATTTATTAATTGTATTGTAATAAGAAGTATAGAATTGGTAACACAAATAACCAACTATCTGTTCGATCTAAAATACCACCATGTCCAGGTAAAATTGTACCTGAATCCTTTACACCATAATGGCGTTTAAATGCAGATTGCACTAAATCACCAATTTGTCCAAAAATAGAAATGATAATCGTCAGAACGATTAAAACTCCTACATTCGCTTCAACTGGGAAGAACATATTGTAAACAAGTGCAACAACAATTCCACAAACAATACCGCCTAATGAACCTTCAATCGTTTTATTCGGACTAATTTCTGGCCATAATTTTCTTTTTCCAAATGCTTTCCCTATGAAATATGCACCTGAATCAGTTGCCCATATGACAAATAGTGCACAGAACACATATTTGATTCCTAATATTCTCGTTTCATTTAAATATAAGAATCCCATTCCAACATATGTCGTTGCCATAAGTAAAAATGAAGCATTGTCAAAAGTAAATGTATTCTTAGAAAGGACTGTATATGATAAAAGTAATAAAACAATCACAAATGTGATTTCTAATTTACCTAACCCAATCCACGTAAACAGTTCTGATGCACTACTCGGAATTAAAATAATCCACAATAATACTGCAGCTAAAACTGTTGGTACCGAAATAAGCGTAAGCTTGTTCATACGAATTAATTCATATAAACCTATAGAAGCAAGTGCATACACTAAAACTGTAAAAGGCACGCCACCGTAAATTACGATGGGAATGAATAGCGCGGCAGCAATCACTCCAGTAATAATTCTCTGTTTCACTACCAAACCCTCTCTTTCTACACGCCTCCGAATCTGCGCCCTCTATGTTGAAAGTCTGTAATCGCATTTAGCAAATGTTCCTCGGTAAAATCTGGCCAATACACATCTGTAAACCAAAATTCCGAATAAGCAATTTGCCATAACATGAAATTACTAATACGTAGCTCTCCGCTTGTACGGATTAACAACTCTGGATCAGGTAAAGAACTCGTCATTAAGTAAGAAGAAATCTTTTCTTCACTTATTTCTTCCGAACGAATTTTTCCTTCCTCACTATCTTTCATCATATGTTGCACAGCAGAAACGATTTCATCTCGACTTCCATAGTTTAACGCGAAATTAAGAATTAATCCCGTATTCTCTTTCGTATCTTCCATGGCTTTTTCCATCGCTCTGCGCGTATGCGTAGGAAGACGATCTTTTTGCCCTATTACTCGGACTTGTACGTTTTCTTCAATCAACTCTGGTAAAAATGCACCTAAAAATTCTTCTGGAAGCTTCATCAAATAATCAACTTCTTTTTTCGGTCTTTTCCAGTTCTCAGTCGAAAAAGCATAAAGAGTTAATACTTTCACATCAAGCTTACTTGCAAATTTTGTGATTTTCTTCACAACTTGCATACCTTCATGATGACCAGCAATGCGAGGCATGGCTCTTCTCTTTGCCCATCTTCCATTACCATCCATAATAATAGCAATATGTTCTGGGATATATCCTTTTTTCACTTTTTCAATGAGATGATCAAACGATGTGACCTTTTTACTTTTAAAAAAAGGAAACTTTTTAAACATCATTCATACCCTCCAACAAGCAGACGTATGCCTAAAAGTGTAAAAAGACCCCCTTAAGAAGAGGGTCATATTTGCGAAATTATCGCTATTACACTTCCATAATTTCTTTTTCTTTGTTTTTTGCGATTTCGTCAACTTTTGCAATATATTTATCTGTTTCTTTTTGGATATCTTCAGTATATCCTCTTAAATCATCTTCTGTAATGTCGCCAGCTTTTTCAAGCTTCTTAAGGTCATCATTACTGTCACGACGTACGTTACGAACAGCAACTTTTGCTTCCTCAGCATATTTCTTCACAACTTTTACAAGATCGCGACGACGCTCTTCTGTTAATGCAGGGAATGCAATACGAATTACAGTTCCATCATTAGAAGGGTTTAAGCCTAAATCTGCTTTTAAAATTGCTTTTTCAATATCACCGATAGAAGTTTTATCATAAGGTTGAATTACAAGCAAACGTGCTTCTGGAACTGTAATGTTCGCTAATTGCACAACTGGTGTTGGTGCACCATAGTAATCAACTTGTACCTTATCTAATACAGACGAGCTTGCACGACCAGCGCGAACTGTTGCTAATTCACGAGAATAAGCAGCAACTGCTTTTTCCATTTTTTCATTTGAAGACTTCAATACTTGTTGTCCCATAATTTATTTCCCCCTTACAACTGTTCCAATATTTTCGCCTAAAACGGCACGTTTAATGTTACCTTTTTCCATAACCGAGAATACAATTAATGAAATATCATTATCCATACATAAAGAAGAAGCTGTAGAATCCATTACACCTAAACCTGCTTTTAATACATCTAAGTAAGTAAGTGTTTCGTATTTCGTAGCTGTTGGGTCAATAGATGGATCTGCACTATATACGCCATCCACATTATTTTTCGCCATTAAAATAACGTCCGCTTCGATTTCAGCTGCACGTAATGCTGCTGTTGTATCTGTAGAGAAGTATGGGTTACCTGTACCTGCAGCAAAGATAACAACACGTTTTTTCTCTAAGTGACGGATTGCTTTACGACGAATGTAAGGCTCTGCCACTTGACGCATCTCAATTGAAGTTTGTACGCGAGTTTGAATTCCAATATTCTCTAAGCTATCTTGAAGAGCTAATGAATTCATAACTGTTGCTAACATGCCCATGTAATCTGCTCCTGCACGATCCATGCCCATTTCGCTTCCAATTTTCCCACGCCAAATGTTACCGCCACCAACAACAACAGCAACCTCTACATCAAGTTCTGCAATTTCTTTCACTTGTTCCGCAACTGACTTAATAACAGCTGGGTTAATTCCAAATCCTTGCTCGCCAGCTAAAGCTTCTCCGCTCAGCTTTAAAACGACACGATTATATTTCGGTTTACTCATAATGAACCTCCAATTGCTTACATCTTTATTTTAAAAAAGGGAACACAATGTGTTCCCTAATCTGTATTAGTTGTTACCTTTTACTTGGTTCATTACTTCTTCAGCAAAGTTGTCTTCGCGTTTTTCGATACCTTCACCAACAGCGTAGCGAACGAATCCTTTTAATGTTCCGCCTTTAGACTCAACGAATTGACGAACTTTCATGTCAGGATTCTTAACGAATGTTTGGTCAAGTAAGCAAATCTCTTCAAAGAATTTGCCAAGACGGCCTTCTACCATTTTCGCAACGATTTTTTCAGGCTTGCCTTCGTTTAAAGCTTGTTGTGTTAATACTTGACGCTCATGCTCAACTTCTTCAGCTGTTACAGCATCGCGGTCGATGTATTTAGGGTTAACTGCTGCGATGTGCATTGCTACATCTTTAGCAGCTGCTTCGTCAGTAGAACCTTCAAGAACTGTTAATACACCAATACGTCCACCCATGTGTAGGTAAGCGCCGAATGCATCAGCATCAGTTTTTGATACGATTTCGAAACGACGAAGTGTAAGTTTTTCACCAATTTTAGCGATTGCTTCGTTGATGTGCTCTTCTACTGTTTTGCCGCCTTCGATTGTTTGAGCCATAGCTTCTTCAACGTTAGCAGGTTTGTTAGCTAATAAGTGAGCAGCTAATTCTTTAATTAACGCTTGGAAACCTTCGTTTTTCGCAACGAAATCAGTCTCAGAGTTTAATTCTAAGATTAAACCTTCGTTACCGTTTGTTTCGATGAAAGTTAAACCTTCAGCAGCGATGCGGTCTGCTTTTTTAGCAGCTTTCGCAATACCTTTTTCACGTAAGAAGTCAATTGCTTTCTCCATGTCGCCGTTAGTTTCTGTTAAAGCTTTTTTGCAGTCCATCATACCTGCGCCAGTTTTTTCGCGAAGTTCTTTTACCATTTGTGCAGTGATTGCCATATTTTTCATCCTCCTAAAATATGTATTTATACCTTTTATAAAGGTGTTTATACCTTAAAAAAGGTGATAAAAGGCCGAACCCCTTATCACCTTTCCAAATTTGTTACGCAGTAACAGTTTCTTCACCTTGTTTTGTTTCAAGGATCGCGTCTGCCATTTTAGATGTAAGAAGTTTTACAGCACGAATTGCATCATCGTTTGCTGGAATAACGTGATCGATTTCGTCCGGATCACAGTTTGTATCAACGATACCGATGATTGGAATGTGTAATTTGCGTGCTTCAGCAACTGCAATACGCTCTTTACGAGGGTCTACTATGAATAATGCACTTGGAAGACCTTTCATATCTTTAATACCGCCTAAGAATTTCTCAAGACGCTCTAACTCTTTTTTAAGTTGAACAACTTCTTTCTTAGGAAGTACTTCGAAAGTACCATCTTCTTGCATTCTTTCGATATCTTTAAGACGCTTGATACGCTTTTGGATTGTTTGGAAGTTTGTTAAAGTTCCACCTAACCAACGTTGGTTAACGAAGTACATACCAGCACGAGTTGCTTCTTCTTTAATAGCTTCTTGTGCTTGTTTTTTAGTACCTACGAATAAAATGTCTCCACCTTCAGCAGCGATGTCACGCATCGTTCTGTAAGCTTCCTCAACTTTTTTCACAGTTTTTTGTAAGTCGATGATGTAGATACCGTTACGCTCTGTGAAGATGTAACGCTTCATTTTTGGGTTCCAACGACGAGTTTGATGTCCGAAATGAACACCAGCTTCAAGCAATTGTTTCATAGAAATTACTGACATAATTTAGTTCCTCCTAAATGGTTTTTTTGATATCCTCCGTTTACTTCATCTCTAAGCGAAACTACGAACGTAGCACCAACACTTAAATCAGTAAACGTGTGTACTTTGTACTGACACCACTGCTTACTATATCATACTGAAATATTACAATCAAGTCGAAAATGCGAACAATGTAAAACTTTCTTTTTTTCACGCTCAAATCCTAGTATTACCAACCTTCAATTCCTTTAAGCAAGGAATTGAAGGTTAATTAATAGTTTTCTAATGAATGTTGTCATGACGCCTTACGTAAGCAAAATCATTCACTTAAAAAAACAAAAAACTCTCCTCGCTTGAGGAGAGTTTTTTTATAAATTAGTTTGTTTTTAATTTAGCAAGTTCCTGTAGAAACTTGTCGTTTAGCACTTTAATGTATGTTCCTTTCATACCTAAAGAGCGAGACTCAATAACACCAGCACTTTCTAATTTACGTAGTGCATTTACGATTACCGAACGAGTAATTCCTACGCGATCAGCAATTTTACTTGCAACAAGTAAACCTTCTGTTCCATTTAATTCTTCGAAGATATGCTCGATTGCTTCTAACTCACTGTAAGATAATGAGCTAATCGCCATTTGAACAACAGCTTTACTACGTGCTTCCTCTTCGATTTCTTCTGCTTTTTCACGTAAGATTTCCATACCTACAACAGTTGAGCTGTATTCAGCAAGAATTAAATCATCGTCTAAGAACTCTTGACCAAGACGAGCTAATACTAGTGTACCTAGACGCTCACCGCCACCAACGATTGGTACGATTGTAGTTAAACCTTGACCGAATAATTCTCTATTTTCTACTGGGAATGCTGTGTAGTCACTATCCACACCTAAATTTGAAGATGTTTCTGTAACATTGAATAAACTTTGCGTATACTCTTCTGGGAATTGACGCTCTGCAAGCATGTGCTTCATACGTTCGTTTTCGATTTGTTGGTGAATCGCATATCCTAATAATTTACCGCGACGACTTACAACGAACACGTTCGCTTCAATTACTTCACACATTGTGTCAGACATCTCTCTAAAGTTTACAGGCTTTCCTGCTGCGCTCTGTAATAACGCATTTAATTTTCTCGTTTTTGCTAATAATTCCATTTCAAAATTTCCTCCTACATGTTACTTACATATTTTTTCATCACTTGGAAACTAGGGCGAGTCACCTGATGACACTATTACAAAATAAACTGGCTCACATCTTTATTTTTAGCTATTGTCGCTAATTTTTCCTCAACATATTGAGGTGTTATCGTTATTTTCTCTAACGTAATTTCAGATGCCTCAAACGATAAATCTTCAAGGAGCTTCTCCATAACAGTATGAAGTCTTCTCGCTCCAATATTATCTGTATCCTGATTAACTTGATAAGCAATCTCAGCAATCTTACGAATAGCTTCGTCTGAAAATTCAATTTCTATACCTTCAGTCGCTAATAACGCCGTGTACTGTTTAATTAGCGCATTGTCAGGCTCGATTAATATTTTAACAAAATCATCCGCCGATAATTTTGTTAATTCTACTCGAATCGGAAATCTCCCTTGCAATTCCGGAATTAAATCCGACGGTTTAGACATATGGAACGCTCCAGCTGCAACAAATAAAATATAATCCGTTTTTACTGATCCGTATTTCGTTGCTACATTCGATCCTTCTACAATCGGTAAAATGTCACGTTGCACACCTTCACGCGATACATCTACGCTATTCGACTGCTTACCAGCAATTTTGTCAATTTCATCGATAAAAATAATCCCGAGCTGTTCAGCACGATAAACAGCCTCTTGTGTAACTTCATCCATATCAATTAAGCGCTGTGCCTCTTCATTTGTCAAGAGTTTTCTTGCTTCTTTTACAGAAAGTTTACGTTTTTTCGTTTTTTTCGGCATGATACTTCCTAGTGCATCTTGGAAATTCATTCCCATTTGCTCCATGCCAGTTCCTTGCAACATATCAAACATAGAAGACTGTTGTTCCGTCACTTCGATCGATATCACTTCATCTTCAAGAAGGCCTGCCGCAAGCTTTCTTTCCACATCTTGACGTTTCTTTTCGATTTCATCATCTTCCTGTGCATCAGATGTTTGGTTTGAATTTTGATTACCACCAAAAAGCATTTCTAATGGATTTTTAAATCCAGATTGTTTCTCCGGACTCGGCACTAAAATTTCAACAAGACGTTGATTCGCTTGCTCTTCTGCTTTATCTTGAACTTTAACTACCATTTCCTCTTTCACAATACGAACAGATGTTTCAACAAGGTCGCGGACCATCGACTCTACATCTCGACCCACATATCCAACTTCTGTAAATTTCGTCGCTTCAACCTTAATAAAAGGTGCTCCAACGAGTTTCGCCATTCGCCGTGCTACCTCTGTTTTACCAACACCTGTCGGTCCAATCATTAAAATGTTTTTAGGTGCAATTTCATCACGTAAATTTTCAACTAATTTACTGCGACGGTATCGATTTCGTAGAGCTACAGCAACCGCTTTCTTTGCATCTTTTTGACCGATGATGTATTGATCTAATTTTTCCACAATTTGACGCGGAGTAAAATGTAAATGCATATAAAATGCCTCCCTTACGATTCTACAATTCTTCAACAATTATGTTGTGGTTCGTATAAACACAAATATCGCCTGCAATTTCTAAACTGGCCTTCGCAATTTGTTTCGCTGTTAAATGTTCACTTGCATGTTGCTTTAAAGCACGACCGGCAGCAAGTGCATAATGTCCGCCTGAACCAATTGCTAAAATACCATCATCTGGTTCAATCACTTCTCCTGTACCTGAAACAAGGAGCATCGTTGTTTTATCCATGACAATGAGCATTGCTTCTAGCTGACGTAGCATTTTATCACCACGCCATTGTTTCGCCATCTCAACTGCAGCGCGCTGCAAGTTGCCATTATACTCTTCTAATTTCCCTTCAAACATTTCAAAAAGAGTAAATGCATCAGCAACTGATCCTGCAAAACCAGCTAAAACTTTCCCTTGGAAAAGTTTGCGAACTTTGCGAGCTGTATGTTTCATTACAACAGCATTCCCCATCGTTACCTGACCATCTCCAGCCATTGCACATTCTCCATTATGATGAACTGCAAATATCGTTGTAGCGTGGAAATTTCCCATAGAAAAAACTCCTTTATATGTTTTTATAGCCTTAAAAGCAATTTATGCCCGCGGGTGATGCTTCATGTACACAGAACGCAATCTTTCTTTAGAGACATGCGTATAAATTTGTGTGGTTGACAAATTCTCATGACCTAATAACTCCTGCACAGTACGTAAATCCGCTCCTTCATCCAACATATGTGTAGCAAATGTATGCCTTAACATATGGGGACTTATCCGCATTGTAAGTGAAGCTTTCTTAATGAGTTCGTTCAAAACATAACGTACACCCTGATCTGTTAACGGCTTACCTTTCGCATTTAAAAATACCATATGAGATTGTTCTTCAGTCTTTTGAGCTAACTGTTTTCTCCCGTTCTCTATATAAGTAATTAAAGCATCTTGTGCATAGCTTCCGAACGGAATATATCTTTGTTTTTTCCCTTTTCCCATCACTAAAATTGTTCCCACTGCAAAGTCAATGTCGGTAAGTTGCAAATTAACGCATTCGCTTACACGAATCCCAGTTGCATACATCAACTCTAATAAAGCTTGATTCCTTTGACCTAATGGTGCCCCTGTATCAGAAACTTCAAACAATTCCTCTAACTCTTCAGCATATAAAAACTTTGGGATTGACAATTCTTTCTTGGGAAGTGACGCAAGTGCAAACGGATTATCTTTTTGATAACCTTCACGCATCAAAAAACGATATAAACTTCGTAAGCTTGATACTTTCCTTGCGACAGATTTACGGGCTAACTTCTGATCGTGCAACGTCGTCAAGTATAAACGAACATCCGCGTATGTAACATCTAAAAAAGAGGATATGCCTTCTCGCTCCATAAATTGCACAAAATGTTCTAAATCATTTTGATAACTTGCAATTGTATATTTTGAATAATTTCTTTCAATTTGTAAATATCCAACGAATAATTGTAACAATTTCTTCACATTCACATCCATATAATTCACCTCAATAAAGGCTACTAAATCGTATCACAACTTAGTAGCCTTTGCAAGAAATTTAATTAAATATTTACAAAATTTTGAATTGTTTCCAAAGCGCGTGTAGCATATGCTTCATTTCGCTCTTGTTTCTTTTTAATTTTCTTATCTAACGGTGTAAATAAACCGAAGTTTGCATTCATTGGCTGGAAGTTTTTCGCATTTGTCGCAGTAATATAATTTGCCATACTTCCCATTGCAGTTACAGGTGGTAATACAACTGGCTCTTCACCTTGTACAAGTCGAGCAGCGTTAATACCCGCTAATAATCCTGATGCTGCTGATTCAACATAACCCTCTACACCAGTCATTTGACCAGCGAAGAATAAATCATCACGTTGTTTATATTGATATGTTGGACGAAGTAAATTAGGCGAATTAATAAACGTATTACGATGCATTACACCATAACGTACAATCTCTGCGTTTTCTAGTCCTGGAATTAGCTGTAACACTTCTTTTTGTGGCCCCCACTTTAAATGTGTTTGGAAGCCTACAATATTGTATAATGTTCCTGCTGCATCATCTTGACGTAACTGAACAACCGCATACGGTGTTTTCCCTGTTTTCGGATCTTCTAACCCAACAGGCTTCATCGGTCCAAATACTAACGTCTGTCTTCCTCTACTTGCCATAACTTCTACTGGCATACAACCTTCAAAGAAAATTTCTTTTTCAAATTCTTTTAAAGGCACTGTCTCAGCAGCAATTAAAGCCTCATAAAAACGATCAAACTCTTCTTCTGTCATTGGACAGTTTAAATATGCCGCTTCACCTTTATCATAACGGGATTTTAAATATACTTTATTCATGTCAATGCTGTCTTTCTCAACGATTGGCGCTGCAGCATCATAGAAATAAAAATAATCTTCACCTGTTAGTTTTTTTAATTGTGCAGAAAGATCCGGAGACGTAAGTGGACCTGTCGCAATAACAGTTGGTCCCTCTGGAATTTCAGTGATTTCCTCATTCATTACAGTTACGTTCGGATGATTTTTCACATATTCAGTCACTTTCGCCGCGAATTCATGACGGTCTACAGCTAAGGCACCTCCTGCTGGTACAGAGCACTCATCAGCTGCACGAATAATGACAGAATCCATTAGACGCATTTCTTCTTTAATAACACCAACAGCATTTGTCAATGTGTTTGCGCGAAGTGAGTTACTACATACTAATTCAGCAAATTTATCTGTATGATGAGCTGGTGTTTGCCTTACTGGTCTCATTTCATATAATTTTACTTGGACACCACGCTTTGCAATTTGGTAAGCTGCTTCGCTTCCTGCAAGACCTGCGCCAATGACGTTTACTACTTGTGTTGTCATATATATCACCTTTCCTTTTCTTCCCGAAAAAAATGTGAGCAGTTACGCTCACATTTGTTGTTCTTCTTCATAATCACACGAAATACATTGTACTTGCACGCCTTTTTTTAACTTTTTCTCTACGAGCATACCTTCACACTTCGGACATTTACGACCAATCGGCTTATCCCAAGATACAAAGTCACATTCTGGATACGTACCGCATCCGTAGAAAAGGCGTTTCTTTTTATTACTACGGCGTTCAATAATTTGCCCTTTATCACACTTCGGACAAGTAACACCGATTTCTTTTACAATCGGTTTTGTATTACGACATTCCGGGAAATTTGAACAAGCCATAAACTTCCCATATTTACCCATTTTAAAGACCATCGGGTGACTACATAATTCACAGTCTTCCCCAGCTGGTTCATCTTTAATTTCCACTTCACGCATTTCTTTTTCCGCTTTTTCTAAGCGCGGTTCAAATCCTACGTAGAAATCATCAACAATTTTCACCCAATTTGCATTTCCTTCTTCTACTTCATCAAGGCTTTGCTCCATATTGGCAGTAAATTCAATGTTAATAATTTCTGGGAAAAACTCTAAAATAAGTTCGATTACTATTCCACCAAGCTCAGTCGGAACGAAGCGTTTATTATCTAAAGCAACGTATCCTCGTTTTTGGATTGTTTCAAGTGTCGGTACATAAGTAGACGGTCTCCCAATCCCAAGCTCTTCAAGTGTTCTTACTAGACGAGCCTCTGTGTAACGCGGCGGAGGCTGTGTGTAATGTTGCTTTGGTTCTATATCTTTTGAAAATACAGTTTCACCTACTTCTAACGGTGGCAACATCTTATCCTTTTCTTCCGCACCATCATCTTTCGACTCTACGTACACTTTCATAAATCCTGGGAACTTTACAACTGATCCACTTGCACGGAACTGAACATTGTTATTAATGAGTTTCGCTGTAACAGTATCCATTATAGCAGATGCCATTTGACTTGCAACAAATCGCTCCCAAATCAGTTTATACAAACGGAGTTGATCACGACTTAAGAAACTTTTTAGTTCCTCTGGCTTTCTCATTACCGAAGTAGGACGAATCGCCTCATGCGCATCTTGTGCTTTCGACTTTTTCGTTTCTTTCCTCTTCTCTGTTCCTATGTATTCCGCACCAAACGCCTCAGTAATGTAATCACGAGCCTCTGTTTGAGCTGTTTCTGAGATACGTGTTGAATCAGTTCTCATATACGTAATAAGACCTACAGTCCCTTGTTTTCCAAGATCTATCCCTTCATACAGCTGCTGTGCAAGCATCATTGTTTTCTTTGCTCGCATATTTAACTTACGCGCTGCCTCTTGTTGCAAGGAAGATGTTGTAAACGGTAATGCAGGGTTACGCTTTCGCTCTTTTCGCGTTACATTTTCAACCGAAAACGCATTGTCTTTCATCTTTTCGATTATTTCGTTCACTTGTGCTTCGTTCGTTAATTGAACTTTTTCACCATCTACACCGTAAAAGCTTGCTTCAAATGTGTCTTTCCCTTTCACAAATTCTGTTTTAATTGTCCAGAATTCTTCAGGTTCAAAACTTTGAATTTCTTTTTCACGTTCGATGATTAAACGAACTGCTACAGATTGTACGCGTCCTGCACTTAATCCTTTTTTTACTTTCTTCCATAATAAAGGACTAATATTGTAACCAACAAGACGATCGAGTATACGCCTTGCCTGTTGTGCATCTACTAAATCCATATTAATTGCACGAGGATATTTAAATGATTCTTTTATTGCATCTTTTGTAATCTCATTAAATACAACTCGGCAATCTGATTCAACGTCCACATTTAACGTATTTGCTAAATGCCAAGCAATTGCTTCTCCTTCACGATCCGGATCGGCCGCGAGATAGACTTTCTTTGCTTTTTTTGCCGCTGATTTTAAATCTTTTAAAACGGGACCCTTACCACGAATGGTAATATACTTCGGAGTGAAGTTATTCTTTACTTCTATCCCCATTTGGCTTTTAGGTAAATCGCGGACATGTCCCATGGACGCGACGACTTTGTATTTTTTCCCTAAATATTTTTCAATGGTCTTCGCCTTAGAAGGCGACTCCACGATTACGAGGTAATCTGACATGCTAGTGCCTCCTTAAGAGGTGGATTCAAGTCTTCATCAATCTTATTGATTTCTCTTGTTTTTGTCAATCAAGAATGAATATACCATACAGCGACAATCTACCATTTGTCAATAATTGTTTAATAAAAACATAAAAATATATGGTTAATTTAAAATTTCTTCAAGGATATCCTCCGCATTTCTTACTAGCTTGGCGCCTTGTTGAATTAGATGATTCGTTCCTGCTGCACTCTCTATAAATATAGGTCCAGGAAGCGCAAACACCTCTCTATTTTGTTCTAGCGCAAGGTCTGCAGTAATAAGGGATCCACTTCTCATTTTTGCTTCTACAACTAAAACACCTTTACTTATACCGCTAATAATTCGATTTCTTTTTGGGAAATACCATTTTTTCGGCACATAATGGGGCGGATACTCTGTCAATAACAATATATAATCTTTCCACGTGTCATATAAACCTCTATTCTCCTTTGGATACATATAAGATAATCCGTGTCCTAATATTGCAATGGTCGGGCAATGCTGCCTTACTGTAACTTCATGAGCAATTGTATCTATCCCTCTTGCAAACCCACTAACAATAAGCCATTCTTTTTCAAGTAAAGGTTGTAAAATAAACTTCATACTCTCCTTTCCATATAAAGACGGTTCTCTCGTTCCAACAATCGCTAATTTATTTACTTTATTTAGAAAATCTCTTTCTCCTTTTCCGTATAAAACAAAAGGGGGATCTTGTATTTCTCGCAGTAATTGTGGATAGTCCTTATCCCATATTGTTATATAAAATATTCTCTTTTTTTCTAACTGGGATACATATTGTTGGAGATTTGAAATTTGAAGAAAATTTACTAGTTCTAAAGATTTTTTCGAGGATATTCCAGCGTAATATTCAAATTGTTTCGGACTAAAAGTGTATATTCCCTTCAGTTCTGGATCAACATATAGTAGTCTCTCCATCGCCTTCCAATGATCCGCCAACATGTAATGAAGGTGCAATAAACGTTCTCTTTTCATCTCAATTCTCCTTACCCATAATTTTTATTATGTAAACAAAAAATGTGTAAAAAGACACCCTCTAATAAGAAGGTGTCTTTCAAAAAGATTAGTAGTTTTTACAAGTCTCAAATAATCCCTTTTCTTTTAAAACAGAGATTAATGTTTCACCCATAACAGCTGGTGTTTCCGCTACTTTAATACCACAAGCTTCCATTGTTTTAATCTTTTCAGCAGCAGTTCCTTTGCCGCCAGAAATGATCGCCCCAGCATGACCCATACGTTTGCCTTCAGGCGCTGTTTGACCACCAATGAAGCCTACAACTGGTTTTGTCATATTAGCTTGTACCCATTCTGCTGCTTCTTCTTCTGCCGTACCGCCGATTTCACCAATCATAATTACAGCATGCGTTTCTTCATCTTCATTAAATGCTTTTAACGCATCAATAAAGTCCGTACCGTTAACAGGGTCTCCCCCGATACCTACAGCAGTAGATTGGCCAATACCTTCTTGCGTTAACTGATGTACAGCTTCATACGTTAATGTACCAGAGCGAGATACGATACCAACATGACCTTTTTTGTGAATATATCCTGGCATAATACCAATTTTACATTCGTCAGGTGTAATGACACCAGGGCAGTTTGGTCCAAGTAAACGTGTATGTTTACCCGCCATATATCTCTTTACATTTACCATATCTAATACAGGGATTCCTTCAGTAATACATACTACTAAATCAATCTTTGCATCAACTGCTTCCATAATTGCATCAGCCGCAAAAGCGGGTGGAACGTATACAACTGAAGCGTTTGCGCCTGTTGCTTTCACAGCATCTTCTACTGTATCAAATACTGGTACGCCTTCAATATCAGTGCCACCTTTACCTGGTGTTACACCACCTACAATTTTCGTACCGTATTCAATCATTTGCTTTGTATGGAATAACCCTTGAGAACCTGTAATACCTTGAACAATAACTTTTGTATCTTTATTAACTAATACGCTCATTTTTCTCCCCCGCTTTCTATTAGCCCACTAGTGAAACAATTTTTTGTGCACCGTCTGCCATAGATTCTGCTGCAACAATATTTAAACCAGACTCATTTAAAATTTTCTTTCCTAGCTCTACGTTTGTACCTTCAAGACGTACAACTAAAGGCAACTCAAGACCTACCTGCTTCGTCGCTTCAATAACACCTTCTGCGATAACATCACACTTCATAATGCCACCAAAAATGTTAACGAAGATACCCTTTACATTTTTGTCAGAAAGGATAATTTTGAATGCTTCTGTAACTTTTTCAGCTGTTGCGCCGCCACCAACATCTAAGAAGTTAGCCGGGTCACCATGGTAATGTTTAATGATATCCATTGTAGCCATTGCTAAACCTGCACCATTAACCATACAACCGATATTTCCATCTAAAGGAATGTAGTTTAAGTCATATTTAGAAGCTTCAATTTCTTTTGAATCTTCTTCTTCAAGATCACGAAGTTCTAAAATGTCTTTATTGCGATATAACGCATTAGAATCAAAGTTTAATTTTGCATCTAACGCCATAACTTTACCGTCACCTGTTGTAACAAGTGGATTAATCTCAGCGATAGAGCAATCTTTTTCGATAAACGCACTGTATAAGCCCATCATAAACTTCACAGCTTGTCCTACAAGTTCTTTTGGAATATTGATGTTAAACGCGATTCTACGCGCTTGGAAACCTTGTAAACCTACTGCTGGATCAATATATTCTTTAAAGATTTTTTCAGGCGTTTTTTCTGCTACTTCTTCAATTTCTGTTCCACCTTCTTCAGATGCCATTAAAACAACTTGAGAAGTTGCACGATCTAATACAAGACCTACATAATATTCTTTTTTAATATCGCAACCTTCTTCGATAAGTAAGCGTTTTACTTCCTTACCTTCAGGACCTGTTTGATGCGTCACAAGTGTAGTTCCTAAAATGCTTTCTGCATATGTACGAACTTCTTCTAAATTTTTCGCAACTTTTACACCGCCAGCTTTGCCGCGTCCACCAGCGTGAATTTGCGCTTTAACTACACATACTTCCGTTCCTAATTCTTTCGCTGCTTCTACAGCTTCTTCTACTGTAAATGCAACCTTCCCGTTCGGAACGCTAACCCCATAGCTTCTAAGGACTGCCTTACCTTGGTACTCATGGATATTCATGGTCCCATCCTCCCCTGTTTTCCTGTTTTACTCGAAAAGTTTTTTAATGTTTAAAAAACATTACATTGCCATTGTATAAGATGATTGGCACGCTGTCTACAATAAAGTGTCAGAAAACTGAAATCGCTTTATTCTTTTTCGAAAATAATAATGTTTATATACCAAAATAAAAAATAAGCTGTGAATATACAGCTTATTTTTGAATCATATCTTTAATTGGCGCGAATGATTTTCGATGTTCTTCTAATACTCCATGTACTTCAATCGCTTCTAAATGCTGTTTCGTCCCATATCCCATATGTTGTTCGAATCCATATGCAGGATACTTTCCTCCTAACTCTTTCATCATGCGATCTCTCGTCACTTTCGCAATAATAGATGCAGCTGAAATAGAGACACTTTTCGCATCACCTTTAATGATTGATGTTTGCGGAATTGATGTAGGAAGCTTCATCGCATCGATTAATAAATATTCTGGTGTACATGATAAATTAGCAACGGCATCTAACATCGCTTGCTTCGTCGCTTGATAAATATTTATTTCATCAATAACTTGTGGTGATATAATTCCAACTCCAATCGCAATTGCATGATCTTTAATTTCATCATAAAAACGCTCACGTTTCGCTTCACTTAATTTTTTCGAGTCATTTAATCCTGGAATATAAAAATCTTCCGGAAGGACGACTGCCGCCGTCACAACCGGTCCCGCTAACGGCCCACGACCCACTTCATCAATACCAGCAATGCATGTGAGCCCTTTTTCACGTAACTCATTTTCGTACTTTGACATTTCTAGAAATTTTTCTCTTTCTTTTTGCGCTAACTCTTTTTGTTTATACCACTTCAAAATTAGTTTTTGAACACCTTTTCGCTCATCTTTCACTAACATTTGAAAACGCTCGTCTTCTTCATTCATAATTTCTTGCAGCAAACATTCCGCTTCATGAATAGTCATTTTTTGCATCTATTTACACTCCTTTTAAACGTAACCAAAAAGAAAAGACGTACAAACGCACGTCTTATACTTCTTCTACTTTTTCCGCATCTTCTACCTGCTCTGCAAACTCTTCTGGTGTTTCAAATGTCATTTTTCCAAATCTTCCACCACGAAGCTCACGAAGTATAAGCTCAGATGTTTTATCATAATCAATCATTCCGCCGCCCATTAAGCAACCTCTATTTTTTCCAATTGCATCAAATAACTCCACAATTTCTTCTGGAATGTCATTTAAATTATATCGCTCTTTTAAACGTTCTGGATAATGTTTTTCCATAAAACGTAACGCATAAATAGCTACATCCTGTAGATTTAATATAGAATCTTTAATTGCACCAGTCGTCGCTAAACGAAGACCAACTAATTCATCTTCAAATTTAGGCCACAAAATACCTGGTGTATCTAATAATTCCATTTCTTTCCCAACTTTAATCCACTGCTGGGCCGTTGTCACACCAGGACGATCTCCTGTTTTTGCTATATTCTTCTTCGCTAATTTATTAATTAGTGTAGATTTACCAACGTTTGGAATACCTACAATTAAAGCACGAATTGCTCTTGGTCTAATGCCTTTAGCAACCATTTTATCGAATTTTTCTTTGACAAGAACTTTACAAGCTGCTGCAATTTCTTTCATACCTTGTCCAGCTTGCGCATTAATTGAAATTGCCTTTTGACTTCTTTCATCAAAATATGCAATCCACTGCTTTGTAAGACGATCATCCGCCATATCCGCTTTATTTAAAACAACAAGCCTTGGTTTATGTGTAATAATTTCATCAATCATTGGATTACGAGAAGATAAAGGTAATCGAGCATCTACAAGCTCAATTACAACATCAATTAACTTTAATTTTTCTGTTACTTGGCGTCTAGCCTTTGCCATATGTCCTGGGAACCATTGAATTACCATGTTGCCACCTTCTTTTTCTTTTATTTCACAATACGTGCATCTTTTAACGGCCAATATAGCATATTTGCTTTACCAATCACTTGGTCCATTGAAATTGTACCAATCGAACGGCTATCTTTACTAAAACGACGATTATCGCCTAAAACAAATAATTGACCTTCTGGAACAGTTTTCTTTCCTGTCATTTCTTCAAGAGTAAAATCATATGTAAGCGGTCCGTCAGCAAGTTGTTTTTTCTGCTTATCTAAATACGGCTCCTCATAAGGTTTCCCGTTAACATATAGTTTATCATTACGGTATTCGATTTCGTCGCCTGGCAGGCCAATAATACGCTTAATATAATCTTTTTCTTCCGTCGCTCGGAATACAATAATATCAAAGCGTTTCGGATCACCTATGTGATAGCCAATTTTATTAACAATCATTCGATCACGGTCATGTAAAGTCGGCGACATCGATACACCATCTACGAGAATTGGGGCAAAGAAAAACTGTCTAATTACGCCCGCTAATACAACAGCAATCAAAATTGCTTTGATCCATTCCCAAAGTGAGCTCTTCTCTTTCTTCATGCTTTCCCCTCCACTGTTATGTAAGCTGCTCGTATTATACCAAAATTTCATATAGATTGGAAAAAGGGAGCTTGTGTATTTACAAGCTCCCATACATGTCTTATCGAATTTCTTTAATACGTGCTTTTTTACCGCGAAGGTTACGTAAGTAGTATAACTTAGCACGACGTACTTTACCACGGCGAAGTACTTCGATGTTCGCGATTCTTGGCGTGTGAACTGGGAATGTACGCTCAACACCTACACCGTAAGAAATCTTACGAACTGTGAATGTTTCACTGATTCCGCCACCACGACGTTTAATTACAACACCTTCGAAAAGCTGAATTCTTTCACGAGTTCCCTCAACTACTTTTACGTGTACACGTAAAGTGTCTCCAGGACGGAATGAAGGAAGGTCAGTTTTCAATTGGCCTTTTGTGATTTCTGTGATTAATTGTTGCATATTAAATTCTCTCCTTTAAACAGATGCTCTTATAAAGTCTTATTAAATTACAGCGGAACATCGTTAATACGGCTACTGATTTCAGTAGCACAAATGTTATAATAGCATATTGCTAGGACTGTTGCAATAGAAAATATATCAAGCCCTTATCGGTCTTCTTTAATCTGTTCCAGCCATTTCTCTTCTTGCTTAGATAATTCTCGTTCTTCCAGTAAATCCGGTCTACGTGTGTACGTACGACGTAGTGACTCTTTATGGCGCCATTCATCAATGTTTTTATGATTTCCTGACATTAGTACATCCGGTACCTTCATACCACGAAAATCAGCAGGACGTGTATAATGTGGGTGTTCTAACAAACCTGTGCTAAAAGAGTCTTCCACTTGTGACGTTTGATTCCCAAGCACTCCTGGCAAAAGACGTACAACACTGTCAGTGACTACCATAGAAGCCAATTCTCCACCCGTTAATACGTAATCCCCAATAGAAATCTCATCTGTTACAAGATGCTCACGAATTCGTTCATCGTATCCTTCATAATGGCCACATACAAAAATAACATGCTCTTCTCCAGCAAGCTCTTCTGCCTTCTTCTGCGTGAAACGCTCTCCTTGTGGACACATTAAGACGATTCTCGGCTTACGGTCTGTTTCCTTCGTTAACTCTTCTACTGCGTCAAAGATAGGCTGCGGGGTTAATACCATACCAGCGCCCCCACCATACGGATAATCATCTACACTATTATGCTTACTAGTTGTATACTCACGAAAATTGACAACACGAAGCTCTACCGCTTCTTTTTCTTGTGCTTTCTTTAAAATTGAAGAACCAAATACACCCGTAAACATATCTGGAAACAATGTTAAAATGTCAATTTTCATTATAGTAGCCCTTCCATTACATGAATGGTTACTAATTTATTTTCAATGTTAACTTGAAGTACAACGTCATCAATATAAGGAATTAACAAATCTTGACCCTTTGGACGTTTAATCACCCAAACGTCATTCGCACCAGGAGATAGAATCTCTTTGATTGTCCCTAACGCTTCTCCTTCTTCCGTTACAACGTTGCAACCAATAATTTCATGGTAGTAGTATTCACCTTCAGCTAGTTCGCCTAACTGCTCTTCTGGTACTTTTATTAAAGAACCTTTTAACTTCTCTACTTCATCTACATTGTTGTATCCTTCAAGTGTTAATAAATCAAATGTCTTATGTTGACGATGAGAAGTTACCTTCACTGTAAGATAGTCTGTACCTTTCTCATCCCATATGTATAACGTGTTCCCTACTTTATATCGCTCTTCTGGAAAATCAGTACGAGAAATAACACGAATTTCTCCTTTTACGCCATGAGTATTTACAATTTTCCCTACATTAAACCATTTTGTCATAAATAGTATGTCACCCCTGGTTTCTATATAAATTAAGCATTTCCATTTTATATATGGAACATGCAATTTCTCTTTAAATGTTAAAAAAGGGAGAGGAAATAACTCCTCGCCCTTTTTACGTTTATTGAATTTCCAGTGTGACGTTCTCATCATTATGATGTCCCACTGAATACAAGAGCATTCGAATCGCTTTCGCAACTTTCCCTTGCTTTCCAATGACTTTTCCAACATCCTCAGGATGTACAGTTAATCGATACTTTATTTCTCCGTTGCAAAGTTCCTGTGTAACTTTTACATCTCCAGGATGATCCACAAGAGGTTTAACAATTGTCTCGACTAACATTTTCATTGTCATTGCCTCAATTACTTACCTTGTTTAGATAAGTGGAATTTCTCCATGATACCTTGGGTAGAGAAAAGGTTACGAACTGTATCAGATGGTTTAGCACCATTTCCTAACCATTTTAATGCTGCTTCTTCGTTGATCTTAACTTCCGCTGGTTGAGCAACCGGATTGTAAGTACCGATTTCCTCAATGAAACGTCCGTCACGAGGAGAACGAGAATCTGCAACAACTACACGATAGAAAGGAGTTTTTTTAGCTCCCATACGTTTTAAACGAATTTTAACTGCCATTTATAAAGCACCTCCGAATTTATTTCACACAGATAATTATATTAGCAAAAAGACTATTGCTTTGTAAAGTATTTTTTCTTAACAGAGCCATCTTTTTTCCTTACATGAATGGAAACTTCAATCCACCTAGTCCTTTTTTCTTACCTTTTTGCATTCCCGTCATCGTCTTCATCATTTTTTTCATATCATCAAATTGCTTGATTAGACGATTGATTTCTTGTACCGTTGTACCGCTACCTTTGGCAATGCGCTTTTTACGACTAGCATTGATTATTTCCGGTTGTTCTCGTTCTACTTTAGTCATAGAACGAATAATTGCCTCAATATGCCCAATTTGTTTTTCATCAACTTGTGCATTTTTCAGCCCTTTAATTTTATTTGCACCAGGAAGCATTCCTAACAATTCGTCAAGCGGTCCAAGTTGACGCACTTGTCCAAGTTGTTCTAGGAAATCGTCAAGCGTAAACGAAAGCGTACGCATTTTTTGCTCAAGTTCTTTTGCTTTCTCTTCATCAACTGTAGCTTGCGCTTTTTCAATTAATGTTAAGACGTCGCCCATCCCTAAAATACGGGATGCCATACGTTCTGGATGGAACGCTTCAATTGCATCTAGTTTTTCACCCATACCAGCAAATTTAATTGGTGTATTTGTTACAGCCTTAATAGATAATGCCGCACCACCGCGCGTATCACCATCTAATTTCGTTAATACAACACCTGTTAATCCTAACTGTTCATGGAAACTTTGTGCTACATTTACCGCGTCTTGTCCTGTCATCGCATCGACAACAAGGAAAATTTCATCCGGTTTCGCAACTTCTTTGACTTTCGCTAATTCACCCATTAGTTCTTCATCAATATGCAGGCGACCCGCTGTATCGATTAAAACGTAATCGTGATGATCTTCTTTTGCTTTCGCAATCGCTTGTTTCGCAATTTCAACCGGACTTACTTGATCTCCTAAGGAGAAAACAGGCATGTCCAATTGCTTCCCTAATGTTTCAAGCTGTTTAATCGCTGCTGGACGGTAAATATCCGCTGCAACAAGCATCGGTTTACGATTATGCTTTTTACGAAGCAAATTTGCAAGCTTACCTGTCGTCGTTGTTTTACCCGCACCTTGCAGACCAACCATCATTATAACAGTAGGTGGCTTATTAGCAACAGCAATTTTGCTTTGCTCTCCGCCCATAAGTTCTGTAAGTTCTTCCTGTACGATTTTAATTACTTGTTGTCCAGGTGTCAAACTTTTCATTACATCTTGTCCGACAGCACGCTCAGACACACGCTTTATAAAATCTTTTACTACTTTAAAGTTAACATCCGCTTCTAAAAGAGCTAGACGAACTTCTCTCATCATTTCTTTTACATCGGCTTCAGAAACTTTTCCTTTGCCGCGGATTTTTTGCATTGTCTGTTGAAGTCGGTCGGCTAATCCTTCAAATGCCATATTGCCGCCCTCCTAATCTAATTTTTCGATAGCTTCAACAACTTGTTTCATTTCTTCATTTACATGCTCTTCTTCGCTGATTAGCTGTTTTAGCTTTGCAACAAGTCGCTGTCGCTCTTGAAACTTTTGAAGTAATACTAATTTATCTTCATATTCTTCAAGCATCGCTTCAGTCCGTTTAATGTTATCATACACGGCTTGGCGACTTACATCAAATTCTTCCGCAATTTCACCAAGAGATAAATCATCTAGATAATAAAGCGACATATAACTTCTTTGTTTTTGCGTTAACAACGATTGATAAAAATCAAATAAATAGTTCATTCTCGTTGTTTTCTCGAGCATGTTGGATCATCCTTTGTTAAGTGATTTCCCTTTACATGACTTAGTTTACATGGAGTATAAAAGAGTGTCAAGTTTTTTTCTTAACATCACATATTTTTATAAAAAAAGAAGCAGAAATACCGCTTCTTTCACTTACACTTCTTCTGTTTCTACTACGTTCGCAAACAAACCATAAACATATTGTTCTGGATCAAACTGTTGCAGATCATCCATTTGCTCTCCTAGCCCAACAAATTTCACCGGAACATCCATTTCGTTACGAATCGCTAAGACGATACCACCTTTAGCAGTTCCATCTAACTTCGTTAAAACAATACCAGTAACATTCGTTGCTTCACGGAATGTTTTCGCTTGGCTTAAACCATTTTGCCCTGTTGTTGCATCAATAACAAGTAATACTTCATGAGGAGCCCCTGGTACTTCACGCTCAATTACACGCTTCACTTTCTCTAACTCATTCATTAAGTTTACTTTATTTTGTAAGCGTCCCGCTGTATCACATAGCAATACATCCACTTTACGGGCCTTTGCCGCTTGTACAGCATCATACATAACAGCCGCTGGATCAGATCCTGACCCTTGTTTAATTACTTCTACACCAACACGATCGCCCCATACTTCTAATTGCTCAATCGCCCCAGCACGGAATGTATCTCCTGCCGCCAATAGGACAGACTTACCTTCTGATTTAAATTTATGTGCAAGCTTACCAATCGTCGTCGTTTTCCCCACACCATTCACACCAACAAATAAAACTACTGTTAATTGATCCTCTTGTATATTAACTTCATTACTAAAATCGCTGTCACCTTTGTAAATTCCCACTAGCTTTTCAGAAATAACAGCCTGTACTTCTTTCGGATCTTGAATGTTACGACGTTGCACTTCTTCTTTCAACTGATCAATTAATTCCATCACTGTCGAAACTCCGACATCCGCACTAATTAAAATTTCTTCTAATTCTTCAAAGAAATCTTCGTCTATTTTGCGGTAACGGTACACTAAGTCATTTACTTTATCAGCAAATGAATTTCTCGTTTTTTCTAATCCTTGTTTAAACTTCTCTGTTACCGTATCCGTTTGTTTTGAAATTTTTTCTTTTAATTTTTTTAAAAAGCTCATACTTCCCATCCTTCCTATCTACTTGCAACAAGTTCTTCGCCATCATCTAAACGAACAGAAACAAGCTTCGACACCCCTGATTCTTGCATTGTTACACCGTACAATACATCAGACTCTTCCATTGTACCTTTTCGGTGTGTAATTACAATAAACTGCGTTTCATCACTAAATTTCTTTAAATACTGCGCAAAACGAGCAACGTTTGCCTCATCAAGAGCTGCTTCCACTTCATCTAGAACACAGAATGGAACTGGGCGTACTTTTAAAATACCAAATAAGAGCGCAATTGCCGTTAAAGCACGCTCTCCCCCTGAAAGTAAACCTAAATTTTGTAGTTTCTTCCCTGGTGGTTGCGCTACAATATCAATACCCGTATTTAGTAAATCTTCTGGGTTTGTCATTACTAAATCCGCTCTTCCACCTCCGAATAATTCAGAGAATACAGATTGAAACTCTGTTCGAATCCCTTCGAATGTAGTAGAAAAGCGTTTTTTCATCTCTTCATCCATTTCCGTAATAAGTTGATGCAATGTCGATTTCGCTTCTTCTAGGTCATCTCTTTGCTCTAATAAGAATGTATGGCGCTCTGCTACACGTTCATACTCATCAATTGCCCCTAAATTTACTGCGCCTAACTCTTCAATGGATAGTTTAATTAGTTTCACCTTTTTACGTGCATCTTCTGCAGGCATCATCATTGTATACTTAAGTTTTGCTGCTTCAAATGAAATAGTATATGTTTCACGTAAATGTTGCAATCTATTTTCCAGCTCTACATCAAGTCGGTTAATTTTCACTTCTTGATCTTTCAGCATCTCAAGAATATATTTATGTTTACCTATTGTTTCTTTCACACCGCGCTCTAAATGCTCGACTCTTTCTTGCAATGATACGCGTTGTTCACGACGAGAACGAATTAACTCCGAAGTTTGATTACGATCATACGCTTTCTTCTCAATCATATTCGTAATTTGTTCTTCGCCACTTGAATTAGATGTCATCTCTTGCTTTAAGAACGCTAAATCTTCTTTCGTTTTTACAAGCGTCGCATCAGTCTCTTCTTTTTCCTTCGTCAATCGTTCGACTTTTTCTTTTTGATTAGACAAACGTTGTTGTTGTTCAGCAGCTTGTACTTTTAGCTCCGTCATTTCCTTCTGAACTTTTTCTTTTGAAGAATATTGTTCACTTTTTTGTTTCGTTAAAACGACGATTTTGCTATCTAATTCCCCAATCTCAGCTTGAAGAGTCGCTAAAATCTTTTCTAACTCTTCTTTGCGCCCTTGCATTTTTACTTGATCTTGTAAAAATCCTTCAATCTCTAAATCGTAAATCGATAAACGATCATTAATACGATGTTCATCTAATTCTAAACGATTAATTTCTTCTCTTAGCTTCTGTTCATCTACACGTTCGGTCTCTACACCTTGGCGTAGCTCTCGTATTTGTACTTCTTTTTCTTGAATCTCTTGCTTTACTGCTTTAACAAAGTTTTCTAGCTTCGTTGTTTTTTCTTCCATGTCAGTTAGTTTTTTAGTCCACTCTTCAAGTTCACGTTGACGTCCCAATAAAGAGGATTTCGCCTGTTTTACAGCTCCACCCGTCATAGAACCACCCGGGTTCACTACGTCACCTTCGAGTGTTACAATACGATAGCGGTATTGCAGTTGTTTCGCTAACTCATTTGCTCCGCGTAAATCTTTCGCAACAACAACTGTACCTAATAAACTTGAAACTACATTCTCATATTTATTATTGTACTGCACAAGTTCTGCCGCTACACCGACAAACGATGGATGCTGATTCACAATGCGTAATTGATCAAATGATAGCGATCGGCTTTTAATAACAGCTTGAGGTAAAAACGTTGCACGGCCATGTTTATTTTGCTTTAAAAATGCAATTGCATTACGAGCATGCTCTTCTGTTTGTACTACGATATGTTGCATCGCTGCCCCAAGGGCGATTTCCATTGCGATTTCATATTCTTTCGGCACAGTCAGAAGTTCTGCAACAGCTCCCTCAATACCTTGTAGTCTATTTTCTCTAGCCTTTAATACTTCACGTACCCCTTGATAGAAGCCAGAGTAGTCCTCTTGCATCTCTTCTAACATTTCTTTCCGAGAGCGCGCCTGTTGCACAAATTGATACGCTTGATACAGTTTCGTTTCATTTTCACTATACTGTGACTTACATTTCCCAAGTGCCGTTTCTGTCTTCTGTATGTTAGAAATAATGCCAGCTATTTTCTCTCTCGCTTGCTCATAACTGTCTACAAGTTTCGCCTTTTTCGCTGTAATTTCCACACGCATCTGTACATACTTTTCATTTTCTTCATCAAGTCGTTCGTTTTTAGAGTTTTGCTGTTTTGATTGTTCTTCAATCATAGATAATTCATTACGAAGACTTGCTTGTTGATTCAAAAGTTCAATATAGTCACCTTTTAAATTCTCAATTTGTTCCTCTAAATTCTCAGCAAAAGTCGCAAGTAATTGCTCGTTATCATGCAATTTCTTCTCCAATTCTTTTACTTGATTCACAAATTGCATTAAAGCTTCTGTACTTGTTTCAATTTCGCCATCATAACTTGTAGTTTTCTCTGTTAACTCAACAATTAGCTTTTCAAGCTGCGCACAATGTGTCGTTGCATTTTGCTTTCTTTCCTTTAACAGCTCGCGTTGCCCTTCTAGTTTTTCTAGTTCTTTACTAGACAGAAGTAGAACTTCTTGTAAGGAATTTACAGATTCATCAACGGCTTGTAATTGCCCGCGTAATTCCTCAAGCTCTTCTTCACTTTTTTGTAAGTTCGCCGACATTTTAGCTTCTTCATCTTTATTATGCCCAAATTGATTTCGAAGCGCTTCCCACTTTTCATGTAATTCTTCAATTTCATGTACAATAAGCGCAGCTTCTACTTTCTCTAATTCTTCTTTTTTCTCAAGATAATCTTTCGCAATAGAAGCTTGTCTTTCTAGTGGTTCTACTTGACTACTTAATTCGTGAATAATATCTTGTACACGATTTAAGTTTTCTTGTGTTTCCGCCAATTTCCCTTCAGCTTTCTTTTTACGAAGTTTATATTTCAGCACACCCGCAGCTTCTTCAAATACACCACGACGTTCTTCTGATTTACTACTCAAAATCTCTTCGACTTTCCCCTGGCTAATAATCGAAAAAGCTTCCCTTCCCATACCAGAGTCCATAAATAAATCAATAATATCTTTTAATCTACAAGATTGTTTATTAATATAAAAATCACTATCACCCGAACGAGATACACGACGCGTTACACACACCTCGTTATACTCAATCGGTAAGCGTTGGTCTTCATTATTTAAAGTTAATGTAACTTCAGCAACATTAACCGCTCTTCTCGTATCACTGCCGGCAAAAATAATATCCTCCATCTTTGCACCGCGTAATGACTTTGCAGATTGTTCACCAAGTACCCAGCGAATTGCATCAGTAATATTACTTTTCCCGCTCCCGTTAGGTCCTACTACAGAAGTTACACCTGGAACAAAATCGACAGATACACGCTCAGCAAAAGACTTAAATCCTGCTATTTCTAATCTTTTTAAAAACACGAAAGGCCTTCCTCCTATTCTCCGTTGTTGTAAACGTTGTCTATACGAAAACAAACTACTATACGGATTTCCCACTCCTTTTATTTATAAATAAAAGGAAAGTTTCATTCTATGCATAAGGAATCCCCCTCATTCAAAGGGGGATTCCTCATGATTGTTCTTTTAATTTTTTCAATGCTTCTGCAGCAGCTTGTTGCTCTGCCTCTTTTTTTGACTTACCACTTCCAAGACCTAATGCCTCATTATTTAAAGTTACACGGGACACAAATTCTCGGTTGTGGGCCGGTCCTTTTTCTTGCAAAATTTGATACTCAACATTGCCACTACCATCACGCTGAATCAATTCTTGCAATTGACTCTTATAATCCATCACATGAGAAAAAGCACCTTCATTAATTTTTGGATATACAACTTCTTTTAAGTATCCCCAAACTGTTTCTAGCCCTTGATCAAGATAAAGGGCACCAATAAACGCTTCAAAGACATCCGCTAATAAAGCTGGTCGTTCACGTCCACCCGTCATTTCCTCACCTTTCCCTAATAAAACAAGGCTACCAAATGACATTTCGTTTGCAAAACGAACAAGAGATGGCTCACATACAATAGCTGCACGTAGTTTTGTTAACTCTCCTTCGCTCATTGTCGGATATTTTTGAAACAGATACTGTGATACAGTGAGTTCCAATACAGCATCGCCAAGAAACTCAAGACGCTCATTGTCCTCATGCGGTTTTTTTCGATGCTCATTCACATACGATGAATGCGTAAACGCTTGAATCAATAATTTTTCATCTGTAAACGTAATACCTATCTCTTCTTGAAATACTTTAAAAGCTTCACGATATTTTGCTTCGTATTTTTTTTCTCTATGTTTTCGGTACGGCATAGGTCCCTCCAGATATAAGCCGAGAAGCCCCGTTAAAAAACGGGACTTCACTTAAGCATTATAGATGACTCTCTATGTAAGTCACAGCATCGCCAACAGTAGCAATCTTTTCAGCATCTTCATCAGAAATTTCCATTTCGAATTCATCTTCTAATTGCATTACAAGTTCTACTACATCTAGGGAGTCTGCGCCTAAATCTTCTTTGAAGCTTGCAGCTGGTACTACTTCAGTTTCTTCTACTCCTAAACGATCAACGACAATTTTGGTTACACGCTCTAAAACATCTGCCATTCTATTCACCTCCCCTCAAATATTATATAAAATATTGTCCAAAAAAACTAGGTGAAATCGATTCTTTTATTACATTACCATACCGCCATCAACATTTAACGTTTGACCTGTAACATATTTACTTTGATCAGAAGCAAAAAACGTTACAGTATTTGCGATATCTTGTGCTTCTCCAAACTGAGCTGCAGGAATTAATTTTAACATTTCGGCTTTTATATTTTCATCTAATACATCCGTCATATCAGTCGCAATAAACCCTGGAGCAATTGCATTTACAGTAATATTTCGGCTCGCTAATTCTTTTGCTGATGTTTTTGTTAATCCAATTACACCAGCTTTAGCAGCAACATAATTTGCTTGTCCTGGGTTTCCTGTTACACCAACAACAGAAGCGATATTAATAATACGTCCATGACGTTGACGCATCATATAGCGCGATACTGCTTTCGTACATAAGAAAACACCTTTTAAGTTTGTATTAATAACTGTATCCCATTCTTCTTCTTTCATACGCATTAATAAATTATCTTTTGTTACACCAGCGTTATTTACAAGAATATCAACTTGTCCAAACGTATCTACAGTTTGTTTCACCATTGCAGTAACATCATCAGCATTTGCAACATCTGCTCTTACTGCAATGGCATCTGAACCTAATTTCTTTATTTCATCAACTACTTCATTCGCCTTTTGCTCATTACCAGCATAATTTACTACAACATTTGCCCCTTGTTTCGCTAAATCAATAGCAATCGCACGACCAATCCCACGTGAAGCACCAGTTACTAATGCTACTTTCCCTTTTAACATCAGCTTTCTCCTCTCAAATTTGAAATGGTATCTTTTAATGTCTCTTCATCATATACCGCATATGCTTTCACTGAAGAATCAATCGACTTCATAAGACCAGCAAGTACTTTTCCAGGTCCGATTTCAATAAATGTATCTACCCCTTGATTCACCATATACTCAATAGATGGGTACCATAATACAGGCGAATAGAGCTGTTCAATTAGCTTTGCTTGAATATCTGTACCACGCGTAATAACATCTGCCGTAACATTTGCAATAACAGGAATATTCGTGTCTTGAATTGTAATTTCATTTAAAACACTTTGGAATTTCTCAGCAGCTGGTTTCATAAGCGAGGAATGAAACGGTCCACTTACTTTGAGCGGAATTGCTCTTTTAGCACCATTTTCTTTCGCTCTTTGAGAAGCAAGTTCTACTCCTTGCTTTGTTCCAGAAATAACAATTTGCTTCGTACTATTCATATTAGCAATTTGTACTGCATATCCTTCACTTGTTACTTCTTCTGTAACTCGTTTCAGCATATCCGGATCCGCACCTAAAATAGCTGCCATTGCACCTTCCCCGCCTGGAACAGCTTCTTCCATATATTCCCCGCGTTTCCTTACAGCATATACAGCGTCTTCGAATGTTAATGCACCAGCAGCTACAAGAGCGCTATATTCACCTAAACTATGTCCTGCGACAAAATCAGGTGTAATATCATACTCCTTCAAAGCTGTTAAAATTGCAAAGCTCGTTGTTAATAGTGCCGGCTGCGCATTTGTCGTTAATGTTAACTTTTCTTGCGGTCCTTCAAAAATCACTTCTGAAAGAGAATCATGCAAAACCTCATCCGCTTTTGCAAACACTTTCGCAACCTCTTTATTATTCTCCGCTAACTGTCTACCCATTCCAACTGCCTGTGAACCTTGGCCCGGAAAAAGAAATGCTATTTTTCCCATTTCAAATCCTCCTCTTATTGAAGCGGCTCCTTCTCCATTACACTTGAAATTGTAGGAATTACTTCTTTCGCTACCATTTCTCTCGTTTGACGAATCGCACTAAATATCGATTGGTCATTAGAAGAACCGTGAGCCTTAATGACAGGAGCTTTCAATCCAAACAACGCCGCTCCCCCATACTCCGAATAATCCATTTTATCTTTCAATACCATAAGTTTTGGTTTTAATACCGCTGCTGCTAATTTGCTCGTAAACGAACTCATTAATTGTTCTTTTAACATAGAGAATAACGCAAGTGCTGTTCCTTCTAATGATTTTAGCGCTACATTACCCGTAAAACCATCACATACAACAACATCTGCTACACCTTGCAATAAATCTCTTGATTCAACGTTTCCAACGAAATTAATTGGTGCATCCTTGAGCATAGCAAAGACTTGTTTTGAAAGCTCGTTTCCTTTACCATCCTCTGTTCCAACGTTTAAAAGTCCAACGCGTGGATTTTTAATTCCTCTTACCTTCTCTGCGTAAACAGAGCCCATTACTGCATATTGATATAAATGAATTGGTTTTGCATCAACGTTGGCTCCAACATCTAACATAACAAAACCTTCTCCATCAACAGTTGGCATTGTAGGTGATAAAGCTGGTCGTTCAATTCCTTCCATACGACCAACAACAAACAATCCAGCTGCCATCAAAGCTCCTGTACTACCTGCTGATATACAAGCATCCGCTACGCCGTCTTTTACTTGCTGCGCCGCTAGTACCATTGAAGCTTGTTTTTTTCGACGAACCGCTCTTACTGGTTCGTCTGTCGATTCAATTTTTTCGTCCGTATGAAGTATAGTAATTCGCTCTTCACTCGTTAAATATTGACGAATTCCCTCTTCTTTCCCTACTAACGTAATATGTAAATCTGAGTATTCCTTAATAGCTTTCATTGCTCCTAATACTACAGCCTTTGGTGCATGATCGCCGCCCATTGCATCTATTGCGATTTTCATAAGTTGTTACCTTCCTCACTATAATTACTAGATCGATACATTTCAAAAGTGCCTGTAAAGACAAGTTCTTCTCCAACAAAACTACGCACTTTGACAACCGTCCGTCCTTTATCATTCTCTACATCTTCAACACGTACTTTTGCAACAACACGCTCTCCTAATTTTACAGGACGAATATATCGAATGGTGGACTTTGCAGTTAAAGCTAATTCTTCATCAATAACCGCAACAGCTAGTGAGTTTGCTTGTGCAAACAAATGATGCCCACGAGCAATTTGATTTCTTTTAAATACATGTTCTACCTTTACTTCAAAGATAGAAATCGCATGTCTATCTAATTCTATATCAATAATTTCTCCGACAACCTCTTCTAACGGTAAAGATTTCACATCTTCTTCATGTTGTTTTGTAGCCACATGCTTAATTCGTTCTCTTAATTCAGGAATAGATAATTCCATACGATCAAGACGAACAGTTTGTATGCTCACTTGAAATTTTTCCGCTAAATCTTCATCCGTTATAAAAGGATTCGTTTCTATTGTTTGTTGTAATAATTCTTGTCTTTCTTTTTTACTTCTTCTTTTTTTCATACCGCACCATCCATTTTTATGACTAGGTACTAAAAGTAGTATATAATCATTAAAAGTAGAATGCAACAAAAACTTTTGCAGACTACTTTTAATCGAGCTTCTCTCCCTGGAACACACCTGTCCCATCAAGATAAGTACGCAGCGAAGCATACTGATCATTATGCCAAAACGCTTCTGAATCAACTAGTATCGCTGCATCTTGTCTTGCTGTTTCTAACGCCCGATAATCATGTACCATATCAGCAACCTTAAATTCTGGTAGACCACTTTGCTTACTTCCAAAGAAATCCCCAGGACCTCGTAACTCTAAATCTTTTTCTGACAATACAAATCCATCATTTGTTTCAGTCATAATGCGCATTCTTTCTTTTCCCGTTTCTGATTTCGGGTCCGCAATTAATAAACAATATGATTGTTCACTACCACGCCCAACACGCCCCCTTAGCTGATGGAGCTGTGATAAACCGAAACGTTCCGCGTCATAAATAACCATAACAGTCGCATTTGGTACATTCACGCCTACTTCAACAACTGTTGTCGACACAAGAATTTGCACTTTATTTTCACTAAACTGTCCCATTATCTCTTCTTTTTCTTGAGATGATAGTCTCCCATGCATTAATCCAACTTGGCATTTCCCTTGATAATGATGAGTCAGCATACTATGTAAGTCGATAGCATTTTGTACATCAAGCTTCTCAGACTCTTCAATAAGAGGGCAAATAACATATGCCTGTCTTCCTTTTTTTATCTCTTTCTCCACAAAGCCGAGGACACGATCTAACATATCATGTTTTGCCCAGTACGTTTCGATTACCTTTCTACCAGCTGGCATTTCGTCGATAATAGAAACGTCCATCTCTCCAAATGCAGTGATAGCTAACGTACGCGGGATTGGGGTCGCCGTCATAAACAATACATCTGGACTTTCACCTTTCTCACGTAAAACCCGGCGCTGCGCCACACCAAATCGATGCTGTTCATCAGTAATAACGAGACCTAACCTATGAAATATAACTTCGTCTTGAATTAAAGCGTGCGTCCCAACAAGGATGTCTACTTCTCCCTGTTCTAATCTCGACAAAATTTCTCGACGTCTCGCACCTTTAACAGAACTTGTTAGCAATTCAACCTTCATACCGAAATGCGAAAACGTCTCCGCGAGCGACTGATAATGTTGCTCGGCTAAAATTTCTGTAGGAACCATCAAAGCACCTTGATAATGAGCCAATTTCGCCGCATAAAGAGCAATCGCAGCAACAACTGTTTTCCCAGAACCTACATCCCCTTGCAATAATCGATTCATTCGGTACGGAGATATCATATCTTTCATTATTTCATCTACAACCCGGCGTTGTGCACCAGTTAATGGAAACGGAAGTGCATCAGTAAACTCTTGCAATTCTACTAATGAAATTTCCTTTTTCGTCCCTTTCGAGTTTTCCCTTTCCATTTTCCGTAATGTTTGCATTTTCAACTGAAACAAGAAAAACTCCTCATATACAAAACGGCGACGCGCTTGCTTTAAGTCTTCCTGTCCCACTGGAAAATGTAACCCTCTGAGCGCTTCATAGCGTGATAATAATTTATATCGACTTAACAAACCATCTGGTAACACTTCGACTATAGAATCTCCATACTCCTTAAATGCTTGTGCAACAAACCGGCGCATCTGTTTTACTGTCAGTTTTCCTTTCACTGAATATACAGGTTCTACTTCTTGTTGTCGTACAACCGGTCCAAAATTCAGTTCTGATACAGCAATTGTTTGGCGATGCTGATCCCATTTACCAGTAATCGTTACCGTTTCATCTAAATTTAACTTTTGTTTATAGTATGGTCTATTAAAACATACAGCTGTAATTAAATAACGACCGACGAGAACACGAACTGTAAGACGTGACTTCTTCTTCCCATAATATTGCAGTAAAGGAGCACTATGAATTTTCCCCTCAACCGTTACACGCTCGTCATGCTTTACTTCAGCAAGATCTTTCATCGCATAGTCTTCATAGCGGTACGGAAAATGTTCTAATAGATGAGAAACTGTATAAATTCCCATCTCGTGTAACAACTCAGATGTTTCTCCTCCGATTCCCTTTACATCCGTAACAGGAACTTGTACAACTTCATTCAAGATTCTCACGCTCCGTCACATTATTTTCTTTGATTCATTCTATTGATTATCCATTATTATCATTGACATCTGTAATCGCTCTCTTTCACCTTATATATTCTATCATAGGCATTCTAAGAGAAACTACTCTAATCCCTCTGTATAAAGTGAAACTATAATCAGTGGGCGTTTACGGGCAGTTAATCTCCCACTTAACTTCTTTGCTCCAGCCGAATATAGGGGGTGGAAGTTTTACTGCCCACAAATAGCGGGATAAAACAAAGTTGTACAATACGTAAGAAAAGAGCCTCACTATTAGCAGCAAGGCTCTTTTCTATCATCAATATGCTAGCCTTTTGAATAAAAACTAGTAATAAACTTCATATCACTATTTCTTATCCATTAGCAAGTAAGTAACCCATTTATTTTCAAATCGAATCTTTTCTTATTCTACAGAGAAGATGAAAGAATACACCGGTTGGTTCCCTGCATGTACTTCTACTTCTGCATCTTCAAAGTTCTCTTCTACAAACGCAACTAATTTAGCCACTTCTTCATCTGTTGCATCTTCACCTTGTAGAATCGTTACGATTTCAGAATCTTCATCAATTAGCGCTTCTAGTAATTGCTTTGCAGCTCCTACTTTCTCAGCATTTGTAGATACAATTTTCCCATCTGCAATACACATGAAATCATCTTTTTGAATCGCTACACCGTCAATTTCCGTATCACGAACAGCATACGTAATCTGACCTGTTTTCACATGAGCTAAAGCTTCTTTCATGTTTTCTTCATTCTCTTCTAGCGTTCCAACTGGATTAAATGCTAACATTGCAGCCATACCTTGAGGAACTGTTTTTGAACGAATAACAATAACTTCTTGTTCTACAACTGACGCTGCTTGTTCTGCTGCCATCACGATATTCCCGTTATTTGGTAAGATGATGATTTTTTCAGCATTCGCCTCTTCAATCGCCTTCACAATATCCTCCGTACTCGGATTCATCGTTTGGCCACCTTCGATAACTTTCGTTGCACCAATGCTCTCAAATAGAGTTTTAATACCCGATCCCATAGCTACAGTTACAATACCATACGGTTGTTTCTCTATTGGCTGATTCGTTTGTTCAGGTACCATGGTAGGTTCATCTAATAAAGCAGTATGCTGTTCACGCATATTTTCTACTTTGATCTTAATTAGACTACCGTAACGTTGTCCATAGTTCATAGGATCTCCAGGATGTTCCGCATGAATATGAACCTTTACAACCTCATCATCCGATACAACAAGTAGTGAATCTCCGTACACACTAATATCTTCACGGAATTTTTGTTCAGAGAAATTATGTTCCTTCATTTTTCCAGGCTCTAATTTCACCATGAACTCCGTACAATATCCATACTTAATATCTTCTGTACTCAATTGGCTTTGTACACTACGGTGATGTTCTGCACGTACCATGTCATTCATAGATGGTTGGGCAGGCATATTAGAAGAAATCGTTTCTCCTTTTAAGTCAGCTAAAAATCCTTCATATACAACAACAAGACCTTTACCACCGCTATCTACAACGCCAACTTGTTTTAATACAGGTAATAAATCTGGCGTACGATTTAACGATGCGTTTGCTTCTTTTACAACGTCTTCCATAAACAAAACAAAGTCGCGCTGTTTTTTCGCAACTGTCACTGCATATTTACCCGTTTCTCTTGCAACCGTTAAAATCGTTCCTTCAATTGGTTTCATAACCGCTTTGTAAGCTGCCTCTACTCCAGCTTCTAAAGCTGCAGCAAAATCAACTGTCGTTAATTCTTCTTTTTGTTCAATGGATTTAGAGAAACCACGGAATAACTGAGATAAAATAACCCCAGAGTTACCACGAGCTCCCATTAATAATCCTTTGGCTAAACTTACACCGACTTTACCAGCATGCTGCGAAGGATTTGCTTTCACTTCACGTGCGCCTGAAGTCATTGATAAGTTCATGTTTGTACCGGTATCGCCATCTGGAACTGGGAATACGTTTAATGCATCAACAAGCTGAACATTATTTGTTAAATTATTGGCTCCTTGAATGATCATTTGTGATAAACGTTTTCCATCAATTTTTTGAATTGACACAGATTTTCCTCCTTAATGCACATTACAAGTTTATTACTTTAACTCCTTGTACGTAGATGTTTACAGAATCTACTGCTAGTCCTACAGTTTGATCTAATGTATATTTCACTTTAGTCTGCACGTTATGTGCTACTTCTGAAATTTTCGTACCATAGCTCACAATAATATACATATCAATATGTACTTCATCTTCATTTTTACGAACAATAACGCCTCTAGTGAAGTTTTCTTTTCGTAAAATTTCTGTTAATCCATCTTTTAACTGATTTTTTGATGCCATACCTACGATACCGTAGCAATCTACTGCGGCACCTCCAGCAATTGTTGCAATTACATCTGTACTAATATCAATTTGACCGTACTTCGTTTTAATTTCAATTGACATCTCGTTTCCCCCTTCATAAATGGTGAAAGTGAGCTAGACTACTTTAGTTACTATCATATAATCTTTTTAAAGAAAATTCCATCGTTCTTTCTTTTTCACTCTCATATTTTATGTTTTAAATTACATTTTTTTATGATGAGCAAAATAGTCCATTGTTATTATACAACATGTACCACTATAATATGTCAAGCAATTTTTCTTGATTTCACCTTTTCTTCATTGACATATAGTGTCAAGTATTTTTTCTTGATTTCTTTTTCCTACGGTGTTGCATTCTCTTTTTAGTTGTGTTAAATTATAGTAGTGTTTTTAGCATCGCATAAAAGACTAATATTGAAAAATTACGTATGTTACGGTAGTTAAGGGAGGGAAATATAAATGGCTCGTGTTTGTGCTATCACTGGAAGAAAAGCTCGTTCTGGTAACTCTCGTTCTCACGCAATGAACGCTACAAAACGTAAATGGGGCGCTAACCTTCAAAAAGTTCGCGTACGCATCGACGGAAAAGTTCAACGTGTTTACGTTTCTGCTAGAGCATTAAAATCTGGCAAAATCGAACGTGTTTAATAATAAAAAAAAGAGCCGCTAGGCTCTTTTTTTATTATACCATTGGAAAAAGCACCGGTAATAGGTGCTTTTTTTAGTCTTTTTTGAAGGTATTTAACATCGCACGAACAATTCCACCAAGAAATTTAGGTAACTTAATTGTATAAAATCTCATGGTTTCCCTCCTAATCCCCATTACTCCACTTGTTCACTATATGATGCAAGGAGCAAAATTGTTTCTTCAATCAGTGCTTCTTATCATCATTAATATGCCAGAAGTGAATGAAAAAGTACCTTTTTCCTCAACGAGTTCATTACTAATACAAAGTGTCGATCCCCACTCTATTGTTTTATTAGTAAGGGGATACTTAAAACCGTGAAGTGTAATACCTTCTACCCTTTCAGTAACTGGTACAAATGATACGTATGGAAAATGTTCGTTTCCTTCAATTATATACATACCAAACTTTTTCACCATTATTTCATTTTTATTGTCCACAATACACATTTCTATATTTACTTCTAATCCCTTTAAAAGCATCTGAATATTTGCTAAACCATGATCAAGTCTTCCACCAGTAGCACCAAAAATACGAATTAATTTTGGTTTCTGTTCTAAAGCCCAGCTAATTGCAATTTCTAAATCTGTTTGATCTTTTTCTCGCGGGACGATATGTAATTCATTTGTTTGCTGCCTCATCCATGCTAATTCCTCATCAGTAACTGAATCATAATCCCCAAACGCAACAGCCGGAGTGATTCCTCTTTTCAACAAACGGTACACTCCTCTATCAACGGCCGCCCAAACTACTTCTTCATTTTCATACCGCGAAAAATCTGCGCAGTATTCTGCAGGTCCTCCCGCTAAAATATGAATAATCATTTTTCCTTCCCCTTCTATTGTAAAAAGGCAATCTGCCATTCGGTAGATTGCCTTTCTCCTTATTTGCCACTCTAACATGTATAAATAGTGAAGTCTTAATGAACTAGAAGCTTCACTAGGATAAAGGTTCGTTCATTCTTTATCCGCGAATTACACGAATTGCTTCACCGCGGTCTTTTTGATTGTATACTGCTGATCCCGCTACAAGAACATTCGCTCCTGCTTCAATACAAAGTCTTGCCGTTTCAGCGTTGACACCACCATCAACTTCAATTTCCACTTCTAGATTTCGCTCTTTAACCATTTCTGCAACTTGTTTGATTTTCGGTAATACAGAATGAATAAACTTCTGCCCGCCAAATCCAGGATTTACTGTCATAAGTAATACCATGTCTATATCTTCTAATACATGCTCAATCGTTGAAACTGGAGTATGCGGATTTAATACAACCCCTGCTTTAATGTCATGAGATTTAATTAACTGAATTGTACGATGTAAATGAGGACACGCTTCTACATGAACAGTAATAATATCCGCTCCCGCTTTTGCGAAAGTTGGGATATAGTTATCAGGATTTTCAATCATTAAATGTACATCTAACGGTAATGATGTAATCGGACGGATTGCTTCTACAATTAATGGTCCAATCGTAATATTTGGTACGAAATGCCCATCCATTACATCGACGTGAATGTAGTCAGCTCCGCCTTTTTCTACATCTTTAATCTCTTCCCCTAATCTTGAAAAATCTGCTGATAAAATCGATGGTGCAATTTTAATCATGACTAATACCTCGGCTTTCTCTCTCTAATTTCTTCTACGAATTGTTTGTAATTCTTATAACGATATTCGGTAATCTTTCCTTCTTCAACCGCAGCTTTCACCGCACATTTCGGTTCAGCAAGGTGTGTACACCCTCTAAATTTACAGTATTGGCTCGCTTCTTTCAACTCTGGAAAACAATATGTAAGATCTTCTACCTCTATATCTATGAAATCAAGCGAACTAAAACCAGGTGTATCCGCAACAAGTCCGCTTCCAACTGTAATTAATTCTACGTGTCTTGTCGTATGCTTTCCACGTCCTAAATGTGAAGAAATATCATTAGTTTTCAATTCTAAATCTGGACGTAATACGTTTAGCATTGAAGATTTCCCAACACCAGATTGGCCTGCAACGACGGAAATACAACCTTCTAAGAATGGTTTCAGAATATCAATACTTTCCGATGTATTTATAGAAGTAAACAACACATCATAACCCATTTCACGATAATCATTTGCATAAGATTCAACAGTTTCTCTCATTTTTTCATCTACTAAATCCATCTTACTAATACAAATAATTGGTTTAATGTTATGATATTCAATTAATACTAAAAATCGATCTAACAGTCCTGGATTAAAATCTGGTTCTACCGCAGAGAAAACAAGAATAGCTTGATCAACATTAGCAATAGGAGGTCTAACAAGTTCATTTTTCCGATCAAATACTTCTAACACATAACCTTCATTCGGATTATCCGCTTGAAAAACAACTTGGTCTCCTACAAGTGGCGTAATTTTATTCTTTCTAAATACACCACGCCCACGACATTGTGTAATCCCTTCCTCATTCTGCACATAATAAAACCCACTTAGAGCTTTTACAATTTTTCCTTCTGGCATATAATTCTCCTTTATTTTGTATAAAATGAAACTGCAATTAAATATGAATAGACTAGCGTTCTTTAAACAATTAGTTCAAAGCCCACCAAATATATATCCAGGTTCATATATTTAATCTACCATCAAATTTGAAATATTATTTACAACAGTATCACTTTTACAGCTTTTTGAATCATATATTTTTGCCTGTTATACAGTCCACGATGTAGACAGCATAACAGGCAAGAGTAATAAATTCCATCTTCTATATAAGGACGATGGAATTCACTATTATTGAGCTGGATATGGTACTTCCTTGTCCATAATCGTTACTCCATCTCGGACAATTTTATAGTGTCCCTTTGCACCTTCTTGAATTACAAATTCTAAAGAAATAATCGCTGACTCAGTAATTGTTCTCGTTTCAACTGGTTTATCCATTTTTTGCTGCATATCTTCTTTATAAATTTCTATTGTTTGCGGCTTTTTCTCACCTGCTGCAGAAGCTTCATATGGGATAGAAATGTTATCCACTTTTACCGTTTTCGTCACTTTAGGCTTCGGACCATCGGAGATAACAATCGATACTTTATCTCCTTCTTTTAAAGGTGTCCCAGGCTTTGGTAACTGTGAAATAACAAGACCTTTATCAACCTTATCTGAATACTCTCTTTGTATATCAGAAACAAGCTTTCTTTCATTTAAATAACCTTTTACACTATTTTCAGTCCATCCTGAAAAATCACCTGGTCTTATTTGATAAGGTCCTTTACTTACCCAAATTTTCAGCTCTTGTTCTGTCTCTATAACCATTTGATCAGGCGTTGGTATTTGCTCTACAATTTCACCTTTCGGCTTATCATTTTCAATATAATTTATTGTAACTTGTTTATATTTTTCTTCTAACTCAGCTCTTATACTCTCGAAATCTTTTCCTGTCAAATCACGCATCTTACTTTTCTTTTTCCCACCTGATTGATAGATAGTAATTTTAGAGTTTTCTTTCACTACTCTTCCTGCTATAGGATCTGTTTTTATCACGTTTCCGGCTTCAACATCATCTGTATATACAAGATTAGGTTCAGTAACTTCAAAACCTTTTTCAACTAATGTATTTACCGCTGTCGTATATTTCATACCAGCCACATCAGGAACCTTCACATCTTTCGGAATAAAGAAGCCTGGAATAACAGTAAGTGCTAATGTTATCCCTATCGCTAAAAGTAAAAATGTTGTAATTAAAACTTTCAGCCATTTATTATTTCGCTTTTTCTTCTTACCTGATTTGGTCTCTTCTTTTCTTACTTGTTCATCCACTTTACTTCCTTTTAATACAATCGTTTCATCACTTACATTTTGAAATAGTTGTTCTTGTTGAATAATTGGAATCGCTTTCGTTGCTTCCATATCTTCTGGTATGTAAAATGGTTGTTCATTTATTCGTTCTGGGTATAGTGCTGTTTCAATATCTCGTTTCATCGCGTTAGCAGATTGATATCGATGGAACGGATCTTTCGCAGTTGCCTTTAATATAATATTTTCAACACTTTGTGGAATATTGTCATTCCATCTTTTTGGAGATGGCATTTCATTTTGTAAATGTTTTAACGCAATTGCAACAGCAGATTCACCAGAAAACGGTTGTCTTCCTGTTAACAATTCAAACATAACAATCCCAAGTGAATAAATATCTGATTGTTTATTCGCTATACCGCCGCGCGCTTGTTCTGGTGATAAATAATGCACCGAACCGAGCACCGAATTTGTATGTGTAATTGTTGCTGCACTTGTAGCTGTCGCAATTCCAAAGTCTGTTACTTTGACCACTCCGTCATCTCGAATCAAAATATTGTGTGGTTTAATATCACGATGTACAATCTCAAAATGATGGGCGTGTGCCATAGCGGACGTTAACTGCTCCATTATATCAAGAGCCTCTCCTATCGGTAACATCCCTCGATCAATTATGTATTGCTTCAATGTTCGTCCAGGTACATATTCCATTACAAGATAATATATATCATCCTCTTCCCCAACATCATACATATTCACAATATTTGGATGCGACAACGTTGTAACAGATTGCGCTTCTCGATGGAAACGTTTAATAAACTCTTCATTATTTGAATAGTCGAGTCTTAATATTTTTACCGCTACATCTCGGCCGAGTATATCATCATGAGCTAAATATACATTGGCCATTCCTCCACCGCCAATCATTTTCAGCAGCTTATAACGGTCATTTAAGCGTTTTCCAATCAGCACGTTGCACTTCACCTACTTTCGTTTGTCGAATCCGTATAATCAATAATAACGAGGGTAATATTATCTTCTCCACCACGATCATTTGCTAATTGAATGAGATGCTCTCCCTTCGCCTCGAGCTGTTCATTCAATTGTAAAATTTGTTGCATATCAGCAATAGAAACTTTGTTAGACAATCCATCCGAGCAAAGAAGTAATTGATCATCTTCTTCAAGCACCAATGTTTTAACATCTAATCCAACTGTTTCTTCATTTCCTAATGCTCTTAACAAAACATTCTTTTTCGGGTGATATTCTGCATCTTCCTTTGAAATTTCGCCATGTCTTACAAGTTCATTTACAAGCGAATGATCTTCCGTTACAAGCGTCATTTTCCCCTCTGATACCATATAACAACGACTATCTCCTATATGACCTATCGTCACAAAATTCGATGTACAAATGGCTATTATAAGTGTTGTTCCCATGCCATTACATTCTGCATGCTGCTGAGAGTAAGCATATATGCGCTCATTAATAATTCCAACGTTAGTATGTAACCACTTTTCTACCTTTTTAGGCTCATTCATATTATGCGTTTGCTTCCAATAATCATGGAATAATTGAATAGCCATCGAGCTAGCTACATCGCCAGCTCGATGACCTCCCATTCCATCTGCTACTACCGCTAAAATATTTCCATCTAAATTGCGAAAAACTCCTGCACTATCTTCATTATGTTGACGAACTTTTCCTTTATCCGATAGAAACACGGCTTTCATCTAGTCACCTCGTCTCTTCTTTGCGCTCCTTTGCACGCAACTGACCGCAGGCTGCATCAATATCATGACCTTGTTCACGGCGAATGGTTACATTCACTCCACGATCTTTTAGCGTCTTTTCAAATAAGAAAATTTGCTCTCGTGGCGTACGTACATAATCACGTTCTGGCACGTAGTTTACCGGAATTAAGTTTACATGACATTTTACACCTTTTAAGAGCGCAGCAAGTTCTTCAGCGTGCTCAACTTGGTCATTTTCTCCTCCAAATAAGCCATATTCAAATGTAATACGACGCCCTGTTCTATTTACATAGTATTTAACAGCTTCCATTAAATCAGGTAGCTTATAAGCACGGTTGATCGGCATTAATTTTGAACGTATCTCTGTATTTGCAGCATGCAATGAAATCGCAAAATTAATTTGCATATCTTCTTCAGCGAACTTATAAATTTTTGGAACAATTCCACTTGTTGAAACTGTCATATGTCTTGCACCAATATGAATTCCTTTTTCATGATTTACAATGCGTAAGAATGACATTAAGTTATCATAATTATCAAATGGCTCTCCAATTCCCATAACAACAAGAGAACTTACACGTTCTTCTGTTTCATCAAGCGCACGCTGAACTTCTACTACTTGCGCTACAATTTCTCCAGCCTCTAAGTTTCGTTTTAACCCACCAAGTGTAGAAGCACAGAACGTACAGCCAATGCGGCAACCCACCTGTGTTGTTACACAAATGGAATTTCCATATTCATGTCGCATTAGTACAGTTTCAATAGAGTATCCATCGTATAACTGGAATAGGAATTTAATCGTTCCATCCGAAGACGTTTGTTTTACTAAAGTGTTTAAAGTAGTAATATCAAAGGAATTCGACAATTTATCGCGCAATCCTTTAGCAAGGTTTGACATATCCTCATAATTTTTTACACGTTTTTTATATAGCCAATCAAAAATTTGTCCTGCACGGAACTTAGGTTCCCCTTGTTCCTTTAACCAATCTTGCATTTCATGAAGTTGTAAAGAATAAATTGATGGTTTCTTTGTTTCTAGATTTTTCTTTTGTTTTTTTACAGTCGTTTCCATGATGCTACACCTTCTTTCTTAAACAAGCAATATAAAAGCCATCTGTTGCAAAATAATGCGGTAAAATTCGTACTTGACCTTCATCAATATACGGATTTAACTTTTCTGGCATGCGATCTTTTATCGTAGTATCCCATTCAAATTCAGGATGCTCTTGTAAAAATTGCTTTATTACTTGTTCATTTTCTATTTTTTCAATTGTGCACGTACTATAAACAAGGCGACCACCTTGTTTTAACAATGGTGCTATTTTTTCTAGTATCGCAAGTTGAATCGTTGATAACCTTTCACTATCGCCCTTATCTTTACCTAACTTAATATCAGGTTTACGTCTAATAACACCAAATCCAGAACATGGTGCATCTACTAATATTTTGTCAAAAGATTCATTTGCAAAATGCTCTTGAACTTTTCTAGCATCTAAAGCCATCGTTTCTACATTTTCTAAACCAAGTCTCTTCGCCTGTTGTTCAATTAAACGTACTTTATGTGCGTGTAAATCAAGCGACATTACCTTACCAGTTCCGTCCAAACGCTCTGCAATATGAGTTGTTTTTCCGCCAGGAGCAGCACAACTATCTAGAACTGTATCTCCTTTATTCGGTTCTAAAGCACGTGCTACAAGCATTGAGCTTTCATCTTGAATAGAAAGGCAACCTTTTTTGAACGCTTCTGTATGTGCGACATTTCCTCTTTCAATTTGAATTGCATCCTCTGACAATTCGCCACGTTTTGCTTCTATACCCTCATCAGCTAATAACGCAACCGCTTCTTCTACCGTTACTTTATCAACATTTACACGTGCTGTTGGTACAGGTGGCAACATATTTACTTCACACATTTTCTCTGCTGTCTCTAAACCATATTCGGATGCCCATTCTTGTACAAGCCACATTGGATGACTCGTTGCAATCGCAAGACGTTCTACTGGATTTTCGATTTCTTCTAACGAAGGTACACCTTCTCGCTGAATTGAACGCAATACTCCGTTCACCATGCCTGAAATCCCTTTATGCCCACGACGCTTTGCAATCTCAACTGCTTCATGAATAGCCGCTCTTTCTGGAACTCGGTCTAAATATAGCATTTGATATAGAGATAGGCGAAGCAACACTCTTACCCACGCTTCAACCTTTTTTCTTAAAAATGGTTGTAAATAATAATCTAGTGTGTCACGACGTTGAATTGTTCCATATACCATTTCAGTTAATAAACCAATATCTTTTCTGTCAATTGTATTTTTTTCAATCAAATTATTTAAAAGTAAGTTGCTATATGCACCACTTTTTTCTACTTGAATTAAGCCATCCAGAGCTAACTCACGAACATTTTGTCTCATGCATTTTCTCCTAACTTCGTACCAATTTCAGGTTTTGTTCCACGTAAAAATTGTGAACAACTCATACGCTTTTTACCAGATGGTTGCAATTCAGTGATTTTAACGCCTGTCTCGTTCCCTGTTGCAACAACAAATCCATCTTCTTCAAGAGCTACTATTGTACCTGGTTCAGCTTTCTCTGTAATAGAGACCTTCTCTCCCCACCATACTTTAATAACTTGTCCTGCCAAAGTCGTATAAGCAACTGGCCATGGATTCAATCCGCGAATGTGATTGTATACTTCTTCACCTGTTTTTGTCCAATCAATTATCTCTTGCTCACGTTTTATATTATATGCAAACGTCACTTCAGCTTCACTTTGTTTAATTGGTTCTAGTTTACCCTGAATTAGTAAAGGAACCGTTTTAGATAAAAGGTGTGCTCCTGCTTCGCTTAACTTATCAAATAATGAACCTGTTGTTTCACGCTCTTCAATTTCTACTTCTACTTGCGTTAATATATCGCCCGCATCTAATTTTTCTACCATATACATAATTGTAATACCTGTTTTCTCTTTACCTTCCATGATCGCATAATGAATTGGTGCACCACCGCGAAGTTCTGGAAGTAATGATGCGTGGACATTAATACATCCATACTTTGGCGCTTCTAAAATTTCATTCGGTACGATTTGTCCAAATGCTGCTGTTACAATTAAGTCTGGCTCTAGTGCTAATACTTTTTCATATTCGTCTTTTTCACGAATTTTTAACGGCTGTACTACTGGAATACCATGTTTCTCCGCTTCTACTTTAACAGGAGTAGGTGTTAAAACCTTTTTTCTACCAACTGGACGATCAGGTTGCGTTACAACACCAACTACGTCATATCCGTCCTCGATAAGACGACGAAGCACCGGCACAGAAAAGTCCGGTGTCCCCATAAATACTACTTTCATCATTCAAAAACCGCTCCTTTTAAACCTATTCTAATTCGCCTGCTTCATAATACCTTTTCACTTTAGATGTAAATAAAACACCGTGTAAATGATCGATTTCATGCTGAATTGCACGCGCTAAGAAGTCATCCGCTTCTAATAAAAATATTTTACCGCGACGATTTTGTGCACGTACTTTAATGTAATCTGCACGCTCCACTTCACCATAAAGTCCCGGAAAGCTTAAGCAGCCTTCGGGACCTACTTGTTCACCACGTTTTTCTAAAATAACAGGATTAATTAATTCAATTTTACCCGTATCATCACCTATATCAACAACAGCAACTTGTAAGCTTACACCCACTTGTGGCGCAGCTAGACCAACTCCGTCTGCAATTAACATTGTTTCATGCATATCTTTTAACAATTTCACTAACTTTTTATCAAAGTTAATTACTCTTTCGCATGGTGTTTCTAACACTTCATTTGGATGCTTTACAATTTCTAAAACTGCCATATTTCCCTCCGCTACATTAACATTGTTGGATTAAAATCAATTGAGATTTGTAGCTCTTTTTGCATTTCTGCTTGATAATGTTCATTTACCATTTTGAGCACGTTCTTTAAGTTTGGTTCCCGTTTGTATTTTATCATGCATTGGTAACGATATCTATCTTTTATCCTTGGAATTGCTGAAGCAACCGGCCCTAACACCATTGTTTGCCTTGAACAATGCGTTCGTAAATGACCGACAATTTTTTCCGTCACTTGGACTGCCTTTAATAACTCCGGATGAGATACAGTTACAAGTACAACGTAGTAATATGGCGGATATTGTCTCATTTGCCTCATTTGCATTTCGTGATCATAAAATACATCATATTGTTGATTCTTTGCTAATTCTACACTGTAATGTTCCGGCGTATACGTTTGAATTACAACTTCACCTGGCAATTCATGTCTTCCTGCACGTCCACTCACTTGTGTCAATAGCTGATACGTCTTTTCACTCGCCCGAAAATCAGGTAGATGAAGCATCGTATCCGCCGTTAAAACGCCAACAAGCGTCACCTTCGGAAAATCAAGCCCTTTTGCAATCATTTGTGTTCCAAGTAATATATCTGCTTTCTCTTCACCAAACGCCTTTAATAATTTTTCATGCATTCCTTTACGGCTTGTTGTATCCACATCCATTCGAATGACCCGCGCCTCAGGGAAGAGTTTTGTGATTTCTTCTTCAACCTTTTGCGTCCCTGTACCAAAGAAACGAATATACGTACTATTACAAGCAGGACACTCCGTTGGCATATTTTCCTCATGACTACAATAATGACACTTTAAACGATGGTTCATTTTGTGATATGTCAACGAAATATCACAATGCGGACATTGTACGACATACCCACAATCACGACACATCACAAACGTAGAATGACCCCTTCTATTTAAAAAGAGAACCATTTGTTCTTTCTTTTCTAATCGATCTGCTATTTTTTCATGCAGTGCCTTTGAAAACATTGAGCGATTTCCATCACGAAGCTCTTCACGCATATCAACAATTTCTACAGTCGGCAAAGCTTGTTTGTTCATACGTTTTTCCATTGTAAGCAACCCATAGACACCTTTTTTCGCTCTAGCAAACGATTCAAGTGTCGGCGTTGCACTTCCGAGAACGATTGGACACTTATGGTATTGTCCTCTCCACACTGCTACATCTCTTGCATGATACTTTGGGTTATCCTCTTGCTTATAACTTGATTCATGCTCTTCATCAATAATAATGATTCCTAAATTTTCGAATGGAGCAAAAATAGCTGAACGCGCACCAACTACAACTTTCACTTCTTTTCTTAATATCTTTCGCCATTCATCATATTTCTCGCCAACAGAAAGCGCACTGTGAAGAACTGCAACTTGCGAACCGAACCTACCTTTAAAGCGATCTACCATCTGGGGCGTTAGCGCAATTTCAGGAACAAGCACAATTGCTTCTTTTCCTTTCTCGAGCACCGCTGCTATAGATTGTAAATACACTTCAGTCTTACCACTTCCTGTAACACCATATAGTAAAAATGGATTGTAAGTTTCATTTGTAATTGATGACAAAATCGGTGTAATTACTTGTTTTTGTTCCTCAGTAAGCGGAAATGGTTTCGTTTGTTCAAAATCATCATCGTCATACGGACTCCGGTATACCTCTACATACTTTTCTGAGATTAGACCCTTTTTAACAAGTGCTTTTATTGGAGCATCTGTTATTTGTAATTCTTCTGTTAAATTTTTTAACGGTACACTTTTGTAGTTTTCTACAAAATAATAGAGTACATCTTGTTGTTTTTTACTTTTCAGTTCAAATGCTGCTAATTCCAATTTATCTGCCGGCAACTCCGGTTGAACTACTCTTTGTTTCTTCTTCTGCACTTTATCCTTTACTTGATAAACCACTTCAGTCGTACCATTTTTAATTTCTTGTTGAATAGTGCGATATAGGTGCGGCTGTGCTTCGATAACTTCCCAATCTATCGTTTCCTTCCCTTGAAATAAAGAAAGAATTTCTGGTGCTACTTCTTCTCGGTTACGAAGTTGCAGACGCTTTTTATATGTTGCTTTAATCGCCGTCGGAAGCATCACCTGAAAAGCTGAAATCATATAACATAACGTTTCACTTGTAAGCCAATACCCAAGTTTTAATAATTCATCATTTAAAACCGGAGTGACATCTAATATTTCATACAACGCTTTTAACTTTTTACTTTCTAGTTCAACCGAATCCTTTATGCCAATAATAAAACCTTGCAATTTCCTCGGACCGAATGGGACTACTACACGCATTCCTGTTTGCACGATATCTTCCCATTTTCTAGGGATAATATAATCAAACGGTCGATCTGTTTGACGTGCAGGTACATCAACAATTACACTTGCAAACTTCATACATAATCATCTTCTAACATCATTTCTATTTGCTTTAATATTTCACGAGCCACTTCTTTCTTCGTTAAAAGTGGCAGCTCAATGATTTCTCCATCTTTTCTATACATTGTCACAATATTTGTATCCGTACCAAACCCAGCTCCTTGCGCTTTCACGTCATTCGCAACAATCATATTTGCATTTTTCTCACGTAATTTTCTCGTTGCGTATTCCTCTATGTTTGTCGTTTCAGCTGCGAAACCGATAAGTAACTGTCGGTCCTTCTTCTCACCTAACGTTTTTAAAATATCCACTGTTCTTTCTAATTCAATTACAGCATCGCCATTTTTCTTTTTCATTTTATTATCATGAACATATTTCGGACGGTAATCTGCAACGGCTGCTGTTTTGATGACAACATCCACACTCTGATAATGCTGAAGGACTGCCTCTAACATATCTTGTGCAGATTCTACTTGTATTGTTGTGACATGTAATGGTGACTCTAATGCTGTCGGTCCTGACACAAGTATGACATCAGCACCTAAGCCTGCTGCAACTTCTGCGATCGCATACCCCATCTTTCCAGAAGAAAAATTCGTCATAAAACGAACCGGATCAATCTTTTCACGTGTCGGTCCAGCTGTTATTAATATTCGTTTTCCTTGCAATGGTTGTTGTTCCGAGAAAGCCTCTTCTAATCGTCCAATAATTGCTTCAGGTTCTTCCAGTCTTCCTTTTGCTACATAACCACATGCTAAAAAACCTTCCCCAGGCTCAATAAATGTATATCCTAATGTTTTTAACGTCATCATGTTTTTTTGAACAATTTTATTTTCATACATATGCACATTCATAGCAGGTGCAATCCACACTGGAGCTGTAGTAGCTAACAAAGTAGTTGTAATCATATCATCAGCAATACCGCCAGCTAACTTTCCAATGCAATTAGCTGTAGCAGGTGCAACAAGTACAACATCTGCCCAATCCGCTAAATCAATATGAGCAATAACAGCGGAGTCTCTCTCATCAAACGTATCCGTATATACATCATGGCGAGAAAGTGCTTGAAATGTAAGAGGCGTAACAAACTTCATTGCCGACTCACTCATCATTACTTTTACAAGAGCGCCAGCTTGTGTCAATTTACTTGTTAACGCAGCCGCTTTAAAAACTGCAATGCCTCCTGTTACACATAGAAGTATCTTTTTCCCTTTTAGCATATGACTCGTCCTCTTTCTTTTTCAAACTTATTCTACTGAAATAGAATTTCCAGCTCGTCAGTACCAGTATTTCGTTCCGTCTTTTTCGATTCCTTTTCATCCCTATCGTAAAAAAATAACAACCTACTTGTAAATAGGTTGTTACCGTTACATAGAAAATTATAAAGTCTATGTTTTAATTTGTCGAAAAGAATGTCTTAATCAATTATTGTGTCATCGCTTGGTACATATTTTAATACTTCTAAATCGATTTCTTCTAACGCTTTACCTACACATTTATAAGAAACAGGCTTTTCAATAACACAATTGTCAGCAATTTGCATTTCACGTGCACGCTTTGCAGCTACTGTTACAAGTGTATATTTAGAATCGATTTTTGTTAATAATGAGTCAATTGATGGATTTAACATAATTATAGACCCTCCGTCATTTCTTTATAGTATTTTGCCACTCTTTCGCGGCGGCAATGTTCACCAACCACAATTGCTTTAATTCGGTCGCAAGCTAATTCAACTTGATCGTTTTCTACAACATAGTCATAAGCGTCCATCATTTCGATTTCTTCTTTCGCTACAGTTAAACGATTTTCAATAACATCTTCAGTTTCTGTACCACGGCCGACAATTCGGTTCTTTAGTTCAGATAAACTTGGAGGTGCTAAGAAAATAAATACACCTGCTGGGAAGGCTTTCTTAACTTGAATTGCTCCTTGCACTTCAATTTCTAAGAACACATCTTTTCCTTCTTGTAACGTTTTTTCAACATAATCAATCGGTGTTCCGTAATAATTACCAACGAACTCAGCCCATTCAAGTAACTTTTCATTACGAATCATTTCTTCAAATTCTTCTCTCTCTTTAAAGAAATAATCCACACCATCTACTTCACCTTCACGCGGTTTACGTGTCGTTACTGAAATAGAGTACTGAAAACGTGTGTCTTCATGGCTAAACAGCTCTTTTCGAACCGTTCCTTTCCCGACACCAGAAGGTCCCGAAAGAACGATGAGCAATCCTCTTCTACTTCTCATAAATATGTAAAACCTACCCTTCCTCACTTAAATCTTCTTTATTATTCAAACGATGTGCAATCGTCTCTGGCTGAATTGGACTTAATACTACATGCCCATCATCCATAACAATAACCGCCCTTGTTTTTCTCCCATACGTAGCATCAAGCAAAGCATTATGTTCACGCGCTTCCTGTACTGTCCGTTTAATAGGAGCTGACTCCGGACTTACAATAGCAATAATTCGATGAGCAGATACTATATTTCCGTATCCAATATTTAAAAACCGCATGGCCATAGTTTGCGCCTCCTAGTAAGTCTATCCGATTTCTCCACCACGTATAACTTTATATATTTTTTGAAAGCTACTCAATATTTTGTACTTGTTCACGAATTTTTTCAAGGTTATTTTTCATTTCTACGACATATTTTGAAATTGTTAAGTCATTTGCCTTAGAACCTATCGTATTAACTTCCCTATGCATCTCTTGCACGATGAAGTCCATTTTCCTTCCAACAGGCTCTGTAATTTGCAGTGCTTCACGAAATTGATCTAAATGACTTTGTAATCGAACTAATTCTTCGTGAATATCTGAACGCTCTGCAAATATTGCTACTTCTGTCAACAATCGTTGTTCATCTAAATCTTGATTATGTAATTCTTTTAAGCGATTTTCTAATCGTTCACGATATTTTTGTGTAACAATTGGTGCATGTGGAATAATTGCATTTACACAATTATGAATCTCTTGCAAACGATATGCTATATCTTTATGTAATCGTTCTCCTTCGCCATCTCTCATCGTTTTCAACATATGAGCAGCTTGGCGAACAGCTTCATATAAACCGGTTTCAAATTGTTCATTTACATTTTCTATTTCTTCAACTGCCGTTACTTCTGGCATTCCCATTAGTTGCCCGAGTGTAATAGAATCTTGTAATTGAAATTTCCCTTTTATATCTTCCATAATGGATTGGTACTGCTTGAGAAGTTCCCAATTCACAGTTAATTTTCTTTCAACAAGCCCTTCGCCTGTTATACTAATAGACACTTCAATACGTCCACGGCGAACTTGCTTTGCAATTATTTTACGAATCTTGTCTTCAAACGCCATCATTTGCTTCGGAAGCCGAATACTCATTTCTAAAAAACGATGGTTCACCGACTTCATTTCTACTGTTATTTGAAAAGTATCGTTTTCTACCTTCGATCTTCCAAATCCTGTCATACTACAAATCATCTTTATCACATCCAAGCCATGAAATAACTCAATGAAAAAGGCAATAGAGATGCGACTCTACTACCTTCTGTAAATTATATCATATTTTCATATCATTGACTATTTCAAGTTTAATCCCTTCTTATATAACAGCGGCTTTTTCTTTTTCTCCTTTTTTCTTGTTAATAAGGATCCTACTAATAAGAAGGTCGGAATAGATGATAATCCTCCAATTAACAACCAATCTCGTGCTTGTATCGGCATTGTGCTAAAAATCGGCTGTAATGGTGGATAATATATAACTACAAGCATTAACAGTAAAGAAATAATAACCGCCCCTACTAAATATATATTTCCAAACGGGTTGCGGTGAAATATAGAATGTTCACTACGACAATCAAATACATGAATAAGCTGAGCCAGTACTAATGTTGCGAAGGCTACCGTTTGTGCATACTTCAATTCATTCGGATGCTGGTTAAATGCAATAATAAACGCTACTAATGTCACTGCTCCGATTAGAAAACCACGACTTATAATTTTCCACGCAAGCCCTCTAGCGAACACCCCTTCTTTCGGATGGCGTGGTGTTCTCTTCATCACATCTCCTTCAGCCTTATCCAAACCTAATGCCATCGCTGGTAAACCGTCAGTAACTAAGTTCACCCATAAAATTTGAATTGGAACCATCGGCAATGGCAGTGCAAGTAACATCGCAAATAACATAACTAAAATTTCACCAACGTTAGATGCTAACAAATACCGAATAAACTTCCGAATATTTTCATATATGTTTCTACCTTCTTTAATCGCCGATTTAATCGTAGCAAAGTTATCATCTAACAACACAAGTGAAGAAGCTTCTTTTGCAACATCTGTCCCTGTAATTCCCATCGCAATCCCTATATCAGCTGTTTTAATAGCTGGAGCATCGTTCACTCCATCACCTGTCATAGCTACTATATGTCCCTTATTTTGCAGCGCCTTAACGATTTTCAATTTATGCTCAGGAGACACTCGAGCGAATACATACGTATCTTCTACAATATCTTCTAATGCCTCTACATCCATATTCGCAAGTTCTACACCTTCAACAACGCGTCCACCCGCCGGTAAAACCCCTAGCTGTTCCGCAATTGCCATTGCCGTCACTTTATGATCTCCCGTAATCATTACCGTTCTAATACCAGCTTCCTTACACTCTTTCACCGCTTGCGCCACTTCTAGTCTTGGCGGATCTATCATTCCTTGTATTCCAACAAGCATAAAATCCTGCTCGACTTCTCTTTCATGTTCAATTGAATCTGTAGCTTTTAACGGTTTAAATGCCACCGCAATCGTTCGTAAAGCTTGACTTCCTAAACTATGAATCGCTGCCTGCACTTCTTTTCGATACATTTCACTTAAAGGCTGCTGCTTATTTCCCCACAAAATTGTTTGACTCATTTGCAAAAGAACATCTGGTGCTCCTTTTGTAATAACAAATTTTTTACCTTCACGATCACGAACGATAACGCTCATCATTTTTCTAGTTGAATCAAAAGGAAATTCACGAATGACTTCAAACTTTCCTTTAAGAGCTTCACGTGATATTCCCGCCTTCATTGCAGCAGCAACGAGAGCTCCCTCTGTTGGATCTCCATCTAACACATACGTCTTTTTCTTTTGAATGACATTCGCATTATTACATAAACAGCCAAATGTAAGTAGTTGATACAGTGATTTCGTCTTAGTAGGGTCAATTACTTCTTCACCTTTCATAAACGAACCTGTTGGCTCATAGCCTTGACCTGTTACTTTCCACAATTCTCCGCCTGACCACATATGTGTTACCATCATTTTATTTTGTGTCATTGTTCCTGTTTTATCTGAGCAAATAACAGAAGCACAGCCTAATGTTTCTACAGCTGGCAACTTTCGCACAATTGCCCTCTTTTTAATCATACGCTGTACGCCAAGTGATAGCGCAACCGTAACGATAGCTGGCAATCCTTCTGGAATAGCTGCAACAGCAAGCGAAACCCCAGCCAAAAACATGTGATACACTTCATTCCCTTGATATACACCAGCTAGTACAACAAGAGCCGTCAAAATAAGAGCAACAATAATTAAAATTTTTCCAAGCTGTTCTAATCTTCTTTGTAATGGCGTTTCCATTTGCTCAGCATTTTGCAACATATTTGCAATTTGCCCCATAGCTGTATTCATTCCAGTTGCTACGACTACCCCTGTTCCAGCACCTCTCGTTATCATCGTCCCCATAAATGCCATGTTTTTTTGATCACCAATTGAAACATCTTGACCTTGTAACGCATCTACCTTCTTTTGTACAGGCAATGACTCTCCTGTAAGAGCCGATTCTTCAATATATAAACTTGAAGATTCCACAAGGCGAACATCCGCGCCAATACGGTCACCACTAGAAAATTTAATAATATCACCTAGTACAAGTGCTTTTGACGGCGCTTTTATCCACTTCCCATTTCTTAGTACAGTAACTTGAGGAGCTGCCAATTCTTTTAAAGCTTCCAACGATTTTTCAGCTTTCCTCTCTTGGAAGAAACCGAGGACACCATTAATAATAACAATTGCAACAATTGCAATCGAATCAATATACTCTCCTAAAAAAGCTGAAATAATTGTAGCACCAAATAAAACAAGTACCATAAAATCTTTAAATTGCGCTAAAAACACCATAAGCGCAGAAGGCCGCTTTGCTTCTTGCAATTCATTTGTACCAAATTTCTTTAATCGGCCCTCTGCTTCTTGCTCTGTAAGACCTACCTCCACATTCGTATTCGTTCTTTCCTCCACTTCATGTGCTCGCATTTCATACCAGTTCATCCTGCCATCGACCTCCTGATTCCAGACATACTCTAATGAAAGCTTATTCAGCCTCGTCCAAAAAAATGCTATAATTAACTTTTAGTTAGAAAGGAGTGTTCATTCATGGCATTCGATGGATTATTTACAAGAGCAATTACACATGAAATTGCAAATTCTCTTCAAACAGGAAGAATTTCAAAAATATATCAACCCTCAAAATATGAAGTTTTATTACATATTCGAGCAAACGGAAAAAACCAAAAGCTAATTCTTTCATCTCACCCTACATATGCGCGTATGCACTTAACAAATCAAAACTACAATTCACCAGCGCTACCGCCGATGTTTTGTATGCTTCTTCGCAAACATTTAGAAGGCGGATTTATTGAAAAAATTGAACAAATTGACTTAGAACGTATTATTCAAATTACAGTCCGCAGTCGCAATGAAATCGGTGACGAATCAGTAAAAACATTAGTAATCGAAATAATGGGACGACACAGTAATATTATCTTAGTAGATACGAAAACAAATGTTATTTTAGATAGCTTAAAACACGTTTCTTTAGCGGTAAACCGACATCGTACTGTATATGCTGGAGCTGAATATGTTGCCCCACCCGCACAACATAAGGTTAATCCGCTTCTTATCGAAACAGAAGATGATTTTATTAAACCGCTAGACTTTTTATCTGGCAACATGGACAAACAACTTGTCGGAGCATTCATGGGAATTTCCCCATTATTTGCAAAAGAAGTTGTAAAAAAAGCAGGTATGGCAAATGAAAAAGCATTATCTGAAGCTTTCTTCAGCTTGCAAAAACCTTTGCTAACACATCAGTACGTGCCAGCAATGATAACAGCAAATGGAAAAGAGTTCTTTTACCTATTCCCTCTTTCTCACTTACAAGGAAACGAAAAAACATTTTCATCTGTTAGTGAATTATTAGATCGTTTCTTCTTTGGTAAAGCAGAGCGCGATCGTGTAAAACAACAAGCTCACGATTTAGAACGCTTTATGCAAAATGAAAAAACAAAAAACGAAAAGAAGCTAATTAAACTAGAAAAAACATTACAAGATGCCGGAAAAGCAGATAAATATCAACTATTTGGAGAGCTACTTACAGCCAATATGTACGCTTTGAAAAAAGGTGATAAAGAGATAGAAGTCGTTAACTATTACGACGAAAATGGTGGGACTGTAAAAATCACATTAAATCCTTTAAAAACACCATCTGAAAATGCACAACGCTATTTCCAAAAGTACCAAAAAGCGAAAAATTCAGTCGCTATTGTAGAAGAACAAATCGTAAAAACAAATGAAGAAATTCTTTATTTCGATAGCTTACTTCAACAAATGGAGGTTGCTTCTTCAAAAGATATTGAAGAGATTCGTGAAGAACTGACCGAAGAAGGTTATGTACGTAATCGTAAGAAGAAAAACACAAAGAAAAAACCGACAAAACCAGTATTGGACAAATATTTAGCTAGTGATGGCACAGAAATTTTCGTCGGTAAAAACAATAAGCAAAATGATTATTTAACAACGAAATTCTCCCGTCGTGATGAAATTTGGTTACATACGAAAGACATACCTGGGTCCCACGTTGTCATTCGTTCTCTTGAACCTACGGAAGAGACTTTACAAGAGGCCGCTAAAATCGCTGCTTATTACAGTAAAGCAAAAGATTCTAGTTCTGTTCCTGTAGATTTCACAAAGGTACGCCATGTCAAAAAACCGAGCGGTGCAAAACTTGGATTTGTTACATATGACAATCAACAAACATTATATGTAACACCAGATGCTGATACAGTAATGAAATTAAAAGCGTAAATTTAAAGAATGCGTTGCTTGCTAGCAACGCATTCTTTAATTTAGTTCATATATCCATTAACTAATTCGTAACATCTTTCTTTTGTCATCTTATATTTCTCTTCCGAAGCCTCTATACGTCTCATCGTTCCATTATTTGGATCTGTACCAATCGCTGTAACTTTACTTTCTTTTTCTTTAACCCATGCAATCTGTTTTGTTTTTAATGACTGAAATGCATCAGCTGACATCGTATTTTTTAATGTACTGTAAATTTCATTTAGTTTATTATCCCATAGTTGATAATTTCCTTCTATTTCATTTACTATGTCATTTGTTGACATAACATTTGTATGTTTTTCTTCGTTTTCTAGAGCAACTAACTCATTTAGAGCCTTAGTTTTACCTAATACTGAAGAAGATTCTTTTTTTGGCTGCTTCTCTTCTTTTGAACTAGTATACGTACTGGAATCATTTCCCTTAGCTGTTTCTTGCTCTTGAATAAAATCTTGTTTCGTTACCTTTTCTTGCTCTTCATCATCTACATTGTGAGTAATAACAGATGTTTTGGCATCCACAGCAACTACTCCGTTACTTTCTTTAAAAATATATTTCTTATTTCCACTATTCTCTTCTCTAACGAAAGAGACATTCTTGAAACCTTGAACTCTAAAAATTTCGTTAGCTTCTTCTTTAGTTAACTTTAAATCTACTGGCGTATTTGATGACCATTTATCCATTAACCATTTTCCATCGGTATAAACTAAAACAAATTCCCACGTCTCCGCTTCATTCCCCATATCATTTGCAAGGATAAGCGTCTCAATCTTTAAAACATCATTTTTCTGTGAACAAGTTATTCTCACGTCTGGCTCAATATGAATTGGGAATGGCAACATATCCGTCTCTCTAGACCTATTAAATGTGTCAAGCGACTTAGGAAGCTGATTTTCTACAAACTTATCTGTAACTAATCCCTTAACTCCTTTTTTCGCTGTCTCCATATCTCCAGGATTATTTCGGCTCCATCCATTTTCTTTTTCCATCTCACTAAAAGCGTTTGCTATCCTATCTACGCTCTTTCGTACAATCTTTTTCGCTTCTTTTCCTGTTACTTCCGGTGCTTCATCAAGCTGTTCAATCTTTTCATTTACTTGAACTTTGTTTTCACTTTTTTCACAACCTGCTAGAACAAACATACTAACTACCAAGCAAAATGACATTACTTTACTTAATTTTTTCATAGACTCACATTCCTTAATCCTATTTATTCGTTACGTATCCCTATCTTCGAGAGAAACCCAAAAATTACCTATTGTATCAATAATTTTTTATTTATACATTAATTTTTATATTAAAATAAATAATAAATGTAATGTTATTTTCAAATATACACTCTAAACATCGCTTATCCTTTTCTTTCCTAACTTCGATATTCCAAAAAAATTTGACATTATTTTCTCGTATTTGTATAAAATTTTTTACAGTGTGTAAAAAAATCGATTCGATGTTCTTTTCATTTGCTCACTAATATTTTGAAGCAATCCGTAGTTTTCAAATAGTCCTTCCCACAAATAGCGGAAAGAACTTTACTTTACCTTCCCTTATATATATTCCCCACTATCCTTTCTCTAAAGTTAACTTTTGGCACGCTATTTGCTTTATTCAATACTGTGAAAAGGGGGAAATTAACATGACTTTAAGAATTAATAAAATCCAAAATCAACTACAAAAATATGAAATTGACGGATTACTTATTACAAAAAAAGAAAATCGCCAATATGCAACAGGCTTTACAGGCAGCGCTGGCGTCGTCTTAATCTCTGCGGATAAAGCGGTTTTTATAACTGATTTTCGCTATGTAGATCAAGCGAAATCACAAATAAAAGAAGCTAAAATTATTATGCATAAAGGAAATCTAGAAAAAGAAATCGCAAATCAAGTATCGAAATTAAACATTCAAAAACTTGGAATTGAAGAAAATAACATGACATTACAACAATATAAAAACTTACAAAAATACATACATGCGGAAATGGTGCAAGTGTGCGAAATCATCGAAGATATTCGCATTATTAAAGACACACCTGAAATAGAAACAATGAAAATTGCGGCTAATATTGCTGACGAATCATTTCACCACATCCTTACGTTTCTAAAGCCAGGAATAAGTGAGACTGATGTCCGAGATGAATTAGAATTTTTCATGCGAAAGAAAGGGGCTACATCCTCATCATTTCAAATTATTGTAGCTTCTGGCGTTCGCTCTTCACTTCCTCATGGCGTTGCATCGAATAAAATAATCGAGCACGGCGATATCGTTACCTTAGATTTCGGTGCACTTTATAACGGGTATTGTTCCGATTTAACACGTACTGTAGCGATTGGCGAACCATCGGAAGAATTCAAAAAAATATATAATGTTGTATTAGAAGCATTAAAGCGTGGAACTGCAGCCATTAAACCTGGAGAAACTGCGAAAAGTATCGATGATATAACGAGAGATTACATTACAGAACATGGATACGGTCAATATTTCGGCCACTCTACTGGTCATGGGCTTGGGTTAGAAATTCATGAACCTCTCCGTCTATCCCAAGAAAGTAAGGCTACTTTAGAAGAAGGTATGGTTGTTACAGTTGAACCAGGTATTTATATACCAAACTGGGGCGGGTGTAGAATTGAAGATGATATTGTCATCACAAAAGAGGGCTATGAGGTTATTACAAAGGCAAATCGGGAACTAATTGTCATTCCCTGTTAAAAATCATGAACTTTTTAACAGGAGTTTTTTCTTTACACATAAAATTCCTTCTCTGGAGTAATTGTTTAAAGAGGGGGAATTTTAATTGAACTTTGTAATCGATAAGGTAGATGGTTTACAAATTGAGTTTTCAAAACTTGTTTCCATGATGAATTACGCTCGCTATACAACAATGCAGGCTGTCGAAGGCTTAACAATTGAAGAACTTGATTATTTATATGATGATGAAGCAAATTCAATTGGTATGCTTTTGTACCATATGGCTGCTATTGAATTTTACTACCAAATTCATACTTTTGAAGATCGTGAACCAACAGATGCTGAATTAGAACGTTGGTTACCTGCTGTTGAGTTAGGAAATCTTGGACGCGAGAAAATAAAAGGCAACTCAATAGAATTTTACATAAATACGTTACAAGAAGTGCGCTCTAAAACGATCGAAACATTTCAGTCTTTACCTGACGAATGGCTATTTAAAACGACCGACTTTTGGCATGACAAACCAGCAAATAACTACTTTAAATGGTTTCACGTATTTGAAGATGAGATCAACCATCGCGGACAAATTCGTTTAATTAAAAAGATGCAAAAAGCTCATTCAGTAAAGTAAGAAAATACCACCCTTGAAACATTACAATTCCATCTATTACCTCATTTCCTTTCAATAACAAAAACGGAATCGTGCTAATTATAATGACAAACTCGATGCTGAAAACAATTTTCTTTTTTCGACTATATGCTTTCCATTCATCCCAGCGATACATAGGAGCAAAAATCAATACTCCTATACATAATATTACTGGTACCCATTCACTTTTAAGAAATTGCCCCGAAATAACTGATAATATTAAACAACCGAGCACACCATAATACCCTATTTTCTCTCTCATTCGTACTCCCCCATTCTACTTCTCCTTTAATATGTAACTTGCTATTCTTATCATGACTCTTAGAAAAATAACGACTACAATTACAAGATAAAGACCTTTCGCAGAAGACATCCAATCTTGAAAAATAGACATTTTCTCCATTTGCTTTTGGCCCTCTATTAAAATAACCCCTACGACAAATGAACAAACAACAATGATACCTATCATAATTCCAATACTTTTCTTACCATGTTGTTTCATGTCATCCCAACGATATAACAGTATAAAAACAAACCCGAGAACAGGTATGATACTTATCCATTCATTGTTTGTAAGCAGATTTAAAATGATTAATAGACTACAAGATATGATAAATCCCCAAAATCCAATTTCTTTGCGCATAAGTCCTCCTTTAATTCCATTTTTAGGATTAATTGTATTGTAACATCCATTTATTATTCTTACCATTACAGTACATGAAATTTCACTTTTTTTCTTTTTCTTATACTCACATACTTTCACTGCTTCCATACAATGAACTACACGAATGCCTAAAGGATGTGAATGTTATGGGAGTTGAATTAACGCTTTTACATGCTCTCTATATTCTTTGTTTACTCACTATTATTACCTTTTTTATTTTTAGAAAAGATACGACGATCATTTGTATCGTTTTTATCTTTTTATTAGCATTAACCGCTACAAGTTCTATCCCTCTTGCCATTAGTGGTATCTTTCAAAGTTTCATTTACGCCATTACCGAACTATTACCAACTATATTAATCATCTCCATTATCGTATCAATGAGCAACCTACTCGTTCATACCGGCATAAATGATACGATGATTTCGCCATTTACAAAGATGATTCGTACACCTGCACATGCCTACTGGATTATCGGTCTTTTAATGATGACAATTTCCTTTTTCTTTTGGCCTTCTCCAGCTGTCGCCTTAATGGGGGCTATTTTATTACCAGTCGCTGTACGCGTTGGCCTTCCGCCAATTGGTGTTGCCATTGCTATGAACTTATTCGGACACGGCATCGCCCTATCTGGTGACTTCGTAATTCAAGGTGCACCGAAATTAACTGCAGACGCTGCTGGTCTTCCTGTTTCCAGCGTTGTTTCAGCCAGTGTTCCCCTCGTTATTGTTATGGGTATTGTGACAACTTCCGTCGCATTTTTCTTCTTACGAAAAGAATTTCATACAGGCTTATCTATACAAGAATCTATTCCATCAACTGAGTCTTCTAAAACGCTCACTTCATTATCCCCTCAGACAAAAAAATGGCTCGCTATTTGTATTCCGATCGTATATGCCATAGATATTCTTTGCATGATTCAATTTAAACTACAAGGAAGCAATGCAACTGCACTTATCGGCGGGACGACTGTTATTATGATTATCATCATTTCTCTCATCGCCTACAAAGGTAATGGACTGAATAAAACGACCGATTATTTTATAGAAGGGCTCCAATTTGGATTTAAAATCTTTGGTCCAGTTATCCCAATTGCTGCACTCTTTTATTTAGGAGATAGCGGCTTTATAAAAATTATCGGAGACTATTTACCGAAAGGTTCACATGGAATCATTAACGACTTAGGAATCGCCTTATCCCAAACTGTACCTTTAAATCAATATGTATCGGCAGGAACATTAACTATTGTTGGTGTCATAACAGGCTTAGATGGATCTGGTTTTTCCGGTATATCACTTGCTGGTTCGATTGCAAACCTTTTCGGAACAGCACTTGGGCATGGAACCGCTACATTAACAGCACTCGGGCAAATTGCAGCAATCTGGACCGGTGGTGGCACTTTAATTCCTTGGGCGCTTATTCCTGCCGCTGCCATATGCAAAGTAGATCCGTTTGAACTTGCACGCCGAAACTTTTTACCAGTTGTGATTGGCTTAATCGTCACCACGATCGTTGCGATGTTTATTCTATAGCGTAAGCAAGTATTCTCTTGCTTACGTTTTTTATTGTGAAATCAATCATTTATTACTGACTTTCAAAAGGGATTATGTATATGTTAGCGAAGTTATATTAGGAGAGTATTTATTTCAAAACGTTTACGAGAAACAGATTACTTCAATTAGAAAAGGGGACATAACTATGAATGAATTGATTTTTGTCTTATTAATTTGTCCATTACTTATCTTTATCGTTTCTGTTATTGGAACACGTAGAACGAGAACGTACTATGTAATGCCAATTGTAACGTTTGCTAGTTTTTTAATAGTAGGTGCTATCGCCTTCCCTCCAAAGTTTTTCTTTTGGGTCGGTATGTATAGTATCTTCTCATTTATTATTTCTTATATGACTCTATTGTTTGTGAGAGGATATGAAGTTGCAGAAAACAATAAGTAGTTATTAGTGAGGAGATTGTACTATGATTTTCTTTGATATCGATGGAACTTTACATAAAATTTTAGCAATGATATAAAAAAGACGACCACGTTCCCCCGCGGTCGTCTTTTTTCGTGTTACGCTGTAATCCAAGCTTCATTTGCTGGATTTTTACGCCACTCTTGTAATTTTTTCGTTTCAGCTTGTCCGATCATACCTTTTTCTGCTGCAACTTCAGTTAATGCACTGTAATCACTTAAAGAATATGATGCTACGTTTGCTGCTTCTAGTTTCTCTTTTCCTGACTCAAGCTCGTATGTGAAGATTGATACGATTCCTAATACTTCACAGCCAGCTTCGCGAAGTGCTTCTACACATGTAATTGCACTACCGCCAGTTGAAATTAAGTCTTCTACTACTACTACTTTTTGACCTTTTTCAGCTTTTCCTTCGATTTGGTTCCCTTTACCGTGACCTTTTGCTTTACTACGCACGTAGCACATTGGTAAATCCATACGATCGCTTACCCATGCAGCGTGCGCAATACCAGCAGTTGCTGTTCCTGCAATAACTTCTACAGTTGAGAAGTGCTCTTTAATTAACTCTTCTAATCCAGCTGCAATCGCTTGGCGTACTTTTGGATAAGATAAAGTTAAACGATTATCACAATAAATTGGTGATTTTATACCAGAAGACCAAGTAAATGGGTCATTCGGTTGTAAAAATAATGCTCCAATTTCTAATAAATGCGATGCGATTTCTTTTTTCATACTGTTACACCTTCCCACTGTTGTTTTACTGTTTTATACGCTTCAAGCGGATTTTCTGCTTTTGTAATACTACGTCCAACTACGATGTAGCTTGAACCAAGTTCCCTCGCACGTTTCGGTGTTGCTACGCGCACTTGGTCATTTACATCATCGCTTGCAAGACGAATCCCCGGTGTTACTGTTACAAATTCATTTCCGCATACTTCACGTAATTTTGGTACTTCAAGTGTTGAACAAACAACTCCATCAAGTCCACTTTCTTTCGTTAATTTTGCATAATGAGCAACCGCTTCTTCTAACGTTTTCTCAATGCCAATCTCTTTTTTCATCATAGCTTCCGAAGTGCTTGTTAATTGTGTAACTGCAATACAAATCGGTCTCTCTTTTCCTTCTTGCTTACCTTCCTCTAATCCCTCAATCGCAGCTTTCATCATACTGCTTCCCCCAGCAGCATGAACATTTACCATATCTACATCTAGACTAGCTAGGCTACGCATAGCGCTTTTTACCGTATTCGGAATATCATGAAGTTTTAAATCTAGGAAGATTTTATGTCCTTTTTCTTTTAAGTACGTAATAATTGCAGGACCTTCTTTGTAAAACAACTCCATACCAACTTTGACAAATAACTCTTCCCCTTCAAAGTAGTGTAAGAATTGTTCTACCTCTTGTTTCCCTGGAAAATCTAGTGCAACGATTAACGACTGTGACATGTTTGCTTCCAGCTCCTTCCTTGACATTCCGAAATATGATCAAATCCTAATTCATCTAGTAATGCTGGTAATTCTTCAATAATTGTCGGACATACGAACGGATCGATAAAGTTCGCCGTTCCAACTGCGACCGCGCTTGCGCCCGCATAGAAGAATTCAATTACATCTTCCGCTGTTTCAATACCACCCATTCCAATGATCGGAATGTTAACCGCTTGACTTACTTCATGTACCATACGAATTGCTACTGGCTTAATCGCAGGCCCTGATAGTCCGCCCGTACGGTTTGCTAAAATTGGTTTTGCAGTTTTTAAATCTAGACGCATACCAAGCAATGTATTAATCATCGTTAAACCGTCCGCACCCGCATTTTCAATTGCTTTTGCAATTTCCACAATGTTTGCCACGTTCGGTGACAATTTCACATATACCGGTACTTCAGAAACCTCTTTTACTCGCTTCGTTAAATCAGCAGCAATTTCAGGATTTGTACCAAAAGCGATACCACCCGTTTTTACGTTTGGACAAGAAATATTTAATTCTAGCGCATGAACATTAGGTGCCTTTGAAATCGCCTTCGCAACCGCTACGTAATCCTCAGCTTGTGAACCCGCAACGTTTGCAATAATCGGAAGATCAAATTGCTCGAGAAAAGGTAATTCAGAATTCATTACCTTTTCTAATCCAGGATTTTGAAGCCCGATTGCATTTAGCATTCCGCCTGGTGTTTCAGCAACACGAGGCGTTGGGTTTCCATAACGAGGTTGTTCTGTTGTCGCTTTAATCATAATTGATCCAAGTACACTTAAATCATAGAACTGTGCATACTCACGACCAAATCCGAAGCAACCAGATGCTGGGATGATTGGATTTTTTAATGATAACCCTGGTAATTCAACTTGCAATCTGTTCATAGTACAACCTCCCCGATTGGAAATACTGGTCCGTCGCTACACACCTTCTTGTAAGAATGCCCACTCGGATCTGCTTGCAAATGGCATACACATGCGAAACATGCTCCGATACCACAGCCCATACGTTCTTCTAATGAAATGTAGGCTTTTCTCTCCTTATAGCGTCCTTCTAATGCACGAAGCATCGCTAAAGGTCCACATGAGTAGAGAATGTCAAAGTCAATTCCATAGCTATCGATTACATCTGTTACAAACCCTTTTGTACCATGTGTACCATCAACTGTTGCAACATACGTATCACCAAGTTCTGCGAATTTCTCTTCATAGAAGACAACATCTTTCGTTTGGAAACCTAAGATGTGAATAACGCGTACTCCTTTTGCTACAAGACGCTGTGACAATTCATATAGTGGTGGTACACCAATTCCCCCACCAACTAATAGAGCCGTTTGTCCAGATTCCGCTTCTTCTACAGGAAATCCATGACCAAGTGGTCCTAACACATCTACAAGTTCACCTTGTTTTCTTTTCGCTAATGTTTTTGTCCCTTGTCCTTCCGCACGATATAGCATTGTAAATTCGTTCTTGTCTTGATCGACATTACAAATACTAATTGGGCGGCGCAGAAGGGGCGTAATGCCCTCTGCTACCTTAATGTGTACAAACTGCCCTGGATCGTTCATTTGCTGCACTAAATCCCCTTGAAGCACTAATTCGTAAATGTTTTTTGCGATTTCTTTTTGGTTAACGACGATCATATTTTGCTTTTGCATCATGCATGTACCACCTCGTGACGCTTCGTTTGCGTAATTTCTTTCATTGAATGAGCTGAGAATGTCATAGATTCTAATACTCTCAAGATTGCTCTCGTTGTATCAAGTGATGTTAAGCAAGCCACACCATTTTCTACTGATTCACGGCGAATGCGGAAACCATCACGCGCTGGTTGTTTTCCTTTTGTTAATGTATTGATTACAAACTGCGCTTTCCCTTGACGGATAATATCAAGTAAGTTGTAGTCTTCAGAATCAATTTTGTTTACAACTTGCACCGGAATGTTTTGTTCTGTTAGCGATTGTGCTGTTCCTGCTGTTGCTAATAAGTTATAGCCGATTTCATGGAAGCGTTTTGCAATTTCCAGCGCTTCTTCTTTATCTTTATCCGCTACAGTGATGATTACTGATCCGTGCGTTGGAATGTTAATTCCTGAAGCAACAAGTCCTTTATATAATGCTTTTTCAAGCGTTAAATCTTTACCCATTACTTCCCCTGTTGATTTCATTTCAGGCCCTAATGTTGTATCAACTGAGCGTAGTTTCGCAAATGAGAATACCGGTGCTTTTACATACACTTCCTTCTCTTCTGGGTGATAGCCAGTTCCATATCCTTGTTCTACAAGGTTTTGACCTAAAATAACTTTCGTTGCGATATTTGCCATCGGTACGCCTGTAATTTTACTTAAGAATGGTACTGTACGGCTCGCACGTGGATTTACTTCAATTACATACACTTCATCTTTGAATACTACAAACTGAATGTTTAGTAATCCAACAATGTTTAAACCTTTTCCAAGCCCAATTGTATGTTCAATAATTTGTTCTTTTAGTTTTTCAGATAAGCTCTGTGGTGGATATACTCCAATTGAATCCCCAGAGTGAACTCCAGCGCGTTCGATATGTTCCATAATACCTGGAATGAATACATTCTCACCGTCTGAAATTGCATCTACTTCAATTTCTTTACCAACCATATAACGGTCGATTAATACTGGGTGATCTGCGTGAACTTTAACCGCATTTTTCATGTAGTGCAGTAATTCTTCTTGACGATATACGATTTCCATCGCACGTCCACCTAGTACGTAAGATGGTCTTACTAATACTGGGTAACCAATTTTGTCAGCGATCGCTACTGCTTGCTCTACAGTCGTTGCTGTTTTACCAACTGGTTGCGGGATACCAAGCTTTGTTAAAGCTGCTTCAAACTTATCACGATCTTCTGCACGGTCTAAATCTTCAAGTGATGTTCCTAAGATTTTTACACCGTGTGCTTCTAATTTAGCCGCTAAGTTAATTGCCGTTTGTCCACCGAATTGGACGATAACACCTTCTGGCTTTTCTAAATCGATAATGTGCATTACATCTTCGATTGTTAATGGTTCAAAGTATAATTTGTCAGAAATACTGAAGTCTGTTGAAACTGTTTCTGGGTTGTTATTAACAATGATTGCCTCATATCCAGCTTCTTTTATTGCCCATACAGAGTGAACTGTTGCATAATCAAACTCAACACCTTGACCAATACGGATTGGACCAGATCCTAGTACAACTACACTCTTACGATCTGTTACAATCGATTCATTCTCGTCACCATATGTGCTGTAGTAGTATGGTGTTGCAGATTCAAACTCTGCCGCACAAGTATCTACCATCTTATAAACAGGAGTCATATTGCTTTCTTTACGCATATCGTAAATTTCACGCTCTGTTTTGTTCCAAGCATTGGCGATGTAATGGTCACTGAAGCCCATTTCTTTCGCAGATTGTAACACTTCCATATTTCCTACATTCGCTTTTACTTCGCGTTCCATGTTTACGATATTTTCAACTTTTTGTAAGAAGAAGAAGTCCATTTCACACCATTCGTTGATTTCTTCTTTCGTTACACCTTGACGGATCGCTTCTGCTACAACGAACAGACGCTCGTCATCAGCTTTTATAATACGCTTTTTCATCGTTTCTTTATCAAGCTCTTTTAAGTGGTCTAACTCTAGGTGATAAACGCCAAGCTCTAAAGAACGGATCGCTTTTAATAATGATTGTTCTAAGTTACGTCCGATTGACATAACTTCACCAGTTGCCTTCATTTGTGTACCAAGTGTTCTGTTTGCTGATTCAAACTTATCAAATGGCCAACGTGGAATTTTTGAAACAACATAGTCTAATGCTGGCTCGAAGCAAGCGTATGTTTTTTGTGTTACTGGGTTTATAATTTCATCTAATGTTAAACCGACTGCAATTTTCGCCGCTAACTTCGCAATTGGATATCCAGTTGCTTTAGATGCTAGTGCAGACGAACGACTCACACGCGGGTTTACTTCGATTACATAGTATTGGAAGCTATGTGGATCAAGTGCAAGCTGAACGTTACATCCACCTTCAATTCCTAATGCACGAATAATTCTTAATGAAGTGTTTCGTAACATTTGATACTCACGGTCACTTAATGTTTGGCTCGGTGCTACAACGATAGAATCACCTGTGTGAACCCCAACCGGATCGATATTTTCCATGTTACATACTACAATCGCGTTATCATTCGAATCACGCATTACTTCATATTCAATTTCCTTACAACCGGCAATACTCTTTTCTAATAAACATTGTGTTACTGGACTATGTTTTAATCCACCTGATACGATTTCAATTAGTTCTTCTTCATTATTACAGATTCCGCCACCTGTTCCCCCCATTGTAAATGCTGGGCGAACAATAACTGGATAACCAATTTCTTTTACAAATTCATGTGCTTCTTCCAGCGTATGAATAATCGTGCTAGATGGAATTGGTTCATTTAATTCCTGCATTAATGTACGGAATAAATCACGATCCTCGGCTTGCTCGATTGCTGATAATTTTGTTCCTAAAATTTCAACTCCGCACTCTTCAAGTATGCCTGATTTCGCAAGTTCAACAGCCATGTTTAGGCCTGTTTGACCACCTAATGTTGGTAGGAGTGCATCTGGACGTTCTTTACGAATGATACGGCTTACGAATTCTAATGTTAATGGTTCTATATATACTTTATCTGCTGTTGCAGTATCTGTCATAATTGTTGCTGGGTTAGAGTTAACAAGGATTACTTTGTAACCTTCTTCTCTAAGAGATTGACAAGCTTGTGTACCAGAGTAATCAAACTCTGCTGCTTGCCCAATTACAATTGGTCCTGATCCGATTACTAAAATTGTGTTAATGTCTAGGCGTTTTGGCATAACTCTTCCCCTTCTTTCTTGAAGTTTTCAATCATTGCTAAGAAATCTTCGAATAAATCATTTGCATCTTCTGGTCCTGCAGAAGCTTCTGGATGGTATTGCACTGTAAATGCTGGGAACTTCGTATGACGAAGACCTTCTACTGTTCCATCATTTAAAGCAACATGTGTAATTTCCAGTTCTGTATTTCCAACTGATTCTTCTTCTACTGCGTAACCATGGTTTTGAGATGTAATTGCTACTTTTCCAGTTGCAAGATTTTTTACTGGATGATTTAAACCACGGTGACCGAATTTTAACTTACTTGTATTCGCACCAGATGCCAGGGCGAACAATTGATGTCCTAGGCAAATCCCGAATAAAGGAACTTTACCAATAATTTCTTTTAACATTTCAATTGCTTCTGGTACATCTTTTGGGTCCCCAGGTCCATTACTTAACATAATTCCATCTGGGCTAAGGCGTAGAATTTCTTCTGCTGTTGTATTGTAAGGTACAACAATTACATCACAATCACGCTTATTTAATTCTCGTAAAATACCATGTTTCATTCCGAAGTCTACAAGTACAACTCGGTGTCCACGGCCTGGACTTGGATATGGATCTTTTGTTGATACGCGTTTCACATGATCTGTAAAGACAGTTGCTTTCAATTGGCTAACGATGTCCTCTACATCCACATCCATATTGCAAAGACGTCCACGTAAAGTTCCATATTGACGAATTTTTCTTGTTAATTTTCTCGTATCAATTCCTGCTAATCCTGGGATATTTCTTTCTTTCAAGTAATCATTTAGCGAAATTTCATTACGGAAGTTTGATGGGTGATCACAAATTTCGTTTACGATTAAACCATTTACAGATGGGTGAATTGATTCAAAATCATCACGGTTAATGCCGTAGTTTCCGATTAATGGATACGTAAATGTTACGATTTGACCGCAGTATGATGGATCAGATAAAGTTTCTTGATATCCAGTCATCCCAGTTGTAAATACAACCTCACCTGACTTTTCTATTTCTCCTCCGAAACCTTTTCCAATTAATACTGTTCCATCTTCTAAGATAAGTTGTCTTTTCATACTAATGCACTCTCCTTTTGCCATGCGATCTTACCACCAACGATTGTCATAACCGGCCAACCTTGGCATTTCCAACCTGCGAATGGTGTGTTTTTTCCTTTTGATAAGAATGTTGTTGGATCAATTTCTTCTTCTTGTTCTAAATCGATAATTGTAATATCAGCTTTTCTACCTTCTGTTAGGCGCCCTGCTTCTAAACCGAATGTGTCAGCCGGTTTTTCTGTTAAGAATTGAATCAGTTGCTCTAATGTAATGATTCCTTTTTTCACAAGGTTTGTATATAAAAGCGGGAATGCTGTTTCAAAACCAGTAATTCCGAACGGTGCTCTTTCAATCCCTTGCGCTTTCTCTTCTGCAGTATGCGGTGCATGGTCAGTTGCGATCATATCAATTGTTCCATCTAATAGTCCTTCAATTAACGCTGCATGATCTTCTTTTCCTCGAAGCGGTGGATTCATTTTAAAGTTAGGATCAGCCGATGGGATATCATCTTCACATAATACTAAGTGATGCGGTGTTACTTCTGCTGTCACCTTAATTCCAGCACGTTTCGCGTCACGGATTACACGTACAGATCCTTTTGTACTTACGTGACATACGTGGTAGTGACAATTTGCAGCTTCCGCAAGTAAGATGTCCCGGGCAATATGTACGGATTCACATACTGATGGGATACCGTTTAATCCGTGTTTCTCAGAAAACTTCCCTTCATGTACACATCCTTTATTAATAAGTGTGTTCTCTTCACAGTGTGCAACAACTGCCATATTTAATTTCGATGCACGCTTCATTGCAGCTAACATCATGCTTGCATCTTGCACGCCTACGCCATCATCAGTGAAAGCGAACGCTCCAAGTTCTTTTAACGTTTCAAAATCGGTCATTTCAGAACCTGCTTGACGTACTGTAATTGCTCCATATGGTAATACATTTACATGTGCTTTTTCTTTAATACGCTTTTGCAGGTCTTCCATATGTTCTTTACAATCTGGTACTGGGCGTGTGTTTGGCATTGCGCAAATTGTAGTAAATCCACCTTTTGCTGCTGCAAGTGTTCCTGTTTCAATTGTTTCTTTATGTTCACCACCTGGTTCACGAAGATGAACGTGTACATCTACTAATCCAGGTGCGATTAACTTTCCATTTACATCGATTACTTCAGCATTATCTGCCGTAATATTTTCTGCTACCTTCGCAATTTTACCGTCTTGTACGAGAAGATCTGTTGCTACGATTGTTCCTTCTGCATTCATATAACGACCATTTTTAAACAAATAATTCATGTTTCATTCCTCCTAATACATTTGGTAATGCGCGTTTTAGTACAGCCATTCTTACGTAGACCCCGTTTTCCATTTGCTTGAATATGCGTGAGCGTTCACACTCGACAAGTTCACTCGCAATTTCAACATCACGGTTTACAGGGGCTGGATGCATAATAATGCTTCCTTCTTTCATACGTTTTTCTCTTTCAACTGTTAACCCATGTTGCTCGTGATACTCTTTCATAATGTCTGTTTCATAATGGTCATGACGCTCATGTTGTACACGAAGTAACATCATCACATCCACTTCTGGAACAAGTTCATCTAAACTCTTGTACGTTCCAAATGTGTTCTCTTCATCTTTCCACTCTTCTGGGCTTGCAAAGTAAATTGTCGCGCCCAGTTTCGTTAATGCTTCTGCATTAGAACGTGCTACTCGGCTATGACGAACATCCCCAACTATTGCAATCTTCAAACCTTCAAATCTTCCAAACTCTTGTTTAATTGTTAGAAGATCGAGTAGACATTGCGTTGGATGATTTCCACATCCATCTCCAGCGTTCAAGATTGGGATATTCACCTGATCTTTTAATTCATCGAAGTAACGATCTTGCTCATGGCGGATGACTACCGCTTTTGTTCCGATTGATTCTAGTGTTCTTATCGTATCGTATAAAGTTTCTCCTTTTTGTACGCTAGATGCATCTGCGGAAAAGTCTAATACTTCAAGTCCTAATCTCTTCTCAGCAACTTCAAAGCTAAATCTCGTCCTCGTACTATTCTCAAAGAACAAGTTCGCAACAAATGTTTGCTCTGTCGTTTTTCTCTCTTTTCCATTCGCGAAATCTTCTGCGTCTTTTAGGATTTCTGAAATTTCTTGTTCCGATAATTCACTCATCGTTAACAAATGGCTCATCGTCATCCCTCATCTTTCTGTTTTTTATGATAACACCATTGAATTTATATAACAATAACTGTATAAAAATACCCTAGTCTTTGAGACTAGGGTGCGTTAAAGTAGCCACCCTTTTCTATCTCACAGGACTGAATTAAAAGGTTATTTTTATGAAGCAATCTGCTTAGATTGTTTTGTTTTATTTGTTTGTTTTGTCTCTGGTAGTAGTAGATTTAATAGTACACCTACAATTGCTGCTAGCGCCATTCCTTCTACTTGGAACGATTCACCTACGTGCAGTACCGCTCCGCCAATACCGATTACTAGTATAACTGATGCAATCATTAAGTTTCGTTTGTCACCTAAGTCTGTTTTATCGTCTACCATCATACGTAAACCACTTGATGCGATTACACCGAAGAGTAAGATTGATACACCACCCATAACTGGTGTTGGAATCGAATGAATCAGTGCTGAAATCTTCCCGATAAATCCAAACATGATTGCGAACACTGCTGAACCGATGAATAAGTATACACTGTATGCTCTCGTAATTGCTAGCACACCGATGTTTTCACCGTACGTTGTATTCGGTGGTCCTCCTATTAGTGATGCGATCAATGTTGCTATCCCATCACCGAAGATTGAACGATGTAAACCTGGTTTTTCAATTAAATCTCTTTTAATAACATTTCCAAGTACAATTTGATGTCCGATATGTTCTGAAATTGTTACAAGTGCAACTGGCACCATTAAGAGTACAATTTTCCATGAAAACTCCGGAGTATATGTTACAAACGGTACTGTGAAGTCTGGTATGACAAACCATTTTGCCTCAGCTACTGGCTTTAAATCTACTAGCCCTTGGAAGTAAGCGAATATATACCCGCCGATGATTCCAAGTAGCACTGGTATGATACTGAAAAATCCTCTCCCGAATATGGAGCAAATGATTGTAATTGCTAATGTTACTAATGCTACTGAAAAGTGTGTAATGCTATACTTACCATCCGCACCGTTCATCGCCATGTTCACTGCTGTATGTGCTAAAGATAAACCGATTACCATTACGACTGGCCCAACTACGATTGGCGGAAGTAATTTCATAATCCATTCTGACCCAGATTTCTTAATTCCGAGTGAGATTAAGATGTAAACAAGTCCCGCAAGCATTCCTCCAAGCATCGCTGCTCCAGGTCCACCTGCTGTTTTTGCTGTAATAATTGGTGCAATAAAGGCGAATGATGATCCTAAATATGCTGGTACTTGACCTTTCGTTATTAGAAGAAACGCTAGCGTTCCTAATCCACTTGATATTAAAGCTACTGATGGATTCAGTCCTGTTAAAAACGGAACAAGCACTGTTGATCCAAACATCGCGAACAAATGTTGTATACTTAATAATAACCATTTTCCCGGTTTCGGTACTTCATGAATGTCTAACACTGGCTTTTGCTCCATTGTTACATCCTCCTTCAGTTTTGATTTTTGCAATAAAAAAACTCTTTGTGCCTGTGCACAAAGAGTCCTACACTTTCGTATGCCAAATTTGACATATGAAAGCCAAGACCCTTTGGCAGCCTCACAGGACTACATTTAAAAGGGCTTTACTTATCGTATATGCTTACTCGATCTTGTTGATCTGTCTCTTGCAAATCAACTTCGATACGCTCTTCACTAGATGTTGGAATGTTCTTTCCTACATAATCAGCGCGAATTGGTAATTCACGATGACCTCTATCAACAAGAACAGCTAATTGGATTTGTGATGGTCTACCTAAATCCATAAGAGCATCCATTGCTGCTCGAACTGTTCTTCCTGTATATAACACATCATCCACAAGGATAACTTTTTTCTTCGTAATATCTACAGGAATATCAGAACCTTTTACAAGTGGTTCTTTATGTTTCGATTGTAGTGTTAAATCATCACGATACAACGTAATATCTAACTCTCCTACTTCCATCTCTTTTCCTTCAATTTGACCAATTCGTTCTGCCAAACGTTGTGCAATAAAAATTCCACGTGTTTTTATTCCGACAAGAACACAATTATCGACACCTTTATTTCGTTCCACGATTTCATGACTAATTCGTGTTAAAGCGCGGCGAATCATTTGGTCATCTAAAACGACAGCTTTCTCTTGCATGCTCTACACCTCCAAGTTTTTTTCTTGCGTGAGAGTAATGGTATAAAAAAAGTCCTCTCAGCGTGTGCGAGAGGACTTTTGAAAAAAGGGTACAACATACCCTAAGTATTTCAAACCGTTACCTTCTCAACCTCACGGGGCTGTGTTAAAGGATCATTATTTAACTGTTGTCAGTATCTCAGTTTTCTTATGATTTGTCAATACTATTTCCGTAAAATATTTAGCGCTTCTTCAAACACTTCTGGAATCGGTGCCTCAAACTCAATATATTCACCAGTACGAGGGTGATCGAAACCTAAAATCCCTGCATGAAGTGCTTGTCCATTCATATCTAATGTTTTCTTCGGACCATACTTTGGATCCCCTGCAAGTGGATAACCAATATATTTCATATGAACACGAATTTGGTGTGTACGTCCCGTTTCTAAGCGGCATTCTACAAGTGTGAAATCCTTAAATCGCTCTAACACTTGGAAATGTGTAACTGCATTCTTACCATTTTCATCAACAGTCATACTTTGACGTTCTTTTTTATCACGACCAATTGGAGCGTCAATTATTCCTTTATCATGTGGAATTACACCATGTACAATCGCTTTATAACGTCTTGTTACCGTTTTTGCTACAAGTTGATTTACAAGTGATTCATGCGCCATATCATTTTTAGCAACCATTAATAATCCAGATGTATCCTTATCAATACGGTGTACTATACCAGGACGCATTACACCGTTAATACCTGATAGGTCTGTACAATGATGCATAAGTCCGTTTACAAGCGTACCCTTCGTATGCCCTGGTGCTGGATGTACTACCATGCCACGCGGCTTATTTACAACTAGTACATCGGCATCTTCATAATAAACTTCTAAATTCATATCTTCCGGTTGAATATCTAACTCTTCTGGCTCGGGAATTGTTACTGTAATTTCATCATTTCCTTTTACTTTATAATTCCCTTTAACTGATTTTCCATTTACTGTAACAACAGCATCTTTAATCCATTGCTGCACTTGTGAACGTGACCATTCACTGTTTATTTCTGCAACGAATTTATCAATTCGCTCGCTTTTTTGTTCTTCTGCAACTGTTACTTGTACTACTTCACTCATTCAATTACTCCTTCGCTTTCTTTCCTTCTAATACTGTTTGAATAATAATTAATACAACTCCAATACATAATGCTGAGTCAGCTATATTGAATACCGGATAGTTGTACGAGAAAATATACACGTGAATGAAATCCACTACTTCTTGTCTAAATACACGATCAATAAAATTGCCAATTGCTCCGCCTAAAATTAGACCTAATGAAATACCTAGAAGCTTGTCCGTTTTCGCATATTTTTTCATATAAAATACGATAAATGCTACGAAAATGACTGTAATAATGTAGAAAAACCACATTTTATTTTCTAAAATACCCCAGGCAGCTCCTCTATTTCGATGAGATGTTATGTATAATACATTATCGATAATCGGAATGCTCGTACCCAATTCCATGTTCTTTACAATTAGCCACTTCGATATTTGATCGATGGCAATGACAAATAACGCTATTACATAATATATCATTTTCATTTCCCCCACAAAGACAGTGTACCTCAAAATTTTAGCATAGCTGCTACCTTTTCACAATGAACCTTTGTAGAAGAATAAAATAAATTAAAAAAAGGTAACATAATATCGTTGTGCGTATTCATACATTTACCTTTTCACAGAAAAATTCATGAATAGTACGAGCAGTCGGCATTGTTTTCATTTGTTTTGTAGAAATCGCTCTTCCAGTTTCTTCACAAATACCGTACATATCTATTTCCATTTTAAATAATGCACGTTCTACATCTTTTAAATCCTCTTTTATATCATGTAATAGCAATTTTTTCTTTGTCTCTTCCTTTATTTCGTATCCAAGTTCTTGCCCAAATTCCATATAGTATGTGTGCATTACTTCTTTCGCCAATCTATCTTGCAACTCTTTTCTCATCAATTGCAATTCTTCTTTTATTTCCATATAAATTTCATTCACGTGTACATTCCTCCCAGCTGCAATGTACAATTAGTGTGTCCGAAATTTCCACGCTTACCTCACACACATTTTTCCTTCATAGGAAAGAGAGTGAAAGTTATTTCGATATATCATCAACAAAAAACTGACTGCTATTATGAGCAGTCAGCTTTTTTTCATTATTTTACATAATTTTCTTTAACAACCGTTGCACAACGCTCACATAATGTTTCATGCTCTGCATCTTTACCAATTGTTTCTGAAACAACCCAACAACGTTCACACGTCTCACCTGTCGCCTGTGCTACAACTACAGCTGTATGCTCATACTTTGGTGCTTCTGTTGGCGCTTCTTCAATTGTACCACCAAGTTTATACTCAGAGACGATGAATAATTGCTTTAAGTCTTCGCTAATAGACTCTAACATAGCCTTCATTTCTGCAGTCGGATATAGCGTAATGCTCGCATTTAATGACTTACCAATTACTTTCTCATTACGAGCTACTTCTAACGCTTTTAAAACGTCATCACGTAATGTCATAAATGCATCCCATTTTGCTCTTAACGCTTCTGAACCCTCTACTTCTGTAGCTTCTGGCATATTAGTTAACTGTACGCTTTCTTCTTCTGCACCAGGAACATATGGCCATACTTCATCAGCTGTATGAGGTAAGATTGGCGTTACAAGTTTCGTTAATGCAACAAGAACATCATATAATACAGTTTGAATTGCACGACGATCCGCGTGATCTGCACCTTCAATGTATAAAATGTCTTTTGCAAAGTCTAAGTAGAATGAACTTAGATCAATTGTACAGAAGTTGTGAATTGCATGATATACAGCAGCAAAGTCATATGTTTCATATGCATCTTTTACTTTTGTAATTAAGTCATTTAACTTCACTAACATGTAACGATCTACTTCACGAAGTTCAGCTACCGCTACTGTATTTTCACTTGGATTAAAATCATCTAAGTTTCCTAATAAGAAACGGAATGTGTTACGGATTTTACGATACACTTCTGCTACTTGTTTTAAAATATCATCTGAAATACGTACATCAGATTGATAGTCAACAGAAGATACCCATAAGCGTAAAATGTCTCCGCCTAATTGATCCATAATTTTCTTCGGTACGACGATGTTTCCAATCGACTTACTCATTTTACGTCCGTCACCATCTAGTACGAAACCATGGCTTAGTACGCCTTTATACGGAGCTTTACCAGTTACAGCAACTGCTGTTGATAATGAAGAGTTAAACCAACCACGATACTGGTCAGATCCTTCTAAATATAAATCAGCTGGACGTTGTAAGTCTTCGCGCTCTTCTAATACCGCTTGGTGAGAAGAACCTGAATCGAACCATACATCCATGATGTCTGTTTCTTTACGGAATTCACCATTTGGGCTACCTGTATGTGTAAATCCTTCTGGTAATAAATCTTTCGCTTCACGCTCGAACCATACGTTAGAACCGTGCTCACGGAATAAATCTGCTACATGATTAATTGTTTCATCTGTAATAATTGGATCACCATTTTCTGCATAGAATACAGGAATTGGCACACCCCATGCACGCTGACGAGAAATACACCAGTCACCACGATCACGAACCATATTATGAAGACGAGTTTCTCCCCATGCTGGTACCCATTTTGTTTCCGCAACAGCTTCTAATAATTCTTTACGGAACGCTTCAATAGATGCAAACCACTGCGCTGTCGCACGGAAAATAATTGGTTTTTTCGTTCTCCAATCATGTGGGTATGAATGCGTAATGAATGTTAGTTTCAGTAACGCGCCTACTTCTTCTAATTTTTCCGTAATTGGCTTGTTAGCTTTATCATAGAATAAGCCTTCAAATCCAGGTGCTTCATTTGTTAATACACCTTTATCATCAACTGGGCAAAGTACTTCTAAGCCATACTTTTTACCAACAACGAAGTCATCTTCCCCGTGTCCTGGTGCTGTATGAACACAACCTGTACCTGCATCTGTTGTTACGTGCTCTCCTAGCATAACTAATGAGTCACGATCGTAGAATGGATGTTTTGCAACTGTATACTCAAGTTCGCTACCTTTTACCGTTTTCACAACTTCAGCATTTTCCCACTCTAACGTTTTTGCAACTGTCTCAAATAGTTCAGAAGCGATGATATATTTCTCATCATTTACTTTCACAATAGCATATTCAAGTTCTGGGTGAACAGAAATACCTAAGTTTGCAGGTAACGTCCAAGGCGTTGTTGTCCAAATAATGTATTTCTCATCACCTTCTAATACGTTCTTTCCATCTTTTACAGGGAATGCTACGTAAATAGATGCTGATTTTTTATCTTGATATTCAATTTCAGCTTCTGCTAAAGCTGATTCACTTGTTGGAGACCAGTAAACTGGTTTTTGTCCTTTATAGATATAACCTTTTTTCGCCATGTCACCAAACACTTTAATTTGTTGTGCTTCATAAGCTGGCTCTAAAGTAATATATGGATTATCCCAATCTGCACGTACACCTAAACGCTTAAATTGTTCACGTTGACGTTCCACTTGCTCATATGCATACTCTGCACATAACTTACGGAACTCAGCAACTGTCATTTCTTTACGCTTTACACCTTTATTTGTTAAAGCTTGCTCAATTGGTAAACCGTGTGTATCCCAACCTGGTACATATGGTGCACAGTATCCAGTCATTGATTTAAAACGAACAATAAAGTCTTTTAACACTTTATTTAGTGCGTGTCCCATATGGATGTCACCATTTGCATATGGAGGTCCATCATGTAGTACAAATAAAGGACGGCCTTTCGTATGTTCTTGTACCTTTTCATAAATATTCATTTCAGCCCATTTTTCTTGCATTGCAGGCTCACGTTTCGGTAAATTCCCACGCATCGGGAATTCTGTTTTTGGCATTAGTAATGTATTTTTGTACTCCATGCTCAATTCCTCCTTAAATATATAAACGACAGACCTTAAAAAAGGGAATAAAAAAGAGACCTCTCATCCCCAAAAAGGGACGAGAAAGTCTCCCGCGGTACCACCCTAGTAGACCATATACAAATGCATAAGGTCCTCTTTATATTCTTAACGCGAATATACGCCTACGCTTACTAAATTTGTTCAGCGCGGAACTCCAGGGTGATATTCCCATTATCTCCTTATCCTGAGCTTACACCATCCTCAGTTCGCTATATAAGGTATGAAAAAGGTACTTATCCCTATCTTCGTTTTTCTTAATAAATATGCTGTTTAAAATTATATGTAATAATGAGAAAAACGTCAAGCTTACACTGTTTCTTCTTTTTTCAACAGTTCGTCCACTTCGTCTTCTAATTCAATTAGTTTATCCCAATCATCGTTGTTTAACATTTCAAGTTGTGTTTCTAATAACATACGGAAACGAGTTCGGAATACTTTCGCTTGTTTCTTCAACTCTTCAATATCAAAAGCAACTTTTCTTGATTTCACTAACGCTTCATTAATGATACGATCTGCATTTTTTTCTGCTTCACGTACAATTAATTTTGCTTCTTTTTGTGCATTACGCTTCACTTCTTCAGCAGCTTCTTGTGCGACAATGATAGATTTGTTCAGCGTATCTTCAATATTAGAAAAATGATCTAACTTTCCTTCTAATTGTGCAACCTTTTCTTCTAAAGCTTTTTTCTCACGAATGACTAATTCATAATCTTTGATGATTTGATCAAGAAACTCATTTACTTGATCTTCATCGTAGCCACGAAACCCGCGACCAAATTCTTTGTTATGAATATCTAATGGTGTTAACGGCACAACGCCACCTCCAAGTAGTTATCTAAATTTCCTCTTTCAACTATATCTTTTCTTCGACAAAATAAGAGAATTTCCTTCTAAAAAACCAATCATTTTAGTATACCATACAAAACTCTCCATTTGTCGCGCTTCGTTTTACCTTCTACAGAAAATAATTTACTTCGTCCATACCCTCTAACCGAGAAAACATCCCCCGGAAAACATTCATACGAAGTTTGCTCTACTGTTTTCCAATTGACTTTTACTAAGCCACCTTTTATAAGAGGCTGTACCTTCTGCCTAGATATATGTAGCATTTCAGCTAATAAAACATCTAGACGAAGTGACGAAACAGTCCCAGATTTTTCTCCCCATTTTTCACCTACACGCAAAATTTTCTCTACTTGTATAGGAGAGAGTGTGACTTTCATTTTCCCTACTGATTGTAAGTTCATTTCAATATACGATACAACTTCTTTGGCAACTGCAATTTGGGCACGGTCTTCTTGAAGCAAAATATCACCACATTTTTCCCTTGTTAAACCAAGCGACATGAATGCACCTAATATTTGCCTATGTTCTAGCGTAAAAAACTTGGAAGGATAGTCAATTTCTAATACTTCTACTTGAAATTCCTCTTCATTTAATTCTAGATAATCTGGATAAATTAGTGCTCTTTTCCGTTCGGCTTCAGGCATCGCACCATCAAACCGTACAGCTACATCTCCTTGCCCTATTACCATAGAAACAATTTGTTGCTGTCTTGGATCAAGAAAATCTGTTAACTTGACTTGATGGTACTCAGCAGCCTGTTTCCACTCTAATACTTTATCCACAAAGACCTCTTCATCAGGTCTAAAATGCTCATAGATGCTCATGTATTTAACCTCACACTATAAAAAATAGTTGAATAAACTCACTAAACCACCTCTAGCAAGTTTCAAGGCAACAATAGCAACAAGTGGAGAAATATCAATCATACCAAATGGTGGAATAAACCTCCTAAACGGCTCTAAATACGGTTCGCAAATACGCGCAAGAAAATCTCCAAAAGCTGATTCCTTTGCGCCAGGAAACCATGATAGGAGAATGTAAATAATTAGTGCCCACGAGTAAATCTCGATAGCAGTAAGTAACACTGTTAAAACTGTTGTCATGGCGTATTACCACCTCTTTATATTTGTCTCTTCTTCTTCACCGAATAACTCTGAAATCGCACCAACGATATCAACATTTTCAGGTGTACACATAAATGTTTTCGGGCCTATTTTTTGAATATCCCCGCCTAAAGCGTATACAGTACCACTTAAAAAGTCAACGATACGTACAGCTTGATCTGTAGACATTCTTTGCAAATTAATTACAACAGCTCGTCTACCTTTTAAGTGATCCGAAATGCCTTGCGCTTCCGAATATGTACGTGGTTCTAGTAAAACAACTTTTGAAGATTGCTTCGCTGTTTCAATACTCACTACATTTTGCTTCGGTTGCACTTTCGCAAACGGAACATCTTGTTGTTCTGGGGGATCTTGTTGCTTTTTCATGTCTGTTTGCTCCTTTTCATAACTATATTGAGCTGCTTCTTTTTCTTCCGGTGTGTCAAAAAAGAAGTATTTTACTTTTGACCAACTCATAATAACTTTCTCCTTCCTCCTACGCTTTTCCTACTAAAACCGTTCCCAAACGAATATATGTAGCGCCTTCCTCAATTGCAATCGTGTAATCATTTGACATTCCCATTGATAATTCTTTACATGGTGCATGTAATAATTCTAGCTCCTGCACCTCTGTTTGTAGCATGCGCAATTCCTTAAAGCAGCGACGAATCTCTTCCTCTTCTCCTGTAAACGGAGCCATTGTCATTAATCCTACCACTTCAATCTTATCCAATTCTTGCAAACTTTGAATAAAAGAAATTGTTTCTTCTATCGCCAATCCTTGCTTTGATTCTTCAGATGATGTTTTCACTTGAATAAAGCATTTAACTTTCTTATCAGCACGTTTTTGAATTTCTTTTGCAAGCGAAAGACGATCTAATGAATGTAAGTAATCAATCTCATTAATGATTTCTTTTACTTTTCTCGTTTGCAATGATCCAATAAAATGCCAATTCACTTTTGAACCGAAATGCTCGTATTTTTGTAAGAAACCTTCATTTCTATTTTCACCTAAATCAATAATTCCTGTTTCAATTACTTCGCTTGTTTTTTCAATCCCTACAGTTTTTGTAACTGCAACGAGCTTAATATCTTTCATCGAACGTCCAGCTCGTACACAAGATTCTTTAATTACTTCGTTTACATCTGCTAAATTCCCTTGCACTGTCACTTACTTCACTCCTCCTTAAAACCTATGAAACTCAACATTCTCCCCGTCTTACCTTGATCACGACGATGAGAGAAAAATAATTGTTCTTCACAGCTTGTACAAAGAGATGACATTACAATATGTTCTTCTTTTATGCCTGCTTGTACACATAATATACGATTAACTTCTTTTAAATTAATTGCATACTGACCATCAGAAATTACTTTATGAGGAACAGATCCGTTTACTACTTGCTGTGCTGCTGTTAATACACGATCATCAACAACATAACAACATGATCCGATTGCAGGACCAATTGCGACATGAATTTCATCACTTGAAACACCTTCTGCATTCCACTTTTGAATCATTTCTTTCGCAATCTCTGTTACAGTCCCTTTCCACCCAGCATGCGCAAGTCCTATCATATCATGTGATGGTGCATAAAAATAGAGCGGAACACAATCAGCGTAACAAGATGTTAAGAGAACATCTTTGTTAGTCGTATAAATGCCATCCGTTTTTGGAATACCGTCTTCATATGAATAAACGCCTTTCCCTTTTTCTTGCAGTCCTACTTTCTCAACATGATGGTCATGAACTTGTTCAGAGCAAATCCATTTTTCTAATGGTTTTTGTAACTTATTCGCTAAAATGCGTCTGTTTTCATGAACATTCTCCACGATATCATTCACATGTAATCCTAAATTCATCGCATGAAAGGAGCCTGTACTTACTCCACCATCTTTTGTCGTAAATCCAACAGTAATGTTTCCAAGTTCTTTCCACGCTTGTAAATACAGTATACCGTCCGCATATTTAAATGGTTCTCTCATAAAGCGACTCCTTTTAATTAAAATAACAGAAAAAAGTATGGTACTTCCTGTCTATTTTACCATACTTTTATTTTTTCATAATGACAACAGAAAAAAAAGAGGAATTTGTAATATTCTTTATGAAATTGTCGGTGTTTGTATTGATTCTGTTACAGAATTAACATGATCTACTTTTACAAGTATGACATCTTCTCCAATTTTCATAATTTGCTCCCAAGGAATCACAAATTCTACTTCCTTCCCAAAGAGTCCAAGCATTCGTGCCTGCTTAGAAATAATAACCGCCCTAATCTTTCCTGTGTCTATATCAATATCAATATCTCCAATATTCCCAAGCCTCTTTCCATCTGAAACATTTACAACATCCTTCATTTGAAACTCCGAAATCCGTATCATATTCATCCTCTCCCTTATATCATGAATCGTAAGTACGCTCTCAAATAAAGTGAAACCTTAATCAGTGGGATTATCCCCATCCCTACTGATTATTAACCCATGCCAATCGGACTTTTACGGGCAGTCCCGCTTCCATCTAACTTTTTACTTCAGCCTAATTTCGAAGCGGATAAACAGTATATAACCGCTACTAATAGAACACCCATTTTATTTTCATTATATGAACCTACCCAATCTACTATGAGCGCAAAATATTATATATAAAAAAGACCTCACCATAACTGGTGAGGTCCTTATCCTTGAATCGTCTTATTCATTTGCTTAATAGCAGACTTCTCCAAACGTGATACTTGCGCTTGAGAAATCCCAATTTCTTCGGCAACTTCCATCTGTGTCTTTCCTTGAAAGAAACGTTTTCGAATAATCATTTTTTCACGATCATTTAAACGCTTCATTCCTTCTTTCAACGCCAGTTCTTCAACCCACTGCTCGTCCTTTTGTTTTTCATCCTTTAATTGATCCATAACAAAGATAGGATCTCCTCCATCGTTATAAATCGGTTCAAATAATGAAACCGGATCTTGAATCGCATCTAGTGCAAAAACAATCTCTTCATGTGTCACTTCAAGAACTTTCGCAATATCCATTGCTGTTGGTTCTTTTGAATTTTCAGCAATCAATTTTTCTCTTACTTGCAACGCTTTATACGCAATATCTCGTAATGAGCGAGATACACGAATTGGATTGTTATCACGCAAATATCTGCGTATTTCTCCAATAATCATCGGCACAGCATACGTTGAAAACTTTACATTTTGGCCTAAATCAAAGTTATCAATGGATTTCATAAGTCCAATGCAACCAACTTGAAATAAATCATCAACATATTCTCCTCTGTTATTAAATCTTTGGATGACGCTCAGTACAAGACGTAAGTTTCCATTCACTAATTTCTCTCTGGCGCTTATCTCTCCACTTTGCATTTCACGAAATAATTTACGCATCTCTTCATTTTTTAGTACTGGAAGTTTAGCTGTATCAACACCGCAAATTTCTACTTTGTTTCTCGTCAAAGTGTTCCCTCCTATCGGGAGTTGCTGTACAGTGTAAAGTATTTCCTTTGAAGGGGATTTTATGCATACGGTTTTTCTATCATTTTTCACAAATATCATATTTCCTAATGCAAAAAAAAAGAATAAGACCAGTCTAGATACCGACTGGTCTTATTCTTCACACCATTTTATTAAATTCTTTTCGTAATCTTTTTATAATTCTTTTTTCCAAACGAGAAATATAAGACTGTGAAATTCCAAGCATATCAGCCACATCTTTTTGTGTCTTCTCTTCGCCACCAGCGAGTCCAAACCGAAGCTCCATAATTTGTTTTTCACGGTCATTTAATTGATGCAATGCTTTCATTAAAAGATGACGATCTACAGTAGCTTCTAAATCTTTTGTAATAATGTCATCATCTGTACCTAAAACATCTGATAATAACAGTTCATTTCCGTCCCAATCAATGTTAAGCGGTTCATCAAAAGAAACTTCCGAACGATTTTTATTATTTCGACGCAAATGCATTAAAATTTCATTTTCTATACAACGAGATGCATATGTTGCTAATTTAATTTTCTTTTCTGGATTAAATGTATTCACTGCCTTAATAAGACCAATTGTTCCTATACTAATCAAATCCTCAATATTGATCCCTGTATTTTCAAATTTTCTTGCTATATATACAACAAGCCTTAGGTTACGTTCAATAAGCATCGACCTCGCAGCTTGATCTCCATTTGGTAATTTATTCAAAAGAACTGCCTCTTCTTCTTTCGTTAACGGCGGTGGCAATGCTTCACTTCCACCAATATAATAAATTTCATCGGTCTTAATTCCTAATTTCAGCAATACTTTATACCAAAGGTATACCAAATAAAATTTAAATTTCACCATATTATCCCGCCTCTCATAATTAAGCAATTACCATCTTTTGCGAAATCAACATTTTCGGATGTACAATGCATTGATACTCTCCATTAGTAGATAATTGTTGTGTATTTAATCCAATCAGTACTTTGTTTACAACAACCGAACTACCTTCATGATAAACTCGCACACAATCTGGCTTAATTGCCCATAAAAATTGATTCTCTACTCCTACTGCTCGGAAAGGAATTAAACGTAGTTTCGTCGCCCATCCAGAATCATTTTCTGGTATTTGAGGAATTTCTGTTTTGGAATAAATTTGTTCTGTTAACCAAGCTGGCAAACAATGTTCTAATGATGAAATATGCATAATCATAACGGGTGTTTTCGTTAACGGGTCATAAAGTTGGTTCCCACTATCAATTAGACCTGCTAATTCTAGTTCCTCTCCAGCTAATTGAATTTCCACTTTCACGATTTGATCATAGTGTATCTTTGTGACCTCTACGCTTTCTATACGCTTTTTAGAAAAATAATAAATTACTGGAAAACCAAAAATAACAAATACCCAACTAATTGGATCACCGTAAGAAACTGATTTAGATTGAACTAATCCATTTACCATTTCGTTCGTTTGCAAAAAGTAATGCGTTCCAATTAATCCTCCACCAACCATAAAGGTTACAAAATAGAAAGTAAAAACAGTTTGTGTATAATTTCTAAATGTCGAAAACCCAAATGCTGTATACACAATAAGTAACGAGTACAATAGTTTCATAATTGGATGTGTCATCATAGAAGCAAAAGGCGTAAAGGCGAAAATAACAATAGTTGAACCTATAAATGCCCCTAACACAAGCCTCCATCTTTTGATTCTCTTTTTTAACACGGTGGCTGTTAATAAAAGTAAAAGAAAATCAATGCAGGCGTTTAACAACCAAACGATGTCGGCGTAAACAACCAAACAATTCACCTCTTTTTTTAAGTTGAGACTAGTATAATGCATATCCAATAGGAAAGTGTGTCAATTGGTGGAGGGATTTTTTTGTTATTTTGTGATTTCTAGACATAATCTGTCGGTAAAAAATAAAAGTGTATTTTTCATAGAATAATATAAATTTTTTACTTGTATACATAATAATTGAATTATATATATACAAAGTTTATCTTGCTATTTGCTGGCAGTAAGACCCTGCCTCAAAATTCAGCTATAAAAAAGTACAGAAGTTAAGTGGGAGTCGGGCTAACAATCATTTTTGGATGAACACCCCCGACTAATTAAAGTTTCAATTTATTTATCACAGCTTATGGTTTAAAAATAGGACTGGGCTCTCCATATGCAAAATAATAAAAAAAGATCTGCTTAGCAAATCTTTTCCATTTAGACAACAAAAAAAAGGAGCATGAAAGCTCCTTTTCTTTTATCGTCTACGACGGTTACGTAAGAATGCTGGAATATCGATGTCATCTGAATCAGTATGACGATCATGCACAACCGGCTCTTCACGTTTCATTTCACGCTTAACCTCACGTTGTTTTGAAGGTTGAGCTACTGGTTGTTGTTGCTGTTGCGTGTGATTCGCAGTCGGACGGATAATTGGTTTTGGTGGTTGTGTCGAAGCACTATCATCAAAACCAGTTGCAATTACAGTGACAACGATATCATCTTTTAATCCTTCATTAATAACAGAACCGAAGATCATATTTACTTCTGGATCCGAAGCCGAAGCTACAATGTCTGCTGCTTCTTGTACTTCATATAAACTTAAGTTTGCGCCGCCCGTAATGTTCATAATAACACCTTGAGCTCCATCAATAGATGTTTCTAGTAATGGACTAGAAATCGCTTTTTTCGCAGCTTCAGCAGCACGATTTTCACCATTACCAGAACCGATACCCATTAAAGCAGAACCTCTATTAGACATAATTGTTTTTACGTCTGCAAAGTCTAAGTTAATTAGACCTGGTGTAGCAATTAAATCAGAAATACCTTGAACACCTTGACGTAATACGTTATCTGCTTCACGGAACGCTTCTAACATTGGCGTATTTTTATCAACAATCTCTAATAAGCGATCATTTGGAATTACGATAAGTGTATCTACATTTTCTTTAAATGACGCAATACCAGATGCAGCTTGAGTTGCACGTTTACGCCCTTCAAATGTAAATGGACGTGTTACAACACCAACTGTTAACGCGCCTAGTTCTTTTGCAACTTGAGCAACAACTGGAGCTGCACCAGTTCCAGTTCCGCCGCCCATACCAGCAGTTACGAAGACCATATCCGCGCCACGAAGCGCTTCTTGAATCTGTTCTTTACTTTCTTCTGCAGCTTTTTTCCCTACTTCAGGGTTTGCGCCTGCACCAAGTCCACGCGTTAATTTTCCACCAATTTGCATTTTCGTTTCAGCTTTTGATAGATTTAATGCTTGTGCATCAGTATTCACAGCGATAAAGTCTACACCTTGTACACCGTGTTCAATCATACGGTTTACAGCATTGTTTCCGCCACCGCCGACACCGATAACTTTTATATTCGCTAATTGATCTTGAGTAGTATCAAACTCTAACATGTCGAAATCCCCCTAGAACCTCATTTTTCGTGTCCAATTTTAATCCCATAAATAACGGAATGCACGTTTTACTTTTGACATCATGCGGTCATCATTTTGATTAGTATTGTTTTGATTACGAGTTTTTTGTTTCGCAGGTTGCTGTTGTACCGGCATTGGTGCTGGTACTGGTTCAAAATGTTCTTGCTTTTCCTGCACATTTTTCCCACGTAATTTAGCTTTTTGATAAGAATGTTTAATTAATCCAACTCCACTTGTATATTGAGGCTCACGAACACCAATATAATCAGGAGTTGCTATACGAACATTTTCATGTAAAATATCGTATGCAAGATCAAGAACACCTGGCATAGAAGCTATCCCACCAGTTAGTACATATCCAGAAGCAGCTTGCTTTACTCCTAACTTATGCACTTCATCTTGAACAAACATTAAAATTTCCTCTACACGAGCCTCTATTATATCCGATAATTCCAACTGAGAATATTGTTCTGTTTGATCGCTTCCCATAATAGGAACCGTAAACATCTCTTCTTCAGATGCTGTATCATAAAAAGCATGTCCATATTTCAGCTTAATTTGATCTGCATTTTCTGTTGAAGTTTTCAGCCCAATCGCTATATCCTTCGTTATATGATCTCCACCTAATGGCAATACGCTCGTTGCTTGCAACTCTCCATCTTTAAAAATAGATAAGGTTGTAGATCCTCCGCCCATATCAACAAGGGCTACCCCTCTATTTCTTTCATCCGAAGATAACGCAACTGTCGCTGCCGCTAAAGGTTGCAGACAAATATCAACAATTTCAAGACCTGCTTTTTCTACACAACGAAGTAGGTTATGTAGTAAAGTTCTCGAGCCTGTAATAAGTGTACCTTCCATTTCTAATCTTACACCGATCATCCCGCGTGGATCGTTAATCTCGTCAAGACCGTCTACAATGAACTGTCGAGGTACCACATCAATAAATTCACGTTCAGGAGCAATTGACACAACTTGCGCTGCATCTAGAACGCGTAAGACATCTTCATTCCCGATTTCACGATCTTCATTTGAAACAGCGACTACTCCGTGACACGGGAGCAACTGTACCTGGTTTGCATTGACACCTACTACAACTTGCTCAATGTGGATACCCACCATGCGCTCAGCTTGTTCAATTGCTTTTTTAATTGATCGAACAGTTTCATCTATATCAACTATCGATCCCTTTTTCAACCCATTTGATTTTACGTTTCCAACACCAATAATGTTTAAGCTATCATTAACCATTTCACCAATGATGACTTTAACATTGGATGTACCGATGTCAAGACTAACATATATTTCATTGCTGTTCATTCTTTGGCACCTCCTTCTTTATTTATACCATACAACTCAATATATGGAACAACAATCGCAACTTTACTATTTATAAGAAAAATATTCAACGTCTTTGTACGTTTCCCTTTTTTAACCCTATATTTTTCTTATTTTTATTTAACATTCATTTAAGAATATCGCAGTAACCTGTGAATAACTGCTCTATCTTGAAATAATTATATTTCAAGTGTAAAGATTACCGCCAAGTATAAGTCTACACTAAGATGTACTTGTAGAAAAGTGAAACTTGTACCAATCCTAGTATGAATCTAAGAAAATTTACATTTTTTTCATCAAATTAAGCATTCTTGCAAATTAGCATCCATATAAAAGAACGTTTGTTTCATTTCATACGTAATAACGCAGTAAAAACTATCATTCTATTCTTTCTTTTCTTCAGCACCTAGTTCCTTCGTATATGCACCCACTTCTAAGTCAATTAAAACCTTCTTACCAGGTTCAATTGTTTTTAAAATAAGTGGATAAGCTTCCATTCGCTTTGCGAAATTTTGAATAGTGGTGCTCACTTCATATCCTTCATTCATATATAAAGTAAGATGATCTTCATTTGCGTTCGTTGGTGTATAACGAATTTCAGAAATAGACCTTAAAATAGTTGGCGTTAATTTTTCTAGTTCTGCAATTAATTCCTTCATTTTTTCCTCTTTAAATGGTTCAAAAATTGGTGCTGCAACTGGAAGCTTTCCGTTCGGAAGTACATCGAGTGTTTTCCCATTTTCTAATAACGGTTGTAATTTCCCATCTTTGTTTATATAGCCAATTGTTAAATATTCTTCGATATGAACATCAATTTTGTTTGGGAAACGTTTTTTTACATTTACCTCTTTAATTTCTTTTCGTTTCGTTAAGTTTTCTTCTGCTTTATGTGCTGTTACTCGGAAATAACTCGTATCATATGTCACACCTGATTCCTTCATAACTTGTTCATCTGTCATATAATGATTTCCAAAGACACTTATCTTTTTTATATTACTAAGCGGAGACCGAAAATAAATTAAAAAGAGTACTAATAAAAATAAAATCGATATGTATAAAATTAACCGATGATTAACAGGTTTCTTATTTTTTTTATTTTGATTCTTTAATTTTGGTACACGATCTTGTAGTTTAATCACTTTACTATTTTTCATGTACGATCCCCCTATGTAACATAAAGAACGGCATGTTCCTCATGCCGTTCTTATCTTCTTATTATAACATAAATGATAATGAGCGGAACGAACAACCGTTATCTTCCAATTATTTCTACTTCTGTATGCATATCAACACCAAATTTATCTTTAATTGTACGCTTTACCAATGCGATTAAGTCTAATACATCTTGCGCTGAGGCCACACCAGTATTAACAATAAAATTCCCATGCATTTCAGAAATTTGAGCTCCACCTATTGTATAACCACGAAGCCCTGATTTTTCTATTAAATCTCCTGCAAAATAGGGGACTGGATTTCGAAATATACTTCCTGCACAAGGGTGATTCCAAGGCTGCGTTTCACGGCGATACTCTTTATTCTTTTGCATGCTTCTTACAATTCCCTCGCGTTCGCCTACCTCCAATTGGAATTCAGCTTCCAAAACAATACCAGGGCGTTTCATTTGCAATACAGATGTGCGATAAGAAAAGCCCATTTCGGTATTCGTCAACCAATTAATTGTTCCATTGTCAAACAAAATACGAGCTTTCGTTAATACACTCGATATGTCGGACTTATGAGCGCCTGCATTCATATACACTGCACCGCCAACACTTCCTGGAATACCACTTGCAAATTCCAGGCCCGCTAATCCCTGTCGACTAAGTAAAGTTGACAATTTAATAAGGGGATATCCAGCACCTACTCTTACTCTATGTTTTTCGACTTCTAAATGGTCTAATCCTTCTCCTAAACGAATAACCACACCTTCTATACCTTGATCAGATACGAGAAGATTTGAACCACGACCAATTGCAGTCCACCCTGTCTTGTACCTCTTTACTAACTCTAGAGTCTTCTCAATACCAGCAACATGCTTTGGTACAATTAAAATATCAGCTGGTCCGCCTATTTTCATAGTCGTGTAACGCGCTAACGGTTCATTAACTAACACGCGACCAACATTTGCTTCTAAAAGCTCTTTTACTAATTGTTCCATAGACAATCTCCCCCATATCAAGTCTCCTTATTACAGTAATATGCAGGGCGTTCACCTAATGTTATTTTTTAATAAGCTTGTTCATTACTTCATATAGCTTATTTGCTGCATCTGGAATACCAAGTTGCTTAGTAGCCAGTTTCATATTTTGTAATGTTTGTGTATCCAATAAAATCTCATCAATGTCACGAATAAGCGTTTCAGATGTTAAATCTTTTTCAAGTAGCATTTTAGCTGCTCCTTTATCAACAACTGATCGTGCATTTTTTTCTTGATGGTTATTTGTTACGTACGGACTTGGAATTAATACACTCGGCTTTCCTAACGCTGTTAATTCTGCAAGCGTTGTAGCCCCTGCCCTTGAAACAACAAGATCTACACCCGTCAGTACCTCTGGCATATTATGAATAAAAGGTTTAATAATAACATTATTCGGATTCCCTTTTTGTTTCACGGCTTCCATAACTTTATCATAATGTACTTCGCCTGTTACATATAATACTTCGTAACTTTTATTCCCAAATTGTTCAATCGCTTCTACAAAAGCATCGTTAATCGGTCTAGCCCCGCGGCTCCCACCAAAAATAAGCACGGATTTTTTAGAAAGGGATAGTCCTACCGAACGTTTTCCTTTCATTCCATTTTGGTCCATTACTTCTGATGCACGTGGATTACCTGTCATAACCACTTTTGACTGTGGAAAATATTCTGCAGCTGCTTCAAAACAAACTGCAACTTTATCGACATAACGACTTAAAAATTTATTCGTTACACCAGGTACACTATTTTGTTCATGGACAATAGTCGGAATACCTAATTTAGCCGCAGCATATACAACTGGCCCACATACGTATCCACCCGTACCAATCACAATATCAGGGTTAAAACGACGAATATATCGTTTACTATCTTGAACACCTTTTAGGAAACGCATCACTGTTTTTACATTATCAAGAGATATTTTTCGTTTAAATCCACTTATAACAATAGATTGGAACGGAATACCCGCTTTCGGTACGATGGTACTCTCTAATCCATTCTCTGTACCAATGTATAAAAATCTTGCTTCCGGATTTAGTTTTTTTATTTCTCTAATTAAAGCAAGAGCTGGATAAATATGTCCTCCAGTACCCCCACCACTTACTAATACTCGCACTACTGATTCCTCCACTTCCCTGTTCTTATTCAATCGTATTTATTTCTATATACATATTGTATTTTCACACACACACGAAAAACCCTGTCTTTTAAACAGGGTTTAATAGCGAGAATGGCGACTTATATTCAATAATACACCTACTGCCATTAACATTAAGGTCAAACTTGATCCACCATAACTTAAAAATGGCAAAGTAATACCGGTAACAGGCATCAGTCCTGTTACAACACCAACATTAATCATTACTTGAATCGCAATCATCGCCACAATACCTACTGCTAAAAACGTACCATATAAATCTGGCGCTCCTAATGCTATACGAATCCCACGCCATAATAATAGACTAAATAATAATAACACAAATGAACCACCAATAAAACCTAATTCCTCGGATAAGATTGCAAATATAAAGTCTGTTTGTGGTTCAGGTAAATAAAGAAATTTTTGTCTACTTTGTCCAAGTCCAAGCCCAAATAAACCACCAGGTCCAATTGCGAGTAACGATTGGATAATTTGAAATCCACTTCCGAGCGGATCCGACCACGGATCTAAATATGATGTGATGCGTTTCATTCGATATGGCGCTGATGCAATTAACCCTACAAATCCCGCTGCACCAAGCAAACCAAACATTGCAAAGTGAAAGACCCTTGCTCCCGAAATAAATATCATAATAATACATGTCCCAATCATTACCGTTCCCGTACCAAGATCTGGCTGTAACATAATTATCCCAAAAGCAAGAAATACAAAACTAAGAGCCGGTAGTAAACCTCGTTTAAAAGATGTAATTAATTTTTGTCGTTCCGCTAAAAATTTTGCTAAGAAAATAATCATCGCGAATTTCATAAACTCTGACGGTTGGATAGAAAATGCCCCGATTCCAATCCAACTTCGCGCCCCTCCACGAACGAGACCTACTCCAGGAATAAGAACGAGAATAAGAAGAACGAAACAAACTAGTAAAATTACTTTTGAATACGTACGCCATACCCAATAATCAATTTTCATCAGAAAAAACATAGCTACTACCCCAAGACTTGCAAATAACAATTGTCTTTTTGCAAAAAAGAATGAATCCCCCATTTTATAAGAGGCCCAAACCGCACTCGCACTATAAACCATAATCATTCCGATTGTTAACAACGCAAGTGTAACGATGATGAGAATAAAATCAGGCGTTTTCTTCATTACCCATGAACACCACCTCTTTGGGCAGAACCTTTGCCCTATGTAACAAAACATCAGTAGGTGTTAGCCTACTGATGTTTTGATTTACTTTATATAAGTTTATGCACAGCTTGTATAAAAATGTCTCCTCTTTCTTCAAATGTTTTAAATTGATCCCAGCTTGCACATGCTGGTGAAAGAAGAATTACATCACCATCGGTAGAATGAGCATAAGCTTTCACTACTGCATCATCTAAAGTATCGACACTTTCAATTACATCTAATCCTGCTTTTTCTGCCGCTCTTACTAATTTTGGTGCAGTTTGTCCAAATGTCACAATCGCTTTGACATGTTTAAAATATGGAATTAAATCATCAAATTCATTACCACGATCAAGTCCACCAGCCAATAATACAATCGGTTGTGTAAATGCAGATAATGCTTTTTCTGTCGCTAGCATATTCGTCGCTTTTGAATCGTTATAAAATTTACGATTATTAATCGTTGTTACATATTCTAAGCGATGTTTTACACCTGTAAAACTTTTTAACACAGCAGTAATTGCTTCATTAGAAACACCTAGTAATTTAGCAATACTCATTGCTGCTAAAATATTTTCTAAATTGTGCTTACCAGGTAAAACAATATCACTTACTTTAACTACTTTTTCGCCTTTAAAATAAAGAGCGTTATCTTTTATATACGCACCATCTTCAATTTCTTTCGTCGTCGAAAATAATACTTTCTGTCCTTTACTATATGCCGATAACGCCATGACATCTGCATCATCTGCGTTAATTATACTATAATCTGTTTCAGTTTGGTTTTTGAAAATATTCGCTTTCGCCAAACCATACTCTTTCTTCGTCCCGTGATAATCTAAATGCGCTTCAAATAAATTTAAAAAGGCTGCAATTTTTGGTTGGAACGATTCCACTCCCATCAATTGAAACGATGAAAGTTCCGTAACGACAACTTCATTTTCCTTCGCCAATTGTGCAACTTCACAAGCTACAGTACCTATATTCCCCGCAATAACTGGGTGCTTTTGTCCTTCTTTTAACATTTCAAACGTTAACATTGTCGTTGTTGTTTTACCGTTAGATCCCGTAATCCCAACAAACGGTGCTGCTGAAATGGAATATGCTAATTCAACCTCAGTTACAATTGGAATTTGTTTTTCTTTCGCCGCCACTAAGAGTGGATTAGAATATGGAATTCCTGGATTTTTTACGACAAGTGAAATGTTTCTCTCCAGCAATTCTAATGGATGCCCACCACACACAACATCCATTCCTTCCGCTTGTAACTCAGCTGCAAGCACATTACCCGCTAATGGTTTCCCATCATTTACAATGACGTTTGCCCCTAATTTTTTTAATAAAGTAGCTGCTGCATAACCACTTTTAGCAATACCTAATACAAGAACATTTTTATTTTGATATTCAGTTACAGTTTTCAATTACATCCACACCCCGATATAAATTCCTAGCACAGCTAATAAAAATCCTACAGACCAAAACGTTACAACAACGCGCCACTCTGACCAACCACATAATTCATAATGATGATGTAATGGACTCATTTTAAAGACACGCTTTCCTGTTGTTTTGAACGAAATAACTTGGATAATAACAGATAACGTTTCCGCTACGAATACACCGCCAATAATAACGAGTAACAATTCTTGTTTTAACAAAATCGCTACAGCTGCGATAGCACCACCTAAAGCTAGAGAACCAGTATCCCCCATAAATACTTTCGCTGGATTCGCATTGAATACTAAAAAGCCAAGTACAGCTCCTACGACTGCCATACAGAAAATCGCTACCCCAAATTGTTCTTGAGCTACAGCAATAATACTAAATGCTCCGAATGAAATAGCAGCTGTTCCTGATAATAAACCATCTAAACCATCTGTTAAATTAACCGCATTTGATCCACCAATAAGCATAAATAATACGAGAACAAAATACGCCCAGCCTAATTCAAATTTAACATCAGTTCCTGGAATCATGATATACGTGTGAAATGCTTGCCCTTTTCCAATTAAAAAGAACGCAATAGCAATTACAAGCTGACCAATCAATTTTTGTTTTGATGTTAAACCAAGATTTCTTTTCTTTACTACTTTTATGTAGTCATCTAAAAATCCGATTAATCCGTACCCAAATGTAACTAATAATAACAATGATACTTCTGCACCTAAATTGTTAAATTTAATCGCCATAATAAGCGTAGTCACCATCATAGATACATATATGACAATACCACCCATCGTTGGTGTCCCTGATTTCTTTTGGTGTGACTTCGGTCCTTCGTCACGAATACTCTGTCCGAACTTTAACTTTCTTAAAAATGGAATAAATAATGGCGAAAGGGCAACAGAAATTAAGAATGCTACCCCAGCCGTTACTAATAAACCTTGTTCAAGCACATGTAGTCCTCCTCTCATGCTGTTACACTTCGTTGTTTAAACGCTCCGTGATTGCTTCTTTAGCAACTTCACGATCGTCAAAATGATGAACTTCTTTACCAATAATTTGATACGTTTCATGCCCTTTACCAGCAATAATAATAATATCTTCTGCTTTTACTTTCGAGATAGCGGAACGTATCGCTTCTTTTCGATCGACAATTACTTCATAATTATTCCCATTTACATCATTTACCATATCATCTAAAATAGCCTTCGGATCTTCACTTCTTGGATTATCTGATGTATAAATTGCGTGAGTTGCATATTCGGTTGCGACACTTGCCATTATTGGTCTTTTCGTTCTATCTCTATCACCACCGCAACCAACGATACAATATACATCGCCTTTTGCAAACTGTTTTGCTGTTTTTAGTACGTTCTCTAAGCTATCAGGTGTATGCGCATAGTCAACAATAACTGTGTAATTTTGTCCACCATCAACAACTTCAAAACGTCCAGGAACGCCAGCAAGCTCTTTAATTACATCAATAATTGTTTGTAAGCTCACTCCTGAAACAAGACCTGCTGCTGTAGCAGCTAACACGTTGTATACATTAAACTTACCAATTAATTTCATCGTAACATTTACAGTTTCGTACGGTGTTACAAGTGTAAATGTTGTACCGCCACTCGTCATTACGATATCTCGTGCCATAATGTCGCTTGCAACATCTATACCGTATGTTACAACAGTAGCTGCTGTACTTCTCATATACTCTTCTGCTACTGGATCATCACTGTTTAATATAGCGTATTTTTCACGATTATGATGATAACTATTGCCAAGCTGTGCGAAAAGCAACCCTTTCGCATGTTTATATTCTTCCATCGTTTTATGATAGTCTAAATGATCTTGTGTTAAATTCGTAAATACTGCAACATCATAATCGCACCCGTGTACACGGCCAAGATCTAAAGCATGAGACGAAACTTCCATTACTGTGCTATCCACACCTTGTTCAACCATTTTTGAAAATGTCTGTTGAAGTGTTAGTGCATCTGGTGTTGTATTTTTCACCTCAAATGTTTCATCACCGATTTTCATATTAATCGTTCCAATTAGCCCTGTTTTATGACCATGTGCGCGCATAATTTCATCCATAATATGCGATGTTGTTGTCTTTCCATTTGTACCTGTAATACCGATTAAATGTAACTTGTGTGTTGGTTGGCCATAAAAATAATCAGCTAAAACCGCTAGCGAACGAAAAGTATTTTTCACAAGTACAACTGGAACGTCAACATCAATTGGTCTTTCCGCAACAATAGCAGCCGCTCCTTGTGCGGCTGCTTGCTTAGCAAAGTCATGGCTATCAACCGTATATCCTTTCATACATATAAATAAGCTTCCCTCTTTCACTTTGCGTGAATCCGCTTCAATAGATGTTATTTCTGGATTTTCTGTTGGAACAACTGGAAAATCATGCAAACATGATACAAGTGTATGCAACTTCATTTCACTAAACCCTCTCTACATTGTTTATTTATCTCTTATTTTAGCAAGTAACACGTTACCTCCTAGTTATATAAAAATAGGAGGTAAGTGCTACTATAGTCTAATCAATAGATTTATTTATTAATGAGACACTTATCGTCTCAAATAAAGCAATTTTTCTATAAAGAACTCACTTCCACCAATTGTACCATAAAACACAATCAGTTACCTTTAATTCCCGAAGTAAATTCTAACTTTTGAACCCTCTTTTACTTTAGCTCCTGCTTCTGGTGATTGTTTAATTACTTTCCCACCATCACCACTTATATCAAGCTTCAAGTCTACAAGTTGCGTTTGTAAATCTTTCTTTTTCATACCAATTAAATTCGGAACTTCCACAGTTGGTGTATCGCCCCATTTATATTCTTTCTCAACTTGCTCTTTTCTCGGTTCCACTCCCATTACAGGAAGTGCGTCACGAAGAATATTCCCAACAATAGGTGCTGCTACAACTCCACCAAATTGAGTGACTCCTTTTGGATTATCCACTGCTACATAAACAACAATTTGCGGATCGTCAGCTGGAGCAAAACCGATAAATGATACAATATAGTTATTATCTAAATATTTTCCATCTTTCACCTTTTGAGCAGTTCCAGTTTTTCCACCTACACGATATCCATCAATATAAGCCCCTTTACCCGAACCTTTCGCTACAACATTCTCTAATGCGTAACGAACTTTCTCTGAAGTTTCCTTGGAAATAACTTCCCTTTTCGCAACAGGTGTCTTTTTGCTGACAACTTGATTATTCTTCGGATCAATAAATTCCTTCGCTATATATGGCTGATACAAAGTTCCACCATTTACAGCGGCTGCTACAGCTGCTACTTGTTGAATCGGTGTAACAGAAACACCTTGCCCAAATGAAGTCGTCGCTTGCTCGACTGGACCAACTTTATCTAAATTAAATAAAATCCCGCTACCTTCACCTTGTAAATCAATTCCGGTCTTCTGTCCAAACCCGAAATTGCGAATGTATTTAAACAATCGATCTTTACCAAGACGATCACCGAGTTCAATAAATCCTGGGTTACAAGAGTTTTGAACTACCTCTAAAAACGTTTGGCTACCATGGCCGCCAGCTTTCCAACACCGCAATCTAGCTCCACCAACTTCAGCTGCCCCATCATCATAAAATGTATCTTTCTCTAAGTCTACTAAATTTTCATTCAAGGCTGCAGCTAATGTAATAATCTTAAATGTTGACCCCGGCTCATACGTACTCCATACAGGTAAGTTTCTGTTATATACTTCCGGAGAAACACTTTGGAAATCTGCTGGATCAAAACTCGGTCGACTTGACATACCTAAAATTTCACCATTTTTCGGATTCATTGCAATTGCTATCATACCGTCAGGATTATACGTTGATTCCGCAATATTCATTTCTCTTTCCATAATCCTCGTAATGCGTGAATCAATTGTTAATCCTAAATTCAAGCCGGCTTCTGGTTTTTTGAAATCATCTCCAACGTTAGGCATTCTCTGTCCTTTCGCGTCTGCAAAAAATCGCACATGACCTTTATCACCATTTAGCTCTTTATCATAATATTTCTCTAGTCCCATAAGCCCTTGATTATCACTGCCCGCAAATCCTAATACGTGTGATAAAAAATTACCGAATGGATAGTACCGGATAGAATCCTCTGCGATGTACACACCCTTTAAACTTAATCCGCGTACTTCTTTCGCTTTGTCATGCGATATTTTCCTTCCGCCTTTATCAAGCCTTACAATCGATTCTTTTTTTGTAATCCGCTTATAAACATCATCTTTTTCCACACCTAATACTGCAGCTAACTTCTCTGCAGTCTCTGCTGGTTTTTCAATTTGCCTCGGCACAACAAAGACGGTCGGTGCACTTTTATTCGTAGCAAGCTCCACACCATTTCGATCTAAAATTTTCCCTCGCTCTGGTTCAAAAGTAATATTACGACTCCATGAATCCTTCGCACGATCCGTTAACATATTTCCAAGAAAAAATTGCACATATCCAAGACGAATATCGATAATGGTGAAAATGAGTATACCCGATATAAGTATAAAAATAAGTCGTTTTCTAACTGTTACATTTGATACACGCATATTGGAACAAGCCTCCCTTACGCCTAGCTTGTTCCAATATATGCTTGTACTTATTTAATTAGAACTTCTTCCCTATTACCATTATGGCTTTTCTGCTTCTTGCTGCGGTTCAAGTGGTGGTACGAGTGTTACACCTAATTCTGTACCAGGTTGCAACAATGTCCCTTCCGCTACACTTTGCTCAGTTACATATCCTGTACCAGAAGGTTTTAAGTTAAGCTTTAATGTTTTTGCTAAATTCATAACATCACGCAGTGCCCATCCCTGTATATTTGGCATTGTAGGTTTATCTCCTACTAAGAAGACTCGATCACCCTTTAATGTTTGTTCAGTTGCTTTTGGCACTTGTTGCTGCACTTTACCTTCACCTAATACGATTGGACGAAGTTTTGCTTTATCAATTGTTTTTTTCGCTTCTTCCATCGTTTTTCCGGTTACATCTGGAACGACAGTTTGTTGTTCTTTCACATATTTTTTCGGGTCTTTTACTTCATTCGGCTTAATCTTTAAGTACTCTAAGCTATTTTTCGTTACATATTTAAAGATATCCGCTAAAGGTTTAGCCCCGTTTTCATCATCTTTTAATTTTGGTTGTTTAACGGCCACATACACAACAAGTTGCGGATCGTCCATCGGTGCCATACCTAAGAATGAGAATATATAATTCTCTCTTCCTGTCATATAGCCACCTTTCCCGTCAGGAATTTGTGCTGTACCTGTTTTCCCCCCGACTGAGTACCCATCAACTTTATATGCAGTTCCTGTTCCTTTCGGTGATGTAACAACACGTTCTAGTAATTGCCTTACTTGCGCTGCTGTATCTTTGGAAACAGGTTTCCCTACTTCTTTTGGTTTATGCTCTAGCTGTACTTTACCTGTTATTGGATCCACAATTTTATCAATTGTATAAGGTTTCATCATTTTCCCATCATTTGCAATCGCTGTTGCAGCTTGTACAAGTTGAATTGGTGTAACTGTAGAACCTTGTCCAAACGCTGTTGTTACTTGTTGTATTTGTTGATCAAATAAAATTGTATTTGACCCTTCACTAGGTAAATCAATGTTTGTTTTTTCATCTAATCCAAAATTATGAATATATTTTCGGAAACTATCTGGACCAAGTTTTTGATCACCTAAAATTGCAAATGCTACGTTTGAAGAGCGCTCTACCCCTTCATCGAAAGTAATAGAACCCCATCCAGCACCGCCGTTATGATCTTTTATTTTGCGATTACCAACTTGATATGTACCAGACTGATAAAAGTCTTGCCCATTGTATACACCTTCATTAATGGCCGCCGCTAACGTGAAAATCTTCATTGTTGATCCCGGTTCAAATGCATTTGCAATTGCGTCGTTATAATAATAATTCATCTTTCCCTGGTTCGGATCATAACCAGGTTTACTAGACATCGCTAATATTTTCCCCGTCTTTGGATCCGCAACAATTCCAATTAAATTTTCTGGTTCATAATGTTTACTCGCTTCTTTCATTGCGTCTTCTAAATAACTTTGAATACGTTGGTCAAGCGTTAAATACACATTATCTCCATTTTTAGGTGCCTTTACATTCACTTTTCCACCGTCAAGAGATACTCCTTTACGGTCACCTGTATAAGCTACCTCACCATTAGAAGCCCCTAAATACTTATCCAAACTCTTTTCTAAGCCAAATTGACCTACTGCGATTCCATTCTCATCAGGGCTGGCATGACCTATGACGTAAGATGCGAAATCACCGTTTGGATACACTCTCGCATTTTCGGTGATAAAAGAGATTCCTGGCAATTTCAATGCTTCTATTTGTTCTTTCTTTTCTTTCGTCAAGCCCTTACCCAATGTTCCAAATTCCACTTGACTTCTATCTTTATTTAAAGCGGCTAAGATCGCATCTTCGCCCGTTCCGAGTACTCCAGCGATTTTCTTTGCAGTATCCTCTTTATCCTCAACAGGCTTAGCACCTTTTAATTCCGCTACCATTCTATAGGAATTTGCGTCTTGTGCTAGCACATGACCATTTTGGTCATAAATTGTTCCTCGATTCGCTTCGAGAACACCTTTTTTACTATGTTTCTGTTCAGCAAGTTTTTTCAAATCATGATTGTCCACTGTTCCTGTTACTTGTATGTAAAAAAATCGGGCTAATAACAGCAAAAAGAGCAGGAGGAAAAATATCATAAAATAACCTGCTCCCTTATTGGTATGAAATTTGGTCATATTTCTCTTCATCTTTTCTTCACACCTATTTGCCTTACTTTAGGCCTTTCACATTATTCGCATTAATTTCTAGCCCGTGTTTTTTTGCAACTTCAGCGATACGTTCATAACGACTTAACTTCTCTACTTCAGCCTGCAATTCTTGATTTTCCTTTTGTTTTTTCACAATTTGTTCTTCTATCGTCGCTGCTTCTACATTAACTTGATATAGACCCGCTTTATTCCCAATAAAAGCTACACAAGCATATAATAAAAATCCAATAAACGTTACGTACAATAGCTTTTCAATTCTTGTAATTTTCGTTTTAACTTTTGGCTTAACCATCTGCTGTGGCGGCGCTTGAATTTGTACCTCTTCTTGCGCCTGTTGTTTATACTTTACAGCTAAATTAGTCATACCTCTCTCTCCTTTTTATCGTTTTTCAGCGATTCTCAACTTCGCAGAACGCGCTCGATTATTTTCTTCTAATTCAATGTCAGAAGGTAAAATCGGTTTCCTTGTAATAAGCTTTAATTTCGGCTTAAATTCATCCGGAATAATCGGTAGTCCCTGTGGTAATTGCGGCGTTGTGCTATTTCGCTTAAACGTCGTTTTACAAATACGATCTTCTAAAGAATGGAATGTTATAACACTAACTCTTCCACCAGGCTTGACCATATCAATTGCAGATTCCAACGCTTCTTCAAATACTTTTAATTCATCATTTACAGCAATACGAATCGCTTGAAATACTCGCTTCGCAGGATGTCCACCTGTTCTACGTGCCGGAGCTGGAATACCTTCTTTAATTAATTCCACTAATTCTCCTGTCGTTTCAATAGCCTTATTCTCGCGATAAGCTTCAATTTTCCTTGTTATTTGCTTTGAAAATTTTTCTTCTCCGTATTGGAAGAAAATTCTTACGAGTTGTTCATATGACCAGCTGTTTACAACATCATATGCTGTTAATGGGGCATCTTGATCCATCCGCATATCTAACGGTGCATCATGATGATAACTAAAGCCACGCTCTGGTGTATCTAATTGTGGGGATGAAACACCTAAATCGAATAAAATCCCGTCTACTTCTGTGATACCTAATTCATGTAGTTTTTCAGATAAATAACGGAAGTTGCTCTTCACTGTTACAAATTGTTCACCATAAGAAGAAAATTTTTCCTTCGCATTTTGAATCGCTATTTCATCTTGATCAAATGCTATTAACTTTCCACCATCTGTTAGCTGAGATAATAAATAAGAACTATGTCCTCCTCCACCCAGTGTACAATCTACATATGTACCACTCGGTTTTATATCTAAGCCATCTACTGTTTCTTTCAAAAGTACTGTTACGTGTTTGAACATTGCTGCACCTACTCTTTTTCCAATTAATTATGTTAAATACATTTCTCACTCTACAAACACAATTTACTACTAGAGGATGAAATGCTACTAAAGAACGACTCATTTAACTTCCAACAAGGTAGTACGCTATACAAATCGCTATTTTATTTTATTATATACTAAATTTTATCATTTTTTGCGGGAATTTAAACAAAAACCTGTCGAAAAAGATATTAATCCGTTTACATTTTGTGCTATTTTGTCATATATATATACCTGATACATAGCGATTCATTACATTAACATAAGATTGATAATTCAGAAATATTTCACTTCACAGTTAATTCAACAGAATAAAAATAAAATCCTGCTCAAAAGAGCAAGATTCTATAGTTTTATTACATGATGTTTTCCATCCCACGAAAAAGATTGTTCCATTACCCGGTCAACAAAATCAAGGCCGAACTGATTTAAATAATAACACACATTCCACACACGTTCTTGCGGTGCTCCTAATGGACGAAGCGCGAATTGTAAACGGCGGAATTTATTCAGTTGAACCTCATGTTTCTTCTCAACATTTCTTTTCAACATTTTTTCTAACAGTTCAATTTGCTCATTAATTTTCAGTTCATTTTTCCCCGCAAACTCATTTAACCCTGGATCTATTTTTTTCACGAATTGTTGTAATGATGTATGAATATCCATTATTTCTTTTTTCGCTTCTATAAATCGCTCGTCTATCGGTTCCTCCATTTGATTAGAAAGCCAATTGTCACGCAGATTATCTATATTATTTAGAAATGGATCAATTTCTTGCAAATCTAAATCATATAAATCTGTCGCTATATCTCGCTCCATATAAGTAATTGTAAGCCGTGGAACAACAGGTGGCATTTGGAAACCTGCCGTATGAAACACTTGTTGCAATTCACTCCAATAAGCTAACTCCCCTGGACCGCCAATAAACGCTAACGTAGGAAACACATATTCTTGCATAAGAGGGCGCGTTACAACATTATTACTAAAACGTTCTGGACTTCTTTCCATCTCTTCCATCAATTCTTCATACGAAAATGAATGCACTCCATCTTTTCCAATAAACTTCCCTTGATTCTCTTCAAGCAATACTCGCTCATTATCAATTTCCATAAATATATGCACTGCATTTGTCTTCGTTTCAATAATCGGTTTAAATCCTAATTCCTTAAGTACTTCCTGTTGATTACGAAGCCCTACTTGAATTTCTTTATATTTACTTATAATTTGTTGTAAAAACGGCACTTCTAATTTTCTTAATGCAGGATGATGTGAATCTACAAGAATTAAACCAGAATTTGCGAACATTTTCGTAATAAGGTGCGCAAAGAAATCTACATATGTATGCGATTTACCTAAAGCATCATCAACAAATTGTAATACATCCTTTGTAAAATTCGTTTCCGGATATGTTTTAAAAATCTCTTCGACCCATTTTCTACAGTCTTCAATAGAAAACTCAGACTCAGAAGCACTCGCCTTTTTCGGATAACGATCATGAAAAATGGTCTTTTTTATTTTTTTATTTTTCGTTACAAATGTATGATTAATTTCATCCATATCATGGTCTTCACCAGCAATCCAAAAGACAGGAACAACCCGAACCCCTAAGCTCTCTTCTTTTTCTTTTGCAAGCTGTAAAATTGAAATGATCTTATGAACTGTATAAAGCGGACCAGTTAATAACCCAGCTTGTTGTCCAGCTATAACTACATATGTATTTTCATCTTCAAGCGCTTTTATATTTTGAATTGTAAATTCTCCCGCTTGCAATTGTGTATTATATTCTAATAAATGCGTTACTAAATCTTGACGGAAAAACTCTCTCTCACGTAAATCATGTAAACGCTGTTTAAAAGCATCCTCTGTTAACAGATAATCAAAACATGACTGTATCTCTTTTTTACCGTTCATATAGTCCGCTACAACACCTTGTAGTGGAACAGAGATTTCTTTTATCTCCATATAATTCTTCCTTTCGTATCCTGTTCTCTCACCAACCCACATTGTATTCAATGTTTCACGTAAAAGCAAAGAAAAACACTTATAATTCCATTCCTTTTATTGCATTGAACAAAAATCGAAGTGTCGGAACAGATTGTTGTTGTTCCTTAGCTTCTTCTAATACATATCCAACAATCGCATTAACTTCCGTTTGTCTATTCGCTCTTACGTCCGCTAACATAGATGAAGTATTACGGGATGTTTTTTCACATACTTGGCATACCATTTTCCATAGCATTTCCTTATCTTCTTCTTTAACAAGAAATGCAACTTCCTGAAATACTTGCTCCATCATTTGATAAAAAAGCGGGTTTGAAATTAACTCCCCGTTCTCAACCCGCAATAATGCCGTCAACGGATTAATACATACATTGACTACTAATTTATTACGCATAATCCCCTTCCAATCATCTTCTATCTGAATCGGAAAATAATCAAAAGGAAAACAATTAAATACCTTTTTAAAACAACTAGATTGACCACGCACTACACCAAACTTTGTAACACCTATTCCAGTATGACGAACTGTATGTCCATCCTCTTTTTTTGCACCATGCTCCACAATCCCGACTGCTATACGTTCATTTCCTATTTTTTGCATAACGTGAAGATGTGACATTCCATTTTGCAAAAAGATTAATGACGATTCTCCCTGCACAAAAGGTAATATATCAGTTACATGATATTGTTTTACAGCAATAAATGTATAATCTAACTGTTTATCCAGCATACTTTCTATCGGTAAAATAGATGGAAATACCGTTTCACGTTCTCCATTCCTAATACAAGTTACACCCGTTAAGTTTAATTCTTCTGCTTGCTTATCGTTTCTTGTAAACAACGTAACATCTTGATTACTTTTTTGTAAATAAAATGTATATAGGAGACCAATAGCTCCCGGTCCAACAATTCCAATTTTCATCTTCACACAAAGAACTCATATTAACAAGTGATATAAGTTCCCTTGCCTTTCCCCCTTTATATCTTATTAAATTACAATTACATAGTTGAGGATTCAATTATCTTTTAACAAATGCAACCTCTTCTTTCACTACGTATATACTACCTAAATACATAGTTCTATTCTTAGTTTAGCAAATCCTCAAAAAAATAATGAAAGAAATACTCTATCTTCTTCATAAAAATTTAAAAATGAGTTATAATATTATTATAAATATTTTAACTTTTCTGCATTCAACAAGATAAGAAAAGGACGTGATGTAATGGGATTCCCAAAAGTTGAACGCTTGCTCATCAATTATAAAACATTAGATGAATTTAAAAAGTTTAAAGGGTGCGGAGCTCAAGAACTATCCATGTTGGAAGAATTACAAGCAAACATTATTGAAAATGATAGTGAGTCTCCATTTTACGGTATTTATTATGGTGGATCGCTAATCGCACGTATGAGTCTATATATGAAAAGGAACGGTGGAGAACCATTTGAAATTACAGGTACTTACCTAGAACTTTATAAACTTGAAGTATTGCCGACTTTTCAAAAACAAGGATTCGGACAAATGCTTGTTAATTATGCGAAACAACTACAATTCCCAATTAAAACGATAGCACGTATCCAGTCATCTGGTTTTTGGGATAAATTAAGTTTCCAGCCAGTATCAGTAACTGATGGTGATTTTTATATTTGGCATCCAGAAACAAATTCGAATGCGATTACAAACGAAGAATCTGCATAAGAAACAAAAAAAACAGCTGTTACGCAGCTGTTTTTATTTCTTTAATTTTTCTAATTCTCCATTCGAGCGAGCGCCATTTCTTTCCGCTACCATTACACTTCTTTTTTGATCGATATAATCAAGTAATGTTCTATATTCTTCCTCATATACTGATAATCGCTCCAGAAGACGTTCTTTCTCTGTTTGTAACGATTCAATTCGTTGTTGCAACACCATTAAAGAGCTTTCATCTTTATAATTTCGCAAGAATTCAATAACATCATTCAATGTAATTGATGTAGGCTCTAATACCTTTGTCTCTTTCACTTCATAATTTTCTACTTTACGAAGTTGCTTTGCTTCTTCAATACGTTCTTTGTATTGCTTTCTAACATAAGAATTCCATCTAAATCCACATGCTGCTGGTGTGCGAGACAAATGTCTCCCCACTTCTTTAAAGGCAGAAAGTTGCGTTCCACCTTCTTGAATATGCCGGAGTACTACTTCTGCCAGAAGCAAATCTTCATCATCAGTCCAAGCATCTTGTCTTGTTGTCGCCATCTCTCTAGTCCTCCCTATGCATTTTTTATTAAGCATATGCAGTTACTAGAAAAGATAGAATACAACAAATAAAGAATAAGACAAAAAAAATAAACGTAGAAGATATCTTCTACGTTTATTTTCCCGCAATTACTTGCTGATTACTTCTTTACCTTTGTAAGTACCGCATGCTTTACATACACGGTGAGCTAATTTCGCTTCACCACAGCTTGGGCACTCTACCATACCAGGTACTGATAATTTGAAATGCGTACGACGCTTTCTTTTTACTGTTTTAGAAGTTCTTCTAAAAGGTACAGCCATTCTTCCCACCTCCTTAAAAGAAATAGTTATTTTCATATGAAGGCCTAAACCAGTCTTCCGATTATTTGTCAAAAAACTTTGCAAGTCCTGCTAATCGTGGATCAACAGTCTTTTCTTTGTTTTCTTCCGAAATCACTTGCCAGTCTTGACCTTGCATCGGTGCTCCACCAGAAACATCATCACTGAAAATTTGCATTGGAATCTCCAAAAGTATATTTTCCTTGATTACGGGCAGTAAGTCAAGTACTTCTCCTTCTAAACAATGAATTTCAGCTTCTGTTTCAAATTCTTCTTCCGAAGTTTGGAACACCTCAGTTGTTTTAATGTCAAATGGTAATGTCACATCTACTAAAGAGCGAGAACATGGTAAAACCATGCTTCCAGTTATATGTAGATGAAACGTAAACTTACCGGAGCCAAAATCAACTCTTCCTGTTACATGAGCAGGATTAATTTCACGAATATCTTTCTCGACCTCTTTTAGCTCACTTACATCTACCATTTCATTTAATGTCAATCCTTTATTTCTCAATTTATTCAATTGATGGATGGACCATTTCATATCATATCACCTCAAGGCAACAAACAAAATTATAGCTAGCCATTTTATATTTGTCAATGTTTTTTCTTTACACTATAATGAAGTCATCATAGGAAATAATATATAGACTATCACGTTTTCCAAAAAGATGCTACATCGAAAGGAGAGATTACCATAAAATCCAGTGGTATTGTTGTTGAATATAACCCTTTTCATAACGGTCATGCTTATCATGTGCAACAAACAAAAAAGTTAACACAGTCTGATATTATTATCGCCGTTATGAGTGGTCCTTTTTTGCAGCGTGGTGAGCCCGCACTCATCTCCAAATGGTATCGTACCAAAATGGCCTTAACAAACGGCGTAGACCTCGTTGTAGAGCTTCCATATGCATTCGCAACACAAAAGGCCGAAACTTTCGCAAATGGCGCAATTTCGATTTTAAACGCCCTTGGTGTTTCTGAAATTTGTTTCGGTAGTGAAGATGGACAAGCTGAAAATTTCTACAATACCATCGCTATACAAAAAAATGAAGAAGAGACTTTTAATCGTCTTGTGAAGCAATTTATGAATGCAGGTAATAGTTATGCAAAAGCTACATCTGAAGCCTTTCTACATATCTTACCACCCGAAAAAAACGTAGATATGTCACAACCAAATAACATTTTAGGCTTACAGTACATTAAAGCAATTCTCTTACAAAACAGTTCGATGCAAGCACAAACTATAAAAAGATTCGCCTCTCATTATCATGATGAAACATTTCACGATCAACATATTGCAAGTGCAACAAGTATTCGCAAACAGCTATTTAATGAAAACAGTTCCTCCACAACTATTGAGCCTTTTATCCCGAAAATGACTGCTTCTCTTTTAGAAAACTACAAGCAAAACTACGGGACGTTACATAACTGGGAAAAATACTTTTCATTTTTTAAATACAAACTTATGACGATGTCTTCAGAGGACTTACAACATATATATGAAATGGAAGAAGGTTTAGAGCATCGTATTTTATCAAAAATACAAAACAGTTCATCTTTCTATTCATTCATGGAAGCATTAAAAACAAAACGTTATACATGGACTAGATTGCAAAGAGCTTGTACACATATTTTAACAAATACAACGAAGGAAGAAATACACAAAGCAAATATAGAGCAACATGCGCCGTATATCCGTCTTCTCGGAATGTCACAAAAAGGACAAACTTATCTTTCTAGAAATAAGAAAAAAATAGAACTCCCAATCCTTACTCATACAAAAACATTCGAACATCCAACTTTAGACATAGAACGAAAATCAAATGCTGTATATTTCTCCATAATGCAAGAACCTTTGCGGACACAACTGCTAAAACAAGACGCAACGCATCATCCAATTCGTTATGATGAAATAACGAAAAAATTCCTATAAGAAAAACCTCTCTTCTTCAGAGAGGTTTACTTTGTTTTACCCATTTTTTCCAAATACGTTAATGCATCATCCAGTGTGTCCACCGGTACAATTTTCATCTTCGTTTTAATATCTTTCGCAGCTTCAAGAGCATCTTTATAATTCGATTTCTCTACACCTTTTTCATTTGGCGCAAAAAACACTTCAGCTCCCGCATCACTAGCAGCTACTACTTTTTGCTGAATACCACCAATTGGACCAATTTCTCCTTTATCATTGATTGTACCTGTTCCAGCTATTTCATGTCCGTTTGTTAAATCTTCTTCAACGAGCTGATTATAAATTTCTAGTGTAAACATTAACCCCGCTGATGGACCGCCTATTTCATGGGAATCAATTTTCACTTTCGGATCTACTACTAACTCTCTTTCCGTAACGATAGAGACCCCTATACCGACGCGTCCATTCCCATTAGGGATCGTCTTTACATTTAAATTTTCTTTAAACTGTTTTCCGCCCCGCTTGTATTCAATATTTACTGTGTCCCCTTCTTTTTTCCCTGTCATATACTCAATAAATTGTTCCGTCTTGTCGAATATTTTTCCATCGACAGCTATAATAACATCTCCCAGCTTAAGCTTTCCCTCTGACGGCATACCCTTTGCTACACCAGCAACTAGTACACCTTTATTTTCAAAAGAAACAGAGCGATTTGCACGTTTATAAGCATTATAGATTGCTGCATTTTGCGAATCTTTCATTGCATAATTTTGGCGAAATTGATATTCTTCATCACTCTCGCCTTTTTGCAATATTTCTTCCGCCTTCGAAACGTGTGTATATTTATTAAATTGCGCGGCTATTAAGTTCACCACATTAGCAGGTCCCATTGAGACAGTGACAAGCATGAAATCACCAGACTCTTTAGTTCCACCGTCAACTTGCACGTACGGCGCTAATTTCGCGGCCATACCTGGTTTTGTCACATAATACGGCAAGCGCACATAAACAAGTAGCATCGCCAATATAACCCCTATTAAAATTGCATATATAAACCGAAAACGCTTAAACATTATGTTTCTCCTTCCACTGCTCAATTAGTAAATAAATGTTTGAAATATGTTTTTCCGCTTCCACTTCTCCGACCCTAATAATGTCTTCAATATGTGTAAAAGCACGCGAACTAAATTGTTCCACTGCTGGCCGCATCATTAAATCTGATGCTATTTGCCGATTCATCACAAGTTCATGTTGCATAATTTCAATACTTTGCATAATTACATCATAAATCGATGTAACCTCTCCATTCACCTTAATTGGAGATACATCAACAGCAATAACAATATCAGCACCTAAATCTTTTACAACCGATACGGGAATACGGTCAATTACCCCTCCATCCACTAATAAGCGACCATCTATTTTTTCTGGAACAAACACCCCTGGTACAGATATACTAGCTCGAACCGCCTCCGCAATCGGACCACTTGTAAAAACAACTTTCTCCCCCTTCAAAATGTCAGTAGCCACAACAGCTGTCGGGATATCTAACTCTTCTAAATTTTTATTATATGTAAACATTTTAATCATATCTTTAATACGTTTTCCAGCAATAAATCCCATTTTAGGAACTGTAAAATCCAAATAATATTTCCTTTTGAAAACAGCTGCCAATTTATACAGTCTTTCAACGTTACAACTCGCTGCATAAAATGTACCAATTAATGCCCCTATACTACTACCTGCTATCATGTGAATAGGGATGCCAGCTTCCCTCAACACTTTTATTACCCCTATGTGAGCAAAACCTTTTGCACCTCCGGATCCAAGCGCTAAACCGATTTTTGGTTCCTTCATTTTTCTCACCCTTTAATTTTTTTCATTCCTTTTTCATACTTATGGTCTAAATTCACCACATATCCACGTATACTGAAATGAACGTTTTTGGGACAAAGGGGGATTTTCTTACATGTACGAAAAATGGAAAACTGCTTTTCTTACCATATCAATGTTGTTTTTAACCTTTTCTCTTGTACTTCACCCCCAAGATGCTTTGCAAGCTTCAATTCGCGGGTTAAATATATGGTGGGAAGTTGTATTCCCTTCACTACTACCGTTTTTCATCATTGCGGAACTTCTAATCAGTATTGGTATTGTAAAATTTATCGGTGTTATATTAGAACCACTAATGCGTCCACTGTTTCGTGTTCCAGGGGTAGGCGGATTTGTTTGGGCAATGGGAATGGCTTCAGGATTCCCCGCTGGCGCCAAATTAAGCGCTAGACTACGCAAGAGCAATCAACTAACACAAATTGAAGCGGAACGACTCGTATCTTTCACAAATTCTTCTAATCCACTTTTTATTTTCGGAGCGGTTTCTATTGGTTTTTTCAATAATCCGAAATTAGGACTCGTATTAGCAGCAGCACATTATATAAGTAACTTTATCGTCGGATTACTTATGCGCTTTTATGGTAATAACGATACTTACATAAAAGACAAACATACGAATCAAAAGCGTGCCTTTCAAAACCCTTTTTCCATCCTCCACCAAACACGTATGCAAGAAAAAAGACCAATCGGAAAACTACTCGGTGACGCTATCGTTTCTTCTATTCAAACATTGCTCATGATTGGTGGGTTTATTATTTTATTCTCTGTTTTAAATAAAATGATTACTGTTTTCAAAATTACAGAAGCGCTTTCTTTTATTATGCAACATATTTTATCATTCTTCCAACTTACATCCCAATTTAGTATTCCGATATTATCCGGTATTTTTGAAATGACGCTTGGAAGCCAAATGATTAGTCAAATTAATGAATCAACACTTCTTCAACAAGCGATGGTAACAAGCTTCATTTTAGCATTTAGCGGTCTTTCTATTCAGGCACAAGTAGCAAGCATATTAGCGGAGACAGATATCCGCTTTAAACCATATTTTTTAGCTCGAATTATCCAAAGTATTCTCGCTCCTATTTTCACTTTTATATTTTGGGGACCATTTTATGAAAAAGTTCATTCTTTCTCGCCTACGCAAGAAGATCTTCCCGTATTTTTATTGAATCATTCTTATACACTAACTGATATTTGGACATCATTTATACACTACGGACCAATCTTCACCTTATTTTGTTTATATTTGTATGTCATCTTATTGTTTTTACGTATTCATAAAGAAAAACCCCGTTCACTTTAACGGGGTTTTAAACTTGTCTTTTAAAGCACGCTCTACAATCGGAGGAACAAGGTCTACTACACTCCCACCATATCTCGCAACTTCTTTCACAATACTTGAACTTAAAAATGAATATTGATTATTTGTCATAATGAAGAAAGTTTCGATATTTTCGTCTAATTTTCGATTCATTGAAGTAATTTGCATCTCATATTCAAAATCAGAAACTGCTCGCAAACCACGTAATATTGCATTTGCATTACGCATTTTTGCATATTCCACCAATAATCCACTATGTGAATCAACTTTTACATTCGGAATATCCTTTGTCGCCTCTCGAATTAACTCTAGGCGTTCTTCTACCGAAAAGAATGGTTTTTTTGATGAATTGTTTAAAACAACTACATATACTTCATCAAATACTTTTGCTCCCCTTTTAATAATATCCAAATGTCCAAGGGTAATTGGATCAAAACTCCCTGAAGAAATAGCTATACTTGTCATTCTGTCCCCTCACCTTCATACTTATAAATCGAAATTGCTGTAATCCCGTAGTTTTCTGCCCGTACTTTTACAAGTTCTCCTATAGAATCAGGTAAAACCACGTCATCCCCATGCTCTGCCATAATGATGCCATCTTTATTTAACAATCCATGTTGATCCATTACACTAACTAAAGACACAATTTTTTGAGCTTTATATGGAGGGTCTATTAGTATAAGATCGAATGATATTTCACGCTTTATAAGCGCCTTTACCGCACGCTCTGCATCATTTCGGTACACTTCAGCTTGTTCTTGTAGTCTACAGCTTTCTAAATTTTGATGAATGACTTTTATCGCTTTACTATCTCGGTCAACAAAAATCGCTTTATCAATCCCTCTACTTATGGCCTCAATTCCAAGACCACCGCTACCACCAAATAAATCAAGAGCGATACCACCATCATAATAAGGACCTATCATATTAAAAATAGATTCTTTCACTTTATCTGTCGTTGGACGTGTTGTATTACCAGGTACCGCTTTAAGTGGGTGCCCTTTACATTTTCCTGAAACTACTCTCATCTGTTGTCACTACCTTTATTTCAATCTATAGAGCGATTACAGCAAATTCATTTCAATTCGGTAACCGCTACCGATTCATACTATTTCATACATTTTTTCATTAATCTGTTATTTAACTAATTGAAAACCTCAGTTAAAATAATCGCTCGCTATTTCTTTCATATCCATTTCACTATTTGCAAGCAACAACCCTCTATGTACATCAGTTCCACTTTACCTTTTTTATCCTATCATAAAATAAAAAAAAGAAAAATAAAAAGCCTAACATAAATTTTAATTTCATTATGTATATCTTCATTTTAGATTGGACATAAATAAATATAACAACATCATTTTCGATGTTGTTGCCAACCGCGGAGAAGACTTACGTTTCCCCATAAGTTCTTCCTCCGGTTTCTCCTCTCCCTTTGCCTTCTTACTAGTAGTACATACTAGTATTAGAAGGGCCCTGCTTTGCAGGGTTTTTTTATTTGTCTACTTTTCATTTAAAAAGTCAGGTGGTACAGTAAAAGAAAGAGGAGGAAAAAATATGATTCAACGCTTTATAGAACTCGGAGAAGGCTACTCTGACTTATATGAATTACTTGAAATTGCCAAAACAAACCAAGAACGTGTAACACATATGTTACAATTCGAAACTGTAAAAAACGAAAAAAAAGTGTGTTCACTTGTTGTAATACTAAAACCGACAACTACTGGTGATTTCCAACCATTATACATATGTCGTGAAGGCATTCCTGTACTTGAAAATAAAAAAAGTAAACGTGTCGTTTTATTTGAAGAAATGGCGGAACAAATAGGGAAAAAAGTTACTCCCTTTACTGTAAAACCATCAACAACTTTCCCTGAAAAAGAACTATTTTTTAATCATCTAATTGGTATTTTACGAATGAACAATTTCATTCCTCCAATGAAATAACACGTTATTTCAAGTAAAAAAATCCCCCGCTAAATTTAGCAGGGGATTTTTTTACTTAGCTATAATCGTATTCTTTTGCCCGATCAGGACGCGAATTTTCGAATTCCGTTTTTAAAAATGGGCGATACGACTGTTCTACTTTTTTTACAAAAGGAAGTTTATTCAATTTTTGCATCATATGCTCAATTTGTTCCATATCACAATATACAACGGCATATTTCAAACGTTTTGATATGTAATGAATGTTACCATATTTCCTTAAAATCTTGGCATGTTTCAATGAATGTAAATAAACAATCATACTTTGTCGTTGCCCGAACATAATCTTCTCCATCTTCTCCTTTTAAAAACTTATATTCTTATATTTTATGAAAACCAATCATAAATTTATGACATTAAAGAACAAACTCTGTATACGTTTTCTTCTATATTCTAAAAAACGGGGTAAATTACCCCGTTTTTTTACAACCACAACCGCCTCCGGTACCACAACCACCGCCACAGCCACCCGCATCAAAAAACGGATTTCCTGTTGGAACTTTAACGGAAGAAGACACCTCAGAACCAATTGCTACACTAACTTCATCTAATAACTTCTGTAAAGCTGTTTCTGCTCTTTTAAAGGTTGCAACCTTATCATGCATATCTACAGAACGCTTTAATTCCCTCATTTTCGTCGAAACGAAAGTATAATCAGGATGATATTTACCAAAACGTTGCACTTCTTCGTATCGCTCTTTCATCGCTGTAAATTGCTGAATTAGCGTCTGGACTTCTATATCTTCTTGTAAATCCTTATAATACTTACGGTAATCTTCTGCTATATCTGAACAGATGATCGCTTTTGCAAGCTGCTCTGCCTTATCTAAAATCAATACGCTTTCCAGCGTCGCTACAATCATGAGAGACACCTCCGAGTATCCATCATAACACATTTGGAACAGAACTACTAATTGAAGTGTCTCACCTAAAAGAAAGATATGATTCTAATTACTTTTCATACAATCTCCTTGCACTCTTATACACTAATATGCTCCGCAATATTATATTTAAGAACATCCCATTTCCCGCTATCCTCTTTCACGTAGCTAATACATGCGTTTTTTAACGGCGTTTTAAATGTAATTTCATTTGGTGCAATTGCGTGTAAAATAGCTTTTATTGCATGTGAATGCGCAACAATGATAATACGTTTATCTCCATGTGCTGCTGCAACCTGTTGTAAAGCCGTAAAACAGCGCTCTACGATTTCTTCATCCTGCTCCATTCCTTCTACATTACCTTCTGTAATTAACTCTCTAACGGCCGCAACTGGTTTCCCAGAAGCTTCCCCAAAATTACGTTCCATAAATCGCTCATCTAATAAAATAGATGGTAATCCAATAGCCCCAGCAATTTCCTTAGCTGTTTCTTGCGCTCTAATTAACGGGCTACTTATAATTATATCCCACGATTCCGCTTGCAAGGCAGCTGCACTTTGACTCGCTTGCTTCTTCCCAACTTCATTGAGTGGAATATCTTCGCGCCCTTGAATAATCTCTTGAAAGTTCCAATCAGTTTGTCCATGTCGTACTAAACAAATTTCCGTCATGCTGCAACTCCTTTTTTAAATAATCCGATTCTATTGTAACAAAAGTTTTGCATAACGGACATAGTTTTCCCTTCCAATTACGTCGTATTTTGCTGCTTCATATACTGGAACATATCAATCATAATTGAAGCAACGGCCAATTGATTTTGAAATTTTTCCACTTTATCTGGTATCGTTTTTTTGAAATGCTGCATGGCAGCTAACTCAAAAGCTTCTTTTTCTTCTGGGTTACGCGTCAATTTCCGGTACCAGTATGGCTGTTCCCGAATATAGCGAGCTAAATCCTCATCAGCTTTTATAAACTCCATAAGCTCTGCTCTCATTCTCTTTCCCCCTAATCCTTTTGAAAGAAAAAAGGATTATTTTCAGAAGTACTTTGTTCTTGCTGCGCACGGTTTCCTTGAAATTGTTGAATAACTTGTTGCACGCTACCAATCGCACTCGTTACATTTGCTAAATGATGTTGCATTTGTTCTACGTCTAGCTTTTTAAAGAAAGAAAGCATTTGCCCCATCACATCCGCAGTTTTTTCCTCTTCTGTTCGATTTTCTTTTTTTTCTTTATTTTCTTTTACCGAAGAAAAAGCAGGTGCTCCATCAGGTCTATATGCTGTCCATATTTGATCTTCTTCACCAAGTAAGTACCATTCTTCATAAAATTGCTGCCAAGTTTTTTGACCACCTCTAACCTCATGAACCATTTTAGGGTGATGGTTTACAAACTCTTTAAACTGTTGAACCGATGGATGTAACGGCCCTTTTGTTGTTGGCATAATCCTCACCTCTTCATGTATATCTACTATATTGTAAGAAAAAAAAGGCACATGGTTCGCCTATTTTTAGACGATTCATGCACCTTTTTATCTTCCTATTTGTGGACAATTAAAGCCCGATTGGTGAAGACTAATAATCAATGAAGGATGCCCCGACTGATTAAAGTTTCATTTTATTTTCGGATAAAGTTTTGAGTATAAAATTTATCATATACTCCAACACCTAATCCAGTAAATTGTTCGTTTAATAAATTCTTTCTATGCCCCTCACTATTTAACCAACCCTGTACCGCCGCAATTCCATCACTATGTTGCGCCGCTATATTCTCACCAGCAAGTTGAAAAGCCACTTGCCCACGTTGCAAGCGATCTCCTAACGTACCAAAAGTAGGTGAATCGTGTGAAAAATAATTATTATCCTTCATATCTTTACTATGGCCAAATGCAACATCTGCAGTTTGTTGATCCAATGTTAACAACGGTAATTGATGACGACTCCGAATAATATTTGTTAAATCGAGAATTTGTTGCATATTTCCATTTTCTACTTGCTTCATTTTTTCTGGCGTCAGCGGCTGTTCCGCTATTAATTCACCTGAATAAACAAGTTGATATGGTCTTTGTCGTAATAACGTTTCATCATCCATATAACGAAGACCAACAAGCTCATGTGTAAAGTGATCAAAGTATAATTGTGCCCACCCATCTTCTACAGGTACTAGCGGTTGTTCCATTACTTCCGTATCAGATAACTCAAATTGATAACTATTCTTTCCTCTTTTTAATGAAATCTCATGTGAAAGTGGATTCTTTTTATATACCTCTTCATACTTTTCATTTATATAATAGGGAGCCACCTTAACTTGCTCACCAGCAACATACGCCGTTACAACTTTACGTTCAGCAACTCCAAATTGAACATACTGAGCTAAATCTTGATTATACACCCACCATTCATATCCATAAGCAGACGGCTCTATTCGAGATGGTTCGCCCCACTTCGCTAATAAATTCTCAGAGTCCCCGCCAATCATATTTAAAACAGTGTCCGTGGATTCTTCATTTACTTGCTTCTTCTTTTTCACAATTTTATTTTCTTGCTTAGAGTGAGATGGGGTTAATATATATTGTGACACGAGTAACTTCCCGTATAAATCAACAGCTAAAATTAAAAATGTAATCATTACGATACGCAATAATTTCTTCAAACGATATACCTCCTGAACAAAGCATAAAATCGAGATATACACAAACCCTTTTATTTCCTTTTTTTGTGTGTACCGTACTCTTTTCACTATATCATATTTTCACGAAAAAAGTCTGGATTATCCCTTTTCTCGCAATACGAATTGCACTTTCTTATTATTCGTACTATTATAAAAATAATGAACTAACATTAAAATAAGGAGGTATTCTATGCAATTTACAAATACAAACTTTAATGATGCAGTCGTTGATCTAACTCTTTTAACTGAGATTATGGAAAACAATCATTTTGTACTTGCCGGACAATGGGATTACGAACGCGTTACATATGATTATAAATTTGAAATATTAAAGGATATTTATTATTTACGTGTACAAGGATTTGCTGTTGAAGGTGACATCGGCGGCAGACACGCTCAAGTAAAACTATTGCCACCCTTATTAGGAAAACATTATTATCCTCATGGCGTTGAATATGGAGATGATGAGATTTTTCCAACGAATGTACTTCAAAAAAGCGAACAACTCCTACAAAATATTGAAAAAGAGTTAAAAGAATTTCAAATTATTGAATAACAAAAAAACTAGCGCATTAACACGATGCGCTAGTTTTTATTTCGTCTGTAAATAAGGAGGTAACTCTTGTAGCTGCTCTTTATCCTTTTCACGCTCTCTACGTGCCCATTTAAAGAACACATAACCGATAATCGTACCGTACACTATTTCCTGGACAATTTTCATAATAATACCACCTGTTTGCTGGTCTTGTACTACCGGCATCCAATGTAAAAATTCTGGTCCAGTTATATTTAAATCTGATAAAGTACCCGCCGGTACACAGAGTTCCATTGCCTTCATCCAAGCGGCCGGATCTGTATATGTTGCAAATAATGGTGCAGTCGCAAAAATTATTAACGCACAAGCTGGCGTTAATAAAATACCATTAGCAAACATGTAACCAAGCTTCTTAATATCACTTAAAGTTTGATATTCTGGCAGTGGATTTAACATCGGCCACCACATCATCATTGCTGCAAAAAACAATATAGCAAGGCAAATAGGATGCGCTATTTGACTTTGTTTTACTGCATCAAAAACAATTGGCAAATGATAAAAGGAAAACAGGCCATTAAATACAAACAACGCAATAAGCGGCTTAGCAAAAAACTTTATCACAATTTGAACGAACTTAAAAGAAGTAATATAACGATATAACCAAACAGGTATACCAAGCAGTAATAACGGAGGCACCGCAATATACATTACTGCCATCTCAAACATATGTGCACTAAATATGATATGACCAATTAAATCAATAGGTCCTCCCTTTACAACATACAAAAGAACAATCCCGGTCGTAAAATAAAAAATTTGCTTCTTACTTACCTTCGTCGCATTTTCAAATCGCGTTCTATACGGTCCAATAATTAAAAAATAACTAATAAGAATCGAGATCATAAATAATAAAAAAATTGGACTCCATAAAGCTTGAAAACCAAATACCCATAAGTTTTCCATTTCCACACCTACCTTTTCAAAATTCTTATATTTCATATAAAAAGAGGGCTTTGATATATCAGAGCCCCCTACTATCACTGTTTAAATCCACACAATTGTCATAAAGGCTAATATTGTTAATAAACCAATTAACAATCCAGAGTACAAGAAGAAACTCGCCGCTTCATGCCCTTTATGACTCATATGCATGAAATAATATAACTGAAATATAACTTGAATGACTGCTAACAATAATATAAATGGAACCGAAAAAATCGGGCTAAATGTTTTCGGATATGCCACCGCTGCAAATGCAACTAATGTTAAAAAAATCATTAGTGAAAATGTAACAACTTGGTGCTTCATTTCCTCTGCACTTTTTCTCTTCCGATAAACAAGATCCACCTTAGGATTATTCGTTTGCTTAACCGCCATTGTTTATCCCACCATTCCCATCAAATATACTACAGTGAAAATAAACACCCAAACTACGTCAATAAAGTGCCAATAAATTGATGCAACATAAAACTTTGGTGCGTTGTATAAATTTAAGCCTCTCTTCGCGTTTCTAAAGATTAATGTTAAAATCCAACATAATCCAAACAACACGTGGAGCCCGTGTGTACCAACAAGAGCATAAAATGCAGAACCAAACGCACTACTTCTCATAGTATGCTTAAATTCATGCGTATAATGATAAAACTCATATATTTCAAACCCCAAAAATCCTAAGCCAAGCAACACTGTTACAAGTAACCAAAGTTGCATTTTCTTAAAGTTAAAATTTTTCATATGATACATTGCGTATACACTCGTTAAACTACTTGTTAACAAAAGCATCGTCATAATGAAAACGAGTGGCATTTGAAACATCTCTTGAGATGTTGGTCCACCATTTGTAGAGTTCTTTAACGCTAAATATGTGCCAAATAAGGAAGCGAACAACACTGTTTCGCCTCCAAGAAATAACCAAAAACCAACAAACTTATTTTTCCCCTCAAGGGTTGCTTTTTCAGGCTCTGCTGGAAATGTTTCATTCGTTAATTTCTCATCTACATGCATTACGCCTTGCCCCCCTTATCATCTAAATCTTCCTTATGAATATGATATCCATGATCATCAATTACTGAACGAAGGAACATTGTACCAAACGTAATGATTAAACCGATAATCGCTACTAATAACCAAAATTTATCTTTGCCACCCTGCATATACATCGCACCGAATGCTGCTATGAATAAGCCTAGAGAAATGATAAATGGTGAAAATGAAGCATTTGGCATATGAATATCACCGGCCGGTTCCGCTGCTGTCATCTCTTTATTACCTTCACGTTTTTCAATCCAAAACGGATCTAACCCGCGAACAAATGGCAATTGTTTAAAATTGTATTCCGGTGTAGGTGCTGGCATTGTCCATTCTAATGTACGTCCATCCCATGGATCACGGCCAGCCTTCTCTTTTGATACCGTTGTTTTTATTACATTGAATAAAAGAACAATCGTTCCAAGAGCCATAAACACAGCTCCGATAGAACTAATCATATTCCCCATTTCCAACCCTTGGCCCTCAAGATATGTGTAGTAACGACGCGGCATACCGATTAGACCTAGGAAATGCTGAATAAAGAACGTTAAATGGAAACCGATAAAGAATAACCAAAATGTTATCTTACCTAATGTTTCATTTAATACTTTATTAAACATAAGTGGCCAATAATAATGCGCACCTGCAAGTAAACCAAATACAACACCACCAACAATTACATAATGAAAGTGTGCTACTACGAAATAGTTATCATGAAACTGATAATCAGCTGGTGCAGAAGCAAGCATAACACCTGTAACTCCACCCATAACGAAGGATGGAATAAAAGCTACCGCCCACATCATTGGTGTTGTAAACCTAATACTTCCACCCCACATTGTAAAGAGCCAGTTAAATATTTTAATACCCGTTGGAACTGCAATCGCCATTGTTGCAACCGAGAAGATAGCATTTGCAACAGGCCCAAGACCAACAGTAAACATATGATGCGCCCATACCATAAATCCTAAAAACCCTATTAATACTGTCGCGAACACCATAGAGGAATAACCGAATAATCGTTTTTTCGAAAATGTGGCGAAGATTTCTGAGAATATTCCGAAAGCTGGGAGTATAAGAATGTATACTTCCGGATGACCGAAGATCCAGAATAAATGCTCCCATATAATCGTGTTCCCACCTAGTGCCGGATTAAAGAAACTTGTGCCAAATAAACGATCTAACATTAAAAGTCCTAATCCTACAGTTAATGGTGGAAATGCAAATAAAATAAGTGAAGATGTTACAAATGTTGTCCATGTAAACATCGGCATGCGCATGTACGTCATCCCTGGCGCGCGCATATTAATAATTGTAACAAGGAAGTTAATACCTCCAATTAATGTACCAATACCTGATATTTGCAAGCCGAGTACATAAAAATCAACACCATGTCCTTTAGAGGCTAAAGCTAAAGATGCATACGATGTCCACCCTGCATCAGGTGCTCCTCCTAAAAACCAACTTAAATTTAAAAATAATCCACCAAAGAAAAATAACCAAAATCCGAGCGAATTCAAAAACGGGAACGCCACATCACGTGCTCCAATTTGAAGTGGTACAGCGGCGTTCATAAATGCAAACACGAGTGGCATAGCTGCGAGGAAAATCATTGTTGTACCGTGCATCGTTAATACTTGATTATAAGCATCCCCAACAAGAAAAGCATTGTTAGGAATCGCTAACTGCAGGCGAATAAATAGTGCTTCTATTCCACCTATTACAAAAAACAATCCACCTGCAATTAAATAGAGAATGGCAATCTTTTTATGGTCTACTGTCGTTAAATAATCCCATATGACAGCACCCATCCCCTGTTTTTTTGCTACAGAACTCACGTTTTCAACCTCCCCTTCGCAAATGATCCCTCTTTATTTTTCAATCTTTAACGTTTGTAAATATGCATTTAATGCATTAATTTGATCATCCGTTAAGTTGCCATATTTACCAGTCATTTTATTACCTGGTTTCATATTTTCAGGATCTTTGAGCCATTTTTTTAAGTTCTCTTCATTATTTTCGGCAATACCAGCAACCATATCGCGATCTGAGAAGTTTGCTAAGTTCGGTGCGATACGAGCAGAAGGTGGTCTACTATCATTTGATCCAACTGCATGACAACCAATACAGCTTTTATTAAATATTTCTTGACCCTCTTGCGCCTTTGTAGAAGCTACTTCTTTTTTCCCATCAATCTTCTTCATGTCAGCAAGCCACTTTTTGTACTCGCTTTCATCCAGAGCTTTCACTTTGAACTGCATTAAAGAATGTGATGGGCCACAAAATTCTGTACAAAAACCATTATAAGTGCCCGATTTATCTGCCTTTAACCACATTTTGTTTACATTATCTGTATTTGTATCCATTTTCCCAGCTAAAGATGGAACCCAAAACGAATGTTTAATATCGGCACCCTTCAAATTCAAATACACTTTCTTACCTGTGGGGATAACTAAATCTTGAGAAGTTACTATTTTTTCTGATTTATAAGAAAATTCCCACCAATAAAGATTCGCTGTTACATCAACAACGATAGTATCTTTATCAATATTCTTTTTCTCCATCGCACTTACATCAGCAAGCTTGAATGTATATGTAACAGTCGGAACAGCCAAGATTAACAAAAGAATAATCGGAATGACTGTCCATATAATTTCTAGTTTGTGATTTCCTTCAACTTGCTCTGGAATATAATCTTCCTCACCCTTTTTTTGTCGGAAACGCACAATTACATATAAGAAAATAATAGTAACTACAAGTACTACTCCTACCATGATTGCACTCGCTAGCAAGAGCAAATCATATTGCATTTTTGCTACTTCCCCTTGCGGAATTAAAGTAGACTGAAAAGCTTTACCGCATCCCCCTAACAGTAAAGCCAGCAGTGAAACGAACGAAAGCAGTCGCCACTGTTTCTTCATACAAACAACCCCCACTTTCTTTGTGAATTAGATTGTACTTTATAGTTAAGTAAAGTAAATCTCAACGTAAAGAAATCCAATCATGTCGTTGTCTTAGAAGAATGTAACTACAATCATTGACACAAATAAGATTGTTAAGTAATTCAGGGAATAAACAAACATTTTTACGGACCACTTGATGTCATCTTGCTGACGGAAGCCATAAAGCCCTAATGCGATCCATCCGATGTTAAGCAATGTTGCAATTACCATGAATGTTATTCCAAGTCCACTCATATAAAATGGTAGTGGTAATAAACATACTGTCCAAATCATAATCTGACGTTTCGTAATATCAAATCCCTGTACAACAGGAAGCATTGGGATTCCTGCATTTCGATATTCATCAACACGCTTCATCGCTAATGCGAGGAAATGTGGGATTTGCCAAATAAACATAATTAAAAATAACATCCAAGCAATTGGATGATTTAAAGACGGATCAATTGCCGCCCATCCAATTAAAGGTGGAACTGCTCCTGATATACTACCTACAACAGTATTTAACGTATATTTTCTCTTCGTCCATAACGTATATAAAACAACATATGTGAAGGCACCAATAAATGAGATTAACACTGCCATCGGTGTAGTAAGTAATAAAAATGCAAAGCCAAGAAGTAAAATTACAAGTCCAAATGCAAGTGCAAAGCCAGGTTTATATTTACCTGTTACCGTTGGACGGTTTTTTGTTCTTTCCATTAATGGATCGATATCTCGGTCAATGTAGTTATTTAAACAACATACCCCTGCCATAATTAATGCCGAACCAACGATTGTGAAAAATAACTTATCTAGATTGTCCATAACACTCAATCCATTAAAATGTAAAGCCAACCAAAATCCTGTAAATACAGTAAGTGTATTTGAGTTTACAATCCCCATTTTAACGAGCGCTGATAAATCTTGTAACCGAGTTGTTTCCGGTACAATTGAAACAGCTGACTCATCATGCAGCTCACTTGTTGCATGGTTCATCACTTTAACCCCCTCTTAAACCTATCATCTTTCTAAGCATATATTTCATGTGAAATATTTCGCTTCTATATAGCAATATTATTACAGTAGAAATATTGTTAACTCATTCTACTACTAATCTACGCCCATACTCCAATATATTAAATCACATTTCCCGAACATTTTGTGAAGAAAACATGAACTTTTTGTGTCGAACATTAAAAAACTTTATTCTAATTTATCCTTATCATAACATGATGTTATCTTCTATAATAAACTATTTTGTCATATTTAGCATGTATTCTCCCCATTTCTTTTCAAAATAGCCTGGATTCCTCCTAAAATATGTATTTTAAATCCCATTTTTTTCTTTATAATACGTACGTTGTCCTCGCCCTCCATTTCTTTGCTATTTTATTATTTTTTATATATCATAGGACTGTAGCACGTTTTATTCTATACATAATGGAATGAAAATATTTCGTAATAACTTCATAGCAGAAAGATGGTGAAAGAGATTGCAACGCTTTATTAAATGGTTAGCAGTCATTACAAGTCTCGATTTATTAGTAGTTTTACTAGGAGGCGCTTTAGTTACAAAAACGGGTTCAGGCCAAGGATGCGGCAAATCATGGCCTCTTTGTAACGGTGAATTTGTTCCATCTAATTTATCAATGGAGACTATTATTGAGCTAAGTCACCGCTTAACATCTGGATCAGCAGGAATCCTTGTTACTCTTCTTTGTATCTTGTCCTGGAAATATTATAAACATGTGCGCGAAACAAAGACGTTAGCAATTTTATCCTTCGTATTTTTAGTTGCACAAGCATTAATGGGGGCGGCGGCGGTTGTTTGGGGTCAAATGCCTGCTGTATTAGCTATTCATTTCGGTATTTCCTTAATTTCATTTGCTTCTGTCATCTTGTTAACGTGTCTTATTTTTGAAATTGATCAGAAATTTGATGCGCGTTCACTTATTATGGACAAAAAAATGAAATTTCATATTTATGGTGTAACAATTTACAGTTATATCGTTGTCTACACAGGAGCTTTAGTACGTCACGAACGAGCTACCTTAGCCTGTCCAGACTTCCCTTTATGTAGCAAAAATAGACCTATGCCAACTCAACTACATGAGTGGGTTCAAATGGGACATAGAGTTGCAGCGATGTTAATTTTCGCTTGGATACTATATGCGATGATTATTGCTATTCGCCATTACAAGCAGCAGCGTGTAGTATACTGGGGATGGATTATTTCATTTATCCTTGTTACACTTCAAGCTATAGTAGGGATTTTGGTCGTATTTACAAATGCTAGTTTAGCAATGGCATTATTACATTCGCTCTTCATTTCTTGCCTGTTTGCTGTACTATGCTATTTAGTTATGATAGGTACAAGAAGTACAGTCAATGCAAAAGAAACTGAATCAACTTCTAAGCAAACAAAATAAAGTAAAACTTTAATACCTTGCCAATTCGGCAAGGTATTATTTACACACAAAAAAGAGCTGCTTTCGCACAGCTCTTTTTCTTTATTTTAATGATCTAATTCAATGAGTAAATCTCCCGTTTGAATTGCATCCCCATCATTTACATATACTTTTTTCACTTTACCACTAAATGGCGCTTGAACCGTCGTTTCCATTTTCATAGCTTCTGTAATTGCCATGGAATCACCTTTTTTCACTTCATCGCCTTCTTTTACAACTACTTTAATAACAGTTCCCGGCATCGTTGCGCTAATATGATTTGGATTTTCACGATTCCCCTTCACACGCTGTGCAACAGTTGATTTCACGTTTTCATCTTTCACTACGATTTCACGCGGTTGTCCATTAAACTCCAGGTAAAGCACACGATTTCCATCTGGCTGTGGCTCCCCAATGGAAACTAGTTTAACCATCAATGTTTTACCTTGCTCGATTTCCACATCAATTTCTTCACCAAGTCTCATACCATAGAAGAATGTCGGTGTATCAAGCACAGATACATTTCCATAAATCCCAGCAACTTTTTCGTAGTCCATAAATACTTTTGGATACAATGCATATGCGACTACATCAAAAATTGTTACTTCGCGTCCAAGTTTGTGGAATAACTCTTCTTTTAAAGCATCGAAATCTACTGGTTCTAATAATTCACCCGGTCTTACTGTTAATGGCTCTTTCCCTTTTAAAATAATTTTTTGTAATTCTTTCGGGAAACCACCATATGGTTGTCCTAAATCTCCAGAGAACATTTCAACAACAGATCCTGGGAAGTCCATAGCATGTCCACGTTCTAAAATATCTTGTTCTGTTAGGTGATTTTGAACCATAAATAATGCCATATCACCGACAACTTTAGATGATGGTGTTACTTTTACAATGTCGCCAAACATATCATTAACACGGCGATACATCACTTTAACTTCATCAAAGCGATCTCCTAAGCCAACCGCTTTTGCTTGTTGTTGAAGATTACTATACTGTCCACCCGGCATTTCATGCATATATACCTCTGTGTGAGGAGCATTCATACCACTTTCAAATGGAGCATAATATTTTCGTACATCTTCCCAATAATGAGATAGTTTTTCTAATGAGTCTATATTAACATCTGGCTGTCTTTCGTTTCCACCTAACGCATAGTATAGTGTATTCGCACTTGGTTGTGACGTTTGACCAGCCATTGAACTCACCGCTACATCGACAATATCAACACCTGCTTCAATTGCCTTCGTATACGTTAAAATACCATTTCCGCTCGTATCGTGTGTATGCAGGTGAATTGGAATCGACACCGTCTCTTTTAGTGCTGAAACTAAATCATATGCTGCGTTTGGCTTTAATAAGCCCGCCATATCTTTAATTCCTAAAATATGAGCTCCTGATGCTTCCAACTCTTTTGCTAAGTTTTTATAATAATTTAAATCGTATTTACTACGTAACGGATCATGAATGTCTCCTGTGTAACACATTGTTGCTTCTGCAATTTTACCAGTATCTCGTACAGCATCAATTGCAACTCTCATGCCTTCTACCCAGTTTAAGCTATCAAAAATACGGAACACATCAATTCCAGCTTGCGCGGAACATTCCACAAATTTTTGAATTAAATTATCTGGATAGTTTTTGTAACCTACTGCGTTTGAAGAGCGAAGTAACATTTGGAATAAAACGTTTGGCATTTTTTCACGAAGATCTAGTAATCGTTCCCATGGATCTTCTTTCAAGAAACGATACGCAACATCAAACGTTGCACCGCCCCACATTTCTGCTGAGAATAAGTTTGGTAACATTCTCGCTGTCGGCTCTGCAATGTGATGTAAATCTTTTGTACGAACACGAGTTGCAAGTAATGACTGATGTGCATCACGGAATGTTGTATCCGTTAAAAGCACACGCTTTTGATCTTGTACCCACTTTACTAATCCATCCGCTCCACGCTCATCCAAAATTTGTTTCGTTCCATTTTGCATTGGCTCTGAGTGTATCACATTTGGTATACGAGCATCTGGGAAAATTGGTTTCTCTTTTTTCCCTACTCCAGGGAAGCCATTTACTGTTACTGTACCAATATAATTTAACATTTTTGTTCCGCGGTCTTTACGTTTCGGGAACAAGAATAGTTCAGGTGACGCGTCAATAAATGAAGTGTCATATTCTCCTGATAAGAAGTTTTTATGTTTTACTACATTCTCTAGGAATGGAATATTTGTTTTAATACCACGAATACGGAATTCTTTTAAGTTACGTTCCATTTTTGCAGCGGCTTGTTCAAAAGTAAGTGCCCAAGTAGTAACTTTTACAAGTAAAGAATCGTAGTACGGTGTAATAACTGCACCTTGGAAACTATTACCTGTATCAAGACGAACACCAAAACCACCGCCTGATCGGTACGCCATAATCTTTCCTGTATCAGGCATAAAGTTATTAAGTGGGTCTTCTGTCGTTACACGAGATTGGATTGCAAATCCATGCACAACCACTTCCTCTTGCTTAGGAACACCTACCATTTTGCTATGTAATGCATGTCCATCAGCTATTAAAATTTGCGATTGAACGATATCCACTCCTGTAATCATCTCTGTAATCGTATGTTCAACTTGAACACGTGGGTTTACTTCAATGAAGTAAAACTCATCACCTTTTACAAGGAATTCTACCGTTCCAGCATTTAAATAATTTACATTTTTCGTTAACTTTACTGCAGCATCACAAATACGCTGACGCAAATCATCTGAAAGCGACACGCTCGGTGCAATTTCAACTACTTTTTGATGGCGTCGTTGTACAGAGCAATCACGCTCATACAAATGAACAACATTACCTTCTTCATCTGCTAAAATTTGTACTTCTATATGTTTAGGTTTTTCAACGAATTTTTCAACGTACACTTCATCATTACCAAAGGCTGCTTTTGCTTCTGATTTCGCGCGATTATACGATTCTCTTAACTCTTCACTAGCACGTACAATACGCATACCGCGACCGCCGCCACCAAGGGATGCTTTAATAATAATCGGGTAATCATACTTTTCAGCAAATTCTTCAACTTCTTCTATTGAATTTACTGGACCATCACTACCAGGAATAATTGGAATTTGTGCTAGCTGCGCTTGTGTTCTTGCTTTAACTTTATCTCCAAACATGTCTAAATGCTTACTTTTTGGACCGATAAAGATAATCCCTTCTTCTTCACAACGTTTTGCAAATTGAATATTTTCTGACAAGAAACCATATCCAGGGTGGATTGCATCTACATGATTACTTTTCGCAATCTCAATAATGCCTTCAATATCTAGATAAGCATCAATTGGCTTTTTCCCTTCCCCAACTAAATAGGACTCATCGGCTTTATAGCGATGATAAGAACCGCTATCCTCTTTAGAATAGATCGCAACTGTGTTTAATCCAAGTTCTGAACATGCTCGGAACACACGAATTGCTATCTCTCCACGGTTAGCTACCAATACTTTTTGAATACGTTGCAGCTTTGTCATGATTTTCCCCCTCTATTTTCCTACCACTCTAGAGATAAAATACATACACACTCTAAAGAGCGTGAAGTTCTTCACTTTCTACATTATATTATACTTAGAAAGCTTCACTTTATTTTTATCCATCATACCTTATTTTTCAACAAATGATAAGTTTTCTGATCAATTTGTTTCACAAAAATAGTATAGCATACCTCTTCCTTTTCTAACAACAATATTGTATATCACATTAACTTGAATGTAATATACTTTTCGTTTTAAAACAATCAATGTTGTATCACATTTAAAACATAACAAAATAAAAAACACATTGAACTCTAGAGCTCAATGTGTTTTTTATTTTACAACAACAAGATGTGGTCCACCTTGCCCTATTTCTGTATTCATTTCATTCTGTAATTTCTCTTGTCGTTTTACATAACTAGCAATATTTAACAGTATACCCATTGCAAGTAAATTAGCCAATAAAGAACTACCACCATAACTTACAAACGGTAATGGTACCCCTGTAAGCGGTATTAACCCAGACATACCACCGACATTAACAAAAGTTTGAACTCCAAACAAACTTGCAATTCCAATTGCTATTAAACTTCCAAATGGATCTTTACACTTTTGTGCAACTCTAAATGCCCGAATAATAATAAGTAGTAAACAGATTAAAATGACAGCTACGCCTATAAATCCGAGCTCTTCAGATATAATTGCCATAATAAAATCTGTTTGCGGTTCTGGTAAGTATCCATATTTTTGCACACTGTTCCCTAACCCTCGACCATTTAGCTCTCCTGAAGCAATTCCAATAAAAGAATTTATTAATTGGAATCCATCATTCTGAGGATCATTAAATGGATCAAGAAAAACTGAAAACCGAGCTTTTTGGTACGAACTTAACTTATAGTTCCCAATAAAATATAACGCTGGAATCCATATTATAGATGTTAAGAGGAATCGCTTTATACTTAAATTAACATTAACTCCTGAACAAAAGAACATAATCAGTACAGTTCCACCTATTAGTATATCGGTACCTAAGTCATTTTGAAGTAAAATTAATCCCATCGCTCCACCGACAACAGCTAGAGGAGGAATTATCCCTTGTACAAAAGCTGTTTGCGTTTCTTGTTTCTTAGCAAAAAAGTTTGCTAACGTAATAATAACCGTTATTTTCACAAACTCAGCTGGTTGTATACCTAATATCCATCCTTTTGCACCATTTACGTCCTTACCGAAAAGCAAGGCTGCTGCTAGTAGACCAATACTCCCTATTCCCATTGCGATTAAAACTATTCTCTTTCTCCACAACTTATAAGGAATGGCAACGATAATCGCTAACATTATCGTTCCAATAGCTAAAGCAATTAATTGTTTTTTAAAAAAGTAATTTGCTGGCCAGTTATGCCTCGAAATCGCAACAATGGAACTAGAACTATATACCATTATAACTCCCAACACACATAAGATAACAAGAGGAAGTAATAAGGAATAATCCATCGATTTCCATACTTTTTTCATTTCATTTCCTCTTTCTGTTTCAATTTAATTATTGTTGTATTCCATATGTATATAGGTTCTTCCTTCTTTATTATATAAATAAAAAGCCCAAACTATTTCAGTTTGAGCCCCCTTATTTGAACCCGTTATTGTTGTTTGTTTGTAAATGCTTCATGAAGTGCAGACAACTCACGTTCAAGCTCTCCTAACATTGCTTTCCCTTGTTCTTCTGCAATAAGACCAAGGCGAACCGCAAAATCGACCTCGCGGGATAGTCCAAACATTTGTGTGTCTAAAACTTCTTCATATAATGGACATTGCGGCATTGTAAGATTGTCCATTTGTACCTTAATAAGTCTTAAAATCTTCTCTGCATCCGCTTGTAGAAGGGCTAGTGCCTTTTCCTGATGATTTGATACTGTCTCAGACGCCAAATTGATTCCCTCCGTTTCCGTCCTACTCTCTCATATCTATTAATATTAGCGATAGTTTTAATAAATTGCAATAGAAACATTTTTTGTGACAACAGTGTCTAATACTATTATACTGAAAAGTGGGAGTATAACACAAATGGGGGAACAACAATGAGCGAAATTTTATTTATTAATGGAAAAGTTCGTTTTTCAATCACTATCGATCCAACTGTATGGATTTTCGATGATCGAAAAATAGATTTGACAACCTACTTTGATGAAACTAGAGAAGAATCATCCGAATTAGAAACATACTTAAAACATACTTCAGAGCATTGGGATCGCGAAATCCGTGATGGTGCTGCCTTCCCGCCAATACAACAAAGTGTAAAGAAATATAAAAAAGAACAGCTTATTAACGGGACATTTGGCATACCACTTCATCCATTTCTAAAAAATGCTGAAATTTTAGAAGATGCTACTCATGTCGAAATTGAAACCACAGACAATACAATTACACTTCCGTTAGAAACAGCCCATAAAGCTATTCTCGGTTTTTCAAAAGAAGGTAAACCATTACGAGAAGACGGGCCTGTTCATCTATATTTCCATGATGGATCTAATAGACAAAATCCGATTCGTAACATCCGTAAATTTACAATCATTTAAATTGTATAATTAAAAGGCAAAAAAGGGGTGAGCTTAAGCTCACTCCTTTTTATAATAAATCCGCTGCTAGTTGTGCTAAATTAGAACGCTCTCCTTTAACAAACTTTACATGACCACTAATACGTTGTTCTTTAAACTTCTCTACAACATATGTTAAACCGTTATTATATTCATCTAAATACGGGTGATCAATTTGCTGAGGATCCCCCATTAATACAATCTTACTTTTTTCGCCTACCCTTGTTAATATCGTCTTTACTTCATGCTTCGTTAAATTTTGTGCCTCGTCAATTATAATGAATTGGTCTGGAATACTTCTCCCGCGTATATAGGTAAGCGCTTCTACTTCAATCGAACCCATCCCAGCTAAAATAGCATCTAGCTCCCCAGGCTTTTTCGTATTGAATAAATACTCTAGATTATCAAAAATCGGCTGCATCCACGGTCTTAATTTTTCCTCTTTCTCTCCTGGTAAATAGCCTATATCTTTCCCTACCGGTACAATTGGTCTCGCGACAAGTAGTTTTTTATATAACCCTAAATCTTCCGTTTGCATTAGTCCCGAAGCTAATGCAAGTAACGTTTTTCCTGTACCGGCTTTCCCTGTTAACGTTACAAGTGGAATATCTTCCCGAAGTAGCAATTCTAATCCCATAATTTGCTGCACGTTTCGTGGGCGTATCCCCCACACTTGTTCATTGTGAAAAATAAGTTTTTTTACCTTCTTACCTAAATGATCCACAATCCCAAGTGCAGAACTAGAACCCCCTAGTGCATCTTTCATTACAACAAACTGATTTGGATAAAAAGGATGATTTGCGATTTCAGATAAAGGCAGTTCACCTTTTTCATAAAAATAATCTAACTGTTCTTTTGATATATACCCTTCTAAAAATCCTGAATATATATTTTCCACTTCGATTACTCGGTCACTTAAATAATCTTCGGCCTGCAATCCGATTGCATCAGCTTTTACCCTTACGAGTACATCTTTACTTACTAAAATAACTGATTTCCCGTCCTCTTTTTCTTGTTCTTCTAAAGAGAGGTTTTTCGCTACCGCTAAAATTCGATTATCATTTGTTTTTTCTACAAAAATATCTTGCAGTTGAACAAATGAGCGATGATTTAATTCAATACGAAATGTACCGCCGTTTTCTAACGGAATACTTTCATGTAGCTTTCCTATTTCGCGAAATTTGTCGATTAACTTAGATACATAGCGAGCATTCCGTCCTACTTCATCCATATAACGTTTTTTCGAATCAACCTCTTCTAATACAACTGCTGGAATCACTACTTCATTTGTTGCAAATGAAAAAATAGATAAAGGATCCTGCAAAAGTACATTCGTATCTAACACATAAATTTTATCCAACCTGTTACCCCCTGACTCCACTTTTAAATTTGTAGAACAAGGGTTTCATCCATAAAATATGGACGAACCATTGTTATAATTATATGTACCGTAAAAACGAGGTAGAATCGAAACTCATAGAAATTAAACCTTTTCTTTATTTTTTATTCATTTCTATTCAATATATTACTTTTTATTATAATTTTTCACATTAAATCACAATACTCACTTGTAAAAGTTTATGAACGATGTTCCTATTCATCTTCTTTATAATTCTTTCATTCCTACTAATACTTGGTTATCAAGCTTTTTAGCTGCTCGAAGATCATATGTTTTTTCATATGTTGGTTCAGTAGCAAGTTTCGCACCATAAAACATAACATCTCGAACTTCTTGTACATTCACTTCTACTACCGTTAATTTTAGAGGAATCCCTTCCATTCTATCTGTTAAAATTTCACTTTCACCACTTATGGAAAATACGGATTCATTCGCCATTATAGTCAATACAACCCCTGCACTATGCCGTATATTCCCCACAATACGTGAGCGTTGATCTACCGCAAATCGAATACTAGTTTCACTCACTGCATATACCCAAGAAATAGCACTTACGTTAGGAATTTGTTTTTCGAAATCTGTTGTTGCTATCATAACGATACACTCTTTACGCAAAGATTGTACTAAATCACCTGTCAATGTAGGCTCAACTACATTCGCCATATTTCCACCTCCAAATATTATTTATATATCCTTATCATAACCTATTTTTCGAATTGCGAAAATATTATTTTTTCCCGCTATTATTCAAAAACATTATGCTTCCATGATATACTTATACTGATAGAATTCGTATTGAGGTGACGAAATGAGAGTCAGATGTATGATTTGTGATAAAAAAGATATGTTAGATGACGAAAATCCTATGGCAAAAAAACTGCGTAATCGCCCTATTCATACATATATGTGCATGGAATGTACGGAACGCATTGCAGAGCGTACTACGGAACGCCATGCAAGTGGTAATTTCCGATTATATCGTGATAAAAAAGTAGAAGACGATTGGTAAACCGTAAATAAGTCCTTAATCATATAGATAAGGACTTATTTATATTTTTCTGGTTCACGATTCATCTGATCCAAAAAACAATCAATTGCTTCTACTGGAAATCTTGCACACCTTATTTCTCCATCAATTTCATATGTAATTAAATACATTTCCTCGTTCTTTTCCACTTCTACATTTCGTAATTTATGCTCTTCATATATCATATTTCGAAATAATACATACGTTTCTTGTGCAGCGCTATCATCTGGACGCGCTTCCGCAACAGTTTTAATTGTTAACCAATTATATAGTGCATCTTGTACCGAGCGCATGAAACTCCCCCTTTTCACCCTGCTTTTTGTTGTTTCGCTTGACGTAAACGTAATCTATAAATTCCAAGTACAATCGCCGCTACAACGAGCCCCTCTCCAACTGGTAAAAAAACTGCAAAGAAAGTTAATACCGTGCATCCAATTGCTAAAGATATGTATATTACTATATTTTTTAGCACTGATAGCTTCCTTGCAAATCCTAAATTATATACAAGTGCACTCAATATAATAATTGTTCCATAAAGTAACCACATCCCTAGTTCTGGATTTTCATCAACTTTGCACAATTTCGCGAAAAATGACATTCTTTCTAACACTATCTTTCCTCCCTTCTCATAAAAACAAATTTTCTTTATGTACTTAATACAAGAGTAACTCGCAAAAAAAATACTGTCCACAAAAAAGAATAAATATTCTAAAAATAAACAAAATAAAAAAACAACTACCTTTTATAAAGGTAGTTGTTTTTTTATTTTTACGCTTCTACAGATTTCTTTTTCTTAGCAGCTCTTTCGCGCTCACTCTTATCAAGAATCTTTTTACGTAGACGAATTGATTCTGGAGTTACTTCACAGAACTCATCATCGTTTAAGTACTCTAATGACTCTTCTAAAGTCATTAAGCGTGGTTTTTTCATTGTTGAAGTTTGATCTTTCGTTGCAGAACGAATGTTCGTTTGTTGTTTCATTTTTACAACGTTAACTGTTAAATCATTCTCACGTGTATGTTCTCCAACGATCATACCAGCATATACTTCTGTACCTGGTTCAACGAAGATTACACCACGGTCTTCAACTTGCATAATACCGTATTGTGATGCTTTTCCTGCTTCAAGTGAAACTAGAACACCTTGACGACGTCCACCCACTTGTCCAGCATGTACTGGTTGGTAGCAATCAAATGTGTGGTTTAAAATACCATAACCACGAGTTAATGTTAGGAATTCTGTTGTGTAACCAATTAACCCACGTGCTGGAACCATGAAAGTAAGGCGAACTTGACCGTTTCCGTTATTCACCATATCTAACATTTCACCTTTACGTGCGCCCATTGATTCCATAATAGAACCAGTGTATTCTTCAGGAACATCGATTTGTACGCGCTCTACAGGCTCACTTCTTACGCCATCGACATCTTTAATAATTACTTCAGGCTTAGATACTTGTAGTTCATAACCTTCACGACGCATGTTTTCAATTAAGATAGATAAATGTAACTCTCCGCGTCCAGATACGATCCATGCATCAGGAGAATCTGTATTATCTACACGTAAACTTACATCTGTCTCTAATTGTGAACGAAGACGCTCTTCAATTTTACGAGAAGTAATGAATTTACCTTCACGACCTGCAAATGGGCTGTTATTTACAAGGAATGTCATTTGTAATGTTGGCTCATCAATACGTAATAATGGTAAAGCCTCTTCATGCTCAACCGGACATACCGTTTCACCTACGTTAATGTCTTCCATACCTGAAACAGCTACTAAATCCCCAGCTTTTGCTTCTTCAATTTCTTGACGTTTTAATCCAATGTAACCAAATAATTTAGTTACACGGAATTGTTTTACACTTCCGTCAACTTTCATTAATGCAACTTGTTGTCCTACTTTCATTGTACCGCGGAATACGCGTCCAACCCCAATACGACCAACATAGTCATTGTAATCAAGAAGTGCTACTTGGAATTGAAGTGGCTCTTCGCTGTTATCAATTGGTGCTGGAATATGTTCAATGATTGTGTCAAACAATGATTTCATATTCTCTTCTTGATTTGCTGGATTTGAATCTAAGCTTGCTGTTCCGTTCATTGCTGATGCAAATACAACTGGGAACTCTAATTGATCTTCGTTTGCACCAAGTTCGATGAATAAGTCAACTACTTCATCAACTACTTCATCAGGGCGAGCGAAGTCACGGTCAATTTTGTTTACAACAACGATTGGAGTTAAGTTTTGCTCAAGAGCTTTCTTTAAAACAAATCGTGTTTGTGGCATACAACCTTCATATGCATCAACTACAAGTAGAACACCATCAACCATTTTCATGATACGTTCTACTTCTCCACCGAAGTCAGCGTGACCAGGTGTATCTAAAATGTTAATTCTTTTATCTTCATAGTGAATCGCAGTATTCTTCGCTAAAATTGTAATACCACGTTCTCTTTCTAGATCATTTGAGTCCATTGCGCGTTCTTCAATATGTTCATTCGCACGGAACGTCCCCGCTTGACGTAATAACTGGTCAACAAGTGTTGTTTTACCATGGTCAACGTGGGCAATAATTGCTATATTTCGTAAATCTTGTCGTTTTTTCAACATGTCCAACTCCTAATGTCTTTTTAATCCTTCTCTATTATAAGAGCGAAGGGGATACAATGGCAATCAAAATAAAATCAAGAATGAAAATATAGTTGTATTCTTACTTTTGTGAAAGTAAAATAAGATTGGAGGGTGAAGAAATGGAACACATTCAATATCGCTTTTTATTAACAGCAATTATCGGTGTTATCTTCTTAATTGGTATCGGAATTATGATTGCTGAAAATAGTCCCATCGGCATTATTATTTGCATTATCGGCACATTTGTTACAGTTGGATACGGTTTTGTAACAAAAAGAAAAATGCGTAAATCGCAATAACATTAAAAAGTAAGAAGCTTCTTTATGCCTCTTACTTTTTTCATTATTGCGATACAAATGGTAATAATTCTTCGTATACTCCTGGTTTTGCAACTAACACACTGCTTTTCTCTACAATAGAAAGAGGCGTTCCCAAGAACGTTGTCACTTTACCGCCAACTTCCTCTACAATAATCTGTCCCCCGCCAAAGTCCCATGGCGATAAGCGCGGTGTTACATATGCGTCTAATCTTCCCGTGGCAACATATACCATTTCTAACGCTGCACAACCATATGACCTCGTACCTCTCGCCTTCTTAACGAGCATCATCATTTTTTCCATATTAAGCAATGGATTATCAGTAAGCCATATCGCATTCAAAGCTATAACTCCATGCTCTACCGTTCCTTTTTCCAACATGGGAATAGCTAAATCATTGCAAAAAGCCCCTTCTCCCTTTACCGCATGATATAGTTCGTCATGAACTGGATCATAAATAAGACCAATCTTTCCGATACCGTTCTCATAAATCCCGATTGAGATTGCGAAATTTCTTTTTTGATGAACAAAGTTCATCGTGCCATCAATTGGATCAATTAACCAAACAACCCCATTAGAAGAGGTAATCTCATCTCCATAGCCTTCTTCTCCTAAAATATTATGAGCCGGGAATGTTTCTTTAATTTTCCCAATTAAAAACTGCTCCGTTTCTCGGTCCATATTTGTTACTAGATCAGCTGCATTTGACTTTGTTTCTATAATAAGTGTTTTTTTCAGTGACGCCATTAATTGTTCTCCGGCTTCTCGAATCCACTGTTTCGCGTGTGTATCGATGTCTTTCCATACTTCTTGCATGTTTAAACACTCCGATCTATACTGTTCACAGAAAAAACGAACCCTTTATAAGGTTCGCACCAACTAATTATTTATACATATACTATTATTACGCTTCTAAACGGATCATTTCAAGTCTTAACACTTCTAATTTTTGTACGCACTCTTCTTTTTTCTGTTTGTCGTTATCCATCATCGCATCATATAAAGTTGCTAATTCATAATCTAGCTCCAAACGTAGCACCGGAATTCTCTTTTCAGCATCTGTTCTCTTTAACGCATTAATCACCTGTCTCATTTTTTTTGCCTCCTCCCAATATTCGTCTGCCCTCGGACTAGAATTGATTCAATTTTCTGATTTTTTGTTTTATACTATACTATGTTGGATAAATCATCTATGCAACAAAATTATATTTTTTTATTTAAATTTTTTTGTGATGTTTTTTTTTATGAATAGTACAAGCTATGCTAAAATTAAAACAAAATAGGAGTTGGAGGAACAATCATGACACTACAAACATTCACATCAACTGATTTTGAAGTCTTTACTGTTGATGGTCTTGAAGAACGAATGAGCGCAATTAAAACGAATATTCATCCTAAGCTAGAAGCTTTAGGGGAACAATTTGCAGAATATTTATCACAACAAACTGATGAAAACTTTTTCTACCATGTAGCAAAACATGCACGCCGCAAAGTCAATCCACCAAACGATACTTGGGTTGCTTTTTCAACAAATAAACGTGGATATAAAATGTTACCACACTTTCAAATTGGTTTATGGGGTACTCACGCCTTCATATACTTTGGTTTAATCTATGAGTGTCCACAAAAAGTGGAGACGGCTCACGCCTTCTTAGAACATTTAAATGATTTAAAAACAAATATTCCAAATGACTTCGTTTGGTCCATTGACCATACTAAACCAGGTGTAAAACTACATAAAACGCTTGAAACGGAAGACTTACAAAAGATGATTGAACGTTTAGCTACTGTGAAAAAAGCAGAGTTATTAGTCGGTATTCATATATCACCAGAGGAGTTTTCAGCAATGACCAACGAACAATTCCTTGCTAAGATTGAATCTACGATGCAACCACTCCTTCCTTTATATGCACTTTGTAATCGATAGTAGAAAACGGACAATTTATATTGTCCGTTTTTAGTTGTTATCACATTATAGCACTTCGTATTTTAATTTTCAAAATATTTTTACATTTTTACAATCTTTTTTTCCGCTACTTCTTTTGCTCTTTGAATCGTACGATATATAGAATATCCACTTACTTCTTGAAATTCTTTATCAATTTTTTTCTCCGCTGCCTTCGATGGCACAATCTCTTTAAAACGACGATATAATTCCATCAAATCTTCTCTCAAAACTCCTTTTTCATATACCTTTTCAATCGCTTCATAAAACTTTACAACTGCTACCATTTCTTCATTTGACCAATTGTAATCAAGTGGATATTGATATTCCATTTTTGCACCTCATTCAGTATTCTTTCTTTTTCCATTATGCTACCTTTAAGACAACCTTTTATTCTTCACTATAGCCACTCTGCATTATACACCATTTATCCATTTCAATGGAATTGTCTTCCTCTTTGCAGTATTTAAAATATAACTATTAAATATACTCACCTTGAAAAGGCGATTTTTCTATACATCTATAATTATTGGTGATATAATGCTTTTGTTTTATAGAGAATAAAGTGAGACTACCATCCCCAAAAAGGCTTTTGCGAATGGCAGAAAAACAAGTCAAGTTCTAAAAGTTTGTCATCTTAATTTCCTTTTAGAATGAGATGAAATCATATAAAACAAACTCTAATAAATATTACGAAGAAGAAGGGGTGTATAGATTGTCCCAATACGAAACACCATTGTTTACCGCTTTAGTTGAGCACAGTAAGCGAAATCCAGTTCAATTCCATATTCCTGGTCATAAAAAAGGACAGGGCATGGATCCTACATTTCGCGAATTTATTGGGCATAATGCATTAGCAATTGATTTAATTAATATTGCGCCGCTCGATGATTTACATCATCCAAAAGGTATGATTAAAGAAGCACAGGATTTAGCAGCCGCTGCTTTCGGTGCAGATCATACGTTCTTTTCTATTCAAGGTACAAGTGGTGCAATTATGACAATGGTGATGAGCGTGTGCGGTCCTGGGGATAAAATCCTCGTGCCACGGAATGTGCATAAATCAGTAATGTCAGCTATTATTTTCTCAGGTGCAAAACCAATTTTCATGCATCCTGAGATTGATCCGAAGCTCGGTATTTCACATGGGATCACAATTCAATCTGTCAAAAAGGCTCTTGAAGAGCACTCAGATGCGAAAGGCTTACTTGTTATAAATCCAACATATTTTGGGTTTGCTGCAGATTTAGAGCAGATTGTAGAATTAGCTCATTCTTACGATATTCCTGTACTTGTTGATGAGGCTCACGGTGTTCATATCCATTTTCATGATGAACTACCAATATCAGCTATGCAAGCAGGTGCAGATATGGCAGCAACAAGTGTTCACAAATTAGGTGGGTCTTTAACCCAAAGCTCTATTCTTAATGTAAAAGAAGGTCTTGTGAACGTAAAGCATGTCCAATCCATTATTAGCATGCTTACGACTACATCAACTTCTTACATTTTGTTAGCATCCCTTGATGTTGCTAGAAAACGTCTTGCTACAGAAGGAACAGCTCTCATAGAACAAACAATACAATTAGCTGAGCATGTTCGTGATGCTATTAATGCTATTGAGCATCTTTATTGTCCCGGAAAAGAAATGCTAGGAACAGATGCTACTTTTAACTATGATCCTACAAAGATAATTGTATCTGTAAAAGATTTAGGTATTACAGGCCATCAGGCTGAAGTATGGCTTAGAGAACATTACAACATTGAAGTAGAACTCTCTGATTTATATAACATACTTTGTCTTATCACATTTGGAGATACAGAAAGTGAAACAGATACACTTATTACAGCATTACAAGATTTAGCAGCAACATATAGAAATAGAGCAGACAAAGGTGTTCAAGTACAAGTAGAAATACCAGAAATACCTGTGCTAGCACTTTCTCCTAGAGATGCTTTTTATTCAGAAACAGAAGTCATTCCATTTGAAAACGCAGCAGGTCGTATTATAGCTGATTTTGTTATGGTTTATCCGCCAGGGATTCCAATCTTTACTCCGGGGGAAATTATTACACAAGATAACTTAGAGTATATTCTTAAAAATTTAGAAGCTGGGTTACCTGTACAAGGTCCTGAAGATATGACATTACAAACATTACGTGTTATTAAAGAGTACAAGCCTATCAGTTGATAGGCTTTTCTTTCACCTTTTTTGTCTTTTTTTCATACGATACTAAAGAATTTGACATTCCCACCCTAATGGGGCAAGCTAACTAACCTCAGTGGGATTTTTGCTACCTAAGGCGAAGTCCATTTCTGGTATCGCTGACGTGCAAGATTGCGGTGTGCCATCACCACTCTCACAACAAATCGTATAGGTTCGTGAGCTACGGTACTATACCATACCGTACAGATTCGTGTTCAGGTGTTTTAGCGTCTTGTTCTTGACGACACATATCATTTTACCGATAGCTTGAATTCGGCTATCGAACTCCCTATGCTATCTTTTTTCAAAGAACACATTGGCGTTTTAAAGACTTGTACTTGTCTGTAGTTAAAGTCTACCAAAATATAAAGTGAAACTTTAATCAGTGGGGTTTTGTTCATCCCCACTGATTATTAGCCTTCACCAATCGGACGTTTACGGACAGCAGGGCTCCAGCCGAATTTTGAGGTGGAATTCTTACTGCCCGCAAATAGCGGGATAAATGTTTTTCTATGAAAAAGCGATACTTTCATCCTATGTCTAAAGTCCAATATAGGCTTTCCCGTATCGCGAAATCTGTAACGTATAGGTGGGGATACCATTATGATTGTGATAGGCCGTTCTATTGTACACCCTTATATCACAAATGAATATGAGCCATTTGCAGCTGAAAAACAACAGATTTTATCCATAATGGCGGGAAATCAAGAAGTTTATTCCTTCCGAACAGCCGATGAACTCAGCTTTGATCTTAATTTACGAGTTAATATTATTACTTCCGCGCTAGAACTTTTTCAAAGTGGATTTCAGTTTCGTACGTTTCAACAATCTTTTTGCAACCCTCAGTTTTGGGAAAGAACATCACTTGGCGGATTTCAACTACTCCCAAACATAGCCCCTTCCATTGCCATCCAAGATATTTTTAAAAACGGAAAACTATATGGAACTGAATGTGCCACCGCAATGATTATCATTTTTTACAAAGCATTACTATCATTATATGAGGAAAAAACTTTCAACCGTCTATTCGCAAACCTCTTACTTTATACATGGGACTACGATCGCGACTTAAAGCTCATAACAAAAACGAGTGGCGATATCGTTCCAGGTGACCTCGTTTACTTTAAAAATCCACAAGTTAATCCAGTTACGATTGAGTGGCAAGGAGAAAATACAATCTATCTAGGAAACTTCTTTTTTTACGGACATGGCGTAGGCGTAAAAACGAAAGAGGAAATTATTTATTCATTAAATGAACGAAGGATTCCTTATGCTTTTATTTCAGCTTATTTAACCGATTTTATTACTCGTATTGATAGCCGTATGATGAGTCAATATGCCCCTCCTAACACGCCACAAACATCAATAGGATTTATTCCTATTAGAGATGATGCAATTGTTGCAACAGTCGGGCATACAACTACAATCTATTAAAAAAACGCCTACATGTGTAGGCGTTTTTTCTTAATTATTAAGCTTTTGTATGTTCTGTATGGTCACATTCGCAATGAGATCCACATTTCCCATAAAGTACTGTTGATTTTTCATCTTCAAAATGTCCGATTGTTCCTTCACAAACTTGGCATACGATTGTTCCCATTTTCATTTCCCCCTGAGTTTAAAGAATAATCTACTTATATATGATTAAGCTTTCGCATTGTCTCTACTAGCACAGTCACAATTGGAACCACATTTCCCATAAAGTACTGTCGTTTTCTCATCTTCAAAATGTCCGATTGTTCCTTCACAAACTTGGCATACGATTGTTCCCATTTTTCATTTCCCCCTAAGTTTATGGTCCTAAAAACTTTTAGCTGTCAATTTCCTATCAATTATTGGGCTTTTGTATGTTCTGTGTGATCACATCCGCAAGATCCACATTTCCCGTAAAGTACCGTTACTTTCTCATCCTCGAAGTGTGCAATTGTACCTTCACAATCTTGACATACGATTGTTCCCATTTTTCATTTCCCCCTAAGTTTATAATCCCAAAAACTTTTGTAACCGCTTAACTTTCTGTCTTTATTTTAATATGTTATACTTTTTACGTCAATAGGTTTTTAGTATAACACATTAAATATTTTAAAATTAAATTAGTATGCGATATTAACACAAAAAAACAGCCATATCTCATACGTACGACTGTTTCTTGTTAATTATTCTTCATACTCCGCATGCAAAGAAGTAGACGGAACAAGAAATTTAAAAAACTGAGCTAACTCCTCCGCCTCCTCTTCCGATCCTAACTTAAAAGTTTCCTGTATATATGGAACATTTTCTACATCATCTCTCCCAAGCAAAGTAGATCTCCCTGTTTGCATACAAACAATAAGTGGCTTTCCAAAAAACATATTTGTATAAATAACTCCAAAATCATAACGTGTATCATGCGTCATAAATCCTAAAAATCGTACCTTCACACTTTCATGCTCATCATACAATTTTTCAAACATGAGTTTCCACCTTTCTAAATAACACTTCCTACTCATTAATATATTAAACAAAAAAAGGAATACTCCTTTTAATTGTCAAAAAATTCAGTAGGATGTAGAATGATATTATTCTACTAAGCTAAGGGGGAATTTGTATGCAACACGCCTTTATCACACTTGTACCTAAATCCAATCAACAATCTGTTTCAATAGAAGATGTTAAACACCTTTTTCATAACTATAAAACCGTTACTTCCAAGACTGGTGATCAAATTAATTATGCTTATACAAATACAGCTTTTCCTTATGAAATATTAGATACATCAGCAACAACATTAAAACTCCAATCGAGTCACGATCGATATGATTCTATTTATGTTGGGATTGGAATAGAAAAGGAACAATCTTTTATTCAGGTTTCTTTGCCTACTACAGCAACATTTGGTGATAAAGGAAAAGCAAATGAATTTAGCCGTTTTCTAGCGAAGAAATTAGAAGGAGAGTTACAACTATTTAATGGAAGAACAATGTATTTCTATAAACGTTAATTTAAAAAATAGAGAATATGATTAAAAAAAGTATGCAATTTGAACACGTAAGGAATAATGCCTGCTTTCTTACGTGTAATACAAAACATGCAATCACATATGCCAAATAAAGAAATACGAAAAAGAGAATTACTTTATAATGAAACTTATCACCATTCGATAATGTTAATACAATGGAAAAACCACTCCATAATAGAAAATGATAAAATATAACATGTAATATTCTCATGGAACCTTCTCCTTTGACATGCTCTATTTTATTAATATATGGGATTAAGTTTGAATCAATTACATATTATATAACGGCATATATGCTAACGGTTCATTTAAAGTATTATATATTCATTCGACAAGTACATATAAAGACCTTGCAAGTCATTTTATGAAAATAAAAATACCCCATCTCTTTAAATAAGAGATGGGGTATTTACATTACTTAAATTATTTTACAATGTGAATTGGCATTCCAAGAGCAACTTCAGCTGCTTCCATTGTGATTTCACCTAATGTTGGGTGAGCATGGATTGTTTGAGCGATATCTTCAGCTGTCATTCCAGCTTCGATAGCTAAACCAATCTCAGAGATAATATCAGAAGCACCTGCACCTGCAACTTGTGCACCTACAAGAAGACCATCTTCTTTACGCGTTACAAGTTGTAAGAAACCGTCAGTGCTGTTTAATGATAACGCACGACCGTTTGCAGCGAATGGGAACTTAGATACAGCTACTGTCATTCCTGCTTCTTCAGCTTGTTTCTTAGTGTAACCAACAGATGCTAATTCTGGATCAGTGAAGCATACTGCAGGAATTCCGATGTAATCGATTGCTGATGCATGGCCACTAATTACTTCAACAGCTACTTTACCTTCGTAAGAAGCTTTGTGAGCTAATGGTGGTCCAGGAACGATATCACCGATTGCATAGATGTTTGAAATATTTGTACGGCATTGCTCATCAATTTCGATAATGCCACGGTCAGTCATTTTAATTCCAACTTGCTCAAGACCGATTTCTTGAGTGTTTGGACGACGACCTACAGTTACTAATACGTAATCTGCTTCTACAGTTTGGATTTCACCGTTAACTTCAAAGCTAACTTTTACGCCAGTTTCTGTTTCTTCAACGCCTTTAGCCATAGCTTTTGTATGGATATTTACGTTACCTTTTTTCTGTAGAGCACGTTTAACAACAGAGCTCATAGCTTTTTCGAAACCAGCTAAGATTTCGTCGCCAGCTTCTACTACAGTAACTTCTGTACCGAAGTTAGCATATGCAGTACCTAATTCCATACCGATGTAACCGCCGCCGATTACAACAAGTTTTTTAGGAATTTCAGGTAAGCTTAAAGCGCCTGTAGAGTTGATAACACGTTTAGAGTATTTGAATCCTGGAATTTCGATTGGTGTAGAACCAGTTGCAAGAACAGCATTTTTAAACGTATAAGTTTGTGCTGCATCTTCAGTCATTACGCGTAATGTATTAGCATCTACGAAGTAAGCTTCACCGCGAATGATTTCAACTTTGTTACCTTTAAGAAGGCCTTCAACACCGCCAGTTAATTTCTTAACTACGCCGTTTTTCCATTCTTGAACTTTTGTAAAGTCAACTTTTACGTTCTCTGCAGTGATACCCATGTCATCAGAATGCATTGCATTCTCATAACGATGACCTGCATTGATTAACGCTTTTGAAGGAATACATCCAACGTTTAAGCATACGCCACCAAGGTTAGATTTTTCAATAATCGCTACCTTTTGACCTAATTGTGCTGCACGAATTGCCGCAACGTATCCACCAGGACCTGCACCAACAACGACTGTATCTAATTCAATTGGGAAATCTCCTACTACCATTGTTATTACGCCTCCATTACTAATAATTGTGGGTCATTCAATAGACGTTTAATTTGGTTTAATGCTTTTTGAGCAGTTGCGCCGTCAATTAAACGATGGTCAAAGCTTAGAGATAATGCTAATACTGGAGCTGCAACGATTTCACCGTTTTTCACAACTGGTTTCTCAGCGATACGGCCGATACCAAGGATTGCTACTTCTGGGTGATTGATAACTGGAGTGAACCATTGTCCACCTGCAGAACCAATGTTTGTAATTGTGCAAGAAGCACCTTTCATTTCAGTTGGAGCTAAACGACCATCACGTGCTTTACCAGCAAGTTCATTGATCTCGTTAGAAATAGTAAAGATAGATTTACGATCTGTATCTTTAACAACTGGTACTAATAGACCTTTGTCTGTATCAGCTGCGATACCGATGTTGAAGTAATGTTTATGAACGATTTCTTGAGAAGCATCGTCTAAAGCAGTATTCAACATTGGGAATTCACGTAATGCAGATGTTAAAGCTTTTACAACGTATGGAAGGTAAGTTAATTTAATACCTTTGTCAGCTGCAACAGCTTTGAACTTCTTACGGTGAGCAACAAGTTCTGTTACATCTACTTCATCCATTAATGTTACGTGAGGAGCTGTATGCTTAGAGTTAACCATTGCTTTCGCAATCGCTTTACGGATACCACTCATTTTCTCACGAGTTTCTGGATATTCACCAGCTGGGATTGGTTGTGCTTTTGGTGCTTCTTCTTTCGCTGCTGCTGCTGGAGTAGCTTCTACTGCTGCTGGAGCCTCAGTTGCTGCTACAGTTTGTCCACCATTTGCAAATGCATCGATGTCAGTTTTCACAACACGGCCGTTCTTACCAGAACCAGCTACTTTATGAATATCTACACCTTTTTCACGAGCATATTTACGAACAGATGGCATAGCGATTACACGCTCATTTACTACTTCTGCAGTTGCTGCTGGAGTAGTTTCCGCTGCTGGAGCTTCTACTGCTGCTTCTTCAGCTTTTGGAGCTTCATCATGATCGTCACCTTTAAATTTAAGGTTTTCGTATCCAGGAGCATCAAATTTAATTAATGTATCTCCTACAATTGCAACTGTTCCTTCTTCTACAAGTACTTCAAGTACTTTACCTTTAACAGGAGAAGGGATTTCTACTACTGCTTTATCATTTTGTACTTCAAGAAGTACATCGTCTTCATTTACTTCATCGCCTGGTTTAATAAACCATTTTACGATTTCACCTTCGTGGATACCTTCACCGATATCTGGTAGTTTAAATTCAAATGCCACGGAATTCAGCCCCCTGATTCATTTCATTATTATGGAATATGTACAAAAGAAACCAGCATGTGCTGATTTCTTTTGCACATGAAAAACTAAAAATTAGAAGTTCATTACTTTGTTAACAGCTTCAACAATATCTTTATGGTTTGGTAACCATACGCTCTCAGCTTGAGAGAATGGGAATACTGTATCAGCAGCTGCAACACGTACAACTGGAGCTTCTAAGTTTAAGATTGCACGGTCGTTAATTTCCGCTACAACGTTAGCTGCAATACCAGCTTGTTTTTGAGCTTCTTGAACTACAACTACGCGGCCTGTTTTTTCAACAGAAGCGATGATTGTTTCGATATCTAATGGTTGAACTGTACGTAAGTCAACAACCTCTAAAGAGATACCTTCTTTTTCAAGTTCTTCAGCAGCTTTTAATGCAGCATGAACCATAGCACCATAAGCGATAACAGATACATCTGTACCTTCACGTTTGATGTCAGCTTTGCCTAAATCAATTGTGTAATCACCTTCTGGTACATCTTGACGGAATGAACGGTACAATTTCATATGCTCTAAGTAGATAACTGGATCGTTGTCACGAATCGCAGAGATTAAAAGACCTTTTGCATCGTATGGAGTAGATGGAATAACAACTTTTAGACCAGGTTGTTGTGCCACTAATCCTTCTAAGCTATCAGCATGTAGTTCAGGAGTATGAACACCACCACCGAATGGAGAACGAATTGTTACTGGAGCAGTCCAACGTCCACCAGAACGGTAACGCATACGAGCTAATTGACCAGAAACTGAATCCATTACTTCATAAATGAAACCGAAGAATTGGATTTCTGGAACTGGACGGAAGCCTTCAAGTGCAAGTCCAACTGCAAGTCCACCAATACCAGACTCTGCAAGTGGAGTATCCATTACACGATCTTCACCGAATTCAGCTTGTAAACCTTCAGTAGCACGGAATACTCCGCCGTTTACACCAACGTCTTCACCAAACACAAGTACGTTAGGATCATTTTTCATTTCAACGCGTAAAGCATCAGTGATTGCTTGAATCATTGTCATTTGAGCCATGGCTTACTTCGACTCCTTTTCTTTGTAAATTTCATATTGTTCAGCTAAGTTGTAAGGCATTTTTTCGTACATGATTTCCATTAAATCAGTAACTTTTTGTTTTGGAGCTTGGTCAGCCTTAGCAATTGCTTGTTTGATATCTTCTTTTGCTTCTTCGATAACTTTCTCTTCAACTTCTTGAGACCATAGGCCTTTGTTTTCTAAGAATGCACGGAAGCGTACGATTGGATCTTTTTGTTCCCATTCGTTTTCGATATCTTTTGTACGGTAACGAGTTGGGTCATCACCAGCCATTGTATGTGGACCATAACGGAATGTTAAAGTCTCGATTAAAGTAGGACCTTCGCCATTTACTGCGCGCTCACGAGCGAAAGCAGTTGCTGCGTATACAGCTAATGGATCCATACCGTCTACTTGAATTCCGTAAATACCTGCTGCTACTGCTTTTTGTGCTACAGTTTTAGCTGCAGATTGCTTTTCTACTGGAGTAGAGATTGCATAACGGTTGTTTTGTACAACGAAGATTGCTGGAGCTTTGAATGCACCCGCAAAGTTCATACCTTCGTAGAAGTCACCTTGTGAAGCACCACCGTCACCAGTGTAAGTAATTGCAACAGATTTTTTACCACGTAATTTCATACCTAACGCAACACCAGCAGTTTGGATGATTTGCGCACCGATAATGATTTGTGGAGCAAGTGCATTTACATTCTCAGGCATTTGGTTACCCATGAAATGTCCACGAGAGAATAAGAATGCTTGGTATAATGGTAGACCGTGCCACACTAATTGTGGAACGTCACGATATCCTGGTAAGATGAAATCTTCTGCTTCAAGTGCGAAATGACTTGCTAATTGAGAAGCCTCTTGTCCAGCAGTTGGTGCGTAGAAACCTAAACGTCCTTGACGGTTTAAAGAAATAGAACGTTGATCTAGTACGCGAGTATACACCATACGGCGCATTAATTCTTTTAATTGATCATCAGATAATTCAGGCATAGCTGCTTCATTCACAACTTCGCCTTTTTCATTTAAAATTTGTAATGTTTCAAATTGAGCTGCGATAGCTTTCATTTGCTCATCAACATTAAATAGGGTCTTTTTTGTTTTAGTACCCATTCCGTTCACCTCTTCCTCTCTTGAACCATATTCTGAAACGCTTTCACTATCTATTAGCTAGACTGAAAGCGCAACAATGTAAACCAACAAATTTGTTTGTCGGTTGAGAATAATTTTGTGTACCTAACAATCTGTACTAATGTTTTTTCAAAAACATATTAATACAATCTTGATCACGTTTTTTAGTTTACAACTATTCTAATTACGATGTCAATTACTTTGAATACGTTTTTTTATAAATAATATGCCGGTTTCCTCTACACAAACGTGTTTTTATTTTTCACATCTGTATTAGTAAGCAATAACCTGCTGTTATATTATTCCCTTTTTAACTTATTTTTTCTCTTAGAATAATATGTAAACGATTTAATTCTCCTTAGTTTTTCTCTCTTCTCAAGAAAATTATACAAACACTTCTTCCTTTTATAGGTAAATACCTATACATTTCTGATCATTCCTCCATACATTATAGTAACCGCAGTATTAGCGGGAAATGATAAAGGAGGTCATCTCATGTACGGATACTCATATTGCTATCCAACAACTTGTTCATATCCTTCCTACGGTTATGGCGGTTCTTGTGGCGGATCTGGAAGCGGCTTCGCCTTAATCGTTGTGTTGTTTATCCTTTTAATTATCGTTGGTGCTGCTTGCATTCGCTAATTAATGTAAAATGAAACAACTATGGAAAGAAACAGACGGCTTTGCCGTCTTTTCTTTTTATTACATAACTTATCTGTAGAAGATTTGTTTCCAAGTAGCTCTTCCTTACTTGCCGATGACTTTTTTTATCTCCTTTGGTAGACTAAAGGAGAAAGGAGAGATTACATATGCTTACAATGAATGAGGTAATTCGTGAAGGAAATCCTATTTTGCGCGACGTCGCAGAAGAGGTCTCCTTACCTGCTAGCGAGGAAGATACAAATACTCTTAAAGAAATGATTGAATTTGTAATAAATAGCCAGGACCCTGAAATGGCTGAAAAATATAATTTACGCCCCGGAATCGGATTAGCGGCTCCGCAAATCGGTATTTCAAAGAAAATGATTGCGGTTCATGTAACTGATACGAACGATACGTTATATAGCTACGCGTTATTTAACCCAAAAATCATTAGTCATTCTGTTGAACGTACATATTTACAAAATGGTGAAGGCTGTCTATCTGTAGACCGTGAAGTACCTGGTTATGTCCCTCGTTACACGAGAATTACAGTAAAGGCAACAACGATTAACGGTGAAGACGTAAAACTGCGATTAAAAGGTTTACCAGCAATTGTATTCCAACATGAAATCGACCATTTAAACGGTGTTATGTTCTATGACCATATTAATAAAGACAATCCATTTGTGGCTCCCGATGATTCAAAACCTCTCGAGCGATAATAGTAAAAAGGCGGAAGTTAACCTTCCGCCTTTTTATTATATGAAATGGGTTCCACACTTACTTATAACAAGCCAGCCCACTTTAATCCGTGATAAATACCGTCTTCATTAACATCTTTTGTCACATAATTAGCAAGTTTTTTCAAATCCTCATGACCATTCCCCATCACAATGCCCGTTCCTACTGCTTCAATCATTTCTAAATCATTTAATCCGTCCCCAAATGCATATACTTGTTCACGATTAAATCCTATTTTCTCAATAAACTTCTCAATCCCTTTTGCCTTAGAACCACCATTAGGGATAATATCCATTGAATATGCATGCCAGCGTATAAAATGAAAATCTGGATAATGATGAATAAACTTTTCTTCTTCGTTTACTTCACAAAAAAGAAGCGTTTGATAAATATCGCGTTTCTCATAAAAATCAGGTTCATATGCCGGATGATCGAATTGTAAGCTTCCAAAACCTTCTTTTACATAATCATGATATTCCACTGACGCTCTCATTTCTTGATGGTCAAGATATACAAGTGGATATCCTTCTTGTTTTGCAAACTGAGTAAACTTATGTAGAGCATCAGGATGTAATGGATTATTAAATAATACCTCATCCTCAAATACAACATACTGCCCGTTAAAACTAACATAATTATGTATATTGAGTTCCTCACGAATATCTTCAAACATAAATGGCGCACGCCCTGTCGCAATCGCTACATGCACACCTTTTTCTTGTAAATCTCTTACTGCATCTCTTGTAGATTGCGGAATTTTCTTATCATGATCTAATAATGTTCCATCAATATCAAAAAAGACAATTTTATCATTCATTTGTCAAAATCCTTTCTGGCACTCTATATTCCTATTTTGATTATCACTTTTCAAATTTCAAAAAAAAGTATAACATATTAAACATCTGTGAAGAAAGCGTTCACTTTCTGACCTTATTTATGAAATGTGCATATACTATTAGTGAAAAAATGTGGATACTTGTTCGGATGAATTTTCTTTTCTATTCTTCCTCATACTATATCTATAACTAACGGCTACTAATCGTTACTACAAGATAACTTACACTATACTAAAAAGAACAAGATTCACTATTCACTTCTAATCTTCTTTCTTGTATGGGAGACAGAGTTATCATTAGTAATATGCATGTTTTAAATAAGGAAAGGAAGGAGTAATCATGCTGAAGAAGCTGAAGAAAAAGCTCAAGCGTTATTTAAACGATTTAGTCCGTAAGAAGACAATCGCTTAAATTGTGCCCATTTCGGGCTTTTTCTTCATTCTCATTCGAAAAAACATGAAAATCGTGACTGTTTGCTTTATAATAAGTAACAGATAATGCAAAACATAGACAAGGAGAGGTTTTCCCAATGATTTTTAAAGTATTTTATCAAGAAAAATTAACTGAGGTCCCAGTACGTGAAAATACAAAAGTTTTATATTTAGAGGCTACGTCTCAAAAGGATGTTCGTAAAAAATTAAATAAGTTCGCATATAATATCGAGTTCGTTCAGTCTGTTACTGGTGCTCATCTTGAATATGAAAAACAAAACGCTGATTTAATATTAGCGGAGATCGTATAGTCATATGAAATTCCTAAAAAATGATCAAGCTGCCGTTTTTGCCCTCGGTGGTCTTGGTGAAATCGGTAAAAATACATATGCTGTTCAATTTCAAGATGAAATTATTATAATTGATGCTGGAATTAAATTTCCAGAAGACGAACTCCTCGGGATCGATTATGTAATACCAGATTACACTTATTTTGTGCGAAACGAAGATAAAATTAAAGGGTTATTCATTACACATGGTCACGAAGATCATATCGGTGGAATTCCTTATCTATTACGTCAAGTAAACATTCCAATTTACGGTGGAAAATTAGCAATTGCCCTAATAAAAAACAAATTAGAAGAGCACGGATTACTTCGTAAAGCAAAACTTTATGAAATTCAAGAAGATGATGTTATTAAATTTAAAAAGACATCTGTTTCCTTCTTCCGTACAACTCACAGTATTCCGGATTCATACGGAGTTGTTGTGAAAACACCTCAAGGACAAGTCGTTCATACAGGTGATTTCAAATTTGATTTCACACCAGTAGGTGAGCCAGCAGATTTAACAAAAATGGCCGAAATCGGAAAAGACGGTGTACTTTGTCTCTTATCTGATAGTACAAACAGTGAAGTGCCAAACTTTACGATGTCTGAGCGCCGCGTTGGTGATAGTATTCAAGATATATTCCGCAAAGTAGACGGTCGTATTATATTCGCAACCTTTGCATCGAATATCCATCGCTTACAACAAGTTGTTGAGGCTGCTGTTGAAAACAATCGTAAAGTAGCTGTATTCGGTCGAAGTATGGAAGCGGCTATTGAAATCGGACAAAACCTTGGTTATATCCGGTGTCCAAAGGATACATTCATAGACACATCTCAGCTAAACCGCCTACCAGCTAATAAAGTTGTTATGTTATGTACAGGTAGTCAAGGGGAGCCGATGGCAGCACTTTCACGTATTGCCAATGGTACACATCGTCAAATTCAAATTATCCCTGGCGATACAGTTGTTTTCTCTTCTTCACCAATCCCAGGCAATACAATTAGTGTAAGTCGTATAATTAACATGTTGTACCGCGCTGGTGCTGATGTAATCCATGGTAAACTCTCAAATATTCATACGAGTGGACACGGTGGACAAGAAGAACAAAAGTTAATGCTACGTCTTATTAAGCCGAAATATTTCATGCCAATTCATGGTGAATATCGTATGCAACGTATGCATATGAAATTAGCGAATGATTGTGGTATTCCAGAAGAAAATTGTTTCATTATGGATAATGGAGATGTTCTTGCTTTACGTTCTGATGAAGCAAGCGTAGCTGGGAAAATTCCATCTGGCTCTGTCTATATCGATGGAAATGGTATTGGAGATATCGGTAATATCGTATTACGTGATCGTCGCATTCTTTCTGAAGAAGGACTTGTTATTGTAGTTGTAAGCATTGATATGAAAGAATTTAAAGTTGCAGCAGGACCTGATATCATCTCGCGTGGTTTCGTTTATATGCGTGAAAGCAGCGATTTAATCAACGATGCTCAAACATTAATTACAACACATTTAGAAAAAGTAATGGAGCGAAAAACAACACAATGGTCTGAAATTAAAAATGAGATTACAGACACATTAGCACCATTCCTATACGAAAAAACGAAACGTCGTCCAATGATTTTACCAATCATTATGGAAATATAAGAAAAAGGACAATGCCTCCTCGGCATTGTCCTTTTCTCTTATCTTAAAAAATGCTTAAAACGATCTACTTCATCGTCATGACCAATTACAATTAATATATCTCCCGCCTGAACGTTTTCTGTAGCTCGAGGAGATACGATAACTTCTTTTCCACGTTTAATTGCTACAATGTTCAAACCAAACTTCGCACGAATATCTAATTCAATTAAAGAGTGCCCATCAATTTTTTTATTTGCGATAATCTCTACAATACTATGCTCATCTGAAAGCTCTAGGTAATCTAACACATTACTTGATGCGATATTATTAGCAATCCTTTTTCCCATATCTCGTTCTGGATGCACAATATGATCTGCCCCTATTTTACTTAACACTTTTTCATGATAGTCATTTTGAGCTTTTACAGTAATATTTTTCACACCTAATTCTTTCAAAATTAACGTTGTTAAAATACTTGAATTCAAATTATCTCCAATAGCAACGACTACATGATCAAAATTACGAATACCAAGACTTTTTAATACCATCTCATCTGTTGAATCTGCAATTACAGCATGCGAAGCTATATTTGCAAACTCATTAATTTTATCCTCATCTGAGTCAATTGCCATTACTTCCATACCTAATTGAGCTAATTCACGGCAAATACTTCCACCAAAACGGCCAAGCCCAATAACAGCAAATTCTTTCTCTTTTTCGCCCACAGGAATTCCTCCAATAACATCAAATACTATGTACTTTTATTGTAACATACTTTAAATTCGCTACAAAAACCTGTATATACTTCTTATTTTTGTTTTTGCATATAAAAATACTGTTGTAAATAAAACGCGATACCGAAAATTAACATACCAAATACAAATATATTTCCAAATGAACTAAATGTTTCAAAAACGAACAATAGCGTTTCTTGTCCGAAAAAAGCAAATAAAAGTTGTGTAAATGCGAATAACAGTGCCAATATGTAATGATGTTGATGGAATAAATAATGTGTTGCGCCTAAAAAAGCTACAAGCGAAACAATGAAGATCCACCAAGTTTCTAAAAACAATTGCCAATTAGTAAATTGATATCCATTTACTAATATCGCAATAATTCCTATAACTGCCATCGTCGGCACACTCCATAATAATGCACGCCCTCTAAAGAAGTGCGCACCTTTTGCATCTCCTTTTTCATTTGCGATGTATGTTAGCACGACAGTACTTATATACAAAACAGAGAGGATTGTTAAAACAATGATAAGCCAAAAATGTAATTGATAATATTCATGTTCTATATTCGTCACAATTGCAGCTAACATACATGGAATAAACATCCCTGTCCAACCATCTATTTTTCTTTCGTTCCAAAACACCGTATTACCAATCCGAATTCCTAATAGCATAAAAATAATGATACCTAGTACAAATAACGTAGTCTTATTCCCTACTAAACTCGTCGAGAAAGCAATTAATCCAATAAATAAAAAAAGAACAAATCCATTCATAATTTCTAGTACAGGTGACAAATATCTTTTCACCCATTTGTATGTTTCTTCATATTCACTATTATTTGCTAAACGATAGGCGTAAAAACTTATCCCAAAATAAACCGCCGCAATAATAACATATGCATATAAGACGAAACATAAAATCGCACTGCTAATTTGCACGTAATTCCCCACCCTTTTTCTATGTATCACATTGATTTTACACACTTTTCATACTAAAAGTAAACATATATAGGGTAGTTAAATAATTATCTTCCCTATTAGCAATAATTAATAATGAGCAGTGGCTAAAAACCCCCTGCTCATTATTAAGACGTCAAATTTAACTTTACTCATTTGTATGAAGATGTCTAACACGAACGAATACGAAAGATGTTTTCGTCTCTGAACTAAGAAGTCCCCACTCTAAACTATTGCACAATTAGCGAGTAAGTTCACTTTCTATTTCCCTTCCACTTCACATATTGATTTAAAAATACAATTGCTTTCTCAATAACCTCTTCGTCTGGTTTTAATTTCGCATGATGTAAACCATATTCTGAATTTACTCCAAGCCAAAACATAAATCCAGGTATCTCTCGAAGCATATAACCAAAGTCTTCACCTGTCATTGCCTCCGTACACGTAATTACGTCCATAGTCGTTTGTTCACGTGTAAATTGCATAAACTCTCTCGTTAGCTCCTCATGGTTATACACTTGATGATACATCGCTCCGTAGTCAATAACAGCTTCACATTGAAAAGAAGTTTCTATTCCCGCAACAATTGCCTCAATTCGGCTTTTAACACGTTTCATTGATTCCACTGATAGCGTTCGAATTGTTCCTTCTAAACGAGACTTTTCTGCGATAATGTTTTGAACTGTACCACCTGTAATTTTCCCAATTGTAATTACCGCACTGTCAAGAGGGTTCACATTACGACTAATAACTGATTGAAGTTGTGTAACGAGATGACTCGCTGCAACAATCATATCATTTGCTGTATGCGGATATGCAGCATGTCCACCTTTTCCTTTTAAATCAACGTATAGCTCTGATGTATTCGCAAATAATAAACCTTCTTTTGTCGCAATTGTTCCCACAGAGTATTCAGGCGCAATATGAAGTCCAAGAATCATATTAGGCTTCCATTCTTTTAACTCATCGCTTTCTAACATAGGAAGTGCACCACCTGGACCTTCTTCAGCTGGTTGGAATATAAACACAAGATCATCATCTATTCTTTCGCTTACAGCCGCTGTTAGAAGTCCTAAACCGATTGTTGCATGCAAATCATGTCCACATGCATGCATCATTCCTTCATGGACAGAAGAGAATTCATATCCAGTTTCCTCTGTAATTGGTAGACCGTCTATATCTGCACGATAACCTATTATTTTTTCTGGATTTTTTCCATTTACTTTAACAATTACACCTGTTTTCCATGTTTTCACTTCCAAATATTCATTAGGAAGCGTTCCTATATAATCTAAAATATACTGTTGTGTTTTCCACTCTTTAAATCCGATCTCCGGAATTTTATGTAAATCTCTACGAACTTGGACAAATTTGCTTACTGTCATTTTTGCACCTCTATCTATAAAAAGCGTAAGAGCACATTCATGCTCTTACGCTTTTTATTTTTTATTTCTCTGGGTTTAATTGACGAAGCTCTTGTTTAATTTCAGTTTTTGCTTTTGTCTTCTCATCAATTTCTTTAATTACACGTGCCGGAGTTCCCGCAACAACTGTATATGGAGGCACATCTTCTGTTACAACAGCTCCTGCTGCTACAACTGCACCTTTACCTACTGTAACGCCTTCTAGAACAACTACATTTGCACCAATTACAACATCATCTTCAACGATAACTGGTTTTGCAGAAGGTGGCTCAATAACACCGGCAAGTACAGCACCTGCACCTACGTGACAGTTCTTACCAACTGTTGCACGTCCACCAAGCACTGCGTTCATGTCGATCATAGTACCTTCACCAATTACAGCACCGATGTTAATTGTTGCATTCATCATGATAACAGCGTTGTCACCAATTTCTACATGGTCACGAATAATCGCGCCTGGCTCAATACGAGCTTTAATACCTTTTAAATCAAGCATTGGAATTGCAGAATTACGACGGTCATTCTCAACTACATAGTCAACAATGTGCTTGTTATTTTCATCAAGAATTGTCTTAATTTCAGACCATTCCCCGAATAATACACCAGATTTTTTATTTACAAATGCTTGTACTGTTTCAGGGAATGTTACCTCTTTTAAATCCCCTTTTATGTATACCTTTACAGGAGTTTTCTTTTCACTGTTTTGAATAAACGAAATAATTTCGTTAGCGTCCATCATTTTCATTCTTGTTGCCTCCTAAATCCATTTATAATGTTACTCTACCAAACGATAGAGCGAGTAGCAAGACAATAATCTTATTTTTCCATTTGAATTTCTTCTATAATTTCTAAAAATGCTTGTACTTGCTTCAACTGCCTTGCCGAGTCACTCGTCAATAACCATGTTTCTCTCGTTAATTGAACAGGTGTTTTATACATATTTTCCTGCACTTCTTTTAAAACAGTCGAAGGTAAAAGAGCATAACCTATTCCATTTAAAACAAGCTGTTTGCACGTTTCAATTTGGTCAACTACAATCGTTCGCTTAGGTGGATTTGAAAATAATCCATACCACCAATTTTGTATTTGTCCATAGTAGGTCGAATCACTTTTAAATTGAATAAATGGTCTATTTGTCTCTTTTAACATCGAAATATCTTTTATTTCTTTATCAACTAAATATAATTCATCTTCAAATAATTGTTGTTTCTGCCCTTTGTATTCTTGTGATCCTCTCAGTATAGCAACATGAACGTCTCCTTCATAAAATTGCTTTTGCACTTCACTACTCCAGCCAGTAAACAGAGATATCTTCACAGAAGGATACTTATGCACGAATTTTTTCAAAACAGGTGGAAGCCAATATTGCCCAATGACTGATGCAACAGCTATTTTTAACGTACCGTATGTTTCGGTTCTAAAAAGAGCCAGTTCACTTTTAATACCCTCTTCCCGTTGTAACATTTCTTTTGCATAATTTGCAACTTTTTCCCCTTCAGGTGTAATTGTTAATCCTTTTTGTGAACGAATAAAAAATTTCATTCCCCATTGTTTCTCCATAGATTGTAATCGTTGACTAAGCGCAGGTTGGGAAACAAATAAACGTTCCGCCGCTTTTCTCATATTTGATTCCTGAGCTAACACAACCATCATTTGAAAATCATCAATTTGCAACTTTCTCCCTCTTTCCTTAGCTTCCATACACCTAATTTTAATAAGTATTTCATCCTTAATTTAATTGCATACTTTTATACATTAGAACGGTTTGTTAGTTCAAACTTTTCTTATGCTTTATGTCTTTTTAAATATAATACATACACAACTGATATGCACGAAAAAAAGTGACTTCGCCTTTTCTGTGAAGTCACTTTCCCTACGTTATCGATTATGCTGTCTCACTTTTTTATTCAACAATTTTAAAATAGCCCGCCGTGTTAAAATACCCTCGAAGTAACCTTCTTCATTGACAGCGCAAATAAAAGGATGATCAATTGTCATTTCTAAAGCTTTTGCAAAAGAATCTTCTAACGTAAGAACTGGAATCTCTTCCTTCATCACTTGTTCCACTTTCATATTCTCAAGTCTTTCAAACTCAATGCGCTCTAATCCTAAAATACCATCTAAAATCATAGCAGTACTAATTAACCCATGTAATTTATACATAGGGTCTAAAACAGGAATCGCCGAATATCCAGATTTCACAAGAACGAGTAAAGCATGTTCTAGACCATTCCCTATTTGTACATGTGCTACTTTATCTGATGAAATCATTAAATCCTTCACAAGAATTTGTTGAAACTCGTCTTTCGGAATACTAATCATGTTACATCCCCCATTTTCCCTTTTTCCTGCTAATATTCTCCGATCCTATTTACATTTTATGATAGCGTTTTCATATTATTATTTTGTCCTGACATTCTTCTAATAAAAATAAAAATACATAACTATTTTAGCATATAACATAAAAAAAAGACTACCATTCCGGTAGTGCTTAATACCCTTTATTTTTTAATCGGTAAAACAATCTTGTGATTTTTTTATATTGCGTCACATCTGTCTGTTTTAAACCATTCTCAATGTCTGTAAGCTCCACCGCTAAAATTTCGCTCGCGTAATTTTGCTGAAACAGAATATCCAACAATAAATTTTCTTCTTCTCTTGTTAAAACAAATTCCTTTTCCATATGCTCCTCTCCTTGCACTCGCATCATCACTCTCATTATATAAATTTTTCAGTCTATTTAACAGATGTAATATTCAGTTTTTGTTAGAAATACTTAACGACTGCGAATATATAGACATCATTTCACATTATTTTGTATATCTGTTTGCGTAACTAAATGCCGCATAAGCATCTGGTTTAATTTTTGCTGTTAATCCCATTGCTTGAATTTTCATCGTCATATCTAAAATAAATTCTTTTGTTAAACCATCATTCCCGATATCTAAATGAATTTCCATTATGAATCCTGCTCCATCTTGAGCGTATGGGTGCAATAAATCCCATATCGCTTGTATATGATTGGGAGTAAATAGATAGGCGATTTCTTGACTAAACTGTGTTTCTAAATATATTTTCTCTCGCAACGTTGCTGGCTTATTTTTCACTGATTTATGATGCAAACATCCCCATGCTCCTTTTCCAACACGATGAATATGTATCGCTGTAATAAACCTCGTATCCTTTTGATGCGCTTGTGAGTCTGTCCCAATAGATAATCGATATAAATTTCGCGGATCCTTTTCAATGAAACTACAAATACGGTTAAATACCATATCAAAATTCAAATGTCTCTCTGAAACATTATAAAATGTATGCTCACCGTCCACATAGTCACGTCCTTTCAATTAGACAGACTTTTCGTATTCTCATTGTATGGGACAAAAACAAAAATTATAACTTACTACCCTTTATTCGTTTCAATATTTCGAATTACATAATTACAAAACCTACATGTATATATTACATTTTGATTAGACTGGGCGGTTAATACGTGATTAATTTCAGCATGACTGTGACAATTAGGACAAATAACAATCGGTAAGCGTTCCATCCTTTGCACCTCCTATTAATATTTACTATCATTGTAGGAAAAATAAAAAATTCCTATACATATACATTTGTAAAAACTCTTTTATTTAATCGCGACTTAAATTACAACTTCTACTACCTATATAGCCCATTAATTAATATAACTAAAAAAGGTACCGCCATTTGGCAGTACCTTTTTTATATGTATCAAGAAATGATATCGTAAATCTCAATTGCAACCATATCGATGTTATCGAATTGATACACTTGAGGTTTTTCACCTTGTTGATACACTTCTAACTCATACATTTCACTTTTATCGAAAAATTTCACGCTACATTTGCGCTCACCGTTCACTTCAAAATAGCGTTGTGCTACTTCACCGCTTTCAGCTTGTTCTTGTAGACTAACAAGTCGAGTTAAAATTCCTTGGAGTAGAGACATGAAATCTCTCCTTTCTCTGATCTTCCTACCAATAGGTTTTACAGCTATACTCATTCTATCCGTCATAACAGAAAAAACGTTCCACAATCTAGGATAAAGGTTCTTGGCAAGAAACTCAACTAAAATTTGTCGAAATAAGAAGTAAAAAGATGAAAGAGCATCTTTTTACTTCTTTATTGCGCTTTTTATACTGGCAGAATATAATAAACAACAGAAAAAGGGAGGAATTACAATGAAAAAAATTGAGGTTTATACACAACCTGATTGTCCGCCTTGTACCATTGTAAAAGAATTTTTAAAACATAATAACGTTGTATACGAAGAATTTGACATAAAAAAAGACGCTGCTGCACGCAATCGTCTTTTATATGACTATGAATCCTATTCAACTCCAACAGTTGTAATTGACGAAGAAGTTGTGGCAGGTTTTCAAATTGAAAAATTACAACAGCTACTCGGTATAGAATAGGAATAGGCGACACCTATTCCTATTCTCATAATTGTTGTAACCTTTTTATTTCAGTCAACAGTTCCTGACTTTCATGATACCCTGCTAATTTCCATTTTCCATTATCCTTTTGCAATGTCACAATTTGATATTGTCCACTCTTTGTTCGCTCATAGACATATAAATTTTTATGTTCTTCATCATAAGACATTTTTGTTTCTGAATTAAAAGAAAATGGAGCTTCTTTTGCTGGAAGTAAATATTCACCACTTTGTTTTTCATTTCTACTGTTTTCATCTGTAAAAACTTGAAGGAAATTATTTGTAAAATATGGTGATAACGTCTCTATCATCTTATTCGTAGGTATTTGCTTCCCGCGGATTGAAAATTGCGTCTCATAACCTTTTTGTATCGTTGTAAACACTTCTTTCCGATCCACTTTCACTTCTTCTTTTCCTAAGACAGTTGTGACACTATAGCCAACTAGAAAGGCAACACATATAAATAGAACAAACCATATTCCATATTTCTTCATTTTTTCACCTTCCTTTTAAAAGAGCTTGTCTTTGTAGTATTCATTGTAACAATGATTATGCAAAGAAAGGGATGATTTCGTTCGTAAAATCTTTACAACGATAGACAGCATTTTCATCATCATTTTCACTATTACCAATTTATGATAAAAACAAACAAAAAAATACACGAATTTCTTCGTGCATTAAAATAAAACATCTTCTTCATATAAATATTCGTACGATAAATCTATAAATAAAAAGTTTTCATCATCAATCGGGAATGAAAATGTTCGTACCATTTCACCAGTTTCGATATCAGCATATAAATCTGAAAGTCTTGCCTTATTCTCAAAACGCATTTTCATTATATTTTCTAGAAAATACGGGCGCCAGCTCCAGTTCTTCATATAATACTCTGGCATAATGATCCATCCACCATCTTTTTTCATAATATTACCCGATTGTTGAAAACCATCTTCATTACAAATAAATATCCGAAAACTATATTGTGATATGCTTTGGCTAAATTGTAATAACCAATCATTTATATCTTCATTCTTTTTTTGTTTTGACAGAACATCACCAATTCGATCACGTAACATCTCTGTTAAATTATAAATTTTTTGCAACTTCTTCTTCTCATGCAGAATAAATTGATGACATTCATTACCAAGTCGCTCTTTTAAAACATTCGTTTCAATAAAATCAGGTAAACATTCTTTTAAATAATTACCTTGATAATATCTACCACCGTTTTTCCAAGCATATTGTAGTTGATAAAAAGCATCAATTTCTTCATATAACAATGTCGCACCAATTCTTCTAGCAAGTAAAGATAAGGAATATAAAATATCTTGATAAGATTGTAAAAGTGCAGTTTGCCTTAAATTTGTTAAATCTACTTTTAAAATATCCGGTGCTAACACGCTAATACGCTCTAAATTACTTGTACCCGTTCCGACTTTATTAATCGAAATTTGAATACCATATGTACGATAATACATGAGTAAATGATTAAATTGTTCTATATCTTCTTTACATTCATGTTCTGTTATTTCCAGAACAATGCGTTGTAAGTTCAAACCTTGTTCTTCATACATCAGCAAAAGTTGAAGTAAACTTTCATCTTCATCATTCATTAATACATTCGCATTCCGATGTATAAATAATAATAATTTTTGATCCGTTTCTAAATACCTATTTAACGCTTTTTCTACGATGATGTTATCCGCTTCAAGTTGAAACTCACTCGGAATAGAATCATCATGGAAGAAAGATGCTAAACTTTGTATGCCCTCTTCTGTTTGAATACGTCCTACAACTTCATATCCAATTACTGTATGCTCATCAGCACTAAAAATAGCTTGATAATAAGGAAGGACTTTATCCAAGTTACTCATTACATCTAATGCATCTATCAACGTGCTTCCCTCCATTTACTTTTCAAAAATTATAACACGATATTTACGGAAAAATAATAAAAAATCCCTTCAGTTTTCCTGAAGGGATTAGAGGGGTAAAATGCTAAGGGGAATTAGCAATTCTACTATGAAGAAAAAAGAGGTCTTAAATATAACGTATATATCCCCTCTTGTAAACACATTTCTTTTAGGTGTCACAATTTCGTCATATTTTACCACAAAGAAATGAATAAATCATTCGTTTTTTCATCCTTTTTAAAATGGATATTGATGCAAATGCTGGCCACCATCCATTGTCATACAAGTTCCATTTATGTATGCAGCTTCATCTGAACATAAATAATAAGCTAGACCCGCAATTTCTTCTGGTGTACCCATTCTACCAAGTGGAACACTTTGCAATGTACGCTTAGCCATTTCTTCTGAAATCCATAATTTATCGGCACCACCTGTACGTTCAATTGGTCCTGGTGCGATAGCGTTAACTCGTATTCCATATTTACGTCCCCACTCAACAGCAAGAGTTTTTGTCATCGCTAATACACCAGCTTTAGCTGCTGCCGAATGGATAACCCCTGGGCCTGCATCCCATGCATATGTTGCCACCATGTTAATGATATTCCCTTTTATACCTTTTTCAATCCAATATTTTCCGACAGCATGGCTGCAGTAAAATGTACCGTTTAATACAATATTAATGACTGAATTCCAGCCATTCACGGATAAATCTTCTGCTGGACAAATAAAGTTTCCAGCTGCATTGTTTATTAAAACATCAATTCGACCAAACTTCTCATCAATCTGTTCAATCATTTTCTGAATGTCATCTGTATTTCTTACATCCATTTGTACAGGTAATACTTGCCCCGGAAATTGTTCAATTTCCAACTTTGTTTCCTCTAGTTTTTCCTTTGTACGTCCTGTAATAACAACTCGTGCCCCTTCTTTTGCAAAACGGGTCGCCATTCCTTTTCCCATTCCGCTCGATCCACCTGTTATAATAACTACCTTTTCTTTCACATACATCCCCTCCCAAAAATGAATACACATTCATTTTATCATTTTATTTAATAGAAATCTTTATATTTTTAAACTTTTCTGATACTTTAACGTAAAGAGGTTTCTTTTTATTAGTTTTTTTCGTAATCTATACTACTTTTTTATTATTTAAAATATATTTTAAATAAACTGAAAGGAGATTTGAGTAACCTATAAATGTAACGAAAACATGTGATATAAGTTAAATAGGTATACTCATATTTTTATGAAGAAAATTACAAGAAGAGATTTTTTTAAAGCTGGAATGCGCACTTGTCTATATTCATTTATAACCACTAGCATCGGATACTATTACGCTAAATATATTGAGCCTCATTTACTCTCTTTTACAGAGCATACACTTAAATCACAACTCATACCCAAAAGTTTTCATGGTATGAAGATTCTTCAATTTAGCGATTTACATCTCGGATACTATTTCTCTCTCCAACATTTATCTCAAATCGTTTCTAAAATTAATGCTGTAAAACCTGACATTGTTCTTTTCACTGGTGATCTCATTGATAATTATCAAACATATACTGACACTCCTTTCGTTCCATCTATTTTAAAAAATATACAAGCACCCTTCGGTAAATTTTCTATTTATGGTAACCATGATCACGGCGGATATGGAACGGAATACTACGAGCACATCATGCGTGAATCTGGATTTGAACTACTACTAAATAGCGAAAAGAGAATTCGTCTACTAGATAATAGTGAAATTTCAATTTTCGGTCTTGATGATATACTACTAGGCAAACCCAAAATAGAGGAAACACTACAGCACGCGAGGCACAACACTTATAATATTGTTCTTGTTCACGAGCCAGATATTGCACCACAAATCGCTAAATATCCAGTTAACTTACAACTTTCTGGTCACAGCCATGGCGGACAAGTACAAATTCCCTTTTTAGGCGCTATTATTACCCCATCACTTGCTAAAAACTATGTAGAAGGTTTCTATACGATTCAAGATTTAGCTCTCTATGTCAATCGAGGTCTTGGCAGAACACGCGTCCCATTCCGATTTATGGCAAAACCTGAAATTACAATTTTTACGCTCCAACATTCGTAATAATTCGCCTATTTTCTTACATATCCTTTCTTGTACGCGCTCATCCACGTTTCATTTACCATATGATAAAAATGAGTCCAATAAAGGAGGTTTGTTCATGTATCCATATTATCAACCAATCCCAGTCCGTTCAGCACCTATTGGTCCAGTAGGCGACTCACGCTTCTTTCCGTTTTTTGGTGTTCCATTTCTAGCTGGGATTGCTGGTGGACTGCTCGGTGGAGCATTAGCTTTCGGTCCTAGACCGTATTACCCACCATATCCACCACCTTTCCCACCGCCAACACCTTATCCTTGTTATGGCGGACCTTGTCAACAACCATTCTATTATTAATGTACTCCAACAATTCTACCAATGTTATTCCCTCTCTTAACTGATCCATTAACATGCTTACAATAAAAACTATTCTCTCTACGCATCCTTCTATTTAGAGAATGTATAATAAGTAGAGAACAAAGTAAAAAAACCTCTTAAAAAAGAGGTTTTTTTACTTTGTTCTCATTATTCAGCATCCGTGTTTTGATACGCCATCTTAAACAACTTCACTTGGCTATCAATTTCTTCTGTACTACTATTAATAACATAGTAGTACTCACCAGATTTATTCTGTTCACGTGTTTTCACATTATCAGCTAATATAAGTTGTAAAATCGCCTTAATTCTCGCCTTCATTTCAATATCTAATATCGGGAAAGATATTTCTACTCGCTTCTCCATATTCCGCGTCATCCAGTCAGCTGAAGATAAGTATATTTTCTCTTCTCCATTATGATGGAAATAATAAATTCGGCTATGTTCTAAATATCTCCCGACAACACTAACTACCCGAATATTTTCACTTACATTTGGAATACCAGGCCTTAAACAACATGTTCCTCGAACGATAAGCTCTACCTTTACTCCAGCTTGTGATGCTTCATACATTTTTTTTATTAATGGTTTATCTGTTAATGAATTCATCTTAGCGATAATATACCCATTTCCATATTGCCTATGATAACGGATTTCTTCATCTATTAAATCCATAAATTGCTCTCTTATATCAAATGGTGCAACCGATAAATGATGAAAATGCGGCTTTGTTGTATAACCACTCAAATAATTAAAGAAATTTGTTGCATCAACCCCAAAGTCTTTTCGTGATGTAATATATCCGAAATCAGTATATAACTTTGCTGTTGCATCATTATAATTTCCAGTCCCAAGATGTACGAACCTTTCGATTTTTCCGTTTTTTCTTCTTACAACTAGCGTAATTTTACTATGTGTTTTCAAATGACTTACACCGTAAATAACGTGACAGCCTGCCTTTTCTAATTCTTTAGCCCAATGCACATTATTTTCTTCATCAAATCTTGCCTTCAATTCAACTAATACCGTCACTTGTTTTCCTTTTTCAGCCGCTACCTTTAGCGCCTGAATAATCGGCGAATCCCCACTTACTCGGTATAATGTTTGTTTGATCGCAAGTACATTCGGATCGTCTGCCGCATCACGGACAAAATCAATTACTGGCTGAAACGATTCAAACGGATGATGTAATAAAATATCATGCTCAATTGCTTTTTCAAATACATCTTCCGCATCCCCCAAGTCTTGAGGCCGTTGCGGAATAAGAGCCGGATATACTAGATGTTCATATAAAGGAGCTAGTTTTTTATATAAAGAAAATAGACATGTTAAATCTAATGGTCCATCCATTATATACACATCTTCATCTTTTACTTCCAACACCTCATATAATAATGCTAATACTCTTTCATCAATATGCTCTTTGCCAACTTCTAAACGTACAGCAGCTCCCCACTTATGCTTTTTTAATTCTTTTTCAATTACCTTTAATAAATCCCTCGCACCTTCTTCATGAATCGTTAAATCCGCATTGCGTGTAATACGGAAACGAGTAACAGACGATACTTTATATCCTGTAAATAATTTATGAGTAAAACCACTAATTACATCTTCTAATAAAATAAATTTATGCTTTTGTCCCTCACTCGGTAAAAATATGAAACGTTCAAGTAATGAAGGAACTTGTACAATTCCTAACTTCGTGCGGTTTTCTTCCTCCACTTGTTTCTCATCATATAAAAGAGTAGCTAAATTCAAACTTTTATTTAATAACATCGGAAATGGACGATATGCATCAATAGCTACAGGTGTTAAGACTGGAAAAATTTGCTCATCAAAATACTCTTCTATAAATTCCCTCTGTTCTTTCGTCAAATCGTGGAATGTTAAACGTTCAATCCCCTCTAACTCCAGCGCTGGCAACACATAATTTTTAAACGTATCATATTGTACAGTCATTAATTCATGGGCCTTTATCGCAATTTTATTTAATTGCTTTTTTGGTGTTAAGCCAGCCTTATTTTCTGGTTGGTTAAACCCAGCACTCACTTGATCCTTCAATCCTGCTACGCGTACCATAAAGAATTCATCTAAATTGGAACTGAAAATGCTAATAAACTTTAATCTTTCCAAGAGCGGATTTTTTTCATCCTGTGCTTCTTGTAGTACACGTTCATTAAATGCTAACCAACTTAATTCTCGATTATTGTAATAAGCTGTATCATTTAAATTTACTATATTCCCCATCAACATTTCCATCCTCTTCACACTTCCCCTGAAACTTTTTTACTATAATTTAGTTACTTTTATTTTAGCAAATTACAATATTCCAAGGTGTTAATTTTTTGTAAAGACATCCGTACAACTTAACGTTTTGATTCGAAGGATAAATTAATAGTCGTTTTCAACACTCTTTCCAGCTGCTTTTTTTGTTTTTCAGCTTGCACTTTTTCCGCTAATGCCGATTGCTCACATACAATTTTAAATGTTAATCCTTCTTTACTTTCTGTTATAGATATCGATTCAACAAGCGATCTTTGTCTTATATTCAGAGCTGCTGAAAACTGTAAAACAGCCCCTAATAGGCGGATTTTTTTTTGTTCATTTTTATCAAACCATCCTTCAAATGGGGACAAATGTTGTTTGAATAACATTTTTGATTTATAAGACGCAATAAGCGCTAATCTAACTCGCTCTTTATGCATCATCCCATCAATTGTTTTATTCGCTAATAAATAAAACGTATGTAAGCGGCTCGCTTCTTCGTCTATATATTTACCTATATTAAATACTTTCGCTGCTTGATGGAATACTTCCCAGTCTTTTACTGACATAGAAATCAGCCCTGTTTCTTCAAGTTTTTGACAAATGAGTCTTCCATGTTTAATAAGCTGAATTACAAATTCCATATCCATTTCATATTCATGTGATAATAAATGTAAACTTTCTTCGACTACGTTCGGATAATATGAAATCCCCAAATCTTTTGTCAACTCTTCATAGAAAACACCTTCTCGTAACCCTTTTCTACTTAACACAAATGCTGGTGCCTCTATAACATTAACAAGCGTATGAAAAACTTCAACTGCTGGAATAATTGTATCTGCTCGATCTTTTGCCAATCCTTCCAATTTTTGAAGTTCTATGAACGACAATGCTTCCAATTCTTCTTTCACATTTTTAATATCTTCTTCTTTCATTTTATATAAATGTACCCCTGCTATAGGATAACAAATTAAATTTTGATGGATTTTCACTAAGTTCCTCGCACTACCACCAATTGCAATAAGAGGCAATTTCTTATCAATTAACCATGGTAATGTTCGAAATTGATAGTCTAAGTACGTTTGAATCTTTTCCAACTCGTCTTCAGTAGGTATATCCTCTTTAATAAATTGTTGCTTTAAAGAAAGGGCTCCAAAAGGAAAGCTATGGTACTCTAGAATCTCTCTATTTCGAAAGTATGTAACTTCTGTACTTCCTCCACCAATATCTACTGTAATTCCTTCAGAGAACGAAGTTGAATTCATAACTGCTAAATAGCCGTAACGTGCTTCCTCATATTCTGATAAGACTCTAAGAGTAAAGTCTGTTTGTCCTTCAACCAGTTTTTTAATTGCCTCTTGATTCTCAGCCTGTCTAATTGTTGCTGTTGCAACACAAAGTACATGATGCAACTGGTGGAATCGTGTACTTTCTTGAAATTGAAATAACGTTTGTAACAATACCTCTATTCCTTCTTCAATCAACACACCATTAATTAAGTAATTCCTTAACCTAGCAACCACTTTCGTATTTTCAATCTCCTTATAAAAACCTCCGTTTTGCTTTTCATAAATAACTAAACGCATTGTATTAGATCCAATATCTATAATGGCATATTGCTGTTTTAATATTTCTTTCAAACTTCTCACTCTTTCATTATCAAATTTCTAAAACACATTCTATTACTATTATACAAAATAGTTGTTTTTTGTAACAATATTGCTTTAATATTGAAAATATATACAATCACTTTTTGCATATAATAAAAACCTCTTTTATTTATGTTATAATAATGAAAAATTGAAAGGAGATTCAATATGAAACCTTCACAACCACAATCTCAATTACAAAACCAACATTCTATTAATCGACTAGCTCAATCTATTTTCGTTGTGAATCGTCATGCTAAAGCTGCAACTAATCCGAAGTATTTATACTGGTTAAAAAAGACGGCTTTAGAACGCTTAATTGCTGAAAAAAAAGCTATTAAAGAAGGATTACATTTTTCTAGAAATCCTCGTTTTAGCCAACAACAATCTGATGTTCTTATACGTTTAGGTGATTATTTTTTCCATATTCCTCCTACCAAAGAAGATTTTCGAATCCTACCACATCTTGGTCATCTTGAATCCTCCTATCGAAATCCGAAAACAACCTTATCTTTAACAGTAGCAAAAAAAACACTTCAAGATTATATTGGTCCTGAAGCACTGAAACAAGAAAAAAAATTAAGTGAACCTGTCCCATGGTATAGTCGTACTTATACAAAAAAATAAAACAGTTTGGCCAATTGTAGGCCAAACTGTTTTATTTTTTCTCTTCTTTAATTTTAATATTTGCTTGTTTATAAAAAGCTATTTTTTCTGTATTATAAGTTTTTGTAAATTCATTAAACTTGTCTTTTTCTGATTCAATATCTTTATAAGACTGATTTACCACTTTTACTTTTTCACTAATATCTTTTAATTTTGTACCTTTATCTTGTAACATTGTATATAATTCTTTTTCTTGTTTTAACGATTTATTATAGCTATCATACATTTTGTTAAATGAATCGTGTCGTTTCTCATATGTGCTTTTCACTTTATCCGCTTGATCTTTCAATTTCTTATCTTCAATTTTCTTCACATATTTATCTGCTGACTTCACTTCTTCTTGTGCCTTATTTAAAGATTCTTTTTCTTTTTTAAGCACTTTTTCTCGTTCATCTGTATTTTTCACTGCTTGGTTCAGTTTTTCCTTAACAGTTTGATTATTATCTTTTCCTTCTTGAACAATCTGATTATATAATTCTTGTCCCTCTTTTTCTAAAGTTTCAAGTTTCTTCGCATCTTCAAACATTGTTTTTTCTTGTTTTGCAGCATTTTCAAATGCAACATATAATTCCTCTTCTGGTTTCGGCCCGAAACAACCCGCTAGTAAAGTCATTGATAATGCAGTTACAATTGCTAATTTACTATACTTCAACATCTTTTTCCTCCTACTTATATACGATAATCGTGTAAAAAGCTATGAAATTATTTATCCTTTTATTAACTCCACACTCGCACCTTTTTTACGAAAATCATTCATATTGTTTATAATGCTTGTACAAATTGTATTACTCAAAATTACATTTTTGAACTAAATAGCAGTTTCATATCTACCTTTTACTTGGCACTTTTTAAAACCTGTTTATACTATGTATTACATAAAAGTACAACGGAATTCATCACAGCCATAATAATTTGGAGAACAACAGTAATAATTCACCTGATAAAAGATGGTCGTTGTTCTGTCACGTCTATCATTCTATCATTTCCTTTCCGCTTTCTATCAAATAATTTCTTTGTTCATTTTACACAGTGTAAATGTCATCTTGCAACAACTTACAATTATTCTTGTCATTCCCTAAAAAGGAAAAGTGTAGAGCATGCTTTCCTCTACACTTTAAAAATGAAACACATTGTGCAAAATGCATTGACACATCCAACATAATTATATGCTTATTCCATATATTTTTAAAGACTTTTATTACAATAAAAGTTCCTTTTGTAATAAAAGTCAAAAAAATGTTACATTCAAAACTTCTTCATATCATATTTCTTCAAATCGAAGTTTCACTCATTTTCTTACAAATCCCTATGCTGGTACAATTGATTTTGTGCCTTTCTTAACAATTCTTCAAAGGTTTTTCCTTCTATTGGATAACTAGCAGCTCCAAATAATAGCGTCATACTTAACAAACCATTTTCTATTTCATTTTCAATATTTTTCATTAATCGGTTTGTTATTGTCGACTTTTCATGTCCGTTATCAATCGCCACAATAACATACTTATTTTCATCCCACCTAGTAACGACATCCCCTTTACGAATTGTCTTTACAATCGTACTCTCCAATTTTTGTACTAACACCTCCAATTTTTTTTCTTGTACTGTTTCTTTTAGTTCTTTCCATTCTTTCACTGAAAGAATGTACACTGTAATATTATGAGAATCCCGTTCCGATAAAGCAGCTACTTTCTCAAAGAAATCAACTACAAAATCATTACTTGCCATTCCCCCTACTTCCGTATCCATACGCCCACTCGCTCTTTTATCATACCAATGTCCAAAATAATAGCTGAGTATCATTTGCAATATATAAATAATAAAGACGGTATAAAATGATCGCGAATCCAGTTTTGTAATTACATCCTGAAGCGCAATCCATTCTGTAACTGCCACTGTATTCCCAAGTAATAACCCACTAATTTTACCTTTATGTTTCATATTTCTCCTCCTTTCTATACCAATATATGTTTCTATAACAATTATGTTTTTCTACAAAATAAAAAATGTACACATTGGGTGTACATTTCCGCTTAAGCTTGTATACCATTTCTATTCTATTTCATATATATACTATATATCGTTTTTAGGAAGAGGTGACTTATATGCTACAAAAAGAAAATCTATCAGATATTATACGTTTACTAGCGGGGTTTCTGCTATCATTAAAATTATTATGTAATTCTTTCGGAGTGAACTTTATTACAAACGATCAAATTGACGCTATTGTAAATGTCGTTTCCTTTCTGTTCATTTTATATTTTGGTTATAAAAATAATTATGTAGGAAAAAAAGGAATCGAGCAAAAAAAAGTACTCAAAAAACACAACCTTCATTAAAAAAGGAACCTTTCTTACAGGTTCCTTTTTATCATTGCCGCACAACAACTTCATTTGTTTGCAGCGGACCATATGATACTCCTTTATATTGAAATGTATATGTAGCCTGAAATAATGCGTTTTTGATTGCTTTATCTTTATTTGCTTTTATTTTACAAATTAGTTCTACTTTCTCATTCGGTAATAAATTATCGATTCGCCACCTTACAAGCTGGAACAAAAACTCGCTCATCCCCTTATCAGCCTCTAATGAATTTGGGATATATGCAAAATAATCTCGAATCATATGACTTACTACAACTCGTGAAATCATTTCCATTCCTTTATTTTCTACTTCAATTCGAATAATAAGTATGTCATTTACATCATAGGTCAGTTCATATGAAAATTTTTCTTTATACATACTACGGATTTGCAATGTAACTGCTACATTAGGACATTCGTTTTCCTTTTTTGAGCCATCAATCCATAACACCGGTTGTAACGGTATTGAACGCCTTCCTTGATCCGAAATTCGTTTCCATATTTTCATAATAATATTCACCCCATTTCAGATGCATCATATCCATACGACCTTATTCTGCCTCTCCACACAATATTAATAAAGCTTGTTACAAACGATATATAGTTATTACTCTTCCTTTTATCCTATTCGACAATATAAAGAAAAAACCATTTTCCCTCTGTTAACAGAAGGTATTCTTACTGAAATATTTTTTTACAATTTCCTTCATTGACTTTACACCACTACTAAGTATCGCTCACTCTTTCTCTGTCCATACAACAGAATATTTTGACGGAAGAAAAAGTTTGCCTTTTAGTCAAATTTGACTATAATATTCTTTATGGCTTTGTCAGTGCACTTGTGTAAATTGATTTAAAAAACTATATTTCAAATTTTTATGCGCTGCACTCAAAACTTCATATAGTTTACTTATTATTAAAGGAGGGTTATATTTGGAATCTCAATTATCAAAAAAAAACTCCAACAATACAAAATTTGTTGTTGCTGGTTTACTACTTGGTATTCTAATGGCAGCAATGGATAACACAATCGTCGCAACTGCGATGGCAACGATTGTCGGAGACTTAGGAGGGTTCGACAAATTCGTTTGGGTCACATCCGCCTACATGGTAGCAACAATGGCCGGAATGCCTATTTTCGGTAAGCTGTCTGATATGTACGGACGGAAACGCTTTTTTATTGGCGGATTAATTCTCTTCTTATTTGGTTCTGCACTTTGCGGGACAGCATCAAGTATTGAACAACTAAGTATTTATAGAGCCATTCAAGGAATTGGTGGCGGCGCTCTTATGCCTATCGCATTTACAATTATGTATGATATATTCCCGCCTGAAAAACGAGGAAAAATGACCGGACTATTTGGTGCTGTTTTCGGGACATCTAGTGTTTTCGGACCTTTATTAGGTGCTTACATTACAGATTATATAAGTTGGCACTGGGTCTTCTATATTAATATTCCATTAGGACTTATTTCCTTCTTCTTCATTACTAAATACTATAGCGAGTCTCTAGAATATCGAAAACAAAAAATTGACTGGGCTGGTGCTATTACGCTTGTCATTAGTATCGTTTGCTTAATGTTTGCTTTAGAACTTGGTGGTAAAGAATATGCATGGGACTCTAATGTGATTATTGGTTTATTTTCAACTGTTGTTATTCTGCTTATTATTTTCTTCTTCGTAGAAAGAAACGCAACCGAGCCTATTATTTCTTTCCATTTATTTAAAAAACCTTTATTTGCAGCTAGCCAAGGTGTTGCCTTTTTCTATGGCGCAGCTTTTATCATCTGTACAGTTTATATTCCAATCTTCGTTCAAGGTGTTCTCGGTGGTTCAGCCTCAAATGCTGGATTAATTTTGACACCTATGATGGTAGGATCTGTAATCGGAAGTCAAACTGGTGGACAATTAGCTTCACGAACAAGTTATCGTAACATCATGACAGTATCTGGAGTTTTCTTCGTTCTTGGTATTTATTTACTAAGTACTTTAACTATGGAAACACCTCGTACACTCGTAACAATGTTTATGGTGCTTGCTGGACTTGGAGTTGGATTCTCCTTCTCAGTTTTAAGTATGGCATCTATCCACAAACTAGAAATGAGAGATCGCGGTTCTGCTACATCCACGAACTCATTCTTCCGTTCACTTGGAATGACCCTTGGCGTCACGATTTTCGGTACGATTCAAAATCATGTTTTCACTGATAAATTAAAAGCAGTCTTCCCTCCTGAACTAGAAAAAATGGCTCCTAAAGGTGGAGACACAAGCTTTTTATTATCACCAAACGCTACTGAAAAGCTACCTCCTGAAGTACTGAGCGGAATTAAAGAGGCTCTTGCAACATCTATTGCTAATACATTTTTCTGGGCACTTATCCCAGCTACGCTAAGTATAATTTGTATTTTACTTATGGGAAATGAACGTCTTTTAACAGGACCAAAAACAAAGCAAAAACAAAAACAAGTAAGCTAATATAGAAAAACAAAACGGTATATCCCTTTATGAAAGAGGATATACCGTTTATAATATATATAAAGTTTCTATATACAGGAGTTGAGACAGCATGAGCATGAAGTTAGTCATTCTCGGCTTGTTACTCGAAGGAGATAAACATCCCTATGAAGTGCAGCACATAATGAAAGAAAGACAAATGGATTGTTATATTAAATATGCCAAGGGATCGCTATACTACGCCTTCGAGCAATTAGAAAAACAAGGTGCGATTAGCGTTACCAATATTGTTAGAGATACGAATAGACCAGATAAAACAATCTTCCATATAACAGGGGAAGGAAAAGCCCTTTTCCACACCTTATTATTAAAACAATTTGAAGCGAAAAACCAAATATATAAACCTATTTATTCAGCGCTCTCTTTCGCTCACTTTAGCGACGAACAAGCTCTAGCTCCTATTTTGAAAAAAAAGAGAGATGATACAATGCTATATTTACATACAATGCAAACGATATACGATCATAATAAACAACTAGTTCCTCGTGCTCAACTATATATTCTACAAAGCGTCATTGAGCATATTAATGTTGAATTACGTTGGCTAAACACGCTCTTACAAGATGCAACTGCAGGTCGTCTTTCAGAAATAGGTGTAGATAATGATTAAGTTTTTCTAAAAGAGGTACCTCCTCTTCTAGAAAAACTTAACACTATAATTATTCCTCGCAACTCAAAATACCCTCATTTTAATAATAAATAAACGTTGAAAAAACTTAATTTTCCGAATAAAAAGAAATAAAAAACTTTAGAATTTTCTTATTTTAAAACAGTGGACAAAATTCCGAAAATTGTGTTAGAATTTGTTTCAATATCATATCGCTTGTTAAATTCCTTTCAAAAGGAAAATAGGTACACGAATATTTCACTTCGTGTTTAAAAGGGAAGTTTGGTGAAACTCCAACACGGTCCCGCCACTGTAAATGCTGAGATTTCTTTTTTGTGCCACTGTGAAAACGGGAAGGTGAAAGAAATTATATGAAGCATAAGTCAGGATACCTGCCTATTTTAACAACACTGATAGACTCACGGATGATGATGAGGTGTTAAGAACAAAAAGGAAGGCTTATTTTTCTATGCCTTTATGCTTTTTGTTATAGGTATTTCCGAGTAAACGGAAATGCTTACTTTCAATTAGGGAGGAATTTAAAATGGCAATTCAAACAAGTAACTTAGGTTATCCACGTATCGGACTACAACGAGAGTGGAAAAAAACATTGGAAGCTTTTTGGTCCAATAAAATTGATGAAGAACAATTTTTAACGACAATGAAAGAAATTCGCCTTCAACACGTCAAAGTACAGCAAGAAAAGGGAATTGAATTAATTCCAGTTGGCGATTTTACATATTATGACCACGTTCTGGATACGGCCTACATGTTAGGATTCATCCCGTCACGTTTTTCAGAGTTTACCTCTTACCTTGATGTATATTTTGCAATGGCACGCGGCTCTAAAGATCACGTTGCTTCTGAAATGACAAAATGGTTTAACACAAACTATCATTACATTGTTCCTGAATATGAAGAAGGATTACAAATCTCTTTAAAAGACAATCGTCCTCTTCGTTTATATGAAGAAGCGAAAAAAGAGTTAGGTGTTGATGGAAAACCAGTTATTTTAGGCCCTTATACATTCCTAAAACTAGCAAAAGGTTACAACGAAGAGCAATTTGCCACTATTTTAAAAGAGCTAGTTGCACCTTATGTACAATTATTCTCTGAATTACACGCAGCTGGAGCACAAATTATTCAAGTTGACGAACCAATCTTCGCATCTTTAACAAAAGATGAAATTAATCAAGCGAAAGAACTTTACGAAGCTATTCATAAAGAGGTTCCAAATGCTAATCTTCTTCTACAAACATATTTTGATAGTGTAGAAGAGAACTATGAAGAAATTATTGCATTCCCTGTTTCTGGTATTGGATTAGACTTTGTTCATGGCAAAGAAGGTAATGTAAATGCTATTTCAAAATACGGATTCCCAGCTGATAAAATTTTAGCTATCGGTTGTATAGATGGCCGTAACATTTGGAGAGCTGATCTTGATGATGTACTTTCTTTATTTACAACATTACAAAATCAAATCACAGCAAAAGGTTTAATTGTTCAACCTTCTTGTAGCTTATTGCATACTCCAATTGATAAAACGGAAGAAACGCACTTAACAAGTGAATTATTTGATGCACTTGCATTTGCTAATCAAAAATTAGAAGAACTAGTCCTTATCCATTCTGCTCTTACTAAAGGTGTAGAAAGCATCAGTAGCGATTTAACAACATATCGTAATGCACATCATGCAATCCGCTCATCAGCTGCACGTAATCGTGAAGATGTAAAAGTGGCACGTACATCACTTAAAGAAGATGATTTCTCACGTCCTCTTCCATTTGAAAAACGATATGAACTACAACAAGTAGCTTTACAATTACCGTTGTTACCAACAACAACTATTGGTAGCTTCCCGCAAACATCTGAAGTTCGTCAAACACGTAAACAGTGGCGTAACGGCGATATTACAAATGAACAATATAATCAATTCATTGAAAAAGAAACTGCAAAGTGGATTCGTTACCAAGAAGATATTGGTCTTGATGTACTAGTACATGGTGAATTCGAAAGAACTGACATGGTGGAATATTTTGGAGAAAGACTTGCTGGTTTCTCCTTTACTAAAAACGGATGGGTACAATCATACGGTTCTCGTTGCGTAAAACCACCTGTTATTTATGGTGATGTTGCCTTTATAAGTGGAATGACTATTAAAGAAACTGTATATGCACAAAGCTTAACAGAGAAAGTAGTAAAAGGTATGCTAACTGGACCTGTCACTATTTTAAATTGGTCATTCGTTCGAAATGATATTTCAAGAAAAGAAGTTTCATATCAAATTGCATTAGCACTTCGTCATGAAATTGAATTACTTGAATCTTCCGGAATTAGAGTAATCCAAGTCGATGAACCTGCACTTCGTGAAGGTATGCCGTTAAAAGAAAAAGATTGGGATGCATACATTACATGGGCAGTTCAATCATTCCTTTTAGCAACATCTTCTGTAGAAAATGAAACACAAATTCATACTCATATGTGTTATAGTAACTTCGAAGATATTGTAGATGCAATTCGAGCGTTAGACGCAGATGTTATTTCTATCGAAACATCAAGAAGTCATGGAGAATTTATTAATACATTAAAGCATACAACATATGAAAAAGGAATTGGTCTAGGGGTATATGATATTCATAGCCCACGTGTCCCAAGTAAAGATGAAATGTTCACAATCGTAGAACAATCTTTACAAGTATGTGACCCTAAATATTTCTGGATTAATCCAGACTGTGGTTTAAAAACACGAAGAACTGAGGAAGTTATACCTGCTTTAGAGCACATGGTTCAGGCAGCAAAAGACGCTCGTTCTCTCCTAAAAACAAACGCATAATAAAAAACGTGTTATCCTTCAAAAAGGATAACACGTTTTTTTATTCTACACTCTCAAAATAGAAGTCGTATTGTACTTTATACAATTCATCGTCTGATGGCTCTTCAAGAGGAGTTGCCTGCAAGACTATCATATATTCCCCGTTCGGAATAGGAATATGATATTTATTAGAAAGAATACTTGTTATATATACTTCTTCATTCTTCACTGTGAAAGGAACTGATATCGTTCTAACCACTTCTTCTTTCTCAATATGATTTCCACAAGTAACTTCCACTTCACAAGTATAGTCAGAGATTGCTTCAAAAATAATAGCTCCATCCACCTCAGCATAGCCTCTTTCAAAATCTTCAGGAGTCCAATCTACATAAGGCTGCTGACCATCATAGTTCATTATCATTAATTGCGAATATGAAATTGTTAATTCCATAACTATCCCTCTCCTCCACTATGAAATGTATGCCAATTACTATTTCACTTCAAATTTCACACGCGTACCATCTGGATATTTGTCTAGCTTATTCCCTACCCAAGAACCTGCACCGCGGTTATCTGCTGGACTTATATATTCAATATGAGCTCCTTTTCCGCCTTCCTTACACATCGCCATCGGCCATTCATCACGATCATAACCTTTTTTCGTCGGATATGGCGCTAACGATAATTTCCTTCTATCCGCTGCACCATTACGATCAATTGTGCACATTTCCGAATGTCCTTCTTTTATAGCATCCGTTATATGTTTCCCGGTCTCTGGATATCGTTCTTTCGGGAACTCTAGAATTTGATCATACGTAGTTGTTTTTTTAGTACTTGTCTCCTCTGGCACAAGTACTTCATATACCGCTACCAAAAGAGAAAGAATTGCAATAATTGAAATGATAATACCTTTAAATTGCTTCATGTGTACCTCCGTGTTCCTACCAATTTCTTTTCCTCAGTTATTATAACAAACTTCTTCTATGTATGTTTTCAGACATTATTTTAGCTCTTCCTCTCCATTCCGCCAAAAACATTCATTTTTCTTCATCTTTTCACTAATGCTGTAGAAAACTAATAACCTTCCGACATTCTTTTTCAAAGGAAGTCCACATAAAAGGTTGAAATGATATATACGATACTTTTTGGGGAGGAACTATCATGGAAGCTATTTATAAAACGAAAGATGTTACAAATAAAACAGGTATCCCAAAACATATAGTCCGAAAATATAGCCAACTCTTAGAGGAACACGGTTATATCATTTCAAAAACAGCTGATGCTCGTATTTATAAATTGGATGATTTAAAACTATTGAAATCTATACATGAAAGAGCTGCTACATTACAAGAGGACATTTCAGAAACAATACCTATTATTTTAAAAGAAAAAGAAGCCCCACCTGTACCTGTTATTCAAGATAAACAAGAAGTGCAACCAAAAGAAGATGGGCGTAACTTTGAGGAGTTCATGCTAAAACTTGAAATGCTTGCTCAATTGAATGAAGCAATTATTCATCAAAACTCTACTCTCATTACACAAAATCGTTTAAAAGACGAGAAATTAGATGAACTAATGCAACAAGTTTATGTAAAAGAAGGCTCACAAGAAAAAATGTTACAAGATCTAGTTGTTCACGCCGCTCAAACAGATGCACTCCAAAAAGAAAAGATGGACTTATTAATGAATCATATGTATAAGCGAGAATCCAAACAAGAAGAAAAAATGAATAAACTTGTCAATCAAATTTACAATAAAGACAGCAACCGTGATACACAACTTATGCAAGTTATTCGTGAAATTCAAGAAACAAAAAGATTAGTCGCCGCCTCAAAAGAGCAAAGCTTCTTTCAATCATTTAAAAGTTTATTCGTTCGAACAAAACAAGAAAAAATAAATGAATAAAATTTTGTAACTTTTTCTAATGCACGAAAAATAAAAAGTTACCTTCTATCGGTAACTTTTATTCCTTATATCGTACAGCTGGCAATATAATAATAGCTTCAGTTCCTTTTCCGCTTTCACTTTTATATTCCAATGTGCCATTATGCGCTTGTAAAATACTAAATGTTACCATAAGGCCTAATCCTGTTCCTTTTTCTTTTAAAGAATAATACGGTTGTCCAAGCCTTACTAACTGTTCTTTTGTCATTCCAACACCACTATCTTTAACTCTTATTATTATCAATTCATCTTTTTGAATAGCTGTTACTTTTAAATACCCTTTGTTTCCTTGAATTGCTTCAATACCGTTTTTAACAACATTCATAATAGCTTGCTTCAATTTCGTCTTATCGCCGATAGTATAAAGGCTCTCAGAAATCTCAACTTGCAAATAAACGCCCTGCATCGCTGCAAATGATGACATAAGAGTTGTCATTTCAATTAATTGTGCTGATAAACAAATATGTTCTTTTTTTTCAATTTGAGGCCTTGCTAAATTTAAATAATCTGAAATAATCTGTTCAGCACGATCCAGTTCAGCTAATACGAGACGCATATAATCTTTGTTTTTTACGTCTTCCGTACTCTCTAGCAATTGAATAAACCCTCGTACAACAGTGAGAGGGTTTCGAACTTCATGTGCAACACTTGCAGCTAACTCACTTACAATATTAAGTTTTTCTGATTTTTGCATTTCTGTACGCAATAATGCATTTTCGTTTAAATACTCAGTCAAATACACTTGAAATACCATTGTCATAACCATAATAAGTGATGCAAATATATACCCACTATATAGATTAGATATGTACGGTGTAAAACCTGTTTCTAAAAGGACATTCAACATCCCGACTACTAATGAAACAAGAACATAAAATGATGCAATCATAAAAGCTAATATTAGCTTCTTATCTCTTGAAAAAAGAGACCATTTCTTTGACAAAAATAATGGAATTATCGAAAGAAATATAACTTCTACCATAGGCAACCAACTAAGCCCCTTAAAAACCCATTCATATGCAACATAAATAATGGCAGGGATGAGCCCAACAATCCCACCATATAAAAAACCACTAACAATTGGGACTGGATGAAAATTGTATCCGCAAACGGTACCAAAACAAATAGAGTATGTCATGGAGAGAACGAGTGTAACGCTAGATAAAAACATAATAAAGTAGCGATTAGGCTTCGGAAGCATTCCTTGATAACGATTTAAACGAATCGCTTCATATAAAAATAGTGGTAAAATAATGATGGCAATTTGGATCATTAAATCACGAATCAGCTCCATAGCCTCTCATCCCCTATATGTATTTTGATATGATTATATCATTTTATAAGTCTATTTGTTTCAAAGTTTTGATTTTTCTTAACATCTTTGTTAATTATTTGTTAACAACTAATAATAAATGTTACAAATTTCCGAAATGATTGTAAACCCTGTACCAAATTTCCTTCGTGCAGTATACAATGAATACGGATTACAAAGAAAATAAAAAACACTTCACTAGACGGACAACTATCGCAAAATACAGCATATAATCCATACTATCTATGTTTACAAATAAGTGATCATTACTTTAGTAGGAGGAAGATAAATATGGCGGGTACTACGCTTGTTTTAAAAGAAGAAAATTTGGTTGTGCTAGAAAACGTTGAAAAATCAGTATACGAAGAATTGCAACATAAAGCAGGGGACGAAGACTGTACATGTGCTGTAAATGAATCCGTTGTCCATCTTGGCAAAGTATCTTCCGTACTTTGGAACGAAGATGAAATAGATTGGGAATACGGTTATTAAAAAGTCGCTTTCAGCGGCTTTTTTCTTTTCTCTCTTTCTAAATAACATATGCAAAGCGTAATCATAGAAAATATGATAAAATGGACTTAATTTTCAAACGGAAGAAAGGGAGATACAATGGAACAATTCATTAATCCTAGAGTGAAGGACATCCAGATTTCTGGAATTCGCCAGTTTTCTAATATGATTCAAAACTATGATAATCTTATCTCTTTAACAATTGGGCAACCCGATTTCCCTACACCTTCTCTAGTAAAAGAAGCAGCTAAACGGGCCATTACAGAAAATTATACAAGCTATACACATAACGCTGGTTTACTAGAATTACGCAAGGCAGCTTGTAACTTTGTAAAGGACAACTACAATTTACATTATTCACCTGAAAACGAAACCATTGTTACAATCGGTGCTAGTGAAGCGATCGATGTTGCATTCCGAACTATTTTAGAACCAGGAACGGAAGTAATTTTACCTGCTCCTATTTACCCTGGTTACGAGCCGATTATTCGACTATGTGGTGCAACTCCTATTTTTATAGATGTTCGTGAAACTGGATTTCGTTTAACAGCTGAAGCATTGCAACATGCAATTACAGAACGAACAAGATGCGTCGTTTTACCGTATCCTTCTAATCCAACTGGTGTTACCTTATCAAAAGAAGAATTAGAAGATATTGTATCTGTCTTAAAAGATAAAAATATTTTCGTTCTTTCTGATGAAATTTATAGTGAACTTGTATATGAAGAAAAACACACATCTATCGCTCATTTCCCAGAAATGCGTGATAAGACGATTGTCATTAACGGCTTATCAAAATCACATTCTATGACCGGCTGGCGTATCGGACTTTTATTTGCTCCAGAATATTTAGCAAAACACATATTAAAAGTTCATCAATACAATGTTACATGTGCTACTTCAATCGCTCAGTATGCTGCAATCGAAGCTTTAACAGCTGCTAAAGATGCCCCGAAGATGATGCGCTATCAATACAAAAAACGCCGTGATTACGTATATAATAGACTCATTCAAATGGGTTTAACGGTTGAGAAGCCAACAGGTGCATTTTATTTATTTCCATATGTTGGACATTTAACATCTTCATCATTTGATTTTGCACTTGATCTTGTAAAAGAGGCTGGGCTAGCCGTTGTTCCTGGAACCGCATTTTCCGAATACGGTGAAGGCTACCTTCGCCTTTCCTATGCTTACAGTATTGAAACTTTAAAAGAAGGCTGTGACCGTTTAGAAGCCTTTCTAAAGAAAAAAGCTAAGAGTTAAACTCTTAGCTTTTTGTTGCATAATGATCACAAGTTTGACGCTTCAATAATTTATGCGGAATAATAATGCATTTTGAAGTAGATTCAGAATGCTCCACCTTATCAACTAAAGCTTTTGCCGCTTCATACCCTAATTGATAAATATTCACATCAACTGTCGAAAGTGGTGGACTAGCAATTTCTGATAATAAAGCATTGTTAAAGCTTACAATCGAAACATCTTTCGGTACAACAAATCCTTTTTTAGAAAGCGCACTTAACACGCCAAGTCCAATTAAATCATCCGTTGCCATAATTGCCGTCGGTGGTTGCTTTAGTCCCATTAATTCCTCAACAGCCTGTTGACCACTCTCTCTTGAAAAATCAAAGTGTAAAATATACTCTTTCGGCAATAGAATATCTGCTAGTTTCAAAGCATCACTCATCCCCGCCAAACGATCTCTCGTTACAAGTAAATCTGATCCACCGCCGATGAATGCGATTTGTTTATGGCCTAATGAAATTAAATATTCCGCTACTTCTCTTGCAGCTGTATAATTGTCATTATCTACATATGTAATTTCATCTTTTCGATCATATGGTTTTCCAATTAAAACAAACGGGAAGTTTTGGTCATGCAAGTATTGAATAATCCGATCGTTCTCTCTTGAATATAAAAGAATAATACCACCGATTTGACGCCCTTGTACCATTTTTACAACACCATTAAAAATTTCATCTTCCGTTTCACCAGTCGACATATAAAGCGCATACCCTTCCACATGTGCAAATGAACTAATTCCTCTTATAACTTCTGGGAAAAATGGATTTTGAAAAGCTTTACTTGCAGAACTGGGCATAACAAGACCAAGTGTCTTCGTCGTTTGGTTCGCAAGATTTCTTGCATTTAAATTAGGATGATATCCCAGTTCACTCATCACTTTTCGAACACGGCGCTTTGTCTTTTCACTTATACTTGGATTATCAGCAATTACACGAGAAACTGTTGATGGTGCAACATTTGCCTGCTTCGCCACATCTTTAATTGTAACTGTCATAAAAATCCCCTCCTCTCACTTCTCTGCCATTTTTCATATATTTTATCTCGCACTCATTGCAAGTCATAAACATTCATTTCTTATATCTTGCAAAACTAATCCTATTCTCCCTCTTCATGTATTGTAAGGGATATAGCTATTTTTTCCTATACTATAATATACTATTTATTTCACTTCTTTTCATATGCGATGTCAAATCTCTTTTCATCTCCCTACAAATTTTTTATAGGGAGATGAAAAGAGAAATGGGACGTAATGTCCCATTTTTATCCTTTCGTACCTCCAGCTGTTAAACCGGAAACAAAATATTTTTGCAGCGATAAGAATAAAATAGAAATCGGAATTGCAATTAATACTGAACCAGCTGCAAATGTCGTAAATTCATTACCAAATTTTTTCGCTACCATTTCATATAGTCCAACTGCTAAAGTATAATTTTCCGGTGTGCGCAAAATAATACTCGCTAAAATGAAATCTGTAAATGGACCGATGAAAGTGAATAGCGCTACAACCGCTACGATTGGTTTTGCAAGCGGCATAATGATTTGCCAGAAGATACGGAAATGTCCTGCTCCATCCATTCGAGCTGATTCATCCAGTTCTTTTGGAATCGTATCAAAATACCCTTTCATTAGCCATGTATTCATCGGAATTGCCCCGCCCACATAAATTAAAATTAATGCAAGATGTGTATCAAGTAATCCTGTTAACTGAGCTAATATATATAGTGCGATTAACGCTGCAAAATTCGGGATCATTTGCAGAATTAAAAATGTTAATAAACCATTCTTTCTTCCAACAAAACGATATCTCGAAAATGCATAGGCAGTAAAACTAATGGCTAGTACAGAGAAAATCATCGTCATTACGCTAACTTTCAAAGTATTTTTATACCAAAGTAAGTAATTACTTGAATCGAGATCAAGTAGCTTGCGATAATGATCTAACGTGGCATTTTCCGGAATAATACTTGACCCAGATAAACTATCCCCTGGATTAAACGATGAGCCAATAATCCATAATAACGGATAGAAAATGATGGCACACATTACGAAAATAACTAAATAACTTAATGAGAGACGTAACATCTTCTGTCTTTTAATATTCATTTACATCATATCCTCTTCTTGGAATGATTTTGTTCTCTTAAATTGCCATAACGCAACTGTAATAACGATTAACGATAAAATCATTGTAAGAGCTGCTGCTTTTCCGTACTGAGCCGAGGTCATCGTTAACTTATAAATCCATGAAATTAAAATATCCGTTCCACCTGCATTTTGTCCAGACACAGCAGGTCCCCCGTTATTAAATAGATAAATAATACTAAAGTTATTAAAGTTAAACGTATATTGTGTAATTAATATTGGCGCTGTTGCATATAACACAAGTGGTAATGTAATTTTGCGGAACTGTTGCCAAGCTGTCGCTCCATCTACTGTAGCCGCTTCATATAATTCTCCTGGAATCGATTGCAATATACCTGTTGTCATCGCAAAGACGAACGGGAAACCAAGCCACGTTTGAATCATAATTAAAGCAATCTTTGCCCAAAACGGGTCTGTCATCCAAGCAATCTTTTCAATCCCGAATAAAGCTAATACTTGGTTATTAATTGCTCCAAATGTTTCATTAAACATACCAGCAAATACAAGGATAGATACGAATGCTGGAACAGCCCACGGTAAAATGAAGATTGTTCGAATAATCGCTTTTCCTTTAATACCAGGCTGATTTACGATAATCGCTAAGAAAATACCAAGTGCAACTTGTAATGTTGTTGCAATGAATGTCCAAATGACAGTCCAAGAAAATACACTTAAAAATGTATCTCTCCACATTGGTAATGTGAAAATATCAATAAAGTTTTTAAAGCCCACCCAATCTACTAATTTAGCTGGAGGGGAGTGATATAAATCATAATTCGTAAATCCAATTAAGATAACAAAAATGATTGGAAATACAACAACAAATATAAGCAATAAGAATCCTGGTGAAACCATTAAATAAGGAAAACCTTGATCTAACAAATTACGGTATTGCTCTTTTACAGAATTTAACGGTATTCCTATATCACGTTTCTTTCCATTTTGATATGCATCATATAAGTTAAATGCATATATGCCGAGCCCAAACGCGATAACGATAAGTGCCAAGATTCCTTCTACTAATAGAAAGACAGAATGGTCACGTGGAACTTCTGTACCGAGCGTTACAATACCCCATAATCCCATATTTAATAAATCAGCAAAGGCTACAATAAATGAACCTGTTAATACTAGAAAAATAAGACCTTTTACAAATTGTTTATTATACATTTGGCCCACGCCTGGAATGATTGATAACATGGTTGCCATTTTCCTATGCTTTGAATGGTTTAACCCATTTGCTGGTTCCATAGATGTTTGCATGTTCCTTCCCCCTTTTTTCTTCCTACATGGAAGGGAGAGAATTCGTGCCCCTCATATTAGAGACACGAATTTCACCTTATTTTTTCTTACTATGATTTGCCTCAATATTACCTTTAATTTGTTTCACTGCACTATCAAGTGCGGATTTTGGTGCTTCTTTATCTGATACAACTAATTGAAGCGCATCCCCAGCTGGTTTCCAAACTTCCTGCATTTCTGGAATATTTGGCATTGGAATTCCATTTTCCGATTGCGTGGCAACCGCTTTTGCAGCTTCGTTATCTTTAATAATTGGATCTTCCATTACTGATTTTACTGGAGGAATTTCTTTCGTTTTCTCAAATCGAATTTTCGCATTTTCTTCATTTGTAACCCACTCAGTAAATTTTGTAGCTAAATCATTTTGTTTAGAGAAGCTTGTTACATGCCATCCTTTTACGCCAACAAATGTTTTCATCGGTTGACCATTTTGTAATTTTGGCATTGGAGCAACACCATAATCTATTCCAGCCTTTTCCATCGCTTGAAATGCCCATGGACCATTCATAATAGATGCTGCTTTTCCTTCATTAAATAATCCATCTGCAGCTGAACCACCAGATTCACCGATAATACCTTTCGGGAATAACTTTTCTTTGTACCATTTTTGAATATATTCAGCACCTTGTACTGCACCGCTATTATTTAATCCAATATCATTTGCATTTGGCTTTCCATCTTTTTCACCAAATACATAACCACCCATACCTGCCATAAATGCATTAGCGAAGTAGAAGTTATCTCCTAGTGCTAAAAATCCGTATTTTCCATCCTTCGTAAAGTCTTTTGAGAAGTTAAACAGTTCATCCATCGTTTCAGGTGCCTTTTGCATCAATTTTTTATTATAAATAAAGATTGGTGTTTCAATCGCTTTTGGCAAACCGTATAATTTTCCGTTATATGTTTGTGCTTCTATTGATAAATCTGTAAATTTACTTTTTACTGTATCATCTACTTTCACTTCTGAAAGTAGCCCTTCTGTTACCGCATTACCAATATGATCATGTGGCAATGTTACAACATCTGGCCCTGTGCCAGCTGGACCGTCAAGACGAAGTTTTTCTATTTGTTTCGTCATCTGAACCTCTTCAACTTTTACTTTCACATTATATTTCTTTTCAAAACTTTTCACCGCTGGCTCTAGACCCACACCTTTTTTCTCATCTTCCCAAACGAGAAGATCATAATCTTTCTTCTCTTTACTTACTTCCTTTTTCCCTGAATCTTTCGGTCCACATGCAGATAACATACCAATTGATAATGCTGAAACCGTTAATAATGATAATGCTTTCTTCATCCCAAAAACCTCCCTAAATTGTCTATGTACCTTAGCCACTGAAAACGTTTGCATTTAATAGTTTAATTGAAGCGCAAACAATATATCAATCTATGAAAACGTTTGCGCTATTTGTCTATCATTATACATTCTTTTATTCATTTTGCAAATATTAATTTTCAAAATAATCTCCTCATACTCTTTATTCATTGACTTTACATAAAATGAATACTACTCTTATAAGCAATATTAAAGTTATGTTAAAGGAAATCGTTTGCAACATAATCTTTATTATTTCGTTTTAGGTAACAATATGTATAGAGGTATTAAAGGGGGATTTTCTATATGCTTAAAGAAGCGATCTATCATAGGCCAAAAGATAATCATGCATACGCTTACAACGAAAAAACAATTCACATCCGAATACACACAAAAAGAGATGATGTTCACAGCGCCGCCCTCATCTACGGGGATCCGTACGAATGGCAAGATGGGAAATGGATTACAGCAAGTACACCAATGAAAAAAACCGGATCTACTGAGTTATTTGATTATTGGTCGGTTTCAATCGAACCGAAATTTAAACGCTTACGATATGGATTCGAATTAAAAAACGACGTAGACACTCTTATTTATACAGAAAGAGGATTTTTTTCTAACATTCCAAATGACGATGTCGGTAACTTTTTCTGTTTTCCATTTATTCATGCAGATGATGTATTCAAAGCACCATCCTGGATTAAAGACACCATTTGGTATCAGATTTTCCCTGAACGATTCGCTAATGGCGATAGTACGCTGAATCCAGAAAACACCCTTCCTTGGGGAAGTACGAATCCAACTCCAACTAATTTTTTCGGTGGAGATTTTGCTGGTGTTATTCAAAACCTTGATTACCTTGTTAAGCTTGGCATTTCCGGAATATATTTCACACCTATTTTCAAAGCTCATTCAAACCATAAATATGACACAATTGACTATATGGAAATTGATCCACAATTTGGTACGAAAGAAACTTTTAAAGAACTCATTGAAGCGTGTCATAAACGTGGTATAAAAGTAATGCTCGACGCTGTTTTTAATCATAGCGGGTACTTCTTTGATAAATTTCAAGACGTGCTGGAACAAGGTGAAAATTCCGCCTATAAAGATTGGTTCCATATTCATGAATTTCCAATTATAACCGAGCCACTTCCTAACTATGATACTTTCGCATTTACACCATATATGCCTAAATTAAATACGGCACATCCAGATGTAAAAGAATATTTACTTGAAGTAGGTCGTTATTGGGTAAGGGAATTCCATATAGATGGTTGGCGCCTTGATGTAGCAAATGAAGTCGATCACAGTTTTTGGAGAGAATTCCGAACTGAAATAAAGACATTAAATCCTGAAGTATATATTTTGGGAGAAATTTGGCACGATGCCCTCCCGTGGCTACAAGGCGATCAATTTGATGCTGTCATGAGCTATCCTGTTACAAACGCTCTACTTTCTTACTTTGCTAACGATTCCATTAAAGCAAGTGAATTCATGAAGCAAATTACAGAATCTCTACATTCCTACTCTATGAATGTAAATGAAGCAGCATTTCATTTATTAGACAGCCATGATACTCCAAGAATTTTAACAACATGCAACGGAGATAAAAATAAGTTAAAATTGCTCTATGTATTCCATCTTTCTTTCATCGGCTCTCCTTGTATTTATTACGGAGATGAAATTGGTATGGATGGTGGCATGGACCCCGATTGCCGTAAATGTATGATTTGGGATACTAAAGAACAAGATCATGCATTATTTACACATATACAAACATTAATTTCATTACGGAAACAACATAAAGCATTTGGAGGACATGGTACTTTTCAATTTATCGAAGCAAATGATGAACATAATTATATTTCTTATACGAAAACATATGAGGATGAAACTATCTTTTTCGTTTTAAACCCTACTAATAGTGAAGTTACAGTGTCACTCCCTCTTCATGTTACTGGTAAGAAAATAATTAACATTTATACAAACGAAGAATTTTCAGCGGAAGCAAGTGTATTACAAGTTACACTTCCACCGTATGGATTCTCTATTTTAAAATGGTAATAGTAAAAGCCTTATGCCAGGGTGGCATAAGGCTTTTCTTATTTCAATTTAAATACCATTGCTTCATATGGTCGTAATGTAATGTTTTCTATCAATACATTTTCTACATCATAATTGTGTATTAATAACTCTGCTTCACTATAAACAATATCCTCTGGCAATTCAAATACACATTCATCCGCAGTGAAGTTTGCAATCACCAGCAGCTTTTCTTCTCCATATGTTCTTACATAAGCAAAAATAGAAGGGTTATTTTCTAATATTAAATCATATGTTCCATACACAACTATTTCATTGTTTTTACGTAATTCAATCAATTTTTTATAGTAATAAAAAATCGATTCTTCGTCTTGGATTGCCTGTTTCACATTAATCTCTTTGTAGTTAGGATTTACCGCAATCCAAGGCTCACCCGTTGTGAATCCAGCATGTTCTCTATCATCCCACTGCATCGGAGTTCTAGCATTATCTCGGCCCTTTATATATATAGACTGCATCACTTTATCTATATCTTCGCCGCGCTCTATAACTTTTTCTTTATACATATTTAGTGTTTCAATATCTCGGTATTCATCAATTGATTCAAATCGAACATTGGTCATTCCGATTTCTTCTCCTTGATAAATATATGGTGTCCCTTTCATCATATGAAGTACTGTCGCTAACATTTTCGCTGATTCAGTATGATAAGCTCCATCATTACCAAAACGAGATACAACGCGAGGCTGGTCATGGTTATTCCAATAAAGGCTATTCCATCCTGTTTGTTCTAATGCTTTTTGCCACTTTGTTAAATTTTGTTTCAAAGTAAGAAGTGAGCATGGTTTTACATCCCATTTCCCACCTTCTCCGGAATCTAAATCCATATGTTCAAATTGGAATACCATTTGCAGTTCTTTTCTAGCTTCCCCTGTATACAATTTAGCCTCTTCTGTCGTTACACCCGGCATTTCCCCAACCGTCATAATGTCATACTGAGACAATACGTCTTCATTCATTTCATGCAAATACTTATGAATGTTCGGACCGTTCATAAAATGTTTATGCCCTGAAACATATCCTTCTTCATCCGTTTCAACAGCTGGTAAGCCATCTTCTTTAGAAATAAAATTAATAACATCCATACGGAACCCATCAATTCCTTTTTCTAACCAAAACTTCATCATGTCATAAACATCTTGTCTTACCTTTTCATTATCCCAGTTTAAATCTGGCTGTTTTTTAGAAAACAGATGTAAATAATATTCATCTGTCATCTCATCATATTGCCATGCAGATCCACTAAAGGCTGCTCCCCAGTTATTCGGCTCTTTCCCTTCTTTTCCAGGGCGCCATATATAATAGTCTCTATATTTATTATCTTTCGATTTACATGATTCAATAAACCAATTATGTTCATCTGAAGTATGATTAACAACTAAGTCCATCATAAGTTTCATATTACGTTTATGCATTTCATGTAATAGTTCATCCCAATCTTCCATTGTTCCGAACTCTTTCATAATTTTACAATAATCACTTATATCGTAACCATTATCATCGTTTGGAGATTCATAGACTGGTGATAACCAAATTACATCAATACCTAATTCTTTTAAGTAGTCTAGCTTCGCAAGAATACCACGAAGATCACCTATACCATCACCATTACTATCCATAAAACTACGAGGATAAATTTGATATACTACACTTTCTTTCCACCATTGTTTTCCCATTATGCTACCCCATTTCATCTATACTATTGATTCTTTTTTCTTTTTTTTAAGGCGCAAACGTTTTCATTACTGAATGATAACAGATTCTATCCAAATTTAAAATAGCGCTTACAATATTTATTTTCTTTTTCTAATAAAACATGTGGAACTTATTATATATTCATAGGAATAATGAAAACGTTTTATTTTTTTATAGTGTTTTTATTTCTTTTTTGAATCTATTCGTTTATAATAAATTCAAAGAAAACGTTTGCATAAACTTTCTAGGGGGAAATATCATGGCAGAACTTAAATTAGAAAATATTTATAAAATATATGATAATAACGTAACAGCCGTAACAGATTTTAATTTACACATTCAAGATAAAGAATTTATCGTATTCGTTGGTCCTTCTGGCTGCGGAAAATCTACAACACTACGAATGGTAGCTGGACTTGAAGATATTTCAAAAGGAGAATTTTCAATTGACGGTAAGCTAATGAACGATGTTCCTCCAAAAGATCGAGATATCGCAATGGTCTTCCAAAACTACGCTCTTTATCCACATATGAGTGTGTATGATAATATGGCATTTGGATTAAAGCTTCGAAAAATACCGAAAGATGAAATCGACCGTCGAGTGAAACATGCAGCTCAAATTTTAGGGCTTGAACAATATTTAGATAGAAAACCGAAAGCTTTATCAGGTGGACAACGTCAACGTGTTGCATTAGGTAGAGCAATCGTTCGAGACGCAAAAGTTTTCTTAATGGATGAACCCTTATCAAACTTAGACGCTAAACTACGTGTTGCAATGCGATCAGAAATTTCTAAATTACACCACCGCCTTGGCACAACGACAATTTATGTAACACATGATCAAACTGAGGCAATGACAATGGCTTCACGTCTTGTTGTTATGAAAGACGGCAAAATCCAACAAATTGGAACTCCCAAAGAAGTATATGAAACACCTGAAAATATTTTCGTTGGTGGTTTTATCGGTTCACCCGCAATGAATTTCTTCCGCGGAAAATTAACTGAAACCGATTTCGTTATAGACAGTTCATTAAAGTTTAAAGTATCTGAAGGAAAAATGAAATTATTACGCGAACAAGGCTATGTAAATAAAGAAATTATTTTAGGTATTCGTCCAGAAGATATTCATGATGAACTATTATTTTTAGAAGCTTCACAATCTACTACTTTCACAACAAAAATTGAAGTTGCTGAGTTGTTAGGTGCTGAATCCATTTTATATATGAAACTTGGAAACCAAGATTTTGCAGCACGTGTTGATGCAAGACATATATTCTCACCTGGAGACCAAATTAAATTGGCATTTGATTTAAATAAAGCGCATTTCTTTGACAGCCAAACAGAACAACGTATTCGCTAAAAATTTTTTCTTCTATATAACATACAAAAAAACCGTCCACATACATTGAGGGCGGTTTTCATTATTATACTAGGGCGTCTACTGTATGAAATGATTGTCCTTTCATGCTAATAATACCGAAAATCGGTAAGTCACTAAGCACCACTTCTTCTTGCTGTTTCATAAAAGATGACGTTAATTGTTTTATCTCTATCCAAACGTCATTAATACAAAGTACATTGGAATCGTTCTCTTGTTGGCGAGAAAAAATAGAATCTATTTTATATAAACCAGCATTTTGAAAAAGCATATCAATGCGACTGAATGCATTCAAAGTAATACTGATAACGCGTTGCCAATCTCCTTGTTTTTCCATATCATAGGATACAAAAAGTGCCTCTCCGCCTAGATTCGTAATTTCTTCCACTGTTGCTTGTCCACTTTCTTGATCAATGTCCGTCACAATTATTTTTGCGCCTTGCTTAGCCAACAAAAGAGCTGTACTACGTCCAATACCGATGCCACCACCAGTTACAATGGCAACTTTTCCTGCAAGCTTCATTTTCATTACCCCTTCTATATGTCTTACCGTCATTCAGTATACTCCTTTATTAGATTAGTCCGCAAGCAGGAAAAGTTAACCTTACAAATTGTAAACGATTACTTTTTTGTTTCTTTTTTCTTACTATTATATTGATCGAAGGTTAAACCGATAAAAATAAGAATCCCCCAAAATATTAAGCTACCTCCGGTCATTCCAAATCCCCCTTTGTTATACAACAATATTATCTATATTCATTATAACATTAACTTAATTTTCAATCTATTCGGACGAAAAATAGGATGTTTGAATTAGCCACCGCTTCTTTAAACATTCTTCAATAACATGGTGAGTACTATATAGGAGATATCTAGCCTATATAAATCCCATTATATCAATTACATTTATCAAATTTCTAAAAAAAATAAGACTTTTTATATACAAACAATAAAAAGTCTTATTTCACTATTATAACGTATAATCTAAATGTTCCTTATACCAGACTCATCACTTTCGTCTTTGCAATTAAATCATGGAAACCACAATTATCTTTGCGGAATAACATCATATATACGTTACATATTAATGGGATTCCAAGTAACAATATGTTTGGTAATAACAATACAAAAAATCGTATTATTAATGTTTGTAACGTTAGTTTTTCACTTGTTAACGAGATTATTTTTGTTCTTGTTACCTTTTTACCAAGTGTAGAACCGTTCCAAAGAAAAGGTAAAAGAATAAAATTTATAGCCATTAATACGAAAACAAGTGTAAGGTCATATCTATAGTCACCTAAACTTATATTAAAACGATTGAAAATAGCACTATAGTTTCCGGTAATAATAGCTACTACTGCACCGTACGTAACCGAGATTAAAAACATGTCAATAAGGGAAGCACCTATGCGATTCATTACAAGCGCTGGACGATGCATCTTTAACTTCATTTTGTGTCGACTCCTTCATATCCTTCTTTACCCGTCTCATCGTACCACTTCTAAAAAACATTGTAAACTGGCGTTTCGCTTACTTTTCTTGTACAATGTGTTACAACAGCATTGTAAAGGAGGTTCCCATATTGAAAAGATGGATAATCCTATTTGCCGCACTCTTATTAACAGGTTGCACAGGCAATACAAACCATTTGACCTATACAATTAACGATGAATATGAACTCATACATACTTCTGGAGATGCATTTGAACTTTTCCCATCGCAGGATGCTGTATATGCTACACAATACATCCCTGCAAAAATTACAGAAATTGCTTGGGATGATAAATACATTATCACAAAGCAAATTGAGGAAAAATCAGATCCAAATAATCCTGACGCAGCAATTACAAATAAAAAAAGTGAACATTATTGGATTATCGATGTAAAGCATAATAAACGATTTGGTCCTTATAATGAAAAACAATTTAACGAGCAAAAAGATGCTTTTAAAATTACAGTGCCTTTTCAAAGTGTAGATTCATATATGAAAGAGCTAAAAAAACAGTCAGCATAACTTTTTATGCTGACTGTTTTTGCTTAAATTATTATAAAGACACTTTATTTAGAGAGTGAAATATTAAAAGTTTGCGGTTCTTTAACAGCTTCATTTGTGTCTCCTGCTGCTAAATCATCTGTCGTAAACTTAATATCCTTTACTTTTTCTTTTCCATCATCAAGTATTAAACCGATAATTCCTTCTCGTGTCTCACCAGGCCTATAATCTTCCCTTGAAACACTCTTTGTACCAACGAGCGTATCTTCATCATATAAAAAGTTTTGAGTTGCTACATTAAAATGTTGTTTGTCATTTATAGCAACATCATTCATAGAGAAAAATTGCATGTTCTTATCTCCACTATTCTCTACCTTATATGTAATTTCAACATACCGAATCGTATCGCTAATCTCTGTTCCACTTAACGATGCATATAATTCAGCATCTTCTTGACTCACTTTATCTCCCAATCTACGCTTTACTTCTTCAGGAGTTAATGCAGTATACACTTTCAATGTATTTTTTGCCTCTTTGCTCATTTGTGATAATGAGATAACTTTAACGTCTTGTACGTGAATTTTCATTGGGGCTACTTCAAATGTCTGATTCACAGAATGAATCTGTTCTAATTCAAATGTCCCCCACCCTTTTTCTTTCACTTTTTGTCCTACTTTTTTAAGCTCACGCCCACCATACTCTTTTGTTTCGGGAATAGATTCTTTCTTTTTAGGTTCTGCCTTCTTTTCTTCTTGCTGGAAGCAACCACTTAACATAAGAAGAAAACTGCATAAAACAAAAATACTTTTCCATGCTTTCATCATTTAATTTCTCCTAACACTATCATTCATTAATATAAAGTGAAACTTTAATCAGTGGGGGTTTTGTCCATCCCCCACTGATTATTAGCCCGCACCAATCGGGCTTTTACGGGCAGTTGATCTCCAGCCGAATTTTGAGGTGGGAGTCTTACTTGCCCGGAAATAGCGGGTAAATTAGTCCCTTGATTTGTAAACTATAGAAACAATAAGAAGTCCACAAAACGAACTTGTCAGTCCAGATACTATTATACCTCCTATTTGGAAAATATGAAAATAGGGGTCTAATAACGCGTGAACGATAAATATAATGGCCGCCACAACGATAGATGAAGCCCAATATTTCTTTTTTTCCGAAGTTAAACTAGTATCTTGATCAGTTTCCCTCCTATATTTCCATAGTACATATATTAGTAATAGTAGACCAAAACATGTACTCCCATGCTGTAAAAATTTATAAATTGGAATACTATATACTTCTTGCTGTAACAGCGGTATTTTCATAACAAAATAGCCTGTCTTATGAGTAAAAGCATCCCAAACGACATGCGTCACCATACCGAATAAAGCAGAATAGCAAAATACAAAAAAGTCCTTCCAAGTATATAGCCCCCACTTCGCATCTACTACATATTTATAGTAACTAGCAAAAGGCTTAGGTAAATATGTTATAAACGGTCCTTTTAAAATACGATGATATGCATATGCTAATAAAAAAACGAGTGGTAAATTCAAATAGAAGAAACCAGCCCATGTATGGCCAATAATACCGTATGGCCTAAAATATAAAAAATATTCAAAATCAGGTGCCATACTACCCAATACAAGAGCCGTCACCGAAATATAACTAGAATGTTTCTTAGCAAAAGGGAGAACAGCTGCTGGATGTGCAAATGTAAACGGCATATTAATACTCCTCTTCATATTTCTAATAGACTACCATCTATCATAACGAGAGAATTGATCTTGATGCAATGTTTATTTTCACATTGGAATATGATAGCTTACGTGTTATAATCCACATGAAATATTCAGAAAATAAGGAGATGTTCACGTGTCATTAACACTTGTCTTTTTTCTTGTTTTGTTTATATTGTTTTTAAGTACATACATCGGATTCTTTATATGGAAGCACTTGAAAATTATAAAATATATGCCTGCTCTCTTTGGCTTTATGAGCGTTCTTTTCATTTTCATATGGAAGAGAATGACTTTCGGCTGGGAAGGGCTCGGTTTTGACGCACTTCGATATACAATATTACTAGCAAGTTGTATTACACTTGTATTCGCTGCTTTTTTAGAAACAAAATCCCTTATGAATTGAGGTTTATATATTGATTGAAACACCCTTTTTAAAAAGCGTCTCATTACAAAAAGAAAATATCCCTAGCTTTTCCGCATATCCATACTGCTTACCGGCTATACGAACATTACAATCACTCCTTTTCCATCCGAATGTAACATTCATTATTGGAGAAAACGGAACGGGTAAATCAACATTACTCGAAGCGATTGCAGTTGCTTTAGGTTTTAATGCAGAAGGTGGAACGAAGAACTTCCGTTTTAACACGTACGATTCACATTCATCTTTACATGAATACATTCGAATTTCAAAAAGTTTCAATACACCAAAAGACGGTTTCTTTCTTCGCGCTGAATCATTTTATAACGTTGCTTCTTATATCGATGAAATAGATGCTATAAAATCTTATGGCGGCGTTTCACTTCACGAACAATCACACGGCGAATCCTTCTTCTCATTATTTATGAATCGTTTTTCAGGACAAGGTTTATACATTTTAGATGAGCCTGAGGCAGCTTTATCCCCAATGAGACAACTTTCAATGCTCATTCGCATGCACGAACTAGCTGAACAAGGTTCACAATTTGTTATCGCAACGCATTCTCCCATTTTAATGGCTTATCCTGAATCTACTATATACTCTTTAACTCAAGAAGGGATTCACGAATCGTCATTAGAAGAAACGGAGCATTACCAAACGACGAAACTTTTCTTTGAAAATCGCGATCGATTATTTTATCACTTATTTGAGTCATAAAAAAAGAGGCAGCAATCGCTGCCTCTTTTTTATAATGCTTCTATAAATAAAGCTACTCCAATACCGCCTCCAACGCATAGAGAGGCAATACCTTTCTCTAATCCACGTCTTTTTAATTCGTGAATTAAACTTACCGTAATACGAGCTCCTGTACAACCAATTGGATGTCCAAGTCCTACACCACTACCGTTTACATTCACTTTCTCACGGTCTAACCCTAACTCTTTCTCTACAGCTAAATATTGTGCAGCGAAAGCTTCATTAATTTCAAGTAAATCTGCATCTTCTAATGACCAATCTACTTTTTCTAATCCTTTACGAATTGCTGGTGCTGGTCCAATACCCATAATTTTCGGATCTACACCCGCTACTGAGTATCCAACAATTCGAGCTAACGGTTGTAAGCCTTTTTCTTTTGCTTTTTCTTCGCTCATTAATACTAGAACTGCACTTCCGTCATTAAGACCAGATGAATTCCCTGCAGTTACTGATCCGTCTTTACGGAAAGCTGGTTTTAATCCTGCTAATTTTTCAGCTGTAATATCTGCACGTGGATGTTCATCCTTCGCAAATACAACTTCTTTTCTACGTTCTTTTATTGTAATAGGAACAATTTGATCGTCAAAGTATCCAGACTCCATCGCTTGCAGCGCTAATGTATGACTACGAAGCGCAACTTCATCTTGTTCCTCTCTTGTAATTTCATATTGTTCAACTAAATTTTCCGCTGTTTCACCCATCATAATATGGTGAATCGGATCTTCTAAAACTTCCCACACCGTATCACGAATTTCTCCGTGCTGTAGACGTTGTCCCCAGCGGTGTTGTTTCAATGCATAAGGGCTCGAGCTCATTGCTTCTACTCCACCTGCAACAACAATATCACTTACACCTAATTGGATTTGCATTGCAGCAGACATAATTGCTTGCATACCTGAAGAACATTGACGTTGAATTGTATAACCAGTAACTGTGTCAGGAAATCCTGCCGCTAATGCAGCTGTTCTTGCCGTATTTGCTTCATCAGTTCTTTGAATACAATGACCTAAAATTACTTCATCAACTTCATGTGGCTCTACTCCGCCTCTTTTTACAGCTTCCTGAAGTACAGGAACAGCTAATTCTACTGGTGTTATATTTTTTAGTGCTCCTCCGAAAGTTCCAATTGGTGAACGAACTGCAGCTGTAATGACAACATTATGCATTTTGTACTTGCCCCTCTCTTATGTACCCTAGTAAGTTTTTAGGTGAAATTCCATAAGTTGTATGTCTAAAATTATCATACTATAAACATACCAAAAAATCAAAATATTTAATATAATAAAAATAGAAGGAATTAACCTTCTATTCTGTCAATGCGTATAAGAATTTTTGTAATATCTTCTCTGTCGTTTCATTCAATTTTGGTAACTTATCTACTGGAAAATATTGAAGTTGTAACCCTTCATGATCGAGCTTTAATTCTCCGCTTACATGATGTGCCTGATACAGATGAATCACATTAAAAATTTCATCTCCATTTGGATAACGGAAATAAACTTCCTTTCCTGAAAGAACGCCAAGAAATTGCATAATTTTCGCGTTTAGTCCCGTCTCCTCGAATAATTCTCTACGAGCAGTTTCTTCTGTCGTTTCTCCCAGTTCCATTGCCCCACCAGGTACGCCCCAATCATATGTATCTGAACGATATTGAAGCAATACTTCTTGATTATCATTTAATATAATAATTGCTGATCCTACTAAAATAAGTGGTCTCGTACCAACTACTTTGCGTAACTCTTCAATATACCCCAATATGTAAACTCCCCTTTCCTCACCCTTCCTTATCATAACAAAATTCTCTTTCTTTTGTTGCTGTAATTTTCAATAAAAAAGGAAGCTTCCACTTCCTTTTTTTACCGTTATCCTGCTATTTGCGGGCGGTAAGACCCCTACCTCAAAATTCAGCGAAAGTAAAGAAGTTAGGTGGGGATCGGGCTGCCCATAAAAGCCCGATTGGTGAGGGCTGATAATCAGTGGGCGATGAACAAAACCCCCACTGATTAAAGTTTCACTTTATTTCTTAAAGCTTTCGTATTTTACAACTTCAAAAGCTTCTTCAATTTCCTCATTATGATAATGGACATATGTAAAACGTCCTAATTCTACTAATCTAGCTATTTCTTGCAATGCTTTATGCTGATCATATGTTTCTTCAATTGTAATATGTACATAAAACTTCATTAATGGATGTTCATATAAAGGTTCTCCCACCTCTACATATACATCTTCAACCCCTTGCACAACTCTTACATAGCTCGCAAATTGATACAGAGCTTCTCTGTCTGAAACGATTTTTAATGTATACATATATTCTCCCCCTTTTCTTTACTATATCAAAAAGATGACCATACTACGTTATAGAACTATGAAATTTTTTCGACTTATAGTCTATATATTCGTGTAATAAACAAGGCGTTTATCCATACATAGGACCTTTCCCCCACATATATTATAGAAAGAATTTTTTCATTTGAGGTGTTCCTTATGAATTCATACGTTAATATATGTGTTTGCATTACTCCAGGCGCCGATATTTCTGACGACCGTATTGCAAAAGATTTAGCAGTTGCAGAATCAATTTGGCATCCCATTACATTTAAAATTAAAGAAGTAATTGTACTAAACGAGCTTTTCCGTTTTTCTAATCGGGAAATTAGTTATAAAAACTCCATTCAAAGTCAGGAAAAATTATCATCTTTTTTTCAAACTTGTGTTAACGAAGCTCCTGAATGCGACCTTTATATTTGTTATATTGGTAGTGATTATTTCAAAGAAACCGCAGTAATCGCTTGCGCTTACTCTCTAGCGAAACAACAACAACTTACTGGTTACATCGTTTTAACAAACTCAGCTGCTCCAATGAAAAATATATACACCCTCGCTCACGAAATTGGTCATATTTTATTTACAAGACGAATTCATGGAAAACTTACGCACGCAGATCCCCACTCTCCAACCGGTTCTGAACATCACCATTCACCATCGAACCTTATGTACCCTATAGTCCCTAGCCCTAATAACGTTCACATCAATTCATTATTAACAAATGAACAAAAAGCGCTCTCTTTACAAAGTCCTTTATTACAAAGAAAAAAACAGTAACGATATTGTTACTATTTAAAACAATATATTCAAATAAATAAACCGGATTTCAGCTGCTAGAAATAAAGTGAAACTATAATCAGTGGGGGTTTTGTTCATCCCCCACTGATTATTAGTTGAACCAATCGGGCGTTTACGGGCAGTTGATCTCCCACCTAACTTCTTTGCTCCATCCGAATTTTGAGATGGGAGTTTTACTGCCCGTTAATGCGGGATAAAAACATACAACTAAAGATAAACGTAATCCCTCTAAAAATCCCTATATAATATTTCTTTGGAAATACTTTTTTGCATATCCAGAGCAGCCCTTTTCCTATTAAACCGAAGAACAAAACATAACCCGATGTGTCATCTAGTAAAGTATCGAAATAGTCATCATGTACCTTTTTCGAAAAGGTAGTATATAGCCCAAAAATCGTTAAACCTAAAAATACAATAGACAATATACCTAGAAATATACTTTGCATATTTGTTCCCCCCTTAATAAAAAATTCAGTTCGTGCACTATTAATATAAAGCTAGCTTACAGTTTTTTTCTCCTCATTTTTCAAAGACCATCGCATTAATACATACAAACTTCCGTACAGAAGTAAAGGCTCTAGTATTCTCCAATATGGGTTTTGCTTCCCTAATTCTTTAAATACAAACATAATTAATAGCGGTACGATAACAGCTAATATTCCAATCCATCCAAGTATAAAAGCTTCACCAATTAACAACACTAATAAGACAATTCCAGCTAGTATATAACTTTGCATAGTAGTTAATTGCAATACAGGTGTCCCATACCATTTATTCATAAACATTAATAATACTAGTAATAAAATTGGTAGCAAAGCTGCTACATAAATAATGCTAAATTCTTTTATTTTGCTTTTAAATGATGACATCTTAAAAGCAAAAATAATACACACAATAGTAATCATTAAAACAATTGGATACCCAATCAATTGTACATTCGTTAATGTAAATTTATGATTCGGACTTTCAAATGAAATATTTGTAAGTAACCAATATCCACCTATCCCAATTATCATTCCTAAAATAGTCTTTATACTCCCGCTTTTATCCTTCTCCATCTCTTTTGCCAATTCTTCCGCATACGCTTTTGGCGAATCACCAAATATATCACTTACCGTCTTTCCTTTTTTCTCACCTTCTATTAAATGTAGCTCTGCATCCTCTAAAAAAGCATCTACATCTCCTTCTTTAATTCCCTTCGTAATTAAATACACTTTCGTATCAATTAAAAACTTTTCTCCCTCTTTAGAAACTTGCATTAAAACCCCTCCCTTAATTAACCGTTTCTCTTCTATTCGCCTTCATCATAATTTCAAGGAAGATTAAAATAAACAAACTTCCGTATAAACATATAATTTGAAATAACATTGGCACGAGATCTTCCGATGTGAACGTTTTAAAAACTAACATAATAGAAATCGGAATAATTAAATATAAATTTTTAAACCATCCTTCAAAATATATATTTATAGCTACCGTGAGGATAAAGATCCCTCCAGCTAATATATAACTTTGGACTAGAGTCAACGTAAACATCGTTGTAGGATATATCATATCTAATATCGGAACTGCTCCTAATAAAAACATTGGCGCAATCATGACTAAAAACCACATGGAAAACCACGTTTTTGTAAAACTTGTTACAAATGTCATTTTACTAAGCAGAAAATTAGGACCCATTACAGCTACGATCAATGTAAAGCTATAGCCAATGCACTGAATAAGTGAAATCTGTAGAATTCCATTATTCACTATTAAGATAGAAGCAATAAACCAAAACGATACGATATTCATTACCGTAAAACCAATTTGCTTCCAATTTTCCTTTCTATCCCTTTCCATCACTTTTACAAGTTCATTCGCGTATTCTTTCGGTGAACTTCCGAAAATATCTTCTACACTTTTCCCTTCACCCTCACCTTCTATTAAATGCAACTCTGCATCTTCTAAAAAGCTTTCAATATCGCTTTCTTTCACACTCTTTGCAGTTAAAAACAATCTCATATCTAATAAAAAATTTCGCGCTTCATTTGATAACATTATTTTTTTCTCCCCTTCCCTTCAAGTAGACGCTCTACACTACTTTGCATCGCTTCCCAGCGATCCATAAATTCATCCAGTGCTTCCTCGCCTTTTTCTGTTAATGTATAATATTTTCGCTTTGGACCAGATGGAGATTCCTTCATTACACTTGTTATTAATCCTTCCTTTTGCATTCGTATTAATAACGGATAAATACTTCCCTCACTCGCCATTGTGAAACCATACTTCGCTAATCTTTCACTCATTTCATAACCGTATATTTCACCTTCAGAAATAATAGCAAGTAAGCATCCTTCTAAAATCCCTTTCAGCATTTGACTTGTCGACATAATTGAAATCCTCCTGCTATCTTGTTTTACAAGATAGATAAGCGTAAGTACCTTGCTTTACAAAATAGTATAGCAGAGACTATTTTGCAAAACAAGATAGCTAAAGATATTTTTCCAAATGTTTGCAGGGATTTTATTATCACCTCTCTAAATAGAGCAATAAGAGAACTTTTATTATGAAGGAGTGTTTTTCATCATGGTTACAAATCGAGTTGTCTTTTTAACAGGTGCTGCGAGCGGTATTGGTTATGAAATGGGAAGTGCTTTCGCAAAAGAGGGTGCTAAAGTTGTCATTAGTGATCGCCTTGAAGATCGTGCAAAAGAAGCTGCTGAACAATTGCAAAAAGAAGGCTATCAAGCCATTGGTTTAAAATGTGACGTTACATCTGAAGAAGAAATTACAGCAGCACTTTCTCAAACAGTTCGTCATTTCGGTTCATTAGATGTATTAATTAACAACGCAGGAATGCAACATGTTTCACCGATTGAAGATTTTCCAACTGATAAATTCGAGCTTCTTATTAAAATTATGCAAATCGCTCCATTTATCGCCATCAAACATGCCTTTCCGATTATGAAAAAGCAAAAATATGGTCGTATTATTAATGTTGCTTCGATTAACGGACTGGTTGGATTCGCTGGAAAAGCTGCCTATAATAGTGCGAAACATGGTGTAATTGGATTAACAAAAGTTGCTGCTTTAGAGGGAGCAACTCATGGAATTACTGTAAATGCTCTTTGTCCCGGATATGTTGATACCCCTCTTGTACGAAATCAACTACAAGACTTAGCAACTACGCGAAATGTACCACTTGAAAATGTTTTAGAAGATGTCATTTATCCTCTTGTACCACAGAAACGTTTGCTACAAGTACAAGAAATTGCTGATTATGCTATGTTTTTAGCGAGTGAAAAAGCAAAAGGTATAACTGGTCAAGCTGTCGTTATCGATGGTGGTTATACTGCTCAATAAAGTGAAACTTTAATCAGTGGGGGTTTTGTTCATCCCCACTAATTATTAGCCTTCACCAATCGGGCTTTTGCTGCCCGTTAATGCGGGATAAAAAATAAAGTTTGCTCTTCGCGAGCAAACTTTATTTTACTTTCTATCGCGAGGATCTTCCTACTTTAGTAATTGTTTAGGGAGCTTCTCAATTGCTACAATCACGCCGTCTAATTTACTTTCAATGCGATGTAGTAAATATAGCGTTACAACAATTGGAAAGCCCACATTACCTATCATCCCGATCCACTCTTCCATCTTTCTCTCCTCCCTTCATTACATAAATAAGAGGAAACGAAGACTTAAGGCATAAAAAACAAGCTATTTTTTATTAGCTTGTTTTTTAACTACTCAGCCATACATTTCATTTTTCAGCATATAGATTGCTACCATGAAGATACAAATAGTCCTACACCTTGCTACCTTTCTTTGTTTTAAAACGTTGCGCGTGGTAGGAACAGGCACTTACCGCTCCTATACATAGCCAGTCCCTCTCGACCATTTAAAAACATGCTTTTCTACCGTTTTTTTATATAGCGACTGAGCAGTTAGCTTATTTTTTCAAATAATGATGTAATTTCTTGCTTATAATCTCCACGTAAAATACCTTTCTCAGTAATAATCCCCGTAATTAATTCATGCGGTGTTACATCAAATGCAGGGTTAAATACAGGCGTTCCAAGTGGCGCCACTTGTTCCCCAAAAATTTTCGTAACTTCTGTTTCATCTCTTTCTTCAATGACAATTTTAGCACCTGTTTGTTTCGTAGTATCAAATGTAGATAACGGTGCTGCAACGTAAAATGGGATACCGAAATACTTTGCTAATATAGCTAAATTTAATGTTCCTATTTTATTAGCAGTATCACCGTTTTCAACGATTCGATCTGCCCCTACGATAATCGCATTAATTTCTTTCGTTCGAATTGCATGTGCTGCAGTATTATCCGTAATAAGCGTTACATCAATGTCTGCTTGTTTCAATTCCCATGTCGTTAAACGACCACCTTGTAAAACCGGCCTCGTTTCACACGCATACGCATGTAAACGCACACCCTTCTCTTTCCCAATATAAAATGGGGCTAATGCTGTTCCATATCTAGCAGTTGCAATACTTCCAGCGTTACAAATTGTTAAAATTTTATCACCGTCTTTAAAACATGTTAAAGCATGTTCTCCAATACTTCGGCACACCATTTCATCCTCTTGCTGAATATGAAGCGCTTCTTCTTCTAATATTTTTTGAGCTTCTTTTATTGTAGTAATCTCTCGAATAGATTCTCTCATACGATCGATTGCCCAAAATAAATTGACTGCTGTCGGGCGTGATGTTCCTAAATAGTTACAATCTCTATTAAACTTCTTCTGAAACTCATAGATATTTATAGCATCGTATTTCTTTGCCACAAGCGCCAAACCAAACGCAGCTACAATTCCAATTGCAGGCGCTCCTCGTACTTCTAACATAATGATACTTTTCCATACATCTTCAATATTCGTTAATGTTTTGTATTCAGTGACATGCGGCAACTTTGTTTGATTTAATACTGCAATTGCATCGCCTTTCCAACTTACAGATCTCGGAATAGTAATAATTGTACTCATGCTTTTACGCCTCCAACTGTCTGTTGAAATAATGTTCGAAACAGTTGAATATCAGCACACTTGGCTTCATATTTTATTAGTTCTCTACCTAAGGATAACGCTTGTTTTTTAGCTTGAATTCTATTTTCTTTATTTGCTATCCCATCTAAATCCGCTACATGAGCTAAACCAATTGTTCTACGAATCAGTTCACATCCGGCAAATCCGACGGCATCAGTAAAGATATTTTGCAAAATAATTGGTAACCATTGTTTTTCTTTCGTATATGCTTCTACACCTTCTCCAATCCATAACTTCGTAAAGTTTTCTACAAAATAACTCCATGTCTTTTCTATATGGAAAAATAGTACACTTCTCTTTTCTTCTTCTCTAGATAAAGCATTTAATAATAGATTTGCAATAAATTGACCGATATCAAATCCAAATGGACCGTACGTTGCAAATTCTGGATCGATCACTTTCGTTTCAGAAGGTGATGAAAAAATACTACCAGTATGTAAATCACCATGAATAAGCGCTTCTTTTCTCGTTAAAAACTTATATTTATATTGTGCTACTTTTAGCTTTAAAGTTTTGTCACTCCAAAGTTCATCAATCACTGACTGTAAATCTGACTCATAATCATTCGTATCATAATGTCCAAATGGATCCGTAAAAACTAAATTTTCTGTAATTTTACTAAGGTCTGGATTTACAAATGTACCTTCTAGTACCCTTTTCTCTTCTGACTGTAAACCGAAATCTGAAGTATAAAACAAAACATGTGCTAGAAAACGACCGATATGCTGGGATAAAAGTGGATATCCTTCTCCATCTATTAATCCTTTTCTTGTAATTGTTAGTCTTGATAAGTCTTCTATTACTGTAACTGCTAACTCTTCATCATGACTGTACACTACCGGAACATAATCTGGCACATACTTCGCAAAAATTTGTAATGCTTTACTTTCAATCGTCGCTCTTTTTATAGACAGTGGCCAGCTCTCACCAACTACTTTCGCATATGGCAGTGCTTGTTTTATTATAATAGACTTCTCTCCATCATCTAATTTGAACACGTAATTTAAATTTCCATCTCCAATTTCATGACAATCTACATTTGCTTTCTTTTCAAAATAACCGTGTTCTTTCGCATATTGTATAGCTGTTGTTTCAGTTAATGAATAATATCCCATCGTCTTCTCCTCCTTTTCATTCAGAGGTTTTTCTAAAATAGAAAAACCCCTTTCCACAAAGAAAGAGGTTTGAAGTTTATCTTCTCCCCTCTTATCTGCCAGAAAGTTTACTTTCTGCTGGAATTAGCACCGTGCCTTTTGGCGTCATAAACGCCCCATTTCACAATGGTATTACGGTCGGTTGCTGGGCTTCATCGGGCCAAATCCCTCCACCTGCTCTTGATAAGAGTTTTATAATTTTTAGAATTTTTAACTTTATGATGAAGACTATACCAAGAATAAAAATCACTTGTCAACATTTTATTTGTATAATTCTGGACGACGATCTGCAAAAACCGGAATTCCTTTACGTACCTCTTTAATTTTCTCGAATTTAAGTTCTCCAAATAAAATTGATTCCTCTTCATTTGCCTCTACCACAACTTCACCCCAAGGATCCACAATTAGAGAATAACCTGCAAACTCATTATTCGGATCCTTTCCTGCTCTATTGCACGCAACAACATAACACTGATTTTCAACTGCTCTCGCCTGTAAAAGCAAACGCCAATGTGCTAAACGTACTAATGGCCATTCTGCTACAACAAATAAAACTTTTGCACCTTTAGCAGTATGAACGCGCATCCACTCTGGAAAACGAATATCATAACAAATTGTACCAGCACACTCTACATCATCTAACTTAAATTCACCTGTCTCATTACCAGCAACTAAATATTTATGTTCATCCATCAGCTGAAATAAATGTACTTTACTATATTCATTGACTAGATTCCCTTCATTGTTTACAACATACATTGTGTTTGTAACCCCTTGCTCTGTTTGCTTTGCTATGGAACCACCAACAATATGTACACCATATTGCTTCGACCATTCTTTCAACTTTTCTTTCGTTTCTAATCCATCCGTATCTGCAATTTCAGAAAGTCTCGTTAAATCATATCCTGTTGTCCATAGTTCTGGTAAGACGATAACATCTGGTCTTTCTTTCATCGCTTCACTTATTTTTTTTTTAGCGTTCTCAATATTTTTTTCTACATCTCCAAAGACAATATCCATTTGAATACATGCGACTTTCATTTTTTCAGCCCCATTCTCATTTTTTTCTTTACAAAATACTGGAAAGATTATATCATTTGTCACTAGAATTGTAACAACTTTCAAAAGAGGTGGAAAGTATGAAATTATTTCAACCTTCTGAGATAGTAACATCATTGCCAACACAATTTTTCGCTTCACTTGTTGCAAAAGTTAACAAAGTCGTTGCAGCTGGTCACGATGTTATTAATCTAGGTCAAGGTAATCCAGATCAACCAACACCGCAGCATATCGTTAAAGCTTTACAAGATGCTGTTGAAAAGACCATTCATCATAAATATCCGCCATTTCGCGGACACGAAAGCTTAAAAGAAGCCGTGGCAACATTCTATCAACGTGAATATGATGTAGTAGTAAATCCAAAAACTGAAGTTGCTATTTTGTTTGGAGGAAAGGCTGGATTAGTAGAATTACCAGTTTGTTTTACAAACCCTGGTGATACTATTCTCGTTCCAGATCCAGGCTATCCAGATTATTTATCAGGAGTTGCTTTAGCAAAAGCACAATTTGAAACAATGCCGCTTATTGCAGAAAATAATTTTTTACCGGATTATACAAAAATTGATGACTCTGTTGCGGAGCGAGCAAAGTTAATGTTTTTAAACTATCCAAATAACCCTACCGGTGCTACTGCATCAAAAGATTTTTTTGATGCAACCATTCATTTTGCTAATAAACATAGTATATTAGTTGTTCATGATTTTGCTTACGGTGCTATCGGATTCGATGGTCAAAAGCCTGTTAGTTTCTTGCAAGCAGACGGCGCTAAAGATACAGGTATTGAGATTTACACTTTATCGAAAACTTTCAATATGGCTGGATGGCGTATTGCTTTTGCAGTAGGAAATGCAAGTGTCATCGAAACTATTAACCTATTGCAAGATCATATGTATGTTAGTATTTTTGGTGCAGTTCAAGATGCTGCCCGCGAAGCACTATTAGGCTCGCAGTCTTGTGTGGTAGATCTTGTTAATAGTTATGAATCTCGGAGAAATGCTCTTATTTCAGCTTGTCACTCAATTGGTTGGAAAGTAAACATTCCAACAGGATCATTCTTTGCATGGCTTCCTGTTCCAAAAGGATATACATCTGAGCAATTTTCTGACATTTTACTAGAAAAAGCACACGTTGCAGTTGCTCCTGGTGTTGGATTTGGTGAGCACGGTGAAGGGTATGTCCGTGTTGGTCTCTTGCATACAGAAGATAGATTACGAGAAGCAATTAATCGAATTGATAAATTAAATTTTTTCAAAAAGTCATTGACAACATAAAAAATATCTGACAAAATTCAGTTATCTTAAAAATTTAAACATTTCTAAATACTTCTTATCAAGAGCAGGTGGAGGGACGAGCCCGACGAAACCCGGCAACCGATCTACAATTGTAGACACGGTGCTAATTCTCGCAGCGTTACGCTGACAGATAAGGAGCTGGTTGTAAAAAAACCTCTCCTTAGCTGAGAGGTTTTTTTATTTAACTAGGAGGTTATAACAATGAGCGGAATTATAGCGACATATTTAATCCACGATGATTCTCACAACTTAGAAAAGAAAGCAGAACAAATTGCAATCGGTTTAACAATTGGTTCATGGACTCATTTACCACACTTATTACAAGAACAATTAAAACAACATAAAGGCAATGTCATTCATATTGAAACGTTAGACGAACAAGAACATATTAACTCTTACCTTGGCAAAAAAGTATCACGTGGACTCATTAAAATTCATTATCCATCGCTGAACTTTAGCCCTGACTTACCAGCCATTTTGACAACAACATTTGGAAAACTTTCGTTAGATGGAGAAATTAAACTAATTGATTTAACATTCTCAGACGAATTAAAGAAACAGTTTCCTGGACCAAAATTTGGAATTGAAGGCATCCGAAACCTTTTACAAGTTCAAGATCGACCTCTTCTAATGAGTATTTTCAAAGGGATGATAGGACGGAATATTGGATATTTAAAAACTCAACTACGCGATCAGGCAATTGGAGGCGTAGATATTGTAAAAGATGATGAAATTTTATTCGAAAACTCATTAACACCACTTATAAAAAGAATTGAATCTGGGAAAGAAGTTTTACAATCTGTATACGAAACTTACGGGCATAAAACTTTATACGCAGTAAATTTAACAGGTCGAACTTATGATTTAAAAGAAAACGCGAAACGTGCGGTGGTAGCTGGAGCAGACATTCTTTTATTTAATGTATTTTCTTATGGATTAGATGTACTGCAAGCACTTGTAGAAGACGATGAAATTCCAATTCCTATTATGGCACACCCTGCTGTAAGTGGCGCATATTCATCATCGAAACTATACGGTTTCTCTTCTCCATTACTACTTGGAAAATTACTACGTTACGCTGGTGCTGATTTCTCTTTATTCCCATCACCATACGGCAACGTTGCATTAGAAAAAGAGGAAGCTCTTCTCATTACAGAAGCATTAACTGAGGAAGACCACTATTTCAAGAAAAGTTTTTCTGTTCCATCTGCTGGAATTCATCCTGGTTTCGTTCCCTTTATTTTACGAGATTTTGGTAAGGATGTTGTTATTAATGCCGGCGGCGGGATTCACGGGCATCCAAATGGAGCCCAAGGTGGTGGCAAAGCTTTCCGTGCTGCAATTGAAGCTACTTTACAAGGTAAATCACTCCATGAAGTGGATGAAATAAATTTGCATAGCGCACTACAAATATGGGGAAATCCTTCTCATGAGGTGAAATTATGAGTATTCAAGTATTTTGTGATTTCGATGGTACGATTACAAATAACGATAATATCATGTCCATTATGGAAAAATTCGCACCACCAGAAGCAGAGGAAATAAAGCAAAAAATTTTATCGCAAGAACTTTCTATTCAAGAAGGTGTTTCTCAATTATTTCGATTAATACCTATTAATCTACACGATGATATTATTCAGTTTTTACAAGAAACTGCTGAAATCCGTACAGGTTTTCATGAATTCATACAATTCATTAATGAAAATAACATTTCCTTTTACGTTATATCAGGTGGAATGGATTTCTTCGTCTATCCACTCTTACAAGAAATAATCCCTAAAGAACAAATTTATTGTAATGCAACTGACTTTTCAGGAGAATTTGTTGAAGTGAAATGGCCGCACCCTTGTGACGAGCAATGTCAGCATAGTTGTGGTCTCTGTAAATCATCATTAATTCGTAAACTAAGCTCTAAAGATGATTTTCATATTGTGATTGGAGATTCTATTACTGATTTACAAGCAACAAAACAAGCAGATAAAGTATTCGCCCGTGACTTCCTTATTACAAAGTGTGAAGAAAATCGTATTGCTTATACACCGTTTGAAACATTTCACGATGTTCTAGCTGAACTAAAACATTTGTTGGAGGTGAAATTATGAAACAACTTTTTCGTCAATGGTATGACTTAAGTGAAATTAAAAAAGAATTAACAACTCGGAATTGGTTTCCAGCAACGAGTGGAAATATTTCTATAAAAGTCAGTCATGATCCCCTTACTTTTCTTATTACAGCAAGTGGCAAAGATAAAACCAAAACCACTCCAGATGATTTTTTATTAGTAAATCATCAAGGAGTTCCCGTTTTAGAAACTGAGTTACGCCCTTCGGCAGAAACAATATTGCATACACATATTTATAACAATACGAACGCCGGGTGCGTACTTCATGTTCATACAACTGATAACAATGTCATCACAAATTTGTATAGTGATGCAGTCACCCTTCAAAATCAAGAGATTATTAAAGCTCTTGATATTTGGGAAGAAGGTGCAACGATTAACATTCCTATTATCGAAAATGATGCTCATATCCCGACGCTTGGAGAGAAATTCCGAAAGCATATACAAGGAGATTCAGGAGCAGTATTAATTCGAAACCATGGCATTACCGTATGGGGCCGTGATAGCTTTGATGCAAAAAAAAGATTAGAAGCTTATGAGTTTTTATTCCAATTTCATATAAAATTATTATCAATTCAAGGAGGCGTTTCTAATGGCGCAAATTCGTATTCATGAGGAAAATACTCGTATTGAAAATGAAGTAGAAGTATCAAACTTTCTACAAGGAGAAGATGTTTTATATGAGAAATGGAATATTTCTAAACTTCCTACTCATTTAAAAGAAAATTACTCCTTAACAAATGAAAACAAAGCTGAAATATTAACGTTGTTTTCAAAAGAAATTGCTGATGTTTCAGAGCGCAGAGGTTATAAAGCATATGATGTGATTTCACTTTCAAATAGCACACCTAACCTTGACGAGTTATTAATTAATTTCCAAAAAGAACACCATCATACTGACGATGAAGTTCGCTTTATTGTCAGCGGTCATGGCATCTTCGCTATTGAAGGAAAAGATGGTCGATTCTTTGACGTTGAACTCGAGCCTGGTGATCTTATATCTGTGCCTGAAAATGCAAGACACTATTTCACCTTACAAGATGATCGCCAAGTTGTAGCTATTCGTATTTTTGTTACAACAGAAGGTTGGGTTCCAATTTATTAAGGTAGCTAGTTGAATAAAAGAACTTGGAACCCCTTTTCCAACCTTTTATTCACTCTACATATATACATCCTCCTATGGACCAGGCTTATTTCATAACATTGAAGTAAGCCTGATTTTTTATTTACTAAAATGATTTTTCCCTTTCGTTTGTTTAAATCAAATATCTCGAATCACAATTCCACTTTATCAAGTATATTTCGGAATTTTTTTTGAACATTTATTGAACTTTTTTTGAAATTTTTCTGAAAATTCTGTTTTACGTATGATATACTACAACTAATAAGAAGGAAAAGAATATTGCAAACAGAGGGGGATAATCATGAGTTTACTTATCGCACTTATACTAGGAGTTACATGCGGAGCTATTCCTGTCATTTTAGGAGCTATTATGGAAGAATTAGAAGTTGGTGTTTTAGGTTTTGTTGCATCATGTGTAAGCGCTTTATTTTTCGGTTTATATGGTGCTATTCCTGTTTCTATTCTGTGCGCATTCTATATACTACGCCATGCTCGCGCAAAACAGCTCGGCCCTAATCACATTGCCCAAGTTATTCCATTCCCAATTGAACGATGCCGCCGCGCTTCCAGCCTATAAAGTGAAACTTTAATCAGTGGGAGTTTTACTGCCCACAAATAGCGGGATAAATTATCCAACTTAAATATTATGCCTGCCTAAATAAATAAAAAGTCCTCAAATGAGGACTTTTTATTTATTTTCTTCTAGAAATTGAAACAATTCTTGCAAATGAAGTGCATCTTCACTGTAGCTAACGGATACATGACATGTCCCTTCAATCTCAGCATGCATATAAAGGACAATTCCATCCCGATCATATTTCAATGCCAAATAAAACTCCATTTCCTCTAACATCTTTTTCGAGCTTCGGATAACATAATGCCCTTTCTCATCTCTTCCATATTCAAAATCTGGTCCAAAATCGTATTTTTGTTTAAAAGCTTCTTTTTGCTTATCATTAATCTGTACACAAGTTGCTCGCTGCACAGCATCAATCATCTCGTCAAACTTTTGGAGATCCATTCCATTTACCCCCTTATATACTTTTTGTATAATACTTGTGTTCCGCTATTCTCTTTTCCATCTGCGATTAGCTCTTCATACAATTCCTTCGCTAGGGTTAAACCCGGTACTGGTAATTGTAATTTTTCAGCTTCATCTAAAGCAATCTTCATATCTTTCATAAAATGCTTTACATAAAAGCCAGGTTCAAAATCTCCTTTTAACATTCGAGGAGCTAAATTACTTAATGACCAGCTACCTGCTGCTCCTGTCGAAATACTCTCTAATACTTTATCTGCATTAAGTCCAGCCTTTTTCGCATATGCTACCGCTTCACATACGCCTATCATGTTAGAAGCAATTGCTATTTGATTGCACATTTTTGTATGTTGTCCACTCCCAGCAGGGCCTTGCAACTGAATATTTGTTCCTAGTTTTTCAAATAGAGGTAAGCAAATATCATATATTCTGTGCTCTCCACCAACCATAATTGCTAGTCTTGCTTCTTTAGCCCCAATGTCCCCGCCAGATACTGGTGCATCTAATGTATATATATTCTTGCTTTTCGCAACTTCATTAATACGTTTTGCCAATGTTGGTGTAGATGTTGTAAAGTCAATTGCTATCGTACCTTCATTTGCATGTTCTAAAATTCCATCAATCCCAAAGTACACTTCCTCTACATCATGAGGATAACCAACCATCGTCATAACAACATCAACTTGCTTTACTAACGCTTTCGGTGTATCACACCAAGTCGCACCCTCTTGCACTAAAGAAGCTGCCTTCGCTTTCGTTCTATTATATACATATACTTTATGACCGCCTTGCATTAAATGATGTACCATACTTTTTCCCATTACACCAATACCGATGAAACCTATTGATAAATTTTTATTCTCCATCTTCTCATCCCCTTTGTTCTAATAAATCATTTACCATCTTCCGAAATTCCTTATTAAAATCATCATCCAAACTATTCTTCACATTTGAGAATAAAATAACAAACGTTCCTTTTTCTTTATTGAAATTATTAAACGTATTCCAACCAGATAATACACCATGGTTATGGAAAAAATCAGGATATATGTAAAAGCTAAATGCATATTTCCTCTCTGCTGAAGGTGTAAACATCGCTTGTATACTTTGTTCAGAAAGAAGCTTCCCATTTATAATCGCTTCATCTAATTTTTTCATATCCCCTACTGTCGTATACATCTCACCCGATCCATATAACCAGTCCATTCCTAATTTTTGTGCTGGTACAAGATCTTGGTCTTTCTTCACATAACCCTTCGTGAAGCTTTTATCTCCAGGTACCATATTTCCCATACCCGATTCATGCATCTCTGCTTTTGTAAATATATTCTCCTTTATGTAATCTCCTAAAGGCTTTTTCGATATACTTTCTATAATAAAAGCAAGCACCATATAATTATAATCTGTATACCTCCAACCTGTTCCTGGAGGAAATTCTACATTTTGACGTCCAATCCAATTAATTAACTGTAAACGGGAGGCTGCATTCACATTTCCTTTGGCATGTTCAGGCAAACCAGAGGTATGTGTTAATAAATGATATAACGTGATATTTTTATCTGCTGGAAATGAAGGAATGTATTTATTTACATTATCTTGGATATTTAACTTCCCTTGTTCTTGTAACTGTAGAATGGATGTAGCAACAACTGTTTTCGTAATAGAACCGATACGATATTTTGTTTGAGGCGTATTTTCTATTTTATTTTGAACATCAGCATATCCATATCCTTTATTCAATATAACATGCTCTTTATCTGTCACCAAAACGGTCCCATTAAATTGCTTTCCTACTAAATACTGATCTAACTTTTGAGATATACTAGCATAATCAATTTTTTGTACTTCTTCTATATTATCCTGTACCTCTGACTCAATAGCAGGAGTTACCTTTGTTGTTAATACTGCTTGTTCCTTTGGATCGGGACTATAGAGAAAATAGTATACTCCGCCGCAAACTACAGCAGACAGTGAAGCCATAACCATTATTTTTTTTATCATATTGTTCCTCCGTAATTACTTCATGTGAACTACCCACCACTTAGTCTCTCTTGCGAGCTTACTTGAAGTGGGAGCTTCTCGGTTAAAATGGTCCCACATATTCTATTATCAAGTAATAAAAAAAAATCGCAACAATTTGTTGCGAAAAATCACATTTTTTCTTTTCTATATATACATACTTGATTTTTCCCATTTTTTTTCGCTTCATATAACGCAATATCCGCTCTTTGCATTAACTCTTCTCTTGTAATCCCTTGCTCATATAACGCAACTCCAAAACTCGCTGTTAATTTCGAAATTCCAGAGAAATGCTTTGTTTCAATGAAAAATCGCAATGATTCCGCAACTTGAAACGCTTCTTTTTCTACCGTATTTGTCACTAATATTATAAATTCCTCTCCTCCCCATCTTGCAAATACATGTTGATCTTCAACTTTAGATTTCATAAGATCTGCAAGTTGTACTAATGCTAAATCGCCAAAATCATGACCATATGTGTCATTTACTGATTTAAAATTATCTATATCAAACAAAATAAGTGCAACTTTTTCATCATTACGTAATACATTCTCCCACTCTGTCTCCAATATTTGTTGGAATTTCAAGCGATTATATATTTCTGTCAATGAATCTATCATAGCCAATCTTTCTTGCTCTTGATAGATTTCATCTAATTCTGTAATCTCTGTGCATTTTACTATAAATCGCGATAAATCTTCTGGTAATGGTGTCGCACGTAATAGAAAAGTAAATGCTTCTCCTTCATAATTGTACATTTTAATTCTTCTTCCATTTGATAAAGTATCATCCAGCCATGTTATATCGTGAGTCGTCGAATAATATCCGTTCTCTCTAATAAGATGTTCTGCAAACACTACATGTTGTTCACGATACGTAAATAAATTATCATGTCCGAAGAATTGTAAAAAATTCGTATTACAATCAACAATCTCATCATCTTCTACTATAAACAATAAATCATTTTGAAAATCAAACATCGTTTGAAGCAATTCTTGTTGTAAACCTACTTGCCGCACTAAAGAAAGTTGATATAAACTCTTATTCACTTCCTCTAGTACCACTTGTGGAGTTACTGGTGCTATAACAATATTACGTATTCCTAACAGTAGTAAATCTGCAAACTGATTGTCTATCTGTTGATCCCAAATGATAATGAATGTGCTCTGTGAATTATATATATTCTTTATATATTTTATTTGAGCAAAATCTGTTACATACATAATTACAATATGCGGTCTAGTTCTATGAAACAATATTTCTCCTTCTTCAAAACTATTTGCTATAAACATACATTTTGGATGGACGTTTTCTATCGTTTGTTGATGTGTACATCCATCTTCTATATAAAGGACATTCAACTGAAGATCTTGTAATACATTTTGGAAAACAGTATTCTCTAATAAAAAATGTAGTATGTTCATCACTAGTCTTCACTCACTTCATATATCTTGTTCTACTGAATTCCTCACAATCATTTTATAAAGAATTGTGAGGAACTCATATTAACAAGCTAATTGAGAATGTTATCTTCGCTTATCTGCTCTGGAAATTCCTTTTTTAGTGTATGATTATATGAATTGTATCGTTTGTATGAATGCCCTGCCTTACTATTTAAAACTTGACAATTAAAATAAAGGTATTATATTCTTAAATTCAATAACTTACAAAATGTAAGTAGAGTATATTACATTTATTTTATATTAAGTTGATATGTAATTTGGAGGATATATAATGACAAACAATGACTTTTTTAACGTTTTATATGAACGCACATCTACACGTGCATTCAACCCTGAAAAAGAAATTTCATCTACAGAGTTACATGAAATTTTAAAAGCAGCTGCGCAAGCACCTTCTGCTTGGAACTTGCAACACTGGAAATTCCTTGTTTTCCAAGGCGAAGATGTACAAAAACGATTACACCCAATTGCTTATAACCAACAACAAATTCTTGATGCTTCTGCCGTAGTCGCTATTTTAGGTGATTTAGAGGCATATAAAAATGTTGAACCTGTTTACGGTCCAATTGTAGAACAAGGATTTATGAATGAAGAAGCAAAAGAGCGCTTAGCTAAAAATATTGAATCTGCATATACTCGTGAGCAATACCCACGAGATGCTGCCTTTTCAAATGCTGCTTTAGCAGCAATGCAACTTATGCTTGCTGCTAAAGCAACTGGCTGGGATACTTGCGCTATTGGTGGCTTCAATCCACAGGCATTAATGGAAGAATTCAATGTTTCATCTCGTTATGTACCAATTATGCTTATTACAATTGGTGAATCCACTTTAAAAGGTCACCCTGCACCGCGCATGAGCGTAGAACAAGTGAGTGAATGGGCAAAATAATAAAAAAACGAAGGTAATTTCATTACCTTCGTTTTTTTATTTTCCTGTCACACATCCGTAATATTACAATGTATTATGCGACATCTATACATAGAAAAATCGTAATTTTCATGCTATCCCCATAAACAAATATGACGTTTTGTGTCGAAATTTGTTAAAGCATCGGAATATAACCGTGTCTTTTTGTTACAATTGTGATACAATGATAACAAATAGATAACAAGAGAGGGATTTTCATTGAGTTCATACGGAAGCTTTATCGCACTTTTAAGTTACATAGTAACTGTACTACTGCTATATTTTATTGGCGATGCTGCAAACATATCAGTGTTACAATTCCCAAAAGAAGAAGCGTTACAATTAGAAGCAGAAAAACATACTGCACGATCCATTGCACCACTACTCTTAGCTCTTCCTGTATATATCATCGTTTTATATAAAAGTAAAAAAGTGTAAAGGCTACCTATTTCATTCATTTCGGTGGTCTTTACATTTTTTTGTGACATTTCCCCTATTTTAAACATCATTCCATACTAAATACCCATCTAGTCATTTAAAATGAGAAAATCCCCTAGAAAAATTTCCATTATCTGTCCAGTCACTAACTACCGAACTTACATAGATTATAAGTGTGAAGGGGGTGATGAGGATTATGTTTGGATCATTTGGATGCTGTGATAACTTTAGAGACTGTCATCATCGTGAAAGAGAGTGTGACCATCGCGACCATCGTGACCATCGCGAGAAAGAGAGAGAGGTAAAACCACAACAAACAGCTGTATGTAACGTACTTGCTAGCATTTCAGTTGGAACAGAGCTTTCTCTTTTAAGCATTAGAGGTAACGGAACATTCAATAATGTAATTTTTGAAGGTTTCGCTAACGGTGTTGCTCTTTTCTCTGCTTTAGCTCGTAATGACAAAGACAACAAAGATAACAATAAAGACGATAAGAACAATCAAAATCGAAATACTTTTACTGGCATTTTACGTGTTTGCCCAACTGATATCGTTGCAATCGCTATCTAATTCTGTTCCTTATTCTCTATAGTAAGAAAACAAGATTTACTTTTCTCATAGAAAAAACCTGAGACCGATTTCAAATCGACTCAGGTTTTTTTACTATTATATGCTTTTAACTAATTCAACAACTTCTTCAGCTGTTGACATTGTTAATGCTTTTTCTGCTAATGTTTCCATTTCTGCTTTTGACAACTTGCTTAGTTGTGTTCTTGCAGGAAGGATAGATGTTGCACTCATACTGAACTCATCTAAGCCTAATCCTAATAATAATGGGATAGCAAGTGAATCTCCCGCCATCTCACCACACATACCAGCCCATTTGCCCTCTTTATGAGCAGCATCGATAACCATTTTTACAAGACGTAAAATAGATGGGTTATATGGTTGGTATAAGTAAGCTACTTGTTCGTTCATACGGTCTGCAGCCATTGTGTATTGGATTAAGTCATTTGTTCCAATAGAGAAGAAATCAACTTCTTTTGCGAACTGATCAGCTAATACTGCTGAAGCTGGAATTTCAACCATCATACCAACTTCAATAGAATCAGAAACAGTTGTACCCGCTTGAACAAGTCTTTCTTTCTCTTCTAATAAGATTGCTTTCGCTTGACGGAACTCATCAAGAGTTGCAATCATTGGGAACATAATTTTTAAGTTACCGTATACGCTAGCACGAAGTAATGCACGAAGTTGTGTACGGAACACATCTTGCTCATCAAGACATAAGCGAATTGCACGGTATCCTAAGAATGGGTTCATTTCTTTTGGTAAATGTAAGTATGGAAGTTCTTTATCTCCACCGATGTCAAGTGTACGAACAACGACTGGTTGATCTTCTTTTACACCTTCAAGAACTGCTTTATACGCTTCGAACTGCTCTTCTTCTGTTGGAAGATTGTCACGGCCCATGTATAAGAATTCTGTACGGTATAAACCAACGCCTTCTCCGCCATTATCGATAATACCTTGTACATCATTTGGTGTTCCGATATTAGCAACAAGCTCAACGTGATGTCCATCACTTGTTACAGTTGCTTGGTCTTTTAATTTTGCCCATACAACTTTTTGCTCTTCAAATTTCGCTTTCTTTTCTTCAAAAGAACGAAGAGTTTCTTCAGATGGGTTTACAATTACTTCTCCATCTAAACCGTCAATGATTACGATATCGCCGTTTTGGATTTTCTCCATAACAACTTTCGTACCAACAACAGCTGGAATTTCCATAGAACGAGCCATAATTGCAGAGTGAGATGTACGTCCACCGATATCAGTTGTGAAACCTTTTGCATACTTACGGTTTAACTGAGCTGTATCAGATGGTGTTAAATCTTCAGCAATGATGATTACTTCTTCAGAAATTGTACCAGGGTTTGAGAAGTTAATTCCTAGTAAATGTGCAAGAACACGTTTTGTTACGTCGCGAATATCCGCAGCACGTTCTTTCATGTATTCGTTATCCATGTTTTCAAACATAGAAATAAACATTGATGCAACTTCATCCATTGCAAATTCAGCATTTACTTTTTCGCCATTTACTTTATCTTTTACTGGATTTACTAATTCTGGATCATTTAATACTAATAAATGTGCTTCAAAGATAGCAGCTTTATCAGCACCTAGCTCAGCAAAAGCATGGTCCTTAATAGCTTCTAGTTCAGATTTTGCTTTCTCAAGCGCAGCGTCTAAGCGTGCAATTTCAGCAGCTTCGTCTGTAATTGATTTCTTTTCAATGTTAAATTCAGGATTCTCAAGTCTGAAAGCCTTTGCAATAGCAATCCCACTTGATGCAGCGATCCCTTGAATGTTAAGAGTCATTATTCTCCTAATCCTTCGTTTTTCATAGTTTCTTCGATAGCTGCTAGTGCTTGAGCTGCATCATCACCATTTGCAGTGACCTTAATTTCCGCGCCTTGTTGAATTCCTAAAGACATAACACCCATGATTGATTTTAAGTTAACGTTTTTTCCGTTATACTCTAAGTTGATGTCAGAACCAAATTTGCTTGCAGTGTTTACAAGTAGAGTTGCTGGACGAGCATGAATTCCTGAGTCGCTAGTTACTTTAAAGATTTTTTCCATGATAATTTATCTCCTTCAAATACAGTATTTTTTTAGTTGTATAGACGTGAGTACTACATCATCTATTGTATATAATAGGCGATGTTCGGTCAACCACATCGCCTATTATAATTATAAACATTTTGCGTCAAATCCCTACTGAATGTCAATAATAGCGTTTTCGCCCTTCTTAACATTTCCATCTTTTTTCAATTCGACTTGTTGTCCTTGTTGTAAATTCGTAAAGACGATTGGTGTAATAATAGATGGTGCATTTTCTTTTACAAATGCAAGATCTACTTTTAATAATGGTTGTCCTTGCTTCACTTTATCACCTTGTGCTACAAGCGCTTCAAAGCCTTCACCATTTAATTTTACAGTATCAATACCGAAGTGGATTAAAATTTCTTTTCCGCCTTCAGACTGAATACCAATCGCATGTTTTGTAGGGAATACATTTACAATCTCACCATTAACCGGAGAAACTACTGTTCCTTCTGTTGGCTCAATCGCAAATCCATCTCCCATCATTTTCCCTGAGAATACTTGGTCAGGTACTTCTGTAATCGGTAAGATTTTCCCTTCAATTGGTGAAACGATTGTTTCATTTTCATCAACCTGTTGAGGAGCTTCTTCCACTTTTACAGGCGCTTCTTTTTCAACATGAGGTGTACGACCTGACATAATATCATGAATTTGTGATTTTAATGTGTCAGATTTCGGTCCGAAAATAGCTTGAATGTTATTTCCAACTTCAAGTACACCGGCTGCTCCAAGCTCTTTTAAGCGGTCTTTATTTACATTTTTTTGTTCGTTAACTTGAACGCGTAAACGAGTAATACAAGCATCTAACGAAGCAATGTTTTCTTTACCACCAAGTGCTACTAATACTTCACGTGGAAGTTCTCCTGCTTCTGTTTTCCCTGCGCCTTCATTAGCATTCGCTACTTCACGACCAGGTGTTTTTAAGTTCCATTTACGGATTGCGAAACGGAATCCGAAGTAGTAAATAACTGCTAGTACAAGACCAACAATAATTACCCACCACCATGCCGTACGACCTGGTAGTACACCGAATAATATGAAGTCAATTAAACCACCAGAGAATGTCATACCAATTTTAACACCTAAAATTTGCATTGTCATAAATGATAGACCAGCGAATACTGCATGAATTCCGAATAATACTGGTGCTACGAATAAGAATGAAAATTCAAGCGGTTCTGTAATACCTGTTAAGAAAGATGTTAATGCAGCAGATCCTAAAATACCAGCTGCTAATTTTTTATTTTCCGGACGTGCTTCATGGTACATTGCTAAAGCTGCTGCTGGAAGACCGAACATCATGAACGGATACTTACCAGTTGTAAATGTACCTGCTGTTAATTCTACGCCGTCTTTTAACTGTGCCATAAAGATTTTTTGGTCACCACGGATTAATTCGCCAGCTGCATTTGTATACTGACCGAATTCGAACCAGAACGGTGAATAGAAAATATGATGTAATCCAAATGGAATTAATGAACGTTCGATTAAACCGAATATAAATGCTGCTATCGTTCTATTTGCATCAATCATTTGATGTGAGAACGTATTTAAGCCACCCTGAATGTATGGCCAAATGAAGCACATGATAATACCTACCACTAAAGAGAATGTTGCAGTTGCGATTGGTACGAAACGCTTACCTGCAAAGAAACCTAAGTATGATGGTAATTCAATGTTAAAGTATTTATTATAACAATATGCCGCTACTATCCCGACGATAATACCACCAAACACTCCTGTTTGCAGCGTTGGAATTCCTAATACGTTTGCATATGCTGGATCTGAAAATCCAATTTTCACTGGATCAGTTCCAGTGCTTGTTACTTTCACTAGTTTATCTACTTCTAAGAACACACTCATCGTTTTGTTCATAATTAAGTATCCGACGAACGCTGCTAAACCAGCTACTCCGTCTCCACCAGCTAAACCGATCGCTACCCCAACTGCGAATAATAGCGCAAGGTTAGCGAAAATAATATCGCCAGATTGTTCCATAATTTTTGCAACCATTACGAACCAATCTGCTTTTAAAGCAGGGATAACATTTGTTAGTTGTGGATTTTGAAATGCATTACCAAATCCAAGTAAAATACCTGCTGCCGGTAAAATCGCTACTGGAAGCATAAGCGCTTTTCCGACTTTTTGAAGAACACCAAAGATCTTCTTAAACATGGAAACCCTTCCTCTCTTATCTATATTGATACTTTTCGACAAACGCCAAAAAGGCATGAGGAAAAAAAAGATAGAACGATAGCTATACAAAGGGTAGTATGTCCCTTTCTTTAGCTTACATTCCCAACTTTTCTCCACTCATGCCTGATCGAATCAGTAACACGTGTCAAAAATAGGATTACGTATAAGTTCACTATAATTAAAGCAAACGTTTTCGTTATTTACCTTAATGTGTTTGTCGAATTTTGTATAACTTTGCAATAGTTATTATACATAACTATTGTAAGCGATTCAATCATTTTTTTTAACGTTTTCATTTTAGACAAAAATATATGTCTTTTTACACATGTTCTGCTTTCACTAATCGTTGTAAATGCATCGTTAAATAAATACTCTCCGCTTCATAAACAGGAAGTTGTAATTCGTTCTGCATTACTTTGACTAGCTTCCATGCCAAATTGTAACAAACTGGATATTCTAATTTTAATAAATCAGCAAAACTTTGTGCTTCTTCTACTTTTTCTCCTTTTTTCACCCGTTCAATAGCATATTGTAAATGGCGAATAAGGCGTAAATAATGAATGCTTTCTTGGTCTAATGTAATTTGTAGGTTTGTCTCAATTAAAGACACAAGTTGTGCAATAAGACGAGAATTTTGATTAACAGAAGATAAATCAGAGTTTGTAAGCGAGCTATAAATATGGAGTGCGATAAAGCCAACTTCTCCTTCTGGCAATGTAATTTGCAAACGAGAATTTAAAAGTTTCACAACTCCTTCAGCAATTTCATATTCTTCTGGATATAGCATTTTCGTTTCAACTAAAAAAGGATTATCTATTGTAAGTCCTTGTTTCAGCCTTTTAATTGCAAAAGAAATATGATCTGTTAAAGCGATATGAATATGTTCATTTAATGGAGACTCCGCTTTTTCTTGAATGTATAACATAATATCATTCATCAATTCAATTAGCTTTTCACTCACATGCGGCACTAAAAGTTTGTATTGTTCTCGATCACGTTCATTTTTTAAAACAAACATTTTCTCAATTTGTTCTTGCTCCAACACATCTTCAGCCTTTTTTCCAAATCCAATTCCTTTACCGATCACTACTACTTCCTCGTGTTCAGGATGGCTAGCAATGATGACATTATTATTTAAAACTTTTTTAATTTCTAGATAATTACTCATATAACACCACCCTCGTACTTAAATAGCCTACTTTTATGTTACAGAACATTCTTCTTTGTCGTCAATGTAAAACATCTACCATTTGATAAAAATTCATTTTTTAGACATGTTTGTATATGATGCGTATAATGTAAGAGCAACTGTACATAGAAAGGAGATAGCAACATGATTAAAATGTTTGTAAGTGATATTGACGGTACAATGATGCAGCATGGAGGTCTGATTGATGAACAGGATGTTGCGGCACTTCGCAGTCTTGCTGAGCAAAATGTTATTCTTTGCTTCGCTTCTGGACGACTTGATAATGAAATCGCAGACTTAATGAAAGCTGTAAATACAAATTTCCATCGTATTAGTGTAAATGGTGTGTTTGTATACACTAATGAAAATAAGCAACTATTATCCGCAAATTTTGATTCCAGCATTCTTCCTGATTTACTAGCTATGACAAATCAAGACCCTTATTTCCGTTATGTAAGTGATGAGCATAATTACTATATTGAAGAAAAGACACCTTTTATTCATGAACTCGAAAAACAAGTAGCAATGACTTCTGTTGAAGAACCAAATTTATTACAGAAAATCGATGATACAATTTTTCCAAATAAAATTTCTATCGGTGGAACAAAGGAAAACTTACAACTCCTTCAAAAAAAGATCGATGAAAAATTCCATGGAAAAGTTAGTACTTTCATTTCAGCTGAACAATGTTTAGATGTAATGCCACCAAATATTAGTAAAGGTTCTGCTATTTCTGTTTTATTACAAGAGTTTCAAATACAACCAGAGGAGGTTGCATGCATAGGGGATTCTTACAATGATATTCCAATGTTTTCCTTAACTCCTCATAGTTTTGCTATGTCTCAAGCTGATGATGCGGTAAAAGAGCACGCTCACTATGTAGTAGATGCTGTCAAAGATGCCGTTAACCAAGTACTTGTTTATAATGAAGAAGCAAATAAAAATACGACTCGATCCTTATAAGGATGAGTCGTATTTTTATTTCTTTACATGTTGAAAACATCAAAGTTCACTGTACTTCACAAACTGAAATATATTACTTGTTACGTGCGATGTTCGTAATAAACTTGTAACGATCCCCACGATAAATACATTTCACATACTCTAACGGTAACTCACCTTCTGAATATGACCATTGACGCATTACAAGTACAGGCGCCTTTTTAGGAATATGCAGATGTTCAGCTTCATTATCCGTTGCAATTGAAGCTTCAATTGATTGAGTAGCGCGAACAAGCTTAAAGCCCAGTTTTTTCTCTAAATGTTCATATAAAGATTGTTGTAATATTTCTTCGTTAATATCTTTCACAAGAGTTGGCGACAAATATGTCGTCTCAAATGCAATCGGTTCGTCATCAGCTAAGCGCGTACGCCTCACTTCATAAACCGATTCTCCCTCTTGTATTCTCAGCCGGTCTGCTATTTTAGCAGTAGCTGGAACTAGGCGGAAACTTAATAACTGGCTGCTCGGTTTCATACCACGAGAAATCATATCTTCTGTGAATCCCGTCATTCCTTGCAACTTTTGCTCCACTTTCGGAAGTTGGACGAACGTTCCAATCCCACGTTTCCGGTATAAATAACCTTGTTCCACTAAGTTATTAATCGCCTGTCTGATTGTCATACGACTCACTTCGAACTTATCACAAAGTTCATTCTCAGATGGAATTTTATCTCCCGGCTTCCATTCGCCTTCCTCAATTAGCTGTTTCACCCACTCTTGAATCTGATAATAAATCGGAAATGGTGAATACTTGTCGATGTTCATCAGCAATCGCCTCACTGCATAAAGATAGAGCTTCTGGATCTGCGATTACGGTTACATTCGGATGACGTTGTAAAACTGTAGCAGGACACGCCTCACTATATTCACCTTGCAATAATTCTTTAATAGCTTCTGCCTTTTTAGATCCCATAGCAACAAGTAGAATTTGTTTTGCTTTCATAATACTTCCAATTCCCATTGTAATCGCATGAGTCGGCACATCTTCTTCATTTTCAAAGAAGCGAAGGTTTGCTTGGCGTGTAGATTCTGTTAATTCTACAATGTTAGTTGGAGAATTAAATGGTGTTCCTGGCTCATTAAATCCGATGTGACCGTTTTCACCGATTCCAAGAATCTGTAAGTCAACTGGGTTAGCTACTAGAATGCCTTCATAACGCTTGCACTCTTCCTCTAAATCACTTGCCATCCCATTCGGTACATAAGTTTGTTTAAATGGAAGATGATCAAACAACTGTTCTTGCATGAAATAATGATAGCTGTTTTTATCTTCGTGTGGTAAATTTACGTACTCATCTAAGTTTACAGTGGTTGCATGACTTGTATCAAGTTTATTTTTTCGCATTTCTGCATAAATACCTAATGGAGAGCTTCCTGTAGCCATTCCTAAAGTTGGATTTTCTTTTGATTTTACAACCTCTTTAATTAACTTATAACCTGCTTCTGCTAATTCTTCTGGAGTTTTTACAACAAGAATATTCATCTAATTACTTCCCTTCCTTCATATGAATTCCTAAACGAACCGTATCATATACATGTAATTCTTCAGTCATAACAACAAAGTCTGCATCTTTACCTACCGCTAACGCGCCTTTATTATTTAATCCAAATTCTTCTGCTTGGTTAACTGATGTCATTAACACTGCCTCCTCGATTGAACATCCTGTAAATTCAATTACATTTCGGAAAGCTTGATCCATTTTTAAAATACTACCAGCTAACGTTCCATCTTCTAATCGGGCACTGCCATCTTTTACATGTACTGGCTGTCCGCCAAGCTCATATAATCCTTCTTCAAGACCTTTTGCACGCATTGCATCTGTAATGACACTTACTTTTTTCGGTCCTTTTAATTTATATGCTAATTTCACCATATCAGGGTGAATGTGAATACCATCTGTAATTACTTCAACCATTACATCTGGATTTAATAACACATGACCAACAACTCCTGGTTCACGATGATGTAATCCACGCATTTGATTGTATAAATGTGTTGCATGTGTAATTTTTCTATTTTTCAGTTGTGCATCAATTGCATCTGTATGCCCCATTGTGCCAACAACACCTGTTTCAGCAAGATACTGTTCAAACTCTAACGCACCTTCTTCTTCCGGTGCATATGTTACTAATTTAATTAGATTACCGCTTGCTTCCTGCCATTGTTTAAATTGCTCGATACTCGCAGGAACGATATGTTCAAGTGGTTGTGCACCCGCACGTTTTTTTGAAACATATGGTCCTTCTAAGTGAATATATTCGAAATGTGCTCCTTTGTCTTTCGCTTCCTTCGCAGCACTTAGCGCCGCTTCAATCGCTTCTGGAGCTTGTGTCATTGTTGTTGGGAAGTAAGTTGTAACTCCTTCTTTTAACATTTCTTTACCAAGAGTTACTAATCCATCGCTATTTGCATCCATCGCATCAATATCGTATCCACCATGAATATGAACATCAATCATACCTGGAATCACAATCTTTCCTGCCACATCTAACACAGTTTCATTTTCTTGTGATACATATTGAGCCATCAAACCAATTTCTTTAACTGTTTCTGTGTAACGAATAAATCCGTTTTCCACTACTTCTTTACCTGTATAAATTTCGGCATTGATGACAACTTGCGTTTTCATTTTCATCGACCCTTTCCCATGAAATACCTACTTATTATTATTACCTTATTCGCCTAATTCCATCTTAATATACACACAAGTAGTTGTCTATACATTCTAATGAAATTTCCTCTTCGTTCAGCGAAAAAAGGAAATTGATTTCTTTTTCATTCTAATATATATTATCCATTTTTACCAAAATGGATAATAACCTCTTATATAATTAGTTACTTAAGTAATGGCATAAGACCGCTTGCCCCCATAGTAATATGTTCACCATCTGTTTCTATTTCCACAGTTCGCTTGTTTGTTCCATATATCATTATACCACGCTGTTTTAATCGTCTTACTACACTCTGATGAGGATGCCCATACGGATTTCTACTCCCGTACGAAAGAATAGCGAATTGTGGATCTACTTTTTTTAAGAATGTTTCACTCGTTGAAGTATACGAGCCATGATGCCCAACTTTTAATACATCTGCATGTACATCAAATTGCTTTAATATTTCATTTTCCGTCCGTATATCAGCATCACCCATTAATAAAAAGTCCGCTTTACCATATCGAATCTTTAACACAATTGAAGACTCGTTATTCTCGTCTTTCGATTTCCCATTGTTCAATACTTGTATAGAAACATGTGGATCTAACGGTATATATTGTCCTTCCTTCACTGAAATGAAAGGTATGCCCCTTTTTTTAATATTATTCCGATACGTATGATAAGTAAATGAACTATATGTTTTTCCACTATCTAATACGAGTGAAACCGGCATTTGTTCTACAATTGGAATAAGCCCCCCTATATGGTCCATATCAGGATGAGTACTTACAATCACATCTAAATGATTAATTCCTTTTTCAATTAGTTTTTGAATAATAACCTCTCCTGCTTCATAAGGGCCCCCATCTATTAACATCGTTTGACCATTTGGCAATGTAATAAGTGTCGCATCACCTTGTCCAACTTTTAAAAAACTCACTTTCATTTTACCAAAATGTTGCCGATGCATATGTATAGAAGACGCAGTATGAATAGACATCATATATCTTTTAGCCGATGCGCTGTTTAACGAAAAACATAATAAAACAGAAACCAACAATAGAATACTCCGTACACCTTTCATAACTCGTCTCCTTTTTTCATTTAGTATGGCACGCTCTGTAATTGATATACAAAAAAAGCTTAGCAAAATGCTAAGCTTTTATTTTGATAATTCCTGTAAAGAACCAAAGAATAAATCTGCTTCATTCATTTGTTCATTTTCTTCCGAAAGAGGTGGTAAATCATCTAATGTTTTCAATCCAAACGTATCTAAAAATTCTTTCGTCGTTCCGTATAAAATAGGGCGCCCTGGTCCTTCCGCTCTTCCCGTTTCTTTTATAAGTAAGTGTGAAACTAACGTTTGTAATGCCTTGTCCGTTTTCACACCTCTAATCTCTTCCATTTCTGTCCTTGTAATCGGTTGACGGTACGCAACGATTGCCAACGTTTCAAGAGCTGCTTGAGAAAGTGAAGCCGCGGTTGGAGTATCTATTAATTTTTGATAGTACGAAGCATGTTCTTTCTTTGTTGCAAAACGATACACTTTTGCATATTGTACAATTTGCAAACCGCGATTCGATCCTTCGCATTCTTTTTGCATTTCCTCTATACTGTTTATTACTTCTTCCACTTCAACTTCCAGAACTTTAGCTATCTGTTCCGGATAAATCCCTTCGTCACCTGCAACAAATAAAAGCCCTTCAATAATCGATTTTTGTTCTTTTCTATCCATTTTACGAACTCCTTCCTCCTATTTCCCATAAAAAACACACATAAAAAAACCGAATCACAGTAAATGCGTTCGGTTCAATATTTCTTCTCTCGTTCCAAACGATACATTAAAAACTAACATGAGATAAAATATTTCTATCCCATCTTCACATCAACTCTATACGGATTTATTAGAGCTTGATACGAAAATTTCATCAAAATTATGTTCCTGCTCAATTATGATTTGTTGATTTTTCATTAGCTCAAGAACCGCTAAAAATGTTACAACCATTATTTCACGTTCTTCATCAGCAAACAAATCATAAAAGCTTTGACGACCGCCTCTTACTTCTAACTGTTGTAGAATATCAGTCATTCGCTGTGCAATTGGTATTTCTTGGCGAGTAATTCGCGTTGTTACGGGGGTTTTTGCTTTTTTACGACGCATTAGCTTTTGAAATGCCGCTAACATATCATATAACGTAACATCAAGAGGCAAGCTTGTCTCCTCTTCTTGTTGAAATGATGTAAAATCAATTGGCGGACGTGTATATAGCTGTGCTCTTTCTTGTTCTCTTTCTTTTAACTCAGTAGCAACTTGCTTATATTTCTTATATTCAATTAACCTCTCCATCAATTCTTGACGAGGATCATCTATAAAGTCTTCACCGTTATCAGGTACATCTTCTTCTTGTTTCGGTAACAACATTTTACTTTTAATTTGTAATAACGTTGCAGCCATTACTAAATACTCACTGGCAACATCTAATTGTAATTCTTTCATCGTATGGACATAAGATAGATATTGCTCTGTAATTTTCGCTACAGGAATATTATATATATCAATTTCGTAACGATTTATTAAGTGTAACAATAGATCTAAAGGCCCTTCAAAAGCCTCTACTTTAAAATTATACTGCACAAAGCATCCCACCACATTTTTTCTATAACACCATAAGTATAGAGCATACTCATGTTCTATCCAACCTTTTTAAGAAATTTAATTAAAAATAGACCTATGCCCATGTCATAATGCCCACCGCTTCATATGATAACAATGTAGTAAGAACAATGTAGGAGGTCAAAAAACTATGGGTCACGTTGATTGCGGTTTTAGCGGTGGATTCGCATTACTAGTTGTACTGTTCATTTTACTAATCATTGTAGGAGCAGCTTGCTTCTGCTAATATGAAGCAATAAAGCGACTAGGGATATTTCCCTAGTCGCTTATTGTTAATATTTCTATGATACACTGTACATATAACCGTTAGACAGGAGCGAAAAAAATGTATCCTACCGAGTACATACAATTTTTAATTCATTTTCACGGAGACTATGATTATTTTGAATGTCATGAAATATTAGAAGAATATTGGAAATTAAAGCCTAGAGGAGAACGTGACAATTACTTAGTCGGCCTCATTCAAATTGCTGTTTCCTCATACCATCATAGACGATCCAATTGGAATGGTGCAGAGAAGATGATAAAAAGCGCAATAACAATTTTAGAAAAGAGCAGCGCGCAATTACATCAATTCGGAATAGATCATAAACAACTTACATTCTTATTAAATGAAAGATTACAATCTATCCACAAAAAGGAAAATTTCGCCCCGTTATTTTTACCATTATTAGACGTATCGTTAGAAAAACAATGCATACAGTTATGTAAGAAACAAAACCTCTCTTGGAAAGATGCGAACGTCATTCCTGGTGAATACATCATAAATAAGCACACATTGCGTGATCGAACAGAAGTCATTTCTGAACGACACGAACAACTACAAAAAAGAAAGCAGAGATAATAAACTACTTATCCCTGCTTTCATGAATGTATATTTTGTTCAAGCTCTTTACACTTTTTGCAAAAACTTGCTGTTTGCTCATTTCCGCAAATTGTAAACTCAAGAAATTTACTCTTAAGCTCTTGAACCATCTTCGTCCCAATCCCCATATGACGGTGAGACGGATTCACGCTCAAATGCTGAATTTCCAATACCTGATCTTCTTTTTTTATAATCCCCATTATCCCAACAAAATCTTCATTTTGTTTCCACAAATACAATTGCCAATCCTCTTTCGCCTCATACTCTTTCATTGTCAATTGTAATGTTTTCACATCTTTTTCAGTTGGCATAAATGAAAGAAGCCCCATTGCAATTTTTTCATAACTTTTTTTAAAACGAATTAACATAACCCTTATCCCTTCTTACAAAAGTTACAAACTATTTATCCCCTCAATCACTCTTTTCATATCACATTCATTCTACAATATTTTTACCAGAGTGAGAAGGGGCTGAAACAACTTGATAATCATACAAAGCGTTAAGAAGAAAGTCAAATATATGTTTCCACGCTATTTCTTTCTATTACACCGCTCAAAAAAGAGACAATACTATATAGGAACTAAAAGAAAAATCCCTTTCTCATCACATTTCACTTATTAACCACTTTTGAACAAAGTAGTTCTACTAAAAGCAATATGTTAAGAGAAATACATTTATTGAAGCATATAATTCGTACTCCATCCTATGTATTTTGTTAAAAGTGTGTTCTCATGAACAATATAATTTAACGTTAGTAGCCTTCCTATTTGTGTCATATACTTTAAAATATATACCAATCCCTGTTTATAGGAAATAAAAAAAGAGAGCAAAATCGCTCTCCTTTTCTCGTAACTTATTCTTCCCAAACTTTAACTTCTTTCATTACATCGCCTTGACGCATGTTTAATACTGTTTCAATACCGCTTGTTGCTTTACCGAATACAGTATGTACGCCATCTAAATGCGGTTGTGGCTCATGAACAACAAAGAATTGGCTACCACCTGTATTACGGCCAGCATGTGCCATAGAAAGTGAGCCAACAAGATGTCTATGAGGATTTCCATCAGTTTCACATGGGATAGAGTAACCTGGGCCACCTGCTCCTGTGCCTGTTGGGTCTCCACCTTGGCTTACGAAGCCAGGAATAACGCGGTGGAATGTCACACCATCATAAAATCCTTGCTCTGCTAATTTTTTAAAGTTTTCTACTGTTTTTGGTGCCTCTTCTGGGAAAAATTCTAAATCGATTTTTTCGCCATTTTCCATTAATATGTATCCTAAAGTTTTCATATGTATATGTCTCCTTTCAACTATCTCAGCACTATATTACCATATTCATGACGAGAAACAAAAAGAATCCGACAATCTGCATACTTCTTTTTTGAAATGTGGAAGAAGCTAGGTGACAAATAAGAAAAATATACTATAATAACTGTGTTACCCGAAAATTTAAGAAAGAGAAAGGGAGCGATTTTTCGTGAAAACGAAATTACTAGCTCTGCTATTAGCTGTAGCCGTATTTATTATGCCAACAGCTTCATTTGCAGACATCATTGAGGGAGAATCAATTGTTACACTAGGAGAAAACTTATCTGAACAACAAAAACAAGATCTTTTGAAAGAAATGAAAGCACCAAAAGATGCACAAATTATTACTGTATCTAATGCGGAAGAACATAAATTTCTAGAGGGCGTCGTTCCAAAAGCGCAAATTGGTACGAGAGCAATTTCCTCTTCTATGATTACATACACAAAACCAGGGTCAGGTCTCATTGTACGCTCAAAAAACATTAATTCGATAACAGATGCAATGTACACAAATGCACTTATTACAGCAGGTGTGAAAGATGCAGAGATTCAAATTACTGCACCATTTAAAGTTTCAGGAACTGCTGCTTTAACAGGTTTAATGAAGGCCTATGAAACAACATCAAACAAAGCCATTCCTGAAGAAGTAAAAAAAGTAGCCAATGAAGAAATGGTACAAACAGCCCAGCTTGGTGATAAAATCGGCGAAGAAAAAGCAGTTCAACTTGTTGCAAAAATTAAAGAAGAAATTGCAAAAGAACAGCCCAAAACCACTGAAGATTTACGTTCATTAATTAAAAAAATTGCTGATCAACTTGGCATTACATTAACAGATGAACAGTTGGATAACTTAGTATCGTTATTTGATAAAATGAAAAATCTTAATATCGATTGGAACCAAGTTGGTAGCCAATTAGAAAAAGCAAAAGACCATGTGTCTGCCTTCTTAGGATCTGATGAAGGGCAAAGTTTCCTAGATAAAGTAAAAGATTTCTTCTCTAGTATCATTGATTTCGTTAAATCTTTATTCAAGTAAAAAAGAAGCTCGCCAATGACGAGCTTCTTTTTTATACAAGTAACGGTAATTTCATAATAGCTTCTTCAACCGAACGGACAACATAATTTGCTTTCTCCTTCACATACGGATGAGCATGATGGAGGGTGAAGGAGTGCGGGGTTACTTCAAACATAGAAATATCATTGAAAGAATCTCCAATACATGCAACTTCATTTGCTTCAATTTGTAAATGTTCCATTAATCGCTTCAGAGCGCTTCCTTTACTTACACCTCTTGGCATAATGTCAACATATCGCTTACCCGATATAAAGACTTCCGCTTCGCTATGAAATGTATCTCTCAACTCTTGATCTAATGCTACAATTTTTTCTTCTTCGCCAAAAACAAATAATTTCGCAGGATGTACAGTCTTCCCAAATTCCTCTTCTAACTCTTCGATTTCAGCAATATGCACTCCCATATACTCTTCAAAAGTATGGTGATGTTCATTCTTCCTTTTTGTATATCGCTGCTCATTTGCACAAACAATATCTGCTAGTCCCTTTTTATGTATATATCGATATATTTCCTGGGCAACCCCATCTTCAAAACTCGATTCATGAAATACTTTTCCATCCGGTAGTATCATTGTCGCTCCATTTAAACTAGTTGTGTAATACGGGAACGAAAACCTTTTTACCGCCTCATCAATTCGGTGAGTAAAACGGCCAGAGGCAAAACAAATATTTGTCCCGTTTTCAGCTAGCCAACAAAGCGCTCGTTCATCTTCTTTTTGCATATCATTCATATTGTAAACGAGTGTATCATCTAAATCACTTACAAATAGTTTAATCATGTCCTCTTCCCCTTCCATACACAATATCTACTCTAATTGTACAAAAAAAATGTTTGATTTTTGTTAAAAAAACAATAAATTTTCAATAAAAAATAAGCGGAGCATAATCCCGCTTATTTTTGTCTTCGCACATTTTGAGGTCTTACAATACTTGGACGAACCTTTAAACTAGACATAGTTGGACGAAGTAAAATTTTCGTTAACGCGCCCCAATCAAACGGTAAAAACGGCCATAAATACGGTGTTTGCAAGCTTTTTATAGATGTTAAAAATAGAATCAATATCGTCATTCCAATGACAAATCCCATTTCATGAAATATGCCTGTTAAAATAATGACAAACAATTTTCCAATCTTATTCCCAAGCCCTAACTCATAACTTGGCGTTGCGTATGCTCCAATCATAGAAACTGCTACGTACAAAATAACTTCTGGTACAAACAAACCTACATCAATTGCAATTTGACCAATTAATATGGCAGAAATTAATCCTGCTGCCGACGACAATGATGTCGGTGTATGAATGGCGGCCATTCTTAAAAATTCGAGTCCGACTTCCGCCATCAAAATTTGTAATAAAATCGGTAAATGCGTCATCTTATTTGGTCCAATGAAAGCAAGACTTTCTGGTAAAAGAGTCGGATCAAAAACGAAAACTAGCCAAAATGGCAGTAAGAATAGCGAAAATATAACACCTACAAAACGTACCCAACGTAAAAATGTACCTACAGCTGGATTTTGTCTAAACTCTTCTGCATGCTGTAAATGGTGAAAATATGTTGTTGGAGTGATCATAGCACTTGGTGATGTATCAACGAGTACTAACACATGTCCTTCTAACAAATGATTTGCTGCTACATCTGGTCTCTCTGTGTATCGGATAAGCGGGAATGGATTATAACCTTGTTTCACTACAAATTCTTCTATCGTTTTATCCGCCATCGTAATCCCATCTACTTCAATATTATTTAATTCTTGTTTTATAATCTTCACTAAATCCGGATTTGCAACATCTTGTACATATGTAATACAAATATCCGTTTGCGATCTATCCCCTACTCGAATCATTTCATTTCGAAGACGTGGATCGCGTATTCTTCTACGAATTAACGCTGTATTTACAACGATATTTTCAACAAAGCCATCCCTTGCACCACGCACTACCTTTTCTGTATCTGGTTCTGTCGGTGTCCGGCCCGGATAACTACGAACATCTATTGCGAACGCTTCAGTTTCACCTTCCACAAATATAACAATGAGCCCTGATAATACTTGGAGCATTACATCATCCATCGTTTTTACTTTACTTACTTGTTGATGAATTAAACGATTCTCTAAAAGCTTTACTGTATCTTCTTCTACATCCCTTATTTCATTTGTATCCACCGCTTCTTCTAAAATAGGGATAATATAATTCGTATCACAAAGCCCATTTACAAATAACACACCAATTTCTTTATTTAAAATTTGAAATTTACGAATACCAACATCGTATGTAACACCTAGTCCAACTGTTTGCTTTAAATAATTTTCATTATCACTTAAAAAAGATGAAATCGGGATATTCACTTTTTTAGGCTTCGTCATAAAAGCCACTCCTTTCCAAAATTAATTGAATCGCTTTTCTAGTAATAGGTGATCCTCTCTCCCATTCATCATTTCCGCACATCTTGCCAATATCACCGACCCCCACTATGACAGGAACATTCAGACCATCTAAACAATAAATCGTATCCCCACTAATCCTGCCAATTTCACCATCTGGGAGTCCAAATTTATCAACGCCATATTCTGTCAAATTCCCATTCCGATCTACACTTACATCTACACGCGCCCATTCCCAATGATGTGTATTAGATGCTACTGCTAAAATACCGAGTACATCAACTTGTTTATGTGTTGCGACATACTTTAACGCCTTTTCACCAGATCCTTCTCCTATAAATCCGCTGTCATCAAACATGACAAATACAGGGTCATATGGCGTTTGCATAATAAGCTCAACAACTTTCTTCCCTGTCAATTTGGTCGGATTACTTTGCGATGCTGAAATACACCTCCCCCCAAATTCCTTTGTTAACAGCTCAATTGTCCGCTTTGCATATTCATCTCCATCTGTGACCAAAACAACCCTTCGTCTCATTTGATTTATCCTTTCGGTTTACATATAAGTGCAACAAAAAATGAAAATAATATCGCTGCTGAAATCCCCGCAGACGTTAAGCTAAACATACCGATTCCAATTCCTAAATATCCATGTTTTTCTGCCGCATGCATTGCCCCGTGCAATAGTGAGTGTCCAAAACTTGTAATAGGGACTGTTGCCCCAGCACCTGCAAATTTTATAAGCTTATCGTACAATCCGAATCCGTCTAAAATAGCTCCGGCGACTACAAAAGTTGCCATTAAATGTGCCGGTGTTAACTTTGCGAAATCTAGCAACACTTGTCCAATTACACAAATAGCTCCTCCTACAAGAAATGCATATATAAAATCCACAATTCACTCTCCTTTAACGCTTTCAAACACAACACCATGCGCAATCGTCGGAATCGTTTCCTTCTGTTGTATCATCATGGGGCTTAATAGAGCTCCAGTTGCAACGACAAAAATTCTTTGTAAATTCCCTTTTTGCATTTCACGCAATAAATGGCCGTATGTTACAACAGCTGAACAAGCACAACCACTGCCCCCTGCAAACACTTCTTCTTGATTTGAATTGTAAATCATTAATCCACAATCATTGTATACATTCCCCAAATCATACCCTTCCTCAAGTAAAAGTTGTTTCGCAATTGGTGTCCCAACAGCCGATAAATCACCAGTAACAATAAGATCATAATCAGCTGCACTTCTTCTCAAATCTTCAAAATGTTGTTGAATTGTATGAGCAGCAGCTGGTGCCATCGCTGATCCCATATCTAAAGGATTAGCAATTCCTAAATCTTGCACTTTACCAATTGTTGCTGCTGTTATTTTAATTGCACTCTCCTCATTGCTAATTAATATTGACCCCGCTCCGGTAACAGTTGAGTTTGCTGTCCCTGGCTTTTGTCCTCCGTATTCTGTTGGGGAACGAAATTGTCTTTCAGCCGTCGCATTATGACTACTTACTGTAGCTAAAATACGATTCGCAAATCCACCATCTATAAAAGCTGATCCAATCGCCAAAGTTTCCATTGACGTCGCACAAGCGCTGAACATCCCTAAAAAAGGAATACCATACTCACGAGCAACATAATTTGCTGTCACTGTTTGGTTTAATAAATCTCCCGCTAAAAAGAAATCAATTTGCGATTTTTTTATATTCCCTTTTTGCATCGCTTGTTGAATTGAGTCTGACATTAACCTTCGTTCAGCAAGTTCCCAGTTTTCCTCTCCGCAATGTAAGTCAGAATATGAAATATCAAAATCCTTTCCAAGAGGGCCTTCAGCTTCTTTCGGACCGACAGCAGTACCAGTTGCATTCACGAAGATATCATTTTGAAATACCCACGTTTGTTTTCCTGTCAATCTCATACCCACCCCTCCTTTAAGACATTAAAATTTGAAATGTATATCTTATTAACCCGATAATGTATGCACCGACGACTCCAAATACAATGACACTTCCTGCAAGCTTAAACATGTTAGTAGCGATTCCTAGAACAATCCCTTCACTCCTATGCTCTAGTGCGGCACTCGCCATAGAATTCGCAAATCCAGTAACTGGTACCGCTGATCCCGCTCCAGAAAACTGCCCGATTTTATCATATACACCACACCCTGTTAAAATCGCTGATAGTAAAACAAGAGTTGCAACTGTAGGGTTTCCTGCCTCTTTCTCACTAAAGTGAAAGTAATGTATATAAAATTTCATCAACACTTCTCCAACCGTACAAATGAGTCCACCAACAAGAAATGCCTTCACACAATTTATGAAATAGTTCGGTTTTGGATGGTACTCCTTCACTTTATTTATGTAATCGTCCTTCAATTTTCGCCCTGCCATATATATTGCCTCCTACTTTACGAAATAAATCCAGTGAAACAACGAGCCTATTACTTTCCCAAGTACAAGAGCAACGAGTAAAACAATAATTTTCTCCTCTACCCTTACTCGTTTCGCTAAAATAGGTAAAACGTTTAATACTTCCGTTAACGCCGCAGCGAGCATTCCAATGAATGTGCCACAAAATATCCCTAATATAACAAGCCAATATTGTGACGTTTGAAATGTAATATTTTTCAAACTACACCAAGCCCCTGTTAAAGTACCTGCAATGACCGCCCACTCAAAGTATTGAATATGCTTTCCACTTCTCGTTAATTGAGCTAAACGAGGGATTATACCAAGTACAGCTAAAAACGCGACATATCCGCTACCTACTGCAATCCCTCCAGCTAAGCCAATTAATACAACAAATGCACACTCAATCATCAGCAATCTGTTTCATATTATCCTTGTTTTCATGAACAATTACATATTGATCAAGCGACTGCTGATATTGAAACATCTCAACTTCTAACGGGCTCGGCTCTTCATTAATTCTCTTTTGAAATACATGATTAAAAAATAAGACCATACCTAATCCAAGACCTAATGAATAAGGAATTTGAAATAAAAGTGGTTGCGCCTTAAATTCTCCAGTAATCATGTAATATAACCGTTGGTGTACTTGTTGCATACTTACATCTTCATGGAAATAAATGATCGCAAGGGCCGCTCCAATGAAAAGTAACAACCATACAAGTCCGAAGAAAACCGGATGCACTTTCTTTTTCTCGTATATAATTTCAACAAGAGTTTGTCCAGAACCAAGTAAATTAATTTGTATGTGAGCCGCTTTTTGTTGAATAATCTCAATCACTTTCATAACATCAATTACAACATGTGTTTTATCATGCGCTGTTATTTTGTAGACTATTTCATTTTGTAACAACTCAACTACAAAAGAATCTCCGGCAAGTTGAGCAACATCGCTCAGCTTTACTTCATACGTAGGAGACACTTTTAAGCGATTGCGCATTTTAATATAAATCGTTTGTTCCAATTTTCATTCACCCCTTCACTCTTCCTCGTAGTTGTAGTATGGTTATTGGAATTTTTTCTAATACAATTTTTTCATAAAAAAACATCTGTACCATTTCGGTACAGATGTTTTTAGCTTATGCCTTTTTCTTAAATAAATTTGCAATACTTAATGCAAGTCCTCCCCAAATGACTACCATACCTATAACCATCATCATAATCGCTGATCCACTCATCATGAAACACCTCGGTCCTTCCATTCTTTTTCAAGCTGGACAGAGTCTGAATGTATTTGTGCATTCCATTTTTTCAGACCAATAACTAACGCGACTAGAAGGAATGCTGCCGCTATCGACCAACCATACGTTACAACAAACTCTGTTGGATAACCTCCGTAGTTCTTTTTAATGTTTTGGATTGTACCATCAATTAACATATACCCTAACATAAGTGGAGTAATAACGAGTAAACTCACTCTCCAAAACGTTCCTAACTTTATATCAGATACAAAGTTTGCATGATTTTGATAAACTGGTAAACGGCGCAAGATTAGTCCTATTGTAACTACTTCAACGAGTGCAATTGTAATCAATCCAAAATTGTTAGCGAAGTAATCAACAACATCTAGGAACATAAGTCCACCACGTGTTGCAAAAACAAGAGAAACTAATACTAATAGCGTTCCCATAATTCCAATCGTCTTTTGACGACTCAAGCTGAATTTTTCAGATACAGCGGCAAAGCATACTTCTGCAAGTGAAATGAGTGATGTAATTCCAGCAACAGTTAGAGATAAGAAGAATAATACACCAAATAACGGCGACATCGGTAACTCATTAATAATTTGCGGGAATACTACAAATGCAAGTCCTACACCAGCACTAGCTACTTTATCAACCGGTACCCCCATGTTATTCGCCATAAATCCAAGAGCTGCAAAGACACCAATACCTGCCAATAATTCAAATCCTGAATTTGCAAATCCTGTAATAAAAGCATTATTTGTTGTATCTGAGTTTTTCGGTAAATAACTAGAATACGTAATCATAATTCCGAATGCTAAAGATAAACTAAAGAAAATTTGACCGTAAGCAGCAAGCCATACTTTCCCATCAAAAATACGACTCCAATCTGGTTTAAAAAATGCATCTAGCCCCTGCATCGCCCCTTCCATCGTCACTGCACGAACAACGATAATAAGGAACATAACAACTAGTAAAGGAATAAAAATACGGTTAACAACTTCGATTCCTTTTTTAACTCCTTTAAACGCAACACCAAGCACAATAATCCAAACGAGAGCTAACGGAATTAATACTTCTGGTACGAGTCCCCCGAATTGTCCTGGCTTATCTGCAACATGTAAATATTCTTTAAATAAAAATGATTGCGTGTCTTTCCCCCATGCTCCAGTAATTGCAAAGTACGTATACGAAATAGACCAAGCAATGATTACAGCGTAATATGTTGAAACAATAAATGTCACACACATTTGCCACCATCCAATAAATTCAGCACGTCGATGAATACGGAAGAATGTAAGTGGCGCCGAACCACGATGGCGATGCCCAAGAGCAAACTCGAAAGCTAACAATGAAATACCAGTCGTTAATAATGCAAATAAGTACGGTAAAAAGAATGCGCCTCCCCCATTTTCATACGCTGTATAAGGAAAACGCCATATATTCCCTAGTCCAACAGCGGAACCGATTGCTGCAAAAATAAATCCAGCCCTCGTTCCCCATTGTTGCCTCGTTTCCATGTTTCCTTCCCCCTTTGTGACAAGTTCATACTTGGATTATAGTTTAAATTAACTGAATTATCAATAAATTCCGTAAATTTTTTTAGCGATAGTTGGAATCTTCTACTTTTCGTGACAATAAAAAAAAAATCGAATAGATAGCTATTCATCTATTCGATCTTTCATCTGTTTTAATATTTTCTTTTCAAGTCTTGAAACTTGTACTTGCGAAATGCCTATGCGCTCCGCTACTTCTGATTGGGTTTGGTCTTTATAATAGCGCAAATACACAATTAGCCTTTCTCGTTCATCCAATTCTCTAATTGCTTCTTTTAAAGCAATTTTATCAAACCATTTCGTTTCCGATTGATCTGCAATTTGATCTAAAATAGTAATTGGATCTCCGTCGTTTTCATACACGGTTTCATGTATCGACGAAGGAGCACGACTCGCTTCTTGCGCCAGAACAACTTCTTCCGGCGTTAGTTCAAGAGCCTGTGCTACCTCATTAATCGTTGGAGCCCTTCCAAATTCTTTCGAAAGCTCGTCTCTCATCTTTCGGACTTTGTTTCCTGTTTCTTTTAAAGATCTACTTACTTTCACTGATCCATCGTCACGTAAAAATCGTTGTATTTCACCGATAATCATTGGAACTGCATATGTTGAAAATTTCACGTCGAAAGATAAATCAAATTTATCTACCGATTTTAAGAGTCCAATACATCCAATTTGAAATAAATCGTCTGGTTCGTATCCTCGATTAAGAAATCGCTGTACAACCGACCATACGAGACGCATATTACTTTGAACGATTGTATCTCTCGCTTGTTGATCTCCATCTTGACTTTTTTGAATTAACGCTTTTAGCTCGTGGTCCTTTAACTGAGGTTTCTTCTTCTCATTTCTGACCTCTATGTCCATTGGCTATTCTCCTTAATTGCATAGAGCGTTACTATTTGATAAGTATTTTGTCAAATGGATTGTTGTCCCGAAAGATTCGTTTGAAATAACTTCTACTTCATCCATAAAATTTTCCATGATAGTAAATCCCATTCCGGAACGCTCTAATTCAGGTTTAGTTGTAAAAAGGGGTTGTCTTGCTTCATCTAAGTTAAAGATACCAATCCCTTCATCTCGAATCGTGAGTTTCACCATCGCTTCTTCCAAAATCACTGAAATATAAACAACACCTTCTGCATTTCCTTCATACCCATGAATAATTGCATTTGTAACCGCTTCTGACACAACTGTTTTAATCTCTGTTAGTTCTTCCATCGTCGGGTCTAATTGCGCAATAAAAGCAGCTACCGTAACACGAGCGAATGATTCATTCTGACTTAACGCTGAAAATTGAAGGTTCATTTCATTTCTCATCTACGCCACCCCCAACGTCGCGAGCGCATGCGCTTCACTTTCTTCTAAACGAACAATTTTGAATAGACCTGACATTTCAAATAAACGTTTAACGGGCGGTGAAATTGCACAGACAACCATCTCTCCACCTAATCCCTTTACATGTTTATATCGGCCTAATATAACGCCTAAACCAGAACTATCCATAAATGTTAAGTTCTCTAGGCTCAAAATAATATGATGAACACCATGTGTCTCAATCATATCTGTGACTTTCGTTCGCAACTCTTCAGCAGTATGATGATCTAACTCGCCCTCTAGCCTCACACATAAGACGTCACGTTTTACTTCTAAATGCATGGAAAGACTCACACGATTTCCTCCTTATGCTCAAACTTTACTCATTAACATAAGATTTTCGTGATATAAAATCAGAATCCTTCCTACTGACAAAAGAAGAACTATTTCGTCATAAAGTGAAACCTTTCAGCAATTATTTCAGTAAATACGAACAGAAAAACATCAAAATTCCCGCCGCTATTTTGATGTTGAAAACATCCCAAAACTTCTTTTAAATAACTCCCACCAGCTCGCTGCCTCAACATCTTCTTTCGCTACAATTGTTTGTTTTAATAAAACATCTTTATCTCTTTTAATAACAAGTGTGCCAAGTGCATCACCTTTTTTAATCGGTGCCTTCACTTTCTTTTCAGCAATCACTTCTTGTTTAACTTTGTCCATATTTTCGCCCTTCTTCATAAGAAGAGACACATTGTCTGACGCAACTAAATCTACTTTTTCTTCCTTACCTTTTCCTACTTGTACAGTCTTAATTTTCTCACCACGTGTATATAATTTCTTTGTCATGTATTGTCCAAATGCATAATCAAGAAGCTTCGTTACTTGATTGTTCCGCTCTTTTGATGTAGGTGCTCCCATTACAACTGAAATAACACGCATACCATTTTTCTCAGCCGATGCCGTTAAACAATATTTCGCTTCTGTCGTAAAGCCTGTTTTCACTCCATCTACTCCAGGATAAAAACGTACTAGCTTATTCGTATTAACAAGCCAAAACTTCTTATCCGTATTTTCACGTAAATAGTCTTCATATTTACCTGTGTATTTTCGAATAAGTGGATACTTCATCAACTCTTTCGCCATAATAGCCATATCATTCGCTGTAGAATAATGATCTTTCGCTGGAAGACCTGTCGGATTTTGAAAATGTGTATTTTTCAATCCTAGATCTTTCGCTTTTTTGTTCATCATATTTACGAAACCTTCTTCTGAACCAGCGATATGCTCAGCTACTGCAACAGATGCATCATTTCCAGATGCAATTGCAATGCCCTTTAACATTTCATTTACAGTCATCTCTTCCCCAGGTTCTAGAAAAATTTGTGATCCGCCCATTGAAGCTGCGTGTTCACTCGCTCTAACTTTATCGTTTAGTTTTAGTTTTCCTTTTTCAACTTGTTCCATAATTAATAGCATTGTCATAATCTTTGTCATACTAGCAGGTGGTAACTTTTCATTCGGATTTTTATCAAACAAAACTTTACCTGTATCTTGCTCAATTACGATCGCTGACGACGCTTGTTCCGCTAACTTCGGCGTGGTTTCTTCTGTTTTTTCCTGCTTCGTTTTCTCAGATTGTGCGAAACTAACTGAAGTACCAGAAAGCAATAACATGAAACAAACAAGTATTCCAAAAACTCGCTTCATGACTAACCCTCCATTCTATATCAAACTTATTTTTTCCAATTTATACATTTTTAATACCATATTTTTCTATTATTTTCAGTTGACAAATAAATTCATTGCCTATATTGTATTAAGTGTATTACACGTAGTAGTACACTTAATACTCATTAGGAAGGAGACATTGCTCTTGCATATTCAACTTGATCCAAGAAGCAACACTCCGATATGGGAACAAATTGTTCAAAATATAAAAGAGCTCGTACTAAAAAATATGTTAGCTCCAAGTGATAAACTTCCTTCTGTACGCGAGCTTGCTTCTTTGCTCGTTATAAATCCAAATACAGTAAGTAAAGCTTATCAAGAATTAGAGCGACAAGGGATTATTGAAACATTACGAGGAAAAGGAACATTTGTAGCCCAATCGATTACCCCAACATTAGACGAAAGGAAAATCACTATGGTTGAAAAGCAATTTCATCAATTATTACTAGAAGCCTCTTATCTTGGGATTACGAAAGATAAAATTCACGATTGGATAGATTCATACTATAAAGAGATTGGAGGAAATACAGATGTTGAAAGTGACAAACTTGAAGAAAACAATTGATAACCAAACGATTTTAGACGATGTTTCTTTCACATTACAAAAAGGTAGTATCGTCGGATTGCTCGGAAGAAATGGCGCAGGGAAAACAACTTTATTACGAACGATGGTCGGCATTTTAGACCCCGATGAAGGAACTGTTACATATAATAATACAGATATTCATATGCATCCTGAAATTAAACAAAAAGTTGTATACGTTCCAGACTCTACTAACATACTGAACGGATATACAATGAAGGAAATCGTAAAGTTTTATAAAGCGGTTTATACAGCATTTGATGAACAGTATTTTTATGAAATATTAGAACGTTTTAATTTACCAAACAAACGTATTCGTAGTTACTCAAAAGGAATGAAAGCACTGCTTGCGATCATTTTAGCTTTCGCTGCAAAAGCAGAATATGTCATTTTAGATGAACCGACAAACGGACTTGATCCTATCGTTAAAAGACAGATTCTACAATTTCTCGTTGAAGAAGTAGCAGAAAAAGAAATTACAATTTTCATCTCCACTCACCATTTAGATGAAGTTGAAAAAATTGCCGATACAATCATTATTTTAAAAGGACATACAGTAGATTCTATTACATCACTAGATGATGCAAAATCACGATTTGCCAAAATACAAGTTGCTTATGAACGTTCATTACCTCAAAAACTAGAAAACTTAAGCAATATTAAAATATTAAACCAAACAGGAAAAGTATATACAATCTTAATTGAGGAAAATGTGGCTACAACACTGGAGAAGTTTTATAAAGAGCAACCAATACTCATTGAAGAATTATCAATGTCACTTGAAGATGTCTTCGTTACGACACTTGAGGGGGATGGGTATGTTTCATAAGGCGTTGTGGATGTGGAATTGGAAGCGCGGGAAATACGCTGTATTAATAATGTTTTTAGTATCTATGTATGTTTTCCCTTATAAATACTATAAGGCATCCCAAACCCAGATGGATTTTTTCTATAAATATAACCCAACAGGAGAGTTTTATTACGACTATTACTTCTCAGATTACAATTCCATCATTATTCTCTCTATCATTGCACTAGCTTGCTTAATGATTGGATGGGAACGTAGCAATTTGAAGTTGAGTGATTCTTTAATGGTAATGCCTTTTAAACGTAGCACCATCTTTTTTTCGAAATGGTTATTTGGCATTATTCACATTGTTACATGTCTTTTACTATGCTGGGCTCTAATGTACCTTGTATATAGAACGACAATTCACTTTGAATTTCAATCATTCAACTTTTTCCATAGATATTTTTTCTATGCAATAATTACTTATATCGCTCTCTATACTACAGCTTTATGTATCGGAACTTTTACAGGAAGTATCATTTCTCAAGGTACCTTCTGTGTTTTATATTTAATTAAAGGGTTTGGAATTTTTTCTTTGCTCTTCTCTTTTTATAATGCACATTTAAATATGGATACAGAACATTCTTCAAATAAATATGAAGCAATCTATCATTTAGACCAGCAAACAAAAATTCTTGCTCCCATAAAAAATTTTCATATTCGATATAATTATGATATGAGGAACCAACCAACTAAAAAGGAAGGACCTGTATTCTATGACTATAGTTCTCCTAAAATATTACTAGTACCCATTCTATATACAATATGTTTCTTATTACTGGGGGTTATTTTATATAAGCATTCACCTAATGAAAATAATAAAAAAGTATTTTCATTTCAAAAAAAACAAAAACTATGGATTGTCGGGACAACTTTCTATTTTGCTTTAATCGGTGGGAGCATGTTACACTATTTTGATTTGATATTTAGCTATTATTTTGGGCTAATTTTATTTGGAACCCTCAGCTATTTTGCACTATCACGCCTTACAAATTATAAAGTTTTATAAAGGAGAGATCCTATGTTTCAAAAAGCATTATGGTTACAAAGCTATAAACAGGGAAAATATTTCATTTGGCTTTTTTGGATTACTAGCTTCTATACACTATCTTATAAATATTATTTAGATGCTGCAAAATCCTTTCATTTTTCACAAACTATCACGGAAAAAGTTAATTATCATTATCAATTTTCCCTTAGTCCTGAAGACCATTTGTTTATACAGGGAATTGTAATTATTGCGTTAGCATGTGTTCAAATTGGTTGGGAGCGCCATAACCAAACCATGGATGCTTTATGGTCAATGCCTTTTAAACGAAGATATATATATCTTACAAAATGGTTATTAGGGGTATTCAATATTATTGCTGTCTATGCAATAAATTGGGGACTTTTCGCAATTTTAAAAAAGACGACCTTTCATAATAAATACCAGTTATTCTCACCATTTCATTCTTATTTTCTTTATACAGTCATTGTATTAATTGCTATTTATACTTTGACATTATTTATGGGAACAATAACTGCTAATATACTTTCTCAAAGTATATTCACTGGTATTATGCTTATTTTACCATACGGATTGGCCTTACTTTTGGCTGGTTTTATTTCAGTTCACTTGTACGAAACTCATGAGAAAACTTATAAAATTGAAAATCAATACGTATCAATTTCATCACATACAAGTATACTTTCACCTATTGAGGACTTAGAGATTAGATTTGATTACGATCCACAATCAGCTTATACAGATAAAAACGGAAAACGCATAAACGAACCTAATTTTTCAAAAATACCTTCTGCTTGGAAATTATTAACTCCAATTGTGTACATACTTATCTTATTACCTTTAGGTACCTATTTATATACACAATCGCCTAATGAACAAAACGGTAAATTGCTTTTATTCTCAAAGCTCTACAAGCCTTTTATAGCATGTACTGTATTTTGTTTCGCCCTATTTGGAGGTCGCATAATAGGAGGAACACAATCAATTATTGGTTATTATATTGGCTTTGGTGTAATTGGTCTAATTTGCTATATCGTGTTATCACGCTTATTAAAGAAAAGGATTTCTTTGGGAGTAAAATAGTAAAATGTAATTTTTTAATAAATAACCTCCTTCAAAAGGAGGTTATTTCACATTCTCTCTCCTATCTCCATACACCATCTCTTCTTTCATCCCAAATCCATCACCATTTTTCACAATTTGCTCTGTCGGCGCGACTACACTTTCAGCAATTTTCCATTCACCGCGCTCTTTCACAAATACTTGCAGAAAATAGTTCATGCCATTTAATTGATACGCATTTTCTTTTTTCACATTATAGTGCACCGCAATGTAGTGCACTTGAATATTTTCTTTCCCTGCTTTTGATACGTATTGCGATAATCTTGGAATGTACATTGATGCTTTCTTAAATGGTAATTGCTTCGCTTTAACGAGCGATGAACTTGTTACATTACGCAAAGTGTCCTGATTACGAACATTATCGCTATGATGAAATAATACTGCGTTTTGCATAGAACGAACCCATAATTTCGAATACAAGACGGTATTATCATTCTCAATGTACTTCACTTCTTTTTGCACCACTTGGATAGGGGTATCAGCGTACATGAATGTATGAAAGCAGAAAAAACTTCCAAGTAAAATGGTAAGTGCAGCAATATATTTCATAATCTTTCCTCCGATCTGTTTAATTAAAGTATCGGAGTTTCAAAATATTTTTATTCAAAAGAAAAAGGATAGGAAAGCTCTCGCTTCCTATCCTCATTTATTATAATACGCGGCCAAATAGTTCTAAAACCATTTCTATCTCTTGGTCGCTCCAACCTTTAAATTTCTCTTTATAATATTCTTTACGCACAGCTTCAAGCTTTTCAGTTACTTCTCGTCCGTTTTCAGTAATTTCTAAGTATACGATACGACGGTCCGAATTTGAACGTTTTCTTTCAACAAACCCTTTTCGCACGAGACGATCTGTTACAGCTGTAATATGACTGGAGGTTACGTTTACTTCACTCGCAATTTGCGAAGCCATCTGTGGACTTTTTAAAAATAACGCACGTAATACAGAGAATTCATTATATGGCATATGCTCTGAAAAACGTGTATTAATATCATTTTGTAATAAACGTATCATCTTTCGAAATGATGCAGATAAATCTAAAATCAGTGTTTCTCTATTTTCGTTCACTAGCCTCGTCCCTTTTTTATCATATTTACACATATTATAATCTATAAATACCTATATTGTATATGCTTTCTTCCCTCAACATTCTCATTTATGTAACTTTTTTCATAAGATTTTCTTTTTTGTTCACACATATACATATAAAAAAGGATGGTGAGCATAAATGCAAAGTGGAATGAATCCGTATTTACATAATATCCGTACGACAAATACTGGTAAAGAAGCTACTATTACTGTACAAGGAGAAGGCATTATAAAGGCAAAACCAAATGTTGTCATATTAACACTGGGCATTCGAACAGATAGTAAAAATGTAAAACAGGCGCAAAAAGAAAATGCAGTGCAATCGAAACAATTGCTTGATGCACTCAAACAGCTAGGTATTGCCGATAAAGATATAGAAACCATTTCTTATACGATTACTCCTCAATACGAATATGTAAATGATAAAGCATTACTACAAGGCTACCGTGTGGAGCATTTGTATGAAATTACCGTTTTAAATGTGCAAAAAGCAGGGGAAGTATATGATATAGCCGTTACAAATGGGGCAAACGTAGCAAAAGGATTACGTTTTCGAATATCTCATCCAAATAAATATTATGAGCAAGCTCTCATTCAAGCTCTGCAACAAGCAGTAGACAAAGCTCGTACAATTGCGAGTACTTACAATTTAAATATTAATCCTGTTCCCCTCTCACTCGTTGAAGAATCTGCCCAATTACCACGGGAGATCGCATCATATGCTACTTTGCATGCGCAAGCAGCTCCGCCCATTCAATCAGGAGAACTAGAAATCATTTCATCTATCCGGGCAATTTTTACGTATTTATAAATAAACTCATTTATAAGTAACCGTTATCATTTTCGTTGTTGTAAAAACATGATGTTCTGATATAATAAAGGACGGTGAGCTCTTACATAAGAGATATCACGGGTGGGAGAGGGATATGAAAAAGAAGGTTTAACATGAAAGGAATACTTGAAAGAACATTTAAATTAGACTTACACCAAACATCACCAAAACAAGAAGTTTTAGCTGGAGTCACGTCATTTTTCACAATTGTTTATATTATGATTGTAAATGCGTCAATCTTATCAGATGCCGGCATTCCTCTTGAGGCAGGAATTTTGGCAACTGTTTTTAGTTCATTTGTCGGATGTCTACTCATGGCATTTTGGGCAAATGCACCTGCTATTCTTGTCCCTGGTATGGGTGTAAATGCATTCTTCACGTACACTGCTGTGCATACGCTCGGTTTAACTTGGCAAGAAGCATTGGCAGCTGTTTTTATCGCCGGTATTATTTTTACAATTGCTGCTTTTACACCGATTGCTCGCGTGCTTTCGGTATCGATTCCAAAGTCATTAAAGGAAGCGATCACTGTCGGTATCGGGTTGTTTTTAGCTTTCATCGGCTTGCAAAAAGGTGGTTTAGTCGTTTCGCATCCTAATACTGCTGTTGCAATGGGAAAATTAAGTAGTCCTGTCGTTCTTGCCACACTACTTACTCTTATTGTCGCACTTGTACTATTTGCGCGTAACGTACGTGGAAGCTTTTTATGGACGATTGCAATTGGAACTGGTATTGCATGGCTGTTTGGTCTTGTTGATACGAGTCAAATGGGAAATAGTTCGTTTTCATTCGCTAATTATGGCGATGTGTTTGGAGCTATGTCATTTGGGAAACTTTCTTCCTTGCCATTTTGGATTGCAACATTCTCCTTAAGCATGGTGCTTATTTTTGAGAACATGGGACTTTTACATGGTTTATTAGAAGATGATCGTAAATTCCCACGTGCTTACCAAGCAAATGCAATTTCAGCAATGACATGTGGTCTATTTGGCACAAGCCCTACCGTTTCAACAGTAGAGAGTGCCGCAGGTATTACTGCAGGCGGAAAGACAGGTCTGACGTCTATCGTTACAGGGTTGTTATTCTTCGCATCACTGTTTGCGCTTCCGTTTGTCAAAATAATTCCTGACAGTGCCATTGCACCAATCTTAATTATTATTGGCGGGCTGATGATTACAAGCATTCAACAAATTCCTCTGAACGACTTTTCAGAAGGATTTCCAGCGTTTTTAATTATCGTTATGATCCCGCTCACATATAGTATCGCTGATGGCATTGCGTTCGGATTTATCGCTTATCCTATCTTGAAAGTTGCACTTGGAAAGCGTAAAGAAGTCGCACCGTCCATGTATATTATTACATGCTTATTCTTAGCCATGTTCGTATTACACGCTATTGGCTAAGAAAAAAACACCGAGGAAATCCTCGGTGTTTTTTTACTTAAACCAACCTTTTTTATAAAACCAAGCCATCATTCCGCCGCCAATTAATGCCATTAAAATTAAGCAAATAAAATAACTATACTTCCCGCCAAGCTCTGGCATATGTGCGAAGTTCATGCCGTATACCCCTGCAATAAATGTTAACGGCATGAAAATAGTTGAGAAAACAGTTAATGTTTTCATAATATTGTTCATATGGTGGGAATTCAACGAAAAGTAACTATCTCGAATATCTGCTGTTAATTCACGGCTCGCTTCAATCATCTCTGTCAGTTTAAGCAAATGATCATGTATATCTTTAAAATAAATTTCATGATCGCTTATACCGTAAAAACGTGTTGAATTTAATATACGATACAATAAATCACGCATCGGAATAATCGTACGCCTTAGCTTAGATAAATCTGCACGAATATCAAATACTTCTTCTAGCACACTTCCTGCTGTCTCACCCGTTAAATTATCATCAATTGCATTTAAATGGTCTTCGATGTAATAAACAGGTGCGAAATAATCATCTACAATTTGGTCAATAATTGTATGTGCTACATGCAAAGGACTCTTCTTAATACGTTTCTTTTCACCGAGCGTTTTCCATACTCTTTCAATCGCATTGTTATGAGAGAAATGGAAAGAGACTATATATCGATCACTAATAAATAAATCGATTTCATGCGGTTCTAATCCGTCTTCTCCGAATGCATGAAGAACTAAAAAGTTATATCCATCATAAAAATCTACCTTTGGTCTCTGTACATACTCTACACAATCTTCAATTGCAAGGGGATGGAACTTGAAGTGATCTTGTAAAATATATGTATACTCCTCTTTCGTTGGCTTATATAAATCAAGCCAATACCATATGATGTTCTCTTTTTTCGTTTCTTCTAGCGAAACATCATATAAAACTTCATTTTTTTTCGTTATTGTACAAATTCTAATCATAATTTCACCCATTACTATTATAAACAAAAAATAGTAAAAAAAGCCAAGGAGAAATCTCCTCAGCTTTTTTTATCCCGCTATTTGCGGGCAGTAAGACCCCTACCTCAAAATTCAGCGAAAGCAAAGAAGTTAGGTCTGGGATCAACTGCCCGTAAATGCCCGATTGGTGAAGGCTAATAATCAGTGGGGATAAAGCCCCCACTGATTAAAGTTTCACTTTATTACTTCGTTACAATACCGTGTACTAAAGTTGGTGCATCTACGTGACCTTTAGCGATTTTCATGTTCTCATAAATTTTCGCTTTTACGTCTTCAACATTTTCGCGGTTTGCGTAAATTGTAACAAGAGAGTCACCTTTTTTCACGCTATCGCCTACTTTTTTGCGAAGCATTAGACCAACTGCTAAATCAATTTCAGACTCTTTCGTTGCACGCCCTGCTCCTAAAAGCATTGCTGCTGTTCCGATTTCATCTGCAACGATTTCCGATACGTAACCGTCTTCTTTCGCTTCCACTTCAATTTTAAATTGTGCTTGTGGCAATTTAGAAGGATCATCAACAACAGATGCATCGCCGCCTTGCGCGGATAAGAACGTTTTAAATGATTCTAGCGCTTTACCATTGTTCATTACTTCAATTAACTTTTCACGTGCATCTTCTAAAGATGAAGCTTGTCCAGCAAGGTACACCATCTGACTTCCAAGTGTTAAACATAACTCTTCTAAATCTTTCGGTCCCTTACCTTGTAATGTATCAATTGCTTCTTGTACTTCTAATGCATTACCAATTGCTTCACCAAGCGGCTGACTCATATCAGAAATAACCGCCATCGTATTACGACCAACGTTATTACCGATGCGTACCATTGCTTCTGCTAAACGCTTTGCATCTTCATCCGTTTTCATAAACGCGCCTGCTCCAGTTTTTACATCAAGAACAATTGCATCTGCACCAGCAGCAATTTTCTTACTCATAATTGAGCTAGCGATAAGAGGAATTGAATTTACTGTTGCAGTTACATCACGAAGCGCATATAACTTTTTATCAGCAGGTGTTAAGTTTCCACTTTGACCAATAACAGCGATTTTATTTTCATTTACAAGACGCATGAATTCATCATTTTCAATTTCCACATGGAATCCTGGTACTGCTTCTAATTTATCAATTGTACCACCCGTATGTCCTAGACCTCGTCCAGACATTTTCGCAACTGGTACACCTAAAGCAGCTACTAATGGACCTAATACAAGTGTCGTTGTATCACCGACTCCACCCGTTGAATGCTTATCTACTTTTACCCCTTCAATGGCTGATAAGTCAATTGTATCACCGCTATTTACCATTGCCATCGTTAAATCTGCACGTTCTTGATCATTCATATCTTGGAAGAAAATTGCCATTGCAAGTGAACTCATTTGATAATCTGGAATACTACCATTTGTGTATCCTTCAACGATAAAGTTAATTTCTTCTGTCGTTAATGCATGTCCATCACGTTTTTTTGCAATTAGGTCCACCATTCTCATTGTGAAGTCACCCCTTCATTTGTTTTACAATTGCTTTTACTAATGCTAAGAAATTAGCTTTAACACGTTCTGTCGTTTCAATTACTTCATCGTGGTGAAGTGGTTGATCTAAAATACCAGCTGCCATATTTGAAATACAAGAAATACCTAGTACTTTCATACCTGCATGACGAGCTACAATTACTTCCGGTACTGTTGACATACCAACTGCATCTCCGCCAAGTGTACGAAGCATACGAATTTCAGCAGGTGTTTCATATACAGGACCTGTCATTCCAACATATACACCTTCTTGTACTTTAATATTTAAATCTGCTGCAACTTGTTTCGCCATTTCGCGAAGTTCTGGCGTATATGATGTAGACATATCAGGGAAACGTACACCCATTTCAGAATCATTTGGTCCGATTAATGGGTTCGTACCCATGAAGTTAATATGGTCTGAAATTAACATAAGATCGCCTGGTTCAAATGATGTATTTACACCACCAGCTGCGTTCGTTACAACAACTGTTTCTACACCTAGTTCTTTCATAACACGAACTGGGAATGTTACTTTTTGCATATCGTATCCTTCATAGAAATGGAAACGTCCTTGCATTGCTACTACTGTTACACCTTGAAGTGTACCGAATACAAGTTGACCTGCATGTCCTTCTACAGTTGAAACTGGGAATTCAGGGATTTCACTGTATGGTACTGTTACTGCGTTCTCGATTTCATCTGCTAATACACCTAGTCCAGATCCAAGGATTAGTCCTACTTGTGGTGTCTCTTGAAATTTCTCTTTTAAGTATGAAGCTGATTTTGTAATTAGTTCACGATTCATCTGTTTATCCCCCTATTTCTTTAGCTCGTTTAAGAAGCTTGTTCCATGTTCTGGCATTTTAACATTAAAGTTTTCTGCTACAGTTGCACCAATATCAGCAAATGTTTGACGAAGTGATAACTCTTGTCCGCCTTCTTTCATGCTTGGGCTATATGCTAATAACGGTACATATTCACGTGTATGATCAGTACCAGGATGTACTGGATCATTACCATGGTCTGCTGTAATTAATAATAGATCATCTTCTTTTAGTTTTTCGAATACTTCTGGAAGACGTGCGTCATATTCTTGTAGAGCTTCTCCGTACCCTTGTGGGTCACGACGATGACCAAATAAGGCATCAAAGTCAACTAAGTTTAAGAAGCTAATACCTGTAAAGTCCATATTTAATGTATCTACAAGCTTGTCCATTCCATCCATATTTGATTTCGTACGAAGTGATTCAGTTACACCTTCTCCATCATAAATGTCAGCAATTTTACCAATAGCAATTACATCATAATCGCTATCTTTAAGTTCATTCATTACTGTGCGACCAAATGGTTTTAACGCATAGTCATGACGATTTGGTGTACGTGTGAAGTTTCCTGGCTCTCCAACGAACGGACGAGCAATAACACGCCCTACCATGTACTTCTCATCTAATGTTAATTCACGTGCGATTTTACAAATTTTATATAGCTCTTCAAGTGGTACTACTTCTTCATGAGCTGCGATCTGTAATACACTATCAGCAGAAGTGTAAACAATTAAAGAACCTGTTTCCATTTGTTCTTGACCAAGCTCCACAAGTACCTCAGTTCCAGAAGCTGGTTTATTACCGATAATTTTACGACCTGTCTTTTCTTCTAATTCATCAAGTAATTCTTTCGGGAATCCTTCAGGAAACACTTGGAATGGTGTATCAATGTAAAGGCCCATGATTTCCCAGTGACCTGTCATTGTATCTTTACCTGTAGATTTCTCTTGCATTTTTGTATAATATCCAAGCGGTTTCTCTACTTTAGAGATTCCTTTCATTTCACGAATATTACCAAGGCCTAATTTCACCATGTTTGGCATGTGTAGTCCATTCATATGTTCAGCGATATGACCAATTGTATCAGAACCTAAATCACCAAACTGCTCAGCATCTGGTGCTTCACCGATTCCCACAGAGTCCATTACGACTAGGAAAATACGTTTATATTTATTCATAACTGCAACCTCCTATATGTTCAGTTCTACTTCTTGTAGTATGTTCAAAACGCTATAAAGTGAAACTGTTATCAATGGGAATTATCTTTCGTCCTCATTATTAAACAGTACTGCTTTAAATCATTCTCTAACTTTTTCGTTTTACTTTCAAACGAATCAAAAACATTTCTAGGTTTTTCCAAGTCAGATGTCAGACATCTGATATTGATATCATAACATGTTTACGCTTTCTTTTTAATACATTTTCGTAGAATTCCTCATTTTCTTTACCCTTCTATTGTAATCCATTCTGCAAAGAAGTGCTAATCATTTTATAACATATTTCCTAATATAAAAATAAAAAGCAGCTCTAAAGAGCTACTTTTTATTTTACTTCTACTGTTTCTTCTTTATGTTCATGTAGTTCACCTTTTTTAACATGAACTTTCACTTTGTAAGCACCGTTTTCTTTGAAAGTATGTTTCGTTTCATACTCTCCTTTATTTCCTTCTTTCGCTGGAATAAATTCGTGCTTTTCAACACCATCTTTCCAAATCTCAAGTTGTACTTCAGCACCAGTTAACGCTTCTTCTTTTTGCTTCAAATGAACTTTCATTGTTGATTCAGCATTTGCTTTAATATCACCAGCCATAAGATGTATCATCGTATCACTTTTATGATCCCCATGACCTTCTTCTTTTTTCGCATCTTCTACTTTTGCATTTCCTACAGCGACTTTTGTTTCTGGCATAACATGCATTTCACGTGCATTTGTATGAGGAATAATATGATATACTCCATCAGTTTCAAATGTTTTCTCTACTGCATAAACACCTTTTCCTTTATGCTTACCATCTAACATCTCGTGTTTCTCGTCGCCATCTTTCCAAATCTCAAACTTTACATCATCAGCATCCGTTACTCTTTCTTTTCCTTGTGTAACAAGTGCTTGTACTTCTGTTTTTTCACCAGGTTTAATTTCTTTCGGATTCGTTTGAACCGCTACTTTTATAGCTTCCAGTTTCTGTTCTTTTTTCGGTTCTTCTTTGTTTGTATTACAGCCAGCCAATGCTAGCATCGCGATAAATAAAGTCATAATAAGTTTTTTCATCATCATTTCCTCCTTCATACCTTATTTAGTATAGAGGAAATACATTGTAATATTCTAGTCTTCTGCTGAAAACAATGTACGAAATGTTTGTGAAGTTTTTGTGAAGTACTATAGCCTTTTGAATCTATGAAAAAAAGAGCATAGTAACTATGCTCTCGGATGAAACTGTTTATATACATCTTTTAATCTAGCTTTTGAAACGTGCGTATAAATTTGCGTCGTTGAAATATCTGCATGTCCAAGCATTTCTTGCACAGCACGTAAGTCTGCCCCATTTTCTAATAGATGCGTAGCAAAAGAGTGACGCAACGTATGCGGTGTAAGCTCTTTTGCAATATTCGCTTCTTTCGCTAGCCGTTTTAAAATTTTCCAAAATCCCTGTCTCGATAATCGATTACCATGATGGTTTAAAAAGAGCGCATCTACTGCTTTTTTACCCATCAATTCTCTTCTTCCTTTTTCAATATACTTTTGAATCGCTTCTGTCGCTAAGCTTCCTAGTGGAATAATTCTTTCTTTGTTCCCTTTCCCGATACAGCGAACAAATCCCATCGTTAAGTGCACATCTTCTAAATTTAATGCAATTAATTCTGAAACACGAAGTCCTGTTGCATACAACAACTCTAACATTGCCTTATCACGAATCCCAAAAGCACTTGCCGTTTTCGGTGTTTGAAGCAATGCTTCCACTTCGTCGATCGATAATACTTTTGGTAATTTCCGTTCCCCTTGTGGCGTTTCAATATGTACCGATGGGTCATGCTCCACTGCCCGTTCACGAAGTAAAAATTGATGAAACGAACGAATCGATGCAATATGACGCGCCAATGTTTTTGAAGATTTCCCGTTTTCTTTTAAATGCTGCAAAAAGTTAACAATATGCAAGCGTGTCACTTCATGAAACGTCTTCGTTTGTTCTACATTTTGCAAATACTTCACATAGCTTTTTAAATCGCGTTCATAAGATACAACTGTATTTTTCGCTAAACCTTTTTCAACAATCATATAATGAATAAAATCTTTTAATTGATCTTCCAATCTACACTACTCCCCATTTTCATAGAAAAACATCATTCTATTTACGAAAGCATCCTTTTCCGGCTCCTCATTCCCTGATACTTTTTCTACAGTCTCTTCTTTTGGCTTTTCATAACGATGGTAACTTTCATATTCTTCATTTATCCATAGTATAGCGAAATAAAACAAAATCGTACAACTTGTAAATAATAAAAATACTTTCATCCCATCAAAAGTTAATTTTAAAGCTCGGCGCATTGTAAATTCCTCCAAAATATAAGTTATTACAACATATGCCAAGCTTTCACCAATTTATACCTTATTCAAATAAAAAACCTCTTCCTAGTTAAATAGGAAAAGGTTATTTTTCATCCGTTTCATTTTCTTGACAATTTTTACAAATCCCATGGAATGTTAAACGATGATCTTTCACCTTAAAGCTCCAGTCTCGTTCCACTTTATTCTCCACTTCACCAAGTAAATCTTCTTGTATTTCTTGTACAGCACCGCATTGTGTACAGATTAAATGATGATGGAAACGCTGTGCACCTTCTTGGCGTAAGTCATAACGCGAAACACCGTCTCCAAAGTTAATTTTATCGACAACTTTCAACTCAGACAATAACTCTAAAGTTCGATAAACGGTTGCTAATCCGATCTCTGGCGACTTTTCTTTTACAAGGAGGTATACATCTTCTGCGCTTAAATGATCTTCTTCATTTTCTAGCAGCACACGAACTGTTGCTTCACGTTGTGGTGTCAATTTATAGCTCGCTGCATGTAATTGCTTCTTAATTCGTTCAATTCTTTCTTCCATTCGGTACTACTCCCTCCTCGCCACTCTTACACCATTATATCAGAAGAAGGGCTCCTGTCAAAAGAAAAACAATAAAAACAAATTGATAATTATTCTCAAAAAATATTTATTGTTTGTTAATAGCCTCCACAACTTCTTTCATTAAAACTGGTGATGCATACACTTCGACACTGGAAGCAATAGCTAATACCGCTCCAATCACGAGAAAAAAGCATGTATAGCGAATTAATAACGGTAATAGTGGCTCAGTTATTTTCCGAATAAATTGATGCCTAATCATGCGTAAGGAAAAGCTTGCAGCAATTGTTGTCATTACGAGAAATACAGGAATTATAATTAAATTTTGTGGCAATACAGATACAAATGCTAATAATAGTCCATTCCATCCGTGCTGACTTACTAAAAAACCTACTGTAAATCCAACAACTACCCCTTTTAAAAATAGTAAGATAAAAATGAGCGGCAACCCAATAATTGAAATCCCCAAAATCCAAATAAAGCCGATATATTTTAATTGCGAAAAGTAACTTTCTCGAAACATTTCGCCTGCGACAGCAAATTCTCCTTTAGAAACTTGTCCAAAAAAACGCTGTAAATAAAATGATAAATCTTGCTTTTGGTTTATTTGTAAACTATTCACAAGAATCGCTCCAAATATTACTCCCATCATTAATAAAACCGCATTAAATATATATAGTGAAGAATTTTCCTGTATGTGAGACATTACACGGTCTTGCCACGTTTTTCGCCACATTTTCCTTCCCTCCGTTCACACTCTTACTAAAAATGTATGAAAGAAAGAAAAAAAGTATGACGAATTAGCATTGAAATTCCGCTCTACTTTGCTAAACTAAAAAGTAGAGAATAGGAGGGATTTCTCTTGAAACCATTATTATTAGATTTTCCAACATTATTTCAAACTGAGCGCTTGCAAGTACGTAAGCCGTTTCCAGGTGATGGAACAGAAGTATATGAAGCAATCCAAGCTTCGCTAGAAGACTTATTACCATGGATGCCAATTACAGCTGAAACAGAAGAACGTGCTGAAGAAATTGTTCGCGAAGCTCACGGACAGTTTTTACTTCGTGAAACACTTGATTTCCACTTATACGATAAAGTATCTGGTACATTCATCGGAGCTATTACGCTCAAGCCTGAAAACTGGGATATTCCAAAGTTTTCACTTCACTTTTGGCTACATAGCGCTTATACAAAGCATGGCTATATGACAGAAGCCATTAAAGGTGCGATTCAATTTGCATTTGATAAACTAGGTGCTAGAAGAATTGAAATTCGTACTGATGCAACAAATATAAACGCATGTAACTTAGCAGAACGTCTAGAATTTATTTTAGAAGGTACAATGGAAAATGATTTCCTAGCACCCGATGGCAGCTTACGCGATGCACGTGTATATGCAAAAATCAACTAAAAACACTCGCCTTAGGCGAGTGTTTATTTTTGTAATTGTAAATATTGTACTGCAAACATCGTCTTAGCATCATGTATGCGAAGGTCTTTCATAAGATCAATCGCTTCTTCTAATGACACTTCCATTAATTCCACAAATTCATCTTCATCTAAAGCTGCTTTATTTTCTTTTTGTTTTAATCCTGTCGCTTTATATACATATAAAATCTCATCTGCAAAACCAGGTGATGTATAGAAAGATGTAATAAGTTCCATATTTTCACATACATATCCTGTTTCTTCTTCTAATTCACGAACTGCTGTTACCTCTGGCTTTTCCCCAGGTTCTAACTTCCCAGCAGGAATTTCCACAATTGCCTTTTCGAGAGCTTTACGATACTGCTCAACGAGTACAATTTTCCCCTCATCAGTAATAGCAATAATAGCAACTGCCCCAGGGTGATTTACGATTTCACGTTTACTCATTTCTCCATTTGGTAATACTACATCATCAACACGAACTTTTATAACTCTACCATCAAAAATCGGTTCAGTTTTTACTGTTCTTTCTGCAAGATTACTCATACTACTTCATCTCCCTGTTCTATTTCCTAATCGTTCTTCATACATTTTACCACATTGAAAGGAGCGTGATAGAAATGAAAGTTTACATTTTACCAAATCGCGTCACTTTAGTCGGCAAAGCATGGCAAATTCGTCATAAGCTAAAACAATATGGAAAAGAGTATACAACTGTACAAGAGTGGATTACAGCAAATAAAAAGTAAACGTTTGTCAACCTCCTTCCCCTTTCGTACAATAAAGGTAAGGAGGTTGACCTATGAAAAAACGTCAATTAGGAAACTCAGATTTATATGTTACGGAAATTGGATTTGGCTGTATGTCTCTCGGTGCATCTGAGGCTGAAGCTATGCGTATTATCGATGAGGCAATCGATTTAGGAATTAATTTTTTTGATACAGCGGACTTATACGATTATGGATTAAATGAAGAATTTGTTGGAAAAGCTCTGAAAGGAAAACGCGACCAAATTGTTCTTACAACAAAGGTTGGAAATCGATGGACAGAAGAAAAAAACGGTTGGTCTTGGGATCCTTCTAAAGCTTATATAAAGACCGAAGTAAAAGAGAGTTTACGTAGACTTCAAACAGATTATATTGATTTATATCAACTGCATGGCGGGACGATTGAAGATCCTATAGATGAAACAGTTGAAGCCTTTGAAGAATTAAAAAAAGAAGGGATTATTCGTCATTATGGTATCTCTTCTATACGTCCAAATGTCATTCGTGAGTATGCAAAACGATCAAATATCGTTAGCATATTAATGGAATACAGCCTTTTAAATCGTCGCCCTGAAGAATGGTTCCCGTTTCTTAATGAACAGCAAATTAGCGTTATTGCTCGCGGACCACTTGCAAAAGGGATTTTAACTAACAATAATGCAAGAAAGATAGAAAGAGTAAAAGAAAAAGATTACCTCTCTTATTCTTACGATGAGTTATATTCGACACTCGCGAGTGTAAAAGAAATAATCGGAGAAAGCTCTTTAACAGGAACAGCTATTCAATATTGCTTACATAACGAAACTGTTGCAGCTGTTATACCTGGTGCAAGCTCTATTCAACAATTGCAAGAAAATATACAAGCTAGCCAACAGTTATCTTTAACAAAAGAAGAATATGTACAACTTCAAAAGATTGTTAAGTATGATTCATATGCTTTGCATCGCTAAAATATTGATACCGATAAAAGTAAAAGACTGCCCCCAACACTAGGCGGCAGTCTTTTTTTATAACGTATCATATTTATCAGGATTCGTTCCTACATGTAAATTACGATTTAACGTATTAATTTGATCCATCTCTTCTTCAGTTAATGAGAAATCAAAAATAGTAAAGTTCTCTTTAATACGAGATGGCGTAACAGATTTAGGAATAGTCACAATCCCACTTTGAATATCCCACCTTAATATAACTTGTGCAGGTGACTTTTCATATTTTTTAGAAATAGCCTGAATAATTGGATGCTGGAATACTTCGCCGCCTCTCATTAAAGGACTCCATGCTTCCATTTGAATTTGCTCACCTTGACAGAAATCACGCAATTCAAATTGCGCTAACATCGGATGAAGTTCCACTTGGTTGACCATCGGCTTCACTTTACAATTTGGTAATAACAGTTCTAAATGATGTTTATGAAAATTAGAAACACCAATCGCGCGCACTTTACCTTCTTCATATAGCTTTTCTAAAGCACGGTACGCATCAACATACTTCCCTCTTATCGGCCAATGGATTAAATATAAATCTACATACTCCATTTGTAATTTCTTTAAACTTTTTTCAAACGCCTCGAGCGTCTCCTCGTACCCTTGATCGTCGTTCCAAACTTTTGTTGTAATAAACAAGTCTTCTCGCGGGATTCCAGATTCACGAACCGCTTCTCCGACACCGCTTTCATTTTCATATACAGTTGCTGTATCAATCGAACGGTATCCAAATTCTAATGCTGTTTTTACTGCTTGTTTAACCTCGTTGCCTTCTTTCGCTTTATAAACGCCTAGACCAATCATCGGCATTTTCACACCATTATGAAGTGTAGTTGTTGGAATATGCACACTCGTTCTCCCTTTCATTGTTACATTTTTATAAACCACCACTTTATTTCAACAAGATTCATCCAAAAAGTCAAAACATACGTACAGTTTACATAATACTTTTATACACATTTAAAAAAATAACGTGAACTCAGTCATTCACGTTATTTCCTTTCCATTCTTTCGCTTTTTCATCAACATTACGTACAAACTCATTTTTTCCTTCCGTATACATCGTGCCATCATATGTATATTTTTCCGCTAGTTCTTTCTTTAAATTTGCATATGCCTCTGCTTCTTCGCAATGAGCCATCATGTAATCACGAAACGATAAATGCCTTACTATCTCAGGATTCCCTTTTTCAAATACGTGCAAATGATACGAGCGTTTTTCCTCAGTCCCATGAATAAAATAACGACGTCTTGAAATACCATTTTCCCCTTTTACGATGTAACCAAGCTCTTTAAAACGTTCATTCCAATGATCTACTCTGTCGATACTCTCTACTTCCATAATCATATCTATAATAGGTTTAGCTGCCAGTCCTGGCACTGACGTACTTCCAATATGATGGACTTTCACCATTTCTGGCATCGCCGATTTTAATCTTTCGGCCTCCATTTGGAATTTCTCACTCCAATGATTTTCATACGGAACGACTACAATTTCCCTCATTCTAACTCCCCTTTTCTTACAAACTCGTCAAAAAAATGATCAGCGGCATTTCACTGATCATCTTTTTATTATTTAAAGTCTTTCCAAGTAAGGCTACTTTCACTTAATAGTTCTTCAAATGATTTATTCTTTTCACGTTCTTTTTGTTCCTTACGCTTTCTTTCTTGTTCTGCTGCCTCTTTTTTCTCTTCTCTCACTTGCAACTCTTTTTTCTTATTCTTTAATTGTTGCATTAACGAATCGTTCAATTGATCACCTAGTGTAAGTGATTCTTTCTCTGGTTGATTCATTTGAGAGTGTCTTTGTGTTTGTCTTTGCTTCTTTTTCTTCATACTATTCACCTTTTACTTTTTTCTCCATTATAGAGGATACACGGCGAAATCGACAATAAAAAAGGTTCCCTACTCTATTATTTATCTTTTGTAAATATGTTAATTTTTCGAAAAAACTAAATTTTTATATAGATATAATCCTAGTAATCTATTAAAATTATGTCGTATGATGTCAGATTATAAAAAAAGGAGAAATTAATTATGTGGAAAAAAATTATTCCTGCTGTTGCTGTTTTAAGTACTATTACTTTTTCAAGCGTATTCGCCGCTCCTCCATCTCAGACTCCTGCCGAACAAAACCGATACATAGACGTACAAATGCTTGGTATTAATGATTTCCATGGACAACTAGATACTGTAAAAAAAATTAACAATAAAGAAGCTGGTGGTGCTGATTACTTAGCTACTTATTTAAAAGAACGCAAAAAACAAAACCCTAATACACTTCTCGTACATGCTGGAGATATTGTCGGAGCCAGCCCACCAGTTTCCGCATTATTACAAGACGAACCAACAATTGAATTTTTAAATGACTTAAAGTTTGATGTTGGTACAATCGGAAACCATGAATTTGATGAAGGTATCGATGAAATGAAACGCCTCATTTACGGTGGATATCACGAAAAAACAGGGAATTTCAAAGGAGCAAACTTCCCTTATGTCGCTGCAAACTTCTATAATAAATCAACTGGCCGCTTATTTTTACCACCATTTACTGTAAAAATGGTAGACGGAATTCCTGTAGGATTCATCGGAGTTGTTACAACGGATACACCAAATGTCGTTATGCCTACTATGCTTAAAAATGTAGAAATCACTGATGAAGTAGAGGCTATTAATAAATCCACACAACAATTAAAGCATCTCGGCGTTAAATCTATCGTAGTCCTTGCACACGTTGGAGGTACAACTGATGACACTGGTGTAACAAACGGTGACCTTACTCGCATTGCAAATGAAACAGATCCCGAAGTTGATGTTGTTTTCGGCGGACATAGTCATACGTACGTAAATGGTACTGTAAATAATAAACTTATCGTGCAAGCGAACTCTTACGGGATGGCTTTCTCTGATGTAGATGTAACGATTGATAGAAAAACAAAAGATATTGTGAAGAAAAAAGCTGAAGTTATTACAACGTACCATGAAGGTGTAGAGCCTGATAAACAAGTAAAACAAAAGTTAGATCAATATAAAGAAAAAATCGCACCTCTTGTAAATGAAGTAGTCGGAAAATCTACAGCACCTATCGACCGTAAACAAAACGATGCTGGTGAATCTACACTTGGAAATTTAGTTGCGGATGCCCAGCGCCAAACTATGCAAACACAAATCGCTCTTATGAATCCTGGTGGAATTCGTAATGATCTAGACGCTGGAGATATTACATGGGGCGAATTATACGGCATTCAGCCTTTCGGAAACCAATTAATTAAAGTAGATCTAACAGGTCAAGATATTCGTGATATATTAAATCAACAATGGCAAAAAGGAGCAACGAGAATGCTTCAAATTTCAGGTATTCAATACACTTGGGATGCAAACAAACCAAATAACGAAAAGGTTACGAATATCCGTTTAACAAATGGTGAAGAATTAGTTCCCTCTAAAACGTATAGCGTAGTTGCAAATGCTTTCCTAGCTTCTGGCGGTGATGGATTCGTATCCTTTAAAAATGGAAAAAATGCTGAAACTGGTCCAAACGATTTTGAAGCATTAGTCGATTATGTAAAACAAGTGAAAGAACCAATTCAGCCGATTATTGATGGACGTATTCAAAAAAACAATTAAATACTATTCAAACTAGTGCGTGACACTCGAAAGAAGAGGCTCCTTTTATATGCAAGGAGCTTCTTCTTTTAGAGTCATACGTATTGTCATTCTTCTAGTGCAGTAAAGGATACGCACATAGCCCCTTGTTTCTTCGTAGTATATAGAAAACTATAATGGGAAGATTTGTATGTATTTCTATCAAACAATGACGATACATTGTATCGACAAACACATTCGTAGTATTGAGAAATCAATTAATGGAGAATATAGCGCCATTCATTTTTATGCTAGATTAGCTACTTTAGCTCCAGACATAAATGAACGAACTCAAATCCTTGAAATTCGGCAAGATGAGCAACGAACAGTTGATTTTCACTTAGAAATTGCTGACGAAACGACAAATCAACAAGTGAAAGAAACATTTCGGCGCGCAGCAGCTGATGAACAAAATCATGCCGTTTGGTTCCTATATTACTTTTCGAAACAAAACAAAAAATGAAATAAAAGAAAGGATACACGCTCTTATATGGAACATAGTATCCTTTCTTTTATTTCTCTGGATACGTTTCATGATTAACATCATACCGTTGCAAAAATTCCTGTAGTGCTTCTTCTACAATTTTAGACTTTTGAATCCCTTTTGATTCCGATATAACATCTAGTCTTGCTAATACTTCTATATTAATCGAAAAGGTTCGTTTCTTTTTCTCTGTGCTCTTACTTATAATTTGAACACTTACTTCTTCTCTTTTTCTTAGCAATTCATAAATGCTTTGTAATTGTTCATAAATTAGTAATTGATAGTCTGTTTTTGCATATTGAAGGGCAGTAGCTTCTTGGATTTGCAAATGACGTGGCTCTTCGCCATCACCTATAAAGATACGTTTTTTCTGCTCTCCATCATATTCATATCCAATCACCCTTAATTTCTTTGATAATGTATATGGGCTCATTTCAAGCCGTTTCGCTATAATAGCGATTGATTCGCGTCTATTTAAAGAATCAATAATTTCTCCAATCGTCACATTCTCCCTCCTCTCTTAATCGCCTAAACTTGAAATCAAACCAGTATGTTATGATACAATGATTTTCTAGTAGTATATGCAAAAGAAAGAGCCTGTGCGATTCATACCATTTAAGAAAAGGAGGTTTACATATGCTTTTTCGTAGCCACACCCCTCAGTTTTACAACGAAAAGAAGCAACTAATCCCTAACAGTATCGCTACGATAGAAAGCGTTATGATTAATGACCGGAAACAATCTCTCCTTATACGCGGCCAAAACGTGGAACAGCCTATTTTATTATGCTGTCACGGCGGCCCTGGTATGGCACAAATCGGCTTTATTCGCCATTTTCAAAAAGAGTTAGAAAAACACTTTATCGTTATTAATTGGGATCAGCGAGGGGCAGGTAAATCCTTTTTATGGCGGGACATCCAAACAAATCTTACGATTGATCAATTTTTTTCAGATGCAAAAAAGGTTATTCAATATCTTCTCAAACGCTTTAATAAGCAAAAACTATTTCTCGCAGGTCATTCTTGGGGAAGTATTATCGGACTACAAATCGCTAATCAATGTCCCGAATATATAGAAGCATACATCGGCATCGGTCAAATCGTACATATGAAGCAAAATGAAGAATTACTATATCAACATTTAATTAGCTCTGCCAAAAAACATGACCATAAAAAGGCATTAGCTTCTCTTTTAAAATTAGGGAAACCACCCTTTTTAGATACGAGACGCCTCATTATTCAAAGAAAGTGGCTTGGTACATTCGGAGGAGCAATCCAAAATGGATCTTCCTTTTCTTTCATACGAAAAGGCTTCTTTTCTCCTGAATATACGCTATTAGATTGGTTCAAATTTCTCGCAGGAAATTTAAAATCCGGAGTTTTATGGGAAGAGATGCTGACAATCGATTTCTTTTCATCTATTTCAAGTTTATCTATTCCTGTTTATTTTTGTTCTGGTCGCTATGATTATCAAACTCCTTATGCACTCGTTCAACAATATTGCGATATCATTCAAGCTCCTATTAAAAAGATGATTTGGTTTCCAAACTCGGCACATTCTCCAGATTTAGAAGAGCCTGAGTTATTCGCTAAATCTTTACAATCAATTAAACAAGAACTATCTTTTCAGCATTAATAACAAAAGGCGCTTTTACATTTCATAGAAAACATTTTATAATGATATGTCGCAAGTATATGTCACTACAAACACTTGCTTGCCTTAACAGAATAAAAATTAGGGAGATTACATTTATTATGAACGCTGTACTCATCGCAGTAGCAGTCATGCTACTGCTTAGTTTGTTACGTGTCCAAGTCATTGTCGCCATTATCGTTGGAGCTTTAACAGGCGGACTTATCGGCGGACTCGGTATTTCAGAAACAATTAGTACTTTTACAGCCGGTCTTGGGAACAGTGCTCCTATCGCATTAAGCTACGCAATGCTCGGTGGATTTGCTATTTCCCTTTCAAAAACAGGACTTCCTGATGCAATGATCCAATCAGCTTTAAAATGGATCGGCAACGAACAAGACACGAAAAAACAAGTCTATTCTAAAATACTTATATTATTTATCATTTTAACAATGGCTTGTTTCTCACAAAATATTATCCCTGTTCATATCGCCTTCATCCCAATCTTAATTCCAGCACTTTTAAAAGTATTAAATGAGCTGAGGGTGGATCGTAGGCTTGTAACATGTCTTATTACATTTGGGTTAATTACCCCTTACATGTGGGTTCCAGCAGGGTTCGGAAAAATTTATCATGACGTATTGCAAACAAATGCTGCGCAAAGCGGTCTTACATTTGATGTCGCACTTATTCCAAAAGCGATGACTATTCCAGCAATCGGTATGATTATCGGATTATGTGTAGCGGTTTTCATTACATACCGAAAACCACGTACATATGAAACAGAACAAATTCATTCTGCACAGAATGAAATCGTTCCCTATACGAAAAGAAGCATTACTTTGGGTTTATTATCAATACTCGCTACATTAACTGTGCAATTAGCAACAGAATCAATGATTTTTGGTGCTTTAGCAGGTATTATCGTCTTATCAGTTAGCGGTAGCCTCCCTCTTAAAGAAGCCGATGCTATTTTAACGAGTGGAATGCGTATGATGTCCTTTATCGGATTTGTTATGATTTCTGCCGCTGGATTTGGCGCTGTTCTTCGAAAAACTGGACATGTTGAATCTCTTGTGCAAACGAGTGCACATATAATCGGAAATAATAAACCGCTTGCTGCATTTCTTATGCTCATTATTGGACTTCTCGTTACGATGGGAATTGGCTCTTCCTTTTCAACCATCCCAATCTTAACAACAATTTTCGTACCATTATGCGTCCAGCTCGGATTTAGTCCCATGGCTACAATCGCAATTATCGGTACAGCTGGTGCACTTGGTGATGCAGGTTCTCCAGCATCTGATAGTACACTTGGACCAACGTCCGGTTTAAATGCTGATGGTCAGCACCATCATATATGGGATACATGTGTCCCAACATTTCTACACTATAATATACCGTTACTTATATTCGGCTTTATTGCCGCAATTACACTATAAAAGGTGCGTTTTAAAAACGCACCTTTTACTTTGTTGTTTCTCTCTCAATGCACCTAAATTCTGTTTCCACTTCTTCTTGTCGCACTTGTTTCTTCTTTATTTTTCCTATTAACTGTTGAAAAGCTATTTCCCCATTTTCTTCGATATAACTTCCAATCGTCGTTAATGATGGACTTATCCATTCACCCTCTACACTCCCGTTAAATCCAATGATTTGTAACTTACCTGGTATATGAATATTAAGAGTTTTCGCCGCCCTGATTAGCTCAATAGCGACCTTATCACTTGAAGCTACAACCCCATCTATGTATGGATGCTTTTGTAACAATTCAAGAAACTGTTGATTCGTATACCCTTGTACAATTTCCTCTCGATAAGAAATTCCTTCTTTCCAAGCAGTATCTAGAAATCCTGCCACATGCTCTTCCATTTCTTCACTCTCTACTCCCTCACCGATATAAGCAAGAAACTGGCAGCCTTTCTCTTTTAATAAAGAAACAGCTTTCTGTCCACTTTCATAATAGCTCATAAGAGATTGTCGTTCTTCAAGCACAGCGAAAGGAAGTGAGATTTCTCCTATACTTCGAAAAACAGATTTCGTCATTATAACGCCTGCAATGTTATTTTGTTCCAACATATCTATGTATCTATTCTTATTTTCTATATTACAAACTATTACTTGATACCCTTCTTTGTATGCTATTTCCTCAACGAAACGGAGCAAAGTGATGTATGATGGATTATGCAAATTATCTACAAGTAATGCAATCACCGTTGAAGGCTGTTTAAATAAAGGCTTTGCTGTAGCATTCGGTCTATAATGTAATTCTTCAATTGCTTTTTTTACTTGTTTGACCGTATCTTCATGGACATATCCTTTTTCGTTAATGACTCTTGAAACGGTTGCGACTGAAACACCGGCCAATTTTGCAACATCACGTATAGTTGCCACATCGTCACCCCTTAATATGGTAATAGATTACAATTTTAAATTAAACCAAAATATAACATTCGTCAAGGTTATTGTTTTATATTTCTGAAAATTGTTACACAATTTCCACTCTACTCAGAAAATATACTCCAGCTGAATTTCATGTGAAATCGCGATATTATCATAACCAATAAACGGAATTTCTTTCTTTATTTTTCGTGCTTCCTTTACCGCATCAATATACAAGTTCGTCATCATGAAGTTACGTTTTTGATAAAAACGAAGTGCGTTCATATTATCATTCGTCGTAATAAGCCACACCTTTTTACATTCGTTCTCTTTTGCCACTCGCAATACACCATCCACTAGTTTTGTACCAATCCCCTTCCCTTCCTCAAAACTATTTAACGATACAATTTCACACATGTTTTCTATCACTTTATATGTTATAATTCCCACTATTCTGTTATTTCTAAGTGCAATAAAACCAGGTAATTCTTCTAATTGATGTACTCTGCCTCGCGAGACCATCATTGAGCTTCCCCAGTTTTCACACATAAAATCCTGAATTGCTTCTTTCATTTCTGGTGTGATTTTTTGTATATGAACCATACACGATTTCTCCCCTTTTCACATCATTGTGATACAATGTTAGTGTATCACATGTAGAGGTATTTGGAGGATGAGGTAAAGTATGAAACGTTTTTTTACAGCATTGTTTACTATACTAGGTGCACTAACTGCGATTGGGATTTTCTTTACAAATAAAGTTATGTACTTGAAGAAAAAAACAGAGGAAGAAGTTTTAGAACGCGAAACGAAAAAGCATTTTCATTTGGACGATTTTAAGGCTATTCAAAAAGAAGAGGTTCACATCCCTTCTCAATTCGGATACGAACTTCACGGATATTACATGCCAGCTGGTCATTCCAATAAATTTATGATTTTTTGCCACGGTGTGACTGTAAATAAAATGAATTCCGTTAAATATGCAAACTTATTTTTAAATAGAGGATATAACGTATTTATTTATGATCATCGCCGTCATGGTAAAACCGGTGGTAAAACAACAAGTTATGGCTATTATGAAAAACATGATTTAAAGTCAGTAGTTGACTGGCTAAAAGATCGTTTCGGAACGAATATTACACTCGGAATTCATGGTGAATCTATGGGTGCTGCAACTCTTCTTCAATATGCAGGACTTGTAGAAGATGGTGCTGATTTTTATATTGCTGATTGTCCTTTCTCTGATTTTTATGGACAGTTACAACATCGTTTGAAAGTTGAGTTTCATTTGCCAAAATGGCCTTTATTACCTTTAGCAAATGCCTTTTTAAAAGTTCGTGATGGCTATACAATTCGTGAAGTTTCACCAATTGATTGTATAAAAAATATTAACAATCCGGTTCTCTTTATTCATAGTAAAGATGATGACTATATTTTATCTGATATGACGAAATCACTTTATGAAGCGAAAGAAAATAATAAACAGCTTTATATTGCAGAACATGGTGCACACGCTTGCTCTTATAATGAAAATAAAGAAGAGTACGAAGATGCCATCGATCAATTTTTAAACACCTATGTAAAAGAAACAAAAAACAGGCTTGCATAAGCCTGTTTTTTTACTGCGCTAAAACGTCTGTAACTTGTTCCATATTTTCAGAAATCCACTTTACTGCCTCGTCTAGCGTTGGGAATTCCGTCGTTTGAAAAGTTACCTCATCTTGAAGTAACCAAACATCTTTCGGTTCTTGTCCTACACCTGCGATTGACCAATGAAGTAAACTATATGGATGATTATCATTCAAAAATGATGCCCATGTGCGCTCATTTGCAATATTTTGTAGTGTGTGTAATTTTTTATCCATCTTTCGTCACCTTACTCTAGTCAGTTATAAAAACTATTATAACACTCTCTTCTCTCTCAAACAAAGTGCTCTTTTTATATTGTCAAGTACTCTCCCTAATTATATGATGAGAGTAAGCGTTTGGAAAGGAGGGATAACGTTGGCAAAAGTACAAATTAAAGTGAATGATAATGGCTCTTTTCGCGTTACAGGGGACGTGGAATTAGTTGACTCACAAGGGAATGTATTCCCAGCAAAACCAGCATTTTCTTTATGTCGTTGTGGTTTATCAAAAAACATGCCTTATTGCGATGCTTCGCATAAAGGCAAATTCGAGTCTGTTGTTAGAGCACCAGAGGCAGAATAAATATTTAAAGAGCATGCACATTTATTTGTGTATGTTTTTTCTTTTGATCAAAGCCTATACAGCCCTTCCCCTTTCAACATTTCTATTACTTTCGTCCCCATTCAAATCGGCATATATTTTCAAACAATTCTTCACATTCGAACATTTTTTACTATGCTTTTTTCTTTTTTGTGCTATAATGTGAGCAAACAACATCCTTCGGGGTCGGGTGAAATTCCCAACCGGCGGTGATGAAGCGATAGCTTCTAAGTCCGTGACCCGTTTTCAACGCGAAAACGGTGGATCTAGTGAAACTCTAGGGCCGACAGTATAGTCTGGATGGGAGAAGGATATGTTTTCTAGTAATTTTATATAGCGAATACACTTGTATTTCAGTATGCATATTTTTAAAGTTTCATTTTGAATCTTTATATATGTTTTATTTTGTATACTTATGTTTCTATACTGAAATAAAAAGATACGACTAGCGTTGAAAGAATTTGATATTTTGCTAGGTTTTTTCCTTATGCCAAAATATCAGTCATCGTTAGGTTTCTTTCCTATACTTTCGTATTCGAACTATATTTCTAGAAATCACGTCTCCCAAACCCCAAGGATATAAAATCCTTGGGGTTTTTTGATTTTTTCAGGAGAGGTGAAAAGAATGACAGATCAAGAATATATGAGGATTGCCTTGCAGTTAGCACAAGGAACATCGGGACAAACAAGCCCAAATCCTATGGTTGGTGCCGTTGTTGTTAAAGATGGGAAAATCGTTGGAATGGGTGCCCACATGCGTGCTGGTGAAGAACATGCTGAAGTTCATGCTCTTCACATGGCTGGTGAAAGAGCAAAAGACGCTACCGTTTATGTAACACTTGAACCGTGTAGCCACTTTGGAAAAACACCCCCTTGCTGTGAATTACTCATTGAAAAAGGAGTTCAGCGTGTTGTAATTGCTACTCTTGATTGCAATCCACTCGTTTCCGGCAATGGAAAAAGAATATTGGAAGAAGCTGGAATCAAGGTGACTACTGGTGTTCTTGAGGCGGAAGCCACTTTATTAAATCGATACTTTTTTCACTATATGAAAACGAAACGTCCCTTTGTAACAATAAAAACAGCAATGAGCTTAGATGGAAAAACAGCAACTGTAACCGGTGAAAGTAAGTGGATTACAGGCGAAGAAGCACGCGCTGACGTTCACCAATATCGTCATATACATGATGCTATTCTAGTCGGTGTGAATACAGTTCTAACTGATAATCCACACTTAACAACACGAATTCCAAACGGAGGTAAACATCCTATACGCGTTATTTTAGATACCCACTTACGAACGCCGCCATCTTCTCATGTCATAACAGATGGCTTAACTCCGACATGGATTATTGTCGGTAAGGATGTAAACAAAGAGAAAATAGCGTCTTATGAATCTAACAATATAGCTGTATTCCAAATGAAAACACAGCAAATTGAAATACAAGATGTCCTATCCCTACTCGGTGAGAAACAAATTCTTTCTCTGTTCGTTGAAGGTGGTCAAACGGTGCATGCAAACTTCTTAAAAACAAATAGTTTTAATGAAATCGTGACCTATATAAGCTCGAAATTAATTGGTGGAAAAGATGCACCCACCTTATTTGGCGGAGCTGGTTTTTCGAAGTTACAAGATGCACTTTCCTTAACAATTCAAGAGATGAAACAAATCGGTAATGATATAAAAATTGTTGCAACCTTAAAAAGCGAGGTGACGGAATGTTTACAGGAATCGTAGAAGAGTTAGGAACGATATCAAGCATGACTCAAAGTGGTGAAGCAATGAAGCTAACTATTAGCGCAAAGCAAATTTTATCGGATGTCAAATTAGGTGATAGTATCGCAGTTAACGGCATTTGCTTAACAGTAACTACTTTTACGACTACTTCATTCACTGTCGACGCAATGCCTGAAACAATGAAAGCAACATCACTTCGTATGCTAAAGCCAAGTGCCAAAGTGAATTTAGAACGGGCGATGGCTGCAAACGGACGATTCGGTGGACATTTCGTCACCGGACATATCGATGGCATCGGCACGATTTTAACTAAAAAACAACATTATAATGCCATCTATTACAAAATAGCAATTTCTGATGAATTACTACGCTATTGTTTGCATAAAGGATCCGTTGCTGTTGATGGCACTAGCTTAACAATATTTGATATAGACGAATCTTCAATTACAATTTCACTCATCCCCCACACAGTAAGCGAGTCTATAATCGGAGAAAAAAAAGCCGGGGACATCGTAAACATTGAGTGTGACATGATTGGAAAATATATTGAACGCTTTATCTCAAAGCCCGCAAAAAGAACTGGTTCAATGACCGAAAGCTTTTTACAAGAAAACGGATTTCTATAAGGAGGAAGCACAATGTTTCATCGTATTGAAGAAGCTCTAGAAGATTTAAAACAAGGAAAAGTTGTTATCGTATGTGATGATGAAAACCGAGAAAATGAAGGCGATTTTATTGCTTTAGCAGAGTACATTACACCAGAAACGATTAATTTTATGATTACACACGGTCGTGGTCTCGTTTGTGTACCCATTACGGAGGAGTACGCAGAACGTCTACAGTTAGAACCAATGGTATCTCATAATACAGATTCACATCACACTGCGTTTACAGTGAGCATTGATCATGTTTCTACAACAACAGGGATTAGTGCTCATGAACGTGCAACTACGATACAAGAATTGTTAAACCCTGCATCAAAAGGCTCTGATTTCAATCGCCCTGGACATATCTTTCCATTAATTGCGAAAGAAGGCGGTGTACTGCGCCGTGCTGGTCATACAGAAGCCGCTGTCGATTTAGCCAAACTTTGCGGAGCAGAACCAGCTGGAGTCATTTGCGAAATTATAAATGAGGACGGTACGATGGCACGTGTACCTGATTTACTAGAGTGCGCAAAACAATTTGATATAAAAATGATTACAATAGAAGATTTAATTGCTTATCGCCGCCATCACGAAACACTTGTGACAAGAGAAGTGGAAATTACATTACCTACAGATTTCGGTACTTTCCATGCAATTGGCTATTCTAACTCATTAGATATGAAAGAACATATCGCGCTCGTAAAAGGTGATATTTCAACAGGCGAACCTGTACTTGTACGCGTTCATTCAGAATGCTTAACAGGAGATGTATTTGGTTCGTGCCGCTGTGATTGCGGACCACAGCTACATGCTGCACTTGCTCAAATTGAGCGTGAAGGAAAAGGTGTTCTTCTCTATATGAGACAAGAAGGACGAGGCATTGGCCTTCTGAATAAGCTTCGCGCTTATAAGTTACAAGAAGAAGGGTTAGATACTGTAGAAGCAAATGAAAAACTTGGGTTCCCAGCTGATCTTCGTGATTACGGTATTGGCGCTCAAATTTTAAAAGATTTAGGCTTACAAAGTTTACGATTATTAACGAATAATCCACGAAAAATTGCTGGCTTACAAGGTTACGATTTAGAAGTAACCGAGCGTGTACCGTTACAAATGCCAACAAAAGAAGAAAATAAAACGTATTTACAAACGAAAGCAAGCAAATTAGGACATTTACTAAACTTATAATTAAGGGAGAGATACATTATGGTATTCGAAGGTCATTTAGTTGGTACAGGATTAAAAGTTGGGGTTGTTGTTGGACGTTTTAATGAGTTTATTACAAGTAAGTTACTTGGCGGAGCTTTAGATGGATTAAAGCGTCACGGTGTAGAAGAGAATGATATTGATGTTGCATGGGTTCCTGGTGCATTTGAAATTCCTTTAATCGCTAAAAAGATGGCCAATAGCGGAAAATATGATGCTGTTATTACATTAGGTACAGTAATTCGCGGTGCTACAACACATTACGATTACGTTTGTAATGAAGTAGCAAAAGGTGTTGCGTCTTTATCACTACAAACGGACATTCCAGTTATTTTCGGTGTATTAACGACAGAAACAATTGAACAAGCGATTGAACGTGCAGGTACAAAAGCTGGTAATAAAGGATATGAATCGGCAGTTGCTGCGATTGAAATGGCTCATTTATCAAAACAATGGGCATAAAAAATAAAAAAGAGGCTGCGGCCTCTTTTTTATTTTTTTACTTTTTTCCGTACATCTTTTATTAATTCATCCATTGTTTTTCCTTCTGTTTGTATACGAAGCGTTTGTGCTGTTCTCCATACATTCTCTCTTTTCTTCGCTTCTTCTATAATAGTAATTTCTTTTCGCACTTCCTTTAAATCTTTCCCTTCTGTTTTCAATCCAAAATGTTCAGCTTTCGTTCGAAAATGTTGTTCAATTCGTTGTTGCATTTCTTTTTGTTCAGGATTTTCGGCAGCCTTAACTGGATCAGCACTTATTGCTTTTAGTAAAATTAGACAAGTCATAATCGCTAATATATATTTGTGCATGTAAAATCCTCCAACCCAATATAAATTACATATTTACTATGTACAATTGGGGCTTGGAAAATTCGTCCACAAAATTATTTTTCTCGTCCAAAAGTGACTACTATCAAGCGTTAATGGACTTTTATTACATTTTATTTACAAAAAAAAGCAACCCCTTTAAAGAGTTTGCTTTTCATCTATCTTATAGCGCACATTCTTCAATCTCAAATCCTAAATCTTCAATCATACCCCAGTCCGCAGTCGGCTCTTGTCCAGCTGTTGTTAAATAGTCCCCGACAAAGATAGAGTTTGCTGCAAATAAACCAAGTGGCTGTACAGAACGTAAATTAAGTTCTCGACCACCTGAAATACGAATTTCTTTTGTTGGATTTACAAAACGCATCATCGCCAACACTTTTAAACATTCTACAGGTGTTAATTCTTTTTGTCCTTCAAGCGGAGTACCCTTTACAGCAACAAGGAAATTACATGGAATAGAATCCGCATCTAAACGTTGTAATTCAAATGCAATTTCAGCGCGCTGTTCAATCGTTTCTCCCATTCCGAAAATTGCTCCAGAGCATGGAGAAATACCGGCTTGCTTCGCTTTTTGGACTGTATCAACACGATCGTCATACGTATGCGTTGAACAAATGCTATCATAATTGTTGGCATGCGTATTTAAATTGTGATTATAACGATGCACACCAGCTTCTGCTAACTGACCTGCTTGATCTTCATTTAAAAATCCTAAACAACAGCAAATTTTTAAATCTGTCGTTTCACGAATTTCCTTAACTGCTCCAATAACGTGATTTACTTCTTTATTCGTCGGACGACGACCAGATGCAACAATACAATATGTACCTGCTTTACGACGAATTGCTTCGTGCGCTCCTTCAACAATTTTCTCTTGTGTTAACCATGCATACTTATCAATCGGTGCTTCTGAAATAATAGACTGTGAACAATACCCGCAATCTTCAGGACATAATCCAGATTTCGTATTTATAATCATGTTCAACTTTACTTTCTTACCAAAATGATGATGGCGAATGATGTAAGCTGCATTCATAATTTCTAAAACCTCTGTATCATCAGCTTCTAATATTGCAATTGCATCTTCTTTCGTAATCATTTTCTCTTCTACTACGTCGTATGCAAGTTTTTTCCAATCCCTTTTTGTTTGTACTTGTTTCATTTCATCTCTTCCCCTCTTTTGTTATATACGTAAATAAAGCATGATATGTTGCCATTATCCCTTCTTTTCCCGTGAAGTCTCTTTCGTATATACGAAGCATCGTACGAAAGAGTGAAGGGCTTTGACAGTAAGACTCTTCATTACTATTGGTTGCCCCTACTTTTCGAATAGAATGTAGAAACTCCCTAACTTCTGTAAAGCTTTCTATGTAACACGTTTCAGAAACATGTACATTTCCTAATGGATTTTTGCATATATTCACTAACTGTTCTTTCGGAACGAATCGTTGTCCTATTGAAGTACAATTGTGTATCCCCTTTTCTTTCTTAGCACGCTGAAAAGACGTATGCAATTCTTGAAAAGTCGTATTACCAAACGTGGAAAATAATAATATTCCTTCTTCAGACAAATAGTTAAATAAATTTTTCACTGTCTCTTTTAAATCATTAAGCCATTGAAATGTAGCATTTGAAATGATGACATCATATGGATTTTCTAATTTTAATTGTTCAATATCTTCACATCGAAACATCACATTTCTCAAACTTTTTCTAGTTTTCGCGACTGCAATCATCTCATCAGCAAAATCCACAGCTGTAATATGAGCTTTCGGAAATAAATTTGATAATTGCTCTGTTACATATCCTGTCCCGCATCCAAGTTCTAAAATACGTATCGATGATGTTTCACTATATCGTTCCTTCAATGTAGAAAGTAACGAATGCGCCATCTTTTTTTGTACATTTGCATATTGATCGTAGGATACAGCCGCCCCGTTAAACCGTTTTTGCAGTAACGTTTTGTTGATCATGTCGTATCCCCTCTACAAATTGAATGATTTCATTTGCGCAATATTCAAAATTCGTTACACATAATGCATGCCCAGCACCGCTTACTACTTTTAGATTGACATTCGTATTATTCGCCATACTATGGGCTGCAGACAATGGACATATTACATCCTGCTCTCCATGAAGGAGTAACAGCGGGGCTTTCATATCTATTACTTCATTTCTCATATCTGTTTCTATTAAATAATCTAAGCCTAATTGTAAAGACTGAATCGAGTCTCCTTTAAACTTCTGCGCAATCTCTTCAAAACTCGTATTCTCCCTCAGCTCACTTTTTGTAAACATATTTTCATAGAAACGCTTCAAAGTATCTTCTTTTTTTCTCGTTAAATTCTTTTTCATACGTTCTACATGCAAGGAATTCCATCCACTTGTATAGTCACTTGTATTGGTAAATTTAGCGGTACCACCAATTAGTACCATACCTTGGGTCTTAATCTTTTTATAAGCTTGTATTGCCGCTAACGCTCCTAGTGACCATCCAACTAAAATTACATTTTCATCCTGCGCTACATCTATTATTCGCCCCGCAAATTCACTTTGTTCTTTCACGTTACGCCAATCTATACATTGAACAGAATATCCTTTAAAATACGGCAGAACCAAAGTCCAAACACCTTCTTCCATTCCCCATCCTGGAATAAAAATAAGCTTTAGCTCTTTCATACTAAAAACCCCTCTTCTTTGCCAATGCGTATAATATGCTGAATAGCCCATTTTAAATCGGCTATTGTATGTTGTGACGTAACTGCAAAACGGACTCGAGAACTACCAACTGGAACAGTCGGCGGACGAATTGCAATGGCTGCGATACCTACCTCTTGTAACCTTTCACTAAACCGTAAAGTATTTTCATTTGACCCAACTACAATCGGTACAATATGAGTTGAGCTATTCCCAATATCAAAACCAGCTTCTTGTAAATGCGTCCTGAAATATGCACCATTCTCTATAAGTCGCTCTCTTCTTTCGTTATCTTCTTTCACAATTTCAATTGCTTTTCGGATCGCCCCTAATGTTCCTGGTGGTAAAGCTGTAGTAAAAATCAAGCTTCTCATCATATTTTGTAAATACTCTATATAAATGGAATCACCCGTTAAATACGCACCATAACACCCTAAAGCCTTACTAAACGTCCCCATATGTATATCAATTTTTTGAGCAATATCTTTTTCTACATGAGATAATCCTGCTCCACCGATTCCATATATTCCACTTGCATGTGCTTCATCAACTATAATGATCGCCCCGTATTTCTCTTTCAGCTGAACTAAGCCTCTCAAATATGCAATATCTCCATCCATACTAAAAATCGTATCTGTTACGATTAATTTTCTCTTTTCTGGTGACGCTATTTGCAACATCTTTTCTAAATGATCCAAATCATTATGACGATATCTTTTATGCTCTGCTCCGCTTAATATAATTCCATCAACAATACTTGCGTGATTTAATTTATCACTAAAAACCATATCGTGACGACAGGCTAAAGCAGATATAGCACCTACATTTGCTATATACCCGCTATTTACGATTAATGCTCTTTCAGTACCTTTCCAATCACATATACTTCTCTCAACCTCTTCATACAGTGGATAATTTCCTACAACGAGACGAGATGCTGTCGCTCCAGTTCCATATTTTCTGGTGCATGCAATAGCAGCTTCTTTTAACCTCTCATCTCCAGCTAACCCTAAATAATTATTTGACGCTAAATTTAGCATCCTTTTTTCATCTCGAATAAGCCATGTCTCTTCTGCTTGTTCTGTTACATGCAAATTGCGATACTGCCCTTGCTCCTTTAATTGTTCTACTTTAGATTGAAGATGCGTGCGCCACATTTGATTCATTTTGGATGAGCTCCTCTAATTTTGAAATCATAATATGTTCTTTTACCGATTCCAATAATTCTCCCCTTGTAAACTCACCTTCAAGGAATGGTAATAAACCTAAAACAGGTACTCCACTTAACTCCTCAATCATTTCTTTGTTTTCTTGCACTCTTTCTTTTTCACATTCTTTACAACCAGACAAAATTACACCCGCTACTGTTAAACCGTGTGCCTTTGCATAAGAAATTGTTAAGACAGTATGATTAACTGTCCCTAGTGTCGGACGCGCTACTACAATAAGAGGGAGCTCTAATTCTTTTGCAAAATCAATCACTAAAGCGTCTTCTGTATACGGGACGGCAAGCCCACCAGCTCCTTCTACCAATAGGCTATTAAACTCTTTTAGTAGTTCATTATAGTGAGCAGTAATTTCTTTTAACATTACCGTCCTTCCAGCTCTTTTCATAGCAAGTCTCGGAGCAAGTGGTTCTTCAATGGAATAAGGACAAATTTCATCTTCTTTTGTCGGTACACCCGATAATGCTTTTAATCTTGCTGCATCACCCTCAGGATTTGATGCAACATGTCCACTTTGCAACGGTTTATATACACCAACATTATGTCCACGCTCTCGAAATATACCTGCCAATGCTCCTGTCACTACCGTTTTGCCAACTTCTGTATCCGTTGCTGCTATAAAGAAACCACTCATTACTCTCCCTCCGTAACATCCGAGATTGCTTTATATAAAATGCGTAACATCTCATCAATCTCAGCCACCGTAGATGCAAGAGGAGGCATAAATACAATCGTATTACCGAGTGGTCGCAATATCATGCCCAGCTCTCTTGAACGTTTACATACTTGAACGCCGACTCTTTCTGTCCATTCAAACGATTCTTTCATTTCCTTATTCTTCACAAGTTCAATACCAACCATTAGCCCACACTGACGAATATCTCCTACATGTTTATATGCAAAGAGCGATTCTAATTGCGTCGCCACATATTCTGTCTTACGTGCCACTTCTTCTATTAAATTTGTTTTCTCGTATAGCTCTAGATTCGCAATGGCTACGGCACACCCTAACGGATTCCCTGTATAACTATGACCGTGGAAAAACGTTTTTTGTTCTTCATAGTCTCCTAAAAAGGCATTATAAATTTCATCTGTCGTTACGGTGATTGCAACTGGTAAATATCCACCTGTTAAACCTTTTCCGGCTGTTAAAATGTCTGGCGTTACATTTTCATGTTCACATGCAAACATTTTCCCGGTACGCCCAAATCCAGTCGCTACCTCATCTGTAATAAATAAAACGTTATATTTTGTACATAAATTACGGAGCCCTCTTAAGTATCCTTTTGGCATTGTAATCATACCGCCAGCACCTTGCATTAAAGGCTCTACAATAATCGCCGCAATTTCTTCATGCTTTTCTTTCAGCAGCTCTTCCATTTCTTCTAAATGTTTTTTCACAATTTCCTCCTTATTATTTCCATAAGGAGAACGATATGTATATGGATACGGCATTTTAATTGCCTCAAATAAAAGTGAACTATACACTTGGTGAAACAAGTCTATCGCTCCTACTGAAACAGCTCCAATTGTATCACCGTGATACGCTTCTTTTAATGTAACAAATCTTTGTTTCTTCGGTTTTCCTTTATGCTGCCAATATTGAAAGGCCATCTTAATTGCAATTTCAACGGCGCTAGAACCGGAGTCTGAATAGAATACTTTCTTCAAACCTTCTGGCACAACTTCAATTATTTTTTCCGCTAATAAAATAGATGGAACGTTAGCAAGTCCTAACATAGTAGAATGGGCAATTTTATTTAATTGCTCACGAATTGCCTCATCTAGTTCCGGTACTTGATGCCCATGAACATTTAACCAAATAGACGAAACACCGTCCCAATATTCATTTCCATTTACATCGTATAGCTTTCTTCCCTCTCCACGTTCAATAATGACAGGATCTTCTTCTAAATAATCTTTCATTTGTGTAAATGGGTGCCATACGTAATCTTTATTCTTCTTCGATAATTCTTCATATGTATAAGACGATTTTTCACTCGTGTTACTATTAACAGCCACAATTGTCACCCCTAATGTTAACTTATTTATAAATATAGTTAACATTAAAAACAAATGACTGTCAATTATTTTTAAATCAAACAGTTCTCAAAAAAGAACAACTTATCATACGATAAGTTGTTCTACTTTCCATGTTGTATCTTTCCAATTTCTAAAATAATCTCTTCATCTTTTTTTCCTTCTGTATCAATTCCAAGTTGCTTAGCATGCTCAATTAACAAATCATGGCGCTGCTCAAATCTAGCGTTATCTACTTCTTTTGTAACCTCTTCTTTTGTTTTCCCCTCAGTAGAAACTCCTAGTTTCGTAGCTGCTTTTTCCATCGATTTCTTCTCTTCAGTTTCTTTCACTTTCTTCACTTCTGACTGCTGTATTTGCTTTTGTTTCGACTGCTCTGATTCAGCTGCAAAAGCTGTGTAAATTCCAGCACTTCCGCCAACGACTAGTAAGGTGGTAAAAAGAATTATTTTTTTCTTCACTCTTTCCTCCCCTTTCAAATTCATTATAACGTACATTTTTACAGTATGAAAAACATTTCTCCTTTATTTCCCTAAAAAAATATCGAATGTTTTTATTGACATGTATGATGAATATATGATAAAAATTTAACTAACATCATATGAATCGGCGTTGATAGGATTTAGTAGTATTTCGTTTTCTGATTTCAGAGAGCTGGTGGTCGGTGCGAACCAGTACAGAGCGATTTATGAATTACCCCCTGGAGCTTCTTTTACGAAACGTGAGGAGTAGTGAAAGACGGTTTAGACCGTTATGTCTAAAGAGTGGTGAAATGAAACTGTTTCACAATTTAGGGTGGTACCGCGAATTTTTCGTCCCTGCATATATTGCAGGGGCGTTTTTATTTTATGAGCGCATATCATACGACCCTTTATTTTGTGATACATTCCTTTCACAAGCTAGGGTGGTACCGCGATTTCTTCGTCCCTGCATAATTATATGCAGGGGCGTTTTTTTATCCAATCATTTCCGTATCATATTGAGATGTTGACAATTACCGGTAATTTGTCACAAAATTCTAAATTTTAGAAGGAAATATACAATATTGGCGAATTTTATATAAAAAAGAGCTATTTTAAATTACTTAGGAGGGAAAAACAATGGTTTCAAAAATTGAATCTGTTCTTTTAACATTATTTATCTTTTTCTGTATTGGCTTTAGTGTTATCAAATTAGAAGTTTCACCACACATCCCAATTTTATTTGGTATCGTTCTTTTATTAGCATTTGGATTTATGAAAAAAATCTCTTGGTCTACTATGGAAAAAGGGATGATCAGTAGTATTTCAGCTGGTATTCCATCTATTTTTATTTTCTTACTTGTGGGCGTATTAATTAGTGTTTGGATCGCTGCTGGAACAATTCCAACTTTAATGGTATACGGCTTCCAGCTTGTATCTCCTAAAATTTTCGTCCCAACTGTTTTTGTTGTTTGTGCAATTGTTGGAACAAGTATCGGTAGTGCATTTACAACTGCCGCAACAGTAGGGCTTGCCTTTATGGGAATGGGTAGTGCTCTCGGATACGATCCAGCTCTGATCGCTGGTGCAATTATTTCTGGTGCATTCTTTGGAGATAAAATGTCTCCTTTATCTGATACAACAAACTTAGCTCCTGCTGTAACGGGTGTAGATTTATTTGAGCATATTCGCAACATGCTTTGGACAACAGTTCCTGCTTTCATTATTGCTTTTATCGCATTTTTCATTTTAGGAAGCGGTATTAGTGGAGACGTTGACTTCACTAACTTTATTAGCACGTTAGAAAAAAACACAACGATTTCTATCGTTACACTTATTCCAATTTTATTACTGTTCCTATTCGCATTTAAAAAAGTTCCAGCAGTTCCAACATTGCTTGCAGGAATTGTGGTAGGAATTATTATTCTCTTTATTTTTAAACCTAGCACTTCTTTAGCTGATTTAATGAAAATTATGCAAGACGGCTACGTTTCTAAAACTGGTATTAAAGACATTGATAGCTTACTATCTCGCGGTGGTCTACAAAGTATGATGATGTCGATTGCACTTATTTTCCTAGCTCTTTGTATGGGAGGATTACTACAAGGAATGGGCATTATCACGCAGCTGATGAATATCATCTCTAGCTTCGTAAAAAATAGCACACGCTTAATTATTTCTACTGCTTCAACTGCAATTGGTGTAAACTTCTTACTTGGCGAACAATACTTATCAATCGTTTTAACAGGACAAGCATTCGCTAACAAATACGATGAAGTCGGTTTAGAACGTCGTAATTTATCACGAGTATTAGAAGATGCAGGTACAGTTATTAACCCGCTCGTACCATGGGGAGTAAGTGGCGTATTCTTATCGAACGTCCTTGGCGTTCCGACATTTGATTACGTTCCATTCGCAATCTTCTGTTTAGCTTGCCCGGTCTTAACAATTATTGTTGGTTTCACTGGATTTGGTCTTTCATGGAAGAAAGAAAAGACAGTACCAGTTTCATAATATAATAAAAAGGATTACCTTAATCGGTAATCCTTTTTATATTTCTCCGCTATCTATTCGCTTTCTTTCTTCTAAATAACAGAAGTAATCCCGCTCCAACAAACGCCAAACCTGCTCCAATTGTAGAAACAACACTTGTACCTGTTTTCGGTAAATCACGTTCTTCTTTATTTTCACTTACAGTTGTTGTTTCTTTTGAGTTTTGATTATCCGTTGTAGTTTGTCCAGATCCTGTATTATTTCCATCTTGTTTTGGTTCATTTCCATTATTGCCTTCACCTGTTGGTGGTGTCGTTGGATTTTCTCCGTTATTACCTTCACCTGTTGGCGGTGTTTTTGGATTCTCTCCGTTATTGCCTTCACCTGTTGGTGGTGTCGTTGGATTCTCTCCGTTATTGCCTTCACCTGTTGGCGGTATCGTTGGATTCTCTCCACCAGTTTCCTTATCATCATTCTTCTTCGTTATATCAATTGCATATTTAGCAAATTCATTTTCAGATGGTCCAACATATGATATTTTCCCATCTTTCTTTATATGATTTTGTGCATTTGGTGAAGAATCAAATGTTGTATTTAATTTATCTGCAACAATCGGCTTAAACGTCCAATTTCGATCTGCTGCTGGATCAATAATTGGTGTTTCTTGCATATATTTCACAATGATTTGACGTGTTTCATCTTGTGATTGGTATACAACTTCCCCTTTACTTACACCTGGGAACGTTTGGCTACTTCCACGATAGTTATTTGTAGCGACGATGAACTCTTGATTATCAGCTACTGGCTTCCCTTCATACGTCATATTTATAATACGATTCGTATTTGCATTTACAACTTTTCCATCTTTATCGTATTTCGCCGGTTGTGTTACATCAATTTCGTATTTTAAGCCATCTAAAATATCAAAGTTATATGTAGGATAGCCTATATTTACTAACGGCTGTTCTTCTGTTTTCTTTGAATCAATTTGATTAAACTGACCTGCAGACATTTCAAGCCATTCTTTCACTTGTGCCCCATTTACTTTTACAGCATATAACGTATTTGGATATACATATAAATCTGCCACGTTTTTAATTGCTAACGTTCCAGCTGGAATATCCGTATAATATGTAGCACCGTTTCGGCCACCCGCTTTAAATGGTGCTCCTGCAGATAATACTGGAATTCCTTTATATTTACTATATTGTCCGTTTTCAGCGAATAGCTTTTCTACATACCATTTTTGTGCATTTGTCACAAGTTGTACAGAAGGATCATCTTGTACTAATGAGAAATAACTATTAATTGGCGCTGTCGTTTTTCCTACAGCTGTATTCACATAATCAATTGTCGCTTGATGATCATCTTTAATTTCATTAACTAATCTTTGATCGGATTGTACTAATGGATTCCCTTTACTATCAGCAATCGGACGAAGTTGCGGCTTCGATTGCTCTTTTTGTATTTCCCATTCTCCGTTTACCTTTTTCAATTGCATATCAATAATACCTAGGTTACTTCCAAAGACACCAGGCATTACAACTGGAACACCATTAAATACATCCTTCATTTCAGTATGTGAATGTCCCATTAATACTGCATCTACACCAGGAACTTCTGTTAAATAATACGACGCGTTTTCCATGCCAACGTTGTATCCACTCTTATCAACACCGGAATGCGCTAGTGCAACGATAACATCTGCACCTTCTGCTTTCATTTTTGGCACCATTTTCTTCGCTGTTTCAACTATATCTTTTGCTTTCACTTTTCCTTCTAAATTCGCTTTATCCCAGTTCATAACTTGAGGTGGAACAAATCCCATTACGCCAATTTTTACTTTTTGTTTTTGACCTGATTCATCTTCTACTTCTTTTTCAAAAACATGATATGGTTTAAAGTAGTTTTGGTCGTTCTCTTCATTATTATCTTTATCATCCTTATAGACGTTCGAGTTAATAACCGGGAACTCTGTTTTACTAATTACTTTGTTTAAATAGTCTAAACCGTAGTTAAATTCATGATTCCCAAGAGAGATGACGTCATACTTCATTAAATTCATTACACGATATAATGGATGTGTATAACTAGGATCCACAGGCTTCTTCGGATCATTTATTTTATTCGCTACATAATCTCCAAGCGGTGTCCCTTGTAATGCATCCCCATCATCAAATAAGACAGAGTTCTTCGCTTCTTCACGTGCTTTATTAACAAGTGTTGCAGTTTGCACGAGACCTACTTTATTATCTGTTTTCGTTTGATAATAATCGTAATTCATTAAGTTAACGTGAATATCTGATGTTTCTAAAATTCGTAAGTTAACTGTACTCTCCCCAGCTTTTTCCTCTGCATGAGCTGTTGTCGGCAACACTTGCGGTGCTATAACGCCAATAGCAAGTGTTGCTCCAGCTAGCATTTTTTTTGACTTTTTCACAAAAAATCCCCCTTATACAATTACCCCAAAATAATGAAGTGAATCTCTATCAGTCTCTAACCACATACCTTTTTTCTTCTATTAGAGCGATAATCTTCACCTTATCTGACATTATCATATCTAAAGTGCTTTCATATCGTCAATATTTTTTGACACACTTCTACAAATTTTCTGTAAAGTTTTCATAAATATATAATATGCCCTTACATTGCTTATACTGCTGAATATGATACAATTACCAATTACAAGGAGGATGAATTTATGAAAAAAGTCATCTTAACAATTGTTTGTCTCCTCCTTCTAATCATTTCTTATTCTAATTTTGAAAAGAACGATGAGACAAAACAAAAAGAAAATGAAAGAAAAACAGAAAAAACATCTGCTCCCAGCTGGATTGATAAGCAAACGAATGATTCCTTTTATCACCTCGTATTAGGTGATTCACTTGCAAAAGGATATGGATCTACACAAGGGGGATTTGCCGAATTAGCTTCTAAACAATTAGAAGGACAAATTCATAAACCAATTACGGTAGAAAACCTCGGTGTAAATGGTCTCACTACAGATCGTCTCGTTAAAAAAGTCCAGTCAGAAGAAGTTCAACAAAAAATTAGGGAAGCAAATATAATTACTATTAATATTGGAGGAAATAATTTATTCCGCTTAAATCGTGATGTAGGTGTTATAGATGGTATTAAAATGTTAAATAAAGAAAAAGCCCGTTTTGAAACGGATGTAAAAAATATTGTAAAGACCGTTCGAGATCAAAATCCGAATGCTTTACTCATTCTATCTGAACTCTATAACCCTTTACAACTTGATGACTCCATCGCAAGTTATGCAGATATGTTTTTAGATGGTTGGAATGATTCTATTTATTCTATTTCAAAAGCACATCAACCATCGATTGTTTTACCAATTCGCAAATTAATATCTAAGGATAAAAAAGATTTACTATTTGACCAAGTACACCCAAATGATAACGGTTATACGATTATTGCCAATACATTTACAAAGCAAGTGTTATCCTACAAATATTAAGGCTACCATGAAACAATTCTATTTTTATACCTTGTCTTTTTTGTTACAATGATAGTGGAAGGGGGCCGTTATATGGAATCACGCGAGTGGGAACGTATTGTTGATCATCTTCTTTCGCTAGTGCCTCTTTTTTATCGCAAATTTATGCTTCCTGGAGAGTTTTCTTCTCAAAGACATATGCCGCCATCACATACGCAAGTGTTACTGCTTTTGCATGAAAATGGTACATTAGCAGTTTCAGAAATTGGCAAGCGGCTAGCGATTTCACGGCCTAACATGACCCCTCTATTAAACAAACTTATTCAAGAAGAGCTAATAGAGCGTCATTATAGCGAAAAAGATCGAAGGGTCATTTTAATTTCCCTAACAACTGAAGGGAAAGTGTTAGTAAGTCAGTATCAGCAATTCATTTTAGGCAAACTAAAAGAAAATTTTCAAACATTATCTGAGGAAGAGCGTGAAAAGCTCATTTATTCTCTTAAAACCATTCAAAATTTAATTTTGAAAACAAACGCATAAAGCTGCTTCTAAATAGAAGCAGCTTTATGATTCGTAATAATTACCATAGTATACATTTGAATACGGCCATGTCGTTAAATATGGTTTTTGTTCTTGCGTAGGCTGTTGTTGTGGTATTTGTGGTATTTGCTGTAATTGTTGTTGTCGATATAACTCGTATTGTCTACTCATATCATAAACCGGATAATAATTTACATATGGGTATACTTGCGGTACGTAATAATAATACATTCATTCTCTCCCCCTTTTTCTTAAACATATTCAAAGGAGAAAATGAATGTGACATTCTTTATATTTGAACAAGTGGTTCTCTCACTTGTTTCTTTCTTTTCTTCAAACGTAACTTACGATTCTTTTCATATAAATAATGCACAACGAAATATGAAATTACCCCACACACAATTCCTATTATCGTCATACCAATTAATACATATACTTCACTCTGTAATAAGCTCTTTAACATCGTAAAAATATGGCTCGAAAACAAATCTGATATCGTAAATGGTTCATGATGTATTTTCTGTACATGAAATGGGTAAATCATTTTTCCTAGCGCATAAGCAAACGGAAATAAAAATACTGGGAGAAACGATATTTTCCCAATAATATTACCAATGACTGCGGCTGGAAAAGATCCCTTTGCTAACCTTACAATTGGATAAAATATTAAATATACGAGCGATGCCGTATAAATCACCAACATTTCTAAACCAAATCCAATAGCAAAACCTAGCGACACTTTCTTTGCCCCTTCTGGCGATCGAAGCAACTTAAAATATTGAAACTTTAATATTCTCCACATCCGCTGAAAAAACGAATATGTTTTCTTAGTTGTTTTCAAATTCATCATCTCTTTAACTATATTTTTTTATCTAGTATGTCCTTACATGATATGAAAAACAAATTTAGTTTTCTCTTTTTATTATAAATGATATAGAGATAATTAACTAAATATACATCCGACATTTCCATATAAAAAAACCTCCCTTTTAGGAAGGCTCTTCTATATTTTTAAATAAACTCACTAATAAAGCTTTTTGCGCGTGCAACCTGTTACCAGCTTGTTCAAAAACGATAGACTGTGGCCCATCTATAATCTCTCCAGTTACTTCTTCTTCACGATGAGCAGGCAGGCAGTGCAGGAAACGATATGTTTGCTTTGCATGTATAACAAGCTCTTTATTTACTTGGAAAGGCTGGAATAAAGTATATTTTTCTGCTTCTCCTTCTTGGCCCATACTCATCCAAACGTCAGTATAAATAAAATCTGCTCCACTTACCGCTAATTCAGGATTATGCAAAATTTCAATTTCAGCCCCTGTTTCATCAGCAATCGCTAATGCTTTTTTAACAATTTCTTCATTCGGCTCATACCCTACGGGAGTTGCAACAGTCATATTTATTCCGACTTTTGCACTCGCTAGCAATAGTGAATGACATACATTATTCCCATCACCTACATAAGCTAATTTAACTCCTTTAAACGTATGAACTTCTTCATATATCGTCATTAAATCTGCCAATGCTTGGCAAGGATGATGATCATCAGTTAAACCGTTAATAACTGGGATACTGGACTCTTTTGCAAGCTCCTCTACATCCGCATGCGAAAATGTGCGTATCATAATTCCATCAATATAATGAGATAGTACTTTCGCAGTATCTGACACCGTTTCTCCTCTGCCAATTTGCATCTCTTTTCCACTTAAAAACATTCCATGTCCTCCGAGCTGTACCATTCCTGCTTCAAAAGAAACGCGAGTACGGGTTGAATGTTTATCAAAAATGAGACCTAATATTTTCCCTTGTAATAAAGGCTCCTGCTTGTTCTTTTTTAAATATATAGCGAACTCAATTAAAGAAATGATTTCTTCTTGCGTCAATTCTTCTAACGTTAAAAGATCTTTCGTATTTAATTTCGGTACTTGTACAGTTGACATGAAATTTCCCCCTTATATTATTGATGCATTTTTTGTACAAACCACTCTTTTTATCATATATATTGCCTGTTCTAGCTCTTCATTCGTTACAATAAGTGGTGGTAATAGTCTTATAACATTAGGCCCTGCTTGTAATACGAGAAGTCCTGCTTTTTCTAGTTGTTCTATGACATTTGCAACCTCATGCTTGCATTCGATTCCAATCATAAGTCCCTTACCACGAATATTTTGAACACATTCAACGTGTCGTAATTCTTCTTGCAATTTCTTTAATACGTACTCGCCCTTTTCCTGTACCTCTTTAAAAAACGATTGTTCCTTAATGAATTGCAATACTTCTTTCGCTGCAGTCATAGCAATATAATTCCCACCGAAAGTTGAACCGTGTGACCCGGCAGTAAAAGAAGAACCTAGTTCTTTTCGGCCAATCATCGCTCCAACTGGAATACCATTCCCAAGCGCCTTTGCGATGGTAACGATATCAGGAATTATTCCCATTTGCTCATAAGCGAATAGTGTTCCTGTTCTGCCTATTCCAGTTTGTACTTCATCTATAATAAAAAGAGAATTGTACTGATTACATAGTTTTTCAATTTCCTTCAAAAAGGATGGATCAGCTAATATTACTCCTCCTTCTCCTTGAATAACTTCTACCATTACCGCCGCAACTTCTTCATTCATTACTTCCTCTAATGCTCGTATGTCGTTAAATGGTATATGTAAAAAAGACGGAAGTAATGGACCGAATCCTTCTTTCACTTTATCTTGCCCTGTTGCACTCATCGTTCCAAATGTTCTCCCGTGGAAAGATTGCTCACATGTTACTACGAGAGATTTTCCAGTATGCTTACGTGCTAGCTTTAAAGCCGCTTCATTTGCCTCCGCCCCGCTATTACAAAAAAACACATGATCTAATGCTGTATCTTCTGTTAATAATGATGCGACCTCTTCTTGTAAGGAGTTCGTAAATAAGTTAGATATATGCCATATATTTCTAAGTTGCTTTTCTACTGCCTTTACAACCGTAGGATGACAATGTCCTAAGTTACATACTCCAATACCAGAAGTGAAATCTAAATATTGCTCACCACTTTTATCAATAACTTTCGCCCCATTGCCCTTTAGAAATTCAATTTCTCTTCTTCCATATGTTTGAAAAAGATGGCTTGTCATACGATACTCACTCCTTTTGTTACCGTAGTTCCAACACACTCTCCTGTAACCTCAGTAAAATCCTTTGTACCATTTACGATACTAGCCTTTTTCACTCCCATTTTTAACGATGTAAGTGCCGCCTGTACTTTCGGAATCATTCCACCTGTAATGACGCCTTGTTCTATAAAAGTAAGAATTTCATATTCATCCGTTTTCTTTACCAATCTTCCTTCGTGTAATACTCCATCTACGTCCGTTATAAAAATGAGTTCTTTTGCGGATAGTGCGGCTGCAATTCCAGCTGCAGCGGTATCTGCATTTATGTTATAAACCTCATTACCATTTATTCCAATTGGGGCAATGACAGGAATATAATTCATATCTATCAACCCTTTCAATAGGGCTGTTTCTACATAACTTACTTCTCCTACATATCCTATCGCTTCGCCAACAGGTTGAACTTGAAGTAAATTACCGTCACATCCTGAAAGCCCCACCGCAAGTAAATCATGTTTTTGTAAATTCATTACGAATTTTTTATTCGTACTTCCGCATAGCACCATTTGAACAACATCCATAACCTCTTTCGGCGTTACTCTTAATCCATCTTTCTTTTCTATCTCGATATTAGCGTCTTCTAACTTGGCATCAATTTCTGGGCCACCGCCATGGACAATAACAACCTTATACTTATTTTGCAATTTCTTTATACAATCAAAAAAGACACTATTTAATCGATTCAACATGCTACCGCCACATTTAACTACAATATAATCACTCATCTTCTCTCTCCTTATGTACGATAACAAGCATTTATTTTCACATATTCATAACTTAAGTCGCAGCCCCAAGCTGATCCCGTTTCATCTCCTAAATGTAAACACACATCAATTTTTATTTCATGTTCTTGTAATTTCTTTGTCATTTCCTCTTCAGAAAACATTTGAGGCTCACTATTTTTTAATACGGCGATAGATTGAAGAGTGATATCAATTGTATTTGGGTTAATAATTACTTCACTCTGTCCAGTACTACTAATAATTCGTCCCCAATTTGGGTCCTCACCGTATATCGCTGTTTTCACAAGACTGGAACCGACTATTTGTTTTGCAATTTTCTTTGCTTCTTCATTTGTTCTAGCCCCTAACACGTTTACTTCTATTAACTTCGTAGCACCTTCACCATCTTGTGCAATTTTTTTCGCTAAATCTTCACATACCTTTTGTAAAGCAACTACGAAAGTTTCCCAGTCTTCATGTTCCATATTCATCGTTTTCGTTTCTGATAATCCACTTGCCATAGCGATGACCATATCATTTGTAGAAGTATCTCCGTCCACCGTAATTTGATTAAACGTATGATTCGTAATTTGTGATAATGCTGTTTGCAATACTTCATGCTCTATATTGGCGTCTGTTGTAATAAAACTAAGCATCGTTGCCATATTCGGTTTGATCATCCCTGATCCTTTTGCGACCCCAGCAATGATCACTGCTTCCCCATCAATTATCATCTCATAGCAAGTTTCTTTCGTTATAAGATCTGTCGTTAAAATTGCTTCACAAAAAGAATAAGCTTCACTTACTTCCTTTGTTGGCACAAGAGATTCAATTCCCTTTCGAATGATATCCATCGGTAAAGGTACTCCAATTACACCTGTTGAAGCGACTGCGACGTACTTTTCTTTTACTCCAAAGTGTTCCGCTCCTAATGTTCGCATCTCATAAGCATCTTGCAATCCTTTCATCCCCGTACAAGCATTTGCATTGCCGCTATTTACAACAATTGCTTGTAATTTCCCTTCTGCTGCTATGCTATCCTTCGTTACTTGCAACGGCGCTGCTTGTATTTGATTTGTTGTATACACAGCGGCACATGATGCTGGTACCTCACAAACGATTGCACCCATATCCTTTTTCACCTTTTTCAGACCATTTGCAGTACCGATTGCCAAAAAGCCTTTTGGTGTAACAATTGAACCATTTGCTAATTTTGTAATAGACGATGCTTTAATCATAATTTCCCCCTTATGGATAAAGCGGCATATGCTGTAAACCCGTTGTCTCTTCTAGTCCCGCTAATAAATTTGCATTTTGAACTGCTTGCCCTGCCGCACCTTTCATCATATTGTCTATAACAGAAACGACCGTAACTCTTTCTGTTCTTTCATCGTAAGCTATCCCAATATCACAATAATTTGAGCCCCTTACTTCTTTCGGACTTGGAAATTCTCCTTGCGGGCGAACTCGAACGAAAGCTGAGTATTCATACGTTTCTTCATACAACTTTTGAAGTTGCTCTATTTTCATTTCCTTTTTCACTTTCGCATAAAGTGTAATCATAATCCCTCGTGATATCGGTATTAAATGTGTACTAAACGTGATTGGCTTCGTTTCACGATTCCACTCTGCAAGCATTTGCTCAATCTCAGGAACGTGCTGATGCTGATTAACTTTATAAATGTGTAAGTTATCGTATAACTCAGGAAAGTGAGTCATTGTTGTTGGCGTTTTGCCCGCTCCAGATACTCCTGATTTCGCATCAATAATAATCGAAGCTTCTTCAATCATGCCGCTACGTACTAACGGCGCTACCGCTAATAATGCAGCTGTAGCAAAACATCCTGGGTTTGCAATTAAATTTGCATTTTGGATCTCAGGCCTTTTCCATTCACTTAATCCATATACTGCTTTCCTAAGAAGTTCTTCCTGTGCAGCTGGCCTTTTATACCACAATTCATATAACGAGGGATCTATCATACGAAAGTCTCCAGATAGGTCAATTACTTTTAAACCTACTGCCAATAATTTTGGTGTTAACTCTGCCGATACTCCCGCTGGGGTTGCTAAAAATACAATTTCAGCTTCCTTCTCTATTTTCTCCGCATCAATTTCTTGTAACGTATGGACAAGAACATTTCGAAAATGCGGGTATACATTTGTTATAAATTCACCGACTTGTGAAAAAGAATGGAGAGATGCTATCGAAAAATATGGATGTTGCTCTAATAACCGAATTAACTCAATACCTCCATATCCAGTTGCTCCAATAATTGCGACTTTCATAAGCGCCTCCTCATATCTATTCTTTAAATTAAGTTTGATTATAATATTGCATAATTATAAAGTCAATTAAATATTTATAATTTTTAAAAACTTCAAAATATTAATCTTGCTATAAAAGCAATATACATAAGTGGATTTTTATGCAAAAATAGTGCATAGTAGTATTTTCATTTCACTTCAAGTACAATAAAACAATACATGTATACATACAGGCGGGGAAAAACATGAATAAAAAATTAATTGAGAAAATGATTATAAAAAGTTTTCGGCAATATCAATGTAATCCTGTTTCAAAAGAGGATCAGGAAATGCTAATTAAACATATTCAAATGATAATTCATTCAAATACTGAAATTGATGTATACGAGGCTGTTGAGGATATCGTTTACGATTATGTGACTGGAAAATAAAAAATAGGAGATTTCCATATGGAAATCTCCTATTTTTTACTTAATGATTTGCCTGCAACGCGTTCAAATAAACCTGGGAATAATGCGTAGAGCTTTGGCCCCATTCCCATCCACTTCGGCAAGTTTACTTCACGTTTTTTCGTTTGCATCGTCTTTACGATTTGTTCTGCTACATATGTTGGTTTTAACATGTAACGTCCCATATTTTTCACATATGTACCTGATTGATCGGCTATTTCAAAAAAGTTCGTTTCTATCGGTCCTGGGTTAATTGCTGTTACATACACATTTGTGTTAGATAACTCCATACGTAAACTATTCGTAAATCCTAATACAGCGTGTTTTGTTGCTGCATAAGCACTCGACTTCGGAGTTGCAATTTTTCCAGCCAATGAAGCAATATTAATAATTTGTCCTTCGTTCCTTTTTACCATATTAGGTAATACCGCTTTCGTACAAGCTACTAATCCAAATACATTTACTTGAAACATATCCTTTACTTCATCCATTGAAGCATCTTCAAACGTTTTAAAGATACCAAACCCAGCATTATTTACCAATATATCAATACGTCCTACTTCTTGTAATACCTTTGAAAAAACAGATTGTACTTCCGTTTCTTCACTTACATCTAATACATAGTAATAGCAAGGCGTATTATACGTTACTTTAATTTTGTCTGCTAATGCTTGTAGCTTCTCTTCTGTTCGAGCCATTAATACCGGCGTCGCCCCTTGCTCTGCAACCTGCATTGCAACTTGCTCTCCAATTCCACTAGAAGCACCTGTAATGACGATTACTTTTTCTTGTAAACGTCCCGTCATTGCTGTCACCTACTTTGCATAATAAATCAATTGTTGTGAAGATTCATCAATCATCACCTGTTGATTATATGCTAAAAAGTCTAATTGTCCAACAGTTTCTGAGATAGTAAGTGGTAATTGCTCTTTATATAATACCGGAAATAGTTTTACACACACCTCAAATGCTGTCATTGGCTTTTCCTTTAATAGTTCAAGCACTTTAAAAGCACGTGTCTCTTGCTTTTGTAATCTTGTTTCAATAAGTTGTTTCACATTCAGAACATCTTCCCCATGCCCTGATAAAATCCGTGAAATATTCATTTCACTTAAACGTTTTAACGTTTGATTGTACTGCAATAAAGGATGCGCTCTTTCTGTTTGCCCTTCATATGGTGGTTCTAATATTGGATTTGAAGAAATATGACTAATGAGAGCATCCCCACCAATTAATATTCCATCAGATTCTCTATATAATGAAATATGAGTGGAAGCATGACCCGGGGTTTCAATCACTGTAAATCCAGGTAACGAATCTATACGATCTCCCTCTCTCACAGTATGTGTTAACGATCTATTACAAGAATATTTAAGTGTCTTCGTCGTCAATAATGCCTCACCATTCAGAAATACTGCTGGAACGCCGAACTGCAAGGCTGTCTCTTTAAAAAATTCATGATACCTCTTTAAAAATTCAGCATTTTGTGTAATCCACGGTTCATTCCAAGGATGTCCGATAATCTTTACTTTTTCAGAAAATGTATTTAAAAGTCCGCAATGATCCGCATGGTGATGCGTAATCACTACCGTTTCAATATCTTCTATCTTATATCCTAATGCACCTAATTGACTTTCTAGTGCTTTCTTTGCTTCTTCTGTATTTGTCCCTGTATCAATTAACGTTAATGTTTCTCCCTCAACTAAAAACACATTCACTGTCTCAACTGCAAATGGAACAGGAATCTCCATTCGATGAATCGCCGTCATGCTTAGCCCCCCTGTCTTTTTCCGGTTCAAAAATGAATACCTCTTCAGTTTACAACTTCCCTATAAATTTGTCATTATTTTCAGATAAAAAGAGGTCTTTTCCATAAAAAAACGAATGTATGTACATTTATAAGTATTTCTAACCAAATTTAAAGGAGGCACATCATGTCTATGCAAAACATTTCCTTTCTCGGTGCAGGCTCTATTGCCGAAGCGATTATTGGTGGCTTATTAAACGCAAATGTTGTTAAGGGAGAACACGTCACTGTAAGTAATCGTTCTAACGAGACAAGATTACAGGAGTTACATAAAAAATACGGTGTCAAAGGTACACATAATAAAAAGGAATTACTTGCTGATGCGAATATTCTTTTTCTAGCTATGAAGCCAAAAGATGTCGCAGAAGCGGTTATTCCTCTTAAAGAATACATAAATAATGACTTGCTTATTATTTCGTTATTAGCAGGTGTTTCTACTCATTCAATTAGAAACCTACTTCAAAAAGACGTTCCGATTATTCGTGCAATGCCAAATACATCTGCAGCCATTTTAAAATCCGCTACCGCTATCTCACCTTCAGAACACACAACGGAGGAACATATTCGCACTGCAACATCTTTATTTGAAACGATTGGTCTCGTCTCTGTTGTAGAAGAAGAAGATATGCATGCTATCACTGCATTATCTGGAAGTGGACCAGCTTATATTTATTACGTGGTAGAGGCACTGGAAGAGGCAGCAAAAAAAATTGGTTTAAAAGAAGATGTTGCAAAATCTCTTATTCTTCAGACGATGATTGGTTCTGCTGAAATGCTAAAAGCAAGCGAAAAACACCCTTCTATTTTGCGAAAAGAAATTACTTCTCCTGGCGGAACAACTGAAGCAGGTATTGAAGTATTAAAGGAGCATAATTTTCAACAAGCATTAATCTCATGTATTACACAAGCAACGAAACGATCACACGATCTTGGAAAAACATTAGAAGAAATAGCAAAAGAAAAATAAAAAACGGAGCTCAACTTTATTTGAGCTCCGTCTTTACTTTAATCATATGATATGCTTTTAGTTATTACTCTTACCAAAAATCTCTTCTTGCAAACGACGACCTGTCGGTGTTGCTGCAAGGCCACCTTCTGCTGTTTCACGAAGTGCTACTGGCATCGTTTGTCCAATTCTAAACATCGCCTCAATGACTTCATCACATGGAATTGTACTAGTTACACCAGCTAATGATAAATCAGCTGAAATCATGGCATTCGCAGCTCCTGCTGCATTACGTTTTACACAAGGTACTTCTACAAGCCCTGCAACAGGATCACATACTAAACCAAGCATATTCTTTAATGAAATCGCCATCGCTGTAGCTGCTTGATCTTGTGTTCCACCAGCCATCTCAACTGCTGCTGCAGCTGCCATTCCACTTGCTGAACCTACTTCAGCTTGGCAACCTCCTGCCGCGCCAGAAATACAAGCATTATTCGCAACAACCATACCGAAAGCTCCTGCTGTAAATAAAAATTCAATCATTTCTTCGCGTGTCGGCTGTAATTTTTCTTGCAGTGCAAACAGTACACCTGGCACTGTTCCAGCAGATCCTGCTGTTGGTGTTGCACAAATAATTCCCATCGCCGCATTTACTTCATTTGTCGCAACAGCTTTACTCACTGCGTCCAAAATCGTATCTCCAGATAAACCTTTCCCACTCTGCATATACGCTTGGACTTTCACAGCATCCCCGCCAGTTAAACCAGTCGGTGATTTTACACCACGAATACCGCGTTCTACTGCTTGTTCCATCACGACTAAGTTCTTTTCCATTCCAGCAATTACTTCTTCACGTGAGATATTTCTTGTTTGCATTTCACATTGAATCATAATTTCTGCGATTTTTACATTTTGCTCTTTAGCTTGCGCCACTAGTTCCGCTGCGTTCCGAAACATGGTGTGTCCCCCCTGCAATTAATCCATAATAGTTACTTGACAAATATTTTGTTGCCCATTTATTTCCGCAATTACTTCATCTGCTAATAATTCATCTGTTTCAATGACCATAAGCGCTCTTCTTCCTTTTTCTTTACGAGAAACACTCATTGTACTTATGTTAATCTCATGCTTAGCAAGGATTGAAGCTACAGCTGCGATAGCACCAAAGCGATCGTTATTTACAATAAGTAGTGCTGGACTCGTGCCTGTTAATTGAAGATCGAATCCGTTTAATTCTACAACTTCAATTTTACCGCCACCAATTGAGCAAGCAACAACTTCAATTTCCTCTTCACCTTTATACAGACGAATTTTCGCTGTATTTGGATGCGGAGCATTTGCATCTTCTTCAATGAATTCCACTTCAATCCCGCGTTCTTTTGCAATATCTAACGCACTTGGAATACGTAAATCATCTGTTTCAAATCCTAGTATTCCACCGATTAGCGCTACATCCGTACCGTGACCACGGTATGTTTTTGCAAATGAACCATATAATGAAATGCTAACTCTCTCTGGTTCATGACGAAACAGCTGACGAGCAACTTGCCCCATTCTTGCCGCGCCTGCTGTATGTGAACTTGATGGACCAATCATAACCGGACCAATAATATCAAACACTGAGCGATACTTCATCATAACTCCCCCTAAACCTCTATGAAAAAATTATTTACTATTCTATTAAGCTACCGAATCGGTTGCTGTTCCAGTCGTACCACGAATTTGTTCCGCTGTAAGAATTGGATAGTTTTTGAATAACAGTGAAGCAATATATCCTGAAATAATACCAGTTATAATAATAAATAAGAAACTTAGCATTACCTGCATTTAAAAATAATATAAGATAGTCCACAATAAAGTCTGGTAGCAATCCAAAGTTTAACACAGAACCCCTTACAAGCATAGCATAAACAAGTGAAACTCCCATTGCTTTCATACCTTTTGATGTTTTAAAGCTAAAAAGTGAAAAAAGACTTAGTACAAATAATAGTAATATCCTTCCTATTATAATTTCCATGTTGCTCTCTCACGATTTAGTCAACTTCACTTGTTATGAAAAATGGCTAAAACGCGTGTAGCCTACAATAAATTATAATCTGCCCTCATTATAGCTTGTTTTTAATAAAACGCTTACTTTTAATAAATTTTAAAAGTTCTGAATAAAAATCCATTTCCGCTACTTGTACCACTCGTATGTCGTCTGACTTATATAACAGTTTTTCTAAATAATCGGTATTATGTATTTTTATCCTATATCTTCACATCATTAAAACTTTCTGTGTCATCCTATATAAAAATAAAATGATAACAGTTTTATTTTTAATTTTTTTTAGAAATAAAAAAAATGGCAACCTATCGTCACCATGTTTTCACAACATTATTATCTTTCTACTGGAAATGATTTTAAATCCGTAGCTATTTCTGTATTAGAAAATAGCTCTCTTGCCTCTTTCAATAATTCCTTATATGTATCTCCTTGATAACGAGAACTAATATGAGTCAATATTAAGCGTTTTGCATTTGCCTGAAGTGCAATACTCGCAGCTTGCTTAGATGTGGAATGAAAATAATCATACGCTTGTTGTTCATCTTCTGCCGCAAAAGTCGCTTCATGAACAAGTACGTCAGCATCTTGCGCAAGCTCTCTGCTCGCTTCGCAATATCGTGTATCGCCTAAAATTGTAATAACTCTTCCTTTTTGAGGCGGGCCAATAAAATCTTTTCCATCTAACACTGTGCCATTCTCTAATTCAACTACTTCACCATCTTTTAAGCGTTTAAAAACGGGACCAGGTTTCACACCCATTCCCAGTAACTTATCCACTAAAAGAGCTCCCTGTATATCTTTCTCTACAATTCGATATCCGAAGCATTCAATTCCATGTGATAACCTTTTTGTTTCTACACAAAATTCATTATCCTCAAACACAATACCTTCTTCCGTAATCTCAACGATTTCAAGTGGATATTTAACATGTGTCGTACTTACTAATAATGCCACTTCAATAAATTGTTTAATTCCTTTTGGTCCGTACACTGTTAATTTTGTTGTTCCACCTTGAAACGAACGGCTACCCAATAAACCCGGCAATCCAAAAATATGATCGCCATGTAAATGCGTAATAAATATTTTTTCAATGCGGCGTGGACGTACAGACGTATGTAGTATTTGATGTTGCGTCGCCTCGCCACAGTCAAATAACCAAGTCTGTCCTCGTTCTTCTAACAACTGCAAAGCAATTGCTGAAACATTCCTTCCTTTTGAAGGAACACCTGCACCAGTTCCTAAAAATACAAATTCCACTTTCTTTCCTCCAGCTCTTTATATAATCTATCTTTCATCTTACGGAATGTTATTTCAAATGGCAAATTGAATTTGCATAACCAATCATCTAGACAACTATATAACACGAACATTATACTTAAAAATTTTAGCTATCGTTCGTATTTTGTGGTAAAATGATTGTACTACATTTTAAGGGAGCGTTTTATTATGAAAGAAGTATTTCGTTTACAAACTGATTTTTCATCTTCATTTGATCGCTGGGTAAGTTCTTTCGTTTCTGATCACCCAGCACAATTAGAATGGACGACTTTAAAAGAATTAATCCATGAATATACAACATCACATACAAATGATTCGTTACCAACATATATTTCTTCAGCTTTAACATATTACGCACAACGCGTTTCAACAACAAGTAACTCAGAAATTGTTATTTTTGAAAATCCTACAATCTCATAATCTATAATAAAAAGTACTGTAATCAGTGCTTTTTATTTATGTTCATTAAAGTATTTATTTTCCCGCCTTATTTCAAAAAACTCCGCTTATTTCCTACTATATAGCCATCATAAATCTATTTGATTTTTCGGAAAAATAGATTAAAAAGATATTGACACTACGATTTTACAGTGCTAATATTCAACGTGTAATTGAATATGGTCTCTGTTAGGTGAGGCTCCTGTATAGAGAAACGCTGCTGCCCAAAAATGTCGAGAGACGCCAATGGGTCAACAGGAAAGGTCGGAATGAAGGCCTTTTTTAACGTAGCTGGTTTCAGTACCTATGCTATACAGTGCTAAAACTCAACGAGGGAGAGGTGCGTATATTTTGTCATACACAAAAACTGTTTTTATCTATGTTTACTAACAGTCTTTGTTGTTGACTCTTTTTGACTACGAATTCAGACCTTTACTCGTTTTGAGTAAAGGTCTTTTTTATATCTTTATGCACCAGAAACTACTAATTGTACGGAGGTGAGGAACAGTGGCAAGTGATGATTCGGCCCAGATACCCATATGTTTTACATTTATATTTCATCATGTAGGTAGGAAAGAAGCTGTTCCTCCCAATTTTAAATAGTCGAGTAACAGATTGTTTCCTCCTTCATGAAAAGGAGGAACTACCAATGTTAAATTTACAAAAACAAGAAACGAAGCATGCTTACGATCAAGATAGCATGAAAGCAAATAACGAATTATTAGTGGAAGTTGCAACACAGGATGTAAACTCTGCGTTAAAACTCTTAGAAACAACACAAGATGGACTCTCTAAACAAGAAGCGTCTCGTAGACTTTCTTTATATGGTCCGAACGAAATCGCTCATAATAAAACATTGCCGTGGTACATTCAATTTCTGCTGGCATTTAAAAATCCATTTATTTTTGTTTTGTTAGCTCTTGGAGCACTCTCTTTTTTCACAGATGATATACAAGGAACAATTGTCGTATCTGTAATGGTACTGCTAAGTACAAAGATTCGCTTTTTACAAGAATTCCGCTCTCAGAAAGCGGCGGATAAGTTAAAGGCTATGGTTCGAACAACTGCGAGTGTCTTTAGAATAGATGGATTTGTACACGAAACAAAAAACGTAACAAATTTAAATCGAAATTACACAACAGAAATTCCAATTGAAGAACTTGTACCTGGCGATATTATTTCACTTTCAGCTGGTGATATCGTGCCAGCTGATGTGCGTATTTTATCCGCAAAAGATTTATTTGTTAATCAGTCTTCTTTAACCGGGGAAGCACTTCCTGTAGAAAAATACGAAAACTGCTACCATACGGAAAATAAACATATATTACCGAAAAACATGAAAAAAAATTACAATCCGCTCGATATGGAAAACCTTTGCTTTATGGGTACAAATATTGTTAGCGGTAGCGCAAAAGCTGTTGTTGTTTCAACTAGTACGGATACGTATTTCGGCTCTTTAGCAAAAAAGGTTATCGGAAAACGTGCAGAAACAAACTTTGATAAAGGCGTAAACAAAGTAAGTTGGCTCTTAATCACATTCATGCTTATTATGGCACCCATTGTCCTTCTCATTAATGGATTCACAAAAGGAGATTGGCAAGAAGCTTTTTTCTTTGCTATTGCTGTTGCAGTTGGCCTTACACCTGAAATGCTGCCAATGATTGTAACTGCTAATTTAGCTAAAGGCGCCGTGAACATGTCTAAACAAAAAGTAATTGTAAAACAGCTCAACTCAATTCAAAACTTAGGTGCTATGAACATTCTTTGCACAGATAAAACTGGAACTTTAACAGAAGATAAAGTTGTCCTAGTTCGTCATTTAGATCCTAACGGAAATGAATGCGATCGTGTATTACACTTTGCCTATTTAAATAGCTTCTATCAAACTGGATTGAAAAATTTAATAGATAAAGCTGTTATTGAACATACAGAGGAGAACCATAAATTTGATCCATCAGCTTTTCAAAAGCTAGATGAAATTCCATTCGATTTTGCTCGGCGTCGCATGTCTGTCATCGTGAAAAATATTTTAGGTGAACATACAATGGTTTGTAAAGGTGCCGTAGAAGAAATTTTATCAATTTGTAACTACACTGAAGTTGATGGACAAATTGTCCCTCTCACTGAAGAAATGAGAGTAAATGTAAAACATCTTAGCGAAACTTTAAATAGTGAAGGAATGCGTGTCATCGCTGTAGCATACAAGAACGATAACAAACCTTATCATAAAGCTTATGCAGTACAAGATGAATCCGCTATGATCCTTACTGGATATATCGGCTTTTTAGATCCACCTAAACCATCTGCTGCTTCTGCAATTCAAGCATTGCAAAAACATGGCGTACAAGTGAAAATCTTAACAGGCGATAACGAAATTGTTACAAAAAAAGTTTGTAAAGAAGTGGGATTAAATATAGGTGAGCCTGTCCTCGGTTACGAAATTGATTCTTTACCAGATAAAACATTAGCAACACTGGCAGAAGAAACAACAGTGTTCGCAAAACTAAATCCAATGCAAAAGTCCCGCATCATTCGCGTATTGCAAGGTAATGGTCATACTGTAGGTTATATGGGGGATGGTATTAACGATGCCGTTGCACTACGTGATGCTGATGTTGGAATATCTGTTGATACTGCTACTGACATTGCAAAAGAATCTTCCGATATTATTTTACTTGAAAAAAGTTTAACTATATTAGAAGCAGGTATTTTAGAAGGACGCACTACTTTCGGCAATATTTTAAAATATATAAAAATGACAGCTAGCTCTAACTTTGGAAATGTATTTAGTGTATTAGTGGCAAGTGCTTTCATTCCATTTTTACCGATGCTTGCAATTCATCTCTTAATTCAAAACTTACTTTATGATATTTCACAGCTTTCAATCCCATGGGATAAAATGGATAAGGAATTTCTAGAGAAGCCTAGAAAATGGGATACTGCAAACTTGCGTAACTTCATTATTTGCATCGGTCCAATTAGCTCTATATTCGATATTATCACATTCGTTGTCATGTGGAATGTGTTCGGTGCAAATACACCTGGAGAACAATCGCTATTCCAATCTGGTTGGTTTGTCGTTGGGTTGCTAACTCAAACATTAATTGTCCATATGATTAGAACACAGAAAATTCCGTTCATTCAAAGTACAGCATCAATACCAGTTCTTATATTAACCGCTTGTATTATGGCAATCGGAATTTACATTCCATTCTCACCACTTGGTGCAGCAATTGGTTTACAAGCATTACCACTAAGCTACTTCCCGTGGCTCATAGGAATATTATTAGGTTATGCTTTCTTAACACAATTCCTGAAAAAGCTTTATATTAAAAAATTCCACAGCTGGTTGTAAAAATGAGAATGAGTGGGTATTTCTCACTCATTCTCAAAAAATATAACATGTACTTATATGTATGGAGGTAACCATGATGATATGGTATGACATCGTATTAAGGTTATTTATAGCAATTATTGTAGGAGCTTGCATCGGAATGGAAAGACAATGGAGACATCGAATGGCTGGATCCTCTCTTCCATCTAAAAAAGAAGGGTTTAAATCTCTAAAACCTTCTACATAAACTTATTTTCTAATTTTTGCTGAAACGACTTTTCTTGCTGACGCAATAATTGACTACCTCTCTGTAAAAGAGGTGTTCCATACTTTTCATTAATTTGATCAATAACAGCAAGTAACGGCTCTTCTTTCGCATCTTCTTCGAATGAAAACAAATCTAACTGTTTCACTGATTCTGTCTTCCACTCTAATTCAGTAGCTGTAACACCTAACAGACGAACAGAATCACCATCCCAGTGTTGCTTCCATAAACGTGATGCTGCTTGGAAAATAACCCGTTCTTCCCATATTGCATTTTTCAATTGTTTACTCCGTGTTACCGTGCGACGATCATGGTATTTAATCATAATTTGAATGTTATAACTAACGAGAGTTCGTTTTTGTAGTCTTTTGCTTACTGATTTCGATAATCTTTCTAACATATCAAGTAATTCTTTTTCTTCGTCCATATCCTTTGAGAAAGTCATCGAATTTCCAACGCTTTTATGTTGTCCCATTTGATTCGGATCAACTTCCCTGTCATCCATACCTTTTGCACGTTTTTGTAAATCAACACCGTGCTTTCCAATTTTAGCGCGAATGATATGCTCGTCTCCTTTTGCTAACTGTTCAATTGTATGTATATGAATGTCTTTTAGTTTTTCAGCTGTTTTCTCTCCGATTCCATGCATCTCTGCAACTGATCGTGGCCAAATAATTTCTGGGATATCACGTTTTCGAAGTACTGTAATTCCAAGAGGTTTTTTCATATCTGAAGCAGTCTTTGCTAGGAAAAGGTTTGGGGCAATCCCAATGCTACATGGAAGCTGTAACTCTGTTAGTAACGCTTGTTGAATCATCTTCGCTATTTCAAGAGGCGAACCGAGCGCATAGCAATCTGTAATATCTAAATACCCTTCATCTATAGAAAACGGTTGTATTTTTTCTGTAAAACGGGAAAGAATTTGAAACATTTGAAATGAAGCTTCTCGATATAATGTAAAATTAGGGTGCCTCACAACTAATTGCGGGCATAATCGCTTCGCTTCCCATAGAGGCATCGTCGTACGTATTCCATATTCTCTCGCCTCATAACTACATGTTATGATAATCCCTTTTCTCTCTTTTTCATTCCCCGCAATCGCTAATGGCTTTCCTTGTAATGATGGGTCATGAGCAATTTCGACAGATGCGAAAAAACAATTCATATCTACATGTAAAATAACACGTCCATTTTTCGGATACATTTCTCGCATACTACTCACCCCTTAAAGAACATTTGTTCCTTCATTATATCAAATTTCTTTACACGTTATAATAATTATTGGCTTTTCTCTATCTATTTTTTGCTATACTGTACGTAACAAATGGATATTATTGTAAAGGAGGTGAATCGTTATGAAACAACATAATAAACTCAATTATGTATTTATTATTATTATAGTAATCCTTGCGATTAATTATTTGTTACTTCCCCTTTTTAACATTAACATTTACGCTTTAGGAATCTTCTCTCATTTCATACGTTTTGCAACAACTTATGTACTTCCGTGGGTCTTCTTATATTGGCTTATCCGCCTTGTGAAAGCAATTGAATCAAAATAAAAAAAGACGTGTAAACCATAATTGGTTCACACGTCTTTTTGACTTTATTACTTACTTCGCTACTTCTTCGATAATAGCTACAACTAATTCTGCTGTTTTCGCTAATTCTTCAACAGGAATTTTTTCATTTGTTGTATGAATTTCTTCATAACCAACTGCTAAGTTAACTGTTGGGATACCATGTCCTGCGATTACGTTCGCATCACTTCCGCCACCACTTTGGTGAAGAGAAGGCGTACGACCAATGTTTTCAGCTGCACGTTTCGCAACTTCTACAACGTGATCGCCAGCAGCAAACTTAAATCCTGGATACATAACGTTTACTTCAACGTCTGCATGACCACCCATTTCTTTTGCAGTTGTTTCAAATGCTTCTTTCATTTTTGCAACTTGTGCTTCCATTTTCTCATTTATTAAAGAACGAGCTTCTGCAAAGATTTGAACATGATCGCAAACGATATTTGTTTGTGTACCACCTTCAAAACGTCCAATATTTGCAGTTGTTTCAGAATCGATACGACCAAGTGGCATCTTTGCGATTGCTTTTGCTGCGATAGTAATTGCAGATACACCTTTTTCTGGTGCTACGCCAGCATGAGCTGTTTTCCCGCGAATAATCGCATTCACTTTCGCTTGTGTTGGCGCTGCAACTACAATTTCACCAACTTTTCCATCACTATCTAATGCATAACCATATTTTGCTGTAATGCGCTCGCGATCTAACGCTTTTGCGCCAATAAGACCAGATTCTTCTCCAACTGTAATAATAAATTCAATTTTACCATGAGGAATGTTTTTCTCTTTTAAGACACGAATTGCTTCAAACATAGATGCTAATCCAGCTTTGTCATCGGCTCCTAAAATTGTAGTACCATCTGATACGATATATCCATCTTTAATAGAAGGCTTAATTCCATTACCAGGAACTACTGTATCCATATGAGAAGTGAAATAAATTGTATCAACACCGTCTTTTGTTGCTGGTAAAGTACAAATTAAGTTACCTGCACCATGACCAGTCACACCCATCGTGTCATCCTCAAATACTTCTACACCTAAAGCAGTAAATTTCTCTGTTAACACTTTGCAAATTTCTGCTTCAAATTTTGTTTCAGAATCTACTTGTACTAACTCCATAAATTCATTTACTAAACGTTCTTGATTAATCATAAGACTGCGCCTCCTGCACTACCATTATGTATGTAACAACATTAATTATAACAGAATTTCGCAAAAGTTTCGAAATACAAGACAAAAAACAGATGGTTAACACATGATACCCATCTGCCTTCTATTACTCGTTTAACAATACCCAGCGCATATGATCTTCCCAGATGCCATTTACCATTAGCATTTTTCGAGATACACCTTCATATTGAAATCCTATCTTCGTCACTACTTGTATAGATGCTAAATTTCGTGGCATAATTGGTGCTTCTATACGATGTAAATGAAATTCTTCAAAGGTAACTTGAATTGCTTTTCTAAGCGCTTCTGTTGTGTAACCTTTATTCAATTCTTCCTTATCTAATTTATAACCGAGTACACAAGATTGATAAATTCCGCGAACAATTAGATTAAATGAAATACATCCAATAATTTTTGTATCATCACCCTTTTTAAAAATCCAAAGCCTGATAATCTTGCCTTCCGCGAACTCTTTTCTATCCTTTTGTAACTTTTTCTTTTGATAATCTAACGTGAAAAACCCCTCCGGTCTATACTCTTCCCACGCTTTTAAAAATTCACGATTTCTATCGTAATATTGAAGAACTTTTTCCGCATACGACTCATCAATTTCTCTTAAATGTAAACGATCTGTCTCGTATATTTTCATCATTGTATCTCCATTCTTCAGCTTGCATAAAAAAAATTAATAATCTATCTTTTAACATATTCTCTACGTATGCTCAAATTTCCTGTAATATTTTGCACCCCCTTCCCGAATTTTGTCCTTTCTCTCCCCTTGTCCACAATTTCATTTCTCGTTACAATGAAATTGTACTGATTTGCAAGGAGGTTTAACGATGCATAAAAAAGCTCAAAAAATTATGGTTTATATAATGCTAATTTCTATGCTTGTAACAACATTACTTACTGGCGCAAGTATGTTTTGGTAAAAAGGACGATTCACTCGTCCTTTTTTTACTGCTTACACATACAAAATAGACCATCTCGAAATCGAGATAGTCTATCTTGTAATGAACATTTTATTTTATATATATTACAATTGCTACAATGCTAAAGGAAAAGGCCATTACAAGTGCTATTACAAAACTTGTATATTGTTTCTGCTGAAATGCCCCAATAACAAAAGTAAGATTGAGTAATGCCATAAATACAATCGCTACAACGTAAGAACATATATTAAAAGTTGCCAATATGAATGTAATAACAAATAGAAAACCAACACAAAACTGCATGTAAGAAATTTTTGGATTTAAATACATATGAGCAACCCCTTTACTCAATTATCTTTATATATTCTCATTAACGCATGGTTATGTACACATGTCAAGACAACTTATAATAAAAGAAAAAGCCAACCGTTCCGTTGACTTTTCCAAATACTATGGCCCCTTTTTCCTTCGCCAATTGCTGAAATGTTTTTTTCGATTTCACAATCGATACTTTCGTTCCAATTGGAATACGATCAAACAAATATTCCACATCATGTTTCTTCATTCTTATACATCCTTGCGAAATATATTTTCCAATTGAACTAGGTTGGTTTGTCCCGTGTATCCCATACTTACTTCCATCCGTTCCTCTTGCATTAAATCCCATCCATCTCGATCCAAGTGGATTTTTGGGAGAGCCCCCAGGAATATCCTTCGCAATATAATAGGGATCCTTCGCCTTCAATACAATGTCAAAGGTTCCTTCTGGGGTTAATTCATTTGTTTTCCCTGTCGCTACTGGAAAAACCTTTTGGATCTTCCCATCATCGATATAAGCTAGTTTATTCGTTGCTTTATTTACAATTATAAAAGGATCTCCAGCACGTGGGTTATCACCAAGAGGCCAGATCGGTGATAGAGAAAGACATAATAATAAAGAAAGAAGATACGGCATATATAGTTCCTACCTTCTAAATAAGTTCTTTTATATTATCCTTTCCCTTAAAACGACTTTTAATGAGTAAATATTGCTCCATCTCATAAACAAGTTGAACAAGTTTTGCACGTATTTCAAATTCTTCTCGCGAGACTGGTAAAGGCATTTCTCTAAATACTTCTCGCATTTCTTGAAGTTGTCTTAACGAAATGACCCCTGTACTTTCAGGTCGAATAGAATTCCCTATATTTTCAATTACGTCTGCAATCATATCAGCTTGTTCATACGTCCAAGATAGTGATGCAGCTAATGGTATCATGCGCTCCAAAATTTCAAATTGTTGCATACGCATATCAAAATACCGATAATAATAGTCATCTTCACGCATAAATTCATTCTCAAGTTTTTTAAATGATAAATCTTTCGCTTCTTTCAGCATCATTTCTGTTTCAATTAATTCGGCCCCACTCCAATTACTATCTCGATTCCGTAAATAAACGACCATTTCAAACAAAATCGTTCTGAAATGCTCTTCTATTTTTCCTTGATACTCTTTCAGTTTATTCTCACTGCTTGGCATGTACATGTTTACTAATAAAGCGACACTAATTCCAATCGTTAATATAGCAATTTCATTACCAACTATAGACCATGTAATTTGCTTTAATGAATACAGATGCATAACGATAACCGAACTCGTGACAATCCCTTCTTGAATTTTGCACATAACTGCAGTTGGAATAAAGGTAAGCAGTAATACGCTAATCGCAAGTGGTGTATAACCAATCGTTTCAAAAATACAAAACGCAAATACCATTGATAATACACAAGCTAAAAAACGGTGCAACGATACTTGAACGGATTTTCGTTTCGTATTTTGCACACATAAAATGACTAAAATACCAGCTGAACTATAAAATTCTAATCCTAATAACTGAGCAATAAAAACTGCCGCTCCCGTTCCAAGCGCTGTTTTCACTGTTCTATATCCAATTTTAAACATATCATTACTCCTATATGTATAAATGTATTTAAAAATAGTATAAAAAAAGGATGACGCAATGTCATCCTTTTCTACCTATTATTCACGTACCCTTCACATATTACAATATCTTTTGCAAAAATTCTTTTGCACGGTCACTTTTTGGTGCTGTAAAAAACTCTTCCGGATTACTATCTTCTACGAGCTTTCCACCATCTAAAAAGAGAACACGGTCTGCTACTTCTTTTGCAAATCCCATTTCATGTGTAACGATTGCCATCGTCATTCCTGTCGTAACTAATGATTTCATAACTTCTAACACTTCTTTCACCATTTCTGGATCTAGCGCAGAGGTAGGTTCATCAAATAACATAACTTCCGGTTCCATCGCTAACGCTCTTGCAATTGCTACACGTTGCTTTTGTCCTCCTGAAAGACGATTTGGATATGCATCTTTCTTATCTAATAACCCCACTTTTTCTAGAAGTTTCTCAGCTTTTTTTTCAGCTTCTTGCTTCGTTACTTCTTTTACATTGATAGGAGCATACGTAATATTTTCTAATACAGTCATATGAGGGAATAAGTGAAAATGTTGAAATACCATTCCGACATTTTCACGAACGTGCATAATATTTGTTATCGGATTCGTTACTTCTTCCGTTCCAATCCAAATGTGACCATCTGTCGGCGCTTCTAATACATTCATACAGCGTAAAAACGTTGACTTTCCAGATCCAGACGGTCCAATAATTGCAACAACCTCTCCTTTCTCAATCGTTGTTGTAATTCCTTTTAATACTTCATTTTTCCCAAATGATTTATGAAGGTTGTCAATTTTAATCACTTTTCTTCATTCTCCCTTCAATGGCTTTCCCAACTAATGTAAGAATAATTACTAATATATAATAAATAAGTCCAACAAAAAGTAATGGCTCAAGATATTTAAATGTTTCACCACCTACAATATAAGCACGGCGCATTAAATCAGTCGCTCCTATTACGGTTACTACAGCCGACTCTTTCGTAAGTGTCGCAAACTCATTCACAAGTGCTGGTAATATATTTTTTAAAGCTTGAGGAAAAATAATATTTCTCATCATTTTACTGTACGGAATACCTAAAGCCATTGCTGCTTCTGTTTGTCCTTTATCGACTGCTTGAATGCCGGCACGAATTACTTCTGACATATATGCACCTGAATTTAAGCTAAATGCAAGTACAGCTGCTAAAAAGGCTGGTATCTCATAACCCATCATTTGCGGAACACCGAAATAAATAATCATTAATTGTAATACTAGCGGTGTGCCACGAAATATTGACGTATAAATATCTGCTGCAATATTTAATACTCGTATTCTAGCAATTTTGCAAAGTGCTAATAACGTTCCTAAAATAAATCCTACCACAGCTGATGTAGCTACAATTTTCAATGTAACTTCTAATCCCTTTAATATATATGGTATTGAAGGCGTAATTGCCGAAAAATCTAGATTCATCCTTTTCATTCCCCTCACAGAAAAGTGAAAGGCAGCTTATTTTCCGCTGCCAAACCATTTCTTCACTAATTTATCCATTTCTCCATTTTCTTGCATTTTCTTAATTACTTTATTAAATTCTTCTGTTTTATCACTATTTTTCGGAAGAGCAATTGCTGCACCTACTTCTTCTGGTGCTTCTTGAATTTCAATTCCTTGTAGTTCTTTCATTTTTTCTAAATAATTTTTTGCAACTGTGTCTTCTATAATTGCAGCGTCAAAACGACCAGCTTTAATTTCTTGTACGATTTCTGGTATACGGTCACGTCCCTCAGCTTTGAAATCGACTTGTTTCTGAAATTCTTTTGCCTTTTCTTCTTGAATTGACCCTGTTTGTACCCCTACTTTTTTCCCTTTTAAATCTTCTAACGATTTAATATTAGAGCCGTTTTTTGAAACGATCATATTTTTAGCAACAAAATAAATATCTGTGAAATCAGCATTATTTTTACGCTCTGCAGTTGGCGTCATACCTGCCATAACGAAATCAACTTTTCCTGAATTAAGAGATGCTAATAATCCGCCGAAATCCATGTCTTTCACTTTCACTTCGTACCCAAGTTCTTTTCCGATATATTTGGCAATATCAACATCAAAGCCGATAATTTCATCACTTTTTGAAGCTTCCACGTATTCATACGGTTTATAGTCTGCTGAAGTCCCCATAACGAGTACTTTTTTATTTTCGCCATTCGCCTTTTCTTCCCCATTACTACAAGCACTGAACATACTTACAATTAAAATAAGTGCAAATGATATTGATAATAACTTCTTCATTTTTCTTCCCCCTAATAATGTATATTTAAAAGTTTAATAGAATATTTATTCGATGTTTGTATTGTATCAGCACTTTCATTTTTATGCAATATTTAAAATAAAAATAAATACAAAAACAGCATTAAAGCTGTTGTTAATGCATAAAAATATGCATAAAATAAAAACTTCCTGCATATTTAATTATTTTAAAAACTAAATAAAAAAGGCGGTACACCCACTTGATCGTGGACGTACCGCCTTTTTCTCTTCCTTATAGTTCTTCGCAATTATCTTCGAAATAAGATTGTAGTTTTGCAATTACTTGCATTGGTTCATGACCTTCAATTTCATGACGTTCTACCATCGTTACAATTTTTCCATCTTTCAATAACGCAAATGATGGAGATGAAGGTGGATATCCTTCAAAATATTCACGAGCTCTTGCTGTTGCTTCTTTATCTTGACCCGCAAATACCGTTACAAGGTGGTTAGGGCGTTTATCATAATGTACGGAATGTGCAGCAGCAGGACGAGCAATGCCACCTGCACAACCACATACAGAGTTTACCATTACAAGTGTTGTACCATTTCTTTTAAATGCTTCTTCGACTGCTTCTGGTGTCGTCAATTCTGTATATCCCGCAGAGACAATCTCTTCACGCGCTTGACGGACAACATCATTCATAAAAAAGTTAAAGTTAATCAATCTTTTCCCTCCTCTAATTCTACCTATTTGTATCTTACCAGTTAATGTTTATGAAATACAAGTAAGTTTACTTGTATTTAGGCATAGAAAAGGTGTTAGAGCCCTGATCTAACACCTTTTTGTCACTTTTCCATAATTTTCATATATTCAACAATCATTTTTTTATGCGATCCTACAATATAATCAGGTAGCTCTGTTACCGGGAAGAATGTAAGCTGAACCGCTTCTTCTTTATTCATAACAAAATTCCCTTCGTATTCATCGGTATAATAGGCTGTCGTTACGGATTGAAACTCATCACCGTTTGTTAATTTTGAAAAATAGTTCGCTCCAGAAAATACATTGATTAATCGGAGGTTCTTTACTTCTATTCCTGTCTCTTCATATACTTCACGGTAAGCTGTTTCTTCTGGTGATTCACCAAGCTCCATTAGCCCGCCAGGCAACCCCCATTTTCCGTAAGGCTCTGTTCTTTGCTGTAATAATACATATCCACTTTCATTTATAACGAGTACAACAGCACCAACTAAAATTAAAGGGCGATGACCAACTACTTTTCGTAATTCCTCTACATATCCCATGGAAACACCTCCCATTTTTTCGTTGTCCACACTATTGTATCATATGTATGAAACGACAAAATGCGTCTATTTTTCATTTTTTTAACAAAACATTTATTTTATGCGCTTCATCTACTGTAGCTAACATAATGGATTCGACTTCTGCACTCTTCTCTAGAAATTCTCTCGCCCACTCTTCTGTTTTTCCTACTAAAGCTAGAACATCTTGCTGAATCCTCCCATCCTTTACTAATACAAAAGAAACTGGAGATCTTCTTCCCGCCACTTTCAGATCAAGCCGCGAAACTGCTTCACATTCTGGATACTGAAATATAGAAACAACACCATTCGCTTCCCACAATGCTAATTTAATCGTTTGAATATCGCTCACATTTCGCATACGAAGTTCCGAAAATAAATATTCCACCGTAATTCTCGCTTTTTTCAAATTGCTAAAATCAATGGAACCATTATGTATAAGAATAATAGGTGCTGGCTCTAAAAAGCGTCTCCATCTATCCCATTTCAACATTAAGACTGAGCTTATAATGTGAAGTACAACGAGTATGAACGTTGTAATCATCGAGCCGAGTAACCCCACTTTTTCATCAGATAATGCGTTAGAAATATTCCCACCAAGCAATAATACTAATACGACATCTAAAAAACGAAGTTGTGCGATGGACCTTTGCCCCATCGCTTTCGCAACTAATATTAAAAATATGTATGCTATGATAGCTCGAATAACCCATTCACTATTAGATAGATGCCGTGCCCCTTCAAAAATATGCATATGCATCACTTTGCACTCCTTACCCGTCTCAAACTGCTATTCTGTTTTAGTTTGCAACGTTTAAGAGCATATATGTAAAAAAGCTAGTTCGTTTTTACACGAACTAGCTTTTTCACTTAACTGAAAACATATATTTTTTATACGTTTTCCGTACGGACAATATGAGCCCCATCATAATCATATTCGAGAATAAGGAACTTCCCCCATATGATAAGAAAGGTAATGCGATACCTTTTACAGGCATTAATCCAACGATCATACCGATGTTTTGGAATATTTGAACCGTTAGTATTCCTATTGATCCAGCACATAATAATGTACCAAATAAATTATCAGCAGAATAACCGATAATAATTGTTCGGTATAGTAGTAATAGGAACAAGAACACAACTAACGCCGCTACTATAAATCCACCTTCTTCGGCAATTGTAGCGAAAATAAAGTCAGTGTGTTTCTCTGGAATATAGACGTTCCCTTCACCGAATCCTTTCCCTTCCATACCTCCACTACCTACAGCTAAAATCGATTGCTGTGTTTGATAGCCTTCATTTGCATTCTCAAATGGATTTAGCCAACCTATAATACGTGATTGTTGGTGAGGTTTTAACAAAGTAACTAATTTATTAAAGAAGAAATCTGGATATTTTACAAATATAAATATTAATGTAGACAATATGGTCACCGGAATGACTGTACATAACGCAATTAATTTCTTTTGAATTCCTGACATAAATAAAATACATGCGATAGCTGCTGCATATAAGAACACCATACCTGTATCCGGTTGGCTATATACAACGGCCATAGGCGGGAGGGATACTAGCATAATTTTACCTACTAATTTTAAATCCGTTTGGAATGTCCTTGCCATATACTGTGCATTATGCTTCACTGCTATACTTGCTACTACAAGAAGCAATGCGATTTTGAAAAACTCGGATGGCTGAATTTGTCCAAGTACTGGAAAAACGAACCACCTTTTTGCCCCTAACTTTTCAGGTGTGAAACCTGATGGTGGTAATACTTTCAAAAGAATAAGTGAAGCAAACCCAGCAATATAAAGCGGCCAAGACAATTTTTGCAACTGATCTAAGTCGATGCTAGCAACAAGAAGTAACAATACAACCCCAATTATGTAGTTAACTCCCTGCTTCATAGCAAAGTTTGCATCTCCATACTGTCCGGTTTGCTGACTGCTATATATAGCAGTTATACTTATAACACAAAATGCACACAAAATTAAAATTAATTTTACATCTAAACTTTTTAGAAACTCGGTACTTCTTTTCATGACATCCTCCTGAAACATTGTTACAGCAAAATAAAAAACCAGGAGTCAACATTCTTCATGTTTTGACGACTGATTACACATTATCTATAAAACACTTATATAGAATAACTCTCTTTTTCATACAATACAATATATTATACTACAGTTTCGTCAGTAAGATTTGCCAAAAAAATTATTCTTTTCTTATTTTATATCTATATACCATATATCAGCAATGTATTTTCGTAAATTTCTAATACATACTCGTTCATTGTAAGATTGCCGGGAAAAGTGTTGTACATATAGTAGGATGCAAATGAAGAAATAAGATGATAAAAAGCTCGCATAAGCGAGCTTTTTATTAATATACAGATGTATTATTTTCTGACGTATTTTCTAGAATTTCTTTTACACGTCCTAAGAACTTACCACAAATTAGGCCATCTAGTACACGGTGGTCAAGTGATAAACATAAGTTAACCATGTCGCGAGCACCGAACATACCGTTATCCATAATTACTGGGCGTTTTACAATTGATTCAACTTGTAAAATAGCCGCTTGTGGGTAATTAATAATACCCATAGATTGAACAGAACCGAATGATCCTGTGTTATTAATTGTAAATGTTCCGCCTTGCATTTCGTCCGCTTTTAACGATTTCGTACGTACTTTTCCTGCAAGCTCTGTAATTTCACGAGCGATACCTTTAATCGTCTTCTCGTCCGCGTGTTTAATTACTGGTACAAATAGTTCATCCTCTGTTGCAACAGCGATAGAAAGGTTAATATCTTTCTTCTGAACGATCTTATCGCCAGCCCACATTGAATTGATTTGAGGATACTCTTTTAACGCTTGTGCTACTGCTTTTACGAAGAAAGCAAAGAACGTTAAGTTAAAGCCTTCACGCTTTTTGAAATCGCCTTTAATTGAGTTACGGTATGATACAAGGTTTGTCACATCTACTTCAATCATCATCCAAGCATGAGGTGCCTCATGTTTACTGCGTAACATATTTGCTGCAATTGCTTTACGCACACCTGTTACCGGAATCTCGATATCTCCAGGCATTGTCGGCACAGAAACTGGTTTTGCAGCTTCTACTTTTTGCGCTACCGGTGCTACTGCCGCTGATTTTGGTGCTTCTGGACGCTCTGCTACTGCAACAACTTCCTCTTTCTTGGCACCTGCTTGCGGAATATTTCCAGATTCCACTAGCTTTAAAATATCTTTACGAGTAATACGGCCATTTGCCCCCGTACCTTCTACTAAATCTAAATCAACGTTATGCTCGCCCGCAAGTTTTAAAACCGCTGGTGAAAAACGTGGTTTTCCATCAGTTGGTTGTTTTGCTTTCGGTGTTTTTTCAGGCGTAGTTATTTCTGCCTGTGGTTCTTCTTTCGTTTTTTCCTCTACAGTTGTTGCTGCTACTTCATCTGCGCCTTCTACTTGAATGACACAAACAACTTCACCTACGGCTAACGTTTCACCTTCGCCAGCTATTAACTCTTTCACAATACCAGTGAAAGAAGATGGTACTTCGGCATTTACTTTATCAGTCATTACTTCTGCAAGCGGATCATACTTATTTACGTGATCGCCAACATTAACGAGCCACTTACTAATTGTACCCTCTGTAACGCTCTCCCCGAGCTGGGGCATTGTAATATTTTCTACAGCCATGTATAGTCCCCCCGATTAAAATTCCGCAAGTTCACGCATTGCTTTTTCAACTTTATCTGGATTTACCATAAAGAATTTTTCCATTGTTGGTGCATATGGCATTGCTGGAACGTCTGGTCCTGCAAGACGTGCAATTGGTGCATCTAAATCAAACAGGCAATTTTCAGCGATAATAGCTGCCACTTCACTTATAATACTTCCTTCTTTATTGTCTTCTGTTACAAGAAGAACTTTACCTGTTTTAGAAGCCGCTTCAATAATCGCTTCTTTATCTAACGGATATACCGTTCTTAAATCAAGAATGTGTGCAGAGATTCCATCTTGTGCTAACTTCTCAGCTGCTTGAAGAGCAAAGTGAACACATAATCCGTAAGTGATAACAGTAATATCATCACCTTCGCGTTTTACATCTGCTTTTCCGATTGGTAATACATAGTCATCTTCTGGCACTTCACCTTTAATTAAGCGATATGCACGCTTATGCTCAAAGAATAATACTGGATCTTCATCACGAATTGCAGCTTTTAATAAGCCTTTTGCATCATATGGTGTAGAAGGGATAACAATTTTTAAACCTGGTTGGTTTGCAAACATCGCTTCTACAGATTGTGAATGATACAATGCACCGTGAACACCCCCGCCGAATGGCGCACGAATTGTAACTGGACAAGTCCAATCGTTGTTAGAACGATAACGAATTTTTGCTGCCTCAGAAACAATTTGGTTTACTGCTGGCATGATGAAATCAGCAAACTGCATTTCAGCGATTGGACGCATACCATACATTGCCGCACCAATTGCTACCCCAGCAATTGCAGATTCTGCAAGCGGTGCATCAAGCGCACGATCTTCACCAAATTGATCATACAAACCGTGTGTCGCTTTAAACACGCCACCTTTTTTACCAACATCTTCTCCTAAAACGAATACTTTCTCATCGCGTTCCATTTCTTCGCGCATTGCTAATGTAATAGCATCAATATAAGACATTACAGCCATGAAACGTTCCCCCCTATTCTGCGTATACGTGCTTCAATGCATCTTCAGGTGCTGCATACGGAGCATTTTCTGCATATTCTGTTGCTTCATTTACGATATGCATAATTTCGTCTAGCATTTGTTTTTCAAATTCCTCAGTTAACACACCAACTTCTTTTAAATAAGCTGCAAATGTTATAATTGAGTCTTTTTTCTTCGCTTCTTCTACCTCTTCTTTATCACGATAAACACGATCATCGTCGTCACTAGAATGTGCTGTTAAACGATATGATACTGCTTCAATTAAAGTCGGACCTTCACCACGACGACCGCGGTCTGCTGCTTCTTTTACAGCTTTATATACTGCAAGCGGATCGTTTCCGTCTATTGTATATCCAGGCATGCCGTAACCAATTGCACGATCTGATACGTTTTTACATGCTAATTGTTTTTCAACTGGAATAGAGATTGCATATTTGTTATTTTCACACATGAAAATAACAGGTAGTTTGTGTACACCAGCAAAGTTTGCTCCTTCATGGAAGTCACCTTGGTTTGATGAGCCTTCTCCGAATGTAACGAACGTTACTAAATCTTTCTTCTCCATTTTTCCAGCTAGTGCAATACCAACTGCATGTGGTACTTGCGTTGTTACTGGTGATGATCCTGTAACAATACGATTTTTCTTTTGACCGAAGTGACCAGGCATTTGACGACCACCAGAGTTTGGATCTCCAGCTTTTGCGAAAGCAGACAACATAAGCTCTTTAGCTGTCATACCAAACGCTAGTACAACACCCATATCACGGTAGTATGGTAATGCATAATCTTTCTCTCTATCAAGAGCGAACGCCGCTCCAACTTGTGCAGCCTCTTGTCCTTGACAAGAAATTACGAATGGAATTTTACCTGCACGGTTTAATAACCACATACGTTCGTCAATTTTACGTGCAAGTAACATCGTACGGAACATTTCTAATACTTGCTCATCACTTAAGCCAAGCTCTTCATGGCGCTTTTCTTTTACTTCTGCCATTTTTCATAACCTCCTAAATCCACATTTTTATGCGTGTAACGCTCTTCCATCTACAGCAAGTGCAGCTTCACCAATCGCCTCAGATAATGATGGATGCGGATGAATTGTATGTGCTACTTCCCAAGGTGTTGCATCAAGTACTCTTGCAAGACCAGCTTCAGAAATCATATCTGTTACATGTGGTCCGATCATATGAACACCGAGAATGTCATTTGTTTCTTCATCAACTACAAGTTTTACAAAACCGTCTGATTCTCCGTATACAAGTGCCTTTCCGATTGCACGGAATGAGAACTTACCTACTTTTAACTTATAGCCTTTTTCTTTTGCTTCTTGTTCTGTTAAGCCGACAGAAGCAACTTCTGGACTACTATATACGCATTTTGATACCATAGAATAATCAATTGGTGTAACTTCTTGACCAGCGATATGTTCTACTGCAACAATTCCTTCATGAGAAGCAACGTGAGCAAGTTGCAAGCCACCGATTACATCTCCAATTGCGTAAATATGAGATTCCTTCGTTTGATAAAACTCATTTGTTTGAATGTACCCTTTTTCCACAACAATATCTGTGTTCTCTAAGCCCATATTTTGCGTATTCGCTTGTCTTCCTACAGATACAAGCATTTTTTCTGCTTTAAATGCTTTGTTCTCACCGTTATGTTCAGCTTGAATTGTTACTCCATTATCTTTTACCAATGTTTCTGGTAATACTTTTGCACCAGTTACCACTTTAATACCTTTTTTCTTGAATAGACGTTGCATTTCTTTTGAAACGTCATTATCTTCTAGTGGTAATATGTTTTTCGCATATTCTAATACAGTAACTTCTACACCGAAGTCAGCAAGCATAGATGCCCACTCAATACCAATTACACCGCCACCAACGATAATGATTGAGCTAGGAAGCGTTTCCATTTTTAGGGCATGATCCGAAGACATTACATACTCTCCGTCTAACTCTAATCCTGGTAATGAATTTGGACGAGAACCTGTTGCAACAAGTACATTTTTTGGAATTAACATTTCATTCTCTTCTCCACTTGCAAGTTCAACTGAAATTGTACCTGGCATTGGAGAGAAAATAGATGGGCCAAGAATACGGCCAATACCTTCAAACACATCAATTTTACCTTGTTTCATTAAATGCTGAACGCCTTTATGAAGCTGCGTTACAATCTTCTCTTTACGCTCTTGTACTTTAGCAAAGTTTAGTTCTACATTACTTGCAATAACTCCGAACTCTTCTCCTTTTTTAGCAGTTGCGTATACTTCCGCACTACGTAAAAGAGCTTTACTAGGAATACATCCTTTGTGTAAACAAGTACCACCAAGATTTTCTTTTTCAACAAGTGCAGTTTTTAACCCTAGTTGTGATGCACGAATAGCAGCAACATATCCACCAGTACCGCCGCCAACGATGACTAAATCATATTCTCTTGCCATTATCTCAACCCCTAGCTACTGTTTGTTTTTCTCGTACAATATATTCTTTTGGAGCTTCTTCTTCACGTAATACACGAAGTGCTCCTTCTGCTAACGCTTGTAATTCATCTTCTCCTGGATGTACGATAACATCTGCAATCCAGTGAACACGTTCTTTTATTTCATCGACAAGAATTTTACTGTATGCAAGTCCACCAGTTAATACGATTGCATCGATTTTCCCGTGAAGTACAGCACTAGCTCCGCCAATCTCTTTTGCAACTTGATACGCCATTGCTTTATAAATAAGAGTTGCTTCAGGGTCACCTTTTTCAACCATTTGTTCTACTTTAATTGCATCGTTTGTACCGATAAGACTTACAAGTCCACCTTGTCCGACAAGTTTTTTAACCATTTCGTCTCGGTAATACTCACCAGAAAAACACATTTCAACTAATTGTCCTACTGGTACTGTACCAGCACGCTCTGGACTAAATGGTCCTTCTCCGTTTAAGCCATTATTCACATCGATAACTTTTCCTTTTTTATGAGCACCAACTGTAATACCGCCGCCCATATGTGTAACTAATAAATTTAAATCCTCGTATTTGTGGTTTAATTCATCTGCTACTTTACGAGCAACCGCTTTTTGGTTTAATGCATGGAAAATACTTTTACGTTCCATACCGGCAATACCGCTAATACGAGCAATCGGTTCCATTTCATCTACAACGACAGGATCCACAATGAATGCAGGAATATTTAATCCAGAAGCGATTTCATAAGCTAGAATGCCTCCGAGATTTGAAGCGTGATGACCGCTAAATCCATTTTTTAAATCTTCTAACATCGCATCGTTTACTGTATACGTACCACCTTCGATTGGACGAAGTAATCCACCACGCCCACAAACAGCGTTTAATTTTGAAATGTTAATACCATGAGAATGTAGAACTTCTAAAATCGTTTCTTTACGAAACTCATATTGGTCGATAATTCGCTTATATTTTCCAATCTGTTCTACGTCATGACGAATAGTTTCTTCTAGAACGGGTCTTTCATTATCAAAAACACCAATCTTTGTGGATGTACTACCTGGGTTAATAACAAGAATTCGATTTACAGACAATGTTGCTACCTCCACTAATAAATTTAAAAGGAAGTGGAAACCTCATAAGAGGTAACCACACCTTTTGTAAAAGTTATATATGAATGATTAGCGACGGCTAATAATGTCGTGACCGTTGCGTAAGTATGTGCTACGAGAGTTTTTCAAGCTTGCAATGCGCTCTTCAGCTAGACGATCTGCTGCTACATAAGTTGCTATGCCATCGCGTTTTGAAATTTCGATTACTTTTGCAATTGTGTCATAAATAGACTCAACACGTTTTAATGCACGTTCTCTATTGTATCCATATAATTCGTCTGCTACGTTAATTACGCCACCTGCATTAATAACATAGTCTGGTGCGTATACAATACCCATTTCATGAATAAGGTCGCCGTGACGATCTTCTTTTAATTGATTATTTGCAGAACCTGCGATTACTTTTGCTTTAAGTTGTGGAATAGTTTCATCATTAACTGTTGCGCCTAATGCACATGGTGCGTAAATATCACATTCAACACCGTAAATTTCATTTGGCTCAACTGCTGTTGCACCGAATTCTTCTACTGCACGTTGTACAGCTTCTTTATTAATATCTGTAACGATTAATTTTGCTCCTTCAGCGTGTAAATGTTTGCATAGGTGATATGCTACATTACCAACACCTTGAATAGAAATTACTCTTCCTTCTAGGTTATCTGTACCAAATGCTTCTTTTGCAGCTGCTTTCATACCACGGTAAACACCGTATGCAGTTACTGGAGATGGGTTACCAGAAGAACCGAATGATGGTGAAATCCCTGTTACAAAATCAGTTTCCTCATGGATAATATCCATATCATCTACTGTTGTACCAACATCTTCTGCTGTAATGTAACGTCCGTTTAGTCCTTGAATGTAGCGTCCTAATGCACGGAACATCGCTTCGCTTTTATCTTTACGTGGATCACCGATAATTACTGTTTTTGCACCACCTAAGTTTAAACCAGCTGCTGCATTTTTGTATGTCATCCCTTTTGCAAGACGCAATGCATCTTCAATCGCCGCTTCTTCAGAATCATATGTCCACATTCTTGTTCCACCAAGAGCTGGTCCAAGTGTTGTATCATGGATTGCAATGATTGCTTTTAAACCAGATTCTTTATCTTGACAAAATACCACTTGTTCATAATCATATTTTTCTAAGTATTCGAAGATTTCTAATGTCATTGTCGTTTCCCCCTAATTGTTTTACCCTATTTGGTTTATTTTGAAGCAGTCGCAACTGCCAATGCTAATGAATATACTTTTGTTTCTGCTGAATCAGCACGTGATGTTAAAACAATCGGTGCTTTAGCGCCAGCAATCATCGCTCCTACCTTTGCATTTGCAAAATAGACGAGTGATTTATATAGCACATTTCCAGCTTCAATCGTTGGGACGAGTAAAATGTCTGCCTTACCTGCTACATCACTTACTATGCCTTTATGTTCTGCTGCAATTTGTGATACTGCATTATCTAAAGCAAGTGGTCCATCAACGACACAATTTTTAATTTGTCCGCGGCGATTCATTTGAGTTAACATCGCTGCATCAATTGTCGCTTGCATCGCAGGATTAACAACCTCTACCGCTGCAATTGGCGCTACCTTTGGCAAATCAATTCCTATTGCCTGGGCAACTTCTACAGTATTTTGTATAATAGCAGCTTTTTGTGTTACATCAGGTGCAATGTTCATCGCTGCGTCTGTAACAAAAATAAGACGATCGTAATTTGGAACTTCAAACGCTGCAACATGTGAAAGCACGCTGCCCTTACGAAGTCCCCACTCTTTATTTAATACAGCTTTCAAAATATTTGCTGTTGGGATGTTCCCCTTCATTAGCACATCTGCTTCGCCATTGCTTACAGATTTAACAGAAAGTTCTGCAGCCTCAGCACTTGACGCTGCTGCAATCACTTCAATATGTTCTGAAGTTTGTAACCCATGCTCTTGTAGCATCCCTATTATTTTCTCTTGATTTCCATATAGACGAAATTGAGCTAGCTGTAACTTGATTGCTTTCGCTACAGCTTCAATTACTTCATGATCTTCAGCTACTGCTACAGCCACAGTTTTTTTAGGCTGTCCTGCTGCTTGATCAATTAAGTGTTCTAACTTCATATTTTGTAATCAACCCTTTCCGTCGTCCCTCGTCTATTCATTAAGCAAATACCGTGCCAACTTTCAAAAGTGGTCTTACCAATAATGAAAACGCATTCAAAATGCAGCAAAATCAATACTTTGGAAAACAACGAAATATTCTGTCTCGTTTTGTCGCTTTTTGTATACCACGCAATAAATTGCACGGTACGCAATTTATTGCATGCTATTTTTTGCACAGTCATACTTTTCTAGCTTGTAATATAAGTTTCGAACTGAAATTCCTAACGCTTTTGCAGTCTTCGTTTTGTTCCCATCAAATTTCTCTAAATATTCACGGATAATATTCCCCTCAAATTCTGTCACTAGGTGTTCAAGGGCCTTCTCTTCTAATTCAGGTAATAAATTATTTTGTTTCGTCTCTACTTGTTCTTCTTTATGTAAAGGCGGTAAATGATGTACATCAATATATATTTCGTTATAATTCATAAAGATAATAGCTCGTCCTAAAATATTTTCAAGTTCCCTAACATTCCCTGGCCATTCATATGATTGTAAATACGAAACGGCTGAATCGGTGAGTCCTTCTACATTACGACCATAATCTTGATTAATTTTTTGAATTAACCTTTCTGCAATCGCTGGTATATCTCCTTTACGCTGACGAAGGGAAGGAATTTGAATCGGGATTTTATTTAAACGATAATATAAGTCCTCTCGGAAATTCCCTTCTAAAATAGCTTTTTCTAAATTCACATGCGTCGCAGCGATCACTCGAACATTAATAGGTATTGCTTTCGTTCCCCCTACTTTCACAATTTCTTTTTCTTGTAGCACACGAAGGAGCTTCGCTTGCGTATTTGCAGATAACTCTCCGATTTCATCTAAAAAAACACTTCCATTATTCGCTTCTTCAAAGAATCCTCGTTTCCCGCCTCTTTTCGCTCCAGAAAACGCGCCTTCCTCATAACCGAATAATTCACTTTCTAATAAGGTCTCAGAAATAGCAGCACAGTTTACTCGTACAAACTTATTGTATTTTCGATTACTACTGTTATGAATAGCGTGTGCAAATAACTCTTTCCCCGTACCAGATTCCCCTCTAAGCAATACTGTTGCCGGTGTATTCGCTCCAAGTTTTGCTTGTTCAATAGCTGCCGTCGTTTCATCTGAATCACCAACAATATCATCAAATGAATATTTTGCTTCTAACGTTCGAATAATTTGTCTTGCCCTATTCAATTCATTTGTTAACTTTTGAATTTCTGATACATCGCGAATTACCCCGACGCTCCCTTTCAATATTCCATCGACAATAACCGGTGCTACGTTTACAATTACATCTCGCTTTTTTTGCCCAATCTTCATATGTATTCCTCGTACCGCTCGGCGCGTCCGAAGTACTTTCATATGCATACTTTCACCTTCCACAATATCAGTTGTAGCCGGCTTCCCAATAATTTCTTCTTCAGTCAAACCCGTTAACTTCGTATAAGCAGGGTTTATAACTAGTCCTCTTCCTTTCTCATCAACAACCGAAATTGCTTCCTCAGATGAGTTAATAATCGCCTCAAGTAGCGTTTGAATTTCTTTTAAGTCTGTAACTTCTTCCGCTAAATCTACAACTTCTGTAATGTCTTTAAAAATCGCAAATGCCCCTTGAACCTCTCCACCTTCTTTTAATATCGGAATACGCGTTGTAATAATCTTTTTTTCATTCTCTAACGTCAGTTCATGATTCACTTCTATTTTTTTCGTGCGTATAATACGAAGCAACTTACTCGTTGGAATAACTTCTAAAATATATTTCCCTATTGCTTCCTCTTTTTTATATCCAGTAATACGCTCTGCGCTTTTATTAAACAGACGAACTTGTCCCTCTTGGTCTATAACAATCATACCGTCATGCGTTGAATTTAAAATTAAATTCCCTTGTTGCGTCTGTTCTTCTAGCTTTCCAATTAAGCTTTCCTTCTCATGCGCTAGTCTCGTAACAATTTTTGCAATATCCCCTGGTATAAGAAGGGTGTCTTTATGCTTGCTTCCCAATAAAACTTTATGTAAATCATAATCACCTGTCATATCAAACATTACATCAATATGCATAGAAAGAAACGGAGTTACACTATCACCAATCGGAGTCCCATATTCCTTTGCGATTTGTAATCCTTTCGCAATTGGATTACTATCAATAACTCCTATAATTTGAAATATATTCGAATTTTGCAACAGACTCAGCAGTGTACTCCCACCTTCACCTGCTCCAACAATTAACACATTTTGTTTCATACATTACACTTCCTCTCGAAGTATCTCTGCAAAATTTTTCACATTCTTATCTTACTCGTTCAGCAACCTCTTGACAAACCCCCATTCCATATAACATCATTAAAATACACAAAATAATCTGAAAAGGAGCGTTATGTATGCAGCGTTACCTCGCTCTATTATTAGCACTCATCCCCATTTCATTAGCCGTGCTTGGTATTAAACTAATGAGAGATACTGTATTTGGGATTTTGTTCTCCCCAATCCCTATATTATGGTTACAATTTTTAATCGGCGCTCTTTGCTTCGCACTCGGGTTTTATATCTTCGGCGGCTTCGTCTTACACAGAGATCGTAAGAGAAATAAAGTACAAGCACGCTTCAGAAGATAAAACAAAGTTTTCACATATCATAAATAAAAAATGAGACCATTATATTAGGTCTCATTTTTTTATCGGTAATAAAGTTCTTGCTGTTTCAGGATAATCAGTAATAATCGCCGATATGTTCATATCAAAATATTTACGCATAAGCGTTTCTTCATTTATCGTGTAAGGACGAACCTCTACACCACTTCCCATCGTTAATTCAGCGATGGCATCTTGAAGATAACGATAATTCGGATGCACTGCAGTAGCACCCATCTTTTTTGCATATGCCCACGGGCTATGCAAACCTTCACGATACAAAATAGCTGTTTGAATATCAGGAGCCATCAAATGACATTTTTTCATACTGTAGTGATTAAACGAAGAAAATATAACACGATCCTCTAGACTAAACTTACGTACAAGTGTTATAACCTCTTCTTCTAAACCTCTGTATGGGATTTTATTATTTTTCAGTTCAATATTGAGTAGCAATTTCGTTTTTGTGAGCCATTCTAACACCTCTTCTAGAAGAGGTATTTTGCAAAAACCTACTTTGTCACCGAATTTATAACTCGCATCCAACTTACATAAATCCTCATATAAATAATTTCGAACCGCACCTTTTCCATTTGTTGTCCGATCCACCGTTTCATCATGAATAACGACAACTTTTCCATCTTTCGTGAATTGAACATCGAGTTCAATTCCGTCTGCCCCGAAAGCCTCTGCTGCTTCAAATGAAATCATTGTATTTTCCGGATACGTTCCCGCCGCACCACGATGCGCAAATATAAGAGTCATCCTCACTCCCCCAATCTTATGCTATACTATACGAAAAAGGAGGTACTTCTATGAGACCATTACAAATTTCTCCAGACACTGCAGTCCGCCTATCAAAAGCGTTAGGTGTTCCACTTGAGCAACTTATGCATATGCCACAGCATATTTTAATCCAAAAGTTAGTTGAATTAGAAAAACAAAATAAAGACGAAGAATAATATAGTCCTGTTTTGCAGGGCTTTTTATTATCATCTATTATATCATGGATAACTTCCCCGCTAAAATTATGAATGCGAGAAACAAAATAAAAGATCAACGAGTGTTTTAAACTCATTGATCTTTTATAAAAATATTTATTTTGAATATACTAATCTCAACTAGCCTTATGTTCAAGTCTTAGCTTATCCGCAACCATTGCGATGAACTCGGAGTTCGTAGGTTTTGCTTTTGACATGGATACTGTATAACCAAATAAGGACGAAATAGAATCAATATTCCCACGGCTCCAAGCTACTTCAATTGCGTGACGGATTGCGCGCTCGACACGGCTTGCTGTTGTATTATATTTCTTTGCAATATCTGGATATAATACTTTCGTAATAGATCCTAGTAATTCGATATCATTGTACACCATAGAGATTGCTTCTCGTAAGTACATGTACCCTTTAATATGAGCGGGTACACCAATTTCATGAATGATACTTGTAATACTCGCATCTAAGTTTTTCGGTTTTCCATCGATCGTTGTTGCTGATCGGAAAGATGGTAATGGACGTTTAATAGTAGCACTTTCCTTACCACTAACTTGACGAATATGACTTGTTAAATTCTCCATATCAAATGGTTTTAATATGAAATATGATGCCCCTAAATCAACCGCTTTTTTCGTCACATCTTCTTGTCCGAATGCTGTCAACATAATAACGCTAGGTTGTCTTAACCTTTCAATATGTCGCATTTTCTCTAGCACAGCCAGACCATCTAAATGTGGCATAATAATGTCTAAAACGAGTATATCAGGCTGCTTTTCTTTCAATAAGTTTAAACATTCTTGACCATTGTAAGCAATTCCGATAACTTCCATATCATCTTGGGCAGCAACATAACTCTCTAGCATCGATACCAATTCTTTATTATCATCCACAAGACATACTTTAATTTTCTCCACAGTTTTTCCTCCCTTACCGAATCGATTCTTCCGACATGTGTAAGCTTCTAGGCTACATGAATTGTTCGACAATTGTGTGAAAATTCCCTTTAAAGTTTCTTACTTTCCGATAAAATCACAAAAAAATATGTTTATCGTTCATTTTTTTACTTTCGCAACACATTCCATCATAGAATTACAGCGAAACGTTCAACCCTTTGCTTATATCTTACAACAAAAAACAGCCCTTGCGGAGCTTTTACAAAATTTCAACGAATTTTTCAAAAGAAAAGCGAGCTAATATGTATTAGCTCGCTTTTTTCTCTTGATCATAAATATTAATTCCAGCCTCATGTAACATCCATTCAATATGAACACCGTATCCTGACGTTGGATCATTTACAAATACATGTGTAACCGCACCAATTACTTTCCCATTTTGTACAATCGGACTTCCACTCATTCCTTGTACAATACCACCCGTTTTTGCTAGTAAACGTTTATCTGTCACTTTTATAACCATACCTTTTGTAGCCGGGAACTTTTGTGGTACCGTACTAACAACTTCAATATCAAACGCTTCCACCTTATCTTGATCAATAACTGTTAATATTTTCGCTGGCCCTTCTTTTACTTGATGGGATAATGCGATAGGCATTGCTTTATCCATTATGCCGTTTGTCATATCTGTGTTTAATTTCCCAAAAATACCATACGGGCTATTTATTGTAATATTACCAATCACTTCACGATCCGGTGAAAATCTTGCTAATTTTTCTCCCGGGTTCCCGTGACTTCCTCTTTCAATAGACGTTACTGTCGAACGCATAATTTGTCCATCTTCTACTTGAATTGGCTTTTTTGTATCATTATCGGAAATCACATGACCAAGCGCTCCATATTTCATGGAATCTGGATGTACAAATGTCATCGTTCCGATACCAGCTGCTGAATCACGAATATACAGTCCAATTCGGTAAGAGGATTCACCATTGTCTTTTTGTGGTGTTAGCTTAGCACGAATATATTTTCCATCTCTTAATAAAACAAGATTAAGCGGTTCACCTGTTTCTCCACTATTATGAATAAATGGTGCTACATCACTCATTCTTTCAATTGTTTTACCATTGATTTCAGTAATCATATCTCCAATCTGTACACCAGCTGTTTCACCAGGAGATACTTTACCCTTTTCAGTTTGAATTAAATGATGGCCTACAACAAGTACACCTTTTGTGTTCAATTTCACACCAATCGATTGTCCACCTGGAATAACTTTAAAATCTTTTAATACTTTCACATTTACTTTTTTCACTGGAAAACCAGCAAGTTGAAACACCATATCAGCTTCACCATTTTGGTGAGAATTTACCATAAGTTCTTGTTCATTTGAACTTACAGTAAACACATTACGATTTGTAGATGCAGCCTTAAAAACTGGTAATGATGCTATTTCTGATTGTTGTCCTTCAAAAACAACAAGTTGCTTCGGAGATGAAATAAACGTTCGAAGCGGTTTAAAACATCCAATAAAAACTAGAGAAACAAGGAGACAAAGACCTATTATTTTTCGAAATCTTTCTAATTTCAATTTGTTCACTCTCCTCGCTCCTACCCCACATTCAGCCTCTTGGCTTCACTTTTTAATCTCTCCTTGCAGCGCTTTATTTATAACCGGAAGAATTAAGAAATCGTCATTTGAGAAAAAAAAGCTATCCATTACTGGATAGCCTCTGCTGTCTGTTTGAAATGATGCGCTTGCGTAAGTAACTCTTTCGCATGCTCTGTCGTTAAATCTGTAATTTCAACACCAGAAATCATTCGAGCAATTTCTGTTACTTTTTCATCCGTACTTAACACAGTAACCGATGTAATCGTACGATCATTCGCCACTTGTTTTCTAATAAATAAATGAGAGTCCGCCATTGAAGCTACTTGAGGTAAGTGCGTAATACAAAGTACTTGCGAGTTTACTGATACACGATAAATTTTTTCCGCAATAGCCTGTGCAACCCGACCACTCACACCCGTATCCACTTCATCAAAAATAACAGATGCAACACCTTGATGCTTAGAAAAAATGCTTTTTAAAGCTAAAATAATACGAGATAACTCTCCGCCAGAAGCGACCTTTGAAAGTGGCTTTAACGGTTCACCCGGATTCGTTGAAATATAAAATTCCACATGATCGTAGCCATCCGCCGTAAGTTTTACCGGTGTTCCTTCCACGAGAGGTTCTTCTACATTTCCTACCCTCTTCATAATTCTCACTTCAAATTTCGTTTTTTCCATATATAGTTCTTTTAATTCTTGATGAATAGCGCTTGTAAGATGATCTGCAAGCTCATGACGCATAGTACTTAACAACGTTGCTTCTTTTACAATAACACCTTCTAATTTCGTTAACTGCTTTCTCGTCGTTTCAATATGCACGTCTTTATTTTCAATCGTAAAAATTTCTTGTTCAATTTTATCAGCATACGCTAAAATCTCTTCTACAGTATTTCCATACTTTCTCTTTAACATACGGATTTCATTCAAACGTGTTTCAATTTCATCTAGACGTTTCGGATCATATTCCATCATATCTAATTTTTCTCTAAGCTGGTATGCAACTTCTTCTAATAAGTAATAACTATTCGCAATAGAATCATGATTTTCTTGATACGCTTCATCTAAGTGCGTAATACTCTCCATTTGTCCCATTGCATTTCTTACGTGATCCAATCCCTGTCCGTCTCCACTTAACGAACGATACGCATCTCCTAATGCTTTATAAATCTTTTCAAAATTGGAGATTTTTAATCGTTCCTCAGTCAATTCATATTCTTCATCCATTTTTAAATCCGCCTTACGAATTTCTTCATGTTGGAATTGAATTAAATCTAGACGATGGGCCATTTGTTGTTCATTTTCACTTAAAGATTTCAGCTGTTTTTTTAACTTCTCATAGTCTGTATATACATTTTGATATATGCCCAATTGTTTAACAATGCGATTTCCATCAAAATGATCAAGCATAAACATATGACGCTCTTCATTCATTAAATCTTGTGTTTCATGCTGTCCATGAATATCAACTAGCGTTTTTCCAATCTCTTTTAATATGCTGAGTGTAACAAGTTTCCCATTTACACGACAGACACTTTTTCCGTTCGCAGCGATGTCACGCTTCAAAATAATCATGCCATCTTCTATTTCTATATCTAACTCTTCTGCCTTTGCGATACATGGATGTTTGTCATCTTCTACATAGAATAAGCCTTCTATCTCAGCCTTTTCTGTTCCATATCGAACAAATTCTGCTGAACCACGGCCACCAACAAGCAAACTAATTGCATCAATAATAATGGATTTTCCAGCTCCTGTTTCACCACTTAAAACGGTTAAACCTTTTTGAAAAGAAATATTTAATGCCTCAATAATAGCAAAGTTTCTGATCGATAATTCCGATAACAATGCCCCATTCACCTCGTTATAAACTAATCCCCTATTAAGGGCTTTTCTCAGTATTCTTCATTCAAATAGTTATACTATATGTTTGTATGTATAAATTACTCTTCTAACCCGCTCCATTGTACCAAACATTCGTTTTACGGGTCAATCCACCTATTTTCTAACTTCATTCAAAAAAAATAATGTATTGTATTTAAAAATCCGTATTTTTCGCCAATAAAAATATCTTGTTTACTTTCCACTTTACAGAGGAAAGTAAACAAGATTTTTCTGTTAAAGCATATTTAAGAAACGATCAGAGACAACACCTGTATCTTCAGGTGTACGGCAAATAATTAAGCAAGTATCATCACCACAAATGGTTCCGACGATCTCATCCCACTCTAAATGATCAATGAGTGCCCCAAGTGAATGAGCGTTACCAGGCAATGTTTTTAGCACAAGCATATGTCCTGCCGTGTCTAATTTTACAAATGAATCCACTAGATTTCGTTTTAATTTTTGCAACGGATTAAATCGTTGATCTGCTGGCAAGCTATATTTATAGCGGCCATCATGTAATGGCACCTTCACTAAGTGCAGTTCTTTAATATCGCGCGATACTGTTGCTTGCGTTACATTAAACCCCACATTACGTAAAATATCAACTAGCTCATCTTGTGTTTCAATTTCTTTGTTAGCAATAATTTCCCTGATTTTAATATGGCGCTGACCTTTATTCATACATTTGCACCTCACACTATCTCTTACCATAGTTTAAACATTGGTATACTTCATTTATTTATGTTACCGTATAATCCATTACTTGTACACAATTGTTTTTACAATCATTATACGATTACAACAAAAAGAGGAACAACATATGTTATTCCCCTTTCCCTTTTTGTTTTAGAACATCATGTGCTTCTGTAACAACTTGCTCAATAGAAACCGGAGAATGATTTTCGCCATTCTCACGCTCACCGTGCCACTTTAGATGAATTAAAAATTCAATATTTCCATCCCCGCCTGTAATTGGTGAGAATGTTAAACCTTCGATATTATAGCCTTCCTTAAGAGCAAAATCGACAATCATTTCCACGACAGCTTCATGTACTTTTCTATCACGGACAATGCCTTTTTTCCCGACTTGTTCTCGTCCAGCTTCAAACTGAGGTTTAATCAATGCAGCTACATCACCATTTGGCATAAGCATTGTTTTTAAAACCGGCAATATAAGCCTTAATGATATAAATGAAACATCAATACTTGCAAACTGCGGTAAACCACGCTCTAAATCTGCCGGTGTCACGTAACGGAAGTTCGTTCGTTCCATCACAACAACACGCTCATCTTGACGCAATTTCCACGCAAGTTGATTATATCCTACATCTAATGCGTAGGATAACTTCGCCCCATTTTGAAGCGCACAGTCTGTAAAACCACCAGTTGATGAACCAATATCTATCATAACCTTATCTTGTAAATCAAGTTGAAATGTTTCTAATGCCTTTTCAAGCTTATAACCACCACGGCTTACATACGGCATGACTTGCCCTTTCACCGTAATCTCCGTATCTTGTGAGATTTTCTCCCCTGGCTTATCGAGTCTCATTTCATTCGCATATACAAGACCTGCCATAACAGCACGTTTAGCCTTCTCACGCGTTTCTATAAGTCCTCGCTCTACTAATAGTACATCTACTCTTTCTTTTTTTACGCTCATTTGTTACGCCCTTTTTTGTTTTGATGGAATCATTGTATGAATACGGTCTACAACAGCATCTGTTGTTAAACCAATTTCTTCTAACAGTTTTGTTACACTACCATGCTCTATGAAGCGATCAGGAATACCCATTCGTTCAATTAAAGCACTATGGTATCCGTTCTCAGAAGCAAATTCAACTACTCCCGTTCCAAAGCCACCGATTAAACAAGCCTCTTCAATCGTTAAAATCGGTATATTTTTCCCTAAAAGCTCATGTAAATATGCTTCGTCCATCGGCTTAATAAAGCGAGCATTCACTACTTTCACTGATACTCCAGCTTGTTCAAGACGCTCAGCTGCTTCCATTGCCATCGGGATTGTCGTACCAAACGTTAAAATTGCTGCTTGTGTGCCTTCTTTTAACGTTTCCCATGTACCGATTGGAATCGCCTTTAATTCTTCATCCATTTGAACGCCAAGTCCATTTCCGCGTGCATAACGTAAAGCAATCGGTCCATCTTCGTATTGCATCGCTGTATATACTAAATGTTGACCTTCATTTTCATCTTTCGGCATCATAAGCACCATATTCGGCAAGTGACGTAAAAACGCGATGTCAAATACACCTTGATGCGTTTCACCGTCTGCTCCTACTAATCCAGAGCGATCTATTCCAATGAAAACATTTAAATTCTGGCGACAAATATCATGAACAACTTGGTCATATGCTCTTTGTAAAAATGTTGAATAAATTGCTAGAAACGGCTTCATCCCTTGTGTTGCCATACCAGCTGCCATTGTTGTAGCATGCTGCTCTGCAATACCTACATCAATCATGCGATCCGGAAATTCTTTTTGGAATTTCTCAAGTTTCGATCCAACAGGCATTGCAGGCGTAATTGCAACGATACGTTCATCCGTTCTCGCTAGCTTAAGCACTGTTTCACTAACAACAGCACTCCATGCTGGTGCAACTTCTTTCGGTTTAACGAAGTCACCTGACTCAATTTTATACGATCCTGTTCCATGCCAAGTTCCAATAACGTCACTTTCAGCTGGTTTATAACCTTTTCCTTTTTTCGTAATAACATGAACAAGTACTGGGCCTTTTGTTTTCTTTGCATATTGCAACGTTTCGAATAACTTTTCATAATCATGCCCATCGACCGGACCTAAATATGTAAAGCCTAATTCTTCAAAAAAGACGCCTGATACTAGTAAATATTTTAGACTATCTTTTATTTTCTCTGCTGTCGCAGCAACTTTCCCGCCGACTGCTGGGATTTTCTTCAATATATACTCTAGTTCATCTTTTACCCAATGGTACTTCCCTGCGGTACGTAAACGACCAAGTACATTATGAAGTGCACCGACGTTTGGTGCAATTGACATTTCATTGTCATTCAAAATAACAATCATGTCCGTTTTTTCATGCCCAATGTGGTTCAATGCCTCTAAAGCCATTCCGCCTGTTAATGCACCATCGCCAATGATTGGTATAACGTATTCTTCCGTTTTCTTTAAATCACGTGCTAGAGCCATTCCCATTGCAGCAGATAACGACGTTGAACTATGACCAGTTTCCCAAACATCATGCTCACTCTCGCAGCGTTTTGGAAAACCACATAGACCTTGGTATTGCCTTAATGTGCCGAATTCTTTCGCACGCCCTGTTAAAATTTTATGTACATAGGATTGATGTCCTACGTCCCATAAAAACTTATCTTTCGGACTATCAAATAATTTATGCAGAGCAATTGTGAGTTCTACTACACCTAAATTAGGTGCAATATGTCCACCTGTTTGAGAGAGCTCTTCAATTAAAAACTTACGAATATCCTCACTCAACCCCTCTAGTTCACTGATAGACATATCTTTCAAAAAACTAGGGTTTTGAATTTGCGTTAGATCCACATGGATCACTCACTTTCATTTCATAATCTGTCAACATGTCAAATATTATAAGAAACATTTACACAACACAAGAAATTATCTTTTCTATTCTTTTTATCTTGTCCTGCTTTCAGAAAACACTTCCATTTTTTCACTTATCATATTATACATCATATTTCTTTACGTGATGAAAAAAATAGCCGCTAACACGAAGTGATAACGGCAATGTAATCTACATATATTTTTGCCAATAACAAGAAAAGAAAAACCTTTCCTACATTTATATCATAAAATGATGAATGACTCAACAAATGGAAACGCTGTTATATTAGTTATTACGTTTTGCGATTAAATCACAAATAGATAGTAAATATTCATCTTGTAATTGTAAGGAGCTAATAGAATCTTTTGCTTTTGCAATTTTCTCCTCTAAAATAGATTTTGCTCTATCTACAGTAAATAACGTCGTATATGTGCTCTTCTCGTTGGAAGCATCACTACCAATCGGTTTTCCAATCTCTTCTTCTGTTCCTTCTACATCCAAAATATCATCTCTAATTTGGAAAGCTAGACCGATATATTTCGCAAATGCAAGTAACTTCTCTTCTTGCTCTTCTGTAGCATCAGAAAGTATCGCTCCTGCAAGTACAGCAAACTCAAGCAGTTTACCTGTCTTATGATTATGAATGTACTCTAATTCATTAATTGTAAGTCGTTTTCCTTCAGCTTCCATATCTGCCACTTGTCCAGCAACCATTCCTTCAGGTCCTGCTGCTTTCGCAAGCTCAAGTACAAGTCTTACTTTTTTTTCAGCAGAGATTTCTTTTTGCTCATATGCCATAATAACTTGAAAAGCATATGTCAACAAACCATCTCCCGCTAAAACTGCCATTGCTTCACCAAATACTTTATGATTTGTAGGCTTTCCTCGTCTTAGATCATCATCATCCATACAAGGTAAATCATCATGAATTAACGAATATGTATGAATCATTTCAAGGGCACAAGCTGCACCCACTCCAAGATTTCTTTCTTTCCCAAACGCTTGTAACGTTGCAAATAAAAGTAACGGGCGGAGACGTTTCCCACCCGCTTCCAAAGAATATGCCATCGCTTCACGAAGCACATTTGGACATTGTAATTCATTTGCATAGCTTACAAGCTTTTCTTCTACGAAAGTTTTACTCTCTTTCAAAAAAGCATCAAAAGCTATATGTGTCACTATGCTTCATCTCCTAAAGCAGTAAACGGTTTAAGCTCTCCATCTTCCCCAAGGATAACTGCCATTTGTTCTTGTACATCTTTCAATTTCTCATCACAAAGCTTAGATAATTCCATGCCTTCCTTAAAATAAGAAATTGCTTCCTCTAAAGGTACATCACCTTGTTCAAGCTTAGAAACGAGATGCTCAAGCTGCGAAATTGCTTCTTCAAAGCTTAACTTATTTTCCATTATTCAATTCACGCTCCTCTATGCTTGATACGCTACAATCTAGTATTCCATCTTGTAATTGAACCGAAACAGCATCTCCAAGGCTAACATCTTTCACGCTTTTTAATACTTGTTTCTCTTCATCGTATACAAGCCCATACCCTCTCATCATTACTTTAAGCGGGCTTAATACCTCAAGCTTTTGAGCCGCTCTCACAAATACGAACTCCTTCGTTTGAAGTAATGTTTGCATTTCACGTTGCAACTGCTTTTGCAACGTTTCAATTGCCGTTTTCGTTTGTATAATTTTTTGAGATGGGTGGTGCTTTTCTAAATAAAATGAAAGTTGCTTTAATTGATTTACTTTTTTATCTATATAACGCTCTTTCGCTAAAACAAGTTGTTCAAGAGCCCTGTCTAACTGCTCTTCTTTTTGCTCGTACACTTGCCTTGGATAACGGAACGCATAAGATTTTTGTAACACTTGCAGTTTTTCTTCTTTTTTATGTACTCTCTCTCTCATTGCTCTTTGCAATCTCAGAGTTCTTTGTAATACCTTTTCTTGTAACTCTATAGTATTAGGTACCGCCAACTCAGCTGCTGCAGTCGGTGTTGGTGCACGTAAATCCGCGACAAAATCTGCGATTGTAAAATCTGTTTCATGGCCTACAGCCGAAATAATCGGAATCTCACTTGTGAAAATTTCTCTTGCAACTACTTCCTCATTAAAGGCCCATAATTCTTCAATAGAGCCTCCACCACGTCCAACAATTAAAACATCAATATCTCCCATTTCATTCGCTGTACGAATTGCTTGTACAATCGAGGGAGCTGCTGACTCCCCTTGTACAAGTACAGGAAACACAATAACATTTCCAATTGGATATCGACGTTTAATTGTTGTTATAATATCGCGAATTGCTGCTCCTGTTGGCGACGTGATTACACCTATTGTTTTAGCATACGGAGGAATTATTTTTTTATAAACTTGAGAAAACAAGCCCTCTTCCTCTAAACGAACTTTTAATTGCTCATAAGCTAAATGCAAGTTTCCAATTCCGTCAGGCTGCATGTCTTGAATATAAATTTGATAAGAACCACTCGCCTCATAAACAGAAATCTTTCCTTTTACAAGTACTTTCATTCCATTTTCCGGTCTGAATTTAATGTTACGATTATGACCCGCAAACATAACCGCTGCAATTCTTGCATTTTCATCTTTCAATGTAAAATACATATGACCACGACTATGATATTTAAAGTTGGAAATTTCTCCTTTTAACCAAACAGACTGTAAATGCGGATCATACTCTATTTTTGTTTTAATATAGCGTGTTAATGCTGTAACGGTTAAATATTGTTTCTCCATTTCTCTCTCCTCATAGCCGATTCAAATTATTGACAAACAACACCTGCACGCTTTGCAGACTCCACAGTGTTGTGAAGAAGCATTGTAATAGTCATTGGGCCGACTCCTTTTGGCACAGGCGTAATGTAACCTGCAACGTCTAATACATTGTCAAAATCAACATCACCACAAAGTTTGCCTGTTTCTAAACGGTTAACACCAACATCAATTACAACCGCACCCTCTTTAATATAGTCAGCTGTTACCATTTTCGGTCGTCCAACGGCTACGATTAAAATATCAGCTAACTTCGATAATTCTTTTATATTTTGCGTCTTAGAATGACAATATGTGACAGTAGCATTTTCATTTAAAAACAGTTGCCCCACTGGTTTACCAACAATATTACTTCTTCCAATTACAACAACATGCTTTCCAGAAATATCAAGATTCGTTTCTTTTACTAATTCTAAAATGCCATGCGGTGTACATGGAAGGAATGTGTCTTGTCCCGTCATCATACGTCCTACGCTGATTGGGTGAAATCCATCTACATCCTTTTCCGGTGAAATTCTTTCAATGATAGCTTTTTCTTCAATATGTTTTGGTAAAGGTAATTGTACCAATATGCCATTAATGCGGTCGTCTCCATTTAAGCGATCGATTTCAGCAAGCAAACGCTCCTCAGTAATCGTTTCAGGAAGTTCAATTAGCTCTGAATAGATTCCTACTTGCTCACAGCCTTTTTCTTTTCCTTTTACATAAGAGCGAGATGCTGGATCTTCTCCAACTAAAATAACTGCTAATCCTGGTACAATCCCTTGCTCTTTTAACTTCACAACTTTTTCTTTTAATTGTGCTCGTTTTTTCTCCGCAACTTCATTTCCTTTGATGATTACTGCTACCATTTTAAGTTTCCCCCTTAAAGAAATTACAGTGTATCTTTTATATTAGATAAAACGCCGTTAATAAAACGACGAGATTCCTCATCCCCAAATGTTTTTGCGATTTCAATTGCTTCGTTAATTGTTACATTGTGCGGAATTTCTTCCATGTATTTCATCTCACACACAGCTACACGTAAAATACTGCGATCAACAATACTAATACGCTCAAGCTTCCACTTTTTTAAATTTTGACGAATTGCTGCGTCAATCTCTTCTTTGTTGTCTACAAATCCTACAACAAGTGATTCTAGAAACTCATTTGTTTCTTCGCCTTCATCTAGCGTATTTTCCACCGCTACTTTCGGTTCTAATTCACCTGTAATATCCATTTGGTATAATGCTTGCATTGCTCTTTCTCTAGCCGTCCTACGTTTCATTGTAACTCTCCTTTATACTTCAAGTCTTTCCTTATGTTTTGTTATATTATTATAATTTATAAGCCGTCAATTCACTTACTCTTGCAGTTTTCATTGATTTTCCAACCTTATAATACAATGATAATAACACAATTTATCGTTTCACACACGGGGTACAAGGCTGAAAAATAATAAAAAGATTAACTTCAAGTTCCATATCTTATCACAATGTACGTTTTTTGGAAAAATGAAACATACCGTTTTATTTTTCTTTTTTTTTGAAATAGTATAATAATTAGAGGGTTTTAATTTGTGAAGAAATGAAACGATAAAAAAGATGCCTATTTTACTAGGCACCTTTTTCCACTCTTACACTGGTTCGATTTCTGTTTTTTGTGTTTCGAATGTTACGCCAACGATGTGAACGTTCACTTCTTTTGGCTCAAGTCCTGTCATTGTAAAGAGTGCTTGGCGAATATTGTCTTGAATTTTTTGTGCAACAACCGGAATCGCTACACCAAAATACATCACAACATAAAGGTCAACAATAATATCTTCGTTTGCTAATTCAACCTTTACACCTTTACCATGATTTTTCTTACCTAACTTCTCAACAACATCTGTAGCAAAATTACCACGCATTGCCGCTACACCTTCTACTTCAGCAGCTGCAATACCTGCAATTACTTCGATTACTTCTGGTGCAATTTCTACTTTTCCAAGAGTTGTATCTTGACCCATATCTAACATATGTTCAGCCATGAAAAAAACCTCCTTTAATGTATCACTGCGTCACAAGTTCATGCTCTTCCAAAAATTTCGTGTTAAACTCACCTTTTACAAAATCAGGATGCTCTAGCAATTGCAAATGGAACGGGATTGTTGTATGTACGCCTTCAATGACAAACTCACTGAGCGCTCGCTTCATTTTTGCAATTGCCTCTTCACGTGTTTTTCCGTGAACAATTAATTTAGCAACCATCGAATCATAGAAAGGTGGTATTGAATATCCCGGATATACAGCTGAATCGACGCGAATACCAAATCCGCCTGGTGGTAAGTACATTTCTACTTTACCTGGAGATGGCATAAATTTTTTGGCAGGGTTTTCCGCATTAATTCGACATTCCATTGCCCAACCATTAAATTGTACTTCTTCTTGCTGTAACGATAACTTTTCTCCAGAAGCAACAAGAATTTGTTCTTTAATTAAATCCATCCCTGTTACCATTTCAGTAACTGGATGTTCAACTTGGATTCTCGTATTCATCTCCATGAAATAAAAGCTTTTCGTTTTATATTCATAAATAAACTCAACCGTACCAGCACCTGTATAATCAACCGCTACCGCCGCTTTAACTGCTGCCTCACCCATTTGCTTGCGAATATTCTCATCAAGTGCAGGTGATGGACTTTCTTCTAATAATTTTTGCAGACGGCGCTGAATTGTACAATCACGCTCTCCTAAATGAATGGCATTTCCATGTGTATCTGCCATTATTTGAATCTCAACATGGCGGAAATCTTCAACGTACTTCTCCAAGTATACACCAGGGTTCCCAAAAGCGGTACTGGCTTCTTGCTGTGTAATTTGAATTCCTTTTACAAGCTCTTCTTCATGGCGCGCAACACGAATACCTTTTCCGCCGCCACCTGCAGTCGCTTTAATGATAACTGGATATCCAAGTTGATTAGCAAGCTCGATCGCTTCTTCGGTATTTTTAATAATCCCTTGTGAACCTGGTACAATCGGAACCCCTGCTTCTTTCATTGTATCACGTGCAACGTCTTTTGTGCCCATCTTTGAAATGGCTTCTGGGCTTGGACCGATAAAAATCAAGTTACACTCACGGCATAATTCTGCAAAATCTGCATTCTCTGCTAAAAATCCATATCCCGGATGAATTGCATCACAACCTGTTAATTTCGCAACACTAATAATGTTCGTCAAATTTAAATAGCTTTCTTTTGAAATCGTTGGTCCAACACAATACGCTTCATCTGCAATTTGCACATGAAGTGACTCTTTGTCTGCTTCTGAATAAATTGCAACTGTTTCAATATCCATTTCTTTACAAGCACGAATAATTCGTACAGCAATTTCCCCACGATTGGCTATTAATACTTTTTTTATCATCACAAAGACTCCCTTATTACGCTTTTACAAGAAATAGCGGTTGTCCATACTCAACAAGCTGTCCGTTATTAACAAGAATTTCAACAATTTCGCCCTCTACATCTGCGTCAATTTCGTTAAATAATTTCATAGCCTCAACAATACATACGATAGAATCTTTCGATACTCTGTCCCCAACACTTACATATTGAGGTGTATCAGGCGAAGAAGAGGAATAAAATGTCCCTACCATCGGTGATGTGATTTTATGTAGGTTTTCATTTTGAACAGCTGTCTTCTCTTCTTGTTTTGGCGCTTCTACTTGCGCTGCCGCTACTGCTGTTTCTACTTCAACAGATGCTGCTGGTTGTACTACCTGTTTCGTTACCGGTGCTTGCACAGCAACAACTTCATTACCACGTTTTTTCATTTTGATTGCTGTACCGTCTTTTTTGTATTCAAATTCATCAATATTAGAGCTATCAATTAATTTAATTAATTCACGAACTTCTTGAATTTTAAACATGTAAAATCCACTCCCATACTCTTGTTTGTCCCGTTTTTACAGATTGGCATCAAACTGATTTACTGTAAAAATACGATGTATTCTATTAGAAAATTTATTCCTATGACATTTACTAATAGAAATATTTACTATTCCCATCTTACGCTAAATTTTTTAAACATTCCAATTTATATTTCTTTATTATAAATCGAAACTCCTGTAAAAATATTATTCCACCAAAAAATTATTACCTAGTAATAATACCAAGTTTCACACAAAATTGGCAAGACCACTTCCTAAAAAACATTCTTTACTTTTTCAAAACTGCAAAGTGTAAAAACGTAATTCCCTCAGCATTCTTCATTTTATCTACGGTAAAAAAACATATTTTTACCAAATATTATTTTTTTGTTTACGCGCCGTTCATTCTTCCTTCATAAAAGAATAGTATGTTCAAAGTGTAGCAAATTTATTGTAGTGAGGTGCGGACATATGATATGGCTTATCCTGTTCTTGCCTGCCGTAGTGATTTGGACATTGGTCCTCTTCATTCACGTCAAATCTGGAAAAACTAATCACCATCATCACGAACCATTAATCTTTTACTCACAGCGTATTTCCCCGTTTCCAATTGAAAATACTAAATACAACTGCAAAGATGAAATAGAAAAAAGCTATCGAAAACGATAGCTTTTTTCTATTATTCCTTTATCTAATTTGAAGCAGCAACACCTATTATAATTTATTTTACTGATGGATCAAATTTCACACCTACATCTTTTGGACCACCTTCACTTCTTACGAGCTGAATAATTTTATTCGCTTCTTTTTGTGAGTGCTTTGCCGATTTAACTGTTACTTTAATGTCCGTTCCATCAGCTCTTACAAGAGCATCTTTATATCCACCTTGAGATTTAATCACTGTCTCAAGTAATTGTTGCTTCGTTTCCATCGTAGTGATGGCATCAAGATTATCTTTCGCTTTACTCTTTTCTTCTGCTGAAGATTTTGATGACTTCATTACATTTTGTAACTTTTCTTTCTCTACACTACGCTGATCTTCCATTTGCATACGTAGCGCTGTAAAATTCTCATCGCTTGATTGAACTGTTACGCTAGCCTCTTTTTTACTTGTTTCTTTTTTGTCATTCTCTTTTTTGTCTGTTTCTTTATTTGTAGTTTCCTTGCTTGTATTTTCTTTTGTTGTCTCTTTATTTGTAGTTTCTTTCGTTGTTTCTTTTGTAACTGCTTTATCAACACCTTGCTTTTCTTGTCCCATCTTTTCACCCGTTGCCGGTGCTGCTGTATTCATTTTATCAGGAGTTGTTACGTAATAAACAGATAGTACAACCACTAAACTTAACATCGTTAATAGCCAAACCGTTTGTTTTTTTAACACTTTATTTCCTCCCTATCAATTTTTCGGTGATACTGAAACGCGATGAGCTGGTACATCTAATAATCGCGTCACAGCTTCTTTTACCATTGCTTTTATTTGTATATTATCCACTCCCTTTGCTACGACCAGAACACCTCGTACTTTCGGTTTCTCTGTTCGCAAAACAATTGGAGTTTCTTTATCACCTTCACGTATAATGACTGTCTTTTCATCAAGAGACTCGTCTTCTACTTCCCTTTTCCCGCCTGCTTTATCAGTTTCACCTGTCGTTTGTGAACGTTTCACTGTATTTTTCTCGAGTATTTTTTCTTCAGATGAATCTAAGTTCACTTTAATAGTTACATCTTTTACTCCGGCTATCTCTTCTAAAGAAGCTTTCAATTCTTGTTCATACGCTTTTTCGTATTTTTCTACATTTGACATATTATCATTGTTTTTTTGACCGAAAGTTGGTACATCTTTATCTTGGCTTTGACTTGTCTTTTCTTTAAACACAGGCACTTCTTCTTTTTTAGGTGATAAGAAATTACTAGAAAACATAAGCGCAATCCCAAGTATGAGTAGGACAAGCAAAAACTTAGGTGTTACCTTTTTCCCCTTCTCATTACTTTCTTTTCCATCCCCATTTAATAGGTTTCGAAAAAATGAGAACCTCGAATTTTTATCTTTATTGTCCATTTACGCTACCTGTCCTCCCTTCCATCTGAACTTGGATTTGTTTATCCTCTAGTTGCCACCTGCTTGAAAAGAAATCTTTCATTTCTACATTCGTTTCTTCTATTTTTTTTGGAGGTTCTTTCATATTAATTTCAATGGGCTTTACTGTTTCGATTGCATCATTTTTACTACGTTCTTTTTCTTTCAACGTCACAACAACAGATTGAATATCTTTCGCTGACTTTACTTCTTCTGCATGTTCCACTGCGACTATTTGTATTTCAGAGACTGTCATACCATACTTTTTCTCAAACTCTTTTCCTACATCTTTTTTCATTTTGGTAGCCATCTCTTCTAAACTATATGCACGTGTTAGAGCTTGTATTTCTTTTTTCTTCGAATCTATCGAATTTTTTACAGATCCATCTGCTACGTACTTTTCCTCATTGAAATTTGCGATAACTTCATTTATATCTGTTTGTAACAACTTAAATAGAGGCGTTAAAATTAATACGACTAACAATAGACTTACAACGAATTTAACGTACTTTTGCAAATTTGAATTTGGAAGAATAAGATGAAGCATTGTCGCTAAGAGTAAAAAAACGATAATATTTCTAATCCACTCTGTAACAAATTGCATACTCTTCACCTCCTAACGCATCATGAGAGTAATGTTCCCGGCAGCAATAATAATTGTGATACTTAAAAAGAACATAAATGATACGATAGCTAAGCAAGCAAATACGTAAATGATACTTCGTCCAATGATATCTAAACATTGAATAATTGCTCCTCCGCCTACTGGTTGTAATACTGCTGCTGCGAATTTATAAATAAACGCGATACAAAAAATTTGAATCGCTGGGAAAGCGACAATTAAGCATAAAATAACGAGCCCGATAATTCCGACTGTGTTTTTTAATAATCCAGATGCACTAATAACAGTATCCGCCGCCTCAGTAAACATCCTTCCTACTACAGGAATGAAGTTTCCTGTTACAAATTTAGCCGTTTTCACAGCTATACCATCAGCAACGGCTGACGCTGTTCCCTGTACAGATAATACGCCTAAAAAAACCGTCAAAAAGATACCAATAATCCCAACACTAACGTTTTGCAAAAGCTTGGACAATTTCGTAACTTTATATTGATCACTCATCGTGCTTACAATACTTAATATAGTTGCAAGTAATAAAAGTGGTAGAACGATATAGTTCATAAGAAGCCCACTCGTATTCATTAAGAAAATGATGATTGGATGAAAAAATGATACAGAAACAACACCGCCGCCTGTTGCTACGAGTGCAAGTAAAATTGGTAATAACGCTAGTATAAAATCTACCATTGTTTGTATCGTCTCTCTTGCATATGTCATAACGACATAAAAACTATTTAAAGCGAAAATAATAAGTACCATGTATACGACTGCATCAGCGATTTTACTCACGCTACTCTTTGAAAAAGCAGATTGCAACGATTGCAACAATGCACTGAAAATCGTGAGCATAATGAGCGTTCCGAGTAACTTTCCATTTGCAACAAGCTCATGAAATAAATATTTTAGTAGACCTATCATCCACTCTTTTATGGAGAACTCTTTTTCTCCCTTTACAAACTCCATAAAGCTTCCTTTTTGACTCTCTGGTAAATAGCCTCCATACTTTGTAACAAGCCCGTCCCAAAATTGCTTCACATCTTCAATTCCGAGCTTATCCAATTGTTGATCAACGACGTTTGTTTCTATAGGAGAAGCTTGTACAACAATCGGTAAAGAAAAGAAAAGGAAGCAAGCAAATAATAGCTTAGCTCCAAACTTCCTCAACATTCACTCCCCCTTATCCCGTAGGTAAAAAACCGAGAATTGTTTCAATTACAACCGTCAAAATAGGAATTGCCATGACGAGAATTAAGATTTTCCCAGCTAATTCAATTTTCGAAGCGATTGCACCTTGACCAGCATCCTTTGTAATTTGCGCACCAAACTCAGCGATATAAGCAATCCCTATAATTTTCAATAACGTTTCTACATATACGTTGCTAACCTTCGCTTCACTCGCCACTCTCTCAATCATTTGTAAAATAGAATGAATTTGATCGATTAAGAGAAGAAACATCATGCTACCAATGAACACAATAAATAACGATGTAATACTAGACTTATGCTGATTTAAAACAGCAGCTAAAAATGTAGCAACGAGGCCTAATCCGACAATTTGTATAATTTCGATTCGAACCGCCTCCTTTACTGGAAGAGAAAGACACTTTTAATCTTGTCGAATAGAGTATTAATTAAAAATGCAACATGAAACAAAATAACGACAAAACCGACAAGGATAACCCAATTTGCAATATCCTCTCGCTTTAATTCTTTTAGTACAGTATGAATGAAAGCTAAAACAATGCCGATTCCGGCGATTTGAAATATTAATCCAACATCAATGGACATCGCCTTTCTCCCCCCTATAGCAGTAAAATTACGATAAGTAGCCCTGCTAGTACCCCTAAACTCTTTATCATTTTTTCATATTGTAGTTGTAATGCTTTCGCTTCTCCTTCTTCTCTCTCCAAATGTGTAATACATAAGCGAATATGTTTTTGCTGTGATTCACGATCATGTTGTCCAAGTGTTTCACCAAATTGTTGTAAGATTTCATACTCGGTTTGTTTAAACGCCGTTAACGTCCAGTTCTCCTTCAAACTATCAATCCAAGCGTCTCTAACTGTTTGCTCCCCGTCCTCTAGCCGTTTCGAAAAGCTTTGAAATATCCAATTTAACGGCTTCGGCATTTGTTTGACTAAACGCTCTGCAGCCTCAGATAACGGCGTGTGTCCATACATAATTTCAGCTTCTAATGATTGCAATGCTGCCTTCAATAACCTAAGTTGCCGCGGTCTCTCACTGTACCTTTTAGCGTATGAAAATCCGAAAAAAGTGCTAACAGCAACTATTAATACCGCACCAAATATTTTCACCATACGCCTTGAACCTTTCTATGGGATAATACTGGTTTTCCATCTCTATCTTTCACTTGCATAACTGTTCCTGGCCCTCTCGCTTTTGATAATTCCACAAACCTATCAAATACACCAAGTTCCAGCACCGCCTGTAACGATGGACGTTTCACAACATCATCATAAGAAAATCCATGTGCACTTATAAAAAGCTGAACACCTGCATGTACCGCCTCCATAATCGCTTCACTATCTTCTTTACGTCCAATTTCATCTACGATTAATATGTCTGGGCTCATAGAACGAATCATCATCATCATTCCTTCAGCTTTTGGACAAGCGTCTAATACATCTACTCGCACGCCAAAGTCATATTGCGGGAGTCCTTTCACACAGCCCGCAATTTCTGATCGTTCATCAACAATCCCCACTTTACATGAAGGAATTTTCGAAGCACTTACACCTTGACTCATACAACGTGCTACATCTCTTAAAAGTGTTGTTTTCCCCGTTTGCGGTGGGCCAATTACCATCGTGTTTAACCATCGCGATTCATAAAGATATGGCAGAAGCGGCTCAGCAATCCCTATTTTTTGACGGGCAATACGAATATTAAAAGAAGAGACATCTCGAATCATTTTCACTGCGCTTTTTTCTGTAATGACTTTTCCAGCTAGGCCAATTCTATGTCCTCCTCGTAGTGTCACATATCCACGTTTCAATTCCTCTTCCATCGTATAAATTGAGAATTGACTTAATTTATTCAATAAATGGATTGCATCTTCCGCTGTAGCGATATAGTCATAGAAAAACACTTCTCCATGTGCAATACACTCTAGTGGCCTTCCAATTCGAACGCGAATTTCCTCTAGAGTATCGTATTGCTTACAACCTTCAACTAACTGTTTCATCGTTTTCGGTAAAACTTCTAATACTTCTTTCATAAGCTTCTCCCCACTATACTCGACTTACTATTTCAACAACGCGATAAAAATGCAGCCAATTCCAAGTGCTAGAAAAAAGAGTTTCAAGAAAGAAATCTCACTTGCTACACTCGCTATGCCAATTGTCATTGTTAAAATTAATACGGTCGGTCCAACAAACGCCAACATACCATTTATAAACAATGCTTTCTTCGCATCATTCACGTAAAGCATAAGCAGAGCGGCGAATATTTCCGCGCTTCCTGAAAACAACCGAAGTAACCCCATAACAAGCACGGATGTTTCCATTGCCGCTAGCCACTGTTTCATTCTCCCACCTTCTCCCATAACAGTTACTACTTCCTTATTCTGAAAAAGAATATATTTGTACAACCATATGCAGAGGTTGTCTATTTCAGAAGTAAAAACATAATTTTTCTCTATCGATTCGATTGAAAACTGAATATTCTAATTATTTATGGTATATTTAATAGAAAAGGAGCATAGATGATGAAGCAAGTTACTTTATTACCGCTCGATTTACGATATGCAAATGTGATTTTTGAGCTATCAAGCAATCCACATGTAAAAAATGCATTAGGGCTAAAAGTAGAATCAGTGGAAGATACAAAAACATTCATTCTTTTTGCAATTGAAGAGGAACGAAAAAAGCACTCCTTATCAAGAGTGATTGTAAATGAAGAAAATGAAATAATTGGCCTCACCACACTTAAACATATTAATTATGAGAAAAAGCAATCTCACATTGGCAGTTGGATCGGCTATCCATACTGGGGAAAAGGATATAACTAGGCCGCTAAAAAAGAAATCTTTAAAGTTGCTTTCTTAGACTTACAACTCACATACGTATTCGCTGGTGCCAAAACGACTAACATTCGCTCTTTAAAGGCGCAAGAGAAACTACCTTATATTTCATTGCATGTGGAAAACAAGTTTCCAGGCGAATATGCTGCACTTGAGAAAGAAGTAAAGTCACCTTGCTCACTACATGTCGTATCACGCAAGAATTTTTCAAATTGGCTGGACGTACAAAATGAGGGGGGAAAATATGAAAGCATTAAAAATTAGTTTAACAATTGTAGTAGAATTAGCTATTATTTATCTTTTTTCAAAAATGGTCGGCTGGTCATTTTTGGAGAGCTTTTTCCTTGGCAGTCTAGCAATATTTGCAATTACGTGGTTAATTATTATGAGTAACTTTAGAAATAACAATATGGATCATGTAACGAATAAAACTTTTACCGGTATTGAAACTGGTGAAATACGCCCGTTTCAAATTGTTTTGACTCCATATATTATGGGTACCCTTTCACTCGTCACAGTTAGTTTTGTTATAACTGCAATTTACTATCTTCCCTACTTCCTATAAAAAAAGCACTCGTGATAATCACGAGTGCTTTTCTACTATGCACGAGAAACGTATTTACCTTCACCAGTGTTGATGATAAGCATTTCGCCTTCGTTAATGAAGATCGGTACTTGTACAACAAGACCAGTTTCTAATTTAGCTGGTTTTGTTACGTTAGAAGCTGTGTCACCTTTAATACCAGGCTCTGTTTCTGACACTGTTAATTCAACTGTGTTCGGAAGTTCAACACCAAGTACTTCATCTTGGTATGTCATAATAGATACTCCCATGTTTTCTTTTAAGAATTTTAATTCGCGCTCGATTTGGTTTTCGCCAAGTTCGATTTGCTCATAAGTTTCGTTATCCATAAATACGTGAGACTCACCGCTCGCGTATAAGTATTGCATACGACGGTTTTCGATGTGTGCTTTTTCTACTTTTTCACCTGCACGGAATGTTTTCTCTTGAACAGATCCTGTGCGAAGGTTACGTAGTTTAGAGCGAACGAATGCAGCACCTTTACCTGGCTTTACGTGTTGGAAATCCATTACTTGCCAAAGGGCATTGTCCACTGAAATTGTTAAACCTGTACGAAAATCGTTTACTGAAATCATGTAAAAAAATCCTCCTGTGTATTACAAAATAATAAGTTCTTTTGGTGATTTCGTTATTACTTCATTACCTTCACTTGTTACAATGATATCATCTTCAATACGTACCCCGCCAACACCTGGAATATAAATACCTGGTTCTACTGTTACAGCCATACCTGGTTCAAGTACTGTATCAGAACGGAACGCTAAACCTGGTGCTTCATGGATTTCAAGACCGATTCCATGACCAGTAGAGTGTCCGAAGTATTCACCATATCCTTTTTCCGTTATGTAATCACGCGTTAATGCATCAGCCTCACGACCCGTTAAACCAGCTTTAATACCGTTCACACCACGTAGTTGTGCTTCTAAAACGATATTATAAATTTCTTTTAATTTATCAGATGGTTCACCGACTGCAATCGTACGAGTAATATCAGAGCAATATCCTTTGTAATAAGCGCCGAAGTCTAATGTAACGAAATCTCCTTTTTCTATCACTTTTTCAGATGCCACGCCGTGCGGTAATGCCGAACGAAGACCTGAAGCAACGATAATATCAAACGAAGAAGATGTTGCTCCTTGTTTTCTCATGAAAAATTCAAGTTCATTTGACACTTCAATTTCAGATACTCCCGGGCGAATGAATGATAGAATATGCTCAAAGGCAGCATCTGCAATCTGTGCAGCTTCCTTTAATATCTTAATCTCTGAATCAGTCTTTATCAAGCGTAACTTTTCTACAAGCCCAGAAGTTGGGATGAATTCAGCTTCGATCGCTTCATTATGCGTTACGTAAGAGCTATATGTAAGAGTATCTTGCTCAAAGCCTAGCTTTTGAATTCCAAGTTCTTTAACTTGTTTCGCAACTTCATCAAGAATTAATCCTGGATGCTGCACTATTTCGTATCCAACTGCTTGCTTACTAGCTTGCTCTACATAACGGAAATCTGTAATAAATAGAGCACGCTCTTTTGAAATTAGTACAACACCAGCTGTTCCTGTGAAATTCGCCATATATCTACGGCTATGTTCATTCGTTAATACGATACCGTCAATACCAGCCTCATCAAACGCACTTCTTAATCTCTCGATCTTTTCCATTACTTTATGCCTCCCTCAATTTCTCCATTAATGCAAATAACGCTAGCTTATAACCATAAAAACCAAATCCAACAATTTGTCCCGCACAAACAGCCGCTGTCACAGATTCATGACGAAACGACTCACGCTGATGAATGTTAGAAATATGTACTTCAATAACTGGAATCGAAATGCTCGCAATTGCATCTCGAATCGCATAGCTATAATGCGTAAATGCTCCAGGATTTAAAATGATCCCTTCATATATATCTTCAGCCTCATGAAGACGATCGATAATAGCACCTTCATGATTCGATTGGAAACATTCTAACTCCACTCCCATTTTCTCTGCTTCGTGTTTCATATCTGTTTCAAGCGTCGCTAACGTTCCTTTTCCGTATACATTTACTTCCCTAACGCCAAGGCGATTTAGGTTAGGACCATTTACGAGGAGTAACTTTTTCATTTTCTTAAAACTCCTTAATATTAAAAAATGTCTATACGACATTTTAACATAGGAATCACTTATTTGAATAGTTTGTCTTCTCGACCCCTTCTCCTCTATTTGTATTATTCGATTCGAATGCTACAGAATAGGAAATAAAAACACCATATAATATAAAGATACATATTGTCGTTACAATTGTTTCTTTCGGTAAATGGAGTGCACTTTTAATAACAGGTGCCATTAGCCCCATCCCCAAAAATAATAATGCCCACCAAAACAAACCGTATAGTACGCCAGGGAATACTCCTTCAAACTTTTTAAAAAGGGCTTTATAGAGAAATGCCACTAAAATTGAAAGAAGTCCCATACAAACGATACCTAGTACATTTCCCCAAACCCCTTCTTTCCAATCTCCAAATGCAAACGGTAAAAGTAAATAGTTAGGTCCAGCTTCTGTAAATGAGAATATATGAAGGAAATACCATATACCTCCCCAAAATAAGCCACCAAATAAACCAATTTGTACAAAGTTTCTTATTGTTGATTGTTCTTGATTCACATTGACACCTCCGCACACTAGTATGCCCGAAACTATTTTGAGGCATGTTTAAATCCTGCAAAATTTGTCTATAAAAAGAATAAGAAATGTCCGACTCTCGTAACATTTTCCCTTGTCATCTGCCTGTATTTGTCGATAAAATAAAGGAAACTCGGTGATTGTCTTATTTCAAGATGACAAAACCAAGTATGACAATTGCCTCTTTTTCTACATAAGAGAGAAACAAATACAGGTTGGTGTTAACATGGCAGAAGAGTCAAAACAAATATATGGCGGGCAGGCAGTCATAGAAGGAGTTATGTTTGGCGGTAGAGAATATACTGTTACAGCGGTTCGTCGTAAAGATAAATCGATTGAATTTTATCGTTTACCACGCGTTCGTAATAAAGCATTGTCTCTATTAAAGAAAATTCCATTTTTACGAGGTATTGCCGCTATTGTGGATGCAAGTGCGAACGGAGCGAAACATTTAAACTTTGCTTCAGAACGATTTGATGTCCACCCAGAAGAAGATGAACGACTTGCAAATAAAAAAGAAGAACAATCAAAATTAACGATGGTATTAGGAGTTGCAGCAGTTGGCGTTTTATCGTTCATATTCGGTAAAGTAATTTTCACAGCAGTTCCTGCACTTTTAGCTGAATTAACGAGACCGATTTTCCCATCTCATACAGGGCAAATCATTGTCGAAAGTGTCATTAAGCTCATGCTATTATTGAGCTATATATACTTCATTTCTTTAACCCCACTTATTAAGCGGGTATTTCAGTACCACGGTGCGGAACATAAAGTAATCAATGCTTATGAGAATAATCTTCCACTGACTGTAGAAAATGTTCAAAAGCAAACTCGCCTCCATTATCGCTGTGGCAGTAGCTTTATTATATTTACAGTCATTATTGGAATGTTTGTCTATTTCCTCGTCCCTACAGATCCACTTTGGGCAAGGGTAGTAAACCGAATTTTATTAATTCCAGTTGTTCTCGGTATTTCTTTTGAAGTATTACAATTTACCAATCGATTACGAGATGTCCCTGTTTTACGAGTACTTGGATATCCAGGATTATGGCTGCAACTATTAACAACGAAAGAACCAACAGATGATCAAGCGGAAGTTGCAATCGCATCGTTTGAAGAATTATTACGTTTAGAAAACAAACAATAATTATTTAAAAATGGTGTTCAACTCCTTTCCTCATCGTTAATATACTAATTTTAATATATGTTTTTAGGAGGTGTCCCTTATGAACGGTCGTTCGTTTACATTCGCTATATTTGTGCTTATTATCGGATTGGCAATATTCGGCCTTGTTTCATCTGTTATTACAAATCCAATGGAAGTATTGAAAAACATTGGTATCATGTTAGCTGTCGTCGGTATCTTTTACTTACTCTACAAAATGTTTACAAACTCTAGTGGTTCTGCAAATTCGCAAAGCTCATATAAGCGTGCAGCGAAACAATCGAACCGCAAACACGGGAAACAAAATGTAGCACCCCTAAGCAATTCTTTCTTGAAACGAAATGCTTCTGATGACAAGGGGAAAAAGGGTAATTCTCCATCGTTGAAAAGAAAAAGAAAACAATCTCATTTAACTGTCATTGAAGGTAAAAAAAACAAAAAGAAAGACCGTGCTTCCTTTTAGGAAATACGGTCTTTTTTTATCCCGGTTGGTGCGGGGCTAATAATCAGTGGAAGATGCGAAAAACCCTACTGATTAAAGTTTCACTTTATATGTTGAAGCACTTCTTTCAAACTTTTCTCTTTCATACTTTCGATACGAAGGTGATGGTTTTCAAATTGCAAATTTCTTGTCACATCATTAGGTACGACGACACACTTTAATCCTGCTGCCACCGCTGCTTTCAATCCATTTAATGAATCTTCAAATACAACAGCTTCTGATGGTTCAATTCCTAATTCTTCTATCGTAACTTTATAAAGAGCTGGATCTGGTTTTACCTTCTCTACATCTTCTCGCGTTTTAATCACTTCAAAATAATCTCTAATTTGTAGCTCTTCTAAAAAACGAACGACCCACTCCCTAGATGAACTAGAGGCCAATGCGATTTTCAATCCAAGTTCTTTCGCTTCTTCTAAATATTCTTTTACCCCGTCACGCGCTTTTGGTATTTTCATTTTCTCTTTATGTAAAGTTGTTACTTTTCCCTTTAATGCATGCTCGTTAAATTTTTCTTTTAATTGCTCTTTTAAATATGCATAAAGCACTTCATCTGTCGTTCCAATACATTTTGCAAATTCCTCTAAAGGTAACTCACCGCCGTATTCACGAACAGCATCTCTGAAAGAGTGAAACCATATTGTTTCTGTGTCCACAATTAATCCATCAAAATCAAAAATAATTGCTTTCATTATTCTCCCGTCCTTTTCGATTGAAATAAAAAAGGAAACGCCACACGTTCCCCTTAATTACTTTTCTCTTCATTTGCTTTTTGAACACCACGAAGTGTTTTTACTCGAACTTCATCTTGTTCAAAGTATTGTACTAAATCACCGATACGGTCAATTGATTCCCAACTTAAATGATGTTCAATTCCTTCTACATCATTATAAATTTTGCTTTCATCCACACCGATAATGCGCATAAACTGTTCTAACAATTCATGACGATATACGAGACGTTCTCCGATTTTTTTACCTTTTGATGTTAATACAAGCCCTCTATATTTTTCATAAATTAGATATTCGTCTTTGTCTAATTTTTGTACCATTTTTGTTACAGAGGATGGATGTACACTAAGCGCTTCAGCAATATCAGATACACGGGCATAACCCTTTTCATCAATCAACAAATAAATTTGTTCAATATAATCTTCCATACTAGGGGTAGGCATCGGTTTCCTCCATCCAATTTCATTTTGCTTATTCCGTACGAAGCAATCAATAAAATGATACACCAGAAAGAATAACGTGACAAGGTGGAAACGAGCCTAAATATATAAAACAAAAAAAGAATCCAGATTCCCCTTATGTAAAATATTGAATTTCTGCATCGGGAAAATACTCATATATATAACCTCGTATTGTTTCTTCTAATACTTCCACATCATCCTTTTGATATACGTATTTCCCAATACCGTATCGTCCCCATTTATATTTCCGCTTCTCTTCATCCATTTCAAGTTTCGTATTCGGATAACGTTCTTGAATGACTTTTTTGGCTGGTTTCGTAAAACGATGTTGAATTAATTCGAACGTTAAATTTGGTATCGTCATGTCTTTTAACGCATTGTACAATCGGTCAAACAATTCACGGTACCCTTCTTCCCACCCTTCATGCATATAGATTGGCGCAACAATAAAGCCAAGAGGATAATTAGCCCCCGCTACTTTACGAGCAGCCTCAATTCGCTCTTCAAATGGCGATGTCCCTGGTTCAAAATTTTTAATAACATAACGTGAATTAATACTAAATCGAAAACGCGTTTTCCCATTATGCTTTGCATCTAATAAATGATCAACATGCGAATATTTGGTAACGAAGCGTAAACGTCCATGTTCACTTTCTCCGATAAACTCTATCGCCCGCTTTAATGCATGTGTCAAATGATCAATTCCAACGATGTCTGATGTACACGCCGCTTCAAATCTTGTTATTTCAGGGGCCCTTTCATCCATATATTGCTTTGCCTTCTCAAAGATTTCATCTAGATTCACATACACCCTTACGTAAGGTTTACTCCCAAGTGTCGTTTGCAAATAGCAATAATGACAATGTCCCATACACCCTGTTGCAAGCGGAATTGCATATTCAGCTGAAGGTTTTGATGTATCGAACTTTAACGTCTTCCTCACCCCAACGACAAGTGTTGCTTTTGCATTACGATACTTTTGCAATTCATTTTCCCCTGGAAAATTTCTAATTTGATTGTGTGATGTCGTTTCACGGATTTCTAATCCCATCTTCGTAAACTTCTCATAAAGCTCTTTTCCAAGCGGATATTCGAGTGCCCTCGGTTCAAAGTAAACGAGTTTTGGCATAAATGGTTTCATGTGCTTCCCTCCTCTCATTAGTATGGGAAGCACATGAAAATTAACACAGATTAAAGTTTTCCACTTCAGTAACTTGCGTTGCAAGTTACTGACTGTTATAATTCGGATAACAGCTACCTTGCAAGGCAAGTTACCTGGATAAAAGGTGGTGAAATCATGCACAGCCAAATGTTAAAAGGTGTACTAGAAGGTTGCATTCTATATATCATTTCACAAGAAGAAGTGTACGGATATGAACTAAGTACAAAATTAAATAAACACGGCTTTACATTCGTAAGTGAAGGAAGCATCTATCCTTTATTGTTACGCATGCAAAAAGAGAAACTTATTGAAGGTACATTAAAGGCTTCCTCTCTTGGACCGAAGCGAAAATATTATCACGTAACTGATAAGGGATTAGAACAACTTGAAGAATTTAAAAAAAGTTGGGGAATGGTTTCAACGACGGTAAACAACTTATTACAAGGGGAGTGATAGGGATGAAGGCGAAAGATTTAATCGAATTAAATAATCAAAAGCGTAAATTATTAAATGCAGAAAATGAAACCCCCTATAGTGACATGTTAATATACATCCGCCTAGCTAAAGTGCCAGAGTACCAAGCAGAAGAACTGCTAATTGAAATTCTAGATCACCTTATTGAAGCCCAGCAAGAAGAAAAAAGTGCTTATGACATTTTTGGCGACGACTTACAGGCGTACTGTGACGAGCTAATTGCTGCTCTACCGAAGCAAAGTTTATGGGAACAATTATCGATTCCTTTATTTATAACTAGTTACCTGTTAGCAATATACTTTGCTATTTCTTCCGTAATTGCATTGGTATTTCCCTTATTTTCAAATGAAGCACGTTTTAAATTTGTACACATTGATTTCATTTATCTGCTCGCATTTATCTTGTCGGTACATCTTATGATACGTTTTATTTTCGATTTTATTAACACTGATTTATTTAAAAACACAACAACTATTTGGAGGCATATAGGAAGTTTTTTAATACGCCATAGCCTATGGATACTATTAATCGGTATTTCCTTTTTATTTATAAAAAAGCCCTATACTACTTTGCAAATTTCACCTTGGATTGGCGCTTTACTTGCCATCTCTTGCTATGCACTATATAAACTTTTCTTCAAAAAAGAATACTTAGAATTTAAAAAGGAGTAACGAGGTTATGACCGAAAAAGAAATGGTTAAGTTAAACAATGAAAAAAGAAAATTATTAACACCTGAAAACGAAGCTGCTTATGGTGATATGCTTATTTATTTACGCTTTACTAGCGTTCCGCAAAAGCAAATGGAAGAACTGCTATTAGAAATATTAGACCATCTTTTAGAAGCACAAGAAGATGATAAAAATGCTCATGATATTTTCGGAGAAGATTTAAAAGCTTACTGTGATGAATTAATTAATTCTTCAGAACATCAAAATCTTTTCCAACAAGCCGCCGTTATTGGGTTTGCAGTTAGTTTATTGTTAGCTATTCAAATTGGATACGATACATTTACTACTCTTATGCAAAAACTATTTACAGATACAAATCACTTAGGAATTCCATTTAGTATTCCCGGAACAATATTATCTGCTATCGTTTTAACAATTGGTTCTTTCATAACTTTTTCGTTATTCAGACGTTTTTCTTTTACAATACTGGTTTCCTGGAAACAAAAAGCACTCCTCTTATTATCAGTGTTTATACCTTTTATCTTATCAGTTTTTTCAAACGTATTTTTTAAAACACAACCATACTTATTTTATAATTTGTCTATTTGGCAAGGTGCTCTTGTTACACTTTCTTTTTATATTCTGTACAAATTTTTATATAAAACATCTAAATTTTAACAGCCTTTCAAACGGCTGTTTTTCTTCTGTCTAATTTTACAAATTGAAAAATTTCATAAAGAAAATAAGAAAAATGCAAAATAATTAAAGTTAATTGTTGACGTGATGCTTTTATTATCGGTATCATAAATCTTCGTGAGCAATTATTTTTCGTTATACGATTTTTTTATTATTACTGAATTTTTGAGAGGAGAAATTAGATGTCAGTTAAGAAGAAAACGCAAGTACGCACCGGCAAAATGGTACGTGAACTAATGTTAGCAGACGAAGATGTAAATGCTTCGCTAATTATGGTATACAGTGAAAACGGTGTAAACGCAGAAATTAAAATCGAGGGCTTAACGCCGAAATGTAACGAAGAATTATTTTTGAGCGGAAACGTGGATTGGAACAAGAGTGTTATTTATAAAATTGTTGATTTCACTGGGAACGCTGAGGTTGGTAAAGTTACATTAACAGCGATGAACAAAAATAATGTTTCTCTAGAAGTTGAACGCGTTATGTGGAGCAAAGAAAATAAAGAAGCTGCTGAGCAAGAAGAAACAGTTGTAGAAGCTACTCCGAAAAAAGAAGTAGTTGTAGAAGCTCCAAAAGCAGTTACACCTACTCCAAAGCCTATTACGCGAGTAGAAACACCTGCTGCACCTAAACCTACTCCGGTACCAACGCCGAAGTCAGTAAGTGTTGAAGCAGCTATAGAACTATCTACTCCAGCACCTGTGAAAAAAGCAGTACCTACTCCAGTTACAAAGCAAGAGACAGCACCGGTTACTCCTGTAAAACCGAAGCAACCTGCTTTGACTGAAACAAATACAAAACTACAAGAAAATTATGTTAAACTTGTGAAAAAGACAATTGAAGTTTGTCAAGATTACGAGCTTGGCATCGACATAGATGATTCTATTGAAGGATTAAAAAAAGAGCTACAAAGCCAAGGTATTAGCGTTACATTCGACAAAGAAATTATGGACGTTGTAAATCGCCTTCGTTCTTTACAAGATAAAGGAATCAAAGTAGAAAAAGTACTTAATTTACTATAAAAATAAGGAGATGGCGGTCGCCATCTCCTTATTTTTTATAATTCCATTCATTACTTTCATACTTCTCTTTTGCTAAAGTTTGAACTTCATGAAGCTGTTCTTCTGTTAGTTCATACGGCACAAGCTCTATATCTAAACCTTTTTCAAATCCAGTTTCAAACGCTTTAATTAACTGTTCAATCGTAAATGTGCGGTCTGTTAATTCATTAATCGCTACCGCTTTAGAAGAAAACATGTTTTTCATACGCTCTTTTACTCGCTCATTTGGGAATAAAAATAGGTCGTATAACTCATCTAAATCTATTTCTAACGGAATAGAACCGTGTTGCAAGATAACACCTTTTTGACGTGTTTGGGCACTACCCGCGATTTTTCTTCCTTCAACTACAATCTCATACCAAGATGGTGCATCAAAACATACTCCTGAACGCGGATTTTTTAAATTCTCACGATCCGCTTCTGTTTTCGGAACTGCATAATACGCTTCTAATCCTAATGCCTTAAAACCGTCCAATAAGCCTTGCGAAATAATTCGGTATGCTTCTGTAACTGTTTTTGGCATATTCGGATGATCTTCAGACACAATAACACTGTACGTTAATTCTTTGTCATGTAGTACACCCCTGCCGCCTGTTTGACGACGAACGAATCCATATTTCTTTTCGTTAACTACATCCATATTTATATCTTTTTCAACACGCTGGAAATACCCGACTGTTAATGTTGGTACTTCCCATTCATAAAAACGAATTGTTGGTGACATTTTCTTTGCACTTTGCCAATTTAATAAACATTCATCTAACGCCATATTAAATGCTGGTGAACATTGACCAGAGTTAATATAACACCATTTTTCTTTTCCCATCCTGCACCTCATATAACCAATTATTTTTCACATTCTCTAGTCTACCAAATTCGACAAAATTTGTGAAAGAATACGAAATTTCTTCTTATATACAAATGAATCTGTTGCATAAATACATATGGGCATTATAATATTGAAAGTAGGATAAGAAAAAAGGGAGCGATAGAATCGTGTCAACAAACTTGATTATTATACTAGCCGCAATTGCAGCATTCATCGGCTACACTGTATGGATGTATTTCTATCAGAAAAAATTAATTAAAACACTTTCAGAAGATGAATTTCGCGCTGGCTACCGTAAAGCACAGCTTATCGATATTCGCGAAGCGGATGAATTTAACGCGGGACATATTTTAGGTGCACGTAACATTCCATTATCACAAATTCGCCTTCGCCACAAAGAACTTCGCCAAGATCAACCGGTTTATTTATATTGCCAAAGCGGATTCCGTACAGGTCGTGCAGCTCAATACTTAAAAAAACAAGGCTACACAGATTTCTACCAATTAAAAGGTGGATTTAAATCTTGGTCAGGAAAAATTAAAAAGAAATAATATACAAAAAACTAGCTGCACGATACAGCTAGTTTTTTCATTCCATATCGTTCGCAATGTACAGCAGATTTTGTTTAATCACACCTTCATCTTTCTCATCTACATTACGATATAATAGCTGATATTCAATCCCCTTCTCTTTCCATATAAGCGTAGCAAATTCGTCCCCTCTCTCGTAATCATCCTTATTTTTAAAATAAGCAGGTGCTCCATTATTCAATTTCATTTGTTCTTGAAATCGATTCTCTTCTACGAGGTATGGAAAACTGTAAGAAAAGTTGGCCACTGTTAATTCTATATAATCGTGCCTTCCTTTCTCTTGTTGCTTATATTTAATCGTTAAGACAGCATTCTTCTTTCCCATCGTTCTTACCTCTCCCTTCACATCACTCGTAATGTCATAAGGTAAAAACGTTGGAACTTTAAACTTTTCCGGAAAATATTTTGGAAGTTCCTTTAGGGGAATCGGATCAGTAACACGGTCCTTAGCCCCTCCTGTTGTTCCTACAAATGTTTTTTCTTCTTGCATCGTTTGCTGAAATGAACATGAGCTAAGTATTACACTAGAAAACACGAAACAAATGATTCCTTTTTTCAATTTGTTTCCGCCCTTTCATACCGCTCTCTTAACGAGCGAAGCGTTTATACTCTCTTCTATTCGCTTCGTTACCAAACGCCTCCTCCGAAAACTTTCCACGTTATTCTCACACATTTTGACAAAAATTCTTTGCAGACATACAAAAAAGACCTCGCTATTCTTACGCCCAAATAAAAAGGTTACGCGAACAACAGAAGTCATGCTTATAACATAGATTGTGAAAAGCTTTTCAGGTCAAGATTTTTTTCATTCTTATTATTTTCCTCTTATAATTAAGTAAAGAGGTGATACATATGGCCAATATAAAACAAATTGCAAAAACTGCTGGTGTATCTATATCAACTGTTTCTCGTGTCCTTAATAATCATCCTTACGTAAAAGAGGAAAAACGTAAGCGTGTTTTAGATGCAGTTGAAGAATTGAACTATGCAAAAAATATAAATGCTATCCATTTAATAAAGGGTAAAACATATACAATTGGCGTTATGCTACCTTTTATTAATCTTCCGTACTTTAGCACGATCATTGAAGGAATCGGAAACGAAGCGTTAGCAGCTGGATATCATATTAATTTATGCCAAACGAATTACGATAGTATTGAAGAAATTCGCGTTCTTGAAATGATGAAAATGAAGCAATTTGACGGGATGATTATTTGCTCTCGCACGAGTTCATGGGAACAAATTGAACCGTTCGCAAAATTTGCCCCTATTATTTCATGTGAAAAAATGAACCATCCCCTCATTTCATCTGTCTATGTAGATCATTACGAAGGATTCCGCCTTGGTACTTCCTATTTACTCAGTAAAGGTCATGAAAAAATCGGCATTTGTTTAGCAAGAAAAACAAGTGTTAATTCAATCGAGCGTGAAAAAGCTTTCGCCGATACTCTTCGTCACGAAGGAAAAACAGTATACCCTGATTGGATTTTCCATCAATGTTATACGATGCAGGACGGGGCAAAAATACTTCATCGTATTTTAAACATGAAAAATCGTCCAACCGCTATTTTCACAGCGAACGATCAAGTAGCTGCTGGTTTATTAACAGAGGCAAAAAAACATGGCATTCGCATACCTGAAGACCTCGCTATCCTGGGATTTGATAACCATGAAATTTCAAAAGCATTAGAAATTACAACTATTGAGCATCCCGGGCTCACAATGGGATCACGTGCTTTTTCTTTATTTCATAAACAGATACAAAACGAACACATTATTGGAAACTCAGAAGAACTTTCATTCCATTTAATTGAGCGAAAAACAGTCTAGAAAAGAGTGCCCACCATAGCACTCTTTTTTCAGTTCTTCACCTATTGACTTTATATTTTTTATCTCATATAATGAACCTAACGAACGGTAGGTAGGGGATGAAAATGACAGCAAACCGCATTAAAGCTGTAGCACTTTCTCATTTCGCACGCTACGGCTACGAAGGAACTTCATTAGCAAATATTGCTCAAGAAGTTGGGATTAAAAAACCATCGATTTACGCACACTTTAAAGGAAAAGAAGAGCTATATTTTACATGCTTAGAATCCGCTCTTCAAAAAGATTTACAAAGCTTCACTGACGATATCGAAAATTTTTCAAAATCGTCTACTGAAGAATTGCTAGTAAATCTGTTAAAAGGTTATGCAAAACGATTTGGTGAAAGTGAAGAATCAATGTTTTGGTTACGAACTTCTTATTTTCCGCCGGATGCATTTCGCGAACAAATTATTGATAAAGCGAATGTACACATTGAAAACGTCGGAAAACTTTTATTCCCTGTGTTTAAAAGAGCAAGCGAACAAGATGAACTGCATAACATTGAAGTAAAAGATGCTTTGGAGGCTTTTTTATGCTTACTTGACGGCCTTATGGTTGAACTACTATACGCAGGTTTAAATCGTTTTGAGACACGTTTAGAAGCTTCTTGGAAAGTATTTTGGCGCGGCCTTTCAAACTGACGGATTGCTCCTTTGCAATGCGTCGTTTTTAAGCCCTTTACCTAACGACTGGTAGGAAGGAGAAATGACATATGGCATGGATTTATGTAATCATAGCTGGTATTATTGAAATCTTTTGGGTTATTGGACTTAAAAAAGCGGAGGCACCACTTGAGTGGGCTGGTGTTGCTCTATTAATTACAATTAGTTTCGTCTTATTATTTAGAGCATATAAAGATCTACCTGTCGGCACTGTATACGCAGTCTTTACAGGAATTGGAGCTGGTGGAATCGTTCTTACAGAGATTTTCATCTTCGGAGAACCTTTCTCTATCGTAAAAGTTTTATTAATTGGTTTAATCTTCTTCGGAGTAATTGGTTTAAAACGAGTAACAGAAGAAAAAGAAGCGAAGGAGGCCGCATAAAATGGCTTGGGTATTTTTAATTCTAGCTGGTATTTGTGAAATTGTTGGTGTACTCTTTATGAAAGTAGCCACTGAAAAGAAAGGCTGGGCACCAAAAGTTATTTTAATCGCTAACTTTGGCGTAAGCTTCTTCTTCTTATCTCTTGCAATGAACACATTACCGATGGGAACTGCTTACGCAATTTGGACTGGAATCGGAACTGCTGGAAGTGCACTTCTCGGTATTCTTATTTTCCGCGAGTCAGCGGATTGGCGTCGCCTTGCCTTCTTAAGCTGCATTCTATGCGGTGCTGTTGGCTTAAAATTATTAGGCTAACGTGAGGTGAATGTCATGTGGAAAGAAAAAGGAAAACAAATCTTAACATGGATCACACTTGGGATCGTCATTCTATTACAAATAAGTTTTCATATAATAGAATGGCTGTTTCATAAAGTACTATCCATTCTTACATTCCTTCCTAACATGGCACTTGAAATTGCATCTATCGCTTGGTCAATTATTGCCTCCATTACAATCGTGATTATATGGAGTATCGCCAAGCTATGGAACAAGTTATTTAAAAAGGACAGTTCTTCTGAAAAGAAGTAACTGTCTTTTTTTATCCCGCATTAACGGGCAGTAAGACCCCCACCTCAAAATTCGGCGAATGCGAGGGAGTTAGGTGGGAAATCAACTGCCCGTAAACGCCCGATTGGTGAAGGCTAATAATCAGTGGGGATGGACAAAACCCCCACTGATTAAAGTTTCACTTTATATTCATTCTGATTTTCTATAGAAATTTGATGCGATCAGACAAAGCAGACCAGCTATGACAATACTCATACCAATCCCTTTATGCAAATTAGGAAATGGCGGTGGTATATCCGAGTAAAAATTTGCTAATATGAGACCGATTGAAAATAAAAGTACCCCAATTCTATATAACCACTTTCTTTTGTTCATCATTCTCCCTCCTAAAATTTTTCATATCCTTCTTTCTTTTGGACATACTACCTAAAAAAGGAGTGGGTTATATGCAAAATTCTATACATAAGCAGATCCTGTTTTTATTTTTCCTCTTTCTCATTCTCGTTATCGTTTTCAGCTTTATATTACATACTCCAAAAGATGTTGTACCAAACAGCCTCTCTGTTTATAAACTCTTACTTTCATATTGTCGTTATTGAATAAGGTGCCTTTTATGAGGCACCTTTTAAAATTCTCTTTTTTCATATACTTTTACTGAAACGAATGCAGATGCTATGAACATGCATATTGAACTAACGAACAATAAGCTATTATATAATTGAATTTGTTCCAGGTTGATTTGAAAGAACATTGAACAAATTGCTATCGGTGCTATTAGTATGAAAAGCGTAATAAAAATAGTTTTTTTATATGCTAACCAAAACGATATTGGTAAAACAAAGCTTAAATACACTAAAATAAAGCTAATACTAGCAACCATTGTCGTTTCAATAAATTCAAATAGGTTAACCCCATTCTTCATTCCCATCGTGAAACAACCGACCGTTACGCTTATAAAAAGAATAATAATCGCTACTATATACTTTGCAAACACAATTTCTTTTTTCAATATTGGTAAACTATTTACTATAACTTCACTCTCATTTTTACTATCCTCATTAAATGTTTTAACGGTTGCCATAACTGTAAAAATGACTGACATAATTATGAATAAATTTTTCGTATCTGTTAAAGCCATATAAAAGAAAATAGGATACAGTATGTACCAAATTAAAAATTTCCATTGGACGATGAAATCTTTTAAAATTAGTTGTTTCAAAGCTATTCTCCCCCCTTACAAATCACGCTCACTATACAAATGAATTGAGAGTAACATAGACATGATATATAAAAGAAGCAGCCCTGCTATGAAACAAATATTTATGAATATACTAGTGTTCCAAGCATTTTCTACACTTAACCATACTTTACTTACAATCAGTCCACTTAAATACCCAAATGCGATTCCGATAAAAGGAGCAATTTGTTTTGCGCTGTTGTACCCTACTGCAAATTTAATCGGGAGCACAATTATGCTATAAACAAAACCACCTGTTATTCCTCCGAGAATCGCTCCCCATAGAATAAATACAGTTGTATTTTCGTTTTGCAACTGGATTAAACTAACAGCAAATGGGAAAATCCCACCTAAAGCAACTAAAATACTTACAAATATGTATTTCGCTATGACAATTTCTTTACGCTGCAACGGTAAACTATTTATTATCATTTCACTTTTATTTTTATCCTCATAACTCATTGACAGCATCATTCCAAGAACAGGTATAAACATGCTAAATGTCATCAGAAAACTATCACTACGAAAATCAACAATGAGAAGGAAAAGCAAGCATATTAGATACACAAAGCTTAACTTTTTTTGCAACATCATATCTTTTAAAACTAGTTGCTTGATCATTTGTTACACCTCCTAGTGGCATCTCGCAACATTAAACATTTTTTCTTATTAATCAAATATGCAATTATTAAAGCTCCTTCTCTTTAAAAATCGCAATTGAAAAAAGCATTGAGATGAAATAACTTAAACATGCCACTATACTTAAAATACTTATAACTAGCATCACATCTGACGATTGAAAAAACATTAACAGAAGCCTTTCATCAGCAAATATATTGCACATAAACCCTAACAAGCCTATTAGAAGAAAAAATATAACTACTCCAAGGATAGTAACCGTTCGCTTATCCCCACTATATTTTATGGGGAGGATCATAACAGCATAAAGAACGGAAAAGAAAATAGCTATAAATAATGCATACCACGGAATATTTATATTTTCTCTTAATACAAATACAGGTAGTACAAAGAAAACAAATGTAACAACTAGACTAAATGCAATAAAAAATACAGTAGTCATGTATTTCGCAATAACAATGTCTCTTCTAGTAAAAGGTAAACTCACTAATATTTTTTCTGTGTTATTTTTTTCTTCAACTGATAAAGAAATTGAAATCATTGAAAGACATATAACAAAACAAACATACGCCAATTGAAATGGTTCTATAGAGCTTTGGAATGCTCCGTATATTGGCAAGATTAAATAGATGAGAAACATTTTTCTTTGTAAGAAAAACTCCTTCAAAATCAACTGTTTCATGCAAATTCCCCTTTCTATAAATCACGCGATCCATAGATTTTAATTGTTAGAAACATAGAAGCGATATATACACTAGCCAATATAATTCCTCCAGCTATAAATACGCCAAGATGTGATGGATTCATAATCCAATTAATGAATGATGGTGCTGTTTCGTTCAGTCCATCCCCTATAAATATCCATGCAATTCCACCTACTGCCATCGATGCTCCTGACAATATACTCCTTGCTATCTTTGATTTCGTTCCGTAATAACTAGGAAAAAATGCCGCAACAAAAACCAAAGCGTAAACAGCCCCATTTACTACTCCATACCACGGAATTTCAATATACAAATTAGGATGATATGCACCGATATCACCAATGACCACAATACCTCTTATAAGAAAAACAACTAGCATAGTAGAGATCATGCCACCTACAATGAATATTGCACTAGAAATATATCTAGCAATAATGATATCCTTTCGACTTACCGGTAAACTATTTATAATAATGTCACTTTTATTCCTTTCATCCATAAAGATTAACGTCATAACGGAGGAAAGAGTTATAAATAGACAACTCATCGGAACTAACAATTCACCACTTGGATCTAACATAAATAACACAAGGGGCACAATAAGATTCACTAACCAAGTTACCCGAAAAAAGAATAAATCTTTATATATGAGCTGACGCATAAGCACCTCTCCCTTTCGCGGTGTAAACGATAATATCATCTAATGTAGGCTTTTCTATTACAACCTCATTTCCAAACCAATCGATAATTGCTTGTTTATCCTCTGCTAAACCTTCGAAACCAAATTTATTTTTTCGTAATCCAACAAATAGCTCTTTTCCTTCTCGGTCTAATAAATCATTACTTCCCTTTACGATTACGTAATTCTCCATTAATTCATCTTTCTCACCAGTAAATATAATTTCTCCATCGTTGATGAACGTAATATAATCCGCGATGCGCTCTAAGTCTGTTGTAATGTGTGTTGAGAATAATACAGATACTTCATCTTCCATTACAATCTCTTGCAGCATATCAAGTAATTCACTTCGAACAACTGGGTCTAATCCTGCTGTTGGTTCATCCATAATAATGAATTCCGCATGGTGTGAAAGTGCGATTGCAATCGCAAATTTCATTTTCATCCCTTTGGATAACTCTTTAATCTTTTTATACGTTGGAACTTGTAATCTCTGCATATACGATTGATACTGCTTTTCGTCCCACTTTTTATATAACGGTGCAATAATCCGTTTCATTTGCTCACACGTTAAATCTTCGTAATAATGATTTTCATCATATACAAAACCAATATTTTGTTTTATTTCCTTTTCGGCTTTCTTATTGTCCTTACCAAAAATTTTTATATCACCGCTCTCTTTTCTGATTAAATTCATAATCATTTTGATCGTCGTACTTTTTCCAGCTCCATTCGGTCCGATAAATCCCATAATATATCCACGTGGCAATGTAAAACTTACATTTTTCACTGAGAAATCTTGATAAGTTTTACAAACGTTTTTTAGCTCTAACATCTCTTATTCCCCCTTGTATAAACACGCAATCATCTGTTGCAACTCTTCCAGTGAAAGCTGCAACACTTTACTTTCATTCACAATCTCTTCTACTTTACTTTCCAATAGACGTAGCCGCTGTTCTTTTAATAGTTCATTATTTTTATGTGAAACATAAGTCCCCTTCCCAGCAACAGTTTCTATATATCCTTCTTTTTCAAGCTCCTCGTACGCACGTTTCGTTGTAATTACACTAATTTGTAATTCCTTCGCTAAGCTACGAATAGACGGTAATTGGTCTCCACCCTTTAAACCACTATTTAAAATAAGCTGGCTTAATTGTTTCCTTATTTGCACATAAATAGGGTCTTGGGAAGAATTCGAAATAATAATATTCATGTTTTCCTCCAGTGTGTATATACTGTATATACCTTATATACACAGTATATACAAAACATCCTATTTTTGGCAAGAAAAAAAGACCAACATTTTTCTGTTGGTCTTTCGTATATGTATCACTTTTCAAAGCGATCTAACATTTCGTCTCTCATTCCGAAACTAACAACCGCAATTCCTACATACATAAAAAGAAGGAATGCTGGATGAACTGTATTGTACCAGCTGCTATCAACAATTAAATAAATCGTTAACGCCACAACAAGAACAAACGCTAAAATAAACATATAAAAGTGTCTTGTATTACCCATGATAAACTCCTCTCTTCTCTCTTCACCATTCAACAGTATATTGTATCGAATAATTCGATATGACTCAAGGTTAACTTTCTGTTATGTAATCAAGTTCTACCTTTACAATGTCCTCACACGCTATTGAAATGATTGTTCCTTGTTTATCAATCGCTGTCACTTCTCTATTATCCATTACACGGTGCGCTACTCTTTCTAACACTTTCCCTTGGTCTCGGTAACAAAATTCTTTTACATCTTTAATTGTTTCTCCATTTTCTAAATGGTATACCATTCTATAACATCGATATCCCACGCTTCCACCCCCGTCTTGCTCGTTTTTTCACATATACATAAAAATGAGTAATTTCTACCTCATCACATCTTCTTAATTTCAATAAAATTCTAACAAAAATAAATACTTTTATCAAACCGACTTTTTCAACAAAAACACCTATAAAACCGCATCTTTACAGCAATATGAAACAAAAAATATAAATTTTTAACATTTTTTTCATTCTATCCGCACCAATGTCGCAAAAAAAAAAGAACCCGCATGTAGCGAGTTCTTTTTTTTCCAATCACACTTGTACAGGTGCTAGCTTTTCATAACGTAAAACTGGTTTACGAGCAGCCAATGTTTCATCTAAACGTTTTATTACTGTTGTATGTGGTGCTTCTTGTACAACTTCTGGATTTTCTTCTACCTCTTTAGCAATTTGAATCATCTTATCAATGAAACCATCTAATGTTTCTTTTGATTCTGTTTCTGTTGGCTCAATCATAATACATTCTTCCACATTTAATGGGAAGTAAATTGTTGGTGGATGGTAACCGAAATCAAGCAGACGTTTTGCAATATCTAATGTACGTACACCAAGTTTCTTTTGACGACGACCTGATAATACAAATTCATGCTTGCAATGTCTATCGAACGGAAGATCATAGAATGGTGCTAATCTTCTCATCATATAGTTCGCATTTAATACAGCATACTCAGTTACTGCACGCAAGCCATCTGGGCCCATAGAACGAATATATGTGTATGCACGAACGTTAATTCCGAAGTTACCATAGAATGGTTTCACACGCCCAATTGCTTCTGGACGATCATAGTTAAAGTGATAGCCATTTTCCGTTTTCTCTAAAATCGGTTTTGGTAAGTACGGAATTAAATCAGCTTTCACACCTACTGGACCAGAACCTGGGCCACCGCCGCCATGCGGACCTGTAAATGTTTTATGAAGATTTAAATGCACAACGTCAAATCCCATATCTCCTGGGCGTGCTTGGCTTAATACCGCATTTAAGTTTGCACCATCATAGTATAATTTACCGCCTGCGTTATGGACGATTTCTGCCATTTCTAAAATATTTTCTTCGAATAGGCCTAATGTATTTGGATTTGTTAACATAAGTGCTGCTGTTTCTTCGTTTACAACACGTTTTAAATCATCTAAGTCAACAAGACCATGTTCATTTGATTTCACCGTAATTGTTTCAAAACCAGCTACTGTTGCAGACGCCGGGTTTGTTCCGTGAGCAGAGTCAGGAACAATTACTTTCGTACGGTTAAAGTCACCGTTCGCTTCATGATATGCACGAATCAACATTAATCCTGTCCATTCTCCGTGTGCACCAGCTGCTGGTTGTAACGTAACAGTATCCATACCTGTAATTTCAATTAAATGTTCTTGTAAGTCATACATTAATTCCATTGCACCTTGCACTGTTTTTTCATCTTGAAGTGGATGAATATTTGCAAAGCCTGCGAAACGAGCTACGTTTTCATTAATTTTCGGATTATATTTCATCGTACAAGACCCAAGTGGATAGAATCCAGAATCCACACCGTGGTTACGGTTTGAAAGCGCTGTGTAATGGCGCATAATATCAAGTTCAGATACTTCTGGAAGCTCTGCATCTTCTACTCGAATATAATCACTCTCAAACACATCTTCTAATTTTACTTCTTCTACATCTAATTTGGGTAAGCTATATCCTACGCGTCCTTCTTTAGTCACTTCAAAAATAAGTGCTTGGTCTTGGTTCTTCATTGGATAGCCCCCATTTCGTTTACAAGTGTGTCAATTTCCTCTTTTGTACGAAGCTCTGTTACCGCTACAAGCATATGGTCTTCATGCTCTTTATAATCACGGCCTAGGTCGTAACCACCGATAATATTCTTTTGTATTAATACATCATTTATTTCTTTAACTGGACGTTTACAATCTACAACAAATTCATTAAAGAATGGTCCAGCGAACGTTACTGTGAAACCTTTCGCTTCAAATTGACGTTTTGCATATTGTGCTTTAGAAATATTTTGACGTGCCATTTCTTTTACACCTTGTTTGCCAAGTGCCGTCATTGCAACAGAAGCTGCTAATGCATTTAACGCTTGGTTTGAACAAATGTTAGACGTCGCTTTATCACGACGAATATGCTGTTCACGTGCTTGTAACGTTAATACAAATCCACGTTTACCATCTGAATCTACAGTTTGTCCGACAAGACGTCCTGGAATTTTACGCATAAATGCTTTCGTTGTTGCAAAGTAACCACAGTGCGGTCCACCAAACTGCGTTGGGATACCGAATGGTTGTGCATCACCGATTACAACATCAGCACCGAATTTTCCTGGCGGTGTTAATGCGCCTAATGATAATGGATTTGAAGAAACGATAAATAATGATTTTTGTTGATGAACGATTTTTTCGATATCAGCTAACTTTTCCACTTGTCCGAAGAAGTTTGGATATTGAACGATTACACAAGCAACTGTATCATCTACTTCACTTTGTAATACTTCTAAATCTGTTACACCGTTTTTATGATCAATTTCAACAACTTCAAGATTTTGACCTTTTGCATATGTTTCAAGTACCGCTCTTGATTCTGGATGAACTGCCTTAGATACAAGAATTTTCTTTTTGCGAGTATGACCAGCTGCTAGCATTGCCGCTTCAGCTAAAGCTGTACCTCCGTCATACATAGAAGAGTTTGCTACATCCATTCCTGTTAATTCACAAATCATTGTTTGGAATTCAAAAATTGCTTGTAATTCCCCTTGTGAAATTTCTGGTTGGTATGGTGTGTATGCTGTATAAAACTCTGAACGAGAAATAACATGATCAACAATTACTGGAGCGTAATGATCGTATACACCTGCTCCTAAGAAAGAAGCATATTCTTTTAAGTTCGCATTTTTGCTAGCCATTTGAGATAGCTCTTTTAAAAGCTCTGGCTCTGATTTTGCTTCTTTAATTTTTAAATCCCCTTTAAAACGAACACTCTCTGGAATATCAGAGAATAACTCATCAATCGTTTGAACGCCGATTGTTTGTAACATTTCTTTTTTGTCTTCTTCTGTCATTGGAAGATAACGATGCAACATGAAATCTACCCCTCTCCCCGTTACTTTGAACGTTTATAAAATGGTGTTGGAACAACTACTGCTTTGACGCGTTTATTACGAATTTCAATTTCTACTTCTGTATCAACTGCTGCGTATTTTACATCAATTAGTGCTAAACCAATGCTTTTCTTTAACGTTGGAGATTGTGTACCACTCGTTACTTCCCCGATTTTTTCTTCTCCTATAAATACAGGGTAATGCGTACGAGGAATACCGCGTTCGATTACTTCGATGCCGACTAATTTACGAGATGCACCGTTTTCTTTTTGCTCTTTTAACGTTTCTTTTCCAAAGAAATCTGCTTCTTTATTTGGTTTTACCGCAAAGCCAATTCCCGCTTCAATCGGTGTAATATCTTTTGATAACTCTTGTCCGTATAACGGAAGTGTTGCTTCGAAGCGAAGTGTATCACGAGCACCTAAGCCACATGGTTTTAAGCCCTCTTCTGCTCCCACTTCAAGAAGTTTCTCCCAAAGTTTTGCTGCATCTTCACTCTTACAGTAAATTTCGAATCCATCTTCACCTGTGTAACCTGTACGAGATACAAGTGCAGGAATTCCATCTACAAGAATATTATTTTTAAATTTAAAGAACTTAATTTCTTTTAAATCTTCTGACACAACTTTTTGTAAAATGCCTTCTGCTTTTGGTCCTTGAATTGCAAGCTGCGCAACTTCACTAGAAACATTGACTACTTTCGCATCGCCAATTACATGGCTAGCTAACCATTCGTAATCTTTCTCGATATTTGATGCATTGATTACTAATAAATAGTCTTCTTCACCACGTTTGTAGATTAATAAGTCATCTACTGTGCCACCATTTTCATAGCACATAGCTGTATATTGTGCGCCCCCTACCTTTAAGGTAGATACGTCATTTGTAACAACACGTTGTAAAAATGCTAAACTATCTACACCTTTTACCTCTACTTCTCCCATATGAGATACATCGAACAAACCTGCTCCTGTACGTACAGCTTCATGTTCCTCTTTAATGCTTGAAAATTGAACTGGTAATTCCCAACCACCGAAGTCGACTGTTTTCCCACCATACTTCGCGTATACATCAAATAACGGTGTACGTTGTAATGTAATCATGCTCTTTCCCCCTTATGCTCTGACAAATCAATAAAAGTTGCTTCCCATATCTAAACATTTTCATTCTGAAAAGATAAGGTTATACGGAATCTCAGTATATTTTTTTATGAAAGCGTAAATAAAAAGTTACTTTCTTGGATAAAATACGAAAGATTCCACACATTTCACACCATTATCCTAACATTATTCGCTATATTTCATCAATATTCTAGCATAAAAAATAATTTAGAATTTTTCATTCTTAATCTTATTAAATACAAATTTTGAAATTTAGCCCTTTATCATTGCCTATTCTTTAACTTTTAGTAATTGTGATAGCGCCTTATTACGAGGCTTATAATAAAGATTTTTTAAATAATCACTTTAGTTTATAAAAGGTGGGAGAGTCTTAATGAATGTCGATATTTCCGTAGATCGAACGTGGCAAAACAATTTTTTAAAAAGAATTGATGAAGATGGTCCTTGGACAAATTGGGATTTATATCATTTAGCTTATAAAACAGAGAAATCGTTACTCGTCCCTACTTTTGACGGATTGCAAGCACCGAAACATTTATCACATTTCACGCCGCTTCCACATCAATTAGAGGTCGCTCAAAATGTCATTGAACAAATGAATGGTAAAGCGATTCTAGCAGACGAAGTCGGACTTGGAAAAACGATTGAAGCTGGACTTATTTTAAAAGAATATATGGTTCGAGGACTTGTAAAAAAGGTACTCATTCTCGTTCCAGCTTCTCTCGTATCTCAGTGGGCGTATGAACTAAACACAAAATTTTTTATTCCTGCGGTCGCTCAAAAGAAAAGTTATTCTTGGGAACAAGCTGATGTCATCGTTTCATCAATCGATACTGCGAAACGTTCACCGCATCGCGATATCGTTTTAAACCTAGAGTATGACCTTATTATTATCGATGAAGCACATAAACTAAAAAATAATAAAACAAAAAACTATGAATTTGCACAGCGATTAAAAAAGAAGTTTTGTTTATTACTAACTGCAACTCCTGTTCAAAATAAAATCGATGAAATCTTCAACCTCGTTTCTTTATTAAAACCAGGTCATTTAGGCAATCAATCTAATTTTGAAGAATATTACGCTTCCAAAAATCGTTCCACTGAATCCGATGAAGATTTAAAAGCTCTTATCAATAAAGTAATGGTTCGAAATAGACGCAATAACACTGGCATTGATTGGCCGAAGAGGCATGTACGAACAATCTTCGTTGAATTCAATGAAGAAGAACAAGCTTTGTATAATGAAATTGAAAATTGGCGTGGACAAGATGCCGTCACATCTGCTTTCTCATCCTTAACTTTAAAACGGGAAGCATGTAGTAGTCGTGAAGCTGTTTACTATTCATTAAAAAAACATGTAGAAAAAAGACAGAAAGAAAATGAGCACTACATAAAGGACCCACATATTGATGTGCTGATGGACAAAATTAATCATATTCCGTTCAACTCCAAAGCAAATAAAGCACTAGAGCTTATAAAAGAAGTTGACGATAAAGTCATTATCTTCACTGAATATAGAGCTTCACAAATGTATTTACAATGGTTCTTACAACAACATGGCATTTCCTCTGTTCCATTTCGCGGTGGATTTAAGCGCGGGAAGAAAGATTGGATGAAGGAGCTTTTCCAAAATCATGCCCAAGTATTAATTGCGACCGAAGCTGGTGGTGAAGGAATTAACTTACAATTTTGTAGCCATATGATTAATTACGACTTACCGTGGAATCCAATGCGACTCGAGCAAAGGATTGGACGTATTCACCGTCTTGGACAAAAAAATGATGTTCATATTTATAACTTAGCAACAAAGCACACTGTTGAAGAGCACATTTTAAAACTACTATATGAAAAAATTAATTTATTTGAACGTGTAATCGGTGAACTCGATGAAATTTTAACGAGAATCAACATGAAAAATATTGATGCGCATATTCAAGAAATTTTCGCGCAGTCAAAAAGCGAAGGTGAAATTCGAATCAAGATGGAAAATTTAACATCTATTATCGATTTTGCGAAGCGCAATGAAGCAGAGGTGCAGGACTATGCAGCAAAATGAAATTCATAATTACTTATATAACTTTTTTGAGGCGAATAACTGCGAAATTTTAGAACGTTCCCCTCACCTATTAGACGTGCAGTTAACAATTGAAATGGATAAATTATTAATGAACCGCCCTTTCTATTGGCACTATCTTGAAAAAACAGGAGGCGTTCCGAACCCGATGCGCCTTACTCTTATTACAAATCCAGAAAACGAAGAAAACGACGGTGAACTTATTCATTACGGTTCACCCCGTTTGCATCAAATATTTGAAACAACAAAAGAACTAGGTTCATACATACGTTTATATGAGGAAGTGAAACATAGCGGGGCAACTCATACCCCCCTTCATCCTTGGCTTGGTGTAAATATAAAAGTATCTTATCAATGCGACCGAAAAAAAGACATACTTCATTCCATCGGTATTCATCTTATTTCCGGGACAATGATTGCAAACTTTCACAACACTTTAGCAGAGATCAAACTCACACCGAAAATACCTGACTTTTGTTTTACCCTCTCACCTATCATTAAGCCACAAAGTGGCTTACAACGTATAGAGGATGCTTTAAAAAGTATAATCGCTGAAGATGACCACACGTGGGCAAAAGAAGCGAGAGTGCGTTGGAATCACGATTTAGACCTTTTAAATCGATTTTACGAAGATAGCGATGAACTTCCAGAAAGCTATGAAATTGAAAAGCAAGCATTACAAGAACAATACGAACCACGCATTACAATACAAATTATAAACGGTGGTCTCTTTTATGTTACCGCAAATCATTTTCTATCTTAAAGAAAGCTCCTTCAGATTGAAGGAGCTTCTTTTAAGATATGTTCCCAGCCTATTCTCTATCTTCATTACGCTCTTGCTGTTTTTTCTCTGTCATACGTTTCTGATATGCACGATCCTTTGCACTTACATGGTTTGCATCAGTTGGAAGATTCTCTTTTGAACGACCAATTCCATTACTCATCTTTTTCGCCTCCTTTTTGCATGTTTCAAAATGCATCTTTATTTTCAGCTAGAGGCACAATCCTTATACAAAAAAGTAAGAGCAGCCAGTAGCTGCTCTTACTCATTCACGTATTTTTGAAACATATCATGGATGCCTTGATTTACGAGGTTCGAGATCTGTTCGTCAGATTTATTCGGATAACGATCACGTAATCTGATAGATGCCTTCACCATTAAATTTTCTAATACAGAACGGCCACCTTCTCCATAAATAATTTCAGCATACTTAACCAGTCTTCCATCCTCTAATGTTGCTGGATTATGATTGAAGAAAAATTTACTCATTGTCTCCACCTCTCTTTTGATAACGTTTACATTTATATAGATTATTTATGTTATTTATTTCACAATATTGTATGCATGTATATTTAATTAGTTTCATTATAAAGTAACATATCAATAGTAAATATGTGATTTTCCATCCATTTTGTGAACAAATCAAAAAAATGAAAGCGTTTCCTTTATTATATACTAAAAAAACTTACTACGCTAGGGACAATTTTTTTTAATCTACTAATCATCTACTTTTCTTTTTTTATTAAACCTTATACAATTTTCAGAAATTATATTATAAAATATATGTATGACTTAAGGAGGATTTGTATGAATCAAAATAAAAAAGCTATATTAGATCTTGTCTTTTATCTCGTATTCCCATTCCTCATTTGGAAATTTGCAAAACCTTATATCGATCCTTATTACGCAATGTTAATTTCCTCTGTTCCGGGGATTATTTATACACTGTATACCTTTAAAAAAGAAAAACAGTTTAACGTTACAGGGTTCTTTATTTTAATTACACTCATTTCTAATACAACGGTAGACTTAATATCTGGATCAGCGGAACGAATGCTATGGAATGATGCATATTATCATATCGTACTTGGCTGCATCGTTATATGTACAATCTTTATAAAAAAACCACTTATGTTATATTTCGCAGCGGATATTTCAGCACTGCAAGGTCATGATCGTGATAAAAGTCGTGAGCTTTATCGTGATAGTCGTATATATCCAGCACTGCAATATTTAACACTATTTTTCGGCCTTCAATTTATATTAAAAAGCTTCTTGAAAATCTATTTCATCTCTGTTTTCGGTGTAGATGGATATGGTGAAATGAGAGCTATTATGACCGCTGTTGGCTGGGGTATTTCTATTTGCATCGGAATAGGGTTTGTATGGGTAAATAATAAGATACATGCGGTTACTGAAGAAAAAGAATCTGTGCAACAATAAATAAAGATCCCCTAGCAGCTTATTGCACTAGGGGATCTTTATTTTGCCAGACATATTACGAAAAAGTTAGCTTGATTTTTTTCTTTTATTTTTTACATTTCGATAAAACAAAGCAGCGCTCAGTGGCATAACACCAAACCATTTATTTAAGAATGGCTCTTTCTCCGCACGACGTTGTTGTTTCTGTTGTTTTCGATCCTCTTTTGGAGCATCCATATATGACACAAATTGCTGTGTCACAAAGCGTACATAATCATTAGTAGACATATTATCATCACCTCTACTTGATTAGTATGTCCACTTTTTTATTCATTAATCTTTTGCTTTAATTCATTCATAATTTGCTTTACCGACTTATTTGTCGTATCGATATGAATACCAGCCTCTTCATAATAAGCTCGGCGCGATTCAAATTTCGTTATAAATGCATCTATATCTTTCTTCTGAAATAGTGGACGTGTCGTATCTTCACGAAGCCTTTCTGCAATTACATGTGGATCGCAATATAAATACACAACAGTTCCATTTTCCTTCATCCACTTTCGATTTTCCGCTCGTTCAATAATCCCTCCACCCGTTGTAATAATTACATTCTGAACCGGTAGTGAACGTAACATTTCACTTTCATATTCCCGAAAAGCCATTTCGCCTTCTTCGGCAAAAATATCACGAATTGCCTTCTCTTGCTTCTCTTCAATTTTTTGGTCTGTATCTACAACATCCATATGAAGTTCTTTACTTAACACTTTTCCAATTGTTGTTTTCCCGGCTCCCATATAGCCAGTTATGTATATAGATTTCATTTTTGTTCCTCTCAATCATCCGTTATTATTTGTTATTATAACGAAAGATGTTACTTTATTTAATAAAAAAACGTTTTGTTCTTCTTATGCTATGAAGAACAAAACGTAACATACTCACTATTTTCTCGTAATCAAACAAGCTGGCTCACTTTTACTTATAAGTACCTCTTCTCACCCACTGCGTTGCAATCCATTTCTCGCCCTTCGTAACAGGTGCCCCTCCATGTAACGTAAGCTCATTTAGTGATTGATCTTGATAAAAGTACTCAAAGTATACTGCCATTCCCTTTCTAGGGTGTACAGAAAGATTTAATTTCGGAAAGAATGTTTCTCCGCCTTCTTCTACATCATTTAAGTACATCACAAGAGTACTTATACGATTATTAGCAGCTGATCTACTATGTTCCGCAAAATAATCATAGTGCGCTTTATATTCTTGATCTACTTCATAATTTAAAATGTGCAATCCTTCTCCATGCGCTACAGGAACATTCGTGATAGATGAAATTCGTTTTTCAATCTTCGAAGTTAGTTCATTCTCTTCCAAAAATGCACCACTACTCGTTCGAATATCATTTACATCACGTGATGAACCAACTTTAGAACGTTCCATCTTACTTTTAGACAATTCAATTAATTCATCGCACTCTTCATCACTTAATACATTTGCTAATACGACAATAAGAGGTTCTTCGAATTTTGAAATAATTTGTATTTCCCTATCCTCTGTCATAATCGTATTTCCTTTATGATCAAAAATAGTTTGTTCCTTATTTTCACCTATTTGATTGTTATTTGTCATTTCCTTATCTCCCTAGAAAAAAATGATTGGATAGCATGAATATATCATATTCTTTCTACCTTTCTCTTTTTTGAGAAAATTTAAACTTTTGACCATTATTCTTATCCCTTTCCTCAAAGAAATTGACTCCCTCCACAATAGAAACTCATGGTTCTTCTCCATATATTTTACATATTATCCTTCTACCCAATCAAATATTTTATTATCCTTTTCCCTATACCGAAAGCTCACTGTATAGAAAACTCTCTGTTTTGTAACACATTGCAACGAAATGATAATAACATCATTTTCAAAGACGTACTTTCCACTCACTTCTCCTCTTTCATACTGAAATAAAAAAACATCCTCTTTTTCTTTTTGCTGTAACTCTCTTTTTATATCTGAAATAGCGCGATCAACAAGTTCCTCCATGAAAAAACTTTGTTCTATTTCAGAATAAAAATTTTTATCCGAAAGTAACATATTCGTTTCGTACATCAAAAAAGAAATGAATAAAATAAGAAAAATAATTGTTCCTGGCATTGCAAATCCATCTTGTTTTCTCATGTTTCTATCTCAATTTCACTATAGCGCACAGCCACGCCTTCATATATTTCACCACTTATATCTTTCACATATATATATAACAAATGAGGTGTTAATTTATACGAAATCGCTTCAATCCTTTGTAATATAAATTCCCTTCCGCGCATATTTACTTTTCTTATTAAATTACTATTCAACTTTTCATACGTCACCTGATCACCATTACGAAGTTGGAGGCGTAAAATACTCCCACCGTTTTCTAGCTCTATCTTCCTCCCACTTGATACTTCACGAAACTCTAATTGCATTTGTCCTAAAAATACATCCCACTCCCAGTCATTTAATCCTTTTGAATGTGTATTTTCTATCCCCATAATATGAAGACGCGGTAAAAGTAAAAAGAACAATGATAAAATCAACAAACATGCAATCATTTCTATTAATGTAAATCCCGCTTCTTTTTTATTTTTCCTTTGCATAAAGGCATTGCTCCATCGCTTTTCCTCTCCTATCTTTCCACATCGTACAAACTTCATCTCCTCTCCAATATGTGTAATATACAATTCCTTTTATGACTTGCTCTTTTACTCGCTTTTCCTCATTCTCATACTTAAATAAGGCCGCTTCTTTTTTTAATAATATTAATGCTTTATAGCTCATTTTTATATTTTTTCTTTCTTGCATAATTAATAATGTTTGCGGGAGCAATAACGATGCCGCCATCATTATTAAACTTAACGCTACAACCATTTCAACCATTACTGATCCTTTTTGACACTTCACGATACGTAAATCTCCCTCTTCCAAGCTGAAATACAATCTCATATTTATACCCTCGATAGGAAAGTAAAATCGTACCACCCCTATTAATATTCCCGCTCGGATTATATGTCATTGGATTTGGAAAGGTATGCAAATCCATTTGGACATCTTTATCATATTCTCTCTTAACAATTAAAAGGTCTGTCTCCGATTCCGAAATATAATACATCTGTTTCCCTTTAAACCAGCGTAACGTATAATGTTGTTGACGCTTAATCGCCAACTGCTGCATATACAAAATATCATTTGAAAACTGTTTCAAAAACTGCTCAACTTTTTGTTTTTCATGTAATGAAGTAACGTTAAAATGCGTAACAACACTCAGTACAGAAATAGCAAATAAGACAAGTAGCATTTCTAAAAGAGTAAAACCTTTTTGCTTCACGATTTCCCAGCTGATACCGTACCATCATCGGAAATATGGATTGGTTCACCTTTCGGGCAAGTTTTTGAAGTAATATACTTTCCTGTTTCAAGTTCCTCTATTGATGGAATCTTATTATGTTGCAAGTGATATGCTTGTATCTGTGCTTCTATAGATTTCACATAGGCTGCACATCCTTTTCCTTGGACGGATGAGCGCTGTGTAACTACATTTGGAATAATTAATAGTAATAATACAGTTATGACAACCATAACTAATAACATTTCTAAAAGAGTAAAGCCCTCCTCATTCTGCATGTAAATGCCCCCTATATAGAATTCATCATTTGAAACATCGGCATAATCATCGCTAAGTACATCAAAATGACTATAACCCCAAGACATGTAAATAAAATGGGTTGAATCACAAATAACATACGTTTAATTTTTTGTTCTACCTTTTCAATAATGAGCTCACTGTAATCACCAAGCTCATTTGCTAAATTACCGTTTGCTTGTCCATGCGTAATGATATAAGAAAGTTCTTTCTCGTAATAACCGCTTTTATCAATAATAGATTGTAACGGTTCTCCTGCAATTAATTGCCGCTCAATTCGGTCTGCTTCATACTGAAAGAACGGATGATACTTTTGCTTCATCATTATTGTTAATGCTTCGTGTACCGACAATCCACCGTGTAATAAACCACTTAATTGAGTGGAAAAATAATGCGAATGATTTAAAATAAGAAATGTTTTCATAAGGGGAATACGGATCATAATCTTTACCTTTTGAGTAGGCGGAAGTTTTCGGAAATAAAATATATATAAACTAAATCCCGTTATAACGATAAGAACAATCATATAAATGAAGTAGGGTAATAATTTAATTGCAACTAAAATTTGCTCCGTAAGTGGTGGTGCTGTAGAACGTAAAGAACTATACATCATTTCAAACTGAGACAATAAAATGAGGTTAAAAACAGAAAGCATAATCATTAAAAAAAATGATAAAAACATAGGATATCGCATTACTTTCATCATATCTTTCCTATATTTATCTTTCTTGTAAAGAAGTACGCTCCCTTGTTGCAAAGCAAAAGAAATGTCACCATGTCGCTCTGCATAAAACAAATAACTTAACATCTCAGAGTGAAACATTAATTGGTGAAAAGAAGCGTGCAAACTTTGTCCATTTTTCAATCCCTCGATCATACGCTGTAACTGCAAAAATTCTAACGCCTGCAAAAGTGAGTAACCTTTCTCTAATAAATCACTTAATCTTTTACATAATAATGCTTGATCACTTAAACTCCATTTTCTCTTAAACATATACATCTTCTTCTAAAAATCCTAAAGCATACCCTTTTCGAACCGACGATTCCAACGTTTTATAGTGATACGTAACATGTTCTCCACTTGCTTCTTTAATCGCTTGTTTTAATTCATATCCATATAACAGTTCATAAATGCTTGCCTGTCTCACTTTCCTCATTGATTTACATAAAGCTGCACACTTCCCTCTGCAAAATGGACATTTTAATTCGACGAGCCGCTGAGCAGCTACTGCTAATAATGATTGTTCAATTTCTTGCCTTGTAATACCATAATCCATAAATCGTAGTATCGCTCCTTTCGCATCATTTGTATGCAAGGTTGTCATTACTAAATGTCCCGTCAAACTGGCCCTTACAGCTACTTTTGCTGTTTCTTCATCACGAATTTCGCCAACTAAAATAATATCTGGATCATGACGCAAAATAGCCTTTAATCCCGTTTTATATGTGATACCAGCTTTTTCATTTATTTGAATTTGTAATAAACCGTCTTTTCTTTGCTCAACTGGATCTTCCAGTGTAATGATGCGACGTGTTTGCCATTTTCTAGCTACTTCTAATAACGCATACATTGTTGTTGTTTTTCCAGAACCAGTTGGCCCAGTAAATACGAGTAACCCATGAGAATGCTTTAAAAAAGAGAGTAATTTTTCCGCTGAACTTGGAAATAACGAAAGATGAGACAGTGGCTGTACAGATGCTTGTAAATGGAGGCGAATAACGAGACTTTCTTGATATACTGTTGGAAGTGTTGAAAGGCGTAAATACACTTCTTTTCCATCAATTTGTAAGTACAACGAACCATTTTGAGGTTTTCTCCTCTCTCCTATATCCATTGATGCTAAAAATTTAAAGTGTGAAACAAGCTTTTCTCCAAATTCTTTCTCAATACACCGTTTCGTAATTAAATCTTTTCCAATACGTAATTGAATCGCCACATCCTTCTGCCTGGGCACAATATGTAAGTCCGATGCTTGCACCCTACAAGCTTCTTTCATAATCATATTTGCAAAAAGCTCGACACTATTCATCAAGTTTCCCTCCTCACTATGTATATATCATAAAAAAATGCACAAGAAAAATTAGAGATTTTGTATTTTCACTAAGAGAAAAAGGGAAAATATGTTTGTGAAATTATGAACAATTTCCGAATTATTGTCTGAAATTACCTATATAGAAGTTTATCTGTATTATAATGTTAATATCTTGGATAAAGTGATAAAGGTGGAGATCCTCATGGAACAAGCTTTAAAAATTACAGGTGTATTATCTGACCCTACTCGTTATTATATTTATAAATATATTTCGCAAAAACATAATTACGTAACTGTACAAGAAATTGCAGATGAGTTTAATATTCATCCAAACGTAGCGCGTTTACATTTATCTAAATTAGAAGATGTTAATATGCTCAAATCAGAAACAAAAAAAACTGGGAAAGGCGGCAGACCAAGCAGACTATACGTCTTGTCTCAAGATGTCATCCAGTTACAATTCCCATTTCGCGATTATCAATTATTAGCGCAGATAGCATTTAATTCACTGCTAAGCTTAGGTAGTGCTGGTGAAAAAGCGCTATATGAAACAGGGAAACAATTCGGCAAAGAATTAATGCAACAACATATGCATCGCTTAAATGTCAGTGCAGAAGCATTGACGATAGAACAAAAAATGCTAATCGCAAAAGAAGCATTCTCAACAGCTGGCTTATCCCCTGCTTTTGAATTAAGTACAGATGGCACAAAAATTTTCTATGATGTACACAATTGCCCATTTAAAGAAGTTGCTGCGCATCATCCGACTGAAATTTGTAATATGCACGGAGATATGATGAAGGGGATTTTTGAAATCCTATTCCCGAACGTGGAATTAACACGAAACGATAGTCTACTAGATGGCTGCAAATCTTGTAACTATAAAGTGAAACTATAATCAGTGGGGGGTGTTCTTCCCCCACTGATTATTAGCCCTCACCAATCGGGCTTTTACGGGCAGTTATCTCCCACCTAACTTCCTCGCATTTGCCGAATTTTGAGGTGGGAGTTTTACTGCCCGTTAATGCGGGATAAAATTCAAATTTAGTTTTTCAACTAAGAAGAAGTCAATATTATAATTGGCTTCTTTTTATATGAATGAATATTTACAATAGTTAGAAAAATAAACTATAATGAAAAGAGGTTTTACTTTTTTTAGAAAAGGAGGGAGATGGCATGGAGCGCATGTTTCGCGTTCTCGGCTTTTGGACTGGAATTTTCTCGGTTATGTTTTACGTAGGGGATATGCATTCGGCCGCACTACTATTTTTAGGACAAACAGGATTCTTCGTACTTTTAAGTTATTTAAAATTAACAGAGCGTATGTATATATACGTATTCGGGGCATATTTAACCGTTTTCTTCATCGGATTTACATGGTACACAACATTTTTACTTGTCCCTGGAGCTGGGCATTAAGAGATGGCAAATTGCCATCTTTTTTTTAATTCCGCAATTCCCTAGTTGACTTATAGGTTTTATTACCTTATATTCTATATAACACATTGGAATTGGGGGGAATCAACATGAATACACTGCTTGTCGGGATTAACATCACAGTCATGCTCATTTTAGTTGGCGTATTGTATTATATGCAACGTAAGCATGTATCTTTTAATAAACGTGTATTTACTGCTTTAGGAGTCGGAATTATCTTTGGTCTTATATTACAATTTATTTATGAACCTACTTCTAAAGTAATTATCGAATCAAATACCTGGTTTAGTTTAATTGGTAACGGTTATGTGAAATTACTTCAAATGATCGTTATGCCACTTATTTTAGTATCTATTATTTCAGCATTTACAAAATTACAATTAACGAAAAACCTTGGTAAAATCAGTGGTCTTATTATCGGAATTTTAATTCTTACTACAGGAATTGCCGCAGCTGTCGGTATAGCTGCAAGCGCAGGATTTGATGTATCAGCAACAGGATTACAACAAGGTGATGCAGAATCTGCTCGTCTGAAATTAGTAGAAGAAAGATTTACTTCTATTGAAAAGACAACAATTCCAGACAAATTGTTAGAGCTGTTGCCTACGAATCCTTTTCTTGATTTAACAGGTGCTCGTCCAACATCAACAATTTCTGTTGTAATATTTGCAGCCTTTATCGGGATTGCCTTTATAGGTGTAAAACGAAAATATCCAGAACAAGCAGAGCTATTTAAGAAAATGCTTGATGCTGTATATGCAATCGTAATGCGTATGGTAACATTAATTTTACGTCTTACTCCATACGGCGTATTAGCTCTTATGGCAAAGACAGTTGCTGGTAGCGATATTAACGCTATTTTAAAACTTGGTAACTTCGTGTTAGCATCTTACGTAGCTCTTATCGTAATGTTTATCATTCACTTATTATTAATCGCATTATCTGGTTTAAATCCAATTCAATATTTGAAAAAAGTGTTCCCTGTATTAACATTTGCATTCACATCTCGCTCTAGTGCTGGTGCAATGCCATTAAATATTGAAGCTCAAAAAGAAAAGCTTGGTATTTCTGAAGGAATCGCTAACTTCGCTGCATCCTTTGGGGTATCTATCGGTCAAAACGGTTGCGCAGGTATTTATCCAGCAATGCTTGCTATGATGGTCGCTCCAACTGTAGGAATTGATCCATTACAACCACAATTCATTTTAACTTTAATCGCTGTCGTTGCTATTAGCTCATTCGGTGTTGCCGGTGTTGGTGGCGGTGCAACATTCGCAGCGTTAATCGTACTATCTACAATGAACTTACCAATCGGCATTGTCGCTCTTGTTATCTCAGTTGAACCATTAATCGATATGGGTCGTACAGCTCTTAACGTAAGTGGTTCTATGACAGCTGGTCTTATTTCTAGTAAATGGCTTGGTGAATTAGATCAGGATACGTACAATCAAGATGATGTAAAAACTGGTGAGATTGCTTCATAATAAAAAAGGACGCTAACAATTTATACTGTTAGCGTCTTTTTTATTATGTTCCATCTCTATACATCTTCTCTTGAAAGTTATCACTCCAAGTATTCTTCTAGTTGCTCTTTTAACTCTTCCTCAATCTCATAACAAGATTCATCAACAAGTTCCCCTACTTTCTTCCCCCCCAAACTCTCGACTGATTTGGCATCCCTAAAAAAGTATTTTCGCATCTCCAAATTGGAATAATGTAAAATTCAATCATCTCTCCTTCTTCATCTAATACCGCTATAGAAACTGATGAATAATATCCTATTTCAAAGTGATTCTCTTTTTCTCTTTCAAATCCCATATCTAATTTCATATTTTTCCCTATGTATAAATGCGAATACGCTTTAAAAAATCCAAGTGATATTCGCTCTATTTCCTTTTCCATACATTTAATGTTCTCTTTCAACTCCAATGTAAACTCTTGTTCTTTATAATTCATTTCCGTCTCCCCACACATAGAAAAAGAGAATATAATAACATATTCTCTTTTCTCAAATATATTTCATTATCTCACAGCCCGTCCCTTTCACAAATAACCATTTTGCTCGCACCATGTATGAAATTGTCCTACATCTACTCCAACTAACACGATATCCTTTAGCTCTACATCAATACTTTGTTCTCCAATTACAATAGCAAAATGGGATTCTAATTGTTTTTCATTTTTCTTTACAGTTCCAATTCGGTTCCGATGCGGCCCATCTTTTATATATGCTTTTTGTCCTACAATATCAAAGTTCAAGATTCTCACCTCTTTTACTGCGCTCAAATTGGAAATACAATCTCCACCTCGGAAAATTTCCTTTCATTGCACTATTTCTCTATATATATGACGAAACAATAAAAGAGTCCTTCCTTCTTTACAATTATTTTTTCTTTGTTTCATTTTTATGATTGAAACGTAAAGTTTATAATAAAATACACTTGGAAGCGCTTTCTACGTAATTTTTTATGTTATAATATAAAAGTAGAACTTCGTAAAGAGGGTTAAAAAATGAATATAAACATGATTAACAAAGTAATTGAAGCATTAAAAGTATATGGCTTTCAGGATGTATCATTCTGTGAAGAAACGAAGCAATTTTTATTTCATAACGAAACCGATATTATGAGCGGCTATGCAGAAATAACATATAGTAGTCAATTCGAAAAATTTAACGTACAAATTCATCCAATTGAAACGCATCACCAAGCAGAGTTACAAGAGGTTGAAAGACATATACAAGCTTGCATACGAAAAGTAGAGTATTTAAATGCACTTCTTACTGGACAAACAAAGCTAGATGATAAAATTATTATTATGTAAAAAAAAAGAACGTGAAGCTATCACGTTCTTTTTCATTATACGTTCATTTTCTCCTTCAGCTGTAATCCTGTAACAGATTCTAATACATCCATCGCTTCTTCAAACGTCATATCAAAAATTGTCTTCTCTTCTATATAGGGAAACTGTCTAAAGCGCTTTTCTAACATTTTCACTGCATCCGATGTGAAGTTTGCGCTATCAATGCCAAATTCTGTTTCAAGAAGCACAATCCAATCTAACACATGAAAACCTAATCCATTTACGAATGAAATAAGTTTTTCTTCTGGCTGTGGAGATAAGAATACGTTTCGCTCCAGCTCACTGAAAAGTTCTTCTCCTAAAATTCCTGCTAACTCATCATCATGTTCGCGTTCAATAATCTCTTCATAACCGTAATCATCAACAAGCTCTTCTACTTCTTCACTATCCGCAAAAAGCAATTGACTAAGAATTGCATCTTTCTTAAATTCACTGTTTTGTACAACCTCTAAAAAACTTGTTTCCCATCCATTTTCTAATTTCATATTTATAACTCCTTTATATGCTTTACTTATAATAACTGTGCCCAAAATAGCCTAATGGTAACCTTCACTCTTTTTTTGCAAGAAATATTTCTCGCTGCATTCCCACGTCTAACATTCCACTTTATTCAATATATATGAGACAAGCCCCTCAATTTCTCCTTCGAAAATATCAACTTCTCGTAAATGGTAGAATGTCGTTTGCAACTCATTGCCCTTGTGATATATATAAATTTTCTTTTCTAAAGCAATTGCCATCCCTAATTCTGTATGACTTCCATTCCCACCCTCTAGTATGAGTAAGAAAACATCAGCTTCTCGTATCGCTTCTTGTTCTTCTTCACCAATCTTTTGCAATTGTTCTCTATTGGTTGCTCTTTCATTTTTCGTCCAATCATATGTATGCTGCCATCCCACTTCTTTCAACTGGCTTGATACGAAACGAACAAGATGTTTATTTTGAAATCCTGAAGCAATATAAAATTTCATTTATATTCACTCCTTAAATATGTATGGGGAAACTCCTTTTTTAGCGTTAATGGGATTTTTTCAAAAAAAATCCCCATCCTTAGAACTTATTTGCGTTTCAATGATGGGGTGCCTCATGATCTTCTTTTATTTTTTGTTTTTTATAACTTTCATCAGCTAACATTTCTAGTTCAGCTGTTATTTCTGATTTTTCAAGCTCTCGTTCTTGTGAAAATTTCCGTGAAATATAAACAATAACACTACCAACGTACAACACAAAGCATATAATAAGTGCAGTATTTTCATAGAGACTTAGCTCCAACACAGTCACTCCTAATCCATTCGTATTTTCACGCTTAATCAATTGGAATTTCCCTATTAACCATTTGTTATTGTAACATAAAAATATCAATTCTTGGAATCTTTCATCCTACTAAAAAAGACATGATTGTTTAATCATGCCTCTGAAATATGTTGAATGATAGTTTTAATCGCTTCTTTTCCATTATATTTTTTTAATGCTGTTTTATACGTCTCATTATTATGAGATAGCTCTTCTATATGCTTTATAAGTGAGTTCACCGTTACATCCTCTTCATATAATACCGATGCATACCCTTGTCTTTTAAAGGATTCAGCATTTAAAATTTGATCTCCACGGCTTGCAAATTTCGATAACGGAATTAAAACCATAGGCTTTTGCATTGTTAAAAATTCAAAAATCGCGTTGGATCCCGCACGTGAAATAACAAAATCTGTTGCTGCTAATATATCCGGCAACTCTTCATGTACATATTCAAATTGTCTATATCCTTCTTTATTTTGTAAGGATTCATCAAGATTTCCTTTTCCGCAAAGATGCACAATTTGATAATTTTTCAGAAGATCTGGAAGTGCCGATCGAACCGTTTCATTAATTTTCTTTGCGCCTAAACTTCCTCCCATAACAGTAATAACTGATTTCTTCCGGGAAAACCCTAGAAACTTTAAACCTTTTTCAAGATTTCCTCTTAGTACGTCTTCACGTACAGGCGATCCTGTATATATTACTTTTTCTTTCGGTAAATGTTTCGCTGCTTCTTCAAATGTAACAAATATTTTCGAGGCAAAACGGAGCGCAATTTTATTTGCTAGTCCAGGTGTCATATCAGATTCATGTAATAAAACTGGCACCCTATTTAGCCACCCTCCTATTACGACTGGTACGGATACGAAACCACCTTTTGAAAAAATAACATCCGGTTTTAGTTTACGAATTGTTACGTACGCATCCATAACACCCTTCATCACGAGAAAAGGATCTTTTATATTTTTCAAATCAAAATAACGACGTAGCTTCCCGCTTGCAATACTATGGTATGGGATTCCTTCTTTTTCTATAATCGTTTTCTCAATCCCTTGATGAGAACCAATATAAGAGATATCCCAGTTCTGCTTTTGTAAATGTGGAATAATTGCTAAATTAGGTGTTACATGCCCGGCCGAACCGCCACCTGTAAAGACTATTTTTTTCATACGTCTCCCCCTTCTACACTATAGTACACTAAAATACCTTGCCTCAGGGTGAGAAAACACCATAGCCGTTACAGACGCTTCTGGCTCCATCATAAATCCTTCTGTTAATGAAATACCTATTTCTTCTGGATGAATTAAGCGAAATAATTTTTCTTGATCAGCAAGTTCTGGGCATGCTGGATAACCAAATGATACGCGTATTCCTCTATATTTTGTACGGAATCTCTCTTCCATCGTCAGTTCAGGTGAATCTGGAATTCCCCAACGATCACGAATGAGCATATGTGTTTTTTCAGCAAGTCCTTCTGCTAATTCAAGTGCTAACGACTGAATCGCATGACTGCGTAAATAATCTCCCTTCGCCTTCCATTCCTCTGCAATATCTCGAACCCCTTCTCCAACGGTAACAGATAAGAAAGCGACATAATCCATCTCATCTCCAATCGGGCGTATATAATCTCCTAAAGTACGGTATGGTGCTTTCCCTTGTCTCGGAAATTCAAATCGCTCTATAATACGTGTGTGATCTTCCGGATCGTATATAATTATATTTTGTCCATCACTTTGCGCCGGGAAAAATTGATACACCGCTTTTGGGCGTAACCAAGATTGTCCTTCTTGTAATAATTCATCAATTAAATCATTTAGCTCATGTGCTCTTTTATCCCCTTCTTGCAAGAGTTTTTTTACGTTTCCTTTTAACCCAAGATGGTGTCCAATTAACATTTGTCTATTTAAAAACGGTGCAAGATGGAGGGCAGGAATATCCCGTAATACAACTCGTTTCGTCGAATCTGGTATCATAACAGTTGCTTTTGGCAACGGCTCAATAACTGCGGGAATTTCTATTTTTTTCTCCTCTTGTTTCACAATATGAAGATGGCGTTCCTTTTTATCTCGCTTCATCTTTTCACGTTCTTCTTCTTTTTGTAATTTGTTAATAATATCAAGACCTGTCATTGCATCACTTGCATAACATACGAGCCCTTTATAAGATGGAGAAATACGATTATCTGTAAATTTCCTCGTTAGTGCTGCACCACCTACAACAATTGGAATATCAATATTCGCTGCTTTTAAATCTTCAGCAGTCGTTACCATTTGTTGCGCTGATTTTACTAACAAACCAGAAAGGCCAATAATATCAGGTTTCTTTTCTTGTACTTCTTGAACAATTCGATCCGAACGAACATTAATTCCTAAATTAATAATTTCATATCCGTTATTTGATAAAATAATTTCAACAAGGTTTTTCCCAATATCATGTACGTCTCCTTTAACAGTCGCTAATAATACTTTCCCTTTTTTTGCACTCTCACTAGATTCCATATGTGGCTCTAAATAACTTACGGCAGCTTTCATACTTTCAGCACTTTGCAATACTTCAGCAACGATAAGCTCATTACCATTAAATAATCGCCCCACCTCATCCATTCCTGTCATAAGCGGCCCGTTAATAATATCCAGAGGTTTTCGTCCTTCTGTAAGCGCGAGACTTAGATCTTCTTGTAGTCCTTGCTTCGTACCTTCCACAATATAATTTGCCAGTCGTTCATCAAGCGTTAGCGTTTCTTGTGTAGCGACTTCTTTCTTTTTGGCAACACGGTAAAAGTTTGTGAATTTTTCTAACGTCTCTTTCGTCGTTTCAAATAATAATGCATCCGCAAGACGTTTTTCTTCCTCTGGAATTAACGCATAGCGTTCTAATTTTTCCGTATTAACAATCGCATAATCTAATCCTGCTTTCGTTGCATGATATAGAAAGACAGAGTTTAATACTTCACGTCCAGCTGGTGGTAAACCAAAAGATATATTACTCACACCTAGAATCGTTAAACATTCTGGTAACGCTTCTTTAATAAGACGAATTCCTTCTATAGTCGCTGCCGCTGAACCTATATATTCTTCATCACCTGTTCCTACAGGAAACACAAGCGCATCAAAAATAATATCAGATGGGCGTATACCATACTTTTTCGTTAGTAATTCATAGCTTCTTTTAGCAATCTCTATCTTTCTTTCTGCACTAACTGCCATACCATCTTCATCAATTGTCCCTACAACTATCGCAGCACCGTATTTCCGAAGAAGGGGTGTCACTTTTTCAAAACGTTCTTCTCCATCCTCTAAATTAATAGAATTGATAACACCTTTTCCTTGAATATAAGTAAGAGATTTCGCCATAACATTTTCATCTGTTGAATCAATCATAATCGGTACTTTTAACACTTTCGTAACTTCTGCCAAGAATCTTTCCATATCTTCTATTTCATCACGATCAGGGTCTGCCATACAAATATCAATAATATGAGCATTTTTCTTCACTTGCGCTCTTGCCACTTCAGCAGCCTCTTCAAATTTCCCTTCTGCTACTAATCTTTTAAACTTACGCGATCCAATTACATTCGTCCTTTCTCCAACAAATAAAGGCCTCATAGAATCATCATATTGCAACGCTTCTAGTCCACTAATTCCATGTCCAACCCTTTCATGATGCTCACGAGGATTAATCGAGGCAAGCGCCGATTTCATTACACGTATATGTTCTGGTGTTGTGCCACAACAACCACCAATAATATTAATCCATCCTTCTTCAGCAAAACGTTTTACTTTTTCAGCAAGTGACGCTGGAGATTCGTGATAATGCCCATCTTCATCAGGAAGACCAGCGTTTGGATAACACGAAATATAACACTCTGATAAATCAGATAGGGAACGTATATGTTCCCTCATAAATTCTGGACCAGTAGCACAGTTTAATCCAACCGATAATGGCTTCATATGCTCTACCGATAAATAAAAGGCTTCGATCGTTTGACCCGCTAAAGTCGTTCCCATCGGTTCAATTGTTCCAGAAATCATAATAGGTACTATTTTGTTTAGTTCTTCAAACGCCGATTGAATTCCAATGTACGCAGCTTTCACATTACGCATATCTTGACTCGTTTCAACGAGTAATACATCAACTTCTCCTCTTAATAGTCCTCTCGCTTGCCTTGTATAGGCTTCAATTAACTCTTCAAAAGTCACACCACCTGTAACACTAATCGCTTTCGTCGTTGGCCCCATCGCTCCCGCAACATACACTTCTTTCCCACTTTCTTTAACCGCTTGCTTCGCCAAAAGCGCTGCCCTTTCGTTTAACTCTTCATCTAAATGAGACAATGCATAATCACTTAATACAATATTTGTTGCACCAAACGTATTCGTTTCAATAATATCTGCTCCAGCTTCAATGTAGACTTTATGAATATTTAAAATAACATCCGGTCTTGTTTTTACTAAATATTCATTACAACCTTCGTATTCTTCTCCTCCAAAATCTTCCGCTGTTAAGTCTTCTTGCTGGATCATCGTTCCCATTGCACCATCTAATATTAAAATTTCATGTTGTAATCTCTCTTCTATTCGTTTCATCAATTAATACCTTCTTTCACTTCTTTCTTTTCTCTCACATATTTCACGAGATGTTCTGTAATTTCATATTTTAAAAACGGTGTAATAAGATAAATACCGTTAAAGTATTTCATCGCCGCATCGATCAACTCTTGTGAAATACGAATCCCTTCCTCTATGGCTGCCTCTTTCGTTTCATGTCCATCCATTCTTTGTCTTATCTCTTCAGGGAGAGTAATACCCGGCACTTCAAAATGAAGAAAATCTGCGTTCCGCTTACTTACCAACGGCATAATTCCAATAAAGATAGGTTGTTCCAAATGCTTTGTCGCTTCATATACTTCTTCTATTAAAGCAACATCATATATCGGCTGCGTTAAGAAATATTCAGCACCAGCATCAATTTTTCGTTCCATTCGCTTGACCGCTGCTTTTAAATGCCTTACATGAGGATTGAATGCACCTCCGACAGAAAATCTTGTTGCCGGACCAATTGATTTCCCTAAAATAGAGCGTCCGTCGTTCATCTCTTTAATCATTTTAATGAGCTCTATCGATGACAAATCATATACAGAAGTTGCACCTGGGAAATCACCAACGCGCGCTGGATCACCAGTTAAAGCTAGCACTTCCTCCATACCTAATGCTGATAATCCAAGTAAGTGAGACTGTAGTCCAATGACGTTATGGTCTCTACACGTTAAATGCGTCAATACTGGAATATCATGCTTCGTTAATAATGCACCCATAGCCATATTCGAAACACGAGGAGATGCTAATGAATTATCTGCTAGAGTAATAGCATCCGCTCCAGCCCTTTTCAGTGCTCTTGCCCCTTCAAAAAAACGCTGCGTGTCTAACGTTTTCGGTGGATCTAATTCCACTACAACTGTCGTTTGTTTCTTTGCCTTTTCTGCTAGAGTAACATGAGCTCTCGAACGCTTCTCATGTGTATGGACCACTTTAGGCCTTTGAATCGTCTCCTTTGCTATTACAGGTGCAACATTTGCAATAGCACGTTTCATTCCTTCAATATGTTCCGGGGTAGTACCACAACAACCACCTAATAAACGAATACCTTGTTCAATAAATTTCGGTGTCATTTCTTCAAAATACGCTGGACTTCCCTCATATACGTAACGCCCTTCCACATAATTCGGGAGACCTGCATTCGGATATGCTGATAAATAGCCATTTTGAGGAATCGATATCATTTTGAAAGCTTCCGTCATGTGAAGCGGGCCTAGTTGACAGTTCAACCCAACAACATTGGCACCGTAATCTAAAAGCTGTTTTAATATTTCATTGACATCATTCCCATTTTGAGTCGTACCTGCCTCATGTAACGCTAACTGAGCAACAATCGGAATATTCGTTTGTTTACGCAATACTTTAACCGCATGCAATAATTCAAATTCATCATAAAAAGTTTCTAATAGTAATCCATCAACCTGTTCTTCTAGTAAAGCACCTGCCTGCTCAAGTAACATAAATTCTCGCTCTATATCAGTCGTTGTAACAGCACCAATATGTTTCATACCTCCAATTGTCCCTAAAATTGCATTCCGATCTGTTACTGATGCTTTCGCAATATTCACTGCCGCTTTATTAATTTGGACAACTTGATTTTCTAGACCATACATGCGGAGTTTCGCTTCATTCGCACCATACGTATTCGTTTGAATAACATCCGCTCCAGCAGCTACATATTGTTTATGGATCGATATAATTAAGTCCGGATCAGACAAATTCAATTCTTCAAAACTACTTTGTAAACCATGCGAATGTAATAACGTTCCAACCGCACCATCACCTATTACAATTCCTTTTGATAATAAATCTAGTAATTTCACGAATCTCCCTCATTTCTATCAATATAAAAACCCCCTCTTCACTTTGAAGAGGGGGACATAATTGTTCCTCCTCTTATTATGCAAAACACACGTTTTGCAGGTTTTAGCACCGTTTCAAACATTTAGTTTGAAGGTTGCCGGGTTTCACAGGGCCTTTCCCTCCACCGCTCTCAATAAGAGTTTGTCTTTATTATTTTATTTATGTAGCTAAAAGGAAATACGTTCCCCTTTTAACAATGTTTGTTAATTTTTTATAAATTTAGCACGCACTAAAATAAAAGTCAATGACACTTGCGGAAAAATAAAAATTATTTAAAATAAAGTTGCAATTCAATTATCTTTTGTTGTAAAGTTAAAACCATAATAAAATTTCATACGAACATTCTTATCTAGAGAGGTAGAGGGACTGGCCCTTTGACGCCTCAGCAACCATTAACATTCATTCGTTAATAAGGTGCTAATTCCAGCAAATTGTGAAAGATTTGACAGATGAGAAGAAGACTCTATTCAATCCGAAAGCCTTCTTCTTAGAAGGCTTTTTTTATTTTCACTTAGTCGTTCACTTTAAAAAGGGGGAATTTTTACATGTCAACAATCGAAACAAAACTAGCACAAATCGGGAACCGTAGCGAAGCTACAACAGGAACGGTTAATCCACCTGTTTATTTCTCAACTGCTTATCGTCACGAAGGAATTGGTAAATCTACTGGATTTGACTATTCAAGAACTGGAAATCCGACTCGCGGCCTTTTAGAACAGGCAATTGCAGACTTAGAAAGCGGTGAGCAAGGGTATGCCTGTAGTTCAGGAATGGCGGCTGTTCTCCTTGTCCTTTCACTATTCCGTTCCGGAGATGAGCTTATCGTATCTGAAGACTTATACGGGGGAACATATCGTCTATTTTCCGAACATGAAGACAAGTGGAATATTCGATGTAGATACGTAGATACACAATCTATTAAACAAATTGAGCAAGCAATCACATCTCAAACGAAGGCTATTTTCATAGAAACACCGACTAATCCATTAATGCAAGTAACTGATATCGTAAGTGTAGCAAGTGTAGCGAAAAGGCACGGACTACTTCTTATTGTAGATAACACGTTCTATACACCTTATATACAGCAACCATTAACAGAAGGTGCAAACATCGTCCTTCATAGCGCAACTAAATATTTAGGCGGTCATAACGATGTACTAAGCGGACTTGTCGTTGCGAAAGGGAAATCTCTTTGCGAGGAGCTTGCTCATTATCATAATGCCTCTGGTGCTGTCTTAAGCCCGTTTGATTCATGGCTATTAATTCGAGGCATGAAGACTTTAGCACTTCGCATGAAACAGCATGAAGAAAACGCTCATGCAATTGTTGCTTATTTAAATGATGAAGATGGTGTGACAGATGTATTTTATCCAGGAAGAGGTGGTATGATTTCATTTCGCCTTCAAGATGAAACTTGGATTAATCCTTTCTTACAATCTTTATCCTTAATTACATTTGCTGAAAGTCTTGGCGGTGTCGAAAGTTTAATGACTTATCCAGCAACGCAAACTCATGCCGATATTCCAGAAGATGTTCGAACAGCACGTGGTGTGTGTAATCGTCTTCTCCGTTTTTCAGTCGGCATCGAAAATAGCAACGACTTAATTCGAGACTTAAAGCAAGCAATTAAACTTGTAAAAGAAGGTGTAAGAATATGAGTTATTCCATAGATACGCTTTTACTGCATAATCAATACAAGCATGACTCACACACAGGAGCTGTTAACGTTCCCATCTATAACACATCAACATTCCATCAGTTTGATGTAGATGCTTTCGGAAAGTATGACTATAGTAGATCTGGAAATCCAACACGTGAAGCTCTTGAAGATATCATTGCTTTATTAGAAGGCGGGACAAAAGGATTTGCCTTTGCATCAGGCATTGCAGCCATTTCTACTGCATTTCTCCTTCTTTCACAAGGTGACCATGTTCTTATTTCAGAAGATGTATATGGAGGTACTTATCGAATTGTTACTGAAGTTCTCTCCCGTTATGGTGTTTCACATACATTTGTTGATATGACCAATGTGGAAGAAGTAAAAGAAAACATTAAACCAAATACGAAGCTCTTTTATGTAGAAACACCTTCTAACCCACTTTTAAAAGTGACAGATATTCGTGCTGTTTCTAATCTTGCAAAATCTATTGGTGCTCTTACTTTTGTTGATAATACATTTTTGACACCACTATTTCAAAAACCGCTTGATCTTGGCGCTGATGTCGTTCTTCATAGCGCTACAAAGTTTATTGCTGGTCATAGCGATGTCACCGCCGGATTAGCTGTCGTAAAAGATGAAGAACTCGCTCAAAAGCTCGGCTTTCTACAAAACGCTTTTGGTGCTATTTTAGGACCGCAAGATTGTTCTCTCGTGCTTCGCGGCATTAAAACATTGCATGTACGTCTCGAACATTCAGCTGCAGGTGCCAACAAAATCGCACATTTTTTACAAGAGCACACTAAAGTTCAAAATGTCTATTATCCTGGCTTACAAACACATCTTGGATTTGACATTCAACAATCTCAAGCTACATCAGCCGGAGCTGTCCTATCTTTCACTTTACAATCAGAAGACGCACTCCGCCAATTTTTATCAAAATTAAAATTACCTGTCTTCGCAGTTAGTTTAGGAGCTGTCGAATCGATTCTTTCCTACCCAGCTAAAATGTCACATGCAGCATTGTCGCAAGAAGCTCGTGATGAAAGAGGTATTTCTAATTCATTACTTCGGTTATCCGTTGGCCTTGAAAATGTTGACGATTTAATATCCGATTTTGAAAATGCCCTTTCTTATGTAGAAGAACCTGTAAATGCATAAAGGGAAGAAACGAAGCTGTGTACGAATAATAAAACTCTTCAAGAAATAAAATAGTTGTTTAAAAAGATGAACTCTAGAATAAATGACTGATGACTTGATTATTCTAAGATGTATCAGTTACATCCAAACATTTCATTATCATCATAATGAAGCTGATCATAATCAGCTTCTTTTCTTTTAACCTGTTATATATTCTATATATAACATTATAATTCCTTTGTCATATTATTTTAAAAATTTTGTATATTCATTTGAAAGAATAAGAAAATCATGATAAAATTGTGTTACGAATATATCTATATCTTTCAATTTTTGAAACGCATCAAAATTTTCACTCAAAAATGTCATTTTACAAAACTGTACAAATTTATCTATTTTATTTACATCAGGGTCTCTTTTCTTACAATTTCTTTACTTTAGGACTTTTTTTCTGCAACAACTGTTTTCTTTTCTTTGATTTTTTGGTATGTATAGTATGGTATAACAGCTCACACGGAGGTGGAAAAGAACATGTTAGAAACCTTTCAAAAAGAAATAGAACTATATGAAAGCAATGCAGAATTATTGAAAGTGCTTGCTCATCCTGTTCGCTTATGTATTGTAAAGGGATTAATTGAACGTGGCCCAAGCAACGTTTCTACAATGTACACAGGCTTAAACATGCCACAATCTACAATTTCACAGCATTTAGCAAAGTTAAAAAGTGCTAAAATCGTTTCTAGTGAAAGAAAAGGATTGGAAATTTACTACAAAGTAGAAAACGAAACAATCATTCAACTCGTTCGCGTATTATTAGGTTAGGGACCTATAGACAGAGAAAAAGAGTGTATTCTATATTTTTCATCTCATATCTTTAATATAAATATATATCATGAGAGAAAATATATAATGCTACATAATTAAAAGTCGTATTAAAAAACAAGACACAGAAAATACTGTGTCTTGTTTTTTTTCATATTGTTAAATATTGATTCAAAAGTAAATTCTTCATATCTTTTGTGTGTATAACAACATCGAAAGCATTACCTAATCCTCCGTTCAAAATCATAGAGCGAATAGCTCTATTTAGTTTTTGAGTTTCAGAAAAAGGGTTGGTATCTTGATGGCTAGCAAGCTGATCTAATATTCCTGCTGCTAACAAAAACTCTGATTGCTTCCTATGCCATATCGTATTAATTCCTTGTAGCTCAAAATTCATCTTCAACTCATCCCAATGAACATGCGTAGTAAGGTCCATTTCTCCTGGATATGCAAGAGGATTACGAATTAGCTTGTGCTTATAATATCCTCTTAAACTTCCTTCACGATGTGCAGGATGCATCCATTCTTCTTTTGTATATCCATAATCAACTGTAATACATATACCTTTCTGAAACCATTTCGCAATCTCTTCTATATACTCTTCCATTGCAATAGGCACTTCAAAGCGCTGTCCCTCAGCAATATGAATGTTATATTTCAATAAGTAACGACCGACTCTTTTCTCTATCGGTCTAAATACTTCTGTAAGGTTTCCCTCATCTGTATACGTGATACGTACTTCATACAAAATTCCATTTCTTTTCTCAACTATCTCAACAGGAAACGCATCAAATAATTCATTCGAAAAAATAATTCCTTCGAAAGACTCTCCCATTTCAATATAAGATGTATAATACGACACATTATCAAATAAGCAAAGCCTCTCCTGTTGTAGCCTTCTATGAAAAGGGCTCACTTCAATAATTGAATAGTTTAAATTGATAAAGGTTTCCGGAGATAATTGTTTCCATTCTTGTAAAACATCATAGGCAAACTTTCCTGTTCCCCCACCAATCTCACAAATATTTGGAGAAACTTCTCCCTTTTCAACAAGCCGAATAAAAAACTTAGCAAAAGTCTTCGCAAATACAGAAGATACATTGCTACTCGTAAAAAAATCTCCCTGTCTTCCAATTTTTTCACGTTCTCTCATATAATACCCATGTTCCTCTGCATATAATACGAGGTTCATATACGTACTATATGAAATCGCATGATCCTTTTCTTTTCCCATCCATTCTCTTAAATTGAGCTCCATCCCCATAATGACTCCTTATTGTAAAAATGGATTATTTTCTTTTTCAAAACCAATGCTTGTTTCTGGACCGTGTCCACATAGCACCGCTGTTTCATCTGGTAATACAAATAATTTCTCTTCAATACTTCCAATTAATTCAGCAAAACTTCCACCAGGTAAATCCGTTCTTCCAATACTCATTTGGAACAATACATCTCCAGAAAATACAGCATTCGCTTCTTTACTGTAATAAGAAATACTTCCTGGAGAATGTCCTGGTGTCTCAAAAATTTCAAAACTAAAAGAGCCGATCGTTAATGTACCCTCTCCGTCAATAATATGATCTGCTGGTTTTGCTGTAATACTGCGGTTCATCATAAAAATTTGCGAGCCATTCACAGTTGCATCGCCTAACCAATTCGCTTCTTCTTTATGTACGTATACCGGAATATGAAAAGCGTCTCTCACGGCATCAACAGCACCAATATGATCAAAGTGAGCATGTGTTAATAAAACCGCAAGTGGCTTTAACTGCGCTTCTTGTAAATATGTAACAAGTTTCTCTCCTTCATGACCAGGATCAAAAATAATACACTCATTTTGATCATTCGTTAAAATATAAGCATTTGTTTGTAATGGGCCTAAAGGCATTTGTATCCATTTCATATGAAAATCTCCTCCAGTTATTTAATTTACTTTTAATGATACAACATTTCTTTCTCTTAGGAAAAGAAGGCGTGTCATCTCGACAATCATTTTTAAAACATGTACAATATAAAAGAGTAAATATTCTAAAAACTCATTCTAAGGAATGAGTAGACAGAGGAGGATATTGTATGGGCCTTGTTATTATTTTTACGCTAGTCACTCTGTTAGCTGTATTTGCTACGCTTAGAACACTTCGCGAAAAAAACTTATTCGCGGGCGGCTTCGCTATTGCAACCGTACTTGTTTTCGGATGGTTTACAATCATGACTGTTCTATATAATGGGTACCCACCAACAGCTTAATCCATTTACATTTTTATTCTCCAACAAGATCTTGCATAAAAAGAGGAAGGGGGCCCCTTCCTCTTTTCATTATTCACAACTTATATCATCTTCGCCTCGTATTTGTGCTTTTTTACAAGCCACGCTCCTCCAATTACACCTGCATCATTACCAAGTATTGCAATTGCTAACTTCGTACTCTTTACAGCACGAGAGAAAGCATATTGCTCGAAATAACGTTGAATTGGCTCTAATAGTGAATCTCCAGCTTTAGATACGCCACCACCAATTACGATTTTCTCTGGGTTCAACGTACTAGCAAGGTTCGCTACAGCTAATCCTAAATAAGAAGCTACTTTTTCCACTACTTCACCTGCTAGTTCATCACCTTGTCCAAGCGCTTCAAACACATCTTTTGATGTAATAAGCCCTTCTTCTGCTAACATAGAACGTAAAACACTTTCTTTATCTGTCTCTTGTATTTGTTGCATAGCAACACGTACAATACCTGTTGCAGAGGCTACCGTTTCTAAACAACCCGACTTCCCGCAATTACATGGAAAAGCGTTCTCTGTAACAACTGTAATATGTCCAATCTCACCAGCAGCACCGCTTATACCATGTACAATCTCACCATTGGCGATAACACCACCACCAACACCAGTGCCAAGTGTCATACAAATTAAATCTTTTGCTCCTTCACCAGCACCTTTCCACATTTCACCAAGCGCCGCTAAGTTTGCATCATTATCAATAACAACAGGTAATCCCGTTTCTACTTCTAGTAAATCTTTTAACGGATAGTTTTTCCATCCTAAATTAACCGCTTCATAAATCATTCCAGATGCCACATGTACAGGACCAGGAGCTCCCATACCAATACCAATTAGCTTACTTTTTAATTCACCTAATTCTTCTAACTTTTTATCAATAGCTTTCGCTACATCAAGTGTAATATGTTTTCCTTGTTCATTTGTATTCGTAGGGATTTCCCACTTATGTAAAATTTCACCGTACACATTAATAAATGCTAATTTAATCGTTGTACCACCAAGGTCAACACCAACTAACCATTTCTCTTCCATGTTACGTACCTACCTTTATCTATTTCTTATTTATCTCTTTTTGAATTTCTTGCTTCAACAAAAATAAAGCTGTTTGATAGTCTTGTGGATCGATTAGCTGTGATTGATTTAATTCACGCAATTCATCTTGCATTAATTGTAAATCAGCGATTCGATCACCCGTATAAATAATCGTGCCAAATTTCTTTAGCAATTGCTGAATATCATAAATGGATATCATTTCATCACCCTTTATGCTCACTTACTATAAAAAAATTATAATAAGAAAACGTTCACATATTTTATTATAATCAAGAAGAAAAAGTCTCGTCAATTTTTATTTGTCTATACAAGCCCATTTATAACCATTGTTCCTTTTTCTGTAATAATTTTTTCTACATTTTTATCAAATGGCTCTACCGGAATATGTTTTACAATTTGAAAATCATAAGCTAATGATAGCGTTTTCCCTTTATAGTGCACGAGATAACGATCATAGTAGCCACCGCCATATCCAATCCGTTCTCCTCGGCGTGTATAAGCTACTCCTGGCACGATAAGAAGATCAATTTCACACGCATTCACTTCTTCCGTAAGTGCTGGAATCGGTTCACGTAAATTCATATATACTGTTTCTAATTGATTTAAATTACTAATTTGTCGAAAAGACATCGCTCTTGTCCCTTTATTACACTTCGGAACAACAATTTTCTTTCCTTCTTCCCAAGCTTTTTCGATAATCGGATATGTATTCACTTCATGCTCCATCGAGAGAGTGATTCCAATTGTTTTAGCTTCAACCCACTCTTTTTGTCCATACACCGAAACTGCAATTTGTTCCGATAAAGTTGTATACTGTTCTTCAGATAAAGAATTCATGTGTTCTATTATTTGTTTGCGTAAACGTATTTTCTCTTCTTTCACACACTTTTCCCCCTTGCAGTGACACTTTACTCTACGAAGATAGTGTATCACTTTTACATAGGAATCGCATAAAAAAAAGAAACAGTAGGAAAATATTCCTACTGCTTACTTTGTTTCACGGTGTAACGTAGACTTCTTGTCACGCTTGCAATACTTTTTAAGCTCGATACGCTCAGCGTTGTTACGTTTATTTTTCTTTGAGATATAGTTACGATCTCCGCATTCTGTACATGCTAGAGTAATATTCACACGCATTCTTATTTCCCTCCAGTCACTAATAACTTAAATCAGACTATACTATAATACCACTTTTAAAATAAAAATTCTACACCTTTTGATATTGTCTAATTTTTTCTATAAGATTTTTCATGTTTTCCCTTGCTATTACTGGGTTTCTAGCATGTGAATACACCAAAAATTTTGGTTGTTTTGTATCAGAAACGATATAAGACCACTCTTTTTCGGTATATTTGAACTGTATCCCTTCAAATATACCTTCTTCTTTTCTTTCCATATCGGCCAATAATTTCCTCATTACTTTCCCTTTTTCCTTCCATGAACATACAACTTCATCATAAAGTAGATACAGTGGCGGTGATTGCTCTGCTATGCTAAGTAATGTTTTTCCTTGCAACGCTATTAATTCGAATAATTTTCCAATTCGATATAAAATATCTCGTTTCCATCTTAATTGAAAAGAGTTTTTTTCGTTATGCATATAAAAGAGGAGATAACATTCCCCTAATTTCAAAGACATTGGGTAAACATTATCTGCTGATTCGAGTAATAAATCTGGAATATCTACTTCTTCAAAATCAGTTCCTTGGTAAATATTACTGTGAGTGTCATATAATTCGAAGCGATTTCCGTGTTCAGAAAACATAAGCGCCATATTTGCTTTACTCGATTTCATCAGAGCTTTCACATGATCTTTTTGTTCACTCGCGTAAATCCATGTAACTGTGCATCCAAGCCTTTGTAGAAAGATCATAAGTAAATGTTGTAACATATCATTTCTCTTATTAATAAGAAGATGAAACTTCTGTTTTTGTATCGTTTCAATATCAATACGCTCTAACACAGCTTCTACATAATTATTTACAGAAACGTGAACTAGCTTATTTCGCCCCATTTCTTTCTCAGAAGCGTAATAAAACGACTCAGACATATATACTTGTTCTATCGCTTTTTGCTGCTTATACGTTAAAAACGAGCCCTCCTTGCCATACAGTTGTATAACAATTCCTCTTTCGCTTTCCACTTGAACGAAAACTCCACCTGCACATTGCAAATTATGAATGGCATACTGAAAAAGCGATTCATTCATTTCTTTACATTCCATCGTATGAATCCCGCTGCCATGAATGGCATGGAGGAATAAATTTTTAAAGGAAGTTGTTTCTATATTTTCCTGACTTCCAATCAATATACTCTCTCCTTTAGCAAAAAGAGATCCATAAGCCATTGCAACTTTCACAATAAATTGAGGAGTAATTTCAACATTACCCCTTCCTACAATCCGGCTTTTTTGTAACCATCCTGCACTCTTTTCACTCTCTTTAACACCGGCAGAACCTACTATCGAATGACTATCTATCTCCTTATATGGCCATATTTTTCCTTTTTGCTTAATTACTGTACTTTTCCCTATATGACAATGATCCGCTACAATACTTTTTTGAAAAAGTGTAACATCATCTTCGACCATTGTATGATCTCCTATTGTTGTTTCTAACAACTCACAATTTTTCCCTATATGAGAGTTTGCAAAAATGATGCTTTTTTGAAGATGAGAATAACTTGAAACGATACTATTTTTCCCGATAATAGAGTACGGTTCAATTACAGCCCCTGCACCAATCATTGCTCCTTCCCCAATAAAAGAAGGACCATGAATTTTCGTCCCTTTTCCTATCGTTACACCTTCTCCCATCCACACCATTGGTAATACTTCTGTATATGGAATAGGCACCTTCAATTTTTTCGTCAACAAATCGAATTGAGCTTGCCGATATTGATCAAATGTACCAATATCTAGCCAATAGTCTTCTGATAAATATGCAAATAAAGCATTTTTATTTGCCAATAACGGAAACACATCATGACTGAAATCCGAAAATTCCATGGATGGTATGTAAGAAAAGATTTCTGGCTCCATTATATAAATACCTGTATTCACAATATTAGAAACTACCTCATTCCAGCTCGGCTTTTCTATATATCGTATAATTTCTTGTTCTTTATTCATTACAACTAACCCAAATGAAAGTGGGTTTTCTACTTCTTTCACAAACATCGTTACCATTCTCTTCTTCTGTTCATGAAATGCAATTCCTTCTGATAATTGAAAGTCAGTTAGTGCATCCCCACTAATAACAACAAATGTTTCATCTAAAAAACTTTCCGCTTGCTTAATACTCCCTGCTGTTCCAAGCGGAGGAGAATCTTCAAAATAATACAAGTTAACTCCCCACTTACTACCATCACCAAAGTATTGCTTAATGGCAGTACTCATATATTGAACTGTAATTGCAATTTCACGAATACCATGCTGACGTAATAATTCAATATTATATTCAAGAACTGGTTTTTCTAACAATGGTAACATCGGTTTTGGAGTATTACATGTTAATGGTCTAAGGCGTCTCCCTTTTCCTCCAGCTAAAATAACCCCCTTCATATACTTCAGCCTCCACTTATATAATGTTCAAGAACTCCGTATATCATTTACCCCACATTAACTGCAGTAAAAGTCCGGTTTGGTATGATCTAACAATCAGCGAGAGACAGCCCCACTAATTAAAGCCTCACTTTATAAATAAATGTACCTTTTAACTCCCATCAAAAAGAAAGCGCTTACCATTAACTTGGTAAAATAATTAATAAGACGTAACTAACATATATGTACTTATTTTCCCATTAATTATGATACATCTTATCATCATAGACTAAAGGAAACAACGAGCTTTTTTTGTCATGTTTTGACTAAAAAAAGCAGGTGATTTCTCATCACCTACTTTTCCCCCTACTCATTCAATAAATAATGCTTTCCTTTTACTACATAAAATACATTCTCGGCAATATTTGTAACATGGTCTGCTACACGCTCAATATATCTTGCAACAAAGGATAGTTGTGTAATTTGTGTAATCGCTTCTGGTTGTCCAGGGATAGATGAAATAAATTCACGAATCGCCTTCCCATAAATTTCATCAACTGAATCATCCATTTCAGCAATTTGTTTAGCAAAAGTTAAATTTTCTTGCTCATATGCTTCTAATGCTAAATTTAACATCTTATGAGCAATCTCAAACATTTCCTCAAGATTATGCAAACTAACAACCACTTCTTTTTCACCAAGACGAATTGTTGATTTCGCAATATTAACAGCATGGTCTGCAATACGTTCTAAATCTGTCGCTGTTTTAATTGAAATGAAAATTCTTCTTAAATCACTTGCTACAGGCTGCTGCTTTGTAATAAGCATAAGCGCAAGGTCATTTATTTCCTCTTCTAAATTATCCATGCGATAATCCCCATCAATGACTTCTAACGCTTTCTCTACATCCCTGTTGTGAAGACCTTCCATAGCAATCAATAAAGCTCCACTTGCTAACTCACCAAGCTCGATCACCTTTTGCTGTAACGTTTTTAAATCACATTGAAACTGTTCTCTTACCATCATTTCTTCCCCCTCAATATTATGTGCCATTATATATAAATCCCCTACCCAGCCTCTTGTATGTTTATTAAGCCTTGAGAAAAGAGAAATATTACTCCCCTATTTAAAATGAGGTGAAAATGAGAAATGCCCTCTGTTAAGAGGGCATTTACTCTTAGCCTTGCTAGCGATATCAACCAAATCGTCCTGTAATGTAGTCTTCTGTACGCTTATCTGCAGGTGTTGTAAATAATTTGTTCGTATCTGTATATTCCACAACTTCTCCACTTAAGAAGAAAGCAGTTTCATCTGAAATTCGTGCTGCTTGTTGCATGTTGTGCGTTACGATAACAATACTAAAATCTTTCTTTAACTCCTGAATTAATTCTTCTACTTTTGATGTTGAAATTGGATCTAGCGCCGATGTTGGCTCATCCATTAAAATTACGTCTGGCTCAATCGCTAAGCAGCGTGCAATGCATAGACGTTGTTGCTGACCACCAGATAAACCGTATGCATTATCATGCAAACGATCTTTTAACTCATCCCAAATAGCTGCGCCGCGCAAGCTATTTTCAACAATTTCATCAAGTGTTTTTTTGTCACGAACACCATGGATTTTCGGACCATATGCTACATTTTCATAAATAGATTTTGGGAATGGATTTGGCTTTTGGAACACCATACCCACATGCGTACGTAATTCTTCAACCGGATATGATTTATCAAATATGTTTCGTTCTCTATATTCGATAACGCCCGTAGTTCGAACGATAGGCACTAACTCTACCATACGATTTAGCGTTTTTAAGTATGTTGATTTCCCACAACCACTTGGACCGATAATCGCTGTTACTTCATTCTCATGAATACTTAAGTTGATATCTTTTAAAGCATGGTCTTCTCCGTACCATAAATTTAAATTTTTCGTATCAAATACTATTTTTTTTGGTGCTGTCTCAATCTTTTTCTCATTTTTCACCTGTACATTTACTACTGTTGCTACCATTTGAATTCCCCTTTCATCCACTTCCAACTTATTTTCGATTTCGTAACCATAAGACAAATATATTTATAAAGAGCAACAATCCTAACAAAACAATCATCCCAGCTGCTGCTACATACTGAAATTCTTCTTGTGGTCTACTCATCCAATTAAAAATTTGAATTGGTAAAACCGTAAATCTATCAAACATACTGAACGGAACATAATTTGCAAAGGCAAGGGCCCCAATAACTAATAATGGTGCTGCCTCACCAATTGCTCTCGATACCGCTAACGTACATCCCGTTACAATCCCTGGCAAAGCGACTGGCAATACAATTTGATGCATCGTTTGCCATTTCGTAGCACCTAATCCGTAAGAAGCCTCTAGTAATGAGCTCGGCACAGTTCGAATCGCTTCTTGACTAGCTACAACAACAGTTGGTAAGACGAGTAAACTCATCGTCAGTGCCGCTGCCATTATGCTCTCTCCCAAATGGAGAGCGTATACGAAAATAGTTAACCCGAGTAAACCAAACACAACGGAAGGTACCCCTGCTAATGTTTGATTATTTAATTCAATTAACTTTTTAAAAACGGACTCCTTCGCATAATGCTCTAAATAAAGAGCTGTTCCGACTCCAAATATAAAAGAGACTGGTATAACAATGCTCATAAATAGTATTGTTCCTGACAAAGCAGCGACAATCCCAGCTTCTCTCGGATTACGTGAGGCGAAGTTTGTAAAGAAATCTATTGAAAGATAACTTATACCTTTTTCAAAAATTTGAAAAAGCAATATAAAAAGTATTACTACTGAAAACAAAATTGCTATATAAAACAAACACTTGTAAATCCGATCCTTTAAAAAACGCGATGCCATATTTTCTTGTATGTTCTTATGGTTTAACATTCGCATATTATGTCAACCTCCTAAAACGGCGCATAATATATTGCGAAATGATATTCATAATAAAAGTAAACATAAATAACGTTGCACCTACAGCATACATGCTGTAATAAGTAATCGTTCCGTGCGGAGCATCACCTAAACTCACTTGTACAATATAGGCTGTTAATGTTTGAATAGAATGAGTCGGATCTATCGATACATTAGGTGTTGATCCAGCTGCAATAACAACAATCATCGTTTCACCAATTGCCCTGGAAGCTGCTAATATAATCGCTGCCATTATGCCCGTAAAAGCCGATGGAAACACCACTTGTTTTACCATCTCAAAACGAGTTGCTCCTAGCGCTAATGAGGCTTCTTTAATTCCTTTCGCTACAGCTCTCATCGCATCTTCAGAGAGAGACGCAATCGTCGGTATCATCATAAACCCTATAACAATACCTGGACTAATAGCATTAAAAAACTGCAAATCTGGTATAACCCGTTGTAAAAGTGGTGTGACAACTGTTAACGCGAAAAAACCATATACAATTGTCGGGATGCCTGCTAGTAGCTCTAACAACGGTTTTAATATTTTCCGAGCGCCATTCGAAGCGTATTCGCTTAAAAACACGGCACAACCTAAACCAATAGGAATTGCTACGAACATGGCAATTGCTGTTACAAGGATTGTTCCACATATAAGTGGTAATATACCGAATTTTGGATCTTCAAAAAAAGGTAACCATTCCTTTTCTGTCAAAAAAGAATACAATGATATCTTTTGAAAAAACATGATTGTTTCATTTGCCAACGTAATAATAATTCCAAGTGTCGTTACAATGGACACGCTAGCAATGGCTTTTAGTATTAACGGAACAATTCGATTGATTCGCTGCGTTTTTTTTCTTCTATTTGTATTTCTCTCAATCAAATGTTGTACAGAAAATGTAATTTGACTTTTGTCATTATGAGCCAAAGATGAAAACCCCTTTCCACCCTGACATTACCTTTTTATTTCTGTTAACATTCGCAGCTGTTCATTATATTTTTCTTTTGGTAATTTTACATATCCGACCTCTTCAGCAAGGCTTCCAACATGCTTAATCATAAACTCAACATAATTTGCTACATTAATTTTATTTCTGATAGATGCATGATTCACATACGTAAATAGCGGCCTAGATAATGGCTTATACGTACCCGACTGAATGGTCTCTTTCGTTGGAAATACACCATCCACCTGTATTGCTTTTACCTTATCTCGATTGGCCATATAATAAGCATATCCTACAAAAGCAATGGCATTTTTATCATTCATTACCCCTTGCATAATAACTTGATCGTCTTCAGACAAAGAAACCGTTTTTACAAGGCGATTATTTTGTAAGACAACATTTTGGAAATAATCATAAGTACCAGAGTCTACGCCTGGCGCATAAAATTTAACTTGTTCACGAGGCCATGATGAATGAATTTGTGACCATCGTTTCAATCTTCCATTTTCACTCCATAATAGACGTAACTCGTCTATCGTCATATTGTTTACCCACGTATTTTGACGATTCACAACAATCGTTAGACCGTCATAAGCAACCTCAAATGGTGTAAATTGGATGGATTTTTTCTGCATTGCATTTTCTTCTACCGGTTTCATCATTCTCGAAGCATTGTTTATATCTACTTCTCCTTTACTGAAACGATTAAATCCTCCCCCTGTCCCAGAAATACTAATAGAAATTTTCACGTTTGGATGGGCCTTTGTATATTCCTCTGCTACTGCCTCTATAATGGGGAAAACCGTTGAGGATCCATCAACTCTCACTTCTCCCATTTCATTTGTAGCGAATGCAGTAGACATATTAAAACAAAGGAAACATGTCGATAATGTCAAAACTTTAATCGATGCGCTCATCCATTTCACGTGTTCTTCCTCCTAGAAGTAACCGGAAATAACAGGATTACAGATATAAGAATACTGCTAAACTATTAATTCGGTTTTAATTATTTGTAAAAGTTTTGTAAAGTCCCACAAAAACAACTGTATACACAAACTTTATTTTCACTTTTGTACTTTAGATGCAGGAAATTTTCTAATCCTCCATAAAGTGAAACTTTAATCAGTGGGGGTTTTGTTCATCCCCCACTGATTATTAGCCCTCACCAATCGGGCGTTTACGGGCAGCAGGGCTCCCCCCTAACTTCTTTGCTCCAGCTGAATTTTGAGGTGGGAGTTTTACCGCCCTCAAATAGCGGGATAAAACTGCTATCTCCTATCACACAAGACAAACTTAGAGCGTATGCACTAATCTTGTTGTGTTCATCGTTTTTGAAACTACATGTTTTTTCAATATTTTACGCTTGTCCACATTTACTAAACCATATGCATAAAGCATAAAAAAAAGCACACTATCTTTTCAGATAGTGTACTTTTTTTACAACTTTTTTATTCATCATCTTGATTTTTATTTTTTTTCTCTTTTTCATCTTTTGGAGCTTCACCAGTTATTGCTTGTTGTTTTAACTCAAAATAAGCATCCATAATTTCACGACCAATATATCCGTTAATTCCTGTTTTATCATCATGTACCCATGGTACAACAACAGAAAATGCTACTTCTGGATCTTCAAGTGGCGCATAACCTACTAATGTTAAATTATATGTTTCACGACGCTCACCTTTTGCATTTCTACCAATCTCTTTATCTCCGCCATATACAGTTTGAGCTGTACCTGTTTTCCCAGCTGCTTTATATGGTGCGCCTGCAAAGTATTTTGTAGCTGTACCCCCTGAATCATTATACACTTGTCTAAATCCTTCTTGAACACGTTTAATTTGCGATTCAGGCATATCAATGCGATTTAATACTTTCGGTTCCATGGATTGAACAACTTTTCCAACTTCCTCTGGCTTCGTAGCTGGCTCGCGGATTTCCTTTACAACTTGCGGTTGCATACGATATCCACCATTCGCAATCGTCGAAATATATTGTGCTAATTGAAGTGGTGTATACGTATCATACTGTCCAATTGATAAATCTAATAAGAAACCTGGTATCTGATCTGTTCTACCTCTTTGTCCAGCCGTTTCATTCGGTAAATCAATGCCAGTTTTTACACCAAGTCCAAATTGACCGAAATAGTAACGCATAGTATCATATGATTTTTGTGGTATATCTAACGTACCGCCTCGCACATATGGAACCCCAGCAATATTCATCGCTGTTTTAAACATATAAACGTTAGAAGACATTTTTAACGCTGTCAGGTCATTAATGTATCCCATCGTTTTCCATGATGATTTTGTTTGTGTACCTTTTAATTTAATTGGTTCATCTAACTGTACAGATCCAGGTTGAATCGCGCCAGTTTGATATCCCGTAAGTACTGTCGCACCTTTTACAGTTGAACCCATCGGATAAGAACTCGTCATCGTTCCTAATGCAAAATCTTCTACTTTCGTTTCGCCGTCTTTATCCACTAATTGTTTCCCCGCCATAGATAAAACTTCACCATTTTTCGGGTTCATCATTACAACGAATGCACGGTCTAAAAGAGGTTCGCTCCCTTTAAATCTCATTAAGTTTTTCGTAAGAATTTCTTCTACGCGCTTTTGTAATTCCATATCGATTGTTAAATTCAGGTCGTTACCTCGTTGTCCTTGTGACACATTAATAGTTTCTAAAATATTACCCTCTTTATCTGTAACATTTCTAACTTCAGCTTTTGTGCCGTGTAAACTATCTTCGTATTGTTGCTCAAGGTAACTTTTTCCTACGCGATCATTACGATTATAATCACGAACAAGATAGTAATCTAACCTTTCTCTCGGTAACCCTTCATCAGAAGAAGTTACACCACCAAGTACACTTCGGAACATATCGTCATACTTATATTTTCGCTCCCAGTCAACATTTGTATCTACACCTGGTAATTTCGCTAAATTTTCACTAATAATTGCGTATTCTTCCGGTGTTGCATTTTTTTTAACGATTTGCGGCGTCATTGCATATCCGCTTTCCATCTTACTTTTGATCGCCAATATTTCTAAATCTTTTGCTGACAATTGATTAATCTCTTCTTCTGTTACACGATTTCGTTGACGTTCATCTAGTTCTTTATCTTCAATTTTATTCGCTTTAAAATCTTCACGATCTTTTTTTGTGATTTTTGCTTCTGCTTCTTCTTTATGTAAAGCAAGCCAATAATCTTTCTTATCGCGATCTGTTAACTTATCTGTTGGGACTTCAATTAAATCTGCTAACTTTTTCGCCGTTTCTAAGCGATCTGCTGCAGTTGATCCCTTCATTTTTGTAAATGTAATTGTACGAATAGGCTCATTATCTACGACCGCTTCTCCATTACGATCAAATATTTTCCCGCGTGGTACAGGATTACTTATCGTTGAATTTTCTTTTTTCTCAACTTCATTTTTATATTCCTCACCACGAACAATTTGTACGTATCCAAGCCTTACAATAACCGCGGAGAACATTAAAAACACGCAAAAAAACAACACGTTTAACCGAAAGGGAACGTGGGTTTTTGTCTTTGTCTGGTTCTTTTTCTGCTTCTTGCTCATACAAACCCCCTCTACCAACAGCTATGTAATGTGAAAGGGACACCTTCATACAGGTGCCCTCACTGCTGTCTTACATCTTTTTCTATTCTAGCATAAAACACGCGATAAGTTAACCTTCTGGTTCAGTTTGATTCTGTGGGGTTCCTTGCGCTACAGCGCTGGTTTTGTTCACATTTCCCTCATCATATTTGACATTTTTAACTGCAAAATAAATAAGGAAATGTCCAGCTCCTAAAATACATAGTAAGAAAGGTAAACTTTTTTCAGGCGGAAAAAATATGACAGCACATAAAAAACTTAAAATGGAACAAATTCTTCCAGCATTTAACCATAATTCCCTGACCACTATATATTCTACACGCCATTCTCTCGCCTGTTTTGCTCTACCAATTACATCGTATGTCATGGAGCCGTACGGAACGAGTAAAATAGGATATGCAACCGCAATACATGCTGCATAAATAAGTAATTTCGTATATGTAACATTAAAAATAACTAAAAATACAACCGCGTATAAAATAATACCGCCAAGTAAAATTGCTTTTTTTCGCCATTCTTTCTTTAACATACGAGCAACTAAATAATAGCATACAAATGATACTGCAGAATTCACTAAACTATATTTCCCTAGTGCTAACTCGCTACCAGATGCTAAATAGACATATACCGAAATAACGAAAATAAACGTTCCCTCTCTCAAACCTTGGAAGAAATGAGCGCGCGTAATTCTTCCCCAGTTTTCATCAACTTGCCGCTCTTTCAATACTTGCACAATTTCATAGCGTCCTTCACATTCCCTCTTCGATAAAAAAAAGCTTAGAACGACTGCAACCGCAAATAGCATTAACGAGAGGAAGAAAACGACAGTATAACCACTCCATTTTTCCATACGTGAAATTGTATATCCTGCTGCTATCGGTCCAATCATTCCAGAGAACGATGTAAGAAGTCCTAGAAAACCGTTAAAAAAATCTCTTGTTTCTGGTTCTGTAATCTCAAATGTTAACAAGTTAAAAGCGAGCCAATAAAAACCATAACCAACTCCTAAAAGGGCTCCCATTAATAAAATATAGTGAGATGCACTTTTTCCCGCTACTAAAACGACGATAAAAAAAACAGCTAACGTGCCTACACCGATTCTCAATAAAATCGAGCGATCAATACGTTTCGCTAATTTCCCGCCCACAAGAAATGTTAGAGGCTGCAATACAACGCTGGCCAAATTATACAAGCCCAGATTCACATAATTTTGTGTTTGCTTCCATAAATAAATGTTTACAAACGTATTCGATAAAGAAATTGCGAGCGTGTATAAACCTCCTATAACGAGCAATAATACTAAATCCCGATTCACTTCAACATCACCGATTACATGTTTCCACTTCATACACAACTCTCCTTTACTTCATGTTCTAGTCTTCCAAAAACAAGCTCAATTATGTAAAAGGAGAACATAGAAAAAAGCTAGGAGAAAACCCCCTAGCTTTTTTCTAGCTGTATTAACTTTAATTATTTTGCTTCTTGGTAAAGTTTTTCAGCAACGTTCCAATCTACAACGTTCCAGAATGCACCGATGTAGTCAGGACGACGGTTTTGGTAATTTAAGTAGTAAGCATGCTCCCAAACATCTAAACCGATAACTGGAGTTTTACCTTCAGTTAGAGGAGAATCTTGGTTTGGAGTGCTTGTTACTTCTAACTCACCATTGTTTACTACTAACCAAGCCCAACCAGAACCGAAGCGAGTTGCGCCAGCTTTTGCGAATTCTGCTTTGAATGCATCGAAGCTACCGAATTTCGCTTCAATCGCAGTTGCAAGTTCGCCTACTGGTTGTCCCCCGCCGTTTGGAGATAGGATTGTCCAGAAGAATGTATGGTTAGCATGTCCGCCACCATTGTTACGTACTGCTGTACGGATTGCTTCAGGTACTTCGTTTAAGTTTGCAACTAATTCTTCAACGCTTTTGTCAGCTAATTCTGCATGACCTTCTAAAGCAGCGTTTAAGTTTGTAATATACGTGTTGTGATGTTTTGTATGATGGATGTTCATTGTTTCTTTATCAAAGTGAGGTTCTAAAGCATCATACGCATAAGGTAAATTTGGTAATTCGTGTTTTGCCATTGTTATATTCCTCCCGGTTTATGTATTGTCACTACATATGTGACCTACAACTTCATTCTACCCTAATTGCCATAGGGTGCAAACAAATAAATCGCTTTGTCTTGCTATCATTAAAGTAGCAAAATCCCCACTTCTTTTCAATTAAAATGCTCATATATTCCGAAAAAAAGCTTCCTTCTACAAGGAAGCTTCCTGCTGACATAATAAACATATGAAATGGATATGGACCCTGTAGGACTCGAACCTACGACCGGACGGTTATGAGCCGTCTGCTCTAACCAACTGAGCTAAGGGTCCACGATTATGTATGTACCATTAAAAACAACTAAATTCCAATCGGATATATCGTTTGAAAAATGTAAGATAAATTTACCATATACGAAAGAAAAGTGTCAATTGTATTTTTCTCTACTAAAAGAAGTAAATTAATAAGAAGGAATTTAGTCCTCTCTACTATATGTAAATATAATATATCTTGAGCTTCTCTAGATTCGTACGTTACAATGATTTTATACATACATAAAGGAAGTGAATCTATGTCCATTTTTACACAGCTAGCAAAAAGCGTATATTCGCCTAAAGATATGGCGCTTTTCCGTTTTCAAAAAATCGGTAAAACCATTTTGTATATTATGCTTCTTTGCCTAATCACTACTATTCCAAGAACTTTCTTGTACGGTAGCGTTATTCAAGATGGTGTTAACATGGTAAATAAAGTAATCGAAAAAGATTTACCTGATTTTAAAATTGAAAATGGCGAGCTAACAGCTGATATTGATCAACCTATCGAAAAAGAAGATGGAAATGCCCTTTTCGTATTTGATCCAAATTCAACAGACTTAGAAAAATATCAAAATAAAACAGGTTTATTTGTTTTAAAAGATAAAGTAGTCTCCATGGGGAATGGTCAAACACAAACATACTCCTATAATGACTTATTAGGCGCATCTCTTGAGAAAAAAGATTTACAAGATTTCATTTCGTTATTTGACAGTATTTATCCAATCTTATTATTCGTTATTGGGTTCTTACTGTACTTGTTCCAATTATTTATTACCTTTGTAGGAGTTACATTGCTTGCCTTCATCGGTTCTGCGATGAGCGGTCAACGCAAATTATCTTATAAACAAGTTTGGACATTAACTGCTTACAGCTACACAATTCCAACAATCTTCTTTATGATTATGGATTTATTCAAAATAAACGTACCTGGCGCAACATTCATTTACATTGCAGTTGTTTTAATCGTTCTATACTTAACAATTAAAGAAGTTCCAAAGCCGAAAGAAAAACAAGAACTATAAAAAAATGCCTAAATAGGCATTTTTTTTTTGGACAAGCATATATTCCTAGCAAAGGAGTGAAGGATATGAAGAGATTAGGTGTACTCTTATTCGTGCTTGTCCTCGGTTATATATTTTATTACGACATAAAAATCGGTACTTTACCGATGTTAAGTTCATACAAAAAAACATCTGCTGCCCAAACGATAAAAAAAGAAAATACAGATACAAAACAAAATAAAGAGAAAGAAACAGAAAAAGAAACGGATACAGCTTATAAAGCAATCGAAGTAAAAACTGGCGATACAGTTCTTTCTATTACAGAAGCGATTAATAAGAAAAAAATTCCTTCTATTGAAAAAGTAATTGATGATTTTAAGCAATTAAATAAAAATACATCTGCTACAAAAATCCAAGTTGGAAAGTCTTATAAATTCCCCTTATATCAATAAGCAATCACTTAATCCTTGTCAATTACATAAAGGCGCTGATACAATAGTAAAAGTGAAACCGAGTACTTTGGTTTCTATAGCCCTTTCTCACACATACTATCATTGATGTAAGGGACTAAAATAAGAAACTTCTTTTATAAGGAGAGCGATCAATTCGTGAATGAAATGACTCAACGCACAAAAACACGTCCAGTTAAAGTCGGTAATTTAACAATTGGCGGTAACAATGAATTAATTATACAAAGTATGACGACAACAAAAACGCATGATGTTGAGGCTACAGTTGCTGAAATTAAACGTTTAGAAGAAGCTGGCTGTCAAGTTGTTCGTGTTGCTGTTCCAGACGAACGCGCAGCAAATGCTATTGCTGATATTAAAAAACAAATCAACATTCCACTTGTTGCTGATATTCATTTTGATTACCGCCTTGCTTTAAAAGCAATCGAAGGCGGCATTGATAAAGTACGTATCAATCCAGGTAACATTGGACGTCGCCATAAAGTAGAAGCTGTTGTAAATGCAGCGAAAGAGCGTGGCATTCCAATCCGTATCGGTGTAAATGCCGGCTCATTAGAACGTCATATTTTAGAAAAGTATGGATATCCAACTGCTGATGGTATGGTCGAGAGCGCACTGCACCATATTAAAATTTTAGAGGACTTAGATTTCCACGATATTATCGTATCAATGAAAGCCTCTGATGTTAACTTAGCAATTGAAGCATACGAAAAAGCTGCTCGCGCCTTTGATTATCCATTACATTTAGGTATTACAGAATCAGGAACATTGTTTGCTGGGACTGTAAAAAGCGCCGCCGGTCTTGGAGCAATTTTAAGTAAAGGCATCGGAAATACACTTCGTATCTCTTTAAGCGCTGATCCAGTTGAAGAAGTAAAAGTTGCACGTGAACTATTAAAATCATTCGGTCTTGCATCTAATGCCGCAACACTTATTTCTTGTCCAACTTGTGGTCGTATTGAAATCGACCTAATTAGCATTGCTAATGAAGTCGAAGAATACATCTCCACACTTAAAGTTCCAATTAAGGTTGCAGTACTCGGCTGTGCCGTAAACGGTCCTGGTGAAGCTCGTGAAGCTGACATCGGTATTGCCGGTGCACGCGGAGAAGGTTTATTATTCCGTAAAGGGCAAGTCGTTCGTAAAGTACCAGAAGAAACAATGGTAGAAGAACTGAAAAAAGAAATTGATGTAATCGCTGCTGAAATGGCTGCCGAACGAGAAAAAGAAAAAGAAAAAGAAAAAGAAAAACAAGAACAATAAAAAGAAGGTTGCCACAATTTTTGTGAGCAACCTTTTTTTACATTCAAATTAAAAACTCGTCAGTTATATAACTGACGAGCCCTCTCATTTTGCACATTTTGGGCAACGACCATATATTTCAAACTTATGCCCCGTTACCTCATAACCTTTAAAATCTTTATTCATAAAATCCATCGGGCAGGAATTAATCTCTTTTGTACCACCACAATCTAAACAAATGAAATGATGATGATGTTCCATAATGGAGCATGTAAAACGGAAATGCTTTTCACCATTTAATTCCGTTTGCTCTAAAACACCGACTTCAGCAAAAACCGTTAAGTTACGATAAATCGTATCAAAACTAAGTCCTGGATAATCACCCTTCATATGCTCTAAAACATCTTTCGCAGTTAAATAACGATTATGAGCTGCGAATAATCTCAGCATTTCTTCCCTTTTCCCTGTATGTTTGTATCCCTTTTCCTTCATTAGGCGTAAAGCTTCTGTTAGATTCATACCTATCCCTACTTTATGCAGTTTTTTTCTTTTTCCATAAAATTGCACCAATTAAAATAAGAACCGCTATCATAACAATTGTACCACCTGGAGCTAAATCAAGTTGATACGAAGCAAACATTCCACCAATTACTGCAATTTCACCAAATAAAATGGAAAAGAAAATTGTTTGTTTAAATCCTTTTGCAATACGAATACTTGCTGCAACTGGTAACGTCATTAAAGATGATACGAGAAGAACACCTACAACACGCATTGATACCGCAATTACAAGAGCAACTAATATAATGAAGATAAAGTGAATCCACTTTGCACTTAAACCGGTTGATACAGCGTATTCCTCATCAAATGATAGTAAAAACAACTCTTTGTATAATAAAACAATCGTCGCAATAACAACAATTGCTACTATACCAATAATAATTAAATCCGCACTTGTTACAGCACTTACACTACCAAATAAATAACTAAATAAATCCGTATTGAATCCATTAGCAAGTGAGATGAAGATAACTCCAATCCCCATCCCTGCTGAAAGTATAATCGGGATTGCTAACTCTTGATAATGTTTATATACAGTACGTAATTTTTCAATTAGCAATGCTCCACCGATTGAAAAAAACATCCCCATATATAAAGGGTTTAAAAACCCACCGGTAAAGATTGTCTTTTCAAGTAATAAACTTGCTGCAATTCCTGATAACGTCACATGACTTAATGCATCCGCAATAAGCGACATGCGGCGAATTACAACGAACACGCCGATAAGTGGTGCGACAAGCCCTATTAAAATACCAGCGTATAAGGAATTACGTAAAAAATCATATTGTAAAAAATCCTGTATCATTATATCCTCCCGTGATGCCCATGTTCATGTTCTAAGCGATGAACATGATGTCCATATAAAATCGACATTTCTGCATCTTCTAACTCTCGGAATTTCTCTACATTCCCATGGAAATGTAAATGCTGATTCAAACATGCAACATGCGTCACCTTCTCTGTTACAGCACCCATATCGTGCGTAACAAGAATTAACGTAATTCCCAATCTTTTGTTTAAATCCTCTAGTATCTCATAAAAACTTGCCACATTCTTCACATCAATCCCAACAGTAGGCTCGTCCAAAATAAGCAATTCCGGATCACTTACAAGTGCACGAGCAATAAATACACGCTGTTGTTGTCCACCAGAAAGTTCTCCAATGTTGCGACCTCGAAACTCGCTCATACCTACATCAGCAATCGCTTTTTCTACTTTCGCATTATCGTCTTTCGTAAAAAAGCGAAAAAGCCCTTTTTTCGAAACGAGCCCCATTGAAACAACCTCGAAAACAGTTGCCGGGAAACCTGAGTTAAAGCTACTTGCCTTTTGGGATACATAACCAACTTTATTCCACTCTTTAAATTTCTTACTATCAATGCCAAACAATCTAATACTTCCTTGCTTTGGTTTTAAAACACCCAATAAGCATTTAAGTAAAGTCGATTTCCCTGAACCATTCGGTCCAACTAAACCTAAAAAAGCTCCCTTCGGAACTTGCAAATTAATATCTTCTAACACGTTGCGATCTTCATACCGAAACGTTAATCCTTCTATTTCCAATATATTATTCATAGCATCTCACCTATTTTAATTCAGAATGATTCCGATTTATCTCTATTTGAATTATAGTACAGCTTATTATAGTTGTAAACCAATCTGCCTAAAATATATTCTTTATTTCAAGAAACCTTATTATTATAACAAAAAGCAGAGAATAATTCTCTGCTTTCAAAAGATATTACAATTAACTTTTTAGTGAATTGCTGATTTAAACTTACCACCATTTGTCTCTTGTGTATTCATAATCGTAACAAATGCGTTTTCATCAATTTCATGCACAATTGATTTTAACTTCGTCACTTCCAGACGTGTTACAACTGCATAAATAACTTCTTTTTCTTTATCTGTATAGCCACCTTTAGCAACAAGTTTTGTTGTTCCACGACCAAGGCGGTGTAAAATCGCATTTGATACTTCCTCATATTGATCCGATACTATTAAAACTGCTTTCGTTTCGTCTAATCCTTGAATTACCGTATCAATTGTTTTGAATGCGATATAGTACGTCATAACAGAATACATCGCTTGTTCAACACCAAAAACAAATGCTGCCCATGCAAAAATGAATAAGTTCACAAACATTACGAATTCACCAACAGAAAACGGTAATTTCTTCGTTAATAGAATTCCCATAATCTCGGTCCCGTCTAACGATCCACCATGACGAATAACAAGTCCTACACCAATCCCTAAAATAAGACCGCCGAAAACTGTTGCTAAAATCGGCTCTGTTGTAAATGGCGGGATAGCATGCAACGTTGATTCAATAAATGCTAAAGCTACAATTCCAAATGCTGAAGATAACATGAATGTTTTTCCAATTTGCTTATACCCGGAGTACATAAAAGGAATGTTGAGGATAACAACTAAAGTAGAAAAGCTTAACCACCAAATATTAGGAGTAAGATAATCTAATATAAGAGAAATACCAATAATTCCACCATCAATAATTTTATTTGGCATTAAAAACAGTTCAATCGCTACCGCCGCACACGCTGCCCCAAAGACAATCATAACTAAACGATATACAAGATGAATAACACTTTCTTTTCGATGTTGCTTTTTTTCCATAAGTCCTCCTTATACTCTTTATCTATAGTTTTGTTCTTATATTATAACATAAGCTTCTTTTCCCCATTGAAAAAATGCACCTTGATACGAATATGTACAAGCTATGCGTACATATATTTCGATAGAAGAACGTGTGAAGGAGGACAACACGATGAACCTCATTAAACAAATTGTGAACAAAAAATTAAATCATATTTCTACAAAAGAACTATTGAAATATAGTAAAGAATACGAAGTTCCAATCACAACTGCACAAGCTGATAAAATCGTTTTACTTATGAAAGGGAAAAACATTAACATTTACGATAATACCGAGCGACTAGATTTGTTAAAACAAATCGCTAAAGTAACTACTCCTGCCACTGCCCAACAAGTAAATATTTTATTTCAGCAGCTATTAAAATAAGGAGGGGAATATCCCCTCCTTATTGCGCTTTAATTTTTTCAAGAATTCCTTCATCAAAAGTACCATTTTTCAGCATTTCGATTTCTAATTTATATGGTGGCTTCTTATCTTTTTTATCTTCACCTACATACGGCGTTTCAAGAATTTTTGGTACGTGCGTAAGTTGTGGGTGATGCACAATGTGATGCAATGCCTTATAGCCAATATGACCAAAACCAATATTTTCATGACGGTCTTTTCCAGCTCCGCGTACATTTTTGCTATCGTTAATATGAAGTACTTGTAAACGATTTATCCCAACAATTTTATCAAATTCGTTTAACACACCGTCAAAATCATTTACAAGGTCATAACCTGCATCATGCGTATGACACGTATCAAAACATACAGATAGTTTTTCATTATATTTCACACCATCAATAATTTTCGCAATTTCTTCAAAGCTACGACCGCATTCCGTTCCCTTTCCTGCCATCGTTTCTAACGCAATGTTAACCGTCTGCTCTGGCGTTAATACTTCATTAAGCCCTTTAATAATTTGTTGAATACCAGCATCCGCTCCTGCACCAACGTGCGCACCTGGGTGAAGAACGATTTGTTTCGCTACACCTAATGCCGATGTTCTTTCAATTTCCATGCGAAGGAAGTCTACACCTAATTGGAATGTTTCTGGCTTCGTCGTATTCCCAAGATTAATAATGTATGGCGCATGTACGATAATTTCTTCGATACCGTTTAGTTCCATATGTTTTCTTCCTGCTTCTATGTTCAATTCTTCAATTGGTTTTCTTCGTGTATTTTGCGGTGCACCTGTATAAATCATAAACGTCGTTGCACCGTATGAAACAGCCTCTTCACTTGCTGCTAATAACATTTTCTTACCACTCATAGAAACATGAGATCCAATCTTTAACATACAATCACCTCTTCAATATACAATAGATATAATGATAGCATAATTTGTAGAAATATGTAGCGAATTGTTTGTTCACACAAAAGGCACTACATAAATTAAACGGACTATTCAAACAATCTGAACTCTATACTTAAATTAACCCAATAAAGCGAAACTTTAGTCAACGTTTTTTCTACCCCTCACTAATTATTAGTCTACATTAATCGACTTTCTCTCAAGCAGTGAGATAAAAAAAAATAAGGGAAATCCCTTATCTTTTTTTATTGCTATATTTTTTCTTCACTTTGTCACGTTCTGTTGCAAGTTTTCGTTTATAGTTTGGTTTTACTTTTTTCGGCTTCTTAACAACTTTTGTTGCCATAACATCTAGTCCATCACTTGGTTTTTTACGGCTCTTACGACGACGACGGTCACCTAAATCCGCCCATTCATCTCCGCGTAAATCTACATGTTTAAACTCGATATGACGTTGTTTTTCCAAACTATCTAACGCTTCTTCATTTGCTGGATCATAAATCGTCACTGCAATACCTGAATGACCCGCACGTGCAGTTCTTCCAACACGGTGAACGAAGAAATCTAAATCTGGTGGAAGTTCATAGTTAATAACATGGCTAATTCCTTCAATATCAATACCGCGTGCCGCCAAATCTGTTGCGACAATGTATTGGAACTCTAAATCACGAACTTGTTTCATCATTTTTCTACGATCACGTGGTGATAAATCACCGTGTATACGCCCTACTTTTAATCCACGTTCTGCTAATCCATCGGCTACTTCGTCAGCCTTCTTCTTTGTGTTTGTAAAGACAATTGCTAAATATGGTTTAAATTGAAGTAGCATATTTTTCACTAATTCAGTTTTATTACGGTGTCTTGAAGGCACAAGGTAATGATCAATATTTCCTGCTGCAACTTGCTTCGGATTAATATGAATATGTTCTGGATTCTCCATATATTTCTTCAAAAATGGTTTTAATTTTTGAGGAATTGTTGCAGAGAAAACTAACATTTGCAGATTTTTAGGCATACGTGCCGCAATTTTATCTACATCTTGAATGAATCCCATATCAAGCATTAAGTCCGCTTCATCGACAATAATAGTATCCGCTTTATAAACAAATAGCGCCTTTTCTTCTACTAAATCTTTAATACGTCCTGGCGTTCCAACTACAATATGAGGTTGTTTTTTCAACTTTTCAATTGATCGTTGTTTATCAGTTCCACCAATTAAACAGCGTGCTGTAATCATTTGATCTTCTGCACAGAACTTTGTTAGTTTCACAATTTCTTCGTAAATTTGTTGTGCTAACTCACGAGTAGGCGCTGTAATAACAAGTTGTACCTCTTCACGACTTGCATCAATTCTGTTTAATGTAGGAAGTAAGTATGCATGTGTTTTCCCAGAACCAGTTTGGGATTGTCCAATTATACTCACACCTTTTTTCACGACCGGGAAAATTTTCTTTTGAATTCCTGTTGGCTCTGTAAAGCGTAGTTCACGAACTGCATCTATTAAAAATGGTTTAAAATCATACTGTGTAAAAGTTTGTAGTGTCATAAGTTACACCTTCTTTCTAAAATTTCTACTGCGCACAAATCAGTCAAGTCTACATTATATCGAAATCTACAAGTAAAATCCATCTTTAGTTTAGGTTTTTATCTCAAAAACTAACCTTCTTTCCTTCCATTGCATATTGTATGTGTATATACCTAACTGAAGAAAGGAGGATTTCCCACATGTTTCCGAAATCCCCTATAAGACAAATGTATCCGAATCGAGGACAACAATCTTACACACCATATCCGATTCCACAACTACCACCGATGGCTCAAAAAAAGAAAGGTTTCCTTGCTAAACTCTTTAAAAAACACGATCCAACCGAACCTTTCATGCAAATGGTCCCTCCTTATCGACAAATGGAAGGGCCACCGATGATGCACCAACAACCGCCGCGCCAATATCAACAGCAACAGCCATACCAACAACAATATACACAACAATACCAGCCATACATGCAGCAATATCCAGAGCAGATGATACCACCTCAAATGTATGAATCAAATGATACACGTGGTGCTGCGTCAGCTACAACTGCAGCGGCATCTAGCAGCGGCATCGGTAGTTTTTTTTCAAATTTAATTTCGAACCCAACTAATATGATAAATAATATCGAAAAAGTATCTCAAGTCGTGCAATCTGTCGGTCCTGTTGTCGAACAGTACGGTCCCATTATGCGTAGTCTACCAAGCATTGTTAAAATCCTCACCTCTGGAAAAAGTACGGAAGAAAATCAAACTGAAGATGCAACAGAACAGGTTGAGGTAGCAACTCCACCTCCTCCACCTCCAAAAAGGAAACGAAAAAAAATAGTGCTTGAACCGGTAATAGAAAAAGAGGTTCCGAAAGAACCCGTTCAACAATCAGCAACAAAGCCAAAACTATATGTGTAACAATCCTTTGTTTTCTATCCACTCCTCCTTTATAATGTAATGGACTATGCACAAAAGTATCCCTTGTTTAGAAGGAGAGGATTACTCACATGAAGATTGTTAAAATTTCCCCTCGTGGTTATTGCTACGGTGTTGTTGACGCAATGGTTATTGCACGTAACGCCGCATTAGATAAATCATTACCGAGACCCATTTATATTTTAGGTATGATTGTTCACAATAAGCATGTCACAGATGCTTTCGAAGAGGATGGCATCATTACATTAGACGGTCCAAGTCGATTAGAAATTTTAGATAAAATCGATTCTGGTACTGTTATTTTCACTGCACACGGTGTTTCTCCAGAAGTTAAACAACGTGCAAAAGAAAAAGGTTTAACGACAATTGATGCAACTTGTCCAGATGTTACAAAAACACATGACCTTATCGAAGCAAAGAAAGCTGAAGGATACCATGTCATTTATATCGGCAAAAAAAATCATCCAGAACCAGAAGGCGCAGTTGGTATCGCACCTGATATCGTTCATCTTATCGAAAAAGCTGATGATTTAAAAACACTAGAAATTCCAACGGATAAAATTTTAGTTACGAATCAAACAACAATGAGTCAATGGGATGTTCAACATTTAATGGAGGACATTCAGAAAAAATTCCCAACAGCAGAATTCCACAAGGAAATTTGTTTAGCAACTCAAGTTCGCCAAGAAGCTGTCGCTAAACAAGCTGATGTTGCAGATTTAACAATTGTTGTCGGTGATCCGAAAAGTAACAACTCAAACCGTTTAGCACAAGTATCACAAGAAATCGCTGGTACGACAGCATACCGCGTTGCAGACGTAAGTGAAATCCAATTAGAATGGCTACAAGGTGTAGAAAACGTAGCTGTTACAGCAGGTGCTTCTACTCCAACGCCAATTACAAAAGAAGTTATTGCTTTCTTAGATCAATATGACCCAATGAATCCAGCTACATGGGACAGAATTCGAAAAGTACCACTTCAAAAGATACTACCTCGTGTAAAAGTGAAAAAAGAACAATAATAAAAACCGTTGCCTACATGAGCAACGGTTTTTATTTTTCTTATACAAATGTGAATGGATCTGTATGTAACTGCGAAGCGTGAATGTGTACATTGAATTTCTTCACATCTACTTTTTCTTGCAATTGTTTTTGTACACCTTGCTTCATTACTTTTTCAACGTTATGTCCTGGATCGACTATATTTAAACCAATCATCATCGCATCGTGAGCAACATGATAATACATATCACCTGTTACATATACATCTGCTCCTTTAAATTTCGCTTGGTTTATATATTTATTACCGTCACCACCAAGTACAGCTACTTTACGCACCTTATCATCTAACTTTCCAACAACTCTTGCACCCTTTACATGTAATGATTGTTTCACATGTAAAGCAAACTGCTCAAGCGTCATTTCTTCTTGTAAATACCCTATTTTACCAAGACCTAATGTTTCACCTTTATTATCAAGCGGATATACATCATATGCCACTTCTTCATATGGATGGGCTGCCAACATCGCTTTAATAACTTTTCTTTGTAATGAAGCTGGAATAATCGTTTCGACACGTATCTCTTCCACACGTTCTAACTGCCCAGTTTCCCCGATATAAGGATTTGTCCCTTCTCGAGGGATAAACGTACCTACCCCTTCGCTACCGAACGTACAGTGGCTATAATTACCGATATGACCTGCATCCGCATCTCCAAGAGCTTTGCGCACTTCTTCTGCATGGGTTACTGGAACAAATACAACAATTTTTTTCATTTCTTCTGCATATGTAGGAGCTAATACTTCTGTATTTTGTAACCCTAACGCATCGGCAAGTAAATCATTTACCCCACCCTTAGCAATATCTACATTTGTATGCGCCGCATAAACCGCAATATCATTTTTAATACACGTTTCAATAATTCTCCCGTACGCCTTATCTGTATGAATCGCTTTTAATGGATTAAAGATTAAAGGATGGTGCGCTATAATGATATTCGCTCCTAATTGGATCGCCTCGTCCACAACTTCCTCAGTTACATCTAACGCGATTAATACGTGCTGGACAGGTTTATTAAGCGCTCCAATCTGTAAGCCAATCTTATCCCCTTCCATCGCTAAATGCTTCGGATACATACCTTCAAACAAAGAAATAATTTCATGACCATTCGGAATTTTACTCATGATAAAACCTCTCCTATCATTTTCATTTTCGCTTCTACTTCTGCACGCTTCGCTTTTGTCTCTTCAGACTCTGCTGCACGTTCTAACTGTTTTAAAATATTTTGGAAGTTTTTCAATTCCCCTTCCCACTTTTCAATAAAAGCTTCACTTTTTTCTTTTATTAAAAATGGACCCATAAACAGTTCAGCTTGTTTATTTTCAGAGTAAGGTACCGCTGTATCTCCTCGCTCTCCGACTAAAATCTCGTAAATCTTTCCGTCTTCTATTACAATTTTCTCACCGATAAGCTCCCATCCATTTTCAATAAACCATTCACGAATATGGTGTGCTGCAATATTCGGCTGTAAGATTAAACGTGTTACACCTTCTAATTTTTCTTTACCACTTTCTAAAATGTCACGAATTAACGCTCCACCCATACCAGCAATCGTAATAACATCTACTTCTCCTGGCACTATAACAGCTAATCCATTCCCTTTACGAACGTCTACTTTATCTTGTAAGCCACTTTCAGCTACAGTTGCTTGTGCAGAGCGAAACGGTCCATCTACAACCTCTCCTGCAACTGCTTTTGTAGCAATATTATTTATAATTGTATAACACGGTAAATACGCATGATCCGATCCAATATCAGCTACTGTAGAGCCTACCGGAATCTCCCTCACAACTTCTTCTAATCGTTTCGAAAGCTTTACTTCATTCATGTATTTCCATTACTCCTTCTCTTCTCAGTCTGTCTCCATGATAATGAATTTATAGTAGTTGTTGCAAGTCCATAACAACACTTCAATTCTCTATTACTAATCGTATTTTAGAAAGTATAGAAAAACAAGCCTTTTGCACAAAAGCAAAAGGCTTGTAATATGAAACTTTATTTTTTCTTCGATAACCAATCAGCTACTTTTGCCGCTTGATCAGCTGGAACTATATTTGGTGGCATATTTCCTTTTCCTTTTGAAAGAACTTCTTTAATTTCATCTTTCGAAAGTTTCCCACCAATTTTTTGTAAATTAGGTCCCACTGCCCCTTGTAACTGATCACCGTGACAGCTCGTACAGCTTTGCTTTACAATATCCTCTGGCTTTGATGCTGTTTGCGCTGGTTTCCCACCATTTTTTGCATCAGCTAACTCTTTAGATTTATTTAGCCCCTGAAATGAAAATACAAACATAACGATAATACCTAATGCTGCAATAAGAGCGAACGGAATCAACGGATTACGTTTCATATCTCTTCTCCCCCCTCTATACCACTAAATAGTTAGATGATTCAGTCATTTATATTGTACTTGAAAACGCCCTATCAGAAAAGAGCAAACTACTACTTGTTAAAAATATTCCGTAAATTCATTTTATTGATTTTCACTATTATATCGCATATTATTTCGATAATTACTAACGTTTCTCATCATATTTTTTACTTTTCTACATATTATTTTGTATATAATAAACAAAATAAATCGAAAAATCTAAAAATGAGCATTTGCAAATCAAAAGACAATTCTGTAAAATAAATTACAAGAAATTGTAATCGTTGCCGATAGCTAAACTTTAACAAAAATTAACAAAATAAAAAAGTTTACTTCACAAAAGTGAAGTAAACTTAAAGGTAGCCTATTCTAAGAAATCCTTAAGACGCTTACTACGGCTTGGATGTCTTAATTTGCGAAGTGCTTTCGCTTCAATTTGACGAATACGTTCTCTCGTTACGCCGAATACTTTCCCAACTTCTTCAAGCGTACGAGTTCGTCCATCATCTAAACCAAAACGAAGACGCAGAACATTTTCTTCACGATCTGTTAGTGTATCTAACACATCTTCTAATTGTTCTTTTAGCAATTCATACGCTGCATGGTCCGCAGGCGATGTTGCTTCTTGGTCTTCGATAAAGTCACCTAAATGGGAGTCGTCTTCTTCACCAATTGGTGTTTCAAGAGAAACTGGCTCCTGTGCAATCTTTAAGATTTCGCGTACTTTTTCTGGAGCAAGATCCATTTCTTCACCAATCTCTTCAGGAGATGGTTCGCGTCCTAAATCTTGTAATAATTGACGTTGTACACGGATTAACTTATTAATTGTTTCAACCATATGAACTGGAATACGAATTGTTCGCGCTTGGTCTGCAATCGCACGTGTAATAGCTTGGCGAATCCACCAAGTTGCATACGTACTAAATTTAAAACCTTTACGGTAGTCGAACTTTTCAACTGCCTTAATTAGACCCATATTTCCTTCTTGGATTAAGTCTAAGAAAAGCATACCACGGCCCACGTAGCGCTTTGCAATACTTACTACAAGACGTAAGTTTGCTTCCGCAAGACGGCGTTTTGCTTCTTCATCGCCTTCTTCAATACGTGTCGCAAGTCGAATTTCTTCTTCAGCAGATAGTAAGTCTACACGACCAATTTCTTTTAAGTACATACGAACAGGGTCATTGATTTTCACACCTGGCGGCACACTTAAATCATTAAGGTCAAATTCTTCTTCCGTTTTTGTAATTTGACGATTATTAGGACCTTCGTCGTTGTCATTGTCACCAACTAAGTCAATCCCTTGTTCACCTAAATATTCATAGTATTCATCCATTTGATCGGATTCAATTTCAAATCCATTCATGCGTTCTGCAATCTCTTCATATGTAAGAACGCCACGTTTTTTTCCGAGCTCAGTGAGTTGTTCTTTCACTTGCTCAAGGGTCATTTCAGTTTCAATTTGTTTAGAACGAGCTGGTTTATCAGCCATCTGTTCCCCTCCTTACGCGAGATACAAACATTCATTATACTAAAACTTTATCGAAAAAGCTATTTTCTTGCTTTTTGACTTTGTAAATATGCCACATAATATTTAGCAGCCTCTACAGGATCTGTTTTTTCCATTTGTTTTACTTTAAAGATAATTTCCATCTTTTCAAGTTTTTCTTTATGGCGTCTTAGCGCCTCCAAATGACCTTGTAACGCTTCTTCTGTGTACTCTGGATTAATAAATTCATCCGTCGAAATATCAGTAATAATATTTTTCAACTTTTCATCAGAGAGCCAACTTAAAAATGTTCCGACTGAAGGTTCATTCCCCTTTTCATAATATGCGTATAGTTCATATAAAATCCCTTTATGTTCTTCTGTATAAAAATCTTCTATATGAGGTTCCATACGCACTGTCACTTCTGCACTTTGCAACATATGGTAAATAATTTCTCTTTCTGCCCTTTCAAAACCTGTTAATTTCGGTTTCGTTTGAACAATTTGAGATGGCTTAGAAACCTGCTTTATTTGTTTTTGCTGTACCTTTTGTTCTTTGCGATATTGGTGCAATTGATTCAAAAGTGTTTCCATTGAATACGAAAATTCTTGCGATAATGATTTTAAATATGATTCCGCCTGCATCGCATCCTGTAGCAATGATAACTCTTTTAAAACACTTTTTACATATTCTTCTTTGCCAGACTCATCTTGCAAATTTTTCCCTAAACGCAAATGATTTATTTTGAAACCAACAAAACTTATACTTGATTTCACAAGATTTTCAAAAGCGGTTGTCCCATATTGTTGCACATATTCATCAGGGTCAAGCTTATCTGGCAAGGATGTAACTTTCACTTGGCAACCAACTTGCAATAGTAATTGCCCTGCTTTCATCGTCGCTTCTCGCCCTGCTTTATCACCATCATAGCAAAGAACAACAGTTTCAACGTTACGTCGCAGAAGTTTCGCTTGTTCTTCAGTTAAAGCTGTTCCCATTGTCGCAACAGCTTCTTCCACACCACTTTTCACCGCGGCTAGTACATCGGCATAACCTTCAAAAAGGACAACCTGCCCACGTTTTCTAATAAACGGCCTTGCTTGGTGGAAATTATACAACAGCTTACTTTTGTAAAAAATCGGTGTTTCAGGACTATTCAAATATTTCGGAGTGTCATCTCCTAATGCCCTTCCACTAAACGCTATCACCTTACCTTGTAAAGTATAAATCGGAAACATAACTCTTCCGCGGAAGCGGTCATAATGACTGCCATCCTTCTCACTTCTTACAAGAAGGCCAGCCTGTTCCATACTAGATAGCGACAAACCTCTTTTTTGTAAAATTTTCGTTGCTGCATCCCATGCTTGTGATGCATAACCAATTTCAAATTTCTCAATCATCTCTTTTGTAATACCACGTTTTAATAAATATGAAAGTGCTTCATTTCCTTCTTCTGTATTTACTAATAAATGATGATAATACTTTTTCAAAAGTTCATGAGCCTGTTGCATGATGACAGTGTCATCAGATATGTCTTCTTGTTGTTGTTGTCCTTGCCCTGATGTATATTCTGCAACTGCAATTCCATTTCTTTCGCCAAGCTTTTGAACAGCCTCTGTGAAAGCAAGTCCCTCCATTTTCATAAGAAAAGAAAAGACATTTCCACCTTCTCCACATCCGAAACAATGAAAAATTTGCTTATCAGATGAAACAGAGAATGAAGGAGAATTCTCACCATGAAATGGACAAAGGCCGAAATAGTTACGCCCCTGCTTTCTAAGTTGAACATACTCACCAATCACTTCTACAATATCGGATGATGTCCGAATCTGTTCAACAACTTCTTCAGGAATTCTGTTCCCCATAACTCCATCTCCGTGTCGTATTTTGTATTCGATATAAATTAAAAGATTCCTTTATAATTCGACAATATTTTTCTAAATTTGTTAGAAAGTACTGTCGATCACATTGTGTAAACGATTTTGGACCTTTCGTATAAGTCCCCAGTCTGCGTAAATTCGCAGATACATACTACTATATAAAATTGTATACATTTGCTCATCTGTTACAAATGTATCTCCTGGAGACAATACATATACTCCTTTTTCACAAGAAGACTAGCAAGAAGCACTATAGCCTGTATGATCATGAGATCTGTAGCTTTTGCATGTTAATAAATATAACAGTCAACTTCATCTTGCTCAGAATCTACATAGACCCAATTACCTTGCTGTTTTCTTGAACGATGAGCATAGGATACGACAAACAAAATTTCGACATAAAATTTTGTTCCAACTTGCACAATTGCATTCTTCACGGGATACGCATCTGCATCAAATAATATCTTATCTGATGTTTTGCATATGTCTGTATTCTACATCCCTTCTGTGAATCCTTCCATAATGTGCGTTTTCTTGTCTAGATTTTGTCGATTTAACGTAAATACATGTCTTTTTCGAAAATCCTATCCCTAGTTTATTCTGAAAAATTAAAGTCTAAACGTAAAATATAGGTTTTTATCACAATTTTTTATTATAATATATTTTCTTCAACTACGCTACATATCCCTTTAATTTTCATCTTACACTTAAAGATAACGAAATCGTTCCTTTAGCATAATTAAAAAACAGAAGAATATAAGTATAACCATTCCGCTATATTCTATTACTAAGCCGAAAGTTCATGCTCTACTTCGCATCTTCCTCTAACGCCTTCTCACGAGCGAAAAAAGCACATTCACCTTTGGTAAATGTGCTAAAACATTTTTTGGTTTTGCACTGCATTCACAATAATATTTGCTGTTTCTTCAATTGCCTTATTTGATACATCAATCACTTGACAATTTATTTTACTAATTACTTCCTCAAAATGATCAATTTCTTCTTGAATACGATTAATATTTGCATATGTTGCTCCATCACTTAATCCAAGTGATTTCAATCGTTCTTTTCGAATATGATTTAACTTATCTGGTATAATTTTCAAACCGAAACATTTCTCTTTTGCCACTTGATATAATTCCTCAGGCGGATCCACTTCCGGTACAAGTGGTACATTAGCAACTTTCAAACGTTTGTTATGCGCTAAATATTGTGAAAGTGGTGTTTTTGATGTACGTGAAATTCCAATCAACACGATATCAGCTTTTAAAATACCACGTGCATCTCTACCATCATCATACTTAACTGCAAATTCAATCGCTTCAATTTTTTTAAAGTACTCTTCATCTAATCTTCGAACGACACCTGGCTCATACCTTGGTACTTGCCCTGTAATTTCTTCAATTTGATCGATAAGAGGTCCGATAATATCGTATGCCTCTACTCCTTCTTTTGCCGCTTCTGTCAATAAATATTGACGCATATCAGGCTTTACTAACGTAAAACAAATAAGCGCTTGATTGCTCTTGGCAATCGAGATTACTTCTTTTAATGTCCCTGTATCTTCTACATACGGTACACGCCTAATATCAGGAGCGAATGGGAACTGTCCCATTGCCGCTCTAACAACCAAATCAGCCGTTTCTCCTACAGAGTCAGATACGACATATACGATTTTATTATCCATTACATTACCTCACTTTAAACAAATTACACTTATTCGTTATTTACTAAATTTACAAACGCACGTGTAATATTTGTTTTTGTAATTCGTCCAATCACTTCTAAACCTTGTTTCGTATCCTTCACAACCGGCATCGCATCAATCTGTCTTTCTATTAATTCCATCGCAATATCATATAAAGAATCCTCCCTGCGACACATCGCAATGTTTGGCATCCTTGTCATGATAATATTAACCGGAAGAGAGGTTAAATCCTGCTTTCCTAAGCTAGCTCGTAATAAATCTTTACGAGATACAACGCCAACTAATAAAGTAGCTTGATCTACAACAAATAATGTACCAACGTCCTCTAGAAACATAGTACAGATTGCATCGTATACTGATACATTTTTATCAATTACAGCCGGTCTAGATTGATAATCTTGCACTTTAATTTTCTTAACAGCTTCAGATAATAGCTGTCCCCCGGTTTTACCCGTATAAAAATAACCTACACGTGGACGCGCTTCTAAATAACCAGCCATCGTTAAAATTGCTAAGTCTGGTCTTAGCGTTGCACGTGTTAAACCCAATTGCCCAGCAATTGACTCCCCTGTAATAGGACCGTGATCTTTTACAATCTGAATGATATGCTCTTGCCGTTTATTCAGCTCTATGATAATCACCACCTTTAATGCACAACGAAAAAAGTTATACTATCTCTTAAATATTATATACTAAATATGCTATTCGAAAAAGAAAGTATGTAAAAAGGACCGTATACGGCCCTTTTTATATTTGAAACTTATCAAGTTGTTCCAAGAAACGCCTTGTTTTCAAATAAATTCCACAATATTCGTCATAATATGTATTCAATACTGTGCGCATTTGTTTTTTTGTACTATCCTTCACCGATACATTACCGAGCCGGTGTAAATCAAAGTGAAAAAAGAGACGTAATAATTTATGAACAGCCTCTCCCACCGGAATACGATACGGATCTTGTTCCGCATGACGCGAGCACAGAAAACCGCCTTCCCTGACAGAGAAGGCGACAAAATCTGTTTCTTGATGACAAATAGCACATGTATCAAAGTACGGGTGCATCCCTAATACCGGAAGCATTTTCGTTTGATAAATTAATGATAATACTTCTGGGTCAACACCCTCACACATATAATGCAACGTTTGATATAACATTTCAAATAAATACGGATTATGCTTCTTATCTTCTGTTGCTTTATCAGTTAATTCGATAATAAATGATGCATAAGCAGTTAAAAATATATCCTCGCGAATTTCTTTCATAGATGAAATAATCTCGCCTTGTTGCAAAGTTCCAAGTCCAGATCCCATTTGAATAAGAAAATGACCATGTGTCATAAGTTGCGAAATAGCTGCTAACCGACTCTTCGGCTTTTTCGCCCCTCTTGCCATTGCACTTACCTTACCAAATTCCCGTGAGTATATTGTAACAATCTTATTTGTTTCTCCGTAATCTGTCGTACGGATAACAATGCCCTCAACTTTTTGAAACATGTTCGTCACCATCCAAGGTTTGAACAAAACGGGTCAAGAAATTGGAGAGTCTAGATGCGCTAACTCCTCTTCATGTTGATCCATCTCATCGTTTACGTCTTTTTCCATTTCTTTCAAAAGCAAATACGTTTCAATGCTTCCTGTTTTGGAGAAAAACTTCCAGGTAAAATCTAGCATAAGAATCCACCTTTCTCAATAAGCGTAGCCTATAAACCAATTTCTTTTGTTGTTATTAAGTTGACCCATTTTGTTCATTTTCATGTGAGAAAAATTTTTCCTAATTTATCAAGGTTCATAAAAACCAATAATCAGTGGATGAACAAAACATCCACTGATCACAACTTTACTTCATATTAATACTCGTCTTCACGGAAACCAAGGTCACGAAGCTGTGACATCTTATTGCGCCAATCTTTTTGCACTTTCACCCATACTTCTAAAAATACTTTAGAACCAAGAAGTGCTTCAATGTCAAAACGAGCTCTCTTACCGACTTCTTTTAACATCTTCCCTTGCTTACCTATAATAATTCCTTTTTGTGATGCACGTTCAACAACAATCGTTGCGTTTATATAAACCGCTCCGCCCTCACGCTTTTGAATTGCATCAATAACAACCGCTACAGAATGCGGTACTTCTTCACGTGTTAAATGTAATACTTTTTCACGAATAAGCTCTGAAATAATAAATCGCTCTGGATGATCCGTTACTTGATTATCCGGGTAATATTGCGGTCCTTCTGGTAAATACTTTTTAATTGCTCCGATTAACGCTTCAACGTTATTACCGTCCAATGCAGAAATTGGCACAATCTCCGCGAACTCATATAATTTACGATATTGATCAATCAACTCCAGCAATTGCTCTGGATGAAGTTGGTCAATTTTATTAATTACCAAAAATACCGGTTGTTTCGTTTCTTGTAATTTCTCAATAATAAATTCCTCACCACGACCATATCCTTCAGTTGCATTGACCATAAACAAAACAATATCAACTTCTTTTAATGTCGTTTGAGCCATCTTCACCATGAAATCGCCTAGTTTATGTTTAGGTTTATGTATTCCTGGTGTATCAATGAAAACTACTTGTGAATCATTTTCTGTATATACACCTTGAATTTTATTACGAGTTGTTTGTGGCTTATCGCTCATAATGGCAATTTTTTGGCCAATAATACGATTTAAAAATGTAGATTTCCCAACATTCGGTCTGCCAATGATAGAGACAAAACCTGATTTATAACCTTTTCTATTCATGTAAATCCTCCGCTAAAAATGCTCCTGGTAACAATTCTCCGACTGTTGTCTCTTGAACATCACCATGTAAGTTTGATAGGTATACTTTCGTATCCTGTTTACATAATTCTATCATAACTTGTCGACATGCTCCACAAGGAGGTACTGGACGCTTTGTATCCGCTACGACTGCAATAGCTACAAACTCGTTATCCCCTTCAGAAATTGCCTTAAATAAAGCTGTTCGTTCTGCACAGTTACATAAACCATATGATGCATTTTCAACATTACATCCACGATATATTTTTCCATCCTGAGTTAGTAAAGCTGCACCTACTTGAAATTTAGAATATGGTACGTACGCTCGTTTACGCGCTTCGGTTGCTTCTTGAATTAATTGTTTGCTATTCATATTCCCGCATCCTTTCCGTTCATAGATGTGAACAGATACACTCTTTCATTAAAGGCCTTCACGGCGCTCCCAAAGCTTAATAAAAGCTTCGGAATGCAACTATACCATATACGGTAAAAAGATAATAGCACCAATTACAGCAGCTATAATTGCAAATAATAAAACTGCCCCTGCTGCAACATCCTTTGCAATTTTTGCAACCGGATGAATATCGACGGTTGCTAAATCTACTGTTTTTTCAATAGCCGTATTCACCATCTCTAAACTCATTACAATCCCTATCACAATAAGTACGACAATCCATTCCATTGTTGTAATATGGAAATAAAAGCCGCAGCATATAACGATGACTGCGGCTAAATAATGAATTTTCATATTTCGTTCATGACGAAGACAAAAGTATATACCAGCTATAGCATATCCAAAACTATCTAAAAGTTTTCCTGTTTTCATCGTCCTAATCCAAAGGCCTCTAAAATTTCTTTTTGTCTTCCAAACATTTCTTTCTCATCTTCTTCTGTCATATGATCATAACCAAGCAAATGCAAAAAGCCATGTAGTGCTAAAAACCCAAGTTCTCGATCAAAAGAATGTCCATATTCTTCAGCTTGTTCTTTTGCTCTTGGAATAGAAATAATAAGATCTCCTAACATACGCGGCATCTCTGCACCGACAATTTCCATTTCGCCTTCTCCCATTTCTTCCATAGCAAAAGAAATAACGTCCGTAGGCTGATCCTTATCTCGGTAATCACGGTTTATTTCACGAATACGTTCATTATCTACAAATGTAACCGATAATTCTGCGCCTTCTTCTATGTTCTCCATTTGGGCTGCTTTCTCTACTAAACCTCGAATCAAACTTATATATTCTTCTTTCACTTCTTCTGTTTCATCAATAAAATCAATTAATAAACTCATTCTTTCTCCTTTTCTTCCGGCGGTTCCGGATATGTAATACGGGAATGGAAAATACCATTTAACGTTTCACATAACGTTTTTCCAACGATTTGTAGTTCCTTAAATGTCAAATCACATTCACTAAATTGACCATCTTGCAGGCGATCTTTAATAATACTTTGCACTAAATTATTAATCTGATCTGGTGTTGGATGGTTCATCGAACGTACCGCCGCCTCCACACTATCAGCAATACCAACGATCGCCGATTCTTTAGAAGTTGCTTTTGATCCTGGATAGCGGAACATTTCCTCCGTATATTTCTCTTTATCTTCTTTAATCGCATTATAATAAAAATATTTAAGTAACGTTGTACCATGATGCTGTCCAGCAATATCGATAATTTCTTGAGGTATATGGTGTTCTTCTAACATTCTCACCCCATCGGTTACATGAGCAATTATAATATCTTTGCTCGTTACAGGGTCTAATCTATCATGCGGGTTTTCAATACCCATTTGGTTTTCAATAAAAAACTGTGGTTGTACCGTTTTCCCTACATCATGATAATACGCCCCTACACGCGCTAATACTCCATTTGCTCCAACTGCTTCACAAGCAGCTTCTGAGAGATTAGCTACCATTACACTATGATGATATGTACCTGGTGCTTCTAATAAAATTTTGCGCACGAGCGGGTGATTCGGACTTGAAAGTTCCATCAATTTCATACTCGATACAATCCCAAGACCACTTTCTAAATACGGTAAAATCCCCATAGCTAGAACAGAAGAGATAATACCCGAAACAGCAGCCATTAATAATTGCACCCCAATTTCAAGAGGCGAAAAATTCCCGTTACGTAATAATAGCAAAGCCGCTAATACGACTACATTTAATACAGAAACGAGTATACCAGCTTGTAAAATCATCGTACGACGATTTTTTTCTCTCAAGAAAATACTAACTGATAATGAACTTAATAAAACATAAATCCCCACACTATAATTCAGTGTACTCGTTACACCTTCATTAAACATAATACTTCCGCATACAGAAAAGATCATACTCGTTAAAAATACAAATCGATCACCAATCATTAATTTTACAAGTATTGTTCCCATGGCAACTGGAACAACATACGCGATTCCTGCATACTCAAGTTTTTGAAACAAACTAATGATTTTCATTAAAACAATCGTGATAGACAAAATTGTAATATACGCTAAGACATACGGCCTATCTTCTCTTTTCCGCTGTAAAAACACTTCAAACTGCTTATGCATAAAGTACAATAGCACACCAATGAGTACCGCTAACCCAACATAGGGTTGAAAACTGTTCCCTTTTTCTAACAGGCCAACTAATTTCAACTGATTGTACATATCACTTGAAATCGTTTCACCTTCTCTAACAAGGACTTGCCCTTGAAGAATATAAACAGGTGGAACTAAATCTTCTTCCGCTTTTCTCTTCTCTTTTGTTAAGGTCGGATCATAAAAATAGTTTGCAGAAATCGCATATTTCCCTAACGCCTTAATAGATTCCTTTAAACCATTATCAACATTAACACTATTCATCTCACTTACATATCGTTCCTTCGCATCCTTCAATTCGTCCATTTTAACATGCTCAGTCATGATACTATTAATAGCTGTAACTGTTGCATCTTTCGCTAATACTAATTGGTTCGAATCTGCATTAATTAAGTTTAGTAAGTTTGAATCAGATAATTCTTTCGTTAAATCAGTAGGCAATTTTTTTTTCAACTTGTCCACTTTTTCAGCATCAGTAATCTTTTTTTGCTCATCCGGTCCAACCGCTTTAATCTCTTGTATCACTTCATCTACTTTAGCAAAGACGTCATTCACAATATCCACTTTATTTTGTTTATACTCACTTTTATATGTATATTGATCTTCAACTTTTGTAGCGGCTTCTTTTTTCTTTTTGTCCGTTGTAACTTTATCTTCAATTTTAATAGGAGAATGGATTGTTTTTTTCGCAATAGAATATGTTGTAACATCTAATTGCTCTGGTTTTACATTATTCATAAGTGCAAAAAACAGCACTGCTCCTAATAAAACGTAAGAAATCCAACTTAGTTTTTTCGAATGTTGTAAATTACGAAACCACTTAGAAATTTCTTGAGATCTTGACATGATTTCAATACCTTCTCCTCTCCAGAAATAAAGTGAAACTATTTATAGCTTTCATTTCTTCTAGGCAACGATACTTTTTGGACAACGTTTTTATCCACTATCACCTATAGTTCATTTACCTCGTCTTTAATGATAGTAAAAAATATGCCACTCGCCAACCTTATCATACAAAAAGAAATGACCCTGACAAATAGGATCATTCCATTTTATCATATGCCTCAATAATACGTTGCACTAACGGGTGTCTCACAACGTCCGTTTGTTCCAATGTAATGAACGAAAGACCTGATACACCAGATAAAATATTAGCAGCAATAGAAAGACCTGACTTTACCCCTTTTGGCAAGTCTACCTGTGAGGGATCCCCCGTAATAACCATTTTAGAACTAAAACCTAATCGTGTTAAAAACATTTTTATTTGAACACCAGTTGTATTTTGCGCCTCATCTAATATAACAAATGAATCATCAAGAGTACGCCCTCTCATATAAGCAAGAGGTGCAATTTCAATTACACCACGTTCCATCATACGTTGTGTATATTCTTGTCCAAGAATATCATGTAACGCATCATATAGTGGACGTAAATACGGATCTACTTTTTCTTTCAAATCACCTGGTAAAAACCCTAAGCTCTCTCCAGCTTCTACAGCAGGTCTTGTTAAAATAATTTTCTTTACATACCCTTGCTTTAAAGCTCTCACAGCCATTACTACGGCTAAGTATGTTTTTCCTGTCCCAGCAGGTCCTATCCCAAATACAATATCATTCTTTTTCATTGCATGAATATATCGTCTTTGCCCCATCGTTTTCACACGAATGGATTTACCTTTTGCCGTTTTAAAAATTTCCTCTTCATATAATTCTTCGAATTGAGCAATTTTCCCTTGTTGCCCAAGCTGAATCGCATACGCAACATCTCTTTCCGAAATTGATACACCTTTACGGATAACAACAAGTAACTGTTGTAAGATTTTTTCTACGAGCACCACAGTTTCATCTGCCCCAGATACACGAACAGATTCTCCTCTAGTCACAATCGATACACTAAGTTCTCGTTCAATTACTTTTAAATGAGCATCATTTACCCCAAAAAGAGCGATTGCTTCGTTGGGATTTTCCAATTGTTGGTTCATTTCTACTAATTGTTCTGCCATTACTCAGTCTCCTTGAATATCGGATTCAGATATTGGTTGTGGCTCTGCAATATTTTCAATCACTGTATAATGTAATGTGACCTTTAGGTGATCCGCCTCAACCTCTTTACTCAAAATGTTATCACTTACAATCATAGCATGTTCATCCAATTTTTTCTTCAGTTCTTTTTCTGCCATCTCTTTCGCTACTTTCATTGCTTGTTTTTCGGTATATTCTCGGTTCGCTTCTTCCTCTTCTCGTACAATATCTTTCTCGTATGCAATTGGTAATGTAAATCCAAATAATTTCACATCATGTTTTACACTTTCAGTACGAGAGCGCTTATACTTATCCTGTAGAAATCCCCATATTTTTATTTTAGTACTCCCAAATTTAAGGAAATATTCATTGTATGAATTACCAGTATACACTTGAAATTGTGTCTTTAACGGAACATCCACCTCAGATTTATACCACGTTTCTCCATATACAATCCCTTTAGCCGAAACAACTGTCGGATTCTCCTCATTACCATACATCCCGGATACGAGAAGTTGCCCCTTTTCTACATGGTCATTTTTCATGACAACCGGCTTCCCAACTTCCACAAATGTTTTTGTAATAATCCCTTCTTTTTTTGCTACTAAGTTTTGTGGCTGTTGTTCACTTTCTTTTTTCGGCTCATTTTTTTCAACAATCTTAAAATGATATGTTGTCCCTCTTATTTCTAATCCCGCCCAAGTAATCGCATTAATATTGTCTGTCAAATGACGTTGAACATCTTCTACACTCGGCATTTGGAATTGTAATTTACCTTTTTTTATACCCATTTTGTCCAATTCTTTCATCAATATATATTCTGTTTCAGGTTTTGCTCCTGTAATTTCAATTTTCCACACCATATTTGACAATGCGATCATTCCGAAAAAAAATATTAAAAACCCAATTAAAAATCCACTATTTTTAATTATACGCTTATTCCAAAAAGGAAAACCGTAACGTCCAATAAAATATAATTTACATTCATTTTTTCTATAAATTGGTTTTATCTTTTTCACATCTCGTAATAACATACAAAAAACTAACGTTTCATCAGCTATCTTCTTTACATCCCAAACGAGTAATTTCTTCCGCACACACTCGTTAACAAAGCGTTCCGCTCCTCTACCTTCAATTCGCACCTTTACATACCCAAGCCATTTTATAAACCATTTATTTTTCATCGACTATCTCCACTACCTTTCTAAAAGTAGATACACTACTTTTCAATTCGATTATCAAACTAGCTCTTACTAAAATTTTAATTAGCAGATTCCTTGATCCTCACTAATTATTAACCTTCACGAGCCAGTTTTTTACGTGGAACTCAATTCCCACCTATCCTCTTTGTACGAACCGAATATTGAGGCCAGAACGTTACCGCCTGTTAATACAAGGTAACGAAGAAAAACTTCACAAACGGAAGTTTCTCCTCACTCCTCTTTCTTTTCATTTTCTAAAAACGTCACTTGTTCAATAATCCCTTCAAGCAACAGTTCTTCTGGAAGGATTGTTTTAATAACAAAGGATTGACCTTTAATTAATAATTGACCATGTTTCAATAGCAATCTTACCTCTTTATCTGAAAACACTAATAATCCTCGATGATTTTCTATATAGATATGTACTTGCCCAACAAGCGTGATCCGAGGTAGATCCATTAACACATCCACTGGCAGGTCTATTTGCTTCGTTAACCAATTCTTCATTTGTTCTATTTTTTTCATCTCAAAAGACCCCCTCTCATCCCATATGTATGAAAAAAGAGCTTGTAATATCACGTCCAAACTGAAAAAAGCATAAAAAAACGTCTCATACGAAATGAGACGCTTTTTTATGCTAATAGCTGGATAACCAGCTTATTCACAAGTGATCCGTCTGTTTTACCTTTTACTTTCGGCATAACAGCAGTCATCACTTTACCCATATCTGCTTTAGATGTAGCACCAACTTCAGAAATAACTTGCTTAATTATATCCGCTAGTTCTTCTTCTGTTAATTGCTCCGGCAAATATGCGCTTAAAATCTGAATTTCACTTTGCAGTTTATCAACAAGGTCTTCACGACCAGCTTTTTTAAATTCAAGGAGGGAGTCCTTATACTGTTTTACTTCACGAGCTAAAACTGTTAATTCCTCTTCTTCAGTAAGAGTATGTTGCAGTTTAATACCTTCATTTTGTAAAGCAGCCTTAACCATACGAATAACGGTTAATTTTTCTTTTTGTTTATTCTTCATCGCTTGTTTCATATCATCGTTTAAACGACCGAGAAGACTCATAACTTACACCCTCTCTTAGAACTTACGCTTTCTTGCCGCTTCAGATTTCTTCTTACGTTTTACACTTGGCTTTTCATAAAACTCGCGCTTTCTTGCTTCAGCAAGTGTACCAGTTTTAGAAACCGATCTTTTAAAACGGCGAAGTGCATCCTCCAAAGACTCGTTTTTACGAACGACTGTTTTTGACATTCTCTTTCCCTCCCTCCGAAACATCACACTTACATACTAATTTCAGCATGCAAAAAGAAACCCTTCTTCAGCATGTCTTTTACGATTATAATACATTTTATCACTTCAGGTCAACTATTTGGCAGAATAAAAGAAGAATAGATGCCCTTACCTGTTCAAAAGCTATGTAGATAGCTATTATCCTTTTCCCCTGAAGACAACTATATTTTTTATCATTACACCTTGTTTAATACAAGAAAGCATTAAATAACTACTCATTCAACGTACCTGCCTTTTCAGTACTTAACTTCTCCACAAAAAAAAAGAAAGCATGCAAATTGTTTCCGTTTGCATGCTTTTTTATCCCGCTATTTGCCAGGACAGTAAGAACCCCACCTCAAAATTCAACGAAAGCAAAGAACTTAGGCGGGGGTCAGGCTGATAATCAGCAGGGATGAACAAACCCCCCCACTGATTAAAGTTTCATTTTATGCGCTTGCTGATTCTTTTTTTACATCATCTTCAAGAACACGAACAAACTGCGCTTCGTTATATGGATAACCAGCTTTTGTAATTTTCACTTTTACTAGCTTACCAATCAATTCTTCAGATCCTTCAAACACAATTTTTAAGTAGTTATCTGTATAACCTACATATAAACCTTCACGGTCACCATCTTTAAATGTCTCTTCCGGAATGATTTCAAGTACTTCACCTTCAAATCTAGAAGCATACTCTTTCGCTAATTGATTTGATAGCTCAATTAGACGGTGAACACGATCGTTCTTCACGTCTTCAGGAACTTGATCTTCCATACGTGCTGCTGGAGTACCTGTACGTTTCGAATAAGGGAAAACGTGTAATTCAGAGAAACGATTCTCTTTAATGAAATTGTACGTTTCCATGAATTCCTCTTCTGTTTCGCCTGGGAATCCAACAATTACGTCTGATGTAATCGCAAGACCTGGTAACGCTTCTTTCAAACGATCTAAACGCTCTTGGAAAAATTCCATCGTATACTTACGGCGCATACGTTTCAATACAGTATTAGATCCTGACTGTAATGGAATATGCAAGTGGCGTACAACTACTTCTGATTTATCTAACACTTCAATTACTTCATCAGAAATTTGACTCGCCTCAATAGAAGAAATACGAAGGCGTTTCAATCCGCCTACTTCCGCTTCCATATCGCGCAGTAATCCAGCTAAGTTATACTCTTTTATATCTTCACCGTACCCACCTGTATGAATACCTGTTAATACGATTTCTTTATAGCCCGCATCTACTAATTGCTGCGCTTGTTTAATAACTTCTTTTCCATCACGAGAACGCATTAAACCACGCGCCCAAGGAATGATGCAAAATGTACAGAAGTTATTACAACCTTCTTGTATTTTTAAAGATGCACGTGTACGGTCCGTGAAATATGGTACATCGAGCTCTTCATATACACGTGTTTTCATAATATTACGGACAGCATTAATTGGTTGACGCTCTTTACGGAATTCTTCGATGTATCCTAACATCTTCTCACGATCTTGCGTACCAACAACAATATCTACACCTGGAATTGCCATAATTTCCGCTGGAGATGTTTGTGCATAACATCCAGTTACACAAATTACCGCATCTGGATTTTGGCGTACAGCACGTCTAATTACTTGACGGCTTTTTTTATCTCCAGTATTCGTTACTGTACATGTGTTAATAACGTATACATCAGATTTTTTTTCATATTCAGTTCTTTCATAACCACCTTGTTTAAACAATTGCCAAATCGCTTCTGTTTCATAGTGGTTTACTTTACAACCTAACGTGTGGAACGCAACAGTTGCCATTGATTATCACCCCATCAATTCAAAATGATAAGAAGCGGCACTTAACGCATAAAGCGGAGCCGTTTCTGTTCTTAAAATTCTTGGTCCTAAACTACATGGTACAAATTTATGTTCACGAAGTGCGGTTATCTCTTCCTCCGCTAAACCGCCTTCTGGTCCAAATACAATCAGCAGTTTTTGGCCTGGTTTAATCGTCGCTAAAGCTTTCGCAAAATTAGATTTCTCACCTTGTTTCGCTTCTTCTTCATACGCAACAAGGCAAACATCATACTCGCTACTCATCGACAGCAGTTGTTTAAATGATGAGGGAACGTGTACTTCTGGAATTTCACTTCTATGCGATTGTTCCGCAGCTTCTTTTACAATTTTTTTCAAACGCTCAACTTTTTTATCTGCTTTTTTCGCATCCCACTTTACAATAGATCGAGATGCTTGAAATGGTAAAAATGCAGCTGCCCCAAGCTCAGTTCCTTTTTGAAAAATTAACTCTAGCTTGTCTCCTTTCGGCAGTCCACTTGCAATCGTCACAAACACAGGAAGTTCGCTTGACGCCTCTACCCATTCTACAATAGTGGTATCCACAAATTCACTGGTAATTTCAGCAATTGAACACTCTGCTGTTTTACCATTTACACAGCAATAAATGTGGTCACCAGCTGACATACGCATCACTCTTGCGATGTGATGGACATCATCACCCATTATGCGAATACTTGTCTCATTTACATATTTCTCTTCTACAAAATAACGTTGCATATAATCACCTTAGTAGAGTTTCGTTCCTTTCGTAAGTCAACACTTACGAAAAGAACGAAACGTTATCATTTTCATATAACAAACGGCAAGTCCCTCACCTTATACGGTGAGAGACTCCCCTGTTCTTTATAGACTAAAATCTATATTACGCATTTCGTGCAATAATTGCTACCCAATCTTCCATTCGAAGTACTTCTTCAATTGAAAATCCAGCTGTTTCTAACGCTTCAGAAATTACTTTTTCTTTCGCCCCAATAATACCAGATGTAATAAATAATCCACCTGGCTTCACCACTCTCGCTGCATCTTCAGGGAATAGAAGAATAATTTCCGCTAGTAAATTTGCTACGATTAAATCAACTGGGCCTTCAATACCTTCTAATAGACTATTCTGTCCAACATTGACAATGTCATCTGTTTTATTTAAGCGCACATTCATTTCTGCACTTTCAACTGCAACTGGGTCTAAATCATACGCTTGAACAGAAGCCGCACCTAGTTTTGCCGCAGCAATACTAAGTACCCCCGAACCTGTCCCCACATCAATCACAGTATCACCTGGCTGAACCGTTTTTTCTAAAGCACGAATACACATCGTCGTTGTTGGATGTGTCCCTGTACCAAACGCCATACCTGGATCTAATTCAATAATTTTTTCATCTGGAGAAGACGGTGTATACTCTTCCCACGTCGGCACAATTGTGAATGTATCAGAAATTTGAACTGGATGATAATACTTCTTCCAAGCAGTAGCCCAATCTTCCTCATCGACTTCATTAATTGTAATAGTTCCTTTACCAATTTCGATGTCGAAAGATGGTAGTGCATCAATAGATGATTTTACACCTGCAACCGTTTCGTGTAAAGAATCCGTTTGTGGGAAATATGCTTTTACCAAAACACCCTCACTTGGATATTCATCTGGGTTAAGTGCATAAATCTCACCGTATTGTTGCTTGCGCTCTTTCGTCAACTCCGCTGGGTCCTCAATCGCAACCCCGCTAGCGCCTGCTTCATGCAAAATATGAGAGACAGCTTCTACTGCTTCTTCTGTTGTATGAATACTAATTTCTGACCATTTCACAATTTACCAACTCCATTTTTTATTTCCATTATTCCCCTTTGAAAGCACGTTTAAGCTTTCTGAATAAGCTATCATCCTGCTCTTCTTGCCCTGCAAATTCACGCAATAAATCTTTTTGATGTGAAGTTAATTTCGTCGGCACAACAACACGAACGACTACATATTGATCTCCTTGACCATATCCACGTACGTTCGGAGCACCTTTTCCTTTTAAGCGGAATTCTGTTCCTGTTTGTGTTCCTGCTGGAATTTTCAGCTTCACTTTGCCATGAACGGTAGGAACTTCTACTTCCGCACCAAGTGCCATTTGCGCAAATGTTATTGGCATTTCGCAAATAATGTGATCCCCTTCGCGTTCAAAGAATTCATGATTTCTCACATGAACAACAACATATAAGTCACCTGCCGGTCCGCCATTTACGCCTGCTTCACCTTTTCCAGATACACGAATTTGTTGACCATTATCGATACCCGCTGGAATTTTAACATTGATTTTTTTACGTTTACGAACTTTACCAGAACCATGGCATGTCGTACATTTCTCTTTAATCATTTGACCTGTTCCTGAACAATGTCCACAAGCTTGACGGTTTACAATACGCCCAAATGGTGTATTTTGTTCTACACTTACTTGCCCTGATCCTGAACAGTGTTTACATGTTTCTTTTGAAGTCCCTGGTTTTGCTCCACTACCCTTACAAGTATCACATGGATCCTCCACTGGAATCTCAACGTTTAATTCTTTACCAAAAATAGCTTCTTCAAACTCTAAAGTAACTTGATATTGTAAATCAGCACCTTGACGTGGAGCATTTGGATCACGACGTCTGCCGCCACCGCCAAAGAATGAACTAAAGATATCTTCGAAACCGAAGCCACCGCCGAAGTCTCCTCCGCCACCGAAACCTTGATTCGGACCAGCGTGACCAAATTGATCATACTGCGCACGCTTTTGATCATCGCTCAATACTTCGTATGCCTCTTGTACTTCTTTAAACTTTTCAATTGCATTTTCTTCTTTACTTACGTCTGGATGATATTTTTTAGCCAAACGACGATACGCTTTTTTAATTTCATCTTTTGAAGCGCCCTGGCTAAGTCCAAGGACCTCATAATAATCTCGTTTATTCATAAATTTGCAACCCCCGAATCTTTCACATAAACGTAATTTTAACACCGAAAGAAAGTGCTTTGCAACAAAGTTTCCTCACTTACAGTATGCAAAATAAAAAACTTAAGATCCTCACACATTTCTTCTTATTCGTGAAAAAAGCCAAAGCCAAGGCACGCTTGACTTTGACTTTTTGTCATCTTACTTATTTTATTTCACTGTATTACTTGTCTTCTTTTACTTCTTCAAACTCAGCGTCTACTACATTATCTTTTTTCGCGCCAGCGTCTTGTGCTCCTTGTGCACCTTCTGCTTGCCCTGCAGCCGCTTGAGCTTGCTCGTATAATTTAACAGTTAATTGTTGTACGATTTCTTGAAGAGCATCTTTTTTCACACGGATTTCTTCAAGTTCGTTTTTCTCGATTGCCGCTTGTAATGCTTCTTTCGCTTCCGTTGCTTTCGCTACTTCAGCTGCATCTACTTTACCTTCTAAATCTTTTACAACTTTGTCTGTTTGGAATACAAGTTGGTCAGCTTCGTTACGAAGTTCAACTTCTTCCTTACGTTTTTGGTCAGCATCAGCATTTGATTCAGCTTCTTGTACCATACGATCTACTTCTTCATCAGAAAGACCTGAAGAAGATTGGATTGTAATAGTTTGCTCTTTGCTTGTTCCTAAGTCTTTTGCACGTACGTTAACGATACCGTTCGCATCAATATCGAATGTTACTTCGATTTGTGGAATTCCACGTGGTGCTGGCGGAAGGTCTGTTAATTGGAAACGACCTAACGTTTTGTTGTCAGCTGACATTGGACGCTCACCTTGTAGTACGTGAATGTCTACCGCTGGTTGGTTATCAGCAGCTGTTGAGAATACTTGTGACTTACTTGTCGGAATTGTAGTGTTACGCTCGATTAGTTTCGTGAACACACCGCCCATAGTTTCGATACCTAAAGAAAGTGGAGTTACGTCTAATAATAGAACGCCCTCTACATCACCAGTAAGTACGCCACCTTGAACTGCAGCACCTAATGCTACAACTTCATCTGGGTTTACACCTTTGTATGGCTCTTTACCAGTTTCACGTTTAATCGCTTCTTGTACAGCTGGGATACGAGTAGATCCACCAACAAGGATAACTTTATCTAATTCGCTTGGAGCAAAACCAGCGTCTTTTAATGCACGACGAGTTGGCTCTAATGTTCTTTCAACAAGACCAGCTGAAATTTCTTCGAATTTAGCTCTTGTTAACGTTAATTCTAAGTGTAATGGGCCAGCAGCTCCAGCACTAATGAATGGTAATGAAATTTGTGTTTGTGTTACACCAGAAAGATCTTTCTTCGCTTTTTCAGCTGCATCTTTCAGACGTTGAAGTGCCATTTTATCTTGGCTTAAATCAATGCTATTTTCTTTTTTGAATTCAGCTACTAAATGATCGATGATAACTTGGTCAAAGTCATCTCCACCAAGACGGTTGTCACCAGCAGTTGAAATAACTTCGAATGTGCCGTCTGCTAACTCAAGGATAGATACATCAAATGTACCGCCACCTAAGTCATATACTAAGATTTTTTGCTCTTCATCTTGTTTTTCTAAACCGTAAGCAAGTGCTGCTGCTGTTGGTTCGTTAATGATACGCTCAACTTCTAAACCAGCGATACGACCAGCATCTTTCGTTGCTTGACGCTCTGCATCGTTGAAGTATGCAGGTACTGTAATAACAGCTTTCGTTACTGTTTCACCTAAGTATGCTTCAGCAGAAGCTTTTAAGTTTTGTAAAATGATTGCAGAAATTTCTTGAGGTGTAAAATCTTTACCTTCAACTTCTACTTTGTAGTCTGTACCCATATGACGTTTAACAGACATGATTGTATTTGGGTTTGTAATTGCTTGACGCTTTGCAACTTCCCCAACTTGACGCTCTTCATTTTTGAAAGCTACAACAGAAGGTGTTGTACGGTTTCCTTCTGGATTTGGGATAACCTTTGGTTCTCCACCTTCCATAACAGCTACACAAGAGTTTGTTGTACCTAAGTCAATACCGATAATTTTACTCATGGCGAATCCTCCTACTTTTATGTAAATTATTGATTTACTTTTACCATTGATGGGCGAATCACACGGTCTTTTAGTTTATAACCTTTTTGGAATTCTTCAACTACCGCGTTTGATTCAAATTCACTGTCTTCCACTTGCATAATAGCTTGGTGTTCATTCGGATCAAACTGTTTACCAACAGCTTCAATCGCTTCAACACCTTCCTTAGTCAACGCTTCTAGCAATTGACGATGCACCATTTCCATACCTTGTAACAAGGATTTCGTTTGCTCGTCAGTCGCTTCCACTTGCATCGCTCTTTCAAAATTATCAAGAGCTGGCAAAATATCTGAAACTAGACTTTGTGCTCTATATTTATCAGCAGCCTGTTTATCCATTTGGACACGGCGCTTATAATTTTCAAAATCAGCTTGTAGACGTAATGTGCGACCTTCCGTTTCCGTTAGTTTCGCTTGTAACTCATCTACTTTTTCTTGTAAAAGAGCAGCCTCACTTTTTTCTTCTACAGTTTTTTCACTGTTTTCTGGCGTGACAGCTTCTTCAACTTGCGCTTCTTTCACTTCTTCTACCACTTGTTCGTTACGCTCTTCCACAATTTTCACCTCCTTAAAAGGTATTAGGTATCATGCTTAGCATGATTACCTAAGCATTATATATTACACACAGCAATGAAAATTTCATCACTTGAGCGAATGTATTACTCTCATTTACTTTTTAAGTCCGTCTGTAAATTGTCTTGTAAATAACTGCAGTAAACTAATTACACGAGAGTATTGCATTCTCGTCGGACCTAAAATTGCAATTGTTCCAAGTTGCTCTTCTCCAATCGAATACGTTGCAGAAATCAAACTGCAATCCTCCATTGCCGTAGAAGAATTTTCTCTACCAATTTTCACTTGAATTCCGACTTGTTTATGACGCAAAATGTCATAAAACGCAGCCTCATTATCAATCATCGTCAGCAAAGATCTTACTTTGTGAATGTCATGGAACTCTGGTTGCGAAAGCATATTTGCTTTTCCTCCAAAGTATATCTTTTCCGATAAAGGGACTTGAAATGTACCATCTAACATTTTTATTGCACTATCGTAATTATGAACATACCCACGCAAGACTGTAACAATCTCTTTAAAGATTTTATTATGAAGTTCTGCCATAGGTATACCAGATAGCTTTTCATTTAAAATATTAACCATTTTTTCTAAATCTGATAAATCAACAGATTCCGGAACGGTAATCGTTTTACTTTGCACATGCCCTGTATCTGTTACAATAATAGCGACTGCTGTTTGACGATCAAGCGGTACAATTTGTACATTTTTAAGTTTATTTGTGCTCAATTTGGGACCAAGAACAATGGCCGTATAATTCGTAAGCTCTGATAAAATTTGAGCTGATTGCTGTGCAATTTTTTCTGCTTCAAAAATTCTTTCAGCAAATAAATCTTTAATTTGTACAATTTCATCGGTCGGTAAGTTTTGCGGCGCTAAAAGATGGTCTACATAAAATCGGTATCCTTTTTCAGAAGGAACACGCCCAGAAGAACTATGCGTTTTTTCAATAAATCCTAGTTCTTCTAAATCAGCCATTTCATTTCGAATAGTAGCTGAACTAAACGTAATTTCATCTTTCTTAGCCAACGTCCTCGAACCAACTGGTTGCGCTGATCCAATAAAGTCATCAACAATTGTTTGTAAAATTAAGAGCTGACGTTCCGTAAGCATCTCATCATCACCTCTGTTAGCACTCTTTGTCTTCGAGTGCTAAATCTATTAATAACTTACCAAAATTGACATTCAATTGTCAACGGAAACGTCACGAAATAACAAAACTTTTTCACGCTTATGGCACATTTAATTAATCAATCAAAAATGACTGGAATACTTCATTCCCTAATAGTCTCCCTTTCCTCGTTAAACAAACATGTCCATCTCTGTTTTCAAGTAATCCTTGTTCTTGATTACTTTGTAACTGCTTTGCAAAAACATGGTCCATCTCCACATTAAATTTCTTTTGGAATTCTAACTTAGAAACACCTTTTGTTTTTCGAAGTCCTAAGAACAACTCTTCTTCCATTTTTTCTTTCTCTGTCACTGTGTGAACATCTAAATATGGAAATCCTGTCTCATCAATTTTAGTGAAATATTGCTTGAGCGGACCTACATTTTGAATTCGTTCCCCGTTCACATAGCTATGCGCTCCAGCTCCAAATCCATAATACTCTTCATTATTCCAGTATGTGAGATTATGTCTACTTTCATTATCACCTTTCGAGAAGTTACTAATCTCATACTGGTTATAACCATGTTTCTCCATTTCATCCATTACCATTTCGTACATTTTCGCTTCATGATCTTCACCTGGTAGTCTTAATTTCCCTTTATTCATTAAGTTATAAAATACAGTTTTCGGTTCCACAATTAATGAATATGCCGAGAAATGTTGTACACCAAGCGTAAAGGCAATGTCTAATGTTTCCTTTACATCTTCTATCGTCTGTCCTGGCAGAGCATAAATTAAATCTACATTAATATTTGTAAAACCGACTTCCTGCGCTTCTCGAATTGCTACGAATGCATCTTCTCTCGTATGCCTGCGTCCAATCTTCTCAAGTAGCTCATCACGAAACGTTTGCACACCAAAACTAATTCGGTTTACTCCACCTTCTAGCAATACGTTCAACTTCTCTTTCGGTAAATCACCTGGATTCGCTTCAAATGTTAATTCACAATTCGGCGCAAATGGACGCAAACGACGGTTAATGATGTCGAGTAGTTTTTTTGTTTGCTCCATATTTAAAGCTGTCGGAGTTCCTCCGCCAACAAAAATCGTTTTCATACTTTCAAACGGTACTTTTTGAACCGTATTTATTATTTCTTTCTCTAAATATTGTAAGTATTGATCAACCGGTTGGCGTTCAATAAATACTTTATTAAAATCACAATAGTGACAAATATGCTGACAAAATGGAATATGAATATATGCAGCTTGTACCAAATATAACTCCTACCTTTCTAAAAAGAAAACCTCCGCACTCCGGAGGATTCTTTACTTCTCTACTGTATTACGGATTTGTTCCATTCGCATTTTTCCCCAATCATACATCATTTCAACAATCGGTAAAAGCGACATACCTAATTCCGTCATATAGTACTCAACACGCGGAGGAATTTCCGGGTATACCGTTCGATCAACAATCCCGTCCTCCATTAACTCTTTCAATTGATTTGACAACACTTTATGAGAAATGCTCGGGAACAGACGTTGCAATTCACTAAAACGATGCGGACCTTCCACACCTAAGTGCCACAATATCACAACTTTCCACTTCCCACTAATTATAGAAAGCGTCAGTTCCTTTTCGCAATTAAAATTACCTTTTTGTATTTTCTCTCGAATATCTTTTCGAATATTTTCGGACATTAATAGTCTCCTAACTCTATATCAATCACTAAAAAGCTCTCTCACTATTGTAAATGAGAGATGATAAGATGTCTAAAAAGTAGCATATAAAAAAGAAGCCGAACGAACGGCTTCTACTTTTATCACGATTGGTGCGGGCTAATAATTAGCGAAGAATAGAAAAATCTCCACTAATTATAGTTCACTCCATTAGTTATCATCCATTTTCAGTACAGCCATGAATGCTTCTTGCGGCACTTCTACAGAACCAACAGACTTCATACGTTTTTTACCTTCTTTTTGCTTATCAAGAAGTTTACGCTTACGAGAAATGTCACCACCGTAACATTTTGCAAGTACGTTTTTACGCATCGCCTTAATTGTAGAACGAGATACAACTTTATTTCCGATAGTCGCCTGAATTGGCACTTCAAACTGTTGTCTTGGAATTAATTTCTTTAATTTCTCTACAATTACTTTACCACGGTCATACGCTGAATCACGATGTACAATAAATGATAAAGCATCCACTTGTTCATTATTTAAAAGAATATCCATTTTCACAAGTTTAGATGGTTTATAACCAATTAACTCGTAGTCAAATGATGCATATCCTTTCGTATTTGATTTCAATTGATCGAAGAAATCATATACGATTTCTGATAACGGGATTTCATATGTCAATGTAACACGTGTTTCATCTAAATATTGCATATCAATAAACGTTCCACGTTTCCCTTGGCAAATTTCCATTACAGCTCCAACATAGTCATTCGGAACCATAATTGCAGCCTTCACAAACGGCTCTTCTACACGATCGATAGTCTGTGGATCTGGCATATTAGATGGATTATCAACAATAAAATCTTCACCGTTTGTTAAATACACTTTATAAATAACGCTTGGCGCTGTTGTAATTAAGTCAATCTTGAATTCACGTTCAATACGTTCTTGAATAATCTCCATGTGAAGAAGCCCTAAGAAACCACAACGGAAACCAAAACCTAAAGCTTGAGATGTTTCAGGCTCAAATTCAAGAGCAGAATCATTCAATTCTAGTTTTTCTAACGCATCACGTAAGTCGTTATAACGTGCAGAATCGATTGGATATAAACCACAGAATACCATTGGGTTTAATTTTCGATACCCTTTTAACGGCTCTGCAGCCGGACGTTTCGCATGTGTGATCGTATCACCTACGCGTGTATCACCTACGTTCTTAATAGATGCCGCTAAGAAACCTACATCACCTACTGTTAACTCGTCACGTTGCGTCGTTTTCGGTGTAAACACACCTACTTCTGTTACTTCAAATTCTTTTCCAGTTGCCATCATACGTACTTTATCGCCAACTTTTACCGTTCCATTTACAACACGGATATATGCAATTACACCACGGTACGGATCATATAAAGAATCGAAAATCATACATTGTAACGGCTCTTCTGAATCACCTGTTGGAGCTGGTACCTTTTCAACGATTTGTTCTAAAATATCTTCAATACCAATGCCAGCTTTCGCTGAAGCAAGTACAGCTTCCGATGCATCTAAACCAATTACATCTTCTACCTCTTGACGTACGCGTTCTGGGTCTGCACTTGGTAAGTCGATTTTATTAATAACTGGTAAGATTTCTAAATTATTATCAAGCGCTAAATATACGTTCGCTAATGTTTGCGCCTCAATTCCTTGCGCTGCATCCACTACAAGAATTGCACCTTCACAAGCCGCTAAACTACGAGATACTTCGTACGTAAAATCGACGTGTCCTGGAGTATCGATTAAGTGAAGAATATACTCTTCACCGTCTTTCGCTTTATACGTTAGTTGTACTGCATTTAATTTAATTGTAATACCACGCTCACGCTCCAACTCCATAGAGTCAAGCAATTGCGCCTTCATTTCGCGCTGTGCCAACGCGTTTGTTTTCTCCAAAATACGATCTGCCAACGTTGATTTCCCGTGGTCAATGTGAGCAATGATGGAGAAGTTACGAATTTTGGACTGTCTTTTTGCTCTTTCTTCTTTATTCATCTATGTTCTCAACTCCTAATAGTCTCGCCAATATACACTAGCACTGATTATATCAATAGAGCAGCAAAGATTCAATGAAAACTCGTGCTGCTTACAATACAAATCACTCTATCTATATCTTATGCGAACAAACCATAAGAGACAAACCTTTTTCAAATTAAAAGACAGCTCTCTTACAAACATAAGACAACCATCCTTCCCGCTACCCTTAACTAAAAATTCCTTTTATTGCCCCAACAACTATATCCGTTCCAAACTTTGTCATATCACGAGCAACACTTGCTATCGCCATACCGATACCTTCTACAACATTAAAACTTCTTAAGCTTTCTAACTGTTTTTGTTTTTCAATAGCCGAAAACGTCTCTCCCGAAATTTCCGATTCAGCCCCAGCGCCTTCTGTTCCTGTCATATGAGCAATTTGTTCATATGACAGCTGACGATATCCCTTCATACTTTTTAGACCATGATTAGCGAGTCCCACTCCAGCTATCATCATAAGCAAACATAAGACTGTACCGCATATACATAACAGCGTAAATTGACTCAAGCTATTTCTGCCTCTTTCCATCAATGTGTATATGCCCCTGTATTATCCTGATCAATCTGATGATGCAGCGCTGCATTTAAACCGCTGGCTATTACATTTGCCATATCCTCAATAAACGCATCTACTTCTTTTGGAGTTACCATTAAATTATGACCAAGAGGAGATAACACTTCATAAATTAACTTTCTCTTTTCTTCTTCTTCTAACGTACCAATAGCTCCTAAAAACATATTTCGACTCTTTTCATCTGGCATATCTTCTTCTGTTAATTTTTTCTTTTCTCCAAATGTAAAACCTGCTGGCAATAAAGAGCGTGACGGTTTGTTTCCTTCTTTCAGTTCCCGGCCAAAATGTTTCAAAATAAAATCAATTGTATCACTCGTAATCGAAACAGCATCTACCACAGTTGGCACACCAATTGCGATAACAGGAATACCTAATGTTTCTTTACTTAGTTCCTTACGCTTATTCCCAACACCAGATCCTGGATGAATTCCTGTATCAGAAATTTGTATCGTACTATTTACTCGTTCAATAGAACGCGCAGCTAATGCATCAATTGCGATGACAAAGTCTGGTTTTGTCTTCTCAATAATTCCGTAAATGACATCGCTCGTTTCAATCCCTGTAATTCCCATTACCCCTGGACGAATGGCACTAACAGGTCTAAACCCTTCTTCCACACTTTCAGGCTGCAATTTAAACAAATGTCTCGTCACCAGTACGTTCTCTACAACTATCGGTCCGAGTGCATCCGGCGTTACATTCCAATTCCCAAGACCTACGATTAAACAACTCGCTTCTTTTGAAACTCCAACCTCTTCTAAGAAATAAGAAAATTCTTTTGCAAAAATACGCTCTACCTTTTGCTGAAGTTCCGTATCTTGTTGTCGTATGCCTTGCACCTCAAGAGTTAAATAACTTCCAGGTTTTTTCCCCATCGACTCAGATGCAATTTCATCAATAGTTACTTTTGTAATTGTAACTCCCTCTTCTTCCCTCTCTTTTACAATAACTCCCTGTATCCCTTTTTGTTCTTCTTGGCGCTCTTGTAGCATTTGGTGCGCCTCTACAGCAAGGTCAGTTCTAACACTATATTTACTTAAATCTAATGGTTCTTTCATCGTATCTCCTCCGTAATTCATAGTAAATATCGTTAGATTTCCCCAAGTTATATTAGGTCATTCTTTCCTTTACGTGAAATTTCATTGATATACTATTGCAATTCTCTTCACCGTTTGATAAAATATCACTTGTTCTATGTAAGAATCGAGTCATTCGATTGCACCAGGGAGGTGAAAAGTATGGCAAACATCAAATCTGCTATCAAACGCGCTAAACTTAGCGAAGAGCGTCGTTCACATAACGCTTCTATCAAGTCTGACATGCGTACTGCTGTTAAAACTGTAGAAACTTTAGTTACTAATAACGATCTTGAAAATGCTAAAGAAGCTTTCAAAACTGCTTCTAAAAAACTTGACAAAGCAGCTCGTAAAGGTCTTATCCACCAAAACGCTGCAGCTCGTCAAAAATCTCGCTTAGCGAAACAAGTAAACGCGTAAGGCGTTTAAAAAACGATCCATTCGGATCGTTTTTTATATACACAAAAAAGTTCACGTACTAAGTACGTGAACTTTTTTGTGTCACTACATATGATTTAACCGCATTAAGAAAAACTCAAGCACAAGTTTCTTATCCATCTTTCCAGTCTTCATACTATAATCAGCTTCCGCCAATTCTATAATAACTTTTTTTAATTCTTCAAAAGAGAAAAACTTCGTTTGATTCATCGCCAACTTTACCCGGTACGGATGTACACCAATATGGGACGCGATTTGATTTTGTCCGTAACCACGCTGTTGCAACTCTTTCACTTGATGTAGCAAGCGGAACTGACTTACTAATAAAGCGAGCAATTTAATCGGTTCTTCCTGCTGTGTAAATAATCCGTCTAAAATTTGCATCGCACCAGCGATATCTTTTTTCACCACTTTTTCTGTTAAAGCAAACACGTTTTGCTCAACAGATTTCGGCACAAGTTCCGTGACAAGTTTTGGCGTAATTTCTCCGCCCATACCGACGTATAACGTTAACTTGTCCATTTCCTTCGCCAACATTGTTACATTACTTCCCACAAGCTCTAACAATAAACTAACAGCTGCATTATCAATATGCACATGCACCTCATCCGCACGAGAAACAATCCACTTCTGAACATCCTGCACTTGCATCGCATTTGCTTCTATTACATCCGCTGTTTTCTTTAATAGTTTTGTAATTTTTTTTCGTTCGTCTAATTTTTCATAAGGCGCAACAAAAACAAGAATAGAAAAAGGAGATGGCTCCCCAATATATTCTTCTAAAATTTTTATATTTTGTTCTAATTTTTCTTTTTGTGCCGTTAAAAATAGTGGTGATTTTATTAATATAACTTTACGCTCTCCAAAAAAAGGAAGCGTATGCGCATCCTCAACTACATCTTCTAAATACGCTTCTTCCAAATCGTATGTCACAACATTAAACTCTCGATCTTCCTCTTCAAGCGCTTCCGTTGTAATAAGCTTTATCGTTTCATTTATAAAATAGGCTTCCGTTCCATACAGTACATACAACGGAGCGAACTGTTTCTTTTTAATCTTCTTATGTATATCACTCATATTTTTTCCTACTCCCTAACTTGGCAATATATATTTATACTAATGCCCTAGCTTTTGTTTTACAAGTACAAAGGGACGGTCTTTATAACTCGCCCCTTTATTTATATAAAACGCCACGCAATAAGCCCCGGATTTCTTATTGGTGTGCGGTAATCACCTTCCCTTTATTATTTACAATAATAATCTTAGTATAAGTGCCAACTGTTAACATGATTGGAAATGAAAAATTCACGCTACTTAACTAACTAGAAAAAGTATACAAATACTCTATTTCACTTCATATGGAAATTGTAGATTTTTTTCTGACAATATTTTATACTAAAATGGAATGTTGGGGAGGGATTCTAAATGAATGATTTTGAACAAAACGTTCAAAGTAAACGCAATGACGCTATTGATTCAGGGGTAGGATTTATCGTCTCATTTGGTTTTTTCGCAACACTTTTCATTATTGCAACTGTTATTAAATTCATCGGTTCTTAAAGGCTGCTGCTTAACGGCAGTCTTCTTTTTTTCATCTTCTATGTGTTTCATCATATGTGATTTTACTTTGAAAGGTTCCTTTTTCTCCATTAAAAACATAGGAAATAGCACCTTGCTTATCCGTACGCCATATATCAATACCCATCTTCTTAAAACGCTCTATAACTTCCTTATGCGGGTGCCCATACCTATTACGCTCCCCCACAGAAATAATCGCTACAGCAGGCTGTACAAGGCTTAAAAATGGATCTGTAGACGATGTTTTACTCCCATGGTGGGCAACTTTTAAAATATTAGCCCGCAAATCAGGATATGTTGATACTATAAACTTTTCTCCTTCTTCTTCTAGATCACCCGTAAATAGCCATGTTAGTCCCCCTAGTCTGGCCCATAGTACAATCGAAGAGTCATTTTCTCCCTTTTCTTTCCCCTTTGGAGCTAATACGAAAAATTCCGCTTCATTTACCCTCCAACCTTCCCCTTCTCCTACTACACTTATCTTCATGCTCTTTTCTAACGCCTTTTTCTTCACCACTTTTTCCAATACAGCATCTTGTTCCTTTCTCCCAAATACAACTTCTTTTACAATAATAGATGACAGCAAATCCAGCGCAGCACCTATATGATCCGCATCTCCGTGCGTTACAATTAATTTATCAATCGTTTTTATACCTTCTTTTTGTAAAAAAGGAACAAGAATATCATGCCCAACAGAAAATTCATGCTTTTTCTGTTGCCACGCTTCCTTCTTGACAGAAAGGGCTCCTCCTGTATCAATAAGATAAACCTCTTTATCGTATGGAAGACGAATTAATATCGCATCTCCCTGTCCAACATCAAGAAATGTAACACTCCCACTTTCGCGAAAATATGGATATACATAATGACAAGTACTAATAAAAAGAAACACACCCACAACTATGCACAAAATTTTTTTCGTTATTACCCTTTCCCAAATCACAAATATACTAACGATACTAAAACAATATATAGCCACAAGAAATAAAGGAGTTTTACCAAAAGTAAGTCGGATGAAAGGGAAACTTTCACAGTAACTTAGAAAATCATTAGAAATGGTTAAACATAGTGAAAGTACATATGCAATTCCTTTTGCGAAAAATGGAATAACCGGCATACATATAAGAACAATGATGCTACACGGCAATACAATAATGGATAGAAAAGGAACATATATAAGATTGAGGAAAATGCTATAAGGAGAAAAATAACCAAAATGATATAACAAGATGGGGGTACTAGCGAGCTGTGAAATTATAGAAATGTAAATAGAATTTCGAACTATCCCATTACTACACCCTAATAATATCGGCGCAGATAGTAGTAAAGAAAAACTACCTACAAATGAGAATTGAAATCCAATGTTGAAAATAAGATACGGATCGTATATAAGCATACATATAGCCGTTATACTTAAGGCGTCTAGACTAGATAAGCGAACAGAGCACATGAAAGCTACCAATAATAAAACTCCTGTTATAGAAGCCCTCACAACAGATGGCGACGCCCCAGCTATGATCATATACAGAGGAATGCAAACTATAAGGCATACTGTTGCTATCTCTTTCGTCACACCACTTCTTAGCAAAACAAAATACATTATAACCATTAATAATACGATATGCGATCCTGAAATTGCTAACAAATGTATAAGACCAAATTGTTGATATTGCTCTTCTACTTCAAACGTCATTTGTTGTCGATCTCCAAATAATAATGCGTTCATAAATGCACCTGATTGTTCCGGGAACATTTCTGTAACTTTCGAGATTGTTTGTTGCCTGAGAAGAAAAATCCATTGCACGAGTGACAACGATGTTTTGTGACATTCAGAAATGTATGTCACATCAAATATAAAATGTATTTTTTGCTGATATAAATAATTACGATAATCAAAAACATGAAAATTCCGGGCAGTTTGTGGTTCTTTCACCTCCCCTTTAAATGTACACGATATACCTGCATGTAATTGTTGCAACTGCTTCTTTTCCGAAGCAGATTGTATTTTATAATTTAACTGCACTAAGTTTTTATTCTGATCTTCAATTTGAAAAGAGAGACGATCCCCATTAATTAGAGGTGTATTTTGCACGACCCCTCGTGTAACTTCATAGGAATCCCCTAGCGGCTTATTTAGACTCTGAACATACGTGGTGTACATAACGCCACTAAAACACGCTATTATACAAAATATGAAGGTTTTACGCGAAGTACGATATAAACAAAATAAAACATAACAAACGAAACAACAAGCAGCCAACAAATGCGATGCGGAAAAGGTAATTGCAATCCCAATTATAAACGAGATTGCAACATAGCCCCATTGCCCATTCAACTCATACTCACTCCTTATAGCATCATTTTCGCTTTAGTGAATACACGCTGTAATTCTTCCATTGATAAATTATCTTTTTCTAAAGCTGCGAATAATTCCTTTAGCTGTAAATGACGCTCTTGTTCCTCTAGCGATGTAATATCGTATTCTAGCGGAACGTGCTTTACTGTTACACTCGCTTGTTCAAATAACTCTACGGCATACGGATGATTTTTATAGTCCTGTGCATAATAAACCGCTGTAACACCACTTTGAATAATCGCCTTACAGCACTGCAAACAAGGAAAATGTGTGACATAAATTTCCGCTTCCTCTGTTTTTGCACCAAATTTCGCACATTGCAATAAAGCATTCATTTCAGCATGAATTGTACGAACGCAATGATTATCAATGACATAGCAACCATCGTCTATACAATGCACACCACCTTTAATTGAACCGTTATATCCACCAGCAATAATTCGTTTATCACGAACGATTGTCGCTCCTACCGCAAGCCTTGTACATGTACTACGTAAAGATAGTAGATGGCTTTGCGTCATAAAATATTGATCCCATGAAATTCGTTCCATATTTTTCACCTTCTTTTTTGTCTACTTGTAGTGTAGCGAAAAAAGAAAAACTTCGTCAATCTTTTATGGAATAATAATTTGATCTTTTATTTTCTCTAAAGACTTCGCACCAATCCCATCAATTTCTAATAAATCTTCTATTTTCTGAAACGGACCATGTTCTTCTCGGTATTTCAAAATACTTTCCGCTTTCCGAGAACCAATGCCTGTTATTTTTTCAAGTTGCTCTTTAGAAGCTGTATTTATTTGCACTTTACCCTCGCTTTTTGAAAAAGTAGCCCCTTCTTGCACTGGATCATTCTTGTTAGGAACATAAAGAAGCATTTGGTCTTGGACCATTTGCGCCAAATTCACTTTCTTCACATCTGCCTCCGGCAACAAACCACCAGCTTTTTCAACCGCCTCCTTCACCCGGTCCCCTTCCTTCATTTCATACACACCCTCTTTAAAAACCGCCCCTTTCACATCAATTATAATTATTTTTTTCTGCTCCTTTGTATCCAATACTTTCGGTTTACTTTTTTTCTCCACATCTTTCACTTGAACTTCCGTTGTAATGAGCGATCGCTCTGTTTGCTGATTCGTTTTCCAGAAAAAAAGAAAAATCAAAGTGCCAATAATAACCACTAATCCCAACCATTTTTTCGGAAAATCCCACACCATTTTACACCTCTAATCATAAATTTATAACATCATTCATATTGTTTAGGAGAAAGCTGTTACGAAGGAGGGATGAAACATTGAACATAGGAATTATAGGGACAGGGAACATGGGGAATATACTAATCGATGCATTTTTAGAAACCCGTGCTGTCAAACCTTCGTGCCTTACTATTATTAATCGGACGCCTGCCAAAGCATATCATATAAAAGAAAAATACCCTTCTGTTCATATAGCCAAAACAATCCAAGAGGTAATCGAACAATCCCAGCTTATTTTCATTTGCGTAAAACCGATAGACATATACCCTATTCTACAAAAATACGCTGACCATTTTTCAGACGAAGATTGCTTAGTTTCTATCACAAGCCCCATATCTCCATCACAATTAGAAACACTTATACCTTGCCACGTCGCTCGTATCATTCCAAGCATCACAAACCGCGCCTTATCCGGCGCATCACTATTTACATTTGGAAATAACTGCTCTGAAGAATGGCAACAAAAACTACTTCGTCTATTCAAAAACATTTCTACTCCCCTTGTTATAGAAGAAGATATAACGCGCGTTTCATCTGATATAGCAAGCTGCGGCCCTGCTTTTTTTAGTTATTTATTACAATGTTTCATTAACGCTGCTGTAGATAAAACAAATATTACACATGAAGAAGCCACTACTTTAGTAAGTGAAATGGTCATTGGAATGGGGAAATTACTCGAAAAAGAAATTTTCACATTACCTACTTTACAAGAAAAGGTATGCGTTAAAGGCGGTGTTACAGGAGAAGGTATTCGTATTTTAGAAGAGCACGTTGGGGATATGTTTCATAAATTAATCGAACGGACACATGAGAAATTTGATGAAGATTTAAAATGCGTTGAGCAGCAATTCAATAAACACACATAATAAATACGCCATCGTAATCCCAAACCCTTTTATTAATACTTATCTTTTTCATGCTACATTTTCACTAAAACTAGCATTTTTACACTTTACACATATCATCTTTTTATTTTTCTAGAACTAAAACTACATCTTTTCTATAAAACAAAAGCAACCTTATCGGTTGCTTTTCTTTTATCCATTCTTCTTCGCCATAAAAAAGATGCGCTCTGTTTGTTCTGTCACTTCAATTCGTTCAAAGTCACCTGTGACGCGAAGCACTGTAAACCCAGCTTCTTCAAGCCATTTTGTTAACACTTCAACCGAATACGCACGTTGCACGTGACATTCGTCAAAACGATGATACACATCTTCTTCTGAATCTTGTACAAAGAATGTCAAATCATGTTCCACACTATCTGATTCTTCTCCAGGGAAGCAGTTCCAAATAAGTGATATTTCTTCGCCGTTCACTGTATATGTTTCATTTTGAAATACGTGATGTATTTTATATAAAGAGTGTACATCGAATAAAAACAAGCCATCCTGACGTAAATGGTGGAAAACTCTTCTAAATGTTTCTTGCACTCCATCTTCTTGCAATACGTAATTTAATGAGTCACAAAAGATTGTCACACAATCAAATTCACCAGGAACATCGAGCTCTCTCATGTCTTGTTGGTAAAAAGGAATAAAATAGCCTTCTCCCCCCAATTTTTGCTGCGCGACAGTTAACATTTCTTCCGAAAGATCTACACCAATTAAGTCATAACCTTTTCGCACAAGCGGAAGTGTTACGTTACCAGTTCCACATGCTACGTCAAGGATTCTTGCCTCTTTCATAGATGCCTGTTGTAAACTTTCCTCTGTGAATTCCACCCATTTATCATAAGGGACATCATTCATCAGTTCGTCATACAGCAAAGCAAATTGTTCGTATTTCATTGATCTAGCTCATCTGCAATATCTTCACGCGGCACATCGCCCCATAGACGCTCTAAATTATAGTGATTACGCTCATCTTTATGGAATACATGAGCAACCACATCACCAAGGTCTACTAAAACCCAACGTGCTTCATCAAAGCCTTCCATACGTTGTACGTTAATTTCGAACTCATGTGCCTTCGCTTTAATTTCACGTGCAATTGCTTGTACTTGCTTGTCTGAATTTCCGTGACAAATAATAAAATAGTCTGCAATCGGTGAAATACCTTGCATATTTAGTACAACCATATCTTCTGCTCTCTTATCATCAGCTGCTTTTGCCGCTAATACTAATAACTCTTTATCTTTCATTTATTAATTTCCTCCTTGATAACTTCATTGTATGTTTGGAATGTTAATGGATAAATCGTTTGATCTTTTTCCATTAAAAATTGAATTGTTCGCTTTAAAGCAAACAGTAAAGCTTGATTTATATCTTTATATGCGAGTTTCCTCGCTTCTTCCACACCAGGAAACTTACGTCCTGGTTCAATGTAATCTGCTACATAAATAACTTTATCTAACATTGTCATTTTTTCATGACCACTTGTATGATATGTAATAGCTTGTAGAATTTCAGGATCAGTAATGCCTACTTCTTTTTCTACTAAGTATGCCCCAACAGGTGCATGCCATAACTCTTTGTTATAGTGCAGTAGATCCTTTGGCAAAGCTTCTCTCTTAATAATCTCTTCCATTTCTGGAATCGCCCTACATTTTGCATAATCGTGAAATATAGCAGCCGTCTCTGCCTTTTTCTCATCTACACCATATAATCTGGCAAGTTCAATCGCTGTTTCCATTACACCAACCGTGTGTATATAACGTTTTTCATGCATTTGTTGTTTGACAATACTAAGTGCTTCCTCACGATTCATACAACCCATCCCTCTCGATATATACCTGTACTTTTTCGGGGAGTAAATATTTGCACGTTTTCTTCGTCATATATCTCTCACGTAACAGAGAAGAAGAAACTGCAAACTCCGGAATTTCCACTTTTACGATATCATAAGGCGTATGTAATGTATAACCTGGTCTTGCAACTCCAACGAAAGTCACAAGCTTAAGTAACTTTTCAATGTTATACCACTTCGGCAAATACTCAACCATGTCTCCGCCAATAATAAAGTGAAACTGCACATCCGGATACTTCTCCGTTAATTGTACCATAGTATCGTACGTATAAGATGGGCCTTCTCTGTCTAGCTCTTCTAAACAAATTGAAAAGTATGCTTCTTCCTCAATCGCTATTTGCAGCATGTTTAATCGACTTTTCACACTCGTAATGTTACGTCCTTGCTTGTGCGGTGGAATTTGATTCGGCAAAAACCATACCTCTTCCAACCCTAAAGCATGATACACTTCATTTGCAATTAACAAATGTCCATTATGAGGTGGATCAAACGTGCCACCAATAATGCCAATTTTTCTCAAAAGAAACGCCCCTTCCTTTTACATACAGCAACTCTCCCCATACAAATTCGAAGAGAGCCCACTGTTAATAAAAGTTCAATTGGTTTCGCTTTCTACATATCAAGCGTCCATTACGAAATAACTCACGTATATCTTTTATCGAGGAAGCTTAATCTGCTTATTCTCTCTTGATTCTTTGTATAAAACAATTGTGCTTCCGATTACTTGAACGATTTCAGCTCGTGCACCTTGTGCAAGCTCTTCTGCAACTTCACTACGATCAAATTCACAGTTTTGTAATACGCTCACTTTAAATAGTTCACGAACTTCTAATGCTTCTCCAATTTGTTTCACCATATTTTCATTCACGCCACCTTTTCCAACTTGAAAAATCGGTGTTAAATGATGTGCCTTTGCACGTAAAAATCTTTTTTGTTTTCCTGTTAACATATAATTAGCCTCCAAGCTCTCTCATTACTAATTGTTTCATTCTATCAATATTCGGCACACACCCTGTCCACATTTCAAACGCAAGTGCACCTTGATAAACGAACATATCGATTCCATTTTGAATTATTGCACCTTGTTCTTTCGCATCGCCTAAAATTTTCGTCTCAAATGGATTATAAATAATATCAGAAACAATCGTTCCTTGTTTCAATGAACGAATTTCCAGCGGCGTATACTCAACATGTGGATGCATACCTATCGTTGTTGTTTGGATGATAATATCATATTCCCCTTGATTTTCTGCTGCACATTCTAACGATAGAGCATGCGAATTAACATTTGCCATGCACCCAGAGATAAGGTTTTTCGCCTTATCTCTCGTACGATTAGCAATATCAATTTCTTTCACACCTACATCGGCAAGCGAGAAGTAAATAGCTCGGCTAGCACCACCTGCACCGATTAATAAAATACGTTTCTCTTGAAGTGGATCTTCACTAATTGACTGCAGGGCACGAACAAAACCAATTCCATCTGTATTATACCCAATCAATTTTCCATCTCGATGAACTACTGTATTTACCGCACCGATTTGCCTTGCTAACGGGGCAATCTCATCCAAGTACTCCATAATTGCAACTTTGTGCGGAGTCGTTACATTAAATCCTGAAATACCTAATGCTTTCAAACCTTTTACTGCTTCCCCTAGCGCTTCTTCTTCTACAAGAAACGCATGATAATGGGCATCCATATTCAAGTGTTCAAATGCATCGTTATGCATAACGGGTGATAATGAATGTCCAATTGGATTTCCGATTACACCATATAATTGTTTCATAAATCCCTCTCCATATTAAATTAAAGATTTACGTAATGAAACACTTACTCCTTTTGGTACATGAGCAACAATTTTCGCTCCTGATTCATTTACAGTAACCCAGCCCAATCCAGAGAATACAACATCCGTTTTCGGCTCACGAATATTAAATTCATATTTCACAAACTTAGGCATATTTTCTAATTCTTCTGGTGTCGGTGGATTCAATAATTCTCCAGCGTGTTTTTCGTACAATTCATCAGCCTTTTCAAGCTTTGTACGATGGATTGTTAAACGGTTTGAGAAATGACAAGTGAATGCACGACGGCCCCCACTCACATAATCAAATCGTGCTAATCCACCAAAGAATAATGTTTGTTCTTCATTTAATTGGAATACCATTGGCTTAACTTCTGTAGTCGGTGTAATAAGCTTTAAGCTTTGTTTCCCAACATAATGCGCCATTTGATGATGATTAATAATACCTGGTGTATCGTATAAAGATGACGTTTCGTCTAATGGGATATCAATTAAATCAAGCGTTGTTCCTGGGAAATGTGATGTTGTAATTACATTCTCAGTCTCATCACTAAACTCTTTAATCATACGATTAATAAATGTTGATTTACCAACATTCGTACATCCAACAACATAAACATCTTTACCTTCGCGGTAATGCTCAATTGCATCAGCAAGTTCAGCGATTCCTTGTCCTTTAGCTGCACTAATTAAAAAGACATCTTCTGGTTTTAAACCAAGTTGCTTTGCACTATAGCGCATCCAATGTTTTACTTTATCATGCTTAACTGACTTTGGAATTAAGTCAGCCTTATTCCCTACAAGTAATACTTTATTGTTCCCTACAAAACGATGTAAGCCCGGTAACCAGCTACCATTGAAATCGAAAATATCTACGATTTTAACCACTAGTGCGTCTGATTGTCCAATTCCGTTCAAAATACGAAGGAAATCATCATCTGTTAAAGATACATCTTGAATTTCGTTATAATGTTTCAAACGAAAACAACGTTGGCAAATTACTTGTTCTTTTTCTAAAGATGATACAGGAGCGTATCCTACTTCATTTTTATTTTCTGTTTGAATTTCTACACCGCAACCAATACATTTAATTGTTTCAGTCAAACTTTATTCCTCCCAGTTAATTAAGCCTTTTTTCTTCATGTTTCTCATAATTCTTCGTTCAATTTTCCGATTAAATCGTGTCACCAATCCGTCCGTTTGCGCTACCGGTACAACTAAAATTGTATGAAGTCCCACACGATTCCCGCCGAGCACATCCGTTAGTAACTGATCTCCAATTACTACAACTTCATCTGGCTGCAGGTGCATCTCATGTATCGCACGCTTAAATGCGCGAACAAACGGTTTGCGCGCACTATGAATAAACGGAATACCTAATGGGTCAGCGAAGTCTTTAACGCGTTGCTCGTTGTTATTTGAAACGACCGTTACTTGAATATCATTTTCTTTCATTTTCAAAAACCACTCTTCAAGCTGTGGCGTTGCGTTTGGACGATCCCATTCAATTAAAGTGTTATCTAAATCAGTAATAACTCCTTTAATTCCACGCTTTTTCAAATCTTCTGGTTGAATATGATATATATTTTTCACATATTCATTTGGTAAAAATAACTTCAATTTCTTTCACCTCTTTGAGGATTTCCCATAAAATTTTTCGACAACATTTTTCGATAGATAACCTGTGGATAAACTTGTACACACTTTCCACGTTAATTTTTCAGTCAATTTGGAATTTACTAACAATCTATTCACATTTTATCCACTGAGTTATGTGGATAACCTCTTGTTTGTGACTGTCATATTTTTTTGGTACATTAAATGCAACAACGAATCAATCCTTATATTATTAGGAGGTGACTCACCTTGAAAACAAAACACATGGAACAGTTATCTACTGATTTACTCACTGAGTCTTATTATAAAGCAAAAGAACTAAAATTAAATCCCGACTTCATTTTACTTATAAAACAAGAAATTATTAGACGCTCGTTAGAGGACAAGCTCGTCAAATCTTCTTGAGTACATATAGATTGCTGATTGACCTGTAAAAAGAGCCATCCTGCGATGGCTCTCGAATAAACAAGTACTCCCATCTAGGGGATTTCTTCATTAAGCATCTTTGTCCACATTTCTTAATTAGAGCTTCATAAGTATATTATAAAACCTTTTCTTTACTTATGAGATACTCGGGTTGCAATTTTTTCACCAAGACGCAGCTCTTGCCCACTTGTCAATTCCTGCACTGCTTTAATCATATCTTTTTCAAATAATAAAACAACTGTTGAGCCAAATGTAAAGTATGCCATCTCTTCACCTTTTTGAACAGTACTTCTTTCATGAAGGAGCTCGATACTATTAACAAACATAGCACCTACTTTTACAAGTGCCATATGTTCGCCGCCACTATTTACTTCTGTAACAGAGCGATAATTTTTTGACAATGGTTCTTTCCCATACTCCATACCCGCTGCATTTACCGGATATGATTTTCTACCGAGTACAAATCTTTCAGTCACAGAGCCAGAAAGCGGGCTATGAATACGATGATAATGACTTGGACTCAAATAAATCACCATATATGTACCGCCTGCATATCGCTTTGCACGCTCTTCATTACCTAGCATATCCACAATTGAATAACGCTTTCCTTTTATATCGAATGTTTTTGTATCCTCAATAGGACCTTGATCAGCAAAAACACCATCAACAGGACTAACGATACTCGATGCATCAGTATCAATACTACGCTTTCCTTCTTTTAGCCTACGTGTAAATAAATCATGCAATGTTCCATATTCCTTCAAACCCTTTTCCATCTCATCTTGATTAATTTGAAAAACTTTCACATACGATGGAATAATGATAGAGCTCAAACGAGATTGTGCAAATTTACGTAATATATAAGAAGTAAAACGACCATTTGTAAGTTCGATCATAAGTCGATATAATGTCCGTCGCAAATTACGAAACCTCCTAATCAGCCTATAACTTTAGTTTCCCCTTCTTTTCTCTCTATATCATATGTAAAATTGGTTCTTATTCCCACATATAGAATGGAGCCGTCTCGTTATACACGAAGAAAGACTAAGTATAATTTTTATTCTTAAATTGTTTAGCACCTTCTAATATTACAGATAGAACCCGCCATTTTCAACAGTGAACATGTATTTCTTCTTAGAACAGCTCGTTTTCTTTCCGTTTTCCCGAAAGAAAAGCAGCCACTTTTAAAGTGTAGCTGCTTACAATACACATTATTCTTTTGCTTTTTTCTCTTTCTCAGCCCGCACAAATTCATGGAACATTTTCATTAAAGCACGCTTTTCAATTCGCGATACGTAGCTTCTTGAAATACCGAGTGCCTTCGCAATCTCCCTCTGTGTTTTCTCTTTATCAAGCCCAAGTCCAAAACGCTTCACAATTACTTCTTTCTCTCGTTCGTCCAAAATATCGATATACTCTTTAATTTTTTCTAACTCCATACTAAGCTGAATCATATCAATTACATCTTCAGATTCTGATTTTAATATATCAATAAGCGATATTTCATTACCCTCTTTATCTTGCCCAATCGGATCATGAAGTGAAACGTCTTTTTTCGTTTTCTTCAGCACACGTAAATGCATCAAAATTTCATTTTCGATACAGCGTGCTGCATATGTTGCAAGCTTAGTTCCTTTCCCTGCTGAATAGCTTTCAATCGCTTTAATAAGCCCAATGGTACCAATTGAAATTAAATCTTCTGCATCTTCACCGGTGTTTTCGAATTTCTTAACAATATGAGCTACAAGCCGTAAATTATGTTCAATTAAAAGATTTCTCGCTTGAGCATCACCTTGCTCCATTAACTCTAAGTACTTTCTCTCATCATCTGATGATAACGGCTGCGGGAACGCATTGTTCTTCACATAAGAAACAAATACAAACACTTCTCGAACCATATATCCAATTGCGGCGAATAGACTCAAACCTTTCACCTCCGCCAAAATAGTGGTCTTTACTATGTGTATGTGGGCATGAGGTTGTTTGTGTCTGTACGATGTAAATATGGAACTCTTAACTTAATGGCATTCTTAAACCACTCAACGCTAATCATTAAATTTTTCTATAAACATAGTAAAAGCCAATCGAAACGTATCGATTGGCTTTTACTAATATTCACTCCAAATTTTCTCTCCAGTATGCGCATCTATGTAACGAATTTTCCGACTACAATCGACGGATTCTTTATGATTTTCACTCCTCGTTTGTTTATACAGCAGTTTATATTTCATTTCCTCTGCATCATGATCTATACACCATTCTAATTTTACTCGAATGACCTCTTTATATATTTCTAACGCTTTTTCTTTTGTTACTTTTGGTGCTGTTTCATGTGCAAGTAACTCTTCTATTATATTGCTAGGTTTTCCCGAGTAGTGCATCACAGCACCATTTTCTGTATTAATGTTGACCATGAATTCCCTATACTCTATCGGAATTTCATTCACATATACTGAAAAGACAAATCTTTCAATCCCTTCATCTTCGTCACGCTCATCCCAAAGGCGAAGATATTGTGTAACATCTGGAATAACATGTTCTAAAAATTGAAGTGCTTTTTGTAAACATTCCTCTCTAGACAGTATTTGTTTTACTTCTTTATCGTCTGCCAGTTTTATAAAACCAATTAATTCATTGGTTGATTTATCAATCGTAATGCCAACTAAATTATTATATTTTAACATCGGTAAATGCTTTTTAAAGAATTCATTCATTAAATATGGATTCTTTTCTTCTTTCTGTTTTTGTAATTCCTCTTTCGAAACAAATTTCATCCTTATTCCATCTTCATTTTCTGTCTCAGCCACTTTTGTAAAACTTTCTTTATCCCAGTCAAATAAATCGAATATATCATCTTGTTGACTAACTTTTTTCGGTTTTTCAACAGCTACAGTTGGAGGCAATTTATAATGACCTGGGTCAAATAAATCTTTACCTGTACTTGCATCAATAAACGCATGACTAGGTTCTGGTTCATATACAAGATGATAGCCTTTTACTTCCTCACCATTTTCATATTTACATGAAGAATGTGTTAAATCCACAAATACAAGTCTCATATCTTGTCTAGCTCTCAAAATTTCTAAAACGACGTTCTCCTCAACAATTTCAATTGGCCATAACGGTTTTTTCTCTATAGCTTTTTGTCCATTGTAATGAAAATGTACAACATTACCTGAAGGATGAATTCGCACAACACATCCTGTATTCGGCAATGGATATCCATTCACTTCCTGCATATAATTTATTTCTTTCCAACCACGCCAGTCATCCTTAACTGACACATATGTATAAAATTCTAATTCTTCTTCCACATATTTTTTTATAAATACATTTGCAATCTCTCTTGCCTTATTCTCCTCTATCACTTCTTTATCACTCGAAAAATAATTTTCATCATCTATCCTGAATTCAAATAAATTACCAGTATGCCTATTTAATGTAATTTGTATCTTTTTCTCCTCATCCTCTTTATGCCCCCACCATAATAGATGATACGGATCATCCACTCCTTCTTGATCATCTACAACAAGCCTATATTCATCTGGAATTTCAATAATATGGGCCACTTGCTCTTTTCTTTTTTTATCTTTTGGATTCATCATACCCTCTCCTTTATTACAATTTAAGGTAATTATAACAAACAAAACCAAAAGTCATTAGCAAAAAGACAAAAAGCTGAAACAATTAGTTCATACGAATTTCACATGAATCTATTACTATAAGAATTGTACATAGCGAAATTACTAACAATGACGTTTATTCATATATAATTTCATTTGAAAGGGGTTGAAAAGATGAAAACTAAATATCGCTTTATGATCTCATCATTTGCTGCTTGCGCCTACATGATTTGGTGTTTAGTATAATAACAACTTCACTTGTAAATAAGAAAAGGTGTGTATAGAAATGGAATATAACCAATCAACAGTTAACTACTGGAAAGCTTTTGTATTACCTTATACATTCGCTTTAGAAGAGTTAAAAACTAAATTTGAAATTATGAACCGGGAAGCTCAATTTTTAGAAGACTACAACCCGTTTGAACATATAAAAACAAGACTTAAACAACCCGAAAGTATCATTAGGAAGCTTGAGCGTAAAAACTTATCACCAACAGTTGAAAATGCTCAAACACAATTACAAGATATTATTGGCATCCGTATTACATGTTGCTTTGTAGAAGATATTTATCATTTAAAAGAAGTTATTGAAAATCGTGGAGACATGGAAATTGTAGAAGTAAAAGATTATATTGCTAATCCAAAAGGAAATGGCTATAAAAGTTTGCATATGATTATTAAATATCCATTGTCACTAAATTCTGGTACGAAAGATGTCTTTGCAGAAATTCAATTACGTACACTTGCCATGGACTTTTGGGCAAGTTTAGAACATAAGCTTTACTACAAATATGAAGGAAATATACCTGACTATTTGAAAGATGAACTACATGACGCTGCTATGAAAGCTGAAGACCTCGATAATAAGATGGCAACAATCCGTCAAGATATTGATGACATTGAAGCATGTTCAAATCAAATTTTATTACCACTATAAAAAGGTTCTCTCCTATGAGAACCTTTTTATTTCTTCTCTATCATACGAACCTCTTCAATCTTCCACCCTTCTTCTTCTTTTCCAAGTGCGTACTGCATTTTCTTCTGAAGAGTAACCTCTCCATCTACTTCTTTTTCCTCCGTTTCAACAATAACAAGCCCACCTTTAAGAGCTTTCATATTCATATGTTCTAACTCTATTTTCTTATTTCCCTTTTGAAATGCCGCTTCCTTTTGTGTTTTTAAGTCTTCAGCACTAGGCATCTTCTTTGAAAATAACTCCATATGTTCAGCAAGATTTTTTTCATTCGTCGTCCGTACAAATGCCTCAATAACATCTTGAATGGATTTCTCTTCTTCTTTCGTTATATGTACCTTTTCCTCAGTTTTCCCAGCAGATTTTTGTTCTATATTATTCTCTTGAGATTGACATCCAACTAGCAATAATACGAATACTAGAAGGAATCTTAATTTCCCTAAAAAAACGCTCATCTTTCCATCTCCTAAAAAGAAAAGTGAGGCATTTCGCCTCACTTTCATTTATAATTAGCGTCTTCCTTTATTCGGAGCGCCGCCGCCAACGATGTCAAAGACACGTTTAGCTATATTTGTATTCTCTTGAACGCCAGAGAATAAGTATTTACCTGGTCCGAATGCATATACGTTCACATCTTCACCTGTATGTCCACCCGTTGTCCAACCTGTAACCGAACGCTTATTGAAGATATCTTCAATTGCATTATCAATCTTTGTTACATCTTTTGATGGAGCTATATCATTTACAGCTTTAATTTCTTCTGGTGTTAATTGTAGATCAATATACTTTTTCAATGTTTCTTCTACATTTGCACCTTTTACAATCTCATTTGCCATAAAGTCTGGCGTACGTTTCGCAGCTTTAATCGGATCTACTTTAAAGTTATACTCACCATTCGCACCTAAAGATAATCCGCCAGTAGCATGGTCTGCAGTTGCAACAACTAATGTGTTCTTATCTTTTTTCGCAAACTCAATTGCTGCTTTAAACGCTTTTTCGAAGTCTTCCATTTCACTCATTGCACCGACAATATCATTATCATGTCCAGCCCAATCAATTTGACTACCTTCGACCATTAAGAAGAAACCGTCTTTATTTTTGTTCAAGCGCTCAATCGCGGTATTTGTCATCTCTTCTAATGAAGGTGTTTTGTCAGTACGGTCAATCATTTTGTCTAAACCACCTGGTGCAAATAAGCCAAGAACTTGATCGCTTTTATCATTTAATAATTGATTACGATCTGTTACATAACTATAACCAGACTTCTTAAATTCTTCTGTAAGATTGCGGTCTTTTCTAACAAAGTTATTTACGCCCCCGCCAAGCATAACATCTATTTTATGCTTACCTTTAATTTTCTCATCAAAGTAATCATTTGCAATTGCGTCCATATTTTTACGACTAATATCATGTGCACCGAATGCAGCTGGTGTTGCATGCGTAATTTCAGAAGTTGCAACGAGTCCCGTTGACTTCCCTTTTTCTTTCGCTTGCTCCAATACTGTTTTCACTTCAGCTTTATCATTATCTACTGCAATAGCTGCGTTATATGTTTTTATACCTGCTGACATCGCAGTAGCTGCCGATGCAGAGTCTGTAATATTTTCATGTTCATCTTCTGGATATGTTTTTTGTGTTCCTACAAGATGCTTATCAAATTCTGTAGATTCCATCTCAAATGTTTTTGGATTATCTTTCATATAACGATGAGCTGTCATATATGAAGGCCCCATACCGTCCCCAATTAATACAATGACATTTTTAATTTTTGCATTGTTTCCGTTCTCATCTGCATTAACCTCACTAGAACGCGTAAAATTCCATGTTGCTACCGAAGTAACTGCTAACGACGCCACAACTGCAAATGGCCATGCTTTTTTTACAAACTTTTTCACTGTCTTGTCCCCCTAATTAGGTTATTCATTTCCCACTATCAAATTTAATAGAAGACTGTTAAGAGAAAATGAGTTATATGTAAATTTTTTGTTAACTTATGTAAATTTAAGTTATAATTTGTATAAGTTTGTCTTTTCATATCAGGCATACTCCCCTTTACAAAGATAAATATAAACATGTTGGATTTCTTTTAATACGAACCTATTATTTTACATTTCGTAATATTATTCTTATTTTTTCTAATTTAAATAGAAATATGGTGAACTTTATGAAAACAGTAAAACTAGACGCATCTTCCATTCCAGATTTACTCTCTCTTTGCAAATCAGTCGGGTGGTTACAGCATGAGAGTTTTATGAAAGAGCAATTCCATATGTACCTTTCCATTGGCACAATTTTTGGCTATGTACATGAGAATAAACTTATTGCAGTGGGCGGGGTCTTTTCGTTTGCCCCTGGATTTTCTTCTATCGGTATGTTAATCGTGCATCCTGATTTTCAAAGAAAAGGAATTGGCCGTATTTTGTTAAACAATAGCTTAAAAGTAACTTATCCATCGCTCCCTATTACGCTCATTGCAACAAAAGCTGGTGAATCCTTATATGAATCTTATGGATTTCAATCAATAACAACAATTCATCGTTTCGAAAAACAAGCGGCTCATATAAGTACAAATTCTTTTCCCATAAAACAAATTCAGCAAGCCGATCTTCAATCTCTCATTTTTCTTGATCAGACTGCGACTGGTGCAGATCGTTCTAATCTTTATTTATCACTACTATCGAGAGCAACTTACTCCTTTAAAATAGAGCGGGATAATCAAATAGATGCTTTTGCTTTATGCATACAAAAAGGAAATGTACTATGTGTCACTCCGCTTATTTCAAAAAAAGAAAAAGACGCTATTCAGTTATTAAAAATGATTTATAAATCGTGGAATGGGACGATACGCATTGATGTTCCGCACTCACAATTCATATTCCGCCAATTTCTTCAAACAGCAAATTTCCATGAAACGCTCCTTTCACCTCTTATGATAAAGAATGGTAATCAACTTCCTGGAAATCGTAATATACTATTTGCTATGATAGATGCAGCGTTATGTTAGAAAGGGGACACCTAATTGAAGCGATTTAGCTATTTTATAGTAGGTTGTCTTACTCTTACACTATTAGTAGGATGTAGTGCAGCAGAAAAGCCAGTAGAACAAGTAAAACAAGTTAAAAATACAATTACAGCGAAACTGGCTACCGAGGAAAAAATGGTAGAGATAGATGGTCAAACGATTTACTTTAAAAAGATTGGTGATGAAAAACCACCTTTACTTATGATCCATGGATTTGGAGGATCATCCGATGGTTTTCAAAAGGTTTACTCAGATTTAGCAAAAGATCATACGATTATTTCTGTTGATGCTTTAGGATTCGGACGTTCCTCTAAACCGATGGATTTTTATTATTCTTTCCCAACTCATGCAAATTTGTATTATAAGTTAATGAAAAAACTAGGGTATGACTCATTCGCAATACTGGGACATTCTATGGGCGGAGAAATTTCTCTTAATTTAACATATTTATACCCTGAAGCGGTTACCCACCTTATTTTAACTGATGCTACAGGCGGCCCTCATACGTTCGTTAATAAACAAGGTTCACCAAAACCAAAGTTGTCGACTGATTTAAGTGCCGTTTCTTCTATTGCAGATTATGATGAGAGCAAAGTTAAATTCAAGCGTAATGATGAAGAGCATTATAATAAAATGAAATTATGGCCTAGGCGTCTTCAAATCAACGCAACTGAAATCAAGCAACCAACTTTAATTATATGGGGAAGAAATGATAATAGCGTTTCTTGGAAAGAAGGAGAAACTTATCATCAATTCTTAAAAAATAGCACTTTCCATATTATTGAAAAAGGTTATCATGCTCCATTTCGTCAAGAGCCACAAGAATTTGTAGGGTATGTAAAAGATTTCTTCGAGAAAAATCCTATAAGTGCTGAAAAATAAACGGGTATCTCATTTTGAGATACCCGTTTCATATATTAAGCAGCTTGCTTTTGGCGTTTTTGAATTTTTGATCCTAGTACTTTTGGAATAACTAAGCCATCAATTCCAAGTTTTCCAGCATTTATACCAGAAACAAGAACGAACATGGATAAGATAACCATTTCAGGGTTTACACCAATTGACCCACTAAACATATAGGAAAAGTTCATTACAAGACCGAAAAAGACCGCTGTTTTTGTTAAACAGCCTACAATTAAACCAATTCCGACTAAAATTTCTCCCCACGTCACAAGTGTATTAAATAAATCAACGTTTGGAATTGCAAAATCTTGTAAGAATGATGCCCACCAAGATTGAACAGCTGGTTGTGCTCCTTTAGATTTTTCAATTGCACCTTGTAAATAACCAGTTGCATCGAAGCCTTTCCCTTGTAGTTTACCGATTCCAGCCATTACCCATGTGTAACCAAGATACACTCGAATTATCGCTAATACAAAAGAAACTGCTTTGTTTTCTCTTAAAAATTGAATAATCATATCTTCCTCCTAAAGTTGTAATTAAGTCAGTTACAGATAATATAATAACATTAGTTACTTACTTTTAAAACGTTAATCGTGAATAATTTGTGACATACATAAAAAACATTAAATACTAACGTTTATATAGTAACTTTTATTACCTGTAAAAACTTGAACATATCATACCACAGGTGATAATCATTTTCATTGAAGAAAATGTAAAAAAACTGTGAGTTAAATGTGAAACGCATTCATTCGAATATAGAATAAATCCGTTTCATATTGTTTATATACTCGAAATGTACATGTCTCCTCATCGGTTAATCTCGCTTCTCGAACAACTTCTTCTAACGTTTTGTCATGGTTAATAAACCCGTAAAATAGGCGTATTGTAAACATAAGTGCTACATTTCCATCTACATAATCTATCAATCCAACATATGATTTTACACCACTATGTAAAAAGGATTCTACTAGTTTCAACTCCCCAAACTTATACCAACCATTTACAATATGTGTAATATGCAATTTTGCATATTACTTAATTTCCGCTACGCTAAAGTATACTCTCGGCTCATTTAAGTCGTACACATCTTCTCCTAACTCTTCCATTACAAATTTCCTCTCCTATAAGTCCATTTCATATATACCCGTTTCTTTCAAAAAATCAGCTCTAGTTAAAGCGACTTTCTGTAAATATTGCCTATACGCTGTAATTGTTCCATCGTGTGCAACGATACAAATTTTTTCTGCTTTTAACTGATAGCACCAGTGCAGAAATTCATTTACTATTTGCTGAAATTCCATCTCCGAGATGATATTGACTCCCTCATTCCATAGCAATTCATTTCTACTTTCTTCTAATGAAAAATGTGGAAATAAATTTTGTATTATCTTTCGATCTAACAATTGATCGCACGGTAATGTTTTGGCGGATTCCCGATAAGGAAAAATACGCGGGGATATATATGGGTGAACAATTTTTTGACAAGCAACTTCCGCACTCCATATTGTCGCAGTTTGTAAAGTTCGGAGTGTAGGACTAGCGATTAATATATCCTTTTCTTGTAATGGTACATCGCACTGAAGCAATTCAGCCTGCTTCTTTCCCACGCCCGTCAATGGTGGATTCACTGCTTGTAAACTTAATGGTAAATCTTTCGTATGTTCACCTTCACCATGCCGAACAAAAATAAGTTTCATTCTCCTCTTCCTCTCACTAGAAAATGGTCTCACATATTTCTTCCCTATTTTTTTCTTTACTCCTGCTATTTTAAAAAGTAGAATGTAAAAAGCATTTGACATCAACGTTTGGAAAATATTACAATTATATATGTAAAATACTTTTTACAAGAAGAGGAGGATTACAAATATGAAATGGATTATCGTCTTTATGGGAATGATCATATGGGGATACATAAATGGCTTTTTTACTAGTGATAAAACTGCTAATCCTTGGATTACAGATGATGAGCGTGAAACAAAAATTAAACAAAAAGCAATTATCGCAAGCTGGTCTGGTGTTTTCATATTTTGTATCATTAACCTCTTAAACAAATGGTTAGGTTTAGGAACGAGCGCTATATCACCTTACTTACCATCTTCTGTCGCAACTATTTTAAAAGAAAATGTAGAGTTACAAGTTTTACTTATGTTATTCATTACAGCTTTTCCCGAACAAGAAAGCCCATCGCCTTTAGGCATGGGATGAAAGTGAGGTTGGATACGGAGTACCACTAAAAATCGCAAGGTTCGTGGTACTTTAAGTATCCAAAGTATAGGTAGTTTCTTCGGAGTTTTATTGGAATCTTTCGAAAATAAATGATATAACTAGAATAAATGATGATAGAAGAATATTCCAAAGTGTTTGAGAGGAAGATCTCCTCGTTTCATGCAGTTGTAAAGTTTATAAACACGTTCTGATTTTGTTATGATTGCTAGAAATGTATCAGATGAACACGATGTTGAAAATCAAAAAAACAAGGGGATGAAACGTATGTCACAGACCCTAACAGTGAAAGTGAAATTGATTCCAACAAAAGGACAAATCTGTTTATTGGAACAAAGCAATCAAGAATATATAAAAGTTATAAATACACTTGTATCGGAAATGGTGGAAGCAAAGAAAAGTACGAAAAAAAGCACAAAAGATATTGAAGCAAATATCCCAAGTGCAGTGAAAAATCAAGCGATTAAAGATGCGAAAAGTTTGTTTGCTACAAAAGTAAAGAAAAGCCATTATAAAATCATCCCAATTCTAAAGAGACCTGTTTGTGTATGGAACAATCAAAATTATTCATTTGAACCTACTTATATTTCAATCCCATTTAAGGTAAATGGAAAGTCGACTCGTGTAAAAATCCGAGCTTTATTAAGTGATAAAAACAATCGTAATCTGAATCTGTTAAAACATAAATTAGGTACACCTCGCATCACAAAGAAATCAAATAAATGGATAGCCCAAATATCTGTCACACTTCCTATCAATAAAAGGATAGGAACGAAAATTTTAGGCGTAGACTTAGGTCTCAAGGTCCCCGCGGTAGCAATCACAGATGATGATAAGGTTCGTTTCTTTGGGAGTGGTAGGCACAATAAATATAAGAAGCGTAAGTTTCGTAGTGTTCGTAAGAAGTTAGGAAAAGACAAAAAGGTGAAAGCCATTCGGCGAATGGATGATAAAGAGCAAAGATGGATGCAAGATAAAGATCACAAAATAAGTCGTGAGATTATTGATTTTGCGATTGCAAATCATATTTCTGTCATTCGATTAGAACAACTAACGAATATAAGACAGACGGCAAGAACAAGCCGTAAAAACGAAAAAAACCTACACACTTGGTCATTCTATCGTTTGTCACAATTTATTTCGTATAAAGCAATGATAGCTGGTATTCAGATTGAATATGTGAATCCAGCTTATACAAGTCAAAGTTGTCCGAAATGTGCTAAAAAGAATAAGGCTCAAGATAGAAAATATAAGTGTCCATGTGGGTTTAAGACACATCGTGATATCGTTGGAGCGATGAATATTCGCTGCGCAACTGTGATTGATGGTAACAGTCAATCAGCCTAAGCACCTTTATGGTCTGGTTTAGGAGGGGCAATGAGATGCCCTTATCTTGAAGGCTGTTCAAAGCAGAAATGGATTGCGAACGCTTAGTCATTCAAGAATCCCACCCGTAAATCCATAAGGATTCGGGCTTGCGACTTTAGTCGTGGGAGTCTCAAGTATGGACTATTTTACTTATACTACCGAAGAAAACTAAGCGCTTAACTTTTATCTCATGATTATCCTCCTAAATGGTTATAGTAACTAGGACGCAATGAAAAAAGGAGAGATATAAAAATGAGTAACTCAAATGACTTTTTAGATACATTACATGAAAAACAAGCAAAAGATGAACAAAATAGAAAGCGCCAAGGGAACGGAAACCCTGCGAAAAAAAAGCCAAATAAAACACATAAATAACATTGAAAAACCTACCTGAAAATTATATTTCAGGCAGGTTTTTTTACTCGTCTTTAACCGAAACGACATCTTCCCAATTCCATTTCTCATAATACCACTCTGGTACATCTATATTTTCAATCCACTTCTTCTCATGTTTTCCATCGTTATGAGCAAGCCATACATCAGCTTTCTTACGATTTGAACGGAGCCACATTAATTGGTTGCTTTTCTTACTAAAAATAGGGCTATAATCGCCTTGGCTATTGGATGGCTTTGTAATTTGATGTTGTTCATCTGTTGTACTATTTATTTCATATAAAGATGGTAGTGGTCTTTTTTCTAGAGGGACCGATAGCTCTGCTTCCTTTGCCCTTGAAACGATAATTACATTCTCGTTCTTCCATGTGAAATCCCAATCAACATAGCCTTTTGGAGTAAATATATTTTGCTGGAGAGCCGGCAATTCTTTTATTTTTAAATGCTTATTCTCTAAAGCAACTCTCCCGCTTCCTTCAATATAGGCTAATATATTTTTTGATGGCGCCCATTTGAACCATTGTGTGTTTAATAACATTTGATCTACTGTTTCAAAACGACTGCCGTCTGATCGAATTAAGCAAAGGGTATTACTATCAGCTGACAAAGAAGCTGTTGGTACTGCCAAAAACGAAATCCATTTTTGATCTGGCGACCACTTAAATCCACTTCCAACTAATGCTAAAAAATCATCATGCTCATTCGGTAGTGCATATAAATGTTTCATCTTATGAGGATTCATATTTGCATCCTTTTGTATTTCATATAACTGAGCACCTGTCCATCCTGTTGGAAGCAAGTACGCTTCTGATGATACAAGAAACTTCTTACCATCAGGATACCATGCATAGTCACCGACACCATTAGCTACGTTTTCAAAATCTACTTTCTTTTTTTCAGCATCAAATGTATTTAATGTGCGTGCAAATACAAATGCAATTATATTCTCTGTTGGTGACCATTGATAATTCGATGCTTCTGATTGAGATGGTGTAACTTTCTTTCCATCTTTCAGCCGATACAGTTCAAAGTGATTTCGCTTCTTTCCTTTTGCATATGCAAGCCATTCTCCATTGTGTGACCATTTCGGCCCTGTTGTGTACTCTCCTTTTGTAATTTGTTTTTCTTTTTCACCGACTTTAATCCATAGATTATGATTACGAATAAAGGCAACTTTTACTCCATTGTTTTCTGCGCTAGTAATAGAACTTGAACAGAAAAAAAGGAACAAAATCACGATTCCACTTACTATAAACCTTTTCATATAGCACCCCCATTTCCCCCTTTAGCATTCCTCATATTCCGCTTACTATATGCAAATATTATCCATTCGACATAATTCCAAAAAATTTCCCAAGAAATTTTCAATTCAAAGAGGTTTGGTATGAATTATGTCGAATGTATAGTTTAGCCAACATCCGTTCCTATAATTAACGATAAAAATGTAATATTTATTTCCGGAAAATTGACACTTTTTATTAGGGGGAGTTTCAATGAAGAAAACTACATCAACACTATTAAGTATGGCGCTCGTCTTTTCGAGCTTTGGAGCATTAAGCGCCCATGCTGAATCACTGCAAAAAGAGAAGCAATTTAGCCCACAGTTAAAAGCAAATATTGAACAATGGGGAGAAAACAAAATCGCGCAAAATGTTGAAACAAAAACATCAAAAGAAATTTCAGTTATTGTAGAATTGCAACATGCTCCACTCGCTTCACAAAGTAACATTCAACATGCTCCGGACCTACAAAATAGCAATGTGCAATCATACCATGCACAACTAAAAAAAGCACAAGAGGATACAACAAAGAAAATAAAAGAAAAAGCACCGAAAGCAACCATAAAAGAAACGTATAGTACGTTATTTTCTGGATTTTCTATTTCTATCCCAGGGGATCAAATTGCCGCTCTAGCTTCTTTACCTGAAGTAAAAGCAATTTATCCGAACTTAACATATAAATTACATGAAACGTCAAAAAGCCTAGCAGATCAAGAAACACCAAACGTTGGAGGCCCTACAGTTGGTGCACCTGAAGCTTGGAATTTAAAAGATCCGACTGGCAAACCCCTTGATGGAAAAGGGATGAAAGTCGCTATTATCGATTCAGGTGTCGACTATACCCATCCTGATTTACAAGCAAATTATATTGGTGGCTATGATACAGTCGATGAAGATAATGATCCGATGGATGGAAATGTCCACGGTACCCATGTTGCTGGAATTATTGCTGGTAACGGAAAAATAAAGGGGATTGCTCCGAATGCTTCTATACTCGCTTACCGTGTCATGAATGATGGTGGTACCGGTACGACCGATGATATTATTCAGGGTATTGAGCGAGCTATTCAAGATGGTGCCGATGTTTTAAATCTATCTCTTGGTCAAGATTTGAATGTACCTGATCAACCTGTAACAATGACGTTAGAACGCGCAGCAAAACTTGGTGTTACTGCAGTCGTCTCAAATGGAAATGATGGACCAAAACCTTGGTCTGTTGACGCTCCTGGTAACGCAAGTAGTGTCATCTCTGTTGGTGCATCTACTGTTTCTATTCCATTTCCAACATTCCAAGTAGCTGGTTCCAATAAATCTTACCAAGGATTACCGTTATCAAAATCAGATTTCCAAGTAGGCAACGATGCTCAGCTTGTATATGTTGGCTACGGTAATTCAAGTGATTACGCTAAACAAGATGTGAAAGGTAAGTTCGCCCTTGTTTTACAAGGAACTTCAAGCACGTTAGTAAAAGCAGAACAAGCGAAACAAGCTGGCGCTCTTGGCGTGCTACTAATTTCTAATGAAAAAGAAATTAATCTTATGCCCGAATATTTTGCACGTGAAGATGTAGCTCTTCCAGTTATGCAACTATCAAATACAAATGGCGAAGAGTTAAAAACTTTAATTACAAAACGAAAGAAAAATATAAAAATTGGACAACCAAAGCAAACAGAACTTATTGGTAACTTTAGTTCAAGAGGACCATCACAAGGTAGTTGGCTAATAAAGCCTGATATTGTTGCACCTGGAGTACAAATTACTAGTACTGTCCCAAGAGGTGGCTATGAATCTCACAACGGAACAAGTATGGCTGCGCCACAAGTGGCGGGAGCCGTTGCCCTGCTGCGTCAAATGCATCCTGATTGGACGACAGAACAATTGAAAGCAGCTCTTGCCAACACTGCAAAAACATTAAAGGATGTCAATGAAAATACATATCCTGTCATGGCACAAGGATCTGGTTTAATTAACATTCCAAAAGCAGCCCAAACAGATGCATTAGTGAAACCTAACAATGTAAGTTTCGGTCTTATTAAACCTAATAGCGGCAAAGTGAAGTTAACACAAAATATTACATTACAAAATCTTTCTAACAAAAAGAAAAACTTTTCAACTCGCATTGAATTACTAGATACAAAAACAAAAGTCCAGACTTCTTTCTCTTCTTCTATTAGTGTGAAACCTAATAGTAACATCGAAAAGCCTTTTACTATTACTGTAGATAGCTCCTTACCACAAGGTGTATATACGGGAAATCTATATGTGAAAGAGCAAGGGAAGACTGAAGAAATGCGTATTCCATTTACGTTTAGCATTGATCCGAAAGAATACAAACGTATTGATGGTCTTGAAATCGTTAATTCTACTTTTAGTCCAAATAATGATGGAATACTAGATGACAACCTGATCAATTACTATTTAGTTACACCAGTGGAGGATGTAACATTTCACGCTAATTTAATTACGAAAGACCGTGTAACATATCAAGGCATGATACATCAAGGGAAAAACGAAACACCTGGTTATAAATCTTTCAAATGGAATGGTACGAAAACTGACGGATCTCCTCTACCTGATGGCTTATACCAAATCGAAGCTGTTGCTTCTAACTCTGGTGGAGAAACGAAACAGACAGGAGCTGTGTTCGTCGATCGCACTGCACCGAAATTATCACCTGAAGTAGATCAGGAAAACCTTGTAATTAGAGGGAAAGTAGATGATATACTTTTAGACTGGATGACAGAATCTGGATGGGTTGCTCCAGGACATCCAGTAACGATACAGTATGAAATTAATGGAAATGGTGTATGGGAAAATGCCTTCTTGAACCATTGGGAGAAAAACTTTGAAATTTATTTCGATCGCAATCAATTACAACAAGGGAAAAATACAATCCACATTGTAGCAACCGATGCAGCTGGAAATAAATCTAATTTAAACGTCGATTTAGAAGTGAAATAATAAAATTATTGTTGACAAGCTTTTAAATATAGTTTTATAATACAAAACATAGTTTAGTTGAACGAATTATATATCGGCTTTGAAGGAATACTAGTAGCGACTTATATCCCTGTCTCAGAGAACTGATGGTTGGTGCGAATCAGTACATATACAAGCGTGAATTACAATTCTGGAGCTTCTTTCCCGTAATGCTTTTTATGCATGAAGAGAAAGACGGATCTTTCCGTTATCTTAAAGTAAGTGGTAAACAATTAATTGTTTACAAATAGGGTGGTACCGCGATTTTTATCGTCCCTATCGGATTTTCCGATAGGGGCTTTTTTGCGTCCTTCCCTTTTAAATAACTTCATATATACGCGTTGAAAGAATCGCAGTAGTATCTTGTATCCCTGTTTCAGAGAGCTAATGGTCGGTGGGAATTAGCACATATATAAGTACGAATTACAATTCTGGAGCTTCTTTTTCGTAGTGCTTTTATGCATGAAGGAAAAGACGGAATTTTTCCGTTATCATTAGTTGAGATGTAAGTATATTTTCACTTACAAATAGGGTGGTACCGCGATTTTTTCGCCCCTATCGGATTTTCCGATAGGGGATTTTTCTATTTCTCACGCAAACAGTTGTTAAAGAATTTCGAATGTTATGATAAAATTTTATAAGCGCTTACAATTCTGAAAGGAGGTGGTACAAGCTATACAAAACTGGTATTCATTTTTATAGAGAAAAAGGAGGACGTCTAAATGACAAAGAAAACAGAAATTCCATCACATTTAAAACCATTCGTATCCACACAGCATTATGATCAATACACACCGGTGAATCACGCTGTTTGGCGTTACATTATGAGACAAAACCATAGCTTCTTAAAAGATGTTGCTCATCCATCCTATGTTAACGGACTACAATCATCTGGTATTAATATAGATGCAATTCCAAAAGTAGAAGAAATGAATGACTGTTTAGCACCAAGCGGCTGGGGTGCCGTAACGATTGACGGACTTATTCCCGGCGTCGCATTCTTCGATTTTCAGGGGCATGGATTACTACCAATCGCAACAGATATTCGTAAAGTAGAAAATATCGAGTATACACCCGCTCCTGATATCGTTCATGAAGCTGCAGGCCACGCACCGATTTTGCTTGATTCTACATATGCAAAATATGTGAAACGCTTTGGACAAATTGGAGCGAAAGCTTTCTCCACAAAAGAAGAACATGATGCTTTTGAAGCCGTTCGTACATTAACGATCGTAAAGGAAAGCCCTACTTCTACACCTGAAGAAGTTGCAGTTGCTGAAAATGCTGTAATCGAAAAACAAAACTTAGTTTCTGGTTTATCAGAAGCAGAACAAATTTCACGTTTATTCTGGTGGACAGTGGAATACGGCTTAATCGGCAATATAAATGATCCGAAAATTTACGGTGCTGGTCTCCTTTCCTCTGTCGGTGAAAGTAAGCATTGCTTAACAAACGCTGTAAAGAAAGTCCCATTCTCAATTGAAGCTTGCACCGGGACAACTTATGATGTAACAAAAATGCAACCACAGCTATTTGTTTGTGAATCATTTGAAGAATTGACTGAGGCCCTTGAGCAGTTCTCTACAACGATGGCATTTAAAACAGGTGGAACAGAAGGATTAGAAAAAGCAATCCGCTCCGAAAATCATGCTACAACTGAGCTAAGTAGTGGATTACAAATTACGGGTACATTTACAGAGACAATTAAAAATGATACTGGTGAAGTTATTTACACACGAACAAGCTCACCAACTGCATTAGCAATTCATAATAAACAACTAGCAAATCATTCTACATCTGTGCACAGCGATGGATTCGGGACACCAATCGGATTACTCGATGGAGATATTGCATTAGAAAATTGTACAGAAGAACAATTACAATCATTAGGCATTACAATTGGAAGCAGTACAGAGTTTACTTTTGCAAGTGGCATTCATGTAAAAGGAACAGTAACAGACATTGTAAAGAATGATAAAAAGATTGCTCTTATCTCCTTTATAGATTGCACAGTTACTCATAAAGATCGCATATTATTTGATGCTTCATGGGGCGCATTTGATATGGCTGTTGGTTCAACAATTACTTCCGTATTCCCAGGTGCCGCAGATGCCGCAGCATTTTTCCCAATGGATGAAGAAGTACAAGAAATTCCTGCTCCACTTGTACTGAATGAACTTGAACGTATGTATCAAACAGTTCGAGATATTCGAAGCGAAGGTATTTTACACGACGTGCATATCGATCAATTAGTAGCAATTCAAGAAGTATTAAATACATTTTATGCGAAAGAATGGCTGCTTCGCCTTGAAATATTAGAATTGCTTTTAGAACATAACAAAGGTCACGAAGCATCAGCAGCATTATTACAACAACTTTCTACTTTCACAACTGAAGAATCTGTAACACGTCTTATTAACAATGGTCTTGCGTTACTGCAGGTAAAGGATGTGAAAAATGATGCTACGATTAACTAATGAAGAAGTACAAGAGGAATTAACAAAGCTGGATAAATGGACAGTGAAAGATGAAAAATGGATTGAAAGAAAATATATGTTTTCCGACTACTTAAAAGGAGTCGAATTTGTCTCTGAAGCCGCCAAACTATCAGAAGAACATAATCACCACCCATTTATCCTTATCCAGTATAAAGCAGTCATTATTACTTTGTCATCATGGAATGCAAAAGGTTTAACGAAACTAGATTTTGACCTTGCAAAGCAATTTGATGAACTATTTTTACAAAATGAAAAAGCTATTATAAGAAAGTGAAAAAAGAGAAGCCTTTTTAGGCTTCTCCTTTCACTTTAAAATGTATACAATGTCCAAACGGATCCTTGGCCTGTAATATTCCATCTTTATACGTAGCAACTACGCCAATATATTTTAAACTTTCACACACTTGCTCTTTTTGTTTTTCATCTGCTAGTACAATTGTGAAATATTTCAAACCAACGGAATTTGGCATTTGTGGTGGTATACCTTCACCCTGCCATGTATTTAAACCGATATGGTGATGATAACCACCTGCTGATACGAACAACGCTCCATTACGAGCTGGAATCGTTACATCAAAACCAAGGCCATCAACATAGAAACGTTTCGCTTCTTCTAAGTCAGCTACATGTAAATGAATGTGCCCCATCACAGTACCAGCCGGGAACCCATTCCATGTACTTCCTTGCTGTAATAATCCTTCGCCGTCTAACGGGTTACTAACAAATGGTAGCTCTCCATTTTCATCATGCCAAACTTCTTTTTGACGATCATGATAAATTTCAATCCCGTTTCCATCTGGATCAGCTAAATAAAGAGCTTCACTAAAGTAATGGTCAGCCCCACCATGTAATGGGTGTACTCTCTCAACAAAATGACGAAGAATATTTGCTAAGTCTTGTCTGTTTGGTAATAAAATTGCATAGTGATATAAACCAGTTCGACCTCTTTGCTTCGGAAGAGCGTCTTCCTTTTCTTCTATGATGAGAAGTGGCTCATTGTCCTCATTACCAAACGTAACGATTGTACTTTTTTCTTCCAGTACCTTCATACGCAATACTTCTGTATAAAACTCTAGCGATTTCTTTAAATTTGGTACATATAAATGAACAACCCCAAGTGTTGTTTCGGGATGAAGTGGAAAGCCCATTTTGTTATACCCCCATTTTAATTAATTCTTCTTTAACATTTTCTCTTTTAAGAAATTATCTACAAAACCATTAGCTTTCGCAACAAATAAGTAAGCACCCATCGCTAATAATGCAAGTTCTAACTCAAATCCAGGATTTTTCCCGTCTCCTAACAAACCAGCTGACCATTTTACTTTCACAATCGCTCCAACCATAACAAGTGCAAATAATAAGCCAATATACCTTACGCCTAAACCTAGAATTAACAATAGACCTCCAACTAATTCAACTGTTGCTACACCGTATGCAAGTCCTCCTGGTAAACCAATGCTTGTAAACCACCCTGCAATATTGTCAATTCCTGATTGGAATTTTGTTAAACCGTGCATAAAGAACGTTACCCCTAACACGATACGAATAATTAAGTTACCAATATGTTGATTCATTTCTTTCTCTCCTTTATAGTTTTGTTATACAAAACTTTTGTTTACATTACAAAACATACACTAATTATTTTTATTCGTCAATTCATTTTTCATGAGAAAAAATATTTTTTTTTTGCTATGATACAAATAGTTGTTTACAAAAAGGAGCATGATTTTATGAATATCGGTTCTGCGATTCGTGAAATTCGTCAACGTAGAGGAATTACGATTGCCCAAATTTGTGAAGGAACAGGTCTTTCTAAAGGCTTTATGAGTCAGGTTGAAAACAATAAAACATCACCATCTATCTCAACTTTAGAAATGATCGCTAATTTTTTAAATGTTCCCCTTCCATATTTATTGTTAGAACAAAAAGATCGTTTGAAAATTGTAAAAAAAGAAGAGCGTAAATACAGTGTGTATGGAAAAGATGAACAAAGAATTGAGCATGTTGCGGAGCAAGGTGGTCTCCGCCTATCTCTAGTAGAAATTTCTGCCGGATTCCCGAAAGAAAACTCACCAAATGCTCATGAAGGTGAAGAGTGTCATCTTGTATTACGCGGAAAACTAGAAGTTCAACATGGAGAAGATATTGCGATTGTAGAAGAAGGTGATTCTTTCTCTTGGAATGCATGCGTTCCTCATATTGTTCGCAATATAGGTGAAGAATCTGCATTATTACTTATCTCTAGCCATGCGGAAAATCGAAAACGTGTTTACTAAACGATAAAAAAGAAGCCTGTTTAGTAACAGGCTTCTTTTTTATTCCCTTATAATTCCATAACTCGTCCCAACTAGTACGGTCTTTTCATGTTGATTGCGATAAACTGACTCAATTGAAACTTTTTTATATCCTTCCATTTGCTCAATATTTGTTAAAGTTAATTCACAAGTAACCGTATCCCCTGTAAAAACTGGTCTAATAAACTCACTTACTAATTCCCTCGCTATGTAATGTAACTCTTCGCCTACTTTCGTCCCAATGCTAGCAGTCAATAAACCATGGACCATTAATCGTCCATTCTCATCATATTCCATATGATGTCTACCTTTATCGCCTGTAATATTTGCAAATTCAAAAACTTCTTCCTCGGTAAATCTTCTTTCGTATTTAAATATATCCCCAACTTTTACATTCATTTTTATCCCCCGTTTAATAAACTGAATTTTCTTTTATTTTATCACAAAATGAGTCTCAGTTCAGTTTATATTATTAAAATAGCAATCCTTTTTCTTTATTACCTTATAAGTTATCGATGCCCTTCCTTTTTTGCCACTTGATACCCATAGTACGCACATGTTCCATTTCTTGATAACTCTCTTACTTCAAAATCACAACTTCTATAAAAATCAAAATTGTTAGCGGACGTATGCGCAAACCAATCGCCATGCGGAAGCTTTTGTAAACAAAGAGCTACAAGTTTCTTACCTAACCCTTTCCCCCTATACTCACACTTCACAACTAAATTTACTATGTTAGCAACCATGATTTGATCAGAAATTACTCTAACCATCGCGACCATTTCTTCTTCATCCCAAATTGTGAAAGCCCATGTTGAATTTTCAAATGCAATCGTAAACTTTTCAATTTGCCAAGAAGGGATATTATCATTACTCCAGCCAGCATCTTCAAATAATGTCTTAATCGCATATGCTGGCACTCCATTCGTTCCTTCACGAATAATTAGTCCATTATGATAAATATACATGTAATCCCTCCCTTTATTTTTTATATACCATTCTCCAAAAAATGCAATTCACCTTTTTTCATCCAACCCGCTTAATGGAATAAACGAGAACATCCATCTCATGAAATGAAGTTGTTTTCTCATAACTAAGCCCTGTTTTTCTAGTAACAAATATTGAAGCTGGGTGGTTCGGATTAATAAGTGAAATTAATTTATTCATTTGTAATGCTTGAAAACCATAGTCTCGAAATGCCGCCGCAGCCTCTTTCGCATACCCTTTCCCCCAATACTTAGGAAGTAGCCAATAGCCAATCTCAATTTCCTCTTTTCCATCTACCTTCTGCTTGACAAGTCCTGCATGACCAATTCTTATCCCTGTTTCCTTTTCAATCATTACAAATAAACCGAGACCGTTTTTATAATTTGGAAGTACCCTCTCCTCCAAACTTTTTTTACATTGCATAAATGTTTTTAACGTTCCATTTCCAATATAGCGCATTACCTTCTCATCCCCCCATAAAGAAGCATAAAATGGTAAATCATCCATTGTATATTTGCGAAATTGTAAGCGATCTGTATGGAACACTCTTTTATTCACTCCCATCATTTTGAACCTCATTACATAACAACATATTTCAAACTACGTAAGTGTTGAATAATTCATATCAAGAAATTTATCAAAAAGAAAGAAAATTCAATCTTATAAAAGTGTATTATATCAAAAAAAAGCAGTAGACAAAAGAGTGTCTACTGCATCCATATCATAACTAGTATAAAGAAAACTACAATTGAGGGGGTGTAGGATTTTCAAATATACTAGATACTTATCCCGTTCTAACGGGCGGTAAACCTTCCAATCCTTTGAGTGGAAAGTTTACCGCACATAAGAACTTTGCGGTCATTAAGAAAGCACTGTTAAGTACTCAAATACACGCTGAGCTTTTTCTCCACCCATTCGTGCATGTTGAAGAAGAGAGATGCCATGTGGGCCAGATGCACGTAATGCTTCTGGTTGTGCTACTAAAATGGCTTGTACGACTTCAAGTTCACCCAGCATAGCTGCTGCAAAAATATCCATCCGAGCTCCCTTTTCCAGTAAATAAAGAGCAATATCTTTACGGCCTACATGGGCCGCTGCTCCTAAGGCACTTTCCCAATCTGAGCCACCCCAATTATAAGAAGCATGAAGTAAGCTTGGTGATTCGGCCAAAAGCTCCTGTACTCTTTCTAGATCTCCGTGAGCTGCCATAACAAATTCCCTTACTAACTCAGTGGTAATACGCTCTTCTGTTTGCATCTCTCTTCTCCCTTTTCACAAATTCGTTTCGGTGTAAAAAATGGCTTGTCACTCCCTTGGAATATATCAACTTCAATTCCAAATACACGCTGAAACATTTGATGACATAGTACTTCTTCTGGTACACCATCATACTGAATCTTCCCTTGTTTTAATACGAGTAAACGATCGCTATATTGAGCCGCTTGATTAATATCATGTAAAACCATTACAATCGTCATACCAAATTCTTCGTTTAATCGTTTAACAAGTTCCATTACTTCTAACTGATGAACGATATCTAAAAAGGTTGTTGGTTCATCTAATAGTAAGACATTTGTGCGTTGTGCAAGCGTCATTGCAATCCAAGCACGTTGCCTTTCTCCTCCTGATAAGGATTGTAAAAGACGATATTCATACCCTTCAAGCTTTGTAGCAGACAATGCCCAATCAACAATTTCTTCATCTTCTTTATTTAAGCGACTACTCCATGATTTATGAGGACCTCTTCCGAACTCTATTAGTTCTTTCACTGTTAAATCTAATTGATGATCGTGCATTTGTGGTAACATCGCTAATTGCTTCGCTACATCTGCACTCTTCATCGTATAAATATTTTCCCCATCTAAAATGATGTCTCCTTCGCTTTGTTTAAGTAGCCGTGCTATTAAACGAAGCAAAGTAGATTTCCCCGATCCATTCGGACCGATTAAACTAACGATTTCTCCAGCTTTAATATGTACATTCATATTTTGCATTTGAAATCTTTCAGAATGTGCGTAAAACACTTTGTTAACGGAAATCACGTTGTTTTCCTCCTCTATGGATTAAATATAAGAAGAACGGACCACCTAAGAAGGACAATAAAATACCAACAGGCAATTCGATTGGATCGAACCAACTTCGAGCTATCGCATCCGCAAAAACAAGTAATATCCCACCGCCAAGACATGATAATGGCAGTAAATATTTATAGTCATTTCCAACTAATAAACGTAACATATGCGGTACAACAAGACCGACAAATCCAATAAGACCAGAAACACTAACTGCTATTCCAGCTAACATTGTACTTACTACTATTAAATAAAACCGACTTCTTTCCACGTTATATCCTAATAGTTTTGCCATTTCATCCCCAAGCATTAATACTCGAATATGTTTAATACCGAAGAAAGCTAATATAATAGCGAATATCGCATAGTAAATAATCATATTTAAATGTGCCCAACTAACACCACCAATACCACCAGCTAACCACGGTAAAACTGATTGTACTTTGTCGCTATGTAATAACATTAGCGCTGAAGTCGCTGCACCAATTAAGGCGTTTATTGAAACACCTACTAATACAATTCGTGAAGGTGGCGCCCCCTTTTGCCATGATAGTGCGTAAATGACCATTGCTGTAATAAAAGCTCCTAAAAACGCTCCTAGTGGCAAGAATGCCATATGTTGAGGAAATAAAATCATGATTATAATTGCTACAAGACCTGCTCCTGATGAAACTCCGATAATTCCAGGATCTGCAAGAGGATTTCTCATAACCCCTTGCAATAATGCTCCTGATGCAGCTAAACACGTTCCTACTATAAAACCAACGAGCACTCTCGGTATACGAAGATCCCATACAATTCGATGAACTGTTGAACCTTCATCTTGTATACCTTCTATAATGTCTCGTAAAGAAAATGATAAGCTCCCTGCAAAAAGGCCATAAAAAAGACCTAGAACAGTTAATACGACTAAAGTAACTGTTATTATCCACCTTTTTCTCGCAAAAGGATGTTCCTTTTCTCTTACTATTTCACTACTCTCCATACTTATCATTTCCTTACATCGTGTATACTTTTATACATAAAGTCCATCGCTTCTGTAACTTTTGTCCCAGGATTTGATCCAAATAAATCTGGTGGTAAAATAACTACACGATTTTGTTTTACTGCATCTAAATTTTTCCATGCTTCATTTTTCATCATTTCGCCTTCAAATGCTTTTTTCACACTATTGGGATCTCCATGTGTAATTAAATAAATCACATCTGGATTTGCTTCAATAATACGTTCTACACTTAGCTGTGCATATTGCGGATACTCTTTCATTTCTGGAAAACTAGCTGCGATATTTTTCCCGCCTGTTTTTTCTAAAATATCCCCTGATAGAGATGTTGGTAATGCTGCTAAATAAGTGCCTGGTGCTCCATAAACTAGCAACGCTTTAACGTCACTCTTTTTCTCATATTTCTTCATTTGATCATTAATTTTTTGGTTAAGCTCTTTTGCTTTATCTTCTTTCTTCATTACTGTTCCATACATTTCAATACCCTTTTGAATATCTTTTACAGAGTTGGCTGAAGAAATGATTACTTTTGTTCCTTGTCCTTCGACCGTTGGAATGTTCTTTTGGAATCCATTGTTAGCAACAAGTACATCCGGTTTTAAACTAGCAATTTGCTCAAAATTCGGTTGATGTGCATTCCCGATTACTTGTGCTTTCTTTAATTCCTCTGGGAGATTTAATTTTGTATCAGGACGACCTACTATTTTTCCACCTAAAGCATGAATAATATCCATGTCTCCCATACTCAACGTAGCAAAACTTTCAGGAACTTTATTGAATGTTATCTTTCTGTCTGAGAGATCGGTAATTTCGATTTTGTCTGTTTTTGTTGCGGATGCTTTTTCGTTTTCTTTTGCACTGCAACCTATTAATAAGAAAAAAATAGATAAGATCGCTGTGAACAGCGTAATAGATTTGTTCATTCTTTCACCTCTAATTGATAATAATAATCATTAACTACTATTCTACTTTAATTGATAAGGATTATCATTGTCAATATGAAACGCATACATTTTCTACAAAAATGAAAAAACGCTACAAAAAGATTTCTTCTTTTCGTAGCGCCCTATTTAACAATTTTCTTCATATTCGCTCTCCTCTAATTGATCACGCATCGTTCTAACACGCTTAAAGAAGAAAAAAGCAAGAACTAAAAATACAATAATACTCCCCATCATAACAAAAGACTGTACCATACTTTTTATTCCACTTGGAATTAATAAACCGATCATTAAAAACGTACTTATAGCTAAAAGTACTTGTGCAAACCGGGTATAATCTGCTATTTTTTCTTGTAATTCTTTCATCTGCTTATCACTCCCATCCTCACTTTATCACATTCTATCAAGCTTAAAGACAAGTAAATAGAACCAATCTGGGAGATGTTTTCCAAAGTAAAAAAGAGCCGCTTACTCGCAGCTCTTTTTTATCTATTATACGCCTTTATATGCTTCCATATAGATTTCTTTCAGCTCTGAAATGAGCGGTAATTTTGGATTAGCTGTTGTACATTGATCTTCAAAAGCTCTTTCTGCTAATAATCCAACAACCCCTTCAAATTGGTCTTTAGCAACTCCTTGTCCTGCAATACTCATATTTATATTTAAGCTTTTTCCAAGCTCAATAATTGCTTGGACGAGTGATTCCACACCTTCCGCTGTTGAGCTTGCTGGAAGCCCGAGCATTCTCGCAATATGCGCATAGCGTACATCAGCCACAAAGTGCTCATATTTTGGGAACAATGCGTGTTTTCTTGGCTTAATAGCATTATAGCGAACTACGTGCGGCATAAGAATTGCATTCGCACGTCCATGTGGAATATGGAATTCCGGTCCAATTTTATGTGCTAAACTATGATTAATACCTAGGAAAGCATTTGCAAATGCCATCCCTGCGATTGCGGAAGCATTATGCATTTTTTCTCGTGCTTCTTCATCATTTCCATTTTTATATGCTCTCGGTAAATATTTAAATACGAGATCAATTGCTTTTAATGCTAAACCATCAGTATAGTCATTTGCCAGAACAGACACATACGCTTCAATTGCATGTGTTAATACGTCCATACCAGTATCTGCCGTCACATGAGGTGGTACTGTCATTACAAATTGCGGATCAACAATCGCTACATCTGGTGTTAATTCATAATCCGCAAGCGGGTATTTAATATTATTTTTCTTATCTGTAATAACCGCAAATGGCGTCACTTCTGATCCCGTCCCTGATGTTGTTGGAATGGCAACAAATTGTGCTTTATTTCCCAAGTTCGGATACTTACATGTACGTTTTCTTATATCTAAAAACTTCTGTTTTATTCCATAGAATGTCGTTTCTGGGTGCTCATAGAATAGCCACATCCCTTTTGCTGCATCCATAGCTGAACCGCCACCAAGCGCGATAATTACATCTGGTTTAAAGCTTTTCATCATGTCCGCACCTTTAAATACAGTTTCATCTGATGGATCTGGCTCAACTTCAAAGAAAACTTCAACTTTCACATCATTTGCATGCTTACGTAAATAGTGCGTAACTGTATCTACATAACCGTGCTCAACCATCCCTGGATCCGTTACAATAAATGCGCGGGAAATGTTAGGCATGTTTGCTAAATATGCTGTCGCATGTTTTTCAAAATAAATTTTGGGTGGTAATTTGAACCACTGCATATTCTTTTTTCTATTTGCCAACCTTTTTATATTTAATAAATGAGTCGCCGTTACGTTTTGGGAAACTGAGTTTTTCCCGTAGGAGCCACAACCAAGCGTAAGTGATGGAATAAATCCATTATATATATCACCAATTCCACCTTGTGATGAAGGTGCATTTACAATGAGACGGCAGGCTTTCATACGTAACCCAAATTGTTTTTGTACTTCTTTATTTGTAGAATGGATAACCGCTGAATGCCCTAGGCCACCAAGCTCTAACATTTCTTCGCAATATGTAAATCCTTCTTCTAATGAATTTGCTTTTACACAAGCTAACACTGGGCTCAGTTTCTCACGAGAAAGTGGATACGCTGCTCCGATGCCTTTAATTTCAGCTACAAGCATTTTTGTATGTTCAGGTACAGTAATTCCTACTAATTCAGCAATATACTGTGCTGATTTCCCAACAATATCACTATTTACTGCACATGTATTTTCATTAATAACAAGCTTTTCTAATTTCTTTCTCTCTTCCTCTGTTACAAAATAACAATTATTTGCAATCATTTCTGCTTTAACATCATTATAGATTTCCTTATCTATAATGATGGCTTGTTCTGACGCACAAATCATACCGTTATCAAATGTTTTCGATAAAATCAAATCATTAACAGCACGTTTTACATGTGCCGATTTCTCTATATAACATGGTACATTACCTGGCCCTACACCTAGCGCGGGTTTACCAGTAGAATAAGCCGATTTCACCATACCAGCCCCTCCAGTTGCTAGAACGAGTGCGACACCATCATGGTTCATTAATTGTTTCGTTGCTTCCACAGAAGGTCTTTCAATCCATTGAATACAATGCTTTGGTGCACCAGCTTTCACTGCTGCATCATATACTGTTTTTGCCGCTGCAACGGAACAGTTTTGTGCAGAAGGATGAAATGCGAAAATAATTGGATTTCTCGTTTTTATCGCGATTAATGCTTTAAACATTGTTGTCGATGTTGGGTTCGTTACTGGCGTTACCCCAGCTACTACACCGACAGGTTCTGCGATTTCTATTATTTCTTCATGAGGATCTTCATGAATAATTCCTACCGTTTTATCTTTCTTTATACTATGCCAAATATATTCAGTGGCAAAAATATTTTTAATGCATTTATCTTCATATACGCCACGGCCCGTTTCTTCAACAGCCAACTTCGCAAGCGGCATATGTTGATCGACACCCGCAAGCGCCATTTCATGAACAATGTTGTCAATTTGCTCTTGTGTAAAACTTTCTAATGCTTGTAAAGCTTTTTGACCGTTATCTACTAACGTATCAATCATCTCTTTTACCTCTTGCATTTCATTTACAACTTTCTCTTTGACTACCATGTAAATTTCCTCCTATTCTGCTACCCTGGACTTTACAAGTCCCTATAGGTCATAAAAAGTCCCGATTAGCGTAAAAAAATAGAGTTACCTTCCTACATGAATCCTATCACTTGTGAAACATTTCACAAATTTGTTCGTGAATAACATTTCATGAATTCAATATACATGAAATCATTTCATTTGTGTATGTCTAATTTGTGAAACATTTCACAAATTAATATAATAAAAATGCACTGCTCTATATTAGCAGTGCATTTTTATTATGCTAGTGCTTGTGCCAAATCTTCAATTAAATCTTCTCCATCTTCAATACCAACAGAGATTCGAATTAATGTATCTGTAATTCCTAATTCTTTACGGCGATCTGCTGGGATTGATGCATGTGTCATTTGTGATGGAATGGAAATTAAACTTTCTACTGCTCCTAAGCTTTCAGCAAGTGTAAAGTACTGTAACTTCTCAAGTACTCTATTTAATGTTTCTTCACTATCTACATCGAATGAGATGATTGCACCAAATCCGTTCGCCTGTTCTTTTGCTAATTCATGATTTTGATGTGATGCAAGACCTGGATAATATACTTTATTTACTTTCGGATGGTTATTTAAAAACTCAGCAATTGCGCGTGAATTTATTTCATGCTCCTCCATACGAATTCCTAATGTTTTTAAACCACGAAGTAGTAAGAAGCTGTCTTGTGGTCCAAGAATACCTCCTGTTGAGTTTTGTACGAAATGAAGGTCTTCTGCTAGTTGCGGGCTATTTACAGCTACTAGGCCTGCAACTACATCACTATGCCCACCTAAATATTTCGTTGCACTATGAAGTACAATGTCTGCTCCTAAAGAAATTGGCGACTGCCAATATGGCGTCATGAATGTGTTATCAATAATTGTTAATAAATCGTTTTCTTTAGCAAGAGCGGATATTTTCTTAATATCAGTAATTTTCAGTAATGGATTCGTTGGTGTTTCCACATAAATCGCTTTCGTATTTGGGCGAATTGCTTCTACAACTTCCTCTAGGTTTGTTGTATCTACAAATGTATGCTCAATGCCGAAACGGTTTAGTACTTTTGTAATAACGCGATACGTACCGCCATAAACATCATCTGTTAAAATGACGTGATCTCCTTTTGAGAATAGCATAATAGTTGCTGTAATAGCTGCCATCCCTGAACCAAATGCAAATCCAGCATGACCATTTTCTAACACTGCAATCATTTCTTCTAAAGCTGAACGAGTTGGATTACCTGTTCGTGAATATTCATATCCTTGATGCTTACCAACTGCTTCTTGTTTGTACGTACTCGTTTGATATATCGGCACGTTTACAGATCCAGTTGAAGGTTCTCCTATGCGAATACCATGAATTAACTTTGTCTTTGCTCTCATTTTTTATTCCCATCCTTTGTATATGTCTTTACTTAAATAGCGCTCACTACTATCAGGAAAAATCGTTACAATATTTGTACCTGGTGCTGCGTTTTCTGCCTCAAGTAAGCTTGCATGAAATGCCGCTCCTGAAGAGCTTCCAACGAGAAGGCCTTCCTTTTGCGCCAATTCTTTTACACGTAAAAATGCATTTCGATCAGAAATCGTATGAATTTCATCAAAATAAGATGTTTTTAAAAATGGTGGAATGAATTCAAGACCAATACCTTCTGTTTCATGTGAACCAGCTTTACCGCCATTTAAAATAGATCCTTCTGGTTCTACAATAACCGTTTTAATATCAATATTTCTTTCTTTTAAATAAGACGCAGTTCCCATAAACGTACCACCAGTTCCTGCCCCTGCAACAAATATATTAATCTCTCCATTCAGCGCATCCCAAAGTTCAGGACCTAGTGTTTTGAAATAAGCACGAGGGTTTGCTTCATTAGCAAACTGACTTGGAGAGTATGAATTTGGTATTTCCTTTACTAATTCTTTTGCCTTTGCAATTGCGCCGGTCATTCCTTGCTCAGTCGGTGTATGCACGACCGTTGCACCTAGCGCTTTCATTAATTCTTGTTTTTCAATACTAAATTTCTCTGGTACACAAACAATGACGCGTAAATCATGTTCTAACGCTGCAAGTGCCAGTCCAATGCCAGTATTCCCAGCCGTCGGTTCAATAATTGTTCCGCCCTCTGCAACAAGCCCTTTTTCTAGTGCATCTTCGATTAATTCTCTTCCTAAACGATCCTTAACGCTTCCGCCTGGGTTGTAAAATTCAAGCTTTGCAAATAAACGGACTCCTTTCGGAAGTGAAAAACGAGTAATTTCCACGATTGGTGTATGACCAATCAACTCATGAACTCCACGATATACATTCATCGTGTTCTCCCCCTTATTTGCCAATAAAGAAAAGGCAACTGTATGTATTTTCTTTATATGAGACAGTTGCCTTTTTGTTACATTACTTTAACTCTTCTAGTACTTTTACGATAAAGTTTGTAGAATGAAGAGCTGCTTGATCTAAAAATTGATCAAATGAAACATTTGATTCTTTACCAGCAATATCAGAAAGTGCACGAATAATAACAAACGGAACTTCATATTGGTGGCATACTTGCGCAACAGCTGCTGCTTCCATTTCTACTGCATAAAGATCTTCAAATTTATCACGAATTGCTGCAACACGGTTCGGATCACTCATAAATGAATCACCTGTTGCAATCATACCTTTTACGACTTGAATATTTTCTTCTGCCTGCATACATTTCTCAGCTAATGCAACTAATGCCTCATCAGCTTTAAATCCAGGTGGCATTCCTGGCACTTGACCATATTCGTAGTTAAATGCTGTTACATCTACGTCATGGTGACGAACTTCTGTTGAAATAACTACATCACCAACATTTAGAGAGTGATGGAATCCACCAGCTGAGCCAGTATTAATTACTTTTTCAGGCTTATATTTTTCTAATAAAATTGTCGTTGACATCGCTGCATTTACTTTACCAATACCAGACTTTAGCAAGATTACTTCATGTCCTGCCAATAGCCCTTTCGTAAATTCACAACCTGCAACAGTTTCTGTTTCTGCTTGTTCTAGTTTGTCACGTAAAATACGTACTTCTTCTTCCATTGCTCCAATTACAGCAATTCTCAATCTAATCCCTCTTTCTATTGCTTAGTTGCCTCCATTACCCAAACGAAATGATTTAATCTCGTAAACGTTACGTGGAAGCCATTGTTTTCAAAAATAGATTGCATGATCGGAATACGTGTATAGTATTCTGTTTGCAAATCGTTTGCTAACTGATGAAAACCTCTTTGTTTTGCTACTTCGACAGTTTTATCATATGCATCTTGATCTGCAAATATCGTATCAGCAAACACTATTTTACCACCTTTGTTTAGCAATTGACTATACTTCGCAATTGCTACGTCTTTTTCTTCATCTATTAAATGATGAAATGCGTAAGTGCTCACAATAGTATCGATTGAATTTGGGACTTCAAATGAAAGAAAATCACCCTCTGTAATTGAAAACTCTTTTGGTAATTTCTCTTTTGCAATAGTACGCATTTCGCGTGACGGTTCTATACCGTAAACTGTGCGACCAGCAAGTAATAATTTATTTGTTAAATTGCCAGTACCAACACCGAATTCTAATACGTTGCCAAATGACTTGTTAACTACATCCTCTAAAATGTCCTCATAATGGGCAAAAACTTCTTTATATTGTATATCTTCGCCTTGTACAAATGAGTCGTACGTATGAGCCCATTCATCAAATAAACCATTAAATTCTGTTCCCATAAAAATTCCCCTTTTTCTTATCGGTTTTATCAGTATGATATTCTCTCTTTCTAAAAATGTCAATTGAAATGTACGTAGTATTTCCTTCTTTTCTTTGTTACACTATAGGTGATTATCATAGGAGAGGGGGCATCTTCGTGTCATTTACCTTTGAAATGTTAGAAGATAAAGTAGAATTTTTCGAGGCTGCAAACTTAGTTTCTCTAGAAAAAAAAATTAACGAACAAATTGATAATAATAAAGCACTTATGCTCGAAGTTCATCATATTTCTCACCAAATGATTATGGATCCTGAAAGCAAAAGACCTTATTATAGTGCGGTTGTTCATTTTAAATTAAAGAAATTACGCTAACTAAAAAAAGAGAGGCTCTTAAGAGCCTCTCTTTTTTTAGTTTAGAGTTTGAACGAGTACTGGTTTCCAGCCCTCATTGTCTACCCAATCAATATTTACATAATATTTTTTACCTGATTGTTTATCTTGTACGTTACCGTAAGCTTTATTCTTACCGTTATTTCCAATTCTATGGATAACTAATTGATTTACAGGAACGTCAATTGCAGCTGAAATCGCTTGATTCATCTCATTCCAATCTGCTGTACCTTTTTTAAACGTCATCGCAGGTGTTGCACCTTGCTCTGTACCTACTGGCTTCCAAGAAGATTTCGTATAAGCATCTGTTGCCTGTGACTGTGTTTTTTCAGCTGGTGCTTTCTCGTTAGCTTTCGCTTCTTCTTCAGCTTTTTTCTTTTCTTCCTCAGCCTTTTGCTTCTCTTCTTCTTCCTTCTTCTTAGCCTCTGTCTTATCTTGCTCATTCTTCTTCGGCTCTTCTTTACCTTTAGCTTTCTCAGCTTTATTCTCTTTTGTTGTTTGCTGAGTTACTTTTTTATCACTAGAAGACGCTTGCTCTTTTGTGTCAGGAACAAACAATTGATACGCTACAATAGCTACTGCTACTAATACAATAGCGATTGCAATATTTAAAACACCGTTTTGACGACGTTTTTGTTGTTTCTGTTGGAATCTAGATCCTCCTGCCATTCTTCAAACCTCCATGCAGTTTTTCATACTTGCTATTGTAACATTAAATCTAGAAAGGTTGAACATTTACAATAATATTTTCACGAAATGAAAACATTTCATAAATAATTGCAAGATTACTTTTCAATTTCTAATTGATGGATTGCCTCTACCATTTCTGCAAAAACTGGTGTGACTACATTTTCATTACTATCTGTTTCTATATCAACTACAACTAAAGCATATCTTGGGTTTTCATATGGAAAATAACCTGCAAACCAGCGATTCACCCTCTCTCCTTTTCCTGTTTGTGCCGTCCCAGATTTTCCAGCGACAGTTAGTGGCAACGAACGGAATGCGGTTCCCGTTCCTTTCTCCATCGTTACAACGCCTCTTAACAACTGTTGTAATTTTTTCATCGTTTCATAAGAAAGCTGTTTCCCATTTAATTTATGATTTTCAAATGTAAAAAAGTCGGTTCCATTTTTATACACTATTTTTTTAACGACTTTCACTTCCATCTTCTCTCCACCTCTAGCAATTGTCGCCATCATATTCGCTATAGCTAGAGGTGACACACGTACATCTTTTTGTCCGACCATCGTTTGAGCAATCGCTTTTCTACTATCTTTATTTTCTTCGCTTTCCCAAATAATAGCACTCTTTTCTTCTGGCAATTGCTCAAATTCTGGTGTATGAAATACCGAACCTTTCCACCCTACCTTCTCACGTGCTCCTAAGGCCTCTAAATACGTTTCTAATACTTCCCTATCCTTTTGCATTAGTTCACCACCTAATACGGCAAACGTTCGATTACAGCTTCTAGCAAAGCTTTCCTTAAAGTTTAATGACCCCATCATAACTTGTGGAAGATTTTCACCGTATAAATCCGTATTACAGTTAAATGTACGATTAAACCGCACCAAATTCTCATCAATTCCTGCTGCTGCAACTACTGTTTTAAAAACAGACCCCGGAAAATGAGGAGTTAACATTTGATTTTCAAGTGTAGCTTTATATATCCTCCTATCATTCATCTGTAAAGAAGGCCTACTTACCATTGCTACAACTTCACTATTCTTTATGTCTAGTAATACTAACCCACCTTTTTTTATTCCGTTTTCATCTATAATCTTCTCTGCTCGTCGTTGCAACGTTTTATGTATTGTTGTTTGAATAGTAACTGGATAAAATGGATTTCCTGGTGAAGTGTATTTCGCCTGCTTCCCAAAAATCGGTTCTCCTTGTCGATCCACTTGATATAGTACTTTCGCTTCTCCATCAGTCAGTAAAAATTCATCAAATGATTGTTGCAATCCAGAAATACCAATTGGCGTTTGTTTCGAAGTTTTTTTCATTTCTCCATAACGCTTTTGAAATTCCTGTTCATTCTCTCCCACATCACCAATTAAATGATCTGCCTCTCCCATTTGCTTCAGTCGAACTTCTGCTGCTACAATACCTAAAATATCTAATTGATTTACCTTCTTCATCTGCTCGAGCGTTAATTGAAATGGGGTATTCTCCCTTCGTAATATAAATGCTTGATTCTTATTTTTCATTTGCAGTCTTATCTCTTGTCTCGACACACCAATGATATGCGCAATTTTCTCTAACATGTCATTTTTTATTTGTAAAAATGGAAAAACAATTAAGACTGGATATTTCTCTTCACCAATTTCCTTACCATTTCGATCTGTAAAATGCCCTCTTCCATTATCTACTGTAAGTGATTGTGTTCGTTGCGTAACACTTTTTTCAATCAGATTGATATTTCGGTCAGTAAATGATTCCGTATCTATAATCTGTATTTGGATTAAACGACAAAGTAATAAAAAAATCACACCCATAAAACAAATTAAAACAATTATAATTCTCCGTTTCATTTTCATAAAAAACACCTCGTCTATTGTAGTTTAGACGAGGTGTTTCACCTTTTATACAAATAAAAAATCACTCGTTTTTACACAAGTGATTTTTTACGTTATTTTACAGAGATAATCTCTACTTGCATTTCTCCACCTGGTGTTTGGATTGCTACCTTCTCACCAATTTGCTTACCTAATAAGCTTTTTGCGATTGGAGAATCGTTAGAAATTCTTCCTTCAAATGGATCGGCTTCTGCGCTACCTACGATTATGTATGCTTCTTCGTCTCCACCTGGTAACTCTTTAAATGTTACTGTTTTACCTAATGTTACAACTGTAGACTCTTCACCATTGTCTTCAATGATAACCGCATTACGAATCATGTTTTCAAGTTGTGTAATACGTCCTTCTACGAATGCTTGCTCATCTTTCGCCGCATCATACTCAGAGTTCTCTGAAAGATCTCCGAAGCTACGTGCGATCTTAATACGCTCTACAACTTCTTTACGTCTTACTGTTTTTAATTGTTCAACTTCGTTCTCTAGTTTTTGCTTACCCTCTTGCGTCATAGGGTATGTTTTTTCTGTTGCCATGTTTTCCACTCCTTTTATATACCAATCCCCCGAAAAAAAGAGGAGTTCCATATGAAAACTCCTCCGCTTATATAGCGGAGGTTTCTAGCACACGTAGCACTAGTGGAGTTGTCACATACAACCCCTTATTCTCCAATTCTTCCTTATATAAAGAAGGTATGTATGGAAAGTTGATATAAATATGCCCTCACCTATTGGTAGGTGAGGTTTCATGTTTCATTGTATTCGATAAGAAGGGAAAAAATCCCTTCCTATCGTATATCTTTTACTATGCTATTACAAATTTACTTTTTGTTCAAGAATTGTTGCAATTTTTGTAACCATAATATCAATTGCAACATGATTTTGTCCACCTTCAGGGATAATAATATCCGCGAATTTCTTAGAAGGCTCAATAAATTGATTATGCATTGGACGTACAACGTTTACGTATTGGTCGATAACTGAATCCATTGTACGACCGCGCTCTTCAATATCGCGCTGCATGCGGCGTAAAATACGAAGGTCTGCATCTGTATCAACGAACACCTTAATATCCATTAACTCACAAAGACGTGGGTCTTCTAAAATAAGAATTCCTTCTAAAATAATTACATCTTTCGGCTCAACTGGAATAATTTTTTCTGAACGCGTATGCAATGTATAGTCATATATAGGCTTTTCCACTTGCTCATATGCAAGCAACTGCTGCAAATGGTCAATTAACAAATCATTATCAAACGCTAAAGGATGATCGTAATTTGTTTTTAAACGTTCTTCCATTGGTAAATGGCTTTGATCTTTGTAATAATAATCTTGCTCCAAGATTAAAATGGAATGACCTTTAAAATGGTCAAAAATCGCTTTCGTTACACTTGTTTTTCCTGATCCTGAACCACCAGCGATTCCAATTACAACAGGCTTATTCGTCCCCATTCGACTACCACTCTTTCTTATTGAAGTATGTTTTTGCGCATCATATTATTCACATACACTGGTTGATCCACTTTGAATTTCACGATTTGCAACGGATGTCTCGCTGCATCTAATTCGTTTCCATCCTCATCCCAAATTTTCTCCACCGTTTGCGTAAAGTTTTCTATTTCTGGCCCAAAGAACTCCACTTCATGTCCTGGTTTGAAGTGATTACGTTGCTCAAGCGTTACGATGCCCGTTTCTTCATTATAATCTAACACTAAACCAGCAAAATCATACGTTGTTTTCTTACTATGATTTCCAAACATTTGCTCTTGATGTCCTGGAACCCCTTCAAAGAATGCAGGAGCTGTATCACGATTTGCACATTTATCAAGTTCATCTAACCATTCTTGTTTAAACTCAAAGTTATCCGGATTCGCACAATACGCATCAATTACTTTACGATATACAGTTGCTACAGTCGCTACGTAATGGATAGATTTCATACGTCCTTCAACTTTTAAGCTATCAATTCCAATTTCAATCATTTTCGGAATTGATAAGATTAAATTTAAATCTTTTGGGCTCATCGCAAAGTGAGCATCTTCTTCTTGGAATAGAGGAAGCTCTTTTGCATCTTTATGTTGTGATACCGTTTGAACTAAATCATAATCCCAGCGGCAAGATTGACAACAACCACCACGGTTAGAGTCACGCGCTGTCATATGGTTACTTAATGTACATCTCCCTGAATACGCGATACACATTGCACCATGGACGAATGCTTCAATTTCAACATCAACTTTTTCTTTAATTTCTTTCATTTCTTCATAGCTTGCTTCACGAGCCAATACAAGACGATGTAAACCTTCTTCTTTCCAATACTGTGCTGCTTTCCAGTTGGATAGTGATTGTTGTGTACTTAAATGCACCTCAACAGAAGGCGCCACACGTTTACATGTCTCAATAATAAGCGGATCAGCAACGATAATTCCCGTTACGCCAGCTTTTTCAATCCCTTTTAAATATTCCTCTAGCCCATCCATATTTTCATTATGTGCAAAAATATTTGTTGTTACGTATATTTTTGCTCCATATTTCTTTGCAAATTCAACGCCTTCTGCCATGTCTTCCAGCGTAAAGTTACCTGCATTAGAACGAAGACCAAATTCTTGTCCACCTAAATATACAGCATCTGCCCCATAATGGATAGCTACTTTTAATTTTTCTAAGTTACCCGCAGGGATTAACAGTTCAGGTTTTTTCACAATAACGCGTTTGCCATCGATCACTCGTGAAATTTCTTGTACAGTCATTTCCTACACCCTCCTCGTTTAGTAAACCGTTTCTTTAAAGAAGAATCCTGTATCTAACGGACGATTTACCGGTTGTATTTCTTCTATCTCTTTAAATAAATCATCTTTCACGTCATAATACGCATCACGATCTTCTACACATAAATCAATCGCCTTACGATATTTCTTCGTTACCTCAATAATGTACTCAGAACTTTTTAGGACACCATCAATTTTTAAGCTATCGACTTCAGCATCGATTAGTTCCTCTAACTCATCGATGAAACAAATATCATTCGGACTCATAATGTGAGTACCATTTTCATCTTCATAAATTGGATATTTGTTATTACGTTCCGGGTCGTATAAGAACATATTCTCTTCATACTTTTTCTTTTCAATGTCGAGATTACGCCCTTGATACTCAAAGTAGTTTCCTACTAGTGAACGCTTCGATTGGAACATGCAAGTCATACCGTGAATTTGTACTTCAAGTTCCACTTCAGCATTTTCTTTTAATTCAGCAATTTCATCTAAGCTAAGCTCACGAGCTAATACAGCGCGTTTCGCTCCTCTTTGCCCCCAATAGTTACAAGTAAACCAGTTTGTTGCTGTCGTTTCTGTATTCCAGTGAAGTTGCATATTTGGTGCAACTTCACGAACAGCCATTAATACCGCTGGATCTCCGAAAACAATCGCATCTACATTTACCTCATTTAAAAAGGCAACATAGTCCGTTAATTCTTCTACTTTATCATTGTGGAACATCGCATTCATTGCAACGTATACTTTCACACCATTTTCATGTGCAATGTTTACAGCTTGTTTCACATCTTCACGTGAAAACTCTCCTGCCAAACGTAAACCAAACTTTTGTTCACCAACCATTACTGCATCTGCCCCTGCTTTCGCAAGAGGTTCAATATCCGCCACCGCTCTAGGCGTTACTAACAATTCAGGTTTCTTCATACTTTTGTCACCCTCTCTTTTTACTTACAGCCACTCCATCGCCAATTGGGAAAATCGTTGTATCATATCCTTCATGATTCATAAGCCATTCATTGTACGTCTTAATACGACGAATCAAACCACGGGTACGTCTATTTTCAATTTTCTCTTTTGTCGTCACAAGACCATGGTACATAACGTTATCTGAAATAATAACGCCACCAGGATTTAATAACGGTTCGTATAAGTCAAAAAAGCGACGATACTGCCCTTTCGCTGCATCAATAAAAATAACATCAAATGTTCCATGTTCTTTCACTTGTTCGCCCGTTTCTAAAGCATCACCGTAAATAACAGAAATACGGTCTGTTACCGAGGAACATTCTATATATTCAAGTGCCTTTTCATATCGTTCACGATTGCGCTCTACTGTCACAATGCGAGAGTTCGGAATAGCTTGCATCATACGAATACTAGAATAACCGATTGCTGTTCCAAGTTCTAAAATACTTTCCGGTCCAATTAAACGTAAAAATTGCAGCATAAATTCCATTCCAAGTCGATCCATAATCGGCACATGGTTTTCAGTTGCATACTCTTCCATTTCAAGAATTAATTTATCTTTTGGATCAATAAATGATAATAGGTACTCGTTAACTGCATCCTCCATAATTGGTCCTCCTTATTTACATGGAGAAGTGCCTCTATGACGCGTCAACCTTTGTCTTTTCACACATAGAATGCAATAAAAATACAAGCCAGTTTCACCCTTAGCTTGTACGTCCCGTTTTGATATTAAAAACGATTCTTCTGCCAGTTTTTAACCCGATATATTTTACCACAAAAAAGAGGGATATGCGACCCTTTTCGCTATCCCTCCCCATTTCACTGTTTTTTCGTAATGTATTTTTGCTTTAATGCATTATGTTCTTCTAATGTTTTCGCATAATACACTTCACCACTTGGTGCAGCTAAGAAATAATAATAATCTGTTTGCGCAGGATCTAAAGCTGCTTCCACTGAATGTTTACCAGAGTTTGCAATCGGTCCAACCGGCAACCCTTTCACAACATACGTATTGTACGGTGAGTTTACTTTCAAGTCTTCGTATAATACACGTTGTTTATGCTTTCCAAGCGCGTATAATACCGTCGGATCCGTTTGAAGCGGCATGCCTTTCGCTAAACGATTATAGAAAACACTAGAGATTTTTTGGCGATCAGTAAAGCCAGTAGCCTCTTCTTCAATAAGTGAAGACAACGTGAGAAGTTGATGAACATCCCAGTTCTTCCCTTTCATTTTCGCCTCATTTTGAACAATAATTGCATTTGTTTTCTCAAGCATCGGGATTACAATTTCTTCTAATTTTGTATCCTTTTTATAGAAAGAATACGTTGCTGGATATAAGTATCCTTCTAATGGATATTTAATGTTGCTATCAAAAATTTTATCTGTTAATAGCTTCGGATACTTTTGCTGCATTTTTTGAATAAATGCTTTATCGTTTAATTGACGCACAACATCATCTTTATTCCACTTTAATTCTGCCGCAATCACTTCAGCAATTTCAGTTACTTGCGCCCCTTCTTTAATTGTCACTTTATAAAGAGCCGGACGATGTACGTTGCCAGATGACATTTGTTCAATGACATCGTTGGCACTCATCGAAGGATTTAATAAATATGTACCTGCTTGTAAGCTTTTCGACTTAAATTTCGTATAAAAACTAAAAACTGTACTGCTTTTCACAGCACCTTTTTCTTCTAAAATCTCACCGATTTTACTTGTAGATGACCCCTTTGGAATCTCTACCTCAATCTCTTTTTTATTTCCACTATCAACTGGCCCTAATGCAGATGAAATATACGCATAGACTGATCCACAAACTAAAAGCAGTGCGATAATCGAAATTAAAAAAATGCGTCTACGCTTCTTCTTCACTTGATTCTCTACCAAAATTCTTCCTCCTTATTCAATTGTAGACCGTATACACTTCCTCTATACAATGCCCTACAAACATAAAGCAAAACCAATCATTTCTAAATAATCGGTGACAGCTACTTATTTAAAGCCTTTTTTCATACAACCCGTCTTATTATACTATAAAAAATTAAGTAGTTTCGACAAAAAATCTGTCATTTTGCATATGAATACAAAAAAGGCGAACTGTGTACACAGTTCGCCTTTTTATCCATTACTATTCTTCTTCTTGCTCATCAGCAAGAGTGTTAAACATTTCTTGTACCATTTCCCACTCTTCTTCAGATTCAATTGAAAGTAATGTTCCGCCCTCTTCTTCACTTTGCTCATATGCCATTGCATCGAAGATTTGGTCTCCATCTTCGTCTACTTCACCGATTGGAGAGAAGACTACGTAAGATTTTTTGCCGAATTTTTCAGCATCAAAAGTGAAAATAATTTCACATAAATGTTCGTTTCCTTTTTCGTCTACAATTGTAATTTGATTTTCTTCCATTTTGGTCACCTCTTATTTACTATCTAAAAATCCTTGTAAGATCACGACTGCAGCCATCTTATCGATTACCTGTTTTCGCTTCTTACGGCTCACATCAGCTGAAATGAGCAGACGTTCCGCTGCCATCGTCGACAAACGCTCGTCCCACATTACAACTTCTAATTGTAACAGATTTCGCAGGTTTTCTGCAAATTGCTGGCACGCTTCACCACGAGGGCCGATTGTACCATTCATATTTTTAGGTAAACCTACTACTATTTTGTCCACATTGTACTGTTTTACCAACTCAGAAATACGGTCAAAACCAAAGTGGCCTCGTTCTTCGTTAATCCTGATTGTTTCCAGCCCTTGTGCTGTCCAGCCCATTTCATCGCTCATTGCAACACCGACTGTTTTAGTACCAACATCTAAACCTAATATCCGCATAAACTACTCCTCACGATGATGTTTCAAGTAAGACTTCACAAGCTCTTCAATTATCTCATCACGTTCAAGCTTGCGAACGATGCTTCGTGCATCTTTATGGCGAGGTATGTATGCTGGATCTCCACTTAATAAATAACCGACGATTTGGTTAATCGGATTATAACCTTTTTCTTGAAGTGCATCATACACAGTTAAAAGTACATCATTTACATGGACACTCTGTTTTTCATCTTGAATGCTAAACTTCATTGTCTTATCAAAACCGTCCATTTCAAGCACCTCACTTGTAAGTAGTAAGTATAGGGAGAAGAACTTCTCCTCTCCCTACCATTGTACACTACTATCTCTTTATTTTGAAACAGATTTAACGTACTCTTGTACAAACGCTAAAGCTTCCTCTACTTGCGCTGGGTTTTTACCGCCTGCTTGTGCCATATCAGGACGGCCACCACCGCCGCCTCCACAACGAGAAGCTACTTCTTTCACAAGTTTACCCGCATGGTAACCTTGACTAATTAAATCTTTCGTTACGCCAGCTAAAATGTTTACCTTATCGTCATTTACAGACGCTAATACAACAACTGCAGACTCTAATTTATTTTTAAGGTCATCCATCATTGTACGTAAGTTGTTCATATCTGCAACATTTACTTTCGCCGCTAATACGTTCACGCCATCAACTGTCATTACTGAATCAGTTAAGTTTCCAGCTTCGATATTGCTTAATTTCGCAGCAAGAGATTCGTTTTCTTTTTGAAGTTGTTTTACTTCAGTAAATAAACCATCAACTCTTGATAAAATATCTTTTGGATTTGTTTTCATTTTTCCTGCTGCTTCTTTTAATAAACCTACTTGATCGTTCATTAATTCGTATGCAGACTTACCAGTTACCGCCTCAATACGACGAGTTCCTGCACCGATACCAGACTCAGCAACGATTTTGAAAATACCGATAGACGCTGTGTTATCAACGTGACAACCACCGCAAAGCTCTAAGCTGTAATCGCCTACTTGCACAACGCGTACAACATCACCGTATTTCTCACCGAATAATGCCATTGCGCCCATTTCTTTCGCTTCTTCAATTGCTTTTTGAGAAATCGCAACATCAATACTTTCCCAAATTTTTTCGTTTACGATACGCTCAATTTTTTCTAATTCATCAGCTTGTACTTGACCGAAGTGAGAGAAGTCAAAACGTAAACGTTCAGATGTTACAAGAGAACCAGCTTGGTTAACATGCGTTCCAAGTATATCTTTTAATGCTTGGTGTAGTAAGTGAGTTGCTGTATGGTTTTTCACAACGCTACTACGGTTTTTCGTATCGATAAGAGCTTTTACAGCCGCTTCTTTCGTTAATGTACCCTCTTCAACAACAACTTTGTGTAAGTTTTGACCATTTGGTGCTTTTTGTACGTCTTTTACAACAACTTTCACGCCGTCAGCAAGAAGATAACCACGGTCTGCAATTTGCCCACCGCTCTCAGCGTAGAATGGCGTTACATCAAGCATTAATTGTCCTTCTTCACCTGCTTGTAAACTATCTGTATACTCACCATTTTTCACAAGTGCAACAACGTTACTTTCTGTTGCAACTGTACCGTAACCAACGAATTCGCTCGCTACTTTAACTTCACCAAGTACACCGCCTTGAACTTGCATAGAATCAACGTCTTGACGAGCAGCACGTGCACGCTCACGTTGTTTCTCCATTTCATTTTCAAAGCCCGCTTGATCAACTGTCATACCAGCTTCTTCTGCATATTCTTCTGTTAATTCAATTGGGAAACCGTACGTGTCGTATAGGCGGAACGCATCTACGCCGGAAATAACAATTGTTTTTTCTTCTTTCGCTTTTGCAATTACTTCAGCTAAAATTGATTCACCATCATGAAGTGTTTCATGGAAACGCTCTTCTTCATTCTTCACAACTTTTGCGATGAAATCTTTCTTTTCAAGTACTTCTGGATAGAAGTCTTTCATTACTTCTCCAACAACCGGTACTAATTCAAACATGAACGGACGGTTGATGTTTAATTTCTTAGAATAACGAACAGCACGGCGTAATAAACGACGTAATACATAACCACGGCCTTCGTTAGATGGAAGAGCACCGTCACCAACAGCGAATGTTACTGTACGGATATGGTCAGCAATTACTTTAAACGCCATATCTTTTTCTAAATCGCCATTACGATATTTCTCACCAGAAATTGATTCTGTTGCACCAATCATCGGCATGAATAGGTCTGTATCAAAGTTCGTAGGTACATCTTGAACGATAGATGTCATACGCTCTAGACCCATTCCTGTATCGATGTTTTTCTTAGGAAGTGGCGTATATGAACCGTCTGGATTATGGTTAAATTGAGAGAATACAAGGTTCCATACTTCTAAGTAACGCTCGTTTTCTCCGCCCGGATATAATTCTGGGTCACTAAAGTCATTACCGTAAGATTCACCGCGGTCATAGAAAATTTCTGTATTCGGTCCACTTGGTCCTTCACCGATATCCCAGAAGTTTTCTTCTAAACGGATGATGCGTTCTTTTGGAACACCCATTTTCTCATTCCAAATTGTGAATGCTTCTTCATCTTCCGGATGAATTGTAACAGATAGTAATTCTTTATCGAATCCGATCCATTTGTCGCTCGTTAGAAATTCCCAAGCCCAAGTAATTGCTTCTTCTTTGAAGTAATCACCGATTGAGAAGTTCCCTAACATTTCAAAGAATGTATGGTGACGAGCCGTTTTCCCAACGTTTTCAATATCGTTTGTACGAATTGATTTTTGTGCATTTGTAATACGTGGATTTTGTGGGATTACACGACCATCAAAATATTTCTTTAATGTCGCTACACCACTATTAATCCATAACAGAGATGGATCTTCATGAGGAACTAGTGATGCACTTGGTTCTACTGCATGTCCTTTTTCTTGGAAAAAGTCTAAAAACATTTGACGAATTTGTGCGCCTGTTAGTTGTTTCATTGTATTTTCCTCCTTAAATATAAAAAACTCCCGCCCCTAATAAAAGGGACGAGAGTTAACTCGCGATACCACCCTAATTATGAATTGATTATTATAACAATCAATTCATCACCTCATGGTGCCGTAACGTGGCAAGACGGCAGTGATTAGCTGCTCTCAGGATTAGCTTTCTGTTACCCTTCATTTAAAGCTCCTTTCAGCCAGTGGAAGCTTCTCTCTACAAATGGACTGTAACGTACTTGTTCCGTCATTAATTTAATGTATTATATGACTAAATATAATAGAATTCTCTTAAGTTTGTCAATGTAGATAATCATTTATATTGTATCAATTGCTTATTAATCATAGTTATTCTACTATTCATTCTTAACAGCCTTTAAATATATTATGCATTTATTACTAAATAGGAATCTCCTCTCAAAAAATACTTTATACAAATTTCTAAATATTACGTTATTTGTTATAATTAAATTATTAACAATAAAGGAGCGATTACAATGACAACCTTATTGAATCAAGCTAAAGAAATGTTAACAACTGATGAAAAAATCCTTTTTTATGCAGCATGCTCATTAAATATATTTATATATCGTTCCGTCGCAAGACCAGGACTGTTAATTTTAACGAACAAACGGCTCTTCTTTTATGGACCAGATGTAAGTAAGAACCCAATATTTGAAGAGTACTCTTTTGCAAACATTTCTAATCTAAAAGAGCAAAAGCGTCTTTTCAGCAATCAAATTATATTTATGTACGATAATGAATGAAAAAAAATAAAACATATTCAAACAAATGATGTAAGCTCTCTCGTTCAACAAATACACGAGCAACTCTCTAAATAATGATAGCCCTCTACTTTTATAAGTAGAGGGCTATCATATTACACATCTTCTTTTTTCCAAAGAGGCCTCACATGAACGACCACTGTCCGAATGACCGCTAAAATAGGAACCGATATTAGTAATCCTACAATCCCGGCTATCTCTCCTCCAACTAGTAATGCAAGCATAATAATAACGGGATGCATACGAAGCGACTTACCAACGATGTAAGGAGATAAAATGTTACTTTCCAAAAATTGCAAAATAGCAATTGTAATCCCCGCCTTAATGAGTAAACTCGTTGATACCGTTGCCGCAATCATCAACGTGGGAATCGCCCCTAAAATAGGACCAAAGTACGGGATTATATCCGTTACCCCAATAATAATGCCGAGCAGCAATGGATATTTCATACCGATAAACCAAAAAGAAAGAACAGATACCCCCCCTAATACTAAGCAAACAAATAACTGCCCTCGAATATAACTTCCGAGTGATTTATCAATTTCTTTCGCAAGCATTTGACCCGTACTACGCCACTTACTCGGGACTAATTTCCAAAATATATGATAAAACTCACCGTAATCTTTTAATATGTAAAATACAATGAATGGAATTAAGAAAATAATGAGTAACGAATCCAGTACACCACGAGCTGTGCTCATGACTTTATTTAAAAGCGCTTGAATCTTCGTTTCTACACCACCAAAAATTTGTTTCACCTTTTCATGAATAAATGATGGGAAATTCGCTGTTTGTTCTGTAACTCCATCCATCCAAGAATCGTACATTTTTGTAAACTGTGGAAATTGTTCATTAATTTCTTGTAACTGTTTAATAACAACTGGCGTTCCTTTATAAATTCCATAGCCAATTCCGCCAAAGAAAAGAATATAAATGAGCAAAATAGCAAGTGTGCGCGGCATTCCTTCCTTATGGATTTTTTCAATTAAAGGGTGTAATAAATAAGCAATAAAACAAGCAATAAAGAACGGTGTGATCGCCACTTTAAATACAAAAATAATCGGTGCCCATAGTGGCTTAATTTTTAAAAAGACGAGCAAACAAAGAAAAACGAGTAACAATAATCCTAAACGATATATCCAAATGATTTTAAGATTCTTCACACGAAAAACCTCCTCCACCTTTATTTTGAAAATAAATAGGTTAGGTTATGTGCAAAAGTTTTAAAATCTTTTTATACAGACCATACTGTTTTTTAAAGACATACATATATTTAACATAATAAGGACAACCACCCCTGAAAATACAAAATGTCAAAATATAATCAGGAGGGCTCATAATGATCTTATTTATGCTTGCATTATCCGCACTTTTTATGCTTCTTGAATGGATTTGTATCGGGTTTGGTATTTGGAAAGGCTTCTTTATTCATTCCTCACGAAAGGAAAGAGCTAAGCACTTATGGCATTATGGAATGCTTGGCGTTGGATGCTACGGTTTATCTTATCTCTTCTCTGAAATCGGACTTTTATATTTGCATACAAGCGCATAAAAAAACTCCCTTATCATAAAGGGAGTTTTTTACGCCTTATAAATAAGACTTAATCATCTTACGTGCTTTTTTCACATTGCGTTTTGAGAATACATCTTGTTTGCGAGCATATTGATACGCTGCAGCTCCAACACCTAATGCGATTAATGAATTGCGTAGATTCAAAGTAAATCCCCCTTTTCGTTATCCGATCGTTCTTTCATTATCATCAAATAAATCATCAAGAGAGCTTAATGAACCATCTTCCTCTACTTGATGTGTATGGATTTTCCCCTTTGAAACCGATAATTCGATATAACAATTCCAGCAATAAAATTGGTTGACACCTATTTTTCCGATGTCTTTCCCTTTGCAATTTGGACAACTGAACATATGGCTTTCATCTCCTTACAGTCTCCCAGATTCTATTCGCCATTATGTCCAAACTGCATTCATTTATACATTGCTAGAACCTTTCAACGTTATACGTTTGAAAGGTTCACTATATAATTTCACCTTGTTACATGAAATCATACGGTGAAATGTTTTCCACGTCCATTTCTTCACCATTAACCGTCACCATCTGCACTTCTCCTTGTGATTCTTGCAATCGGCCAGCTAAAGTCGTTTGACGCATTGCATCATCAAGGCGATTTACACCGGATTGAAACGCTGCTTCCTCCCCGCAAATAATAAGGAATTTCTTACTCCTTGTAATACCCGTGTAAATTAAATTACGACGTAACATACGGTAGTAGCTCTTTACAATTGGCATAATAACTATTGGGAATTCACTACCTTGTGATTTATGAATCGAGCAGCAATAGGCATGCGTAATTTGATTTAAATCCGGCTTTGTATATGTTACTTCAATTCCATCAAATGAAACGATAATCATATCTTGTTGCTCGACATTTTCTTTCGCATAAAATACTGAAACAATTTCTCCAATATCACCATTAAACACTTGGCTTTCCGGCTGATTGACTAATTGAAGTACTTTATCACCTCTGCGGTATACAACGTCACCGTAGGCAATTTCTTTACTCTTTTCTTTTTTCGGATTAAACACTTCTTGAAGAGCTTCATTTAACACATTAATACCTGCTGGTCCGCGGTACATTGGTGCCAACACTTGTACATCTCTTGCACTAAAGCCTTTTGTCTTAGCATTTTCACAAACCTTTTTAACAACCTCAACAATTTGAGCACCTGCACAGCTGATAAATGAACGATCTTTTTTATTTTGTGCTAAATCTGGCGGAAGTGTTCCGTCCTTTATCGCATGGGCAAGTTGAATAACAGATGACCCTTCCGCTTGACGATAAATTTCTGTAAGCTTGACCGTTGGAACCGCACCTGCATTCAATAAATCTTTTAACACTTGTCCAGGTCCTACAGATGGCAACTGATCTTCATCACCTACAACGATAACTTGAATATTTGTCGGAAGTGACTTGAATAGCTGATTTGCAAGCCAAATATCTACCATCGAAAACTCATCAATAATAAGGAGCTTCCCTTGTACAGGGTCTGTTTCATTGCGCTGAAAAGATCCTTCTGGCGTCCATCCAAGCAGACGATGAATTGTGCAAGCTGGAAGTCCTGTCGATTCACTCATGCGCTTCGCCGCTCTTCCAGTTGGGGCCGTTAATAATATTGGAAATGGATTATCATCACTATATTCATTCGGATTTAATGATACTCCGTGAAGTGACGCATACATTTCAACAATTCCTTTAATAACTGTTGTTTTCCCCGTCCCTGGTCCACCTGTTAACAACATCATCGGCTTATGAAGTGCAGTTTGAACTGCTTCTTGCTGAAGCGGTGCATACTGTACCTTTAGCTGTTCTTCAATTTCTCCTAATGTTTTTAACACTTCTGCTTCAGGGAATGCAGGGGTTTCTTCTTGATTCATAAGACGACGAATTGACTTTACAACGCCTTTCTCAGAATAGAATAAAGAAGCTAAATACACTCGCTCTTCTTCTATAATGACTTTCCCTTCGCTTTGCATCATTTCAACGCAGCCTACAATATCTTCCTCAGTCACTCTGCCTTCTTGATTATTTAAAAGTGACATCGTTTCTCTTACAAGCTGACCTTTTTCCATATACACGTGACCGAGTTGTAATGAAATATTCTCTAACGTATAAAAACACCCTGCACGTACACGGTCGTCGTGATTGCCCGTTATTCCGATTGCACGCCCTATATCATCTGCTCTTCCAAATCCAATTCCGTCCACTTCTTCAATAAGTTTATACGGATTATTACGAATCACTTCTAATGTCATCTCTTTATATTGCTGATAAATTTTAATAGAAAGTTTTGTTCCAAAACCGTAACCATTTAAAAAACTCATCACTTTTTCGAGCCCTTGATGCTCAATAATCGTCTCATATATTTCCTGCGCTTTTTGCTTGTTTACAACACCACTTAACGCATCCGGATCATCCATAATTTTAGAAATCGCATGCTCACCAAGATGGTCCACGATTTTTTCGGCTGTACGCTTTCCAATCCCTTTAAATAAATCGCTCGCTAAATATTGCACCATACCTGCTTTTGTTTGTGGCAGTTCTTTTTTAAACGTTTCAACTAAATATTGTTTTCCATACTTTGGGTGGTCTTTAAAATGACCTGTTAATGTAAACACTTCATCTTCATGCATACGGGGAAAATGACCGTTTATCATTACTTTTTTTTCGTCGTATGTTTCATTCGTTTCAATGACTTTCATACTGACAACGGAATAGAGGTTTTCTTCGTTGTGGAAAATGGTATGAAGAACTTGCGCTTTTATAAATTTTTTTTCTTCCTCAAACAAATCCATTGCATGTTGATTTCCCATATTTCCTCTCCTTTCCGAGTTCTTTTCACTTTAATGAGCAGTACATCCCCCACCTCTTTCACAATCTTTAGATGAGGGGTAACTGCGCATTAAACTATAATTTCACTTTATTCAGCTTCTTGCTCTAATAAACGAATACCATTACCAGCTAAAAAGTGGTCTGCTTGAATTTCAGTCGCTTTCTTAAATAAAGTAAGAGCTTTCTCGTTATTCTCCTCGAATACGTACGCAACACCTAAATTATAATACGCATCTGCATGCTCTTCATCCATTTCTAACACCTTTTCAAAATAAGGCTTTGCCTCTTGAATATGTTCTAGTCGTGCGAAGCAAATTCCGCATTGGAAAACAGCTTCTACATCGCCTTCATCTAATTCCGTCGCTCTTTGTAAAAATGGAAGTGCAAGACGATCATTTCCAAGTTGCACATGTGTGATACCTAACATAAATGTTACGTCAGCTGATTGTAATCCCACTTGCATCGCTTGTTCAAATACAGCCTTCGCCTCTGCAAATTGCTCTTGACCGTAATATACGTTTCCTAAGCCATAATAAGCAGCCGCAGATTTACCATCTAATTCTAATGCACGTTTATAAAATAAAATTGCTCGCTCACTATCACCTAATACATCTAATAAATTCGCAAAGTTAATGTATCCAAGCGCATCTTTCGGATTTTCTTCGATTGCTTCTGTGAAATTTTCAGCTGCTTCTTCCCAGTTTCCTTCTTGCATATATTTAATACCTGTTTCAAGTTTGTTTGACATATCCTTCACCTCTACAACAAATTATAACAAAGAATGTATTTTCCAAGCGAACAAAAATTCGCTTTATGTAAAAGAAACCTCTAACCGCTAATCGGCAGAGGCTTCTCGTGTTATCCTAAATAATCTAATTTCTTACCACTATGATATACTTCATCAATTGTAGCGCCGCCTAAGCACTCATCTCCATCATAGAAAACAACTGCTTGGCCTGGCGTAATCGCACGAATTGGCTCATCACAAAGAATACGAACTGTATTTTCATCAACGATTTGAACCGTTACTTTATTGTCGGCTTGACGATAACGGAATTTCGCTGTACACGTAAATTCTTTTTCCTTCGCTTTATTACTTACCCAGCCTACATTCGTAGCAATAACTTCATCACCATATAGAAGTTCGTTATGGAATCCTTGATCAACATATAAAATGTTTTCTTTCAAGTTTTTTCCCACAGCAAACCACGGATCACCATTACCACCAATACCAAGGCCATGACGTTGTCCAATTGTATAATACATTAAACCATCATGTTTCCCTTTCACTTCACCAGATAATGTTTGCATCACACCTGGTTGCGCCGGTAAATAGTTACTTAAGAAATCTTTAAAGTTACGCTCACCGATGAAGCAAATACCAGTACTATCTTTCTTCGCCGCTGTCGCTAAACCAGCTTCTGTCGCCATTTCGCGAATTTGTGGTTTCTTTAATTCACCTAATGGGAACATTGTTTTTGATAGTTGCTCTTGGCTTAATTGATTTAAGAAATATGTTTGATCTTTATTGTCATCAACGCCGCGAAGCATTTTATATTCGCCGTCCATATAAGCAACGCGTGCATAATGACCTGTTGCTACATAATCAGCACCAAGTGCAATTGCATGCTCTAAAAATGCTTTAAATTTAATTTCTTTGTTACACATTACATCTGGGTTTGGTGTACGACCAGCTCGGTACTCATCTAAAAAGTACGTGAATACTTTATCCCAGTATTGTTTTTCAAAGTTTACTGCATAATACGGAATGCCGATTTGGTTACACACTTCAATTACATCATTGTAATCTTCTGTTGCTGTGCAGACACCATTTGCATCTGTATCATCCCAGTTTTTCATAAAAATTCCGATTACATCATAACCCTGCTCTTTTAATAAAAGAGCTGCTACAGATGAATCGACGCCACCGGACATCCCGATGACAACGCGTGTTTCTTGAGGTAGTTTGTTCATCATGTCACCTCCCATGCTAATTTTGTGTTAATCGCTTCACGATTTTCACTGTTTCGTACGCCGCTTTTTCAATTTGCTCTTTCGTATTTCCAAGTCCGAAACTAAAGCGTACGGATGAACGTATTTGATCGGAGTCTTTTCCGAACATCGCCACTAATACATGTGATGGATCAATCGAACCAGCTGTACAAGCAGAACCACTTGATACTGCAATACCAGCTAAGTCTAGGTTTACAAGAAACGGTTCAATATTCATTCCTGTAAAACTTATATTAAACACATGTGGTAAGCGATATTCCAAGTCTCCGTTTACCTCGAAATGAATGTCCTCATTTTTGAAGACAGATACCATTATATCTTTAAACTCTTCATATTGGGCATTTTTTTGCTCACGAGTTTTTTCAGCTAGCGAAACTGCATGTTGAAGTCCAACAATACTAGGTACATTTTCAGTACCAGCACGACGTTTTCTTTCTTGCTCTCCGCCTATTAATAACGGTTCAAATTTCACATTTGCACCAGCATATAGGAACCCTACACCTTTTGGGCCGTTAATTTTGTGAGCGGAAATCGATAATAAATCAATACCAAACTCTTTCACATCTATTTCTATTAAACCGTAAGCTTGTACAGCATCTGTGTGGAAATAAGCTTGATGCTCTTTTAACAGCTTACCTATTTCCACAATTGGTTGTATTGTCCCTACTTCATTATTCCCGAACATAATAGATACAAGAATCGTCTCTTCCATTAGTGCCTTTTGTATGTCAGAAACTTGAACACGCCCTGTTTCATCAACAGGTAAATACGTCACTTCAAATCCTTCACGCTCTAACAATTCACACGTATGCAAAATCGCATGATGTTCAATTTGCGTTGTAATAATGTGGTTACCTTTATGACGATTCGCACGCGCTACACCTATAAGTGCTAAATTATCAGCTTCTGTACCACCGCTCGTGAATATAATTTCATTTGGACTCGCGTGAATGCTACGTGCACACACACGTCTCGCCTCATCTACCGCATGGCGCGTTTGACGCCCATAAAAGTGAATACTAGACGGGTTTCCAAATGTTTCTGTCATATATGGAATCATCTTTTCGACCACTTCTGGGTGAGTCGGAGATGTCGCAGCATGATCTAAGTAAATGCGTTCCATTAAATCTCCTTCTTTCCAAATCGTTTCACAAGGAATTAAATGTAAAACATATAGCCCCCGTGATTTTCTTCCTCATAACGTACTAAATCTTCTAAAGTTGTACTATCTAATACTTCTTGCACTGCATCACGAACACGCATCCATAATTGGCGTTGTGCTGGTTCTTCTTCTTCTATCATTTCTACAACACTAATTGGACCCTCTAGTACACGGATTACATCTCCAGCTGTAATGTTGACTGGCTGATCAGATAATACATATCCACCATATGCACCACGCGTACTCTTTACAAGACGAGCGTTACGAAGTGGTGAAATTAATTGCTCTAAGTAATGCTCAGATAGATCATGTGCCTGTGCAATTGATTTTAATGAAATTGGGCCTTCACCAAACTTTTTTGCAAGGTCGATCATAATTGTTAAGCCGTAGCGGCCTTTCGTTGAAATCTTCATCTATTTGCACCTCATTTCAAATTTTCACTTCTATTGGTTATATCTTATTTATCCCGCTATTTGCAGGCAGTAAAACTCCCACCTCAAAATTCGGCTGGAGCAAAGAAGTTAGGTGGGGGATGAACAAAACCCCCACTGATTAAAGTTTCACTTTATAAAAGAACACAATTTAAAATCCTATGAAATTATAGCATAATATAGTATTATAAGAAATTTCAACTTGTGTATCAAAATGATAACATAAAATCACATTGAAAAACTCGGAAATTATTACAATTGAAAGAAAAATAGGAATATTCATATTCATCTTCCCCACAAAACAGCATCCTATTTCAAATTTCATCAAAAAAAATGATACGATAGAATGAGATTATACATTAAGGGAGAGGGTCAAATGAAACAACCACTCGCACATCGAATGCGCCCTACAAATATTCAAGAAATTATCGGACAACAGCATTTAGTTGGTGAAGGTAAGATTTTATGGCGAATGGTCCAAGCAAATCATTTTCAATCAATGATTTTATACGGTCCTCCAGGCACAGGAAAAACATCAATCGCCAGCGCAATTGCAGGAAGTACTGGAACCCTGTTTCGCCTCTTAAACGCTGTTACTCATAATAAAAAAGATATGGAAGTTGTCGTACAAGAAGCGAAAATGCATCGGCACCTCGTTTTAATTTTGGATGAAGTTCATAGGCTAGATAAAGCGAAGCAAGACTTTCTATTACCCCATTTAGAAAGCGGACTTCTTACTTTAATTGGTGCAACGACAAGCAATCCGTTCCATGCTATTAATTCTGCTATTCGAAGTCGTTGTCAAATCTTCGAATTACACGCATTAACAGAAGATGATATTTTAATTGGCTTAAAACGAGCGCTTGAAGATAAAGAAAAAGGGCTTGGGGAATATGATGTAACTGTTACGGATGAGGCATTACATCACTTTGCAAATGCGTCAGGCGGAGATATGCGCTCAGCTTATAATGCACTTGAACTAGCTGTTTTATCTAGCTTTACAACTGACGACAAAGCCGCGGAAATCACACTTGAAATCGCAGAAGAATGCTTACAGAAAAAGAGTTTCGTTCACGACAAAGGTGGCGATGCTCACTATGACGTTTTATCTGCTTTTCAAAAATCAGTACGCGGAAGTGATGTGAACGCCGCACTTCATTATTTAGCACGTCTTATTGAAGCTGGTGACTTACAAAGCATCGGTAGACGTCTGCTTATTATGGCATATGAAGATATCGGACTTGCTAGCCCACAAGCTGGACAACGTACACTTGCAGCGATTGAATCAGCTGAACGGGTCGGCTTCCCAGAGGCACGCATACCACTTGCAAATGCTGTTATTGAACTTTGTCTATCACCGAAATCAAACTCGGCCTATAAAGCACTCGATGCCGCACTACACGATTTACGTAATGGCCAAACAGGCGATATTCCAAGTCATTTAAAAGATAGTCATTATAAAGGAGCCGAATCGTTAGGAAGAGGCATCGGATACTTATATCCACACGATCACCCAAACGGTTGGGTACAACAACAATACTTACCTGATAAAATTAAAAACAAGCAATATTATAAACCGAAAACGACAGGAAAATTTGAACAAGCACTTTCTACTGTTTATGAAAGATTACAAAGTTCGCATAAAACGAAGAATAAAGGGTAATATAAGCGAAAACGTCACCATTACGGAGGGTTCGCTTATGAAAACACGTCAAGATGCATGGACAAAAGAAGACGATCTCCTTTTAGCAGAAACTGTTTTACGACATATCCGCAGCGGAAGTACACAAATAAAAGCATTCGATGAAGTTGGTGATACATTAAACCGAACTTCAGCAGCTTGTGGCTTTAGATGGAATGCTGAAGTAAGACCATATTATGAAGATGCGGTGCAAATCGCAAAAAAACAACGTAAAGAATTAAAGCGTTCGGAAGCTAAAATAGAAAAAGAGCAGTTCACACAAACTCGGCAGCTCGTAATCGATGCCGAGTTTTCAGAAGATATTGCCCCAAATAAACAAGATCTTACAATGCAAAATGTCATCTCATTTTTGCAAAACTTGGAGCACAATAACCCTTCACTCGCAAAGTTACAAACTGAAAATGACGTATTACAAGATCAGCTCACTTCCCTGAAAAAAACGAATAATGAACTTGAAGCAAAATTAGCTGTTCTCACAAAAAAACAACAAGCAATCGAAGAAGATTATGCAATGCTTGTTAGAATTATGGATCGTGCTCGAAAACTTGTTTCAATCGAAGAACAAGAAGAGCAAATTGCTCCGATTTTCAAAACCGATCAAAATGGAAATTTAGATATTATATATTCTGCAGAAAACTAAAAACAGGGATGCCACTTTTTCAACTAAGTGACATCCCTGTTTATTTTCCCTTAGTGAAAAAGCACCACAGTAAATGAAATTATATTAACGATTCGACATCGACATTTCTTTAAAACATACAAAAAGCATATATCCTAAACGATATATGCTTCCTTTTTATTCTTGCCCTACACGCTTGACTTCTACGTTTTTAATACGCTCACGTACAACGTGACTTGCCATAATTAAACCAGCCACAGATGGTACGAACGCATTTGAAGAAGGTGGTAATTTCGCTTTACGAATTTTTGCATTTTCGTCTGGTACGATTTCTTTACGTACTTCTTCACGAATTACGATTGGGTTTTCGTCAGAGAAGACAACTTTTACACCTTTTTTAATACCATCTTTACGAAGCTTCGTACGAATTACTTTCGCAATTGGATCTGTATGTGTTTTAGAAATGTCCGCAATACGGAAACGAGTTGGGTCCATTTTATTTGCCGCACCCATACATGAGATAATTTTGATTTTACGACGTAAACATTGTTTAATTAAATGAATTTTGAACGTAATCGTATCAGATGCATCTACTACGAAATCTAAACCGTGTTTAAAGAACTCTTCATATGTTTCATCTGTATAAAACATCTCTAGTCCAATTACTTCACACTCTGGATTAATATCTGCAATACGCTCTTTCATTAATTCTACTTTTGAACGTCCTACAGTAGATACTAACGCGTGAATTTGACGGTTTACGTTTGTAATATCTACAACATCTTTGTCAACTAATACGAGACGTCCTACGCCAGAACGTGCTAACGCTTCTGCCGAAAATGATCCTACGCCGCCAATACCTAAAATACCGACTGTACTATTTTTTAATATTTCAAGGCCTTCTTTTCCAAAGGCTAATTCATTACGTGAAAATTGATGTAACATTCAGCTCTACACTCCTATTACAAAAATGGTCTACCATGTATTCTAGCGTTTTTCCGACTATTTGTATAGAAAAAGTTATAGAATCCTTAAAAATACATATTTTAAAAATGAAAACATAGTGTAAACCGGGCTTTTACTTCTTCCTAAATGCAAGTTTAAAAAGGAGGATTCAGATGGCCGAGCAGATCGAGGCACTCATGCTAGGAGGAGCACAGTGTAGCCTTACTACTCGAGCACCGGACTAGCATAAGCAACGATGAGATGCGACGGTTATCTGAACCGGACTTTTTAAACAACCTTTATAAAAAAAGCCTAGATGGGGTTAGTATAACCATCTAGACTCTATTCTTACTTCTCTTCTTTCAAGCTCAATTTTAAGCTTAGCTCTTCAAGCTGAGCTTCTGCAACTGGGCTTGGCGCTTCTGTTAATAAGCAGCTTGCGCTTGCTGTTTTCGGGAATGCAATTGTATCACGAAGGTTCGTACGACCTGCAAGTAACATAACAAGACGGTCTAAACCTAATGCGATTCCGCCGTGTGGTGGTGTACCGTATTCGAATGCTTCTAATAAGAATCCGAATTGTTCTTGTGCTTCTTCTTGTGAGAATCCAAGTGCTTTGAACATTTTTTCTTGTACGTCACGCTCGTAAATACGAAGTGATCCACCACCAAGCTCATAACCGTTTAATACAAGGTCATATGCTTGTGCACGTGCTTTTTCTGGTGCTGTTTCTAATAACTCAACGTCTTCACGGAATGGCATTGTGAATGGGTGGTGAGCTGCGAAGTAACGATCTGCATCTTCATCGTACTCAAGAAGTGGCCAATCAGTTACCCATAGGAAGTTAAATTTACTTTCGTCAATTAACTCAAGTTCTTTACCTAGACGTAAACGAAGTGCACCTATGCTATCTGCAACAACACTTTTCTTATCTGCTACGAATAGTAATAAGTCACCAACATCCGCTTCTAATGTACTCATTAACACGTTTGCCTCTTCTTCACCGAAGAATTTCGCAATCGGTCCTTTTAAGCCGTCTTCTTCAACTTTAAGCCAAGCTAGACCTTTTGCACCATATACTTTAGCGAATTCAGTTAATGCATCGATGTCTTTACGAGAGTATTTGCTCGCTGCACCTTTTGCGTTAATCGCTTTTACTTGTCCGCCGTTTTCTACAGCACTTGTAAATACTTTAAATCCACAACCTACTGCAAATTCAGATAGGTCTTTTAGTTCCATTTCAAAGCGTGTATCCGGCTTATCAGAACCAAAGCGAGCCATTGCATCAGCATATTTCATACGAGGGAATGGTGCACTAACTTCTACACCTTTTGCATCCTTCATGACTTTCGTCATCATACGCTCCATCATTTCTAAAATTTCATCTTGTGTTAAGAATGATGCCTCGATATCAATTTGCGTGAATTCCGGTTGACGGTCCGCACGTAAATCTTCGTCACGGAAACAACGTGCTACTTGATAGTAACGCTCAAATCCACCGACCATAAGAAGCTGTTTAAATAGCTGCGGAGATTGAGGTAATGCATAAAATTCACCATCATGCACACGGCTTGGTACTAAATAGTCGCGAGCTCCTTCTGGCGTGCTCTTCGTTAAAATTGGTGTTTCAACTTCTAAGAACTCTTCTGTATCTAAGAAGTTACGAATTGTTTTCGTTACGTCATGACGCATTTTGAATGTGTTGAACATTGCAGGACGACGTAAGTCTAAGTAACGATATTTTAAACGCACATCTTCTGATGCATCTGTATCATCAGCAATAATGATTGGCGTTGTTTTCGCTGCGTTTAATACATTTACTTTCGATGCTTGTACTTCAATACGACCAGTTGCCATATTATCATTAATTGCGCCTTCACCACGTTCAACAACAGTACCTTCTACGTGCAATACGTATTCGCTACGAATCGTTTCTGCTACTTCTAACGCTTCTTTTGATGTTTCTGGATTAAATACAACTTGTACGATACCTGTACGGTCACGTAAGTCGATAAAGATTAATCCGCCTAAATCACGGCGTTTTTGTACCCAGCCTTTTAATTGAACTGTTTGTCCAACCGCTTCTACTGTTACTTTTCCGCATGCATGTGTTCTTTCAGCCACTTTAAGTTCCCCCTATATTAATTTCTCTGCTACATATGAAGCAAATACATCTAACGCTACTTCTTCTTGTCCGCCTGTTGCCATATCTTTTAAGTTAATGATGCCTTTATCTAGCTCATCTTCCCCTAATACAGCTACGTATTTCGCATTTAAACGATCTGCAGATTTAAATTGTGCTTTCATTTTGCGATCTAAATAATCTTTTTCAACTGATAATCCAGCTTTACGAAGATCGAACGCAACTTTTGCAGCACGGTCTTTCGCTTTTTCACCAAGTGCTACAACGTAACAATCAATACTATGTTCAATTGGTAACTCAATATTTTCAGCCTTCAGCGCCATAATTAAACGCTCAATACTCATCGCAAAACCGATACCTGGCATTTCCGGTCCACCGATTTCTTGTACAAGTCCGTTATAACGGCCACCGCCACTTAATGTTGTGATAGCACCGAAACCTTCTGCCTCACTCATAATTTCAAAAACAGTGTGTTGGTAGTAGTCTAAACCACGTACTAAATTCGGATCTTTCTCAAATGGAACATCCATCATCGTTAGTAGTTCTTGTACTTTGTCGTAGTATACTGCTGAATCTTCGTTTAAGTATTCTGTAATAGATGGTGCCGTGCTCATTAATTCATGATTACGGTCCTTCTTACAGTCTAAAATACGAAGAGGGTTTTTTTCTAAGCGAGATTGGCAATCAGAACAGAATTCTCCGATGCGCGGCTCAAAGTGAGCAATTAACGCATCACGGTGCGCTTGACGACTCGCTGCATCACCTAAGCTATTTAATACAACTTTAATATTTTTCAATCCCATACCACGGTAAAACTCTACAGCAAGTGCAATTACTTCTGCATCAATTGCTGGATCGTTACTACCAATTGCTTCAATACCGAATTGTACGAATTGACGATAGCGACCTGCTTGTGGTCTTTCATAACGGAACATTTGGCCGATATAGTATAATTTTGTTGGTTGTGTTGCATCACCGAACATTTTGTTTTCAACGTAAGAACGTACAACAGGTGCAGTACCTTCTGGACGTAATGTTAAACTACGCTCTCCACGGTCTTGGAATGAATACATTTCTTTTTGTACGATATCTGTCGTATCACCAACACCACGTAAAAATAGCTCTGTATGCTCAAAAATTGGTGTACGAATTTCTTTATAATTGTAACGACGGCAAATGTCGCGCGCTTGCCCTTCGATATACTGCCATAACTCAACACTACCTGGAAGAATATCTTGCGTTCCGCGTGGGATTTGAATAGACATATTCAGTTCCTCCTCAAATTGTTTTAATCTTAATAAAAATAAAAAAACTCCCGCCTCTACTGTTTGAACAGTAGGGACGAGAGTATTATACCCGTGGTGCCACCCTAATTGAAGCACGTATGCTTCCACTTTTTTAATAACGCTTAAATTTGCGTTCATCTCTACTAAGCGTATAAGCCTTTCAAGTTGAAACCTACAGAGTGTCATTCAATCAGTCATCATGTAGAAATGTTTTCAGCCTAGGACATTTCTTCTCTTTCCATGTGTATCTCATTTACTCTCCTCTATCAACGGCTATATTCATATGTAAATATAAAATTACTATACGTTTGTTGAGTAGGATTGTCAAGTGCTCTAAGAGCGCTCAATTTGCTTCTTTAGGCGCTTTACATCTTGTAGTGAAATTCCAAACTCAGAAGCAAGCTCCATTGAAGTATTGTTTTGTTCTTTTGAAATAAAATCATGTAAATTTACGTTAAACAGTTGATTTGCACCATTTGTAACAGAATGCCCTTTTTCATTCATACGCATACGTATATCCCTCACATTCAATATGGTTGTTTTACTTTTTATTGTTCCATATTGATGAGATAGTTATACATAGCCGAAACAGTTATTGATTCCAAATAAACATAAGAATGCGATTAACAATAATAACGGTAGCCAATCCACTCGCAAGTAAAGGGTGCTTCAAATGATACAACGCTGCAACACCTACTCCAAACACGATAATTTCTAACAATACATGCAATATACCACGCACTTCCCACTCTGCGTATGGAGCTCCAAATAACCCCCATATAACAGCAACAACAATCGGAAGACTAATAGCCAGTGTAATTTTTACAACAGGTACTTCTCCTATTCGAAACCCCCAGTATCCAACAATCCCAAGAATGCATAACTCCAGCATAAAACGTAAAGCTATATTGAATTCTTGAAGCATGCTACACCTTCTTTTCCTTTTATTCCTCTTCAAATTAAATCCTATTGTAACTAAACAAAACATACCACAATGTATGAAAAAAGAGAGGACCTATAATCCTCTCTTCTTGGGCAACACTATTTACTTTCTACAATTAAGGTCACCGGACCATCATTGATTAAAGAAACATCCATCATTGCTCCGAACTGTCCTGTCTCCACATGCAGTCCTTGTTTACGAACTTCTTCATTAAAGAAATCATATAAATGTTCTGCATAATCAGGTTTCGCAGCATCCATAAAGTTTGGACGTCTTCCTTTACGGCAATCTCCGTATAATGTAAATTGCGAAATAGATAGAACTTGTCCCTTCATATCAAGTACAGAGTGGTTCATCTTTCCGCTCTCATCTTCAAAAATACGTAGGTTTGCAATTTTTTCTGCGATATAAGTTGCATCTTTTTCTGTATCTTCATGCGTAATGCCAACTAGTAATGTTAAACCGAATGGAATTTGTCCTACAATCTCGCCATCTACTGTGACAGACGCTTCCTTTGATCGTTGTAAAACAACTCTCATCTTTTCTACACTCCCTATTAATGCATCATGCGTCGTACGGCATAAATTTCTGGAACACGTTTAATGCGCTCTACTACTTTTTTCAAGTGTTGTAAGTTTCGAATAGAAATCGACATGTTAATCGTTGCCATCTTGTTACGATCACTTCTACCAGAAACAGCTGAGATATACGTCTTCGTTTCTGTAACAGCTTGTAATACTTCATTCAATAAACCACGACGATCATAGCCTGAAATTTCAATATCAACATTGTACTCAATTTCTTTTTCAGGACTACCTTCCCAATCTACTTCTAGTAAACGCTCCACCGCTTCTTCTGTATGCACATTGACGCAATCGCAACGGTGAATTGATACGCCTCGACCTTTCGTAATATACCCAACGATATCATCGCCTGGAACTGGGTTACAGCATTTTGATAAACGAATTAACAAATTATCTGCACCACTTACCTTTACACCAGAATCCCATTTTCGAATTTTCATCGGTTTACGAACTTCTTTAACTTCAACGATGTCTTCTTCTTCACGTTGTTTACGGAACTTGTCCGTTAGTCGCGTAACAATTTGCGCTGCTGTAATTCCGTTATATCCAACTGCTGCAAACATATCTTCTTCATTTGCAAAGTTAAACTTCTCAGCGACACGTTTTAAATTATCAAGCGCTAATACTTCTTTCATCTCATACTCTAAGCCACGCACTTCTTTTTCAACAAGTTCACGGCCTTTTTCAATATTTTCATCTCTACGTTGTTTCTTAAAGAATTGACGTATTTTATTTTTCGCATGAGATGTTTGAGCAAGCTTTACCCAATCTTGACTTGGACCATACGAATGTTTCGATGTTAAAATTTCAATGATGTCACCAGTTTTCAACTTATAATCAAGCGTCACCATTTTCCCATTTACTTTTGCACCAATTGTCTTGTTTCCAATTTCCGAATGGACACGATACGAAAAATCAATTGGAACAGAGCCAAGAGGTAATTCCATTACATCGCCTTTCGGTGTAAAGACAAATACCATATCAGAGAACAAATCAATTTTTAATGATTCCATAAACTCTTCTGCATTAGAAGCTTCATTTTGCCATTCTAATATTTGACGGAACCAAGTTAGTTTCTTCTCTAATGTACCCGTTGTTTCTGCTGCTTTACCTTCTTTATACGCCCAATGTGCCGCGATTCCGAATTCTGCAATCTCATGCATTTCTTTCGTACGAATTTGCACTTCTAGCGGATCACCTTTTGGTCCAATTACAGTCGTATGAAGAGATTGATATAAATTTGCTTTCGGCATTGCAATATAATCTTTAAAACGACCTGGCATTGGTTTCCAGCACGTATGAATAATTCCAAGCACCGCATAGCAATCTTTAATACTATTCACAACGACTCGTACAGCTAGTAAATCGTAAATTTCATTGAATTGTTTATTTTGCAATGCCATTTTACGATAAATACTGTAAATATGTTTTGGTCTTCCAGAAATCTCAGGTTGAATTGAAACCTCTTTTAATTTCTCGCGAATGCCAGTCATTACTTCATCTAAATATTCTTCACGCTCTGCACGTTTACGCTTCATTAAATTCACAATACGATAATATTGCTGCGGGTTTAAATAGCGAAGTGACGTATCCTCTAACTCCCATTTAATAGTACTAATTCCGAGTCTATGTGCTAAAGGTGCAAAGATTTCTAACGTTTCATTTGCAATGCGACGCTGCTTCTCTTGAGGCAAATGTTTCAATGTACGCATGTTATGAAGACGATCAGCTAGTTTAATTAAAATAACTCGAATATCTTGAGCCATTGCAATAAACATTTTGCGATGGTTTTCTGCTTGTTGCTGCTCATGGGATTTATATTTAATCTTTCCAAGCTTTGTAACACCATCGACAAGCATAGCGATTTCTTTATTAAATTCCCGTTCAATGTCTTCTAATGTAATTTCTGTATCTTCCACTACATCATGTAAGAAACCTGCCGATACTGTAGCCGGATCCATGTGTAAATCAACTAAAATACCTGCAACTTGAATTGGGTGAATAATATATGGTTCACCCGATTTTCTATATTGTTCGCTATGTGCATCACGCGCATATTCATAGGCACGTGCCACTAGCTCAATATCTCCATCCGCTAAATATTGACTTGCTTTCTCGAGTACCTGTTCAGCTGTTAGTACTTGCTCATTTGCCATCGAATCACCTTTTATTGAAAATTGACTTTATCTTTATTGAATAGAATAAATTATATTCTATCATTATAACCCAATGATTGTGAATTGTGAAAAGGAAAAGATTTTACTGACATTTCACCATGTTTTTTTGTGCAATTATACAAAAGTACCCGCTCCTCTCCAAGAGATTCACGGGTACTTTTTTATCACCGTAGTTTCACCTATATAATGATTAGTATTTTTCTAATACTAATACATCGTAACCATCTAACATTTTACGACCATCTAAGTAAGTAAGCTCTACTAAAAATGCAATTCCTGCTACAACTCCACCAAGTTCTTCAACTAGTTTAATTGTCGCTTCGATTGTTCCACCTGTAGCTAATAAGTCATCTGTAATTAATACACGTTGGCCTGGCTTAATTGCATCTTTATGGATTGTTAAAACATCCGTTCCATATTCTTTACCGTAGTCAACTGTAATTACTTCACGTGGTAATTTCCCTAATTTACGAACTGGTGCGAAACCTACTTCTAATGCATAAGAAACTGGGCAACCAATAATAAAACCACGCGCTTCTGGTCCTACTACAACATCAATGTCTCTTTTATTTGCATACTCAACGATTGCATCTGTTGCTGCTTTATATGCTTTTCCGTCGTTCATTAAAGGTGTAATGTCTTTAAACACAATACCTTCTTTCGGATAATCTGGTACAATTGCGATATGTTGCTTGAAATCCATATTTCTGAATCCTCCTCAGATATAAAAGGTTTGTAAATACAAATCCTTTACCCTAACTGTTCTACTTATTTATGATCACGAATCGTTTCAAACCATGTATATAGTTGCTGATATGTGCTATAAACCAATTCTTTCTCTAATTGTAAGTGGTTCATTTTCTCACGATATGTGTTCGATTCAATTAAATCACGCTTTTGTTTTTTGTCTGCCATAAAAATGACACCGTCTTTTATTGTAACAAATTCTAACTCAAAAAACACCTGTGTCATGAAATTTACTGTATCTTTTGACCAACCTTTATGACGACACAGTTGTTCCCCATATTGCCTTAAAGAAAATGGTGTTTTTTGGCTTAAGAAAGAATAGTACCATTTAAAATGTTCCCTCGTTGGGACCGTACTAAATAAATGATTATTCTCTTGATAAAATAGCGTGTAAATTCGAGCTGGGAATCCAGCCTTAAATACATCACCTAATTCATCTGTTCCTTTCGGCAAATCAAGTAGCACAATGTATTGATCATCAAAATGAGCTACCTCTGATGCATGCACGAGCTGTTCTTTATAGCCTTCTAAAGAAAATTTATTCAATACCTCTTCAGAAAAATACACCATTGTTATTTTTTCTTTCGGAAGTTCTGCTAAATTTGCTTCTACATTACGCATACTACGCCAGTCAAATAATTGCCATGCCTCTACAGCAATATCTTGCACCATTAATTGCGGCTTTTTAAAGTTATTCCATTCATTAATGGACACTTCTCCTACTACAGAAACCTTCGCAACTGGAGAGATTTCTTTCGCATAAGTACCAAATCCAAATCCAATCGTGTCCAGTGTTGCTTGTCCATCACGAAGAGCCATTTTTAAATGCGAACCATCAGATCCAATTGCACGGATACTTTCTAAGTCGGCATCTTTCACCGCAATACGCGGTTTCGGATTTCCTACGCCAAATGGCGCTAACTTTTGCATATCCTCAATCGCGGCAAGCGTTACATCCTCTACTTTACAAAATGCATCCACTGCTGTAATCGGAATAAAATCTTCTGCTGTTAAAATTACATCTGCTTGCTCATTTAACCTGCGTCTTAATTCATCCACATCATTCATATTAAGCGTCATTCCCGCTGCCATCGGATGACCTCCGAAATGCGGTAACAATTCACGGCAATCTGAAAGGTTTGCAAACAAATCAAATCCTGCAATACTACGAGCCGATCCCTTTGCTGTTTCTTTATGAGGATCAATGCTTAATACAATCGTTGGACGATAAAAACGTTCAACTAACTTAGAAGCGACAATTCCAATTACCCCTGGATTCCAACCTTCTTTTGCAAGGACTAATACTTTATTTTCTTCTGGCGGGAAATTATTTTCGACTTCAGCGATAGCTTCTTCAGTAATTTGCTTTACAATATCTTTTCGAAGTTTGTTCAGCTCATCAATTTCTTCAGCTAGCTCTTTCGCTTCCTCTGGATCTTCTGATAATAAAAGGTGTACAGCAGGTGTTGCATCTTCCAAACGACCAACTGCATTAATACGAGGTGCGAGTGCGAACCCGATGCTTTCTTCTGTAATTTCGCTTTGCGAAACGTTAGCAACTTTAAATAACGCCTTTAAACCGATATTCCGAGTCATTCGCATATGCTTCAGTCCACGCTGTACTAACAATCTATTTTCACCATGAAGCGATACTAAATCGGCTACCGTACCGATTACTGCAATTTCCAACAAATGCTCTGGCACACGGCCCAAAAGTGCATGTGCAACTTTAAATGCAACACCAACACCCGCTAAATAATGAAACGGATAAACACCGCCTTCTAATTTCGGGTGAATAATCGCAAGTGCCTCTGGTAATTCTGGTGGTGGCTCATGATGATCTGTAATAATAAGATCTATTCCAAGTTCCTTCGCTACCTTCGCTTCATGTACCGCTGCGATACCAGTATCGACAGTAATAATTAGTGAGAACCCTGCACTGTGCGCCCAACGAAACGCTCCTTCATTTGGCCCATAGCCTTCAGTAAAACGATTTGGAATATAAAACTCTACTTCTGCACCTAATTCTTTGAGAGCAAGATATAACACAGTCGTACTACTTACTCCGTCCGCATCGTAATCACCAAATATTAATATTTGTTCTCCATTTTCAATAGCTTTTTTCACACGTTCTACAGTCCGATCCATTCCTTCAAGTAAAAATGGATCATGAAATTCTTGATCTGCTGTATTTAAAAAGTCTACAATCTTATCTTCTGTATTTAAGCCTCTGCCAAGAAATAATGAAGTCACAAGAGGTGATAGTTGCAATTTATTTGCTAATTCACTCACTAGTTCCTCATTATATTCTTTTTCTTTCCAACGCGTCTTCGGTTGTAACACGAAATCACCCCTTAACCTATCCATTATACAAGACAGATTAAGGGGTGACAATATAATGCAAACTACGATTCGATATCTATATAATTAAATATCCGTTATGTTTAATTTGGAGAATACGGATTAATATGTACAAAAACGTTTTGTACGTTATCTTGTTTCATAAGCTTTTCTTTTACATGTTTTCCGATGCGGTGACCTTCTTCTACAGTGATATATGGGTCTACAGATACTTTAATATCGACAATAACATAGTGGCCATGTTCTCTTGCATATAAAGAGCCAATTTTTTTCACACCTTCCACTTGAAAAACTGCCTCCCTAAGCGGAACAACATCTTCTTCATGCAGAACATGATCGAGCGTTGCATGAATAGCTTCTGCTCCAATACTCCACGCCATCTTAGCAACGAGAATTGAGACAAATAATCCTGCAATTGGATCGGCATATACAAGCCAATCTATACCTAACTTACCACCGATAATAGCTGCACAAATGCCGATTAAAGCTGCAATTGAAGAAAACACATCCGAACGGTGCTCATATGCATTTGCAATAATTGCATCACTATTTATCCTCTTCCCTAATCGATATTTATACTGAAACATCCCTTCTTTCACTACAATCGAAAGAATAACTGCAAAAATCGTAATTCCTTTTGGTGGTTCCAAATCTTGTGAAAAAGCTTTTATAGACGAAATCGCTATCTCTATTCCAACAATAAATAATAATACCGCAACAATAATCGCTGAAATCGATTCCGCTTTACCATGACCATACGGATGATCTTCATCAGGCGGTTGCTTTGCCGCTCGTAATCCAAAAAGTACAGCTAACGAGCCAATTACATCTGATCCAGAATGCACCGCATCCGCTAAAAGTGCCTTACTGTTTCCAATATAACCAATTACCGCTTTTACAATCGCTAATATAATATTACCAACGATTCCGACAATAGCACCAAACTCGGCCTGTTTAAAACGTTCATCTTTTTCCATAATTGAAATCCCTTCTTTTCTTAACCTATCTTTTTATCCCGCTATTTGTGGGCAGTAAGCCCCCCACCTCAAAATCCGGCAAATACAAGGAAGTTAGGTGGGAGATCAACTGCCCGTAAAAGCCCGATTGGTGAGGGCTAATAATAAGTGGGGATGAACAAAACCCCCACTTATTAAAGTTTCACTTTATTTTAACAAAATCAGCGATAACATCACCACTTTATTCCATTTCATTCTTTCAAAAGTTGCTATCTTATTGTATCCACAAACGAAAAAAGAGATGCCTCATAATGAGACATCATCTTTTTTATACTTGCGGTTCAGGTTCTTCTTTCTCAACCTTCTTCTTGTTTTTTCCCCTTTTCAAACGACGGTTTTCAAGCATTAACCAAATTTGAGAAGCCACGAAAATAGAAGAGTACGTACCTACAACTAATCCAATTAATAATGCAAGTGAGAAGTTACGCAGTGATTCACTACCAAAAATAAGTAGTGCGATTACTGGGAATAACACTGTTAACACTGTATTAATTGAACGACCAATTGTTTGACGAATACTTGAGTTTACGATTTCTTCTAGGTCTTTTATGTCGCGAACTCGTTTTTTCTGTTTGTATAACTCACGGTTTCTATCAAACGTAACGATTGAGTCATTGATAGAGTAACCAATAATCGTTAATATCGCAGCGATAAACGTTAAGTCTACCTCTATCTGGAAAAGACTAAACATAACAATCATAACGAATGCATCATGTAATAATGCGATTACCGCAGATAATGCATATGTGAAGCGGAAACGAATACTTACGTATAAGATGATAACCAATGAAGCTATCAGAACCGCGATGAATGCATTTCGTGCAATCTCTTTACCGATTGTCGGCGAAACTGTACTTACGTTTGGCTCTGTACCGTATTTATCGTTAAAGAATGTTTTTGTTTTCGCAATTTCATCTTTCGATAAAACGCCTAACGTACGAACAGCGAAACCTTTATTGTCATCTCCGGTCGGTACAATATCTTCTTCCTTCACATCGATGTTCAATTCTTTCAAATCTTTATGAATATTAGAAACAGTAGTTGCTTGTTTTGATTGCAAGTCAATACGTGTACCACTTGCAAAGTCAATACCAAGATTCATTTTGAAAATCGGTAATATAATTGCCCCAGCAATTACAACTACAATTGAGAATAAGAAAAATTTATGACCGATATTTACGAAATTAATACGATCAAATCTCGTCGGTGGATGTACTGCACCTTTTGTTAATGGAATAATATCCTTTTCCTTAACACCAAAGTAAGATAGTTTCTTATCAAAGTAACGGCTCTTTACAAGTAAACCTAGTAAGAAACGAGTACCGAATACGTTCGTAATGAAACCAACTAAAATACTTACGATTAAACTTGTTGCGAATCCTTTTACAGAGCTATTACCGTAAGCGAATAATACACCAGCTGCTGCAATTGTTGTAATGTTCGCATCTAAAATTGTCGATAATGAACGATGGTTACCAGCACGGAATGCTGACATCATCGACTTACCAATTTTAAGCTCTTCCTTCAATCTCTCGTACGTAATGATATTCGCATCAACTGCGATACCAACCCCGAGCACTAATGCCGCAATACCCGGTAACGTAAGAACTGCATGCATCCAGTTAAAGACAAGTAATGTAACGAAAATGTATAAACCTAACATAATAACCGCTACAAGTCCTGGTAAACGGTAGAATACAAGCATGAATAAGAAGATAATAGCAATACCAATCGCACTAGCGAAAATCGTTTGCTCTAATGCTTGTTGACCAAATTTCGCTCCAACAGATGTTGAATACATTTCTTTTAAATCAACAGGAAGTGCACCTGCATTTAATAAAGATGAAAGTTCTTTCGCACTTTCAACTGTAAAGTTTCCACCTACGATAGATACTTCAGCTTGGTTAAATACTTGGCTTACTGTTGCTGCTGATAAAAACTTCGGATTCGGTTTTGCTGATTCTGCTTTATATGAATCTTTTCCTTCTTCAAAATCAAGCCAAATTACCATTAAATTCGTTGGTGGTGGCATTTTTGAAATCTTTTCAGTTACTTCACGGAATTTTTCAGCGCTTTTTAGTGTAAGACCTACGCTCGCACGGCCTTGCTCATCAAATGTTTGCTTCGCTCCGCCGCCTTTTAAATCCGCTCCGTCCATAAGCAGGTTATCATCCACATCACGGAATGTTAGTTTCGCTTGTGTTGATAACATTTCACGTGCTTTTTGCTGATCTTGTACACCAGCAAGCTGTACACGAATTCGATCTTCCCCTTCGATTTGAATGTTCGGCTCACTTACACCAAGAACATTGACACGATTTTCAAGAGCACCTACTGTACTTACAAGTGCATCACGATCGATTTTATCACCTTTTTTGGCTGGTTTTACTTCATACAGAATTTCAAAACCACCGCGAAGGTCTAGTCCTAGACTAATTCCTTTTGCTATGTCTTTTCCTGCCGCACCAATTACTCCACCAATTAATAAAACGATGAGGAAAAAGGCGGCAATTCTTGTACCACGCTTTGCCATATGTACCCTCTTTCTGCTACTAACACTTTCAATAAATCTCTTACGATTCATTTTCGCACGTGTGCATACGCCTAGTTAGTAGACTTACTTTCTATAAAATACATGTATTTCCGCTAGTTCATCACTAGCTGTGTCGGTAAGCTTTTCACAATACCTACACTATTCATTATTTATTTTTTCTCTTCACTACCTCCTTTATATATAATCTTAGACATAATTAATTCCTCTTTATCAATACCTATCATTATACTGCAAAAGGAAGAACAAACCAATTACAGTCGGTTATTTATTTTCATATTCATCAAACGACCAAAGTGGCGCCTGATATGCTTCAACAGTTAAATAATTCATATATTCATTAGTACTTACTCTTAATACATCATTTACTAATGCATACAACCTAACATCACTGTCTATCTTTTTCCACTTTTTCACCTTGAGAAACTTCCAAATATCATTATCTGTCACTCGGTCATAGCCAAACATGTGAAACTCTTCTACTTTACTTTCTAAAACGACTTGTAACTGTCCGCGGTATGATTCTACCAAAGCCTCATTATCCAACATATATAACATCTCCTTCTTATTTCAGCACAAAAAGTCGCTTTTAATCCCGCTCTAATGGACAGTAATAACTTCTTTCAAGAGTACCATTCATACTTCACTCTCTTAAATGCTTGTCATTCTTGTCTCATACGTGCATATAAATTATTGTAAATCATTCCATTGATTTTGAGAAGGTAGGAGAAGAGTATGACGAGACAAAGCTTTTTAAAAGGCGCATTTATTTTAATGATAGCCGGTTTTATTACAAAAATCCTTGGATTTATTAACCGCATTGTAATGGCACGTATTTTAGGCGAAGAAGGCGTTGGCCTTTATATGATGGCTGTCCCCACCTTCATTTTAGCAATTACATTAACACAAATTGGCCTTCCTGTTGCAATCGCAAAATTTGTAGCAGAAGCGGAAGCAGTGAACGATAAGCAAAGGGTTAAAAAAATATTAACTGTCTCGCTAGCCGTTACATCCATTATTAGCATCATTTTAACAATTGGGATTATGCTACTCACACCTATTTTAGCAAAAACATTATTAACAGATGAAAGAACTTACTATCCATTAATGGCTATTTTACCTGTCGTCCCTGTTATTGCAGTTTCTTCCGTTTTACGTGGTTATTTCCAAGGGAAACAAAACATGAAGCCGAGCGCTTACGCTCAAGTCATAGAACAAGTTGTCCGCATTACAATTATTGCTGTATGCATTCGGTTATTTTTACCTTACGGCGTAGAATATGCTGCAGCCGGTGCCATGCTATCAGCTGTTCTTGGCGAAGTTGCATCTTTATTATTTTTACTTACTTTATTCCAACGCGAAAAACATTTATCTATACGCTCTGGATTTTTCACTACTGTAAAGGAGAGCAAAAATACGTTTTATTCCCTTATGGACATTGCTTTACCAACTACAGGAAGCCGTTTAATTGGTTCCGTTTCTTATTTCTTTGAACCTATCGTCGTTATGCAAAGCTTAGCGATCGCCGGCGTTGCTGCTTCTGTCGCAACTCAGCAATACGGTATATTAAACGGATATGCGTTCCCGCTTCTATCACTGCCAGCCTTTATTACATACGCTCTTTCTACAGCACTCGTCCCATCAATTAGCGAGGCAATGGCAAAGAGACAACACAAATTAGTAGAACACCGATTACAACAAGCACTTCGAATTTCCTTAATAACCGGCGGATGGTCAGTCGTTATATTATATGTATTTGCTTCTCCAGTTTTAACTCTCATGTACGGATCAGACAACGCGGCCGCATTCATCCAGCTTCTTGCACCTTGCTTTTTATTTCATTATTTTCAAAGCCCCCTTACGTCTGTCTTGCAAGCTTTAAACTTAGCACGCGCTGCTATGATGAACACATTCATTGGCGCTATCGTAAAATTAATCGTTATCTTTGTACTCGCTTCACGTCCAGAGTTCCAAATGATGGGGGTTGCCCTCGCCATCGCAGCAAATATAGTAACCGTAACATTCCTTCACTACGCCACTGTTTTAAAGAAAATTGCATTTACCATTTATGCAAAAGACTATATTTTCGGCGGAATTGCTATCGGGATTGCTGGTACCTTCGGTTTTTATCTTCATAAGTATATCGTTTTTTCTCATTCACTTGGCATACAAACATTATGGGAAATCACTTTAACAACAATCGTTTATATCGTTCTCCTCTTCGTTTTCAAACTCATTCGAAAAGAAGAATTAAGTCGTCTCCCTATCATTCGGAAACTTTCATTTTTGAAGTAAGCGGGCTTGCCATTCAAAATGGTAAGCCTCTAATTTTCTTTCAAATCAACAAAAAATTGTCCATTTTGAAAACTACAATATACAATCTGTTTCACATCTTTATAACCTAAGTTATTCAATTTCTCAACGAGCCACTCATTTGTATGTTCGATCATTTGCAAATGATTGTATTGAATTTCTCCATCAATAATTAGTGGGAGTGTAAAAATTGGTGTATCATTTTTGCTCTTTTTACTTTTTTGTTTTTGAAAGACAGATAACTTTCCAGATGGTTCTAAAATAGCGTATTCTACATCACGCACATCTCCGATTCCTTGCTCACGTAGTTGCATCAATAAATCATCTATGTTATATCGCTGCTTCCGCATCTTTTTTTCATCAATTTTACCTGCATTCACAAGAATCGCAGGCTCCCCTTCTATTAAATGCCGAAAACGCTGGAACTTTAAAGAAATGACCGACAAAATGATTTGTATACACATAAGAAAAGTCATTGGAACTAATTGATGCCAAAGTGATTTATCTGTATTTTCGATTGCCACTACAGCCATTTCACCGAGCATAATGAATACAACCAAATCTAATACACTTAATTCTCCAATTTCACGTTTACCCATCAGACGAAAAATAATTAAAATGATTATATACAAAAGCATTGTTCGTCCGATTATTGATACCCATTCCATTTCTACATCCCCTTTTTTTACTTATAGGCTCCCCTACAAAAAAGAAACTAGTCTAACTTAAACAAAATGAAAATATGCTTGTATTAAAAAGGGGGAATGCATAATGGATGGAACGAAAAAATTATCGAGCGCAATCGGCTTCGGTATTATTACCCTATTAATCCTCGCATCTATTACAAGTATGATCATGGCTCTTTTATTAAAATTTACGAATATTAACGAAGGGACATTAGTAATTATTATTTTTATAATAGCCCTTCTATCTATGCTTATGTCTGGATTTATTGCTGGTAAAAAGGCACAAGGAAAAGGATGGCTAGTAGGTTTCACAACAGGCCTTACATTCGCTCTTCTCGTCTTTCTCGTTAACTATTTAGGCTTCTCTCAAACTTTATCGAACTCACAGTTACTCTACCAATTAGCATTAATGGGTGCGAGTACACTCGGAGGTATTTTCGGTGTAAATATGTCAAAACAAAATAGTTAAAAAAAGGCCCTGCACATTTCATGCAGGGCCTTCATCATTAGTTTTTCACAACTTCACGAATCGCATTGCGATCGAAAGTTAAGTGTGAACCACCAGATTTAACAACAATTTTCGTTTCATCCACTGATTCGATTGTAGCGTGTAAACCACCGATTGTTACGATAGCATCACCTTTTTTGATTTCATTTTGCATTTGAGCAACTGCTTTTTGACGCTTTTGTTGCGGGCGAATTAATAAGAAATAGAAAATCGCAAACATCGCAACAATCATAACGATATTCATCATACCTGCATTCATCTTGTGTTCCTCCTTTTAAATTATGTATTAGAAGTTTTTAGCATTCGGTTTATTAAAGCCATACTGTTCAAAGAACTCTTCGCGGAAATCGCCAAGACGGTCTTCACGAATAGCTTGTCTCACCTGCTCCATTAAGTTTAACAGAAAATGAAGGTTGTGATAAGACGTTAAACGAATTCCGAACGTTTCATCACATTTCATTAAGTGACGAATGTACGCACGAGAATAGTTTTTACATGTGTAGCAATCACAGTTCGGATCAAGCGGCCCGAAGTCTCTAGCGAATTTCGCGTTTTTCACAACTAAGCGGCCTTCACTTGTCATACATGTACCATTTCGAGCGATACGAGTCGGAAGTACACAGTCAAACATATCAACACCGCGAATCGCACCATCAATTAACGAGTCAGGAGAACCTACACCCATTAAGTAACGTGGTTTATCATCAGGAAGAAGTGGTGTTGTAAACTCAAGAACACGATTCATAATATCCTTCGGTTCACCAACAGATAGACCGCCTATAGCATAGCCAGGGAAGTCCATTGAAACAAGATCTTTCGCACTTTGACGACGAAGTTCTTCAAACTCCCCGCCCTGCACAATACCGAATAAACCTTGATCTTGTGGACGTTCATGCGCCTTTAGGCAACGCTCTGCCCAGCGGCTTGTACGCTCTACAGACTTTTTCATGTATTCAAAAGTAGCTGGGAACGGTGGACACTCATCAAATGCCATCATGATATCTGAACCTAATGCATTTTGGATTTCCATCGCTTTTTCTGGAGATAAGAATAATTTATCGCCATTTAAGTGATTGCGGAAATGAACGCCTTCCTCTTCAATACGTCGGAAATCACTTAAGCTAAATACTTGGAATCCACCTGAATCCGTTAAGATTGCACGATCCCAGTTCATAAACTTATGCAAGCCACCTGCTTCACGAATAATTTCGTGGCCTGGACGTAGCCATAAATGATACGTATTGCTTAAAATAATGCCAGAATCCATTGCTTTTAATTCTTCTGGTGACATTGTTTTAACTGTTGCAAGTGTACCAACTGGCATAAATGTCGGTGTATCAAATGAGCCGTGTGGCGTGTGCACTCGACCTAAACGCGCACCCGTTTGTTTACAAGTTTTAATAAATTCATAACGAATTGCTGTCATAATTTACTCCTTTTATTTGTTTCTCATTTTAGCGTGAGATGCAACGAACATCGCATCACCGAAACTAAAGAAACGATATTTTTCTTTTACTGCTTCATTATAAGCATGAAGTACATTATCTCTATTTGAAAATGCACTTACAAGCATAATTAATGTTGATTTCGGCAAATGGAAGTTTGTAATTAAACCATCAATTGCTTTAAATTCATATCCTGGGTACATAAAAATATCTGTCCAGCCAGAAGCTGCGCAAAGCTTACCATTATGATCTGTCGCAATCGTTTCTAACGTACGAGTTGATGTCGTACCTACAGTAATAATACGGCCGCCATCCTCTTTCACGCGGTTTAATAACGCCGCAGTCTCTTCAGACATATGGTAATACTCTGCGTGCATATGATGCTCTTCAATAGTATCTGCAGAAACTGGTCTAAATGTTCCAAGTCCTACATGGAGTGTAATGAATGCTAACCCGACGCCTTTTTGCTTCAATTTCTCAAGTAACTCTTCTGTAAAGTGAAGGCCAGCCGTCGGTGCTGCTGCTGAACCGATTTCCTTCGCATATACCGTTTGATAACGATCGCGATCTTCTAGCGTCTCTTTAATATACGGAGGAAGAGGCATTTCTCCAAGCTCGTCTAAAATTTCATAAAAGATGCCGTCATATGAAAACTCAAGTTGACGCCCACCTTGATCTGCTGTTCCAATGCAAGTTGCTTTTAACTTTCCTTCACCAAAAGAGATGACAGTTCCTTCTTTTACACGCTTCGCTGGCTTTATAAGCGTTTCCCACTTATCGCCTTCTTCTTGTTTCAAAAGAAGCACTTCAATGTGTGCACCTGTATCTTCTTTCACACCGTGCAAGCGAGCTGGCATCACTTTCGTTTCATTTAAAACTAAGCAATCCCCCTCTTGTAAGTAAGAAAGAATGTCCGTAAAATGTTTATGCTCAATATCTCCTGTTTCACGGTCTAACACCATCAATCTTGATGTTTCACGCTCTTCAAGCGGAATTTGTGCAATGAGTTCTTCTGGTAAATGAAAATCAAACAGATTAATATCCATAACTGTATCCACCTATTTCTTATTTGAATCGATTTATTATATACATAATGAAAGATAATGCAATACTTAACACAATACATGTAATGATAGGAAAATAAAAGGTAACGTTACCTTTTTTCACAAAAATATCGCCTGGAAGCCTTCCTATGAACTTCCAAGCTAATCCAACAACAATGAGCAAAATACCAGCTGTAATAAGCAGCTTTGGCATCTCCGTCATACTTTTGGCATCTCCATTCCAAAATGCTCATATGCGAGCGGTGTTACAATCCGGCCTCTTGGCGTTCTTTGTAAAAAGCCAATTTGTAATAAATACGGTTCATACACATCTTCAATCGTATGCGATTCTTCCCCAATCGTTGCTGAAACAGTTTCTAATCCAACTGGACCACCGCGGAACTTTTCAATAATACCAAGCAGTAATTTATGGTCGATATGATCAAGTCCTAATTTATCTACTTGTAATAGTTCTAACGCCATTTGTGTAATTTCCATCGCAATCGTTCCGTCACTGCGAACTTGTGCGAAGTCACGTACACGTCGTAATAGACGATTCGCAATACGAGGTGTACCACGGGCACGTCTTGCAATTTCTAATGCTGCTAACGAATCTATTTCAACTTCAAACACTTCTGCTGTACGTTCTACAATCGCAGAAAGCTGATCTACTGTATAATACTCTAATCGTGAGAGTACACCAAAACGGTCACGAAGTGGTGCTGATAATGCACCTGCACGCGTCGTTGCCCCAACTAGCGTAAATGGAGGTAAATCTAGACGTACAGAGCGAGCTGACGGTCCTTTCCCAATAACGATATCAAGGCAAAAGTCTTCCATCGCTGGGTATAACACTTCTTCAATAGATCTATGCAAACGATGAATTTCATCAATAAATAATACATCCCCAGGCTGAAGTGCTGTTAATACAGCCGCTAAATCTCCTGGTCTTTCAATTGCAGGACCTGACGTCGTTCGAATGTTAACACCCATTTCATTGGCAATAATATTCGCAAGCGTCGTTTTACCAAGTCCAGGTGGGCCATATAAAAGTACGTGATCTAACGTTTCTTCACGCATTTTCGCCGCTTCAATAAACACTTCTAAATTATGTTTCGCTTTATCTTGGCCAATATACTGACGGAGCGTCTGTGGCCGTAATGAATACTCTAAATCCGCATCTTCGTATCCAGATTCCCCTGAAAGGAGACGTTCGTCCATTATACTCACCTCTTACCATTTAGTAAAAGACTAAGTGCCTTTTTAATATATTGATCCGTCGTTAGTGATTCTTTTAATAACTCTGGTACAACGCGAGAGACTTCTCGTTCTGCATAGCCAAGTGCACGCAGTGCTTCCAGTGCTTCATCAAGTTCAACTGATGAACCTTTCTTCGTATCAAAACTTTCAGTATCTGAGAACAAATCAACAAACGCATCTGGTACAACATCTGCTAGTTTTCCTTTTAAATCTAAAATCATTTGGCGCGCTGTTTTCTTTCCGACGCCTGGGAACTTCACTAAGAACTTCTCATCTTCATGTTCAATCGCTTGAACGACCTGTCCGGTTTGACCAGAAGCTAAAATTGCAAGAGCACCTTTTGGTCCAATCCCCGATACACCTAACAATTTTGTAAATAATAAACGCTCTTCACGTGTTTTAAACCCGTAAAGTGCCATAATATCTTCTCTCACATAATGATATGTATAGACACGGATTTCTTGCTTACTTCTTTGAAATACATACGGATTTGGTGTGAAAATTTGATAACCAATTCCATTATGGTCAATTACGACATATTCCGGTCCTACATACTCCACGTAACCTGTAACATATTCAAACAAAATACGATCTCTCCCTCTCAAATCATGTATTCCATTTTAACATATTTAACAATAGAAAAGCGAGACTGCCCCAACAAATGTTCCCCGTTTACAATTTCCGTTTTTTTCTATTGACATAAATACAAAAAGAACATTAATATACAGAAGTCGATAATGATTATCAATATTAATTAAAGGGGTTACATCAGGATGAAACAAAAGCTATTTATTTTATTTACTATCATGCTAGTTGTTCTTTCTATCGTTGGCTGTTCTTCTCAAAAAGAAGAAGCAAAAGCAAAAGAACAACCGAAAACAAAAGTTGTAAAACATGCTAAAGGGGAAGCAACAATTCCAGCTAATCCAAAGAGAATTGTTGATTTATCTGGATCAACAGAGGAATTATTAATCCTTGGACATAAACCTGTTGGCACAGCAAACACATATAAAGATAAAATCCAAAATCATTTAACTGAAAAGTTAGACGGAGTAAAAGCAGTTGGCTGGTATTGGGCACCTAAAGTTGATTTAGAGGCTGTTACTGCTTTAAAACCAGACTTAATTATTTTAAACAATCGTCAATTGAAAATTTATGATCAACTAGAAAAAGTGGCACCGACAGTTGTTCTGGAAACAAATCTAGAAGACTGGCGCGGTAAGTTTAAAGAAGTAGGTAAACTATTTGACGAAGAAAAGAAAGCAGACAAATGGATTGCAGATTACGATAAAAAAGCAGACTCTTTATCTAAAAAAATTAAAGAGAAAACAAAAGATGAGAACTTTATGTTCGTTGCAGTTACACCACAAAACTTCCGTGTATACGGTAGCTTCGGATACGGTGACATCATCTTTAACGACTTAAAGCTTCCAGCAACAAAAGGTACAGATTTAAAACAAACGATGGCACAAGTATCACTAGAAGGTCTTGTTGCATTCCAGCCTGATCAAATGTTTATTGTAAACTTCGGCGGAGAAGCTGATAAAGTGTACGAAGACTATAAAAACAGTGCGGTTTGGAAAGATAATAAAGCAGTAAAAAACAATCACGTATATGAAGTATCGAATGAAGTCTTCAATACGAAAGCATTCAATCCAATCGGAAAAGATATGCTAATTGATGAAATCGCAAAAGAGATTTTAGCTAAGAATAAATAAAAAAAGCAGCTCACCCTGAGCTGCTTTTTTTATTATTTTGCACTGCGTATTGCTTCATTTTTTCGATTGTCTTCACGAATCCTTCTTTTGACTTAATACGAATACCACGCTTTAGTTTTGCTCGCTCATAACTCTCAAGCTTTTTCATATCAATTTGAAAGAAGGAATGGATCGCGTTATCACTTTTCGGTACCCCTTTAAAAATTTGCAATATCCCTTCCTCTGAAACACCAAAATAACCGCTCGTTTTCAGTAAAGGAGAAATATCATCAACTTTCCTTTGTAATACGATTTGCACATCATCACGATCAACAAGTTGCCATTCTTTATATTGCTGCAAAAACTTTTCTAAATCCGCTACTTTTTCTGTCAGTATTTCCTCGCTTACTTCTCCATCAACATACATACGCTCTAATAAAATTGTAACTTCAGGTACTTTTTCTGTTATTTCTGCCCTCACATCGGATCCATAAGCTAAGCAAAACATCACAACGAAAGCTTGCACTGCAATTAGCATCCATTTCATTTCTGTTCACCTCTTCTAGGCAAAATCATACTTTCATTTGTAGCTTTTCCGGAAATGGGGGTTTTATCCATATAAACAATAGCATTAAATTTCTAAGGAAAATAAAAAATGCAGATAAGGGTTAATCCTCATCTGCATGTATCATTTACTTTTATATAAAATGAAAGACGCCTGCAAAGCAGGCGTCTGATGCGTTTACGGCGAAAGACCAGGCGACCACATTCGCGTGTTTAGCACTTAAGCATATCTCTCGACTTACGTAAATTAGCTCATCGCTTTGCTAATATAACATTAACAAGGTAGAAGCGCAATATATTTCTAAATATATTTTTCTTCCTCTTTCAACCAATTGAAATTTATGTAAATTATAAATTAATTAATGTAATATATATGTTACAATTAATGCTATAAATATAAACAGGGGATGAATGCCTTGAAAAAAATTAAAGATGAACGCCTCATACTTCAAACGTTAAAAAACATACGTATTGCCTTTCTTTTTCAATCAATTGGTATAATCGGAATTTTAGGTTATATCGGATTCACAGAAGGAATGGATCAAATTACGAAATCTCCATTGTGGTTATTATTTATTCTTACAAGTATTGTACTTAGTTATTTACAGTTAAGCGTTTCTATCGATGTAGAAGAAAGCGAAAAGGAAATAAAGTTAACTCCTTATTACAAAATTATTTTACGCTCTCTTATTGTAGGAATTATCATGGCTATTATTTATATCATTTTCAGTCCAGAAAGACCTCTATTTGAAGCTATTTTAACAGGTGGTATTCTCTTCATATGCTTTTTAGCGTCTTACTCCGTTAGTTATTTTATAACAAAACGCCGTTTACAAGACGACGATGAATAAAGAGGAAGGGCTAGCCCTTCCTCTTTAATTTGTTATCGCATAGTACCAGTCAGACCGTAACGAATGTCTCGGAACATATTTGTTATGTCACGATTAAAATCGTTTGTAGCTGTGCCGTTACGTAAACGCGTACTCATTGCATCGACACGAGTAAACATATCATTTCTTACAGAAACATATACGTTTCTATTTCCAACTTCATTCACAACAGCTTGACGAATTTCGTTCGCCATCGCTGTTTCATTCGTCGCTGTATTACGTGGTTTTACCGCAATCGCTACATCGTTTCCATATACAACTGTAGAAACTCGATCTACGTTATTCATACGTTTTACACGATTCGTAATTTTCTCCGCAGTTTTACCATCATTGTTAATGTATGAATTGTTCATTGTAATATTACGAGTTGGGTGTGGATTAGCAATTTGCCCATTGTAATTTACATCACGATAATAGTTGGATCCTGCGTCATTACGACCGTTTCTATATGTTACATAATCTGTATAACGATCGTTACGCGTTACATTATCATTATATCGGTGTGTATCATTATAAGATGTACGCTCGTAATTATAGTTACGTCCATCCATCGCATTATTATCTTTTGGTGTACCACATGCAGCTAATGCACTGGTAACTAACAAAGAAGCAGCAATAACTTTTACTTTCGTATTCAATACAAAAACCCCCTCTGTTAGAATGAACTTCTCTTTCGAAAAGCTCCCCCTTATGATGAGTAACAGAGAGGTTTTTTACACTGTTAATATTTCACTAGGAATTTTCTAGCACTTAATGTAAATTCACCATATTCCTGACTATCACGAATACAAAAAAGGTGGGAATAACCCCACCTTTTTTTAAACTTCCTCTTCGTCCTCTTCTTCTGAAACTGGTTCTCCAAATACGTTTGGTGGGTCCGGCTGATAATACATCGTTCCTGGCTGTGGTGCATATGCTGGCTGAGTTGGTTGATAATATAAAGGATTAGCATATTGTGGTCCACCCGGTTGTGGACTATATAACCTACTTTCTCCTCCGCATCCACAATCTTCTTCACCTTGCACGAGTGGCGGCATATTATTATCCATTGGCATCATATTTGGATTTGGCATAGAAGTATATTGCGGCGCCATTTGTTGATACGGCATTTGATTGTATGGATTTTGTTGCTGATACTGCGGATATGGCGGCATCATTGGCTGTTGATATGGCATCATGTTTGGCATTTGATTGTTATCCATTATCGGCATCATGTTCGGCATTTGATTGTTATCCATTATCGGCATCATATTTGGCATTTGGTTGTTATCCATTATCGGCATCATGTTTGGCATTTGGTTGTTATCCATTATCGGCATCATGTTTGGCATTTGGTTGTTATCCATTATCGGCATCATGTTTGGCATTTGGTTGTTATCCATTATCGGCATTATATTTGGCATTTGGTTGTTATCCATTATCGGCATCATGTTTGGCATTTGGTTGTTATCCATTATCGGCATCATGTTTGGCATTTGGTTGTTATCCATTATCGGCATCATATTTGGCATTTGGTTGTTATCCATTATCGGCATCATATTTGGCATTTGGTTGTTATCCATTATTGGCATCATGTTTGGCATTTGGTTGTTATCCATTATCGGCATTATATTTGGTGGTTGATTGTTATCCATTATTGGCATTATATTTGGTGGTTGATTGTTATCCATTATTGGCATTATATTTGGTGGTTGATTGTTATCCATTATTGGCATTATATTTGGTGGTTGATTGTTATCCATTATTGGCATTATATTTGGTGGTTGATTGTTATCCATTATTGGCATTATATTCGGCACTTGAATATTAGGCGGTATTACTTGCGGGATAATAACACTTTCTTTTGATACGTTTGGTGAGACTATGCTTCCTACATTTTCTTTTTTCACTTGCGGCGACACTATATTCCCTACATTTTCTTTCTTCACTTGCGGCGACACTATATTCCCTACATTCTCTTTCTTCACTTGCGGCGACACTATATTCCCTACATTTTCTTTTTTCACTTGCGGCGACACTATATTTCCTACATTTTCTTTCTTCACTTGCGGCGACACTATATTCCCTACATTCTCTTTCTTCACTTGCGGCGACACTATATTCCCTATATTTTCTTTCTTCACTTGCGGTGACACTATATTCCCTATATTTTCTTTTTTCACTTGCGGTGACACTATATTCCCTATATTTTCTTTTTTCACTTGCGGTGACACTATGTTTCCTATATTGTCTTTTTTCGTTTGCGGAGAAATGACATTGTTAGGTTTCATTTTATTAATTTGAGGAGCAATTAACTCGCTTCCCTTTTTTATTACGTCTGAAATTTTATATTCTTTTTTCGCTTTAATTGGTGGTTGCGGCGGCTGCGGTAATACATTGATAGAAAATTTAGTGTTTTCTTTCGTAGTAGGTTTTAGTTTTTCTACTTTCTCTACAACAGGTGGTTTTTGAATGACAGGCGGCTTTTCAACTGGCTTCTCTTTTTGAATCGGAATTTCTTTTTGCACTTCTTTTTGTGGCTTCACTTGCACTTCTTTTTGTGGCTTCACTTGCACTTCTTTTTGTGGCTTCACTTGCACTTCCTTTTGCGGCTTCACCTGTATTTCTTTTTGCGGTTTTATCTGCATTTCTTTTTGCGTTTGTTGCATAGCTGGTTGTTGTGTAATAGGTGTTGATTGATACGTGATCTCATCTTCATCTTCTATTGCAAGTGGCGTTGGTGTTGATGCAAACTCTTTTTGCTGCACCTCTTTTACATATTGTTTCGGGGGCGCTGAACCCGATCCAGTTTGTTGTTTCACATGAACGCTATGCGATGGCACTTTAATTTTCATCCCTGGCATAATTAGGTCTGGATTGCTAAGCTGTGTATTTGTTTTTTTTAGCGTTTCAAAATCCACTCCGTACTTTTTTGCAATTTTCCAAAGGGTCTCCCCTTTTTGCACGATATGAATTTTCAAATTTTCCCCCTCCTGTATAACTTATCTATAAGTAAAAACACTTTGAAGTAACACTTTCTAAACAACATTAACTTCTTTTACTTTTATCACTTCTTCTATTTTCAATATGATTCGAAGTGGAATAAGCATAGAAAAACCGCAATGATTTCCTCAACACAATGTATGCCTATTTCATCCTTGTTATGATTATATGTACGAAAAAAAGCAACGGAAATCCCGCTGCTTTAAACGCGCTCTAACATACGATTTAATGCAAGAACTGCCTCTTCTGTTACTTGTTTCTCTACACGAATAACGTTAATTTGTTCTCCTCTTTCTATGTTCTCAAGTGCCCATAACAGGTGAGGTAAGTCAATTCGATTCATCGTTAAGCAAGGACACATAAACGGATTTAGCGAAATAATTTCTTTATCTGGATGTTGCTGAATAATTCGGTTCACTAAATTCATCTCTGTACCAATCGCCCACTTACTTCCCGCCGGAGCTGCTTCAATCATATCAATAATATATTTCGTTGATCCTGCATAATCAGAAGCAGCAACCACTTCATAACAACATTCAGGGTGAACAATAATATTCATATCCGGATGATTTTTCCGCACATTTTCAATATTTTTCACAGTGAAGTTTTGATGAACAGAACAATGGCCTTTCCATAAAATCACTTGAATTTCTTCTATATCTCCATCGTACTCTAATGAATCTGTATGCGGGTTCCACACTGCCATTTTTTCTAACGGAATACCTAAATCATACGCTGTATTTCTTCCTAAATGTTGGTCTGGTAAAAAGACGAGACGCTCTTTTTGTGTAAACGCCCAAGACACCATTTGTTTTGCATTAGAAGAGGTTACTGTTGCCCCTCCATTACGACCACAAAACGCTTTGATCGCAGCTGTTGAATTTACATACGTTAATGGAATCATCGTATCCCCAAATAATTTCGCGAGCTCTTTCCACGCTCTTTCTGTTTGTTCAATATCTGCCATATCTGCCATAGAACAGCCGGCACGCATATCTGGTAAGATGACAATTTGATCATCTGTCGTTAACATATCTGCCGTTTCTGCCATAAAGTGCACACCACAAAACACAATATATTTTGCCTCTTTATTATTCGCTGCAACTTGCGCGAGTTGAAGTGAGTCCCCTGCTGCATCTGAAAATTGCACCACTTCATCTTTTTGATAATGATGTCCTGGAATAAATAGTAATGCCCCCATTTTTTCTTTAATTTCACGGACACGCTCTTCCATCTCTAATGTAGACATCGTTTTATAACGCTCTGGTAACATTACTTCGATTGGCTGAACTTTCTCTAAAATACCCATTTATGATTCTCCCCCTCTAAACCACTCTCATTAGGCCTCAATATTAAAACTAATATCAAGTGCTTTCACTGAATGTGTTAACGCTCCAAGTGAAATATAATCTACCCCTGTTTTTCCGTATTTTGATAAATCTTCAATTGTAATACCACCTGAAGCCTCCGTAACAATGGCACTTGGTACAATTTTTGAAAACTCACGCATCTCTTCTGGCGTACGATTATCGAACATAATAACATCTGCGCCGGCCTCTATCGCTTCTCTCACTTGCGCCTCTGTCTCTGTTTCGACTTCTACTTTCACCATATGTCCCAATCTTTCTTTCACCGATGTAACAGCTTTTGTAATCGAGCCAGCAAAAGCAATATGATTGTCTTTAATCATGACACCATCATATAAACCGAATCTGTGGTTAAATCCGCCCCCGCATACTACAGCATATTTATCAAACATACGTAGTCCTGGCATCGTTTTTCTCGTATCACAAATGCGTGTATGACTGCTATCTAAAGCAAAAACCGCCTTACGTGTCATCGTCGCTATCCCGCTCATACGCTGAATAACGTTTAATATAACGCGCTCTGCCGTTAATAATGATGCGATTGGGCCTTGCACGGTTGCAATTATTTCGCCTTTTTCTACAAGATCCCCATCTTTTTTATGAAGTTCAACTTCAATTCTCTGATCAATTAATTTAAATCCTTCTTCAATTACTAAGCACCCTGCAAATACCCCTGTATCTTTTACAAGAAACGTTCCTTTCGCAAGTGCATTATCGGGAAAGATAAGCTGAGATGTTACATCTCTTTCTCCTATATCTTCTAGAAAAAATCGATTTAATGCTTCCTTAACTTTTAACGTATTCATAAAACCCCTCTTCCCCTTATTAAACAAGTTGTAGTTTTCTTCTCACTCGGATAATCTCTTTTTTCACGCTATTTCTTTCTGGATAATCAATGCGATAATGACCACCAATACTGTCTTCTCTTTGCAAAGCTGATACTGTTATAAGCTCACAAACTGTTAACATATTAATAAGCGTTATCTCTTCATTTGTAAGTGCATCATATTGTAAGATCATATTTCGCACACCGTACCTACTAAACCATCTCTGAGCATATGATAAATTTTTCTCAGTTCGCACAATCCCAACATATTTCATCATGCATTCTTGTATTTCTTCTTTCAACGGTAAATCATTAAGAGCTATAAAACTTTTCCCTCTCTCTTCCAGCACATTTTTTCTTTCCTCTGCTGGCTTAGCTAAAATGTATTTTCCTATTCGTCTTCCAAACACAAGACCTTCTAATAATGAATTACTCGCCAATCTATTCGCACCATGAACTCCATTACAAGCCACTTCACCGACCGCATATAAGTTTGAAATGGACGTCTCTCCGTCACAATTCGTCTTCACGCCGCCCATATGAAAATGAGCGCCCGGTACGACCGGAATAGAATTTTCTTTTAAATCAATACCATTCTTTTTACATAATGATGAGACGGTCGGAAAACGTTGTTCAAAGTTTTGAATTGTTTCGATGTTTAAGTACACTTTTTCACCTGCAAGAAGTTGTTCATGAATAGCCCTTGCCACTACATCACGCGGTGCGAGATCTTTCCCGGGATGTATATCCATCATAAAACGCTGTCCTTTTCCATTTATAAGGAAAGCTCCTTCACCACGGACTGCTTCAGAAACGAGACCACAACATCGCCCGTCCACGTATAACATCGTCGGATGAAATTGTACAAATTCTAAATCAACAAGTTCCCCCCCAGCTCGATATATCATCGCAAGTCCATCGCCTGTAATTGTCTCATCATTCGATGTAAAGGCGTACAAACCACCTATTCCTCCTGATGCTAACACCGTATTATCAGCATAGTAACGCTTCAGCTTCCCTTCACTATTTCGCGTTAAAGCTCCTATGCATTTATTATTTTCTATAATAAAATCGAGCACCATTTCATGCTCAACGACAGTAACGTTCGGAACTACTTCTTGTATTAAATGCTCTAATAGATTTTTACCAGTTGCATCTCCTCCGGCATGTAAAATGCGCCGTTTTCGATGCGCCCCTTCTTTACCAAGGTGGATCCCTTTTTCATCCCCATCAAATTTCATTCCATTCGTAATAAGCTTACTTATTTCTTTCGGTCCCTCTTCAACTAAATAACGAACTGCTTCTTCGTTGTTATAATGGCAACCTGCCACTAATGTATCTTCAAAATGCCCACTCGGATCGTCATATGTAGCAACTGCTGCTGCAATTCCTCCTTGAGCTAAATGTGTATTATTATTACGTCCTGTTTTTTTTGTGATAATTATCACATTCTTTTCGTGACAAAGCTCTTTCGCAACACGAAGCGCCGCAACGCCACTTCCAATAATCAAGACATCTGCACTTGGCATAATTGTTGCCTCCCACTTTACACTTTCCAACTGTCTTGACACCTATATTTACATAGTTTTAAAATAATGACAAGAGTTTTTTTACAATTCTTATTTTCACTACCATTCTAAAAACGAAAACAAATGTCACTCTTACTGAAGAGAGGAAATTACATGATGATATATCTAGATTATGCAGCGACAACACCTATGAGCGAAGAAGCTTTAGAAACATATGTAGAAGCAGCAAAGAAATATTTCGGAAATGAACAAAGTTTACACGATATCGGCGGAAGTGCATCATCTTTATTGCAAGTTTGTAGAGAAACATTTGCAGAAATGATTGGGGGTAAGGAACAAGGTGTATTCTTTACAAGCGGCGGTTCAGAATCTAACTACCTTGCGATTCAATCCCTTCTAAATGCTAGAAATGGAAAGCACATTATTACGACACCTATGGAACACGCATCGATTCGAAGTTATTTTCAATCCTTACAATCGCAAGGTTATACTATTACTGAGATTCCTGTTGATAAAAGTGGGATAATTCATTTAGTAGATTTAGAAGCAGCTATTACAGAAGATACTGCTCTAGCAAGTATACAGCACGGAAACTCTGAAATCGGGACCGTTCAAAACATTGCAGAGATCGGAGCAATTTTAAAAAAATATAATGTTTTATTTCATTCGGATTGTGTTCAAACGTTTGGTAAACTTCCAATAGACGTTAAAGCGATGGAGATTGATAGCCTCTCTGTTTCAGCCCATAAAATATACGGACCAAAAGGAGTTGGAGCTTGCTATATAAATCCGCAAGTTCGCTGGGAACAAGTATTTCCAGGAACTTCTCATGAAAAGGGCTTTCGCCCTGGTACAGTGAACGTTCCTGGAATCGCTGCTTTTTTAACAGCCGCAGAGCATATATTAAAGAATCAAAAGGAAGAGAGCTTTCGTTTTAAACAATTACGATCTTATTTTTTAGAGCAATTACAAACACTTCCTCTAGAAATTGAAGTGAAAGGACATTCTACTTCTTGTTTACCACATATTATTGGGGTTACAATAAAAGGAATAGAAGGTCAGTATACAATGTTAGAATGTAACCGTCATGGTATAGCCATTTCAACTGGAAGTGCTTGCCAAGTCGGTAAACAAGACCCTTCAAAAACAATGCTTGCAATTGGAAAAACGTATGAAGAGGCAAAACAATATGTCCGCTTTTCTTTCGGACATCACACAACGAAAGAACAAATTGATACAACTATTCATGCACTACACACAATTGGAAATCAATTTTATAGAGGTGTTAAATCATAATGAAACAAAATGATCAAAAAAAGATTTTAGGCGAAGAAAGACGACAACTCATCCTCGAGTGGCTTCTTGCTGCAAATGAACCGTTATCGGGGAATGAGCTATCTAAAAAGACAAACGTAAGTAGGCAAGTTATCGTTCAAGACATTTCCTTACTAAAAGCACGAAATGAACCAATTATCGCGACTGCACAAGGGTATTTATATTTAAAGCCACAAACAAGACAACAAGCTTTTGAACGCGTAATCGTATGCCAACATAAACCGGCAGAAGTACGTCAAGAACTTACTATGTTAGTTGACCACGGCGTTACAATTAAAGACGTAAAAGTTGAGCATCCTGTATACGGCGACTTAACAGCATCGATTATGGTAAGTAATCGCTTCGATGTAGAGCAATATTTACAAAAAATCGAAAACACAAACGCTTCCTATCTTTCGCAACTAACAGATGGTATTCACTTACATACAATTGAAGCAGATTCTAAAGAGAAATTAGATGCCGCTTGTGAGGCACTAGACCGCGCTGGATTTCTCGTTTATTAATGTAAAGCACAGAGTTTTTTATCATTCTCTGTGCTTTTTTAGTGATATAATATTGAAATCAATTGTAAAGGAGATCAACTATGGGGATTGAACTCGTTCACTTTAGCACTGGTAAACCGAAACAAATGAAATATGGCGAAGATAAAGAAATGATAACAGGTATATGTAAAGATCCTACAGAAGAGGCCTTCCTCTCAAAAGACGGATTCCGTGGTGATGATGTAGCGGATTTAAAACACCACGGGGGACCTGATCGCGCAGTTTGTGTGTACCCACACGAGCATTACGCACTATGGGAAGAGGAATTTCAAACTACACTTCCAGCTTCCACATTTGGCGAAAACATTACCGTAACAAATATGTTAGAGCGTGATGTTTGCATCGGAGATACATATCAACTAGGCGAAGCAATCATTCAAGTAACACAAGCTCGCGTACCTTGTAGCACAATTTCAAAACGTGTCGGTATTCCTGGCATTTTACCGCGCATTGTAGCAACCGGATATACTGGCTACTTATGCCGCGTTCTTCAAGAAGGTACTGTGCGTAAAGATTCTAAAATCACATTACTAGAGCGTCCATCAAACAATGTATCTGTTTTGTTCTCTAACGAAATTTATTTTCATAATAGGAAAGATAAAGATGGCATTGCGAAGGTTCTTGCTGTACAAGAACTAGCCGAGATTTGGCGTGGTCAGTTAGAGGATCGTCTTTCGAAGTTAAAATAATAAATCCCACCTTTTATAGGTGGGACTCTATTTATCTATCATACGGTATACTAGCGACCGAAATTATATCGACTTAACTACAAAATACGACAAACACTCCCCTTATAACCAATAAGAAGAATAACTCCCCAAAACAGTAACAGAAAAGCCAAGTGCTTCAAGTTCCATCATTACGCCTGGCAATAATACGTCATCATATGCTTTATCGACGTCGATTAAGAAAAAGTAATTTCCAAGGCCTGTTTTCATCGGGCGCGATTCAATTTTGGATAAGTTTAATTTTCTCCATGCGAAAGCTGATAACACTTGATATAGTGCCCCTGCGTAATCAGCAGGTAACGTTATCATAAGCGTCGTTTTCTCTCCTCGGTTTTCTCCGTTATTTGGGAGTACTGCTTTCTTTTTCTTATGGAGAACAAGGAAACGTGTATGATTGTTTTTATGCGTATGAATATCACGCCTTACAATTGTTAATCCGTATTTTTCTGCCGCTGCTTCATTTGCAATAGCTGCAATTTTTTCTTCAGAATGTTCTTTCACATATTGTGCAGCAGCGCTTGTTGATGTCATATCGCGAACGGTTACCCCTTTTAATTCCTCATTTAAAAATTTATGGCACTGTGCAATGGCATGCGGATGAGAATGTACAGCGTATACTTCTTTCCACACTCCTTCGTACTGCGGGTGTACGAGTAAATGTTGCTGAATTGGCACTGTAATTTCTCCTACAATGGAAAGTGGCTGCTCATGTACGAGATAATCAACCGTTATATTAACTGAACCTTCTATGGCGTTCTCTAACGGTACAACTGCGAAATCTACGTTTTCATTTGCGGCTGCATCAATACAATCTGGAATCGTTCGATACGGTACATGCTCTGCTTCCGGAAAAAAACGACTCACCGCCATATTTGTAAATGTTGCCTCTGGTCCTAAATATCCTACTCGAATCATCGTCTTTTCCCTCTCTTTTTCGTTTTCTTACTGTTATACCATACTTTTTTATATTCTTCTATGTAAATTTCGAATATTTAAAAAAAACTAGCATTCGCTAGTCTAAATGTTTCTTGTATTCTCTTTGAGCGAAGAAGAAATAAATGATACATGCAGCGATATAAAACAGAATAAACAAACCTACTTTTCTTAATGAACCGTCCATAAAGAGAGTATTATGAAACGTATATAACGCAACTGCACTATGCATACTTCCTACTATAATAGGTGCAAAAAATAGCATACATAATTGCCAACGAGAAATCTTCCACACCTCTTCCTTTGTCATCCCAAGTTTAGAGAGTGCACCATACTGTTTACGATCCGATGCAATATTATGAAACCATTTAAAATATACGATGCTACATGAAGTAAGGAAGAATAATATACTAATGAATGAGCCTACAAATAGAGTAAGATTACCGAACTCTTTCATATTCACATATAACTCCATATTACTTCGAAATGCATCATTATTATCTTGTTTCATATGTTTCCGTAAATCTTCGTTTAATTCTTTCGTATTTTCGATATTTGGTAATGTGTAACCTCTATATATCATTTTTTCAGAATCCGGAATTGTATTTGCTATACTGTTAAAATCTTCATCATTCATGACAAAAAACAGACCATTAATGTATGAAGGGTGATAGTTAAATTGTACCCCTTCTTTCTGACCGTTAAATGCGAATGGATACGCTTGATTCATTACTTGCAATTGAATCTCTTTTTGATTATATACATTTGGATAATTGCGTTTATTATAATAGACAAGTGTAACTGTTCCTTTTTTAGGATAATACATTTTCTGTTTTTGTTTTCTTGCCTCTTGATTGTATTCACTTTCCTTTATAAGCGGTGCTACCTCTGTTTCTCCCTTATTGGACTGAAAGGATGCATACACTCCAACAAAACTCATATATTGAAAATTATCATATCCATATTGATGTAATAAGTTTTCAACCTTGTCTTTCTCGAAAACTTCATGAGCAGAAGTACCTTTTTCTATGTATGAAAATGAGTGTACTCCTCCGCCACGCCACATATCTTGCATGCTAGAAAAATATAAGAACACCGTACCTGTCGCTGTAACGACAAACGTTGTTGCCATAGACAACAGAAAGAAAAAGCGACTATTTTCCTTCATTCGATGTGACAATTGATTCACTATAAATAAATACGGATATGTATACATAATCTTTTTATTTCGTTTTATCACTTCTAACAATTGGCTAACACCATGTGTAAAAGAAAAATACGTTCCAAAAAAGATAAGTATAGACACAGGGAAAAAGTATAATGCTATCGTTGGCATCGTCACTTGTAGCGCTAGCGCATATCCCGTTCCTAAACAAGCAAAGCCGAATAAACAAAGCCACTTTGATGTTTTCCTCTCTCGTTTATCTGTTCGAAATTCTTTTAATAACCGTATTATTTTTATATTCCATATACGTAAAGCACTTATAAAAGATAACAGAACAAAGACGAGCATATATATAACAAACGTTACACCAATCGCTCTCATGTCAAATATGACAGGGAGTTCTTTCGGAAGATGAAGTAACATACTAAATACCATAAAAAAGAGTTTCAAAAAAATCATGCCAAGCCCAATACCGAAAATATTAGCGAAAATTCCGATCAATATTTGCTCGGTCATAATCACTCCTATTACGTTAGACTTCGTCGCTCCCATTAACATATATAAACCTAATTCTTTCTTACGTGCTTCTATGAAAATAGAAGTAGAGTATAAAATAAATATGACGAAAAAAGAAATAATTATAACGTTACATATGATAAGTCCCCAGCGTACATTTTGATACCACATCGTCTCTTGCATATACGGATGTACAATGACAGACATGTATGCATAAGAAGCAAATATGGCAAAACAACTACTTAAGAAAAACACTTTATAATTACGCCAATTTCCCTTTATATTTTGTAGCGCCAGTTGCCGAATGTTCATCTATCGTCCTCCTGTACCTTACTACATAGGCAAAAAGCTAGAGGTTTCCCTAGCTTTTCACGTGTTTTAAATATCCTCTTTGCGCGATCATAAAGTAAATGGCAGAAGCTAAAATATAAGCCCCTATTACAATCGCACCTGATTTCCATAAATCGATATAAAGCATTTTCCCTAACGTATGAAGAGCAAATCCACTATGAATTGTACCGATTAAAATTGGGATAAAGAAGATAACTCCCATTTGACGAATTGCAATTTTACGAATTTCTTTATCTGTCATACCAATTCTTTTTAATGACTTAAATTGAATACGATCTTGTTCTTTATCGTTAAACCATTTAAAGTATGTCATACTACAAGCGAAGAAGAAGAACAGTACTGCTACGAAGAATCCGATGAACATTGTAATCGCTCCACCTTCTCTTATATCTTTATAAGCGAACACTGCGTTTCTCAATTCCCCTTGCTTTTCTGGTGCAATTTCCTTTTTCAAATCTAGCACAAGGTCTTCCGTACTTTTCCAGTCTTCAATATAATAACCATAATATTTCGTCTTCTCTTCATCTGGTACGAGCTTTTCATATTTCTCAAAATCTTGATTATTCACAATGAGATATTCACTATCATTAAAAACAGAATATGACGTTGGCTCATTTAATTGAGCAGACTGCATTTGTCCGTTGATTGTAAATTCATACGGTTTCGTACGATCTATCTTCATAAGTTCATTTGCTGCATCAACCATAACCATCGTCGCACTACCTGGTGCATTATGAACCTCTGTAATTTGCTCTTTCTTTTGTTCACGTACTTCCGCGTTATATTCTTTTTCTGAAATAATCGTCATTGGTACTTCACGTTCACTGTTAAACAACATTATTTTCTGTGTTGCAGGTAGTTTTACGTAAGTTACTTTTCGTGCATCTTCAAACCCATGTTTTTTTACAATCTCTTGTTCTTTTTCTTCATTAATCAGGCTATGCGTATTTAGTCCCTTTTCCTCATATGAAATAGCATGCGGTGTAAGCTCTATCGTTTTCGCACTCATATTTTCAAAATATACATAAAGCGTACCAACCGCTGAAGAAACAACCGCCGTAATAATAGAAATAACAAATAGAAAACGAGCATTATCTTTCATTTTATAAATAAGATTGCTAAGTACAAACATATTGGGATACGTATAAAAAGATTGTTTTCGTTTTTGCAATGCTTTTAATACGACTGTACTTCCTTGTGTAAATAGTAAATACGTTCCGCCAATTGTCAGTCCGACAATTGGTAAGAAATACATAATGAAATTCATAATTGTTACTTGGAAACAGAGTATATACGCAGCAATAATACAGCCTATACCAACTACCCCTAACCATGTAAATGCAAAAGGTTCTACTTTTTGTTTTCTTGCCTCTCTTAATAAATCAATAATTTGCAAGCGGCCTACTGTCCAAACACTAAACAATGATAGTATTAAAAAGAGGACAAAGTATATGCCAACTGTAATAAGAACTGCTTTTCCATTCCACACAAGCGGCAGTGTTTTATCAATTTTTAGTAAGACACTGAGTGCTTGGAAGAAAAGTTTTGAACAAAGCATTCCAATCCCAATACCTACTACAATGGCAATACTCCCTAACATCAGTTGCTCTAATATAATCATTCGGCCAAGTTGAGACTTCGTTCCACCTATTAACGTTAATAAGCCAAATTCTTTTTTTCTTGCTCGTAAAAACGTTGAATTCGCATATAAAATAAAGAGTGCTGAGAAGATGACTACAATATAATTCATCGATTCTAACCCTTTTGTAATCATCGTCTTCATACTAATATTACCGCTTACGACATCTGGATGATAAATGAAGGAAGCATACATGAAAAATACGACAATCGATAAACAACTACTAATAAGAAACGCTTTATAATTACGCCAATTTCCTTTTACGTTATTAAGCGCGAGCTGGCGAAAGTTCATGATATTCTCCTCCTAGCATCGCAAGTACGTCTAAAATTTCTTGGAAAAAGGCTTGCTTCGTTCTTCCTTTATGTATTTCTGAAAAAATCTCTCCATCACGTATGAAAAGGATACGTTCGCAATAACTAGCGGCTACTGGATCATGTGTTACCATTGCAATCGTTACTTTCTTTTGCTCATGCAAATCTTGAAGTGCTCCCATTAATGATTTCGCTGACTTAGAATCTAAGTTTCCTGTTGGCTCATCCGCTAAAATTAATGTTGGTTCATGAATAATCGCCCTTGCAGCTGCTGCACGTTGTTGTTGTCCACCTGATACTTCGTATACTTTTTTATTTAAAATTTCTTCAATGTTTAAAAACCTCGCAATTTCAAGTACTTTCGCATCAATTTCTTTTACAGATTTCTTCGCCATTACAAGCGGTAAAATAATATTTTCTTTAATCGATAATGTATCAAGTAAGTTGAAATCTTGGAAAATGAATCCTAGATGTGTACGGCGAAATTCCGCCAATTTTGCAGCACGCATTTGATTAATTTCTTCACCATTTACAAGCACATGACCTGAAGTTTGCTTATCAATTGTTGCTAATAAATTTAAAAGCGTTGTTTTTCCGCTTCCTGAAGGCCCCATAATCCCTACAAACTCGCCTTCTTCAATTTTAAAATTTATATCATTTAAAGCAGTCGTCGCTACTGAACCTTTTGATTGGTACACCTTTGTTAACCCTTTTACTTCAAGAATACTCATTTCTAATCCCCCTACGTGTTTTCTTCTTACATTTACTATAAGAAAAATAAGAAAAAGAAACGAGTGATTTCCCTTACAAAACGTTTTGTTATCTTACAGTTTTGTCATTTTTCTCATTAATGTATGATATTCTTCATCTTTTGCAAATTGGAACGTAACTGTTGTTCCTTCCCCTTCAGTTGATTGTACATACACTCCATGATGTAAATTACCGCAGATTTCCTTCGTAATATATAAACCCATACCTGTCGCTTCCCTTGTTTTACGGCCGTTTATTCCCGTAAAGAACGGATCAAATATACGCTTTACATCTTGCTCAGGAATACCAATTCCATTGTCCTTAATATGTAATAACACCTTTTGATCTTTCTCTTCAATTTGAAATTGAATTTCTTTTTTCTCTGCTTCTGAAATTTTTGTATACTTAATTGCATTCACAACAATTTGGCTCATCGCGATACTAAGCCACTTTCTATCAGACGCAATCATACAAGTCTCTTCTTCAAACATCATTTTCGGAAATACAGAAGATTGAATGAACGACTTCCGATTTTCATTAATAATATCTCGAATGACCTCTATAACATTTACTACTTCTACTTTATAGTCTTTCGAAAATTGATCTAACCTTGCCATATGTAACGCTAAATCTAACCCATTTAAAATACGGTTATTTTCTTCACGAATACTTTCAATCGTTCCCCTTGCTTCACGGTGTTCCTTACCATATTTCTGTAACAATAATTCAATAACGGATACTGGTGTTTTCATTTGATGGATCCACTGGTTCATAAAAATCATTTGCTGTTGCTCTTTTGCATGCTGCTTATGAACTTCATTCATATATTGCTGCCTTAATAGCGTAAACGCTTCAACGACCATTTCTTGCTCTGACGTATAAGAAGTATCGATAAGTAAAGAGTCATGTAATGTATGTCCACCGGCAATATACTGTTCTATTCTCTTTAAAAACACACTTCGTTTTCGGTAATCGTAAATAAGGTATACACTAAACACAACTGTCCCTAATAAAAGTCCGTATAACCATGTACTCCAGTCCAGCGCACGCTTTTCTAAAAGGCTTTGCAACTGCAATACGAGTCCAAATAAACAAAGGCTTATAATGTAAGAAAGGATTAAGGAAAAACGTTCTATGAGGTAATTTTTAACCTTCATGCCCTTCGCCCCATTCAGTAAGAAGAGCATAACCGTACCCACGCTTTGTGACAATTGCATTTTTAATGCCTAACTCCTCAAGTTTCTTCCTTACACGCTTTACATTCACGGTTAATGTATTATCATCAACAAAAGCTACTTCATCCCATAAAGCCTCTAACAGCTCTTCACGTGTCACGTATTGATTTGCTTGTTTCATTAAACATTCTAATAAATAAAACTCATTTTTTGTAAGTTCAGTTTGTTGACCTTTCCACTCTACTGTGTGCTGTGATGGAAATAATAACAATCCATTAACACCTAAGCAGTCACTTTCCGCGGCCAAAGCATACTCACCATACCCGCGGCGGAGTGCACTTTTCACCTTTGCCATTACGATATCTAAATGGAATGGCTTTGTAATGTAATCATCTCCGCCATTTTCAATCGCCATTACTTGATCCATTTCCCCTGTTCTTGCAGAAACAAAAATAATCGGCGCATTCGATACAGTGCGGATTTGGCGGCACCAGTAGAAGCCATCAAAGTATGGTAAATTAATATCAAGTAACACAAGATGAGGACTTACTTTTACAAACTCATCTTTTATATGCCGTAAATCGCTCACTCTGAAAGATTGATATCCATACCTTTCTAAATGCTCCTCTAATATCTCTGCAATTTTTTCATCATCTTCTACAATTAATATTTTATACATATTCCTTTTCTCCCCATAAAATATTCTTCTAAAATCACTCCTTTTTCTATTATAAATTGAAACTTTAATCAATGGGGATTTTTTCCTATATCGACTTATGGTTCGCCTATATGAATTGGGTTTTTACTGGACTCAAATAACGAAAAAAAAAGACCGCCATATTTCGGCAGTCTTAATCGATAAATTCAAATTGATATTCAAGAATTTTCACAATATCTCCGTCTGTTGCACCACGTGCACGAAGGGCTTCATCAATACCCATTCCACGCATTTGACGAGCAAATCGGCGTACAGATTCATCACGTGAGAAGTCTGTCATCTTGAATGTTTTCTCAATGTCATAACCAGAAATAACAAATGTGCCATCACTTTCGCGTGTAATTTCAAAATTAGATTCAGATTCAAATTTGTACATTACACTTGCTTCAGATTCTTCTACATCATCGTACATTGGGAATTCTGGTGTTGTTTCTAATAAGTTCGCTACTTCAAATAGTAAGTCACGAACACCTTGTTTCGTTACAGCTGAGATTGGGAAAATTTTCACTTCGTCTCCCAATTTCTCTTTAAATGCTTGTAAATTTTCTTCTGCATCTGGCATATCCATTTTGTTTGCAACAACAACTTGTGGACGCTCAGTTAAACGCATATTGTATTCTTTTAGTTCATTATTGATTGTGACATAATCTTCATATGGCTCACGTCCTTCTAAACCAGACATATCAATAACGTGCACAATTACACGTGTACGTTCGATATGACGTAAGAATTGGTGTCCAAGTCCAACGCCGGAGTGTGCGCCTTCAATTAGTCCAGGAAGGTCAGCCATAACGAAGCTGCGGTTATCACCAGTTTCAACAACACCAAGATTCGGAACGATTGTTGTAAAGTGATATTCTGCAATTTTCGGACGCGCTGATGATACAACAGATAATAATGTAGATTTACCTACACTTGGGAATCCAACAAGTCCAACATCTGCTAGCACTTTAAGTTCTAGCGTGACATCACGTTCTTGACCTGGTTCCCCGTTCTCAGCGATTTCTGGCGCTGGGTTCGTCGCTGTTGCGAAACGTGAATTACCACGGCCACCACGGCCACCTCTTGCGATTACAGCTGTTTGTTCATGCGTTACTAAATCGGCAAGAATTTCACCTGTTTTTTCATCTTTCACTATTGTTCCTGGTGGAACCTTAACGATTAAATCTTCAGATTTACGACCGTGCTGACCTTTACTCATTCCGTGCTGACCGCGATCAGCTTTGAAATGACGTTGGTAGCGGAAGTCCATTAATGTACGTAAGCCTTCCTCAACAACAAAAACAACATCTGCACCTTTACCACCGTCGCCACCTGCTGGGCCACCTTTAGGTACATACTTCTCACGACGATACGCAACCATTCCGTTACCACCGTCGCCGCCTTTTACATATATCTTGACCTGATCTACAAACATTATTTCACCACACTTTTTTCGATTAGTTGTAATATAACTGAGACTTCTTCGTCTCGTACTGTATAAGAAATGGAATACCATTTATTGTTTTCGTTCGCAAGCCACGTTTGTAGTTCTTCTACATTCGTTAGCTTTCCACGAAAATCAAAAAAGAAACGAGCATTCTCCGCGTCACATTCAATTGTGATACAAACATAATTTTCAACATATACGTCTAAACTATGCTGAAGCATTAAGAAAAACTGATTCGTCCATGTACATACAGTCTCATCTAGATGAGATAAGTTATGTAATTTCCCTAATACTTCGTACTCCAATAAGCACGGTTGCTGTTTCCAATTATATGTTAAAATCCACTCTGAAAATAAAGGCATTGATAGCCCCATCAGATTGGATTCTTGTCTCGCTTCTTGGACAAAACGATCGATGAGCCTATGAATCTCTTCCACTTTTCCAAGGGAAAGATTTCCTTTAACCATCTGCAAACGATTGAGCCAATCATGTCTCGAGTGGCTCAACGCATCTATAATTGTCCATTTTTCATTCATTTAGATACCCCTTAATATAGAAAAACTCTAACCTGCACTCAGGTTAGAGTTTTCCGTGAGTTCTTATGCTTCTTGAGCAACAGGATATACGCTCACTTGTTTGCGGTCACGACCAAGACGCTCAAAGCGTACTACGCCGTCAACTTTCGCGTATAAAGTGTCATCGCCACCACGACCAACGTTAACACCTGGATAAATTTTTGTACCGCGTTGACGGTAAAGAATTGAACCACCTGAAACCGTTTGACCATCTGCGCGTTTAGCACCAAGACGTTTTGACTGAGAGTCACGACCGTTCTTTGTACTACCTACACCTTTCTTAGATGCGAAAAACTGAAGATCTAATCTTAACATACGTTACACCTCCTGCACTTTTTCTATTAAACGGATATACTTTCCGTAATCAAGTTCAATCGTCTTAAGTGAAACAACCAATCCTTCTAAAAGGATTTGTGCTTTTTCTGCTGTATGAACGTCTAAATCATTAGGCAATTCATACGTCAAGAATCCGCCATCACTTCCGAGTTCAATAGTTGCCTGCACATTACAAAGTTCTTCCACTGCATTTATAGAACCAAACACAACCGCTGTAGTTCCAGCACAGACAAGATCTTGTCCATGTGGCGCATAATTGGCATGTCCAGTCATTTTAAATGATCGGATACTTCCTAGTTTCGTGCGACTTATCGTAATCTTAATCATCTTAACCAGAATTAAGCGTTGATAGCTTCAACTACTAGCTTAGTGTAAGGTTGACGATGACCTTGTTTCTTACGATTGTTCTTTTTCGCTTTGTATTTGAAAACGATGATTTTCTTAGCGCGACCTTGTTTTTCAACTTTCGCAGTAACTGTTGCACCTTCTACAACTGGGCTACCAACTTTCACGTTTTCGCCACCAACGAAAAGAACTTTGTCAAAAGTAACAGTTTCACCAGCTTCAACATCTAATTTTTCAATGTAGATTGCTTGACCAGCTTCAACTTTAATTTGTTTTCCACCTGTTTCGATAATTGCGTACATACTTGCACCTCCTCTTAATTACTAAGACTCGCCAAAAACGAGGTAGACATAAAATGTCTTTAGGGAACCTGTCTTGTGCGGTTGTAGCATATAGCAGTTTAGGTGCTATAAACTATAACATAAAAATATTACCATGACTCATTGACTATTGTCAATGAATGTTCTGCTAACTATTTTTTCCGTTCTACAATTTCTTTCTTACTTCCAAAACGGATAATAGCGTACTTTTCGATAATATCATCTTTGAAATAAATTTCAAATGGAATATTTTTTTGTAATTCTTTTTGTGAAAAATGTTTTTGTACTTTTTTTGAAGCACCAATCAATACAGCTTCATCCTCTATATTACCATAAGTAATAAGCTCTCTCTCTAGCTCATACGCAATTGTTTCATTAGATATAACGTAACCTGTCGCTTTACAAGGCGCACACTCTTCTAATAATACGTCACGTAAAGAATGTTTCTTGCGCTTACGCGTCATCTCTAAAATACCTAACTCTGTAAACCCAAGCACTCTTGTATATGTGCGATCATCTTGTAAAGCTATCATTAAACGCTCTCTTACCTTCTCTTTATCTTCCCGTCTTTTCATATTAATAAAATCAATTAATATCATCCCGCCAATATCACGAAGTCTTAATTGACGAGCAATCTCTTCAGCAGCCATTTCATTTGTGCGAAATACGGTATCTTGTAAATTTTGTTTTCCAGTAAATTTACCTGTATTCACATCAATTACAGTCATCGTCTCCATTTGTTCTACAATTAGATAGGCACCATTTGGTAGCCACACAATTTTTTGAAGTGCTTTCTCGATTTCACGCTCTATTCCAAAATGGTTAAACATCGAAGATTTTTCATTATAAAAGGTTACTCTTTCTTTCCCTACTTTTTCTTCTAATTCTTTTACTATACTTCTCGTATCTACAACTATTTTTTCAATTGTTTCAATTGGGTTCTCCTGAAATACACGATCTAAAAACGTCGCTGGTTGATGAAGTAGTAAGGGCGCCTTCCCTTGATCTTCTTTTCTTTTTAACTCTTCATATAACTGCTGCAACCCTTGCATTTCAGCTTGTATTTCATCGATCGTTCCTTTTTCAGAAGCAGAACGGAAAATGTATCCACCTGTTCCTTCTACTTCAATTCCCAGTAACTGTTGTCTTCTTTTATTATTTTTTATTTTCCGAGAAACAGCGCGCATGTCATCATAGGGCATGTAAACGACATATTTTCCGGTAACTTCTATCTTCGCCGTTAATTTTGGCCCCTTCGTATCAATTGCCTCTTTCACAACTTGTACAAGTATCGCCTGTCCTTCATGTATGCGATATGAAGATGGTACATCATCAAATGAAAGATATGCATGTTTTTCTAATCCGATATTTACAAAGGCTGCGTTCATTCCAGCAATTGTTCTTACGATACGCCCAACATAAATATGTCCGACAATCTCCTGCTCTTCATTCCGTTTCCATAAAAGCTCTACAATTTTTTGTTTCTCTTCTATCGCAACACGCTTTTCCGAACCAGTGTAGTTAATATATAACGTCTTCAAAATTCTTTCCTCACTTTTCATTTCTTTTCCTTACAATATAAAAGGTTAGTGTCGTCGTCAACACTAACCAATTAATTCTTCAACAGATGAGGTTGTTCGTTTTTCAGCAAAATACGCATACAACAATTCATTTTCGTCCAATGTGTAATGCTCTTTATATTTTCCATGGACGATAATAGAGTGTTTATATCCTCTGCGAAATTTTGTGAAAATCGTATATAAATGATCTTCCGTTTTCACCTCAATAGGTGCTATTTTTTCAATATCTCTTTTATTCCCATAATAACGCTCTAATAAAAAACGCATAAATGCGTACCGTCTTTGTTTCCATTCTTGATATAAAGAAATCGCTAGAAAAACGAGTAATACCCACATCATAATGTTATTACTATTCCAAAGTAACTGCCATCCTAATATTACACTAAAAAAAACACATGACAATTTCATCATCTTTTCATGTGCTTGTAAATAGGGAAAACGATATGATAATACATTAAATAATACTTTTCCACCATCAAGTGGCCAAATAGGCAATAAATTAAACCCTAAAATAATGACATTATTCCATACAAAGAAATGGTACAAATCGTCAGTTACCCAGCCCGCTTTATACAAAATGTAAGCGACCGCAATCATCCATATATGCTGAATTGGCCCCGCCATAACGACAATTAATTCTTCTTTTAACGATTTATTCCCATGTTCTTCCATCTCAACTACACCACCAAACGGTAAAAGCTGAATTTGTTTAATACGCCAATTATAATACGCTGCGGCAAAAGCATGCCCAAGTTCATGAACTAAAACGATACAAAATAGTAATAGTAACTCTTTAAAACGTGCTGTAAAAATACCAATGACAATAATAACCCAAAACAACGGATGCACAGAAATTTTCGTGAAAACATCCCTATATTTAATCAAATGAAATCACCTGAATTGGATCAATAAATTTTTCATTCTTTTTTATTGCAAAATAAAATTTGCCATTTTTATTATTTTCATCATTACTCACTATTCCAATTTTTTGTTTCTTTGAAACGTAATCATATAATTTTACTGACATATCATTTAAATTTGCATACCATGACTCCGTACCATCAGCGTGCTGAATTTGAACTGTATTTCCAAGTTCCTCTTTCTTGCCCGCAAAAACAACTATACCTTCATTTACTGACTCCACCGTTACATTTGTAGCCGTTTGAACAAATACACCCTGGCCGTTTTTTTGAAATCCTTGCATCACCTTTCCAGAGGCAGGAATCGCATAATCCTTTTGCTGAATAGCCTCTTCTTTTTTCTCATTTGGAGAAAAGAACACGAGAGGTTTTCCAAACTGATTTTCATACCATTTCGATATAGTAGCAAATTGAAATTCTTCTTGCATAACTTTTTCTGTAACAGCTCTAGTACCATCAAAAGAAGAAGGTGCGTTCTTAAATAAAATAGCAACCGAAAGAACTAATATTGCTGATAGCAAAACTTTGAAGAGAAAAACTTCTTTTCGAAATAGAGGATGAATTTCCTTCTCCCCCTCTTCAATAAAGACCGTTTCGCTATCAAAATCTCCTCCCGCAAAATACCGCTCTTCTTCTAGCAATTCTTGCTCTGCTTTCCTTTTCGCAATCCGCTTTTTAATTTCTTCCACACGTCTATTCTTCATACTGTCTCCTTTCTTTCGTTAGCCTTATTCAAATAGAAACAGTTATATACAGTTTGTACATATGTATGAGTTATAGAAGGAAGATATTCATGCGAAGAAAAAAGAAAGCACTCCGCATTTATGCGAAGTGCTTTTAACGGATTCCAAAGAAATTTTTCATCTTTGTAAATACCGATACTTTTTCTTGTTCAAATGCTTGTAATGGTACATTCTCACCTAACAAGCGTCTTGCAATATTACGATAAGCTATTGCTGCTTTTCCACTAGGTTGCAGTGCTACAGGTTCACCTGTATTCGTAGCACGAATAACTTCATCATCATCCTCGACAACTCCAAGAAGCTCGATTGACAGTGTACGTACAATTTCATCAACGTCTAACATATCCTGTTCATGAAGCATATGACTACGCACACGGTTAATGACAAGTTTCGGTGGTTCAATATCCTCTTTCTCTAAAAGCCCGATAATACGATCCGCATCACGCATTGAGGATACTTCTGGTGTTGTTACAACGATTGCTTTATCCGCACCTGCTACTGCATTTTTAAACCCCTGCTCAATCCCCGCAGGACAATCAATTAATATGTAATCATAATCTTGACGTAATACTTGTATTAATTCATCCATTTGTTCAGGTGTTACCGCCGATTTATCGCTCGTTTGTGCTGCAGGTAATAAATAAAGATCATCAAAACGCTTATCTTTAATAAGAGCCTGAGGTAAACGACAACGCCCTTCAACGACATCAACAAGATCAAATACAATACGATTTTCTAGCCCCATTACTACGTCTAAATTGCGTAAACCGATATCTGTATCAATTAAACACACTTTTTTTCCAGATAACGCAAGGGCTGTACCAATGTTCGCAGACGTTGTAGTTTTACCTACTCCGCCTTTTCCAGATGTAATTACTATTGCCTCTCCCACAGCTATACAATTCCCCTTTCTAACTTTGTTAAATTAGGTCTAAGATGAGTGAGAAGTTGCAGGCGATCGACAACAATGTGATTGTTCTCATTAATGTACGCACATTCTGCCGCCTCTGCTCCGTCTTCTTTCTCTTCCGGAGCCCGCATTGTCACATCACTAATTCGGAGTTGCATAGGGTTCATAATAGATGCAGCAATAACAGCTTCTGAATCTCCATCATACCCCGCATGTGCAATTCCTCTTAATGATCCCAAGACAAAAATATTCCCCCCAGCGATAACCGTTCCGCCTGGATTAACATCTCCAATTAATAATAAATTGCCTTTTACATGTAACACTTGTCCAGAGCGAACAATTTTGGAAATAGGGACAATTTCTGTTTCTTCTTTCCAAGCTATTGCTTCTGCTTTTGTTATAACATCACTTTCGATTGATTCTACAACAAGGTTCTTCTTATTGCGAATTAACGTACGAATCTCTTCTTGTTGTACTTCTGTTAAATAGCGATTTCCTACTTTAACACGCACTTCAATTAAAGAACGTCCGTCACTCTCATAGTAATGTGTAGAAAGCTTTTCATCCAATTCTTTTAGTAGCTCAGAGAATGAACAGCAATCATCTAAATGAAGTGTTATTCCATCTTTTGTCCCTTTTATCGTTACATTTTGTTGCTTTTTTTCTTCCACTAAAGTTCACCCCACCGATTCAATTCGACATAAAATTAGAAAATCCTTTTTTCTTTTTCTTCTATCGCTTTTGAAAGACGCACTAAATATCGTCTCAGTGGGAAACAAACTATTAATAAGAAAATTCCATTTAGCAATAAAGTAGCAAGGAGACGATCTGTGAAAAAGACAGATGCTGACATGTGAGTACGTCCTAACAAAGTTAAAAACCCATACACATAATACTCTAATGCTGCAATGCCAGCCAGTACGATAGAACCGACAATAAATAAATTCAATTGTAATACTTTCATCACACTATAAACTAAATAAGCTAAAAGCGGATAAGCAAATATATATATACCGACAAGTTCCGTGTATACGGTATCAAATAAGAAACCAAATAATAGTCCGTAGTAAATCCCTTGAACCGGACTATAGTACACTGTAATAAAACATAACACAATTATAAAGAAATGCGGTGCTGCTATACTGCCTTTCCAAAAGACGTCTGTTGGAACAACAGTAGAGAACATATTTTCAAATAAAAAAACAAAAAGGAGCAAAAGAGGAAGAGCTGCTCTTTTTAAAATCGTCATCATCTCTTCTCTCCCTCCTATTCTAACGGCGCTGTAGGCATATCACGTTTTGCAACTATAATATGCTCTACATCATTCAAATCAGCGGATGGTTTTACATAAGCCGTTTTTGTTAAACCGTATGGATCTGGCTGAACATCAACAATTTTCCCAATCGCAAGACCTTTAGGGAAGATATCACCAAGTCCAGATGTTACAACTAGTTGATCTTTTTGTACCTCTGCATCAGAGCTAATCTTTGTGAAAAGAAGTAGTTGTTTTTCTTTATCGTAACCTTCAATTAATCCAAAGATATTTTCTTGTCCTTGTACAATAGCAGAAACACGGTTTGTTCGGCTCATCGAACTTAACAACTCTACTGACGATGTAAACTGAGATACACTTTTTACGCGTCCAACTAAACCTTTCGGAGTTACAACAGCCATATCTTTTTTGATCCCTTGCTGTGCTCCTTTATCAATTCCAACTAAATCGTACCATTTATCGGGATTACGAGAAACCACACTAGCTTGTACTTCCGTATAATCACCACGGGACTTTTCTTTACCAGTTAATTCTCGTAGTTTTTTATTCTCATCGTCTAAATTTTTCACTACTGCAGATAAATCTGCGGTAGAATCTAATTTTGCTTTCAGCTTTTTATTCTCTTCATACGTGCGCTTTACATCTTCTACATTCTCGAAGAATCCGGCAACATAATTCGCTGGCTTTTGGAATACACGTTCTACAACACCGACAGTATCTTTTATAAACTGCTCTGGCCATGATAAACTGTTCCGTTCTTTCAATGAGATTCCAATCAATGCCACGAGAAGAATAATACTAACTAACAAAACAATTAATCTTTTGTTTAAGAAAAACTGTGGCACGTTCACACCCTCTTAATTTCATTGATTTTTATTTTGCAATATTATCGAGCAGCAGTTTTGAAAAGGTCGATATTGTCTAATGCTTTACCCGTTCCAATTGCTACGCAATCTAATGGATCCTCTGCAACAAGAACTGGCATATTTGTTTCTTCACTAATAACTTTATCTAAGTTACGCAGTAATGCCCCACCACCTGTTAATACGATACCGCGGTCCATAATATCCGCTGCTAATTCAGGTGGAGTTTTTTCTAACGTATTTTTAACTGATTCTACAATTGCATCTACTGTATCTTTTAATGCATCTGCAATTTCTTCTGGTTGAATTAGTACTGTTTTCGGTAAACCACTTACTAAATCACGACCGCGAATTTCCATAGGCTCAATACCTTCTGGCTCGCCTGCAGAACCGATTTCTAATTTTAGTGCTTCTGCTGTTCTTTCACCAATCATTAAGTTGTAGCTTTTCTTAATGTACTGAATGATTGAATCGTCCATATCATCACCAGCAACACGAACTGATTGACTTGTTACAATACCACCTAAAGAAATAATTGCAACTTCTGTTGTACCACCACCGATATCAACAACCATACTACCAGTCGGCTCCCAAACAGGTAAGTTTGCACCAATTGCTGCTGCAAATGGCTCTTCGATTGGATAAGCATCACGAGCACCAGCTTGACGAGTCGCATCGATTACTGCACGTCTTTCTACTGCTGTAATACCAGATGGTACACATACCATTACATATGGTTTACGTGAGAAGAATCCATTTGATTTTTGAGCTTGTTGAATGTAGTATTTCATCATAATTGCTGTTGTTTCGTAATCAGCAATTACACCATCTTTCATAGGACGAAGTGCCACTACGTTTCCTGGTGTACGACCAATCATTTGTTTTGCATCGCTACCTACCGCAACGATTTGTTTCGTATCAGTTTGTAATGCTACTACTGAAGGTTCACGTAAAACTACACCTTTCCCTTTCACATATACAAGCGTATTCGCTGTTCCTAAGTCTATTCCAAGATCGCGAGTAAATCCACCAAATCCAAACATATCATTTATCTTCCCTTCTTATTTTCACGGACTCATTTTTCTTACTTTATATTTATAAAAACAGTACGTTTTTTTATATCTGCATCCTTTTTGTAGATAATTTTCTACAAAAAACTCATAAATCACATTATAAAACAAAATAAGTAAAAAGAATAGTCTTAAATATGACCTTTTTCCTTTAAACTCACGAATTTATGGTCACCTATTATGATATGATCAAGTACTTCAATTCCGATAATTCGACCACATTCTACTAATCGTTTTGTAACTTCAATATCTTCACGGCTCGGCGCCGGATCTCCTGAGGGATGGTTATGAAGACATATAATAGAGGCTGCTGCCCGACGGAACGCTTCTTTAAAAACTTCCCTTGGGTGCACAATCGACGTATTTAAACTTCCAATAAAAATAGTTTGCCTATGTATAACTTGATTTTTCGTATTCAAATATAAACAAACAAAATGCTCCTGTTGCAAAAAACGCATCTCTTCCATCATATAACTCGCACAATCTTCTGGACTTCGAATACTATATCTATTTTGATATTCTAAACGTACCATTCTTCTACCTAATTCAAAAGCAGCCATAAGCTGCGACGCCTTTGCAATCCCAACACCATGAATGCTCATCATCTCTTCTAACGTTGCATCCTTTAACATTCGTAAGCCGTCAAAATGATGTAGAATATTATCTGATAACGTTAACACCGTTTCTTCTTTAGAACCCGTTCTGAGTAAAACTGCAAGAAGTTCTCGATTCGATAAACTTCCTGCTCCTTCTAACAATAAACGCTCCCGTGGCTGCTCTTCTCTCACAACATCACGAATACCGTTCATCTCTCCACCCCTTTTTTTACGATTTCTCCTAAAGAAAACCCCATGCAATTTTACACATGGGTTACATCGCTATCAAACTGTTTTAATTCACGGACAAGACGCGCAATTGGCAAGCCAACTACACTGTAGTAGTCCCCTTGAATATGTTGAACAAAAATAGACCCTTTACCTTGAATTCCATAGCTTCCTGCCTTATCAAGTGGTTCCTTCGATGCAACGTATACGTCTATTTCTTCTTCTGTTAATCCCCAAAATGTTACTTCTGTACGTTCATAAAAAGTTACCGTTTTTTCTTTCGATATAATTGCAACACCTGTGTATACTTCGTGTGTTTTCCCTGATAATAATTGTAGCATTTCTTTCGCCTCAGCCTCATTAGACGGCTTTCCAAGAATACGTGAATCATATGTAACAATTGTATCTGCACCTAATACAACGTGATCACTATGATTTTCTGCCACAGCAGATGCTTTTTGCAAAGCAAGCGACATAACAATATCAGAAGGTGATGAATATGCACCAATCGTCTCTTCTACTTCACTAACAACGATTTCAAATGGCACATCAGCTAATTCAAGCAGTTCCTTCCTCCTAGGTGATCCTGAAGCTAAAATAATTTTCCTCATATTTTCTCCTTCCCTTCTCGCATGAAGCAGAATAATTCAAATCAATCGTATCAAAGGAATAGTTTCCCCACAAATTCTAGAAATATCATTTTCTCTAAACAAAATAATAGTTCTTTTTAAATACGATTATATTCTGCCCATACAGAAAGCACTTTGCTCTAAATTCAAAAGAAAAGAAAGAAGTATATGTACTTCTTTCCCCTTCATCATTATCTTATTATTTTACTTTTTGTGAAACCATTTTTTCGTACGAAAGTATACCATCAATAATAACTTGATTTAATTTAGCTACAGATTCCTTATCGCTCTTCCCTTCCTTAATCGTTTGCACCGCTATTGACGTATACGTATAAAGCTTCTTTGCATCTGCACGCTTCATACTCTTCCCTTCCTTTTCCATAGCTTTCCACTCTTTTTGAATCGCTTCTATATCTTTTGGATTACTTTTTCCACTAGTTTGTACGCTGGACACATATTTTGCTAAATGAGTATATAATGGCTGCACTTTCGCTAAAAACATTCCTACTTCTTTATCATTTTTGAGCAATGCTTTATCTGTAATATCCCAATTTTTTTTCAAAACTGAAACACCATCTTGCTTATACTGATCTATTAATTGATTAACAGCCTGTTCATCGCTCGTAATAGCAACAACTAACGCATACTTATCACCACTCGGTTTCAAAGTAGCCACGCCCCCATTACTTTTCCACTCTTCAATAGCAGCCTGTCCTTTTTCTTCAGAGGAATAAAGCCCTCCTTGAACGAAAAATAGTTTCATTGGTTCTAATGACGTTCCTACCTGTGCTTTTGGTTTTTCCTCTTTCGGTGTTGGTGTTTGTTCTGCCGTTCCACCCACCTTTTGTTCCTCATTACCTGTCTGCTTCGAAGCCGTTACCTTACCTTCTCCTGTCGTCCCTTGTCCAGTTAATAAATGAATCATACCCATCCCAAATGCAGTACCGATAATTATTGCAGTTGCAACGATTGCGATTATTGTATTGCTCCACTTCTTTCGATATTTTTCCATAGATACTGATTTCGCTTTTTGAAACGGAACGACATTTTTCGGTCTCTCACTTTCTGCTATCATCCAGTCAAACTCATCCTTCTTTTTTTCCTCATACTTCGCTTCTGTTCCATTTACTTTCACCGAGATCGTTCGTGATTGCTTGTCCATACACTCACACCTCACCTCTTGTCATTGTCCGCATCATATCATATTCATTCCACAAAAAAACGAGATATTTGTCAGAGGAATTCGTCAAATAACCCTATATTATTATCTTATATGTATGCATTTGACTTCATTTGTAGAACAAAAAACTAGATAGCAAAGACTATCTAGTTTTTCCCGCGAATATATTTTCTAACTTCGGAAATGAAATACAAAGAACCTGTTATGATAAAAACATCATGTTCTCCTATCATGTCAACCTTTGTATCAATTGCCTCTTTCCAATCTTCAAAAACTAATTTTGACTCTTGTTGCGAATACGATGCAAGCTTGTCAGCAGAAATGGCACGATCAAAGGCAAACGTCGTAAATATTATTTCATCAGCAACTTTTTCTAATTGCCCTACCATGTTATGTAACTGTTTGTCACCAAGAGCAGTAAATAAAACTATTACATTCTTCTTTTTATAATGTGCCTCTACTGTTTTTACAAGACTTTCAATACCTTCTGGATTATGAGCACCATCTATTATAATATCTGGATTACTTTGTAACTTTTCAAATCGACCAATCCAGTAGGCTTCTTGTAAGCCAGCTTTCATCTCCTCTTCATTAATTAAAAATGATAAATATGTTTTTAAATACATTACTGCCATAAGCGCTAGCGCTGCATTGCCTACTTGATGAATACCTTTCATTGAAATTCGAACATTTTCAAACGAGACAAATGGACAATCAAAATCAAAATGTTCCCCATCTTCATTAGAATGTTTATGTAATGTTGTAAACTGTTTTCCAAGTTCATATAAGCTTGCATGGTTTTCCTTAGCAACCTTTTGAATTACTTGCAATGCTTCTTCATTTTTCACACCAGTAATAACTGGAACACCAGACTTAATAATCCCTGCCTTTTCATATGCAATTTCTCCTAGTGTATTGCCTAAAATATGCATATGATCGTGGCCGATATTCGTAATAATCGTGAGAACCGGATGAATAACATTTGTAGAATCAAATCTTCCCCCAAGCCCCGTTTCAAATAAAACAACATCACAGAAATTAACTTTACCGAAATAACAAATTGCCATTACTGTAATGATTTCAAACTCAGTCGCTTCTCCTAAGTCCGTCTCATCTGATTTTTCAACGACTGGCTTTACCATATTTACAAGTTCCGCAATCTCTTCATCTGCAATCGGTATTCCATTTACACTAATACGTTCATTGAATGTTTCTATGTAAGGCGATGTAAACGATCCTACTTTATATTTCGCGCCTTCTAACATGTAGCGCATATATGTTAAAGTTGAACCTTTTCCATTTGTGCCGGCAAGATGAACACATTTTATATGACGCTCTGGATTTCCGAGTTCTTCTAACATCCATTGCATTCTTTCTAGTCCTGGTTTTATCCCAAATTTCAATCGGCTATGAATCCAGCCTATCGCTTCTTCGTATGTATGTATCACGTTTGCTATTCCCCTTTCAAAAGACAAACTTCGTAATTCTATTATACGCAAAGAAAAGAGACTCACCAATATAGTGAGTCTCTGAAAAACATTTTTATTTTTCAAGATCAGCTAGACGTTGACGAACCGCTTCGCGTTTCTCTAGATAATCTTGTTCTTTCGCACGCTCTCCGTCAATAACTTCTGCAGGAGCTTTCGCTACGAATCCTTGGTTTGAAAGTTTCTTCTGTACACGTTCTACTTCTTTATCGAACTTCTCAAGTTCTTTTTCAAGACGCGCTTTCTCTTCATCAAGATTGATAAGATCAGCTAACGGTAAGAATAACTCTGCACCTGATACGATTGCAGTCATCGCTTTTTCTGGCGCTTGTAAATCAATCTTAATTGTTAGTTCACTTGGGTTACAGAAACGCTCAATGTAAGAACTGTTTTTCGTAAGCTGAGCTAGTACTACCTCATCTTTTGCTTTAATTTGCATTTGAACTTTTTTGCTCATTGGTGTATTTACTTCCGCACGGATGTTACGAACAGAGCGAATGATATCAACTAGAAGGTGCATTTCTGCTGCCGCTTCTTTATCTTGTAAATCTTCGCGAACTGTTGGCCATGCTGCTACTGTAATAGACTCGCCTTCATGCGGTAAATGTTGCCAAATTTTCTCTGTTACGAACGGCATGAATGGGTGTAATAGACGCATCGTTTGGTCTAATACGTAAGCTAAAATAGAACGAGTTGTTTTCTTAGCTGCTTCATCTTCACCGTATAGTGGTAGTTTCGCCATCTCAATGTACCAGTCACAGAAATCATCCCAAATGAAGTTGTATAATGAACGACCAGCTTCACCGAACTCATATTTATCCATGTTACGTGTTACACTTTCGATTGTTTCGTTTAAGCGAGTTAAAATCCACTTATCTGCAACTGATTTTTCACCAGTTAAATCGATTTCTTCATACTTCATGTCATCCATGTTCATTAATACGAAACGTGATGCGTTCCAAATTTTATTAATGAAGTTCCAAGTAGATTCTACTTTTTCCATGCTGAAACGTAAATCTTGACCTGGTGCACTTCCTGTTGATAAGAAGTAACGCATCGCATCTGCACCGTACTTCTCGATAACATCCATCGGATCAATACCGTTACCAAGAGATTTACTCATTTTACGTCCTTGCTCATCACGAACTAAACCGTGAATTAATACATCTTTAAATGGACGCTCTCCTGTAAACTCTAAACCTTGGAAAATCATACGAGATACCCAGAAGAAGATGATATCATAACCAGTTACTAAAGCATCTGTTGAATAGAACTTTTTAAAGTCTGCTGCATCTTCATTCGGCCAGCCAAGTGTTGAGAATGGCCATAATGCTGAACTGAACCATGTATCAAGCACGTCATTATCTTGATTCCAGTTTTCAAGATCTGCTGGTGCTTCTGTACCTACGTATACTTCACCAGTTTCTTTATGATACCAAGCTGGAATGCGGTGTCCCCACCATAATTGACGAGAAATACACCAGTCATGAATGTTTTCCATCCAGCGTAAGTATGTGTTTTCAAAACGCTCTGGTACGAACGTTACTTTTTCTTCTTCTTTTTGTTGAAGTTCTACCGCTTTTTCTGCAAGTGGAGCCATTTTTACGAACCATTGTGTTGATAAATAAGGCTCAACAACTGCACCGCTACGCTCACTATGACCTACTGAGTGCATATGAGGCTCGATTTCTACTAATACGCCAGCTTCTTGTAAGTCTTTCACTAACTCTTTACGGCATTCGAAACGATCCATACCGTTATACTTACCAGCTTTTTCGTTCATCGTTCCATCTTCGTTCATTACTAAAATACGTGGTAAGTCATGACGGTTACCTACTTCAAAGTCATTCGGATCATGAGCTGGTGTAATTTTTACAACGCCTGTTCCGAAGTCTTTTTCTACGTATTCATCAGCAATAATCGGAATCTCTCGGCCTACGATTGGAAGTGTAACTGTTTTTCCGATTAAATGTTTGTAGCGATCATCTTCTGGATGAACTGCTACCGCTGTATCACCAAGCATTGTTTCTGGACGAGTAGTTGCAAGGCGAATGTGACCAGAACCGTCTGTTAACGGATAGTTCATATGGTAGAATGCACCTTGAACTTCTTTATGAATTACTTCAATATCAGAAAGAGCTGTGCGTGTTGCTGGATCCCAGTTGATGATATACTCACCGCGGTAAATTAAGTCTTTTTCATATAATTGAACGAATACTTTATTAACAGCGTTAGATAAACCTTCGTCTAATGTGAAGCGTTCACGAGAATAGTCTAGTCCTAAACCAACTTTCCCCCATTGTTGACGAATGTGAGAAGCGTATTCTTCTTTCCATTCCCAAGCTTTTTCAAGGAATTTCTCACGACCAAGATCGTAACGTGAAATACCTTCTTCACGAAGTTTTCCTTCTACTTTCGCTTGCGTTGCGATACCAGCATGGTCCATTCCTGGAAGCCATAATACATCGTAACCTTGCATACGCTTTGTACGAGTTAAAATATCTTGAAGCGTCGTATCCCAAGCATGACCTAAGTGTAACTTACCAGTTACGTTCGGAGGTGGAATTACAATTGTATATGGTTGTTTCTTCTCATCTCCTGTTGCTTCGAAATATTTGCCTTCAAGCCACCACTTGTAAAGGCCTTCTTCAACGGACATATGATCATATTTAGTTGGTAAATTATTTTCCGTATTTGACATTATTTTCCCTCCTTAAAATAAAAAATGCCCCTCATCCAAAAAAGGACGAGGGACATCGCGGTACCACCTTTATTTACAAACAAATTCAGAATTTGCTTATACTCTTAATTTGATAACGGACAAATCCGTCTTTTCCTAATAAGAATCATTCCGTTCAGAAAAGATGCTCCAGGGCTACCTTCTAACATAACTATCTAGAGAACCTCCCAGCCAATGGTTCCCCTCTCTGAAGACGTTTCATGTTATACTCTTCCCCTTCAATGCATTTATGTGATTGTTAATTATTATATACAATAGTGTAAAAAACGAAACCTTATTCGTCAAGATAAATTTGAAACTACAGCTTTTATCTCTTTATGAAACTAATAAAAAAAGATAAGCAGGGTTCTCCCTACTTATCTTCTTTATCCGTTCCCTTGCTGGGCAGCTTGTAATTGCGAAAGGAGATATTCTGTATTACTAATGAGCCAATGCGATTGCTGCAGAATTTTTACCCCTCGAAGCTCATTTTCTTCATTACGACTCTTTCTTCTTTTCGTATACGACTGAATTTGCCGAATAAAATGCGACGGGTACGTCATATACGCAAACATAAGAAGCTGCTCCTCTTTCGTAAATGGAAAATTTTTTTGATACATTTGATACCATTCAAAGCGGTCGCTCCGCGCAATTGGATATGTGTTCAAAGACCTTGAATAAAAGCTGACGATATCCTGTACCGGTGTAGCAAACTGAGACTTTTCTAAACTAATAAAATAACCGTTTCGTTCATAATCAAATAAAAAGTGATTAAGCGATACATTTCCATGAACGAAAGTAGTACGTGTTTTTTCCTTTTCTTTCATTGCATCATGCCATTCACTTAATTGTTTCGTTGCGAACTCACGTGCTCTCATAACGTGGTGATAATACGTACAATATTGTAATTCAAATGGAGACATATACCACTTCGCTTCTGATTCTACAAGAAACTCTTCTAATATCTCACCATCATTTTCCCAACGATCGGATATATTTGTATAATGTTTTTCTAAATCTTCTTCTGTATAAGTCTCCTCTTTCACCGTTTTTTGATGCAACGTCCCGAGCGTTTGAAACATCTTATGGTATTGATCATTATCTTCGCCATTTCCTTCCGCACGTTCTAACCAAGGCATTAAATAATAGCTATACGCCCCATCACTTAAAACATAATTCCCGTCCGTCGTGTGATAGATAGGTACATAATTCGAAAAACCTTTCTCCTTCAAATATTGAATATGGTGTAAAAAATTATTCCGCTCTAATTTTCTATCTTGTATTTTCTTTAACGCATACGGACCTTGATTCGTATAAATTTTCATTACACTTCCGTGCTCTTCCATATGCTGAGTGTCCAATCTATATTGCCTCACAATGGGTTCATAGCGATTTCGTAATTCAATATCCATACGAATAACCCTTTCTTATTCAAAACATAGCTTCTAGGAAAAGAAAAGAGGTGAGTGAAAAAACTCACTCACTTATTTCACTGTTGCTTTTGAAACAGGAATATATATAATTTGCCCTGTAGTTAAATATATATCTTCTGATTGATTTACACGATATAAGCTTTGTACAGTCGTTTCATAACGTTCTGCAACCGATTCAATTGTATCTCCTTCTTGTACGAAGTACATTCTTAACTTCGTAAATTCTTCTTCTGGTTCTTTCGTAAATAATTTCGTTAAATAAAGTGCATTTTCATCTCGCTGTGAATATGCTTCTTCCTCTGGCTCTTCCTGCTTTTTCGCTTTTTCTTTCTTGAAATTTTTCCGCCCGAACAATTCAAATTGTGGCGTCTTTTCTTGCTCCTCTTCACGCTCCACAAGTTCATGTTCTTCTAATTCCTCTTCTTCTATTTCTTGCTCTTTTCTTTCTTCTAACTGAAACGGCTCAAATGCATAATCTTCCCATCCATCTGATTCTTTATAGGCTGGTACCTCTTCGTGCGGCGCAGGTCTACTTTCATCTTCTTCAGCTGAATCAGCTTCCAACTCGGCATACACCGTCTCTTCCTCTTCATCCTCGGTTCTTTCTTCGTCACATAAACCTGTAATAGATATATCCGCTAATAGTTGTAAGCAACCATTTTCCTTTAATTCATAATCAAATTCCTCGATTGATACATATAATTCTTCAATTACTTTCACTCGATTTCTTGGAATTGATATTTCGAGCGGAAAGGAATGGACAAGCTCATTAACCCCGTCTGCCCTTGTTTCTACATAATCAATTGCCTTTGCTGGTGATAGCTCTCTTAATGAATAAGCTGAATCATCTTGCCTTGCAACGTACTCTCCCGTTAAATCTAATTGCCCCCTCACGATAACTTCATGATCGAGCTCCTCTATCTCAACGTCTGGATCTAACGAAATTGACAAAAGTTCTTCGACTTCCTGTCCCTTCTGGAACCAAACAGATTCTTTTAATGAAAATCGTAATGAATGATCTGTTGCCACTTCTTTTCCCCCTCCCAAACTATATGTCATTACAGATTTATGTTCCCTAAGGCTACTTTATGAATAAAAAAAATCGCTCCCCTAATGGAAAGCGATTTTCTCTAAGAAATTATGCTTTTAATTTTGACATTGCAATTTTGGCCGCCGCAATTGTCGCCTCAATATCTTCATCACTATGTGCTGTCGATAAGAATAAACCTTCAAATTGAGAAGGTGGTAAAAATACACCTTGTTCTACCATTTCACGATAGTAAGCTGCAAAGAATTCTAAGTTTGAAGATTTTGCTGCATCATAATTAATAACTTGCTCATCTGTAAAGAAAATACCAATCATAGAACCTGCACGATTAATGTGATGCGGGATATTATGCTTTTCAGCTGCCTTACGTAGTCCAGCCTCTAACATTTCTGCTTTACGCTCAAATTCCACATATGATTCTGGCGTTAACTGCACTAACGTTTCATAACCTGCTGTCATTGCAAGTGGATTACCCGATAATGTTCCAGCTTGGTAAATCGGTCCGCTTGGTGCAACTTGACGCATAATCTCTGCCTTCCCACCGTATGCTCCTACCGGCAAGCCACCACCGATTACTTTACCTAAACAAGTTAAGTCAGGAGTTACACCGTAGTAACCTTGTCCACAATTATAAGCAACACGGAAACCTGTCATTACTTCATCAAAAATAAGTAGTGCACCGTTTTGCTCTGTCACTTCACGAAGTCCTTCTAAAAACCCTGGTTGCGGGGGAACAACCCCCATATTCCCTGCCACTGGTTCTACAATTATACAAGCGATGTCATCACCGAATTGTTCGAAAGCATATTTTACACTTTCTAAATCGTTATACGCTACGGTAATCGTATTTTTCGCTACACCTTCTGGTACACCAGGGCTATCTGGTAAACCTAGCGTTGCTACACCCGAACCTGCTTTAATCAATAAAGAATCACCATGACCGTGATAACAACCAATGAATTTCAAAATTTTGTTACGTCCAGTGTAACCACGAGCTAAACGTAGTGCACTCATTGTCGCCTCTGTTCCAGAGTTAACCATACGCACAATCTCAATTGATGGTACACGCTCGATAACAAGCTGCGCTAATTTATTTTCAATTTCTGTTGGTGCACCAAAGCTTGTTCCTTTTTCAGCAACAGCTTTTAAAGCCTCAACAACACGATCATTCGCATGACCATGAATTAAAGGTCCCCACGATAATACGTAATCGATGTATTCATTCCCATCGATATCATATACTTTAGAGCCTTTTCCGCGCTCCATAAACAGCGGATTCATACCAACAGACTTAAAAGCACGAACAGGGCTGTTTACGCCTCCAGGCATTAAATTTTGAGCCTCTTCAAACGCCGCAATCGACTTATCAAATTTTTTCATTATTTAGCGCCTCCTTCTTGTAACCATCTTGCTGCATCTTTTGCATGATACGTAATAATCAAGTCTGCTCCTGCGCGTTTCATGCTAATTAATTTCTCAAGTACAACTTCTTTTTCATTAATCCAACCATTTTGTGCTGCTGCTTTAATCATCGAATATTCACCACTTACGTTATAAGCAACGACTGGTAAGTTACAGTTATTTTTCACATCACGAACGATATCTAGATAAGAAAGAGCTGGCTTTACAATTAAGAAGTCGGCCCCTTCCATTACATCTGATTCTGCTTCACGGAATGCTTCCATACGGTTCGCTGGGTCCATTTGATATGTTTTACGGTCACCAAACTGCGGTGCACCATGTGCTGCATCACGGAACGGTCCGTAAAATGCTGATGAATATTTCACAGCGTACGACATAACTGGTACGTGCGCGAAACCATTTTCATCTAATGCATGGCGAATTGCTGTTACAAATCCGTCCATCATGTTAGATGGTGCAATAATGTCTGCCCCTGCTTTCGCTTGACTTACAGCTGTTTTTGCAAGAGCTGCAAGAGACTCATCATTTAAAATAACGCCATCTTCAATAACACCGCAATGACCATGGCTTGTGAATTGACATAAACATGTATCTGCAACTACTACTAGCTCTGGGAACTCATCTTTAATTTGCTTAATTGCACGCTGTACAATTCCATGCTCACAATATGCCGATGATCCAACTTCGTCCTTTTCAGCAGGTAAACCAAATACAATAACAGAACGAATACCTAAATCAACGACCTCTTGCATTTCAGCTTGCAATAAATCTAAAGACATTTGATATACGCCTGGCATAGAAGGAACTTCATTACGAGTATTTTCTCCTTCTAATACAAAAATAGGGTAAATAAAATCTTCTGTATGTAAAAATGTTTCACGTACAAGCGCACGCATGCCCCCGCTTTGTCTTAAACGACGATGACGATTAAATTGTAAAGAATTCATAGATTTCTATCCCCATTCTTTTATTTTATAGATTCACAAATGCATTGCAGTAATGCTTCTACAGTGTACTCTTTTGGCACAATAACATGTGGAAAATAGAGGTTCGCCTCTTTTTCCGTAATAGGCCCTATACAAGCAATTGTACATTTTTTCGTCCATTCTCTCCAGTTTGTACCCTCAAGTAAACGAACAAAACTATCAACAGTTGAAGGGCTCGTAAATGTAATAATGTCTACTTTCCCTACTTCTAACGCTACTATAAGCTCTTGCTTTTTCATTACATTTTCTTTCGTACCGTATACGATTAGCTCCTCTAGAGAAACACCCATTTCCCGGAGTTTAACTGGAATAACATCTCTTGCTAAATTCCCTTTCGGAAATAAAATACATTCGTTTCCACTTAGTTTTTTTACAAACTCTTCTGCAAATACTTCTGCAACAAATGCAGTGGGAACAAAATCTACTTGATAGCCTCGCTTTTCTAACTCTAACTTTGTTTTCACGCCTACTGCAGCAATTTTAATCGGTCCGGGGAGCTTCTTTCTCAAACTATCTAGAAAAAAAGCTACACCATTTTTACTCGTGAAAATAACCCAGTCATACGAATGTAGCTGCCCTGCTATATGTTGAATTTGCCTATGAGACGTACCTTCCATACGCAAAAGCGGAATTTCCAATGGAATTCCGCTCCTTTCTTTCACTGCTACACTCATTTGTTTCGCTTGGTGCTGGGCACGTGTAATCAATACTGTTTTGCCAGCCAGAGCGTTCATATTTATTGTTGCTCCTTATTTGCAGCAAGGATGAGCTCTTTTGCTCCTTGTTTAATTAAACGGTCCGCAGCCTCTAATCCAACTTGCTTCGGATCATTACCTACTACTATCTCTTTCAATAAAACAGAACCGTCCATAGAACCGACAAGCGCTGTTAATTCGATTGCATCATTTTCTTTAAGAGTTGCATATCCAGCGATTGGAACTTGGCATCCACCTTCAAGTTTATGAAGAAATACTCGTTCAGCAGCCACTGTTCTTTCTGTTACTGCATCATTAATATGTGCTAACAACTGAAGTAAATCCGTATCATCCTCACGACATTCAATCGCTAATGCACCTTGTCCTACGGCTGGTACACATAACGTTTCATCTAAATGTTCTGTAATAACTTCTCCGTCCCAGCCCATTCTCTGTAATCCAGCTGTCGCTAAAATAATTGCATCGTAATCTTCATCTTTTAACTTACGTAAGCGTGTATCGATATTCCCGCGAATCCATTTCACTTGTAAATCTGGTCTCGCAGCTAGTAGTTGTGCACTACGTCTCAAACTACTCGTTCCTAAGATCGCGCCTTCTGCTAAGTCTTTAAACGATTCTCCGTTTTTAGAAATAAAAGCATCACGAGGGTCAACGCGCTTTGGCGTACAACCAATCGTTAATCCATCTGGAAGTACAGCTGGCATATCTTTCATACTATGTACAGCCATATCAATTTCTTTCGTAAGTAACGCATGTTCAATTTCCTTTACAAATAAACCTTTTCCGCCTACTTTTGAAAGAGTAACATCTAAAATAACATCACCTTTTGTGACGATTTCTTTCACTTCAAATTCATATGGTAAACCAAGCGCTTTTAATTGATCAATAAACCAATTAGTTTGTGTTAATGCTAGTTTACTCTTTCGTGAACCTACAATAATTTTGCGCATAATTCTCTCTCCTCATTATAAATACCAAAAGTGGAAATTAGATAAACTGCTTAATAGAAAAATGTTAACTAGCATTACGAGAAATGCCCCGATATTCCACTGCACAATTTTCTTACCTTGCAACACATCTGCTGCTCGTAAATACAAGCCCACGCAATATACAAATAGAACGACAAAAGACCCAATTACTTTCGTATCATACCAATGGAAATTATCCAATTTTGTATATCCCCATATGCATCCTAATATAATTGCTAATAAGAAAAACGGAACAGAAAATAAATTTAATCCGTAAGACATAGATTCAAGCTTCGGCAAATTTCCTAATCTTCTTAATCTCGCATTCCACTTTTTCTTTTTTAATAGTCGGTATTGCAATAAATACATAATAGAAAAAATAAACGATACAGTAAACGTTGCATAAGAAATAATCGCCATACCGACATGCACGTATACAAGTTCTGAAACTAATTGCTCTGCAAGTACTGGCGACATCTTTCCGAGCGGTGTAAAAATAGAAAAAGCGCTTACGCCAAATGCTACAACATTTGTAAAAAAGACTAAAAAGTCAATACGCATAAATCGATTAATGACTAATGACATCGTAATCAATAACCAAACATAAAAATAAATCCCTGATAATAAAGTTAAAATAGGATTCGTTTCTGAATCTGTAGCCCTAAGCAACATAAAGATAGACTGCAGAACCCATACAATCGAAAGTAACCAAAAAGCAAAGCGGTTCGCCTTTCGGTTACTTTGGAAATAATCTATAAAATATAAACTAATGCTACAAGCATATAAAATAATTGCAATATGATAAATAATACTGTTATTTAAAAAACTCATCCGATCATCCTTCCAAGTTATAAAGATGGAACGGATGGTGTCCACGCTCTTTTATGTTCTACTTCTTCCGTATTTCCCGCTTCTTCCACTTCTAAATCAAAAATCTTCGCAAATAAAGCTAATTTTTCGCCAGCTCCCTCTTCAACAGCTAATTCTTTAGCTACTAAAATTGGGTCTTTTAACAATTGGTTAATAATACTTTTCGTATGTTTACTAATTACTTTTTTCTCACGATCACTAAGGTTTGGTATTTTTCGCTCAAGACTTTCCATCGTATCACTTTGAATTGCTAGCGCTTTATCACGAAGAGCTGATATTAACGGTACAACACCTAGCGTACTTAACCACGTTTTAAATAAAACCATTTCTTCTTCAATCATAAATTGAATTTTCTCTGCTTCTTTTAAACGTTCAGCACGGTTTGCTTCAACTACACCTTGCAGATCGTCGATATCATATAAGAAAGAGCCTTCTAATTCATCAATCGCCGGATCAATATCACGTGGTACTGCAATATCAACCATAAATAACGGACGACCAGAGCGCATTCTCTCTACTTTTGTCATCATTTCTTTCGTAATGACATATTCTGATGCACCTGTTGAACTAATTAAAATATCCGCTTCTAATAATGCACATTGCAATTCACTTAAAGGCTTTGCATGTCCCATATATTTCTCAGCCATCACTTCCGCTTTCATAAGCGTCCTATTCATAACCGTTACTTTACGAGCTCCACTTCCGTATAAGTTTTGCAGTGCAAGTTCACCCATCTTACCCGCACCAAGAATAAGTACATGACAATCTGTTAAATCGCCAAATATTTTCTTTCCGAGCTCAACAGCAGCATAACTAACAGACATCGCACTTTCACCAATCGTTGTTTCTGAGTGCGCACGTTTTGCTAACGTAACCACTTGCTTAAACAACTCATTAAAAATTGTACCTGTCGCTTTTACTTGTTGTGCTTCTAAAAAGCTATCTTTTATTTGACCTAAAATTTGCGTCTCTCCAACAACCATAGAATCCAAACCGCACGTTACGCGGAATAAATGATCTATTGCGCCATCTTGTTCAAAAATAGACAAGTATGGTGCGACTTCTTCTATTTCAAGCTGAAACCAATCAGCTAAAAACTTCTTAATGTAATACCGTCCCGTGTGTAATTGATCGACAACAGCGTAAATCTCAGTGCGATTACAAGTTGATACAATGACATTTTCTAGCACGCTCTTTTGGTTTTGTAATATAGTCATTGCTTGCTCTAGCTCTGCTGCCTGAAATGTGAGTTTCTCACGAAATTCTACAGGGGCTGTTCGATAATTTACACTAACAACAAGAATATGCACGCAGCATGTCCCCCTTCACCCGTTTTATCACTTTATCTACTATCATAATACAACTTTCCTCTTATGAATCTGACAATCGTGTGAACAACTGATTATTTTTTATTTATTCTCCATATGTAATAAAGGAGCTTCAGTAAGATTAATAAAGAACTTTCTACTTTATAATAATTATAAAATAATAACTCTATTTGTACGTTACCAAAAAAAGTCCTCATAATCAAGTGATGGAAACTATTCCATATTAATTATAACATCATCTTTTCTATCTTCTTTCATCATGAAGGAAAATATGTATGATTGTTCCAAAATATAGTACTCACTTTCTCGATGCAATGCATTTGACATTGTATTTCTTTTTCGATATATTGGTTTTACAAAATTAAATTGTGCGCAATTTAAAAATATAAGGAGTTGCCTATGAAAGAAAATCCTTTGCATCTAGATAACCAACTTTGTTTTTCTATTTACGCTTGTTCTAGAGAGGTTACCCGTTTTTACCGCCCCTATTTAGAAGAAATGGGCATTACGTATCCCCAGTACATTACTTTACTTGTACTCTGGGAACAAGACGGACTAACAGTAAAAGAAATTGGAGAACGTCTATTTTTAGATTCTGGTACTTTAACACCTATGTTAAAACGTATGGAATCATTAAAACTTGTACAACGTGTTCGTTCAAAAGAAGACGAGCGAAAAGTTTGTATTGAATTAACAAAACAAGGTAAAGATTTAAAAGAAATAGCTTGTTCATTACCAACAACGATGGCTACAAATTTAGGAATTACAGAGCAAGAATATCATTCTTTATTAATCCAATTAAACACATTAATTGAAACAATGAAAAAAATTAATGACAGAAAAGGGGAATAAACATGGATAAATTATATACTGCTTCAGTAACAGCAACAGGTGGAAGAAACGGTAAGGTAGTTTCAGATGATGGCATATTAAATCTTGATGTAAAAATGCCAAAAGCACTAGGTGGCGCAGGCGGAGAAGCAACAAATCCAGAACAATTATTTGCAGCTGGTTATGCAGCTTGCTTTGATAGTGCATTACAACTTGTAATTCGTACAAAACGTATGAAGGTGGAAAGTACAGAAGTGACTGCACACGTTTCTATCGGTAAAGATACAGATGGTGGTTTCGGACTATCTGCTGTACTTGACGTACATGTTGCTGGTGTTTCTCATGCCGAAGCACAAGAACTTGTAGAAGCCGCTCACGGTGTATGTCCTTACTCTAAAGCAACAAGAGGAAATATTGAAGTTACATTAAACGTACGCTAAAAGTTTAGTAAATAAAAAAAAACGCGCGACATTCGTCACGCGTTTTTTGTTTTTGTCATTTTATGAATTGCTTTCCATGCTTCTTCTTTTCCAAGTCCTGTTTCAGAAGAGAATAGAACGATTTCATCGCCAATTTCAACAGCAAGCGTTTCTTTTACAACTTTTAAATGCTTTTGCCATTTCCCTTTCGGAATTTTATCGGCTTTCGTTGCAATAATAATTGTTGGGATTTCATAATGCTTTAAGAAATCATACATCATAATGTCATCTTTTGTTGGTTGGTGACGTAAATCAACTACTAATACAGCTGCGTCTAATTGCGTACGTGTTGTAAAGTAAGTTTCAATCATTCTGCCCCATGCCGCGCGCTCTGTTTTAGATACTTTCGCATATCCATAACCTGGAACGTCAACAAAATGCATCATTTCATTGATTAAGAAAAAGTTCAGCGTTTGCGTTTTTCCTGGTTTAGAAGAAATACGTACTAACTTTTTACGATTTAAAATTTTATTAATAAAGGAAGACTTCCCGACATTAGAACGACCTGCTAAGGCAATTTCTGGTAAATCACTGTCTGGATATTGTTCCGGTTTAACGGCACTAATTACAATATCTGCTTTTGTTACTTTCATTGTTTCACTCCTACTAATGCGTGCTCCAATACTTCGTCTAAATGAGATGCAAGCACAAACGTAAGGCTTTCTTTTACGCTCTCTGGAATATCATCTAAATCTTTCTCATTTTCCGCCGGTAAAATAATTTTTGTTAATCCCGCGCGGTGAGCACTTAATGTTTTTTCTTTCAAACCACCAATCGGTAATACACGACCACGAAGTGTAATTTCACCTGTCATACCAACTTCTTTACTTACAGGAATACCCGTTAGTGCAGAAATAAGTGCCGTTGCCATCGTAATACCTGCTGATGGTCCATCTTTTGGAACTGCTCCTTCTGGAACATGAATATGAATATCGTTTTTCTCATGGAAATCCGGATCAATATGAAGTTCTTCTGCACGAGAACGAATATAGCTAAACGCGGCTTGTGCGGATTCTTTCATAACATCCCCAAGTTTCCCTGTTAAAATTAATTTCCCTTTTCCTGGCGCTACAGACACTTCAATTGCGAGTGTATCGCCGCCCGCTGCTGTGTAAGCTAAGCCTGTTGCCATACCAACTTGGTCTGTTTTTTCAGCTTGACCATAACGGAATATATGCTTACCAAGTAAATCAACAATATTTTTCTCTGTTACAACAATGCGCTTGCGTTCTGCTGTAACGATAATTTTTGCTGCTTTACGGCAAACTTTTGCAATTTGACGCTCTAACGTACGAACACCAGCCTCGCGTGTATAATAACGAATAATTTCAAGAAGCGCTTCATCACGTACTTGCAAATTACCTTTTCGCAAACCGTGCTCTTTTAATTGTTTCGGCAATAAATGCTCACGAGCAATGTGCACCTTTTCAAGTTCTGTATAACCAGCAATCGAAATGATTTCCATACGGTCAAGCAATGGGCCCGGAACACTTGCAAGTGTATTAGCAGTTGCAACGAACATAACTTTCGATAAATCATATGGCTCTTCAATGTAATGATCACTGAAGTTATGGTTTTGTTCTGGATCTAACACTTCAAGTAACGCCGCTGATGGGTCTCCCCTGAAATCGTTAGACATTTTATCAATCTCATCTAATAAGAAGACTGGATTAACTGTTTTCGCCTTTTTCATACCTTGAATAATACGTCCTGGCATCGCTCCTACATATGTACGACGGTGACCACGAATTTCAGATTCATCACGCACACCACCAAGAGAAACACGTACAAAATTACGGTTTAACGATGTTGCGATAGAACGAGCTAACGAAGTTTTCCCAACCCCAGGAGGTCCTACTAGACAAAGAATTGGCCCTTTTAATGAATTCGTTAACTTCTGTACAGCTAAATATTCAAGTACTCGCTCTTTCACTTTTTCAAGACCGTAATGATCTTTATTTAAAATTTCTTCCGAATGAGTGAGGTCAATCATATCCTCTGTTGCTGTTGTCCATGGGAGAGCTAATAACCAATCAATATAATTATGAATGACACCACTCTCAGCAGAACTTACAGGTAATTTTTCATAACGATCTAATTCTTTCAGTGCAGCCTTCATTGTTTCTTCAGGCATTCCCGACTGTTCAATTTTCTCACGAAGTTCTTCAACTTCCCCGCCCTTGCCTTCTTTATCACCAAGTTCAGTTTGAATTGCCTTCATTTGCTCACGTAAGAAATATTCTTTTTGCGTGCGCTCCATTGAACGTTTCACTTTTTGTCCAATTTTCTTTTCTAGGCTAAGTAACTCTTGTTCATCTTGAATAATTGAAATAAGTGTATGTAGTCGTTCTTTCACAGATACAATCTCTAAAATCTCTTGTTTCTGCTTCGTTTTAATCGGTAAGTGAGAAGCAATTAAATCAGCTAGTCTTCCCGGTTCTTCTACATCAGCTACCGTTGCAAATGTTTCATTTGAAACTTTTTTCGAAACTTTAATATATTGTTCGAAATGCTCCAGTAACGTACGCATAAGAGCCTTCTCTTCTAAATCATCTTCTACTTCTTCCGTTACCGTTTTAATAGAAACTTGCACTATATTTTCTTCTTCGATAAACTCAACTACTTCTGCTCTATGTAAACCTTCTACAAGGACACGAAGCGTACCGTTCGGCAATTTTAACATTTGCTTCACTTTCGCCACTGTACCTACACTATATATGTCATCTTCTTTCGGATCGTCGATATTCATTTCTTTTTGCATTGCTAAAAAGATGATATTTTCATCCATTGCCGCCTGCTCTAGTGCTTGTATCGATTTATCACGTCCTACATCAAGATGCAGAACCATCGTTGGATATACGAGAATGCCTCTTAATGGTAGGAGGGGCACAATTCTTTCATTCGTATTCATACTAGACATAGCACCTCCATAATAAATTAAACTCCTGTTCAACTATTTTATATTACAATACATCTAGATGCAATTGCAGAGATTCTTCGCAATTGTTAATCCCCTGTTTTTTTGTGCCTCACGAAAAGAAAAAAGACTCCGCTTAAGCATACAAACTTAAACGAAGTCTGGCAAATTTTTATTATTGTATATTCTCACATTGATTGTGCATCTGTTTCGCCCAAATCATTATGTGCATCAAGCTCACGATGCACATTTTCCTGCATAAATGTTAATTCAAATACTTCTTTTAATTTGCGAACAGGAATGATCTCAATTCCCTTTATTGTATACAAAAATGGTTGCATGTTTTCAGCCGGAATGATGACTTTCTTAGCTCCCGCTTTTTTCGCAGCTTTTATTTTTGCGTACACACCACCAATAGGCTTCACTTCTCCGTGGATACTTATCTCACCTGTCATCGCTACTTCATTATTCACATACGTACGATGCACTGCTGAATAGACACCTGTTGCCATAGCAATACCTGCTGAAGGACCATCAATCGGGATACCACCAGGAAAATTAATATGTATATCATACCCTTCTGGCAACACATCTAGAGAACGAAGTACTGTTAACACATTATCAACAGAACCTTTCGCCATACTTTTACGGCGGATTGATTTCGTTTGATTTCCAATACTTTCCTCTTCTACAATTCCAGTGACATTTACTGATCCTTTATCTTTCGCAGGAATAGCTGTTACCTCAATTTCTAATAACGCACCTGTATTCGGCCCATATACAGCAAGCCCGTTCACAAGACCGATTCTCGGAATTGGATAAATACGTTTTTCGTACTTTGGTGTAAGCTGACTAGAATGAACAACCCACTCAATATCTTCATCTTTAATGAAAGGTCGTTCTTCATTTATCGCCATACCAGCAGAAATTTGCACGAGATTAATTGCTTCTCGCCCATTTCTTGCATACATTCCAATCATTTCGATACCGTTCTCACCTACTTGCATCTCCACTTTGTCAGCTGCATTTTTCGCTACTTTTTGAATTTCTTCTGTATCTAACTCACGGAAGAACACTTCTAAACAACGCGACCTAATTGCTGGAGGAATTTCCTCTGGTGAACGTGTTGTTGCACCAACTAAGCGAAAATCTGCAGGTAAACCTTTTTGAAAAATATCATGTATATACGTTGGAATCATCGAATTTTCTTCACTATAATACGCACTTTCCAAAAACACTTTCCGATCTTCTAACACTTTTAGCATTTTATTCATTTGAATTGGATGTAATTCACCAATCTCATCAATGAACAAAATACCACCATGCGCATCTGTTACAGCCCCTTTTTTCGGTTGCGGGATACCCGCTTGTCCCATTGCACCTGCTCCTTGATAAATAGGATCATGCACTGAACCAATTAATGGATCCGCAATACCACGCTCATCAAACCTAGCTGTCGTCGCATCAAGTTCGATAAATGTTGCATTTGTACGAAATGGAGATTTCGGATTTCGTTTCGCTTCTTCTAATACAAGGCGTGCTGCCGCTGTCTTTCCGACACCTGGCGGACCGTATATGATCACATGTTGCGGATTAGGACCACAAAGAGCCGCTTTTAACGACTTAATCCCGTCTTCTTGCCCTACAATGTCTATAAAGGATGTAGGACGTACCTTTTCCGCAAGCGGCTCTGTTAAAGAAACCTCACGCATTTTACGAAGCTGCTCTAATTCTTTTTTCGATTCTCGATCAATTGAAACTTTTTGTGTTCGCTGATTTCGAAGTAAATGCCAAAAATACAATCCGACAATTACGCCAAAAACAAGTTGAACAAGTAAAAATATATTTGTCCAGCTCATAATTCATTTCCTCCCGCTATGTTTTACCTTTTAGTATTTCCTGGGAGGAATAGTGCTAAACATAAAGAAAAACAGCAATTATAAAAATTGCTGTTTCTTCTTCGCATTATGCAGATGTTTTTGTATCAAGTACAGTACCGTCTTGTAACACCAATTTCGGCGGTTCATTATCAGCTACTGTTTCTTTCGTAAGAATACACTTCTCGATATCTTTGCGAGATGGAAGTTCGAACATTACATCAAGCATCAAGCCTTCAATAATAGAACGAAGTCCACGAGCACCTGTTTTACGTTCAATTGCTTTTTTCGCAATCTCAACTAGTGCACCTTCTTCAAACTCTAACTCAACATCGTCAAGCTCCAATAATTTTTGGAATTGCTTAACAAGTGCATTTTTCGGTTTAGTTAAAATATCTACAAGAGCATCTTCATCAAGCGGCTCTAGGTTCGCAATAACTGGAAGACGACCGATAAACTCCGGAATTAAACCGAATCTTAAAAGATCCTCTGGTAAAACGTGAGATAAAACATGCTTCTCATTTACATCAGCATTTTTCTTCTCAGCACCAAATCCAATTACTTTCTCACCAAGGCGACGTTTAATAATAGGCTCGATGCCATCAAACGCTCCACCACAAATGAATAGGATGTTCGTTGTATCAATTTGAATAAACTCTTGATGCGGGTGCTTACGACCACCTTGAGGTGGAACGCTCGCTACAGTACCTTCTAAAATTTTCAGAAGTGCCTGCTGTACACCTTCACCAGATACATCACGTGTAATTGATGGATTTTCGGACTTACGTGCCACTTTATCAATCTCATCAATATAAATAATTCCTTTTTCCGCTTTTTCTACATCGTAATCAGCCGCTTGAATTAGTTTTAGTAAGATGTTTTCTACATCTTCCCCAACGTATCCAGCTTCTGTTAAAGATGTTGCGTCCGCGATTGCAAATGGAACATTTAAAATACGCGCTAATGTTTGTGCCAATAATGTTTTACCACTACCAGTTGGCCCAATAAGTGAAATATTACTCTTCGCTAATTCTACATCATCAATTTTGCTGTTAGAATTAATGCGTTTGTAATGGTTATATACCGCTACCGCTAGTGCTTTTTTCGCGTTATCTTGTCCGATGACATACTCATCTAAGATTTCACGAATTTCTACCGGTTTCGGTACATCTTTGAATTCTACTTCTTCGTCCTTCGCAAGCTCCTCTTGTACAATTTCAGTACAAAGCTCGATACACTCGTCACAAATGTAAACACCTGGACCTGCAACTAACTTTCGAACTTGCGTTTGTGTTTTACCACAGAAAGAACATTTTAATTGACCTTTTTCATCATTAAATTTAAACATATTTTCACACCCCTTACAAAGTGCTAACCTCTTGCCTTCGTATGTACACGATAAATGTATCGTATGTAAATACATATTATGTCACTACGTAGCGAGAAATACAAATAATATGACTAGTTATGTACAAATAAAAAAATTTTAAAACTTTTGAAATATGTATATTCGACTTACAAAGGCACTTTTCCTTCTTCATCGAAAAGTTTTATAAATATATTTCTATATTTATAAAACAAGGCACGATTAAAATCGCGCCTTGTTATTTTATTATGCAGCGTTGTCTACTAAGAAGTCTACAGCTTTACGCACTTTAAGATCTTCAGATAAAGCGTCTACACTTCCAAGAGCTTGCTTGATAGCGTCTACTGGCATACCGTACATTTCAGCCATTTTTTCAACTTCTGCAGTTACTTCTTCTTCAGTAACTTCGATGTTTTCAGCTTCAATGATAGCTTCAAGAACAAGATTGATTCTTACACGTTTTTGTGCATCCTCTTTCATTTGCTCTTTTAATTTGTCAGCGTCAGTACCTGTGAATTGGTAGTAAAGCTCAAGGTTCATACCTTGTTGGCTTAAACGTTGCTCGAATTCACGAACCATACGATCTAACTCAGTGTCGATCATAGCTTCTGGAATGTCGATTTCAGCGTTAGCAGCAGCTAATTCTACTACTTCGTCACGTACTTTGTGCTCAGCTTCGTGCTTTTTGCCTTCTTCTAAGTTTGTACGAAGTTTTGTTTTTAATTCATCAAGAGTTGCAACTTCTTCGTCAGCATCTTTAGCGAACTCGTCGTTTAACTCAGGAAGTTCTTTTGTTTTGATTTCGTGAATTGTTACTTTGAATGTTGCTGGTTTACCAGCTAATTCAGCAGCATGGTACTCTTCTGGGAATGATACTTCAACTTCTTTAGAATCACCAGATTTAAGACCAATTACTTGCTCTTCGAAACCTGGGATGAAAGTACCAGAACCGATTGCAAGAGAATAGTTTTCGCCTTTGCCGCCTTCAAATGCTTCGCCATCAACGAAACCTTCGAAGTCGATTACAGCTGTATCACCATCTGCAGCAGTTCCGTCTTCTTTAACAACTAGTTCAGCTTGACGCTCTTGTAAAGCTTTTACTTCGTTCTCTACATCCTCGTCAGTTACAGTTGTTTCAACTTTTTCTACTGCTAAACCTTTGTAATCACCTAATTTAACTTCAGGTTTTACAGTAACTTTTGCAGTGAAAATTAAGTTTTGGCCTTTTTCGAATTTCTCGATGTCAATCTCAGGATGAGCAACTGGGAAGATACCAGCTTCATCGATTGCTTCACCGTATGCTTTTGGTAAGATGATATCTAAAGCATCTTGGTATAAAGATTCAATACCAAAGCGTTGTTCGAATAATGGACGAGGCATTTTTCCTTTACGGAAACCTGGTACATTAATTGTTTTTACTACTTTTTTGAATGCAGCGTCGATAGAGTTATTTACTTCTTTAGCATCAACTTCGATTGTTAAAACGCCAACGTTACCTTCTAATTTTTCCCATTTTGTAGACATTTATTCTTTCCCTCCAACTATAATAATGTATGCACATACCTCTATAGATCAAAATTTTTATTATCTCTTTCTTGAAATAACAAATGTACAAATAACCCTCTAGCAAAAAGCTTTCAGATACAATGTTCCAATCTACTAATTGTCTAGAAGACAACTACGGTATACTTTGTTCGAGACTAATATGAAACATATTAAGTAAGAGAATTATACTCCTCTTCTCTTACAAACAGGCAGATTTCTGCCTTTTGCAACCCTTACATTATAACATAGAATGTGCTCGTTTCAATAACTGAACGATTCTTTTTCATAATTATACGGGCAAATACCCTTCTCTTTCAATGCGCAGTAACCATTGATAGGCAATATGAAATTCCTCAAACTCAATATTGTATGCTGTCATAAGTTCTTCTTCATCAATAGCCAATCCGAAACGCTTTCTTCCAATTCTCTCTAAGACAGCAGCCCAAATTTCTACTTTATCCATTAATAGAGGGAACGGAAAAATGCTAATTTGTAATTCTTTCCAGTATGTAACCATCGTACTAAATATATCTGGATAACTTTGCTCTAATCGGTTTGAGAATTTATGTATAATTTTATCGGATTGCTCCTCATTATGACCTGTAAATGCTGGAATCACCTTTATCGTATTTCCAAACTTCTCTACTTCTATTTCTTCTTCTATTTGATTTTCTACCATTTTATACAAAATAGAAGTTTTTAAATAAGGGTGCTGATCTTCGTCTATTAAAAATTTCTTTAAAGTAGGAAGTGCGAGATCCAGGTCTTTTAACGAAAGTTTCTGGATCACTCTTAGCTTTTGACCAAAGTTTTCTCCAAAAAGCCCATCGGTAAATTCTTCTAATTCAAAATTCGAATCCACTAGCGGTGTATCTTCTTCATTCAGCATCCCTTGCGCAAACAAAGCAAGCTGCGCCAATTTTTCCTTTTGCTCAGGAATTATATCTTTCGTTTGCAAAACTTCCTCAACAGTTTCAATGACACCTTCATAATCATTTGTTTGAACTAAAATAGTTACATACGTTTCAAGAATATCACCAAATAATACAGCTCCTGTTTCAAGCAACTGCTCACATTTTTCTTTCGCTTCTTCCATACGTTTTAATTCTAGCAAACAAATAACGGAAGCTAATTCTGTTTGTTCCGTTTCTGCATTATACTGACGTAATATTTCAAAGCAGCGCAATGCATCTTCGAATTCCCGCTCTTTCAACGCTAAAAAACCTTTATCAATATAGCGTTCTGATAGTTGCGGAAACAATACGACCGTATTTTCTTTTTTATCCATACGTCCGCCTCTTTTTCTAGATTTTAATGATCTTCAAAGTAAATATATCAAATGCGTAATGAGAACACAACATTCCAAAATTATTTATTTGAAATATAGGAATATTCTATTTTCATAACGAAAAAGCAACAAACTTCTAAATGAAATTCATTTTTCACAAACAAAAACCCTCAGCAACAGACGGCAGAGGGTTCATCATTAATGGAAAGCTTTTATAATTGTGGGGTATATAACAAGGGTAATAATTTGGAGAACAATAATTGCCATAACAATCATGCTAAAATAGAAGATTGGTTTACTTCGCTTCATTAAAAACATAATAATAAGCATCGTACAAGCAAACAAACTTAAAAAGAACAAACTCGTTGTCGAACTAAGTATACCACTCGGGACAAAGAACAATAAAACTACACTACAAGTACCTATAATTCCAAATAACCATTCCATTCATTCACTCATTCCCTTTCCCTCTCATGGCAGTTTTTTCTACGCTACTAAATGTTTTACAACATCAATTACATATGTTAACTTTTCATACGCCACAAACCCAAAAGCTACTGTTAAACCCGTTACGATTAATCCTTTCATCATCTCTTCCTCCTCATTTATCGTTGTTATCTTCATTATATAAGATTATTAATTTGTTACCATCGAACTTCCTTACACTTACCTTACAGAGTTGTAAGATTTCAAAAATAAGTTTAAAATCATGTTAATATATTTTTGTACAATTAAGAATTTAATTTACAAGGGGGATTATATATGTTCAAAAAAATGGCAGCTGACGTTTTAGGATTAAGCGATGTAGGTTCCGTTATCACACCAAAAGATTACGATAAGGTCGATGCTGATGATTACGTAATGCATGAAGATGGGGAGAAAATTTACTTTCTTATTAAATCAAAATCGGATGAATATTGCTTTACAAACAAAGGATTAATTCACTTAGATGGTACAAGTGCCACAAGCAAAAAACGTACATTACGCCGCTTTAGCTATAGTAAATATCAAATTAAAAACGTAGCACTTGAAACTGCAGGAACGATTGATTTAGATGTAGAAATTAAATTTCAAATGGGAGATGAGCATTACTCAATTGATGTTCATAAAAAACATATTGAAGAATTAAAAGATTTATATAAGGCTCTTCTTAAAATCGAAGAAATTTCATACGACAACGACATTACATTGCAGTATGCACATAAAAGTTTAGATATGGCATCTAACGCTTTCAGCCGTATTTCAAATGCACAAGTAAATTTAGCAGAACAGTTTAAAGAGATGAACGAGATCGCCTTTAACTGGCTCGTTGATACGAAAAAGCAATATAACGTGAAAGATTACGGTTTTGTCTTTGAAAAATTTATTAATAACTAATTTAAAACAAACAAAAAACCTTGTTATCAAAAGATAACAAGGTTTTTTTAGCGTCCCAGGAGAGATTCGAACTCCCGACCGTACGCTTAGAAGGCGTATGCTCTATCCGGCTGAGCTACTGGGACATGGAGCGGGTGAAGAGAATCGAACTCTCGACCAGAGCTTGGAAGGCTCTTGTTTTACCACTAAACTACACCCGCATATGTTATTTTATTTTTCTTCGTTAGCGCCGTTGCCCTATCGACAATATTTATTATATTCATAACTACTTATAAAGTCAACACTTTTTTAAAAGAGGATAATTTTTCTTATCCTCTTTTAAAAATTGCTTGTTCCACCAGCTGTCCATCTAATGTTTCAAAACGAACTTCTATATGATTTTCATCCATTTCTAATAAAGCGAATGTTTTTTCCACACGAGAGCGTGGGAGCAAAATACTTCCTGGATTAATAAATAAAATCCCATCAATTAATTCTGCCCCTAATATATGAGAATGTCCAAAGCATGCTACTTGCGCTCCTACTTCTGCTGCATGATACGCTAACGTTTGTAACGTCATTTTCACATTATGACGATGACCGTGTACAACTAAGAAACGAATTCCATCTACATCAGTTACAATTTCATCTTGAAAGTTAGCATAATCACAATTCCCTTTTACAACTTGGAAACCTTGTAGCTCTTGGTGAGCAGGCGTTAGCTCTGAATCACCACAATGAATCATGACATCTACTTTCCCTTCGTAATTCTCTTTTAACTGCTGTAATTCCTTCACAGAGCTATGACTATCGCTTACGATTAAAGCTTTCATCAATCTCTCTCCCTTATTCTTCTAAAAACCATTCTGGGATTTTTTCTTCTAATTTACGAAGAGCGCGTCCGCGGTGACTAATCGCATTTTTCTCATCCGAATTTAGCTCAGCCATCGCTTTTTTATATTCTTCTACATAAAAAATCGGATCGTATCCGAAACCATTTTCCCCGCGGCGCTGTTCTAGAATTTTCCCTTCGCACGTTCCGTTTACAATAACCGGCTCTTTATCCACTTCAGGGAAAGCAACTGCTAGCGCACAGTAAAAACGAGCTGTACGTTTTTCTAAATCGACGTCAGTTAACCCTTGTAACACCTTATCTATATTCGCCTGATCATCTTTCGGCTCTCCAGCAAAACGAGCTGAATACACACCTGGTTTCCCGTTTAAGGCATCTACAATAAGACCAGAGTCATCCGCAATTACGATGGAATTCAACTGTCTACTAAGACTGTCCGCCTTTAAAATTGCATTTTCTTCAAATGTTTCACCAGTTTCTTCGACTTCTTCAATATGAGGAAAATCGTGTAAAGATTTCACTTCTAAGTCAAATCTCTCAAATAACTCAGCAAACTCACGTACTTTCCCAAGATTTTTCGTCGCTACAACAACTTGCTTCATATTTTCCACCTCTACTCTATATGAGATACGATGTCACCTAACGCTTCTTTTTGCTTTTCAACAAGTTGGAAAATCCCTTGTTCAGCAGCATCAAGTAATTCATTTAATTCAGCTCTGCTAAACGTCGCTTCTTCTCCAGTTCCTTGCACTTCAACAAACTGACCTTTTCCAGTCATAATAACGTTCATATCAACGTCTGCTTTAGAATCTTCAGCATAATTTAAATCTAAAACAACACCTTGTTCTTCAACAACACCTACTGACGTTGCCGCTAAATAATCTTTCACCGGAATTTTAGATACTTTTTCTGCTTGCAATAATTTTTCAAAAGCTAATACCATCGCTACATAAGCACCTGTAATAGAAGCTGTTCTCGTTCCGCCATCCGCTTGAATTACATCACAGTCAATCCAAACCGTTCTTTCGCCAAGCGCTTCTAAATCAACAACCGCACGTAATGCTCGTCCAATTAAACGCTGGATTTCCATTGTGCGCCCTGTTACTTTCCCTTTACTTGACTCTCTGATTGTACGTTGCTCTGTCGCACGTGGAATCATTGAGTATTCTGCTGTTACCCAGCCTTTTCCTTCTCCGCGCATAAACGGCGGTACACGCTCTTCAATTGTCGCTGAACAAATTACCTTTGTATCTCCAACTTCAATTAGTACTGATCCCTCTGGATGTTTTAAATAATTTGTATGAATATGTATATGGCGTAGCTCTGCTTTTCCTCTACCATCTACTCGCATAAAAATAACCCCCTCATAAATACTCTCATTAGTATAGCCAAATTTAAATGTACGCTATGTATAACAATAAAAGAAGGGGAACTCAAAAAGCAATTCCCCTTTCTTACATAAGTATATCAAATTATTCGCGATTAAAAACTACCTGTATTCACGTTTTGTGGACGATCAACAGGTTTTATTAACTTTTCACCTTTCTCATCCATAAGATTTGCTTTCCCATTCACTTCAATAGAAACATTTTTCACACCTTGTTTTTCCGTTAAAGATAAGACTAACGATTTCAACACATAATTTGAAATCATGTTTTTGTCTGGGTTCACAAATATATTTTCATTAAAGTTTAATGTAATATTTCCGTTCTCCACTTTTGGATTCGTAATAAGCTTAGCTCCTGGATTAAAATCATTTAGTAGCGATCCTTGAATCGGACCTTTTACAAGCTCATCCACAATTGCCGAGTAATCATTTTCTTGTCCTTCTGCAACGCGCCTTGTTACTGGTACGTAATATTGCTGCTTATTATTATTTTGCGCCATAAAGTAAAGTGTAACCGGTTTTGTATGCGTCACATCTGCTACTTGTTCATCATCAAAGTTAATTCCATTCGCACGACTTACACCTTCACCAAGCGGTGTACCCGCAACAGGCATCTTCGCTAACTTTTCACCATTTATTTGGAACTGCACTTGTTTTATTTCTGTAAATTGAGTCAAAGTCCACGCTACTGATTCAACAATTTGACGTTCTTCTTCTTTTGAATAATTTTTCATTTCTTTAGAGAAATCAATTACTGCTGTCCCGCCTTTTTTCAAATTCAAGGTCATCGTCGTATTCGCTGGAAGGACTGCTCGAAATCCATTTGGCAATAAATTTGTAACTGGTCCATCTTTCACAAGATACTCTAACGTTTGCTGGACAACTTCATTCGCTTTCGGAGTAGGCATTGCAATAGTTTGCGGTACGACATATCCATTTTTATCAACGAGGTATAACTCTCTATTTACTGTTTGCCCTTGTTTATCTTTTTTAGCAGTTTCTTTCTTTTCACCTTCTGTATACGTAACTTTTTTTGGCGGATCAATTTGTTCTGTCGCTTTCTCTTGATTTAACAAGCCACACCCTGATAATAAAATCGCACTCACAGTAGCACCAACAACCCATTTAAAAGTGGATTTAGGCATGCCATTCCCCCCTAAAATCTAAGTTTGTACTATTATGTATACGAGCTGTTTCATGTTTTAGAACAAGCTATGGCTACTTATACAGAAAAAACCCCTGATTTCTCAGGAGTTCTCTTATATGAATCTACTATTATTCTGTTTCTAAATTGATATGCTTCACATTTTCAATCGGCTGACCGAACCACTTTGATGCAATTTCTTTAAACAGGCCTATTTTACCAGTCGTTAAGAAGAGGTGATCACTTTGTTCTTCTCCCTCATTTAGCATCTTACTATGGTATAAAATCGTGCTTACCTCACGCGCTGTTTCATCACCCGAACTAATTAATTGTACTTGATCCCCCATTACCTTTTTAATAACAGGACCTAAAATCGGATAATGTGTACATCCTAGAATAAGCGTATCAATGTCAGTACTTTTCAACGGTTGCAATGTTTCTCTTACAACTTCATACGCCATTTCACTTTCGAAATTCCCACTCTCTACAAGCTCAACGAAAGGTGGGCACGCTAAACTTTCTACCATAACACGGTTATTAATAGACTTTAGCGCCTCTTCATAGGCGCCACTTTTTACTGTTCCAATCGTTCCAATAATCCCAACATGATACGTATTTGTCACTTTTAAAGCTGTACGTGATCCTGGATGAATAACTCCAACTACTGGAATTGGTAATTGTTTCTGCATTTCTTCTAATACAACCGCAGTTGCTGTATTACACGCAATAACTAACATTTTGATATTTAAATCTAATAAATGCTCCGTCATTTCCCACGTAAATTGACGCACTTCTTCACGAGAACGCGGACCATAAGGGCAACGTGCTGTATCCCCTAAATATATAATACGCTCTTTCGGCAACTGACGAATTAATTCCTTCGCTACTGTTAAACCGCCCACTCCTGAATCAATAACACCGATCGCTCTATTCAACTTAATCACCCGTTTTCTCATTCATCATCTTTTATGTTTATCAGTATATTTTACACACTTTAAGTTCGCTAACTTAAAGTGCCCCTGTATAAAAATTTTCATTTGTACCTATATAGATCAGGACCTTTTTTATTTTGCTCCTTTTTTTCATAATTTGCAAGACAGAAAAATAACCGATCTTCTATATGAAAGTCGGTTTCTTCTATATAAAATACGCATTTACCCCGCTCTTTGCCGGACAGTAAGACCCCCACCTCAAAATTCAGCGAAAGCAAAGAAGTTATATGGGGGCTCGGGCTGCCCGTAAAAGCCCGATTGGTGGGGGCTAATAATTAGTGGGGGATGCCCCCCACTAATTAAAGTTTCACTTTATTGCTCCATCTTTTTTTGGAAAGAAGACATTCCTATTAATAAGAAGAAATGAGCAGAAATTAAAATGATGATTAAAATAAAATTCAAACGATAACTATTTGTAGATTCCATAACCTTGCTCGCTACAGCTGGCCCAAATGCCATACCGAAAAAGTTAATTAAATTATATAAACCAAGGCCGACTCCAACTTTAGCTGGATGTAATGTTTTCGGTATAAATGTGTTTAATGATACTTGAATAGCTGAATAACTCATAAATGTTAAAATAACCGCCACTAAAATAATGATTAAGTTCCCGTTTGGAATAAGCCCTAAAATTAAAAAGCCAACGATCATAATGACAGACGCTACATAAATCATATTCACATTTCCAAACGAAGGGACAATCTTTCCCGTAATAAAACTAGATACAATACCAAAGAGTGATGCAACAAACAATGCAATTCCGATAACGAATGGCGACAATCCGTGCCCTCTTCCTAACAGTAATGGTAATAATAACAAACTAGCACATAGCGCAACATTAATTATAAACCCGACCGCTATTAAACGAAGAAATGGTTTGTTCGAAAATAACTCAATATCAATAAATGGATGCTCCGCGTTCTTCATACGAACCGTGAATAAAAATAAGAAAGCTACCGATAACACAAATAGCCAACTATTAATATTGACACCTAATAAAACAGTCGTAATGAATGCAAATAATAACGCCGCTCCAATGTAATCAAAATGAAACGCTTCATCCGTATGCTGCGCTTCTTCTGGCATAAATTTTATAAGCAAGAAAATCCCCACTACTGAAATAACCATAAATAAAAATAAATATGGCCACCCTAATGTATTTGTAATAGCCCCGCCAACTAAAGGACCAATGCCTATCGCTAATGCAATAGAAGAACTAATCATCGCTAATGCACCAGGCTTCTTAGCAGGAGCAACTAATTTTGCCACTGCAATCATACTAAGCGCAATAAACGCCGCGCCCCCACTCGCCTGCACTAATCTTGCAAGAATGGTAATCGCATAAGATTGATTCATAAATCCAATAATAGAACCCGCTACAAATATGATAATTGAAATAACCAATAGTTTTTTTACGCTATAACGATCAGCCAACTTCCCATATATCATCGAACCAATACCGACAACTAAGGAATAACCTACTACAACCCAACTTACTTTCGATTGACTAATAGATAAATCATTAGCAATATCCTCTAACGCTACATTAAATAAAACCGCATTCATCGGTCCTAATAAAACGATAAAACATAATGTGAAAACAAACCATTTTGAATGGTTACTTATATCTTTCCCCATGCGTAACACCTCTTCTGATTGTAGTAACTGTAAATGAAAAATAAAGTTGTTTAGCTCCTCTATCACTACTAAACAACTTCATCAAATGTATAAATTTATGGCGCGACAAATTGAATTCGAAACGTAACATTATGTTGTTCGATATTCATGGAACTATCATAGTTTCAGCATTACAGTTTGTCAATGAAAAATATACAAAGTAAACTAATTTAGTGTTTTTAGTTTACTTTGTCCAAAAATTGTTATACACTAATTTCGAATCCGGTATAAGGGGGACTGACATGGTTATTCAAATTTGCAATTTCTAACTTAATACAATCAAGTAAATAAAGAACTTTTATATAGAAGAAACATTACAGGAGGATTATGATGAAGAAAAAAATGTTAGTTGTATTAACGAGCGTAGAAAAATACCCGAATTTAAATAGAGCTACCGGGCTTTGGCTTGGTGAAGCTGTCCATTTCGTTAAAAAAGTAGAAGAAGCTGGTTACGAAGTAGATTATGTCAGTCCACAAGGCGGCTATACACCGATTGATCCGCATAGTTTAGCGATGGCGGAGAGCATTGATTGGGAATGGTATCAAAAGAAAGAATTTATGAATTGTCTCGGTTCTACAATGAAACCGAGTGAAGTGAATCAAGAAGACTACGCTGTTATTTATTACGCGGGTGGTCACGGAGTTATTTGGGACTTCCCAGAAAACAAAGAACTTCAAAATATTAGCCGCAACATTTATGAAAATGGCGGAATTGTTTCCTCTGTTTGTCACGGAGCTGCTGGTTTATTCCATATCACATTAAGTAACGGGGATCGTTTAATTAACGATAAAAAAGTAACAGGATTCTCAAATGAAGAAGAGAAACTAGCTGAATTAGATCAATTCGTTCCATTTTTAACAGAAAATGAACTCGTTAAATATGGAGGACTTTACGAAAAAGCTGCGCAACCTTGGGAAGCTTACGCTGTAGAAGATAATCGTGTAATTACTGGTCAAAACCCTGCTTCAGGTGGTCCAGTAGCTGAATTAGTATTAAAACAGTTGCAAAAATAATATGTACTAAAAAAGCAGATTTCCCTCTAGTAAGGGAAATCTGCTTTTTTTACGAAATCATTTGTAGATTAGCTATAATTTCTTTTTCAATTTCAGAATCATCAACTACATCTAAAAATTCCGGTTTAAACAGTTGGTATTTCTTCAAATTGTAGAAATCAAGTATCGCTTGCTTTAACGTAATATCGTACTGAATGCAAAAAGTATGATCTATAATGCGTCTTAACATCACATCATCTTGCACCATAAATAGTTGCGCATTCATTTTATTAAAGTAACCTTGTTCCATACCCGATTCAAAAAACATTTGCAAATTACGATTGCGATTTTGTTGTGCAGCGACTAATTGATCCGACAAATGCGGATACGCTTCTTTCAAATCTTGTAAAAAGACATCCGAAATATACGTCACACATTTTAAAGAATGGATAAACGTCTTTTGGAAACGTTCTGTAAACGACATACTTTCATCTTGATTATCCGCATCTCCTTCAAGAAGATAGTTTATAAAATCCTCTACTACTGCCTCAATAATCTCATCTTTCGAAGAAAAACGTTTATATAAAGTAGCTTTACTAATATCCATATATTTCGCAATTTCATCTATTTTTAATTGGCTAAAACTCGTCTTTCGAATAACGGGCTTTATTTTATTAATATAAGTATTTGCACACGCTACTTTTCTCATTTAAAAGAGCCTCCCCTTTTGTTCATACAAAATAGTATAGCAAATTCATGAATGTTTATAAATGAAGTTATTATACTCATTACGTCTTTTTAGTTTATTACAATTTCAATCTACGCTATACATAAAAAGTACCCGCTACCTTTGTTAGTAGCGGGCACCTTTTCTATAATTTATTTACAGCTCTTTTTATAGCCTTACCTATTCCCACACTAGACTGCGGATTCTGCCCTGTAATCAAACGCCCATCTACTACAACATGCGGCGTGAAATTAGGTGCTACATAAAATAAAGCCCCTTCTTCTTTCAACTTACTTTCTAGCAAAAACGGAACTCGATTTTCTAAATGTACAGCTTTTTCTTCATCGTTTGTATAACCTGTTATACGCTTACCGGCAACAAAAAACGAGCCATCTTTATTTTTCACACCAACTAAAGAACTTACCCCGTGACAAACAGCCGCTACGATCCGGTTATTATTGTACATATTCTCAATTAAATTTGCTACATATGGATTACCTGGAAAATCTACAATCGCCCCGTGCCCACCACCAAATAATACCGCATCATACTCTGAAGAATGAACAGTTGAAATCGCCCTCGTATTTTGCAATAAAGAAGCGACCTGCTTAAATTCACGAGGTATGCCATTCGGAATAGACACTCTATCAATTGGTACTCTCCTGCCTTTTATCGACACAATATCAACATCGAACTTAGCTTTTTTAAATAAATGATAAGGAGCTGCGAGCTCTTCCAGCCACAAACCAGTCGGGTGTCCATTTAAATCATGAGCGCTTGTTGAAACTAATAATACCCTTTTCAACATATCCCCTCCTTACTACCTATTTATGTATGAAACATTCTTATCATTCATATGGAGCATGAAACAAACAAAAAAATAGCCGACCTTTTGTATAAAAGTCGGCTGCTTTCTTATAGTTCGAGCTCTCCCATACGAAGAAGCTCAACAACTGCTTGTGAACGTCCTTTAACCCCTAGCTTTTGCATTGCATTTGAGATGTGATTACGTACTGTTTTTTCACTTATAAACAGTTCACCTGCAATTTCCTTCGTCGTTTTATCTTGAACCAGTAATTCAAATACTTCTCTTTCTCTCTTTGTGAGTAACGGTTTAGATTGATACGCTTTTTCCTTCAACTGGTATAACCCTCCTTGCTTAAGCCAGAGCTGTATATGTGTAAGTTGGGTGTTTATTTAGTCAAGATATTGTATGAACGAAATGTGCAGGTGGTGAATGAAAATGGGCTTTATTTCTTATGTTATTTTAGACTTTTATACAGTGCGTACACTCTTTTTATCCACTTACTTTTCAGTACGCCATATTTGTTCTAGTAATATGCTGACAACTGTACCTACGAACAAACCATTTCCGAATATATATTGCATCACAGACGGCAAGGATTGGAGTGCTCCAGACGGTAAAAACATAACACCACTTCCAAATAATATAGCAACTCCTAAAATCGTTACATTCCTTTCGCTCATTGGCACTTGTTTTATATTATTAAATCCAATTCCAATTAACTGTACGAACGAAGCCATTAAAACGGCCGATGCGACAGCGGATGGTAAAGACGCTAAGTAACGAATGATACTTGGAAAAAGAGACATTACGACTAGTAACGCACATGCCATTAAGAACGATCGTATATATTTTTGTTTTGTTAAGCGTATAAACCCTGCCGTTGCTGGTAACGGAACGACACCTACAGTTGAAAATACAGAGGAAATGATATGTGAAATCCCTCCAACCCACGTTCCATCCTTCAACTGTTTTTGTTCAATAGTCGCTTTATGAATGGTAGCTTGATTAATTGCTATAATAGCTGCCACTGTATTTGAAACTAAAATACATACCATAACGAAACTTGATACAGCCATACCTGTATTCCATTTTGGAATTCCCCACGCGAATATATGTGGAAGTTGCACAAAATGAGTTACTTGAGATGGGATCGTCACTTTTCCTGCAATGAGAAAAATAATCCAGCCACTAATTAACCCTATTAAAACCGCATAACTTTTAACAAACCCTTTTCCGAAGTTGGAGAGTATGACTACGAATAAAAATATGCCAAAAGCAATTAATGCTGTAAATCCATCAATTTGAGAAACAGTAGCTGTAATTCCTAGCATTCCTTTTAAAAATACACCACTTAATTGTAAACATAATAAAAGTAAGAACGTCCCTGTCACGAGCGGCGTAAATAAAAATAAAATACGCCCGATCACTCCCGTTACTCCTATCCCTATTAAAACAACTCCCGCAACCATCATTCCTAATTCTAAAATTTGCAATGTACTATGTAATTGATCCTGCCCTACAGTTGCATAAGCAAGCACGGTAAATACACCAACCCAAGATCCAGCTGGTCCATCCGCAATCGGAAGCTTATGTCCAAGCCATCCTTGTAAAAAAGAAGATATACCAACTACGAAAAACGTACGCTGCATTAAATAAAATACTTCTTCCGTCGTAAGATGAAATAATCCGCCAACGACAATTGGTAGCGCGATTGAGTTTGCTAATAAAAAAATAAACCATTGCAAAGTTCCCATAATATGATTTTGATTATGTTGATTGTCCAAACTTTTCATCCCTTCTTGCTTCCTTATAAGGAAGTATAGTACTTCCCTGTTTCTACTAAATGAAAAAGAAGGGTTCTATTTTCACAATTAGAACCCTTCTCAAAACATCTAAACGATTCCTCTATACAAGATTATCAGATTTCACTTGATCTAAATCCCCTATAACAACATTCCCTTTATACATAACTACACGCTTCTCTGTTTGACGAGCCACTGCTTCCGCGGAGCATGTTGCATTCGTTAAAACAAAACTTGCCTCATCCCCTACATTCGGCCACACTCGTTTCCCTTCATTATTTAACGTTTCTTTCCCTCCAGTAATAAAACGAAGAGCTTTCCCTAAAGACCTTTCATCACTCCAACCAAATCGTTCTGCCAATCGATTTGCCTTTTGAAGCATATCACCTGTGCCGAACGGAGACCAATGATCTGTAATACTATCATTTCCTAATGAAACTTTAACTCCTTTTCGATCTAATAATGGAATTGGGATTACTTGTTTACCGATTGGAACAGTTGAAGTGATATCAATCTTTAATGCTGCTAGTCTTTCTGCCACTTCTTCAGCTTCTTTATCAGTAACACCACCAAGTCCAAGCGCATGACTAATTGTTACACGACCTTGCCATCTTGCTTCTTCCGTTAGACTTGCCAATCTCTTCATTGTAAACGTTCCAAGGTTATTCGCATCGTGCAAATGAATATCAACATCCGCATTAAACTCTACCGCAATATCCATAATCGTATGTAATGATTTTTCAATATCATTATCTACTGTAGCTGGGTCCACTCCGCCAACTAATTGTGCGCCCATACGCATCGCATCTTTCACAAGTTGCATAGAATTACTTCGCAATAATCCATGTTGCGGAAATGCAACTATTCTACCAGACAACCGATCTTTATATGTTCCTAAAGCCGCTAACGTTGCCTCTAAATTACGAAGTCCAATAACCGGATCCACATTACAATGCGTTCTAATATTTGTTGCGCCATTTCGAAGCAATAACTCTAGCATATTTTCCGCCCTGTCTTGAGCAGTTGCTAATTGCTTTGGTAAAATCGTTTTTTCTTCATTAAAACGTGTAAAAATATTTTCTGCTGGCATACAAGCTTTCCAAGGCCCACTATAATATGTTTTATCAATATGAATATGCATCTCTTCAAAAGCTGGTAAAACTAATAAACGATTAGCATCAAAAGTTAACGTTCTTTCCTCTTGGGCGATTCCCGCTATAATTCTTTTAATTCGCCCATCTTCAATAAGAAGACTGCATATCTCAGTTTCCGTTTGTGAAATTTTCGCTTCTTCATATGTATAACCTGTTTCAAGCTTTACATTAGTCAACCAATATAATGTCATTACCATTTCCCCACCTTATATTAGAAAATACGTCACACCCTCATTTTCATTTTAATACCAACTGAAAATTAAGACAATTAATCCACTGTATTGTCCTTTCACAAAAAAATGTAATATAACCTAATGGTCTTCTCATAAATTTCCATATAGAATAAAAGTACACTGTATCACTCATACATAACAGCGGTGATATAAAAAGGAGAGGATCATAATATGTCGAAGAGGTTATATAAATCCGAAACTGATAAAATGTTATTTGGTATATGCGGTGGTTTAGGAGAATATTTTGATATTAGCTCTACTCTCATTCGCATACTTTGGGTCATTGCTATTTTATGTTTTGGGACGGGGTTTTTAGTTTATTTTATTTGTTTATTACTTATGCCACGCTCTTACTAATAACATTCTTTCATATATTTGAGCATAGCGTATAAAAAATCCCCTATAGATTTTTCTATAGGGGATTTTTTCATGAAGAATATTTCATCGTTAAATGTAATACCGCTACTTCATCCTCTTCATTTTTATAACTATGTTTCTTATTAGCTTCAAACTGAATGGAGTCAAACTCATTTAGCACATATACGTCGTTCTCAACTTGAATAGAAACTTTCCCTTTCATTACTGTTACCAGCTCAATTGCTCCTTCATGATGAGCTTCCGGTTCATATATACTATTCGCTCTTAAACAAGCACGGTGCATTTCCATCCCTGTTTCTTTCGTGTAACGGAACATCGTTTCTAAATGCCATGCTTGTCCTACATCTACTGCAAATCCTTCTCCGCAGCGCGCAACAGCTACAGGTTCTCCAACAACCATTAATCTCGATAAAGGAATCGATAACCCTTTCGTTATTTTCCAAATGACAGCTAACGTTGGATTCGTTTCGCCTCTCTCAATTTTCCCTAATGTTAATTTACTAACCCCTGTTTTTTGGGCTAATTCTTCTAAACTTAATTTTTGTTCATTTCGAATTTGTCTTAATAGCTGACCTACTTGCTGAATTACTTCTTTCGTTTGCATATCTTCATTTTCTTTCATATATAAAAACCACCTTAAAATATAAAATAGTTTACTTTTATTATCTTTAAGTATATTATACTATACATAAATACTCAATTCCGAAAGGAGTGCCATACTTCATGCGCGCAATATTACTAGGTCTTTTATCATCGGCCTTTTTTTCTGCAACCTTTATTATTAACAGAGCAATGAATGTATCTGGAACAAGCTGGGCTTGGACTGCTTCCTTCCGTTTTCTATTTGCTCTCCCTATTTTATTCCTTATCGTTTTATTTCGCAAAAACTTAGGAGCTTTATGGGAAGAATTAAAAAAACATCCATTTGTATGGATCGGGTGGGGCTCTGTCGCTGGCATCGGCTTCTATTCTTTATTAAGTTTCGCAGCTGTTTTTTCTCCAGCTTGGCTCGTTGCTGGAACTTGGCAAGTTACGATATTAGCAGGTTTACTTTTATCGCCATTATTCTTCATTAAAATAGAAACAAAATCAGGTACAAAACTTGTACGTGGAAAAATTCCACTACGCAGTTTATACGTCGCTTTATTTATTTTACTTGGTGTACTTTGTATGCAAGCTACTGAAGCGGGTCATATTACAATGACTCAATTCATTTCTGGTTTTTTGCCTGTCGTTTTAGCAGCTTTCTTATATCCCTTCGGTAACCGAAAAATGATGCAACTTGTTGGCGGGCGTCTTGATACATTCCAACGTGTATTAGGAATGGCAATCGGAAGTCTCCCTATTACAATCCTACTTGGTATATACGGATTTTCCACTACCGGTATTCCATCATCAAGTCAAATGATGCAAGGATTTTTGTTAGCATTATGTTCCGGAGTTATTGCGACGATGACATTTTTCTTTGCTACTGACTTAGCAAAAGACAATCTTGCTTTACTTGGAGCTGTTGAAGCAACACAAGCTGGAACGATGGTCTTCACTGTGCTTGGTGAGATTATTTTCTTAAATGGTTCATTCCCTAGCGGGCTGTCACTGATTGGGATGATTATTATCATGCTAGGAATGATCGTAAATAGTGTTTTAAACCGTTCTGTTCCAGTCATTAAACAAAAAAAATCAGCATAAAAATAGATATGGTTCTTCTTCATAGAACCATATCTATTTTTATTATCTCCCTATTTCGCCTTATCAGAATAGTATTTCATTAGCCGTTTATACTAAAACCTATGTTATAATACGTTTCATGTGCATTAATAGGAGGTAAATTATGTTAAAAAAAGCAATTGCTGAATTTATTGGTACATTTGTACTTGTATTATTCGGAACTGGAGTAGCTGTCATTGGTGGCGGAATTGAAGGAATTGGAACATTAGGTATCGCTATGGCTTTCGGATTATCTATCGTGGCTATGGCATATAGCATTGGAACAATTTCTGGATGTCATATTAACCCAGCAGTATCAATCGCTATGTTCATCAACAAAAGAATGAACGCTATGGAACTTAGCTATTATTTATTAGCTCAAATTTTAGGTGGTTTATTAGGAACTGCAACGTTAGTAACAATTTTACGATCTGCTAAATTACCTTTAGATAATTTAGGACAAAATAGTTTTGGAACTCTTGGTTTATCTGGAGCATTTTTAGTTGAATTCATTTTAACTTTCGTATTTGTTTTAGTTATCGTTGCTGTAACAGGTAAAAAGGGAAGTTCTTCTTTAGCTGGACTAGTAATTGGTTTCACATTAGTATTAATTCACTTATTAGGTATTCCGTTAACTGGAACATCTGTTAACCCAGCTCGTAGTATCGCACCAGCTCTATTCGCTGGCGGAGAAGCAATTTCTCAACTATGGGTGTTCATCGTTGCTCCAATTTTTGGTGGTATCGTAGCAGCTGTTGTAGGAAAGTTTGTTTTAAATACTGAAAAATAGAATTTTCAATATTTCCGAATAAAAAAAAGCGAGCCCTCATCATGAGGAAGCTCGCTTTTTTATTCTTTAATTTTCGACTTTAAATTTGTAACTAATTGCTGCACCGTTACATTTGCAAGTACGTTTTCCATCGCTTCTTGCGATTGTATTAAAACAATCTCTAATACCGATTGAATATTAGCTCCTACTGGACATTCAATGTTGGGATTTTCATGGAAAGAAAATAGATGTCCTTCTTCTACAACTTCCACAGCTTTATATACATCAAGTAATGTAATTTCATCTAAATCACGAGCAAGTGTCGTACCACCTTTACCAGCTTGTACATCAACAAGTCCTGCTCTCTTCAACATTCCTGTAATGCGACGAATCACAACTGGATTTGTATTCACACTACCAGCAATCCATTCAGAGGTACAGCGAGAGTTTCGATCTATTGCAAGTAACGTTAACATATGAACACCTACTGTAAAACGACTACTAATTCCCATCTGCACACCCTCCTTTTTATTCATTCTATTAAAAGACAACTCTTATTATTATATACTATTTTTAATTTATACATAAAGAAAAAGCATGATTCCATTAGAAAATCATGCTTTCCCTCTATTATTGACGCTTTATAAATTTCGCCAAATCTTTAAACTTCACTTTATCAGAGTAATTCATTACACCGTTTACATAGATACGGCTTGTAATCGCATTTAATATACCAATCGTCGCCAATAAAACTACTAATGTTATCGTAATCTCTAACATACCTGCTTCACCAGCTACAATCCGCGAGAAGGTAACCATTGGTGTGAAAAACGGAACATACGAACTTACAACAACAATAGTACTATTTGGATCACTTAATGATTTAATACTAATGAAGAATGCAGCCATGATCAAAATCATTATCGGGAAAGATACAGCTTGTAAATCCTCTGTCTTAGACACAACAGCTCCAGCCGCAGCGTACATCATCGCATAAAGTAAATACCCCGTAATGAAATAAACAAGAAACATACTTATAACCTTTGCATCTAATTTTGTAAAGTCAATTGGAACACCAAGTAATGAAGCACTTTCTAAATCGACCCAACCTAACAAATAAGGAATAAGATAACCACACGCCAATATTACAAGTTGTAATAACGCCGTTGAAACAACCGCCAAAATTTTCGCATACATCATCGTAAGAGGCTTTACTTTCGGAAGCATTACTTCCATTACACGTGACGCCTTTTCAGATGCAATATTCATTGCGATTGTATTTCCGAAAGCTACAATAAACATATACAAAGCAAATGTAAAGAAATATGCAATTCCGAAAGAAGATGTACGATCTTTTATCGCTTCTTGCTTCACTTGAATTTCTGCTTGTAATTGCTGCGCAATTTCTGGTGAAACATTATTTTTTGCAATCGTCACCTTCGTATATTGTTGTTTTAAATAACCCGCCATAATCGCAGAAGTCGCTTGGCTTGGAAATCCATTATACATATATGTAACTGCTGGAGTCCCATCCTTTTCCGTCACATGGAATAGACCATCTAAATCGCCTTCTTCTACTTGCTTATGCAGTTTATCAAAATCATCCTTTGAACCAACCGTTATTTTTGCTGATGGCAATAGCTTATTTAGCTCTTCTTTTTGTACTTTGTATGTGGAACTCTCTACTACAACTGCAATTTTATCTTTATCCTTATTTTTATCATCACCTGAAGTAAAATGATTAAATGCAAAAATACCAAACACAACTAAAAATAAAATCGCACTCGTAATTAATGATTTTTTAGATAAAAACGCTTCCTTAAAATAAAATGAAAATACATGAGAAAATTTACGCATCTTTATTTCGCCCTCTCTACAAAGATTTCGTTTAACGTCGGCTCTAACATTTTAAATTGTCGTAAACCAACACCTTGTTCTTGCAATTGTTGCAAAATCTTTAGAGCTTCTGCATCATCTTGTACTTTCACATAAAGAAGGCCTTGTTGTTTTTCATACGGGACATGTATAGCTTCTAATCCCTTTTCATTCTCTTTTGTATCTTCGATTGTTAAATTACGAAAACCGTATTCTTTCTTAATATCACTTAATTGTCCTTCTACGACTGCTTCACCTTTTTTCAAAATACATACATGTTGGCAAAAAGCCTCTACTTGCTCCATACGGTGACTAGATAAAATAATTGTCTTTCCGCTCTGTACTTGTTCTCCAATAATACTAGCCAACATTCCAGCATTAACTGGATCAAGTCCGCTAAATGGTTCATCCAAAATAAGAAGTTCTGGATCATGAAGAAGAGCAGCTATCAATTGAATTTTTTGCTGATTCCCTTTTGAAAGTTCTCCAGCTGTTTTAAATTTATATTCTGGAATTGCTAAGCGCTCTAACCAGTGATCAATTGCAAGATCTACTTCTTTTTTCGTCATTCCTTCTAATCTACCAAAATATCGCAACTGGTCTATTACTCTACTTTTTGTATATAAGCCTCTTTCCTCTGGTAAATATCCAATTGTTACCCCGCTATCACCAAATGATTTTCCATCCCACGTAATAGAACCTTCATTTGGCGTTAATAAACCTAGTAACATTTTAATTGTCGTTGTTTTCCCTGCACCATTTCGGCCAAGTAACCCTAACACTTCACCTTTCGGTAACGAGATTTGCAAACCATTAACTGCTTTAGATTCTCCGAATATTTTTGTTAAGTTTTGAATTTGTAAACTCAATGTATAAAGCCTCCCCTTTAGTATCATTCGTACTCTCTATTAAAGACTATGATTGTTCGAAATAAAATATAGTACTATATTTCAATCTTTTATACGTACCATGATCCCCCATCCACCATTTGTTTTATTTAGTTAAAATTGTAAATAATAAAGATATATTTGTCAATTATAATTGTCATTTCGACAATAAAACACGTCAAATCACTTTTTGTTATTTTTCCCATCTTTCTAATATAGGACATACTACTATATATATAAAAGACAATATGCAAATGTTCATAAAAAAATTTTTATATTTTAATATATAATATAAGATGATTTTCTAACATCAAGGAGGATACATATGAAGATGAAAAGGGGCATTACCACTTTATTATCTGTGGCCGTTCTTTCCACATCGCTTGTAGCATGTTCAGGAACAGCTGAGAAAACAGTGGCAAAAGAAGAGAAAGTACAATTAACAGACCAGCAATTGATGGCCGATTTATGGTATCAAACAGCTGGCGAAACGAAAGCACTTTACTACCAAGGCTACAATATTGGTCAATTAAAGCTTGATGCAGCTCTTGCAAAAGGGACAGAAAAAAAACCTGCTATCGTACTTGATCTAGATGAAACTGTTTTAGATAACAGTCCCCATCAAGCAATGAGCGTAAAAACAGGAAAAGGCTATCCTTATAAATGGGACGATTGGATTAATAAGGCTGAAGCTGAAGCTCTTCCAGGTGCTATTGATTTCTTAAAATATACAGAGTCTAAAGGTGTAGATATTTACTACATCTCAAATCGTAAAACAAATCAACTAGATGCAACAATTAAAAACCTTGAGCGCGTAGGTGCTCCTCAAGCGACGAAAGAACATATATTACTACAAGACCCGAAAGAAAAAGGGAAAGAAAAGCGTCGTGAACTTGTTTCTCAAACACATGACATCGTCCTATTCTTCGGTGACAACTTATCTGATTTCACTGGTTTTGATGGAAAATCTGTGAAAGATCGCAATGAAACAGTAGCAGAATCAAAAGCACAATTTGGTGAGAAATTCATCATTTTCCCTAATCCAATGTACGGTGATTGGGAAGGTGCTCTATATGACTATAATTTCAAAAAATCAGATGCAGAAAAAGACAAAATCCGTCGTGACAATTTAAAATCATTTGATGCAAAATAACAAAGAGGATGGCCTTCGCCATCCTCTTTTATTGCATATTTCTTGTTAAAGGCAAGATAAACACTTCAACACGTCTATTTTTCGCTTTTCCTTCTGGCGTATCATTTGGTGCAATTGAACGGTATTCTCCATAACCAACTGCACTAAATTTTTCTGGTTGCAATTCTTTATTTTGAAGTAACACCTGCATAAAATTAACTGCACGCTGCGTACTTAATTCCCAATTTGATGCAAACTGTGCGTTTGAAATAGGAACATTGTCTGTATGGCCCGATACGGTAATTTCACGAGGTGATGCTGAAACAAGTAGGTTAGACATCTCTTTTGCAATCCCTAAAGATTCCAACTTCACATCTGCTTTCCCTGAATCAAATAGTACATTTTCTAATATCGTTAACATTAATCCTTTTTCAGTTAACTTAGTTTGAAAAGAAGAGGATAGTTGTTTCTCATTAATATATTGATCAATCTTTTTTTGTAATGCTTTCAACTCATCCATTTCTTTTTTTTCTTTAGCTCTATCTTCCGCTTGTTTTTTTGCTTGTTCTGCCTCAAGGCTATTTGCTGATAATTCTTTTTCCTCATTTGGTTTTTGATCGCTTAAAAATTCTTTATTTCCTGTTCCACCGGCTAACTCACTTCGAAAAGCAACTGCCATCTGTTTAAACTTCGCAGCATCTATACTACTCATTGCGAATAATACGATGAACAATGCAAATAACAACGTTAACATATCAGAATATGGAATTAACCAAGTTTCATCGATATGCTCTTCATGTTTTTTCTTTTTGCCTCTTCTATTTTTCTTACTCCGCATTTTTTTCCGCTCCTTTTTCTAGCTTCCTACGCTCAGTTGCAGAAAGCGCACCTAAAATACGGTTTTTCATAATAAACGGATATGTACCTTCTTGTAACATTAATAAACAATCAATAATTAAACGTTTCTTCTCTAATTCAGCAGCAGACTTTTGCTTCAATTTGTTTGCAAATGGATGCCATAATACGTAACCTGAAAAAATACCGAAAATCGTTGCAATAAACGCACCTGAAATAGCATGCCCTAGCTTTTCAATATCAGTTAAATTTCCAAGTGCAGCTACAAGACCAATAACAGCACCTAAAACCCCTAGTGTAGGTGCATATGTACCAGCTTGCGAAAAAATAGCAGCCCCTTTTGCATGTCTCTCTTCAATCGCTTCTAATTCGGCTTCTAAAATTTGTTCTAAATCCTCTGCAGATACACCATCAATAACAAATTTCATACCCCGCAAAAGAAATTCATCTTCAATTTCATCTAATTGTTGCTCTAAAGACAAAATACCGTATTTTCTACTCTCAGATGTCCAATGAACAAATAATTCTAGCAATTGTTCATAACTTAGATCTTTTTTATTTGAACCAAAAAGAACTTTAAATAATTTTGGAACTTTTTTTAGTTGATTCATCGGAAATGCAATACACACTGCAGCAAATGTACCGACGAAAATAATTAGTGCTGCGGCAGGATTTAGTAAGGCTGTTATGTCAGCGCCCTTGACGACCATCCCTACGACTACCGCTAATACTCCTAAAATGATTCCAATAATTGTTGCAAAATCCATTCCCATTCACTCCTAGTCTATACCAGAGGTCTTTTATTCTCGATAATCGCTACATCTTCTTATATAAATATATTACATAAAAAATGAACTTCATGAAAGATAAGAAATGAATTATATGAAAAAATACTACATTTTCACACATTTTCTGACATTTTCTTTGCATTTCTATTACGTTACGACTCTTATATTTCTTTTTCAACAAACTAGACTTATAATAAAAACGATACATATTTTATTAAGAAAGGACTGTGATTACAGGGCATCATGAAAAAAATAATAATTATTTCTGCCGCTACTATTGTAATCGGTATCACATCTTTCGTTTACTTTGGTTCTAAATCACCACTACAAAACGAAGCGAAAGCTGTCGAAAATCAAAAACATAATAACCACCAAAAAGAAGAGATTCCTGCTTTTCAAAAAGCTGATCATAATGCAAAGAAACTAGATGATAATTTTTCCGTTGTAACAAATCCAGATTCTGCTCTTGTATTAGTCAATAAACATCGTAAATTACCAGATGGGTACATTCCAGAAGATTTGACGAAACCGAACGTACCATTTACTAGTCCAAAAGATAAAGAGAAAACATTACTTCGCAAAGATGCTGCAGACGCTCTTGAAAAAATGTTCCAAGCAGCGAAAGAAGAAGGTTTAGAACTTACAGCAGTTTCAGGTTACCGTTCTTACAAACGCCAACAGTCATTACATAATACATATATTAAACGCCAAGGAAAAGCTGAGGCTGATTCGGTAAGTGCAATTCCTGGAACAAGTGAGCATCAAACCGGTCTAGCAATGGATATTAGCTCAAAATCTGCTAAATTCCAATTAGAACCAATCTTCGGAGAGACAGCAGAAGGAAAATGGGTTGCAGAACATGCCCATGAGTTCGGATTTGTCATTCGTTATTTAGAGGATAAAACAAAAACAACAGAGTATGCATATGAACCGTGGCACTTACGCTACGTCGGTAATCCATACGCCACATACATATATAAGCACCACCTAACATTAGAAGAGGCGATGGAGGACAAAAAATAAGAGAGCGAATCGCTCTCTTATTTTTCTTTTATTCTATTATTGTAATAATTCCTTCCATTCCTTAGGCCACGGTTCGCCTCTTCCAGTTTTTTTCGATGCTTGGACCATCATACCGCGTCCAACTAAACAAACTTCTCTTTCTGCATTTTTGACCATATAGTGTAAATCTAAAGAGGAATTCCCAACCGCTCCCGCCTTTACATATACTTTCAACTGCTCATCAAAATAAATTTGTTTAATAAAATTGCATTGTAGATCTGCGACGACTATCATCGTTTCTGATGATTCATGTGTCCATTCTTGCATAAATCCCAGTTCTTTAAACAATGCGATACGCGCTTCTTCAAAATATGTAAAAGCAACGACATTATTTACATGTCCAAACATATCTACTTCACCAAAACGAACTTTGACAGGATTATAAAATGAAAAACCACTTTCCCATTGCTCAAAGTCTTCAATATAAGAAATTCTCTTCATCGTTCCCTCTCCTTTTCGCCCTCAAAATAAACAGAATAAACAGAAATATAAAGTTATAAATATTGCCTCTTCAACATGAAGAGGCAATATTTATTAATAGTTATTGTCGCTACCAAAGAAATCTTTGAACGATTGAATTGTTGTATCACGGTTTAATGCTGCAATTGAAGTTGTTAATGGAATACCTTTCGGACATGATTGCACACAGTTTTGAGAGTTACCACAGTTTGCAAGTCCTCCATCACCCATAATTGCACGTAAGCGATCTGCTTTATGCATTTCACCAGTTGGATGCGAGTTAAATAAACGCGCTTGTGAAAGCGGTGCTGGTCCAATAAAGTCAGACTTACTGTTTACGTTCGGACATGACTCTAAGCAAACACCACATGTCATACATTTCGAAAGTTCATATGCCCATTGACGCTTTTTCTCTGGCATTCTTGGACCTGGTCCTAGGTCATACGTACCGTCGATTGGAATCCAAGCTTTAACACGTTTTAACGCGTTAAACATACGGCTACGGTCAACTTGTAAATCACGTACAATCGGGAATGTCTTCATCGGCTTTAAGCGAATTGGTTGCTCTAACTGGTCAATAAGAGCTGTACATGATTGACGTGGTTTTCCGTTAATCACCATCGAACAAGCTCCACATACTTCCTCTAAACAGTTCATATCCCATGCAATCGGAGTTGTTTGGTTCCCTTTTGAATCAACAGGATTACGACGAATTTCCATAAGCGCCGAAATAATATTCATATTAGGACGATATGGAATTTCAAACTCTTGATCAAACTCTTGTGCATCTGGGCCATCTTGTCTCGTAATGATGAGGCGGATTGTTTTCTCAGACATGTTGTTTATCCCCCTTCTCTTCACCCTTAGCAGCTACATCATGTTTTGAGGAATAGTCACGTTTACGTGGTTTAATTAATGAAACATCCACTTCTTCGTAATGGAATGCTGGTGCCTTTCCTTCTCCCTCAAATTTCGCCATCGTAGTTTTTAAGAAGTTTGCATCATCACGATTTGGGAATTCTGGTTTGTAATGCGCTCCGCGGCTTTCATTACGGTTATATGCGCCAATTGTAATAACACGTGCTAACTCGAACATATTTGCAAGTTGGCGTGTAAATGAAGCACCCTGGTTACTCCATCTTGCTGTATCGTTAATGTTAATGCGTTTGTAACGCGCCATTAACTCTTCAATTTTCGCATCAGTTTCTAGTAACTTTTTATTTTCACGAACTACTGTAACGTTATCTGTCATCCATTCTCCAAGCTCTTTATGAAGAACATATGCATTTTCGTTACCATCAAGCATTAAAATATTGTTAAATTTCTCTGTTTCAATTAATTCATTTTGCTCATATACAGTAGATGAAACAGCATCAGATGATTTAGAAAGACCTTTCATATACTCAATTGCGTTCGGTCCTGCTACCATACCACCGTAAATTGCTGATAATAATGAGTTCGCACCAAGGCGGTTACCACCGTGCATAGAATAATCACACTCACCTGCTGCAAATAAACCTGGAATACTTGTCATTTGCTTATAATCAACCCATAATCCGCCCATTGAATAGTGAACTGCTGGGAAGATTTTCATTGGTAGTTTACGAGGATCATCACCTGTAAATTTCTCATAGATTTCAATAATTCCACCAAGTTTAATATCTAGTTCTTTCGGATCTTTATGAGAAAGATCTAAGTACACCATGTTTTCACCGTTAATACCTAGTTTTTGCTCTACGCAAACATCAAAGATTTCACGCGTTGCAATATCACGAGGTACAAGGTTTCCGTAAGCTGGATATTTTTCTTCTAAGAAGTACCATGGCTTACCATCTTTATACGTCCAAACACGTCCACCTTCACCACGTGCAGATTCACTCATAAGACGTAACTTATCGTCTCCAGGAATTGCCGTTGGATGAATTTGAATGAACTCACCGTTCGCATAATATGCACCTTGTTGATATACAGCAGACGCTGCTGTACCTGTATTAATAATAGAGTTTGTTGATTTTCCAAAGATGATACCAGGGCCCCCTGTTGCCATAATCACGGCATCAGCTTGGAAACTTTTTATCTCCATAGTTTGTAAGTCTTGCGCGACGATTCCTCGGCACACACCTTCATCATCTACAACAGCTCGTAAGAAATCCCAACCTTCATATTTCGTTACAAGTCCTGCTACTTCATGACGACGTACTTGCTCATCTAATGCATATAGTAATTGTTGACCAGTTGTTGCGCCAGCAAATGCTGTACGGTGATGTTGTGTTCCACCGAAACGACGGAAATCCAGAAGTCCTTCTTCCGTACGGTTGAACATAACACCCATGCGATCCATTAAATGAATAATACCAGGTGCTGCATCACACATCGCTTTAACTGGTGGTTGGTTCGCTAAGAAGTCCCCACCATAAATTGTATCGTCAAAGTGGATCCATGGAGAATCCCCTTCACCTTTTGTATTTACGGCACCGTTAATTCCACCTTGGGCACATACAGAATGTGAACGTTTTACTGGTACTAAAGAAAATAGTTCAACATTTACTCCTGCTTCTGCCGCTTTAATCGTTGCCATTAAGCCGGCCAAGCCACCGCCGACTACTATAAGTTTCCCTTTCATGCTCTCCCACTCCTTACTGGTTTGCTAGCTGTGGATCGATGAACGCTAATAATGCACTCACACCTACATAAGATAGACCTAAGAAAATAGCTAATGTTACATAAGTAGAGATTCTTTGTGAACGTGGAGATACTGTAATTCCCCAGCTTATACAGAATGTCCATAGTCCATTTGCAAAGTGGAAAATTGTTGAAACAACACCAACTAAATAGAAACCAAACATAAATGGGTTGTTTAAAATATCTGCCATCATATCATAGTTTACCTCTTTACCTAACAATGCTTGAATACGAGTTTCCCAGACGTGCCAAGAAATGAAGATCAGCGTAACGATACCTGAAATTCGTTGGAAGACGAACATCCAGTTACGGAAATAGCCGTAAGATACCGCATTGTTCTTAGCTGTAAATGCAATATATAAGCCATATATAGCATGGTACAGTATAGGTAAAAAGATGATGAAAATTTCTAGCGCATACCGGAATGGAAGGAGCTCCATAAAGCCTGCAGCTTTGTTAAAAGCCTCTGCTCCTCTTGTTGCAAAGTTGTTTACAATTAAATGTTGCGTCAAAAAGACACCAACCGGAATGACCCCCATTAATGAGTGCCACTTACGAAACGTATACTCGCGGCCTTTCATGTCCCCATTACCCCCTTGAATGTTTGACTGCTGTTTTCAGATTAATTTACAACAATAATGTTTTTTCACTATTGGCATAAGAAAAACTGAAAAAATTATTCAAAATATTTCAGCATAATTTAATACCAAGTTCATTTTACCCCTATTTTTGTCGAAGCGTCAAGAAAACGTATACATAATTTGCATATAATTTGCCAATTCTTTTTTTTTCTTATATATTCAGATTTCCCCAAAGAAAAATCTATTTTTATAAATGAAAAATGTTATATAATAATCCCTATAGAAAGAGGGGAATATTGTGAGCAAAAATACAATCGATATAACATCTTTAGAAGATGTTTCATTGAACGCCTTCGCTTATGAATTGCTACGTGAAGAATTACTACCTGATTTAATTGGTAAAGATTTAGATGGTATTTTATACTGGGCCGGTAGAAACCTTGCGAGAAAATATCCGCTAGAAACAATTGAAGAAGTCATTCAGTTTTTTGAAAAAGCTGGTTGGGGCACTTTAAGCATCATTGAACATAAACGTCGTGAAATGCAGTTTCAACTTAAAGGTACACTTATTACTGAGCGTCAAAAACAAAAAAGACATTCATCTTATCAATTAGAAGCTGGATTTATCGCCGAGCAAATTCAAAGACAAAGAAACGTCGTTGCAGAGTCCTATGAGGAACAGAAAAAGCGTTCAGACTCTATTACATTTCTTGTTAAATGGGATATAAAAGATCTCATTGAAGTGTAGCATCTACTTACAGTCAACTAGACATATAAGTTTAGTTTAGTTGACTTTTTTGTATATTCATTCAGGTGTGTTTATTTTAAATCTTCAGAAATTATACCAAAAAACAGAAGACGTTGTAAACTACAACGTCTTCTTATCTGTTAAATAAGTATAAATTGTCTCCGCTACATTTTTCGGCATACCTGCTTCGACAAATTCAGCTATGGAAGCTTCTTTCATCTTTTTTAACGAGCCAAAATGTTTTAACAATACCTTTTTTCGTTTATCGCCGATTCCTGGAATATCATCCAATGCTGATTGAATGACCGATTTCCCGTGCAACTGGCGATGGAATGTAATTGCAAATCTATGCACTTCATCTTGAATGCGTTGCAATAAATAAAATTCTTGGCTATTCCTCTCAAGCATCACAGGTTCAGGCGGATCTCCAATGATTAAATGTGATGTTTTATGTTTGTCATCTTTTACAAGCCCTGCCATTGGAATATATAATCCGAGTTCATTCTCCAGAACATCACTTGTAGCGGCCAGATGGCCTTTTCCACCATCAATAATGATTAAATCTGGTAAAGGTAAATTCTCTTTAAGCGCCCTCGTATAACGGCGTCTTACAACTTCCCTCATAGACTCGTAATCATCTGGCCCTTGGACCGTTTTAATTTTATATTTCCGATATTCTTTCTTCGCTGGTTTCCCATCGATAAAAGCAATCATTGCTGAAACAGGATTTATCCCTTGAATATTTGAATTATCAAACGCTTCAATACGATATGGTGTTTCAATCCCTAGTTGCTTCCCTAGATTATCAACAGCTTTAATCGTCCGTTCTTCATCACGTTCAATTAAGTGAAATTTCTCTTCTAGTGCAATTTTTGCATTTTTATTTGCTAATTCCACAAGATCTTTTTTCTTCCCACGCTTCGGCTGTGTCGCTTCAACTTCTAAAAAGCGCTCTACTAATTCTGAATCTATACTTCCTGGAACAACAATTTCCTTCGGCTTGAAATGACTACTGTTTTCATAAAATTGACCGATAAAAGTTAAAAATCCCTCTTCTGGTTCATCATAAATCGGAAACATAGAAACATCACGTTCAATTAGCTTTCCTTTTCGAACGAAGAAAACTTGAACACACATCCACCCTTTATCAACTGCATATCCAAACACATCACGATCCACTAAATCACTCATAATCATCTTTTGCTTTTCCATAATTGCATCAATATGAGCAATTTGATCTCGCAACTCTTTCGCCCGTTCAAATTCTAGCTTTTCTGAAGCCTCATACATCTTCGTTTCTAATTCTGAACGAATTTCTTTATGCCCACCGTTTAAGAATTTAATAATTTCATCAACAATTTCTTTGTTTTGCTCATCCGTTACTTCTTTCACACAAGGTGCTAAACATTGACCCATATGATAATACAAGCAAACTTTATCTGGCATATTTGAACATTTACGAAGTGGATACATACGATCTAATAATTTCTTTGTTTCATGTGCCGATTGCGCATTTGGATAAGGCCCAAAGTACTTTCCTTTATCCTTTTTTACATTTCTCGTAATGAGTAAGCGCGGCTGTTTTTCAGCTGTAATTTTAATGAAAGGATATGTTTTATCATCTTTTAATTGAATATTATATTTTGGATCATATTTTTTTATTAAATTTAACTCTAAAATAAGAGCCTCCAAATTTGAGGAAGTCACAATATATTCAAAATCAACAATTTCTCCAACAAGCCGAAGTGTTTTCCCATCATGCGAACCAGTAAAGTACGAGCGCACACGATTTTTGAGTACCTTTGCTTTTCCGACATATATAACCGTTCCCTGCTTATCCTTCATTAAATAACAACCAGGTTGATCGGGCAAAATTGCTAACTTCTCTTTTAAATGCTCGTGCACTCGTCTCCCTCCATTTCTACATGCTTATGCTTATCATTTTTATTTTCACATAAAAACATACTATGCCAAAACACCCAACATATGTTCTTTTATTGTAACGGAAAGGTTGTAAAAAAGAAAATAAAAAAAGCTACCAAATGGTAGCTTCTTTATTTTAGAAGTGTTTAGAAACTAATTCTACTAACGCTTCTTTCGGTTTATATCCTAACGCTTGATCAACCACTTTACCGTCTTTTAATACGAAAAGAGCTGGAATGCTCATTACTTCGAATTGACGAGCAGTTTCTTGGTTTTCATCAACGTCAACTTTTACTACTTTTACTTTCTCGCCTAACTCTGAATCGATTTCCTCTAATACAGGAGCGATCATTTTACAAGGTCCGCACCAAGGCGCCCAGAAATCTAATAGTACAACACCTTCGCTAGTTTCAGCTGCGAAGCTTTGGTCATTTGCATTTATAATTGCCATTTTATTTCCTCCTTCAAGTATATTCTACCAAGAGTATATCATTAACTTTTATACGTGGCGAATATTATGTATCGTTATGTATTGTAACAAAAAAATGTTCCTTTATACTATATAAAAATATGGATGAAATACTAAAAAGATGAGAGACAGGGGATCTCTCACCTTTTTCTATATATAGGGGTACTTCACTTGGAACTCAAGGGTACTCAAATCATGAATGTACTTTTAACTTTTTAAACTCTTCTGTTAAAAGAGGTAATACTTCAAACAGATCACCGACAATACCATAGTCAGCTACTTTGAAGATACTAGCTTCTGGATCTTTATTAATCGCAACAATTATTTTTGAATTAGACATACCAGCTAAATGCTGAATCGCACCAGAAATCCCGCATGCAATGTATAGGTCTGGTGTAACAACTTTACCTGTTTGACCAATTTGTAATGAATAATCACAGTACTCAGCATCACAAGCACCACGAGATGCTCCAACAGCGCCGCCTAGTACGTCAGCTAATTCTTTTAACGGTTTAAATCCTTCTTCACTCTTCACACCACGTCCACCAGCTATAATAACTTTCGCTTCAGAAAGATCCACACCTTCTGCAGTTTTACGGACAACATCTTGAATGATTGTACGTAAATCTTTCACATCAACTGTAATAGAAGACACGTCACCACTGCGAGACTCGTCTTTTTCAAGAGTTGCAATGTTATTTGGACGCACTGTCGCAAATAATATACCATCTGTTACAATCTTCTTCTCAAATGCTTTACCAGAGTAAATAGGACGAGTGAAGATAACATTTCCACCTTCAACTTCTAAAGCCGTTACGTCAGAAATTAAACCAGCTTCTAATTTCGCTGCTAATTTTGGTGATAAATCTTTACCAAGTGCCGTATGTCCAAATACAATGCCTTCTGGCTTTTCTTCAGCATATACAGCTAAAAACGCTTGTGCATATCCATCAGATGTATATGATTTTAATTTATCATTTTCAACTGTCACAACGCGATCTGCACCGTAATGAATCAATTCATTTGCAAAAGAGGCAACACTGTCTCCAACTAGAAGACCTACCACTTCACCGCCTTCTGCAATTGTTTTTGCTGCTGCTACCGCTTCAAACGAAACGTTACGTAGCGATCCATCACGAACTTCACCCATTACTAATACTTTACGAGCCATAGATTTTCCCTCCTGCATATATAATTTCGTATTTTATTAGATTACTTTCGCTTCTGTATGGAGCAACGATACAAGTTCTTTTACTTGATCTTGCAGCTCGCCTTGTAACACTTTTCCTGCATCTTTCTTAGGAGGCAAATAGATTTCAATTGTTTTTGTTTTTGCTTCCACATCATCTTCTTCTAAATCTAAATCATCTAATTCTACTTCTTCTAGTGGCTTCTTCTTCGCTTTCATAATACCTGGAAGTGATGGATAACGCGGTTCATTTAAACCTTGTTGCGCTGTTACTAGAAGAGGTAATGATGATTCAATTACTTCTGTATCCCCTTCAACATCACGCTCAATCTTCACATTTGTACCATCAATTTCAAGCTTCGTAATCGTCGTTACGTATGGGATATTTAACGCTTCAGCTACTCGTGGACCAACTTGTCCAGATGCACCGTCAATCGCAACGTTCCCGCCTAAAATTAAATCGATTTCTTTATCTTTTAAATATTCAGTGAGCACTTTTGCTGTTGTAAATTGGTCACCATTCTCAACATCATCTTCAATGTTAATTAGTACCGCTTTATCGCAGCCCATCGCTAATGCTGTGCGAAGTTCTTTTTCACTATCCTCGCCACCAACTGTTATAACAGTAACTTCTCCACCTTGTGCATCTCTTACTTGAATCGCTTCTTCAATCGCATATTCATCGTAAGGGTTGATGATGAATTCCGCTTCGCCATCGTAAATTGCACCGTTTTTAATTACGATTTTTTCTTCTGTGTCAAATGTTCGTTTCATGAGTACGTAGATGTTCATTCCATTTACCCCCTTATTTTTCAGAAAGATTCTATCAATTTTAAAATTCTGTTAATTTTTATTAAAAAAATAATTGGACTACCTACCACTAAATGAAGGCTTACGTTTTTCTAAAAACGCTGCTACGCCTTCTCTTCCATCTTCACTCGTAAATACTTCACCAAAAATCTGTGATTCACGCTGTACACCTTCATAATAATGAGACGATTTTGTCGTTTGTAATAACTCTAGCACAGCACGAGTTGTTGCTGGGCTTTTTCCAGCAATCTGTTTTGCAATTTTAAGCGTATCTTCTAAAATGGATTCTTCAGAAAACACTCCGTTAACAAGTCCCCATTGTAATGCTTCTGCACCAGTAATTGGTGTACTTGTTAACATCATTTCACAAGCTTTCGCTTTACCAACATAACGTGGTAAGCGCTGTGTACCTGCAAAACCAGGAATTAATCCAAGTGTTAATTCAGGTAAACCAAGCTTTGTACTTTCAGTTACAAAGCGCATGTGGCAAGACATAGCAAACTCAAGGCCGCCGCCAAGTGCCGCTCCATGAATTGCCGCGATAACTGGTTTTGAGCATTTTTCAACACGCTCAAACGTAACTTGTCCAAGCTGTGCTAAATCTGTTGCTTGCTTCGCTTCAGTAACAGATGTAAATTCTTTAATATCTGCCCCTGCTGAGAAGAAGCGTCCTTCACCATGTAAAACAACAACACGAATGTTATCATCCTTTTCCACTTGATCGATTAATTCAGTAACGTCATGCATAACTTGTGAAGACATCGCATTAGCTGGCGCATGATTTAACGTCGCCACCGCGATATGATCTTCAACTTTTACAGATAGGAATTTCAACATGATCCCTCCCATTATTGACGATAACCACAAGCTGCAATAAGTAGCCCATGTACCGTTTTTGAAAGTGCGACCAGATCATACTTATGATCGCTCATTACCCAATTGGTCACAACTTCATCTACTGTTCCAAAGATCATTTGTCTTGCCACGCGAACGTTTAAATCCGCCTGAAATTCACCTTGCTTTATACCTGTCTCTAAAATCTCATCCATAACTTGTAAGTAGCCTTTTAATACTTCATTTATTTTAAGGCGCAAGTCTTGATTGGACTGCCTTAGCTCTAATTGCGTAACGATAGCAAGAGGATCATTTTGTGACAACAGCAAGAAGTGCGTTTCTACCAACATGAATAACTTCGCTACAGCGCTTTCAATTCCTGCTATTTTTTGACGAATTGTTTCAACAAATTCTCCCATCTTCTCTTGGAATAAGGATATTAATATATCTTCTTTATTTTTAAAATATAAATAAATCGTGCCATCAGCTACCCCAGCTTGCTTTGCAATTTTAGAAACTTGCGCTTGATGGTATCCATTCTCCGCAATCACAATGACTGCAGCATCAATAATCTGATTGTATTTCGGTCTATTTTTCTTCACTTTACTGTCCCCTTCAAGAAGATGACTGAATGAATAGTCATTCATATTCTTATAATACTGACTATTTAGAAAAGTGTCAATCCTATTTTTTCAAAAAGAAAGGGCCTTAGCCCGTTTGCTCATCCTCATTCTTTCTCTTCTCTTCATCTATTAGGACACGACGTAAAATTTTTCCGACTGTCGTCTTCGGCAACTCACTTCTAAACTCATATACCTTCGGAACTTTGTAAGCTGCTAAATATTTACGTGCAAACTGATCTAATTCTTTTTCAGAACACTCAGCGCCTTCTTTCAAAACAACAAACGCTTTTACAGTTTCCCCTCGATACGGATCAGGAACACCGATTGTTACCACTTCTTGCACCTTTTCGTGTTCATATAACACTTCTTCTACTTCACGAGGATATACGTTAAAGCCACTAGCAACGATCATATCTTTCTTACGATCTTTCACATAGAAAAAGCCATCCTCATCCATGTATCCTACATCACCTGTATGGAGCCAGCCATCTTGCAGTACAGCTGCCGTTTCTTCTGGCTTATTCCAATACCCTTTCATAATTTGTGGGCCCTTTACAACAATTTCACCAATTTCACCTGGAGGTAATGACTCTCCTGTTTCAAGTGACATGATCATTGCCTCTGTATCCGGCCACGGTACCCCAATACTTCCCGGCACACGCTTTTCCCACAAAAAATTCCCATGTGTAACTGGTGATGACTCCGTTAATCCATAACCCTCTACTAATTTACCACCTGTAACTCTCTCAAACTCCTCCTGCACTTCTACAGGAAGCGGTGCAGAACCACTAATACAAGCCTGAATTGAAGAAATATCATATTCTTTTAAAAGAGGACTATTTAATAGAGCAATATAAATGGTTGGTGCTCCTGGAAATAGTGTAACTTTATGTTTCTTAATGGCTTCAAAAACCATTTTCATATCAAACTTCGGAATAAGCACCATTTTATATCCTTGCATAATACTTAAATTCATTACAGCTGTCATCCCGTACACATGAAAAAACGGAAGAACACCAAGAATTACCTCTTCTCCTTCTTTACAATTATATAACCAATGCGCTCCCATTAAAGTGTTCGAAACGAGGTTTTTATGCGTTAACATAACCCCTTTTGGAAACCCTGTCGTTCCCCCTGTATACTGCAAAAGGGCTAGATCATTTTCAGGATCACATGGAACTTCAACATCAGCATTACTTTCTCTTTCTACCGATTTCCAAAGATGAATCGTTTCGCTTTCCGACACATTCACAACAAGATTTGCCTGCTTTTTTTGTACAAATGGATAAAGTAAATTTTTAGGGAATGGTAAAAAATCTGCAATACGGGTTACGATAATATGCTCAAGCTTTGTTGCAGTTTGAACATTAGTAACTCTCGGAAACACTAAATCCAGGCAAAGAATAGCTTTTGCCCCTGAGTCATGAAGTTGGTACTCAAGCTCTCTTTCTGTATAAAGAGGATTCGTTTGTACAACAATCCCCCCCGCAAGCAAAGTACCATAATAACCAATTACAGATTGCGGACAATTCGGTAACATAATCGCAACTCTATCGCCTTTTTCAATACCAAGCCTTTGAAGGTAATTCGCAAATTTCTTTACCTTGTCATGGAAATCTGAAAATGTAACATCTTTACCTAAAAAGTGAAGCGCTTTCTTTTCTGGATAACGAGCAGCCATTTTCTCTAAATATCCATGAAGTGGCTGAATATCATATGAAATCGTACCTGGGATTTCCTCTGGATAACTCTGCAACCAAGGTTTTTCCACTCTCATTCCCCCTTCCAATACTTGTGAAAATAAATGAATGTTCATTCATGATGGTTGTTTTCATTATATTATAGTCGTAACATCGTTACAATCATAATATTCTGACTTTTTTACAACTATGCTTTACCTCCTTAACTTCTTATTATATGTAGAAACTCTCCTAATTTTAAAAGAATAAGAGAGTTCACGTTACTTAGCTTAATCTTATAATCGTTAAAACTGCACCAGGTGTAGTCGTTGATAACGTGGCAACAGCTAACAATCCAAACAACTGCAAACTAATTGCACTCCCCACTGCAAGAGTCGTAATAATTGTTGCACTAAATGATGTCGTTGCTAATGCAGGGGAATTGATAGTTCCAGCAAGCGGTGCACCATTAATTGTAATTCGCGAACTAACTAATAATGAAGCCGTTATATTAATTGTATATGAAATATAATAATTCCCGGCATTTGCGGCCGTAAATACTGTGTTCCCCCCAGACACAGTATTTCCCGGACCGATATTTTGATTATTTGGAAGTGGGACATTTGTTCCACCAAGCAGTACCGATATCGCTGTACCCGAAGTATTATTTGCAAATGCATATGTTGCCGTGATACTTGTACCTGTTACTCCCGTCGCTCCTGTTTCACCTGTTGCTCCCGTTACTCCCGTTGCTCCTGTTGCTCCTGTTACTCCTGTTACTCCTGTTACTCCTGTTACTCCCGTTGCTCCTGTTACTCCCGTCGCTCCTGTTTCACCTGTTGCTCCCGTTACTCCCGTTGCTCCTGTTGCTCCTGTTACTCCTGTTACTCCTGTTACTCCTGTTACTCCTGTTACTCCTGTTACTCCCGTTGCTCCTGTTACTCCCGTTGAACCTGTCGCTCCCGTTGGGCCTGTTGCTCCTGTTACTCCCGTTACTCCCGTTGAACCTGTCGCTCCCGTTGGACCTGTTGCTCCCGTTGCTCCCGTTACCCCCGTTGCTCCTGTTGCTCCTGTTGCTCCCGTTGCTCCCGTTGCTCCTGTTGCTCCTGTTGCTCCCGTTTCACCTGTTGCTCCTGTTGGACCTGTTGGACCTGTTACTCCTGTTGGGCCTGTTGGGCCTGTTACTCCTGTTGGGCCTGTTGGGCCTGTTGGACCTGTTGGACCTGTTGCTCCTGTTGGACCTGTTGCTCCCGTTGCTCCCGTTTCACCTGTTGCCCCCGTTGCTCCTGTTGGACCTGTTACTCCTGTTGCTCCCGTTACTCCCGTTGAACCTGTCGCTCCCGTTACTCCCGTTGAACCTGTCGCTCCCGTTTCACCTGTTGCCCCCGTTGCTCCTGTTGGACCTGTTACTCCTGTTGCTCCCGTTACTCCCGTTGAACCTGTCGCTCCCGTTACTCCCGTTGAACCTGTCGCTCCCGTTACTCCCGTTGAACCTGTCGCTCCCGTTGGACCCGTTGCTCCTGTCGCTCCTGTCGCTCCCGTTGGGCCTGTTGGACCAAGCTTAGGAACTGTCCCATCGCAACTAAAACAGCACGAATCAACATGTAAACCATTTTGATTATTACATCCACAATATCCATTTGCATTATTACTCCATAAAGACATGTTGACCCTCCTTCGTGTTCAATCTTTTAAGTACAGCCAACGAATTAAAAATATCTTTCTAATAAAAAATTAGTTTTTATTTTCCTTATCAACTATCCGCTTTGGAAAAAACCTTTTATAAATAAAGGTTTTTTCCCTTACATTCTAATAATTATTACATGCAATACGCTCTCCTTTCGCTTGTACTTTCGCCTTCCTCATTAAACGAATTTCCTCTTCTTCAACCTTGATACACGCATGCATTTCAATACAATATATTAAAATCCGTATAAATCGTTATTATTTCGTCAAAATTCCCAAAAAATATTAACACTTAAAATACCCTCATATTTTGTTAAATTAACATTTTTTCCTTCTACATATATTTTTTGCTGAAACTCTTGTAATTGATAGACCTTATTACTTTTTCGTTTATAATCAATGGCTTTAAATTTCGCAACAGATATAAGTCAATTTCTAAACTTTCCACGATTTTTATCATAACTATTAATGTTGTACCAAACGATGAATAAAATATCGTCAACACATTCATCCACTAGCACCTTACTATGTGCCGTATCTAAAACACTATGAACCACCTTATAAATTAAATCTCCATATTGATCAATGACTGTATGTAACGCTAACATTTCTTGTTTTCGAAGACCTTCTACTATTTCTATATCCTTCACCCTTATCACTACTCTTTACTCTATTCTTTATTCATTACATATACGAATAAAAAGATATGTTTTCTGACACTTTTACAAATATTTTCTAATTATTTTTATATTGTAGCAATGCTTAATTAAGTATCGCTTATGAAACAGGGATTATATTATCTCTCACGAATTTAATATACGAGCGAAAAACAGGAGGGATAACTATGTACCAAACTATTGAAGATTTTTTAACATCATGGACATACGAGGCTGAGTCTACTCAGAAGATGCTTTATGCATTAACCGATGAATCTTTATCACAAGAAATTGCACCTGGGCACTGGACTTTAGGGAGAGTCGCTTGGCATATCGTTACAGCACTTCCTGTTATGCTATCAGGGACAGGACTTAAGTTTGAAGGAGAAACGAAAGATTATCCTGTACCAACTTCAGCAAAAACAATTGCAGATGGGTATCGCAAAGTGAATACGGCTTTTATTGAAGCACTTCAAAGTGAGTGGACTGATAAAGACTTAGCTACTATTAATAACTTCTTTGGTCGTCCTATGCCGAATTCTATATTTTTAATGACACTCATCAATCATCAAAATCACCACCGCGGACAGATGACTGTTTTAATGCGTCAAGCTGGCTTAACAATCCCTGGCGTATATGGTCCTGCAAAAGAAGAATGGGCTGCCACTGGAATGGAAGCTCCCCAAATGTAACGACAGAAAAAGACAAGGTGTTTATGCACCTTGTCTTTTTCTGTAACTTGTTTCATGTGAAACTATTTTCTACTAAATGGTATTTTATGAGAAAATACGTTAAGATAAATTCATATTAATTGGAGGGAACTAAATTGAATACAAAAAACAAAAAAATAACAATAAGAACTCTCTTACTAACTTCTATCATTGGAGTTATAACTGTATCTCTTTATTTCACAAGTTATGGTACCCCTTGGGGAAAACAAACAGCAGTTACGGAATCAAAAGAATATATTACAAAATACTTTGATCTAGATGCAGAAGTCAAAAATACTTCTTACGATGCTAAAATGAATAGCTATGCAATCTCCTTTGAAACAAGTAAAGACGGAGAGTTTACTATCGAATATAAAGGTTCTAATAACTTTAACATTTCTCCAGGAGTGCAAGAGTATTTAAGCAAACACTATAAATTTACAGAGTAGTAACGAAGCATACATATACAAAAAAGAGTTGGTATAACGCCAACTCTTTTTTACGTATTCTTGTCATACTGTTATATCTTCCTTCTCTATATTTTTAATTCCGTAATATGCAATCGCAACTCCAATCGCTGCAAATGTGAATTGAAGAGGAAGAAACGTCGCTATAGGAAATATGGGAGGGTTATTAATTGCGATTAATACAACGATAATAGAAGAAACGATTGTAGCTGGCACAGAACGTTTACGCATCCCGAAATATAGAGGAATTAAGCTTATTCCTGCCGTGGCAATGGCTAAAGGAATAAGATTTATCCCTTCTTGAATCAATTGATCTACTGTGAATGAATTAGGAAGAATTGAAAAATAACTATCTATCCCAAAGAAAATTCCTACCACTAAAATGTTCGATAAAATAACTGTTATAAATGTTAATGTCGCTGTAATAGCCAACTTACTAGCCAGCATTTTCTTTCGGTTAATTGGATAAGAAAACATGAGTAGTATTGTTTTACTTTTATATTCATCAATTATTAACTTGGCTATTAGTACGCCACCAAAAATAATAAATGTTGCTCTTACTAACGCACTAGCCATCGACAAAATTATCTGCGGATCCCTTATTTTTGGATCCCCTTCTATTTGAGCAACGATACTAACGAAGATTAGTAGTGCCAGTATAACGATATTCGCAATAACCGCTCTCTTCACATACCATCCAAGCTTAAACTTCCTCAATTCTAGCTTCATAAGACGTAGCATGATAGTCCTCCTTTTATTTAAATTTTAATCGATATAAATTACCCCTGTTTCACTTAAAATCTTCACATCATTTTTTGCATCACCGATGGTTCCTTCTTTTATCTTTTCTGTATTTTTATCTTTCTTAAGTCCGTTTAAATTCACCATTATGTCAGCCGAATTACTTTTAGCCGTAAGTTTCAATAAAGCCGGAACACCTTTATACCTTACGCCAATATCTCCTGATTTTGTTTCTACAAATAATGATTTTCCTTCTTTCATATCTTTCAGTAATACTTCCCCAGATGTTGAAGTGATGTTCATATTTGAGTTACTTACATTTGTTATATAGTTATCACCAGTCGTAGACTTTATATTTAACTCTTGTACTGAACTATCTTTTACAACTAACTCTCCACTTTGCGATATGAATTCACCTTTCTCTGCGGATAGTCCTACAATCATTTCATCTCCAGACTTGCTTTTTGTGACGATATGTTTCACTGCTATATCGCTTATTTTCACATCACCCGATTTATTATTTAATACAATTTTATCTATTTCTTTCTTCGGAACAGCTATAGATATGCTATTTTTCTTCCGAAACGTAAAACCATTAAAAAATCTGGTCGCCTTTTGTTTTTGCTTAATCACAACTTTATTACCGTCATTTTCTATTTTGACGGGATCTATCTCTTTATCTACTTGTTGACCTTGGGCGGAAACTACTATTTTATTAGAGTCTGTACTTTTAAATTCAATATCCCAGTTTTCATTGTCTACTTCTATTTCTTTTATATTATTTATCTCAAAAGACTTTTCTTTCTTAAAATCTTTCCCCTGAAACACCTTAAAACCAAAAACTACACTAGCAATTGTAATTGTAATAAGTAAAATTGCAATTACTATTATTTTTTTCACTATTCATACCCCAGTTCGTTGTTGTTTTAAGCTTGCTTCACGCCACATCAATCTTGTCGATTTTACGATATGAAAGATAACTAATAAAAATCCCTAATAAACAGAGCACTATTGGGATAGCGATAAAATTAAACATACTTACTTGACCGTTTCCAGAACCAAAGTTACTACTAATTAGCATCCCAATTATTACTGCAGAAGTAATTGTTGTCGGTGTCGATTTCTTTCTCATCCCAAAAAATAAAGGAATTAAACTTATACCAGATATCATAAATGCATTTATAAAAGTAGCTGGAACGATAGCTATTATTTCACCTATCGTAGCTGGCGTTTCAATCAGCCCCATCATTGGACTCACAAAATATACGAGTAAACTAATACTGAAAGTAGCGATAATCGTGCTCACAAAACAAAAACAAAAAACAATTGTTAATTTCGCCCTCATTAGCATTTTTCTTTGCAGTGGGTACATAAACAATAGTTGTATTGTTTTGTTCTTATACTCATCAATTACTAAACGTGATAAAATGACCGAACTAAAAATAATGAATGTTATCCTAATAACAGTGTTTATTAAAACCATTTGTTGCGTGAAGTCAGAGAATAGCCCATCTACCTCGTCTTTCGCTCCCAACGCCATGAGGTTTACTACGGTGAAAATTGCTATAATACAAATTGCTACACTTTTAAAATAACTAGATAATTGATGTTTCTTCCATTCAAGCTTCATTAATTTAAACATGTAAACCATGCCTCCATTCCTTATATAACTGCCTCTACGCTACTAACATTCTAATTCCAGCAGTAACTACGCTTAACATTCCTATCACTAATAAAATTAAAATCCATTTCCGCTCAGGTTTTCTATAATATAAAATCCCACTTATGAACATTACGATCAATCCACTTACTATATTCACTAACAATCCATTAAGCATGAATGCCCTCTCCATCCATTACATTTAAGAAATACTCCTCTAAAGAACTATGTTTCTTATTAATACTTTCAATTTCTACATCGTTCATAATGAGTGCTTTTGAAATGGCTTGCTGCGTCGCCTTCAATTCATACACACGAATCATGTTTCCACTCATTATTTTGTAATTTTTTATAGCGAGTTTATCTTCTAAAATATAAGCTGCACGCTTCACATCAGGAACAGTGATTTCAATGTACTCTGTTTGTTTTCCGTTAATACTCTTCATCGAAACTTCTTTTATTAGTTTTCCATTTTGAATCACACCGATTGTATCTGCCATTTGTTCCATCTCACCTAAAATATGACTAGAGACTAATAACGTAATGCCATATTCTTTGCAGAGCATTTTAAATAAGTCTCGTAACTCTTTAATACCAATTGGATCTAAACCATTAATCGGTTCATCTAAAATGAGTAGTTCTGGCTTTGTCATGATCGCCCTTGCAATACCAAGTCGTTGCTTCATCCCTAATGAAAAATCTTTTACTTTTTTATCATCTATACCGTGCAGTTTTACTAAATTTAAAGCATGATCAATTGCGTTTTTATCGTAATACCCCATATATTCACAATGTAATTCTAAGTTTTCCTTCGCCGTTAATTTATCATAAAAGATTGGATATTCGATAATTGTCCCCATTCTTTTTAATACTTCATAAGATGTATCTGTTAACTTCTCACCGAAAATTTCAATATCACCGCTCGTCGGTTTTATTAAATTTGTAATCATTTTCATAATCGTTGTTTTACCCGCGCCGTTCGGTCCTAAAAAGCCGTAAATCTCTCCTTTTTTCACATGCATATTAACACTAGAAATAACTTCTTTCCCTTTAAACACTTTCGTTAACTGGTTCGTTTTTAATATATATGTCATGTCACTTTCCCCTTTCGCACTGCTCTATATTTCTATAATAGACAACGAAAATCTCTTTTTTCTTACCCGTTCCTTACAAATTCCTTACGTTCAAAAAAGCTTGTAGAATCTACTTCTCTACAAGCTAAAACTGCATCTTTGTTAATAAAACTGTAAAAACCGTTTTTTCATACGGCTTACTAGAAAGATAAATTTCTCCATCCATCGCTTCCACAAGCCTTTTCGTAATCGTTAACCCTAGACCACTTCCTTGGTACAATCTATTTCTTGAATCTTCAAGTGTGTACATACGCTCAAACACTTTATCAATATGAGATTCATCAATTCCTTTTCCTTTATCCCATACGTCTATATACACACTCGTTTCATCATCTCTTAAAGTCATACCAAGTGTCTTTCCATCGTCCCCATATGTAATCGCATTTGATATTAAATTATTCAATACTCTGCCTAATACTTCTACATTTCCAAGTGCATATATATTTCTTTCTGCTATATCAATATGGACATGAAAACCTTTCGTCGTCACTAAATCATAAAAAGATAAAATCTTCTCGCGGCAAACTTCATTCATATTTACTTTTGTCATCTCGATTGCTTTGTCACCGGATTCTAATTTTGCTAAATCAAAAAACTTATGAATCAATTCCATCACTTCTAGTGTTTTTACATGCACCTTTTCGAGTAATATTTGCTGCTCTTCCTCACTTATCGTTTTATCCTTATTTAACATTTCGGTATATCCAAGAATAACTGTTAGTGGTGTTTTCAAATCATGTGAAATATTTGAAAGCATTTTTCTCATCGAAATTTCTACTTTCGCATGATCTGCATTCGTTTTCTGTTTTGCATCTAATAAATGATTAATCGCCACTAATAACTTTTGCAATTCTAGATCATCTGTCATAATTAATAGCTTCTCACCAGTTTGTTCTTTTACAATTCGATTTAACTTCTCATACGTGTAGCGTAAATTCCTACTACTATTTTTCCTAATTTTATATTGCACGTAAATAACGATAAGCAATATAATAATCACCACTGTTAAAAATACAACCATACTACATCACTTCCAACTTATAGCCGATGCCCCATAATGTTTTAATATATTCTGGATTAGATGGATCACTTTCAATTTTCTCACGTAATCTTCTCATATGAACATTAATAACATTATCATCACCATAATATTCTTCATTCCAAACAAGCGTATATATTTGTGCTTTCGTAAAAACACGATTTTGATTCTTCACGAATAGCTTTAAAATCTCAAATTCTTTTAAAGTAAGTTTAAGCTGTCTTCCCTTTTTCTCCACAGTAAAATTAATTGGGTCAATTATTAAATCACCAATCTGAATCGCCTCATCTTTTGATTCCACAGCCGAATACTTTGTAGACCTCCGAATACCCGCTTTTACACGTGCAGCTAGTTCAATCATAGAAAACGGCTTACAAATGTAATCATCTGCTCCAAGTCCTAATCCAACAGCTTTATCAACATCTGTATCTTTCGCTGACATCATTAAAATCGGAACGGCACTTTTTTCTCGAATGATTCGCACAACCTCTAAGCCATCTAACTTTGGCATCATAATATCGAGGATAATCAAATCAAATGAACCTTTTAAAAATGCGTTAACTCCTTCTTCTCCATCAGATGCGATTGTAACTTGAAAACCTTCTTTTACTAAATATGTTTCAACCATCTCTTGAATTGAGATGTCATCTTCAACTAATAAAATATGATGTGACATATTTCTATCCCCTTTTTTAACAAACATTAACAATTTAATTGTATCGTAACGAATGAATGCTGGAAAGAATTATATGAATTTTCAAACCAACTTCCCTTCCTTCCTTAACAATGATATGATGAAATTCACTACGATTGTTCATAATTAACTTTATATAAAGGAGACTTATCATGTCAGAAAACAAAAAAGTAAGCTTAGCTGATTTAATGCGCGAAAAACTTGCGAAGAAAAAGCAAGGAAATGGAAACGGCTCAAATAATGGAAGTCAAAGTCAAGAAACGAAAAAATTACAAAACCAACAAACGAAGAAAACAAACAACCAACGTAGACGTACAGGTGTATAAATGAACGGGCAAAAACGATCTAACATTTCATCAGGTCTTGAAGTCGATATTGTATTAAAACAAGATCAACGTACAGGTAAGCTAACAAGAGGAATTGTAAAAGATATTTTAACGAACTCACCCTCTCATCCGCACGGCATTAAAGTACGATTGCAGGATGGGCAAGTTGGCAGAGTCCAAAATATCATTCAATAAGAAAAGGAGCTCATTTAAACTTGAGCTCCTTTTCTTATTTTCATTAACCTTTAATTTTTTCGATGAAAACTACTTTTAAATAGTCTCCCTCTTTAAATTGATCAATTGTACGGAAATCTTCTGGTAAAGAATGTTCTTCTAATATTTTATATTTACCGTTCATTTCTTTAAATGCTGTATCGATAAAGCCATTAAACTTTTTCATATCGAATGCGCTACAATTTGTAGAAGCAACGATAATACCGTTATTTTCTGTAATGGCAATTGTTTCTTTTAATAAGTTTTTATAATCTTTCGCTGCACTGAACGTATATTTTTTCGAGCGTGCAAAGCTTGGGGGATCAAGTACAACCATATCAAATTTCATCTTTTTCTTAGCTGCATATTTGAAATATAGAAATACATCTTCTACAATAATATCTTGTGCTTCATAATCAATTTCATTTACACTAAACTGCTCAATCGTTTTACTTAAACTACGATTTGCAAGGTCCACACTCGTTGTTTTACTCGCTCCGCCAAGCGCTGCAAATACAGAGAAAGCCCCGGTATAAGAGAACATATTTAAAACCGTTCTTCCTTTTGCATATTTATCACGAATTTGTTTTCGAACGTTACGCTGATCTAAAAACACACCAACCATCGCCCCGTCATTTAAATATACAGCAAAGTTTACACCGTTCTCTTTTACGATAAGTGGGAACTCACCGCGCTCTCCTGCGACAAAATCATCACCTTCAATGTATTTCCCTTTCGTATCAAAACGCTTTTTCTCATAAATCCCTTTGAAATTTGCTACTTTTTGAAGTGCTGCTATAATCTCATCGCGGAAAGTATAAACCCCTTCACTATACCAACTTATTACGTAATAGCCGTCATAATAATCGATGATTAAACCACCAAGGCCATCGCCCTCACCATTCAGGGCACGAAATGCTGTTGTATCATTTGATTTATAAAAATCTTTTCGTTTATGTAAAGCAGATTTGATTTTACTTTCAAAGAAAGGTTGATTAATTTGCTCTTTCTCTTTTCTCGTTAAAATCCATCCATATCCTTTATTTTGTTTTCCATAATAGCCTTTTCCGATGAATTGGTTCTTCTCATCTACTACGTTGATGATTGTTCCTTCTTCACGTACATCATTTAAATTTTGAATAGCATCTTTTAAAATAAGTGGATATCCACTTTTAATTTCTTTTATAAACTTCGGTTTTATTTTTATAGTTACTTCAGATCGCATGTAATGTCTTCCTTTCCATTTGAATGCTTTCTAATTAGTAGGAAGCAATGTAAAAAACGAGGCTGAAAAAAGCCTCGTTTCACTATACCATATTATTGCTTTGCTAGTACAACTAGCTCATCTCCTGGTATAACCGCTATATATTTATACAATGTTGAAAAAGTAAGACTACCATCATCGTGACGAATAAATAATATTACATCCTCTGAATCGCTCTCTTTTTTATTAATTTTTTGTTCTTCCTCAACTTGTATCGTTTTAAATGTATAACCCTCTTCAATTTTTCTATCTAACTCTTCATAAATTTCATTTTGACCAAACAGTAAATGAGCTTTTTTCGAAAGAGAGATGCGTTCTTGCTCAATCTTTTCCACATCATGAATCGGAAGTAAAAATGTATTATGATGTCCAAACTGCGGTACATATGTGTTTGCGACTAATACATTGTAAGAATCCGTATCTGTAACTGAAATTAAGTATTCATACTGATTCATATCTACTTCAAATTGCAACTGCTCTGAGAGTACTTGGCCGTTATATGTATTAAGCCCTTTCACCTTTGCGCATTGCAAATGTTCTTCCGATACATCTACGATTAAGCTCGGAATCCCCATCTCTTTACAATGCATAGCGAATGCAGTTGAGAATGTACTAGCTCCTGAAATTAAAATACCTGGTGGCTGTGTATTCGCTAATCCTAATTTTTTTGCTAAAAATCCAATTGAAAATCCATGAGCACAAACGGTCGTAATTACGAGTGCAAATGTAAGTGCTGTTAATATAGAAGCATCTTTATACCCTTCTTGTAATAACTCCGTCGCAAAGTAACTTGAAACCGTTAATGCAACAATACCTCGCGGCGCAATCCAACCAACTAGCGCCCTTTCTGATCTTGTTAACTCTGTTCCGATTGTCGATACCCAAATTGATAAAGGACGAACAACAAATATCATCATAAGTACGAAGCTAATAATAGGCCAGCTAAAAATCTCCATAATCGTCGTTCTTGGAAGTGATGCTGTTAAGATGATGAAAACAGTCGATGTTAATAGTACGGAAATATTTTCGTTAAAATGACGAATATCACCGATAGAAGAAATATATTTCTTCATCCGTGCAAGTGTAATCCCCATTACTGTTACGGCTAGCATACCTGTTTCATGCATGACTTCATCTGCAATGCCGAAGCATAGTAATACCGTAACGAGCAAAATCGGTGCCTTTAAATATTCTGGTACTTTCCCTTTTAAAATCATATAACTCATAAAAATACTAAACGCATACCCAAGTACCATTGCAAATAACGAACCTGCAAAGAAATATAGTAACGTATGTAAGTGTACATTTTCTTTCGTTAAGAAATTTACAATTTGAAAGGCGAATACAGCAAGTAATGCTCCAAACGGATCAACGATAATCCCTTCCCACTTTAAAATTGCAGCTGTCCTTGGCTTTAATCGTGCTTGGCGTAACAACGGAATAATTACAGTTGGACCTGTCACAATAAAAAGTCCTCCAATAATAAATGCAGCCGCCCAATCTAATCCAGCGACGTAATGAGCTGCAAGTGAGCCAGCAATCCAAGCAATAAACGCACCAAACGTAACAATACGAAATACTGGTTTTGATAGTCCCCTCAGTTCACGTACATCTAAACTTAAACTACCCTCAAACAATATAATGGCAACAGAAAGTGATACGAGTGGACTAAAAACATCTCCAAGCACCTCTTTTGGATTAATAATACCGAAAACTGGACCAATTAATAATCCGGCAACTGCCATAACAACAATAGCAGGGAGCTGGAAGCGCCATGCAGTCCATTGTGAGGCGATGCCTAGTGTAATAATAATAACGATACTAAGTAACAGTGATTCGACCATAATACCCTCCTTGTTCATAGTATTGCGAAAGCAAGGTATAAACCATACTTTGCTTGTGTATATTTCTTATTTTGTTTTATTTTAATAATATATAACTTCATTAACTATATGGTCAAATTATTTATATAATAGTAAATTCATCCTTAATTCTACATTTATATGAAAATTACCATTGACAATGATAATGATTTTCATTATCATTTAATATATATGAGTTCTTGAAAATAAAGGCTACATTTATAGGAGGAATAAACATGATTATTGTTACAAATACAACTAAAATTACAAAGGGAAATGGCCATAAATTAATTGAGCGTTTTAATAAAGTAGGTAAAGTCGAAACAATGTCAGGATTTTTAGGATTAGAAGTTCTTTTAACGCACAATACAGTTGATTATGATGAAGTAACAATTAGCACTCGCTGGAATGCAAAAGAAGATTTCCAAGGTTGGACAAAGAGCTCAGCATTTAAAGATGCTCACTCACATCAAGGCGGGATGCCAGACTATATTCTTGATAATAAAATTGCTTACTATGATGTAAAAGTTGTACGTATGCCAATGGCTGCAGCACAGTAAGCATATTTCTTTTTTAAAGTATAGAATATGAAGAGTGTTACCACTTCTCATATTCTATACTTTTTTTATTTAATGTCTTTTTACTAGTTTCGCATGTACTACTAATCTTCCCGCTTCTGGATCAAGTGCATAGTCACACGTCGAAAGTGTTACGATTTGATCACTTTCTGTCACTTTTGTATCCGTTTTGTACAGCGATTTTTCTTGAATTTTCTCCAAAAATGATGTGTATTCCGTATCACTACTAAAATCCGTTTCAATGTAATAAAAATCAGTTGTTGTTGTATACACCGAAAACACTTCAAGATCATATCCTTCAAATAATGTATCGTAATATAATTTACGATGCGACATGAAGAAATCTTCATCCAACATTTTCTTTAAACTTCCAAACATAGAACCATCTTTCATACGGTGACCATATAAAATAGTATTTCGATTTTGAGATTTCACATCATTACGATAGTCCATAAAAATGCTTCCTGCTCTCATATCTTCACCTTTATAATTTCGAAATAAATAGTAATCATTGTCTTTTGCTTGAACGATTGGATAATTAATTTGTGTATCATCCATCGTAATCCATCCAACTATTTCTTGGTTAATTTGCTGCAGAACTTTGAACTGTTTACGTACTTCCCCGTCTTGTGATTGCTCTTCCATCGGACTTTTTTCATAAATGTTTTGTGCTTCGGCCATTACTTTACGATTTTCATAGTAATCCATGAAAATATCACCTAATTCATATACTGAATAGAAAAAGGTACCTAAAAAAACAACTGTAAGTATTCGTTGAAAAAAAGAATTCTTCTTCCTTTCTTTTTTGCTACTCAAATTATCACCTCAAAACGGATTGTTCGCATGTTTAAATACCCATTGGGACCATATACAATCCTGTATCTTCATCTTGCTTTACAACGACATCTACACCGTATATCGTCTTTATCATACTTTCTGTCACAACATCATTCGGCTTGCCTTTTGTAACAATTTCGCCGTCTTTCATAACAATGATATGATCACTATAGCGAATCGCCTGATTAATATCGTGTAATACCATAACGATTGTCAATCCTTGTGCTTCATTTAATTCTTTTACTAACTCTAATATTTCAAGTTGATAATAAATATCTAAATATGTTGTCGGTTCATCTAAAAAGAGCATTGGCGTCTTCTGAGCTAACGTCATGGCAATCCAAACACGCTGTCTTTCTCCACCAGATAAAGCATGAATTTCCTTATCACGTTTACTTAGCAAATTCGTACATGCTAAAGCCCTTTCTATTGCTTCTCTATCTTCATCAGTTTGCGAAGAAAATATATTTTTATGAGGCATACGGCCAAAGCTTGTTAATTTCTCTACCGTCATATCTGCCGGTGCTTCATTTTGTTGATGGACAACGGCTAACTTTCTAGCAAACTCTTTCGGTTTATATTGGCTAATCGCCTTCCCATCAAGTATTACCTCTCCACTACGAGGATCGTGATTTCTTGACATCACACCAAGTAATGTTGATTTCCCGCAACCGTTTGGTCCAATAATTGTTGTAATTTTACCAATCTCTATTTCACTACTAACCGACTTTAATCGATCCGTTACATTATCGTACGAAAAGGTTACATTTTTAATTTCCATGAACTTTATCACTCTTTCTAAGCAAGAATATTAAGAATGGGCCACCAATAACTGCCATAATCGTCGCTGCTGGAATTTCGTTAGGTGGCACAATTAACCTTCCAATCGTATCCGCCGTCAAAATTAATAACGCCCCTGCAAGAGCAGAAAATGGAATTAATGCTTTATGGTCTGAACCAACTAGTTGTCTTGAAATGTGCGGAACGAGTAATCCTACGAAAGCGATAACACCTGCAATTGCTGTTGATACTGCCGCTAAGAGTACTGCAATGGCAGAAATAATAAGACGAACTCTCGTCACGTGCAAGCCTAAGTTTTTTGCAGTCTTATCTTGTAGAGATAATAAGTTACACCAAGCTCCGACAAACAGTGCAAGAATAAGACCAATTGTTCCATAAGTAACCATTATTTCTACATCGCCCCACGTCTTCATCGTTATATTAGAAGTCGTCGTTTGCTTAATACTCTTAATGAAGTATCCACAAATCGTAATGAACGATTCATTTAATCCAGTGAACATCGCATTAATGGCAATACCAATTAAAATAATGCGAAGCGGACTTAATCCTGATTTCCATGAAAACGAATAAACGAGATAACACGCAAACGCACCACCTAGAAAGGCGAATACCGGCGTCCAGAAAAAGAATTGCGGGAATAGCGTAATAATAACAAGTGTCATAAAACTTGCTCCTGAAGATATCCCGATTACCCCAGCATCAGCAAGTGGATTTTTCATGACAGCTTGGAAGAGCACGCCCGAAACAGCAAGAGCTGCTCCAGTAAATAGTGCAATAATAATACGTGGGAAACGTAAATCTTTAATCACTTCAACATCTTCATTTGCCCCTGTAAATATTCCTTGTACAAGGTCAATAATACCTACTTCTAAACTACCTTTCGTCGCTGACAACAATGTCATAATGATGAGTAATACAGTAACAATAAAGAAACTCCAAAATTTTTTATTCATGCTAATCTTCCTTTATATTAAAATGCATCACGGATACATCATTTTTTTCAATTCATCTAGCGCTTCAGTCGCTGCTAAATTTCCTGTCGTTCCAAATAAACGCTCTTCTAAATCGTAAACACGATTATTTTTAACTGCAGCGAAGTGTTTCCAAATATCATTTGTTTTAAATTCTTTATCAAACATTTTTACAACTTCATCAGGCATACCATGTGCCGCTCGTAAAATAATGTCTGGATCAGCTTTTTTTAAATACTCTGTATTAGAAGCTAAATACTCTACTTGTTCACCTTGTACAATGTTTTTACCACCTAATTGTTTCACTAAATCTCCAATATAAGAATGCTCTGTTGCTACTAAATAACTCCCCGGTACACCTAATAAAATAAGCACTGTCGGTTCTTTCTTTCCCTTTACTGCTTTTTGAATCTCTGCAACCTTGTTATCTAACTTAGTTACAACTGCTTCAGCCTGCTTTTCACGTCCATATTGCTTACCTAAATTACTAATGGAATTTTGCATATTTTTTAAACTTGTTAGATCCAAAAAGTTTGCTTTCATACCTACACCATCAAAAACTGGCTTTAATTCATATTCAAGTGTTGTCACGGATAATACTTCTGACGGCTTTAATGATTTTACCTTTTCCATATCAGGACTCATCGGATTCCCAACTTCAGGTAAACCTTTATATCTCTTTGGTAAATCTTTAGTACTTGTTGGTACACCAATTAAATCTACTTCTAACGCATCCATAATTTCAGTAACAGCAACTGTCGTTGCGACAATCCTCTCTTTACCCTCACTCTTTACCTGCTTCGCTGTTTCTTTTTTTGGTGATGAGCACCCAGCTATACTTACTAATAAAATAATAGCCATTAGTACACTCGCAATTTTCTTCACTCGCAATCACCACTCCTTTCAATACAATATGAAACAAGTCTTGATGCATGCGGACATGCATCAAGACTCTAAAAATTACAATCTACCTGCTCTATATTTTCGAACTAGTAAAGCAAGTGAACCGAGCAGTAGCACCATGTATAAACCAAGTTGTGCTGTATCTGCTGTTTTTGAGTTTTTCTCTTTTTTCGAATCATTCTTTGTATCTTCTTTTTTCTTCTTATCATCTGCATTTCGGTTAAAATCAGGATTATCTACTTTTTTTACATTATCTACTTTCGGTGTAATCACTGGATTGTTCGGATCATTTTTTGGATCCTCTTTAATCGTCCCTAACGCACCAATATTATTTGTATCAAATTGAATTTGGACATCGTAGAAGTGGTGGTAGTTCATCTCATCAATGTCTACTTTCACTTTTGCATTTAATTTTTTAAATAAATCTTCTACTTCAAATTGTACTACTCGCGTATTTGCATTTTTATCTTCACTTACTACTTTTGCATCAGCAAAAAGACTATTGTTTTCTGTTTGGAATTTCGTAATCCACGCACTATTTTTCAGCGTCATCTCAATGTACTTTTTACCATCTTTAACGATTAATTTTGCTGGATTTACAGTATAGTCATGCATCTTTGAAAGTTCTTCTGTTTTGTCTTTTAACACTTTAAATGTAATATCATATTGACCATCTACTAAATTTTTCGGATCAACTATTACTTTCGGTGTATTATTTCCACCTTGATTGTCGTTTCCACCTTGGTTATCGTTTCCGCCTTGGTTGTCGTTTCCGCCTTGGTTATCGTTTCCACCTTGGTTATCGTTTCCACCTTGGTTCCCTAAAGCTTTGATACTATCTTGATCAAATACAAATTGAACATCGTAGAAATGGTGATAATTCATTGAATCAATATCTACTTTTACTTTTGCATTTAATTTTTTAGACAAATCATTTACTTCTACTTCTACTACTCTTGTATTTTGCTCTTTATTTTCACTTAATACTTTTGCATTAACGAACGAGCCATTCTTCTCAAAATCAAACTTTGTAATCCATGTACTATTTGTTAATGTAAACGATACATATTTCTTACCATCTTTTACTTTCAATACACCTGGGCTTTTTGTGTATGTATTCATCATTGATATTTCTTCTGTTTGATCTTTTAATACTTTAAAGCCAATGCTGTATTCACCGTCTTTAAGAGCGTTTGGATCAATTGTTGTATTATTGCCTTGGTTATCTAACGGTTTAATGCTATCTTTATCAAATGCAAATTGAATATCATAGAAATGATGATAATTCATTGAATCGATGTCGACTTTTACTTTTGCGTTTAATTTTTTCGATAAATCTGCTACTTCCACTTCCACTACACGCGTATCAGCTTTCGTATCTTCACTCAATACACTCGCATCAACAAACGAACCATTTTTATCAAATTCAAACTTTGTAATCCAAGCGCTATTCGTTAATGTGAATGATACATATTTTTTACCATCTTTCACTTTTAAAACGCCTGGACTCTTTGTATACGTGTTCATCATTGAAATTTCTTCTGTTTGATCTTTTAAAGCTTTGAAATTGATACTGTATTCACCATCTTTAATTGTTTCAGCATCTGGATTTTTGTTTCCATCTGGTTTTTCTACTTCTGGTTTCTCTTCATTTTTAATTTGTTCAAGCTTATCTTGTTCAAATAAAAGTTGCCCATCATGTGTTTGCTTATAGTTTCTTGATGCCATTTCGATAAATACTTTTGTATTTAGTTTTTTAGATAAATCGTTTACTTCAAACTCTACTACTCTTGTATCTTTTTCTTTATCTTCACTCACTACTTTTGCATCAGCAAATGCGTCATCTTTTTCCGTTTGGAAATTTTTAATTAATGAGCTATTTTTTAACGTTACAATTGCTTTTTTCTTACCGTTTTCTACTTTTAATACCCCTGGATTTACCATGTAAGTATTCATCTTAGATTCTTCATCTGTTTGATCTTTTAACACTTTAAATGGAATGCTGTACTCTCCATCTTTAATTGTTTCAGTATCTGGTTTTTCTACTTCCGGTTGTTTCTCTTCATTTTTAATTTGTTCAAGTTTATCTTGTTCAAATAAAAGTTGTACATTATGTGTTTGCTTGTAACCTTGTGATGCCACTTCAATAAATACTTTTGTATTTAGTTTTTTAGATAAATCGTCTACTTCAAACTCTACTACTCTTGTATCTTTTTCTTTATCTTCACTCACTACTTTTGCATCAGCAAATGCGTCATCTTTTTCCGTTTGGAAATTTTTAATTAATGAGCTATTTTTTAACGTTACAATTGCTTTTTTCTTACCGTTTTCTACTTTTAATACCCCTGGATTTACCATGTAAGTATTCATCTTAGATTCTTCATCTGTTTGATCTTTTAACACTTTAAATGGAATGCTGTACTCTCCATCTTTAATTGTGTTAGAATTTGGTTGTTGATCTGGGTCAGGCTTTTGGTCGGGCTTCTGACTCGGATCCGGATTTTCATTTGGATCTGGCTTATTAGCTGGGTCCTCTTTTTCATTTGGTTGTTCTACATGAATCGGTGTAATACTATTTTGATCAAATGCAATACGCACATCATAGTCATGATGATAATTAAAAAAATCAATGTCTACTTTTACTTTCGCATTTAATACCTTCTCTACATCGTCCACATCAAATTCTACGACTCTTGTATCTTTTTCTTGATCTTCACTAATTACATTTGTCGCAACAAACTGACCACTTTTTTCCGTTTCAAACTTTGTAATCCATGAACTATGTTCTAACGTAAAGGATACTTTCTTTTTCCCATTCTTCACTTTTAAAGTTCCTGGACTTACAGAGTATTGATTCATCATAGATTCTTCATCTGATGTGTCTTTAAGAACTTTGAAACCGATTGAATATTCACCGTCAGCTAGTTGACTAGCAGCTTGAACTGCAAGGGGTTGTAATGTTGATGCGAATGTAAATACCATTAAAAACATCGCAACAACAATTTTAAGATATTTATTCAATAGAATACCGCTCCTTTATTTAGTTTTGACGTACTTTACGAATTAAGAAAACACCTGAAATAAGAAGTAATGCTGCAAATAATCCGATACGTGCTTCATCACTTGTTTTTGGGTTATCTGTTTTTTCAGCTTTCCCACTTTCATTTGTTCCTTTATTTACATCTTTGTTTGTTTCTTTGCTCTCTTCTTTCTTCACTTCTTCTTTTACTTGTGTATTTTTTTGAGTTTGATCTTCATTTTTTGTTGCAGCAGTTGCCTTATTCTCTCCACCTACTGCTTTTACATTTGCATCAAACGCAAAGCGAATTGTGTAGTTATGGTCATAATTTACGTTCGGTACAACAACATGAATTTTTACAGCTGCTGGTTTAGATAAGTCGTCTATTTTAAACTCTACAGTTCTTTTATCTGCAGATTCATCTTTACTAACAACTTTTGCATCAACAAAGTTCCCGTTCTCTGGTGCTTTAAATTCTGTAATCCAAGCACTATGATTCATAGGAATTTGTACTCTCATCTCACCATTTTTTACAATTAACTTAGCTGGTTTTTCAAAATAATCATTTGCCATTGAAGCTGAATCATTTTCTGCTTTTTGTATGACATAGTTAATATCGTAAGTACCGTCAGCTACATTTGCCGAAACTTGTCCGAATGGCACTACGAGAAAAGCTAGCATACATACGAATGTCATAATAAAAGCGGGTAATACCGAAAACTTTCTCATTTACCTTACTGCCTCCTTGTTTTTCTTTTTTGAAAATGATAATTATTCTCAATATATAAGAAAAAAAATAATCTTTCTATCTCTATTTTATAACGAGTAACACTATGTAGTTAGAAATATATTGATTATCATTCTCATTGATAGACAAAAAAATAATCCCACCAATTTTTCCTATAAGAATAAACATAAAACTCTTTCATCATTTTATTGATTATCATTCTCAACTAATTTCAAAAAAAAATAAACCGCCTAATTCTATCGTTCTATCACCTCTTCTTACAAAAATGATATAGTCATAGAAAACCTCTTCCCTTCCAATATTTCCACAACTAAGTCAATCTTAGCCTACTGGTAATTTTTTTGTCAACTATATTACGTATAAAATTTTTAATATCTGAATTCTTCTATATATAATTTTTCTACAAAAAAAGAGGCTTTCTTTTAAAGAAAGCCTCTTTCCCTTATTTTTCTACAGCAATTTCTTGCTTTTGAAATAAAGAAACTACATATCCAATTGCAATTCCAATGATACCCGGAACTAGCCAACCAATCCCTACACTATATAATGGAATTTTATCTAAAATAGGAGCAAGGGCCGCTACTTGAAGATTTGCATTATGCAATCCATCAAAGAAGCTAATTGCAAATGCGCCTACAATACCGCCTACATACATAGCTAATGGAAGACGAATATAGTTTTCAACAAGCGATAATACGATCAGTACAATACCAATTGGGTAAATTGCAATTAAAATCGGCAATGCTAATGCGTTTAACTGAGTTAAACCAAGATTTGCTACCATAAATGCTAATACAGAGAAAATGAAAATGACTTTTTGATAAGAAAGCTTTGGTAATAACGAAGAAAAATATTCTCCACAAGCTGCTACAATACCGACAGAAGTTGTTAAGCATGCTGCTGTAATTGCGATACCTAGTAATAATGTTCCGTAGCTACCAAATAAATGATTCACGACGTTTGTTAAAATAATTCCACCGTTTGCTCCCATTCCAAGTGAAACACTTGAAGCTCCAAGGTAAGCAAGTGCTAAATAAACAAGAAGTAAGCCAAGTGCTGCAATAAATCCTGCAAAGATTGTTACTTTCGCAATACTGTTCTTATTTGTAATGCCTTTTGCTTTTAAAGCATTGATCACAACATTTCCGAAAACAAGTGCTGCTAATCCATCTAAAGTTAAATATCCATCAATAAAACCTTTAAAGAGCGGGGCACTATACGCTTCTGTAGGGGCACCAAACTCTCCCATTGGAGTCATAATTGCTTTCGCTACAATAATTGCAATAACAGCTAATAAAATTGGAGTTAACACTTTACCAATGCGCCCCACTAATTTCGATGGGTTTAATGCTAAATAGAAAGTTACTGCAAAGAAAATAAATGTAAAGATAACAAGTGGATAGGATTGACCAGCTATCTCACTTGATAAAAAAGGTGCAACACTCATTTCATAAGCAACAGTCCCTGTACGTGGCACACTAACAAATACGCCTAAACATAAATAAATTGCAGTAATGAAAATTAGCGCGAATACAGGATGTACACGTCCTGCTAATTCATTAATATCTCCCTTTAGAGCTATAACAATAACTCCTAATAAAGGCAGTCCTACACCTGTTACGATAAAGCCAAATAACGCGATCCATACATCTGTTCCAGCACCTTGCCCTAACGCTGGTGGAAAAATCATATTACCGGCACCGAAAAACAGTGCAAATAACATTAAGCTTATTGCAAACATCTCAGAAAACTTTAAAGATGATTTCATTTCTACTACCTCCTAATTATTTTATTGACAAAATATTCTGAATTAAAATCCGTCACATATCCTCTTTCAAGCATACTTCCCCGTAAAAGAACGCAAAAAACACCCGTCCCTAACAAAGGGACGAGTGTTGAAATCGTGGTTCCACCCTTATTCTAATAAAATGAATTTATAACGAAATAAGCTCATTTTATAGCTCGTGTAAATTGATAACGGTTTTATCCGCCAAGAATTACAATGCATCTGCAGTTCACTCTTGAAGTTTAGAGGTGGTAAGTTTGTCTTTCCGTATTAGGAAGCTCACAGCCTAAGGCTTCCCTCTCTGAGAATCGTCAAAAACAACTCATGTCCTCATCATTACTTTTATAAAATATCTTGTCGAAACTTGTTGTTTTTTATTATATGGGCTATTTTTTAAAAAATCAATAGTTTTATTTTTTCTGACAAAAAAATATAGGGAGAAAACTTTCCTCCCTATAACTGCCCTATTAATATTTCTAATTCCTTAGCTGTAATGTCTCGCCATTTTCCAGCTTCAAGCTCATTTAGCTCTATATTCATAATGCGCACTCGCTTTAGCTTTGTTACAGTAAATCCGAAAGCACGACTCATTCTACGAATTTGCCTGTTCATTCCTTGCGTTAAAACGATGCGAAATGTAGATTGATCGACTCTCGTTACTTTACACGGCTTCGTCATTCCATCTTTAATTTTCACTCCACCAGACATCTCATCAATAAACCAATCTGTAAACGGCTTATCAACAGTGACAACATATTCTTTCTCATGCTCATGATCACCGTGCAAAATTTGATTCGCAATCGCACCGTCATTCGTTAATAAGATGAGTCCTTCCGATGCTTTATCTAATCGTCCAACAGGAAAGATTCGTTCTGGATAATCGATATAATCAATAATGTTTCCTTCAATATGTTCGGCTGCTGTACAAGTAATTCCGACTGGTTTATGGAAGGCAATATACACCTTTTCTTTCTCTTCTTTTGCAATAACTTGCCCATCAATCGTTACAATATCACCTTCATTAACGAGTGCACCGTGCGTACATACTTCACCGTTAATACAGGCGCGTCCTGCTTTAATGAGACGGTCTGTTTCACGTCTTGAGCAGGATTTTGCTTCGCTTATGTATTGGTTGATTTTCATGTTTTGTTCCTTTTCTTATAGATTAAAAGCGTCAATCCATGGCAATATCATTATGCCAAGATTGACGCTCCTTCACTTCGCAAAAACAACTAAATAAATAACCCCAATTACCAAAAATATTCCGCAACAAGCTAACAATACTTTTGCAAGTTTGTCCATAAACATATAATGGTTTCCCCTTTTGTTTGGTTGTTTGCTATTTTAATTCGACAACTGTTACGCCTAGGCCTCCCTCGCCCATGTCACCGTAGCGGTAGGTTTTCACACCGCGATGTTTCTTCAAGTAATCTTGTACACCTTGGCGAAGCGCTCCTGTTCCTTTACCGTGAATAATTGATACACGAGGATAGCTTGCAAGCTGTGCATCATCTAAATATTTTTCAACGCGCATCATTGCATCTTCATAACGTTCGCCGCGAAGGTCTAGCTCTAACGACACGTGATAATCTCTACCCTTCACACTTGCGACTGCTTTTTTCTCAGTTTGCTTCGGTGTATTAATGTATTCCATATTGGATTCTTTCACTTTCATCTTCAGAATACCAATTTGTACGCTCCACTCTGTATCACTTACTTTTTCAAGCAATTGACCTTTTTGACCGAACGTTAACACTTTTACTTCATCACCTGCGCGTAATTGTTGTTTTGGCGCTGTGTTTTTCACGTTTACTTTTTGTTTCTTCACAAGCTCTGGCGCCGCACCTTCTAGACGGCTCTTCGCTTCAATAAGCTCATGGTCTTTCACGTTTATAAGCTGTGCTTTACGCAATTGACGAAGTTCTTGAATAATGCCTTCTGCTTCTTGCTTTGCAGCTTCGACTTTTTCTTCCCCTTCTTTTTGCGCTTTTAATAATTTTTCATCGCGCTCATCGTTAAATTCAATAATTTGACGTTGTAATTCACGATGAAGTTTTTCAGATTGCTTACGATGCTCTTCCGCTTCTTTTCGTTCGCGCTCTGCATTTTTTTGGCTTTCTTCTAGCTTTGCAATCATATTTTCGATTTTGTTCGTATCTGTACTAATATGGTTACGAGCGCGATCAATAACTCGATCAGACAAACCAAGACGCTTCGAAATTTCAAAGGCGTTACTACGTCCTGGTACACCGATTAATAATTTGTACGTTGGGCTTAATGTATTCACATCGAACTCAACGCTCGCATTAATAACTTGCTCACGATTGTATCCATATGCTTTTAATTCTGGGTAATGCGTCGTTGCAACAACGCGAGCACCACGGTTACATACTTCATCTAAAATAGAAATCGCTAGTGCAGCCCCTTCTTGCGGATCTGTCCCAGCACCTAATTCATCAAATAGGACTAAACTTTCAAAATCAGCTTTTTCTAAAATATCTACAATGTTTACCATATGAGAAGAGAATGTACTTAAATTTTGTTCAATCGATTGCTCATCACCGATATCAGCAAAGATGTTTTTAAATACACATATCTCTGATTCATCCATTACTGGAATATGAAGACCAGATTGCGCCATTAAGACACAAATACCGACTGTTTTCAGTGTAACTGTTTTACCACCTGTATTCGGTCCTGTAATAACGATTGTTGTAAAGTCTTTACCAAGCATAATGTTATTTGGCACGATAATTTCCGGATCAATAAGCGGATGGCGTGCTTGTTTTAAATCCATGTAGCGTTCATTATTTACGATTGGCTTCGTCGCTTTAATTCGCTTCGCATAAAGAGCTTTCGCAAAAATAAAATCAAGATTTGCAACTACTTCTACGTTTGATAAAACAATATCAGCTTCCACTGCTACTTCTTCCGTTAACATCATTAAAATGCGTTCTACTTCTTGTTTTTCTTTCACACGTGCTTCTTGAAGTGCGTTATTTAATTCCACGATTACTTGCGGTTCGATAAATAATGTTTGTCCAGAAGCAGATTGATCGTGAACAATACCACCATATACGCCGCGGTATTCTTGTTTTACCGGGATTACGTAGCGTTCGTTACGAATCGTTACAATTGCATCTGATAACATTTTTTGCGCGTTTGAAGAACGCGTCATGTTTTCTAATTTCTCACGAATACGGCTTTCCGCAGTACGAATTTGATTACGAATACCACGCAATTTGTCACTTGCGCTATCGACTACTTCACCGCCGTCACCAATACAATTTGTAATCTTCTTTTCTAAATCATATAAAGACACAATTTGCGCGACATGTGTTTCTAAAATTGGAAGCTCAACACCGTTGTCAATCATATCGTCAATGAAACGTTTCATTTGGCGACTACCGTACATCGTACTTGCGATTTCAATTAATTCATAAGGACTTAACATACTTCCAATTTTCGCACGCTTAATATTTGAACGAATATCAGAAATCCCTCCAAGTGGTACATGTCCTTTTAAACGGATGACTTTCGCTGCCTCATCCGTTGTTTCTTGCAATTCCACAATTTCTTCAAAATCTGTGCTTGGCACTAAATTCTTCACTTTATCACGACCAAGTGAAGATGCTGTATGTTCAAGTAATTGTTCTTTTACTTTATTGTATTCTAATACACGCAACGTTCGTTCTAACATGTTGCAGGTCCCCCCTGTATTACTTATTACGTTTAATATAGTCTAATAAACGTTCAATATCCCATGTGTTAATCACGTTATCTTTTTGAATCCAACCTTTACGCGCTGCTGCTACACCTGTTTCCATATCTTCTAACATTTCAAGTGTATGGGCATCCGTATTAATCGCTACTTTTACACCAGCATCTTGTACTTGTTTTAATAATTTCGCGCTTAAATCTAGACGGTTTGGATTTGCATTTAATTCTAAAACTGTATTTGTTTCTTTTGCGAGCTGGATTAATAAATCTGTATCTACATCGTAACCCTCACGGCGCCCAAGAAGACGTCCTGTCGGATGGGCAATCATTGTGACATGCTTATTCTCAAGTGCAGTGCGAAGACGCTTCATAATCGTTTCACGGTCTTGTGAGAAGCTAGAGTGAATGGCTCCAATGACATAATCTAGTTCTGCTAATACTTCATCGTCAAAATCAAGTGTCGCATCTGGTAAAATGTCCATTTCAATCCCGCGCAAAATTGTAATGTCTGGATACTTTTCATTCATACGTTCAATTTCTTTCGCCTGTTCACGAAGACGCTCTTTCGTTAAACCGTTCGCTACTTTCAAGTATTGCGAGTGATCAGTAATTGCCATAAATTTATATCCACGAGCGCGGCACGCTTGTACCATTTCTTCAATTGAAAAAGCACCGTCACTCCACGTTGTATGCATATGTAAATCACCCTGTATATCAGAGAACTGAATTAAGTTCGGATACTCTTTAATTAATTCAATTTCTTTTCCATCTTCACGCACTTCTGGTGGGATGAATGGAAGGCCAAAGTGGGCGAAGAATGCTTCTTCTGTTTCGAATGTTTTCACTTCACCTGTCTCTAAGATTTCCACACCGTATTCACTAATTTTCTCGCCTCTATCTTTCGCAATTTGGCGCATTTTTACGTTATGGTCTTTTGATCCGGTGAAATGGTGAAGAGTTGTAATAAATTCTTCTGGTTTTACTAAGCGGAAGTCAATTGAAATATCATATTCATATTGAAGACGAACAGATACTTTCGTATCTCCACTTGCAATCACTTCAATCATATTATCAAATTGTAGTAAATGTTCACGCACTACTGCTGGCTCTGTCGTTGCAATGATGAAATCTAAGTCCTTCACTGTCTCACGAACACGGCGTAAACTACCAGCGCGTGAGAAACGAATTATTTCAGCAACATTCGACAATTTCTCCTCTATTTCCCCGGCAATAGGCAATACCATCGCAATTGGTAAACGCTCTGGACGAGAGCCTACTTGATCAATTGCTTCTAATATTTTCTCTTCTGTTTTCTTACCGAATCCAGCTAAAGCTTGTACTTTATTTTCTTCACAAACAGCTTTTAACGTTTCCATATCAACAACACCAAGTTCTTTGTATAACTTGGCCACCTTCTTACCACCAAGGCCTGGTAGTTTTAATAGTGGTAATAAACTGCTTGGTACTTCTTTTTCAAGTTCTTGTAGTACTTCAGATGTTCCCGATTCTATATATTCTTGAATAACTGCTGCCGTTCCTTTTCCGATACCTGGAATCTTTGTGAAATCTTCAATTTCAGAAAGACTACTGTCATCACTTTCTAGTGCTGCCGCCGCTTTACGGAATGCAGATATTTTAAATGGATTCGCGCCCTTTAGTTCCATAAATAGGCCGATTGTCTCTAGTAATTTGATAACTTGTTTTTTATTCACTTTCATCATTGCCCCGCCTTTCTTTCATAGAAAAAAACTTCTCTTTCCGAAAAAAGAGAAGTTACACTCTGCTACCTGTCTGCCATAGTTCCTTCACCTTTTCAGAAAGAATCGGTGTATCGTCTACAATTATTTTGCTAATTGATGATTTTTGTAATGGTGTTTGTATTTGTTCAATTGGAAGAATTGTTCCAACAATAATTAAGACAAACAGAATGATATACACTTCTAAAAAGCCAAGAAGTGCCCCAGCAACCGCATTGACTTGCTTTAAAACTGGGATTTCTGCAAACATATTCAGTAAATTACCAAGTAGTGAAAGTGCGATTTTTGTAATAATAAATAATACAATAAACGCAATTGCTTGATAGAAGACACCCTCAATATTATTCGCATCTATCCATTCTGGAACAGACACATTCTTATCAAATGGATACGGAATAATTTTTGCAAGTGCTGGCGCTAAATCTTTACAGTACCAGTATGCAACGAGGTATGCGATAATAAAGCTTGTTAACTTTACAAGTTGCAAAATAAATCCTCTGCGTAAACCGAGGAAAAATCCCATAACAAGCAATAAAATGATAATAATATCAATCATGTTATTCAATTCCTTTTTGTGTCATACTTTCTTTCAATTTCTCATGTTCTTCTTTTAATTTTATGTAATCGTGTATGACGTTTACCGCCGTCAATACCGCTAGTCTACTCGTATCAAGCGAAGGATTCTTGGCATTGAGTTCGCGCATTTTATCATCCACAATCGCTGCTACCATGCGGATATGACTTGTACTTTCATCGCCAACAACTGAATATTGTTGACCATATATTTCTACATTAATTCGACTTTTATTTCCCTTTTGTTGTGACAACTCACCGGCCTCCAATCACGTACAGAATCCTAAAGTTTATCATACCATGAACCATCATAATATGGAAACAGAAAGAACAATCCGATATGATAAAAATAACAATATTAAAAAAGGAGCGACCATTTTGTCAAATTCTATCGTAATACAGACAAGTTCTAGTGCAATTGAAGACATGAAACAACAATACAAACAAGCGCTTAGCCCGAAAATTCCGCAAGGCGGTGTCTTCATGGCAAAGGTACCATCTTGCACGATTACAGCATATAAATCAGGCAAAGTAATGTTCCAAGGGGGCCGTGCCGAAGCAGAGGCCGCTCGTTGGCAAACTGTCTCTCAAACACCAAAATCCGCTGTAAAAAAATCGGCCAATTCGCATCAATATGCACCACCTTCTTCTATTGGTACAATGTCGATTTTAGGGTCCGATGAAGTAGGTACTGGAGATTTCTTTGGACCGATGACAGTTGTTGCTGTATATGTGGATGCGAAGCAAATTCCACTTTTAAAAGAACTCGGTGTAAAAGACTCCAAAAACTTAAATGATGCTCAAATTGCTGAGATTGCAAAACAACTCCTTCACGTTGTTCCTTACAGCTCCCTCGTTCTTCATAATGAAAAATATAACGAGCTATTTGATAAAGGAAACAACCAAGGTAAACTAAAAGCTTTACTGCATAACAAAGCCATCACAAACTTATTGGCAAAAATCGCGCCTACAAAACCAGAAGGCATCTTAATCGACCAATTTACACAGCCTGATACATACTATAAATATTTAGCGAAACAAAAACAGGTACAGCGTGAAAATGTTTACTTCGCTACAAAAGGTGAAAGTGTCCATTTAGCAGTAGCCGCCGCTTCCATTTTAGCTCGTTACTCATTCGTAAAACAATTTGACGAACTAAGCAAAAAAGCTGGTATGCAACTTCCGAAAGGTGCTGGTAAACAAGTTGATATTGCCGCTGCTAAATTAATTCAAAAAGTCGGTAAAGAAAGACTACCTGAGTTTGTGAAAGTGCATTTTGCTAATACAGAGAAGGCGTTTCGCTTATTGAAAAAATAACTACTTTTTAGTATCGACAGGATATGGATGAACTAAACAAGGCGAAAAGAATTGAATTCTTTTCGCCTTTTATGAATGAAAAATGGATAAATAGAATCTCACACGTTCCTATTTTTGTCGCACTTCTTCGTTATATCGATATATATTTAAATTTAGGACGATATATATTCACTATTCACCTAAAAAAAGAGAGTCTCCATGACTCCCTTTTTATGTTTAACTTCGTTTCTGCTTCTTATTTGATGAAGGTACTTTATAAGAACCCGTTTCATGCGTAGTCGTTCCTTGTCCTTCCACTTCCGGAGAACCTAAGCTTGATCTAGAATGGTCTGTTTTCACTTTCTTACTCATTACAATCACCCCCAAGATTACTTTTCACTTAAGAGTAAAAAACTATTCAGCATAACCATCTGAACATATACTGGCTACTCTTTTATCCTCCTGTCTGTTTTTCACTAATGTCCCATAGACGTTTTGCGGCATCCTTATCCAAGGCAGCTTCAGACATTTTTCCTATTTGCTTATCGGCATAGTAATAACCACTATGATCAGTAAATTCAGTTGATTCTGCTAGCCATATTAGAGTTTCAGCACCTTCCTCGGGTGTACGAGAGAAAGGTTTCATTGCTGCCATAGTTAAGCGAGCAACCAGACCATTGTCCTGGTTAAAATTCGTATCCACTAGCCCTGGATCAAAGCTATAGGCACTAACACTCGTTCCCTCCAACCGCTGTGCCAATTCAGAGGTGAATAAAATGTTAGCCAGTTTTGTTTGCGCATAACGCATTGTGGGACCGCCCATGAACTTCTTAACACCGCGATAAAGTTGTTCTGCATCTAGATCACCGAAGTCAATTCCCTTTTTAGCCATTTTGTGACCGTGAGATGCAGTGGTAATGACACGAGCAGGAGCACTTTCTTTTAAACGCTCCAACAACAAATTAGTGAGTAAGAATGGACCTAAATGGTTTACCGCCCAGGTCATCTCCAAACCGTCCTTCGTAAGCTGCCTTGTTTGAAATAAAGCACCAGCATTATTCACTAATATATCTATTCTCGGACACCTTTCTAAAATATCAGTAGCTACCCGGCGTATAGATTGTTGGGAAGCCATATCAGCTAAAAATATATCTACCACTGCATTCCCATTCGTTACATTTTTAATTTGAGTCATAACATCATTCGCTTTTGCTTCGTTACGTGCAATGATTCCTAGTTTGGCACCGCGTTCTGCAAATACCTTAGCTGCCGCTAATCCAATACCACTTGTTGCACCAGTGATCACTATATACTTGTCACGCAATGTCCACTCTGTATGACTTGGAATTTCTCCCATTGTACAAAAACCCCTTCCCTATAAATGTCGCATTCGTTTTACTTATATATGAAGTGGGAAGGGAACTATGAACAACATCTTTTCCAATCGTGAAATACTTTATAAAATTCGGCTTGTAGTTACACCCTTTCCAATAAAAAAAGCGAGAGGAAATCCTCTCGCTTTTTTATATCTTAAAACTCTGAAGAACCTGGAGTTCTTGGGAATGGAATTACGTCACGGATGTTAGCCATGCCAGTGATGTACATTAGGAAGCGTTCGAAACCTAGACCGAATCCAGCGTGTTTTGTACCGCCGTATTTTCTAAGTTCTAAGTACCACCAGTAGTCCTCTTCGTTCATACCTAATTCTTTAATTCTGTCTACTAAAACGTCCATTCTTTCTTCACGTTGGCTTCCGCCGATTAATTCACCGATGCCAGGAACTAGAAGGTCAGTAGCAGCTACTGTTTTACCATCTTCGTTCATACGCATGTAGAATGCTTTAATGTCTTTCGGATAGTCAGTTACGAATACAGGGCGTTTGAAGATTTCTTCTGATAAGTATCTTTCGTGCTCTGTTTGTAAGTCAATACCCCATTCTACTGGGTATTTAAATTCAGCACCTGATTCTTGAAGTACTTTAATTGCTTCTGTATAAGTGATGCGACCGAAGTCAGAGTTGATTACGTTGTTCATGCGCTCTAGAACTGTTTTATCAACGAAGCTGTTGAAGAAGTCCATTTCTTCTGGTGCATGCTCTAGTACGTATTTCATTGCATACTTCAGCATATCTTCTGTAAGATCCATTACATCGCCTAACTCAGCGAATGCAATCTCAGGCTCAACCATCCAGAACTCAGCTGCGTGGCGAGTTGTGTTTGAGTTTTCTGCACGGAATGTAGGACCGAATGTGTACACATCACGGAATGCTAACGCATAAGCTTCAGCATTAAGCTGTCCACTTACTGTTAAGTTTGTTTCTTTACCGAAGAAGTCTTTTGATTCGTCAACTTGTCCGTCTTCACCTTTAGGTACGTTGTTTAAATCTTGCGTTGTTACGCGGAACATTTCGCCTGCACCTTCTGTATCACTACCAGTGATGATTGGTGTGTGAACATGTACGAATCCACGTTCTTGGAAGAACTGGTGAATCGCAAATGCTGCGATAGAACGCACACGGAACGTTGCAGAGAATGCATTTGTTCTTGGACGTAAGTGAGCGATTGTACGTAAATATTCAAACGTATGACGCTTCTTTTGAAGTGGGTAATCAGAATCTGATAAGCCCTCGATATCAATTTTTTCTGCTTTAATTTCAAATGGTTGCTTCGCTCCAGGCGTTGCAATTACTTTACCTTCTACTTTAACTGAAGAGCTAAGTGGAAGCTTTGCAATTTCTTTGAAGTTCTCTAATTCTGTATCGAAAACGATTTGAACACCTTTGAAGAAGCTACCGTCGTTTAATTCGATGAAACCAAATGCTTTTGAATCACGTAAGTTACGAATCCAACCTGATACTTGTACTGTTTGATCTGCGTATTTATCTGTATCTCTATACAGACTTTTTACTAATGTGTTTTCCATAGTAAAATTCTCCTTTACTCATATATTTAAATACAAAAAAACCTTTCATCCATAAAGGGACGAAAGGTTAAACTTCGCGGTACCACCCAATTTGTCATAAAGACCAACTTTAACTCGTATGTAATACATACTTCCCGGTTTGTAACAGGCCGGATTCCCGTCTAAGTCTACTCTTGAATACAAGTTTCAATTTCGGTTAGCAACTCCAAGGTGTTCTTCACATATACCGCCTCATCAGGCTCTCACCGTCCCTGACTCGCTTTGGATTATAGTATATACTACTTTTCCTTATCATCGTCTTTCGTTTTGTTAAACTAAAATTAATGTACTACATTCGAGAGAAAGATGCAAGATGTCAGAAAATATATCGACGATTTTTATAATATATCGACTTACCGACATGTTCCGACAATCGTGCCATAAAAAAAATTGCCGGACTTAATCCGGCAATTTTTTATTACTTACGTAACTCCGCACCAAATTTCTCTTCTACCGCTGTTAATACACGGTTATGCGCTTCTGTTACTTCTTCGTCTGTTAATGTACGTTCTGCATCGAAGTAGTTCATAGAGAATGCAAGTGATTTCTTGCCTTCTTCCATTTTTTCACCTTCGTATAAGTCGAATAGTGCTACGTCTTTCAGAAGTTCTCCGCCAGCTTCAGCAATGACTTGCTTCATTTCACCAGCTTTTGTTTCTGTTGTTACTACAACAGCCATATCACGTGTCATAGATGGGAAACGTGGAATTGCTGAGTAGTAAGTTTCCTCAGCGTCTGCACCGAATACTTTTGCAAGAGATAATTCGAATACGAATGTATTTTTCACATCTAATTGTTTTTCTGTTTCCGGGTGCAATTGACCGATGAATCCGATTGCTTCACCATCTAATACGATGTCAGCTGTACGGCCTGGGTGCATACCTTCACGTTTTGCTGGTGCATAAGTGATTTGATTTGCCACGCCAAGTACGTCGAATAATCCTTCTAATACACCTTTAACAACGAAGAAGTCTACAACTTTCTTCTCACCTTGCCATGCATGGTGAAGAGCAAGACCTGTCATAACACCTGCAAGATGTTGTTCTTCTTTCGGAAGTTCTCCTGCTTCTGTTGGTAAGAAGATAGAACCTACTTCATATAATGCAACGCTGTCGTTTTTACGTGCAACATTGTATGAAACTGCTTCTAACAATTGTGGCACTAAGCTTAAACGAAGTTGGCTACGCTCTTCGCTCATTGGAAGCGCAAGATTTACAGGAGCTTTTTCGTTCGGCTCAACCATATATTGTTTCGCTTTGTCAGCGCTTGTTAATGAATATGTGATTGCTTCATATAAACCAGCACCTTCTAGGAAGCGGCGTACTTTACGACGTTTCGTTTGTGCTGATGTTAATTTACCACGTGTCATTGTTCCAGATGGTAATGTAACTGGAATGTGATCATAACCATACAGACGACCTACTTCTTCTACTAAGTCTTCTGAAATTGTAATGTCAGGACGACGTGCTGGTACATTTACATGGAATGTTCCTTCTACTTCTGTGAATGGGAATTTTAAGTTTGTGAACATTGTACCCATTTCACTCGCAGAAATATTTGTACCTAATACACGGTTTACTTTTTCAGCAGTAACAGATACTGTATGCTCTTGTACTTGTAAGTTGTCAGCTTCTACTACACCTTCAAGTGCTTCTCCACCAGCGTATTTTGCCATTAAAGCAGCTGCATGTTGAATTGCTTCAAATGTACGTGTTGGATCGATTCCTTTTTCAAAACGTGCACTTGATTCGCTACGAAGACCTAAGTCTTTTGATGTACGACGCACTGTTTGACCTGCAAAGTATGCAGACTCAATTAGAACGTTTACTGTCTCGCTATCAACTTCAGAATCCGCTCCGCCCATTACACCAGCAACAGCTAACGCTTTTGTGCCGTTTGTAATTACAAGATGGTGGCTTTGTAACGTACGTTCTTGAGCATCTAATGTTTGAATCTTTTCGCCTTCTTTTGCAAGACGAACAACGATTTCTTTTGAACCTAATTTATCGTAATCGAATGCATGTAACGGTTGACCGTATTCCATTAAAATGTAGTTTGTAATATCAACTACATTACTAATTGGACGAATGCCAGCTGCCATAAGACGAGTTTGCATCCACATTGGTGATGGACCAATCTTTACGTTCTTCACCATTTTTGCAATATATAATGGGTTTTCTTCTTTCGCTTCTACACTTACAGAAATGTAATCAGAAGTTTTTTCTGCTGTTTCTTGTAAGTCGATAGCTGGAAGTTTTACTTCACGGCCGTAAATAGCAGCTACTTCATATGCAACACCTAACATGTTTAAGCAATCTGCACGGTTTGGTGTTAAACCAAGCTCAAGTACTTCATCATTTAAATTTAAAATTTCAAGTGCATCTGCACCAACTTCAGCATCACTTGGGAAGATGAAGATACCGTCTGCATATTCTTTCGCAACGAATTTCCCATCAATACCAAGCTCTTGAAGAGCACAAACCATACCGTGAGAAGCTTCCCCGCGTAGTTTTGCTTTTTTAATTTTGAAGTTACCAGGAAGTACAGCGCCAACTTTTGCAACTGGTACTTTTAAACCTTTTGCAATGTTAGCAGCTCCACAAATAATTTGAACCGGTTCTTCTTCACCGATATCGATTAAGCATTTGCTTAATTTATCAGCTTCTGGGTGTTTTTCACATTCTAATACGTGACCAACTACAACACCTTTTACACCTTTATTTAATACTTCAACACCTTCTACTTCAATACCACTTTTCGTGATTTTGTCTGCTAGTTCTTGTGCTGTTACATCTTTAATATCTACATACTCTTGTAACCAACGATATGATACGAACATATTTATCCTCTCCTTCCCTTACGCTCGTTTGAACTGCTGTAAGAAACGTACATCATTTGTATAGAAATGACGAATGTCATCTACGCCGTATTTCAACATTGCGATACGCTCTGCGCCCATACCGAATGCGAAACCTTGATATTCTTTTGAATCATAACCAGCCATTTCAAGTACGTTCGGGTGAACCATACCTGCTCCTAAAATTTCGATCCAGCCAGTCCCTTTACAAGTGCCACAACCTTTACCGTGACACATCATACAAGAAATATCCATCTCTACAGACGGCTCTGTGAATGGGAAGAAACTTGGACGAAGACGGATTTCACGATCTTCACCGAACATCTTTTTCACGAATACTTGCAGTGTACCTTTTAAGTCACTCATGCGAATATTTTTATCAATTACAAGACCTTCAATTTGCATGAATTGGTGTGAATGCGTTGCATCATCGTCATCGCGGCGATACACTTTACCAGGACAAATAATTTTAATCGGTCCTTTTTCTTTATTCTTTTCCATCGTACGTGCTTGCACAGAAGATGTATGTGTACGTAGTAACGTTTCTTCTGTAATGTAGAATGTATCTTGCATATCACGCGCTGGGTGATCTTTCGGTAAGTTTAATGCTTCGAAGTTGTAGTAGTCTTTTTCTACTTCTGTTCCTTCAGCTACTTCATAACCCATACCGATGAATACATCTTCAATTTGTTCAACAACTGCTGTTAACGGATGGTGACAACCTGTTTCAACAGGACGACCTGGCAGTGTAACATCAATTGTTTCAGTAGCTAATTTCGCCTCAATTACTGCTTTTTCTAAGTTACCAATTTTGTCTTCTAGACGCGTTTGAATCGCTTCACGTACTTCATTTACTAATGCTCCCATACGTGGACGCTCTTCTGCTGATAATTTTCCCATGCCGCGTAATACTTCTGTAATTGGACCTTTTTTCCCTAAATACGCTACGCGTACGTCGTTTAAGCCCTTTAGCTCTTTCGCTTCTTCAATAAGCTCTAACGCTTTTTGCTTTAGCTCTTTTAAACGTGCTTCCATTTGGAACCCTCCTAATTTTAAAAATAAAAAAACCCCGCTCCCAAAAAGGGACGAGGTAAATTCGCGGTACCACCCTAAATTGACAGAACAAGTCTGCCCACTCATTAGTTATAACGATCAATTCTGACCGGAACGCCTTTACATATAAATGGTCCTGGCGCCAACTCCAGAGGTGAATTCACTTCCATCTACCATAAGAATGCTTTCAGTCTACGGCACTCTCTCCCTATATGGCGATTTTGTAAGCTACTCTTCTCTATCAACGTTTTTCATTAATATACTTTTATTATATGTTCAAAAAAGTTCGATACTCATTTCACCACTTTTTTATGAACATGCACTTCAACTTATTATAAGAAGTTTTTTATCGATTCGCAACTGGGCTTTGTAAATAATACGTTAAAATCCCTGCTGCAACCGCAACATTTAATGATTCTGCCCCGCCGTAAATCGGAATATACAAGTTTTGATCACTTTTCGCAAGAATTTCTTGGCGTACGCCGCTTCCTTCATTCCCTACAATTAATGCAAAACTTCCAGCCGGGGTTACTTCACCAAATGGAACTCCATTTTCAAGAGCTGTTCCATATACAGGGACGTTATTTTCTTTTAACTTGTCTATCCATTCTTCTAAGTTCCCTTTCACAACCGGTAAGTGGAAAATAGAACCTTGTGTAGATCGTAGTACTTTACTATTATAAACATCAACGCACCCTTCTCCAAGCACAACGGCATGAATACCAGCTGCATCCGCTGTACGAATAATCGTTCCCAAATTACCTGGGTCTTGAAGGCCGTCTAATAAAAGAAATTTCCCATCAGTAAGAGCTACTTCTTTCTCATGTTTCTCACAAACAGCAAATACACCTTGCGTTGTTTCTGTTTCGCGAAGTACTTTTACAATTGCTTCAGGCACAATATACATTTCAACATCATTAACTGTCCAATCTTTCGGAAGATTTGTCTGATCTGAAACGATAAGTTCTGTTACAACTCCTGCCTTTAACGCTTCCTCTACTAAATGGAATCCTTCTACAAAAAATAAAGCTTTGTTATCGCGCTCTTTTTTCGTCTGCAGCTTTTTCCACTGCTTCACACGCGGGTTTTGTACTGAATCAATGTTTTTCATAATATGTATTTCCCTCTCTTCTTGTCTTATCATTATAGCCTATTTTTCATACATATTTACATAAAAAAGAACAAAAACTAACGTCAGTTTCAATTCTGAAGAAGAGGTGAAGATAATGAGTTTTAATTTACGCGGCGCGGTATTAGCGAATGTATCTGGAAATTCACAAGACCAATTACAAGAAACGATTGTCGATGCAATTCAAAGCGGTGAAGAAAAAATGCTTCCAGGTCTTGGCGTTTTATTCGAAGTCATTTGGAAAAATGCTGATGAAAATGAAAAACACGAAATGTTAGGAACACTGGAGCAAGGATTAAAAAAATAAACAATAAAAGGTCACCTTAGAAAAAAAACTAAGGTGACCTTTTATGTCTATAAAATTTTTCTTCTCCTAAACATTTCTACTTTACTAACGCTACCCCGATGGAGTACAATGTTCAAAATACATTTAAACCGATCGATTTTTCTTCATGTACATCATTAGATAAAAGGAGTGAATGTTTTATGCAACGTATTACGCTTGAACAAGTTTTTAAACATCACATTACACAAAAATATGTAAACCGTTCTGGAATGGTCCACGCGATTGCTGTCGCTTATCATGCGTTTCACTTAGCCAAAAAGCATCACGCCTCAGTCGATGCTGCGACAAAGGCTGGCTTCCTTCATGATATCGGACATCATACGTGGTACACAGGCGGCGAATGGGACTATGACTTGTATAAAAAGAATGATATACATGCGATTAAAGGAGCAGAAAGATCTCATAAATTGCTTATTAGATTAGGAGAACATCCTAAACTAGCAAAAGAAATTTCTGTTGCAATTCTTCTGCACACTGATTCTTTCCTACTAGAACAAACACTTGAAAGAACACCTCTACAAAATGTTATTAAGTGGGCGGATGAAGCCGATGAAGAACCAGGTGGCGCACACCATTATAGAACTATTTCTTATGAAAAAGCATTGAAAGCAATTCAGCAATTAGACCGATTGGTAGAGCTTGAATTACAAATAGAGCAAAAGAAATTGAATGACAAGGCAGAACATAGTTATCAATGAGAAAGAGGCATCACTATAGGGTGATACCTCTTTTATTATTTTCACGAAAAATACACCTTTATATGTAATATTTAAATATTACACCCGAAAACAAAATACTTTATAATTAAATATACAAATATAAAGAGGTGATTTTACAAATGCAACCCGTTACACAACTTTCTAATGAGCAGAAATACTCTATGTCATGGGGACAATTTATTAGCTCCGTTTTATTCGCTTTTTTCGGAACCGGACTTATTACTGTGTTCCTCGCAATGCCCTTAACAATTTATACAGCCGGTCTTACAGATAAAAAACAAATTGCCCTGTATGAATCTATTGCAAATACTGCAAGTATCGTATTACAACTAGCCGTGTTGTTATTCTTCATTTTCAAATTTGAACCCGCAAAAAAATTACTACTAAAATCTTTTAACTTTAAAGCACTTAAAGAATGGCGTACATACGTATACTTACTTCTTTTCTTCGCTATAAACATTATACTCAATTACATCTTGTTAAATTATGTGTTCCAAGACGCAACGAAGCAGCAATCTTCCGCACTAAACTTAGACGTTTTTAAGCAGTATCAAATATTATTACTTCTCGGCTTCGCTATACTCACACCAATTTTTGAAGAGCTTATTTTCCGTGGCTTTATACTTCGCTTCTTCTCAGAGCGCTTTCCATTTTGGATTGCAGCCATCATAACAAGCTTCTTCTTCGGTATCGCTCATACATACTCACTTGGAGTAATGGTAATTACTTTCTTCATGGGATTATTAATGGCTATTTTATGTAAAAAAACAAAATCCATTATTCCAGCTATGTTATTTCATATTATGAATAATATGTTAGCATTCTTGAGTTAGAAAGAGGTGTCATCGCGATACCTCTTTTATTAATTCGTATCATCACTTCTCATTTCTATCAATTTATACATATTTATTAATAATATCCAAAATAAACCTCATGTAGTAAAATATAACTCATCACCATAGAAGGAGATTATTTATGTCGAGCTTACTTTGGATTTTTTATATGCCACTTCTTGTTTTATGCGGATTTTTCGGTGGTATTTTTTTTATTATTACTAGCATTAAACATCTTAAATTATTTGTGGGTTTAATGGGGCTACTTAGCCTATCTTTTGTCATACTACCTTTTGTTTTTTGGGGCATGGGGGTGAATAGCGATACGATCCTCCCTATTTCAACTACTTTATATTGGATACTGTTTTCTTTAACTGGATTATTGGCAGGATTAAATGGATTACAGGCAAAGATTAAAAGTATACGTAATATGGGATTCATTATTTTTATCGCTGGCATATTAGGGGTTATTTTCTGGGTACTTATGTCTGTAGGGGATTCATTCTATATATAATATTTTATCGGAGGTAATACAGAAGTGTTTGGAATATTAACTTGGATGGTTTTGGCTCTTACTTTGATGTTATGCCAATTCATCGTTGGCATTTTTTTAATTATTGCTGGCATTAAATATCGTAAATCACTTACTATTATAGCTGGTTTGATTAGCATATCGCTTATCTTTGTTCCTATCATTTGTATAGGTTTTGGAATAGATTTAGAGGGGATGGTTCCAATTTCAGGAACTTTATATTGGTGTTTCTTCTCTTTAGCTGGACTATTAGCTATTATAAGTGGAAGACAAATATCCAGCATTCGTGCTATGGGAACAATTTTGTTTATAACAGGGCTGTGCTCCGTAGCTGGTTATCATTTTTTATATCTAACTCTTTAAAAGACAAAAAAGCAGGGAATTTAATTCCCTGCTTTTCTATTTGATTTATTGCCTGATGGTAAGAAGAACGATAACACCCAAGCAATACCAGCTAATATAGTTGCAATTAAGAAGGCATCGTTAATACCGTTAATTGCAGATAGCTTTGAAATTTGTCCGAATAATAGTTGTGTACTCATCGCATCTCCTGCTTGAGCTGATCCGGCTAATGCCGCTAAGCTTTGGCCCATACCGTGTACTTTATCAACTAAAATCGGGTTTGACGTTGTTAACATATTGCCGTAATCCGCTACGTGAGCAGTAGTTTGTTGCGTCATAAGCGTGATTAATATCGCTGTTCCAATTGAACCAGCTACTTGTCTTGACGTATTTTGCGTTGCTGTACCGTGAGAAATTAATTTCATCGGCAGTGCATTCATACCAGCTGTCATAATTGGCATCATAATGAATGACATACCAATTGAGCGTATAATATAATCCGTCATAATAACGCTATACGGTGTATCCATCGATAACGTTGTAAATTTATATGTCGCAAATGTTGTAATGGCTAATCCGACAATTGCTAACGGACGAATACCATACTTATCAAATAGTTTACCTGCAACTGGTCCCATGATCCCCATAATTAATGATCCTGGAAGTAATAATAAACCAGATTCCATCGGTGTAAAACCGCGAATGTTTTGCAAGTATACTGGAAGTAATAACATACCTCCGAATAAGGCCATCGTTACAATCGCGTTAATTACTAATGTGAAAGTGAACGTCGGATATTTAAACACTTGTAAATCAAGCATTTTATTGTCTGTTGTTAACTCTCTCCAAATAAATACAGCTAAACCAATGACACCGATGATAAGTGTTATAACAACTTCTGCACTAGTCCAGCCATTATTTCCAGCTTCACTAAATCCGTACAGTAAGCTACCTAGTCCAATACTTGAACTAAAAACACCGAATACATCTAACTTTGTTTTAGACACTGGCTGAGCTAGTGTAAAGAATTTAAAAGATAAGAACGTAATAATTAAACCGATAACAAACATCCCATAGAACATTAAGTTCCAGCTATAGTTTTCAATTACCCAACCTGTTACAGTTGGTCCGATAGCTGGTGCTAAAATCATAGCTACCCCAAGTAACCCCATAGCTGCTCCGCGTTTATTAGGCGGGAATAATGTCATGAAGATATTCATACCAACTGGCATTAAAATACCTGCACCAACCGCTTGAATAACACGGCCTGTCATCATCATTGTAAAGTTTCCTGATGTAGCACAAATGATAGATCCTACAGTAAAGAATAACATTGCTGCTATGAATAATTTACGATACGTAAACCGTGAAACTAAAAATGCACTGATTGGTACTAAAATTCCGTTTACAAGCATGAAGCCTGTAATTAACCATTGTGCTGTTGAAGTTGATACGTTAAATTCATTCATTAATGGAGGCAATGCAACATTAATGATCGTTTGGTTTAAAATAGAAACGAACATACCGAGAATTAGTACAGCTACAACTGCCTTTACATTCACATTCTCTACCGGCAATTGTCTCTTCAGCATTTCTTTTTCCTGTTTTACTTGCTCTTGCTTCCCTGTTTCTAATTCCACTACGTTAGAAGCTTCTGTTTCTTGTTTTTGTTCAAGTTCTTTCTCTACTGTTTCTGCTTGACTTACTTCTATCTTACTTACGGCTGGGACTTGTTCTTCTCCCACATTCGTTTTTTTCTTTCGTAAAAGACGATTTATAAGGAAGAAGACGATTATACAAAATAGTGCATATCCTACAATTGCAATTGAGGACATCTCATCTCCCCCTTACTTATGAATACGAACTGACACATTCATTCCAGGAACAATATTTACTGATTTACTATGATCTAAAGAAACTTTAACTGGGACAACTTGCTTTACTTTCGTATAGTTCGCTGTTGCGTTACTTGATGGTAACATCGAGAATGTATTCGCTGTTGTTAATCCAACTTGTTCTACTTTTCCCGTTAACGTTGTATCTGGGTATGCGTCTACATACACATCTACTGTTTGGCCTTTTTGAACATCATCAATATTTGTTTCTTCAATATTTGCTGTTACCCATAAATTGCTCATATCAAATGCATAAGCAATTGGGCTACCTGCCCCAACGAACGCATTAGTTGTTGCATTTGATTGTACAACTGTTGCATTTTGCGGAATTGTTACATCTACTGTTTGCTCACCATTTGCTCCTGCTACAGTAACCGCACCTAATTTATCGTTCTCATTGTAATTTTTTCCGACTTCAACTTTCCAGTCTGTTAATTTACCTGCTACTGGTGATGCAATTGGGATTACTTTCCCGTCAATCTTTGCATTTTCTGTTTTTAAATAGTTTTCCGCTTGATTGTAATAGTAATAACCGCCAATACCGCCGCCAACTAATACAATTAATGTGATAATGTTGATAATTACCATTCTTCGAAACTGATTCATTGCATTCCTCTCCTTATATCGCATATAATTTTTTTCTAAACTATTTACATCCTTAGTGTTTATATTGTTTAATTGTTAATTATATTAACCTTTAAACAAAAAAAGCACACCTTTTACGACGCAAACTATGTTTTGTCTGCATCCTAGCGGTGCTGATTTCTAAAGGACTATCGTTTATAATTATAAATAATTATCCTGAATCTACAACCAACAATTTAAACCTATATGTTGTTTAAACAACATTACACTATACATGTGTTGTTTAAGGTTAAAAAATTAAACGAGGTGAAGTAAAAATGTCTATTAAAAATACAAATGATCCACGTGTAAAACGAACGAGACAACTCATACAGGATGCTTTTGTCGCTTTAGTAGGCGAAAAGGGCTTCGAAAATGTAACTGTGCAACATATCGCGGAACGCGCTCCTGTAAATCGTGCTACATTTTATAGCCATTACCATGATAAATATGATTTATTAGAAAAAAGCATAGAAGAAATGTTAGAAAAACTAGCTGCAGTAATTAAACCACAAAATCGAAATAAAGAAGATTTTCAGCTCACTTTTGATTCACCGCATCCAACTTTTTTAGCTTTGTTTGAGCATATCGCAGACAATACTAATTTCTATAACGTTATGCTCGGCGATAAGGCAGCTGGAAACTATTCTTATAAAATGATGAAAACAATTCAAACACATTTAACATTAAGCCTATCTATTTCCCAGCCAGATGATGAAGACCTTATGGTCCCTCGTGATATTCTTATTAGTTATGTTACAGGCGCTCATATCGGAATGATTATGTCATGGTTAAAAAGAGGCATGATTTATACCCCACATTTCATGGCAATGCAATTAACTCGCTTAATTATTTTAGGAGCTCATACTGCAGCAGGATTAGAAAGACCGTTTTAAAAATGGAAAAAGCGAAGGAGGTTATCCTTCGCTTTTTTCTATTAATTAAATGTAATGTTATGTACAGCCTCTTTATCAAGACGTTTAATAACTTCTACAATTAACTTCACTGCGTTTTCATAATCATCACGATGTAACATTGCTGCATGAGAATGAATGTAGCGTGTCGCAATCGTAATTGCCATAGATGGGATACCATTTACAGAAATGTGAATTGCTCCTGCGTCCGTTCCCCCGCCCGCTACAGAATCATACTGATATGGAATTTGTAATTCATCCGCAACATCAACAACGAAATCACGTAAACCTGTATGACCAATAACAGAAGCATCATATAGAATGATCTGCGGACCATCACCCATTTTACTTTGTGCTTCTTTTGCCGTTACACCTGGTGTATCACCAGCAATACCTACATCTACTGCGAATGCGATATCTGGCTTAATATAGTTTGCAGATGTTTTCGCACCACGAAGACCAACTTCTTCTTGTACAGTCCCAACGCCGTATACAACATTTGGATGCTTTTCATCTTTTAATTGTTTTAATACGTCAATTGCAATTGCACAACCAATTCGGTTATCCCATGCTTTTGCAAGTAACATCTTTTCATTCTTCATCACTTGGAATTCGAAGTACGGTACAACTTGATCTCCTGGTCGTATGCCCCACTCCATCGCTTCTTCTTGGCTAGAAGCACCAATATCGATGAACATGTCTTTAATTTCAACTGGCTTTTTACGAGCTTCTGGAGGTAAAATGTGCGGTGGTTTTGAACCAATTACACCTGTTACATCTCCTTTACGCGTTACAATCGTTACGCGCTGTGCAAGCATAACTTGCGACCACCAGCCACCCACCGTTTGGAAACGAAGGAAGCCTTTGTCATCAATTTGCGTAATCATAAAGCCGACTTCATCTAAATGACCTGCAACCATAATTTTCGGGCCGTTTTCTTCCCCAACTTTTTTCGCAACTAAACTTCCTAAATTGTCAGTAGAAAGTTCATCTGCAAACGGCTCAATATATTTCTTCATTACTTCACGTGGTTCGCGCTCGTTACCCGCAATACCGCGTGCGTCTGTTAATTCTTTTAGCATTGTCAATGTCTCGTCTAATTTTATCATTGCCAACACCCTCCTTTTTCTTCAGTCACTTTATTATACAAAAGGAAATTGAAATATTCAAAAATTAAATTAGTATCCTTGTGTTTGACGCTGATGATTTACTTCATTTTTATCTAAATATGCTTTTTCAATTTCATCTTGTTCAAATTCAAGCGCTTGTCCAAGGCGAAGATAGCTTGTAAATAGTTCAATATAGTTCGTAATAGAAGGTTGATCTGTAAAACGAATTACTTTCGCATATGTGTCTAAGAAAATTTCCACTTGTGTTTTATTCGTTTGCGCACATTTATAGAATAAGAAGTTTTTATCAATTCCTAAATCGATTCCGATTGATAAAATAAAATGTAAACCATCTACGTATTCTTCTAATATTACTTCACGTTCTGAAGCTGGTTTATTGCTCCAATATTTAAAACAACGTGTTTCATTTGCAAGTTCTCCAATTTCTACAAGAAGAGCTAACATTTTTTCTTTTAACAATTTCTTCGGTTGTAAGTCATGTTCTTTCACAATACGGTCATCTAATTCTTTTTGTAATTTAAATAGTTGTAGTAAGTCCATTCTATTGTCCTCCTCCAACATCGCATTTTCCGCAACAATGTTGTTTCATCTCAAAGTTCATTATTATTTTTCGTTTCTTATTAACAAGTCAGCTACCTACATCTTTATAAAGATAGCTTGTCCTTAATTTGCAAATACGTTTCAATCATCACTCATAGATTGTTCATTTGATGAAAGTTCCATATCATCTTTCCATTATAGCAGTGTCGTTTCTGCTAGGAAAGATGCACTTCTTCACGAATGAGTTCAAATAAAAAAAGTCAGGAGGATTCTCCTGACTTTATATATATATTCTTTTATATCGCTATAGCTTTTATATTGATTTTGTCATATCGATAACGACACATCCGTTAATCTTTCCTACTTTCATGTAAAAGCCTCCTCGTTATCGTTACAAAAATTCTTACAAGCACATCTTAATATACTTGAGCAAGAAATAACGATAATAAGTGGAGGATTTTACAATAAATGCAAATAAAAAACCTTAGAAGAAAATCTTCTAAGGTTTTAAACAATTAGTTAATGTTGTTTTTTGCAACTGTTGCTAATTCAGCGAAAGCTTTTTCGTCATGAACAGCTAAGTCAGCAAGCATCTTGCGGTTAACTTCGATGCCAGCATTTTTTAAACCGTGCATTAAGCGGCTGTAAGAAAGACCATTCATACGAGCTGCTGCGTTGATACGTGTAATCCATAATTTACGGAAGTCACGTTTCTTTTGACGACGGTCACGGAATGCATACATTAGAGATTTCATAACCTGTTGGTTAGCAACCTTAAATAATGTACTCTTAGAACCGTAGTAACCTTTTGCTAATTTTATAACTTTTTTACGACGTTGACGAGTAACTGTACCACCTTTTACTCTTGGCATAATATTACCTCCTAGTTTGTTCTATATATCAGCCGAACTTATTTTAAGTTGTCAAGCATTTGACGAATGCGTTTGAAGTCACCAGCGCTAACTACACCAGCTTTACGTAGTTTACGTTTAGCTTTTGTAGATTTGTTAGCGAATAAATGGCTTGTGTAAGCGTGAGAACGCTTCAGTTTACCAGATCCAGTCTTTTTGAAACGCTTTGCAGCGCCGCGATGAGTTTTTTGTTTAGGCATAGGTATTTCCTCCTCTATCTATTACTTATCGTTTTTCGGTGCTAAAACTAAGAACATACTACGTCCTTCCATTTTAGGCTTAGATTCAATTGTACTAACTTCAGCACAAGCTTCTGAGAAGCGATCTAAAACACGTTGACCGATTTCTTTATGAGTAATGGCACGTCCTTTAAAGCGAATTGACGCTTTAACCTTGTCGCCTTTCTCTAAAAACTTGACAGCATTACGAAGTTTTGTGTTAAAGTCATGTTCATCAATTGTTGGACTTAAACGAACTTCTTTCATGCTAATTACTTTTTGATTTTTGCGCTGTTCTTTTTCTTTCTTCTGTTGCTCAAAGCGGAATTTACCGTAGTCCATAATGCGGCATACTGGTGGTTTCGCATTTGGAGCAACCAATACTAAATCAAGATTAAGACCTGCAGCTAAGTCTAAAGCGTCATTACGAGACTTGATTCCAAGTTGATCGCCGTTTGCGCCAACTAAGCGTACTTCACGTGCACGAATTTGCTCGTTAATCATCATATCCTTGCTAATAGTAAGCCACCTCCAAGGTTTTCTTAGAATACGTTTTGCAATTGTAGAACCCGAACAAAAAAAGTGCGGGCACACGGCACCCACACTTGTAATATCTTTAGTAAGAAATACATTTACCTGCTAACTGCGAATGCGTCCATCAGGTGAGAAGCGGGTGCTTCTACTTGTCAAAACCATATTCTATTATCCTTGATGAGTTTATCATAGGACATGACGTCTGTCAAGAAGACGCGATGTGTTTTACTAACAACAAGAAATATTGTAACAAACAACCAGCATACTTGCAATACTTTTTTATGATAAGTATTGTTTGGTTATTTTTTCTAGATTTTCTTTTTTATAATACATAAAAAAGCCGCGGTATACCGCGGCTCTTTCTTATCGTTTTCCTTCTACCTTAATCATGTCAACAAACGCATCTAATGCGATTGTTTCTGATTTTTGTTCACCATATTTACGTACGTTAACGCCATTTTCAGTAACCTCATTGTCACCTACTACAAGCATGTACGGAATCTTTTGCATTTGTGCTTCACGGATTTTGTAACCAATTTTCTCTTCACGAGTGTCTAATTCAACACGGATACCAGCACGTCGTAATTCATCTTGTACTTTCTTCGCATAGTCTAAATGTACTTGCGGAGAAACTGGAATTACTTGCGCCTGAACTGGAGCTAACCAAGTTGGGAATGCGCCTTTGTATTCTTCAATTAAGAAGGCTACGAAACGTTCCATAGTTGATACAACACCACGGTGAATTACAACTGGACGATGTTGTTTACCGTCTTCACCAACGTAAGTTAATTCAAAGCGTTCTGGAAGTAAGAAGTCTAATTGTACAGTTGAAAGTGTTTCGTCTTTTCCAAGAGCAGTACGAACTTGAACGTCAAGTTTCGGACCATAGAATGCCGCTTCACCTTCAGCTTCATAGTAATCAAGACCCATTTCATCCATAGCTTCTTTTAACATACCTTGTGCTTTTTCCCACATCTCATCATCAGCATAATACTTTTTAGTATCTGCTGGGTCACGATAAGATAGACGGAATGAATAGTTTTCTAAACCGAAATCTTTGTACACTTCTAACGTTAAGTTTACAACACGTTTTAATTCTTCTTTAATTTGATCTGGACGAACGAAAATGTGCGCATCATTTAAAGTCATTCCGCGTACACGTTGTAATCCAGATAATGCTCCAGACATTTCATAGCGGTGCATTGTTCCAAGTTCCGCAATACGGATTGGTAATTCACGGTAGCTGTGAATATCATTTTTATAAACCATCATATGGTGAGGGCAGTTCATTGGACGAAGAACTAACTCTTCATTATCCATTTCCATTGATGGGAACATGCCATCACGGTAATGGTTCCAGTGACCAGAAGTTTCATAAAGCTCTCTACTTCCTAATACTGGAGTGTATACGTGATCATAGCCTAAGCTTGCTTCTTTATCAACGATGTAACGCTCGATAATACGGCGAATTGTTGCACCTTTTGGTAACCAAAGTGGTAAACCTTGTCCTACTTTTTGGCTATTAGTAAATAGTTTTAACTCTTTACCTAATTTACGGTGATCGCGCTCTTTCGCTTCTTCAAGCATACGTAAGTGCTCATCTAATTCTGCTTTCTTAACGAATGCAGTACCGTAAATACGTTGTAACATTTTATTATTGCTGTCGCCGCGCCAGTAAGCACCTGCAACACTTAATAATTTAAATACTTTAATTTTCCCTGTAGATGGAAGATGAACACCACGGCATAGGTCGAAGAATTCGCCTTGCTCATAGATTGAAATAACTGCATCTTCTGGAAGATCGTTAATTAAATCTAATTTTAACTCATCGCCGATTTCTTCAAAGCGACGAAGTGCTTCTGCACGTGGTACTTCATGACGAACGATTTCTAAGTTTTCGTTCACGATTTTTTGCATTTCTTTTTCGATTTTCTTGAAGTCTTCAACTGTAATTGCTTCTTCCATATCAATATCGTAGTAGAAGCCATTTTCGATTACTGGACCAATGCCAAGCTCAAGCTTAACATCTTTATATAAACGTTTTAACGCTTGTGCTAAAAGGTGAGCTGTTGAGTGGCGTAAAATATATAAGCCATCTTCAGAATCTAATGTAATAATAGAAACTGCACCATCTTCTTCGATTGGTGTAACAAGATCGATCATCTCATCGTTTAATTTTCCAGCCACAGCTTTTTTCTTTAAGCCTGGGCTAATAGAAGCTGCGATTTCTTCAGTTGTTACTCCTTTTGGAAACTCCTTCACAGCTCCATCAGGGAAAGTAATTTTAACTACATCTGCCATCACTGGTCACTCCTCTTTTTTTTCAAAATAAAAAACACTCATCCCATAAAAAGGGACGAGTGTTGAATTCGTGGTTCCACCCTTGTTCCAATTAACATTATTGTTAATTGCTCAAGTTCAACATAACGGTGTTGTCCGTTAGCAATTACTAGAAAAACGTTCACTGCTAAAGTTTAGAGGTGGTAAGTAATTATCCCGTACTAGGAAGCTCACACCCTAAGGCTTCCCTCTCTGAAAATCGTAGAAAACTACCCATGTCCTCATCATAACATTTCAATATATTTCATTTATGTAGGTAATTATATGCTCAAAAACTTAGAAAATCAAGGGCGTTACCTTTATTTTTTAAATTTTTCACATTGCGCTCAAATTCATGTAATCCATGTAGTTGCACTCGTTCCTGAAATACATTTCGCAAAGTAATAATCATATTATGATCTTGTTCTTTCGTATATAAATAAATCTTTTTCGGCGAAATAGAAAGAAGTGGTGCAATTACTTTCGTATCGATATATACATCCTGTTTCTTTAATAATTCTTCATCTATATATTGAACCAATTTCTCCTGTTTTAAACGCCTACCTTTATCATCATAGAAAATAAAACTTTCATCAAAAATAAGATGTACACAGGACAAACGTGATTTCCGGCTACTTACTTGTTGGCGAAGTGTCTCAATGAATATTTGGTATTCCTGCTCCATCTTATACTCATCAATTGCAACTTCAGCAAGCTTAGTTACCATTTCCCTATATGTACGAAGACGAAAACGAACGTATGATGAAAACGAGAATGAGAGCGGATCACAAAGCCAATCATTCAAAGACGACGCAATATAAGATTCAAATTTTTGACGTGTTAAATCACTAGCTACTCCTTTTCTTCTTTCCTTTAAAATCTCATGTGCCATATGCAATATTTGATGACACTCTTCTTGTTCTTCATAAAAAAACTTTTCCTTTAAAATGGTATGAATCCATTCATTTTGTTTCACATTCATAATGAAATATAGTAATACTGGCAATAAAATCTTTTCAATATAATTTGATTCACATAATGGTATATGAATAACAACCTTTTGTTCGTTTAAATATACACTTGTTTCCTTATATAAGGATTCTGTTCTTTTCGTTAGTTGTCTGTATACGTACACAGCATCATTTTTTTCTTCGAAGCAAATTTCAATCACTTTTGTCCCCCCTTTTATCCCCGCTCTAAAGGATTGCATCTATACGTTACAAATCCTATAAGAGTCCGATCTATGGAAGTTCACTCTTAGTAGAACCTATCTCCCATTGTTAGAACATCCACTCGATATGGCTTGCTAATTTTATATATATTAAGGGAGGGAGAAAAAAATGATACAAGCTACTCTGAAAAAATGATTAAAATGAAAAAGAGCAAGCTTCTCAGCTCGCTCTTTACTTATTACGACGGTTCTTCCCGCCAATTGGGATTGGTTTCGCTAAATATTTAATTCGTTCCATAATACGGGCCGCTTTCATCTCTTCTGCTTCACCGCGCTGTGTATACGTTAAATGATGTTCCAACTGTTTGAAATCAAAGTTAGATGTAAAGAACGTCGGTAAGTTTTCCAACATACGGAATTGCAAGATTGCACCGAGTACATCGTCACGTACAAAACTTGACATTGCTTCTGCCCCGATATCATCTAACATTAATACTTGTACACGTTTGACAGCATCAATCTTTCCGCTAATCGAATTATCTTGAATCGAACTTTTGATTTCACGTAAAAATTCAGGGAAGTATACGAGCATCGAACTAATTTTCTTTCGCGCAAGCTCATTTGCAATTGCCCCTAAAAGATACGTTTTCCCTACACCAAATTTACCGTACAAATATAAACCTTGTGCTTTTTTACCTGGTTCGTATGTGTTTAAAAATTCATTCGTTGCACCTATTGCATCAATACGTGCGTCTAAATCTGAAGGGTCTAAATTTTCCATAGTTGCCTGCAAAATGTCAACTGGCATATATACACTTTGAACGAGTTTTTCATATTTTTTCCTCTCATCATATGCTACTTTTCTAATACAACGATCGTATTGAATATCAATCATCTTACCTTGAATGACGAGCTTCGGCTCATATCCTTGTAGCATATTTTTACATGACCCTAAATCTGGACAATCCGCACACCCTACACTTTGTCCAATATATTCATATAACTTCACAAGACTTCGTTCAATCATAGAAGTCGTTACTTCACCTTTATGTTCGTCTATAAATTCTTTCACACGAGGGTGCGCCATCACTTCTGCCTTTAAGACTTCATATCTATTTTTAAAGTTTTTATTTTCCATTAATTTCGTAAATGAATTTTGAATATGCTCCATTTTCTCACCTCAAAGAGCGTTCATTTTCTTTTATTAATCACGCTTATATTTTTTCAATACTTCTTCTAATCGTTTCCGTTCATCTTCTAACGTACTTGCATCTTTTTTCGCACTTACGTCATTTTTTACAGGTTCTTTCTCTTCTTCTTTCGACTCTTCTTTAAGCCAATCTGGTACCATTTCTTTTCGCACTGTTTTCTTCGCTGTACGACCTTTTTTCTTCGTCTCAGCCCACTCTTGATATTGACGATTCTCTTCTTTCGCTAGCGCCATCGCCTCGCCTACTGTACCGACCTTTTTTCGCGCCCAATGTCCAGCAATCTTCTCGACATACGTTTTAGCAAGCTTCATATCTGAGCGTAGCATAACGTAATAAATAAGTACATTCACAACCCCTGGCGTTAACTTTTGATTTATCATTACATCCTCAACGATTTGCAAGTCCGCTTTCGTCGCCTCTGCACCGCCTGAAATCTCTTTCAATAGTTGTTTTGGCGAGATTTCCTCTAACTGTTTCATTAGCATCTCTTCTTGCGTAGATGGCTCTTTCTCTTTCATTGTACGAGCAGCATGAGGTTGCACTCTTTCACTTAATACAGGTAACGCTTGACCATTTTCGAATTGATACCAATCGCGTGCTCCCTTCCGAAGCCTTTCGATATCAATTGTTTGCACTTCTGTCACTGCGCCAAGAACGATATTTTGCATCGATAACACATCCACACCGTACACATAAGCGAGTGTAATAACACATTCTCTCACTTGATCTGTAATCGCCTTTTTAGGAACAAGGGCTGATAATCCGTCTACAAATAAAGAGAGATCAAAGAAATCGTTCCAAACTTTCGGAGCATCCCCATTCTCGTTACTTGGCATAATTGTCGTTTTCGGGATACGCAGTTCTTCTTGCGCATATTCAAACTGACCTGGGTTAAACGAATCAAATATATCGTTGAAGGAGCGCGTAACATTTTCATAAGAAGCAAAATCGAATTCTTCTTCTAAGAAATATTGCTTTACTTGGTTGTATTTTGTCCGACTCAAGCGATTATATAAAAAGATACTTAAAACAATATCATCAAAAAACTGCTTCGGAGATAAAGGTGGTTGCAATTCATATATAAACATCCGAATATCTTTTTCTTTCTTAATATATACATTTAAAAGACCAATCGCTTCTAACTTTACTCGTTCCCCATATATTTCAGGAAGTTGCATTTGCATAGTCACCATAAGGGAGTGATGTGTATTCTCTTTTCCAAACACACGATCTTGCTCTAACTCTCCCCATAGTGTCATGTATAAGCTAAAAGCTCTACTACCTATTAACGGCTGATACAACATCGTTAATACTTTCCGGTCGTAATTATGTAACAACCCTTTCGCACTTACTTTATAACGATCAATCGGCAATAGCTCCATCCATGACTGTTTTTCCATTCTTGCTTTTCCTTTCTCTCATCCAATCTAGCCTACATTTCACTCGTTCTATCTTTATTATATAATTTATTAGCGAAAAAGAGCTATTAGCTTCCGCTTCTAGCTCTCTTATCTCGTTTACTTACAGTATATAAAGAGATTCCTTCTATTCTCTCTCTTTTTGCAGTATATCTTTTAATTCTTCAATAAATACATTTAAATCTTTAAATTGACGATACACAGAAGCAAAACGTACGTAAGCAACATCATCAATATCACGAAGTTCTTCCATAACAATTTCACCAATCATATCACTTTTCACTTCTGATATACCTAAGTTACGAAGTTCACGCTCCACACTTTGTGTTACTTCCTCTAACTGCCTTAAAGATACAGGTCTTTTTTCACACGCTTTAATTAAACCGCGTAAAATTTTCTCTTTATTAAACTCTTCTCGTGTTCCTTCTTTTTTAACAACGATAAGAGGTGATTCTTCTACTCTTTCAAATGTCGTAAAGCGACTTAAACAACTTTCACACTCTCTTCTTCTTCGAATAGAGCGCCCCTCGTCTACCGGACGCGAATCTAACACTCTTGTTCCATTATGAAAACAGGATGGACAACGCAATTCATTCACTCCTTTACACTATAATCTTTATTCTTTCGCTACTCACCTACATGTGAAAATATATATACAATATTATATAACTCATTCTTCTATAATGACCACTCTAAGTTATTACATATCGTGATCCTATTTTATATAAACTAAAAAAGAGGTGCATTATACACCTCTTTACATTTTAAATCAATTATGTTCTTTTTTAAAGAGCTTTTGTTTCTCTGTGCTTAATTTCGAAGCTACCAGTGCCTCGAGGAAGCTCGATGCTCTCACGCGTTTTCGCGTTTAAACCTTCTGCAATATATTCTGCAGCAACATTTGGATCAATACGATCCCCACAAGTATAAACATCAATACTTGCGTAACCGTGCTCCGGAAAGCTATGAATTGTTAAATGTGATTCCGAGATAATTACTACTCCACTTACACCTTGTGGTGCAAATTTATGAAAAGCAACCTCACGTACTTCAGCACCAGCTCTTAGTGCTGCATCCACAAATAATTGTTCAATATACGGCATGTCATTAAGCTTGTCGAAATCGCAATCCCAAAGTTCAGCAATCACGTGACGACCCATCGTATCCATAGTATCCATTCTACAGTTCCCCCTTGTAAATTTATTCTAACTGTTCGAATTGAAAACTAATTTGCAATTTGGCTTGCTCCACTACCACGGGGGAAAGTTAGTCCAGAGAGGTCCTAACCCTTTAAGTAGTGACTACGTACCTCAGCTCTTAAGTTTACGAGTGTTAGTATACTTTGTTTATTTTCATTTTGCAACAACAGTTTTTTCGATTTTCTGTCATATTTTCCTCTTTACTTTTCCCTAAAAAAAATTAATGATTCACGAATACAGTAATCCCAACGTTTCGTGGTATGTCCACTATTTAAAAATATACTTATATAATTTTTTTCCTTTTCAGAAAAAAATAAAAAAGAGGGCAAATTTTCACTTGCCCTCTCTCGTTCACTTAAATATGTTGCACATTTTTTTGTTTCGCTAATTCATCAACAACTAACGTTACAAGATCTACAACACGACGAGAGTAGCCCCACTCGTTATCATACCAAGCAAGTACTTTCACTTTACGATCACCCATTACCATTGTAGACAAACCATCAATAATAGCTGAGTGTGTATTTGTATTAAAATCGATAGACACTAAAGGCTCTTCGCTGAATTCTACAATTCCTTTTAATGCACCGTTTGCAACAGTTTTGAACGCTTCATTAATATCTTCAACTGTTACATCACGTTTTACGTCTACTACTAAATCAACAAGAGACACGTTTGGTGTTGGTACACGAAGGGCCATACCATGAAGTTTTCCGTTTAAGTGTGGAAGAACTTTTGCTAGCGCTTTTGCAGCACCCGTCGTTGTTGGAATGATAGACTGTCCGCAAGCACGCGCTCTTCTTAAATCTTTATGTGGGTTATCAATATTTTTTTGGTCATTTGTATAAGCGTGAACAGTTGTCATTAAACCGTTTTCAATTCCGAACTGCTCATCTAACACCTTTACAACAGGCGCTAAACAGTTTGTTGTACAAGATGCATTTGAAATAACAGTATGCTTTGTGATATCTAATTGGTCTTCGTTCACACCAACTACGATTGTTACATCTTCATTTTTACCAGGTGCTGTTAAAATAACTTTTTTCGCTCCAGCTTCAACATGAAGAATTGCTTTTTCTTTAGAGTTAAATTTACCAGTTGCTTCAATTACAACTTCAACACCTAGATCTTTCCAAGGCAACTCCTTTGGATCGCGGTTGTTTAAAAGGCGAATCATTTTCCCATCAACTAGTAAGTGATCTTCAAATGCTTCCACTGTTCCGTCAAACTTTCCATGAACTGTATCATATTTAATTAAATGCGCTAACGTTTCTGATGGATAGCTTGCATTTATTGCTACAATTTTGAATGCGCTTTCTTTTATTGCTTGACGAAATACCATTCTCCCGATACGTCCAAATCCATTAATTGCCACACGAGTCATAATATGTTATCCCCCTTGAATGCGTTATACTATTTATCTCCAATCCCAATAATAGTATAACACAAAAAGGAGATATGTCACTAAGCATTTTCATTAATTTCACAATTTTTTAATCAATAATGTTCCATTCTTTCAAAATAGAGGCTAATTGTGTTTTCGTTCCAGTAATTGTGCCATCATTATAAATTACTTCATCTGCCTTCTTTACTTTTTCTTCTAATGGCATTTGAGATTGAATACGAGCCGTTGCTTCTTCTTCTGAAAAGTTATTTCGTTTCATTAAACGTTCCAATTGCGTATTCGGTGTGACTGCTACAACTAAAACACGATCAACGAGATTTGTTAATTTACTTTCAAACAAAAGAGGGATATCTAACACAACCGCTTGCATACTTTCTTTTATGTACATCTCCTTTTGTGCATTCATTTCTTCACGCACCGCAGGATGAACAATTTCGTTTAACTGCAATCGTTTTTCTTCATTATAAAAAACGACACTCCCAAGCTTTGGTCGATCAAGCTCTCCATCTTTTTGTAACACTTCCGTTCCGAACACCTCTACAATTTTGTTATATGCCGGTTTTCCTCGTTCTACAACTTCTCGCGCAATAATATCTGCATCAATAACCGGTATACTCATTTCACGAAACATTTCTGATACCGTACTTTTTCCGCTTGCAATGCCTCCTGTTAATCCAATTACTACTGTCATAATAATCCTCCTCACAATATTAAAGGCGCGAAACTAATGTTCCACGCCCATACTTACATTTTCCAAATTCCAATAATAATGAGTAATACCCCAGGCAGGAATGTAAATTTTTGTAACCATTTCATATTTGATAAAATCGTACCGAGCTTCATTCCAATAAATAAAAATAAAGAACTCATAACCGCGACTAATACCGCCATCATCGCGGGTGCATAACCTAATAAAGATGCACCAATTCCAGCACCAAACGAATCTATAGAAAGAGCGATACCGAGAAGTAGCGCTTCTCCTGCAGAGATAGTTCCTGATTTATCAAAATCTGCAACAGTCGGCTTCCGCAAAATTTGAATCACTAACCCTAGCGAAGCAATTTCTAGTTTCCAAACCTTCTCCTCTTGCTTCGGTTCTTCTTTTTTATCACTTCGAAAAAATTGATATAATACCCAAATACCTATTCCAATAAGAACAAATCCGCCGATACGCGTTGCGATAACAGGTGAAAATATTTTCGCGATCATATGTCCAATTCCCATGGAAACGAGCATTACAGCTGCTGAACAGATCCCGATAATTATAATTGATCTTAGTGGAATTCTTACGCTCCTTAACCCGTATGTTAGCCCTACACTACAGCTATCTAAGCTTAATGTAAAAGCTAATAAAATAAGAGATAAATAAAGGTACATCGGTAAGCTCCTCCCTTATACATAGCTCTGCTCTATGTATATGACAAATGCCTATCCGATGTTATCCCTTTTCTATATTCTAGGTTGGCAAATTGGGCAGTAATGTGTTCCCCTTCCGCCAACAACTGTTTTTTCTAATAGCGTACCGCAAGTCACACACGGTTCTCCTTTTTTCCCATATACATTTAGAAGTTCCTGGAACGAACCAATTTGTCCTTGTGAATTAATATACGTTCTAATTGTACTTCCGCCTCGCTTAACAGCTTCGCCCAGCGTTGTAACAATCGCCTCGTAAATTCTTTCTATTTCTTCTTCTGTTAAAGATGCAGCTTCTCGTTCTGGGTGAATTTGAGAACGGAATAACACTTCATCTACATATATATTTCCAAGCCCTACTAAAAGACGCTGATCTAATAATACGACTTTTATTTTACGATTTGTTTTTTGCAATCTTTCTTGTAAATACTGCGGTGTCAATTCAGCATCAAATGGCTCCGGGCCTAAGTCAGCAAGAGGCATTTGATTCAACTCTTCACCTTTCTTAAAGAGATGCATCGTACCAAACTTTCTCACATCTTTATAATGTAATTCAGTTCCATCTGTAAATAAGAAACGGACGTGCGTATGTTTATCAATTGGCTCATCCTCTTGATGAAGTAAAAACTTACCTTCCATGCGCAAATGTGAAACAATTACATAGTTCGTTACATACAAAAGCAAAAACTTACCTCTTCGCTTTATATTTTCAATTGTCTCGCCTCTTAGCATTTCTTTAAAAATTTCTGCATCATCCGGTCGTTTTACTATTTTGGGATAAGTAATAACGACATCTTCAATCGTTTTTCCTGTTACAAGATTTTCAAGCGTCCGTCTAACGTTTTCAACCTCTGGTAATTCCGGCATTTCATCACGTCCTTATTTCGCATCGTACCAAGTTGGACCGTAAGAATAATCAACTTTCAATGGAACGGCTAGTTCAATTGCATGCTCCATTACTTCAGGTACAAGCTTCTCTAATTTTTCAATTTCTTCTTTTGGTGCTTCAAATATCAATTCATCGTGTACTTGCAGAAGAAGACGCGCTTGTAATCCTTCTTCTTCTAGACGATCTGCCATAATAATCATCGCTTTTTTAATAATATCAGCCGCACTACCTTGAATTGGTGTATTCATAGCTGTACGCTCAGCAAAGCTACGTAAATTGAAATTACGACTCGTAATTTCCGGAATATAACGGCGACGATTTAATAATGTAACCACATATCCTTTTTGTTTCGCATCTTTTACGATTTCATCCATGTATTCTTGTACACCAGGGAAACTTTCTAAATACTTTTCAATAAATTCCGCTGCTGCTTTTCTTGTAATTCCTAAGTTTTGCGAAAGACCATAATCACTAATACCATACACAATTCCGAAGTTAACAGCTTTTGCTTGTCGTCTCATGTTAGATGTTACTTCATCTTTCCCAACACCAAATACATCCATAGCTGTTTTCGTATGAATATCCATGTCATGTTGGAACGCTTCAACTAACCCTGGATCATTTGCAATGTGAGCAAGCACACGAAGTTCGATTTGTGAATAATCAGCCGCGTACATGATCCATCCTTCTTCTGATGGAACGAATGCCTGACGAATCTTTCTTCCTTCTTCTAAGCGAATCGGGATATTTTGTAAGTTCGGATCTGTTGAACTTAATCGACCTGTTTGCGTTAACACTTGATTAAAACGAGTATGGATTTTAGATGAATCTTCATGTACAACTTTCAATAAACCTTCAATGTAAGTTGAATTTAGCTTTCCTAATTGACGGTAATGTAAAATATTTGGAATAATTTCATGACGATCCATAAGTTTATCTAACACATCCGCCGACGTAGAATAACCTGTCTTCGTCTTTTTAATAACTGGTAAGTTTAAATTCTCAAACAGAATAACCCCAAGTTGCTTCGGTGAATTAATATTAAATTCTGTTCCCGCAAGCTTATAAATTTCCTGTTCCATTTCCTTTAATCTACCTGCAAGTTCTTCTCCCATATTACGAAGACGCTCCGTATCAACTTTTACACCTTTCACTTCCATATCAGCTAATACACGTGCAAGTGGTAATTCTAATTCCGTAAATAATTCATATTGCTCGTTCTTTTTTAATTCTTCTAAGAACGTTTGCTTTACATCATATAATACATGCACTTTACGAGCTACATGCTCCGCTACTACCTCTAGCTCCGGAACAGCACGCTTCGCACCTTTCCCGTAAACTTCTTCGTCAGATTTTACGGCATGCGTTTCTTTCATTTTCGCTACAGTACGGAAATCTTTATCTGTATCGGCTGGATCAAGTAAATAAGCGGCAATTAATAAATCAAAGTCAATCCCTTGAATATCTACACCTTTCCACTTGAGAGCAACGATAGCACGCTTCGCATCAAATGTATGTTTTCTCATTTCTCCATTTGCAAGCCACTCTTTAAAAGCAGCCGATTTAAGAGCAACATCGGCTGGAATGAAGTAACAACCATTTTCATTTTGAATACCAAAACCTTGAATATCGGCTTTATGATAATTATCTTCTTGCACTTCAACAATAAGCGCACTATCTTGCTGAAGCATTTCTTCTGTAACTTCTTCTACAATATCAAATGTAATATCATCTAATTCAGCTGGAGCCGTTTCCTCCGGCGTAACACCTAACTTATTTAAAAGGGATGTAAATCCTAAATTCTCGAACATTGGAATCAAATCGCTTGGTTCATACCCTTTATATTCCATATCATCTACATGCACTGTAATCGGTGCGTCTGTAATAATAGTCGCAAGTTCTTTACTCATAAGAGCTTGTTCTTTATTCGCTTCTAACTTTTCTTTTAATTTCTTTCCACTCACTTGATCTAAGTTTTCATATACTGCTTCTACTGTTTCAAATTGCGTTAATAATTTAATGGCTGTCTTCTCACCAACACCCGGTACACCTGGAATGTTATCCGATTGGTCTCCCATTAAACCTTTCATATCGATAATTTGCTTTGGTGATAAGCTATATTTCTCAAATAAAGCTTCTTTCGTATATTCATCTACTTCCGTAATCCCTTTGCGAGGAATACATACGAGTGTATTATCTGAAACAAGTTGCAGTAAATCTTTATCTCCTGAAATAACTTTAACATGAAACCCTTGCTCACTCGCTTCTTTCGCTAACGTTCCCATAATGTCATCCGCTTCATAATTTTCCAGCTCATAACGCGGTACATTGAATGCATCAAGCACCTCACGAATAAACGGGAATTGCTCTGATAACTCAGGTGGAGTCTTTTGACGCCCTCCCTTGTAATCACTATACGTTTTATGACGGAATGTTGTTTTCCCCGCATCAAACGCCACAAGCATATGCGTCGGTTTTTCTTCCTCTAGTATCCTCATTAACATCATTGTAAAACCATAAATTGCGTTCGTATGTATACCTTTGTCGTTATTTAAAAGCGGTAGTGCAAAGAAAGCACGATACGCGATATTATTACCATCTACTAATACGACTTTTTTTTCCAAACTACAAACCTCCCCATACATATTTGAAACGATTTTTTCCACAGAAAAAAACCGTTCCTGTCCTCTCTCTATATTAACATGACTAATAGAGAGAAGAAAAATAACGGTTTTTTTCTATCATATATAAACAGACTTACATTGGCATAAAGGGAAGTGACGAGAATAGCATAACTACTCTCGTCCAAAATTACTCCTTGGATGAAGGGGTTTTCATATATTATATTAACAGAGCTTTATTAATATTTAATTAAGCCATTGTTAATATATTGTAAATATCCTTCATCCTATTTTTCAGTAGCTGATTTTGGTAAAACAACTGTAAATGTTGTTCCTTCCCCAACCTCACTATCCACCGTAATCGTACCTTGATGCGCTTCAACTAAATGTTTTACAATTGATAAACCAAGACCCGTTCCACCCGTATTTCTACTTCTTGCTTTATCCACTCGGTAAAAGCGTTCAAAAATACGTGGGATTTCCTCTTTACTAATACCAATTCCAGTATCAGATACTTTTATATAAGCATTATATTTATCTTCTGCCAATTCAACAGAAACAACGCCTCCAGCCGGTGTATATACAATCGCATTATTAATTAAATTAATAAAGATTTGTTTCAAGCGGCCTGGATCTCCAATAACGGAAACTCGTTTCAATGCATTCACTTGTAAAGAGATTTCTTTTTCTCCCGCTTTATTATCAAGCACCATGTGAATGTCTTCAAGAAGTTCCTTCATATCAACGGTCCCCATATTTAGTTTAAACCCTTGTTGCTCGATCTTTGACAAGTCTAATAAATCTTCAATTAATCCTTGCATGCGTTCACTTTCTTTTAAAATAATATGTAAGAAATGTTCGCAGAATTTTTTATTATCCATAGCCCCATCCAAGAGCGTTTCTGAAAAACCTTTAATAGAAGTAATTGGCGTCTTTAGTTCATGAGAAACATTCGCTAAAAAGTCTTTTCTCATTTGTTCTAATTTCTTTAACTCTGTTATGTCATGGAACACAAGAACAATACCTTTCCATTCATGGTTCGTCCCAATAATTGGCGCTCCATATACTTCGAAATGCTTTCGCTCAATTCCAAGCGGCAATAACATTTGTTTACGCACTTTCACTTCTGTCATAAAGATTTCTTCCACAAGCTCAATAATTTCTGTATGATGAAACGATTCATAATATAAGCGATCTAAATATTCTTCATCTGTTACGTGGAAAGTTTCCTTATAAGAACGGTTTACAAGGTTTATATAACCGCGGCTATCAATTAAAATCATTCCACTTCCCATATTTTCAATTAACGTATGCAGACGATCCTGTTGCATTTCCTGCTCAAGAGTCATCTCTTGTAAATTACGAGCTAAAATATTAATCGCTTTACTCAGCATCCCTGTTTCATCCGAATGACTTTCATAAGCGCGTGCTTTATAATTTCCCTTCGCTAATTCAATGGCAACTTTCGTAACCGATTCAATCGGCCTAATATATTGCCCCGTAATTTTCATACCTAAAAATACGACTACGAGACAAGCGATAACAAATCCTATAATTAATAATCCCCACGTTTTTTGATGTACGTCTTTCAATGGCTCAATTGTACTTTTCACCAAAATATATCCTTGTTTTCCTGCTAGATCTTGAACGAACACCGCATGATAAAATTCATTCTTTTGATCTGTTTCTTGCGTAATCACTTTACTTCGTTGTTTTGCTGCTTCAGAAGAAAGTTCTTTAATCATCTCTTGATTAAATGCAGATGGTTGCCCTCCGCTATATTGAACTTTCTTTTTTTCATCAACAAATATAATAGAAGCTGGTATTTTTTCTTCTAACTTTTCAAATACATAAGGCTTTTTTAAAACAGCATCAAACCCTTGCTCTTCTGCTAATACCGCAACATACTGTGTCTCTTTTATCATTCTCTCTTTAGCATGATCTATATAGTAGTTTTCAAATACAGTTTCTAATAATACACCTAGCCCAACTAAAATAAAAACGATAAGAGAAACAAATGTAAAAAGAAGCCTGGAACGAAACTTATTCATCCACTTTTGGCTCCTCTAATTTATAACCTAAACCACGTATCGTTTTAATGTACGTCGGTTTTTTCGTATTTTGTTCAATTTTATCGCGCAAATGGCTAATATGGACATCAACAATTCTTGTATCACCGGCAAAATCATAATTCCATACAGCACTTAATAATTGGTCACGAGTTAATACACGACTTTTATTTTTCGCAAGATAAACAAGTAACTCAAATTCTTTCGGTGTTAATTCCAGTTTCCTTCCTTGGAAGTACGCTTCATAAAACTCCGGTAAAATTTTAAGCTCTGCAATTTTGATGCTCTCTTCATCTGGCGATTCTGAAACTTGTTCTTCCTGCTGTAATTTCGTACGGCGCAAAATCGCCTTCACACGAGCAACAACTTCCCTTGGACTAAATGGCTTCGTCATATAATCATCAGCCCCAAGCTCAAGACCTAGCACCTTATCAAATTCATCATCTTTTGCTGTTAACATTAAAATCGGCGTCATAATACGCTGCAATCGTAATTCTTTACAAACTTCCATACCATCCATTTTTGGAAGCATTAAATCTAATATAATTAAATCTGGGCGTTCTGTAGTCGCTTTTTGAAGCGCCATTTCTCCATCCATTGCTGTAATAACTTCAAACCCAGCTTGTTGTAAATTAAATTCAATTAAAGTTAAGATAAATTCCTCATCATCAACTACTAAAATACGATTGTTCATTCTTTTCCTCCAAGTTATAGACTTGAAACCTTCTTCATCCTAGTATTTTCCCCGTTATTCTCATCATACTAGAAAACAAGGTCTCCCTCAATATAATTGTCTATTCATGGAGCTCGTTTGTACTAGAGTTTCGGAAAATAAAAGCAATCGTAACTTCATTCCCTCTATCCGGTCGCTATCCAAACTTTATAGATGAATCTATCTTTTTTAAACTCTTCTTCCGTATGAACTATAAACTCTCGATTTTGCGCTAGGAAAAACGAAAGAGCATACGCTATTTTATAATCTGGTGTTTCATATCCATCAAATACTTTCCCGTACATTTCATTTGCGATTGAATCGGCCCATACTTCAGCTTCTCTTATCGTTTCAAAGCTAACGTCTTCTCTTTTCCACTTCATCAAAAAAAACCTCCCCCCTTAATTGACTTCAATTACCAATAATCATATTATTAATTTAAATATATAAATAAATTCGATAAAAGGGGGCTATTATGCGAATATTACTACCTATTTTAACTTTAGTAGTAACATGTTTCCTTACTTTTAACGTACCTAGCTGGGATACGATTAAAACAGGTTGTTCAGAATTTGCTGAAGGGTTCAAAGAAGGATTTTTCAACTAAAATAGCGCTAGCCCCTTATAAAAGGTATGCTAGCGCTATTCATATTTTCATATTTTAAAAATTATCTAATGCTTTTTCCATAATGGAAACAGATTTAAAAGGTGGTGTTACTGTTAATGAACCTTTTACAACAGTTTCTCCTTTTTCATCATGAGCAAATACAAGCATATCAATTGTATGTTCCTCCTCTGAAACAGCCACAACTTCAAAGTGGATTTGTAACGTTTCATAATGGTGAACATGTTTCACGAACGTAAGGTCCTTCCTAGTAATATGACTACCTGGACCTGGTAAATATTTCGTAACCGCCGTTGTAATCAGTCCCGTTAGCATAATGCTTGGGACAATCGGCTTTTCATACGGAGTTTGGGATGCGTAATCATGCTGAATATATAATGGATTGGCATCATTCGTTAACCCTAAGTACAATAACAAATCTTTATCCTCAATTTTTTCAGTGATAGATAATTTCTCTCCTACTGTAATTTCATCCATTCTACGACCAATTTGAACTTTTTTCTTTAACATGTTACAACCCCCTCCGATTTTTTCACCTTATTATCCTACTAAAAGCGATACCTTATCCGAAATTTACTGTGATGAGGGCAGTGTATAGTATAAGTCTATAGTTTCATTATAGGATACACCGAATGATAGCGTTTTCATATTATTTCAAAAAAACATTTCAATATATAGTAGAAAAAGATTCGGGGCCCCGAATCTTTTTCCACTTATATTTAATTATTAAACAAGAACTTTCATAACTTTACGTACAGATTCTACAGAGCGATCTAACGCTTCTTTCTCATCTGCAAGAAGTTCTAATTCAATAATTTTTTCAATTCCGTTACCACCTAGAATTACTGGTACCCCTAAGTAAAGGTCACTATAACCATATTCACCTTCAAGGTACGCAATAGCTGGTAATACACGGCGTTGATCTTTCAAGATCGCTTCTGTCATTTCAACTAAAGAAGCTGCTGGCGCATAATATGCACTACCGTTTCCTAATAAGCCTACAATCTCACCGCCACCTTTACGTGTACGTTCTACGATTGCTTCTAAACGCTCTTTTGGAATTAATGTTTCTAACGGAATGCCACCTGCATAGGAATAGCGTACAAGAGGTACCATATCGTCACCATGTCCACCAAGAACAAATCCTGTAATGTCTTTCACAGAAAGGTTTAACTCTTGTGAAATAAATGTACGGAAACGAGCTGTATCTAATACGCCCGATTGACCGATAACACGCTCTTTCGGGAATCCTGCTTCTTTAAATACAGAATATGTCATTGCATCAACTGGATTTGTTAATACAAGAATAATCGCATTTGGTGAATGTTTTGCAATGTCGCGCGTAATACTTTTCATAATTTTAGAGTTTGTTGCTACTAAGTCATCACGGCTCATACCAGGCTTACGCGCAATACCTGCTGTAATAACGACAACGTCAGAATCAGCAGTATCTGCGTAATCAGATGTACCAATAATGTTAGCATCAAAACCTTGTACTGGGCTCGCTTCTAACATATCTAACGCTTTCCCTTTTGTTGGATTTTCCAGCTGTGGAATGTCCACTAATACAACATCTGCAAGTTCTTTTTGTGCTAATAAGAATGCTGTTGTTGCTCCTGTAAATCCTGCACCGATGACTGAAACTTTCTTGCGTTTGATTGTCATAATTTACCCCCCCGCTTTAATTATGCGTTTTTGATTATCGCTACATCCATGTTTTTAATAAGTTCATTAGCGAACTCAGAACATTTCACTTCTGTTGCACCTTCCATTAAGCGTGCGAAATCATAAGTTACTACTTTTGATTCAATTGTTTTCTCAACTGAATCAGTTACTAAATTCGCAGCTTCGTTCCATCCTAAGTGCTCTAATAATAATACACCAGAAAGAAGAACAGAAGATGGATTTACTTTATCTAAACCTGCATATTTTGGAGCTGTACCGTGTGTAGCTTCAAAGATAGCATGTCCAGTCACATAGTTAATGTTTGCACCAGGTGCAATACCAATTCCACCTACTTGTGCAGCAAGTGCATCCGAGATGTAGTCTCCATTTAAGTTCATTGTTGCAACAACATCGAACTCACGTGGACGAGTTAAAATTTGTTGTAAGAAGATGTCTGCAATAGAATCTTTTACGATGATTTTTCCAGCCACTTCAGCGTCTGCCATCGCTTTATTCGCTGCATCTTTGCCATCTTTTTCAACAATGCGATCATATTCAGCCCAAGTAAATACTTTGTCGCCAAATTCTTGTTCAGCTACTTCGTAACCCCAGTTTTTGAAAGCACCTTCTGTAAATTTCATAATGTTTCCTTTATGAACTAATGTAACAGAAGAACGTTTTTCGTTAATTGCATATTGAATTGCAGCGCGAACAAGACGCTTTGTCCCTTCCTCTGAAATTGGTTTAATACCAATCCCTGATGTTTCTGGGAAGCGGATTTTATTAACACCCATTGCTTCTTTTAAGAAAGCAAGAACTTTTTCTGCTTCTGGAGAACCTTGTGCATATTCAATTCCAGCGTAAATGTCTTCTGTATTTTCACGGAAAATAACCATATCAGTATCTTCCGGACGTTTTACAGGTGAAGGAACACCTTCAAAATAACGAACTGGACGTAGACATACATATAAATCTAATTCTTGACGAAGCGCTACGTTTAGAGAACGAATACCACCGCCAACTGGAGTTGTAAGTGGACCTTTAATTGCGATTAAATATTCACGAATTAAATTTAAAGTCTCTTCTGGTAACCACTCGCCTGTTTGGTTGAATGCTTTTTCCCCTGCAAGCACTTCTTTCCAAACGATTTTCTTCTCACCATCATAAGCTTTTTCAACTGCTGCTTCTATTACGCGAGATGCTGCAGCCCAAATATCAGGACCAATTCCATCTCCTTCGATAAATGGAATAATCGGATTGTTTGGTACATTCATAACACCATTAGTTACAGTAATTTTTTCACCTGTCGTCAATGTGATAACCCCCATGTTTGAAATTTCATATGTATGAAACTGAGGGAATAACCCCTCAGTTTAAACCGTTAGTCAAATTAAAATATTCTAATCATTACATCTTCCCAAAAAAATCAGACTTTTGAAAGCGTATTTTCACTATCAAAATAGTGTTTTTCGCTTATCGTTGCGCTAGCGGAACGTACACTTGATGTGTCGGTCCATCATAATCAGCACGCGGACGGATTAAACGGTTGTTTTCATATTGTTCTAGAATATGAGCTAACCAGCCTGACATACGGCTAATTGCAAAGATAGGTGTAAATAAGTCATGGTCAATTCCTAAACAATGGTATACAGAAGCTGAATAGAAATCAACATTTGGTGGAAGACCTTTTTCTTTTGTTACAATGTCTTCAATTTTGATAGACATATTATACCATTTGTCTTCTCCTAAAAGCACGCATAATCTCTTAGACATTTCGCGTAAGTGTTTCGCGCGTGGATCACCATGCTCATATACGCGATGACCAAATCCCATAATTTTCACTTTATTTTGAAGAGCATTATGAATATATGATTCTACATTTTCTTCTTCGCCAATTTCAGTTAACATCTTCATTACATTTTCATTTGCCCCGCCGTGAAGAGGACCTTTTAATGCACCGATTGCTGCTGTAATACCAGAATACACATCTGAAAGTGTAGCTACGCAAACACGTGCAGTAAATGTAGAAGCATTTAACTCATGATCGGCATGAAGTACAAGTGCCTTATCAAAAGCCTCAATTTCAACTTCATTTGGCTCACGATCATTTAACATGTACAAGAAGTTTGCAGCTAATGATAGATCTTTTCTTGGCTCAACAACATCTAAACCTTTGCGAATTCTTGCATAAGCCGCAATTAAAGTTCCGACTTGAGCCTGTAATTTAACCGCTTTCAAATAATTAGACTTTCCATCCATTATTTCAGCGCTCTCATCATATAATGATAGCATGGAAATCGCAGTTCGTAAAACCGACATCGGGTGCGCGATTTTTAAATCTACTTGTTTCAAATATGTTAAAATCTCACCTGGTACTTTATAGTATTCAGATACTGTTCCACTAAATTCCGCTAGTTCTTTTTCGTTAGGAAGCTTGCGGTGCCATAATAAGTACACTACTTCTTCGAACGTAGCATTCTCAGCTAAATCATCAATATTATACCCAACATAAGTTAATGTATCATCAATAATAGAGCTCACAGATGATGTTGTTGCTACTACCCCTTCTAAACCTCGAATAACAGTCATGACATTCTCTCCTTTTCCTGAAAATTCTCCCAATCTTGCTCCTTATATCTATTTGCTCCCCTTATAAATTATGAACGCTCGTTCACTCTTTAGGCAAGCAAAATGCACGTTCATGCAAATTTATTGCGATGTTCCCCTCTTATTGTCCATTGCTTACATGGAAAGCATGAGCGTGAATGTCTCCCCGAATCCTCACGCTCAGAACAACAAGTTAGTGAGGAAATTGAATTCCGAAGAGTTTATGATAAAAACAACATAAAACAATATCATTATAAAATTGTTTTATGTTGTTTTTATTTTATCTGGTGTAAAGTCTCTGCTGTTATGTAACTTTTCAAAGTTTCTAATCCTATTATAAACAATTATCTGACTTTTGTGAACAGAAAGAATTCAAAAATTTTATATTACTATAAAATTTCTTATTTAAACATCTGTATAATACTCATAACTGCATAGGCAATTCCAGCCCCAATTAATGGGCCTACAGCGACTCCATTAAATAAAGCTACAGCTATAATTGTCCCAAAAACAAGTGCGGTTGTAATATGTGGGTCCGTCGTCAATAATTGTACGCCGCCTTTCGCTAACAAAGCGACCGCCACACCTGAGGCTAAAGCAATCCATGCATAATACGATTTCGCTGCTTCTCCGAGTTGTTTAAAGCCTATTTCCCCTGTCGCAATCGGTACGAGCACTGCTATTGTAATGACTGTTACACCAAGGTTAATCCCTTTCGTTTGTAGATAAGGAAAGACTTTATCTCCTAAAAACGTAAACTTCAATAAGAATAACACTCCAATAGCTACAGTAAGCGATTGGTTTTTAGCAATAAGTCCTATAATAAGTAGTATGAATAAAAATAACGTTGACTGACTAATCATGTTTGCACTTCCTTTCTGAAAATAATGAACTCGCTTCCAAACAAAAATACCTTTAAACCTATCGTTATACATGCTATATCGATGCGTATTTGCCAATTATAATAAAGAAACAAATTGATTTTCATGCGCATTTCAAAATTACAAACAAGACTTTAACCAGAAAAAAATAAAGCATGCATATACATTTAAAAGCGGATGTCTCTCCTTTCTTTTATAATAAGAAACAGGTAAAATAAAAAGGAGAGAAAATGAAGTTTTTACCATATAGTAGAAGCATCACCAACAAGCTTCTGTAGTCATTAATCCGCTGCAGAAGCAGGCTAAATCCATCATTCCACTATAACATAAAGTGAAACTTTGATCAGTGAATCTCACTAGTTATAAGTTGAACGAATTAGGATAATCCAAATTGGAATGGGAGGTATACATCTTTGAACCGAAACTTACTATATATGATATTACGACTCATGTTTGTCATTGTAGCAACGGTAGTTGGGTTCTATGCATTGCTGTACATGTCAGGCCTTATCTACCCTTTTATTATCGCTTTTGCATTCGCTTATTTGATTAATCCTGTCGTCAATTTCCTTAATCAAAAACTACAATTCCCTCGCGCATTAGCGGTACTCGTTAGCTTAATTCTCGTATTCGGAGCTATCGTTGGACTTGTTACATACCTTGTAACTGAAGCAATATCTGCCACAACGTACTTACTACAAATTGTTACAGTTAAGTTTCCTGATATCGTTGCATTCGCCCAACAATTTGCACTTAATCATATTATGCCTCTCTATGATGATTTAATCTCTAAATTTAATCATCTCGGAGAACCACAGCGATACACTATTACACAAAACATTCAAAACTTAGGCACCGAAGCAACGACACAAATGAAAGAACTTTTAACCGCCATTATAAGTGGGTTAACAAATTTCATTAGTGCATTACCAACAACTTTAACTGTCCTTGTCTTCGTCTTATTAGCCACCTTCTTCATTAGTTACGATTGGCACCGTCTTGCTCATAAAGTAAGAAAACTTCTACCTAATCGTTTGCATGGATACGGAAAAACTATTTTTGTCGATTTAAGAAAAGCTTTGTTTGGTTTTGTTAAAGCGCAACTTACACTCGTATCTATGACAACTATCATTGTACTAATCGGCCTTTTAATATTACGCGTGCCATACGCAATTACTATCGCGATTATTACAGGGGTTGTAGATTTACTCCCGTATTTAGGAACTGGAGCCGTCTTCGTTCCTTGGGTTATATACGTATTTTTCACAGGCGATACTGCATTCGCCATCGGTCTTCTCATCCTATACATCGTCGTGATTGTCCAAAGACAAATCATGGAGCCAAAAGTACTTTCATCTAATATTGGACTAGATCCATTAGCGACACTCATCGCTCTATTTGTCGGCTTTAAGCTCTTTGGTTTTTTAGGATTAATCATCGGTCCAGTCATATTAGTACTACTTAATACATTACACAAAGCTCATGTATTCCACGACTTATGGAAATTCATTAAGGGTTCACCATCAAAATAATATTTCCTAATTCATACACAATAAAAAATCAACTGTAATCAGTGGGAAATTCCCACTGATTATTCACTGTACTTTTTTGTACTACCTACATCTATAAGAGAATTTCCTAAAAAAGGATAATCCTCTTATTTTTTTGCATAAAAACGCATATTTTAAGACAAAAATACATTTTTATTCTATATAATTTATAATTATTACTTACATTTATTACTTATTGTGTAAATGAATAAATATACAAAACAAGGCAGATGAACCCTTTAATCAGTAATTTTTCTTCTCCTGTCTAACTTCTGCTCACTAGTCGAATCTTACTACAAGCAAAAAACATCATCCTAATGTAACACTTTTCATTCACAAGAACCCTCTGCATCCTGTCGTTTAATAACTAACAAAAATCCAACCCGAGCAGGAAGCTAAAAATTGACTATAAGTGGCAAATAAAAAAATAACGCGTAGATCGCTATAATCCACGCGTTATTTCTGAACAATAATAGTAGTTCTCTTTCTAAATTTCCAATCAATCCACTTCATAACAGCCGGCTTCAATAAAGCCCTCGTTATAGGAACAACAAAGATAAAACCTATTATATCCGTCACATATCCAGGCAGCACTAAAAGAATACCTCCTACGAATATAAAAATACCATCTAGAACCGTATCACCCGGCATTTCTCCTCTATTTAACCTAAATTGAATCTCTCTAAGTACTTTAAACCCTTGTCGTTTCGCCAAATATACACCCACAATACCCGTAAATACAATCATAGCGAACGTAGACCATAAACCTATTACATGACTCGATCCTATTAACACCGTAATCTCAATCGCCGGCACTAAAATAAGTAAGAACAGTAACCACTTCATAGCTCGCACTCCTTCATATTTCATTTAAAAGGTTTGAAAGTATCACCCTTACAAACCCCCTTATAAGCCCCTTAAAACGCTCATACAAGCTTCACGAAGGACAAATAACCCTCTCCCACTAAACATTATAATAAACGTTTTTCAAAGCGATTTCAGGCATTTAAAGCTATCTCTATCTTTTTTGTGTAAAAAAAAGAGAAGGACTCCGATCCTTCTCTCCGTATTACTTCTTATAGCACTTCCGCATGTCCATTATAAACAATTCCGCGTGCTGCATCAACTGTTACTTCTTGGCCATTTTTTAAAGTTGTTGTTACGCCGTTTACACCAACGATAACAGGAATACCGATTGATACACCTACAACAGCTGCATGGCTTGTTAGACCGCCTTCTTCTACAACTAGAGCAGCAGCTTTTTCAATTGCAGGAATCATATCTTTATCTGTGCTTGTTGTAACAAGGATATCACCTTTGTTTACGTTCGCTACAGCTTCAGCAGCTGTTTTCGCTACAACTACTTTACCTTTTGCAGATTTACGACCGATTCCTTGCCCTTTAGCAACTTTTTCACCAACAACGTGGATTTTCATTAAGTTTGTTGTACCAGTTTCAGCAACTGGAACACCAGCAGTGATTACTACAGTATCTCCAAGTCCGATTAGACCCGCATCCATACCTGTTTGAATTGCTGTATCTAACATTTCGTCAGTAGAAGCTGCACGTTTCTCAGACATAAATGCTTGAACACCCCAAACAAGTGCAAGACGACGTCCTACTTGCTCGTCAGATGTTACAGCTACGATTGGAGATTTCGGACGGTATTTAGAGATCATTTTCGCAGTATGTCCACTTTCTGTTGGAGCTACGATTGCAGCTACATCAAGAGCAAGTGCTGTGTGCGCAACAGATTGGCTAATTGCATCTGTAATTGTTGGTGTGAACTCTTTAATACGTTTTTTGAACATATCTTCATATTGTAATGATTTTTCAACACGTACCGCAATGTTAGCCATCATTGTTACAGCTTCTACAGGGTATTGACCCGCAGCAGTTTCACCTGAAAGCATGATTGCATCTGTTCCATCGAAGATTGCGTTTGCTACGTCACTTGCTTCCGCACGAGTTGGACGTGGGTTACGTTGCATAGAATCTAACATTTGTGTTGCAGTAATAACTGGTTTGCCTAATACGTTACATTTTTTGATTAGACGTTTTTGTACTAATGGTACTTCTTCTGGTGGAATTTCTACACCCATATCACCACGAGCAACCATTAAACCGTCAGAAACTTCTAAGATTGAATCGATGTTGTCGATACCCTCTTGGTTTTCGATTTTTGGTACGATTTGGATGTATTGAGCGTTATGCCCTTCTAATAATTCACGAATTTCTAATACATCAGATGCTTTACGTACGAAAGATGCTGCGATGAAATCAACTTTTTGCTCGATACCGAAAACGATATCTTGCACGTCTTTTTCAGTGATACCTGGAAGCTTAATGCTTACGTTTGGTACGTTAACACCTTTTTTATTTTTTACAGTTCCGCTGTTTAATACTTTTGTACGGATGTTTCCGTCAGCTTTCTCGATTACTTCTAGTTCGATAAGACCGTCATCGATTAGAATACGAGAGCCTGGATCAACATCATCATAAAGGCCAGCATAAGATACAGAGAACTTCTCTGCAGTTCCTAATACTTGTTCAGTAGAAAGAATTACTTCTGCACCTGTTACAAGCTCAGCTTGTCCGTCTACGAAGTCATGTGTACGGATTTCTGGACCTTTTGTATCAAGTAAGATACCAACTGTTTTACCAGTTTTCTTTGAAGCTTCACGAATATTTTTAATACGAGCTCCATGCTCTTCATGGCTACCATGAGAGAAGTTTAAACGAGCAACGTTCATACCCGCTTCCATTAATTGCTCTAATTTCTCAATACTTTCACTAGCAGGACCTATAGTACATACAATTTTAGTTTTACGCATATTGCACCTCCGAAAATTATGAAACCGTTCCCAAATACAAGGCATTAAGCCGATTAGATAGATAATTCTTTAGATAATTGATACATATCTTTATCGATTGTATGCTTTTGAGCTAACGCTTCGATAATGTCATGATCAACAAGTTTATTATTTTGAATACCAACACAACGTCCGCCATTACCAGCAATTAATAATTCAACTGCTCTTGCGCCAAGACGACTAGCTAATACACGGTCTTGTGCACTTGGTGATCCACCACGTTGTACGTGACCTAATACAGTTACACGAGTATCAAAGCTTGTTGCTTCTTCAATGTGCTTACCGATGTCAATTGCACTTCCAACACCTTCAGCTACAACGATAATACTGTGCTTTTTACCACGTTCACTACCGCGTTTCAGACGAGCGATAACATCTTCCATGTCATACTTTTCTTCTGGAATTAAGATAGTTTCTGCACCATCAGCTAAACCAGCCCATAATGCGATATCTCCAGCGTGACGTCCCATTACTTCGATAACATATGTACGTTCATGAGATGTAGCTGTATCACGGATTTTATCAATTGCATCAATAACAGTGTTTAAAGCTGTATCAAAACCAATTGTGAAGTCTGTTCCAGGGATATCATTGTCGATTGTACCTGGTACACCTACACATGGGAATCCTTGCTCAGTTAATTTTTTTGCGCCTTGGTACGAACCATCTCCACCAATAACGACAAGTCCTTCAATACCATGTTTCTTTAATTGCTCGATTCCTTTTAGTCGTACTTCTGGGTCTTTAAACTCAGGACATCTTGCTGTATATAATTTTGTACCACCACGGTGGATAATATCGCCAACAGAACCAAGTTCTAATTTTTCAATATGACCAGAAATTAAACCAGCGTATCCATGGTAAATACCATATACTTCAATATCATGGAAAATCGCTTTACGAACAACTGCACGAATGGCAGCATTCATACCAGGTGAATCTCCACCACTTGTTAATACACCAATACGTTTCATTTGTACTCACCTCATAAAGATTATTTGCCTTATAATAAAATAACACGAAAAAATACAAAAACACAATGGAGAAGATGTGTCTTTTCATAATAAAAACGTGCATTCGCGAAGAGGAACGCACGCTTTTCTTATTTTATCCCAATGGAAGCGTTTGAAAACGAAACTTGCCCAATTTTCATATATTTTTCATAACGTTTTTCGATTAATTCATCTTTCGAAATTCCGCTTAATTGTTCAAAAGTTTTCTTAAGCATTAAATCTATATTTTCTGATTGTTTCAAAACATTACGATGTGCTCCGCCTTTTGCCTCTGGAATAATTTCGTCAATTACACCTAATTCTTTCAAATCTAATGCTGTAATTTTCATCGCTTCTGCAGCTTCTTTTGCTTTACCAGCATCTTTCCAAAGAATCGCCGCCGCACCCTCTGGTGTAATAACAGAATAAGTGGAATTTTCCAGCATATGAATGTAATCTCCTACTCCAAGACCTAACGCACCACCGCTACCACCTTCACCGATAACGATACAAATAACAGGTACAGTTAAACCCGCCATTTCAAATAAATTACGGGCAATTGCCTCACTTTGTCCACGTTCTTCAGCTGCTTTACCAGGATAAGCTCCCTTCGTATCGATGAAACAAATAATGGGACGATTAAACTTTTCCGCTTGTTTCATTAGACGCAGTGCTTTTCGATATCCTTCTGGATGAGGCATCCCAAAATTACGACGAATATTTTCTTTCGTATCTTTTCCGCGTTGGTGCCCAATTACAGTTACGGGCATCCCCTTATATTTCGCAATGCCGCCGACAATCGCTGCATCGTCGCCAAATAGGCGATCTCCATGACATTCAAAAAAATTAGTAAATAAGTGCTCAATATAATCGAGCGTTGTCGGTCGTTCTGCATGACGAGCAATTTGAACACGGTCCCATACTTTCATATTGCCGTATATATCTTCCTCTAGTTTTTCTAGCTTGTCTTCCAAAATACGAATCTCCTCACTGAAGTCCATCTGGCTGTTTTTCGTATAGTCTTTCAGTTCACGAATCTTATTTCTTAGCTCAACAACTGGTTTTTCAAATTCTAGCTCTGCCATACAGCCATTTCCCCCCCTTGATGAACTTCTAAAATCTTACGGAGTGATTCTCTCATATCATCACGATGCACCACTGCATCTAATTGACCGTGCTCTAGTAAAAATTCTGCCGTTTGGAAATCTTCCGGTAGTTTCTCACGCACTGTTTGTTCAATTACGCGTCTACCAGCAAATCCGATAAGTGCACCTGGCTCTGCAAGATTGTAATCACCAAGTGAAGCGAAACTCGCTGAAACCCCGCCCGTCGTTGGGTGAGTCATAACAGAAATAAATAACCCTCCTGCATTACTATGCTTTTTCAAAGCTACGCTTGTTTTTGCCATTTGCATTAAACTTAATATCCCTTCTTGCATACGAGCACCACCCGAAGCAGTAAAGATAATAAATGGAACTTGTAAGTCGTATGCCTTTTCAACCGCACGGGCAATTTTCTCTCCTACAACAGAGCCCATGCTGCCCATTCGAAAACGAGAATCCATTACTGCAACAACAACAAGCATGTCATCAATTGTTCCTTCACCAGTTACAACCGCTTCATTCAATTTAGTCTTCTTACGATCGTTTTCTAGTTTCTCTTCATATCCCGGAAACTCAAGTGGATTTAGTGAAACCATCTCTTTGTCATACTCACGAAATGAACCTTCGTCCAATATACTATCAAGGCGTTCCCATGCATTCATCGGATGATGATATCCACAATTCACGCATACTTTTAAATTTTTAAGAAGCTCTTTCGTATACATGATTTTTTTGCATTTCGGACATTTTGTCATAACGCCATCTGGTACATCTTTTCGTACTTGTTCTGAAGGTATTGCAGCGTACTTTTTCTTTTTCACGAATAAATCTCTTAGCACAATTTGACCCCCTTCATTGAGAGCTAAGGTTAGCGTAAGAAGAAAATGGGGCTAACACCAATGTTTGATGTTAGCCTTATCTTCTCAATCTGTCTAATAACCTCTCTCTTTACGTTTAACTTTAACCGCTATGCGGTAGAATGTTTGTCATAACGTGTCATGGTCATTTCGACAAATTTTATACATTACGAGTGAAACTGTATATTCTCTACTAATTCATCGTAAATTTTTAATGCATCATTTTCTTGTTTCACTTCCAAAGTAGCATAAAGCTTTCTATACATTTCGATAGAATCTCCTGAAACTTCACAAGAAAGAGTTGCAACGTAATCATTTACGATCATCCAAATGCGATAGAGTAAATAATTATCGAATTGTTCAATAAGTGTTTTAAAGAACGTTTGATGAAGCACCGGAATTGAGCTTTCATTTTCTTCAAGCACTTGGTGTAATTTACTTAGTACTTCAGAAAACGTTTCTTTCGGTAAATTACATACAAGTCGAATCATATCTTTCTCAAGCAATCGTTTTGTTTGTAATAAATCACGAATTGTTTTCTCATCTTGCAGCAAGAACGGAGCAATTAATTGTACAAGACCGTTATCGTAAAAGTTTCGAATAAACGTTCCCTCACCACGTCTCGTTTCAATTAATCCTACCAGCTCTAACGCACGTAATGCTTCTCTTACAGAGGAACGTCCAACATTTAAGCGTGAACTTAACTCACGCTCAGATGGCAAACGATCCCCTGCTACTAAACAATCCTCTTCCATAATGGAACGGATTTTTTTTACAATTTCGAGATATACTTTTGTATTTGATGATGTCAATGGAAATTCCTCGCTTATTCTTTACCAATCAGCGCTAATTGTTTTGTTTTCTCAGCGACTTCATTTGGATCTACTTGACGGCGAGCTACTCCTGTCTCCATTGCTGCTTTCGCAACGTAAGCCGCTACTTGAGGCGCTACACGCGCGTCAAATGGTGCTGGAATGATATGATCTGCATTCAACTCATCCTCTGATACAAGCTCTGCAATGGCCTGTACAGCTGCCATCTTCATTTCTTCATTAATTTGTGTCGCATGTACATCAAGTGCACCGCGGAAAATCCCTGGGAACGCTAGTACATTATTTACTTGGTTCGGGAAGTCAGAACGACCTGTTCCAACAACAGCTGCGCCCGCTGCTTTTGCCAATTCTGGCATAATTTCTGGAACCGGATTCGCCATTGCAAAAATAATTGCATCGTCATTCATTGTACGAACCATCTCTTCAGTTAATGCACCTGCTGCAGATACACCAATGAATACGTCCGCACCTTGTAAAACGTCAGCTAAAGAACCTTCTATACGACTCTTATTTGTATATTTTGCAACTTCATCTTTCACCGGATTCATACCGACAGGACGACCTTCATAGATTGCACCTTTACGGTCACACATAATAACGTCACGTACACCATAGCGATATAAAAGTTTAATGATTGCAATACCTGCTGCACCTGCACCATTTGCGACAACTTTAATGTCAGACATTTTCTTTCCAACTAACTTCAGCGCGTTCACAAGGCCTGCTACTGTTACGATAGCTGTTCCGTGTTGATCATCATGGAATATTGGAATGTTTGTTTCTTTTTTCAAACGTTCTTCAATAACGAAGCAGTTTGGCGCTGCGATATCTTCTAAGTTTACACCGCCAAAAGTTGGCTCCATTAATTTTACAGTTTCAACAATTTTATCTACATCGTTTGTATTTAAGGCAATTGGGAATGCATCTACACCAGCAAAGCTCTTGAATAATACAGCTTTACCTTCCATTACTGGAAGAGATGCTTCAGGTCCAATGTTACCAAGACCAAGTACAGCCGTTCCATCTGTCACAACTGCTACCATATTTCCCTTCATTGTATATTCATATACCTTACTTTTATCGTCATAAATTTCTTTACAAGGCTCTGCAACCCCTGGAGAATATGCAAGACTTAAATCTTTTGCATTTTCTACTTTTACTTTTGATACAGTTTCTAATTTTCCTTGATGCACTTTATGCATGTGAAGTGCTTCTTCACGAAGTGTTGACAAACTATCCACTCTCCTCAAATTATGCTTGCTGATATCAATTTCTCCAAGTGGTCTGACCACGAACACTACTACTATAATAATCGAAGTGTAGGGAAATTGTCCATTATATTTTCACAACGACATTTTCGTCACCGACAATTTCACGAAGTGCTCCTAGACATTCTTCACTTGGATGAATCGATAAACTTCGAGATAATTGTACCATTTTATGTTCCTTTTCATAATAAATTAGTACTTTCGTAAAACCTGAATAATCAAACAATATTTTTGTAACTTGATTTACAAGCTTTTTTTCATATTGAGACGGCAATTTCACGTAAACAGATGCTTCTTTCATTCCTTCATAAACATCCATTTCTTCTAGCGGATATAGTCCATTCACGATCCATTGCAACTTATGATTTCTTTGCTCGATCGTACCATCAACTAAAACGATTGCACCTTCTTGTAACCTGTCCGAAAAATGTATATACGTTTCTGGAAAAATAACGGCTTCCATTTCATCATTTTGATCACAGAATGTAATAAACGCCATCTTTTGCAACTTTTTCGTACGAATAACTTTCACACTTGTTATATATACGATCGCTCTTTGTACTTTTTTCTTATGTCGCATCGCCTGAGCAAGAGATGGAATTTCTAATTCTTTTCCTAGCTCCGCATACTGCGCTGTCGGATAGCTAGATAAATAAAAACCGAGTGCTTCCTTCTCTTTATTTAACTGTTCAATAAAGGATAGCTCTTCTCCTTGTACGTATTTTGATTTCGGAACAGCATCCCCTAAATCAAAATCACGTGCAAGATTTGCATACTCCAACGCTCCTTTAAGACTTCTCCATAACGTCGTCCTCGAAACACCAAAACCGTCAAAACAACCAGACCAGACAAACGCTTCTAAATTTCGCTCTGTTACAAATTTTGATGGCATACGAAGACAAAACTCAAATAAATCTTCGAACATTTTTTCCTCTCGTTCTTCGAGTAATGCCGTCACGGTAGCCATTCCGATATTCCGAATCGAAAGTAAACTATATCGAATCGCATTCCCTTCTATTTGGAAGTTGTAACCACTTCTCTGAAGAGACGGCGGTAAAACGTGAAAACCTTTCCGCTTCGTTTCTCGTACATACTGCACAATCTTATCTTCATTTCCAATTGCACTTGATAATAACGCAGTCATAAATTCCAGCGTATAATTTGCTTTTAAATATGCAAGCTGATATCCGATCATACTGTAAGCTACAGCGTGACTTCGGTTAAAACCGTAATCCGCAAATCTTACAATTAAATCATAAATTTGTTCTGAAGACGTCTCATCGTATCCGTTTTCCAAACAACCTTGAACAAAATGCTTACGTTCTTGATCTAAAATATCACGATTTTTTTTACTCACTGCACGGCGCAGCAAATCCGCTTCTCCAAGCGAAAATCCAGCTAACTTCGATGCGATTTGCATAATTTGTTCTTGGTATACAATTACGCCGTATGTTCTTTCTAAAATCGGCTTTAAATCCGGATGTAAATATTCAATTCGTCTTTTCCCATGCTTCGATTCAATAAAGGTTGGAATTTGTTCCATCGGTCCTGGTCTGTATAACGAGTTAACAGCGACTATGTCTTCAAATTCATTCGGTTTTAACCCACGAAGTACATTTCGCATACCACCTGATTCAAGCTGGAATACACCTGTTGTATCCCCTCTTCCTAACAATTGAAACGTCTTTTCATCTTGCAGAGGTAAATTTCTTATATCAATTTGTTTCCCAGTTTTTTCAACAATAAATTTTATAATATTTTCAAGTAACGTTAAATTACGTAAGCCTAAAAAGTCCATCTTGAGCAATCCAAGTTCTTCTAATGCATCAGCTGGATATTGCGTAACATAGACATCGTTATGCCCTTCTTGAATCGCTACACTTCCCGTTAACGGTTCTTGGCTCATAATAACGCCAGCTGCATGAATAGACGTATGACGCGGTAATCCCTCTACACGTTTTGCAATTTCAAACACACGCTCATGTAACAGATTCCCTTGTATAAACTCACGGAGCGATTGCGATTCCTCATATGCATCTCTTAACGTTATACCAAGCTTTGATGGGATAAGTTTTGAAAATATGTCAATATCTCTTGGCAGGAGCCCCATTACACGAGCAATGTCTCTAATTGCGGCTTTCGCTGCAAGAGTTCCGAACGTTACAATTTGAGCAACACGAAGCTGACCATATTTATCTTTCACATATCGAATCATCTCATCACGTCTTATATCTGGAAAATCAATATCAATATCTGGAAGTGTCACACGTTCAGGGTTTAAAAACCTTTCAAATAATAATTCATATTCAATCGGATCAATATCTGTAATTTCCAATACGTAAGAAACGAGTGAACCAGCTGCCGATCCACGGCCTGGCCCAGTTAAAATATGATTTTCATGTGCATATTTCATAAAGTCCCATACGATGAGGAAATAATCGCTAAATCCCATACGAGAAATAACATTTAATTCATGATTCAAACGTCCTATATGCGCTTCTTTCGGCGTACCATAGCGTTTCTGCAAGCCTTCTTCACAAACACGGCGCAAATACGTATCATTCGTCTCGTTAAATGGAACAGGAAATTTCGGTAATTGATTTACATGGAAAGGAATTTCTACTTGGCAACGTTCCGCTATTGTTATTGTATTTTGAACCGCTTCCTCAGCATGAGAAAATAGTGCTCCCATTTCATCCGATGACTTTAAATAATACTGATCCGTTTTCATTCTCGGTCTATCTGGATCAGTCATTTTCGTTCCGCCTTCGACAGATAATAAACATTCATGAACAAGTGCGTCACTTTGATTAATATAGCGAACATCATTTGTTGCAACGACTGGAACGTTTACCTTATTAATAAATTCAGGCAGTTTTTCTTGTAAAAGCAGTTCATCTTGAATTGCATGATGCTGCAAACTTATATAAAAATTGCTGAACATATTTTGATACGTATGAGCTACTTCTTCAGCCTGACTCTCTTTGTCTTCTAATAATAGCTGTTCAATCTCTCCGTCTTTCCCTGGTGAAATTGCAATTAACCCTTTCGCATAATGAGCAAGCCACTTCTTCGGGATACCTTCTTTTGACTTCGTCATAATGCTGCTAGAGATCTTTAATAAATTTTGATAGCCTATTTCATTCTCAGCAAGTAAGACAAGTGGATAAGACCTTTCTTCTTCTTCACTAAAAATAGAAGCTGTTAAGCCGATAATAGGCTGTATACCATTTTTCTTGCATGCTTTATAAAACGGAATAACTCCATACATAACATTTTCATCTGTAATGGCCAGCGATGAAAATCCAAGCTCTTTCGCCCGAATGACAAGCTCATCAATTTTACAAGCACTTTTTAATAAACTAAAAACGGTTTGACATTGTAAATGCACAAACTTCACTGTTGTACCCTCTCTTTACCTATGTGACTACTTTTATTATAGGTGATGAGGAAAGCGGAAATCAAAACATACTTCTCATACTTTGTCCATATATATGAAGAAGAAAGGGGAATGACGATGGATGTAAGAGAACATACTTTTTTCTCTCTGCTTATTATTAGTTATTTTATTGCCTTTGGAGTTATACTTGGTGGTTCATTAATTGGCGGATTTGGTGCATTTCTCATCGGAAAACCAACTCTAACTTATATTAATCAATTCGCCCAAAATTTAAGAATTTGGGCACTCGTTGCAGCAATTGGCGGAACGTTCGATACCTTTTATAGCTTTGAAAGAAGCTTCTTTGGCGGAGATATAAAAGATATCGTAAAACAAATTCTCCTTATTTTTTTTGCAACTGGCGGTATGCAAACTGGTCTTATTATTATTAAATGGCTTACACAGGAACATGTATGAGAGTACCCAGTGCCAATACAGCCAAAAGGTGGTATTTAGTTTTAGCTGGCGCTGCTGTTGGAGGAGTGTTGAGCTGGTTTGTTTTTTTGTACATATACGGTGTTTTTCAAGAAGAACAAACTAGTAAAATAGCAGAACAAAAAGAAATTATCGAAAAACAAGAAGCAAAACTCCACGTCCTTCTCGAAGACCAAGAGAAATTGAACACAGAAAATAAACGGCTCTTAACAATTCAAGAAATCAAAATAAAAATTATAAATCGAAAAAAATATGATTTAGACAATCTTACACTTGAAAACATGACCACTTCTATCCATAATGACCTCCAGCATCTTTTAACGAAAAACATTCAAAGCATCGCAAAAAATAAAGACCTGCTCAAAAAAGTCATCGAAAATAAAACGTACAAACATTACGATCGTATATACCGCTTTAAAGTAGACACAGTCTCTTTTGATACCGTACTTGAAATTAGTATTGATATAGAGAAAGAAAAATAAAAAAAGGAGGGCTTCAGTGCCTCTCCTTCTCTTTCGTTCAACATACAATTTTTATCTACACAGCTCACGTAAATCAGCAAACAGGCGATCTGCTTCTTCCCAAGAAGATGCTTTTGCACCAGAAGCCATCGGATGTCCTCCGCCATTATATTGCATTGCTAACTTATTAATAACTGGTCCTTTTGAACGAAGACGAACACGAATAACATCATCTTCCTCTAAAAATAGAACCCATGCCTTTAATCCACCAATATTACCAAGTGCTCCGACAACACCAGATGCTTCAGTAGAAAGTACATCAAACTCTTCTAGTACCTCTTTCGTTAATTTAATGTACGCTGCGCCTTCTTCTACCATCGTGAAGTTTTGTAAAATATAACCGTTTAAACGAGCGATTTTTTCTTTTGTCTTATACATTTCATTGTATAAATCCGTAAATTTAACATCCATTTCAACAAGCTCACTTACGTAACGAAGTGTTTTCGCTGTTGTATTCGGGAATAAGAAACGACCTGTATCTCCAACAATACCCGCTAAAATAAGGCGAGCTGCTTCCTTTGAAATCGTTAATCCTTTATCTTTTCCATAACTGTAAAATTCATAAATCATTTCACTTGTAGAACTTGCTGTCGTATCCACCCATGTAATATCTCCGTACGGGTCTTCATTCGGATGATGATCAATTTTAATTAACATCTTTCCTTTTGCATAACGCTGATCACAAACACGCTCTTGGTTCGCTGTATCACAAACGATAACAAGTGCATCTTCATATACACTATCTTCAATATCATCCATTACTCGTAAAAACGATAAAGAAGGCTCGTTGTACCCAACCATATAAATATTTTTCTCTGGAAACGATTCTTGCAGAATTGTACCAAGTCCGCACTGAGAACCTAACGCATCCGGATCCGGACGTACATGACGATGAATAATAATTGTATCAAACTCTTTAATTGCTCCTAAAATTTGCTCATGCATATGTATAATCTCCTTTTTATTCAACTTCTTCATTTTATCCCGCATTAACGTGTAGTAAGACTCCCACCTCAAAAGTATTAAAAACAATGGGGCAAAATTAATTTGGAGCCTGAATGCACGTAAAAGCCCGATTGGTGAGGGCTAATAATTAGTACGTGGGATCTCCCCACACTAATTAAAGTTTTACTTTATCCCCCATTATAACGGAAAACATTTCATACATGCGAACAATTGCTTTATAATAAAAATTAGAAAGTTTAGATTTTTCTTTTTCTAAATTATTATTTTTATACCAATCGATGGGAGCGTGTATTATGCCAGTATTCGTCTTTTGTATTATCATCTCATTTGTGTTGTACCTCTTCTATAAAACAAAATTCTTTCGTACAAACCGTCCAATGGAGAAAGGTTGGCTCTCTGGAAAATCCGCAATGGCACTCGGCTTATTCGTCCTCTTCTTTGGGATAAACCAATTCTTTTTAGAACTTTCAACTGCACGCATTATCGTTGGTGTTTTGTTTATTTTATTTGGCAGCGCGAGTACATTTAATGGATTCCGCCAATATAAACACTTTCTACCATTAGCAGTCAAAGAAGCCGAATCTTATAAAACAACGTAAAAAAAGCATCAACATTGTGATGCTTTTTTACGTCCCTTCACTTTCAAAATCATATACGCAACAAACGCAGATGGTATATTAAAGGGATTACCTTGCACGTGAAAATGTAATTGTTCTTCTCCAAAAGACATCTGTTTGTATAGCTCTTGCTGAGATAATCCTGTTCGTTTCTTTTTTTCATTTAATCCTTGTAAGTATAAGTATTGAATTGGTATCATCACAAGGAAATAAAAGAGTGCGATACCACCAAAAAAGAGTAATTCTGATGACATATTGCATCCCCCTTCCGACATCCATTATCTTACAATCTAATTATATCATAGTATACAATCTAAACGGATTAATATTCTGTTTTTTCTAATTATACATTCATCTCTCCTTATATATATATTTCCCGCTAAAACTCTTCCGCATCTTTAGCAACAGCTTCCAAACCCAATAAAACAAAAAAGATGGAACAAACCAAAGCGATTTGTTCCATCTTTTTATTTATCGATCAATTGCACCATAAGTAATGCTTTCCCGACAACATTACCTTCATGATGCACTTCTACATCAATCTTACCAAATTTACGCCCAATTTCTAATACTTTCGGATGAACTGATACAACATTATCAATTTGAACTGGCTTAACGAAATAAATGGTTAAGTTTTCAACAATTAAATCGCTCTTCTTCTGCGCACGAATGACACGGTTTGTTGCTTCTGTCACAATTGTTGTGAATACACCGTAAGATAACGTCCCGATTGAATTCGTCATTTGTGGCGTCACTGAAAATTGATACAAATGCTCATTTTTCGCTTCTTTCGGCGTCATAAATTGGTTCGTTACAATATCATCAATTGTTTCCCCAACTTGCGGTTGACGTTGAATCATTTGCAACGCCTGAAGTACATCTTGGCGACTAATGATCCCTTGCAATTTATTCCCTTCTTCCACAACAGGAAGTAACTCAATACCTTCCCACACCATCATACGTGCTGCAGCTGCGACAGACATTTTTCCGTTTACCGTAATTGGATGCTTTGTCATCACTTTATCAATTGGTGTTTCTTTCACGACACCAATCATATCTTTTGAAGTTACAATACCTAACACCTTTTTATTTTCATCAACAATTGGATAACGTCCATGCATCGTTTCTTCATTATACGCATGCCATTGCTGTACTGTATCATTTGGCTTTAAATATAACGTTTCTTCAATTGGCGTTAAAATATCTTCAACGAGTACAATTTCTTTCTTGATAAGTTGATCATAAATTGCACGGTTAATTAACGTTGCGACCGTAAATGTATCATAACTACTTGAAATAATTGGAAGCTTTAATTCGTCTGCTAATTTCTTCACATGATCTTCCGTATCAAATCCGCCCGTAATTAACACTGCTGCCCCTGCTTCTAGTGCTAATTGATGTGCGTTCGTACGGTTACCGATGATAAGTAAATTCCCTGCTTCTGTATAGCGCATCATCGCTTCTAATTTCATAGCCCCGATTACGAATTTATTTAATGTTTTATGTAGTCCTTCTCTGCCTCCAAGTACTTGACCATCGACAATGTTAACGACTTCTGCATATGTCAGTTTTTCGATATTCTCTTTCTTCTTTTGTTCAATTCGAATCGTTCCGACACGTTCAATTGTACTAACATAACCTTTATTTTCTGCGTCTTTAATTGCACGGTAAGCTGTCCCTTCACTTACACTCAAATCTTTCGCAATTTGCCTCACAGAAATTTTATGCCCTACCGGCAGGCTATTAATATGTTCTAAAATTTGATTATGTTTGGTAGCCAAATGGTTTCACCATACTTTCTTTTCCCTAAATTCTTCATGTGTTGTATTTTCAGTATACTATATTTTCAAAACTGTTACACTCTCTCTTTATATGCCTGTACCATTTTTTTTATAACAAAATACCCCTTACATTCCACCAGTCATTCTATTACAACAATGTAATGCTGTTGTCATCTCGTTCGATAGTTTGTCCACCCGATTCCATATACAATTAAGATAAGAAATGAAACAAAGGAGCGAATACATGATGAAAAAATTTTTAGAGGTTGTAGGTGCTGTATTTTTAGCTTTCGTAGATGGGAAAAAAGTTGCAATGGAGTTGAATGAAACACCCGAACAGCCACGTACAAAACGAGAAGAATCAGCTAAACAAATACAGACTTTAAAAACTGTACTACACACATAAAAAACCCTTCACTTGTCATTTCAAATGAAGGTTTTTTTTTATAGTGTAATACTTTCTCCAGCTTCTAATACTTTCCCTGTACAATTTTGTAGCTTTCCTACAAATTGATATGGATCTTGTTCAATAACTGGGAACGTATTGTAATGCATCGGTACAACTGTTTTCGCCTCTATCCATTTTGCTGCTAACACAGCGTCTTCTGGCCCCATTGTGAAATTATCGCCAATTGGTAAAAATGCTACATCAATATTATTCAGTTCTCCAATTAACTTCATATCAGAGAATAAAGCAGTATCTCCTGCATGATATACCGTTTTCTCTTCTGCTGTAAACAAAATACCAGCTGGCATACCTGTATATGTAATCGTCTTATTTTCTTCATCAATATAACTAGAGCCGTGGAATGCTTGAGTAAATTTCACTTTTCCAAAGTCAAATTCATGTGAACCACCAATATGCATTGGATGTGTATTTACACCTTGCCATCCTAAAAATGTCGCTAATTCAAACGGTGCCACAACGACCGCATTATTGTTCTTTGCTAACGCTACTGTATCTCCAACATGATCACCGTGTCCGTGCGATAAAATAATCGCATCAACTTTTACATCTTCAGCCTTTAAATCGGTTTTCGGATTTCCCGTTAAAAATGGGTCAATTAAAATAACTTTTCCATTCGTTTCAATCTTTACAACTGAATGCCCGTGATACGATACTTTCATCATTACATTCCTCCCCTATTCACATTCTCACTTTTTATTCTACATGATTTCTCAATTCCCTGTCTTTTCTAACATCGATTTACTTGTCATAACGCTTTCCTCCGATGTAAAGTTATATTTGTAATTAAATATCTCGGGGGTGCCAATCAATGAATGCTAGATTAGAAAATTTAATGCAATGGCTAAAAGAAAAAAACGTAGAAGCTGCGTTCTTAACTTCTACACCGAACGTCTTCTACATGACAAACTTCCACTGTGAACCACATGAAAGACTACTTGGTATGTTTGTATTCCAAGAAAAAGAGCCTATTTTAATTTGTCCTAAAATGGAAGAAGGCCAAGCACGTAACGCTGGCTGGGCACATGAGATTATCGGATTTACTGATACGGACAGACCATGGGATATGATTGCAAAAGCAATTAAAGATCGTGGTATTGATGCAAATGCAGTTGCAATTGAAAAAGAACATTTAAACGTAGAGCGCTACGAAGAATTAACAAAATTATTCCCAAATGCAGCTTTCAAATCGGCTGAAGAAAAAGTTCGCGAGCTTCGCTTAATTAAAGACGAAAAAGAACTTTCTATTTTGCGTGAAGCGGCTAAAATGGCAGATTATGCTGTTGAAGTTGGTGTAAATGCAATTAAAGAAAATCGTAGTGAGCTAGAAGTATTAGCAATTATTGAGCATGAATTAAAAACAAAAGGCATCCATAAAATGTCATTCGATACGATGGTATTAGCAGGCTCAAACTCTGCTCTTCCACACGGTATTCCAGGTGCAAACAAAATGAAACGCGGCGATTTCGTACTATTTGATTTAGGTGTAATCATTGAAGGTTATTGCTCTGATATTACGCGTACAGTAGCATTTGGTGATATTTCTGAAGAACAAACTCGCATTTACAACACTGTACTTGCTGGACAACTACAAGCAGTTGAAGCATGTAAACCAGGCGTTACATTTGGTGCAATTGACAACGCTGCTCGCTCTGTTATCACAGATGCAGGTTATGGAGACTTCTTCCCTCACCGCCTTGGCCACGGACTTGGAATTAGCGTACACGAATATCCAGATGTAAAAGAAGGCAATGAGTCTCTATTAAAAGAAGGTATGGTCTTCACAATTGAGCCAGGTATTTACGTACCAAACGTAGGCGGCGTTCGTATTGAAGATGATATTTACATCACAAAAGACGGATCAGAAATCTTAACGAAATTCCCGAAAGAATTACAATTTGTGAAATAATAAAAAGGTAGCGTGATCGCTACCTTTTTATTAAAGAAGGCCCTTTAAAAAGTGCCTTCTTCTATCTCACTAATATTTATTTGAAATTTCACGATCCAAACTGAGAAAAGGTGGACAAGAAGCGCAAACGCCATACATGCTCCGCTTAAAAAAGTTAGTATAGGATGCGAATACACGTGCCCTAATCCATAGGATATCGCCACGAAAAACATTGTTATGTAAATATAAATTGCTCCATGTATTTGCCTCATATAAACCTCCTTTTCCCATATTATAACATAAATTTTCTGATTATTCACATTAATTAATTGTAATCAATATTTCTCAACTGTTACGCCTCTTACAGCCGCCTTAATATATGGTGCTCCTTGTAAACCTTGTAAATCCTCTGTTTTCCCTGTTACAACTATACCGTATATTGGTAGGTCTTTTGGTTTCGTGTTTTTTATTTCTTTATAATATTGTTCAAAATAATCACTTGGTATACCTTCACTATTTTTTTGCTAAAGACTTCATTTGGTACAGAAACTCTTTTGAGTTTATTGTTAAATCATTTTTCACACCTTCTGTTACTTTTGCATAACTCCCTTCAAATCCAAAAAAATTTTCATAATAAAAAGCACATCTATTTTAATGTGCTTCTCACATATATTTTAATTTTTTAACATACAAATCAATTTTTTCGAAATAAAAACTTCCACTCATTTAAAAGATATATTCTCATAATATCTTTATGATTTAGTTGTCATAATAATTGAACGTGGATAAAATCCCAGCTTTTGATAAAACGATACAGCTTCATTTCCGTACACTACTATTAATTCAATGTCATCTACTTGCTTTTCTTTAAACCATTCCACTGCACTATTCATTAATTTCAAACCGAATCCGTTTCTTCGATATTTTTCATCAACAAATAAAACTTCAATCTTCCCACTTACGCTTTTACTATACGCTATACAAAATCCTAATATATTATCTGTTTCTAACTCAATCAATAGTTCAATTCTATATTCTCCGTACTTTGAATTTTTTTTATAATCTTCAATACGTTCCTCAAATGTCATTCTTGGATAATCACCAGAAAAATATTTTGATTTACTGTTATGATATTCATGCAATTTATCTAATGAGTCTCTGATTATCTCTATTTCATCGAGAGTGATATATTTATGACTAATTCGCATCTTACAGCATCTCCAATAATATATATTTCACAAAAAAAGAGGATGGTTTATCTTTACAAAATACTACTCTATTATTTCATCGCTTCTTTCACAACATCTTGAATCATAACGACTTCCGTCTTCAGATCGACAGCCGGTGCTTCTTCATCAATACATTCATACCAAAACTCTAAATGTTTTTTATCAATTTCATGATGAGAATTTCCGACAAGAGCCCCGCCTTCTCCTTGCACAGAATACCAATATAAGTACTCTTCTCCATCTCTTATTTCCCGGAAAATTGTCTCTACATACATCTTTTCGTCGTTTAATGTCAAAAGCACTTCTTTCATATTATCATTAAGAAGCTGCATCCATTCATCTACGCGATGACTTTTACCTGGCTTGACTTTGAATCTTGTTAATTCTACATTCATCTTTTATTCCCCCATTTTCTTGCGGACAAACAAAACATATTCTACTGGATTATGGAAGCTTAATTTACTAGCTAATTTTTGCGAGGGAATATTATCTACATTACAATCCCAGCATGGTGTAATATGATTTTGTATACACTGTTCAATGAAACGTGTTGCGACAGCTTGAGCTAACCCTTTCCCTTGATGTGCTTCATGTGTTGCAATATCAATTTCAGCAAAACCATTCCCTCTAAATATTGAGACGCATTCGGCTACAATCATCCCATCTTGTTCTATACAAAAGCCAAAGCCGTTATTTAAAAACACTTCTTTTGATCCCCAATATTCTTTGTAATAATCCTCTGTAAATTCATTACTTCGTTCTATATCACTTTTATCAATACGTTTAATTTCATATGTATTTTTGTTTAATTCTATTCTTCTATCTTCAAAAACTTCTCTTTGAAATTGAAATGTCATTCGTAGGATGTTCCGAAATGCATTACTAAAACGCTCTTCTAACATCATTTCCCACTCGTCACTCGAAGTGAACAATGTAAATCTCTTCTCTGTTTTTTCAATAGCCATTTTTAAATACGCAAATAAATATTCGTTATAATTTTGATCATCCGTATCACCAAATAAATAATAGATACCATTAGCTGTACGAATTAGTCCTGCTGTTAATTTCTCGTTTGCAAAAACTTCACCATCTATCATTTGATCACATACCGCATGAGCAAAGGTTGTTGTCCTTGTATGACCTTCTAAAATCGGAAGGATTTTTCTATACTGGGCTACAGATAATTTTTTCATAATTGCTCCACTTTAATCGTATCCGCCTCTATATTTTCAAAACAAAGATTTACCGTTCTCTTGAATGCTCTCGTTCTATGGATCGTGCATGCTGGAATTAAGATAGAATCATTTGGCTTTAAAACCGCCGTCTCTCCATCTTCAAAATCGATAAGTAGTTCTCCCTCTAGCACAATAAATAATTCATCCGAATTAGAATGATAGTGCCAATCATATTCACCAGTAAATACGGCGATTCGTAAGCAATGATTATTTACATTTGAAACGACGAAGTTTTTATGTTGTTCTTGAATGTCCTTTGTTAATTCTAATAAATTCACAGTTTCCATCTTTCGTCCCACCCTTTCATTAGTCGTTCTTCTGAAAAACTAATTTAGTCTCCACCACCTCCGCAATCTCCTCCACCATCACTTGAACTGCTACAATCGTTGCTACTGTAATCACCAAATCCGCTTGATGAGCTTGAATCGGATGAAGATTTTTTTCTTCTTTTTCTATCTTTTTTACTTTCATGACTAGGCCACACTTTATCAAATAATATAAAGAATAAGAATCCTTCTACCATAACAAGTGTAACGCCAAAAATACCTTCAATAACATTAGGGGTTATCCCAAAATTTTTAACCATCCCACATAAAAACACGCAAAAAATCACATACAAGAACATACAAATATACCGAAATGTTTTTTCTATCATAATGACTACTTTTTTTGAAAGAGGTATGTTCTGTTCCTGTTTTTTCTTTATATACTTTTGTCTTTTAGCTTGCTTTTTCTTACTCTTTTTGCTCCCCATTGAATCTCCTCTATCGACTTTCATTTTTCATTTAATTCCAAATTATCACAAAAAACAACATCATAACAAGCAATATTTCTCGTAAAGTTTCATTTACTTTTTGTAAAGTTTCATTTACTTTTTACCTAAAAATGGATATTATAAATGTAACAAATTTACAAAAAGGAGACTTTGTATATTTGATTAAAAATAAAGTAAAACAATTCCGCGTCGTTAGAGACATCACCCAAGAGCAATTAGCTTCCTCTGTTCAAATCACTAGACAATCCCTCATCGCTATCGAGAAGAATAAATACAACCCGAGTTTAGAATTAGCATTGAAATTATGTGAGTTTTTCGGCTGTAAAGTGAAGGATTTATTTCAATTAGATAAAACCGGGGAGGAAAAAGAATGAAAAATACTTTTAATCAAGAGTTCATTTCGCATCTTACCATTTTATTGTTAGGTTCAACTTTTCTTTATTTCAATAGTAATGATGAAGAAAAGATTAGTTCTGTCCTTCTATTCACTTGCGTATACATACTCTTAGCCTTAATACTATTCATAGTGAAACGAATATTCTTTAAGAAAAAGAAGCACGATTCCGAGAAATATCCATTACCTGAGATGGATGAAAGAATCGAGAAGATGAGTTTAAAACTTATGGCGCAAATTTTCGGCCTCTCTCATTTAATCGGTTCTGCGATACTATTTATTTTATATATCACTGACAAAAATTCGATGATACGAGTTGAGTATGCCTTGTATTATTTGTTTGGTATTCTTTTCTTTACAATGATGTTCGGATTAAGAATTGTAAAGAAACTAGACAATTAGCCTAAATAAAAAGCCCCTCCTTACAAAAGGAGGGGCTTACATGTATTTCTATTATGATAAAGCAGGAGCTTTTTCAAGAAGCTCTTTCGCATCAGCGTATTGTAAGCTGTGCGCTTCTGCAACTGCTTCGAATGTTACGTAGCCATCTAATGTGTTAATACCTTTTAATAATGCAGTGTTGCCTAGGCAAGCTTCTTTGTAGCCTTTGTTAGCAATTTGTACTGCATATGGTACTGTTACGTTTGTTAATGCAAGAGTTGATGTACGTGGAACCGCACCTGGCATGTTTGCAACTGCATAGTGAACAACGCCGTGTTTTTCATAAGTTGGGTTGTCGTGAGTTGTAATACGGTCAGTTGTTTCGAAAATACCACCTTGGTCAATCGCGATATCTACAACGACAGAACCTGGTTCCATTGATTGAATCATTTCTTCTGTTACAAGTTTTGGCGCTTTTGCACCTGGGATTAATACTGCACCGATTACAAGGTCAGATTCTCTTACAGCTTCTGCAATGTTATACGGGTTAGACATTAACGTTTTCACTTGGTTTCCGAAAATGTCATCTAATTGACGAAGACGTTCTGCACTTAAGTCGATGATTGTTACATCTGCACCTAAACCTACTGCAATTTTCGCTGCGTTTGTACCAGCTTGACCACCGCCGATAATTGTTACTTTACCGCGTTTCACCCCTGGAACACCTGCAAGTAAAATACCTTTACCACCTTTGTTTTTCTCAAGGAACTGTGCACCGATTTGCGCAGACATACGACCAGCTACTTCACTCATAGGTGCAAGTAATGGTAGAGAACGATTGTCTAATTGTACTGTTTCGTATGCAATTGATACCACTTTGTTATCAATTAATGCTTTCGTTAATTCTGGCTCTGGAGCTAAGTGTAAGTATGTGAATAAAATTAAACCTTCGCGGAAATAACCGTATTCACTTTCAACTGGCTCTTTTACCTTCATAACCATATCTTGATTCCATGCTTCTTCAGCAGTTTCAACAAGTTTCGCACCAGCTTGTACGTATTCTTCATCTGTAAAGCCTGATCCTACACCTGATCCTTTTTGAACAAAAACTTCATGACCATTTTGTACTAAATGTACAGCTCCCGCTGGCGTCATTGCCACGCGGTTTTCATTGTTTTTAATTTCTGTTGGAATACCGATACGCATTATTAGTTCCCCCTTGAGTTATGAAATGACCCCTGAATCATTTTTTAAAGCGCTTTCTATACTCTTATATTCTAACATAATATCTCAATATTTGACAAAAAAATAATACAAGTTTTCCGATAGATTTAATCTTACATGAAAGGACAGTATTATCCGTACCTCTCAGTATAAAGGATAAACTGTCCAATTATTCGAAACTTCACTTTATTTAATTCTATCGATGTCTATGAATAACATCAACAGCGCCTGTTACTTCAATAATCGTGCCAGTAATCATATCAGAATCGTCCTCACATAAAAACGAAATGGTTCTTGCGATATCTTCCCCTGTTCCAGATCTACCAATTGGTGTGTTACTACCTTTCAGATTTCGTGCTTCTTCAATCGTTGCCTCTTTCATTTCACCAATTATATCACCAGGACATACCATATTCGCAGTAATACCGTATTCAGCTTCTTCGTATGCGACTGTTTTCGTTAAAGAAACAAGTCCGACTTTCGCAGCTGCAAAGGCTGAACGATAAATCCATCCAGGCGCGCTATCTGCCCCTTGAAATCCATAGTTAATAATACGGCCAAATTGCTGGTTTCTCATAATCGGTACGACAAGTTTTAATAAATGAAACACCGCTGTTAAATTACCCTGGATCATTTCATTCCATTCGTCTTCTTCGTAATCGACTAATTTTTTCCTTTCAAATACGTAAGGACCAGCATTATTAATTAAGAAGTCAATTTTGCCAAAACGGCTCATCGCTTCTTCTACTATTTTATGTAAATCTTCCTTTTTCGTGACATCAGCTTGCACGAACTGTAGACGTTCTTCCATATTTTTATATGTTTCTTTCATTGTTTCCATAGCACTTGTATCGCTATGATATGTTACTGTTACTGAATATCCTTTATCCAATAACTTTTCTGTTACTTGCTTTCCTAAACCTTTCGTACCGGCTGTAATGAGCGCGTGTCTCACAAACATGCCTCCTTTTAAATTGCTATACTCCATATGTAACAAGTTCTCGCTTCAATTACAACTAAAATGAATCAAGGCAAAGTTTTCAAAATTCTGTAACGTTTCCAACAAGCACATTACCAAAATTTGTTTTATAATAAAGTTGTAAACGGTAATAAAAATGATTGGGAGGAATTTACTATGAATAATACATATACAAATATTTTAATTGCGGTGGACGGTTCTAAAGAAGCAGAAAAAGCCTTTAAAAAAGCAATTCAAGTTGCAAAACGAAACAATGCAACATTAACAATTGCTCATATCGTTGATGTAAAAGCATACTCAGCAGTAGAGGCTTATAGCCGCGCAATTGCTGAACGTGCAAATCTATTTGCAGAAGACTTATTAGAAGACTACAAAAAAACTGCGCTTGAAGCTGGTCTTGAAAAAGTGGAAACTGTATTAGAATTTGGTAATCCTAAATCTAAAATTTCAAAAGAAATCGCTCCAAACCATAAAGTGGATTTAATTATGTGTGGTGCAACTGGTTTAAATGCTGTAGAACGTTTCCTAATTGGTAGCGTCTCTGAACATATTATTCGCTATGCGAAATGCGATGTCCTTGTTGTTCGTGGTGATGAGGAGCAAGGTGATCTTTAATTTATAATTAAAACACCAAGTCCACATAGGCTTGGTGTTTTTCATTTCACAAACTTCACTATAAATACAAGACAAGCTACAACAACAACGGTACCTGCCAACACATACGGCGGAAGAAATTTCAAAAACCATAGCGCCATCATTATCGTGGCAACAGTTAAGTACGTTTGCTTTGCATCTTCTGTCATTTTTTTACGAAGTAAGAAAACATACACATAACCGATTGGCGGCGTAATGAAGCAAAGAGCATATATAATTTTTGATTTTAAATACCACTTTTGTTCGCCAAGTTTCTTTATGTCTTCTTCTATTCTCTTACTCTCTTGTTCTCTCACTTCTTCTTCAATCGGATCTTCCTCTTCTCCTCGCCTTTCTTTCATATAAGGAAGAAAGTGCATGAAAAAATAACATGCAAATACGATTGCCCAAAATTCAATATCCAATCTTTCTAGTGGAATATGCTCGCTAAAAAATGCAGCAGCAATCACTAAAGAAAAACAATACGTTGTCATCCAAAATGAACGTTTTCTCTTTTTCCGTTCTATTTCTTTTTTATCTTTTACTTCTTGTACTTTCTTTTTTCTAGAAAGCCATACAGAAATACAGCAATCTACTACAAATAAAGTAAAGATAAAGATTGCTATATGCATTGTTGTTACATTCTCAAATGAAAATACTTCTGGGAATGCAACGTGTAATACAATTAGCGTGTACAAAATTAACCCTACAAAATAAATACGTCTCATCTTCCATTCCTTTCTCATTTCCTAACATTAGGTTAACATACATTTTTTAGAAATAGACGGACAAAATATATGTGTTTAGAAAAGGAGGATGCTACATGGATGATTATGAACGTATTATTTTAGATGTGAACGGTACAGAACTCGAAATGTTAAATACGATTCGCGAGCATTTTAAAGAAAAACATGGTGTTGAACTAAGTCACGGTGCATTGCTTCGAGATTTAATGGATATTGAATACATTCGGATTACGGAAGATCGACACAAGTATGATTAATCAATGAAGCTTTAAGCCTAGAACATATTGTTCTAGGCTTAATTAAATCCATACAAAAAGGTAAGGTACTTTCTAAAAAAGCACCTTACCTTCTATATCATATATCATTTAACTTCCAACAAATTCTATTGCTAACCCCTTCGCTTTCTCCAAAGCTTTTTCAATTTGCTCAAATCCTGTCCCACCAGCACTGTTACGACGCTTTACAGCTGCATAAGGTGAAAGAACTTCATATAAATCTTCTTCAAATAACGGACTCATTTCTTTATACGTTTCAAGTGGTACATCTAATAAATAGATTCCTTTTTGCGTACAATGAAGAACTAGTTTCCCGACAATTTCATGAGCTTGACGGAACGGCATTCCCTTGCTTGCTAAATAGTCGGCAATTTCTGTTGCGTTAGAGAAGTCTTGCGTCACAGCTTGCCCCATTTTTTCTTTGTTTACAGTTATCGTTTCAAGCATGCCTGCCATAATATGAAGGCATCCTTCAACTGTTTTCACTGTATCAAACATTCCTTCTTTATCTTCTTGTAAGTCTTTATTGTAAGCGAGCGGCAATCCTTTCATAACTGTAAGTAAACTGAATAAATTACCGTATACTCTGCCCGTTTTACCACGAATAAGTTCCGCCATATCCGGATTTTTCTTCTGCGGCATAATACTGCTTCCAGTTGCGTATTGATCGCTCATTTCAATAAATTGAAATTCTTGACTACTCCATAAAATAAGTTCTTCGCAAAAGCGTGATAAGTGCATCATAAGCATAGATGAGTTACTTAAAAACTCCAGTATGAAATCACGATCACTTACCGCATCTAAACTATTTTCATAGATTCCATTAAATCCAAGAAGCTCCGCACTATATTCTCGGTCAATCGGGAATGTTGTACCAGCTAGTGCTCCTGCTCCTAATGGTGAAATGTTAATACGCTTTAACGAATCTTCATAACGATTCACATCGCGCTCTAACATCCAAAAGTAAGCAAGAATATGATGCGCAAATGAAATCGGCTGTGCACGTTGCAAGTGCGTATAGCCGGGCATAATTGTTTCAATGTTATTTTCCGCTTGATGAACAAGAACAGTTTGCAATTGTTTTGTAGCTTTTATAATATCTTCTACTTTTTCTTTTAAATACAAATGCATATCTGTCGCTACTTGATCGTTACGGCTTCGGCCTGTATGAAGTTTCCCTCCTACTTCACCGATTCTTTCAATTAACATTTTTTCAATATTTAAATGAATGTCCTCAGCCTCGACTGAGAAATTCAATTTATTTTGTTTCGCTTCCTCTAGTAAATATTGAAGCCCTATCTTTATTTTCTCAGCTTCTTCTTTCGTAACGATGCCTTGCTTTGCTAGCATCGTTACGTGTGCGATACTCCCTTTTATATCTTGGCTAACCAATTGCTTATCAAAGGAAATAGAAGCTCCGAATTCTTCTACCCACGCTTCCGCTTCTTCTGTAAAACGTCCGCCCCAAAGTTTGCTCACGCTTCCACCTTCTTTTGATTCACTTGACTGTATACTTTCGTAGGTAAACCGAATAATGAAATGAATCCAACTGCTGCATCATGATTAAATTCATCCTGGGCAGTATACGTTGCTAATTTTTCATCGTATAAAGAATACTCAGATTTACGCCCTTCTACAATCGCATGACCTTTAAATAATTTCACACGCACTGTACCTGTTACATTTTTTTGCGTTTCTTGTAAGAAAGCATTGAGCGCTTGTTTTAAAGGTGAGAACCATAAACCGTTATAAATTAATTCTGTTAGTTTTTGCTCAATCATCGGTTTGAAATGAGCAACCTCTTTCACAAGTGTTAAATCTTCAAGTTCTTTATGCGCTGTTATTAATGTCATTGCTGCTGGGCATTCATATACTTCACGAGATTTAATACCGACAAGGCGATTTTCTACATGGTCGATACGTCCAACGCCATGTTTGCCAGCAAGTGCATTTAACGTTTTAATTAGTTCTGAAAGTGAATATGCAGTGCCGTTTAAAGTCGTCGGTACTCCTGCTTCAAATCCGATTTCTACAAACTCTGGTTTATTCGGTGTATCTTCTAATGCTAATGTCATCTCGTATGCTTCTTCTGGCGGCGCTGCCCATGGATCTTCTAAAATTCCACATTCGTTGCTGCGTCCCCATAAGTTTTGATCGATTGAAAACGGGCTATCTAAATTAATTGGAATCGGTATATCATTTTCTTTTGCATATGCAATTTCTTCTTCACGTGACCATTTCCATTCACGTACAGGCGCAATAACTTCTAAATATGGATTCAACGCTTGAATAGAAACTTCAAAACGAACTTGGTCATTCCCTTTCCCTGTACATCCATGTGCAACTGCACTTGCGCCTTCCTGCTCTGCAATTTCTACTAATTTTTTTGCAATAAGCGGACGAGATAATGCAGAGACAAGAGGATATTTCCCTTCGTATAACGTGTGAGCTTGCATCGCTATCAATGCATATTCATTCGCATATTCTTCTTGAACATCAATCATATATGATTTAATTGCACCTACTGAAAGTGCTTTTTCTTTTACAAACGCTAAGTCTTTACCTTCCCCTAAATCTAAGCAAAGCGCGATAATATCATAATTCTTCTCTTGTAACCATTTAATTGCAACGGAAGTATCAAGACCTCCGGAATATGCTAATACAACTTTTTTCTTCTCCATTTTGCATCCCCCTAAAGAATAAATATTCATCTTTTCTTATAATAATCCAAACTTTATCACCTTTCATAAAATGAATCAAGGGGAATTTATAAAATTTTTTCAAACAATTTCGTCGAACTTCTTTCTTTTTTTATGTAAAATAGAGGAAGGAAAATGGAGGGGTGTCTATGAAAAAGTATTTTATATACAATGAACATCTAGGAATTGAAGTACCGAACATACAAAAAAAATGGGAAGACATCTCTGAACAAGCGCAGCATTCTATTTTATTAAAATGGGAGCAAGTTCGCGGAAAAATACCTGATCGCATAAAGGAACTTGAGCACCATATTAACGCTAAACAACACCACTTAAATAACGAAGAAGACTTCGAAATTTCTTGCAGGCTAAATTCAGAAATTGCCGATCTTGCTTCAATTATTAACGATCTTTGGCTTTGGTATCGTCTAACCCAAAACGTATCTGAGGGAAAAGCACACCAATGAAAAAAGCATGCCCCTCAATTAATTCGGGTCATGCTTTTTTGTCGTAACACGATTTACAATATATTTCTTGTGCTGTTTTCGCCAAACACACATCAAACGGACCAACTAATATACTTCTTTCTTTTGGCAACTTTACAAAAGCAACTAGCTCTTCTTCATATTGAATCTTTTTCTGACATGAAACACATTTTAATTCTTTTCTTTTAAACATGTCTTTTAGCATATCTCCATTCTCCCCCTCATCTATCTATATTAATATACTCTCATAATAGTTAGAGCTTGTAAAAAAATGACACATTCCGAAACAAATTATTCATATACTATGTACAAAAGGAGGTCTCAAACTTATGCGAGCTTTCATTATTATCGCTTTAACTTTTTTAAGTATCATTAGCTGGGATGCATTTTTTAAAGATAAAAGTGATGAGAACAATACAATTGAATAAAAACCCTTCTTTTCTTACTTATTGGACAAACTTCTAAAAGTTGTCCAGTTCTACGAAATAACTTAGGCTTTTCTACAAAAATATTTAAACATAACATTTTTTGTAGATTCTCTCCGGTTATTGTCGGTTTCCATCCGCATGTATTTTTTGAAAGTATGATATAATAATATAAATCTTGAAGGAAGGGATTTTGATATCATGATCGCTCGAAGGAGCATGTGGCATCGTATTGACGAATCATACACGTAGCGTATTTTTCAGCTCAGATACTTTAGTCTAGCGAAAAAAATACGAGAGTGGGGAAATTATGATTGCCCGAAGGATAATTTGGCAAAAAAAAGACTCTTCTTACACATAGCGTTTTGTTTGGGACTTAATTGTTACTAGCTAAACAAAACAAAGAAGAGCAGGATTGCTAAATGAAGAATCCTACTCCCCGTTTTGTTTAGTCGCTTTAAGACTTAAACTAAAACGAAGGTAGGGAGAATTGATGGACGAGAGGATTATTCGTTATTTCTTCAGCGACATATAGCGTAGTTAGTTTTTTTCGTAAACTAACTGAAAGCTACATGTGAGCTCGTAGTTAGTTTACAACACCAAAAGGACTACTAACTACGGAAAGAAGGAATAACGATGAGGAACATCCAAAGTCGACAAATTATTAAAGAAGTTTTTATGGTTTTAATCGGTTCATTTATATTAGCAGCAGCGCTATATCACATTCACTTCCAAAACCACTTAACAGAAGGTGGCTTTGTAGGTATTGCACTATTTATCCAAAATTTTTATGATATTTCACCATCTATTTCAACTGTAGTAATGGATATCCCTATTATTTTACTATGTGCTTCATTTTTAGGTAGAAAAATGGTTGGCTATTCATTCTTAGGTTCACTTTCATTCGGAGTATTTTATTCCCTTATGGAAAATTATTCTCCTTTTACGGTAGATTTATCAAATAATTTATTTGTAGCTGCAGTAGTTGGCGGTGCGTTAGCTGGTATTGGACTCGGTTTTATATTGCGATTTGGCGGTGCAACCGGTGGAGACGATATTTTAACAATTATATTAAGTAAACGAACTCGGTTTACAATTGGGCAAATTTTCTTCGTCTTTGACGCGATTGTTCTTGCGCTTTCATTATATTATTTAAATTGGACTGAAATTGCTTTTACCATTCTTTCGATTGCCGTACAGGCAAAAACATTGGATTTAATTTACTATCCAAAAACAGAAAAGAAAGCAGCAAAGCAACCCGTTTCTATTCCAATATCCAAAAAACATGCGACAAACTAAAAAGCGAAAGGCTTCGGCCTCTCGCTTTTTTCATGCTCTCTTTTCTTTTTCTAATATGTAGCGTACTTGATAAAACTTATTTGCAAATTCAGTAACATTCCTCGTTAAGCGATAGTTCACTGTAGAGCCAATCGCCATTCCGAGTACAGGAATGCCTTGGAATACTTTACGACGAAGAGCATAAATCGAAAACGTCTTCAAAATTTGTTTTAACACAACCTCAGTAGAAGCTGGCTTTAACACTGCTTCGTCTCCTTCATAGAAGAATGAATCCTCTTGTTCGAGTTCTCTCAGTAAATTGTACCATGCATATTGCTGAAGTCTCGCCGGCAATAATGCTGCATGGAATACCTTTAACGCAAGCATCATTTCATACGGCTTGTTCACATCATGCCCAAATGATGTCGCAACAAGTTGGACAGCCTTCACATTTAACGCAATCATAACCGGAAAATCAGCCGTTAATAATAATAAACCACCAGCACCAGTTGCTCCGCCTTGTACGAATGAATATAGACGATGACGTGCTGTTTGCTGCTCTGCTATGTATGTTAATTGATCAATAGATAACGCCTTCAAATCTTCAAGTTGCTCAATTGATTCATCAAATAATCTCGATGTTCCTAAAATACGATTACGTGCATCTAGCTGTGATTGTGAACTTTGAATAAGCGCATGCAAATGAAAGAGCCATCCATCTGCTTTCGTAAAAAAGTCTTTTCGTTTTTTCTCAGGCAGTTTCGCAATTGTCGTATGCAACCACTTATCAAACATCTTTTGAAAATCGGTCGCTTCTTGCTCTACTAATTGCCCTTCCCACTCTTTTATATTGTCTAAAATGGCTTGTTCTCGCTTCGATCGCATCGTAACAACCACCTCGTTCGATTTTTTTCTATTGTAACATATTTCTGCTTCTTCTTTGCAAATATGCTTGTCTATCTTTATTCACATACCATTTTTTAGTGACATAAAATATTAGCAAAAAGGATGAGATGAATCACATGAATCTATCCAATATAAAAAAAGAATATAATGCAGTATTCAGTTTAGGACAAAACTGCTGGCCTGCTTGGGCTTTATATCAATTCGAATTATCACCATTTTTTGGTGTTATCGATTTTATGCTAAGCCCTTCATTAGAAAAAGTGAATTTATTATTACAAAATCGATTTGACCGTTTTTTACAGTTCGAAAACTTATCCTTCATCTCATTTTGGGATGATGATGCGAAATTAAGACTCCGTGACAACCTATATGAAATCGACTCCTGTCACGACTTTAAAACAGATGTAAACACACCAACATCCTGGCCTTCTTATACAGAAATTAAGTTAAACTATGAGCATCGAATTAATCGTTTTCTAACTACAATCGAAACGGCAGAATCCACATTGTTTATTCGAACGGGAGGAACATACGAAGAAGCACGTTCCTTGGAACAAATTTTATCTCAAATAGTTAAACATACATTCTCTGTCCTATTACTCATTCCTGAAGATGTACCAACTATCGCCCAAGAAGATTGGGGATTACAAAATATTTGTGTTATAAAATGCCCAGTGATGGATATATACCAGTACAATGAAGCATTTTGGAATGACTTATTTAATGGCATCACAATTCGGCCAAACGCTTAAATACACGTCACCTTTTATCAAACCCTGCCTTATAATCATCCTTATACAAAATAAATAAGGAGTGATTATATATGTATCCACGTGCAAAAGCTTTTGGCATTGCTATACATCACGGTCGCCTTCTCGTACAAGAATATCATACAGGCGATGAAACATATTACCGACCTCTTGGCGGATCAATTGAACTTGGTGAAAAATCAGCACATACTGTTATTCGCGAATTTCAAGAAGAGCTTCACACAGAAGTGGAAATCACCAATTATTTAGGCTGCTTAGAAAACATCTTTCATCTTGATGGAGAAATTGGTCATGAAATCATTCAGCTATATTCTTTACGCTTATTAGACATGTCACTATATGAAATGGAAATACTGAATATCCCAGATGAACAAACACTGTCATATGCAAAATGGATTTCCCTCACTGCATTCATTCAAAAAGAAAAATTACTATATCCGGATGGGATTTTGAAATATATCCAAAAGAAAAAAGACGAAATCCTATAGGATCTCGTCTTTCTTTTCATATAGTATATTAACCAATATCTCCAAGACGTAGTACGTCACGAGCGATCATAACTTCTTCGTCAGTTGGAATTACGATAATTTTTACTGGAGAGTGCGGGAAGCTGATGAATGCTTCTTCACCGAATACATTATTACGTTTTACGTCGAAGTATACGCCCATGTACTCAAGGCCCTCTAATACGCGCTCACGAATAATTGCACTGTTTTCACCTACACCAGCTGTGAAGATGATTGCGTCTACACCTTTCATACGAGCAGTGTAAGAACCGATGTATTTGTGGATACGGCTTACGAATACATCAAGTGCTACTTTCGCACGGTGGTCGCCTTCTTCTTCTTTCGCAATGATGTCACGTAGGTCACTAGAGTAACCAGTAAGACCTAACATACCACTCTTCTTGTTTAATACGCTAACTACTTCTTCTACAGTTTGGCCTGTTTTTTCCATGATGTATGGAATTAACGCAGGGTCAATGTTACCAGAACGTGTACCCATTGTTACACCAGCAAGTGGAGTGAAGCCCATAGAAGTATCGATAGACTTACCGCCTTCTACTGCTGCGATACTTGCACCGTTACCTAAGTGACAAGAAAGTAGGCTTAAGCTTTCAATTGGACGACCTAATAATTCAGCCGCACGCTCAGTTACATATTTATGAGAAGTTCCGTGGAAACCGTATTTACGGATGCCAAATTTCTCATAGTACTCATATGGTAAGCTGTATAGGAATGCAGATTCCGGCATTGTTTGGTGGAATGCTGTATCGAATACTGCTACTGCTGGTACGTTTGGTAGTACTTCTTGGAATGCTTTAATACCAACAAGGTTTGCTGGGTTGTGAAGTGGTGCTAAATCGCTTAATTCTTCGATATCAGCTAATACTTCAGCATCAATTAAAACAGAATCAGCAAATTTTTCGCCGCCGTGTACAACACGGTGACCGATACCGCCAATCTCATCAAGAGATTTTACGATTCCGTTTTCAGTTAATCTCTTAAGAAGCATGTTAACTGCTACTGCATGATCTGGGATGTTTGTAATTTCTTTTTGTTTTTCGCCATTTACAGTAATTGTGAAGATACTATCTTCTAAACCGATACGTTCTACTAAACCTTTTGTTAATACTGTTTCACTTGGCATTTCAAATAATTGGAACTTTAACGAAGAGCTTCCTGCGTTAATCGCGATGATTTTTGACATCTAGTCTTTCGCCCCTTTTTCTCTTGGTAGTTGTGTGGATCATTCCACAAACCGCTCGATTTTATCTAATTAAATTCACTAATGATGAAAACGTTTCATCATTAGTAAATTTTATACTCACGATTTTAATTTAAACATCGTCCGACATATATTTCAAGTGAAAAAATTGTAACACCAAGAAAAAAAATATATTACAGATTTCAAAAAAATTCAGTTAAATCTTGTATATATTAAAAAACATTACATATCCTATAAAACTGTACTACATTAATTACTAACCCTGTTACATATATATCGTATTATTTATGTGTTGCAAACCAAGTATTCAATTGATCCATAATGTTCTCCATAGCCTTCATGTTAGAGAATTTAGGTAATTCCACTAGTAGTGCCTGTTTCGGCATTGTTACACCTTGGCCTTTCTTTTGGAGAACAAATATACTTTTTGCATTTTTCTCGTTTTTAAACATGGAAACAGGAAGCTGTAATAATCCTTGAATAAAACATGTCTCTTTAATGAATGCATGTAGCTTTGGCGCTTGATCACTTTCAAAAATGAAGTTTGGTACTAAGAAGAATAAATACCCGCCTTCTTTCGTATGTTTCACACTTTGTTCAATAAATAAGTGATGTGCATATGACATTCCTTCATTTGCTTTTAATGTATATTCACTTGCAACAATTTCATTTGGATAATAACCAATTGGTAAATCTGAAACGACTGCATCAACTGGATCAATATAAAGTGGTGCTAGTCCATCTTGGTGGAAGAATTCGATTGCATGCTTTTGTAAATTTGCATTTACTAAAGCAAGTTTAATTAACACCTCATCCACTTCTACACCAAATCCACTCATTGTTAGTTCTTCTTTGGCGCTATTAAACAATGTAGTCATTAAGTTACCAGTTCCAATTGCAGGGTCTAAAACAGTAATTTCTTTTTGACCTTGCATAAACTTATGGAATAAGTAGCTCATGAACATTCCAACTGCATCTGGCGTCATTTCGTGATTCGCTTGTACGCCCTCTTTCATTCCTTTTAAAATGGCTAGCTGAAATGCTTTACGAATTTCTTCCCCTTTATATGTTTCTTCATTAAACGTACTATATTCACGATTCAACCGTTCAATTGTTGATTCGGATAATTCCTCTTGTAAAATCGCTCCTTCAAACAAGTTATCACCTGTTTCTACAAGCGCCTCTAAATATGTTACATCTAATTCTTTACGTAAAACTACCGTAGAAGAATCAAAAATAGAAAATAATGTTTCTACTGCCTGACTCACGTACATTCCTCCTTCTCTCTTTTACACATAACTTATATCATACCATAATCTAAATTTTTCCCAAAAGAAAAAGCGACCTCTTGCAAAGAGCTCCCCTTCAAGTTGTTTATGATGTAACGTCTTTTCTCATATATTGGTTCAGTTAACAATACATGAGAAAAGACGACCTCTTCTAAAGTAAAACTTTAATGAGAGGTCGTCTTCATTTACATTACTTCGCAGATTTAGCTGCTTCTAATGCTGCTTCATAGTTTGGATGGCTTGTACCTTCGCCTACGTATTCTGCGTAAACTACTTTGTCATTGCTATCTACTACGAATACTGCACGAGCAAGTAAACGAAGTTCTTTCATTACTAAGCCGTAAGCTTCACCGAATGAAAGGTCACGGTGATCAGAAAGTGTTACAACATTTTCTAAACCGTTTGCTGCACACCAGCGTTTTTGAGCGAATGGTAAATCAGCGCTAATTGTTAATACTTTCGCGTTTTCAATACCTGCTGCATCTTGGTTAAAACGACGTGTTTGTGCATCACACACACCTGTGTCAATTGAAGGTACAACACTAATTAATTTTACTTCGCCTTTGTATGTTTCTAAACTTACTGGAGATAAGTCATTTGCTAATACTTGGAATTTTGGCGCTTGATCGCCAACTTTAACTTCTGTTCCAACTAAAGTCATTGGGTTACCTTTAAAAGTTACGTTTGCCACTTAAAAATCCTCCCTTATTTTAAACAAAATATGTACAATGTAAATGATAGTTTGTCCCTATCAATAATGCAAATAAAATCGCTTTATTTACAAAAAAATAAAGAAGCTAATCCATTGATCAGCTTCTTTATTCGTTAAATTTGAAATTCAGGATCATCTTCTTTTCGTTTATCCATCATTTCTTTCACTTTATCAACAGCTTGTGGCGCTAATTCAATTATTTTATCGATGACGTGTGTTTGCTTATCTAAGTGTAATACTTTCACACCTTCTCCATTTATAACAAGAAAGGCAACAGGATTAATAGAAACTCCTCCACCACTTCCCCCGCCAAATGGATGACGGCCTGAATGTTCTACTTTACCAAATTCACTTCCACCAGCAGCAAATCCAAAACTGACTTTCGAAACTGTAAGAATTACACTTCCATCTGCCGCTTTAATTGGGTCACCAACAATTGTATTTACATCAGTCATTTGTTTTAAATGCTGCATTGCAGTTGTCATTAAACCTTGAATTGGATGGTCCACTTTATATCCCCCCTATGATTGAACTGATTTTTCGTTCGTACCAAATCTTTGTCTTCTCATAAACGTGAGTAATTTGATACCCGTTTTTATAGCACGAAATATACGAAAAGATGCTGTTAACTCACACCTTGATGCAAATCCTTTCCCTTGAAAAACAGGGGTAATTTCAAATTCTGGTACGTCGACAATATGCATATATTGTCCTACAACTCCAGCAGCCATTCCTTTTGTCCCCCATGCATACCCAGTGACAATTCCAGTACTAGCCGCATCGCCTGCTCCAATTTGTGAATGCCACTTCCAACTATTGATTTTCACTCGTTTGAGAAAATCTTTAACAATAGTATGAACTTCTTGAAGCTTTTTTATCAGTTCTCCAATGCTATCAAGTTGTGCCATAATTTTATTATCTATTCCGCCATCTTTCTCAGCTTTTTCGATTTTCTGCCCCGTTTTTTTCTGTTGTTTTTCAATTCTTTCCAATACATCAAACGTATATCGAATCATCCATATTTTCACTTGAAATAAACATTGTTTTTCCATTTCTGAATATAAAAACGTCACCTTAAGCGATATTTTCGATAATAGTATAAGCAAAATAAAAAGTAGAAGAATTATCATTCCAATTACAAGCCATTTCATTCTTACCATCCTTTCACTCCATACCCATTATCGACAAGTTTATTCATCATTAAACAACCTTTGATAAAATTGAATATAAAAATTTTTCTAAAAATAAAAAGGGGTTTTGACATTTTATATCGAAATATACTATTTGAGCATATTATTCAGAATACATTTTGATGATATGCAGCACTAAGACTAGAAAATTTAACTGCAGTGGAGGGATACATAATGGCAAATCGTCGCAATTTATTTTTCTTTTATGGTGATGACAAAGTAACGCTCGTTGAAAAAATGAAACCAGTATATCGTATTTTAGAGGAGAATGGATTTACCATATTAGATCATCCAAAAAATGCAAACGCTATCGTCAGCGTTGGAGATGATGGAACTTTCTTACAAGCCGTTCGTAAAACTGGCTTTAGAGAAGATTGCTTATACGCAGGTATTTCTACGAAAGATGAAATTTCTTTCTACTGTGATTTCCACATCGATCACGTTGATACAGCCCTTCAAGAAATTACAAAAAACGAAATTGAAGTGCGAAAATATCCAACAATTAAAGTAGATGTAGATCATGGTACATCTTTCCATTGTTTAAATGAATTTTCATTACGCTCTAGCATCATTAAAACATTTGTCGTAGATGTACACGTCGATAATTTACATTTTGAAACATTTAGAGGTGATGGATTAGTTATCTCCACACCAACAGGCAGTACCGCTTACAATAAATCATTACATGGTGCAGTTGTCGATCCACTTATCCCATGTTTCCAAGTAAGCGAACTAGCATCTTTAAATAACAACACATACCGTACACTCGGGTCACCGTTCCTTTTAAATCACGAGCGTACGTTAACTTTAACACTTAAACCAGATGGAAATGATTATCCTGTTATCGGAATGGATAACGAAGCACTTAGCATTAAACAAGTGGAAAAAGCCGTTGTTCGTTTAAGCGATAAACAAATTAAAACTGTTAAATTAAAAAACAATTCCTTCTGGGAAAAAGTACAGAGAACGTTTTTATAGTAATCAAAAAACCCTCGAATTATGGGATTTCCATAATTCAAGGGTTTTTTATTTATCAAATGCAACTTGACGCTGTTTCACAAAACATTTTGGAACAGGACAACAGTATATGAAATTATATCAACGATTTTATCCAAAATATCAATTTACCGACATCATCAACCTATCTAAAAAGAGGAAGCAGCACCAAAATGTATTTTCGGAGCCGCTCCCTCAAATTTTTAGACGTCTTTTCTATAAACAATCTTCCCATCAATGACGGTCATTTCTGCCTGTACTTCTTTTATTTCTTCCGCCTCAACTTCAAAAATATTGCGGTCTAATATCGTAAAGTCTGCTTCATATCCTTTTTTAATTTGTCCTCGCTTTCCTTCTTTTCCAATTGCATACGCACTTCCTGTTGTAAATAAAGAAACAGCCTCATACACCGTTAATCTTTCCTCTGGCATATAGCATACACCATCAATAAAACTTCTACGTGTAACAGCACTATATATACCTAAAAACGGATTCACTTGTTCAATTGGAGCATCAGAGCCTCCATTACAGTGTAATCCTGCGTCCAGTAACGTCTTCCAAGCATACGCATAACGAAGACGTTGGTCTCCTAGTTTTTCAATCACTGATGGAAAATCCGATGAAACAAAGACTGGTTGAATATCAATAATAGCTGGCAATTGTTTCATTCTTTCAATCAACTCTTCACGAGCTAGCTGACAATGAATAATACGGTCACGTAATCCTTCTGCTGGTGGATGTAATTCAAGCGCATCAATGACATATTCAAGCGATAAATCACCAATTGTATGAATCGCAACTGGCATATGTAAATCTCGTGCTTTTTTCACTAAACCTGCAAGCTCTTCACGTGAGAAAATGGCAACTCCATTTGTTTCCTTCGCATCTTCATACGGTTCACTTAATAAAGCTGTTCTTCCGCCAAAAGAGCCGTCAGAAAAAATTTTCATCGCACCAAATTCAATATAGTGCTCATTTTCATATTCTTTTCGTTCATTTGCTACTTCATGGTGAACGAGTAAATGCGCTTTAAACCGCATTTCTTTTATAACGTGTGAAAACGCATTGTACGTTTTTTGAAAGCCGCCATAATAATTTAAGTCTTCCGTATGTCCGCCAACGAGTCCGTATTGCCAGCAGTCTGAAATCGCTGTTTGCAGAGCACTTTGCAAATACACTCCATCTATTTCAGGCTGAGCATGTTTAATTAACTCTTGTCCTTGCTCATATAAAAGTCCTGTTAAATTATTTGACGCATCACGGCCAATTTTCCCGCCCTTTGGATCTTGCGTCGCTTCTGTTATGTTCGCTTCTTGCAATATGTATGAATTCACCCATGTCACGTGACGACAAACGCGCTTTAATAAAATCGGATGTTCTTTAGAGATTTCATCTAAATCACGTACATGAACTTGTTTTGTATCTGTAAAATTATTTTCATTCCATCCTTCTCCGATAATCCAAGATCCTTTTGGCGCTTCTTCTACGCGCTTCTGAACAAGAGTAAGTACTTCGCTATAAGATTTGCAATTTGATAGATCTAGACGAAGTAACCTCTCCCCATGGCCAATAAGGTGCATATGGCTATCAACAAGCCCTGGAATCATCGTTTTCCCTTTTAAGTCACATAACTTCACTTCTGAATATCGGCTTTCTAACTCTTCTTTATTCCCTATATGAACAATGACGCCATTTTCAACGTAAATAGCTTCTACTTTTTCATTCTCTTCTCGCATAGTGTAAATGGTGCCGCCATACCAAATTTCTCCCATATGCTCATCCCCTTTTTCCTTTAGTCTACGAAATTAGAGCGTATAAAAAAAGCACCATTTCGATTAAAAATGGTGCTTTCCCAAAAATTAATTTTGTTCAGTAGGGTTCGTTGTAACTTGCCATTCAATGTTAAATTTATCTTTTACTTGTCCGTATGCTGGGCTCCAGAAAGTTTCTTGAAGTGGCATAATAACTTCTCCACCTTCTTGTAACTTATCAAATACTTCTTTCGCTTTTTCTGCATTATTAATTTGAATTGCGATTGTTACTTGAGATCCGATTGCATGCCCTTGACCTGGGAATGTATCAGAAATCATAAGGTCCGTATTACCAACTTTTAAAGTAGCATGTAAAACGCGCTCTTTCGCTTCAGCTGGAATTGGGTATTCTGGATTTTCAGGCATGTCACCAAAAGTTTGCATTACTTCTACTTTTGCGTCTAACGCCTCTTTGTAAAACTGTACAGCTTCTTGCCCACTACCATCTAAAACTAAGTACGGATTAATACCTAAAATCATACGGACACCTCTTTTTTAAATTTATAAAATCGAACTTGTGTTCGTTTTTATAATATCATCGTTTTACATTTCATTCAACTATTTACTTCCCTATTTTCAAAATTATTTTGAAGGAAGCTCCATTTCTTGTTTTCTAAGTTCAATACGGCGAATTTTTCCGGAAATCGTTTTTGGTAGTTCATCTACAAATTCAATTTTTCGAGGGTATTTATATGGTGCAGTCAATTCTTTGACGTGTTGTTGGAGCACTGGAATTAATGTTTCTTCGTTCTTGTCTATATTCTCTCTTAATACGATAAATGCCTTCACGACACTTCCGCGAATTTCATCAGGGCTTGCGACAACCGCACATTCTCTTACATATGGATGTTTTACAAGTGCATCTTCGACTTCAAACGGTCCGATTGTATAACCAGAGCTAATAATAATATCATCACCGCGACCTTCAAACCAAAAATAGCCTTCTTCATCTTTTTTCGCTTTATCACCGGTAATATAATAATCACCGCGGAATTGCATCGCTGTGCGCTCATCGTCTTTATAATATTGTTTAAAGAGTGCTGGTGTTTCAATGTGAACTGCAATATCACCAACTTCTCCTACCTGTACAGGAGTTCCTTCTTCATTTACGATATCAACATGGTTCCCTGGCGTCGGTTTTCCCATTGATCCTGGTCTAATGTCCATCCCTTTCATTATCCCAACGAGTAATGTGTTTTCCGTTTGCCCATAACCGTCTCTTACCGTAATATCAAAATGCCTTTGGAACGTTTCAATAACTTCCCTGTTTAACGGTTCACCAGCTGATACAGCGCTATGTAACGCTTCTAAATTGTACTCACTTAAATTTTCTACCTTTGCCATTAATCTATACTCAGTCGGCGTACAACAAAGCACATTCACCTTATTATCGCCTAATAAATTTAAATACGTTTTTGGTTCAAACTTACCATTGTATACAAATCCTGTTGCACCTGAACCGAGAGTCGCTACAAACGGGCTCCAAATCCACTTTTGCCAACCTGGACTAGCCGTTGCCCATACAACATCATTTCCTTCAATTCCGAGCCAGTTCGGAGCGCTTGTACGTAAATGAGCGTATGCCCATGCATGCGTATGAACAACTCCTTTTGGATTTCCTGTCGTCCCTGACGTATAAGATAAAAAGACCATATCTTCTTTATCTGTCTTCGCCATTTCTAACATGTCACTTTCTGTTTCTAATGCTGTTTTTAAATTTTTCCAACCATCTACTGAACGCTCGCTCAAAACGAATTTTTGAAGAGATTCCACCGCTTCTACGCCGTCGAATTGTCCAATATACGGTTCGTAACTTACAATTGCTTTCACTTCTCCGTGCCCAATACGGTACTCAATATCTTTTTTACGCAACATTTCTGAGCTTGGAATAACGACAAATCCTGCTTTAATCGCAGCAATATACGTCATGTAAGCTTCAATTAAGCGCGGCATCATAATAAGGAGCTTGTCCCCTTTTTGTAAGCCACTTTTTATAAAAGCGTTTCCAATTCTATTCGCACCTTGCATTAATTCAAAATATGTAATCTCTCGTCTATTCCCTTTATCATCTTGCCAAATTAAAGCAAGCTTCTCTTTATCACTCGTATATTTCTCTATTTCCGAAACTAAATTATAAGACGGCGGCGCTAACAATTCCTCTCTCTTCATATAACATCCTCCTTTATTTCTATGCCTCCCTTATATAATAAAGAATTTTCAGTAAATTTTGAACCCTCTTCTTTTGACAATTTTTTTATATTTATGTCGAATTGATGTATGAATGTATAGCGACGATGTTTTTAACATAACGATTCATCGGCAAATAACGACGAAAACGACAAAAAGAAAGAGCGGGAGAACCCGCTCTTTCTAAGCCATCGTATATGGGATTATTTTTGGTAACCGCCTAATTGTTGCTCAGCTAGTGAAACTAGACGTTTAGTGATTTCACCACCAACAGAACCGTTAGCGCGAGCTGTTGCATCAGCTCCAAGTTGAACACCAAACTCTTGAGCGATTTCGTATTTCATTTGGTCTAATGCTGATTCAGCACCAGGAACCGCTAATTTATTTGTGCTACGTGACATGTTATATCACCTCCTTGTGAGTATAGAGTGTGATAAATAACATGACTTCATACACGTTTTAGATATGGTAATTTATGGTTTTAGAAAAGTTCTTCGAATTTTTCTTCTTCAGCCACTACTTCTACTGTTTGTAATACCATTGTTTCTTTGTTCGCTACAGCCTCTTCAATTAACGGCGTAAAATCGTACTTCGCTTCAAAACGATTTGCTTTCTCACGCTTCGGTTTCGTCGATGGACTTGCTGGTGTAAATACTGTACAGCAGTCTTCATATGGACGAATTGAAATATCATACGTTCCAATTTCTTTTGCAATTTTAATAATTTCTAATTTATCCATCGTAATAAGCGGACGAATAACAGGATAGTTTGTCACTTCGTTAATCGTATGCATACTATCTAACGTTTGGCTCGCTACTTGTCCAAGACTTTCACCAGTCGTAATTGCAAGTGCATTACGCTCCTCTGCAATACGCTCTGTAATACGCATCATCATACGACGCATAACTGTCATAGAATAGCTAGATGGAATTTCTTTATTAATCGTTTTTTGCACTTCAGTAAATGGAACAAGGTGAAGTGTTACACGTTTACAGTATTTCGTTAACTCTTGTGCTAAATCGATTACTTTTTGTTTCGCGCGCTCGCTTGTGAAAGGTGGACTATGGAAGTGAACTGCTTCCACAGATACGCCGCGTTTCATCGTTAAGTAAGTTGCTACCGGGCTATCGATACCACCAGAAAGAAGTACCATTACTTTTCCGCCAACGCCAACTGGTAAACCGCCAGCTCCCATGTGCTCACCACACATAATATAGCTGTAACCACTGCGAATTTCTATACGTACATTCACATCTGGATTATGAACATCTACTGTGATATCCTCTGTATTTTCTAAAATGTGCCCACCGATTTCTGGAAGTAACTCCATCGTCTTCATTGGGAAGCGCTTATCAGAGCGGTGCACTGTAATTTTAAATGTTTTCACATCACCTTTTACTTGTAAGAAAGCTGCTAATGCACCTTTTTTAATATCTTCTAATTCTGATGGTACTTTCATTGCTAAGTTAAACTTATGAATACCAAATACATCTTTCAATCTTTCAGAAATTGCTTCATGATCTTCACCATTTAACTGAATGTACATACGATCATGTGTTGCATCAATTTTAATGTTTGGGAATTTTTTTAATTTGAATTTCACATTATCTTTTAACGTACTTACAAACTTAGAACGGTTCTTTCCTTTTGTCGTCATCTCTCCATAACGAACTAAAATATATTCATATGTCATCATATTTCTTTACCTCATCACTTCATATAATTTTGGCATCGTCTCTTTAACAATACCTTCAAATTGTTTTACTTCTTCCATCGTGTTGTCTGGTGCTAGACTAATGCGAATCGCACTTGTAGCTGCGGCGTGCGGTACTCCCATTGCCACTAGTACTCTGCTCACTTCATTTGCTTTTGAAGAACAAGCAGACTTCGTCGATACATATACACCATGCTCTTCTAAAGCATGAACGACTACTTCTGGTTTTAAACCGACAAATGATACATTTAAAATGTGCGGTGCCGTATATTTAAGTGATGTATTAATCGTTACAGTTTCCATCTCTTTAAAGAAACGGACCAGCTCTGTTTGTAAATTTTGCAAATGAACTATCTTTTCTTTCACTTGTTCCATCGTCATACGAAGTGCTTTCACCATCGCTACAATACCAGGTAAATTTTCTGTACCTGAACGATACTTGAGCTCTTGTTGACCACCTGATAAGATTGGATCTAATCTTACACCATCACGTACGTAAAGAAGACCTGTCCCCTTTACGCTATGAAATTTATGTCCAGATATTGAACAAAGGTCAATATGAGAAGCGTATAAATCAAGTGGTACTTTTCCTATCCCTTGTACATGGTCCACGTGGAATCTTATTTTCGGATAGTTCGTTAATAATGTTCCAATTTCAGCAACGGGCTGAATCGCTCCAGTCTCGTTGTTCACGTGAATAATTGACACAAGAATCGTATCTTCACGAAGTGCTCGTTTTAGATCTTCTACCGATACAACACCATGCTCGTTAACCGGTAAATACGTTACATCAAAACCGAGATCTTCTAATTGTTTATATGCTTCAAACACAGACGCGTGTTCAATATTTGTTGTAATGATATGTTTGCCGCGCGAACGATTCCTCATCGCTATCCCTTTAATCGCAAGGTTATTCCCTTCCGTTCCACCTGATGTGAAAATAATTTCAGAAGGTTTAACGTGAAGGAGCTGTGCCGCAATCGTTCTCGATTGTGTTAATAGACGCTCTGCCTCTCCTCCAAGCGAGTGAATAGAAGAAGGATTACCAAAATATTTCCCTGCAACCGTTACGTACGATTGAAGCGCTTCTGGATATGGCTTCGTCGTCGCACTATTATCAAAATAGATCATCGTTCTTCCCCTTTCAGCGCTATCACATCATATAATCATATCACAAATACGTGTAATTACGCTAAGACTACTCAAAGGTTCCGTTTTTATATAAAAGTGTACATTTCCCCCGGCCATTTGCAGGCATACTGAGTGGTGAAGATTAATAATCAGTGGTGGATGAAACCCCATCACTTATGGTTTCACTTTATCCCGCTATTTGTGGGCAGTAAGACTCCCACCTCAAAATTCAGCTGGAGCAAAGAAGTTAAGTGGGAAATCCACTGCCCGTAAATGCCCGATTGGTGAAGGCTAATAATCAGTGGGGGAATGGCCCCCTCCCAATGATTAAAGTTTCACTTTATTTTGAAACGAACAACCTTACTGTATTCCGCTATTCATTATAGCAACATCGACTTCAAAATTACACAAAAAAACAAACCCTTTATTAAAGGGTTTGCTCATTGTCTACATATTCAGCTATTTTTTGAACAACACCAGGTTCAAGTTGCTCTAATATAGAAGCCGCTTGTTCTAAAGCTGCATCGTATTGATATTCACGGAATAATTTCTCCGCATAATTTAAGCTTTCTGCAAGATTCTCATCATGACTGCGGTATCGGTTACCGTATTGAATTAGTTTTTCAACTAAATAAGCTTGTCCAATTAATTCTTCTGTCATTTCAGATACACCATTCACAACTGTGTATGCTTCTTCTAAACTGCTATTTACAGTATTCATATTTAACGGCTTTACTTCTAATTGCTCATATACAGCTTGCATCGCCATTTGCCCTTTTTGTAAATCTTCCATAATACTCTCTGGAAGACCTGGTAAATTCGACTTTTGCATAAAACGTTTCGTCTCAAAAATTGTATTTCGCATTTCTTGTAACTTCTCACGTGCTTCAAATTCTTCTTTGCGCATCGTTTGCAGCATTTCTTTATATTCTGCATGAAGTACTTTTAAAGTTTCACATTGCTCATAAACCTCTTCTAGTTCCTCACGAATGATAGAGAATGCAATATCTTGTTCAGCAACGCGTATTTGTAACACTTCAAAACGTTTCATTAAAATATGCATTTGCTTTTCAATTACTTTTTGTGACTCAATATCTTTGTCTTGTAATTGATAACTTTGTTTCACAAGTTGTGTTTCTATTTTCGTTTCAATTGTTTCTGTACGAATTTCTTCTAAATCTTCATAAACAGACAGTGTTTTTTGCTCCACATAATGTTTCGCATGCACTTCTTGTTCAAGTTGATCATAAAAACTGTCTAAACGAGTTTTTAAGTTCTCTACTTTTTCTGCTGCTTCTGTTATATGAAGTTCCTGTATATCCATTAAACATGTGTGTAGTTGTGTCGTCATATCGCGGACTTCTTTAGGGATTTCCAAATACTCTAATACATAGCCTTGTCTTATCATATCATCATGGCCTTGTAATAAATCTTCCAGCTGAACTGGTAATGTCGCTTGACACTCTACCAATAAATCCGGAATTTGATGAATAACGATTTCTAAACTTGCTAAACCTTCTTCTAAACTAATAACAATTTCTCTCGCTTTTAAATAATCACCATTATCTGTTGCCTCTTCAAAAGTTTTGAACTTCTCGGATTCAACATCTAACATCTCTTCAATTTTTTGCTCAGCTGCTCCATACATGTGTCGATGAGCAAGAACGCTCTTTTTCATACTACGATATGTATCACGTAACCCTTCAATTTCCGCGCTATTTTTCTCATGGCTTTCTAACAGTTGCTGTAATTCATTTAAAATGTCTGTAATACGATTATCAGCGTCATCTAAACCACCTATGGATTCTTTCATCGCATGCTTTGCTTTGCGGAAGGAGAATTGCGAGGCGAATTTTCGCGCTTGCCCTAAATCTTTTTCAGCTTTCGGAAGAGTTGTTGATACAATTTCATCCCACTCTTCACGCCATTTACCAAACAGCTCTTCTGTTTGACCTGTCATATTTAAATCTTTTACCCGCTTTAGTTCATCTGCCACAGGTTTATCTTTTATCTCTTGTTTCCACTGCTCCAGTACTTCAATATCTTTATATGAACGATTTCTTATCACAAGCTCTATCATGAGCAGCACTAGAATAGAGCTTACTACAATGATAACGATCGTCAGGATAGAATCCATGCAAAAAAGCCTCCTAGTTATATCTCTTTTTTTGTCCGTTCCGTTTATGAAATGGAAGGCATTATGTATAAAAAGGGAATTCCCCTATATTTAACAACTAACAATGTTCTAATCATACCATGTAATGACGTGTTTTTGACCTAGTTTTTTTTAAAATTTCATGTTTCTTTACATGTGATTGTAATATTTCTTAATATTCCACTTATTCCATTATCCGTCCTCAAATGAATGCAATAAAGGTAAGACTTTTACGGGCAGTTAATGCAGGATAACGAGCTCTCTTTCATATGAGAGACGAAATAAATCTTTCGCATTAGTGATGGTTCTACAGAAATCGCACGTACGTTACCTTGCATTACGGCTTACTGTAAAGCGGTTTCCGGAAGCAATGTTATACCAAGTCCAGCTCCTACCATCGCAATCATCGGTTCTGCATAAGATGTTTCAACCGCAATTATTGGTTTCGCGCCCATACATTGAAACACATTCATAATCATTTTCCTTACATCACATATTTCTAGGTATACAATTAGCTGTTCATTTTGCAACTCTTCCATTCGGATTACCTTTTTCACTCTATACGGTTGATCATTTGAAACAGCACAAACGATTTTTTCTTCCCGCATTTCTTTTATATATGTAGCACCTTCTACTACTGAATCGATGAACATCGCTTCAATTTTTCACTCTTTAAATAACTCTATTAATACTTTCGTATGCTCAATTTTCCATTCTATTTCATATGTATCCTCTAATAAGTCTTTACACTTTGATATGTAATGAGCCGCTAAACTCGGTAATATACCTACACAATTATAATTTCTGTACCGTCACTACATACAGTTATGAGCGTTCGTTTTGAACTCTTTTATATGTCGATTGTTGCGGGATGTATCACTGTATTTTGCTGGAACACGGTAAATCGATATATTTCATCTATTAACGGCATATTATTTATGAATTTAGTTCCTGTACTTGCACTTATCGGTTCTATGTTTCAAAGTTATACTGTCGATAACATAGAAATTGCCGGCGCCTCATTAACAATTATTGCGCTAGTATGCAACAATTTATGGCAAAGAAAACAACATATAAAAATCCCCACCTCAGTTCGTTAGGTGGGGATTTTTCACATATGAACAGCTCTTGGTAGTTCATAATACATACTCGCTTTATATAATGTTCGTTCCATCCATTGCTCAATTTCCTTCGTATACATTTCTAAGAAAAACGTCTCAGACGGAAATGAGTGTAGCACCTCTGATATATATTGTGGATATAAAAACGGCATATTTATCATGCCTTTTAATTGCGTCATAAACATTGTAAAAGATATCTTTTTAAATTCTTGCTTCATTTGTCCTTGTTTAATGATTTGCTCTATATAATATCTTTCTCTAGAAAAATAAACGGTCATCACTTCACGAATTAATGTCGTATCAAGCGAAAGCTCTCTATAAAAAAAACGTGTCAGTTCTCTATTATCAAATTGATATCGTAAAATCCCGCGCACCATTTGCACCATCACATCTTTAGCCGATAAATATTCTCTCTGTTCAAATGACGTTTCAATTACGTGAATATATCCTTCTAAAAAATCAGTAATAAGCTGTTCTAATAACCCTTGCTTTCCAGCAAAATAATATGAAATATTCGCTACATTCACATCCGCTCGCTTTGCAATGTCTCGCACTGATGTCCCGTCATAACCTTTCGTATTAAACAACGATATTGCCGCATCAATTACCTTTTGTTTCGTCTGCTTCATGCGCTCACTTCCTCTCAATGAACAGCTATAGTTTAAATTTCTTGACTTTTAAGACAAATTCCTTTAATTTTCTATCGACAAAGTCATGTGAAATACATCGTATTTTGCTATCGTTTTACATATCTCGCTAAAAAGGGAGTTGTTTCCATGTTTACAAAAGAAAGTTATGCAGGATCTCGTGAAGAGCAATATGAGACAGTAATTAAACAACTGGATGCATTATTAACTGGCGAACCGAACGTAGTCGCAAACTTATCAAATGCGTCCGCACTATTAAATCAATTTTTAGATCGCGTTAATTGGGTTGGCTTTTATGTAACAGAAGGAAATCAACTTGTTCTTGGACCATTCCAAGGGATGCCAGCTTGCGTGCGTATTCCGTTCGGACGTGGTGTTTGCGGCGTTGCAGCTGAAACAAAAACAACGCAACTTGTAGCAGATGTTCACCAATTCCCAGGACATATCGCTTGCGATAGTGCCTCTAATTCTGAAATCGTTGTACCGATTATGAAAGAAGGAAATATCATTGGTGTGCTTGATATTGATAGTCCTGAAAAAAATCGTTTCGATGAAGTAGATCAGCACTATTTAGAAAAGTTTGTGGAAACACTCCTAAAACATATTTAATAAAGAAAAGAGTGAGCTATCGATTACGTACGTAACGTACGAAACCGATAGCTCACTCTTTTTATTGATTACTCACAGTAGATATCTTCTTTAGTGCCTGTTCTAAATCAGAAACGATATCTTCCCATGATTCTAAGCCGACAGATAGGCGTATTAAATTATCGAAAATACCCATTTCTTTTCTTAGTTCAGCTGGAATAGCTGCATGCGTCATCGTCGCTGGATGCTGAATTAACGTTTCTGTATCACCTAAACTTACGGCAATTGTAATAAAATGGAGGTCATTGATAAACGACTGTGTTTCCTCTTTTCCGCCTTTAATTGAAAAAGAAATAACGCCCCCGCCTCGTTTCATTTGGCGGGATGCTAATTCTCCCTCCGGATACCAAACACCTTCTACTGCTTCATGATTTTTCAAAAACGATACAATTTTTTCCGCATTATCACAATGACGATCCATTCTTACTGCTAATGTTTTTAATCCGCGTAACAATAACCACGCGTCAAACGGCGCCATAATACCGCCGATATCTTTTCGCATCGGACGAATTTTATCAGCTAACGTTTTCGTTCTACAAATTGTTACACCCGCTACAACATCCCCGTGACCACCAATATATTTTGTCGCACTGTGAACGACGGCGTCACAACCAAGTTCAAGAGGTCTTTGTAAATAAGGTGAACAAAACGTATTATCAACAATAACAAGCAAATCATTGCGCTTCGCTACCCCGATCACCTTTTCTAAATCAATTAATTTCATCGTTGGATTTATCGGTGTTTCAACGAAAATGAGCTTTGTATTTGGACGAATTTTATTTTCAATATCAGTCTCTGTCTCCATATCACAAAACGAATGAGTAATCATAAATTTCTCTTCTAATACTTCTAAAAAACCGTACGTACATCCATATAATCCATTTGAACAAATAATATGATCTCCAGCCTTTAGAAAACCGATTAAAGTTGCTGAAATGGCTGCCATACCTGAACCGAACGCCAGCGCCTCCTCTCCATCTTCTAAAACAGCCATACGTTCTTCAAATAATTTCACAGTTGGATTCCCAAGCCTTGAATAAATATAAGATGGATCTTCTCCCGCAAAACTCGCTTCTCCTTGCTGTGCTGTCTCAAACGTAAATGTAGAAGTTTGAAATAAAGGTGGTGTTAAACTCCCTTTATTTTCATTTGATTCATATCCGTGATGAATTAATGCTGTCTCTATATGTTTCTTTTTCATAAAAACATCCCCCTTATGTCTTTATTTCCACATATCCACCAGGAAAAATCTGATGAACGTCTTCACTACATTTTATGTAAGCGTTTCACTTCTGTTTCTATCTCTTCTTTTATATTGTTTTAAATTCCTTCTTGTTAATTCCCAAAATTTATCTGCATAAAACAAAAAGGGAGTCTCTTGACGAAACTGTAAGTAAAAGATATAATAGCGTTTGTGTAAAATAAAAAGGCAGCCTTGTAATGTGAGTTTATCGTTTGTATTTTGTTCCTCTGCGGAGGTGTATCTCGTAACTCCCTGCTGCTGGAGCGAAGGTACATGAAAACAAAATACCCGTAAATATCGATTACGTCTGTTTTTATTTTACGAAAATAAAAACATTTTTAAAGGAGGAGTCAACTATGGCTCGTTATACAGGTCCAGCATGGAAACTGTCTCGTCGTCTTGGAATCTCTCTAAGCGGCACAGGAAAAGAATTAGAAAAACGCCCTTACGCACCAGGTCCTCACGGTCCTAACCAACGTAAGAAACTTTCAGAATACGGTTTACAATTACAAGAGAAACAAAAACTTCGTCACATGTACGGCATGACTGAGCGTCAATTCCGTCGCACATTTGACCAAGCAGGTAAAATGCCTGGTAAGCACGGCGAAAACTTCATGATCCTTCTTGAAGCTCGTCTTGACAACCTAGTTTACCGCATGGGCTTAGCTCGCACTCGTCGTGCAGCTCGCCAATTAGTAAACCACGGTCACATCACGGTTGATGGCGCTCGCGTAGATATCCCATCTTACCGCGTTAAACCTAACCAAACTATCAGCGTTCGCGAAAAATCTAACAGCCTTGTTGTTGTTAAAGAAGCGATCGAAGTTAACAACTTCGTACCAGAATACTTAACTTTCGATGCTGATAAGTTAGAAGCTACTTACACTCGTCACGCTGAGCGTTCTGAGTTAGCAGCTGAAATCAACGAAGCATTAATCGTAGAGTTCTACTCTCGTTAATCTCGGTACTCTGCAAAGAGTATTATTAAAAGCCTTAGGAACCTTGTTTACCAAGGGTCCTGGGCTTTTTTTATTTATATAAATGTCGTATGTATAGTAAGGTACTTCAAGGAAGTTTTTTCATGAGTTATGGATAATCGTCCTTACTTCTCTTTTATTCATTCCAACGATTGGATTCTCTTTAATACTAGCTCCGTTTATTGTGCAAAATTTTATAATCCATCTTCATTACATGCTGTTATACTTATTCCCTTAAACATATAATCATTTCATTTTCAGACTACTCCTTTTTTCATTACTTCCAAATTATATCTCAATAGAAAAAGCTACCAAAGAAACTAAAACGTTCTCTCTGGTAGCTTTTATTTATATATTAAAATTATTTATTTTTCTCTTTTTGAACATATACATAAGCATCTTTCTGCTCTTTATGTACATCAACCTTCGAATGCTCTGCAAGCTGACCAGCATTTAGCAAAGAAAAAATAATGAGCGCTTCTAGTGACATTTTGTTTTACCACTCCTTTCTATTTGTTATACGTTTATCATATCGCTTACATGTGATTTCCGTATGAACTCGAAAAGGAGATTACAACAAAAAGGTAACAGGAATACGAATGCACGCTATAATAACCATTAAATAGGAGGTTGTTTCATTTTGACAATAAATCAAATGGTTCAATTGGGTAGTGCCTGTATGCTTTTTATTGCTTCAGCACTTATGAGTTGGTATCAAGGGAGTAATTTAATAGATTATCCTGATGAATGGAAATATAGCGCTAAGTTCACGAATTATTTTAAAGGGTACGTTTCACATTATGACGATATTTATCAAATCGATTTCTTTATATATGCGGCAAAATTTTATCCCGAGGCATTTGTCGTTATGCTAATTAGCTTACTTTACATGCTCATATTAATTCTTCATATTCTATTTAAAAGAAATCATGAGGCAATTTAAATGCATACATAAAAACCCCGAACGATAGACTTTTCAGCCTCCCATTCGGGGTACTATTTGTTTTAAATTCTTTTCTGATTAGTAACGAATTAAGAAATATTTCTTCTTACCGCGGCGAATGATTGTAAATTTACCTTCGATGCGGTCGTTTTCTGTTACAACGTAGTCTAACGCTTGTGTACGCTCACCGTTTACGTAGATTGCACCGTTCGTTACATCTTCACGTGCTTGACGTTTAGATGGTGAAATTTTGCTTTCTACAAGTAAGTCGATTAATACTGTATCTTCTGCAGTACGTTCTACAGATGGTACGTCTTTGAATCCTTGCTCGATTTCGCTTGCAGTAAGTTCTGCTACAGAGCCACTGAATAATGCAGCTGAAATTTTAATTGCTTGCTCTAACGCTTCTTCGCCGTGAACAAGTTTTGTCATTTCAGATCCTAATGATTTTTGTGCTGCACGTTTTTCTGGTGCTTCAGTTACTTGCTTCTCAAGCTCAAGAATTTCTTCATGAGATAAGAATGTGAAGTATTTTAAGTATTTAACTACATCGCGGTCATCTGTATTGATCCAGAATTGGTAGAACTCGTAAGGAGTTGTTTTCTCTGGGTCTAACCAAATTGCGCCGCCCTCTGTTTTACCAAACTTCGTACCATCAGATTTGGTAACTAGCGGAATTGTTAAACCGAATGCTTTCGCATCTTCTTCTGATTTACGGATTAATTCAAGACCAGCTGTAATGTTCCCCCATTGGTCACTACCACCGATTTGAAGACGGCAATTGTGTTGTTGGTATAAGTTTAAGAAGTCGTATGATTGTAAAATCATGTAACTAAACTCAGTAAATGAAATACCAGTTTCTAAACGAGATGCTACTGTATCTTTTGCTAACATATAGTTTAAACCGAAGTTTTTACCGATATCGCGTAAGAATGAAATTACATCTAAGTTACCAAGCCAATCATAGTTGTTAGCCATCGTTGCTGGGTTGTCCACGTTTTCAAACTCTAAGAAGTTTGAAAGTTGGTTTTTAATGCTTTCTGTGTAGTAAGCAACTGTATCTTTCGTATTTAATGTACGTTCTGCTTTTTTACCACTTGGGTCACCGATCATGCCAGTACCACCGCCAACAAGTGCGATTGGTTGGTGACCAGCTAATTGGAAACGACGTAACATTAATACTGGTAACATATGACCGATGTGTAAGCTATCCGCTGTCGGATCGAAACCACAGTATAATTTAACGCTTTCTTTTTCTAATAATTGCTCAAGGCCCTCAGCATCTGTTTGCTGGTTAATTAGACCGCGAAATTCAAGATCTTGTAAAATACCCATATCCTACATACTCTCCTTTAAGTTCATTACTGGCGTGAAGGTTGAAAACATAAAAAAATCGCCCCTTTAAATAAGGGACGATTTTGATCATCGCGTTACCACCCTAGTTGCAGACAAAAAAAGCCTACCACCTTATTTACATAACGGCTTAGCACCGTCTTTTCCCTTTTGAATACAATTCAATCGAAAAAAGATGCTCTAGGGGCGTAATTCGCGATCATCTATGTGCTGATTTCCACCGACCATCAGCTCTCTAAAACAGGGAAATGATCACTACTTCTCCCTTTCCACGCTCAATTATTCATATACTTTTCTTTATACCATCATTTATATAGGCGTGTCAAATAGAGGTAGGGTTTCTCTCCTTGCCAATCCTTTACAACGTCGCAAAGAGTATCGTAATAAGAGAAAGAATTGGAACTCCAACTAATAACGATACATGAAACACAACCGATAAATCATTTCCAATCGTTGCCTCCACAGGATCTTTCGCTGGAGAACCAAGAAATCCGATTAATCGATCGAAGCGACTTACCGTTTTTGGAAAATCCGGTATTTCTACATGGTCACTATCTAAATGCTGTTTTAATTTATATTCACTCTTAAAGGGATTTTCGCTCAATTTCATCCACCTCCAGCAATTGTTTCAGTTTCTTTATCCCGTTATGGAGTCTCGACTTCACTGTTCCAATGGGAATGTTTAATATCTCTGCAATTTCTTTTTGCTGAATATCATGATGATAAGAAAGAATAAGGACAGCCCGCTGTTCTTCAGGAACTTTCAAAATTGCGGCTCTTACCGTGAGCCGGTCTTCGATAGAAAATTCTTTTTCCTGAATCGGCACTAAAAACGGCAAAAGCGTACGCCACTTTTTTCTTCTATTTAATTTATTAATCATAAGACGATAACCAATTTGAAATAAATACGTTTTTATTTTGCCTTTTTCAGGTTCATACATATGTTTCTTACGTTCTAACGTCAAAAACGTATCTTGCACGAGATCGATACTTAATTGTTCATCTCGGTTAAATCGATACAAAAATGTGTATAGCGTTGGTTTGATCAAAACATATAGTTTTTCTCCCGCCTGTTTATCTCCACTTTGATACGCAAGCATGAGCTCCTCCTCAATCCCAATCTGCGCCATGATTTTTGATCTCCTTTATTCCTTTTAACGTTAACGAAATGCGGGAAATTAAATATGCAATTGCAATAAAAACCCACAATTGTGATTGATTTGTAAAAAATTGAACATATGGGTTTTGAATCGTAAATCCCATTGCAACTAAAATATTTAACGCTTGCACACATATGCATGCATACAACGCAAGACAGACAGAAATAGTGTCAAATACATTCCAACGAAAATATATTTTTGTTTTTGTAAAATCAATTTCATTTCCATTTTTCCGTACAATATACTTCTTATCAAACGGAATAAGGATTGAAAAAATAACAATCATTATAACTCCAGCTGTAAGCATTGATACTCTATATCCAATTGGTATCGGTAAGAAAAGACCACAAGAAAATACGACTATAATTCCAATTAAAGCAAAAGTAAGAAGTAATTTATTAGACATAAAAAAGCCTCCCTCATCTATTCTTTCATAAATGTATACAGACGAGGAAGGCGCTTCGTTCAAATATTATTTTATTTTTTTAATAATCTTTGCAGGATTTCCGCCAACTACTACATGATCCGGCACATCTTTCGTTACAACAGCGCCAGATGCGATAACCGCATTATCTCCAATTGTTACACCTGGATTAATAATCGCTCTTCCGCCAATCCATACGTTATCGCCAATTGTAACTGGTTTTCCGTATTCTGATCCGCTTATGCGCTCTACTGGATCAAGCGGGTGCGTTGCTGTATAAATGTGAACACCTGGAGCTAACATGCAGTTCACTCCGATTGTAACTGGGCATACGTCTAAAATCGTACAGTCAAAGTTTGCGTAAAAGTTTTCACCAACGTGAATGTTATAACCGTAATCACATCTAAAAGAAGATTCAAGATGAATGTTATCTCCAGTCGTTCCGAATAGTTCTTTTACGATTGCACTACGTTCTTCTAGTTTTACTTCTGGTGTTTCATTTAATTTTCTCGTTAATATACGAGCTTGCTCCCTGTCCTTTACTAAAACGGGATCAGCCGGTATGTACATTTCCCCTTGTATCATCTTTTCTTTTTCTGTTTTCATCATACTATCCCCTTTAACTCGTATATATAAGTTGAACAACTACATCATAACATAAAAAAAGAAAGGTCTGAACATATTACTTGTTCAGACCCTTCCTTCTTAATCTTCCATCGTTGATAAGTCACCTGTTGGTAAGTTTAGCTCCCAAGCTTTTAATACACGGCGCATAATTTTACCACTTCTCGTTTTCGGTAATTTATCTCTAAATTCAATTTGTCTTGGAGCTGCATGAGCTGCTAGGCCTTTTTTCACAAATTGACGAATCTCTTCTTTTAATTCTTCAGATGGTTCGTATCCCACGCGAAGCGCGATAAATGCTTTAATGATTTCCCCGCGTACTGGATCAGGAATACCAATTACACCAGCTTCTGCTACAGCAGCATGCTCGATTAATTTACTTTCTACTTCAAACGGACCAACACGCTCACCTGACGTCATAATTACATCGTCAATACGTCCTTGGAACCAGAAGTATCCATCTTCGTCCATATAAGCAGAGTCACCTGATACGTACCAATCTCCCGGCATGAAGTAAGAATCATATTTTTGTGGGTTATTCCAGATTCCACGCATCATAGATGGCCAACCTTTACCAATTGCTAAGTTCCCCATTGTGTATGGAGGCACTTCATTTCCTTCATTATCAACAATCGCTGCTTTCACACCCGGAATTGGTTTCCCCATTGAACCTGGACGGATTTCCATACAAGGATAGTTACAAATAACTTGTCCACCTGTTTCTGTCATCCACCACGTATCATGAATACGAAGTCCAAATGCGCTCATACCCCAGCGAATTACTTCTGGATTTAATGGCTCACCAACACTTAATACGTGACGCACTTGTGATAAATCATATTTTTTAATTGCGTCTTGTCCAGCTCCCATTAACATACGGAACGCTGTCGGTGCACTATACCAAACTGTTACACCGTAATCTTGTAACGCTTCATACCATGCCTCTGGACTAAATCTCCCGCCTAAAATAACATTTGATGCTCCCACTAACCACGGTGCAAAAATACCGTAAGCTGTTCCAGTTACCCAGCCTGGGTCAGCTGTACACCAATATACATCATCTTCTTTTAAATCTAATACCCATTTCGCTGTTTGATAGTGCTGAACCATTGCGTTTTGAGCATGAAGGACGCCTTTTGGCTTACCAGTAGAACCAGATGTGTAATGTAGAATTAAACCGTCTTCACGGCCTAACCACTCGATATGTAATTCTTTTGAAGCTTGTTCAAATAAAGGATTGAACGCTACAGTTTTACCGCCTTCTTCTGCATTGTCTCCAACAAGGAAGACTGTTTTTAAAGCAGGTAAATCATTTAATGGTATGCGCTCTAACAATTCAGGAGTTGTAATTAACACCTTCGCTTCGCTATCTTCTAAACGATCGCGAACTGCGCCTTCCATAAATGCTTCAAATAATGGTCCAACAATTGCCCCTAATTTCACTGCACCTAAAAGTGCGAAATATAATTCTGGGGAACGCGGCATAAAAATAAAAACGCGATCGCCTTTCTCAACATCGCCATAGTTTTTCAGGACATTTCCTGCTTTATTAGAAAAATCCTTCATTTCCTTAAACGTATATTTCTCTTTTCGCGATCCATCTTGATAATAAAGTGCTACTTTATTCTTTCGATCTGATTTCGCATGCTTATCAATTGCCTCATACGCCATATTTACTCGTCCTGTTTCATTCCAAGTAAAATTTTTATTAACCTCTTCCCAGTTAAAATTCGCGTATGCCTCTTCATAATTCGGCAAATTATTTTCTCCTTTAATGACAGGAAGCGTTTCCACTTTCATACTTTACATCCCCCTCCTATGTATTCTATTATCTATTATAATGACATTATTTAAAATTTTCAGTATTTTTGTTGATTTTTAGACAAATTTTTAATGACAAAATTCGATTCACATCGCATATATTATAAAGTACGATATTAATAGATTCACAAACCCTCAAGGTGGTGAGCAATAAATTGATTCATAAAAAAATATATAATGCCAGAAACTTAAAAACAGCGAAAGGCACTTTAATTATTGAAGGTCCTGTCTCTACACATAATCTTGAAATGTATGAATTTCATCCAGACTTAATTGCGTTTCGTCCTGCCGAGCAGCAATATAAAGCAATTGTCGAAATTTCTAAATTACCAGAAGCTCGTCTCATTATTGCTAGGCATGACCAAACGATCGTTGGATATGTTACATACTTATATCCTGATCCGCTCGAGCGATGGTCAGAAGGAAAGATTGAAAACTTAATTGAACTCGGGGCGATTGAAGTTGTCCCAGCCTTTCGTGGTTGCTCTGTCGGAAAAAATTTATTAGAAGTTTCAATGATGGACGATCATATGGAAGATTACATTATATTAACGACTGAATATTATTGGCACTGGGATTTAAAACAAACAGGCTTAAATGTTTGGGAATACCGAAAAGTAATGGAAAAAATGATGAATGCTGGTGGTTTACAATGGATGGCTACAGACGATCCTGAAATTTGTTCACACCCGGCTAACTGTTTAATGGTCCGCATCGGTAAACGTGTTGATACGGATTCCATTCAAGCATTCGATCGTCTACGTTTTCACAATCGTTTTATGTATTAATAAAGGGGGCAACTGGAATGATTGTAGAAGAAATTATGAATCAAAATGTAGTAACACTACATCCAAACGATACAATCGAAACAGCAATCCGAACGATACGTACGAAAGGCATTCGGCACATTCCAATTGTCGATCAAAATAATCATGTCGTAGGCATTATTTCTGATCGGGATGTAAGAGATGCAAGTCCGTCTATTTTAGATGAACAAGTTTCACTCGATATGCTGAAGCAACCTCTTGAACTCATAATGAAACACCCTGTTATGACTTGTCACCCTCTCGATTTCGTTGAGGAAATTGCGACTTTATTTTTTGAAAATAAAATAGGCTGTCTTCCTGTTACGAAAGCTGGAAAACTCGTAGGTATCATTTCTGAATCTACAGTGCTGCACACGTTAGTAAAATTAACAGGAGCTCATCAACCGAGTTCACAAATTGAAATTCAAGTGAAAAATGAACCTGGTATTCTTGGAAAAGTCGTTGCTATTTTTAGTGATTTACAAATAAATATTGTGAGCGTTCTCGTCTATCCAGCAAAAGATGAGAATGATAAAGTACTCGTTTTCCGCATTCAAACGATGAATCCTCTAAAAGTGATTGATGCACTCGAAGCAGAGGGCTACCGCGTATTATGGCCAAACATAATGGGGATGCAAGCATGAGCAGCGCCTTCATTTATTCGGATGACTTTCGGGGCTATTCTTTTAGCCCTGATCATCCTTTTAACCAACTACGCGTCACACTTACGTATGACTTATTACAAAAGAGTGGTTTTATCTCCCCTTCTCAAGTCATCTCGCCAAGAATGGCTACAGATGAGGAAATTGCATTCATTCATACAGAGGAGTACATAAATGCGGTAAAACTTGCTGGAGAAGGAAAGTTAGAAAAATCAATTGCGATGACATATGGACTTGGAACAGAAGATACACCAATGTTTCCAAATATGCATGACGCAAGTGCATTACTCGTTGGCGGAACATTAACAGCTGTCGATGCTGTTATTTCTGGGAAAGTAAAGCACGCCCTCAATTTAGGTGGCGGCTTACATCATGGCTTTCGTGGTAAAGCATCTGGCTTTTGTATTTATAACGATAGCTCTATCGCAATGAAATATATTCAGAAGAAATACGGTTTACGCGTTTTATATATTGATACAGATGCTCATCACGGTGACGGGGTACAATGGTCTTTTTACGACGATCCTAACGTATGCACCATTTCATTACACGAAACTGGGCGTTATTTATTTCCTGGAACTGGCGCAGTAAATGAACGTGGACAAGGAAATGGATATAATTATTCTTTTAACGTTCCACTTGACGCTTTTACAGAAGACGAATCGTTTTTAGATTCATATCGAACAGTTGTAAAAGAAGTGGCAGCATACTTTAAACCGGATATTATTTTAACGCAAAATGGTGCTGATGCACATTATTACGATCCACTTACACACCTTTGCGCAACGATGAATATTTACCGTGAAATACCGAAGCTCGCTCGTGAAATCGCTAATGAATATTGCGACGGTCGCTGGATTGCTGTCGGCGGTGGTGGCTATGATCACTGGCGCGTCGTACCAAGAGCTTGGGCACTCATTTGGCTCGAAATGAACAACATCCAAAACATCTCAGGTTATCTCCCTCCAGAATGGATTGACGCTTGGAAAGGACAAGCAGAAACCGACCTTCCCCTTACATGGGAAGATCCAGACAACATGTATCAACCTATCCCTAGAAAACCAGAAATCGAAGAAAAAAATGCATTAACTGTAGCGAAATCTCTTGAAATTATTCGGAATAATATGACAAAATCTTTATATTAAACAGAGAGGAGGCTCGCTTTTGAACAGCCTCCTTTTATTTATAGCTAGCTATTATTGTCGTTTTCTGTCGGTAAGTCGATATATTTTGAGATTCGCTGATATATTTTATTTAAGAATTAGCCGGTCCAACTTTTATGAGAAAAGGTCGTGATATTATGTGGACACAACAAATAATCAACACGAAACGTGGCACATTTGAAATCTTTACAAAAGGAAATGGCGAACCGCTTTGCATTACACATCACTATTCACAATTTAATGAAACTGGCGATTACTTTGCGGATGTTTTCACTGCTACGCATCGTGTATTGCTCATTAATTTACGAAACGCTGGTAACTCAGCAAAAGCCAATTCAAAAAAAGAATTAAGTATGATTGAAACCGTTCACGACTTAGAAGCAATACGAGAAGCTTTACAACTCCCAACATGGCATTTCGCTGGCCACTCAACAGGCGGTATGCTTGGACTTTTATATGCGATTACATATCCAAATTCCTTACAATCATTAGTCATCGTTGGAGCCGCAGCAAGTAACTATACCGAAACACTATTTTGCATTTATCACCCAGCACATCCTCAGTTTCATTATATGCAACAACTCATCGAAAACTTGAAAAGCCCTCATCTTACAAATGCAGAACGAAAAAAATTATCTACTAAGAGAACCGAATTATCATTGTATAAACCTGAAAACTACAACTCTTATTTTTGTAAACCAATCCAAAAAACAATGTCCGCTAGCCGGATGAATGCTTTCTCTTGTGAATATCCGTTATTTGATTTAAGAAAGTACTTACCTTCTATCCACACAAAGACGCTTATTATTTGCGGAAGACATGATGTGCAGTGCCCGATTCAATATTCTATTGAAATGCATGAGGGAATACGCAATTCTATTTTTGTGCCATTTGAGGACAGTAACCATTATCCTTTTTTGGAAGAAGCCAGTCGGTTTACTTCTATTACTCAAGAATTTTTTTGGATTAAAAAGAAAATTAAGGACTCACAAAGGCAATAAGTCTAGGAAGAGAGAACAAGTTTATTAGTGCTGTTTTGCTAAAGGAGGAAAATAGGGTGAAAGAAAAATTATTAAGAGTTGGAACGACTTATATTCCAGTTACCAACGTAGAACTTTCTTCAAATTGGTATGTGAACAAATTGGGAGCAGAGTTGAACTTTAAAGACGAAGACAAAGCTATTATTAACTTTGCAAATCAAAGCTTTTTTCTAGTTAAATCCCAAGATAATCAAACCTTAAATTTTTTTGATTTTCACGGTAAAGAACGCTTTTCTATAACATTTGAAGTTAACGGATTACATACACTAGAATCAATTCATAGTGAATTTATTGAAAAGGAAATTCTAGTTGGAGAGATTGAAAACAGAGGGCATGCTGGGAAGAATTTTGTTTTTTATGATTTAGATGGTAATAAATTTGATGTTTGGAGTGAATTAAGTCCTATTTTCAAAGAAAAATACCTAATATAGAGTGATTTTTTACAATCAGACGCAAGTATTAAATAACACAGAAAGATACGAGGCTTATTCCATTAAAGCCTCGTTAATGAATATATTAACCCTCAAGAAAAATATTTCACACTAGAAACAACTAAAAGAAGAACAACAAAAACTACTAAACCTAAATCAATAAATACTGACTTTTTATCTCCTTCTTTTAAAGTTATCACAAAATTAGAAATTATTTTAATTCCAAAAAAGACCATCATAAATAACCCACCGAAATGATCATTCGTAGAATCTTCATCATAAAACATTTGTATTGCACCGATAATTAATAAGATAAGTATGATATTGGTTCCAATCTTTAAAGCCTTGTTTGATTTATTATCTTTTAATGTATCTCCCAAAATGTAGCACGCCCTCTCATGCTCTCCTATGTTTTATCTCTCTTTATATTTTAACATAAATTACCTATTATTCCCTTTTTGTTCGAATAACATAAAAAACCTACCAATTACTTGGCAGGTACATTACACGTTAAAGCGATAACCAGCTCCCCACACTGTTTCAATATATTGCGGATGAGCAGGATCTCTTTCAATTTTTTCACGTAACTTTCTAATATGAACAACAACCGTTGCTAAATCGCCAGCTGAGTCTAATCCCCAAATGCGTTCAAATAACTGTTCTTTATTTAATACTTGGTTTGGATGCGTTACAAAGAATGTTAATAAATCAAATTCTTTCGTTGTAAACGCTATTTCTTCATTGTTTATAAAAACTTTTCTCGCTCGCTGATTGATAGAAATTCCATGAATATATAACGTATCGCGTTGCTTACTCACATTTCCTGATAATCTTTCATAACGAGAAATATGTGCTTTTACCCTTGCGACTAATTCACTTGGACTAAACGGCTTCGTTATATAATCATCCGCGCCTAAACCGAGTCCGCGAATTTTATCTATATCCTCCTTCTTTGCTGAAACAAGTAAAATCGGAATGTCTTTTATAGCACGTATTTGTTTACAAATTTCAAAACCATTCATTTTCGGAAGCATAATATCTAAAATAATTAGATCATAATCTTCCTGAAGAGCCATTTGTAGACCTACTTCTCCTGAATGTTCTACATCGACTTGAAAATCACTAATTTCTAAATAATCTCGCTGTAATTCTGCAATACTTATTTCATCTTCTACTAGTAAAATTCTCTTCATTCTACTCACCACATTCCTGTACTTTTTTCAATGAGAAGAAAATACTTGTACCTTCCCCAAGCTTACTTTCCGCCCAAATTTCCCCGCCATGTTCTTCAACAATTTGCTTCGCTATCGCTAAGCCAAGTCCACTTCCACCTGTGCTAGAATTTCGCGATTGCTCTGCACGATAAAACCGCTCAAATATATACGGCAGCGTATCAGCTTCTATACCTGACCCATTGTCCATCACTTTCACAATAACTTTATTGTTATCACTCAATACTGTTACAGTAATTTTCTTCTCTTCTTTATCCATGTATTTCACACTATTATGAATCAAATTTGATATAACTCTATTTATCTTTTCGCAATCAGCCGTTACATATAGTGGTGATGATTGTAATTGTAAGTAAACTTCTATACCTTCCTCACTTAAATCCATCTGCATCTCTTCTAATAATTCCTGCATAAACACGTTTAACTCCATCGTTTCAAACTGAAAGGGAACTCGATTCAAATCAAGCTTTGAAAACAAAAAGAGCTCATCAATGAGTGTATCCATATGTTTTGCCTTCGTATGAATGGTCGTTAAATACTTATCCATTTTTTCTGGCGTATTTGCGACTCCATCTTTTATGCCTTCTACATATCCAATAATAGATGTAATCGGTGTTTTTAAATCATGAGATATGTTTGAAATGAGTTCTTTTCGATTTTCTTCATACTGTGTTTGCATCTCTATCGACTCTTTTAATCTCTTCCTCATTTCCTCAAACCCTTGATTTAATCGCCCAATCTCATCATAGGATGTAACTGGAATTTGAAAATCTAAATCCCCTTCTTTAATTCTCCCAGTCGCATCTTTCAATACAAAAATTGGTTTTATCACACTTCTTGAGACGAAATAACTTAATAACCCTATGAGTAAAATGGCTAACAGTAAAAGCGCTCCGAACAAAATTGGAAATAATTTTTGTGTAAGATCGACAAATGAACTCTGCCTTTTTAGTACAAATATACTCCCTTCTTCATCTCCGGGAAAATAAAAATCAAATTTTACATATCGATAAAATGTATCGCCTAGTTCCGTTGTACCACGACTATTAATATTTGCTGATTCAAATTTCGGAATGGCTTCTTTTAAAGATACACCTTCAAATATTTTTGTAGCATAAGAAATGGTTTCTCCCTTTCTTACAATTATTTTCACACCTTCTTTTTCAAGTGAGGAAACGAACGATTCATCTAATAGTTGTGATTGATTTTTCTTTGCCGCTAATTTCAATTCAATATACGTATTCTCTTCTTCTGGTGTAAGCGGCTTTTGAATATAGGAACTTTTATAGAAATTTTTCACTGATTCCAAGTCTCCTGTTATGGAAAAAACAATTAAAAATCCCGCGACTAATATGAGCGTGATGGAAACGAGAATAACAGCGATATAAGAAAATAAAAATCTTGTTTTAATAGACATATCTTACATCCTCACTTTAACAAACCTTGTTATTCATAAGCATAAAAATATATGTTCAAATACTCAAGCGATTTTATAGTAATTTTAGCGTCAGTTTATAAAAATTTAATGTTCTTATTTTACAGTTGCAATGAGGAGGTTGAAATTCCATGTTCAAAAAAACATTAAGCATGATCTGTTGCGTAATTTTTTTGCAAGGATGCTCGCAAGAACAAGAAGTAAAAAAGGAGATGAAAAACATGGAGACAGCGCTACTAACAGCTACTGAGAAACAAGAAACGAATACTGTTATATCATTACTCAAAAAAGGGGCTGACATAAATATAACGGACAATAAAGGACGTACTTCTCTTATGATTGCTACATACAAAAATGATGTAAAAACCGCCAAAGCTCTTATCGACGCTGGTGCTGACGTAAATATCCAAGATGATATGAAAAACAATCCATTTCTATACGCCGGTGCAGAAGGTTACTTGGACATTTTAAAACTAACGATTGATGCTGGTGCGGATCCAACGCTTACGAATCGTTACGGCGGAACAGCTCTTATTCCCGCGTCAGAACATGGCTATATTGATGTTATTAAAGAACTCCTTACGCGAACAACTATTGATGTTAACCATGTAAATAATCTCGGGTGGACCGCTTTAATGGAAGCCATCGTACTAAGTAACGGAAACGAAACACAGCAACAAGTCATTCAGCTTCTTATTGAGCACGGTGCAGATGTAAATATTCCAGACAACGATGGTGTTACCCCGCTAGAGCATGCTCGCGCTCATAACTTTGAAGAGATAGAGAAGATTTTGTTAGAAGGGCGTAAGTAAAAAGCTATTTTTTGCCTTCCTCCCCCACCCTATGCTACATTTAACCCGGTACATCAATATTAATAGGGTGGGAATAAACATGAACAAACCTAAAATTGGGATGATTGGACTTGGAAGTATTGCGCAAAAAGCCTATCTTCCAACACTTACAAAAGAAACAGATTGGAATTTTGTAGGGGCGTTTACACCTAACGCAGAGAAAAGGAAACAAGTTTGCCAACAATACCGCATTCAAGACTTCCATTCTATTGAAACGTTAGCTTCGGAATGTGATGCAATCTTCGTTCACAGTTCAACTGCTACACATTATGAAATCGTTTCTGAACTTCTGAAAAAAGGAATCGACGTTTATGTTGATAAACCGCTAGCAGCTACAGTGGAACAAGCTGAGCAACTAGTCGAGTTGAGCGAAAAGCATAACCGAAAGTTAATGGTCGGATTTAATCGCCGATTCGTTCCTATGTATGTTGCTGCAAAAGAGCAAGCTCATGATATTTCATGGGTTCGAATTGAAAAACACCGCACAAATAAAGTCGGGCCATATACGTACGACTTTACTATGTTAGATGATTACTTACATATTGTAGATACTGCTCGCTGGTTAGCTAATGATGATCTTAACGTCGTTCATAATATGATGCAAATTAATGAAAAGAATGAACTTCTTTACGGACATCATACATATACAACTGCAAATGGACTGTTACTTTCAACAGCGATGCATCGCCATGCCGGTACAAACTTAGAACAAATTGAACTTGTAACAACAGGGAAAATCATTCGCGTAAAAAATATGAACACATTTGAAGTTGAGCAGGAAAATTCAGTTTCTCAGATTGGTTCACCATCATGGGATACGACGTTAAAACAGCGCGGTTTTGAAGATGCTGTTCATCATTTTATTGAATGTGTACACGGCGATACAAAGCCTGTTGTAGATGGATTAGAAGGATTAAAAACGCAGCAACTGTTACAATCTCTACTGGAGAATGTAAACAAAAATTAAAACGGATACATTTTTCAGAATTTACTTTCATTCCCATTTCCTCTTTATTTCTCTCACAAATTTCTATAGAATATGTTGATAGGAATTATAAATTTCATAATGAATCGTGGAAAGGATGGGATTAACACATGTGGAACGAGTTTAAAAAATTCGCATTCAAAGGGAATGTAATCGATTTAGCTGTCGGGGTTGTAATCGGTGCTGCATTCGGTAAAATCGTTAGTTCTTTAGTAAAAGATATCATCACACCATTACTTGGTATGGTACTGGGCGGCGTTAACTTTACAGATTTAAAACTTACATTCGGTAAATCATCTATTATGTATGGTAACTTCATCCAAACTATTTTTGATTTCTTAATTATTGCAGCTGCTATCTTTATGTTTGTTAAAGTTTTCAACAAACTAACATCTAAAAGAGAAGAAGAAGAAAAGAAAGAAGAACTTCCAGAACCAACAAAAGAAGAAGAAATTCTTGGCGAAATTCGCGACTTACTAAAACAACAAAACTCTTCTAAAGATAGAGCATAATTGAACGGATAAAAAGGCATGCCCCCTCGGGACATGCCTTTTCTATATGCTATAACGTTTCTGAATTCATATGAATAAATAAAATAATACCAGCAACCATAAGTACCATAATACTACCTGCAAATAGTGTAATACCCATGAACATTAAACTTGTGCTCATGTCCACTGATACACTTTCAATAAAAATAGAAATTACATACGTGATAAGGGCGATTCCTGCAAGAATACTTCCTGGAACAAATCGCTTTAAGCCATTTTGTTTTAACGTCATATATGCAAAAATAGCGGTCATGCAAAGCGTAATTATCCAAAGAACGATCATCTCTTCTCCCCCCTCACAAGCCTTTTCTTTCTATTATACATGACATTGCCCTATAATAGTTAAATTTGCACTTGTGTGACATATAACAAGGAATCTCCCCCACTGTAGCGAAAGCATTACAACATACACTTACACAATAAGGAGGCTTTCATTTGGAATACACTACCACATGCAATTTGGAGCTATCCGAAAGATTCGATTATGTTACGATTGACTTAGAAAAACAGTTTTTTTGCATCGACGTTGTAAATTTGCAAAGCAATACAGCTGTACTAAAAATATCAATTAACTTGGAAATAGATGAAACAATGGTAGAGGGAAATATAATTCAGTACGATACTTTGTACATAGACACATTATTACAAGGATTAAAATGTATTGCTCAAACATGTATTGATCGCAATTTAAGAAACCAAGAGGAACTGTTCGCATTTTTAGAAGAAAATGCGCCCTAATAATAAATGGTTATTTTTTCTTTTTATTGATATAATTGTTATATAGAAATATTCTTTGTAAGGGAGTGTTCATAATAATTTGGATTTCACTAATCGTATTAGCCTATTTCATCATTCTCGTCCCAATACAGTACAACTATATTAAGATGCTCAAGGAAAAACAGAAAAAAATGAACGTGTCTCAAAATGAACTTTACGACAAAATGTCTTATGAAGAATCCCAAATACATTATCATTATCAAAGTAACGTATTTACAATACCCGCTTCACTTATCGCGAGTATTGTTTATAAAGTAAAACATTCAGCATAAGGAGACTGATCTCATGTGTATGCTGTAAAGTTATTATTTGAATCTGTCCATTCAGGTGAGCCTAATCCTAGTAAAATTGATGAACATTATGAAGAGAATCACGATACACTTTTTGAAGAAAGTATCATTCTCGTTAAGGCGAACAGTTTAGAGGAAGCTCATGAGCTAGGTGAAAAGATAGCTCTACAGTCTGAAGATACGTACGATAATATGTACGGTGAGCAAGTAACATGGACGTTTAGAAAAGTGTTGCATGTTTTCGAATTAGATGACACACCATTTGAGACAGGAAAAGAATTATATGCACGCTTTTTACATGTTAAGAAAACTGAAAGTGTAGATACAGTAGTTAAACACCATTATCCTGAATATGAATAAAAGCTCACAGCTATCGCTGTGAGCTCTCTTATTCTTACTTCGTTGAATCTCTAAATTGGATACGGTGAGGTAAGATAACTGAGTGATCTTCTACTTTTTCTTTGTTCATATATTTCGTTAGTAGACGCATTGCTACTGCACCGATATCATACATTGGTTGTACAACTGTCGAAAGTTGCGGACGAACCATTAATGCAAGACGTGTGTTGTCAAAACCAAGCACTTCGATATCCGTTGGTACGTTTAATCCCGCGTCTTGTGCTGCGTGGATTACACCTAGTGCCATTTCATCAGAAGATACGAAGATTGCTGTTGGTTTTTCATCCATGCCCCAAAGTCTTTCAAACGCTTCTATACCTGAATCATATGTGTAATCTCCATCAATTATAAGATTTTCATCATATGAAATACCTGCTTCTTCTAAAGCTTTTTTATAACCTTGTAACTTCTTCGCGCTTCCTGCTTTATTAATGAAAGGACCAGAGACGAAACCGATACGTTTATGTCCTTGCTCAATAAAATGCTTCATTGCATCGTAAGCTGCTTGTGTATAATCAATATTTACTGATGACGTTTCATTTTGTTCATCAAATGACGCTGCTAATACAATTGGTACTGGAGATTTTTTGAACTCTTCAACGTGAATATCTGTAATATCTTCACCCATGAAAACAATCCCGTCCACTTGTTTCCCAAGCATCGTATTTAATAAGTGGAACTCTTTCTCTTTGTTCTGGTCAGAGTTACTTAAAATGATGTTATATTTGTACATTGTTGCGATATCTTCAATTCCACGAGCAAGTTCTGCATAAAACGTATTTGAGATATCAGGAATAATAACACCCACTGTAGTTGTCTTCTTACTTGCTAGTCCACGTGCTACCGCATTCGGGCGGTATCCTAAACGATCAATTGCTTCTAATACTTTCTTTCTTGTTGTAGGCTTTACATTTGGGTTACCATTCACAACGCGTGATACGGTAGCCATTGAAACATTTGCTTCACGCGCTACATCATAGATTGTTACGTTCATCTCTTCGCACACTCCTTCTATTTATGTTATCTATTTTTATGTATCGGTTCACTTGAATGAAAAAAAGACATCAACTCTATTTGCAGATGCCAACAATCGTCCCGAGTTCTTCCTTTTACTAATGATACGCTAAAAACACAGGGTCATACAATATTTTCCCGCAAAAGTTTCGAAAAAATTCGCTTCTTTTCTCGTATTTTCGTATTTTTTATGCAAAAAAGGTCAATTTTTGTAAAAAAGCTATGTAACAAGGCTACATAGACTAAGAAATCTTTTTATAATTTACTTCCGAATGCTTTTAATTCTTTCATAAACTCATTGAATTCTGGAATGTCCATTTGCTGCGCTGCATCTGATAATGCAACTGCTGGGTCTGGATGTACTTCAGCCATAATAGCAAAAGCACCAATTGCCATAGCCACTTTTGCAAACGGTAATAGAAGGCCACATCGCCCTGTAGAATGCGTTACATCGACAACAACAGGTAAATGTGTTTCTTTCTTTTAAATTGGCACAGCGGAAATATCAAGCGTATTACGCGTTGCTGTTTCATATGTGCGAATACCACGCTCACATAAAATGATATTACCATTCCCCTCTGCCATACTATATTCTGCTGCATTAATAAATTCTTCAATTGTTACTGATAAACCACGCTTTAATAATATTGGTTTATTTACAGCACCAGCTGCCTTTAACAGTTCAAAGTTTTGCATATTGCGAGCGCCAATTTGAATAACATCAACATAATCTGACACTTTAAAGAAGGCACTGAAAGAGTCTATTTCATAAGAAAAAAGAGGTCATTCCCTACTATGTACAGGTAATGACCTCCTTTCTTCTTTCAACATCTTTAGGAAATTCGAAATGTTTTTCTCGAAGTATTCACTTTTTCAGTAGCCTCAGCTTAAAAACTGTCTTTTTTTATTATAGGAAAGAAACAAACGGTTTATCGCTGTTCTTCTCTTTTATAATAACAGCCTCGATTTTATTCTCGGACTTTATTTGTAATTGAACTTTAGCATCTTTAGGAAATTGTTCTAACATACTTTGAGCAGCCGTTTGAGAGAGTGCCATTAATTCTGACTTACCGTTATATTTAACGACAATATCCATCTTTAATTTATCCATCTTATTTTGCTTATAAGAAATCTTAGCATTAACAGGGATATAATCTCCTGGAGAAAATGCCTTCATTGCTTTAGAAAAATTCTTTAGCTTATCATTATCTTCTCCATGTGCCCCCTCAAATTCTTGAGAAGGATACGAATACGACTTTTCATCAATAGTATCCCAATTTCCAAGATTAGTCTCGTTCTTTTGAACAGTAGCGCTTGAAATATAAGTACCATTCTTTAAAGAACTTGTACTTTCTTGCTTGAATATAGCAAATGTAATTGGAGATTTGTTATATTTATCATTTTTATTAATAGCTTCTATAAGCCCCTTAGCGACTTCAGTACCTTTAGAAATAGCTTCCTCATTAGATACACTTGAAGACATAGATAAACCAATAACAACACCAGATAAGCTTAGTTCATTTGAATTTTGTTTGCCGAAGTAGTCCTGTTCTATAATATTAGTCAAAACTGGTACTTCTTGTTTCGTAACTAATTCATCAATTGTTTTCTCTGGAATATATTGATTTAATTGTAATACGTAATTTTCTGTATCGAATTGTTTTGAAGCAATATCCATTAAACCATTTTCATATTCTGCTAAATCTAGTTTAGAATTAGTTTTAACATTAACTGTATTAATTACCTTTTGTTCTTTTAAAGGAATAACAGTTCTATAGTAATCCTTAGAAACAGCAGTTCTTGGAATCATACTTTTTTCTTTCGTATCTTTCTGTACAACTTCATCCTTCTTCTCAATAGTATTATTGCTGCAAGCCCCCAGTAATAAACTTAAGCTTGCGATGCATAATGCCATTTTCTTCATTGCTTAAAACCCACTTTCAAAAGTCAATTTACTTAGTTTTAAAGTATCTCTAGTGTACCACTAAATATATTGCAACAAAATAAAAAAGAAGCAAGCCCTTCGCTTGCCTCTCCCTATTTTACATTCTCTTCTAAAGCTTCTTTTTTAATATTCCAGTGCGATGTATGCCATACTACCATTCCATCTTTTATGTATAACACTTGCGGAGATTCATGCTTAATGCTGTACTGCTCTGCAACATGGTTCGAAACATCTCTCGCCTCTTGTACGTATAAGTAATATGCTGGCACTTCTCTTTCTTCACCGCAATACGCTTGAAACTCTGTATATGCCCCGTGACTAATTGGACATGTCGTACTATGTTTAAAAAGAACGTAAGGCTCGTTCTTTTCTACTAACGCTTCAAGTTCTTCAATCGTTTCAATCTTCATCATACTCATCATTACTCACCTCTCATGCGAAGTCTAGAGCGCTTCTCTCTCTTTTCAGCCTTCTGCTCAGCTTTCTCAAGTTTACGCTCTTCTTTTTCAATCTTTTTCTCTTGTCTCGTAGTACGGTAATGATTATATACTTCAATTGCTGCGCTGCTCCACTGTACAACTTGCGCTACTTTATCTGCATTATTTTCAATTTCGTCCGTAACAGACTCTGAAACGTTGCGAAGCTTCGTATTTAAAGAGTGAATCGTCGTTCCGATTCCATCCACACCTTCTACTACTTTATTTAGCGACTGTGACTTCTGTTGAATATCATCAGCTAACGCATTTGTCTTATGTAATAATTGCTCCGTCTCTACGCTTATTCCTTGCATTTGCTTTTCTAAACCTTCTAACGTGCTCGCAACGTTTTCTAACGTCTTCTGAACCGATAACAACGTTCTGCATACATACACTACTAATACTGCGAAAGCAACCGCGATAATAGCCGCACTTACATATAGAAGAACTTGCATTTCATCACTTCCTTTATCTTTTTCATACTTTCCCCTATTATACAATCATTTTCCGTTTCATTCTAATCCCTATCTTTTCATTAGAATTTTCATACTTATTCGTTAACTTTAACATAAATGATTCAACAAATTCCACTAAGTAGGTTACAATAGGAGAGGATACATAATTAGTAGGGAGGCTTTACATATGAAAGATCCACGCATTGAAAAGTTAGCATACAATTTAATTAACTACTCTATTCGTTTACAAAAAGGCGAAAAAGTATTAATTGAAAACTTTGGCTTACAAAAAGAACTTGTAACTGCACTTGTAAAAGAAGCATATGCAGCTGGTGGTTTCCCATTCGTTTCTTTAAAAGATCATCAAGTAGATCGCTCTTTATTAATGGGTGCTACTGAAGAACATTTCGAACAAATCGCTGCATATGAAGCTAGTGTAATGAAAGATATGGATGCTTACATTGGCCTTCGCTCTGGCGATAACATTAACGAACAAGCTGACGTTCCAAGTGAACGTATGAAAGTTCACGGCCAAACAGTTGGCAAAAAAGTTCATAGAGACATCCGTGTCCCGAAAACACGCTGGGTTGTTCTTCGCTACCCAAATGCTTCTATGGCGCAGCTTGCTAAAATGAGCACAGAAGCTTTCGAAGACTTCTACTTCGAAGTTTGTAACTTAGACTACGGTAAAATGGATAAGGCGATGGATAGCCTTGTTACATTAATGAATAAAACAGATAAGGTTCGCTTAACTGGCCCTGGAACTGACTTAACATTCTCTATTAAAGACATTCCAGCTATTAAATGCTCGGGTCATTTAAACATTCCAGACGGTGAAGTATACTCTGCACCAGTTCGCGATTCTGTTAATGGTACAGTTTCTTATAACACACCATCTCCTTACAACGGTTATACATTTGAAAATGTACAACTTAAATTTGAGAACGGTCAAATCGTTGAAGCAACTGCAAACGATACAGAGCGCATTAACAAAATCTTCGATACAGACGAAGGCGCACGCTTCGTTGGTGAGTTCGCAATTGGCGTAAACCCATACATCTTACATCCAATGGGAGACATCCTATTCGATGAAAAAATCGATGGCAGCTTCCACTTTACACCTGGACAAGCTTACGAAGATGCATGGAACGGCAACAACTCGAACATTCACTGGGATTTAGTATGCATTCAGCGCCCTGAATACGGCGGCGGTGAAATTTACTTCGACGACGTATTAATCCGTAAAGACGGACGATTCGTTGTAACTGAACTAGAAGCTTTAAACCCAGAGAACTTAAAATAATAATAAAAACGCTCGGAATTGTATCCGAGCGTTTTGTTATTATTTCCACTCTATATCGAGCTACTTTTCTCGCTTTTTGTTTGCTGAAAATGAAAATAATATAAAAGCGCCACTGCAATAGTACCTATTAATATTGGTACATATAGAGGCAGATCCCATTTCATATATACTCTAGTGCAACCAACAAGCACAAACAAAATTTCTAAACAGAATAAAGGTTTTACATATTTCATTTCTTACCTACCATTGCTATTTTCACATTTGGGTTCTCTTTCTCGATAAGCGCGAAAAATTCATTCATATCTTGCGGCATCGCAACCATATGTACTTTGTATGCATTCGTCGTAATTTCAAGAGATTTTCCCACTTGACGAATGATTCTTATCTCTTTCAATACGATATCGTCATTTAAAATGCCGTACTTTAATACACCATTTTCTACTTTATGCTTTTTAATAAATACTTCCCAAATGAGTGGTACATTTACAAGGAAACATAAACCCATTCCAATTAACGCTGACATCCACTGCTCTTTATTTGTGGGAATCATGACAAGTGGATATACAAACATAAAAGCTAACGTGAGACAAACGAAAATTACTACCGATTTACTTCTTTGAATCGGAATGTTCATACACGCACCCCCTACCCCAAATTATACCACTTTTTCCATTTTATTTCATAAAAAAAGGCCATTTCTACATGACCTTCTTAAACAATATATCTATAGAATTTCTTATCCACCTGTAACACTGGAAAACTTTTTGGCAACTCGTCTATACTCACACTTTGGAAATTATTCTTTTCATAAAAGCGATGCGCTGCTAAAAATTTCACTGTTGTTCCTAAATAAATGTCTTTCAAGTTCTTTTCTTTCGCCCAAGAAATTGCCGTTTGAAGTAGCGTATATGATGCGCCCCATTCTTTTCCGCGGAACTCTTTCTTCACGAACATTTTTCTTAGCGCTACTTGATGCTTCCCAATATCTAATAAAGCTACCGTTCCAACTACTTTCCCATCATAAGTTGCTACCCAAAAATTTCCGTTGTCCCTTTGATAGAACGTTTCTATTTCAAGTAAGTCCGGCTGCTCTTCTTTCGTAATAGGGACCTTGTACTCTTTTCGCTGAATATGAACGATAAGATCTACTACTTCATCTTGAAACGTACTTTCATACGGAATAATACAAATCTTCTCGTTCATCGAATCTTCTTCCATTCTGAAGCTAGTAAACTATACACAGCGATATCTTGGAAATGATCATATATCCATTCTTCATCTCTTAAAATACCATCTAATTTAAAACCTAAACGTTCTGGAATCGCACGGCTTTTCGCATTTTCAACACCGCAACGAATTTCAATTTTATTCAGCTTTAAATTATCAAATGCATAATGAAGCACAGTCTTCACACTTCGCGTCATAATACCTTTCGCGCCAGCATCTTCTGCAAGATAATATCCAAGACTCGTAGCTTTCTTACCCCAGCTCACCGGATGAATACCTACCATCCCAACGAGCTTTCCTTTATAGCGTATACCAGCCTCAAACCCATCTCCCTCTGCAAATTTCTTTAACCACATCGGAAAAATTTCATTATACGCATCAGCTGATTTCGTCCCATCTACCCAAGGAAGCCATCTTCGTAAATGATTACGGTTTTGGTCTATTAATTCATATAGTTCCTCTTTATGATGTTTTTCTAATAGTTGTAATTCGATTTCGTCATCTACTCGGAGTGTGAACATGTTTTTTTAGCCCCTTTTAATTTTCCTATTATTCTAACACTTATAGGTGAAAAAAAGTTAAACATTCGCACTTTTTCGGTTTTATATAAGAACAATCACTATATATGATTGATATCTAGATATGAATCATATATAGTTAAAGTATGGAAAAAAATGATAATTTTATAATTCAATTACGTAAAGGTGTTTTTGATCTCGCTATTTTGTCTTTAATAAGCAAACAACCTATGTATGGATACGAAATTACAAGTGCCTTACAAGATATCCCTGTGTTTCATATCCCGAACGGTTCGATTTACCCTATATTAAATCGAATCACGAAAAACAATTGGGCTGTTTCCTATTGGGAAGAGTCCGGTGATGGGCCAAAAAGAAAATACTATCGCATTACAGACGAAGGGAGAGAAATTTTAAATAGTCGCTTACATGATTATGATGCAGTATATCAAGCTCTAATGTTACTAGCTAAAGGAGAGGATAAAAAATGAACAAGGAACAATTCTTTTCAAATGAACTCATTGTTTCTTTCTTACACGATCTTCATAAAGGTTTAATGAACTTACCTACGTCAGCAAGAGAACAACATGTGCTAGAAATCAAATCCGATTTATATGAAAATGCATTAAGTAAAGAAAGTGAAGGGGTACCACCGGCAACCATCCCTTCACAAGTGATTGAAGAATTTCTTCCTCCAAAAGAATTAGCAAAGGAAATTGCAGTAGAATATACAGATGTTATTCAAAATGCACAGCAATCTACAAATACATTTATTAAATATTATTCCGGCCTATCTATCGGTCCACTCGGCGCTTTATCAGTGCCTATTGTACTCGGTTTTATAAATTTTTCTGCTAATTTACCATTTTTACTAACCTTTATTGCAAGCAACATTTGGTTTATCTTTAGAGAAAACCATTGGAATATAGATTTATTAAAATACTTTAAAACAATTATTTTCATCAGTTCAAGACTGCTAATTGCTCTCCCATTCAGCTTTTTCGCTATTCGAATTATGATAACAAAACAATTCGATATGTTTTCATTCTATTATTTAATTGGATATGTACTTTTTAGTTCACTATATATATTCTTATTAAAACAACTATACAAAAAAAATGAACAATACCAACATATCAACGCTTTTTAAAAGATATCGAACACAACAAAAAAGACGCACAGCCAAGCTATGCGTCTTTTCTATTACTTCTCTGCAACTTGAACTTCTTTTACGTAAGCTGCTTCGAATTTTTGGATGTCACCTGCGCCCATGAAAATAAGAACGCCGTTTTTATGTTTCTTTAACACATCCGTTGTTGTATCTGTAATTAGTTCTGCGCCATCGATACGTTTTTGCAGATCTTCAATTGTTAATTCACCTTTGTTTTCACGTGCTGATCCGAAAATATCACATAAGTATACTTGGTCAGCTTTACTTAGGCTTTCCGCGAACTCATCTAAAAATTTCTCTGTACGTGAGAATGTATGTGGTTGGAATACAGCGACAACTTCACGCTCTGGATGTTTTTGACGTGCTGCTTCAATCGTTGCATTAATTTCTGTCGGATGGTGTGCATAGTCATCAATGATAACTTGTTCTCCCATTGGCTTTTCATTAAAGCGACGTTTTACGCCTTCAAAAGTTGTTAGCTGATGCTTAACTGCTTCTACATCAACGTTTTCATAATGGCAAAGCGCGATTACTGCTAATGCATTTAATACGCTGTGATCGCCGTATCCTGTAATTTTGAACGTGTCATAATACGTATTACGAACGAATACATCGAATATAGTACCATCAGTTCTCTTTTGAATGTTACGTGCTTGGAAATCATTATCTTCTCCAAATCCATAGAAAATAACAGGTACTTTCGCTTGAACTTTTTGAAGTTCTTCATCATCACCACATGCAATAATACCTTTTTTCACTTGCAATGCCATCTCTTGGAATGCATTAAATACATCATTGATGTCTGCAAAGTAATCTGGGTGATCGAAATCGATATTTGTCATGATTGCATAGTCTGGATAGTAAGACAAGAAATGACGACGATACTCACAAGCTTCAAATACAAAATACTTACTATTTTCTACCCCATGCCCCGTTCCATCTCCAATAAGGTATGATGTTGGGTGTGCACCTTGCATTACATGGGCTAACAAACCAGTTGTTGATGTTTTTCCATGTGCACCAGTTACAGCAACACTTGTGTACTGATTCATAAGATCACCTAAGAAGTGATGGTAACGATGTACTGGGATATTTAATTCTTTTGCTGCTACGATTTCTTCATGCGTATCAGGAAATGCATTTCCTGCGATAATCACTTGTCCTTCTTTAATATTATTCTTATCAAAAGGAAGGATGGAAATACCACGCTTTTCCAATGCTGTTTGTGTAAAGAAACGCTTTTCATAATCAGACCCTTGAACAGTATGCTTCATGTCATGAAGAATTTGTGCTAATGAACTCATTCCTGTTCCTTTAATTCCTACAAAATGGTAAACTGTCATCTTAAAGAACCTCCAACATTTCGAACTAATACAACGGCCTATCTATAAGACAGTATATGAATCTTTTCTTATTTTGGTAATCATCATACATTTCTGATGCAGTGAATTTCTTTTTATATTCACTTATCAGTGATAAACTCGTACGTACTTCTTTTATGTCCATAACACATTTATTATAGCAAAAAACAAGCCGCTATACTATGATAACAGAAAAACTGATAGGGTCAATCACCTATCAGTTTTTCTCGCTTTTACATATCTTCTTTTGTTTCTAATTGAACACGCTCTAGACGTGAATTTGGACGGTATTTACGACCAGCTTTTGCTTCTGGTTTTCCATTTAATTCTACGTTATCACCAGTAAAACCAATATTCATTTTTAATAAGCTACTTCCTACTCCGTATATATCGACAGGAACATTTTGAGCTTCAAATTCACGAATACGCTTCTCATCAAACCCACCAGTTACAACGATATCTACATGTTGGAACCCTTCCTCATCAAGAGCCTTACGAAGTGCAAATACAAGTGATGGATTTACACCACGTGGATCGAATGTTCCAAGTACTTCTGGGTGACGAATGAAGTATTGATCAATCATTGTGCGAGACGTATCGACACGTACACCTTTTAATGTTGATCCAAATTCACGCGCTACGCGAAGTGCATCTGTAATGACATCATTGTTATAATCAATTAGTACGACTAATTCATCTTCTGGGAATTTTTTATGATATGCCTTTGCAGCTTCAACAACATCACCATTAAACATTTGAATTAAAGCATGAGGCATCGTCCCCATACCACTTCTGCCCCACCATTCATTCATTGCATGCGTCGCTTGCGCGCTCATACCTCCGATGTATGCCGCATAGCCGTCACCAGCTTGTTGCGTATAATGATCGTCACGATCTCCCATGAAAATAACCGGTTTTTCTTTATCTACACTACGTGCAGCTTGGACAACGTTATATACGTTTGTCGCAACTGATGTACGACGAGCTAAAATCCCATCAATTACACCTTCTAAAAAGCCGAAGTATTCATAAGGACCATGAATTGTTAAAACTGTTTCAAACGGACTAATATTATCGCCATCCTTTAAAGAATGAATTTCTAATTCCTCAGGATTTTTGGCAAATGTTTGTAGCAATGCGATTACCTCATCTGCTCCGCAAAGAACTGCATGTTCTTTTTGAAAAAACTGCATTGTTACAACACTTTTCGGGCGAAATTCTTCAATGATTTCTCTAGTTTTTAAAAAGTAAACGGCAGAGAACCAGCCTTCTCCAACACGTTCATCAAATTTAAATGTTTTATTTGTTAGTCGATTTATTTCACCTTTTAATTTTAATTCAATTTCTTTCATGTCGCTTTACTCCCTACTTTACTATCCAACATTTTCTATTAGTATACAGCAAAACCGTTTCCTATACATTTGTTTCCTGCATAGCAGCGAATTCATCCTCAGAAATAAGGACATCTCTCGGTTTCGTTCCTCTTCCTTCAGAAATAATCCCTTGCGACTCCATCTCTTCAATTAGACGTGCCGCGCGATTATAACCTATGCGGAATTTTCTCTGTACAGAAGATGTGGACGCTCCCCCTTGCTCTACAACAAATTGACATGCATCAAAAAATAGTTCATCTTCAGACTCACTCTGCTCTGATTTTGCTAATAAATCCTCTTGCTTAAATAAGTAGTTTGGCTTCATTTGCTTTTTCACATGATCAACTGTTCTTTCAATCTCATCATCTGATACGTATACACCTTGTACACGAACTGGTTTAGATGTGCCGTTTCCTAAAAATAGCATATCACCACGACCAAGTAACTTCTCCGCGCCCCCAATATCGATAATCGTACGCGAATCAACTTGAGATGATACTGTAAACGCAATACGCGTTGGAATGTTTGATTTAATTAAACCTGTAATAACGTCTACAGATGGACGCTGCGTCGCAACTAATAAGTGAATACCACAAGCACGAGCTTTTTGTGCAATACGACAAATCGCTTCCTCAACATCACCAGGAGCAACCATCATTAAGTCCGCTAACTCGTCAATGACAATTACAATATACGGTAATGTCTCACCTGGGATTTCTCTACCACTTACAATCGTATTGTAACGAGTTAAATCACGAGCACCAGCATGAGCAAACAATTCATAACGACGTTCCATCTCTTCAACCGCCCACTTTAACGCAGCTGTAGCTGCTTTTACGTCAGTAATAACAGGTGCTACAAGATGTGGAACAGAATTGTATGGTGCAAGCTCAACCATCTTCGGATCAATTAGTATCAACTTCACTTCATGCGGCTTCGCTTTATATAAAATACTCGTTAAAATCGCGTTAATGCACACACTTTTCCCTGAACCAGTTGCACCCGCAATAAGTCCATGTGGCATTTTTCGAATATCCGTTACAATTGGATCACCTGAAATATCAAGCCCCAGCGCAACTGTAAGCGGTGATTCACTCTTTGTAAATACAGGACTTCTTAAAATTTCACGCAGGAATACTGGCTTACTTTCCTTGTTTGGAACTTCAATTCCAATTGCACTCTTCCCTGGAATTGGCGCTTCAATTCGAATATCTTTCGCAGCTAAACTTAACTTAATATCATCACTTAAATTTGTAATTTTATTTACTTTCACACCTGGGTCTGGTTGTACTTCAAAACGAGTTACCGCCGGCCCTTGTGACACATTAATAACATGTGCTCCAACATGGAAATTATTAAATGTCGTATTTAATAATTCTTCCTGTTCTTCTAGCCACTCCGTATTATCTAATGCTGCCTGCTGTGGAATTGACAACAACGTTAATGGCGGAAGTTCATACTTCGGTGGCGCTTGTAGTACGTTGCGCATATCATTCTCTTTTTGATTTACAACATATGCTTTCTCTTGTACTTCCGTACTTGAAATTGACTCTTGTACTTGTCCAGCCACCACTACTTGTTGCATCGGTTTTTCTTCCACTTGCGGTTCCACTACCACTTGCGGCATCGGTTTTTCTTCCACTTGCGGTTCCACTACCACTTGCTGCACTGGACTTTCTTCCACTTGCGGGTCTACTACCACTTGCTGCACTGGTTTTTCTTCCACTTGCGGGTCTACTACCATTTGCTGCATTGGCTTTTCTTCTGCTTGTGGTTCTACTACCACTTGCTGCATTGGCTTTTCTTCCACTCGTTCACTGACAGTTGATTGCATTACGTTCGTTCTTGCCGCATGTCTTTCCATTAATTTCTTTCTATCCTGCTTTAACATGACAACATTAAATGGGACATGACGTTTTTTCTCACGTTTCGGTTCTTCTATTTGTAAAGCAGGCTGTTCTTCAGCAACTTGCTTCTTTTCTTCCGCTTCTTCAACTAAAACGTTCGCAAAGTTTTGAACATCTTTCTTTGTTTGCTCATCCGTTTCTGAAACTGGTACGAATACTTCACTTTCTTCCTTGAACGTAATTGTTTCTTGTTGAGAAATCACTGGTTGCTCTGCAACTGGTGTATTTTCCACTAAATCTGTATTCATCGTTTCTTCAATTACTGTTTCTTGAGAAGTTGGTTCTTCTTCCTTAGTACCCTCTAACTCCGCAACTTCTTCTGTCGCTTCCTCAGCTTCCTCTAATTCCACAACTTCTTCTGTCGCTTCCTCAGCTTCCTCTAATTCCACAACTTCTTCTGTCGCTTCCTCAGATTTCTCTAACTCTACAACTTCTTCTGCTGCTTCCTCAGCTTCCTCTAATTCTGCAACTTCTTCTGTCGCTTCCTTAGTTTCTTCTAATTCCACAACTTCTTCTGTCACTTCCTCAGATTTCTCTAATTCCACAACTTCTTCTGTCGCTTCCTTAGTTTCTTCTAATTCCACAACTTCTTCTGTCACTTCCTCAGCTTCCTCTAATTCCACAACTTCTTCTGTCGCTTCCTCAGATTTCTCTAATTCTACAACTTCTTCTGCTTCCTCAGCTTCCTCTAATTCTGCAACTTCTTCTGTCGCTTCCTTAGTTTCTTCTAATTCCACAACTTCTTCTGTCGCTTCCTCAGTTTCTTCTAATTCCACAACTTCTTCTGTCGCTTCCTTAGATTTCTCTAATTCTGCAACTTCTTCTGTCGCTTCCTTAGTTTCTTCTAATTCCACAACTTCTTCTGTCGCTTCCTCAGATTTCTCTAATTCCACAACTTCTTCTGTCGCTTCCTCAGATTTCTCTAATTCCACAACTTCTTCTGCTTCCTTAGCTTCTTCTTCAAAAGCATCTGGTATTTCTATAGTAATTGTTTCTTCAAGCTTTTCATCTGCTTTTACAATCACTACATCGTCTAATGTTTCTTCTTCGACTTGATTTGCTGCAACTTCAGCAACAGTTTCTTCTATTTCTGTATTACATTCATTTTCTTCTGTTAATATCGAATACACATGCTCTACTTTAGAATCTATTGACTCTTCTTGTAAAGTTTCTTCGTTATCTTCTGTAGATGATAACGCCACTACATCTTGCTCCTGCTTCAAGGCTTGTACAATTGGAGCCTCTTTTTCCACATGCTGTCCTACTGTTTTATGAAGCAAATCATCACTTAGGCTTTCTTCTAATGAAGGGACTTGACGTTCAACTTCGTAACCGTTTTTCTCTAACCATGTATCCACAACCGATTTTTCTTCTACTTTATTACTTCGTTCGTTCACTCCGTTCTTAACAGATGAACTTCCTTGTAGAACTCCCGAAAAGTCAGATAATGTATATCCCTTTTTCTCTAACCATGCGTCAACAACAGCTTTTCCTTCAACAGATATTTCAAGATCTTCTCTTACCTTTTCTTCCTCCTGCACAACCTTCGTTTCTACTGAAGGACGGTTATATCCATAAATCGGAGAAATCATTTCTGTTGGACGAAATGGTCTACGGTTACTTTCTTGCGACGGTACGAATGCTTTTTTTACGACAGGCTCTGGTTCCGGTTCATATTGCAATTCCGGTTCCTCATATGTAGGTGCTTCTGTTTCCACATACGGTCGTCTGCTTCTTTCCACTTTTATTCCTCTTTGAGTAGGCTGTTCTTCATATGCTCCTCTTTGAATAGGTTGTTCTTCAAAGTTAGGCAGTTCTCTTACATCCTCCTCATCGAAGCCATTATCTGGTATTAATGGAAAACGACATTTCCCTGCATTCCGACTTGCCATTTGTGCTTCTCTTGCTTCAGTGTAGTGGTTTACACGAGGAATTTTCGGCTGACTTTCAATTTGTGCCGGTACTTCTTTATTCATCACTGTTTTTTCTTCCTCTTTGTTAAACAGCTTTTTCATCCAATCTAACATGTTTACCACTCTTTCTACTAAATAGTAACATCCTTTATTGTATCAGCATTCGGCAAAAAGTGCAGGTAAAATTAAGCATATTAGTTTTATCCATAATATTCTAATTCACGATTGTTTTTCATATAGAAAAACGAGGTCTTACATGTAAGACCTCGTTTAATCTTTACCCTTCCGATATTCATCCACACTATCCGTTACACTTTGCAATAAAGAATTTACATACTGTGGGTCAGATAATTTTTTGTCTTCTTCAGGGTTTGACATAAATCCAAGTTCTAATAGTACTCCTGGAACTTTTGACCAATTAAATCCAGAAAGATCATCCCGAAATTTAATTCCATTTACTTTCACTTGATGATTCTCTCTCATTTTATTTACTATCGTTTGAGAGATTTGAAGACTTTCAGCATAAATCTCTTTCGTATACGGACTTCCTTCTGCCGGTGTCAATACAGCAAATCCACTTTGATTTGGATTTTCAGACCCATCTGCGTGAAGGCGCAAAAATAAATTCGCTTTATGATCATTCGCGAATGTTGCTCGTTCCTTATTACTTATATCAACCTCATGTGACGTTCTCGTCATCAATACTTGTATACCTTTTACTTCCAGTTTTTCTTTCAATATAAAAGCCATCTCTAATACAAGAACTGATTCCCTCTTTTTCATTACAACTCCCGCTGTTCCGTCTGTTACTTTATATTTTTGCGTAGTTGCTCCTGGACCAATTGCCTCTAAATTTAAATTCGCTTTTTGTTGATGCCCTGGATCAATAACGACGAGAAACTTTTCTTGTTTTTCATTACTCTCTACTTTTTGTTCATTATTTTGCAGCGGTTGCTCAGTTGGCTGCAGCGGCGTAGTTTCCTCTTTCTTTTCCTCGGCCCGCACTTCCTCCTGCTTATGTTCCACTTGCTCATTCGTTTGAATTGCTTGCGGCTGTTCTTTCTTTTCTTGTTCTTCTTGCTGCTTTTCTACCGGTGCGTCTTCCTTATTATCTTTGTTTTTTTCTTGTATAGAAGAGGTTGTTTCTTTTTTCGGCTCTTCTTGCGAACAACCTCCCATATATATTCCAATGACTGCAATAGCGCTCATTATTTTTATATACTTCATTTTTCTCTCCTATCACTTTGCACCGGTCTCAAAGTTTTTCTTATAATTGTTTTATAATTTCATCCATATTTCCAATATGAACGGGTTGCCACGTTTCTGTACCACGCTCTGCGGTATAGACTAGATACGCATCATCAGCTACATTTACGAAAACAGGATCCCCCATATCCGTTTCATATCCGATAACAATCCATTCCTCTTTCCATTTTCCACTTTCTTCACTTATTAATGAATTTTTATGTTTATCATATCGATAACCGATTTGTCCTTTTTCTAATTCATTTTCGCTAAACACATATATTTCATAGGAACCTAGTTCGATATCTTGCTGTTTTGAAGTTTCAATTCGTTTCAGAAGTTCTGCAATTTTTGGTTGTTGTTTCATACGTCTACCCCCTTCTTTTTTCTAAATTTTACCTAATCCATTTTTGAAATACAATATAGATTTTGAGAGGAAACGTTACAATGCTAGGAATTTCGCACAAAAAAATAGCCTCACATATGCGAGACTACTTTTTCTAACATCAATTAAAATTTAAATTCTTGTCCAACTTCAAAGCTATCTTCTAATACAAGAATACCTTTTTCTTCTGGAGCATCTGGAAGCTCTAACTCACGTGCAGAGCAAATCATTCCAGAAGAAGGAACACCGCGAAGTTCAGCTGGTTTAATTAACATACCACTTGGCATTACAGCACCGATTTTTGCAACAACAACTTTTTGTCCTGCATCAACGTTTGGTGCACCACATACGATTTGTAATGTTTCTGTACCGATTTCTACTGTACAAATGTTTAATTTATCAGCATTTGGATGCTTCTCTTTTTCAGCTACATAGCCTACAACAAATTTCGGCGTGAAATCAGCTTCTACTTTTTCTTCAAAGCCATTCTTCGCTAAAATTCCGTTAATTTTTTCAACAAACTCTTTCGTTAATGTAACGTTTCCGTTGTCTGTTACTTCTACATAAGAAGACGCATTAAAGATGTTGAATCCTGCTGTTACGTTGCTTTCACGATCGTATACGCGAGCAACATCTCCTTTACGGTCAAATGTACGGTTTTCTAAAGTAATATCTTGTAAGGTAACAATTAAAGTGTCACCAATTCCTTCAAGGTTGTAAAAAACGTTCACTTCGTTCATCCTTTCTCTTTTCCATCTGTCTTCTTCCGATTCTTCGCTAAAATAAAGATTGGTTCGAAGTCCCCATCTTCATATACGAATGAAAGTGATGTAATCGGAACATGCCCTTCGGCAAAAAATTTCATTGTCATTTGTGCAATAATATCATAACCGATTTCGTTGACGATATCAGCAATAATTAATACATCTTGGTGAGGAACTGCAACAACCATATCACCAGAGATCTTTTCACGCATCGAGTGTAGTAACGATTCGTTTAAAATACGACTCGCATCGTATCCATCATTTGTGTTTAAAAAGTAGAATGTATTACCTGCTACTGTCTCCTGCTTAAATTCATAGCCTAATGAGCGAGCATTAAATAATGCCATTTCACGTACTTGTTCCTCTGTAAGCTCTAATTTTTGCAATAAGCGCTCATCAATTAATCGATACGTTTTATTAGAATCTAGCGCATAGTAAATACGTGTTTCCGCCGTATGGTCCGTCATAATAAACGGATTTCCTTCTTCTGATTGTTTCGGGAAAGAAGTAGAGCGAATAACAGGTAAAATTTTCGCCGTGCTATTTTCTTCTTTATGCATTGCAATTAGCGCTTCTTGTACGTAATAAGCGACCTCTTCAATTGCTTTTTCTTTGTTCACTTCCCATTTTGCAACTACTCCTGGAAGTGATACGTTAATACCTTTTTTCGAGTCTGTTTGTTCAATACGAAGAACTTCTTTCTCGCTATCATAATGACAGTCCCATTCTGGTCGAGATAATTTCTTCATTAACTCGTCTTTCATCTTTTTACTTGTCATTTTCATCTCTTTTTCCTCCCTTCCAAAAAAATAACCTCCCCCGCGAAGGTAGAGGTTGTTTTTACAATTCAATTGGCTAATTGTCTTATTTTAAACCTTCAATAAACTCTTCGATTTGCTCTTGTGTTTTACGATCTTTATTTACATAGCGTCCAGTTTCTTCACCTTTATTGTACGCTACAAAGCTTGGAATGCCAAATACGTCTACTTTCACGCATAAATCAATAAATTCATCACGATCTACATAGTAAAATGAGAAATCACTATACTTCTCTTCTACTTCTGGCATAAATGGATCAACGAAACGGCAATCTGGGCACCATTCTGCTGAGAACATGAAGACTACATTCTCTTCATTTTTTAATTCTTGGAATTGTTCCATGCTTTCTAATGATTTCATCTATATTTCCTCCTCTAACGAGTGCACTTTTTTACACTATAATCTTTTCTTTATACTACCATACATCGCGCATGGTGCAAGGTTTATGCTTGCTTTTCATCATACTTATATTGCCCAACAAGTAACTTAACAACGTGTACAAATAATTCCGTTCGGTCGACATAATCATCTGTAAAAATACCGATAGCACCTTCGTGACTACGAATATCTTTTCGCTCTACAAACTCTTCCATCACTTCACTTAGCTCTTTTCCTTCTTCAAGCGGTGCTAAAAAATCGTCTGGTAACTTAATACGTGCCCCGCCCGCAACAAATGTTTTACCTTCAATCGTCGCTAAAGCACCCCAGTTACACATAAATAACCCATGCTCCGTTTTCATAACGCCGCCTTCTAGCCCAATGCCGATATGAGCTGCACCTTCCTGCAATGCTCTCTTCGCTCTATTTACTGCTCCTTGCATCGTCTCTTCATCTGAAAAAGGCTGATTTGCTACTCCTGATGGAACAGAAAGAGATGTAATTTCAGCATCTTCCCAAACCTTCTCCACAGCCCCAACCTTCGTCTTATTCTTCGATCCAACTACTACCTTCATTTCATTCACCTCTATATAAATTCATCATTCTATCCTAATACTAGCCTCGAACACCAAATCAGTCTTCATGACTGAGATTTATACCGTAGTGCGCCTGACCGCACACACGCATCTCTGTGTCATCTCTCCCACCTAAAAAAGAAAAGTTTTTCCAAAAACAGCCTTCCTCTCTCTTCCTATCCAAGGTCTTAATACATCATTCGAGCACCCATTAAGCACTAACCGCTACCACTCATCACTGGGCCCTCTCTCCCACCTAAAAAAAGAAAAGGTTTTCCAAAAACAGCCTTCCTCTCTCTTCCTACCCGCGGTCTTAATACATCGCTCGAACACCAACTAGGCACTGACCGCTCCCATTCATCGCTGGGTCATCTATTCAACCTAAAAAAAGAAGGGTTTTTCCCCCTTCCTCTTTACGCGTTATTCTTAATTGTCTCTAACGTCGTTTTGTCCGTCGCTCTCACAAGCTTCGTAATTAATTCCTTCGCTGCCGCATAATCATCAACATGTAAAATAGAAGCATGTGTATGAATGTAGCGTGCACAAACACCAATTACTGCTGATGGGATACCAGAGTTACTTGTATGCACACGTCCCGCATCTGTACCACCTTGTGAAATAAAGTATTGGTACGGAATGTTATGTGTTTCTGCTGTATCTAAAATGAATTCGCGCATTCCTCTATGTGTTACCATTGTACGGTCATAAATACGAAGAAGAGCGCCTTTTCCTAATTGACCGAACTGCGTCTTATCACCAGATGCATCATTTGCTGGACTTGCATCAAGCGCATAGAAAATATCTGGTTGAATCATATTTGCAGCAGTTTGTGCTCCGCGAAGACCTACTTCTTCTTGTACAGTCGCACCAGAGTATAATGTGTTTGGTAATGTTTCATCTTTTAATTCCTTTAGCAATTCGATAGCAAGGCCACATCCATAGCGGTTGTCCCAAGCTTTCGCCATAATTTTCTTTTCATTTGCCATTGGTGTGAATGGGCAGATTGGAACGATTTGTTGCCCTGGCTTTATGCCAATTTCAATCGCATCTTCATAACTATCTGCACCTATATCAATTAACATATTTTTTATATCCATCGGTTTTGCACGTTGCGCATCACTTAATAAATGAGGAGGAATGGAACCAATAACCCCAATAACAGGACCATTCTTCGTCATAACTTGTACACGCTGAGCTAATAGTACTTGGCTCCACCAGCCACCTAACGTTTGAAAACGAAGCATCCCATTTTTCGTAATTTGCGTAACCATGAAACCTACTTCATCCATATGACCTGCTACAAGAACGCGCGGGCCAGTTTCGTCCCCTTTTTTCAGACCAAATACGCTACCTAAACCGTCTTGCACAATCTCATCAGCATATTTGCTTAATTCTTGCTTCATAAAACTGCGCACATCATGTTCAAAACCTGATGCACCTTGTAATTCTGTTAACGTACGAAATAATTGTAATGTCTCTTTATTCACGAAGTCCCCTTCTTTCAAACCTTAGTAGAATACCTCTTTTATTGTAACGAAATTTTCGAAATGTTTCTAGTTTCTTCTTTTTTAGTTGCATTTGCATTATAATTATTATTGGTACACTATTTTTATTTTACAGAATTGAGGTGAATATATGAGCTGGAAAGGTTTAGTCACAGGTCTTGGCGTTGGGTTCGCAGCTGGTTATTTCGTTGCAAACAAAGTACAAGAACAATCCCATATTTCTTCAGAAAAAGCATTGAAAATGGTGAAACAAGCATTAAGTCATAAAGGTGAAATTACTGGCTCTTGGGTACATATGGTTCCGGAGGCATTTGAAAAATATGATGTCGCGTACGAAGTTTATCGCGGCGGTCTTACAACGATGTTAGATGAAATACAAGAACGATTTGAATTTTTAGTTGATGCTAAAACAGGTACTGTTTTAGAGGTTATAGCAGCATAAAAAGAGGTTTCCCATTAGGTGAACCTCTTTTTTTTTAGAATTACCAACAAAAGCTGATAATAACAGCAATACATAATAAGTGGAGATTGTTCCAATAAATATTTTTGGACACCTTCCTCTTATTAATATTAAGCTTCTATATTTGTTTTTCTCTCTATCTTCTCCACTATATGCCCTTCCTCATTCCACTTTACTGCACGGTAATATGCATCATGATAAAAAGTAAACCACGCCTCTTTTTCAGCACCATACTTCATCCACTTTTGTTTATGTTCAATCGATGTCATTGGATAGTCATCGTATGCCATTATCCATAATACATTTTGATGTGCATGCGTCGGTAAAATGTCCGCTAAATGAAGCATCGTTTCACCCTGACTTTCAAGGACGACAACAGCATGTCCATCGCTATGACCACCCGTATGCACCATCTTTATTTCATCCGTAATTTCTATTTCTTGCCTGAACGTAACAATCTTATCAACGATTGGCTCCCAATTTTCCTTCCAATATGTATTACGCGATCTAACATTCGGATTTTTCATTTCATTCCATTCAGTCTCACTTACATAAATCGTTGCGTTCGGAAACGCCGGAACAAGGCGATTTCCCTCCCATTTTGTTAAACCAGATGCATGGTCAAAATGAAGATGCGTCATTAAGACGTAATGAATATCTTCATTATGCAGTCCCAATTTTTCTAAAAATTCCTTAACTGATGATTCTTCTGTTACACCTTGATTCCGCTTCATTTTCTCATTCAATTTACCATTCCCTATCCCTGAATCAATAAGCATGTTTCCTTCTTTCGTTTGTAAGAGTAACGGATCTGTTCGTAAATAAATATGATTTGTATCATTATGTTTATATTTTCGTGACCAAAGTACTTTTGGCACAACTCCAAACATCGCGCCTCCATCTAAATGTGTATTCCCACCTTTTAGCCACGTCACTTTTATATTTCCAATTTGTAACTGTTCCATATCCCATCCCCCTTTTCTATTTAATTTTAACATAATATTCCGATTCTTTTTCATATAAAAAACCTATGCATTACTGCATAGGCTCCGTACGATATTTTGCTTCAACTCGATAAATACGATGACCTTTACTAGAAAATTTCTCTTCGTATTCTGTCATAATGTTTCCTTCATAATCACTATTATGAAGATCTAGGCTAAGGTAAGTTAATAACATACCATACTCAGCCATACTCATAATAGAATATTCAAATAAACCTTGGTTATCAGTTTTGAAATGAATTTCTCCGCCATCTACTAACACTTCTTCATAATTGCGTAAAAATGTTTTATACGTTAAACGACGCTTCGTATGACGATTCTTCGGCCATGGATCTGAGAAGTTTAAATAAACGCGGTCAATTTCACCTTTCGCAAAGAAAACTGTTAAATCTTCAGCATCTTTATTAATTAACTTTAAGTTCGGTACTTCTTCTTCAATTAATTTATCAAGTGCATCTACAACAACACTTGTGAATTTTTCAATTCCAATATAGTTAATATGCGGATTTGCTTTTGCCATATCATACATGAAGCGGCCACGTCCTGTACCTACTTCAATATGAATCGGCTGTTCATTTCCAAATATTTCTTTCCAGTTACCAGCGCTCTCCTCTGGGTTTCCAATTACGATATGTGAATACTCATTAATTCGATCCATTGCATAAGGCTTATGTCTTAAACGCATAGATGTCTCCCTCTCTTTACAAAACTATTTTAAAGGAAAAATTCCTTCTTTCTGTTTTAATCAATCTATCAAACAAAAAACCAAGTACGTACGAGCACTCGGTCCGTTTCTTTCAAGTATAAGATGTACCATTTTGATAAAAACTACATAAAGCATTAAACATTCCATGACGAAACAGCTTTTTCTCTTATATTTCTAGGGAGAGAAAAACACTCGAAAGGATGATCCGTTCATGCCAATTAATCAACAGCATCAATTAGAAGTGTTAAAAGATATTTTAATCAACCATCAAAGTGATTGCTGCGGGACAGTTTCTGAATGCGAGCAATTAGAGCGACTCATTCAATCGTTACTCGCAAACGATAGTATAAGTAGTGACACTAAAGTAATGCTAAACGATGTATATTCTTATAGTCAATCGGGTAAATCTTCCTCTAATTTGGACAACCATATTTCCAATAATCAAGAACAACTTACTCAGTGGATTGCTGGAATGGACAATTTTTCTTAAGTATTATTCTGAAGCAAGTAGTTGCTGTAAATATTGATGCCAATATTTAGCTTCTGCTTGCTGCTTTTTTGTTGTGTGCCATTGCATAGATAAAATCGTTTGTGCTATCACATACCATCTCATACGCCTAAGCAATGATTCATCTAGTTCAATCTCATAATATCCGAGCCACTCACTCCATTCATGGCGCGGAACATACCAATATAATAACATACCAAGATCTAAAGCTGGGTCAGCAATAACAGCCCCATCCCAATCAATTAAAAACAATTCATCTTCGTCCGACAATATCCAATTGTTATGGTTTACATCACAATGGCATACAACGAATTCATTGTACTCAATATCTTTTAATGACTCCGTTAAATATTGAAGACCTTGCTGAATTGTTTCATCAACTCTTATATCTCCTCTTAAAACGAGCTGTAATTGTTGTAATAACTCTTGCGCATGAAGCGGCTGCTTTCCTAGCCTTTGAATCATCTGCACAAGCGCTTTAGAGGAGTGTATTTTCTTCAAAAGTTTCGCAACACGTTCTAGTTTCATATCCTCTGGCTCTAACTTCTGTCCCGGAAGCCATTTTTGAGCAGAAATTACATCACCGTTCGTTACCCTTCTTGTCCAAAGTAATTTTGGAACAATTCCTTCTGCTGACAATACCGCTAAAAAGGGCGATGTATTCCGCTTTAAAAATAACTTTTGTTGTCCGTTTTGCGCAATATATGCATCGCCCGTTACTCCACCAGCCGGTATAAGACTCCACTCTTTTCCTAATAATTGTTCCAACCATTCCATATTCATTACCCGTTAACAAATCCTTATCTTTTATAGTTATGAAAAGAAAAACCGCAACATTTCTACACATGTTGTGGATTCATATATTTTACTGTATTTGAATGAAAAAACTTAGCATAAGCCGAAAACAGGATAAATCACCTGTTCTTCTAGTTTATTTTACAAAATCAATCATAGAATGACAACTTATGAAAATCGTCACCTTTGTCAATTCTACATTTATTACATTCTCATCGTCAAGTAGCGATTTGTCACATTATCGTCAATATATACGTGCTAATTGGAGCCAATTGAAGTTCCTTTCCTCTAAATGAAGAAATTGGCTCTATTTTCGCTTGCTTTTCGTTTACTAACACATGCCACGTTTCTTCTTTTGGAAGCTGCACCGTTTTAGCTTCCAAACCGCTATTAAATAAAACTACAATCTCTTTCCACGGTCCAAATAATTCTACATGCTCTAAGTAGTATGCCAGTACTTCTGTAGATGTTTGCAAAAAAGTCATATGCTTTTTTATAAGGTCTACATTTTGTAATCGGAATGCCCCGTGCCCTTTGCGAATCGCAATTAACCCTTTTATATAGTTAACGGTCTCCATCTCTTTCTCTTTTTGATCCCAATCTAATTGATTAATTTCATCATTTGCATTATAGCTATTTTCGTTCCCTTGCTTCGTACGATAAAACTCTTGCCCCGCATGTAAGAAAGGAATCCCTTGTGAAAGAATAACCATTGCAGTTGCTAAACGATGACGCCTTTTCAAAATTTCTTCTGATTCTGGATTACTTTGCACTAGTTTATCCCACATCGTCATATTGTCATGACATTCTACATAGTTGATACTTTGTACTGGCTCTAGGAACAATCCTGTTTCTTTCATACTTAAAAGGCTACCAGCTACTATATACTGCAAATGATTACAGTCTACATGCCCACCAAATGCAAAGCCACGTTTATTTATATTAAAAGTACTTCCTTTTATTCCATCACGAAATTGATCATTAAACTGTGCAATACATGGCATTTTATTCGCATTATTTAACGTCGCTTTCTCTTCAAGAGGAAGCGGTGTTTGCAAATCCCATCCTTCACCTAATAACAGCGCATCCTGCTTTATTTTTCGTACTTCTTTTTCTAATTCATTCATCGTTTCAACATCTAAAATTCCCATTAAATCAAATCGGAATCCATCAACATTGTATTCAGTAAGCCAATATAAAACAGATTCTATAATAAATTTCCTCATCATTTTCCGTTCAGATGCTATATCATTTCCAACTCCCGTCCCATTAGAAGGCATACCGTCTTCCCCATGACGAAAATAATATCCCGGGACAAGCTTCTCAAATGATGATAATTCTCTTTCATAAACATGATTATATACAACATCTATGATCACTCGAATGCCGTGATCATGAAATGTTTCAATTAGTTGTTTACACTCTACTATCCTGTTATATGGATCAGAAGGGTTTGTAACATAAAATCCTGTTGGCACATTGTAATATAACGGATTATAGCCCCAATTATATGCGGAAGCAGGATTCACTTCATCTATACCACCAAAACAATGTAAAGGTAATAGTTCAACATGTGTAACGCCTAAATCTTTTATATGAGACAATCCTGTTAATGTCCCATTTCGCCCTACTGTCTCCTCTTCCATTAGCCCTTTATATGTTCCTTTCTTATTCACCCCACTGTTTGGGTGAATAGTAGCGTCACGAATATGCAGTTCATACAATATGGCATCTGTCATTGACTGTAATGGTGATAATTCTAATCGTTTTGTCACATTCGTTTTTTCCAAATCGATAACGACGCCGTATTTTCCATTTATCGTCGCAGACTTTGCATAAGGGTCAACCGCTTCGTTCCATATTAAATTAATACAAACAAGGAATGTATATCGTGCTCCATCATGATCACCTTGTAATGTATGAATCCACACTCCGTTTTCTTCTCTGTACATTTCATAATCAATATATTCTTTATCACTTTTATAAATCCGTACTTTCGCAAGCCTTGCAGTCGGAGCCCATACTTTAAATATTGTTTCTTCTTTTTTATACACAGCACCTAAGTCGGTACCTTCGTAATAATATTTTTCATCGAAAACTACTGTTCGAATCACAGCGCCTATTTGTAAATCTGTTTCTTCATTCCGTTCATCCCGTACTGTATAATACTTCCCCACATCTATCGGCTCTTCTATAAAGCATTCATACTTCGTTGCATCTGGAAGAGCAATAGTATGAACAATCGGTAACTCTTTCACATTGCTTCCTTCTTGTAAACGAAATGTCCGGCTTGTTCCATACGCATGCGGGAGCAAAATTGTAATTTTATTCATTTCATCTAAATAGGCATCAAATGGACGTTTTACTTTCAACATAAAAAATCACCATCATTCTTAAAGTTAAAATGAAACGAGCTGCAAGTGATAAGGGTTTTCTTATCAGCGAAGCTCTATACAGTAACACATTATTCCCTATAGTATATTCACCTGTATAAAAAACGTTTTCATACATTCTATTTTTGTAGTTTTATTTCAGTAATCGATTTATACTTCGGCGTTTCCTTAACGTGAGATTCATACAAAGTAATCGTATCCGCTTGAAATGATGTTACAGGTAACTCTTTTATATTTGTCAGATCAAATACTTTTTCTCCTACCCATTTACGCGCAACAGTAATATGTGGATGATAAGGACGTGTCTCTAGAGAGAAGCCATTTTCTTCACAAATTGTATGCACTTGCTTTTGTAAAGTAAACAAATCTTGATTATCACTTATCCCCGCCCAAAATATACGCGGCTGGTCCACCTGTCCGAATGTAGAAAGTCCTTGTAACGTGAATGATAATTCCGTTTTTTCTGTAAGTGTTTGTAATCCATTCTTTATTCCTTCTAACTGTTCCTCTGTCGCACTTCCTAAAAATGAAAGGGTAATATGATAGTCTTCTTCATGTACCCACGAGCGAAATGGTAATTCATCCTTCATTTCCTCTTTATAATTAGAAAGAATTTCTTTTATATGACGTGGTAAAGTTACTGCGACAAAATAATGCGGCACCATCTACATCGTCTCCTTTATGTTATTGTTGCTTTTCTTCCATATCTCATTCAGCTAAAAAGAATCCGCCCTCTAAAATAGAGAGCGGTCATTATTTAAATATCTTTTATTTCGCTAATTCATGAATTGCCTGAGCATAAATCGCTGTCGCTTTTAATAAATCTTCAATTTCAATGTACTCATCTTTTTGATGCGCAAGTTCTTCTTTTCCTGGGAATAACGGGCCAAATGCAACGCCAGCTTTCAATGAACGAGCATAAGTACCACCGCCAATTGCTAACAATTCAGCTTTTTCACCAGTTTGTTCTTCATATACACGTTGCAAAGTACGAATTAACGTATGATCTTTGTCAACGTGATGCGGGCGAGAGTTAGAATAATCCGCTACTTCAAATCCATGAGTACCAACATATTCTTTTAACTTTGCAATCGTTTCTTCAAAGTTAGTTGTAACTGGATAGCGTACATTTAATCCTAAATTACCACCGTTTTCTTGCGAGTAAGACAGGCGACCAACATTCACTGTTAACGGCCCGCTAATATCATCTTTATAAGAAATACCAGCTTTTTCTCCAATAATATCACCTGTAAATGTTTCTGTTACAAACGAGGCAAATGAAGCCCCTTTTCCATCAAGAGAAACTTTCGTTAAGAAGTTTACCAATAATAAACCTGCATTTTCTCCCTTTTCCGGAGTAGATCCGTGAGCTGAAATCCCTTTGATTTGCAACGTCACCGTCTTTCCTTCTACAATTGCTTTACCTATTTTTTTAGCAGTTTGTAAATACTCTTCATATGCTACTGTAAGTGTATTTACATCTTCTCCTGTAATAACTGCTTCTGCAAAATCAGGAACCATATTTAAACGACGACCTGACTCAAATGAAATAAGCTTAAATGTGCCTTCTTTCTCTTCGCCACCACTTTGCACAACTTGTATGTCAGAAATTCCTTTTTCCGCATTAATAATCGGAAAATCTGCATCCGGCGCAAAACCGATTGTTGGCATTTCTTCATTTTTAAAATAATGATCTACACACTTCCAATTACTTTCCTCATCTGTTCCTAAAATCATACGAACACGTTTTGAAAGAGGTAAGCCCAATTCTTTAACGATTTTCATCGCATAATAAGCTGCCATCGTCGGCCCTTTATCATCAATTGCACCGCGTGCAAAAATCTTCCCGTCGCGAATATCCGCACTATACGCAGGAGTTGTCCAGCCATCTCCTTCTGGTACAACATCAACGTGACAAAGAATACCTACTAATTCTTCTCCTTGTCCCATTTCAAGATGACCTGCATATCCTTCTAAATTTTTAGAACAGAAACCTTCTGCTTCTCCTTTATGTAACATGAAAGATAAGGCTTTTTCTACACCTTCACCAAATGGTGCGCCCTCTTTCGCAGATTCTTCTTCCCATACACTTTTAATTTGTAAAAATTTTTGTGTATCACGAATTAAATCATCTTTTCGTTTTGTAACTTCTTCTGTCCAATTAATCGTCGACATCACGCATCCATCCTTCACTATATTGTCTCTTTCATCATAGCAAACGAAAATCTCTTATGCCATACATGAAAACTTAATAACGGACAATTGTAATATTTCAGATATTTCTTATTAGTTTTTCTTTTATTTTTTAAAAAAAATTTGCAGGAATTTGGCGTTTTACGTAGAAATTTATGAGTTAGTTGACTGACCAGACATACAATGTCAACTACCAATATTTTTCTATATGAATATTTGTTAAACTTTTGTAAAATTTAAGTAAGTTAAAGCATGAATTTTATCATGTAGAGTACAATGGTAGTAACGACCTTCTTTCCTGAATGGGGTCAAAAAAACTAGTAGAGGAGCGGTTTTCTCTTGAAACCTACAACTACTCGTATGCTAACACGCATTAAATCGATTTATATGTACATCAATGAAAACGGTACGGTAACAACGAAAGACCTTGTAGATGAGTTCGGGATCACACCGCGAACAATACAACGTGATCTAAATGTGTTGCAGTTTAATGAACTCGTGTATAGCCCTTGCCGCGGCAAGTGGACAACGACAGGAAAGAAAGTGAGAATGACCTCATAATAAAAAATAATTGTATGTAAATAAATACATACCCCTTTCTAACTCATTAGAAAGGGGTCTTTTCTATGCTCTGAAATTGGCGTTACTTTTCGTTATCTACTTGATACGTCTTTAACATCTCTACTTCTTCATCTGTTAATTCACGATATTGCCCAAGTTCTAACTCTTCATCTAACATTAAAGGTCCCATCTCTGTTCTCTTTAAATAAACTACTTTTTTCCCTACCGCTTCAAACATACGCTTCACTTGATGGAATTTTCCTTCTGTAATGACGAGTTCAATCTCAGAAATATCATCACTTTTTAAAATTGTAAGTTCGCCTGGCTTCGTTTCATAGCCATCTTCTAAAATAACACCTTTAGCGAATTCTATTACATCCTCTTCCGTTACAACACCTGAAATGTGTGCATAATATTTTTTCGGCACATGCTTTTTCGGAGATAATAGTTGATGCGTTAACTTCCCATCATTTGTGATTAATAAGAAACCTTCTGTATCAATATCGAGCCTTCCAACAGGGAATGGATCGAAAATCGCATCTTCTAATTCTAATAAATCTATTACTGTTTCGTGGTTATCATCTTCTGTCGCTGAAATAACACCTTGTGGTTTATGCATCATTAAATAAACAAACTCTTTATATTCCACAACTTCACCGTGAATCATAACCTCTTGCTCTTCTACATTCACATGAAACTTCGCATCTTTCACTGGCGTTCCATCAATCTTCACAACGCCGTCTTTCAGTAATTTCTTTACTTCTTTTCTACTTCCGTGTCCCATATTCGCTAATAATTTATCTAATCTCATGTTCTTCACCTTCTTTATTTATCATAGAAAAGGGGACGTATTTACGCCCCTTTTGATTTCAACTTTATTTTGAATCTACTACCAAGTTTACGCTGGATTTTCTCTAAAGCTTCTCCGCCAAATACTCTTTCTAGTACTCCTGTGCGAATCGCCACCAATCCGTAAACAAGACCACCAATACCTGCACAAATCGCAACTGTAATAAGAGCACCAATACGGCCATCAGGCGAAATCATGAAGGATAGAAGCCATTGTGATAGTTTTACAGCAATAACCATTACAAGTGTTAAGACTGCAATTTGGAATGTTCTCTTATATACAACACCAAATGAATAGTGTGCGTGTTTTTTAATTTGTCTATTCGTATACCATACGGAAGCTAAGAAGCCGACTGCAGTAGCCAAAATCGCCCCAACTGTACCGAAATAACGAATAAAGATTACGTTACATGCAAATTTCAAAATAACACCCATCACAAGCGCAACAATCGCATGTTTCTGCTGGTTAATCCCTTGCAGAATTGCTGCTGTTACTGTGAATAAAGCGAATAACAATGCAACTGGCGCATACCACATTAATACTTGTCCACCTAGTGGGTCTGAATCGTAGAAAGCAGTGTAAATCGGATATGCAAGTGTAGAAATACCGACAACTGCTGGCAATGTTAAAAACATATTCGCCTGGAATGTTTGTGTAATTTGTAATTTCAAATAACGGTATTGCTTTTCAGTAAACGACTTTGTAATCGCTGGCACGAGCGTTAAACTAAACGCTGTTGCAAGTGATACTGGAATCATAATTAATTTATGCGTCCACATCGTGAAAATACCGAGTGCTCGCTCTGCGATATCTCCTTGACCAATCGCCTGCATAATAGAGTTAAATGTCAATGTATCAATTTGTTGATATAAAGGAATTGTTAATCCAATTACAACGTAAGGGATTGCATATGCAAACAACTCTTTAAACAATTGAGCGGTACTTACCGTCGATTCTGGTACAGTTTGCTCAATTAAATATTGATCCAAATATTTTTTACGTTTTAACCAGTACCAAATTAATACGCCAAGTGCTCCAACTGCTGAAACGAACGCAGCGAATGTCGCAACCCCAACTGCCGTTGCTACTGTACCGCCAAGTACTTTAATAACGATGAAACTACCCGCTAATAAAAAGACGATACGAATAATTTGCTCAATAATTTGTGAAACCGTAGTCGGTCCCATCGATTGGTGGCCTTGGAAATAACCACGAATCAAACTTGCTGCCGGCACAACAATAAGCGCAAAACTTACGAGGCGAATAATCGTCGTAACTTCTTCTATCTTATTTTGTAAACTTTGTTTACCAAGCATTGCTTCTGCAAATAATGGTGCGGTCATGTACAGTACTAAGAAGGAAAGAACTCCTGTTACTATCATCATAACCATTCCCGAGCGGAACATTCTCCGGCTCGTTTTATAATCTCCAAGGGCATTATATTTGGAAACAAACTTAGAAACAGCAAGCGGCACTCCTGCCGTTGCGATACTTAAAAATATCGTATATGGAATGTATCCATATGTATAGAGCGTTCCGCCTTCTGTGCCTACTAATGCATGAAACGGAAAAACGTAAATCATGCCTAAGAACTTTACTAAAAATGTCCCTAACGTCACAATAAGCGTTCCGCGCAGAAATTTTGAATCGGACATACGAAAATCCTCCTACATCTACATAAAGTGAAACTATAATTAGTGGGGGTTTTTTTCATCCCCCACTGATTATTAGCCCGCACCAATCGGACTTTTACGGGCAGTTTATCTCCCACCTAACTTCTTTGCTCTAGCCGAATTTTGAGGTGGGAGTTTTACTGCCCGTTAATGCGGGATAAAGTGAAACTATAATTAGTGGGAGACTCCCCTCCTACTAATCATTCGAGCATTTACGGACCTTTTTAACTCCCTCTTTACTTCTCATAAATCTTAAGATAGTAGTCTTATTGCCCATAAATAGCAGGATAATGCTGAACTCTAACTTTTGTATTGTACCACAATTCTCCTCTTAAGCAGTACTTCACTCTATTTTTCTTTTAAGGGAAAACATGCTATTCTTTTAGGCAGGAAATGTAGAAAATGAGGTCGATATATTATGCATTATGATGTTATTGTCATCGGCGGCGGTCCTTCAGGGCTAATGGCTGCAATCGGTGCTGCTGAAGAAGGCGCAAGCGTCTTACTTCTTGATAAAGGAAATAAACTAGGACGTAAACTTGCGATTTCTGGTGGTGGTCGTTGTAACGTAACAAACCGTCTACCACTTGATGAAATCGTTAAACATATACCTGGAAATGGTCGCTTCTTATACAGTGCTTTTTCTATTTTCAGTAATGAAGATATTATTACATTCTTCGAAAATCTCGGTGTACAACTGAAAGAAGAGGATCATGGCCGCATGTTCCCAGTATCAAATAAAGCGCAATCTGTTGTAGATGCACTGTTAACACGATTAAAAGACTTAGGTGTGAAAATACGTACGAATACGCCTGTCGAAACGATTGAGTATGAAAACAGTCAAACGAAGGCTGTTATTCTGCAAACAGGTGAAGTGTTAGAAACGAATCACGTCGTTATCGCTGTTGGCGGAAAATCTGTTCCTCAAACTGGTTCTACTGGAGACGGATACGCTTGGGCTGAAAAAGCTGGGCATACAATTACAGAACTTTTCCCAACAGAAGTACCAATTCTTTCAAACGAACCGTTTATTCGTGACCGCACATTACAAGGTCTTGCTTTACGAGATGTAAACTTAAGTGTATTAAACCCGAAAGGAAAAGTTATCATTTCTCATAAAATGGACATGCTTTTCACTCACTTCGGCCTATCTGGTCCTGCTGCTCTTCGCTGTAGCCAATTCGTTGTGAAAGCGATGAAAAAGTTTAAAACGAACACAGTGCACATGAGTATCGATGCATTGCCAGAAGAAAATAGTGAGCAACTGTTCCAGCGCATGCTGAAACAAATGAAAGAAGATCCGAAAAAAGGAATTAAAAACGTTTTAAAAGGCTATGTTCCTGAACGTTACTTCCTATTCTTATTAGAAAAAAATGAAATTGACGGTAGCGAACAAGCTGGACAAGTTTCTCATGAGAAGATTCGCGCACTTGTGAAAGACTTTAAAGAATTTACCGTCCATGTAAATGGTACGCAGTCAATTGAAAAAGCATTCGTTACTGGCGGAGGGGTATCCGTTAAAGAAATTAACCCGAAAGAAATGGCTTCGAAATTCACGAATGGTTTATACTTCTGCGGAGAAGTTCTTGATATTCACGGTTATACTGGCGGCTATAACATTACATCTGCCCTTGTTACTGGCCGAATTGCCGGAACAACAGCAGGACAAAATGCGAAAATGCAGTACTAAAAAAAGAAACAGGGACTCCTGTTTCTTTTTTTAGTATGTTGAAATAGCAAAGCAGTACACGAAATTATATTGGCGATACTTTAAATATATCGACCGTTTTTTCAAAAATATCCCTTCCTCCTAACTTCCCATTTCTTTTTTGTTGCTTTATATACCTTAGTACCTTTATATTTTATATTGTTGAATATTCGAAAAAGGGTAAGGGGAAAACAAATGAGAAAAAAAGTCATGATGTCTTTAATGCTAATGACGTTTCTTTCTGCGGTAGAAGGAACGATTGTTAGTACAGCAATCCCTCGTATAACGAGTGATTTGTCAGGTGTCGAACTTGTTAGTTGGGTATATGCAATCTATATGCTTGCAACAGCTGTTTCGACTCCAATATACGGAAAGCTAGCTGATTTATTCGGCCGTAAAAAAGTTCTGCTCATCGGAGCAACAATCTTCTTAATCGGTTCTGCACTTTGCGGAGTCGTTACATCAATGGAACAATTAATCTTCTTCCGTGCTCTTCAAGGTATAGGGGCTGGTGCTGTTATGCCGATCACAATGACGATTATTGGAGACCTATATAGCGAAGCGAAAGACCGCGCGAAAGCACAAGGCTGGATGAGTGCAGTTTGGGGTGTATCTGGTGTTATTGGGCCGTTAGTAGGTGGATTTTTAGTTGATTCTCTTTCTTGGCGCTATATTTTCTTCTTAAACGTTCCTTTTGGAATTATCGCTTGCTTAATGTTTGCCACTTCTTATAAGGAATCTGTTAAGTCCGCCGCTAAGCAACATATCGACTATCTTGGTGCGACAGTTTTCTCATTAAGTACAATTGCTTTACTATACGCATTATTAACAGGTAGCAGTAAGCAAAACTGGGGAGACATTTCAATTATCGGCCTATTAATCTTTGCCGCTGTTTCATTCATTATTTTCTTATACATCGAGAAAAAGTCTCCGGAGCCATTAATTCCGCTAGCACTTTTCTCTAACCGTACATTATCTACAATAAACATACTAACACTTATTGCTGGCGCAATGATTATTAGTATTACAGTGTATCTTCCAATTTGGAGCCAAGGTGTTTTAGGAAAAAATGCGACAGAGGCTGGACTCATTTTAATGCCGATTCCTGTTATGTGGACATTCGGTGCTATGTTCTCCGGTAACTTAGTTGGCAAGTTACAAACGAAACAAATTATTTTACTTGGAGCTAGCATTTTATCAGTTGCTACTTTCTTATTATTTACATTATCCACAGATTCACCATCATTCCTTATTTATGTTGCAGTCGGATTATTCGGCTTAGGAATGGGGCTTGTTACACCAATTTACATGGTAACAATTCAAGCAGCTGTACCGGCGAATACGCGCGGAACGGCAGTTGGTTTAAATACATTTATTAATACATTTAGTCAAACACTAGGAGCTGCAATCTTCGGAACGATCTTCAATACGATGATTCATGCACGTGGCATTAAAAACCTTGATCTTGTTTCTTCTGGCGGACATGGAGGGGCTACAGCAAACGTAGCAACTGAGTCACAATCCGCATTAGCATCAAGTGTACACGTCATTTATATGAGCACTTTCGTATTAGCGGTATTCACATTAATTATCGCTTGGATCCTATTAAAGCCCGCTAAACAAACAAGTGAACAATAAAAAAAGGATGACCATTTCGGTCATCCTTTTTGCATAAAATCTACTCTTCATTCTCCACAATATGTTTAAGCACGGACAATTTATTATCCCAAAATCGTTCATAGTACGAGAGCCACTGCTGTAATTCCTCTAATGGTTCTGGGTGCAAACGATATATCTTCTCTCTTCCGCTCTTTCTTCCACTCACTAAATTCGCTTCTGAAAGAATATGAAGGTGCTTTACAACTGCAGTACGGCTCATCGGAAAATGATCCGTTATTTTTGAAATTGGTAACTCTTTATCACTTAATAACCGTAACACTTCTCGGCGGGTTGGATCAGCAATTGCTTGAAATACATCATATTTCGCTGCTGACGAGGACACTTAACCTTCGACAACCTTTTTCAGTTTTTCATTTACAATCGCTACCCAGCCACCATTCATTCTATCGCGAATAATAGAGCTCTTCGCATTCGCTTTCGAAAGGATTTCATCAGGATGTTTCCAGCCGCCGTGAATTAACGTAAATTCTGTTTTATTATCTCCTAGGTCTTTCAAATTAAATGAAACAACCCAGCCATCTGTGTCCCATGAGAAAGATAAATAATTCGGCTCATCAATCTCTAACACTTTACATGGTGATGGTCCGAAAGGTGATTGCACATGAAACTCATGTCCTACCGCCAATTCGAAATCATTTGGCATAAACCATGACGCAATTCCTTCTGCAGTCGATACTACATTCCATACTTTTTGAATAGGCGCGTTAAAAACGATTGTTTGTTTAATATCATTTAATGTATTTTGTTGTTCCATTTTATATCTCCTTTATTCGGCATTAAAATATAACACCTTTTAGTTTCACATTAACAATATAACACCTTTTGGTTTTATGTCAAGAAAGACTCTTTTTCACTGTTGAGAAATTCTCAACATTTTTTCAACAGGACAAACACCCTCTCACCATTCCTTCATAATATACTCACAAAGGCAATGAAAAATAGAAAATTCCCTCAATACGAAACTCTATCACTCCTATTGAGAGAAGCGCCTAACTTATCTCATCTGTACTTCGTCTCTCCTCCTTCCCTCGGGGACAATACACGAGATATGTAAAAATCAGAAGGAGTATGCCCGCCATTTGGGTAGGTAGTTATTTCTCTTCTCCTCAACATTTCCTTAGGAGCGAAATGACTACCTACCCACTTTTTTAAACAAAATAAAAAGGAGATGAAAGCTATGTTCTATTGCATTAACTGTTCTGAAATTCACCATGAAAAACACCCGAATGATAAAGTTTTTAAAAACGGTTTTTATATTGATCCATTTTTAGGTGATCGTTATCACCTTGGTATGTGTACAGATGCTCAGGAGCACGAAGCAGGAAAAGTTCTTTTAACGGAAAAGAAAATCGGCGCAACACAATCTATTATGAATATTTTACCGACACATGTTGTCCCAACGTAAAGCATAAAAAAGAGCTGGCTCCCCAGCTCTTTTTTATGCTTTATAAACAATCATCGCTGAAAAACAATAAATTTGATTTTCATCATCGTTAATTGAAACACCAACTTGATACTTTATATCTACAAAATTTCCATCATCAATTTTTTTCAAAAATACATTTACAGCGTCTTCTAAGTCTTTTTCATGACTTTCATCAAACACTTTCACACGAATCATGTTAACACCATCCTAGATCGCAGCCCTCCGCCGCTTGTTTATTGCCACGGTGCGTATCTATGATGCGATAAAACTTTCCATCTTCATATATATATCCGTCTTCTAACACATATTGTTTATCTTCAGTATAGACATAAAACTTACCTATCATAAACTTACTCGTATATAATTCCAAATAATCTTGCCTAAATTTGGCTACAACTTTATTTGTAATATCAATTCTAATTGTGCGCCCCACCTTCTCTCCCTCCCTTGCAAAGAACGGATTTAGGTATATTGTATTAGCGATTTTATATTTTATGCTTAAAAATAAGTGGATATGCCCTCTTTCTGCGCCTGTACTATTTTTCTAAAAAAATTCCCCCTATTTATTCAACTTATAAGAGCAAAAAAACAAACAAAAAACGACTTTTATATATTGACTACAGCATATCAGATGTGATATTATATAAAATTTGACATTTTTACCCTAGTATGTTATCATTAAAAGTAGTTACCACATACGGAGGTGGATGATTTGTTTCAAATTGGTGATAAAATCGTTTATCCAATGCACGGTGCAGGAATCATCGAAGCAATTGAAGAGAAAGAAATATTAGGCACTACGCGTCAATATTGTGTTATACGCATCATTAGTAAAGATATGCAAGTAATGCTTCCGATAAATCAATTACAAAAATCAGGTATACGTTATATCGTCGATAAAGGTACGTTAGATGGTATACTTCTTGAATTTCATCATGGGGAATCAGACCCCTCACTCTCTTGGAAACAAAGATATACAATGAATATGGAAAAAATGAAGAACGGCAATCTTCAAGATAGTGCAGAAGTTGTTCGTGATTTACTTCGTCGCAATAAAGAAAGAGCATTAAATGCGAGCGAAAAACAAATGCTAGATAATGCGCGTAAAATGGTTATTAGTGAAGTTGCGCTCGTACAGAATGTTTCAGAACATCAAGCAACAGAATTTCTTCAAGATACAATCAATCATTAATTTTAAAAATAGCCGACCGCTATTTTTTTTTGCGTAAAAAAGGCCAAAGAGTTAAATCTCTTTGGCCTTTCATATTACCCACGCCCCGCTTGAAACGATGGGTATAGAGTCATTCCACCATCTGCAAATAACGTAATTCCAGTTACGTAACTTGCCTCTGCTGAAGCAAGCCACGTTGCTACTGCTGCGATTTCTTCAGGTTTTCCAATGTAACCCATTGGAATCATACTTTCTACGTCGTCACGTTTTTTCGGGTCAGCAAATTTTTCAGCATTAATTGGCGTATTAATTGCACCAGGCCCAATATTATTTACCCGAATACCTTTTGGTGCATATTCTAACGCTAACGTTTCTGTCATAAGCTTAATCCCCCCCTTACTAGCCGCATAATGTACAAATAATGGCCACGGGATTTTCTCATGAACACTAGATATATTAATAACCGAACCTTTAATATCGTGTTCCACAAAATATTTAATCGCTTCACGACTTCCTAAAAAAGCACCTGTTAAATTTGTATGAATTACTTTATTCCAATCCTCTAACGGCATTTCGTGCGACGGTACCGCGTTTTCTATCCCTGCATTATTAATCATAACGTCGAGCGTACCAAACTCTTTCACAGCAGATTGAATGAGATTCACAACATCTGCCTCGACCGTCACATCACCTTTTATAGCAATCGCTTCTCCGCCTACCTTTTTTATTTCTTCTAATACATCGTTCGCTTCTGACTCTCTTGAGCGATAGTTAATAACAACTTTCGCCTTCTCTTTAGCAAATCTTACTCCCATGGCTCTTCCAAGACCAGTTGCTGATCCTGTAATAACGACGACTTTCCCTTCTAAATCGCTATACATTTTAATACCTCCTTAATTTTTCGCAATTCCCAGCATAATTCCAGCTGCAATGATAAAAACGATACCAATAACAATCCCAATTAATTGACGCTTCGTTTTCCTTTCACCTAATATAAAAATCCCGCCAAGCGTCGAAATAATAATTCCCATTTGTGAAAGGGAAAAGCTTGTTGCGACCCCAACTCTTGGCTGCGAAATGAATAAAAACATATTTCCAGCTGCCCAAATCAATCCTGGAAGAATATTTCGAATCGCATATTTATTGAATGGATGATGTTTAAATGTGAGTAAAATCCCGCCTAATACCATACCGACCGCTTGTGGTAATAAAGCCGACCAACCGTTCACGTTAAATAACCGGATAACTACTACGTAAACTAAATAACCGACTGTTGAAATTAATAAAATAATAATTCCTTTTTTAAAATTTCCGGCTTGCTCTGCATTCTTCTCTTCTTTACTTTGAAGCGATGTTAAAATAACCCCGATAATAATACAAACGAGCGCCAAAACTCCAAGAACGACCGATATCGTCGTTGACCATTCATGAAACACGATAACCCCAAATAATGTTGTTGCGACTAATTGAAGCCCTGTTGAAATCGGCATCGTTCTAGAAACACCCATTAAATCAATACTTTTTAATTGATTCGCTTGACCAAGTGCCCAAAATAAGCCAGATACAATTCCAACTCCAATAACGGTCGGAGTTAATACCGGCTTCATAAAAATATAAACGACAATTGAGAAGATAAGTGCACCGAACGTTGTACCGAGCGTTTGACTATACGGTCCCCCACCCAGTTTCACGTTAAATAGCACAATACTCCCCCAAAATATAGCTGGTAAAATCGCTAAAAGTATATCCATCGCTCATTACCTTTCTCTACAAAATGTCATAGGTTATCGCTCTAAATCATTAGAGTGAGCTTTTATTTTTTCGTTTTTTCGTGCACAAATCTTTTCTACAATAGCACCAGAAACATTCTTTTCTCGCTCTACTTTCTTTATCTTTATGTGATCTAAATTGTCTTCCAAAGTAAGTGTAACTTTATCATTCGGCGGATTATGTGCCCCTTGAAATGTAAGAAATTGTATTGTAACTTCAAACCTAGGAACAAACTCATCTTTCTTGCCTAGACGCTTTATATTTGTAACTGAGTCACATTCATATTGATCTTCTGTCACTTGCCTTATAACCGAGTAATATCGATTCAGTAACGCACTTTCTAAAAGCTGTTCCGTCGATTCTTTTGCCAAAGAATTGCTTGGAGAGAAGAAAAAAACAGAACATATCATTGCAATCATTACACATATCTTTTTCATAACTTCCTCCTTTTCCTATAAGATAGTGTTCTCCAAAATGCCATAAAAAAACGACTTTCCCTATTTAGGAAAGTCGTTTTTTATAGCATAAATCCAATATTAACCACCACTCACTGGTGGTATTAGTGCAACTACATCACCAGTGTGTATCGTGTCATCTTCATTTGCGTACTCTTCATTAATCGCAACCATAATTGGCGCTGACACTGGTACATTATATTCTTTCGCAACAATATCTTTTAACTCTGCAACAGTAATATTTTCTTTCTCTATTTGTAATTCACTCGTTCCTGCTTCTTCTTGCAAGTTCGCAAATAACAATACTCGAATCATATTTATAACTCCTTCCCAGGCTCTCCTGCTGGATATGGTGTTTTTTCTAATTGGTCACCAATCCATGAGTCACCATCTTCCCAAAACTCCTTTTTCCAAATTGGAACAATTTGCTTAATACGCTCCATAATATATTCATTCGCTTCATAAGCCTCTTTGCGATGAGGCGTTGATACAGCAACAACAACCGCTATATCAGAAATTTGCAGCGTGCCGATGCGATGCGTAATCGCAACATGTGTACCGGGCCACTTCTCCTTCACTTCTGACCCAATTTTCTGTAGCATCTTTTCTGCCATCGTCTTATAAGCTACATACTCTAAGTATAGTGTACGACGCCCTTTCGTAAACTCCCTAACTGTCCCGATAAATGTTGTAACAGCACCACATTCACGGCGAACTACTTTCTTTGTCACCTCTTCAATCGAGATTTCTGTATCAATTACTTCATAATACGTATTTATCATTTTGCACCCCTAGCCGTTTGTAAAAACCAGTCTATATACAATTTTTCTTCTGTTATATGAAATACTTTATATTCTTCTCGTACATTTGACGAAGCATCATACCACGTAATAACTGCCGCTATATTTTCTACTTTATGTAAAAGTTCAGCGTCTTCCGCAGAACGAAGTAACACTACTTTCGGATAGTTCTCAGCTTTATAGCCCTCTATTAAAATCGTATCTACTTCAAAAAATTCGTACAAGCGGATAATTTCTTGCAAGGACCATTCATCTCGCAAAGAGGACAAAGATAGTAATCCGGCACCTTCTACACTACTTACTACAGCACCAGCTTTTCTGTGTCTTTCACTATCTTTTTGCGCTACTTCAGGAAAGCCCCCGTGACCATGATGTTTAATTGTAGCAACCTTCATTTCTCTTTCAGTTAATGCATGCACCATCTTCTCTACAAGTGTTGTTTTCCCGCTATTTTGATACCCTACTATTTGTAAGATTGAAGAGGCTTTGTCCACGGCCAATCACTTCCCTCAGAGCATTCTAACAATAATACAGACACTTTCATTCCTGCTTCAAATCCTCTCGTTCCTCCAGGCAGCACGATAAAAGCATTTGCATCCGCAAGTGAAGAGACTGCACTCGATTTATCTAAACCGACTGGCATCGCTTGTAGTGCCCCATTAACAATACTCGCTTTTGCTCTTACAAAACGAGTAAACGGATTTGGTTTCGGAAAATCTTTTTGTAAAATAGCATCAGTTCTATATACGTGAGGCTCCTTCACATGCAAATACGTTTTCATAATTGGATGCACAAATAATTCGAAACCTACATAACAAGCTGACGGATTACCTGATAAACCAAAGAGTAGCTTTCCATCAACTTCAGCTACTGTCGTTACACTCCCTGGTCTCATCGCTATTTTATTAAAGAGTACATTCGCCTGTAACCTTTCATAAATAGCTGGCAAATAGTCGTAATCCCCTACTGAAACACCGCCCGTTGTAAGTAAAATATCGACCTCATCCATCGCTGATTTAACAGCTGTAAAACATGCATCTAACTCATCGGCAAGTTGTCCATAGTAACGCACTTTCCCGCCAGCTTTCATAATTTGAGCGGCAATCATGTAAGAGTTACTATTTCTAATTTTCCCTGGCTCTAACGCCTCATGCACTTCTAGTAATTCACTTCCTGTCGTTACAATACCGACAACAGGTTGTTTTACAACTTTCACAGTGCTATATCCAAACGTCGCTAATAATGCGGCAACACCTGGATTGATTACAACACCTTTCTTAACGAGGACTTGATTTTGTTTTATATCTTCTCCTTTAAATGACACATTGTCACCGTTTTGGAAAGGACGTTTTAACTTCATATATGTACTTTCGTTCCTCTCGAATCCCTCCGTCAGTTCTAGCATTACGACTGCATTGCAATCTTCTGGAATAGCTGCTCCTGTCATAATACGAACCGCCTGAAAAGCCCCTACTTCTTCTGTAAAAACAGATCCTGCTCCGATCTCTCCTATTACTTCAAATTCAATCGGCTGCTCTTGACTCGCTTCCTTAGTGTCTTCTGCTCGAATTGCGAAACCATCGTAAGGAGAACGATCAAAGTGAGGAACGTCGTGATCTGAGACAACATCCTCTCCAAGAATCCTCCCATAACTTTCTGTAATAGAAGCTTCTTCTACTTCACCATGCTTAGCATATTTCATAACCCGCTCTACAGCCTCAGCAACTTGAATCGGGATTCGTTTTTCTACCATTGTTTCTCACCTCATATTTGCAAAATATCTAATCTCGATTACACTTTATATATTAAATCGCAATTACTTCAAGGAGGAATTCCATGTCTTCATTCACACATTTCAACGACCAAGGGCGCGCTAAAATGGTTGATATAAGTGACAAAAAAATAACCGTTCGAACAGCAATAGCATGCTCTAGCATTCTCGTTACAAAAGAAATTTTTGATAAAATCTCTCACAATGAAATTGGTAAAGGTGACGTATTAGCCGTCGCACAAATCGCAGGTATTATGGCTGCAAAACGTACTTCTGATATTATCCCAATGTGCCATCCTTTATTATTAAAAGGTGTTGACGTCTCTTTCGATTGGAAACAGTCAGAAGAACAATATCGGCTACTTATTGAAGTAAAAGTTAAAACAGAAGGTAGTACCGGCGTTGAGATGGAAGCTTTAACAGCTGCTTCCGCTACCGCTCTTACTGTATATGACATGTGTAAAGCCGTTGATAAGGGTATGATTATTGGCGAAACGTACTTACTTGAAAAAACGGGCGGAAAAAATGGAGATTATATTAGAAATTCTTAATCCTACCTTTTCCATTTGAACCTAAAGGATTCCCCTTTAGGTTCAACCTATATATCTTGCATATAGTCGTTTCGCAACATTCATATCATTCGTACCATGAATAAACGCCCTGCCATCTGTAAATAAAACAAAACGATATTCTTCCACTGGAAATGATAATAAATACGGCGTTGCTTTTACATCCACACTTTTTTGTAAGCGCTTTTCAATTTCTTCTAAATTAAAACCCTGACGCACACCTGGACGGATTTGAACTGTATTTCGCCCACATAATACTTCTGTTTTCGTTTGTGCTTCAAATGTTAAACTCGGATATGTACGTAACTTTCCACAGGATAAACATGTATCCTTTTTCTGCCTATTCACTTTAAATGCCATCTGTTGATTATTCCAAAGATCAAATGATAGCATCGTTTCACGAAGTGCCTCAAAATCTTCTACTAATATTTTCAAGGCTTCCGTTATTTGATGTGCAACTACTAATTGCACTGCGGGCTGTATAATACCGGCCGTATCACATGTCGCTCCGCTCGCCGGATGTTCCATTAAACATCGAAAACACGGCGTTTTTCCTGGCAAGATTGTATAAGTTACTCCGTAGCTTCCAACGCATCCTCCGTATATCCACGGAACGTTATACATCTGCGATATATCATTAATAAGAAGGCGCGTTTCAAAATTATCTGTCGCATCTAATATTAAATCTACACCTTTAATTAACTCTTCCATTTCTTGCACCGTTACATCAGTCACAACCGGTACAATTTCTACTTCGGAATTAATTGCCTTTAAATGTTCTGCTGCCGCTATCGCTTTCGGTTTATAATGCTTCGCATCTTCTTCTGTATATAATTGTTGCCTTTGTAAATTACTCCATTCTACATAATCACGATCCGCAATTGTTATTTTTCCAACACCTGCTCTAACAATTGCTTCTGCATTCGCTGCTCCGAGTGCACCAGCACCGATAACGAGCACATGCTTCCCTCTTATTTTCCGTTGCCCTTCTTCCCCAACACCAGAAAATAACATTTGTCTTGAATATCGCTCTTGCATACGACATCCCCCTTTCTTATCCTCCTATATAAGACATTTCAATTTTCGGACGATTTTTCGCACTTTCTTCTGTCCGTTCATCTGAATATCGATCTTTTCTATTCTCCCATAAATATTGTATAGCTTTTAATAACTCATTATCCGAAAGGTTTTCCCTGAGAAGTTTCCTTAAATCCATTCCTTCTGTCGCAAACAAGCAAGTATAAAACTTTCCATCTGCCGAAATTCTTGCTCTCGTACAAGAAGAACAAAATGACTCAGAAACGGAGGTAATAAAACCAACCTCTACATTCGTTCCAACGTATCGATACCGCTTCGCAACCTCACCAAAATAATGAGCTTCAGCTGGCTCAATTGGATACACCCCATGAATCATATCAATTAATTCTCGTTTCGTAATAACTTGATCAAAATTCCATCCATTCGTACTGCCAACATCCATAAACTCAATAAATCTAAGCGTGATTCCTTGTTCTTTAAAATACGTAGCAACCGGAAGTACTTGATGATCATTCATTCCTTTTTTCACAACCATATTTACTTTCACTTCAAGGCCTGCTTCTTTCGCTGCCATAATTCCTTTTAACACTGGCTTCGTATTCATATTCCGGCCATTAATTGCGCGGAACACATTATCATCTATCGCATCCAAACTAACATTTACTCGGTGTAACCCAGCTTCTTTTAACGCCTTCGCTTGCTTCGTTAAATGAATCGCATTTGTCGTTAATCCTATATCTACTAAACCGTCAATTTTCACGAGACGTTCGATAAGTTTTGTTAAGTCCTTACGGAGCAAGGGTTCGCCACCAGTAAGTCTAATTTTCCGTACACCGATGCTAACAAATACTTTTGCTAATCGCTCTATTTCATCAAATGTCAGTAAAAACTCATCTTTCAAAAAAGCATAATCAGGACCAAACACTTCGGCTGGCATACAATACGTACACCGTAAATTACAACGATCAATGACAGAGATGCGTAAATCTTGAAGTGGGCGTCCGAAAAAATCTTTAACCTTCTCCTGCATCGCCACTCTCCCTTTCTGCCAAATTTATACCTCTCTTCATTCTATTATAATATATTTTTGAACCGCGATGTTTTTGCTCAAGTGAATAAAGTGAAACTTTAATCAGTGGGGGTTTTGTCCATCCCCACTGATTATTAGCCCACAAATAGAGGGATAAAAAACCTTGAAACATAAAAGTTCCAAGGTTTTTTTGCTTATTAACTTAATCTAATAATAGTTAGAGTAGCTCCTGGCGTTGTCGTAGATAATGTAGCCACTGCAACTAATCCAAATAACTGCAGACTAATAGCAGAGCCCGCAGCTAAATTACTAATAATCGTCGCATTAAATGAACCAGTAGCCACTGCCGGTGAATTTATTGTTCCTGCTAGCGGACTTCCATTTACAGTTATACGCGAACTTACAAGTAAAGCTGCCGTTATATTAATTGTATAGGCTATATAATAATTCCCTGCATTCGCAACTGTAAATACAGTATTTCCACCACTAACAGTTATTCCTGGTCCAATATTTTGATTGTTCGGTAATGGGATATTCGTACCGCCTAATAAAACGGAAATAGCGGTTCCTGATGTATTATTCGCAAATGCATACGTTGCAGTTGTACTAACTCCAGTCACCCCGGTCGCTCCAGTGGCTCCTGTTGCTCCAGCTCCTGTTGCTCCCGTTGGACCTTGGATTCCTTGTGAACCTGTTGGACCCGTGCCTCCGGTTGGACCTTGTGAACCTGTTTCCCCCGTTGGACCTTGAATTCCTTGTGGGCCTTGCGCTCCTGTTGGACCCGTGTCCCCGGTTGGGCCTTGTGGGCCTTGTGGACCTTGTAAACCTTGCACACCTTGCGGACCAGTTGGACCTATTTCTCCTTGCACACCTTGTATTCCGGTTGGGCCTTGTGGACCAGTCGGACCTTGCACTCCTTGTATCCCTTGAATTCCCTGTGGGCCTTGTGCTCCGGTTGCACCTGTTGCCCCTTGTATCCCTTGTGGGCCTTGACCTCCTTGGATTCCTTGAGGACCTGTTGGACCTTGGATTCCTTGCGGGCCTTGAATTCCTTGCGGCCCTTGATCTCCCGTTGCTCCAGTTATACCTTGGATCCCTTGTGGACCTTGAACACCTTGCGGACCGGTTGGGCCTATGTCTCCTTGTACTCCTTGTATTCCTTGTGGACCCTGCAGCCCCGTTGTTCCGGTTGCACCAGTTGCTCCGGTCACACCCGTCGCCCCCATCGCCCCTGTTGCTCCCGTATCTCCTACTCCTCCCGTTACACCTGTCGCTCCTGTCGGGCCAGGTGGTCCACCTGATGGACCTGTCACTCCCGTCGGGCCTGATGGACCTGTTGGGCCAGTCGGTCCGGCTGGGCCTCCTGATGGACCAGTTACACCTGTTGGACCAGTTACACCTGTTGGACCAGTTACTCCAGTTGCTCCTTTAGTCCCTTCCCCTGTCACCCCTGTTGTACCCGTATCTCCAGTTACTCCTGTCGGACCTTGGATTCCTTGAATTCCTTGTGGGCCTTGCACTCCTTGCGCACCCGTCGGTCCTTGAATTCCTTGGATACCTTGAACTCCCTGTGGACCCATTGGACCTGTTGGACCTATATCCCCTTGAGTACCTTGCACTCCTTGCGGGCCCTCTGGACCTGTTGCTCCTATATTCCCTTGAACACCTTGAACTCCAGTTGCTCCTTGTGCTCCGGTTGCTCCTGTTATACCTTGAATCCCTTGTATTCCCTGAATTCCTTGTGGACCTTCTGGACCTGTTACTCCTATTGGTCCTTGAATTCCTTGGATTCCTTGTGTGCCCTCTGGACCTGTTGCTCCAGCTGGTCCTGGCACTCCTTGTATCCCTTGCGGACCCTGAAGTCCTTCTGGGCCTTCTGGGCCTGTTGGTCCTATATCACCCATTGGCCCTTGAATTCCTTGGACTCCTTGTGAGCCTGTGTCCCCGGTTGGACCAGGTACCCCTTGTATTCCTTGTGGGCCTTGATCTCCTGTTGCTCCTGTTATACCTTGAGGTCCTATGGCCCCTTGTATACCTTGCGGACCTTGATCTCCAGTTGCCCCCGTTATCCCTTGAATTCCCTGAACCCCTTGGATTCCTTGTTCACCAGTTACTCCTGTCGGACCTGGAATACCTTGAATACCTTGCGGACCTTCTGGACCCGTTGGTCCAATTGGCCCTTGAACCCCTTGTATTCCTTGCAGGCCCTGTGCTCCTGTTTCTCCTGTACTTCCAGTCGGACCTGTATTTCCAGTCACTCCCGCACTTCCAGTTACTCCAGTATTTCCAGTCGCTCCCGTCGCACCTGTACTTCCACTCGGTCCACCTCCTGGCCCTGTCGCACCAGTTGCTCCAGTCGGACCTGGAGGTCCTCCAGATGGGCCAGTTATCCCTGTTGGACCTGTTATTCCAGTCGGACCACTAATCCCCTGACCAGTCGCTCCTGTTGCTCCCGTATTTCCACTCGGTCCTTGTGGGCCTTGTATCCCTTGAGCTCCTTGTATTCCTTGTGAACCTGTTGCACCCGGTACCCCTTGCACTCCTTGAATTCCTTGAGGTCCCTCTGGCCCGGTAGCTCCAATCGGCCCCTGTAATCCCTGTATCCCCTGTATACCTTGTGCCCCAGTCGCTCCGGTCGGACCAATTGGACCTTGTAACCCTTGCACTCCTTGAGGTCCTGTCGCTCCAGTTTCTCCCTGTGGTCCCCTTAATCCTTGTGGTCCCTGCTGTCCTTCTGGTCCTGTTGCACCCATTTGTCCAGCTGGTCCTTGAATCCCTTGCACTCCTTGAGGTCCTGTCGGGCCCATCTCCCCCATCGGACCTTGAAATCCCCTTGGTCCTTGTGGGCCAGTCGGGCCTTGTGGACCGGTTGGACCAGTAATCCCAATGCCAGTAAATCCCGTTGGAACGGGAGGAAAAGTAGGTCCAATAAGATTCGGTGAAATTCTGAAATTAGAGTTTAATGAATTTTGTCTATCGCGCTCTTTCACACTTTCACCACCTACACACCATCTTTTTTACTTTAAACAAACCTCTTCTTAATATGTATTTACAAAAACAATCTCAAAGACTATTTTTATTCTAAATAATAAAAACTCCCTTAATTCCTTAAGGGAGTCCAGCAAATGAATCCATATTATCTGTATTAGGGACAGCTTGCGATATACTCGACACATTTGCACCTTGCCCCATATTTGTTCCCGTTACAGTACCAGCAGGGGTACCTCGTGTATAGGTTGTCGTCACCGAATCTCCCGGTTGTAAACAAAGCTTCGTCTCCGTCCCTATTACTGTAACAACGTCAATCCAAGTGCACCCCATTGAACCACTATACGATTTCGAAGCAGTAAATGAAGTATCACTCAAATTATCCCCTGTAAATATATTCCCAGTATTATTAACGATAATAAATTCTTTAATACGTGCAGGCATACTTACACTCTACCTTTCCTTTATGCACCTAATGTACGTGTACTCGTCGCTAATGGCGGAAGAAACACTGATGTTCTAATCACAGCTTCTGGCTGTCGTTTCCCATTTAAAAAAACAGCCGCACTCGATCCTCCAGCACCAGCATATATTTTTGCCACAGCTAAAGGTGAGATATCATAACAGTCGCCAACATTAACAGCTCCTGTATTATTTATAATTTTTACTTTACGCATGTTAATTCCCATTTCGCCTCCCCCTTTTGTATACTGTATGCAAAAGAAAAAAACTTGAAACAGACTCGTTTCAAGTTTTTAACAATTAACTATTTCGTTTCACCTTCATATTGGAGCATACCGCCAACCATATTCACCGTTTTAAATCCTTGCTCATTTAAATAATGGCATACATTTTCACTACGCATTCCCGAACGGCAAATAAAGATATATTCATTCTCTTTCTCAAAGAAATCTACTTTATTTGGAATATCGCCCATTTTAATATGTACAGCTTCCGGAATTTTCCCTGCCGCAACTTCTTCATCTTCCCTTACATCTACTAAAAATAATGTTTCTCCATTTTCTAAACGCTCTTGCACTTCTTCTGTAGTAATTGTTTTTACTTCTGTCATATGTAGTTCCTCCTTATATACAATAAAACCTTCAGTTTCTTCTTTAAACAATCATTTCTCATCAATTTTAGCATGCGAAGGAAGGAACGCAAAGAATGGAACATTTATTTCTCAATTTCCCCGCAAAACTTATTCTTTACAAACATAACTGGCGCATTGTATCCTCAATATACTTGTTTGATGAAAGGAGCCAGTTAAAATGACACTTTTTCTTTTCATTATGGGCATCATTTTCTTAGTTTTTGCAGTTATTGCTCTTAGTATGAAAAATAATAAAAAGATAAAATCCCCTCAAGAAATGTCATTCTTATTTCTATTACTTAGTATAGCTTTCTTCGGTTTATCAGTCGCTTCATATATTTTCCGTCTGCAAATCATGTAAAAAAAGGTGCCTACTATAAATCATGCACCTTTCCACATTAATTATTTCCTACACAAAACTAGATACTTTCCGATTTAAAAACTCGTAAACTTTCTTTTCAAACAAATGAACATCTAATGCCCCAGCCATATGCCCATTTATACTCTCTATCTCATACACTTCTGCATATTTCCCCTGTTTTTGCAAAATGTCTACCATTTTATAATTATAACGAGGTGGCTGAAGTAAATCTTGTTTGCACGGAATCATGAGTACATTCGCTTCTATATTAGAAAGAGCCTCTTCTAAAGAAGAAAATCCATGCGCAATATCATGTAATAAGACTGCTTTCGCAGTGTACATCCACGAATTTGCATCTACTAAATCTATACTTTTGCATGTCACTTTATTAATTTCTTTCTCAAATGATGTTAATGCAGAAAATTCCTGATAAGGTGCCATTTCTATACTGTTCCGCGGGAATGCCATTTCATAAAAATGTTCATCAAACGCATTCATAAACATCATTCGATTTGCTAAATGAAGACCCTTCGTTGGTTGTTCCTCTCCGTACTTTCCACCTTTCCAGTTTGGATCAAGCTGAATTGCTTCAATCGCATTTTGCGCTACATTTCCCGACGTTATAATTGGATTTTGTGGATTAGTAATAACTCCAATCACTCGCTCTACCATATGAGGATAGTGAACAGCCCATTGCTGCGCAATCATCCCACCTGCCGACGGTCCCATTACAGCATGTAACCTAGAAATCCCCATATCTGTTATTAACTCATATTGCATGCGTGCTACATCTAAAAATGTGAAGACTGGAAAATCCATCGCATACTCAAAGCCAGTCACCGGATTTATCGATTTTGGTCCCGTTGTAATTACGTAGGGGTTCTTCACCTGTACATTACAAAGGTTATCAGTACATATAACGAAATATTTATTTGTATCAATTGCTTTCCCAGGTCCAATTAATCCATCCCACCAACCAGCTTCCTCATCATGCTCTGTATATTTTCCTGCCGCATGACTTGTTGCACTAAAATAGTGACAAACCAAAATCGCATTTGATCTTTCTCTATTTAAAGCACCATACGTCTCATACCCCATTTGAACAGGAATTTCCCTACCATTTTCAAACACAAACTCTTTTAAAACAAATTTCTCCTTTTTTACAATTTGCATAGACTCACCTTCTTCCCATCATATTATGAACTGCTTACTAAAGGATTTTTTCTATACAAACCAATCTCCTCCTTCTTTTCATAAATAAATGAATAATATACAAAATTAGCCACAAAATAGCACTATATTACACAATCAAAGAGGGCATACATATGATTTGGAATTGGTTACGTAAGAAAAAAAACTCAAATACAAAAGAGACAGATGATTCGAAACAACAGCCAGATGATCAAAAGGAACATAACAAAGATAAGAATGGCGAGCCAAAAAGTACGGAACAAACTGAGGATTCTTCTCAAAACAAGCAGCAAAATTCTAAGCAAGATGATAATTCTCAAAACAAGCAGCAAAACTCTAAGCAAGATGATAATTCTCAAAACAAGCAGCAAAACTCTAAGCAAGATGATAATTCTCAAAACAAGCTGCAAAACTCTAAGCAAGATGATAATTCTCAAAACAAGCTGCAAAACTCTAAGCAAGATGATAATTCTCAAAACAAGCAGCAAAACTCTAAGCAAGATGATAATTCTCAAAACAAGCAGCAAAACTCTAAGCAAGATGATAATTCTCAAAACAAGCTGCAAAACTCTAAGCAAGATGATAATTCTCAAAACAAGCAGCAAAACTCTAAGCAAGATGATAATTCTCAAAACAAGCAGCAAAACTCTAAGCAAGATGATAATTCTCAAAACAAGCAGCAAAGTTCTAAGCAAGATGATAATTCTCAAAACAAGCAGCAAAATTCTAAGCAAGATGATAATTCTCAAGACAAACAACAAAGTTCTAAACAAGATGATAATTCTCAAAACAAGCAGCAAAATTCTAAACAAGACGATAATTCTCAAGACAAACAGCAAAATTCTAAACAAGATGATTCTTCTCAAAACAAGCAGCAAAACTCTAAGCAAGATGATAATTCTCAAAACAAGCAGCAAAACTCTAAGCAAGATGATAATTCTCAAAACAAGCAGCAAAGTTCTAAGCAAGATGATAATTCTCAAAACAAGCAGCAAAATTCTAAACAAGATGATTCTTCTCAAAACAAACAGCAAAATTCTAAGCAAGAGGATAATTCTCAAAACAAACAGCAAACCTCAGGAAGTAACAGCATTTATGACTTTAGCAAACCAGAAAAAGACCATATTCATTCTCTACAAGATTTAATAGAGAAGCTAAAACAGTCTAGTGATTTTGTTAATTACCATACATCTGACGATGAAACGATGCCTTATTGGATTTCTTACTATCGTCCTTCACTTGATGGTGAGAAATTGCAAAAGTATTTAATGCCTACTCTTTTGGAACGTCCTTGCGCTCCATTAGAAGAATTAAAAGAACATATTCCAATGAGCGGTATTACAATTACAAATGATTTACAAAAAATTGAGGACATGGTTTTAAAAGGACATGCAATTATTCAATTAAATCAGCAAGATCAAAAGTGTATGCTTGCAAATATTGCAATTGATAATTATCGTGCACCGACTCCTCCATTAAACGAATCAACCGTTATCGGGCCACAAGAAGGATTCGTAGAAGATATTGATACAAATATTAATTTAGTACGAAAACGCCTTCCTGTTTTAGATTTACACACAAAAGAGATGATTATCGGAGAGTTTTCAAAAACAAAGGTTGTCATGATGTATTTAGACAACCTAGCTGAAAAAGATAATGTAGATTTTCTAGAGGAATCATTACGCGCTCTTGAATATGACCAAATTAACGATAGTGCTTATATACAAGAATTAATGGGTGAAAAATCCATTTTCCCGCTCTATATAAATACAGAGCGTACTGACAGAGTTACAAAGGCACTCATTGATGGCAAAATTGCTATTTTTGTTGATGGTTCTCCAAGTGTCCTCTTAACTCCTGTATCATATTTTGATTTTTTCATTTCGCCCGAAGACTATAACGTTTCTTGGTTATACGCTACATTCTCAAGGATTTTAAGATTGATCGCTGTTCTATTCTCAATTTGTGCCACTCCATTATACGTTGCAGTTTTGAATTATCACTATGAATTAGTTCCGAGTGACTTACTTGAAACATTGATCTTATCAAGGGCTCAAGTACCATTTCCCCCTTTAATAGAAGCACTTTTCTTGGAACTTGCAATTGATTTATTAAGAGAAGCTGGCGCGCGATTACCAATGAAAGTTGGACAAACACTAGGTATTGTAGGCGGTATTGTAATTGGGCAAGCATCTGTACAAGCTGGTTTAACGAGTAATATTTTATTAATTATCGTTGCCTTATCAGCGTTAGCTTCCTTTATTACGCCCATTTATAAAATGGGAAACGCCGTTCGTTTACTACGTTTCCCATTTCTCGCCTTTGCAGAAATAGGTGGGCTCTTCGGTATATCTCTTGGATTTATCTTTTTATTTACCCATTTGTTTAGACTTACTTCTTTACGTAAGCCGTACGCTCTCTTTTATCCAACGAGACAACAATCCTTTAAAGATTCTTGGATTCGTTTTCCGTTAACAATGATTGATACTCGAGATGTTCAAGCAAGACCGCAACACGTAAAGAAAGCAACTAATGGAATTTCTACGAAACATACGTCAGATTTTGATGATTAAGAAATGAGGTGCATCGATGAGTAAAATTAAAGCAGAACACCAAATATCACCCGTCTTCGTTTTCTTTTTAATTCACGGTGCACAATTTGGTGCTGGCGTTCTCGGGTTTGCTCGAATTATAGCAAAAGTCGCTGGATACGACAGCTGGATGGGAGTTCTAATCACAGGAATCTGTATCCATATTCTTATATGGATGATGTATTTCTTATTAAAAGAAACAAACGGGAATTTAATTGATTTACATCGACAAACATTTGGAAAATGGTTAGGAAACGGCATGAATCTCATCTTTATGACTTATTTTTTAGCTGTCAGCATTTCTGTCGTTCGAACATACGTTGAAATTATTCAAGTATGGATGTTTCCTACCGCTTCAACTTGGATGTTAACACTCTTTTTATGCCTAGTCAGCTATTACATTGTTTCTTCTGGGTTTCGTGTAATTACCGGTATTTGTGTTATCTCAATTGGTGGTACATTAGGATATTTGTTTCTTAGCCTATTCGTTTTGAAATATTCACATTGGTCAAATTTACTACCTATGTTCACACATTCTTTTTCAGACATTTTAAAATCTGCCCATATGTCAATCTACAGTATGACAGGGTTTGAGGTTTACCTCATGTTTTATCCATTTGTAAAACAGCCTATGCAATCTCATAAATTCGCTCAATACGGAGCACTGTTTTCCAACCTATTATATTTATTCAGTACTATTTTAGCCTTCACTTTTTTTAGCGAAAAACAATTATTTAAGACAATCTGGTCTCAACTCTCTATGACCCAAGTTATTCAGCTTCCATTCATAGAAAGGCTAGAATATATTGCAATCTCAGCTTATGCACTCGTTATTATTACGAGTTCAATTCTTCCTTTATGGGCAGCAACAAGAGGAACTCACGAAATATTTCGCGTAAAACAAAGAGGGATTTTAATCGCTTTTATCCTTATCACCCTCATTGTTTCACAGCTTTTAACAAACAGACATGATATTAATAATTTTATTAGTAATGCATCAAGAGTTAGTTTTTGGCTTATTTACATATACATCCCAATCCTATTTATCATTGTGTGGGTGAAAAGAAAATGGAAAAAATCAAAAGCAAATTAATACTTATTTCTTGTATAACACTCTTCAGTTTAACTGGATGTTTACAAAAAAATATTATCGATGATGTACAACTTATTCAAGGAACTGTTTTTGATGTAGCAAAGGATAATAAAGTAAAAGTAACATTCGTTTGTCCCATTCAGCAAAAAGGAAATAAAGTTCGAGTTTTTGAAGGAACAGCAAATGCGGTAAAACAAGTAAAAGCAGATACATCTTTAGAATCTTCTCAACCATTTGCTAGCGGACAAATGCGAGTTGCTCTATTTACTACTAGAATTGCTAAAAAAGGGATGGTTGCTTCCTTCGATACATTAATTCGCGATGTAAACATCGGAAACGCTTTATATGTTGCTTTACTTGAAGGCAACGGCTCTGAACTTTTAAAAGGAAAATACACTACTTCATCCAACGTTGCCATTTATATAAAAAAAATGCTAGAACATAATATGGAAACTGGTCCTCTACCAAAAGATAACCTGCATTTAGGAGCATTCCGTTATTATCAAGAAGGACAAGACTACTATATTCCAATTTTAAAAAAGCATGCGGATAAAATAAAAGTCATCGGAATTGGCCTTTTTAAAAAGGATAAATATGTCGGTAAAATTGCGGAAAAAGATATGTTTATATTCAAAGGGCTTTTAGAGAAACATAAGTTGGATTCACATGAATTTAAAGCAACTCCTGGGTACGTAATGATTAATAATATTCGTTCTGTCCCGACTTATAATATAAAAATAAAGAATGGGAAACCTTCTTTTTTCATTCATGTTAAGCTTGATGCTCGTATTCAAGAAGTATCGAAACAAATTAACTTAGAAAATGCAAAGAACACAAAAAAGATTGAGAAGGCCGTCCAAAAACAATTGGATATAGAAGGTAACAAATTAATTAAGCAATTCAAATCTTTAGGCGTCGATCCTCTCGGGCTGGGAGCTAAATATAAGCAACATTATCGCCCATTCAAATTAGAAGAGTGGAAACGAATGTACAAAGATGTTCCTGTTAATATAAAATACACCGTAAATATTACAAATTCTGGTGTGATTGAATAAGTTAATGATTGAACTCCCCTCTCTGGCATGGTACAACGGAGAGGGGAGTTTTTATTTTTAAATAGAGAAAAGGGATATTTACGGGGGAGCTTATGTCTAAAAAATTAGTAAAACCTATTTTAAATGGTATTTTATTTCTCGGCGTCTTTTTATTTGCTCATACATACTTAAAAAATGTTTCTTTCACACGTTATTTACTTGTAGTTATACCAATGCTACTCATCGGAATATTTGGCATCGATCTTATTTTATCCGTTTTAATTAAGAAAGAAGAATAACGAGCGAACATCTTATTTCTCATAAGATGTTCTTTTTATTTAATAACTACCTTATGTTACAATAAAATTCGGCATAACGTAAGAAAGGATGAAACAACATGACAAACGAAAAAGGTTTAGATAAAGGATTCGAACTTGTTGCAAAAATGCATGAAGAATTCGGACATCCTGTGACAAGTACTCCAACAAAACTAACAGAAGAGCGTGCAAAAATTCGTGCTAGCTTTATGCAAGAAGAGCTAGAAGAATTTCTAGAAGCAACAACTGTTGAAGATCAATATGATGCACTTATTGACCTTATTTACTTTGCATTCGGAACGTTTGCAGAAATGGGCGTACGTCCAGATAAAGGATTCGAAATTGTAAACAATGCTAACATGGCAAAACTATTCCCTGATGGAAAGCCTCGATTCCGCGAGGGCGATGGCAAAATTATGAAACCAGAAGGATGGCAAGCACCAGAACCACAACTTCGTGCGGAAATCGAACGCCAACGTCAAGAGGCAGAAAAAAACTGCTAGGATCTCCTAGCAGTTTTTTATTATGTCTTTTTTCCTTTGGTCTATTAATGACCCACGTGTCCCGCGTGTCCTGCTGCTCCTGCAGTACCAGCTGCTGCTCCTGCTGCCGTTCCTGCTCCAATTCCACCTGCCCAAGGCTGTTGTTGCTGCTGATACTGTTGGTATTGTTGTTGACCTTGATGATGTTGTTGACCTTGATGATGCTGTTGACCTTGATGATGCTGTTGACCTTGATGATGGTGTTGGCCTTGGTGATGATGTTGGCCTTGGTGATGATGTTGGCCTTGGTGATGATGTTGGCCTTGGTGATGGTGTTGGCCTTGGTGTGTTTGGAAAAGAACAGCTTGCGGATGAATTTGGTGGTGGCCTTGGTGATGTACTTGTTGCTGATGGTGGCCGTGATGATCTTGATGACCTTGGTGCTGATGGTGACCGTGGTGCTGATGATGGCCTTGGTGCTGATGATGGCCTTGGTGTGTTTGATAAAGGACAGCCTGCGGATGAATTTGATGATGACCATGATGATGTACTTGTTGTTGATGATGACCGTGGTGCTGATGATGGCCGTGTTGTTGATGATGGCCATGATGCTGATGATGACCGTGGTGCTGATGATGACCGTGGTGTTGATGATGGCCGTGATGCTCATGATGACCGTGAACACCTTGAGGGAATCCACCGATTCCACCAGCTACAACACCAACGCCAGGTACAGGAAATCCTGTTTGTACACCGCCAACGAAAGATGGAAATGTAGTTGGCATACCTACAGGAACTCCTCCTTGTGCACCTCCTACTAGTGCCGGAAATCCTGTTTGCGCTCCAGCTACTGACGTCGGAAATCCTGTTTGTACACCCGCGACTGACGTCGGAAATCCTCCAGCCGCTCCTCCCATCCAGCTTGGAATTCCGCCATATCCGTGTTGACCATCTCCTCCCATGAACATCATTTGTCCATAACTATCCGATCCACCTCCGAAGAAGCCATGTGGTGCATTATTGTCCATCCCTTTCATTCCTTTCACCTCTTCTTCTCAATTTAACCTACCTTTTTTATCATATTTCCTACTGAAGAATAGGTGTTTGTCTGTATTGGAATTCCGCTCCTTTTTCTTCGTTCATGATAAAATTAATTAACTGAATATTTTTTCTAGGGGGATTTCTATTGAAAAATGTAACAAAGGCTTATATTGATGATTTAGATTCAATCGTACATATAGATATTGATGTGATCGGAGACGATAGTAGGCGAGATTATATTAAACACACTATTAATGAAGGAACCTGCATCATTGCAAAAGAGGACAATTCCATTTCTGGTTTTCTAACATACGATACAAATTTCTTTGGTTATACTTTCCTCTCATTAATCATTGTTTCGCCAACGAAAAGAAGACAAGGTCATGCAAGCTCATTAATCTCATATATGTTAAGACATTCTCCTACTCAAAAAATATTTTCTTCAACGAACAAATCGAATACAAATATGCAAAAAGTTTTTAAAGCAAATGGATTTATGCGTAGTGGAATGATCGAAAACTTAGATGAAGGTGATCCTGAGCTTATTTTTCACGCAAAAAAGCTCAGAGCATAAACGCTCTGAGCTTTTATTAATAATTAATTAGTTTGCAACAACGTTAACAAGTTTTCCAGGAACAACAATTACTTTACGAACTGTTTTTCCTTCAATTTGTTCTTTGATTGCCTCAAGTGCAAGTTGTTCCATTTCTTCTTTTGATGCGTCTTTACTCATTGTTAGTTTTGTGCGAACTTTGCCCATAATTTGAACAACGATTTCAACTTCATCTTCTACAAGTTTAGACTCATCAAATGTTGGCCAGCTTGCATATGTGATTGTTTCACTGTATCCAAGTTTGCTCCATAGTTCTTCCCCGATGTGAGGTGCAACTGGTGCAATCATTTTTACGAAACCTTCTACATATTCTTTCGGAAGTGTTTCAGCTTTGTATGCATCGTTGATGAATACCATCATTTGAGAAATCGCTGTGTTGAAGCGAAGCTCTGCATAGTCTTCTGTTACTTTCTTCACTGTTTGGTGGTAAGCTTTTTCAAGATCTTTGTTTGGTGCATCAGTAATTTTCTCACTTAATTCACCATTCTCTTGAATGAATAGGCGCCATACGCGGTCTAGGAAGCGACGAGCTCCGTCAAGACCATTTTCAGACCAAGCGATTGAAGCATCTAATGGTCCCATGAACATTTCGTATAGACGAAGTGTATCTGCACCGTGGCTTGCTACGATATCATCAGGATTTACAACGTTACCTTTTGATTTACTCATTTTCTCGTTGTTTTCACCTAAGATCATACCTTGGTTGAATAATTGTTGGAACGGTTCTTTCGTTGGAACTACACCGATATCATATAATACTTTATGCCAGAAACGAGCATATAGTAAGTGAAGTACAGCGTGCTCTGCTCCACCGATATAAATATCAACTGGAAGCCATTGTTTTACTTTTTCAGGGTCTACAAGTGCTTCGCTGTTGTTTGGATCGATGTAGCGTAGGTAGTACCAGCAGCTACCAGCCCATTGTGGCATTGTATTTGTTTCACGACGACCTTTTTTACCAGTTTCAGGATCAACAACATTTACCCACTCTTCAATGTTTGCAAGTGGTGATTCACCTGTACCTGAAGGACGAATATTCTCTGTTTTCGGAAGAACTAATGGTAATTCTTCTTCTTTCACAGCTGTCATTGTACCATCTTCCCAATGGATTACTGGAATTGGCTCACCCCAGTAACGTTGGCGACTAAATAACCAGTCACGTAGACGGTACGTTACTTTTTGATTTCCTGCGCTTGTTACTTCAAGCCACTCAATCATTTTTACAATTGCTTCTTCTTTATTTAAACCATCAAGGAATGCTGAGTTTACGTGCGCACCATCACCTGTATATGCTTCTTTCGAAATGTCTCCGCCTTTTACAACTTCCTTCATTGGAAGATTGAACGTTGATGCAAATTCATAGTCACGCTCATCGTGAGCTGGAACTGCCATTACAGCACCTGTTCCGTAAGTTGCAAGAACATAATCAGCGATCCAGATTGGTAATTTCTCACCGTTTACTGGGTTAACTGCGTAAGCACCAGTAAATACACCAGTTTTTTCTTTCGCAAGTTCTGTACGCTCTAAATCGCTCTTCATTTTAACAGAGTTAATGTAAGCTTCTACAGCTTCTTTTTGTTCTGGTGTTGTAATGTTAGCAACAAGTGCATGCTCTGGAGCCAGTACACAGTAGCTTGCTCCAAATAGTGTATCAGGACGCGTTGTGAAAACTGTGAACTTCTCATCTGTACCGTCGATGTTGAAGTGTACTTCTGCACCTTCAGAACGACCGATCCAGTTACGTTGCATGTCTTTTAAGCTTTCTGGCCAATTAAGCTCATCTAGATCTTCTAATAGACGATCTCCGTAAGCTGTAATTTTTAACATCCACTGTCTCATCGGACGACGCTCAACTGGATGTCCACCGCGCTCACTCTTACCGTCAATGATTTCTTCGTTTGCAAGTACTGTACCAAGTGCTGGGCACCAGTTTACAGGTACTTCATCAACGTAAGCTAAACCTTTTTCAAATAGTTTTAGGAAGATCCATTGTGTCCACTTGTAGTAGGTTGGATCTGTTGTATTTACTTCACGATCCCAATCGTAAGAGAAGCCTAATGCTTTAATTTGATTACGGAACGTATTAATATTAAGCTCTGTAAATTCAGCCGGGCTGTTCCCAGTATCAAGTGCATATTGCTCTGCTGGAAGACCGAATGCATCCCATCCCATTGGATGAAGAACGTTATATCCTTGCATACGCTTCATACGAGATAAAATATCTGTCGCTGTATAACCTTCTGGATGACCTACGTGTAAGCCTGCACCTGATGGATATGGGAACATATCTAGTGCATAAAATTTTGGTTTTTCTGTTTCATCTGGCGTACGGAATGTTTTATTCTCTTCCCAATGCCCTTGCCACTTCTTCTCAATTTCTTGATGATTAAAGCTCATGAGATACCCTCCTTGAAATTCTATTTATTTTCACCGCCCAAAATACAAAAAACCTCTCATCCCTAGAAAGGGACGAGAGGTTATAGATTCCCGCGGTACCACCCTAAATTAATGTAATAAATACATTCGCTTAGATCCGTAACGTGGATTAACGGCAATTGCTACTAATGATTTCACAACTGCAACTCAAAGGCGAGTTCATAACGAAACGTGGATTGACTTGCACCGACCGTCAACTCTCTAAACCAGCTTCTATTACTACTACTCCTTCTCACTGTTATTACAAATATGAGTTAATGTGAACTACCCACCACTTAGTATCTCTTAAGAGCCTACTTGAAGCGAGGGCTTCTCGGTTAATCGTTACTCTTGCTAACTAACGAATTCGTCTTAGGACAGCCGAGCTAACTCCCTTGTTCCAAAGGATATTTTATTACTATTTATTTAAATATATTCTAAAACATGTTGCATGTTCCGTCAAACTAAACTGCAATTTTTTCTTCAACTGTTTCTTCTACTTTTACTCGTCTATCATAAATACTCGTTGCTATAAGCGCTACTACAAGCATTACCATGATCGCAATAAACAATACTTCCATATTGTATAAGTCAACAATCGCTCCGCCAACGACCGGTCCGAACATTTTCCCTACAGTCGCTGCGCTATTTACAACACCTTGATAAAATCCTAGCTTATCTTTCGGTGCAAGTATATTTGCGATGGTCGGAACTGCCGGCCATACGAATAATTCACCAATTGTTAATGTCACCATCGCAACGAGAAACATCGTAAATTGCTGCGCTTGGCTTAAAACAATAAACGACGCCGCAAAAATGACGATTCCAATCATAATTTGTTGTTTTAAAGAACGCTTCATCCAGCGAATTAACATACTAACAAGTGGCTGCGCACAAACAATCATCGCTCCGTTTATCGTCCATAATAAACTATAATGGCGGAGGCTAATATCTAATTCTCGCATATGAGTCGCAATTGCCCCTTGCCACTGTACGTATGTAACCCAGCATAAAGCATATGCTACACATACGATTAGAAGCGCTTTGAAGCCAGGTGTAAGTGACCAACCTTTTTTCGTTTCGGCTTCTTTTTGTACCTCTTGCTCTTTTTTTGCTTCCATACCACGAAATCCAATAAACGCAATTAAGAAGAAAATAAAATATAAAATAAAGTTCGCTAAGAAAATATAATCAAAACGATAAGACGCAACTAATCCACCGCACGCTGTTCCAATCGCAATCCCAACGTTTTGTCCAACATACATTGCATTGAACGCTCGTCTCCCGCCTTCTGGCCAAACCGTACCGACCATCGCATACATTGATGGAAACACCATTCCAGAACCGAATCCGATTAATGCTAGCCACACAACATATAATGGCCAACCATGGAAAAATACAAGACCTAAAATCGATACAAGTGTAATGACAATCCCTACTAAAATTGATTTATAACCGCCCCATTTATCAAATAAAACACCGCCGAGCAAGTTTCCGATTACACCAGTAAGCGAGTTGATCATTAATACCATTCCGGCTACTGATAAAGATTTCCCTAAACTATCATGTAAGTAAATTGTATTAAAAGGCCATAAAAAAGAAGCACCCGTGACATTAATAATCATCCCAGCTACTAATAGCCATACTTTCCTTGGCATAGTCTCCCCTCCTATTCTCTTTTTTTCGTTCATATATATAACAGTAAAATTGTAGTCGTTTTTAAATAGGAAGGCAACTGATTAATAGTTGATGAAATTCAGATAATAGCACAAAGACGATTAGAATGTATTCTAATCGTCTTTGTAAAATATTAATCTATAAATAATGGAATCGTTCCCTCGCGGAAGGTTATCCAACTTCCTTTTTACGTTTTGCACTTTCTTTAGCACTCCATTTAAATATTTTGTCTAGTAGAGAGTATATTCTCCCAGACTCCTTCGTTAATAATGGCCCTAACGACGCCAATATTAAAACATATAAAGCTGAGAATGGTTTAATCGTTGCCATTAAGCCACCCGCTATTCCGAGATTCGCGACAATAATGGAGAATTCCCCACGTGATATAAGTGTTAAACCGATATTCGTAGAAGCCTTATGCGATAACCCGGCTTTACGCCCTGCAATCATTCCAGCTGTAAAATTACCGATGAGAGTAATGAAAACTGCTCCTAATGCCAACCATACTGCTCCTCCAAGCGAAAACGGATCTATACTTAAACCGAAACTGAAAAAGAATATGGCTCCAAAGAAGTCACGAAATGGAACGACGAGATGCTCAATCCGATCACTATGCTCTGTTTCAGAAAAGACGAGTCCTAACAATAATGCTCCAATTGCCTCAGCAACATGAATCGTTTCTGAAAATCCTGCTACAAAGAATAAAATAGCGAATATTACGATAATAAAAATTTCGTTTGACGAAATATCTAATACTTTATTTAGAAACGGCGTAGCTTTTCTAGCGATTACAAAGAATAGTAACATATATCCTACTGCGATTAGTACGGATGTAAGAGCACCTACAAATGATGTTGCACCTCCGAGTACTAATCCTGAAACAACTGATAAATATACAGCTAAAAAGATATCATCAAACATAATGATTCCTAAAATTAGTTCTGTCTCTTTATTACCAGATCTTCTTAAATCAACAATTACTTTCGCTACAATTGCACTCGATGAGATTGTAATAATTCCAGCAATAATTAATGTTTCTAGTAAGGGGAAGCCCATTATATATCCATAAAGTAAACCTAATATGAAATTAAGCGATATATGAACACTACCCCCAAAAGCAATCGACTTTCCTGATTTAATTAATTTTTTAATTGAGAATTCTAAACCTAAATAGAATAGGAGGAATATGACGCCAACACGGCCGAGGAAGGAAATAACTTCTCCGCTTTCAATAAACCTTAAATCGATAAGTCCTAAATCTGGGGCATGAGGCCCCACTAGCATACCGAGTATAATGAGAAACGGAATAATCGAAAACTTTAACTTTGCAGCGAGGATAGCTGCAAAAGCTACTAATACTAACGCAGTTCCAACTTCCAAAATTAAAGTATCCATCGATTAGGAATCACCTCCTGCTGAAAGCAATTCATTAATAATTCTTTTCACTTCATGTCTTTCACCCGACAATACGAGCATATCGCCAGCTTCAATAATAGAGTCTGGACCTGGATTAAAGAATTTCTTCATATTCTTTTTCAAAATAGCAATAATCGTTACGTTATACGTTTTTCTGACATGTAAGCTACCAATTGTTTGTTGTACTACTGGTGCATTATTCTCCACCTTAAACCATTCAATTGATAATCCTTCAAAAGCCATCTCAATTGTGTCTAGCGCTTGCGGCCTATATACCATTCCGCCTAATATAGCCGCAATTTGTCTCGCTTCAGAATCACGAAGAGAAATGCTTGAAATACTCTCATCGTGATCCGCATCAAAATGATACATTTCTCTTCGGCCATCATCATGAATAACGATAACCATTTTTTCATTACCTTTTGTTATCACTTCGAATTTACATCCAATGCCCGGTAGTTCACTCTCTCTAATATTCATATTCCCGCCTCCTAATTTTTTAGTTACGGCTCTTTCCTTTTACAAATCTACATCAATCTCTGTTTTAAACTTCTCATCTTTTGAGATTCCTAAATACTTGAGCGTTTCTGATGGAGTTGCGTGATGAAAATGCTTTTGCAATAGCGCAATCGCTATTCCTCTTTTGTACGCATGAAATCCAAATGTTTTTCGCATTGAATTCGTTCCAATCTTTCCAACAATCCCAACCGCTTCAGCTGCGCTATGGATAACACGATATGCTTGTTGGCGTGAGATTGAATTTGTCGTTTTATTAGATTGAAATACGTAGTTTTCTCTTTGAGCATCAATAGATTGTACGTAATCTAAAAGGGCTTCTTTTACTTTTGTATTTAAATAAATATCTTGTTTAAATTTTTCATCTTTCACAGGAAGAGAATAAAACTCTTTAACAGTCTTATCTTCATTTAATACCTCTTCAAATTTCATACTAAGTAGCTCAGTGATCTTTAATCCAGTGTTAATTCCAATAACAAATAAAAGATAATCTCGCTGCGAGTGCTCTTTTAAATACTTTTTCATAGCCTCAATTTGGCTTATATCTTTTAATGCCTCTACAACTTCCATACATGTATCTCCTCATCTTATGAACGGTAATTTTCTCATTATCCTGTCCATTTTACCTTATCATGCTATGAGATTTCCATGTATTATCCATTATTTTCACAATATACTCTTACGACAATTTTTCATTTGGAAATTTATGATTGTACAAATACGGTGTGGGTAGAAAAAATAGGGGGAGTACAAGTTCAGCTTCTTTCTACAGATCGGATTCCTCCTTTCATTTTTCGGTTGCTGATACTTTCATATTATGTTACTTATTTACATTATATTATATATTTCAGTAACATTAAAGTGTTTTTTCTGAAAATACAAAAAGCCGAGCACTTTCACTCGGCTTTTTACCTATTAATCTTCTTTTGGAAGAACAATTCCTTTATACAATTGAACTGTAATGAAGTAATAAATCGCATAAATAACTACGAAAATTACGATTGGTACCCAAATACGGAAGTAAGGATCCATTAAAATAAATCCGAAAATATTCATACCAACTAATACGTGAGCAATACCCACAATTGCCGGGAATAAGAATACTAAGAATAACTCTTTATAAATTGATTTCGTTAATAATTCACGACGCACACCGATTTTACGAAGCATTTGATAACGCGTAATATCTTTTGATGCACCAGAAAGAATTTTAAACATTAAACAACTTGCCATCATTGCTAAGAACGCAATTCCAAGGAAGAATCCCATAAATACTGTTCCACTCGCAATGCCGTAGAATCCATTGTAAGATTGATATTTACTATCTAATCTTTCAGCTTTTACATTTTTATATTTAACTAGCTGCAACTCGTCAAGTTTTTTCCATTCTTTTGTGTATGCTACAAAATCGTCTGTTTTTCCAGTAACTACGATTCCTTCTTTACCATTTACAGTATCGTACATTTTCTGATCTGCAATTTTAATTGCATGATTCTCATATACGTAAAATGGTTGGATTGTTCTGAAAGCCTCATCCCATTCTTCTGGAAGTTCTTTAGTGTTCGCATCTTTTTCATTCATTTCTCTAGAAACTGCACCTACTGGTAGTTCCTCTGAAACTTTCTTTGTTTTTCCTAAATCCTTCATACTTTCCATCTGTTTTGTATCTTGTACGAAAGGAGGTTTTTTCTCTAAATCTTCTTTTACATAATAAACGTATTTATTATCAACTTTGTAACGATATTCATTTTTCTCTTTAAATGGAATACCATCTAAAATTTTCTTTTCTTCAGCTGTTGGGTTATGAATAACTGAATCATATATTACTAAACCATCAACCATTTTTATAACGTTATTTTTAAACGCCATACCACCTGAAATTGCACCCGCTCCAAGAGCAACTAACATCGCTACCGTTGCAAGTACTTTCGTTAAGCTATTAATACGGAAATTTAATTGTGCAAACGTAAAAGCATTAAGTCCTTTTTCACTACGCTTTTTATTACTCTTTAACTTTCTAATGATAACTGGGAGAAGTGATCCAAATAGCATGTAAGTACCAGTTGTTGTTGTAATTAATGCAATAAGGATTCCCATTTCTCTTAGTTTTTCCATGTAAATCATTGATGCATAGCCAATTCCTAATAAAATAACAGCAAGGATTGCAACGACACCTGTCATTTTTCCTTTTACCGCAACACGCTCTGTTTGTGCATCCGCATGTACAAGTTGCAGTACTGAAATACGTGATAACTTAATACTGTTCATAATTGCTGATAATACAAATAATGCAAAGAAGAAAATGCAAGTAACAGTCATAGATGGTAGATAAAATGCCTTATAGCCTTCACCAGCAAATTCTAATTGTTTCATTAATAACTGTCCGATACCTTCTGCAAGTCCTACACCAACTGTAAGTCCAATCGCAAGAGACGCAGCACCTAATACAATCGTTTCAATAAACATAAGTAATGTAACTTTATGCTTTTTTGCACCTAACATCATGTACATACCAAACTCTTTTTGACGAAGAGATAATAAGAAAGAGTTTGCATATAAAATGTAGAAGAACGTTATAATTGCTAATAAAAATGAACCTGCTTGGAATACGAAACCAATAGACTTAATAACAGAATTGGATTCGATAAACGCTTTATTCAGCGCTAACGTTTGGAACATATAAAAAATTGAAATCGACATGACAAGACCAACAAGTAAGACAATATAATCTTTCAGCTTACTCTTTAGCCCTGACATGGAAAGTTTAAATAACATGCCCTAGACCTCCCTTCTTACGCTTTTTGTGTGCCTAAGTCCGCAAGTACATCTAAAATTTCTTTATAAAATTCTTCACGCGTACCACCGCGGTGAATTTCTTTATATAGCTCACCATCTTGAATGAATAAAATACGCTGACAGTAACTTGCACTATATGGATCATGCGTAACCATCATAATAGATACGCCTTGTTCTTCATTTAAGTTTGTCATCGCATCAAGTAAACTTGCTGCATTTTTCGAATCAAGAGCTCCTGTTGGCTCGTCCCCTAAAATAATTGCTGGCTCATGCACAAGCGCGCGCGCTGCTGCTGAACGCTGCTTTTGTCCACCAGATACTTCAGATGGATACTTTTGAAGAATTTCTGTAATCCCTAGCATATCCGCTACTTTTTCTACTTTCGGTCCAATATTACGTGATGAAACACCTTGAAGGGAAAGTGGAAGTGCGATGTTTTCATAAATAGATAAGTTCTCTAATAAGTTAAAGTCTTGGAAGATAAATCCTAATTTTTGTGAACGGAAATCAGAAAGCTCACCTTGCTTCATTTTCGTAATATCCGTACCCGCAATTTCAACAACGCCGCCCGTTGCTTTATCAAGCGTTGAAATTACATTTAATAATGTCGTTTTACCAGAACCAGATGGTCCCATAATACCAACAAATTCACCCTCTTGAATTGAGAATGAAACACCTTTTAACGCTTGTGATTGGTTCTCACCTTTTTTACCGTACACTTTTTGAACATTTTTCACGTCTACAACTGGTTTCGTCATATATATCCTCCTACGCTTGTTTTTCCATTACCTATTTTGCGCCTTTTGGAGGTGAACTGCTATTTATTAACATTACAATTACCTTACACTTTTGTAATATAAAAAAGGTGAGCGTGTAAGCTTAGCTTTTATCCTTTTAAAAACAAATTCATTTTCTTCATTAGTAGATAAAATTTCATTAGCGATTTACCGCAAAAAACTGACAAAAAAATAGACTATTCCACAAGCGGAACAGCCCATTTCTGTCTTTATTTCTTTAAAGGCGTTACCGTCCAATACGTAATAATACGCCAAATCCATTCTAATGGACCCATTTTAAAGATTTTCATCCAAATCACACTGAAAATAATTTGAATTGCATAAATTGCGATACACACATATAGCGTCTGCATGTACGTTAAGTTTCCTGCAAAGTTAAATACACTGCCTGCAATTAAAATCATTGCAGTTTGTCCAATATAATTTGTTAAAGCCATACGACCATAGTATTTCAGTGGAGCTAACAATGCTTGAACTGGTTTTAACTGAAGTAATAAAATTAATGCTCCTACATAGAAAGCTGAAATAATTGGTCCAACTGTAACACCAATTTTTAAGAATTGACCTGCAGCGTCCATTGTTCCATCTTCATTCATAATTATCATATTTACGAACGGTTCAGCAGGAACGTGCCCATATTGATACCATATAGCTACTACACTTAAAACAAACATAATGCCTGTAAAAATAGCGACTTGTTTGATTTTCGCTGAAAGGTTTTCAAACACTTTATACTGCCCTGCAGCAAGACCTAATAAAATTAAACCTAATGGTAATAATTCCTTAGCTGCCATAATACTAAAAGCTACCGTAAGAATAAGACCGAGTACTACATTCACTTCTTTTTTCGCTTTATAAAACGGTAAAACGACTAATCCACAAATTGCGTATAAGGCTAGTGCTTCTCCAGGCTGAAACATTTGATGAATTAAACCAAAAATAAATAGTGCAACTACGCGGCGTAGAAATAGAACGTATCCATTCTTCCCTTTCGCAATCGCTCTTGTAATGAAGATGTAGAATCCTACTCCAAATAAGAATGAGAAAATCGAGAAGAAACGACCTTCCACAAATAAGTATAGAAACCTTTGATAACTAGCATCTACTGTATTAGGATCTGGCACTTTAATATTCAGTAGCGCTAGAATATTTACTAAAATAATCCCCAGTAATGCGAAGCCACGAATGTAATCTAACTCATCAATTCGTTTGTTTGTAATGTTGTTCCCCATAAAGCAACTCCTTGTCCAAAATTTAATCCTCCCTTACTCTACTGGAAAAGTAAGCTTACAACTATCGGCAAACCTTACAGAAATCTTACATTATTGTCATATAGCAAAATAAAACCAGGTCATATTGCGACCTGGTTTACTCTGATTGCTTTGATCTTTGAGGTTGTCCCTTTTTACTATTACGCTGTTTCACTTGAACAACTGGATCAAGTTCATTTGAAAACTCAGCGTTATGTCCATTTTGCGTTTTTTGCTCTGGATTATTTTGATCTGAACGTTTCGCCATTACATTCACTCCTTATTAGTGCGGTGTAATAATCATTTGATGTTGCAATTGGCGAATTGCCATACGTGCTCTATTTAATTGCTCACGTTGCTCATCATTCGCATGTTGTTGCATCGTTTGTAAATCATTATATGCTTGTTCTAATTGCAACTGAGCATCCGAATACTCCATCGTATTGTAATGCTCCTGCCTCATGCCTTGGTCTAATTGTTCTTTCGCATATTCCACCGCTTGTTCTGCCTGTGTAATATACTCTTCAAGTGATTGACGCTCTGCCATAATTGTCCCTCCTTGCTTCAATTCCCCTTTAGTGTGTCCCTTCCATATGAACCTTATGAGTATGTTATAATGGATTTTGTTTCATTTTGACTCGTCTTAGGAGGGAAAATAATGAAGGTTCAAAACCCTTTTCCATATACAAATGACAATAAACGTTATCATACATGGAATTACCACTTACGAAATGAATTTGGTGAAAAAATCTTTAAAGTTTCATTAGATGCTGGCTTCGATTGCCCGAACCGTGACGGTACAGTCGCTTACGGCGGCTGCACGTTTTGTAGTGCTGCTGGATCTGGTGACTTCGCTGGCGATCGCCGCGATGATGTTATAACGCAATATCATGAAATGAAAGAAAAAATGCACTCAAAGTGGAAAGACGGAAAATGTATCGCTTATTTTCAGGCTTACACAAATACACATGCACCACTTGAAGTGTTAAAAGAAAAATTCGAACCGCTTCTAGCAGAAAAAGACGTTGTCGGTCTTTCTATCGCAACTCGTCCAGATTGTTTACCAGACGATGTCGTTGAATATTTAGCGGACTTAAATAAACGTACGTACCTTTGGGTTGAACTCGGACTACAAACTGTTCATGAACGTACTGCAAATCTTATTAACCGTGCTCACGATTATCCATCTTATGTGGAAGGCGTAAATAAATTACGCAAACACGGCATTAGAGTTTGCTCTCATATTATTAACGGTCTTCCCCTTGAAGATTACGACATGATGATGGAAACAACTCGTGAAGTAGCAAAACTTGACGTACAAGGAATTAAAATTCATTTACTTCATTTATTAAAAGGTACGCCAATGGTGAAGCAATATGAAAAAGGTCAATTAGAATTCCTTTCTCTTGAAGATTACGTAAGTCTCGTTGTTGACCAACTTGAAATTATTCCTGAAGACGTAATTGTGCACCGCATCACAGGTGACGGTCCGCCTGATTTAATGATTGGCCCGATGTGGAGCTTAAATAAATGGGAAGTATTAAATTCCATCGATGCAGAATTTGTACGCCGCGGAAGCTGGCAAGGAAAATATGCAAATGAGGAGAAACAAAAATGAAATTAGAACGTGTATTACCGTTTGCTCGCACACTGCTGCAAACGGCAGTAAAAGAAGGCGATTACGCTGTAGATGCAACGCTCGGCAATGGACATGATACTTGCTTCCTAGCTGAAATCGTTGGAGATAGTGGAAAAGTATTTGGATTTGATATTCAAAAAGAGGCAATTGAAAGCTCTACTATCCACCTAAAAGAAAAGAAACTTTTCGAACGTACTGTTTTAGTTCACGACAGTCACGACACACTCTTATCCGTACTACCAGAAGACGCAAAAGGAAAAGTAACAGGCGCTATCTTCAACTTAGGTTACCTGCCTGGTGGTGACAAGCATATCGTTACAAAACCGAACTCAACAATCTCGGCGATCGAGCAATTATTAGAAGTAATGGCACCTGAAGGTATCATCGTCCTTGTTATTTATCACGGTCATCCAGAAGGACAAGTAGAACGCGACGCTGTTCTCAAATTTGCAGAAGAACTCGACCAAAAACAAGCTCACGTTTTGCGATACGGCTTCATTAACCAGCAAAATAACCCACCATTTATTGTGGCGATTGAGAAACGATAAGATATCAACGATTCGACAAAACATAACAAAAAAAGATGTGCACTCATTGCACGTCTTTTTCTTATTCTCCTATATAATGGATGTATACAATATTTGAAGAAAGAAGGATAGAACTTTGCTAGTAGAACTAAAGGGAATTCAAAAGAAATATGGCAAATCACTTATACTAGACAACATCGATTTATCCATTCCAGAAGGAGAAGCACTCGCTATTATTGGTGGGAACGGGACTGGAAAAAGTACTTTACTCAAAATAATTGCAGGCTTTATTCCACCTACGGCAGGGACACTTCAAAGAAAAGAACATATACAAATCGGTTATGTCCCTGAACATTTTCCTGAAGGAATTCGTTTTACATTAGAGGATTATTTATATCATCTCGGCCATATTCACGGTTTATCAACAAAATATTTAAGAAATAAAATTCCGATGCTCCTTGAATCTTTTCATCTACATCATGCAAAGCATTACGTTGTACGAAACTTTTCAAAAGGTATGAAACAAAAAACAGGCATTATGCAAGCATTACTTACTGACGTCGATTTATTAATTCTAGATGAACCTCTTTCTGGGCTCGACCCTAACTCTCAGCAAGAATTAGAGCATATTTTACTCTCATTAAAACAACAAGGGATATCTATACTCTTCACATGTCACGAAAAACAACTACTAGAAAACTTCGCCGATAGAATTGTGACATTAGCAAATCATACAATTGCGGAAGATACCTCTGTGCAAAAATCAACAGAACAGGTCTATATTGAGGCAATTGTTCACGAAACATTTTCAGCTATAGAACTACAAAAGCAATCAGGATTTATACAAGTTACACACAATTCAAATCAAAACCTCATTCAATTACAAATCGAAAAGGAATATACAAACGAAATGCTTCAGTTTTTATTACATAAAAAAGCATCTATCACACTGCTACAGCCTAATTTTTAAATCGAAAGAAGGTTTATTATGTTTGCGCTTATTCGTTACCATTTTCTCGACTACACAAAATCGTATAAGTACATTCCTCCTATTGCGATGTACTGCATAAGCTTACTTTTTGTATATACATATAAACCAACTCCCATTGTACCGACATACTTAGAAACAGCACTCGCACTTTATTTATTATCTGCCTGGATTACAGTCACAATTTTTCATACTGAAGATCCTGTACAAGAACAAATCACTATTTCACATACAAATAATATTTCGGCATTATACGTTGGTAAATATATTACGGCTCTTCTTATTTGTACTGTTTTATCTTTTATATCCGTAATCTATCCAATTATTTTGCAAATGTTTAATGAAAAAATGACAGCTTCTTTATTTCTAGTCGGATTTCTCGCTCACATGTCTTTATCTATACTAGGAATTTCAATCGCAACATTATTTACTAGAAATATTATTCAGAAAGCAAGCACCGCTTGGCTTAGTCTTACATTTATATTACTTATGACGATTGCCTCAATCCGGTTAAAAAAAGAGTTACTATGGTTTTTACCACCTGTCGAAAGCTTTATAATGCTTGGACAATACAAATATAATATACTTACTCATACTCTATGGCTTACAGCTTGGGCTATCGTATATTCATTTTTATTACTTACTTTATTTCTTTTTCTCGTTCGCAGAAAACGTTTTTGATTACATATTAAAGGGGACTAAACAATGATTGGAATACTAGCAGGAATGGGTCCAAAATCAACCGGACCATTCGTCGATACAGTTGTAGCAGAGTGCCAAACAATATATGGAGCAACGCATGATATGGACTTTCCTCATATGATGATTTATTCGTGCCCAACACCGTTTTATATGGATCGCCCTATTGATCATGCGGCGATGAAAAAAGCGATTATTGAAGGAGCGCAAAAACTTGAAAGTACTGGTGTAGATTTCATCGCAATGCCATGTAATACAGCGCATCTTTATTTCGAGGAATTACAGCGTTCTATTACCATTCCTATTTTGAATATAGTCGATGAGACGTTAAAAGCAATTCCTGAAAATACAAAAAGAGTCGCTCTTCTTGCAACAGAAGCGACTGTTCAAGCAAGTATTTACCAAGATGGAATTACAAAACGTGATATAGAGTACATTCATAATGAACAATGGCAAGAAATGATTAATCAAATTATTACTCGTATTAAAGGCGGAGAAATTGAGGAAGCTCGCAAATTATGGAGTCTGCTCGTTTTACAGTTAAAAGACGAAGTAGATACCGCTATTATCGCATGTACCGATTTGAATGTGGTGGTGAGTGAGGACTTCGTTGATTCCGCTCAATGTCTTGCGAAAGCAGTTGTTAGGATCTATGCATCAAATATAAAAAGGTCTTCATAAACATAGAACACATCCCTTTTGAAATGTGCTTTGTATTTGATAAAAATCCCCAAAACTTTTAACTTTTTTCACAATTCTTTCAAAGTAATCACACTTAATCTCGCTATATTAAATAAGTAGTTTATTCATATAGGGAAGGTTAGGGGAACTGTCGTATGAAACAAAATCGTTCGCTTCATTATATTTTTTGGCGTTGGCATTTTTATGCCGGGCTTTTTATTACGCCGCTTCTTATTACTTTGTCACTGAGCGGAATTGGGTATTTATTTCGTGAAGAGGTTGAAGATTTCATCTATAAAGATTTATATTTTGGGAAGAGCGCCCAAACAGAGTCTATTTCGATGGCTGATTCGCTTTTCTTAACAGAGAAAAAATATCCGCATTATAGCGTGACGAAAATTAGTGAGTTTAATGGGGATTATAATACGAGACTTACCATTGCTAATGAATATACTGGGCAACAAAAATATGTGTATTTAGATAGCAATAATCAAATTGTTGGAGATCAAAATGCAAGTGAAACGTTTGCCAATATAATGAGGGAATTACATAGTTCTCTTTTAGTTGGTGGTACTGTCGTTAACTACATTGTAGAGCTTGCGGCATGCTGGACAATCTTTTTAATTTTTACTGGGTTGTATATGAGTATACGCCAGTTCAAAAACACACCAGCATCCAATAAGCGAGAAAAAGCAAAACGACGTCATTCTATTATCGGTATTATATTTACAATTCCACTCGTTTTGTTAGTCGCATCTGGATTGCCGTGGTCAGGATTTATGGGTAACCAAATTTATAAAATCGCATCGTCGAATGAATCGATTGGATATCCAAAGTTGTATATGGCACCGCCTGAATCAAAGGTAAAAGAATTACCCTGGGCAACAAGAAAAGAAGCTCCTCCTGAATCGAATTCAAATGAACCAAAAGCAATTTCTGTCGATGAATTACAAAAAGGAATTGAAATAAAGAAGCCATATGTTATCTCACTACCGGCTGATCCGAAAGGTGTATTCACCGTTTCGAAATCAAGCGGTTCCGGTATTACGGGTATGCATGTCGCACCAAATGAAGAAATAACAGCTTATTTTGATCAATATAGCGGAGAACTTATTTCGAAAACGGACTATCGTGATTATGGATTATTTGCACAATGGTTTACTTACGGTATCCCACTTCACGAAGGACATTTATTCGGATGGCCAAATAAAATATTATGCTTACTAACCACGTTATCTTTATTACTTCTTATTTATTACGGAGTAAAAATGTGGTTAGCGAGAAAACCGAAAGGAAAATTAGCAGCACCTCCTAAGCAAAGAGATAAGAAGAGTACATTCGTTTTCTTTATCATGATGGTTATACTAGGCGCTGTCATGCCTTTATTCGGACTATCTGTTTTAGTTATTCTCGCGATTGAACTTCTCATATATGTATTTTTAAAAATACGATCATAGTAAAAAGGGACAGTCCAAAAAATCTAATTTTGGACTGTCCCTTTTTCATTATGGAGCAAAATTGCAACAGCACATGAAATTATATCGACTTAACTACAAAATACGACAATAGGAAAAGACCATCCCAAAATACCTTTTGAGATGGTCTCTTCATCACTGCGCCATTTTCTTTCGGTACATCTTCCCGTTCCAGTAGAAGAATCGTGAAGTGAGCCCTCCGTATTTTACAATGCGCCGTGCCATTTTGTGCATATTCTTTTGCGCTGATACTTTTTGATCTGATAAATAAATACCAAGTAATCCTCGGCTTATGAGACGATGAAACTTTGCATGAGGCAAATCACCAATGCTCTTCTCTGCTTCTTCTACAAAATGTTTCATACGATCTAATATAGCTTGCTCGTTTTCATAATAACTACAGAAATTCAAATCTCCGCCGATACGGTCTTCTTCTTGATCGATGAAATAATCAAGTAAAATGTGAAGTCCTTGTACGTATGGAAAATACCCTTGTCTAATTTTCACAATATCTTCATCATGTAATTCATCATGAAATGCATATGCGACAAGACAGAAAATTCCAAGCGTCGAACCCGCACATGCTGAAAATTCAAACCAACTCATCGGTGGTAAATTTTCTTTATGCGCTTCAAACCATGTTTTTAAGCGTGGTTCTCTTTCTTCTAACTTCACGTGTTTATGAATTTGCAAATCACAATAATAACAAGCAAGTTCATGAAGAATTGGAGCAATTTTATCATAATGCTTCGTTTTCTTTAAAACATCCTGACATGTTTCAACAAGCTCATCTAAATAACCACCATCATCTTGATCATCACGATAACGATAATAGTTACCGCCCCCTTCAACTTCAGGGCTTAATGCCATTACCATCGACTCATGAAGAGCCGCAAAGTCTTTCGGGTCAAGTGATGTACTACGATCACATAAATTATCTAAATAGTCGCTAATCGTTTGATAAGCTACGATAAAACGAATACATTCCTCTCGGTGTTCATTTGCTAGTAGCGCTAAAATGCCACCGCCCTCGCAATGAAACGTTTTATTCTCAATACTTGCGATTGCCTGACTATGAAGCTCGTCATTCGGAATATGGTAGGCACGCTCTTTCCACATCGCTAGCTCATGGTGTACTACCGGAAACACATCACGGTATACTTTCGCCATGAGCGTTATGGGATTACTCGGTACGTTCACTTCTTCCTTCATCTCCTCTATTCAATGTACAAATAATTTACTTATTTGTTTCTATTATGTTATTGATGCGTATTTCAGTAAATGACTGAATATAATTCAAAATTTCATCACGCTCATACTCATTTAATAACTCATGATAACAATTCGGCCATTCTTTAAAAGCCTTATCACTTATTTTAACATTATCAAACCAAGTACGGACACGTATTTTATCTACAAGTTTATCCTCACAAGCCTGCATTAGCAAGAGTGGAACGTCTGGAAAATCGCCTATTTTTTTATGCGCAATTTCGATAGACTTAATCAATTCACTATACCAACGTACTGATACTTTGCGCAAGAACAATGAATCATTCTCCATCGCATCTCTCACTTCATGATTACGAGTTGACATTTCCACTGTAAGATTCGTTGCAAATTGCAATTTTGGAGCAACAACATTTAATATTTTTGAGGCAGCTCGAAGCGGAGCAGAAGGTCCAGTTAATACACCTAAACATGGTGAACTTAAAATAATACCATCTACATCTTCTCTCTTCGTTTCTTGCATCATACGAATGACAATAAGACCACCCATACTATGACCAAATATAAAAATAGGTAATCGATACTTCCTTGCCTCTTTCACCCATAATTTAACTTCCTCTATATATTCATCAAATGAATCAATATGTCCTCTATTTCTCGAAGTCGTTCCATGTGATGGAAGGTCTCCCATCACAACGTGGTAGCCGATATGATTCCACATTTCTGCTATAGCTTCGTAACGTCCGTGATATTCCATTGCGCCGTGCACGATAACGACTACAGCTTTCGCTTCCTCTGCTTCATAATTCCACATACGGACCTCCTCCATTTCACTCTTTCTCATAATTTGATACACTAAAACTAGTCTCTAGGAAAGGAAGGCTTTACATGATATATCCTTACAAAGAAAAAAATCCGAAAATTTCGAGTAGTGCTTTTATCGCTGACTATGTTACCATTACAGGCGATGTGACAATTGGCGAAGAATCTAGCATTTGGTTTAATACAGTCATCCGCGGTGATGTATCACCAACGATAATTGGAAATAGAGTAAATGTACAAGATCAATGTACACTTCACCAAAGCCCCCAGTATCCTCTTATTTTAGAAGATGACGTTACCGTTGGGCATCAAGTTATTTTACATAGCTGCAAAATTGAAAAAGATGCTTTAATCGGAATGGGATCTATCATATTAGATGGCGCTGAAATTGGTGAAGGAGCTTTCATCGGTGCTGGTAGTCTCGTTTCACAAGGAAAGAAAATCCCTCCTAATACGTTAGCTTTCGGTCGCCCTGCGAAGGTCATTCGCGAATTAACAGAAGAAGACCGTAAAGATATGGAACGTATCCGCACACAATACGTTGAAAAAGGACAATATTATAAATCGTTACAAAAGTGATTTTATCGCTGCCATAAGACTGGCAGCTTTTTTTATGAAAAAATCTAACTTTTTCTTTACAAAACCTTATTATCCCCTCAATAAAATCTTATTAAAATAGAAGTTAATAACTCCATATATATGTAAATGAGGGAGGAAAAATCTCATGAAGGTCAGTGGACTATATAAAATAGAATGTTACATCTTCAAAGGAATTAATCGCTACTTTGATCAAAAAACATTAAACATCTTTTTCAGCAATATTACCCATATCGGTGGTGCAAGTTTTTCCATTGCACTTACCCTATTCTTTTTAATTTTCGCAACAGGGAATTTGCATCAAGCTGCAATTGCAACTGCTATTTCTTTAACAATTAGTCATATTCCTGTGCAAATATTAAAAAGATGGTATCCACGAAAACGCCCTTATTTAACAATTCAGGATGCGAAATATCCAGTTCATCCATTAAAAGATCATTCTTTTCCATCCGGACATACAACGGCTGTTTTCTCTGTCCTCATTCCATTTATTTGCTATAATCCAAACTTGCTTGCTTTTCTATTACCGTTAGCATTATGCGTCGGTATTTCCCGTATTTATTTAGGGCTTCATTATCCGTCAGATGTATTTGTAGGCATGTGCCTCGGCACTTGCTCTGGCATCATCTCTTTTTATCAATTCATCCCACTTTTCACATAAAGGAGTGATATGATGAGAGTCGCCATTTTTACCGATACTTTTACGCCACAAGTCAACGGGGTTGCGAAAACACTAGAACGATTAACACGTTACTTTCAGAAAGAAAAGATCGCCTATTCTGTTTTCGCCCCTCAGCATACAGCTGAAGATAATTTCGTAGCGAATGTGAACAAGATGAGAAGTATCCCGTTAACAATATTATATCCAGAATGCCGCTTTTCTTTTCCTACTCCGCGCATTAAGCGGGAACTTCTTGCCTTTAAACCTGATATCATTCACATCGCTACGCCTTTCAATATGGGACTTTGTGGGTTATATTATGCCAAAAAGTTAAATATCCCAGTTGTCGGTTCTTATCATACTGATTTTGACGCCTATTTACGTTATTACAAAATCGAATTTCTCTCCAATATGCTATGGAACTATTTAAGGTGGTTTCATAGTCATATGCAAAAAAACTTTGTTCCTTCTCCTGAAACATTACATCAATTAAAGAAAAAAGGATTTCAACAGCTCTATATTTGGGGACGTGGTGTAGATTGTACTCTCTTTCATCCAACTTACAATAAAGACCTATTCCGAAAAAAATATAATATTACAGCGAAATATATTCTTTCCTACGTCGGGCGCCTTGCTCCTGAAAAAGATATCGATACTCTTCAAACACTTATTCAAACGACAAACAAAGAACGTGACGATATTCATTGGCTCATCGCTGGAGATGGACCTCTAGCAACAAATTTGCGTGAAGCTGTTCCGAAAACAAATGTCACCTTTACTGGATATTTACAAGGCACGGATTTAGCTGAAGCATATGCTTGTTCTCATATGATGGTATTTCCATCAGCTACTGAAACGTTCGGAAATGTCGTACTTGAATCATTTGCATGCGGTACACCTGTCATCGGAGCAAATAGTGGCGGGGTTAAAAATATTATTACAGATGGAAAAACGGGAATTCTTTGTCCACCAAAAGATACAGATTCCTTTCTATCCTCAATCAATTCTTTATTGCAAAATGAAGATCAACTTATGCAAATGGGCATAGCAACTTCGTCTTATGCTAAATCAAAAAGCTGGGATGAGATCTTTCGTGGCTTACTTGACCAATATGAAGAAGTCCTTCAGCACACTGCATCAGGGTTACTCGCTTAAACAAAAAAACTCCCTTCCAAAAAACGAAGGGAGTTTATTACACAGTTATAAATTTTAGTTTAACAAATGGTACATAAGGTGAAATATCATTTTATTCCTATATTCATTATAACAAAAAGATACATAACTAAACAGACTTGTAATAAAAACCCATAAAAATTAATATATGGTTATACAGTGTTTTTTACTGTATGGTGATTTTAAGAAATCCCCTTAAAATCAACTTACTCACATACCTTTATACAGCAATTGTTCCCCAATTTCTGTATATCAAAAAACCTTTCATTCATTTGAAAGGTCTTTTTGAGCCTGCACATATTCTTCTTTCGTATTCACATTTATAAACCAATCTACATTCGCTTGTACATCTTCACCAGCAATATATTTCACATTACATTGTGATAAAAGCTGGCCCATACTTCTTTTTTCTTCTTGAAGCAAAGCATAAATCTTTTCTTTCACGCGTTTATTATACGCTGCAAGTAACGGTTGTTTTCTTCCATTAATAATAGGGACAACAGCATCATATTCATCGCTCGTTTGCTCTAATAAAATGGTAATCCATTCATTTGAAACGTTCGGTGCATCACAAGGCATGATAATATACCAATCTGAATCTATGTATTCCATTCCTGACACTATTCCAGCAAGTGGCCCATTTCCTTTATAGTGCGACATATCTTCTATAACTGGAACTTGTACTAATCGCTCTACTCTCTCTTTTATATCAGTATGACTAATAACAACAACATCTTTCAAAATACTTTCCATTACTTGCACAATATGCTCAACAAAAGTAGTTCCCTTCCAAATCGCCAATGCTTTCGGTTCTCCGAAACGACTAGACTGTCCGCCAGCTAATACAATTCCTGCAATTTTCATTGACGATGCAACTCAAATGTAATATGACCTAATTCCGGTAAAATTAACTTGTTCATCGCAAGGCGAACTGCTCCGCTAGACCCTGGCATTGAAAAGACAACTTTGCGCCCAATTGTACCGCCGATTGCTCTACTTAACATCGCGCTGCTTCCGATATCTTCTAAATAGCTAATCATGCGGAACAACTCACCAAACCCGACAATTTCTTTATCTAATAACGCTGACACTGCTTCAATCGTTACATCACGTTTCGTAATACCAGTTCCGCCATTCGTTAACACGACATCAACATCTTCCCTATGATAACCAGCTAACACAGCCTGCTGAATACTCTCTTTATCATCTTTCACAATTTCATAAGAGGTCACTTTATGTCCTGCTTCTTTTAATAATTCATGTAATAGTTGTCCGCTCTTATCCGTCTCTTCCGTACGTGTATCGGAAATCGTCACGATTTTGCAGCGCACTTCTTTTGGAGCTTGTTTTTTATGTTCAGTTACGCTCATTTTTCATCTTTCCTTTCCTAAAGACTTTTCTTCATTTTATCATACCTATCTTTACACAATTATGTATGAAGCCAATGATGCACCGTGATACAATATAAGTATATACGACCACAAAAAGGAAAATGTACTTTCTTATACGCCTGGACTACACACCATTAGCTACTCTTTAAATCCCCTTATATTTTCTACATAGTAGATTTCATTTTAAATTACAAAATAATTTGGAGGTTCACTCACTATGGAACTATACAAAAAATTAACAACAACATTCCTCCTCTTATTTGTTGCTTCCATCACTGTCGGTTTTTCTCTAAAAGGAGCAATTCCATACGCCACATTAGTGAGTATTATATTCGCAACGCTATTTTTACTGAGCAGTGCTTTTTGCGCAGGAAAAGCACGCCAACTGAAAAGGTGACCGTCTATGTTCCGTAAGAAACCAATCCTTTGTAAATCATGTGAAAAGGAAATACAAACGTATGAAAAAGCGTGGATTCATATGCCATTTCCGGCAAGTGGTATGACAAATATGAAGAAGTATATTGAGCTAGACGGGGAAGTTTATTGTAGTTCTTGCATTCAAGTAGTAAATAAAGTGAAACTTTAATCAGTGGGGATTTTGTTCTTCCCCACTGATTATTAGTTGAACCAACCGGGCTTTTACGGGCAGTTAATGCGGGATAAAACCAAATAAAAAAAGCTTTGCGACACGCGCAAAGCTTTTTTTTCATATATTATAGACCAGCTTGCTCTTTTAAAGTAGCTGCTTTGTCTGTACGTTCCCATGTAAGATCTACATCAGTACGTCCGAAGTGGCCGTAAGCTGCTGTTTGTTTGTAAATTGGGCGACGTAAGTCTAGCATTTTAATAATACCAGCTGGGCGAAGATCGAAGTTGTTACGAACTAGTTCTACTAATACGTCTTCAGATACTTTACCAGTGCCTAATGTATCAACTGAAATTGATACTGGTTGTGCTACGCCAATTGCGTATGCAAGTTGTACTTCTGCTTTGTCAGCAAGACCAGCTGCTACGATGTTTTTCGCAACATAACGAGCTGCATATGCTGCAGAACGGTCAACTTTCGTTGCATCTTTACCAGAGAATGCACCACCGCCATGGCGAGCGTATCCACCGTAAGTATCAACGATGATTTTACGTCCTGTTAAACCAGCATCACCTTGTGGTCCACCAATTACGAAGCGGCCAGTTGGGTTAATGAAGAATTTCGTTTCTCCATCCATTAATTCTGCTGGAACTACAGCTTTAATTACGTGCTCTTTTAAATCGCGATCGATTTCTTCCCACGTAACATCTGGATGATGTTGTGTAGAAATTACAATTGTATCCACACGTACAGGTTTACCATTTTCATCATACTCAACTGTAACTTGCGTTTTTCCATCCGGACGTAAGTATGATAATGTGTCATCTTTACGTACTTCAGTTAAACGACGAGCTAATTTGTGAGCAAGCGAGATTGGAAGTGGCATTAATTCTTGTGTTTCATTACATGCGAAGCCAAACATTAAACCTTGGTCTCCCGCACCAATTGCCTCAATCTCAGCGTCAGTCATTTGACCTTCGCGTGCTTCTAGTGCTTGGTCAACACCCATAGCGATGTCAGCAGATTGCTCATCGATAGATGTTAAAACTGCACAAGTTTCTGCATCGAATCCGTATTTTGCGCGTGTGTAACCAATGCCTTGAATTGTTTCACGAACGATTTTTGGAATATCTACGTAAGTAGAAGTCGTAATTTCCCCCGCTACCAATACTAAACCAGTTGTTACAGTTGTTTCACAAGCTACACGTGCATTTGCGTCCTTTGCTAAGATCGCATCTAAAATTGAATCAGAAATTTGGTCACAAATTTTATCTGGATGTCCTTCAGTTACAGACTCAGATGTGAACAGATGACGTTTTTTTGTCATGTGGTAAACCTCCCTACAGTAATTGTATATATTGTACGGAACTCATCCTTAATTTGCCACAAACTGCGACATACATTTATTCTCCCACACAAGCATACAGAAAAACCTTTCCTACTTAACATAGAGGAAAGGTTTAATTTGCTACTTGCATACTGCTTTTTGCCCTTTGCTCTTATCGTTCGAGACCGTTAGCCTCGCACAGGTTTTAGCACCTATTCACCTGTATTTACCACTACAAGTGAGGTTGCTGGGCTTCATCGGGCCTGTCCCTCCGCCAGCTCGGGATAAGAGAGTATCCGTCCCAACCTATACTAAAGAAATGATATTCATTTGTCAATTAATATTCACATTTTCCTGAAAGTTTTTCTCAATACCCATAGAATGAAATATTAATAGGGAAATGATACATTCACACAAACAAAAATAAATAAATAGTATACATTATTTATATAATTGTGTTATACTATTGATGGGGATTACGAGAAATATTTCATTAAATGAAAAGGATGGTATATAAATATGAGTACTGTGAATGTCCAAATTGGTTTACATGAATTATTGAACGGAAGCAATGCACAGATTCAATTAAGTGTTCCGCAATTAGTGGAAAAAGTATTAATGCGAAACGAAGGGAAATTAACTTCTACTGGTGCCGTTTCTGCTTCAACAGGAAAATACACAGGACGTTCTCCTAAAGATAAATTTATTGTGAAGGAAGCATCGGTTGCTGACAAAATTGCTTGGGGAGCCGTGAACCAACCGATCTCTGAAGAACATTTTAATAAATTATATATAAAAGTTTTAGAATACTTAAAAGAAAAAGAAGAGTTATTCATCTTCAAAGGATTTGCTGGCGCTGATCGCAACTATCGCCTACCAATTCAAGTTGTTAACGAATATGCATGGCATAATTTGTTCGTACATCAATTATTTATTCGTCCAAATGAAGAAGAATTAGCAACTCACGAATCAGAGTTCACAATTGTTTCTGCACCAAACTTCAAAGCAGATCCAGCAATTGACGGTACAAATTCTGAAGCATTCATTATGGTTTCATTCGAAAAACGTATCGTACTAATCGGTGGTACAGAATACGCTGGAGAAATGAAAAAATCAATCTTCTCTATTATGAACTTCTTACTACCTGAACAAGACATTCTTTCTATGCACTGCTCTTCAAACGTAGGAGAAGAAGGCGACGTAGCACTATTCTTCGGTTTATCTGGAACAGGCAAAACAACATTATCTGCTGATCCAAACCGTAAATTAATCGGTGACGATGAGCACGGTTGGTCTGATAACGGCGTATTCAATATTGAAGGCGGTTGCTATGCAAAATGTGTAAACCTTTCTCATGAGAAAGAACCACAAATCTTCGATGCAATCAAATTTGGTTCAGTTTTAGAAAACGTTGTCATTGATGGTCAAACACGCATCGCTGACTATAACGATACTACTTTAACAGAAAATACACGTGCTGCATACCCTATGCATGCGATTGACAATATCGTACTGCCAAGTGTTGCAGGACATCCAAATACAATTATTTTCTTAACTGCTGATGCATCTGGCGTATTGCCTCCAATCAGTAAGTTATCAAAAGAGCAAGCTATGTACCATTTCTTAAGCGGTTACACTAGTAAGCTAGCAGGAACAGAGCGCGGTGTTACATCTCCGCAAGCTACATTCTCTACTTGCTTCGGTTCACCGTTCTTACCGCTTGATGCATCTCGTTATGCTGAAATGCTTGGTGAAAAAATCGAGAAACATGATGCGAAAGTATTCTTAGTAAACACTGGCTGGACTGGTGGCGAATACGGCGTTGGTAAACGTATGAACTTAGGTTACACTCGTGCAATGATTCAAGCAGCACTAAGCGGTGAACTTGCTAAAGCTGAAACTGCAAAACACGACATCTTTGGCCTTGAAGTACCTCGTCATGTTCCAGGTGTACCTGATGAAGTATTAATGCCTGAACAAACTTGGGCTGATAAAGATGCTTACAAAGCGAAAGCAATTGAGCTTGCAAACGAATTTAAAGAAAACTTCAAAAAATTCGATAGCGTTTCTGAAGCTATTATTAACTTAGGCGGTCCAATCGCTTAATTACAAATTTTCTGTTAGAATAACCCTTTTACTCATATGAATAAGTGTCGTGTAACCGTAAAGTTCCGCGTACTCACCGACAAAACCCAATGCGGCTTAACGGTTACACACACTTACATAAAAAAGAAGCTTACGTTTTCCGCGTAAGCTTCTTTCTATATATTCTTTAATTTACCAACATACAAATCACAGCTTCGAACACACAAACTATTCCCCACTCACTACATCCTTCTAGTTTCACACCGCATGGGACTAAAAAAGGCCCTAACCGCTTCTATCCACCGCTGGATCCTCTATTCCATCTAAAAAGAGGCTTTTCATCTTTTTATCTTTTTCAGCCCTTCGTTAATTCTTCTTCATCCTTCATACTATAATACCCTAAATTAATAACGATTAAGAAATAACCACCCAGAATACCTACTGCAAATGCCCACATTACCATATGATGCTCAATTTCGTACATAATAATAGCACCCAAAATTGCAGCTGCAAAGCGATTAAACATACCGAGCGTCGGCGCTTTCGTCTTCTTTACTATACTATCTCCAAGCTTTTCGATACGCCTTCCTAAAATCCAAACACAATACATGCTTACAATAAGTCCAATTCCTGCACCTAGAAAATGTGCTGAAAACGGTGTTAACATCCAGCCTAATAACAGAATACCTAGTAGATAATATGATTGAACTTTAAACGATTTTAATGACAAACTAATCATGCTGTACTCCCCTTCAATGTTTTTTCTATTTATCCAACAAAAGCTGTATAACTCATTTCTTTCGAGTCCATACTACTTAAAATCTATTTCATTCAAATTAAAAACAACATAAACGGTATGTTTATGTTGTTAAAATGCTTTTAGGAAATAATATTATACAAGATTTCTAATATAGAATCCCTCATAAATGTGACGTTTTTCAAAACATTTTCGTCCAATTATGAAAAAATTGATATCAATCTATGAACATACGGATATGATGTAATAAGCACATAAATAAAGGGGGCGTCTAATGATTTATTTTTTAATGGCTCTCATTCATCTCATTGTTCCTGCACTTATTGGACTTTCCTTGTATTGGTACACGAAAAAACATAGTATTTTCTATGCTGTCCTCGGTGTTCTTCTTCCAGGAATTATTCTAATTACACTCTTCCGCATTCCTTTTCTTAATTTAATCCCACTTATTACTGCCATTTTATTCCTCGTATTTTTACCAAAAATAAAAAAATAGGAAAGCAGATCATAGGTGATCTGTTTTCCTATTTTGATATAGGTTCTTGCACGATAGAATTAGCTTCTACTTTCTCTGATTTCACAAACCATAGACCGAAGAAAATGATGATTCCACCAATTATTTGTTGAAACGATACATATTCATTTGCCCATACAGCTGCAAATAAAACAGCTACAAGCGGCGTAATATACATATATACCATCGTATGTGACGCACCAATTTTTTGAACACCAACATACCACATGACTAAACCGAATACTGTTACAAAGAAAATAGAATATAGTAAAGCAAACAATGTCATTCCGTGTGTAATGTGAAATGGCATGACAAATACATGTGGACCACTTAACAATAAGAGCGGAATCGCTCCAACTAATGTCGACCATGCAGTAACACGTAATGCTGAGTATTTTTTAATAAGCGGCCCTGCTAAAACGGGATAAAGTCCCCAACATATTGATGTAATAAGTCCAATCCCATTTCCGTAGAAAGAACTAGCGAGTGAATGCCCCGCTACCAAAACTAATGTAGCACCAATAAAGGCAATCATGGAACCAACTAACTTTCGAGAAGAAAATTTTTCTTGTTTCAAGAAAATCGCAAATAAAGTTGTAAAAATAGGTGAAATAGATATGAGTAAAGAAGCATTTGTAGCGGATGTGTATTTTACAGTTTCCATAAATAACGTTTGATACAGTACAATACCTACAACGCTAACGATGATTAATCTTGGTATATCTTTTCGCTCCATATAAAGTGACTTTTCGATAAAGAACGTAAGTAATAACAGTAGTGGTGCTGCTGTCATCATTCGAACTGCAGTAAACTCAATTGCTGTAAATTCTAAAAGTCCATATTTCGCAATCGTATAGTTAATCCCCCAAATAATAACGACACTTAAAATTAATAACTCAATTCCCCATCTTTTCATGCGCAACCCCCTCCGCAAAGAGAATTATACAGAAAATTCAACTATATGTACATTTCATTATGTGAAAAAATCCATAAGAAAAAGGAGCATATTATATACTCCTTCTCTCTTCATTATAATCGAACATGTAACTTCATATTCGGATTATAAAACTGGCTTGGGCTCTTCAGCTGGAAAGTCCCTCCAACTTCATGCCAATCAACTGTTAATTTATCATCCATAAATACAAGCTTTGTGCGATCTGCAATAAAGTTTAGTACGCTTGATTCGACATCTACATCGCGCTCATCTTTCTCTGAAACGGCTACTAAATCAATAATCCCGCTCATAACACAACCGCAACCTTCATTATCATAAAATAACTTTATATATTTCGTTTCACTTGGAATCGTATTCATAATCTTTTTATATGCTGCCTCTGTTACAGTAACGTACATGTGTTAACCTACATCCTCTCTTCTCGTATCATTTATATATTGTACCACCATTTTTCTTGAATCTTATATGCAGAAAATTAAGACTACTATAAAATATATGTGATAAAGTGAAACTTTAATCAGGGGGGTATCCATCCCCCTCTGATTATTAGCCCTCGCCAATCAGGCTTTTACGGGCAGTTAATGCGTGATAAAGGAGGTTGTATCACTGATGTTCAAACTACAACGATATTTCATTTTCTTAGGTCTATTAGGTAGCTTTTTTATTTCTAGCGGAATGGTATTACAACATATACTTCCCTATTCTCCTTCTATTGGCTGGGTTCTAGGTTTTATTTGTTTCCTATCCGCTACTTATTTTTCCATAAAAAAACAAAAACAACTAACAAAGTAAGAACTATCTTAAGGAGGATTACCAAACATGCCAGCCTTAAAAGAAATAGAACAATAGCTTAATCATTTATTACAGGAGAAATCCATTGCCATATCGACAATGATTATGGTAGGTATAAATACTCACTCATTATGGATTATGCGAAAGAAACAAATATGTCACTCATCGGTGTGTCACACTCTGCTTCTGAATATTTAGTGAAAGAGACATTGATGTATGATTGGTTTAAAGAGAATTTTGATGTAGATGTTACTTTGATTCCGCAGGAGACCTGGTGGTTATAAAACTAATAACACCTCCCCTATTTTTAAAATCTGTATACACAATACGATCGACCACACAAAAATATAGAATCTACAATATATATATAATAGTTCTACTTTTAAAACTAGATTTTCAAAAATATAGAAAGGAGATAATATATGTACCAACGCAATTGCTTTAGTTGTGACGGTAGACGCAACAGCGGTTCTATCGGCGCTACTGGACCTACTGGCGCTACTGGACCTACTGGACCTACTGGCAATGCCGGGGCCGGTTTGCAAAGTACTACCGCTTTTAGTCTAGCAGCCGCTCCTAACTATAAAAAGGGACAAGTTATCACTTACACGAGTAGCGGCTATGTTGTAAAAAAAGATGCACCTCAAGGATTTCCGAATGTGTCTCAAGATTATATCGTATTGGTAGAAGGTGGTCCTACCGGAGCTACTGGAGTCACTGGTTCTACCGGAACTACTGGTGCCACTGGTTCTACCGGAACTACTGGAGTCACTGGTTCTACCGGAACTACTGGAGTCACTGGTTCTACTGGTTCTACTGGTTCTACTGGTTCTACTGGTGCCACTGGTTCTACCGGAGCAACCGGAACTACTGGAACTGCTGGTAGTTCATCAGCGAAAAGTATTGTTTTTCAAGGGACGAATGCTGGGTTTCAACGTATAGCAGGCTCTCCGGGAATTGATTCTAACGTTATTCCATACGTAACTGCTGGAGCTGGAAATATAGTTGGATTTGCGGCATCTATAAATGTTAATAACTTACCCGCTGCTGTTTATACGATTGATATTTGCAAGGATGTCCCAACAAACCTCTCTGCTCCTACCTCTAGTTACATCCTATCTACTATTACTTTAACTACTACAGATAAAATTACGGGAACTATGACATTTTCAATTAAACCTACGGATATTGGCTCTAGACAACCTCAAGTGTATAACCCTACTCCAGCACCTGGACCTGCCACTGTAACTTGGACTAGTATTACAACCGGAAACCCTGTTTCGAGGGGGGATGCGATATCTCTTTATATTAACCCCGGGATTACGGCAAGTGCTGTATATTCTATTTTTCTAATCACTGATATATAGCCCACACTTACAAATCGTTCATTTCACAAAAACCTCGCTACCGAGGCAAAAAAATTACAAATAAATGAAAACAAATAGCAGACAAATTCATTATATACTCTCGCTTTAAAACACCCATATTTTGGATTGTGAATTTGTACAATTTGTCAATGTTGTAAACATCCCCTCTACAATGAAAAAGGGAATCACTCTCAAGAAAGTGATTTCCCCTTTTTAAAATATCCCACTATAATTAAATCGGCAACATAATCTCAACAGTCGTTCCAACTCCAACTTCACTTTCAAAGTTCAATTTACCGTGGTGATCTTTAATAATTTTTTCCGTAACTACTAATCCTAAGCCTGTTCCAGTTTCTTTCGTTGTGTAAAAAGCTTCATTTAGCTTCGGAATTTTATCTTTCGGAATGCCGCATCCCTCATCTATAATTTGAACAATGATCACATCTTCCACTATAACTTTTACAGTAATAGTTCCGCCAACTGACATTGCTTCAATCGCATTTTTTATTAAATTAAAAAATACTTGTTTCAATCGTTTTTCCTCACATGTAATTGATGGTATATCTTTACTATAAATAGCATGCATTTTTATCCCTTGTTCTAAAGCTGGCTTTTCCATAACCCTGATAACATAAGAGATGATTTCTTTAATATTATGCATTTCGGATTCTACCGATTTAGATTTCTCAAACCCATTTAGTTCTGTAGCAATTGTATGAATTCGCTCTACTTCCTGTCTCATAATTTCACTATAAATTTTATCTTCTGGATATTTTTTCGCTTGCTTATTCACAAGTTTTTTCAATTTTTCTAACGGTCTTCTAATCTTATCGCCAATTACTGTCGCCATTTTTCCAACCATTGCTAATTTCTCTACATTTCGTATTTCTTTATCCATCATTTCAAGTGTACGAACGTAAGATTGGAATCTTAAAAATATAATCCAACATATAATAACAAACACGCTATATAATGCTATTGGGATAAGAACAATAAAGGATTGAACAACGAATCCCATAAGTGCATATTTTCCAACAATAGTTCCGGCAACTAACCAAAAGTACCTCTTATTCACAAATATCGGTGCAAATAAAATAAAGAATCCTTCTACTATATTCCCGCCATCAAATTCCGCATCACTTCCGTAATAAATAATGAAATTATTAATAAAATCCAATATATTATAGCCAATTAAAATAATATACTTCACAATATACGGCTTTTTCCATTTCATAAAATAAAGTCCTATAAAGAATAATCCAACCATCAAACTATATAGCCATAAACCTAATCCTTCTCCAAAAGCATCTGCTAGTTTTTGATTTTTATCTGATAAAAGGACAATAGCTTTTTCAGCAAAATCATACGCAAAAAATATAACGAAGAATAAGCTTAAAAATATTATTAATGCCTTTATCTCTTCTTTTTCAAATATATTGCCTTTTTCCATATGATAACTCCTTTAACAACACCTCTTAATCTTGTGTTACATTGCGCTCACATTTTTTCGGGAGCAGTATTTCTACTCTCGTTCCTTTCTTTACTTCACTAGAAATGTGTAATTCTCCAAGATGATCTGTCACAATTCGCTCTGCTACCGTAAGACCTAATCCAATTCTATCTTGCTTCGTTGTATAAAAAGCATCCTTAACTCGTCCTAAATTATCCTTTTTTATCCCAAAACCACTATCTACTATACTTACTATTACATAATCTCTTTTTTTATTTTTAACTTGTATTTTTAATGTTCCGCCATGTTCCATTGCCTCTAAAGCATTTTTAATAACATACAAAAATACTCCTTTTAATTTGCGTTTATCACATTCAATTTCACTTCTATTTTGCTCTTCATTAAAGGTGCAATTTATATTTAACTCGTTCATTTTTCCGCGCATGTTTTCTACCGCTTGTACTAAAACATCACTTACAATGTGTTTTTCATAAACAGAAGGTTTACATGTAGCAACCTCCATTAATTCGCTAATCATATTATTCATATTTTCGATTTCAAGAATCATTTGTTCATATGTTGCATCTTTTTCGTGTTTCTCTTTTTGTAATTGCGTAAACCCTTTTAATGAAGCAAGTGGGTTTTTAATTTCATGTCCGACTGTCGCTGCCATTTTTCCGATAACCGCCAATTTTTGTGACTGACTTGCCTCTGCAATACGTCCCTTTACTGCTGAAAGATATTGTAAAAATCGATTTAAAATAATAAATGACACGAAAAGTAACACCATATTTATAACAAGAGACATAAACAGGTTAAGTTCTCCAAATACAAATAGGTATATCATATATTTCCCTATAAGGAATGGCGCTAAGACAAATAAATATCTTTTACTCAAAAAGATCGGTACGAAGAAAATGAAAATATATTCAATTACATTCCCTTCATCAAATGCTATTCTATTATGAAAAGCATACCATCCAATATTAAAAGTCTCTGCGATCATGTATGCAAATAAATATGTATATTTAACTAAATATGCTTTTTCTCTCTCAAATAAGTAAACACTAATACCTAATATAGCCATAATATATGCAAGCTTCCATATCCCTTTATGCCAATTTCCTAAAGGCATTGTATCTTCTAATATAATCGCGTATGCAACCTCGTATACAATTAAAATAACATGTATTACCCATAAGAAAATCTTAGCGTTTTTCTTTTCTTCTTTAGCTGATAGAAAACTCTCTTCCACTTCAACACCCCTTCAAAAGAATACCATTTATTATAATAAATGATTTTCATAGACAAACAAAGATAAATTGAACAAATGAGGAAAATCAATCCATAGATAATATACTTCCCACACCATATGTAAGCATAAAAACTATGAACAATAATACGTATAATATGGGAGGTGCTTTATATGGACGGTCGTGAAAATAAGAAGATAGAACAGTTACAATCCTTTACGAAAAACAATGAAGGAAAAGAGATGACAACGAATACGGGTGTCAAAATTTCAAATGATGAAAACTCTTTAACCGCCGGCGATCGTGGTCCTACACTTTTAGAAGATTTCCTGATGCGAGAAAAACTCGCTCATTTTGACCGTGAACGAATTCCTGAAAGAGTCGTTCATGCCCGCGGTTACGGAGCACATGGTGTTTTTGAGCTATATGATTCTTTAGAAGACTTAACAATGGCTCATTTTTTACAAGACCCATCTAAAAAGACACCTATTTTTATTCGTTTTTCTGAAGTTGCTGGATCAAAAGGTGCAAATGAAACGAACCGAGATGTACGAGGATTCGCTGTTAAGTTTTATACAGAGGAAGGAAATTTCGATTTAGTGGGTAATAACATTCCGATTTTCTTCATTCAAGATGGTATTAAATTTCCGGATCTTATTCATGCTCTTAAACCAGAGCCACATAATGAGATTCCCCAAGGACAAACAGCACACGATACTTTTTGGGACTTTATCGCCAATAATCAAGAATCAGCTGCGATGATGATGTGGATTATGTCGGATCGCGCAATTCCGAGAAGTTTTCGAATGATGCAAGGGTTCGGCGTTCATACATTTCGTTTAGTTAATAAACATGGGAAGTCACGATTCGTAAAATTCCACTGGAAGCCAAAGCTTGGCGTTCACTCGTTAATTTGGGATGAAGCTCAAAAATTAGGCGGCGCTGATCCAGATTATCATCGCCGTGATTTATGGGAAAATATTAATGCCGGAAACTACCCTGAGTACGAACTTGGCGTTCAAATTTTAGAAGAAGAGGATGAATTTAAATACGATTTCGATATATTAGATGCAACAAAAATTTGGCCGGAAGAAGACTTCCCTGTTAAGATCATCGGAAAAATGACGTTAAACCGAAACGTTGATAACGTATTTGCGGAAACAGAACAAGTCGCACTGCACCCTGGAAGCATCGTCCGCGGTATCGATTTTACAAATGATCCTCTCTTACAAGGTAGACTCTTTTCTTATACAGATACACAATTAGCCCGCGTCGGTACAAACTATCAAGAGTTACCGATTAATCGTCCGGTATGTCCTTTTCATAACAATCAAAGAGATGGTGCGTCTAAATATATAATTGATAAAGGAAAAGTCGCTTACCATAATAACTCTTTAGCTAATAACTCTCCCTTTACTGTACCTGGTACGAAAGGCGGTTTCGTTACATATCCTTCTACTGTTTCTGGACATAAAACAAGAGAGACAGCCGCTAGTTTTAAAGACCATTTCTCACAAGCCCGTTTATTTTGGAATAGTATGAGCCACGTCGAAAAAATCCATATTATGCAGGCCTTTTCCTTTGAATTAGGAAAAGTAAAAAGTAAATCAGTTCGCCAACAAGTCGTAGGTATGATTGGTCATATAAGTACGGAATTAGCTACTTTAGTAGCTGAAGCAGTCGGGGCAACAGTACCAAATGTTCAAGAATCAAATGTTACAAAATCCTCACCAGCACTAAGTATGGAACATACAACATTCAGCCCAAATACATTACGAGTAGGCGTCATTGTCGCAAACGGATATGACGGTCAAAACGCACAATATATTATAAATCAATTCAAACAAGCCGGTCTTCAGCCCTTTATTATTTCCGAACGATTAGGTTTTGTGCAAGGCTCTCAAAATGGACAGTGGGAAGTGAATGATACTTTCTTAACAGGATCACCACTTCTTTATGATGGGCTACTTCTTATTGGCGGAAATATTAATGATCATTTTCTTAACAAGGCAAGTTCATTCGTCGTAGAATCGTATAATCACTTTAAGCCAATTGGCGCTTTCCAAAATGGAACTACTATTGTTCAATCTTTAAACATCGAAGGAAAACCTGGCGTTATAACAGAACAAAATCCTACCTTACTTGCGAATGAATTTATTCAGGCAATGACAAAACAGCGATTTTGGGAGAGAGCCTATTAAAATGCATGAGGAGGATACATCATGTTCGTTACAGTGGAAAAAGATGTACACATTTTTGTTGAGGATATTAACCCAGGCCCTGGAAGTAAACCTGTCTTCTTCGTTCATGGCTGGCCTTTAAATCATCAAATGTACCAATATCAATTTAATATCTTACCACAACATGGTTTCCGCTGCATCGCCATGGATATACGAGGAAACGGGCAGTCTGATAAACCATGAACTGGTTACACTTATGATCGTTTAGCTGATGATATCGCAATTGTATTAGATGCACTTCAAATAGAAAATGCTACGTTAGTCGGCTTCTCAGTCGGTGGCGCTCTCTCTATTCGGTATATGTCACGATATAATGGACGTCGTATTTCCAAACTTGCATTAGTGGATGCTGTCTCTCCTTCTTTCGTGAAAAACCAAGAATCCCCTTACGGCGTACCGAAAGAACAAGCAGATGCTCTGATTGCTCAAATGTATGTAAATTTACCTAAGTTTCTAAGTGATGTATCTTTATCATTTTTTAATAGAAACTTAGGAGCTGCCACGTTAGAATGGTTTTCTTATCTCGGTATGCAGTCCGCTTCTTATGCTCTCATCAAAATTTTGCAAGCTGCTGCAAACGAAGACGTAACGAAGGACTTAAGTAAAATTAACGTCCCAACAAAAATATTCCACGGTGTTCACGACCAACTCATCCCTTATAAAAGTGCTGAGCTAACAAAAGAGCGAATTAAAAACTCTGAACTATATCCTCTTACAAATAGTGGCCACGGCTCTCCAATCGATCAAGCGGATGAATTAAATAAGGGACTAATAAAATTTTTAAATTCATAGTTCCTTTACAGTAAAAAAAGAAGAGTTGGAACAATTGTCATACAAAGAATAGATAAAAAATAAACACGCTCATCGTTAAACGCATAAATACTAACAACTCGAAATCCTGTTTGTTTATAAATCCACACAACAAATAATTGTAAACTAAAAATTAATAATAAATCTGGAACTGATTCTATTAAAATTAAACAAATTGTCCAATTATATACTAGATGAAAAATTCACACACTTCTCACAAATCAATTATTAAAACGACTCTATTTTAATTTATACTAAATGTACAAGTAATACTCCCTAAACCTAGCCTGTCTGGTTATCCCGTTAAATACTATGAAAAAAGAACTTGTATCGTATACAAGTTCTTTTTTGTCGCCTATTTAAATAATATATCCTTACTATATTGCTTTCCGATGAGTAAGTCATATTGAATAAACTCATATTGCTTTAACATTTCTTTTTGTTTTTCTGTTAAACTTTTTATTGCTTCTCCGTCTTTTCCTATCTTCAATTCATCACGAAGTACGGGAATTTCTCCATATAACTTCGATAAAAATTGATAGAACGGTACCTTATTTAATCCAGCATAATCAAAGACAAGATTTGAAAAATAGATTGGACTTACTAAACCTAAATTGTCATTTGGCATATCAAAATTTGCATACATTAACAACGGCGTTTGCGTCATCGCTAATCGTTCACTTGGCGTTTTTTCATTTGTTATATAACCAGTCTCTTTATAAAGAGATTTATTTGTTCCTAGTGATGGGAGATGATCCCCAAAGAATACTAATAATGTAGGTCTATCTAAATTATCTAGCTCCTCTATTAAATATTGAAGAGCTTCATCTGAACGTCTTAACCCTTCTGTATAAGTCTCTAATTCAGCCTTCGACTCTTCATTTTCTAATCCACTAATCTCTATTTGATTTTCACCAAATCTTCCTTCTGTAAATGGAAAATGATTTTGCATCGTAACTGCATGAACAAACGTAGGTTTCTTTTGCTTCTCTAATTCAGCTATTATCTCTTTACTCATAGATAGATCGCTAATATAATCTCCATCAACTTCTACATTTTCCATCGTATCTTGTGCATTAAACTTATCAAATCCTAACACTTTATATACATCATCCCGTTTAAAGAATGAGCGACCGAACGAATGAATTGCACTTGTATAATACCCTTCTTTTTTCAAAGCTCGAGGAATTGATGGAATTTCTTTCTTATTTGTAACAACTTGCTGATATGGTATAGAGCCTGGTTTTAACAAACTCATTGAATAACTCGTTAATGCCTCAAATTCAACGTTTGCAGTATTTCCTCCAAATGCAGGAGAAATAGTTTGTCCACCAGGAAAACTTTCTATATAATGATGCAAATTAGGTAAAGGATCTTCACTAAAGGACAGGTTCGTTAATTTCGTTGGATCCCAAAACGACTCACTCATTACAAAAATAATATTTGGTTTCTCTTTTTGTTTCTGCACCCCTATATTGCTACTATATTGTTTCTTTATATCGTTTGCTATTTGAAGCATATTTTCTTTTGAATAATCTTTCGGCTTTTCAATAACTGTCGTATCTAAATTACTTATAAATCCTAGCACAAAACCATTTGAAGCATAATTTTCATTTTGATCCCACAAAACGAACTCTATACCTGACTTTTGAAACCATTTATTCATAAACGTATTCGTAAAATTACCATACACATATAAAATAAAAACGGATCCTATTATAAATAGTACTCGTACGCCTGCATGAACTTTTACATTTCGAATATACTTCCTCACATACATACCTGCCAAAATACAGACAACAACACTTACAATAACGAGAAGAATATAACCCCAACTAAAATAATCCATCACCATTGGTATAACAGATTGCATATGTCCAATCTGTGTAAAATCAGAAGGATATAGTGGGTCTCCCCTAAAAACAATTTTAAAGTGATTTACAATAGCCAAAATGATTAGCAAAATGCTTGTCAAAATAGTACTCAAAAAAACTTTCCCAAGCACGTTATACACCAAAACATATATCGCATAAATTACAATTAAACTAAATATAAACTGTGCGTTATAATTGTAAATCCAATTCAGTGTATTTACGAGATTCATATTATTTTGCGTGAAAATAAAAAGCAAAGTAACCACATGCGCTACTAAAAACATTCTAATATAAATCCTAATAATCCGTTTGAATTTATTAACAATATCTTTATTCAAATGCGCAACATACAATAGTACAATCCACATCAAAATTGTCATTATACTTAAGACAATTTTTTGATTTAACATATCTTTCATCGTATCTAAACTAAAATATTTTAAAATCAAGAAAAGTGTGGGTATTACATATAGGGTTACTAGGCCACTTAACATCGCTGAAATTAATATACTTCTTCTTGGCTGATGAAATGAAAAATCACACCTCAATTCATTCCCTCTTTTCTGTTTATTAATTTCACCCCGCACCGTAAAAACAGTTTCTATTAAGATAACATACTTCATGCATTTCGTCTTCACACTGGATTCTACTATAACTGTAGTTTCTTAATTCTCCCTTAATCAACAGTTAATTTTTGGAATACCAACTATTCATTCTTAAAAAACTAAATTCCTTCATTCCACTTTATGATATAATAACTATGTTTTGGAAAACCTTAATACCAATAGGGTTTTATCATGAAAATACGAAAGAAACAATAAAAAAGGAGATGCTCATTTTTGCTAAATAAGTTTAAAAATCTACCTAAAGCGGTATATGCAATTTTGGCGCTTTCTTTCCTACTGCACGTTTTTTGTCTAGTAAAACAGCCAGGATTAGATGGAGAGTTAGTCAAAGTAACATATGGTGCAAATGATGCCTTTAACTATTCGTTAACAGCTGAACAATTATTAAAACATGGTGTATTTGGCTATGTTTATTTAGAACCTAGTGAAGTGCCTGGAAAAAATGCATACATCACACCAGGTCAGCCGCTATTATTAGCTGGTGCTATGATTATTTCTGATGTTACATCACTTCCTTACTATTACGTAGCAACTGTTATTAATATGATACTAAACCTTTGCACAGTGTTATTAGTATTCTTAATAGGGAAAGAGTTATTTGAAAAGAATATTTATGGAATTGTTGCGAGTATTTTATATGCTATTTATCCCAGTAACTATACATACTTCCGTACATTACTAACAGAAGTTCCTTCAATATTCTTATTATCGTTAAGCGTGTATGTATTTGTTCTCGCATGGAAATACAATAAAGCAAAATTCCATATATGGTTTGGAATTGTCGTTTCCATTTTACTTATGTTCCGCCCAAATCCAGCTCCAATGATGCTCATTCCTGTTCTTGTCGTCTTGTTCACATATGGATTTAAAGACTCAATTCGAATTGGATTATTATGGTTCATTGGCCCGTTCTTTATTATCGGTGCCTGGGTTGTTCGTAACTATTTAGCGTTCAATCAATTTATCTTATTCTCAACCCAAGGTGCGGACCCATTAATTGCCGGTGCAGATCCATTTAACAAAATTGGCTATGAAAATGTAGTTAACCAAATGAAAGCCCAGGGTTTAGATGATAAAAATGCATACGCAAAAGATTTAATCAAAAATGGATTTAAAACGGACTTCACATATTGGTTCTCTTGGTTCACTGTCGGTAAAACAATTGAATTATTCAAAACAGCTCCTGCTGTAGACCAATACCGTATTCATAACTTTATACAAATGTGTCATAGAGTCTTTATCATCGGTACATTCTTGAGCAGTTTCTGCTTCATGCTAAATTCATTTAAGCATAAGCGCGTTATGATGCTAGTAGCAAGTTCTGTTATTTACATCATCTTCTCAAACTTATTCTTAGCAATTAATCGCTACGGATTTTTCATTAACCCTCTTATGTGCTTAATTCTTGCATACGGGTTAGTTTACGCTGTGCAGAAGCTTCCATTTTTCCGCACTAGCCAAGCATAATAAAAAAAGAGGTTGTCCAAAAATGGACGACCTCTTTTTTTATTTATCCAACACTTTGAACACGGCCAATTTGTCCATCTTGTAATCGAACCTTAATTCCGTACGTATGTGTTTCCGTGTTTGTTAAAATATCTTTCACAACACCGCTCACTGTTTTACTATAATCTTTATCTAATTGAATAACTACATGTGAACCAACCGAGATTTGTGATCTTGTCGGTTTACCATCCGTTGCTTCTGTTGTTTTTTCTTGTTTTTGTGTTCTCTCTTGTCGTGCAGACTGTTGTTGCTGAATCTTCTGTTGCTCTTCTTGCTTACGTTTCTCTTCCTCTACTCTTCTTTGCTGCTCTTCTTGCTTACGTTTTTCTTCCTCTACTCTTTGTTGCTCTTCTTGCTTACGTTTTTCTTGCTCTACTCTTCGTTGCTCTTCTTGCTTACGTTTTTCTTCCTCTACTCTTTGCTGCTCTTCCTGCTTACGTTTTTCTTCCTCTACTCTTTGCTGCTCTTCTTGCTTACGTTTTTCTTCCTCTTCCTTTTGCTGCTCTTCTTGTTTGCTTTCCTCTTCTACCTTCTTATCTTCTTCAACTTTCTTCTCATCTATTTTCTGTTCTTCCGCTACCTTCAGCTTTTCCTCTTCATCTTTACAAGCTGTTAAAACAACTACACATAAGCCCGTAAGTAAAAATAATAATAATTTTTTTAACATTAAAAAATCCTCCTATATATACATTACAAATAATGACCTTTAATAGAATAACAAATATGTATGAATCCCTTTGTCGTAATTTGTCGTATATATTGGATTTCCCATGTAACACTACATGCTCCAAATAGAGAAGAACCTGTCGTGTGACAGGTTCTTCTCGTTATTTATTAGGATACGATGATTAGCATGTTTACTATACAAGAGGAAGCATCCATATTTTCCATATGATACTTACGATTACTATAAGTACAAAATCAAACAAATCTAATCTCGGACCCTTTTTCATAGTCATGTCTAGCCACATATGAATCCATTTCATTTCCTTATATTTATGAATATTTTTCTTTGCGAATCGGTAAGTGAGCACTTGCATGATGTAAATTCCAATTACACAAATAAGCAATAAGATGAGAAATTCAAACACAAAATTCCTCCCTATTTTTGAAGCGTTCTTTCTACTATATGGTTCTTCAAAACCCATTCCTCAAACTGAGCACTTCCAAACTCCCAGCTCAAATCACGAGCATTTACAGAAAAAACGTAATAACCGGCATATTCGTCCATAAACCGACCTGTCTCTATCTCCTCTTTCTGAAGACCGTATACTCCAAAATTAAAATACACATCCCACACGTCTTCATGCTTCCTCTTATAAGCAATCGATTCCATATCACATTCAGTTCCGAAATAATCAAGATGTAAATGTACGCTATCATCGTATTCGTAATCCATTTTATCACCCCTTATATTTGTACTTCTTTATTACCCGAAAAATTCCTGCTATCTATACTCACATATGGGCACTTACCTACATATTATGCTTGTAGATTGACTTCTAGGAGGTGTCATATAGTGAAAAAATTAATAACCGTTTTTTGCATCATGTTACTAGCTGTTTTCACATTCGCTGCTTGTAGTAGTACAAAGGAAAGTACGAAAGAACAAGCTCAAAAAATTCGCGTTGGCGAAGTTACACACTCTCTTTTCTACGCACCATTATATGTTGGAATTGAAAAAGGATTTTTTAAAGATGAAGGCTTAAATATTGACTTACAAACAACAGCTGGCGGAGATAAAACGATGACCACCCTTTTATCTGGCGGAATTGATATTGCTCTCGTTGGTTCAGAAACGTCTATTTATGTTCATCAACAAGGAGCAAAAGATCCTGTCATTAATTTTGCGCAGCTTACACAAACAGATGGTACATTTTTAGTTTCCCGTAAAAAATTAGACTCTTTTAATTGGAACGATGTAAAAGGCGTTACGTTTTTAGGACAGCGTAAAGGCGGCATGCCGCAAATGGTTGGTGAATACGTTTTAAAGAAAAATGGCATTGACCCTCGCAAAGATACGAACTTAATTCAAAATATCGAGTTTGCTAATATTGCAAATGCCTTTGCATCTGGTACGGGAGAATTTGTACAGCTCTTTGAACCGACTGCAAGTATACTTGAAAAAGAAGGAAAAGGTTATATCGTCGCGTCTTTCGGAGCTGAATCTGGTACTGTCCCTTATACAACGTTTATGGCAAAAGAAAGTTTCTTAAAGAAAGATAAAGCTGCTGCAGAAAAATTCACGCGCGCACTATATAAAGCGCAGCAATGGGTTGATACACATAGTCCAGAAGAGATTGCCGATGCCGTTTCACCACTATTTAAAGACACTTCAAAAGACATTTCAGTAAAAGTAATTGAGCGCTACAAAAAACAACATTCTTATGCGACAAATCCATTATTAGATGATGCAGAATGGAAACAACTCCAAACGATTATGAAAGAATCTGGTGAATTACAAAAAGAAGTTCCACATGAAGCGCTCGTCAATACAAAAATTGCCGAAAACGTTATTAAGAAATAGAGGCGAAGTGTATGAGCTTTTTACAAATACGTAACGTTTCTCACTGTTTTTTTGCAAAAGAAAATGCCAAACTTATTCTTGAAGATATGAGTTTGCAAGTAGACGAAGGCGAATTTATTTCAATCCTTGGTCCAAGTGGTTGCGGAAAAACAACGCTCCTCTCCATCATCGCAGGGCTACTTGATCCAATTGAAGGTATCGTATTTTTAGATGGTGAACCGATTACAACTAAGACCCCCTCTATGGGCTATATGCTCCAGCAAGATTACTTGTTTCCGTGGAAAACAATTGAAGAAAATATTATGCTCGGACTTCATATTCGGAAGGTTTATGATGAAAATACGAAAGAACATACATTAAAGCTTTTAAAACAAGTCGGCCTATATGATATAGAACAGCAATACCCTCGTGAACTATCCGGTGGTATGCGCCAACGTGCTGCACTCGTTCGAACATTAGCGACCGACCCAAAAATTTTATTGCTAGATGAACCATTTTCCGCTCTTGATTATCAAACAAAATTAAAACTAGAAGATCTCGTCTTCACATTACTACGTAACTATAAGAAAACATCCCTACTTGTGACACATGATATTGAAGAAGCAATTGCGATGAGTGATCGTATTTATTTGCTGCAGGCGAACCCTGGAAAAATTGCAAAAACGTTCATCGTCCCAGAAAGTATTCGTTCCTTATCGCCATTAGAAGCACGCCACCACCATGACTTCCCATCCCTCTTCCAAGAAATATGGAAGGAGTTGGAACGACTTGGATAATATAAAACAACTACATGAACAGTTTCGAAAAAAAGAAAGACAACATGCATGGTTAGCTCGCTCTTTACAACTTGTACTTCTTGTTCTTTTCTTTGCACTATGGGAAATAGCTAGTAACAAAGAATGGATTGATCCTTTACTCTTTAGCTCTCCTTCAAGTATTTGGTATCTCTTTTTAACGAAATGGATTGACGGTTCACTTTGGGTCCACATATGGACGACATTACTTGAAACAGGAGTAGGCTTCATTCTCGGAACTGTACTTGGGGCTATTATTGCTACTCTCCTTTGGTGGATGCCACTTTTGGCCCGCGTACTTGATCCTTATCTCGTCGTCCTAAATGCAATGCCAAAAGTTGCACTCGGTCCAATCATCATTGTTATTTTCGGTCCAAATATTTCATCCTCTATCGCAATGGGGGTAATCATCTCTATCATCATTACCATTCTCGTTATTTACAGCGCATTTCAAGAAGTCGATTCCAACTATATTAAGGTCATGGACACATTTGGCGCAAATAAATGGCAATGCTATAAGCACGTTATTCTCCCTTCATCTTTCCCTGCAATTATTTCAACGTTAAAAGTGAATGTTGGCTTATCATGGGTCGGTGTTATTTTCGGGGAACTCCTCGTTTCTAAACAAGGACTTGGCTATTTAATTAGCTATGGATTCCAAGTCTTTAACTTCACACTCGTCTTGCTCAGTGTATTGCTCACTTGCGTCCTCGCAACTCTTATGTATGTATTTGTCGAGGCATTTGAAAAACTCCTTATTGGAAAACGAAAAAAAAGCTGACTTAGAGCGATATGCTAGAGTCAGCTTCTTTCTCTTACCTTTTATCACACATTTTTGAATCATCTGCAATATTTCCATTAGCAACCGTAACTGTATGGAAACAATCTTTCACACGCACCGTAACGACATTATCTTTTCGATCAATAATATGATAATCATTAAACTCTTTATTTAATGCACTACGAATTTGCTCCCCTTCAAAAATCGGAAAACCGTGAGACATTACCCAAATGAGACCAGCAACAGCAAGAATCGTTTTCATACGTTTCATTACCTCCTCGAGAGTAAACTTATAGCCCCTATACTATGCGCATTATAATTGTGTCTAATTTGTGACGTTTTTATACTAATTCTATTTAAATGATTCAGTTCCTTCTTCTTTTTGAAAAAAGACAGAATTTTCAATTTTATCAACATAAAGAAACGCAAAGAACTATAATTCTTCACGTTTTCCCTTGGCTAAAATATATCGAACACATAATTCGCATTAGTGTCCACTTGGTTGTTCTATCGTTTTCGAAACATCATATAATCCCGCTAACACTTCCGCTCTCATTTTTACAAGCTCGGGGAATTGATAGAAGAAAGCAATTTTTTTATATTTTAATTCTGTTCCTTCTTTCACCTTTTTTGAATCTTGTAAAATAAACGCTGTAAATGTATCCGCAATATCCTCTGCTACATTTGTCGTCCCATACAGTGAAACAAACTCACCATGCTTTTCCTTAAAAAATTCAATTTGAGCTTCTTCGCTTTCTTCCACTTTCTTTTCTGTCCACTCCTGGTCAATTGGTTTCCAGAAAGAATTATAAAATTGATTTATATAAGAGCTCTCCTTCGCACATCCTTCTTGTAAGAAAAGAGATTTACATTTATTTTGGTATGATGAAATATCTTTATCTTCTTCAAAAGCCTTTAAGTACTTTTCATTTACTGGTATTTGTTTATGTCCCAGCGTCAATACGTGAGCCGTCTCATGTATTAATGTTTTCATCACTTGATCGATATTTACTGCAGAATCAAGCGTATCTAAACTAATGGTCCACTCTTTCGGATACTCCATACTCGGCATAACATGAGCCACAATTCCATCGTATCCATCTGTTACCATATCAAACTCTTTTATGTCAGTGCGATACTTAGCAGGAATAAGCGTGCTATACATCTCCCATAACGATTCATGATAATCCCTATCTTGACGTTGCTTTAATACTTCTTCTTTCGCGTCCTTATCCTCCGCAAAAGCCCTATTCAATCGTTTGCGATCTAGTTTATCGAAATAAGGATCTACAATTTCATCACCATCAATATAATAAGAAGCTAAAAAGAAATAATTTTCATCATCCTTTTTTTTCATTTCTGCTTCTTTCATATCGTTACTTGAATGTCCTTCTAAATCATAATCCTCTAGTACTTCAAGTTCTGCAAGCCCATCTATCTTTTTATATACTTTTTGAAGTGTTTTATCACCTATTTGTGTGCATTCTTCTGTCGTTTCGCACACATCTTTTTTCTCTCTTTTCGAAGTTTGCTCCGACATATCACATCCAGCTACTAAGCCCATTGAAATCATAAAACACATTAACTTGCCATACAGTTTCTTCATACGCCCCTCCATTATTCCATTCTACAAAAATATCATAATCATTTTTTAACGAATATGCGATAATTAATTATAAAAACTGTATGGAGATTTCCCATGATTCGAGCAGTCTTATTTGACTTAGATGGAACACTATTAGATCGTTGTCAATCTTTAGAGCAATTTATTCGTGATCAATATAATCGCTTCGCCTTTCATTTGATAAACATAGAAAAATTCGAGTATTGCTCTCGTTTTCTCGAACTCGACAATAATGGTTACACGTGGAAAGATAAAGTATATTCCACTCTCCTTTGCGAATACAACATTACCACTTTAACGCAAGAGCAACTGCTACACGACTACATTACAAACTTCCAACATCATTGTATTCCTTTCCAAAACATGCATGAACTACTTCAACAATTAAAACAGCGAAACATTAAAATTGGTATTATTACAAACGGCTTTACTAAATTTCAGATGAGCAACCTTCGAGCACTAAACATACATACGTATACAAGCACGATTCTTGTTTCAGAAGCGGAAGGAATTAAAAAGCCTCACCCTGAGATTTTCGAACGAGCTTTGCAAAAGCTAAATGTTAAAGCAGAAGAATGTATTTACGTTGGAGATCATCCAGAAAATGATGTGCTTGGTTCTGAACAAGTAGGGATTCTTGGCGTTTGGAAGAGAGATTCATTTTGGGGTGACTTTGAACATTCACGTGTCGTGGATGATTTATTAGAGGTGCTTTCGTTTTTAGAGGTGGAAATAAAAAAAACATAAAGCAGTCCAAAGAACCACTCTACGGAAGAGAGGTTCTTTGGACTGCTTTACTCATAAACTGTAAACTGCGGTTTACTCGGATGATCTATCACTAGCGCATCATCTGGAAATTTTGAAACTTTTTGATATAAAGCAATGTCACCAATGCAGCCTGCTGTTAGTAGAATCCCTAGAAATGAGAGTGGCTCCAGATTCATAGCTAATCCCAATACAATTGGTAAAATTCCAGTTGGTAAAAATGGCAACATTAATACTTTCTTCATTTGCTTTACTGTAATTTCTTTTTTAGAATGAGCATATGCCACACCCAATTTCCAATTGACGCCCCATTTTAATTCACTCCACGGAACACCTCCGATATAGCGAAATCCTATTAAATGTAATGCCTCATGAATACAAACGAGAACAAGCATTGCGATAATAAAAAGAAACATGATCGGTAACGTAATTTCAATTTGAAACCCGCCTGAAAGAATTGTATGCAGATAACTAATTCCAATCGCCAGAGCGAATATTATAAAAAATGAATAGAAATTTAATTTAACCATTGAAACAGAAACTGTTGTTTCTTTTCTGTTATCCATCTTTTCCCCTCCTAACAAGTAAAGATATCCTCACAAAATTGTATAATATACCCAAATGTATATAAAGATATATTTACATTTATTCTTGAACGCAAAAAAAGAAACCGGCCACTTTACTTCGTAAAACAGCCGATTTCTTCTATATGTTTCATCGTACGCGCTAATACATCATCGCGCATAATAAAGCTAAATTTTCTATCAGTTTTAATATTATCAGGAATGTCTTTTAATAAAACAGACCCTTTCGTTTCTTCGTAATGCGTATGTTGCTCTACCGCACTAATTGTTGCAAAATAAATGTTTTTAATGATTATTTTGTCTTTTCCGGATACTTTGTATTGCCCTAAGTAAGTTAAATCAGAAACTATGCCGCCGGTTTCCTCATGAACTTCTCGAACTGCCGCTTCTTCCGGTGTTTCCCCGAGTTCTACTTTACCACCTGGAAATTCAAGACCACGGCGTAAATGATGCGTTAATAACCATTGATCCCCGTACCGGCATACAACCCAAACATGCTTTGGCTCAGGAGAAAATGGGTAACGTTCAAACGATAATTGTACAGTGTTGTGGTAATAATCTTTAAATTTGTACATGCCATTACTCCCCTATTGATGATTACAAGTTTTTCCTACCACAAATTGTAGCATATTCTCGCTTTTCTGCATAATATTATCCAATTACAATCCATTGATTATTCCCATTTGTGCGACTAATTCTTTCGTTTCATGATTCCCTAGATCATAAATCATTTTATATGCTTTTTGTAGTTGTTCATCATATCGATCATTATTCGAATCGTGATGATACTCAACGAATGGAACGTGGGAGCGTACATACGAACCTAAGTCCTCTTCATACGCTTGATCAAAATACTCTCTTAACTCCGTAATCTCTTCGTCATTTGCATAAATTTCAAAATTATACGTATCCGCCGTCTTCACTTGCGAAATTTGACCATTTCCAACTGATATATAATATGTTTTTTTATTCTCCATGTAACACCCTTCTTTCATCCTTTTAATTTCTATTGTTTTCATCAATTACAAAATTATGTAAAATAAAGAAAAGGAGGGATTTCATGCTCAAAATATTAATTATCGGCATTATAATCGTACTGATCATATTAGTACTCTCCGTTATGACGATTAATAAAGGCTATTCTTACAAACATTCGATTGATAAACTAGAAGATAACCCTTACTCGAAAAATAATAAGGAGGAATCATAGTATGCTTCGTATACTTCGCATCGCAATCGCACTCACTGTGATAATTATGTCGGCAATTGGGCTCTATACAGGTCAAAATAACTTTCTACCACTTTCACAATTTCTATTAGGAGCTTTAATGTTTCTCATCGCAATTGAGCAAATAAAAAAGAAGGATTCAGGAACCGGATTTATTTGCATTGTTGCTGGAGCATTCTCTTGGATTGTTCTCATCATTACATACATAAAATAGAAGGAGGGTTCTTTATGCTAAAAGGAGTTCGAATTACTTTTTCACTTATCGCTTTATCTATAGCAATCTATGGTTTTATTGCTGGAAATAGAGGAATTATGCCTTATATGTTTATCTTTTTAGGCGGTATGGCTTTCATTGTAAGTATAGAGGAAATGATGGAACATAAAAAAGTAAGTAGTACGCTCGCTTTTTTAGTCGGTGCAGCAGTTTTATATCTAGGTATCTCAGAAATACTTCGTTAATTTGTCTATTTAAAGGAGGATTATATGTTAAAAAACATTCGAATTATAATAGCTACTATTGCCCTCATTCTCGCTCTACTTAACCTCTTTGCAAACCTCCCTATGCTTTTACCATTCGTATTTATCTTTTTAAGTATTATGTTTATCCTTTTTGGAATTGATGAAATAAAAGAGCAGCAAAAAGCAAAAGCATTTGTTTATTTTCTCGGTTCTGTCTTTATTTTATATGTTGGAGTGTCTAGTATACTTTCATAAAAGAAGAGCAAGTTTTCTCTTAACAAAATAAAAAAACTGCCCTTTCACAGGCAGTTTCACTTTATCCAAACACTTTCTCAAGTTCATCTTTATCTTGGCTTAGCCAGAAGTTCATTAAGCGTTGTGCTCCTTCTAAGTCGTGAAGCTTCGCTTGGCCACATTGTGTTTCATTTGCAGCTGGAATTTCTGTAATTTGAACCGCATCTTTTAATGTTAGTTCTAATAAATCAATGATTTCTCGAACCGTCGGTGTTCCGCTTACTACAAGATAATATCCTGTTTGGCAACCCATTGGTGAAATATCGATAATATCAAAATGCGGATAACGATCAATATATTTACGTAAATTAAATGCTAATAAATGTTCTAACGTATGAATAACATCTGGTTTCATTGCTTGTTTATTCGGTTGGCAGAAACGAATATCAAATTTATTTACAATACCGTCACTACCTACATTGTGGACTCCGCAATGTCTTACATAAGGCGCCTTTACAATCGTATGGTCTAATTCAAAGCTTTCTACTGATGGCATACAACATCTCTCCCGCTTTTAATTTAATTCCGTTATATCCAATATGATATAACGGAAATCGACATTAGTAAAGAATTATGTACTGTCGTGCTATAATACTTTAAGACTATGCTGAAAAGGAGACTATTATGAAACAGATTTTTATCGGTATTATACGCTTTTATCAAAAGTTCATTTCTCCGATGACACCGCCAACGTGCCGCTTTCATCCGACTTGCTCTCATTATGGATTAGAAGCGTTTCAAAAACACGGTGCCTTCAAAGGATTTTGGCTTACATGTAAGCGTATATTAAAATGTCACCCTTTCCATCCAGGAGGATTTGATCCTGTCCCAGATAAAAAGGATGACAAAGTAAATTCTTAATTTTCGTAACCATTTACAACTAAATCTAATTTTCCTGTGTCAGGATCTATAACAAGACCGTGAACAGGTACTTCTTCCGGAAGTAACGGATGGTTGCGAAGTATTGACACACTATGTTCTACACTTTCTTCTACACTAGAGAACCCTTGTAAGAATCTTTCTAAATCGATTCCAGAATAACGAAGTGTATCTAATTTCTCTTCTGTTACGCCGCGCTCTTTCATTTTTTCAATTGTACTGCTTGCTTGAATTTTTGCCATACCACAATCATGGTGACCGACAACACATACTTCGTCAGCTCCAAGCTCATATACAGCGACTAAAATACTACGCATAATACTTCCAAACGGATGTGAAATAACAGCACCTGCTACTTTAATAATTTTCACATCACCGTTACGCATATTCATTGCTTTCGGTAATAATTCAACAAGACGAGTATCCATACAAGAGATAATTACCATCTTTTTGTTTGGAAATTTCCCTGTTTCATACTCTTCGTATTTTTTCTCTTCAACAAATTTTTCATTGTATTGTAAAATCTCTTCTAATGACTTCATAGTAAAGAACCCTCTTTTCTCTCATTTACATTACATATGTAGTGTACCAAAATTTGAAAAACTCAAAAAGGATATTGCTTTATAGTAAAAAAAGGATATTTTCAGATAATCGACATAATTCTTTCAAAATATACACACACCTTTGTAACAAGTCTCACATACTTTAAACGTTTTTTCACTATAAACTGATTGTAGATAATGTAAAAAAGGAGTGAATATTTATTATGTCCGACGTTCTGTTACTAAGTCGTTTTCAATTTGCAATTACTATTTTTTATCACTTTTTATTTGTACCTTTGACAATCGGACTTGTTATTTTAGTAGCATGTATGGAGACTCAATACGCCCGCACATTGAATCCAACATACCGCAAAATGGCAAATTTCTGGGGTAAATTATTTACAATTAACTTCGTAATGGGGATTATAACCGGAATTACGATGGAATTCCAATTTGGAACAAACTGGTCTGAGTACTCCAAATATATGGGAGATATTTTCGGATCACCTCTCGCAATCGAAGCACTCGTTGCCTTCTTCTTAGAATCTACTTTCATGGGAATATGGTTATTCGGTAAAGACAAAATCTCACCAAAGTTCCGTGCTTTCTGTATGTGGATGGTTGCACTTGGAACAAATATTTCTGCCCTTTGGATTATTACAGCAAACGGCTTTATGCAAAACCCAGTTGGCTACGTCGTACGTAACGGCCGCGCTGAATTAAATGATTTCTGGGCACTTGTTACAAATCCATATGCGTGGAACATGTTCTTCCATACGGTAATTGGTTGTTATATCGTTGGTGCTTTCTTCGTTATGGCGATTAGTGCCTATCATTTATTACGTAAAAACGAAGTTGAATTCTTCAAAAAATCATTTAAATTTGGTTTAATGTTAGGTTTATTCGCTGCAACTGTTACACCGTTTATGGGTCATCAGTCTGGTGTATCAGCAGCTAAATACCAGCCAGCTAAAGGTGCTGCGATGGAAGCTGTTTGGGAAACTGGAAAAGGACAAGGATTCTCGATTGTTCAAATTCCTGATGTAAAAAACGAAAAAAACTTTGAATTCCTTACTATTCCGAAACTAGGAAGCTTCTTCTATACAAACTCATTTGATGGCGAAATTGTTGGTTTAAAAGATATCCCGAAAGATGAACGTCCAAATGTTAACCTCGTGTACTATAGCTTCCGCTTAATGGTTGCACTTGGCATGTTCTTTATGGCATTAACTTGGTACGGTTTCTATTTAAACCGAAAAGGAAAACTAGAAAACTCAAAACGTTATTTAAAAATTACAATGTGGTCTGTTTTACTTCCATATATCGCAATTAATGCTGGCTGGATTGTCGCTGAAGTAGGTCGTCAACCGTGGACAGTTTATAAACTAATGCGTACAGCAGAATCCGTGTCACCTATATCAGTTCCACAAATTTGGTTCTCATTAATTAGTTTAATATTGTTCTACACTTTACTCTTAATTGCAGACGTATACTTAATGCTGAAGTTCGCGAAAAAAGGACCCGCTGCATTAGAAGAACCTGCTACTGAAGGAGGTACAGCTCATGTCTCATGATATGCTTGCAATTATCTGGTTCGGTTTATGGGGTGTAATTTGGACAGTGTACTTCATTCTTGATGGCTACGCACTCGGTAACGGAATGATTTTCCCATTCGTTGCGAAAGACCGACAAGAACGAAATCAATTACAAGAAGCTATCGGCCCGTTCTGGGGTGGTAATGAAGTATGGTTAATTACAGCTGGTGGTGCAACATTTGCTGCCTTTCCAGTCACATATGCAAATATGTTTAGCTACCTATATACACCACTATTTTTAGTATTACTTGCACTATTTGCTCGTGCCGCTGGACTTGAATTTATGCATAAAGACGATTCACCAATTTGGCAAAAAACTTGTAAATGGGCATTTACAATTGGTAGTTTCCTAATCGCCTTCTTATTCGGTGTTACATTCGCTAACCTGTATTACGGGCTGCAAATCGGAAAAGATGGTTATGAAGGAACTTTACTTAGCTTACTAAACCATTATGGTATTTTAGGTGGTCTTTTCTTCACTGCTATATTCGTCGTATCTGGTGCCCTTTGGATTATGATTAAAACAACTGGCGAAGTATCTGATCGTGCTTATAAAATCGCAAGACCATTTTCAATGGCAGCTGCTATCATTTTAGCTATCTTCTATGTCGCAACTGCAAATCGTACAAATTTATTCCAAAACTTCACGGAATATCCTGTACTATTCATTCTTCCAGTACTTGCAATGTTAATGAGTGTACTCACACTTATTATGGTGTACAAACATAAAATCGGCCTTGCATTCACATTCGTTTGCTTAACAATCGCAATGTTTATGACAACTGGTTTTGCAGGTATGTTCCCAAGAATGTTACCATCTCGTATTAACGACGCTTATAGTACAACGTTATACAACGCAGCTGGTAGTCAATTAAACTTAAAAATTATGTTCTTCGTTGCAATCGTCATGGTACCAATCGTTATTGGATATCAGCTTTGGAGCTACAGCATATTTAAAAATAAAATTCATAAAGACTCTGCTAAAGGATATCACTAAAATAAAAAAGACACTTCGAGCGAAGTGTCTTTTTTATTTTACGTATGATTTTCGATAAGATGTTACATTTCTAATCTAACAACTATGATAAAGAAGAATCACTAACAGCTCACAACTAAATTGTATCACAGGGCAAGCACATCATTTTATGCAATTTTACATATAAAAATTATAACGTAGATTGAATTACTTGGTCATACACATCGTTATCCGTTACATCTGCCGTACTAATACCACTGAATGTCCTCACATTTAATCCGGTATTTGAAGATCCCGATCCATTATAAGCTTTCGTTTTTTCAATTGGATGTACGTTATATTTATCACCTAAGTTAATTGTCCCATTACAGTTCTCAATAATAACCCCTTCCACAATAGCTGGCATTTTATCACCTACTTTCATTTCGTTACTCCCATTCTATGAGAATCGCCTAAAAAAATAGCATGTGTGAATAAGAAAAAAGCACTCAGGCTGAGTGCTTTTTTCTTATTTACCGCTCTTCTTTCTCTCACAAGCAATTCCATCGCCATCACGATCTAAATGCTTACCGTAATACGGACTATCTCTTGTAATATCGTAAACTCCAGCATCATTTGCTTCTTTACAGTTAGCAAAGCGTTTTGGTTCTGGCTTTTGTTCCGGCTTCACCTCTGGTTGTGGTTGTTCTTGTCTTGCTCCTGGTCTTTCTTCAAGTGGTAATGTCGCGTTATATAAGAACTGAACATATTGCTCACGACTTACATGCATTCTAGGTGCGAATTTACCATCACCAGTTCCAGCTGTAATATAATTTGATTTAACTGCAGTAATCGCAGGATTCGCCCATCCATTTCTATCTACATCCGGGAAATTATGATCCCCTCTAATTTGCAATTGAAACCCTTTTGTTAAAATTTGTGCCATTTCATCGCGAGTTAACGAATCTTTTGGCCTAAAGTTCCCTGTGTCATCTCCAGCGAATACACCGATCTCTGTTAAAGCAAGAATCTCTTTTTTAAACTGAGTCGAACGATCAGTAACATCTTTATACGGATTATTATACTGTTCTTTTACTGCTGGCTTTAATTGACGGAACATAAGGGCTGCAACTTGCTCACGAGTTACATCATCACCAAATCCAAAAATCCCATTTCCATATCCAGCAACAATATTTTTATTTGCTAAGTCCATAATTGCCTTATAAGCCCAATGATTGTTTGGAACATCTTTAAACTCTATACTTGCCTGCGCTGTCCCGATTGAAGTAAATGCTGTAGTTGCAACAATTGCACCTGTTAAAAGTAATTTTTTAAATCCCATACTTAAGTCTCCTTCTTTTTCCATAATAACCATTTAACAATATAACAAATTATATAAATATAATTTGTCATATTCTGTCGAACACAAAAAAGAATCCAGCTGGATTCTTTTTTGCTAAGCATGAATAGCAATTTTGGAGACAGTTGACTTTTTCAAAAATTTATTAGGGGTAATATTTTGAAAAAGAAAGCCTTTCATATGTAGGTTAACACCACTGGAATATATAGTAAATTGATAATGTTTATACGGAAGATTGCTAATGTTTAGTATAGATAGTTTGCACTACGTTAATAGTGGAAATTATCTATACTAAGAAACAAAAAGACGCCTTTCAAGAAGACGTCCTTTCCCCTGTTTATATATACCCCATCCCGCTTTTTGTAAACACACACTAGAAAACAGAATCATGAATTGTTACAAGATTGTTAGGTACAAAAAGAGTAGAAGTAAATATTAATATAAAATTCTGCTTTATAGCGTGTATCCACAACTTATATTTTAATCCTCTTCCCTTGAAAATAAACATAATATGCATAATTACATACCAAAAAGAAAAAGACACTCCACAGAGTGCCTCTTCAACCATTTTACTTTTAATATATCACTTTGAATATATTTTACCATATTTAACTATATCGGTTATTGAGAAAATTCGAAATCGTTATTTTTTTATCAACATCTTCAAAATCATGTAATATTAAGGATGCAATAAAACATTATACAAATTGAGGTGTACTATATTTATGTTTTTCGGAATCATTCCTCTTATATTGTTTATTATTTTTCTTATCTCTTACTTAAAAGATCCACGAAAAATAATAAATGGCTTTTTATTTAATGCCTTTTTCTGTTCATTTCTATTATTTTGTGCAATCGCCTCGTTTGCATCTGGTAGTAACACTTTACATTTCATCGTTATTCTACCCATGTTAGCTCTACTTTTCATGATACCTTTTGGCATCGTTGCTCTAATGTTTGGACTATTTCTTAATGCGAGAATCTTGATGAGGCGTGAAGGAAGACGCTTTACAAACTCTTTAACTTTAATTGCTGCTTTAGGGATTTTATTCTGTGTACTAATCCCTATCATAAATCCAGCAAGTTTATTCTCAGAGCATTTTCAATTTATTTTTGCTGCTATTTCTCTTGTAACTATGTATTTCTTTATACATTTATCTAACTTCTTAAGCGCTTATTTTCTATACCAATTCAACAGACCGAGACGTAATCAAGATTTCATCATCGTTCTTGGTAGCGGCTTAATTAATGACAAAGTGCCACCCTTACTTGCAAGTCGCATTAATAAAGCAATCGACTTTTATTGGAAGCAAGCCGCTGTGAATACACCACCAACAATCATTTTCTCTGGTGGGCAAGGGCCTGATGAAGGTCTTCCGGAAGCAGAAGCGATGCAAAATTATGCTGTTGAAAAAGGAATTCCGCTTGAACATACGGTACAAGAAAATCGTTCTGTAAACACATATCAAAACATGTCGTTCTCTAAAGAAATTATGGATTCTTTAAAATCAGAAGGTAAGTATAAAAGTATTTTTACAACGAATAATTTCCATCTTTTCCGTGCTGGCATATATGCAAGACAAGCTGGCCTTAATAGCCAAGGAATCGGATCAAAAACAGCCTTTTATTACTGGCCTAATGCAATGATTCGCGAATATGTCGCAATTGTCGTTATGGGGCGTAAGCGCCATATGAAAATATGTGGAACTATTTTAGGTTTCGCTTTATTCCTAACAGTCGTTAGTTTTATACTTTCTTAACAACATCCCATCCTTTAAAAGGATGGGATTTCTTATACGAATTTCAAAAATATTTTAATGGTAATATGGTGATAATATCCCCTGCATACATCCATTAAAGGAGAATTTTTTCAAATTAAATGTTAAAATGGAATTTAGGTGTGAATTACGTAACAAATAAGAAACTAGTTTGAAACGAGGAAATTACATGAAGAAAATTGTCAAGAGTAAGCCCAATAAGCTGAAAATTGCTTCAAAAGCTTTGATGATTATTATTGGGGCATTTATCACAGCGTACGGATTAGAAGCTGTCTTAATTCCAAATAACGTATCCGACGGTGGTGTGACTGGTTTAAGTATCGTTAGTTCAAGATTATTTGGATTGCCATTAGGAGCTCTAATCGCAGTTATTAACATTCCTTTCGTTTGGTTAGGATATAAACAAATCGGTAAAAGCTTTGCAATTTATTCCATCATCGGGATTGCTTCATTAGCAATAGGTACCGTTGTCATGCACGGAATACCAGCTATTATTGAAGGCGATACACTACTCGTTACAGTTGTTGGTGGTATTATTATCGGTTTCGGTATGGGACTAGCCTTACGTAACGGCGGCGCATTAGATGGAATCGATATGCTAGCTGTATTACTTTCTCGTAAGTTACCTTTTGGAACAAGTGACCTTATTTTATTCTTAAATATGTTTGTCTTTATTTTTGTTTCAACAGTATTTGGTCTTCAAGGGGCTATCCTTTCGGCAATTGCTTACTTTATCGCTTCGAAAGTGATTCATATCGTTGAAGTTGGTTTAAGTGGTTCGAAAACATTTAAAATCATCACGAAAGAGCCTGAATTAATGGTAGAAACAATTCGCGATCGTTTAGGCCGAAGCGCAACGTATAACGAAGTATACGGTGGTTATTCAAGAGAGAAATTCAAAGAAATTTCTTGTGTAATTAACCGTTTAGAAGAAAGTAAAATGAAGGACCTGATTAATGAAATCGATCCTAATGCCTTTATTACAGTTTATGACGTAGCTGAAGTAAAAGGCGGTAACTTTAAGAAACGTGATATTCATTAATCATTATGAAAAAAGAGGGTGTGCCAAAATATTAGCACACCCTCTTTTTATTATGAAGTTGGTAAATCGATATTCCTTTTCGAATCGTTGATATATTTTGAGCTACGATAGATATAATCGAAAAACCGTTGATATATTTTACTCCCCCCATCTTCCCCCGCTTTTAATCCAATCGACGTACTTTTGAAAGGCGGGCACTTCATGCTGAAAGCGAAGCGGAACATATAGAAAGAGAGTACATGTACACAGTATCCATAGAATACCTACTATAAAGTGAAATTTCATCGTTGTGCTAATAAACAAACTGAGGAATAAGACGAGGAACATAATCAAACTAAACCTTTTATATATACTCATAATAATCTCCTCCTTATAACTTAATTGTACTAGCTATAAGGAATTAATTCCCATAATAAAAAGACCGAAAAGCAAATTCCACTTTTCAGTCTCTATACTATCTTCTCTTCATAATTTTCCCTGAACCGCCAACCCTTGTTTTCGGGGGCGACGTATTCTTTGGTGGGGTTTTAATGGATGATTTCGGCTTCACATCAGATCCACTCGAGCCACCCGGGTTTTTCGTAATTTTCCCTTTGCTTCCGGTAGAAGGCGGTGGCGTCTTGTTACTTCCTTTTTCCGTAATACTTCCTTTATCACCTACAGATGATTTCGGATCTACATTATCGCCTCGCTTAATAATAGATCCTTTCCCTTCCTTCGTAATTGGAGGCGGGGTTTTCTTTTCCTCTTTCGTAGGTGGTCTTTCCGGGATCACCGGTTTATGATTTTGTCTGTCATTATATCCGCGATAATCACCGTATGATGATTTGCGTGAACCGAATATATCGTTTAATATACTGCCCATGATATATCCTTGTAAGAAGGATGGTTGGTAATTTTGACGGACAAATTCTTCATTGCTTATTTCAATTAACGTATCAGATGGTTTCTCTTTATCCTTTTGTAAATTATACATTTTATCAGAATAAACGAGGAACATTTGATTTTCGTCTTCTTTAGATGCTTGCTTCGGTTTCCTTTCGGCTATAAGTTCCTTTGCAACTTCAGGAACTGACCGATTGGCGGCCCTATACACGTAAGATTCTTGTTTACCATCCTTTGCGACAGACTCTAGTGGGTAACGGTCCTGAATTGACTTCGCCTGACCACTTTGACAGCCCGATAAAGCATAACCGGCAATAACAAGTAATGTAACGATAGCAAGTATAGGGATCACGAACGATTTAATCATGGTAAACAATCGGTTTGACATGATTACGCCCCCCTTATGTTGCTCTTATGATTTGTACATCAGCAGGAATAATTACTTCTCCCTCATACATCATTGTGCGACCATTTTGCCATTCAACACGTAATAATTTGCGGTTATCAGATTGGAATTCCCATACGTACTGTTCTTCTGAAGCAGCGAATGGTGTTTTCCCCATAACAACAACACGTCCATTATATTGTTCTTCCATATGATACTCTATATCATCCATTTCAATCGTCGTCGGAATTTCATCGATTGAATCTAAACGACCATCAATCGGTGTATACAATTTGTAATACGTATTTTCACGGTCTTCGATTTTCAAATAACGAATATCTTTCCCATCCTGCAAAGTTAAAATAATCTCCTTGCGAGAATGCATGCTCGTTTTCCCAGTTAATTCGTACATGACTAACGAGACTTCAATCATATCGCCAGGAGCCAACGTTAAAAGACTCTTTTCTGGCTTCGGCGGCTCCGGACTCTTCATTATATTTTTAATACGTTTAAATAAACTCACAATCTACCCCTCCTTTTCTCTTTATAAACAAGCACCTAAAATAAGTGCACCAACGATATGTAATGAACCAGCTAACAACGCATGTGCTAAGCTGCCTTCTTTCGTTCCTTCTTCTAAATCTAAACCAGACATTTTCTTTAACACAAACTCAATGAACATTTCTACAATTAATAAAATAACGAATGAAACTGCTGAGGCAAGAAGCGCTTGCCATAAGTCATTCGCTTTCGTTATAGATTGAGATAAAATGTATCCTTGCGCAAATAATTTCATAACGAAACGCGTTGCCACTGCTGTATTTCCATTTTTCATTTCTTTTAAATCATTGTATTTTGTAAAAATCGAATCAACCCACATAATTGCAAATAAAAGTACCGCACTCGCTCCAGTCCATACAAGCATAGCTAAAACATTCATCCACGTCATTACAAAACCTCCTCTAAAAAAGTAATAGAAAACCGACATGAATTCTCTTCAGACATGTCGGTTTCTTTGTCTATTCTATATTATTTCTCGTACTGCTTCATAATACGAGCTAATTCATCGTCAACAACAGAATTTTTGTTTAAGCTTGCGAATTCATCATCTAACGACTTTTCTTTCTTGTAAATTTCACCGCTTGCTTCTGCTTCAGCCTCTAATTGAAGTGCTTTCTCTTCCATACGGCTTAAACCAGCTTTTGCTGAATTTGAATCAAATCCAGACATCGCCTGATTAATATTCTTTTGTGCTTTCGCTGCATTTACACGTGCAACAAGTGTTTCACGTTTATTTTTCAGCTCTGTTAATTGCTTACGCATTTCTTCTAGCTTAAGACGAAGGTTATCAGCAGCTGCTTTGTTTTGCTCATAGCTCGCTTTATACTCATTCATCTTTTGCTCTGCATTTTGTTTTTCTTCTAAAGCACGGCGCGCAAGATCTAAGTTGCTAGCTTGAACAGCCATATGAGCTTGCTCTTCACGTTTTTTCACAAGTGCTTCTTGCTCTTCAAATAATATTTTGAATTTCTTCTCAAGTGCGATTTGAGCTGCTACACTTTTCTCAGCTTCTTGTACATCCGCTTGCATATCGCGTAAATATTGATCCGTCATCTTAACTGGATCTTCAGCTTTTTCAATTAATGAATACACATTCGACATTGTTAAATCTCTTAATCGTTTAAATACAGACATCCAAATTCCTCCTATGATATACCTCATATTTCAAATTCACTACTTGGAAAATTAAAAATCTCCCTTTTCAGTAAGAATATTCATTTTTACAACCTATGTGTTTATTATAACAAAACTAAGATGTCCTTACATGTTATTTCCAAAATACAACTAATATAATATGACATTCCAGATATAATATTGTATTCCTACTATATCCTTATTATTTCTGCCTCCAAAATTAACTTATTTTTGCGCGATTTCACTAAATTACATAATTGTAATGTTACTGTAAGCTAACTCGATAGTTACGTTTCAATATTTCTTATACACTAATACCAGAAGCAACGGAATAGCAAAAAAGCTTCTCATACTGTAAGGACTAATACAAAAACTGTATTTACTATAAAACATATAAAAAGGAGAAATCATCATGAAAAAATTAGTAGGAATCGGGTTAGCAGCAGCAATTTCATTCGGAGCATTATCAGGTTGTTCTTTATTAGGAGAAAAAGCGAACGGCTTAGTATTATACGGAACGGAAGATCAAGTTCAGCAAATCGCAGATAAAAACAAAAAAGATGTAAAAGAAAAAGATGTATATAAAATGAAAGTTGCAACACTTGAAGGTAAAAAAGTGCTTGTAATGGATAAGAAAACTGGTGAAGAACTCGTTAAGAAAGAACTACTTAAAAAAGTCGATAAAAATGATGATACAAAAGCAATTGATAAGTTACCAGCTGTAACAGCAGAGCAAGGTATATTATTTGCAAAAGAGAAAGTTGAAAATGCTACACTTGATGGAGCGAAATTAAAATATGAAGGTAACACAATTATCGGTGACGGCCGTTCTTATGGAGATATGTTTGCCATCGTTGATGACGCAGCATATGGAAATGTAAAAGGTGAAGAAAAATCTGTAGGTATTCTAAAATTTGATAAAGACCCTAGCAAAGAATTACCTGGAGCAAATGGAGTAGAAGCATCACAACTTGTAAAAATTAAAAAGTAAACAAAAAAGCTTTGCGAAATTCGCAAAGCTTTTTTCTATTTCTGAGCAATTTGCTCCATATCTGGACTACAAGTTTGCGACTGACATGACTTACTTAAAGAGCATGCTGCGCATTTTCCCTTTTTACTTCTCTTTACAAAATTAACTAACGTATATGCTGCATAACCAAAAATGATAGCTCCAATTATAATATTGACCATCACCGCGATACATCTCCTTCTAGAATCCGAGTAAGGACCCAACTTGGTATATAATGAGCGTTAATACATAAGCAACAACGAGCGGATAAACGACAGAGAAAACTGTCCATTTCATCGACCCTGTTTCACGTTTAATAACAGCTACTGTCGCTAAGCACGGAACATATAATAAAATAAAGAACATAAATGCATATGCTGATAGCGCAGTATAATGTGCTCCCATTACATTTCCTAGCACATCTTCTTTAACCGCATAAATAATTGCCATCGTAGAAACGACAACTTCTTTCGCTAAAAATCCTGTTAAAAGGGATGCCGCAGCTTGCCACGTTCCAAAACCGAGCGGTGCAAAAAGTGGTGCAATAAATCCACCAATCATCGCTAAGAAACTGTCTCCCATATCAACACCAAATCCTGATGGACCTGCATAGTTTAATAACCAAATGACAACAGAACCACCGAAGATGAATGTACCCGCTTTACGAACAAATCCTTTACCTTTCTCCCACGTGCTGAGCCATAACGTTTTCGCTTGCGGCACACGGTAAGGTGGTAGTTCAATTACAAAAATAGATTTTTCTGTTTTTAAAATAGTAAGAGACATAATCTTTGTAACGAGTAATGCAAGAACAATCCCTGCGATATATAAAGAGAACACAACAGTCGCCTGACTATGAGGGAAGAAAACTCCCGCAAATAGTGCATATACAGGTAAACGTGCCGAACAAGACATAAACGGTGTTACAAGAACTGTAAGTAACCTTTCTTTTTCTTGTTCAATCGTTCTCGCTGCCATAATACCTGGAACGTTACATCCAAAGCCGATAATCATCGGAATAAATGCTTTTCCGTTTAAACCGAAAAACTCCATAATTCTATCCATAACAACTGCAATTCGTGCCATATATCCTGAGTCTTCTAATAATGAAATGAAGAAGAATAGTGCAAAGATTTGTGGAACGAATACTAATACCGCACCAACACCAGCAATAATACCTTCTGTAACGAGTGCTTGAATAAAGTCAGAAGCCCCAACACTTGTGAGCCCAGCTGTAACCCAATCAGTAAGTTGTCCGCCAAAAAATCCATCAAGCATATCAGATAAAGGTGTACCAATCCACGTAAACGTAACCTGAAAAATAAAAAACATAACTGCTAAAAAGATTGGAAGTCCTAAAATTTTATGCGTAATTAACCTATCAATTTTTTCTGAAAAAGGAATTTTTCCTTCTTTCTCATGTTGCATAACATTTGTTTTTAACTTTTCAATATACGCTTCACGAGTCTTGTAAATGTGCTCTTCCAACGTACAATCAAGTTTTCCATCTAAACGAGATCGAATGGCTATAAGTTCCTTATAAATTGGTAATGCTTTCATTTCTTTTTCTACTACTTCGTTATTGCTTAAAAATTGAAGGGCTAACCATCTCGGATGCTCATAATTCACTGTCTCTAAAAGAGCGATTACCTCTCCAATTCCTTCATCCATTTGTACACCATATGAAATAATGAATGGCTTTTTCTCTTTTTGTTTCTCTTCATGAAGAGTAGTAAGTAATTCTTCACAGCCTTTTCCGGTTCTTGCGATGACAGGAACGACTGTTACACCTAATATTTCTGATAGCCGTTTTACATTAATCACAATTCCTCTTTGCTTTGCCACATCAATCATATTTAAACCAATTGAAACGGGCTTACCAAATTCAAGTAATTGCAATGTTAAATGCATATTTCGCTCAAATTGAGAAGAATCCACTATATTTAACATATGATGAAATTCATCTGTTAGTAGAAAATTCGTAACGACACCTTCATCACGTGAAACTGGATTCAAATCATAAACGCCTGGTAAATCAATTAATGTTCCTTGCTTATCTTTTAATTTACCAACCTTCTTTTCTACTGTTACACCGCTCCAGTTTCCTACATATTCATAAGAACCAGTAAGTGCATTAAATAATGATGTTTTCCCTGTATTCGGATTCCCTAGCAAAGCAACCTTATTCACGCTAATTCCACCTTTATCATTTTCGCGTCACAATGACGAATACTAATTAACTGCCCACGACACTCCAATGTACAAGGACCTTTAAACATTGCTTTCTGTTTTATGCGAAGCTCGCTTCCTTCCGCCAGACCAAAAGCAGCTAATCTACGCTTTAATAACTGATCTAACGACTGAATACTTTTTACTAACACTTTCTCACCAATTTTAATATCTACTAAGCTCATAACCTTCCCCCTCAGAAGAGAATGATAATTATTTTCAAAGAAATTATATCATACTCTATTTCACTTGGACTATATCTTTTTGCTTCATATTTATTAACATTTCAATACAATTATATTTCAATAATTGTCATACAAAGTATATTTGCCATTCTCATCCATTTCACTTACAATAAACAATAACAAATAAAGAATCTCGTTATCACAGGGGGAGCCTTACCGCTGAGAGGGAACCATTCGTTCCGACCCTTTGAACCTGTTAGTTAATGCTAACGCAGGAATTGTGCAAACGTCCGAAATACATACCTCTTTTTCATTTACGTATTTCGTATCCTCCTATGATATCTATTCTTTTTTTGCAACTTGGATTTAGGGGGAGACAACATGCGTAACACCAATTTACAAGCGATGATCGAATCTGCTATTCTTGCAGCCTTCGCCTTGGTCATCGATATTTTACCACTTTCAATCAAAATATCAGCAACAGGCGGTTCCATCTCATTCGCTATGATTCCTATTTTTATTATCGCATACCGCTGGGGCTTCAAAATGGCTTTCTTAGGAGGCTTAATTTGGGGATTATTACAAATTGTCGTAGGCGATGCCATTATCGTCACACCAATTCAAGTAATCATTGAATACTTCGTTGCTTTCGCATTCATTGGATTTGCTGGTTTATTCTATCGTCCAATTCAAAAAGCACTTCTAGCATCTAATAAGAATGGAAACGAACAATCAAACTTAAGTAGCCGTAAAGATAAGCCTTCATCAAAACAAAACCAAGGAAAGAAAGTAATTGGATACATTATCATTGCTACTTTTATCGGTAGTCTAGCTCGTTACTTCTGTCACTTTATTGCCGGTATTATTTTCTGGGGACAATATGCACCGAAAGGTCAATCAGCTATTCTATATTCTTTAATATTTAACGGTAGCACAATGATTGGTTCCTATATTCTATGTACCGTTTTACTTATATTTTTATTTATCACTTCACCAAGATTATTCAAAAGCATGAGTGCTTATCAAATGAATACACAAAAAAAGGGCGCTTAACTTAGCGCTCTTTTTTCACATCGTAATATCAATTAAAAATACAATAAATGCACAAAAGAAAATAAATACCATTATACTTAGCCAATTGCTATGCACGGTTCATCGACTCCTTACATAACCTCATTTTCTATTCAAAGTATACTGTTTAGAAATAAAGATTAGGTAAAGATTATATGAAAATAAATTAAAAAAGCGTAGATTGTATTGTCTACGCTTTTTTCGGTAAATAGAAGTAAAATAACACACCATCTTCGGTATTCTTCACCCCATATTCAGCATCGTGCAATTCTAAAATATTTTTTGAAATTGCAAGACCAAGCCCTGTTCCACCTTGTGAACGTTTCCTTGCCGCATCCACGCGATAAAAACGGTCCCAAATTTTATCTAATTGTTCTTCTTCAATGTGAGCACCTTTATTTTCAATACATACTTTTATATGATCCTTCCCATCTATTGTGGAAATAATAATATCTTCTTTTTCTGGTGTATAACGTATTGCATTCGTAATAAAATTCACAATTACTTGTTCAATTCTATTTTGATTCCCAATCACTTCTGCTGGACATATATGTTTGTGCACACTCAGTTCTTTTTTCTCTATCTCCGCTGAAAGCTGTTCACATATTTCTTCAATCACTCCATCGATATAGAAAGAATCCATCTTCATGTTATATGTGCCAGACTCAAATTTAGCTAATTCAAGCATATCCAAAATTAGTATATCCATCTTGTCTACTTCTTTTTCCATCGCCTGAAAATAGTAGTCTTTCTTATGTTCAGCTACCCCATCTTTTAAAATGGAAATACAGCTTTTCATAATACTCAGCGGCGTTTTTAGTTCATGCGATACACCCGCAATAAATTCTTTCCTTGTGTTTTCTAACTTTCTTTCTTTTTCAATATCTTGTTCTAACTGTCCAATATGTGAATGTAGTTTATTAGATAATGTATTAATATTTTGCGATAAATCACCAATTTCATCTTTTGAAGTAATCGGTATTTGTTCTGTGAAATCTAAGTGTGCTATTTTCTTCGTCGTATCATTTATTTTTAATAACGGCTTTGCAATTTGTTTAGAGTAATAGAACGAAGCTAGAAAAATAAGAACGAGTACAAAGGCAATGATGTAAATGTAGTAATCTTGCACCATTTGTACAGCTTCATCTACAGGTTGTAAAGAAGCCATTGCATATATATATGTGACTGATCCGTCTTTTTCTGTTATTGGCTTCATTAATAATTTATATTTTATATCATTCTTTTCATAGTCCATTATTCGTGTTGTATCTTGTATGTTCTTACCTTCTTTTAATAATAAATCAGCTTGAAATTCTTTTATATTATCCAAAAATAAATTATTTTTATAAATTGGATTTACAGGTCCTTTTACATCAGGGAATTGTACTTTCGTAATTTTCCCTGTTAGATTGAAATCTGAATTTTGAGCCGCCCTCTTCTGTTCCTCAGCACTCATAATTCCAGCAACTTTTTTTCTTTCCATAGCGCTAGAATCTTGAGCAACTTTTGGCTGCCCATCACTTATCTGAATTTCTTTTGCAGCTATTTTTTTACCTAACGATTTATTCAGCCAGCTCAAATTTATATCTTCTATATGTACATAACATGTGATGAAACTATCGTCGCTTTTTAGTCCATAAAAATAGACTGACCGTCCATCTAACTTCGGTAGTGTCCCACCTTCAATTTCATCTATGGTCATGAGATAGTACAAAGGCATCTTGATTACCTTTTTTCCAAACTCCTTCTCTGCCCTACGGTCTAAAGTAACCTCTACATAAAAATCATCCGCATGTTTTAAATTCCCATTCTGATCTAACGTTGTAATCCACGTATTATTTTCTCTTAAAAAGTCTTGCTCCAGTTTCTGAATTCCTTCTGCATTTCCTGCATAATTTAAATAATTCTTTTTAAAGGAATCTAAGTTCACTTTAATATCTTCTACTTTTCGGTTCGCATAATATTGTTTAAAAAATATCGTTTGACCAATAAATATCGTCGCTAAAATCAACATACATAGAGCTGTTGTAAGTGTAAATAATTTAAGTACAATCCCATTTCTCATATGTTCCCCTCGAATTTATAACCGGTTCGCACTACAGTTGTAATGTGCTTTGATTTCTCTCCTAATTTATTTCGCAAATTACGAATATGGCTATTAACCGTTCGATCATCACCAGCAAACTCATATCCCCAAATTCTTGAAATTAATTGCTCTCTTGTTAGTACAATTCCTTGGTTTTTCATGAAATACACTAATATTTCAAATTCTGTATGTGTTAAACTAATGTCTGCCTCATCAACAGTAACAGTACGTGACGGGAAATGGACTTGAATGCCATGAATTGATAACGTATCATCTTCATTTTCTAAAGGTTTCTTTGATGCTTGTCTACTTTCTAATAATCGTTTCGCTCTCGCTAATAAAATAGGCGGACTATATGGTTTCGCAACATAATCATCTGCCCCAAGCTCAAATCCAAGTAACGTATCATCTTCATCTACACGTGCCGTCAGCATAATAATTGGAACCCCGGATGTCTTACGAATTCTTCGGCAAACAGACCATCCATCTAGTTCTGGTAACATAATATCAAGTATAACTAAATCGACCTCTTCTTCTTCAAATAAAACTAAAGCCTCTTTCCCATCTCTCGCTTCAAGCACTTTATATTGTTCACTCAAAAAGTAATCCTTTAATATTTCGCGTAAAATATCTTCATCTTCAACAATTAAAATGTTTTTTGACATAATCTATGTCTCCCCCTCTCATTTTAAGTAGCTAGCATTTTGTACTTGATAATTTTATTTTGAATTGCTCGTAATTAACTTTGCCTCGATAATATATCGATCCGGTGCATCCCCTATATAATCAAATGGATAGCAAGTCGTCAGTGTTAATGTCGGTTCTTCTTTTTTTACAATAACAGTGCGATCATCCGCATGTGTAATCCATGTCTTTTGAATTTCGTATGTGTAAATTTTATTATCATACTCCAAAATAAGGTTATCCTTTTCTTTTAACTCTCCTAAATCTGTAAATACAGTATCTCGATGCCCACTCAGTACAGTATGTCCCCCTCCAGATGGTGTTGTCGTTAAATCACTAACAAACATACCGACTCCTTTTTTCAATGTTGCATCATTTGCTCCCCAATATATAGAAAACTTCTTCTTTATTTTCGGTATATTTAACATTGCTACCTTTTCTCCTTCTTTATGCTCAGTTTGAGAAGAAGGTACTTTGGAAGTTACAGGTGTTTCATGTGAAAGTTGATTATCTTGTATATTTTTAAGGCTCTTTATTTCTTCTTTCGTTAATTCTTGAGCAGAGCTTTTTCCTTTATACCATTCCACAGCGTAATACGATCCCATGAATAGCCCTATGGCCATCAATATGATACCGATATAATTGAGTAACTTCATGTTCCATCCCTCCATGCAAAAAATGGTAGGAATAACCTACCATTTTTAATATATGAAATTATCCCATTCTTTATAGAAAAATATTTTATTTACGCCTTAACTTTATTACGACGCTTCAAACCAAATAATGTCCCTATCCCTACAAGACATGCGCTTAGTGCCATCATTGCTACATTATTTGATGCTGTGTTTGGTAATTTTTCACCTTGTACAGCTGGCTTTGCTACTTCCTTTTTCGCTGCATCATTCTTTTGCCCCGCCTTAATTGCTTCTTCTTTTTTTGCAAGAGCTTCCTTTTCTTGAACTTGTGGTGTTACTTCTTTTTTCGCTGTATCATTCTTTTGCCCTGCTTTTATTGCTTCCTCTTTTTTAGCCATATCACTTTTTTCTTGTACTTGTGCTGCTTCTTTTTTCTCTACTTCGCTCTTTTGCTGTTCCTTAATTGCTTCTTCTTTTTTAGCTTTATCTTGCTGCATTTGCGCTGATTCTTCTTTTGTTAATGTTCCAGTAGAAGCGCTCGCTACTGAAGAATATCCTACTGTTAAAAGTGCCATTGCACAAATTGGTAATAGTTTTTTTTTCATTTTATTTCTCTCCTTTTATACTTTATTCTAGTAACACATCACGTCGCACCGGATGTATTACTAGAGTAAACAACGGATGTAAATATAAGATGCAGATGAAATATATTTCATTTAAAGATTTCATTTTAGAAAAATAAAAAAACACCGTAATATATACGATGTTTTTTCGGGTGTGTGTCTCGATATTTATTTGTTACTTTCGCGTGATTGAGAAGTAGAAAGGGCCGGAGTGATAACTAATTGTCTCGGCTCAGTTTTCTTGAAGTGATTTTTGACGTTACACTTACGACATTGAACGACCCATGCTTTAATAGGATTTGTTAAAATAATTTTTTGCCTTTCGTTAGGGGCCTCTTCTTCCAATTTACAACTATCGCTCCACTTACTCCATTTCATTGTAAATTTAGAAGAAGAATGATCGTCTTCTCGATCAAACGTATGCAAAAAATCCATTTCTCCAGCTAGCATTACGGTGTTACTAGTTGCTAAAAAAGAAAAGGTCGTCCAATGTTTCTCCATGCCCTCCTACTCCTTTTTCACATATAGAGTGCCTAAAACTTAATTTACCTAAAATATGCTTGCCTTTTACCTTACACTTATAGTTTATCCAAAACACTACTATGCAACTATCGATTTGTCTTACAAATCACCTTACATTTTTGTAAGAAAAGAAAAACCTTCACTCTATATACGTGAAGGTTTCTCATTTCTTATCTATAGAATCTTTCATATCATCAAGTCTAGCCTCTTGCAGCTGCGACATCATACCGTGGGAAATTGCGCCTAATACTAAAGTCATTCCAATTAGTGAAATGCGAATTGCAGGTACATCAATTATGTAAGCCAACATACCAAGAACAATTGTTAAAAGCAATGCTTTTATAAATGTTACACTTGTATACTGTTTCTTTTTCATCATAATCACCCTTTTTGGAAGCGTTTTCTTAATGCTATCAGTATATCATATCATCTGACTATTTTGTGGGGATTTCTGTAAAAACCTTATATCTTCTTTGACTTTTTTCTTTCTATCCTTTACAGTCGAAATGTTCACAAGTTTTACACTGTAGGAGGATTCAAATGAAAATTGAAATAAAAGACACTTTAATTTCTGAAGAACAATTACAAGAAAAAGTAAAAGAACTAGCGCTTCAAATCGAACGTGATTTTGAAGGAGAAGAAATCGTTGTAATCGCTGTATTAAAAGGATCTTTCGTATTCGCTGCTGATTTAATTCGTCATATTAAAAACGAATTAACTATCGACTTTATCTCTGCATCTAGCTACGGAAATCAAACAGAAACAACTGGAAAAGTAAAACTATTAAAAGATATCGATGTAAACATTACTGGAAAAAACGTAATTGTCGTAGAAGACATTATCGATTCTGGTTTAACACTTCACTTCTTAAAAGATCACTTCTTCATGCATAAACCAAAAGCATTGAAATTCTGTACGTTACTTGATAAACCTGAACGCCGTAAAGTGGACTTAAAAGCTGAGTATGTTGGCTTCCAAATTCCAGACGAATTTATCGTTGGCTACGGTATCGACTGCGCAGAAAAATATCGTAACTTACCATTTATCGCTTCAGTTGTAACGGAATAATATAATAAAGTGAAACCTTAATCAGTGGGATTTTTGTCCATTCCCAATGATTATTGGCCCGCAAATAGCGGGATCAAATAAGCTTCCATGCATTATTGGTGGAAGTTTTATTTCTACCGTAATTTATAAAAACAAAGGGAGAGATGAAGAATGACAAAAACAAAATTTGAAAAAGTACTCCTCATCGTAAATCCGAAAGCAGGACAAGGCGATTTACATACGAACTTAACAAAAATCGTACCACCACTTGCCACAGCTTTTCCTGACCTACATATCCTTCATACGAAAAAACAAGGTGATGCAACAAAATATTGCCAAGAGTTTGCTAGTAAAGTAGATTTAATTATCGTCTTTGGTGGTGATGGAACTGTATTTGAATGCACAAACGGCTTAGCCCCTCTTGAAACTAGACCTACACTTGCAATCATTCCAGGTGGAACTTGCAACGACTTCTCTCGCACACTTGGTGTTCCGCAAAATATTGCAGAAGCAGCGAAACTCATTACAAAAGGACATGTAAAACCAATTGATGTCGCAAAAGCAAACGGACAACACTTCTTAAACTTCTGGGGCATTGGACTCGTATCTGAAGTATCAAACAATATTGATGCAGAAGAGAAAGCAAAGCTTGGTAAAATTGGTTACTATTTAAGCACCATTCGAACTGTAAAAAATGCTGAACCATTCCCAGTAAAAATTACTTACGACGGACAAGTGTATGAAGATGAAGCTGTCCTTGTTATGGTTGGAAACGGTGAATATCTCGGGGGTATCCCATCCTTTATTCCGAACGTAAAATGTGATGACGGAACACTTGATATTTTCGTAGTCAAATCAACAGGCATTCAAGCGTTTAAAGATTATATCGGAAAGAAACTATTTGAAGACTCAAATGAAAATGACATCTTCCACGTCAAAGCTAAATCCATTCATATTGAAACAGAAGAAGAAAAAGAAGTAGATACAGATGGTGAAAGCTCTCTACATACACCGTGTCATATTGAGTTGTTACAAGCGCACTTTACGATGATTTATAATCCTAATGTTGTGTAATGAAAAAAACGAGTGATATCACTCGTTTTTTTCTTCTAATCTAATTATGTCGTTGTATAATTTCTTGTATTTTTTTAACTCTCTCTAAAGTAATTCCATTTCTTTGTTCTATCGCTAAAGGGTGATCGGTTGGCTCTAATTCAACATAAGGTGCCATTCCAACTTCTCTTATATGTACATTTGTCTTTAAATTTAGTGTTTCTGGATAAACCGGTATTTCTACAGATAACCAGCCAAAATGAGGATCACTATTCTCTCGTCCTCTCTCATCCCACTCTTCTAGTACTTTATCATAACTTTCTTTACTAAGTGATACCCACACAGTAAATCAAAATAACTTTTTCATAGTCTGTTCTTAACTTTGGCATATATCGCCCGTATAAAGAAGTAATACAGCTCGTTTCTTAAAAAAAGATAGCTCCTCATCATAGTTGCTTGAGGATGTTAATTTTAATGTCTCTAAACTACTTATATGCTCTTTTCTTTTTAGAAAACTTAATCGGATATCTCTTATAATTGGCATTTACTCTCTCCTTCTTTTTATTCTAACCTTTTACACTACTCTCAATAAACATAAGCCTTTATTCTAGCTATTTACTCATAACTGTACTCCTTTTTCGCCTATACAAATACACGCCATACTTTATCGCCACTGCTACAATGCTTTCAATGTGTGTTCTTATACATGAAATATTTTGTGTTCCTATTTTTACAAATATCTACCCTTTATAAATTTATTTATTTATTTGATATAATGGATATTAAATAGTTTAAAACTTTAATTAGCCCTTACCAATCATTTTTTGCTGGGTAAACTTTTAACTAATAGTACATTAGTGAATTTAATTTTTAAAAGAAGAAACACCATGGCTACGTCTAATGTGAATTAATACATAAATCATTTTCAGTTCCTATTCGTTTTTTATCTACAAACAGAAATATACGTAATCCTTTTTGTTCAACTAAATAAGAATGGCTAAATGTGCTTGAACAATTAGATACTAGGAAATTTACATCTTGCAGAGGAAAAGATAGATCTAGGTATTAATATGTGGTGTTTTACGACCTACTTAAAAGGAGAAGATAGAAAATAATGAATAACCCCATCGACCTACAATACTTATGTGATCTTGTGCATAGAACTTTTCATGTACCTGTTCAGTTCTTATCTACTAGCAGAAAAATCTTATATGAATCTACTTCTAATACTATTTGTAGTCCTTTTTATTCTTCTAAAGAAGAACATCTTAGTGAGATTTATCAGGAAAACGCTCCCTGTAACTTTCCAATTCTTAAAGGGAATAAGTATCTTGAGAACTTCGTTATCATTCATATAACAAATCATGAACATGTAAAAGGAACTATGATAATCGGGCCCACTACCTATCCAAAAGTATCAGATGAAATGGCTATCAAGCTTATGGAGTATTCCAACATTAATAATAAAATGCAACAAGGAATAGACTACTATCAGTTTCTACCTGAGATTAAAAAAAGTACTCTCATTGATATAAGCATTTGGTTACATTACGCAATTTTCAATGAAAAATTAGATATAGATATTGTGTGGGAAAAAAACAAAGTTCTAGAGGACGTTTCTTATAAAATTGTAAATCCCGATTTATATATTTCAAGACGCCGGCGGAATGACCCTAAAAATTACAACATGTCATTAGAACGTAAGTTTTTTTCAGCAATTAAAGAAGGAAATAAAGAAAAAGTAATCCAATATGCATATTCATTCCCGCAAGAAGACGCGGCAATTTCATCAAAAGGAGATCAACTCAGAAACCAAAAAAATAATGGCATTATCGCAATTACTCTAGCTATTCGATATGCGATAGCTGGTAATCTTCCATCAGATATTGCTTTTTCACTTGGTACTTTATATATCCAAACCATTGAAAAACTAGATAACATGTACTCCGTAAATAGATTAATTGAAGATGCCTTATGTACTTTCGCAGAACGTGTTAAAGAATATAGTAATCAAGCATATTCTAATTCAATAACTACATGCCTAAATCATATTCACAAACATATTTACGACGATATATCTCTTAATGATCTTGCTAACCTTTTAAATATTTCTCCTACCTATTTATCTAAATTGTTTAAAAAAGAAGTAGGGATTCCTTTAAGCGAATATGTTCAAAGGGAACGAGTAGAAGAAGCAAAAAAGTTATTAACATTAACAACATATCCATTATCTGATATTTGTACCTGGCTTAATTTTAATGACCAAAGTTATTTCACAAGAGTATTCAAAAAAATTACTAGTATGACTCCTAGACAATATCGTGAAAATCATACCGTAATATAGCAGCATTTTCTTAACACTAGGTGAGATACATGTAATACCATCTCACCTATCTACAAAATTCACCACTTCAATTTATCCCGCTATTTGTGAGCGCTAATACCCCCATTAATCAATTTGTTTCGTCTTTTTTATATTCTTTCTATCATCTTTACACGCCTTTATTCTCCTTAATCCTAATAAAGTTCTAGCCCATTCAAAAAAGTACAATAATGACAAATAAATTACTATAAATAAGTTAATAAATTTGTTAATTTTTTAATGCTAAGCTAATTCGCCATAATTTCTTCATTAGATAAATTTAAAAGCTAGAATACTTCCCAAAATAGGCTGCTTATACAATGTATTCCGTTCAAGAAAATAAGAAACTTAGCGCTTAAATTAATAGTGATCAAATAGTAATTGTTCTTCCTAAGTTAGAAAGATACAGAAAATATATTGTTAGGAGAATATAAGGCATGAGTAGCGCAAATATATCAAAAGATAGTGACACTTCGAAATTGAATCAAATGACTATTATACCTGAACAAGCCGCTGACACACGCAAGGTAAGGGTATCACCACAAAATGATAGAGAGAGGATTGAAGACCTTCTATTACAGTCATTCATTTCCGAAAAAGAAATATTAATCACTTATTATGAAGATGGTTATTTTCCCACAATATGTATGGCTGTAATTGAAATAAACCCTTTGAAGCGTTATGTAATATGCATAGATACCTTTGACTATAAACATACCTTTAGTTTTATAGACATAATTGATGCGCATTAATTATGTCTATAAAATTCATGCTATTCCCATCAAGTAATATGTAACACTCCATTTACATCATTTTATTAATATAATAAGAATGACAGCCTTACAGTACACAAATTCGGTATACCTACTCCCTCCTCAAATGTTATTTGTTTTATCTCTCACTAGCACTTATCAAAACAAAAAATAGTGATTCACCTGACTAAAAAATCAGGTGAATCACTATTTTATAGTTCTTATTTCCTTACAGCTACCGTCTATTACTTCGCGCTCACAATCTTATAATAAGATCGAACTGTTAAGAAGTAATATCCGATATAAATGACGCCATATACTCCGATACTAATTAGAAGCGGAATCATAATTTCGAATGGTAATAAGTTTGCTAAACCTTTTAGTGCAAATAAGCTATGCAGAATTCCGATTACTAACGGAATCGCAAAGATAAAGCTTACTTGTTTTGCGATAGCTTTTTTCATTTCTTGTTTCGTTACACCAACTTTACGAAGTACAACGTAACGCTCACGATCTGCATTTGCTTCAGTTAATTGCTTAAAGTAAATAATAGAGCCTGTTGCCAGTAAGAATACAAGTCCTAAGAACATTCCGATGAACATCATGAGTCCCGTTCCTTCAAGCCCCATTTGGAAACCAGTATAGAAATCTCTAAATGATGGTACCATTTCTGATTCACCAGCTGGCATCACTTTTGCTAACTTTTCTGTTAATACTTTACTGTTTCTTTCATCTTTTACATCAATATTTTTTACAGTACGTGTTCCAAATGCTTGCTTCGCCTGTTCATACATTTCATCTGAAACGACAATCACTAATTCACCTAAGTTCGTAATTGCTGTATTATTTGCACCTTGAATCGTTAATGTCTTCGTTTCATTGCCAATTTGGAATACTGCTTCACTTCCTTTATATTGAGGGCTAAACTCATACCCTTCAATATAAGAGCTATCATATATAAATGCTTCACCAGTAGCTACATTCACTGTTTCTGCATCGATTTTTTTAGCAAGTTTATTAAATTCAGACTGAGACATAAACTGATATTTCTCTGAGATGCTGTAATTCAGATTAAGAATGAAATCAACTTTATCCCCTTCGAACTTCCCTTTTACTGGAACCGTCTCAACTTCAAATTGATCTTTTACAGGGTGATTCTCTTTCTCTTCAGCAAAAATCGCATTTACTTTCTTATCAAGCTCCGCATCTTTTTTCTCATAAGAATAACTGTATGGCGCAGCTACTTTTGATTGCGTAAATGTGTTGTAATACATCGTAACTGATGTACCAACCGCTGTTAATGTTACCGCACTTAAAATAGAAATTGTCGCAAGTGACTTTGCATTTCCTTTAATACGATATAGTAACTGTGACGTCGTTACCATATTCATACCGTTATAAAACGATGATTTATTATTTCTTGCACGTTTCAATACGAATACTGTAAAAAACATAAATAGTAAGTACGTACCTACTACTGTCGCAAGTAAAATGTAAAGTGCGACTAACATAAAGTCTGCATACTTAAGTGCCTTCACATACATTAATGCTAAGAAATAACCTGAACCGATTAAGAAAACTGAAATTAATGCCATAATAACTGATCCTTTTGGCATTGCTTCGCCTTCACGTTCCGCGCGGAAAAGTTCAATTAGCTTAAATCGATAAATTAAACGATACCCTTGAAGTGATGTATACAATATAATCACAAAGAAAATAATTGCTGTATCCACAATTGCAGCCATCGGTACTTCAAAATGAACATTTAAGTTTAACCCCATCATACTTACTAGTAGTTCAAGGAATAATTTTGAAAGGACGCTACCAATCGCAATCCCTATAATTAAAGACATTAATCCCATTAACATATTTTCATAAAAGAGCATTTTACCGATTTGTTTTTTACGAATACCGAGTAACGAATATAGCCCAACTTCTTTTTTACGTTTTCGTGTAAAGAAACCGTTCGAATATATAATGAACACCGCTACGAAGATGATTAGCATGACACTTGAAACTTGAAATGCACCGCTAATTTTTTTAGAACCTTCCGCAGCTTTTTCCATTTGTGAATTATACTGCAACGCCTTAAATGTAAAATAGATGACGATGCTAAATATCATAGATGCAAAATATACAAAGTAGTCTTTAAAGTTCCGCTGTATGTTGCGGAGGGCAATGCTAGATAAGGTCATCAGCCATACCTCCAGAAATAGAAGACATTACGTCAACGACTTTTTGGAAGAATTGTTTACGTGTTGATTCACCACGGTGTAATTCTTTATATAACTCACCATCTTTAATGAAAATAACTCGTTTACAATAACTCGCCGCAAATGCATCGTGCGTTACCATTAAAATTGTAGAGTTATCATATTCATTTAACGACTTCATACTTTCTAATAAATCTGTCGCTGATTTAGAATCAAGTGCTCCAGTCGGCTCGTCCCCAAATATCATACTAGGACTTGTAACGATCGCGCGCGATGCTGCGCAGCGCTGCTTCTGTCCACCGGATACTTGATATGGGAACTGACTTAAAATATGATCAATACCGAATTTCTTTGAGATTTCAAGAACGCGGCGATCAATCTCACTCGCTTTCACCTTCGATAACGCAAGAGGTAACGCAATATTCTCTTTCACCGTTAACGTATCTAATAAGTTATAATCTTGGAAAATGAACCCTAAATGATCACGGCGGAATAACGCTAGCTTATCATCGTTCATCTTCACGATGTCTTTTCCATCAATTAAAATCTCACCGTTCGTCGCATTATCAATTGTAGAAAGAACATTTAAAAGAGTCGTCTTACCCGAACCAGAAGGTCCCATAATTCCAACGAACTCACCTTCTTTTACTTGTAAGTTAATACCTTTTAAAGCTGCAAATTTATTCCCACCTGTGTCATATACTTTTTCAATATTTTTTGCTTCTAACACTGTTTTCATCTCGACATCCCTCATTTCTTCTATTCTCTATTTTCAACTATATACACTCTCTACTCTTGCCACTATCGATGTTTCTTACACAAACATGACAGTTATGTAAGGCACATAAGTAAAGACATCAGAATTTAAGCTAATGTACTAAAGTACTTTGTTACTATAACATTGGGATATCATGCCATCCATTCATTCTCCTTACAGGAACATTACAATTTTGTAAGGTTAAAAATGCCCCCACAAAGTTGTGCATGAAATGTCGGATGGAGCTATTTCGTTCCTGATATTCTATATACAAAGGAGGTCATATAATGGATTCACTTAAAAATATGAATGCGGCAATGCAGTATATTGAAGACAACCTTACACACGAAATTGATTTTAAAGAAGTCGCAAAAATAGCTTTCTGCTCCGAATATCATTTCAAAAGAATGTTTTCTTTTCTAGCTGGCATATCACTATCAGAATATATTCGCTGTAGACGTCTTACCCTTGCTGCCTTTGAACTAAAAGATAGCAATGCAAAAGTCATTGATGTCGCTATAAAATATGGATACAACTCACCAGATTCATTTACACGTGCATTTCAAAATTTGCACGGAATAACGCCTTCAGAAGCTCGAAGTACAATGCGTTCTTTGAAGGCTTATTCACCAATGACCTTCCAACTATCCATTCAAGGAGGAAATGAAATGAACTATCGAATTGAAGAAAAAGAGCCATTTCAAATCATTGGTATACAAAAACGAGTACCGATTGTTTTTAACGGTGTAAACGAAGAAATTGCTTCTATGTGGAAAAGTTTAACCCCACAGTCCATTCAAACATTAAAGATGCTTTCAAATGTGAACCCAAATGGAATCATTAGTGCCTCTACTAACTTTTCTGAAGGAAGAATGGAAGAAAAAGGCGAACTCGATCACTATATTGGAGTAGCCACAACGAAAGATTGCCCAGAGCAATTTGCGCAACTTGAAGTCGCCGCTTCAACATGGGCTATATTTGAAGCTGTCGGTCCATTTCCTGATGCATTACAAAATGTGTGGGGACGTATTTATTCCGAATGGTTCCCTTCTTCGAACTATGAACTAGCAGAAGGACCGGAAATATTGTGGAATGAACAGAAAGATGTAACTTCTCCAAACTTCAAAAGTGAAATTTGGATACCGGTTTTGAAGAAATAATGTCTAGATCCAAATTTCCCTAAAATAAAAAAGCTACTGCTCCTTTCAAAGGAGCAGTAGCTTTTTTATTTTAACTTCTTCTTTACAAACAAAATACGAATATGACATTAACTTTATTTTATACTTCTTCTCGACTCGTTCTTATACAAGAAAATAGTAACAATCGTAAGTACTATAACAACTCCAAAAGTAAACACTCTGTAGTTCGAGATCGTAGCAGTACCGATTAACAAGGCAGGTATAACAGCCATAATTAAGCCACCGAACATACCGACAAACGATCCTATACTTTGTTTTACTACTTGAGTTTCTGATACCCAATCATAATAACCAAATCGATTATTAATAAAAATCCCCCATACTGCCGAAAATAATGAATATGTTATCGGTGTTATTACGATGAAAAGAGAACTCCAAACATCTAGTTTTAACCCTATTATCAGTAATACAGCACTAATAAGTGATGCAGGTATACTTAATGAAAGATTCATAAGAATTTTACTGTCATAAATCATCTTTGGCGCTATAGGCAACGACTTAATAATCCATACATTTTTTCCTTCTAAAGACAATGACACACATGTTGTACACGTCATCGAAATCGCTGCTGAAATAGCAAATGGAGCAATCTTTTGCAACAGAGGCTCAATTCCAGGATACGCTATTAATTGACTTGGCCCTACTACAACTATAGCTAGTGCGAAAGCTAGCGCCATCACAACTCCCATTCCGCTATTTACCACATACACTGTAGAGGAAAAGAAACGCTTCAGTTCTTTTTTATACAATGCGGCCAATACACTTTCTTTTCTCATGCTATGAATCTCATAATTTGAAAGCATATGATAAGTGGTAATCTCTGTATTTATTTGCTTATATTTTAACGAAAGGATTTTTACAAAAAGATAATACCAAATAACCGATATCCCAACAAACAGGATGAAAGCTACAATATCAGCATGAACAATTGCTTTTTGAAACATGTTAGCTAATGGATACACTTTAGTTAGTTGCTCTGAAATAATTGCACCTATTCCGTTCATATCATTAAGACTATATTGAGCATTTCCGCTTTTTAGCATAAAGAAACCGAATGTAATAATTACTATAAAACTTAAAGTCGTAGTTATTTTATTCGTATTTTTAAATTTAGAAGCGATTGCCGTAATAGCAGCTCCAAAAATCGCTGCTATTGTTGTTGGAATTAAAGATGCTATAAACATACTGATGAACCACATAAAGTAAAAAGAAACTGATGGCCTCTCATGTATGCCATAAACAACTCCCATTGGGAGCATGATTATGATTGAAAAGATCGTATTCAGCAAATATAAATACAAAAACCTACTTGTAATAACTGTACTTACACGAATCGGTAATGACATTAAAAAATCGTAATCCTTAAAAGCAAAAATCTCTCCATTTGCCTTAAATATAGTGAAAAACAACGTCAATACACTGCTAATAACTAGTGCATAAACTGGGATAATTTCACTTATTCCTAGCTTCACCAACCCATATGCCGAGGCCCCACAATATAGCATTAACATGACACCAACTAAGGCAATAGATGCTGACAGTAAAATCTTATTCTGCTTCTTCTTTTTATCTTTTTCGTATTTAAAAGTATTTAAACCAAGCTGCGTTATCAAGCGGATTTTTAAAAGACCTAGACTACTAATATTCATTAGCAAGCTCCTTCATAAAGAGCTCTTCCAATGATCCTTCCTTTATTAAAGAATTCACTTCCCCTGAAAGTGCTAATTTCCCTCTATTAATCATCGCTATTTTATTACATAACTTCTCCGCTACATCTAAAACGTGCGTAGAAAAGAAAATCGCACTTCCTTTTTCACAAAGCTCTTTCATAATACCTTTCAATACTACGGCTGCCTTTGGATCAAGACCAACGAAAGGTTCATCTAAAACTAATAATTTCGGTTTATGTAAAACCGCCGATATAATCGCTACTTTTTGTTTCATCCCATGCGAATAAGAAGATATTAAGTCTCCCAAGTAAGGTGTAATCTCAAAGGCATCCCCATACTTCTGGATCTGTTCTTCCCGATCCTTCACCGGCACTTTAAATACATCCGCAACAAAGTTTAAATATTGAATTCCTGTTAATTGCTCATATAAATCTGGATTATCGGGAATATACGCCATTACTCTCTTACATGCAATCGGATCCTTTTTTACTGAATGTCCATCAACAAAAATTTCACCCTCTTCAAAATCTATAACTCCTACTAACGACTTAATTGTTGTACTTTTCCCCGCACCGTTATGCCCAATAAATCCAAAGATATCTCCTGCTTGAACAGTAATGTTTAAAAGATCTACTGCTTTCTTACCACCTTTGTATGTCTTGCTAAAATTTATAATTTCTAACATGTGATTTCCCCCAAACTATCTTTTTAACTGAATTTTCAGACCTGAAAGCAAAAAATTTACTCAGCGAGCTTTTTCGTTATCCCCACCGAGTATTAAAATTTCTTAACACATAGAAACTATAAATATAAAATTTGACTAGTACAGTTCAATCCCTTATTGCTCACAATTGCATTTCTTTTTTATACAAAACATAAGAATATAAATTCGTTATGATGACAGCAACTACTATAATTCCAAGCATTATATAAGATCTCCAATCAGCTGGCGCGAAAACACTTATAATCATAATAAGTCCTAAAGCTACAAATACTTTTCCGCTAAATCGATGTGTTTTCCGCCATACTTCTTCATTACTTAACGTCCAAGGATTACGCATCCCAACGAAAAAGTTAGGCTTACACTGCGGTAAATAATTACCCATCACTAAAAATAAAACACCAACTAATAATTCTGGAACTCGATTAATGAATAAATTATATCCTAGTCCACTTGTAATAATATCTATATTTCCTACAAATAGTAGCAATAGTATCCCGTTATTCATCATCATAAAAGCTTTAGAAAATTTCTCGTAATTTGCTTTCCTTGGATCAATCTTTGGTATCACATTTAGAAATACATATAACGCAATCATAATTCCAACCATAGAAATCATTCCGGAAAGTTTAGACGAATAACCATCTACCTTACCGCCGTTCCAATGCGTCGCAATTGTATCCGGTAAATGTGGCCAAGCAAATGCCCATGCCAAACAAGTTATAACAATTAATAGAATTGCAAAAAGATGTTTTTTCATTTCCCCTCTTCCCCCTTATTCGTAAACGTAAACACCCAAGTCAATAAATCTTGAAATACAGTTGTGTTTAAAGAGTACATAACGAATTGTCCTCTTTTTTCATCTTGGATAAGTTCAGCATTTTTAAGCGCATTTAGGTGATGAGAAATACTTGGCTTTGTCATATTGAACTGTTCAGCAATTTCGCCAGCTGTTAAATCGCCTTCTTTTAATAAGTCTAAAATTTTTCGCCTTGTCGGGTCTGCTAATGCTTTAAATGCTTGATTCAATGTCTTTCTTCCTTTCGATAATTAGACATTTAGATATTTATCTAAATGTTAAAATATTTTCAGTTAATTGTCAATTGTATCCCTAGCCCTTTTTACTTTTTCCACTTTTGACCTATATTGTTTACTAGCTTATATTTCAACATAATGAAAAGACGAGAAACACATGATACACTATAGCTACAATTGTTTTTTTAGGAGGAATATACATATGTATAAAATTTTAATCGTTGAAGACGATCCAAATATTTCATCATTACTACAATCTCACATTCAAAAATATGGCTATGATGCTGTTGTTGCGGAGAACTTCGATGATATTATGGAATCGTTTAACGCTGTGAAACCACATCTTGTTTTACTTGATGTAAACTTACCGAAATTCGATGGATTCTACTGGTGCCGTCAAATTCGCCATGAATCTACTTGTCCAATTATTTTCATTTCGGCACGCGCAGGTGAAATGGAGCAAATTATGGCGATTGAAAGCGGTGCGGATGATTACATTACAAAACCGTTCCACTACGACGTTGTAATGGCAAAAATTAAAGGGCAATTACGCCGTATTTACGGTGATTATGCACCAAATATTTCTGAGCGTATCGTTGAAGTTGAAGGACTAAAACTATTCCCTGAGCGTCCAGAAATTCATTTCGGCGCTGAGCAAGTTCTTTTAACGAAGAAAGAAGCAATTTTAGCAGAAATGTTGTTATCTAAATTTCCTCGTACAGCGAGTCGTGAAGATTTACTAGCCGCTCTTTGGGACGACGAAAGCTTCGTTGAGGAAAATACATTAAACGTAAATATCACGCGTCTTCGTAAAAAGTTCAATGAGCTTGGTATTGAAAATGCTATTGAAACAGTACGTGGACTTGGGTATCGTTTTAACGCAACTTGGAGTGAATAAGCATGAAACTATTTTTACGTGATCATTTTGCATTTTTCCTACTATATGTATTAAACTTCGGAATCATTTTCGTTCTTTATGATGCAGTAGACGGATTTCAAAATAATAAGTTTTACTTCATCGTTTTAAGTTTATACTTATTCATCTGTTTCCTCGCTTATCGTTACGTTCGTAACCGTAGAATGTATCACAGATTAAGTGAACCACCAGAGAAACTGGAAGATGCGTTTATTGAAAGAGCGACTGCTCCTATGCCACACGGTGTAAACGAGCTCGTTCGTACGCAATATCGTCTATTCCAAAAAGACCTACAAACATTCGAAGTAAAACAGCAAGAACACCAATTATTTATTAACCATTGGGTGCATCAAATGAAAACGCCTGTTTCTGTTATGCAGCTTATGGTGCTTGAAATGGAAGATGAACATTTAATCCCGAAATTCAAAAAAGAATTAGAACGATTAAATCAAGGACTCGATATGGCTTTATATATGGCAAGGCTAAATAACTTCCATGAAGACTTCCATGTTGAGACGATTTCATTAAAAGATGCTGTGACAAAAAATATTAACGGATTGAAAGAATTATTCATTCGAAACGGAGTCTTCCCCGTTTTAGAAGTTCATTCAGATTTAAAGGTTGCTTCTGATGCGAAATGGCTAAAGTTCATCATTTATCAGTTAATGACAAATGCAGTTCGCTACTCTGGTGAGCGCGGAAAGAAAGTTTTCTTATCAGCTTATCGCAATGGTAAAGATATTATTTTGGAAGTTCGTGACGAAGGCGTTGGTATTCCGCAAGAAGATATTCGAAGAGTATTTGAACCTTTTTACACTGGAAAAAACGGTCGTGCATTCGGAGAATCTACTGGTATGGGGCTTTATATTGTAAGTAAAATTTGTGATTATTTAGGTCACTCTGTGAAACTAGACTCTGAAGTTGGTAAAGGAACGACGATTAAAATCATCTTCCACAACGCTGCAAACAATCAAGCAGAAAACACGGAGAAGGTGACCGAAGCATGACCATAACATATGCTAGCAAAATGTATGAGAATTTACTCTCATACATTTTTTGCAATAAGACTACATATATGCCTGCTAACGGGAGGCATATATTATGACATTTTGGCAGTTTGCATTTAAAAATGTAACGCGCAACTCAAGAGCTTATTTTGCCTATTTTTTAAGTAGTTCCTTTTCCATTGCTGTGTTCTTTTCGTTTGCTGTTTATTTATTTCATCCGAAATTACAAAACTTCAATATGATCTCTGAAATTTCAGGGTTAATGATATTTTCAGAAGTAGTAATTGTTTTCTTCTCTTTCTTCTTTTTACTATATTCGATTGGATCATTTTTAAAAGTTCGTAAAAAACAATTTGGGATTTTAACCATTTTAGGTATATCGAAAAAGCAATTACATCGTCTCGTTTTTACGGAAAATATGTTAATTGGTATTTTATCTATCTTTTTCGGCATACAGTTTGGGTTTGTTTTTTCGCAATTTTTCTTATTAGTGACAGCGAAAATTACGCACGTACCAGGTATATATTTATACGGGCCTACTAACGCAATCATTTTAACGACCATCGTTTTTCTTAGTCTTTTTATCATTGTATCTGCATTCACACCAATGCTTATTCGTACAAAAAAAGCGGTACACCTTTTAAAAACAAATGGTGGAAAACAAAAAGAAAGAAAACCATCCATATTTATTTCTTTATTTGGTGCTATCTGTTTATTAGGCGGCTATGCTTTAGCTGGAAATCCTAAATATTTTGTCTCAGTAAGCCCGCAAATAGGTGTTATATACATGGTTTCAAGTATCTTCGTAATCCCAACGTTTGTTACAATGGGAACGTATTTTTTCTTTTCGCAAATTAGTTTTTCACTTATTTATATTTTGAAAAAAAGAAGAAAATTTTATATGAAACGGATAAATATGCTTTGGATATCTGATTTAGCAAACCGTATTCGAGCAAATATTAATATGCTTTTTATTGTGGCCATGCTATCTACCGTCGCTTTTACAATGATTACGTTTTTATATGGATTCGGGAAATTTATTAAACTAGATGTTACTAAAACTTCACCTTTTCCAATTTCTTATTTTTCTTATGATGCGAATCCTTTTGTTACAGAACACTTGAATTGGCTTGAGCAGCAATTACAAAGGGAAAATTTCTCTTATGAGAAAATAAACGCTGATTTATATGAAGCACCATTAAAAGAAGATCAAGGTATAGCCATTTATAATGACGTATATGCAATTAAGCAAAGTGACTATAACAAACTTGCGGATTCTTTACAATTAAAACAACTATTCATGGATGATAACGAAGCATATGTTTTAACAGGGACATCTTATATCACCATATTTAATGAGTTTGAGCAAAGCTACAACAGAGACTACATTACACTCTCTAGCACAAATACGAAATTACGAGTAAAAGGCTATGAATATGTGAATGCAATTCCATCTACCTTTTCATATCAAACGTTAGTTTTACCTGATGCTGTTGTAGAAAATTTCCCCAATACAACTAAACATGTATCAGCGTACAATTATAAAGTACAAAACTGGGAAAAAACGTATAAAATTGCAGATGATTTTATAGAAAAGGTGCAAAAAGATCGAGATAAATCCCAGTACAAAGGACCTCTTATTCGCTCCTTTGAATCGGCAGGGTCACTATATAGAATAACATCAGGAAGTGCCGCATACTTCCTAATCGGGACATTCTTAGGTGTCATTTTCTTTATTGGAGCAGGTAGCGTTCTTTACTTCAGAATGTATACAGATTTAACGAACGAACAAGAAAAATATGTAGCAATTTCAAAAATTGGTGTAACAGATGCAGAGATGAAAAAATCTGCAACCATTCAACTTAGCATTTTATTTTTCGTTCCGTACGTTATGGCGTCCATTCATACAATGTTCGCAACAAAAATGCTTCAAGATGTAATTGGTTTATCTTTGTTCAAAGAAATTTCAGCTGTTCTTATTATTTTTGGAGTCGTTGAAATCCTATTTTTCTTATTCATTCGTTCGCTTTATATGCAAAAACTATCCCAGTATACTAGTGGGCAAAATATTTAAAACAAACTTTATGAAAAGAGTATCTCTCATACTCTTTCATCTTCAACCTATTAGGAGGTTTAGGCGCATGACATTTTGGCAGTTTGCATTTAAAAACGTGACGCGGAACGCCAGAGCTTATTTCGCCTATTTTGTAAGTAGTGCGTTTTCCATTGCAATTTTCTTCTCGTTTGCAGTTTATTTATTTCATCCTAAATTGCATATGACAGGCGTGAATGCTGCTCTGAACATATTAATGACAATCTCAGAAGTTGTCATTGTATTCTTTTCATTTTTCTTTTTACTATATTCAATCGGTACTTTCTTAAAAGTACGAAAAAAACAGTTCGGGATTTTAACAGTACTTGGCATATCTCCAAAGCAATTAAAGAGGCTCGTATTTCTAGAAAACATGCTAATTGGTGGCCTATCCATATTTTTCGGCATTCAATTTGGCCTTGTCTTTTCACAGTTCTTTTTATTAGTTACCGCCAAAATTACGCATGTGCCTGGTTTATATTTATATTGGTGGCCTACAGCTGCTATCGTTTTAACTATAATTATCTTTCTTGGACTCTTCATTCTCGTATCATCTTTTACACCGATGCTAATCCGTACGAGAAAAGCTGTACGTCTTTTAAAAGAAGGAACAAAACAAAAAGAAAGAAAAGCATCTGTACTCATCTCTCTCTTTGGTGCGATATGTTTAATATCTGGATATGTTTTAGCAGCAAACCCACTATATTTTATGTCACTAGGAGATATCGCTGGGCTTTTGTACGCTGCCTCCTGTATATTTGTCATCCCATCACTTGCTGCAGCTGGGACATATTTTTTCTTCTCACAAATTAGCTTCTTACTCATTCGCATATTAAAGACGAGAAGAAAATTTTATATGAAACGTATTAATATGCTTTGGGTTTCTGATTTAGCAACTCGGATTCGGACAAATATTAACATGCTCTTTATCGTGACGATGTTATCGACACTCGCTTTCACAATGATTACATTCTTATATGGGTTTGGGAAATTCACAAAGTTTGATGAAATAAGGCAAAATCCTTTCCCGTTTACTTATTTATCACATACTGAAAATACGCTTGCCGATGAACATTTAAATTGGTTAGAACAAAAATTTAACGAAGAGCACTTTACTTATACAAAATTTAAAACCGACATATATGAAGTATCTTCAGCTGAGGATAACTCACAGCTCTATTATGCCATTAAACAAAGTGACTATAATGTACTTGCTAAAGCATTAAGCTGGGAAACTCTCACGGTGAATAAGAATGAATCTTATATTCTTATGAAAGACTTAGACGATCAAGTTATTGGAACAATTCATACTAAAGAAGAGAAAAATATTCTTCCACTTACTCAAAACAATTTACAACTACAAGTGAAAGAATATAAAAGTTATAACCCCTTCCCAAACAGCTTAATATACCAATTACTCGTATTATCTGATGAAAATGTAGAAGCCTTATCAACCGCTTCAAAACAGATGAGTCTATATAGCTTCAAAGTTCCAGATTGGGAAAAGGCACATAATATCGGTTCAGCATTTATAACAAAAATTGATACTGACAATGCAGCTATTCAGGCAGAACATCCACCGTTTCATGCAAGTGAAGCAAGCGATTCTCTATACAAAACAAAATTAAATGTTGCTTCGTTTTTCTTAATTGGTACTTTCCTAGGTGTTATTTTCTTTATCGGAGCTGGCAGTGTTCTTTACTTCCGTATGTATACAGATTTAACAAATGAGCAAGAAAAGTATATAACGATTACAAAAATCGGTTTAACAGAAGTCGAAATGAAGCAATCCGCTACAATTCAACTTGCGATTCTTTTCTTTGTTCCTTACATTATGGCATCGATCCATACGATGTTTGCGACAAAGATGTTACAAGAGATATTACATCTATCATTATTCGCTGAGATTACAGTTGTACTTGTAATCTTTGGAACGGTTGAAATTATCTTTTTCCTTTTAATTCGTTCCTTTTATATGCAAAAATTATCACAACATATTAAGTTTTAAAAATAGAAAGGTGATTATTATGGAAGAAGTATTACACATAAAAAACGTCTCAAAAGTGTATGAAGGAAAGGTCCCTCATACTGCTTTAAAAAATATAAATTTACATGTAGATAAAGGAGAATTTGTTGCTATCATGGGACCATCTGGTAGCGGTAAATCTACATTTTTAAACGTTATCTCTACAATTGACTCCCCTACTTCTGGTGATGTCGTGATTAATGGAAAAAAACCGCACACATTTCGTAGAGAGAAACTAGCTATTTTCCGCCGCCAAGAGTTAGGGTTTGTTTTCCAAAACTTTAACCTATTAGATACACTAACAATCGGTGAAAATATCGTACTGCCTTTAACTTTAGATAATGTTCCTTTAAAAGAGATGGACGAAAAACTCGATAACATTTCAAAGAAACTTGGAATTGATCATATTTTGGACAAGCGTATTTTTGAAGTTTCTGGAGGACAAGCACAGCGTACCGCGGTAGCACGCGCTGTTATTCATCATCCGTCACTTCTACTTGCGGATGAACCGACAGGAAACTTAGATTCGAAAGCAGCAATTGATGTAATGGAGCTATTTACGAAATTAAATAAAGAAGAGGATGCCACAATTTTAATGGTTACTCATGATCCGTTTGCAGCAAGTTATTGTAACCGCGTTATTTTCATTAAAGATGGTGGGCTTTACAATGAATTACACCGCGGACTATATCGCGAGAAATTTTATCAAGAAATATTAGATGTTTTAGCATTATTAGGAGGAAGGCGTGGATGACGTTTTGGCAATTTGCATTTAAAAATGTCTCGCGTAATTCTAAAGCATATTTTGCTTATTTTGTAAGTAGTGCTTTTTCTATCATGGTTTTCTTTTCATTTACTGTATACGCGTATCATCCGCGCTTACAAAATGTACAAAGCTTTCAAGAACGGGATCCTCTAATGAACTTAGCTAGTACAGCACAGCTTGTGATTGTTATGTTCTCGTTCTTCTTTCTCTTATATTCAATTGGAACATTTTTAAATGTACGGAAGCAGCAATTCGGGATACTCACGATTCTCGGTATCTCACAGAAACAATTAAAAAGACTGTTATTTACTGAAAACATGATAATCGGGACATTGTCCATCTTTATCGGTATACAAGGTGGCCTAGTGTTCTCTAATTTTTTCTTATTAGTCACTTCAAAATTAACAAGTGCGAAAGGTCTCTATTTATATTGGCCAACAGAAGCGATTATCGTGACAACCGTAACGTTTATCATTTTATTTTTAATCGTTTCTACATTTACACCTATGTTTATTCGGACTCGTAAAACAGTCCATCTTATTAAAGGGAACAAGAAAGTGACAGCCGAAAAAAGGCCGTCTATAATCATTTCGATATTTGCTTTAACTTGTTTAGGGTTATGTTATTATATTGCTGGTTATCCACAAGGCTACGTAACCGAAAAAAATGTGCAAAACGGATCTGTCTTCTTTATTATATTATCTATTTTGCCACTCGTAGTAGTCGGAACATATTTTTTCTTTTCACAAACATTTCTTCTTTTTATCTATATTTTAAAGAAGCGTAGAAAGTTTTATTTGAAACAAATAAACATGTTATGGATTTCAGACTTAGTTGCTCGTACCCGTAGTAATATTAATGTACTCTTTATCGTTTCTATGCTATCTGCGCTTGCATTTACGATTATTATCGGACTATTTGCTGCGAATAATAATACAAAAGCGTCGATACTAGAGCGATATCCTATTCCCTTCACATACAAATTAGAAGGGGATCATTCCCTTGAACGAAAGCACGTTAATACTATTGAATCCGAACTTTCCAATGCTCATTTTCAATATAAAAAATATAAATTTACGCTTTTAAAAGATAATGCTTCAAAAGAAGAGATTGCAATTATGAAAATGAGTGATTATAACGAAATTGCTAAGCAGTTAAAGAGACCTACAATCACCCTTGATTCAAAAGAAGTTTACATTATTTCTGGCTATTCACCAGAGCTATTAAACCTTGTATCAAATCCATTTGTAAAACAAAATACAATTACGCTTGAATCCAATAAAAAGGAGTTTTATATAAAGGGATTTATTAACAAAGGAATAGCACCACCATTTGCATTAGCAAATTTAGTTATTATGCAAGATTATGCAATCGATACTATGATTCCTCATATTGAAACCATTACAGTTTATAACTACTTCGTGGATAATTGGGAAAATGCAATTATTCCAACGAAAAATATATTAAAAAGTATTAGTAATGACACCGAAAAATATTATGAGGCACATAAAGACGATAAGCATGCATCTCCCGTCCCTTTTAATATTTATACAGCTACTGATGAGTTACTCCATAATAAAGAAAATGCAGTTGCTCAATTCTTTATTTGGGCATTTCTTAGCTTTATCTTCTTTATCGGTGCGGCTAGCGTTTTATACTTCCGTATGTATAACGACTTAACGAATGAAAAACAAAAGTACATTACGATTACAAAACTGGGCTTAACTGAATCAGAAATGTTTCGCTCCGCAACGATTCAATTAGGAATTTTATTTTTCGTTCCTTACATCGTTGCTGGTGTTCACACGTTATTTGCGGTTAAGTTTTTACAAAGCATGTTTTCTTTCTCGTTACTAAAAGAGTTACTGATTGTACTCACCTTTTTCGGGATTATCGAGATTGTTTTCTTTTTCTTAATCCGCTCTCTGTACATTAATAAATTATCACAGCATATAAAAATATGAATAAAATAGCCTTGTGCATATTGCACAAGGCTATTTTCAATAGTTTTTAAATAATTAGCAGCAATATCCACCATAGCCGCCGCCATAGCCACCATAACCGCCGTAACCACCATAACCGCCGCCGCCTCCGCCGAAGCAGCTAGCACCGATAATGATTAATAAAATAAACAATACGATTAGAAGCGCAAAACCGCCGCCGCACCCACGTCTACGGTCGCAATCATCATGTCTGCGGTTACAATCATCATGTCTGTGTTCACACTTTTCGCTCATTACTCTATTCCTCCTTTAGTATCATTCATAACAAGATCGTCTTGCTCTAAATGAGGGGATTCCATTTATATTATGTTTTCAGGGCAAATAGGAAGCTTGGCACTCCTAAAAACGGGCTTGTTTCATGAAAAGAGCCCCAACACAAAAAGAGGATACCTTTAAATAGGCACCCCCTTCTTCTAAACAAACATATTAAGTAAAAGCGCAAAGCCGAATGCAATAAATGATAACAATGTCTCCAGCACCGTCCACGTTTTAAACGTTTCTTTTACTGTCAAACCTAAATACTCTTTTACAAGCCAGAATCCTGCATCATTTACGTGAGAAAACATTAATGAACCTGCACCGGTTGCAATAACGAGTAATTCTAAATTTACACCAGACATGTGCTGAATAACCGGTGAAACAATTCCCGCTGCTGTCGTTAATGCTACAGTAGCTGAACCTGTTGCAATTCGGATTAATCCCGCTACCATGAACGCTAAGACGATTGGTGATAATGAAATGTGTTCTGCCATTTGAGCGATGGCTGTTCCAACGCCGCTTTCAATTAATATTTGTTTAAATCCACCGCCTGCACCAATTATTAAAATAATGGAACCGACAGGTAGTAAACTTTCATCTGTTAATTTTTTAATCATCTTTTTATTAATTCCTTGTTTTATACCAAGCAAATAAAACGCTGCGAAACATGAAATAAGTAAAGCGATTACCGGACTTCCTACAAATACTAAAAATTCAGTTATTTTTTTCGGTAATGAAATATATGGTGCGACTACTGATAAAATCATTAAAACTACTGGCAGTAAAATAATAAAAAATGAAACTTTACGACTCGGTAAATCAGTTGATACTGTCGTAACTCGAACAAGCTCCGGTTCATTTTCAGGTATAACCCTCTTATGTACCCACTTTGCAAATACCGGTCCTGCGATAATTGCTGTTGGTAACGCGATAATTAATGAATACAATAGTACCTTTCCTAAATTCGCATTATAAATACCGATTGCTGTCATCGCACCTGGATGCGGCGGCACTAGCCCATGTACAATCGATAATCCAGCAATAACAGGTAACGCAATTAACAATATATTTTGTTTCGTTGTTTTTCGAATTGAAATAACAAGTGGTAATAAAATGACGATTCCCACTTCAAAAAACACTGGAATACCTATAACAAATCCGGCGAATAACATTGCCCAAGGTAATTTTTTCACCCCGAAGAATCGAATGAAGAAATCTGCTACTTGCATGCCAGCCCCTGAATCGGACATCATTTTCCCTAAAATTGTTCCGAGAGCCAAAATACCAACTAAATGCCCTAGTACACTACCAACACCAGTTTCATAGGCAGTAACAATTTTGGTCAAGTTCAACCCAGACATAATAGCTAAAAATAGACTAGCAACTGTTAAACTAATAAATGCATGCCACTTCCACCACGATACCCCTAAAATAACAATTGCGATCGCAATTAACGTGACGATTAATAAGTATATATCCATATCCCATTCCCCTTCGATATGAAAATTTTTTACAAAAAAAGAGGGAATTGGTCCCTCTTCACTTTTTACACATCATAATTTACAACGTAATGCTGCATTTCCGTATTGTAGTAGCCTTCACTATATTCAATTACTTCGCCAACTTCATCGTAAGAATAGCGCATACGTTTTAATAACGCTGTTCCCTCTTTTTCTCCTAACGCTTCTGCAACGAAATTAGGCGCAAATCCAACAGCAAATTCATCTCTGAAGTTTTCTAAATGTATACCACGGTCCTCGACTAGATCATAAAGCGATTGTAAGTCAAAGTCCGCTAAGTCTGTACTTGCCATTTGTGCTGAGAAATAGTGCGTATAATGAATGTACGGAGTATCATTTAAAGCATATAGACGCTCAATACGAAAACTCTCTTTACCAAACAAACGAAATGGTACTGTTTCTTCTTCATTATGAACCACTTCTGCCTTTAGCAATTTCTTTTGTACTTTATAGCCTTCTTCCACTAACACTTCTGTAAATTTCTTTCCCTTTGAAAGCTTTGTCGCAGAAGTATTTCGAATGACTTTCGTTCCTTTACCACTTTTCTTTTCTAAATATCCTTCTTGAACGAGTTCTTTAATTGCGTTTCGCACTGTAATTTTACTCACTTTGAACTCTTCTTCTAATTGTGGTTCAGAAGGAATATTTGTATGAATGGCATAAACACCATGTAATATTCGATCACGAATAATATTTTTAATTTGTAAATATAATGGACCTCTTTTTCTCGTTACGTTCACCGTTACACCCACTACCTTTCTACATCACCTACTGATGCCGTCATTACCCGAAGTATATCTTTCTCTGATGACATTGGCGTATCACCGACGATTGTATGTGCAAGCATTCCAGCTGCTGACGCAAATGAAACAGCTTTCTCTGGTGCAAAATCTTCTATCTCGCCATGAATAATTCCGCTCGTATAAGCATCTCCAGCACCTATTCTATCATATACAGAAAACGTAAGTGTTTTGGCAAAAGTGAACGTCCCATCTTTACATATGAATCCGCGAAGTGAGTGTGTATTATCGCTATTAATAGAACGATGTGTCCCAGCAATTGTAGCGATATTATATATTTCAGCGACTTTTGGAATAAGATCAACAAGCTGTGATTCTCGCTCCGTCTCTTCCGTTTTCATTCCGAGAACAAACATCGCATCTTTTTCATTCATCATTACAATATCGGCAAGGCCTAGCATTTCTTCATAATGAGGTTTCGCCTGTTCATACCCATCTTCTCCCCAAAGCGATGGACGATAATTACAATCAAAGACAACAGTGCCTCCATTTTCTTTAACTGCCTTCGCCAAAGATTTCATATGATGGCGCACAGTATCATTCATCGCAAGTGTAATTCCGCAAAAATGAACGATATCAATTTCTTTTGCGATTTCTTCAAATTGGTACATCTCTTCAGATGCTGTATTGAAACTACTTTCTAATCGGTTCGAATATGTAACGCGGCTTGCGCGTGCTCCAAATCCATTTTCTAAAAAGTACATACCAACATATTTACCGCCTCTTGAAATAAACGATGCTTGAATCCCTAGTTTTTGAATGTGCGATACCGCCGCATCTCCAACCGAATTTTCCGGTAAAGTTGAAATAAGAAGCCCTTCATTCCCTAGATGAGAAAGTGCTGCTGCGACGTTCACACCTGTACCAGAAAATGAGTAATTTAGCGTGTTTGCTTGCGATAGCAATTCATATCCTGGCACTTGCAGGCGCATCATTACTTCACCGAATGCTGCAATCTTCTTACGCATATTGATCAACTAACTTCTTCACGACCGCTAGTAATTCACGAACATCTTCTGTTTTCGTATTGCCAGTTTCTTTATCAATAATAGAAGAGTACACGTGCGGGATAACTTGCTCTACGTTTGCTTCTAATGCAATACGTACAATTGTTTCAAAGTTTTCTTTATCAATTCCGCCCGTTGGCTCTAATGCAAATCCTTCTTCCGCACATGCTTTCGCAACAGCGCGATATTCTTCTTCATGAGCTAAGCCTTTCATTGGGAAGTATTTCAATGAATTCCCACCCATATCACGTACAAGTGCGATTGCTGTTTTAATTGGAACGATTGCTTTTTCTTCCCCAGCCGCACTAATTGGGCCAGTAGAAATATTTACGTAACCTACTTTTCCTGTAGGTGATACTAAACTATTAATCCAGCTATCTTTGTCGCCAAGATTTGCGCGCGTCGCTCCTACTGAAGGGAACACTTGGTTAATATGACTACCAGGATAATGCTTCGCAATTTCAGCTACAACTGCCGCTTGGCGATTATCTCCTGCTCCTAGTCCGATTGATACAGCGTCATCAATTTCTTTTCCGTATGCTTTCATCGCTGTAACTGCTTCTTCTACTGTTGGATAATCTTTTGATAACACACCGACTACTACATAACCTTCTGCTGCTTCAAAAATGTCTTTCGCATTTCGGGTATTGTTCGCTAATACATTTAATGCTACGCGGCCTTTATAAAAACGTTTTTGAATTTTTGTCATCTTAGTTTCCCCCTACAATTTCTCTCATTTTTTCTTCAATCACATGTATGTCATCGCCTTGAAGTGGACGTGGATCGATATCAAAGAACCCTTGTCTTACTCCGTAATCACGTGTGTAAATTGCGATTTCCCCTTCGCGTAACGCGGTCACAACATCTTTTGCAGTTTTATTTAATTCGTTCTCGTTAATATGAATACGCGCTCTAAAAATTGCTCTTCCAGCTTCATCTTGAACGATCGTTACATTTACACCGTTTAACTCTTTCAGCGGCATAAGTACTTGTAACAACTCTTTTTCTTGTTCACTCTTATCTTCTTTTACTCCGTACTCATCAAGCGCTTGAAGTAAACCGAAAGTCGTCTCTTTCCCAACTTTCATACTTCTTCCGATGCAATGTAATTGTACTTTTAGCCATTCAATATATTTTCGTTTCCCGCCGACAATACCAGAAGTAGGTCCTTCAATTGCCTTTGAACCGCTATAAATTGCAAGGTCTGAATACTTCACATACTTTTGAATATCTTCTTCAGCTGCCGCATCGACGATAAGTGGTACGTTATTTCGCTGCGCAACTTCCCATGCTTCTTCAACAGAAATCATATTTTTTTGTACTGCATGATGGGATTTTACATACAGAATCGCAGCTGTATTTTCGCCGATTGCATCTTCAATATGTTCCGCTTTTCCTTCATTTGCGTAACCGACTTCAACTAACTTACCTCCGCCTAAATAAATCATCGTTTCAACAGGAGCACCGTATTGGACGTTATGACCTTTTAACATAATCACTTCGTTTTTCAGGATTACTTCTTGATGAAGTCTTTCACTTTTACGGCGATTTCCTTCTGTAACGATACCAGCGATAGAAAGCGCAATTCCACTCGATGCTGAGTTCACAACGACCGCTGCCTCTGAATCTAAAATTCTCGCAATATGGTCTCCCGCTTTATCTACTAAATCGGCAATTTCCACATAATTTTGTCCACCATGCTTCATCGCATCCATCACTGTATCTGTCGGAGCGGATACACCTAAAATACTCATTCTACCACTCGCATTAATAACTCTTTTTAATCCGTACTTAGCATTCAATGAATGACCCATTGATTACAACCCCTTTCGTATCAATTCTTCTTTCAGCAATGCGCTGATCCCCTTCTGAATCAATTAACGTAATCGGTTCATCTTTCACCGTAAATAAAGTTAAGTTTGCAATATCCCCTTCTTGAATACGGCCAAGCTCTGGTTTCTTCAGCCACTCTGCCGCATTTTTCGTCACCGCATCAATTACTTCTTCTAGCGGATAACCTAAGTAAAGGAATTTCGAAAGAACGTGAGCCATACTATACACTGGACCGTGTATACGGTTCTTCCGGTAAATATCTGTACTAATTGTATTAAAGGCAATACCGTGACGCTTCGCCGCTTCTGCTACTTTAAAAGAAAAACTAGCATTACCGTGACCAACATCTAAATGAACACCGCGTTTCACTGCATCTAATAACACAGATATCGGTTTTCCTTCTTCATCAAATAAATTATTTTCTTTCCCGTTTAAGTAATGTGTAATGACATCATCTTTTTCTAAAAGAGGTACAACTTCCTCTATACGTGGAGGCGCTGAACCGATATGTACCATAATCGGCAATGATGTTTCACGAGATAAAGAGCGCGCTACGTGCAGCGGTTCAATTCCGCTATCACAAATGACACTTTTACTCATTCTCGCTTTTAATCCAACGATTACATCTTTATACTTTTCTACTGCATCTATTACTTTCTCTTTATCTATCCATTCCATATTGGATAATTCATCAATTCGTTTCAAACCGATGCGAGAAATATTTAAAAAGGCAAATAAATTCGTTTTTGCCTGTTCTCTACTTAATACTAAATCCGCAATGCGATCAGCCCCGCAGCTTCCCGCATCAACAATTGTCGTTACCCCTTGCTTAACGCCAATTTCATCTACCTCATCGCCATACGGATCAAACTCTGGAAAAGCATGAACGTGCAAATCAATCCATCCACTCGATACGTAAGTACCTGAGTAATCAAGAACCTTTCCACCCTCGCCAGCACCAGCTTTCGTCACCTGTGCGATTTTATTATTTTCAACTACAATGTCAATCTCTTCCCCGTTCACACGCTTCACATTACGTAGCACGAATCGTTCTGTCATTGTATTTCCACCCTTTTCTATAAGAAGCCATAAGAATACGCTTACATTAAAGTTTCATTTTATATCTTTTTCACATATTTAGAGTATCACAAAAAAAGGAGGGAGTAAATATAACGTTATAATGTTTAATTACACATCTATTCCTCCGCTAGATAAAGATTTAGTGGAAAAATGCTTAAAAAATTACATATTTCTGTTAAAAAACATGGTTTTAGTCATGGACAAATGAATCATTTGGAAATCGCAAGGAGCTGAAACCACATATCGTTATTACTCTATGAAATGAATTAAAAACAAAATTAACCGTACAAGAACTGTGTAAAATATTAGATATTACCACGTTCCACATTTTATCGTTGGTTACAGACAACAGAATGCCCTAAAGACGATATAGAAGAGAAAGTAAAGACGTTCTGTCTTAGGCATAAATTACGATATGGGTATCGAAGAGTGAACACCGCTCTTCGAAAAATGGGGCTGTGTGTCAATCATAAAAAAGTATTACGAATCATGAACCAATATCATATACTCTCGAAAGTACCTCGTAAGAAAAAGAAATATATCAATGGTGCGGAACCAGCTGTAACTCCTCATCGATTAGAACGTCAATTTGAATCGTCAGCCCCAAGTGAAAAGTGGTTTACGGATGTAACCTACCTATTATTTGAAGAGCGTACATTGTATTTATCAACGATTATGGATGCCTTTAATCGCGAAATTATTAGTTATGTCATCAGTGAATCACAAACTCTAACATTAGCGATGAAGACATTAAAACAAGCAATGAGAGGGCGAAAAGTAAAAGATGTCATCCTTCACTCAGATCAGGGGAGTATTTATACTGTGAAGGAATTTCAAGCGTATGCCAAAGAAAAAGGCATTATCACCAGCCTGTCCCGGAGAGGAAATTACCATGATAATGCCTTCATGGTAAGCTTCTTTGGTCATTTAAAAAGCGAAGCTTTCTATTCACAAAAGATAATAAAATTATCCAACACAACTGTGCGAAAGATTGTGCTAGAATACATTCATTACTACCATTGTATGCGAATTCAAGAAAAGTTAAACCACCTATCCCCTAAAGAATATAGGGAATAGATGGTTTAGGTGTTTTGATATGTGTTCCGTTTTCAGGGTTCGCTTCAATAATTAGGTTTTTTATATTAGTTGAATATAGTTTTAAATTTTATGAACTTGGACATAAGATTTTACTAACTTTGTTCTACTTGAATTAGAATAAATTTTAATATCATATTTTACATAGACATTATAAGCATCTTTGTCTACATATTTTTTTACTGTCCACCAATAATTTGTACCTACTTTTAAATCTGAAGAAGCTTTTCCAACTAGATTACCCACAACACCTGACCATACTGGTTTAAGAATTATTTTTGCAGCCCATCCTGAAATTCCACCACTAACAGCTGCTATTAACCAGCTTGTACCTGTATTGGAAAATACATTACTTTCATAATATGTATTTAAATATCTCCAATTATAACTACCATCAGCAATTACAGCTCTTTGTGGAGAATCTTTGTCAGGTTTTATTTGAGGAATACTAGGTTTAAATAAGGGCGCATCTTCTTCCGAACCGGAATAAATTAGTGTGGATAAATTATTTTCTTCTGTAATATTTATTTGATCAGTTTCATCAGCCTTTGCAAATTGATTGATAGAAACAAGAGAGCTTGTCGTTAGTAAAGTGAATACAGTTAAAACCTTAGGGATTTTTCTAAACATTTCTACACATTCCTTTTTAGAATTTTCTGTATATAATATATATTATAGTAAATATTATATAAATCAAGATGAAAATTACCTTTTTTTCAAAAAAATGTAAAATGCGGTGGCGAAATGTTTAGAAGTGCTGTTAGTAATACAGATAGAAACATTAGTATTGTTATCATTGCAATATCAGTTTCTTTATATGTTTTATTTAAAGAACAAAGTATATTTTATATAATGGCTAGTTTATTATTTATAAAGACTTTAATTTTCAAACCAATAACTATTAAAGATTTTGTTATTGATGTTTTTGGACTTTTATTATTATATGGTTGTATATATATTACTATTAAAATATTCTAATGAATAACAAGATTAATAGACCTTTTAGAGAATATTTTATACTTTCCCTTTGTATGGATACTGACAAGCAGATAAAATCGAAGAGGACATACAATATACTATACCTATACAAGAACATCATCACCAATAGTCAAGAGTATATATGCCTAAAGAATATTGATGAGGCCCCGATCTTTTTTACTTTGAATTAAAGCCTTTGAGAACGTATTAATTACAATCTCCTCATATGAACATTGCTTTTTCTATTATTATGTACAGAGATAATAAATTTGTTTAACAAACGCCAGTCATGTTATTCAACAATCAAGCACGAGTGTTGAATAACACAGATAGAAGATGACTAAACCTTTTATAAAAACCAAACTTAAATCTGCTATAGAAGAAACCATTTGAATCAAAAATTTTTCAAAATGGTTTCTTTTTTTATAGTAAAGCATGAGTATTTGAAGTGTTTTTAATCAAACTTTATTTCAAACCTACAGGATACCGTTATAGAAGATTATGTTACAGTAATTATGATTTCTTTATAGATTAATTTATAAAATTAAAAAAGAAAATAAAGACTTAAAGTTGACATTAGATCATTTTATATACTATTTAGTAACTACTTAGTGTTCTCGAGATAAAGTGAAACTTTATCTCAAAGGAATCTCTATTCTTGAACCGTCACAATAACCCCGTCCATATTGTTCCCCGAAATTTCATATTGCTTATTTACTGGAACATTCACGTTCATACGATCTGAAACTTTATAATAAGAAACCGTATATTTCTTACCTTCAACCTCAGTTGAAACTTCTTTTTCCTCTTTTAAAAAGTCCAAATATTCCTCTAACGTAATCTTCTTTTTTTGCATAATTGCGCTATGTGGTAAGCCGACATAACGTATGTGCCACGGCTCATATTGAATGCCCGTAATATCACTTTTATTTTTCGGATAACGTAAAACAAATCCGTGCTTCCATACGTTCTCTTCAATCCATTTTCCTTCAGGAGCTTTCTCCATTTTCTTTTGAGTAGACCCAACGTCGAGTGATAATCCTAAATTATGTTCACTATATCCTGCTGGAAGTGCATAATCAGATCCCATTTCTTTATATAATTTACTTTGTTCTTGCAAATCTCGGTAACCGCTACTCATTAAGAAATGCTGTACTCCATCTTTCCCAGCTGCATCGACAACGTTCAAAAACTTTTTTACAACACCCTTTGATAAGCGAAGATTTCTATCAAATATTACATAGCCTCTTACTAATTCACTATTGTGATTTACATTTATAATATCGGACCTAACACTATCTTTTTTAACCGGGTAATCTTTATTAACTAATAGTAGATCCCCTTTATAAATTTGTTCCTTTGTGACCTCTATCTTTTCAGTGTTCGCGGCTTTTACTTTGTAATCTTTTTCTGCAATTTTAACATCGATCTCCTTTTGAAATACTGGTGATATATAAAAGCCTACACATGCTGTACATACTATAAAAAGAGAAATAAATACCCACTTTTTCATTTCTAGTTCCTCCTTAACGTAACTTACGTATAGAATAGAAAAAACTATTAAAATAAAAAGTGGGGTAAAGTTTAAATTTTTATTAAATTGCTTTGCTCTCTTCTTTTGGTAATCTCACTTCAAATATCGTTCTAATTACGTTACTTTCAGCAGAGATTGTCCCATCATGCTGTTCGATAATATTTTTTGCGATAAATAGCCCAAGGCCTGTTCCGCCCTGTTGCTCTGACCTCGCCTTATCACCTGTATAAAACATATCAAATAAATATGGTAAATCTTCTTCTGGAATGCTATCGCCGTAATTAATAATTTGTACAACTACCTCTTCATGATCAATATATCCGTTCACATCAACAAACTTTCCATCGTATCCATAGCGAATCGCATTCGTTAAAAGATTTTCAAATACTCGAGCTAACAATTTCCCGTCACCGTTAATAGGTAAATGCGAATCCATATTCAATCTTGCTTCTAAACCTTTTTTTTCTAATAACGGATATAATTCTTCATCTAACTGTATAAGTAATTCACTTATATCAATTGGTCTTTTTTCAATTTGCAACATGCCATAATTCATTCTCGTTATTTCAAATAATTCATCAATTAAGATTTCAAGCCTTTCGGATTTCGTAAAAGCAATTGTGGAAAAATGTTTAATTTGTTCCTTCGTCAAATTCTCATCTTTAAGAATTAAATCTAAATACCCTAAAACAGATGTTAGCGGCGTTCTTAAATCATGAGCTAAGTTGACAATGAGCTGATCTTTACTACTTTCCGCAAAGTCTCCTCGTTCAACCGCTTCTTTTAATTTTTCACTTGCTACATTAATTTCGCGTGCGATATATCCAAACTCATCATTTGATGAAACACGAACTTGATTTGAAAAATCTCCGTTCGCAAGATGATGAATCCCGTTCGAAATCTCATCAAAATATTTTAAATACGGTCTAGTAAGGAAGAAGAAAAACATAATGGACAGAGGAATAAATACAATTAAAAAGAAATTAATGTCCCCAATTTGTCTTACCATTGAACGAAATTGGGCTAAAGGATCCTCATAACGAACTGCTAATTTATAATAGAGACGTAGCCCCTCATAAATTAAATACGTTACGCCACCAGCTAATATCATACTTAACGCAAATAGCATAATCATCTTCGAGCGAAAGCTTCTCATCGTTTTAGCCATTGAAAGTATAACCTACCCCCCACACTGTTTTTATTAACTTATCCTTTCTTTTATCTTCCCCAAGCTTTTTTCGCAAAGTACGGATATGTACCATAACTGTATTTCCACTTTCGTAATACCCTTCAGCCCATACTTGCTGAAAAATATTTTCCACACTGTACACTTTCTTCGGATGACTTGCTAATACATATAAAATATCAAATTCTTTTGGTGTTAATTCAATCGGCTCTCCGTACACATTTACTGTTCTTCGCTCAGGATCAATAGCGACTCCGCCTATTTCTAAAGCAGATTTATTCTCCGCTACTTTCGGCTGATTTAACGTAAGAAATCTACGCAGTTGTGCATTTACACGTGCGACTAATTCAATCGGTGTGAAAGGCTTTGTCATATAATCATCTGCACCTAATACAAGACCTGTCACTTTATCAAAATCAGATGTTTTCGCACTTAAGAAAATGATTGGCATGTGGTGCTTGCCGCGAATCTGCCTCGTCACTTCATACCCATCCATTTTCGGCATCATAATATCTAAAACCACTAAGTCAATTGGCTGCGTTTGAATAATATGCATGGCTTCTTCTCCATCAGCTGCTTTAACGACGTGGTAACCCTCTTTTTCTAAATGTATCTCAATTAAATCAGCAATTTCCGCTTCATCATCAGCTATTAAAATTGAAATGTGCTTCATTTTAGTCCCCCTACTTTATTCTGTTTTCATACGCTCGATTTTAAACTAGTCTATCCAATTTGTACAATAAGAAAAGGCTACTCATAAGAGTAACCTTGATAAATGAAATTATATCGGCAATTTTCAAAATATATCAACTGTAATTTAAATTATATCAGCGATTTTTTAAATATATCGACTTACCGACAATTAACGACAAAATCATCCCGCTATTTGCAGGTAGTCAGTACTAATAAAAGCTCCCATTCATCGCTCAAAAATAATCCGCTGCTTTGTTATTTCTTCCAACCTGCCTCGATCTACTTCATACTCACGTTCAATACTTTGCGGTACCCTTACTTTTCCGCCTTCAAGCATCACTTCCGGTGAAATAATATCCTTCTCCCAATGTCTACTAGAAGCAGATATATCTCCAGGAATCGTAAAGTTTGGCAATGAAGCGAGTGCAACATTTTGAGCTCGTGAAATCCCCATTTCTACCATGCCACCGCACCAAACTGGTATGTTATGCTCCATACAATAATTATGGATTTGAACGGACTCTGTTAATCCGCCCACTCGCCCTGGTTTAATATTAACGACGCGGCAACTGCCAAGCGTAATCGCAACACGTGCGTCTTCTAAACTATGAATGCTTTCATCTAAACAAATCGGTGTTTCAATTTTCTTTTGCAGTTGTGCATGATCCAGAAAATCGTAATCCGCTAACGGCTGCTCAATCATCATAAGCTGGAATTCATCTAGTCGTTTCAACTTCTCCGTATCCGCTAATGTATAAGCTGAATTTGCATCAGCCATTAACGGGATATTCGGAAACTCTTTACGAATTTCTTTCAGCAATTCGTAATCATGTTCTGGCTTTATTTTCACTTTAAAGCGCTCGTATCCTTCTTTCGCGTACTTCTCGATTTGTTTTAACATAGTGGGAATTGTATTGATCCCAATCACAACGCCGACTTCAATTTCAGACCTATTTCCGCCAAGCAATATCGCTAACGACTGCTTTTGACGCTTCGCATATAAATCCCAAACAGCACCTTCAATTCCGGCCTTTGCCATTCGGTTTCTCTTTATATGTTTGAACAAAGACGGTACTTCATTCGGATGAGAGATTTCAGCTTTCAATAAATCTGGTAATAAAAAATCCTGAAGTACATGCAGCGCTGTCTTCACCGTTTCTTCCGTATACCACGGTTCAGAAAATGCAACGACTTCACCAAAACCAATGTATCCATCTGTATCCTCTAATTCAATGACGATACTTTCACGCTTTTCATAAGTCCCGTAACTTGCCGCAAACGGGATAATGAGCGGCATTTCCGTTATATAAAGTGTCGCTTTTTTTATTTCCACCTACATCTCCTCCACTAATTGTCTTAACTCTCGTCTTAACAATTTCTTCGAAGCATTTCGTGGTAATTCCTCTAAGAAACATGCTTTCTTCGGCACTTTATATTTCGCTAATTTCTCTTCGCAAAAACGAATAATTTCTTCTTCTGTTACGTCTCCACTTTTTACAACAAAAGCAGCTGGTACTTGTCCCCAACTTTCGTCAGCCATACCGACAACACCCGCTTCTACTACCGCCGGATGAGAGAGCAATACTTCTTCAATTTGAGCTGGATATATATTTTCTCCGCCAGAAATAATTAAATCACTGCGGCGATCTAATACGTATAAAAATCCTTCCTCATCTAAATAACCGAGGTCACCAGTATGAAGCCATCCATTTCTGATCGCCTCATGCGTCGCATCTTCACGGTTAAAGTAGCCACCTGTTACGTTCGGTCCTTTTACTACAATTTCTCCTTCAGCACGGGGCGGCACAACTACGCCGTCTTTTTCAATACGAAGCTGACACTGAAATAGTGGTTTTCCTGCTGATCCTACTTTCGTTAACATGTAATCTGCTGTTAACGTACAAATTTGCGATGATGTTTCTGTCATACCGTACGTTTGATACACAGGAATTCCTTTTTCCACACATGTTTCTAATAACGGCTTCGGTGCTGGTCCCCCCCCAAGTAACATGCATCGTAAAGAGGATGGATATATACCTTCGCCAAGCCGTTCTAATAAATCTGTTAGCATTTTAGAAACGACAGAAATAATCGTAACGCCTCTCGTTTGAAGTGCTTTATGAATAAAATTAGCATCATATTTTGGAACGAGTAAAATGCGCATACCGTACATAATATTTTTCATTAAAAGAGATAACCCGCCAACGTGGAACATTGGCATACAAGCTAACCAACAATCATCATCACGAAGCCCTAAATTAAGCGAAGAACCGACTGCACTTGCCCAGTGGTTACCGTACGTTAAAACAACGCCTTTCGGTTTCCCTGTCGTCCCTGACGTATAAATAATTGTCATCGCTTCTTCTAAAGAGAATTCTTCTTGTATAAATGCTTCCGCCTTCGGTCCTTGCATCACTTCAGCAAATGAACATACTGGAACATTTTCCGTCTCAAACTCTTGATCCGTCACTAAACAAACAACTTCCGCATCATCCATTTGCCAAAGTAGCTCTTCTCTTGAAAGACGCGTATTTAAAAGCACAGCTACTGCACCTATGTAAGATAGGGCGTGAATAACTGTAATCATCTCCATACCATTTTTCATCAGAACAGCCACCTTTTGCGCCCGCTTCACTCCTACATGCGTGAGGTGTTCACAAACAGATACTACTTTTTCATGCAGCTGCATGAAAGTAACCTTCTCCTCTTCAATTTCAATTGCAGTGCGATCAGGTGTTAAAAATGCACGTTGCATTAACCAATTCGGCATCGTCTCCATCACTCATTCTCCTTTCATGAAAGAAAGAGACCTGATATGACATCAAGTCTCTTAGTTGTTTTGTTTCCGGTGTGATCTTTTGGGAGCGTCTCACATTGTGTGCGAGCCGCTTCCGTCTAAGAACCTTCCGCACGAGAAAGTAAAAAACACTTTCTATACGAAAGAACCTTAGCCTACGGGGCTAAACAGTCGGCTCCGCTTTTAAAACATCCAGCTACAGCAGCTAGAATGTTCGGTGGCTTCACTTCTTCCTACGATGCAAAAAGCGCCTCTCTGTCAGAAGCTCCATCCCCCTCACATTCTGAACGAGCTGCTTCCGCTTTTGGTTTGATCACGGGAAACGAGGGAATTGACCGAAGTCCGGAGTGCGTTTTTCTTTGAACGCGTCGCGGCCTTCTTTTGCTTCGTCAGTTGTGTAGTACAATAACGTTGCGTCTCCAGCTAGTTGTTGAATACCAGCTAAACCGTCTGTGTCTGCGTTGAATGCAGCTTTTAGGAAACGAAGTGCCATTGGGCTGTTTGCTAAAATTTCTTGTGACCATTGTACTGTTTCTGCTTCAAGTTCTTCTAATGGTACTACTGTGTTTACTAAGCCCATATCAAGTGCTTCTTGTGCACTATATTGACGGCATAGGTACCAAATTTCACGAGCTTTCTTATGGCCTACCATACGAGCTAAATAACCAGCTCCGTATCCACCGTCAAAGCTTCCTACTTTAGGACCTGTTTGTCCGAATACAGCGTTGTCTGCAGCGATTGTTAAGTCACATACGATATGAAGTACGTGTCCACCACCGATTGCATAACCTGCTACCATTGCGATAACCGGTTTAGGGATTGCGCGAATTAGACGTTGTAAGTCTAATACGTTTAAACGTGGGATTTGGTCGTCACCTACATAGCCACCATGACCGCGAACTTTTTGATCGCCGCCAGAACAGAATGCACGTCCACCTTCACCTGTTAAAATGATAACGCCAACATTTGCATCATCACGAGCGTGTGCAAAAGCATTGATTAACTCCATTACCGTTTTAGGACGGAATGCATTATGTACTTCAGGGCGGTTAATCGAAATCTTTGCGATGCCATTGTATGTTGAATAAATAATATCTTCGTAATTGCCTTCTTTTACCCATTCAATAGTCATTACTATTACCTCCTTTTATATTTCTGATCTCCGCTATAAGTGCAACTTCCTTCTTGCTAAAAAAAGTATCACTGCATAGTTTTTAGAAATCCCTTTACTATTGTATCAAACTTTTCCGGTTGTTCCACATGAATTGCATGGCCAGCCCCATCAATTTTGACAAATTTCGCATGAGGGATGCATTTTTCGATGTTTTTTAATAGGCGAAAGAACTTTTCATCGCTTTCTCCATTCAGTAAAAGGACAGGTATTTTTAGGTTTTGCAATTCGTTCCACCATGAAGGCTGAGCCCCTGTTCCCATGCCGCGAAGACTATTTGCAAGTCCTTTTGGATTATTAGCAAGTCGTTCTTTTCGCACCGCTTCTTTTACGTTTTGCGCTAAACGTTTTTGCGTTTCAAATAGCGGAATATTTTCCCACATCGATACAAAACTTCGGATGCCTTCTTTCTCAATTTTATCAGCAAGTCGTTCATCTTTTTCCTTGCGTTCTTTTCGCTCCTTTGCACTCTCAAGTCCAGCTGTACAGTTTTCTAAAAGAAGCGAACGCACATATTCTGGATATAAGCATGCCATCGTAATCGCAAGTCTACCACCCATTGAATAGCCAAGTATGTGCGCATTTTCAATATGAAGATGATCCAGTAGTTCTTTCATTTGCAGTGCCACATTTTGAATATCATAATGCGTCACATCTTCAGGACTTTCCGTTTTCCCGTGTCCAATAATGTCTACTAGAATGACTTGAAACTGCTCGCTCCAAGAAGGAATAAAGGAACCCCACGTTTCCATGCTTCCCGTAAAACCATGAAGAAGTAGAAGTGGTTCCCCGCTTCCAGCTACTTCATATTCATACGATACACCTTGCAATGTTACTTTCATTTTGATTCACCTTGCAAAGATGTAGTAATAACGTCCATTGTTTTTGCCCATAGTTCACGATGTAATTTCAAGTTTTCTTCGCGATTCGTACAAATTTCCACAACGTGTAATCCATTCGTTTTCGTTCCAGTTTGTACTTCTTCTCGGAAGTTTTCCCAACCATTTACACGGCTAAATGAACCACCATACATTTTGACAACATGTTCATAATCAAGCCCAATTGGTGTTCCAAATAATGATTCGAAATGTTCCTTTTTCTCGTATTGTGGTAAGAATGAGAAAATACCTCCACCATCATTATTTACAACAACAATCGTTATATTTAACTCATGTAGTTTCGCGGCTAATAGTCCGTTTAAATCGTGATAAAATGATAAATCACCGATTACTAATACGAGCGGATCACAAATAATACTCGCTCCTAAAGCTGTTGAAATGATTCCATCAATACCATTTACACCGCGGTTCGCCATTACTTGAATGTTTTTATCCGATGTGAAGAAAAATGAATCGGTATCGCGAATTGGCATACTATTACTCGCAAATAACGTTGCCCCTTCTGGTAATACACGTACAATATCCGTAATTACTTTTCCTTCAAACGCCGTTTCATATGTTTCCATCTCACGAAGCGTTTCTCTCGTTTTCTCGTTTATATGTTTCCACATTCCGAACCAATCATTCTTTTTCATAACTGGCACTTTCTCTAGTAATGCTCTGCAAAATTCACTGTCACTAGCTTGTACAACTTCTGTCGCAACTAGAGCTGGATCTCTCCATTGTCCAGATTCATCGACAACGATATGAACAGCTTTCGTTTGTTTTTTGATGAACTGCGTTAATGCTTTAGAGACAGGCATTCCTCCGAAACGAATTAAAACATTCGGCTTCCACGTTTCTTTTAACAATTCATTTCGTAAAAATGTATCGTAACAATCTATAACCATCGTTTTATCATGATTACCACTACGGAGGTTAGAAAGTGGATCTGCTAAAATTGGATACCCTGTTTTCTCAGCTACTTTCATAACAACTTCTGTTATTTCTGGATGACTGCCGTCTCCACAAATAATAAGCCCCTTTTCCATATGTGAAAGGCGCCCTACAAGAGAATCTACATATTCACTCGGCATCGTCACGTTCCCTTGCTGAACTACTCCTGTATATTCACCACGCCCTTTATCCCATAAACTTTCTAATGAGAAATCCGGTATAAGCGGCTCGCGAACTGGAAAATTAAGATGAACAGGTCCTTGCGGCGCTAGAAGTGCGCTTGCTATCGTACGCTGCGTTGTCATTCGAGCGTAATGATACATTGCTTCACTCGCTTCAGGAAGTGCCATCTCTGTAAATTGCTTCACAAAAGTACCGTATAAATTAAATTGATTCATCGCCTGTGGTGCACCCACATCTCTTAATTCATGCGGTCTATCCGCTGTTAATACGATAAGCGGCACTCGTGAATGAAACGCTTCACATACAGCTGGATAATAGTTCGCTGCTGCCGTCCCTGACGTACATAATAGCGCAACAGGACGTTTTTTTGCTTTCGCAATACCGAGCGCAAAAAATCCTGCTGATCTTTCGTCTACATGTAAATATGTTTTCATTCCTTCATGTTGTTCCATTAGTAAGGCAATCGGCGTTGACCGTGAGCCAGGACTAATGACAACATCACATACATTTAGACGCGTCAGTTCGTCCACGAACGCGCCTAAATAATATGATAATGCTTCTATATGATTGTTCATTTCATTAATTCCTCCAAAGCACCAAGCATCGGTCTAAACTTCAAACTTGTTTCTTCATATTCAAGCTGCGCTACTGAATCAATTACGATACCACAGCCGGCAAACAAGGATGCCTTCTCGCCATTTAATAATCCGCAGCGAAGTGCAACCGCAAATTCACCATTTCCTTCATCATCTATAAAGCCAATTGGTGCACCATATAATCCTCTATCTAAAAGCTCTACATCACGAATTAATTTCAACGCCTCATGACGAGGTGTACCACCAAGAGCTGGTGTTGGATGTAATTCTTCTACCATCGTTAAAAGACTTGCATCACCTTTTGCTTCTACTGGCGTATATAAATGGATTAAATTTTTCGTCGTTAATAAGCCTGGGCTCTCCGGAATATTAACAGATTCGCAATGCTCACTTAGCACACCTCGAATCATGTTAACTACATAACCGTGTTCAGCCAAATTCTTTTCATCATGAAGAAGCGTCTCACCATTTTGTTTACTTTCTTCTATAGAATTACCATGACCAATTGAACCAGCAAGGCACATCGATGTGAACTTCTCGCCTTCTTTTCGAATCAATCGCTCAGGTGTCGCCCCTAAGAAGCATGCTCCTTTATAATCAAAAGAAAATACGTAACAATCCGGTTGCCCAATGCGAAGCGCTTCTAAAACAAGAACGGAATCAATATGCTGATCCATCGTTAATTTTAGCTCCCTTGCTAATACAACCTTCTGCACGTTCCCTTGCTTCATTTCATCTTGCACTTTTCCAATCGCGTTCATCCAGCCACTCGGATCAACTTCTACTTTAGAAGTAACTGTTAATTTTGATCCTACTAGTGCACATTTACTCTCTTGTAAAATTCTCTCTTCTACAGAAATAATTTCATTATAAAGAGTTTCTGCACAATCTTCAGCTGAAACGAACTGATTAATCGTTAACCACGCCTTTTCATTTTTTACAGTTAATAAAAATGCTGGTAGTGAAAATGTGGTATCATCAAATTCTTTCCAAAGATTCGTTTTTTCTTTTTCTTGGTCAAATGAAAATCCACCAAATAAAAGAGGACCTGTTCCAAATTCGTATCCTTCTCTTTGTACGAATGCTTTCTCTTTTACTTTATCCCACTCGTCACGAGCAGTTTGAAAGCGTTTGTGAGAAGAATTTGCTATAGTGAAAACAGAGCCAATTCCAGCAAATATTACATGCTGAGCTGGGTCTGCAAAATAACATCTATTTTCGAATGCGATCCTTTTTCCTGCTGCATAAAACAGAAGTGGATCCACCCAATCTATTTGTTTTACAAAACTAACTAATGTTTTTTCATCAGTCGCACGCTTAATAGCTGTAACAAGAACTTCTTGTAAGCCTTTTCGTTTCGTTTGAATCACAATTGTCTCCCCCCTATGGGCGAAAAATAGTCATAATTACGCTTGATTTTAAGATACACCTCAAAGGAAAGGCCTGTCAACGTTTAGCATTTCTGAGAAATTCACCTTCTCTTCCTAGAAAATAAACGTTGACACTAAATGATGCTTTTTCTACACTTAATTGTGTACAATATGTGACCAAGGAGGATTCAACATGGAAATGAATGTCGAAACGAATTCCTCTCCTACGGCGCCAAAGCCAAGTAAACAAACAGGCTGGCGAATTTGGTGGAGTTTATTACGTCCCCATACATTAACAGCAGCTTTCGTTCCTGTTTTCATCGGAACAGCTTTTGCAATGCAGGTCGGAGGTATAAATCAAATACATCTTCCTCTTTTCTTTATGATGCTTCTTGCTTGCCTTCTCATTCAAGCAGCAACGAACATGTTTAATGAATACTTTGATTATAAAAGAGGACTCGATCATGAAGGTTCAGTTGGAATAGGCGGTGCTATCGTCCGCGATGGCATTAAACCAAAAACCGTTCTTAACTTAGCATTCGGATTTTTAGGCATCGCAACGCTATTAGGTGTTTATATTTGTATGAACTCTAGCTGGTGGCTTGCTGCAATCGGTCTTGTTTGTATGGCCGTTGCTTACCTTTACACTGGTGGCCCTATTCCAATTGCGTACACACCATTTGGAGAGCTAACAGCAGGATTATTTATGGGTGTCATTATTATTGGTATTTCATTCTTTATCCAAACAGGCGCAGTAACATCAGAAGTGATTTTATTATCTATTCCAAGCTCCATTTTAATTGGTGCAATTTTACTATCTAACAATATTCGTGATTTAGATGGTGATAAAGAAAATGGTCGTAAAACGTTAGCAATTCTCGTTGGACGCGAAAGAGCCGTTGGTGTACTTGCTTCTATGTTTATCGTTGCCTACATTTGGACAATCGCTTTAATCATCGTTAACATCGTATCACCATGGATGCTTATCGTATTCTTAAGTGTACCGAAAGCATTTAAAGCGACGAAAGGCTTTATCGGCAAAAGCATTCCAATGGAAATGGTACCTGCGATGATTTCAACAGCAAAAACAAATACAATTTTCGGTCTCCTAATGGGAATCGGATTATTGCTTGGATACTTCCTATAGAAAGGAGCTGCTTATGCGGCTCCTTTTTTCATATACCGACTTCCCGGCTGAAATTCATCTCATAATTCCTACGCTCAACGCTCATACTATGTAAAGAAACTGAATTGTAGGAAGGTGGACGACTATGTTAACTCCACAACAAATAAATCAATTTAAATCTATTCTAGAAAAACAACAGCAAGAAGTTGAACAAACGATACAAACTCATGAAGATGAAAACCGTGCATCTGAACGTGATTCAGTAGGAGAATTGTCTAGCTATGACAACCATCCAGGTGATATGGCTACAGAATTGTACGAACGTGAGAAAGATTTCGGACTCATCGAATTTTGGCATAAACAGTTAGAAGATACGAAACATGCTCTGCAAAAAATTGAAGCTGGTACGTACGGAATTTGCGAAGTGTCTGGTGAGGAAATTCCATTTGAAAGATTAGAAGCAATGCCAACTGCTACAACGTGTATTCAGCACACTACAAATAAATTAGATATGAAGGTGCGCCCAGTTGAAGAAGAGGTGCTAAATCCTTCGTTTCACAAGCACGACGAAGATCATTCTGTAGAGTACGATGCTGAAGATGCTTGGCAAGACGTCGCAAATTACGGAACATCAGAAACACCATCCGATTTAGAAAGACAGGATTCAAAAAACTATAATGGCATGTACGTAAATAGTGAAGAAAATGTTGGGTATGTAGAGGATTTCGAAAACTTTATTGGAACAGATATGTATGGAAAAAACCCACAAGTTTTCGCAACAGAAGAACATGAAGAATATGAACAATTGCTTGATGACTTTGAAGAACGCACCTTTAAAGGTGAATTATCTTCAGATGAGTCTGGTTCTAAAGCATAAAAAAAGCATTCCGAAATTCGGAATGCTTTTTTTCGCTAGCTAATTAGTTTTTTGTAACGTTAGCTGCTTGTGGTCCGCGGTTTCCATCAACGATTTCGAAAGAAACTTCTTGACCTTCTTCTAAAGTTTTGAAGCCGTCGCCTTGAATAGCTGAGAAATGTACGAATACGTCTTCTCCGCCTTCAACTTCGATGAAGCCAAAACCTTTTTCGCCGTTAAACCATTTAACTTTACCTGTTTGCATGTCATGTACCTCCTAAATAAAAATGAAACTATGAATCCACATGAAAAGGTGGATATAAAGGACATGAATGTATAACAAGCTTACAGCCTTTAATACAACGTGCTTTATTTCCGTACCACATTATGTAGCTCAATAGTGTTTTCACTATATCATGCTATATCAAAAACGTCAAATGAGAACACTTTCGTCCCATTGTTTTTTATAAGCCTAGTATAATCATAAATTTTCATTCTATTTTTATTCAAAAATTAATAAAACTACAGTATTCTAATTTCTTTAATTTTTGTACAATATAATTACTACATATGATGAGGTGAAAAAATGCAAGCACATGAAATCGAGTATAAGTTATATGGCGATGATATGCAGTTTGTTGAAATTGAATTGGATCCAGAAGAAAGCGTTGTCGCAGAGGCTGGCGCAATGATGATGATGGAAGATCATATCGAAATGGAAACGATTTTCGGTGATGGTTCTGGACCATCTAGTGGTCTATTCGGTAAATTAATGGGCGCAGGTAAACGTCTCGTTACAGGTGAAAGTATGTTTATGACTGTATTTACAAATACAGGTCATGGCAAACGACACGTATCATTCGCCGCTCCTTATCCTGGAAAAATTATTCCTGTTGATTTAACAGAATATCAAGGAAAAGTAGTCTGCCAAAAAGATGCATTTCTTTGTGCCGCAAAAGGTGTTTCTATCGGAATTGAGTTTACTAAAAAAATAGGAACTGGTTTCTTCGGGGGTGAAGGTTTCATCATGCAGAAACTTGAAGGTGATGGTCTAGCTTTCATGCATGCAGGAGGAACGGTATATAAGCGTGAATTAAAACCTGGTGAGAAACTTCGCATTGATACAGGTTGTCTCGTTGCAATGACAAAAGATGTTAACTACGATATTCAATTCGTTGGAAAAGTAAAAACAGCTCTATTTGGCGGTGAAGGTTTATTCTTCGCAACGCTAGAAGGTCCTGGAACGGTTTGGATTCAGTCCTTAACACTTAGCCGCTTAGCAGCACGCCTTACAAGCCCAGCAGCTCAAAACAGCGGTGAAGGTAGCGTTTTAGGCGGACTTGGTCGTTTATTAGATGGAAAAGAGTAATAAGTGCCCTTATAGGGCATTTTTTATTTAGGTGGACTATACAAACCATTTTGGATCATAAAGTATTTCATCGCTTCATTAAGCCACGCCTCTTCTTCTTCCGTATAAGGAGAAGGCATCATATTATTATATTGTTCTTCTACATTCTCTAATTTACCTAGAGAATACATTGTCTCTTCACCGACATACTTAAGAGTCGCTTTCATATGTTCATCAACCAATTTTTGCACTTCTGAATCCTCAATTTGTCTTCCAAATAACCTTTTCACTTCTTTTGCTAAACGCATAAATTCTTTATCAAGTGCTATGTCCTCTTCTTCCGGCTTATTATATAATCCATCAGCCACTTCTTTTGATACATATTCTTCAAGCCATAAACGTTGTTCGTTTTCTTTTTGGATACTATTAATTAAGCTCATTAATATGTTACTATCTACCTCTTCATCTTCCTCAAGGTATACCATTGTTCGTTCAATCGCCTTTATCGAAACTTCAAGTTGTTTTTTCTTTTCTTCAAAGGCTACTCTATGATTTTGTAATGTTTCTTTTAAGCTTATATTCAAACTTTTCACATTGAGCATGACACGAATTTCTTCTAAACTATATCCTAATACTTTAAGACTCACTATTTTTGGGAGCGCTAATATATCTCTATCTTTATATACACGGTGTCCTGAACTTATATTTTTTTCAGGTTTAAGCAGGCCAAGTTCATCGTAATACTGTAGTGTCCGTATTGATATACCCGTTCTCTTTGAAAACTCACCAATTGAATAGCCTTCCTTTTTGCTCATCCTATACTCCTCCTAACAATATGTTTACAAAAATCATACTCCCTCACGTAACTGTAGGTTCAAGCCTTTTTTCAAAAAAGAATGAATCAAGTCCCTCACTGCATATATTGAACTATACCTTTTCTTAAGGAGGGCTTGCTTGATGCGTACTCCTTTATCCTTTGATAAAGATACTGCCATATTGTTAGCATCTTGTTGTGAGTTAACGTATGAACAATATAAACAAAATGGGATTTTTGAAATACCTGATGGATTCCAATATGTACAAGGCTTTCAAGGAAAAGCGATTCAAACGATGGAATGGTTTGGGTTCATATTAGAATCTGAAGATACGATTATTGTAGCTTTTAGGGGCACACAAACAGATACAGATTGGATTATCGATTCACTCGTCAACCAAAGGCCATACCCATACGCTTTAAATAGCGGAAATGTTCATAACGGTTTTCTTTCAATTTATGAATCTTGCCGGGATTCTATTATGGATATGCTCGTGTCATTACCAGCCCATAAGAAACTTCTTGCAACAGGCCATAGCTTAGGCGGTGCGCTCGCCACACTACATATACTCGATGCGCGTATCAACACCGCCTTCGCACAGTACGGTCTTTATACATTTGCCTCTCCCAAAGTGGGCGATATTGCATTTCGTAATTATTATAAACTACAAGTAGCTAGTAGCTTTCGCTTTGTTAATTTATTTGATGTCGTTCCTCTTCTCCCTCCGCGCAATGTCCATTTTAATGAACAAGACTGGGAATATGCACATGTTCATCACAACATGACTTTTACAAAAAACACAAAATCTATTACAAATAATCATGCCATGACAACATACAAAACATGTCTGACTTCTCATTTTTAACCAGTAAACAATTGGAAATTAAATATCCTTATACTATAATAATATATGAAATTATTTTTCGGATGAGGGGACCTTACATGCTAAAATTTATCTTTGCACTTTTTCTCATTGTAATTTTTACGTTTACGGGTTTCTTTACATTTTCATACTTTGCGACTGGAGAATATGGTGGAACAGGTATCATGTATACTGCCATCCCATTTCTTTCTTAAGCAAAAACGGAAAAACGAGCTTAATGAGATTAAGCTCGTTTTTTAGCAATTATATTCCTCTTTTAAAAGTGAATACACTTTAGCGTCCCTATACGTATTATTCATTTTTACACTTTGTCTCCATGAATAAAAGTCCCTTCAAAAGGGACTTTCACTTAATACTGTGTAACCGCATTACCAATACTCCAAATCTCATTACTATACTGTAAAATCGTTCGATCACTCGCAAAATGACCAGACTGTGCAATATTTAAAATCGACATTTCTAGCCACTTCGTTCGGTTTTCATACGCTCTACCAACAGCTTCTTGCCTTTCCGCATATGGACCAAAATCTCGCAAAACGAAGTATTCATCATTTTGAATTACAAGTGAATCATAAATCGCTTCAAATTCAGCTCCCGACTGTGCAAAGAAACCATTCGTTAACTGATCTACTACTTTTTTAATATGCATATTGTGATGATAATAATCACTTGCACGATATCCACCATTTTGATAGTAATGAAGAACCTCTTCCGCTGTTAAGCCAAAAATGAAACAGTTATCATCACCGACCCGGTCTTTTATTTCAACATTAGCTCCGTCTAACGTTCCGAGTGTAATCGCACCATTCATCATAAATTTCATATTCCCTGTTCCTGATGCTTCTTTACTCGCAGTTGAAATTTGCTCACTCACATCCGCAGCTGGGAATATATCTTCCGCTAAAGACACTCGATAGTTTTCTAGAAAGATAACTTTCATATATTGGCTTACGTACGGATCATTATTTACTTTCCTTGCGAGTTCATTGATTAATTTAATAATTTTTTTCGCATAGTAATAGCCAGGTGATGCTTTCGCTCCAAAGATAAAAGTACGCGGATAAAATGTAAAACTAGCATCCTCTTTCAAACGGTTATACAAATATAAAATATGAAGAACGTTTAATAGTTGTCGTTTGTAAGCATGTAGTCTTTTTACTTGCACATCAAAAATAGAATTAGGATCAATTGTAATCCCCATTTTATTATGAATACGCTCCGCTAAAATCTCTTTACGCTCTTGTTTTACCTCTGCAAATTTTTCTTGGAAACTCGCATCGTGTTGAACTGTTTGCAGCGCTTGAAGCTTAATCGGTTCTTTCTTCCACTCTGTTCCAATCGCCTCTGAAATCAGGTTTGTCAGCTGCGGATTCGCCTTCATTAACCAACGTCTATGAGCGATTCCATTCGTTTTATTATTAAACTTATCTGGATAAAACTCATAAAACAATCGCATTTCACGTTGCTTTAAAATTTCCGTATGAATTTTTGCTACACCATTTACGCTATGGCTACCGACAATTGCTAAATGAGCCATTTTCACAAGATCATGCGCAATAATCGCCATCTCTTCAATACGATGCCATTCATATGGATAACGTTCCCAAAGTTCATGACAGAAACGTTCATTAATCTCTTCAATAATCATATAAATTCTCGGTAATAACGGTTTAAAAATGTGAATTGGCCACTTCTCAAGCGCTTCTGATAACGTCGTATGATTCGTATAAGAAATCGTTTGTGTCGTTATGTGCCAAGCTTCTTCCCATGCTAGTTTTTCTTCATCTAATAAAATACGCATTAGTTCTGGAATCGCCAAAACTGGATGTGTATCATTAATATGAATCGCGATTTTCTCATGTAATTGACGAAGGTCACCATATCTTTCTCTATGCATACGAACGATATTTTGCAAACTTGCTGATACGAGGAAATACTGTTGCTTCAAACGAAGTATTTTCCCCTCATCATGCGTATCATCTGGATATAAAAACTCCGATACAGCCTCTGTTTCACGCTTATATTTCAAAATATCTTTGCAATTTTGCGGGAAAGGAACTGGTTCAGCATTCCAAAGTCTGAGTGTATTTACAGTACTCGTCTCATAACCTACTACTGGAACGTCATATGGTACTGCCATAATCACTTCTGCATTCGTATGCCTGAACTCTAAACGCCCATCAATGTATAGCGGTTCAACATTGCCGAAATAACTTACTTCTACAGCTTGATCATGCCTTCTTACTTCCCATACGTTTTCATGAAGAAGCCACTGTTCTGGAAATTCAACTTGATAACCATCAACAATTTTTTGATCAAATAAGCCATGTTTGTAACGAATTCCACAGCCATGACCTGGTAAGTTTAAAGATGCAAGTGAATCAAGGAAACAGGCTGCTAATCGTCCAAGTCCACCATTTCCAAGACCTGCATCTGCTTCCACCTCTTCTAATTGTTGCAAAGAAATCCCAAGCTCAGAAAGTCCTTGCTCACATACATCCCTGATGCCTAAATTTAATATGTTACTTCCAAGCAAACGCCCAAGTAAAAACTCAATGGATAAGTAATACATTTGCTTTTGCTCTCCAGACCGATAACTTTCGTTCGTTGCAATCCATTGACTATTCATATACTCACGTACCATGTACCCAAGCGTATTGTATTGATCACGAGTTGTAGAGTCTTTAAAACTTTTACCATACATCGTCTCTAACTTTTCTAGAAAAGCTGATTTGAAACTTTCAACATGAGTAAACATTTCTTCACCACCTACATGTTATTCCATGAGACTTTTATACAATTTCTTATAGGCAAGAGCTGATTTCTCCCAGCTATAATCTTCAGTCATCGCTTGTTTTACAAGCTGCTCCCATACCGGTTTATCATGATAAAATTCAATCGCACGAAGAACCGTGTGCAACATGTCATGCGCATTAAAGTTCGTGAAACTGAAACCATTTCCTTCTCCAGTTTCTTCGTCATAAGATTGTACAGTATCATTTAATCCGCCTGTCTCTCTTACAATCGGAATTGTACCGTACGCTAATGCGATAAGTTGTCCAAGTCCACACGGTTCAAATAGTGATGGCATTAAGAATAAATCACTTCCCGCATACACTTGGTGGGCTAGTTCTTCATTAAATCCGATATACACTTTTACCTTCTCAGGATACTCGTATGCCATCCACTCAAAGAATTGTTCATATTCAGAATCACCTGATCCTAAAATAATAAATTGCACATCTTCCTCCATTATTTCGCGGAATACAGTACGTACTAAATCAAGACCTTTTTGCTTCGTTAATCTCGTTACCATCGAAATAATTGGTGTATCTTCTTTTTCTGGCAAACCAAAATAACGCTGCAAGGCGCGTTTATTTTCATTCTTTTCCTCTAATGACTCTGCATCATACTGAGCAGTAATATACGAATCTGTTTCTGGATTATATACGCTCGTATCAATTCCATTTACGATGCCGCTAAGCTTACCATTATTTTTTCGTAACAACCCATCTAACTTCTCACCGAAAAACTCATATTGAATTTCCTCTTTGTATGTCGGGCTAACTGCTGTAATTTGATCAGAAGCGATAATTCCGCCCTTCATAAAGTTCACATTTCCATAAAACTCTAGCTGCTCACTATGAAAATATTCATCACCAAGTTCTAACAAGTCGTACATCACTTCAGGAGGAAATACACCTTGGAACTGCAAATTATGAATCGTATACACCGTTTTAATATGCTCATATAATGGATTATCTTGATACTTTTCACGCAGTAAGAAATTCACCATAGCTGTATGCCAATCGTGGCTATGAAGAACATCCACTTCGAAATCAAGATGCGGAATACACTCTAAAACTGCTTTCGAAAAATAAGAAAAACGCTCTCCGTCATCATAATGACCATATAGAGAATCTCTCTTAAAATAATATTCATTATCTATTAAGTAATACGTAATCCCGTCTTGCTCACCTTTTAAAATTCCGCAATATTGATTTCTCCACCCAAGCGGGACGTTAATTACTTTATGTAACGTACATCCATCCCTTAATTTTTGCGGAATAAGACTATAATTTGGAAGTATAATGCGAACGTCCACGCCTAATTTTTTTAGCTCTTTTGGGAGCGCACCTGCTACATCAGCTAATCCTCCCGATTTAACAAATGGTACACATTCTGATACTGCAAATAAAATATTCACTTGTTGTCCCACTGCACGAAAAGCTTATACGACTTCCCTTGCAGCTTCCTCCCTTCGAGTTTTCATTTGAATGAATGCTTTAATCAGTGGAGGAAAAACCCCCACTGATTCTTTTAAGAATAACTATTAATCGTACTGTTTTGAATGCTTCCTTTTTCTACAACATATGGCTCATCGGCGTTTCCTTTTAGTACAACACCGTCACCAATTTTCACGTCTTTATCAATAATAACACCGTCTATTATGCAATTATCTCCAATTTGGCTCTTTTGCATAATAATACTATTACGAACAATTGAACCTTTTCCAATTTTAACAGAACGGGAGACAACACTATTTTCTACTTCACCCTCAATAATACTGCCGTTTGCAATCATCGTATTTTTCACTACTGCACTCTTCATATAACGAGTTGGTGGCTCATCTTTTACTTTCGTAAAGATTGGTGCTTCTTTCTTAAATAATTGCTTCCAAATAGAAGGCTGCAAAATTTCTAGGCTATGTTTATAGTAACTTTCAATAGAATCAATAATAGCTACATATCCTGTATGTTCGTACGTAGTAATATGCAGTGATTTCCCGCTCTTTTCTCTCACTACATCAAATAAACTGTATTGCTCCACATCTTTATATGTCTCAAATAAGTCTAGCAATAATTGTTTCTTTAACACATATGTTTGAAGCGAAACCCCTTCATGACAAACTTCAGTAATATCTGCAGACGTGTGTATATGTCGCTCTAACACCGCTTGAAAGTTTAACGCTGTTACAAGATGGCTATTCGTAATAACAACATATTCTTCTCTGCTTCTTAGAAAATAATCAATATGTCTTCTAAAATGTGCAAAAGATCCAAATTCGTCATGATCACATTGGCAGTTCGGTGGGAATAAAAACAGTCCATCACGCTTTCTATCTAAATCCCACTGTTTTCCTGAACCGACATGATCCATTAAAGAACGATTTTTATGACTTGTAAAAACCGCCACGCTATGAATATTAGAATTCACCATATTTGAAAGCATGAAATCAATGAGGCGATAACGGCCTCCAAACGGTAACGCCGCTAATGAACGATGCCCTGTTACTTTCTTTAAGGAAGGAAAACTTCCCGTTGCATTAATAATTCCTAACATTTTTTCTCCCATTCATTTCATCCCCCTTTTCTATTTTCCTTCAGCAATTAGTACTACATCATCAACATTTTTTTCTGGACGAATTATTGTCCCATCTTCAATAACCATTTCCGATCCAACGATCGCTCTTTCAATCACAACGTTTTTACCAATCTTTGCCCCCGGCATAACGACAGAATCGATTACCATACTACCTTCTTCCACCGTCACTCCTTGGAATAAAACAGAATGCTTCACGTCCCCTTCAATGACGCACCCTTCATTAATAAGTGACTCTTCTACTTTTGCCTGCTGTGCAATATATTGAGGCGGCTCGTTTGGATTTACAGAATAAATGCGCCAATTACGATCGTTCAAGTTCAACGATGTTTCATCGCGAAGTAAATCCATATTCGCTTCCCATAAGCTTTTCACCGTTCCAACATCTTTCCAATATCCTTCAAATGGATACGCCATCAACTTCTTCCCTTCATCTAACAAGAGCGGAAGTACATCTTTTCCGAAGTCATTACTAGATTCAGGGTTTCTTGCATCCATCTCTAAATATTCTTTTAAAATAGCCCAGTTAAAAATATAAATTCCCATTGATGCAAGATTACTTCTTGGAAATTGCGGTTTCTCCTCAAATTCAACAACTTCCATCTCTTCATTTGTATTCATGATGCCAAAGCGACTTGCTTCATCCCACGGCACTTCAATAACAGAAATCGAAACGTCCGCTTCTTTCTCAATATGGTAATCTAGCATTTTGCTGTAATCCATTTTATAAATATGATCGCCTGATAAAATAAGGACATATTCTGGTTCATACTGACTTAAATAGTTTAAGTTTTGATAAATAGCACTTGCCGTACCTGTATACCACTTCACACCTGAAGACTCCGCATAAGGAGGTAACACAGTGACTCCACCGTTTACACGATCAAGATCCCAAGCATTTCCGATTCCAATATAATTATGAAGTTCTAACGGTTGATATTGTGTTAAAATCCCCACCGTTTCAATACCGGAGTTTGCACAGTTACTTAACGTAAAATCAATAATGCGATATTTACCACCAAATGGAACAGCTGGCTTGGCTAAATTTTTTGTTAATGCACTTAAACGACTACCTTTTCCCCCTGCTAGTAACATTGCTACGCACTTTTGTTTTTGAGCCATCTTGTTTTTTGCTCCCCTTTCTCGTCTTCACTGGTCGTAATATGGATACGCCAAATGGTGGAATTGTAATTTCTACATGTGCCGCTTGATTATGATATGGCTCTAGAATCGTCTTGAGACGTTTCTTATTCACTTGCCCCGATCCGCCATATTGCGCCGAGTCACTGTTTAAAATTTCGTTATAGTACTCGAAATCTGGTACACCTACTTTATAGTTTTCATATGTAGCTTTCGTAAAATTACATGCGACAACTAACGCATCTTCCTGCTTATCCCCTTGGCGGATAAACGAGAAAATACTTTGCTCATTATTATTAGCATCAATCCACTGAAATCCTTCAGGCGAGTGATCTAACTGCCAAAGTGGTTTTGAGCGCTTATACAATGCTATGAGCTCTTTAAAGTAATCATGCATATTACGATGCATTTCAAAATCATGTAAATTCCAATCTAAATCTTCAAGGTCTTTCCACTCATCAAATTGCCCGAATTCTCCACCCATAAAGAGTAATTTCTTACCTGGATGAGTAAAGAAATATCCATATAATAAACGAAGCTGAGCAAACTTATCCCAGTAATCTCCCGGCATTTTATTTAATAACGACTTTTTCCCATGAACGACTTCATCATGAGAAAGCGGCAATATGAAGTTTTCAGAGTGAGCATATATTAAAGAGAATGTCATTTTCTCATGAATGTATTTCCGGTACTCTGGCGCACATTCCATATATTTCAGCACATCATTCATCCAACCCATATTCCATTTATAATTGAATCCAAGCCCACCCTCGTATGTTGGAGCTGTTACAAGTGGCCAAGCTGTTGAATCTTCCGCTGTCATAAGAAACTCTTCATCTTCTGCAAACACGGCTTCATTTAACTCTCGTAAGAAAGAAACAGCGTGTTCATTGCTTTGCTCTTTTCCTTCTTTATTCCAGTACAGCATATTCGCAACTGCATCTACCCTGAAACCATCAATATGGAAATGCCTCATCCAAAATAACGCATTTGAAATTAAGAAATTACGTACTTCTCTCTTCCCTAAATCAAAATTAACAGTTCCCCATACCAGGTTTTCTTGTACGTCTCTATCTTTATATTCATAAGTCGGTGTCCCATCAAACAAATATAAACCGTGAGCATCTTTACAAAAATGCCCCGGCACCCAATCTAAAATGACACCGATTCCATATTTATGACATTCATCGACAAAATACATCAAATCATGTGGCGTGCCGAATCTACTTGTCGCTGCATAATATCCTGTTCCCTGATATCCCCAAGAACGATCATATGGATGCTCAACAAGCGGCATAATTTCAATATGTGTAAATTGATGTTCCACCACATACGGAATGAGCTCCTCGGCCATTTCTCTGTAAGAATACAGAGCGCCATCCTCTTTCTTTTTCCAAGAACCGAAATGTAATTCATAAACTGTCATCGCTTCTTTATAAATCGATTTTTTCTTTCTCTTACGAATCCAGTTTTTATCATTCCATTCATATCCCTCTATATCAAAAACTACAGATGCCGTATTTGGTCTTACTTCTGCATATACTGCATAAGGATCCGCTTTTAAAATAACGTCACCATCCATCGTTTCAATCGCATACTTATATATATCATTCTCTTCAATATGCGGTGCAAACAAGGACCAAATCCCCTCTTCTGTCACTTGTAGCATCTTATGTTGCTCATAATCCCATTCATTAAAATCCCCAACAACACTCATTGCTTTCGCATGAGGAGCCCATACTGTGAATCGTACACCTCGCATCCCATCTTCCGTCACAATATGTGCCCCAAAGATGTTATAACTGTCATAGTACTTTTCTGTATGAAACTCATCTCGTTTCACTTCTTCACAATTTATTACATCCAATATGTTCACCTCACTAAGATGACAGAAATTTTAAACACTTTAACTGTTTCTGCAAAAAACTGAAATATCCTTGTTGTTTTTAAAAAATATTCGTTTTTTTCTTAAATTTCATTTAAAATGTTCACATTTATCGTGTAAAATATCGAATTTTGACGAATATTCATTGCGAACGCTTTATTCCCCTTACTATTTCTCACCTTTCATTGTTGCTCAATATTTATTTTATTGGTTTTTCTCTGTATTTCACGCTCTTTCCACGTAAAATACAAACAAAATAATCTTTCATAAAAAAATGTTTCTCAACATTTTTTGTCACAAAATTTATTGAAATGTAAAATTCATAAGCATATACTTGTTCTCAATAACGAACAGCATGCTTCGCAACTATAATTCATACTGAAATACTATGTTTACTTATTTCATACTCGTTGCGAATGTTTGCTATAAAAATCAAACTAGGGGGCTTTCTTATGTCATTGAAACAAAAAGTAGGAATGGGAGTTGTCACTGCATCACTAGGCTTATCACTTACATTTGGCGGTGTATTCGCCTATTTCAGCGACTCCGAAACATCGGGTAATTCATTTCAAGCCGTCTAACTACAAAACTAGGTACTGAAAAAGATGGTAAGCTGCTTGGCCAGTATTATTACGCACGACCTGATGAAAACCTTGCAGGTGATGTAAATGGAGATAAAGTCATTGATATTAAAGATGCTGAAATTATCGCTAGCAACTATGGTAAAAAAGGAGTATCTGTAAAAGACGGCGATCTTAACAAAGATGGTATTGTCGACGAAAAAGATATTCGTTTCGTTGAAAAGAACTTCTTGAAAAAAGGGCCAGATGCAGCTAAATCACAAACGCCTGTTGAAAAATCAAAAAGCGGTACACTTGCAGATATTTTAAAGAAATTAGGATTAACACCGAAAAAATAACACATAAAAGCACTCTATTCGAAAATAGAGTGCTTTTTTCTATAAATGACCCTTATCCAGCAAAAGGGGTATATTGGGGATATACAAGGGAAACCGGAAAAGGAATTTATATTAGATTATATAAAAACTCAGAGGTAGGAAGCAGTTTCCCGCCTCTGAATTATTAGCAGTTATTATAGTACTGGTGCCATTGTTTCTTTTAATACTTTTACAGAATGAGCGAACTTCACTTTTTCTTCTTCGTTTAATTCAAGTTCTACGATTTCACGTACACCTTCGCGGTTAATAACAGCTGGAACACCTACGTAAGCATCTTTCTCACCATATTGACCTTCAAGGTATGCAGATACAGTTAATACGCTGTTCTCGTTGCTTAAGATCGCTTTAGTTACACGAAGTAGTGACATACCGATTCCGTAGTAAGTTGCGCCTTTACGTTCAATAATGTGGTAAGCTGCATCGCGTACATTTTCAAAGATTTTATCTAAATCTTCTTGGTTATACTGTTCGTTGTTCGCTAAGATTGTTTCTAGTTTTTGTACACCTACAGTAGCGTGGCTCCATACTGGAAGTTCAGTGTCACCGTGCTCACCAACGATGTAAGCATGAACGTTACGTGGATCTACATCTAAGTAGTCACCTAACATGTAACGGAAACGAGCAGAGTCTAAAGTAGTACCAGAACCGATTACGCGCTCTTTCGGTAAACCAGATTCTTTCCAAGTTACGTAAGTTAAAATATCAACTGGGTTAGTTGCAATTAAGAAGATTCCATCGAATCCGCTATCCATAATACCGCGAACGATTTGTTTAAAGATCTTTGTATTTTTCTCAACTAAGTCTAAACGAGTTTCGCCTGGCTTTTGTGGTAATCCAGCAGTGATAACTACTAAATCTGCATCTTTACAATCTGCATAGCTACCGCTCCAAACTTTTGTTGGTGCTGGAGAGAATGGTACCGCATGGCTTAAGTCCATTGCTTCTCCTTCTGCTTTTGCTTCATTAACATCTACTAGTACGAATTCTTCAGCTACACCTTGGTTGATCATTGAGTAAGCGTAACTACAACCTACAGCTCCTGTTCCTACTAATACTACACGATTGATACCTTTTTTCATGGTAATTTCCCCTTCCAATTGTTTACATCTATTTTTTATTATTGTTTAAGTAATTAATTAAAATACTAATTTAATGTTGTTTAACTTCTTTACATTCATATTGTAGCACGGATTATTGTGAATTCCTTCACAAATTATGACCTATTTGTGAACTTTTTCACATAGAGTGTAAAGTTGATGGAATAGGTGTGGAATCCATACCAAATTAGGTGTTTTCTTTAGATTGTGAATAAAAATGTATGATTCGATTACTCACTGTAACTAAATTTACTTTCTATCCTAATATTCACAAAAAATGTAATCACATTATAAGATTAAACTGACTGATCACATCATACCCTAACAAGATGGACGTCAATTAGCTTATATAGAATACTGTGAAATAAATGAATTAGCCTATACTTTATCACCTCCCTTTTAACCATTACTATATATTAAAAAATATCCGTTAAAATTACGCATTCTTTTCTAGTAATAAACCATCCAATATAAGTGATAGGCTATGCAAAGCTTTAGACAACTGCATCTCTGCATCTTCAGAATTCGCAATCCAACAAGCAAGGTCCACTAGTCCGCCATTTATGAATCTTGCTAAAGCTTCACAGTCCGTCTTTTCAATAATAGAGTCCTTCATTAATTGTTGAAGTATCTCCGCCATCGTCGTTAAACATTGCGACTGTGATGATTGATAATAACTATTTCCTAATACTGCCGGTGCATCTCGAAGTACGATTCGCTGAATTTCTGGATTAAGTGCCATTGTTAAATAAGCTCGACAGCGCCCAACAAATCCTTCCCAATTTCCTTCCGCCTCATCTGATACTTTCCGTAATTTATTATCCATTTCCATATCAATTTCTTTTACAACTGCTTCTAGCAATCCTTTTTTATCGCCAAAATGATGATAAATTGCACCACGCGTTAAACCGACAGATGCAGTAAAATCATCCATAGATGTGTTTACATATCCAACTGTACCGAAAGCCTCTCTTGCTGCACTCAGCAATTTAGCGCGTGTTTCAATGATCATTTCTGCTCTTGTTTTTTTAACCATCTTTTCCTCCTACTTCTATTCATTCTCTTTATTCAAAATGAATCCCATTATAGTATCGTTCTCTATATAAAAGAATAACTCCTTTTAACGTTAGCTCTCCATCCAGAGATAAAACATTTCAATTGACATACGCACCGTATGTTAATATGATATTGGCATACGGTGCGTATGTCAATTTTTTCTAGCTTACAAGATAATATAACTTCTTACTTATACCCTAAATTGACTCACTGTCCCTTTTTATAGAAGGTATTAACGACACAGAGGAGGAGTTACAAGAATGAAGAATGTATATGTAAACGTCAAATACTTTGGTGATTATTATGTTTAATTCCTACCGTGAGATTTTCAGTGCTTCTGGTACAAAAGGATTCTCATTAGCAGGCTTTATAGCTCGGATGCCCATATCAATGATGGGGATTGGTATTGTTACAATGTTATCTCAGTTACGTGGTGACTATTGGCTTGCCGGAGCCGTTGCAGCCACCTTCACATTATCATCAGCTTTACTAGCTCCTCATATTTCTCGTATGGCTGATCAATTAGGGCAATCTCGTATACTTCTTCCGACTACAGGTATCAGTGTTTTCTTTACGATTCTCTTACTTCTATGTACGAAATATGAGGCTCCTTATTGGACGCTATTTCTATCCGCCTTATGTGCGGGTTGTATGCCAAACATGTCGGCCATGGTACGTGCACGTTGGACTAAACTATACCGTGGATCTCATAAATTGCATACAGCATTTTCCTTCGAATCGGTCGTCGATGAGCTTTGCTTCATCATTGGTCCTGTATTATCCGTCAGTTTAAGTGTTATGTTCTTCCCAGAAGCAGGACCACTTTTATCATGTGTTTTTCTTACAATCGGGGTATGCCTATTTACCATGCAAAAAAGCACAGAACCACATGTACATCCCCACGACATTACAAACAAAGGAACAGTATTTAAAATTGATACATTACGAGTGCTTGTATTCACACTCATCGCTATAGGTACTATATTTGGCACAATAGATGTAGTTAGTGTGGCTTTTGCTGAGCATCAAGGAAACACAGTAGCTGCTAGCTTTGTCCTTTCCGTCTATGCAATCGGTTCATGCCTGGCAGGTCTTATTTTCGGCACTCTTAAACTCAGTACTCCACCATATAATCAATTTTTAATAGCAGTCACACTATCAATGGTAACAATGCTGCCACTAGTTTTCGTAAACACTATTGCTTGGCTAGTAGTTATTGTTTTCTTTGCAGGCTTATCTGTTGCCCCTACTATGATTATTACTATGGGACTGGTGGAAAAAATCGTACCTGAATCAAAAATAACCGAAGGAATGACCTGGGCAATTACAGGACTTGGTATTGGAGTCTCTCTAGGATCAGCGGTAGCTGGTTTAGTTATTGATACTTTTGGAGCTCGCGCAGGATTTAGTGTGGCTATTATTGCAGGAGGCCTTGCCTTAACTATTGCACTTTTAGGATACAAAACTCTCCACTCCGCATATAGTCATGCTGTTATGAAACCGGATGGGCATTCAGCGGAGAGTTAAAACATATTCAAAAAATGGGATTACCTCTTCTTATGTATAAAAAGAGGTAATCCCATTTAAATTAATATAACTTTTTTGTATCGTATCTTGAACGATATCCTCTGCTTCTGCTGGTGTTACTCCAATTTTAAGCAAATATCTATAAATACTTTTTGATGTTTCTATAATGACCTTTTCATACCCCATCGCTCTCTCCTTTCTATTAGTTAGACGGTTCAAATAGAAAAAAGTATACAAAAATCTATAAAAAAAAGCAGACTATGAAAAGTCCACTTTTATACAACAAAAAAGAGATAGCAGATTATGCTATCTCTTTTAGTATGACCCGTACGGGATTCGAACCCGTGTTACCGCCGTGAAAGGGCGGTGTCTTAACCACTTGACCAACGGGCCAAAATCTGGCAGAGAAGAAGGGATTCGAACCCTCGCACCGCGTTCGCGATCTACTCCCTTAGCAGGGGAGCCCCTTGAGCCACTTGGGTACTTCTCTATAATATGGCTCCGCAGGTAGGACTCGAACCTACGACCGATCGGTTAACAGCCGATAGCTCTACCACTGAGCTACTGCGGAATAATTATGGTGGGCCTAAATGGACTCGAACCATCGACCTCACGCTTATCAGGCGTGCGCTCTAACCAGCTGAGCTATAGGCCCATAAAAAGCGGGTGAAGAGAATCGAACTCTCGACCAGAGCTTGGAAGGCTCTTGTTTTACCACTAAACTACACCCGCATTAAATTAAAAATGGTGAGCCATGAAGGATTCGAACCTTCGACCCTCTGATTAAAAGTCAGATGCTCTACCAACTGAGCTAATGGCTCATTTTGAAAGTGGTGCCGGCTAGAGGACTTGAACCCCCAACCTACTGATTACAAGTCAGTTGCTCTACCAATTGAGCTAAGCCGGCTTGCGATTTCAAAATGGTGGCTCGGGACGGAATCGAACCGCCGACACGAGGATTTTCAGTCCTCTGCTCTACCGACTGAGCTACCGAGCCTTTATGTAAAAAAATGGCGGTCCCGACCGGGGTCGAACCGGCGATCTCCTGCGTGACAGGCAGGCATGTTAACCACTACACCACGGGACCATTTGGTTGCGGGGACAGGATTTGAACCTGCGACCTTCGGGTTATGAGCCCGACGAGCTACCGTACTGCTCCACCCCGCGATGATATAATATTTAATTTAGAAAAAATGGAGGAGGTAGAGGGATTCGAACCCCCGCGCGACTCTCGCCGCCTGTCGGTTTTCAAGACCGATCCCTTCAGCCGAACTTGGGTATACCTCCGAGATATGAACTTTGAGTGGTGGACCTTGTAGGACTCGAACCTACGACCGGACGGTTATGAGCCGTCTGCTCTAACCAGCTGAGCTAAAGGTCCTTTATGGTAGCGGCGGAGGGGATCGAACCCCCGACCTCACGGGTATGAACCGTACGCTCTAGCCAGCTGAGCTACACCGCCATAAGTTATATTCAAATAAGTGGAGCCTAGCGGGATCGAACCGCTGACCTCCTGCGTGCAAGGCAGGCGCTCTCCCAGCTGAGCTAAGGCCCCATATTTTGAAAATATCGGGAAGACAGGATTTGAACCTGCGACCCCCTGGTCCCAAACCAGGTGCTCTACCAAGCTGAGCCACTTCCCGTTAATAAAAAACGCGCCCGAGAGGAGTCGAACCCCTAACCTCTTGATCCGTAGTCAAACGCTCTATCCAATTGAGCTACGGGCGCATATGGTGCCGAGGGCGGGGGTCGAACCCGCACGGTGGTCACCCACCGCAGGATTTTAAGTCCTGTGCGTCTGCCTGTTCCGCCACCCCGGCATGTCATACTGAAAATTGGAGCGGAAGACGGGATTCGAACCCGCGACCCCAACCTTGGCAAGGTTGTATTCTACCACTGAACTACTTCCGCAAGACATGTTTGAGTTATTTTATTAAAAGTGCGGGTGAAGGGAGTCGAACCCCCACGCCAAAGGCGCTAGATCCTAAGTCTAGTGCGTCTGCCAATTCCGCCACACCCGCATATTATAATTTAAAAAGAAAAAATGGGGCGACTGATGGGAATTGAACCCACGAATGCCGGAGCCACAATCCGGTGCGTTAACCACTTCGCCACAACCGCCATGATTTTCTGGTGCCGACTAGAGGACTTGAACCCCCAACCTACTGATTACAAGTCAGTTGCTCTACCAATTGAGCTAAGTCGGCTAAATGGTGGAGGATGACGGGATCGAACCGCCGACCCCCTGCTTGTAAGGCAGGTGCTCTCCCAGCTGAGCTAATCCTCCGAATTGCCTGGCAACGTCCTACTCTCACAGGGACAAGGTCCCAACTACCATCGGCGCTAGAGAGCTTAACTTCCGTGTTCGGTATGGGAACGGGTGTGACCTCTCTGCCATCATTACCAGACTGTATTCATTTAAGACAAGAATTATCATAACTTATTCGACATTTAAAGTCAACAAGTTTTTTATATTCTTTCAAAACTAGATAACATTGCTTCATATTATATGGTTAAGTCCTCGATCTATTAGTATTCGTCAGCTCCACATGTCACCATGCTTCCACCTCGAACCTATCAACCTGATCATCTTTCAGGGATCTTACTAGCTTACGCTATGGGAAATCTCATCTTGAGGGGGGCTTCATGCTTAGATGCTTTCAGCACTTATCCCTTCCGCACATAGCTACCCAGCTATGCCCTTGGCAGAACAACTGGTACACCAGCGGTGCGTCCATCCCGGTCCTCTCGTACTAAGGACAGCTCCTCTCAAATTTCCTGCGCCCACGACGGATAGGGACCGAACTGTCTCACGACGTTCTGAACCCAGCTCGCGTACCGCTTTAATGGGCGAACAGCCCAACCCTTGGGACCGACTACAGCCCCAGGATGCGATGAGCCGACATCGAGGTGCCAAACCTCCCCGTCGATGTGGACTCTTGGGGGAGATAAGCCTGTTATCCCCGGGGTAGCTTTTATCCGTTGAGCGATGGCCCTTCCATGCGGAACCACCGGATCACTAAGCCCGACTTTCGTCCCTGCTCGACTTGTAGGTCTCGCAGTCAAGCTCCCTTATGCCTTTGCACTCTACGAATGATTTCCAACCATTCTGAGGGAACCTTTGGGCGCCTCCGTTACACTTTAGGAGGCGACCGCCCCAGTCAAACTGCCCACCTGACACTGTCTCCCGGGTCGATGAGACCCGTAGGTTAGAATTTCAATACAGTCAGGGCGGTATCCCACCAGCGCCTCCACCGAAGCTAGCGCTCCGGTTTCAATGGCTCCCGCCTATCCTGTACAAACTGTACCAAAATTCAATATCAGGCTACAGTAAAGCTCCACGGGGTCTTTCCGTCCTGTCGCGGGTAACCTGCATCTTCACAGGTACTATAATTTCACCGAGTCTCTGGTTGAGACAGTGCCCAAATCGTTACACCTTTCGTGCGGGTCGGAACTTACCCGACAAGGAATTTCGCTACCTTAGGACCGTTATAGTTACGGCCGCCGTTTACTGGGGCTTCAGTTCAGAGCTTCGCTTACGCTAACCCCTCTCCTTAACCTTCCAGCACCGGGCAGGTGTCAGCCCCTATACTTCGCCTTACGGCTTCGCAGAGACCTGTGTTTTTGCTAAACAGTCGCTTGGGCCTATTCACTGCGGCTTTCCGTTAAGAAAGCACCCCTTCTCCCGAAGTTACGGGGTCATTTTGCCGAGTTCCTTAACCAGAGTTCTCTCGCACACCTTAGGATTCTCTCCTCGCCTACCTGTGTCGGTTTGCGGTACAGGCACCTTTTATCTCGCTAGAAGCTTTTCTTGGCAGCGGGGAATCAAAGACTTCGCTCCATAAGGAGCTTCCCCATCACAGCTCAGCCTTCACGATAAGCGGATTTGCCTACTTATCAGCCTAACTGCTTGGACGTGCACAACCAATCGCACGCTTCTTCTATCCTTCTGCGTCCCTCCATTGCTCAAACGATAAAGAGGTGGTACAGGAATATCAACCTGTTGTCCATCGCCTACGCCTGTCGGCCTCGGCTTAGGTCCTGACTAACCCTGAGCGGACGAGCCTTCCTCAGGAAACCTTAGGCATTCGGTGGACGGGATTCTCACCCGTCTTTCGCTACTCATACCGGCATTCTCACTTCTAAGCGCTCCACCAGTCCTTCCGGTCTGACTTCACTGCACTTAGAACGCTCCCCTACCACTGATACCATTGGTATCAATTCGCAGCTTCGGTGGTGTATTTAGCCCCGGTACATTTTCGGCGCAGAGTCACTCGACTAGTGAGCTATTACGCACTCTTTAAATGGTGGCTGCTTCTGAGCCAACATCCTAGTTGTCTAAGCAACTCCACATCCTTTTCCACTTAATACACACTTTGGGACCTTAGCTGGCGATCTGGGCTGTTTCCCTCTTGACTACGGATCTTATCACTCGCAGTCTGACTCCTAAGGATAAGTCATTGGCATTCGGAGTTTGACTGAATTCGGTAATCCGATGAGGACCCCTAGTTCAATCAGTGCTCTACCTCCAAGACTCTTACACTTAAGGCTAGCCCTAAAGCTATTTCGGGGAGAACCAGCTATCTCCAGGTTCGATTGGAATTTCTCCGCTACCCACACCTCATCCCCGCACTTTTCAACGTGCGTGGGTTCGGGCCTCCATTCAGTGTTACCTGAACTTCACCCTGGACATGGGTAGATCACCTGGTTTCGGGTCTACGACCACGTACTAAACGCCCTATTCAGACTCGCTTTCGCTGCGGCTCCGCCTCTTCAGCTTAACCTCGCACGGGATCGTAACTCGCCGGTTCATTCTACAAAAGGCACGCCATCACCCATTAACGGGCTCTGACTATTTGTAGGCACACGGTTTCAGGATCTCTTTCACTCCCCTTCCGGGGTGCTTTTCACCTTTCCCTCACGGTACTGGTTCACTATCGATCACTAGGGAGTATTTAGCCTTGGGAGATGGTCCTCCCAGATTCCGACGGAATTTCACGTGTTCCGCCGTACTCAGGATACATTCAAGAGAGAACGAAGTTTCGACTACGGGGTTATTACCCTCTGTGACGGACCTTTCCAGGTCGCTTCGTCTACCTCGTTCCTTTGTAACTCCGTATAGAATGTCCTACAACCCCAAGAGGCAAGCCTCTTGGTTTGGGCTAGATTCCGTTTCGCTCGCCGCTACTCAGGAAATCGCATTTGCTTTCTCTTCCTCCAGGTACTTAGATGTTTCAGTTCCCTGGGTCTGTCTTCCATACCCTATGTATTCAGGTAAGGATACCATACCATTACGTATAGTGGGTTTCCCCATTCGGAAATCTTCGGATCAAAGCTTACTTACAGCTCCCCGAAGCATATCGGCGTTAGTCCCGTCCTTCATCGACTCCTAGTGTCAAGGCATCCACCGTGCGCCCTTTCTAACTTAACCAAACTAAAATTAAAAAAATATGAGCTACACTGTTATCTAGTTTTCAAAGAACATACATTTAAACTTGAGAGATAGTTCTCTCAAAACTGAACGAAACAAAACAAGTCAACGTTTATTGATGAACTGCGTTCATCAATTCTCCATAGAAAGGAGGTGATCCAGCCGCACCTTCCGATACGGCTACCTTGTTACGACTTCACCCCAATCATCTGTCCCACCTTAGGCGGCTGGCTCCATAAAGGTTACCCCACCGACTTCGGGTGTTACAAACTCTCGTGGTGTGACGGGCGGTGTGTACAAGGCCCGGGAACGTATTCACCGCGGCATGCTGATCCGCGATTACTAGCGATTCCAGCTTCATGTAGGCGAGTTGCAGCCTACAATCCGAACTGAGAACGGTTTTATGAGATTAGCTCCACCTCGCGGTCTTGCAGCTCTTTGTACCGTCCATTGTAGCACGTGTGTAGCCCAGGTCATAAGGGGCATGATGATTTGACGTCATCCCCACCTTCCTCCGGTTTGTCACCGGCAGTCACCTTAGAGTGCCCAACTTAATGATGGCAACTAAGATCAAGGGTTGCGCTCGTTGCGGGACTTAACCCAACATCTCACGACACGAGCTGACGACAACCATGCACCACCTGTCACTCTGCTCCCGAAGGAGAAGCTCTATCTCTAGAGTTTTCAGAGGATGTCAAGACCTGGTAAGGTTCTTCGCGTTGCTTCGAATTAAACCACATGCTCCACCGCTTGTGCGGGCCCCCGTCAATTCCTTTGAGTTTCAGCCTTGCGGCCGTACTCCCCAGGCGGAGTGCTTAATGCGTTAACTTCAGCACTAAAGGGCGGAAACCCTCTAACACTTAGCACTCATCGTTTACGGCGTGGACTACCAGGGTATCTAATCCTGTTTGCTCCCCACGCTTTCGCGCCTCAGTGTCAGTTACAGACCAGAAAGTCGCCTTCGCCACTGGTGTTCCTCCATATCTCTACGCATTTCACCGCTACACATGGAATTCCACTTTCCTCTTCTGCACTCAAGTCTCCCAGTTTCCAATGACCCTCCACGGTTGAGCCGTGGGCTTTCACATCAGACTTAAGAAACCACCTGCGCGCGCTTTACGCCCAATAATTCCGGATAACGCTTGCCACCTACGTATTACCGCGGCTGCTGGCACGTAGTTAGCCGTGGCTTTCTGGTTAGGTACCGTCAAGGTGCCAGCTTATTCAACTAGCACTTGTTCTTCCCTAACAACAGAGTTTTACGACCCGAAAGCCTTCATCACTCACGCGGCGTTGCTCCGTCAGACTTTCGTCCATTGCGGAAGATTCCCTACTGCTGCCTCCCGTAGGAGTCTGGGCCGTGTCTCAGTCCCAGTGTGGCCGATCACCCTCTCAGGTCGGCTACGCATCGTCGCCTTGGTGAGCCGTTACCTCACCAACTAGCTAATGCGACGCGGGTCCATCCATAAGTGACAGCCGAAGCCGCCTTTCAATTTCGAACTATGCAGTTCAAAATATTATCCGGTATTAGCCCCGGTTTCCCGGAGTTATCCCAGTCTTATGGGTAGGTTACCCACGTGTTACTCACCCGTCCGCCGCTAACTTCATAAGAGCAAGCTCTTAATCCATTCGCTCGACTTGCATGTATTAGGCACGCCGCCAGCGTTCATCCTGAGCCAGGATCAAACTCTCCAATAAAGTTAGTTTGTCTAGCATCTAAAAATAAAAATTGACGTTCACGTTGTTTGTTTCGTTCAGTTTTCAAAGAACTTATCTGCCGCTTCAGAAGCGACTTCATCATATTAACATCTTCATTTTTCGATGTCAACTATGTTTTTCAATTTCTTTTTTGTCGTTTTCTGCGTTTCTGCATCAGCGACGTTTATTAATATATCATGTGAAAAAATGAAATGCAACACCTTTTGAAAACTTTTTTGAAACCAACTACATTTCTTTTTTAATATCATATACTTAAACGAAACATCTCTTTCATTTCTAAGTAATTCCTACATATATTCTATAGAAAGTCACTCTGTCAAAAAACGTTTCTTTCTATATAAAGTGAAACTTTAATCAGTGGGGTGTTCATCCCCCACTGATTATTAGCCTTCACCAATCGGGCATTTACGGGCAGTCGTCTCCCACCTAACTTTCTCGCATTCGGCGAATTTTGAGGCGGGGCTGACTGCCCGTTAATGTGGGATAAACGTTTTATTCATATACCATATCATACAAGGAGGAATATACATGGACTACACCGACTTATTAATAAAACTAGGTCTCTCGGCTATTTTAGGATTCGCTATCGGTTTAGAGCGCGAATTAAAACGTAAACCACTCGGCTTAAAAACGTGTTTAGTTATTTCTATTATTAGTTGCCTCCTAACTATTGTTTCTATTAAAGCAGCTTACAACTTACCACATACCGATCATATGAATATGGATCCACTTCGACTTGCCGCTCAAATTGTATCAGGAATTGGTTTTTTAGGTGCCGGTGTAATTTTACGCAGAGGAAACGATAGTATTGCGGGGTTAACGACCGCCGCTATGATTTGGGGTGCTTCTGGCATCGGCATTGCCGTTGGAGCTGGTTTCTATATCGAGGCTATTTTCGGAATGTGTTTCCTTATGATTAGTGTAGAACTTATACCATTAGCGATGAAATACGTCGGTCCTAGATCATTTCGCCAACGTGATATCGCAGTGAGACTCGTTGTACGAAATATGGACAATATCCCGACCGTAATTGAAGAAATAAAAGAAATGGATATAAAAGTTAAGAACATGAAGCTCAAAACATTGGAAAATGGTTCGCACTATTTACATTTAAAATTGTCTATCGATCAAAAAAGACATACTGCTGATGTTTATTATGCTCTTCAGCATCTTGAAAGTGTTCAACAAACTGAAGTTGAAAGTATGTATTAATTATGAAATGAACTCTCTTTTTAATTAGAGAGTTTTTCTTTTTTCTATAATGGTAACAATGAATGTAGTCCTGAAAAGTAAGGAGGAATAGGAACTTGAAATCCCGTCCGAATTTAGTAGATACATTTCGTGATTCCATTATTTTCCGTTTAATTTGTTTTATTATTGTACTTACTGCCTTCTCCGGCTTTCTTATACATATATTAGAGCCATCTCACTTCACCACATGGTTCGACGGGGTTTGGTGGTCAATCGTTACCATTTTCACCGTTGGATACGGCGATTTCGCCCCCCATACAACGATAGGAAAACTTATTGGTATATGTATTATTTTATTAGGAACGGGATTTTGTTCTTATTATATGGTTCTATTCGCTACCGACATGATTAATAAACAATATATGAGAATTAAGGGTGAAGCAGCTGCTACCTCTAATGGTCATATGATTATCGTTGGCTGGAATGAGCGTGCAAAACATGTTGTAAAACAAATGCACATATTACAACCGGACCTTGATATCGTTTTAATTGATGAAACACTTTCTTTACTTCCAAAGCCATTTCATCATTTAGAATTTATAAAAGGTTGTCCGCATCACGATCAAACTTTATTAAAAGCTAACATTACAACAGCTCACACTATATTAATAACAGCGGATAAAGAGAAGAACGAAAGCTTAGCAGATACACAGTCCATTTTAAATATTTTAACTGCAAAAGGACTTAATCCAAACATTCACTGCATCGCTGAACTTCTTACTTCTGAACAAATCCAAAATGCAACGAGAGCTGGCGTATCAGAAATTATAGAAGGAAATAAATTAACGAGCTATGTATTTACCGCTTCTCTTTTATTCCCTTCCATTTCAGGTGTACTATTCTCACTTTACGATGAAATCTCTGATAACAAATTACAACTGATGGAGATTCCCCCGTCCTGCACCGGACAATCCTTTGCAAATTGTAGCTATACTCTTTTAAAGCAAAACATTCTCTTACTAGGTGTAAAGCGCGACGAACAATATATGATCAATCCAGTTCATTCTTTCATTCTCATCGAAAGCGACATACTCATCGTTATTCACCATTAAAAAAATGATTTTCTAGTTCTTGTACCAATACTTTACCAATATTGACATACTTTCTTTTCACATCTCCATCTGGATCTTGCGGCTCCGCAAATTGATCCAATCCACTCGTTCCAGCTGTTAAAGCATTAACATTATCATCTAGTTCGTCTTGATATACGTGCGAAAGAATATACGGTGTTTCAAGACGGACTATTACACCAGGCACATCTAGTTCCCCATCCACCGCTGTAAATGGTACGCGTAAAAATTGATACCCTTCTTCTTCGTCGATTTTATAATCAAAGCATCCTTTATCATAATCCCAATTACCGCCAATACTATATCCAAGTGGTTTCATAACCTCTTCTAACTTATATAACGCATATGTACATCCTTCTAATTTTGATTGAATCGGAATCAAGCCCATCCCTCCTAGACTTTTCCTTTAGCATACCCATTCTAGTTTGAATATACCGATGTACCTTTCAATAAAATAATAAAAAGCGACCGGAGACCCGATCGCTTTTCATTATTTTAAACGCTCTTCTAATTCTGCTTTTAATTCTTCAAATCCTGGTTTCCCAAGTAAAGCAAACATGTTTTTCTTGTATGCTTCTACTCCTGGTTGGTCAAATGGATTTACGCCTAATAGGTAGCCGCTCATCGCACATGCTTTTTCGAAGAAGTACACAAGGTAACCGAATGTGTACTCATTTAATTCAGGGATGTTTACGATTAAGTTTGGTACTCCGCCATCGCTATGTGCAAGTAATGTACCTTCGTATGCTTTTGTGTTTACGAAGTCTATCGTTTCACCAGCAAGGTAGTTTAATCCATCTAAATCGTTGTCGTCTAATTCGATTTTTAGTTCGTGTGTAGATTTACCTACTTTAAGAACTGTTTCGAATAGGTCACGACGACCTTCTTGAATGTATTGACCTAATGAGTGTAAGTCAGTTGAGAAGTTTGCTGAAGATGGGAAAATACCTTTTTGATCTTTTCCTTCACTTTCACCAAATAACTGTTTCCACCACTCAGAGAAGTAGTGAAGTGCTGGCTCATAGTTAACAAGCATTTCAATTGTTTTCCCTTTATTATATAGAGCATTACGAACTACTGCGTATTGGTAAGCTGGGTTTTCTTCAAGTTCTGATTTCGCGAAATCATTATGACCAGCAGCTGCACCTTTCATCATCTCTTCAATGTTTAGGCCACTTACAGCGATTGGCAATAAACCTACTGGTGTTAATACAGAGAAACGACCGCCAACATCATCTGGAATAACGAACGTTTCGTAGCCTTCATTATCAGATAATGTTTTTAAAGCACCGCGCGCTTTATCTGTAGTCGCATAAATACGTTTGCGTGCTTCTTCTTTTCCATACTTTTCTTCTAATAATTTACGGAAAATACGGAATGCGATTGCAGGCTCTGTTGTTGTACCTGATTTGGAAATAACGTTAATAGAAAAGTCTTTACCTTCTAGTACGTCCATTAAATCTTTCATGTAAGTGGAGCTAATGTTTTGTCCAACAAATAGCACTTGTGGAGTTTTACGTTGTTCTTTAGAAAGCGTGTTATAGAAAGAATGGTTTAACATTTCAATTGCTGCGCGTGCTCCTAGGTAAGAACCACCAATACCTACAACAAGTAAGATGTCAGAGTCATTTTTAATTTTTTCTGCGCATTTTTGAATGCGAGCGAATTCTTCTTTGTCATATTGAAGCGGAAGCTCTACCCACCCAAGGAAATCGTTCCCAGCTCCAGTTTTTTCGTGGATTGCATGATGTGTTACTTTTACTGCATCACGTAAATAAGTTAGTTCATTTTCACCGATGAAGGATAACGCTTTAGAATAGTCGAACGTTACATGTGTACTCATCTTTTTCCCTCCAATTATGTATATGTATTTCTGTATTCACTTTAGCGAAACTAAAGTTGTAAATCAAGCGATTCAACAATTGTAAACGTAACCATTATTTATTTTTTAGAAAAAGTTCATTTTTTGCATAAAAATTCGAATTTTTCGGTATAGATGTATATACATCGTTTTTCGTACATTTTTCATGTATAAAAACAACAAAACTATACCATTCTATAAAGGAGTTAAATTTTCTTATTAACTCCTTGCTTGCTCACGCTTCACATTAAGGGGGGCTTTTCATGAGTACCTTGCAACGTATCGCATTAGTCTTCACTGTAATCGGCGCTGTTAACTGGGGACTGATCGGGTTCTTCCAGTTTGACTTAGTAGCGGCTATTTTCGGGGGACAGAACTCAGCTCTTGCACGTATTATTTACGGCATCGTTGGTATTTCTGGGCTTATCAATCTCGGCTTACTATTTAAACCATCCGAGAATCTTGGTACTCACCCAGAAACACATGAAATTCAATAGTCAGTATGTCTTTTTCGCCTCCGACATACGAATATGATTGCATGCAATCATATTTGCAAATATATATATCATAAGTCACAGTAAAAGAGGAACGCTCATATGCGTTCCTCTTTTACTTTATTACCTCCGACTCTTCAATCCATTCTGCTAGCTTTTCTCGCAGTGTATTAAATCCGTTCTCTGATGGATTCGGTATAAGAATTCGTCCTTGCTTTCTTTTCGCCGCTTTTAACGATAAACTCATTTTTCTGTGTTCTTCATCAATTGAAAGTACTTTTACTTCTACTGTATCTCCGACCTTTAAAAAGTCATGAATGTCTTTTACATACCCATTTGTGATTTCAGATATATGCACAAGTCCTTGTGTTTCTGCATCCAAAGCTACAAATGCACCGTAATCTTGAATTCCAGTTACTTTCCCTGTTACAACCACTCCCGTTGTATATTGTTCTGACATGTGAAACACTCCCATACGTTTACCATTTTCTCTACAATTGTAAATAGCAAAGCAGATGTATTTATTGTTAAATATCCGATTAGTGGTAAGTATCCTAAGTAAAACACCGAGGATACTTCCACCTTATATTAGTAAATTATACCACTTTGATAGAACTCATTCAAAATTCACGAAAAAATTTCCTATAATACGTATAATTCTCCAATATTAGGATAGAATACTAACACATGGCTTTCTAGTATTCCCCCCCTTTTATGGACAAAACGTATTGTGTTTTGTCCTTTTTTTATTCTCTATGAACCGTTCCATTCTCTTCATTGCTTCCATAAGTTGCTCAAGCGATGTTGCATACGAACAACGAATAAATCCTTCACCACTCCCGCCAAACACATTTCCAGGAACAACAGCCACTTTTTCTTCTAATAATAATTGTTCTGCAAATTCTGCTGAAGATAGTCCAGTTGAAGCTATAGAAGGGAAGACATAAAATGCCCCGCCTGGCACATGACATGTTAAGCCCATTTCATTGAAAGATGTCGTCATAAAGTTACGACGTTTTTTATAGCTATCTCTCATTCGAATTACTTCATCATTTCCCCCGCGTAATGCTTCAAGCGCTGCAAATTGAGACATCGTCGGTGCACACATCATTGAATACTGGTGGATTTTGAGCATTAATTCTGAAAATTGAACAGGGGCTGCAATCATCCCAAGACGCCATCCCGTCATGGCAAACCCTTTTGAAAACCCTGAAATTAAAATCGTATGGTCACGCATATTTTTAATACTCGCGAAACTCGTATATGCTTCGTCGTATACGAGCTCTGCATAAATTTCATCCGATAACACGATTAAATTATACTTCTCAACAATAACAGCTAGCTTTTCTAATTCGGATTTATTTAACATTGCGCCTGTTGGGTTATTGGGAGAACAAAGTAATATTGCCTTTGTTTTCGTTGTAATAGCTGCTTCAATTTGATCTGGCTGTACTTTAAATTCATCTTCTAATGAAGTCGCCACTGGAACTGGGACCCCGCCCGCTAACGTAACAAGCGGTGCATACGAAACGAAACTTGGTTCAATAATAAGTATTTCATCATCAGGGTTTACAATAGCACGCATCGCTACATCTAGCGCTTGACTCGCTCCAACTGTAACAATGATTTCATCATTCGGATCATAAGATACTGCAAATTGTTTTTTTAGATACTTTGCTATTTCTTGACGGAGCTCCAATAATCCTGCATTTGCTGTATATGACGTATATCCTTGTTCTAAAGAACGAATACATGCTTGCCTTACATTCCAAGGTGTAACAAAGTCCGGCTCTCCCACTCCAAGTGAAATAACACCTTTCATACTTGCCGCTAAATCAAAAAACTTTCGTATACCGGACGGTTGTAAAGATTCTGCTACTCTAGATAGGTCAAATTGCTTCACGGTGTCACCACAATTCTCTTATCATCATCTGTCTTTTCATAAATAATCCCCTCATGTTTATACTTCTTCAAAATAAAATGAGTTGTCGTTGAAACGACAGATTCAATTGTTGCTAATTTCTCAGAAACAAACATCGCTACTTCTCCCATCGTCTTTCCTTCTAATGTAATAGAAAGGTCATATGTCCCAGACATTAAATAAACGGATTTCACTTCTGAATAGCGATAAATTTGTTCAGCTACTGCATCAAAACCGACACCACGCTTCGGTGTAACTTTCACATCAATCATCGCCGTTAAACCAGTATGTTCTTTCACTTTTGTCCAATCGATATGTGTTACATAGTCCACGATAATCTTTTCACTTTCTAATTTCGTAACCATTTTTTTCACTTCTTCTACTTCTATATTTAACAACTTCGCTAATGTATCTACAGATAAACGACTATTCTTTTCAAGACAAGCTAATAATTCCAATTCTTTCTCTGTCACCATATAAATCATCCTTCCTTTCAGTTTCTGTCTAAATTATACAAATACTCTTTCCAATTTGAAAAGAAGATTTTTTTTGAGAATTATGTCAAAATAAAGTGAAACTTTAATCAGCGGAAAAATGCGTGATAAAGCGAAAGGGGATGGAACCGTGAAACCAAAAGTATATATTGCCGAACCAGTTCCAACATTTGTAGAAAACTATTTATCAGAACACTGTGATTTTGAAAAATGGGATCAAAACGAGAAAGTACCTCGTGATGTTCTATTAGAAAAAATAAAAGATAAAGATGGGTTATTAAATTTCGGATCTACTATAAATGAAGAGTTATTGCAGGTTGCTCCTAATTTAAAAGTAGTAAGTAACATTTCTGTTGGCCATGATAACTTTGATTTAAAAGCGATGGAAAAACAAAATGTTATCGGAACGAATACTCCATATGTGTTAGATGATACAGTAGCCGATCTCGTTTTCGCTCTTATGTTATCTGCTGGTCGCCGTGTTTGCGAACTCAATTCCTATGTAAAAAATGGTGAATGGAACGCTGAAATTGGAAAAGAACACTTCGGACTAGATGTACATCATAGTACGATTGGTATTATCGGAATGGGACGAATTGGAGAAGCTGTCGCAAAACGAGCGAAATTCGGCTTTGATATGAATGTCCTTTACTATAACCGTCGCCGTAAAGAAGAAGCTGAGCAAAAATTTGATGCTACATATTGTGATTTACAAACTTTAATCAAACAATCTGATTTTATTATTCTTCTTACTCCATTAACAGATGAAACGTATCATCTTATCGGTGAAAAGGAATTTTCACTAATGAAAGAAACAGCAATATTCATTAATGCTTCTCGCGGGAAAACAGTAGATGAAACTGCATTAATTCATGCGTTAACAGAAAAGAAAATATTTGCAGCCGGCATCGACACATTTACACAAGAGCCGATTCAAAAAGAGAATCCGCTCTTATCATTACAAAACGTTGTAACTTTACCGCACATCGGATCTGCAACATTAAAAACTCGACAGCAAATGGCAATGACAGCTGCTGAAAATTTAGTAGCAGGATTACAAGGAAAAACACCACCTAATATTGTGCGTGGGTAATTATAAAGTGAAACTTTAATCAGTGGGGGTTTTGTCCATCCCCCACTGATTATTAGTTGAACCAATCGGGCTTTTACGGGCAGTTATCTCCCACCTAACTTCCTCGCATTCGCCGAATTTTGAGGTGGGAGTCTACTGCCCGTTAATGCGGGATAAATAAGCGAAAGTCAAGATGACGATGTCATCTTGCCTTTTTTTGTTAACATATTTTGTTTCTTGCCGGGAGATGATATGAACAAAAATCAATGGAGTGACAAAAAATGAACCATGAATGCAAATGCCCTTACTTCACTTTTTCCACTCGCGGGACTACTATTCATTACGAATTGTATGAACATAATACTAAAAAAGAACGACCTACTTTCGTACTCGTTCACGGCTTCCTCTCTTCCTCATTTAGCTATCGACGACTCATTCCTTTACTAACAAAGGAAGGTACAGTAATTGCCCTTGATTTACCACCATTCGGAAAAAGTGATAAATCTCATCTCTTTAAATATTCTTATCACAATTTAGCAGCTATTATTATCGATTTAATCGAACATTTATCTCTCTCGAATATTGTATTAGTTGGCCATTCTATGGGCGGACAAATTTCACTCTTTGTAAACCGTTTACGCCCTGAATTAATTTCAAAGACGATTTTACTATGTAGCTCTAGTTATTTAGCACGCGCAAACTTACCTTTACTGTACTCCTCTTATTTACCGTTCTTCCACTTATACGTGAAGAACTGGATTATTCGAAGGGGCATCGTCCATAACTTAATGAATGTCGTTCATGACCATTCATTAATTGACAATGAAATGATGGAAGGCTATGCTGCTCCTTTTTATGATGATCGTATATTCCCTGCTTTAACTCGAATGATAAGAGACCGTGAAGGTGACTTATCTTCAACTGAATTACAAAAAATCGAAACCCCAGTATTACTCATTTGGGGTGAAAAAGATCGCGTCGTCCCTGTACATGTAGGACACCGTCTCCATAAGGACCTACCTAATTCAACTTTCATTTCTTACGAAAATACAGGGCACTTACTACCTGAAGAAAAGCCCGATCATGTTTATGAAGAAATTATTACGTTTGCGACGCAATAAAGTGAAGCTTTAATCAATCAGTACAAATGAAAATAAACAAAAAGGCTGTCGTAAATTCCGACAGCCTATAACGAACAACTTCCGCCTTCTTTTAGTACGAGTAACTCTACTGCTAATTTTTCGCATTTTTCAAGTGCAGGTACTTCTTCAAAAGACATAAAGTATATATGTTGAATCTTCTTTGCGATGTATTTCGGATCATCAAACACACTTACGACGTTTACAACATCGCTCGCTTCTGTTTCATAAAACTCCGGTCCCATTTGAAACGGATCCCAATTTTTCACAACCTCAACCATTTTGTCATATGCACCCATCTGCTTCCCGCCTTTTCACTTTTTAATGCTTTTCTTTATCGTATCACATCAGCTATTCTATAAGAAGAGTGAGAATTTTCATAACTTAACAGTTTGACAGAAGAAAGGAGCAAACATATGCAACTATTTCATAAAACGGTAAATCGTCGCGGAACGCATAGTACAAAATGGGATACATATAAAAATGAAGAACTCATCCACGCTTGGATTGCCGATATGGATTTTGAAGTACCAAAACCAATTCAAACTGCATTACAAAAACGCACAGAACATCCTATTTTCGGCTATACACTTCCTCCTGAAAATATTGGGGATATCATTTGTAATTGGACGAAAAGCCAATACAATTGGGAAATACAAAAAGAATGGATTGTATTTAGCGCAGGTATCGTTCCAGCTCTTAGTACGAGCATACAAGCTATAACGAAAGAAGGAGAAGCAGTACTCGTACAACCTCCTATTTATCCACCATTTTTTGAAATGGTCAAAACAAATAATAGACAATTATGTGAGAGTCCCTTATTTAAACAAAATGGCATATATAAGATAGACTTCAAGCATCTAGAAACTCAATTTAAACAAGGTGTAAAACTAATGCTTCTTTGCAGCCCTCACAATCCTATCGGGCGCGTTTGGACGAAAGAGGAGCTAACAAAACTCGGTACGTTATGTACGCAATATAATGTAACCGTTGTCGCGGATGAAATTCACGCCGATATTATTTATAGAGGCCATACTCATACACCGTTTGCTTCTTTATCTGAAGAATTAGCAGCACGCACTATTACTTGTATGGCTCCGAGCAAAACATTTAATATCGCTGGATTACAAGCATCGATCATTATTATTCCGAATGAAAATCTCCGTAATGCCTTTATGTCTATCCAATATAGACAAGGATTCCACGGATTAAATACATTTGCTTATACAGCAATGCAAAGTGCCTATACAGAATGTAATGATTGGCTAAATGAAATTCGATTGTATGTTGAAGATAACGCTCAATTTGCTTGTGAGTATATTCAAAATCACATACCAGCTCTTTCTGTAATTAAACCAGAAGGTAGTTTTTTACTGTGGATTGATTGTTCCCACTTGGATCTTTCTCAAGATGAACGAACAGCATTGCTTGAAGAGAAAGGTAAAATCATCGTTGAGCCTGGTGAGAAATACGGAACAGGTGGAGAAGCCTATATCCGAATTAACATTGGCTGTCCTAGATCTGTTTTAGAAGAAATTTTAAACAGACTACACCATACATTCTCATAACAAAAAAAGGAGGCTATCCCAAAATGATTTTGGGATAACCTCCTTTTTTTGGTAAATCGATATAATTCCACTTACTATCAGGCGGTTTCACAACAAAAGCTACCATTCACGGTAGCTTCTATTTTTTCTTCATATCCGACACTTTTTTTACGATAACACCGCAAGCAATTCGGCCACCAGATTTACCCGTTGGTTGTGTCATACCATCATCAGCGTTTTCTGTAATAATAATAGACGCTCCATCTTTTCTATGAATCGTCGTTTTTCCTTCTTCAAGCGTTATATGCGGAGCATCGATTTCTGCTTTAATCTTTCCCGGACCGTCTGCAACTACGTTCGGTAAATCACCATTTTCCGCACCTTTCGGATTCAAGAGCCCATGTTTTTTATTATCCGGATTAAAATGATTCCCAGATGATTCGAAACGTGGCGCTTTACATTCTCCGATTTCATGCACATGTATCCCGTGTGGTCCTGGTGTAAAGCCTTCCGCTTTAATCGTAATTTTCACTCCACTTGTTTGCTGAACTACTTTTGCAGTCCCAACTTCATCACCTGAAGCATTATGTAATTTCACATCAATTTCTTTCGGCTTCCCTTGGTCACAACCCGCCATTAGAAATAATAAACAACAACTGAAAAAAAGCCGTCTTTTCATTCAATTCCCTCCAAAATGCTTTCTGCCCTTAGATTGTCCGAGCATAGAGGGAAACATACAAAAATGAATTACCGTTTCTTTTCAGCTAAAAGCTTTTCTTCTACTTTCTGTAATCGCTCTGCTTCTCGTTTTGATACACGAATAAACATACGCCACGTAGCGACCGCACCGATGATAAATAGAACGCAAACAATACCTGGAATAATATACTCCGTTTTATCTTCTGGAAAATATAAAGGCATCATATGAAACACTCCTTATCGGGGAATTTATAGTAAGAATAAACATCAGAATTTTCTGTTTTATCATCTTAAATTATAATTGAAGCCTGTCATATTCTCAAGGGGGCGTTCCGAAAGCGAATGATTTCTTTGACTCCTTCGCGCACTTTCCTTACTATAAACTTGAGGTGAAAAATATGAGCGAAACATTTGAAATTGGTGAAATCGTTACTGGTATTTATAAAACTGGAAAATACATCGGCGAAATTACAAATAGCCGTCCTGGCAGTTACGTCGTAAAAGTACTAGCTGTTTTAAAACATCCAGTGCAAGGTGACTTACATAACGTAAAACAAGCTGACGTACCATTTTTCCATGAAAGACGTGCTTTAGCTTTTCGTGAACAGACGAACATTCCAGAGCAAATGGTGAAGAAATATGAAGGAGAAATTCCGGATTATACAGAGTCACTAAAATTAGCATTAGAAACTCAAATGAATTCATTTTCTGAAGATGATTCACCTTTTGCGGGGCGTAGTCTAGAAACACTTCAGCAATTGAAGCAAGATTACAAACTTTAAAAAACAAAACGACCAAATTACATATTTTGCAATTTGGTCGTTACTGTGTACTCACTTTCTTTAACACTTTCGAAAAATCAATAAGTTCCCCTAATGTCGGAGGTGCTGGTTTGACTAAATACTCTTTATCTTTTTCTACTAACTTAAAAATATTATATGTCGTCATCGCATCATCAAGCGCACAATGATGCTTTCCTGTTCCTGCTTTTCCATACGCCTCAATTGCTTTCCACAGCCCTGTTTGATTTCTCTCTCCAAAAAACTTCTTATACTCAAGCGATAAATCACGACACTGTCCAAAGAATGGAAATTCTACTCCCGCCATTTCACAGTTATGCTTTAAGACTTTCATATCCATATTTCCCCACGTTACAATCGTCGGTTTACCACTCTTTTCATATTCTGCAAGTTTCTCAACAAGTTCATGAAAAGAAATTCCTTTGTCCACTACTTCCTGTTTAATTCCTAAAAATTTTTTACATCGATCCGTTAAAGACGGAAATGTTTTCGGTCTAATATGCGATGAATACGTATCTTCCACCTTACAACCAACAACTGAAACGAGTCCGACCTCAATAATTTCTGGGAAAAAACCTTTTGGCTTTTTTCTATGCTGGGGCATCGTAAACTCAAAGTCTAAAAACAAAAATCGTTGTTCATCCATACGATCCCTTCCTTATCATATTTGTCATTCCTTTCTATTTGACACTCCTACACGAACAAGCTCGAATGCTGATTCGATTTTAAATATTCAGATTGGATGTATCTTATATATATGTCAGATGCCCACAAATATTTTTAAAAATAAGAAAAAATGACCTATGCAGAAAATATGACAAAATAAACCCTTTCATTTACATCCGCCATTTTTCTACTTTATAATGACGTTATGTGTGTTTCATCTAGTTAATTTTTTGACACACTAAGAAAAGTGAATGAAAGGAGATGAGAGTTTTGCACGAAACAACGCAAGAACTCGCAAACTGGCAGTATTATTTCGCTATCGCAGTCTTTTTAATTACATATGCCATTATTATTTCTGAAAAAATTAACCGTGCTGTCATCGCACTTCTTGGTGCAGCATTCATGGTAATTGCAGGGGTCGTTGACTTACACAATGCCTTTACGAAACATATTGAATGGGGAACAATTACATTACTCATCGGTATGATGATACTCGTAAACATTACAAGTAAGTCAGGTGTCTTCCAATACGTTGCCATTAAAGCCGCAAAAGGAGCACAAGGAAATCCAATTAAAATTTTAATTTCACTTTCCTTACTTACCGCGCTCGGTTCCGCATTTTTAGATAACGTTACAACAGTACTTCTCGTTGTTCCAGTTACTTTATCTATTACGCGCATCTTGCAAGTAAATCCTGTTCCATATTTACTTTCTGAAATTATTTTTTCAAATATCGGAGGAACAGCAACATTAATTGGTGATCCGCCAAACATTATGATTGGTTCTGCAAATAAGCATTTAGATTTCAATGCTTTCTTATTCAACTTAGCACCTATCGTAATCATCATTATTGCTGTTACGGCAACAATTCTTTACTTCATGTACCGTAAGCAATTAATTGCTGATCCTGTACAAATTAAAAAATTAATGAGCTTAGATGAAAAACAATACATTAAAGACCCAGTATTAATGAAGAAATCTTTAACAGTACTTGGCCTTACTATTTTAGGTTTCATGACTCATTCCATTTTCCATATTGATGCAGCTATCATCGCCTTAACTGGCGCTACTGTGCTTATGCTAATCGGTGTGAAAGAGCATGAAATTGAAGAGGTATTCGCAAGTGTAGAGTGGGTAACAATCTTCTTCTTCGCGGGACTATTCGTACTCGTTGGAGGACTTATTGATATCGGGCTTATCAAAATGTTAGCTCAAAAAGTAATTGGAATAACAGGCGGAGATATTTCTCAGGCATCTATCCTTGTTCTATGGGTATCTGGTATCGCCTCTGCAACAATCGATAACATTCCATTCGTTGCAACAATGATTCCACTTATTAACGATATGGCAGTTGGGCTAGGTTTATCACCTTCTGACGCACAAATCGACGTACTATGGTGGGCATTAGCATTAGGGGCTTGCTTAGGTGGAAACGGAACATTAATCGGAGCTTCTGCTAACGTAATCGTAGCCGGAATCGCAAGTCGTGAAGGACATAAATTCAGCTACATGGAATTCCTTAAAGTCGGCTTCCCAATTATGATCGTTTCATTAATCATTTCTCACATTTACATTTACTTACGCTATCTTATGTAGTAGAAAAAAGCGCCCTGCTCAGCAGGGCGCTTTCGTTCTTTTTTCAGCATATCAGAATTATTATAGAACCAAATATATCGACCGCTCGACAACTTTGATACGCCTACTCGTTATACCTCACCGGCTCATTCCGAATAATGAACAAATGAATCGGCAAGAAAACCGAAAATGTGATTGTATGAATGATCGTAAATAGTATGGAATTCGTTCCGTATCTATCCAAAATAGCATAGATAAGATAAATAGACAGTACAAGTGATACAGCTGTTGCTAATATATATAGAATTGGTACGAAATTAAAGATGAAGCATCCAACATATATGCCAAATACTTTCCACCCTGCTTCTTCTTTTAAGAAATCTGGTAATTTATCTTTCGCTAAATCACCCCATATCTTACTATTTATAAACGGAATAAAAGCAAGAACACCATCAGTTGCACCATCATTTTTCGCCATCGTATAAAGTGCAAAAGCCGTTAACAAATACGAAATAATTGCCCAAATTATTATAACAAGCATAAACGCAAAACTAAGAGCAAAGAAACCTGCTAGTACGCCTTGATCTTCCATCTTATCCTCTCCTCTCTCTTCTCAACATATTTCATTACAGTGCAAGTTATGTTTTAAAATTTAACCAAACTCTTTGTATAATAAGAAGAGAAAGATAATGAGAGAGGAGTACATACCTATGCATCCATTTGTAAAGGCATTACAAGAGCATTTTACAGCTCATCAAAATCCCGAAAAAGCAGAACCGATGGCACGTTATATGAAAAATCACTTCCCGTTTCTCGGTATTCAAACTCCTGAGAGAAGACAGTTATTGAAAGACGTAATTCAAATACATACTCTCCCAGATAAAAAGGACTTCCAAATTATCGTGCGTGAACTTTGGGACCTACCAGAACGTGAATTTCAAGCTGCCGCACTCGATATCATGCAAAAATATAAAAAACACATAAATGAAACTCACATCCCATTTTTAGAAGAACTTATTGTCACAAAATCTTGGTGGGACTCTGTCGATAGCATCGTCCCTACATTTTTAGGTGCTATCTTTTTAAAACATCCAGAATTAATTTCTGCATATATTCCAAAATGGATTGCATCAGAAAACATATGGTTACAACGTACCGCTATTTTATTCCAGCTAAAATACAAACAAAAAATGGATGAAGAACTCCTTTTCTGGATTATCGGTCAACTACATTCCTCAAAAGAATTTTTCATTCAAAAAGCAATTGGCTGGGTCCTTCGCGAATATGCAAAAACAAAGCCAGATGTAGTATGGGAATACGTTCAAAACAACGAACTCGCTCCACTTAGTAAACGTGAAGCAATTAAGCACATTAAGCAAAATTACGGAATAAATAACGAAAAAATAGGCGAGACTCTATCATAGATAGGCACGCCCCTCTATTGTGATTTAAAAAAGAACGTGTTAAAATATGTTCATTATTATTAATATAAGTAGCGATGACGGACTTATAAGTACTTGCACAAAAAGCGATTCAGGGATAGTGAAAGCCTGAAGCTGCAAGGAAACGGCAGTCTCGAGCAATACGTGATGAAAGTGGATGTGCAAAATGCACATCAACTAGGGTGGAACCGCGGGTATATACAAGCTCGTCCCTAGGCATGATTGCCTAGAGACGAGCTTTTTTTGTATTTTAAAATTAAAAGCGCAAGCGGCTCGCTCAGAATGTGAGGGGGATGGAGCTTCTGACATAGATGCGTTTTTGCCTCGGCGGAAGAAGCGAAGCCACCGAACATTCTAGCCGCTGGAGCTGGATATACCTAAAAGCGGAGGTGACTTGCTCAGAACAGAAGGGCATTGGAGCTCCTGACGAAGAGGCGCTTTTTGCCTCACAGGAAGGCGCGAAATGACCGACTGTTCTAGTCACCAGCGCTGGAGCTAGCGGAGATGCCCCGTTTCCAAAGTACCCATCACGTCATCGCAAATACGTTAACTTTCAAAAGGAGGATTTTATTATGTATTCAATGGAACAAGTTGTAAACTTAGCGAAACATCGCGGTTTCGTTTTCCCTGGTTCTGAAATTTACGGTGGTCTTGCAAACACATGGGATTACGGTCCACTTGGAATCGAATTAAAAAATAACGTCAAAAAAGCTTGGTGGAAAAAATTCATTCAAGAATCTCCACACAACGTTGGTTTAGATGCTGCTATTTTAATGAACCCAAAAACTTGGATCGCTTCTGGCCACGTTGGTAACTTTAATGATCCAATGATCGACTGTAAAAAATGTAAAGCTCGTCACCGTGCTGACAAATTAATTGAAGATGCATTAGACGCAAAAGGTATCGAAATGGTCGTTGACGGTCTTACTTTCGACCAAATGGCTGACTTAATGAAAGAACATGAAGTAAAATGCCCAGATTGCGGTAGCCAAGAATTCACGGAAATCCGTCAGTTCAACTTAATGTTCAAAACATTCCAAGGTGTTACAGAGTCTAGCACAAACGAAATCTTCCTTCGTCCTGAAACAGCACAAGGTATTTTCGTAAACTTTAAAAACGTACAACGCTCTATGCGTAAGAAACTTCCATTTGGTATCGGCCAAATCGGTAAAAGTTTCCGTAACGAAATCACACCTGGTAACTTCACATTCCGTACACGTGAATTCGAACAAATGGAACTTGAATTCTTCTGTAAGCCTGGTGAAGATTTAGAGTGGTTCGCATTCTGGCGTGAAACTTGTAAAAACTGGTTACTTTCACTTGGTATGACTGAAGAAAGCATGCGTCTTCGTGACCACGGTGAAGACGAATTATCTCATTACAGTAACGCAACAACTGATATTGAATTCAGATTCCCATTCGGTTGGGGCGAACTATGGGGCGTTGCATCTCGTACAGACTTCGATTTAAAACGTCATATGGAACACTCTAACGAAGACTTTAACTATATCGATCCACAAACGAATGAGCGTTATGTGCCTTACTGCATCGAGCCATCTCTAGGTGCAGACCGTGTAACATTAGCATTCTTATGTGATGCATATGAAGAAGAGCAATTAGAAAACGATTCTCGTACAGTTCTTCGTTTCCACCCTGCTTTAGCACCATATAAAGCAGCTATCTTACCATTATCTAAAAAGCTATCTGAAGGTGCTACTGAAGTATTCGCAGAACTAGCTAAAGACTTCATGGTAGACTTTGATGAAACTGGTTCTATCGGTAAACGTTACCGTCGTCAAGACGAAATTGGTACTCCATTCTGTATCACATACGACTTCGACTCTGTTGAAGACAAAGCTGTTACAGTACGTGACCGTGACACAATGGAACAAGTTCGTATGCCAATTAGCGAACTAAAAGGTTTCTTAGAGAAAAAAATCCAGTTCTAATTATAAAAAAGAGGCGCTCTATTGAGCCGCCTCTTTTTACTTTTCACGTTTTTCTTTAATTGCTACTGTACATCTTGATATACATAGTAACTCATCATTTTCATCAATGATGCGAATATCCCAAACCATTGTCGATTGCCCTCTATGTATTGGTGTTCCGATTGCTGTTACAATTCCATCTTGCTTTGAGCGAATATGATTTGCATTAATTTCTAATCCGAAACAAATACATTTTTCTTGATCAATTAAATTGTATGAACCAACACTTGCCACAGTTTCTGCTAATGCAACAGATGCACCACCGTGTAAAAATCCAAACGGCTGATGCGTGCGTTCATCAACAGGCATTGTAGCAACTACTTTATCCTCTGTCATTTCTAACAACTCAATTCCAAGCGAATCCATTAAAGTTTTTGACATATCGTTTTCAACCTCTCTCACTTTAGATCAAATGTATAATTTTACCTGTTTAATTTCAAACTACCTATAACACTTATATAAGGAGGTTTCACCTAAATGAAACAGAAATTTTGTATACTATTGCTTATGTTCTCCTTGCTGACTATTGTACCAAATTGTGCAATAGCAGCCAAAGCATCCAACCTGACAATCAACGTTAAGACTGTAACGCAAAAAGGTAAGAAACCTTATATAGAATATCAAATTAATAGGCCTTCCTTTCACAACTTTTCTGATTCAAAATTTCAAAATAAGCTGAATTCCTATTACAAAAACTCTACTGCCAAATTTAAAAGTAAATTAGAAAAAGAAGCTAAGAAATATTATAAAGAAACAGAAGGATCTAGCACACCTTTTCATCCATACGTTGCAAATGTTGACTATAAAGTAGCTTTAAACAAACCACCTTTCCTCAGCCTATATGTGAATTACTATCAATATACAGGCGGAGCGCACGGACTGTATACGTGGAAGGCAAATACATTTGATTTAAACGAAAAAAAATTATTACACTTAGACGATTTATTTCAACAAGAGGATAAATATAAAGAAATAATTCGCACAGAGATTGTAAGACAAATTAAACAAAATGAAAGCATTTATTTTCCTGATGCAGTCGAAAAAGTAACGAGCACTAAAAAGTTTCACTACTTTTTAGAACCGGATAATCTTGTAATTTATTTCTCTTTATATGAAATTGCTCCTTATTCAAGCGGAATTCCACAGTTTCGTATTCCATACACATTGCTTAGAGACTATTTAAAGCCTTCTTATCAAAATATTTTGATTGACAACAAGTAAATATTTTCGCTACGATAATGTTAACCTAAACACAACTGGAGGTTAACATTATGAAGAAGCTTCATGTTTTAGATTTAGCATTAGCTGCCATGTTCGTCGCTCTTATGGCTATTGGTGCAAATATTGTATCGTGGGCACCATTCTTACAAATAGCGGGCATTCCATTATCTATGCAACCATTTTTCGCAATTTTAGGAGGTCTTCTTCTTGGGAGTAGACTTGGGGCATTATCAATGACTGTTTACATGCTTGTTGGAGTAGCAGGTGCGCCAATCTTCGCTAACTTCAAAGCTGGATTTGGAGCACTTTTAGATCCTACTGGTGGTTTTATTATCGCATTTATTATCGTTGCTTACGTATCAGGAAAACTAGTAGAACAAAAAGAACGACCAACATTCAGCACCTTTGCAATTGCTTCTTTCGTCGGAATCATTTTAACGTATATTATCGGTACTACTTATATGTACGGGGCAGTCAATATTTTCATGGGTGGTAATATGAGTTATAAAGCTGCCTGGATGATTATGATGTGGTTCGCAGTAAAGGATATTGCGTTTACAATTATCAGCGCTATTATCGCACCTCGCATATACTATGCTGTACGTCGTTCCGCTTATCAGCATTCTCATTCGACGATTTCATAATAAAAAAGGAGCTGTTCCTATAGGAACAGCTCCTTTTTTATTATATTAAGACTCTTGCTTCATTTGCTCGTCTAAAACTTTCTTCATCATTACTAGCATATCATCACGTAATTCTGGGTGCTGCAATGCCATTTCAATTGTCGTTTGAACGAATCCTAATTTTTCACCAACGTCATAACGCTTTCCTTCAAAATCATATGCAAATACACGTTGAATTTCATTTAAGCTTTGAATTGCATCCGTTAACTGAATTTCGCCACCCGCTCCAACTTGTTGCTGTTCCAAGAACATAAAGATTTCAGGAGTTAAAATGTAACGTCCCATAATCGCTAAGTTTGAAGGCGCAGTACCTTGCGCTGGTTTTTCAACGAATTTACGAACTTGATAACGACGTCCCTCTTGCTCTAACGGATCAATAATTCCGTAGCGATGTGTTTCTGCTTCAGGAACAGTTTGTACACCAATAACAGAAGAAAGTGTTTTGTCATACTCGTCCATTAATTGACGTAAACATGGTTTTTCAGCTTGAACGATATCATCGCCTAATAATACTGCAAACGGCTCATCTCCAATGAATTTACGTGCGCACCAAACAGCATGTCCTAATCCTTTTGGTTCTTTTTGTCGAATGTAATGGATATCTACCATTTTAGAAGAAGCTTGTACTTTTTCAAGTAACTCATACTTTTTCTTCTCTAATAAGTTTTGCTCTAATTCAAATGCGTTATCAAAATGATCTTCGATAGAGCGCTTTCCTTTACCAGTAACGATAATAATATCTTCGATGCCTGATTTTACTGCTTCTTCTACGATGTATTGAATTGTTGGTTTATCTACAATTGGAAGCATTTCTTTTGGCATTGCTTTCGTTGCTGGTAAAAAGCGTGTTCCTAATCCCGCTGCCGGGATAATTGCTTTTCTCACTTTTTTCATGACAAATACCCTCGCTTTTCATTCTAATTCTCTTAGTAAAGTGTAAATTTATAACACTCGCTCGTAATAATCCTCTACATCAAACAAAACTACAAGAAAAGAGGAGGCCGTTCTCCGTTCTCCTCTTTTCCTATCAGTAGCACTCTATTCTATTATAAACGATTCATAATATCTTCTTTAATAGTAAGTAACTTTTGTTCACTATTTTGTAAGGAATCATCTTGTACACCAAAGTAGAATTTAATTTTCGGCTCTGTTCCAGATGGACGTAAGCAGAACCAAGAACCATCTTCTAATTGATATTTTAACACATTTGATTTCGGTAAGTGAATCTCTTCCTTATTTCCATCTTGTAACGTTGTAATGATGCTTTCTTTATAATCCTCAACTGCAACGACTGTTAAACCAGCTACTTCTTTCGGAGGATTCTCACGGAATGTTGCCATCATCTTTTGAATCTGTTCGGCACCATCTTTTCCTTTTAACGTTAACGATACAAGGTCCTCACGGAAGAACCCATACTTCTTAAATACTTCTAGCAGACCATCGTATAACGTTTTACCTTGTGATTTGTAGTATGCAGCTACTTCACATGCAAATAGGACGGATTGCACCGCATCTTTATCACGGCAGAATGGACGGATTAAATAACCGTAGCTTTCCTCATAACCGAATTGGAATTCATATTGTCCACTTTCTTCATACTGTTTAATTTTTTCACCGATAAATTTAAATCCAGTTAACGTATCAACTGTATCTAAACCGTATGCTTTTGCGATTGTACGGCCAATTTCAGACGTTACGATTGTTTTTAAAACAACACCGTTTTCTGGAAGCGTTCCGTTTTCCTTCTTTTGTGATAATAAGTAATCAAGCATTAACGCACCTGTTTGGTTACCAGTTAATACTTGGAACTCACCATCGTAATTGCGAACTGCTACACCTAGACGGTCTGCATCAGGATCTGTTGCGATTAACACGTCTGCGCCTACTTTTTCACCGTCGCGAATTGCATACTCAAACGCTGCATGCTCTTCTGGGTTTGGTGATTTTACTGTAGAGAAGTTTGGATCTGGTAACTCTTGCTCTTTTACAACAGTTACATCTGTAAATCCAACTTCTTCTAAACCACGGCGTACCGAAATATTTGATGTTCCATGCAATGGTGTAAAGACGATTTTTAAATCTTTTCCTACTTCTTTCACCATCTCTTTATTAATAATGACATTGTTCAATTCTGCTGCATACGCATCATCTACTTCTTGTCCAATTATATGTAATAAACCGTCAGCTTTTAATTGCTCAACATCAGCAACTTCAACTGTTAATTCATTCTCTACTGCATTTACGTAGCTAATTAACTCATCAGCTTCCTTTGGAGGCAACTGGCCACCATCTTCACCATATACTTTATAACCGTTATATTCGGGCGGATTATGGCTTGCCGTAAGAACGATTCCACTTGCTGTATGTAAATGACGAACTGCGAAAGAAAGCACTGGTGTTGGACGTAAGCTTTCAAATACATATGTTGTAATACCGTGTGCACCAAGAGTAGCAGCTACTTCCATTGCGAATTCAGGTGATTTATGACGAGAATCATACGCGACAACAACACCGCGTTTTTTCGCTTCTTCACCTAATTTTTCAATAAACATAGCTAATCCTTTTGTTGCTTTACGAACTGTATATACATTTAAACGGTTCGTACCAGCACCAAGTTCACCACGCATACCACCTGTACCGAACTCTAGATTTTTATAAAAGCTATCCTCGATTTTCTTCTCATCTTGCTTCATGTTTTCTAGCTGTTCTTTTAATTCTGCGTCTAATTCTGCATATGAAAGCCAGCGACTAAATTCTTGTTTCCAATTCATACTTCCATCTCCTCTCGCCTGTCGTACCTTCATTATATGAAAAAAACAACCTGAATCTCAATATTTTTTAAAATCTAGCAGGATTTTACTATAAATATTTGTATACACTATGGTTAAATACTCCACCAAAGGGAATGAGGATTATGCAAGAATGGGGCTTGTCAGAAGAGCTCAAAATAAAAACAAAGCAGATGATTGAAATTGCTGAAAAAGAATTATCAAACATGAAGCATGCAATCGATAAAGAAGATGAATGTATTTTATGTAAAATGGAAGATATTCATCATATGTTAACAAATGTACAGACGTTAGCAGCTACATATTATATTCAAGCATATTTATCACCTTATACGGAAAGTTCACATTTCATCACTACAGCTGTCCAACATTTAAGCGCTCGAAAACACGGTGCTCTTATTATTGTGGAACGAAGTGACGCTCTTGATTCTTTCATTCAAACTGGAACGACATTAAACGCACACTTAACCGCGCCACTACTTGAATCGATTTTTTATCCAGGGAACCCTCTTCATGACGGAGCCGTTCTCATTAAAAATAATCATATTGTCTCAGCAGCTAATATTCTTCCATTAACAAAAAGCATGGAAATCAATCCTGAGCTAGGAACACGTCATAGGGCTGCAATTGGCTTATCCGAGAAAATTGATGCACTTATATTAGTTGTCTCTGAGGAAACAGGGCGTACTTCATTCGCTTTAGGCGGGACGTTATATACGATTTCTTTATAGGACGAATCTTTCACTATGTAGCACTTTTTGGAACGGTAAAATAATAAATGAAATTATATCAACCGTAACTCCAAATATATCGATGTTTCGACAAGGAGTATCGACTTACCGACAAAAACTTACAATAGTCATACCATATCAATAAGAAAAGGCTATCCCAAAAATTTGAGACAGCCCTTTCTTCAAAATTATTCTTCTCCGAAACGCTCAACAATTGTTGCAAGTGTACGCACCATTGCACCTGTTGCTCCAGATGGTCCTAAATCATGTGCTCCTGATGTTTCAGATGTTCCAGCGATGTCTAAGTGTACCCATGGTGTTTCTTCTGCAAATTCACCAAGGAATGTCCCAGCCATAACCGCATGTCCTTCACGGCCTGGTGAGTTATTTAAATCAGCAAATTTACTGTTCTTGACACGTTCTTTATCACGTTCAAAAATCGGCAATTGCCAAATTGGCTCATCCGTTTCCATAGAAGCCTCTAACACTTGTTCAAACAATTCTTCATTATTTGTCATCGCGCCTGTTGTATGATTTCCAAGTGCAACAATTACACCGCCTGTTAATGTTGCAACATCAACTAAGTAATTTGCGCCAAGTTTCTTCGCATACGTAATACCGTCAGCTAACGCTAGGCGACCTTCTGCATCTGTATTTAATACTTCAATTGTTTTTCCGCTCATAGATGTAATAACATCATCTGGCTTAAATGCTGTACCACTTACAACGTTGTCAGTTGATGGAATAACAGCAATTACATTTTGCTCTGGGCGAAGTTCACCGATGATCTCCATCGCGCCAAGAACAGCTGCAGCTCCGCCCATATCACCTTTCATACCAACCATGCCTTCACGTGGTTTTAAAGAATAACCGCCTGTATCATATGTAATCCCTTTTCCAACAAATCCAATTACATCTTTCCACTCTTCTTTTCCTTTATAAATAAGAGCGATCATTTTTGGCGGTTCAGTAGATCCTTGGTTTACTGCAAGTAATGCACCCATACCAAGCTCTTCCATCTCTTCTTTCTCAAGAACCTTATAATCCATATCGTATTTTTCTGCTAATTCAACTGCATACTCAGCAAGCTTTGTCGCTGTTAATACGTTTGGCGGCATATTTACAAGCGTACGAGCTGAATTCGTTGCACGTCCATGTACGTATCCTACCGTTAATGCTGCTTCAATTTCTTGTGTATCTTCTGCTGTAATAGCCGTAAACTTCTCTAATTCTACACGATCCTTTTTATCTGATTTATACGTTTGTAATTCATATGTACCAAGACCTTGTACTTCTGCCGCAATATGAGCTACATCAATCGCATCTAATTTATCTGTCACGAAAGAATCAAGTAAGATTGCTGCATCTTGTACTTTTGCTGCTTGTAACGCTTTAAACGCCTTACCAAGAGCAGCACGTAACGTTTCCGTTGTATATGACTCTTTCTTACCTAAACCAACAAAATAATAACGTTTAACATTTGTTTTTCCTAAGCTATGTACTTTTGAAATTGCTTTCTTCTTAGTTGAAAGTTCTTTTTCTTCTAATAAAACTTGTAATTGTCCTTCAAACGCTTTATCCAGTTCTTGTACAAAGCTACTCGTTTTATCTTCTTCAAATAAGGCAACAATTACCGCTTCATGACTTACTAATTCTTTTTGTACTTGAAACATGTTCAGACCCCCTAAATTTCTCTACGTCCATTATAACTTTATTTTCGATAAAATGCGACAATTCTAAATTCTGTTATTTCATATAAAGTGAAACTTTAATTAACAGGGGTTTTGTTCATCCCCCACTGATTATCAGCCCGCACCAATCAGGCGTTTACGCGCAGCAGGGCTCCCACCTACCTTCTTTGCTCCAGCTGAATTTTGAGGTGGGAGTTTTACCGGCCGCAAATAGCAGGATAAAGATGCTATCTCCAATATCTTCTATGGTGAAATAAGACAAGAAAAAAGTCTAGCGTTATTACCACTAGACTATCTTTGTTTTAAATATTGGCCACGAAACACTTGCATCGTTTCGTCTTGATTTAACATCGTTAACTCTTCTTCCGAAAACTTGCCATTTCCTATTTTCACTATATACACATTTACTTTTTTCTTACCCCATTGGCTATAAACGTCTTTCACCGTATCATAATATAAATCGAGACGATTTCCTTTTATAGCACCGCCCTTATCAGCTACAACACCATATCCGTAACCTGGCACGAATAGAATTGTCCCAAGCGGGAATACGCGTAAATCGGCAGCGATTGTGGAATATAAATCCCTTTTTGCTTTAACACCTGAATATGTAATGCCATACTCTGGATGCCCCGGCCTCTTTCCAGTCGACTCTATACCTGATGTATAACCAGTTGCAGTCATTTCTATAACACGATATTTAGACCAGTCATTTGCCTGCTCTAAAGCATTTATCACTTCTTTACTCGGAGCAACTTTTTTCTCAATTTCTGCTGCATGTACTTCTTTTACACTTGTTCCTTCATATGATTTTATAATCTCTAATAAAGAAACTCCTGTGAAAGCCTGCCATGTTACGCATAATGCGAATGCAAGTAAACAAGTCATCATAATGCGAATACAATATCGTTTTAACATTTTTATATTCCACACTCCTTCATCGTTAATCATTCCCTATACGATGAAGGAATATGCAAAAAAATAATCTCCAAATTGATTGGAGATTAAAACATTTGATATCCACTTTTTCGAAGTTTTTTAATTATGATTCCTGCTAAAGCAGCACCTACTAATCCAGTAGATAGAATAAACACATCTGCGTGTCCTAAATGCGATACACTTGTCCCAAATGAAGAAAATGTTTCTTTTGGCTTTGAAAAATAGTCCCATACACTCGCTTTATTAATAATAAGCATACAAATAATCGGATATACAATAACCATTACCCACGTAGCCCGCAAAATCATGTTGAGTAAAAATCCAATTCCAAAAAATAAAATAAAGAACAACATCATTGAAATAAGTAGTACCGGTATACTCACTTCTTCTCCCTCTCCTTCGCATACGCCGTAAACACATGATAAGCCGTATAACCAAATTGCTCTCCTGGATTTAATGTTTTGTCCATTTCAAAATGCGACTCTGCTCTTCCTTCTAATAAATATTTGATGAGTACAGAAGTATTTTGATCATCTGCAATATTTTCTGGATGTAAAAAAGCTACTTCCGACAATTCTTTCTCCTGTACGATAACGTCTTCTCCCTCTGGCTCTAGAAGAAAAATAATCATATTATCACTAATTTCATTATGAATAACACCTGAGCGAATACCAATAATCCCCTTTACATGAGCAACAATGCCTGTCTCTTCCAAAATTTCACGTTTCACAGCTTCATCAACAGTCTCGCCTTCATTAACAAAACCAGCAGGTAAAGACCATTGCCCTTTCAATCCACCGTATTTTTTCTTAACGAATAGCCATCTCCCATCTTCTGTAGCTACTAAGCCACTGACAGCTAACCACACTTTCCCTCGCTTCCCCATGATATAACCTCCTCCACCAAAACGAACAGAATATTCTTTCTTTTTTATATATTATACTATATTTTCAATACGAAAAAAGCAGAAACAGCTCATAGCCGTTTCTGCTTTTTCTACTATATATTAAAAGAACTTCAATTTACCTTTTTTAAGAACTAATAAAGGTCCGCCTAGTAAGAATAAGTAACGGTTGTCGATTACTTTCTTCATGAATGAAGCTTTCCAACCTGTTAACTTTTTACCCATAACAACGCCCATTGCATCGTCATGACCTAATGAACATACAGATCCTTTATTATCAAATGCGAACTTTTTCATTTCACCTTTGCCGCGAACTAACACAGTTAAATTGTGTGCAATATTATAACCTTCTTGAATTGCAATCTGTGCTGTTGGTGGGTATGGACGGTTAATCTCTTCGTTGATGATTAACGCTGCATCACCAACCATGAATACATCTTCATGACCTGGAGCGTGCATGTACTCATCCACTTTAATACGTCCGCGCATTGCTTCAAATCCAGACTCTTCCACAATACCATTACCACGAACACCTGCAGCCCAAACTACAGTTTCAGATTTAAGAAGTTCAGCATCATCACCGTTGGCAACGATAATACCTTCTTCAGTTGCTTCCTTAATTGCTGTACCGATGCGGAATTCTACACCTTTTTTCTCAAGTTGTTTTACAGCGTACTCTACTAATGCTGGATCGAAACCAGGAAGTGCTGTTGGAGCAGCTTCTACACAGATGATACGTGCTTTTTCACGTGGAACATCGTACTCTTTGCAAAGTTCAGGAATACGGTTTGCAAGCTCACCTACGTACTCGATACCAGTAAATCCAGCGCCACCAACAACGATTGTTACTAACTCATCACGTTTTTCAGTCGCATATTGAGCGAATTTTCCTTCCATATGCTCACGAATTTGACGAGTTGCATTAATGTTAGTGATTGAGAATGCATGCTCTTTTAATCCTTTAATTCCGAACGTTTCTGATTCGAAACCAAGACCGATTACTAAGTAATCATACTCTAATTCACCATCTTTTAAGATAATATGTTTTTCAGCAGCTTTAATCTCTACTACTGTATCTTGTACAAAGTTCACTTTATTTGTATCGATAACGTCTTGAATATCTAGACAGATTTTATCATCTTGTAATGTACCAGCTGCACTCTCATGTAACCAAGTTGCTTGGTAGTGATAGCTGTTGTTGTTTACTAACGTAATTTCAGCTTCACTTACAGATAATGTTTTTTGCAGACGAACAGTCGTAATCATCCCGCCATAACCTGCACCTAAAACTACGATTTTTGGAGTCTTCACTAAATCACAACCCTTTTCTTTATATAATAGTAATAAAAAATAATACCAAGTACTAAAAACTCTATTTGTCAAGAATGTGGAATTTATCACATTCTATATCATAACAAAACGCAGTCAAAAAATCGTACGAAATTTGTCATAGAAATTTAACATAATACTTCCCTATATTAGTCGGTTTCATTCCATAATTCAAGCACCTAGAGAATTATCAATATTTTAAAATAACATAGCGTTTTCAAGGGTTTTTCAGCCTTTTTTTCATGTATTTTCCTTTCGCTATATTTTATACAATTCTAAAACATCTATGTGCAAACTTACTTATTATTCAGTCGTTTTCAGAAGTATTATTAACTGAAATATGCTATCATTTATTTGAAAGTGTCATCATTTGCAGGATTTTCATGTACATATGAACAATATATGAAATCAATATTAAAATTCCATCATCTATAGGGGGAATGAAAATGACAGAAAATCAAAAAGTTTACGACATAACGATTATTGGTGGTGGCCCAACAGGACTATTCACCGCATTTTATGGCGGAATGAGACAAGCAAGTGTAAAAATTATTGAAAGCTTACCTCAACTTGGAGGGCAATTATCCGCACTATATCCCGAAAAATATATTTATGATGTAGCTGGATTCCCAAAAGTGCGCGCACAAGAGTTAGTTGATAACTTAAAAGAACAAATGAAAAGGTTCGATCCAACTGTTTGCTTAGAGGAAGCTGTTGATACGCTTGAAAAACAAGCTGACGGTATATTTAAACTTGTTACAAATAAACAAACTCACTACTCTAAATCTGTCATTATTACTGCTGGTAATGGTGCTTTCCAACCACGCCGCTTAGAATTAGAAGGCACAGCAAAATACGAAAAGAAAAACTTACATTATTTCGTTGATGATATGAATAAATTTGCTGAAAAACGCGTCGTTGTATTCGGCGGCGGTGACTCAGCAGTAGATTGGACAATGATGTTAGAACCGATTGCGGACAAAGTTACAATTGCTCATCGCCGCGACAAATTCCGTGCACATGAACATAGCGTAGAAAGCTTAATGAATTCCCGTGCAGAAGTAAGCACACCTTACGTTCCAGTTGAACTTATCGGTGATGATACTATTGAACAAGTTGTTCTTCAGCACGTAAAAACAGAAGAAAAAATTATCATCGATGTTGATGACGTAATCGTAAACTACGGCTTCGTTTCTTCACTTGGTCCAATTAAAAATTGGGGCTTAGATATTCAAAAAAACAGCATCCTCGTGAACTCAAAAATGGAAACAAATATTCCTGGCATTTACGCTGCTGGTGACATTTGTACATATGAAGGAAAAGTAAAACTCATTGCTTGCGGCTTTGGTGAAGCACCGACAGCAGTAAACAATGCAAAAGCTTACTTCGATCCAAACGCAAAACTTCAACCAATGCATAGCTCAAGTATGTTTTAATATAGAAATGAAAAGAGCTCCTTTTACATGAAAGGAGCTCTTTTGTTATAAAGATCCCTAATCCAAATTACCTCTCTTTCTTCACAGCTATGTACTTTAGAAAAAAATACCACATACTCCTAAAATAGGTTACAATAAAATAGAACGTATGTTTCATTCAATGGAGGGAAATTTTATAATGAAAGAACCTATTATCATTAAGAAAGAAGCTTTCCAAGCAATCGGTGTTTCTATTACGACGACAAATGAAAAAGAGGCATCTACTGAAGGGAAAATCCCACAACTTTGGAACCAATACTTCCAAGAACAAATCATGCATCACATCCCAAATCAACAAACAAAAGAAACATTCGCTTTCTACTCAAACTACGAATCAGATGAAACTGGTACATATCAATTTACTATTGGCATGCCTGTTTCTTCATTAGAAGACGTTCCTGAAAATATGACAGCCTTAACAATACCTGCCGCAACGTATGCGGTATTTACAACGAGAAAAGGTCCTGTGTCTGAAGTCATTTGTGAAACTTGGGAATATATTTGGCAATGGTCGAAAGAAAACAAACGTGCTTTTACAACAGACTTTGAGCTTTATGACGAAAATGCAGTAGATCCAAATAACGTACAAGTGGATATTTATATTGCTTTAGCGTGAATGACAAAAAAGAAGATACCCTTTGGTATCTTCTTTTTTGTCGTTAAATAGCCACTGTGCAAATTCATTATTATTGTCTACAATGAGAAAGTGCAGTATAGAAATATTAGAAACTGTATAAAGTGAAACTATACTCAGTGGGGGTTTACGGGCAGTTGGTCTCCCGCCTAACTTCTTTGCCCTAGCCCAATTTTGAGGTGGGAGACCAACTGCCCGCAAATAGCGGGATAAAACGATTGTTAATAAGTTTTTTAGTCTAAATTTGGTACATAGAAAGGAAGCAATATGGAGGAACTACAACAAAATAAATCTGCTTTAGAAGGAAGCGGAAAACCGTTATTAAAAAATACGAACTTCCTTTTCCTTTGGGCAGCTACTCTCTTTTCAAGTTTTGCTTTAGCCTTTTTTACTTTTTCACAAACATGGTACATAGCAAAAACATTAAACCTTGAGGCTTCACTCGGTATTGTTTTCGTGGCTCTTAGTGTTCCAAGACTCATCTTTATGATTATCGGCGGAGCATTAGCTGATAAATTCCCGAAAAAAAATATTATGTTTTACTCTAATATTATTCGCGCTATTCTTGTCGCAACCATTCTCACCTGGTTCATCGTCGGTGATGTAACACTATATACATTTGCTTTGTTTGCTTTGTTCTTCGGACTTGCTGACGCTTTCTTCTGGTCAGCAGATGGATCTATTCTGCCTGAACTTGTAGCAAAAAGCCGTTTAACACAAGCAAATTCACTTACTCAAATGACAAACCAAGGATCGGTCATCTTGGGCCCTGTACTTGGCGGTATTCTCATTAAATTTACGAACTATGAAACAATCTTTTCAATTACAATCCTGCTACTCATTATCGCTGCGATACTCGTTCAAAAAATACAATTTACAGTACCCGAAAAAAATGAAACAGATAAAGGCATGTTTACTTCTATTAAAGAGGGAATTTCATATGTAAAAGAATCACCATTTCTTTCAACTTTCCTTATATGTAGCGCCTTTTTAAATTTATTTTTAATCGGCCCAATGCAAGTAGGCTTCCCGCTCTTCGTCAAAAACGTTCTGCACGGTGATTCACTTCAGTTTAGTTACTTAGAAGCGTCTGTTGGCGGCGGGATGGCGATAGGAGCTGTCATTGTCGGATTAAAAAACATTAACCGCAGACGTGGTCTATTTTGTATTATCATGATGCTACTGTCTGGTGTATTCTTCCTAGCCATCAACTTTAGCACCGTACTTTGGCAAGCGTTGTTAGCTGGAATGTTTTACGGTATTACAATTGCGATGGCTATCGTTCCACTTATGGCGATGATTCAATCAACAGTAAAAGAAGAGATGATGGGACGCGTTATGAGCTTACTCATGCTTTCATCGATGGGATTCATTCCGCTCTCTTACGCATTTACATCGCTTGCACTTGGGATAGGCATTCCAATTGTAACGGTTATGAAAAGCGGTGCAATCGCTGTTATCGTCTTTGTACTATTTGTAGCAATTCGTGTTCCAGTTGTAAGAAAGTTCGATTAGCTACTTGGAGTCATGTATTATACGCATGGCTCTTTTTTAAATGGATCGAATAACGGTATTCCCTTACTTCTCCTTAATGCCGCTCCCCACTCTAATCCAATTTCTAAAAATAAATCTCGCATCGTACTATACAATAGTGCTCCAACATCTTTACGAATTTCTCCGTACTTATACGCTCTCACAACACTTTTCACCCTCCAAATTAAATTTCCACGCACTTCTTCATCAGCTAATATTCCCTCTAATAAAGCACCTTGCTCTAATAATCCGCTCTTTTTATAAGCAAGTTCCACCTTACTCCAAAATATATTAATCTTCTTCGGATTACTCGCCATCGGCACCAGTGCATATATAAAAGGCTTAGGTATATCGTGACGACAATACGTTTCATCAAGCTCGTACGTTACTTTTCTTTTCTCTTTTATTTGTGGAATGTTTTTAGAAAGAATTGTTTCCCCCTCATTTTTTTGCTCGTTTCCACTACTGCCATCTGTACGATCATCACTTTCACATGCGGACATTTTCATACGGTCATCCATGCGGTCAATTGCAGATTTAAGAAATACATATAAGTTTGCACTATATCCCCCGCGCTTATATCTTTCTTTTGTCGCAACACGTTTTATAATTCCTAGCTCCTCTAACTTTGCAATCGAGCGGCGTACCGTACGAATACTCTTTCCAACATTTGTAGCAATCGTCTCCATTAACGGACAAGCAACTCCCACTGTTTTCTGTTTCTCATTCACTGCATACTTTCCTAAAAAATGAATAATGATAGCATCCGTTTTATTCAATTGAAATCGATAGCACTTCAAAACTTGTTTTTGATATGTATTAAACTCTTCTTTACTTCGAAATTGACTATATGGTTTCATTAAATTATATAAGCTTCCCATTTTTATCACCTCACTTATAGGTAAGAAATAGGCAGAGAAATTGGCGTGATATTTAATATTTTTTATCCCGCATTAACGGGCAGTAAGACTCCCACCTCCAGATTCGGCGAATGGGAGGAGGTTAGGTGGGAGATCAACTGCCCGTAAAAGCCCGATTGGTTCAACTAATAATCAGTGGGGGATGGACAAAACCCCCACTGATTAAAATTTCACTTTATTGGAGATGAAAATATGATTGTAATTAGTGCTTGTTTAGGTGGTATTGCTTGTCGGTATGACGGTAACGATAATCTCGTTTCACAAATAGAAGAGTTATTACAGAGGGAAGATACCATCCTCGTTTGTCCCGAAGTATTAGGCGGTTTACCAACACCACGCCCTTCTGCTGAAATTATCGGCGGTAATGGCGATGATGTTTTAGATGGAAAAGCAAAAGTAATGACGAAAGAAGGACAAGATGTCACGGAGGCTTTCGTGCGTGGTGCTTATAAAGCATTAGAACAAATAAAAGATTTAAACCCAGAATATATAATTTTAAAAGAACGCAGTCCATCTTGTGGTAGTTCTACTATTTACACAGGGGAATTTAACGGCAATAAACAAACTGGTTACGGAGTGACAACTGCTTTATTCCGCCGACATGGATTTAAAGTAATTTCAGAAGAGGATTTTGAGAACGAAAAAAGGAATTGACCCTGTTCGTCAATTCCTTTTCCATCTGTCTTATTTCACACCTAATTTTTCTTTCACTTTCGCAGGAAGCTCGTCCTTTTTCACTTCTTCCCAAGCTGTTACACCTTTTTTATCTGAGTGGTATACGCGTAGGAATGCTTCTTTACGAAGATTTTTTTGCGCTATGAATTCTAATTCTTTCTCTTTACCATCTTTATCAAAACCAGTTAGTTTATATTCGTAATCTTTATACGGCTGACCATTATCAGCTTTACCATTATATTCTTTTCCATCTACTGTAATTTGAACGTAATACTCATCTTTACCCATACGGTTTAAATCACAGCCAACTAACAAACTTGCGAATACAACTAAAATACTAAAAAGTGCAATATATCTTTTCATTTCCTTCACCTCATGTGTTTTTCTTATATTGTTATCTTAAGGCCTAAGCTTTAAAGAAGAAATTCAAAAACATGACATGAACATTACACTTTTGTAAGATAGTAAATTAAAACTTTAATCAGTGTTTTTTCATTGAAAACGTTATTGACACTCATCTAGCCTAGTCATGACAATCTATTAACGCCAATAACGTCTTCCACGCCAACTTTTCCACTTGTCACGAATCTTATCACATAATTTTCTTATACCGCTTATTACACCCTCTATTACGCACTCTATTATGATATCTATTACAAGGTAACTTACGAATCTAATTATAGGTTTAATCACATATCTCCCTACGAATTCAAAAACATCGTCGATCTTGCGTCCCCTTCTTCTTGCATATATTCGTTATCTTTGTCATGCTCTTTTTCTTTTTAGCGCAAAAGAAAAGACCTTCCTAACGATTTGGTTTCATCGCTAAAAAGGTCTTTATATGCAACCTACCCATTCAATTTCCACTTAGAATAAAGGGATGAAAAAACTTAGCAATCTTCTGGCTTACCAGCATTCGACGCTGTACGGAAAGATGATCCGCATCCACATGATGCGATCGCGTTTGGATTGTCGATTGTGAATCCGCCGCCAAGCATAGATTGCTTATAGTCAACTTTCACTCCCTTTACAATCGGAGCACTTTCTTTATCGATAACAAATTCAACACCGAAAAACTCAAGAACTGTGTCGTCTTCTTTTGGTTCTACTTCAAATCCTAAGCCGTAAGAAAGACCACTACATCCGCCGCCATGTACAGCAAGGCGCACGTACTTCTCTCCATCTTCAGCATCTTTTAACATATCTTTAATTTGAAAAGCCGCTTGTTCTGTTACTTCAATCATGAAATACACCATCCTTTCTGTTCTCATTCTATTATACATCTTTACGCTTCTATCTTGTACTCATACACTCCGCGGCAAATTATTTCCGCAGGTCCTTTCATTAATACATTTCCTTCTTCTGTCCATGCGATCATTAAGTCGCCGCCTGCTAAGTGAACCGTAATTTCTTTACCGTGTTCCATTTTCCCATTTAAAATTGCCGCAACGACAGCTGCGCATGCTCCTGTCCCGCAAGCTTGTGTTACACCAGATCCTCGTTCCCAAACGCGGAAATTCATCTCTTCATCATTCAAAATCTCGATGAATTCAACATTCACTCGCTCTGGGAACATTTCATGCGTCTCAAGAACCGGTCCTAACGTTGTAAGAGGCGCTTTTTCTACATCATCAACAAAAATAACCGCATGTGGATTCCCCATTGAAACAGCTGTAAATGCATAACGGTGATTATTGTATAAGAAGTTTTCACGAATAAATGGTGTTTCTCCTTCACCAAGCATCGGTATCTCTTCACGTGTTAAACGAGGTGCTCCCATGTCGATTTTCGCTAATGTAACTTTGTCATCTTCTACCGTTACTTCTGCCGTAACAATACCAGCTAACGTTTCAATTGTGAAAACTTTACCTTCTACTAGTTTATGCTCATACGCATATTTCGCTACGCAGCGTAAACCATTTCCACAGCTCTTTCCTTCTGAGCCATCGTTATTAAACATGCGCATTTTTACTGGTGCCACGTCAGAAGGACAAATTAAAATCATTCCATCTGCACCAATACCAGTATTAATATTTGAAACCTTTTCCGCTACAATTGCTAAATCTTCTTCTCTAATTTGTTCCTCAAACATATTTACATATATATAACTATTTCCAAGACCATGCATTTTTGTAAAAGAAAATTGGCTCATTTTTATTCACTCCAAAAATAATTTATTATTTCAAGTATAAAATGCATGCTTTTAGAACACAATATGAATGTCCCCCGTTTCTCATATTTGACAGTGTTTTGGCAATAAGCCGTTCTTACACAAATCGTGTAAGAAAAAAGCCCTTCTAAAAGGGCTTTTTTTTTCGAAATAAACACTCCTAATAAAGTGAAACTTTAATCAGTGGGGGGACGGGCAACAGGGCTTCAACCTAAATTCTTTGCTTCAGCTGAATTTTGAGGTGGGAGTCTTACTGCCCGCAAATAGCGGGATAAATGAAAAAAGAAAAACGTTGCCTGTTTGCAACGCTTTAAAACATTGGATTTTCATCCATATAATCATATACATTATTTACAAGTTCTTCTACTGTTGCACCTTGTACCACTTCACCATTTACAAGTGCAAATGGACCTTCAAAACAGATGCCACAATATCCTAAACAACCATATTCCATTACGTCTAAATTAGGATCTTTTTCTAATTTTTCTAAAGCTGCTTGCGAACCGCTTGCAAGGTTACCTACACAAAATTCGATTAATGGTTTAATCAAAACTCTCTCCCCCCTGTATCTCTAAACAAATTACCATTTACTTTATATGGTATGTGCATACCTAATTTGCGAAACGGATAAGTAACCCTCTCTACTTGTTACCATTCCACTTTATTTATAAGAAGAAAACTAAGCTGTTTCTTGTTGTTTTCGTTATATATTCTAAACTATTTAGTTACTTCACTATTTCACTTCATAATAGATGGTCTTCTTTATATAACATACTACTCATAATGAAATAGTAAATAGTAACTAGAAAATGAAAACCACTTACTTTACTTTTCTTCTTATTGTACAACAGAGTATTCATTCATGCATTGTTATTTGTTCACAAATTCGATATAATTTGATTGTGTAAAGTCAAAATATTTTATTAATATAAAATTGTATGATTAGGGGATATTTCAACAGAAAAGGGGTAATCCATCATGAAACACCTCGTACTACTAGGTGGTGGCTACGGTGGAATGAGAATTCTGCAGCGGCTACTTCCAAACAACCAACTTCCAGATGATGTACAAGTGACATTAATCGACAAAGTACCATATCATTGCTTTAAAACTGAATATTATGCATTAGTTGCGGGTACAATTTCAGAAACGCATATTCGCATACCGTTTCCTGAGCACCCACGTCTCAATATTCAATACGGAACAGTAACAAATATTGACCTCGAAACGAAGGCCGTTCATCTCGATGGCGGTGAAACGATTCAATATGATGATTTAATTATCGGGCTTGGCTGTGAAGATAAATATCATAACGTTCCTGGGGCAAAGGAATATACACATAGCCTACAATCAATTGAACAAACACGTAAGACATATGAACAATTAAATAGCTTAGAACCAAATGCAACAGTAGCTGTCGTTGGGGCTGGTTTAAGCGGCGTTGAAGTGGCAAGTGAACTTCGCGAAAGCCGTTCAGATTTAAAAATCTATTTATTTGATCGAAAAGATAGAATTTTATTCCCATATCCAGAGAAATTAAGTAGATACGTAGAAGAATGGTTTGTAAAACATAAAGTTACCATTATACGAAACTCTAACATTACAAAAGTGGAACCAAACATTGTATACAACCATGATGAACCACTTGAATGTGATGCAATCGTCTGGACAGCTGGTATTCAAGCAAATGAAGTTGTTCGAAACCTTCCAGTAGAACAAGATGGTAGCGGACGGGTTGTTTTAACGAAATATCACAATATTCCAAATAACGAGCACGTTTATGTCGTAGGAGATTGTGCAGCACTTCCACACGCACCATCTGCTCAACTTGCTGAAGGTCAAGGAGAACAAATTGTCCAAATATTATTAAAACGTTGGAATAATGAACCCCTTCCTGATGAACTGCCTGTTATTAAATTAAAAGGTGTTCTCGGTTCTCTCGGCAAAAAACACGGATTTGGTTTACTAGCAAACCAACCATTAATGGGACGTGTACCGAGATTATTAAAATCCGGTCTTCTTTGGATGTACAAATATCATAACGGTTAATACTTTAAAGGCTGCCTACATAGTAGACAGCCTTTTTCTATTCATTTTTAAAAAATAACTTTCTCAATATAGATTCACGAAACTTCCCTATTTTAATATTAAAAACTATCAATTAAAAGTGTATGCTATATGTAAGAGTTGTTTCATTTTATTATTTTCTTTAGGACCGAATACGTTCGGTCTTATTTTTTATGCTATAAGTACTACACATAATAGGAGGCATTTCATTTCACTTATGAACTTAACAAAACTAAATAATCAAATAGAAGTGAAAAAGAAAGAATTAATCCACCTCGTTGAAAAATATGGATTTTCTCACGATAAAGTCATTTCTCTCAGTCAAGACTTAGATCGCTTGCTAAACTTATTAACGAAGCTAACTTCCGTCTCAAAACGATCTAATCCTACAAACAAAGAAAAAAGATGTTCCCTCTGAATAGACTTTATTTTTCTATTTTTCTCCCTTTTTGATACGATATAACTAGAATCAGAAAGGAGCAATTTATGTTTATATTAAAAGACATCATATATAAAGATATTCTACACATTCCTTATTTACAGATTCAAAAAGAAAAAACAACTTGTATTATCGGTGAAAGTGGTAGTGGCAAAAGCACATTACTTCGCATGTTAAACGATTTACAATCACCAACATCTGGCACAATTGAATATAACGGAAAATCTATTTTAGATTATCCTCCCATTCAATTACGCCGTGAAGTTGTCATGCTCGGACAAACTCCGCCTATTTTTGATGGAACAATTAAAGATAATTTATTAATGGGACTTCGATTTTCTGAAAAGCCATTTCCAAATGACGATGCCCTGCAAGGCGCATTAACGACTGTTAGCCTAGATAAAAAATTAGAAGATAACGCCTCTTCTTTATCAGGTGGCGAAAAACAAAGACTTGCTTTCGCTCGTATTATACTAATGGATCCGCCCGTCTATTTATTAGATGAACCAACTTCGGCACTAGATGGTGACACAGAACGCCGCGTTATGAAACAATTCACTCTACTGGCAAGAGAAAAGAAAAAAACAGTTATCTTCATCACGCACTCGCAACAACTTCCAGAAGAAATCGCAGACGATATTATTGAAATTAGTAAAACAAACGGTGCAACTAGAAAGGAAGTGCTATCAATTGAAGGGCGTTATTGAACTACAAATTTGGCAACTTGCAGCTGCATATATTTTCATCCTTATTTTAATCGGGCTTGTGAAATTAAAAGGAATACCGCGTGAGAAACAAATTACAATTGCTACATTACGTATGACAATTCAGCTCGTACTAGTCGCATATGTTCTTACATACATATTTGAAAATAGTAATCCGTTTTATACAATAGCTCTCATTACTTCTATTACTACATTTGCGATTTTCAATATTTATAAACGAGTTAATATTCCAATGTCAAAAGAATTAAAACGAGTAGCCGCCCTCTCCATGATTGCTGGATCAATTGGCCCTCTTCTACTATTTATCTTTGTCATTATCGGACACGATCCTTGGTATGCTCCGCAATATATCGTTCCTATTGCCGGCATGCTAATCGGTAACGCTATGACAGGTATTTGCCTCGGGGCAAACACCTTTTTAAACAGTATGAAATCACAAAGAGACCATATTGAAGGTGCACTTATGCTTGGCGCAACTCCAAAACAAGCAGCTGCTCCGCTCATACGGGACGCTTTCGATTCTGCTATTTTACCAACAATTAATTCCATGGTCGGAATGGGAATTATAAGTCTTCCAGGCATGATGACAGGACAAATTTTATCCGGTGTATCACCATTTACAGCTATCCAATATCAAATTGCGATTATACTTGGCATTTCTGGAAGTACAGCTTTCTCTGTTATTATCTTCTTACAGCTTGGGTATAAAACGTTCTTTAATAAGCGGTGCCAGTTGAAAGAAGTTGAAGTACAATCATAAAAAAGACGCTCTGCAAGTTACTTACAGAGCGTCTTTTTTCTTTGCTAATCTTACGCTTTCTTAACGAACTGTGATTTTAACTTCATAGCTCCGAAACCATCGATTTTACAATCAATATCGTGATCTCCTTCAACTAGACGGATACTCTTTACTTTCGTACCAATCTTTACAACTGAAGAAGTTCCTTTTACTTTTAAATCTTTAATTACAGTAACAGCATCGCCATCTTGAAGAACGTTTCCGTTCGCATCTTTTACAACTTTTGCACCATCATTACTTTCAGCTTCCGCTTCTTGACCCCACTCATGGGCACATTCTGGACATACGAAAAGAGCGCCATCCTCATACGTATATTCTGAATTACATTTTGGACAATTTGGTAAAGTAGCCATAAATTCATTTCCTCCGTTCATTATTTATACGTAAAAATCAAATCGAATTTTTACATGTCGATAAATAAAATTTGTATAGCATTTCTTTATACTGCCATAGTCTCACGTTATTGACAAGCCTACCTCAAATTCTCATTTTTTATTGTATTTTACAAAATTTCAATTAGTATGGCGTTTGTTTACTAATGTTTTTCTCTTCTTGTTACATATCCTTTCTCATAAATAAAAAGAAGAATCTTCATTAGACTCTTCTTTTTGCGATACATCATTATCTATTTATATTAATACCAGGCATTTTCTTCAATATAAAATTGATACTCTTCTGCTTCTTCTTCATTTAACTTTTTATCGTTTAAATAAATTTCTTTCCATTCAAATCTCTGTTTATCTAAATACACAGCGAACTTAATCTTTACATCCTTTTTTTCCTCATAATCATAACCAGTAAATTCTACTATATCAAAACGTCCTTCTTTTTTTACATACGTCCATTTTGGATCATCAGTAAAAACTTCCAATGTAATCCCTTCATCACTTAAACGAACTACATCTTTTATATTCGGTTCCGTCGGTAAATACGATAACCCATAACCAGCTGCACCAAATACTACAAATAATAACGCATTTAATCCAAGCATAATCCCAACATGAGTGCCACCCTTTGTTTGGAAGTAATAATTGTGTTGTGCATCAGATAACTCTTTTGCCTTATGTAAAACGCGAACTGTATGCTTGTAATATAAACGATTCCCTTGCCATCCAGTAAATAGCATAGTTCCGAAATAAACAATAAAATCGATCCACATCGGGATATCTATAAAAACAGAGGTAATTAAAGTAGGAACTCCTACTAATGCAATAATAATAAATAATTTATACATTTTGCGATAAGCTAACCACAATAATGGGAAGAAAAAGGCTATCCAGTTCCAACTATTTCCCTTCTCGGGATCTTTTGCTTTCCCCCACTTAAAGTCGTAATATGCAGTATTATTTCTCACAACTTTATGTAACTCTTTAGGAGCTATCGCTTCCTGTAAAACAGTGTCCTTCACGTACATCATCCTTCTCTTATTTCTATATAACTTTATTGTATATCTATAAAAAGAAGGAATCTAACAAAAAATAGTTATATTTCATAAAAATGAACAAAAATCGAATACATTCCGACAATTATCCATTCTATATTCCATTTTACTATTAAATATATTAGAATACTCATATATAAGACATTTAATACACTATGTTAAACATCTTGTATATTGGCAAAAAAGGATGTATCAAAATCATTTTGACACACCCTTCTCCTATTAAACTACTATTGTAATATGACCTAGCCTAAAATCTCGACTTAAGAGACTTCACAAATTAGCTCTCTACTATTTCAAACATATTTCCACTTACACAACTATCCCACATTACCCTTCACTTTCTCAATAACATCTTCTATACGCTTAGCTATACATTCTGGCTCCCAATCTCCCTCACCATGCATAGCTGTATAAACCGGACAATTTTCATCATTACTATCTACAAAGATCGGGTCTCCGAGATAGGAATCTATCCCAATTACAATCCAACCGTCTTTCCACTCTCCGTCTTCATTCCCGATTAAGCTTTGCCCTTCATCATCAAAGCTATAACCAAGTTGCCCTTCTTCTATTTCTTCACTATTAAATAATTCTATTGTCATTGGTTCAAATTCACACTCTAACTCAATTTCATTATCCTCAGCGCGATCTACATGTGCTAAAAGTTGTTTAATTTTATTGTGGTTAATCATAAGATTTTCTCCCTCTATTGCGCAATTTTTTAATTAACTATAATATACAAAATAAAGTTTATAAAACTATTATTTGAGGTGACCTAATATGAAGACTACACTTTGGGCAGAAGATGACTATTTAAAATTAGCACCTATTAACGACGAACTAATAAAAAAAGCAGAAGAAGTACTAAACGTAAAGCTCCCAGAATCGTACATAAATCTTCTAAAAGAACAAAACGGAGGAACTCTTCGATTAGATGCTCACCCTACTTCAGAGCCAAATTCTTGGGCAGACGATCACGTTAATGTTTCTGGATTATATGGCATTTCTTTTGATGAAAATGAGTCTAGTATTTTAGAGAGCCATTATTTAATTCAGGAATGGGACATGCCTGAGAATATCGTGCTTTTATCTGGTGACGGACATACGTGGATTGCACTAGACTATCGAAACGTAGCTGAAAATCCTCCAGTTATATTTATCGATAATGAATTTGAGGAAATTATTGAATTAGCACCTAACTTTGAAAGTTTCTTACAAAACTTAACTACATACAATTATGATGAAGATGAAGAGTAAACCTATCTCTAAAGGAGTGCGCAATAGTGCAAGATTTCATTATAAAGTGAAACTTTAATCAGTGGGGGTTTTGTTCATCCCCCACTGATTATTAGCCTTCACTAATCGGGCTTTTACGGGCAGTTGATCTCCCATCTAACTTCTTTGCTCCAGCCGAATTTTGAAGTGAGAGTCTTACTGCCCGTTAATGCGGGATAAACATCAAAAAGAACAGTCTATTGCATAATGTTTCACATGAAACTATCCATATTTTAGATTATCTTTCGACTTCTCATTCCTTGCAAAGTACTTTTTCATTATATAAAAATAGTAAAAGCATCCTTTATATGAAGGATGCTTTTACTATTCACCTACCACTTCCCCCTACACTCTTCAATTACATACAGCAAATACCGCTTCGTCATATCAGCCCGTCTCCACCTAGAGAGCTTTCGCTTTCCTTCTGGATTCTGCCTCATTCGCTCTACTTCTCTTAATAAAGGCTCCCACTTATGAGAGTAAAGTTTCAACATGTATTGTAATCCTCTATCTTTTGAAACAATTGTTTTATGATCTAACGTATATAAAATACGTCCCATCGTAACGACAGCTGATTCTACCCATTCTTCTATGAAAAATAAATAAGGACGCTTCGCTTTTTCAAGCCAGTAATGTTCTACGTTGTATTTCATTGTATTTACTACATCGTCCCACTTTATTTGAAAGGAAAGGTCTTCTACTTCTTTCCCGCTAACTGTAATACCTTGATTTTTCAATGTCCACCATGTGACCGCGTTAATATCCCAATGACCAATATCAGCCTTACCATCAGTACAATACACGTACTCATTTATTTCATGATTGTATTTCCCTAAGTCAGCAAGCGGAATATACATACCATCCATTCTTTTACCTAACGTACTTTTACTAATTTTTTTATGCAGTTCTATAATTTGTTGTTTTTCAGCTCCATTCACGGAATCACTTATTACCGTAACAAAATCAACATCGCTCGTTTCTATATGAAATGCTCCTAGCGCGATTGATCCGTAAATATATACCCCGACTATTTTTTCATCCGAAAAAATTCCTTTTAATTCTACTATGTACTGCTCCATTAATTGCTTTACTTCTTCTGGTAAAGCATGTTTTATTCCATTCTCCACATCTATCCCTCCAATAAAAAAAGCCTTCGCAAATTCGCAAAGGCTTCATGCTTTATAAATATTTCTCGATTTCTTCGTAAACATCCTTCAAACGAGGATTTCCTTCTCCAACAATCTCTCCATTCACAAGAACGACTGGATAAAATAAATCTTCTTCTACTACGCGCTCTGCGAATGCTTTTTTATCTTCATCTTCTTGTTCTTGTTGAAAATCAATATACTCGAAATTAAATTTATTTTCTTGTCCTTCATATTTACGACCAATCGCCGCTTGTAACCACTCAAACGTTTCTGTTGAAGATGGCATTCCAACGCAGCTCGCACAAATTACTTTCGTCCCATACACTTGCACATTAACCATTTCTTCTCCCCCACTTCTTGTTTCAACAGTATATTCAGATGTCTTAGTACATAAGCACATCATTTTACAAACTTATTCCATACCCCTATACTGAAAAAACACGTTGTACACACGATATAATATTTTGACAATAAAACAAGAAGAGAAAAAATAGATTTTCCCCTCTATCTTGATTATAATAAAACTGATGAAAGGAGTCGATAAAAATGGAAAACCCACATATGCAAGAACAGGTACTAGAGGTATTAGATAAATTACGTCCATTCTTACTTCGCGATGGCGGAGACGTTGAATTAGTAGACATTGAAGAAGGTATCGTAAAATTACGCCTTATGGGTGCATGCGGAAGCTGCCCAAGTTCTACAATCACACTAAAAGCTGGTATCGAACGCGCATTACTTGAAGAAGTACCAGGCGTTATTGAAGTAGAACAAGTATTTTAATCTAAAAGCGGAAGCGGCTCGTTCAGAACAGAAGGTCATTGGAGCTCCTGACGAAGAGGCGCTTTTTGCCTCACAGGAAGGCGCGAAATGGCCGACTGTTCTAGCCGCTGGAGCTAGATATTAATTAAAAGCAGAAGCGGCTCGTTCAAAGCTACTTCTAAGAAAAGAGACCAAATTTGGTCTCTTTTTTTGTACGCAAACAAGACATACTCCCCTACACTATTAACATCATAAAACAAAATTGGAAATCCTTCTCAAAAAATGCGATAATTAATATATAGTGAATCGTTCACACATATACAGCGAAAAACATAGGGGGGACGACGTATGCCAAAAATAGGGAGTACTTTTGTAACAATTCAAGAATTAGAGCAGAAAAAAGAATATTTATTAAGTCTTTCACCCGTTATACCGACATGGAATACGAGCTATCAATTTTTATTTAAAGAAATACAACAAGAATTATTAAAAAAGGTAAATGAAAAAATTGAAAGACACCACATTATTTTAACTATATGTACAGATCAAAAAGTAGGAGCATAGCTTCTTATTATATAAAGATAGACACGGGTATCTGTTGTGGTATAAAAAAAAGACCTCAATTGGTCTCTTTTTTATACGTTTAAGACAGCCAATCTAATTTCCTAATGCCTAACTTATCAACAGGTAAACGAAATGACTCGTAAAAATGATTCATAAATTGCTCAGTGCGCCTCACATCATGTAAAATGATTTCTAAACGGGCTCTATATATGCCTTTTTGTTCTTCGTTTCCTGTTTGATAATATCGTTCAATTGTTTCAAAGTAGTGAAGCGGGAACAGAAGCCTTGCGAATAATAAGCGCCAACCAAATGAAGAGAGCGAATAATTACGTTCATAATCTGCAATGAATTGAACTACCGTTTGCTCCCAATCTTTCTTTTTTTCTATCATCATATAGCGAATACATTCTGCTATATCTCTACTTGGGTGATCATATACCCAATCAAAAGGAAGTTTTAAACGCTTCGTTTGCTGCCATAATAAAGGTGTAAATCGTTCTTGGCAAATTGTTGCTGCGTCAGTTATTTGTGGTGTATCGTCCATTTCTGTATCGACAACATATTGAATTGCATTTTCTGCAACTCCTAAGTAATACGGGAAGGATTCAATAAACAATTGATCGAATACGTCTGAAGGATGGTTCATCACTTGCGATTGCCAAAACCTTTCTAATTGGTCGAGCCTTTTTTCCCATAGTGCTTTCCATTCACCAATGCGGCTTAATTGCTCAACTTCTTCTGGAAAGAATGCGCCACGTTTATGGAATATAGAAAGCTCACTTCCTAATGATGTAGCATGTCGCTCTAACATACGCATACCTTTTAATAAGCAGTAATTTTTTTCTTCTATCTCACTTACATAGTAGCCGTGTATAGTCGGAACGAAAGTCGAAACAGTTATATCCCCTTGCTGGTTCATATAATCACTGAGCTTTTTCATCTCTACAAGTACTTCTTCCTCCATTTCTCCAATTGGAACAAGTACATAAATTCTGTTGCGAATCCAAAAGCTTTTATAGGGGCCAAGGGGGATTAATTCTTTAACATGCATGTGATAATGCTCATAAATATGCTGAATCATCGCAGTCGCCACCTATGGTTTTTCTTTATATATATGAGCTTGTGCTCGCCTTTCATTCCTATGCACATGATAAAGCAATGAAACGTATACAAATACTAAAAAGAAAAAAAGGTGATAAACATGAAAGACTCAAATCAACTACAAGAAAGAGCATTACAACTATTACAAGAGCGCGGTGTAACAATTGACGATATTGCTGATCTTGTTCATTTTCTTCAAAAGAAATACCATGCAAATTTAGAGATGTCAGAATGTCGTTATAACGTTGAGCGTGTACTATCAAAACGAGAAGTACAAAACGCTCTTATTACAGGCATTGAACTTGATGTCCTTGCTGAAAAAGGAATGTTAAGTCAGCCGTTACAAGATATCGTAAAACGCGATGAAGGACTATATGGAATTGATGAAGTCATCGCACTTTCAATCGTTAACGTGTACGGGTCAATTGGCTTCACGAACTTTGGATATATCGATAAATTAAAACCAGGTATTTTAGAATACTTAAATGATAAATCAACTGGAAAGGTGCATACATTCCTTGATGATATCGTTGGCGGAATCGCTGCCGCTGCTTCAAGTCGTTTAGCGCACCGTGCTGAGCATTCGGAATAAGGGGTCTAGGCCGTCAGTTTCATACTGACGGCCTTTCATATTCCATAAGCATGAACTCTCTTCCACGGCTCAAAAAAAGAGGTCCTACTTGAAATCCAATGTTTTTATACAGCCTAATCGCTCTCTTATTGAATGTCGCTACACTCAGTCGAAACATTTTCGAATTCAATTCCTCAGTAGCAAATGCTATTCCCGCTTGAAAAAATATTTCCCCCATCCCTTTCCCTGTTAACTCCGGCTTCATTCCAAGCCCAATATCTACTACATCTTCTCCCCTATATAAATTAGCATCTCTTCCCCCTGGCACTTGTGCATTTTCTCCAAAACAAAAATAGCCGATGAATTCTCCATTCTCTCCGCAACAACCGTAATACGTTCCATCTAGCAACTCTTCTATTACTTCAGCATCTCCCGAAAAGCTATATAACGTATAGGGATTTTCATACTTCCACGTATTTATTTCTTTCGCTTCTTCTTCTGTTAACTTATGTATATCCATTCATCTCGCTCCTTATCAAATACTCTACTAATCTATATGTATTTACTCATTCATTTTCCAAACTTGATTCTCCTCTAATCGTAATATGCATAGTTACATACGCACACCCCTTTAAAAAATGCTAAGATTTATTTGAATCGCTGTTGTTACACTTCTTGATTAAGAAAGACTGTTAACCGGAAAATTAACGTCTTATCAAACTCAAGCAATTGGCACGTTTTGTCATCATGAAAGACACTCGAAAGAGTGTCTTTTTTCTATACCTGAGCAGGACCTGCTCATTTACAAAATTAATGCATAAATTAATATAACTCTTTAAACGCATTATTCCCTTTCTATATGTTGCGGCGTTCGTTGCGACATATTCGGATAATAAAAAGCACTCCAGCCAGAGTGCTTTTTACTTTCAAACAAGGAGGTTACATATATGGATAGTACTCTTGTATTTAACTTTGGTATCGGTATTGTTATCATTTTATTCGTCTTCTTTGTTCTTTGTATGAGTGGAGTATAGCAATCTTTTATGCTGACAACTCCTTTAAAGTATCACTCAATTTAAACTTTCTTAATTGTAATGAAGCAATCATTGCTGCTCCTGCTCCGAGTATAATGCTAGCTAGTGCCAATATTAAAACTTGATTATACGGAATGATAATAACCGTTAACTCTAAGCTTGATAACACAATATAACTAAATACAATTCCACCTAAAACCCCAATACAACCAGCTATCGCTCCAAGTAAAGTGCCCTCTAATAAAACAATCCGTCTCATTTGCTTCGGAATAGCTCCTACCGCACGAATCATACTAATTTCAGCACGTCTTTCATGTAAACTTGAGACGATCGCATTCATTAACCCTATACCAGAAATAATGAAAACAATTACAACTAACAAGCGAATTAACATCATCATTTGCGATAATAACTGTTCTTGTTCTTTCAATAAATCATAACTGTTTATAACTTCTACATTCTCTTTATTATTTGTAATTTCTTTTACTTGCTTCTTAATCTCTTCAAATGATTGATTAGAATTTGTCATAACTTGAATTGCTTCATATCCTTGTACATGAAACTTATCTCGTGCCCATTGTTCACTCACAAAAATATCTGATCCTCTTAACCTTAATCCTTGCTCAATTATCGAAACGACTTTAATCGTTTGTTTTTCTTTCCCTTTCCCTTTCCCTTGTACTTCAATCGTATCATGCAACTGAATCCCTAAATTTTTAGCCGTTTCTTTCGTAACGACTCCCTCACCATCTTGTAATGGCTTATTTAAATTTTGTCCTGAAATCACTTTCGCCTTCGTTACTTTCTGATACGCTACAATATCATTACCCACAACCTCTATTGAATCATAATTAAAATTATTTTTTCTCGCATGTTCATACCATTCTTGATTTGCCTTTTTAAAGTCATAATTTATAAGTTTTGCTGTAAAATCAGTAGCATTCCCTACACTTGCATCTACACCGTCAACTTTTTTAATCTTCTCCATCCAACTAAACGGTAAAACCTCAATTCCTTGCGAATCCATCGGTACACGTACTACTAAATCAGCTGGTAAATGCTTTTGTAATCCTTTCTTCGTACCTTCATACATAGAGTTTACATACATTGTTCCAACAAGGGCTAACATAAAACCAAATGCTAATATAGCAACTGACACAGCTGCCTTATTACGATAACGAATTACATTTCGACTACTAATCGTCGTTTCAATTCGAAATATCATTTGCAAAGGTTTCGCAATAACTGGCGCTATTATACGAATAAATAGCGGAATCGCAAATAACAAACCAACTGCAAATAACAGTGCTCCAATCGCACTTGGATTAAAACCGACATACTGTTCTAATACGTTACCCGCTAGTCCAATAACAGTACCAATAATTAAAATGCTACAACTAAAAGCACTCCATCTTTTTTCTGTTTTCTCATTACTAGGAAGACCTGGCCGAAGTGCTTGAACTGGTGGAATCTTCCTAACCATGAAAGCTGGTATAATAGCCCCTATGACAGACATAACAATCCCTAGTAAAAATGTAATGAGTAAAATCTCACCTGAAATCGAGAATGATTCTTTCCCTGCACTCTCAATATTCACCCATTTATTAATGAATGATGCCGCGATTGTTTGCGTACCTGCCCCAAGAATAATCCCTGCTAGCGATCCAATCGCTCCGATGCATAAAGCCTCTAATAAAACGACTAATATAATTTGATTTGGGTTACTACCAAGTGCACGTAATAGTGCCCATTGCTTAAATCGACTTCTGACAGATAAGAAGAAACTTCCCATTATTAAAAGGGCTACAACAAATAAGGCAATACCACCTAAACTAAAAATTAACGGTTTCATTACATTTAGTCGTTCAAATGCCTTATCGACATAAGTACGTTGGTCCACCTTTATATTTTCTATCTTCTTATTTACATCAAGAGCAATTGCCCTTTTCACATTTACATCCTGTGCTTTCACTTGAACGAGGTTGAATTGATTTTGTAGATTTAGTTCTTTTTGAAGCCAACTAATTGGAAAATAAGAACCATGCCCCATTGCCGCCATTAACGGTGGATTCAAAATCCCAACAACTTTCACAGTCTTTTCTCCATGCGGCGGAAACGGCAGCTTGATCATATCTCCTACACGTATATTTTCACGGTCTGTATAACCTTTTGTCAGTGCTACTTCAGCACCTTCTTTCGGATATCGACCTTCTGCAATCTTATAAGAACGCATTTCTGGAGAATCTTGCTCAACACCCCAATAAGACGGCTTTCCTGATAGCTCTTTATAATTTGGTAAAGGATACGGTATAAGTACTTTTGATATTTTTTCAGCGTTTTCTAAGCCAACTATCTCTTTTAAACTTTCATTATTTAAATACATATCATTTTTTATATATCCAAATTGCAAATTATAATCTCCATAACGACTTACTACTTGTTCCTTCACACTTTGCTCGACTGATTGATTGCCTAGTAATAACATCGTCGCTAACATAACACCTAAAGCTGCACCGAGGGCAATCAACATATTTCGCAACCAATTTTGTTTCATCGATTTTACCGCATACTTAATTACCCATCGCATCACCTTTACCTCCTACTTTAAAGTGACGATTCATAATCTCTTGAATTTGAGTAACTTGTTGCGGGATATTTCGAAATTTCCACCCTTTACTTTCAGTATGCTCATGAATCACCTCACCATCTAATAAGAAAACGACTTTATCAGCATGGGCCGCTACGAACGGATCGTGCGTTACAATGACAGCTGTTTGCCCTAATTCATCACATGCATTGCGAAGTGCCGCGATAATATTTTTGCTGTTTTCTGAATCTAACGCCCCTGTTGGCTCATCTGCTAATATAATAGCCGGCTCATTTGCAAAAGCTCTTGCTATCGCAACCCTTTGCTGTTGCCCACCTGATAACTGTGCTGGTAAATGCTTTTCTTTTCCTTTCAATCCAACGAGCTCTAATAAACGATTTGCTGTCACCGTTGCCTTCTTTTGCGAAACATTATCTAATAGTAAAGGCAACCCTACATTTTCCTCCGCATTAAACACTGGAATTAAATTAAACTGCTGAAAAATAAAACCGATTTTATGCCTTCTAAATAAAGCGAGCTCTTTTTCTTTTAATGTTGAAATCTCTGTACCATCAACTCGAATACTACCTACCGATGGAATATCTAATCCACCTAACAGCTGAAGTAAGGTCGTTTTACCCGATCCACTTGCCCCCATAATACAAACAAAATCTCCTTTTTGAATTTGAAGATTAATATCTTTTAAGATCTTTACTTTACTATCCCCAATATCAAATGATTTTTCTAACCTTTCAATTTCAATAATATTCATCCCAATATCCCCTTCTCTCTATTTACCAATCTATATATTCTATTCGGAAATGCAAAATCCCTACTATTTTGTATTTTTTTGTCACATACTAACATTTATATTAACCGGTAGTAAGTGCCCGATTAGTGTGAGCAAATAATCAGTGCGGGATGGCCCACCCACCGATTAAAGTTTCATTTTATTTCTCATGTCAGAAAAGTTGATTCTCGCAACGAAAGTAACCATAATAGTTACACAAATATATAAAAACTATTCACATATCCACAAATAGGAGGAAGAACAATGAAACATGTAATCGTTTATGCACACCCGAATACAGAAAGCTTCAACCATGCAATTTTAGAAACTGTAAAAAGTGAATTAGAAAGAAAAGGGCATGAAGTGCGCGTTCGTGATCTATACGAATTAAATTTCAATCCAGTATTAGGTGCTTCCGATTTCACCTCATTTTCTCAAGGAAATACACCAGAAGATATTAAAGAAGAGCAAGAGCATATCTCTTGGGCTGATAGCATTACATTCATTTACCCCGTTTGGTGGGCAGGACTTCCTGCTATTCTAAAAGGATATGTTGACCGCGTATTTAGCCACGGCTTCGCTTATGCTTACGGTGAAAATGGCATTGAAAAGTTATTAAGCGGTAAAAAAGGATTATTATTATCTACAATGGGAAATACAAAAGAAGCATACACAGCAGGCGGTATGTTTGACGCAATGAAGAAAACAGCGGATGTTGGTATTTTTGAATTTACAGGCATTGAAACACTTGAGCATACATTCTATACAAGTGTTCCTTCTGTGGATGACAGTGTGCGTAAACAATATCTTGAAGAAGTTAAAGACGTAGTGAATCGTGCGTTTTAATAAAAAAACTCCGGTTATAACAACCGGAGTTTTTATTTCATCATCAATTTCGGAATATATCTTTGAAGAATGCTTTCTAATTCATTCATATCTTCCTGTCTAATAAGTAAATTCACATTATCATTCATTTTTTCTCGCCCGCGATATAAAAATATATTTTCTTTTGGATTTTCCCATGTTGATGTTTTATAGCCTTTTAATTCTTCGTATGAATAATAGTTCAATCCGTCTATTACACCTTTTTCATATATTTGTACACTTTTAATAAGATTGATCGCTATTAAAATCATAAAACAACTTGCTACAGCATAACTACCTGACTGAATGAGAAACTGTTCAAATGTACCAATATCACCACTTACGTATTGAGCATATATATACATACATTGTCCGATAAAGTACGCTGGTCCAAGTAAGGCAATCCAACGTCGTTTCACCCGAGGATATGTTGCAATGAGTTTTCCCGCGCTTTTTTTCATTTCATTTATTTTATATATCTTCCATAGAACAAAGAATAAAACACATAATGTAAAAATAAACATAATACATGACATCCAGTACACTCTTATTTTCCCCCTTCACATCATTACATATAAATTTTACATTTTAAATCCTTATAGTACATATGCAATTGTGCATAAAAAAACAGGCAACCGTTCCCGGTTACCTGCCTTTCATTACATCTTCTCAATCCACTCCGTCAAGTTGTGCACAACTTGCGTCGGTTGTACTTCATATTCTGTTAACTTGTCCACAGTTGTTACTCCAGTGTGGACAAGAAGGGTATGCATACTAGCATTTATCCCCGCTAAAATATCTGTATCGTAGTTATCCCCAACCATTAAAGCTTCTTCTTTTCCTATGCCAAGCACTTTTAACGCTTGTTCCATAATGATTGATTCTGGTTTACCAATAAAGATTGGGTCCACACCTGTTGATACTGCAACAACTGATGTTAATGAACCGTTACCTGGTAATAATCCGCGCTCAGTCGGAATTGCGATATCCCCATTTGTTGAAATAAACGTTGCACCGTTACGCACAGCAAGGCACGCTTTTGCTAATTTTTCATATGTGATATCGCGATCTAAACCAACAACAACGAAATCAGGATTTTCATCCACAAGTTCAAAGCCTTTTTCCACAAGTGCAGCATGTAAGCCCTCTTCACCAATCATATATACAGTTGCATCTTGTTTGCGCTCATAAATAAAGTTAGCTGTAGCCATACTCGTTGTGAATACTTGCTCCGCTTTCGCTGGAATATCGAAACGAACAAGCTTTTCTGCAACTTGTTCTGGTTTACGAGTTGAGTTATTTGTAACGAATAAATATGGAATACCGCGCTCTCCTAACGCTTTTACGAAGTCGCTTGCTTCTTCAATTTGCTCTTCACCGCGATACATTGTACCGTCTAAGTCAATTAAATAGCCTTTATACATCTGTTTGTCTCTCCTTCTATGCTAACGTTCTCACCTATCATACCACTCTTATATTAACCCCTTTTTCAAAAGAAAAAAACGCTTTACCTTAAAGCGTCCCATAACGTTCATTTTTTCTCTTTTATTTGGTACGAACAATTACAATCGCCCACGCACATGTTCGTTAGCGCTTTCACATTTGCGCCTGTAAATAACCGCTTGTACATATCTTTTTCATCTTCACACACTTGCGGGAATTTCTCCGCTATTTCCTTTAACGGACAGTTTTGCTTTTCAAGTATGAAAGAGCGTTCCCCATCTCTCTTTATTTGAACCATATAACCATTTTTCTCTTGCATAGCAGCTATTTCCTGTACTTTATATGCTAAATTACTTTGATTACTTATCTTCTTTTGCAACTGCTCTTCCATTCGTTTCGTTCTCGCTTGTAAAACGTAACGAAGTATTTTTTCATCGCCCATTCGAGCTAAATCATCTAGTATTTCAATAGCAAACTGCTTATATTCTTTCGGGAATGTATCTTCTCCCTTTTGACTTAATCCATACAAATATGTTGGGCGTCCAACTTGCTGCCTTACCATCTTTGAATAAATTAGCTCATCATTTTCTAGTTTACTTAAATGTCGACGAATCGCCATCTCTGTAACTTCTAAAGCTTCGGCTAATTCTGCTACAGTATGCTCTCCTTTTATCTTCAGTAATTGTACAATCTCTTCTCTCGTAGTACGTGCTTCCCCCATAGCTCACCCTTCTCCCTTTTCTTTCTCCTATACAATATAAGATCCCCAAAGGAATTCCCGGGGATCTTATAAGCACAATTATTCTGGTACAAATGCAGATACAGGTCCTAATTCCTTTTCTAAATAACTGTGAATATTCGCTGGGTATTTCTCTACCACGGCGATATGTTTTTGAATCGTCTTATATAATTCATCATGATTCATTTGAATATAATCTTGCGTAAGCATTTTTCGAAGAAGAATAATTTCTTTAATATGCGCTCCCTCTTCTCCACTTATAACTCTCTCGTCCATTAAAATATCAATAATATCTTCGTAACTTCCTGGATCGCGCATAATAAATCCATCAATCATCGCATTCCCTACATCTAATATACAATCGATAATAAGATGCGCCATGCGCTCTAATGCGTAAAATTCAAACTCGGTTTCATATGTCTTTTTCTCTTGAAATGTATTTGTTGCTCGTTCTAAACATACTAGCATTTGTTCTATTTTTTTTCTGTCTACGAAGTACATGAATGTCACCTACCTGGAAATTAAAGCATTTACATTTTAATTGTAACGCTTTCTTCTGAAAAAATCGACAATTTTTCGAATTCACCTTTTCCTCGTTATTTGTTATAGTTATATTTGTATGATTTTTGAAATTGGAGGAATGCAACCTTGGAACGTGAACTCGCACTAGAAATTGTCCGTGTAACAGAAGCAGCAGCCTTAGCATCCGCACAGTGGATGGGCCGCGGAAAGAAAAACGAAGCAGATGATGCAGCAACTACAGCTATGCGTGATATGTTCGATTCAGTAAACATGGCAGGTACAGTTGTAATCGGTGAAGGAGAACTTGATGAAGCACCGATGTTGTATATTGGTGAAGAACTAGGAACAGGTAACGGTCCAGAAGTAGATATCGCCGTTGACCCATTAGAAGGTACAAACATCGTTGCGAAAGGCCTTGCAAATGCAATGGCAGTTATCGCAATCGCAGATAAAGGAAACCTTCTTCATGCTCCGGATATGTACATGGAAAAAATCGCGGTTGGTCCAAAAGCAGCTGGTAAAATTAGCTTAGATGATCCAATTGAAAAAACAATTGATATTGTAGCAGAAGCAAACAATAAAAAAATTCGTGACCTAACGGTTATCATCCAAGAACGTGAACGTCATCAAGATATTATTGACCGTGTTCGTGCAAAAGGTGCACGCGTAAAACTATTTGGTGATGGAGATGTTGGTGCATCAATCGCAACAGCTTTACCTGGAACAGGTATCGACTTATTCGTAGGTGTTGGCGGAGCTCCAGAAGGCGTTATTTCTGCAGCAGCATTAAAATGCCTTGAAGGTGAAATGCAAGCTCGCTTAGTTCCAATGAACGAAGAAGAAGAAGCTCGTTGTCGTGAAATGGGATTAGAAGATCCTCGTCAACTTCTTATGTTAGATGACTTAGTATCTGGTGATGATGCAATCTTCTCAGCAACAGGTGTATCTGCTGGTGAATTATTAGACGGCGTGAAATTCCTTGGCGGAGATTTAGCTGAAACATATTCTATCGTAATGCGTTACAAAACAAGAACAGTACGTTTCATTAAAACGCATCACCATTTAGATCATAAACCACACTTAAACTTAGATATTTAATAAAGGAGCCATGTGTATGGAAGAACGTTTCTTTCTGTACGACGATACAGTCGCTACAAAAACGCGTTTCGTTAGCTTTTTGGGGGAAAATGAGCGTCATGATTTAGCGCTTCTATACTCCGATCGTCATTACGGTAAAACGATAGTCCTTGATATGCAAAGCAACAAATTTGCTATCATCGGTCCTGACGATTTAAATGAACAAGGCTACTTAGAGCATGCATTTTCGATGTCTGAAGAAAATGCAGAAGAATTACGCTCATTTTTATTTGAACTTATATAATTTATCTGGTGCACCAGCTATGTTAGCTGGTGTTTTTTTACAATTTATATTTTGAATTTTCAATCTTATGTGTTATACTTATGAACAAATCTATTTGGATAGAAAGGACGTTATCTGCGTATGCCAACATTTACTTTGTAATGGACCAGCAATTGGATAGCATTACTCTCAAAAAAGCACCGTGCTTTTTCAAGGGAGTAGTCTGCCCATTCCCATTACAAAGGAACGTAACGCATCTGTAGTATGATGTTTACGGAGGTTCCTCTTGGGGGAACCTCTTTTTATTTTTGTCTACTTCTTATGTCTTCATACTACAAGACATCCAAATAGCTGTATTACGTTCCTTTACCAATATATAAGAGGTGAAGGAAAATGCAGAAAGTACAACTTTCTTGGAGTTTATATAAAAACGAACTAGCAACAATCGAAAAGTATTGTAAAAATTGCAGACGCACTACCCTATTTACTGACACGAACATTCGCAGACATAATGCAAACGGAAAGAATATATACCGATTTGCAATTTATAAATGTCCGAAAGATCATACGTGGAATCAAAAACTTCATATTTATAAATCATTTACTGATCACGTCGAAACTGTCGATATGACTCAGCAAGAACAAACGGAAACAAGTACTACCATTTCCATTACACAATACAAAGAAAGTGGTATAGCCGAAATAACGATCGTATTAGACATAGTTTTCGGTTCCCACCGGATTGATAAAGTGTTATCCACATATATTTCAGATTGGAGCCGTGCACTCATTGTGGAGAAAATTAAAAATGGAGCTATCCAACTAAATGGACAACAAATGAAACCAAACAAGACGCTTTCTGAAGGTGATTACATTTCAATTTGTTTGTAAGGAGGACTCTCATGTTAAAGGTGAGAAAAGGTACGATTGATTTATTGAATGACTTAGATGTAATGTATACAGCATGCAAAGAAGCACTCTTACAGAACCAAATTTATCAATGGGATGATTCTTATCCGACGCGAGAACACATTTCCTATCATCTAGAACAGGCCGAATTGTATTGTCTATTCCAAGATCAAGTACTTGTCGGTGCCGTCGTCTTAAACGAAGCACCGTCTCCAGAATACAAACTAATTGACTGGTCAGAAATAGACGGACGCTTTCTTATCGTCCACTCTTTTGTCATCCATCCGCTCGCGCAAGGCAAAGGATATAGTAAAGTACTATTATCCTTTTGGGAAAACGAAGCAAAACAAAAAAACTACACTGGAATACGCCTAGATTGTTTTACAGGTAATCCGGTTTCATTAAGCCTATATGAAAAAAATAATTATATTTGCCGAGGTGCTGTCTATTTCAAAAGTAAACAGCCTCCTCATAATTGGTATAACTGCTATGAAAAAATCCTCTTACAATCGTAAGAGGATTTTTTCATTTCTTCACTTTTCGTAATACAAAGTGTGCACAACCGAAGTTACAGTACTCGTATAAATACTCTGATAAAGTACTAATTTTCGTATCATATGTCGAACGTTGATTACTATCATCAAAGAATCCGCGCAATCTAAGTTGCTCATAACCCCAGTCTCCAACGATATAATCATATTTATTTAAAATTTCTGCATAGCGCTCTTTAAGTGCTTCTTCACTAAAACCGTCACGAAAGTTTTTAATTACTTCGTACTGAACATTATTAACGCTCACCGTAGTATGAATCTCTTGCTTTTGCTCCATTATGAACTTCCTCTCTAAGCATTCTTCTTTTTATCGTATCACAAAGCATAACAACCAACAATTTCAAATACAAAAAATTGAAAATTAGTGCATGCTATGGAGAAGGAGGTGCTACATCGTGAAAAAACAAATTATACTCTCTCTTCTCACTCTTTCCTTATTTGCAGGCTGCCAATCAACTAATAAAGCCGAAATGGAGCGTGAAGAAGGAAGTCGTGTTCTTGTTTCCAACAAAAACGACATGTATCATACGGAAAATACAAATACACGGCTCACAAGGGTGGGCTATTCATCTAAACAAAAACATGAAGTATCTAACAAACAAGTAGGCGCCATTAACCGTGAGAAAGTCGCTGAAATGATTACAAGCATGACAGTCAAACTTCCTGACGTCACCAATGCCGCTACACTCGTTACCGACGACGAAGTGTTCGTTGTATACCGTGCAAACACAACGGATCCGAAACTCGTAACAGATCAAGTATATAAAACTGCTTTGTCCATCGTTCCTCGCTATTATAAAGCATATGTATCAACAAACCAAAAGTTGATTTCTCAAATTCAAGGTCTTCAATCTGGCAGCTTAAACGATAAAGAATATGAACAAAGTCTTGATATGTTAAAACGTGAAATGAGCGATAATCCTCATTTGAACAATACGGGGGATCAAACTTTAAATGACATGATTAAAAAATAAAAAGGTGGAGAAAACCTCCACCTTTTTACTATTTCTTACGATCCGCATAAACCTCCATCGCATCACACATAAACTGCGCTAAACCTTCACCAAACTTATCAATATTTTTCGTAAAACGCTCATCAGCAACATACATTTGACCGAGTCCCTTAAAGGCCTCTAATGAATATTCACCGAAGTTTTGCAAGTAATCGTACCATACCCCGATTGCGGATTGCGCCTCTTTAGAATCCGGTGCTCCATTTCGAAGTGTTGCTAGATTTCTGTAAATATTATTAAACTCCTCCTGTTTCTCTTTAGACATCCCCTTCGCTGTTTTATTCGCTTTATCTACAGCCTCATCTCCCCATCGTTCACGTGCTTCTTCTTCGTACGGGTTATGACTAAAATCAAATCCTTCAAATTTCTCTTTATTCGTCATATCAATCTCTCCTTTTGTATGCTGAATTGTTTTATTAATCGTCGCTATCACCTTATCTAACCTTGCACGCTTTTCAAGAAGCATTTTCTTATGAAGCTGTAGTGCTTCTTCATGATCAAATGATGGACTCATGATAATTTCTTTAATCTTCTTCAAAGGGAAGCCTAGTTCTTTAAAAAATAAAATTTGCTGCAGTGTCTCTAAATTTTCATTGGAATACAGACGATATCCAGACTCTGTCGTCTCGTCTGGGGTTAATAACCCAATTTCATCGTAATGATGCAGTGTGCGCACACTAATTCCAACTAAATTAGCTACTTCTTTTACCTTCATTGTCATGTGTATCTCCCCCTTAGTACATACAATAAAGTATGACGCAACGTTAGAGTCAATAAGTAAATTCATTTATCTCTAAAAGTTTCATCTCTCCCATATTTCATGCATAATAGATATGTACATATATTAGAAAGCGGTGAAAGTATGGTTTCAAATACTGTAATTGCCAGCATCATATTTCAACTCGTTGTTTCGGTTCTGGTCCCAATTATTGTACTCGTTTATTTCCGTAAAAAATATAATATTAATTGGAAAGTGGTCGGCGTTGGTGTTCTTATCTTTATTGGATTTACCCAAATTCTCGAAACACCGTTCCACCTATTTATGCGTGGTAATCCAGCAATCGCTCCATTTTTAGAAAATCCGTATGTCTTTGCAATTTATGGCGGACTAACTGCTGGTATTTTTGAAGAATTAGGACGCTTCGTTGCCTTCTTCTTCCTACTAAAAAAATATCTAGAATATAAAGATGGCTTCGCTTATGGAATTGGTCATGGCGGGATTGAATCCATTTTAGTTGGCGGATTCTCTGCATTGCAGACACTTATATTCGCTAATGCTATTAACAATGGTAGCTTCGCTCAAATGGCAGAAAAACTACCACAATTAAATCTTGTAAAGGATATGTTAATAGAACAACCTGCCTATTTATACTTACTCGGTAGCCTAGAAAGAATTATGGCACTCGTGCTGCAAATTGCCTTCACAATGCTTGTCGTATACGCAGTAAAACAAAAGAAATACATTTTCCTTGTTTACGCTATATTATTCCACGCACTTGTAGACTTTTTCGCAGCACTTTACCAAACAAAAATGATTAACATCTTTGTAGCAGAAGGAATTACTCTTCTCTTCGCGATTGGTGGTTTCATTCTTATTCGTAAAATGAAAACGAAATTAGTAAGTGTGCCATATAAAAAATAACCCACCAGTTGGTGGGTTATTTTTTATATGGATTTTCGTAGTGATGATAACTTTTCCCCCCTTGCAGCTCCCTCTTTGTTTCCGCATCTATAACGATGTACTTTTGGAACTCATCTACTTCATCTTGAGAAAAGGAAGCGAAAAAATAAAGTGAAACTTTAATCAGTGGGGGTTTATCCACTGATTATTAGTTGAACCAATCGGGCTTTTACGGGCAGTTGATCTCCCATTTAACTACTTTTCTTTAAAACTGAATTTTGCGGTGGGAGTCTTACTGCCCGTTAATGCGGGGTAAACTTGGCGATCAGGGTGAATAAAAAAATCTTGAAACACCACGCTACTCCGACAACCCACGGCTGTTTTTTGTCTGAAAGAAAATTCTTCATCGGGCACTTCTTTAAATAAAATCTTTTTCCGAACACTATATTCTGCATTTTTATATTCTTTATACACCTTTTTATCTAACTGTTCGTAAAACACATCCTCACTCACAAATGGCTTATTTCGATTGCTTGGATAGTCTAATTTTTGATTTGATTGTGCATATGCTGTGGACAATTGCGTGAGAAAACAAATACTGAATACAATGCATATCATTTTTTTCATAATTGCACCTCAAATTTTCATTATCCACATTACTTTTCCACATACTTATATCACTATTCCGTTTCCAATAAAAAGGAATTTTTTCCACATTTGTCGAAGTATATAGCGTCAACTTGAAAGATGGGGATGAATTATGAAGAAAATTATTGTAATACGACATTGTTCCGCAACTGGACAAAAACGTGATGCCGAATTAACGTTTGCCGGAAAAGATCAAGCTAACACCCTTGCTGCATTCCTCTTAGAAAATCAGCTACAAATAGATCATATTATTTCGAGCCCATTTGTCCGAGCTATCGATTCCATTCGGCCCTATGCGATTCAAGCTAACCTATCTATCGAAGAGGATGAACGATTAGCTGAACGTATATTAAGCAACGTTCCGATGGATGATTGGATGCAAAAACTAGAATCTACTTTTACAAACATAGATATTGCCTTTTCAGGCGGAGAGTCAACAAAACAAGCAACGGACCGTGCTATATCGCTTATCCAAGACGTTTTAAAGTTAAACCATACTACAACACTACTCGTTACACATGGAAACTTACTTACGCTCATTTTAAAGCACTTTGATCGTACGATCGGCTTTAGTGAATGGAGAACTTTAACGAATCCTGATGTTTACGAAATTACAATCGATGAACAAAGTTTCATAAAACGATTATGGGAAGCATCGTCCAAGTAGTATCCCTTTCCAAAACACTCAGTTGACGCCACGAGAAGAGACTGTATTAACAATAGAGAGGGGTATCATTCCATATGTATGAAGATGTACTTTCTTTACTACATAAAACAAATGCTTCTTATGAAAAATTTGAACACGAACCAGTACTTGACTATGAAACAGATCGTATCGTTCGTGAAAGACTTGGTTTGCAAGGCACTCCAAGTAAAAGCTTATTTTTAAAATCAAAATCCGGGGAGCATTACGTATTCTTTACGTTAGAAGGCACTCGCCTCAACCGAGGAGAGATGAAAGAAATAACAGGAGAGAGCTTATCTCTCTGTTCTCCTAATGAGCTAAGAGAAGAGACTGGTTGCACTCCTGGATGTGTAGCTCCTTTCGGTTATTCACAAAATGTAACGATTATTGTGGACAGTTCAATTTATACTTACGATAAAATTTTAATTACACCTGGTGTACCTGAATTTACAATTGAATTATCCACAGAGGAATTAAAAAAGATTTTATCCACATGTCAAAATAAAGTTTTAGAGTATAAGAAAAAAGAGAGCTAATGATTAGCTCTCTTTTTTCATTATTTCGCTTCTGCTGTTTTTTCTTTTGCAGAACGTACTTGCTCGTCCGCATGATAAGAAGAACGTACAAGTGGACCAGCTTCACAGTGGCTAAATCCTTTGCTAAGTGCAATTTCTTTTAGCTCTGCAAATTCTGCTGGTGGATAATATTTAATAACTGGTAAATGCTTCTTAGATGGTTGTAGGTATTGTCCAAGAGTTAAAATATCCACATTGTTTGCACGTAAGTCATCCATTGCTTCAATTAAATCTTCTCTCGTTTCACCTAAGCCCAGCATAATGCTCGATTTAGTTGGAATATCAGGCTGCATTTCTTTTGCTCGACGTAAAAACTCTAATGAACGGTCATATTTTGCTCTAGCGCGAACTCGGTTAGATAATCGACGTACTGTTTCAATGTTATGGTTCAAAATATCTGGTTTTGCATCCATTAACATTTTTAAGTTTTCTTCTACCCCACCCATATCAGATGGTAATACTTCGATAGACGTGAATGGATTTTCACGACGTACAGCGCGTACTGTTTCAGCAAAAACAGCTGCTCCGCCGTCCTTTAAATCATCACGTGCAACCGCTGTTATAACAACGTGCTTTAAGCCCATTTGTACTACAGAATCTGCTACGCGTTCTGGCTCTTGTAAATCAAGCTCAGTTGGTAAGCCTGTTTTAACCGCACAAAAACGACAAGCACGTGTACAAACCGCACCTAAGATCATAAATGTTGCTGTTTTCCTTACAGCCCAGCATTCATGAATATTCGGACATTTCGCCTCTTCACAAACTGTATGAAGATTCTTAGAACGCATCATTTTCTTTAAGCCTGTATAGTTTTCATTCGTGTTTAACTTAATTTTCAACCATTCGGGCTTGCGCTTATACTCTGTTTGTTTTGTCATGGTTATCAACTCCGCACAATATGAAATAGTTTACCGTGTTCGCTTCTTTCAATGTAACATATCTATTCTAACGTATGAAAGCGATTTGCTCAAATGAAGATTCTAAGATTTTTTCCAATCGTTCCCTATAATGAAATACTCCGTATATCCCACACTAAAAAGAGTGATGTTGTGAAAGGAGTCTATTTCATGCTTCGAAAAATTTCTCTTTTGCTTTCGATTTGCTTTCTTCTCCACCAAAACATCGCTTACGGTGAAGATAATCAGCAAAGCATATATGAAAAGCGCATGGCACTATATAAAGAAACTGAGCAATCTTCCGGTATTCCGTGGTATTACTTAGCCGCAATGGATCAATACGAAAGAAACATACGGAGCGTAAGAAAAAATATTCCGAAAAAACCAGATGCCATCATTTCCCTTTATTTCAAACCTGAAATATGGGCTGGACCTGTTAATAGTAATGATACTCTCCCCCATACAATTTCTCTATTTGGCGGAATGGGTTTAGATGGTGACAAAGATGGATTTGCAAATGCAAATAACGACCGTGATCTTCTGCATACAGCAGCAACTATTTTAAATAAACAAGGAACGTCGGAAGACCGTATTAACATTATGCTTTGGGAATATTATAGACGTGCAAAAACAGTTGAATTAATTACAGAATACGCCCGAATTTATAAACATTATGGACGCATTAATTTAGAAGGTAATGCTTTCCCTCTCCCGATTCGCAGCGATCATAGCTATCGTAGTACTTTCGGTGCTGGTAGAAGCTTTGGTGGCAGGAGGATTCATGAAGGAACCGATATTTTTGCTGGATATGGCGTACCAGTACGATCAACTTGCTATGGCGTTATTGAAACAAAAGGATGGAATCGTCTTGGTGGATGGCGCATTGGTATTCGTGACCTTCATAATAATTACCACTATTACGCTCATTTAGGCGGGTTCTCTAAAGAAATACAGCTCGGACAAATTGTCGAACCAGGAAAAGTAATCGGATTTGTCGGTAGTACCGGCTACGGTCCTCCTGGTACAGCTGGAAAGTTCCCGCCTCACTTACATTTCGGCATGTATAAAGACAATGGCTATACAGAATGGGCTTTCGATCCATACATGCATTTAAGCCTTTGGGAACGAAAAGAACGAGCAAATACAAAACGATAACCGTAGCAAATTGCTACGGTTATTTTTTATAAATAAAAATCAATAAAACACTACTGACTAATTATCCGTTTTCTTTTTATCTGGTACAACAACACCCCCACTTCCGTAATAAGTAGGCACTTCACCTTGAACGATGCGCGTCGCAATCGGAATGTTTTGCTTCACTTTAATTTCTTTCGTGCGTAACGGAATCATAACTTGTAACGTCACTTCCACTTCCATAATAATTTTGATCGCCGTATTATTAATTCCTTGCGGCTCAACTAATTGTTTAATATCCGTATTCACATGACCAATTGGCGTAAAATTAATCGGAATATCCGGTCCTATATTACCAAGAAGCGCATTATCAGTTATGCGCCCAAAAGGAACTGACATAGATACCCCATTCTCTTCAAAAATACCAAGTGCTTTCGTATCCCCTTTTTCTACTTGTTGTAAATATTTTTCTATGTATGCAGTAGTCGATGTTAATATTTCATTTACTTGTTTTGTATTTAAATCAATTGTAGATACTTTCCCGTTCCTATCCGTTTGTACTTTCATTAATGAATCTACATCAAACCCTTCATTAATTCGGTCTTTTACCGCTTTCGTCATAACTGCTGTTGCCATTTTATGAGTCTCTGTTTCCCCATACTTAATTAACGTTGGCTGAATACTTTTATTTACAATCCATAAACCTTGAACTACCATTACGATAAAAATAATAAATGAAATAAGCAGTATATACCGAAAGGAAATCGGTCCCCTTCGAAACCGCGAATTTTTCGAACGAAATATGCCCATAAGAAAACCCTCCTTCTTATATTATTTCTATGCAAGAAAGAGGGATGATATATGCTTATCTCATTTTTAATAGTGCATCTTTTCCGATTGTGCCTACCGGAATACCTAAAGCTTCGGCTCCAGTCGTTACTGATTCCAGCGGTGCTTCAAGAAGTTGTTCAATCGTTCTTACACCAACCGCACGGCCAGCAATAATTCCTCGATCACCTAACTTCTCATTTAGAAGACCTACATCTAAAGCACCGCACATAATATATCCTTTATCGCTCATTACAGCTAGCAAATTTGTCTTTGGAAGTTTTACGCTAACAGCAATGAACGTATAGTTATCAATTATAATTGGCTCTACATTAACCATAGTTCACACTCCTCTCTTTCTTATCTTTATGACAAGAGAAAAATGAGTGTTACAAGTTAACTAGCCTATAGTTTGACTGAAGATGTATAAGTTATCAACATGTCTGTTAACACATCTCTAAGCAATTCCGGCATATAATATTGTTTGTCAGAAAGTGTGGATAGCTCTGGGTATAAGTACCCGAATGTAAACATATCAATCGTTCCTACCGTATATATACGATCTAATTCCAGCGATTCCCCGTTAATTAATACATCTTCCAGTAAAATTTTATTCCCCGGAATCGTATCTGGAATGACTTCTACACCAGCGTAAATCATTTTTCCCATCACTTTTCCACGAAATCCGAATCCTTTTACCTCAAGGTTCTCCATATTCGGACGACGCGCTTTCAAAATAACTTCTCTTAACGTTTTCCCTGGTACTTTTAACATACATGGATTAATTGGATGTGGACAAATCCGATGAATATCTCCGCGCGTCACAACACCTTCATTTAATCCCTCAAGAAGTACACCAGCATTCACCATCCCAACATCCGCATTACACCACTCTTTAAGTGCACTTGCCAACATATGAGAAAACGTCGTCTCCTTAAACCAATCAACCGGCAATGATTCTTTTAAATGAACGACAGGCTCAGCCATTATCTGTTTACTTTCTTCCTTTAGCATTTCAATTGTGGATAACGGCTCGCTATAAGCACCTAACCGTTCTGTCTTAATCGCTCTACCGTCTTTTTTCAACAGTCTCTTCGTCTCTTTATCCACAGTAAGCTGAACGTGACCAACGTAATGTCCCCACTTTTCACAACAGCAAAGCAAGGTATTATCCACAAGAACACCGCGCTCAAATAAATGATGCGTATGTGCCCCTAAAATAACATCTATATCATAATGCTCCGCCATATACTCATCCATACTTTTTCCAAGATGAGAAAGCACAACAGTAATATGAGCTGTATCCTTAACTTCTTCTAAAATAGACTCTAAATGGATGATTGGATCTTCAATATGCCAATCGAGCATATGATAAAACTCTGGATAAGCTACCGTTAATCCAATAAAGGCAATCGTAATCCCATCTGTCGTTGTATGTAATTTATAAGGCTTCGCCCACGCTGGACGTACACCCTCTTTTTCAAATAAGTTCGCTACAAGCACCTCAAAACCAGCATCATCATATAGACGATTCAAATGCTCTTTCGCCAATGTAATTCCTTCATTATTTCCGATCGTTACATAATCATATAACGCCTCATTTAATAATTTTGTATTCCCAAGTCCATTTGTCGCTTCCGAAATACTATGAAAACGATCCACATGATCGCCAATATCCACAGTTAAAACAGTCTCTCCCGCTTCCTGTCTTCGCCTTTTCTCCCCTTGTACAAACCGAGAAATTTGCGGCCAATTTTCAAAATGACTATGTATATCGTTTGTATGATAAAGGTGGATGATCGTTTCTTTATTTATATTCAGAGAAAAAACCTCCTCTCAGTTCCTTACTGCCATTTACGCTATACGTACGCAATAATCCTGTAAATACTTTTCGTCTTTTCTTGCTATTTTACATTGTACTCGCATTATAAGAAAAAGCCAAAGATTGCCCTTTTAATATGGAAAACTTTATATTACTTTTTCTAGTCTGTTGAGTAGTTTGAGGGGGAGAATTTTTCGAGAGGTTTAGGGAGCAATGCAGCGGATTTGTCAGTATCTTTGTCTTACTTCCATATAGGTGCTCCTCTCGTATTTAAATGTTGAGGGGGATATGAGGGACTTCTTTTGTCTTACTTTGTCGACAAATCGATATTCCTTGTCGAACCGCTGATATATTGAAATAATCGCCGATATATTCCGAGTTGTGGTCGATATATTTGAAAAATCGTCGATATATTTCATTAAACACCCACCCGGGTATCTTACAGTCGAACCCGAATATACAACATAAAAAAGCGCCCTGCTATGCAGGGCGCTTTCTTCATACATATATTATCCAGTTCCAGCGGCTAGAATGTTCGGTGGCTTCACTTCTTCCTATGAGGCAAAAAACGCCTCTACGTCAGAAGCTCCATCCCCCTCACATTCTGAACGAGCCGCTTCCACTTTAAATATTAACCAATAGAACCTTCCATCTCAAACTTGATTAGACGGTTCATTTCAACTGCGTATTCCATTGGAAGTTCGCGAGTGAATGGCTCGATGAAGCCCATTACGATCATTTCTGTAGCTTCTTGCTCAGAAATACCGCGGCTCATTAGGTAGAATAATTGTTCTTCTGATACTTTAGATACTTTCGCTTCGTGCTCAAGTGAAACGTAATCGTTTTTGATTTCGTTGTAAGGAATTGTATCAGATGTAGATTGGTTATCCATGATTAACGTGTCACACTCGATGTTAGAGCGAGAGTTTTTCGCTTTTGGTCCGAATTGTACGATACCACGGTAAGTTACTTTACCACCATGCTTCGCAATCGATTTAGAAACGATTGTTGAAGACGTGTTTGGTGCTAGGTGAATCATTTTCGCACCAGCATCTTGGTGTTGGCCTTTACCAGCAATCGCGATAGATAATGTTAAACCACGAGCGCCTTCGCCTTTTAAGATAACTGCTGGGTATTTCATCGTTAATTTAGATCCAATGTTACCGTCAATCCATTCCATCGTTGCGTTTTCTTCACAAACCGCACGTTTTGTAACTAGGTTGTATACGTTGTTCGCCCAGTTTTGGATTGTTGTATAACGGCAATATGCATCTTTCTTAATGATAATTTCTACTACCGCACTATGAAGTGAGTTAGTCGTGTAAACAGGTGCTGTACAACCTTCTACGTAGTGTACGTGTGCGCCTTCGTCTACGATGATAAGCGTACGCTCGAATTGTCCCATATTTTCAGAGTTAATACGGAAATACGCTTGAAGTGGTGTATCAACTTTAATACCTTTTGGAACGTAGATGAATGATCCACCAGACCAAACTGCAGAGTTTAATGCAGAGAATTTGTTGTCTGTTGGTGGGATTACTTTTCCGAAATGCTCACGGAAAATATCTTCGTTCTCTTTTAATGCGCTATCTGTATCTTTGAAGACGACTCCTAGATCTTCTAGGTCTTCTTTCATGTTGTGGTATACAACTTCAGATTCGTACTGTGCAGATACACCAGCTAAATATTTTTGCTCAGCTTCAGGAATACCTAATTTATCAAATGTCGCTTTAATTTCCTCAGGTACTTCATCCCAAGACTTCTCAGATTTCTCAGATGGTTTTACGTAGTACGTAATTTCATCGAAATCTAAGTCGTTTAAGTCGCCGCCCCATTGTGGCATTGGCATTTCATAGAACTTATCCAGTGATTTTAAACGGAAGTCTAACATCCACTGTGGTTCTTCTTTCATACGTGAAATCTCTTCAACGATTTCTTTTGTTAAACCGCGTCCAGCACGGAAAATCGAAACGTCTTTATCCTTGAAACCATATTTATAATCGCCGATATCTGGCAGTTGCTTCGCCATGTTGGTGTGTCCCTCCTTATATAACCTCGTTTTTAGGAACCTTTAACATTACTTATCTTCGTTTAAGCCCTTTTCTAACGCTTTCCACGCTAATGTTGCACATTTAATACGTGCCGGGAACTTGCATACGCCTTGTAATGCTTCAATATCTCCTAAATCAATGCTGTCATCATACTCTTTTCCTAGCATCATGTCAGAGAAAATTTTAGAAAGCTTAAGGGCCTCTTCAATTTTCTTTCCTTTTACTGCCTGTGTCATCATTGAAGCTGAAGACATTGAAATTGAACATCCTTCGCCTTCAAACTTCGCTTCTTGTACAATACCCTCTTCTACTTTCATCGTAAGTTGAATACGATCGCCGCAAGTTGGATTGTTCAAGTTAACGGTAACACTATCTTCTAACACGCCATGGTTACGAGGATTTTTATAATGATCCATAATAACTTGACGATATAACGTATCTAAATTATTAAATGACATTTGTGAAATACTCCTTTGTCTTGATTAGTGATTCAACAAATGTATCAATTTCTTCTTTTGTATTATATAAATAGAAGCTCGCACGTGCTGTAGAAGAAGCTTTTAGCCACTTCATAAGCGGTTGTGCACAGTGATGTCCTGCGCGAACCGCAATGCCTTCTACATCTAATACAGTTGCTACATCGTGAGGATGTACGTCTTCAATATTAAATGTAACTAGACCAGCGCGATGCTTTGGACCATAAATTGTAACGCCATCTACTTCTGATAGTCTCTCTAAAGCGTATTGCGCTAATTCATGTTCATGCTTTTCAATATTATGAAGACCGATTTCTTCTAGGAAATCAATTGCCGCACCAAGTCCGATTGCATTACCGATAATCGGTGTACCTGCTTCGAACTTCCACGGAAGCTCTTTCCAAGTAGACTCTTGTAAGTCTACGAAATCAATCATTTCACCACCAAATTCAATTGGTTCCATATTGTTTAGCAATTCTTTCTTACCATATAATACGCCGACACCTGTTGGTCCGCACATCTTATGAGCAGATAATGCGTAGAAATCACAGTTTAAATCTTGTACATCCACTTTCATATGAGGTGCACTTTGTGCTCCATCAACGATCATGATTGCACCGTTTTCATGTGCGATTGCTCCGATTTCTTTTACAGGGTTAATCGTTCCAAGTACGTTAGAAACGTGCATGATAGAAACGATTTTTGTATTCGGTGTAACTGTTTGACGAACATCTTCTAAAGAAATTGTACCGTCTAGTTGAAGCGGAAGGTATTTTAAAGTTGCACCAGTTTTCTTCGCAACTTGTTGCCACGGAATGATGTTACTATGGTGCTCCATGTAAGAGATGACGATTTCATCGCCTTCTTTTACATTATCAAGGCCATAGCTAGCTGCTACTGTATTTAATGCAGTTGTCGTTCCGCGCGTGAAAATAATCTCTTCCATTGATTTCGCATTAATAAACTTGCGAACTTTCTCACGTGCACCTTCATACGCGTCGGTAGCTTTCGTACCGAGCGTATGAACACCGCGATGCACGTTAGAATTATATTCTTTATAATAACGTTCTAACGTTTCAATGACTTGAATTGGTTTTTGAGAAGTTGCTGCACTATCGAAATATACAAGTTGTTTGCCGTTCACTTTTTGATCAAGAATTGGAAACTGTTTGCGTATTTCATGAATATTCATTAGCGAACTTTCCTTTCAATTACCTCAACAAGCTGTGCCTTTACTCCTTCAATTGGAAGCTCATTTACTACAGGTGCTAAGAATCCATGGATGACTAAACGTTCTGCTTCGCGTTTTGGAATACCACGGCTCATCAAGTAGTATAATTGGTACGGATCTACGCGACCTACTGAAGCTGCGTGACCTGCCATTACATCATCTTCGTCGATTAAAAGAATTGGGTTTGCATCACCGCGAGCTTTTTCATCTAACATAAGAACGCGAGAAGATTGTTGTGCATTTGATTTAGATGCACCGTGTTCAATCTTACCAATTCCGTTAAAGATAGATGTTGCACTATCTTTTTGTACACCGTGTTTTAAAATCCAACCTTCAGAGTGTTTACCGAAGTGAACAACTTTAGTTGTAAAGTTTTGTGTTTGGTTACCACGACCAATTGTTACTGTTTTTGTATCAGCATATGATCCGTCGCCCATTAAATTCGTAACGTTCTCTGAAATTGTGTTTCCGTCATTCATAAGGCCTAGAGCCCAATCAATACGGCCGTCACGTCCAACAATGCCGCGGCGGTTAACGTAAGTTGTTACGTCTTTTGCTAATAGATCAACCGCACCGAATTTCACTTGTGCGCCTTGTTCCACAATTACTTCTGCTACGATATTTGCAATACCTTTAGCATTTTCATTTGCAACGTAGTTTTCTACATATGTTGCAGTACTGTTCGCATCAACTACGAATAATACGTGGTTATATACGTTAGCTTCTTCGCCGTCTACTAAGAATACAGCTTGAAGTGGAGTTTCAAGAACAACGTTTTTCGGAACATATACGAATGCACCGCCGTTGATTAATGCAGCATGAAGTGCAGTTAGACGATGCTCGTCTACTTTCACGCCGTCTTTCATTAAGTACTTTTGTACTAATTCAGCATGCTCTGTTGCAGCTGTTACGATGTCTGTAAAAATAACACCTTTTTCTTTTGCTTCGTCTGCTAAAGAAACGAAAGCAGTTGTACCAGTACGTTGTACTAATACGCTGTTATTTTCATCGATTAAGTTTTTCACTGCTTCTGGAAGCTCTGTTAAAGAACTTACAGGCTCTTGCTTAGCAGCGTCGCCTTTTCCGATAAAGTCCCATTTTTCAATTTTCGTTTTATCAGGCGTTGGCATTGGAAGTTCAGTTGCTTGTGCAAGAGCTTGTAAGCGGAACTCAGTCAACCAAGCAGCTTCGTTTACTTCGCTTGCGCGCTGACGGATTGTTTCTTGATCGAAAGGTAATGTACCGATTGTCATGTTTATGCTCCTCTCTTACGCTTCTTGCTCTGCTGTTTCGTCTTCAATACCTAATTCTTTTTTAATCCAGTCGTAACCTTCAGCTTCTAGACGTTGTGCAAGCTCAGGGCCACCAGATTTAACGATACGACCGTTCATCATAACGTGAACGAAGTCTGGAGTGATGTAGTTTAATAAACGTTGGTAATGCGTAATCATTAGGCAGCCGAACTCTTCGCCGCGCATTTGGTTAATACCTTTAGATACAACTTTTAATGCATCGATATCAAGACCTGAGTCGATTTCATCTAAGATTGCGATTTTTGGCTCAATCATCATTAATTGAAGAATTTCGTTACGTTTTTTCTCTCCACCAGAGAAACCTTCGTTTAAGTAACGTTGTGCCATTTCTGGATCCATTTCTAGGAATTCCATGTTTTTATCTAAAGTACGGATAAATTTCATAAGAGAAATTTCATCGCCTTCTTCACGACGTGCATTAATTGCAGAACGTAAGAAGTCCGCGTTTGTTACTCCGCTAATTTCACTTGGATATTGCATTGCTAAGAATAGACCTGCTAGCGCACGCTCATCTACTTCCATTTCTAATACATCTTCACCGTCGATGATGATGCTACCTTCTGTTACTTCATACTTTGGGTGACCCATAATCGCAGAAGATAAAGTTGATTTACCTGTTCCGTTAGGTCCCATAATTGCGTGGATTTCTCCACCTTTTACTTCAAGGTTTACACCTTTTAAAATTTCTTTGCCATCGATTGATACGTGTAAGTCTTTAACCGTTAATGTAGAACCAGCCATCTCAATACCTCCATTAATCCTCTATATACATTTTAAAAATTACTAAAACGTTCATATTCTCATTTTATTCTCATTCTAATCTTATATCAAATAAAATGATATCGCAAACACTAAGAAAATGTAACAATTTTTTCACAAATGTATATAATTATTTCCTTTACATCCTCTTATGATACACCTTTCTTCTTATATATATAAAGAAAAAAGGACTGGATGATTCCCAGTCCTTCCCAGCACCTATTCATTTACTGGAAGTACAGCACCTTTATATTCTTTATTGATAAAGTCTTGAATTTCTTTTGAATGCAATACGTCTACTAACTCTTTAATTTCTTTTTTCTTCTCGTCACCTTTACGAACTGCGATAATATTTGCATAAGGAGAGTCTGATCCTTCAATTGCAATTGCATCCTTTGTTGGATTTAATTTCGCATCAATTGCGTAGTTTGAATTAATAAATAAAGCATCACCTTCATTGTTTTCGTACAGCTTCGGTGAAAGTCCAGGTTCTACATCTGTTTTAAACTTTAAATTTTTCGGATTTTCTACAACATCTTTTACTGTTGCTTTAACAACATCTACACCGTCTTTTAATTTAATAGCGCCGCCTTTTTGTAACAATGCGAGCATACGGCCACGCTCCGCTACGTTATTACTCATAATAACTGTTCCGCCATCTGGAAGTTCTTTTAAACTTTTATATTTCTTAGAATAAATGCCCATTGGCTCTAAATGGATTTTTCCTGCGTTTACAATTTTATATCCCTTTTCTTGAATTTCTTTATCTAAGTAAGGAATGTGCTGGAAGTAGTTCGCATCAATTTCTTTATCCGCTAACGCTTTATTCGGCAGAACATAGTCCTGAAATTTTTTAATCTCTAATTTAATACCCTTTTTCTCTAATATCGGCTGTGCTTTCTCTAAAATAACAGCGTGCGGCACGTTAGAAGCTCCAACAACAAGCTTATTCTCCTCTTTCCCCCCGCAAGCGGCTAATGTAAATACAGATAATGCTGTAACAACTGACAATAGAATCTTTTTCATATGATGTCCCCTTCTCCCCTATAGTTATGTAGTAAAAAAAGGACCGGCATACACCAGCCCTTTTTCCGCAATTATTCTTTTACAGGAACAACTGCCCCTTTATATTCTTTAGTAATAAAGTCTTCAATTTCTTTAGAATGCAGTACTTCTATAAGAGCTTTAATCTCTTTTTTATCTTTATCGCCTTTACGAACAGCTACTACGTTTGCGTATGGAGAATCATCGCCTTCAATTGCAATCGCGTCTTTTTCTGGGTTTAATTTCGCATCAATCGCATAGTTAGAATTAATTAGAACAGCGTCGCCTTCTTTATTGTTATACACTTGTGGCAATAGACCCGGCTCGATATCTGTTTTGAATTTTAAGTTTTTCGGATTATCCGCAATATCTTTTGGAGTTGCTTTAACTGGCTCTACTCCGTCTTTAATTTTTAAAATGCCTTCTTTTTGTAAAATTGCTAAACCACGACCATGATCAGTAACAGAATTACTCATAATAATTGTCGCCCCGTTTGGAAGTTCTTTTAAGCTCTTATATTTTTGAGAATACACACCAATCGGTTCTAAATGAATTTTTCCTGCTATTTCAAAATCATATTTCTTATCTTTAATCTCTTTTTCTAAATACGGAATGTGCTGGAAGTAGTTTGCATCTAATTCTTTATCTGCTAACGATTTATTCGGTAACACGTAGTCTTGGAATTTTTTAATCTCTAACTCAATTCCTTTTTTCTCAAGTAACGGTTTTGCCTTTTCTAAAATTTCAGCGTGCGGTACGTTAGAAGCACCAACAACAAGTTTCTTTTCATCTTTATCTTTCCCGCCACAAGCAGCTAACCCAAAAATTGAAGTTGAAATAAGTGCTGTAAGTAATAATTTTTTCATTTGAAATATCCCCCTGTTTTCATTATCTTTTATCTATTCGAGTCGTTAAACTATCACCAATCCACTGAATTAAAAATACAACGAGTAATACACAAATTGTCGCAACGATTGTTACATCGTTATTTCCACGCTGGAATCCCTCTAAGTAAGCAAGTGTTCCAAGACCACCAGCACCAACAACACCTGCCATTGCTGTATAGCCTACTAAAGCAATAGTCGTAACCGTAATACCAGATACTAACGCTGGTAACGATTCTGGAATTAACACCTTCAAAATAATTGTGCTTGTTTTTGCTCCCATCGCTTTTGAAGCTTCAATTACACCTTTATCAATCTCGCGAAGCGCGATTTCAACCATTCTCGCGTAAAACGGTGCTGCACCAATAATTAAAGCTGGCAGCGCTGCACTCGCTCCGAGTATTGTTCCAAGAAGAATCTTTGTGAACGGGATTAATAAAATAATTAAAATGATGAACGGTATAGAACGGAAAATGTTTACGAACGCTCCAATCACCGTATTAATCGCTTTATTTTCCCATAAATTATCTTTCGCTGTCATAAAGAGTAATAATCCTAAAATAAGTCCTAAAACAAATGTGGCAAGCGCTGCGATTGCCGTCATATATAACGTTTCACCAGTTGCTTCTAACATTTGATTCCAATCAATATTTGCGATTAACTTATCCATGTGCAATCACCTCCAGCTCTACTTGATCTTGATGAATCCCTTCTATTGCTTGCTGGATCGCTGTTTCTTCACCATTTAAATGAACGACTAAACTTCCGTAAGATCCGTTATTCGTTTGCGCGATATTTCCTTGCAAAATGCTAACTTCTATATCACCGCGCTGCATTAACCTTTGAAGTACCGGTCTTTCTACCGCTTCACCGACAAACTGCAAACGAATTACTTTTCCATCTGGATACTTTTCTATTAAACTTTCAATCGTTTCATTCGTATCTTCAGAATCAGTTAACTGCTGTACAAATCGTTTTGTAATGTCTTGCTGTGGATTACGGAATACGTCAAGTACTGGACCCGTTTCTACGATTTTCCCTTTCTCCATTACAGCAACTCGATTACAAATTTTGCGAATAACGTGCATCTCATGCGTAATCAATACAATTGTTAAGCCGAGACGCTTATTAATATCTAACAATAAATCTAAAATTTGATCTGTCGTTTCCGGATCAAGAGCTGACGTTGCTTCATCACATAAAAGTACTTGTGGATTATTCGCTAACGCTCTTGCAATCCCGACGCGCTGCTTTTGTCCACCACTTAGCTGAGATGGGTACGCGTCTCCTCTTCCTTCTAATCCAACAAGATGAATTAACTCATCGACACGTTTTCTTCTCTCCGCCTTATCGACACCTGCAATTTCAAGTGGGAATGCGATATTTTCACGCACAGTTCGTGACCAAAGTAAGTTGAAATGCTGAAAAATCATTCCAATTTCTTGTCTTGCCTTACGAAGTTCATTTCCAGTAATCGCTGAAATCACACGATTCGCAATTGTAATTTGGCCAGAAGTTGGTTTCTCTAACTGATTAAACAATCTAATTAACGAACTTTTCCCAGCGCCACTATATCCAATAACACCAAATATTTCACCCTTATCTACTTTTAAGTTGGCGTTATCTACAGCAGTGACATCACCGCTTTTTGCCTTATATATTTTCTTTACATTTTCTAATAAGATCATGATGTTCACCCCTTTTTTGTTTGGATAGACTCTGCAATTTTTTTATTTTTCATGCGTGTAGTCCATCGTTATAGCTCCTCTTATTATTTGAATGTCCTCCGCATTCAAACGACAAAAAACCTTTCCGCTTCTAGAGAAGCAGAAAGGTTTTTATGCGTATATAACAACATTATCCCTCTCTCTCATCTCTCAAAGCATTTGCTTTGCAGGAATTGGCACCATTTCAACATAAGTTGACGGTTGCCGGGCTTCACAGGGCACAGTCCCTCCACCTCTCTTAATAAGAGAAATCAGATTAAATTTTCGTCTGATTTAAAATTTATGAAATTGTCTATATTTTATGAATTGAATTGTATCAATATCCACACGCGCTGTCAACAGAAATTTTCGTAAAAAAAGAAACTTCAGAATTTTAAGCTCCGACTGACATCGGTTTACATATATGAAACATCGATTCAACTAATAACATCGTTCGATACGTTCCAGAATATTGTACCCGTCCATCACTCATTAACTTTTGCAACCTCATATTTCCAGTCACTAATTTTTGTACATCCTCTTCCTCTAAACAAACGATTTGTTCCGTTCCTCTCGCCTCTTTCAAAAGTTCTATATAATCTCTTGAAATTTGTAACGAACAGCATTCATCTCCAAAACGAAAATTAACAGTTCTTTCTCCTTGCCTTAAAAGCGGTTCTAAATGATATTGACCATTAGCGTAATTTACAAATGATTGAAGCAAAGAATATAATTTCATCCTAAACCACATCCCTCATATCACTTTCTATTACATACCATTCCCTCTTATTAAAGGGCAATCCTGTTATTTTCGCTCGACAAATACTGTATCTATCACGCATGTCGACATATTTCCCAAGAAATATGTCGAGGCGGCAAAAACTTTGCCGCCTACTTTAATTCCGTATATAAATATTCAACCGAATGAAATGCATATATTTTCTTCATCAGTGTCCCATTTTCAAAAATAAGTAAACACGGTACACTTTCTATCCCATACTTTTTCGCTAAATGCGGGGCATAATTTAAATCTAACATTCCAATTTTCAAATCTTCAATCGTCATCTCAACGACCGTTAACATCTTCTTTGCCAATTGGCATGTTCCACACATTGGTGTATACACATATAACACTGTTTTTTCTTCATTTCCTATTAGGGCTGTAGCTTCGGCACCTGTCCAATCAATCACTTCTATCATTCCTTACCGTAAATATTCTGTATAAACGTCAATGTCTGCTCCCCATAATACATTTGCTAAATGTGAAGAAGGTGCAGTCGCCACCTCGCGATACGAGCGATCAATATAAATATGCTCTGCTTGTGGAAATTCTTTTCGGAATTGTTTCCTTAACTTTTCTCCTGCATCATCAGCATCTACTAGCACATATACATCCTTATCAAAAAATTGATCAATGAGCTCATCCATTTTCGACAAACCAATTGTACCATTTGTACAAACAATTTCCACTGGTTCACGAATAATAGATTCAATCTTTCTTCTATCCGATTTACCTTCTACAATAATGACTTTTTCCACATAAATCATATGTCATCACCCGATCACCATATACTATACAACCTTTAACTTAGTATATAGTATATTCGTTATTTTCATGTTGTTTCCTGTTTATTTTTGCAAAAGAAAAGCGGAACCGACTGTTTAGCCCTGTTGGCTAAGGTTCTTTCGTACAGAAGACGCTTTTTGTCTTCTCGTACGGAAGGTTCTTAGACATGAAGGGCTAGGAGGTGGAGCTAGACAATGAAAAGCGCAAGCGGCTCGCTCAGCATGAAGCCTCCATGAAAAAAGTTTTTCAAAAACGTTCTCCTACATAATAATTAATATATATGTTTTTAAATTCATTATGTACACAACATAAAAAAGGACAGCACAAAGGCTGTCCTTTTTCTTCGACTATAATTAGTCTTGGTTTGTCATTTCTGCATATTTTTCTGCAGTTAATAACTTCTCAACTTGGCTTGCATCAGAAAGTTCAACTTTAACCATCCATGCACCCTCGTATGGAGATTCGTTAACTAGTTCTGGTTGGTCACTTAATTCTTCGTTTACTGCTACAACTTTACCACTTACAGGTGCGTATAATTCAGAAACTGTTTTAACAGATTCTACGCTTCCGAATGGCTCGTCAGCTTGGATTGTTGCACCTACTTCAGGAAGTTCAACGAATACGATATCGCCTAACTCACCTTGCGCAAAATGAGTAATACCGATAACAACCGCATTACCTTCTGTTTTTACCCATTCGTGTTCTTCAGAGTAACGTAAATTATTTGGAATGCTCATGACTGTACCTCCAGTGAATGTATTAATTATGTAAAAATACCTTATTGGTACTTTTTCCACACACTTTCAAACTGCTCTTCGTTAAAACCAAGTGTTACACTCGTTCCATCTGTTACAATTGGACGTTTAATTAACATGCCATCAGATGCTAAAAGCTCATACATTTCGTCTTCGCTTGCATCCTTTAACTTATCTTTTAAACCAAGTTCGCGGTAACGCATTCCACTTGTATTAAAGAATTTTTTTAATGGTAATTCACTTTTCTCATGTAAATTACGTAAATCTTCTTTTGACGGTGGATTTTCAACAATATGAATCATCTCATATGCTACATCGTTTGCCTCAAACCATTTCTTTGCTTTTTGACATGTGCCACATTTTGGATATGAATAAAATGTTACTGTCATAAATTCACCTACTTTTTTACTAACCTTTACCTTTATCATATAGAAAACATTTTATTATTTCAAACGATTATTCGCTAAACTTTTACTTATTTCGTGATAATTTTTAATAATCCTGCTAATTTTTCTTATTTTTCCGCCATTTATTAAGAAAAAATAAATATATAATTTTTTTAAAATTTTTTCTCATCCCACGCCGAACATATATCTTAAACAAACGTTTGATTAATTTCATATTTTTCTACCTCAGCCTTCGGAATACGTAGATTCTTTTATACCGAACATATACCTTAAACAAACGTTTGATTAATTTCATGTTTTTCTACCTCAACCTTTGGAATACATAGGTTTTTCCCTACCGAACATACCTCTTAAACAAACGTTTATTTAAAAATAAAAAGAGCCCTTTTACAGGCTCCTTCATCATCGACTTAAATAGTCCGAAATTGTTTGAAATACTATGATATACATATTATGAATATTTTGATCGGAAACAGTATCATTATATAACCCCATACCCCAATACTGTCCTTCAGGGCTTCCCATGTTTACAAACCCTTGCGTATACATCATCGCTCTATCTCTTGGCGCATTGTCATAATCTAAATCTTTTTCAGTAAAAATCAAATATGGTCTATCCTTTAAACCGATAAAAAATACTGGTTTCTTTAATGATAAAAATAAGTCCGTATACTGTTCCTTTGATGCTTCTTGAAAATATTCTTTCATGACGAGAAAACCATCAACCTTTGCTGATTTCTCCTGCATCTCCTCTAACTTAACGTTTTCAAACTTTATATTTCTAAACGTATCTTTCGGCTTTTCACCAACAACTCCAATTACGAGTGCTCTCCCGTTGTATTCTAATTTCTCTCCTTCTTTATCCTTTGCACACCCAGTACTCACTAGGCATAACAATATAAAAACTAAGAAATAAAATGAACGCTTCATATAGCACCCTCCCCCTCTTTTAAGTCAAGTGACAAAAATGTAAGGTGAATTCAAGAAAATGTAAGTAAAATCGATAGCCCAATTGGATTTTCTATATTATAATCAATTGAATTTATTTACATTACTAAAACATAGGAGATTATCATGAAGAAATTTAAACTTTCATCTCTTCTTCCGTTAAGTTATATACTTCTACTCGTACTCGTAAGTCCCCTTTACGATGTATTAAATAAATCTACTGTTCACGCAGTAGATGTCACAACTGTAGTAGATGATTGGATTCCATTTGTGAAAGCATTTATTATTCCTTACTTACTTTGGTTTCCATACTTATACGGTGCACTTATTTATTACTGTTTTGCTGATCGAAAGCAATATTATGTCACTTTAAGTAGTGTAATTCTTGGAAAACTTGCTTGTTTTTCGATTTACTTTTTTTGGCAGACAACTGTACCACGCCCAACCGTCGTTGGAACAGATGTATTTTCCGAACTAGTCCGCTATATTTATAGTATTGATCAACCAGTAAACTGTTTCCCAAGCATTCATGTCCTTACGACATTTGTAATTATGTTAGCTGCCTTTAAGCGTAGAGAACAGCATACTTTGGAATATTACATCCTTACTTTCTTCGGTACGCTTATTATTTTATCAACATTATTTACGAAGCAGCATGCATTTGTAGACGCCATTTCTGGAATGACGCTTGCAAGCGTACTTTACTTCGGCGTTCAGTTGTTATTAGCAAAAGAAACCGTACGTGTTCCAGTAAAACAAAATCAAAAAATGTAAAAAGCAGACTGTGGCTTCAGTCTGCTTTTCTCTATATTAAGGAGATTTTCAAATTAAGATTGTGGTACAGTCATGTCACCAGAATGAATACGACCTGCTTTTTTAAGAGCAATGTAAAGTATATAAGAAACAGCTACTGGAATGATGATATAAGTGATTACCATCGCTGGGACAACTTCCCACCCTTGGCTGGAAATTAAATTAATTGGTGCGATAAGAGAGCTTAATCCAAGACCTGCAATTTCTTTTCCTGCTTCCAGTTGGAAAATTAGTGCCGATACTGGGCCAACTATTGCACTGGCGACGACAGTTGGGACGAGAATCATTGGATTTTTAGTAATGTTCGGTAACTGCACTTTTGGAGTACAAAGTGCCTGGGCTAATATGCCACCTAAATTATTTTCTTTCGCTGAAATAACAGAGAATCCGATAAATTGAGCAACACATCCTGCAAGTGCTGCACCGCCTGCAACACCATCTAAGCTAAGCGCTATCGCTAACGCAGCTGATGAAGCTGGAGAGATAAGTAACAATCCCCAAACTACAGCAATCACGATAGAAGCGATAAACGGGCTACCAGCTGAACTATCTTTAATGAATGCTCCAACTGTATTTAAAACTGGGCTAATATTTTGAGCTAACCAAATACCGACTAAACCAGAACCTAATATTGCTGCAAATGGAACGAGCATCATATCTAAAGCAGTTTTTCCACTTAATCGTTTACCAATATAAACTGCTAAAGTCGCTGTTAATAATGCACCGATTGGTTCACCTGTTTTAATGATAAGACCAGCTTCAGTAATTGAAATTGAACCAGCTCCAATTGCTCCAGCTACCATCGCTGAGAAAATTACGAGTCCGTTTGCACCAAGCATAAAAGCAATTCCGGCTCCAATTGCTGGTGCCATAAGTGATTTTGCAACAACTCCGATTGTAATAAGTAATGGGATATCAACAATTCTTCCTATATTTTCGATCAGTAAACCAATTCCAAGGGATACGAAAATACCCTGTGCGATTCCGGCAGAAGCTTTAAACACACGAGACATTATATATTCCTTCATTTGTTTCACCTTCTCCTATAATTTAGTAACCAATTGTTTTCATATAATCGCGTAAAACATCGTTTGATTTTGCAAAGCGACTTTCTTCATCTTCTGATAAGTTTAGTTCTACCACTTCTCTTACACCGTCTCTAGTAATAATTGCTGGTACTCCTGTACAAATATCGTATTCGCCATATTCACCATCTAAAATGGCTGAAACAGCGATAACACGGTGATCATCATTGAAAATTGAGCGAGCAATATAAGCTAAAGAATTTCCGATTCCGTAATAAGTAGTTCCTTTACGCTTATAAATTTCCCATCCAGCTTTTGCAGTCTTCTCAACAATTTCATCTAAATCTATTTCACCAAATTGGTCTTTTTTCTCTTCTAAAATTTGTAAAATCGGCTTTCCACCAACAGTTACGTGAGACCAAGCAACCATTTGAGAATCACCATGTTCTCCTAATGAATACCCATGAATACTACGAGGGTCTACATGTAACATTTCAGATAAAATTGTTCTTAAGCGAGAAGAATCTAGTGATGTACCTGTACCAATCACACGATTTCTAGGTAATCCAGATAGCTTCCACACTTGATATGTAATAATGTCAACTGGGTTCGATGCGAGTAAGAAAATGCCATCAAATCCACTTTCCATTACGCCACCAACAACACCCTCCATAATCTTAGCGCTGGCTCCTAAAGTGTCTAAACGACTTTGTCCAGGCTTCGGCGCTGGTCCTGCTGTAATAATGACAATGTCCATATCTTTGCAGTCTTCATAACTTCCTGCATATACTTTTGTTCTTGTATTTGTAAAGTTAATGCAGTGCGATAAGTCCATCGCTTCTCCAACTGCACGTTCATGATTTATATCAATTAACAATAGCTCTTCGCAAATCCCTTGGTTTACAATGGAATACGCACAGCTTGATCCAACTAATCCAGTACCGATAATTGCAATTTTTCTTGTGTTTCTATTCATAGCAATCTCTCCTAATTGATTATGTAGTCTATTTCTTTCGTTCTTTACACCCCTAATTATAGAGGTTCTCACGATAGAAACCATGGATACTTTGTGAAATATTGAGCAAAGTTTTTGTCCTTTTTGTGAATTGTTATATTTAATTTTCGTCATATTTGTTACAACTGAAAAAATATTTATTATGTATTTATTGACATATACCAAACAAAAAAACGAGCGAATCCATTCGCTCGTTTTTTTCATCACACTATTCCGCACTTAATTGACTTTTCAATTGCTGTACAATCATTGGATTAGCAGGCGCTGCCGGTTTGTAATAACTCTTTTGCTTTGCATATTCATACATATTACGTTGACGCATCTCATCTTGATTACGAATTTGAATTAACGTTTGATGTAACTGTTCATTATCAGACTGAGAAATATAATTTGCATAACTTGTTAAACTTGAGTTTAACCCTGCTAAATAATCATTTACCATATCTTTTTCATTCATTTCTCTTTTCCCCCTATCCTAAAAAAGTCATTAACTGCTGTTTCGTATTTCGTGCATCTTGCGCATCCTTTTGTAGCATTTGTTTCAACTCTGGATCTGTACAAGCCTGTGCATACTGGTCCAATTTGTTAATAATCGTCGCATGTCCACCAATTAAATGACGTAAATTTTCTACTTCAAGCTCTGTTAAGTTTTGCATAGAATACTCCTACCTTTCTTTGTTCATTCACGATTTAGTATTTATTTCTTTTAGGATTATATGCACTAAAAAAACCTTAGAATCGCTTCTAAGGTTTCCTCTTATTCATACTCAAGCTGCAACACCTATAATTAACGAAAGAATTAAGAACACAACTACCACTTGTAATTTTGCCTCCAGCAAACCGCAGCCTACTATACAAAAAGCATGATCAGTAACAAATTCACGTTTTTTTGCTTCCTATTCAACCCCTCATTACATGTAATCCTTGAATAAACGTTTCCAATAATACATGTAAACTTTTATCTAAATCTAGTGGCAAACCAAATCCACCTTGCTGTTCAATCGACGCAAATCCATGACAAATACTTCTGAATCCACGTGTCGCATGAAGTGCATTCTCTCCCTCTAAGCCATACTGTTGTAAAACCTGAAGACAAAGCTTTACAATTCCGTCACCTGCTTTTCTTACTTCTTCCTCTCGTAAAAAAGTTGCTTCATATAATCCAGGATGTTTGCGTACGAATGCGACATACGCTTCTCCTAAAGCATGAATTGCTTCGTCCATACATTTACCCTCAGCAGCTTCTTCCAGTCTGTTATGCAGCTGTTTTATTCCGTACATACCAAGATTTTTCCGTACATCTTGTAAACCGTTCACATGATTGTATAGCGAGGGTGAACGTACCCCTAATCTTTTCGCTAATGAAGCTAACGTTACTTCTTGTATTCCATTTGTATCTGCAATTTCTGCCGCTGTTTCTACAATTTTCTGTAATGTAAGTCCGATTCTCGGTGACATAAATTATCCCTCTTTCCTACCTTCTATATTCCGCTTAGCTTCCTTAATAGCAAGTTTTATGACAGTGCCCGGATTCTTTATCATTTTCCCATGTCCTGCCGCAAGCAAGGAAGGCTCATATTCACTTAACTTCTCTGCACTTTGTAATGATATTTCTTTGCTCCACGTTGCCATCGCAGGAAACGGAAACCAAAATTTCATTTGTCCCGAAACAGCCATACCTCCTCTTGTTTGGAATGCATCCCCGACAATAAGAGCTTTATTTCGTACATCAAGAAATGACATGGAGCCTGGCGTATGTCCCGGTGTCATAATCGCAAGAAGGGATCCAACTCGGTCGCCATCTTCCAATAAAACATCAGGTACCGTTTTTACTTTTTTAGGTACACCGCCTTTTATCGGTATATTCGGTTCATCCTTTTGTAACGTCGTATCTCCTTCTAACAGCTTTGCGTCCCGCTTAGAAATATAGACTGGAACATTAGGAAGTACTTCCTTTAACGCGTCTAATGCACCGATGTGATCATCATGCGCATGTGTTAATACAATCTTAGTAATTGGCTTCCCTATTTTCTCAGCCGCCTGTAAAATACCTTTTGTACTATATGGCAAAGCCGCATCAATTAAAGTTAAACCATCTTCTTCCTCCACAAAGTAACAATTCACAGGAAACACTCTTGGCAAAAATGACAATTGATATACCGTTTTTTCATGCATCATTCTCATATTTCCATCTCCCTTTTCACGAAAACTAATACCATTAGTTTTATTATACTAATGGTATTAGTTTTGTGTCACTAAAAATTTCATTTTTACAAAAAAAAAAGAAAAGTAGCCGTTTATACGACTACTTTTCTTTACAGCTATTAAACTGTGTAACGCTCATCTTCTAAAATTTTCGCAGCGATTTCACGTTTCTTCGGAATTACGTTAAGTGGTGTGTGGCGAGTTAATTTACGTAATGACGATAACATCATGCGCAGCATGTCGCCATTTTCAACTGCGATAAGTGTTTCTTTCGCATCTGCTTCGATTTCGTTGAATGCTTCTTGGCAGAATACTTCAGTGTATAACACTTTTTGTTTATTCTTTTCAAGACCAGTTGTTTTAATTGCTTTTTCTGTACGAAGAAGAGCTGATTCCATTGCGTAAAGATTGCTTACGATGTCAGCGATATTCACAAGAATTTCTTGCTCTTTATCTAATGCTTTACCGTATTTTTGAGCTGCTAATCCAGCTACCATTAAACCGATTTTCTTCGCGTTCTTTACTAAATATTTTTGAAGTGCTAATGGCTCATCGCCTACTTCTTCTGGCATCATCATCATTAACTCTTCTTGTAATTTTTGTGCTTTTTGTAGTAATGGTAATTCACCTTTCATCGCTTTACGTAAGAACGTACCTGGTACGATTAGGCGGTTAATTTCGTTCGTTCCTTCGAAAATACGGTTAATACGAGAATCGCGGTACATTCTTTCAATCTCGTACTCTGCCATAAATCCGTAACCACCGTGAATTTGAACACCTTCATCTACTGTATAATCTAACACTTCAGAACCGAATACTTTATTTAAAGAGCACTCGATTGCATATTCAGCGATAGAAGCTGCTACTGCTTTACCGTCTTTTACTTCTTCTTCAGATAATGTGCTCATGCGGCTTTCGAATAAACCTACTGTACGATATACAGAGCTTTCAGCTGCATATGTTTTCGCTGCCATATTCGCAAGTTTCTCTTGAATTAATGGGAAGCGAGCGATTGGTTGTTTGAATTGTTGACGTTGATTTGCATATTGTGCTGAAATTTCTACTGCACGTTTCGCAGATCCAACTGTACCAACACCTAATTTATAACGACCGATATTTAAAATGTTGAACGCAATAATATGGCCTTTACCGATTTCACCAAGTAGGTTTTCTTTCGGTACTAACGCATCTTCTAAAATTAACGTACGAGTTGAAGAACATTTAATACCCATTTTCTTCTCTTCAGGGCTTGTAGATACACCAGCGTAGTCTTTCTCTACGATAAATGCTGAGAAGTGCTCACCGTCTATTTTTGCGTATACGATAAATACGTCAGCGAATGCAGAGTTTGTAATCCATTGTTTTTCACCATTTAATACGTAATGCGTACCTTCTGCATTTAAACGTGCAGTTGTTTTTGCACCTAATGCGTCAGATCCTGAACCTGGCTCAGTTAATGCGTATGCAGCTAATTTTTCACCAGTTGCAAGTAGTGGTAAATATTTTTTCTTTTGCTCTTCGTTACCGAATAATACGATTGGTAAAGATCCGATACCAACGTGAGCACCGTGAGTGATTGCAAAACCACCAGCGCGCGAGAATTTCTCTGCGATTAACGCTGAGCTTACTTTATCAAGACCAATTCCGCCGTACTCTTCTGGTACGTCAGCGCCTAGTAAACCAAGTTCACCAGCTTCTTTTAAAAGACGCACAGAACGATCAAATTCGTGTTGCTCTAAATATTCAAGCTCCGGAAGAACTTCATTTACGATAAAGTCCTCTGTCGTTTTTGCAATCATTTTATGCTCAGATGAAAAATCTTCTGGCGTAAACACTTGATCAATCGTAATCTCCTCTACTAAAAAGCTACCGCCTTTAACCGCATTTCCTACTGTTTTTTCCATAAAAATTTCCTCCTTCATATTTTCATAAGCCGCTTCTCTCATTTTGAAAGAAGCTGGCTCTCATTTTTTTTATAAACCTTTGTTGCTTCCATTCTTTGCTTTAGCGCCCTCTTGTTCTGAGCGAGCCGCTTCCACTTTTTTTTATAGTAATTCAAACACTCCCGCTGCTCCCATTCCACCGCCGATACACATTGTTACGATACCGAATTGTTGGTTGCGACGTTTCATTTCGTGAATAAGAGATAGTGTTAGTTTCGCTCCTGTACAGCCAAGTGGATGTCCAAGTGCGATTGCACCGCCGTTTACGTTTACTTTTTCTTCATCTAGACCAAGTTCACGAATAACTTGGATAGATTGAGAAGCGAATGCTTCATTTAGTTCAAATAGACCGATATCAGATAGCTCTAAACCAGCTAATTTTAACGCTTTCGGAATTGCAGCAATTGGGCCGATTCCCATTACTTCTGGTGGTACTCCAGCTACTGCGAATGAACGGAATTTTGCAAGTGGCTTCATGCCATCGCTCACTGCTTTTTCACGATCCATTAATAGTACAGATGCTGCACCGTCACTCATTTGTGAAGAGTTACCAGCCGTTACAGAACCGCGAACATTAAATGCTGGACGTAATTTACCTAAAATGTCTAGCGTCGTCTCTGCTCTTACACCTTCGTCTTGTGCGAAAATGATTGTTTCTTCTTGCAGTTTGTTGTTTGATCCAACCGAGCGTAACGTCACATCTACAGATACTGTTTCATCCGCAAAGTTCCCTGCAGCTAATGCTTTCGCAGCACGTTGATGACTTCTTACTGCAAATGCATCTTGTTCTTCACGAGAAATTCCATATTTCACAGCAACTTGCTCTGCTGTATGCCCCATACCCATATAATATTCTGGTGCTGCTTCTACAAGGCGACTATTCGGACGAACAACGTGTCCCATCATTGGAACTAAACTCATTGATTCCGCTCCGCCTGATAATACAGCTTCAGAGTGACCAAGCATAATGCGCTCTGCTCCGTAAGCGATACTTTGTAAACCTGAAGAACAGTAACGGTTAATTGTAATAGCTGGAACATCGTAAGAAAGTCCTGCTAGCCCGCCGATATTACGAGCCATATTTAAACCTTGCTCTGCTTCTGGCATCGCACAACCGAAAATTAAATCATCGATTGGTCCTTCATAATTCGCACGCTTTAACGTTTCTTTTACTACTAACGCCCCTAGATCGTCAGGACGAACTGTTTTTAATGAACCCCTCTTTGCTTTTCCAATTGGTGTTCTTGCTCCCGCAACAATGACAGCTTCTCTCATGAACGATATCTCCCCTCGTTATTAGTTACGTAATGGTTTTCCTTTTACAAGCATGTGCTGCATTCTTGCTTGTGATTTCATCTCACTTACTAAGCTAATAAATGCTTCACGTTCTACATCTAATAAATACTGCTCATCAACTTCTGTTCCGTACGGCACTTTTCCGCCCGCAATGACATATGCCAGTTTCTTCGCAATGTGCAGATCATGTTCAGAAATGTAACCTGATAAATGCATTGCCTCTGCACCAAGTACAAGCGCTGCATATCCTGTCTCACCAACAACTGGTATCTTTTTGCGGATAGGTGCTTTATAACCTGCTTCATATAAAGAAAGTGCTTTTTGTTTCGCATCATATAGTAAGTGATCACCATTCACACTAATACCGTCTTTATCGCCTAAGAAGTTGTTCGATACAGCTTCTTGTGCTGATGTAGAAACTTTCGCCATCGCTACAGATTCGAATACTTTATTCGCAACTTTTTGTAAGTCGAATTCTACACCGTTTGCCATTTTGTTTAAGTGTTTAATGTATAACTCTTTGTTACCGCCTCCGCCAGGGATTAATCCAACACCTACTTCTACTAAGCCCATATATGTTTCGCTAGAAGCTTGAATGCTCGCTGCTGGTAAACAAACTTCTGTACCACCGCCAAGCGTCATACCATATGGCGCCGCTACAACTGGCTTAGAAGAGTACTTAATTTTCGTCATTGCATCTTGGAAGTTTTTCACAACCCACTCAATTTCAAAGTAGTTGTCGTCTTGTGCTTCCATTAAGATCATTGCAAGGTTCGCACCAACGCAGAAGTTCTTCGATTGGTTTCCGATAACAAGACCTTTATAATTTTTCTCTACTTCATCAACAGCGTAGTTAATCATTTGCGTAATATCCATACCGATTGCATTGCTCTTCGAATGGAATTCTAAGCAAAGGATACCATCGCCTAAATCAATTAAGCTCGCTCCGCTATTTTTCTTTAACACACCGTTTTTCTCTTTTAACTGCTTAAGAGAAATTGCTTTTTTGTTACGTTCGATTAGCTTATATTCACCATTGTCGTAATAGTAGCTATCGCCGTTATCATGTTTATAGAAAGTAGTGAAACCTTTCTCTACCATTTCTTTCACCCAAGTAGGAACAACTGCGCCGTTTTCTTCCATCTTTTGAACAGACTTTTCAACGCCGATTGCATCCCAAATTTCGAATGGTCCTTGCTCCCATCCGAAGCCCCATTTCATCGCTTGGTCAATTGCAACGATATCGTCAGCAATTTCTTTATGAAGTTTTGCAGAGTATAAAAGAGTTGGTGTGATAATATTCCATAACAACTCTCCTGCGCGATCTTTCGCGTATACAAGCGCTTTCAATTTATTCGCTAATCCTTTTTCTTGCTTACTTAACTCTACGGATGCAGCTTTTAATTTTTTGCGCGCTTCGTATTCCATCGTTTCAGGGTTTAATTCTAAAATTTCTTTTCCTTGTTTTAAGAAGAAGCCTTGACCTGTTTTGCTTCCAAGCCATTTTTTATCAAGCATGTCATGCATGAAAGCAGGTACTTTAAATACATCACGCTCTTCTTCTTGTACATTTTCATATACGTTATTTGCAACGTGTACAAATGTATCTAAACCAACAACATCTAATGTACGGAACGTTGCGCTCTTCGGACGACCAATTAATGGACCTGTTACAGAGTCAACTTCTCCAATGCTATAGCCACGCTTAATCATTTCTTGAAGCGTCACAAGCAAGCCATACGTACCGATGCGGTTTCCAATAAAGTTTGGTGTGTCTTTTGCGATAACAACGCCTTTTCCAAGAACGTCTTCGCCAAATAGTTTCATGAAGCTTAATACTTGTGGATCAGTTTCTTTCGTCGGTATTACCTCTAGAAGTTTTAAATATCGTGGTGGGTTAAAAAAGTGTGTTCCTAAGAAGTGTTTCTGGAAGTCGTCTGAACGACCCTCTGCCATTTTTTCAACGGAAATGCCTGATGTATTTGAGCTCACAATTGAGCCTGGTTTACGAACAGCATCTATTTTTTCAAATAGTTTCTTCTTTATATCTAAGTTTTCAACTACTACTTCAATAATCCAATCTACATCAGCTAGACGCTCAAGATCATCTTCTAAGTTACCTGCTTCAATCAGTGCTAAATTTCCTTTCACTGTCAGAGGAGCTGGTTTTTGCTTTAATAGTTTTTGCACAGCCGTATTACTAAAACGATTTCTCACACTTTTATGTTCTAATGTAAGTCCCTTCGCTTCTTCTTCTTTCGTAAGCGCAGGTGGTACAATATCAAGCAATAATGTCGGAATACCAATATTAGCTAAGTGTGCCGCAATTCCTGAACCCATTACGCCTGAACCTAGAACAGCAGCCTTTTTAATTTGGAACATCCATTTCTCCCCCTATTCTTGAATGAATGCTCATTCAATTTTTCGACATAAGTCGCAATCAATGAGTGAGCCTCTACTAATAAATATATGATACAGTTTGAATTTTCGCAATATATTTATTGATAAAATTTTCTGAAATAAATATATTTCTTTCATTTGGCTATGCTATACATGTGTATTTTCTTCATTAAAATGCACTTTTCCTTTTTATAATCTGACGAAACTGGGGGAATATATATGGCAAAACTTAAGAAGAACCCTTCAAAAGCTGGAATTAGCGCAGCAAGCGTAACTGGAAATGCAGGCCCGCATAATCAAGGTGTTGAAAAAGGGCGTCAAGGTAATAACCAACAATATAAGAAGCATAATATGGGCGAAAAATAACGCTATATTTTTGGGCAGAGAACGTGGCATAATGATTAATGGCTGCTTTTTCTGCCCAATTTATTTGTACATATGGAAAACAAAAGAGGGAACGACGATGAAACGAACAATAATTATGATTGTAATGATTGCCACACTATTTACAGGGATGATTTTCTTCTCTTATGCACAAAGGCAACAAGTTGTAAGAGCAGATCAGCCTAACATTACTGGGCAATACGGGATTACAATCGATGCAGACACAGGTGAAATTTTGTATGGAAAACGGGAAGATGAACGCTCTTATCCGGCTAGTATAGGGAAAATGATGACTACCTTACTCTTACTAGAAAATGTGAAAGAAGATGAAGAAATTACGGTTACAGAGAATGCGATTAAAACGGAAAGTCAAAGTAAGAAGATTAAGCTTCGCGCGGGTGAAAAGTTAAAACGTGATGAGGCATTAAAACTTATGCTTATTATTAGTGCAGACCCAATCGCTGAGTCAATTGCAGAACATATCGCAGGATCAAAAAATGAGTTTGTGAAAATGATGAACGCTAGGGCGAAGGAACTTGGGACAAAACATGCGACTTTCAAAAACGCAAGCGGTGCTGATGCACTTGGAAATAAAGTATCACCATATGACATTGCTATTATTACGAAAGAAGCCTTGAAGTATCCGATCGTTTTAGAATATATGAATTCAATACATACAACACTACATACTTCAGAGCGTTCTCCGAAAATCGCAAACTATGGACGGGAAGAACTATATGATGATCCATATGCGATTGGAAGTAAAAGCGGTTTATCAGCACTCGGAAAATACACAGTCGTAACAGTTGATGAAAAAGACGGTAAACGCGTCATTAACGTCGTGTTATCTTCTACTCGTACGCAGCTATATCCTGATACGAAGAAAATGGCGCACTACGCATTTCAGCAATTAAAATAACCAAGGAGTATTTTCTCCTTGGTTATTTTTTGATCATACCTTTTAATACGAACGCAACGTTTGCTGGACGTTCTGCTAGACGGCGCATGAAATAGCCATACCAGTCGTTTCCATAAGGCACGTAAACGCGCATTTTGTAACCTTCTTTTACTAGCTCAAGTTGACGCTCTGTACGAATACCAAATAACATTTGGAATTCAAATTGATCCCTTGGAATGTTGTGTTCTTCCGCAAGTTTTTTCGTATATTCAATAATCGCTTCGTCATGCGAAGCAATTGCAGTGTAATTTCCATTTAATAAGTGCATTTTAATAATTTTTTTATAATTGTCATCTACATCTTTCTTTTCCGGGAACGCTACTTCTTCAGGTTCTTTATAGGCCCCTTTTACAAGACGTAAATTAGGATTATAAGCGTTTAAATCTTCAATATCTTTTTCTGTACGATATAAATAAGCTTGAATAACAGTACCAATATTATCGTATTCAGATTTTAATTGTTTAAAGATATCAATTGTTTTTCCGCAGCGCGTATAGTCTTCCATATCAATTGTAATAAACACACCGTTTTCTTTTGCAGCTTCTAAAATACGGCGCATATTGTTCATTACGATTTCGTCGGAGATATCTAATCCCATAGAAGTCATCTTTAAAGAAAGCTGTGAATTAAGACCTTCTCTTCCAATTGCACGAATCGCTTCAATCGATTCGCTGGCCATTTCATTTGCTTCCGCTTCGTTATCAACGAATTCACCTAAATAATCGATTGTTACACAAAGACCTTGCTTATTTAATGCTTTAATTGCAGCTGTCGCTAATTCAATCGTTTCCCCTGCGACGAAGCGACCTGCACCAAAGCGTAAACCGTACTTTTTAGCCAGTTTTGTTAGCGCTTTATTTTTAGATAAGAAAAGAAACGAATTTCGCATTAATTGTTCCATGTAATTCACCCCTACGACTATAATTTATCTGTTTTTTACCCCTCTTCAAAATTATATCATTGTTTAAAATTATTTGATACAAATAATTATTTAGATAATTTATAAAATACTATCAAAACATTTAAAACCCTATATTCTCGTTTATAAATATGAAGAAAATATTTTTCGACATTCAGAAAAAACGGGTTTACTAGGGAAAAAATGAGCATGCCGAAAATATTCGACATGCTCACAAAACCATTTATATTTCATGTAAATTATATAAGGATATTAATAACAAAAACTTGAGGTAACATTATCTCAAGCCTTCTTACTTCTCATTTCGCTTCTCATCATTCAGCTTTTTAATATTCGTAATTAACTGTACCATCTCTTCTTTTGCATCTGGATACGTCTCATTCCAATGTTTCACTAAAGCTGGCATCGTCTTAGCCATATAAGAATAAAGTGCCCATTTCTGTACCTGCTCTTTTCGCTCTTCGTTGCTCTCTCCAAGTAATAGTTCCGTGTATTTCTCTAGCAAGCCGTCAAACTGCTCATTAAACTTTTCACTCATCTTATTTTCCTCCTATATGAAAAAAGCAGCGAAGATCGCTGCTTTTTCTTATAATTTTGATCGAACAGAGTTTAATTTCTTCTCCATCGTACTTACTTTATCACGGCGATCATCGATACGAATTGTTGTCGCAACGCGCTGTGCACCTTTCGCGTATGGAACTTCATGCATTTGTTGAATGACTTCTAAAATGACAGGAAGATCTCCTTCAATTACTGTATTCATCGGTGTTAATTGATACTTCACGCGATCAGCATTTTTCTCTAGTACCTTTTGTACTTCTGCTACATATTCACTAACACTTGGATTACCTGTTCCTACTGGAATAATCGATACATCAACAATTGCCATAATAATCTTCCTCCTATTACTGCTTCTTATATATCCATTGTCTATTTTACCGAAATTCTCATCATTTTACTAATACGTTACTCTTCTACTTTAAACTGCTCAACCAATCTTTCTAAGTCCTGCATATTCTCTGTCAAACTTTCCATCGTATGAGCTACTTTTTCTAAATGATTCACTTGTGACTCAGTTGCTGCATTTACCTCTTCAGAAACAGCTGCACTCTCTTGACTCGTGCTAGCAATTGTTTGCATAACTTCTGTAATTTCTTCTTGCTCGTGACCTATGTTATTTACCTCTTCTACAATTTTTTCAACTGAGGTACTAATAGTATTTACAACTGACATAATTGTGCGGAATTCTGTCTCCGCCTCTGTCGTAACTTTATTTTGTATATCCGCAATGTCTTTCAATTTACTTACAACTTCTACAACTCGTTTTACTTCTAACTGCACATCGCTAATCATTATTGTAATCTCACCCGTTGCCTCTTTTGATTGTTCAGCTAATTTCCGAACCTCTTCAGCAACAACAGCAAAGCCCTTACCTTGCTCACCTGCACGTGCTGCTTCAATTGAAGCGTTTAAAGCCAGTAAATTCGTTTGATCCGAAAGACCTTTTATAAGTTCTACCACATTTTGAATCGATCCAACCCTTTGCTCTAACTTACCGGACGCTTCTTCCGTATGAACAACGATAGAAGATGATTGTTCTCTTGTACGAACTAAATTACGCATCATATTTAATCCTTGCTTAGATGCCTCTTCAGCTTTGCCAGCCACTCCTTTTATTTCACCAACGGAGTTATTCATTTGTTCCACTGACTGCGCCATATTCTCGAGCTGTTCTGAAACTTCATCTACACTATTAGCAAGAGTGGACGCTCCTCCGCTCACATCATCCATTGCACCTGATACTTCTCTACTAGCTGCTACAGTTTCATTCGTTAAATAATGCAGATTGTGAGTCGATTTCTGTACTGTCGATACACTATTTTTAATTTTACTTACCATTTCATTCATTTGCTCAACCATATCATTAAAGTGAGTCGTAAGCATACCAACCTCATCTTTACTTGTCACCTTCATTTGTAGTGTTAAATCACCTTCCGCTACTTTTTGAACGTGATTTGTTAATAGTTGTAATGGTCTTGCTAATCTTCTTGAGAATAAATATGATGCTACTATTCCAACTAATAAACTAATACACGCCATTATAATAACTGTATTTCTCGTACTACTTAACAATCCATCAATCGTTTGTTTCGGATAAAAGATTCCTATCTTCCATTTCATCGCATCAAATGACTGACTATAAACAACTACATCTTCACCTTTTAATGTAGTGACAGCATATTTTGTTACCTCTTTATTTAAACTCTTCATAAGTGGCTCTTTAGAAACATCTTTCCCTACTTTTTCTGGATAAACAAGAGCCATATTTTTATCATTTATAATAAACATTTCTCCGTCATTATTGTATTGAATATTGTGAAGCAATTTCTGAATTGTTCCGAGCGATACATCCATCGCAACAACGCCTAATACAGATCCATCTTGAGCTGTAATTGCTTTAGAAACCCCTACACTTAACTTTCCTGTCGCAATTTCATAAGAAGGTTGTCCCCAATGAACCCTTTTCACATCAGCCTCTGAATCTTTATACCACGTTCTTGTCGTTGGATCATATCCTTCTGGCACTTGCCCACCTTCAGCAAGATTGGCACTTAATGTTTTTTTATCTTTCGTACCAATATATAAATCTAAAATACCGGGATGATTCTTTTTATACTCTGCAAACTCTTTCGTTAAAAACGCTTCCTCTTCTGGAGTAACCCCATCTTGAATCATATTACGAATCATCTCACTGTTCGCGTAATACCCCATATCTTCATCAGTTCTTTGAACAAATGTCGTAAGTTGCTCTGTCACAAGGTCCATCGTATTTTGAGAATACTGGTCTAAGGAACGCACTTCCTTTTCTTTCTGTAATTGATACATAGCTGTACCTAATATTACGAACATCATAGAAATAAGTACCGAAAATACTACTGCAATTTTTAAACGTAAACTTCTCAACATATTCCCTCAAGCATCCCCTTCTCGGTAAAATTTAATCGTATTAATCACTATATTAAGTATAATAGATAAATCAGAAAGCTCAATCCATATAGTTTAAAAAATTGAAATTTATTCTCATTTCAATCAACTTACTTGTTATCTCAACACTTGTGTAAAAACAAATAGTTCATTATCCTTAACATATAATCTCATTCGTTCGGAGGGAACTATGCTACAAAAATTCGGTTTCTCACAATATGAAAGCCAAGCTTATGAAGTTGTCGTATCAAGCAATGACCCATTAGATGCAACAACTATCGTTAAACATTCAGGTGTTCCAAAAGCAAAAATATACGAAGTGTTAGCACGACTCATTGATAAAGGGATGGTAATGGATTCTGTTTCTGAAAAGAAAAAATTGTATACAGCATTACCACTCAAGCTAGCAATTGAAAAGTTAACGACAGAATTCCAATCTAATATTAAAGAACTTGAAAATAATATTTCTAAAAAATCATTTACAGATGACCGCGTTTGGAGTTTAAAAATGCAGTCTTCTATTAAAGTACAAAGTAGGCAACTTGTAGAAGATGCGAAAGAATCCATACGCATCTCCGCATGGAACGATACCCTTTTAGAATATCTTCCTTTACTAGAACAAAAAGCAAAACAAGGCGTCCAAGTCGAGTCCCTCATAGTTGGAAAAGTGGAAACTGACTTAGAAAACATGCATTTTTTAATCCCAGCTCAAGAACCTAACGCATTAGAGCGTTATTTACTACTCATCGTTGACGATAGTGAAATTTTATTTGCTGGTGTAGAGCAAGAATCATGGCAAGCGATGAAAACAATGTCACAACCTTTCGTGAAGTTCTTTACGGAGTTCTTCTATCATGACGTTGCACTTGCGAAGATTACAGAGAAGCACCATGATCTCTTTATGCAGGATGAGGAAATTAAGGAATTGTTGATGAAGTTGAGGTATTAACAATTCCCAAAATCGATTCTACCATTTGAATAGATAATATAATTTTTCATACAAAAAAAGCTGTACCAAACGGAGTTTTACATACTCATTTGGTACAGCTCTTTTTTACGCTTTCGCTAATTTAATTTTATGTAGTTGGTTTTTCGGATGGTTTTGATTTGTAAATACAGAACGTTCATTTTACGATTTTTTTTGCTCCTTTATCTCCATCAAAAGCTCAATAATCTTCTCATTTTGCTCTACTTGTTTCTCAGAATTCTGATAGATGAAACGAATCCATCTAAATACAAAAATAATAAGAAATAATGGGACTAAAGAAATTAGAAAACCAATAATTGAAAAATTAGACTCCATATACTATCACCTCGCTATATACTCCCTTCTCCATTTCTCTACTAACCCCTGCAATTTTTCACACAAAAAAGAACCTATCAAATGATAGATTCTTCTTTCGTAAGCTGATTCGAACGTCCTCTCGTAATAGAGAAAATCGCACAAAGCAGTGCCAATATAATGAAAACGCCGCCTACCCAAGCGTTATATATAACAGATGATTTCTCAATAACCACTCCGCCCACTGTTGAGCCAAGTGCAATTCCTAAATGAAGTGCAGAGTTATTTAAACCTTGCTGAATACCAGCTGATTCTGGCGCAATTTCAATTAAATAGTTTTGCTGTGCTGGCGAAATTGCCCAGCTCAGCATACTCCAAAGCCCCATCATAATAATGAAAAGCGGGAATGAGAATGTCATCATCGGCAACATAAAGATTGCACATGCAAATACGATAATGATGGAAATAATACTTTTCTTCGATCCCCATTTATCAGCAAGCCAGCCTCCAAGGCCACCTCCAAGTACCGCTGCAATTCCGAAAATGAAGTAAAACACACTAATCCAATTTGCTTCAACATGCATCACATCTTTTAAAAACGGTGTTAAATATGCGTATAGCGTTAAATGACCTGTTAAAAATAAAAATGATGTTAACTGTGCGCTTACAATTTTTTTATCCTTTAACGTAGCAATTTGTTCTCTTATTGATAATACCGATGTCGCTGGTACTTTCGTTAAGAACAACGAAATACAAGCAATCGCCATAACCGTTAATATTGAAATTAATACAAATGGTGCACGCCATCCATATGCATTTCCGAGCACAAGACCTAGCGGTACTCCAAGTACGAGTGATCCACTAATACCCATGAAAATGATTCCAATTGCACGCGCACGGAAATGCGGCTCTACTACACTAGAAGCAAGTGTTACCGATAGTGCAATAATAAGCGATCCACTCGCTGCACAAATTACTCTCGAGAACATTAACATCTCGTAATTCACACTAAATGCCGAAATGATATTTCCAATTAAGAAAATTGATAATGCCACAACATACAATTTCTTTCTTTCAAACTTGCCTGTTAATGCTAATAAAACTGGCCCCGATAGAGCGAATACTACTGAAAATATTGTAATAAGCTGACCAGCTGCACTAATCGACACACCTAAATCATTAGCAACTAAATCAAGCGTTCCTCCTATAATTAGCTCAACCGTTCCGACTACGAAAGCCGCAATAGCTAAAATATATACACGAAAATTCAAGCCTTTCCCCACACTTTCTCTTTTGGTTACTACCATTATAGTAACCAAAAGAGAAAGTGGACGCAAGTACAAATTTTTTTACAGCAAAAAAGCAGGCGTATAATACGCCTGCCCTTCAATCATTAAACTCCAGTTTCTTTCTTCTTATTTAAGTACCAATATACCGGAAGTCCAGTAAATACAATTCCAATTGATAAGAAGCAGCTTACCGGATCGTTAATAATCGCACTTCCAAGTACAAACAATGATCCTAAAATCGCGACGATTGGTACGATTGGGAATAACGGTACACTGTATGCACGCTCTTTATTCTTGTTACGTTTTCTTAAAATGAAGACACCTATAAATGTCATTACATAGAAAATATAAATAATGAATACGGAAATCTCGGATAGCTTATTCGGATCACTAATAATCATTAAAATAATTCCTAATATGATTTCAACAGTAATCGCATTTGCTGGTGTTTTAAATCTCGAATTTTCTTTTGCAATAAACTTAGAAAACGGAAGGTGTCCACGCTCTGCCATCGACATCGGAATACGTGGGAATGTTAAAATCTTTCCATTTAAACAACCGAAAATAGAAATGATAATACCAATACTAATAATTTTCCCGCCATATTCTCCAAGTAACATTCCCGCAGCTGTCGCCGTTGCGTTTTCTCCAAGGGCTACAATTTTCGCTGCTGGTAATACATTTAATAACGCTAAGTTAATTAATACGTAAGCAGCTGTTACAATTAAAATCCCAACTGTCATTGCCTTCGGTAATAACTTTGTTGGATTCTTCATTTCTCCGCCAATAGAAGCAAGCAAAATCCAGCCATCATAGGCAAATAAAGTTGCTAAAATTGCCATCCCGATACTTTGATTTTCTGATATCGGTACAACTACGTTGAAGATATCACTATTCCCTTTCCAAAACCCTAGCACAACAATTAATATAATTGGAATCATCTTCCCAACTGTCGTAACCGTTTGGACGATGCCCCCATATTTTGTTCCCAAACTATTTATAACGCCTAGGAACACAACTGTTCCAATTGCGATTGGTAAATTCCAGACTTTATCTAAATAGAAAAAATTCATCATTAAAGAACTAAAATACAAACCTAACGTTCCAATAATAGCTGGTCCATAAACAATTGTTTGCATCCAGCCAGATAAATACCCCCAAAAACTTCCGTAAATCTCCTCTAAATACGTATACAACCCACCATTTTTCGGAATTTGCGCTCCAATTTCGGCTACTGTTAAACCACTTGCTAACGTCAACAGACCACCAATTACCCAAGCAAGAATAGCCATATTAGAACTCCCTGAGTAATCTAATACGCTCCCTGGTTTCATAAACACACCAGACCCAATAATAGTGCCTACTACGATAGAAAGTGCTACTGTTAAACCAATTTTGTTTTTCTCATCATGATGCATGCTGCGTATCCTCCTTCCAATTCTAGTGTGATGCAAAAATGAAATAAAAAAACACTCCTCCCTAAAAAAGGGACGAGTGTTGTATTCGTGGTTCCACCCTTGTTTCAATTAGTAAAGTGACACACTTCACCAATTTCTCAAGTCTAAATAACGGTTTTTGCCGGCATGCAATTACTAGATATACGTTCACTGCTGCAGTTCAGAGGTGGTAATCGATTTTCCCGTATTAGGAAGCTCACAGCCAAAGGCCTCCCTCTCTGATAATCGTAAAAAACTGATCATATCCTCATCATCACTTCTTGATGTCGAATTTTGTAGTTGTTTCCCATTATATTGAATTGTTAGAAAAAATCAATATATTTTTTATATAACATAAGAAACATTTCTCTTCTTATATTATAACAGAAGTTACCATTTTTCTCTATTTCCCTAAAAATGGTATAATCAATGTAGAAGGTGTACTAATAATGATTGCTATTTTTTGTATCAACGCTACGGTTCTTTCTTTTATATTCGCTATCATGTATCGATATAATTATCCTGGTTATAGCATTTTAGCGGTAGCTATTATACCAGCTGCTTCCTTCTACGTATTAGGTAAATACCGATATACTGAAGTGTTTATCGGTTTTGCAATCTTCTACTGCATCTTTGGATACATACTAACAATGAAAAGAATTTCAATGAATCATTAAAAGGGACCGATTTCTGCTTACAGAAATCGGTCCTCGCATTTGTCGTATGTACCTTTCGGTTGCCCGCACGAAAGATACTACATAGTTCAATTATTTATCATCTTTTTTCATAAAAAATTTATGATTTGGAAGATCCACATTTAAATCTGCTAATTGTTTCTTTTCCTTTTCTAGAATCGCTTTCGCTTTTTCTTTTGTCACCTCATCTAAGTTTGCAAAGATGTCTTCATGCTTCCCTTTCTCTGGAAGATTCACACCTAGTTTTGTCAATTCTTCTTTCGCTTGCTCGCGAGTTAATTTCCCGGACTTTTCTTGCTCAAAAATAGACTTCGCTTTTTCTTTTGTCGCCTCATCTAGATTCACGAACATATCACCGTGCTTCCCTTTCTCTGGGAATTTCACACCTAGTTCTTTCAACTTCGCTTTCGCTTGCTCACGAGTTAGTGTTCCAGACTTTTCTTGCTTCAAAATTACTTCCGCTTTTTCTTTTGTCGCCCCATCTAAATCCGCGAACATGTCACCGTGCTTCCCTTTCTCTGGAAGCGTTACGCCTAACTCTTTCAATTTCTCTTTCACTTGCTCATGCGTTAATGCTCCGGACTTTTCTTGCTCAAAAATGGACTTCGCTTTTTCTTTTGTCGCCTCATCTAAATTCGCGAATATATCTTTGTGCTTACCTTTCTCTGGGAATTTCACGCCTAGCTTTGTTAATTCCTCATTTGCTTGTTCGCGAGTTAATTTCCCGGATTTTTCTTGCTCTAGAATCGACTTCGCTTTTTCTTTTGTCGCCTCATCTAAGTCCGCAAGCATGTCTTTGCGTTTCTCCTTCTCTGGAAGTTTCACACCTAGTTCCTCTAACTGTTTCTTTGTATCATCCATAATCGTTTTTACTTTTTGTTTTGTTGCTTCATCTAAATTCTTCTTTGCAGTTCCTTTTGTAACTTGCTCAGCTGCTGGAGTATTAGTTGCCGCAAACGCTGGTATACCAGCTCCTCCTACAATTCCAAATGATAGAGCACCTGCAATTACTAAATACCCAACTGTTTTCTTCTTCATAGGAAATTTCCTCCTTCATAGTTCTAAAGCATGTACACTTTCGTATACAATGCCAATAGTAATGTTGGTTTCTTAAAATTTCCTTAACGATTTAAATAAAAAACACCGCTCATCACGAGCGGCGTTTTTCTAAGCTTTTTGTAATTGTAATTCTTCACGTTCTATTACTTTTCTTAATACAATTGTTTGTGTCATTGTAAATAAGTTACCTGTAATCCAATACAGCACCAGTCCTGATGGCGCCGCAAATCCCATAAATAGAATCATTGCAGGCATCATAATTTGCTGTATTTTCAGCATTTGAACTTGTTCTCCAGGCGTTACATTTGATTGGAACACCTTCATTTGAATAAATGTTGTTAACGCTGCGATAATCGGTAATATATGATATGGATCTGCATGTCCTAGGTTCACCCATAAAAATGAAGATGTACGAATCTCTTCAGTTCGGCTAATGGCATAATACAAAGCAGAGAAAATCGGCATTTGTATAAAGATTGGCCAGCACCCAGCTAACGGATTCCAACCGCCTGATTTCATTAGTTCTGACATTTCTTTTTGATACTGCTTTTGTTTTTCAAGATCTTTACCCACATCACCGTATTTCTGTTTCAGCTTCTGTAATTCAGGTTGCATTTTTTTCATTTTCGCTTGGCTACGATATTGCGAAACAGCTAATGGAATCATTGCTGAACGAATAACGAGCGTCATGATAATGATGGCAATCCCGAAGCTAGCTCCAGGTATATGATGAGCAACAAATTGAATCATAAATGAGATTGGATATACGAAATAATGGTTCCAAATTCCCGTACTATGTGAATCAATTGTACCTGCATTGCTGCAGCCAGATAAAACAAAAACAAGTAATAATGATAAACTAATGAGCCTAGCTCGGTATGATTTTAACATGTTCATTCCTCCAATGTTTCGTAATTAATTAGCGAAACATTGGTGTATACGGACCTACCTCGTCACTCTCTCCACTCGATTCTTGTCTGCGGACAGAACGAATCATTCCATATTTATAAAAAATAGAAAATAGCGGTACATTTCTTGTACCCTCTTCACACGTATCTACTAGTTTAAAAGCTCTCTGTCTACCGCTCGATGCTTGCTGACGCACAAAGCGAGAAACGTTAGCAAGAAAAAAGACTTCTAATACACAAAGCGCTGTCGTTACAAACGATATATATAGAATTGCATCCTGCAATAAAAATTCCATCGCTTCACATCCTTAATAAAGTCATTTTAGCATATTCAGCAAACATTCTCTATTTCCTTTTGTTCTCAAAAGTTTTTTTGCATATTTTCTCAAAAAATTATGCTAGAAAACCAATGTATTCGCTTTCTTTAGTATATTCACACGTATCTTTGAATAGGTTTAATTTGTTAGAAATTTATAAAATTTTTGCATTATAATAAAACTATTGCCAGTTTTTGAAAAAAGCTTTATTCTCTTCTTGTAATCAAAAATGAATATGGAGATGAAACATACTATGGGTCAACTAGGAGACGCCGATTACGTTCCCGACACCGCCTTTTTATCCTTCCCAGCAGCTAAAACATTTCATTTAGAATTTATCATACAGTTAGTTGTTATTTTTATAGCTTCTATTTTGTATGCAATTTCTATGAATATGTTTTTTATCCCGCATAATATGATTAGCGGTGGGTTCGCTGGTGTAGGGATGATTATCGGTTATTTAATGCACTACAATATCGGAGCACTTATCTTTTTACTAAACATTCCACTTCTTATTTTAAGTCACTTTTACTTAGGAAAGAAGACAACCTTTTTAACGGCATACTTTGTGGCTGTATCATCTTTAGCGATGAACATTATCCCAGTACACCAAGTTTCAGACGATATTTTACTGTCTTCTGTATTCGGTGGTGTCATCTGCGGTGCTGCCTCAGGAATCATATTCCGATTTGCTTCTTCAACAGGTGGTTTTGATGTTGTTGGATTGATTGTAGCGAAACATCGCGATGTTTCAATTGGAGCAATCATCTTTGGATTCAACTTAATCTTACTTGTTGCAGCAGGATTTATTTTCGGATGGGATATTACGCTTTATACGTTAATTAGTCGGTTTGTAGTCAGCAAAGTAATTGATGCCGTGCATACAAAACATATTAAATTAACGATAATGACAATTACAGAAAAAGGTGAGGAAATAAAAAGCTCACTATTACATCACGGCATACGTGGCGTAACAATGGTAGATGCTGTCGGCGGCTATACAAACCATAAGAAAAAAATGATTTACACTGTCGTAACTCGCTACGAGTTGGGCGAAATGAAACGTATTATCCGCCAAGTGGATAATAAAGCATTTATGAACATTACTGAAACAGTTGAAATTGTCGGCCGTTTCAAACGTATATAAAAAAACGCAAGGAACTACAATTCCTTGCGTTTTTTATTTTTTACACTTATTACAAAATCAGATAATTCTATTATTGTATCACTAAATATGTTATAATAAAACTAGACTTACAAAAAAGAGTATATAGACTTGGAAGTTTCTCTTATTTTTATAAGCAAAAAGAAACGAGCAGTCGGGTATATTTCAGACACCATACACGTAACGGTTTAAAAAAACCGATCATCTTAGTTATTCTTCACTGATCTTTTTATAAAAGATACGTACAACTAAAATTCACTTCAATATACTATACCTACCTTTTTGACTTCCAAATCATCTTATTACATAAGGAGATGAACATATGAATCAATATATACGATACACACTAGCTGTCCTATTTGCGATCGTCGGCGGCGTGATCTGTTTCTGGACAAACACAGAGCTTGGAGAGAATATCATTTTTAATGGAATCGAAACCCTTGTAAGCGCTTCAATTTTAGGCGGATACATTTTCTTCCTCTTCAATCCAGAAGAAAATGCTCAAAAAACAATGTTATTAACAATGATCGGAATCGTTGGTGGATGTATTTCCTACTCAATGACAAACTATACATTACCACTTCAATTAAGCTCAGCTTTCTTCCACGGTCTATGGACTTGGTTTATCGCATTCTGCCTAGCAGACGTATTCAATCTATTACAGGACACTGAAGAAGAAAATGGTCGTCAAATTGAAAGTAACTCGTAAGCTGGAAGATATTCTTCCAGCTTTTTTGTTTACTGTTCTTTCCTGTTCTTTCCTGTTCATACCCCATCACCAAAATAAAAAGAAGTTACCTCCACGGCAACTTCTTTCCCATATACCCCACTTAGTATTCAATTAAATATATCAACGATTTTTAAAATATATCCATCGTTTCTCCACTTATATCAGCGATTTTTTCATTATATCGACGGTTCGACACTCAAAACGCACAACATGCCTATCCCCCAAGTAACTTACTGCCGAACTCAACGATTAAAAAGATAATTAATAGGATCGCGAGTACCTTTAATGCTACATACGCCACTTTAAAAACAGCATAAATGAGCAAGACTATCAAAATAATCGATAAAATTTCCATATGTATCTCCTCCTATCTCTTTTATTCTACCTGTACTTCGTTTTTTATGAAATCGAATAAGATGACATATAAAAAAGAGGATACCTCACCCATCGTAAGATACCCTCGCCTGTAGCTGCTCAAACCATTCTCTCTCTACTTGTAAATATCCCATTCCACTCTTCTCAGCACTCTCCAATTCTTTATCAGCTTTCTTCATATAAAAGCGGGAAGCTTCCATATCGTCCTCTAAATATTTAATAATTCCTTGTGTACGGTAATATCCGTTTAAATCCATTTTGGTAATGGCCTTTGCATGTTCCTTTGCTTCTTGCAGAGAAAGGCTATCCATCTGATAAAGAGCTTTATATAAAAGATACCAACTATGAAAACTACCAACGAAAAATCTATTTTCCTTCGTTACAGATAGCTGAACAATTTGTTCTATATACGGTATCGCTCTTTCTATTCCCTTTTGATCAGCTCGGGCATAAAAGACGAGCATAAGTCCGCTCATTATCTCTCTTATACTTTTATCCTCTTTTAATTTTTCCTCACTAAGTTCTACTAATCTCTCATCCCAATCTTTCGGTCTTTTATAACTAAATAACTCACTCGATATTTGAATCGTATATAAATGTTGCTTAGCTTTTTCATCATCTTTAATTAAAATGAGAAATTGCATGCCATCACTCAGAAGCGTTCCTTTTATCGGCACGATTGTAACTGCAAAAATCACAAAGTGGAAAACGGAAAAATATAAAAGATATTGATAATAGCTCACCATGTATATGTAACCTGAAGTAATACCGAATAATAAACTCATAATTGGTCCGCCTAAAGTCATCCACGCCCATTTCTTTGAAAGGTTCGGTGTCTCTATAGAAGACGGTGCTAACATCACCACGCCACCAAAGTACGCCCATAATTTATTTTCTCGAATGCGTAATTTCCCCTTTTCTTTTTGAACAGTGATAGGTCCTACTGTCATAAATTTAAAATTCAAACCACCTATCAAACCAAATACTATGTGCCCTAGCTCATGAATGGCTAACACTAATAATACAATTCCAAATACTGCCCATATATTCAACATTACTTCTAATTTCCCAGTTCGAATTACTCCGTATAAAATGGACAGAACTAGCGCCGCCGTCATGGAACCAGCTGGCCTTCTTAAAATATCCACCTTTTTCTCCCCTTAATAAATCATTTTCCTCTGCATTTCGTACATGAATTTTCCGAGATGCAATATCCAAATAAATGAGATTAAGCCAATTAATACAAAATCGATATCACTAGCCGCTGTATATATAACGGCAGCCCACCATACATATGCCAATATTGTATTCGTAAATTCATATGCTTTATATCCAGCCTCATGCACAATGTGCTTTAATCCTTCATCTGCGTTTTTCGTCCACATTTTCATAGATTCCATATATGTTACACCTTGTTCAGGATATAGCTTATTATAACGATTTTTTGTTATGAGCCCGATAACCACTACAATAGTTAAACAGACAATAGAAGCTACTAAATTCCACACTGCAAATGACACATTTGTATCCTGTAACAGTGCACGTCTACATGTAATAACTGCATATACAAACCATGCCTGCGTAACTATATCACCTACACGTAAATATATACTTATAATGCCTAATTTTCTGCCTTGTACGCTCTCTTCTTCATCGCGTGCCTCCGCTAACATACGTGTATTCTTCCAAGTGTAGTACATCATTAAGATTCCAAAAATAGTACATACACCTATAAATGTATTAGATGATAATTTTCTCGGTTCATTCGAGAGTAAATTTAAAGCTATATAAGATGTTAAAAAGCCACCCATCATACTTAATGCTATTTTCCCCACAAAATCAAATTGTTTTTTTCGTTTACTCTTCATCTTCATCGTCCTCTTCCCCCTCCACCAACATAAATATCTCCTCCACCGGCGCTCCAAAAATTTGTGCGATTTTTAGCGATAACACAATAGATGGTGCATAATCTCCGCGCTCAATTAAACTAATGGTTTGCCGTGATGAGCCAATCGCTTTCCCTAAATCCCCTTGTGATAAACGATGCTTTGCTCGGAATTCCCTCACTCGATTTTGAAGCTTCATGTCTTCCCTCTTTTTCATTTATTTAATTAAAATTGTAAATAATATCCTTATCTTTGTCAATTATAATTGTCATTTTGACTTATATACATGTCAAAAACGAATATATATTATACTAAACATAACGTATATAATAATCTTCAAGAACTACATAATTGAGGTCAACGTAAACTTCCTTATTACTGAAAATAGCACCTACCAAGGTTATAGCACTGGCTTTTCTAGTGAATTTAATAAATATGAACCCCTTTCCGAACTAAGCGACGATACGTATGAACTTTCACCTAATAGAACGGGAACGTATTATATACCAGCCACCGGTTACGGTATCGATGGAAAAATAAAAGCAAACTGGAAAATACAATAAAAAAGGCAGTGCTTTTGCACTGCCTCCCTAAAATCTGACATAGAATGGATTCCATATTAACTTGCGTTTTGTAAAAATACTCGTTTTAGTTGCTTGCGGAAACGAACGCTTAACGTAATTGCTACAATGACAATCGCTCCGAAAATGATTTTGCCGATATGATCTCCCAGTAATCCGAAAATATCATGTAAGTTACCACCTAACCAGTAGCCGCCAATTAAGAAGAACGATACCCAGAATAAAGCACCTGAATAAATTGTAATCGCAAAGCGGCGAAACGGTAAGTTAATGATACCTGCAAAGTATCCTGTAAAATGACGTACACCAGGAATGAAGAAGCCAATAAAGATAAGGAAATATCCGTATTTATCGAACCACATTCTCGTTAAATCAATTTTTCTTTGTGTTAAAAATACGTACTTCCCGTATTTTTGAACAAAAGGCATACCAAGCTTATTCCCTAAAAAGTATTGAATCGTCATTCCTACACTTGTCCCAATAAAGGATAGGATAATTAAAATAGGTAAACTTAGATCACCCTTCTGTGCTAAAAACCCCGCATATGCTAATGTTGGCTCTCCCGGAAACGGAAGTGCAATATATTCTAACAGCAAGCCTACAAGTACTACATAATACCCATATTGCTGAAATAATTCATGAACCCATTCCATGTCATCTCCCCTTTCATTCACGTACAACTTGTTACTATTATTGTATAAAAAAATTGTCGAAATAACTATCACAATAGCTTACATTTTTATTACATTTTTGTAAGGCTCATTCTAAAGTTTTTTGTTCTCTATTTACTTATATCTATTAGCATTTAAAAACAAGCTAACAACTATATATCACGCGAAGGAAATCCATTAATATACATATTTTTCATCCAGTTTTTAACACTCGAAAACCACCTTATTTTGTTCTCAATAAAAAACCACCACAAACTCATACTAACTTCATATTAGCTTCATATACGTATTGTAAGATTATATCGGAATTTGTTGAAAAATTTAACTAATATATGACTAAGCATTAAATTGAATAAATATAAGTAGTTTTTCGAAATTGAAAAAAGGGTGAATAAGAAATGGAAGCTTATAAAATGCACGATTTTATTAATACAAATGTTGAATCTCATCAAAATGAAACCGTTTTTAATTTACACATATGTGAAACAAGTGAATTTGACGTAAGTTTAACAAAATCTACAACACTGTCTTTTATCGTTTCAAAAAAGAACATTAAGATTGTTACGAAAAAATGGATTAATTCAAATCAAGAAAGCATGATTGGTAAAAGTTACATCATTCCAACGAAAGCTTTCCACTACTTCTTACCAATTATTTCTGAAACTGAAGATGAGCTAAATATTCAAGTTCAAAGTTTTGGACTACATGGTGAACTTTTATTAAATGAAAGATTACTTATTGATAAAAACAACAAATGTAATACAAAGATTACTACCTTCTTTGAAACATTAGATGAAAATGTAAATAAAGTATTACGAGGATTGCAAATTCACTGTATGTAAGACTATTACAATAGTAAAAAGGAGAATATAATGAAAAAACTATTATTAAGCGCACTATTATCATTAGGATTTTTAACTATTCCATTCACAAATGCTGAGGCAGCTACAACAAAAGATCAGCTTATCGTGAATACGCAGTTAAATAAAATGGATTATTATCAAAACGGACAATTTATAAAGAGTTTTACTGTCGCTACTGGAAAAGCAGCCACACCTACGCCTAAAGGTACTTTTCAAATCGTTAATAAAATTAAAAACCGTCCTTACTATACAGGAAAAATTAAAGGCGGCGATCCACGTAATCCACTTGGTGACCGTTGGCTCGGACTAAACATGGCAGGAACTTACGGAACAACTTATGCGATTCATGGTACTAACAATAATCAAGCAATCGGCAAATGGACAACACTTGGTTGTATTCGTATGTATAACAATGATATACACTGGTTATTTGAGCGTATTCAGCAGCAAGCTACCGTCACTGTAAAATAACCTAAAAACAAGATTTATGTGTAGCCAAGAATTTTATATCTTGGCTTATTTTATTTATTCATTTACAGTAGCAAAACAACTGTATTTGCATATATAATAAGAATAGGTTTCGTTAAACAACATCAAAACATTGATAAACATGGATATTAAAATTATACAGTTATAATATTTTATAAATTTTACAATACATACTATAATAGAACTAATGTAATTCTGAAATATTCAGTTTCTCTAAACCATTCCCCTTGCTACTTTCATGATGACTTTATAGCGGGGGCTTATTATATGTATAAACAATTTGAGTTATCCAAAAAATGATGAATTCGAATATTGCAGTAAAAAGCGTTATTTAGGAGGTGTTACTATGACGCATATACTGGTGATTGAAGACAACCCAGATATACAAGAACTGATTCGTGAATTTCTAATGGCACAAAACTTTACTGTTGATGTCGTTGGCGCCGGAACAGAAGGCATTCTTCTTTTCCAAAAAAATTCATACGATCTTGTCCTCCTTGATGTGATGTTACCAGATATAGATGGCTATAGTATTTGTAAAATTATGCGAGGACAATCTGATGTACCGATCATTATGTTAACAGGCTTACATAATGAAGAAAGTGAAATTAAAGGATTTGAGTTAGGTATTGATGACTATATTACGAAACCGTTCCATTACACCGTATTTATTAAACGTGTAGAGGCTGTATTAAGAAGGGCAGCAACGAAGGAAGCAGAAGCTGCAACTATACTACAATTCCATGAATTGATGTTAAATTCTACAGCCTATGCCGCTTATGTTCATGGTAATCAAATTGAATTGACAACAAAAGAATTTGAAATTTTATATACTTTACTGCAAAATCGGGGAAAAGTATTATCAAGAAGTGATTTGTTGAATAAGGTATGGGGCTATGAACATTATGGTGATGTAAGAGTTATAGATACACATATTAAAAACTTAAGAAAAAAATTAGGGATTCCTTATATTAAAACGGTGAAAGGCATTGGCTACAAAATCGAATCGTAGTACAGACAACATCACCAAAAATATTTTCATCAAAACCTTATTATTTTGTATTCTTTTATCACTTTGTCTTTATCAAATTATTTATTTTCTAGCTTCAAACTACGATAAAGAACGTTTTGCAAAAGAAAATGGAGCGCTGTCTACAGAACAAGCGGATTCAGACAAACAAAACGACCAAAGTAAAACGAATCAAAGTAAGGCTGTTTCAGAGAGTATGATTTCCAATTTCCAATCTTCTATTATAGATTATAAAGCACTCTCTACAGCCATAAATCACCTTTTGCAGCCTAGCCAAACTGTAAAAGCAAAAGAACATACCCAAAGTATTGCGGGGAAAAACAGCACTTCTGCTTCACTTACAGAAACGGAAAAGCAAGTCGCTACTAATGATGCCTTACATAAACAAAATGCAGCAAATAACACAAATGATACACAAGATTATCCAAAATTAGCAGATGCACTGCAGCAATTAGCTCCACATATTGGTGCGACAATGCTTGCATTATCTTTACTCGGATCTTTAATTTATACAAAACTAATCGCCAAACCTTTTCAATTTATGAGCGATGCTTTAAAAGATATTATGAATCTTGATTTCTCAGATAAAAAGCTACTTAACAAAAATACAGACCAAACCGATTTTAATTTACAAGTAGCTGCTTCACAGGTCCCAAATATTGTGAAGAATTTACATGCAAGCAATCAAGATTTAAGAAATGAGCTCAAAAAGGAACAACAGTTAGAACAATCTCGTAAAGAATTTATTTCTATGGTATCCCATGAATTAAAAACACCAATCGCGGCAGTTATGGGACAACTCGATGGCATGATTCACGGAATTGGTGCTTATAAAGATAGAGATAAATATTTAAAACGCTCTTATGAGATGATGCAAGATATTAACATATTAACGGAAAAGATGTCAGAATTATCCAAAATACAAAACCCTCAATTTAAACCTGATTTAAAAGTTATCTCATTAACTAATATTATTGAGGATGTTATGAAGAAAGTAGATTACTTTGTATCTGTAAAGCAATTAAATGTTCAATCTAACATTAAGCAAGATGTACAAATTTTAGCTGATCCTAAATTTATTCAAACTGCTATTTTTAACATTATTTCAAATGCAATTCATTACACAATTGACCATCAGCATGTATATATAAAGCTTTATGAAAAGCCAAACGGTTATGCATTAGAAGTATTAAATACAGGTTCACAAATTGATGAGGATAAACTCGCCCATTTATTTGAGCCATTCTATCGCGCAAACCCTGGCAAACACGGATTAGTACAAGGTAGTGGCCTTGGGCTATATATTGTAAAACAAATATTAGATAAGCATCAGTTTCCTTATGGGATACAAAACACACCTCAAGGTGTAAAATGTTCTATTTTATTCCCAAAAGCAATGTAAAAAACCTACTACAATTTCATACCCCAAATTCATACTTCGTATGAATGGCGGAATTTTGTAGAGTATCTTACTCTGTTTCGTTCGCCCGTTATCCTTATTTGGATAGCGGGCGTTTTTTATTATTTAAAAGGAGGATTTTCATGGAGAAATTTAAGTATTTATTACTTGTTTTATTCGGAGCTTGTAGCTACGGCGTACTTTCAACTATTTTCAAACTCGGATTCATTGATGGATTTTCAGCACATCAACTATTAGGAGGACAATATGTCTTCGGATGGATCGGGCTTCTTCTGCTCGTTCTTTTCGTTTCACGTCATAAAGTAACAAAAAAGCAATTCTTTTCTTTACTAACAGTTGGCACAACAATGAGTATGACTGGTATCTTCTACGCTATTTCTGTAGAAGAACTACCAGCCTCTATCGCTGTTGTCCTACTCTTCCAATTCACATGGATTGGTGTCGTTATAGAAGCAATCGCTAATCGAACATTACCAAGCCGTGAGAAAGTTATATCTATCATTATTTTATTTACTGGAACATTGTTTGCAGGCGGTGTCTTTGAAGGTCTCGGACAAAACTTTTCCACGAAAGGTATTATCTTCGGTCTATTAGCTGCCGTCTCTTTCTCATTCTATGTATTTGTAAGCGGGCGCGTTGCTACAGATGTTCCGCCTTATACGAAAAGCTTTCTTATGACAACGAGTGCTACTCTTATTGTATGCTTATTTTTCCCGCCTACCTTTTTAACGGACGGCGCTTTACAAGCAGGCCTATGGAAATATGCTTTCTTCCTTGGACTGTTCGGGGTTATTATACCTGTCATTTGTTTTTCAATTGGGGTACCAAAAGTCGGAACGGGACTTGGTACAATATTAGGTGCAGCTGAATTACCAACAGCAATTATCGCTTCTATTACACTTGTTCATGAAGTTGTATCGCCAATGCAGTGGATTGGGATTGTGGTTATATTACTCGGTATTTTCACACCACAACTACTTACTGCTAGGAAAGAAAAAAAACATAATCGTGTTCATAGTGCGTGACAACATCAACTTGTATATAAATGTGAATAAAGTTACGATATGTTAAACTTTATTACTACCTTCAAAATAACATATGATATTGCGGCTATTATTCTCGTAATCCTTGCTGTGCTTTTCTTTTTGAAAGATAAGAAAGAGGGTTATACAGCATAACAAAAGACCTTTCATTTATTTGAAAGGTCTTTTCCTTATATTTCACTTTACCGCTCCATATAACTTCTCTACCTCATGTTCAATTTGTTTTACATCGATTCGCTCAAATAATGGCTGCACATTATCAATTCGGTTTGGCAACGTATTTTGAGGTTCCCAATTTACTTTAACACTCGATAATGTATTTCTAACTCTTTCACTTGAAAACGGTAAAAATGGTTCAAGCAGTTGTGCAAAGTTTGCTATTAGGTAAACACAATTATAAATTGTTTCCTCACATGAAACTGGGTCGTCTTCTCTTTGTTTCCAAGGCTGCTTTTCATCAAAGTATTTATTTGCAAAGCGTACTGCATCAAATATTGTTTCTAGTGCCACCTTAAATTTAGTTTGTTCAATCGCCTCTCCTACACTTTTATATAATCCTTCTACTTTATCTTTCAGCTCTACATCAATACTTCCCTTCGATACAGTACCACCATAATATTTTTCAATAAACTTTAATGTCCGGTTCACAAAGTTCCCGTATGCACCTAACAATTCACTATTATGACTGTAAATGAATTCATGCCATGAAAAATCAGTATCACGATTTTCTGGTGCGTTAACTGTTAAAAAGTAACGAATAGAATCTGGATTGTAGCGTTCTAATATGTCAGGCACCCATACTGCCCAGTTTTTACTTTTCGATAATTTTCTTTTTTCTACTGTTAAATACTCATTCGAAACGATATGACGCGGGATCGCTTCTTCTCCTATTCCAAGTAATACCGCTGGCCAAATGATTGAATGAAACGGAATATTATCCTTACCATGTACATAATATGTTTTCGCTTCTTTATCCCAAAACTCTTGATCATCTTTCCCTGTTTCTTCAGTCCAGCGTTTACTCGCCGAATAATATCCTGTCACTGCTTCAATCCATACGTAAATTTTCTTATCTTCATATCCTGCCACTGGAATTGGTACCCCAATTGGTAAATCACGTGACACTGCCCTATCTTGTAATCCTTCCTTTAAATATCTCTCTGTTAATTGAATTGCATTGTCGCGCCATGTTCCTTTCTGCTTTGCAATTTCTACGACCTCTTTAATTTGCTGCTGAAATTTATGCAATGCAAAATAGAAATGCTCTGTTCCCTGTACTGATGGCGTACTACCACATAACTTACATTTCTTTTCTAACAAATCGAGTGGATCTAAAATAGCGGAACAAGCATCGCATTGATCGCCCCTTGCTGCTTCATGACAATGCGGACAAATACCTTCTACATATCGATCCGGTAAAAATTGCGTACACGTTTCGCAATAAGCTTGTTCAACTACTTTTTTATAAATATAACCTTCTTCTAATAGTCGCAAAAAGACTTTTTGAACAGTTTCATGATGATGCTCGCTATCTGTACGTGTATAGCAATCATAGGTAAAACCAAGGCTACGAAAACATCGCTCAAACTCTTCGTGATACTTATCAGCAATTTCTTTCACCGTCACACCGTCTTGCTTTGCTCTAATTGTAATCGGTGTTCCATTACAATCACTTCCTGAAACATACAACACATGCTCACCTTTTGCCCTGTAATAACGTGCTAAAATATCTCCTGGTAACAAACTAGCAATGTGTCCAAGGTGTAACGAACCATTTGCATACGGCCAAGCGCCTCCAATAAAAATACTCATCTTATATTCCTCCTTTAAAATATAAAAAGCCCCGCCCTTATCTTAAAAAAGATAAGGGCGGGGCTGTATAAACAGTCGCGGTACCACCTTATTTCGTCAGTCATTCGCATAACTAACCTTAACAAGTACGGAGCTATATGCTCTTATACTGTGGTTTTGATAACGAGTACCAACTCTCGTCGCCGCCTACTATTATCATTTGATAAGTTCAGGACGAAGCTCAAAGGCCATTGTTCAAAATGAATATTCTTGCTTCTTCTCAGCTACCGAAGCTCTCTGGAAAGAATGGTTCCATTCTACTTTTCCTTTTCAACGCTTTTATGTATAAAACTTATTTTACGACTTAAAAACAGAAAAATCAAACTTTTATTCAAAAAAACAGGAAATCCTACTCATTCACCGAATAACTATACGTTCACAAAAGGAGTGATAAAATTGAATCAAAAACAACTAAGTACTATTAATGAAAAAAGCTGGAACGCAGCTGCTTATGAAGCTTGGACAAATCGCCACGGGGCGCCAGAGGATTATGCGAAAAAGCTCATGGAAGATCCCGTGCGCGAGGTAAATCATTATTTACCTTACATACAATCTCCAAAAGGAAAGCGTATTATTAATTTACTCGGATCAAAAGGAAATAAAGCAGTTGCTCTTGCTCTTTTAGGAGCCGATGTAACAGTTGTAGACATTTCAGCAAGTAATGAAAAATACGCAACCGAACTAGCCGAAGCTGCTGGTGTCTCTATTCAATATATCATTTCCGATGTACTAGATTTAAATCTATCCCAATCATTTGATATCGTGTTACTGGAACTTGGCGTGCTCCATTACTTTTTAGACTTAAAGCCACTATTTCATATAATCTCTCACTTACTAAAACAAGATGGGACCTTTATACTACGTGACTATCATCCCGTTTATACAAAATTATTAGGAGTAGATCATCCATCATTTCGAGCAAATGGAAATTATTTCGACGAGGAACTTATTGAAGATGACGTAGCTTATAGTACTCTCCTTACGGGATCACAGAAATACGCTTTACCGAGAACAAAAATTAGGCGCTGGACACTAGGAGAAATAATTACATCAATGGCAGAAACAAATTTCAAGGTTGAAAAATTGATTGAAGAACACGGATCTCATCAAAAGTGGGTTTTCCCTTCTACTGCACCAGAGGGAATTGAAGAGCGTATACCTGGTCTATATACATTAATTGCGACAACATGCAAAAAAGGATCCCTTCACGGATAGGATCCTTTTTTTGCATGCTTACGCATATAAGTTGAGGTTGGAGATTACCATAATTCTGTAGAATAGGACACAAGATATTTCAACATTCGTCTCTGACTTACGTCGTCAAAAAGGGGTATGACCAACATAACGAAGAGTAATGTTCAGTTGATAGTGATAATCGTTATCAACTAATTAGAAGTATACAGGATGTTATTTCAAATTACAATACCATTTCTGATTTTTATTTATGAATTTTTTGATATACAAATGTATACATTTTAAGAACATTTACTCACATTAATCTGCCATATTCCATTATCTGCTATAATTTTCACTGAACAGATTAATAACTTCATAATAATGTTTTTATTAATTCCGTTTTTTATATTTATAAATCATAATAAACAGTTTCAAAAAGGTAGGGGTAACGATGAAATATATTAGTATTCGAAAAAAACTTCTGTTCACACTCTTAAGCATTTCTTCTTTATTTAGCATTGCTCTTATTGTTATTCTTTCGTTCGCCATGAGCCAAGCAAGTGAAATCGAAACATTAAAAAATGATGTATCAAAAAGAGCAACGATTTTAAAAGAACGTGGCGATTGGTTCCAAGCGCAGGTCGCTGGTTTACAAGAATATTTACTATCACATGACCAAAAAGGATTGGATAAATTCAACCGAGAAGGAAAAAAACTAGCTGATACTAGGGAGAAAGTAACAAGTGATAAAAAACTCCCAGAAGGAATGAAAGAGGCCATTTTAATGGGAGCAAAATGGCGCAGCGTCGTAGATAATGAAGTCCTCCCTCTTGCACGGGAAGGAAAATGGGATGAAGCATCCAAAATTGCTCTTGCTCAAACAGATTATGTAAATGACCTTTTAAGTCGTTTTACTAAATATGCAAATGAAGAAAATGACAAACGGGACGTATTAATTGCTGACGTAGAGTCTTCTTCATCCCTTATTCAATATATTATTTTCTTCTCACTCATTACATGTACATTAACGTCTATTCTATTGGCATGGTGGTTCTCTGGTAAACTCGTTAAACCGATTCGACAAATTGATGCGAAGTTAAAAGAATTAGCTTCTCAAGATGGCGATTTAACCGCTAGATTACACGTAACGAGTAAAGATGAAATTGGTGACATCGCAAATTCCTTTAATCAAATGCTTGCTAACTTACAGCGTATAATAAAGCAAGTTCAACAAACATCAACAAGTGTAAAAGAAGCTTCTGAAAATGTATTTATCGAAACAACTGCTTCTATGGAAAATACCGCAAAAACTAAAGAGACTATGAATGCTCTTGAGCACAATATTCGTTCACAAGTTTCTAGCATTGAAGAAAGTTCAACCGCAATGGATGATATGGCAACGAGTGTTCAGCGCATTGCACAAGCTGCCTCTTCTGCCGCTAGCCTAGCTGTTACAACTTCTGAAAAAGCAGATGATGGAAATAAAGTCATTGAAAAATCTATTACACAAATGCATACAATTAACGAAGCTGTTAACGCTACATCACAAGTGGTAGAGCGACTCATTACACATACGAATCATATTGATACTGCACTTCAATCTATTTCTAATATTGCCGAGCAGACGAATTTGCTCGCTTTAAATGCTTCTATTGAAGCGGCCCGTGCTGGTGAACATGGAAAAGGATTCGCTGTTGTTGCCGATGAAGTACGGAAACTTGCTGAACAATCTCAGCTAGCAGCAAATGACATTAACCATTTACTTCATCAAATTCAAGCGGACACAAAAATAGCAAATGACATGATGACACAAGGTCAGTCAGAAGCTTCTGAAGGAATTACAGTCATTCGTACCGCTGGATCTTCATTCTCAGAAATTGTTAATCACATTAACAATTTCTCTACACAAATACAAGAAATGTCTGCAACTGCTGAAGAAATGGCCGCAAGTTCTGAAGAAATGAATGCAGCTTTAAATAATATCGCTTCTATTTCAAATGAAGTTGCTGCCGAAACATCGAAAACAGCAACTTCAGCTGGTGACCAAGTAAACAAAATGAGTGTCGTTGCTAAAAAATCATCAGAAATGAAAACAATTGTGCAAAAACTTGAAGTGCTCGTTTCTCATTTCAAAACAAATAGTTAAAATGAAAATTTCATTTATACTTCTACGAACTCTAAATTGTTAGAAAGAGCGATTTAGAGTCTCTCTTTTTTCACGCTAAAATATCTCTTTCTATCTCCCATTCTGTCTGCTATAATTCCTAAAGGAAAGAAGAAAGCTTTATTCCAGATGGAGTAAAGCTTTCTTTCAATTTTTTACATTAATTAATTAATTCTAATACTAAGATTTTACAAGGAGGATTTTTATCATATGAATTTTATTAGCATTCGAAAAAAACTAATGTTCATGATGGGAATGATTTGCGCTTTATTCGGCATCGCCTTAGCTTTTATTTTATTCTTTACCACGGATCAGTCTCATAAAGCTGAAACATTACAAAAAGAAATTTCTCCTCTTGCAACAGAATTGAAAGAGCGCGGAGACGCTTATCAAGTACAACTTTCTGCTTTAAGAGGTTATTTACTACAACATGATCAAGTCGAATTAGACAAGTTTAATGAGATGAGTAAACGTCTTGAAGATACAAAAGGGCGACTTCTTTCTAACCCTAACACTTCTCAGTCCGTGAAAAGCACAATGGAATTAGGATCCACTTGGAGAAAGTTCATTGAAGAGAAAGTATTCACTCTTGCAAAAGAACAAAAATGGGAAGAAGCTTTACAAGTAGCTTCTACAGAGAATGGCACTGTTTATAAAGTAATCGGTGATTTCACAAATTACAGTAATGAACAAGCTAAATTACGTGAACAATCTATTGAAAAAATTGATCAATCTTCACTACGAATTGAATATGTTGTCTTCTTATCACTTGTTATTTGTATTGTAACTGCAATTATTCTTGCATGGTGGTTCTCTGGTAAGCTTGTAAAACCAATTCAACAAATTGATACTAAACTAAAAGAATTAGCCTCTCAAGAAGGCGACTTAACAGCCCGTCTACAAGTAAATAGCAATGATGAAATCGGTGCTATTGCCACATCATTTAATAAAATGTTAGAAAACTTGCAGCATATCATTAATCGTGTTCAAAAAACATCTGTAGAAGTACAAACAGCTTCTGAAAATATGCTAGAAAAGACTAATACATCACGCGAGGCAACAATAAGAGTTCAAAGCTCGATGTCCAACTTAAATTCAAGTATTCAATCGCAAACTTCTAGTATGGAAGAAAGCTCGACTGCGATGGATGATATGGCAATAAGTGTTCAACGTATTGCAGAATCAGCTTCGTCTGTAGCCGAACTAGCTGTAGCCACGTCAGAACACGCTAACGACGGAAGTACTGTAATCCAAAAATCTATTTCACAAATGACCACGATACACGAAGCTGTGAATTCTACATCAGAAGTAGTCGAACGTCTAATCACTCATACAAAATATATTGATACAGCTGTACAATCTATTTCTAATATCGCTGAACAAACAAATCTACTTGCTTTAAATGCTTCTATTGAAGCTGCTCGTGCCGGTGAACAAGGAAAAGGATTTGTGTCGTAGCTGATGAAGTTCGTAAACTTGCTGAACAATCAAAAACAGCAGCAACAGATATTAACCAATTGCTGCACCAAATTCAAAATGATACTGAAACTGCTAGCTCTATAATGTCTCAAGGGCGTTCTGAAGCATTTGAAGGTATTAACGTCATTCGTGAAGCGGGCTCTTCCTTCACAACAATCGTCGGTCAAGTGAATACAGTGTCTACTCAAATCCAAGATATATCAGCAACTGCTGAAGAAATGGCTGCAAGCGCTGAAGAAATGAACGCTTCACTTAATAACATCGCTTCTATTTCAAATGAAGTATCTAGTGAAACAGCCGCAACGGCACAATCTGCTGAACAGAAAGTCATCGTGATGAATGAAATGACTCTCACTGCAAAACAAATGAAACAAACAGTTGAAGAATTAGATCAGCTTGTATCTCATTTTAAAACTGAATAGCTTTTCAAAAAAATATTCCTCTCTCAGGGAGGAATATTTTTTTGAGCTCATTTCCTGCACTTATCCCGCATATCCGTTATAATGAGAACCGATATCATTAATATTTAGGGGGTGCTACACATGTCACAACAAGCATTTGAAGAAAAGTTATATGCAAACTTAGAAGCTGTTATTGACCCTGAGCTAGGTGTTGATATTATCAATCTTGGATTAGTTTATGACGTTACAGCAGATGAAAATAATAATGCTGTCATTACAATGACGATGACTTCTATCGGTTGTCCAATGGCTGGCCAAATCGTATCAGACGTTAAAAAAGTATTATCAACGAACGTACCTGAAGTAAATGAAATAGAAGTAAACGTTGTATGGAATCCGCCATGGACGAAAGAACGTATGTCGCGTATGGCGAAAATCGCACTAGGTATTCGTGATTAAATAAGGAAAAGACCTGACAATCCAGTCAGGTCTTTTTTCTCTTATTATTTTACTCCTACAGCGTCATAAGCTTTCGTTACAGCTTGTACCTCTTTAGAGTTTTTACCGAATAAATCTTCTGCTGATTGAAGTGCAGCTTGGCGCATCATTTTGAAATCAGAGTTTGCAGTTAAATATTTTGTAAGAGCACGATAGTAAATTTTTTCTGTCGCTTCACGGCCCACTCCAGTTACTTTCACATTGTAATGCGTGCCGCCCTCAGACACTAAATACGCCGCCTTATTGTTAATACTACTGTTAATATGAACGCCGCCATTATCAGCTGTTCCAGTATAACGTTTATTATAGTGATCTGGGTAACCTTCACCTGGTTTTAATGGGTTTGGAATAGATGCTGGATCCTTTAGAGAACGAAGTGCATCTCCAGGTTTACCAGGTGTATAAATATCAGCACCTAAATCCCAGCTCTTCTTCTCAACCATGACGCCCATAATATCAGATAACGATTCATTTAACGCTCCTGATTCATTTTTATATACAAGGTTTGCTGTATGTTCAGTTACAGCATGCGTTAATTCGTGACCGATAACATCTAGTCCAGCAGATAATGGAATGAATGTCTTACCATCGCCATCACCATACATCATCTGAACACCGTTCCAAGCTGCGTTATTCCAAGATTCACCTACGTGAACAGTAGAAATAAGTCTCGCACCTTTATCATCGAAAGAGTTACGGTTAAATGTCTTTTTATAATAATCATATACTTTTCCTGCATTCACATGCGCATCAACTGCCGCTTTATCCTCGAAGAACTTAGATTTACTTACAACTTCTTCTCCTGTATATCCAAGAATTTGTGAGAATAAATTAAACCAGTTTTCATCCATATTCTCTGCATCAAATGTATGGACACCTTGTCCTCGTTTACCATCAAATAAGTTGAACGCTCCTGTTTTCGTATCTTGAGCAATTTCAAATGATTGTCTAGCACCTAATACTCCGTAACCAAATCCAGTAATGTTATCTACAGCATTATATTTCTCAATAACATTTCCATTTGTTGCATCAACAAAGTAATGCCAATATCCTGGAGCTGGTTTCGAAACCGACGCTTTTACAAGATATGCAAGATAGTATTGACCATCTTTTTCATACACATATAAATCTTTTTTCACACCATCATAATTCTTTACTTTGCCAATTTCTTTCTCAATATTAGCTTTTGCAATCGTTTCTGCTTGTTCCGCACTAATACTTGCAGATGCAGGAATATTTTTATTATCTAAATTCGGAATAACTTGTCCGAAAAATGCTTTTACATTATTCTCTTTATCAAGCGTAACTGTTTGATCTGAACCATACACAGGAATGTTATTATGCTTCTCAACTAACTTCACATGTGTTGTACCAGAATCAGCATCTTTTTCTTCGCCAACGATATTGAAATGTTTGTCAATATTTCCCGCTAGTTTAAACATATCCTTTTTACTCTCTAAATATTGAAAGACCGTCTCTTTTTTATCTAGTCCTTCCGGCGCTTTCCATTCTTCACCTATGTAAGCTGGTGTTTTAAACTCTTGGTGATACTGGATTTTTTGCTCTTCTGCTTTCGTCGTAGTTGCTCCAAATGCCCCAAACCCACTTGCGATAACAGTTAATGCTAATGCTGATGAAATTACTTGCTTTTTCAATCTAACACTCCCCATTTCCCTAAAAGTTTTTAACACTCTTATAAAATTCTGAATAACTTTCCTGATACCTTCTTCCAAAAATTGAGAAAGTTTTTTCTGTTAATTTAACTCACACAAAAAAGGATATCGTTTCCGATATCCTTTTTCCTATAACTTTTCATCTCGCTATTCACATACTTAAAACCGCCATGGGTTAAAGTTTCACTTTATTCCATTTTCATTTCAATCGCTAAGTAGTGAGAGTTTTCTTTCGCTTGAATACGAATATCTTCTTCTACAGCCTCGGCTGCATCACGCATTCCAAGTGTTTCACCGTTTACAACGCTGCTACCTTCAATTTGTACAAGGTACAATTGACGTCCTTCTTTAACAGGAAAATGAATTTCTTTACCAGCTTCTAATGATAAAGAATATAAATTTGCATCTTGATGAATATGAATTGGTGCATCTCCATCAGAAGGAGATACCATATGGAACCACTCATTTTCACGTTTACTCCAATCAAATTTAAACTCACCATAGTTTGGTTTATGACCGTCGCGGTCTGGTAAAATCCAAATTTGCAATAAACGTAATGTTTCACTTCCTAAGTTATGCTCACTGTGAAATACACCAGTACCTGCACTCATATATTGAACATGCCCACGCTCAATTGTCCCGCGGTTCCCCATACTATCTTCATGTGTTAATTCACCATCTATAACGTAAGAGATAATCTCCATATCACGGTGCGGATGCATATCAAAACCAGTTTGTGGCGCTATTAAATCATCATTCATAACACGTACTGCTCCAAAATTCATGTTGTTTGGATTATAATAATTTGCAAAGGAAAAATGAAAATGTGTATTTAACCACCCGTGATTTGCTCTTCCCATATTTTTATGATCAACTTTTCTAAACATATCCTTCACCTCATATTATCTCGAAATCGAGATAATTATTTTTAATTTTTATCACTGCAACTTCTTCAGTAATTCTAATAATTGTTTTTGTTCTTCTCTATTTAACTTATCAAATTGTTCTGCTTGAAATGTTTCTTGCGGCGGGACTATTTCTTCATATAGAACCTTTCCCTCTTCTGTTAATGAAATATATTTCGTGGTACCTTCTTGTTCACGCTGAATCCAATCTAGTTGCTCCATCTTATTTAAAAGTTGAGTAACATTTCCTTTCGTAACAAACAACTTATTTCCAAGTTCTTGCTGCGTTAAACGATCGTGTCCTCCAATTTGAACTAATACATCAAACTGAGCGGCAGATACATTCCACTTTTTCAAATGCTGATTCGTCTCACGAATACTTCTATTATAAAAGCGTGATAAACGAAACCATAATATTAATCCAAGTCTTTCCTCTGCTTTCATTCCATCACCTCGCTCATTTGATACTATTAGTTTAGAACTAAACTTATTAAAGGTCAACTACTTATTTTTAATTAGCAACAAATAAAAGCACAGTGATTTTCCTCCACTATGCTTCAGATTAAATTTCTATTTTTATATTCATCTAGCTTCCTCTCCGCGAAATGCCTCGCATCTTTCTCAATCCATCTTTCTTCGTATAGTTCATTTCCAACATATAGTACATCGTCCTTATGCTGCATCGCATGCCTGAATTCATGCAATAGCGTTTTGAGCACTTGCTCATACTCTTCCCACATACAAACGAAAATTAATTGTTTTTCTTTATGATAAAAACCACCTACTGGGAATAAAAACTCCTCTTCTTCTTCTCCTAATGATAAAAGTACATGATTCGCATCACACGTATCACAAAAAATAACTGGCGTTGCACTTACTTCAATAAGAGAAAACAAATCATTTCTTAACTTTTTGACATCCCAAGGAAGCTCCGAATCCAACACATACCAATTCTCAACTTGTTGATATACATTTTGAAACTGGAGTTCCATTTCTCAATAATCCCCTTCCTAAACTCCCTTTTCCTATATATATGCCACAATATGGTAAATATTAAACATACACTTTCATCCTTTAAAAAATGACGATAAAAAAGAATCTATGTCAGCATAGATTCTTTTTCCGTAATCACTTTTTTTTCATCATTTTTTTAAATATAAAATAACCAATTGCACAAACAATAGCAGCAAGTGCAAAGTATTTCACATATGGCCCAGCTACTTTATTAATACTTTCCCACTCTGTTCCTAATTTAAAACCTAAATATACAAATACAATTGACCATGGAATAACAGCTAGTGTAGTTAGCGTAATAAACTTAGCATGTGACATTTTCGCAATACCCGCTGGTATCGAAATAGCATGCCGCACAACAGGAATAAAACGCGCTGTAAAAATAACACCAGTTCCGTAACGATTAAACCACGCTTCAGCATAATCAATATGTTTCTTCTGAATCAAAATATATTTTCCATATCGCTCAAGAACAGGTCTTCCTCCGTATCGACCGATCCAATAAATGAATAGTTGTGCGATTACACCACCAATTGTACCGAACGCGACAGCCCCCCAAAATGTAATGCTTCCTGTTGATACTAAATAACCTGCATAAGATAATACGATTTCACTTGGGATAACCTCTATCATTAATCCCAGCATAATTCCCCAATAACCAAGTCCTTCTAGAAAAACTAAAACTGAATGAATCAACTCTCCTAACATCATTTACCTCTCTTTACTGTTTTCATTGCAAAAAATAAAAGTACAAGCAGTAAATATCTTGTACTCTTATTTTTTCAAAATTTATCTAGTCTTCGTATCCCACTTAAAGATTTTATTTAAAAATTTATATACATTCTTTGACTCTTTCGTCAGAAGTGGACCTAAGATCGATAGTATAAGCACGTATAGTGCTGAGAATGGTTTCAGTACTGACATTAAACCACCGGCGATGCCGATATTAGCCATAATGATGGAGAATTCTCCTCTTGAAACGATTGTTAATCCAATATTTGTTGATGCTTTATGAGATAATCCAGCTTGTCTTCCTGCAATCATCCCTGCAACAAAGTTTCCGACGATTGTAAGAAGGACAGCACCTAACGTTAACCATATCGCCCCGCCTAATGAAAACGGATCGATACTTAATCCGAAACTGAAGAAGAAAATAGCTCCGAAGAAGTCTCTAAATGGAACAACAAGATGTTCAATTCGATCACTATGCTCTGTCTCAGAGAAAACTAACCCTAAAAGAAGTGCCCCGATTGCTTCTGCAACGTGAATTGTTTCTGAGAAACCTGCAATAAAGAACAACGAAGCAAATACCACAATAATAAAGATTTCATCTGAACTAATATTGAGCAATCTATTTAATAACGGCGTTGCTTTTCTAGCCACAATAAAGAATAGAAGCATATATCCTAAAGCAATTCCAATTGAAGTAAGGGCACCTAAGAAGGAAGCGTGATCCCCAAGAACTAAGCCAGAAACTACTGATAAATATACAGCAAGGAATATATCTTCAAACATAATAATTCCTAAAATTAATTCGGTTTCATTATTACCAGTTCTTCTTAAATCAACTAATACCTTTGCAACGATAGCACTAGAAGAAATCGTAATAATACCCGCAATAATTAAGATTTCGAGTAACGGGAATCCCATTATAAATCCATATAATAATCCTAGTGAAAAGTTAATCAAAATATAGATTGTTCCGCCAATCGCGATAGAACGTCCAGATTTAATTAGTTTTTTCATCGAAAACTCTAATCCCAGATAGAAAAGAAGGAACAGAACACCAATCCTTCCAAGGAAGGATATCACACTTGCACTTTCAATAAATTTGAGATCGATAACACCTATTGTCGGCGCGTGCGGACCTACTAACATGCCAAGAACGATTAGAAAAGGAATTACTGAGAATTTAAACTTTCCAGCAATTACCGCCGCAATTGCTACTAAAACTAAAGCTGTACCAACTTCAAAAATTAAAGTATCCATCTAGTCAGTCCCCCTATTCGAAAGTAATTCATTAATAATCTTTTTAATTTCTTCTCTCTCACCAGAAACTACAAGCATATCTCCTTCTTCAATCACCGTGTCTGGACCTGGATTAAATAGCTTTTTCATATTCTTTTTCATAACTGCAATTATCGTTACGCTATATGTTTTTCTTATTTCAAGGTCGCCAATTGTTTTTCCGATTGCCGGAGCTGCATTCTCCACTTTAAACCACTCAATTGCTAAACCTTCAAAGACCATCTCAACATTTTCTAATGCCCTAGGTTTGTATACCATTCCACCTAATATTGCTGCAATTTGTCTCGCCTCTGAGTCACGTAATGAAATACTTGATAGACTTTCTTCATGATCTGAATCAAAATGATACATTTCTCTACGCCCATCATCATGAATGACAATCACCATCTTTTCGTTACCTTTCGTAACGATTTGAAATTTATAACCAATACCCGGAAGTTCACTTTCTCTAATATTCATATTTAGCTCCTCCATAACTTCTTTATTTTAATTTTCTGTTTTTCTGTCTTTTATTCATCCAATCAATTTTAGAAATTCTAACCATTCAGGATACCTATGACTTGGAAATCTTTTATTGTAATAATAAGTGGCTCCTAAAAAGATACTTAAAGATGTAACGATAAAAAATAAATTACTTCTTATTTTCAAACTCTTAAGACTTACTTTCAATAAAGATTCTTCTTTCAAATTATCCCCTCTTTTTCGCTTTAAATTTAGTTTTTTAAAATGTAAATAATTCTAAAAATATTACGATGTAACATAATCATAACACAAAACGTATTTAAGTAACATGATTTTTTAGAAAAATTGATTCTAGTATATTTTTTGCATATAATTTTCTTATTACGAAAAAAAGGAAGTGTATTATATGGTTGATATCTTTAGCAGATTCCTTGAGGTAACGAATAATATTTTATGGTCATATATTCTTATTGCAATGCTAATCGGCTTCGGTCTTTATTTCTCTTTTAAATTAAAATTTGTCCAAATTACTCATTTCGGTGAAATGGTCAGTTTAATTAGTAAAGGGTTCAATCGAAAAGAAAAGAAAAAAGATAGCGTCTCTCCATTCCAAGCATTTTGCTTAAGTGCAGCTGCACGTATTGGTATCGGGAACTTAGCTGGTGTAGCATTAGCCATTTCAATGGGTGGACCTGGCGCAATATTTTGGATGTGGTTTATCGCTATCCTTGGAGCAGCTACTAGTTTCGTAGAATGTACGCTCGCGCAAATTTATAAAGTAAAAGATGGAAGCAGATTCCGTGGTGGACCAGCGTATTACATGGAAAAAGGGTTAAACAAACGCTGGATGGGTGTTTGGTTTTCGCTTCTTATTACAGTTGCGTACGGATTAATTTTCAATTCTGTACAAGCAAACACGGTAACAATAGCATTTGAAAATGCTTTTGGACTAGAGCGAACGATCGTAGGAGCTCTATTAGCTTTATTAGTTGCAGTTATTATTTTTGGTGGTATCAAGAGCATTTCACGTATTACAGAAATGATTGTTCCTCCAATGGCAATCATTTATATCGGCGTAGCTGTTTTTGTCGTAATTAACAACTTCACTATGTTACCAAGCATTTTTACAGAAATATTTAACAGCGCATTTGGTTTAGACCAAGCTATCGCTGGTGGTATTGGAGCAGCAATCAAATTCGGAATTCAGCGCGGTTTATTCGCGACAGAAGCAGGTATGGGTAGCTCTCCTAATGCAGCAGCAACATCAGATGTATCTCACCCTGTAAAACAAGGACTTGTTCAAGCATTAGGTGTTTTCGTAGATACATTCTTAGTATGTACATCAACAGCGTTTATCGTATTATGTTCTGGACTTTACAAAGGATCGAATTTAGAAGGTATTGAATTAACACAACAAGCATTAAGTTCACAAATTGGACCGTGGGCAAGCACTTTCTTAGCGATTATTATTTTCCTATTCGCTTTCAGTTCTTTACTAGGAAACTACTATTATGGTGAAACAAACATCGCATTCATTAAAGAAAGCAAAACATGGTTACTGATTTATCGTGTTGCAGTTGTCGGAATGGTGTTCTTCGGATCTATCGCTGCCCTTCAAACAGTTTGGAGTTTAGCTGATTTCTTTATGGGACTAATGGTATTCACAAACTTAATTGCCATCTCATTCCTTAGCAAGTTCGCCTATGCGGCATTAGTAGACTATATTAAACAAAAGAAACAAGGAAAAGATCCTGTTTTCGTCGCAAGTTCTATCCCTGGCTTAAAAAATACAGAGTGTTGGGATGGGCAAGATTTAGAAGAGAAGAAACAAGTTGGATAACAACTAAAAGCGGAAGAGGCTCGCAGGAAAAAGCGAAGCCACCGAATATTCTAGCCGCTGAAGCTATATAATAAAAAATCCCTATTACTTCATAGTAATAGGGATTTTTTATTTACAACAGTTCATAATTTGTTCAAATTAATTCCAGCAAAAGGGTTGATTTATACAAATTACTAGATTATAATAATTATAAATTAGTAATTCATATAAAATAATAACTCAAGAGGAGATTGATCATAATGAATACACAAGTAATCGAAGCATTAAACAAACAAGTAGCAAACTGGAGCGTTTTATTTACAAAACTACACAACTTCCATTGGTACGTAAAAGGACCTCAATTCTTCACACTACATGAAAAATTTGAAGAGCTTTACACAGAATCAGCTACTCACATCGATGAAATCGCAGAACGCATTTTAGCAATTGGCGGCAAACCAGTAGCAACAATGAAAGAATACTTAGAACTATCTTCTATTCAAGAAGCAGCTTACGGAGAAACTGCAGAAGGGATGGTCGAAGCAATCATGAAAGACTACGAAATGATGCTAACTGAACTGAAAAAAGGCATGGTAATCGCTCAAGAATCTGACGACGAAATGACATCTGACCTACTACTAGGCATCTACACAGAACTAGAAAAACACGCTTGGATGCTACGTGCATTCTTGAATCAATAATAGATTAAAAGCAGAAGCGGCTCGTTCAGAGTCGCTTTTTTTCTATGGGGTTGTCATGCATATTAGTACATGAAATTTATATCAGCGATTTTCCAATTATATCGACTTACCGACAAATCACGACAATATTAGCCTCCCTCCCCTCCACTATTTTTATCAATATATTACAATCTCTTTTATGTTAAAATATAGGAAACACCCTTTAGTAATTAGATCCAAAAAGCTTGTCCAAGTTCATCATTTACTACTTAAATGACGGGAGTGGTTCAGTTGAAAGACTACTTAATTAGAGCATTTTTTGCGTTAATAACAGTTGGGATTCTCTTACTCATAGCTAATATTTTCAACATACGTGTCGAGGTTAAAGACTATGCTTTCCTCGTTGTTGTAGCTATTGGTGGCGGTTGGGGTGGCTGGTACCTGTATAAAAAACAAAGTAATCAAAATGATAAAGGCATTCCAAAATAATATGGAATGCCTTTTTTCTCTAATACATAATTAAGCTTAAACCACTAATAAAATCAGTCCCCAAAAACATCATACAACCCATATTCTATCGTAAATAAAAAGAATTCATTTTGAATATAGAAATAGTCCAAAATCTTGCATAACAGAGGTATGCCCCATTTGCCGCAACATTGTGGCTATATTCCCACGGTGATATGCTCCGTGGGTGACGACGTGTAGTATTGTTTCAGAAACCGTCGTATCCAGGAGCCCAGCATACGGATTATCAACCTCAAACACTTTTTCATAATCTTGTTGACTACTTAAATATTCTTTATATCGTTTAGATAATTCATAAAAACTAGTTTCCATTTCCTCAATATTTTTTGTTTCTAGCTGTTCTTTCAATTGGTTTGTGTGTACCATTGCATCACTCATACTTTTACCAGAAATAATCTCAAGCCAGGCTAAATCTGTGAGGTATATGTGAGACATTACTTTTGCCACCGAAGAAAAACCACTCTTAACTTCCTTATGGAAAATGTCTTGCGGTAGTTCTTTTAAGCGATTTAAAATAACTTCATTTGCCCATAAGTGGTAGTTATACATTTTTAATACAGAACGACCCATGCTCATTTCTCCTCCAAATTTCATTTTAATGATTAGATTATGATACATAGCTGCTTAAAAATTCCCAAAGGATTACATCTATAAAATTTATTCTGATTACGATTAAAAAAACCTCTATTAACTTCATAAAAAACATTCGCCATCTTCCACAATCTGACCCTTTAACGGAACAATTCTATGTCACTCAATAAATCCTTACTCACCGTTTATTCAGATGTTCTTTTTTTAAGTCAGCAAAACATACCTCCATCTACTTCCCCTCTTCCAACGATTTCACATCTCGCTATCAATATATTCAACCAAATTAAAAACACATGTCTTTTTGCGATAAAAAGACATGTGTTTCCAAAATCCACTATAAAAATGTACTATGATAACTGCTTCCACTTCGTCCCCAAAACAGGACGCTCATAATTTTGTATTTCATGAATTAATTTAGCAGCCGTCTCAGCTGAAACGATTAACTCTTTATTCGATGGGTTCATAAAGCCTTCTTCCGCTGCGCGATCAACCATTTGCAGAATTGGTCCGTAGAAGTCTTTAATATTTAATAAACCAACTGGCTTATCATGTATACCAATTTGTGACCAACATACAACTTCAAATAGCTCTTCAAATGTTCCGTATCCGCCTGGTAATGCAATGAAAGCATCCGCAAGCTCTGCCATTTTTGCTTTACGTTCGTGCATCGTTTCTACTTCAATTAATTCTGTTAATCCTGTATGAACGATTTCACCACGGAATAAACCACGCGGCATAACACCTGTTACACGTCCACCTAAACGAAGAACTTCGTTTGCTACTTCTCCCATTAATCCAACGCATGAACCGCCGTATACAAGCTCATAATCGTTCTCAACAAACATTTTCCCTAACTCTATTGCCTGCTCCTTAAATTCTGGTCTTTCCCCTAAATTTGAACCTGCAAACACACAAATCTTTCTCATTCCTACACCCCGAAACTATATATTGTTATGATACAATGGGTATTGTACAACATATTGAAGGGATGAGAAAGAAATGGATATCGTCGCATTTCAAAGATGGGTGGAGGAATTTTACGAAAAACGAAGCTGGTCACAGTACAATTCCTTTATTCGCTTAAATTTCTTAACTGAGGAAGTTGGGGAAGTTTCACGCGTTGTTCGCGCAATTGAAATCGGTCGTGATCGCCCTGATGAACAAACAAAAACACAAGAAGAGCTAAAACAAGAACTAAAAGAAGAACTTGGTGATGTACTATCTAATCTTATTATTCTTTCACAAAAATATGATTTGGATTTACAAGACATTATGGAAACACACGTCACAAAGCTTTCAAAAAGATTCGAAACATCTAAATGAGAACATTATCAATTGTGATATAATGTTCTTGTCAAAATAATAAGGGGGATTTTATGTTATCTAAAAAATTGCACGACGCACTAAATGAACAAATGAATTTTGAATTTTACTCTGCCCACGCTTATATGGCAATGGCTGCTTACTGTACAGCGGAAAGCTACGATGGATTCGCTAACTTTTTCCTTGTACAAGCTGAAGAAGAGCGTTTCCACGCAATGAAGCTTTACAACTACATTAATGACCGCGGCGAGCGCGCTATTATTACTGGATTTGATCATCCTAATAACGAATATGATTCTGTATTGAATGCTTTTGAAGTAGCACTTGAGCACGAGCGTGAAGTAACGAAGCGCATTTATCACTTATCTGATATCGCTTGGGATGAGCGTGAGCATGCAACAATTACATTCTTAAAATGGTTCGTCGATGAGCAAGTAGAAGAAGAATCTTCATTCGATAGCATCATCCAAAAATTAAAACGTATTACAAGCGATTCAAACGCATTATTTATGCTAGATGCTGAATTAGAGAAACGTACATTTACGCCTCCAGCTGAGTAATATTTCAATCACCTTAATAAATGTATTAAGGTGATTTTTTTATTTTCTCTCTAGCTTAAAATCACCTTAAATTTCCTTGCATTTGACATAGTACCAGTAAAAAAACGGTATTATTTTCAATATGAAGTGAAACTTTAATCAGCGGGGGTTTTGTTCATCCCCCACTGATTATTAGCCCTCACCAATCGGGCGTTTACGAGCAGCCCGACTCCCACCTAACTTCTTTGCTCCCGCCGAATTTTGAGGTGGGAGTCTTACTGCCCGCAAATAGCGGGATAAAATAATATACAAGGAGAGAAAAAATGAATCAGCGTGTAGAAGCTGTTGATGCAATCCGTGGTTTCGCTTTGTTTGGTATTTTACTTGTCAATATGACCTTAATTCAATTTGGGTTCTTTTCCAGTGAAAAACCAACTTACATATTTGGAAAACTTGATGAAGGTGCTAATTGGTTTATTCAATTTTTCGGCACCCACAATTTCATGTCCCTATTCTCTTTTTTATTTGGTCTTAGCATTATTTTGTTGCAAAAAAGTATTATTGCGAAAGGAAAAAAATTCTTCCCCACATACATAAGACGTATTATCATTCTTTTACTACTAGGCTACATTCACGGCACCTTTGTTTGGGAGGTAGATATTTTATTTGCCTACGGGGTTATCGGGATTTTCTTAATGATGTTCATCAATCGAAAACCGAAAACGTTGCTCATTTGGGCATCTATTTTACTAGCACTCATTATGCTCGCATCTTACCAATCGGAATCAACATCGAACCCCTATGATGATTTCGCACCTTATACTGAAAAGGAACATAAGGTCCATGAGACTGGAAGCTATATGGATCATGTCAACTTTAGATTGACTGAAAATCCTTTTGATTATATGGGGATTAACGGTGTATTCGGATTAGTTTTCATATCAATTTTCGCAATAATTTTTATGTCTCCACTTTTCTTACTCGGAATGTATGTAGGGAAAAAGGGCTGGCTATTTGAGGTCGATCAACATATACCTGCTGTCAAAAAAATATGGCTTATCACTGGGATTTTCTCTTTTACGATTAAAATCTTAGCCATGTTCTTGAAACATCCGATTTTAATTATGTTACAAGATAGTCTTACACCAGTAACCATTACCTTCTTTTACGGAAGCACGATTATTTTATTATTCCATTACAAAAAGGTAGCGCGTTTACTAACATACATGGCAAACATGGGAAAAATGTCGGTTAGTAATTACTTAGCGCAATCTATTATCGCAACAACTATTTTTTACGCATATGGATTTGGCTTATACGGTAAAATTGGCTATTTCTTCGGTATTCTTTTAACTATTGGAATTTATACGATTCAATTATTCGTTAGTACCTATTGGCTACAGAAATACCGAATGGGGCCTGTGGAATATGTGTGGAGATTGGGAACTTATTTAGAGAGACCACGGTTTAAAAAGGACTTGGATAAAGCAAGTTAAACAAAAAGTCGTTTATCCCCCGAAGTGAGAGATAAACGACTTCGTTTGTTTTTATTAAAGCATAACCCCAACGATAATCGCTGATAATATACTTACTAACGTTGCACCGTATACAAGTTTTAATCCGAATGAAGATACAACGTTTGCTTGTTTGCCATCGATACTCTTCGTTGCACCTGCGATAATTCCGATTGATGAGAAGTTCGCAAATGATACAAGGAAGATAGATAAAATACCTACTGTACGAGCTGATAAATCACCAGCTACTTTTCCAAGGTCAAGCATTGCAACGAATTCGTTCGTTACTAATTTCGTTGCCATAATTTGTCCTGCTGTTAGCATCTCTGATGTTGGAATACCCATTACAAATGCTAACGGTGAGAAAACGTATCCTAAAATGCTTTGGAATGTGATTCCGAAAATTGAATCGAATACACCGTTAATTGCTGTAATTAATGCTACGAAACCGATTAACATCGCCGCTACTGTTACAGCGATAGAGAAACCAAGCATAATATATTCGCCTAACATTTCAAAGAATGTTTGTTTCTTATCTTCTTGTAATTCTAAAATATCGTCTTCTTCTTTTACGTCATATGGATTAATGATATGAACGATAATGAATCCACTAAATAAGTTTAGTACAAGTGCTGTTACTACATATTTCGGATCAATCATTTTCATATAAGAACCGACGATTGACATTGATACTGTTGACATTGATGATGCACAAAGTGTGTATAAACGATTTTTCGGTAATTTGCTTAGTTGATCTTTTACTGTAATAAATACTTCACCTTGACCAACAATTGCAGCTGCCACCGCATTATATGATTCTAGTTTTCCTAAACCGTTAATTTTACTTAATACGAAACCGACTGCACGAATGATAATCGGTAAAACTTTAATATGTTGTAAGATCCCGATTAATACCGCTAAGAAAATAATTGGTAATAATACTGTTAAGAAGAATGGTGCTTGTCCATCGTTCGCTAAACCACCAAATACGAAATTAACCCCAGCTTCCGCAAATTTTAAAATAGCGCCAAACCCATCTGCAATTCCTTTTACTAACACAAATCCGACCTTTGTATTTAGTAAGAAATACGCAAGTACCAATTGAATTACAAGCATAAGTGCAATTGGCTTATATTTAATTTTCTTACGATCTGAACTTATAAGGAAACCTAGTACAAACACTACAAGTAAACCGACTAGAAACATTACTATTTTCATATGTGAATCCTCCACTTCTCTCACGAGTTATTGGTCGTATAACGTATAACGAATGACGTCTGACCATTGATGTTAAAAAAATTTAAAACCCCTAAATATTATTCAACTGTTATCTAAAATCAGTAAGCGTTTACATAAATTACAATTTATAAAAGGTAGCCTCTTCTCTCCTACCATACTTGAAAGTCTGAAATTGATACCACCTACAAATCAAATTGTAAGCGTTAACTAATTGAAATGCAATATAAATTTTAAAATATTTTTATATGTTAATATATTCCTAAATAATTGGTTTTTTCATGTAAATTTACCATAAAAAAATAGCCCTAGCTATGAGCTAGGACCATCTTTTTTACCCCGCTTTAACGGGCAGTAAGACCCCCACCTCAAAATTCAGCGAAAACAAAGAAGTTAGGTGGGTGATTAACTGCCCGTAAAAGCCCGATTGGTGAAGGCTAATAATCAGCGGGGGATAAAGCCCCCCACTGATTAAAGTTTCACTTTATAACATAACACCAACGATAATCGCGGATAAAAGACTTACTAATGTCGCACCGTATACAAGTCGTAATCCGAATGATGAAACAACGTTTGATTGGTTTTCATCGATCCCTTTCGTTGCACCTGCAATAATTCCGATAGATGAGAAGTTCGCGAATGATACAAGGAATACAGAAAGAATACCAACTGTACGAGCTGATAAATCACCAGCTACTTTTCCTAGATCAAGCATCGCAACAAACTCGTTTGATACTAATTTTGTTGCCATAATTTGTCCCGCTGTTACCATTTCTGCTTGCGGGATACCCATTACGAATGCTAATGGAGAGAAAATATATCCTAAAATAGCTTGGAATGTAATACCGAACACTGAATCAAACAAGCTATTGATTGCTGTAATTAATGCTACGAAACCAAGTAACATTGCTGCTACCGTAATCGCAATCGTGAAACCAAGCATAATATATTCGCTTAACATTTCAAAGAATGACTGTTTTTTCTTATTTTCTAACTTCAGTGTATCTTCTTCTTCTGTAATATCGTACGGGTTAATAATATGAATAATAATGAAACCACTAAATAAATTTAATACAAGTGCTGTTACTACATATTTTGGTTCAATCATTTTCATATAAGAACCAACGATCGACATCGATACTGTCGACATGGAAGATGCACATAGTGTATATAAACGATGTTTTGGGATTTTACTTAATTGATCTTTTACTGTAATAAATACTTCTGCTTGCCCAACAATTGCGGCCGCTACTGCATTATATGATTCTAATTTTCCTAAACCATTTACTTTACTTAGCATAGTACCAATAGCACGAATAAATATCGGTAAAATTTTAAAGTGTTGCAGAATTCCGATTAACACTGCAAAGAATACGATTGGTAATAAAGCTGTTAAGAAGAATGAAACCTCTCCTTTATTAACAAGGCCACCAAATACGAAAACGATTCCAGATTCCGCGTATCCAAGAAGCGCTCCAAATCCATCTGAAATTCCTTTTACTAAAATATAACCAATTGGCGTATTTAATAAGAAATACGTTAACGCTAGCTGAATAACAAGCATAATTGCGATTGGTTTATACTTAATCTTCTTACGATCAGAACTTATAAGAAAGCCGAGTACGAATACAACTAGTAGTCCTACAAGAAACATAACAAACTTCATTAATAAAATCCTCCATTTAACTCTTCATTAACGTTGAACGTCTGACTACTCAAAACAAGGAATAATCCGAACTTTCCATTTCTCCTCCAAAACCTTCAATCGGATATGAAAAACCATAAAATCTCTTGTCTCAAAGCCATTTTCCATTCTAACACAAATTATAACTCACATCCGCACTTTTATTAAAAAAATACATTTTATTATAAAACACTCATTAATGTTCGTATTTTCCCTCTTCCTTTAGTTTATCACCATAAAAAAAACGAGCATCAAATTTCTCTGATGCTCGTTCCTTTTTATTATACAGCTTTTTCTTTATCTGCTACTGCTGGCTTGTCCCAGCACTCTGTATTGTTTAAACCAGGAATAGACTCCGCATAAAAGACTGGATCTTTTCCTTGTTTCTTTTGTTTTACGTAATCTGATAATGCCGCGAAAGCATACTTAGAAAGGAATACAATCGCCACTAAGTTAATAATAGCCATGATACCCATGAATAAATCTGCTAAGTCCCAAACAATTTGAATTGTTGCTACAGAACCTAACATAACCATACCAAGTACCGCGATTCGATAAACATTTAGTAAAACTTTACTTCCATTTAAAAACTCAATATTTGTTTCACCATAGTAGTAGTTACCTACTAATGAACTAAATGCAAACAAGAAGATTGCAACTGCTACAAATATAGAAGCCCACGGTCCGATATGTTGACTTAATGCTTGTTGCGTTAATTGAATTCCGTTTAAATCAGCCGCTCCAGGCACATCTGATAATAAAATGATAAATGCTGTACAACTACAAATTAATAATGTATCTGTAAATACCCCTAAAGTTTGAATGAAACCTTGTTTAACTGGGTGCGTTACGTTTGCAGTCGCAGCTGCGTTTGGCGCACTACCCATACCTGCTTCATTTGAGAATAACCCACGTTTTACCCCTAGTAAAATCGCAGCTCCTAATCCCCCGCCCACTACTTCTTTAATTCCGAAAGCATGTAAGAAAATTTCTTTAAATACATATGGAATTGCCGTAATGTTTGTTACAACAACGAATAATGCCACTGCTACATATATAATTGCCATTACTGGAACAATCATTTCAACCGCACGTGCAATACGTTTTACTCCGCCGAAGATAATGATTGCAAGTAAACCAGCCATAAACAGACCTACAAACTTACCATCTGTGTTAAATGCTCCATCAAAAGCCGCCGCTACTGTGTTTGACTGCACGGCGTTGAAAATTAATCCGAAACTAACTGTTATTAGAACAGAGAAGACAACTCCTAGCCAGCGTTTCTTTAAACCCTTTTCCATATAATACGCTGGACCACCACGGAACGCATTCCCATCTTTTACTTTATAAATTTGCGCTAATGTGCTCTCTACAAATGCAGAAGCACCCCCAATTACCGCGATTAACCACATCCAAAATACCGCTCCTGGTCCACCTGCTGAGATTGCGATAGCTACACCAGCTAAGTTACCAGTACCTACACGAGAAGCTGTACTCATACAAAAAGCCTGGAATGATGATACACCACTTTTTTCTTTTTGCGCTTTTCTTGTTTTTGAACTCGCTCCATCCCCAAGTAAACGAATCATTTCTCCAAAGTAACGTATTTGAACAAACTTTACTCGGAAAGAAAAATAAAGCCCAAGTCCAATTAGCATTGCAATAATAATATATGACCAAAGAACATTATTTATATCCCCAATAACACTAGTTAAAAAATCCATCATTGCGTTCCCCCTCTTCATAACACTAAGAAGATTATATTCTAAAAACTTTTAACAATCAAGAATTTCCGACAAGAAATGTAAGGTTTTATAACATGTAAATGTTAACAATTATAACATCCGTATTTTTTATAAAAATTATATCAATCATCTTTTAGCCTTAATATCATTAATTACAACAAAAAAACGAGCATCGAATTCATCTCGATGCTCGCCTTTTTATTATACTGCTTTCTCTTTATCAGTTACCACCGGCTTATCCCAACACTCTGTGTTCATTAAACCAGGGATAGAATCTGCACGGAAGACTGGATCTTTTCCTTGTTTCTTTTGTTTCACATAATCCGCTAATGCTGCATATGCAAATCGTCCAAGAAGTGTAATCGCAATTAAGTTTGTAATTACCATTAGACCCATAAATAAGTCTGCCATATTCCATACAACTTGAAGCGTCGCAATAGAACCGAATAATACCATTCCCACTACCGCAATACGGTAAATCGTTAACCAAGTTTTACTTTGTTTAATAAATTCAATATTTGTTTCACCATAATAGTAGTTTCCTAGAAGAGAACTGAATGCAAATAAGAAAATAATAATTGCTAAGAAACTGCTTGCCCACGGACCAATTTGTGAACTTAATGCATTTTGCGTTAACTCAATACCTTCTAAATTTGTTGCTTTATATGCACCAGAACATAGTACGATAAATGCCGTCGATGTACATACTAAGAATGTATCTACTAATACGCCAATTGTTTGAATAAAACCTTGCTTTGCTGGATGTGTTACATCCGCTGTTGCTGCCGCGTTTGGTGCACTACCCATACCTGCTTCGTTAGCAAATAATCCGCGTTGAATACCATATTTCATTGCAGCACCGATACCGCCACCTACAGCTGAATCTAAACCAAATGCCCCTTTAAAGATTTCTGTAAACATATCCGGTATTAAATAATAATTTTTAATAACGACGAAAATTGCTACTGCAATATAAATAAGCGCCATTGGCGGAACGATCATTTCAGACATACGCGCAATACTTTTTACACCACCAAAAATAATAACCGCAACTAATACCGCTAACACAATCCCAACAACGTAACGCTCAATACCAAAAGCATTTTTAAATGCTAATGTAACTGTATTTGCTTGTACGGAGTTGAAAATTAATCCGTAAGTAATTGTAATTAGAATAGAGAACCAAATTCCCATCCAACGTTTATTTAAACCTTTTTCCATATAATAAGCAGGACCACCACGGAAGCCACTGCCATCTTTTATTTTATAAATTTGCGCAAGCGTACTTTCTACGAAACTTGAAGACGCCCCAATAATCGCAATAACCCACATCCAAAATACAGCTCCAGGTCCTCCCATAGAAATAGCTAGCGCTACACCAGCTAAGTTCCCGATACCAATACGAGCTGCTGAACTCATACAAAATGCTTGGAATGACGATACACTTCCCTTTTTACGTGTCTTTCCAGTTAATCCATCACTCATTAATCGAACCATTTCCCCTAAATGAGTAATTTGTACGAATTTCAATTTAATAGAAAAATAAAGACCTAAACCAATTAACATTGCAATAAGAATATATGACCAAAGAATTGTATTCGTTGACGAAACAAATTGCTCTAAAATATCCATACAATTAACCCCTCCTTTTCTCCATAAAACGAATTATATTTAAAAAACATTTAAAAATCAACATTTTTCGACAATTTGCAATTTCCAAATATTAGCCAGACACGAAGTAACAATATCTTTATGACCCTCCTCCCTCTAACTGTGCATACTAAAACAAAAAGTAAATCTACAAACTACCCCATTGACAAAAACACCAACCTGTAACTATAATGATTACATCAGATTGTAACAAACCTTATTACAACAAATTCATTTACTTTCAGATATACACTTTAACAAAACACTTTGGAGGGATTTATTATGAAAATCGGAATCATCGGAGCAACTGGTAAAGCAGGAGGTCGTATTTTAAAAGAAGCATTAGATCGCGGACATGAAGTAACTGCAATCGTAAGAAGCGCTGCAAAAATTACAGAAGAAAATGTAAAGATTTTAGAGAAAGATGTATTCACTCTTACATCTAACGACCTACAAGCATTCGATGTAGTTGTAAATGCATTCGGTGCTCCAGCCGGACAAGAACACCTTCACGTAGATGCAGGAAACGCACTTATCGAAGCTATGAAAGGTGCACCTAATACAAAATTACTTGTTGTTGGCGGCGCTGGTAGCTTATTTGTAGACGAAGAGAAAACAACACGTGTATTTGATACACCAGGATTCCCAAATGAATATCTTGCAACAGCTCAAAACCAAGGTAAAAACTTAGAAATCCTAAATCAAACAAATGATATTACTTGGACATTCATTAGCCCTTCTGCACTATTTGCATTAGGAAAACGCACAGGCTCTTATACAGCTGGAAAAGACAACCTTCTTGTTAACTCAAAAGGTGATAGCTACGTAAGTTACGAAGACTTCGCAGTTGCAGCACTTGATGAAATTGAAAATCCAAAACACGTAAACGAACGCTTCACAGTTGTTTCTGAAGCTGAGTAATAGAAAAAGCTCGTAAACATAATGTTTACGAGCTTTTTTATCATCTGTTATATTGATTCGGTTTATGTGGTTCATTTGGTGTATAGGGTTTATTCGGTTTATTATCATGACCATTTGCTTTTTTCCAACTTACCGCCAACTCTGGACTTGTTTTTTCTTCACTACGCTCAAGTAACACAACCGCATTTTGAATCGTTGGTGTTCCTTTATGAGCAATTCCTTGTAATTTCGTTAAATTTCCTGATACTTTAAAGCTAAATCCACCCGCTGGTGTTTGTTTCGGAATTAAAATGCGGAATTTCTCTCCTACATTAAATTCAGTTTTCGCTTCGCCTTTTTCATTTACAAATTTCGCGCCTTCTGGAGCACCTGTTGCTTGCACCTTATACGTTCCACTTTTCGCGTTTGTTTCCACTGTATATAATCCTGTTTCAAAGAAATCATTTTTCAATACTGCTTGTTGTTCTTCTGATGGTACTACACTCATCGTAATTTCTTGTAGTTCTTCACTAGCGTTTGCTTTCGCAACGATATCTTTCGTTACTTTTTCTACATTTTTATTACGGAAATCTAAATCGTTAATATCAATTTGTTTTAACGCATTCCACACCGCAAGCTGCGTTGCGTAATGTGCCTCTCTCCAATCGGAAACGCCTAAGTCTTGTGGACTCTTCTGCGGATACCCGTTTAATAGTACACGGTATACGTTAATATCTACTTTACCCATTTCAGGTAAGTCTTGGCCGCTCGGAGATTTCAAATCTACATTTAAGCAAAATGCAATTTTTCCATCTGCCGTTTTAATAAGCTCTGTTCGAATTGGTTTCTTCTTTGACCTACTATAGCTCCAATCCATTTCATACTTCGTATGATCCATAACTTCTGCGAATGCTTTTTGAAGCGGGAATAATAAGTTCGCAAATACAAATAAAACACTCAAAAAAGCGGCCATTAGCTTGAACGATCGTTTTATATTCATCTCTACAACCCCTTATAAAATAACAAATTTACTACTATGTATTATTTAGTTAGAAACGTTTTTTATGCATAGACAAAACAAAAAAGAGTGCAAACTTTTTTGCACTCTTTGAACTTACCTCTATTAGAAATCAAAGTTATCAGGATCTGGACCAACGCGGTGGTTCTGATTTAAAGCATCAATCTTTTCCATATCTTCTTTTGTTAATTCGAAGTCGAATATATTAGCATTCGCAATAATGCGCTGTTCTTTCGTTGATTTCGGAATTGTTACAACTTCATTTTGAAGGTCCCAACGTAAAATGATTTGCGCTGTTGTTTTACCGTACTTATCAGCAACTTCTTGTAAAGTTTCGTTATCTAATAATTGCCCTTGCATAAGTGGTGACCATGCTTCCATTTGAATACCTTGTTCTTTACAGAAAGCTTGTAATTCTTTTTGTGTTAAACGAGGGTGGTATTCCACTTGGTTGATCATCGGTTTAATTTCTGCATCTTTCATCACATTTTGTAGGTGATGGATTTGAAAATTACTTACGCCAATTGCACGTACGCGATCTTCTTTATAAAGTGTTTCTAACGCTCTCCAAGAATCTTTATATTTCCCTTCTACAGGCCAGTGAACAAGATATAAATCTAAATAATCTAGTTCTAATTTTTTTAAGCTCTCTTCGTATGCAGCAAGTGTCGTTTCATATCCTTGATCTGCGTTCCACACTTTTGAAGTAATGAATAAATCTTCTCGAGAAATTCCTGCTTCTTTTATACCAGCGCGAATGCCTTCTCCAACTGCTTTTTCATTTCCATAAATCGCAGCTGTATCAATGCTACGATATCCTTCTTTAATGGCTACTTTCACAGCCTCTACAAGTTCCGGTCCATCTTCTACTTTAAATACACCTAAACCGAACCAAGGCATTTCCACACCGTTATGCAATGTTGTTTTACTTTGTAAATTTTTCATTATATTTTTCTCTCCTTTATTTTGCTTGATCTCTTTTTTCTAAGTTCATACTCCAAGCTGTTAAAATAACAGCGCCTACTACCATAATGCCGCCTACCCAAGCTGTATGAATTAATCCTAACGAGTTCGTTACAATGCCGCCCAAATAAGCCCCAAGAGCAATTCCTGCGTTAAATGCTGCAATATTCATTGCTGATGCGATATCAACGGCACTCGGCACGAAACGCTCAGCCAATATAACGACATACACTTGTAGTCCTGGAACATTCATAAACGCGAATAGCCCCATAAAAATAATTGTGATAAGCCCTGCTACTTGAAACGGTGCTGTAAATGTTAGTACGAATAATACAATTGCTTGAACAAAGAACATGTAAAATAGTGCTCGAATTGGATTATGATTCGATAATTTTCCGCCAATCATATTCCCAATCGCAATTGCAATCCCGTACACTAATAAAATGATTGTAACGGTACTCGATTTAAATCCTGTTACTTCTTGTAATAGCGGAGATAAATACGTAAATGTTACGAATGTTCCTCCGTATCCTAATGCAGTAATGACGAAAACAAGTAAGAGTCTTCCGTTCGTGATAAGTTTGAATTGATCACGAAATGATACTCGTGTACCCTTTTTTAAGTTAGACGGAATTAACATGCTGTTTGCGACTAAGGCAACAATTCCAATGACCACAATCACCATAAAAGATGCTCTCCAGCCAAATTGTTGACCAATAAACGTTCCAATTGGTACACCTGTAATCGTCGCAACGGTTAAACCAGTAAACATAAATGCTATTGCACTAGCACGTTTATTCTCTGGTACAAGTGCAGCCGCAATTGTGGATCCGATCGACATAAAAACGCCATGTGCAAACGCAGAGACAACCCTCGCGATAAGTAACACAGTAAAACTCGTTGCTACCGCTGCAATTCCATTACCGATAATAAAGACAATCATAATCCACATTAATAATGTTTTTCGCGACATACTAGCAGTTAACGAAGTTAAAACAGGAGCACCGAATGCTACTCCTAACGCGTATAAAGAAACGGTTAAGCCCGCTGTTGTAACAGAAACATGTAAATCTTCCGAAATAGATGGTAATAAACCGACACTAATAAACTCGGTTGTACCAATTCCAAATGCACTAATTGCTAGCGCTAATAAAGCAAACATACTTCTTCGATTCGTCTGAACAGCCGAAGATGATACTGCATATGAATTCAATTGAACTCCTCCTTAATGCGAGAAATCCAATCATAATAGTGTGATAAAAAGGCCTTTTTATCTTCTACAAAAATAACTTTACTGCTGATAAATGCTATTATGAATGGCTTCACTCTTTTTTTGAAGAACGCACTTTAAAGTACGATAGGTACCCAAAAGTAACATAGGCACTTTTTAGTACCGTACTACTCATTTCCCTCTTACGTATGCTATTATGAAACATATTCAACACGATAAAAAGTACGTACTTTAAAGTGCTATAGGCACTAAAAAGTAACATTTAACTTATTTAGCTTCTTTTGTTGAAGAACTGAAACTTACATTCATCAAAGGAGAGTTTTATATGAAGAAATATAATATTCCTGTCGAGGCGACTTTAGAGGTTATCGGTGGCAAATGGAAAGTCGTTATTCTTTGCCACTTAACGAAAGGTACAAAGAGAACGAGTGAACTAAAACGTTTAATGCCTGGTATTACACAAAAGATGTTAACACAGCAATTACGCGAATTAGAAGAAGACGCAGTTATTCAAAGAAAGGTATACAATCAAGTACCACCGAAAGTAGAATATTCTCTTACAGACTACGGTTGGTCTTTAGAATCCATTCTTGATTCTCTTTGTACTTGGGGCGAATGCCACCTTGAAAAAAGTGGTAACACATCGATGCTAATTACAGAGGATGAACAATAAGAAAAAGGAAAAAATGAACAGCAACTTGTCCATTTCCTCCTTTTTTTCTTTATATATATGTACATTTTTAAGATAGATAAAATAATTTATGCGCTTTCATGCCTTGTCAGTACTAGGTTACAGAATCAATATCAAATAATTAGGAATCATTTTTATGTTAACATACGTGTATATAGTATATAATATAGGATATATATTATATACACTTTCCGATAAGGGAACTTTCCATTATGCGGACAAGCCATGTATCGGACAGTTCATAAATAATAGGTAGGACATTATGGTTTTGGATTTATGATTTCAGCTTACTTGCTGTCATAAATTTAAAGGCATTTTATTGTGCTTTGTGAAACTTTGTATAAAGTTTCGCAAGTGTTTACTATCTTATCTATCAAAAATAAGAGTATTGCTATCGTAAAGGAGAATTGGAGATGCCAGAAACTATGACTCAAACAAAGCCAGAACAAGAAACTGTACAAATTTCTGCTAGCCAAGGACAACTTGATGTACTTGATCAGTTGTTAAAACCTGAGGTACAAGAATCATTAACAACACTAGTAGAACAGCTTCCAAAATTAACTGAGCTTGTTAACATTTTAACTAAGTCTTATGACTTCGCTCAAACTGTTGCTACTGATGAAGTATTAAAAAGCGACACTGTTAGTGCAATCACAGAGCTTGTAGAACCTGTAAAAGATACAGTGAAAAGCATGGCTGCAACTGCTATCGAAGCGAAAGATCGTGCTGATGAAAGCAACGAAGTTATCGGCCTGTTCGGTCTATTAAAATTACTAAAAGACCCACAAGCACAAAAAATGTTCCGCTTTGTGAACGCATACCTTCAAATTAGTGCAGAACGTAACAATAAATAATTTAACTTATAACAACAATTAGTAAAGACGGGGGATATCATACTATGTCAAAACAAATTGTCATCTTAGGCGCTGGTTATGGCGGTCTTCTTGCCGCTTTAAACGTACGTAAATATTACAGCAAATCAGAAGCACAAGTTACAGTGATTAACCAATACCCAACGCACCAAATCATCACTGAATTACACCGCCTTGCAGCTGGTAACGTTGCTGAGCAAGCAATTGCAATGCCACTTACAAAGCTTTTCAAAGGTAAAGACATCGATCTTAAAATTGCAACAGTTGAGTCATTCTCAGTTGATAGCAAAGAAATCAAACTAGCTGGTGGCACTACGCTATCTTACGATGCACTTGTAGTTGCTTTAGGAAGTAAAACTGCTTACTTCGGTATTCCAGGACTAGAAGAAAACAGCATGGTATTAAAATCTGCTGCTGATGCAAACAAAATCTACAAACACGTTGAAGACCGTATTCGTGAATACGCTAAAACGAAAAACGAAGCTGATGCTACAATCGTAATCGGTGGTGGCGGATTAACTGGCGTTGAGCTAGTTGGTGAGCTTGCTGACATTATGCCTAAACTTGCAAAAAGCCACGGCGTAAATCCAAAAGAAGTTAAACTTCTTCTTGTTGAAGCAGGTCCAAAAATCCTTCCAGTATTACCAGACCACTTAATCGAACGTGCAACTGCTAGCTTAGAAGCACGCGGTGTTACATTCTTAACAGGTCTTCCTGTAACAAACGTTGCTGGTAATGAAATCGACTTAAAAGACGGTCAAAAAATCGTTGCTAACACATTCGTTTGGACAGGCGGCGTACAAGGTAATCCATTAATTGGTGAATCAGGTCTTGAAGTAAACCGCGGTCGTGCAACTGTTGATGCACATCTACAATCTACTTCTCACAAAGACGTATTCGTTGCTGGAGACAGCGCTGTTGTCTTCTCTCCAGACGGTCGTCCATACCCACCAACTGCACAAATTGCTTGGCAAATGGGTGAGTTAATTGGATACAACTTATACGCAGCACTAGAAGGCAAAGCATTCGAAGAGTTCGCACCTATCAACTCTGGAACACTTGCTAGTCTAGGACGTAAAGATGCTGTTGCTACAATCGGAGCAAGCAATACTCCGCTTAAAGGTTTACCAGCATCATTAATGAAAGAAGCAAGTAACGTTCGTTACTTATCACACATTAAAGGTCTATTCAGCTTAGCATACTAATCTGAATATAAGCCCGAATCATGCCCTGCATGGTTCGGGCTATTTTTATCCCGCTATTTGCGGGCTGATAATCAGTGGGATGAACAAAACCCCCCACTGATTAAAGTTTCACTTTATCCGTAATTTTCTCTAACTTATTTATTCGACAAAAGAATAATATAACCTCTTTAATTATCAAAATATACTGACTTTTTTATGTCGAAATTGTGTATATGAAAAGAGCGGAAGTAGATATCTTCCCTACTTCCGCTCTTTCACAAGAACTATTCTCCTAATTCCACTAAGCTGTAGTTCTTCTTCCCTTTACGAATAATGATGAATCGTCCATCAAATGAATTTTCTACAGTAACATCCCTACTGACATCCGTTACTTTTTCACCATTCATAGATATAGCCCCATTATTAATATCTTCACGCGCTTGACGTCTAGAAGGTTCAATTCCTAAATCAACTAGCCACTCTACGATATTTTTCGTCTCTTTTGAAGATTGGAATGTCGGCATCTCTTTAAAGCCTTGTTCAATTTCATCAGCTGTTAACGACTTAATATCTCCGCTAAATAACGCTGCTGTAATTTTCACTGCCTGTAAAAATGCTTCTTCTCCATGAACGAATTTCGTCATTTCTTCCGCTAATACTTTTTGTGCTTCACGTTTATGAGGCTCTGTTTCTACCTTCGCTGCTAATTCATCAATTCGCTCTTTCGTTAAGAACGTAAAGTATTTCAAGTATTTAATTACATCACGGTCATCTGTATTCACCCAGAACTGGTAAAATTCAAACGGTGTTGTCTTTTCCGGATCAAGCCAAATAGCACCACCTGCTGATTTACCAAACTTCGTACCATCTGATTTTAATAATAATGGAATCGTTAATCCGAATACTTTCGCTTCATGACCTTCTAACTTACGAATTAAATCTAAACCACTCGTAATATTTCCCCATTGATCACTACCACCAATTTGCAATTGAACATCTTCTTTTGTGTATAAATGATGAAAATCCATCGCTTGCAAGATTTGGTACGTGAATTCTGTGAAAGAAATCCCTGTATCTAAACGACTTGCGACAATATCTTTCGCTAACATGCTATTTATGCTAAAGTTTTTTCCGTAATCACGTAAAAACTCGATAATGTTTATTTTATGTGTCCAGTCATAGTTATTTACCATCTTCACTTCGCTATTCCCGCCAAAGTCAAATAGCTTTTTCATTTGCGCTGTTAACGCATCTACATTATGCTGCACCACTTCTAAAGTTTGCAGTTGACGCTCTGATTGACGTCCACTTGGATCACCAATTGTTCCTGTTGCCCCGCCAATTAAAATAACCGGATGATGACCAGCTAATTGAAATCTTTTCATCATCATGAACGGAATCAAATGTCCGATATGCATACTATCACCAGTCGGATCAACTCCGCAGTATAGTGAAATCTTTTTCTCTTCTACTAACTTACGTAAACCTTCTTCATCTGTCTGCTGATTCACAGCACCGCGCCATTCTAATTCATCAATAATATTCATCTTTTGTCATCCCCTTTATTTTTTAAAAACAAAAAAGCCCCTATGTCTATGACATAGGGACGATTATTCACCGTGTTACCACCCAGTTTGCATAAATAGCATAGCTATTCATACCACTCTTAGCAATAATATCGATTGCTAGTCCGCTTAGCGTTACCTAAGATACTCCAGAGTGTAATTCACAAGTTTGTTTGTGCTAGGTTCCAGCAACCCCTAGCTCTCTTTGATAACAGTGACAAACTGCTACTGGGCTCTTTCAACGTATATTTTATTTGTTAAATTATTAGCCATTATATTGAATCCAAATCAAATTGTCAACAATACCCAAATGTTATTTCGAAATAATTCATACTTTTATACGTTTTTTATTCAAAGATTACTGTAGATCTTCTCCAATAATCCTTACTTCTCTCTCTAATTTCACACCGAATTTTTCTTCAACAGTTGTTTGTACAAAATGAATTAAATCGATATAATCTTGTGCAGTTCCGTTATCAACATTCACCATAAATCCAGCGTGTTTTAAAGAAACTTCAACTCCGCCAATTCGCTTACCTTGCAGTCCTGATTCTTGAATAAGCTTACCCGCAAAATTATTTGGTGGACGCTTAAATACACTGCCACATGAAGGATACTCTAAAGGTTGTTTTGATTCACGCTTATACGTTAAATCATCCATCTTTTCCTTAATCTCTTCACGTACACCTTCTTCAAGTTCAAACCTCGCTTCAAGAATAATGTAATGATTGTTCGCAAATACACTCTTACGATATCCAAATTCAAATGCATCTTTCGTTAAAGTACGTAGCTCTCCATCACCTGTCATTACGACAGCTTCTGTTAGCACATATGCAACCTCACCGCCATATGCACCAGCATTCATATATAACGCTCCGCCAACTGAACCTGGTATACCACAAGCAAACTCAAGTCCTGTTAAACAGTGATCTAATGCAATTCGTGACACATCAATAATTGCTGCACCACACCCCGCAACAATCGCTGTCCCTGTTACAGTAACATTTGTAATATGAATTAAACTTACTGTAATCCCGCGCAGACCACCGTCTTTAATAATAACATTAGAGCCGTTTCCTAAAAACGTAACTGGAATATTGTATTGATTCGCATACTTTATAACTTCTTGAATTTCATCATAATTCGTAGGAGAAACGAACACATCCGCTTTCCCGCCCACTTTAATATGCGTATGATTCTTTAACATTTCATCTTGCTTCACATGACCTTCAGGCAATACTGTACTTAAATATTTATAAACCTCGTGCATATTCATTTTACGATTCCTCTATTTCTATAATCTTTTTATCCCGCTATATACGGGTCCATAATATCCCCACATAAAAATGCATTACAAAACAACAGCTAACGTGGTGAATACAGTGTACATAAAGCACACCTATAAACCTCTTAAATTATAAGAGGTTCCACTCATATTAAAATATATATCGCATAATAAAGCAACCCAAATGGGCTACTAAACTTGACATGTAACCATATAGACAACAATTTGTAAAATATATAGGTTTTTCAAAGTAATACCCTTCAATATCTTACTATACCATACGAAAGAAAAGTGGTATTTTTTTGTAATCTTTACTTTGTTTATGACATATAAGAAAATCGATTGAAAGCGGGAGATAAGACTCTCATGAAGATACTAAGTGAGATACAGGAATCAAAGGATTTAACGAAGGAATTTCAAGATGAAGTGGCAGTTGCGAAAGAGAAGAAAAAGCCGTGGTAGAAGTTTTGGTAAGGTTTGTATATAAACTACAAAAAGGTAGAAAAGTATACTTTTCTACCTTTTCGATTAGTGGAATAAAGATAAACCAATTTTTAAACAATGCTATTAGTTTTTAACCACTTTTCAAAAATTAATCTAGATTGTTCTTCAGTAGCATCTTTATCCCCTATTGAAAATATTTTCAAACCGTAACCAACAAATTTTTCACCTAAATTATGTTTACTAGCATATTCATACAAAAAATCCGCGTCAGCTTCATATTCTTCAATAAAAACATCCCATATAGGCTTGTCTATTTTCTTATATGCAATAACTTCTAAATCATATCCATCTTCATAATATCCTATATGCATATGTTGGTGTTCTTCATAGTTACACATACTATTAAATAATCTCTCCTTTACCAAATAATATGATGATCATTCAAATTTGGCGGGACATGATAATGTAAATATGGTCCTTTATTTTTTACTGGACCATAATCTAACCTAAATAACACTTTTTTAGTAACTTTAGATCTGACTTGAATAATTCTAGTTTTATATGGACCTTCAAGAATATATTTATTTGGTGCGTCTAATGCTTTTTGTACATAAGGTCTCGCTATTTTCCAACCTTTATCTGCAGCTGTTCTTCCCGCTTTTGAAGTTAAAACCCTTAATGCTCCAATAACAAGAGCTGGTAATATTTCTTGTTTAACTATTAATTCACCTGTAAGAGGATTTTTTTCAATAACATATTCAACTCTTGGTTTACTTAGTTCTCCTTCTAATTGTAAAAATACAGGGTCAGTTACTAAAAAATCATATTCGTTCTCGAATTTTTCAAAATCGAAGTTAGAAACATCGACATTAGATAAATCAATACCACCAGCTGCCTGTCAGCTACTAGACGACTTGGCTCTTACTTAGAGACTGGATTTTCACCAGCAAGCAGCGGACCAGATGAGCTGGACACGCCATAAAAAAAGAGCACATCCCACAGAATGTGCCCTTTCTATACTCATTAAATTATTTTTCGTTCTCTTCTTTTTCCTTATCAAACCATAATAGCTCATCGTCATCAACTTCACCATTATAATTGATTAGAATCTCTTCTCCCGCTTTTATATCTTTGTAAGCAAAGAAGTTAAACGTATGATTCTCGAAGACAATATCATACGTTGCATTCGGATTATATGCATGATTAAATAACATGCCGTATCCTAACAGGAATGCCGTATGATTTACCCCATACTCAAATGCGTAGTCAGCAAGTAACGTTTTCTCAATGTGTTCATGCTGTTCATTCGGATAAGAGATAACTGGTGCTGAGTGAATCAACTCACCCTTTTTAATATCACGAGTTGCAAATACCCCTCTATTAAATTCTCCATCACTAAGTTCAGAAGTCTTAACTTCGATCATATGCGTCACCTATATAATTCTTTCTTTGAAGTATTTTATTCCGCTATTTGCGGGGTTCAACTAATAATCAGTAGCGTATAGCCCCACTAATTAAAGTCTCAGTTTATCTCCTTAAGCTTGGCAGAAAACGCGCAGAAAAGCAATTAAATTACTATCAAGTATTCATTTAAATGAAAAAAGAGCACACATGGTGTACCCTTTTTAAGAGATATTACTTTTCTAAAATATCTTCTAGCAACTTCACTTGCTCGCTAACAGTATGTAACGTCTTCACCGATATATCATTTCGATGCTTTTCTTCTTCAACACTCGCTAACACTTCTTCCGTAGCTGCAGAAGTTTGTTGAATTACGTTAGAAGCATGTGTAACGTCCTTTACGATATTCGTCGTTTTAGCTTGGAAACTTTCTTGATGACCAACAATCTCCCTCATTACATCATTAATCGCATCAATAAACTTCCCTAAATCCGTTACATTCGTCAAAACACTTGCTAACATTTCGTTACATTCTTCTTGTACTCTTTCTGACTTCTCTACCTGCACTTCTACTTTACTTGCTTGATTACTAAACTCCTTCAAAATTCCTTGAATTCTCCCCGCAGAACGATTCGATTCTTCAGCAAGCTTTAATACTTCATTCGCTACAATAGCAAAACCTTTTCCATGCTCGCCTGCCCTTGCAGCTTCAATATTTGCATTTAAAGCTAGCAAACTCGTCTGACTTGAAATATTCGTTATTACATCTACAATTTCATTAATTTGTTTCGATTGTGTCATTAATTCTCTAAATATCGTTCCTGATTGTGAAACAACATCATTTAAACTTCTCATGTTAGCTTCAAAATTTCTTAAAGTATTTACACTACCCTTTGAGATTTCCAAACTTTTATCAACACGCATCGACGCATTTCTTACTTGAGAGATGATTTGGTCAATATTTCCCTCCATATCATTCAATACTTCTACTGAACGTGACATCATCTCTGATTGCGATTGAGTTCCCACTGCTACTTCTTCAAAAGCAAAGTTAATTTCACTCATTGACTCCATCGATGTATTCATATTTTGTCTTAAATGATTGAAATTACTATCTAGTTTCACAACTGTTCTCTCAATAAGCCTTTGCGTTTCTTCTAACTCCTGAGCTTTCTTCATCACCGCTTGCTTCTCATCACTTAAACGAGCCAACAGATTAGAACCAATCTTCGTTACACCCCACATTGCAATCGTTACAATCGCTAACAAGCTTGCGAAATTTGCAGCTTCAGATGACGCTGTATACGCAAAAAATTGATTTGGCCAATAACTACAAAGTATAAATGTAACAACAACTGCTACCCCGCCAAGAATTAAAATAAGACGTTCACTCAAATAAATAAGTGAAACCGCTAATGTAAAATAGACCATTTGAAATACAGCTGGGCTTTCATTAAATGCTTGTACCATAATGAAAGACATAATAAGTAGCATACATGTCATGATGTATTTATACATTGCTTCCATACTTTCTATAAAAGTAAGCAGCGTTCCAAATACTACGATAGAAATACCACACATCCAAAATGCTATTGCTCTCTCTGTAAAAATATATCCGTAATACCCAATCGCGATTATCCCAAGGAAGAAACTACACATCGTGATAAATAGCAATAAATGATTTTTCTGTGATTCTTTCTCAAGGTTAGAAAAACAAGTTCTCTTTAACCACTCCATATATGAAGCCCCACCTTCTACTCATACGTATCGATTACTTCAGCTTGAATACCGCACTCACTGGGTTATGATCGCTATTTTCAAACTTCAAATCTTTCCCTTGTACATTTACAATTTCAACATTCGGTGAAACGATAAAGCCATCAATAATCGTGACGAAATTTTCACCTTCCACATATTTCTTCACATCATCTCTCACAGTCATAACAGACGGATCTACAGCCCACTTAAAGCCACCATCAGTAAAGTCCTTTGGTAACTCTACTAACCACTCAGGACGCTCTTTCACGAACTTCGGATCACTTAACTGAGCGTTAGAAATTAATTGATTCCAGTCTCCGCCCATTATTACATAATCACCATTTTTATAATGCTTGTTCATATATTCTTTTAAATACTCCACTTGCTGCTTTCTAATTTTTCCGCCTTCATCATAAGCAGACAAATGTAAATTTACGAGTCTAACAAATTTCCCATTATTAACAGGAATTTTATGTTCAACAATCGCTCGGTCTAAATCAAATAAACGCTTTGGCCACGGCTCCATTCCAGGAAGCTGAAATCTCTTCGCTGTTTGAACCGTATATTTAGAAAATGTACTTAATCCAGCTTCAGCATATCCCATTGGACTTGTGATTGGTACAGGAACCCATTTTGTATCATAGTTCTTTCCGAACGAAGAAGTATAATCAGGCAGTCCTTTTTTCAAAAATTCATGCCCATTTACATCAAATGATCGCATTGATTTTATATCTACTTCTTGTAATAGCGCAAAATCACTATTCTCATTTTGTAAAAACGAAAGCATATTCTTTAAGTTAGTTTCCGTTTGTTCTTTACTACTTGAACCAGACCCTTTTCCCCCATCCATAAAGAAGTCTTGATCCTTATCTAGTCCAGCATATCCAATATTAAATGTTGTAACTTTAAATTCATTTTCATGCGCAATTACGCGCTCCTTATTGTTTTCCACCTTCAAGCTTATAACATCAGCCGGCTGTTCTTTTGTAAGTGTCATATAAGCTAAAAAACCACCTACAACTCCCACACCTACTAAAATACATATAAGTACTATTTTTAATAACTTTTTCAAACAAACGACTCCTTTTCTAAAACATACGATTTTACTTTTCTTTATTTTCAGTTAAATAAAAAAATGATAGACATACGAAATATTTTATCACACTGAAAACCTTATATCACTATATTTAGTTTATAAGTAAGGATTCCTTATCTTAAACTATTATATAAATACAAAATGCACCAACTTCTCTACTGGAAATTAAACGCAATGTTTAGTACACTATATGTAATAATCATGGGCGATGGAGTTCGCCATAACCGCTGCTTAGCTAATGACTCCTACCAGTATAACTACTGGTAGGAGTCTATTTTTTTGAGCAAGCTATTTAAAGAGGTGAGGAATTTGATTTATATTATCGTCGGTATAGCCGGTATATTAGGAGCCCTTTCTCGTTATTATTTAGGTCTTACTATTCATACATTTTGGCATCATTCTTTTCCATTAGCTACATTACTCATTAACTTAGCCGGCTGCTTCTTATTAGCATGGCTAACTACGTATATCGCCCGGCTAAACATCTTACCTTCAGAGGTTATCACAGGCATCGGGACTGGATTCATCGGTTCCTTTACGACGTTTTCAACATTTAGTGTAGAAACTGTGCAATTAATCAATCATTCTGAATGGAGCACGGCTTTCTTATATGTATCATGTAGCATACTTGGCGGTCTCATTATGTCTGGACTTGGCTATACACTAGGTGATTTCTTAATTAAGAAATCACTTACGGAGGGTGATCACTTATGATGGAAGCTTTATTAGTGGCAACTGGAGGTTTTTTCGGTGCGATTACACGATTTGCAATTAGCAATTGGTTTAAAAAAAGAAATAAAACACCCTTTCCAATTGCTACATTCCTTATTAATATAACAGGAGCATTTTTACTCGGGTATATAATTGGCAACGGAGTCTCTACAGGATGGCAATTATTATTAGGAACTGGATTTATGGGCGCATTCACCACATTTTCGACACTTAAATTAGAGTCCATTCAGCTTCTCAATCGCAAAAAAATTTACACATTCCTTTTATATTTAAGTACTACTTACATAATTGGTATCCTATTCGCATTCCTTGGAATGAAGCTCGGTGGAATATAAAAAAGCGACTCTATTGAGTCGCTTTCTTTCATAAGAAGTATGTCCCGCCATATGGAATGGAAAATAAAGTGAAACTTTAATCAGTGGGGGTTTTGTTCTTACCCACTGATTATTAGCCTTCACCAATCGGGCGTTTACGGGCAGTTGATCTCCCACCTAACTTCTTTGCTCCTGCCAAAGTAATAGCCGATCCTACTTGTCTTTCAGGATAACAATAATGATTCACCATGATTCAGCTCACTTTTTATTTTTCTTCCCTATCGTATGTTTCTATTTCATGGCAAGTGTTTTATTACGCTGTCTTTTTTCGAAGCACCGAGAAAAGAGCCACAAACAAAATTGCAACAATTCCAGTGAAGGTAAATAAATATGCTAACGGAATTAAGTAAAATGGCTCCACTAAAGTTCCGTCTGGTTTTACTTCCGAACCAATTACATTAAACATAATGATGCATAACACTCCTAAAAATATTGGACTAGAAGCTAATAAATATTTTTTCATAATATATTCTCCTTTGATTTCACAATTAATTTATCTGCATTCCTTTTTACTATTCTCAATACCATCATAATAAGCCCACTAACATTTTAAGTCAACAACTTTTTATTGTTTTACAATAAAAAGTTGTTGTTAAATACAATGAAAAAAGGCTATAGACAATGATCGTCTATAGCCTTTTCACTCCATTATTTCGTTCTAAAATATTCCTTCTGGAACATGCACATTCTTATCGCATTATGGTAGTTTCCATCAACGAAAAACTCGTCGAGAAGTTCTCCTTCTACCATAAATCCAACCTTTTTATAAACATGTACAGCCTTTTCATTCTCTTTATCAACAACTAAATAGAGTTTATGCATATTTAATACAGAAAAAGCGTAATCCATCGCTAAACGCGTCGCTTCCGCTGCATAACCATGTCCTTGATAATTCGGATCAATAATAATCTGGAATTCAGTTCTTCGATGAATATAATCAATTTCCACTAACTCAACTAATCCAACCATCTCATTATCTTTCTCCAGGATAAAACGGCGTTCACTTTGATCGTGGATATGTTTATCATATAAATCCTGTAGTTCTACAAAAGCCTCATACGGCTCTTCAAACCAATAAGACATAATATGTGCGTTATTATTAATTTCGTGCACGAACTTTAAATCTTCCCGTTCTAAAGGACGTAACTTTAATTCCTGACTCATTTCTATAACCTCCAAGTAAAATAACCTCTTCACTTAATTTCTCAATTTTTTTCGATTTCAAACGTCCTAATTACATTGTAAACCTTCAAGTAACTTGAAGGTCAAGGTACAAAAAGTAGTGCAAACTTATGTCTGCACTACTCTTTTCTCAAATCCCTCATATTTGATATGTATAAAGAAATGACTAAAACAAGAATAGACCCTGCATATAACAACGTCTCCATCGGTTCATCGTGAGACACGATAATTAATCGAATTAAAGCCGTAATCCCGATATAAATAAAATACCGTAACGGAAAATGATAATTAGATTTAAAATACTTAATAATTAATGCGATAAACTCGAAGTATAAGAAGTAGACAATGATGCTTTCAACTAACTTATACGGTGTGTATTTCTTCGCTGAAAATATGTATTGAACAAAAGTAATCGTCTCGTTAATTAAAAAGATTGATAAAACAATGGATAATATGATTAACGCTATATTTAATATCCACTGTAAAACGCTAGCTATATAATGATCGATATTAAATGACTTCATTTTCTCTTTTAGCTCCCTTTCGTGTAAGTACTTATTCATTATAGCAAAATTATACTTACAGAAATGTTAAATCATATATGATCGTCCTCTTTCACGATTACTTCACCATTCGGATATTTATGCTTAATATAATCGCTTCCCCAATCGCAAAGCACCTTCAAACCCTTTTTTAATGATTCTCCCTGTTCTGTAAGAGAATACTCAACTTTCGGTGGTACTTGATTATATACTTTTCTAGACACAAGCCCATCTTTTTCAAGCTCTTTCAATTGCTCAGTAAGCATTTTTTGTGTAATACCAGTTACCAATCGTTTTAACTCACCCGTTCTTGTCGGTCCGCTTGTTAAATGATATAAAATGTGGGATTTCCACTTACCTCCGATCACATCCAAAACGACTTCAATTCTATTGTTATACTCTTTTTTCATATTGAACTCCTTCTGTATTTTGATAGGCACTTTCTCGTGCCTATGTCACGAGATGGTGTCTATATCACGGAAAAGTGCGTACTTTTCATAATATCTGTACTATACCATAATGATGCATGTAAGCAACTTATAACAGAGCATTAAATTAGTGGAGGTATTTTAAAATGAAAAAAGAAAATCGTACTGCAAATTTTTATGATGTGATTCGTGAGCGCCGTTCCGTTCGCTCTTATGATCCTTCAGTTACAATCTCTGATGAAGAAATTAAAGAACTTTTAGAAGAAGCAATGCTAGCACCAAGTAGTTCCAACTTAAACCCATGGCGTTTCATGGTAATTACAGATCAAGACTTAAAAGAGAAACTTCATCCAATTGCTTTAAATCAACCACAAGTGCTAGAAGCATCCGCTATGATCGTAATTTTAAGCGAAAATAATGCCCATGAATTCGAACATATCAATAAAGTGAATGAACGTGCAGCTGCTGCTGGATTCATGACAGAAGAAATTAAAAACAGACTGAACAACAGTATTCGTGAGTTTTATGCACCTGTAAGCGAACAAGGAAAAAGAGAATGGCAAATGCTTGACGGTGGTTTGCTAGCTATGCAATTTATGCTTGTTGCAAAAGCGAGAGGATACGATACAGTCCCAATGCTTGGCTATAACGTTGAAGAATTCCGCAAAGCATTTAACGTTCCAGAAAACTTAACTGACGTCTTAATGATTGCATTAGGCAAAGCAAAAGAGCCAGGATTCCCAACAGTTCGATTAACTGTAGATGAAGTAACGTCTTGGAATGGCGAGTTTTAATCACAGTGTTTATCGTACTTTTGGAATGAAAGTACGATAAACACTATTAACGAAACTATGATGGTAGCAACCATAATCATAATGCAAAACTACAACCTAATCGAATAATACAAAAAAGAAAGGCGGAGAAAACAATGCTTGAAGTTTTAAATCGAATTAATGAATTAGCTAAAAAACAAAAAGAAGAAGGTTTAACAAAAACAGAATTAAATGAGCGCACAGAATTACGCGAGAAGTATCTTCAAATTATTCGCGGTCAAATCAACACCACTGTTACAGGATTAAAAATATTAGATCCTTTAGGAAATGACGTGACTCCTGAAAAATTAAAAGAGCAACAAAAGCTATCACTAAACACAGATAACAACGCATGAAAATACCCAGCTCCTTTGTTACTTAATGATTCATCTAATAGTACGTTTGCTTAGATGCATCATTAAGTTAATATCTACTTCCCCATCCACTTTCTGTTTCTAAATCAAAAAAACACAAACAAATTGTCCCCATCTTTTCTTTGCATCCTTTAGCTTTTTCACAATGAAACCATATACGTCAAAATCTTTTCATGACGTTATTACTTCCACATAGTTGCAATTTATATAATAACGGTACAGTACAAATAACTTGCTGTATAAATAATTGTGGGGGGATTAATGATGAACGAAGCGTTACTATTAGTCGACATACAAAATGATTACTTTGAAGGCGGCAATATGGAATTACATCAACCTGAAAAAGCCGCACAAAAAGCGAAAGAAGTCTTGAAAGTATTTCGTGAAAAACATAAAACAGTTATTCACGTACAACATATTGCGAACAATGAAGGAGCTACTTTCTTCTTACCTGAAACAGTAGGTGTTCAAATTCATGATGATGTACAGCCAATTGCTAACGAAAGAGTCATACAAAAACATCACCCTAACAGTTTTTTAAGAACCAATTTATTTGAAACATTAAAGAAAGAAAAAATAGATCAACTAGTCATTTGCGGTATGATGACTCATGTATGTATTGATGCAACAGTACGTGCTGCCAGTGATTTAGGATTTCAATGTGTTGTAATTGAAGATGCTTGTACAACAAGAGATTTAGAATTTCAAGGAAATCTGATCCCCGCAGTACACGCTCATCAATCGTTCATGAGTTCGTTAGAGTTTGGTGATATTTATGCGAAAATCATGTCGGCAAACTGTTTTATAAACAAGAGCAAATAAAGAATTACAGTTCCATAAAAAAAAGAAAGAATAAATCTCTTATTCTTTCTTTTTTTCGATTGTCTTAATGACAGTATTTATACGATAATCACCATAATGTAAAACATCTGCAAGAGTCTCTTCTAATTGCTGGTGCGAAGATGTGTGAAGAATCATGATATAACACCCATCGCCACTTATACGATACATTTCAGTAATTAAGTCCGTTTTTTCAAAAAAAGTTTGAATTTGATTATGATAATGTGGTGCATGCAGAAATAGTGTAACAAACGTCATAATAGACCCTTCTAACTTAGCCCTGTCGATATCTATCGTATATTTTTGAATGACACCCGCCTCTTCTAATTTATTAATTCGTTTCCCAACAGCCTGGCCAGTCAAATGTACTATCTCTCCAATTTCCTTCCAGTTCATTCTAGCGTTTTCTTGTAGTAACTTTATAATTTTAAAATCTGTTGAATCAAACATGGACATCCCCTTCCTATAGGAATCACCTTCTATAAGATCATCATTTCCCCTACAATTCATCTTAAAAACTTTTACAATACACTCGATTAATTCTATTAAGAATTACATTACTGTTAACAGCTTTCCTTCTTCCTTTACTATGTATTTTTCGATTACTCGTAGGTATCAGAAAAAAATTGATAAGCGTTCGAAAGGGCCATCCAGTAAGCTAGCGATTGTTTTTTATAAATATGAAAATTTTTTAGGAATTAGTTTATCTTTTTTTAATGATTTATTTAGAGGGAGTTTATACTCGGGGATTAACATGATAAACGTAGTAACTAAGTTCGTTGCTCCCACCTGAATCTTTTCATATAACAAAAATTTAGAAGGACGAACTGCTACTATAATCGCAAACCGTACTAACTAAAATCATACGATAAGGAGACGATAAAAATGAATAAAAAAACAAAAGTACTATCATCCATACTGCTAGGATTCACATTAGCATTAACAGGTTGCGCTGGCACGAAAGCTGAAGAAAATCATAGTAAACAAAAACAAGAACAAGCTGCGAAAGATACTAAAAAGGAAAATAAGTTAACTAAAGGGCAAAAAATGGCTAATATTCTTAGCGAGACAAATTGGCAAGGTACAAGAGTGTATGACAAAGATAAAAATGACTTAACGAAAGAAAATGTAAACTTCATTGGTCTTGCAAAATATGATGCGAAGTCAGGAAGATATGAATTTTTTGATGCTAAGACTGGTGCAAGCCGTGGCGATAAAGGAACTTTCTTTGTCACAAATGATGGGAAGAAAAGAATATTAATTTCAGAATCGATGAAGTATCAAGCTGTTGTTGACATGACAAAGCTAAATAAAAATGTATTTACCTATAAAAGAATGGGGAAAGATGCTAACGGTAAAGATGTAGAAGTTTTCGTTGAACATGTTCCATATAAAGAAAAAGAGCTTTCTTTCACGGATCCGGATAAGCAGCTAAACTCTACTACAGGTGATATCGTTAAAAACGTGGATGGAGATAAAATTTTAGGCGGAACCCTTTGGCATGGAACAAAGGTATTAGATGAAGCCGGTAATGATGTAACGCAGTTTAATTCGAATTTTATAAGTCTAGCAAAATTTGATGACAAGTCTAATAAATACGAGTTCTTCAATAGCGAAACAGGTCAAAGCCGCGGTGATTATGGCTACTTCGATGTTGTACATGAAAATAAAATAAGAGCTCATGTTTCAATTGGAAATAATAAATATGGTGCGGCTCTTGAACTTACTGAACTGAATAATAAGAAATTTACGTATAAAAGAACTGGTAAAGACCAAGCGGGTAAAGACATAACTATATTCGTTGAACATGAGCCTTATAAAGATGATATAAAACCACAATTTAGCTTTTAAAAACGTTTGATTACAAATCCTGTACTGAGCTGCAGGATTTTTTTAAAGAAAAATCATTTATGATTCCCTTGAAAAAAATTGTCTTATATTCCCCTCAACAATTCAGCACTATTGTTGAATATAATATCTCTCATTTTTTTAACAGCTTTAAAAAGCCTTACTACACATAAATTGTAGTAAGGCTCCGACTATTTAAGATGAAAATTTTATTATCTCTATACAAATAAGGTTTAGCAAATAATGTTACTATAACCTCAAAAAAAGAAATCTTATTTTAGCTTTCCTATTGATAAGTTAACACGATAATTCCCATACTTTAATAGTCGCCCCAGAAAGTTATCCAATTCTTCATTAGAAGCAAAATGTGTTTTTAATAAATAACATCCCTCACCACTTATACGGTCTACTTCAGAAATCCCTTCTTCTTTTTGAAAGAAATTCATAAACTCTTGATGATTAGCTGTTGTTACGAATAAAGTAACAAATGCAGTCACTACTTGTCCTAATTTGATTCGGTTTATTGCGATTGTATATTGTTCAATAATCCCTAAATCCTCTAATCTTCGAATTCGATTTCCTACAGCCTGCCCCGTCATATGTATTTTTTGACCAAGTTCTTTCCATTGTATTCTTGAGTTTTCTCCTAATAATTTCAGTATCTCAAAATCTGTTTGATCAATGATATAAACCAATCCTTTCATCGTGAAAGTAGAAAGTCAGAAAGTGTTTCGCCAACTTATTCTGCTTGTCGATACAATTCACTATACTTAGTTTATCCTCTTACATCACATTGTTTATCAGTTATATTTACTTATAACACAGAGGACGCAACAAAAAAATACATCTAGATTTAAAGGCGGTTACAAATATGTTATTACAAGAGATTTTATCGTTCAATGAACAATTTGTAGAAAATAAAGAATACGCTCCTCGTGAAGCGACAAAACTGCCTAAAAAACGTATGGTTGTTGTTTCTTGCATGGACGCTCGTTTAATTGAGCTACTTCCAAAAGCTTTAGATATACACGATGGTGATGCAAAAGTTATCAGAAATGCAGGTGGTAAAATTGCCTCTGCTTTCGATAGTGTTATGCAAAGTGTTGTCGCATCAGTATATGATCTAAATGCAGATGAAATCTTCCTTATCGGACACCAAAGATGTGGTGCGAGCCAAACTAATCCAAAAGGAACACTTCAAAAAATATTAGATCGTGGAGTAGCTTCACCAGAAATTTTATCAGCGATTGAATATGCTGGTGTTGACCTTGAAAAATGGTTATTTGGATTCGATGATGTCAACGGTTCAACTCAAGCTAATGTTGATTTAGTAAGAAATCATCCACTTATTCCAAAAGATGTTCCTGTACATGGTTTAGTTATTGATCCTCACACAGGTAAATTAGATTTAATAGTTGATGGATATAAAGCATTAAATGGTATGAAAAATTAATTATTACTTAAATGAAGGGAAGTTATTAGATATGAATAGACAAGAAGCTACGCAAAAAATTATGGAAGCAAAAATTGCAAAAGGTTTAACATGGGAAGAAATTTCAAAAGTAAGTGAAAACTCTGAGACTTGGGTTGTAACAGCGTTATTAGGACAAGCTACAATGACACGTCCAGAAGCAGAAAAAATCGGTAAACTATTAGAATTAGATGAAGAAGTAGTTCAAGCATTAACAGTAGTTCCACTTAGAGGTCAAGTAATGCAAATGCCTCCTACTGACCCAATCTTATATCGATTATATGAAATGATGTTACAATACGCACCAACTCTTAGAGAATTGATTCTAGAAAAAGCTGGCGAAGGTGTAATGAGTGCAATTAACTTCAATCTAGGTGTGGACACACAAGAAGATCCAAAAGGTGGCGACCCTCGTATCGTGATTACACTTAACGGGAAATTCTTACCGTTCCGTACATGGTAATTAATTAAAAATCTATCTATATAATTAAAGTGATTTTATAGATTTACAAAATCCATCCTTTTTAATCTAGCTGTGTAGAAAGGATGGATTTTTACTATGAGATTCTTTTTATACAAGGGAGAATAATATGAATAAAAAATACGTCGATACGAGCTTTAGCATTCTACAGTGGTTTGTGTTTTTATTAGCAAATGCAATTGCATTGCCGATCATTATTGGTGGCATATTCCATTTATCAATAGAAGATATCTCAACATTAATGCAACGAACTTTTTTAGTTGTAGGAGTAAGTTCATTTATACAAGCATGGTTTGGGCATCGCTATCCCATAGCGGATGGGCCAGCCGGCTCATGGGTAAGTATATTTGTCATATTGGGACAAGTCGCTATGCATCAGGGACAAAGTGCAAAGGATGTATTACAACTTTTAGAAGGTGGATTAATTATTGCAGGTATATTACTCTTCGTCCTTGGTATAACAGGGCTTGTTCATCGAATTCTACGTTTATTTACACCCTTGGTTACAGGAACTTTTCTTTTAATATTATCTCTTCAGCTTAGTGGTGTGTTACTAAAAGGAATGATGGGATTACAAGGAGCTGTAACTCATCCTGATTATACAACGGCTGCTATTTCGCTCTTTGTTTTTGCCCTTATTACTTTCTTATCAATTAAAGGGAACGGATGGATGAAAAGTTACGCTGTGTTACTTGGAATTTCATGTGGTTGGCTTTTGTATGCTGTATTAGGAAAATCATCTCATATGCCTTCACACACACCGTTAGTTAAGTTACCAGAGCTATTTTCTTGGGGCACACCTAGATTAGATATTGGAATGGCTCTAACTGCAACTTTATTTACATTTCTTTTAGTTGCAAATACAATCGCTGCTATTTCGGCTGTAAAACAAGTGGCTCCGTTATCTAAAGAAAATGAAAAGCAAATACTGAACCGCGGCGTGTGGGCCGGAGGTATATCGCATATTATCTCGTCGTTGTTTTCTACAATTGGAATTGTACCATTACCTGCATCAGCAGGATTTATTCAACTAACAGGACAAAGAAAAGTGAAGTCGTTCCTTATAGCAAGTCTTATATTAGCAGGAATTTCTTTTATTCCTTCAATTGTAAACTTTATATCCTTGCTACCAGGTCCTATTGCTAATGCCGCACTTTTAGCAACATTTGTCCAAGTAATAGGCATTTCATTTCAATCCATTTTACGTGAAGAATTAAATCAACGCCGATTAACTATATTAGGAATTTCATTATTAATCAGTTTGGGAATGATGTTTCTCCCAGAAAGTGCATTTAGCGGAATTCCTTCTTCCTTACAATATGTTTTAAGTAATGGATTACTTGTGGGTACCATGCTTGTCATTCTATTGGAACAGTTTTGGAAAGAGTAAAATTTGTGACTAAGTAAAAAAGCGCCCTGCTTACAGGGCGCCTTTTTATACCTAATGACTAATACTAGCAGTTGGGTATAATGTTGTTCCTCCAATTGAAACTTTTATTTCATTTGTTAATGGAACATTTTGTTCATTAATAATTGTTCTCCACCATTCCCATGCAAGACCAGTACATTCTCTTGCTACGATTTTTATATTTTTTGAATTTGGTGGAAGAGGGATAACTGTAGAGTAATGAGCCGTTTTGTCTTTGCCGCTACCATCCCATGTTTTATGTGTTAGTACTTCTTTACCATTTTGATCAAATGTGAATTCATCCCAAGATACATCAAATTGCGCAACGTAAGCACCGTAATGATCCAGTGTCATTTTAGCACTTGAATATTCTGTAGTTGTCGTCTCGATATAATCTGTATTGTTATGAACGGCAGCAGTTGCATTATCTTTTAAAAAAGTACTTGTATATGAAATTGGGTATGCTGGATTTTTAAGACTTAATTCAGCATTATCTTTAATGATATTTCGGATTTCATTGAAATCTTTAGTAACAACCTTGTTATGCTCTTTCGCATCTCCGCCTAATACTACAGCAGTAAAGGTACTTTCTTCAAAAATATCTTTGTACTGTCCATTCGTTTCGACGCTGTTATTCTTAAGTAAGGCTTTAAAAGCAGCTTGTACATCTTTGCTCTTAGATGTTGTTTCTAATTTTACATAAACAGTTCTACCATAAGCTACATTTGAGACCATAACAGGTGGAGCCGAATTACTTACACCTTTACGAGTTAACTCACCAAAAGTAACACTATTATCAAAAAGATCGGATGGATTGTTAGGTAGTTCAGCACTTACGGTATAAAATATTTGCTTATATGCCGCTACCATCACTTTTTTCTCTCCATTTGCAATCGCATTAAAATCAATGTTTAGACTGTTATCAAGATATTTAGCGTTAACGTTAAGGGCACTTGCGATTTGTGATTTACTATAAACCATAGATTCTGTATACTGCATTCTTGCAGGTAACGTATGTGTTTTAGAATACTTTTCATTCCAAGTAGATACTAAATCATCTACTGCTCCAGCCACATTACCATATGTCGGATTTTGGACAGTAATTGTATTTTCTTTTCTCATGCCAGGTAAGTCTATACTAATATTCAAAGGCTTTCTCTTAGCCACTAATAAACTCGGTTGATTGTCTGCAAAAGCTTTATTTGCAAGTTGTACCGCTCCTGGATACGTACGATTCACCACAGAATCAATAATCGAAATATCGACTGGTGAAGTTGTAAGTGATTTTTTCTCGCGTTCCACTACTACAAATTTACCATTTGAATTGATACTTTCTTTCGGAACAAAACTCTCTACCTTATCACCATTTACAGCTAAAACCTCTTGATTATTATATTTAAGATTTGCTATACCAGTATCAATGCCACTAGCATTTTTGGTTACATCAGTTGCATTACCTACTTGTGTTTCTGCGAAGGAAATAGATGAATAATTAATAGTGCATAGACTAACTAATAAACACGCAAGGAACTTTCTTCTTTTAGTGTTTTTCTTAATATTCAGAAAAATCACCCCGTTCTTTTTTTAGTAAGATATGATAATGATTGATAAATGATAGCTAACTAATAAACCTACATAAATGCTTTCAAAAGTTCTTGAATTAACGGGATTACGCCACCTACAAATTTCAAAACTGCCATTGCGATTTCCATATTATTTCCTCCTTTTTTATTGCTACGAAAATGTGATTTATCTTTATGCCCTCATTATAGTGACCCCTTACACTTTTATCAATACACTCTTATATGCAATATTACATACAAAAAAAACAAGCTGAATTCTTATAAAAAGTTATACAGAGATAATTTTTTTCGTTTGGTAAATACTTGAAAAGGTGAAGCATTCCTTTGCATTTTATGAGTAATTTACAAGTTTATTGTTGGAAGCGTCGCAGGACTAGAAGTAATGAAATACATGCAGGACTGTTACGAGCATCCAGAAATATTAAGAGTCCTCATGGGCAATCACATAAAAAAAAGCTGCTGCCTATAAAATACAGACAGCAACTTCAACTAGAGTAGCTGGCATGATTTACGCAAGCTACAGTATTTTTTTGACATACTCATTTTTTACACTTTGTAACTAATAAACAGCGATTGGCCCATAAGGACCATTGATAATTTCTATTTTTGTTTCAAAAATATCTGTCAAAATTTCCGGGTCCATAACCTCTTCTACTGTTCCAAAAGCAGCAATTTGTCCATCTTTCATAGCACAAATTTTATCAGAATATTTGGCTGCAAAATTTATGTCATGCATAACAGTCAAAATTGTTCTTCCAAATTCATTAGCCGCACGTCTCAAATGCTCCATCATTTGAACAGAACGAGCAACATCAAGATTGTTCAGAGGCTCGTCCAAAAGTACATATTCAGTCTCTTGGCACAACACCATCGCAACATATGCCCTTTGTCTTTGACCACCAGAAAGCTCATCTAAATATCTATTCTCTAAATTAGTTAAATCTAGAAAATCGATATATTTAGAAATAATAGCTTCATCCTCTTTAGTTAATCTTCCCTTTGAATAAGGAAAGCGCCCAAATCCAACTAATTGTCTAACAGTAAGCCTAGTTACAAAATGATTTTCTTGTCGCAATATAGTCAAAACTTTTGCTAAGTCTTTTGATTTGGATTCAGAAACATCCATATTTGCTACCTGAATTTGGCCTTCATCCATATCTAAAAGTCTTCCAATCATCAATAGTGTCGTTGACTTTCCAGCGCCATTTGGTCCAATTAAAGAAGTAAAGCCCGCTTTTGGTATTTCAATATCCAAAGGTCCTATTTTCACCTTATCAGTATAGAACTTTTTAACATTATCAATTTTTATCATAAAGCCCTCTTCCTTAAAACTATAGTTAAGAATATTATTCCACCAAATAATTCAATAATAACTGAAACTACACCTTGAGCATGGAATACATGATACATTAAAAAGTATGCACTCGTCATTATCAAAAATCCTATTGCAAAAGCCATTGGAAAAATATATCTATGATCATAAGTTGACGCGGCCTGATAACTCAAAGTTGCTACTAAAAAGCCGTAGAAAGTAAGTGGCCCAATTAGAGCTGTTGAAATGGACATCAAAATAGCAACTAATACTAGCGTATAAATTACACTAGGTTGATATTTAACTCCAAAAGAAGTAGCAACATCCTTTCCTAGTGACAAAACATTCAAATTCTTAGAATGAGCAAAAATTAATACTGCTACAATTATGATCATAGGAATTACAATAGGAAAATATGCAGGATCTGCGTGATTAACAGAACCAAATAATTTCGCTTGTAAAATATCAAACTCTGAAGGCGCAAGTAGCTTTCTCATAAAAGTTGACACAGAATTTAGTCCGGTACCAATAATAATTCCAACTAAAAGCATAAGTTGTAAATTCCCGTATTTACCGGAAAGTAACCATCCATAAAGTATCAAACTCATGAAGACCATAACAACAACTTGGAATACAAACGATCCAATTCCATTAAAGTTTATTAATGCACTAGCACCAAAGAAGAATATTGTACTCGTATGAATTGCTGAATAAAGTGATTCGAAACCTAAAAGCGAAGGAGTAATAATCTTATTGTTCGTAATAGATTGGAAAGCAACTGTCGACAAGCTATGGCAAACTGCAGCAATAATCATCGCAACAATGGCTATTATCCTTCTCTTAACAACTGGGATAAAAGAAGGTGAATCTATCGGAACTGGATTGTTATAAACTAAAAGTCCATATGAAGAAAGGAGACCTAAAGCGATCAATGTTATTAGTACAATCCAATAACGTCTTGCTTCCTTCTTAGAACGAAAAGCGCTAGCTGATCTACTTTCATTATGAAGGCTAGAATCGATTTCGACATTTTCTTTATTTCTATAGTCTAATGTGATCATCGCAGCCTCCTTGGTTTTCTTTTTCTCAATAAAATAGTAATAAATACGACTGCTCCCACTGTTGCAAGTATTAAAGAAACAGGTACTTCAAAAGGCTTTATAATTGTTCGAGAAATGATGTCACAGGCAGTTATTGTCCCCATTCCGATCACACATACCCAAGGTAAATTACTCCTAAGATCATCACCTCTAAACATTGAAACAATGTTTGGAACAATTAATCCCAAGAAAGGTAAGTTTCCAATAACAGCTGCAACAACTCCAACTGCAACAGAGATAAGGCCAGTCCCAAAAAGAACAATTCTATTGTAATTAACTCCAAGGCTTGTTGCGACATCTTCTCCTAGTCCAGCTAGAGTCAATCTATTAGCATACATAAAAATAAGCAAAGTAACGATAACAATCAGCCATAAATATTCATATCTTCCCACCTGAACGGTAGCAAATGAACCTACAAACCAAGTTTCAATACTTTGCGTCATTTGAAAAAGGAGTCCCAAAAAAGTAGACACTGCAGAAATAACTGCTCCAAGCATCAATCCAATAATCGGGACAATTAAAGACGAACGAAGTTTAACTCTTCTTAAAAATAGAAAGAAAATCATAGTTCCTATAAAAGAAAAAATGATTGCACCAGTCATTCTTTGAACTAACGTCGGGGCAGGAAATAATAAATATACAAAAAGCAGGCCTAAGCCTGACCATTCAATAGTCCCCGTTGTAGTAGGTTCAACAAAACGATTCTGTGTAATTAATTGCATTACGAGCCCTGCCATCGCCATTGCAGCTCCGGTAAGCATTAATGCAACTGTTCTCGGAACACGAGTGATGAAAAACATCTCCATTCCGTCCTCTTGTCCACGTATATCATAAACTCCAGTAAACAGTGATATAATCCCTAAAATTATAACAACTATAATCGCTATTATAAAAGGTTTTGTCCATATTTTATTGTGGTTATAAAACTGGGGTTGAGAAATATTCTCAACCCTAGAAATCATATTTTTTGACACTGTTTCGTACTCCTTTACACTACTTAGCTAAAGTTTTTGCGATATTTCCAAATAACTCTATATAAGTCTCAATTGATTCATTTGTGTAAGTATCTGCTGGTGCATAAACAATTTGTTTTTTAGAAACAGCAGTTGTGTTTTGAAGAGCAGGTGATTTAGAAATAACATCCTGAGCAGGAGCTGAAGTAGCAGCATCAGATGTTGCAGCATCACGATCTAATACGAAAAGCCAATCAGGATTTGTTTGTGCAATAGCTTCAACAGAAACGTCATCACCTTTATGACCTGCAGTAGAATTAGACACTTCTAGTGCTGGAGCCCAACCGAAAATCTCATACATTGGTCCCCAAACGCGACCAGAGTGAGGAGCAGCAAAACCAATATTCCCACCAGTAACGATAACACTCATAACTTTATCTTTTCCATTATAAGCAGATTTTACATTTTCAATAGATTTATCAAAATCAGCTACTAATTTTTTAGCTTCTTTATCTTTATCAAAGATTTTTCCTAAAGAAATTGTAGAATCTTTAAGTCCTTTTACTAAGTTTTCTCCAGGCTTAGTAGCTTTCTCAGAAACATCAACATTAAGATCAATAACAGCTGCATTTGGCACTAATTTTTTGATCTCTTCGTAATGGCCAGCAAATCTTTGACCAACGATTACAAGGTCAGGGTTTGCCGCTGCAATAATTTCAAGATTTGGTTCGCGGTGATTTCCAATATTTTGAACTTTACTATCCTTTACATATGCTGAATCTGCAGGCATTACATCCTTTGGAGCAGCCGCTAATTTAATTCCCCAATCAGCTAAAGTTTCAAAAGTTCTATTATCCAAAGCAACTACATTTTTTGGATTTACAGGGACTTTAACAGTTCCATGTGCATCAGTGATTTCAACTGTTTTTGGCTTATCACTACTATCACCTTTATTAGCTTTCGAAGTTTCCTTACTTGAATCCGAGCAAGCTGCTAACATTAAAGTGAAAATTGCTAAAATACTTACTAATTTTAAAAGCATAGTTTTTTTCATACGTATACTCCTTATAATGTAATTTAGTTCGAAAATGATAACGTCCATAGATTAAATTAGATAGTAACCTTTATGCATCTAAATTGCTATTGATAATCATTTTCATTTGAATATCCTGTTAATAAGTATAGTCATTAATTATGTGAAAATCTTGTGAATGGTGTGAGTTAATAAAATTAAACATAAACTAGATACAGTCTCATCTAATGCGCACCAGAGTCATCCCCCACACGTACTAATCAATAGATTGGGCACCTTATAAACCATGATTTCTACTACAAAAAAAAATGCCCATTAATAGCTAATTTTTCATAATCTATTGTCTGGTAGTAATCTTCTTTTTATAGTTTCCGTCTTTTAATATTTCACAGAAACTATTTGATTATCAGGTTTAATAGAAAAAACGAGTAAAACTGTATGAAATAGTTTTACTCGTTTTTTCTATTATGACAAACTGTACTTTACCTATTATTTTATTTTTATCATTCAACCATTGAATAGCCTCTGCCATGTATCGTTTGAATATATCTCTCTTTCTTCTCGCACTTTAACTTTTTTCTTACATACCCAATATATAAGTCTACTACATTTGGATTGACTACTACGTTATATCCCCAAACCTGATTCAAAAGCATTTCACGGCTCAATATTGTATTTTTATTCTTAATTAAAAATACAAGTAAATCGTACTCGCGCTTAGTAAGCGAGAGATTTTTACCACCTTTTTTCACAATATGGCTAGATGCATCAACAAAGAGATCTTTAAACTGAAAAAAGTTTGTCTCATTTTGTTGGATACAGTCACTTCTCCTTAAAATAGCTTGAACCCTCGCTACTAATTCTTCTTTCACAAATGGTTTTCTTATATAATCATCTGCTCCTGCTTGTAGCCCTGCTATGCAATCCTTGCTAGAAATATTGTCGGTCACAATAATTATCGGTGTCGTTTTAACAAGTCGTATTTGTCTACAAATTTCTGGCCCCGATATACTTAATGAATCCCAATCCAATATGATAATATCCCAATCTTGTTCATATACTATATTTAAACCTTGGTTTTCATTGTGAAGTTTTAAAATGAAATAGCCCTCTTGCGTTAGACCGCTTACGATTTTCTTTGCAAAAGACCGTTCATTCTTAATTACTAACACCTGCTTCACCGATGGTTCACCTCTACTTCAATATAACTTAGTTAGATAAAAAGTTATCCCCAAAAAATAATTTAAGATTTATAAATATTAAATCCCTAAAAAAAGCCATTATAACAGCTTATTAGGAGAACTCTATATAATCTTACAATAGATATGGATAAAAACACAAAATATATGAAGATTTAAATACATATTATTTAATCATTAAGAGCAACTATATTATCTAGCTGCTTATTATCAATAACGATTCCCTCAGTTTCTGTTTCAAGGGTACCGTCCTCAACTTAAGCATTTTATCAAACCACAAAACAAAAAGAACCATACCCCCGCCACTCTGGCAAAGTTATGGTTCATATCATACAAAATAAAAAACCACCAAACAGTTATGTATTGGTGGAGACGGTGGGAGTCGAACCCACGTCCAAAAATATCGGCACTTAAGCTTCTACGAGTGTAGTCGATATATTAGCATTTCGCGAACTCTTCGGCCTATCGACAGGCTTCCAAGTTGCTAGTCTGATTGTTCTCTTCCTTCGCCCTCAGACGGCGAACTCCGGCGTAGTCCACTTAGTTTGAGTCCCTTACCCTACCACATGGACGATGGAGGGAGGAACCTTTAGTGCAATTAAGCAGCTAAAGAAAGATTGTTTTGTTTGCCAATTATAGGCTTTGACGTTTTAACGAGGCCGATCCCCTCGACTCGCAACCTAAGCTCGAACTATCCCTGTCGAATCCGTAACGTCCCCATGATAAAAATGGAGCATACGAAGAAATATCGTGATAGCTACTAAGAGCTGTTTTTCAATGTGCAACAATCTTACATAAGTTATTATATCATACGCGCGCCGTTTTACAAATGTAAATATCTGTATTACATCTTTTGACGATCACGGAACACGCGTGCAATTTCACGTTTAGCTTCTTTCTCTTTTAAATCGTGACGCTTATCATATTGCTTCTTACCTTTTGCTAAACCAAGTGCCATTTTCGCAAATCCATTTTTCAAATAGATTCTAACTGGAATTAATGCATAACCTGTTTCTTTTGCATAACCTGCTAGCTTATCAATTTCTTTCTTATGAAGAAGTAACTTTCTTGTACGAAGCGGATCGTGATTAAAACGATTCCCTTGTTCATATGTATTAATATGCATATTATGAACCCATACTTCACCGTTATGTATACGTGCAAACGCGTCTTTCAAGTTCACGCGTCCAGCGCGAATCGACTTAATTTCCGTTCCTTGAAGGACAAGCCCTGCTTCGTATGTTTCTTCGATGAAATAATCATGAAATGCTTTTTTATTTTGCGCAATAACCTTACCTGTACCCTTTGGCATATAACGTCCCTCCTCTATTTTTACTATTGTAACAAATGTTAATAAAAAGCGAAAGTGGCTCGCTCAGAATCTTTGGACATTGGAGCTCCCGACAAAGAAGCGCTTTTTGCTTCGTCCGAGGGCGCGAAATGGCCAATAGATTCTAGCCACTGTAGCTGGATTCCAATAAAAAGCGAAAGTGGCTCGCTCAGAATGTAAGGCGAAGCCACTCTTTTCTTACTTGCGCTTTTTCTTTTTCTTCTTGAATCCTGGTACATTTTCAAAGAATCCTTTTTTCTTCTTACCATTACCATTACTATTACTATTTCCATCTTTTTTCCCTGGCTGACTAGCGGATGTGGATGCAGATGCTTTTCCTTGTCCTTGTCCTTGTCCTTGTCCACCACGATCAAACTTTCTTCCTGTGCCGCGTTCACCACCGCGCTCATTACTACGTTCGCTACGTCCACCGCGTTTCTTTCTGCCTGTTCTTGGCTGTTCAATCACAACTGGACGATCTTTGAACTTACGACGAGGTGTGCCTTTCATGCCAACGATTTCAAAGTCGATTGCACGCTCGTCTTTATTTACGTTAATAACACGAATTGTAATTTCGTCACCGATGCGGAATACGTTACCTGTACGTTCTCCGATCATCGCAAAATGTTTTTCGTCATAACGGTAGTAATCATCTGTTAAATAGCTAACATGTACAAGACCTTCAATTGTATTTGGAAGCTCTACGAATAAACCGAAGTTTGTTACAGAGCTAATCATACCGTCATACTCTTCACCGATCTTATCGACCATATACTCTGCTTTTTTCATTTCGTCTGTTTCACGCTCTGCTTCAACAGCACGGCGTTCCATATTAGAAGAGTGCTCTGCAATCTCAGGTAAGTTTTCACGCCATTTCGCTTGCGTTTCGTTGTCTACTTTACCATTAATGATGTATTCACGAATCAATCTATGAACAATCGTATCTGGGTAACGACGAATTGGCGATGTGAAATGCGTGTAGAACTCAGTTGATAAACCAAAATGTCCTAAGCTGTTCGAATCGTAACGTGCTTGCTTCATAGAACGAAGCATAACTGTTGAAATGACTATTTCTTCCGGCTGACCTTGAACCATTTCAAGAATTTGCTGCAATGCACGAGGGTGTATTTCATTCGCACGTCCTTTTACTGCATATCCGAAGTTTGTTACAAACTCGAAGAAACGCTCAAGCTTATCTTCTTTCGGATCTTCATGGACACGGTACATAAACGGTACGTTCATCCAGTGGAAATGCTCCGCTACTGTTTCGTTCGCAACAAGCATAAACTCTTCAATTAACTTCTCTGATACAGAACGATCACGCATTACAACATCAGTCGGTTTTCCTTCTTCATCTACTAGTACTTTCGCTTCTTTAAAGTCAAAGTCAATCGCACCACGGCGCATACGTTTTTCACGTAAAATTTGTGCTAACTGCCCCATTTCTTTAAACATTGGTACTAGCGGCTCGTAGCGTTCAATTAGCGCTTCGTCTTCATCTTCTAAAATGCTTCTTACGTCAGCATACGTCATACGCTCTGTCGTTTTAATTACACTTTGGAAAATCTCGTGTTTTACAACATCACCTAGATTGTTGATTTCCATTTCACAAGATAGTGTCAGACGGTCTACTTTCGGATTTAATGAACAAATACCGTTTGATAAACGATGCGGAATCATCGGAATTACACGGTCTACAAGATATACACTCGTTGCTCTCTCTGCTGCTTCAACATCAATTGGAGAACCTTCTTGAACGTAATGACTTACATCCGCAATATGAACGCCAAGCTTATAGTTACCGTTCTCAAGCTTCGTTACTGTAACAGCGTCATCTAAGTCTTTCGCATCCGCACCATCAATTGTAACAATCATTTGATCACGTAAATCACGACGATCTTTTATATCTTCTTCTGAAATCGTTTCTGGTACACTGTTTGCATGCTCCATCACTTCTTCAGGGAATGCTAAAGGTAAATGATGTTTATGAATGACAGATAAAATATCTACTCCTGGGTCATTTTTATGACCTAGAATTTGAATAACTTCACCTTCTGCGCTTAAACGGTTCTCTGGGTAGCCCGTAATTTTCACAACTACTTTATGGCCTTCTACAGCGCCCATAGATGCACTTTTCAAGATAAAAATGTCACTTGTCCAGCGTTTATTATCAGGTATAACAAATCCAAAGTTCTTTGACTCTGTATATGTACCAACTAGTTCCTTCGTTCCACGCTCTAAAATACGAACAATCGCGCCTTCTTGGCGTGATCCACTTGATTGTGTGCTAACACGTGCTAATACTGTATCACCATGAAGTGCACCATTTAATTCTGTCGGCGGGATGAAAAGATCATCATCTCCTGTTTTCTTCTCTTCTGGAACGACGAACGCAAAACCACGTGCGTGCCCAATTAATTTACCGCGTACTAAATTCATTTTTTCTGGAAGACCGTAGCGGTTACTACGTGTGCGGATAACAAGCCCCTTCTCTTCCATCATTACAAGTGCCTTTACGAAATCTTTAAAGCCCTCAGAGCCTTCGATTCCAAATGCCGATTCTAATTCTTGTATCGTTAACGGTTTATACGCTTCTTCCCTCATAAATAATAACAACTTATCAATATGTTCTTGCATGATTTCTTCCAAGCAGAAATACCTCCTTTAAACCCTTATATTATTTAGTGTATCCGAAAGATGGGGGATGTATAAAGTGAAACTTTCATCAGTGGGGGTTTTGTTCATCCCCCACTGATTATTAGCCCTCACCAATCGGGCTTTTACGGGCAGTTGGTTCCCCCACCTAACTTCTTTGCTTTCGCTGAATTTTAAGGTGGGGGGCTTACTGCCCGTTAATGCGGGATAAAGTGAAACTTTAATCATCTCCCAATGATTTTTTACAGCTTTCATAAAGTGTAACTTTAACCAGTAGTTTTTTGTCCGTCCCCACTGATTATTAGCCCACAAATAGCGGGATAAAAATTCCCTTATGAAAAAAAGAGGCAACTAGACCTTACCAATCTAGTTGCTCCAAGAAGTTATATACATCCTCATGTAGCACATCACGTTCTTTATCAAGTGTAATGACATGCGTAGAGTCTTCATACCATTTAATGTTTTTTAACGTAGATTCTACACCGTTATAAATAATGTTAGCACTATCTGTATTAATCATCTCATCATGACGTGCTTGTACAACGAATGTTGGAGCATAAATCATATCAACATTATTGCGTACGTCACGAATCAACTCCTGTAATGCTTTTAATGTATTCATTGGTGTCTGTTTAAATTCAAACATTTCCTGCTCAATTCGTTCTGGTGATTTTTGCTCACGCTTTTTATATTCGCGGGCATATGCCAATATACCTTGGTACATAATTTCTTCACTTTTAATGTACATCGGTGCACACATTGGTACAACACCTAAAATCGGTAATGTATAAGCAAGTTTTAATGAGAATACTCCGCCTAATGATAATCCAACCGCAGCTATTTTCTCGTAACCTTGATCTTTTAAATGCTGGTAAGCATTCATTACATCTTTCCACCAGTCTTCAGGGCCTGTATGAACAAGCTCTTCTGGTGGTACGCCGTGTCCTTTATAAATTGGCGCATGACAAGTATAGCCTTTCTTCTCTAAGAAACGCCCTAGCATGCGTACGTCAGCTGAGTTTCCTGTGAATCCATGTAATAATAAAACAGCGCGGTCTCCACCTTCAAATGTAAATGGTTTCGGAGATGCTAATTTCATCATGTACTTCTCCTCTTTCTCTTCTGTAATCTAGTCGTATTCTTTCTATTCTTAGTGTACCATATTTATAATTCTATAATCTAATTAGAAACTTTTTTTGAATAACAAATCAAAAAAAGAAGAACCATTAGCATAATCCGCTAACGCTTCTTCTTTTAATTTTATAAATTTAAGTACGTAACACCAATTGTTAGTACGAAGAATAGTACAGCTAAGACAACTGTAACACGGTTTAATACCGCTTCAATTCCACGTGCTTTTTGCTTACCAAACAATTGCTCTGCACCACCTGAAATAGCGCCTGAAAGGCCTGAGCTATTACTAGACTGCATAAGTACCATAACAATCATTAAAATCGATACAATAATAAGTAAAACTGATAATAACGTATGCACTTGGCGTACCTCCTACAAAGATTCAGTTATTTTAAATGTAGCATAAATCCTATAGAAAAGCGAGAGCTATAGAATCGCTCTCGCTTTTCTTCTATTACATGAACATCATTGCGAATAACGGTCCAAGCAAACATGTCAAAATTGCTGTTAATGTCATTGTTACCGATCCAATAACACCTTCATGCTCATTATTTTTCATCGCTCTCATAACACCCATAATATGAGACGCACATCCAAAGCCAATCCCTTTACCAACTGAGTTTGTAACACGGCTCCATTTTAATAAAATTGGTCCTGAAATCGTTCCAGTAATCCCTGCGATAACGACGAATGCTGCTGTTAAGGACGGGACACCACCAACTTGTTCAGATACACTCATCGCAACTGGCATTGTCACTGATTTTGGTAAAGAAGATAAAATTAAGCTTTTATCTGTTCCCATAAGTGTGGCGATAGCAAAATCACTTGCAATAGCAACCGTTGTACCTACTAATACACCACCAGCAATTGGTACAACATATTTTTGCAGAACATGACGTTGTTTATAAAGCGGGATTGCAAATGCTACAACACCTGGTCCTAGTAGCTTCGCAATCCAGCCACCACCACTTTCCATATAATTTTGATATGGTATATCAAGCATTATAAATAAGAAAGCCATTAATCCTGTTGCAACAAGCATTGGAATGGTAAATGGTGTTGGAAATAATTTGTAGATTTTTTTAGATAATTGATATAATAGCACCGTAAAAAGAACCCAACCGATTCCGATTAATATTTGGCTCATTGTGTCTCTTTTTCCTTTCTATTCGCAAGATATTGTCCTGTATGTCCTGCGACAATAATAATTAAAAACGTACTCGCTACAACTGTAATGAAAAGGGAAATTCCTTTACTCATAAAAAAAGCACCGTAATTCATTAAGCCAAGCGTTGGCGGAATTAATAAAAACGGCATAATAGCAACGAGTGTTTCTGCTCCTAAATCAAACCATTTCACTGGAAGTACTTTTAGGCTAAGCAAAACAAGTAGGAGGAACATCCCAATCAAATTTCCTGGAATCGGAAGATTCAACATTTCTTGCACCCAATTTCCAACCATATAAAATACATAAAGAGCAGCAATTTGGACAAGAATCTTTGTAAGTTTCATGTTCATCATCCCTCATGTTTATACGATCTTCTGTTAATATCCTTATCATAGTATAAATTGTAAAAACCTGCAATTTATCAAATCGACAACGAAAACCCACTATATTATACGCTTACACCCTTGATATGACTGCGTTTCCTAATGTGATTTATGTCAAAAACCTTGACCTAATATACAAAGTTTATATTTTCTGAATTTTGATGGTTATTATTTTAATAAAACAAAATCCTTCACTCCATTTTTATTCTGCCTTCTCTCTAGCACACATATATATATAAAGATAGGTGGTGAACGCATGTCTAAAAAAATTCTCATTTTTTGTGATCCTGGAATCGACGATGCGATAGCCCTCCTCCTCGCATTCTTTATCTATGAAATTGAAATTGTTGGGATTGTCGCTGATTACGGCAATGTTCCAAAAGAAATGGCCGTACAAAATGCTCATTTTCTTAAACAAAAATCAAGAAATAGAGATATGAAAATATTTGGTGGTTCAGACCGTCCTCTCAATGGAGGTCCACCTGCTTTTTTTACCAATATTCACGGTAAAGAAGGGTTAGGGCCAATCATCCCAAATGAAAAGTTACAAAACGGAGAAATGGAGAATTTTTTTGAAGTTATCCCTCTTATCGAGCAGTATAAAGACGAACTAATCATTGTAAGTTTAGGGCGACTCACTTCCCTAGCTGTTTTATTTATTTTATGTAAAAACTTAATGCAGCAAATTAAATCTTATTATGTAATGGGTGGTTCCTTTCTGCACCCAGGTAATGTAACTCCCGTATCAGAAGCGAATTTTTATGGCGATCCAATCGCGGCTAACATTGTATTACAATCTGCATCCAACATGTACATATACCCGTTAAATGTAACTCAGTATTCCATCGTTACACCTGATATGGCTGAATATATTGAGGCGAATGGAAAGGCTTCTCTCGTCAAACCTCTATTCGATCATTACTACTATGGATATTACGAAAAAATTTTACCACAATTAAAAGGCTGCCCTTTTCATGACACGATACCGATATTAGCTTTACTTGATAATTCTATGTTTACCTACTACAAATCACCAATTACCGTCATGACCGAATCTTACGCTCAAGGAGCAAGTATCGGTGATTTCCGCTCTTTAGTAGGATCAAGCCCATTCACCAATCGGCCCTCGCAGCAAATCGCTATCGATTTTGATTATAATCTCTTCTTTAAATACTTCATGTCACTTATGACAGACGAACAATTTTAGCATAAAAAAACAGACCGTGATTTCTCACGGTCTGTCGTTATTTTCTACAATTATCGTTTGATGTTGTAGAAAGATTTGATACCATCGTAAACAGCGATTTCGCCTAGTTCGTCTTCGATGCGTAATAATTGGTTGTACTTAGCAATACGGTCAGTACGGCTCATAGAACCAGTTTTGATTTGGCCAGCGTTAGTTGCAACTGCGATGTCAGCGATTGTAGCATCTTCAGTTTCACCAGAACGGTGAGATACAACTGCTGTGTAACCAGCACGTTTAGCCATTTCGATTGCTTCGAAAGTCTCAGTTAAAGTACCGATTTGGTTAACTTTAATTAAGATTGAGTTAGAGATACCTTTTTCGATACCTTCAGCAAGTTTTTGAGTGTTAGTTACGAATAAATCGTCACCAACTAATTGTACTTTATCACCGATACGCTCAGTTAATAATTTGTGACCATCCCAGTCGTTTTCGTCTAAACCATCTTCAATAGAGATGATTGGGAAGTCTTTGCAAAGCTCTTCGTAGAAATCAACCATTTCTGCAGAAGTTAAGCCAGTACGGCCTTCGCCTGCAAGGTCATATTTACCAGTTTCTTTATTGTAGAACTCAGAAGAAGCAACGTCCATTCCTAAGAATACGTTCTCGCCAGCTTTGTAACCAGCTTTTTCGATAGCTTCGATGATTACTTCTAATGCTTCACGGTTAGAACCAAGGTTTGGAGCGAATCCACCTTCGTCACCTACTGCAGTGTTAAGACCTTTGTCATGTAATACAGCTTTAAGTGCATGGAATACTTCAGCACCCATACGGATTGATTCTTTGAATGTTGGAGCACCAACTGGTAAGATCATGAACTCTTGGAAGTCAACGTTGTTATCAGCGTGAGAACCACCGTTGATGATGTTCATCATTGGAGTTGGTAATTGTTTTGCATTGAATCCACCAAGGTAACGGTATAATGGAAGACCTACGAAGTCAGCTGCTGCGTGAGCTACTGCCATAGATACACCAAGGATAGCGTTAGCACCTAGTTTACCTTTGTTTGGAGTGCCATCTAATTCGATCATAGCACGGTCGATACCAGCTTGGTCAGTTACGTCGAAACCAACGATTTCTGGAGCGATTGCTTCGTTAACGTTGTTTACTGCGTTAAGAACACCTTTACCAAGGTAACGAGATTTGTCACCGTCACGTAATTCTACTGCTTCGTGCTCACCAGTAGATGCACCACTTGGTACGATAGCGCGTCCGAATGCGCCGCTTTCTGTGTAAACTTCTACTTCTACAGTTGGGTTACCACGAGAGTCAAGGACTTCGCGAGCATAAACATCAATAATTGTTGACATAATAAATTCTCTCCTTTTTATATAAGCAAATTATTTAATAATTGTTTTACCTGTCATTTCTTTCGGTTGTTCCACATTTAAAAGAGTAAGCATTGTTGGGGCGATATCTCCTAAAATACCACCTTCACGAAGCTCTACATCATTTTTTGTAACGATGAAAGGAACCGGGTTAGTTGTATGAGCTGTCATTGGTCCACCTTCAGCAGTTAACTCCTGATCGGCATTACCATGGTCAGCAGTAATAAGTGCTACACCATCTTTTGCAAGAATCGCTTCTACAACTTTTCCTAAACATTCGTCAGTTGCTTCCACTGCTTTAATTGTTGGCTCCATCATCCCAGAATGGCCAACCATATCACAGTTTGCAAAGTTAAGAATGATAACATCATGTTTATCATTTTCGATGTCATTTACTAAAGCGTCCGTTACTTCATAAATGCTCATTTCAGGTTTCAAGTCATACGTTGCAACCTTCGGTGAGTTAATTAAAATACGCTCTTCTCCTGGGAATTCAGCCTCACGACCACCGCTAAAGAAGAATGTAACGTGCGGATACTTTTCAGTTTCCGCGATGCGAAGTTGCTTTAATCCCGCTTGCGCAACAACTTCACCTAATGTGTTATCAAGGTTCATTGGCTTGAATGCCACGTAACCATCTACAGTTTCACTGAAATGTGTCATACAAACGAACTCAGGAATGTGAGGTACTTTTTCACCACGATCGAACTCACGGAAGTCTTCGTTTGTAAATACACGAGCAATTTGAATTGCACGGTCTGGACGGAAGTTATAGAAGATAACTGCATCATCATTATTGATTGTTGCAACTGGCGTGTCATCTTCGTTAACAATTACAGACGGCAATACGAATTCATCATGAATACCATTTGCATAAGAGTCTTCTATACACTCTTCTGCTGATTTATAAGTAGGGCCTTCACCATTCACCATAGCACGGTAACATTTTTCTACGCGATCCCAACGCTTGTCACGGTCCATGGAGTAATAACGACCAGAGATAGTCGCGAATTGTCCTACTCCTGTTTCTTTAATTACTTCATTTGTTGCATCGATATAACCTTTTGCTGTTTGTGGTCCAACATCGCGGCCATCTAAGAATGCATGGATATATACTTTCTCCACACCTTCTTTTGCTGCTAAGCGAAGAAGAGCAAACATATGGTTCATGTGACTGTGCACACCACCATCAGAAAGTAAACCGAATAAATGAAGAGCAGTACCTTTTTCTTTCACGCTTTTAATTGCATTTTGGAAAGTTTCGTTCTGATCGAACTCACCTTCACGAATTGCAACGTTTACGCGTGTTAAGCTTTGATATACGATGCGGCCAGCACCGATATTTAAGTGACCAACCTCTGAGTTACCCATTTGACCTGCTGGAAGACCTACTTCCTCACCAGAAGCTGTAAGCGTTGTGTGAGGGAATTTGTTCCAGTAACCATCAAAATTAGGTTTCTTAGCTTGTGCTACAGCATTCCCGTAAGTTTCTTCACGTAGTCCGAAACCATCAAGAATGATTAAAGCTGTTGGCTTTCTCATTTTACCGCCCCCAGAAGACCTAAGAACGAAGCAGGCTCTAAGCTAGCACCGCCAACTAAAGCGCCGTCGATGTCAGATTGTGCCATATACTCTTTAATGTTTTCTGGTTTTACGCTACCGCCGTATTGAATACGAACAGCTTCTGCAGCTTCTGGAGAAACAGCTTCTGCAACAACTTTACGGATGTGCGCACATACTTCATTTGCATCTGCAGAAGAAGAAGATTTACCTGTACCGATAGCCCAGATTGGCTCATAAGCGATAACAGTTACTTTAACTTGCTCTTCTGTTAAACCTGCAAGTGCTTTTGTTACTTGACCTGCTACTAGATCAAATGTTTTTCCGCTTTCGCGCTCTTCTAAAGTCTCACCACAACAAACGATTGGTGTTAAACCATGTTCAAATGCTGCAAGAGTCTTTTTATTTACTGACTCGTCTGTTTCAGCAAACATTTCACGACGCTCAGAGTGGCCAAGTACTACGTAGCCTACTTTTAAGTCGCTAAGTGCTACTGGGCTAATTTCGCCAGTGAATGCACCATTTTTTTCGAAGTGCATGTTTTGTGCACCTACTTGTAAGTCAGTTCCTTCAGCCTTTGCTACTAAGCGCTCTAAGAATAGAGCTGGCGAACAAACTACTGCATCAACAGCTGAAGCTGCTGGGATTTGACCTTTAACTTCCTCTACGAAGCTAACTGCTTCAGCTAGAGTTTTATTCATTTTCCAGTTACCTGCGATAATTGGTTTACGCATGCTTTGCACCGTCCTTTTTCTTTGGCTGCTACTTATTTGTCGTTAAGACAAACTACACCTGGAAGTTCTTTACCTTCCATGAATTCTAATGACGCACCGCCGCCAGTAGAAATGTGGCTCATTTTATCAGCCATACCGAATTTTTCAACAGCTGCTGCAGAGTCACCACCGCCGATAACAGAGTATGTATCTTCTGCATCTGCTAATGCTTGCCCTACTGCTTTTGTACCTTCTGCGAATGGAGTCATTTCGAATACACCCATTGGTCCATTCCATACAACAAGCTTAGAGTTTTTAATTACATCTGCATAAATTTCACGTGTTTTAGGACCGATGTCCACGCCTTCCCATGTAGAAGGGATAGAGTCGATACCAACGATTTGAGTTGTTGCAGTTTCAGAGAATTCCTCTGTGATTACAACATCAACTGGCATATAGAAGTTTACGCCTTTTTCTTTTGCAAGTTGCATAAATTCTTTAGCTAGTTCAATTTTGTCGTTTTCACATAGAGATAGACCAATTTCATGACCTAATGCTTTAACGAATGTGTAAGCAAGTCCGCCACCGATGATTAAGTTATCTACTTTGTCTAATAGATGACGAATTACACCGATTTTATCTTTTACTTTCGCACCACCGATGATAGCTGTGAATGGACGTTCTGGGTTAGAAAGTGCTTTACCTAATACATCTAACTCTTTTTCCATTAATAAACCAGATACTGCTGGTAGGTAGTCTGCGATTCCTGCTGTAGAAGCATGAGCACGGTGAGCTGCACCGAATGCATCGTTTACGAAGATATCAGCAAGTGCTGCAAATTCTTTCGCAAGTTCTGCATCGTTCTTTTCTTCGCCCGCATAGAAACGTACGTTTTCAAGAACTAATACGTCGCCTTCGTTCATTGCTGCAACCATTTCTTGTGCAACTGGTCCGAATGCTTCGTCCGCTTTTTTAACATCTTTACCAAGAAGCTCGCCTAAACGTGCTGCTACTGGAGTAAGACGTAATTCTTCTACTGCTTGACCTTTTGGACGGCCTAAATGACTTGCTAAAATTACTTTCGCACCTTGCTCTATTAAATATTGAATTGTAGGAAGAGCTGCACGGATACGAGTTTCATCTGTAATTTTGCCTTCTTTCATAGGTACGTTGAAATCAACGCGGCAAAATACACGCTTACCTTTTAAATCTACGTCACGAATTGATTTTTTGTTCATTGGATTTCCCTCCGACTACTAGTTAGGATTGACAAAACCCATTCAAAAGCTTAACACATTTGCTTCTAAAACGAAAGAAGAGAGAGAGGGAACAAACCCTCTCCCTCGTTTTGTCATTGATTGCTTATATACTTAAGAATTAAAGACCTTTAGAAGTCATGTATGCAGCTAGGTCTACTACGCGGTTAGAGTAACCAGTTTCGTTATCGTACCAAGAAAGTACTTTAACCATGTTACCTTCCATTACCATTGTAGATAATGCATCGATTGTAGAAGAAGCTGTACATCCGTTATAGTCGATAGATACTAATGGCTCTTCGCTGTATCCAAGGATACCTTTTAATTCGCCTTCAGAAGCTGCTTTGAATGCTGCGTTTACATCTTCAACTGTTACTTCTTTGTCAAGTTCAACAACTAAGTCAACAAGAGAAACGTTAGCAGTTGGAACACGTACAGCGCCGCCGTTTAATTTACCTTTAAGTTCTGGTAATACTAATGCTACAGCTTTAGCAGCACCAGTAGATGTTGGGATCATGTTTTCAGCTGCTGCACGAGCACGACGTAAATCTTTGTGTGGTAAGTCTAAGATTTGTTGGTCGTTAGTGTAAGAGTGAATTGTTGTCATCATTCCGCGTTTTACGCCGAATTTTTCGTTTAATACTTTAGCGAATGGAGCTAGACAGTTTGTAGTACAAGAAGCATTAGATACTACGTTGTGGTTAGCTGCATCGTATTGTTCGTGGTTAACACCCATAACTACAGTGATATCTTCGTCAGAAGCTGGAGCTGAGATGATAACTTTCTTAACTGATCCACCTAAATGTTTCTCAGCGTCTGATTTTTTAGTGAAACGGCCAGTAGATTCTACTACTACTTCTACTCCGTAGTCGCTCCATGGTAATTGAGCTGGGTCACGCTCAGCGATAACTTTAATTTCTTTACCGTTAACAACGATGCTGTTTTCGTTAGCAGATACTTCTGCATTTAAAGTTCCGTGAACTGTATCATATTTTAAAAGGTGAGCTAATGTTTTAGCATCTGTTAAGTCGTTGATTGCTACTACTTCTACCTCAGAGTTGTTAAGAGCTGCGCGGAATACGTTACGTCCGATACGTCCAAATCCATTAATACCAATTTTAGTCATTTAAATTTCCTCCTTGGGGGATTATATTAAAGGGTAATACCCTTTGTTAATTGTTTTGCTGCACCTTCATCTGTAATTAGAATTGAAGTGTGCCCTTGCTTTATTACAGCCTGTATTGCCTTTGCCTTTGAAGAACCTCCAGCGACTGCAACAACGTGAGATACATGTTGTAAATCTTCAAGTTGCATACCAACTGTTCTTACTTTATGAACAACATTTCCTTGTTCATTAAAGTAGTAACCGAAAGCTTCGCCAACTGCTTCGCTTGCCTGAATCTTTAACCAATCTGCTTCTGAAGTATTTCTGCGACGTGCCATTGTTAACGCATCACCAATTCCATGAATGACGATATTGGAAGATCGAATCAACTCAAGAACTTCTTTCACGGAGGGCTCTGTTACAATAGACGCATATGCTTCGCTACTAACGTGATCTGGAACATACAATAAGCGATAATTACTCATCGTATTTTGTGCCATTTTGGCGCAAATGGTATTGGCTTCTAACTCGACGCCTTCTCCAATTCCACCACGTGCTGGGACAAATAGCATATGTAAATCTTTGCAATCAAGTTGCATCATGTCCGCAGCAGCAGCTAGCGTAGTTCCTCCAGCCACAGCAACGATATTATTCACTGTCAGACGGTCTTTTATACAAGTCACACAAGCACGGCCCATCTCCAGTTTGACCCAAGGTGATTCATCACTATCACCAGGGACAACGAAAACTTCATCCAAGTCTAATGTTTCCTTAAGTTGTTTTTCTAAAACCTTTAACCCGGAAATTTCTTTCATAAAGTCTTCCAAAGCAAGAACTAAAGCTGTTCCTTCTTCTGTCAAAGTCATTCCAGAAGAAGCGACGTGAACTAAGTTTTGTTCTTTCAAAACTTGAACTTCACTTCGCAATACTCGTTCTGTCATACCGAGACTTGCAGATAAGTTTCTTCTTCCAATCGGCTGCATAAGCCTAATGTACTGAAGCACTTGCATTCTCGTTTGCATAACAGGTAGCAGATCAGGTAATAATTTTTTTGTGTTCTGAATCCATGAGCGCATATCTTTTCTCCTCACTGCATCGGTTCATTTCCCTTCGTGGTCACTTTATGTCCCGTAGTGACATTTTGCGTCCCACTTAGGTTAAAAAAATAATCCCTGCTACGTGTATTATTGTAACAGGAGACAGAAACTTATTCAACTCTTAACTGCATTGTTTATATAGTTTATTATGACACCTTTGTGAATGTTACCATATTCTACTTGTCTTCCGCCTATTTCTACAACAGGAATCATTAGATGGTATTTCTCTAAAAGGTCATTATCTTCATATATATCTATTTCCTCAATTTGAAAAGAATATTCATATTGTACTTCTTTTAAAACTTGTTTCGCCTTCACGCAAAGGCCACAATCTTTTTTTGTATATAGTACAACCTTCATCTTCTTCACCTATCCAATTGTTTTTCTTAGAGACGAAGCAGGAATATGCATTTGTTCTCTATACTTCGCAACCGTTCTTCGAGAAATAACTATTTCATGCTCTTCTTCTAATAATTTTGAAATCTTTTGATCCGAAAGTGGCTTTTTCTTATTTTCTGCTCCAACAAGCGTTTGAATGAATTGTTTCACACGCTTTGTAGAAACCGCCTCATCTTCCGTCGTAGAAATAGAATTACTAAAGAACGATTTCATCTCAAATAAACCGTGCGGCGTTTGCACATATTTATTACGCGTTGCGCGACTAATTGTAGACTCATGCACACCTAACTCTTCCGCCACCTCTTTTAAAGCAAGTGGTTTTAAATACTCTGGACCTCCCCAGAAGAAATCATGCTGTTTTTCCATAATAATATTCATCACTTGTAAGAGTGTTTGTTTTCTCTGTTTCAAACTGCGCATAATCCATTGCACATGCTGATACTTCTCCGATACGTAAGAAGCCACTTCACTTTCACTATTATTTAGTAACGCACTATACTCAGAGTGAATTTCAATTCTTGGCATATTTCTCTCATTCATCTGTAAAACGAGATGATCGCCATCTTTTTTTACCGCCATATCAGGCACAATATAAAGTGGTTTATCAGAAGAAAATGCAAGACCTGGTTTCGGCTGCAATGATGTAATACAGTTCACCGCATCCTGTAATTCCTCGTTAGTACACTTCAACACTTGAACGAGCTTTCGCCAATCTTTCTTAACGAAATAATTAAAATGATCATCTATAATTTCTTCCGCTAACCCATTCCTTCTTTGTAAGCGCTTCAATTGGATTGATAGACATTCCTGAATATTACGCGCACCTACCCCTGCTGGCTCTAACGATTGAACAAGCTCCACGGAACAGTCCACTACATCAATTGGCGCAGAAAGAAGCTCTGATAACTCTTCATTTGTTTCTTGTAAATAGCCATTTCCATCCATGTTCATAATAATGAAAGAAGCTGCTTTCCGCTCTTCTTCATCTATTTTATAATACTGTAGTTGATTTAATAAATGTTGCTGAATCGTTGTAGAATCCACACTGTAGATTTCCATTTGATTCTCGACTTGTTTTCGGGTACTTTTACTTGTGTTAGAGCTCTTTTTCTTCTCCCTCTCAAAACCACCTAACTCAATAAGGGGATTCTCTAACGATTGCTCATACAAAAACTCCGATAATTCTTGTACATTATACTGGAGCATTGTAATCGCTTGCCTTAACTCTTGTGTCATTGCCAAACGTAAGCTTTGTTCTTGTAAAAGACTTGCCTTCAAACTAATCTCCCCCTTGTTTCTATTGTACAATAAGTTTGGTAAAAGGAGAATCCTATCGCAGACACCCATTCCAAAATATTATTAATTTATATGTATTAATGAGATTTACATCTTACAACCGAAAAATGAATAATATTGAAAGAAAATAATAACGCATAAAAATTATTACCACATACTAATAGTAAATCTTATAACCAGATATAACAAGAGAGAAATAAAAAAAGGTCCTAACTTACAAATGTAAGTTAGGACCTTTTGACGCGCCCAGAGGGATTCGAACCCCCGGCAGACGTGGTACCGGAAACCACCGCTCTATCCGACTGAGCTATGGGCGCATGATTATAAAAACACTTCATTTTCTTCTCATAATAATAGCAATAAAATCCATCTAAATCAATAAAAATATCGCCTTAATCCTTTATATACCTTAGCTAGGAGCCTATAAAACACATCCTTCTCCTAAATTTTCCAATCATAAATTCACCCCAACTCACAAATTATAATCTTTGAATTGATATTCCAAAGGGGGCTTCATTCAATGACTGTAATTACAAAACTAAAGCAAACTGTTTCTGGATTAAAAAGTGCACAAGCTAGCTTAGAGGGATTCGCTCTTGATACGGATAACCAACAAGCAAAGCAACTTTTCCAAACAGCTGCGCAGCAAACACAAACAATTATCGATTCTTTAAACCCGCGTGTTGAAGAAGTCCAGCAAGAAGAACCACAATACACACAGCAATAACCAAAAGTGCCATTTCATCTAATGGTACACAATTTGAGAAAAGGATGATATGCAATCATCCTTTTTCTCTCACATTACATACTGCAATAGAAATGGAATGATTATAATGCGAAAACTTGGAATCATAACCGCGTTATTTATGCTCCTATTCGGTTCACTTACCGGATGTGATAATAGCCCGTTAGATAAAAAAGTAAAGAAAGAAGAAGCTAAGCGGGCAGATGAGAAAAAGGGCCCTAAATTAACAAAAATGAGTACAGAATCCTTTAATCAATCTATATCGCAAGACGCTAAGAAAAAAGCTCTTGCTATGGAGGGGATTATAGAAGCTACCGCAGTTAATACAAATTTAGATCTTTACATAGCCATCAAACCTGAACATCACGAAAGATTTGGTTTAAAACCTTTACGAAGTAAATTAAAAAAGAAGCTAAGTGATGAAAACCCTACTTTCGATATTCGTGTAAGTACAGACAAAAAGATTTTTATGCTCATAGAAGAACTTGAAAACAAAATTAAGAACAAGAAAATAAGCAAGGATGGCATTAAAGATCAATTGAAACTCATTCAATCAGAAATGGGATCTAATATTTAAGTTTTCTAAAAGAGAAGGAAGGATTCAAATGTCTAGTAAAGATAAAAATTTAACACCTGTGCAACAAGAATATAAAAAATTCGAACAACAGCGCGAACCGAAGCGCCCCGTTTTAAAAAATTGTATAAAAGCTTTTTTCGTCGGGGGATTAATTTGTCTAATAGGTCAACTGATTTCCACCTTTTATATTACCTATTTTGATTTCACTGAACGCTCTGCCGGGAACCCTACTGTTGCAACTCTTATTTTTATCTCCATGCTACTGACGGGATTTGGCGTCTACGATCGCCTTGGGCAATTTGCTGGTGCTGGTACCGCAGTTCCCGTTACTGGATTTGGTAACTCTGTTATTGCCGCATGTATTGAACATCGGACAGAAGGATTCGTTCTCGGCGTTGGTGGTAACATGTTTAAACTAGCAGGATCGGTCATCTTATTTGGCGTATTTTCAGCTTTTGTCATCGCTCTTATTAAAACAATTCTCTTTCAATGGGGAGGGCTGTAAATGTTACAAGGACACCGAACATGGGTATTCGAAAACAAACCAGTTATCATCTCAACAGGTGTAGTCGGCGGCCCATTTGAGGCAAATGGAAAAATCCCTGAAGACTTCGATACCCTGCATGAAGATTTATGGCTCGGACAAGATTCTTACGAAAAGGCGCATAAAATTTTATTTGAAGAAGCTTGTAGCCGCGCTACCGAAAAGGCGCAGCTCCGTAAAGACGATATTCAATTCGTACTCGCAGGGGATTTAATTAACCAAATAACTCCAACGAGCTTTGCATGCCGCACACTCGGAACACCTTATCTCGGTTTATTCGGCGCCTGTTCTACCTCTATGGAAGGCTTAGCACTCGGCGCAAGTATCGTAAATGCAAAAGGTGCAAAGTATTTATTAACTGGGGCATCAAGTCATAACGCTGCGGTAGAAAAACAATTCCGCTATCCAACTGAATATGGTGGTCAAAAACCTCCTACGGCTCAGTGGACAGTGACCGGTGCAGGCGCGGCTATTTTAAGCGACACTGGATATGGTCCACAAGTAACATCGGCCACCATTGGACGAGTTATTGATATGGGACTAACAGATCCTTTTAATATGGGTGGCGCGATGGCCCCAGCTGCTGTCGATACGATTGAAGCTCATTTACGCGAACGACAAATTGACGCCTCTTATTACGACTTAATCGTAACAGGTGACCTTGGACATGTCGGTCGCGAAATTGCTTACGACCTACTACATAAACATGGAACAAAGGTAAAGAGCGAGCAATTTCAAGATTGCGGAATCATCATTTATAGAGAAGGTCAACCTGTCATAGCTGGTGGAAGTGGTCCAGGCTGTTCAGCAACAGTCGTATACGGACATTTATTAAACCGAATGAAAAGAGGAGAATTCAAAAAAATACTTGTCGTTGCGACAGGCGCTTTACTATCTCCACTTACATTCCAACAAGAAGAAACGATTCCGTGTATCGCTCACGCTGTTTCGATTGAATTTGGAGGTGCGACGCAATGATTTTTTTCTGGGCTTTCGTCATTGGTGGACTCATATGCGTAATCGGACAGCTTATGTTTGATGTCGGCAAACTAACCCCCGCTCATACGATGGCAACACTCGTTGTTGCTGGAGCTATATTAGATGGATTCAATCTGTATGAACCATTAATCGACTTTGCAGGCGCTGGCGCAACTGTACCTATTACAAGTTTCGGTAATGCCCTCGTTCATGGCGCGATGGAGGAAGCAGCCAAACATGGCATCGTCGGCGTTATTACCGGCATGTTTAAAGTAACGAGTGCTGGTGTATCAGCTGCCATTATTTTCGGCTTCATTGGAGCATTGCTATTCAAACCGAAAGGATAAGGTGTTCATATGACAGTTATCGCCAGCGTTAAAACCTGCCTTGCCAGTGTAAGGGGCGCTCAAGCAAGTTTAAGCTCCCTTTCACTAAATTCACAGGACGCGGAATCAAAACGTGTATTTCATGAATGTATGTTAGAAATGGACAGCATCATCACCGATTTACAGAATAGAGTTTCAGTATTAGAACGTGAAGAACCTCAATATAAAGGGTTTTAAGTAGACTGGAGGAAATGACTATGTCTCACCTGCCGGAATGGACACTTGTCATTCTTCGCTCTGTATTCATATTAATTATTTTATTCGCTATTACGAAATGGTTAGGAAAAAGACAAATCTCTCAGCTCTCCTTTTTTGAATACATAGCCGGAATGACAATCGGTGACATCGCTGCCCAAGTATCTACAGGGCTCGATTCAAAATTTTTCCACGGCGTCTTTGCGATACTCATTTTCGCTGTGGTACCTTTTTTCACAGGAATCCTCTCTTTAAAGAACAAAACAGCTCGAGATTTTTTTGAAGGAAAATCTACCGTATTAATAAAAGATGGAAAAATACTTGAAGATAACTTAAAGAAAGAAAAGTATACAAGTGATGAATTACTTGAGCTTCTCAGAGGAAAAAATGCGTTCAGCGTAGCTGATGTTGAATTTGCTGTACTAGAACCGAGCGGTGAATTAAATGTATTATTAAAGAAAGATCGCCAACCACTTACAGCAAAAGATATCAGCTTAAAAGTGCCAAACGAAAAAGAACCGCAAACTGTTATTATGGATGGAAATGTACTAGATGAACCTCTTTCTGCTAGCGGACATAATCGCGCTTGGTTACATTCTGAGCTAGAAAAACTCGGTGTTGTCATTGAAAATGTCTTTCTTGGTCAAGTTGATTCATACGGACAACTTACTATCGACATCTATAATGATAAACTCCAAATGCCTTCTCCTCAAAACAAGCCTTTATTATTAGCATCCTTAAAGAAATGCAATGCGGATCTTGAATTATTCTCTTTAGAAACGAAATCAAAATCAGCGAGTGATATGTACAGTAAAAACGCAAAACAAATCGAGAAAATCTTAAATAAAGTAACCTATCTGTTAAAAGAATAAAAAATGAAAGAACGCTTCTATACAAAAGGCGTTCTTTTGCCTTTTCCACACCATTAATCACGTTTAAATTTATGTAATTCGGTTATGATGTTGAAGATACATAAGCAGGGAATTTTAAAAACATAGCGAATAAATCATGATACAACTACATATTTTTTGATTTAAAGTGGTTTCGTTTGACCTTCATTGACCATAATTGTATTATAAGACTAAGAAAGCTTTTAAAGGAGGAAATAACAGATGAATTTAATTCCTACAGTAATTGAACAAACAAATCGTGGAGAACGCGCTTACGATATTTACTCTCGACTATTAAAGGATCGCATCATTATGCTTGGTAGCGCAATTGATGACAACGTAGCAAACTCAATCGTTTCCCAGCTTTTATTCTTGGAATCTCAAGATCCAGAAAAAGATATTCACATCTATATCAACAGCCCTGGTGGTTCTATCACAGCTGGTATGGCAATTTACGATACAATGCAGTTTATTAAACCACAAGTATCAACAATCTGTATCGGTATGGCTGCATCTATGGGTGCATTCTTACTTGCAGCAGGTGAAAAAGGAAAACGTTACGCGCTTCCAAACAGTGAAGTTATGATTCACCAACCACTTGGCGGAGCACAAGGTCAAGCGACTGAAATCGAAATCGCTGCAAAACGTATCCTATTCTTACGTGAAAAATTAAACCAAATTCTTGCTGACCGCACAGGTCAACCACTTGAAGTTCTACAACGCGACACAGACCGCGACAACTTCATGACAGCAGAAAGAGCTCTAGAATACGGCTTAATCGATAAGATCTTTACAAATCGTTAATACACTTAAAAGCGGAGGCGGCTCGTTTAGAACAGGAGGAAGTTGGAACCCCTGATTCCGAGGCGCCTTTTGCCTCGAATGAAGGGGTGAAACGACCGACTGTTCTAGCCGCCGGAGCTGGATACATCTAAAAGCGGAAGCGGCTCGTTCAGAATGAGAGGGGGATGGAGCTTCTGACAAAGAGGTGCTTTTTAACTCGACGGAAGAAGCGAAGCCACCGACCATTCTAGCCGCTGGAGCTGGATACAACTAAAAGCGGAAGCGCCCTATTACAGGGCGCTTTTTTTATTATGTACAAGGGTATCACATACCCCACCTAGTATCTAATCCAATATATCAGCGATTTTTCAATTTTATCGACCACAACTCAAATTATATCGGCGTTTCGACACAACTTATCGACTTACCGACAATTTCCGACAAGTATGAACCACCAACATACCCCGACTGTTTGTTACCCCGCACCAAACAGAATGCCCGCAAGTAACAAAATAAAAAAAGCTATCGCACATTCGCGATAACCCTTTATTGTACATATGCAGTTAATGCTTCCAAAGCCTCTTCTGCATCTGAACCTTCTGTTGTGATTGTAATCATGCTACCAATTCCGATTGCTAAGCTCATAATCCCCATTATGCTCTTTGCATTCACTGTCTTTCCATCTTTCTCGATGAAGATATCCGCATGAAAGCGATTTGCCTCTTGTACAAACAACGCAGCCGGACGTGCTTGTAAGCCGTTTTTTAATGCCACTTTAACCAGTTTTTGAACCACAGCTCCATTTCCCCTTTAACCTTTTATTTTTTTGCTACTGTTTCCCCCGCGCGTAATTTCTCTGCAATTTCATCGATTTTACGCAAACGATGATTAATACCCGATTTACTAATTTTCCCCCCGGATACCATCTCACCTAACTCTTTCAATGTTACATCTTGATAATCTCTTCGTAACTGTGCAATTTCTCTTAATTTATCTGGCAAAATATCAAGCCCAACCGTCTCATCAATATAGCGGATGTTCTCAATTTGCCTTAGCGCTGCACCAATTGTTTTATTTAAATTAGCTGTTTCGCAGTTAACTAAACGATTTACTGAATTACGCATATCACGAACAATTCGAATATCTTCAAATCTTAAAAGTGCATTATGAGCACCTATAATATTTAAAAACTCTGTAATTTTTTCAGCTTCTTTCAAATACGTAATGTACCCTTTTCTTCTTTCCAACGTCTTACTATTTAAATCAAATCCGTTCATCAGTTCACATATAGAATCATTATGCTCCTTATATAACGAAAAGATCTCTAAATGATAAGATGATGTTTCTGGGTTATTTACTGAACCACCTGCTAAAAATGCACCGCGTAAATACGATCGTTTACAACATTTCTTCTCGATTAATTCCTGCGATATATTTCGAATAAACGAAAAGTCATCTCGAACAATGTGAAGATCTGCTAATATTTCACGAGACTTCTCAACAAGCCGCACGATATATACATTATTTTTCTTCAATCGCATTTTTTTACGAACAAGTAATTCTACCGTCACATCATATCCTTTTTTCAAAAGCGTATAAATCCTTCTTGCAATTGCTGCATTTTCCGTTTGAATATCGATAGATAGGCGACGGTTTGAAAAAGAAAGCGATCCGTTCATTCGAAGCAACGCCGATAATTCCGATTTCTCACAGCATTCCTTCATTTCAAGGTTGGTCAACTCTTTCTTTGTTTCTGATGCAAATGACACAGTCAACACCTCCTTATACTATTACTTTGGAACAAAAATCTTGTCCTATATGAATGAGGAGCGTTACCTCAAACGAGGCAACGCACATTTATAACAATGAATATAAAATAGAAGCTAACTTTAATGTATCATGCCTTACAACACGCTCATCATATTTCGCTAATCTATCTTGAATGATTTCGATATTATGTTCAGCAAAACGATCTGTATCCAGTGCAACTGGTTCCGACATTTCTTCCTCATATAAATTACGTAATTCACGAGGAATATCACGATTATTTACAATCGCAGTGTCGATAAATGGTTTACCTAAATGATCATGTAACGCCTGCACATGATCAAACGCAGTATAACCCTTCGTTTCGCCCGCTTGCGTCATAACATTACATACATATACCTTCTTCGCTTTTGCAGCAAGAACAGCGTCTCCAATTTTGTTAACAACTAAATTCGGTAATATACTTGTGTACAGACTTCCTGGACCGAAAACAAGCAAATCAGCTCGTTTAATTTCCGTCAACGTTTCACATAACGGTTCTACATCTTCTGGAGTTAAAAAGACACGATTAATCTTCTTCCCGAAATGAGGAATCTTTGATTCACCTGTTACAATTTCTCCATCTTCTAATTCTGCATGAAGTACCGCACTTTGATTCGCTGCTGGTAATACACGTCCTCTGACATTTAATACTTTACTCGTTTCCGTAATCGCGTGGTAAAAGTCTCCTGTAATCGAAGTCATACCTGCCAACAATAAATTTCCTAACGCATGCCCTTTCAGTCCGTCTCCAGTTGTAAAACGGTGCTGAAATAAAGCCTCCACTAATGGTTCTACATCCGATAACGCAACAAGTACGTTACGAATATCACCTGGAGGTGGAATTTCTAGCTCATCACGTAGTCTACCTGAACTGCCTCCATCGTCGGCTACTGTTACAACTGCTGTAATATCAACAGGATATTGTTTTAATCCCCTTAATAAAACAGAAAGTCCAGTTCCACCTCCCATGATAACAATTTTAGGTTTTCTCTCTTTTTTCATCCCTTAATGGCCCTTTCTCTTCTCCACATCACGATGAGATACATGAACGCTATACTCTGGTTTCAAATGTTTCCCAAGGTACTCTGTAAGCGTAACAGAACGATGTTGCCCACCTGTACATCCAATCGCAATTACAAGTTGACTCTTACCTTCTCTTTTATAATGAGGCAGCATGAAAGTGATAAGATCCGTCAATTTCTCTAAAAACTTATGTGTTTCATTAAATTTCAACACATACGACGAAACTTCTTCATCCAGTCCTGTTAATGGCTTCATATGTGGAATATAATATGGATTTGGTAAAAAGCGAACATCAAATACTAAATCAGCATCAATTGGAATTCCGTACTTAAATCCAAATGACATAACATTTACACGAAATGCTTGCTCAGTTTCTGTTGAGAATAAGTGAACAATTTTTTCTCGTAATTCTTTCGGTTTCAAATCAGATGTATCAAGCACAATATTCGCTCGTGCCTTCATATCAGTTAAGAGACCACGCTCAGCTTCAATTCCCTTTAACGGCAAGCCAGTTGGCGCAAGTGGATGCGAACGTCTCGTTTCTTTATAACGAGTTACAAGTGTGCTATCTTTCGCATCTAAAAATAAAATATGAGGAATAATCCATGTACGTTCTGATAAATCATCAAGCGCTCCCCATAAATATTCAAAAAACTCTCGGCCACGTAAATCAATACCAAGTGCCACTTTATTCATTTTTCCTTTTGAATCTGCCATAAGTTCAATAAACTTCGGCAATAACATCGGTGGTAAATTATCTACACAAAAATATCCTAAATCTTCGAAACTTTGTAACGCTACCGTCTTTCCAGCTCCAGACATCCCTGTAATAATTACCATTTTTATATCATTATTCTCTGTCATCGTATCCTCTCCTTGCAGGTTTAACTCGGATCTAATCGATATGAAAGCAACTCAAAATCTGGGGTATATACAAATGTACCGTAGATTATACCATTCCCTTTAATTAAATAATCAATAATGTGATAATCTCCTGGTGCCATTGCTAAATCATCAATTTTATCAAATGTATGCCAACCAATGATGCCTTCTTCGCTCTCTAATTTGTTTTCTCCTGCAAAATCTGTTGCTAAAAAGGAGAACATCATCCATTCAGAAACAACTTTATCACCTTCTTGGATGACAAAAGTGAAGACCCCTTTTAATGCTGGATTCTTTAAATAAATACCTGTTTCTTCACGATACTCGCGAACAACGGAATCTCTTACTGTCTCACCACGCTCCATTTTCCCGCCCGGTGCAACCCACCAATTTCGGCGAGGTTTTTGGAGTAAGAGTACTTCATTATCTCTAATTAACACACAGTTTGTCACTCTTTGCATGTTTCTTCACCTCAGCTACTTGCAGCAAAATTTCTCACTGCATACTCATTTCATTATACTATCAAAAACAGTTTGCTACAACGAAGGTGCCAGTCCCCTTTCGCTAAGCAATTGTAAAAATTCTTTCTATAACAAGCAATCAAAATACCTTACTTCCCATGAATAGCACATAAAAATCCCCTTAACGATTTTTATCGTTAAGGGGATTAAAACACTTATTTCTTACCGAAATAAGTAACAACCGCAAATCCTAAAATAAAAGTAATAATTGAACTTACAATTGAAATTCCACCAGTCGGAATTCCAGGGAACACAATGACAATCGACCCGATAACGAGCCCAATAATTGCCGCAAATGTCATACTTTTATAACGATCTAACAAATAACTAATTCCTTTACTACTTACAACAAATCCGGCCATCACGCCGGCACCGATAACCACGATTAACGGTAAATTGAGTGTAGTTAAAGCGTTAATTGCTGTCGGATACACACCAATAATTAATAAAATAAACGATCCACTAATTCCAGGAAGAAGCATAGCCATACTAGCCATCCATCCTGCCAAAAATAAACCAATTGCATTTAAAATTGTTAACGTCGTAATCGGATCAGCTGCCTTATCTGGTTTAAAGAATGCTGTTATTGCAACAAGAATTGCTGCAATTATTAATAAGGCAATATGACTACCTTTAAACGTTGCCTTTGCATCAGCTTCTCTCATTAACATCGGTAATATACTAATAATTAAACCGAGGAAGAAAAATTGAGTCGGTTCATAATGATTTGCTAATAAATATTTAATAACATGACTTAACGTTAGAAAAGCTGCCGCTACACCAGCTGCAAGTGGGATTAAAAACGCTAAATGTTTTTTCCATTCACGACTAAAGAATCCGCTAATTGCTGCGAGCAATTGTTCATAAATCCCCAACACAACAGCGATTGTTCCGCCGCTCACACCAGGAATTAAATCACTAACGCCCATACAAAATCCACGATATATATTACGCCATTCCATACTGAATAAATTCCTCATTTCTTATAGTGATTTTTCCCGTAAATTCTAGTATAACAATAAGAAACACTATATTCTTAATTATTTTTGACAAAAGTTTGACATTTGAACAAAAAAAAGAAAGCCACCTATCGGTAGCTTTCTTCCAAAAAGGAAAAAACACCCTTATTTTTCTGTTACAGTCTTTAGTTCCTCTACTAACTCTTCTATATAATGCTGTGCACTCTGCGCTGCAATACTACCATCGCCTGTTGCCGTTACAATTTGACGAAGCATTTTTTCACGAACATCACCAGCTGCGAAAATACCAGGAACTTTCGTTTCCATACGCTCGTTCGTTTCAACATAACCATTTTCATTTGTAATACCTAGTTCAACAAACGGTTTTGATAATGGTAACATACCGATGTATATGAAAACGCCGTCAGTTTTAACTTCTTGTTCTTCTCCGCTGTTTACATCTACAAGTGTTACGCTTCCTACTTTACCATTTGCATCGTTAATTTCTTTTATAGTGTGATTCCAAATGAAATCTACTTTCTCATTTTGGAAAGCACGATCTTGTAAAATTTTCTGTGCACGAAGAGTGTCACGACGGTGAACGATCGTTACTTTTGATGCGAAGCGTGTTAAGAATACACCCTCTTCAACAGCAGAATCTCCGCCGCCAATAACAACAAGTTCTTTCCCTTTAAAGAATGCACCATCACATACTGCACAATATGATACACCGCGGCCGCCAAGTTCTGTTTCACCTGGCACACCAATTTTTTTATACTCTGCACCGCTTGCAACGATAATTGCACGTGCTTTATATTCTTTTTTACCAGCAATAATTGTTTTGTACTCTTTACCATCGATGATTGCTTTCACATCACCGTATGCATATTCGGCACCAAATTTCTTCGCATGCTCAAACATTTTATTTGATAAGTCTGGTCCTAAAATAGACTCATAACCTGGATAGTTCTCTACATCTTCTGTATTTGCCATTTGTCCACCTGGGATACCACGCTCAAGCATCAGTGTGCTTAAATTCGCACGAGATGTATATACCGCAGCTGTCATACCAGCTGGTCCTGCACCAATAATAATGACATCATAAATTTTTTCTTCTGACACACTATTCACTCCCATTCATTCATACACATTAAGTTACCCTCATTATACTGTTAGCATCATTTTTTTCCCAATGATTTGCCTACCCTACGTGTGCGTGCGCTTAACAGCCTGCACATACTTTCGTACAGTCGCTACAGATACATTATATACATCACCAAGCTCTGCCTGTGTCATCTTATTTCTTTGTTCGCCGCGCACAATGTATTCAATTGCCGCTGACCAACCGTACACATTTGTAAAAGTCGCTCCAGATGTATATAAACGTATGAACGTGCAAAACCAAAAATTTAAACACTCTTCGATTAATTCATCGTCTTTTTTCGTATAATTGTATAATGCATCCGCGATTCGTACGCACTGTTCAAATTGCTGTAAATCAGCTGGGATACTTTTATGACTATTAAGTAAAAAGAAATATTTTGCAAGTTGCGATACGATTGGAACACCATTTTTCGCTTGCGTTACATCAAAGAAGAATCCAACCTTCTCTGGTGTTGACAATTCATTCATTAAATATAAAGCTAGCATTTTCTCTTCTAGCGTCGTACTTTGCTGAAATGATTTTCGTAACTCTTCAAATAAAAGATTTTGTCCTTCATCTGCTAAATTCAGTGCATTCCACGGTTCTTTTCCTTTTTTATCAGGATGCAATTCTACAACATGTTGCCACATTTTTCCAGCTACTTGCTGTTCCTTCACCATATACGCAGAGTATGCAAACCAGTAATAAAAACTGACGTCTCCTTCATACCCTTGACGCTTTAATACTTTGAACCATTTATATGCAGGTTCAAAATGACCAATTGTTGCAAGTGTTGTTCCAAGTTTCAAACGATGCTCAAATGAAATTGGATATACCGAAACTAACTGCCCCGCTAATGACTCTACTTGCTTATGCTCTCCAATTGAATATAGAAAAATAAGCGTATTACAAAGCGCATGCATATTACCAGGATTTTTCTCTAAAATCATTTCTGTTAACTTAAGCGCTTGATCTACATTACCTGATTGAAAATGTGCAATCGCTAAATTATTATGTCCTGACCAAAATTCTGGATATTCTTTCGTAACAACTTCTAGTGTAGCAATCGCCTCTTCTAATTGTCCGTTACGAATGTAGCGGTTCGCTTCTTCTTGCATAACAATTAGCTCATCTTCATCCTCAATCTCTTCCGCACCCATTGCATCTTCTTCCATAATCTCAAGCAATTCTAATGTATCTTTTACAAATTCCTTCTCTTCCGCAACTTCTAAATATCGCTCTGCATACTTCTTCGCCTGTTGAAACAAGCCCATATATGCATAATTATTTGAAATAAAATAATAGCATTGCTCAAGTTCAGGATTGGATCTAACAAGCTTTAGAAATATCTGATTCGACTCTTGATATTCACCAGATTCAGATAATGCTATTGCTAGTTGGCATAAAATAAACGGCTCCTTTTCGCTTTGTGCTGCTCTTCGAAAATATTTAATTGCATCTTGCAATTTTTGCCCTTTATAAGCCCTCATCCCTTTTTTATAAAAGAAGTCCGCTAACTGATTAAAAGAGATAACTTGTCCGTTCTCCTTATATATTCTTTGATTTTTCCCCATATATCCTCCAGTTTTTTGTTTTCTTCGTTCACACATTCTTCTATCTATAAGTATAAACGATTCCGTAAAAAACAAAACAGTATATTATAATCAATTATTTCCTTTTTATTCATAAAAAGAGAAGGGAAATGTTACATTTTTAACATCAACCTTCTCTAGTGGCCATTTCCTCTTTCGTATAAATAATACGCATCGGATTTCCGCCTACGAAAGCGCCGCCTGGTACATCTTTATGGACAAGTGTGCCTGCTGAAACGATAGCTCCATCTCCAATTGTCACACCTGGTAAAATTGTCGTATTCGCTCCAATCATAACTTCATTCCCTATGACGATTTCTCCGAGTCGATACTCACGAATTAAATATTCATGCGCTAAAAGCGTTGTATTATAGCCGATAATTGAATTGTCTCCCACAGTAATCTTTTCTGGAAACATAATATCTGGCATTACCATAAGTGCAAACGACGTTTTCTTTCCTACTTCCATCCGTAAAAACGTGCGATATAACCAATTCTTTACGGATAAAAATGGCGTGTAACGTGCGATTTGGATGATAATAAAGTTTTTCATTACCTTCCAAAAAGAAACTGTTTTATACACATTCCACAATGAATTTTCTCCTGAAACAGGATAGCGCGTTGTCCGTCGCACTGAACTCTCTCCTCTACTTATATAAAGTGACACTTTAACCGGCAGGAATCTTACTACCCGTTAATGCGGGACAAAATCGGTAGTAAATCACTCATTTTATCTAGCACATAATTTGGTTTATACGCTTCTAAATACGCTCTACCTTTCAATGTCCATGACACCGCTACTGTTTTCGTACCTGCATTTTGTCCACCGACGATATCATGATGATTATCACCAACCATCAATGTTTCTTCTGGCTTTGCATCTAATAATTCGAGTGCTTTTTGGAGTGGTTCTGGATGTGGTTTCACATGTTCCACATCATCAATCGTCACGACAACATCAAAAAACTGATCCAGTTTCGAAAGCTTTAATCCCATTTCAACCGTCTGTCTCGCTTTCGTTGTAACGATGCCGATCTTATAACCTTGCTTCTTCAATTCTTGAACCGTTTCATATACAGTTTCATACTCTTCCACTAATTCATCATGATGCTCATGATTAAATTGACGATAACATGTAATCATCTCTTCAACCTTACTTGCATCAATCTTACTAAAAGTATCATGCAAAGATGGACCGATAAATGGCAATACATCTTCACGCTTATACTGATTAGAATAATAGTGATTTAACGTATGTAAAAAAGAAGAGATAATAAGTTCATTTGTATTAATTAACGTTCCATCTAAATCAAATAACACTGTATTTATTTTCATCGTCCTTAATCCTTTCATTACCTGAATATGAAAGAAGCAGCATCTTATATAAGATGCTACTTTTCTCTAATTTTCTAAATATCTTTTATCAGCTTGCCCCATTTTTCGTCTCACAATAATGAAAATGATAGAAATAACAACAATTCCAATAGACATTACTTGTGCAATACGAAGTGGTCCTAGCATTAAACTATCTGTACGCAAACCTTCTACGAAGAAGCGTCCCACTGAATACCAAATTAAATATGTGAAGAATAATTCACCACGGCGTAAATTCACTTTTCGTAACGCGAGTAGTAAAATAACGCCTGCAAAGTTCCATAATGATTCATATAAAAACGTTGGGTGATAATACACACCATCAATGTACATTTGATTAATAATGAAATCCGGTAAATGAAGACCTTCTAAAAACTGTCTCGTCACTTCATCACCATGCGCCTCTTGGTTCATAAAGTTTCCCCATCGGCCAATTGCTTGTCCTAGTAAAATACTCGGCGCAGCAATATCCGCTAACTTCCAGAATGAAAGCCCGCGTCGTTTCGCAAAAAGGATTCCTGTAATAACAGCCCCGATTAAACCACCATGAATCGCCAAACCACCTTGACGAATATTAATAATTTGACTCGGATTTTGCGAATAATATTCCCATTCAAAAATGACATAATACATTCTCGCAAAAAGAATGGCAATTGGTACTGCGATTAATACAAGGTCGATAAATGTATCTTTGTGAATACCAAGCCTTTCTCCCTCGCGAGTTGCTAGCCAAAGACCTAATAGCACACCTGTACCGATAATAACCCCATACCAATAAACAGGGAACGGCCCAAGTTGGACTGCTATACGGTCAAGCTGTGGTACAGAACCTAACAGCATATATATGACCCCCCTCTCTAGAGTCTACTCTTGATTTCCTAACTCAATCGCACTCATTAATCGTTCAGAGAACTGTTGTGCCGCATTGACTCCCATACGTTTTAATCTGAAGTTCATCGCTGCTACTTCAATAATAACAGCCAAGTTTCGACCAGGACGAACTGGAAGTGTAATCTTCGTAAGTTCTGTATCAATAATCTTCATCTTCTCTTCATCAAGACCTAAGCGATCATAATTTTTCTTTTGATCCCAAATTTCAAGATTAATAACAAGTGTAATACGTTTATAATTTCGTACTGCCCCTGCACCGAATAACGTCATTACGTTAATGATACCTAGACCACGAATTTCTAATAAGTGCTCAATTAAATCAGGTGAGCTCCCTACTAATGTATCTTCATCTTCTTGACGAATTTCTACGCTATCATCCGCAACAAGGCGGTGACCACGCTTTACAAGTTCAAGCGCTGTCTCACTTTTCCCGACACCACTTTGACCTGTAATTAAAACACCAACACCATAAATATCTACTAACACACCATGAACAGCTGTTGTTGGCGCTAACTTACCTTCTAAATAGTTTGTTAAACGACTTGATAATCTCGTCGTCGTTTGAGCAGAACGTAATAAAGGCACGCCTGATTCACGTGATGCTTGTAATAACTCATCCGGTACATCTTGATTACGAGTTACAATAATACAAGGCGTCTCCTCAGTACAAAGCGCTTTCATTCTCTCTTGCTTTTGCTCTGTCGTTAACGTATCAAAGAACGTAAGCTCCGTTTTTCCAAGAAGCTGCACGCGATCAGCTGGATAATATGTAAAAAATCCTGCCATTTCAATTCCAGGTCGCGATAAATCACTCGTATCAATCGGACGATGAATCCCTTCTTCACCACTTACTAACTCCAATTGAAATTGTTCAATTAAATCTTTTGTCCTTACTTTCGGCATATGTATAAACCTCCACTCCGCTGCGGGTTCAGTCTCATTTGATGTAAAATTCCATTCTATCGGATATTGTACCATTTTTTTCTGGAAACAAGAAACTCGGTTTCTAATAAATAGAAAAAAACATTTCATATGAATCATGAAATGTTTTTCTTTTTGTCATTTTCTCTTTTTTTCATGTAATGGTTCAACAATTACTTTTTCAATTATCATATTAAAAATAGAAATACAAATTGCCGCAACAATCGCTACACCAAATCCAGATATATTAAAGGCGTCCCCTAATAACGAATCCGTCATCTTTAACGTAATCGCATTAATAACAATTAAGAAGAAACCGAAAGTTACAAGAGTAATCGGTAGCGTAATTAAGATTAAAAGCGGCTTTACAAATACGTTTAAAATCGCCAATATAATACTCGCAATAATTGCAGTTTGTATATTTGCTATGTAAAATGCGTCTGGTGCAACCCCTTTTAAAAGTCCGGATACAGCGATTAACACAACGCTATTTACAAGAAGTGATACAATCCATCTCATTTCCTTACACATCCTTTTAACATATATATTTCATCATACGCTAATAGACAATAAACGCAAGTATCATACGAGCGCTTATATCAACTTATTCTACCCTTCATGCTTGTATACCTATTAACAACCTTACTAGTTTTCCTTAGTGAAATAAAAACCGAGTGCAATTCCCACTCGGCTTTCATTAACAACTTATTGTGATAACTCTACTTCTTTTATTTTCTCTTTCATTCTTGCTTTATCACGATCTAAAATCTCTTTTAAATACTTACCTGTATAAGAGCGCTCTTCTTTCACTACTTGCTCTGGCGTTCCGGAAGCAACGATTTGTCCGCCTTTGTCTCCGCCTTCTGGTCCAAGGTCAATAATATAATCAGCTGTTTTAATAACATCTAAATTATGCTCAATTACAAGTACCGTCTCACCACTCTCAACAAGACGTTGCAACACTTCTAGAAGGCGTGCAATATCATGTGCATGTAAGCCAGTCGTTGGCTCATCTAAAATGTATAACGTACGCCCTGTAGAACGACGATGTAATTCAGAAGCTAATTTCACACGCTGCGCCTCACCACCTGATAACGTCGTAGCTGGTTGTCCTAATTTCATATAACCAAGCCCTACATCTACAAGCGTTTGAAGTTTACGCTTAATCTTCGGGATATTAGCAAAGAACTCTACCCCATCTTCAATTGTCATCCCTAACACTTCAGAAATATTCTTATCTTTATATTTCACTTCTAACGTTTCACGGTTGTAACGTTTACCGTGACAAACTTCACACGGAACATACACGTCTGGTAAGAAATGCATTTCGATTTTAATAATTCCATCACCACGGCACGCTTCACAACGGCCGCCTTTTACGTTAAAGCTGAAACGTCCTTTTTGATACCCACGTACTTTCGCTTCATTCGTGTGCGCAAATACATCACGAATATCATCAAATACGCCAGTGTATGTCGCCGGATTTGAACGTGGTGTACGCCCGATTGGTGATTGATCAATATCAATCACTTTATCTAACTGCTCAAGACCTTTAATTTCTTTATGAGCCCCTGGCTTCGCTTTCGCCTTATATAGCTTTTGAGCTAATGATTTGTATAGTACTTCATTAATTATCGTACTTTTTCCAGAGCCAGATACGCCTGTTACTGCTACAAATGTTCCTAGAGGGAATGACATTTTCGCATTCTTTAAGTTATTTTCTTTCGCACCGACAATCTCCACTTTACGTCCGTCACCTTTACGTCTTTCAAGTGGTACCGGAATAAACTCTTTACCGCTTAAATATTTCCCAGTTAATGAATTCTCGTCTTGCATAACTTCAGCTGGTGTACCTGCTGATACAACTTGACCACCATGAATACCTGCACCAGGTCCGATATCAAGTAAATAATCAGCAGCCATCATCGTATCTTCATCATGCTCAACAACAATTAACGTATTTCCTAAATCACGCATTTCCTGCAATGTACGAATAAGACGATCATTATCACGCTGATGCAAACCAATAGAAGGCTCATCAAGAATGTAAAGTACGCCAGTAAGGCGAGAACCAATTTGTGTCGCTAAACGAATACGCTGCGCCTCACCACCTGATAAAGTTCCTGCGGCACGACTTAACGTTAAATAATCTAAACCGACGTTCACTAAGAACCCAACCCGTTCCTGAATTTCTCTTAAAATTAAATGAGCAATTTTTTGTTGTTTCTCCGTTAACTCAACAGTTGAGAAGAACTCCTGTACTTCTTGAACAGAATATTTCGTTACATCGGCAATCGTTTTATCACCAACGAAAACAGCTAAACTCTCAGGCTTTAAGCGTCCACCTTTACACTTCGGACAAGCTTGCTCTGCCATATATTTCTCCATTTGCTCACGAATATAATCAGAACTCGTCTCACGATAACGACGCTCAATATTCGGAATAACACCTTCAAATAAAATCTCATTTTCCTTTACTTGACCAAATTCATTCACATAGCGAAAATAAAGCTTCTCTTCCCCGCTTCCGTACAGCACTTTATCAAATAAATCCTTCGGTATATCTTTCACCGGCATATCCATATCGATGCCGTAATGATTACACACAGATTTTAACAATTGCGGGTAATATTGTGAACTTGTCGGTTCCCAAGGAGCAATCGCATGTTCATTTAATGACACATCCCAGTTCGGAATAACAAGTTCTAAATCTACCTCTAACTTCGATCCAAGTCCATCACAAGAAGGACACGCGCCGAACGGACTATTAAACGAGAACATACGCGGCTCTAATTCTCCGATTGAAAAACCACAATGTGGACAAGCATGATGTTCACTAAATAGAAGTTCTTCCTCTCCCATTACATCGATTAAAACTCGGCCCCCGCCAAGCTTTAAAGCACTTTCTAGTGAATCTGCAAGTCGGCTTGCAATTCCTTCTTTCACAACAATACGGTCAATAACAACTTCAATTGAATGCTTCTTATTTTTTTCTAAAGTAATCTCTTCCGATACATCCAGCATCTCTCCATCAACGCGCACACGAACATAACCTTGCTTCTTAATATCTTCTAATACTTTCGCATGCGCACCTTTACGCCCTGACACGATAGGCGCTAGCACTTGCAACTTCGTACGTTCAGGATATTCAAGAACACGGTCTACCATTTGTTCCACTGTTTGTGATGTAATTTCAATTCCATGATTCGGACAAATCGGCGTACCAATTCGTGCGAATAATAAACGTAAATAATCATAAATCTCCGTTACCGTTCCAACCGTTGAACGAGGATTACGACTCGTTGTTTTTTGATCAATTGAAATCGCTGGAGATAAACCTTCAATCATATCAACATCCGGCTTATCCATTTGCCCTAAAAACTGGCGCGCATACGCAGATAAAGATTCCACGTATCTACGCTGTCCTTCTGCATAAATCGTATCGAATGCTAACGATGATTTCCCCGAACCAGACAATCCCGTCACAACAACAAGCTGATTCCTCGGAATGGTTACGTCAATATTTTTTAAATTATGCGCTCTAGCACCTTTTACAACAATAAAATCTTTACTCACTCTTTTCACCCTTCCGCTTTTAATTCTAATAGTAAATCTCTTAATTCAGCTGCACGCTCGAAATCTAATGCCTTTGCTGCTTCTTTCATCTCTGCTTCCATCTTCGCAATTGTATTTTCACGTTCTTTTTTCGTCATCTTCTTAGCTGGTGTTGCTTCATATATTTCCGTATCCTCAGCTGCTGTTGTCGCACGAATAACGTCACGTACTCCTTTTTGAATCGTCTTCGGCGTAATACCATGCTTTTCATTGTAAGCTTCTTGTATACTACGACGACGCTGTGTTTCTTCAATTGCAATTCCCATTGATCTCGTTATGCGATCTGCGTACATAATAACGCGGCCGTTTGCATTACGCGCCGCACGACCAATTGTTTGAATTAATGAACGCTCTGAACGTAAGAAACCTTCCTTATCAGCATCTAAAATAGCTACAAGTGATACTTCTGGAATATCTAATCCTTCTCGTAATAAGTTAATACCGACAAGTACATCAAACTTACCAAGGCGAAGATCACGGATAATTTCAATACGCTCTAATGTTTTAATTTCAGAGTGAAGATAATTCACTTTAATTCCTACATCTTTTAAATAGTCCGTTAAATCCTCTGACATTTTCTTCGTTAAAGTCGTAATTAATACACGTTCATTTTTCGCAATCCGGTCATGGATTTCTCCTAATAAATCATCTATTTGTCCTTCAATTGGTCGTATATCAATTGGTGGATCTAAAAGCCCTGTTGGACGAATAATTTGTTCTATTGCTTTCGGTGACTGCTCTAACTCATACGGTCCTGGCGTTGCCGAAACGTAAATAACTTGATTCGTTTTCTCTTCAAACTCATCAAACGTGAGCGGTCTATTATCTAAAGCTGATGGCAGACGGAATCCATGATCAACAAGCACTTGCTTACGTGCTTGGTCCCCGTTATACATCGCTCTTACTTGCGGAACCGATACGTGCGACTCATCCATAACGATTAAGAAACCCTCTGGAAAATAATCTAAAAGCGTATACGGCGTTGAACCTGCTGGACGAAGTGTTAAATGACGGGAATAGTTTTCAATCCCTGAACAAAAGCCCATCTCGCGCATCATTTCTAAATCATAACGCGTTCGCTGTTCTATGCGCTGCGCCTCTAACAACTTACCGTTATCATTTAATTCTTTTAAACGCTCTTCTAATTCTTTTTCGATATTTTCAATAGCGACCTTCAGCTTTTCTTCACGTGTAACGAAGTGAGATGCCGGGAAGATTGCTACATGATCACGTTCTGCTAATACTTCACCCGTTAATGCATTTACTTCTCGAATACGATCTATTTCATCCCCAAAAAATTCAATTCGAATACAATGCTCATCAAGTGATGCGGGGAAGATTTCAACTACATCTCCGCGCACACGGAATGTACCACGCTTAAAATCAATATCATTACGTCCATACTGTACATCAACAAGTTCACGAAGCAATTGATTGCGGTCCTTTTCCATACCAACTCGAAGCGAAACAACTAACTCGCGGTATTCTTCCGGAGAACCTAAACCGTATATGCACGAAACACTCGCAACGATAATAACATCATCTCGTTCAAATAAGGAAGACGTTGCCGAGTGGCGTAATTTATCAATTTCATCGTTAATTTGCGCATCTTTTTCAATAAACGTATCCGTATGTGGTACATACGCTTCCGGCTGATAATAATCGTAATAACTAACAAAATACTCCACAGAATTGTTAGGAAAGAAATCTTTCAGCTCACTATATAACTGTCCTGCTAACGTTTTATTATGAGCCATTACAAGTGTTGGTTTCTGCACTTCTTTAATGACATTTGAAATCGTAAATGTCTTACCCGTTCCTGTCGCTCCAAGCAACACTTGCTTTTTCTTTCCACTATTAATTCCCTCTACAAGCTTCTCTATCGCTCCCGGCTGATCACCTTGCGGGGAATACTCTGAGATAATTTCAAATGGATGTTCCAACTAAAAACCGACCTCCTCATAAAAATCTGTATTATTATTTTACCACGAATGCCCATAAAAAACCTAAAAAAACGAACAGATATTCGGTAAAGTTTTCGACAAGTTATATATAGAAAAAGGAAGGAATAAATACTTCCTTCCTCTACTAACTCTATTTTTTAAGTACATATAATAAGTCATATCCATTGCGCCCATTTTCATTCGTACAATCTATTAACCTATATGCCATTTCTGATTCACGTTGCTCTTTAACAATCCTTTTACAACTATCTTTATGTAACCCTTTATGGTCACCAGCAAATTGATCTTGTCTATTATCTAACACATAAAGTATATCTTTCTCACTATGCTCTAACGTTTGAAAAATCGGGTCACCTTCATGTGTATACTGTGCAATTCTTATTTTATCAACTTCCCCTTGTTCCACATTCCAAACGAACTTCTCGAATTTATCTAGATTAGAAATTTCCGCCCCTTTGCAACGACATCATTCTTCTTATCAATTGCACTGTTAGGTTGTGAACATGCTACTAAACTAAAGAGAAATAAGCATATAAAACTTGTTCTTTTTCCTATTGTTATCCTCTCCTATACAAACTATTGGTATACTAGAAAAAAGCTACTTTCCTCTATGAAAGTAGCTTCTTGTTTCCTTTCTCCTTCTTCGGAAAAATAACATATGAAAATGAAATCGCAGTATCCGCTAAAAGAATAATAGCCCATACTTTGCTTACACGGCTTGCTGTTTTATTTAAAACGATTCCTGACTCTAACCAATTTCCCCACTGTTCTACTGGAATAAGCCCATACATGAAGAAAAAGAATATATGAACCGCAATAAACAAAATAAGATGTAAAATCCAATTTTTTATTTCCTGCTTCGCATGCGCCATCCCTGTTACTTCAAATGGTTCTTCGATAATAGGCGCCGGTTCATTCCGCCACTTCGCAACTAATTTTTGTACATATATATCTAATTTCTTCAAATCCTTTTTCCCATAAAAAACTGCATATAATAAAATGATTACCGTAATGATTTGAAAATTAGAGAACTTCCCTGTTTGATAATAGTCCAATACCCCTAAAGTTAAAATAAACACTTCATTTATGAGTAGCACAATCCCCATAATAAAGCTCGCCTTTTTCAAGCGAAATCCATACCTTAGTAAAAAGAATCCGATAGCTGATAACCAAAATACAATCTCTGCCCCAATTAAAAAATACCAACGATATTCTGCAAGTATACTCATTTATCCCTCTCCCTTTCGTCATATATACGAAAAGCCTCATCCATATATGATAGAAGCTCTTCTTCAATTGGATACATACTCATTTTCTGTGAATCTTCTTTTGACTTTCTTACTTCCCACAATTTATCTAAAAATGCTTCATCACCATTTGCCATCTCTAAACACTTCTGCATTAATTTCTTTGTTGCGCCTTGTACCTCATCACATGATGCTTCCTTACCGTCTTTCATAAAGTTACGTAGTTGCTTTAATAAATTTACCCATTCTAAAACATTCGGGTCTTCTTCACTCATGTTCGGCAAATTATGAAGCAACTTTTGTTCTCCCTTAGAAAAAACTTCATTTTGAAACATCTCACGTATTCGCGGAGACTGTTTCGAAAGCTGAATGAGTTCAAACATAACTTTCCAATCCAGTTCTCCCTCCACATCCACTGAATAAACAACTGCCTGTAAAATACGTTCCATTCGATTAAATTTTTTCTGTTCTTCCTGTACAAATCTAAGTTGCTTTTCAAGCGATATTTTTAAATTGAGCTCATCCGTTATTAACATATTCGTAATCTCTTTTAATGAAAAACCCATTTCTTTTAAAAATAAAATTTGTTGCAAACGAACAACATCTCTCTCGCTATATAACCGATGTCCTCCATCAGTTTTCCCACTCGGCTTTAATAAATCAATTTGATCATAATAACGTAACGTCCTTACTGTAACCCCTGTTTCCCTCGTTAGTTCTTGAATTGAAATCAACTCCATCACCTCTTCTCCTTTATTATAAAAGGTGACGTAACGTAACTTTCAAGTAGTTTGTAAAAAAAATACAAAAAGCTGTTTATACCTTTTGTATAAACAGCTTTTATGGAAATAACCCCTTTTGTATAGCACGCCCACAAAATAAAATAATTGCCCCTACAACAACACTTGTTGCTGTTTTATGATAATGCGCTAAAATTAATAAATAGTATGATAAACCTGCAGCACCAATTATAATACATACACTTGGCACTGGATTACGAGAGAAGTTTTGTATTCCCAAAAACAAAGCAAAAATAGCCGTAGCGACACCTAATACCGGTAATCCCATCCCAGTTCCCCTTTTTCTATCTATTCCTTGTTGCTAACACACTCGTCGATGCCATACTTATTAATAAACCAAAAATAGCAATATATAATAACTCATTTACATGTACTACTTGCCTATCTAAATACTTATTTACACAAAGATACATAATGAACAAAAAAACGCAGCTTGTAATACAAATCGTAAAATATGACTTCATATTGTTCACAACTCGCTCATCAATTGACGATACTCTCTCTTCTTTCAAACGCTTTTGTTCTCTATATTCCGAAATGCCATATAAAATGACTAGTGCTACATTCGATATGAAGATCGTTCCCCACGAAATACTTAAAATCATTAAACTCACATTTAAAACAAGACCCGCTAAAAACAAACTTCCTATAAACCGTATAATATCTTGCTTACTCATACATGATCAGCCTCTTTTTGATTTCTATATTTCCATTTCGGCCAATAGTTCACAAAGAAATAAACAAACTGTCCTAATACAAATAAAACAAACGGCATGCCCGCATTTCCATAAACAATTAAATTATACAAACTCCATACCGCTAAACTCATTGTTAAAAACAACCCTAAATATTTAAACGCTTTATCCGATTGAAATCTCTCAAACTCATCTTGCATTTTCATTCCTCCTATCGCTATGCTCGTTTCCCCGCCATTACTCCTATAGTGAGACTACCAGCAAATAAGAAACTACATACAATGAATATTTCTGGAATCGGTATAGTAATTCGCCCTATCGCTTTGCTTGCAACAATATAAACAATAAGCAAAAGAAATGCGAATATAAATGAGACATTTACATACTTTCTTATATTTTCATTTACCCGCTCATCTATATCTGGAAGTTCTTCTTTTTTGTACTTCCGCTTTTTGCAATTCGTATACAATATCAGAAATACAATTGCTAAAATGTTACTAACTATAAGCGATAACATCGGTATGGATGGGTCCATAATACGAACTAAAACGTCCCCTCACATAATCCTAAGACAGTAGCGATATACAACTTTTTAGTGTCGTTCATTTTCTCTCCCCTTACTCCAGCGTAAATATTTCCTCTACCTTCATCCCAAAATATTTGGCGATTTTTAGGGATAGCTCTAGACTCGGATTATAATGATGGTTTTCAATCGCCACAATCGTCTGCCGCGTCACCTGCATCGCCTTTGCCATTTCCACTTGCGTTATATGATGTTGTTTTCGTAATTCTTTAATTTTATTTTTCACACCCATAGGCTCCACCTTCGAAAGTAAAGATATCTTTACTTTAATTATAAATATTTTCCAAATTCAAGTAAAGATATATTTACAAAAAAAGGTAAAAAAAGAGACATCTATAAGATGCCTCTTTTTTTTGCTACATAAATCCTAAAGCATACACAAGAACATACCCAAGAACAGATAGGCAAACCGAGCCAATCAATCCTGCCATGAATGCCCTACTTCCTAATTTACGGAACGTTTTAAACTCTACATTTAAGCCTAGCCCTGCCATCGCCATTGCAATAAGCATGTACGCAATTACTACAATATAGCCGGCAACAACTTCTGGGATAATCCCAATCGAATGCACCGCACTCATCGCTAAAAATCCGAAGATGAACCAAGGAATCGGAAGGTCGCGCCACGATCTTTTTTCCTTGCTTTCCTCGCTCTTACCAAACCATAATCCAATTAAAATCGCTACTGGCACAAGCATCGCTACGCGCGTTAACTTCACAATAACCGCGATGTCTACAGCCGTGCTACCTCCTGGCGCTGCAGCCGCGATAACGTGAGCAATTTCGTGCAGCGTCGCACCTGAGAACACACCGTAACCGTAGGGTGAGAAGCCAAGCACTGGGTATAATAGCGTATAAATAAGTGTAAATATTGTACCTAAAATTGCAATAATTGCTGCCCCGACTGCTGTTTCTTCATCTTTCGCTTTCACTTGCGGTGCAATTGCCACGACCGCTGCCGCTCCGCAAATTGCAGTCCCGCATGCTGTTAAAATTCCAAGTTTCTGTTCTACTTTAAATACTTTCGTTAGTCCATATACAACGAAAATTGTAAATGTAATAACAACCGCTGCGATGACCAATACTTTCGGCCCCGCCTTCGCAATATCTACAAGATTTAACCTCATTCCGAGTAAGATGATCCCAAAGCGTAGCAACTTCTTACTCGCAAAGTTCGTTCCCACTATCGCTTCTTGATGAATCCCGATTGCCGCGCGCCAAACCATTCCGATTAGAATAGCGATTACTAATTGTCCCATAATATTTAAAAATGGAAGCTCTGCTAAATATTTCGCGGCGATTGCGATTAATAACGTAATCCCAATACCTTGCGAAAATCCAAAGCCCTTCTTCTTTTGTATAACAAGTGTTTGTTCCACTTTGTACCACCCCAATAATCGTATTGGAACATGCATGTTCTTTCTAGTTACATTATAAGAGAGTTTTAATAATAAGTTTAATATCAATATTGAATCCCTATCATCAGAAATACTTATGATAAAATAAAAGCAAAAATAAAGGGGCTAACAAATGAACGTCGACATTTTAAAGATCTTTGTTACTGTCGTTGAACAAAAACATTTTTCGCGTGCTGCGGAACTATTAAACCTTTCACAACCTGGCGTTAGTATGCACATTCGCAACCTGGAAAATGAATTTGGGACTACACTTATTCAGCGCTCCCCAAAGCACGTCCAAGTTACGGAAGCTGGAAACATATTATACATACACGCAAAGCAGATGCTCTCCCTTTATGAAGATGCAAAACAGGAAATTAATGCGCTGCATAACGTCGTAACAGGGACACTTCGCATCGGCGCTAGCTTTACAATTGGCGAATACTTACTTCCAAAAATACTTGCGCGCTTTGCCAATGAAAATGCACACGTCGAAGTTCATACATTTATCTCCAATACGGAAGAAGTTTTGCAAAGCCTCCGCTCTAATCAAATTGATATCGGCTTAGTGGAAGGCCAAGTCGTATACGCTGACGTAGATGTTGAAACTTTTATGCAAGATGAAATGAAACTCGTCGTCCCGCCAAACCACCCATTGCTCCATATCAAGGGGATTAACGAAAATGCATTGCAAGACCAAGTCTGGGTATTAAGGGAGAGCGGCTCTGGCACACGTGCCTATAGCGATCGATTTATACACCAACATCATTTAAAAATGAAACGCTTCTTTACATTTAGCAGTATTCAAAGCGTGAAGGAAGCCGTTGCAGCCGGTCTTGGCATCGCTATCCTTTCAGATTGGACTGTTCGAAAAGAACTGTTGGCACAAGAAATATTCCACATCCCTGTTCCGAACGAAGAGCTAATCCGTCCATTCTCCATCGTGCGCGGCAAATATTTTATCCCGTCTAAAGCTATTCAAGTCTTTTTAAAACACGTAGATTCTTTTGCGAAAAAACAGAGTTGACCTTCACATTAGTGTGAAGGTTTACAATACATGTAAAAGGAGTGAAACACATTGCGAATTGGAGAGTTATCAAAAGAAACTGGGGTTAGCGAAAGGGCACTAAGACATTATGAAGAAAAGGGATTACTCCCTTCGAAACGCCTAGCAAATGGCTACCGTGATTTTGATGAAAGTGCAATCGAAAAAGTAGAGCTGATTCAAATGTACTTGCAAATCGGCTTAAATTTAGAAGAAACAGAACGAATGCTACGTTGCCTTGAAATCGAGCCACATCTCTACGAAAATCCGTGTAGTAGTATCCTTGCACTTTACGAAGACAAACTTGATGAGGTAACGAAGCAAATCACATTACTTTCCAACATTCAAACGAATTTACAAAAACACGTTTCACTCCTAAAACAAGCAAAAGAAAAGGGATGATTACATGTTTGTTATACATGGCAGTTCAAGACAAAACGGAAATACGGAAGCTTTAACACATATGGTGATTGATGGGATTGAAACAGAACAAATTTACTTGCGTGATCATATCGTCCACCCAATCATAGATCAGCGCCATGATGTAGAAGGATTTCAACCTGTAAATGATGACTACGAGCAGTTAATTGAGCGCATGCTAGAGCACGACACGATTATCTTCACTACACCACTATACTGGTACGGAATGAGCGGCCACATGAAGAACTTCGTTGATCGCTGGTCACAAAGCTTGCGTAATAAATCTCTTCATTTCAAAGAAAAAATGAAAGGCAAAAAAATGTACGTTGTCATCGTTGGCGGAGACAGTCCAAAACTGAAAGCATTGCCGCTTATCGCCCAGTTTCAATATATCTTTGATTTTGTTGGTTCATCATTTGAAGGGTATATTATTGGGGATGCGAATGGACTAGATGAAATCAAGAACGATGCTGAGGCGCTGGCAAAAGCACAATTGTATAATAATAAATTCAAAAATAGCAAACAGAAATAAGTTTGACAAATCCATTTGTATGCGCATACAATAAAAATAATATTATGAAAGGAAGGTACTTTGACCAATGAAGTTCTAATTCTCTTATTTATTTCATCCATCACAAATAGTGAACAAAAATGATGAAAACTAGCAGAGGATTAGTCTGTCCATTTGTCGATACTTTCTTTCGATACGATCATGTAAAAAATCGTTTATTTATGTACGATTTTTACATTGAAGGGCGACATTTATCCTCTCTAGTGAAACTAGGGAGGTTTTTTTATGACTATTTTAATCGCACGTAATATCGAAAAGAGCTTTGGTGATCGCACCATATTTACGTTACCATCACTAGAAATTCAAGCAAACGATCGTATAGGGATTGTCGGAGTCAACGGAGCTGGAAAATCTACGTTATTACAAATATTAAGTAAAGAAATAGAAGCTGACAAAGGCACAGTAACTCATCATAGTTCTATCGCCATTATCCCACAGCTTAGCGAGGGGATATCGGAAACCGCTTCTTCCCTCGCTAAGGGCAAATGGAATATTTCAAACGTCGCAAATTCAATGAGCGGCGGTGAACGAATGCGCCTAAAGATCGCCCATGCCCTCGAACAAGATGCAGGCATTCTATTTGCTGATGAGCCAACAAGTCACTTAGATATGTTCGGTACAGAGCAATTAGAAAAGGCACTTTTATCTTATAAAGGTGCACTTGTTTTAATATCGCATGATCGTGATCTTTTAGATGCCATATGTACAAAAATCATCGAAGTTGAAGACGGTACTATTCAAGAATATAAAGGTAATTATTCAAACTATCGAAAGCAAAAAGAACGTGAGCGAATACAAAAGCAAGCAGAATATGATCAATATATACAAGAAAAAAATCGGTTAGAACAGTCAATTTCACAAAGAAAGCAACGTGCTTCTAGCATGACAAAAATCCCAACACGGTTCAGTTCATCTGAATCTAAACTTTATAAGTGCAGCGGGGCTCATGGGCAAGAAAATGTTAGCAAAGTAGCGAAAGCACTAGAAACACGCCTTGAAAAGTTGGAACAGAAAGAAAAACCGAAGGACTTCTCTCAAGCTCAGTTTGACGTACAATACCACACACCAATTCATAGTAAAGCAGTTGTTCAGTTTAATAAAACAACGAAGAAAATAGGGGATCGCACATTATTTAAAAATATGAATGGAACAATTGTCCCTGGGGCAAAGCTTGCTATTTTAGGGACAAACGGAAGCGGAAAAACAACTTTGTTCAAAATGCTTCTCACGAACGAGCGTGGCATTCAGCTTTCGAAAAGTTGTAAAATTGGATACTTTGAACAAACATTATCTATTTTAAAAACAGATAAAACAATTTTAGAAAACGTTCTAGAAGAAACAAACTATACAGAATCGTTCGTTCGAACAATACTTGCACGGCTCCTATTCCGCCGTGAAGATGTTCATAAACCTGTGCACATCTTAAGTGGTGGAGAACGCATGAAGGTTGCACTCGCAAAAGTATTTTTAGGAAACTATAATATGCTTCTGCTCGACGAACCGACAAACTATTTAGACTTGGCAACGCAAGAAGAATTAGAAAGCATGTTACAGGAGTATCCTGGCACAATACTTTTCATTAGCCATGACCGTGCCTTTATTCGTTCTGTTGCAAACCATATTCTACAAGTAGATGAGAGCGAACCAAGAATATTCCACGGCAATTACGAGCAATACACAAAAAGAACCACCCAAGCTTCTGTAAACGTTACTGAACAAGAATTATTACGATTACAAACAAAATTAACAGAAATCATCAGCCGGATTTCTATCCCAAATCAGCATGATGACATCACATTTCTCGAACAAGAATACGAAAAATTATTAGTTCGAATTCGGCAGTGTAAAGAAGCGCTCTAATGTCTTCCCCATATATCGACGGGACCTTCCACATTCCCCAAGAAATATCGAGGCTTCGACATAGAATATCACCCTACCTATAATGTTAGACACAATAACAACAAAAAGCCGTGCACCAGCACGGCTTTTCACTTTATATACGGACAGCAGTCCCACTCACCGCAACCATTAGCATTCCTTCGCGAACTACTTCGTAGTCCACGTCGATACCAACAATGGCGTTCGCATTTTTTTGTCTTGCGAGAGTTTTCATCTCTTCCATTGCAATGTCGCGCGCTTCTTTTAATTTACTTTCGTAGGCGCCTGCGCGACCACCGACAACGTCACGGACAGAAGCGAAAAGGTCACGAACGATATTCGCACCCATGATTGCTTCGCCATTAACGATATCGATATACTCAATAATTTCTTTCCCTTGAATTGTAGAAGTTGTTGTTACAATCATGCTTTATAGCCTCCCATATAAGATTTCCACTTACTTATGGTGCACTAATTCAGCAGAAATTATATTTACGAACTAAACTGCGCCTCATACAATCGGCTGTAACCCTCGCCTCGTTTGATTAGTTCCTCATGTGAACCTTGTTCTGCAATACCGTCTTTATTTACAACGACGATGCGATCTGCATTTTTAATAGTTGCAAGCCTGTGAGCGATAACTAATGTTGTACGGCCAACAGATAGTTCTGCAAGTGATTTTTGGATAGCAAGTTCTGTCTCTGTATCTAGCGCAGAAGTTGCTTCATCTAAAATTAAAATTGGCGGGTTCTTCAAGAACATACGGGCAATTGCTAAGCGCTGCTTTTGTCCTCCTGAAAGTTTCACACCACGCTCACCGATAACTGTATCTAAACCGTCTGGTTGCGAGTAAATTAAGTCCTCTAGCTGAGCACGTTTTACCGCCTGCCAAATTTCAGATTCTGAAGCTTTTAAGTTTCCGTAAGCGATATTTTCACGAATTGTTCCTGAGAATAAGAAAACATCTTGCTGTACAATTCCGATTTGCTTACGAAGTGACGATAACGTCATCTCTTTGGTGTCAATGCCATCAATTTGAATTGATCCAGATGAGTGTTCATAAAAACGAGGCAATAAACTACATAGTGTTGTTTTCCCTGCCCCTGATGGTCCAACGAAAGCAACTGTTTCACCTGCATGTATTTTCAAACTAATATCGTTTAAAATCGGCTCTTTATTTTCATATCCGAACGTGATGTTATTGTATTGAATATCGCCGTGTACATGTTTAACTTCTATTGCATCTTTAGAATCTACAATATCCGGCTCTGTTTCCAGAAGTTCTACATATCTTTTAAAACCAGCGATTCCTTTCGGATAACTTTCAATAACCGCATTAATTTTTTCAATTGGGCGGAAGAAAATATTCGTTAATAAAACGAATCCAATAAATCCACCGTACGTTAATTCACCTTGCAGAACAAACCATGTACCACATATTAATACAAAGAGTGTTACAAGACGCATCAGCATATAACTAATCGATGAATTTAACGCCATAATTTTATACGCCATTAATTTTGTTGTACGGAAACGAGCATTATTTACAGCAAATTGCTCTTTCTCAAACTTTTCATTTCCGAATGCTTGTACAACGCGGATACCACCTACATTGTTCTCGATACATGCATTGAAATCAGCAACGTCTGAGAATAAACGTCTAAACGTACCTGTCATTTTTTTATTGAAGTAAAGTGCCAACCATAATAAGAACGGGATTACGAAGAATGTTAGAAGTGCTAACTTCCAGTTAATCATCATCATAAATGAAAATGCTCCAACTAAAGTCATAATGGCAATGAATAAATCTTCTGGTCCATGGTGAGCAATTTCCCCAATTTCCATTAAATCGTTTGTAAGACGTGAAATTAAATGACCTGTTTTATTATTATCAAAAAATCTGAATGATAGCTTTTGAATGTGATCAAATAATTTCTGCCTCATATCTGTTTCAATGTTAACCCCAAGCATATGTCCCCAATATGTAACGACATATTGCAAACCTGCATTTAACACATAAACTACGAACAAACCGAAACAAGCCCATAAAATAAGCGTCCAGTTTTGTCCTGGTAATAACTTATCAATAAATTGATTTACGATAAGCGGGAAACCAAGTTCGAGTAAACCTGCGATAACTGCACAGGAAAAATCGAGTACGAATAAACCTTTGTACGGTTTATAGTAAGAAAAAAATTTACGTAGCATATCTTTCCTCCCTTTTCCAAATTAAAAGACTCTCTAAATGATAATCATTATCAAATAATTATTCAAGTTATCCGTCTATGAAACTAAAAAAGTGAGAAAATCTATAAAAAAGCCTAATCCCTCATTTATATCAATGAGAAATTAGGCTTCATTTATATATATTACTTATCGTATTCAAATAAATGTGCCCACTTATAGCGTGCGATCCTTCTATTTTTTCACAAATACATCTTGTGAACAATTCGAAACTTGTAATACCTTCAACACACCTTTTGCTTTTCTACGTTCTTATCCGTTTATTTCCCACTGTGCAATAAACAGTTTAACTTGTAGATTTAAAGTTATATATTAACCCTCCCTAAAGTTTCCCCACTACATTTGGATTTGGAAATAGCGACGAACAGTTTCTTCAATCTCATGCTTTTCTAGTTTTTCTTTTGTTTTTTCTTTTCCATCAACGATAATTAGCGTGTCTCCTAACAAAGTGATACGCCCATTTTCTGTCACTCTTGAAAGGAAATACATCTTGTTGAACATTGATTCTGGAGCTGTTTCAGTTAAGACACAGATTGGATGAATGTTCAACAAGTTCCATTTATGGGAAGGCTGCTCAAATCGATATAGAATCTCCCATTCACCATCAGTCTTTTTTTGCAAATGATAAAACGATGTTGTTTCATCTTTATTTACTCGGTAAAGGCCATCACTATCTACAACTTCCTCTCCATTCAGCGGAACAGGAATTCGTGGCGAATTACCGCCCATACCTACATCCACCAAGTATTCTTTATTATCAATTGGTACGATTATGAATAAGTGAGCATTTTCAAGAGCCCAAATCCCTTCTCTTACATATACTGTTCCTGCCATAAGATACGGGTCAAAACCTAATTCTTTTAGCAGAAAATAAAATATTCCGTTTAACTCGTAGCACACGCCACCCTGCTTCGCATGAACAATTTTTTGATATAAATCTTCTTCACGCAAAGATAGCGGTTTTCTTGCCAAAATATCAAGATTCTCAAAATGAACGTTGAGTACATGTTGTTTTTGAAGATGAGATAAGTAAGGGAAACTTACCTCTCTTTTTTCAGATTGAATATGTTCTAAATATTTTTGAATATCCAAAAATCATCCACCTCATTTTTTTATTTATATTTCTTTTTATAATGTTTCTTTTCACACTCATATTATAAAATTGATTATTGATAAACAAAAATATAAAATAACTATCATATTAATAACTTTGAGTATATAAGAGAAGGTGAACACATTTTATGGAATTACTGCAGCTCAAGTATTTTAAGACAGTCGCTCGTACGGAACATATAACAAAAGCGGCACAGGAACTTCATATCTCCCAACCAGCTTTAAGTGTTACTATCGCTCGATTAGAAGAAGAATTAGGAGTTCCCTTATTCGATCGAGTCGGGAGGCAAATTCGTCTAAACACTTTCGGAAAAGCTTTTCTCAAGCAAGTAGATACAGCCCTTGAGGCACTGGAAGTAGGTAAACGACAAGTTACAGACATGGCTGGATTAGAACGTGGAAGTGTTTTAATAGCTACTACGACCTTAAATCGAGTATCTGAATTACTAGCACCTTTTCTAGACTTATATCCACATATTAACTTCCGCATAACGCAGGCATCCACAGAAGAATTGAAAGTTCAACTCCTTGAAAACGGCGAAATCGACTTTTGTCTTACTCCTTCACCTATTGATCGACTAGGAATCTATAGTCTTCCATTAATGACCGAAGAGATTGTACTAGCTGTGCCGAGTACACATCGTCTCAAAAATCGCCACCGTATCAAGCTAAGTGAAGTAGCAGATGATCCGTTCATCTCCCTAAAGCCAGGATACAGCTTCCGTGAAATTACAGACAAGTTCTGCAGGCGGGCTGGGTTTACGCCCAATGTCGTATGTGAAGGGGATGAACCTGCAGCCATCAGCGGCTTAGTGCGCACCGGTCTTGGTGTTGCCTTTTTACCAATTGCAGCAAAAAAGGAATTACCCCCACTGACGCTTCTCCATATTGAAGAGCCCGTTTGCCATTGGACGCCTCATTTAGTGTGGAATGAAAAACACTACTTATCACTTGCTGCACAAACGTTTCGCGAGTTTGTTGTACAACATTATGCTCAAGTAAAACCGTAAATTGTAACAAAAAAGAAGAGTCTGTATAACTACAATGTTATACAGACTCTTCTTTCATTTCATTTTAATGATTATATAGCTTCCGAATCCCACTCGTGCTCTTGCTGAACAAATACAACACCTAATTCATGATGTCCCCCGGCGTATAATGCCGTTTGAGCAAGACGAAGCTCACCATTTGTATCTACTACTTCTAATTTACAAAACGCTCCTGTCGTCTTCGTTTGAAGCGCGTCATAAAACTCTTCGGTACTTCTTGGAATGATTCCATTTACTTTCGTAATAACTTCTCCAGGCTTTAAATTCATCTCTGCCCCAATTGTATTCGGAATTGTATCTAACACAACAAGTCCATCATTACGTGCGGCAAAGTATGCTGGTCTTTTCTCGTCTGCAATTTTCTCTTGCATCGAGATTGTAAAGCGTCCAAGCATTGCGACTCCCATCGCGATAATTGCGAGTACGTGCCACCAGTAACTTGCGATACCTAAAACGAGTACGAGCCCCGCTAAACCATAGACGCGTCTTCCTGTAAATAATAAAGCTTCCGTCGGCTCATAACTTCTAACCTTTCTCATAAATCCAATTAAAAATGGAACGAGGAATAAAGAGTATGTAGTCGAACCTATTGAAACGACAGGCCACCAAGAAATAAATCCTGTCACCGCGTCTCCTGGTATAAGAATAAATACTGGTACAAGCCATAAACGATTGGATTCATGTAGTCCAATTCGTAGCCCACGCTTACCTTTGTTAATTTTCGGCGTAGAATAACGAACTGCATTTTTAGAGATTAATAAACCCTCTACAACGAGCATAACGCCTAGTAAAATAGCAAGGGATACAATCGTACCCTCTTCACCTTCTCCAAGCTGTAAGAAGGAAACTGGCATCTTAGACGATAACAACACGAGTGCAATCGCGATTCCGAAAGTATAAGCTACAGATAAATATCGATACATAGCAGTTAATCCGAATAATAACGTCCAAAGTAAAATTGCCCATAAACTCGCTTTTGAAACAACAAGCCCAAGCCCAATCGTAATAATGGATACGATTAATCCGTACCCAATACCTGCAAATAGAGTTGTTCGTAGTTCAAACCAAATATCATATACTTTAAAAGAAAAATCTTTTCGTTCTCGTAATATACGTAAGTATCCAACGAAGATACTACTAATTAAAAATACATAGACAGCAGGGTGTAAGAAAAAACGTCCAACTGCTCGTAGTATTTCAAAAAGCCATGCCTCCACGAATTCATTCACCACCATTTATATCATTCTTTCTTTTTATCTTATCATATTTAACACATAAAAAAATACAGGCATCAAAGTGCCTGTATTCTTTCTTATTTCGCTATTAATTTCAATGCCGTCTGTAATTGTAAATCATTTTCTCCAGAACGGATTTTTTCAATGATTTTAGTTTGAATCGCTTCAGCTGTCTTTTTATCAAGTTGTCCTGTTGCTTCCATCTCATTCGCATTTTGGAATGCTTTTAGTGCTGATTCTGTCTCTTTGCTAAAGTATCCATCTTCACGTCCTGGTACATATCCTAAGCTCTTAAGCATTTCTTGTGCGTGTTTTACTTGTACATCATTTGAATTGTATGAAAGTGTCTTTTCAATTTGAATTGGTGTCGCATGATAATAATCTGGTTGCTTCACTTCTACAGTTGGCGCGATTCCTTTTTTATGAATCCAATTGCCATCTGGTGTTAACCATTTAAACATTGTTAATTTAATATTGCTGCCATCTTTAAATGGAACAGCCTGTTGAACAGTACCTTTACCAAACGTTTTTTCACCAATTAAATCGTATCCTTCTCCTTCTTTTAGCGCACCAGCTAAAATCTCTGAAGCAGAAGCACTTCCGTTATCAATTAATACTGAAATTGGATATGACTTTCTCTCTTTCAGTTCCGTAGAGAATTTCTTCTTCTCACCATTTCGCTGTTCTACTTGTAGCATTGGTTTTTTATCTGTCATGATGTCTCCTAGTATATCTTCTACACTATTTAAATAACCGCCAGGATTACCACGCACGTCAATAACTAAGCCTTTTATGTTTTTCTTCTCTAGCTCTTTTAACTGATCCTTAAATTCTTTCGCAGTATTTTCAGCGAAAGAAGTAATTTGCATATAACCGATATCTTTTCCGCTATCTTGCTTTACGGAACTAAATACAGTGAAAATCGGAATCTTTTCACGCTTAATTTTAAATTCTATCGGATCAGCCACTCCTGCGCGCTTAATTTCAATTGCAACAGTCGTTCCTTTTTTACCACGAATTTTTAATACTGCTTCTTCACGTGATAAATCTTTCACACTATTTCCATCTACAGATAAAATTTGGTCATTCGGTTTAATTCCTATCTTTTCTGCTGGTGAACCTTTAATTGGCGATACGATAATAAGCTTACCGTCCGTCTTGTTCACTTCAGCTCCAATCCCTTCAAGTTCAGGATCCAGTGACTGACTAAACTGTTTTGCCGTTTCTTTATCCATATACGTGGAATAAGGGTCCTTCAGCGTAGACAACATTCCCTGTATCGCACCTTCGACTAATTTGTCGTCTTTCACGTCTTCCACATAACGTGAATCAATTAGTGCATACGCCTCATTAATCTTTACCAAATTTCCTTGCGCTGTGCCAGCATTACCATTCGATACTGTTTGTGTTACATACGCTGGGTTTATCCCAAACCAGTACATACCACCAAACATCCCGCCAGCACCAATTAAAAATGCAACAACCATTCCAATAATTGCAACTCTACGTTTCAATGCGGAATTCCCCTTTCCAGAACACACAGGTGGTGTAGCAAAAGGCATCACACGATGTGTGATGCCTTTACCTATTTCTACTATATGATAAGCTTGTACGAATTATGTTTGCAACTTTTTATACTTTTAAGAAGCGACGAATTGACATTACACTTCCCCACATACCGATTAATGCACCGATTAACATTAATAAACCAGCTAATTGGAATACGAATGGGTTGTATGGTAGAAGCTCGAAAATTGTTCCGCCAAGTTTTTCATTAAACACACCTTGCAACGAATTATACATAACTAAAATTAGGCCAATTGGAATAATTGATCCTAATACTCCTAGGAATAATCCCTCTAACAAGAACGGCCAACGAATAAACCAGTTTGTTGCACCAACAAGTTTCATAATTTCAATCTCAGTACTACGAGCATAAATTGTAATTTTAATTGTGTTAGAGATTAAGAACATCGCTGTGAATAGAAGACCCGCAATTAACGCAATCCCGATGTTACGACCAGTTTTTACAGTATCAAATAATTTTTCAACTTGACCTTTACCGTATTGAACATTACTTACAAACTGCATTTTCTCAATCTTTTTCGCAATTGTTGCCGTATCTGTTGGTTCTTTCGCCTTTACAACAAATACGTTTTTCAGTGGGTTATCTTGCTCAAATAACTCGAACGTTTTTCCACTATCGCCTAAGCTTTTAATTAAACGTTTCAACTCTTCTTCTTTAGAAGAATATTTAATAGAATCTACTTTCGCAATTTTACTCATATCTTCTTCTAATTTCTTTTGATCAGCTTCTTTTGCTGCTGGATCAACATGCACACGAATTTCTACATCTTGCTCTACTTTCGTCGCAAAATGGTTCATATTCATAATCGCTGTCAAAAAGACACCTACAAGTAATAATGTAACTGTTACTGCACTTACAGAAGCAAATGTCATCCATCCGTTACGGGATAGATTTTTCACACCTTCTCGCAAATGTCGACTAAGGGTTTTAGCCTTCATATCCGTATCCTCCCTCAATCTCGTCTCGAACAATTTTTCCGCCTTCAATTGCAATTACACGATGACGAATTGTATTTACGATATCTGCGTTATGTGTCGCCATAACAATCGTTGTACCACGCTCATTAATACGTTTAAAAATCTTCATAATATCAAGAGCTGTTTCAATATCTAAGTTACCTGTTGGCTCATCGGCAATTACAACCTTTGGCTTATTTACAATCGCTCTTGCAATCGCCACACGTTGTTGCTCTCCACCCGAAAGCTCATTTGGAAGTGCATCGGCACGCTCTTCAAGACCAACAAGACCTAACACTTCTGTAACGCGCTCACGAATCGCTTCCTTCTCTTCTTCAATTACTTCTAAAGCAAACGCAACATTCTCATATACCGTTAATTTAGGTAGCAATTTAAAATCTTGGAAAATCACGCCTAATTGACGACGGAAATATGGAACATCTCTTTCTGCTAATGTTTCAATTACAAGTCCATTTACATTAATTGATCCTGTAGATGGCTTCTCTTCACGATACATCATTTTAATAAATGTAGATTTTCCGGCTCCACTCGGTCCAACTACGTATACGAATTCACCTTGTTTAATGTTAACTGTGAGACCAGCAATGGCTTTCATACCATTTGGGTACTCCTTATAAACATTCGTCATTTTTATCATTATTTATCACCCAATACTTAATGATTTTTTTAGAAATACTTTTCTGTACATTTGAAAATAAAAGAAAAACCTTTATTTTCATTCGACCATTCTTGTTGAAGGTAGCTTCCATACATGCTTTTTATTAGCAACGCTACTCTATGTAATATATTTCATCAAAATTCTACAAACCCCATTGTAACATCAATCGGTTTCCAATTCGGATACAATTTTGTTACATTTATGTTACATCCTAATAAAAGGTAAACGAGCTCATGTAATTACTTAACTCGAAGCACTTTTCGGTCAAGTTATACAATCAGCTCGTTTATTAATTACGTTTCTTATTTATGCTCCGCTAACCATTCAGCTACTTTTTTCGCATCTTCACCTTGAATAATTCCTGGTGACATTGAACCGCGGCCTTTTTCAATAATCTTTTCAATCTCTGCTGCGTCATATTTCTGTCCTACTTTTCGTAAATCTGGTCCAGTTGCTCCTGATAAATCTTTAGCGTGACAACCTATACAACTTTTTTGGTAAATTTGCTCTGCGCTATCTGTGCTTGCAGATTGTTTTGATGGTTTACTCTCTTCTTTATTTCCACATGCTCCTAAAGCAAAAACGACCGATGTCCCCAGCGTAATAGCCAACAATTTCTTTTTCACTTCTATCGCTCCCCATTGTTGATATTCTTTTCATTCATAATTAGGCAATAGTTTTCATAACACATTCAATATTCATTATAAGCATTATCTTTATATAGAAAAACTAAGGTGTATTTCATATTTTTCACAAATATAGTGAGAAGCCTAATAAAATAAGCTTTCATAAATTGTTTCAATTCTGTGAACACCTTAGAAAGTTCTATAAAGAGCCTTTTTCTCCAATCAAAACTGAGAAATTCTATATAAAGTCCTACTCTATTACCACTTTGTTTTACTATTCTCTACCTTTTACAAAACAATATACGGCATTGTATTCTACATATAATCTCATCAAAAAGAGAAGTTGTCGTTTCCAACTTCTCTTCCTCTTTATTTCATCAATATAAATAAGATAAGCCTCTTTATATCCTCTTGGACCTCAGCATGTGCCAACAATTCTGTTGGCTTTTTCTCTTACTAAATACGAGAACGTAAATACGCATCAATAAACGGATTAATTTCCCCATCCATAACTGCTTGTACGTTACCAACTTCTGTATTTGTACGATGGTCTTTCACAAGAGAATACGGGTGGAATACGTAAGAACGGATTTGGCTGCCCCATCCAATTTCTTTTTGCTCTCCGCGAATCTCATCTAATTGTGCTTGTTGTTCTTCTAATTTCTTTTGATATAATTTCGCTTTTAGCATTTTCATCGCATGCTCACGGTTTTTAATTTGAGAACGCTCTGACTGACATGTTACAACCGTGTTTGTTGGTAGATGAGTTATACGAACTGCTGAATCTGTCGTATTAACGTGCTGTCCACCTGCACCACTTGCACGATACGTATCTATTTTCAAATCTTCTGTACGCACTTCAATTTCAACTTCATCATTGAACTCAGGTACAACTTCACAAGATACGAACGATGTATGACGACGACCTGAAGAATCGAACGGTGAAATACGTACAAGACGATGTACACCTTTCTCCGCTTTCAAGTAACCGTAAGCGTTATGACCTTTAATTAATAATGTAACACTCTTAATACCAGCTTCATCGCCTGGTAAGTAGTCAACCGTTTCTACTTTAAACCTACGTTTTTCAGCCCAGCGCGTGTACATACGTAATAACATAGAACCCCAGTCTTGTGACTCTGTTCCACCTGCACCTGGGTGTAATTCTAAAATAGCGTTATTTTTATCATAAGGATCGCTTAATAGTAACTGCAGCTCGTACTCATTCATTTCTTGAATTAAAGTTTTCACTTCTGATTCTAGTTCCTCATGTAAATCTTCATCATACTCTTCTTTAAGTAAGTCATGCGTCATTTCTAAGTTTTCGAACGTCTCATCTAACTGACGGAACCTTCCAACCATATCTTTCAGCGCATTCGCTTCATTAATTACAGCTTGTGCGCCTTGTTGGTCATCCCAAAATCCTGCGCCCATCATCGTTTCTTCTAATTCTGCAATTTGTTTTTCCTTAGTAGGAAGGTCAAAGAGACCCCCTAAAAGCCGCTAATCTCTTAGCCATTTTTTCTAGTTCTTGCCTAATTTCTACTAATTCCATTTCCTTCACCTCTATGTAATTGCTGTTACTTTCATATGAAAACAAGGGAAACTCTCTCCACTTATTACGGAGAGAGTTTAAACCTTTTCATTATACATTTTTGATGTAAAAGTTTGCAAAGCAGCCTGAACTACAGTTCCCTATTACTGCCCAATGCCACAACAGTTTTTATATTTCTTGCCACTACCGCATTTACATAAATCGTTGCGTCCCATTTGGTCACCTTTTACAACCGGTTTTTTCTTCGCGTCTTCGCCATCGCTTGATGGATGAACAGCTTCACCTTGAACAACTTCTTGACGCTCTAAGTTTTGCTCAATTTCAGCTTTCATAATGTAACGAGAGATTTCCTCTTCAATAGAAGCGATCATCGACTCGAACATTGCGAACCCTTCCATTTGGTATTCACGAAGTGGATCGATTTGTCCGTAAGCACGTAAATGAATACCTTCACGAAGGTGATCCATTGCATCGATATGATCTGTCCATTTCGTATCTACAACACGGAATACAACAACCTTTTCGAATTCACGCGTCTGCTCTTCAGGTAGAAGCTTCTCTCTTTCATTATAACGCTCTAACAATTTCGCGATGATTGATTCGCTCATTTCTTCTGGAGCAAGGCGACGTAACTCTTCTTCTTTTACATCTCCTTCTTCAAGAAGGTTTGTATTTAAGTAATCGACAAGACCTTTAATGCTCCAATCTTCTTCGATTTCTTCTTGCGTATGAAGTGCAACAGCACGTTCTATCGTAGATTTCATCATACCTTCAATAATACTGCGTAAGTTCTCTGAATCCATTACTTCTTGACGCTGTTTATAAATTACTTCACGTTGTTGACGAAGTACATCGTCGTATTGCAATAGCTGCTTACGTGCATCATAGTTATTTCCTTCCACACGTTTTTGCGCAGATTCTACAGCACGAGAAACCATTTTACTTTCGATTGGCTGTGAATCATCCATACCAAGGCGATCCATCATCGCTTTCATATTGTCAGAACCGAAGCGGCGCATTAGTTCGTCTTCCATTGATAAGTAGAACTGTGTTACACCAGGGTCCCCTTGACGACCAGAACGACCACGTAACTGATTATCAATACGACGACTTTCGTGACGCTCTGTACCGATAACTGCTAGGCCAACGTTTCTAATATCGTCGCCTAACTTAATATCCGTACCACGACCAGCCATATTCGTCGCAATTGTTACAGCGCCTTTCATACCAGCTTCTGCAATGATATCTGCTTCACGCGCATGGTTTTTTGCATTTAAGATATTATGACGTACACCTTTACGTGTTAACATTTTTGAAATAAGCTCTGACGTTTCAATTGCAACTGTACCAACAAGAATAGGTTGCCCTTGCTTATGACGATTTACAATATCCTCAACAACTGCATTGAATTTACCTTCCATTGATTTGAAGATTAAATCAGCACGATCATCACGAATAATATCTTTATTCGTTGGAATTACGATAACATTCATATTGTAAATACTACGGAATTCTTCTTCTTCCGTTTTCGCTGTACCAGTCATACCAGATAATTTTTCGTACATACGGAAGTAGTTTTGGAACGTAATTGTTGCAAGCGTCATACTTTCATTTTGAATTTCTACGCCTTCTTTTGCTTCAATAGCTTGATGTAAACCTTCGCTATAACGACGACCTTTCATAAGACGACCAGTGAATTGGTCTACGATTACGATTTCGCCTTCTTGTACAACATAATCTGTATCAAGGTGCATAACAACGTGTGCACGAAGCGCCTGATTAATATGGTGAAGAAGTGCTACATGTTTTAAATCGAATAAGTTATCGATATGGAAAGCTTTCTCAGCTTTCGTAATACCATCTTCTGTTAACATTACATTTTTCGTTTTCACATCAAATGAATATTCTTTTTCATTTTCTAATGTACGAACGAATGCATTTGCAAACATGTATAGCTCTGCTGATTTTTGAGCTTGTCCCGAAATAATAAGCGGCGTACGTGCTTCATCGACTAAAATAGAATCGACTTCATCGATGATAGCAAAATTAAGTGGACGCTGAACGCACTGCTCTCTATATAACACCATGTTGTCACGTAAGTAATCGAACCCAAGCTCGTTATTTGTGCTATACGTAATATCAGCAGCATAAGCAGCTTGTTTCTCTTCACGTGACATACTATTTAAGTTAATCCCTACAGTTAGGCCAAGGAACTCATGAAGTTGTCCCATTTCGCTCGCATCACGTTGCGCTAAGTATTCATTGACTGTAACAACGTGAACACCTTTTCCTGTTAATGCGTTTAAATATACAGGTAAAGTAGATGTTAACGTTTTACCTTCACCTGTTTTCATCTCAGAGATATTTCCTTCATGTAAGGCGATACCACCCATTAGCTGTACGCCATATGGACGCATTCCAAGAACACGATTCGCTGCTTCACGAACAACCGCAAAAGCTTCAGGAAGTAGATCATCTACTGTCTCACCTTTTGTTAGACGTTCTTTAAATTCAATCGTCTTTCCTTTTAATTGTTCATCAGTTAGCGGCTTAATAGATGATTCTAATGCATCAATTTGCTCCACTGTCTTCTGCATACGTTTAATTTGGCGTTGGTTGACATCAAATACCTTTTTTAAAATACCGATCATAGGAAATACGCTCCTCTTTTATTAAAATAAAACTTCCGATTGCTTTCTTTTTCTCTTTACAATCAGTCGTTATAAAAATCAAATTTATGTTATGCCAATTTTTCTCCTAATTAAAAAACTAAAATGTATAAACCTAATGATAATTGTAACACTTGTCTTATAACTATGACAACAATCGTCCAAATGTCGAGCCATAGATTCAGAAAAAGTTTTTATTTTATTTTATTTTTTCCAACAAACTACTATCTCTTCGTTACAAATTTTGTATTAAATCTAAGTAGTATTCTTTCAAGTTCTCTTTTAAAGAAGATGGCTCAATTATTTTTATAGTTTTACCAAAACTAGCTAGATATGAAATGATAAAGTTGATTTCAGCAGGCTCATAAGTTCCTATTAAATATGTATCTTCACATTCTTCCCATAATTTCATCGAAGGATATTGTTGTTGCTTGAATATCTCTATCCCCCTCGCAGTAATTGAGCATTTAAATTGAATAGCTTGTTCAGTTGCCTTCCAAAGACTATGTGCGTTATGTATATTTATATTTTCCAAATCCAGACTATCCTGAGCATCTACCATTTCTAACGACCTAATACGATCACAGCGAAACACTCGATAAGTCGCTTTATCTAAATCGTAAGCCTGACAATACCAATAACCTTTCATTGCATAAATCGAAATCGGCTGAATACGGCGCATTGTCGTTTGTTTCGGCGTTACATAGTTTATAGTTAAAGCCCTATTTTGAACAGCAGCTAACAAAATCTCTTCTAGATAACCACATTCATGTGCTTGTTCCAAATGAAAAAGGATACTCTTTTTTGCAAGTTTTCAATTTGCTCACGCTGTTTTGACGAAACACTATCTAAAAATTTCTTATTAATGGAACGAAACGAGATTTGAAAAGGAATACTTACAAAACTACTTAGTGCCTGCATTGCAAAATAAAGTGCAAAAACTTCATGATTTGTAAATGAAATCGGTGGTAATGTCATCGTTTTTATTAAACGATACCCTCCATACCGACCATACTCTGCAAAAAGAGGTACACCCATTTCCTCTAATGATGCAATATCACGTAAAGCTGTCCTTTTTGAAATTTGAAATTCATCCATTAAATCTTTCAATGTGAATATTTGTTTTTGATTAATAAAACGTAGCATCTGATTTAAACGCTCAACTTTTTTCATAAACTCTCCCTATAGGTGCCACATATTGGCACCTTATATTTGTATAGTAATAAGTGTAAACATATATGAAGGAGGCAATACAATGAACTTTGAAGTAATCCCTTTTTTATCATTAAATGGGCAAGGTGCTAAAGCAATTGCATTTTACGAACAGTATTTAGACGCAAAAGTTTTATTTAAAAAGAATTATAAAGAAATGAAAGAAATAGATCCGAATTTCACGTATAAAGAAAGCCAAGAACATTATATTACCCATTCCGTTTTACAAATTGGCACTAATAAAATTATGATTGCAGAACAGGCAGTGGATTCCACACGCCCTTGGCAATTAAGTAATAGCTCATCATTATGCATTCAATCTAAAGATTTCCAAACCATTGAAGCACTCTATCACAATCTAATTCAACATGATGAGGTTTATATTTTAACACCCTTTGAAAAAAACTCCTTCAGCCCTGGTTACGCCATTGTGCGAGATCCTTTTGGAATAGTAATACAATTGACCGTTACAAAACATGACTTCTAAATTTCATTACGAATAAGCCATTTAAATTCATATCAATATTACAAGATAGGAAGGCAAAAACATATAAAAAAAGCGCAGCCATTTCGGCTGCGCTTTTGAATGATTATTTAGTTTCGATTAAACCATATTTCCCATCTTTACGGCCATATACAACATTAGTTTCATTTGTATCAGCATTTGTGAAGACGAAGAAACTATGTCCTAGCATATCCATTTGCAAGATCGCTTCTTCAACGTCCATCGGTTTTAAATCGAATCGTTTTGTACGTACAAGTTCTAATTCATCCTCTTCTACCGCATCCAGAACAGCTACTGCTTCTGGAAGGATAAAGTTAGTTTTCACAGAACCTTTCTCACGTAATTTACGGTTTACTTTTGTTTTATGTTTACGAATTTGTCGCTCAATTTTATCAACTACTAAATCAATCGCAGCGTACATATCACTATTTGTTTCTTCTGCACGAAGTAATAAATCTGTAAATGGAATTGTTACCTCGATGCGTTGCTTGTCAGAGTATACTTTTAAATTAACCTTAATCTCTGGGAATGTATCAAAATAACGCTCTAATTTACTTAGTTTTTTCTCTACATATTCCTTTAATGCTGGAGTTACTTCAATATTTTCACCACGAATGTTGAATTTCATAGATGAATTCCTCCTTTCAAGCCTATGTACTATAATTTCGACATTGGCTTAAAAACTCCTTCTAATTTTTTTGAAAAATTAGTGGAATTGCGATTTTTTTATCGTTTTTTGTTGAAATGAAAAGATGCATCGTTTCTATCTTTATTTTATCCTATTAACATCATGAATAACGAATGTAACTGTGGACAATTAGTTACAGAAAAGAAACAACTTTTTGACAACTTACCCACAACAAAAAAGCCCTTGTTACGAGCAAGAGCTTTCGCCATCTATATAATGCTGTTAAAAATACAGCTCTATCTTTTCCAAAAACTTAATTTTTACAGTTTCACAACATTAGCCGCTTGTGGCCCACGTGCTCCATCAACAATATCAAACTCCACTTGTTGACCTTCTTCTAACGACTTATACCCATCTTGTTGAATAGCAGAAAAATGAACAAACACATCGTCACCATCCTCACGCTCAATAAACCCAAATCCCTTTTCTGCATTGAACCATTTTACTCGTCCTTGCATGTTCATTCCATTCCCTTCACTCTTAAAATCAGGGCATTCGCCCCATATTCTGACTATAGCGAATGACAAGACTGTAAGTCAAAGAAGACCTGTCGTCTTTTTATTACCCCTTTCGACATTCACATATTAACCTCTACAAAGCGTCAAACAAGAAACCTCTCTCGCTCCTCGATCATACAAAAGGCTTCCAATTTGCCTAACAGTAATTCCTGTCGTATACACATCATCCACGATTAAAACATGTTGCTCATGAAACATCTCTTCTCCCTGAAAATAAAAAGGATTAACTCCTGATATCCTTTCTTTACGCTTCTTCTTACTTTGTTTTTCTGTTTCAATTCTTCTTAATGATGTACAAAACATTTTGATAGGCAAACAAGAAGCTAGTAACTCCGCTTGATTAAAACCACGCTCGTATTCTCGCTCTTCACTAAGAGGAACAGGAATGGCAACTGAAACATTCGCAAAATATTTTTGAAAAAGACTTCGAAAAGGCTGATGAAAAATATGCACTAATTCAGCATCTCCTCGAAATTTAAACTGTGCTAATATTTCTTTCATCGCTTCATCATACACATACAACGAACGATTTATGAGAGGCGGAAACCCCTGCTCGTTCGTCCACCTTATGCAGTCCATACAAATATCCCCGTTTTTATATTCAGCTGGTACAAGTTCTAAAGGCCGACCACACTCCTTGCAAATATCTCCTATAATATAGGAAAGTTTTTGTTCACATCTATCACATATATACTTTTTATGAAGCTTAACAAAAAAAGTGTACCAACTAATCGCATATGAAATATACTCATCACAAAGTAGACAATGCATCAATCTATCAATCCTTGTTCTTTAGCATTCTTATTCATACTTTGAATATGTTTTTTCGCACGCACCATCGCCTCTGTCTTTCCATAATGAAAATAGATAACATCTCCATGCGGTTCATCAGAGCTTCTGCCAGCACGCCCTGCAATTTGAACGAGAGCACTTTCTGAAAATATTTCTTCCTCAGCTCCTAAAACTGCAACTTGTAAATTTTTCACAGTTACTCCTCGTTCCAAAATCGTCGTTGTAACTAATAAAGGGATTTCTCCTTTTCTGAAAGCTGCTACCTTCTCTTTTCTCGCCGGATCTTCTGCATGCACACCGTCAATTTGATTGTTTAATGATTTTAATAACTAGCTAATTTCTTCTACATATCGCACATGAGGAATAAATAGAAAAATGGGGTATCGTTTCGATAAGTACAGATTTAACCATTGTAATAAAGCACGAGGAATTTTTTTACGTATAAGACCCTTTTTCCAATTTCCGCACCACTGAAATATCGGAACTGGCAATGGATGACGATGGTATCGCCCTGAAATAATAACCCCTTTTTGCTTACCACTTCGCAACTTACGCTTCCACTTTTCATCTGGAGTTGCAGTTAAATAAATACGTGCTGCCTTCTCTTTCATCGCTTCATTTACTGCATACTGCAACATCTTATCTGCATGATACGGAAAAGCATCTATCTCATCTACAATCATGACATGGAACGCCCTATAATAACGTAACAATCGTTCTCGGCGTTGCAATACAAACTCTTTCTCCCTTTTGTAGTGCCTCTGCAATTCCGCGAAACAACATTTCTGTTTTTCCAGCCCCGCACACCGCCCAAATAAAAAATGATTCTTTCTGCTTAACAGCGTCAACGACACTTTGCGCAGCTAACTCCTGACCGTCAGACAAAACGCCTTCCCACTGTAACGGATTCAAATAACTTTCTCCGCTTATTTCAGCAATCCCGCGAACAAGTACAGTACATTCACTTACCCTGCCCATCGTTATACATTTCCGGCAATACGTACATACTTCATTGCACCTTTTACATAGCAATGATACAAATAGTCGCTGCTCTATATTTCCGCAGCGCTGACACATATATTTTGAAGACTTCTTAATTACCCCTTGTACACAAACGACGTCTCGATTCCTTTTCAGATGATCCAATTTATCCTGCAAATCTGAAGAGAGTTCTTCTAACAGTAACTGTCTACCAGCTAACATCATCAATAGCCACCTCCAGCACTACTATAAATCCTTCTCTTTATCTCGTAAAAACTCAAAAAAGCCGATAACCTACTTATAAAATAGTAAGCTATCGACTTTATACACGTTTTTTATTCAATTATAAATCCTATAATCTACCGTAACCTAAGAAATGTTTTTGGTTGTAAGAGCTATTTACACTACCGTAAGTAACACCTGTTGACTCATCAGCAGCATGAATTATTTGACCGCCACCAATGTAAATTCCAACGTGAGATACGCCTTCTCTGTAAGTACCTTGTAAGAAGATAAGATCTCCTGGCTTCGCTTCAGATGCACTAATTTTTTGTACAGAGCTCCATAAGCTTCTTGTATCTTGACGACCTAAACCGTAAACATAAGAGATTAGTCCACTGCAGTCAAAACCACCATTTGAAATTGACGCACTACCCCATACATATTTTAGGCCCACTAAACCTCTAGCTTTTTCAACAACATCCTGTCTGCCACCTTGAGTATCCGGAACTGGAACTGGAGTTGGAGTTGGAGTTGGAGTTGGCTTTTTCGCTTCTTCTTTTTTAGGCTCTTCTTTTTGAGCTTGTCCAGCATTGTTTGCTGGAGCAGCTTGTTCTGCAGGCGCTTGCGCTGGTGCAGCTTGTTGAGCTTGTGCTTCTTTAGCAGCTTGCTCTGCTTGTTTTTGAGCAGCAGCTTCTTGTGCCGCTTTTTCTTGCGCTTCTTTTTCAGCGATTTGTTGTAATTTTAATGCCTGTTGTTCAAGCTCTTTCAATTGACCTTCCGTACTTGTCATTGTAGTTACAACTGTATCCATTTTACCACTTAAATCGTTTACTGCTGTTGCTTTTTTCTCTTTTTCAACGTCAAGTTCTTTCTTAGCAGTTTCAATTTGAGCTTGTGCTTCTTTTAATTCTTTTTGTTTTTCTTTTACTGTCTCAACATCTTTTTTCACGTTCGTTTGATCTTCTTGTTGTGTTTTCATGATATCTTCGTCAGATTCCATAATTTTAGACACAGAAGCTAAACGATCAACTAAATCTGCAACGTTTTTAGAGTTTACAAGAACTTCTGTTACAATGTTCGTATTTGGCTGTTCTTGTAGTGCAACTAAACGTTTTCTTAATAACTCTTCACGTTTTGCAATCTTTGTTTGTAGTTCTGCAATATTTTTATTTTTATTTTCGATTAATTGCTCAGTATCAGAAACTTTTTTTGTTGTTTCATCAAGTTTTGAAGCGTTCTCTTGAACAGACTTATCCAAACCTTGGATTGTTTTGTTTAAGTCATTCATTTGTTTTTGTAATTCATCACGTTCTAGTTGTTGTTTATGTAAAGTATCATTTTGTGTGTTAATTTGTGATTTCACGTCAGAAATTTTATCTTCTGCAAATACATTTGGTGTTAGCCCAGAAAACATTAACCCTGCAACTAATGCGCAAGATGCCATTTTTAGCTTTTTCATTTTATTTTTTACACCGCTTTCTTTTTTTCATTTTCCGTATATAACCTATTAAAATTTATACCATAATTCGGGAGTTTTTTTGCTAATGTTACGGTTTTGTAAAATAAATGTAATATTACATTTATCTCTATAGCAAAGTATATCTAAATTTGTATATATATGTAGAATTTTAAGAGCCTTACACCGTTTTTTATAGGATTGAAAAAAAACGTAAGGGAACCCCTTACGTTTTGAAAATACTCCAATATGAATGAAATAGAAACGTTACTTCATCCATTTCTCAGCCCAATTTTGGACCTCATCCATAACACTTTCCAACGCTTTCCCTTTATCAGTTACACCGTACTCGATTCTAACTGGTACTTCTGGATAAACATTACGAACTACAATACCTTCGCCTTCTAATTCCTTTAAACGTTCTGACAACATACGATCGCTCATATTCGGTATAATATCTGCGATTTCTCTGAAACGTTTCGGCTCTTCGAGCAAAGATTTAATAATTAAGCCAGTCCATTTCTTACTAAGCATTGTAAAAGCTGACTCAAACTTTGGACATAAACAAGAATTATGCTCCATATGTTTCACCTCTCTTCTATTATAAAATAGTTTCTTGTAAAAAGTAAGTAATAAAACTTTCCTCATTATTTAATTTTACGTACATTTTACCATTTCCAAATATTAACTTGTCAAATCTCCGTAAAATACCCGTGAAAAAACCCTCTTCAAGTAAGAGAGCTTTTATATCTTTATCACTTCGTATACCAACCTAAACCAAGCGCACCTTCACCTAAATGCGTCCCAATTACAGCTCCGAAATAACTCGTACGAATTGTAACATGAGGGTATATCTCTTCTAATTCTTGTTTCCATTCATTAGCTTCCTCTTCACGATTCGCATGAATAATAACAGCTTCCATAGGCACACCTTTATTTGCCTGCTCATCAAAGATTTCAACGATACGCTTTAACGCTTTTTTACGCGTACGAATTTTTTCGAATGGAATAATTACTTTATCTCTAAAGTATAATACTGGTTTTACTTGTAACAAACTACCAATGAAAGCTTGTGCACTATTTAATCTTCCACCACGTTGTAAATGATGTAAATCATCCACTACAAAATAAGCATCCATCGTTTGCTTCATTTCATCAAAGCGAGCGATAATCTCTTCTGGGGCTTTCCCTTCACTTACTAATTCCGCCCCTTCACGCACGTAAAACCCTTGTACTTCACAACTAATTTCAGAGTCGTACGTATATACATCAATACCATCTACCATCTGTCCAGCTGCCGTTGCTGTTTGATATGTACCACTAATTCCACTGGAAAGGTGAATGCTAATAACTGCATCATATTCTTTAGATAACTCTTCATATAACTCTAAAAACTTTCCAATTGCTGGTTGCGAAGTTTTCGGAAGTTCTTCTTGTTCACGTACTTTTATATAAAAATCATTTGCTGAAACTTCAGCCTCTTCTTGATAAGATTCCGTTCCAAACACAACGTTTAATGGGATCATATATATATTGAGTTCGTCACGAATATGCTTCGGTATATATGCTGTACTATCGGTAACAATAGCTGTTTTCATTTTCGTACCTGCCTTATAAAAAATTTTTATCCCCTAATTTTACACGAAAACTAGAAAAGGTGCATCCATACATAAAAATGCCGGCTAGAAACTACAATCACTCGCTCGACAAATTACAACAAAAAGATAAAATACTCACCAAAAATTTCAACATATTTGTAAAAAATGTTTGAATATAAAAACGCTCGCTTTTAAAATGTAAAGTACTAGTTATTTTGAAAGATAGGGGCGTATACCATTGTTATTACAATATTTAACAATCAAAGGCTATGGAGAGCACGAAATTGTGATTCAAAAATCAAGATTCATTTGCTATGTGAATCGCGCCACAACGGAAGAGGAAGCTCAAGCATTTATACAAAAAATAAAAAAACAGCATTGGAATGCAACACATAATTGTTCCGCATATTTAATCGGTGAACAAGATCAAATTCAAAAGGCAAACGATGACGGCGAACCGAGCGGCACAGCTGGTGTACCTATGTTAGAAGTATTAAAAAAGCGAGGTCTAAAGGATACTGTCGTTGTCGCCACGCGCTATTTTGGTGGCATTAAACTTGGTGCTGGTGGATTAATTCGCGCATATGGAAAATGTACAAGTGAAGGACTTAATCACGTAGGCGTTGTTGAGCGAAAACTAATGCGCGTTATGGAAACAGAAATTGATTACACATTGCTTGGCAAAGTTGAAAATGAATTACGTAATTCAGAATATAACATTAAAGATATACATTATCTAGAAAACGTCACATTCGATACGTATGTAGAAGAAAATCGAAAACAAACATTTACAGATTGGATGATTGAATTAACAAACGGGAAGTGTACAATTAAAGAAGGAGATATGTTGTACTTAGAACAAGGTGTTATCTAAGAATAGCTAACGTCTCACCTTTAAAGATTAATGTAGTGAATTAATTCCCTACAAATGAACTAAGGAGATTATATATGGAAGAACGTTATTATCATCTCCAAAATAGCCGAATAAAAAAGAAACGTAGAAGAAAGTTTTTCTTCTTTCTTATTTTCGTATTTTTATTTGGTAGCGTAGGACTTTATATGTTAAATTCCTACACTTCTCTCATGGGGATGTACAGTGGATTTAGCCGTGAAAAATCTAAATTACGAGCAGAAGATGTGGAAATCACAAAAAAACCTTTCACAATACTAATTATGGGTATTGAGGATTACGCAACAGATGGTCAAAACGGCAGAACAGATTCACTCATGTTCGCGACAGTTAATCCAAACTCAAAAAAGGTTTCACTTATGAGTATCCCACGCGATTCTCGTGTTAAGATTGTTGGCAAAAATAAAGAAGACAAAATTAACGCTGCCCATGCTTACGGTGGAGAAAAAATGGCAATCGACACCGTCGAAGAGTTTTTAAAAGTTCCTGTTGATCATTATATTAAAATTGATTTCCAAGGATTTAAAGGTATCGTTGATGCTGTTGACGGTATTACCGTTGATGTCCCCTTCGATTTCTGGGAACGCTCTGACGTGGATTACTATAAAAAAATCCAATTTAAACAAGGTCAACAGAACTTAAATGGTGAAGAAGCACTCGCATACGTCCGTATGCGAAAGCAAGATCCTAACGGTGATTATGGTCGAGCTGCTAGACAAAGACAAGTACTGGCTGCTGTTGCCCAAAAGCTAAACTCTGCTTCTACCGTATTTAAAATTAAAGATTTAACAAAGGTAGTTGGAAAATATATAAAAACCGATATTCCTATTTCAGACGGACTTGCTCTTTACAATAAAATCTCTGGATTCGACCCTTCTACAATACAAACGTTAAAACTTGAAGGAGAAGACAGAAAAATTGGCGGTATTTATTACTTCCTTCCAGATCCAATCAGTGTAGAGACTGTACGTAACGAAATTGAAAAGGAAATAGGAGAAAAAGCAAAAGTTCCAACAGAGACTACGAAAAATGAGAATACAAATTCCGATTCAAATTCTAACTCCAGCGCAAAAGCAAAGAAGGAGCCGAGTGAGAACAAAACACCACCGCCTCCTCCCCCTTCTACAAATGCTCATGCAGAGTGGATTATGAGGAATCATGAATAAAAAAAGAGCCAAATCGTATACGATTTGGCTCTTTTTATTTCACGCAATTGTTGTTACTTCTTAAAGTGTTGTAAAATCGCTTCTACAATACGCTCAGACGCACGGCCATCACCGTAAGGGTTAGATGCTTTCGTCATCTTATCATGAGCTTCTTTATCAGATAACAACTCATCAGCAAGACCAAAGATTGTCTCTTCATCTGTTCCTGCTAATTTCAACGTACCTGCTTCGATACCTTCTGGGCGTTCCGTCGTATCACGAAGGACAAGGACTGGCACACCTAGTGATGGTGCTTCCTCTTGTACACCACCAGAATCAGTTAACATTAAGTATGAACGAGCTGCAACGTTATGGAAATCAATTACATCTAACGGCTCAATTAAATGAATACGACTATGCTCGCCTAAAATATCATTCGCTATTTCGCGAACAACAGGATTCATATGAACAGGGTATACAACTTGTACATCTTCGTGCTTATCAACAAGACGCTTAATTGCACGGAACATATTGCGCATTGGTTCTCCTAAATTTTCACGACGGTGTGCTGTCATAAGTACAAGACGATCATTTCCAAGTTTCTCTAACACCGAATGGCTATAAGTTTCTTTTACAGTTGTCTTCAGTGCATCGATCGCTGTATTTCCTGTTACGAAAATGCGTGACTCATCTTTATTTTCTTTTTGTAAGTTCGTTGCTGATTTTGTTGTAGGTGAGAAATGAAGATCCGCCATTACACCTGTTAGTTGGCGATTCATCTCTTCTGGATATGGAGAATACTTATCCCATGTACGAAGTCCTGCTTCAACATGTCCTACTGGAATTTGATTATAGAAAGCAGCTAAGCTTGCAATAAATGTCGTCGTTGTATCACCATGCACAAGTACGATATCAGGCTTCGCTTCTTTCATTACTTTATCTAAACCTTCTAAACCACGTGTTGTAATATCGATTAACGTTTGACGATCTTTCATGATATTCAAATCGAAATCTGGCGTAATTCCAAAGATATTTAATACTTGATCTAACATTTGACGGTGTTGTGCTGTTACAGTCACAATTGATTCAATCTTTTCTGGGTGCTTTTGCAACTCTAATACAAGAGGTGCCATTTTAATAGCTTCTGGTCGTGTCCCGAAAATTGTCATTACTTTTAAACGTTCAGTCATTTCATTGCCTCTTTTCTTTCACTAGTTAAAACTTCTATTATCGCATATAAAAATATGCATGTGAAAATACATTTTTTAACGCGCCTGAGAAACATTACTATTACAGACGTCTTTTCGCCCAACTGAGTAATAATCTAATCCATGCTTCTCGGCATCCTCATTAGTATAACAATTTCTCCCATCAAATAGAATAGATTCCCTCATAAGCTGTGCATACTTTTCGAGCGGATAATTTCGAATTGATTCCCATTCTGTTACGATAAAAACTGCATGCGCCTCTCTAATCGATTCATCTATACACTCAGCGTACCGTATCGTATTTCCAAATAAACTTCTTACATTTTGAATAGCTTGCGGGTCATATAAAACCACATCCGCACCCATATTAATTAATTCTTCTATTATAATAAGAGATGGCGCTTCCCTAATATCGTCAGTATTCGGTTTGAATGCTGCACCAAGAACCGCAATTCGCTTCTTCTTCATATCTATAATTTTCTTCGCTTTTTCAACTAACAACAACTGTTGTTTATTATTCACTTCAATGACCGCTTTCAACAAGCGAAAATCATGAGAAACATTCCCTGCAATTTGCACAAGTGCTTTCGTATCTTTTGGAAAACAAGATCCTCCATATCCGATGCCTGCATTTAAAAAAGATGCACCAATTCTCTTATCCATCCCCATCCCTGTAGCTACATCTACTATATCTGCACCCACTTGCTCACATATATTAGAAATTTCATTAATAAAACTAATCTTCGTAGCTAAAAAAGCATTAGATGCATATTTAATCATCTCAGCACTTCGAATATCTGTAATATACGTTTGTAAGCTTAATTTACTGTACAAATTCTCTACTTTCCTTGCTTTTTCTTCACTACATGCTCCAATTACGATACGATCACCCTGAAAAAAATCATAAATACCAGAACCTTCTCTTAAAAACTCTGGATTCGATACAATATATAATTCATGTCTACCTTGTAGTTTATCCTCAATCCATTCTCTCATTACATCATTTGTCCCTACAGGAACCGTACTTTTCGTAACAACAATAATATCGTTATTCACATATGTTCCAATATCATCACAAGCGCTACGAATATACGTTAAATCTGCTGTTCCATCTAATAAAGATGGCGTTCCAACTGCAATAAATATAAACTCTACATCATTAAATGCCGCTGATTTACTTGCTGTAAAAGTTAAATGATTATTCTCGTATGCTTCATTTATTAATTCATTTAATCCACATTCATAAATAGGTAACTCGCCTTGTTTAATCCGTTCAATTTTCCCACTATTTATATCGAAACATGTGACTGAATGTCCCAATCTCGCCAATCCTACTCCTGTAATCAATCCAACATATCCGGTACCTATTATCGTAATTTTCATTTTTTTCGCACAGGAATATACATAAGAAAATATACGAATACATAGAACTCCCCCTGTGCTTCCCCCTCTCACACTAAGAATGAGAAAACTCTTTCACTTCTTTATTATATGAATCGTTTTTTTATTATTTTTTAAGATTTTGTAAAGTTAAATGATGCAATATATACAAAATGTAAATTCCCACAATTTAACACGGAACTTACTCATTTTACGTGCAACACTTATAATACTGAAACAAAAGTCATCGCTATATGAGAGGGGAGTACAATGTCATATTACAAGCCACAATATGAGATCAATCTTCTCAAAGGACACAACATTCCATATCCAATTGTCATATATTCTATTCACTCCCCTTTACAGCCAAAAGAAAAAAAGATTGAATTCTAATCTTTTTGTGATACCATATGTTATGAGCCTGTAAATAAACATCATAATTTTCAGATAAATACGATTGAAAAAATTACGTTAAACTATAAAGGGTGGGGTATTAATGGACTCACAAGTGATTTATGCCATTTTGGCATCTTTCATCACTGTACTCGTCGTTACTCCTTTAGTTATTAAATTAGCTTTCAAAATAGGAGCAACAGACAAGCCAAATGCGCGTAAAGTACACCAAAAAATTATGCCTCGTCTTGGCGGGTTAGCAATTTTCATCGGTGTAGCCGTAGGATTTGTTGTCGGTGGATTGTACGAACAAAGAATGTTATCGATAACTTTAGGTGCTATCATCATTGTTATCATTGGGATTTTAGATGATATGTACGAACTATCTGCGAGGGTAAAATTCGGTGGACAACTATTAGTTGCCATCATGATTGTAAAAAGTGGATTATTAGTGCAAGTATTATATATTCCAATTATTGGAGATACTGAACTCGGATGGCTTGCTTATCCAATTACTGTATTTTGGATTGTAGGTATTACAAATGCCATCAACTTAATTGATGGATTAGATGGATTATCCGCAGGGATTTCATCTATCGTACTTGCAACGCTAGCATATATGGCCTTCACTAGCCCATGGGGTACTGGAGCAGCTATTATATTACCTCTAGCACTGATTACATTAGCAAGTACAATTGGATTTTTATTCTACAACTTCCATCCAGCAAAAATTTTCATGGGAGATACAGGAGCACTATTTTTAGGATACTGTATTTCTGTTATATCGTTACTTGGATTATACAAAAGCGTAACGTTATTCAGCTTTATCGTTCCAATTATTATTTTAGGTGTACCTATATTTGATACGACGTTTGCAATTATCCGCCGTATCGTAAATAAAAAGCCTATTTCAGCACCTGATAAGTCGCATTTACATCACCGTTTACTTGCAATGGGATTCTCTCATCGTAAAACGGTACTAATTATTTACGCATTGGGTATTTTCTTTAGTGTAAATGCAATTATTTTCAGTAGTGCAACATTATGGTTATCCATTATTCTTCTTTTCATTTTAATCTTCTTTACAGAAATCATTGCTGAAGTAATCGGTCTTGTACACGAACGTTACAAACCAATTATTTCCTTCTATAAAAAAGTGAAAAAACGCGAAGACTAATTGTAGTATAGCCTTTACTCTTATGAAATATTCAAATAGCATCCTCTTTTCATAAGAGGATGCTATTTTTTATTTTTTAATCCTTATTCCCCATTTCCAAAATATAGATTGTTTGAGAGTCCCTCTATTGGAGAAAGATATACGTATAACGAAAAAAGTATCAAATTTTCATTTTTACATCTTGATTGTCAAACTGAGGGTGAATGTTATGATCAAGCGATTACTTCAATGTATAATTTTATTTTTAACTATTACTATGTACGCATCATCGAATACAAAAGCTACTACAGACATTCAAGTAAAAGATTACCAAAGTACTCAAACTACCTCCCCTACAACAAAAATTGCGTACTTAACATTTGATGACGGACCAAATAAATACACACCACAAATTTTAAATATTTTAAAAGAGAAGAACGGAAAAGCAACTTTCTTCGTTATTGGCGGAAAGGTGCCACATTATAAAAAAACGATGGAGCGATTGATTAAAGATGGGCATTATATCGGTCTCCATAGTATGTCGCATGATGTAAAACGTCTTTATACTGGCGATCCATCTGTTTTAATTGCAGAAATGGAGCAAACCCAAAGCATTGTCCAGCAAGTTACACATTTAAATACACATCTCGTTCGGGTCCCATACGGTAGCATGCCTTACTTAAAAAAGAATTACCGTGACGCACTCGTATCGGCCCAGTATAAAATGTGGGATTGGACAATTGATACATATGACTGGAAAAGCTATGATAATCCTTCCGCAATACTAGAAAGAGTACGAAATCAAAGCGATGAACAAGTAGAGGTTATTTTAATGCATGATTCTAGTGTCACAGTGCAAATACTCCCAAAAGTAATTGATTATTTACACTCACAAGGATATAAACTACTTCCCTACAATCCATCTTCCCATCTCGAAGTGAATTTTTGGAAAGACACAAGATTGTAACGGCTTTAGTGCCTATGTACTAAAGCTGTTTTACCCCGCGTTAACGGGCAATTGGTGAAGGCTAATAATCAGTGGGAATGAACAAAAACCCCACTGATTAAAGTTTCACTTTATTTTTCTCTTCCCACACTTCTCATTTTTGTGTAAAATTTTAAATAGTGATGAAGTTTCGAGGTGAATAGAAATGAAACGAATAGATCTCATTTTTAACGCAATACAAAAAGGGAATTATACAGAAGGTATAACAGCATCAGAAATCGCTACACTTCTACAGTTAGACCGTGCAAATGTTAGTAGCGATTTAAACAAGCTTGTGAAAGATAATCGTTTATTAAAAACGAGTACACGCCCTGTCCGTTTTTATATAGAAACGAACTCTTCATTGGAAACGCATTCAACAAAGGGCACTTCATTAGATACATTTGCTATTGAAAATACAAGCCTAAAAATTGCAATTGAAAAAGCAAAAGCTTCTATTCTCTATCCTCCAAACGGTATGCATACTTTACTACTTGGAGAAACGGGTGTCGGAAAATCGATGTTCGCTTCTTTAATGCACGAATACGCAATTGAAGTGGAACAACTTCCAAAAGATGCACCTTTTATCGTCTTTAACTGTGCTGATTATGCAAACAATCCACAACTACTACTTGGACAGTTATTTGGGATAAAAAAAGGAGCTTACACAGGTGCCAGTGATCAAAAAGGGTTAATTGAAAAAGCACATGAAGGAATCCTCTTCTTAGATGAAGTACATCGCCTTCCTCCAGAAGGACAAGAGATGCTCTTCACATTTATTGATCGCGGAGTATACCGCCGCCTTGGAGAAACGGAAAATGAACGTAAGGCACGAGTATTGATTATTACTGCAACAACCGAAGAACCGAATTCATTTTTATTAAAAACATTTACAAGACGTATTCCGATGACCGTTACGCTTCCACCACTTCGTGAGCGAACACATAAAGAACGGTTTGCTTTACTACAGCTATTTTTCACAAATGAAGCAATTCGTCTAAGGAAAGAGATTCATGTTAGTCCAAATACAATGCGTGCTTTCGTCTTTTACAATTGTCCAAATAACATCGGCCAATTGAAAACGGACGTACAAATTGCCTGTGCAAAAGCTTATTCTGATTTCGTAACAAAAAAACGTGATTCTGTCTGTGTTTCAAGTACAGATTTACCTTGGTATATGAAAGAAGGATTATTTATTGAAAGAAAGAGCCGTCATCTATATCAAATACCAAATGAAACATTTGTATTTACAGGTGATGAAGGTTGGAGTAAACATACAATAAAACCCGAAGGAAGTCGCTCTTCTATTTACGATTATATTGATTATAAATATGAAGAACTTCAAGCACGCGGCATTGAAGAGGAAGAATTAGAATTACTAATAGAAAATGATATTCAAAGCTTTTTCGTCCAATACTTTAACCAAATATCTAAAAAAACAAGTCATGAAAATGTTTTTAAAATTGTGGATCGTAATATCGTTTCCGTATGTGAAAAAATTGCGGAACTAGCTGAAAAATATTTATCTAAAACTTTCGATGAAAAAGTATTTCTCGCTTTAAGTTTACATGTACAGACAACTCTACAACGTTTACAGGGCGGGAAACAAATTCACCACCCACAATTAAATCAAATTCGTACGAAATATAAAGAAGCTTTTTCCGTAGCTATGCAATGTATTCAGCTATTAGAAGAAGAATTACAAATAACAATACCTATTGATGAAGCTGGCTTTTTAACAATGTTCTTCGTTGTTGATCCAATTCCTGCCTCACAAACAGAAGTAAAAGTATTAATATTAGCACACGGTAATGGCATCGCAACAGAAATGGCAAACGTTGCAAACGAACTTCTCGGTATTGATGAAGTAACTGGTATCGATATGCCCTTGCATGAATCACCAAAAGACTTCTTAGAGCGTGTTAAAGTGTATATGAAAACACTTCAAAATGTAAACGGGCTTCTCTTACTTGTTGATATGGGATCTCTCGCTTATATTGGTGATATATTAGAAACTGAATTCAAAATCCCTGTACGTGTTCTTTCCATGACGAGTACACCACACGCACTAGAAGCAGCTCGAAAAGCTCAGCTTGGCTATTCATTAGATGCACTATACGAAACAGTGAAGAACTTAACGCCGTTCTATTTAAACGTACAGGAAGAAAAGAAAAAGCCACTATCGCCAATGAAATCCGTGATTTTAACAGCTTGTTTAACCGGCGAAGGAAGTGCTTTAGCAATTCAAAAAATGTTAGAGAACTATTTACGCTTTGATAAAGACTTAATTGAAATTATTCCGATTAGCATCGTTCATGAAAAAGATTTAACGAAAATGATTGAGAACATAAAAAAAGAGCGTAATATCATTTGTATCGTCACGAATTTCGATATGCAAATACCTTGCTTAACATATCATTTCCAAGACATTGTGAACTACACAGCTATTCAACCAATTCAAGAATTGATTACGTATGAAGAAACCTATGCAAAAATGGCTGATATTCTTGAACAACAAATGCAGCGTAACGATGGAGCATTACTTATTAAAACGATTCGTTATGCATTAAATACAATTCAAGAATTGATTTCTTTACAGCTAACTCCCGACAGTTTAATGGGTGTGATTTTGCATATGAGCTGCATGGTTGACCGTCTTCAAAAAGGCGAAAGTCTCCTCCCTCATCCTGATAAAGAGAAACGAAGACAAGATGAGTACTGGATGTATATGAAAGTGAAAAAAGCATTGCAACCTATTGAAAATACATTTGAAATACAAATCCCAGATGACGAAGTATTTTATATAATGGACTTCTTCATTAAAAATCAGCCTGTAAAAAATTAAACTAGGCAGTTTTTTAAATATATCGACCGTAACGCGAATTATATCAGCGATTTTTCAAATATATCGGCGTAACCCGGATTATATCAGCGATTTTTCAAATATATCGACGTAACCCGGATTATATCAGCGATTTTCAAAATATATCGATTTACTGACAATAATCGCTAAAATTTGCACCTTATAGCAGAAAAGGCTGTTCCAAAATGTTTTTTGGACAGCCTTTTCGCTTACTTCTTTACTTCCCTTATTCTCCCCCTTATTTCTCCCTTTTTATTAGATTTCGTATTAACATTTACATATACATTTGCTTGCATTATCTCTTGAAACAAGCTGTCAAATGCTCTCCCCTGTAGAGGCCCTTCAAAATCCTCTACTCTAGCTACACCAGTAACGACTCCTTCATTCACACTAATTCCTTGCTCTAACGGACCAAACAAACTTAAAATAACTGGACCAATTTGATTCGCTTTTCCTAAATGAATTTGGCATGACGTGATTTTTCTTATATTTTTTAATATGACCCGATATTGCAACTTCTTTAAATCTTCACTAAAAATGAGCTCTGTTACACCGTAAGCTTCTGTATTTACAGGAGGTACTTCCCTCTTCCCTGTTAACCTAGCAAAGAAATGTGTTGTCATACGGGCATTCTCCTCATATAAGTTTCCCAGCACTACTTCTACTACTTTATGGTTTAGACATAATCATTTATGACTTTTTCAGATTTTAATTACAACTAAAAGATTCACAAAATCTTTACATAGAAATCATTTCATTCACTTTACTGCCTCTTGTATAATGCACTTAGAAAAACATTCTAGGAGGAAATTTTGAAAAATAATAACTACTCTTTCCAATCATTAATAGAGATTTTTCTCGTATCATTTAAATTAGGACTTACTTCATTTGGTGGTCCCGTCGCCCATCTTGGTTATTTCCACCATGAATACGTGCAAAAAAGAAAATGGATGGATGAACGAAGTTACGGAGACTTAGTAGCACTATGTCAATTCCTTCCTGGCCCTGCTAGCAGCCAAGTCGGTATGGGAGTTGGCTTATTGCGCGGCGGATTATTAGGAGCCATTATTTCATGGATCGGATTCACTCTCCCATCTGTGCTCGTTTTAGTTTTCTTCGCTTCATTTCTTAACCAATTCGAGCTTGGAAGTACTGGCTGGATTCACGGACTGAAACTTGTAGCGGTCGCAATTGTCGCTCATGCAATATGGGGAATGGCTCAAAAGTTAACACCAGACCGAAACCGTGCAACAATCGCAATTGCAGCTGCCGCAATCGCCCTATTATGGCCAAGTAGCTGGACACAAGTAATTCTCATTATAGTATCTGGTTTCATCGGTTGGTTTTTATATCGTGACCGGCCAGTTAGCCAAGCTCATAAAATAAACGTACCTATTTCAAAAATGGTAGCCATATCTTGTCTCGTCTTATTCTTCGGACTATTAATACTGTTACCGATGTTACGACCATACTCTTATTTCATCTCTTTATTTGACAGCTTCTATCGCTCTGGTGCACTTGTATTTGGCGGAGGGCACGTCGTACTTCCTCTCCTTGAAAGTGAGTTTGTACAAAACGGGATGATGACAAAAGAACAATTTCTTGCTGGATACGGATTAACACAAGCAGTGCCAGGGCCACTATTTACATTCGCTTCTTATATAGGAGCAGTGCTAAATGGAACCGCTGGAGCAGTTGTTGCAACGATCGCTATCTTTCTTCCTGCCTTCCTGCTCGTTGTTGGCGTTTTACCATTTTGGGACAGTGTAAGGAGAGTATCTTACATACAAGGTGCACTACTTGGAGTAAACGCAGCCGTTGTCGGCATTTTACTTGCAGCTTTTTATGATCCAATTTGGACGAGTACAATTATGAATTCTGTAGATTTCGTTTTTGCTTCTCTCCTATTTTGCTTACTCGCTTTTTGGAAAACACCACCTTGGGTTATCGTTATAATCGGGGCCTTCGGTGGATATGTTTTATCCATTTTGTAAGCACAAAAAGCGACGGCCCCATTTAGCCGTCGTTTTTTCTATTAAAACTTCACAAGCTCCATTCCCTCAGGCAACTCGCTCTCCGTTAAAATACGCAACTCTTTCACGCGATCCATTACGTAAGAAGAACGCTTCACAAGCTCTGGGTCAATATAAGCTGGATGCACCATAATTTCTACCGTTTGCTCATCCTGTACTCTTTCTTTTAACTGCACAAAGTAATCTTCCGTCACACCGTCAGCGTAAAAGTCACTGTAAAACACATCTGAAAATGGGCGCACCGCTCGCTCTTCTTCACAACGACGAATTGGAACATTATATTTACTTGCTAATCTCTCAAGAACGTCGTGTAAAAGCGGTAATCCATGCACGTGATGATGACTATCTAAATGAGTTGGTGTTAATCCGTAAGATAAAAACTTCTCAATTTGAGCAGTCCATTCTTTTTCTACCTCTTCTGGATTTATATTTCCTTCCCATACAACACTTTGTTTATGAAACAATCCATCGCTACTTACAAGTGATGGAACATCTTTAAGAAGCGGTTCTCCTGCCGTTAATACGAGATGAACTCCTACTCCTAACGTTTTATACTCTTTCGCTAAGCGTACGGCATGCTCTGTCCCTGGCATATTCATCATCATCGTCGTTGAATTTACAATCCCGTTTTTATGTCCATCAATAATTCCGTAATTTGTACCTTCCGTAAGACCGAAATCATCTGCATTTACAATTAGTTTAATCATCGCAATACCTCCTACTAGAATTAAAAAAAGCGAGCTAAACAGCGCCGCTTTTTATTTCTCTATCTTCTTAAAGAATTGTGGAAGATGTTCTTTATGTGCTTCCAACATTTCATCTAAAATTTGTTTTGCAACTTTATCAGATGGTACAAGTGGATTAATTGTCATAGCAAGCAGCGCCTTATGATAATCCCCTGTAACAGCAGCTTCAATTGTTGTGCGCTCAAATGATTTAATTTGCTGTACTAAACCGCGAACTGGTACTGGAAGATCTCCAACCGCAATTGGTTTTGGACCTTCTTTCGTAATAATACAGTTCACTTCAACAGCCGAATCATGTGGCAAGCTTGCAATTGTTCCGTTGTTTCGTGTATTAACAGGCTGGATATCACCTTTATTATTGTAAATAGACGTAATTAAGCTACATGCTGCATCACTATAATAAGCTCCGCCGCGCTTTTCTAATTGTGGTGGCTTAATATCTAAATTCGGGTCTTTATATAACTCGAATAAATCATCTTCTAATTGTTTTACTACTTCTGCACGTGTACCTTTTTCAATCGAAGCTTCTTTCTCTTCTTCCAACATTTCACGTGTTTTATAGTAGTAACGATGATATGGACACGGAATTGCACGAAGACCGCGAATAAAGTCTGGCTCCCAGTTAAGCGCAGCAATGTTTTCCATCGTAATTTGCTTTTCTGGATCTGTTACAAGTTCTAGTACGCGATCCATCACGCTTACTCCATCTAAGTATACATCTAATCCGTATACCATATGATTTAAACCAGCGAAATCAACGTGTACCCGGCTTGCATCTACTTCAAGTAATCTTGCAAGACCCATACGAATTCCGATTGGAACGTTACATAGACCAACTACTCGTTGAATGTTCGTGTAGCGAAGTACAGCTTCTGTTACCATACCTGCTGGGTTTGCGAAGTTAATAAGCCATGCATTTGGACATAATTCCTCCATGTCCTTACAAATATCTAAAATAACAGGAATCGTTCTCAGCGCTTTGAACAAACCACCAGGACCATTCGTTTCCTGACCAATTACATCATATTTTAATGGAATTGCTTCATCTTTTGCACGTGCTTCTAACAAACCAACGCGAAGCTGCGTTGTTACGAAGTCAGCATCTTTTAATGCCTCACGGCGATCAAGTGTTAAATGAATATCAATTGGTAAACCTGATTTTTTCACCATACGTTTCGCTAAGTCACCAACGATTTCTAACTTCTCTTTTCCTGCCTCAATATCTACTAACCAAATTTCACGAACAGGAAGCTCGTCATAACGTTTAATAAACCCTTCAATTAATTCTGGTGTATAACTAGATCCACCGCCGATTGTAGCAATTTTAATTCCAGTCATGCTTTATTCCCCTTTCGCTTCTAGCTTTTTATAAAGGTCAATAAATTCTGCTGCTAATTCTTTTACTGTAATAGAATTCATTAAATGATCTTGTGCATGAATTAAAAGAACACTAATCTCTGTTTTTTCCCCTCTTGCTTCTGATTGTATGAGCTCTGTTTGGAAATGATGCGCTTCATTAATCGCTTCTTTCGCCTTTACCATCGCTTCATCAGCTTCTGCCATTTTCCCCTGTTTGGCAAATTGAAGTGCCTCCATTGCAAAGCTTCGTGCATTACCACTATTTAAAATCAATTGGAATGGAATTTGTTCTGCTGTAGTCATCATAATTACCGCCCTCTCTATTATGGTTCAACCGATTTAAATACCCCTTCAGTTTGAACATTGCTATTAAATTATTATTTTATGAATGATAGTTTGGTGTTCTTGTAGATGGGTCTCATCTTTTTGAACATGATATAAAAGTTAGTTGTTCTGACGAGCTATAGAAACTCGTCAGAACAATACTTTTTAAAGTGATACTGAATTGTCGCTTCCTTTTGCAGCATCTTTTGACGCTTGTACATACGTACGGTCACACATTAATACGAATGGATAGTAGATTACTACCGCGATTGCAAAGTTTACTAGTTGCAATGCAGCACCAGCGATGCTTCCGCCCGCTACAAGATAACCACTAAAGATTGGTGGCATTGTCCACGGAACTAAAGCAACTGTTTTTGGTACCCATCCTAAGGAAATTGCTGTATAAGAAGTAATAACTAATACAACTGGTGTAAGTACGAATGGAATGATTAACGCTGGGTTTAATACAATTGGTGTACCGAAAATAACTGGCTCGTTAATATTGAAGAAACCAGGACCGATAGATACACGGCCTACACCACGAAGCTGTGCACTTTTCGCAACAAGCATTACTGCTACTAGGAATGCTAATGTCGCACCTGATCCACCGATGTATACATATACATCAAAGAATGGTTTTGTGAAAATATGCGGTACGTCATATGCAGACATACCATCGTTAAATAACTTAATATTCTTTTCTAATGCTGGTAAATAAATTGGGTCAATAATACCACCAACGATATTAGGACCGTGTAATCCGAAGAACCATAATACATGAATAAGTAATGCTACAATAATTGCACTTGGTAATGTACCTGCTAAACCTTGTAATGGTACTTGAATTGTTTCAAATACGATTTTATGAATACTTGTACCTGCTAATTTCACTGCTAATTGAATACTTGCTGTTACGATTAAAATAACGAATGCTGGAACTAATGCTGCGAATGATTTCATTACTGCTGGTGGAACACCATCTGGCATTTTAATTGTAATATCTCTTTGAACAAAGAACCTAAATGCCTCTGTGACAAGAAGAGCTACAATTATAGAAACGAATAAACCTTGTGATCCTGTCCAAGCTAAATCAATACCGCCTTCTTTTGGCGTTGTCGGAGAAATAATAATTAATGCACCGAATGTAATGATTGCTGCTGACAACGCGTCAACGCCGTAAGATTTCGCTAAATTATAACTTATCCCTACCGCGACTATGAGGGCGAGTATAGCGAAGGAACCTGCCCACATACCACCGCCGATATCTTTCCAAACATCTCCGAATGCACCTTTCATAAATTTTTGGAATGCATCCACTGGTAAGTTATTAATAAGTATTGCAAATGATCCAACTAAAATAAGAGGCATAACTGCGATAAATCCATCACGGATTGCAACTAAATGGCGCTGCGATCCGATTCTTCCTGCGACTGGAACTAAATATTTCTCCATAAATGCAATAAACTTTTGCATTTCGCTTCCCCCCTAATTATTTTTTAAGTGTTAATGCGTGATCTAAAACTGCTTCTCCATTCATCATGCCGTAGTGCATTGAGTTAATAACATCGACTCCAACGTTTTTCTCATCGGCAAGCGTTTTCATTGTAGAAAGCATGTAACGAACTTGTGGTCCTAGTAATAATACATCCGCTTGGTCGATATTGTTTTTTACTGCATCCCCAGATACAGCCCAAATCTTACCTTCTAGACCACGAGCTTTTGCAGCCGCTTCCATTTTTGTAACTAGTAAACTTGTAGACATCCCTGCTGAACAACATAATAAAATATTCATTTATAAATCCCCCTTGTGTGGTATAAAAAATTTATGTTTTTTATTTTTCTTTACGCTATTTATTAAAGCAATTACCGTGCCAACTTTTCAAAACGCCTAAAATCAGCGTTTTTTCGAGTGATTTCTTTGTGTGTTACCGCTTTCAATCAGTGTGTCCCCAAAAAAACACACAGTGTGTTATAAAACACCTCACTTTTAACACATAACTGTATGAAAATAGATTAGTGTTTAGTTGTCTAGTTGTGTTTAAACAAAAAAAACACTAAATTATTTTTTAACACATAAAAAAACCTTGCATATGCAAGGTTCACTTATCATCTTCTAATTTCCTATATAATTCTACAAACTCACTCGCCAATTCCTTCACCGTAATTGCGTTCATTAAATGATCTTGTGCATGCACCATCAGAAGGGTAACTTCGGTTTTTTCCCCGGCAGCCTCTTTCTGTATGAGCTCTGTTTGTAAGCGATGCGCCTCTTGCAATTCATTTAAAGCTTCTTGTAGTTTCGCTTCTGCTTCCTGAAATTCACCGCGCTTTGCGCAATCAATTGCTTCCATTGAGCAGCTTCTCGCATTACCACCATGCAAAATTAAGTGAAAAGCTTTCGTCTCTATCGTATCCATGTTATTTCTTTACTCCCCCTTTTCTTCCGCTACTTTTTGTTTATCCCATATTTTTAAGAATGGAAAATAAATAAGAAATGCAAGTGCAAAGTTAATGAGCTGTAAAATAACCCCTGAAATTTTCCCGCCTGATCCTAAATATCCACTAAAAAGAATAGGTGTAGTCCAAGGTACAGCAGCTCCGCTCGGACGTGCAACCCATCCCCATTCCATTGCAAAATAAGAAACAATCGTTAAAACAACTGGTACAAGTATAAATGGAATAAGTAAAAGCGGATTCATTACTATCGGCATACCGAAAGTCACCATTTCATTAATATTAAAAATACCTGGTGCAATCGATAATCGCCCTAAACTTTTCAATTGCTGACTTCGCGCAAATAATAACATTCCTACAACTAAAGCAAGTGTTGCACCAGAACCGCCCATATAAATCCATAAATCAAAGAACTGTGCAGTAATCGTATTAGGTACATCTTGCCCTGCCTGAAATGCAATTCGATTTTGATCCATTAATGACAACCAAATCGGACTCATTACACCACCAACAATTGCAGCTCCATGAATTCCGCACGCCCAAAGTACATGGACAATGATAACTGCGATTATCGCACCCCAAATGCTAGCCCCAAGTACACTAAGAGGCTCCTGTAAAAGCTTTCCTATAACATTATGGATGCTACCGAAAGTCGTATGTTCAAAAATTAATCTAATGATCCAAACAACCGTCACAACAATAAAGCCTGGAATAAGCGCAGCAAATGAACGCGTTACTGCTGGCGGAACTGTCTCTGGCATCTTTATAATCATCTTTTTCTGTACAACAAATCGATAAATTTCAGTAGATATAATTGCAATAATCATCGCTACAAACAACCCTTGGCTTCCCATTAACGCAGCTGGTATAACTCCATCTACAAGTATACTTTCTTTCGTATTTGGTATCATATACATAACTTGGAATGGTGTTGCAAGCAAAAATGCTACAAGTGACAACGCACCTGCCGCTAAAGCATCTACTTTATATTGTTCTCCTAATCTGTAAGCGATTCCAAAAACAGCTATTAAAGACATTATATTAAAAGTAGCCCCCACTGGATACCCTAATGCTACATTCCAATTCTTTCCGAAGATTCCTGCCATAAAATCATTATATCCAGGTATCGGAAGAGCACTAATGATTAGAAAAAAAGATCCAATAATCAAGAAAGGCATCGTTAAAACAATTCCATCACGAATAGCCTGCAAATGCCTCTGCTCTGCAATCTTTCCTGCCACTGGCATCACATATTTCTCTAAAAACCCTATCATCTATCCCACTCTCCTCATGGTTTCATTGACAAAGCTGCTTGCAAGATAGCCTCTCCATTACAAAGCCCGTAATGGACAGATTGAATTACGTCAACGGGTATTCCTTTCTCCTTACATAACTCTTTCATTTTCGGTAATAAATAACGTACTTGCGGTCCAAGTAAAAGTACATCTGCATCATCGATATGATTTCGCACTTCTGAACCTGATACAGCCCAAATCTTTACCTCTATCCCCCTTGCCTGTGCCGCTTTCTCCATTTTTGTAACTATCAAACTGGAAGACATTCCCGCTGCACAGCAAAGCAAAATATTCATCCTGTTTCCCCTCCCTCTTTTTCTAAACCTAAGTTATGGTGCAGCCCTTGCCACCACTAGGTTACAAATATATATGTCTAGATTTCTAACTGTATGCCGAGCTTAAAAACAAAAATTTCTCGGTTTTCACGCTATTCCATCTATCCGTATTTTCCTAGTAAAGAAGTCTCTAACTCGCTATAATGATTCAGTATGATTTTTTATAATCGATAGGAGGGTATATTTATGAAGGCATATCGCTTTCCGCTTATTTTATTATCTTCTATCCTAATTGGTGGTTTCATTGGTTATTTCATGGGTGCCGATGCAGTTGCTTTAAAGCCGCTTGGTGACATTTTCTTAAACTTAATGTTTACGATTGTTGTACCGTTAGTGTTCTTTAGCATCGCGTCATCTATTGCTAATATGGATGGATTAAAACGTTTCGGTAAAATTATGTCTAGTATGGCTGGAACTTTCTTATTTACAAGTATTTTAGCTGCTATTTTTATGATTATTATCGTGAAAGTATTCCCGCCAGCACAAGGTGTTGTATTAGAACTAACGCAGCCTGATAAAGCTGAAAAAGCAGTTAGCGTTGCTGATCAAATTGTTGGTATCATAACAGTATCAGACTTTTCAAAGTTACTATCTCGCGAGAACATGTTAGCTCTTATTTTCTTCTCTATCTTAATGGGGGTTGCAACTTCAGCAGTTGGTGAAAAAGGGAAACCATTCGCTACATTCCTACAAGCTGGTGCAGAAATTTCAATGAAAGTTGTATCTTTCATTATGTACTACGCTCCAATCGGACTAGCTGCCTACTTCGCAGCATTAGTTGGTGAGTTTGGACCACAACTTCTTGGAACTTACTTCCGAGCTGCAATGGTATACTATCCAGCTTCTCTTATTTACTTCTTTGTATTCTTTACATTCTATGCGTACCTTGCAGGTCGCAAACAAGGTGTACAAATATTTTGGAAGAACATGGTCTCTCCTACAGTTACATCACTTGCAACTTGTAGTAGTGCCGCAAGTATTCCATCGAACTTAGAAGCAACGAAAAAAATGGGTATTTCTTCTGACGTTCGTGAAACAGTTGTCCTTCTTGGGTCTACACTTCATAAAGACGGATCTGTTTTAGGCGGCGTATTAAAAATTGCTTTCTTATTCGGTATTTTCAACATGGAATTCGAAGGACCGAAAACATTAGCAATCGCACTTGTCGTTTCTCTATTAGTAGGAACAGTAATGGGTGCTATTCCGGGCGGGGGTATGATTGGTGAAATGTTAATCGTTTCTCTATACGGATTCCCACCAGAAGCATTGCCAATTATCGCAGCAATTAGTACAATCATCGATCCTCCTGCAACAGTGTTAAACGTAACAGGAGATAACGCTTGTGCCGTAATGACAGCTCGCCTTGTAGAAGGTAAAAACTGGATCAAAAATAAATTTGCTTAATATATAGAAAGAGGATGCTCGGTGGAGCATCCTCTTTTTTGTTGTTATTTGTCGAAATGTCGATATAATCCCATCCCGCCACAAATTTGTTATAATCTTCACAAATATTCCACATCCATTATCCATTCTCCGTACTATAATCATGTATGGAAAAGGAGATGGACGTAATGACTCAAAGTGCACCAGAATTCAAAGTTTTGCAAAGCATTGCATTTCTTGCTGTCGTTTTGCAAAGTTCCTTATTATATACAATGAATCAAGGAAATGTCTTACTCGAGCAATCCCTCATTATGGGCATGCTATTTAATCTTGCAAAATTTTCAGCGCCTGCATTCATATTTATCGTCGGCTTCCATTTAATTCGGCTATATACGAAGCAACTCGTTTACAGAGAATATATTTATGAAAAAGCCGCACATTTACTCATTCCTTATTTCTTCTGGTCTATTCTTTACCTATTAACAACAAACGATGTCATTACACTACAAGGCGGAATAAAAAGTTTATTACTCGGAACAGCTGCACCTCATCTTTGGTACGTTATTATGATGTTCCAAATTCACTTATTGTTCCCGTTGCTATGCACACTATTTTATTGGTTTCAAAAACGAACAGAAAATAAAAAAGACATATATAAATATATGACCATTTTCGCTTGTCTATATTTCTTCTTAATGTGGTACTCTTCTCACTACATTTTTAATGGAGAGAAACTGACTAGTTCAACCATTTTACATTATACAGATCGTTCCTTCTTCTTCTACTCATTCTATTTCGTCATGGGAGGAATAGCTGCTGTATCATTAAAAACTTGGCGTATATTTGTCATGAAACATATTCCGCTTATCACAATACTATTTTTCATCTTATTTTTATTCATCAATTATGAATTATTTAGTTTTTACGGCGCCAATTCTATTCATTTAACGGTTTCTACTTATTTAAAACCGTCCATGTTTTTATATATTGTTTGTGAAATTATGATACTGTACGTGTTATCTATTACAATTGTACAGCGACGTGGTTTCTTATATAAAGCTTTACGTTTTATCGGGAATTACACGTATGGCGCTTATTTAGCTCATTTTTTCTTCTTGCAACTATGTACAAAATTTCTTTCCTTATTCGCACTGCAAGAAAACACAATATTATATAGCCTATTACTATTTATATTAACGACCACAATCTCTATTTCAGCAATGGTCATTGGTAGCATACTACCATTTCACACGTGGGTTACAGGGCCTTCCCCTACGACAAATATGAAATGGGCGAAGATTTCCATTCGGAAAAATCATGAAAAAGTATTTAAACCATATATTTGATATAATAAAGTGAAACTTTAATCAGTGGAGGGGTTCTTCATCCCCCACTGATTATTAGTTGAACCAATCGGGCATTTACGGGCAGCCCGACCCCCACCTAACTTCTTTTCTTTTGCTGAATTTTGAGGTAGGGGTCTTACTGCCCGTTAATGCGGGATAGTATTTCATATAAGAAAAGAAAGTAGGACACACCTATGATTAATCAAATTGGGCAAATTATGTTATATGTAAATAACCAAGATGAATCAGTACAATTTTGGACAGAAACAGTAGGATTCCAAATCGTTGCGGAAGAAAATAACGGTCAAGGATTTCGCCGGATTGAAATTGCGCCGGCAAAAGAAGCTGGAACAAGCATCGTCCTTCACGATAAGGCGTTAATTGCGAAGATGCAACCTGAATTAAACTTAAATACCCCTTCACTTATGTTCTTCTCTAATAACTTAGATCAACTGTATAAAGATCTTTCTGAGAAAAATGTTACAGTTGGACAAGTTGTAGATTTACCTACTGGTAGAGCGTTCAACTTTGCTGATAATGAAAATAACTACTTTGCAGTTATGGAAAAGAAATAAGAAAAAGCTATCCGAAAAGGTCATAATAAAACCTTTTCGGATAGCTTCTTTTATTAAGAAACTTGCTCTGCATTCGTTTCCTTATGCTGTATATGACTCGTAACCCATGTGATTCCACCAGCGACAACGAGATAGCATAATAAAATTAAAATTTGCATTCGTAATTGCGACCAATCTCCTAAAGAGATAACATCTTGTAATCCTCTAAGAGAATGAGACATTGGGAGAAACTGTCCAATTTTGCTAAGCACAGCTATATTTAACTCTCCTGGGAAAGTACCTCCGCTCGTCGCTAATTGAAGAACGAGAAGCGTTACCGCTGCGAACTTCCCAACAATGCCGAATACCGTTACTAACATAAGAATAAATGTCATGAACGTAAAGGAAATAACAATACTTGATAAAACAAAGAGTGATACACTTGCAACTTCTAATTTCATAACTCCTAACACTACCACATCTACAAGTAGTGCTTGAATGAGTCCAATTAAATATACTAATCCTAGTTTATTAATAAAATGTACTGTTCCGCTTACCTTCATATTTTGTCTACGGCCAAGAGGTAAAATATTCGATGCCATAATTCCGCCAACATAAAATGCCAGTGATAAAAAGTATGGTGCAATACCTGAACCGTAGTTAGGCACATCAGAAACTGTCGACTTCACTAATTGAACCGGCTCTGAGAACATCGTATTGCGTGCATCATCATTGCGAACATCCGCTATCTTCTCTGCGCCCTCTCCCAATTTCGTAGAAAGTTCTTTCACACCATCGTCAAGTTTAACAAGTCCGTTCGTTAACTTATCAGCACCATGATTCAGCTCTGTTCCGCCACTCGCAAGGTGATTTACACCTTCTTGTAATGATGTAAATCCATTTCCCCACTTCGTAAATCCATCAGCTAAATTCGAAGTACCATCTGCTATCTTTTTCGTTCCAGCGGTAGCTTCGTTTAACTTAACTCCGAATGTATTCATGCCTTCCTCAATCTTATGCTGACCATCAGTAAGCTTCCGCGCACCTTGTGTCAATTGTTGTTGGCTATTATTTAAAGTGTTTGTTGCTTTAGCTAATCCGTTAGAAGTAGCAATGATCTTTTGAAAAGCAGGATCTTGCTGCACTTCTGGATGACTTTTCACGTACTCTTCTAATTGTTGTTTTACACTATTTGCTGCATTGTCCGCTTTCACTTGCCCTTCAGCAAGTTTCTCACTTCCGTTCACCCATTCATTTGTACCAGCACTTAATTCACTAACTCCTGATTGTAAAGTTTTTTCACCTTGAGCTAATAACTCCATACCACTATGAAGTGAGGTCGCTCCTTGACTCAGCTCATTTGCACCGCCACTTAAGGCAGATTGACTAGAGGCAAGCTTATCACTTCCTTCTTTTAACTTCACTGTTCCATCATTTAAACGATGAATACCATCTGCAAGCTGATTCGCCCCATTTTTTGCATCCGTCGTTCCTTCGTGCAACTTCTCAGCACCATTACTTGCATCACTCAACCCTTGTGCCAAATCTTGAAACTTTGAAAAGACACCTTCTGTATAAGATTTCGTAATACTATTTGAGATTTTTGTTTTCATATTTTCAACAGCTGTCGTTCCAATTTGAGCTGCTACAAAGTTTTTCCCTGGATTTACTTTGTACTGCAGCCTCGCCGGCTCTGGTTTCTCATCCATTAGTGTACTTACCTTTTTAGAGAACTCCTCCGGAATCGTAACCACCATATAATACTTATCCTCTTTTAGCCCTTCATCAGCATCTTTTTCTGATACGAAATGAAACGCCAATTCCTTATTCTCTTTTAAATTTTTAACAAAATCGTCTCCAGCCTGGATTGTTTTTTCATCCATCACAGCACCCTTATCTAAATTAACAACTGCAACAGGTAATTTATCTAATTTTCCGTACGGATCCCAATATCCAGCTAAGAAGAATCCTGAATAAATTAAAGGAACGATTAATAAAAAAATTAAAGCGATACGTCCATGTTTATGGTTCCACATCGCCTTCCAATCTTTAAATATAAGTTGAATTCCCTTCATGAAACATACTCCTTCTCCTAATTTAACACCCTTCGAATGGTTTAACAGATTTACTATACACGTCACTTTCCATACTGTATAATACATCTTTAATTATCAATTCATTCCTTTTGGTCTATAGAAAGGAGATTCGAAGTGGAACTTCTTCAATTAAAATACTTTCAGACAGTCGCACGACTAGAACATATGACAAAAGCAGCTGAAGAATTGCATATCGCGCAGCCTTCACTCAGTAAAACAATCGCTAGACTAGAAAAGGACTTAGGCGTCCCCTTATTTGATCGCCAAGGTCGACAGATTACATTAAACTCTTTCGGCAAAGTATTTTTAAAACGAGTAGAACGCATTTTTCATGAATTAAGTGAAGGGGAACGAGAAATTAAAGATTTAGCTGAATTACAACAAGGCTCTATTACACTTGCAGTTTCTATTCCAAGAATATTACCCGAGCTACTCGGTTCTTTTTTACTAGAACACCCTAACGTTCGATTCCAACAATTTCTCGCATCTACTCCTTCTATGAAGCGGCAACTAGATAATATGGAAATTGATTTTTGTATCTCCTCTATACCAATTGAAGGCGAGGAAATGGTTTGGGAACCACTTATCACAGAAGAAATTTTCTTAGCTGTTCCTTCAGGACATCGGTTATCAAACCGCGAAAGTATCTATTTGCATGAAGTAAAAGACGAATCGTTTATTAGTATGAACACTGGTTACGGATTTCGGCACTTAACAGATGAATTTTGTAAAAAAGCTGGTTTCACTCCACATATCGCTTTTGAAGTAGATGAACCAACCGTGATTAGCGATCTCATTAAGCAAGGTCTTGGCATCGCCTTTGTCCCAAGTTTAACTTTATTAAAAAACTCTACTTTAGCATCAAATAAGTTACGTATTATTGAACCTAATTGCGAACGAACTATCGGCTTAAGTTGGTCGAAGAAGCGCTATTTATCAAACACCGCCCAGCAATTTCGTGAATTCGTGATTGATTACTTCTCCAATATTAGGGCGTAAAATTATATCGCTTTACAAACAAATAACGACACAAATAAAAGGTACCATCCCCATAGGGTGGCACCTTCTATTTTTTACTCTTATCCAATTCCATTTCCGCTAAAAGAGGCAATACGTTATCGAAAATATGTGTATTATTATTCTCACCTGTTACATATCCACCATAATATCTACTAAATACATTATCATTTCGGAATGTATTCATCCGCTCATACAATTCCTTCGCAAACTTTGTATCACCTGTTTGTAGTACGTACAAAATTGTTAATCCGTAAGATGCTGGTGATTCATAGTTCACAGCTTGTTTTCCCGTTTCTAAGTTATAACGACCATATAACTTTTCGTCTTCGCGAAATTTCTTCTTTATAAATTCCAAATAAGCGTCTGATGAAAGACCGCCTAAACTACGATGATAAGCAACGTATGATTGGTCAATAAGATTCACTTCTTTATCGTACGTAAATGTCCCATCATCTTTATACTCTTTCGGGAATGCCCAGCCCTGCCTTGGATAATCCGCTAAAAACTGAACAACTTCCTGATACTGCTGTGCAGAAATTTTTCCATACTTTTTCATATAAGAGAATGCATGCGGATTTATGTAAGATGTTGTTGCAAAGTTATTTTGTTTTCCTGTATCTGCATCGTAATAATCAACGTAATAATTACCTTTTTTATTATAACGAAGTACAGAATCACTCAATTGATCTGCAAGGTTTTTATAGCGATCTTCCTTATACATTTCATAAGCACGATATAATTGTTCTATAATACGAAGATCATCGATAAGTGCATTAGTAGCTGACTGCATTTCTCCCTTTTCAGAGATTTTCCATATAACGATGCGATCCTTATGTACAAAGTTATTTTGAATAACCTTCACTTGTTCATCAAATAAAGCTTGATCATCTTTATCAAGTGTATATTGTAGCCATAACCCTGCAGATTCTGATAAAGCTTCACGGCCCTTCGCTTCACCCTTACCTGCCTTTGTATCCTCTAAGCGATACGTTGCAAGTGTTCCATTTTCATTCACCATATGTCGTAAAATAAAATGCTCGGTACGATTTCCTTGTAAAGCTGACCAAAATACAACTCCACCTAAAGCGATTAAGAGAATAACCCCAATCCCTATATATAAACGTTTTCGCAAGCTTTTCACCTCCTTTTAAGGCTAACCTTAATTTTACCAGTACATACGCAAATATAAAAAAGACAATCCTTTAGATTGTCTCTCTCACCTTATCCTTCGCAAGCCTCTTTAGAAGGTCTATATAGCGATTCCACAAGTCGATCATATTCACGACGCGTAATTTCTTTATTATACAACTTTAATAATAAATCTCTATGCTCTCTTGAAAATGCCATCTTTTTAATGACTTCAGGATACATAAAACACCCTCTCCATTTCACATAAACTTCTTCATCCCGGAAATAGAACTTACGTTCGCACAAAAGATTATAAAAGATTCAGCCCTAAAAAACAAATAAAATATTACCAAATATAAATTTCTTTCTTTTTAGAATATTTAAATATTGCATTACCGTACTCATTTTTTAAATACATATATATTTCTGGTAGTTTTTTGAATAAATTTTCCAATTCAATCAGAAAATAATGGCAAAAAGAAGGGGAGTATACATATGGATACCGTAACATTAGCAAGGGCATTTTTTGGTTCTTCATTAGCATTCCACATTATCTTTGCAACGCTTGGAGTCGGGCTTTCTTTAATGATTTTTATAAGTGAAATACTCTATCACTGGAAGAAAGATTCCGACTATGCCATTATGGCAAAAAGATGGACAAAGGCTTTTGCTATCCTTCTCGGTGTAGCAATTCCAACTGGAACAATTGTTGGTGTACAAATTTCACTTCTTTGGCCTGGTTTCGCCAAAATTGTTGGGCAAGTTATTTCCGTTCCGTTTCAAATTGAGATTTTCGCCTTCTTTTTAGAGGCTTTATTCATGTCTATTTACGTATATGCGGCTGATAAACTGCCTCCAGTTATGAGATTAATCTCGCTATTTTTCGTTATGATTGGCGCCACTGCATCTGCCGTGCTTATTACATCGGCAAACACATGGATGAATACACCTGCGGGCTTTTCAATGAATCCAGATGGCTCAGTTTTTAACGTTGATCCGTGGAAAGCTTTCTTTAATCCGAGCTTTGGCACAAGTGCATTCCACGTCGTTATTACGGCCTATACAACTGGAGCAGCTGTTATTGCTTCTATCGCTGGATTTAAATTATTAAAGAAAAATTTAAGTGCTCGTGAAATTGCTTACCATAAAAAAGGATTACTGTTAGGGCTTGTCGTTACATTTATCACAGGTGCTACGATGTGGCTTTCAGGACACGAATCTGCTATTGCCTTACATAAACATTCACCTGAAAAACTAGCATCTGCTGAAGCTTTGTTTGAAACGACATCACACGCGCCTTTATCGATTGGCGGGGTTGTGGACCCTAACACACTTGAACTAGACTATGCCCTTGAAATTCCGAACATGCTTAGCTTATTAGTGGGACTAGACCCTAACACCGTTGTAAAAGGTCTAAAGGAATTCCCGCAAGAAACATGGCCACCATTTTACACACATACACTGTTCAATTTAATGGTCGGCACCGCTGCCTTTACCTTTGCAGTTGCAGCTATTGCCCTCTTATATTGGTACTTTGTTTACCGAAAAAAAGGGGTAGAGTTACCGAAGTGGCTTCTTTGGGGAGCTGCCGCCTGTGGACCCGTTATGTTGCTCGGTATTGAATTCGGATGGATTTTTAGTTGTAGTGGTCGTCAGCCATGGACAATTTATGGCATGCAACGCACGGTAGATGCTTCTACCCGCGCTGATTTCGTCGGTCCTTTATTTTTTTTATTCATCATTTTATATATCGGACTCGGTATTTTAACAGTCTTTGTACTACGGACATTCTTTAAGAAACATCCGTTAAAGAATGATTTACATCACGAAGGAGGCGATTCTCGTGCATGAGGAAAGCATTGCAATCATCATCTTATGGGCTCTTATTTTCGTATATAGCATATTAGGATCTATTGATTTTGGAGCTGGTTTTTGGGGCATGGTATACGCTAAACACCCGACGCTTGCTGCCAAGCTTGCTAATCGGTACTTATCACCAACTTGGGAAGTAACAAATACGTTTCTTGTCTTTGTCGTCGTTGCTTTTCTCGGTTTCTTCCCAAAAGCGGCCTTTACCCTTGCAACCGTTATGTTTGTACCAGTTATGTTAATTTTAGTACTCGTTGCGATTCGTAGTACATTTATGGTATTTGCTTACTCCCTGCCAAAATACCAACACCTTCTTCGGATTATTTCAGGTATTACCGGGCTCTTAATCCCAGCTCTATTAATTACCGTTCTGCCAGTTACAGAAGGTGCCTATATTACGATGTCTGAAGGAAAAGAAGTACTCCTTTACGGAAAACTTCTTTCTAGTCCCGTTATTTATTGTTATATGCTCTTCGGACTAACTTCGGAACTATTTCTATCATCTCTCTTTCTTGCTGATTTTGCTAGGGAACAAGGTTCTGAAGATACGTACCGAATTTATAGAAGAAATGCCATCATACTTGGTCCTGCAACGCTCGTGACTGCTATTATCGCTCTCGTTGTAATGGACCCTGAAACACACTGGCTTATGCAAGGACTAATAAAGCAATTCCCATGGTTTACAGTCTCTATCATTTTATTTGTTATCGGATACTCTTCCCTTTGGTGGACAAATAAGAAATATGGCACACTAGGCTTTCCTCGCATTGCAGTTTTAGCTGTCGTCGCTCAATATGCATTTGCAAGCTACGCTTACGGCGTCGCCCATTTACCTTATATCATTTACCCGGACGTAACTGTATTTACAAGCTTTACGACGGTCGAAACATTCTATGCACTTCTTATTCTTTACGCAATCGGGATTGCAATTTTACTACCAGGATTTATTTTCTTCTGGAATTTATTCTTAAAAGATCGAACATTTTTAAAGGAAAAATAGTAAATTAGGGGCATTCACACATAGAATGCCCCTAATTTATTAGACTCCTCTCCTAATAGTTATTACACTACTCCTTATACTTGCCTTATTGCTCAAAATACACATATTCACTAGATTAAGGTAGATGCCTAGTTCTTCTTATTTTCTTTTGAATATAATGCTATATAAACTTGAGACAAGCTACATTTGTTCAAGGGAAAATAGAAAGGTAGGTTAAATATGAGCATTGAAATATGGATTACTATTATTGTATTTTTCTTAACGATGATTGTTATCTTTTGGCGCCCTCGTGGTATAAATGAGGCGTGGCCAGCAGCAATCGGCGCTGGTATTATCCTCATTACTGGAATTGTATCAAAGCCAGATGTCATGGACATTATAAGTAAAATTGGAGGCGCCTCCATAACGATATTAGCGACCATCGTTATGGCAGTTATATTAGAAAGCTTCGGCTTCTTCCATTGGGCTGCAGCAAAACTCGCAAATTTAGCGAAAGGTTCCGGACACCGCCTATACTGGTATATTCAATTACTATGCTTCCTTATGACTCTTTTATTTAATAATGACGGTAGTATTTTAATTACAACTCCAATTTTAATTCTTCTTCTGAGAAATCTTCAATTAAAGCCTCATCAACAAATCCCTTATTTATTAAGTGGCGCTTTAATCGCTACTGCATCTAGTGCACCAATCGGTGTAAGTAATATCGTAAACTTAATCGCATTAAATATCGTCCATATGACTCTTTATATGCATACTGCTATGATGTTTGTACCTGCAACATTAGGATTATTGTTTATGTCATGGCTCATGTATACAGTTTTAAAGAAAAAACTTCCGAAAAAACTACCTGTTTCTTCATATGATATTGAAGAAATTTTCTTCACGAAAAACTTCCATCCGTTAAAAGGAAAAAATTCTGTTGATACAAAACAAAAACGTACAAAATTCATGTTAAAAGTATTAGGTTTCGTCTTCCTTATGCGCTGTCTTCTATTCGTTGCATCCTTCTTATCGATTCCAATCGAAATTGTTGCCGTACTCGGTTCACTCGTTCTTCTCATCTGGAGATGGTACTACTTACGAACGAACCCTGTCGATATTTTGAAAAAGACACCGTGGCACATTTTAATTTTCGCTTTCTCTATGTATGTAATTATTTACGGGCTTCATAACGCAGGGTTAACAGCGGCACTTGTAAGTTGGCTTGAGCCAATTGTAAGTCAGCATCTACTCTATGCTAGCTTTGCAATGGGCGGACTCGTTTCCCTCCTCTCTAACGTCTTCAATAATCACCCTGCACTTATGATTGGTACAATCACATTAACAGAAATGGGACTAGACCCAGTTACATTAAAAACTATCTACCTCGCAAACATTATTGGAAGTGACATCGGTTCACTATTATTACCAATCGGTACGCTAGCTTCCCTCATTTGGATGTATATCCTGAAACAAAATAAAATTAAAGTAAAATGGAAAGATTATTTAAGCGTATCTCTCATCGTTATTCCTCTCACTACGGTCGTCACATTATTCCTCTTGTACTATTGGGTACACCTATTCTTCACCTTATAGACAACAGAAGCCCCTTTGCTACCGTCTTAGCAAAGGGGCTTCTTCTATATTTAAGTTAGGTACAGTGTGATCAATCAAGTAAAGAGGTGTAACGTGTTATTGATATAAATGACTACCAGTTTCTTTAAATTCTTCCGCTTTCTCTTTCATTCCTTTTTCAATTGCTTCTGTCGTTTCTAAATCATTTTCTTTCGCATATTCACGAATATCATGTGAAATTCTCATACTACAAAACTTCGGTCCACACATTGAACAGAAATGAGCTGTTTTCGCTCCTTCTGCTGGCAATGTTTCATCATGATATTCCATTGCGCGTTCAGGATCTAAAGATAAATTAAATTGATCGCGCCAGCGGAATTCGAAACGCGCTTTTGAAAGTGCATCATCACGCTGATGAGCCGTTTTATGCCCTTTCGCAAGATCAGCCGCATGCGCAGCGATTTTGTACGTAATAACTCCTTCGCGAACATCATCTTTATTCGGTAAACCTAAATGTTCTTTCGGAGTTACATAACAAAGCATCGCCGTTCCAAACCAGCCGATCATCGCAGCCCCAATCGCTGATGTAATATGGTCATAACCTGGTGCAATATCTGTCGTTAACGGCCCAAGTGTATAGAACGGCGCGCCCTGACAAATATCAAGCTCTTTCTCCATATTCTCTTTAATTAAGTGCATCGGTACATGCCCAGGTCCTTCAATCATAACTTGCACATCATGTTTCCAAGCGATTTTCGTCAATTCACCAAGTGTTTCAAGCTCAGAGAATTGTGCTTCGTCATTTGCATCTGCAATCGAACCTGGACGTAATCCATCTCCAAGAGAGAACGAAACATCGTACTGCTTCATAATTTCACAAATCTCTTCAAAATGAGTATATAAGAAGTTTTCTTTATGATGGAATAAACACCACTGCGCCATAATCGAACCACCACGCGAAACAATACCTGTCGTACGCTTTGCAGTAATTGGAATGTAGCGAAGTAATACACCAGCGTGAATCGTAAAGTAATCAACGCCTTGCTCCGCTTGCTCAATTAACGTATCACGATACACTTCCCACGTTAAATCCTCTGCAATTCCGTTTACTTTTTCAAGCGCTTGATAAATGGGAACAGTTCCAACTGGTACAGGAGCATTACGGATAATCCACTCACGTGTTGTATGAATATTTTTACCTGTAGATAAATCCATAATCGTATCTGCACCCCAGCGAGTCGCCCACGTCATCTTCTCTACTTCTTCTGCAATAGAAGAAGATACGGCAGAGTTTCCGATATTCGCATTTACCTTCACATGGAAATTACGTCCGATAATCATCGGTTCTGCTTCCGGATGGTTAATATTCGCTGGTAAAATCGCGCGACCTTCCGCGATTTCCTTACGAACAAATTCAGGCTCTACCCCTTCACGAATCGCAACATATTCCATCTCAGACGTAATAACGCCATTACGTGCATAATGCATTTGCGTAACGTTTGCACCTTGCTTTGCTCTAAGCGGCTGGCGATCCATTTGCGGGAAAACAGGTGTATATTTCGAAGCCACTTTCACGCCGTCATCCTCTGGTTTCACTTCACGTCCTTCATATGCTTCTACATCTCTGCGCTCAACAATCCAAGAATGACGTGGCGTTGGAATCCCCTTTTCCAGCTCCACTTTATACGCAGGATCCGTATAAGGACCACTCGTATCATACACACGGATTGGCGGATTTGGGACACCGTTCGTTTCGCTTTGTTCGATCTCGCGCATCGGTACTTTCATACCTTCGCGTGGTCCATTCACATATACTTTCTTACTTCCTGGTAAACTCGATTTCAATTCAATTTGCTCAGCTGAAACAGATTGTTTCATAACCTTTATTGCCCCCCTGTTCGTGACAAGGACGAGATATGGCCAGCGTATGCCAAAATAAAAAGAGCCAGGTCCATAAAAAAACAAGGACCTGGCTCATAAAGACATAATTATGTAAAGCCGTTAACTTCCCTACGCTGGTACGAGCCAGATCAGGTCCAAAGGGTTAAGAAGTTCACGCGCTTCTCTCTCAGCCTACGCATACGTTAGGCACCCCCAGTTTATCACTGATTTAATTTTCAATACTTTCCCATCATACACTATAATCTGAAAAATGCAAAGGTTATTTCTTTTGCTGTTTACGGAATCATCCAAGTTAAATAATAAGCCTGTACATACGTCATAATCCCAACAATAATTACGAAGAATAAACTATGCTTCAATGTAAATCGGAACAAATCTGACTCTTTCCCAGCAAGACCAACTGCCGCACAAGCGATCGCAATCGATTGCGGAGAAATCATTTTACCTGTTACACCGCCCGTTGTATTTGCTGCAACGAGAAGCACTTCAGATACACCGACTTGCTGCGCTGTAATTGCTTGTAAATTCGAAAACAATGCATTCGCAGACGTATCTGATCCTGTTAAGAATACACCGATCCAGCCTAGGAATGGTGAGAAGAACGGGAATAGTCCGCCAGTTCCTGCAAGTGCTAACGCTAATGTAGAAGATAGACCAGAATAGTTTGCGATAAATGCGAATCCTAATACGAATCCGATAGATAGAATTGGCATTTTTAGTTCGTTTAACGTTTCTTTAAATGTTGCTACTGCATCTTTTGCACTCATTTTCAAAATAAAGATAGAAATGATACAAGCAATTAAAATTGCTGTTCCAGTCGCTGATAAAATATCTAATTTCAAGATTGCTTCATAAGGTGTTGGTTTATTTACAATTGGCTCTGCTTTCATTACTAAATTGTGCAAGCCTGGAACTTCAAATTTAAATACGAGACTTTCTAAAGCGCCACCCGGAGCGAATAATGCTTTAAAGAAACTCTGGCTCCAGATGACTACCATCACAGTCAAAATAATGAACGGAGACCATGCTTTTACTACTTTTCCTGCTGTTAGTTTCGGCATAGATGTCACCGTCGTCGCCGCAGCTACTTCACTATTCGCTTCTTTAGATTGATAAATTTCTTTCGGCTGCCAAACTTTTAAGAATAGAGATAAACTCACTAAACTTACAAGTGCTGACGTAATATCAGGAAGTTCTGGTCCTAAAAATGTCGCTGTAATAAACTGTGTAATTGCAAATGAACTACCCGCTACAAATAGAGCAGGCCATGTTTGTCTTACCCCTTTAAATCCATCCATTAAAAATACGATAAAGAACGGAACAAATAATGATAAGAACGGTAATTGATGTCCAGCCATTTGCCCGATTTTATGCGGATCAATACCAGTTACTTGTCCAGCTACTGTAATTGGAATCCCCATTGCTCCGAATGCTACTGGTGCAGTATTTGCGATTAAACAAAGACCAGCCGCATATAAAGGATTTAAGCCAAGGCCTGCAAGAAGCGCTGCCGTAATCGCTACTGGTGCACCAAATCCTGCTGCTCCTTCTAAAAATGCTCCAAATGAAAAACCGATTAAAATAACAAGTAAACGATGGTCATTCGTAATTGATAATACAGATGCACGAATAACATCAAATTGACCTGTTTTCACAGAAATTTTATATAAAAATACTGACATAATAATAATCCATGCAATTGGCCATAATCCGTATAAGAAACCGTATCCCGTCGCTGCCATTGCCATTGTGAATGGCATTTTATATGCAAATAGCGCCACCAAAATTGTAAGTACAACTGTAATAAATCCTGCCACATACCCCTTCATGCGGAAAACTGCTAAAGCTAAGAAAAAAAAGATAATCGGAATAAGTGCGACCGCTGCAGAAATCCAAATGTTCCCGAACGGATCATAAACTTGTGTCCATGTGTTCATTGTTCTCTCCCCCTCAATAATCCCCTTTTAAATAAACATAATCCCATCAATAGACTATCAGGTCATCATACCTTTAAGCCTAAAATAAAAAAACGTTCAGGAAAACGTTTTCATTAATTTTATCACAACAATTTTCATTTAAAAAGATTTTTTTGAAAATTTTATTATTTAAAATAGAAATCTTACAAAAGAGTCACATTCTTGTAATGTTAATCGATAGGAAGCTCGCCAAATTTACTGCATACTAAAGGTATAAACAACGGACATTACTTATGAGGTGATATATATGAACGGAAACAAAATATTAGCAGCTTTATCATACTTTAGCGTACTATTCGCGCCTATCTTATTCCCTATTATCGTGTGGATTGTAGGCGATTCTGAAACAAAACCACATGCAAAACGTGCTCTATGGACACATATCATTCCAAGCATCGCTTCATTTATTGGATTAGTTATTTTAGGAATTATGGGCATCGGATCTGATCAACCAGATGTAACACTTGGAATCGGAGCAATGATTGTTCTATGTATTTGCGGAATCATTAGCTTATACTACTTCATTTGGAATATCGTAAAAGGTATTAAATTACTGAAAGCTTAACTATAAAATGCGACAAGCATAACCTACCTATTAATAAGAAAAAAACCGTCCCAAAATACCTTTTGGGACGGTTTCTTTATCTTCTGCGTTTCTTCTTTTTTCGCATCATTTTCTTTCGGCGTGTATTCACTTTATCCGCTATAATGTGGAGCGTACTCGCCACTACAATTCCCATTATGAACGTTACAATTTCAACCTCATGTTTCTTCGCAATTTCTATTAAATTTCCATCGAGTGCGATTACATTTAATAGGAATAAAAACGGAGAAAATACGATTAACATGTATGCGATACGAATAATATCACCAATTATAATCGTATGTGTGAAGAAGGAACGATGGGGCATTACGCTCCTATATGGATACCAAAAAATGCGGAGGAATCCCCATTTATTATACGCATTACTGTACGTATCTAAATCCGGTGTTAAAAATGAAGTACCTACTAAAAATCCAATTGCAAAAGTTAATAAAAAATCAAAATTTGTTAATCCATACGAAAAGAGCATAAACAAAACAACCGGAAGGGATATTAAGTTTATTTTCGTATGCGTTCTTCCTGATGGCATAATGCACTTCCTCGCTTACGTTCGCCCTGTCACTCTATGACAGTTCTCACCTATTGATCTAATTTCTGATCGATAAATGATGTGTCTATATCCGAACCAAACCATTCTGCCAACTTCACTCGTGCCTTATCTTTCACATCTTCATTAACGTATAACGACGCTTGTAATAATGCAGCCGTTAACGCCCCTAAATCATCCGTATAACCAACTCCAGCAATGAAATCTGGAATGGCATCGATCGGTGCAATGAAATAAGCAAGTGCTCCAATTACAATAATTTTCACTCGTTTTGGAACATCAGGTCTTTGCAAAACGTAAAACAACAATAAACTCGCATAAATTACCGATTGCCCTGCCTGCTTCGCAACATGTTTTATTTTTTTCCAAAACGCTTCAACTGAAAATTTTTGTTTCATTCAAAAGCCTCCCTATTTTTCAAAAAAAATAAGCTACAATATGTTATCAGTAAAAGTTCATCAAAATTACACATAATCTATCAATGAAATTTAATTGTAACAAACACAACCAAAAAGAACAAGTGTTCGTTAATTTTTCTACATTTCCCTTCATATAATTGTTTTCTAGATACCGATTTTAAAGTTTCTATTCCATATTTCTCAACCAAAAAACTTTCAATTCCACTTAACATTCTTTTCTATTTTTGTTATATTTTCTAGTTGACGGGCATATAAACGAATGTTAAAGTTTTCTCTGGTAGTGACAAATCACATACAAAAAATGTAAAATGTTATAGTGTTTCTCAGAAATGAATTTTGTTGTATAATACAGAAATGACGTTATGCTTATGAGCAGCAAAAGAAACCAAAAAAGGGTATGCATAGTTAAAGTCGTATATGGGTGAATATAGAAGCTCTAATTATGGCAAAAGAAACTATGTATTTTTTATTTTAACATTTTTCGCTCCAAAATCGACCAAGCCTGATAGAGAAAGGGTGGAAATGAATGAAAGAAACCTTGAAATCACAATTTCAAAATGTGCGTTTCACTTTATTCGTAGCTTTGGCCATATGGCTAAAAACCTATATCATTACACGCACTAGCTTTGATTTAAAACTTGAATCTTTCATGCAAGAATTCATTTTATTCATTAGTCCATTAGCAGCATCATTACTGTTTGTGGGACTTGCATTATTTGCAAAAGGAAAAAAACGTAACTATATAGCACTAGGAATTAACTTTATCTTAACGTTCATTCTTGTTGGTAACGTAATGTTCTACGGATTCTACAATGACTTCGTTACTTTACCAGTACTAGGACAAACGTCTAATTTCGGAAGTTTAGGTTCTAGTGTGAAAGAATTATTTAACTACAAAATCATCCTTGCATTTGCAGATATTATCGTATTCTTCGTTCTATTGAAGAAGAAGAAAAATTTTGCACCGACAGAGCGTGTAGCACGTCCGATGCGTTCCCTATACTTCGTGTCAACAATTGCTATTTTCTTCGTAAACCTAGGATTTGCAGAAGCTGAGCGTCCAGAACTATTAACACGTTCATTCGACCGCGTTATGCTTGTTAAAAACTTAGGATTATATGTACACCAAGCATACGATCTTGGCTTACAAGCAAAATCAAGTTCGCAAAAAGCATTTGCCGACGGTAGTAAGTTACAAGAAACAGAAAACTATGTAAAAACAACACAAAGTAAACCAGATCCAAATATGTTCGGTACTGCAAAAGGGAAAAACGTAATTGTTGTCTCTCTTGAGTCATTACAAACATTCTTAATTGGTGCAACAGTTAACGGACAAGAAGTTACACCATTCTTAAACCAATTTACGAAAGAAAGTTATTACTTTGATAACTTCTTCCATCAAACTGGGCAAGGAAAAACATCTGATGCTGAATTCTTAGTAGATACTTCAATGTATCCACTAGACCGTGGTGCTGTATTCTTCACACACGGTAACAACGAATACACAGCAACTCCAGAAATTTTACGTCAGCAAGGGTACCACACATCGGTATTCCACGCAAACAACGCAACATTCTGGAACCGTAATATTATGTATCCGGCACTTGGTTATGATCGTTACTACAACGAACTTGACTACAAAATTACGCCAGAAACAAAACTAAACTGGGGACTAAAAGATATCGAATACTTTGATCAGTCTGTCGATATGTTAAAAGAAGTGAAGCAACCGTTCTATACTCGCTTCCTTACTTTAACAAACCATTACCCATTCACTTATGATGACAGTACGAAATTAATCGATGAATACAATTCTGGTGATGGCGTATTTGACCGTTACATGGTAACTGCTCGCTATTTAGACGAAGCAATGAAACACTTTATTGAGCGTCTAAAAGCTGAAGGCATCTACGACAACTCTGTGATCGTATTCTACGGTGATCACTATGGTATTTCTGAAAACCATAACCGTGCAATGGCACAGTTCTTAGGAAAAGAAGAAATCACTACATTTGACCATATGAACTTACAAAAAACACCGATGTTTATTCACGTTCCAGGTCAAAAAGAAGGTAAAACAATTTCAAAACCAACTGGTGAAATTGACATTAAACCAACAATTCTAAACTTACTTGGTGTAGATTCTACGAATCAAATTCAATTCGGTCATGATGTATTCTCACCTGATAATAAAGGATTCGTTGTTCTTCGTGACGGTAGCTTCGTTACAGATAAGTACATGTACACGAACAGTACATTCTACGACCGTAACACTGGCGAAGTTGTACAATTACCGAAAGAAGAATCTCAACCACTTATTGATCGTGCCCAAAATGAATTGAACATGTCTGACAAAATCATTGAAGGTGACTTACTTCGCTTCTCTGAAAGTAACAAGATCAAAACTGGTGAAGTAAAGACAGCTATTAAAGAAGAAAAGAAGAGCGCTGAGTAATCTCAGCCTCTTTTTTTATTTTCTACTATCCTTCCTCTCCTATTCATTAACTTTAAAATTACATAACCTTCACCGAATATTTACACTACATTAATGAAGTATCTTTATAATAAAATATGTAAACGAGGTTTCACATATTTCTTATCTCTCATCTGTGATAAGATCCCTTAGAGAAATATGTGCACCATTTGTTTTCAACTTTCTTATAATTGTCTTACTAAAACTTTTAATAAGACGATGTCCCTACGAAAGATAGCTACCCTCCTTGTGCAGCATTCAATACGAATGTTGCTTTTTTTATTTCAAAAAGCAGGATTCTTATTTCTCATTTTCGAATTTGTATATACAAAATGCTATAAATCACCACTACTTCTCTATAATTTTCAAATACATATACGTCATATGAAGAGAATTGCTCACATAAAAATAACTAGAGTGCTTTTTATTCATGTACTAACGAAAGGATGGGACGAAAATTGGCATACGAAAAATTTGTACTATGGAATGATGCAGTTATTGATACAACAAAACATAGCGCGTACATAGAACTTGAAGAAAGAGGCTTGCAGTTTGGAGATGGTGTCTATGAGGTTATTCGCCTATATAAAGGGAACTTTCACTTATTAGATCCGCATATCACAAGGTTATATCGCTCCATGGAAGAAATAGAATTATCACTTCCTTTCTCAAAAGCAGAGCTTATTATCCTACTTTACAAACTAATTGAAAGTAATAATTTCCACGAAGATGGTACTATTTATTTGCAAGTAGCTCGTGGTGTACAAGCTCGTACCCATGCATTCTCATATGACGTCCCTCCGACAATCTATGCCTATATTACAAAGAAGGAAAGACCAGCTTTATGGATTGAATATGGTGTACGTGCTATATCAGAACCAGATACGCGCTGGCTACGCTGTGATATCAAATCTTTAAATTTATTACCCAATGTATTAGCTGCTACGAAAGCTGAACGCAAAGGTTGTAAAGAAGCTCTTTTCGTACGAAACGGTACTGTAACTGAGGGGAGCTGTTCTAATTTCTTTCTCATAAAAAATGGAACTCTTTACACACATCCAGCCAATCACCTTATTTTAAATGGCATTATTCGTCAATATATCCTTTCCTTAGCGAAAACCCTTCGTATTCCTGTACAAGAAGAACTGTTCAGCATTCGCGATGTTTATCAAGCAGATGAATGCTTCTTTACGGGAACGACTATTGAAATTTTACCGATGACCCACCTTGATGGAACTGCAATTCAAGATGGTCAAGTTGGCCCTATCACAAAAATGCTACAAAAATCCTTTTTTCAAAGCTTGTTACAATCCAACATGTCATCTTCTTAAACACGAATAATTTCAAATCTCTCTACATCCAACATATGTATTTAAATAAAAATCAAGGTGTAGATTTATACCTTGATTTTTTCTTGTAATCTTTTTGTCATATTCAGATTCCCGCATAAGTCTTGACAGTAATCGACATGCTCTTTAGAATTTTTAACAGTTGGTAAATATTTCTTCACTACATTACAGACAGAAAGGAATCGACAAATTATGAAAAAATACCTTGCCGGTCTTGCGGCAGTGTCTGTAGCAGGAGGAGCAGCACCTACACTTGATAGCGTTCAAGCTGCCCCTGAACAAAACACACAAAAAGCTGCTACACAAACTGTCCAAGCTTCCACATCAAACAGTTCATCTTATACGGTGAATGCTAGCGTGCTACATGTTCGTGCAGGATCAAGTACTTCTCACGACATCATCTCTCGCGTTTATAATGGTCAAACATTAAACGTAATTGGAGAAGAAAATGGTTGGTTCAAAATTAACCATAATGGGAAAACAGGTTATGTGAGTGGTGAATTTGTATCAAAAAATGGGAAAAAAACAAATAACAATGTAAGTACAGGTGGAAACAATAAAGTTACTGCTGATGTATTACGTGTACGTACCGCTCCTAACACTTCTAGTTCTGTTTCAGGACGTGTATATGAAGGACAAACATTAAACGTAATTGGTCAAGAAAATGGTTGGGTGAAAATCAACCATAATGGAAAAGTTGGCTATGTAAGTGGCGAATTCGTATCTAGTGTTTCTTCTAATGCAGGTTCTTCAAACAACAATACGAATAATACTGTAAAACCAGCAAGTGGAAACTATACAGTAAACGTATCTTCCCTTCGCGTTCGTACAGGTCCTAGCACTTCTCATACAACTATAGGTTCTGTGAAAAAAGGACAAGTAGTACAAGTTATAGGCGAAGTTCAAGATTGGTTCAAAATCAATTATGCAGGACAAACAGCTTACTTAAGCAAAGACTACGTAACAAAAGGCGGTTCTAACGAAAACACCACGCAAGGTAACAACCAGGAACAAAACAATAATGTAACTGTTCAAACTGGTGGCACTTACGTCGTTAACGCAACATCACTACGTGTTCGTACGGGCCCTGCTACTTACCATAGCGTAATTGGTGGCGTATTAAATGGTACGAAATTAAACGTAGTTGGATCTGAAGGTAGCTGGTTTAAAGTTAATTATCAGGGAAAAACAGGCTACGTTAGCAGCGAATTCGTAAAATTCGTTAAAGGTGGCACTACTACTCCTGAACAACCTGAGCAACCTAACCAAGGTGCAATTGGCGACTACTACATTAATGCTTCTGCACTAAATGTACGTAGCGGCGAAGGTACAAATTATAGAATCATAGGCGCACTTCCACAAGGACAGAAGGTTCAAGTAATCTCTGAAAACTCTGGATGGAGCAAAATTAACTACAATGGCCAAACTGGTTACATTGGAACACGTTTCCTATCTAAAACACCAGTTGGGGGCGCAGTAGATAATAAGCCTAATGAAAATCAAAATAATAATAATAATAACAATAACAATACAAGCAACAATAGCGGTGACAGTTCTTCTATACTTGCATACGCGAAATCTATGCAAGGCGTGCCATACGTTTGGGGCGGTTCTTCTGCTAATGGTGTTGACTGCAGTGGTTACATCTACCACGTATTTAAGAAATTTGGCCATAACATTAGCCGCCAAAGTGTTGCAGGATATTGGAGTAGCTTACCAAAAACTTCAAGTCCACAACCAGGCGACTTAATTTATTTCCAAAATACTTATAAAGCAGGTCCTTCTCACATGGGTATTTACCTTGGAGGTGGATCGTTTATCCAAGCTGGAGATAAAGGTGTAGCAATCGTTTCATTAAACAATTCTTATTGGAAAAGCCATTTCTTAGGGTATACAAAAGCACCTTAAATGATAGTTTCAGAGCCTTCTAGTTTACTAGAAGGCTCTTTTTTAAAGGGCTCAATATAGTAATCCCCTTTCATTCTCTCTACGCAAAAATTATGCGTTCATTTCCTTATTTCATACACTATATTCTATAAAAATCATCCAAAACGTTATCACAATGAATATATTTCCACAAAAAACATAACCTATTTCATGTCGATTCATTTTATATGTGTTTTTTCAAAGAATTTTCTTTTTATTTAAACTTTTCGTTAGACGTTTGACCTCCGATGTCCATTATGATAAGTTACTTAAGATGTTATATTCGCAAAAGTATAGACAACTGGTTTATACACTTTTTTACTATGAGGAAGGAGCATACACTGCATGAATGTTTTATGGGGAATTGGCGGCGTGATTGGAGTATTAGCAATCGCTTTCTTATTATCTTCCAACCGCAAAGCTATTAATTGGCGCACAATCTTAATCGCGCTAGCATTACAAATGTCATTTTCATTTATCGTATTACGATGGGATGCTGGAAAAGCAGTTTTAAAACACGCTGCTGACGGTGTTCAAGGATTAATTAATTTTTCTTACGAGGGAATTAGGTTCGTTGCTGGGGATTTAGTCAACGCAAAAGGACCTTGGGGATTTATCTTCGTGATTCAAGCACTACTTCCAATTGTATTTATTAGTTCATTAGTTGCAATCTTATATCATTTCGGTATTATGCAGAAATTTGTTAGTATTGTTGGTGGCGCATTAAGTAAACTTCTTGGAACCTCGAAAGCAGAAAGTTTAAACTCAGTAACAACTGTATTTTTAGGACAAACTGAGGCACCAATTTTAATTAAACCATACTTAGCACGTTTAACTAACAGTGAATTCTTCACTATTATGGTAAGTGGTATGACAGCTGTTGCCGGATCAGTTCTTGTCGGCTACGCAGCAATGGGAATTCCGTTAGAACACTTATTAGCAGCAGCAATTATGGCAGCTCCATCAAGTTTATTAATTGCAAAACTAATTATGCCAGAAACAGAAAAAGTAGATAATAACGTTGAACTTTCTACAGAACGTGAAGACGCAAACGTTATCGATGCAGCTGCACGTGGTGCATCTGAGGGTATGCAACTTGTTATTAACGTAGCAGCAATGTTAATGGCTTTCATCGCATTAATCGCTTTATTAAATGGCTTATTAGGATGGGTTGGTTCTTGGTTCGATATTAAACTTAGCCTTGATTTAATCTTCGGTTACTTACTATCACCATTTGCAATCTTAATCGGGGTTTCACCGGGTGAAGCTATACAAGCAGCAAGCTTTATCGGTCAAAAACTTGCAATCAACGAATTCGTTGCATACGCAAACTTAGGACCTCACATGGCAGAGTTCTCTGCAAAAACAAATCTGATTTTAACATTCGCAATCTGTGGTTTTGCAAACTTCTCTTCTATCGCAATTCAATTAGGTGTAACAGGAACATTAGCTCCTACTCGCCGTAAACAAATTGCACAATTAGGGATTAAAGCAGTTATTGCTGGTACACTAGCGAACTTCTTAAACGCAGCAGTTGCAGGTATGATGTTCCTATAAATTAATGTACAGTCTCCTCTTTTAAAGAGGAGACTTTTTTGTATACTATAAATATAATTTTCATATATACTAAACACCACATGTCTAGATATCTAGATGATATGTTACGATAATTAGTATGTCTGTTTATTTTTTCTTGCACAAGAGGGATACTATTTGATGTCGCACGCTTTAAAAAAAATTCCAGCTACACGGTCCATTTATTAATAATTGTGCATACTACAAATATCCTGCATGAATTATCTTTAAGGAGGAAAGTTTCGTGAAAGATAAATCCTATAAAGTCCTTTCTATGTGGATTTTACAAATTTTATTTTATTTTACTACTGTACATGTGACGAAATATGAGCACGCGCTCATTTTTACAATTATATATGTCATCATAAATGTACTATTCCTATTTTTAGCTGATAAAACAGCATTTATTTTCTTTATACTGGGAGCCATCATTTCAGTATTCTATTTATTTTATGAAGCGTGGCTTCACTTATGGAGTACATCAGAACAATGGGAATATATCATTACCCACTTCCTAATGGCAGCTAACTTCTTCATTGTTTATATTTCAACCCACCTATTAAAAAAGGTCATCCTTAAAAATAAAGAGTTAACTGAACGAGTGAGAGTGTTGGAGCAATACATCGGAGAATCAAAACTATTAACAAGGCAAGAATTCGAAAGACGACAAGCATTATTAAGGACTGCGATGGATCGTCGTAATGAAACAGGCATGATTATTTTCTTTGATTTCACTTCCTTTAGTAAATATACGAAGGAAAGTGTCATGGATCGTGTAGCTTCATTATTAGTTGATACAGTAAGAACTGACTTTGACCTTGCTGCTGAATATGAAAGCAATACATTGGTCATTTTATTACAAAACACAAATGAAGCTGGTGCTGATATTGTAATGAACCGTCTACATCCAAAAATGGAGCAATGGCTTGCCGCTGAAGCAATTCAAGATATTAAAATAAAACGAGAACAAATCAACACAAAAGGACAGACATTATTATGATGACACTCGTTATACTCCTTTTATTCCTTCTGTTCTGCGTACTCGTATTTTGGATTAGCATCACATTTTCAATCAAATATGTACTTATTTTTACTGCCTTTCTATTCTCAGGCCTACTCGTTTACTACTCTCTCTTAACACTCGCGGGCTTAATTCATCGAAATAGTAAACGAAAAGATCGTACGCTAGAACATTATCCAAGTGTAGATATTTTAATACCTGCCCATAATGAGGGTGTCGTTATTAAAGATACATTAGAAGCGATGGCAAAGATTGAATACCCGGGCAAATTAAACGTTTATTTATTAAACGATAACTCTCAAGATGAAACACCTGAAATTGGCGATGATTTCGACAAAGCTTATGCTCATATTCATCACATTCGTGTACCACCTGGCGAACCGAAAGGAAAATCGCGTGTATTAAACTACGGTCTTAGCATTTCAGATGGTGAATACTTCTGTGTTTACGATGCAGATAATCAACCTGAACCACATGCACTGCGAATGCTCGTAGAACATGCTGAAACCATCCAGGATGCCGTTGGAGCAGTTGGACACGTTCGTACAGTAAATGAAAAGAGAAATTGGCTTACACGAATGATTTCATTAGAATTTCAGATTTTCCAGCTCCTTATGCAATCTGGACGCTGGCTATTATTCCAAACAGGCTCACTGACCGGAACAAACATGCTTCTTCGTCGTTCCGCATTAGAAGAACTTGGCGGCTATGATCCTTATGCAATTGCAGAGGATGCCGAATTAACATTGAGAATTACCCAAAAAGGATATCTCTTACCAATCGTCCCGGAATCGATTACATGGGAACAAGAACCTGAACATTTAAAAATTCTTATTAAACAGCGTACACGTTGGCTTCAAGGAAACTTATATATTTTAGAAAAAATGTTTTCTTCGCTAAGCTTCTTTAAAGGAAAGCTACTCGTCCATTCCTTACAGCAAGTTTTAGTATATGTCGTATTTTGGCTATTCTTAATCATTTCAAACGTTTGGTTTGTAATTGGACTGCTCGGGATATTCCAAATTCAATACAGCATTCCATTACTATTTATGTGGTATGTCGCATATATTACATATGTTTCTCAATTATTTAGTGCCCAGAGCGTCGAACGAACCTTTACACCAACCAACATTTTCATAAGCGTCATTATGTACTTTACGTACGCACAGCTCTTTACGTATTTGTTTATTCGCAGTCTCATTCTTTACTTACGTGCAAAGAGCAAGAAACAAGTAATTGGCTGGGATAAAACAGTACGATTTAAAAAGGAAAAATAAAGTGAAACTTTAATCAGTGGGGTTATTCATTTCCCACTGATTATTAGCCCTCATCAATCGGGCTTTTACGGAATAAAAAATAAGCACAGAGCGCCGTAAGCTCTGTGCTTATTTTTTACCGTAATACTATATATCAGACAATACCCCTTAGCTGAAAGTAATTTCACGTCCATCCCCCAACGAACGATCGACCTTCATTTATATACGAAAAAGTGATTGCTATTTTTGTAGAACCAGTTGCTTTTCTTGCTGCTCTTTGCGCGTTTCAGTCTTAGGTTCCGTGCTTTCTTGGACATTGCGATGTGCCACACGTTTCAAACAAATATGCTTCCACTTTCTTTCGTAACGTTTCATTATTCTAGATGTCCCCCTTGAATGCGATTTAAAAATATTTGAAATCGCTTACAGGAAATAATATAGCACATATACATAAAAGTGACAACACATTTCCGACATATTTTTGTCAAAAATATGAATATAACGTGTAAAATATCAGATATTGTCGAACTATATCGATTTTTCTTTTTAAATTACCGATATCTATAGTATTCCGTAACAAAGTAATGATTTTCCTACAATAGTATAGAACAGTGAAAAAGGACTGCCGACATTCGACAGTCCTAATACTATTTATATATACAGAATTTTTTTCTTCTATTATTAATGCTGTTTCATACGTCCTTCTTTTTGCAACTCTTTAAATAGTGCTGCAATCATAAAGAAAATAACAAATACAAATGGGAATGCCGCAATAATCGACGCAGTTTGCAGCGCCTCTAATCCACCAACATACAATAAGATCGAAGCTAATGCCGCTAGAACAATGCCCCAAACCATTTTAATGCGATTTGGTGGGTTTAAACTACCATGTGTCGTTAACATCGCTAGAACAAACGTAGCAGAGTCTGCCGATGTAATAAAGAATGTTGAAATAAGTAAAATGGCTAACACACATAAAGCCGGTCCCATACTACCCATTTGGTCTAACATCGCAAACAATCCTACTTCTGTGCCCATTTCTTTAATTTGTCCATATATATTTGCATCATCAAATAGCTCCATGTGAATACCTGTTCCTCCGAAAACAGAGAACCAAAGCGCACCAATTACTGTTGGTACGAGTAACACACCAACAACAAATTCACGAATTGTACGCCCGCGTGACACACGAGCAATAAACGTACCTACGAATGGTGACCATGCAATCCACCATGCCCAGTAGAAAATTGTCCATGACTGAATCCATTGATTTCCGCCTTCATTTAATGGACTTAAACGGAAACTCATACTTGGCAATTCTTGAATGTATGAACCGATTGTTGAAGTGAAATAATTCATAATAAAGTTTGTTGGACCTGCAAATAATACAATTATCATAAGTGCAAACGCTAAAATAATATTCGCATTACTTAAATATTTAATTCCTTTATCGAGTCCCGTTTGCGCAGATAGCATATAAAGAACAGTTACAATTCCGATGATTACTAGCTGTGTCGGTAATGAGTTTGGAATGGATGTTAAATAACTAACACCACCCGCAATTTGCTTTGCCCCAAGTCCTAATGATGTCGCCACACCAAATACTGTCGCAAATACAGCTAGAACATCAAACGTATGTGCAATACGGCCATGTTCACCGCCTTTAAATAGCGGACCCACTGTCGCACTAATTGTACTTGCTCTTCCTTTTCTAAATGTAAAATACGCAATACATAATGCTACAAGTGCATATAATCCCCACGGATGTAATCCCCAATGGAAAAATGAGAAACGAAGTGCAAGGCGTGCACTCTCTTCAGTCGCACTCTCTCCAAACGGAGGTGTGTATAAATGGTTCATCGGTTCTGCGACACCCCAGAAAACCAAACCGATTCCCATACCGGCACTAAATAACATAGCAAACCATGTCATATAACTATAATCAGGTTCATCATCCTCTTTACCTAAACGAATCGAACCGTACTTAGAAACAATTAAGAAAATAGCAATTCCTAAGAAAATAGAAACGGAAATAATATAGAACCATCCAAACTTACTAACTAACGCAGCTTGAATTACAGTCGTTACATTTCCTAAGCTACCTTTTCCAATAATAGATTCGGGAATAATCCCCCAAAGTGTAAATGCAATACATAATGTTAATGAGACAATAAATGTTTTCGTCAGTTTCCTCATCAAATCCCCCTTCGTATGTTTCATTTCTTGTAAAAATCATAAATTCCGATATGTTAAATCGGATAGAAAACCATAGTTTTTTGTGGTGATTTTCTTTCGGCTCTCTTAGTTTTGCCTTCACCAATTAGAGTTCTTATGGACAGCCTTACCTTCCGTACAACCTTTCCACTCTGCAAGAGCTACAAGATTGGAATACTACTGTCAAATTGTGTGAGAAAAATGCGGATGGGAAGAGATTTCCCCAAAAAGGATGTGTTACAGTTTTTAAAAAGGGCAGATTTATTCTTTACAACCCTTTCTTCTTGTAACAATTATGCGGTTTTTTGCTAGTATATAGCGCGTGTTTATAACTTCACAAACGAGATGTTTATGTTTATATAACTATATTACCCATAAAACGGTAAAATACTCAAGGAGTGTAACTGTATAGTAATCATCACGTAACACCCCTGTAATATTTTTATTTACACCGAAAAAAATATGTTGTATTAAATATTTTGAATATAACTAGAAACCTACTAATTATATGGAATGAAAAACGCTTTCCTCTCATTCTAGCTATATTACAAAGTGTTAACGACTTATTACGAATGGTTTGTAATTGTGTGTTTTCCCAAAACCCGAAAAAATCTGTTGCTATAATGAGGACACGAAAACAAACGCAATGGAGGCTATCATGAAAAAATTAATTGGAATAGCAACAGCAGCAGTTTTTGGTCTTGGGATTTTCACCGCATCTGCTAATGCAGAAACTGTTGTAACAACAGACGTACTAAACGTACGAGAAAACCCTACTACTGAATCAAAAGTTGTCGGTAAATTACAGAATGGTCATAAATTAGATGTTCTAAATACAGAAAACGGATGGTCACAAATCAAATTAGATGGTAAAGACGCATTCGTAAGTGCAGAGTTTACAAAGAACTCTTACTATGTAACAGCTAACGTATTAAATGTACGTGCTGAAGCGAACACAAACTCAGAAATTCTTGGAACGCTTAAGAAAGACGATATGATCGAAACAACGAACCAAGTACAAAATGAGTGGTTACAATTTGAATATAACGGGAAAACGGCTTATGTTCACGTTCCTTTCTTAACAGGTACAGCACCTGTTATCGAGAAACAAGAACAACCTGCTCCTGCTAAAACTGTAGCACCAGCTAAAGCTCAAGCACCTGCAGCACAAGCAAAACCAGCTGCTAAGCCTGCTGTGAAAGCTGCTGAAACTAGCGAACCTTCTAATGGTCGTGAGTTAACAGTTGTAGCTACAGCATATACAGCTCACCCAAGTGAAAACGGTGGCACATACGGCGGCCGTGTATTAACTGCAATGGGTCATGACTTAACAGCGAACCCAAACATGAAAATGATCGCTGTTGACCCGAAAGTAATCCCATTAGGATCTAAAGTATGGGTAGAAGGTTACGGAGAAGCTATCGCTGGAGATACTGGCGGCGCAATTAAAGGTAACCGTATCGACATCCTACTTGGATCAGATAGCGCTGCTCAAAAATGGGGACGCAAAACTGTTAAAGTGAAAATTTTAAAATAACCAATGACTGCTAAATTACAGCCGGTTCTCTTTATTGAGAGCTGGCTTTTATTTTTTATATAATACATATAAGGAGGTGACGTCCATGAATTTAAAAGCTAAGGTAGACTGGGTCGGTACACCAAAACCGTACATATATAAAGATGATATAACATATGATGCTATCGCAATTGACTTCTCACTCGCAAATGATGACAATCGCTATAAATTAATTGTGCTCAAGTCTGAAGAAAATACACATTACAAAATCGTACAATATGGAATAAAGCCAGGCTCTCAAAAGCCATTTCCTATTGATATTCCATTCGAGCAAGGAATGCTACCGTTTATAGAACAAATATTACAGGATCCATATGTACAAGCGATATTAAAGCAAACACGCTCCTAATTGCCAAAAAGGGTATCACCTAGTAGAATTTTCCGACTAAGTGATATCCTTTTTTATTTTCCCTTCATAAATACGAGTAGAGAAAACTATATCAATGATTTTCCGAATATATCTATCATAAATTACAATATATCAACGGTTCGACATGAAATATCGATTTACCGACAAAGATTGAAAATAGCGGTGCTACATAAAAAAAGAAACTGTTCAAAAATGAACAGTCTCTCTTAATATTAACGAGTCGGACCAGATACTTCCTCTGATTTCAGCGTATTATTCGCTCCAAGAGAATGGTACAATATCTTTCCATTTCCATTAACAGTAACGATATGGTCATTATTAAAGCTTTTGAATTTTACAGAGCCATCACCATAACGAATATGATATTCTTCATATGTCGTTACTTTATACTTCGTTTCACTTTGACGCTCTACATTACGAATTCCCATTGTTAATAAATCTTCTGTAATTCCTTTTTTGTGTAGATATTGCAAGTAATCACGGTCTTCCTTATACGATTTCCCGCTCTTATCATAATCACTTTCAATTAAGCTAAAATCATTTAATGCAATTGCACGCACGTTATTATAAATATGATTTTGTACAAAGTCACCAACTGCTGAGCTTGAAGCTTCTTTCGGGAACTTTAAATAATATGTGCTTTGGTCTCCAACTTTGATGCTTTCGGATTTAATGACACCAAAGTCAGTGTTTTTCTCTAAATGTACTTCTACCGTTTCATCTGTCGGTACAGGACCAAGTTTATAGCTACCGTAACTTAATTTTCCGCGTTTCTTACCATTAACAAAAACAGTTGCGTCGCTTTCATCGGAAGAAATGGTTACATAATTTCCTTCAAGTGACAAATTCACTTCTACTGTCCCATTCTTTTCGTCTGCTAGATCTACTTCTTTTTCTGTCTCTAATTCAGTAAGTTCTGTCTTCGCCTTTACAACATAAGCACCTGGGAAGTATGGACCTAATTCTTTTGAGGTTTTATCACTAGAAAGCTCTGTTTCTTTTTTATCATTTACATATATTTCAGCATTCTTTGCAGTTGTGCTAACACTCATGCAATAAGATTTCATGCTGAACTTATACTTCGGATATAAGAACCACTCTTTCCCGTCTTCTATAATTTGCCCATCTTTAAAAGATGCATTATCACTTGCTAACTTTTGATTTACTGTTTCTTTTTGTAAATAAGACAGTAATGCTTTATTGTACGAAGGATTATCCTTTAAATAACGTATGTAAGCTTTAATATCTTCTGTCTTCACTTTTAAGCTTGGATCGTCTACTTTCAAAAACTCATCGATTGCATTCACATCTTTCTTTTGGAATGCTTCGATCATTGCATTTACTTGCTTTTCCTTCGAAAACTTGCTTGCACCGAATTTATATGCGCCAAACAAAATAGCAACAACAATGACAAAACCTATAAGTAAAAACATGTTTTTCTTACTTTTCACTCGCCTTGTTGCTCTACGCATTTCTGAATGAGAAGAAGCTGTTTGATCAGCAATTTCTTCTACTTTACTTCCACACTCAGGACAAAAGTTCAAATGGTCTGCAAGCTGATTTTTACAAGTTCCACAAAACTTCAATATGCTCTCCCCCTATTTCTTAGCTAATTTCATTCCAGCGAAAGCCGCTACATATGTCACAATGAAACTAAACAAAGTTAAATATATAAATGAATTCTGCATAGATAGCACCGTGCCAATTGCCTCGAATAAATTCATTACATTTCCAGATACATCAATTCAAAACTTAGAAATTATGTTCATTACAATCATCATAATTGTGTAAGAGCCACTGCATACCGCTAGTGTAATATACATATTAGTAGTCGGTAATTCTACTAACTTTCTACCTGCGCTAAACATAAGGAATAACGGAATCACAAGTAATAATAAACCATAATGGAAGCCATCATTTACTTCATCAACCTCTGCGATATCTGCATTTACACTTGCATTCCCTTTTTCAATTGAGCAATTTCTTGTGCAATTTGCAACTTCTGCTTTCCTTGTTCTATTCCCTCTTGTATCTTATTCATTCCACTACCTAATTTCTTCTATAAATCTGACAAGCTAACTCTCTCCCTATAAACATATGGTAATATACAAAATTAACTTCATATATATTACCATGATTTTCCAATTGTGTAATTAGAATTTCATTTTTTCTGTTTTGAGCATTTTTTGTTTATAATGGTAAAGGAATGAAATCTGTGTACGGAGGAATATTATGCTGCAAGACTCAATTACGAAAGATGAAATTATGATGATTGCGAATGAGTTCGTTCAAGGGCTTGATCCACAGCAAGTTGCTGATCAAGAGCATGTCGCTACAGCTCGGCAACTATATCGTAGTGGTGTTGTCTATAACGTTGACTTTGATGGCTATACGCTATCCGGAACTGTAAATGCTGAAGGCAGTGTATATAGCGTTCACATCCCGATTCGTAATGTCACTGAAAGCTATTGCGATTGCTTCGCGCCAACGCAATGTCAGCATATGCTTGCTGTGTTACTATCTGCAGCTTCTAGTTTTGGGCAAGTAGGAGATGTATTAACTTTATTCAAAAATAATACAAAACCTTCTCTTCCTCCTATTCGAACTGCACGACAAGTATTGCAATCATCAGCTTTTGAAGAAATGGATTATAAAAGTTGGCAAACATACTTTGAAAATGAATATGAATCATTTAAAAAAGAACAAGCGCGGCTCACTTATAAACAAATGTATTTTCTTATGAGTCTTTTTACAGACTTCTATACAAAATTAGAACGGAAAGCTCCGCGCATCGTTGCTATTCATGAATTATTTAAGTTGCACGCGGCACTTTATTGCTTTCAAAAATTATTAGAAGAAATTCAAGAATTTGAAGCAAACAAACTATATTCTTATCACCAACCAGTTAACGTCGTTCGCCTATTCGTTGATAAAGTTGAATCTACCGTTAGGGACCTAAAAACAGAGGCGATTCCAGAAGAATCCAAACCGATTTTAGAAGAAACAGCGCGGCTCATACATGAAGCATTCTTCTCTACCGATGCCTATACACAAGAGCGATTCTTCATTTATCGTCACGTATGGGGTGAACTGTTAAGAACAGAAGAGCAGCTACAAGAAGAAAAAAAACGAATCGATACTAAAATCAATCCACTTTCCAAAGCATTAGCATCTTCTCACCTGCTCTTTTTAAACGGTGAAGATGTATCGGCAATGGAATTACTGGAAAAACAGCCTTCTTCTGTTGTGAGCCTTTACTTCTATTGGTTAGAAGAGTTATTAAGTGCGATGGAGTGGGACCGCGCTAAAGATTGGCTTTCCTTTACTTATAAACAAGTAAAAGAAACGATAACGGAACAAGAAAATACCGTCTTCATACAAGATATCGTTCGATTATTTGTGATGATGTATGAGACATATGCAACGCATACGAATGAACAAGCGGGATTAGAAATGATTTTACAAGAACTATTACCGTATAGTTTCACAAATTATGAACAATATGTACTTGCGAAGAAACAATACCATGCATGGACGGAACTTCAGCTCTTATATGGATTCGAAGTAATCGAACTTTTGAAAGACCCATTGAAAGATATTGAAAAAGAAGCGCCCGAAGCAGCACTTCCTCTTTATCACCATGCCGCAATGGAAGCAATTGAAGAGCGAAATCGCAAATCATATAAACGTGCCGTTCGTTACTTAAAGAAATTACGTATGCTTTATAAACGACTGAAGCGAACTGATGAATGGGATGCTTTCATTATTCATATCGCTAACTTACATTCACGTCTGCGTGCACTACAAGAGGAATTACGGAGAGGAAAATTAATCGATGATCATACAAACTGAAGTAACAATTAGGCTCCAGCACGTTAGTCAAGGTTGGTTCCTTTGGGGAGAAGATGATAGCGGTACGCTCTTATCCGTAGCAACTTGGAAAAAAAATGCATTCGCATGGCACTCTACTTCTTTCTACGGAACGTTTTTAAAAGAAGCAACGTATGAGGGAAAACAAGGCGTTATGTTAACGAATGCACAGGCATTTGAATACATCGCAAATAAACCGATGAATTCATTTGCAAATATGCAAATGAACGGTCCTATTACGGCACTTACAAAGGACGCAAGTGAATTATGGGACGCTTTCGTCAGCGGCAGCTTCGCACCTGACATGAAGCATTGGTCTCAGCAGCCATCTTGGAAAGTTCAGAATACCTCAATTGAAGATGACATGTTAGCATCTCTTTTCTCTGCCGCTGTGAACGAAAGTATTTTGCAAGATGCTCGCTCAAATGACGGATGGGAAGATGCAAAGAGACTATATGAACATTACGACTTTACGAAAAGGCAATTGGAAGCAGCACTACATGAAGAAGATTGGCTTCGAAAAATTGGTTACATTGAAGATGATCTTCCATTTACAGTCGGCTTAAGACTACAAGAACCGCAAGAAGAACTTGAAATGTGGAAGCTTGAAACAATCGTTACACCAAAACGTGGTGCACATCGCATATATGTATATGAAAGTATCGATTCCTTACCAAAACGATGGCACGATTACGAAGAACGTATCCTTGAAACACAAGAAGGATTCAGTAAGCTCGTACCGTGGCTAAAAGAGGACGACAAGTTCCGAGAAGAACTCTTTGAAACGGAAGCTTGGAACTTCTTAACCGAAGCAAGTAATGAATTACTGGCAGCAGGTATTACAATTTTACTACCATCATGGTGGCAAAATTTAAAAGCAACAAAACCGAGGTTGCGTGTACAGCTGAAGCAAAGTACAGCACAAACACAGTCTTTCTTCGGCATGAATACGCTCGTTAATTTCGACTGGCGCATTTCAACGGACGGAATTGATTTATCAGAAAGTGAATTTTTCGAACTCGTTGAACAAAACAAACGTCTTTTCAATTTAAATGGTCAATGGATGAGACTTGATCCTGCCTTTATTGAAGAAGTAAAAAAACTAATGCACCGTGCCGATAAATATGGACTTGAAATGAAGGATGTGTTGCAGCAACATTTATCTAATACGGCAGAAACAGAAATTGTAGAAGACGATAGTCCGTTTACCGATATTGAAATCGAGCTAGATGGATATTACGAAGAGCTTTTCCAAAAACTTCTACACATTGGAGATATTCCAAAAGTAGATGTACCATCTTCGCTACAAGCAACACTCCGCCCATATCAACAACACGGTGTTGAGTGGTTACTATACTTACGAAAGCTTGGATTTGGAGCGTTATTAGCCGATGATATGGGACTCGGAAAAAGTATTCAAACGATAACTTACTTACTATACGCTAAAGAAAACAATCTCCAAACAGGTCCTGCAGTAATTGTGGCACCAACATCAGTCCTTGGAAATTGGCAAAAAGAATTTGAGCGTTTCGCACCAAGTTTACGTGTTCAGTTACACTATGGAAGTAACCGATCTAAGGATGAGTCATTTAAAGATTTTCTTCAATCGGCAGATGTTATATTAACTTCTTATGCATTAGCTCAGCTTGATGAAGAAGAACTTAGTACGTTATGCTGGGACGCTGTTATTTTAGACGAAGCACAAAATATAAAAAACCCACATACGAAACAGTCGAAAGCAGTAAGAAACCTACAAGCAAATCACAAAATTGCTTTAACCGGTACACCGATGGAAAACCGACTTGCTGAGCTTTGGTCTATTTTCGACTTTATCAATCATGGGTATCTCGGAAGCTTAGGACAATTCCAGCGCCGCTTCGTCACACCGATTGAAAAGGACCGCGATGAAGGAAAAATCCAGCAAGTTCAGCGGTTTATCTCGCCGTTTTTACTGCGTCGTACGAAGAAAGATCAAACGGTCGCATTAAACTTACCAGATAAACAAGAACAGAAAGCTTATTGTCCACTAACTGGCGAACAAGCTTCCTTATATGAACAACTTGTTCAAGATACATTACAAAATGTAGAAGGATTAAGCGGAATTGAAAGACGCGGATTTATATTACTTATGCTGAACAAGCTAAAACAAATTTGTAATCACCCAGCCCTTTATTTGAAAGAAGAAGAACCACAAAATATCGTCGAGCGCTCTATGAAAACAAAAACGGTAATGGAGCTCATCGAAAATATAAAAGACCAAAATGAAAGTTGCTTAATCTTCACTCAATACATTGGCATGGGGAACATGCTAAAAAGTATGTTAGAAGAAACATTTGGTCAGCGCGTCCTCTTCTTAAACGGGAGCGTACCGAAGAAAGAGCGTGACAAGATGATTGAGCAGTTCCAAAACGGAACGTATGACATCTTCATCTTATCGTTAAAGGCTGGCGGAACAGGATTAAACTTAACTGCCGCCAACCATGTTATTCACTATGACCGTTGGTGGAATCCAGCTGTAGAAAACCAAGCAACAGACCGTGCTTATCGCATCGGTCAAAAACGCTTCGTTCACGTTCATAAGCTTATTACAACGGGAACACTTGAAGAGAAGATTGATGAAATGTTAGAACGAAAACAATCATTAAACAACGCCGTCATTACAAGCGATAGTTGGATGACCGAACTATCAACCGACGAACTAAAAGAATTACTTGGCGTATAAAGTGAAACTTTAATCAATGGGTTTTGTTCATCCCCCACTGATTATTAGCCTTCACCAATCGGGCTTTTACGGACAGTTAATGCTGGATAAGGTGGATGTTTCTATTCCCACAAATAGCGGGATAAATGAAAAAGGAGCAAATCTCTAACTGAGATTAGCTCCTTTTTCTATGCCAAAACCAATTGCTTATTATAATTCCTGTTAACCCGCCGCACGTATCAAGCAATGAATCTTGCCACATCGGTGTACGGTCTCCTGTAAACCATTGATGAATTTCATCAAATGCTGCATACCCCGCAACGAAAAGGAGGGCGTATGCAAAGCACCTTTTTCTCGAATAACCCGATCGATGAAAAGCATAATACGTCAATGAGCCGAGCATAAAGAACACCATAAAATGAGCACCTTTACGTAGGAAAAACTCAACAAATCCAGCTACACCTTTATTTGCGATACTAACAGGTGTACCTCCGCCATAATCGATAGATACCCATGAAAAATGCTCTTTCACAAACTCAACATTTACATATTGCTCAATATCCGAGCGCATATCCTGTTTTTTATATGGCTGAGCTGAAGAATAGAAAATAATCCCCATCCATAGTAATACAGGAATCCAAAATAACCATTTACGATTCATTCTTACGAAAACCCCTCTCTTAGTCTTTTAAGAGTACCAAAAAAAAGAAAAAATTTCACGCCAAAACATGACATTTACACCCTATTTATAAGGTGAAAGGGGGTGATAAACATGGCAGTTGAAACAATCGTAATGGATTTAACTTTACGCCTTGTATTAAACGGAGGATTAGACAAAAACGGTAAAACAGTTTTTAAGAACAAGCAATTCAAACGTGTAAAAACAAATGCAGATTTAGGAAAAGTACATGAAGTAGCACGTGCTCTTGCTTCACTACAACAATCATCACTTCACGCTGTACAACTTGTAAGCACGTCAGATCTTTCTAATCTATAATTAAAAAGGAGGGAATAAAGCATGCAAGTACTAGAGTTAATTTTCGTGAAAGAAGATGGAAAAACAGTTGCCTTTTCTATCGAAAATCCCATTACACCAGTAAAAAGGGTGCACGCCTCATAGAAAAAACGCTTCTGTTGCAAGAAAAGCATTACCAAATGAACGGGTTTCTAAGTGTCTTAGATTAGTGAATAATAAAACTAACGTTCAGGTTTGGGAACATAAAAAAACTAAAAGGGCATTTTATAATGGCCTATTGGTTTGTGGAAGTGTTTGAAATTGTCCGGTTTGCGCAGCGAAAATTAGTGAGAGACGACGTAAGGATTTACAGCATGCTTTTAAGTGAAGGTGGTTATATCGCTTTATTAACCCTTACGTTTGGTCATAATAAAGCTGATAGATTAAAAGAAACGTTAGAAAAATTCGGATTAAGTACGAGTTATAAATATGGTTTGGATTTGCAAGATGGAGATGAAGCTCAAAATTATTTAAGTAAACATGGTACTTGGGGTTTGGATCAGGAACTGAGTAAAGCGCATATTAAAAAAGCTAAAAATGATTCGATGACGCCTTTTGATTTTTTACGGAGATATCTTGAGGAAGATGATGAAAAGTATTTAAAATTATTCCTAGAATATGCTGAGTGTTTCAAAGGTAAGCGCAATTGCAATGGTCACAAGGTTTGAAAAAGAGATTCATATTAGAAGATAAGACAGATGAACAAGTTGCTAAAGAGAAGCTAGAAGACGCTGATTTGTTAGGCTTATTAGATTATGATATTTGGAAAAAGATTTTAAAATACGAAAATCGTTCCTACTTCTTGGATTTATGCGAGAAATATGATTTCAAGAAAGCGGTGAATATCGTGTCTAACTATAAGTTTGACAAAAATAAAAAGCCAAGTCCCCAAGAATTAGAACTTGACTTCAAACAATAGCACATTGTTATATTTTAATTCTTTTGGTGTTAGCGCACTAAAAGGATTTTTTATTGTTTTAATGGAATTATTATAACATAAAATCTGAGTCTTGTTCACGGATTTAATTGCTATTTATTAGTTTTGAGTGAATGTATTCTTTCGTAAAATGCCAATTTTTTGCTTAATTCCTCGCACTTTTCCTTTAATACCTCGCACTCCCTATTTTTGTTGTCGAACCGTTTTGATAAACGTTGGATTTCCTTTTGTAATTCTGTTGAATCGTTAAGTATTCGTGATATCCGCCCTGTTAAAGTAGTCTGTTTTACAAGTTCTTTTATCGCCATAAACTCCAACTCCTTTATGTTTTTTAAATAAAATTCTCTATGAGTTATAAGTTTCCCTTCTTTTATATTTTAAAAAAATGATATAATTGTTTTAAATTAAAAATCAAAAGAGGTGCGACTTATGAGTTATAACGGTTCGGATGAAAATTTAAAAGTAAGCCCTAATTTTAATTTTATTGATGATGTAGGGAGTGCAAAACCTTTAGAGCATAACGTAGATGGACAAAAAGTAATTGTTCCAGTACGACAATATAGCAAGGAAGGCTTTGTTGAAATGAAAACTAATTCCTTTAGATCCTTGCTCGACTCTTTAAATGACAAAATAAAAAAGAACTGGGATTCATATGAGAAAGAAAAAAGACAAACGCAATTATTAAATACTAAATTACTAAACAAACAAGCGGAAATTGAAATGCTAAAAACAAGATTAAAAGCTTATGAAAAATTTGAAAACCAACAAGGAAAAGGAAGGCCAAAAGTATTAAGCGGTGAAGAATTAGCTATTGCCTATAAACATCTTAAATCTTACAAAGAAAAGACAGGTCGCTATAACTATTCGAGGACTTTTCGTTACATGCAAGAAAATTATGCATATGAAGGCTCTCACGTAACGCTGATAAATAGTTTAAGAGAAAAACATCCAGAAATACTGGATAAGCCTTCACAAATTAATACAGGGCAAAACAAACGGTCTAAACCACTATTAACTGATGAAATGTTAGAAATTGCTTATAAATATCGTGTGAAAAATTCAAGAATAGCTGAAGATGGAAAGCGTAAATATCCCAATACTATGAAAATAAACGAATACTTGAAAATAAATCATGGTTACTATGGGGGAGTTGAGCAATTGAAAGAGAGATTATCAGTTAAAATTAGAGAACAAAAAGGTGTTCAGAAAATGGACCCGGCATCGCTAGCTGTTCAAAAGTTGTTTCAAGAAAAATTGAAAGGTGACAAATGATTGGAAAATGGGTAGAAGTCGAGATAAATGGTCAAATATGCTACGAAAAGTTAAAAACAAAGAAGCCTTACCGCCAGTTATCATAAGAGCAATATGGACTCGTTATTCTTGTGGACAAACACCAGAAAAAATATATGAAAAACTAAAAGAAGAACGACAAATAAGTGCTAGTTTGGAAACTATAGAAACTTATATAGAGAAAGTAGTAAAGCCTTATTTCGATAAAAAAGAGAGTGGAGAAGCTTAATTTCTCCACTCTTTTTTACAATCAGGACATTGCCAGTTCAAGATTGTATCGCGTGTGATACTTGAAATCCCGATTTTTCGAGTAAAATGAGTGCAGCCATACCATTTTTGTGATTCTTTAGGAATCGGATCACCTTGCAAATTAGCGTTGCAATGAGGACAAAATTCTTTGCTATCGTTCATGTAATTCACCTCCTTGTTTTTCGGTGTGAGTGTTGTGTCTGAGTATAAATTTGATAAAAATAAAAAAGACAAGTTCCTCCCAAGAACTTGACTTTAAATAATAACTTGTGATTTAAGTATCTAAATTATATGTAGATTAGATTTATTCAATCCTTTTGATGCAACCAACACCGAGAGGAGTTTTTGATTTTTTTGACGGAATTATTGTACCATAAGTTTAGTTTTTTGTTCAATTCAATGTAGTTATAGTTTTGTTTTATCATAAGGTTTTAATTTTTGTCCACAGTTTAACGAAAATCAGCTCAGTTTAGCGAAGTATCAGTTCATTCTCATAAAGTATTAGCTTAGTCTCATTAAGTATCAGCTTAGTCTCATTAAGTATCAGCTTAGTCTAGCAAAAGCGTAGTTTCTTTTGACGATAGGTCAAATTGTTTTAAGGAAGGGATAGCCCACGTTCTTCCATCATTTCAACTAAATCACGAAAACTGATGCTATACCGTCGGTACCATCTCACGGTTAATAAAATAATATCCAGTTGAGAATGTTTCCACTTGAATAGATTGTTCTCTTCCATACCAATCACATCCTTTTTTAGAGTACTAATATCAGTATGTCCAAGTTTAGGAGGTCATTTACAAGCGTTTTGGAGTGTTTGCACCAGAACCAAAAAAACTTTATCTGAAGTTCAGATTACTCCGTAAATCAAAAAGACGAATCTGCATTATTTTGCAGATTCGTCTTTTTTCTTCGGCATTTCAATCGGGATAAAGATGTTTGAAAAGCCAACGCAAACATACTTATAATTCTCTCCGCCTACATCAAACTCTGTCTTATATGTCGAGAAGAAAATATAATCATTTCGCTTTGTATAATGATCGATTAATAATCCAACTTGTGGCTCAACATACTTATTTGCCAATTTCTTTCCCGCCGATGCTAGATCGCCAAGTATACCCTCTTTGTTTTCTTTCTCAACCTCGTCTAGCTTCTTACTCACATCATTACGCTTCATAAATTGTTTTGCTGCCCAATCCGTATATTCTCCCTTACCCGGATTACTGTTTGCTAAATAAACTAAGAGAACAACAGCTAGAGCCATAATAATATACTTTTTCTTCATGCTATATCACCGCCTACTCTTTTCTATTTTCATATATATGTACAAGCGATGCAAATTAGAAAGACTATCATCTATTGATTGTAAACGAACCGTAAAAATTTACAATACGAAACAAAAGATTAATAATGTTTTACATAATTCGTATATAATTATATTCAGAATAAAAATTTTTATAAGGGAGGATTTTAGAATCATGGATAATGAAAATGATATTTTTATTTCTAGTTCTACAATGATGCTCGAACCTTGCAAACACCCTTATTACCGGACAAAAATTATCGACAGTAGCGGAAACCCTCTGTACTCTTGCCAAACAGCTATCCAACTCATAAAGAAATCTTGTCTAACACATGTTCATTCTACTTATCAAGGTAGACGTCATGCAGTCCAAATAAACTTTAAGCTCAAACAAAATGTTCCAATTCCGATTAATCACAAAGAATATATTTGCGTTTTCCCAACAGAATCTCCTTCTTCTCCAAGCTGCATTTGGTTGTTCTATAACCATATAGATGAGATAGAGTTTTCCAAAAAAACTAACAAAGCTAACATTCATTTTTTTAACGGAACTACCATAACAATACAAATAGGTTCTCATAAGTTACAGCAACAATTTTTCAAATCTGGACATGTATTATCCCGAATGAACATGAAAGATTCATTACCTTAAAAAACCTCTTGCCACATTTACTGCCTTAAAGTAAATAGAATGGAACGCAATATTTCCTTTGCCTTCCATTCTACTTATTATTCTTATCCCCTTACACTATCTCTCATTTTCTCAAGTGCTTGTCGATATACCCATCTCACTTGATAGTACGTCATCCCCATTTCAGAAGCTATCTCTCCCATATTTTCCCCTGTAAAAAATCGCTCTGAAATGATATGCTTCTCCCTCTCATCTAACACACTCATAAAATCCTTCGCCCTCGTTCCAGCATCTTCACACTCAAATCGTTCCTCATACTCGTCCGTGCATACATAGCGCTCTTGCACTACGCATTCTTTCTTCAACCTTTCCAATATATAACCACGTACCGTTACAACCGCATAAGCAGGAAAACTCCCTTTCTCCTCCTCATACCTTTCATAAGCATGCCAAAGACCAATTAAACCACATTGATAATACTCTTCATAATCTTGGTAAATATTTAACCTCTTTATTTGATTTACAATCATACCTTCATACAAAACAACCGTATCTGCAAAAGTCGCTGGCTTCACACAGTGCCCGTTTCTAAAAGGTATACCTCTTCAGTATTCCGCGGTACCTCTACAATATAAAATGAGAAAGGAAATTTCATTGTGGGTAATTTCAAATACTGCTGCCGTAATTTGAAATTACACTAGGCAGAATTTGAAATTCTGCTGGGGGTATTTGAAATAGGGGTAAAAATAAAAAAGGTGACTCTAGGAAGAGCCACCTTTTCAAAATAACATATTACTTACCAAAGCCAGAGAACATACCGCCTAACATACTAAATCCAATTGTAAGGATAAAGAATATAGAAATTAAAATTATTGCCTGTTTTTTACTTAAACCGGCAACGATATGCAAGCCTAAACCAGTTAAGATCAAGCTCCAAATGTTAAACACTTCAAACGCAGAACCAATACCATAAGCAATCGTTCCCTGATCAAATAAAGGCGCTAAACTTGTATATTTATCAGTACCAGTTCCACCAAGAATAAAACCTAGCACTGCATTTAGAATACCACCAAGATAATAAACAATATTTGCATATAAGTAAATAGATAATATCTTCATATACGGTGTATCATTACTCATGAACATCATAATAACCTTATAAAATCCAGCTACAATAAACAAACCAACAATTGTTCCAAGGAAACCAAAAATCGCTCCCCCTCCAAGAGTAAACCCTTTAACCATACCTGCTGAATCGCCCTTAAGCTCTTTTGCCAACTCCGGAGTATTAACTACCGCTAAATAAGCCACTACCGCTGCCGTGATTGTCCCAAGTATAGCAAACAGGAAAAATGCCCCCCAAACCGGACTTTTCGTTTTCATTCTCTCAAACTGCACACCTGGAGATGTAATCATTCCAAATAATGATGGCTTTTTCGAACCTACATCTTGCGTATTAATATTCGCTTCCATTATAACGCCTCCCTCTATTTATATAACCCGTTCTAACGGGCGGTTCACATCCTCATGTAGAGGCTACGAACCGCCCACTAGAACGGTAACTTGTAGTAGAGAACTTCTCTACTACACTAATAATCTACTCATAACGAAGTGCTTCGATTGGATCTAATTTCGCAGCTTTGTTTGCTGGAATTAATCCGAAAATAATACCGAGTGTCATAGAGAACAATACGCCTCCAACGACAACTTCCCATGAAACGAGCGGTGGCCATTTCGCAAATGTGGAAACAATATATGCCCCGCCATATCCAAGACCAATTCCGATCAAACCACCTAGAAGCGTTAACATAACCGCTTCAATTAAAAATTGTAATAAAATTTTACTACGCGTTGCCCCAAGCGCTTTGCGTACTCCAATTTCGCGCGTACGCTCTGTTACAGATACGAGCATGATGTTCATTACACCGATACCACCAACGACTAATGAAATACCAGCTATACCACCGATGATCATCGTCATGATATTAGTAACTTTAGAAACATTTTCTTGGAACTCTTTTAAATTCACCAGTTCATATTTACCTGGAATTTCACTTGGCTTACGACTATTTAATACATCAACAGCTTGTTTCCCTGCTGATTCTAAATTGTCTACATTTTTAGATTGAATTGCTATACTTTGAATCTCATCTGTTCCGTATAAAACAGGCCATAAAGTAAGGGGAATTAACGCTTCTTCCATTTCAAATCCCATAAACTCATTGTCAGATGTATACACACCAATAATTTGCATTGGCTGCCCCTTCATCTCAATAATTTGTCCAACTGGGTTTACGTCCTTAAATAACGTCTCTTCTGTTTTTGTACTAATCATCACAACGTTATTTGCATGAGAAATATCGGATTCATTTAAAGTACGTCCCTTTACGACCTTTACTTTATTAACCGCAAAATATTCATTATCAAGACCAATAACATTTAGATTTGCTTTTTTATCATTTACATCAAGTACCTCTGAATTCTGGTTTGTCGTAATAACGTGTGAAACATCTTTCACTTGTTTTACTTCCAAAATATCCTCTTCAGTTAACTTCGGTATTTGAAATCCACCTATAGCAAACTCATCATTAATATCTGGTTTAAATTGAATTGGCATAAGGTTATTACCACCAGAACCTGCGAATTTCGACTTCAGCATCGCTTCCCCGCCTTGCCCAATCGCAACGACAGTAATAATAGAACCAACACCAATAATAATACCGAGCATCGTAAGAGCTGAACGCAGTTTATGAGCTAAAATAGAAGATAGGGCAATTTTTATACTATCTAGTAAACTCATACTGCACACCTTCTATCTTCTGTAATTTTCCCATCTCGCAGTACAATGCGGCGGGAAGAATACGCTGCTACCTCTTCTTCATGCGTAACCATAACAATCGTCGTACCTTCTGCATTTAGCTTCGTGAAAATATCCATAACTTGTGCACCAGACTTCGTATCAAGCGCACCTGTCGGCTCATCGGCCATAATGAACGTTGGATTATTTGCAATCGATCTTGCGATAGCTACACGTTGCTTCTGTCCACCTGATAATTCACTAGGTAAATGGTCTACTCTATCTGATAATCCAACTTTTCCAAGCGCTTCAAGACCTCTTTGACGACGCTCTGCTTTCTTCACTCCACCGTAGATGAGCGGAAGTTCAACGTTTTCCACTGCGGAAAGACGCGGCAGCAAATTAAAGTGCTGGAACACAAAGCCGATATATTCATTACGAATTAAAGCTAGTTTTGACTCGTCTGCTGTTAAGATATTCACATCATTCAACATATATTCACCTTCTGTTGGACGATCTAAACAACCGATAATATTCATAAGCGTTGATTTACCAGAACCAGACGGTCCCATAATAGAAACGAACTCACCGCTTTGAATTGTTAAACTAATACCATGTAAAATCGGCACCGCAAGTTTCCCTTGATAATACGTCTTAGCAATATTATTTAACGTAATCATTTCTCTTTCACTTCCATTCCGTCATACACGTCGTCGGAAGGATTTTTAACCACCTTTTGCCCCACTGTTGCGCCTTCAACAATCTCTGTCCAGTCTCCATCAGTAGAACCTTTTTTCACATTTTGTTTACGAAGCTTTCCTTTCTCTTCAATATAAACTAATGCATCTTCGCCTTTTTCTACAATGCTCTTACTTGGAACAGCAATCATTGTCTTATTCTCTAAATTTACTTGCAGAGAAACGTGATAACCTGGAGATAAACCATCTTGGCTATCAAGACTTGCTTTATATGTATATTGAGACATATTTTGAGTTCCCTCACCAGCAGCTTGAGCCATCTCTGCACTCGTTGGGAATTCACTTACTTCCGTAATTTTACCTGTCCACTTTTTCTTATTATTTGCTTTCGCAGTTACAGTGAACGTTTGATTTTTTTGAATTTGTGACTTTTGAAGCTCTGTTAAAGTCCCTTGAACTTGGAACGGGTCTTTAGAAGCAACTTGTAAAAATGCTTTCCCTTGACCACCTAACGCTTGAGATGAACTTTGTGCCGCATCTTTGTCTAACTTTTGTACAACACCAGTGAAATTACTATAAATCGTAAGTTCTTTCTGTTTTTTACTTAACTCTTCTTTTTGTAACTTTCCTTTTTCTTTTTCAAGATCAGTTGTTTTTTGTACCATTTCTAATTCGCTTACTTGCTCTTCCATTGGGTCTGTTACTTCTTTCCCAGCCCCACTATCTTTTACCTTCTTAATTTCTTTCTTCAATGAATCAATCTTCTTTTTCCCTTGATCGTAACGCATATCAGCCATCTTCTGATCAAGATCAGCTTGCTTCATTTGAAGATTAATTTCTTCATTATCATAAGAGAATAGTTTCGTTCCTTTTTCTACCTCTTGTCCTTCTTTCACTGCAATATCTTTCACTTTTCCTTTAGTCGGATCCGCATAGAAACTTTCAATATTTCCTGGCTTTACTTGACCAGAAATTAACTTCGTATTATTAAGCTTTCGCTCTGTCACTTTCTCAAAACTTACAGCATCTGTCTTCGCCGTACCTTTCTTCTTACCTTGCATAACAAAAATATTAACTGCTGCTACAATAACAATTAGTGCAATAACTCCGATGATAATCCATTTCTTCTTCTTGTTTGGAGTACGAACCGTATTTGGTAACATATTCTCTCTCCTTTTATATCTTAATAGTTTAATAGATATTTAATTGTATAAAACTTTCGGAAAATTGCATCCCCACTTACATTGTTACACTCATTTTACAAAGTTTTACACAATCATTTATATTGTAACAAAAATACCAATGATTAGAAATATGACATTCTATCTTTTAAGATAGTTTTAAGGAAAGGTTTCCTTATATAAAAAAAGCGATCCAAAATAATGATTGGATCACTTTTCTGAATAAACTATTACGCTACTTTAGGACCTTTTCTTTCATGCCCACGTTGCACGATAAATAAGAATACTGTTGATAAAATACCGCCTGCTAATAGTAAGATGAAGCAGCCATCCCAGCCAGAACGATCAACAATAACACCAATTGCTGCGTTTGCTACAAGACTTCCGCCTACATAACCGAACAGACCACACATACCAACTGTTGTACCTACTGCAAATTTCGGTACTAATTCCATCGCACTTAAACCGATTAAAAACTGTGGTACGTAAATTAAACAACCGATAATAGAAACTGCAATACTTACAACAAGTACGCTAGATGCTTGCCAATATACAACCGTACCAACAACAACTCCGGCCATACTCATAATACATAATGGCATACGTTTTCCTTTAAATAACTTATCACTTAAAAGACCAACGATTAATGAACTTGGAATTGCCATACCTTCAAAAATCGCGTATGCAGCATGCGCTTCTGCTTTTGAAAAACCTTTAACTGTCGTTAAATAAAGCGGAACCCAGTTAATAACACCGAAACGAATTAAGTAAACAAATGCATTTGCAATACATAAATACCAAACGAACTTATTTGTCACTACATATTTCATTAAAATTTCTTTCGGTGACATCTTATTAGCATTATCTGCTTTTTCAAGATTTTCATAGTCATTACGATACTCATCAATTGGAGGAAGACCTTCAGATTCTGGTGTATCCTTCGCATTAATCCAAACAAGAACTGCAATTACCATTGCGATAATCGCTGGGAAAATAAATACCCCGCCCTGCCAATGATTTTCACCGAAAATACCTACACCAATTCCGACAAGGGGCGGCACTAGCATTCCACCAACGTTATGTGAAATATTCCAAATACCTGTTTTCGTACCACGTTCTTTCTTCGAGAACCATTTCGTCATAACGATACTACAAGGTGGTGCTCCCATACCTTGTACAATACCATTTAAGACAAGTAATGTAACAATCATCCCAAATGAAGATGCAAAACCGAAACAAATATTTACAAGCCCCGATAAGAATAATCCGACTGCGATAAAGCGCTGGGCGAAAGCTTTATCGGATAAATTCCCCATAAAGAACTTACTAAATCCATAAACAATTGCCATTACTGAACCTAGCAATCCAATTTCCGCTGTACTAAAACCATATTCTTGTACTAAATACGTACTTGATAACGTAAAGTTACTACGCACTAAATAATAAGCAGCATACCCAACTGAAATTCCCATTAGCACACGAATACGTAATAATTTGTATACCCTGTCAATCATATCCGCCGGCAATCTCTCAATTGCAGGTGCTGGCTTAAGCCATTTAAACATATTCTTTCGTCTCCTTTTCTCACTGCTGAGAGAGACGCTGTCTATTCCATATCTCGATTATTCCACTATTTGATATATTTTTGTTCGTCCTTCTAACCGGCTGACCTTCTATCTCTTTCTGATTCTTCGCAAACATCGTTGGTACGCCAAACGAAACTTTTTCTAAAATGTGCCCCGCTTCTTCTGATAAACAATAATCAATAAATAAGTCCGCTATAAAACCACTCGGTGCACGCTTCAGTTTCGAAATCGCATTAACAGATAATCCTGTTTGCTCAGGTTCGTTACTTACAATAGGAAAGCCTTGTTTCTGAAGCATTCTCTGATCTCCCGCAAAATTGATGCCTATCATATATTCACCGCTCGCAACCAGTTCTGCGGGCATATAACCATTCACCGTTACTTCACCAACTTGCCTTGCAAGATTCTTAACATACTCTTTCGATTCTTCTTCACCTAAAGTATCAATAAGTGATTGAAACAAAGTATATGCTGTGCCGGAAACGTTTGGATCAGGCATTGCAATCTTACCCGTATATACCGGATCTAATAAATCTTGCCACCTTGATGGATATGGAAGACCGAGCGGCGCTATTTCTTCATTCCACCGCTCTTTATTAATCGCGATTGCCAGTTTCTCCACTTCATAACCGTACCAATAACCATCTTTATCTTTAACAGTCTTTGAAATACGGTTCGCATGCTGGGTCGTAACAGGAATAGAAAGGTTCTTTTGCTTCATCATTTGATGCGCATCTACTGTACCGCCAATAATAATATCCGCCTTCGGATTTCCAGCTTCCTCTTCTACTCTCCGAAGAAGTTCTTCTGTCGATAGACGAATAAATTCATATGTACACCCGCGTTGTTTACAAAATGACGAAAGCAAAGCTTCACCAACTTCCTCGCGGGCCGCTACATACGCAACGAGATGACGATCATCCAAAATAGGGAGACCACTTTTATTATATTTAATAGAGGTTGTATCTCGAGAGCAACTAGACATCGCTCCTCCGATTACTAGCAAAAAGAAGAAAAAGGCTATCTTTCTCATGACACACTCTCCTTTACAAGGAATTCTGCTAGGGAGCCCTTCATATACATGACATTCCCGTTATTATCACCGAGATATTGCACAACAAAGTACGATGGATACACAGAAATAGTTAGAATATCCTCCCGCTCATTCTTTACACGTTTGCCTGTTTTATAGGCAGTAATATAAGCAATCGGCTCATTCTGTGATTGTAATAATTTCTGAATTTCTCCGTAATCTGTAATTTGCTTTGCGTATCGAATAGAATCAAATATTTGCGTAAGATCTATAGTACGTATTACATCCCCTTGCCTCACTACAACTTCCTTTGCCTCCGCAAAGAAATTACTAATGCGCTCTGGTGTATAATACAGACTTAACAAATACGTTTGAAATGCTGAGATCATCGGATCCGTACCATTCTTTCCGTATACATTAGCCTCGTACTGGAACAAGTCACCTACTGCAAAAGTACGTTTATGTCCATTCAAGTACGTTACTTCTCCAGTAAATACTTGTTCTTGATTCCTCACTTCTCTCGGTTCTATTCGAATTCGGTCAAAGAATGAAACAATCGTATGCAAACGAACTTCATCCGTTACAACAATTTCTCCCCACTTCTCATGCCTTACTTTCACTTCAGTAGGAAGGGATTCATTCACTCTTTGTAAAACGGCTTGTTTGTCATCCACAATTGTAATTCGATTATATATTTGCTTCTCAATAACATAAAACAAAATAAGAGAAACGATCATACAAAAGACAAACATAAGAATTTGAAATGATAGCCTTTTCATTTCTGCCTACCTCCAAGATAAAAAAACGTTGTTTCGAAAATACCGCATAATTGTTTCATAAATGTATCATTTAACCGCTTTCAAGTTTTTTATGTCTTCCATCCGTCTCGGAAGTAAAAATGTAATGCATATTGTAGTCCCCATCTCTTCACTACTCTCAATTCGCATACTTCCGCCTTGCTTCTTCATAATCTCCTGACAAATGTATAAGCCATAGCCATTCCCGTAACTTGAAGGAAGCACCTTACCTTCCGGAGACTCATTCCATTCTGCAAGCACACCTTCATCCATACCAATACCATCATCATGAACAAAAACTTTCGCTTCCTGCTCATTTATAATTACATTCATACGAACTTGCGTAGCATCACTATATTTAATCGCATTATCAAGCACATTCAAGAAAATTTGCTTCGTCTTATCAAAATCCGCAACGACGTGTACTTCTGTTAACTCATTCATAACTTCAATTTCAAACTGCTGCAACCTAAGTTTCACAATCGAAACCGCTTCTTCTGCCAATTCTTTAATATTCACGACTGTAGGTGACACTTCAAACGTACTCTTCCCGTACTTTGAAGACTTAAGTAATTCCTCTACAAGTGATAATAGACGCTCACTTTCTACAGACACATAACGGAGGCTCTCCTGCACATCCTCCTTCGACTGCAACTTCGGAATTAAATCAACATAACCAATAATTGCCGTAAGCGGTGTTTTCAGCTCATGTGTAATGCGGTCTAAGAAATCTTTCTGTTTCTCTTTCTCTTCCTTCAGCTGCTTAATATGCAGTTCAATTCCATCAGCCATCGCATTAAAGGATGCTGAAAGCTGTGCAATCTCCACATACTCATTCAGCTCAATCTTACTTTCATAATCCCCATTCGCGAGCCGATGCGCCATTTGCCTTAACTGATCAATTGGTTTATGAAGAGACTTCGCCAAACGAATCGCAAAGAAAATACCAGCAGCTACTAAACAAAGCGACGTCATCAAAAACGTCCAACTCACATTTGTTAAAACTTCCTTCTCATCCGTTAACTCATTTATAAAACGAATACTCCCAATGACATCGTTTCCATAATGAACTGGACTTGAAAACAAAAGAATTGGAGCTGGGTCTCCCTCCTCGAAAACATAAGATTTCTTTCCCTTCAAAGAACTCTCAATATCAATATTCCGATGAAGTAATGCCCCTTTTTGTGTATCTGCAACAACATCTCCATTCTTCCCAATCATCTGCACCCGGACATCCATTCGCTTCGCTAAATACGAAGCAATTAAAAGCGAATTAGGACCTAACGTCTCTACTTCTGCTTCCTTCTCTAAATAATTCATCGTATAAATTTGCGCTTCCACACTTAACTTTTCTAAGGAATCCGCCGCATTATGATACACATTCTTCTCCAGTGCAATATAAACAACCGCGTATAAAAGAACAAGAATTGGAATCAACAATCCAACTATTCCAAACACCATATTTCGTTTTAAAGACATATCATCACCTTTTAGCAATCAAGCTTATATCCAACACCATAAATCGTCTTAATATGCTCCCCACTATTCCCGAGTTTCTTTCGAAGTCTTTGCACCATAATATCAACCGCTCTCGTATTTCCGATATACTCAAATCCCCATACTTTCTCAAGCAACTCATCTCTCATGAACACACGCTGAGGATTCGAAACAAACAACTGACATAAATTAAACTCTCGATACGTTAACTGAATTTCTTGCCCACTCACATGTACCTTTCTTTCCTTTGGACAAATTACCAATTCCCCTGCTCGGATCACCTCATGAGTAGAAGACACTTCCTCCTTCCTCACACGCCGACTCATATTTTTCACACGAAGAATAAGCTCCGCATAATTAAAAGGCTTCGTCACATAATCATCCGCACCAAGCTGCAAGCCAAGCAATTTATCATTCATCTGACTCTTTGCTGTCAGCATAAGCACTGGGATATCACGATCCTTCTCTCGGAATAAACGTAATAACTCATACCCATCCGTATCAGGAAGCATCACATCTAAAATGAGTACATCCGGCTGCTCATTCCATCTCTCTAAAGCTTCTCTCCCATCAGCTGCCGTCAATACTTCATATCCTTCCATCTCTAACTGCATCCGAATTAAATTGCGGATACTCGATTCATCATCAACTACAAGTATTTTCATCATCATCCTCCTTCCATCCCGTATTATAGTACAGTTTAGTATAGCAAAAATCACACAAAAAAAGAGAGGGTATTGTCGAACATATGTTGAACGACGATACCCTCTCTTTTCCATTTCTACTTACTTCTCATAGCCATGAGGTTTCTTCTGATGCCAATTCCAAGCATGTTCAATAATTATTTTAACCTCTACATACTGTGGATTCCATCCTAATTTCTCTTTCGCCTTTTGTGAAGAAGCAACTAGACGTGCTGGATCTCCCGCTCTCCTTGGTGCTACTTCTGCTGGGATTTCATGATTCGTAACTTCACGAACAGCTTCAACGATTTCTTTAACGCTAAACCCATTTCCATTTCCTAAGTTGTAGAAATCACTTTCCCCGCCGTTTTGTAAGTCTTTAAGACCAAGGAAATGAGCTGCTACTAAATCTTCGACATGAATATAATCGCGAATACAAGTACCATCTGGTGTATTATAGTCTTCGCCAAACATCATAATCTTCTCACGTTGTCCTAAAGCTACTTGTAAAACTAAAGGAATAAGATGCGTCTCGGGACGGTGATCTTCACCAATAATACCGTCTGGCGTTGCACCAGCTACATTAAAGTATCTGAAAATCTTATACTTTAAATTAGAAGCTTGGCTATACCAATGAAGCATCTTTTCAATCGCTAACTTCGTCTCTCCATACGTATTCGTTGGATTTGTTACCGTCTCTTCATTAATAAGATCAACATCTACCTCACCGTAAGTTGCTGCAGTAGAAGAGAAGATAAACTTATCTACTTTGAACTCATCCATTACTTCTAGCAAGCAAAGTGCACCATACACATTATTATTATAATATTGAAGAGGTTTCTCCATACTAACGCCAACTAAAGAATCAGCTGCAAAATGCATAACCGCCTCAATATTTTCTTGTTTAAAAACATCTCTTAGAAAACCTTTATCACGAAGGTCTCCTTTATAAAACTTTGCACCCTCTGTAATCGCATCTTCATGCCCAGTTTGTAAATTATCAACTACTAATACAGATAGGCCTTCATCTATTAATTTTTTTACAGCGTGAGAACCGATGTAACCAGCTCCACCGCATACTAAAATTGAACTCATGTTCTTCCTCCTGCTCATATGTTAGAATCTTATAGTTACTTCCCTTCACCTCTTCTAATAGTCTTACATTATATAATACTAATATAAAAACAAAAAATAAACCCAACTATTTCCAAAAGAGTTGGGTTTATCCGTATTATTACTTATTTTAGCTCAAGATTTGCTTTTAATTTATTTGTTAAATCTTGCTTCGCTGCGTCCGGAACATAGTAATACCAAATACCGTCAGCTGCTTTATGTCCGTCACCTGGGATTTGAATATCTTCACTATTTTGCAAGCAATTCTTATAATTCTTTTGCATATCAAACATTTGATCTTGTGTTAAGTTTGTTTTCACGTTCTTTTGGATTGCTGTAAGTACATCTCCATAATTTGCTAAAGAAGATAAGTTTGCACCTTTTTTAATAACTGCTTGCATCACTTGGCGTTGACGCATTTGACGACCGAAGTCACCACGTGGATCTTCTTTACGCATACGAGTATACGCTAAAGCTTGATCACCTGTTAAATGAATATTCCCTTTTTGGAAGTGCTTTCCTTCAAGAGAGAATTCTAAATCATTATTTACATCAACACCGCCCACAGCATCAACAATATCCTTAAATCCTTCCATATTAACTTCTATGTAGTAATTAATAGGCACACCTAAGAATTTTTCGACTGTTGCGACAGACATATCCACGCCACCAAATGCGTAAGCATGATTAATTTTATCACTTTTTCCTTTACCTACAATTTCCGTATACGTATCACGAGGGATACTTAACGTCTTCATAGAATTGTTTTTCGGATTTAAAGTAATGACCATTAAAGAATCAGAACGCCCTTTATCTTCACCGCGTTCATCTGCACCTAGCAACAGGATTGAAACAGGTTCAGATTTATTAATTTTTTCTTCTTGTTTGTTACCTTGATCACGCTTTAAAGGTTTATGAACTTCATTTAATGTACTTGAGACTTTAGAATATACATTATAAGCGTATACTCCTCCACCTATAATTAGTACTCCTATGATTCCTAATATCCAAAATAGAATTTTCTTTTTCATTATTATAGACCTCATCTTTCAATCATTCTGAATAAATCTCCAGATAATACAAATATTAATTTAGTATATTATATCTTAAGTATTCTAAGCCGCTAGTGGCCTTTTCAAAAAGAATCACGATTATTTTACTGTATAGTATTTTACATACCAATTAGCGAACTCCTGTAAGCCTTTTTCTATAGAAGTTTCAGGTTTAAAATCTACAGCCTTCTGTAATAAATCAGTTGATGCATAAGTAGCCGGTACATCTCCTGGTTTGATAGGCTCAAATACCTTTTCAAATGTCACTTCTCTTCCTAAAGCTTTACCTAGTACTTTCTCTAATGTTTCGATAAATACCATTAGTTTTTCAGGATTATTATTTCCAATATTGAATACTTTATGTTCAACATCGCCTTTAGGTGGATTACTTAAAAGACGTTGGATCCCCTCAACAATATCATCTATATAAGTAAAATCACGATATAGATCATTTTCAAAATCACCATTATTAAATATTTTGATTGAATCACCAGCAAAATACTTATCAGTAAAACCAAAGTAAGCCATATCTGGACGTCCCATTGGACCATACACCGTAAAGAAGCGAAGCCCAGTAGCAGGAATTTTATACAAGTGACTATACGTATGAGCCATTAGTTCATTTGATTTCTTAGTAGATGCATAAAGTGATACTGGATTATCTACAAAATCTGTTTCCTCGAAAGGAACCTTTTTATTTGCTCCATAAACAGAACTCGATGATGCATATACAAGATGATCAACCGAGAAATGTCTACATGCTTCAAGAATATTATAGAAACCAATAACATTACTTTGAATGTATACATCCGGATTTTCAATTGAATATCTCACACCAGCTTGCGCAGCCAAATTCACTACAATATTTGGTTTGTACTCTTCAAAAAGCTTAGTAATCATATCCTTATCAGAAATATCACCTTTAATAAAAGTAAATTTCTCATACGGTTTCAGTTGCTCTAAACGAGCATATTTAAGATTTACATCATAATAATCATTTATATTATCGATACCTATTACTTGGCAACCTTGTTCTAATAATTTCTTAGATAAGAAATATCCAACAAAACCTGCCGCTCCAGTAACAAGGTATACTTTACTATTATCTAGAGGCTTGTAATTCAATATAATCCGACTCCCTCATACATTCTCTACTTGTAGCTTTTCTTCCGATAGAATGATACTCTATCCCAGCTTCTTGCATCGCTGAAACATCATAAATATTTCTTCCATCATATACTAGGGGCGTTCTCATTAACTTCTTATAATTTTCTGGAGCTAATTCTTTCACTTCTCCCCATTCTGTAAAAATAAAGCAGACGTTTGCACCTTCTAAAGCTTGTTCAACATTAGCAACATATGTAATATTACCATTTTTATTTTTACCTTCTGGATATACCTTAGCAAAGTTGCTTGCACCTACTGGATCAAACGCATAAATATCTGCACCTTGTTCTAATAGTAAAGGGATATTTTCAAGAGACGCAGCTTCTCTTAAATCATCTGTTCCAGGTTTAAACGTCAGTCCTAGTACCGCTACTTTTAAACCACTAAAAGTAATTAACCTTTGGCTAGCTTTTTTATATAATAAAGTCTTTTGATCTTTATTCACATCAATTGTAGCCTTTACTATTCTTAATTCGTAACCATGTTGTCTCGCTAAATATTCTAATGCTTTTGTATCTTTAGGGAAACATGATCCCCCAAAACCGATGCCCGCATTTAAAAACTTACTTCCAATACGCTCATCAAAACTCATACCTTTTGCAACATCTTGGATATCCGCACCAACTAATTCACAAAGATTTGCAATATCATTCATATAAGAAATTTTGAGGGCAAGAAAATCATTAGAAGCGTATTTAATCATTTCAGCTGATCGTCTATTTACTGAAACGATAGGTAAATGAAACGGTTTATAAAGATTCATTAATACTCCTTCAGCCCATTTACTTTCTGTACCAATGACAATTCTTTCTGCATATAACGTATCATGAACAGCAGAACCTTGAGCTAAAAATTCTGGATTCGATGCAACTTCTACTTTCACATCATTAACTAAAAAGTCCTGAATAAACTGCTCTACTTTATCGTTCGTTCCAATCGGAACAGTTGACTTTACAACAACAAGGCAATCTTTTTCTATACTTTCAGCAATTTGCTTTGCAACAGTTGCAATATATAAAAGATTTGCAGAACCGTCAGCTTGTTCTGGAGTTCCTACACCAATAAAAATCGCATCTGCATCTTTATATACTGATTTATAATTAGTTGTATAATTAATTCTGCCAGCAGCATAATTTTTTTGCATTAATTCCTCTAAACCAGCTTCATAGATTGGTGAAACACCTGATTTCATTAAATCTACTTTCTTTTCATCAATATCAACACAAGTTACTTGATGCCCAACTTCAGCAAAACATACACCTGCCACTAGACCAACATAACCTGTTCCTGCTACCGCTATCTTGTACATATTTACCTTCCTCTTCATATGTTAATTAACAATTCTATATTCCTCAATAATATAGAAGCGACAAGCATTATACTATTTTATATTATTGCCCCAATATTCATTTCATAAAAAATAAATAGGGGTACTTCATAAATAAAATCTCATAATTTAGTATCCCACTAAAATAAAACTAAATCTCTTTTATCTTTTTAGCTGGTACCCCAACATATAATGAATCTTTATTGATCTTTCCCTTAACAATCGAACCAGCACCAATAACAACATTATTTTCAATAATCGTTCCTGATAAAACCCTTACCCCTGCCCCTAACCAAACATTAGAGCCTATACTAATGGGATTAGAGATTACTGGATTATCTCTGTATATAGTTCCAGATGTATAATCATGTTCAAAGGAAACAATCGTACAATTATGTGCAATCGAAACATCTTTTTGTATTTCTACTCCACCAGTAGCGTCAATATAACATAAAGGGTGAAAACTAACATTATCTCCTACTACTAAATTTTCTAGCTTAAAGAAATATACTCCAGGTCCAATTAAAACATTCTCCCCACAAGATTTACATAAAACCTTAAATATAGTATATCTTATGCCTAATCCTAAATATCCTGGCAAGTTTCGATTTAACACTAATAAAGAATACAATACTTTCCTTGGAAACAAACTCCAAATTCCTATCACTATTCTTAAAAAAAATTGGAATTTCTTTGCTTTTTCTCTTCCTCTCAACTTTTTCAAGCCCTTCCCGTTAAATAATTAATAATATCCCGTTTTACTTTATTTTTGTTTGCACCATACCTAAATCTCCAAATAAACAAAGCAAGCATTCTACAAGGGACTGGATAAACCCTATATTTATTAATAATTTTTGGTATTGGATGATTATTTTCTTTTAAAATATTGAACAATATAATTCTTGCCAAATCCTTATTTAAAATTTTCCCCATCCTTTTTTTCATAGATACCTTTTGTATAGACGAACTTGTATTATTCTGATGTCTCCTATAACACATTAAAGGTTCCTTAAAAGCATAACCTTTATTATAAGCCAATAATAATTGTATTAAGGCAAAATCTTCTCCCTGAATTAAGGTAGGAAATCCACCCACCTTAATAAAATCATCTTTCCTTACAATAAGGCTACTAGTAGGCACTGAATGAATACGAAAATTCCAATCAAAATCTATTATTTTTGGCGGTAAAGTGTATAAATCAAATACTTTTTCATGATTCTCCAAAATTATACTATCTACTTCAATATCATCATGTATTATTAAGCCGTTTGAAAATACAAAAGAAATATCCTGTTCCTCTTTAAAAATTCCCATTTGTTTTTCAAGTTTATTAGGAAACCAAATATCATCAGCATCAAGAAAAGCAATAAAATCTCCGGTAGCAATATTTACACCTTTATTTCTTGCACTAGAAGCTCCACTATTTTTTTGAGTAACATATTTAAATCTTTCCTTATTATTTTCTAACCACTCTAGCGTCCCATCCGTTGAACCATCATCTATAATGATAATTTCTTTGTTTGTATATGTTTGGTTTTCTACACTTTTCACCGCAAATTCTATTAATCGTCCTGGATTATAACTTGGTATTATAATACTAACCAATGGCTCTTTCATCAATCTCCATCCACCTTAAAAGCTTCTTTAAATTCATTAAAGTAGTTTATTTTTTTCTCTTTTAAAATGTCCTCTCTATAATTCTTAATCTCATTAATTCCTAAATTAGAAAGTTCACTTAGTAAAGAAGGAGATTCCATTAATCTTCTAATTGCTTGAGCTAATGTCTTATAGTCACCAACAGGAGCTATACACTCTTTAGGCAAAATTTCAATTGATCCAGAAACCTCTGTTGATACTACCGGTAATCCCCTTGCTAACGATTCAAGTACTACCCTTGGCATACCTTCTGTAAGAGAAGATAGAACAAATAAATCATTTTGATCATATAAACTAAAAAGTTCCTCCCCCCATGGTACAAAACCATGGAATTTTACATATTGTTCTAGTTCCAACTCTTTTACAAACTGTTTTAATTCTGATTCAAGGGGACCCTTCCCCACCATATTTAATTGAATATTATAATTAAAGTTTTTTATAATAAAATGAAGCGCCTTTATTAAAGTTCTTTGATCCTTATAAGGACTTAAATTACCTACATTAATTATTTTAAAAGGTTCTGAAGTTTGCTCCCAAACCCTTGGTGTTTTAATAAAGGAATCTGGTAATCTTAAATCACTTATTACTGCTGCTTTAATTATATTTTTTGGCGCATATCTTTCTTTTAAAGTATCAGAAACATAAATACATCCGTATGCCCCTTCAAGATGTCTCATATGCATTTTTAGAAAAATTTGCTTTACAAACTTGGCAAAAGGAATACCTCTAGCTTTTAAAAAGCCTTCGTGCATTGATTGCTCGCCTCTACTTTCAACAACATAAGGCTTTTTATATTTTTTTAAAGCACTAAACGCTAACTCCGCTTCAAATGATGGGCTATGCAATATCCCACCATCTAATGATTTAACTAATAAATTAATCTTATTTCTCACCTTTATTATACCAATTGCATCCTTTTTCTTAATAGCAGATGAGTCAATAAACTTGACATTCTTATTATCAGCTCTTTTACATCCAGTTGGAAGCTCATTTACTTTTTTTAATGGAGCTAAGACAAAAATTTCATCAAAACTTTTAAGATATTCATCCCACATCGTATTATTATATGATGTCGTTGTCCAAACCCCACCTTCACTTTCATAGTATTGTGAACTTATAGCAAAAATTATTTTCATGTATTAAGCCTCTTTTTCTTAAATTTCACATATATTATTAATGGAAAGATTAAAAACAAATCCTTTGCAACATGCCATAATATTAACCTTGAATCGTGCAGTAAAAATTCCGCACCAAATGTAACTAACAAACCTGCTACAACCGGTGTAATACTCCCAAATTTATTTCTATTTATTACTTCATTTATAACTTCTAGGAAATAGCCAAATATAATTGCTAAAGTCCATATCCCTAAAAATCCAAAGTTCACATAACTTTCTGCCCAGAATCCTCCTATTTTTGCTGTAGTAGGCCTATATTGTTCATAAAATCCTCTACCAAATTCTGCATCATGAGACAAAGCAATCATACCCGGGGGCTTATTAGGTACAATCCAACTAGGTAACATAGTTAAAGCAGCATCAACATAAGTCTTTCCATGCTGGTAATCAATATTACCATTGGGTTGCAATTCCTTATAATATAACATCCAAATGTAATAGCGCCCTAAATCTGTAGCAATTGTGTAACCAGGTGTCAATTGCTCATATTGGTTTTGAATAGACTTTCGGTAATTACTATCTACCAAATAATCGGTATTATATTCCGCATACTTGAATAACTTATATTGTGTAAGTAATGGTATTAATATAATTGTAATTATTATTAACTTTGTAATATTAAATTTTTTATTTAAATAATTTACATAGATATATAATCCCCAAAATGCATAAACTAGAATGAAGAACCTGCTACCTCTATCTAAGTTAAATAAAGAAATTAAGACCACAATAACTAGTAAATATATTAGCCCCAGAAACTTTACGTTTTTATCTTTCTTAGCAACTTTACTAGCCCAGTTAAAATATAAAAATATTAACCCTACACTAAAAAAATCATTTAAAACATAAAGGGTACCCGTTAATACACCTAAGCCTATCCCTGACTCTATAATCATATTTGCACTAAAACCAACCAGTATATAAACAAAAGCGATGAAAGAAATATTAGGTACTTTTATTTCTTCATTCTTAAAAGCTTCTTTTTTTATTCTCCATTTAATATTTTTTCTAATATAGCTCCCAAAATAAAACAATGGTATCACCGGTAATGAAGTCCAAGCAATAATAGCTATTAGGTTTGTAAAATCAGATGGTAAATTATTCGCAATCGGCTGATGCGTTATTAGATGGTACAATGGAGAATAGATAAAAATTAGTATCGAAGTATACGTAAAAATAGCCCAAATATCCAAAGTGGGTACCTTATGAAAAATTATTAATATTATTCTTCGAATGATAAATAAAGCTGTAATTGCAATCGGGATTAAAGTAACTACTTCATTGGTGCTAAAAAACAAAAGTGATATTGAACTAAGTATTACAAGTAGAGCTACGAGTAATACATTAATTAATAGTGGAAATGAAATTACATTCCCACTATTTCTCATTTTACTGTGTTTCATAACTTACTTTCCTTTCACTTTCTTTATTCACTCTTAAAATTATTACAAATCTTCCAATCGCAGTAATACAAGAGCCTACAAGTAATGTAACAGCAGCACCGTATAATCCCCATATCGGGATTAATAAAAATGCACAAATACATGTTGCAATTAACATGAAAATAAGTTGAGGTAACTCATTCTTATAAGTTTTAGTAGCAATAGTTGCGTATCCCATAAACTCAGCAGGATATCTAAAAATAGTCGCTGCCATTAAAAGAGTTAAAAGCGAAGAATATTCGATATAATCTGATCCAAAAAGAATATACAATAAGAACTCTCCAAGATAAAAGGTCAATAATGTACTTACCAGGCCTAAAATCAAGCCAAAGACAACTAGTTTATTAAATAATTTATTAAAATCACTTTTTGACTCCCGATCACTATAACGAGATAATTTATTGCAAAACGACTGCCCTATCGCCCCAACGAGGGTATTTCCCGCTATCATTAGATACGAGAGGGCTGTAAAATAACCTAATTGTTCTGTATCAGTATAATAAGTAATAAAATATCTAGTTATATTTGTATTTAATGAATATAGAAGTGAGATAATCCCCAAAGGTAACAGAGCCCTATATAAATAACTAACCTTTTTCATATCATCAGGTAATTTCAAGTAATCTTTAATATTTCTCTTCTTATTCATATTAATTTTAGAAATATCATATATTAAAAGCGTTACTAACCATGATAATCCTATACTAAGAGTGGCCAATAAAATATCTCTTGTGAAATAATAAAAAATAAAAAACAAAAAAGTTGATGAAATACCTTTTATAAAATTTGAAAATCCTACTTCATGAAGTTTTTCTTGTTGTTGCAAAATACCATAAACTAATTCGGAAACTAATTGAACATTTTTTGCTAACAAGTAGATAAATACTAATTGTGTTACGTCAGAACTAGCTTTTGTAATAAAACAAATACCTAAGGATATTATAGTTGCTAATATTACATTTAAAATTACAATTTCAATATACGCAGATGAGTTACTTTCTTCACTAGTAACTTTATTTCTAATTTGCATCGTAAAAAACATGTATACAGGACCTGTAATCGCTAGCATTAACCCAAACTCTCCTACAACTTCAGCATTACCTAGTCTCGCCAATATTATTATTATTAAAAATTGTGATGCCATAAAAAATGCTGATCCCATAAAAACCGATATAACCTTAAGTAACATAGACTTAGAATTAATCATAATATCATATAACCCTCTTACTTATAATTATTTCTGTACACTGTTTATTACGTCTAGATAAGCATTCAGAACAATATTTCTATCAAATTCCTTTTCAACTTTCTTTCTACCCGCTAAGCCCATGTTCTTTTTATCCTGCCAATCCATACTTAAAAAGCGCTCTATTTTTTCTATTAAGTCCTGACTATTCTTTTGTTTGACAATTAAACCATTTTCTCCATGTTCCACAATTTCCCGACAGCCACTTCTATCAGTGGTAATAATAGGCCTTCCACAAGCAGCACTTTCGAGTAATACATTAGACATACCTTCTGGATAATATGTAGGATGAATAGTACAATGAGAAATTTTATGGAACTCTCTTATATCACTTTGCATTCCATGATACTGAATTATCCCTTTTTCCTGCATTATCTTTAATTTTTCTTCATATTCACCTTCACAAAATCCTAAAATATGAAATATAGTATTTGGGTATTTCTCTCTTATGTATTTAGCAGCATCTAAATATTGATCAATACCTTTTTCCCTCATTACACGAGCAATAAATAAAAAATTAACCTCTTTATCCAATGGATATTCCAGTATGGGATAATAATTAAGATTAACACCAGATCCTGGTATTAATCTTGATTTCCCCTTAACAACCTTTTTTGTACTAAAAAAGGTTTTATTTGATTCATTTTGAAAGAATACACATGTCGCGTCTTTTAGGGCATTTTTATATAGAAATAAAGTGACTTTCTGTAATATCCCATCATTTTCTACCGCTGTTCCAAGACCAGTAATATTACATACATAAGGAATACCTGCCATCCTACAAGCTAGACCGCCATATACGTTAGGCTTTATTGTGTAGGTTAACACCACATCAGGTTTTACCTCTTTAATAATCTTTTTATAGTTCATAAATAATTTTACGTCGGTTATTGGATTAGTACCCCTTCTACTGATTGGTGTATTAATGAACTCACATCCTATTTCCTTTAATTGATGTATAAATTCACCATCTGGGAGTGAAATATAAACTTTATATTCCTTCACTAATTCTTGCATAAGCTCTTTTCTAAATTTATATAAACCGACATCGTTATTTGCTAATATTAAAACCTTTTTCATTCTATAATCTCCTAGATGGAACCCCAACATAAGTTCCTAATTCAGTTATATCCTTAACAACAATAGTTCCTGCACCAATTCTACAACCACCAGTAACATTAATATTATTACTTATAATACTACCAATTCCCAACCAAGTACCTCGCCCAATATTGACCGTACCCGCCAAATGTGCCCCCGGTGATATATGAACATAATCCTCAATTATATTGTCATGATCCACCGTAGAAGTAGTATTAATAATGCATCCTTTCCCGATCTTAGTACAGCAATTAATCACAGCTCCTGCCATAACTACAGTTCCTGCTTCCAAATAGACTTGTTCTCCGATAATTGCACTCGGATGGATCAATACCGGAATGCTCGCCCCTTCGGTCTCAAGTTGCCTCTGAATCTTCTCTCGTATGACATTATTACCAATTCCAACAAAAAAATCGTAATCATCTATATACTTTGAGATACTTGCTGATTTATCAATAATTTCTATTCCCATTGAAGATTTTAGAGTTTCGTTATCATCTAAAAAGGAAATACTCTGCCATTTATTCATTTTCAGTGCGATATCAGCTATGACTTTTCCGTGGCCACTAGCTCCTATTATAAGAAGTTTTTCTTTCATAACTTTATACTTCCTTTTCCATTCCCTTTAAATGGCTCCATTGTAGCAGCAGTTTCTGAATTAATTCCTTCTCTAATAAAAACTTTCTTAATCGTTAAAAGAATGATTTTCCAATCTGTAATGAAACTTACACTCTCAACATACTCTACATCATAATTAAACTTTTCTTCCCATCTAATAGCGTTCCTACCATTAACTTGCGCTAATCCCGATAATCCTGGTCTAACTTCATGACGTCGTTTTTGATGTTCGTTATATAACGGTAAATATTGAACTAATAAAGGCCTAGGTCCTATAATTGACATATTACCTTTAAAAATATTAAACAAGCCTGGCAACTCATCAAGTGATGTTGAGCGTAAAAATTTACCGAACTTAGTAAGTCTTACACTATCAGGTAACAATTCACCATCTTCGTTTTTTTCATCAGTCATTGTTCTAAATTTATACATTTTAAAAATGTTCCCATGTAATCCCGGTCGCTCTTGCTTAAACAACACTGGGCTACCTAATTTTATTTTTACAAGAAAAGCAACTATAAGAAATACTGGACTAAGCACTATAATAGCAATTACAGACAGTATAAAATCCATCGGTCTTTTTATAAGTCTTCTATAGATGCCACCTCTAGAATTCCTCATTACGCTAACCACAACCCTTTAATAATTTTCACAACTCTTTCTAAATCTGCGTCTATCATCTTCGTATCGCTTGGTAAACAAACACCATTCTCAAAAAGTTTCTCTGATACATCTGTACCAACAAAATCATATTTCCCAAAGAACGGCTGCATGTGCATTGGCTTCCAAACTGGTCTAGATTCAATATTTTCTTTTTCAAGAGCTACCATAACATCAATTGGTCGAATTTCACCATTTAAAGTCATGCAACTTAGCCAATAGTTTGGTTCATTCCATTCATTACTAGGCATAAATTCAATACCTTCAAGATTTTCTAATTCTCTCTTATAAAAATCGAATATGTATCTTTTCTTTTGAACCCTTTGATCTAATACCTTAAGTTGTCCTCTACCAATGCCAGCAACTACATTACTCATACGATAGTTAAAACCTAATTCACTATGTTGATAATGTCTTGCTTGATCTCTACTTTGAGTGGCCCAAAATCTTGCTTTTGAAATTCGTTCTTCATTATCAGAAACAAGTATTCCGCCACCAGAGGTAGTGATGATTTTGTTACCGTTAAAAGAGAAAATACCATAATCTCCAAAAATACCAGTATGCTTACCTTTATAGTAAGTCCCTAAAGACTCTGCTGCATCTTCAATTAAAGCAACATCATATTTCTTACAAAGTTCAACAATCTTATCCATATCTGCAGAAAGCCCATAAAGGTGAACTACTATAACTGCCTTTACATCTGGATATTTTTTAAAAGCCTCTTCTAATGCTTTAGGGCACATATTCCAAGTTTCATAATCGCTATCTATAAAAACAGGCGTAGCATTTTGATAGATAATAGGGTTTGCAGTAGCTGAGAATGTAAGCGTTTGGCAAAAAACAACATCTTCCTCCCCTACTCCAGCTGCTTTTAGAGCCAGATGAATTGCAGCTGTCCCAGAAGATAGCGCTGCGGCTGCTTTAGAGCCAACTTTCGTTGCTAGTTCTCTTTCAAATCCATTCACATTTTCCCCAAGTGGTGCAATCCAATTTGTATCAAATGCTTCCTTAACATACTGCATTTCATAACCTTCATCACTCATATGTGGTGATGAAAGAAATATTCTATCTCCCATTTAAAAAACTTCCTTCCCCTAAATTAATTTTTAAGATTAATTTTATTATTTGCAATATCTAATAATCGTTCTCTTATTTCCTCGTTACTAATTTCCTCAAAATCATTCATAAACTGTCTTAAAATCTCTTGATCCATTAGAACAGCTTTTCCTATATGAATTTTAGGGAATATTTGCTCCGGATGAATTTCACCTTCATTTAATAACTCTTCATACATTTTTTCGCCTGGTCTTAATCCAGTAAATTCAATTCCAATTTCTTCAATAGAATACCCCGAAAGAGTAATTAAATTTTTAGCTAAATCAACAATCCTTACTGGATCCCCCATATCTAGTACGAACAATTCTCCACCCCTAGCTAGCGTTCCAGCCTGAATAACTAATCTTGAAGCTTCTGGTATTGTCATAAAGTAACGAATCATATCAGGGTGAGTAACTGTTACAGGTCCACCTTTTTGAATTTGTTTCTTGAATAATGGGATTACACTTCCTCTACTTCCAAGAACATTACCGAATCTAACTGCAACAAAACGTGTACCAGTACTAATGGATGCCATATGTTGGACAATCATTTCCGCAAATCGTTTTGTAGCTCCCATTACATTCGTCGGATTTACCGCTTTATCTGTAGAAACCATTACGAACGTATTTACTTTAAATGTATCAGCCGCTTCTGCTACATTTTTCGTACCAAAAATATTATTTTTTACAGCCTCTTCAGGATTACGTTCCATTAAAGGTACATGCTTATGTGCAGCTGCATGATATACGATATATGGTTGATGCTTGTTCATTATTTCAAAGATTTTATGTCGATCTTGAATATCAGCAATTTCTGTCGTAATTTCCACTGCATCTTTATAAGTAACTCGCATTTCCATTTCAATAGTATAAATGCTATTTTCACCATGTCCTAAAAGAACAATTTTTGCAGGATTATACTTCATCACTTGACGACAAATTTCTGATCCAATTGATCCGCCCGCACCCGTTACTAAAATCGTTTTACCTGCGATCTTTTCCCCGATGCCCGCGTCATCTAATTGAATTGGCTCCCTACCTAATAAATCTTCCACTTGTACATCTCGAAATTCATTAACAGAAACTTTGCCATCTAAAAGATCTTCAAGCATTGGTACAATTTGCGTTTTTGCTTTCGTTTTTGTACACTTCTCAAAAATTTCGTTTATTTGATTTCTATTTAAAGATGGAATAGCAATAATGATATGCTCTATATCATTATCTTCCACAATCTCTTGAATATGATTTGTTGTACCAACAACCGGCACATTATAAATCTCCAATTTTTGTTTATTTCTATCATCATCAACAAACGCAATTGGATATAGATCCGCTTCTTTATTATGTTGCAATTGTCTTACTACCATAGTTCCCGCTGAACCAGCACCGATAATCAATGTTCGTTTTTTATCTGTAGCTTTCGTAATATATGTATCGCGAAACATACGCCATACAAAACGAGAACCACCAATTAATAATAAATGTAACATCCATGCGATTGCTAAAATTCGAACATAAATATCATGATTTATAATTTGTTGAACAATTGCTGTTACAATAATAGAAAGTGTAATTGCTTTAAATATTTGTATTAATTCTCCAACACTTGCATATTCCCACGCCTTGTTATAAAGCTTATAAATAGCCGCAAAAATATGATGACTACACAATAATGTAATAGAGCTAATAATTACTGTCGCAGGGATTTTGTTTAATACATTCGGATGTATGAACCAATAACTTAAATATACGGCGGTTAATACAATAAATGAATCTAATAAAATTAATAATGAGAGCCGTTTTCGATAACTCAATATACCTGTTCCCTTCTTTATATAATTCGCATCTTATTGATAATAAAAAAGGACATTCTCTTATGAATGTACCTCTTCTTTTTTTACAAGTTCTTTTATATACTTCATCAAGTCTAATTTCAATTCTTCGTTTTGAAGTGCCATCTCAATCGTTGTTTTAATAAATCCGAATTTTTCCCCAACATCATATCGAGTACCTTCAAAATCATATGCAAACACATGTTGAATTTCATTTAAACGTTGAATCGCATCTGTTAATTGAATTTCTCCACCTGCACCTGTTTGTTGGTCTTCAAGGAACATGAAGATTTCTGGTGTTAATACGTAACGCCCCATAATTGCTAAATTAGATGGTGCTGTTCCCTGTGCTGGTTTTTCAACAAATCGGTGCACCTGATATTGACGACCATTTTGCGTGATTGGATCAATAATTCCATAACGATGCGTTTCATTTTCCGGTACTGTTTGCACACCAATTACAGACGAATGTGTTGCCTCGTACTCATTCATCAACTGACGTAAACATGGCGTATCAGCTTGTACGATATCATCACCAAGTAATACTGCAAATGGCTCATTCCCAATAAATTTACGAGCACACCATACTGCGTGACCTAATCCTTTTGGTTCTTTTTGTCTTATGTAATGAATATTAATCTTTGAAGATGCTTGTACTTTTTCAAGCATTTCATATTTACCTTTTTCTAAAAGGTTTTGTTCCAGTTCAAAAGAATGATCAAAATGATCTTCAATTGCACGTTTTCCTTTTCCAGTTACAATAATAATATCTTCAATGCCAGATTCAATTGCTTCTTCTACAATGTACTGAATCGTCGGTTTATCAACGATAGGTAACATTTCTTTCGGCATCGCTTTCGTCGCTGGTAAAAATCTTGTTCCCAGTCCAGCAGCTGGAATAATTGCCTTCCTTACTTTTTTCAAATCAATACCCCCAAAAATTTATATATACATATGTATATAACAATAATAAAAAAACCTACCTATAGAGTCATATTTATAACTCCATAGGTAGAGTTTCTATCATAAATAAACTATGGGCATCTAACCCTACCTCACATCATGCTCCCGACGACAAGCGTCTAAGGTAGGTTGAAATATAATTTCTACCCACAGCACGACCGAGTGTCCCCATTGATAACGGTTAGGAGGCATCACCAAGTGGTTTTCTCTTTAAAAGAGACCGAATATTTTTCTTTGTCTTATTTTCTCGGGCTCTTCTCGATAAATCATTTTTCCACTTATTAGTTCATATGTATTTTCCTTGAAGTCGTACAATGTAGAACTCCCAAATGTTTTCTCTACTGTTTCATACGCAGCTTGCAAGTGAAAGGAGCGCGTTGTTGTGTTATGAGCATCTGATGATATGACATGTGTTAAATGATGCTCAATAAGTTGCAATGAAAACTTCTTGATTTTCTTTCCGAACTTTCCTGTGACGCTTCCTGCGGTAATTTGTGTTAGTGCCCCTTGATTGACGAGCTTATACAACACATCGGGGCGTTCAATAATTTCCATATTCCGTTCTGGATGAACAATAACCGGCGTGATCCCTTTCACACGTAATTCATATAACATTTTTTCTGCATAGCGCGGGACATGGTTTGTTGGAAATTCAATTAATATATATTTATCCGTACGATTCAATGTAACAATACGCCTCGAATCATAGTCTTCTAATAACTCTCCGTACAACCTGATTTCTTGACCAGGTAAAATGGTTAAATTGATATCCTCTTCTTTTAATCTTTCATTTAACTGCTTTACCTGATGAAGAATGCTTTCTGCTAGATTCATATAAACCCCATTTTGGTGATGAGGAGTAGCAACGATTGTATGAATTCCTTCTTCGCATGCTGCCTTTGCCATTGCAATGCTGTCTTCGATTGATTGTGCTCCATCATCGACATTAGGCAAGATATGACAATGTAAATCAATCATTCTATTTCATCCTCTCTCCACATATTCTTCACATACTGAATATAAGAAGAAAAGATGAATGTTCACCTTTCCTTCTTTTGCATTTAGTTAGAACCGTAATAGTAATATTCGGATCCATTTTGTTCTTTATCGTTTAAGACAACGCCAAGTAATGTACCTTTTGCGCTATCTAATGATTGTTTTGCTTTAAGTGCCGCCTCTTTTTCTGTTACACCACTTCGAATAACAAGTACAGAAGCATCACATTGATTTGCCATAATTTGTGCATCTGTAACTGGTAAGATTGGTGATGTGTCAAAAATGACAAGGTCATACGTGCCAAAAGCTTCTGAAAGTAAATCTTTCATCGAGCTTGCACCCAGTAATTCCGCTGGATTTGGTGGGATTGGACCACATGGTAAAAATGTTAAATTACCGATTTTCGTTTGTGTCACACATGTTTCTAGTGTATTACTACGTGTTAATACACTTGTTAAGCCAAATATATTATCCACTTGCATCATTTGATGTAATGCTGGTTTACGTAAGTCTGCATCGATAAGTAATACTTTCTTACCTTGTTGTGCGAAAACAACTGCAATATTAGCAGCCGTTGTTGTCTTTCCTTCACTTTGATTCGCAGATGTTACGATAAGAGAACGAATCTTCTTATCAACAGATGCAAATTCAATATTTGTTCGTATATTTCGGTATTGCTCTGACACAGATGATTTTGGTTGTTCATATGCAATCAGCTGACGGCGAGCACGTAATATTTTTTTCTTAAGAACCAATTGTATGCCCCCCTACTCTCTTCGTTGCTGATAAACTACCGCTCTTTGTGCCATCTTCCTCCATATGAGAAACGACGCCAAGAACTGGTACACCAAGTTGTTTTTCAATATCTTCTTCTTTTTTCATCGTGTTATCTAAGTACTCTAGTAAGAATGCAATTCCAACAGAAGCCATTAATCCAACAACAAATGCAATTGCTACGTTCAGCATCTTATTTGGTTTAATTGGTGACTGTCCTTCTGTTACTTCTGCTTTTGATAAGATTGTTACGTTATCAACACTCATGATTTTTGCAATTTCACTCTTGAATACTTCCGCTGTTGTGTTTGCGATATCACGAGCTAGCTTTGCATCTTTATCTTGTACAGTAACAGCGATCACTTGTGAATCTTTCTCGTTTGCGACGTTAATTTTGCTATTTAAAGCCCCAGTTGACATGTTAAGCTTTAACTTTTCTTTCACTTGATCTAAAATAACTGGGCTTTTCACAATAACTTTATATGTATTTGTTAATTGAAGACTTGTTTGTACTTCACCAGGTTGAAAAACACCTTCTTGCTTCTTTTGATTAACAAGAATTTGCGTCGAAGTCTGATAAATCGGCGTTATAAAGTAGAAACTTACGATCGCACTTACAAGTGCTGCACCAATCGTAATTACAAGGATCATAACTAATCGTTTCCTTAAAATAGCAAATAACTCTTTCAAACTTATTGTTTCTTCCATGCCTTCCTCCAGCTTTCAATAATTTGTCATAAAAACTTCTAAAAAAAAAATAAATTGTTGGATTTTAATCTGACAACAAAAATCTGTTATCTAGTCCTAAAGTTGTTTAGTAATAGATAACTATTTAATATATTACAGAACTTATATTAGTATAGCAAGAATGGTTGAGAAAATTGTTGGAGGAATTGACAAATACTATACTACCGAATCTGACGAATTTCGACACAGTTTTTAATGTATAGATTTTCATTTGCTATATACTGTCGATATATGGGTATTATTAGTATTACTAGTGAATATATCATTGATTGATCTGTGCATTTATACTATCCTGTTTATAAAAATATTACCATTGTTGATTTTTATTTTGTTTTTCCTTAATCTTTAGATATCTTTTTCAGACTTTAGTTGATAAACTTTTTTCGAAAGTCCCCTATTTTTTTAATCAAACGTTTGTTTAAAAGTAAGAGAACTTACCTATCGACAAATCCTCTTACCTTTCGTCCATTTCTTCATAATTCGCTTCAATAACAATAAAAAAGATGAATGACCATACTCTCTTCATTCATCTTCCAACGTAAAGTTATGTTAACAAATCTTTATTCTTTCTTATCACCAATTGCAAATGTGATTTCAGCTTCACAAGCGATTTCACCATTTACAGTTGCTACTGCTTTTCCTTTTCCAATCGGTCCACGGACACGTGTCATTTCGACTTCTAGGCGAAGTTGATCACCTGGGCGAACTTGACGTTTGAAGCGGCAGTTATCAATGCCAGCAAAGAATGCAAGGCGACCGCGATTTTCTTCCTTCTTCAGTACCGCAACAGCACCCACCTGCGCTAATGCTTCTACAATTAGAACACCTGGCATCACAGGATAATCTGGAAAGTGTCCATTAAAGTATTCCTCATTTGCCGTTACATTTTTAATCCCAACCGCACGCTTTCCTTCTTCTACTTCTAAAATTTGATCGACTAGTAGAAATGGATAACGATGTGGAATAATTTCTTTAATCTGTTGAATATCTAGCATATCATTCTCTCCTTATATACCAAATTGGTCATACCACCAACGCACTGTCCTTATTATCCCATTCTCCATTGTTTTTGTCACGAAAAACAAGAAATGCTTTCTACCCAAAATATCTATTAGGACTATTCATACAAAAAAGATACACCCTTTTCCCTTCGCTAATCGGTATAACAAAATAATAGCAATTAACACGGAGGTTGGAAAAAGGTGTATATCAAAGTTAGGGAGAGGAAATATACATCATTTTCCTCATATGTCGTATTCATAGCTCATTATAAAGGACAAAAATAAGAAAGAAAAATTTAATATTTACTCCTTTTTACCATCATACCCTTAATTTTCTACAAATTTCTACAAATTTCTTCATTTTTCTTATATTATCTTAAATAGCATATCTAGAAATTAAGATTCGTAATCCAGAACACTATGCTTTATAAAAAAATAAATCTTCGTGGATTAGCCTTTAATAAAAATCCTATAAAATATCATCACAAAAGATACATTTATATTTTACAGAAATATCCAACATTACATATAAAATCTTTTAAATCTATTTAACAATACATAAAAATAAAGTATAACTAATAAGAAATTGTTGCTTTTCCTTGTTTATCTGTTAAATAAGGCATTCGGAGTATTTGAGAGAAAAACTCAAATGAAATAAAAAGAAATACTTATATAATATTCTTCACTATCTCTCTTTCATCTCCTCAAATCATTTCCCTTCTTAATTACTTATATAAAATTAGTAGCAATTCAAAATACTAACAATTCATTAGGCACTACCTCTCATTAATCACTGCCCATAAAAACGTCTACAAGGTGCTTCAAAATATATTATCACAACTACACTAATAAACCTTTATATACAAAAAGCAGCGAGACCTCTAGTCCTAAAGACGAGGGGTCTCGCTGCTTTTTGTTATATGGTATAAATAAAATCAGGTTCCATGTTAAATTATAACACGAATATTTATACATGTATATAGATGGTATATTAATAAGTCACAAAAGTATTTCTAATTTTTTTACTGGTCACGCAATTAAATTAAGCTCATATTTCCATAAAAAAACCAGTACACAAATACCAATTATCCCCCAAACCATAAATAATCAAATTGTGTTACCGGCCCGAAAGAAATAAAGGCAGTGTATTCCTTAAATTTATAAAAAACAATTATAACAAGTCATATTTAAATGTTAACTTTGGCCTGTTGTCCAAGTAGGCTACTAAACAAACCACTTTCATCTTTTGCCAGTTGTGCGAAACTACCGTGTTGAATAATTTGTCCTTGATCCATTACAATTACTTGGTCAGCTTTACGTATAGTAGATAGTCTATGTGCAATGACAATAATTGTCATGCTCCCTTTCAATCTTTCCAATGCTTCTTGTATTTTCGCTTCATTTTCAGCATCTAACGCACTTGTTGCCTCATCTAACACTAAAATAGAAGGCTTTCGAAGTATCGCTCTAGCCAGAACAAGACGTTGTCGTTCTCCTCCTGAAAGTTTGACTCCCCTATCGCCAATCAGTGTATCCAATCCTTGCGAGAGCCTGCTAACAAACTCAGCGGAAGCAGAAAATTCCAAAGCTTCCCAAAGCTGCTCCTCACTTGCATTTGGTTCAACCATTCTCAAATTGTCTCTTATACTGGCATTGAATAGAAATGGATCTTGAGGAACATAGCTAATAGATTTCCTCAATGATAATAGGTCCTTACTTGTCAACGGTTTGTTATCTATTAATAACTGACCGCTCTCCGGCTGCATAAGTCCCATTATGATATCAATTAATGTACTCTTTCCAGCACCGGAACGCCCTGAGATAGCTGTCATACAATTTGCAGGAATACGCAAATTAATATCTTTAAGTGAGTACACAGCATTTTCTTTATTGTAGCGGAAAGAGATATTTTGACACTCAATAGATTGTTCTATCTGCATAGGATTTATACAATCATAATTCTGCTCTATATCTTGCAATTCTATACTTTTCTTACACTCTTCCTGTAATTGCAGCAAATCTTTAAAAGCGGGAAGATTCGCTGCAATTTGTTCCATGTTTGATTGTATACCTGCAAATCGTGGCCACAAACGAGAAAATATAAGAATAATTAATAATAATTGCTCCGTTTTCGTCTGAAACAGCTGAACAGATAGAAAGATAAGAATAGCAATGAAAACAGCTGATGCAATTTTATAAAAGAGTTGAGAATTATTTCTCACCTTAATATATGCAAACTGTTCACGTTCCACATCTTCTGCCCAATTACGTAACCACATATAACGAGATCGTTCTAGTGTATTGCTCTTAATATCCTTAATTCCATTAAAATGATCAGTTATACCTGCAAGATACGCTTTTGAATTCTCTGAGGTTCGACCACCTAATCTTTTTGATTTTTTAATAAATCTTCGTGAAAGAAAGGCAAGTACCACAGCGCAACATAGTACAAAAATTGTTATATCTGCCGCTAACCAAAAAGCGAAACCAATCTGTATAAATGTAAACATTAAAGAAGTGAGCAACTGTAAAAATAAATTAGTGCCTGCGCTAACACGCCCTAATTCCGTTGTCAAAGAATTGATAAGATCTGATTTTCTCTTTTTCACAAAGAAACTCCAGTTGGCCTGCAACAATCCACGATAAGTTTCCAATCTCAAATGATTAATAAAACGTATCTGGATTTTCGCATTACGAACTGTTATATTCCTTTGCAAAAGCGCTTGTCCCACGACCAATATAATATATATTCCTAATACAAGTGGTAATCCTAAAGTAGTTGGAATCTCACCTAGGAATCCAAGAACCCCTGAAAGAGGACTTGTCTGTTCATTCATCTTCGCAATACCGCTAATACTTATCATAGGAATTAATAATAAAATGCCGATTCCCTCTACAAGACTGACCAATACCATTCCCATGAGATTAACAATGAGAATGTTTCCAGTAAAAGAGTATAACCGCTTTGTAAAATATAAAATATTTCTCATTTTCACTTCTCCTTACGGTACCTCATTTCCCTCCAAATCCATAAAACCGGCCGCAAAGGGAAATATAAAACATGCAGTTGTTTTGGCAGTGGTAAAGTTTCCACATCCTGAGGATAAGGATACAACCAACTAAGATGAAACAGTAGCTTTTGAGAGCTTGTCTTTAACAAATATAAATATCGCTCATGATATTTTGAAACTTCTTCTGGGATAGGATCTGTATGCAAGTTAATCATATTTTCCAAGTAATATATAGCAAGCTGCGCTAATTGCGTTACCTTTCTCCCTGACATTAATACTTTTGCCTCTTCCGCTATTATAAGAGTATCTAAAAGCTCAGAAGATAAAATAAGCGCCTGACCTACCAGTCGTTTACATCCATATCTTTCCAAAATAACAGTGAGTTCTTCCCAATCTATTTCTTGCCTTACCATACGGTCAATGTCCGTTAACCATCGAAGCCTGGACCAACCATGCCTAGTTCCATGAGTCACAAGAAACATAAACAAATCCTCTCTACCTAAAAAATAGACAGGATAATTTGTGACAGGACTCGTCCTCTTTCGCCCCCATAGCTCATCGAAGTGTGGTTCCTTTCCCGGCCCTGGGTGTAGTCGCCAATGAATCTCCAATTTCACCTTACTTATCGGATGCATGTAAGTTGTATGGTGGCGTCTCCACTTCCATTCATTCATAACCGTCGGAAAATCATCCTCTTTGACATAACCATTCTTTACAAGTAATTCGTTCACTTTTCCAAGATCATCTATAGGAACAAGGGCATCCAGATCCCCTGATGTTCGAAGGGAAACATCTCCATATAGGTCTGCGCCAAGAATAGGACCCTTCAAAAATAGAAGTTGAAGTTGGTTTTCAGCAAATAATTTACTCACTTTTCCCATTTCTCCACTTAAATGAAGCATATGGAATGTATTCCTTTTAAAATATGTACTTAATACTTGCACAACATTTGATGGAACTAACTGTTTATCAATAGATTTCATTTTTGGGTAAATGAACGCGTACATGCGATGATGCAGCGCCAGTTTCAAAAATTTGTTCCAATCAATATTTATGAACCAGTCTCCCGGGATTTCTTGTATCTCTTTATCTTCCTTCTTTATAATTTCAAGTAACAATTTTAGTTCTTTAGGTAAATGACTCAAATCAAGATTACAACCGGTATACATCTCATTCTCCTTCAAGATTTTTTTACCCTATCCTTTTTGCAAATTTACCAACAACGGTAAATCTCTTCATTTCTTCTACGCCAGTAATATAAAAGGGCCCGCTACGTAACCACGCATGGGCGATCATATTTCCCGTCTCATCTTTCGCGGTCCCTAAGTAAAGGGTACTTTCAATTTGACGCTTCTCCAACATTTTCATTGCAGCGATAGCTTTAACGAGACACTGGCTTTCCCAAAATGTATAACGGCTCATCATATGCACTGCTTGAGAAATTTTCCTTAACGTAATCTTTTCCGATTCATCATAGCTTAAAGACGTTTCTGCCATATGAATTCCTAATATAGGAGCAGCTTTAGAAAACGGTATACTTTTAAGAATACGAGCCCAGCCTAAATAAAAGAAAGCTTCTATAAGTAATAATTTTGTTCCCATATCGAACGACAAGAAAGCTTTGGCTTTATTTATGATATTCATCGATTCTACTCCTAATCTATTAAATCTGGAACGTTCAATTAAAAATCAAAGTTTTTCATCAACCGAGATTAACCCTTCTGCATACAAATGATTTAAGAAAGAGAGTACTTGTTCCTTACATTCTGCCTCTTCAATCATATATCGAGACAATAATATATCGATCACTTGATTGACAGATATTAATTCATTAATTAAACTCCAAATTTCACCACCTATACCTCCTAAGTTATAGTATTTCCCATTATGGATGCTCATCATCACTTTCTCCCCATCCATATCGCTCACTACATTTTCCTGACCTTGTACAACAAAACTGTGTAATGAAATTGTTTGTTTACTACTCATTATTTTTCCTCCTCTTTTAAAGACTCTAGAATTTTGGATACTAAATCATGTGCCGTAAACTTTGAAATAGGACGTCTCAATTGAAACATATCTATTTTGTTTACGATATTTGTTGAATGCATAAAATGCCATTCCATCATCCCCAATCGTGGGATTAATGAATTCCTATATGTATGACGTAGCAATGTGCGTAGTCTCTCCAGTCCTTCAATCTGCTGAAGTTCAACATCCCCATTTTCTACTTTCACTAACTCGAATACACCTGCCAATGGTAATGGTTCCTCGAAAAAGTTAGCTGTAACGGGGACAGCATATTTAGTTTCCCTTTCAAATAATGGCTGATAATGCGCTGTCTCCATTCCAAACTGATCAAGACTCTCTTTCCATAACTTTTGTTGCGGGTAAGATGGTGTAACAAAAGGAGTATTATCCTCAGAAAGAGACACAGCAATTACATCATCGCTCAAAAGCTTATAGCCTTTGCTTAAAAGGGCTGATGCAAGAGTTGATTTTCCAGCTCCTGATCTTCCTACAAAAGCATACGCCTTTCCATTGATGGCTATTACACTTCCATGCAGAGGGAGTATTTTTCTCTGCATCAACAATGCCCCCATACAAGTCCCAAGAATATAAAGCCGAATCTTATCTTGATCAGACCCTTTCATAGGTGAAACAATGATTTTTTCTCCATTTTGAATACAAAACGTAGCAGTTTCGGGGATTTGAAACATAATTAATTCTTCTTCAACTACAAACACTGACTTCGGAGAAGATAACTCTCCCCATAATTGGGACAAATCTGCAGTTTCTATTTTTACGTCTACTTCATTTTCGTAATTACTTACTTGAGGCAATTCCGGCAGGGGAATCTCACTTAATAGGGCTAATCCGAAGGCTTTGTAAATCTCTTTCTTTACAGTATGTATCATCTTTCTCACTCCAAATAGTTGAAAAATTGATTAAAAAAACCCTTATACCGTAATTAAACTATATAAGGGCTGTAAAGCATATAAATCTTATTTAAATATTAGTGCATTAGCTGTGGTGAAGAGCGCCTTGCTCATCCTCATCTTCAAAAACTTGGTCAACAAGTCTCTTTCCAGGTCCAGCCATTGTCATGTTGATATCAAGTACTTCTAATACTGGTGATTGCCATTCTTGTTTCATAATTTCACCCCCTTTCAAATATATTTTTTGATAAATCGATAGACAATAAGACTACGCATCAAAATTCTAAAATCTGGATCAAACACGTATTCTACTCGTGGTTCTCCTTGAATTTTCAAAATCGCGCTCTTAATAATCTCCATATTAAAAAAGTTAGAGGCCACTGGGTCTTTACTAAGCTGCTGAAGTTCCTCGATAAACATTTTCCATGAAGGAATCATGCGATGAACCACATCAGCTGCCTGTATTCCCCGCACACGCTGATTTAATCTTACTTTGTCAGGAAGAAATCCTTTTGTGGACCTCCGGACAAGTGCACGATTTAAGCCATTTTGAACAAATTGTTCGAGTGGTAACGATAAACAGAATCGAATTACCCGTAAGTCATTCGTTGGATCATGCCCTTGTAAACCATAACGCAAGGAGAGCTTTGTTCCACTTGTACCCGTTGTATTCCACAAGTTTAGCTGTTCAAAATGTTTCTGCCTTATTTCATATATATTTGGGATAGAAGCCCCTGTTACTTTCACACCATGTTCTTCAAGCTTTCTAAATACATCAGTACGTTTTGCAAGTTCTGGACTAACTAACGTTGGCAGTTCGTATTGCTGTTCCGAGGAAAACATGTTTTTTATCGATGGAAATGCTTTCTCCCCTATAACTTTCAGTATTCTCGATTTTTTGACCCCAACGTTCTTACCATACAAATCAATTTCACGATAAAGCTGCAACCAGCTGAACTTTTTAAGTAAAATCGCATAATAATCTAAAGCTGGCCCCCAAGAGATTGTGAAATTTCCTCTCGCTCCATTTAAGAGCACCCCAATCCCTTGTTGTTGGGCTTTTTCATAAATTCCTTTCACCCAGACGGAATTTTCGAAAAATTTATATGGCATCTCCATAATCTCAAGCCAATCATCAATTTCTGAGAAAGAATTTTCTCCCGGAAAATTCAAATAATTCCCTTTAATATTCCCTACATGTTGTACTGTAGTTTGAATAAATGGCTTTTCATCAGCAATCGTATGACCACGAGTCCAATCAGTAAACCCTTCCGCAGGTACTGAGCTGAATGTATATAATTTTTTGTTCTCTTTTTGCAGGGCTCTCGCGGCAAAGCTAGCAACAGCTCCTGAATCTAATCCCCCACTTAAATGAGAACCAACATTACGATGAGTACGTAACCTTGATGTTACTGCGCTTTCAAATACGTCCCTGAACGCCTCTTCATAATCTTCATTTGATTTGAGTTGCAACTGCTCCTCTACAAATAACGTGTCATATTTCGCAATACTAACTCTTCCCTTAACTACGGAGATAGTATGAGAAGGCGGGACTTGCTCTATATTTTTATGCACTGTTGAAAATGCATCTATTGTATCAAGCATATTAGGTATCGCTAAATATTCAGCTAACCATTGCTCATTCAATTCCTTCCCGACGTACGGTAAAGAAAACAGCGGCTGTATGCTAGTACAAAAAGCAAATTGATTTTGATTGCGGTAAAAGTAAAAAGTCCGACTTCCTGAAAAATCACGTGCACCAAAAAGCAATTGCTTTCTCTCATCCCAAATCATAAAAGCAAAATCACCAATTAGATACTTTGGTACATGCTCTCCCCACTTTTGATAAGCGAGTAAAATCAACTTACTATCAGGCATCTCTCTTCTATGTACCTTGTCTACTTGCAATCTATCGAATAATTCATTGCGATTATCAATAATAGCATCAGCAGTTATAACCAACTGTGTTTCATAATCATAGTAAGGTAATTGTTCATTAATAGATTCAGATGTTATCCATTTTGCATGGGAGCCCAAAAAAATATTTTCCTTGTGCCATATATCGGTATTGTCACCTGGATAACGAGATAAATCCTTCATGATTCCAATCCTATGTTCAGGCGGTATCGGTTCTCCATTTAAATGATAAATTCCGGTTATTGCACTCATTTTTTTCCTCCCACTACGAGACAATTAAGGGAAAACCCGATGGATAAGCAAATTACCAGACATATCAATAAAATATTATTAATATACCAGAAAACTCTTTCCTCAAACTACCTCGTTTACGCATAACAGATTTTAAAACCTGATTTTATAGCCTTAAATCTTTTTTCAGTTGAAGTATTCAAACCTTCAGACTACCTATCCTATTGTAAACCCTTGCATTTTAATTTTCTCAAAAAATGAACACAGGTGTGATTCTCTTAATCCGAACCAAGATATTACCATCTGAATTTTATATGAATAAAAATCCTTGAATTTAATATATCAATAAAACGTTTATATTCTTTATAAAGAATATAAACTCAGATTACCATTTCACTATTGCATTGTCAAGCATCTATATACTTAAAAAAATGAATATTTATATATCTTTTTTAGTAACTGTAAAAACAAATAATACAGTAAAATCGGTAGGAGGCTTTACATCCCTACCGACTATTAATCTCACCAATCGAGCTTCTACGAACATTCCATCTATTTTCTTAGTTTCCCTAAAATCTTAAGGTAGTGCTCTTAATACTCATAAATAGCAGGATAAACGTTATATCTTACAAATAAACAGGAGAATTTTCATCTTTTTATATTTTAAAAATTTCTGTGCTATGATATTTTATATAATTTATTATCAACCTACTAATTAAAGTTGATTTTTCACGTGTTATGTTCTCTATTACTTTATTCTCCTGCTTCTTTAATCGAAACAGGAGAATAACCTTTTTATATTTATACCATTTTCACAAAGGGGATGATATAATATGCGTTTACCACTAATAAAAAATACCATTCGCATTTACCATAAGATTATGTACGCTTACTATTTCACTCTTTATAGGGATTGCCGTGACTTTCATTCAAAGAAATTTTTTTTCAGTAAAATGAGATTTCACAAAAACAGCACTGAATGAGATATTAAATCCTCTTAGTTCATTAACACCTTTCTTAATTAAACCTGTTTCTATTTTTATCTTTACATGCCAGCACTTACCATCAATATATTCTTAATACATGTAATAACTCTTGTCTGATCTTTTTCTGTCATACCTGATCCAGACGGAAGGCATACGCCTGTTTCAAATAATTTTCTAGAAACATCCTCACTCTCACTATGCAGATAATACATTACATCTTCAAATAAAGGTTGCATATGAAGAGGCTTCCAAACAGGACGCGCCTCAATGTTTTCATTTTCCAGTTGTTTCAGTAATGCCTGAATCGGTACTCCTGTTTTTTCTTCATCTACAGTAAGAACTGTAAGCCACCGGTTTGAATAAGTATCCTCTAACTCAGGCATAAACTGTATCCCTGGAATATGAGATAATTCTTGATAATATCTATCGAATATTCGTCTTCTTGCATGTACTCTCTCTTGTAAGACCTGCAGCTGTGCTCTACCTACACCTGCTAAAATATTACTCATACGATAATTATATCCAACCTCACTATGTTGGTAGTGTGGAGCCGGATCTCTTGCTTGAGTAGCTAAAAATCTTACTTTTCTCAATGCTTCGACATCATTCGAAACAAGCATACCTCCACCTGAGGTTGTAATGATTTTATTGCCATTGAATGAATAAACACCAAATTTCCCAAATGTTCCACTCGCTTTACCTTTGTAGGAAGAACCAAGTGATTCCGCTGCATCTTCTACTACTGGAACATTATATGTATTACATAACGAAAGAATCTCATCCATTTTAGCGCTTTGTCCATATAGATTCACAACAATTACTGCTTTCGGAAGTACCCCTTTCTCTTTTGCATCACGTAATGCACATTCTAAAGCCTGCGGTGACATATTCCATGTTTCAGGCTCTGAATCAATGAATACTGGTGTAGCCCCTAAATATAAAATTGGATTTGCGCTTGCTATAAAAGTAAGACTTGAACAAAACACCGTATCTACATCTCTTACATCCAGTAAGCGAAGTGCCAAATGGATAGCAGAGGTTCCTGAACTAACTGCAGCCGCATCACGAACTCCAACATGGGATGAAAGTTCACTTTCAAACGCATCTACGTTTGGACCAAGTGGGGCAATCCAATTCATATCAAATGCTTCCCCTATATATTTTTGTTCATTACCGCTCATATGTGGAGCGGAGAGATAGATTCTTGTTTTTTCCTGTGAATATACCACTTTAAACACTCTCCTATAATTCTTTTTTTATTACTCTAGCTGGAATGCCAACTGCTGTACAATTCGCTACAATATCACAAATTACTGTTGCCCCCGCACCAATAATGGACCAATCGCTAATTGTAATATTTGGAATTACATTAACTCCTGCTCCAATATGTACTCCTGCTCCTACAGTAACGGATCCTGTAAGCACTGCATTTGGGGAAATATGTGCAAAATCTTTTACCTTATTATCATGTTCAACAATAGCGCCTGTATTGACAATAACGTGATTCCCAATGTCAGCATCTGCATTAATAATTGCACCGGGCATCACAACCGTACCAGCTCCAATCTTTGCACTTAAACTAACAATAGATTGTTTATGTATCAGCGTCGCATAGCGATGACTGGGAATCTCTAACTGCTCCATAATTATCTTTCTTGTTCTGTTATTCCCTATAGCTATCACGAACTTTGTATCTACATACTCATCCATTAACTTTGCAGCTGCAGAAATGGGTCCAGAATAAACGCCATCCTCAACTTCTAACTCTTTATACATATCATCTAATTGCGCAATGATTTCATAATTTCCATACGATAGGATAATATCTCGGATTACTTTACTATGACCACCTGCCCCAATCATAATTATTCGCATCCATCTCACCTCCTCAAGAATTCTTTGTACCATTAAATTTTTCCACAGTTACATGCCCAACTTGATTGATTCCTTCTGACTTAAATACTTTCTTTGCCGTTAACAACAAAATTTTCATATCAAGCCAAAAAGTCCGTTTTTTTGCATACCATACATCAAAATCAAATTTTTCCTCCCAAGAAATCGCGTTTCTGCCATTTACTTGGGCCCATCCCGTAATCCCTGGTCTGACATTATGTCGCTTGGCCTGCTCTTCTGTGTATAGTTCCAAATACTCCATCAATAATGGTCTTGGACCTACCAAACTTAAGTCCCCTTTTATAACATTAAACAACTGTGGCAATTCATCTAAACTATATTTTCTCAGAAACCCTCCGAAACGGGTAAACCTTACATCATCGGGCAACACATTCCCCTCACTATCCTTCTCGTCAGTCATAGTTCTAAACTTATAAAGAAAAAAAGGGACACCATGCAATCCCGGGCGTTGTTGCTTAAATATGATAGGGGAACCTAACTTAATTCTAACTAAAACAGCCACTATTATAATAAGAGGTAAAAGAAACACCAATAATGACAAGGAAACGAACAAATCGAAAAGTCTTTTCATATATAATCATACTCCTAATTTGGTTTATGTATTAACCTCTACTCCATAACTGCCTAAAACTTCTATCTTCATAAAAAGCAGCCCCATTCATAGTTGAAAAATAACGAATTGATTTACTTTTTTATTTAAGGACATGTCATGCAAAATACTTAATTAAAATACTCAGTAATAAGAACACCACCATATTCAACAGAACATAGTGGTGTTTCATTTCTAAAAGATTCTTAATATTTTCCTTTTATTTACTTGCTCTTACTTTAAAGCATTATAATTTTGTGTCAATTCATTAGGCGCTGGTGCTCGATGGATTGGGTTAGTAACGGGATTATAGAAATGTAGATTTCAAATTAAAAAGTGCCCTTTTTGTTTGACTGAATTTTCACCCTCAGGTTTCCCATTATACTTTTAACAACTCCAAATAAATACTTAAATTCATCTGTCTTATAAAAAACAAATACATACATAGCATTTGGAACTATTAAACAAATCATCCCTCTTAATATTAATTCTAGTAATCCATTATACGGAATAAGACCACATATTAAACTTGTGATAACACAAGCTCCTAGCCCTATCATCACATAGTAAGTATATTTTAAAAAATAATCCCTAACCGGTTTACGGAATACTTTCTTATATACTAAATAAGGAGCAATCCAAAATGGAACCACTAGCGTACTTATAAGTGTTCCAATAAAGACACCTGTTATACCCATATATTGCACCAAGACAATAGAAGCCACCAGATTCACGGCAGCCTCTAAAAAGGGAGCATACCTATCTTCATGAAAAATCCCTGATGTTGTTTTGACCATAGATATAGAACGTCTCATTCCTGATACATAAAAATTTATCATTAATATAATTAATACACTTATATCCATAATAAATTTCGAACCAATCCATAAAGTAATAAAGGGTTGCATTATAATATATAAAAATATGGAAAAAAATGAGTATATCCAAAAATTACAAAGCATAGTAATCTTAAATATGCTATAAATTTTTTCATCGCTTTCTTTTGCAACCAAATTCCCTACACTATGATTAATATTATCAAAGATTTGATTTATAAAGGTTCTACAAATGTTAATTAACATATAATAATTTGAATACAATCCAACAGCTGTAACACTAACAAAAGACGCAATTAACATGTTATCAGTACCAAAGACAATATATCCACCTATATTATGTAGCACTAAGGCCTTTACATTTTTAACAATATTACTTTTGGTTTCACTATCTAATTTGCTTGCTGCTTTATTTTTTAAAAATGGGTACATCTTATCTACCAATATAGCCAAGAACGCAGAGGTACTAATTGTTATAATAATATCGATTATTAGATATAAAATATAACTATGCGTAAAGTATAAAATTCCTATTTTAACGCAAGTAGATATAATAGATGAGATAGAATAAATCCCTGTAACAATATATCCCTTTTGACATACATTTAAAAATGAGGTTTTATAAGAAAATAGATAAGATGAAGCTGTATTAATTAAAAATATAATATAAATAAAATGAATATTGTCTACCTTTGCATCTTTAGCGATATATCCAAGAAAAGGTAATAAAAGTAATCCTAGTAACAATACTATTAAAGCTATTGCCATATATGCCTTTCTATAAAAATTCATAAGCATATTGATTCTATCCTGATTATTTTCTGCCACTGGTTTATATAGATTATATATGATAGCAGATCCTATTCCTGCTTCAGCTAAAGATAACATTCCTAATATATTAGTAAATAATCCATTTACCCCCAGGTACTCAACACCTAAATAAGTAATAAATATGGTTCTGGAAGCAAAACTTAGTAACGTAATAATAACTTGACTACCTATACCGGCTGATATATTAATTATTGAATTTTTAACTCTCATTTTTCCTCCCACTTCAGAAAGTATGAAAATACTTTCAATCAAAGAGTATTACCTGATTTCTCTTTTATATGCTGCAACTATCAAAGGGTACACTTTAAACTTTATTGCTAAATAATATATATACTCCTTAAAGTTATTGCATCGATATGAAAAACCAATTCCTTTTACACTATCTGAGAACATTTCATAATTCACTATTCTACGAAAAGCATTATTAACATCCACATTAGGATCGCTTTTTAAATTATTAACCAACAGTCTATATATGTGATTTATATAATAATTAGCCATATCTTTTTTAAATTGCTTATCGTGTAGTAAACCAAATTCTTGTGAAAGTTGTCTTCTCATTTGATATTGTAAAACTAAACTGTTCTCTAAATTTGGTTTATACGGAACCCTCATTAAGCTATTTGGATTATTAATAGTATAAAAATAAAGAACTTCTGAGATTGCACATACCCTTTGTGAGTGCAATAAAAACTCTAAATTAAAAATAACATCTTCTCCAATAAACACTTGTTCATTAAATCTGATGTTTTTTTCTTTTATAATGCTTAAATTGTATATATACCTCCATGCAAAGCATAGATCATTCTTGGAATGAACATTTGGAGAGCTCAGTACAAAATCCCTCCCGTTCATAACAGTATCTAATTTGAAGTTAGGAATAATACTATTATTATTTGGAACAGTTTTGTATCCACATATTACAGCATCACACTTTTCATCTTCTGCAATACCATATAACCTAGTAAAATAGTTTTCGCTTACCTCATCATCGGGATCTATAAACACTATATACTTCCCTGTAGCAGCTTCGATCCCTGCATTTCTTGCGCTACTCACTCCTCCATTTTCTTTATAGATTACTTTAATTCTATTATCCTTTTCTAAATGTTCTCCACATATTTCACCACATTTATCTGTTGAACCGTCATTGACTAAAACTAATTCAATATTGACGAAAGGCTGTTTTAAAACATTTTCAATACATCTAGCTAACCATTTTTCCACATTATATATGGGAACAATAACACTTATTAATTCATGCAATCCTTTCACCCCTACATTACTTACATAAGTTAAACCCTCACGCCTATCTTATTACAGCTTTAATTTCGTTTAAATATTTCTCATCTTGAATATCGCCCACATTTTGTCCAGCACCTGCTTCACATACGTACTTATTTTCAATTTTGATTTTAGTTTTTGCTTGTCTTAAAAACCATTCGTATTCAATATCCACATGCCCTATATCAATTGCTTGATATCCCTCTTTATACAAATCATATGCTAATATAGTAGCAGTAGGCCCTATTGCTAATAGAATCAATTTAGATTTATTATTTTTTTTTGCTGCTGTTAAGATTTTATTGTAATGTAAGAATGCGTGCTCCTCTGGTACTAAAATCCTTTCAATTGATTTAGCATTGTTAAACAGATCATTTCCAATACCTAATCTACTCTTACTGCCTTCTATTAAAACTATATCCCTATCTTTCCATATTAATTTTAATAATATAAACCATTCTTTACATTTTGACTTATCTCGAAAGGGATAATAGAATCTCGATATAAAGGAATTATAATATACTTTTCCCTTCTTCAAATCTTTATACCACTTTAATCTATATTTTGCAGTATGAAGACTCCAATAATCCTTTGGTTCATCTGCATATTTTGATAAATCTTGAAAAACATCCGGTAAACAAACTAAGAACTTCTCATCTTCACTTAGCAATATTTCTTTTAATCTTTTTGATAACAAATGATCCGCCCGTTGAAATGTTATATCTAGATTATGAATTAATTTAAATTCACCATCACCATACCTGGCTACGGAAGCTTTATCATGAATAATTTTTTTTAAAGTTTCATCTATAGATTGAATTCTAGGAGGCTTGAAAAAGCACTTCGTGAATCGATCTTTTATGATAGTTAATCGATTCAAACTCTGAATTTTCACATCGACCAATTTATTCCAAATAAAAACTAACATACTTTTTATTTTTATTTGTACCATACCAAGCTCCTTTCTAATACTTTTCTCGATAGAGCATTAGATTATCTTTTCTCTTTTTCTTAAGAAAATTACTCTTATCCCTCTATTCACATCTTACATAATATTTATTCTTATTATTTCCCAATTTTTCAACTAGCCTTTTTTCTCAATGAAATATCGCCTCTAGAATTTTCAGCGGCAAGTTTCCGGCCTATTTTTATTGATGGAATTTCAATAAATTTATAACATAAGACCGACACAACCATAGTAAATATGAAAGAAATTAATAAAATTAAAGGCACTGATATCTTTCCATAGAAAATATGAACTGTTGTTAATAGAACAATTGGATGTACTAAATAAAGACTATATGATATTTCCCCTATAAATTGTACTGGTTTAATCAGTAATAATTTAGAAAATAGTTTTGAACTTAGGGCGGATAGAATAATTAAAACTGCGCCAAAACATATATACCAATCGATGATGATAAGATACAACTCATAATCAATTTCACCAATTAGTTTGGAAAGTAACATAAATGGGATACGTGGATAGCTAAAAAATAAAAGACCTAAAGGCAATAATAGATATTTTGCTTTTAAATTAATAATTTTACTCACTAAATATTCTCTGTTTTTAGCTAGTAGTGCACCAATAATAAACATTGAGCTATAATGTAATGTGATAAAGTAATTGGTGGATACTGGCATATTAAATTCGCTTGGAATGTTCTTCATTAATAAATAACCAATAACTGATAAAAACATCGCTATCCCAATACTTACTTTCCAGTTTACTCTAAGTAAAAGAAAAATAATTAAAGGAAACACTATGGAAATTCGCATCTCGTGAACTAATGACCAAATCACCATAATAAACGCATCAGAATTAAATTCTCTCAAGAATAAAATATGATCCATTACTCTATTAAAAGAAACTTCTATGTTCCATGAACCCCATTGTACCAAACCGGGAATGGTACCAATTTTAGAATGAATCCCCAATTTAATTCCTATTGCAATAAAAAGAATCACAATATAAGGAATATAAATCCTACAAACTCTTTTAATAAGATACTTTAAATAATTAAATTCCGCCCCTTTATAAAAAGGCAAGGATAGAACAAATCCACTTAACACAAAAAATATAATAACAGCCGAATGACCTTGCCATAATACAGAAAAATAGGCCCCAAATGTTGAATACATTACCTTTTTACCTAATATCGGAAATAATGCTAAGAAGTGTCCTAATAGAACAATGATTGCAGCAATACCCCGAAGGGAATCCAATTCTTTATAACGTCTCGTCATAATTCTTCCCTCTGTTCTAAAATGAATTTATTAATCTAACTATTAAAATTTAGTCATCCTTATAAGGATGACTAAATTTTATAATTATTACGTAAATTAATTAATCTAATACAAAACCCTTGTGTGAATGGCAATATATCGAATAAAGTAGAATATACACCTATATCCTTCGTATCACCTTGAGAGAAGTCAACCGCTCCGTTTCTTCTTGTCACTCCCATCAAATAACCGATAGTTTTATCTGCACTTTCCAAACATTCCTTTGAAATATCTTCTATCTTTGCTGCATTCAACATAAACCACCCCAGTGTGGATGTAGCGGAGGAATCTGGTCCGCATTCGTTCCTGGTTACAGTCCAATTCCAATTGCCTTGTTGTTGAAATTTCATCGTAGCTTTTGCAAATTTACGTACACTTTCTTCTAATACAGGTTTATAGCTGTTGTTTTCCGGTAATTCATTCCACGTATCTATAAGACCTATAGCAAACCATCCAAGACCTCTTCCCCAGCCATATAAACCTAGAGGAACTTTATCTTCTAATCTATAAGCATGGCATGGTATATGACTTAAGTTTAACATTCCATATGTTTCATATTCTTTAATCTGCTTTACAGCCAAATCTATACACTCACTTTTGTTATACCTAATGCCGTAAGTCACTAAGAATGGACATATGAAACCAATGGTATCTACGTATCGATACCCCTTCATAAACTTTCTATATTCTATCGTACCATCCTCACCTATATGCTCTTGTATCATTTCCCAAGTAGCATCCAAGGCTTTTTTATATTTATCTATATCCTCAAAATCCAGCTTCATGATCGCATAAGCAAGTATTGCTCCATCTACATACTGAGGTTTGTGCACCCACTGACCATTATGATCAAATTTAGAGTTCAAAAACTTCGTAATTTCATGTTTCACTGCTTTGTCATCGTTATATTTCAGGTATTCAGACAACCCTAATAGTAAAGATGCTTCTTGCCAATGCTGTATAGCACTTTTCGTATAATTTCCTTTCAACATATCAATTGCTATTAATCTTGTGTTATCAGTTACCTTAATCTTTGGTGTTTTATTTAGCCACTTAACACCTATATGAGTGATTGACTGATTCCATAAGCCTTTATCCGTATATCTCCCTATTTTTATTCTTCCCAACCAATTCTTTCCTATAGGGATGAAATCAATCACTACAATAATTGCGATTACAGTAAGTAACACAAGGCACGCTGCCTGTATAACCATATAATTATGTCCTTTCTATACTACTTAAATAATGTATATAATTTTTTTATCTCCGACTCGGTTCCTAGCTCTTCATCTGATAAGTTCTTTATTAACTTATTTCTTAATTCTTCATTATGTATTAATTTCTTAATTCCCTCCGAGAGTGAGTGAGCATCCATGTCTATAATCAGCCCATTTTCTTCATTTTTAATTTGATCTTTAGCTGTACTGAAATTTGTTACCATTATTGGTTTATGCAGTATTTTTGCTTCGTCTATTGCGATAGATTTTCCTTCGAACCTGGATGGTTGTACATATATATCTGCTTCTCTTATATACGGATAGGGATTTTCTTTCAGTCCTAACAGTAAAAAATGATCTTGAAGGTGATTTTCTTCTATCATTTTTTCTAACTTACCTCGCCCTTCCCCTTCTCCAATGATATACCACTTTATTTCATATCCATCTCCAACCAGATTCTTACATGCTTCTATAGCCAAATCAAATCCCTTTTCATGACTTAGCCTTCCTACAGAAACAAGCTTTACCCCTTTACGCTCTAGATCTACCTTTTCCTGTGACATTTTATTTATCGTACTTGGAGATACGATGTTATGAATAACACCTATTTTGTCGTTATATATAGAAAATCTTTGTTTTAAAACATTGGCACATTCCTCAGACACCGTCACTATATGATCCAATGAACGAAAATAACCCATATCAATGTTAGGATCCATTCCTAATTTGTCATAATCAGTGTGTATAAAACCAATTTTCTTATTCGCATTTACTTTGTCTATACAAAAGTAAACTGGGTTCTTTTCTAAGTACCCAATCGCTACATCATACTTTTTACTTATATTCTGTAAAGATTTTGATAGATATCGCCATACTCTCTGTTCACAACGGGCTTTGTTTTTTTCACTTTTAAATATGTAACCTGCACAAACCCTTGATAAGGCTATATCTAGTCTTCCTTGTCGCAAGCATTTCATGACAGCTGCTTTTATCGGCATATCAAACAACTGATACTCAGAAGGTTCTTCCAATACATTCACTTGTTTAGGGATTTTATTAAGGAATAAACCTTCATGCTTAAATAAAAATAAATCCACATTATAGCGAGAGTAATCCATCGTATTCAACAAAGAGATTAATGACTTCTCAGCCCCACCGCAGTTCAAATTATTGATAACAAATAATACGTCTTTTTTCATAATAATCACCTTTTAAAGAATTCCGTAGAGCTTATTTATTTCTTTTTCGGTTCCTAACTTTTCTGTAGATAAATTATTTACGATTCTTTCCCTTAATTCTATATCTTTGATAAGCCTTTCAATTTCAGTTGCTATTCCTTCTTCAGACATCTCAGCAATAATTCCGTTTATTCCATGATTTATTTGATCTTTTGCAGTTTCAAAGTTGGTCACCACTATCGGTTTATGCAATATTTTTGCTTCATCAATTGCTATAGACTTACCTTCATATCTAGATGGTTGCACATATATATCTGCTTTTCGTATATAAGGATAAGGATTTTCTCGAACCCCCAAAATTGTAAAATGGTTTGATAGATGATGATCTTCTATTAAACGTTCTAATACATCTTTTTCATTTCCATCCCCTAATACGTACCACTTTATCTTGTATCCTTTTTCAAGAAGTAACTTGCAAGATTTCACCGCTAAATCTAAACCCTTTTCATGACTTAATCTGGCGACAGTAATAATATTGGTATAATGTCTATCAAACAAACTGTCATCTTCTATATCTTCTTTAGATAAATCATATATAATGCTAGGAGCTACTATATTATATATAATCGTAACTTTATTTTTTAGTTGTGGAAAATTTCCTTGTAACGATTTTGCACACTCTTCTGAAACCGTTATTAGATTATCTAGTTGTTCAAAATATGAGTTATCGAACTGGCAATCCATACCTGAATTCGAGTAATTTGTATGTATCCATCCAGCTTTTTTTTTGGCATTGACTTTATCAACTACGAAGTATATTGAAGACTTTTCAAGATAGCCTATCGCTGCATCATACTCTTTTTCTAACACTTCAAATGACTTACTTTGATATTCCCATGTATACTGTTCTGAAATTGCAGCTTCCCTTATCAATCTATTTTTAATAGTGAACATCAATCTTGAATATGCTAAATCAATTTGTCTATTCTTTAAAAATCCCATTATTGAATTTTTAAGGCTAGATGCAAATATTTTATAATCACTTGGCAGATCTAATATATTTACCTCTCTTGGTATCGAATTTATGAATATTCCTGTTTTATTAAACAAAAATAAATCTACATCATATAAACTGTAATCTATCTGAGATAGTAAATTTATCAAGCTTTTTTCTCCACCACCAGCAGATAAACTAGGCATAACAAATAGTAGTTTTTTTTTCATAATGTACCCCAAATTACTTAGACAATTCTTTCAAATATTCTACTGCTTTGTAAGACATTTTCTTTATATTAGGTATAGATTGTTGTAACTTTTGTTTTATTTCCTCTTCCTCTCGTACCATCTCATCAAATCTTGCTTTTAATTTATTACTATCAGATATCTCCTCTATATCTAAAACTAATTTTTCTTCCCCAAATATATCTTTAGATATCCCTTTGGACTTTACACTATATCCCAATACCATAGTCGGAATAAAACTAGAGTAAGCAGCTATAGTTGCATGCGTTCGAGCTCCTATAAAGAAACGCATTCTAGCTATATACCCCTTATACTGTATTGCATTTAAGTTATCTGGTAACAGAATCACTCTGCCTGTGTCCTTAAATTCTTGGTAATATTTGTAGAGAACTTCGTAATCATTGTTCCCATCTTCAATAACGTGAGGTGTAAGAGCAATCGTCATATCTGTAGTATTTAATATATGATTAATTAACTCTCTTACCGCGACTTGAGAATTCTCATTTCTATTCCATACAAGCGGGCTAAAATTAAGACCCATTGTATTTCCTTCCCGCCATCCATTAGGCAACTCCAATTCTTCTTTTTCCATTGTAAACGCAGCATCAGCACACAATTGAACATTATTTAATCCTTGTTTTTTTAACATATTATAGGTAAGACTTTCGCGTGCTAATATTAAATCAAAGAGCTTTAGATCTTCCAACTTTCTTTCAGACATATCCTCTTCTCCTATAGAACATCCCCATAGTACTAGCTTTTTTCCCTGCATTTTTACTCTTCTATCAATCTCATACCACCCAGGTTGCTCTCCATAGCAATAATTATCCCCCCCGATAGATAAACATACATCGGAACTTTTTATATGCTTTATTATGTTATGATGAATTTTCCCTAATGCATAAGACTCATCGTTAAAGAGTTTTACTTTAACTGAGGACAATAACCAATCATATGAATATTTTTTCAGACTGCGGCTAGAACCATCATATATATAATCTAACTTATTGATTACCTTATCTGTTTCAGGTCTATCTGATGCCAAACATACTTTTGCTCCATCTATTTTTTCTTTTATAATATTTGTAGAAGCTCGAACTATCGCTTCGCACCCTCTATTCAAACTGCCCCCATGGGCAAACATCATAAACTTCACACTAAATTCCTCCAGTTTTATTTATTTCTAAGCCTGCTGTAAGAGACTGCAAAGTATAACCCCACAGTAGATTTTCTTTTAATCATATTTATTAAAAATTTCTCATATCTACCAAGCTTGCTATAAGTTACTTCACAATATAGTGGCAATGCCTCTCTAACATATTTATTGCATATCATATTTTTTATGTATTCATATCTCTCACTAAACCGTATTTCCTTAGACGGTTCAAAATAAATATATACGTAGGAAATTACACTATTTATAAACTTTCTTGATTTCAATTCACGTATCTTTGCCTTATCGACCTTTTCGATGTAAATTTTCGGTAGTTCCATATTATATACTTCCACAGCTCGCTTGAAATAATCTTTTTTTGAGATATCCCGAGTTGCGCTACCCGCTACATCCCTATAATAATATCCCGTATAATCTATATATTCCATATTAGTTGCATTACTAAAAAATTGAATATTAAACATTCCATCTTCTCCTAATGCGACCTTCTCTGGAAACTTCACATTATTTTTCGTTATTATGCTATTTTTATAAATTTTGTTTACAGCAGTATTTAAATTATCGCTTTTAAGAAAATAGGGTAATATCTCTTTATTTATATATTCTTTTTTTAGAACGATATTAGTTGGAAATGGATATTCAATTGTTACCTTATGCCCTTCAATCTCACTTCTTAAATTTGATATAATTACATCACAATTGCTTTGTTTTGCTGAATTATACAGAGTTTCATACATATCCGCTTCTACATAATCATCAGCATCAACAAATCCAATATATTCACCATTAGCTATAAGAAGTCCTTGATTCCTTGCAATACTCACACCTTGATTTTTTTGATTTATAAGTATAATCCTGTCATCTAGTGCCCTATACTTTTCAATAATCTCTACGCTATTGTCCGTTGAACCATCATTAATAAAGATAAATTCGCAGTTATGAAGCACCTGATTTAACAGTGATTCTATACACCGAGTAATATATTTACCAGCATTATAAACCGGTATAATTACACTGACATTTCTATTCATGGGCAAATCACCCCTTTACTTTGAATCCCTTATACTTTCATTTTTTAAAATTTTTGTAGTTGTACCAATACACTTAATAAACTTTTAAGCCTCTATAATTTCATACAACTTATTTAATTCATACTTATTACTATAATCAGTATTACTACAATTGTTAGCTAACTGCTTTCTTACGGTAGCATCCTTATACAATTTTTCTATTCCATCTGCTATTCCTTCAACGGATAATTCCGTAATATATCCGTCAATCCCATTTTTCACTTGACTGTTTGCGGTTGTATAATTTGTAATTAGGACTGGTTTTGCAAGTATCTGAGCCTCTCCTACTGTAACAGCTTTTCCCTCATATCTAGATGGTTGGACATATAAATCAGCTTCTTTTATATATGGATATGGATTAATTTGCTTTCCTAGCAACACAAAGCTATTTTCTAATTTCAAATCCCTTATTAGATTTTTAATCATTGTTTCGTCTCCACCATATCCAACTACATACCAGGCTATATTCTCATAGCCTTTATCTTTCAATATCCTTAAAGCCCTAACAGCATTATCGATTCCTTTTGCATGAGATAGTCTAGCCACAGTTATAACTTTAAAACGGTTATCAAGAAGCATAGGGGTATCTATTTCTTCATTCGCCATGTCTCTAATAAACTGCGGGGAGGTTATATTTTCCATTACTATAACCTTATTTTTTAATGCACTATATTTTTTTAAAAATGAATTTTTGCATGCCTCTGATACAGCTACAATACAATCAAATTTATTCCATACTTTTAAATCCATCTCTATATCTGTCTCAATTGTAGAATAATCTGTATGAATCCATGCTATTTTTTTCTTAGCCTTGACCTTATCTGCTACAAAATAATGCGGCCACAAATAACTAATTGCAACATCATACTCTTTATCTAGTTTAGGTAAAAATGGAATAGCATATTTCCACATTAATTGCATTTGATAATATCCTGTCTCTACTATTCCTTTAGCTTTTCCTGCAAAACGAGTATTTATCTTAGATAAAATTCTAGAAAATCCAATGCCATACTCTTTATCCTTTAAAGTTTCTCCGATTGACTTCCTAAAGGTGGTGTATTGTGGAACTTCTTCTAATAAATTTACCTTGTTACAAACTAATTCCATAAAATCCCCTTGATGTCTATACAGCATTAAATCAACAGCGTATTTTTTGTAATCAAAACCCTCAAGCATACTTATAAGGCTTCTTTCTACTCCTCCAACTTCCATATCAAATGAGGCCACCAGTATATCCTTCATATATGCCTCCTAATTTTTTGTAACAAATTTTCTTATCCGCGCTATATTTTCTCCGCCTATAATCTTAGATGCTAACAGTTTTAAACCACTCTTCAATCTTGCTTTAGGTGGTAACCAACTTTTATAAAAATGATGCATTGCATATGTATTTGGAGTAATAAATTTTCTACAGTTAATATAATCATATGGAGAAAAATATGTTTGAGGATAGAAGGCTCCTATCCCACTTATTTCTTGATATTCTCCATTCAACTGTAATCCTTTATTTTTTAGTATCTCGCTTATAATGGCCACATTGGTTAAACTGTCATACTTTCCATCCTCTTTAATAAAACTTTTTTCTTCGTATGAATCTAGAAACATTCTTATTAACACATTTCCTTTAGTCGCTCCTATTGTACTTGTAGCTATATAGTTCTCTTGTTCAAATCCCCAAAATGAATCATGATGTAGCATATCATCAAAAGATTTGAATACCTCCACATCCGTATCTAAGTAAATTCCTCCAAATTTATAAAGAGCGTATACTCTTACATAATCACTTACAAATGCAAATTTTTTGTATTCATAGGCTTCCTTGACATATAAATTACAATTTATATCAAAATTATCTTCATTCCACTCAATTATTTCATAACCAGCTAAATTCTCTTTCCAGCTATCTATACATTTTTTTACTATTATAGGTTTTTCTCCTTTACCAAACCAACAATAGTGAATGATGCGTGGAATCTTTTCTGTAAATGCCAACTCAGTATCCCCTTTCTAAACTATATAGAATAATATACCTATACACCTAAATTTCCATATTTCATTGATCAACTAGTCATTAACATATTTCACCTTAAAAAACTTAGAAATTTAAAAAATTACTTTTATAAATAATGTTTAATGTTATTACATTCTCGTATGCATAGAAAATAAAATAAAATACTAATATTGCATAATAAACTAGTTTTTGGTCTTTATCAGTAAATAATTTTATAATCCATGAAATTAAAATTAATTGGTATAATCCAAAATATATAGAAAATCTTGCAAAAATCCAATTTTGTGTTGAAATTATCATGAATACAAGTCCTAATATAGACATATTTACTACATAGTCACTTTTAGGAAATATTTCCCTAAGTTTCTCTCTTCCAATGTAAGCAATAATAATTGGAGGAATATTAACTCCAACTCTAAGTATATTTGCTCCGCCCTCAGAAAAGTTCTTGTAATCTCCATACTGACTATCTCCTATGACTGAGAATAACGTATCTAAAAATTGATTAAACCCTATAACTATGAATACAGAGCAAAAAAGGGTTACATACGTTTCCCATGACCATGCTTTTCTCCTAATCATAAAATATATTGGAATAAGGATAAGTGCAGTTTGATGTATTGTTGATGCAAATAGAATAATTAGAATATACTTTTTCCAGTTACCTTCAAATATATATTTTGTTGCAGCAAAAATAATTGCTGCTGCAAGAAATTGCCTTATCCCATTCATTGATATTAAATACATTCCACCTGTTATATATACATATAAACTTAATTCGAACATTCTTGTATATTTATATAAAACCAACACAATAAGTACATTTGTTATTAGTGCCGTTACAAAAATCAATATTTGAGGGTCATTAGAGAACTGTTTTAAAATCATCTGAAGCACATTAAAACCCATATCTTTTCCTTCTTTTATATGTTCCCAATCAAACGTATCTTTTTTATAAGAATACATATAAAAAAAAGTATCCCCGATATTATTACGGAGACCAGACACCATTACAAGAATAACTATTGTTAAAAATACTAACAGCTTATTTGGCTTTGATTGAACAATGTGTGGTCCCCTTATTACAGGAGTAGAAAAATATCTTGCTAAAAAAGAAAGAATATAAACTAAGACCAGCGTAACCCAAAATATAAACATTTTTAAATTCCTTTCATATTATAGATTGCAAATATAGAACTCTTTGCTATTCTTTAACCAAATAATTCAATAATATAGCCTATCAAGTCCTATATTTCTCTTACAATCTAAATACATGTGACAATAAAATACATAGTTAATTAAAGACCTACTATTTATTTTTCAAAACAGTAGCTTTACTCGTCTTTTGAATATAAAAATGAAGCATAATCCCAAAAGGTGTAGCCACCAAAGTAATAAGCCTACATGGGGACTCAATAAGAAATTTATAGTTTTTGATCATCAAGTTGCTAGATACATAATGTATAGATTCTCGAAATTTTTCTTTTAATGTAGGAGCATATTTCATAGCAACTTTTCTAAAGAATGAGAACCCTTGGGGGTTTTTTCTATATTGCTTAATAATGTTCATGCTAGATCCATCTGCTAAATACTCAACATGACAAAGAACTTTATTCATGATGAGTAAAGGCTGCTCTTGATCAATAAGAATATATTTATAACTTAAAGGACAGTACTTTTCGCCCGGAAATATTGGATATGGTGGGGTTTTTCGTGTTAACTCTGATCGATAAACTAACTTTTTATCACCTGTGACTTTATATTTCGCATGCAAATCTGTCAGTTTAGATTCCTTCACATGTTCCGGCATCATCGTTCCAATAACTTTTCCATTTGGATTAGCGTCTAATCCTATTATGCCAGCGTAATCATTACTTCCATACTCCTTCCAAAAACGAGTGATATTTTCAACGGCATCATCCGCCATATAATCATCAGAATCAATACAAACATTAAGTTCCGTATCAATTAATTCGTAAGCAGTATTATGTGCCCCGTGCATTCCCTGATTCTCTTGATAATGATACTGAATTGAGATACTGCCTTGGGAAATCCAATTTTCTATTAACTCTCTTGTGTCATCTGTAGATCCATCATCAATAATTAACCAAACAAAATCCTTACTTGTCTGTCGCTTTAAACTTTCATAACATAAATGCAGCGTGTAAGCACGGTTAAATGTAGGTGTAAAAATTGTAAGAGTAGGTTTCAATTTACATCTCTCCATCAATCATCTAATCTATTAAAATTCATCCCCTAATATTGTTAATATACTATTTAATACTAATCTATCAGGTCTTACATATTCATGGTAATATCTATAATTGTTAATCATCATTTGATATCTATAATTTTCATCATTTGATAAAGTATATATTTGATTTATACATTCTTCTGGTGTTTTAAAAACAAGATAATTTTGACCATCACGAAAATCACCTGGGACTTCATAATGTAATTCTTCTGTTACTATAGCCTTGCTTGCTGCAACATACTCTGCAAATTTCCAACCAATAGATTGATGTAATCCCATAGTTGCAATACAAATTGCAGATTCTTTTACCTTTCTTAGGTAATTATTCCGTTCAGTAGCTTTTCCGTCTTCTATAACAATATCTGCATAATTTTTATATGCAAATTCTGATGGTGCTACTCCTCCATAAAATTTATCTCCAAACTCTTTTCGACAAAGTCTAATGCATGTTGCTCGAAAATCATTAATATATGCACGTTCTTCCTTTTTATTCGAAGAAATTTGCCCTTCATAATCTCCATTTACATCCCATAGCCTAGCCATAAAAAGAATTTTTGAATCTATTTCTTTATGAGGTATATCTTCAAAAGAATTAATACGATATAAACCATTGTAATATTGAGACAACGGAACCTTCCGTATTATTTTCTTAATTTTCTCCCTAAGTGGATCTTGAGGCATCGGTGAATGCGCAATATTTCCAGGTATTGTAACCATATAATTTAATCCAAGAGGATAAATTTTTTCCTTATGCCTTAACTTTGAATTATAAAAACTATTAAAACTTCGCTTAAAGTAAAAGTCGTATTTTTCTAACAACACATTCATAAACTCAACATAATCCTGATTTTGCTTAAGCAAATTATCATAACCATCATTAACATCATATAACACTCGAGTTTTCCCGTTGATTATAACTTCCATCATATTATAAGGTAATTGATCTTGATGATTCTTACTAAGTTTCTCTATCCTCAAGTCTATTACTCCTTGTTGAGCAAGTAGAACAAAACCTGCAGTTATATTATAGAGATGCAGCGGAACTTCTCCTAGCCTAAGACAACATGAAACTCTTGACATCATTGTGCTCCTTTTTAATCCTTTAGACATTATTTAAAATATAGAAGTTACTATTAATTAAAGCGCTTGAAGATAAAAATTCTCAAGCCAAGTAGCCGATTCACTTATATCATATCCTTCTTTCTTGATATATCCTTCTACATCTTGCATACGTTTATTGACATCCAATATATCCTGCGCCCATATTTCGGGAGAGATATTTATGCTTTCAAAACTCACTAGACCTGCTCCCATGTCTACTTCTTTAGTTATCGCATCCGAGATTACACAAGATAACCCAGCTCCTTGCGCTTCTATAAGAGTAACAGGCAATCCTTCATGAATGGATGGGAATGCAAATACATCAAAAGCTTGAAGTAAATGGTCGATATCGCTCCTTATGCCAAGAAACTTTACATTAGCCCCTAAATTTAATTCTTCCACTTTTTGTTCACTCTTTAACCGTAACGGACCATCCCCCACCAAAACAAGAACGGAATCTCTTCTAAGTTTAACTAACTGAGCAAACACTTCTATAAGGAATCCATGATTTTTTTGATGCGCAAACCTTCCTACATGCCCTACTACAAAGTTATCAACTGTAAGATTTAGTTCCTCTCTTATCTGTTTTCTAATTTCGGGGGAAAATGAAAACTTTTCAGGCTCAATTCCATTTTTTAAAATCGTGGCAGTATCTGTTTTACCTGCAAATAACCAGCGAGATGCTGCATCCGAGCATGCTAGAAGATGTGTCGCACTTCTTAATATATACTTCCCTGCATACCACTTATATACTTTCGCAGCAACTCCACCTTCACTGCTAGTATTGTGACTATGTGCGATACGAACTGGTATACCGGCTTTCTTAGCTGCACGTAACACAAATCCACTCATCTTATCCATGTGTGAGTGTACAATCTTATATTCTTGATGAGATTCAAAAAAATTATCTAAAGACTTTATGTATTCGTTATGACCACCATCAGTAATATATGGAATCCTGTGCACTTTCCCACCTAATTCTGATATTTCTGTATCAAAAACACCTTCCTTACAAGTAAGAAAATCAAACTGCACTTTATTTCGATCTATATTCCGGTACAAGTTCATAATAAGGGTTTCTGCACCACCACGGTTCATATTGACTACAACATGTAAGATTCTTAATGGACAATCCAATCTAACGCCTCCGTTCCACTCATAAACATGGTGTAAATATAGCTCTTTTCTTCTAATACTTTATTGACGGCATAATTATTTTTAATAATCTCACGACCAGACTCTCCGAATATGCCTTGTAAGCTACTATTTTCAGCAAGATATTTTATCTTTTCTGCCATTGTCTGTATGTCTTCACGACCTACTGTCCAACCATTTACACCATTTTGAATTAACTCTTTATGGCCCCTGTTCTCACTAGCTATAACAGGCAACCCGCAAGCCATCGCTTCCATAATATTAACTGGTAACCCCTCACGTAGACTGGATGCAACAGAAATATCACAAATAGGTAAAATTTTTGCAATATCATTCCTATAACCAAGGAAATCTATCATTTCAAATACGCCCATTTTTTCAGCTAAATTTTTGCAATCATTTATCAAAGGACCATTCCCAGCCAATAGAAGCCTCGCATTGGGAACATGATCTTTTATTAAGGCCAATGAACGAATCAAAAACTGCTGATTTTTATTTTTATTAAACTCAGCCGCATAAAACATTAAAAAATCATCCGGTTTATAACCCATCTCAATCCTTAGACAATTCTTTTGAGCCTCACTAACTGGTTTAAAATATTCTGTGTCCACTCCCACCCCATGAATTTGTTCAATTTTAGGTACTTTAAACTTTCGCTGAACAGCCAAGTTATAATCTTCTTGGTTAATTGTAATGAGGCAATCTGTATAATTTGCTAGCATTTTTTCAATTGGATAATATAACAGCCAATTTGCAAGCGGGGCACCTTTACAAAAATGAAATCCATGCGCAGTATATAAAACTTTTGTTCCATGCTTTCTAGACTTTCTTGCTGCCAAACGTGCAACGGCTCCCCCCATCGGGGTATGGCAATGAATAATTTTATATTGATTTTCATCAATAATATCTTTCAGCTCTTTATAAGCCTTAATATTCTTAAATTGCAAAGGTGACCTTTGAATAGAAATGTCATACTTCTTATCCACATATGGAAGTTCCATGTTGCCAGCAGCAGCAACATGGACTTCCCAGCCTTGTTCTTTAAACCATTTCATATACGGCAAATGAAATGCTTTGAAGTGAAAGTCTACCGTCGCACAAAATAATACTTTATTTTCCATATATATATCACCCTACAATTGTTATATTGTAACTAACCACCTGTGCATACTTCATTCTCATTTCTCTACATAGTAAAACATAAGTCTAAGCATATATATGCAGATCAAAATCCATATTTACATCATATTTTGTGGAGTTATATGACTATTTGCCAATGTCAATACACGTTTTCTTAATTCCGTCTTCTCGAGATTCTTATAAGTTTGGAGAACTGCTTCAATTTCGTTTATACAAAGGTTCGATGTTTTACCTATATAAATTTTAGGATGAATTTGTTGTTCATGTATTTCTTCTTTTTTCAATAGTTCTTCAAAGAGCTTCTCTCCAGGTCTTATTCCAGTGAACTCTATTTGGATTTCTTCTAGCGAATTTCCTGATAATGTAATTAAATTTTTCGCAAGATCTACTATTTTCACAGGATCTCCCATATCTAACACAAATATTTCTCCACCTTTAGCTAATGCACCAGCCTGTATTACAAGCTTGGACGCCTCTGGAATTGTCATAAAGTAACGAATCATATCTGGATGTGTAACCGTAACTGGACCACCTTGCTTAATTTGTTTTTTAAACAACGGTATAACACTACCGCGGCTTCCTAATACATTACCAAATCTTACAGCCACAAACTTTGTATTACTTGTTTTGTCCAAGTTTTGAATTACCATTTCAGCAAGCCTTTTTGTTGCTCCCATTACACTTGTCGGATTCACAGCTTTATCTGTAGAAATCATTACAAACGTCTCGACCCCATTCCAGCTTGCCGCTTTTGCCACGTTTGTTGTCCCAATTAAATTGTTTTTGATAGCTTCTTCGGGGTTACGTTCCATCAATGGTACATGCTTATGTGCAGCGGCATGATAAACAACTTGAGGCTGATATTGACTCATTACTGACATCATTTTCAGATCATCCTGTACATCAGCAATTTCTGTGGTAACGACAATATCTGTGTCACCGTATAGCTCTTTCAATTCCATTTCGATAGAATAAATACTATTTTCACCATGACCTAATAAAATCAATTGTTTTGGGTTGAATTTTGCAATTTGACGACAAATTTCAGATCCAATTGAACCACCAGCACCAGTTACTAAAATAATTTTATTAGTAATAAATTCTGAAATACTTTCAATATCCAATTCAACAGGATCACGTCCTAATAAATCGTCTACTTGGACATCACGAAATTCATTCACTGAAACTTTTCCAGTCACTAAATCCTCTAGCATTGGAAGAATTTGTGTTTTTATTTTTGTCTTGGAACATTCTTGAAAAATCATATTTAATGCTTTCTTGCTAAGTGAAGGAATTGCTATTATGATGCTATCGATATCTAATTGCTGAACAGCAAATTCAATACGGTCAATTCCTCCAATTACCGGTATTCCAAGAATATCCAACCCTTGTTTCTTTATATTATCATCTATAAATGCCACAGGCAGTAATTCAGTATCATTACTATTCGAAAGTTGCCTTACAACCATTGTACCTGCAGAACCCGCACCAATAATTAGTGTTCTTTTTTTGTCCTCCCCTTTTTGAATATAAGCATCTCTGAACATCCGCCATAGAAAACGTGATCCTCCAATCAGTAAAATATGAATCATCCACGTTACAACAAGAAGACGGAAATAAATATCTTGAACCAATATTTGTTGTACTACTGCTGTTGTGATAACAGAAAGTGTGATTGCTTTTAAAATAATTAGCAATTCTCCTACACTTGCATACTCCCATGCTTTTTTATAAAGCTTATAAATAAAAGAAAAAATATGATGGCTAAATAGCAGCGTCATTGCACTCACTACGATGGGAAATGTTATGACATTGAAATCAGCACTTACTAAGAAGCGACTAAAGAAAACCGTAGTTAATACGATTAAGGAATCAATTAAAATTAATAAGGATAATCTCTGGCGATACGTCATAATAGGCCCCCCTCTCTAAATTTTTTATATATAATAAAAGGAAATCCTCATAATTGTTATCTTAGAATTAAAAGATTTATATATTGAATATGTCTAGCTAAACATATAGACAAGGAAAATAATCAATAACCAACTAATACAAAGTTCCTATCTACAAAATCCTTTAGAAAGACTTTCTAGACAAGAACTTCAAATAAGTTTGGGCATCCAACCCTCCCTCACACCACACTCTTGACGACTAACGTCTAAGGTTCTTCAACCCACAGTATGATCGAGTGTCTCCATTGATAGTGGTAAGGAGACATCACCGTACCCTATAATTTTTTATAGGTAGTCTTTCATTCTCTACTATAAAATATATGAAAAGCTTCTCATCCTTACGTCACCCATTAGGAAAGCGCTGTATTATTATTTTATGTATAATCAATTCTAATAAATCTCTTATACTTTTTTATTTAGAATAGCCCCTACAAGCTTTCCTTTTGTTAAATCTAAGGCCCTATTCGCTTCAACAACTGCTTCACTAGCAGTTTGATAGCAACTTAACACCAATAATACCCCATCACATTGACTAGCTAGTATATTTGTATCTATAACCTCAAGAAGGGGCGGAGAATCAAATAAAATAATGTCATACTGCTCTATTGCTTTGCTAATTAAATTTTGCATAGATGGTAAACTAAGCATCTCAGCTGGATTATTAATTTCGGGACCACTTGTCAATATATGTACATTTTTGATTTCTGTCTGCATTACCACTTTTTCTAATGCTGCTTTTCCCTCCAAAACATTTGTTAATCCAGATTTATTTTCCATTCCAAAAATCGCATGTAGTTCCGGAGTTCGCAAATCCGCATCAACAACTAAGACTTTTTCATCTCGCTGAGCCATAGAAACTGCCAAATTTGCCACAGTGGTGGTTTTACCTTCTCCATATCCAGGAGAAGTAATAATTATAGTCCTTGTTTTGTCCGTGCCAATTGCAAATTGAAGGTTAGTACGAATTGTTCGATATTCCTCAGCCATCTTCGATTTCGGAGCGATATGAGCAATTAAATGACTATTATCAAGGATACGGCTTTGCTTTTTATTATGAATCAAATGTTTTCCCCTCCACTATTACACTTTCTCTCTTACTTGTTTTATCTACTATATTATTTTTCTTCATTTGAGAAACACTTCCTAAAACGGGAACCGGTAATAATTTTTCAATGTTACGTTCCGATTTAATTGTTTCATCAAGAGAATCCAATACAAAGACTACTCCGATACTCAGTATAAGACCGGCAGCCAAGGCCATCTCAATCGCTTTTGCATGATTCAAGTTTATCGGTAAAGGATGCTCTTTTACTTTTGCTTCTGTTAAGATGCGGACATTCGAAAAATTTAGGATAGCATTGGCTTCTTCTTTATAAACATTTGCTGTAGCATTGGCAATTTTGACTGCCTGGGCTGGATTAGTATCCACAGCCGTAATAACAAAGACCTGTGACTCTTCAATCTTTCCAACACTAACCTGTCCATTCAATGCATCTGCTGATTTTTGCGAATTTAATTGCTGGGCCACTTTCTCTAAAACAATAGGTTCCTTTATCATCACTTTAAGTGTAGCTATAGCATCAGCATTAGCTGGAATGAGGATTCTTGCAGAAGACGCATATAAAGGCGTTTTCATGAAAATGCTATATATACCACCAATACATGCCGCTAATATCGTAATTACTGCAATAATCCAAAATTTTCTTTTTATAACATTAAATAAATTTTTTAAGTTTATTTCCTTTTCCATGTTTCCCCTCCATTACTGTCTATTTAACTAATAAAAAAGCTAATCGCTGGTAAATCAAATCGTATAACCTAAGTTAATTTTGATTATATCGAACATAATTTACTAAATCATAAGTAGAATGAATTTTCTGAGTATACATTTCATTCGGAAAATTCACTCCTTGTTTCTTTAATCTTAATATACTCATTTAATATTCATTTTAGTTCTTGATAATGAACCCGTCAATATAAATTTATACATCAAATCCAACAATTACCTTAGTATATTTAATTCAATTATCCTTATATAAATTCAAAAATAACTTCATAAATAATTATTTCAAATGAATTATTTTATTCATATATTGATATATTATAAAAATTATTTAAAACTGAATTAAACAATATCCTACAAGTTTGACGACTGAAAAAAAGAAGTATTATTAAAAAGCTAATTCCAAAAACAGATTCACCTTAACTGTTTAACCAACATATTGATTCTGATCCATAAAAATTTTAGCATCCTTTTCTACAAAAAAGACTTCATTTCTAATGAAGTCTTTTTTGTATCGTTAAAGCTTAGTTACAAACCATTGCGCTTTCCACTAACTTTTTCATATAATCTAATAGCTCTTTTTTTAACTCTTCGTGTTGCAGTGCCATTTCAATTGTTGTTTGAATAAACCCTAGTTTTTCTCCGACATCATAGCGTTTTCCTTCGAAATCATATGCAAATACGCGTTGAATTTCATTTAAACGCTGAATCGCATCTGTTAACTGAATTTCTCCGCCTGCCCCTGTTTGTTGATCTTCTAAGAACATAAAGATTTCTGGAGTTAACACGTAACGCCCCATAATCGCTAAGTTGGATGGTGCTGTTCCTTTAGCAGGTTTTTCAACAAATTTACTCACTTGATAACTGCGATCCTTTTGCTCTATCGGATCAATAATACCATAGCGATGCGTTTCATTCTCTGGAACAGTTTGAACACCAATTACTGATGATTGTGTATTCTCATATTGATTCATTAATTGGCGTAAGCACGGCGTATCCGCTTGAACAATATCATCACCAAGTAGTACCGCAAATGGCTCATTTCCAATAAATTTACGAGCACACCAAACAGCATGTCCTAAACCTTTAGGCTCTTTTTGGCGAATATAATGAATATTGATCTTTGAAGATTCTTGTACTTTTTCAAGAGTTTCATACTTTCCTTTTGATAGTAAGTTTTGTTCTAATTCAAAGGAATGATCGAAATGATCTTCAATTGCACGTTTTCCTTTTCCTGTTACGATAATAATATCTTCAATTCCAGACGCAATTGCCTCTTCCACGATATATTGAATTGTTGGTTTATCAACAATTGGTAACATTTCTTTTGGCATTGCTTTTGTTGCTGGTAGGAAGCGAGTCCCTAATCCAGCTGCTGGAATAATGGCTTTTTTTACTGTTTTCAACGGTTAACCTCCTATAAATATCCAAATACTACATGCTCATTTAATATAATAACAAACTTTATTACTTTGAAATATCTGAAATTGATATTTCATTAATTATCGAACCTATTAAAGAAAAGTCAAAGTCAAATTTATTTGATCGATAAATAAACAGCGAATTATCTTCAGCCTTCAATTGTGCTTCACCCAATTTTCCAAATAAATTTTCTTTTAATATTTTCATATTTTTAATATTTATCTTCTGAACAATTAATTGATTATTATATACTATATCAATATCTTCATATTGAACTAATGTTCCAACTGCTAATTGTTTTTCATTTTTTGAATTACCTACTATGTTAATTATCTCTTCTTTAGACTTTCCTAAAAAAGTAAGATACTCTTCTAAATTTGGAGTAATTCCATCTAATTGTTTTAATTTATCTAAAAATTCTTCATAAGGTATTGTTTGGTTATACGGAATCGATTTAACTATGGATTCACTAATCCAACCCTCTTCTCCATTCCCTAATGTAAATTTTAACCAATTAATATCTGATCCCATCTCTTTTTGCTGCTCTTTTACAACAAATGAAGTTCCAAACGATATCGTTCCAACTACTTGTCCATCTAAAGTTGGTGTACCCCTAACACGACCTTTTGCAGAGTTTACATACCGGACATCTAAAGATGCAAGTGGATTCTCCTCTTTTTTAGTACGTTCCACCTTACTTACTGGTTCTTTCTTCTGCTCTTTCGCCTGTAAAGAATATAGAATACTATCCTTTTGCCAGTAAGTTACCCCAACAAGTATCATCAATAACATAACACCAATAATAGCACTTAAGAACTTTCGTCCCTTTTTCTTTTTTGTATGATGTGGGCTTTGCTTTCCTAATAATGATAGGGGATCTACAACTTGAGCAGTGCCCTCTTTTTTCGTATCTTCATTGTTTATTAAATTTTTATCCGCCTGCTTCTCCATTGATTCTTTTTTAAACTTCTGCTGCTCTTCTCTACTCATAGCCCTGTACTCTTTTAAGAAGTTTTCATATTTCGGCATAATTTCTTGAATTGGACCATAGTCTTTAATTTCTCCATATTCTAACCATAAAGCCTTTGTACAAAACTTTTTCACTTGACCCAAAGAGTGACTGACGAAGAAGATAGTTTTCCCTTGTTCTTTAAACTCATTCATACGTTTCAAACATTTATCTGTAAATGTTTGATCACCTACTGAAAGTGCTTCATCAATTACAAGGACGTCTGGATTAATACTTACAGAAATAGCAAACCCTAAACGGGATTTCATTCCACTTGAGTATTTCTTGACTGGCATATCAATAAATTTTCCAATATCGGCGAATTCAATAATTTCCGGTGTCAACTTCTCAATTTTTTCTTTACTTAATCCCATCATCAAGCACTTTAGTTCAATATTTTCTTTACCAGAAAGTTGATTGTTCAACCCAGCTGCAATAGCAATAAGTGTAACTTTTCCTTTAATATCAATTTTTCCTTTTGTAGGTGGTGTAATTCCAGCAATTAAATTAGACATCGTCGACTTTCCTGAGCCATTTACCCCAACAATACCAATTACATCACCTTTTTGAGCTACAAACTCTAAATTTCTTAATGCATAAAAGTCTTCGCCAAATCCTCCAGGATATATGATATCCTTTAATTTATCTGAATTTTTACTGTGCATTTTGTATTTTTTTGTTACATTATGAAACCTGACTGATTCATTCATTTTTTACAACCCTCATTATAGATAATCTGCAAAGTGCTTTCTAAATTTCACATGTAATGCTGAGCCAATTAAAAAAGTAATAAAAACAAATCCCCAAAAATATAGCGCATAATTTATATCTTGGAAGAACCAATTTGTTCCTAATAAAGATGCCCGGTATCCATCAACAATATAGCAAAAAGGATTTAATTGCATAATCTTTTGGAAAATAGATGGTAGCCTTTCAGGAGTCCATACTATAGGAGTTAAATAAAATAACATTCTCATAATCGATTGAACAATCATTTGAGTATCTCTAACAATTGTCGCTAAAGTGGATGTAATTAGAGACAGTGAGCATACTAGCATAAGAGTGGCAAACATATAATAAACAAGCTGAATATAATGAATAGAAATTCCTTGTCCTGTTACTAAAAATAAAATTGTTATAACTCCTACAAGTATTACATGTGAATAAAAATTAGACATGATTACAAAGCTTGGAATAACGCTCATCGGGAAGCTCATTTTTGAAACCATATTTAACCTTGTATAAATTGACTTAGAAGCTTGCATCATTGCCGGATTTATAAAAAACCATACAACTAATCCTGCAGATAACCAATAGACGAAAGGAACTCCATTAACACCTTGTCCCCCTCTAATACCTAACCCAAAAACAAACCAATAAATACTCATCTGTATTAGTGGATTCAAAAGTTCCCAAAAAAGTCCTAAGTAATTATTATTATTTGTACTTTTTACTTGATAAATAGATAAACGTTTAATTAAATATAAACTGCTTATCTGTTCTTTCAATACCATGATCATTGAGTTCATCTTTACTATGCCTCTCCGAAAAATATTTTCCTTACAGCTCGTTTAGAAGCACCACCATCTTCTAAATAACAATACTTATTATAGAAACTATCGTATTTCTCTGCAAATTCTCCCAATCCATTTACTTCATACTTTACTATTTCTTCTAATACCGCTCTTGTATTCTTTACAATCGGTCCAGGGGCTTCTTCTTCCAAATCAAAATAAAATCCCCTTAATTTATCACGATAAGAATCAATATCATACGTATAGAAAATGATTGGACGCTTTAAATTTGCATAATCAAAAAAGACTGAGGAATAATCTGTGATTAACAAATCAGATATTACATATAGTTCGTTAATATCAACATGCTTGGAAAAATCGTAAACAAACCCTTTATATTTAACTAAATCAAATTTTTCTGCTACTAAATAATGCATACGTAATAAAATAACATAGTCCGATCCTAACTTATTTTGTAAGAGATCCAAATCTAGTTGTAAATCTAATTTATATCGTCCCTTACTATAAAATTGATCATCTCTCCATGTTGGTGCATATAAAATAATTTTTTTATCTATCGGTAAGTTATTCTTCTTCTTTAAAGATTCTATTACTGAAGAATTGTTACTCTGATATAAAAAATCATTACGTGGGTAACCAACTTCTACGACTTCCTTTTGAAATTGAAATGCCCTTCTAAAGATATCTGTAGAATAGGTATTAGGTGAAAGCAGATAATCCCAATTTTGTGCTTCAAGATGAAAATTATGCTTATATTTTTCCGTTGTCGTACCTGGCATATGTACTTCTTTCATATCACCAGCTAATTTCTTTAATGGCGTACCATGCCAAGTTTGGATATATACCGTATGTTTTGGTTTAGGTAACCATAAGGGCATTCTACTATTTGTAACCCAATATTTTGAACGCGCCAACAAAATAAACCAACGAATCGAGAACCTTTTTACATATGGGATATTTTCTTTATCAAATTGCACTGTATGGTTTTTATTTACACTCCATATCATTTCAAAATCCATATTATTTTGTAACATATATTCATATATAGCCCGTGGATTACAGCTATATTGTTTTCCAGAATAACTTTCAAATAAAATTAATTTCTTTTTGGGAGGCAAACAACTACAGAATAGAAATACTGCCTTACATAATTCCTTTACAATACGGTGATTTTTTATTCTTCTTATAAAACTCATGTCGTTTACACACCTTCTAATTCAGTCGCTTCATACTTACGATACATTAACGCGAAACCTCGCCTTTTCCCGTTCTTCCCATTAATGTGTCTACCTCTTCTTTTGCATTTTTCCCATTAAACAAAACATTATATATTGCATTCGTAATTGGCATTTCAATATTCATTTTTTCAGCTAAATGATACGCTGCCTCAGCTGTACGAACCCCTTCTACTACCATACCCATATTTTCTAATACTTCTTCTAAATTTTGACCTTTTCCAAGTAAATTTCCAGCTCGCCAATTGCGACTATGAACACTTGTACAAGTCACAATTAAATCACCTACACCTGTTAATCCTGCAAAGGTAAGCGGATTTGCTCCCATCTCACACCCTAATCGTGTAACTTCAGTTAGTCCCCTGGAAATTAAAGCTGCCTTCGCGTTATCTCCGTAACCAAGACCATCTGAAATTCCTGCACCAAGGGCAATAATATTTTTTAGTGCCCCGCCCAATTCAACACCAATCACATCTCGATTTGTATAAACACGGAAATTTGTATTCATAAATAGCTTTTGTGTTTTTTCCGCAGCCTGTAAATGATATGACGCAGCGGTTACAGTAGTAGGATGACGAAGACTCACCTCTTCTGCATGGCTTGGTCCTGAAAGAACAACAACACTTTCTATTAACTCTTTCGGCATCTCTTCTTCAATCATTTCTGATATACGTTTAAATGACCCTGGTTCAATTCCTTTACTTGCATGAATAATTGTTATCGGTTGTTTTACGATGTCCTTCAGTTGCTGCATTACACTACGAATTGATTTCGTTGGGACAACTAATAATATCGTATCTATCCCATCCATTGCTTCCGCTAAGGATTCATACCCCTTTATTGTTTTAGAAAGCTGAATCCCAGGTAAATATGTTTCATTTGTATGCTTCTCATTAATTTCATGGATTTGTTCTGCTTTATTTCCCCAAATTCGCACTTCATGCCCATTATCCGCTAGAACCATAGATAGTGCTGTTCCCCAGCTTCCTGCACCAACCACTGTGATTTTTTTCAAAATAAGCCCCCTTTTATCACCTTAACAACGTTAAAAATATCACTATTTATGCAAGAAGCTAAGTGATATAAACATAATTCACTTAGCTTCCATATTTCATTATATTTTTTAATTTGATTACGCTCTACTTCTCTTTAAGAGTGCATATTTCATCGTAAAACATTTCAAGAGCATGCCCATTATATTTTTGAAAATCAAATTCTTTAAAAGATGTTTTACTTAATATAAACTTTTGCATCCCAATTACTAAACCAGTAATGTTATTTTCAACTAAATTCCCATAGCCTTTTTCCAAAATGCTCCTTGATCCTGCAATATCAGTAGCTATAATAGGCTTTCCTAATATTAAAGCCTCTAACAATACCATTGGTTGTCCCTCGTGATTAGACGAGAGAACAAAACAGTCACATTGATTAATAAGTAAGAAAGGATTACTCATTTGACCAGTAAAAATCACTTTGTCCTCTAGATTTTTTTCTCTCACTAAATTCTCTAATTCTTCTTTTAAAACTCCATCTCCAATAATATAAAGCCTAATATTATCATAGAGTTCCGTAACTTTTGCAAAAGCATGTATAAGCTTTTTCTGATCTTTTTCAGGTGACAATCTTCCCATATTAACAAAATTAATGTTCTCTTTTTGGGGCATTTCAATTCCTCTAATTTCAAGCTTACCATTTCTGTGAATATTTTCTTTTAATAAATATTCTTTCCCGTCATATTTATATATGTCGCCTTCTTCAATCTGTTTAAGTACTTTATTAGGGTCAATGGCATTATGGACATACACACCTTGTTTTAGTGTAATATAATCCTTCAAATTCTTCCTATTTAAGTTTCTTGTGTGTTCTGCAACAGCTACTATTTTATCAAACTCCTTATACAACGGGAAAATAATATTTAAATTAGCTCTATGCTTAAATTTACCTTTAATTTTTTTAGAGTATTCTGCCCACATATCATTATGTTGATAGATATTTCTCTTTTTAAAATCTCCAAACGCAAATAACAATGTCCAAAATGGGACATATCCACTAAAGTCAATAGCTATATCAAATTCCGCATTACCAAATAACCTTGAAATTTCACGCTTGTATAGTTGCTTTGGTAGCGCCTTCTGAGCTCTTTCATTCTTTAGCCCCATTTTCATAACATAATTATTTTGATAAGATTCTTTTAAAGTGGTGTTTAAACTACCTACTCGATAAAATCTTTTCACATTCGAATTAATTTGATTGAAATTATCTCTTGAAATTTGATCATACTTCCCTTTATCAATAACTGCCACATTGTATTTTGAGTAATCAATATTATTCAAAAGGTTAATAACTGATGTGGTAATTCCATTATTCAAAAACCCACCACAGTACATTAGAATATTTTTCTTATTCTCATTTGTGACTTTATATACATTCTCCGTATGTTTTCCTCGGAAAATAATCTCAATCGCTCTTGCTGTAGCATTTCCATCATCATGATAGCAATATTCTTTTAATATTTCTTGGTATTTAAAACTGTAATCATTTTTTACACTCTCAATTTTTTCAATACTACGAACAACTTCGTCTACCGTATAGCATATTGGACCTGGCATATCTTCTAATTGAACGTATAAACCTCGTTGCTCTTCATACGCTTCCTTATCATACGTTAAGAAAATGATTGGTTTTTCTGTTACCATATAATCAAAGAATATACTAGAGTAATCTGTTACTAAAACATCTACTATTGACATCAATTCATTGGAATCTACCCAATCTGGTATACAAATCTCTCGTAAGCTTTCATCATCTTTAATAAATTTATATGTCAATGTATGGACTTTTAACAGGAGTTGATAATCACTAGGTATTTCAGAATACATTTTTTTCACAATATTGTTAATCTCATCCTTAATATTACTTACCTGATTTACTCCTCCTCTCCAAGTCGGTGCATATAAAATTATCTTTTTCGTTTCATCAATTTCTACAAATTCCTTTAAATATTCTCGTACTTCTTCCGGGTTTACTTGTAGAGTGAGGTCAATTCGAGGATAACCTTCATCGACAACATAACCATTGTATAACCCTTCTAAATCATGTGAATTTACAATGGTATCTGCAGTAAATTTATTAGGATTTAATATATAGTCACAATGCATAAAATTTCTTTGAATATTTTTATGTTGCCCTATTTCGCCCTTCATATCCTTTCCTAATGTTTTAATAGGTGTTCCATGCCATGTATTAACATAGATTTGTCCCTCTTTTTTCTGGAAATAAGGTGGGAATGTAGTATTGTTAATTAGATATTTCGCTGTTGTTAAATATTTTAAATACTCTTCACTATGAACTTTAACGAACTTAACATTTTTTTTATTTTCATAACGTTTAGCATAAAAATTATTTCCATCATTTAATGCCCAAACATGTGTATAATCCTTATACTCTGGATTATCAATAATTTTTTTAAAGATTGCGTATGGACTATCTGTCATACCTTTACCATGGAAAGATTCATATAATATAACTTTCTCATCCAAGTCTAATTTCACATAAAAATCAGTGTACTTAACAGTTCTCTTAAACCCTTGGTCATTCGAATATTTTTTCAGCGGGCCTGATAAAAAATTAATACGATTTTTCATTCTGTTAATCTTTTTCTTGAGTTGCAATATTAAAACCCCTCTTTAATTCATTTATAAAGTATACTTCCTATAAAAAGTCTTTTATCTTTTCCTCGAACACATCCTTATTATAGAAATGCATGACTACCTTACTATTTCCCTTTAAAAAGCATATTTACAAAGTGCTTACTTGAATCACCTATCGAATACTCATTCCATTTCAAAGTAAAATTATTTATACTATCTATTTTGAACTTACCATCTGTTATCACCTGTACCACCTCCTCAGTTGTATAAACAACTGGTCCTGGCACATCAGATATATAATCACCAATAGTCCCTCTTTTTTTCATATATTTCTTTAAATCGTATGCAAAAAAGATCATTGGTTTATTTAATAAGCAGAATTCAAATGGTATGGAGGAATAATCAGTGACTAATATATCCGTCACTAGAAATAGATCATTTATATTTGGATAAAGGGAATAGTCATATAAAAATCCCGCATACTTTTCCTCATAATTACATATGTTTCGTATTGCTGGATGTAATTTAATGATGAGAATATACTCACCTTTCAATTGCCTATACATCTCATCGATATCTAGATGTAAATCAAAATCTACTAGTTCTTTATCCCTAAAAGTTGGCGCATATAAAATAACCTTTTTATCTTTTAGCTTTGGATTTACTATAAAAATATTATCTTTAACTTTCTTTTGTCTCTGTTCATCAAAAAACAAATCTGTCCTCGGAATACCTGTTTTTAATATATTATTATCCGATAGAGCAAAAGCTTTCTTATAAATGTCAGCAAGCGCTTCTGACCCTACAACAATTTTATGGAAGTTTTTATAAACATCCATAAATCTGTTTTGAGCTCGTAGACTTCTTTTTTTAAAAGACGGAGCTAATAATCCGAATTTTTTAAAAGCACCTGCTGCATGCCATATTTGAATACACTCTACGCCTTTTTTAAATTTAATTTTTGCTAGCGATCCAAAATAATTATCAACAATGACATATTGAGAAGTAGATAAATGATAGACAGATTTAATAGTGTGGAATATATTCCTTGTTTCAAATTTATAAGATTTCACATTCGAGTAGTTGTCCACTTCATATTTACATGTAGATTTATATAAAAAAACCACCTCACAATTTATACCTTGGCGTTGCATTTCCTCATAAATAAAAAATAAATTCTCACCATAAGACATAATAAAAGTTACTTTCTTTTTAATTGGAAACACTTTCATCATACTATGTAAAATTGCAACTAAGATGAGATAGATTTCTACCATTATTTCTCTAATCATTTATTTTATCTAGCAACTTGCACTAGTTCCTTTTTAATTTTTGTTGTTGAAATTCCAGCTGTACGTGGTAAATAGACGACTTCACAGTATTCACTTAATTCGTCAAATTCCCCTTCCCAATCATCACCCATAACAAATGTATCTACGTCATGATTAACAACGTCTTTTACTTTCTGCTCCCAATTATGCTCAGGAATCACCTCATCCACATAACGAACTGCTTCTAGAATCATTTTACGATTCTCATAGCTGTGATAAGACTTTTTATTTTTTAATTTGTTAAATTCATCTGAAGAAACAGCAACAATTAAATAATCGCCCAAATCTTTCGCTCTCTTCAATAAGTTAATATGTCCCCAGTGCAATAAATCGAAAGTCCCATATGTAATAACCTTTTTCATAATCGCGCCCCCTGTGAAATGTTCTTATTTTATAATTATTCACTTTAGAAATATATTCAAATTAGAGTGTCCCTTGCACCTATGTAAATGCAAAACAAATTTACATAGATTTTACATTAAGTTCACACGAAATTCACACGAATGATTATAACATAATTTTCATTTACAAACTATGACAATAACCTAACAACTATTGTCATATCTTGTTTAAGAAGGCGCCTTCTTATCTGGTATTACAAACCTCCTCTTACTTTCTTTTATTTACAAAAAAAAGTGCGAAGGAAATATTTCCTTCGCACTTTTTAAATCATTCAAACCTTATCGCAACGCACGACGTGGCAATTTATCAATGTTCTCTAACATAATACCGGTACCAACTGCAACACATTGCATTGGGTTTTCAGCAATTAATACTGGTAATTTTAACTCTTCTGCTAGAAGCATGTCGATACCGTGTAATAAAGCTCCACCGCCTGTTAGAATAACACCACGGTCTATAATGTCCGCAGATAGTTCTGGTGGTGTGCGCTCTAGTACGCCTTTTGCAGCTTGTACAATGATAGCCGCGTTTTCTTTTAGTGCTTCTGTAATTTCTTCAGAGCATACTGTAATTGTACGTGGTAAACCAGTTACCATGTCACGTCCGCGAATTTCAAGCTCTTCACTACGTGCACCTGGGAATACTGTACCAACTTTAATTTTAATATTTTCTGAAGTACGTTCTCCAATCAATAGCTTATACTTACGTTTAACGTAGTTTAAGATCTCCATATCAAACTTATCGCCAGCCATTTTGATAGAGGAAGAGGTAACAATATCACCCATAGAAAGTACGGCAATATCTGTTGTACCTCCACCAATATCAACAACCATGTTTCCGCTTGGCTGGAAGATTTCCATACCAGCACCAACTGCGGATACTTTTGGTTCTTCTTCTAAAAATACTGTTTTACCACCTGAACGTTCAGCAGCCTCACGAATTGCTTTTTGTTCTACAGATGTGATATTTGTTGGACAGCAAATTAAAATGCGAGGTTTTGAAAAGAAGCTCTTCACGTCCAATTTGTTAATGAAATACTTTAACATTGCTTCTGTAATTTCGAAATCTGCGATTACACCATCTTTAAGCGGACGAATTGCTACAATATTACCAGGTGTACGTCCCACCATACTTCTTGCTTCTTCACCTACTGCTAATACTTTTCCACTATTACGATCAATTGCCACAACAGATGGCTCATTTAATACAATACCCTTACCTTTAACATGAATTAATACGTTAGCCGTACCTAGGTCAATTCCGATATCTCGCGCAAACATTCCCGTCATTTCCTCCTCGATATTCAAAATCAGGTTACACCCGAATTCTTTTACACCTAATTCCTGATTTTATCATAAATTTAACAGAAACGTAATATTCGCAAAAAGAATTCTTCTGAAAAATATTACCGAATTTGCAAGGAATGTTTGCTATTTTAGATTTATTGGCGCACAGGGTTTTCAGTATCTTCTTTTCTATACTTCTGCTTTGTTGCTTCTCCCCCTCTTAAATGACGAATAGACTTATGATAATCAAGAATTTCTTTCACTTCATTTGCGAGCTCTGGATTAATTTCTGGCAAACGTTCTGTTAAATCTTTATGGACTGTACTCTTTGATACCCCAAACTCCTTTGCGATTACACGCACTGTCTTTCTTGTCTCCACGATATACTTGCCAATCTTGATAGTTCTCTCTTTGATGTAATCGTGCACACCACTCGCCTCCCTAAATTGGATGTGAGAAGTGTGAAATGAGACTCGCTGCATACGACTATGAAGTAAATGTGAGTGCTGTTTGTAAGCGTTAAACATTCTTGGATTTATAATGAAATGATTCACGATTTCTCACCTCAAACACTCTCTTTGCATTGGTTTATACCATTGTATTGCCCGCACTACTGATATATGCTACATGTTCACTATTTTTGCGGACTAAGTTAAGAAAAATTACGTTTTTTGTGAGAAATACGTTAACAATGACAATTATGGCGAAAAAAAGTGACACCTCTTTATAAAAGGTGTCACTCTTCTCTTTCATACTCTTCTTCTAACAACTGATGGTGGGGAACTTCTTTCTTACCGGCAATATAATAATATAAGGCGAATAAAACAAACAATAAAATGATAGCAATCGACAGAACAGATAAAAATGACACAGTATCCCCTCCCTTTTGTAATATATATTCGAGAATCTCGTCATTTTTCCTTGTTATTGCAACTTTTTTCTCGAAATTGATTATTTTTATATAAAAATAAAAAAATCAGCTCTCCTAATGAGAACTGATTTTTTTACTTTATTATTCTTGTGAAGAAGAACCGTTAGATGATTCTGTAGAACCATTCGTTGATTTTTCTTCTTTTTGAGATTTGTCATCTTGTTTGCCGTTCGTCTCTTTATCACTAGTCGAACCGCTTGTTGATTTTTCTTCTTTTTGAGATTTCTCATCTTGTTTGCCATTCGTCTCTTTATCACTCGTCGAGCCGCTTGTTGATTTCTCTTCTTTTTGAGACTTATCTTCTGTTTTACTTTCTGGTTTCGTGCTTGTTGACTTTTCTTCTTTTTGAGATTTGTCATCAGTTTTTTTACCAGAAGCATTTGTCGCCTTTGCAGCACCCGCATCAGCTTTAATTTCTGCTACTGATTTATTTAAGTAACGCTCAGGGTTCACAGCCACATTGTCTTTACGTACTTCAAAGTGAACGTAAGAACCTACCTCTTTATTCATTGCATTTAGACCTGATTTTCCTAACACTTCACCTTGCGCGACTCTTGCACCTTTTTCTACTTTCACACTGCCTAAACTTTGATAATATGCCGCTACACCATTTCCACTATCTACTGTTACAACATAACCAAGAAGTGAATCTTTTTCAGCTTTCGTTACTGTACCACTTAAAGCAGCTGTAACATCAAATTCTTTTCCGTTTTTCGCAGCAATGTCGATTCCTTTATTCGGGGAATATGTGTTGTTATAAAAGACAAGTGCTTTTTCTTGTTCCGCCTCTGATGCTGCATCTTCATAGAATTTCTTCTGTACTACTACTTCTGCATTTGCTGCAGCTGGCATTTTCATTACTTCTGAAGATTTTGTTACCGGTACTGCTGGATCTTCCGTTTGTGTATACGGTGTTGCTTGATCTTGGTTCGGAGCTTTCTTTGGATTAGCTCCCTGGAACCATAGCGCAACCATTAAGATTACCGCTGCACAAGCAATGTATAGTGCCGGAAACACCCATCTTTTTTGAAATAAATGTACTACTTTTCGCGACTTTTTACTATTTCTTCCTCGCATTCCATCATCACCTCAGCAATCATTTTGAACAATATTCACTCATCCTATACAACCTATAACTAATTACTTTTCGACAAAATCTGTAAAAATATGTATAAGAATTGCAGAATTTCCGAGGAAATGATGAAAAAAGAAAAAACTGAGCGTTTGAGCTCAGTTTTTAGTCCATTTGTTTCTTTCTATAAATGAAGAGTGTAATAACAAATACTGCAACTAACCAAATTGTTATGTTCAATAAATTACTAGTAATTGCACTAAAACCTCCACCTTTTATAACACTGCTAACTGCAAGACCGATATGACGAGTTGGCAAATAATCGACTATTTTTGTAACGACTTCATTCTTCACAAACATTCCAATTAAATCACCGAAAAGGAATGTCATTAATATTGGTAATCCAATTGTTGATGTTTGCGGTACATTTTGAGCTAATAATCCAATACAAGTACCAATGAGGTTAAATATTAGCATTCCAAGAACAAAGATGAGTAATAATAATGCAATATTACCTTCTAATTTACCTAAAATAAGTAGATTAATAAAACAGATCGCTACTGTAATCATACCCGTTAATGAACTTTTACCAATTAATACTTCAATAGATGATGCTGGTGATAGCATAAGAACACGAAGCGTATTTTTTTCCTTTTCTTCAGCGATGAGCATCGCCTGTACAAAGCCTCCGACCATAACTAACGCCATCACAGTTAACGTACTTGCTCCAACTTCTCTCATATTATCTGAGCGACTAAATAATACCGAAAAGACAAGTGGCATTACCAACATAATTAAAGTTTGTGAATTCGTTTTAAAATCCTGTACCTCTTTCCGAAAAATTGCTGAAAATCGTCTCATTGAAAATGTCATTATAGTCCCCTCCCAGTAACTTCAATAAAGATATCGCCTAATGTTGGCTCGTGTGAATGAATAGATAGTAATTCGCCTTTTTTCATCCATTCTGAAATGCGTTTTGCCCCTAATTCATCTTTTTTCACAATTTCTTTCTTCTTATCTGTTAACACAACTTGTATTTGATCTTTCGCGTATTGCAAGCGAAGGTTTTCCGGTGTATCAAGAGCTACTATTTCTCCTCCGCACAGAAAGGCAATGCGGTTACAAAGCGTTTCTGCTTCGTCCATGTTGTGCGTTGTTAAGAAAATCGTTGTTCCTTCTTTATTTAAGTCTTTTAAGATTTTATGAATGTTTTGTACGTTTACTGGATCAAGTGCAGATGTTGGTTCATCTAAGAAGAGGATATCTGGTTTATGAAGAATTGCTCTCGCTAGTATGACGCGCTGCTTCATTCCTTTTGATAACTTTTTCACTTGTGTTTTTTTATCATCCAATAAGTTCACTTGTGCTAACACTTCATCAATTCGTTCTTTTTTACAATCGTATAAGTCACAAAATAATAGTAAGTTATCATAAATGCTAAGTCTGTCATATAAGCCGCTATTGTCTGTTAAAATACCGATTCGTTTGTAATCGATGCTGCTTGGCCCTGTAATGTCTTTACCTAATACTCGTACTGTTCCAACGCTATGAAGCAATTGAGAAGTTAAAATTTTCACTGTTGTCGTTTTCCCAGATCCGCTCGGTCCAAGAAATCCGAAGATTTCTCCTTGCTTCACCTCAATATTTACATTTCGAAGGGCCGTTTTTCCATCGAAACTTTTCATTACATCTTTCATTTCAATTGCCAATGTCATTTCGTCATCCCCTTTGTTTTTCTTTTTATAGATGAAAGTCGCTTTAGCGCTTTTCGTTTGTTTGTTTCGCTTTTCTTGACTCAATCATATGAAAAACAAAGGGGTTACGCAGTAAAATACCGGTAAAAGGAGTATTTTTACCGGTGAATGAATCCTACTTTGAGCTTATTGGAGCATTTTTATAGTCCAATTACACCTTTTAATTCATCCATTCGTCCTTTCGAAAGCGGGATTGAACTTTTTCTTTCGTCATCCAAAATTAAACTAAAACTATTACGTGTCCACGTAATGACTTCTCGTACTCTTTGTAAATTAACGAGGTACGAGCGATGACATCTAAAGAATCCGAATCCTGTTAATCTCGTTTCTAGTTCACTTAATGTTAATGCGCATACGAAGTCACCTTCGCGCACATGAATATGTGTCACTCCATTTTGTGTTTCAATGAAATGGATCTCCATCGGATCCAGTAAAATGATTTTATCGTTCACTTTCGCTGGTATTCTTTCCAGTTTCATTTGCGGAATCATTTGAACTACTTTTTCTTCATCTACTTCTTCAACTTCTTCTTGCTCTATTTCTATCTTTTTCACACCATCATTGTTTAATATGTATACATCTTCTGTCAACGAAAGGGCATCCGATAAAAAGGAGGACGTAATAAAGATTGCCTTTCCTTGCTCTTTCATTTTCATAATCGCTTTTCGAATAATAATCGTACTCTCTGTATCTACATTTTGCTCTGGCTCTTCTAAAATAACTAAATCCGGATTGTGAATCATAATCCGCCCGATATGAAGACGGCGTTTCTCTGAAAATGACAATTTTTCTATTTTAGCGTTTAACTTATCTAGGAGACCGACATATTGTACAACTTCTTCTATACTCATATGTGATTCATAAAGCCCTAATAAAAACTTGAAGTACTCCTTCACCTTTAAACGGTCATATGCTTCATCTTTCAAAAAACAAAAGCCGATGCGTGAATACATCTTCTTTCCAATCGATTCACCTTCAAATAGCACACTGCCCAAAGAAGCCTCTTCTTCTCCGATAATAATGCGATGCAACACTTTAGCTGTATGATTATTGCACTGCAAAACAACACATTGCCCTTTTTCAACCTCCAGTTCAATTGCCGGCAACTGGTTCGTCTTCCCTAATTGTTTCAACTCCAATAACGCCATTCTGTCTCCTCCAAATGTTTTTCCCTAATTATATCAAACATTTAATGGAAAATTATGATATTTCATGAAGTACCATAACAAATAAGGACCTGTCCCAAAATCGATGAGAGTAGCTCTTTTTTCATGTCGCATGATGACAAATAAAGTGAAACTTTAATCAGTGGGGGTTTTGTTCATCCCCCACTGATTATTAGCCTTCACCAATCGAGCTTTTACGGGCAGCCCGACTCCCACAAATAGCGGGATAAAATTTTATCGGTGATTTTTCGAATATATCGACCACAACTCGAGTTTTATCAGCGATTCGACAATAGTAGCAACTTATAAATATGAAAAGACCGTCCCAAAACACCTTTTGAGACGGTCTCTTTTGCGTTCTATTTTTTCACCATTAACTTTCCTTCATAATCATTCATCGTCTTTATTTCAACGCCTTTATAATAATGAGCGACGATATCTGTATATTTCTTACCTTCCACTGCCATGCCATTCGCACCGTACTGGCTCATACCGACGCCGTGACCGAATCCTTTCGTCGTAACGGTGATGTTATCCCCTTCTTGTTTCCACGTAAAGTCTGAGGAGCGTAAATCTAACTTTTCACGAACTTGTTTTCCTGTTAATGTTTTCCCTTGGAACTCTACATCCTTTACTCGCTTTCCTTCCGTAAGGTCTTTAATATTACCAACCTTTCCGTTTGCTAGTACTTTCACACCGAGACGTTTTTGAAAATCAGATACTGTGAATTTTTGCTCACTCGTAAATTTTGGAGAGGCTTGATCCCACGGACTATCTACACTCTTTAAGTATGGATAATCATTTCCCCAATAATCAGCTGCATTTTCTGTTCGTCCGTTACTCGTTGAGAAGAAGGATGCTGAAATTGGTTTTCCATCATACGTTAAAACTTGTCCTGCGGTTTTCGAAACGGCTTCCTCAATTTTCTTTAAATTATTTTCGTAGTTATTACCCCATTGTTTCTTCAATTCCTCTTTGCTTTTGTACACTTGATCTTTCACTGTATCTGTCACGTCCGCATTGTTTTTCTTACCACCGCTTAGCATACGCTGCACTACAAATGTTCTTGCTGCTAATGCCTGCGCCTTTAGCGCCTCTATTTCAAAGCTGGCATTCATCTCAGAAGCTACTACACCGGCCACATACTCCTCCATAGGTAATGTTTCTACCTTCTTCTGCTGATCACGGTATACAGCAACTTGAACCGCTGTATCCACTTTCCCTGGAGCTGGTATACTTTCTATCGCTGGAGGAGTTTTAGAAGCTGCTTCTTCCCCTACCTTTGCTTTCGCAAACGGAATAACAAGAGCAGCAGGTACAATGATAACGAGCGCTATTAAGAGCGCTACTGTAATGAAAAGTGGCTTTGAAAATTTCATCCTATTCCCCCAATATAAAGTGAAACTTTAATCAGTGGGGGGTTTTGTTCATCCCCCACTGATTATTAGTTGAACCAATCGGGCATTTAAGGGCAGCCCGACTCACACCTAACTACTTTGCTTCAGCCGAATTTTGAGGTGGGAGTTTTATTGACCGCAAATAGCGGGATAAAGTTGGATTCCTTTCATTCTTATGGAAATACGGGATCTTTTAGAACATACTTGGGGGTATCGGTATAAAGTGAAACTATAATCAGTGGGGGGGGGGGTGTTCATCCCCCACTGATTATTAGCCTTCACCAATCGGGCGTTTACGGGCTGCAGGGCTCCCGCCTAACTTCTTTGCTCCAGCCGAATTTTGAGGCGGGAGTTTTACTGACCGCAAATAACGAAGTAAAACGAAAATTTTCTAAATATTTTTACTGAGACGTGCATAAGTATAGAATTTATTGACTATAACAGTAATAACCCAAAAAAAATAGCCCCTATGTCAAAAGACATAGAGACTACTTCAATTAAGCGTGAAGATCAGAAACTTCTTGTTCTTTCACTTCTTCTACTTTTTCGTTTACACGTTCAATAGTTGCACCTAATGCAGCTAATTTCTTATGGAAATCTACATAACCGCGGTCAAGATGTTTTAACTCTGTTACACGAGTATAACCTTCTGATACTAAACCAGCTAAGATTAATGCTGCTGCAGCACGTAAATCAGTTGCGCCTACTTCAGCTCCTTGCAAGCTACTTGGACCGTTCATAATTACAGAACGACCTTCGATTTTAATATCAGCATTCATACGACGGAATTCTTCAACGTGCATAAAGCGGTTTTCGAATACCGTTTCTGTAATCATACTTGTTCCATCAGCATGTAGTAATAATGCCATCATTTGTGATTGCATGTCTGTTGGGAAACCTGGATGAGGCATAGTTTTAATATCAACCGCTTTTAACTTATCTGGGCCGATAACACGTACACCTTCATTTTCCTCAATAATTTTAACACCCATTTCTTCCATTTTCGCTGTAATTGAGCGTAAATGTTCAGGCACAGCATTTTCAATTAAGATGTCTCCACCTGTAATTGCCGCTGCAACCATGAATGTTCCTGCTTCAATACGGTCAGGAATAATAGGGTGGTTTGCACCATATAATTTTTCAACGCCTTCAATACGAATCGTTCCAGTTCCAGCTCCGCGTACTTTCGCTCCCATTGCATTTAAGAAGTTAGCTAAGTCAACGATTTCTGGCTCTTTCGCTGCGTTTTCAAGGACTGTTGTCCCTTTTGCTAATGTAGCTGCAGACATAATGTTTTCTGTCGCGCCTACGCTTGGGAAGTCTAAATAAATTTTAGCTCCTTTTAGTTCGCCCTCTACGTGTGCCTCAACAAATCCGTTACCAACTTTTACTTTCGCTCCCATTGCTTCGAAGCCTTTTAAATGTTGGTCAATTGGACGTGAACCAATTGCACATCCACCAGGAAGTGCAATACGAGCACGACCGTTACGTGCTAATAATGGTCCCATTACTTGAACAGATGCACGCATCTTACGTACATACTCAAATGGTGCTTCAATGTTTAATTCTTTAGAAGAATCGATTGTTACTTGGTTATTTTCAAATACGACTTCAGCATTTAAATGACGTAATACCTCGTTAATTGTGTATACATCAGATAATACTGGTACTTCAGATAGTACATTCTTTCCGTCACTCGCTAATAGGGCTGCAGCGATTATAGGTAATACAGCATTTTTTGCGCCCTCAACACGCACTGTGCCGCTTAACCGCTTTCCGCCACGGACGATGATCTTTTCCAAATTATTCCCCTCCGTGTCCTTTTTTCAGTATCTATTCACTCAATACTCAGAAGTTATGATCGGTGTGCCAACCACAATTGTATCTTTGTTGTTTGTAGAACGTATTGCTATTTGCACATTTATTTTCTCTCTATTTGTTGAAAGAGCGTCATTCCACTTTTTATTATATGCGGAGACTGATACAAATGCTCTTTCTTCTATCTGTTCGATCGCTCTTGCTGAAAGACCTTTCAAAACCTGATTGGTTTTATTTTGCAAAACACCTTCAATCTTATCATTCAGTACACCTTGAACACAAGTGTAAATTATAGGTTTTTCACTAAAAATTTTATCCATGTTCTGAACGTACTTCGGGTCCCATTTCGCCCCGCTCACTTCAAAAATAATAAAAGTGTTTTCTTTAGTATTTTCCTTACTCCAAGTTACTACTATTCGTTCTTCATGTGAAGAAGATTTTTTATAGGATGTAGCCTTATATCCATCTGGAGATTGTTCTAATTCCCAACCTTCGATGTTTGCCTCTTCCTTCACATCGTTTAACAATTTTTGAAACGTATGTATATTAGAAATTGTTTTCGTTTCTCGCGCTAACCATGACCACCGCTCTACTTTTGCATCGTTCTTCTCTAAAGCTGCAATCATGCTCTCCATTTTCTGTTCATCGCTTATAGGTTTCATCTCTTTATATCCAACCAAAAATAAAACAACACTTACGATAACGATAAGAATGGCTTTAAACTTCAATTTCATCCCCTCCTATCCCCATTGTTAACGGAGATATGAGGTTCTATACACTTACTTTACTAAATACGTTAAACTCTTTGAATAGCCTAAATAATCAAGGAAAAAGTTACTTACAGATGTCCCAATTGCAATTGTAATTAGGATAAGTAATACTCTCGTCTGCATCACTTTTCCAGACTTCATTAAGCGCTCAATGTGAATACCTTGTAAGGCCCACCACGTAATGGTAATAAACAATAAATGCGAAACAATGGCAATCAGTGCTTGTTGCCCTAAAAGATGTGCCAAAAAATCGACCCCTTTTTTTTGCTTGGCTACTACTTACGCAAAATGTAAAAAACGATACCATAAATAAGTAGGAGCCACACTTTTTCAAACGCAAATAAGCATCTTACATCGTAATTTCCTCTCGGAAAACATATACCTATAGACGTTTTCATTTGTTGTTACTCCAAAATAAAAAGCGTAGAGTACGGACTCTACACCTTTTATTTCCACTATTGTACCACGTTCCCCAAGAAGAAGAAATCCTTCATTAATGGAAAATGTTCATAAAAGAAATTGTAACCAATCATCGGTATAATCCCTAGTATTACAATTGAAATTGCGCAAAGACTCATGACAATCTTTATATTTAACGGTAATCGGAGCTTTTCTTCTGTCTCTCCCTTGCGGAAAAACATTTGCTGTAATATTTGGAAATAATATATGAATGAAATAACCGTCGTCCCCATCATAATAGAAGCTAATACGTAATGAGCAGGTTCAACATGAAGTGCCCCTAAAAAAATGTTAATTTTCCCGATGAAACCTGCTGTCCCCGGTATTCCAGCTAACGATAAAATAAAGACCGTCATCACTATAGCTGTAAAGGGGGATCGCTTATATAACCCTGTAAAAATCGTCATGTTTTCCTTATCATTTTGTAAGATTAATCCGTGGATGATTGCAAATGCTCCTATATTCATAAGCATATATGCAAGCATATAAAACCACATACTATCCATCGTAAACTGTGATAGCGCTACAAGAGGGACTAGCAAATACCCAGCATGCGCGATACCTGAATAGGCAAATAGACGTTTTACGTTGTATTGCTTTAATGCTACTACGTTCCCAACAATCATCGTAATACTAGCTAGTACCGCAATGTATATACTCATACGCCCGTACAAAGATTGTGCGTCTCCTTGGATTGCCACACCTGCAAACACCATAAGAAACAAACGCGTAATGAGTAGAAAACCAGCAATTTTAGAAATCGTTCCGAGAAAAGCAGTGACAGGTGTAGCCGCTCCCTCATACACATCTGGTGCCCACATATGAAATGGCACTGTTGCAATTTTGAATGAGAGTCCAACGAGAAAAAGTAGAAATGCGAGAGCTAACAATAACTGAATGCTCCCAGCCAATCCTTGCGTAAATACCTTTTGCATTTCCACTATGTTGGTCGACCCTGTAATACCGTATAAATAACTCATTCCAAAGAGTGTAATTGCTGTTCCAATTCCTCCGTTAATGACATATTTCATTGCAGCCTCATTCGATGCACGGTTTCTTTTTCGGATTCCTACTAAAATATAGGAAGAGAGCGAAAGCAACTCTAAACCAACGAACAATGTTATGAAATCAACGCTAGAAGCCATGAACATCGCTCCAAGAAGCGCCATTAAAAACAAATAATAATATTCTCCTTTATCTTGAATAGGCTCCTTCTTGTCATCGCTTATTGCCATACATAAAACGAGAGCTGCTCCGCCTAATAACAACGTTTTAAATCCTTTTGAAAATCCATCTAGTACAAACGATCCATTTAAAATATCTCCTGCCGGTTCGCTATATAGCGTCATTAATGACACTATCGCTAACAAGGCAGCGGCAATTGCACCAATCGCAACGTACCTATGGTTCAGCTTAAAAAACAAATCACATATGGAAAGAAGGATGGCTGCCCCGAGAATAATGAATTCTGGTACCATGAGATGCCATGATAAGCTAAGTAACGTGTTCATATCCATCCTACTTCACCCCCAATGTTTTCAATGTAGTTTGAAGTGGATCCCCTAGTAGTTCTGGCATTACCCCAATTGCAATAATACAAACGATAAGCACTATAACAGGAACGTACTCCCATCCGTGTATATCAAATTTCGCTTCCCATTCTTTCTTACCAAATATCACTTGAAGTGTCGCTCTTAATACGTATACAGCGGTTAAAATAATTCCAATTACACCGACGGCGGCGATAACAGGTTTCCCTTGGAATAAACCGAGAAAGGCAAGGAATTCGCTAATAAATCCGGACATCCCTGGCATTCCAAGCGATGCCATACCGCCCGCTAGGAAGAAACCGCTAAGCACCGGAACACTTTTTGCAAGTCCACCAAGTGCTGTAATATCCGAAGTCCCGAAACGCTCTTCAATAATGCCAAGCAAGAAGAAGAGTAAGGCCGCAATTAAACCGTGAGACACAACTTGGAACAATGCCCCTTGTGTACCTGGTGCATTTAACGCCGCAAGCCCCATTAATACAATGCCCATATGCGAAATACTAGAGTAAGCAAGTACCTTTCTAAAGTCCGTTTGGATGAGTGCTAGAAAGGCCCCATACAATAAATTAATTACCCCTAAAATCGCAATTAGCGTTGCAAAATCACGAAAATATTCTGGGAATAATCCTTTCCCGAAGCGAACAATACCGTACGCGCCAATCTTCAGCAAAACCCCCGCATGAAGCATAACTACAGCAGGATGCGCTTCTATGTGTACATTGACCATCCAGCGATGCAAAGGGAAAACAGGGAGTTTAATCGCAAAAGCAATCATTATGGCAAGAAACAAGTCGAACTGTACGCTACTTGAGACGGCCATTCCTCCCCCAGCACCTACACTCGTTAATATTTCTTTAAGCTCCGCAATATTTGTTGTACCTGTTTTCGCAAATAAAACCGAGAAAACGATAAGTAAAATAGCTGATCCAATACCGTTATATATTAAATAACTATATGCAGCCTTTTCACTCGACAATTTCCCCCACTTGCCAATTAATAAAAACATTGGTGGCAACGTAATCTCAAAGAACATGAAGAACAACATTAAATTTTGAGCAGCAAAGACACCGAGCATACCTATTTCTAACATGAGTAACAGCATGTAGAATGCTTTCAAATTTCTTTTAATAGAAAATGCCGCAATAGCTGCAAGCATCGCTAGAAGGGCTGTGAGCAACATCATTACAAGCGATAAACCATCAATGCCGAGCTCGTAATAAATTGAAAACCACCTTTTGTCCACTGCTGTGAAATCCCCAAATTTAATCCATTTCACTTTTTCATCAAATATCGATAAGCTCTTTCCTGAAGCGTATGTACAAGCAAGGACGATAGCAATTCCAAATGGAAGCGCCGTTCCGAATAAACCAAGCGCCTGCACTGTACGCGATTCTCGTTTCGGCGTTAATAAAAGCAAGAGAATTCCTAAAAGCGGGGAAAAAATGAAGAACGTTAATAGCAATCCATTCACCGTAAATCCCCTCCCGTATATAACAAAATAATTAGGAGCACTGCGAGCGAAACTGCTGTTACAGTTCCATACACTTGTACATTCCCGTTTTGAAGCCGTGATCCTAGTCCACTCATACCTTTAACGAGTCCAGCAATTAAAACTGCGATTCCTTCTACAACGTATACTTCAAATAAGCGAAGCACATGAGCGATTCCTTTCGTAATAGGAAGCACCGTCGCATTGTATAGTTCATCCACATAATATTTTTCTTTCAAAAGGTTATAAAGAGACGTCCCTTCTCCACCGACCCAATCTCTAGAGATAGATTTCTTGCCATATATGAAATATGCGAGGGCAATTCCCGCAAATGAAACGAGCGTCGCAACAACCATAATCCAAACAGGTCCATGCACTTCCTTCACCTGGAATCCTATATCTTTCGTAAGCCAATCCCCAAGAAACGTTCCGAACCACGGTGTATTTATATAACCTGCCACTACCGCAAGGACACCAAGGACAATCATCGGATACGTCATGGTGCGAGGCGATTCATGCACCTCTTCCTTCGTCTTCGTTTCCCCCGTAAAGACAAGAAAATATAGACGGAACATATAAAATGCTGTTAGAAATGCCGCAATTACTGCTAAAACGAATAGAAAGTAATTGCCATTCATCCAAGCCGCCGCTAAAATTTCATCTTTACTAAAAAATCCGGAAAGAAGGGGAACACCACTAATTGCAAGTGTGCCTATTAAAAATAGTGCACCGGTTACTTTCATCTTTTTCTGTAAACCGCCCATTTTATTAATGTTTTGCGTATGGACTGCATGAATTACACTTCCTGCTGCCAGGAACAATAATGCTTTAAAAAAGGCGTGTGTCGTTAAGTGAAAGATACCAGCTACATAACCAGCCGAGCCTAGCGCAAGCATCATATACCCGAGCTGACTAACTGTAGAGTAAGCAAGAACCCTCTTAATATCAGTTTGCACTAGACCGATAGAGGCCGCAAAGATTGCGGTGAAAGCCCCAACGATTGCCACAGTTTGCATCGCTACCGCACTTGCTGAAAATAGCGGGAACATCGTCGCTACTAAATATACACCGGCTGCAACCATCGTTGCCGCGTGAATAAGCGCCGAAACAGGCGTCGGTCCTTCCATTGCATCTGGCAACCATGTATGAAGCGGGAACTGACCCGATTTCCCCATCGCACCGATAAAAATTAATATCGCCGTTATTGTAATCATAGAAGGAGAGAGGTCGCCCGTATGAATCGCTTTAAAAATCGCGTCATATTCAAAACTACCTGCGTGCCAAAAAATTAATATCATCCCAGTAAATAGCCCAACATCCCCAATGCGTGTCATAATAAAAGCCTTTTTCGCAGCAGCCTTCGCTTCTTCTTTAAAGAAATAAAAACCGATAAGTAAAAACGAACCAAGGCCGACTAACTCCCAAAATATATAAAGCTGTAATAAATTCGTCGATATAACTAGCCCAAGCATCGCAAAGGTAAAGAGCCCTAAATATGCATAAAAGGTTGGTAATCTGGTGTCACCTTTCATATAACCTTTTGAGTACACATGTACAAGAAAACTCACAAGTGTAACGATAAACAACATTAAAGCCCCTAATGCGGTAACTTCAAAACCAAATGATATATCTATATCTCCTACCCTAAGCCATACCCACTTATGCTTCACTGCCTCGGATGAAAATCGTTCTATTAGTACCACTACCGCGGATATAAAGGAGAGAAAGGTAAAGAAAATACCTAGTACACTACTTCCCTCTCTAATTTTCTTCCCGAACACAATAAGTAACAAAAACGAAACAAGCGGGAAAAGCGGTATGAGCCATGCATAATCGATCATTGTTTCCTTCCCCCTTTTCGGTCACAATGCTATCCTTTGAGCGTATCCATCTCATCTACATGAACTGTCGGGCGATTACGGTACAAAGCAATCAAAATTACAAGACCTACCGCTGCCTCCGCTGCCGCTACAGACATCGTAAACAGCGAAAAAATTTGTCCTGTTAAATTCGGAAACAAGCCTAATTTACTAAACGCTACTAGATTTAAATTGGCGGCGTTTAACATCAATTCGATACAAACTAGTACAATTACTGTATTTCGCTTTGTTAAAGCTCCAAATAAGCCGATGCAAAACAAAATAATCGCAAGTGTTAAATACGCAGAAGCCGGAACGCTACTCATGGGAATCCTCCTCTCCCTCATCCTTCTTCGCAAGGATAATCGCTCCTACAAGTGCTACAAGTAAAATAACTGAGGTTAATTCGAATGGAATAATATATTTTGAATAGAGAAGTGTACCGATTTGAAGTGTGTTATTTTCATGGAGAGGTAAACTTCCTTGTGTGCTTTGATTTGAAAAATCGATACTATTAACAGCGAAATACATAACTGCTCCAAATGCTACAACCGCAAAGAAGATAATCCATTTTCGAAGAGTAAGGCGCGATTCATTTTCCGCGTTATGTTTCGTTAACATAATGCCAAAAATCATAATAATAGTGATTGCACCAGAGTAAAGTAAAATTTGTGCCACTCCGATAAATTCGGCTGATAAGAGAAAGTACAAACCCGCAATGCTAAGGAACGTAAGCACAAGGGCCAGCATCATATGCATTACTTTCGTTAAATTCAGCATAAGAACACCGCCGATAATCGCAGACAAGGATAATATAAAGAAAGCTACAAACTCGCCGTTCATGCTTTATTCTCCTTCCTGACGTTCTCGTCGTTCTCGTCAAGCCACTGCAAATTTTTAAATAAATCATCACGTGAATACTCTGCAAGTTCAAAGTTATTTGTCATTACAATCGCCTCTGTCGGGCAAACTTCTGTACATAAATCGCAAAGAATACAAATTTCAAAATTAATATCATACGTGTCGATAATTTTCCCTTTTTTCGTAGGATCAGGATGTTTTTTTCCTGTTAATTGAATGCAATCTGTCGGACAAATGTTGGAACACTGATTACAAACAATACATTTCTCTGGATAAAACTTTTGAATACCTCGAAATCGGTCTGGTAATGGCAACGGTTGATTTGGATAATCATACGTCACCTTTTTCTTACTCAAATTACTAAGCGTATATTTTAACCCTTTAAATAGTCCTTTCATCTCTTACTGGCACCCCCTTTATAGATTAGAAGAATAGCTCCTTAATCAATGCCGTTAAGAAAATATTTGCAAGTGCGATTGGTAATAATACTTTCCAACCAAACTCCATTAACTGGTCACCTCTTATGCGCGGGAACGTAACGCGGAACCAAATCAATAGAAAGACCACACTGCTGAATTTCAAAGCAAACCATACGGCTCCTGGAATAAACCCAAGGAACATAACTGGATTCCAGCCTCCTAAAAAGAGTACTGTAATTAAAGATGACATCCCGAAGAAATACACATACTCTGAAAGCATGAAAAACGCCCAGCGAAAACCTGAGTATTCCGTATGGTATCCTGAAACAAGTTCTGACTCCGCTTCGGGTAAATCAAACGGTGTCCTATTTAACTCTGCAACTGCCGCGATTAAGAAAATGACGAAACCGATTGGCTGTACGAAAATGTACCATACCTTTTCCTGCGCCGCTACAATTTCATTCAAGTTAAGACTACCAGCTAACAAAACGACGCCAATTACACTCATCACAAGTGGAATCTCATAAGAAATCATTTGCGCTGCCGCACGCATCCCTCCTAAAAGGGAATATTTATTATTTGATGCCCATCCCCCAGTTACAACTCCGATCGTCGTAATCCCAGAGACAGCAATGTAATACAGTAACCCTACGCCAATATCCGCGAACTGAAATTTATCAGTAAACGGGATAACCGCAAGCACCATAAATGCTGGTGCGAATGCAATAACAGGCGCTAATATAAACAACGGTTTATCTGCAGCTTTCGGAATACTATCTTCTTTTAATAATAATTTCAAAACATCAGCTACCGTTTGGAGTAAACCGAACCGGCCCCCAACTTGGTTTGGTCCAATCCGCCCTTGCATAAATCCCATCACTTTCCGTTCTGCCAAAATACCGTATGTAACGAAGCCAAGGACTGCAAATAATAGAAGCACCGCTAATCCGAAAAAAATGAAGAAATTCGTCCAGCTTGAAGGTGATTGTAAGAGCGTCTCAATCATTAGCCGTCAACCTCCCCAAGTACAATATCAACCCCACCTAAAATCGTAATTAAATTGGCGATGTTTTCACCTTTCAATAACTTCGGTAAGATTTGCAAATTATAAAAAGACGGTCTGCGAAATTTCAAGCGGTACGGCTCTTTCTTTCCATCACTAGCAATATAACAGCCAATCTCTCCCCGCGGTGACTCTATACGGACGAACGCTTCTCCTTTAGGTGCTTTAATAATTTTCGGCACTTTCGCCAGCACAGCGCCGTCTTTCGGGAACTGCTGGGCTGCTTGCTCAATAATTTTTAATGACTCCTCAATTTCCTTCATCCGGCAAACGTAGCGGTCCCAAGCATCTCCCGTGCTCCCAACAGGAACATCAAATTCAAAACGATCATAAATAGAATACGGTTCATCTTTGCGAAGATCAAAGTTTACTCCCGTGCACCGCAAATTTGCGCCGCTTAAAGAATACGAGATCGCCTCTTCCGCGCTATATACACCAACGCCTTTCACACGATTTAAGAAAATTTCATTTCCGCTAACAAGGTCGTGATAACCTTCCAACTGCTCTCTCATATACGGAACAAACTCTTTCACCTTTTCAATCCAGCCGTCTGGTGCATCCCACTTCACGCCACCGACTCTCATATAGTTGAAAGTAAGCCTTGCACCGCACAATTCATTTAATAAATTTATAATCATCTCTCGTTCACGAAATGCGTATAAAAATGGACTAACCGCTCCTATATCAAGCAAGTTCGTTCCCCACCAGACGAGATGACTCGCAACTCTCCCAAGCTCCATCGCAAGCACCCGTAAATATTCAGCACGCTCCGGAATCTCAAGATCCATCATCGTCTCTACAGCGTGGCAAATGACGTAATTATTCGTCATCGCTGATAAATAGTCCATTCGATCTGTATACGGGATAATTTGCGTATATTGCAAGCTCTCAGCGATCTTTTCTGTTCCGCGATGCAAATACCCGATAACCGGTGTAGCCTCTTTAATAATTTCCCCGTCAATCTTAATTACAAGCCGAAACACACCATGTGTACTCGGGTGCTGCGGTCCTACATTTAAGAGCATCTCTTCCGTACGGATCACAAGCTACACCTCCACATCATACGGTTCATAATCTTTCCTAAGCGGATACCCTACCCAATCATCCGGCATTAAAATGCGAGATAAATTAGGATGACCTTTAAACACAATACCAAGCAAATCATACGCTTCACGCTCCGGCCAATCTGCCCCTTTCCAAAGCGGCGTCACCGATTCTACTTGCGGTGCTTCCCTATCTAGCTTTACCTTCACTGCTACTGACTGTTTCTTTCCATATGAAAATAAATGAACATACACTTCCATATGTGTCACAAAATCTGTCGCATGTAGCTCTGACATATAATCAAAAGCAAGTCCCTCATGGAATCGTAGCAATTCCATCACTTCATAATATCTTGAAGGATCCGCCACAAGAGTTGGAACATCTTTTGACAGCTTATTAATATAGGAATCTACTAATGCATATTCCCCTATCTTCTCCTTAACAGCCTCCACATATTGATTTAAATATGGTTGGTTAACTGATGGCTCTTCCTGCTGCGGTTCATCTTCTATCTCATTTACAGCTCCCTTTGCCCTTGCCGCTGCAGCGGCTTTCGCTTTTGCGGCTGCAATTGCCTTTGCTTTCTCATCTCCAGAATCCCCATCACCTTGCGAGGCTTTCTGCTTCGCTAATGCAGCTACTTTTGCTTTTGCAGCTGCTACAGCCTTTGCCTTCGCTTTTGCTTTTTCTTCGTCCGTTACTTCTTCTATTCCTTCTCGCTTTTGCTTCGCTAGTGCCGCTGCTTTCGCTTTTGCTTTTTCTTCGTCCGTTACTTCTTCTGTTCCTTCTCGCTTTTGCTTCGCTAGTGCCGCTGCTTTTGCTTTTGCTTTTGCTTTTGCAGCTGCTGCGGCTTTCGCCTTCGCTTTGACTTTTTCTTCGTCCGTTACTTCTTCGCTTCCTTCTCGCTTTTGCTTCGCTAGTGCCGCTGCTTTAACTTTTTCCTCGTCCGTTACTTCTTCTGACCCTTCTCGCTTTTGCTTCGCTAGTGCCGCTGCTTTCGCTTTTTTTTCGTCCGTTACCTCTTCTGACCCTTCTCGCTTTTGCTTCGCTAGTGCCGCCGCTTTCGCTTTTGCAGCTGCTGCGGCAAGCCGTTTCGCTTCTTCTACATTAATCCCCTTATCTTTTGGTAGCGCTTTCTCTTTTTCTCGATGTTCTCCTTCAAGTTTAGACATTTCCGCCTCATGTTTCGCAGCAAGACGTTTTCGCGCTTCCTCTTTCGCATGACGGGCTGCTTCTCTTTTCATGCTTTCTAAGTCTTTATTTGGATCACTCATTTATTCGTCACCTGCTTCCCGGTCCTCGCCTCGTAACGAATTTTTTCTTTTAATTTATTAATTCCATAAATTAAAGCAGCAGGATTTGGAGGGCATCCAGGAATATACACATCAACTGGTACAATTTGATCTACACCTTTCACAACAGCATACGAATTCACATACGGACCACCGGCCGTTGCACAAGATCCCATCGCAATTACCCACTTCGGTTCAGGCATTTGATCATATAGGCGCCGAACAATAGGTGCCATTTTCTTCGTTACCGTTCCTGACACAATCATGACGTCCGATTGTCTTGGTGAAGTCCGAAAAAATGACCCAAATCGATCTAAATCGTAATGTGATGAGCCTACTCCCATCATTTCAATCGCACAGCATGCCAGTCCAAATGTCATCGGCCATAAAGAGTTGCTCCGCGCCCATCCCTTCAACTGTTCCAATGTAGAAAAAAAGATATTCCTTTCTAATTCCGCTCGCTCCTGTGGGTGTAATTCCTCAAAATTTATAACCATTGTAACACCTTCTTTTTCCAAGCATACGCTAATCCAACTAGCAACATCACAACAAAAATGAGCATTTCAATCAGTGCAAATAAACCAAGCTTGTCATATGCAACAGCCCATGGGTATAAAAATAAAGTTTCTACATCAAAGATGACGAACAATAAAGCGAAAATGTAATAACGAGCATGAAACCGAATATTTGCATCATGAAAAGGCTCAATTCCACTCTCATACGTCGTCGCTTTCGCTGCACTCGGTTTGTTTGGACGCAGCATTTTCCCTAATGTAAGAGCCACTACCGGCAGCAATATACCTAATAGCAAGAAAATCAAAACGATCATATAACTATTTTCATATACACTTGCCATTGTGAAACCCTCCCCCCTGAATTAAGAACAAGTTCACATAGTAAACAATATGTCTTACTTGCATTATTTATTATTTTTAAATTTTTCTAAATAATGCAACTATTTAATTCATTATAGCAAACTTCAAATTCTTATGTCGATATATTGGGAACAGAAACAACAATTAATACTTGCTGAGCAAATCTATTTTTACAACTCATTATAAATGTGTAAAATAAATATAGAAATTCTATATGTTTTCAAGCAATCATAAAAAACATAAACTAAAAAAAGATGGTTCTTATGTATATACAGTGGGTGATATAAATGAAAAAACAAACACATGTAAGTATTCTTATAAGCATTTCATTGTTGTATATAGCTATTCATTACGTATCAATGTCCTTTTTATATGAGTACGCACTCCCATTTCAAATATTAACTGGAATAAGTACCATATTAATTGATATTACAATTTGCAGTTATATATTTTATTTTTCAAATATAAAACAAGGGTTATCTCGTTTGTTTTGGATAACATTAACTATCGGATCCTTCTCTTATTTCATCGGCGATATAGTAGTTGCTTATCAACGCTTAATTCTGCATGACTACTATACATTCGTTGATCCATCAGACTTTTTTTACTTATTATTTTTAATTAGCTTTGCATTTGCCTTTCTATATGAAATTATTTATGGCCGAGATTTATTGGAACAGCTTTTTACGATATGTGATATTTGTATTATTGTTACTGCTCAATTTACTTTAAGCTACTATTTACTTATTGAAAGAACCATTCATATTTTTACAACATCATATATCGACATGTTTGTTCAACTCACGTATCCAATGGCTGATCTACTCTTTCTTTTAATAGGAATCAACCTTTTATTCAGACCATTATCCTTACTACCAAAGCAAGTTGGTGCTCTTCTTGGCAGTGCTTTAATTTTGTATGCTACTACGGATTCTATTTATGCTTATATAAAATACTTCCAGCCTGAGCACTCTATGTTCACAGTTGCTCCATTCTATCAAGTAACCTTATTATTGGTAGCAATCGCTTGTATACTTCACACAAAAGAGCCCGAAAAACAAGAACAAATATTACTAACGCCTCAATTTGGTGAATCAATCCGATTATCATTACCGTATATTTCTGTCGTGATGCTTATTGTTTTTATATTGGTCGAATATGTTTTTGCACCTATCGTAGTAATTGGACTTATGGTAACTTTCGCCTTCGTTCTCATACGCCATACGTTAGTTCGAAGACAAAATAAAATATTATTGCTAGCACAAATGCGATTCAGCTTAGAACTCGAGAAACAAATCGAACTACGTACAGAAGATTTAGTAGAACAAAAAAATGAGTTATATCATAACCAACAAATGTTTAAATCTTTATACGAGCATCATCCAGATCCAATTTTCACATTAGATTTGTACGGTAATTTTCTCAATGTGAACAACGCTGGAACTACTTTACTCGGTTATCAAACGAATGAATTATTAAACCAACCATACTATTCACTTATGTATGAAGAAGATTTAGAAGAAATCATTACTGCCTTTCATCACGTGAAAAAAGGGAAATCTATTTCTTTAGAAATACGGGCATATCATAAAAATAGAGATATTTACTACTTACATGTTACAGCTGTTCCCATCTTTTTAAAGGAACATATTTCTGGGGCCTATTTAATGATTAAAGATATTACAGAAAGCAAGCAGCAACAAGAGCAAATTAATTTCCTAGCATATCATGATACTTTAACGGAACTTGCAAATCGCCGTTCATTTCATCTGCAGTTAGAACAAGCAATTGTACGAGCAAAACTATCGAAAAGACCTTTTGCTGTTATGTTTCTCGATTTAGACCGTTTTAAAGTTATTAACGATACTCTCGGTCACCGGGTAGGAGATCTTCTTTTAATTGCTGTAGCAAAAAGACTAGAACGAATATCGACGTCAAATATGAAACTTGCTCGGTTAGCTGGGGATGAGTTCACAATTCTTATAGAAGATTATAAAGAAGATAGAGATGTACAAAAAATAGCTGATATGATTGTACTATCTATGAATGAGCCATTCGAAATTGAAAATCAACATTTACAAATCTCGCCAAGTATCGGGATTGCAATATACCCAGAAGCAGGCGAAGATCCGTTATCTATTTTACAACATGCTGATATGGCCATGTACGAAACCAAAAATAAAGGAAAGAATGGTAGCTCACTTTATACGAAAGAGTTATATAAAAAAATGGAGCGAAAAGCTCGAATTGAAAAAGATTTACCACTTGCTTTAGTAAATAAAGAATTCTTTCTCGTCTATCAACCACAAGTTGACATTACAACGAATAAAATCATCGGTGCCGAAGCTTTAATCCGTTGGAAACACCCACTATTAGGTGACATTTCACCATGTGAGTTCATTCCAATTGTGGAAGAGACTCCGCAGGTCATCCCACTTGGGCATTGGGTGCTACGAGAGTCTTGTCGTCAACTAAAAATATGGCAAAGTTTTGGATACACAAACTTAAAAATGAGTGTCAATTTATCAGCGAAAGAATTTCAACAAAATCAATTAATCGAAAATATTTCACAAATACTAAAGGACGTTAAAATTGACCCGAAAGATGTAACACTTGAACTAACAGAACGAATTGCGATGATTGATGAAAAAGAAACATTATCGAGACTAAAGCAATTAAAAGAATATGGTATTCAAACGTCCATTGATGACTTCGGTACCGGCTACTCTTCTCTTGCTTATTTATCAATTTTCCCTATCGATACATTAAAAGTACCAAAAGAATTTACACAACTAGCCGATCATCGGCCTGAAGAAAGAGCCATCGTTTCCACTATCCTTTCCCTTGCAAATACTTTAAATCTCTCTGTCGTTGCTGAAGGAATTGAAACAGAAAAACAACTTAAGTTTCTGCAAAAAAACAACTGTAAATACATGCAAGGTTACTATTTCAGTAAACCTCTAACAAGTAAACAGTTTATAAAATTCCTACAAAAAACACCCAGTATGAACCGATAGTTCACACTGGGTGTTTTTTAAAGTGTCGGAATTCTTTTTTCGTAATATTCTTCTGCAATCTCTTCGTAAAAAGCTGCTGTCGTTGTATAAAAATATGGAATCAACCATAAAAATCCAATCCCTAATGTAATACAACTTAATATAAACCAGCCAATAAAACTTAAACATAAAATAAAATACTCCATCTTATGTCCAGCCATCATACGACGACTTTCTGTAATAGCTTGATTTATTGAATACTCAGGATGATCATTTATAATAAAATACGTCATCGCATAAGAAAATGATTTAATAATGCCTGGAATAATAAATAGTAAACACCATAAGAAAATATAAATGTTTACTACTATATATAATAAAAATGACTTTATAAACTTACTTCCTTCTGTAAACCATCTAAATATATGCCCAATACGCGCTTCCTTTTCACGAATTATATGTAGTGCTAAACAATAACCCCCTAGCGTTAAAGGCCCCACCAGCAATATTGTAATAACATCTATTGAAAGTGAGCTGTTCACTTCTTTCCACTCCCAAACCTGAGAGAGAAGGAACTGAATACTAAAACTAAAAGCTGAAGTAAGAATCGAAATAAGTAATGTTGCCCCAACAGCTAAGCCCCATTTTCCTTCCAGTGAATCTAGCGCTTCTCCTTTTAAATCACTAATCATACTTAACCTCCTATACGTAATAATTCTATTAGTATAGCACGTCCCTACTGCAATTCACCTTTTGCAATATAGCGATAAAAATGTGCTGTCGTTGTACCTACATATGGACTAAGCCAAAGAAATCCTATTCCAAGAGTAAGAATTGCTAAAATAGCCCATCCTATGAAGCTAAGCCATAAAAGAAATAAATCTAGTTTATGCCCCTTCATAAAGTTCTTACTTTCTTTCATCGCCTGTGAAACGCTATAATCTGGATTTTCAACCATAACATAATACGTCATCGCATAAGAAAAATACATCACAATCATTACAACAATCGAAATAGCTAATAGTACAAAGAAAGCAATTGTTAACGATACATTCCCTTCCTCACCAAAAAACGCGAATACACCTAGTAACAACATTGGAATCCACGTACCTGTATATAACAAAATCGCAAGCATAGCCCACATTGTTTTCATCATTCTTTTAAAGCCACGAAATCCTTCAAATAAATAATCTACTCTAGCATCTTCTCGTTTACTAATTTGTAGCAACACATTCGTATAACCGTATGATGTAATACCATAAGATGCATTACTCAAAATGATCATTATGCAATAAAAAATTCCAAATGTAATACCTGCCCCGACTGATATCGCTTCCTCTTCAATTGAATCCGCTAAACCAACAACTAAGAAAAATATAATAATTCCTGGAATTAAAAGTATAAGCATTGCAGCCATTGAAACAACATAACTTAAAATAATATGTAAAATCGTTGATCCAACACCTAGTCCCCATTTTCCCTTTAAAGAGTACAATGCTTCTCGTTTCATTTCACCGATCATTTGTTCATCTCCTTTATGAAATATAAATTGTTATATATTTTCTACTTATACAAACAACAATATAATTATACCAATTTTGTCAGTTTATTCTATCTATTAAATTGAGTTTCAGTTTCGACATTTAAATAAAACACATCTATGCATAACAAAAAACGAACCTGCAGTTCTTTTTATTTCTTGATTTTCACTTGGCATCGGGCAGAAAAAGGCTCTGGCCGCTTCTATGCACGGCTAGATGCTCTCTCCTACCTAAAGAGAGGCATTTTTTTCCCCTTTTTATTTATATCCATAACAAAAAATCCGTAAAGGCAAGAGCCTTTACGGATTTTTTTACTTCATATCAGAAACGTTTAAACGGTTCACAGCACGCTGCAAGGCCATTTCTGCACGTCTAAAGTCAACATGCGCTTGTTTATCTTGCATACGTTGCTCAGCGCGACGTTTCGATTCATTTGCACGATGGATATCGATATGGTTTGCTTCTTCAGCAGATGATGATAACACAGTTACTTTATCTGGACGAACTTCGATAAAGCCACCGCTTACTGCTACATAATCAGTGTGCCCACCATTTTTCAGACGAACCGCACTAATTTTTAAAGGTGCAACAGTTGGAATGTGACCTGGTAAGATCCCCATTTCCCCACTCTCTGCTTTTACGCTTACCATTTCTACTTCTTTTTCGTAAACCGGTCCATCAGGAGTTACAATACTGACTGGAAATGTCTTCATAATTCGTCCCTCCTAAGGCCTTACGCCATCATTTTCTTCGCGTTTTCAATAACTTCTTCAATGCTACCAACAAGACGGAACGCATCTTCTGGAAGGTCATCATATTTTCCTTCTAGAATTTCTTTGAAACCACTAACTGTATTTTTTACAGGTACGTAAGAACCTTTTTGACCTGTAAACTGTTCAGCTACGTGGAAGTTTTGTGATAAGAAGAATTGAATACGACGAGCACGATGTACAACTAACTTATCTTCTTCAGATAACTCATCCATACCTAAGATAGCGATGATATCTTGAAGCTCTTTATAACGCTGTAAAGTTTGCTGTACTTGACGAGCTACTCCATAATGCTCTTCTCCTACGATTTCTGGAGAAAGCGCACGAGATGTAGATGCTAATGGATCTACGGCTGGGTAAATACCCATTTGTGTTAAACGACGCTCTAAGTTTGTTGTTGCATCTAAGTGAGCGAACGTTGTAGCTGGTGCTGGATCCGTATAGTCATCGGCTGGTACGTATACCGCTTGGATAGACGTGATAGATCCTTTATTTGTAGATGTAATACGCTCTTGTAATTGACCCATTTCTGTTGCAAGTGTTGGCTGGTAACCTACCGCAGATGGCATACGACCAAGAAGGGCAGATACTTCAGAACCCGCTTGCGTGAAACGGAAGATGTTATCGATGAACAATAGTACGTCTTGTCCTTGCTCATCACGGAAATGTTCAGCCATTGTTAAACCTGTTAATGCAACACGTTGACGTGCTCCAGGTGGCTCGTTCATTTGTCCGAATACCATCGCAGTTTTCTTAATTACGCCAGAATCGCTCATTTCGTGGTATAAGTCGTTACCTTCACGAGTACGCTCACCTACACCAGCGAATACAGAGATACCACCGTGCTCTTGTGCGATGTTGTTAATTAATTCCTGAATTAATACTGTTTTACCTACGCCGGCACCACCGAATAGACCGATCTTACCACCCTTAATGTAAGGAGCAAGTAAGTCTACTACTTTAATACCAGTTTCAAGAATTTCTACTTTAGTAGATAACTCTTCGAATGCAGGCGCTTGACGGTGAATTGGATCACGACGTACATCCGCAGGAACATCACCATCTAAGTCAATTGCATCACCTAATACGTTAAATACACGACCAAGTGTTACATCACCAACTGGTACAGAGATTGCTTTACCAGTATCTTCTACTTCTGTGCCACGAACAAGTCCATCTGTGGAAGACATTGCAACTGTACGAACTGTGTCATCACCTAAATGAAGTGCAACTTCAAATGTTAAGTTAATGCTTGCTCCGTTTTCGTTGCTTTGTTTTACCGTAAGGGCGTTGTAGATTTCTGGTAGCTTTCCGCCATCAAACTTAACGTCTACAACCGGACCCATGATTTGCGTAACGCGCCCTTTATTCATCGGGTTCCCTCCTAGCTTTCTTTTAATTAGCCAGCTTTCTAAGAGAAGTCGGCTTTTAATTTTTATTAGTTTATAGCTTACGCGACTCTCCTGTTCTGGACGAGCCGCTTCCGCTTTTTATTGAATCTAGTTCCAGCGGCTAGAACAGTCGGTCATTTCGCGCCTTCCTACGAGGCCAAAAGCGCCTCTTCGTCAGGAGTTCCAATGCCCTCCCCTTCTGAGCAAGCCACCTACGCTTTTTAATACTATTCTAACGCTGCTACTCCACCAACGATTTCCGTAATTTCTTGCGTAATCGCTGCTTGACGCGCACGGTTAAATGAAAGTGTAAGTGAATCGATAACTTCCATTGCGTTGTCTGTAGCACTCTTCATTGCTGTCATACGCGCCGCGTGCTCACTTGCTTTACCGTCTAGTAATGCACCGTACACTAAGCTTTCTGCGTATTGTGGCAATAATACTTTTAAAATTTCTTCTTCAGAAGGTTCGAATTCATAAGCTGTCGTCGGTTTATCAGACGCCACATCCGTAAGCGGTAAAATTTTATTTTCCGTTACTTCTTGTGAAATTTTACTTACATAATGATTGTAGTAAATATACAGCTCATCATAAGCACCATCTGCGAACATCGCAATTGCTCGAGAAGCAATATCTTTAATATCAGTAAATGATGGGTGGTCAGATAATCCAACTACTTCATCAATGATGTTAAAGCCGCGACGTTTTAAATAATCACGTCCTAGTCGTCCAAGCACAATAATTGAATATTGGTTTGAATCCATATTATGACGTTCACGAATTACGTTACTTACTGTACGTAATACGTTACTGTTATAACCACCTGCTAGTCCGCGATCAGATGTAATAACGATGTACCCTGTACGCTTTACAGGACGCGCATTTAGCATTGGATGATTAATCCCTTTACTTCCTTGCGCAATGCTCGCTACTACTTCTTGAATCTTTTCCATATACGGAACGAAAGATTTAGCATTTTGTTCTGCACGGTTTAACTTAGATGCAGATACCATCTCCATCGCTTTCGTAATTTGACTCGTTTTCTTTGTCGAGTTAATCTTCGCTTTTATATCGCGTAAAGATGCCACAGGTTTTCACCACCTTTTTTCCGGAAGTTGGCACGATTAGTAAGAATCCTCTTCCTAATCTACGTTGCAAGATATTCTTGCTCATGATTGAAGGAAAAGAATAGGTGCACCTACTCTTTTCCTTTACATAACCGTCAGCAATCTCAAAGTTTGAGATGCCTTTATATTATCTAGCTCCAGCGGCTTGAATGCTCGGTGGCTTCACTTCTTCCCCCTCACATTCAGAACGAGCCGCTTCCGCTTTTATTTATTATTCAGAAGCTACGAATACTTTTTTAAATCCGTTAATTGCCGCTGCAAATTTGTCGTCATCCGCAAGTTTCTTAGTTGTGCGAATTTCGCTTAATAAGTCAGTTGCATTTGAATCTAACCAAGCATGGAATTCTTCTTCGAAACGAGTGATATCTACTACTGGGATATCATCTAGGAATCCACGTGTTAAAGCGTAAAGAATGATAACTTGTTTCTCTACACGTAACGGTTTGTGTAATCCTTGTTTTAATACCTCAACTGTACGAGCACCACGGTTTAATTTCGCTTGTGTTGCTTTATCAAGGTCAGAACCGAACTGAGCGAACGCTTCTAACTCACGATAAGATGCAAGGTCAAGACGAAGTGTACCTGATACTTTACTCATCGCTTTAATCTGAGCTGATCCACCTACACGAGATACAGAAGTACCCGCATCGATTGCTGGACGTACGCCAGAGAAGAATAGGTCAGATTGTAAGAAGATTTGTCCATCCGTAATAGAAATTACGTTTGTTGGGATGTAAGCTGATACGTCCCCTGCTTGTGTTTCGATGAAAGGTAGTGCAGTTAAAGAACCGCCGCCTCTTGCATCACTTAATTTTGCTGCACGCTCTAATAAGCGAGAATGTAAGTAGAATACATCCCCTGGATATGCTTCACGACCTGGAGGACGACGTAATAGTAATGAAAGCTCACGGTAAGCCGCTGCTTGTTTTGATAAGTCATCATATACTACTAATACGTGTTTACCATTGTACATGAACTCTTCACCCATTGTTACACCAGCGTAAGGAGCTAGGTACAATAATGGAGCTGGTTGAGAAGCTGATGCAGTTACAACGATTGTGTAATCTAATGCACCGTGCTTACGTAGTGTTTCTACTACGTTACGTACTGTTGATTCTTTTTGTCCGATAGCTACATAGATACAAATCATATCTTCATCTTTTTGGTTAATGATCGTATCAAGTGCAACTGCTGTTTTACCTGTTTGACGGTCACCGATGATTAACTCACGTTGACCACGGCCAATTGGTACAAGAGCATCGATCGCTTTAATACCTGTTTGAAGTGGTTCATGAACAGATTTACGATCCATTACACCTGGTGCTGGACTTTCGATTGGACGAGTGTTTGTTGTATTGATTGGGCCTAAACCATCAACTGGTTGACCTAATGGGTTTACAACACGACCGATTAGTTCTTTTCCTACTGGTACTTGCATGATGCGACCAGTACGACGAACTTCGTCACCTTCACGGATTTCTGTGTAAGGTCCTAAAATAATGATACCTACGTTGTTTTCCTCTAAGTTTTGTGCTAGTCCCATAACGCCATTAGAGAACTCTACAAGTTCACCAGCCATAACGTTATCAAGACCATGAGCACGCGCAATACCGTCACCAACTTGGATAACTGTACCAACATCACTAACTTCGATTTCAGACTGATAGTTCTCGATTTGTTGCTTTATCAGTGCGCTAATTTCTTCAGCTCTGATGCTCATGTGCTTCACCCCTATCTATTCTTCATTAATTCACGCTGAATACGTGCTAATTTTCCTTGTAAGCTTCCGTCGTAAATGCGATTTCCAATACGTACTTTAATGCCGCCTAGTAAATCTTCATCCACAACATTTTTCACGCGAATTGCATCTTTTCCTGTTTTTTTTGCAAATGCTTCTGCAATGTTAAGTTTTTCTTCTTCCGATAGAAGACGAATAGAATATACAGTTGCATCCGCTACGTTACGTTCTTCATTAGCAAGAACAACATATTCATTTGCAATTTCAGGTAGGATATCAATACGCTTGTTATCAATTAAAATATATAACGTATTTAAAATAGATTCAGAAACAGATGCGAATACGTTTGCAAGAAACGTTTTCTTCTGCTCTTTTGAAATGTTCGGTTGCGTTAAAAAGCTATGTAGTTCTCCGTTCTTTGTAAAAACGTTTTGTACAAGGCGTAATTCCTCTTCAAACATTTCTAATACGTGTTTTTCTTTTGCAATTTTGAAAAGAGCGACAGCATAACGTTTTGCTACAATCCCATTGCTCATCGCGCTTCTCCTACTTCTTTAATATAATCGCGAATTAACTTCACTTGATCTTCTTCTTTTAATTCTTTTTCAATTACTTTAGAAGCAATATGAACAGATAAAGAAGCAACTTGTTCTTGTAAAGCAGCAATCGCTTGCTCTTTTTCGCGTTGAATTTCTTGTACAGCAGATGTTTTAATTGATTCTGCTTCTTCTTTCGCAGCAGCAACAATAACATCCTTTTGATCTACAGCTTGTTTCTTCGCTCTTTCGATTAACTCTTGTGCTTCAACACGCGATTGTTTTAACATTTCACGTTGTTCTTCTACTAATTTCTTCGCTTCAGCATTACTTCTTTCTGCAGCGTCGATTTCATTAGTAACATGCTCTTCACGTTCTTTCATAATTCCCATTAAAGGACCCCACGCGAATTTGCGTAGCATTACTAATAGAAGTAAGAAAATGAACAATGTATAAGCAATCGTTCCAAATGGAATGGAAGCCCCTAATAATAAAGTTGGCACAAGGATTCACTCCCTTCAAAATATCTAAATTGATCATATGAAAAAAAAAGACATACGTTTCGTTCATAAAGCAATGGCGAAGAAAGTTCGGAAAAACACTCTTCGCCATCTATGTAAGGGGAGTCTCCCTTATTTGTTCATTACGATGAAAGCAATAACTACACCGATAATTGGAAGTGCCTCAACTAATGCAACCCCGATGAACATAATTGTTTGAAGTGCGCCTTTTAATTCTGGTTGACGAGCAACACCTTCGATTGTACGTGATACGATAAGACCGTTACCAATACCTGCACCTAATGCTGATAAACCAATTGCAATTGCAGCTGCGATTACACCTAAACTCATTTAATTTGTCCTCCTTTGTATTATAAAAAAATAAATTTTTTCTTACTTAAATTATATTAATGGTCATGGCTTACTTTATGAGCCATATAAACCATCGTTAACATTACGAAAATAAATGACTGGATTGAACCAACGAATACGCTGAATCCCATCCATGCTAACATCGGTACAAGTGCACCTAATGCTCCTAAGAATGATGCCCCGCCTAACTTAGCAAGTAATCCTAATAAGATTTCACCTGCGTAAATGTTACCAAATAAACGAAGACCTAACGTTAATGTGTTAGCAAACTCCTCAATAACCTTTAATGGGAATAAGAATTTCATAGGTTGGAAATAACCTTTAACATATTCTTTCGTACCCTTCATCTTAATTCCATAATAATGGGTGAGGGTAACTACCATCACGGCTAATGTTAATGCAACTGCTGGATCAGACGTTGGTGATCTCCACCATGCAATATGTTCGCCAGCCTCAACTGTTGAATACATGAATGGTAAACCAAGGAAGTTCGATACGATGATAAACATGATAAGCGTAACGCCAAGCGTTAAGAAACGTCCACCTGTTTTCCAATCCATCGTACTATTGATAATCCCTTTCACGAAGTCAAACACCCATTCCATGAAATTTTGCATCCCGGTTGGGCGAAGCGCTAAGCTGCGAGTTCCGATAACAGCGATTAAGAAAACAATAACTGCTGCTACAGTAACCATCATAACTGATGACAAATCGAACGTTAAACCTAGAAATTCAACTAATTTACCGTGTTCCACTAGTAATTCACCTCTCTTCCCTGCTCGTATACTCTAAATAAAGAAAATCTATGATCATGACAAGGTATCCTGTCAGCAATCCTACACCTAAGCCCCACATCGCAATTAACTCTTGATATTTGGCTGCAAATAAAATTAATAACCCAATCGTGGCGAATCTTGAATATGTACTTACCGCTGTCGCCTTAAACTTCACGTTTTCTCCATTTGTTACGCGATCTAATAGCTTGTCTGTTCTACGTGCAATGATGCGCAAACTAAGAAAACTGAAAATCGTTCCGATAATCAGCCCAAGAAATACATCCTTGTAAGAGGTAATTCCCCATCCTAGCACTAGAAGCGCAAGCAAGTAGTACATATATTTCTTTTGTCGTTGGACAAGTCCATGTACGTCTATCATCATTGCTCTCCCGAATAGTAATGTTGAATGAGTCGAATCATTGCGTATACCCCTGTTCCTAACCCGAGTAATAACCCTATAATAAGAAACAACGGAAACGTTCCAACCTTATTATCAATCCATTGCCCACCAAAGATTCCGATAAGAATAGAACCAACTAACTGAGCAAGTATTCCTGACATTAAAGCATACGCTTTTATATGGCTGCGATCGTTTTTTTGCAAGGATTCATCCCTCCAATATGTAACCCTCATTCACGATGTGTTAATAATAACTCATTTTTCTGCATAAATTCTATACAAAATAAAAAGTTTACATTTTCGTCACGGAATAGATGCATTTTTGTCACTGAAAGCCCTACCATCTATCCCCGTTGTTAGCATACAATAGGGTATTAACAGTGTCAACGAGAAATCGTAAAAAATCAAAAAATTTGAGTATTAGGCATTTCCTCCCAAAAATGAAAACGTTCCCCTTCTAAATACTGGTTAGAGATATGCAATTTCTAACAGTTTTCTCTTTATAATAGAAGAAAATGTTCACAAGTTTGTCACTATTATATTTTTAAGATATAGCGCTTTCCTTCCATAATATAGTGTCCCCGAGACGTAAGACTTCTATATTATATGTGATGTGTATATAACTTATGTTGTATATACCCTGTATATTTATCTCCCCCTCCCCCGTGCGCTGAGGGCGAAAAAAAACGAGAGGGGAATCCCCCTCTCGTCTGTTGTCTTACTTCGTTCCGAATAAACGGTCACCAGCATCACCAAGACCTGGAACTACATAACCATGGTCATTTAACTTCTCATCTAATGCTGCTACATAAATATCAACATCAGGATGCTCTTCCTGCACTACTTTTACTCCTTCTGGAGCAGCTACGATACACATTAATTTAATTTGCTTTGCACCGCGCTTTTTCAGAGAATTAATTGCTTCAGCCGCAGAACCACCTGTTGCTAGCATCGGATCTAGTACGATAAAATCACGCTCTTCTACATCCGTTGGAAGTTTCACATAGTATTCTACCGGTTGCAATGTTTCAGGGTCACGGTATAAACCAACGTGTCCTACTTTTGCTGCTGGAATTAATTTCAGAATTCCATCAACCATTCCTAAACCTGCACGTAAAATCGGAATTAAACCAAGTTTTTTACCAGCGATCACTTTTGTTGTCGCTTTGCTTACAGGTGTTTCAATTTCAATGTCTTCAAGTGGAAGGTCACGAGTAATCTCGAAAGCCATCAAGCTTGCTACTTCGTCCACTAATTCACGAAAATCTTTCGTACCTGTATTCTTATCGCGAATATATGTAATCTTATGTTGAATTAACGGGTGATCAAATACATACAGTTTTCCCATGTGAATCTCTCCTTTAGATGATATTCATGCGTTTACACGCTTCTTTACACTATTTACGATTGTAAAGAAAACGCTACTAATATTCAAGGGCAAATTTGGTAAAATCATGATTTTACGATGAATCTATCTAGTATCTTTACCAATTATGGGAGCTGTATCCTTCATTATATCGCCAAAATTTATTCATCATTTGTATACATACTTTAAAAACAATATATGTCCACAAAAAAAGACTACTAAAACAATTACGTTTCAGCAGTCTTTTTTAATCTATTATAGATTTGTATACATTGGGAATTTGCTCGTTAACGCTTCTACACGTTTGCGCGCTTCTTCTAGTTCAGCTTCATTCTCATGATTTTTTAATGTATGAGCAATAATTGCTGCAATCTCATCCATTTCTTCTAAACCGAAATCACGTGATGTTACCGCCGCTGTACCGATACGTACACCGCTTGTTACAAATGGGCTTGCTGTTTCAAATGGAATCGTATTTTTATTCACTGTAATACCAACTTCATCTAATACGTGCTCTGCTACTTTACCTGTAATTTCCAAGTTACGAACATCAATTAAGATTAAATGATTGTCTGTTCCACCAGAAACAAGTGTAAGTCCTTCCTTTTGAAGGCCTTCAGCTAAACGATTCGCATTATTAATGATATTTTGTGCATATGTTTTAAACTCATCTTGTAGTGTCTCACCAAATGCAACAGCTTTTGCAGCAATTACATGCATAAGTGGTCCACCTTGAATACCAGGGAAGATTGATTTATCAATTTGTTTTGCAAATTGCTCTTCACATAAAATCATACCGCCACGTGGGCCACGTAATGTTTTATGTGTTGTTGTTGTAACAAAATGTGCATGTGGTACTGGATTTGGATGTAAACCAGCTGCTACTAAACCGGCGATATGTGCCATATCAACCATTAAGTACGCGCCCACTTCATCTGCAATCTCACGGAATCGTTTGAAATCGATAACACGAGGATATGCACTTGCACCTGCAACGATTAATTTTGGTTTATGTTCTTTCGCTTTTGCTAATACATCATCGTAATTAATACGGTGAGATTCAGCATCCACGCCATATTCTACGAAATTATATTGTACTCCACTGAAGTTAACAGGGCTTCCGTGTGTTAAGTGACCACCATGAGATAAATTCATGCCAAGTACTGTATCGCCTTGCTCTAAAATCGTGAAGTATACTGCCATGTTCGCTTGTGCACCAGAATGTGGTTGAACATTTACATGCTCTGCGCCAAAAATTTCTTTCGCGCGATCACGTGCGATATCTTCTACTACGTCTACGTGTTCACAACCACCATAGTAACGTTTTCCAGGATATCCTTCAGCATACTTATTCGTTAGAACAGAACCTTGCGCCTCCATTACTGCTTCACTTACGAAGTTTTCCGAAGCAATTAACTCGATCTTTGAACGCTGTCTTCCTAGTTCTGCCTCAATTGCAGCAAATACCTTTTCATCTTGACGTTTTAAATGATTCACCAAAATCCCCCTTTTCTGAACGAATTACATCAATTCCCAATAGTTTTTTCTCATTTATTCAGAAAAAACGAAAATTCAGGTTGTAATTCTTTCGAACCTTCATGTTTTCAACTACATTCTAACATGACTTTCTATATCATAAAAGAAAAAAAAAGACCAAAATTGGTCTTTTCTTTCTTCTATTATAAAGTCAGACCACATACCTTTTACCTTTCGATATACAGCTGTTATAAGACTTTATAATTTTTCATGTTTAACGGCAAGGAATAGCTTCTTCATTTGCCGCATAAACGGCACGTGCTCCACCTATTAGTTTCCCACGTGTTTTCGCCATCGTTACATGCGCACTTCCTATTTCCTTCACACTTGTACGAACCGGTACAGCTACATGCTTTAAATGCATACCGATAAATGTATCGCCGATATCCATTCCTGCATCTGCTTTAATAAACTCAATTACTACCGGATCTTTAAAATTGTGATACGCATACGTCGCTAATGCACCACCTGCTGATCTAACAGGCGTAACTGTTACAATTTCAAATTGATATTTCATCGCTACATCTCTCTCAACTACTAAAGCACGATTTAAATGCTCACAACATTGAAACGCCAATTCAATACCTGTTCTCTCTTGAAATTGTTTTAATTCAGAAAAAATCGCCTCTGCCACTTCCATCGTTCCTGATGTTCCAATTCTTTCACCTAGCACTTCGCTCGTGCTACACCCCACTACAAAAATTTGGCCTCTTTGCAGCGTGGCTTGTTCTTGGAAATCAGAAAGCGACATTTGTAGCTGTTCTCTTACCTTTACGATTTCTGTCATTACGCCTCTTCCTTTCACAGGTTGGTTCACCAAATTATATTTCATACTACTTATAGTTAGAATCTATTACTTTGTTTCGTACGTTTTAATTTTTCCTACGCGGTTTTCGTGACGGCCACCTTCATAGTCAGTTGTTAGCCAAATTTTCGCGATATCACGCGCTAGACCAGCTCCAATTACACGCTCGCCCATCGCTAACATGTTAGTGTCATTATGCTCTCTCGTCGCTTTCGCACTGAAAGTATCATGAACTAATGCACAACGAATACCATTTACTTTGTTTGCTGCGATTGACATACCAATGCCTGTCCCGCAAACTAAAATACCACGATCCACTTCACCATTCGCGACCATTTCTGCTGCTGGAAACGCAAAATCAGGGTAATCAACAGAACCAGCTTCACATTCACAACCTAAATCAATATATTCAATATTTAACTCTTCTAATAAACTTACAAGTTCTTTACGGATATTCATACCGCCGTGATCAGATGCTACTACTACTTTCATTTTTACCCCTCCGAAGTTTCAATCAATTATCTTCATTTCACACTCGCTACCTAAATGGAACAAAGTGATCTCCAATATCGTATTATACACGAAACATCAACCTTCTGAATGCTTTTTCAGTAAAGTTTGTACAAGTTTTTCCATCTCTTCTAACGTTTCTTTATAAATAGAAAGCGATCCGCCAAATGGATCTGAAATATCCTTACTTATACCCTTAGTTAATCCATATAATGTATCCAATTTCTTTTCCACGCTCGGATAATACCCAAGTACAATTTGCTTATGGTTTTCCGTCATTGTTACTACAATATCCGCCCAATCAACCAAAGTATCGTTTACCTGCTGCGCGGCATGATCGATTACAATTCCTTTTTCAGCTAAAGCTTCCTTTGCATGTATCGACACATCGCTTCCAGGATAGGCGAAAACACCAGCAGATTGCACTTCAAATTTACCTTCTCCATAATGACGAAGCAAAGCCTCAGCCATCGGACTACGGCATGTATTTCCAGTGCAAACAAATAACACCCGTTTCATCTAAACCCACCCCTTTTTTTCTGTTTCCTACATTTATCCCGATTGGTGAAGGCTAATAATCAGCGGGGGATGAACACCCTCCACTGATTAAAGTTTCACTTTATCATAGCGTACATTAGAATAGAACAAAAGAAATGTGAACATACGAAAGGCGCATTTCTCTTATATTTTTTCTAAGAAAAATGCGCCTTATCCACATATATGAAACCCTATTTCCAAGTGCCCAAAGTATTTTACCATACATAATGAACACACTACGAAACAAAATAAGGAATCCATTTCATATGAAACGGATTCCTTCTATCAAATAATTATTTCATTGTAACTTTCATTACTTCTGTTGAACCTTTTGTAGCTGTTACACCTACAGTTGTCTTAATAGACTCAGCTGCATCTGTGTTTGTAATAACGATTGGAGTAATTGTGCTTTTCGCTTTTTCACGAATTAATTCTAAGTCGAATGAGATTAATTTATCTCCAGCTTTTACAGCTTGTCCTTCAGAAACGTGAGCTTCGAAACCTTCACCTTCCATTTTTACAGTTTCTAATCCAACGTGGATTAAAATTTCTGTACCGTTTTTCGCTTTAATTCCAATAGCATGTTTCGTGTGGAATAATTGTACGATTTCACCATCAACTGGAGATACAACTACACCTTCAGTAGGATCGATCGCAACACCGTCACCCATCATACGACCAGCGAATACTGGATCTGGTACTTCTTCAATATTTTTCACTGCTCCAGTTAATGGAGCTACGATTGTTTCTTCATTTGTTTTTGAACCAAAACCGAATAATTTTTTAAACATAGGATAGTCCTCCTTATAATTTACCTAAAAGTTTATAGGGCAATCTCTATTCAAGATCGAAATACACGTAAGACTTCATATTTCGAATGTTATACTGTAAAAACTCTTTCGAAATAAATCATGTCATTACTACTAGACTCTTATTGTAGCGCTTCACAAAATTCCAGTCAATTCTGATTGTCTGAATAACAATGAGAAGTTAACTTCTACTTATATTTTCTCTTTTTTTCACTTACTTGTCTAGAGGTCTTTACTACATTTTATTTTTTGTTGTTAATTTGTAAAATTCCTTTCAAATTTTTTTGAAATTCACTTGACTAAAGTAAGTAACTATTTTATTATTACTTACATAAGGTAAGTTAATAACTTTTAGGAGGTTTTTTAAAATGATGGATATCGGTCTTCTTATTATTCGTCTTATTATAGGAATTACATTCATGGGTCATGGTGCTCAAAAATTATTTGGTTGGTTCGGCGGTTACGGCTTAAAGGGAACTGGCAGCTGGATGGAGTCAATCGGCTTACGTCCTGGTGTATTTATGGCATTTATGGCTGGCGCAACTGAACTATTAGGTGGTTTCTTATTCGCAGCAGGTATTTTCACTGTAGTTGGTTCATTATTTATCGTAGGAACAATGTTAGTAGCAATTTTCACAGTTCACGGAAAAAATGGTTACTGGGTAACACAAAACGGATTCGAATATAATTTAATGTTAATCGCTGTCGCTATCGGTGTAGCTTTAATTGGACCTGGCGCTTACGTTTTACTTTAATATTTATCTCTATTTCAAGATATTTACCAAAAAAGAGATTACTTCAGTACAATCGAGGTAATCTCTTTTTTTTACATCATCAAAAAAATATTATTTTCAGCAGGAGATTCCCATTGATATCTTGTAAAGGAACAATAAGTATTCATATTTAGAAAGGGGATTACAACATGTTATCCATTAATCCAAACGAACAAACTGAAAAAGATAATTACAAATTACTAACAGGAAGTATCATTCCACGTCCTGTTGCATTCGTTACTTCTGTAACTAAAGATGGCGTATTGAACGGTGCGCCATATAGTTATTTCAATATCGTCGCTGCCAATCCACCACTTATCTCAGTTTCAGTACAACGCAAAGAAGGAAAACCGAAAGACACTTCCAGAAACGCAATAGAAAAAGGGGAATTTGTCGTACATATTTCTGATGAATCTTACGTAGAAGCGATCAACGAAACAGCAGCGAACCTACCCCCTAATGAAAGTGAAATCGAATTAGCAAAACTAACACCGATTGACAGTGATGTCATTTCAGTACCAGGGGTTAAAGAAGCAAACATTCGAATGGAGTGCATATTAGAACGCGCTATCCCACTCGGCGGAACCGAAGACTCGCCAGCTTGTGACCTACTAATCGGCCGCGTCGTTCGCTTTCACGTCGCTGAACACTTATACGAAAACGGTCGAATTCACGCCGAAGAACTAAAACCAATAAGCCGCCTAGCAGGACACAACTACGCAAAACTAGGAGAACAATTTGAATTAGTGAGGCCTATCTAAAAGTGGAGGCGACTCGTTCAGCTCTGACCAGCTAAGGCTCTTTCGCCCTAAAGGCGCTTTTTGCCTTTCGGGTGGAAGGTTCTTAGATGCGAAGAGCTAGTCGCCGGAACTGGATATCACACCCTAAAAGCGCAAGCGGCTCGTTCAGAATGAGAGGGGGATGGAGCTCCTGACGTAGAGGCGCTTTTTGCCTCGCAGGAAGGCGCGAAGCCACCGACCATTCTAGCCGCTGGAGCTGGATACATTTAAAAGCGGAACCGACTGCCCAGGCCTGGTGGCTAAGGTTCTTCCTCACAGAAGATGCTTTTTATCTTCTCGTGGGGAAGGTTCTTAGACTCAAGGGCCTAGGAGGTGAAGCTGGATACCACCGAAAAGCTCCAGCTTCATCACTCAAACATAACCCCCCGCTGAAAGCGGGGGATTTTTTATCGTAATTCTTCGTTCTTCTCCTCTAATGCCGGGAATTTCTCTTTTTTAGATCTACCAAGCTTTATTACAAAGAAATATAAGGAAAGTAACGTAATAAGGAAAACAATTAAAAACGGGTACGGAGAATAAAAAGTACGCGCCGCCTCCGATTTTCCTGCAACAAACTTCAATGACTCAATATCTAAAAACTCAGCAAACATTTGTACACCGAGCATACTGAACCAAAAAACAAAAAAACTAATAATAATACCAAAAACTTGCTTCAATCTCGTCATTCATCTCATCCTTTCTATATTTGTAATTTTTTAGTGTGATCAATATAGTACAAACGAAACTATGCACAGAAAGGAACTATCTCACCATTCACGAATTAACTTAATCCAACCTAACATCGAAATTTGCAAAATAACACCCAATATTATAAGTCTTCTTAGCCATCGAGGAAAGAATGTTAAAGCTTAACATACCATTCCAATAGCTTGTTCATAATTCCCTCCTACATAAAATTATATAGGAAAAAGGAGATACAATCCAAACCCAACAAGAATAATACCACCTACTATTTCACCGTATGTGCCAAGTATATTTTTGGCATGGCTACCAAGCAATAAACCCATCCAAGCCAGTAACATACTTATTAGTCCGAACAATAATATCGTAATAATTGTCTCTGCTCCGTAAATTCCAAGACTAAGACCTACTGAAAAACTATCTATACTGACACCAAATGCAAATACAAATAAACTAATTCCAATTGGAGCAGTTCTAGTCTCTTCCCCTTCTAAAATAGACGAATATACGATATAGAACCCTAGCCCAATTAATAAAATAGCTCCTGCAAAATTTGCGACATCCCCATACCTCTCTGATAGAAAACGTCCTAGTACCATTCCGATAAATGGCATAATAATATGAAATATCCCGATTGTCATACCTATATAAAGGATTTGTCTTAACTTTAATGTTACCATCCCCATACCGAGGCTCACTGAAAATGCATCCATCCCCAGGGCAAATGCCATAATTATTAAAGGTATTAATTGTTCAAGTGTCATTCATATCCCCCCTCGGACGTGCTACTTCACAATATGCTTATCCGAGGAGAAATATTCTGTTTGCTAAAGGTACATTATCATTCAATAATAATCTGATGTCCCGCAGCTTTTGTTAAACGATTCATAATTGCATTTCCTATGCCTTCATTCGGGAATGATTCACTAAAAATAACATCTACTTCACTTGCATCAAACGTTCTAAGCACATCATATAACTTAGTCGCAACGCTGGCTAAATCGCTTCGCACACCACAAGACAATACAACATCTGCACTATACACATGCTGATACTCTTCTGTCGTTAATACACCTACTTTAAATCCTTCTTTCTTTTTCTCATCCACAATACGTTGAATAAACTCACGGGACCCTTCAACAATACTAAGTGGCGCTTTCGGTGCATAATGTGTATATTTCATTCCAGGTGATTTTGGTTTTTCTTTCTCATCCTTTAAAGCTGGATCTAAAGAAACATTTCCTATCACGGCCTCTAATTGCTCCTTCGTAATCCCACCTGGACGTAAAATCGTCGGAACCTCGCTCGTACAATCAATTACAGTTGATTCAACGCCTACTCCTGTTGCCCCGCCATCAACAATACCAGCAATTTTCCCATTCAAATCTTCATACACATGAGAAGCTAACGTTGGACTTGGGCGTCCTGAACGATTCGCACTCGGTGCTGCAACAGGCACGTTTGCCTCTTCAATAAGGGCGAGCGCTACTGGATGATCTGGCATCCTCACTCCGACTGTATTAAGTCCTGCCGTAACCCTCTCTGAAATCCCTTTTTTTCTCGGTAAAATGATTGTTAATGGTCCTGGCCAAAAATGCTCCATTAACTTTTCTGCAACCGGCGGAATTTCTCTTACGATACCATCTAACTGAGATTTTGTTCCTATGTGGACAATCAGTGGATTATCACTCGGTCTCCCTTTCGCTTCAAAAATTTTCGCTATCGCTTCATCATCCATTGCGTTTGCTCCTAACCCATATACCGTTTCCGTTGGGAAGGCCACCGCTTCATTTTCTCTTAATAATCTCGCTGCTTCTTTTAATTGTGGATAATATTTTTTTCTTTCCACAACATTATCCACAACCCACATATTTGTATGCATTTTTTCCCACGTCCTTTTCTACCATGAAATACTTGTCTATTTTTAGTTTACTATGAGATTTATCCAAAAGACAAACAAGGTTTATCCACAAAATGTGGATAAACCTTGTTAATCCGTGGATAACTTTGTGAATAGCTGACAATTTAGTATTATTGCATTTAGCTCTTTTATATTTTTACAAAAGTGTTCTAACTGTCGAATTTCCTCTGGCACTTCCTCTTTCTCTACAATGACAAAGTTAAAAAACTGAAAGATGGTCACAGATTGTGGATGATTTGTGAGTAAGTACAATTGTCGAATATCTTTTTCTTTCATATACTGCAAAAACATCTCGAAAAAATATAAGAAAGTCTGTTTATCCACATTAGGTGTGAATAAACAAGAACGGATAAGTGCATTTTCTCCACTTTGTTCATATCCAATTACCGCTCGTATTTCTCCCGCCTCTTCCAAGATCATAAATTGTGCGTACAACTCATTTATTTTATCATCTTTTTTATTAGCTTGTCCGAAAAAAGAATGTAATCTTTCTACATCTGCTTTCGTAGCAAAATACACGTTCTTCATAATAAATCCCTCCTCATTGATATATATGAGGAAGGATTTATTAATAGCACTATTTAGAGAATAAAGATGTAAAAGCTTCGACGATAAATAATTTAACCTCTGGTTTCTCTTCCTCTTCTACTGTTACATACTCATTTTTCTTTTCTTGTTTTTGCTCCACAGGTTTCTCCACTTTTTCCACAGTTTTTGTTTCTACTTTTTTTACAGGCTGTTCTTCTACTTGTGTTTCGTGTTTTACTACTTTCTTTTCCTGTGCTGTTACTTTTTCAGCTTTTTCCGGCTTTACTACTTTCTTTTCTTTCACCTTATCCTCTTTCTTCTCCGGTACATCCACTACTTCCTCATCTGATTGTCTCACCTGCTCCTCTTCAGGAGATTCAGCTTTCACAACATGTTCTTCTTTCCTTACAGCTGTACCACTTGAAAAATCTAAGAAACACATCGGTGGAAATAATACACACCACCAGTTTGCACCTTCACCTTTTCCAATTGTAATAAGTACCGCTTCATATTCTCCTGCCGGATAAATAAAATTCCCATATACCTTTGTAGGAAATTTCACATTCTTACCGAATTTCACTTGAAACGCCTCTTTACTTCCTTCTCTTTTCAGTGTATTTGCCACTGTCTTTTCAATTTCAGGAATATGATTTTGAATTACTTTTCGAGCTTCTTCAAATGACGTTAAATCCGCTACCCATCCATCAATTTGCGCTTTTACTTCATCGCGTACTTTACGCTTTAACGCCTGATCTTTATCGGAATCACTATTAGCTAAAATACGTAATCGAACGGCCTCTTTCGGAATAACAGTAGGCCCTTTTGCATCAGCTTTCATATATCCAAACTGCACAAGTAACTGTGCACCAATTAATAATAAAAGAAAGTAAGCAATAACTTGTTTTTTCATTTCCTCCACCGTCCCCTCTAGAAACAGTGTGGACAGACTTTCATCTTTCTAAACTATTAAATTCAAAATCTATATAAAAAACCGATAGAAAAGCATTTTTTTAATTGGCGAGAGGAACTGGCTATGTATAGGTAATAAGGTGCGTATTTTCGCTGAAATAATCCCCCTTACCAAAATTCTAAATAAAATGTATGGCTGAGTAGTTACGAATTTTTCATACAAAAAATAGAGTAAGGCTTATGCCTTACTCCATCTCTGCAAATACCATGCGATCTTTTCCATTAATATCAAATACAACTTCAACTTGAGCGCGCGGGAAAGTTTGCTGTAATAATGCTTTCACATCTTCACCTTGCCCTACACCAATTTCAAACGCCACAATCGCATTGTTCTGTAATACATTCGGCAATTCCTCCATAAAACGACGATAGAAATCTAGTCCATCTTCCCCACCAACAAGCGCACGCTTCGGCTCATGCTCCTTCACAACAGTAGAAAGACCACGCCAATCTTCCTCTGGTATGTACGGAGGATTGGAAACAACAACATCTAACTTCTGACCTGTTTCATAAAACGGAGACAGTAAATCGCCGTGATAGAAAGTTACATCCGCCCCTAAAGTTTTTGCATTTTCTTTTGCAACTTCAATCGACTCCTGTGCGATATCTACTGTATACACATGAAGATTTTTATTTTCTAAAGCGAGCGTAATAGAAATCGCTCCACTACCTGTTCCAATATCCGCTATGTGAAGCTCCTCATTACCGAAATGGCGCTCAATTCTCTCTAGCACTCCAACTATAAGTTCCTCTGTTTCCGGTCTTGGTATCAATACCTCTTCATTTACAAAGAATGATCGGCCATAAAACATTTCATAACCGAGCATATATTGGATCGGAATACCTTCTACATGCTTGTGGATAAACTCTGCAAAACTTTTCTCTTGTTCCGCAGTTATTTCTTCACGCATATTCATGAGCATTCCGGTTCTGTTCGTCTTTAATACATGACAAAGGACAATTTCTCCCGCATTTTCATCTCGTCCATTTTCCTGTAAAAAAGAAGAAGCCCATTTCAGGGCTTCATAGACACGCATTACTCAGCTGCCTCCATCTTTTGCGCCTGATCTTCCATCACTAAGGCATTGATGAAATCATCTAACTTACCTTGTAGGATTTGATCTAGCTTTTGAATCGTTAAACCGATTCGATGGTCTGTAACACGGTTTTGCGGGAAGTTATACGTACGAATACGCTCTGAACGATCTCCCGTACCAACAGCTTGTTTACGGTTTTGATCATACTCAGCTTGCGCTTCTTGTCTAAATTTATCATAAACACGTGCGCGTAATACTTTCATCGCTTTTTCTTTATTCTTAATTTGTGATTTCTCATCCTGACAAGATACAACTACACCAGTCGGTAAATGCGTTAAACGTACCGCTGACATCGTTGTATTAACGCTTTGTCCACCAGGACCACTAGAAGCAAACGTATCAACACGAACATCTTTTTCATGAATATTAATTTCTACTTCTTCTGCCTCTGGTAGTACAGCTACAGTTGCTGTAGATGTATGAATACGTCCGCCAGATTCCGTTTCAGGAACACGTTGTACACGGTGAGCACCATTCTCGAATTTCAGCTTCGCGAAAGCACCTTTACCGTTAATCATAAAGATAATCTCTTTATATCCACCTAACTCTGTATAGCTCGCTTCGATAATTTCAGTTTTCCAACCTTGCACCTCAGCATAACGGCTATACATACGATATAAATCACCAGCAAATAAAGCTGCCTCGTCACCACCAGCAGCGCCACGAACCTCAACGATAACGTTTTTATCATCATTAGGGTCTTTTGGAACAAGTAAAATTTTCAGACGTTCTGATAATGTTTTCTCTTGTCCTTCTAATTCAGAAACCTCTTCTTTTACCATATCACGCATATCAGCGTCTAACTTATCTTCTAACATTGCTTTTGCATCTCGTAATTGCTCACGAACATCTTTATACTCACGGTACACCTCTACCGTGTCCTGAATATCAGATTGCTCTTTTGAATACTCACGAAGCTTATTTGTATCGCTAATAACCTCTGGGTCACTTAACAACTCATTCAACTTCTCATAACGATCTTCTACAGCTTGCAAACGATCTAACACACCATTCACCTCTACATCCTAGTATCTAATACAAATAGTATATGGTACTTAATCAAAAAAACGCAAATTATATTTAAAAGCGTAAGCGGCTTGCTCAGGATCGCAGGGCATTGGAACTCTCGACCTTGAAGCGCTTTTTGCTTCGAGCGAGAGAGTGAAATGGCCGGAGATTCTAGCCGCTGGAGCTAGATAATATTTAAAGCGCAAGCGGCTCGCTCAGCTCTGACTGGCTAAGGTTCTCTCGCACAAAAGGTGCTTTTCACCTTGAGTAGCGGCGGTTCTTAGACACGAAGAGCTTGCCACCAATCTTCATCTATTTTCGAAAAAAACCCGCTCTACATAGCGAGTTTCACTTATCTTTGTTTTGTAGGTACTGCATGACAATGACGACAACGTGGTTCATACGATTCTGAAGCCCCAACTAAAATAATTGGATCATCAAATGCCGCTGGTTCTCCATCGATTAAACGTTGCGTACGACTTGCAGGAGATCCACATTCAGAACAAACTGCCTGCAATTTAGTTACATGTTCAGCAATCGCCATCAGCTGAGGAACTTGTCCAAATGGTAGACCACGGAAATCTTGGTCTAATCCAGCTACAATGACACGATAGCCACGATTTGCCAATACTTGCACCACTTCCACAATGTCCCCATCAAAAAATTGTACCTCATCGATTGCAATAACATCCATTTCTTCTGTTACATGGTTAAATATATCTTTTGAAGCTGAAACAGGAACTGCTTTAACCTTTAATCCATTATGTGATACAACATCTTCTTCACTATAACGATTATCAATACATGGTTTAAATACAATCGCATGTTGTTTCGCAAATTGTGTACGGCGTATACGGCGGATGAGCTCTTCTGATTTCCCAGAAAACATACTCCCGCAAATCACTTCAATCCAACCATTTTGATTCATTAAGTACATTGAGCTCTCCTTTCATCTACTTTCCTAATCCAAAGTAGGGTAAAGGTTTAATATTTTCGCAAAAAAAACAGACAAGCGAATACATACACTTGCCTGTTTTATGTTCTTTATTACTTGATGCCGTATTTCTTATTGAAGCGGTCAACACGTCCGTCTGCAGTAGCAAACTTCTGACGTCCAGTGTAGAATGGGTGAGAATCAGAACTGATCTCAATTTTTAGTAATGGATAAGTGTTACCATCTTCCCACTCAACAGTTTCGCTAGAGCCTTTTGTAGACCCGCTTAAGAATTTGAAGCCAGTGTTCGTGTCCATAAATACAACTTTATTGTAATTTGGATGGATTCCTGCTTTCATTCTTTTCATCTCCTTCCGCCCTGAATCATTTTCGAAACAGAGTTTTTCATCTTCAGCTGCTTACACAACTATATTGATGAAACACATATGATGAAATTATAACAAGGCTAACTCCATTTTGCAACTACCTGTTTTTGTCTTTTTAAAAATTAAAAGCACAAGCGGCTCGTTCAGAATCGCAGGACATTGGAGCTCTCGACCAAGAAGCGCTTTTTGCTTCGACCGAGAGAGCGAAATGGCCGGAGATTCTAGCCGTTGGAGCTGGATAATACCTAAAAGCGCAAGCGGCTCGTTTAGAATCGCAGGTCACTTCAAGCTCTCGACCAAGAGGCGCTTTTTGCCTCGTAGGAAGACGCGAAGCCACCGACCATTCTAGCCGCTGGAGATGGAACTAGATACACCTTAAAGCGCAAGCGGCTCGCCCAGAATCGTAGGGCACTTCAAGCTCTCAATCCAAATATGATTTCCATCTTAAAAAACAATTTTTTCCATATATTACTTTCTCTAATATTCCCTTAAAAACATAAAAAACTCGCTTACTACGAAATAAGCGAGTCCCCATCTTTTCCCTTTACTTAGTGGTTACATACCTTTTTGAGTCTGCAACAATGTTTTGTAAAAATTCTTCATTTGTCTTTGTTTGACGAAGTTTACGTAAGAAGCCTTCAACAAAGTCTGGTGTATCACGCATTGTTTTACGAATACCCCACAGCTTGTCTAAATGTTCTTTCGGAATTAATAGGTCTTCTTTACGCGTACCAGAGCGACGAATATCAATCGCTGGGAAGATACGGCGCTCAGCTAATGAGCGATCTAAGTGAAGTTCCATATTTCCAGTTCCTTTAAACTCCTCGTAAATTACATCATCCATACGAGACCCTGTATCAACAAGCGCTGTTGCTAAAATCGTTAGGCTACCGCCCTCTTCGATATTACGCGCAGCCCCAAAGAAACGCTTCGGTCTATGAAAAGCAGCAGGATCAATACCACCCGATAAGGTTCTACCACTTGGCGGAATAACAAGGTTGTAAGCACGCGCTAAACGGGTAATACTATCCATTAAAATGACAACGTCCCTTTTATGTTCTACAAGACGCATTGCACGCTCTAATACAAGCTCCGCTACTTTAATATGATTCTCTGGCACTTCATCAAAAGTAGAACTTACAACATCACCTTTAACAGAACGTTCAATATCTGTTACTTCCTCTGGGCGCTCATCAATTAAAAGTACAATTAATTCTGCTTCCGGATGATTTGTTGTGACACTGTGTGCAATTTCTTTTAACAGACTTGTTTTACCAGCCTTTGGAGGCGCAACAATTAAACCACGTTGTCCAAATCCAACTGGTGCGATTAAATCCATGATGCGTGTCGGTAACTTTTTCGTTTCCGTCTCCAATTTCATTTGGCGATCTGGGTATAACGGTGTTAATGCAGGGAAATGTACACGCTCTTTTGCTGAGTCTGGATCATCTCCATTTACAGCTTCAACTTGTAGCAATCCAAAATAGCGCTCATTTTCTTTCGGAGGCCGTACTTTACCAGAAACCTTATCTCCATTACGTAAATCGAAACGACGAATTTGCGAAGCCGAGATATAAATATCTTCTGAGCTTGGAGAATAATTGATAGGACGTAAGAATCCAAATCCTTCTGATTGAATAATTTCTAATACGCCTTCCATGAAAAAGAAACCTTCTTTTTCTGCTCGAGCTTTTAAGATAGAGAAGATTAGCTCTTTTTTCGTTAACTTGCTGTAATACGAAATCTTAAATTCCTTCGCAAGCTCGTATAACTCTTTTAATTTCATGTTTTCTAATGCTGCAATTGACAAATTCATTCAGACACCACACTTTAACTTTATTCTCTTTTCACATGGGTAAAGGGAAAAATACGGAAGGCAAATAAATAATAATGAAAGGCAATAAGTTCAAGTAGGATAATATTCACTATTGTAACCCTTTTATCTAGTTTTAATCAATACGTTGAAACACAAATACAAGAAGCGAAGACAAGAAAATTTGTCTTCGCCTTTTCATATTTCTTTCTTTTTTCTACTCACCTGATTTTAAGGCAGAATAGATAAGGCATTTCTGCTTTTATTTAATCCAGCTTCAGCAGCTAGAATCTCCGGTGGTTTCGCTTCTTCCTGCGATTCTAAACGAGCCGCTTACGCTTTTTATTTAATAACCAAATTCGGTTTTTTATTTAAGCTATGGCGGCCGTCTACGAAGCGTACTGTGCCTGATTTTGCACGCATAACAAGGGATTGTGTTGTTCCGACGCTACCTTTAAATTGAACGCCTCGTAATAGTTCTCCGTCTGTTACACCTGTTGCTGCAAAGATTGCATCGTCACCTTTTACTAAGTCTTCCATACGAAGGATACGATTGATATCTTCAATACCCATTCTTTTACAACGAGCTAGTTCAGCTTCGTTTTGAGGTAAGAGCTTCCCGTGAATTTCTCCACCTAAGCATTTTAATGCGACCGCAGCTAATACACCTTCAGGTGCTCCACCAGAACCGAATAGAATATCTACACCAGTACGGTCAAATGCTGTATTGATTGCTCCAGCTACATCTCCATCGTTAATTAATTTAATACGAGCACCAGCTTTACGAATTTCTTCGATAATTGCTTGATGACGTGGACGGTTTAAAACTGTCGCTACAACATCTTCGATATCTTTATTTTTCGCTTTCGCAACTGCACGTAAGTTGTCGATAATAGGTGCGTCAATATCAACTGCACCAACTGCTTCTGGACCAACCGCTATTTTATCCATGTACATGTCAGGAGCATGTAACAAATTGCCGTGATCTGCAATTGCAATAACAGCAAGCGCATTCCAGCCGCCAGCCGCTACGATATTTGTCCCTTCTAAAGGATCAACTGCAACGTCTACGCGTGGTCCATATCCTGTACCCAATTTTTCTCCGATATATAGCATTGGCGCTTCATCCATTTCACCTTCGCCAATTACAACTGTACCTTTCATCGGAATTGTATCAAATACATCACGCATAGCTGATGTTGCTGCACCATCTGCCTCATCTTTTTTTCCGCGCCCCATCCAACGCGCTGATGATAATGCTGCAGCCTCTGTTACACGTACTAACTCCATAGATAAACTTCTTTCCACGATAATCCCTCTCCTTTAAGTCTTTATATTTCTGCCGTATTTTGTGAACCTTGTTTTTCTATAAAGTGTACTTCCGTTAGTAGTGATTCTTCGCTCCCCATTAACGGAAGTATCACCACCTTATCCCGATTGGTGAGGGTTAATAATCGGCGTGGGATACCCCATACTGATTAAAGTTTCACTTTATGCATTCTTCATTTCTTCAATTTCTTGCTTTGTCATTTGTTCTCGCCAAATGTTTGCACCAAGCCCTTTAAGCTTGTCTACTATATTTTCGTAACCTCGATCAATATGATCAAGTCCCGTTACTTCTGTAATGCCATCTGCCATTAAACCCGCAATAACAAGGGACGCACCAGCTCGTAGGTCACTCGCTTTCACCTTCGCACCTTGCAATAAAACCGGTCCAGTCACAATTGCTGAACGGCCTTCTACTTTAATTTGCGCGTTCATACGGCGCAATTCATCAATATGCTTGAAACGTGCGCTGTAAATTGTATCAGTTACAACTCCTGTTCCATGCGCTTTTGTTAAAAGAGTTGTAAACGGCTGTTGTAAATCCGTTGGAAACCCTGGATATACAAGCGTTTTTACATCAACTACTTTTAACCTTCTATTGCCGTTCACTGTAATTTGGTCATCGTTCGTTTCAATTTGAACACCAGCTTCTCTTAGCTTCGCAGTAACGGATTCTAAATGCTGAGGAATAACATTATCAACTGTTACTTCTCCTCCTGATGCTGCCCCTAAAATCATATACGTACCAGCTTCAATACGGTCTGGAATAATAGTGTGGTGACAACCGTGCAGTGAATCCACACCATCAATTCGGATTACGTCTGTACCAGCACCTTTAATACGTGCTCCCATACTCGTTAACAATGTAGCTACATCAATAATCTCTGGTTCTTTCGCTGCATTTTCAATAACAGTTCTACCTTTCGCTCGTACAGCCGCTAGCATAATATTAATCGTAGCTCCTACACTAACAACATCTAAATAAATACGTGCCCCACGTAGTTCGTCTGCTCTTAAATAAATGGCACCTTGTTCATTTGTAACATATGCCCCTAACGCTTCAAACCCTTTAATATGCTGATCAATCGGTCGTGGCCCTAAATGACATCCACCTGGAAGCCCAATAACAGCTTTTTTAAAACGGCCAAGCATTGCACCCATTAAATAATAAGAGGCGCGCAATTTTTTCACTTTTCCATTTGGTAAAGGCATCGCAACCATGTTAGAAGGATCGACTACCATCTCTTCTTCCTGCCCATAAGTTACTTTCCCTCCAATTTCCTCTAGTAAGTCTCCTAACATTTTCACGTCCGAAATATTAGGAACACCGCCAATAGTTACTGGAGTATCTGCTAAAATTGTCGCTGGAATTAGTGCAACAGCACTGTTCTTTGCACCACTCACACGAATTGTTCCATTTAAAGCTCTTCCGCCTTCAATTAGCAACTTTTCCATATTGAGCTCCCTTCTTGTGAATGTATTTATCTTCTACTTCTTTATAAGAAGTAGAAGATTCCCCCTTAAGAATCTCAATCACTCTTTCCATCCCGAAACTCAATAAGTAGAAAACCATCACCTGTAGCTCCCCTGCTGTACAAATAGATGAAGATTAACTATTCATCGAATCAAATTACTCAATTCAGATACTTACCACATTTATTAATAGGACTATGCACATTATTTTCTATATTTGCAAACCAAAAATTCACTTTATAAAATCTTTAGACTTGTTCGCGCTTTCATTATACAACGAAAGGAAACCGTCTAAAAGACTAGACGGTTTCCAAAACGGAATTTTATTCTTACGCTTTACCGTTAGAACCGAACTCACGCATTTTACCAGCAACAGTTGCTTTGATAGCGTCGCGGCCAGGTCCAATATATTTACGAGGATCGTAAACTTCTTGGTCTTTGTTTAATGCTTCACGAACAGCTTTTGTAAACTCAATTTGGTTCTCAGTGTTTACGTTAATTTTTGAAGTACCTAGAGAAATAGCTTTTACGATATCAGCAGTTGGGATACCAGTACCACCGTGTAATACTAAAGGTACGCCAGTGAAGTCACGAACTTGTTCCATTTCAGCGAATCCTAAGTTAGGCTCACCTTTGTAAGGACCGTGTACAGAACCTAGAGCTGGAGCTAGGCAATCGATACCTGTTGCTTCAACAAGGTGCTTACACTCTGCTGGATCAGCGTAAATTACGCCTTCAGCGATGATGTCGTCTTCTTGTCCGCCAACTGTTCCAAGCTCAGCTTCAACAGATACGTTACGAGCGTGTGCGTATTCTACCACTTTTTTAGTAGTTTCAACGTTTTCATCGAATGGGTGGTGAGAAGCGTCGATCATTACAGATGTGAAACCTGCATCAATTGCTTCTTTACATTTTTCGAAGCTTGAACCATGGTCAAGGTGAATCGCTACAGGAACAGAAATGTTCATTTCTTCGATTAAAGCTTTAACCATAGCTACAACTGTTTTGAAACCAGTCATATGACGAGCTGCACCCTCAGATACACCTAAGATTACAGGAGATTTTTCTTCTTCCGCAGCAGCTAAGATAGCTTGAGTCCACTCTAAGTTGTTCATGTTGAATTGACCAACTGCGTATTTTCCTTCTAGTGCTGTGTTTAGCATTTCTTTCATAGAAACTAAAGGCATGGTGAATCCTCCTAAAAAACGTTTTTTGTATCCGATAAATTCTTATCGCTGGTAGTATGACCAGAATAAGGTAAAATATGTATATTTACATACCGGACTTCTTTCTACACTCAATAGGATAACAACTTGTACTCAAAAACTCAACTGTATTCACCTGCTCAATAGTCCATGTAAACGCTTTTTTCCATATTTTTTATAAAAAATTCATTTTTTACGCCTCTACAGCAAGCTGATCTCTCACTGCTTGACGAATCTCATCAATATCAAACGGTTTAGCAAAGTGCATTAAAGCTCCTAAATCTTTCGCTTCTTGAATCATATCCAATTCTCCATAAGCAGTCATTAAAATCACTTTAATACTCTCATCAATTTCTTTTACATGTTTTAAAATCTCTATACCATCCATACCTGGGATTTTCATATCTAACACTACTAAATCCGGATTATCTTTTTTCACGATATCTAAAGCTTGAAATCCATTCGCTGCTTGGAACGTCTGATAACCTTCTTTTTGGAACACTTCATGCAATAAAACACGAATGCCATATTGATCATCAACGATTAAAATTTTCCCTTCCATAACTCCCAACCTTTCTGTGTAAGTACAAGATTTAAAGCTTCTTATATCTTATCGGTTTATTTTCGCTACTCTTTGCCAAATCCCTTCCTATTCTTTCTTATTTTACCGTTTCCTATTTTGTTATGCCACCCTACTATTTCCCCTTTCCAAAAAAAATAAGCTATAATGAGAACCAGCTAACACGAAAGAAAGGAGCAACAACATGTTAAAAATTTTCTCGACTCAATTAAGTGGATATTTCCCCAAAATTTCTCAAAAAGAGGAAATGAATATAGAAGATAGCGCTCGTCTACTTGCCCAGGCGTTAGTTGGCGATGGCTTCATTTACTTGCATGGTACAAACGAAATGGAAGGTATTGTTTCAGAAGCATTATTTGGCGCCGAACCAATGAAACAAGCAAAACGTTTAATAGAAAACGGTGAACCGGCGGCAGTGACTTCTGCGGACCGCGTACTTCTTATTAGTCGTTTTTCGACAGATGAAGAAATTATAAAAACCGCGAAAAAACTTCATAAAGAAGACCAATCTATCGTTGGAATCTCGGCTATTCAAGAAGGTGTTGAATCACTGGAACAATATACAGATGTACATATTGATACAAAGCTGTTAAAAGGTCTTATTCCAGATGATGAAGGTAACCGCTATGGGTTCCCAAGTTTAATTATAGCTTTATTTGCTTATCACGGATTGAAATTTACAATTGATGAAATGTTAAACGAATATTAAAAAAAGCGCCCTATTTCAGGCGCTTTTTTTTATTACTTGCTCTCTTTATTCGTAATAGAAGCACTTACGAAGTCATGGAACAATGGTTGTGGACGGTTTGGACGAGATACAAGTTCTGGATGGAACTGTGCTGCCACGAACCAAGGGTGATCTTGTAATTCAATAATTTCCACTAGACGACCGTCTGGGCTTGTACCAGAGAATACAAATCCTGCTTTTTCCATATCTGGACGGAATTGATTGTTGAACTCATAACGATGACGATGACGCTCATATACAACCGGCTCATTGTAAGCATTGTAAGCATTTGTTTCTTCAGCAAGCTTACATGGATATAGACCAAGGCGAAGTGTACCACCTAAATCTTCTACATCTTTTTGTTCTGGTAATAAATCGATGATTGCATAAGGTGTGTCAGGATTAATTTCAGAAGAGTTAGCCCCTTCTAATCCTAATACGTTACGTGCGAATTCGATTGATGCAAGTTGCATACCTAGGCAAATTCCTAAGAATGGAACTTTGTTTTCACGAGCATATTGAATTGCAACGATTTTACCTTCTACACCACGATCGCCGAAGCCACCTGGTACAAGGATACCATCTGTGTCGCCAACTAATTCTTTTACGTTCTCTGCTGTTACGTGCTCAGCATTTACCCATTTCACTTCTACATCTGTGTCGAATGAATAACCTGCATGACGAAGCGCTTCTACAACAGAAATGTATGCATCTTGAAGCTCTACGTATTTACCAACAAGAGCGATTTTTGTTTTCTTAGAAAGGTTACGTACTTTATTAACTAGCGCAGTCCAATCTGTCATATCTGCAGCTGGATTGTCTAACTTCAAGTGATCACAAACGATTTGGTCCATGTTTTGTTCTTGAAGAGATAATGGAACCGCATATAAAGTATCTGCATCGCGTGCTTCGATAACTGCTTTTGTATCGATGTCACAGAATAATGCAAGCTTGTCTTTCATGTCCTGAGAAACAGGTAGTTCTGTACGAACAACGATAATATTTGGTTGAATACCTAAGCTGCGAAGCTCTTTAACGCTATGTTGCGTTGGTTTTGTTTTCATTTCACCCGCTGCTTTTAAGTACGGGATTAACGTACAGTGAATGTACATTACATTGTCACGACCGATGTCGCTCTTAATTTGACGAATTGCTTCTAAGAATGGTAAAGACTCGATATCACCAACAGTTCCACCGATTTCTGTAATAACAACGTCGGCATTTGTTTCGCGACCAGAACGATATACACGTTCTTTAATTTCGTTAGTAATGTGAGGAATAACTTGAACTGTTCCTCCTAAATATTCACCACGACGCTCTTTTTGAAGAACTGAAGAGTAAATTTTACCTGTTGTTACGTTGCTGTATTTGTTTAAGTTGATGTCGATAAAACGCTCATAGTGACCTAGGTCTAAGTCCGTTTCTGCACCATCATCTGTTACGAATACCTCACCGTGTTGGTAGGGGCTCATAGTCCCTGGGTCTACGTTAATGTATGGATCAAACTTTTGAATAGTTACGTTTAAACCACGATTCTTTAAAAGTCTTCCAAGAGATGCTGCTGTAATACCTTTACCTAAAGACGATACTACACCGCCTGTTACAAAAATATACTTAGTCATGAAAATACTCCCTTCTACTTCGTTGTTATATAATCACCGTTGCAAAGCGCAACGTATGTAGATAACACTGTATCTATCTTATTGTTAGGCTCTTTTTATTTTCTAAACAAAAAACAAAAAAGAAAATTGCTCCCCTCATCACATAAAGTAATAAGTAGGGAGCAATTTTCTTTTATATTTACACTTTAAAAGTATTATCGTCTTTTTTTAAAGAGCCCAAAAATGATTCTACATGGACGATAATGAAAAGTCAAGAACTACCGCTCTTCCTCTTCTTCTTCTTCAGTTTCATCATACTCAAGTTCTTCTTCTGCGAAGTCTTCATTATCTTCTTCTAAATCATCAAGATCATCATCTTCATCATCTGCGTCTTCAAGAACTTTGTCCAAATCTACTACATCTTCTTCTACTTCTTCTTCTACTTCTTCTACATCATCTTCTTCAATGTAGTCGTCAAAACCGTCTTCTTCAACTTTACGTTTCTTCTTCGGTTTTGGCTGAGGCAGAATTTCTTCATCAATTTGCTCATATGGGTACCAGCTACGTAGCCCCCAACGATTTTCTCCTAAATTAATGAAACGTCCATCGATGTTTAAATCTGTATAAAATTGTGCGAGTTTCGTATTAACTTGCCCTTGAGATAGTCCCAGCACTTGAGCGATTTCTTGAACCAACTCGTTGAATGTCGTTGCTTGTCTTTTATTCCCTAAAACACTATGTACAACTTCAATCATTGAACATTCTTTTAGCTCTTCTGGTGAATATTGCTTAAAACCCACTTATGCGGCACTTCCTTTCTTCAAATATAAGCTTATATATAACGGTCTGCTTAAAAAAATCCATACTATTCATTATAAACAAAAGTCGCACAAATATGCTACAAAAAAAACGGGAAACTTTTATCCCGCTATTTACGGGCAATAAAATTATAATTTGTCCATTCTTTATTTCGGAGACATATGTGCTCCTTGCAGTACATACCTAATTTGCATTTCTGTATATTCTTCGAGAGTATACAGTTTTTGCAGGGCCCAACGTCTAAATCCCCACATTTGTCCTTGTATGAAAATATTATGTGCAAGAAGCTGTATTTCCTTTTTATTTAGTGTAAATGTCCCATTTTCCGTACACTGCTCTAAAATATCCTCAAACATCCCGACCATTTGAAACTCTTTTTCTAATACATATGGGAGTGATTCTTTCGGTAAAAAACGTACCTCTTGATACATAATTAATACTTCTTCTTGCAATTCATCCATCACTTTAAAATAATTCATTATCGCTATCTTTAAGCTTTCTATACTTCCCTTCTCTGTACACACTACTTCCTCTAACCGCTCTTTTACATGTTCATAAATACTATCACAAACTAAATATAATACATCATCTTTTGTGCGAATATACTCATAAAGTGTTCCGATACTAAATCCAGCCGCTTTCGCAATTTCTCTCGTTGTTGTACGTGGGAATCCTTTTTGCTTAAACAGCTGCACCGCACCTTTAATCATTTGTTCACGTCTTAACGCAACTAATTTTTCATCTTTCACTGACGCATGTACATTATGTTTAACCATCCCTTCACCTCTCTCTATTATTTTTGGAAGTAAAAAGCGTAGGAAAATACCTACGCTTTTGTTCCTACTTCGTTAACATACGAGAAATTACAAGCCTTTGAATCTCTTGTGTTCCCTCATATATTTGTGTAATCTTTGCATCGCGCATATAACGCTCTACTGGATAATCTTTCGTATAACCATAACCACCAAATACTTGTACCGCTTCAGTCGTTACCTTCATCGCTGTATCACCTGCAAATACTTTTGACATTGCTGACTCTTTCCCATACGGAAGCCCTTCAGATTCAAGCCAAGCCGCTTGATATGTTAAAAGACGCGCTGCCTCTACATCCGTTGCCATATCCGCAAGTTTAAAGCCAATTCCTTGTTGCGCCGCAATTGGCTTCCCAAACTGATGACGTTCTCTTGCATATTCTACAGAAGCATCTAAAGCGGATTGTGCAATACCGACTGCTTGTGCCGCAATACCATTACGGCCGCCATCTAATGTCTGCATCGCAACTTTAAATCCTTGGCCCTCTTCCCCTAGTAAATTCTCTACAGGAATACGGCAGTCTTCAAATATAATTTCAGTTGTTGGCGAAGAACGAATCCCTAGCTTACTTTCCTTCTTCCCAACCGAAAATCCTAGCGTATCACTCTCCACAATAAATGCACTCGTGCCGCGCTGCTTCGAATCAGGATCTGTTAATGCAAAAACAACATAAATATCAGCAATACCGCCATTTGTAATAAAGATTTTCGAACCATTTAAAATGTAATGGTCTCCATCTCGTTTTGCAGTCGTCCTCATTCCACCAGCATCTGATCCAGAGCTTGGTTCTGTTAAGCCATATGCACCAATTTTCTTCCCTTCAGCCATTGGGCGCAAAAACTTTTGTTTTTGCTCTTCCGTTCCAAATTTAAAAATTGGCCATCCAGCAAGTGAAGTATGTGCAGACAACGTTACACCTGTAGAAGCACAAACGCGAGATAATTCTTCAACGGCAATTACATACGCCAAGTAATCGCTTCCAATTCCGCCGTATTCTTCAGGCCACGGAATACCGGTTAAACCAAGCTCTGCCATTTGATCGAATAAAGCGCGATCAAATCGCTCTTCCTCATCACGCTCTGCTGCTGTCGGTGCTACTTCATTCCTTGCAAAATCCCGAACCATTTTTCTTATCATTTCATGTTCTTCTGATAATTTAAAATGCATTCCCGTCTCCCCCTCTGCCTTTTTATAAAGCTCGACTAATTACAAGCTTTTGTATTTCGCTCGTTCCTTCATATATTTGCGTGATCTTCGCATCACGGAAAAATCTTTCTACTGGATAATCTTTCGTATAACCGTAACCGCCAAATACTTGCACCGCTTCAATCGCAACTTCAACGGCCGTCTTAGAAGCAAATAATTTCGCAATAGAAGCTTCTTTACCGCATGGTAACCCTTGTGCTCTTAGCGATGCCGCTCTGTATACAAGTAATCGCGCTGCTTCTACGCTAGTCGCCATATCTGCAAGTTTGAATCCGAGTCCTTGCTGCGCCGCAATTGGCTTGCCGAATTGCTCACGCTCTTTCGCATAATCAATCGCACATGCAAGCGCCGCTTCCGCGATTCCTAATGCCTGCGCTCCGATCCCAATTCGTCCAACATCTAAATTCGCCATTGCCACCTTAAATCCTTGTCCTTCTTCACCAAGTAAATTCTCGGCCGGTACTTTCATATCTTCAAACGTAAGTTGTACTGTACGAGAACCAAGAAGCCCCATCTTATGCTCATCTTTTCCGATGATTAAGCCTGGTGTATCTTTCTCTACTATAAATGCTGAAATCCCGCTTTTCCCCGCATCTGGATTTGTAGACGCGAAGACGATATATGTACTTGCTTCACCACCATTTGTAATAAAGACTTTCGATCCATTAATGATGTAGTGATCGTCTTTCTTTACAGCTCTTGATTTCAAACTACCTGCATCTGATCCTGCATTCGGTTCTGTTAGAGCAAATGCGCCTAAATATTCACCAGTCGCCAATTTAGAAACATATTTCTGCTTCTGTTCTTCTGTTCCGAAGTATAAAATCGGATTCATTCCAACTGACGTATGTACAGCTAAAATTACACCAACCGTTGCACTTACCTTTGAAATTTCCTCAATTGCTAGAATGTAAGAAATAAAATCCATTTCTGCCCCGCCATATTTTGCAGGTGCTGGAATACCCATTAGTCCAAGCTCACCCATCTTTTGCAAAATCTCTTTCGGGAACACCCCTTGTTCCATACTAGGAACAAAGGGAGCTATTTCCTTCTGTGCAAAATCTCGAACCATTTTCCTCATCATTTGTTGCTCTTCAGTAAAGTGAAAATTCATGTACTTCGCCTCCGTTTGCTATATATCTTTTTAACAATCTGGTAAGACCACTACTTCAATAAAGGGAGGCCTTTATTCGTAAACGTAGAAACCACGACCCGTTTTACGTCCTAACCATCCTGCATTCACATACTTACGTAATAATGGACATGGGCGATATTTACTATCTCCTAATCCTTCATGCAACACTTCCATAATGTATAAACACGTATCTAAACCGATAAAGTCAGCTAACGTAAGTGGTCCCATCGGATGATTCATACCGAGTTTCATTACTTCATCAATTGCTTCTTTCGTCGCCACTCCTTCGTATAACGTATAAATCGCTTCGTTAATCATCGGTAATAAAATACGGTTCGATACAAACCCTGGGAAATCATTTACTTCAACTGGCACTTTCCCGATTTTTTTCGTAATATCCTCAATCGTTTCGTACACTGCATCATCTGTAGCTAAACCACGAATAATTTCAACGAGTTTCATAACTGGAACTGGATTCATAAAGTGCATGCCGATTACTTTCTCAGGACGTTTCGTTACCGCTGCAATTTCCGTAATTGGTAACGATGACGTATTCGTCGCTAAAATTGCGTGTTCTGGAGCGATTTCATCTAAATTCGCAAAAATTTTCTTTTTAATATCCATTTTTTCAACAGCTGCTTCAATAATAAGATCAGCTTCTTTGACACTATTTAAATCAAGCGTCCATGTAAGACGATTTAAAGTCGCATCTTTCTCTTCTTCCTTCATACGGCCTTTTTCTACTTGGCGGGCTAAATTTTTTGAAATAACAGCTAGCCCTCTATCTAATTGCTCTTGCTTTAAATCTTGCACTTTCACATCATAGCCTGCCATTGCACACACTTGTGCGATACCTGAACCCATTTGCCCTGCACCAATTACAACAATCTTTTGTACACTCATTTTTTCTTCCCCCTTAATTGTTAATAAACTATATATCTTCTAATCTTAATTAGTGAACTTCAATCATCACTGCATCACCTTGACCGCCACCGCTACAAATAGAAGCAATTCCAATTCCGCCGCCGCGCTGCTTCAGTGCATGGATAAGTGTAACGATAATACGTGCTCCGCTCGCTCCAATTGGATGCCCCATTGCTACAGCACCGCCATTTACATTCAATTTTTCCGGATCGATCCCTGCGATTTCTGTACTTGCAATTGCTACAGCCGCAAATGCCTCATTGATTTCAAATAGATCTATGTCTTCAATTGTCTTACCTGTCTTTTTCAGCAATTCATTAATTGCATAACCTGGCGTTCTTGGGAAATCCTTCGATTCTACCGCAATCGCCGTATGCGCCAAAATTGTCGCTAATGGTTTTCTTCCTTCTTGCTTCGCTCTGTCCTCGCTCATTAATACAAGTGCAGCACCGCCATCATTTAGTCCCGGAGCATTACCTGCTGTCACCGCTGACGTCTTATCAAATACAGGCTTTAATTTCGCTAATTTTTCAATCGTTGTATCCGCGCGTGGCGCCTCATCCTTAGCCACGACGATAGGATCGCCTTTTCTTTGCTGAATTGTTACTGGTACAATCTCCTCTTCAAAACGCCCTTCTTTATGTGCCGAAACCGCACGTTGATGGCTACGATATGCCCATTCATCTTGTGCTTCGCGAGAGATTCCATCTTCCTTCGCAACTTCTCCGCCATAAACACCCATGTGTATACCTGAAAATGCGCATGTTAAACCGTCTGCAACGTTTAAATCGATAACTTCGTTGTTACCCATTCTGTATCCCCATCTTGCCCCTCGTAAAATGTAAGGGCTGTTACTCATCGATTCCATTCCACCAGCTACAATCAGTGATTGATCACCAGTACGAATAATTTGATCTGCTAACGTAACTGCGCGAAGCCCTGATGCACAAACTTTATTTACTGTTTCTGTCTGCACTTCCCAAGGAATGCCGGCCGCTCTTGCTGCTTGGCGTGATGGAATTTGTCCTTGCCCTCCTTGGATAACCGTTCCAAATATAACTTCTTCAACATCACTAGCGGAAACATTCGCCCTTTCAAGCGCTGCCTTAATTGCGATTCCTCCAAGCTCTGTTGCTTTCACGTCTTTTAAAGTTCCTCCAAATTTTCCAACCGGTGTTCTTGCAGCACTTAAAATAACTGTTTTACTCATGTTTCTTTCCCCCATTTCTTTTTTTAGCACCGAGCGCTCGCTCGGTATCCTTGCGCCTAGAAGAGGTGCAATTTTTGCACCTCTTTCTAAATTTGAATGCATTCCTACAAACTACATTGCTTCTTTCTTCTGTCCGATAACTGAGCGTTCTAAAATCTCTGTTACGTCCAAAGTTTGAACTGTTTCTTCAACTTCTTTCGCTTTCGTGCCATCACTAATCATCGTTAAGCAATACGGGCATCCTGTACCGATAATTGACGGCTGTACAGCTAGCGCTTGTTCTGTACGAGCAACGTTAATACGAGAACCTGTCGTTTCTTCCATCCACATTAGGCCGCCACCCGCACCACAGCACATTCCCGTTTCACGGTTACGCGCCATTTCTACAAGGTTTACACCTGGAATTGCTTTTAGAATATCGCGCGGCGCTTCGTATACTTCGTTGTATCTTCCTAAGTAACAGGAATCATGGTACGTAACTGTCTCTTCAATAGAATGGACAGGTTTTAAACGACCTTCCTTCACCCACTGGGCTAGTAATTCTGTATGATGATAGACTTCTGCTTGTAAGCCAAAGTCCGGGTACTCATTTTTAAAAGTGTTATAAGCATGAGGGTCAATCGTAACGATTTTCTTCACTCCTGCTTTTTCAAATTCTTCAATATTTTTATTCGCCATTTCCTGGAATACAAATTCATTTCCAAGGCGGCGCGGTGTATCACCAGAGTTCTTTTCCTTATTACCAAGAATTGCGAATGAAATGCCTGCTTCGTTCATTAGCTTCGCAAATGATATCGCAATCTTCTGACTGCGATTGTCATACGAACCCATTGATCCGACCCAGAATAAGTATTCAAACTCTTCGCCAGCTTTTGATTTCTCCTTTACAGTTGGAACTGTTACTTCATCGTCACCTTGGCGCCATGTTTCACGCTCTTTACGGTTCAGTCCCCACGGATTACCTTGACGCTCAATGTTTGTCATTGCACGCTGCGCTTCCGCGTCCATTTTTCCTTCTGTTAAAACGAGATAGCGGCGTAAATCAATAATTTTGTCAACATGCTCATTCATAACTGGGCACTGGTCCTCACAGTTACGACACGTTGTACATGCCCAAATCTCTTCTTCTGTAATAACGTCTCCGATTAAACTTGGGTCGTACGCTAGCACTGTAGCCGCTGATTCTTGTTGTCCTTTTCCAGCTGCCATCATCGCTAACTGATTTCCTTGTGTATTATTAAAAGCAACAACTGGAACCCACGGTGCTTTTGATGTTACCGCTGCTCCTTTATCAGTTAAATGATCACGAAGTTTTAAAATTAAATCCATCGGTGATAACATTTTCCCTGTTCCTGTTGCCGGACACATATTTGTACAACGACCACATTCGACGCAGGAATATAAGTCGATAAGTTGATTTTGTCTAAAGTCTTCAATTTTACCAACACCGAATGTTTCTTGTGTTTCATCTTCAAAATCAATTTTTTCAAGTTTTCCCGGATTTGAAAGACGACCAAAAAACACGTTAACTGGTCCAGCAATTAAATGCGCATGTTTTGATTGTGGAACATAAACTAAAAACGTTAACAAAATTAGTAAATGCACCCACCAAGAGAAATAGAACACTGAAATGGCTACGGTTTCATTTAATCCCGAGAAAACGTAAGCGATTGCAGAAGCGATAGGTTCACTCCATGAAAGCTCCTCGCCGTGCCATATAATTCCCATCCCATTACCAAGTAGCACAGAAATCATTAAGCCACCAATAAAGATAAGAACAAGGCCTGATTTAAAATTACGTTTCAAACGAACAAGCTTTTCAATATAGCGTCTATGAAAAGCCCAAAAGACTGCAATTAAAATAACGAGTGTGACAATTTCCTGGAAGAATGTAAATGCAGGGTATAGTGGTCCAAGTGGAAGATGCGATCCTGGTGCAAGTCCTTTCCAAACGAAGTCAATTGCTCCAAATTGGACGAGAATAAATCCGTAAAAGAACATAACGTGAATGATGCCGCTCTTTTTATCTTTCAGCAGCTTTTTCTGACCGAAAACATTGACCTTAAGAAGATCCCAACGCTCTTTAAAACGACGGTCAAATTCAATCTTTTTTCCTAATTGTATGTAGGCCATCCTTGTTCGTATAAGATATACAAACAAATACCCCGCATAAGCAATAACAGCAATGGCAGCCAGCCAATTAATGATTAGTAAGCTATTCATTTTATGCTACCCCTCTCTTTGTAAGCTCTCTTTCTTTTTTAGAATCTTCGAAAATATATAATTTTCTGAATTATATCCCCTATCCCCATTATATAATGAGTGAGCATTCAGTCAACAGTTTTTTGTTATACAACAACACATTTTTTAATAAAGCTGTTTATTTCGGTGAAACTATAAAGTGAAACTTTAATCGGCGGGGAGCCATTCCTCCCCACTGAGTATTAGCCCTCACCAATCGGGCTTTTACGGGCGGCCCGAATCCCAACCAACTTCTTTGCTTTAACCCAATTTTGAGGTGGGAGTCTTACTGCCCGCAAATAGCGGGATACAGTGAAATTTTGATTTGTAAAAAATTGATGGTGAAAAGACCGTGAAGGAGGGAATTTACTTATGTTTTTCTTATCTCTCTTGTTATTAGGCAGCGCTCTCTGGATTACAATCGACCTTTCATATGGGAGAATTGTTCATTTAAAGCGTGTACGTTCTCGTTCTTTCCCTTTACGTCAAAGTGATTTTCGCCTTTATACATACGGAAATGATCTATACGATGCTCTCTTTACTGATATAAAACAAGCTAAACACCATGTGCACGTTTTATTTTTTATTGTAAAAAACGATGATATAAGTCGTACGTTTTTAAAGTTACTTATCGATAAAGCACAAGAAGGAATTGAAGTAAGACTTTTACTCGACCGGTTTGGAAGTCATTATTTATCAAAAGAAGCGATTTACTCGCTACAAAAGCATGGTGTCTCTTTTTCATTTTGTCATAAAGTGAAATTTCCTTTTCCTTTCTTTTCTGCAAATCAAAGAAACCATAGAAAAATTACAGTTATTGACGGGAAAATTGGTTATATTGGTGGATTTAACATTGGCGAAGAATATTTAGGGCATAATCAAAGGTTAGGGTTATGGCGAGATTATCATTTACGTCTTACAGGAGAAGGGATACAAGATTTACAAAAACAATTTTTACATGATTGGCTCGACGATACAGACCAAAATTTATTAGATTCATCTCTTTATTTTCCTATGCAACAACCAGGGACCATTCTACATCGTTTCATCCCTACTGATGGTGCCTATTTACAAAATACATTTTTACATTTAATCGAAAGCGCGAAAAAAGAACTCTTTATCGGTACACCATATTTTATTCCTGGAAAAAAAATTATGAATGCATTATTAAAAGCGCGAAAACGTGGGGTTCAAATAACTATTCTCGTTCCACAAAAAGCTGATCACGCCCTCGTTCGAGAAGCAAAATTCCCATATTGCCGAAAGTTAATACAAGCTGGTTGTAATATTTACGCTTTTCAGCAAGGATTTTTCCATGCAAAAATTATTATAGTAGACGATCATACTTGTGATATCGGAACTGCTAATTTCGATATGAGAAGTATATATATTAACCATGAAATCAATTGCCTTTTATACGATAAACCTTTCATACAAGAAGTAAAACGTAAATTCGAGGAAGATTTGGAACGCTCCTTATTACTTTCCTTCGAAGATGTCAATCCTCTCTCCATTATCGATAGAGGAAAGGAATGGATAGGAACGATACTCGCGTTCTTTTTATAGAGAAATTTCAAGGGCCAAGGAGGTGCATCACATATGATAATTCGATTTGGATATGTCTCACATGCTACGGCATTATGGGACTGTTCGCCTGCCAAAACAATGACATTTACAAGCTGGAAAAAGCTAAAAAAACAAGAGCGTGAAGATAAATTATATAATGTTACACTGCAAAATCTAGAACACACAATACGCATCCTTCATTACAATATTGCACACGAAATTCCATTATATCGTTTATCATCTTCTATCGTCCCGCTTGCAACACATCCTGAAGTTGAATTTGATTACATTCAAATATTTGCTCCACTATGGCGTAAAATAGGGGCATTAATTCAAGAACACAATTTACGCGTAAGTTTTCATCCCAACCAATTCACACTATTTACAAGCGACAAACCACATATTACAACTAATGCAATTACAGATATGACCTATCATTATAACGTGTTAAATGCTATGGGAATTGCAGATTCTTCCTACATTAATATCCATGTAGGTGGCGCGTATGGAAATAAGGAGAAGGCAATCGAACGTTTTCATGAAAACATACAAAAACTTCCATGCCATGTAAAAAGACAAATGACTCTTGAAAATGACGATAAAACGTATACAACTTCTGAAACTTTGGCTATTTGTCAAAAAGAAAAAATCCCTTTCGTGTTTGATTATCATCATCACATAGCGAACCTTTGTAATGAACCGCTAGAAGAATTACTTCCTATGATATTTAAAACTTGGTCACATACAAATGTCCTTCCTAAAGTTCATATTTCTTCTCCTAAATCCGTAAAAGAATTTAGGGCTCACGCAAATTATATTGATTTAGAGTTTATTAAACCCTTTTTACACATTACAAAAAAAATTAATCATGATTTCGATATTATGATTGAAAGTAAACAAAAGGATTTAGCACTTCTTCAGTTAATAGATGAAATCTCTTCTATAAGGGGAGTGAAAAGAATAAAAGGCGCAACAATACAATGGTAAATTGTAACGTTGCGCTATTTTTTTCAAAAAGTATTTCTTATAGTAAAAAAGCTCCTGTTTTATATGCTATTATTTAAATTAGCATTTTCCCCCTGTGATTCAACTTTATTGAAACGGAGCCATTATATGATCAATCAAAAAAAATATGTACAATTTGTCATGATGTATATTATTATATTTTCTCTTTGGATATTCCTTATTCCTAAGAGCTTGAATATAAAAGAAATTGGCATTCTCTTCTTATTTTGTTTTGCTACACTCTTTTCTTGCTATTGCCTATATAAAGCAATTAAGAAAATGAAGCGCGGTGACAAACTATTTTGGGTTTTAGTACTATGCACTTGCCTATGTGGATTGACAATGGAGATAACTTTATTTCTTCATTCACTTTCTATATATGATCAAGTCATATTCTCATATAAGGCGTCGCCCTTTTTCATCGTACAATATATTTTACTCTTCTCTGGCTTTGCTATAAAGTTCATAAAACATTACTCTATTAGAGGCCTTGCTCAATTTTCATTCGATAGCATCTTTATTGTTATTATGAATATTTATTTTACCTTAACTTTTATTTTGGATCTTTCAAGCTTTCGTATGTTAACAAAGGACACGTGGATTTTGATTGGGTATTTTATCGCACAATCATTAGTAATTTACGCCGTTATTAGCCTATATAGAAGAGAACGGTATTCTTCTAGCAGAATTTCATTAATTATCGGCTTTACTATCATACTTGTGTACGGATATATACATCTGTTTCAATTAAACGCAGGGATGGAAACTTCTTCTGAAGTCTCTTACTTAATACATACTGCTTCAATTTTATTAATTGGTTTGTCTTCCATACTGTACATTTTGGATAAACCAATGCAACATGAAACGAAAACGAAATATTATCGATTCGATTATGTACGCTTTATATTACCTTATTTTAGTATAATCATTACTTTTTCCTTTGTTGTTATTCAACCTTGGGATGATAAGTTCATGCTAATCGGTCTAGTATTATTATTCCTACGACAACTTTACATGTGGAAAGATAATCAAGTATTAATCGATTCGTATGAACAGTTGACTACACAACTAGAAGATGAAGTTGAAGAAGGCGTATCTGCCCTATCAAAAAGTGAACAACGTTATAAATCTTTATTCGAAGATCATCCTGATGCTGTTTTTTCTTTAAATATGAACGGGATTTTTCAACAATCTAATACGGCTTGTGAAAGTTTATTTACAGCCTATTATTGTGAAGTAACAAGCTATTCTCTTCAACACTTCATTGATCCACAAGATCATGAATTATTGAAGAAATCTTTACAAATTACAAAAGAAGGTAGACCACAAACTCTAGAAATTCGTACAAAAGAAAAAGAAGGCTATTATTATCACCTTCACATTACATTCATCCCTATTTTTATAAATAAAGAAGTTGTTGGGATGTTTGGTATCGCACGTGATATTACAACTTTATATGAAAAACAAAAGCAAGTAGAGCATATGGCTTTCCATGATGCACTTACAGGACTACCGAATCGACGGAAATTCGAAAAAGATTTAAAAACGATTTTAAATACAGCTCAAAACACCACTAATGACGTTGCGGTCATGTTCCTCGACTTAGATCGATTTAAAAAAATTAACGATCGACTCGGCCATGATGTCGGAGATTTATTATTAATTGAAGTAGCAAAAAGATTACGTGGATGTTTGCGTTCAAAAGATATCGTTGCCCGCCAAGGCGGAGATGAATTTACGATTCTATTACCAGATATGTACTCTGAAAAAAGTGCTTCTTTTATGGCTGAACAAATTTTAACTATTTTAAATAAGCCTTACTTTATTAAAGATGAAGAACTTTCTGTTACACCGAGTATCGGAATTGCGATGTACCCTGACTACGGAACCGATGTAACCGAATTAATGAAAAATGCAGATATGGCTATGTATCGAGCAAAGGCTAATGGGAAAAATAGATTTATTTTCTTCTCAAAAGAAATGAGTATTGCGCAAAATGAAATACACTTCCTAGAAGGTGAACTTTCAAAAGCTCTACAACAAAATGAATTTTTCCTTGAATATCAACCACAAGTAAATACAAAAACAAAACAAATTATCGGTTTTGAGGCATTAATTCGCTGGAAACATCCAAAACTCGGAATTGTATCGCCTGCCCAATTCATTCCTCTAGCAGAGGAAACAGGATTTATTATTGAACTTGGTAATTGGATTTTACGTACCGCCTGCTTAGAAGCAAAAAAGTGGCATAACCAAGGATTTTCTCACTTAAAGGTTGGTGTAAATTTATCTGTTGTTCAATTCAATCACGCAGATTTAATATCAACTATTTCAAAAGTCTTGGAAGAAACCGAACTAAAGCCGGAAGCGCTAGATATTGAGATTACAGAAAGTATCGCGATTAATCAAAATCATTCTGTAATTGCTAAACTAGAAGAACTTCAAAATCTTGGTATTTCAATTGATGATTTTGGAACTGGTTATAGTTCTTTAGCTTATTTAACGAAATATCCAATCAATACATTAAAAATTGCTCGAGAATTTATTTGTGGAATTACAAATAGCCCTTTAGAAGAAGCCATTATCGCTTCCATTATTAAGCTATCGAAAGAATTAAATTTAGAGGTTATTGCGGAAGGTGTAGAAACAGAAGAACAATGGAAGTTTTTACACGAGCAAAACTGTGACCACATTCAAGGATTCCTCTTTAGCAAACCTGTTTCTAGTAAAGATGTTTGGATGTTACTCCATAAAAAAACAACCGTCTAAGTAAGACGGTTGCTTTTTAATACTCAAAAGGCATATCTGAAGCTAATTGTACCTCTTGATCATTATGAGAAATTACTTGGCTTTTCTCTAAAGCTGTATCTGCTAATGAAATACCCCATGCCATCGCTAACGTTAATAGACTACCAATAAGTAGTTTTTTCATATTCCATCACCCACATTTTTCTTTTAATATATCATGAAAATTTATCCATATCGTATGCAATTATGCATATCTATTTTTTAGGTCGTTTTTATTTCTTCATTTTTTTTATAAGCGTTTCTTTATACGCATGCATTTCTAATATATCGAAAAAGAAGCAAGCTTTTTCATAAGCATCTTCAATCTCTGCCCCATCATACTCTAGCTTTTCTAAGCATTCACCTTTTTGATAGTATAACTGTCCAATCAATGCCATACTATTAATTCGACATGATATTTCAATGGCTTTATTTATTTGATAAAGTGCTTCTTCATATTGATTATCTAAGTATAATGTTTTTGCATGATTATGTCTTACCTTCACATCAAACTCTTTATTTTCAGGCAATGCCTCTAATTGCTTTAATATACCTTCAAATAACTCCATACCCTTCTTAAAATAACCATTTTCAGCATAAATATTTGCAATTGCATTTTCTATATAAAGTTTTTGATACACGTCTATTCCAGTTAACTGTTGATTTAGTAGCTTTTTTAGCTCCAGAATACAATATTCATAATCAATCTTCTTTAGCACATACGCAGATACATGATATTGCCATTGAAGAAACTGCTGAAACTCAGGATGATATTCTTCCTTTTTCAGTTCATTCCATACTTTATTATATATTTCTTTATATTTCTTTTGCTTACAAAGCATAATGATTTGATCTTTTAACTGCTTTTTCCTCTCGATATCAGAATAAATGAGTACCTCATAAAAATGAATAATGGGAACTTGTAACTTTGCTGCAATACCTTGCAATATATCCATACTTGGGTATACCGCGCCCGACTCAATTCTGCTCACCTCCGATTGATGACATACATTATCGGAGAGTTGTTTCTGTGTTAATCCTCTCATTCCCCTAATTTTCTTTATTTCGCTTCCTAGTTTTTCTGCGTGCATACTTGCTCACCGTCCCATTATAACAATCTAATTTTTTAAGTTGTCATACCACTACAATAATGTGCATTCGACAATTTTTGATATGAAATAATGCATAATATATATAAAATTCGGCAAATTCCTCATACAATTCATCTCACATACACAATACAAGATTAGGAGTGTTATAGATGAATTATAGAAAACTTGCTAGTGCTTTCGTTACATTCGGTCTTCTTTGTCCTTTATCAACAGAAGTTATTCACGCTCAAGAATTAGATAAAAATGAAGTAAAAGTTGAAATTGCTCAGCCTGGTTTAACAATCGGAAAATTAACACAACCTCAAAACGATACAAAAGAGAATATTGCTAAAAAGTATTTAAAAGGTGAGGTAAATGGGGCTAAAGCTCAACAAGAGCAAGTTACTACTGAAAAGAATGTCGATTTTCAACCTACAAATAAAGAAACAAAAGAAAATCAAACCGAATTACGCCTTGCACAAACATACAAAAACTATAAAGTATATGGTCAAGATCTCATTGTAAAAGTAGATAAAAATGGAGTAATTACAACTGTTAGTGGTAAAGTTGCCCAAAATTTAGACCAACAACTTAATCTTACTATAACAAATTTTTTGTCGAAAAATGAAGTAAAATCTAAATTACGCAATATACTTCAAATTCCAAGTGATGCGACAGAAACAGAATTTTCTAGCGAAACGGTAGTTTATAAGAAAAAAGATGGCTACTATACATACGCAACGGTCCTTACATTTACTTATGAAAACAATGAACAAGTTATAAACGGAAATGCAATCATGGACTTACAAACTGGTGAAGTACTTTTCCAAGAAAAGTTTATTAAAAATAAAGAGAATAAAACTATTAATCAAGTAACAGCACCTAAACTATCACCAGCGAAAGAACAAGGAACTGGGAAAAATGCGCTACAAGAAAATGTATTATTTAATATTGCGAAAGGCTCTGATGGAAAATTTTATTTAGCTGATTTATCCCGCGGAAATGGTATTTATATTTACAACGCAAACCACGCTGATTCCCTTGGTGGCGATAGCCAAGCTGGTTATCCAGGGACACTTATTTCAAGCGATAACTCTAACTTCTTAGATAAAGAAGCAGCTGGTGTTATGAAAAATATGAGTGATATTTACGACTATTTTAAGAAAGAACATAATCTGAAAAGTTACGATAATAAAGACTCAAAAGTTGTTGCTAGCGTCCACGGATTTGATTCTACTGAAGTTAGTGATGGTGTAAAAGAAAACTATGTAAATGCATTTTGGCATCCAGGTTGGAATCAAATGGTCTTTGGTGACGGGTTAAAGGGAAAATTAACCTCTGCTCTTGACGTAACAGCTCATGAATTTGGACATGCTGTATTTAGTGGTACGACGAAAAATAAAATTGTGCGATATCCAAGTGCTGAAACATCTGCGCTAAATGAAGGTCTAGCAGATTTTTGGGGTACACAAATAGAATATTACGTAAAGAAAGATAAAGGAAATTGGATTATGGGTGATACGTTAGGTGGTCTAACAATTCGTGACATCCCAGGGGAAATTGGTGACGGCGGCAACAAACTATACACAAACTTAAAAGATTTCTATAATGATGGAAATGATCAAGAATCTCACGTGAATTCTGGAATTATCAGCCATGTATTATATCAATTAGCTGAAGGTAAAACGTATAACGGTATATCTGTTCAAAAACAAGGAAATGAAAAAGTAAGTAAAGTTGTTATGCGTGCATTGCAAAATTACGCAACTTCAGCAGAAGATTTTGAATCACTTCAATCCCACATCGTACAGGCTGCAAAAGATTTATATGGCAATACAACATCGACAGAATTCGAAAAGGCTTTCCAAGCACATGGATATAAAGCACTAGCAAAAATTAGTAAAGTAGTAGAAGTACAACAAGGAAAATAAGCAAAAAAGAAGTTTACCGATTATAGGTAAACTTCTTTTTCATATCCATCCCTTTTCTTCCGCAATTGTAATTGCCTCAATCCTATTTTTCGCATCGAGCTTCGTTAATACTTCAGAAATATAATTACGCACTGTACCAGGTGAAAGATAAAGTGCCTTCGCAATTTCATTTGCTGTCTTTCCCTCTTTCGCAAGTAACAGCACTTCTTTTTCACGATCCGATAACGGATTCTGCTCTTGCCATAAGCCAAACATTAACTCTTGAGAAATCTCTCGTTTCCCTTTCATTACGTTACGAATCGCCGAAGCCAAATCCTCACTTGGGCTATCTTTTAACAAATATCCGTGCACACCAGCTTTCATTGCCCTTTCAAAATACCCAGGACGCGCAAATGTTGTTAAAATCATTACTTTACAAGATGATTTTTCTTTCTTTAAAGTTTCTGCAACATCTAATCCACTTTGAATTGGCATTTCAATATCCATAATACTTATATCTGGCTCTAACGATTCAATTAACTTTAAGGCCTCTTCACCGTTCGCCGCTTGCCCAACTACTTCAATATCATCTTCTAGATCAAGCAGGGCTCCTAATGCACCACGAAGCATTCGTTGATCTTCTGCAATAATAATTCGAATCATGCCCTCACCTCATCTTTTCCTGTTCTAATTACAATTGGAACTTTCACCGTTAACAGTGTCCCTGGATTGATCGTATCCAGTTCAACTACTCCATCAATAAGGGAAATCCGCTCCTTCATACCTCGAATACCGTTTCCATCATGACTTTGATTTTCCAAACCGACGCCATTATCTTCTACTTTCAAAATCAACTCACCTTGTGATTCTAATATAGAAACTGTACATGCCTTTGCCTTACTATGCTTCACGACATTCGTAACAGCTTCACGTAAACACATACCTAAAATATTTTGTTCAATTGGTGATAACGAGCTAGAATTAGCCTCCTGCTTTACTTCTAATTCAATATTGGCAGCTTGCAAAATCGCTTTTATTTGCTCAAGTTCTTCTTCCACTGTAATCATACGCATATCAGAAATTAATTCTCTCAGCTGTTTTAAAGCGGTGCGAGATGTTTGTGTAATTTCCTTCGCTTCCATACTTGCACGATCTGGATTTTTCACAATTAACTTCTCCACGAGCTGACTTTTCAAAGTAATAAGAGATAATGTGTGTCCTAACGTGTCATGAAGATCTCTTGCAATTCGCTGGCGCTCTTCACGTTTTACTAAGTCTTTAATTTGTTCATTTGCTTCGTTTAATTGATTTTTCAACATCTTTTTTTGATTAAAATTACGCATTCCAAATGGCGTAAGAAGCATTAAAATAAACATTGGAACTATATTCACTAAATTTGTAGTTGTTAAATGCTTAAAATATACGAATATAAAGGCCCCAAGCATTGTAATCAACAGTCCTAACAACACTCGAAATACTTTCTTACTTGGCGCAAAGCCCATCGCACTTGCCGTGAAAAAACCAAAAAATATCATAAAAGCATTATAAAATAAGGCAAATAAAAAGATGAGTACCATTTGAATACATGCCCATAAAATGAACGTCTTATTAACAAAATAAAGTTGACGGTATGTGATAATAAAAAGCACCAACATACCGCTCCCTATCCCAAGTTTCCACCCTGATACCTGCGTTAGATGGTAAATCGGAAATAACAGATACACTAACCACATATATGGGAAGAAACCCATCTGTTTCGGAAAAATCTCAAACTTCTTCTCTATCATTTATACCGCTTCCTGTCTTTTCCTTATATATATTGATACTACAACAAATATAAGGAAATAACCTCCTAGTACCGCGATATTTTCCCACCCAACTGACTTCCCAGCTACAATATCCCATGCCCCACTACCAAAATGATATGTCGGTGTCCATTCTCCAATAGACCTTAATACTTTTGGGAATACTTCTATCGGCATCCATAATCCGCCAACTACCGCTAAGCTCATATTTAAAATATTAGCCAGGCCAGCAGCTGCATCCGCCTTCTTAATTGAACCTATTACTGTTCCGAGTGCTAAAAATGGTGTCACGCCTAATAATAACCATAATCCGGCACCAATCCATTGACCTACTGTTAACTCAACATTATTAATTAATATTCCTGCCATAAAAATAACTAAGATTGAAAAAGCATTCACTACTGTTTGGGCAATAATCTTTGCTGCTAAATATGCCCCCTCTGGAAGTGGTGTAATTTTTAAAAGATGTGTCCATCCTTGCCCTTTTTCCTGAGAAAGTCTCACACCGAAACTAAAAAGTGCAGTCCCTACAATACTGAAAGTCGCCATTGAAATTAAATAATGAGCTTTCCAAGCATCTCCGTTTTGTGGTACTTGAATAACATTTGTAAAGATGTAGTAAAACATAACTGGCATTAATAATGAGAAAAAGATAAATAATTTATTACGGAACGTACGTAAAACCTCTATTTTACATTGCATCCATAGTGCTCTCATGCGATTTCCCCCTTCTGATTTGCGACAAACTGTTCAAATGCTTCATCGAGACTTCCACGTTCAACTGAAATATCTGTTACAGGTAAGTTCTTTTGATAAATTGCTTGTAACGTGGCATCGGTATCCTCCGTTGTTAAAATAATCCGCCCCTCATTTGACTGTACTCCTGTTACATTCGGCAATTCCTTTAGCAGGCCCGTAGGGATACTTTCTTTTGAATAAAACGAGATCGTTTTTCGAGAAATCGTCGCTTTCATTTCATCCGGCGTACCATCTGCGATAATTTTTCCGTTTGCGAATAATAAAATGCGGTCCGCTAACGCATCTGCTTCTTCTAAATAGTGCGTCGTTAAAATAATCGTTTTCCCTTCACTTGCTAACTTTCGAATCGTTTCCCAAAACACTTTTCGAGACGTAATGTCCATCCCTACAGTTGGTTCATCTAAAAATAATAAATCTGGATTTCCCGCAAGTGCGAGTGCAAAATTCAACCTTCTCTTTTGACCACCTGATAACTTTTCACATCTTTGCTTTCGCTCTGATTCTAAATTCGATAGCTGAAGTAATGTTTCTTTCGCTACTGGATTCGTATAATAACTACGGAATAACTCAATTGCCTCTTCTACTGTGATGCTGTCAATAACGCTTACTTCTTGCAACATCGCACCGAGGCTATTACGAACATCTCTATGCTTCGGGCTCTTTCCAAATATCGAAACATTCCCTTCTGTCGGATCTTTTAATCCGAGCATCATTGAAATTGTCGTTGTTTTCCCCGCACCATTTGGGCCGAGTAATGCTACTATTTGCCCTTTATTTACATGAAATGAAACGTTATTTACTGCTTTTTTATGTTTAAATGTTTTAGAAACACCATTTACTTCAATAATCTTTTCCATCTCTCCACCCCCGCCGTTTCTTATATTTACATTGTATGCGCTGGAAAAGTTAGGAAACAGTATGATGCGTCATGACATCCATATGACAATTGTCATGTATTCTTTATGAGAGGAATCAGCCTGCATACCGCATGCGAGTAGCAGTACAAAAACAAACATGATACAATCGGATAAGACATATATTCGAGGAAGGACAGTGGTTTTCATGATTATTCGTAATGAACAAGATTTAGAAGGTTTACGAAAAATCGGCCGCATCGTTGCACTTGCACGCGAAGAAATGAAAAAGCAAGCGAAGCCAGGTATGACAACGAAAGAGCTTGATTTAATTGGTAAAAAAGTATTAGATGAGCACGGTGCTATTTCAGCGCCTGAAAAAGAATATAAATTCCCAGGTGTAACTTGCATTAGTGTAAACGAAGAAGTTGCTCACGGCATTCCAAGCGATCGCGTATTAAAAGAAGGCGATTTAGTAAACGTAGACGTATCAGCAGCACTTGACGGATATTATGCAGATACAGGTATCTCATTTGTTCTTGGCGACGATGAAGAAAAAGAAAAACTTTGCCAAGCAGCAGTAGACTCATTTTGGGAAGCAATGAAAAAAGTAAAAGCTGGCTCAAAACAAAATCAAATTGGTCGTGCTGTTTCTAACTTTGCACATAAAAGTGGATATAACGTTATTCAAAACTTAACTGGTCACGGCATTGGTCTTAGCTTACACGAAGCCCCAAATCACATCTTAAGCTACTATGATCCAATGGATAATGCACTTCTAAAAGACGGCCTTGTTATCGCTGTAGAACCATTCATCTCTATGAAAGCTGATCATATTATTGAGCGCGGTGATGATGGTTGGACATTCGTTACACCAGATAAAAGCCTTGTTGCACAATGTGAACATACAGTTGTCGTCACTCGTGGCGAGCCAATTATTTTAACTCAACTATAATCAAAAATAGCCGTTTTGTAGATTCCTTCTACTAAAGCGGCTGTTTTTGATTATGTAACATCCCTATAAACAGAAAGCTTATAAAAATAAAAAGGTGATACATCAAAGTATCACCTTTTTAACGGGGTGAGGCTGTCCAAAAGTACGGAAAACTCTTGAACAGCCTCGTATTTTCATATGGATGCCTTACATATATCACTGATGATAATTATGAAATGCGGAAACATAGTTATCATCACATGATTCAAACAAAAGAAAAGAAATCCTATAACGGATCTCTTTTCCCTACATAATCTAAAGTTTGGGTACACTAGATTCATGCAATGTAGGAGCCTTCAAAACAGAAAGCGATCCTTCATTTAAAATGATAGCATACATATCTCCGCTAAAAATATGTAAATATGCATATAGCATTTTTTATTTCTCAACATACATTTATTGAAAATTCATACATATAAAGGTAAAATAAAGTCGTTAACCGTCTTCTTTTGTCAGTCAGAGAGAATAGAAGAATGGGAGAGGAAAAAATGAGAAAATCACTGAAACAAAAAATAGTAAGCTCCTTGCTTGCTGTATCACTCGCCGTTAGCTTAGCTCCAATCGGACAAGCAAAAGCTGATTCCACGTCAGAAATTACACAGACTCCACCTATTACAAAACAAGTTGATGCAAACCGCGCCATCGAGCATATCCGTTTCTTATCCGAAACAATTGGTCCCCGTCCAGGTGGTACAAAATCAGAAGAATGGGCTTCTCGCTATGTTGGTATGGAGCTTAAATCAATGGGATATGAAGTAGAGTATCAGCCCTTTCAAGTGCCGGATCAATACGTTGGATTTATCGAATCACCATTAGGGACAAAGCGTAATTGGCAAGCTGGTGCTGCTCCAAATTCACTAATTTCTACAGAAGCTGTTACAGCTCCGCTTATCTTTGTTCAAGGTGGTACAAAATTGGACGATATTCCAAATGAGGTAAACGGAAAAATTGTTTTATTCGAAAGGGGTGCAACAGTAGTAGATTATAATAAACAAGTTGAGAATGCTGTTAGTAAAGGGGCAAAAGGTGTTCTTTTATACAGTTTAATTGGAGGTCGTGGAAACTATGGACAAACTTTCAATCCTCGCTTAACTAAAAAACAGTCTATCCCTGTCTTCGGTCTTGCTTATGCTCAAGGAAATGCATTTAAAGAAGAAATCGCTAAAAAAGAGACAACAATTCTTTCACTAAAAGCGAGACATGAATCTAATTTAACATCCTTAAATGTCATCGCAAAAAAGAAACCAAAAAATAGTACAGGTAATGAAAAGGCCGTCGTTGTAAGTTCACACTACGATAGTGTCGTTGGAGCACCTGGGGCAAATGATAATGCTTCTGGTACAGGATTAGTATTAGAACTGGCTCGTGCTTTTCAAAATGTAGAAACTGATAAAGAAATTCGTTTTATTGCTTTTGGTTCTGAGGAAACTGGCCTACTTGGCTCTGATTATTATGTTAATAGTCTGTCCCAAAAGGAACGTGATCGAATTTTAGGTGTCTTTAACGCAGACATGGTTGCAACAAATTATGATAAAGCAAAGAATTTATATGTAATGACTCCTGATGGCTCAACAAATTTTGTAACAGATGCTGCCTTACAAGCAGGTAAACAATTAAATAATAATCTCGTTCTTCAAGGAAAATTTGGCTCTAGTGATCACGTACCATTTGCTGAAGTGGGTATCCCTTCTGCACTATTTATTTGGATGGGCGTCGATAGTTGGAATCCATTAATCTATCATATTGAAAAAGTATATCACACGCCTCAAGATAACGTATTTGAGAACATTTCACCAGAACGTATGAAAATGGCATTGGAAGTTATCGGAACTGGTGTTTATAACACTCTTCAAAAACCTGTTACTCAAACAGGGCAAAAAGTTGCTTAATACTATTTCAAGCCACCGACTAATCGGTGGCTTTTTATGAAGGAAAAATAAATATGTATAAAAGCATATCTATTACATGGCGTTATTACCCGAAAAAAATCTTAATACATCAATTAAAGTATATTAATTATACGATTTATCATGTATAATATAAAACGTAATATATTAATGTAATTGTATTATTGAATGGTATTACCATGTAGAATAAAAATTGTAATAATAGTAATTACATCTAATAAAGAAGGCTTTCTACTATGAAAAAATTATTCTTGCAGTTGTGTTAGATTTAACAGTTATTTTAGGAACTAATGCTTTTATTCCTGAAACAAACGCTGATGCAGCTACTCACGAACAAAGCTTTACAAAATGCTATTTCTAAATTAGCCATAAAAATGGCTATGTATTCATCCAAAACTTAACGGAACATGGTCATTGATCTTAAATCACATGAGATACCACACCACATTCTAAGCTTATGGTCCAATGGATAATAGACTTATTGAAAGCGGTTTCGTTATTACTTTAGAGCCGCTTATCTCTATGAAAGCTGACCATATTATTGGGCCGCTGATTGAGTCCAACTTGAAACTGTTCTCTTTTTCTATAAAAAAAACCCTTCAGGTTGCATTCTTACCTTCACTTTATCGTGAAGTTTTTGAATACTTACCTAAAGGGCGTAATATCAATAGTAATTTTTCAACTTGTCTGCTACTCAGATTACGGTTTAATCAATAATCTAAAGCTTTTTTATTATTTTATTCGCTGACGAGCAAATAGAATTCCACCTAAAAGGAACAATACCATACCGCCAAGAATTGAAATCATTTCTGCTGATGTTCCTCCTGTGTTAGGAAGTAATGTTGGCTTATCATTTTCTGTAGTAGGTGGAACTTTTGAATCGCTATTTTTGTCTGTATTTGTATTTGGATCTGTGCTTGGATCTTTCGGATCTGTGCTTGGATCTTTTGGATCTGTGCTTGGATCTACATTTGGTTCGTCCGTGATTTTTGTATTTGTGATGTCATAACCTTTTACTTCGGATTTGTATCCCGCTACTGGTTGTTCTTTCACTTCATACTTGTACGCTACTCCGTTTGCATCATATACTTGTAGTTTTTCAAACGTGTACTTCCAGTTTGTTGCCACGCTTACTTCTTTCGTGTCAATAACTTTTCCATTTTGTAATAAGTCTACTTTGATGGATACTGGACGATCTATTGCGTTGTTATCATCCCAGACTTTCTTACCACTGATTTCTGTTGCTTCCGTATTTTTGTAAGTATTCGTAATCGTTGTTCCGTCTACTTTTGTTTCATAGTCTTTCACTTTTACTTCATTTACTGTGTACTTGAACTCATTTCCTTGTCCATCGTACTTTGGTAGATCTTTGAAGCTGAAATTCCAGTTGCCATCTTTATCAGCTTTCACTTCTTCTGTTTTGAACTCTGTACCATTTTGAAGCAATTGAACCGTAATACTTTCTGGGCGTGTGTTGAACTTATTGTTGTAGTCTTCCCAGACTTTCTTACCATTGATTTCTGTCGCTTCCGTATTTTTGTAAGTGTTCGTAATTGTTGTTCCGTCTACTTTTGTTTCATAGCCGTTTACTTTTACTTCACTTACTGTGTACGTGAACTCATTTCCTTGTCCATCGTACTTTGGTAGATCTTTGAAGCTGAAATTCCAGTTGCCATCTTTATCAGCTTTTACTTCTTCTGTTTTGAACTCTGTTCCATTTTGAAGCAATTGAACTGTGATGCTTTCTGGGCGTGTGTTGAACTTATTGTTGTAGTCTTCCCAGACTTTCTTACCACTGATTTCTGTCGCTTCCGTATTTTTGTAAGTGTTCGTAATTGTTGTTCCGTCTACTTTTGTTTCATAGCCGTTTACTTTTACTTCATTTACTGTGTACGTGAACTCATTTCCTTGTCCATCGTACTTTGGTAGATCTTTGAAGCTGAAATTCCAGTTGCCATCTTTATCAGCTTTTACTTCTTCTGTTTTGAACTCTGTTCCATTTTGAAGCAATTGAACTGTGATGCTTTCTGGGCGTGTGTTGAACTTATTGTTGTAGTCTTCCCAGACTTTCTTACCACTAAGTTCTGTCGCTTCCGTATTTTTGTAAGTGTTCGTAATCGTTGTTCCGTCTACTTTTGTTTCATAGCCGTTTACTTTTACTTCGCTTACTGTGTACGTGAACTCATTTCCTTGTCCATCATACTTTGGAAGGTCTTTGAAGCTGAAGTTCCAGTTGCCATCTTTATCAGCTTTCACTTCTTCTGTTTTAAATTCTTTTTCATTTTGAAGCAATTGAACCGTAATACTTTCTGGGCGTGTGTTGAACTTGTTGTTGTAGTCTTCCCAGACTTTCTTACCACTAAGTTCTGTTGTTTCCACATTCTTGTAAGTGTTCGTAATCGTCGTTCCTTCTACTTTTGTTTCATAGTCTTTCACTTTTACTTCATTTACTGTGTACGTGTACTCGTTTCCTTGTCCATCATACTTTGGTAGGTCTTTGAAGCTGAAATTCCAGTTACCTTCTTTATCAGCTTTCACTTCTTGTGTTTTGAACTCTGTACCATTTTGAAGCAATTGAACCGTAATACTTTCTGGGCGTGTGTTGAACTTGTTGTTGTAGTCTTCCCAGACTTTCTTACCACTAAGTTCTGTTGTTTCCACATTCTTGTAAGTGTTCGTAATCGTTGTTCCGTCTACTTTTGTTTCATAGTCTTTCACTTTTACTTCATTTACTGTGTACTTGAACTCATTTCCTTGTCCATCGTACTTTGGTAGATCTTTGAAGCTGAAATTCCAGTTGCCATCTTTATCAGCTTTCACTTCTTCTGTTTTGAACTCTGTACCATTTTGAAGCAATTGAACTGTGATGCTTTCTGGGCGTTTACCAAACTTGTTGTTGTAGTCTTCCCAGACTTTCTTACCACTAAGTTCTGTTGTCTCCACATTCTTGTAAGTGTTCGTAATCGTTGTTCCGTCTACTTTTGTTTCATAGTCGTTTACTTTTACTTCACTTACTGTGTACGTGTACTCGTTTCCTTGCTCATCGTACTTTGGAAGATCCGTGAAACTGAAGTTCCAGTTTCCTTCTTTATCAGCTTTCACTTCTTCTGTTTTAAATTCTGTTCCATTTTGAAGCAATTGAACTGTGATGCTTTCTGGGCGTTTACCAAACTTATTGTTGTTGTCATTCCACATCTTCGTTCCTGAAACAGATGTAGTTTTCACTTTATTTGGAATATCCAGTTCGACTCCATTTTCATCATCTGATTTTATTTCAAACTCTACTTTTTTCTGAGGATCGAAATCAATATAGTCTGGAGCTGAAACCTCTTGTACATAATATTTACCTGGTGATAATTGAGGAGTTTCAACTATCCCTTTTTCATTTGTTTTATATTCGCCCCCAACTTGTTCACCAGACTCTTTATACAACTTAAACAAAACATTCGGAATTACTTTTTCTTTATTTCCTTCAATATGTTTAACAATTTTCAGCTTTCCTTTTGGAACCTTGTTACCAGTAGCACCACCACCAGCTGTCATATTTTCGACTGGATGAGTACCCGATTCAGTAACTGGTTCTTCGTTTGGAACTTGGTAATCAATCGTATAATCATTCTTAAAAAACTCTTGCTTCTTCCCAGCTTCCGTTATAGTAGATGTATAACCAATCGTAAAGGCAGCAAGACGTGCTTTATCCTTATTAAGCACAACTTTAAATGATCTGTCTCCAGTAAAGGTAATCGTTCCGTAACCTTGCTGTTCAAACTCTTGTAGCGTTAAAGATCGACGACCTAGATAATCATCTACACTTATATAGAAACTATCCTTATTAAGTGTTTGACCTTCCTGTAAATTATCAGTCACAACAATATCACGACTTAACTCTTCTTTATTTAAATTTATATTCAAGAACCAACGTACTTCATTGTCCTTACCTGAGTTCATATCACCAGTTTTATAAAAAAACGGTAGCTTTCCAGGATCTGTGCCACCACCACTACTTGGACCGGTAATTGTTACAGACTGCTTATCTACAGTTGTACCGAAATTGGTTTCAATCTCTTTCTTTTGATCCGTTCCTACATTAGTAGCTTCCACGAAAAAGTTTAAATACCCTTGAATATTTTCATGTGTATCCACTTTATCATTAAATGTACATACCACAGTACCTGCTGTAACTTTACAAGTACCATAGTCATCTAATGGAAACTCCCTATCTAATCCTTTTAATTCTGGAGGCAGTGTTAATGTTAGTGTGTCTCCAGGCTTCAGCCTAAGTCCATCTTTTTCACTGAAGTTTACAGTTACTTTAGTCCGTTCTGTGGTACTTAGATTTGTTTTACCAATCTGAAAACTATCCACAAGTCCTGCTGTGTTTAGTTCTTGTGCATTTGCTACTATAGGTAAAAGACTCTGGCCTATAGTAAACATGAAAATCATTATAATCGAAAAAATCGAAGTAACTCTTTTTAAATACATATTTTATGTTGTCCTCCTATAAAATTAAAAATAGATAGATCCTGGTGCAAACATACTATGACAAAGATTCTACTATTCAATGTCATTAAGCTATTTCACTTAAATATTTTTGATAGCTATTATCATCTTTTTCTCTTTTTTCAACCCTTCTATTACTTAGAAACTTGAAGTTTGACTTTTATATAGATTCATCTCATTTCTCCGACATGTCTAAACTATGTTATTTCTGGTCTATATTGTTTAACAAAAACAGATAAAGAAATTCAAATTGCAAATACACATGGACGGACCATAGAATAACTTCAAAATCAGAAGAAGACAATTCAAAAAGCACTCACGATAAAACTCATGAAAGTCTTTCGTCTTATTATGCCGTAAAATTTCCGAAACTTCTTCACATCTACCGCAAACGATTGCGCGACAACACCAAAAATTGTAGTGTGGGCAAATATAGACCAGCTATTTCACAGCGAATATGCATTTGGCCAACTTCCATACTTATCCTCCAAAAGAATAACAAGTAGTACCATCTATAATCGAAATTAGCATATCAACCGAGGAAAGTTCGAACTGTGAAACATACTTGGATACTCGTATTCTAAAAGATGTTATTGAAGATGCGTTTTCTGCCATTATTAGTTGCGGTGAAATTGGCCATATGTTAAAACCTTTTGTGTTTAGTTACACAGCCGACCTACACACCGAAACAAGTAGAACAAGAAGCGTCCCACCGCCAGCATTATATAATTAAAAACGCTCTGGATGAAGTATTGTTTGCCTATGCAAGATGATAGTCATATTCTCCAAATTTGAATACAGTGGACCGAATTTGGGGGTAACTAAAAAAGAGTATGATTGTCAACTGATTTCATGTAAATCGCATAGAAATACGAAATTCAGCCTTTTCATTTTTGGAGTATATAAATGAGTGTCGAGAAAAGACACTTTGCCTAATGGGTTCCATGGCTATGTCGAAGAATTAAAATGAGCTTATATACGATGATAATATCAAAACCGAGAGATTTATATCCTTTCATTATTTTTTATCAAATCATGAAAACTTCAATTGTACTATTTTAAACATATCCCCCTAGTTTCTTGACTAAGCTAGAAGTTTTCAAGATTAATTACTAATTGGTTAGATACTTGGTTAGATGAGTTGTTATTTTAGTATTTGGCATAGCTGTAACAATGTTTTTTACAACAATCACACCATTTCCTAGTAACATTCCACCAGCTAATAATACATATATGGATTTTTGATAATTTTACCCCCAACAGTCTATTATTCTAGAATCGTTCCTAAAAATCAATAGTTAATTGGTATTTTACTATTTTCACTTCATCACCATAACATATATTTGTCACATGTATTTATATTAGAAAACTGAAATAAAAAAAGAGACAGCTCTGCCATCTCTTTTTTTCATTTCAGTTTCCCCTCATCAAGACGTACGTGAGGTTCTCCCCCATACGGCTTTTCGTTGGTCTTCTTTCTTTGGCATCTAATCAGTTTATAGACTGATCAGATGTTTTTTATATCAACTTGTATATCACTTCTAAACAAAAATAAGTATCTTTTCTTTTGTCTACTACATTTTTTCTGGTGCAGATACTCCTACGATTGCTAATGCATTTTGAAGTGTCGTGCGTACTGCTTTCATTAATTCGTAACGAGCTTTACTTAATTCTAAGTTATCTTGGTTTAATACTTTTTCTGCATTGTAGAAGCTGTGTAATGCTGCAGCTAATTCAAATGCATAGCTTGTAATGCGGTGTGGCAGACGCTTTTGCGCTGCATCCGCAACTACAGCTGGGAATTCACCAAGTTTTTTCAGTAACTCTACTTCTTTCTCAGAAGTAACAAGTTTGTAATTCACGTCTCCGCCTGTAGCTAATCCTAACTCTTCACCTTGACGAAGGATACTGCATACACGAGCATGTGCATATTGTGCATAGTATACTGGGTTTTCATTAGATTTTGATACAGCTAAGTCCATATCGAAGTCTAAATGAGAATCACCGCTACGCATTGCGAAGAAGTATCGCATTGCGTCCACGCCTACTTCTTCCATAAGCTCACGAAGTGTAACTGCTTTACCTGTACGCTTACTCATTTTCATTTTTTCACCATTTTGGTACAGTTGTACCATTTGGATGATTTCTACTTCAAGTGTTTCTTTATCGTAACCTAGTGCTTGAATAGCAGCTTTCATACGAGGAATGTAACCGTGGTGGTCAGCACCCCAAATGTTGATTAGCTTATCGAAACCACGCTCTAATTTATCACGGTGATAAGCGATATCTGGCGTTAAGTATGTGTAAGAACCGTCATTTTTAATTAATACACGGTTTTTGTCGTCACCGTAAGTCATTGAACGGAACCAAGTTGCTCCGCCTTCTTCAAAGATTTCGTCACGCTCTTTTAATACAGCAAGAGCCTGATCAATTTTTCCGTTTTTGTATAATGATGTTTCTGAGAACCACACATCGAAGTTAACACGGAAGCTTGCTAAATCTTTTTGAAGTTTTGCTAACTCATATTTTAAACCGTATGAACGATAGAATTCATAGCTTTCTTCTGCATCAGCTTTTGCATAACGATCGCCAAACTCTTCAGCTAAGCGTTTACCGATTCCAATGATGTCCGCACCATGGTAACCGTCTTCTGGCATTTCTTTCTCTAAACCTAAAGCTTGCATGTAACGAGCTTCAACAGAAAGAGCTAAGTTATGAATTTGGTTACCAGCATCATTAATGTAGTACTCACGAGATACATCATATCCTGCTTTTGCTAATACGTTACATAAAGTGTCACCTACTGCCGCACCACGTGCATGTCCTAAGTGAAGATCACCTGTTGGATTCGCAGATACGAACTCAATTTGTACTTTTTCACCTTTACCAGTATTCGTTTCACCGTATGCTTCACCAGCGTTGACGATTGTTGGGATTAAGTCTGTTAAGTAGCTATTATCCATGTAGAAGTTAATGAAACCAGGACCAGCGATTTCAATTTTTTCAATAGAAGCTTTTGCTTTATCGAAGTTTGCAACTAAGTCTTCTGCAATCATACGAGGTGCTTTTTTCGCAACGCGTGCAAGTTGCATTGCCATATTTGTAGAGAAGTCACCATTTGTTTTATCTTTTGGAGATTCTAATACAACGTTTGGAATTTGTTCTTCTGTCGCTAGTTCTGCCTTTAATACAGCAGCTTGAATTTCTTCTTTAATCAATCCTTTTACTTGTTCTAAAGAATTCATTATTTTGCCTCCTTCAAATTAAGTGTAATTGTATATCTGCCAGCTTCTTGTTCACTTAGAAGCAATGCGTACGTTAAGAAGAGTTGTCCTTTTTTCTTTTCATCCGACCATTTAAAAAGAACGTTATCAGTTTTCGTTTGCAATGCAAACGTACCAAGTTCACTCGTATACGTACCAGTTGTCCATTCACCTTTCACATGCGTCTGACGCATAGAAATAGCACCTGAACGCATAATGAGAACTTGTTCATCTTGAATTTTAATAATTGTTTTCACTTCGCCTTGTTCGTTCGGCTCTTGGAATGTTATATATGTACCTTGACCTTTTACATAGTATTGACCATTTGCTTCAAAAGCAACGGTTTCCTTCCTCGCCCCTTCACGGATTTCTGTTACGAAATGAACGTGTACCGGCAAGCCTGCAAGTTGTTTCTTCACGTCTTGCACACCCTTCAAATGTTATAGATATTAAATACTACTTATAATAAATCACTTTTCCTATCATATCAAAAAAAGACTCTGTCTGTCTGCTGAAAAATCAGGAAAACTCCTTTTCAAAAAATAATTCACCTTCACTTTATTTCATATGTTAAAATATTTTTTAAATCTAAATATTCTTTCATTTCAAGGGGTGAATTTGATGCTACCAACAAAATTAAAAAAAGGTGATGAAATAAGGGTTATTTCACCATCTTGTAGTTTAAGTATTGTCTCCAATGAAAACAGAGACCTTGCTATAAAAAGATTAACCGACATAGGCTTTCAAGTTACATTCTCAAAATATGCTGATGAGATAGATCGATTCGCTTCCTCTTCTATTTCTTCACGAGTTCAAGACCTCCACGAAGCATTTAGAGATTCTAATGTAAAAGCCATTTTGACGACACTTGGCGGATACAACTCTAATGGTTTATTGAAACATCTCGATTATGATTTAATTCGAGAAAACCCGAAAATTTTCTGCGGTTATTCTGATATTACCGCTTTAAGTAACGCGATTTATGCTAAAACAGGCTTAGTTACATATTCAGGTCCTCACTTCTCTTCATTTGGAATGGAGAAAGGGCTCGATTATACGACCGATTACTTTTTAAAGTGCTTAACTTCTCATGAACCTATTGAAATACTACCAGCTGAAACTTGGAGCGATGACTCTTGGTATATGGATCAAGAAAATCGAGAATTTATTAAAAATGAAGGATATGTTTCAATTCAAGAAGGGGAAGCGATGGGAGATATTATTGGTGGCAATATGAGCACATTTAATTTACTGCAAGGTACACCATATATGCCAAGCTTACAGGGCAAAATTTTATTTCTTGAAGAGGATAGTTTAACAGGAAAATCTACCCTAAAAACTTTTGATCGATATTTACATTCTCTTATGCATCAACCTGACTTTGAACATGTAAAAGGCATTGTTATAGGACGAATGCAAAAAGGAGCAGAATGTACGATAGAAGACATTCAAGAAATGATTGCTTCAAAGCCTGAACTTACACATATACCTATCATTGCAAATACAAGTTTCGGACATACAACTCCTATTTTTACTTTCCCAATTGGCGGAAGGGCAAAAATCATTTCTAATAAAGAAAGTTCAGCTATCACCATTTTAACGCACTAAAAAAGGAGCGAACGATTCGCTCCTTTTATGGTTTTTCTATTTTTTGCAACGCTTTTTGCGGGATTGATTCTTTCGAGATTTCAGCCCATCCTTTTCCCTGCATACCTTTTGCATAAATTTTTATAAAAGCACCCGTATGCAATTCACGGTTCACCATTCTTTTAATAACTTGTAGCTTTCCATCTTCTGTATACCCTTTAAATGTATACAAATATTCATCGTCTTTTTTCTCACTTTTATCTATAACAGCATAATAATCTTGTATTTCTTTATTTGAAAAGAAGTTGTCTACAAAAGCATGCACACCTTCTGTTTTCGTGTTTAAATAATATGCTGTTCCACCTAAAATAATGGCGAACACAGCTAAAACTTTAATTACCAATTTCATAAATGCGCCTCCTGTTTGCACTGCTTTCTCACTAGCCGTATGTCTATACCTGTATTATACGAAAAAAGGCATACTATACTCTATCGAAATGCCTTACACTTTCCTTACATTATTGTAAGAGTTTTTCACCTTACAGCAATTTCCCAATAAAAAATTTTTCCGTTTAACAAACTTTTATATTATTATTGAATGATACAAATTTTTATTACAAAAATCAAAGGAGACAATTTTCAAATGGCTATCTTGCAAGGTTTAGCACTATTACTTGTTGTACTTTGTCTATTTACACTTTTCAGTTACCGTGCGCCTTACGGAATGAAAGCAATGGGCGCTTTAGCTAATGCAGCAATCGCAAGTTTTCTTATTGAAGCATTTCACCGTTATATTGGTGGAGAAATGTTTCATAATGACTTTTTACAATCAGTAGGAGTAGCTTCTGGTAGCATGAGCGGTGTCGCAGCGGCAATTTTAGTCGCATTAGCAATCGGTGTTTCGCCCGTATACGCTGTTTTAATCGGTATAGCTACTAGTGGATTCGGTATTTTACCAGGATTTTTCGCTGGATACGTTTGTGCTTTCGTCGTGAAATTTCTCGAAAAGAAATTACCAGCTGGTGTAGAATTTTTAGCAATCCTATGTATTGCCGCACCAATTTCACGTGGAATGGCCATGCTTATGGATCCACTCGTTAACGCAACACTCGGTAAAATCGGTTCTATGATTTCAGTTGCAACTACAGAAAGTCCTATCATTATGGGTATTATGCTTGGTGGATTAATAACAGTTATTTCTACATCTCCATTAAGTTCTATGGCACTAACTGCAATGCTTGGATTAACTGGTTTACCAATGGCAATTGGTAGTCTTGCCGTAGCAGCTTCTGCCCCAATGAACTTCATTTTCTTTAAACGACTAAAAATCTGTTCAAAGAAAGATACCATCGCCGTGGCGATCGAGCCGTTAACACAGGCCGATGTTGTCTCAGCAAATCCAATTCCTATCTATATGACAAACTTTGTTGGCGGTGCGCTTGCCGGTATTATTACGTCGCTATTCCAGCTCGTTAATAATGCACCAGGGACAGCATCACCAATTCCAGGACTTCTCGTACTGTTCGGATTTAATGATGTAATAAAAGTAACGATTGCTGCCGTATTATGTGGAATCGTTACCACTATTGTTGGATACGTCGGTTCCATTGTGTTCCGCAAATATCCAATCCGTTCTGCTGATGAAATTCGCGGAATTACTTCGGAAGAGAAAGTTGCGTAAAGAAAGGGAGCTATTCTCATCGTTTGAGAATAGCTCTTTTTTTATGTCGCGTGACGGTAAGTGAAATTATATTGAACACAACTCCGCATATATCGACTTAACTACTAAATAAGACAATAATAACCTACCTATTAATAAAAGAAGCCGGCTCAAAACACTTTTTGAGTCGGCTTCACTTTTACTTTATCCAGCTACAGCGGCTAGAATGATCGGTGGCTTCGCTTCTTCCTTCGAGGCAAAAAACGCCTCTACGTCTGAAGCTCCATCCCCCTCACATTCTGAGCGAGCCGCTTGCGCTTTTATTTTATCCAGCTACAGTAGCTAGAATCCCCGGCCATTTCACACTCTCGTTCGAAGCCAAAAGCGCTTCTCGGTCGAGCGTTCCAATGACCTGCGATTCTGAGCGAGCTGCCTACGCTTTTATTTAACCCAACCGAGCAGCATTTCCCGCACGAATTTGCTTGCTGCGATTGGTGTTTGATCACTATGATCGTAGACTGGAGCTACTTCTACTAAGTCTGCTCCGACTACTTTTATATTTGAATTTGCAATTGCTACGATGGACTCTAATAGTTCTTTAGATGTGATACCTCCAGCTTCTAATGTTCCTGTTCCAGGAGCGTGAGCTGGGTCTAATACGTCGATGTCAATTGTGACATAGACTGGGCGTCCTGCAAGTTTCGGTAATACTTCCTTTAACGGTTCTAATACGTCAAATTTATATAAGTTCATTCCTACTTCTTTTGCCCATTCGAATTCTTCCTTCATTCCAGAACGAATACCGAAAGAATATACGTTTTCCGGACCAATTAAATCGCACACTTTACGAATTGGTGTAGAGTGGGATAAAGGCTCTCCCTCATATGACTCACGTAAGTCAGTATGAGCATCCATATGGATGATTGCTAAATCCGGATATTTTTTTGCCATTGCCTTAAAAATTGGCCAAGACACTAAGTGCTCTCCGCCGAGACCTAGTGGAAACTTACCGGCATCTAATAGTTTTGTTACATATTCTTCAATCATGTCTATGCTGCGCTGTGGATTCCCAAATGGTAATGGGATATCACCCGCATCAAAATATTTTACCTCTTCTAGTTCACGATCTAAATACGGACTATATTCTTCAAGACCGATTGATACTTCACGAATACGTGCAGGGCCAAAGCGAGATCCTGGACGGAAACTTACTGTCCAATCCATAGGCATCCCGTAAATAACTGCCTCTGACTCTTCAAAACTTGGATGACTTTTAATAAATACTTTACCTGAATAAGCTTCATCAAAACGCATATTCTTTTCCTCCTTATGTGGAACTTAAGGTATCCCAACCTTTCACTATTTCTCAAATTTGGAGCGCATTGCTCCTCTTTCTCGATTTACCTGGGCCTTCTTGTTATCACAAGAAGACTACTTCATTTGTAGCAGTGTAAGTAACTAGCATGTTCAAGCCTTCTAGACAAACACCTTAAATGAATTACTTACACTTTATTTATTTCAATTTAACGCTCTTACTTAATTAAATCGCCAACAAATTTCGGTAATGCGAATGCTGCATTGTGTAATTCTTTTGTGTAATATTTCGTTTCGATTTCATGGAAACGCTCTTCACTTACTTCTAATGGATCATGTTTTTTAGATCCGATTGTGAACGTCCAAAGTCCACTTGGATACGTCGGAATGTTTGCTGTGTATAGACGAGTAATTGGGAAAATCTCTTTTACGTCTTTAAACACAGTTGTAATTAGTTCTGGTGTAAACCAAGGGTTGTCCGTTTGAGCAACGAAAATACCATCTTCTTTTAACGCTTTAGAAATTCCAGCGTAGAAGCCTTTTGTAAATAGGTTTACTGCTGGGCCTACTGGCTCAGTAGAATCTACCATAATTACGTCATATTCATTTTCGCTTTCTGCGATGTGTAGGAAACCGTCTCCTACTTTTACTTCTACACGCTCATCATCTAATGCGCCTGCAATTGATGGTAAGTATTGTTTAGAGTACTCAATTACTTTTCCATCAATTTCAACAAGAGTTGCTTTCTTTACGCTTGGGTGTTTTAATACTTCACGAATAACACCACCATCGCCACCGCCTACTACTAATACGTTTTCAGGGTTTGGATGTGTAAATAAAGGTACGTGCGCTACCATTTCATGATAAACGAACTCGTCCTTTTCTGTTGTCATAACCATGCCATCTAAAATAAGCATGTTTCCGAACTCTTCCGTTTCAACCATATCAAGTTTTTGGAATTCTGTTTGCTCCGTATGTAATGTGCGGTTAATACGCGCCGTAATTCCAAAATGCTTTGTTTGTTTTTCAGTGAACCATAGTTCCATCGTACAATCACGCCTTTCAATGCAAATTTATAATAGGGACATCATTAATGTCCCCTAACAAAAATAAAACAAAACATCCAAAAAGTATAGTTAAAAGTACAAAAATACCGAAAATATATTTTAGTCAGAGGGTTCTAACATATATGTGAAAAGGGATTGCTCTGTAATAGGAAAGAAAACCCTTTCTTAAGAAAGGGTTTTTGTCTCTATTTCTACCGGTTTACGAATCGGAATTAAGATCATTACGCAACCAACTAACACAACAATTCCACCGACTAAAAACGGACTTTGTGGTGAAACTGTATGACCGATGACTCCTGATAAAATTGGAGCAATCGCGCCTCCTAACCAACGAACGAAGTTATAAACACCTGATGTAACAGATCTTTCATAAGGTGAAATATCCATTACATAACTTGTAAATAACGCGTTATTTAAGCCTGATGCTAATCCTGATAGAACGATTAACACGATTTGTAACCACATGATTTTAACGAAGAATAGTGCAATTAAGAAAATCGCAAATACGAGTAAACTACCTTTTAACAATGTTTTTGGTTCATATTTACCTTCTAGCTTATGCGCTAAAATTGCTGATCCGTAAGCTAATGCTAATCCCCATCCGCAAAATACAAATCCTAATTGAATAGCAGATAAATGCATAATCAGTGGTGAATATGCTAACACAACGAAAAATCCGTAGTAGTATAACATTCCCGAAATAGCACCTTGCATAAACGGTTTATACTTCACCAGGTTAAGTAATTCTCCTACGCCTGCCGCTTTACGCTTCACTTTTCGCTCCGGTTCTTTTACAAAAAAGAAAACTAAAATAAATGCTAAAGAAATTAAAATACTCGTCGCAAAAAATGGGTAACGCCAAGAATGTCCACCTAATATACCGCCTAATAAAGGTCCACCTGCCATCCCTAAACCGATAGCTGCTTCATATAATCCTACTGCTTCATGAACTTCTTTACTTAATGCAATTAATAATGTCATCGCCGTTGCGAAGAACATCGCATTTCCTAATCCCCACCCCGCGCGGAAAAGAGATAATTGAGCAATCGTTTGCGATATACCACATATAAATGCAAATACAGTTACAATCGCAAGACCGATCGTCATCATTCGTTTATCACCAAATCTTGATGCGAATATTCCAGCTGGTAACATCATAATTGCCATCGTTAAAATATAAGCTGTAAATAACATCTCGACTTGCCAATGCGAAGCACCAATTTGTTCAGCAATACTTGGTAAAATTGGGTCGACTACTCCTATACCTGAAAAGGCAAGGAAGGTAGCCACCACTGTAATCAATCTCCCTAATTTTTGTTTGCTCTCCATTTTGATTACTCTCCTTTTGTATTCTCTAAAAATGTAACTGCACGGCTTAAACTATCCTCTAGCTCTGCCTTAACACGCTGCATTTGCTCCATTTTTTCGTCTAACGTTTGCACTTGTTTTTCAAGCATCTCTTTAATTTCTTGAATCACTTCACGGTCACGCGGATTCTCACTATTTCTTCTTTGTTCCATTCTTTCTTTTAACGATAAGAAATGTTGCATTTCTTGAAGCGTAATTCCTAGTACTTCTTTCGCTTCCACAATCCTTTTAATTCTCGCAATGTCCTCGTCTGTATACAGGCGAATATTCCCTTCACTGCGTTCTGGGGGATGAATTAAACCAATTTCCTCATAATAACGAAGTGTACGTTTTGTTAAACCAACTTGCTTTGTTACTTCATCGATTTTATACATGTGTATTCCTCCCTTCACCGATTATTACATTTTACGTTAACGTTAACTTTTGTGCAACTGTTATACTTTTGTAAATGTTTGTCATATGAATTGTATTTTTCTCAAAGCAGTTTCATAATAAAAGAAAAGAGATGATAAGGAGATTTCCACATGAATAAACCACTTATTTTCGCTCATCGCGGGGTAAAAGGAACACACCCAGAAAATACGATGATTGCCTTCCAAGAGGCTGAACGCATTGGGGCTCACGGAATTGAACTTGATGTTCATCTATCAAAAGATGGTGAACTAGTTGTTATTCATGATGAAACGGTGGACCGCACAACAAATAGCGTGGGACTTGTTTCTGAGAAAACTGTAGAGGAATTACAAGCTTTAGATGCTGGTAGCCATAAAGATCCTTCTTTCCATGAGGCGAAAATCCCAACATTACGAGAAGTATTTATTTGGCTCTCTACAACAAATTTACAACTTAACATTGAATTAAAAACAGATGTTCTTCATTATCCAAATATTGAAGAAAAAGTTGTTGCTCTTGTTCGTGAATATCATCTATCCAATCAAATTGTATTTTCATCATTTAACCACGATTCCGTTTCATTATTAGCAGAAATTGCTCCAGAAATTCCAAGAGCGATTTTGTACGATACACCACTTGCAGATCCTATTGCTGAAGCAAAAAGGCGCGAGGCGACTGGATTACATCCAAACTTTCAATTATTAACGAAAGAGTTTGTCCAATTAGCACAGGGGCAAGGATACGTTTTTCGTCCTTACACTATTAATGAATATAAAGATTTACAAACTATGATTGACTATGGTGTAGATGTCATCATTACCGATTGGCCAGCACGTGCCTTTGAGCTCCTTTCTTAATTGAAGGGGCTTTTTTGTTTTCAAAATTTCATTGTTTAAAATAAACGAAAACCCTCAATACTAATACAATAATGCTTGTATTAATGAGGGGCTGAAAAAGATGGATCAAACTATGAATCCAAAACTTAAAAAATATAAACGTCTTTTCTTCACCGTAATGTTTTCTTGTGTTCTTTTTTTCGTTTTTTCCTTTTTTATTATCATTATAGCTGCAAAAATTATGGGGCCTCCCCCTGTTGCAGTGCCGCAAACGAGTGTCTTTTACGCTAATGATGACACCGTTATAGGACAAAGTAATGAAACACAAAAGCGCTATAATGTATCTCTTGATGAAATTTCTCCTTATGTAAAAGAGGCAACACTATCTATTGAAGATCAACGATTCTACAAACATCATGGATTTGATATAAAGCGCATTGTTGGTGCCATTGTTGCCGATTTAAAAGCAATGGCAAAAGTACAAGGTGCTAGTACTATTACACAACAGTACGCTCGTAACCTATACTTAGATCATGATAAAACATGGAAGCGTAAACTATTAGAGGCAATGTATACCGTTCGCCTTGAAGTGAACTATAATAAAAATCATATTTTAGAAGGATATTTAAATACAATTTATTACGGGCATGGTGCTTACGGAATCGAAGCTGCTTCTCGCCTGTATTTCGATAAAACTGCAAAAGAATTAACATTAGCAGAAGCTAGTATGCTCGCAGGCATTCCGAAAGGACCTAGCTTCTACTCTCCCTTTTTAAAAGAGGAGCGTGCTAAAGGGCGTCAATCTCTCATACTAGATGAAATGGTAGAACAAGGTTATATTACAAAACAGCAAGCTACCTCGGCAAAAAAGGAACCGCTAACTTTCGCCTCATTAGATACGAAAAAAGTGGCAGAGGTCGCGCCTTATTTCCAAGATGCTGTACAAGCTTCTCTTCTTCGTGATATCGGATTAGATGAGCAAGCCTTACAGCGAGGTGGCTTACGTATTTATACAACGCTAGACCCTAAATTACAATCTGTAGCAGAGCGAGCTGTAAAAAATCATATACCTGAAACAACAAACATCCAAACTGCCCTCGTCTCTATGAATCCAAAAACGGGTGAAGTGGCTGCCCTTGTTGGAGGAACTGATTATAATACGAGTCAATTTAACAGAGCTACACAAGCCGCTCGTCAGCCTGGCTCTACATTTAAGCCATTCCTATATTACGCAGCCTTAGAACGAGGATTCACCCCTGCTACGCGCTTGAAAAGCGAATACACTGTATTCACTTTAGGTGATGGTGTTTCCAAATATAAACCGAAAAATTATAAAAACTATTATGCAGACGACTTTGTGACAATGGCACAAGCACTCGCTGTTTCTGATAACGTATATGCTGTGAAGACAAATCTATTTTTAGGCGAAGACATTCTTACAAAAACAGCGAAGCAATTCGGTATTACTAGCGCATTAAAAGATGTTCCGTCTCTTGCTCTCGGCACATCTCCTGTAAAACCAATTGAAATGGTCAATGCTTATAGCATGTTTGCAAACGGCGGGAAAGAAGTAAAACCAATCTTTATAAGGCGCATCGTTGATCATGAAGGAAATATGCTATACGATGCTCATTTAGAAAGTAAACAAGTTCTAGATAAAAGCAAAGCCTTTGTGATGGAAGAAATGATGGCAGGGATGTTTAATAAAAAACTAAGCAGTTATGCCGCTGTGACCGGTCAATCGATGTTATCCAAACTATCAAGAACATATGCTGGAAAGTCTGGTTCTACAGAAACTGATAGTTGGATGATTGGATTTACCCCACAACTTGTAACAGGGGTTTGGATTGGATACGATCAACCTAAATCCATTTCAAACGTAGCAGAACAAGGATACGCAAAAAAAATATGGACCGATACAATGGAAAAAGGATTAGATGGACAGCCTAAACAAGAGTTCAAACAACCAGCAGATGTTGTTGCAGTCGATGTTAATCCTGAAAACGGTAAGATTGCTACAAAAAATTGTCCCATTTCTGTGAAAATGTATTTCGCAAAAGGTACAGAGCCAACAGAGTATTGTATGGATCACGTTGATGATAAGGAAGAGTTCGAAAAGGTTAGTGAAGAGAAGAAAAAGACGGGTTGGTGGAAAAAATATCTCCCGTGGTAAAAAAATAGCTGACGGAAATCCGTCAGCTATTTTTATTCGCCTAATAATGCGTGGCGCAATTCTTCACTAGATTCGTTCCAAATTGCTTCATTATGCTCTTTTAAGAATGTACCAAGTACTTTTTTAGATGATTCATCCATATGATCAATCATGATGTGACGCTTTAGTGATTTATCCATTTTATTTACATGCTCTGGAAGTGATTTATATCCGCGGCGAATTTCACGGTCTACTGTCATTTCACAGGCTGTTGCACCTGCGTAATAAGCACCGTTTGGTGTTCTTTCAATTGTTACCCAAACGAGCCAAAACGGTTTTCCGTTTGGAACTTCATCTTTATTTGTTAAAAACTTAATTCCTTTTTCTACTGTACTACGCGCATGCATCGCACCGATATCAACGAACGCAGTTTTCTCTAATACATCAACAAATACAGGAGAAATATTTTCTAAACTTAATGCCCCAACGCCAAAACCACCATGTCCATCTGTTGAATCATTTTTCACGATATTAAAACCGATTTTTTTCTTTTTCTCTGTCATATGTAAACTCCTCCTCGCTTAATGATTAAAAAAGCCTGAAAATAGGCGCAATGATATTTTGTAAAAATACTAATACATATGGAATAACAACATTGAAAATAGGTTGAATTGTGTAATTGCTAAGCGGTGTAATAACAAGAATTAATAACGCAATTGATCCATACTTTTCATACTGTGTCATTTTCGCACGAATATTTGCTGGTGCTAAATCTTCCACAACGCGATAACCATCAAGTGGCGGGATTGGTAATAAATTAAATACAAGTAAAACAATATTAAGCATAATAAAAATTTGGAAAAATTGATCCAGCGTATCTGCTACTGCAATTGGCATCGCATCTAACACACCAAATGTTATTAAGCTATACCAAATAATTAAACCAATTGCACTTAAGATAAGATTACTTATCGGTCCCGCAATAGAAACTAATATTCCTGCAAGACGCGGTCTTTTAAAGTTATATGGGTTAACAGGCACGGGTCTTGCCCAACCGAATCCAAGAATTAATACAGCAATCATACCGATAGGATCTAAATGAGCCATCGGTGATAACGTTAAACGTCCTTGCTTTTTCGCTGTATCGTCTCCAAATTTATATGCAACATACGCATGTGCAAATTCATGCACAGATAGCGCAATAATAATCGCCATTGCTACCAATGGAATTTGTTGCAATGGGTATCTAAATAACTGATCCATAACTCATCTCCTCTTCAATATGTCAAAAAAAGAAATTATTTGTTTTTCCGATTGTTCTTCCTCATAATCCGCTATAATAAGAGTGTAACTTACATAAAAGGAGCGATTATATATGCCATACGTAACAGTGAAAATGCTAGAAGGACGCACAGAAGAACAAAAGAAAGCTCTTGCTGAGAAAGTAACAGCAGCAGTAAGCGAAACAACTGGTGCTCCTGAAGAAAACATCGTTGTTTTCATCGAAGAAATGTCTAAAAACCATTATGCAGTTGGCGGAAAACGCTTAAGCGACAAATAATTTCAAGTTTTTTCATAAGAAGCAGCTCTTAGCTGCTTCTTATTTCTTTCCTTCTAACAACTCGATAATTCTCTCTTTATATTTTCCTTTTCTTCCATCTTCATAGATTAAATCATGCGGATAGAATAGCTTTTGATCCGTTCGCTTCTTACCTGTAATCGCCTCAACAATATCCGATTCACGCGAAAGCTCTCTAAGTTCCCCGTTCGGCATAAGAAGTAAGATTGGCAGACGCTCTTCTTCTTCTCCTGCGCGGTAAAAGTCATACGGTAAATCCGATGTTGAATCAACAACTAAATAATACTCTGGGTCTAGTCCAATTTTTTTAAATAAGCTACTTAGCTCCATCCAATTATCTAAACCGTGCTTATCTGTAAACTCTACATATTTAAATAGATTTCGATTCATAAAACGGCGGCATAAGTCACTTAAAATCGGATCTTCTTCGTCTTGCCATACTTGGAAGTAATAATACATTACGTTCTCGTCTAACTTTAAATAATCCTCTACTGTTACTTCTTCTTCAAATAAAGAATAGAAATGAACAGGATGATTTTTAAACGCATAATACTTCTCATGCAACGATTTAGCTCGGTGTAAAATCTTCGTTAAAATTACTTCTGCACTACGTGTTACCGGATGAAAATATACTTGCCAATACATTTGATAACGGCTCATAATATAATGCTCTACAGCATGCATACCACTATTTTTAATGACCACTTGATTACCGTACGGGCGCATGACACGCAGTATACGTTCCATATCAAAGTTCCCATACTTTACACCAGTAAAATATGCATCTCTTAATAAATAATCCATACGATCGGCATCAATTTGGCTCGAAATCATACTAATCGCTAATTTATTAGTAGATGTTTTCGCAATTACATCTGCTACCTTTTGCGGGAAATCCTTATCCACACGGCTTAACACACGATTAATTTCCGTATCACCAACGATAATCTTTTGCGTAAATTTCTCATGATCTAACGAAAATACTTTTTCAAACGAGTGAGAAAATGGGCCGTGACCGACATCATGAAGTAATGACGCACATAAACATAACAATCTATCTTCAGCATTCCAGTTCGGTCTGCCATCAAACACATCATCAATCATACGACGAATAATTTCATATACACCTAACGAATGAGTAAAGCGACTATGCTCTGCACCGTGAAATGTAAAAAATGTCGTACCAAGCTGCTTAATACGGCGCAAGCGTTGAAATTCTTTCGTTCCGATTAAATCCCAAATAACGCGATCACGCACGTGTACATATTTATGTACTGGGTCTTTAAACACTTTTGTTTCGCTGAGTTTGTCGTTTAAATATACCACTTTCCGACATCCCCCTTTCTTTACTGCATTCTTACTATATATTATAAACGATATAGGAAACAGAAAGAAATGAAAGACTATATTAATTCCTGTTATATGAAGAAAAATCACCTTTACCAAAGCAAAGGTGATTTTTCTTCATATATTATTTTCCTAAAATGAACTCAGTAACTTCGTCTAGGATCATTTCTTTACCTAGTGGGAAGTATCCTTTGTTTACATCTTCATTACTGATTGTAAATACATGGTTGTTTTTAACAGCGTTCATATTTTTCCAAATTGATTCTTCTTGGAATTCTTTTAGACGCTGAGAACCGTCACCAGTTGTAAATACGAATAAGTAATCTGGGTTGTAATCAATTAAAGCTTCTTTTTGTATTTGTACTAACGGTTTATCAGTTGGTGTACCTTTAACTGCTGGTAATTTTAAATCACCAAAGATTACGCTACCGTAACCGTAGTCACCGTATACACGGAATGCATTTGGATATGCAGCCATTTTCATGAATGTTGCATCGCCAGTTTTAGCAACGATTTTGTCATGTAATTTGCTTGCTTTTTCATCATACTTTTTGAACCATTCTTTTGTTTCTTTCTCTTTACCGAAGATTTGACCTACTTCTTCGAATTTTGGACGCCATTGGTCTAATGGAGTTTTTAACATAACTGTTGGTGCAATTTTAGATAATTGATCATAAATCTTTTCTTGACGATTGTTTACAATAATTAAATCTGGTTTTGCAGCAGCCACTGCTTCGATGTTAATTTTATCGCCCCACGCAGAACCAACCGGTTTTACATCTTTCAATTTCTTCTCAATATGTGAATCAATTTTTTCTTGTGTTGTATTTGCAGTAATAATCGGTTTCATACCGAAAATTAATAATTCTTCTGTTGAACCACTAAGGTCAGCAATTTTCTTTGGATTTGCAGGAATTTTAATTTCCCCTTTTGCGTGTTGTACAGTGCGCTCTTCAGTTTTCGCATCTGCTTTCTTTTCTTCTTCTTTGTTAGAACAAGCTGCAAATAGTACAGAAGTAACAACTAGTACCATTGCTAATAGTGCCATTTTAAAATTCTTCATATTCCGACTCCTTCTAGCTGTATTTCTCTTATAATTTGCATGTAACTATAAGAAACGAAACAACATTTAATTAATATATTTTTATTAATTGTTGTTTATAACCCGTTCTAACGGGCGTTCAACTTCCCATCCGTGGGTAAGAAGCTCAACGTCCATTAGAACTCCCCCTCTCACCTCTTTAAGAGGGGGAAATTCTATTAATTATGCTTTTTTACGCAATTGATTATTAATCATCGCTAAATCGTATGTTAAACAAATTGGTTTACAGTTTACTGGACATGGAACGATTTGCGCTTCAATCTCAAATACGTTACGAAGTGTTTCACTCGTCATAACTTCATCTGGCGTTCCTTGTTTCATTAACTTACCTGCTTTTAATGCAATCATATGATCAGAGAAACGAGAAGCATGATTTAAATCGTGAATAACCATAACAATCGTTCTGCCTTCTTCTTTGTTTAACTTCTTCAGTAAGTTTAATATCTCAAGTTGATGAGCCATATCTAAGTATGTTGTTGGTTCATCTAACACAAGTAAATCTGTTCCTTGTGCAAGAGCCATCGCAATCCATACACGTTGACGTTGACCACCTGATAAAGCTTCTGCTGGACGATTTGCGAATTCTGTCATCCCCGTCACTTCAAGTGCCCAATGAATGTAGCGGTAATCCTCTTCTTTCAATGTTCCAAATCCTTTTTGATGAGGAAAACGTCCATATGAAACAAGTTCAAACACAGTAAGGCCTGTTGGCACTTCTGCAGTTTGTGGTAAAATCGCCATTTTCTTTGCGATTTCTTTCGTTGGCTGTTTCTCAATTGCTTTTCCATCAAGATAAACAGTACCTCGTTTTGCTTTCAAAATACGAGAAGCCGTTTTTAATAATGTGGATTTCCCACAACCATTTGGTCCAATAATCGTTGTAATTTGTCCTTCCGGAATTTCAACTGTTAATCCATCTATAATTAACCCTTCATTATACCCAACAGATACCGCATCAACTGCTAAAGTTGCCATACAAAAAGCCTCCCTTTATTTTGTCCTCATAAGTAAATATATGAAATATGGTGCGCCAATTACAGAAATAACAAGACCGACCGGTATTTCTGAAGTTGGTAACACACTTCTTGAAATTACATCTGCAAATAAAAGCAAGAACGTTCCTATTAATGCAGCCGTTGGTAACATAATTTGATGTTTACCACCAACAAGGCGTCTCGCTAAATGCGGAGCCATTAAACCGATAAAACCAATGCCTCCCGCCACCGCAACAGATGCACCAGCTAAACAAACTGCAATAAATAATAATTTACGTCTTTCCTTTTCTACGTTTACACCAAGGCCAACTGCTGTAGAGTCGCCTAAATTCATTACATTTAATATGTGTGCTTTACTAATGGCAAGTGGTAAGAAAATAATCATCCATGGGAGTACACTTAGTACGAACTTCCAATCTGTTCCCCATAAACTTCCTGCCAACCAAATCGTTGCAAAACGGAAGTCGTTAGATGTCATCTTCATAGAGAAAATTAAACTAACCGCACCAAATCCGGCTGCAACAGCGATACCAACAAGAATTAATCGAGTTGATGAAACACCGTCTTTCCATGCTAGTAAATAAATAATAACCGCTGCTAATATCGCACCAACTAGCGCGAAGAATGGAAGGATAAACACAGATAAAAATGTACCAGTTCCAACTTTTCCAAAGAAAAAGTAGACGAATACAACAACTGTTAATCCCGCTCCGGCGTTAATACCTATAATACCTGGATCAGCAAGTGGGTTTCGTGATAGCCCTTGCAAAATTGCACCTGACATAGCTAATGCAGAACCAACTAATATAGCAATAACCATACGCGGCATACGAAATTCAAATAAAATAACAGATTGATCTTCTGCACCCAATCCAACTAGTGACTTTAATACATCTATTGGAGGAATTTTAAATGTTCCGGTATTTAAACTTATTAAAAATACAGCAACGATTAATCCTACTAAAATCGTTAAAATAGAAATGTTCTTTTTTGTTAAGACGCTCGTCCTCACATTTTTCCTCTCCCTTCATTACGTGCTAAGTAGAGGAAGAATGGCACTCCAATTAGCGCTGTAATTGCTCCAATTGGCGTTTCAAATGGTGGATTAATAACGCGCGATAACATATCTGCACATTCAATTAATAATCCACCTAAGACTGCAGAACATGGAATAACCCATCTATAGTCTGAGCCTACAAGGAAACGAGTCATATGCGGAATTACAAGTCCAACGAATCCAACCGATCCTGCCATAGAAACCGCAGAACCTGTTAATACAAGAACAAGTACTGTTCCGATAAATTTAATTAATGTCGTATTTTGACCAAGTCCAATCGCAATTTCTTCACCAAAGCTTAAAATGGTAATATACCTCGACATCATAATTGCTATAACGAGACAAACAAGACCAATCGGTACTAACATATTAATACTTTGCCATTTCACTCCGGCAACACCGCCTGCATTCCACATACTTACCTCTTGGGCAAGGTTGAAATACAATGCAATTCCAGATGAAATTGCCCCTAATAAAGCACTAATTGCTGCACCAGCTAAAGCTAATTTCACAGGCGTTAATCCACCTGGTGAAGAAGACCCAATACCATATACAATGCTAGCTCCAAACGCAGCTCCAATAAAAGATGCGATAACGAACATTAAATAAGGTGAATTAGGGAAGAATGCATACATAATTGCAATCCCGAATACTGCACCATCTGTAATCCCCATTAACGATGGGGATGCAAGTGGATTTCGTGTCATACCTTGCATAATTGCTCCTGATACCGCTAAAAAGGCACCTGCAACTACGCCCCCTATTGCTCTAGGCATACGAAGTTCTTGAATTACGTTATGATGCGTGATAGACCCATCAAACTGAAATACAGCTTGCCAAACGGTCTTTAAACTAATATCTGCTGCACCAAACGAAATAGAAACTGCCATGCTTAAAGCTAACAAAATTGTGCCTGCTATTAAAATAATAGAAGCAACGAGCGGTCTGCTCTTAATCTCTTTAACATTCACATCTTGCTGTTCTATACTCCTTGCGCTCGCTTCCATCCCTCAACCATCCTAACCAACAACATATATTTAATAAAATGAAATTTATTCTCAAATAATAATAAAAAAATTAGGTGAATTGACCTTTTTCGTGATAATGATTATCAGAATCAGACACTTTCTATTCTACCTACCACGTCAAAAGACTGTCAACCATTATTTTGAAATACGAATTCATACAAAACGCTATCTTATGGACATAAAAAAAGAAGAGTAATCTGTTCACTCTTCTTTTTCTTACTTATTTAATTTTGCTTCAATTTTTACAATTAATTCGTCTTCTGTTGGAGCCGCAACTGGACGATTATTTACAAACGCGAATGATTTTTTACGACCAGGGCCACAGTAAGACTGACATGCAACCTCAATCGTTGCACATGAATCTACTTTTTTTAACTTCGGAATCAACGTTTTAACGTTCGTTGCCTGACAATCATCACACACACGAAATTCGTTTCCCATTATATATAACACTTCCTCTATTTTAAACTTTTCACAAGTACATTTAAAAATAAACACTAAATGGTATTTTACCGCTCTTTGAAGCTTGTTGCAAGTCTCCGGGCGTAGCTCTATTCCTATATAAAGCTACCTATTTTTTATATTTTCTCCTTCAAAAGCTTTCATCATTCATAGCCACATTTCTTCTCTTCATTGAAATCTACCATATTTTTAAAAGCTTTGTATAAAAGTTCATTTTTTTGCCCATTATAAAAATAGGAAGTTCATAAAAAGAAAGGGAGTTGAATCTATGAAAGTAAGACAAGATGCTTGGACAGACGAGGACGATTTATTACTTGCTGAAACGGTGCTTCGCCATGTTCGAGAAGGAAGTACTCAATTAAATGCTTTTGAAGAAGTAGGAGATCAGTTGAATCGCACATCTGCTGCTTGTGGTTTCCGCTGGAATGCTGTTGTTCGCTATAGCTATGAACAAGCTCTTCAACTAGCAAAAAAACATCGTAAAGATAAAATGCGTGCTGCGGGCGGTGAACAGACAAAAAAACGTTTGCTTTACACACCACCAGCTTCAGCGGCGGCGATAACTGATTATGAAGAACACGTACCGTATGAAACAGCTGTTCAATATACAGAAGCTACTCCATATCAAAAGCCGACTGTCCCTGATCCAAAAAGCTCAATAACAATGCAAGATGTTATTTACTTTTTACAAACAGTTGGATCTTCAAATATAAAAGTAACAGCTCTTGAAAACGAGAATACGAGATTGAAACAAGAAATTAAAACGCAAATCCTGCGAAATGAAGAACTAGAAAAGAAACTAGAAAAATTAGAACAACAATCTCATACTGTACAAGAGGATTACGAAACACTTATGAATATTATGAACCGTGCTCGTAAATTAGCAGTAATGGATGATGAGGAACGCTCACAAACATCTTTCCGCATGGATCGAAACGGTAACTTAGAAAAAATTGCAGAATAAAAAGGATGCATGCAATGCATCCTTTTTATTCTTTCACCTCTAAACTTCCCTTTATATATGAGAAAACCCCTTTCTACATTTTTTGCTATAATAGAGATTGTCATTTTAAAAATAAGGGGTTAGTTATATGAGCAATTCCCGTTCGATTTTATCTCAGCCAGAGTGGCGTATTGTAGATCAGTCTAGTTTAGGACCAACTTTCCATGCACTTCAGTCATTCGCAATGGATGACACGTTATGCACAAGTATTGGAAATGGTCTATCCGCTGCAACAATGCGCTCTTGGGTTCATCACAATACAATTGTTCTTGGCATTCAAGATTCACGCCTACCACATTTAGAAGAAGGTATTTCCTTTTTAAAGGAAAACGACTTCAATGTTATCGTTCGTAATTCTGGTGGACTTGCTGTCGTACTTGATGAAGGTGTTTTAAACGTATCACTTTTATTCCAAGAAACAGAAAAGGGTATCGATATCGACCTTGGATACGATACGATGTGGCATTTAATTAAGGAAATGTTAAAAGATTACGATGTTACTATCGAAGCAAAAGAAATTGTTGGTTCTTATTGTCCTGGTAGCTACGATTTGAGCATTCGCGATCAAAAATTTGCTGGTATTTCTCAGCGTCGTATTCGCGGAGGCGTTGCTGTACAAATTTACTTATGTGCGACAGGAAGCGGATCTGAGCGTGCCGCACTCGTTCGTGATTTTTACAACGTAGCAATTCAAGGAGAAGAAACGCGATTTACGTACCCTGAAATTGTACCGAGTACGATGGCTTCACTCTCTGAATTACTTGGCGAAACAATTACAGTACAAGATTTAATGATGCGCCTTTTAAAAACGTTGCAACAATTCGCTCCAAAGTTAACATCATCTCAGCTAACAGTAGATGAAGTTCCTTTATATGAGACAAATTTACAACGTATTATTGATCGTAACAATAAAGCACTTGGCTTAGAGAAATAAAAAAGACCACCCACATTTCAAAAGAAATAGGGTGGTCTTTTTTCATACTAATTCATTATAGAATTAAAGTGCTTGAGCTGCCGTAATTAAAGCTAACTTGTACACTTCTTCTTCGTTACATCCACGAGATAGGTCATTTACAGGCATGTTTAAACCTTGTAAGATTGGTCCTACTGCTTCGAAGTTACCTAAGCGTTGAGCGATTTTGTAGCCGATATTACCAGCTTCTAAGCTTGGGAATACGAATACGTTAGCATCACCTTTAATTGTAGAACCTGGAGCTTTCTTCTCAGCTACAGATGGTACGAATGCAGCATCGAATTGGAATTCTCCATCTAAAGTTAATTCAGGAGCCATTTCTTTCGCAATACGAGTTGCTTCTACAACTTTTTCTGTTTCTGGAGATTTCGCAGAACCTTTTGTAGAGAAGCTTAACATAGCAACGCGTGGGTCAATACCGAATAGTTCAGCAGTTTTCGCACTTTCGATACCAATTTCAGCTAAATCTTGGCTGTTTGGTGCAATGTTAATTGCGCAATCAGCGAATACATACTTCTCTTCTTCACGTACCATGATGAATACGCCTGAAGTTTTTGTAACGCCTGGTTTTGTTTTAATAATTTGAAGTGCTGGACGAACTGTATCAGCTGTAGAGTGAGCTGCACCACTTACTAAACCTTGTGCTTTACCCATGTATACAAGCATTGTACCGAAGTAGTTTTCGTCTTTAAGAATTTTACGAGCATCTTCTTCTGTTGCTTTACCTTTACGGCGTTCAACGAAAGATGCTACCATTGCATCCATCTCTTCGTATGTAGCTGGATCGTAAATATCAACGCCTGCTAATGTTAAGTTCATGCTAGCAGCTTTTGCGCTAATTTCTTCTTTATTACCAACTAAAATTGGTTTTACTAACTCTTCTTTTGCTAAACGCTCTGCAGCGCCTAAAATTCTTTCATCAGTTCCTTCAGGAAGTACGATAGAAATGCCTTTTCCTTGAACTTTTTCTTTTACTGCTGTAAATAAATTGCTCACGAATAAACCCTCCTACAAATGTTAAAAACTCTACCTTTAAGAATACTTCTTTTCAGCTATATTTTAAACTTATAGCTCCCAAAAAATAGATAAAATGAAAATGATTATATTTTCATAAAATTCAGCCGGAAAAATAAGCCTACTTAAGCCTTATTTTCTCCCGTTTTCCAGTAAATATAAATGTGACAGTTTTATGCGCCGAAACTTTATGTAGATGTTTTTAATCCTATATATGCTATAGTTAACGTGTAAAATATCATTAACTGAGGTGAATAGAATGAGTGAAGCAACAACAACGTTAGATGGCTGGTATTGTTTACATGATTTACGTTCTATTGATTGGGCAGCATGGAAAACATTATCTAGTGACGAACGCGGACAAGCAGTGTCTGAATTTTTAAATGTCGTTGAAAAATGGAACGAAGTAGCTACTGCAAAAAAAGGCAGTCATGCAATGTATACAGTTGTTGGTCAAAAAGCAGATATTATGCTTATGATCTTACGTCCAACAATGGAAGAGTTAAATGAAATCGAAACAGAATTAAATAAAACAACATTAGCTGAATATTTAGTTCCTGCATATTCTTACGTATCTGTTGTTGAACTAAGCAACTATCTTCCAGCTGATGAAGACCCATACCAAAACCCACAAATCTTAGCTCGCTTATATCCTGAGTTACCGAAAGCAAATCACATTTGCTTCTATCCAATGGATAAGCGTCGCCAAGGTAATGATAACTGGTATATGCTTCCTATGGATGAACGTAAGAAACTTATGTACAGCCATAGCAAAATCGGTCGCCAGTACGCAGGTAAAGTGCGCCAAGTTATTTCAGGATCAATTGGATTTGACGATTTTGAGTGGGGCGTAACATTATTTGCTGACGATGTTCTTCAATTTAAGAAACTTATATATGAAATGCGCTTCGATGAAGTAAGTGCTCGTTATGGTGAATTCGGAACATTTTTCGTTGGAAACATTTTACCAGACGAAAAGGTAGAGAAATTTTTACACATATAAATCGTAAAAAAGGAACGAATTTCGTTCCTTTTTTTATTACCCTCTATATTTCTCCTCAAAAAACTTCTTTTCTCTGCAAATTTGAACAAAAATCGACAAATCCTTTTCAATTTCCTTACAAAATTGTAACCTTTCTATATCCAAATTTATGCTAAAATGGTACGAGCTATATGCTAATAACGATGCGAAGGTGATAATGTATATGAAGAAAATCTTGTCTATTTTACTAGTGTCTCTATTGTCAATTTCTTCCTTAGGAGTAACAACATCCCATGCAGAAGAAAAAATACATATAGAGGCAGCTGCTGCACTGCTATTTGATGCGGATACAGGAAAAATACTGCATGAACAAAATCCAGATGAATTACTAGCTATCGCTAGTATGTCAAAATTAATTGTTATTTATGCCGTATTAGAAGCAATTAAAGAAGGAAAAATCACTTGGGATACGAAAGTAACTATTTCTGATTACGCTTATGAAGTTTCACGTAATAATGAATTCTCTAACGTGCCGTTCGAAAAAGGACGTCAATATACTGTAAGAGAATTATACCATTCTATCGTTATCTTCTCTGCAAATGGATCTAGTATTGCTTTAGCAGAATTACTTGCAGGAAGTGAAAAGAACTTCTTAAATCTCGCAAATGAACATGCGAAAAAACTAGGGTTAAAGAAATATAAATTTGTAAACGCTACTGGGTTAAATAACGCTGATTTAAAAGGAAAACATCCTGAAGGAACTGATCCGAATGGAGAAAACTCCATGTCAGCTCGCGATATGGGCATTCTTTCAAAAACAATTATTACAAAGTATCCAGAAATGCTAGAGGATACAAAACAAAGATTTAGAAACTTCCCAGATAATCATCCAAAACCAATTCGTATGGAAAATTGGAACTGGATGTTACCAGGTGCTGCTTTCTCTTATGAAGGAGCAGATGGTTTAAAAACAGGAAGTTCCGATACAGCTGGGTATGGTTTTACCATTACAGCAAAACGCGGTGATTTACGTCTTATATCTGTTATTATTAAAACGAAATCAATGGACGAACGTTTCACAGAATCTCGCGCATTAATTGAATATGGATTTAATAACTTCGAAAAACAGAAATTAAAAATCGATAAAAATAACAAAATTTCTGTAGTAAAAGGAAAAGAAGACTACGTAACAGTTGCACCAGAAAAAGAAGTGGCAGTAGTTACTGCAAAAGGTAGCAAATCACCTTACAAAATTTCTACTGAAGCAGATAAATCACTTGCTGAAGATGAGCATTTAGTTGCTCCTATTAAGAAAGATGCAAAGGTAGGTTCAATCGTCTTAGAACCATCTGATAAATATGGTTTCTTAGACGGAAATAAAAGTATAAAAGTTACTGCAAAAACGACTGAAGAAGTAGAAAAAGCAAATTGGTTCGTATTAACAATGCGTTCAATTGGCGATTTCTTCTCAAATTTATGGTCTAAAGTATTTTAATGATGAAAAGCTAGCTCACGCTAGCTTTTTTTATTTTCCCCTCTAGATGTAAAACTTCGTTTGGTTGTCATATCTGCGTCCTTTTTCTCATACGTATGAACTAGTAATTGTTCCACACTTCATCTAAGAAAAACCTCTTTCCAAAGGGTATTCCAAAAAGAGAGGTGACACATAATGGGTGTTATCGCACATACAGAAGAAGATGTAAAGTTATTAGCTAGACTCATGCGTGCTGAAGCTGAAGGAGAAGGACAACAAGGCATGCTAATGGTTGGAAATGTCGGTGTAAATCGTGTCCGCGGAAATTGTTTAGATTTTAAAAAAGTACGGAACTTACGTCAGATGGTTTATCAAAATCCTGGTGGTTTTGAAGCTACTCAAAAAGGGTATTTTTATCAACGAGCAAGAGAACAAGATATTGCCTTAGCCCGTCGAACAATTCAAGGGCAACGTTTTTGGCCTGCAAATTTCGCTTTATGGTTTTTTAGACCTGAAGGTCCTTGCCCACCAACTTGGTATAACCAGCAAAACTCTGGACGTTTTAAAAAGCACTGCTTCTTCCAACCATCCGGGGAGGATTGTCCAAGCGTATATTAAGGAATGAAAATGAGGAGGGATTTTTGAATGACACAGCAACAAAACCCGTACTACGGAACAGGTTTTTATCAACCATCTGGAACTTATGTGCAACCGCAACAAATGACCGCGCAGCAACAACAGCAAGCGATGCAACAACAGCAAGCGATGCAACAACAAGCTGCTCAGGCTCAACTTGCAGTTTCTCAAGGTATGTTACCACTAGAGCAATCGTATATTGAAAACATCCTTCGTTTAAATAAGGGTAAGCCAGCTACAGTTGTAATGACTTATGAACGCGGTAGTTCGCTTGGTACACAATCTTATACAGGGATCATCGAGGCAGCTGGCCGTGATCATATCGTAATTAGTGAGCCGAAATCTGGAAAACGCTTTTTACTACTAATGATTTATTTAGATTATGTAGAATTCCCAGGAGAAATTACGTATTTACCTGGTCAACAAGCAACTTATGCTCCAAGACCATAAAAAAAAGCTGGCGAATGCCAGCTTTTGTTTTTTATAACCCTTTTACAACTGCAGTTCCGACTAAAATCCACGCCACAATAAACGCTACACCACCAAGGGGTGTGATTGGGCCAAAGAATTTAATACCTGTTGTACTTAATGCATAAAGACTGCCTGAGAACATAATAATCCCAGCTACCATAAGCCAACCTGCAGTGTTTAAAAGTGATGATTGCATTTTGTCCATTAATAGAGCGACTACGAATAAGCCACCTGCATGAAACATTTGATATGTAACGCCCGTCTTCCACACTTCTAACATTTTTGCAGAAATTTTATTTTCTAAACCATGTGCTCCAAAAGCCCCTAATGCAACAGATAGCCCCGCTGCAATACAACCTAGTAAAAAGAAAATTTTCATCTTAATTCCCCTTTTTATTTTTATCATAAGCAATTTTCACATATAATCCAAACGATTTAATCCCTAAAAATCAAATAAAGAATTACCATTTGCACCTTCTTCTTTTATATACACAGGTTCTCCAGAAACTGGCATAACCGGTTGAACTGTTGTTATAGGCTGAGATCCGATTATTTGTGATTGAACTTGTGGTTCTCTATACGTAGAAGGCTCAACTTGTTCATCTAATAATAAATCACATAATGCACGCACAACTAATAAATGCTCTTTTGATTTTTGTCCTTCACTACTTTTTGCCTTTGCAATTTCACTCGCCATTTTATTTAAAACCTTATCGCTAGATACTTGCATTCCTTGTCACCTCTTACTTTGTAGTTCTTTCTCAAATTGCCTCAGTTTTTCCACTGAACCAAATACTATTATCATATCATGTTCTTGCAGTTTTTCCTGCCCCGTTGGATTATGGATAATATCCCCATCTCTTAAAATCGCTAAAATTGTTACACCAAATTGATTTCTCACATTACTCTCTAATAACAATTTACTAGCTAAGTTAGAATCTTTACCAACTTGAATTTCTTCAATTACAAATGATTGCTCTATTCCATACAATACTGTATCAATATAATGCACTGTTAACGGATTCGCAATATCCAACCATCAATACAGTAATCATCGTCATCCAAAATGCTTGAAACAAGCTAATCTCTTCAATTGTCATAGCATTCCTAGAATTACAACAAAAGTCATACATATAACCGCTATCCATAATTGCTTCCGTACATTCATATTACGTTTCAACTCTTTTCTCTATCTACAATCTTTGCCAGAGGAAATGAAATACGTATATACTAGAAAACGGAATCTATGAAAGCGGTTGATATAATGAAGCTATTTCTTTCTGCCTTACAATGGGCACTATTTATTTTAGCTGGAAGTCTTATTGTACCAATTAGTGTCGCAACTAGTTACGGCCTTGATGGCGCTGAAGCTATCGCGTTTGTACAAAGAACATTATTTGTTCTCGGTTTTGCCGGTCTCTTGCAAGCCATATTTGGTCATAAACTTCCTATCCAAGAAGGTCCTGCAGGCCTTTGGTGGGGAATTTTCTCCTTGTATGCAAGTTTAGGCGTCGTATTATTTGGATCAAGCAATGAAACACTTAAGGTCCTTCAGTACGCTTTCCTATTAAGTGGCATCATTTGTATTATTCTTAGTGTTTTTGGACTTATTGATAAACTAGTTCGTTACTTTACACCGACAGTAATTGGAACGTATTTATTCCTTTTGGTCGCACAACTTAGTGGCTCCTTCTTAAAAGGCATGTTTGGCCTTGATGGACAACATACAGAAGTACAGCCAAAGGTATTTATTCTTTCACTCATTGTTATTTTACTATCTTTTTTCATTATGAAGATACCTATTATTGGACAATATTCCGTTCTTTTCAGTATCGTCTGCGGCTGGATATTATTTGCGTGCTTCGGATTATCTAATCCAGTAACACCTGTGACAGATATAATTCGTCTTCCATCTCTGTTTGTTTTCGGAATGCCTCGCATTGAATGGAACATGGCAATTACGGTAGTTTTCGTCACACTACTACTGCTAACAAATATGTTAGCAAGTATTCGCGTTGTACAAAAGGTTGTTTCTAAGTATGAAGAAGATGCTGCTCCAGATCGCTTCAAACAAGCTGGCATTATAACAGGAATAAATCAATTGCTAGGCGGTCTATTTTCAGCCATTGGTCCTGTTGCCATTTCTGGATCCGCAGGATTTATTGCAACGACAAATATTTATAAGCGCCTTCCATTTATGTTAGGGTCAAGCTTTATCATTCTTGTTAGTATATTCCCAAAGATTACTTCATTCTTTGCAGCCATCCCCGTTGCAGTTGGGTATGCTGCAATTTATCCTGTATTTGCAAGCATGATTGGTCTAGCTTTCCGCGAATATGACACTGTACAAAATAAAGAACAATTATTTAAAGTAGCAGGCCTTTCAATCTTTACAGGAGTCGGCGTTATGTTCGTTCCAGCAGGAGCGTTTTCTACGCTACCACCATTTTTGGCTTCATTTTTAAGTAACGGTCTTGTTCTTGGATCTGTAATGGCTATCTTGCTGGAAATATTATTTTCTCGTTCGCACGAAAAACAACCATCGTAAATTGGAAAACTTCCATTATTGCACTCTATCTTTAGAGTTGTTACGATAATGATAAAGTGAAACTTTAATCAGTGGGGTTTTTGTTCATCCCCACTGATTATTAGTTGAACCAATCGGGCGTTTACGGGCAGTTAATCTCCCACCTAACTTCTTTGCTCCAGCTAAATTTTGAGGTGGGAGTCTTACTGCCCGTTAATGCGGGATAAATTATCATGGGCAACACGCTCATGATAATTTATACTAACAATGCAGAACTTCTCCTAGTTTCATGCAAAGAAGTTCGATGTCTTACTATATTCCCCACTATCTTCATAAAAATTTATTTCTATTTTAACAAAGAAAGGAATTTTCTATATGACTTATAAAATGATTGTTTTAGATTTAGATGATACTTTATTACGCGACGACCATACAATTTCACCTCGTACGAAAGAGGCTTTAATGACAGCACAAGAGCAAGGAGTTAAAGTTGTACTTGCTTCTGGGCGCCCAACGTTTGGTATGCGCAATGTTGCAAAAGAACTTCGTTTAGAGGAATACGGTAGCTTCATTCTATCTTTTAACGGCGCAAAAATTATTAACTGTAAAACAAATGAAGAAATCTTCAGTAGCACGCTATCTCCTGAAATCGTTCACAACCTATTTGAAATTAGTAAAACTGAAGATGTATGGATCCATACTTATATTGGCGATGATATCGTAACAGAAGAAAATAATCCTTATACTAAAATTGAGGGCGAAATTACTGGCATGGCGATTATTGAAGTAGATGATTTTAAAACTGCTGTTAAAGAACCTGTAGTAAAAGTATTAATGAATAAAGAAGCTGAACGCCTTGTTGAAGTAGAAAAGAAACTACAAAAACAACTAGAAGGTCAATTAAGCGTTATGCGCTCTAAACCATTCTTCTTAGAATTTACTGAACATGGTGTTACAAAAGGAACAAGCCTAAACCAGCTAATCCAAAAACTTGGTATTAAGCGTGAAGAGGTTATCGCAATGGGTGATAGCTATAACGACCAAGCAATGATTGAATTCGCTGGTCTTGGTGTTGCAATGGGCAATGCACCAGATGATATTAAAGAAATTGCAAACTATGTAACAGATACAAATATGAACGATGGCGTTGCAAAAGTTGTAGAGAAATTCGTTTTAAAAACGGAAGTACTTGTTTAATATTTTCATTCATAAAACCTATTTGAAGTCAAACACTTCAAATAGGTTTTTATTTAAATTGCAATGCTTTTGTGACTATATTTTGAACTTTGCACTATTCTCGTAGTGTAAACTTTCTTTTTGTATATAATTAAACAAAATAGACTATTTCATTTTGAAAAAGAATACAAATTTACTATATACAAGCATACATTAAAGGAGGCTACTTCATGTTATCTACACCAATCGGAAGATTAAGAGCAATCGGCTTAATTGAGGGGATTTCTTTCCTATTACTATTATTTGTAGCAATGCCATTGAAATATTTCGCAGGATTTGCAACAGCTGTTAAAATTACAGGTATGGCTCATGGCGTTTTATTTATTCTATTCATCTTTGCGGTAATTCAAGTAACAATCGTACACCGTAAAACAATTTTATGGGCACTTGGTGCGCTTGTTGCATCAGTTATCCCATTTGGTACTTTTGTACTAGATGCAAAACTAAAAAATGAACAGTAATAGTAAAAAGGTAGTTAACAATTGTTAGCTACCTTTTTTGCGTTTATATATTCGGAATTTGCCAATCGATTTCTTTTTCATCCATGTTAGATAAAATCTCATTTACTTTAGAGTACGGCTTACTTCCAAAGAAACCTCGTCTTGCTGATAATGGACTTGGATGTACGGATTCAATAATATGGTGACTTGTATTCGTAATTAACTTTTTCTTCGCCTGCGCGTGACGTCCCCACAGTATGAAAATAACTGGCTTTTCACGTTCATTTAATAGCTCAATTACGCGATCTGTGAAATGCTCCCATCCTTTTCCCTTATGAGAATTCGCCTCACCTTGACGAACCGTTAACACAGTATTTAATAATAAAACTCCTTGCTCCGCCCACCTTACTAAATAACCGTTATTCGGAATTTCATAACCATATTCATCTCGAAGTTCTTTGTACATATTTAGCAATGATGGCGGCGTTTTAATATCAGGTTGTACCGAAAAGCTTAAACCATGCGCTTGATTCGGTCCATGATATGGGTCTTGTCCTAAAATAACGACCTTTGTATTTTCATAACTTGTATACTGAAGAGCGTTAAAAATATCTTCTACCTTTGGATAAATCACATGCTCCTCATACTCTTCTTTTAAAAAGTTAGCTAAATTTTGATAGTATTCTTTCTCAAATTCTGGCCCCAGTAATGGTCCCCAATCATTCTGCAAAATGTTTTCCATGCCTTCACTTCCTATCCAATTAATTCACCATATCCTGCCTTGTAAATACTACAAACGAAATGATAAGAGATACTACTGCCCAAACCGTTAAATTTATTAAAGAAAATCCCATTGATAACCCTTGTAATGCAGGAAGTTTTCCTGATAAATAATCCGTTAGCGATAAGTTGACACTAAAAATGTATTTCGCACCTTCCCAAGACGTTGCGAATGAACTTAAAATGCCGCCTGCAATTAACGCAGCTAACATAACGCCCATACCAGCTGGTGTATTACGAATTAAAACAGAGACCATAAATGATATAGTTCCAACAACGATAGCAACAAACCAAGCTAGTCCGTACGCCATTAAAATGTATTGCCACTGCGGAATAAGGTGGACAAAGTTCGTATTTAACGTTTCCTTATCAATGACGAATCCTGTTAACACAGGTAAATTCCATCCAGAGTATCCAAATACAAGCCCTGATAATGCGTAAGCAAACAAACCGACAAGAAGCAATATGAGCGAAATGAAAAATAACATCGTCACATATTTACTAAGGAGTATTTTCCAACGCCGAATTGGCCTCGTCAGAAGCATTTTCATCGTACCATCGCTTCGTTCTCCTGAAACAATATCAATGGCGACAATCATAACGAGCAATGGAATAAATAACGTTATTCCTTGTTCAATAAACGCCCTCACAAATGTCGGTGCTCCTGGCGCAGTCGGATTAATATTATGATCTAAATAATATTGTTGTTGTTCCACTCTTACTTTTAACCAATCCCGCCATTCTTCTGGCAATCTAGAATTGTTCAAGCGGTTTTGTGAATCAACAATTTGTTGCTGTAATGATACTTTCCAATCGGTCGTACCAAGCCTTTTTTGCGTCGTTTCTATTTCACGATACTGAGCATACACAAAAAGTGGAATCAAGATTGCTAAAATAAGCATGACAACAACAATTCGTTTCTTACGATAAATCTTTTCTGATTCATTTAAAACTAGATTCGCAAATTCACGCATGTTGCTCACCCCTTGTGAGTTCAATAAATAAATCTTCTAGCGTAAATACAAGCTCTTTGACGCTATGTACATCTATCCCGTTTTCTACAAAATGCTTATTCCAAACATTAATAGACGCAACATCCATACGACATAATAAACGCTCATCTTCTACACTAACTTCCTCTATCTCTTCAGCAGCGTCTAACATGTCTTTCGCTTTGGAAATCGGTGTAACGACCCATTCCACACGATCACTCGCTGTTTTGATCAACTCTTCAATAGGTGCAACTGTTATCATTTTTCCTTTATGAATAATAGCAACACGGTCGCATATCAGTTGCACTTCACTTAGCAAGTGACTCGAAATAAATACACTCATATTTTCTTCTTTTACAAGCTTATGTATAAATTCCCTAAGTTCTCTAATCCCAGCTGGATCTAAACCATTCGTCGGTTCATCTAATATGAGCAATTTAGGGTTTCCAAGTAGCGCCTGTGCAATTCCAAGGCGCTGCTTCATACCAAGGGAATATGTTTTTACCTTATCGTGAATACGCTCATCTAAATGAACCATTTTTGCAATTTCAATAATACGTTCATCTGATATATCACCAAGCATGCGCGCAAATTGCTTTAAGTTTTCCCATCCCGTTAAATATGTATAAAGCTCTGGGTTTTCAACTATACTTCCAATTTGACGCATCGCTTCTCTGAAATTTTCCTTAATAGAATAACCACCGATAGAAATAGTACCTTCTGTCGCTTTAATCAGTCCGACTAACATTCGAATTGTTGTCGTTTTCCCGGCTCCGTTCGGTCCTAAAAAGCCAAACACTTCTCCTTGTTTTACATCAAATGAAATGTCCTCTACAAGCGTCTTCTTTCCAATTACCTTCTTCAAGTCTCGTACAGAAAGTATCGTCGTCATTTTATCCCTCCTTGCTCTAGTTTTAATTTACTTACGACGTTTTGGACTAATCGCTCTGCCATATATGTGTAGCCTACTTCATTCGGATGAAAATGATCGGAGTATAATAAATCTTTCCCACGATTTTGGAATAAATCAAATGTCGGTGTAATATATACATTTTTATCATTTAATGCTAACTTCTCTAAAGAAGCGTTCCAATCAACAACAATATTTGATGAACCTCTTAAATCTTCTACATCCTCAAAAGGATTGTATAAACCTAGCCAAAAAATAGGACTATCTGTGTTTAATTTACGAATTTCTTCTATAATTTTCTTCGCTTCATTTTGAAACGTTTCCGTATCAGGACGATACGTCTCTAAATCTATCTTTCCGAGCGATTCCCATCCTGGGAACAAATCATTTCCTCCAATTGTTAAAACAATTACATCTGCTTGCTTAATTGAATATTGAGCTCCGCTGCTTTCGATTTGTTTTAATAAATCAGGCATTTTCGCACCACTAACTGCCAAATTGCTTAGTGCAACTTTTTGTTTATAATCTTTTTGTAAATTCTCTTTCATACGTCCAATATAGCCAATTCCTTCTTTATCACCAACGCCGCGCGTTAACGAATCACCTAAACTAACTACTTGTAACGTTCCTGTTTTCTTTTTCTCTTTTTCCACTACGTCAGTCTTCGTAATTAATTTTGAAGCTTTCGGATTTAATACATCATTTACACCCGAAACAAAACCGTATGCAAATAAACAGAAAGACGCAATTGTAATGAGTAGAATTACTTTTACTAATTTTGATCTCATATCAAAACCCCTTTTAGCCCTCTTAGATTGTCCATAATTATACCAAACGAAATTTTGAAAAGCGATTTTCACACCTTCTCTATTATGTCGTTTCCCTATCTACCAAATCTGGTAATAACTCTACATGTTTCACATCTATTTCCTCATCATTAATCTTTTCATATAATAATTCAAATGCCTTTACACCAACATTTTTACTAGAATGCGAAATCGTCGTAATACCTAATATATTTGCCACCTCTTGATCATCACATCCGATAATCGTAATATCCTCTGGGATACGAATTCCTTGTTTTTTCGCCTCCGTTACCATTCCTGCAGCAATATGATTGCAAGATACAAGAAAAGCCGTCGGTTTTACAGACATACGAGCCCATTCCCTGACTACATTGCGCCCATCTTCCACCGTAAAACAGCCCTTAAACTTCCAGGCATCTAACGGTGTTACAACAATCTGTTGAAGTGAATCCTCATACGCCTTTTTTCGCCTCTGGCTATTAATACTATTACTTCTTCCAATGCAATATCCGATACGTGTATGACCAGCATCTATTAAGCTTTTCATCCCGCGCAAAAATACTTTGTAGTAATCAATATGTACACTCGAAATGAAATTCGAATCTATTTCTTCACACATCACAATTGGACCAAACTTCGTATACTCTTCAAGTTTTTCCTTACTATTTGTCCGTGAACATATAATTACTCCATCAAGCTTTTTCATTTTTAACATATGTAAAATTTCAAGCTCTTTTTCTTCGCTATAATTTGTCTGGCAAAGCATCATATTATAATTGTTCTTTGCGGTTTCCTTTGATATCCCCCCAATAATGGCACTGTAATATTGATCATTTACGTGCGGCAATAAAACGCCAATTACATTCGTTTTTCCTTTCACTAAATGAATCGCATTCACATTTTGCGTATAATTTAATTCTTCAATAATCGCTAAAATCTCTTTTCGTTTCTGTTCATTCACATACGGATGATTATTGAGTACACGTGAAACAGTTGAAACAGATACCCCAGCAAGTTCAGCAATCTTTCTTATATTAGTCATCTCATTCTCCCCTTCCCCTCAAAAATTCTCGCTTGACCTGGTAAGCTTTCCACAGTATATCCTTTCTTAGCAAATACATTTTGAAAGGATATACAACTATGCTTCGATTCAAACTAGAATATATATTTTTCATTGGCGGTTTACTCATTCTCGCCATCGGTATTAATATGATGACGACAATTACTTCCTTTGGACTTAGCCCTTATGATTCCTTCTTTATTGCACTATATCAAAATTTTGGGATAAGTATTGGTTTTTGGATTTTCATGATTAACTTTGTTTTTACCCTGATCGTACTCTTTTGGGACAAAAAACAAATTACAATCGGCACAATTGTCACAATGATTCTTATTTCTCTTTTTGTTGATTGGGTTGGTTCTATTACGACTATTATGGATACTATCCGCTCTCTTCCAAAATATATAACACTTATTTGCGGAAATCTATTCATCGGAGCTGGAATTGGTCTTTACGTCTCTACAAACCTTTGCGCAGCACCTCAAGAGGCTTTCGTTTTAACTGTTTCTGAGAAAAAGAAATGGACATTTAGAAGAACAGAAATTTCATTAGCTTTTTTATTTTTAACATTAAGCTTCTTATTAGATGGGCCAATCTATTTTGGAACAATTATCTTATCCTTTACAACAGGTTGGATTATTCAAGCTTTTATTCAAGTTGGTACGCAGATTTTAAATAGAAAAAAACCTATTAAGCAAGCCGCTTAATAGGTTTTTCGTTTTATTAGAAGAGATACTACTTAGCATCTCCTTCAATTCGATAATTTGCTTTCACACAATCTATTTCTTCATACGATTGCAATGTATGTAGAATGTACTCATAATCCGCAAGAGAAGCACGATGCGTTACAATTACGATTTCTGCTTTCCCTTTCTCTTCAAGCGGCATTTGAATAATCTTCTCAAAACTAACACCGCGTTCAGAGAACAATGATGTAATTTTTGCAAATACACCAATTTTGTCTTTCACATGAAGTCTTAAAAACTTTTTCACAATAATTTCATCTGGCTCTTTTAGTACCTTTTGATATTGCGGGACTACAGCACTATTTCCGTTTACACCAAGCCTAATATTTTGCATTACAGCAACTAGGTCAGAAACAACAGCTGTCGCTGTCGGTAAGCTTCCTGCTCCCGGTCCATAAAACATCGTTTCTCCTACCGCTTCACCATACACATACACAGCATTATATTCATTTTGCACTGCCGCAAGAGGGTGTGCATTTGGAAGTAAAGTTGGCTCAACTGTAACCTCTAATTTCTCGCCATCTCGCTTTGCAAGGCCAATTAATTTAATTGTATAGCCTAAGCTCTTACTATATTCAATATCTTCTGCTGTAATAGAAGTAATCCCTTTTACCTTCACATCTCCAAGCTCTACATTTGTAGAGAAACCGAGAGTAGCCAAAATCGTCATTTTTCTTGCTGCATCCAAACCTTCTACGTCTGATGTTGGATCTGCTTCTGCAAATCCAAGCTGCTGAGCTTCTTTTAACACGTCGTTATATGCTCTCCCTTCGTCTGACATTTTCGTCAAAATAAAATTTGTCGTTCCATTTACAATTCCCATTACTTTCGTAATAAGATCTGAGGAAAGTCCTTCTACGATGCTTCGTAAGATTGGAATCCCTCCAGCTACACTTGCTTCGTAAAATAAATCAGCCTTATTATCTTTTGCTACCGCTAAGAGTTCCGCTCCGTGTAACGCCATTAAATCTTTATTTGCAGTCACAACGTGCTTCCCGCTTTTTAAAGCTTGTAAAATATATGCTTTTGCATCATCAATGCCGCCCATTACTTCAATGACAACATCAATATTAGGATTATCTAAAATTTCATTCACATCTTGTGTTAATAGAGTAGAAGGCACGTCTACTTCTCTCTCTTTCTCAATGTTTTGCACCAATACTCTCGTTACTTTCACTGGACAACCTACTTGGTGTATAAGTCGTTCTTGATGATCTGTAATAATACGAACTACACCACTACCAACTGTCCCAAGACCTAATAACCCCACTTGAATGTCTTTCATAATACTGTCCACCCCTCAAAAATTGTGTTTAGATGCCATTATATAGACAAAAAATCTGAAAAACAATGTATTTTGAATATTAAGAAAAATAAAGGTTAATCTTTACAAATAAAACGCTACCACGTGTTATACAATCATTTACAATATATAAGGGGTTTCTTGATACACGTAATAATTCAGCCAATTAGAGAATAATAAATTCCCATGACTCCTCCACCTAACAATCGGCTTCTCATTTGGATTATTATGTTTAAAATAATTTTTTGGCACATCAATATTTAACCCTTTTTGGCAGTCCCGTTCGTATTCTTGCTTTAACGTATCACAACTGTATTCACTATGTCCGAGTGCGAAAACTTGCCTTCCCTCTTGCCCAATAGCAAGATGAACACCTGCTTCTTCAGAACTTGCTAATAACGTTAATTCTTTCACCTTTTCAATATCACTCTCTCTTACTTCTGTATGACGAGAATGCGGAGCAAAAAACACTTCATCAAACCCTTGTAACAATTTCACATGTTGCTCGCGAACCTCATGTTCAAATACACCAAACATTTTTTCCGCAAGAGGATACTTCGGCACACCATAGTGATAATACAAACCTGCTTGTGCCCCCCAGCAAATATGAAGCGTAGATGTTACATTCGTTTTTGAATACTCCATAATACGTCCAAGCTCTTCCCAATAATCTACCTCTTCAAAAGAAAGAGTTTCAACTGGTGCTCCTGTAATAATGAGTCCATCAAATTTTTCATCCTCAATATCACGAAATGTTTTATAGAAGCTCGTTAAATGGTCCTGCGCTACATTGCGAGACAGATGCGATTCCATATGAAGTAAATGCACATCTAATTGCAACGGCGTATTTCCAATTAAACGAAGTAATTGCGCCTCTGTTTCTTGCTTTGTGGGCATTAAATTTAATATAGCAATTTTCAAAGCACGTATATCTTGTGTTACTGCTCGCTCCTTCGTCATTACAAAAATATTTTCCTTCTGCAATACTTTGCGAGCTGGTAAATCTTTATCAATTATGATCGGCATGTTGTTTGCCTCCGACTAGCGCCGCTTCTAAATCTGCAATAATATCAGAAACATCTTCTATACCGACCGATAAACGGATTAAATCAGATGTAACGCCAGCTAAACGCTGATTTTCTGCGCTTAATTGTCTGTGCGTCGTACTAGCAGGATGTATTACACAAGTTCTTGCATCAGCTACATGCGTTACAAGAGTTGCAAGCTTTACATTTGCGATAAATTCTTTCGCTGCTTCTAATCCGCCCTTAATACCAAATGTTAAAACTCCACTAGCACCTTTTTTCAAATACTTTTGTGCTAACGAGTAATTTTCATTACTATCTAATCCTGGATAATTCACCCATTCAATGCGATCATGATTAGCAAGCCACTTAGCAACTTCGAGAGCATTTTCACTATGACGCTCCATTCGTAAATGCAATGTTTCCAGGCCAATGTTGCTAATATATGCATTGAATGGGCTCATACAGTTTCCGTAGTCTCTTAATAACTGAACGCGTGCTTTCACAATATACGCTGCTGCTCCAAAATTTTGAACATAGCTTACGCCGTGATAACTCGGATCAGGTTCGACAAGCTCAGGATATTTTCCATTTGTCCAATCGAAGTTCCCTCCATCTATTACAATGCCGCCTAGAGAACTTGCATGGCCATCAATATATTTCGTTGTAGAATGGACAATGATATTTGCCCCATGTTCAAACGCCTGGCATAAATAAGGCGTCGCTAATGTATTATCAACGATAAAAGGTACTTCTAATTCTTTTGCTGCTGCTGAAAGTTCTTTGAAATTCAAAACGTTCATTGCTGGATTTCCTAACGACTCTGCATAAACAAGTTTTGTCTTATCATTAGCAAGTGCCGCAATTTCATCTGCCGTTAAATTAGGATTAAAGAACGTAACATCTATGCCCAGCTTTCGCAAACTCACTCCAAATAAATTAAACGTTCCTCCGTAAACAGTTGAAGAACAAAGTAAATGGTCTCCACTACTGCAAATATTTAAAACCGCAAGCATAATGGCTGCCTGCCCAGAAGCTGTTGCAACAGCCCCTACACCGCCTTCTAAATCTGATAACTTCTGCTCAAATGCAGCTAGAGTAGGATTTCCAATACGCGTATATATATATCCTTCTGCCTCTAAATTAAATAGTGCCGCTAAATCATCCGAAGTATCGTATTTATACGTTGTACTTTGATAAAGTGGCAAAACACGCGGTTCACCATTTTTTGGCGTATAGCCACCTTGCACACAAATCGTTCCTTTTCCCCATGACTCTCCCATCTCTCATTCTCCTTTCTTTTATCCCGCTATTTGCGGGCAGTAAGACTCCCACCTCCAAATTCGGCAAATGCGAGGAAGTTAGGCGGGAGATAACTGCCCGATTGATGAAGGCTAATAATTAGCGGGGGAGGGACAAAACCCCCACTGATTAAAGTTTCACTTTATCCAAAATAAAAAACTGCCCCTTCCCTGAAAACAAGAAAGGAGCAGTTTGAAAACACGCTCTAAGGCTCTTTCTTATCTCTCAGGATTATTACCTGCAGGATTTGGCACAATTCCGTTATACGGCTGTTGCCAAGGTTTCATCGGGCCTGTCCCTCCACCTTTTCTTGATAAGACTATGCAATTACCGTTGATTTTATAGCAATAATTTCCTGATGTCAAATAGTTTTTCTGAATGTTCTAAATTAAATGCAAGGGATTTAATACAAACAATAAAAGAAATATATTCCATATTTATTTGAAAAAGACCTTTTAAAAACTCCAATCCATATATAGAATTAAATAAGTGGTTTAACCGCGTTGGTTTCAAATTTTCATGAGATCCCAATATATTGAATAAGCCACCCCCTCAAAAAGATACTATATATATATTCAATTCACACTAGCATATTTAATCCTTTCTACATGAAAACTTACATAACGGAGGTAGAACATGACAAATAAAAAAGACATGCACCATATACTCGTCCTATATGGCATTCTTTTAGGCTCTATAGTAGGAGTCACGGTCTGGTCATTTTTAGTCACAATAAATATCGGAATTCACTTTATTTGGGGATACTTACCTACTCTTTTCTCTTCTCCCCCTTATTACACCATTTGTGTAACAATCATCGGTGGTATCCTCGTTGGTTTAACACAAAAATACTTCGGTACATATCCACGTCTTATGCCGGAAGTGATGGCTGAATATAAAAAAACAGGTAGAATTGAATACCGTTTTGTACATAAAGCTACTTTAACTGCGATTATCGTTTTAATATTTGGAGCTAGTTTAGGACCAGAAGCTGCACTTGTTGGAATTATCGGTGGACTTTGTACATGGGTAGGAGATCGCTTTAAATTTGCTTTAAAGGGAATGAATGAACTAACAGAGGTTGGAATTGGTGCCACTTTAAGTGTTATTTTTAATGCACCATTATTCGGTTATTTAGCTCCGAATGAAAATGAGGGTAAGCAAATTAATGAATTTTCGAAAGGAAAAAAAGCAATCATATATTTAGCTACCACTTTTGCTGGTTTTTCCGTTTATTTATTGCTTAGTAAACTCGATAATCGTGGATCCTTTATTGTTGATTTTGGGGAAGGATCTCTTGCTCTTAATGAATGGATCGCTTTTCTTCCACTTGCTAGCATTGGTGCTATAGTTGGTTTCTTTTATTTCAAATTAGAATTCACATTAGAGAAATTAATCCACCCCTTCAAAGAATACAAGGTATCACTTGGAATTATAGGCGGTATTTTATTAGGAATTACAGGAACTTTTCTTCCTTACACGTTATTCTCAGGGGAACATCAATTAAAAGATTTAGTCGTTGAATGGAGCCATTTATCCTTCTGGGTACTACTTCTTTCAGGAATTTTAAAATTATGTATTACTGCCGTTTGTTTAAATACGGGTTGGCGCGGCGGACATATTTTCCCAATTATATTTGCTGGATCAAGTATCGGATATGCTATAGCTTCTATTATCCCTATAGATCCAATAGCTTCTGTAGCCATCGTCACGACAGCTATTTCAAGCTATGCATTAAGAAAACCAATAGCTATAACATTACTATTACTCATGTTTTTCCCGCTCAATTTATTATTACCGATGCTCGGGGCAGCAGCGATTGGGAATGCATTTCCGCTTCCTAAAAACAATGAAGCTACAAACTAATACATACAGGCAGTAGGGACAAAAGTTCCACTGCCTGTTTTTATCCCGCTATTTGCGAGCAGTAAGACTCCCACCTCAAAATCCGGCAAGTGCGAGGGAGTTGGGTGGGAGATAACTGCCCGATTGGTGAAGGCTAATAATCAGTGGGGGATGGCCAAAATCCACACTGATTAAAGTTTCACTTTATTACACATGCTGCTTTAATAGCGCGTATAACGCTTCAAAACTATGCACTTCATATGTTGGCACAATCTCGCTATTATTTGGTTTCTTTTCTGAATTAAACCAACAAGTATCAATTCCCGCTACATATCCACCTTTAATATCGGCACTTAACGAATCCCCAATAATGAGCCCTTCTTCAAAAGCGAAATTAGGAATCCTTTCAAAAACATAATCAAAATACTCTTCCATCGGCTTTTGGAATCCCGTATCTTCAGAAACAAAAATATCTTTAAACAATGAATGTAATCCTGCATTACGTAAACGTTTATCTTGCGTCTTAGAAATACCGTTTGTCACTATATATAAATCATACTCATTTTGAATTTGATTTATAAATTCAAATGCACCTTGCATGAGTTGGTTTCCTTCTTCTAAGTAGCTACGATAATTATTTTCGAATAATATCCCCATCTACTTCTTCCCCGTACTCTTTAAACAAAATCGAAAATCGTGTATTTACGACTTCATCACGGTTTATTTCACCTTCTTCAAAAGCATCCCAAAGGCTTTTATTAATTTTTTTATACTGCGCTTCAACCTCGCTAGTTAAAGGAATCCCTTTCTCTTCAAAGAGCATACGTAACGCCACTTTCTCCGCCTTCTGAAAATCTAACAATGTATCATCTACATCAAATAGCAATGTTTTATATTTTTTCATAAACCCCTCACACTCTCTTTTCTACAAAAACAAATTTACATAAATCGTATCATTCTTCCTTGTAAAAATAATAGGAGATATCTCATACTACAAACAGGGGTGAAAATATGAAAATCAGTAAAAATGAGAAAGAAATTTATCAACACATGCAAATTCATCAATTCCATACTCTTTTTTCCTTTCATGTCTTACCATATGTAGAACTACATTCTTTTCAAAAGAAAGAGATGATATGTAAGGAGGGGGTCGACCTCCCTTATCTCTATTACTTAATTTCCGGGAAAGCAAAAATATATATGAGCCATAAAAATGGGAAAGTCTCTTTAATTAATTTTATTCAAGCACCTTCATTCATTGGGGAATTAGGATTAATTGGCGTAGAATCTGTTACGAAAGCGGTTGAGGTGATTGAAGATTGTATTTGCTTAGCGCTTCCTCTTAAAGATTGTCAGCATCTTTTATTGCAAGATGCTACCTTTCTACAGAAACTATGCAAATTTATTGGAGAAAAAACAATTACCCGAACAGAAAATTACGCCAAAAACTATAGTTATCCATTTGAAAACCGATTAGCTGCGTTCATTCTATTAACGGAACAAAATAATTGCTATACCGAAAAACATACTGAGGCCTCAGAATACTTAAACGTCAGTTACCGCCATCTTTTATATGTATTAAATCAGTTTTGCCAGCAAAACTATTTAAAAAAAGAAGGCCGAACATATTATATACAAGATCGAAATCAATTAGAAAAACTTGCTGACGAGCTAAAAATATAAAAAACAGCATTAACATAAAAGTTAATGCTGTTTTTTTGAGTGGCGATTATAATTTTAATTAAAATTTGCTTGCTACTTTAGCTGCTTCTTCAAGACCTGCAGTAATGATTTCTTCTGCTTTATCTGGGAATTGGTTATGTCCCTCGATAATTACCGTTTCCATGTTTGTTGCACCGAAGAAGCCCATCATGCTTGCTACGTATTTAACAGCCATTTCCATTTCAGCTGCTGGTCCTTCAGAATATACGCCGCCGCGTGCATTTAATAACGCAATCTTCTTATCTCCAATAAGCCCAACTGGACCTTCTGGTGTATATTTAAACGTTTTACCAGCACGGTTTAAATAATCAATATACGTGTGTAATACGGCTGGAATCGTTAAGTTCCATAATGGGAAACCGAAAACTACTTTATCAGTTTCTAGAAATTGATTTAAATACTTATCAGCAACTGCTACCACTTTTGCTTCTTCTTCTGTTAAATCAAATCCTCTACCTGCTTTGAATGTACCATTAATCATATCTACGCCTACATATGGTAATTCTTCTTTATATAAATCAAGTTCTACCACTGTATCATTTGGATGCGCTTCTTTATAGTTTGCTAAAAATGCCTCGTATAATTTCACACTAACTGCTTGTTCCGCTGGGCGGTTGTTTGCTTTTACAAATAAAACTGTTGCCATTGTTTTTCCTCCTACTACTCACTCTTATGTTGTTATATATCACTTACGAAAAAGGGTACTCCCTTATAATTATTGTTGCTTACAAATACATTTTATCTTTATATCAAAACAATTACGTCCTCACATAGACGTATTTTTCCATAAAAAAAGTCCACCTTCTAAAGGCGAACTAGGTCTTACGACTTTTGTCTTATACGATTCCATTTTTCACTGCATATAATGCTGCTTGTGTGCGATCGGATAAATGTAACTTACTCAAAATACTACTCATATGAGCTTTTACCGTTTTTTCTGTAATAACTAAAACAGAAGCAATTTCTTTATTACTCATCCCTTTCGCCAATAACTGCAATACTTCATTTTCTCTCGCTGTTAATACATCCACTTGAACGGAAGGTTCTTCTTCTTTCTCTTCCTGTGGTAATGTTTGAGAAAGAAGGGCATTTGCTATATCTGGATGTAATTGAATATTACCTTTATACGCGCTTCGAATAGCTTCAACAAGCTGATCTGGTTCGATATCTTTTAAAATATAACCGCTCGCCCCAGCTTTTAGTGCTGGCAATACATGAGCTTGATCAGAAAAACTAGTCAATACAATTACTTTCACGTTTGGATATTCTTTTTTAATACAAGTTGTTGCCTCAATTCCATCCATCTCAGGCATATATAAATCCATTAATACGACATCTGGACTCGTTTCGCCTACTTTCACTAGCGCCTCTTTCCCATTATTTGCTTCACCAACTAATTCAAAATCTTCCTGTGTGCTTAGAAAAAATGCTAATCCTTTTAAAACAACTGTATGATCATCAACTAACAATACTTTTATTTTCACAAACTTCCCTCATTTTCACATCATAATGGTACATTTACTTTTATACTCGTTCGTTTCTTACTACTTACAATTTTAATTGTTCCACCAACTAATTCTACTCTTTCACGCATCGTAGTCATACCGAGTGATTTCTTCTCTTTTATATCCTTTTCTACAAACCCATTTCCTTGATCGACTATTTCTAATGATACATTTTTCTCCGTCACTTTGAAATAAATCGTCGCTTCTCTTACATTCGCATGCTTACTTACGTTATTTAAAGCTTCTTGTCCAATTCGCCATAGCGCTTCTTCTACTACACGCGGCAAATCACGTACACCTGTAACTTGTTCCCGAATCTTCAATCCTAAACTTTCACCATATTGCTTTAAAGCTGGTAATAACCCTTTCTCTAATCCAGCCGGACGGAGCTGCCAAATTAATGTCCTCATTTCTTTTAAGGCACCTTGTGCTAATTCACGCATCTCATACAAAGACTGATCTACCTTTTCATTTTGACCCTTTAAGACAGCTTCAGCGCCTTTCGTCATAAACGTTAATGAAAACAACTTTTGTGAAACAGAATCATGTAAATCTCTAGCTAAACGATTACGCTCTTCCATTCGTACAAGTTCGCGGCGTTTTTCATTTAATCTTAAGTTCTCTATCATTAATGAAATATGATTTGCTAACGCTTGTACTACATCTATCGTATTTATATCAAATTCTCCATTATTAGAACTTACACTTAATACTCCAAATATATGATCTTGAATATGTATCGGAATAGCGATAACTGCCCTATTGGGATGCTCTATATTACCAACCTGACGCTTCGACAAGACAGACTCTTCTTTTTCCAACGCTTCCTGTGCTGCTGCCCTCAAATCATCTTGTAGTTCACCTTTCTTATAAGAAGCTCTCACAGCTAGTTCATTTTCTTCTCTAATAAAGAATACAACTTGCTCCCATAGAAATAAGCTCCCTATTTGCATTACAATCTCTTCTGGTAATGCATTAAATTTATGAATTGTCCTTAAAGCTTGAATAAAGCGTTCTAACTTTACATAATAATGAGCTCTTCTCTTTTCATTTTCATACAGTTTTGTACGCTTTAATGCCGTTCCAATTTGAAAGGCAACTGATTGTAATAGTACTAATTCTTCTTCCGAAAAATGCGTTTTACCTGGGCTAGCTACATTTAACACGCCAAATTCATCTTCTCCCGCTTTTAGCGGTACTGTCGCATGATGTACAATCCCTTCTGTATCTCCCCAGTTGTATTCAATCGCATTATTAATTCTCTTACATTCAATAATATTAACTGCTCGCTCTAGTTTTCCTTCCACAAAGCGGTGTAAGCACCAGCAATTCCCTTCACACATCGGTCGTTTATTTTCGAATTTCAATCCCTCTGGTAATTGGTAATCAATTAATTTTGTATATCTACCATTTTCATCCGCAAGGAAAATCCATCCTGTCGTTAAACCAGTTACATTCAACAGCTTTTCCAGCACAGCTTGAAGTACGTGATATGTATCATTTGAGGTATTCAACGTTTCTGCAATCTCTTTTAATATAACTAATTCATTTGTACGATTCTCTTGAAACATAATTCGTCTCCTACATACAAGATTTTAAATAGTACTTAACATAAATCATCTACTTTTCACTTTGTACTTATTCGTAACATTGATATAATGGTGAAAACATAGTTTTCATTATATCACTTGAGGGGGCTTTCATAATGACATTGAATAAGGCACTTACTATCGCTGGTTCTGACACAAGTGGCGGTGCTGGTATACAAGCAGATTTAAAAACATTCCAAGAACTTGGTGTATACGGAATGACATCTCTTACGACAATCGTAACGATGGATCCACATAACGGTTGGGCACATAACGTATTCCCAATCCCAGCTTCTACATTAAAACCACAATTAGAAACGACAATTGAAGGCGTTGGCGTAGATGCTTTAAAAACGGGTATGCTTGGATCAGTAGAAATTATCGAAATGGTTGCGGAAACAATTGAAAAGCACAATTTCGAAAATGTAGTAGTTGATCCTGTTATGGTATGTAAAGGAGCGGATGAAGCGTTACATCCTGAAACAAATGACTGCTTACGTGACGTTCTTGTTCCAAAGGCATTAGTCGTAACGCCAAACTTATTTGAAGCATATCAATTAAGTGGTGTGAAAATTAATTCTCTTGAGGACATGAAAGAAGCTGCAAAAAAAATCCATGCTTTAGGCGCTAAATACGTACTGATTAAAGGTGGTAGCAAACTAGGCACAGAAACTGCTATTGATGTGTTATATGACGGCGAAACATTCGATCTTCTAGAATCAGAAAAGATTGATACGACAAATACACACGGTGCAGGTTGTACATATTCTGCTGCAATTACAGCAGAACTTGCAAAAGGAAAAACGGTGAAAGAAGCAGTAAAAACTGCGAAAGAATTCATCACAGCTGCAATTCGTCATTCATTTAAGATTAACGAATATGTAGGACCAACACATCACGGTGCATACCGCAAATTCGTTGCACCGAAAGAACTTGTCTAACATAACGCTTTTTATTAATAAATTTAAAAATAGATTAAAACCCACAGAACATTTATTGTTCTGTGGGTTTTAATTACTTTACAGAAATCTTTTAAAGTACTCCCCAAATTCCTATGATGCTGAACTAACCTTGTTTCTACCATTTCTTTTTGAATAATATAACGCATCATCCGCTGATTGAATAAATTGCTCAGGTGATTTTTTATATTCTGAAAGCCCAACAGAAACTGTAATTTTAATTTTTTCCCCATTTTGCAGTTGAAATGAATGCTTTTCAACTGCTAGCCGAATTTGTTCCCCTATACGAGTTCCAAATGCTACTCTCTTTTTTGGTAACAACAGAGCAAACTCTTCGCCACCCTTTCGAAAGACTAAATTTGGGAATGGTGCATTCTCTAACAAAATACGCCCTAGTTGTTTTAACACTTCATCTCCAGCAGGATGACCGTACGTATCATTTACATACTTAAAGTGATCAATATCGATAAGTAATAAACAAAGTGAATCATTTTTTATATGCTTACTATCAATATGACGATTCATCTCAAAATCAAACTGTCTTACATTTCCTAGATTCGTTAATGCATCTATCGTTGCATAATGCTTCATCGTTTGAAATAATTCATTGGATTGCAATATGTAACTTGCACTTACAAATGTGATGTATGCCGCTACAATACAACAAATTAAATATAATACCACTACATATATATCCTTAAATAAAATATAAAGTGGTAGTATTAAAATAGACAAACTGTACACATTAAACCATATCCATTTTGTAAATATAGAAATCTTCATCCGCCAAATGAGAGTAATGCCAATCCCTATTGCCACGATAGTATAGCAAGCCAATTCAGAGGCTAAAGAATACTCAGTAAAAAATACCCGCGTTATTAAAATAATCATAACAGTTATACTACTAGCTATTGGGCCACCAATTATAATTGCCAAAACAACAGCTAAATAACGTAAATCCAACATAATATCTTCAATATGCACACCAAAATGCATCAACAATATACTCAATATTCCAGTTAAAATACCGACCAAACATTTCTGCCAAAAAGAGAATCCTTCTTTTAATGGCTTATCTCTTAAAAGCTGAGCACCCACAAAGATAAAGGACAGAATAATTGTCATATTTACAAATAGATCTCTGAACATAAAATAATCTCCCTACTTTTTCTTTTCCATCTATCCCTTTCTATATGCTATTGTATTACGTAATCCCTATAATTCCCAATCTTTTTTGTTTTACTGTTCCACGTGGAACAGTAAAACAAAAAAGGAGACGAAATTTCGTCTCCTCCATTAACAACATCGCGATATCTTTCCGCCTTTTGCATTAAATCTAGCTTCTTGTGCCTCAGCAAAAAATTGCTTTTGACATAGAATTTTCTCTTCTGGATGATGTAATTTCATGTGATTTACATACGTTTCATAACTTGGAACTCCGACAAGTAAACTAATAAATTGCTTTCTCTTTCCCCATACGTTCCGTAAATTTTTAAGCATAGTTCCTCGACTCACTTTCATCTTTTGGAATATATGGTGCCTCTTTTAACGGCATTGGCTTATTTCTTAATACTTGAATCCAAATTCGAAGTGCAGAAATTAATACAGCAATTACAACTATCATAAAAATTCCACAAAGTGCCGCATCAATATAGTCATTAAAAATAATTTGTTTCATTTGCGCAACATTTTTAGCTGGAGCTAATACCTTACCATCATCTAATGCTCCCTGAAATACTTTCGCATGTGATAGAAATCCTATTTTAGGATTTTCATGAAACAACTTTTGATAACCAGCTGTCATCGTTACAATAAGTAATCCTATAGTCGGAATAAGCGTTACCCAAACGTATGCCTTTTTCCCCATTTTGAATAAAATTGTCGTTCCAAGTAATAATGCAATCCCCGCTAACATTTGATTTGCAATACCGAAAAGTGGCCATAGCGTATTAATTCCACCGAGAGGGTCAACCACCCCTTGATATAAGAAGTACCCCCAGCCTAGTACGCATAACGTTGTAGCAACCACATTCGCTATTGTGGAATCTGTTTTCGCAAACGGCTTGTACACATGCCCTAAAATATCTTGAATCATAAATCGTCCTACACGTGTTCCAGCATCAATCGTTGTTAAAATAAATAGTGCTTCAAAAAGAATGGCAAAATGGTACCAAAATGCCATCATCGCCGTTCCACCTATTACTTGTGAAAATATATGTGCCATACCAATTGCTAATGTTGGTGCGCCACCTGTACGTGATAAAATGGTCTGTTCTCCGACGTTAACAGCAAGTTCTTTTAATTCATTCGGTGTAATAGCAAATCCCCACGAAGAAATAACTTGAGCCGCTTGTGATACATCTGTTCCGATCAGTGCTGCTGGACTATTAATTGCAAAATAAGTTCCTGGTGTTAATACACAAGCTGCAATCATAGCCATCGCTGCTACAAATGATTCCATTAACATTGCCCCATAACCAATTGGCTGTGCATGACCTTCTTGCTCAATCATTTTCGGCGTCGTACCTGATGAAACGAGAGCGTGGAATCCAGAGACAGCACCGCAAGCTATTGTAATAAATAAGAACGGAAATAAATTCCCGGAGAAAACAGGACCTGTTCCATCAATAAACTTAGATACTGCCGGCATCTTCAAATCTGGAGCTACAATTAAAATACCAATTGCTAATCCAAGTATCGTTCCTATTTTTAAAAATGTACTTAAATAATCACGTGGTGCAAGGAGCATCCAAACTGGTAATGCCGATGCAATGAATCCATATACGATAAGCATAATAGCAATTGTTTCACCACTAAAAGTAAACATACTTGCAAGTGTTGGATTTTCTGCTACATACTGTCCACCAATAAGCGATAGGACTAGTAGAACAATACCGATTACTGATCCTTCCCCTACTCGCCCTGGTCTAATGTAACGCATGTAAACTCCCATTAAAATAGCAATTGGAATTGTTGCTGCGATTGTAAACATTCCCCATGGGCTTCCAACAAGTGCCTTCACAACTACTAAAGCTAATACTGCTAATAAAATTATCATAATACCTAAAATACCAATCATCGCAATTAATCCTGTAACAGGACCAATTTCATCTTTAATCATTTCTCCTAATGATTTACCATTACGTCTCATTGAAGCAAATAAAATTACAAAATCTTGTACAGCTCCGGCAATAACTACCCCAACAATAATCCAAATAGTCCCAGGTAAATACCCCATCTGCGCCGCCAAAATTGGTCCTACTAAAGGACCTGCCCCTGCAATCGCAGCGAAGTGATGTCCGAATAAAACCCATTTATTTGTTGGAACATAATCCTTCCCATCATTTAACGTATGAGCAGGCGTTTGCCTATTATTATCTAGACCAAAAACTTTCCTTGCTATAAATCTACTATAAAAGCGATAAGCAATCGCATACACTGATACAGCAGCAACTAATAGCCATACAGCATTAATTGTCTCACCTTGTGATAAAGCTATTACACCAAAAGCAGATGCTCCTACTGCTGCAATAACTCCCCAAAGTAAAATTGATTTCAATGTTTTCACGTACAATCCCCCCATTACTACTTCTTAGAGGAGATTGTACTAAATTTTCTGAATATTTAATTTGAATCCTCCTTATCATGAAGGATTTCTAGGCTATTATGTTAAAATTCTCTCATTACTTGTCATAGTTCAATTTTATTTCGAAGCCGTTTTACATAATTACGGCTTACTGGAATCGGTTGCTCATCGTACCTGTCTAAATGCAAATTATACGTGCCATTATAATAAGGTTTAAGTTCTTGTACATATGACATATTAATTAAATAGCTTTTATGTACACGTAAAAAATCATATGCATTTAGTTTATTTTCTAATTCCTGGAGTGTGTATGTTGAAATATACTGATTATTCGTTGTATAAATTGAAACGGTTTTATTTTCCTTATTTTTACTAATATATACAATATCCTCCGGGAGAATATATCTAATCCCCTCATGGCCTTCTATCGGCAGTTTACGCAGATGACTCTTTGCTTTCTCACCTTGTTCTTTTCCCATTTTATATAAAATGAATTGTAAATCTTCTTCACGAAATGGTCGTAATAAATAATAAAACGCTTGGAAACGAAAAGCTGTAATTGCCTCTTCTATATCCTCACCAATAAAAATAAATTTCGTATAACAATTCACTTCTCGTAACAAACTCGAATATTCAAAACCAGTACCATCCATTAATTGCGAATTTAAAAAAACAAAATCAGGTGTATGTTTTTTCATTATTAGCAAAGATTCTGTTCCAGTTTTCGCTTCAAAACATTCTACATTTCGAATGTTTTCAGTAAAGTTCTCAACTAATTTTCTTCGCTCTTCTGTTTCTTCCATGATAAGTAAGATTTTCATTTATCCAGCCACCTAATTCCTTTGTCCATATGTCTTGTTGTATACATTCGCTTTAGTAAGAAACATTCCCTTTTTCTTACTATACCATTATTTATCTAAAAAAACAGAAAAAAGGAAACCACTTTGGTTCCCCTTTTCTTTTATCCCGATTGGTGCGGGCTAATAATCAGTGGTTGATGGACAAAACACCACTGATTAAGGTTTCTCTTTATACTAATTCCCTCTGTTTCGTTTCTTGACCAAGTATAACTACAGCAAGTGCCCCAATTAAAATTGATCCACAGAAAATCGTAAATATTAGCGATAGTGAAGCTTGTGAAGCAACTAAATACCCTACTAATAGTGGTCCAAGAATACCACCAATACGCCCAAATGCAGCTGCCATTCCTGCACCTGTACCGCGAATAGTTGTTGGATACTGTTCCGGTGTATAAGCGTATAATGCACCCCAAGCACCTAAATTAAAGAAGGATAGTAACATACCCGCCACTATTAATGCTGTTAATGAATCCGCAATTCCGAACACATAAGCACTACATGCTGTACCAATTAAATACGTAACCAATACAAATTTACGACCAAGACGTTCAATAAACCATGCAGCTGTGAAATATCCTGGAAGTTGAGCTAAAGTCATAATGAGTACGTACTGAAAACTTTTTATTAAACTAAAGCCTTTCAGTACCATTACACTAGGTAACCAAAGGAACATTCCATAATAGGAAAAGACCACACAAAACCATAGAATCCATAACATAATTGTTGCTTTACGATATTCTCCAGACCAAACCGATTTTATATTTTCAATAACAGATGGCCTTTTTGCAACCTTTTGGAATCTTGGAGAATCGGGTAAATTCCATCTTAAATATAAAGCATATAACGCTGGAACTGCACTTAATACCATAGCAACTTCCCAACCGTATTTAGGAATAACAAAATATGAGATAAGAGCTGCGATTAACCAACCACCAGCCCAAAAGCTTTCTAATAGTACAACTATTTTTCCACGTTCGTGCGCTTCAACACTTTCTGATACAAGAGTAGATGCAACTGGAAGTTCCCCGCCAAGTCCCATACCAATTAAAAAGCGTAAAACGAGGAACATCGCGAATGTCGTCGTTAAAGCAGTTAAACCACTACCGATAGAAAATAGTAATAATGTAATAATAAAGACCGATTTCCGTCCTATTTTATCTGATAGTATCCCAAAAAGGAGCGCTCCTACTGCCATACCAATTGAATTAACGCTACCTATCCAACCCATTTCTTGAGTACTTAATCCCCAATCTTTTTGGAGTGCTACGATTACAAATGAAAGCATTCCAACATCCATTGCATCAAATAGCCAGCCAAGCCCTGCTATACCAAGTAGCTTTCGCTTCGAAATTTCTTTTACCTTGCTCACAAGAAGTCCTCCTTACACAGGTGTCTTTACACATCATTTTACATGTGTGTATTGCATAAGTAAAATACTTTCTTATAAAAATTCTCCTTCATCATTCCCAAAAAGTAAAATATTTATCAAAAATAAACAAATAAAAAAAGTAGCAATGTTCCGCTACTTTTTTGAACGCATTACTTCTTTTAAAAATTCAGCTAATACTAACTGACGACGCCAACGTGTTGGATTACTACATAATCTGTAAAACCACTCTAAATGAATAGATTGAATCCATTTTGGCGCACGTTTTACCTCTCCAGCCCACACATCTAAACTACCGCCTACTCCAACAGCCATTTTCGTTTCTAAACGATGCTTATTGTTTTGGATAAAGTTTTCTTGTCTTGGAAAGCCAAGTGCAACAAGTAATAGATCTGGTTTTGCCTCTTGAATACGTGAAACAATATTCTCTTCTTCTTCTTGTTTAAAATATCCATCTTGTATCCCCACGATAGATGCAGCCGAATATGTCTTCGTTAAATGATCAGCCGCGGCTTGTACAACATGTGGTTTTGCACCTAATAAGAAAACAGATACTGGTTTATTCTCTTCTGATAACTTCGCAAATAAATTACACATTAAATCAAAACCTGCTACACGTTCTTTTACAGGTGTACCAAGCATACCACTTGCTTTTACAACCCCAATACCATCAGGTGTAATTAAATCGGTATTTAGTAATGTTTTATGGAACTCTTCATCCTTTTTTGCACACATAACAATTTCAGGATTTGCTGTTACTACCTGAAAAGTATGAGTTTGCTCCAATTCTAGTTGTTCCTTTAAATATTGGACCGTTTCATCCATTGTCATTGTAGAGAAAGGAACACCTAGAATATCAACCGTTTGTACTGCCATATTTAACTATCCTCTCTATCATTAAAGGTTTTTTGCTATTAATTGCTTATATGTTTCTTTCGTATCTTCATATAATTTTTGAAGTGAGAAGTTCATAGTAGCATGCTCATAAATATGCTTGCCCATTACTGATAACTCTCCAGTTTTCCACTTATCATACGCCTCTTCTAATGCCGATGCCAATGCTTTTCCATCACCAGTTGGTACAATCCACCCATAAGTTTCATCTGCAATTAACGGTTCGATTTCTCCAGCTCTAGTCACAATTGATGGTACACGTTGATTTGCCGCTTCTAATAAAACTAATGGAAATCCTTCGCTATGGGAAGTTAACAAATTGACATGTGATGAAGCAAATAATTGTTTCACATCTTGACGATGCCCTAAAAATTCAACTTTATCATTAATCCCTTTTTCAGTAGCTAACGCCTTTAGTTCTCTTTCTAACGGCCCGTCACCAACTAATAACACTTTAATTTTCTCCAATTTTGTTTGTTGTAACGCATCGAATAAAACTTCATGTCCTTTAACAGGATGCAAACGCGCTACTTGGATTGCCGTAAACACATCTTCATCAATATTAAACATTTCCTTTTTATTATAGCCATCTGCTTTTTCCTGATCATATTCAATCCCGTTATAGATAACATGCATCTTTTCATTTGAAATACCTAATGCGGCTAAGCTTTTTTTCAACCTATTCGTTACAACAAAAAATAAATCTATATTTTTTAAAGCTTTCAAATTTAATTTAGTAAAAATCCAGCCTTTTAAGCCTTGTTTAGTAAAGTCTTGAAATGGATCACTATGAATTGTCGTAACCCATTTTGCCGCGAATTTCTTCTTCATTAGAGAAACAAAGAAATTCGCCCTAGGACCGTGTGTATGAACTACATCAAATTTTTCTTTATTAATGAATTCACTTATGTTCTTTAAAATGGATAAATCATAGCGAGATTTTTGTGAAAACACATGAACTTTTATTCCTAGCTCCCTTGCTTCTTTCGCAACAATTCCATCTTCAAATACTGCTAATTCTACTTCACCATCCGGAAACTGATCGAGCAGTGAAATAATATGTGTTTTTCCTCCACCATCTTCTGCCCCTGCATTCATATGCAATATCCTCATATTTTTTCCTCCTTTAAATCCTCGCTACATTTCCATCTATCTTTATTTTACTGTACTAAAAAATAAAAGCTAACAAAAGTTAGCTTTTATTTTTATCATTCAATTTCTAAATCTACAATTAGACAAGCTAACACCACTACAAAGTAAATCCCGACTCCTGGTGCTGTCAAAATATGTCCTGCAATATACGCAATACCTAGTGCTAATACTAAGCTTGCTGAAATCATTCCATATTTCACATTGAATATTTCCTTAAATCTTGTAACAAATGCTATTAAGATTCTTAAGCCGTAATAAATAAATGGAATCATCATTAACGCAAAACCAATAATTCCGAAATCATAAAACCAATCATGGAAGTCCATTTCAATTAACTTCGGATCTGGCTCTTTTTGTTCATTATACTTAAAGTTACCTGCGTAACCCATTCCAAATAATTTTTGTGACATTGGCGCTTCTTTAAAGAACTGCTTATGTCTCTCTTCATATACTTGACGTCCACTGAAAATAAGATTCTCTTGATTTTCTTTCTTTTGCTCTTTCTCAAGCTCTTTCTTAACTTCCGCTTCTACCTTCGCTTTTTCTTCTGGTTTCTCAACTTTATGTTGTTTTTCTTCTTTTTTAATTTTCTCTTTAATTTCTTTTTCTTTTTGATCTTGCTGCGCTACATTTTGTTCTGATAAATAGTTGTTATGAATACCCATATTTTGTGCTAATGGCGTCATTTTAAACGTTCCAACAACACCAGCTAATAGGATAATAGCAATTAATCCATTAAGTACAAGAGACCTTTTGTTTGGATTTCTTCTATCAAATAATAATTGTAGTACGATAATCCCGATTGCTGCTGCTAACGTAGCACCAATTGAGCCCATCCCTACTTTCGTACCAACTTGAATTAACGAGTAAATCATTAAAAGCGATGGAATCCAATATAAAACGTGTTTCACGCTCTTTGTTTTTTGAATAGAATATAGTACCACAATAGGGAAAATAATAGCTAAGATTGACCCTAGTTCATTACCTGCATAGAACCATCCTCGGGAACCAACTTTCATCCATTGATAACTACCAAAGTCTGTAGATGTCGAAATAGAAATAACCATAATAGCATTAATGATTAATGTTGAATACACAATACTATTTCTGACCTTGTCACTAATATTTACTTTCTTTTTCAATGATTTTAAAGCTAAAATGTATGATCCTAGCATGATATATATATATAATGCCTTCGCAACAAACTTAACTTCTTCACTAAGTACAATAGGATTCTTAACTAGTTTATTATTAATAAACCCTATCCCTAAAACTACTGCTAATAGTATTAAGTAAATTAAAAACTTCCTATTTTCCTTCTCTTTTGCCTGAATTAAAATGTAAATACCACCAACAGCCATAATAAGAAATCTTACCAAAATTCCAACAGTGGCATTTGACTTTAATAAAACGATGCTAAGAGACGTTAATAAATCTAAAACAGGCTGTAAAATAATAAAAAAGAGCAAAAAATGCTCAAATCTAACCCTAGCTTGATTTGCTAACATTCCAAGACCTCCATACAAAATCTTCACATTATCTTTTAATCATAGTTTTCTACTGTTTAAACACACCTAGCAATTATAACATAACTCATATTTAAATTGAGAACTATTTTTCATGCCGAAACTAGTCAAATCCAGCATTATTAGTAACCGAAAACATTGTCCTTTAGCTATCCTTCCCTGTCCCTATAAAAACTATCTAACACATATGCACTTATTTTCGACTGTACAAAAATATTTTTTTATCATTTTATACAAATGTACAAAGCGGACTTCTCTTATTGTACCATCCCTCCAACTAAGCTACATCAAAAAACTATACTATTAATCTTTCCACACTTTTTCGCTTTACTTTATTGCTACTTATCAAGCATTTTCAAACGCTTTCTTTAGCTATTTCATCCATTTTTCTACATGTAGCGAAAAGTAATTGTTATTTCCAAAACTTTAGTGTATATTTTTTCTCTGGAACATCTTTAAGGGGAAGGAATTAAAGCCATGTTATTAATCGATATATTTACGTTTCTTGGCATTATCGCCGCTGCCATTTCTGGTACATTAGTTGGTTTGAAAAAAGATCTAGATTTATTTGGTGTCCTTTGTTTAGCTGTAGCTACTGCGCTCGGCGGCGGTATTATTCGTGATATTATGATTGGTAACCTGCCTCCTGTCGCATTTGTAAAACCCATTTACTTTTTCGTAAGTGTACTATCAGCATTATTCACATGTATGTTTTTTGAGCGCATCAATAAACTTCAAGTTGTTATTATGCTTTCTGATGCTGTTGGTTTAGGTGTATTTACAGCTATTGGTGCAAATGCAGCAATGTCACATCACGTTGACGCCTCGTTTTTAGTCGTTTCAATGGGAGTTATTACAGGTATTGGGGGCGGCATTTTACGTGACATTTGCGCTCAAGATATCCCGTATGTATTCCGAAAAGAGATATATGCAATTGCTTCTATTTTAGGAGCAGTTAGTTTCCTAATTACACATGCAATGGGGGCACACGTATTAGCTTTCTATGTTTGTTTATTAATAACATTCGTTATTCGTGTAGTCACCGTAATATATAATGTACATTTCCCAGTTTTCTTTAAAACACATGCAAAAATTAATAAAGGCCATTAAGAGAATTCTACATAGAATTCTCTTAATTTATATACAATTCCATATACTATAGAGTAATTGTATATAAAAATATATAATTACATTAGAATAAACAAATGAAAACGCTTTATAAACAGGGGGAAGAATGATGCTTGGGGTTTTTAAAAAAAATAAAACAAACACCAGTATAATTGAATTAAGCAAAGGCCAACAAATCATATTTAACGTGCCTGCTAATTCTGAACTAAAAACTCAAATGGATATGTTACATATTTCAAAGGAAGATTTACAAATTGTTAAAGTATTACAGCCATTTATTTATGAGGAAATAGATTGGATAACAGAAAAATTCTACACCAACATCACAAAACAACCTAATTTAATTGCTGTTATTGAACGCTACAGCTCTATTCCCAAATTAAAACAAACTTTAAAGACACATATTAAAGAATTGTTCAGCGGGAATATGAATGAAGATTTTATTGAACAACGTGTTAGAATTGCAAAAAGGCACGTACAAATTGGTTTACATAGAAAATGGTATACTGCTGCTTATCAAGAGTTATTCCGCTCCGTCATGAAGATTTTGCAAACGAAAATTTCAACGATAGACGATTTTTCTTATTCCATAAACGTAATAAATAAATTATTCACATTAGAACAAGAACTTGTTATTGCGGCTTATGAATCCGAATATGAAAGAATCCAAAAAGAACATGAAAAAGAAAAAGAACTGACAGCTATGACGATTACACATATTGCAACAGAACTAGCAGCAATATCTGAAACAACAAGCTCTTCTATTCAACATTTAACATCTAAATCAGAAAGTATCGTAGGAATTGCAAAAACAGGTACATCATTAGCTACGACATCAGAAGAAAAGGCCAACAAAGGAAAAGCACAATTAAATTTGCAAAACAAACGAATGGAAAGCATCCAAACGAATATGGAAACTATTATTACTGATACTCGTGAACTTCTTGATATTTCTAACAAAATTAACGAAATCATTGATATTGTAAAATCAATCGCCGAGCAAACAAATTTACTGGCATTAAATGCCGCTATTGAATCTGCACGTGCCGGCGAATTTGGTAAAGGTTTTTCAGTCGTAGCGGGAGAAATTCGAAAGTTATCAGAGCAAACGAAAGAATCAATTTCCAACGTTACAAAACTCGTTGGAAAAACTAATGAACAAATTATCCACGTCTCTTCTTCCGTGGAACAAATTAGCTCTCTCGTATCTGAAGGGACAGATAGTATGCATGCGACAGATCAATATTTCCAAGAAATCGTAAAAGATATGTCTAACTCTAAAGAACAAAATAAAAAAATTGAAAATGAATTAGAAACTATTTCACAAGTAATGAAGAGTATTCAAGACGATTCCTCGAAAATGGCCTTAACAGCGGATAGTTTACAACTAGAACTACACCGCTAAGGCAAACCGATACAAAGTGGAGATTCTTCGTCTCCGCTTTGCATTCATCCTTATCATCCATCTACAAAAAAAGAATCCAAAATGGATTCTTTTATTTTCTGAAAAATATTTTTTGGCAATAAAAATAACTCATATAAACACCAAAGCTTTGTAAAATAAACAAAGCTGGCATAATAATATTATAATATGCCATATCTACTCGAAAGAGCCTTAACGACACATATCCGGTAATTAATAATACAAACAACATATATCCTTCATTTTGCTGTTTCTTAATTAGAAAATGTAATAAAGCTATGGCCATAAATAATGTCACCACTATATATATAAGCTTTTCACATTTAAAAATAATAGAATTTATTCCCTCGTCTAAAAGTTGGTTAATAACTGGTTTTAACAGTTTAAATCTTTCTACTTCCATTTCTTTTAACTCTTGATCAATGTGCTCTTTTACACTTTGATTTTTGGATGTTTTTTCTTCATTTTGACTTTTTCCAATTAAAACAGATTGAACATAAGTCTGATTAGAAATCGTATACTGTGACATTCCCATCATCTTGATACCATAGCTCACACCAAAATGAGTACTATAAAATAGAATAAGTATTCCTATCATTTTTAATAGTAATTTTTGTTTCGTTGCTGATTGAAATAATTCAATTAACAGCACATATACAGCTATAAAAATAGGTAAAAATAACCCCATTGGGAAAATCATATTGCTAAGCGCAAATAAAATGGCTGAAATTCCCCACATATAAGGATGGTCTAATCCCTTATATAAAAATATGTAACAAGCACAATAAAATAAAAATATTGCGAGTGATTCCGCCGTTAATACAGAACTCATAAATATATTTGGAATATATAAAGCGTAAAACATTGATGCAATACGACCACACTCTTCTCCAAAGACCATTGACGCAATGCGATAAATGAAAAATGCAGTTCCTGTACAAAATAAAATATTAAATAATTGTAAAGCGAATACCGTATCACCAAATATACGAATGATGATCGATTCATAAATAATAAAAGGTAACTGTGCTATATTTTCTATATTATTGCCAATTGCAATCTGCTTTGCAGACTCATACATAGCTTTCATATCACCTATCATTGGAACATCTACAAATAGAACTGTGATAAGTCTTATAACTATAGATATGCTTATAAGAAAAACAAGAAATTGTTTATCTGTAAAACGATATTGCAAAATTGATGCTACTAACAAAATAAGAATAACAAAAATCACTAATACAATTGTTATACTTGTTGTACTTCCTCCAAAAAATTGCTTACTTGTTTCAAAAGCCGACCAACAACTATAGACAAAGAATGCGAGCATCGCACCAATCATTATTTTACTGAAGAAAGACGAAAAATTTGTTCTTATATGATTCATATGTCCATTGCACCTCTATTTCCATTCATAACAAAACGATTCTATCATGAATAAGCACAAGGTTAATAGGGAATTTCTATGACAAATACATAGTCATTACTTTTTCACTTGCAATGTAAGCGAATCCTCTTTTACACTACACTTTATATATGATAAATTTTCTTTCAGTTACATGAATACAAATACAGAAATTTCAATAAAGTGAAACTTTAATCCACGGGGGTTTTGTTCATCCCCCACTGACTATTAGCCCGCAAATAGTGGGATAATCCTCTTTTGGAACACTTTACTTCATTAAATATCTAATATGGGTACTCCACTTACACATGTCACTCTGATTGAAAACAGAAAATAGGGGATGAATATATGGAAAAGAAATTCATGCGAGAATCAAAAGCAATTAAAACAACACGTGTTTTTCCTAACGATTTAAATAATCACCAAACACTTTTCGGGGGGAAATTATTAGCAGAAATTGATAGTATAGCTTCAATTGCAGCTGCGAGACACAGCCGCAAACATTGCGTAACAGCATCTATCGATTCCGTTGATTTTTTAACTCCAATTCACCAAGCAGATTCTGTTTGTTATGAAGCATTCGTATGTTATACAGGAAAATCTTCAATGGAAGTTTTCGTAAAAGTAATTGCAGAGGATCTACTAGCAGGCGAGCGTAGAATGGCCGCAACGTGTTTCATTACATTTGTCGCATTAAAAGACGGAAAACCTTCATCTGTACCACAAGTAATTCCTGAAACAGAGGAAGAACATTGGCTACATACAACTGGTTCAGAGCGTGCAGAAAATAGAAAAAAAGGACGTTTGAAAAGTAAAGAAATGGCTGAAGTGTTAACTTTAAGTAAGCCTTGGAATATGTAACATTAGGATTTTATATTATACATGCACAGGTTTTTTCTTCCTTGCATGTATTTTTTATTATAATAAAGTGTTACACCTTAGCGTTTTTATTCGATGCCTGTTTCCTAAAATCACCCATCAGCTTTTCCTTTATTTTGTTATGCTATTAATGGTATATTAAATAATGTTCGTTTAAAAATAACCATAATATGATTAAGTATATAAGGGATGGTGCGGTAATGTCTATTGAGGTACCAATTTCAATACCAAAAACGTTAATTATTATTCCAGCGTATAACGAGGAAGAAGCAATTGCAGATACATTAACAAGATTATTAGAACTAAAACAGCATTTTACAGCATTAAGCATTTGCGTTATTAATGATGGATCAAAAGATAAAACAGCTCAAATCGTAAAAGATTTCCCTGTTCATCTCGTTAATTTACCATATAATCTAGGTATCGGTTCAGCTGTACAAACTGGATATAAATACGCTTATGAGAACGGATATGATATTGCGATTCAGTTCGATGCTGATGGACAACATAATCCTGATGATTTATACAAAATCATACAGCCTATTGCCGAGGATCAATGCGATATGGTCCTGGGTTCACGTTTTACAGAAAAAACAGCATATAAAGGTAGTATTTCCCGAAGAATCGGTATTTTTTATTTTACCGCTCTATTGAAAGTACTAACAAAACAAACATTTATGGATCCAACTTCTGGGTATCGTGCTATCAATCGAGAAGTAATTAAGATTTTTGCACACAATTATCCAAAAGATTATCCGGAGCCAGAAGTCCTTATTCATTTAAAAAAGAAAAAACTTCGCATTAATGAAGTATCTGTAAATATGCAAGAGCGACAAGGTGGACAATCTTCCATCACTCCCCTTAAATCTGCATATTACATGGTGAAGGTAAGTCTTGCTATATTGATGCAAAAAATCGTGAAAGGTTGATAATAAATGCATATAATTACCTTTTCATTTATCTTTATTTTATTACTATTCTTCTTAATTATTAATTCCATTCGTCGTGGGACTTTAGAAACAAAATATGCTATTTTATGGATTTTTGTTTGTGTTGCAATGGCTATTTTAAGTTCTACGGATAAAATTATAAATTGGATTGGAAAACTATTAAAAGTAGAATATCCTCCGTCCATTTTATTCTTATTCGGACTATTATTCTGTTTTATCCTAATTTTTGACCTGACGAGAAAAATCTCCAAATTACACCATCAACTTGTAACATTAACGCAAGATTATGCATTATTAAAACAAAAATTAAAGATAACAGATAAGGAATAACTTCCTAACTAAATACTAATATACTAAAGCTCCTGAATTTTGCTTGAAAAATTCAGGAGCTTTTATCATTTCAAATTATTTCTTTCTAATTATACGAGGTACCACAATAGAAAGTTGATTTACAAAGTTTATATGCGTTAAACTTATACAGATGTTCTTGTAGTCTTCTTCCTTTCAAAAGACTTGTATATATGGTACAAAACATAAAAAATTTGAGGAGATAAAAACTCTATGATGGAACAAAAACAACTCGTTTCCGTTGTCATACCTCTGTATAATACGGAAAAATATATTGAAGAAACAATGCAATCAATACTAGATCAAACATATAAAAACATTGAAATTGTAATTGTAGATGATGGAAGCAAAGATCAATCACCTTCCATCGTAAAAAACCTTGTACAAAAGTACCCCGGACAAATAAAATACGTCCCACAAGAAAATCAAGGCGTTTCAGTTGCTCGTAATACAGGAATTGAAAATGCTAGCGGAGAATATGTTGCTTTTCTTGATAGTGATGATTTATGGCATCCAACAAAAATCGAAAAACAAGTTGAAAGCATGCATAAAAACAACATGAACGCTTGTTATTGTGGCTATATGAACTTTTACGAAGAGACTGGTGAAAAAGTTGAGCACACGACAAACTTTATTAAAGGTGATATGACAAAAGCTTTCTTAACGCATCAAGTTGTTGCTCAGACGAGCACTTGGATTTTCAAAAGATCTATCGTGATGGATCATAATATTCGTTTCACACCAGGGTGTAGCTGGGGAGAAGATTTAGAATTTCTATTTAAATTAATGAGCGTTACAAATGTATGCTATGTAGATGAATATTTAACATATTATCGAATCTTATCCGAAGGAAATCTTTCTTCAAAGTATAAAGATTATGAATTAAAAACAGCAAAAGAATTAGAAGTGTTTAATCGAATGAAGGATTGGGTTCATAATAAATCAAAAGACTTAATCGTGAATGATTCTACAGAACTTATTGAAATCCTTGAAACTTATCTATTCCCATATACAGTCATTAACAATGCTTGTATATACATTAAAGGAAGCTCTAAGTTAGATAAATCACAAGTTCAATTAATCAAGGGCGATATAAATAAATATTGTCGCAAAATTTATTCGAAAAATGGAAAACGAAGCAAAAAGCTATACGCAATGCTTTGGTTTGTACGAATAAAGTTTATGTTTTCTTAAATAAAGAATACGCTTTTAAACATACTTTCCGTAAACAAATCAAATTTACAAATAGGACGAAGTGCGTCCTGAAAAATAGAAAGGTCTTGTTCCATGAAAACAAATAAAATCCTTAAAAACGCCTCCTACCTATTTGTAGGAAATATTACTGTTCGATTTGTACTTGCTATTGCGACCATTTTCTTTGCAAGATATGTTTCACCAAAGGAGTATGGGATGTTTACAACTGCTTTAGCAGTTTCCGCTGTTATTTGTTATTTTACAGATGCAGGTTTGACACATACATTTATGCGTGAAGGAACGAGAGGCAACGCTAACATTAGCGTACTAATTAGTAGTTATTTACGTATTCGTTTAGTATTAGCTATCGTAATTTCTGTGCTCTTCGCTATTTTCGCTCAGTTCTTCTATCCTGATGCTTACTTACGTGCGATGGTATATTGGGTTGTACTGCCGACAATGTTTGGAGCCACTTTACAAGGTGTTGGGATGGCTTACTTCCAAGTAACAGAACGCATGCAATTTACAGCGATTATTTCTGTAATACAAGGTGTAACAGCCGCAGCTGCTCTTCTACTAGGAATGTCCTTTAAATGGTCACTTATGATGGTTACTGCCATGTACGGGATATCCAGTCTCGTAACAGGACTCATCGCCTTTATAATGGTAATTCGCCATACAACAGTTCATAAGGGCTGGGATAAAGGCATTTTAGATCAATTGCTCATTTTCACAATCAATGGCATTATCATTATGCTCTTACCACAGTTAGGGCCCATTATATTAGAAAAAGTTTCAACGTATGAGCAAGTTGGATTCTTTGGAGCTGCTTCTAAAATACCTGCTGTCCTTTATCAAATACCTGGTGTAATTGCAGCAGCCTTTTATCCAAAGTTATTTGCTTTTGGAAATGAAAAGAATATTGATGAACATAGAAAACTATCACAGTTCGAATTAAAACTTATGTCTTTCTTAGGAATGGGAATCTCCATTCCATTTATCGCTGATCCAAGCTTTTGGATTGTTACTTTATTAGGTGAACAATATGCACCAGCCGGTGATGCTCTTGCAATTTTAGCCTTTATGGTTATTTTACAATCTATCAACTATCCACTTGCTGATAATTTAACAACTATTGGTCAACAGTGGAAGCGTGCGACAACGATGGGAATTGGATTAGCTGTCGCTATCGTAAGTTACATCGTATTAGGTGGCCAATTTGGAATGATGGGAGCTGCGGTAGCTGCTATCATTACTGAGGTTACTTTATTAATCGGATTTACTTTATTCGTTCGTAAAGGATTTACATTACTATTCAAAGGGATTGTATTTAATACACTAGCATTTATAATCAGTTACGCCCTATACCGCACAGTATTAATTAACTTACCACCACTGGTAGCTCTAACACTTACTGGTATATTGTACGGTATTATTGGCCTTGCAATTGATCCACAAATACGCGGGTTGATTTTAGGATTTGTAAATAAAAAATTAGTTCGTAAAAACGCTTAAAAGCCAAAAGCTTTTCCTATTAAGAATGGAAAAGCTTTTGGCTTTTTATATACCATCATTTACAGAACATGAACTCTGAAGACTGCACTTCATTATTCTCGAATTTTCAGTGGTTAAAAATGCTATATATTCCATGTCAAATTGACTTACTTTCTGAGAATGCTTTATACTAAATTACAAGTAAACTATGAAACTCAATGCTTGTAAAATATATATGATACAACAAAAATATATATTTTTTTATGCTAAAACTAAAAAACACACCTTTATAATTGGTGTGTTTTTATATGTAACAACTTTCGAAGGAGGATTATAAATTTTTATGAGCATAAAGCCGAACAATACGATTTTCTCAAAGAAAACTATAATGATTATTCCGATATTATTATTGTGTGCTTTTGCTTTTCATTATTTCTTTTTAACATCTAATCAAATCTTTTCTGGTACAGGTGATGCATTAAGCCAATTTGGTTTCTTTACATTTCTCCTGCAACACGCCTTTAAAGATGGTAATCTTTTTTGGTCTTTTGATTATGGATTAGGTGGAGATTTATTTGGAGAGTTTAGTTATTATTACAGTACAGCGCCGTTCTTCTGGATTACGCTGTTACTTCCTAAATTAAATATTGAACAAATCTATGATATGAAATTATACATGAGTATTTTAAAAAACTTTTTAGCTATGTTATTCATGTATGGTTCTTTACGTTATCATAATAAAACAGTCTTCTCATCTTTTATTGCTGCTATTATGTATGGTGGATGTATTACTTTTATGCGCCATTCATTACTTTGGGATTTCATGGCTGATGCCATCGTATTTTTACCATTAGTAATATGGGGACTTGATAAATATATTATAGAAAAGAAACGTGGACTTTTCTTAGTAGCTGCTACTTTAATGTTAGCATCGAACTTTTATTTTGCTTTTATCACAAGTATTTTCATTTTCATTTACGCATTTTTCCAATACTTTGCCACACAGCAAAACAAAACAATCGTCTCTTTTCTAGCCTATTATATTAAAATTGGATTATTATACGGTCTATCACTTGGCTTGGCTGCAGTTTGCTTTATTCCATCAGTCAATGCGGTATTTAGTGCGGATCGGTTAACGAAGAAATTTGATATACCTTTATTCTTTGAAGATACATTTTATAAAGATCTAATGGAAACTATCTTCTTCGTATATGATGCTGAAAATCATCAATTAGCTTTACCAGCTTTAATTTTATTCCTAATCATATTTGGAATGTTTATACGTGATAAACTTGTTAAAAGTAAAGTACTCTTTACATTTTTCATGTTCATTCTGTTTATGCTTCCGTATACATACTCTGTATTTAATGGTTTCTCAGCAATGCAATATAGATGGCTTTATTTATTTGTATTTGTAATTGCTCAAACTATAGCATACATCTTAGATTGGATGATTGTTCATAAGAAAGAACATAAATTACCTTATATAATAAGTTCATTAGTATCAATAGGATTATTCATTTATGCATTTTATAGAAAAGTAAATATAAATGTAAGTGATAAACCTTTACAGGCAGTTGACAATATTTTAATCGGAACTATCGTTCTTTCTCTCATTACAGTATGTTTATGGCGTTATCTTTCTACACCTTTCATACAATTTTTAGTTGTAGTGAACGTACTCGTCAGTACAATTTCCATGAATTACATGTATGCTAATAATATACTTAGTACCGTTTTCGGACAAAGCAATGCTACAAAAGAAGCTTTACATGTATCTGGCTATGATAACAAAGATGAGATTGCTGCCATTCGTTATATACAAGAATATGATAAAGACTTTTATCGTATTCTTAACCCAGGTAGCGCCCATAACACACCAATGTTACAAGGTTATCATGGTACAAGTACGTACCAAAGCTTGATTAATTATTATGTTCATGACTTTATGAAAAATAAATACAACGTATTCCAAGGGTTCGATACTCCTTCGATGTTCTTCCAAGTTGATAGTCGACTACTACTTGAAAATATGTTAGGTGTAAAATATCGCGTACTAAGCGCTGATACAGATCAAAAAAATATACCATATGGATATAAACTATTAAAACAAGTAGGACCGTATAATATTTACCAAAATGACTATGCTTTACCGTTAGGGTATGTATATGATTCTGGTATAAGTGAAGAAGAATTTTCTAAATTAAACTTCGCTCAGCGTGACCAATTATTATTACATGCTGTAGTCGTTAATAATGGAAAAGACTTTTCATTAACTCATTTTGATAAAAAGAACCTTAATTCAAAAGCGGTATCTATCAATATGGAAAAAGTACAACTAGAAAATATGGAAAAAGAGAATAATAAACTCATTGTCCACGGCAATGGAAATATGATTGTACCTATAAATTATCCTAATACTCCTGGAGATTTAATTGTAGAATTAAAGATAAAAAATAAAGGTTCATTCCATGCAGTAGTTAACGGGAAAGATATGGGGAAAGGTGAAGACACTGGTGCATACTCATATCCTTTAGAAAGATTTGTTTATAATTTAGGTAAAGACGATCGTCCAGACCAACTAACTATTTCTATTGATGCACCAGGTGAATACGAACTTGAAGACTTACAAGCAAATATCGTAAATTACGAAGGTGTACAAAAAGAAACAAAAAAACTAACTGAAAATAGACTTCAAAATATTTATTATAAAAACAACTATTTAAAAGGTGAAATCAACTCAAAAAAAGATGGATTACTATATTTATCTGTTCCATATAGTAAAGGTTGGACTATAAAAGTTGATGGAAAAGAAACAGAATTCACGAAAGCAAATTCTGCCTTTATTGGCGTACCAATTACAAAAGGAGCACATGTAATCGAAATGACTTATGTTACACCTTACTTTAAATTAGGTATGATTATATCAATTATTTCACTAATTATTTGTGTAGCCTTACTAGTTTTTACAAATCGAAAAGGACGCCGAAAATTGCCTTTTAAAAAGCAGCAATGAGCACTCAATAAATCATGAAGCTATCCAAAGCGGATAGCTTCATAAAAAATATTAAATAACGTTTTAACCATTATAAACAAGGAGGGTCAAAAATGACTCTTTCAATAGTCGTACCATGCTACAATGAAGAAAAGATGCTTCGAGCCTTTTATTCAGAGACTTCTCTAGAAATTCATAAATTAACTACCGATTATGAATTTGTTTTTGTAAATGATGGTAGTAAAGATGATACATTAAATATTCTACGTGATTTGGCAAATTCAGATGCAGCTGTTCATTATATATCATTTAGTCGGAATTTCGGCAAAGAAGCCGCTATGTTAGCTGGTTTAAAATACGCTACAGGTGATGCAGTTGTTATTATGGACGCCGATTTGCAACATCCTCCTACACTAATAAAAGAAATGTTAGAAGGATATAACGACGGTTACGACCAAGTTATTGCAAAAAGAACAAGAACAGGTGATTCACCCGTTCGCTCTTTCGTTTCTCGTCTATACTATAAAGTGATGAATAAGTTTGTAGATATTGAACTAGTAGACGGCATTGGAGATTTTAGACTTTTAAGTAGAAGAGCTGTTGATTCTCTATTATCTTTAAGCGAATACAATCGCTTCTCAAAAGGTTTATTCTCCTGGATTGGATTTAATGAACTAATTATTGGATATGAAAATGTCTTACGTTCTGATGGAGAAAGTAAGTGGACTTTTTCTAAATTGTTAAATTACGGAATAGATGGTGTTATCTCATTCAATAATAAACCATTAAGACTATCTATATATCTTGGATTATTAACAACTATTTTAGGGATTTTATACGTAATTACTACATTTATTCAAATTATTGTTGGTGGTGTTGAAGTCCCAGGATACTTCACTTTAATTTCCGCTATATTATTTATTGGTGGTATTCAACTCATTTTCCTAGGTGTTATGGGTGAATACATCGGTCGCATTTATTATGAAACAAAACGTAGACCACATTTTATTGTAGCTGAAAAGAAAGTTAGTGAAGTCAAACAAAAAGCATAATAAAAAAGTTACTTCTACCTACAGAAGTAACTTTTTTTATACTAATATTTACATACCTTTTTTTGCATAGATATAATCGTTTCTTTTAGCCCGCTATAATAAGAAGTTTTAGGTATCTCACCAATATACCTCTCATATTTCTCTCCGCTTAATACAACAGGATTTTCTGTCAAATATAGCATTTCCACAAATTCTTTCATCTGCTTATCAAATAGTCCGATTAAATTTATCATACCTTTTTTTACTGTCATTACTGGTTTTGTATATCCCGTTAATTCTTGTATATGTTGAATCATCTCTTCACCTGTAATGACACCACAACCCGGTATGTTCCAATTTTGTCCATAGGCCTCATCACGTAAAGCTAATTCAACCATTGCTTTTGCACCGTCTGGTGTGAAAATATATTCACGAGCAATCTTTTTATCTCCAACAAAGCTTGATAACTTATTTGCAAGTACCCCATTTAAATTATGATGAACAAGTGTACTTTCTGCATTTGGACCATAAAAATCAGGGAAATGTGCAATAAACATTTGTACACGAGCCTGTTTTGCCATCATTTCTAGCTGTAACCGAATTTTCCCTTTCTTCGTATGTGGTGCCTTTTTAACTTCTTCCACTACAGGTTCTTCCCCTTGCCTTCCATACGCATAAATATTATCAACTATCCCTAACTTACTGTCGTAATACATTGCTACTTCTAATATATTTTTTAATAATTTTGGTTGCTTCTTCTCCCAATCTGAATATGGAATGTTTACAGCATGAAATATAATATCAACGCCTTTCGCAGCTTCCATTATATCCTCCTGTATAAATACATCTCCTGCTACAACTTTCACATTTTCTTCTCCAGAAAATAATATCTCTAATTTCTCTTTATTCCTCGCAAAGGCCACTACATGAATTCCTCTGCTACATAATTCTTTTACAATTGCATACCCCATTGATCCAGATGCTCCTAGCACTAAAGCTTTTTTCATTATATATCCCCCCTAAATTAATTAACCGCCGTTCAATTAATATTAAAAAGAAAATCACTTACATAAGAAGTGATTTTGAAATAAACTCCACGTGTACTTTAGCTAATCCTTTTACTTCTTCAAATGTTTGATCATTCCCACAATAGTGTGCCACAAACCCATGTAATGATAGAAAAACAGACCATATTGCCATTACATTTACCTTCTCATTACACAAAGAAGATACAATAGTAGCAAATTTTTCGTAACTAACATTTGGGCCATCTGCTAAACATTCTTTTAACTCATCATCTCTAATTAAAAACATGATTTCATAATGACTTTGATTTTGCAAACCAAATTCAATAAAACCAAATAAAACAGCTTTCAATTGTTCCTCTTGTGGTAAATTTTGATCATTAATCTCATCTAATTTTTGATTTAGCAATTGAAAATCTTGCTCTACCATCGCATAGAACAGCTCTGCTTTATTTTTAAAATGATAATAGATGGCACCATGGCTATATCCTAGTTCTATTGCAATTTTACGCATTGAAGTATGCTGATAACCTAATTTTATAAATAAGTCTCTTGCTACATTCATAATCATTTCTCTCGTTAATTCTTGTTTAACTGCCCTTCTTGGCGACATTTTTCATACCTCACAATATTAATTGACCACTGTTCAATTAATATTATAAACTTTTCCAAAAAAAATACAATGAGTTTCTTACAAAAAGATACATTTTGAAAGGATAGCATTATACTCAATAATTTAGTATCATGATTCAAGGTACTATTTCAAGTTGGACGGAGGATACTATGAGCTTATTAACAGTAGAAAAACTAGGCCATACATTTGGCGATCGCACATTATTTAAAGATGTATCCATGCGTTTACTAGCAGGAGAACATGTCGGATTAGTCGGTGCAAACGGTGTTGGTAAATCAACATTTATGAATATTATTACTGGTCAACTTATCCATGATGAAGGCCGTGTAGAATGGACACCTGGTACAAATTACAGTTACTTAGACCAGCATACAATTTTAACACCTGGTCGCACAATTCGTGATGTATTAGCTGACGCGTTTTTACCTTTATTTGAAAAAGAAAAAGCTTTAAATGAAGTTGCAGAAAAAATGGGAACGGCAACACCGGAAGAATTAGAGGACCTTCTTGAGCAGATGGCAGAAATCCAAGATGCTCTCGAAGCAGGTGGTTTCTATTTACTAGATATGAAAATCGAAGAGGCAGCAAGAGGTCTTGGAATTGATGCAATCGGTTTAGATCGTGATGTTTCAGCACTAAGTGGTGGACAACGTACAAAAGTATTACTTGCAAAGCTATTACTTGAGCAACCAGAAGTGTTATTACTCGATGAGCCTACTAACTATTTAGACGTTGAACATATTCATTGGTTAACTAATTATTTAAAAGAATATCCACATGCATTCTTATTAATTTCTCATGATACGGAATTTATGAACAAATGCGTTGATGTTATTTTCCATCTAGAATTTACAAAAATGACGCGCTATACAGCGACATACGAAAAATTCCTAGAGTTAGCCGAAATTAATAAAAATCAACATATAAATGCTTATGAAAAACAGAAAGAGTTTATTAAAAAGCAGGAAGACTTTATTGCAAAGAACAAAGCTCGTTATTCAACGACAGGTCGTGCAAAAAGTCGTCAAAAACAACTTGATCGCATGGAGCGTATTGATCGTCCTGAAACAGCAATTAAGCCAGAGTTCTCATTTAAAGAGTGTCGTGCAAGTAGCCGTTTCGTCTTTGAAGGTGAAGATGTAGAAATCGGATATACACATCCGTTATTACCAAAACTAACAATGACAATTGAACGCGGTGAAAAAATTGCCATCGTTGGTTGTAATGGTGTTGGTAAATCAACATTACTAAAAACGATTTTAGGAAAAATTAAACCTTTAAGCGGTAAAACAAGTCTTGGTGACTTCTTAGAGCCTGCATACTTCGAGCAAGAAGTAAAAGCTGATAATATAACACCAATTGATGACATTTGGAACACATTCCCTAGCATGGACCAACATCAAGTTCGTGCAATGTTAGCGAAATGTGGATTAAAAAATGAGCATATCTCTCGCCCGCTAAATCAATTAAGTGGTGGCGAACAAGCAAAAGTTCGTTTATGTAAGTTAATGGGTGAAGAAAGTAACTGGATCCTATTCGATGAGCCAACAAACCATCTTGATGTTACAGCAAAGGAAGAACTTCAAAAAGCTCTGAAAGCATATAAAGGGACAATCCTTCTTGTATGTCACGAACCAGAATTTTATGAAGGCTGGATAACAAAAACTTGGAATGTTGAAGAGTGGTCACAAAATAATTCTTAATTATAATAGAAAATCCTTGCGTTCTATATGCAAGGATTTTCTATATTATAGTATGCCTTAAGCCTCAATCGAAACTCATTTAAACTAGGATATACCGCTAAATTAGCAAGCATACCTCTAATGACTGGAATTCTTGGATTTTGCAATCTCATTTCTGCTTCTAAAACATCTAAAGTTACAAGTAACTCATCATTTTCTAATTGATTAGCTAATGTTCGTTTCAATACAATAATTTCACTTAGAAAATGTTCCTTTACCTGTTCCTTAATAAACTCGGAACTACAAAGAAATTCTCCCAGTCTCTCTTCATGTAGGACAGGTTCCTCCGAAGATTCTAGAAGCCCCTCTACTAAATTATCTATCCTCTGTAAAATAAAGGTCGAAACATAGGATAAATCAATTTCCGGTGCATTTAAAATAATTAATTGTAAATAACCGTGGCATATTCCTTCTACCATAATTACCAAATCTAATAAATATGGACTGACTTTGTCACCATAAATGGACAGTAAGCTATTCCGATAAAATGCATGAGACTCTAATTTCATCCTCATCATAAACTCTTCTACTTCTTTATTAAACGGAATTGCATTTTCTCTTGCATGCATAATAATAAATTCTTTATGTTTTTGCACATCAGTAAACTGACAATATAATTGTTTTTCAAATTTTTCACGTGGTAATAAAGATTCTTTTTCAATATCCAGCATTTTCTTCTGAATCTTGTCATAATAATATCGAAGTGTGGCCAATAATAACTCATCTTTTGATTTGAAATATAAATAAAAAGCTCCTTTTGATATACCACATGCGGTTACGATTTCTTGTACTGACGTTGCATTTACACCCTTAGTTGCAAATAACCTCATAGCCATCTCTATAATTAAGCGCTCTTTTTCTTTCATATTCTCTCTCCTAAATTTAATCTCGCATCTTATGTAAATTCAAACTTGATTTTATTCCACATTAACTGAAAATAAAACTCCCCATCTAAAATTTAATGGAGTAAATGGTTTATATAGAAGCCTTTCCATCTATAAAATCCGGTTAGTAAAAGCCAATGATCAGAAAAAGAATAGGAAACCGACTACTTACAGTTTGATTTTATTATACCATCTCTTTTCATTGACGACTGACCAATCGGTCAGTTATATTATGTATTAGACTGACCGATTGGTCAATATAATAAAAAGGGAGCGCAAACATGAACAAAATCATCAATTTCACGTTAAAAAATAAGTTCGCAGTTTGGCTACTAACCATTATTGTTACTATTGCGGGTATTTATTCTGGACTCAATATGAAGCTGGAGACAATTCCTGATATTACAACACCGATTGTAACAGTAACCACGGTTTATCCTGGTGCTACACCAGAAGAAGTAGCTGATAAAATTTCAAAACCAATGGAAGAGCAACTCCAAAATTTAAGCGGTGTAAACGTTGTTAGTTCATCATCTTATCAAAACGCATCTTCTATTCAGGTAGAATATGATTTTGATAAAAATATGGAAAAAGCCGAAACGGAAATTAAAGAATCGCTCGCAAACGTGAAACTGCCAGAAGGTGTGAAAGACCCGAAAGTCTCACGAGTAAACTTTAATGCCTTTCCTGTTATTTCATTAAGCGTAGCGAGTAAAAATGAATCTTTAGCTGCCTTAACAGAAAATGTAGAAAAAAATGTTGTTCCTGGATTAAAAGGACTTGATGGTGTCGCATCTGTTCAAATCGCAGGTCAACAAGTAGACGAAGTACAGCTTGTCTTCAAAAAAGATAAGATGAAAGAATTAGGTTTAAGTGAAGATACTGTAAAAAATATGGTTAAAGGTTCGGACGTATCGTTACCACTTGGCTTATATACATTTAAAGATACGGAAAAATCAGTTGTTGTCGATGGTAACATTACAACAATTAAAGCATTAAAAGAATTAAAAATTCCAGCTATCCCTTCATCACCGAATGGTCAAGGTAGCCAAAACGCTGGTGCTGGAACACAAGCACCACAGATGAATCCGGCCGCTATGAACGGCATACCAACGGTTACATTAGAAGAGATTGCTGATATTAAAGAAGTTGGAAAAGCAGAATCCATTTCTCGAACGAATGGAAAAGAAGCAATCGGTATTCAAATTGTGAAGGCTGCTGATGCGAATACAGTTGATGTTGTAAATGCAGTTAAAGATAAAGTAAAAGACCTTGAGAAAAAATATAAAGACTTAGAGATTATTTCAACATTCGATCAAGGTGCGCCTATTGAAAAATCAGTCGAAACAATGCTTAGCAAAGCTATTTTCGGTGCTATCTTTGCGATTGTTATTATTATGTTGTTCCTGCGAAACATTCGAACAACACTAATCTCTGTCGTTTCTATACCACTTTCTTTATTAATTGCAGTTTTAGTAATAAAACAAATGGATATTACCCTTAACATTATGACACTTGGAGCAATGACAGTTGCTATTGGACGCGTTGTTGATGACTCAATTGTTGTTATTGAAAATATTTACCGACGTATGTCTTTATCAGAAGAGAAATTACGTGGGAAAGATTTAATTCGTGAAGCTACGAAAGAAATGTTTATCCCGATTATGTCTTCTACAATTGTAACAATCGCTGTATTCTTACCTCTTGGGCTTGTAAAGGGTATGATTGGTGAAATGTTCTTACCATTTGCTTTAACAATTGTTTTTGCCCTACTTGCTTCCTTACTTGTGGCAGTTACAATTGTGCCGATGCTAGCACATTCCTTATTTAAGAAGGAAAGCATGAGAGAAAAAGAAGTACATCATGAAGAAAAACCAAGCAAATTAGCAAACGGCTATAAACGTATACTTGAATGGGCGTTAAACCATAAAATTATTACATCAAGTATCACAGTCCTCCTATTAGTAGGCAGCCTTGCACTTGTACCAATCATCGGTGTCAGCTTCTTACCATCTGAAGAAGAAAAAATGATTATCGCAACGTACAAACCTGAGCCGGGTCAAACGTTAGACGACGTTGAAAAAATTGCAACGAAAGCTGAAAAGCATTTCCAAGATAAAAAAGACGTCAAAACGATTCAATTCTCATTAGGCGGCGAAAACCCAATGAGCCCTGGTCAAACAAATCAAGCGATGTTCTTCGTTCAATATGATAACGATACGAAAAACTTTGAAAAAGAGAAAGAACAAGTCGTTAAAGATTTACAAAAGATGTCTGGAAAAGGTGAATGGAAAAACCAAGATTTCGGAGCAGGTGGCGGTAGTAACGAAATTAAGCTATACGTTTATGGAGATAGCTCTGAAGAAATTAAGCCTATCGTGAAAGACATTCAAAATATCATGAAGAAAAATAAAGATTTAAAAGACATAGACTCTAGTGTTGCAAAAACATATGCAGAATATACTTTAGTCGCTGATCAAGAAAAGTTAAGTAAAATGGGGCTAACTGCTGCTCAAATTGGAATGGGACTTTCTAATCAACATGATCGCCCTGTTCTTACAACAATTAAAAAAGATAATAAAGATATAAATGTATATGTAGAAACTGAAAAACAAAACTATGAAACGATCGATGACTTAACAAATCGTAAAATTACAACACCACTTGGTAATGAAGTTGCTGTTAAAGATGTTATGACTGTAAAAGAAGGTGAAACTTCTAACACAGTAACACATCGTGATGGCCGTGTTTATGCGGAAGTTAGTGCAAAACTAACATCTGATGACGTTTCAAAAGCATCTGCCGCTGTTCAAAAAGAAGTAGATAAAATGGATCTTCCTTCTGGTATAGATGTTTCTATGGGTGGTGTTACACAAGATATTCAAGAATCATTCAAACAACTTGGCTTAGCGATGTTAGCTGCGATTGCCATTGTATACTTCGTTCTTGTTGTTACATTTGGCGGTGCCCTTGCACCATTCGCAATTTTATTCTCGCTACCATTCACAATCATTGGTGCACTCGTTGCCTTATTAATCTCTGGCGAAACGTTAAGCGTATCTGCGATGATTGGGGCTCTTATGCTAATTGGTATCGTTGTAACGAACGCAATCGTGCTCATTGACCGTGTTATTCATAAAGAAAATGACGGCCTATCAACACGTGAAGCATTATTAGAAGCTGGTACAACACGCCTGCGTCCTATCTTAATGACTGCAATTGCAACAATCGGGGCTCTTATCCCGCTCGCATTAGGATTTGAAGGTAGCGGCTTAATTTCTAAAGGACTTGGCGTAACAGTAATTGGTGGATTAACAAGTTCAACGTTATTAACACTTCTTATTGTTCCAATCGTTTATGAAGCATTAAGCAAATTTAAAAAGAAAAAAGTAAAATAAAAAAATAACCTCGCTGACTGCGAGGTTATTTTTTATTCCCAAACAAGATTAGGAAATCACCATATCCTTCTTTTTCTAAATCTTCTTTTTGAATAAAGCGTAGCGCTGCCGAATTAATACAATAACGAAGGCCGTTTTGTCCTGGGCCGTCTGGAAATACATGCCCAAGATGTGAATCTCCTTCTTTACTTCTCACTTCCGTACGCGTCATATTATGGCTAACATCCATTGTTTCTTTCACACTAGCTGACATAACTGGTTTCGTAAAACTCGGCCATCCACAGCCGCTATCGAACTTATCGAAAGAAGTAAATAATGGTTCCCCCGAAACAATATCTACATAAAGCCCTTCTTCTTTATGATTCCAATACTCATTTTGAAAAGGCGGTTCTGTCCCATTTTCCTGTGTTACATAAAACTGCATCTCGTTTAATCTTTCTTTTAAATGAGCATTATTCTTTGGCCAATGTTGTTTAATAAAAGCATCTCGACCTGAGCCTTTACGATATAACTCATAGCGAAATGTATTCTTCTTATAATATCCTTGGTGGTATTCTTCAGCTGGATAAAACGTAGCAGTTGGCAATATTTTTGTCGCAATTGGCTTCGAAAAATGCCCACTTTTCTCAAGCTCTTCTTTTGAAGCCTCTGCCTTTTTATGTTGTTCTTCATTATGATAAAAAATCACCGTTTCATAAGACTGCCCGCGGTCGTGGAATTGTCCCCCTATATCAGTCGGGTCAATTTGTCTCCAATATATATTTAACAACTCTTCATACGGCATTTTATTTGCATCAAATGTAATTTGTACTGCTTCATAATGCCCAGTTGTTTCCGAGCACACTTCTTTATACGTTGGATCCTCTTTATGGCCACCTGTATAGCCTGAAACAACCTGTATAATCCCTTCCATCTCTTCAAATGGCGAAACCATACACCAGAAACACCCTCCGGCAAACGTAGCTAATTCTATCTTTTCATTTACAGCCATTATTTCACCCCTATTCTATCTTCTCCTTACAGTATGGCATAAGGAACGTCATGTTATAAAAGAAAAAGCATCGAACATCGATGCTTTTTCTTTACTTCACTTTATTTTTTTCAACATCCTTCTCCATTTCATCACTTGTCACATCTAAGACATCTAATAAGAAAATGAAGATTGGAATACCGATAATAAGTCCCCACACACCTAAGAAATGCTCAGAGAAAATTAATACCATAAATGTGTAGAAGATTGGTAAGTTTGTTTTTTGAGACATAAACTTCGGATTTAATACATAGCTCTCAAGTGCATGAATTACTGTTACGATAACTACAATATAAACGACATACATAATACCGCCAATATTGTAAGCAATCATACAGAGTGGGAATAACGAGATAATAACACCCGCCACTGGAATTAAGCCAAGCAAGAAAATCATTAACGCTAAACCTAGTAATTGCGGGAATCCTAATATCCATAATGCAATAACAGATAAAACACAGTTAACAATTGCAATTAAAAATTGTGCTTCGATTACTTTTCCGAATGAACGTGCAAATTTCTTTCCGAAATACTCTATTTCGTTATAGAAAATTGCAAGTCGGCTTTCTTTAAATTTCGAAGTAAAAGCAACGATACGTGCTTTTTCAAGTAAGAAAAATAAGCTTAAAATTACAGAAAGTAAAACTTGAAGGCCAAATTTCCCAACATTCGTAATAGATTTATACAAAATGTCTACGCCTTGCCCCACATATTTAGAAAGCTCCATATGATTAACAGCATTAACTGCATACTTAATTAATTCACTATCAGGTGGATTTCTTAAAAATACATTAAATTGATAAATCAATTGTGAAATTTGTATTGTTAATACCGGTAAATATTTAAATAGCGTAATGGCAATTCCTGCCACCAACATTACATATAAAAGCGCTATAATAATTTTTCGATTAATTGGCATGAAATGATCTAATTTACGAGAAATAAACTTTTGGAATCGATCCATTAAATACGTCAACATAAACGTAATTAAAATTAAATTTAACATACTTTGCATCCCATACAATATGAGAGCAAGTAATACTAATACGATTAACCTCTGAAATCCTTTGCTTTGAAACAGGTTTTTTATTTGCATAATCGACGAGTACTCTCTCCTGTCCTATAAAGTAAAACGTTAACAAGTAGATCTCTCTCTATTTTCTACTTATAATTATCCTTTAATATTAAAGCCATTGCGAGCAATTTATATTCAACCCTAACCACCCGTTAATTGTGCTATATATTATGTTACTTCTTATTTTACAATACAATGACCTATTTCAGAACGCATTATACGTAGTATTAATGAAGATTTAAGGAAACTTTTATCCTTCAATAGGTCTTACCACTACTGTAACATAAAAAGCAAGCTATCAGTAGAAATCCGTCCTACAAATAACTTGCTTTTATATTTTTTTTAGTAAGTTTTATCATCCAATAAACGGCATGAACATTGGAATAACCACCACTGTTACGACACCAACCACTGTCACAGCGATACTGGCCATAGCTGCTTCTACTTCACCCATTTCGATACCTACTGCAACCCCTAACGCATGTCCTGCTGTTCCAAGCGCTAAACCTTTAGCAATCGGATGTTTAACTCTAAATGTTTTTAAGAATAAAGCTCCTAATGCGTATACGATAACAGCATTAAAGATAACTGCAAATGATGTAATTGCTGGAATACCACCGATACTTTCAGAGATTGGTAATGCAATTGCTGTTGTTGCTGCCTGCGGTAACATTGAGTTCATTACAGCTGTATCTAGACCAATTGCTTTTGAGACAATGAACACAACAACCACTGAACAAATAGATCCAACCACAATAGCCGATAAAATTTGCCACCAATATTTTTTTAACTTATCAACTTGTTTATATAATGGAATTGCAAACGCGATTGTTGCTGGTTCTAAGAAGAAGCTAATCATTTTTCCGCCAGTATTATATTCTTCAAAAGTAAAGTTACCTACTTTTAGAAAGACAATCCCTAATACCATCGCTACGAATAATGGTGTGAATAAGAAGAATCCTTTTGAATGCTTAAATAATAATGTTCCGATTCCGTATGCGATTAATGAAACGACGATTCCGAAATATGGAGTCATTGTGCTTGCCATGTTCATTCCCTCCTAACAATATATACTAAATTGGTTACGCAACTTTTCCGTGTTTGCGTCCTTTATTTACTACTTTCAATTCTTTCGTATCTTCTATTTCTTTATCGTCTTTTCCTAAAATAAATTGTGCAAATAATCCTGTTACAGCGAGTAAAATAATTGTTGCGACAACAATTACAGTTAAAATTTGTACAAAATATTGTCCCATTACACCGAGAGAATTAATAACCGAAATACCTGATGGAACGAAAAGGAATCCGATAATATCTGTTAAAGCCGTTCCGAGTGATTCAACTTGTTCCAATTTAATAACTTTTAAACATAATAGGCTAAATAAAATAACTAATCCGATCACCGATGAAGGCATCGGAATTGGTAAATGCGTTGCAATAATATTAGAAACTAACATAATAGCTGAAAATATGAATGCTTGTGATAAGAAACTATATACTTTTTTCGTACTCATTTTGGCCACCTCTTTCGATTTGGTACCTTTATTGTATAAGATAAAAATAAAACTGTAAGCGTTTACATAACAGAACGTCAAATATACAAAATTAGTTACAAAAATAGGCAGACGAAATACAAAAAGCTGCTTCTTAAATACGAAGCAGCTTTTTAAGTTCTTTTGCATATGTACGGCTAACCGGGACTTTGGATCCCTCTTTCATAATTAAGTTATAAGTCGAATTAAACCACGGCTGTATCTCAGAAATATGATTAATATTAGCAACGAAACTACGATGAACACGCATAAAAATTGTTTGTGGTAATTTCTTTTCCAAAATGACAAGCGTATCATGTGTTACATATGTTTCTTTCATTGTTTTTACAGTTACTTTCCCATCTACAAGCCCTACATAAATAATATCTTCAATGTTAACAAGTACAATTGATTCCTCAATTGGTAATGCTAATTTATGCATCTCGGCCGTTACATCTACACTCTTTACATCTTGCTTTGTTTCTAACTTTATTTGCTTTTGTTTTTTATATTTCTTTAATGTCTGTACGATACGTTCTTCATCAAATGGCTTTAAAATGTAGTCTAACGCATCTACTTCAAATGCTTGCAATGCATATTGATCATAGGCAGTAGCAAACACAATTGAAGGTGGATTTTTCATTTTCTTTAATATATTTGCGATTTCAAATCCATTATCATCAGATAACTGAATATCTAGAAAAACAATATCTGGTTTGTTTTTCATTAATTCTTCTAATGCATCCTCTACACAATCCGCCTCACCAATTATCTCTACTTCTTTTGTTTTCTCTAATAAATATTTCAATTCATCCCGTGCTAACATTTCATCATCAACTACTAATACTTTTAACACTCCGTTTTTCCTCCTCTACTTTTTTCGGAATCACAAAGAGGATCTTTGTCCCTTGCTCTAATTCACTTTCAATTTGAAGCATTGTCTCTTTCCCAAATAACCCGATAAGTCGTTCATTAATATTATATAAGGCTGTTCCCGTCCCTTTCTTTGATGGAACTACCATTTTTCCTAATTGCTCTAGACGTTCACTCTCAATCCCTTGTCCATTATCCTTTACTTCAAAGTGAACCATCCCTTCTTTTTCAAACACATGTACCTCGACTTGGCACACTGGCTGCTTTTTCGGAAAAGCATGGCGCAATGCATTTTCAACTAATAGCTGAAGCACAAATGGTGGAACTAAAGTCACCTTTAGTGCCTCTTCAATGTACATCTTCACTTCATACTTATTCGGAAACCTTGCTTGCTCTAACGATAAATATGCATGTACATGATTCAACTCTTGTTCTAATGGAATAAGTAATTGTCGTGCCCCTTGCAAATTACAACGAAAATAAACGCTAAGCTGCAATAATAATTTTCTCGCTTTCTCTACATCTGTTCGGCATAAAGCTGATACTGTATTAATTGCATTAAATAAAAAATGCGGATTGATTTGTGCTTGCAACGCTTTTATTTCGGCATCTTGCAATAACTTACTTTGTAACTCAGCTTCACCTAACTCAAGCTGTGTGGAGAATATTTTCGCTAGCCCTTCCGCTAACTCTTCTTCAACACGACTTAATTGATTAGGGTTTTTAAAATAAAGTTTTAATGTTCCTATCGTATTTCCATGTGAAGTTAATGGAATAACAACTGCCGCTTGTAATGGACACCCTTCATGTTGACAATTAATAATCTCACGTGATTTTGCCTTCATTATTTTCCCTGTTTTTAATACTTCTTTTGATAAACCTGTTATTAAACTGTGTGAAGGAATATGATGATCTGATGCTAATCCAACGTGAGCTAAGATTTCCTCTGTATCTGTTAAGGATACCGCATCTGTTCCCGTAAAGCGGTGAATAATTTGTGCCACATGTTTACAAGACTCTTCTGTTAACCCTTGGCGGAAATATGGTAACGTCTTATCAGCAATTCGTAATACTTTATGCGTTTGCAAAGCTTTTGCGTTTTCTTCTTGTCGTAAAATAGCTAGTATCATCGAAAGTAAAATGAAACTGCCAAAACTATTTACAAGAATCATCGGTAGCGCAATTGTTTTTACAACACTAAGTCCATCTTCTATAATTAATAGAATCATAAGCATTTCTAAAGTAACGATAAAAACACTTAAAATCGCAGAAAATTTAGGCGTGATTACACGATTATATTTTTTGAAAATGTATCCAATATACCCCGTTATAACACCTGCTAAAATTGATGAGATGGCACAACTGAGCGCTGTCGTCCCGCCAAGCATATAACGGTGAATACCCGCAATCGATCCCACTCCAATACCGACGATAGGACCACCAAGCAATCCACTAATTCCAACACCCATAATACGTGTATTCGCAATTGTACTAGATGACGAAACACCTTGTAGCCAATTTTCTTTCATAATTGTATTCCCGGCAATTTCAATTCCTGTGTAATTGCTGACAATTGTAAACACTGAAAAAATACAAATAAGCTTAAGCTTATCTACATACCCATCTTGTCTATGAAGAAGGCGCCTGAACGTTTTAATATGAGAAAGTAAAAATCCTAAAATAACAATAAGTCCGACACGTTCAATCATCATAAGTACTAAATTTAGCATCTGTGATTCATTCCTTTTTATATTAGTTAGTTTTATTATGGGAAAATAATGAAGTGGGCGTCAAGAAGAATGCAATATCTTTTGAAATATTTTACACATAACTATCCCCTCTTTATTTGACAATCTAACAGAAGAGTGCTAAAAATAAAGTAATATAATACAGTCCTTTAACCCAACCCCGTGAGGTTGAGAAGGAAGTCGGAATATACTATACGTATGGTCTTTTTTAGGGATACGTATGCTTTTTTGGCCTTCTCATCATATCAGGTGAGAAGGCCTTTTGTTATTCTTCCATAGCGACTGTAGAAGAAAATAAGGAGGAGTAATGATGAACGTCACTACTGATGTACAATCAACAACAGAGGAAACGAAAGAGAAAAGATATAAAACATTGTTTGGTTCTGCGCTAGGATATGCAGCAGAAGGTTTAGATATGTTGCTCTTATCTTTCGTACTCGTCTACATTTTAAAAGAATTTCATTTAAGCCCTGTTGAAGGTGGAAACTTAACATTAGCTACCACAATAGGAATGCTAACCGGGTCTTATTTATTTGGATTTATTGCTGATTTATTTGGGCGTATCCGTACGATGGCCTTCACAATCTTACTATTCTCACTAGCAACAGCACTTATTTATTTTGCAACAGATTATTGGCAATTATTAATTCTTCGCTTTTTAGTTGGAATGGGGGTTGGTGGTGAATTCGGAATTGGAATGGCCATCGTAACTGAAACATGGTCTAAAGAAATGCGCGCTAAGGCGACATCCGTTGTTGCACTTGGATGGCAATTTGGCGTACTAGTCGCTTCACTCCTTCCGGCATTTATCGTCCCGCATTTTGGATGGAGAGCTGTTTTCTTATTTGGACTCATTCCCGCTCTATTAGCTGTTTACGTCCGCAAAAGTTTAAGTGAACCGAAAATATGGGAACAAAAACAACGATACAAAAAAGAATTGTTACAAAAAGAAGCTGAAGGTAATTTAACAACTACTGAGGCAGAACAACTAAAGCAAATGAAAAAGTTCCCACTTCGAAAGTTATTTGCCAATAAAAAAGTAACGATAACAACAATTGGTCTTATTATTATGTCATTCATCCAGAACTTCGGATATTATGGAATTTTCACATGGATGCCAACTATTTTAGCGAATAAATATAACTACACATTAGCAAAAGCGAGCGGCTGGATGTTCATCTCTACGATCGGCATGCTAATTGGAATTGCGACTTTTGGTATTCTAGCCGATAAAATTGGTCGCCGTAAAACTTTTACAATCTATTATGTCGGTGGTACTATATACTGTCTCATTTACTTCTTCTTATTCACAGACTCAACATCATTGTTATGGGGAAGTGCATTGCTTGGATTCTTTGCCAATGGCATGATGGGGGGATTCGGAGCAATTTTAGCTGAAAACTATCCTGCTGAAGCTCGCTCGACAGCAGAGAACTTTATTTTCGGTACAGGACGTGGGTTAGCTGGATTTGGACCTGTTATTATCGGCTTACTTGCTGCAGGTGGTAATTTAATGGGAGCATTATCTCTCATCTTCATTATCTATCCAATCGGTTTAGTTACAATGCTATTATGTGTCCCAGAGACGAAAGATAAAGTATTAGAATAGATTGAAACTATACGAAATGTTTATCCAAATACTGTCCCCTCAGGAAAAGTATTTGGATAAATAGCAAAGAGGAAGCATCTCAAATGAAATGCTTCCTCTTCTTATATAAATACAATTATTTATTTTGATTTACTAGCTTTTTGGAACAAGAAGCTAGTTTTATCTTCTTCTTTTACAATACCTTGTTTTAACGCTAATTCCCCTGCGACTTTAGGCGCTAGCCATAGCATTGGGAATAACAGAATAGATACCGGAACAGCCGTCACTACAATGAAGGATTGTAAGGCGTTAATACTTCCCTCACCCATATATAAAAGAATCGCCGCAACTGCGCCCATAATAAGCGACCAAAAAACTCGCAAACTAATTCTAGGATCTCCATCTCCAGTCACTGCCATTGAAATCGAATAAGCCATTGAATCTCCTGTTGTCACTACAAATAAAATTGTTAATAAAAGAAATGCAGGTCCAATAATATTAGATAGTGGCAGTTGCTCTGTAATTGCAATCATAGCCGCTGGCATACCAGATTCACTTAATGCGGTCGAGATAGAACCAGGATTCATTAACTCATAAAACACACCTGATCCCCCTAGTATAGTAAACCAAAACGTTGTAATAATAGGTGCAATAATTCCAATTGCAACGATGATTTCTCGGATTGTTCTTCCTCTTGAAATTCGGCTCACTAAAATTGCCATCATCGGTCCATATCCAATAAACCATCCCCAGAAAAAGATTGTCCACGATCCTAACCAAGCTGTATCACCACGATATGTGCTCATTGGAATAAATTCATTTATATAAAATCCAAACGAAGAAACAAATGAATCAATAATAAATCCACCTGGTCCAAACAGTAATACGAATACCATTAATAAAACTGCTAACCTAACATTTAAATTACTTATAATTTGAATCCCTTTATCAATTCCCGTTACCGCAGATATAGTAGAAACAGCTACTACACAAACAATAATGGCTAATTGAGTAGTAAACACATCAGGAATGTTAAACAATGCTTGTAACCCATAACTTGCTTGTAGTCCTAAAAATCCGATTGGACCAATCGTCCCTGCAGCTACCGCAATAATGGCAAATACATCGATCATTGTTCCAAGCCAACTCTTTCGCAATTTCTCTCCAAAAATAGGATATAAAAGCGTTCGAGGTTTTAAAGGCATATCTTTATGATAATGCCCGTACATCATAACTACCGCACTAATTGTACCTAAAATCGTCCAAGCCAGGAAACCCCAGTGCATATAACTTTGTGCTAAAGCCGGAATTACCGCTTCTTTCGTTCCAGCAGTTATACCTTCATGTATTGGTGGCACCGTCATCAAATGGTACATCGGCTCTGCGGCTGCCCAAAAAACGCCACCTCCGGCAAGTAATGTAGACATAATAATAGCGAGCCATTTTGTCGTACTAATCTCAGGTTTTTCTAGTCCCCCAAGTTTAACTCTCCCATATTTCGAAAACGCCATACACATTGCAACAACAAATGTACCAATTAATAAAACCTGCCAAAAGGCACCAAAATATTTAATTGAAGCTGCAAAACTGCTATTAATGGCTCCCTCTACGTAACTTTTATTTAAAATAACTGCAATTACAAATAATAAAAGTGAGCCACCACTAATAAGAAATACAGGCCAATCCGTTTTTCGACTCTTCATCCTCATTTACACTTCCTCCTTCCTCAGCAATCTAAAAAAACAACTTTATTATGTTTTCTTGTTTACACCCAAAACACAATGATTATATAAGCATAATAATTCATCAATTTCCTACACACTTATGTTGTCCCTAAAAATATGCTAAACCCCTTACTTAAAAGAAATTTTCTATTCCTATTACATAAAAAAGCAAAACAAAAGACCTTATATTTCTATAAGGTCTTCGAAACAGAAATTTGATTATAACATAAGGAACTCCTTGGTTCAAAAAGCCCTTTCCAAAAATAGCCGATAGTAAAGGCTTCCATTTGCTACGTAACAGTAATTTAAAAAAATTATATTTTGCAGAAAAAAAACTATACTAGCTATTATTTATGAAAGAAATTCGGCTTCAAAATTTCATTTGGATACGGTTTATGATAAATATGAGTGGTAGCTGGCGACAACGGTGGAATGAGCCACACCCAATTACCTGTTACAACCCGTCCACATGCCGCTTCCTGCTTCTCAAATTGTTGAAATTGTTGTGCAGCTGTATGGTGATCCACAATACTAACTCCTTGTTTTTTAAAAGAATGTAAAACAGCCACGTTTAATTCAATTAGCGCCTTGTCTTTCCATAACGTACCGTTTCTCGATGTATCGAGCTTCATCATCTCCGCAACAGCCGGAAGTAAATTATAGCGATCATGATCCGCTAAGTTACGAGCCCCAATCTCCGTTCCCATATACCATCCATTGAACGGGGCTGCCGTATAAGAAATACCGCCAATTTCTAAGCACATATCTGAAATCATTGGAACCCCATACCATTTTGCTCCAAGTGACGAGATCGGGTATTCTGGGTGTTCAATTGGCACTTCTTTTACTTCTTCTCTCGGAATTTCTTTATATATAGGTGCCTTCCCGTTTATAGAAAACACAAGTGGCAATACATCGAAATTCTTACCTTCTCCTTGCCAGCCAAGTTCCTGACAAAAGTCTGTAAACGCAGTGGAATGAGAGTCACCAATCACTCCCATTTCTGTTTTATATCCTGCATATCGAATCAATTGGTGATTATAAATTCGTATATTATTTTCTTCACCTTGATATTGCTTAAAAATTGTAATTGTCGGTTTAACTTTCCCATCGTTCGTTGCATATTTAATATGATGAATTAATGCATTGTATACACCTTCCTCATCATTTACTTCACGTGCATCTAATATGTGCATCTTACTCCAAAATAGTCTTCCGATACATCGATTACTATTGCGCCATGCCATTCGTGATCCATGAACAAGTTCTTCAAATGTATGCTCATACGTCCCCGTCTTCTCTATCTCAACTTGAATTTCTTTCACACGCTCTTCTATGAATTGCTCTTTATTAAGCTCTTTATAGCAAATCGTAATAAACTGACTCGCTTCCTCTATTAATTGTTTCGTTTTACTCATAAACGATCTCCTTCTATTTCAACAAAACGTTACTACTTTACAGTATAAGCAAAAAGAATAAGAGTCACAAATGAAAGTCGAAGTGTTACTTTTATTGTAATATTTTTCAGAAAATTAAAGAGATTACTATTGACTTGTATAAAAAATAGGTGTACTTTTGACTCAGGTAAATTTTTTTTACCTATACCAACTTTTTTAATAAGAAAGGAGGGAATGTTATGTCTTCATTTCAATTGCCAAAGCTTTCATATGACTATGATGAACTAGAGCCATATATCGATAGCAACACGCTTTCTATTCATCATGGAAAGCACCATGCGACATACGTAAATAACTTGAATGCCGCTTTAGAAAACTATACGGAATTACATAATAAATCTTTAGAAGAGTTACTATGTAATTTAGAAACTTTACCAAAAGAAATTGTTACAGCTGTCAGAAATAACGGTGGTGGACATTATTGTCATAGTCTTTTTGGGAATTAATGAGCCCGCGAGGTGGCGGTGAGCCTAATGGAGACGTTGCAAAAGTAATTGATTATTATTTCAATACCTTTGACAACTTAAAAGATCAACTTTCCAAAGCAGCCATTAGTCGTTTTGGAAGTGGCTATGGATGGCTTGTTCTGGACGGTGAGGAACTTTCCGTTATGAGTACACCCAATCAAGATACACCTTTGCAAGAAGGTAAAATTCCATTACTCGTCATCGATGTATGGGAACACGCCTATTATTTAGAGTATCAAAATCGGCGTCCAGAATTTGTTACCAACTGGTGGCATACGGTGAACTGGGACCGGGTAAATGAAAATTATTTACAAGCAATTCAATCACAAACACATTAGTCGTGCGTATAAGGTAAATTTGGTAATGTAAAATTAGTATTGTCGAAATCCTCCAGAATCCCCCGGATTGCCACCGGGGGATTCATGATTATTTCATTGTATTTATGTAATAACGTAAAACTTTTTCCGTCTCTAATTTCAACTCTCGGAACGGGAATCCTAATTCACGGGCCTTTCCATTATGTAATGTACAATTAATCACTCCATTATAAGGAGCTATATTATCTCCTACTTCTTGAATGAGCGCTTTTATCCCGGTATTCTCTTCTATGAAACGAATAACTTCTCTGGTAGAAACCACCCCGTTACTACAAGCATTAATTGGCCCTTCTATGTTTTCCATCCCGCACCAAGCTAAAAACTGTCCTGCTTCCTTTTCATGTATAAATGACAACTCTCCATCTACATGATCCACAACGATAGACTCTTGTTTCACAACATGTTCAACGTAAAATTGTAATCTTTTCGTATAATCGTTTTCTCCAATAATGACGGGAAATCTTACCGCAACGACTGGGAATGTTGCATGTTGAAATAAAACTGCTTCAGCTAATCGCTTGCCTTCACTATAATTGAAATCATTCCTACCTCCATACGTAATTGTATACTCGTACGGATTGAAGTTTTCTTCTAATAGGCCTAACGCAGGCTCATAGACAGCCATTGAAGATGTCATAATGTATTTCTTCGTTTTTCCTTTTAGCACTTCACATATTATCTTCGCTGCATTCGAGCTATAGCATAAATTATCGTATACGATATCATAACTTTTACCTTCAAAACGCTCTTCTAGTAGCCTCTCATCTTCTCTATCTACAATCAGTCTTTTTACTGCACTTCCAAAGGAATCTTCAGTAACTCCCCTCGTCGCAATCGTTACATCATGTCCAGCTTGCAACAGTACTTCTACTAAATGTTTACCAAAAAATCTTGTTCCCCCTAGCACCAATACTTTTTTCACCTTCATCATCCCCGTTTTTACAAATTGTAAAATACTACCTCTATTATTATAAACGCTAAAATAAAAAAACATGGAATCAGTTTAACGATTCCATGTTTTTTCTACACACGATACATTAACGTACTCGATATTTAAAAATACAATAGCAGCAATATAAAATAGAAATTACTGATACATAAACCCATAGTTCATATATGAATCCCTCGCCCCATACTCCCATAAAATAAAAGAGTGAAGGCAACGTCAATGTTACCCATGATTGTACAAAGGCAATTCTGCCAAGATATTGATTGATATTCTTTTTTTGTGCATTTAATACAAAGAATAAATACCAAAGTAATGCCCACATAAACCATGTTAACGCATTAACAACATCGTGGAATTGAACAAATGAAACAATCATATAGAATAAAGCAATAATTGCTACCCAAATACAGAACCAGCCTAGCCCACTACTATCCATTCCTTTAATAAAAGTAACGCCTACATATAAATAAGTTAAACCAAATAAAAAAGTAGCCGCATATGAATATACCGTCCAATTACTTTGATCAGAAATCATAATCAAATAGAACGGAATGATAATTTGTAATGCCCCCACAAATAAATTAAAGACACCTGCACTTTTCATCTCTACTTTGCCTAATATGACAAGACTATTTAAAAATAAAGCTGCACCTGAAAGTAATAATCCTACGTAACCCATATATATTCGTGTGAAAATCTTTCCCTTTCACACTTTTAACCTCCCCACAATATAAAGTGATACTTTATCCCGCATTAACGAGCAGTAAAACTCCCACCTCAAAATTCAGCTAGAGCAAAGAAGTTAAGTGAGAGATCAACTGCCCGTAAAGCCCGATTGGTGAAGGCTAATAATCAGTGGGGATGAACAACCCCCACCCACTGATTAAAGTTTCACTTTATTATTTTTCTTCCTATTTAAAACTACACACATAATTTTTAACCTGAATAAGTTAGACTTCCTACCTTAAAAAACAACAAATTTAAAACGCTTTCAATAATAAATAACCCTATCAAAACATGAAATAGGATTCCTTGATTATAAACGTACTCTAACAATGATACAAGTGTTGGAATACTTTTCAATACTACGTTTTGAATTTCTATAAAAAATTAGTAGAATGATACATTTTCCCTATCTCATTCTATTAATTATTTGCATAGAATATCGTACACTCATATTAATTTAGAAAGGTTTGATATTTATACCTCTTCATTATCCAAATCATTTTGTTTTTCACTCCACAGGTGTATTAACAAGAGAGCCTGCAACTGTTTCAGCAGTAGTAAACATTGTAAATTTAGATGCATATTACACACACCATGTAACTATAGAGGTTTGGGATTGGTCTAACTATTCTAATCCTGTAAAATTACCTGTACTAATTGGTGAAAATACGGAAGTAGCATTCCCATATATTTTACAAGGCAACCACTTAGCAGTTTTTTATGCTGATTTAGATGACTCTATTGATTTGTATGAAATTCGTATTTCTTATCCTGGCCACTCCAATATTGTTGCAAATTGTTTTGGGCGAAGTATCCCGCCATATACAAGCCAAGAAGGTAATACAGTATACCATAAACAACTCGTTCGAATTCATTAAATCTCCCCTATTATGTGAAAGGGGCTGGTCAGTAATACATTTATCTTTATAAGATAATCGTATTACTGACCTAAAGCGTGATAGTCAATCTTGATAGTTTCTCATTTTGAACACTTGCTATTTATCATAAATATCATTCGGATTTATTGTAGGAACAAATCCATTTGTAGAACTATATTTTTTAGATACATTATCTGGGGTCACGGTAAACGTTACAATTTTATTGCTTTGTTGTTTAAAATAACGCATCCAATTTTGACTCCATTCATCTTTCGCAATAACTTGTTTATTGAAGTCTTCCCACAATACACCATGTATAAAATTCAAGGATGTATTTTTGATTGTGTCAAATCCCCAATTCTGTATAAGAAGCAGGTTGGAATCAACACTTTTAATTTCTTTTAATAAATTTACATATGCTTCTCGAAATTTCCCTTGTGTAGACGGCTGATCATAAAAATAGTCATCAATATCACCAGCTGTATCTAAAAACACCCCATCTATTCCTTTTCCAATAACTTGCTGTTTCACCTTATTCACAACAATCCCACGGTAGTGTTCATCAGCTAAATTCATAATATATGTATCCCACTGCTCAATCTTCATTTTCTTACCATCTCTATAATAATAGTCTGATTCAACTACTTGCGATTTATGCCACGATTCTAATTCTAAAACACTAACATAGCCAAGAACTACCGTTCCTGATTTTTTTAATTGCTGAACCTGTTCTTTCGTAAATGCATATGGCTCTATAATAACCATATCATACTTTGAAAGTCTCTCAATTACTTGCTCATTTGCTTCACCATAATAAATTTTATAACTTCGTACATTTTTTAAAACTGGTTCCACAACATTTGCTTGTGCGGATGTACTTGAGGAAAAAATAAAAGAAAATATAGCTAAAAAGCATACGGAACGTTTCCACTCCATAATAATATTACCCCCTATACAACTGTAATTTTCTATTGTTTTAAATGTTAATACAAATATAGTAATACCATAACATTCTACATTTTTTCAAACTCGATTTTTTATAAAAATTCCAATAAATGAAATAAATTAACAGAAATTAGAATTTATTTCACTTGAATTTACTACATCTCTGTTGATAAAATGATTTGGGCTTTATATATTATATATCTTAAAATAATTCTTTTAAATTATGTATTTTATTTCAGTGTACTATTCCTCAAAATTAAATTTGTAAACGAAAGAAGGGTTTTTTTTATGCACTATAGACAATCTAATATATTCCAAAAGATGATTGAACCTACGATTCTCTTTATTGCACTATTTTTTCTATCAATACTAACTGATTTTCTTACACCAACGTATGAATACTTCCTACTCTTATTTATTACATTAATTATTTCTAGCCGGTATGGCATATCTATTGCCCTTTTTGCCTTTCTGGAAGCAATGATTTATATTTTCATAAGCGGTATATATAAAGAAAATGATGTATTACTGTACTTTTATTCATTAGATTACTGGATAAGTTGGATTTTCTTACTTGTTATTAGTTTATGCTGTGGACTGATGAGCACTGCACAAAAAGAACGTTATGAAGATGTACATATGATAAATAATGAGTTGAAAGCTGAAAATAAAGAATTAAAATATGTCGTGAAACAATTGGATGAAACACGTATTACACTACGTTCTCGTGTACTTGAATCAAATAACCACTTATCTAAAATGTATCATATGTTTAAAGCTTTAAATCATACACATCCTGAAATTGTACTCGATGAAGGAATGAATGTATTAAAAATGTATTTTGGAGCAAAAAAAATTGGTATCTATCACGTTGATAACAATAAACAATCGCTTCGTATTAAATTAAGAGCTGAAACTGGTAAAAATACATTATCTCAATCTATTTTCGTTAAAAACGCTTCCTTAGTCATCAAAAATGCGCTAGCGCATAATCGACCTTTTTTCCGTACAGATGAGGATTTTCAAGACGCTCCACTTTTAGTTGGTCCCGTCCTATTCCAAGATGATGTACAATACGTCATTATATTAGACGAAATCGAATTTTCAAAAGTAACTTCTGAGCAATTCGAACTTTTCACATGGTATTTACGCTGGATGGGTGATCGTTTACAAAACGCTTCTAATCTTTGGCTATCCAGTCAAGAGGATCGCACATTCCCTAAAACAAGCATTTATTATGAAGATGAATTTAAACATTTACTAAAAATAGAAAAGAAACGTTACGAAACACTATCTTATCCATATTCCTATTTTGAGTTCAATGCTCCACAAGATTATTTAGGAATGATAAATTCTATTTTAAAAGACCATTTGCGAGATATCGATATATTCGGTTATAGTACGACCGAGCAGAAAATCATGATTTTATTACCTGGCACTGAAGAACATTTTTGTATACAAGTTCAAACTCGTATACAAAACGCTCTTTCTTCTAAAGGAGTGATAGTCTAATGATTTTACTCCTTCTTTATTTTATTTATGTTATTTTGGTTTTTCTTTTATTTCGATTTACGAAAAGTTTGATTACTAAAGATAAAAAAGGAATTATTGAATTTTGCTTGATTCTATCTCTTCTTTTCCCGCTTATCGGACTTATTGTATCAGCAATCATGTTATTACTTAATATAAGACGTTCCAAAACCGAGTGGTTACAGCAATACTCTGATTATGTTGCCTTTCACGTTGATAATTACGAGGATATTTTGGAATCAGCAAAACAAGATATGGACTTAATTTCATTTTCTTCTGGATTAGAACTAGATAAGCCTGAATTACATAAACAACTCATTGTACAGTTAAGCTCCTCCTCTATTGCTAATGAAGGAGGCTTATTGAAAGAAGCCATTCACCATAAAGATCCTGAAACTGTGCATTACGCAGCAACTACTATTAATTTACTAAATGAACGGTACGAAAAACAAATCGAATACTTAAATAAGCAATTTCTACAAAATCCACAAAATGAAATTGCAAAAGAATTGGTTTCTAACTATTTAAGATATATAAACAGTGGTCTTCTTTCTAATCAGCAAAAAGAAAAAATAATCGCTGAATTTATGAATTTTATTACACAAGGTGTAGAACTATTCCCTAACGAACCTCTTTACCCTTTCCATCTTGGAAATCTGTTTCTACACACAAAACAATATGCAAAGTCTGAAGAACAATTTTTAAATCTTATTCATTTCTATCCTGAATCATATTACGGTTACGTTGGTTTACTTGAAATATATTATGAGCAACAGTTATGGGACGAGCTCTATAACTTAATCAATAATCTAACAGATGCAAAAAGAGTTCATATACTACCGCGTAAATATCAATTATTTGTAAGGCAGTTTGGAGGCGCACACATTGAAAAAGGGGATTAATATATATATCGGGATTATTAGTATCATTTTATTTCTCTTAATTTTATCCATCCTTATATATCGAACAGAAAATTTTTATCAAAAGTTTTCTGTTCCTAAAACTAAAGAAACAGATACTGTTAAAACACTCAAAGCAAAAGATGTAGCTCAAAATGGACAAAAAATGCAATTATACGTTTTAAAAACGGATAATACATTAGGGCAACAAGTCGAATTTAATACGAAGAAGGCAATGGATTACGCACACCTACACTATAAAGATATTACAGCTAATGAAATTAAGGGACTTACTCCCTCTCCCTATACAGGGATTATTATTACAGGTGAAATAATGGAGCAACTTCCACAAGCTGATATTCAAAATTTTGTACAAATGGGCGGAAGAATTATTATCGCAAACCGACTTGATTCAGATCCTTCCTGGAACACATTATTTGGTATTACCCAAAAAGAAGGTTTCAAAGATGCGAAAGGATTAACCTTTGAAGAAGTTTTATTCCCTGGTTATCCAGATCTCTCAAGTTCTTCTCCATTGTTTACTCATAGCTCAATGAATATTACGCTAGATGAGAATACAACTAATACTTGGATTACAGCGGAAGATACTCCCATCCTTTGGACCAATGACTACGGTGAAGGAAAAGTCTTATATTGGAATACAACAGCATTGAACGATAAATTAGGTAGAGGTATGTTCGTTCAATCACTGGGTACTATTTTCCCGACTTTCGCTTCAGCACAACTTGGAGCGGAGATTATGTATATCGATGACTTCCCATCTCCGATTCCAAGTGGAGAACTAAAAAACTTAACGAAAGAAAAAATTTCTGTTGAAGAATTTTATAAAAAACATTGGTGGAAAAATATGAAGGATATCTCTGAAGATCTTGATATTAAATATACGGGTGTTGCCATTGGGACGTACCAAAATAAAGTAACGCCACCCTTTGAAGATTTCACAGGTAAAAATAGAAATACCTATTTATTATTTGGGAGAGAATTACTAAGTCACGGCGGGGAAATAGGCATTCATGGCTATAACCATCAACCTTTATTATTACCACCAGATCCAGTAGATAAAGCACTTGAATATGTTCCATGGAATTCAAAAGAGGATATGGAGAGCTCCTTAGATGCTCTGCAAAAACTCGTGTATAACTTCTTTCCAAACGAAAAATTAAAAACCTATGTACCACCATCCAATATTATAAATACAGCTGGATTAAGTGCATTAAACGACGCGGTTCCAACTATGGAAACAGTTGCTTCTCTATATGTGGGAAGTAAAAGTAACGGTAGTTTAATTCAAGAATTTGGACCAGATGAACATAATAAAAACATTTATCACTTCCCGCGCATTACGAGCGGCTATGCTATCACAGATGAAGAGCAATTTATCTTAACTGATGTTACCGCAAATTTAGGGGTTATCTCACATTTCGTCCATCCAGATGATATCCTTGATGAAAAACGCTCAGGTAATTTAACATGGGAAGAATTATTTAAAGCTTATAAAAAGACAATTAAAGAAATACGAGAAAGATATCCTTATATAAAAAGTATGACCCAAAGTGAAGCAACTGCTTCTATGAAAATTTATCAAACTGGTGACCTAGATGTTTCTTATGAAGATGATGCTGTTCACATTGCATATAAAGGGTTACCAAACCATACTTCAACAATTATACATGTAGAAGAAGGTAAGAAAATACAACCTGGCTCATTCTCTTACGGTACGGTTAAAAAGCTTGATTCCCAAATTTATAGCATTACGTTAACGAAAGCCAGCGCTACGATTCCAATTAAAGGAGCATAACAGATGAGAATAGGTTTGGTCGTTGAAGGCAGCTATCCCTTTGTAAGTGGAGGGGTAGCAAGCTGGGTTCAAATGATTATCCAGCAGTTTAAAGAACATGAATTTACGATTTTCGCGATAGTCCCTCAAGTAAAAACAGAAGATGAATATCAATATGAAATTCCAAGCAATGTAAAAGACATCATTCTGATTCCTTTGCAATCAGAAAATGAAGCAAAACATATAAAAACTAATTTAACTAAACAAGAAGTACAGACACTTCAAAAATGGTTTACATTTCAAGCTAACGATACAACAGCATTACAAATATTAGGAAATAAACAAAAGCTAGGAACACTCCATTCCTTCTTCGAAAGCCGTGAGTTTTATGCAATTGTTAAAGAAAGCTATTTATATGAAGAAAGTAGTGGATCCTTCTTAAATTACTTTTGGATGTGGAGATCTATGTTCACACCAATCATTCAAATTTTACAAATTGATTTTCCTGAATTAGATCTTATTCATTCTGTATCGACAGGGTATGGTGGATTGCTTGGTGCTGCAATTAGTGCCAAGTCCGATATACCATTTATTCTAACTGAACACGGTATTTATTCTCGGGAGCGTGAAGAAGAAATACTACAATCTACTTGGATACCAATTGAATATAAAAAAAGATGGGTTTCTTTCTTTCATCACTTGTCTCATCAAGCATATGAACAAGCCGCTGATGTAATTACGTTATTCGGCCGAAATAGTGCATATCAAAAAGAATTAGGTGCTCCGGCCCATAAACTAAAAATCGTTCCAAATGGCGTTACTTTATCTGACTATAAAGGGTTACGTAAACCAAAATACAATTCGGATAAACTCATCATTTCCGCTATTATACGAGTTGTGCCAATTAAAGATGTAAAAACAATGATTTATGCAGCTAAATTATTATTAGAAAAAGATATTCCATTTATATTTTACTTACTAGGTCCTGATACAGAAGAAGCAGAATATGCTCAGGAATGTCGTGATTTAATTCAACAATTAGGATTAGAAGAGCATGTAATAATGACCGGCAAAGTAAATATTAAAGATTACTTAAAACAAACAGATATTCTCGTATTAACAAGTATATCTGAAGGACAACCATTAGCTATGTTAGAAGGAATGGCAGCAGGATTACCATGGGTTGTTACAGATGTCGGCTCTTGTAAGGAATTAATTTACGGACAAGATGAAGATCCTTACGGACAATGTGGATTTGTTGTACCACCTGTATCTCCTGAACAAGTTGCCATTCATTTAGAGTGGTATTATCGTCACCCTGAATCCATTCAACAATTTGGGGATAACGGGCGCAATCGTATTGAAGCGCACTATCAATTATCAGGTGTCGTTGATAGTTATCGTAAGCTTTACTTAGAAAGAGGTAAAAAAACATGGCAGGGATAGGATTTCGTTTACAAAAATTATTCCAAGAAGACTACTATTCTTCCAGAATAAAAGCGTACGGATTTTCATTATTTGTTACAGCTGGTCCTTGGTTAGTCGTTATTTTAGCAGTAACAGCTATTCGATACATTTTAAGTTTGTTCCATTCTATTTCAATTGAGGAACAGCGCCTTTTTACAATTTCAATTTCATACTGCTTCATTTTTTCTCAAATCATATATGGTGCCTTGCAGCTCATCGTAACTAGATATGTGGCCGACCTTTTATACGAGCAAAAAGCTGATAAAGTATTTTCTTCCTTTTTAGGAATGACGAAAATCACACTTTTTTTAGCTATTATCTTATGGCTTTTGTTTGCAATTTTTACGCCATTAGCCTTGTATTATAAAATCGTGATGCTATTTTTATTTTTAGCTTTAAACATCATTTGGATTCAATCCATTTATTTAACAGCAGCTAAAGATTATCAGTCCATCGCTCTTGCATTTTTAATTGGTTCCATTTTCTCCTTATCTGGAATTGCGCTTATCGCTTACTGGCATCCAACACTTGGAATAGAACACGGATTGGCCCTATTACTTTTAATTTCTTTTACAATCGGGACTTTCATTACATTAGTGTGGTTAAGTATAGTTATTGTACGAATGTTTCCAAATAGTGATGCTACTGAACAATTTACCTTTCTTTCTTATTTAGATAAATATCCAGAACTATTTTGGTCAAGCTTACTTTACAATATTGGCATTTGGGTATGTAACTTTGTTATTTGGTTCGGAGAAGGGCGAGGAAATATTGAAAACACGTTTATTTATCATCAAATTTATGATACATCTGTTTTCTGGGCTTATTTAAGCATTATCCCAACCTATATTTTCTTCGTAGTATCCATTGAAACAAGGTTTTATGAACGGTATAAGAAGTTCTTCGGTTCAGTTAACAATGGGGCGACGTTAAATACAATTTTACAATTAAAAGAATCAATGAACTTTGTCCTAAAGCAAGAAATGGAACGAATACTTCGTAATCAAGGTATTTTTTCTTTACTTATTATTTTTATAATATGGATGTTTAGTTCACAATCTGGGAACGTAACACTTGAATACTCTATTTTGCAGCTGACTATAATTGGTGCTTATGCAAACGGGATGGTCCTTGTTATCACGTTACTACTCTTATATTTTGAAGATCGTAAAGGGGCATTTCGAACATCAGCCCTGTTCTTTTCTGCAAATTTGTTATTAAGTCTTCTTCTACTTCCATTTGGGTTCAATGGTTACGGTATTAGTTTTGCACTTGGATCTTCTATTACATTCTTATATGCTATTTCTAGACTCTTTACTTACATTAAAGATATTGATTACTATACGTTTTGTCAGTCAAATACTCCTATAAAACGGCGAACTTTCTTTACTAAATTTGCTAATAAACTTAATGGAAATAAATAAATAAAAATGACCTTTTGCTCCCGCAAAAGGTCATTTTTTTATCTGTTTATTAAACTTCTAGATAGCCATTTTTGTTATTTGATTGCCATCTCCAAGAGTCTGCACACATCTCTTCTAATCCGCGTTTTGCTTCCCATCCTAATTCACGCTTCGCTTTCGATGCATCTGCAAAACATACTGCCACATCACCAGGTCGACGCTCCGTAATTTTATAAGGAACTTCTTTGCCCGAAACCTTTTCAAATGCTTCAACCATTTCCAACACACTATAACCAGTACCTGTACCGAGATTGTATGCATCTATCCCAGTAGTGCCAAGTACCTTTTCAAGCGCCTTTACATGGCCATTTGCTAAGTCTACAACATGAATATAATCACGGACACCCGTGCCATCTTTTGTTGGATAGTCATTTCCAAATACACTTAATTCCTTTAACTTCCCTACTGCTACTTGTGTTACATATGGCATTAAGTTATTTGGAATTCCGTTTGGATCTTCTCCAATACGTCCACTTTCATGTGCACCAAATGGGTTGAAATAACGAAGTAATGTGATACTCCATTCTGCATCCGCAAATGCTACATCACGCATAATTTGCTCAATCATTAATTTCGTTTGACCATATGGATTTGTTGCACTTAATGGAAACTCCTCCGTAATTGGTGATATTTCTGGAATACCATACACTGTTGCAGATGAACTGAAGATCATCTTCTTCACATTATGCTTCTGCATCACTTCACATAGCACTAGTGTGCTTGTAATGTTGTTATGATAATACGTTAACGGAATTTCTACTGATTCCCCTACAGCCTTAAAGCCTGCAAAGTGAATAACAGCTTCAATTGTATTTTCTTCAAAAATCGTATCAAGTGCTTCGTGATTTAAAATATCTTCTTTATAAAATTTAAACTGTTTTCCTGTTATCTCTGTCACTCGATTTATAGACTCTACTGAGCTATTCGAAAGATTATCTACTACTATAATTTCGTAACCGTTTTTTAGTAATTCTACGCATGTATGACTACCAATATATCCTGCTCCACCTGTTACAAGTATTGCCATAATTATAGTCCTCCATATTTCATTCATTATAAACTTCTCAAAGTATATCACATATTTCTTATCATATGTTTATTATGCGAACACAGAAACTTACATTTTATCCCATGATTTTTTGTACAATACACGATTCAAATCAGGTAATAAAAAAACGCCACATAACAGACATCGCGTGGCGTTTTTTGATCAAATTACGTAACAATATACACTTAGAAAATGCGCAAGACTACCTAACAATACAAAAACATGAAAAATTTCATGGTGTCCCATATATTTAAACTCCAACCATTTTGGCTTCGCACCGTAAATAAACCCACCAATTGTATAAAAAATGCCTCCAAGTACTAAGAAAATAATACCTCCTGTACTTAGATTCTCAGCTAGCGGTGCAAAGAATAGAACAATTAACCAACCCATCAGAAGATAAATTGCTGTCGATAACCATCTTGGACAATTAAACCAAAACATTTTAAAAGCAATACCACAAATTGCCGTTGCATAAACTAAACAAAATAATAGTAAACCATTTGCCGAATTTAATGTAATTAAGCAAAAGGGTGCATATGTACCTGCAATTAATATGAAAATCATAGAATGATCTAGCTTCCTAAAGAAATAAATAACACGTTCACTGGCTACGACACTATGATACACAGCTGATGCCATATAAAGGACCATCATCCCGATACCGAATAAAATAACAGCTGTAATTGCAGCAACAGATGGCATCTTAACAGAAACTTTCACAAGCATAGCTAATAATGCAATAAATGATAATACAGCTCCTCCTAAGTGAGTAAATGCATTAACCGGTTCTCTTACATAAACATTCATATAAACACCCCTCATATAATTACATGTAGTTTTTATAACTACATGTAATTATATACATATTATCCTTGCGGGTCAACATTTACAATTCATTTGTTTCGTAATACCATATTTAAAGATATACTAAACATTAAGTTCCACTAAGTTATAAAAGTGAGGGGTTCTACGTGGAAAATATAAATAAATTACTTGAATCATTACATTTAGAAAAAAGTATTAAACTTGAGGATATCCCAAATGTCGACTTATATGTAGACCAAGTTGTCCAACTATTTGAGAATACTTATGCGGATACAACGAGAACTGATGATGAAAAAGTATTAACAAAAACAATGATTAACAATTACGCAAAAGGGAAATTATTCATCCCTATCAAAAATAAAAAGTATTCAAAAGAACATATGATTTTAATCAGCTTAATTTATCAATTAAAAGGAGCTCTTTCCATTAATGATATAAAAAGCTCCTTAGAAAATATAAATGCACCGTTAATAAACGATGCTACATTCGAATTAAACAATCTATATAAAGATTACCTTTCTCTTACTGACACCAATGTGGAAAGCTTTAAGCAAGACGTGAATAACCGTGTTAAGGAAGTAAACGAGGTTTCTTCCTTAGAAGATCCAAAGCTAGAAAAGTTTTTATTACTAACATCCTTCGTGACTATGAGTAATATGTATAGACGTTTAGCAGAGAAACTAGTTGATGACCTCAAAGAAACTTAAACAAAAAAACTATCCACCTGTTAGAGGTGGATAGTTTTTTTGTTTACTTAATTGCTTCATGAACCTTTAATTGTTTCCCTTTAATCGTTGTGTTTTTCATATTTTTTAAAACAAGTGGTCCTTTTCCATTTAATATTTCAACGTAAGAAACATTGTCTTGTATTGTAATAATTCCTATATCTTCTGCTGTAACACCTTTAATTTTAGCAATTGTACCGACGAAATCTACCGCCCTAATTTTCTTTTTCTTCCCGCCATTAAAGTACAATTTCATAATTCCTTTGTTTAGGTCTGCATTTTTATCTTTCTTTATAATTGGTTTAGCATGTATCTTTTCCTCAAATACTGCTTTCCCTTTCATAACTTCTTCTTTTGAAGGTGCAAGTGCCTTTGGAATTTCAAAGCCAATGTACTCCTCAATCTCTTCTAAAAATCTATTTTCATACGGCGTCATGAATGTAATAGCTTTCCCGTTATTACCAGCTCGTCCCGTTCTTCCCGTACGATGTACATAACTTTCTTTTTCTAATGGAATATCATAGTTAATAACATGTGTAATATTATCAATATCAATTCCTCTAGCAGCTACGTCTGTCGCTACTAAATAACGGAACTTTCCTTTTCTAAAATCGTCCATAACTTCAAAACGATCTTCTTGTACCATACCACCATGTATTTTGTCACAAGGATAGTTAACCCGCTTTAACTGCTGAAATACGTAATCTACATTTTCTTGCGTACGGCAAAAAATAATACAACTATCTGGATTCTCAATCGTTGTTACATCTTTAAGAAGTGAAAGCTTCTCCTCTTCTCTCATCTCAAAAAGTGTATGTTCAATTTTATCTGTTGTAATCCCGGTAGCCTTAATTTCAATATGCGTTGGCGAATCCATATACGTACGAGATAACTTTTCAACATCTTTTGGAAGTGTTGCTGAAAATAGCATTGTCATTCGTTTTTTAGGTAATTCGTCAATAATTGCCTCTACTTGATCGATAAAACCCATATTCAGCATTTCATCCGCTTCATCAATAACTAAATACTTCAAACACTCTAAAGAAAGGGTACCTTTTTCAATATGATCTAACACACGGCCAGGAGTCCCAACTACAATATGTGTTTTTTGCTTTAACTCTAATTTTTGACGTGCAAATGGAGATTTACCATAAACTGCAGCGGCCTTAATTCTTTTGAAACGACCTATATTCGTAATGTCTTCTTTTACTTGCACCGCAAGCTCTCTCGTCGGTGTTAAAACTAAAGCTTGTGGCTTATTCTCTTCCCACTCCACCACTTCACAAAGTGGTATGCCAAATGAAGCGGTTTTTCCACTTCCAGTCTGTGATTTCACGACAAGGTCTTTCTTTTGCAAAGCAACTGGAATAACCTCTCCTTGCACTTCCGTTGGATGTTCATATCCTAAACCAGTAAGTGCTCTTACAATTTCTTTACTTAATGCATAATCGGTAAAACTTCTTTTACTCATGTAATAACCTCATTTTATTCTGTATTTAATAATTATATTTTTTATTCCCCTACATTTAATTATACTAAGAGGATATATCAAACTAATATTTTTAATTCGCTAAAATATCAACTTAACCTAAGTATAACTCTTTTTATATTGTTTTTTAAAACAACATAATAAAGGACAGTCTTAATAATAAGCCTGTCCACCTACATAACGAAAAATATTTTATTTTCAGATTTTTCCTTTACGGAACTAGCCTTTTTACAACCGGTATTCTTTGCAATACTAAAGTTATTAACATACTAAGGACAAGTGTAATAATTACATTTATAGGAATTGCCAATATTGCATGTACATGTGCATTCACCTTTGGAATGACTATGTATAGATAATTATTTAATAAGAAAAAGTGAAGAATATAAATCCCAAGACTTGCTTGGTTTATGCCACGTAATAAAAATGGCAATTGTCTTTCTGAATTTTGGAAAGCATATTTGAAAAAGACAAATAACCCAATTGCCATAAGTACAACACCCGGAGCAAAATATTCATACCAATATTGATCCAGCTGTCCATTAGCTTTGACTGTATAATGGTATGTCATAAAGAACGTACCAATAAATCCTGCAAGTCCTCCAATATAAGAAATATTTCTCCATTTTTTCACAATATCATAATTCGATAAGTAATAACCAAGTAGGAAATACCCTACATAATTTGTAACGTAAAATAGTTCGATATTAAAGTTGATAGGATAATAATAATTTACTAGCTTGACGATAACAGATGCATATAGCCATAAAATTAAAAAATATTCTATCTCTCTCTTCTTAGCATTTTTCACAAATACTTTCAGTAAAGGTGCGATTAAATATATTCCTACAATCATATATAAGAACCATAGATGTAACCCGATACTATTTGTTAAAAAGTACTTTATCCCTTGCTTTAAAGAAGCCGGAAAATATCCTACGCAAGCCCCATAGATGTAAAATATAGCACTCCAACCTATAAAAGGTATAATCACTTTACTTGCACGTTTCTTTAAAAATTCCCCAATAGAAGTATCTTTTGTTCCCTTTAATAATAGGGCTCCACTAATCATCACAAAAATTGGTACACTAGCACGCGAAAGTGAGTCGTAAAAATTACCAGCCAGCCAACGCGACACGTTATTTGAATCTAACGTAGAAACATAACCAGCAGCAACGTGAATTGTAACGACCGCAATTGTCGCTAATACACGTAGCCAATCCATATACACTAATCGTCCCATAAAATCTCCCCTAAATTAATATATTTCTCTATTATTCTCCCTACATAATTCTACAGTAATCGACTACACATTAAAATACATTATAGCCATATAAATCCAAAAATATTAAATAAGCTTTATTTTTTAAAATTAAACATTAAAACCTTTGACTTATTACTAAAAATACTGTAAATTATCATTTGGACGAACGTTCTTAAGTAAACTATGTAAAATATTCGTATTTTAGGGGTGTAAATGATGGAAAACGTATTTGACTATGAAGATATTCAATTAATTCCTGCAAAATGCATTGTAAATAGCCGATCTGAATGTGATACAACTGTCACTTTAGGAAAACATAAATTTAAATTACCTGTCGTACCTGCAAATATGCAAACGATTATTGATGAAAGAATCGCAACTTATTTAGCTGAAAATAATTACTTCTATATCATGCATCGTTTCCAACCAGAGAAACGAATTTCATTCATTAGAGATATGCAATCACGTGGATTAATTGCTTCAATCAGCGTTGGTGTTAAAGAAGACGAGTACGAATTCGTACAACAATTAGCTACTGAGCAACTTTCACCTGAATACATTACAATCGATATCGCACATGGTCACTCTAACGCTGTGATCAACATGATTCAACATATTAAAAAACATTTACCAGAAAGCTTCGTTATCGCTGGAAACGTTGGAACTCCAGAAGCGGTAAGAGAATTAGAAAACGCTGGTGCTGATGCAACAAAAGTTGGCATTGGACCTGGTAAAGTTTGTATTACTAAAATTAAAACAGGCTTTGGAACTGGCGGTTGGCAGCTAGCTGCACTTCGCTGGTGTGCAAAAGCTGCAAGTAAGCCAATTATCGCTGACGGTGGTATTCGTACACATGGCGACGTAGCTAAATCAATTCGATTTGGAGCAACTATGGTTATGGTCGGTTCTCTATTCGCAGGTCATGAAGAGTCTCCAGGGGAAACAATCGAAAAAGATGGCAAACTTTATAAAGAATACTTCGGTTCAGCTTCTGAATTCCAAAAAGGTGAGAAGAAAAACGTTGAAGGTAAGAAAATGTTCGTTGAGCATAAAGGTTCTTTAGAAGACACTTTAATCGAAATGGAACAAGATCTTCAATCTTCTATCTCTTACGCTGGTGGAACAAAATTAGACGCAATTCGTACTGTAGATTATGTAGTCGTGAAAAACTCTATTTTCAACGGTGACAAAGTATATTAATTTATAAATTTAACTAGAAGGACAAGCATTTTTTATGCTTGTCCTTCTTTTTCATGTATAAAAATGTAAAATATTTTCATTTCACTGAATTTTCTAGTATCATATTTTTAGATACTTATAATAAGGGGGATATAACAAATGAAAAATGTAATTGAGAAACGCCTTATTCGCGCGGAAGTCTCTACTGAATTGACATGGGACCTTTCTGATTTATACGAATCTGATAAAGAGTGGGAAACTGCATTACGTGTATTAACAGACGATATAAAAAAACTTGATGCATTTAAAGGACAATTACACACTAGCCCCGCTACCTTATTAAATTGCCTACTTTTAGAAGAAGAGCTTTTAATGAAGTTAACAAAACTCGGCGCATATGCAAATTTAAAAGAATCCGCTGATCGTACAGATTCAGTTATTCAAGCGAACTCTTCCAAAATTTCCGCTCTAGGAACGAATGTACGTACCGCACTATCCTTTATTCATAACGAAATTCTCTCATTTGAGGAGGGAACAATTGAAAAATATTTAACTGAGGAAATAAGACTTGAACCTTTCCGTAAATCATTACTAGAGATACTCAAAAAGAGGCAGCACACTCTCTCTCCTGAAACAGAAGAAGCTCTTGCTGCACTCGGCGAAGTTCATAGTTCACCCTACAAAATTTACGGCATGACTAAATTAGCCGATATGGATTTCCCTTCTATACAAGATGAACAAGGAAATGATTTGCCTGTATCGTTTGCATTATTCGAAAGCAAATATGAGTTTTCTCCAAGCGCATATATACGTAAAAAAGCATATTCATCATTTGTTTCCACATTGAAACGATATAAAAATACAGTTGCAACAACATATGCTACTGAAGTAAAAAAACAAGTGGCGCTTTCTCGTTTGCGCAAGTACGAGTCCGTTACCCATATGCTTTTAGAACCTCAAAAAGTTCCACTTGAAATGTATAACAACCAACTAGATATTATTTATAACGAATTAGCGCCTCATATGCGCCGTTTTGCAGATTTAAAAAAGAATGTATTAGGGCTTGATCAAATGCTTTTCTGTGACTTACATGCACCGTTAGATCCTGAATTTAATCCAACAATCACTTACGAAGAAGCTGGCAAACTCATTCAAGATTCTTTAAAAGTATTAGGAAATGAATATAGTTCCATTATCGAAAAGGGCTTCAAAGAAAGATGGGTAGACCTTGCAGATAACGTAGGAAAATCAACAGGTGCCTTCTGCTCTAGCCCATACGGTTCTCACCCTTATATTTTAATTACATGGCAGGGTACGATGCGCGGGTGTTTCACATTAGCTCATGAATTTGGACATGCTGGTCATTTTTATTTAGCTAATAAAAATCAGCGTATTATGAATGTGCGTCCATCTATGTACTTCGTTGAAGCTCCATCAACGATGAATGAATTACTATTAGCCCAGCATTTACTTGCGACTACTGAAGATAAGAGAATGCGCAGATGGGTTATTCTGCAACTACTCGGCACATATTACCACAACTTCGTTACCCATCTACTTGAGGGAGAATATCAAAGAAGAGTATACGCTCTAGCAGAAGAAGGGCAAGCACTCACAGCTACAACTTTAACTGAAATAAAAACGAAGGTCCTTTCGACATTCTGGGGAGATTCCGTAGAAATTGATGAAGGCGCCGGTTTAACATGGATGCGTCAACCTCACTATTATATGGGCTTATATTCTTACACATATTCTGCGGGACTAACTGCTTCTACCGCTGTAGCTCAAATGATTAAAGAAGAGGGACAACCTGCTGTTGATCGCTGGCTTGATGTACTCCGTGCAGGCGGTACAATGAAACCACTTGAATTAATGAAACACGCTGGAGTAGACATGTCAAAACCAGATGCAATCCGTAAAGCCGTTTCTTACGTCGGTTCCTTAATTGATGAATTAGAACGTTCTTATCAAGAATAAAAATAAGCCCTCGCTTTATGAGGGCTTATTCTATATTTACTTTCCAAATCTTTTGCGGTATCCGCACTTTCTACATAGTTCTTCTACTGCAACCCTTTTTGAAAATCCATCCACAATATTGTTCGCTCTTTCACCTTCAATAATATTAGAGAATGAATCATTATTAATATTTCCAAGATTAATAATTCCCTCACCATCTAGACAACAAGGAATAACCGTTCCGTTCGCTAAGATTCCAGCCTGATTTCGAAGACCATGACAGAATCCTTTTCCATCATCCTCTTCTTCATGCAATGCCGGCCACTGGAATTCATAGTCTTGATTAATAAAGACACGTTCCGCAATTTTTATACCTTTTCCCGGTGTAAGCTTCTCTTCAATTTGATAAGATAGATCAAACTCATTTTCAATTATAGATAATAAATCCCTATTTTTTTGGATTTCAGCATTTGTTTTATTATCCTGAGTTAAATTCCATAATCTTAGTGAAACGATTAAGTCCGATTGACTTGTTGCCTCTCTAATGAAAGAAAGTATACTCCTTACATAGCCCTCTTTATCTTGCGAACCTGGGTGTCCATCAAAACTGTGCAGTGAAAAATTCATTTGTCTTAGAGCTGGCTTATTTAACAGTCTATGCCTTCTCTTATTAATTAACGTTCCGTTCGTTGTAATATTAACTTTAAACCCTTTTTCATGGCTTAAATCTAATAGTTGATCTATTTTCGGATGGAGCAACGGCTCACCCTTCACGTGCAAATAAATGTAGTCTGTGTGAGGTTTAATTTGGTCTAATCTTTTAGCAAAATCCTCTACAGAAATGAATTGCTTCTGCCTTTCCGTCGGCGGACAAAAGCTGCACGCAAGATTACATACACTCGTAATCTCCAAGTAAAACTTCTTAAACTTCTTCACCTTTAATTCCTCACTTCTCTGACTACTTATACTTTTTCCCTCTTCATATTACAGCATATTTTTTTAGAAATAGAAACATACTTATTTTAGGAAATCTACATACCATCTATTAATGTTTAAAAGACCATCGGTGATTTTTGTCCAATGGTCTTTTTTACTCTTTATATACAAATGAAAAATTTATTTATGATACGGTTCACCACGATTAATCCGAAACGCTCTATACACCTGCTCAAGCAATACTAATCGCATTAATTGATGTGGTAATGTCATCTTCGAAAAAGAAAGAGATTCGTTTGAACGCTTCATTACTTCAGAACTAAGCCCCAGTGATCCACCAATTACAAATGTGATCTTGCTCTTTCCATATGTAGCAAGGCGATCTATACTTACCGCAAATTCTTCTGATGATTTTTGTTTTCCTTCTATAGCTAACGCAATGACATGCGTATCATCAGAAATTTTATCCAGTATACGAATACCTTCTTTTTCTTTTACAATTAACATTTCTGCTGCACTTAAATTTTCTGGTGCCTTTTCATCTGGCAATTCAATTACTTCTACTTTTGCGTAAGAAGATAATCGTTTTAAGTATTCTGCTATACCTTGTTTTAAGTATTTTTCTTTTAGTTTTCCGATTGAAATAATCGAGATATTCACATTTATTCCCCACCTTACAAACACGTTATCCACAGGACTTATCCACATATCCACAAATGTTACCCACATATTGTGTGAGAATCTGTGTTCGATACAACATATGTCGCCTCATTTTGACAAAATTCACATGTTTTTTTCTCTCCTTTAGAGTTATCCACATTGTTAATAACCGGTGCGACTTCACACTCATCCACAATGATATCTAATGCTAATTCAACATGTTCTAAACAACAAGGCAAATTCATATTCCTCACCTCACTTTTCTACAATAGAAAACAGGAGGTAGACCCTCCTGTTTTTAATACTTTTGAATGCCTAATTTCACCGTTGTTGTCGCTCGTTTTGTACCACGATAAAACGTAAGAGTCATTTTATCATTAATTTTTTTATTATATAAGGCCGTGCGGAACCCAATAATATCGTGCACCGCTTTTCCATCTACCGCCACAATAACATCATGTTCTCTAAGACCCGCATCCGTACCTGGCGAAGGACTTTTTACATCTAAAATGCAGACTCCTTCTGTTACGTTACCTGGTAAGTGTAATGTTTTTGACCAATAGTAACTCGGAATCTCATTTAATGATCTTAGTTCAATCCCAACGTAAGGTCTTCTTACTTTACCGTACTTTTCTAGTTCATTCATAATAGGAACAGCTCTCGTAACTGGAATAGCTAATCCAATTCCTTCTACTTCTTTTGCTGCAATTTTCATTGAGTTAATACCTATTAATTGTCCCGCTACATTTACAAGCGCTCCACCACTATTACCTGGATTAATTGCCGCATCTGTTTGCAATACTTCTACTTGCCAATCGTAATGTCCATCTTGATCTAAATCTACAGGAACAATACGCTCATTAGCCGAAATAATACCTTGTGTGACAGTTCCGGAAAATTGTAACCCCAGTGGATTTCCAATCGCAATAACTGGTTCTCCTCTACGAACGGTATTAGAGTCGCCAATTTCAATCACTTTCTTCACATGCTTCGCATCTATTTCTAGTACAGCTAAGTCCGTGACTACATCGGTTCCTAATACTTTACCCGGAATTTTCTTACCGTCACTTAAGCTCACTTCAATACGATTCGCCCCAGCAACAACGTGGTTATTCGTTACAATATACGCATGTCCATCTGTTCTCTTATAAATCACACCAGAGCCTGTACCAGCTTCCGAATCAGCCTCCGAAAAATTGTCTCGTTGAATATTAATAACACCAACAACAGCCTCTGAAGCACGATCCACAGCGTCTACAAAGCTAATCTGTTTAACAGGAACATTTCCACTTTGAGCTTCAGCCATATTTTTTTCACTTGCTTCAGCTTGCGGAAGCTTACCTGCATGATTTGAAAATAAAGGAGCTCCAAATGCAAATAATGAAGCCCCTACAATTGTCCCCGCTATGCTAGAAATGACAATACCTTTATGTTTCTTTTTGCCTGCACGTTTAATACGATATTTTTCTTCATCAATAAAGGACATATTTGTTCACCTATCTTCCTGAAAACAACTATATTCACCTTTATTGTTTACTAAAATGAAGAATTATACGTATTGAATTTTCGTAGGCATTTTTTGATCCGTATCATGTATTTCAAAGGATTTTCCAACCCCAAAACCTTTTTCTTCTAATACTTGTGATACAGACATACGCGCTAATTCTTTCATGTTATTATCTAAGCTTAAATGTGCTAAATAAATGTGTTTTGTCTCATCTGTAATAACATCAGCCATCGCTAATGCAGCGTCCTCATTACAAACGTGGCCAACGTCGCTTAAAATACGTCGCTTAATGCTCCATGGATAGCGTCCCATACGAAGCATTTCCACATCATGATTGCTTTCAAACACGAAAGCATTTGCTCCCTTAATAACACCTTTCATACGGTCACTTACGTAGCCCGTATCTGTAATAAGAGCTAACTTTCTATTATTGTTATGAAAAGCGTAAAACATCGGTTCCGCCGCATCATGAGAAACACCAAATGATTCAACTTCAATATCCCCAAATGTTTTCACGTCTCCTACTGAGAAAATGAATTTTTGATCAGTTGGGATATTACCTATTAAATGTTCCATTGCATTCCATGTTTTCTCGTTCGCATAAACAGGTAAATCATATTTACGCGCCAATACACCTAATCCTTTAATGTGATCACTATGCTCATGTGTTACAAGAATACCTGATATGTCATTTATATTCAGTTCAGCTTGTTTAAATAAAGCCTCTGTCGCTTTACCACTTAAACCTGCATCGACAAGCAGTTTTTTTTCATCTGTTCCTACATATAGCATATTCCCTGTACTTCCACTTGCAAGTACACTAAAATGCATGCTCATTCTTTCTCACTCCATTATGTTCTTCCGGCACTTGAGTTTCCCCTAATTCCATAACTTGTCCTTCAATTGCATTCACAAAAAAATCCTTTTTTTGTTCTGTCTTTAAGTTCCATGTTGGAGCAAGCACTTGTATATTAGAAGAAGACTCCGCAAGAGTCGCATATCCAATCTGCGCCTCTTTCACGTGCGTATTTTCTGCAATTTTATTTTTCAAATATATATTTTCTAAAGCTGTTTGAGCAGTAATAATTTCTTGTTCTTTCGTCTTTTCGCTTTCGCCCATTTCCTTCAAATCCGTTAACATTGTTTGTGTATATGAAATAAGCTCATTTTTTTCATTTAAATCTACAACAATCATCGCACGATTATTGTAGAAGATTGGTTTATCTTTATACTTTTGAAAGAAGTAAATTTTTGAGTCCTTTATTGCTCCAAACTCATATTTTTGTCCATCCAGCACATAATTTTTCAAAAACTCATTATACTTATCTTTTGACAATGATTTTGTATTTAAAAAAGGCTCTTTTAATTTACCCTCTATTTGATATTCGTCTTGCACATGCGCTGTCTGATTTTTTAAAGATTCCACATCTTCTTCTTTGAAACCCTTATTTTTCGCCATTATAAATGACTCTTTTTTCGGTTCTTTAGGAAAATTTCCCATAGTAATTTTTTCAGCTTTTAATTGTTGATCGATTTTCGTTTCCGTCACAAGTTCTAATTGATTACTATCTTGCTTTTGAATGAACTGAAAGATAAGAAAGAGGTCTAAAACAAAAAAGGTCACAATAAATATGGTCTTAATTCGATCCCAATCCATTTAGTCCCCCCTCACTCCACTCATATATTTGTTGCTTACCATCTTCTTCACATTTTACATACCATATCGGCTGTAAGACAGCGATTCTCACATCACTGATGGACGGTTCCAATGACATTTTATAACCAATACCAACATCCTGAATTGATTTTTTATCAATTTCTGGATTATTCTCTAGTGATGTCATCACTGTACGACCTGATGCGAGAGAAGTTGTTTGTTGTTTACTAGGCAAAGTAATACTGAACTCAAAAAAGGGTCTTTCATACTGCATAATTTCACCTGAACCCCATACTTGTTTTAATTCCGCTATTCCATTTGCATTAAATACAGGCAAACCATCCTCATATAAACGGAATGAAGTTTTCCTCCCATTAATATAATCAAAACGATAGGACTTCAAGGATCCACTATGCCCACTTACAAAGTCAAAACTTTTTTGTAAAATTACCGCATTATCCGTAGATTTATCACCATGTACAGCGGAATTTTTATATTTCAACATTGCATCCGACTTATCAATTTCCATAGAACGGATGCCATCTGTAAATGTTTCCTTTGTTTTCTCAGAAATAGGACTTAAATAACGTGGATCACTAAATAAAGCATTTTTAAATGGATCCACTTCTAGTTTAGCTGTAATATACTCTGCCTTACTTAATTCCGTAATTCCCTCTGGTAAAAAAAGTTTTTTTGTATCATTTATTTGATACTCAAAATATGGTCTTGCTACTGTTATAAGTTGATTTTGAGCATTTATAATATCCTTTATATAAGCACCACTTAATGTTGCTTGATATATTTTATGAGGAGTATCATAGGAAACAAAGCTAACTTTAATTTCTTGATCCTTACTTCTAGAAGGATCAATTATAATACGATTAAAACTTCTGTTACTTTCTATGTTTTTATCTTTAATATTAAACATATTTTTAATCGTATCTAACGGGATATTTGTAGGAAAAACAAATTCAATTTTTTCTTCTCCGTGTACATAAGACAGAAAATCACCTTTAGGGACTGTCCACGTTATTTCCTCGAAATTATGTAATTCTCCGTTTTCAAGAATTTTATAGATCGAATCCACATTTTCCTTCTTTTCGCTTACATAATGATTTTTCTCTTTATGAATAACGACAGAGGATGGGCGAACAACCTCCGAAATCTTTATCGTATTTATCTCTTCGTTACCTTGAACGAACTTTGTATTTTGCATAGAAGTAGAATCAGGAACATATGTCCACAAGTTAAAAGTAAGAAATAGACTAATGACAACCAAATTAATTAGAACTATCGTTTTAAAGTTTTCCATACTCATTCCCAATCGTCCTCTTCATCTGTCGCCATTGGCAATGTGAAATAAATAGTTGTCCCTTTTCCTTCCTCACTTTTCGCCCAAACCGAGCCGCCATGTGCCTCAATCATTTCTTTCGCAATGGCTAACCCAAGACCTGTACCACCCATTTGTCTCGAACGCGCTTTATCTACACGATAAAAACGTTCAAATATTTTATCTACATTTTCTTTCGGAATTCCCATTCCTTGATCACTCACACTAATCTCTAATAACTCCCCGCGGTCACGTAGGCGATATGTTACTGTACCACCTTCTGGCGAATATTTTAGTGCATTGGAAATAATGTTATACAAAACTTGTGTAATTTTGTCTGTATCCATATCAATAAATCGAGATTTTTTAGAGAAAGATCGTTTGAAGCTTACATTTTGCTCTTTAGACATTTCAAAACGATCGATAACGTTATTAAAGAAATCAGTAAAGTCGACCCATTCCTTCATTAAGCGATGTTCTGTACTATCTAGTTTAGATAGTTGTAACAATGCATTTACAAGCCTGATCATTCTTTCCGTTTCTTCTTGTGTAACTGTTAAAAATTGCGGTGCAATATTGGGATCTTGCCATGCTCCATCAGTAAGTGCTTCTAAGTAACTGCGCATCGTTGTTAACGGCGTTCTTAACTCATGAGATACGTTCGCAACAAACTCACGGCGCTCTTGTTCTATCCGCTCCTGCTCTGTTACATCATATAATACAGCAATTAAACCATTTGCCTTCCCTGTTTCTTTTTGAATAACAGAGAAACTAGCACGTAAAATATATGGTTCATTTCTCGTACTAAAATCTAATAAAACTGAATCAGGCTCTTCATATAAATGATCCAGTGTAAATTCTTCTTGTATTCCTAGCACTTCTAACACTGATTGATCTAGCGCCGTTTCACGCGAAACATTTAACATCTTTTCTGCAGGATCATTTAATAAAATGATATCCCCTTTTCGATCAGTAGCAATTACTCCATCTGTCATATGTGATAAAACGGATGATAATTTTCGTCTTTCACTTTCTGTGGAGGAACGAGCTTGTTGTAATTTTTTAGATAAATTGTTAAAAGATAATGCTAATTGTCCAATCTCATCGTGACTATGCACCTTTACTTTTCGCGAATAATTTCCTTTCGCCATTTCAATTGCTTGTCTTCGCATATCTGAAATTGGTCTCGTAATTGTTTGAGCCAATAAAATTCCAAGTACAGCTGTTACTAATAAAGCAATTACTGTCCCCGTTGCGAAAATTTGGTTGATGTCCTTCATTTGTTTATACACATCTTCCATAGATGCAACGATATGAATGACACCAAGTACCTCTCCGCCTGGCTCTTTTAGAATAGGGGTAATCATAACTTGAACTCGATGACCTGTATTTCCATCTTTCTCAATCTTTGACTCTGGTTTCTTTTGTACCATTACCCGTTGTACAGCTGTATCTGCTGACGTTCTTCCTACCTTATTTTGCTTAGACCCGTCTGAAATTGCCATTAATTTTTTAGTAGAATCAATTACACTTACTTCTTGAATATCTTTCTTACGATCTGATGCGAATTTTTGAATCGAATCATTAATAGCTTTATCTACTGATTCTGTTTTAGGACGTTCTTTTACAAACTCTTGCTTCAGGTTATAAGAAAGTAGATTTGTTTGCTGCGTTAAGGAATCTTGAAAGCCTTTTACAAGGCTTTTTTCTAATTCCCTGACGAAATATACACCAATTATTTGCATTGCTATTAATATTAACAGCATATATATGAGCACAAATTTTAAATGAATAGATTGAAAAAAACCAACTTTCTTCATATACTATTCCTGTTCTGGGTCACGCAAGTAATACCCTACTCCACGTCTAGTTACAATTAAAGTAGGATGACTTGGATTATCTTCAATTTTTTCGCGTAAACGACGTACTGTTACGTCTACTGTACGTACATCTCCAAAATAATCATAACCCCAAACTGTTTGTAATAAATGTTCACGAGTCATAACTTGACCTAAATGCTTCGCTAAATAATGTAGTAATTCAAATTCACGATGTGTAAGCTCAATGCTTTCTTCACGCTTTGTTACACTATAAGCGTTCGAATTGATAACGATTGGTCCAATAACCATTTCGGTATTTTCTTCTTTCTCTGCAGCACCACCCTGCTGATGGCGACGTAAATTCGCTTTCACACGAGCAAGTAACTCCCTCGTACTAAATGGCTTCGTTACATAATCATCTGCCCCAAGCTCAAGCCCTAATACTTTATCAATTTCAGAGTCTTTTGCTGTAAGCATAATAATTGGCATTTCTGAGCTTTTACGTATTTCACGACATACCTCTAAACCGTCTTTTCCCGGTAACATAATATCTAATAAAACCATATCTGGCTGTTCTTCATTTGCTTTTTCAATCGCCTCATCACCATCATGCGCCATTACAATTTCAAAACCTTCTTTTTCTAGGTTGAACTTCAAAATATCCGCAATTGGCTTTTCATCATCAACTACTAAAATTTTCTTTCCCATCATCGTCTATTTCCTCCTTATAAAAATATGATCAATAATCCTCAAACATATTGGTGTTTCTATAGTATGTTCCTATATGACAACAATCTTAGTCTAAGTATTTCTCCTCTATTCTCATAGACTCATGTATCATCCACTTTTACACAGAATCCTATACGATCTATAGAAAAACCTCTAGCTTCAACTGCTAGAGGCTCCTCATTCTATTGTAAAATAACTACCCACATTTGTAAAACTGGACAAAATAAAAAGGATATTAAGTGGGCCCACTTAATATCCTGAGAGTGGCTCGGGACGGAATCGAACCGCCGACACGAGGATTTTCAGTCCTCTGCTCTACCGACTGAGCTACCGAGCCAAAACTATATATAAAACCACTAATGGTGGTATAAACAAAAGTGGCGGTCCCGACCGGGGTCGAACCGGCGATCTCCTGCGTGACAGGCAGGCATGTTAACCACTACACCACGGGACCAAAAATGAACATAAAAAAACATGACCCGTACGGGATTCGAACCCGTGTTACCGCCGTGAAAGGGCGGTGTCTTAACCACTTGACCAACGGGCCACGAAAAATAAAATGGTGAGCCATGAAGGATTCGAACCTTCGACCCTCTGATTAAAAGTCAGATGCTCTACCAACTGAGCTAATGGCTCATACTCACCAACGTCATATTTTCGTGACGACAAGACATATCATAACATGTTATCTTTCATTTTTGCAATACCTTTTTTTATTTTTTTATAAAAAATAAGAAAAAACTCATAAAAATATGAGTTTTTTCTTAAAAAAATCAATTTTTTATATCAATTAAGCTTCGTATACGTTACGAACGATATTTGTTTGATTACGATCTGGTCCAACCGAGAACATAGATAATTGGATTCCTGTTAATTCAGAAACACGCTCTACGTATTTTCTTGCATTTTCAGGAAGCTCATCCAATGATTTCACAGCAGTAACATCTTCTGTCCAACCTGGAAGCTCTTCATATACAGGCTCACATTTCGCTAAAATGTTTAAGTTAGCTGGAACTTCATCGATAACTTCGCCATTGCATTTGTAAGCAACACAAATTTTAACAGTTGGAATACCTGTTAATACATCGATAGAGTTTAATGATAAATCTGTTAAACCACTAACACGACGTGCATGTCTTACAACAACGCTATCGAACCAACCTACACGGCGTGGACGACCCGTTGTTGTTCCGTATTCACGACCAACTTCACGAATTTGGTGACCGATTTCATCATTAAGTTCAGTAGGGAACGGGCCATCACCAACACGGCTTGTATATGCTTTACATACACCTACAACGCGAGTAACTTTCGCAGGACCAACTCCAGTTCCAACTGTTACACCACCAGCAATTGGGTTAGAAGATGTAACGAACGGGTACGTACCGTGGTCGATATCAAGCATAACACCTTGTGCGCCTTCAAATAATACACGATGATTGTTATCTAGTGCATCATTTAATACGACAGATGTATCGCATACGTAATGTGCGATTTGTTGTCCGTATTCGAAGTACTCTTCAAAGATTTCTTCTACGCTGAAACCTTCTGTATCGTACATTTTTTCAAACAAACGATTTTTCTCCACTAAATTACGCTCAAGCTTCTCTTTAAACGCTTCACGGTCTAAAAGATCAGCCATACGGATACCAATACGAGCAGCTTTATCCATATATGCAGGACCGATACCTTTTTTCGTTGTACCGATCTTGTTATCACCTTTACTCGCTTCTTCTAATTCATCTTGTTTTAAGTGATAAGGTAAAATAACGTGCGCACGGTTACTTACACGTAAATTATCAGTACTTACACCACGATCGTGTAAGTATTTCAACTCTTCAAGTAATGCTTTCGGATCTACTACTAAGCCATTTCCGATTACACAAATTTTCTCTTTATAGAAAATACCAGATGGAATTAAGTGTAATTTATATTTAACTCCGCCGAAAACAATTGTATGTCCCGCGTTATTTCCACCTTGATATCTTGCAACTACTTCCGCATGCTCAGAAAGAAAATCAGTGATTTTACCTTTTCCTTCGTCGCCCCATTGTGTTCCTACAACTACTACTGAAGACATTATTAAAGCACCTCCGCAATTTTCAAACGATCTATTCAAACAATATAATTGTACCAAAACAGAAAGAGAAGTCAACCAAAAAGCGAACATTTTTTTATCGAAAAACGTTTTCGTTCGTAAGAATTACATATTCATCTTATGAAAGCCCTATCTTTCATATAAAAAAAAAGAAACACATCTTATTATAAGAAATGTGTTTCTTTTTTATACTGCCTTTATGCGTGCGGTGCATGTCCATCCTCAAAGCGGCGTTCTAAGTTGACGAATTTATTAAATTCCTTAACAAACGCAAGCTCTACTGAACCTACCGGACCATTACGTTGTTTTGCAATGATAATTTCAATTGTATTTTTATTTTCTGTTTCACGGTCATAGTAATCTTCACGATATAGGAAGGCTACAATGTCAGCATCCTGCTCGATACTTCCTGATTCACGAATGTCAGACATCATCGGACGTTTATCTTGACGAGATTCTACACCACGAGATAACTGCGACAAGGCGATAACAGGTACTTGCAATTCACGTGCAATCCCTTTTAATGTACGAGAAATCTCAGATACTTCCTGCTGACGGTTTTCTCCTGATTTCCCACTTCCTTGAATAAGCTGTAAATAGTCAATCAAAACCATCCCAAGACCTTGCTCTTGCTTTAATCTACGACATTTTGCTCGAATCTCATTTACTTTAATCCCTGGTGTATCATCAATATATATACCAGCATTAGAAAGGCTACCCATCGCCATTGTTAATTTCGCCCAATCATCAGAAGTTAATGAACCGGTACGAAGTCTTTGTGCATCAATGTTTCCTTCTGCACAAAGCATACGCATAACAAGCTGATCAGAGCCCATCTCTAAACTAAAAATCGCTACATTTTCATCAGTTTTCGTCGCTACGTTTTGTGCGATATTTAGTGAAAATGCAGTTTTTCCTACCGATGGACGCGCCGCCACGATGATTAAATCATTTCGCTGAAAACCTGCGGTCATCTTATCTAATTCAGTAAATCCAGTTGGTATCCCGGTAACTTCACCCTTTTGATTATGCAAAAGTTCAATTTTATCATAAGCATCTACAAGAACATCTTTAATGTTTTGGAATGCTTTTGCATTTGTTTGGTGAGATACTTCTAATATTTTTTTCTCAGCCTCATTTAAAAGGCCATCCACATCATCTTCTCGCTCGTATCCATCCGATACAATATGAGTCGCCGTTCGAATTAAACGACGTAAAAGTGCCTTTTCAGCGATGATGCGTGCATAATATTCTACGTTAGCAGCTGTTGGAACAACTTCTGCTAACTCTGCTAGATAAGAAACCCCACCAACTTCTTCTAGTAATCCTTGATCAGCCATCGCTGATGTCATTATTACTAAGTCGATTGGTTCTCCCTTATCAGACAACCCAAGCATGACTTCAAAAATCTTTTGATGTTTCGTTCGATAAAATGAGTCAGGTACCAATAGTTCCGATGCTGACGTTAACGCATCCTGATCAATTAATATGGCACCTAAGACTGCCTGCTCAGCTTCTATATTATGCGGAGGGGTACGATCAGCCATTACATCACTCATGCGCAATCCTCCTTGCTTAATTTATTTTTATTGTTCACTAACATGAACTTTTACTGTTGCTGTTACTTGCGGATGCAATTTCACAGTGACGTTCGTATAACCTAATGCACGGATTGCATCATCCATTTCAAATTTACGTTTATCAAGTTTAATCTTGTGTGACTTTTGCATTACATCTACAATTTGTTTACTCGTGATAGAACCAAATAAGCGGCCACCTTCTCCAGATTTCACCTTTACTTCTACAGTTAATTTCTCTAATGTTTCTTTCAGCTCTTTTGCATTCTCAACTTCTGCTGCTGCATCTTTTTCCTCTTTGCGCTTTTGAGCATCTAAAGTTTTCATACTGCTGTTTGTCGCTTCGGCAGCTAACCCCTGTTTTAGTAAGAAATTATTTGCATAACCGTCTGGTACGTTTTTTATTTCTCCTTTTTTACCTTTACCTTTTACGTCTTTTAGAAAAATTACTTTCATGATTGTGTGCCTCCCTGTAAATAGTCATCAATAACAAATCGAAGCTTCTCCTCCGCTTCATCTACTGTAACATTTTTCATTTGTGTGGCTGCATTTGTTAAGTGCCCGCCACCTCCTAAATTCTCCATAATTAGCTGTACATTCAATTCACCTAAAGATCTACCACTAATTCCAATGAAATTTTCTCCACGTTTTGCAATAACAAACGATGCAATGATACCTGTCATCGTCAATAATGTGTCGGCTGATTGTGCAATAAGTACTTGGTCATAATATTCATCACCATCAACTTTAGCAATCGCAATTCCATTTTTATAAATGTACGCATTTTTAATGGCTTTTGCAACTCGTAAATACTGACCCATATCTTCTTTTAAAAGTTCTTGTACAAGTACAGTGTCTGCGCCATGCGAGCGTAAATAAGAAGCGGCATCAAATGTACGAGCGCCTGTACGGAATGTAAAACTTTTCGTATCAACAATAATACCAGCTAACAATGCCGTTGCTTCTAACATTGTCATCTTTAAATTTTTCGGTTGATACTCAAGTAATTCTGTAACAAGCTCTGCCGTTGAAGAAGCGTATGGCTCCATATAAACAAGTAATGGATCTTCAATGAAATCTTCCCCGCGGCGATGATGGTCAATAACTACTACATTTTCAATCTTGTGTAACAGTTTTGCCTCCATCACCATTGAAGGTTTATGCGTGTCAACAACAACAAGTAATGAATCATCATTTGCAAATTCCATCGCTTGCCCTGGTGTAATAAAATGTGACCATAACTCTTCATTTTGTTTCACTTTATCCATCAAACGTTTGATTCCTTTATCAGAATCATTTTCATCTAATACAATATATCCTTTGCGCTCATTTAATTGAGCTACCTTTAAAATACCAATCGCTGCACCAATCGCATCCATATCAGGAGCTCTATGCCCCATTATAATGACATTACTGCTTTCTAATACTAAATCCTTTAATGCATGCGAAATAACCCTAGCACGTACACGAGTACGCTTTTCAACCGGATTTGTCTTACCACCGTAAAACTTAACTTTACCCGTTGCTTGTTTAATAGCTACTTGGTCTCCTCCTCGTCCTAATGCAAGGTCTAAACCAGATTGAGCCATCGCTCCAAGTTCTGATAAAGGTAAATCACCTGAGCCAACACCAACACTTAATGTAAGTGGTATATTCCTTTTTGATGTTTCTTCACGCACTTGATCCAAAATACTAAATTTCCCTTTCTCCATTTGCGCTAAAATACTTTCATTTAGTACAACGAAGAATCTTTCTGAAGATGCACGTTTCAAATATGCACCATACTTAACGGCCCATTCATTTAGACGTGACGTCACAAGACTTGTTATATTCGTACGTAATTGGTCATCTAATCCTTGTGTAACTTCATCATAGTTATCTAAATAAATAACAGCTAAAACAGTGCGTTGATCTTCATACATCTTTTCAATTTCTGTTTGTTCCGTTACATCAAAGAAATAAATTAGCTTTTCTTCTTTCCTTACAAAAACACGAAACTTTCGATTATTTAAAGAAACTATATCGTCAGAAGTTTCCCCCTTAATAAAAAGGAGTAATGTTTCTGATACATCGTAAAGGTGCCAACCAGCTAATGCATGCTGTCCCAAACATGATGATAAATAAGGATTCGCCCAATCAATCCCATAATCCTTATTGTATAACAAAATACCAATTGGCATTTGGTTAAATGCTTCATTACTCACTTTCTTTACCCTTGTAATCATATCTGTCGTATGTTTTTCAAAATTCCTTTGAAAAGTAAGTTCGAATCGTATAACGAAAAAAAGTACAATACAAAAGATAAAAAAGGCTGATATCCCCATAATTAAATGAAAGTAACAGAGGAGTGAAATTAGCACGAATACAAAAAATGCCAATACGTAAACAGGATATAAAAACCACTGTTTCTTATAAAATTCAGGCATGTATACAACTCCTATAAAGTAAAACTAACTCACTTTCCAGTTAGTTAAACAAATTAAAATAGTGTAAGGAATATTATTTTATTCCCCTATTTTAGAACGCAATGAAATCCCTAAATCAATTATACCTAAGATTGTTACAAGAGGAAACATCATCGGAATAAACATGCAGACAATAAAACTAATAATAGGAACACCTTTCGTAAAACCTTTGCTATGCGCTATAAAAGCGATAAATGTCAGACCTTGCAGTACTAATAGTAAAGCAAATATGACATATAAATTAGAAAATACCATATGTAAATATGATGTCGGTTCTACTTTTATAAAAGTTGATAGCAAAATAAATATAACGTAATACCAAACAATACTCTTTGGTAATTGTATATCTTTAAATTTAGGCCAAGGTATAACGTCATGCTTTAGTTTTCTCAAAACACTACCTGATATCATAACTGTAATCCAAGAAAAACATACAGAAACCATTACAAGCAAACTTGGGAATAACGTTTGTAACACATCATTAAATTGTGCAAATAATTCTTTTTGCTCTTTACTAATAGGCATACCCGCAGCAGTAACTATCTTTTCACTTTGCGCCATACTTTCATTAAACATATTTTGCATTTGCTTCATTAAATCTATGTTAAAAAACTTTATACTCGCAACATAAATGAGCATAATACCAATTAAGTACGCAAGCGTCCCCGCCATTAAAGTTTCTACCGGCTTTTTTCGTTTTTTATACATATATCCTAAAACGATACCTATCAATCCAAACATAGTTGTCTTTACTAGGTTCATCGGCTGACTGACAATAACAGTAATAAAAAGCGCCGCAGTAAAAACTATAAAGGCGTTAGATAATCTATATCTTATCGTTAGCAATATAAATGGCAATGGCAACGCAAACGTTACAACTGTACCTAAAATTGGAACATACATAGATATAAGCAATAACATTGCATATATCGCTAACAGTGCTGCACCCTCAGTAATAAATTTCGTATTCTTCATCATCTAACCTCTCTTTCAAAAAAAGAAAAGCATAGCAAAATGCACAGTAGAGTCCGACTCTACTGTGCATTTCATACGCTATTATTCACCAACATATGGTAAAAGTGCCATTTGACGAGCACGTTTAATTGCAACTGTAAGTTTGCGTTGGTATTTCGCGCTTGTTCCTGTTACACGACGAGGTAAAATTTTACCGCGCTCAGAAACGAAACGTTTTAATAAATCAACATCTTTATAGTCAATGCGAGTGATGCCGTTAGATGTAAAGAAACACACCTTACGACGCTTCGCACGTCCACCTTTGCGTCCTGCCATGTCTATTCCCTCCATTCTTTGTTAAAAATAGCCGATTCACACCATTAAAATGGTAAATCGTCGTCCGAAATGTCAATCGGTTGACCAACATTCGAAAATGGATCGTCATTCTTCGTAAATCCAGAGTTACCTTGATTACCTTGGTTACCTGAATTACTAGATTGACCAAATGGGTTAGAGCTTTGGTTACCGAAACCAGCTCCTGATGGTTGCTGATTGAATGAACCACGTTGCTCCCCACCGCCATTACGCGGCTCTAAAAATTGTACGCTCTCCGCAAGAACTTCTGTTACATATACACGTTTACCATCTTGTCCATCGTAATTACGAGTTTGAAGACGTCCGTCTACGCCTGCTAAGCTACCTTTTTTCAAATAATTTGCCACGTTTTCTGCTTGTTTACGCCATATTACACAATTAATAAAGTCAGCTTCACGCTCACCTTGTTGATTCGCAAATGCGCGATTCACAGCTAACGTAAAAGTAGCTACTGCAACACCATTGGGCGTGTAACGTAAGTCAGGGTCCTTAGTTAAACGACCAACGAGGATAACACGATTCATCAATCGAACCACTCTCCCTTATATATCAATTATTTTTCTTCTTCTTTAACAACGATATGACGAAGGATATCTTCGTTGATCTTAGCTAAACGGTCGAATTCGTTAATCGCCTCTGAGTTAGAGTTCACGTTTAAGATCATGTAGAAACCTTCACGTAAGTCGTTGATTTCGTAAGCTAAACGACGCTTACCCCACTCTTTTGTGTTAATGATTTCTGCACCATTGTTTGTTAAAACACCTGCGAAACGTTCAACTAAAGCTTTTTGAGCTTCTTCTTCAACGCCAGGACGAATGATGTACATAATTTCGTACTTTCTCATTACACTTTCACCTCCTTTTGGTCTAAACGGCCCATAATGGGCAAGGAGCAATTAATTTATAGTAATTACTCACGAGTTTAGATTATATCATAGTAAGTTATATGAATCAACTCACCAATACGTAAAAAACTTGGCAAACACATAATATATTTGCCAAGTTCATATCTTTATTTTTCCTAGGAAATATTAAATTAAACGTTAAAGCGGAAGTGCATAACATCTCCGTCTTTTACGATATACTCTTTTCCTTCTAAACGTACTTTACCAGCTTCTTTTGCAGCTGTCATAGAGCCATTTGTCATTAAATCAGTATAAGAAACTGTTTCCGCACGAATAAATCCACGTTCAAAGTCCGTATGAATAACACCAGCACATTGTGGTGCTTTCATACCTTGTTTAAACGTCCATGCACGTACTTCTTGCACACCAGCTGTGAAGTAAGTAGCAAGTCCTAATAAGTCATATGCAGCACGAATTAATTGATCTAAACCAGATTCTTCAATACCTAGTTCTTCAAGGAATACTTTCTTCTCTTCCTCATCTAACTCAGCAATTTCTGATTCTATTTTTGCACATACAACAATTACTTGTGAATTTTCATTTGCTGCAAATTCTTTTACCATTTGTACATATTTATTGTCGGAAGGATCCATAATATCATCTTCACTTACGTTTGCTACATACAGCATTTCTTTCGTTGTAAGTAAATGCAGGCCTTTAACAATCTTCATCTGCTCTTCTGTAAATTCAACAGTACGAGCTGGTTTTCCCTCTTCAAAAGCTTCTTTTAAACGAACTAAAATTTCATGCTCATATACAGCTTCTTTATCTTTTTGTCTTGCTAACTTTGCAACTCGTTCGATACGCTTATCAACAGATTCCAAATCCGCTAAGATTAGTTCTAAGTTAATTGTTTCAATGTCATCAATTGGATCTACTTTTCCTGAAACGTGCGTAATATTTTCATCTTCAAAACAACGAACAACTTGGCAAATTGCATCTACTTGACGAATGTGGGATAAGAATTTATTTCCTAACCCTTCACCTTTACTCGCACCTTTTACGATACCTGCAATATCAGTAAATTCAAATACAGTCGGAACAGTTTTTTTCGGTTCTACTAATTCCGTTAATTTATTTAAACGCTCATCTGGTACTTCTACAATCCCTACGTTTGGATCGATTGTACAGAATGGATAGTTCGCAGATTCTGCTCCTGCTTGTGTAATTGCATTAAATAAAGTGGACTTACCTACGTTAGGTAATCCAACAATCCCAGCCGTTAATCCCATATTTTTCACTCCTATGTCTCAATCTTTCATCATTATAGATAGTAACGAAAAAAATGACAAGTTTCCACCAAATGAAAAAAAGCAACGGCTGTCTACTGCAGCTGTTGCTTTTTCACTATTCTTCGTGCTTCACAAGTATTTTTTTCACCTTGCGATCAAACTCTCTTCGAGGAATCATTACCGAATGGTCACACCCCTCGCACTTAACGCGGATATCCATTCCCATACGAATAATCTTCCAGCGATTTTCACCACATGGATGGGCTTTCTTCATTTCCACAACATCGTACAAGTTATATTGCTTTTGCTCCATTCTCTAAATCCCTCCCACTATTAAATTGCTTTTTCACTAACTAATTCTTCGCGACTATATAAAACCATACGTGGGTATGGAATTTCAATCCCATGTAAATCAAGACGATTTTTAATCTCTTTGCGAAGAGCCCTCGCAATAACTGCATGCTGCATCGGCTCAACTTCAGCAATAACACGTAATACAACTTCAGACGCTGCCAATGTTTGAACACCTAGCAATTGAGGCGTTGTTACCATTTTCTCATATTTTTCTGGTAATTCTACTAATAAATCTTCAATAACTTGCTCCGCTCGTACTATATCACTTTCATAAGAAATAGATACATCAACAAATGCTACACTATTACTAACGGAAAAGTTCGTTACTTGTACAATACTACCATTTGGTATTATATGAATTTCACCTGTCCAGCTTTTCATCTTCGTTGTACGTAGTCCAATTTCCAAAACAGTTCCTTCAAATTGACCTATTCTTACATAATCACCTACTGAAAATTGATCCTCTAACAAAATAAATAATCCTGTAATAACATCTTTAACTAAACTTTGTGCACCAAAACCGACTGCTAAACCAATTACCCCAGCACCGGCTAATAAACCTGACGCATTAATATCAAACACACCTAAAATCGCAATTAACATAATGAACATAACAACGTATGCCACAATATTTTCAAGCAACTTCGCTACCGTAACTGTACGACGTTCTGAAATTTGAATCGGCGAACGGCTTCCCATACGAAACGCATTTCGTACAATTGCCCTTGCAACTCGCACAACGATTGCACCAAGTATTAAAATAACGATTATTTTTAGTGACTTCACACCTATATTCGTCCAATCAATGGACTCAAACCATTTCAACGCTAAATCCATGTCCCTCTACCTCTCTAGCTAAAATTTCTTTTTAGTTATCCTTCTTATTGTATCAGAACTCTCTCTGATTTCTGAAAAAAATTTATGACTTTAATTCCATTTGTTAACTTCCATTCAGGTATAAAATGAAACGAATATATATATACTAGTACTATTATTTCCATTTTCATTCACAGTTTGTAAAAAGTATGCACTTATAATTTTCCATTTCACACACCATATAACATATTGTGAAAATTTATTAAAAGGATGGGTGCTTCATGAATATTAGAAGTTTTCGCTTACCTTTTTTTGAAAAAGAAACTCAAAATGTTATGCATCATGACTTAGAAGCCTCTGAGACAATCAGTAATTTCTTACTTTCCCATATTCCCATTAAGACTAATATACCACTCATTCTCGTTTGTATCGGAACAGACCGTTCCACCGGTGATGCACTTGGTCCATTAGTTGGTACTAAACTAGAACAAATTGAAATCAAAAACCTTCAAGTATTCGGCACACTAGACGAACCAATACATGCACTAAATCTAGAAGCGAAAATTCAGAATATACAGAAAGAAAATCCTGCTTCATTTATTATTGCTGTTGATGCATGTTTAGGAAAATCTCAAAGTATCGGTTCTATAACTACCGGAAAGGGCCCCAGTAAACCTGGAGCTGCGATGAATAAGAAATTACCTGAAATTGGTGATTTGCATATTCATGGCATCGTAAATTTAAATGGTTTCATGGAGTTTTTCGTACTTCAAAATACAAGACTAAGTTTAGTCATGAAGATGGCCGATGTAATTGCACAAAGTATAAAAGAAACCGATCAAAAATTATCTGCATTAAAAAAAGCAAACCATCTATAAACAATAAGATGGTTTGCTTTTTAATTTCCCTTTGATAATAATTCTAAAATTCGATTTAAATCTTCTTTATTAAAAAATTCGATTTCGATTTTACCTTTTTCTTTTTTCGTTTCTTTAATTTTTACATCCGTACCAAACTTTTCTCTTAAAAACGTTTCACGCTCTACAAAAAATATATTTCTTTCTTTTTTCACTTGTTGTGTTTCACGTGAAACACGTTGATTAATTTCCTGGACAATTTGTTCCAATTGGCGAACATTCAGTCCTTCTTTTTCAATTCGCTTCAATAAAGATTTCAACTGTTCTTCATCTTTTATTGTAAGTAAAGTTCTTCCATGAGCCATTGAAAGTTGACCGTTTGCAATCATATCTTGAACGAATGAAGGGAGGCTTAACAAACGAGTATAATTTGCGATATAAGGCCTGCTTTTACCAAGACGTTTTGCTAATTGTTCTTGTGTTACATTTAGCTCGTTCATTAACATCTGATATGCCATTGCCTCTTCCATAGGATTTAAATCTTCTCGTTGTAAGTTTTCAAGCAAAGCAAATTCCATCATTTGCTGCTCATTTAATTGCCTTACGACAGCAGGCACTTTCTCAAGTCCGGCCTCTTTAGCAGCACGATATCTTCTTTCACCTGCAACTATTTCATATCCTTTAATACTCTTTCGAGTAATTAAAGGTTGCAATATACCGTGCTCTTTAATAGAAGCCGCTAATTCCTGAATCGCTTCTTTATTGAAATGTTTACGTGGTTGATATGGATTCGGCCTTAATTCAGTTACTATAATCTCCTGAATCGCTTCTTCTTCTTTCACATCTAAATCTGGAAAAAACACATTGATTCCTCTTCCTAATCCCTTAGCCACCTGCAATCACTTCCTCTGCTAAATCTAAATATACTTCTGCTCCTCTTGATTTAGCGTCATACTGCATAATTGGTTTTCCATGACTTGGTGCCTCACTTAAGCGAACATTACGAGGAATAATCGAACGATATACTTTATCCCTAAAGTATTTTTTCACTTCATCTATAACTTGAATTCCTAAATTTGTACGAGCATCCAACATCGTTAACAATACACCTTGAATTGCTAAATTTTTATTTAAATGCTTTTGCACAAGTCGAACTGTATTTAATAGCTGACTTAACCCTTCCAGCGCGTAATATTCACACTGTACAGGAATAATAACAGAATCTGCTGCTGTTAATGCATTAATCGTTAATAACCCTAAGGATGGGGGACAGTCAATAATAATATACTCATATTCATCACGAATTGGCTGTAACGCTCTTTGCAAGCGTACTTCCCGGGAAATGGTTGGTACCAATTCAATTTCAGCACCAGCCAATTGAATTGTAGCGGGTAGAACATCTAAGTTTTCAGTTGCGGTTTTCCGTATGGCACCTTGAACATCTGCATCTTCTACAAGAACATTATAAATACATTGATCTAATTCAGACTTTTCAATCCCTACACCAGTCGTTGCATTTCCTTGAGCATCAATATCTACGAGAAGGACTTTTTTTCCTACTTGTGCCAATCCAGCCCCTAAATTAACGGATGTTGTTGTTTTTCCAACACCGCCTTTTTGATTAGCAATAGCAATGATTTTTCCCATGATGTCACCTACTTTCAACCTTTCTTTCTTATTCTAGAAACAATTACGTTTATTGTAACATGAAATAAAAGTTTTTCTTTTACGTCCTTATTAAACTTCAAAATTTATTTCTAAACTCCTTCTTGCTTTAACAAGAAAATATAGTAAAAGAGACCTCTCCAATAGGATAAGGTCTCTAACACGTAATTATTTTTTCTTCGGAATTTTAATCGTAATTTGATAGTATTCATCAAACTCTTCTTCCGCAGAATTAACATTCAAACCACTATTAGCAACCATTTGTAATGATTGTCTAATCGTGTTCATAGCAATTCTCGCATCTCGACTTACTGCTTTTTGCTTCGCTTTGCGCTTTGGTTTTACTTCTTCTAGTAACTTTGCAATTCGTTCTTCTGTTTGCTTTACATTCAATTGCTTCTCCACAATCTCTTGTAAAACCTTCAGTTGTAATTCCTCATTTTTCAAAGGAATAAGGGCGCGAGCATGCCGTTCTGTAATACTTTTTTCTAATAATGCACTTTTGATTTCTTCAGGCAATTTTAATAATCGCAATTTATTTGCGACTGTCGATTGTCCTTTTCCAAGTCGTTGTGCCAATGCTTCTTGTGTTAAATTATGTAACTCAATCAGCTTTTGATATGCCACAGCTTCCTCAATTGCTGTTAATTCCTCACGCTGCAAATTTTCAATTAACGCTACAGAAGCTGTCTCAGTATCATTTAAATTCTTTATTATTGCAGGAACTTTTTCCCACCCTAACTTTGTTGCTGCGCGGAAACGCCTTTCCCCGGCAATAATCTCGTACTTATCATCCTCATACTGTCTCACAACAATCGGCTGGATAAGCCCATGTGTACGAATCGTTAATGCTAGCTCCTCAATACGTGCATCGTCAAAAACTGTTCGTGGTTGATAACGGTTAGGGGTAATGTTTACTATCGGAATTTCCTGTATTTCTTCATATACCTTTTTAGCTATTTCTTCATGGCTTTCGTCTTGTAATTCGAATTCGCTCTCTTTATCTCCAAAGCCAAATAAACGAGAAAACGTATTTTTCATACATATTCCACCACCTTTTAGGCCTATTGACTGTTCTACATACAATGTTTCCTATGAAACATTTACGTTTTCATTTATATAATTTAATCTTACGTCTAATAAGATTTATTTTTCAATAGGTAATTTATTGGGCGTTCCCGGTTTGCGTGGATATTTCTTTGGTGTCTTGCGCTTTTTCTCGATTAATAAAATATTACGCTCGCTTTCTTCAAACGGTAATTGGAACGTAGACATTTCTTTCAATTCTCCACCAAGTACCTCTAAAGCATATTTGCCATTTTCGATTTCTTCGTTAGCCGCTGCGCCTTTCATTGCAATGAATGTTCCCCCTACTTTTACAAGTGGTAAACATAGCTCACTTAATACAGAAAGACGTGCAACTGCACGTGCCATTACAATATCGTATGCTTCACGTACACCTTCTTTTTTTCCAAATGTTTCAGCACGATCATGACAAAATGCAACATCACTTAATTCTAACTTTTGCGCTAAGTGATTTAAGAAATTAATACGTTTTTGTAATGAATCTACAATTGTTACTTTTAAGTGCGGGAAACAGATTTTTAAAGGGATACTTGGGAATCCAGCTCCTGCTCCAACATCACAAATAGAAAATGGTTTCGAAAAATCATAATAAAAAGCCGCTGTAACAGAATCAAAAAAGTGTTTTAAGTATACTTCTTCTTTCTCCGTAATAGCCGTTAAGTTCATTTTTTCATTCCACTCTACTAATGTTTCAAAATAGATTTCGAACTGCTCTAACTGTCTAGAAGAGAGGGAGATACCCTTCTCTTCTAGCATAGATTGAAATTGTTCTATGTTCATCTAGCAATATCCCCTTACTATGTTATTGGTTCGATACTCGTGCAATTTTTCCTTGTTCAATGTAAATAAGCAAAATGGAAACATCAGCTGGATTTACGCCAGAAATACGTGAAGCTTGCCCCATTGAAAGCGGACGAACATCTTTCAATTTCTGTCTCGCTTCTGAGGCAAGGCTAGAAATCGCATCATAATCAATATCCACAGGAATTTTTTTGCTTTCCATTTTCTTCATACGTTCTACTTGCTGTAAAGATTTTTCAATGTATCCTTCGTACTTGGTCTGAATTTCAACTTGTTCCGTAATTTCATCACTTAATGCTACTTCACTTGGTACTAAAAGATGAATATGCTCATATGTCACTTCTGGACGACGTAATAAGTCACTTGCCCGTATTCCATCTTTCAATTCACTTCCGCCAATACTACGAATTAATTCTTGAACTTCAGGACGCGGTTTAATAAAAATACTCTCTAATCGTTCCTTTTCCTGCTCAATTTGTAGTTTTTTATTTGTAAATCTCTCATAACGATCTTCTTTAATTAAACCAATTTCACGCCCAACCTCAGTTAGACGAAGATCTGCATTATCATGGCGTAATAATAAACGATATTCTGCACGAGACGTTAATAAACGGTATGGTTCATTTGTGCCTTTTGTTACAAGGTCATCAATTAAAACACCAATATATGCATCAGCGCGACCTAAAATAACTTCTTTTTTACCTAAAGAACGACATGCTGCATTAATTCCAGCCATAAGCCCTTGTCCTGCCGCTTCTTCGTAACCAGAAGTTCCATTAATTTGTCCTGCTGTATATAAATTTTTAATTTTTTTCGTTTCAAGTGTTGGCCATAGTTGAGTTGGTACGATCGCATCATATTCAATTGCATAACCCGTACGCATCATTTCAACATTTTCCAGGCCAGGAATTGTTCTAAGCATTGCACGCTGTACATCTTCTGGTAAGCTCGTCGATAAGCCTTGTACATATACTTCTTGTGTATTACGTCCTTCTGGCTCTAAGAAAATTTGATGACGTGGTTTATCATTAAATCTTACTACCTTGTCTTCAATTGAAGGGCAATATCTAGGCCCTGTTCCTTTAATCATACCAGAATACATAGCTGAGCGATGTAAGTTTTCATCTATTAAGCGATGTGTTTCTGTACTTGTATACGTTAACCAACATGGAATTTGATCCATAATAAATTTTGTCGTTTCAAAAGAGAAAGCACGTGGCTTATCATCACCTGGTTGGATTTCTGTTTTACTATAATCAATCGTATTACTGTTTACACGCGGAGGTGTACCTGTTTTAAATCTAACAAGATCAAAACCAAGTTCCTCTAAGTGTTCAGATAATGTAATAGATGGTTGCTGATTATTTGGACCACTTGAATATTTTAAATCTCCCATAATAATCTCACCACGTAAAAATGTTCCCGTTGTAATTACAACTGTTTTCGCTGTGTATTCAGCACCAGCTTGCGTAATTACCCCTTTACATACACCATCTTCAACAATTAAACGCTCTACCAGACCTTGAAACAACGTTAAGTTTGGTGTTTCTTCAATTGTTTTCTTTAATTCATGCTGGTAAGAGAATTTATCAGCTTGTGCACGAAGCGCGCGTACAGCTGGTCCTTTACCCGTATTTAACATACGCATTTGAATATGTGTTTTATCAATATTGCGTCCCATTTCTCCGCCTAATGCATCAATTTCACGAACAACAATCCCTTTTGCTGGTCCACCAACAGAAGGGTTACATGGCATGAACGCTACCATATCTAAGTTAATTGTTAACATTAATGTTTTTGAGCCCATTCGTGCTGCCGCAAGACCAGCTTCACATCCTGCATGACCTGCACCGATTACTATGACATCATATAAACCGGCATTGTATCCCATTGTTTATTCCTCCTAATAACCTCTATCTTACTAAATCATCTCTGATTAAAGTTTTACTTTATTTTCCTAAACAAAATTGAGAGAACAATTGGTCAATTAAGCTTTCATGGACAGTATCACCAGTAATTTCACCAAGTATTTCCCACGCTCTTGTTAAATCAATTTGAACCATATCAATCGGAACACCATTTTCTATCGCTTCAATTGCATCGTTAATTGTTCTTCCTGCTTGTGTTAATAATCCGATATGTCTCGCATTAGACACGTATGTCATATCCGCAGAATCAATTGTTCCTTCAAAGAATAAATCAGCTATTGCCTTTTCAAGCTCATCTATTCCTTGCTCCTCAATTAAAGATGTTGTAATAACACGATTGCCTACCGCTAAATCTGTAACACGTTCCATATCAATTTCTTGCGGTAAATCTGTCTTATTTACAATAACAATGAAATCTTTTCCTTGTACGGCACGGAATAGATCCTCATCTTCATTTGTTAAAGCCTCGCTATAATTCACTACAATTAACACTAAGTCTGCTTGGCTCATCATTTCCTTCGAACGCTCTACACCAATTCGTTCAACAATATCTTCCGTTTCACGAATTCCGGCTGTATCTATAAGTTTAAGTGGTACACCACGCACATTAACGTACTCTTCAATAACATCACGAGTTGTTCCTGCAATATCAGTTACAATTGCCTTTTTCTCCTGAACAAGACTATTCAATAGCGATGATTTCCCAACGTTAGGTCTACCGATAATCGCGGTAGAAATGCCTTCACGTAAAATCTTTCCTTGCTTCGATGTTTCTAATATCTTTGCAATTTCAGCACGGACATGTGTAGCTTTCTCAATTAAAATATTATGCGTCATCTCTTCCACATCATCATATTCTGGGTAATCTATATTCACCTCAATATGAGCTAATGTTTCTAATATTTCTTGACGCAGATGGCCGATTAATTTAGATAATCGTCCTTCCATTTGGTTAATCGCTACATTCATAGCACGATCTGTTTTCGCACGGATTAAGTCCATAACAGCTTCTGCTTGTGACAAATCAATACGTCCATTTAAAAAAGCACGTTTTGTAAATTCACCAGGCTCTGCCAGTCGTACTCCTTGCGCTAAAATAAGTTGTAATACTTTATTTACCGAAACAAGTCCACCATGACAGTTAATTTCTACTATATTTTCACGCGTAAAAGTCCTTGGTGCACGCATAATGGACACCATAACTTCTTCAATAACTTGATTTGTATCTAAATCGACAATATGACCATAATGAATTGTATGAGAAGAAACCTGTGTTAAATCCTTCCCTTTAAAAATACGATCGACTTTCTCAATCGCATCATCCCCACTTACTCGAACAATGGCAATTGCACCTTCCCCAAGCGCTGTGGAAATTGCGGCAATTGTATCAAATTCCATGTCCTTTCACCTCACTTGCTTATTTATCTCTATTTCAACATGAATTTTTTCCGTCACTAAATTATTAGGATACCATAACGAACCTATCTACAAAAGAATAATAACTCATTTTATTATGTCCTTATGTAAAAAACACTAAACTTATTCACAGTGGATAAGTTTAGTGTTTTTTAGTTATCCACATTTATTTTCTCCTCAAAAAAACCGGCACTCAATTGAGTAACCGGTCACTTGGAAGATATTACAACATACCGATGTGGTTCTTTTCCTTCAGAAGTTGTAATGATATTTTGATGATTAGATAATGCTTGGTGAATAATTTTTCGTTCGAAAGAAGGCATTGGTTCTAAAACAACTCTTTTTTTCGTACTCACTACTTGTTTTGCTAATCGATAGGAAAGAGATTCTAACGTATTTTTTCTTTTACTACGATAGTTTTCAGCATCCAGTGTAATACCAATATATTGCTTTGTATTACGGTTCGCAACAAGTTTTGTTAAATACTGTAAAGAATTCAACGTATTCCCTCTTTTACCAATTAAAACACCAATGTTTTCACCATAAATTGTAAATTCAACTTCGCGTCCTTTTACAATTTTTCTAATCTCAACTTCCACACCCATATTTTGAATAACATTTTTTAAATATTCTTCACATTCTTGGATTGGATCTTTTTTCAATACAACTTCTACAACAGCGGGGCGATTCCCAAATAAACCTAGGAACCCCCTCTTACCCTCATCAATAATATTTATATCTACTCGATCTTTCGAAGCATTTAATTGTCTTAAAGCATCTTGTACTGCCAGCTCGACTGTTTGTCCTTTAGCAGTAATCATACTCACTTGCTTGATCCTCCTGCCTTACTAGCCTTAATTTCAGGCCCTTTGATCATATACATTTGAGCGATACCAAAGATATTACCAACTACCCAGTACAATGATAGTGCTGCTGGGAAGTTAATTGCAAAGACTAAAATCATAATTGGCATAAGCCAAATCATCATTGCCATTTGCGGATTTTGTCCAGCCGTTCCTGCCATTGCAAGCTTTTGCTGAATAAACGTCGTAATAGCTGCAACAATTGGAAGGATATAGAACGGATCCGCCTGTCCTAAATCGAACCATAAAAATGTATGTTCACTAATTGCTGTTGTTCTCATAATCGCATGATAAAACGCGAATAAAATAGGCATCTGAACAAATATTGGTAAACATCCTGCTAATGGGTTTACACCATTCTTTTGATATAACTGCATCATTTCTTGTTGTAGTTTTTGCTGTGTTGCTTGATCTTTAGAACTATATTTCTCTTTTAATTTCACCATTTCTGGTTGTAACGCCTGCATTGCTTTCGTACTCTTCGTTTGTTTAATCATTAATGGTAATAATGCAAAACGAATGATAAGAGTTGTAACAACGATTGCTAAACCGTAATTACTATCAAATAATTCTGCAAAATACGTGATTAACTGAGAAAGCGGGTATACGAAATATTCATTCCAAATCCCAGTGCTTTTCGGTGTAATCGGTTGATTTGTTTCACTACAGCCAGTAGCAATTGCCATTAGCATAATAACCATGGCTAATAAACCTATTTTCTTTTTCAAAGCCTGCTCCTCCTTGTTTCGGTATGTATATAGTGTAATTCATTTCCTTACGCTACTTTTTTATTCTTTTCATACCAGAGCGTTTAAAGACATGAATTAAGCTTTTCTTTAACTCTTCATATGTCATCTCTGCACAAGGCTTCCTTGCTATTATAACAAAATCTTTTCCAGAATCTATCTCATCTTTTAATTCTATAATCGATTGGCGAATCATACGCTTAATTCGATTACGCACTACTGCATTTCCTATTTTCTTACTAACAGAAAGACCAATGCGAAAATGTGGCTGTTTTTCTTTATCTAATTTGTATACAACAAACTGGCGATTGGCATTCGATTGTCCTTTTTGGAAAACAGCCTGGAATTCATCATTCTTTTTTATACGATTTTTTTTCTTCATATCATTTGACACTCCTGTATTTCATCAGCGGAAACTCATTATTATTAGAAAAAAAGACCACTGAACGATCAGTGGTCTACGCAGATAATACTTTTCTTCCTTTACGACGACGAGCTGCTAGCACTTTACGTCCGTTTGCTGTGCTCATACGGCTGCGGAAACCATGTACTTTGCTGCGCTTACGTTTATTTGGTTGGTAAGTTCTTTTCATTATATGACACCTCCCTGAGGAATATCTGTTAAAGACAGTCTAATAAATTATAGTAAATCAAATAGGAAAATGTCAATGGTTCTCGAAATTTTCATCAAATATTCATTTTTAACCTATTCACAAACTTTTTCACAGTACCTATATTTCCTTGTGGATAAATATATTTTCTCTTTTTTGTATCCACAAACTCTTTTTTTACTTTTACACAGTATATCGTATTGTGGACAAGTTTATTCCACAAGGTATTGATTTTGTGGATAACTTTCTTAAATTCATTGCTATAGCTGCTTTTTTTTGATATTATAGTTGTGTTTTCACTTTGAATAAGTTTTCCACACCTTTATTTTATCCACAATTTGTGTATAACATGTGGATAGTTTAAATCACATGTGAGTAAATAGTTGTCCACATGTGTTATTTTGTCGAAAACTCTATCTCGGATACTAACGACGTTTTTATATTTTAAAATACGTTTCGTATAAATATGCATTAGAAGTATTTACAGGTTGTACAATTGTTGCACAACCTTATTCTTTTACCATCTTTGTAAAGGAGGGACACCT